>NZ_CM161511.1:515000-4936333 GCF_056725085.1 Xanthomonas sp. NCPPB 901 | reverse complement strand
CAGATCTAAATTCGTCGATAGACCGGGCATGAAGGGCGCGCTCGGGCGCGGCGCATTCGGCCGGTGGGAGAGGAAAGCGGATGGATCAGACTACCACCGGCGCGCAGGGTCGGGAATGGTTTTCCCATGGCTATTCACAGATCCATCCACAGGCCCGGCGCTGCCGGCCTCTGCCGTGGTGGAGACAGGGAGTTGACCGCAGCGTGAGTGGTCCTATAGAATTTCCGGTTCTTTCCGCCCCATTCAGATCAGAGCGCCCCGATGGCCACCAAGCGCACCTTCCAGCCCAGCAACCTCAAGCGCAAGCGCGACCACGGCTTCCGTGCCCGTATGGCCACCGCCGACGGCCGCAAGATCCTGGCCCGCCGCCGCGCCAAGGGCCGCAAGCGCCTGAGCGCTTGATTGCTTCGCCGCCCCAGGCGGCGCCTGCAATCCGGACCGTGAATCCTCCCGACCCGCGTAGGCGATTTCCTCGCTCTGCGCGGGTTCGCACGTCTGCGGAATACCGCGTCGTGTTCGATGCCGCGCGCCGCTGTTCCGAGCCGCTGATGAGCCTGCACTGGCACAGTGCGCCGCACCCGGCGCGGCTGGGTCTGGCGGTGTCGCGCAAGGTCGACAAGCGCGCGGTCGTGCGCAACCGCATCAAGCGCGTGCTGCGCGAGGCCACGCGGCAGCTGCTGCCGTGGCTGGCGCCCGGCGATTACGTGGTGGTGGCGCGCAGCGCCGCCGCCCAGGCCAACGGCGTGCAGCTGCGCCAGGCCTACGAGCGCCTGCTGCGCCGCGCCGGCGCATTGCCGGCCCCGGCCGCGGACGGCACAATGCCGCCGCCCGATCGTCCTTCTTCCCCCACCTCCACGTCAGAAACCCTTTCTGGCTGAGCCGAGCTTGCCTGTCCGATGAACCAGACCCGCCTTTTCCTGATTTTCGCCTGGCTGATGGTCGCGGCCCTGCTGTGGATGGAGTGGAACAAGGAACACGCGCCCAGCGCCAATACGGCGACGGTCGCGGCGGCGACCACGGTGCCGCCGGCGCAGGACGCCGATGCCGGCGCCACGCACGCGCCGGCCGTTCCGCAGGCCTCGGTGCCCGGCGCCACGCCGGCCAGCGGCACGCCCGAGACCGCCGCGGCCAGCGCCGCGCCGCGGGTCACCGTCACCACCGACGTGCTGCGCCTGACCCTGGACGGCCGCAGCGTGTTCGACGCCGACCTGCTGCAGTTCCCGCAGACCAAGCAGCCCGGCAGCCCGCCGGTGCAGCTGCTGACCGAGGACCCGGCGCATCCGTATACCGCCACCAGCGGCTGGGTTGGCGAGAACAATTCGCCGTCGCCGGGCCCGAGCGGGTTCCGTCCTGAGGAGCCGGGCAAGAACTACGTGCTGGCCAAGGGCCAGGACAGCCTGCAGGTGCCGTTCGTGTGGAACGGCCCGGACGGCGTCAGCATCCGCCGCGTCTACACCCTGCAACGCGGTCACTACGCGATAGAGGTGCACGACGAGGTCGTCAACCATGGCAGCAAGCCGTGGCAGGGCTACGTGTTCCGCAAGCTGAGCCGGGTGCCGACCATCGTCAGCCGCGGCATGACGAATCCGGACTCCTTCAGCTTCAACGGCGCCACCTGGTTCAGCCGGCAGGACGGTTACCAGCGCCGGGCGTTCAAGGACTACCTGGAAGACGGTCCGCTCAACCAAACTGTCGAGGGTGGCTGGATCGCGCTGCTGCAGCACCACTTCTTCACCAGTTGGATTCCGCAGGCCGATCAAAAATCGCTGTTTGTGCTGTCCAACGACGGCCCGCGGCACGTGATCGAAACGCGCGGTCCGAGCTTCACCGTAGCGCCGGGCGCCAGCGCCAGCACCGAAGCGCAGCTATGGGTCGGGCCGAAGCTGGTCAACCAGATTGCCAAAGAACGAGTCCAGGGCCTGGATCGCGTCGTCGACTACAGCCGTTTCACTTTGCCCGCAATGCTGGGCCAGGGCCTGTTCTGGGTCCTCAGCCACCTGCACACCCTGTTCGGCAACTGGGGCTGGTCGATCGTCGGCCTGGTGGTACTGCTGAAGCTGGTGCTGTATCCGCTGTCGGCCGCGCAGTACAAGAGCATGGCCAAGATGCGCAAGTTCCAGCCGCGCATCCAGCAGCTCAAGGAGCGCTACGGCGACGACAAGCAGAAGTTCCAGACGGCGATGATGGAGCTGTACAAGAAGGAGAAGATCAACCCGATGGGCGGCTGCCTGCCGGTGCTGATCCAGATGCCGATCTTCTTCGCGCTGTACTGGGTGCTGGTGGAGTCGGTGGAACTGCGCCAGGCGCCGTGGTTCGGCTGGATCCAGGACCTGACCGCGCGCGATCCGTACTTCATCCTGCCGGTGATCAACGTGGCGGTGATGTGGCTGACGCAGAAGCTGACCCCGTCGCCGGGCATGGATCCGGTGCAGGCCAAGATGATGCAGTTCATGCCGCTGGTGTTCGGCGTGATGATGGCCTTCGTGCCGTCCGGTCTGGTGCTGTACTGGGTCACCAACGGGTCGCTGGGCCTGTTGCAGCAGTGGTGGATGACCAAGCGCCACGGCGAACCGGCCAGCGCCGGCGGTGGCGGCAGCGGCAAGCCGCCGGCCAAGGCCAAGAAGTAAACCCGACAACGCCCGCCCTCCGGCGGGCGTTGCGCATGCGGCCGGGGAAGGCGCCGGCGTGTGCGTTTCCGCACCGCCTTGCTCGCGAGTCCGTGGTCATGCGCAAGCGTCGTCGTCCGTTGTCGCCGTCCGTGGCCGTGATCGGCCTGCTTGCCTTGGCGCTGGCCGCCTGCCAGCGTCCGCCCACCGGTAGCGAGACCACTGCAGCCAAGCCCGCGTCGCCCGCGTCGGCAATCGCCATTCCCGGCTCGCCCGCACTGCAGACCCAGGCAACGGCGCTGTTGCAGGGCCTGCAGGCGCAGCTGGCGGCGCAGCGCAAGATCATCGTGCTGCTGGCCGACGAGGCCAAGCAATCGCCGGCCGACCGGCAGACCTCCAGCAGCGTCGGCCAGCAGCTGTTCCACGAGGGCCTGGAGCGCCGCGAGGCACTGGCCAAGCAGTTCGATGCGCTGCTGGCGCTGCCGGACCCGCAGCGCTTCGCCGCGGTCGGCAGCTTGCTGGACTACGTCGAATCGGCGCCGGACCTGTACGACGCCGACCGCCTGGCGTTCCGCGAACTCCTCGCCGACTGGCAGGTCCGCATCGGCAAGGATTCCTCGCTGCCGGCGATCAAGCTGCACCAGCGCATCGGCGAGGACCTGGACGCGCTCGACGAGATCGAACGCACCTACAACCGCGAGATCACCGCGATCTTCAGCCGCTTCGACCGCACCCGCGCGATCGTGCAGAAGCGCGAGAAGTGGGAGGACTACGTCGCCCACCTGGGCACGCTGTACACGCGCGAGGCGATCCTGCGCGACTACGGCGTGATCACCCCGTACCCGATGTCGATGCAGGACAGCGACCGCGAGGTGTTCGGCCGCGACCTGCCGCCGAAGACCGTGGTGCTGAGTTTCGACGACGGCCCGCACCGCGAATACACCGACGAGATCGTCGCCATCCTCAAGCGCTACGACGTGCCGGCCACGTTCTTCGAGGTCGGCCGCAACCTGGGCAAGCTCGAGCCGGATGGCAAGGTCGACTTGTCGCCGCTGGCCAGCGTCAGCCGCAGCCTGATGGAGCAGGGCTACACCGTCGGCAACCACAGCCTGACCCATGCGCAACTGTCCAAGGAAACCGGCGCCGCGCTGCGCAGCCAGATCCTCGACACCGACCGCATGCTGCGCGCGGTCGACGCCAAGCGCGCGCCGCTGTTCCGCTTCCCCTACGGCGCGCGCAACGCCGAGGGCATGCAGATCCTCGGCGAGGCCGGCCTGAAGTCGGTGATGTGGAACGTGGATTCGCTGGACTGGGCCGACCCGGTGCCGGAGTCGATCGTGCAGCGCGTGCTCGAGCAGGTCGGCCGCGAGCAGCGCGGCATCCTGCTGTTCCACGACATCCACGCGCGCACGGTCAAGGCGCTGCCGCAGATCCTGGACCGGCTCAGCGCCGACGGCTACCAGTTCGCCGCCTGGAACGGACGCGACTTCAGCGTCGCGCGCGCGGCCAGCAACGCCGCCGCACCGGCGGTGACCAGCGGCTACGACACGTCGTGGGCGATCGTGATCGGCATCGACGACTACGCGCACTGGCCCAAGCTGCAGTACGCGGCCAACGATGCGCAGGCGATCGCGCAGACGCTCACCGGCAGCTTCGGTTTCCCCTCGTCGCAGGTGATCGTGCTGAAGAACCAGGAGGCCACCCGCAACAACATCCTGGCTGCCTTCCACGATCGGCTCGCACACGGCGGCGTGGGCAAGAACGATCGCGTGTTCGTGTTCTTCGCCGGCCATGGCGCGACCCGCAAGCTGGCCTCCGGACGCGACCTCGGCTACATCGTGCCCGCCGACTCGGACCCGGCGCAGTTCGCCACCGACGCGATTCCAATGACCGAGATCCAGGACATCGCCGAGAGCCTGGAAGCCAAGCACGTGCTGTTCGTGATGGACGCGTGCTACAGCGGCCTGGGCCTGACCCGCGGCGGCGGCACCAGCGCCTACCTGCGCGAGAACGCGCGGCGCATCGCCCGGCAGATGCTCACCGCCGGCGGCGCCGACCAGCAGGTCGCCGACAGCGGCCCCAACGGCCATTCGGTGTTCACCTGGGTGCTGCTGCAGGCGCTGTCGGGCAAGGCCGACCTCAACGGCGACGGCCTGATCACCGGCACCGAGCTGGCCGCCTACGTGGCGCCGGCGGTGTCGAGCATTTCGCAGCAGACTCCGGCGTTCGGCAGCCTGCCGGGGTCGCAGGGCGGCGAGTTCGTGCTGCAGGTGCCGGAGGGCGAGGAATTCCTCACCGCCAGCACCCAGCAGCTGTCCTCGGCGGCGATCGCGATGAACGATCGCGTCGATGCCGCCGCGCCGGCGTCGACCGCGACGCCGAAGGCGGGCGGCGGCAGCGCAGCTGCCCCGGCCGCCGCGGCCAAGCCGGCGGTGGTGGTCAAGGACCTGCAGGGCGGCGAACGGCCGCTGGCGGTGCCGGCCGCGGCGGGCCCGGTGTCCGACCGGCAGCGGGCGCAGCGCGCCAACGACCGCGGCCTGCAGCTGTACAAGGAGAAGCGCTACGACGAGGCCGAGGCGCAGTTCACCGAGGCGCTGAAGCTGCGCCCGGACTTCGCGCTGGCGGCCAACAACCTGGGCTTCATCTACTATCGTCAGGGCAAGTACGCGCAGGCCGTGCGCTGGCTGGAGAACACGCTGAAGATCGATCCCTCGCGCGCGGTGGCCTACGTCAACCTGGGCGACGCCTACCGCCAGCTGGGCGACGCGTCCAAGGCCAAGCGCGCCTTCCAGACCTACCTGGCGCTGCAACCCAACGGCGCGTCGGCGGCCTACGTCCGCGGCCAGTTGCAGACGCTGTAGTCCTCCTCACCGCCGACCTGCCGCCTTCGCCATGCCGTCTTCCGCCACCGACACCATCGCCGCCATCGCCACCGCTCCCGGCGCGGGCGGGGTCGGCGTGGTGCGCGTGTCCGGCCCGGCGGCGGCGGCCATCGCCGCGGGCCTGGGGCTGGGCGCACTGGTGCCGCGCAGCGCGCGCTACGCGCGCTTTCGCGACGCGCACGGCGAGGTCATGGACGACGGCATCGCGCTGTGGTTTCCGGCGCCGCGCAGCTTCACCGGCGAGGATGTGCTGGAACTGCAGGCGCATGGCAGCCCGGTGCTGTTGCGGCATCTGGTGGCGCGCTGCTGCGAACTCGGCGCGCGGCCGGCGCGCCCGGGCGAGTTCAGCGAGCGCGCCTTCCTCAACCGCAAGCTGGACCTGGCCCAGGCCGAGGCGATCGCCGACCTGATCGCCGCCGGCGACCTGCGCGCCGCACGCGCGGCACGTCGCTCGCTGGACGGCGTGTTCTCGCGCCGCGTCGACGACCTGGCCGAACAGCTGATCCGCCTGCGCATCCACGTCGAAGCGGCGATCGACTTCGCCGACGAGGCGCTGGACACGCTGGGCGGTGCGCAGGTGCGCGCCGGCCTGGCGCGGGCGCGAACGGACCTGGCGCAGCTGCGTGCCGACGCCGAACGCGGCCGGCGCCTGCGCGATGGCCTGCACGCGGTGCTGGTCGGCCCGCCGAACGCCGGCAAGAGTTCCCTGCTCAACGCGCTGGCCGGCAGCGACCGCGCCATCGTCACCGACATCGCCGGCACCACCCGCGACACCTTGCACGAGACCGTGCGTCTGGATGGCGTGGAACTGACCCTGGTCGACACCGCCGGCCTGCGCGAGGGCGGCGACGCGATCGAGCGCGAGGGCATGCGCCGCGCGCGCCAGGAACTGCAGCGTGCCGACCTGGCGCTGATCGTGCTCGACGCGCGCCAGGCCGAGGCCGGCCAGGCCGCGATCGCCGACGCCATCGCCGACGTGCCGCAGCGCCTGTGGATCCACAACAAGAGCGACCTGCTCGCCGCGGTGCCCGCGGCCAGCGCCGAGCGCGTCTACGTCTCCGCCGCCACCGGCAGCGGCCTGGAGCAGCTGCACGCGCAACTGCGCGCGATCGCCGGCGCCGCGGCCGGCGAGGGCAGCGACGGCGAGTTCTCCGCACGCGCCCGCCACGTCGACGCGCTGCAGCGCGCCGCCACGCACGCCGACGCGGCCACCGCCGAGCTGGAACACGAACGCCTGGAACTGGCGGCCGAGGAACTGCGCCTGGCCCATGCCGCGCTTGGCGAGATCGTCGGCACGCTCAGCGCCGACGACCTGCTCGGGCGGATCTTCGCCAGCTTCTGTATCGGCAAGTAGCGCGCACTGGCGCGCTGCCGAGTGCAGCGTAGCAGCGGCTGCAGCCGCGACGGGCTTGACCGGGAACGCCTGTCGCGGCTGAAGCCGCTCCTACAGAAAGCGCCCGCCGCCACCGCGCCGGCGCTCGGAAGCCCGCCATTTCATCCGCAATCGCAGCTGGCACCCGGCTTGCGTTGCCCCGATCAGCCGTCCGCAACCACCCGCGCGCTGTAGCTGTCGCCGTCGCGCTGCACCCGCACCGGTCCGCCGAACACCGCCGACAGCGGCGCATCGGCGAGCAGGTCCTCGCGCGCGCCGTCGGCGTAGACCTGGCCCTCGCGCAGCAGGATCACCCGCGCGATCTCGGGCACGATCTCCTCGATGTGGTGGGTGACCAGCACCAGGGTGATGCCCTGGCGCGCGAGGTCGCGCATCGTCGCCAGCAGGTGCTCGCGTGCGACCAGGTCCAGGCCGGTGCTGGGTTCGTCCAGCAGCAGCGCCTGCGGCCGGTTGACCAGGGCCCGCGCGATCAGCACGCGCCGGGTCTCGCCAGCCGACAATTCCGCATACGGACGCCGCAGCAACGGCAGCGCGCGTGCGGCCTGCAGCGCCTCGCGCGCGCGCGCGCGCATCGTCTCGGTCACCTCGCGGTGCGGCGGCACCACATAGCTGGCGAAGAATCCCGACAACACCGCGCTTTCCACGTCCAGCCCGGGCATGTCGGCGAGATTGACGCTGAGGTCGCCGGTGACGATGCCCAGTTGGCTGCGCAGCCGGTCCACCTGCCAGCGGCTCTGGCCGAGCACCCGCACCGCCGGGTCCTCGCCGGCGCGCGCCAGCGGATACAGCTCGCGGGTGATGAGCTTGATGAACGAGGACTTGCCGCAGCCGTTCGGGCCGAGGATGGCGGTGTGCTGGCCGAGCGCGATGCGCAGGCTCAGCGCGTGCAGCACCCGCACCTGGCCGCGGACGACGCTGGCGCGGTCGAGTTCGATCAACGGCGCGGCCGCTGGCATGGGGGTTGCTTGGGGAAAGGCGGCTGACATGGAACGGACACCGTTCTGTGATCGGAAGCGCTTGGCGGCTGAATACCATACGCGAGCGCCGGGTGAAGTTTGCGGTCGCAACCCCCATCATGTCGTTACCCCCACGCCGTCCTACGCTCTGGAGCTTCTGGCAATGTTCGACGCGATCCTCGACTTCCTCGGCAATGGCCTGCTCGGCGTCGGCTGGTGGGGCATGCTGGCCGTGCTGCTGCTGTTCACCCAGCTCACCATCTTCGCGGTGACCCTGTACCTGCATCGCAGCCAGGCGCACCGCGGCGTGGATTTCCATCCGCTGCTGGCGCACTTCTTCCGCTTCTGGACCTGGTTCACCACCTCGATGATCACCAAGGAGTGGGTGGCGATCCATCGCAAGCACCATGCCAAGGTCGAGACCGAGGAAGATCCGCACAGCCCGCAGACCAAGGGCATCGCCCGGGTGTTCTGGCGCGGCGTGGAGCTGTACCGCGAAGCGCGCACCCAGCGCGGCGACATCGAGCAGTACGGCAAGGGCGCGCCGGACGACTGGATCGAGCGGCACCTGTACACCCCGTACGCGAACCTGGGGCCGGTGGCGTTGTTCGCGTTCAACTTCGCGCTGTTCGGCCTGCCCGGCATCGCCCTGTGGGCGCTGCAGATGGCCTGGATTCCGTTCTGGGCCGCGGGCGTGATCAACGGCCTGGGCCACTGGTGGGGCTACCGCAACTTCGCGTCGGCCGACACCTCGACCAACCTGACCCCGTGGGCGCTGTGGATCGGCGGCGAAGAGCTGCACAACAACCACCATGCCTTCCCCAGCTCGGCGCGCTTCTCGATGCGGCGCTGGGAACTGGACATCGGCTGGCTGGCGATCCGCGCGCTGGCCGCCCTGCGCCTGGCCAAGATCCTGCGCGTGGCGCCGACCCTGGACGTGCGCCCGAACATCAGCGTGCCCGATGCCGACACCTTGCGCGCGCTGCTGTCGCATCGCTTCCAGGCGATGACCGACTATCAGCGCAACGTGTTCACGCCGGCCCTGAAGGAAGAAGCCGCGCAGGCCGGCGCCAAGCTGCGCAAGCTGCTGCCGCGGCGCCTGCGCAAGGGCCTGGTCGACGACGGCCGCTGGCTCAAGCCCGACGCCCGCGCGCAACTGCAGCACTGGGTGGCGCAGCGCCCGCGCATGCGCACGCTGGTCGAACACCGCGCGCGCCTGGCGGCCCTGCTGGAAGCGCGCACCCACGACGCCAGCGAACGCCTCAAGCACCTGCAGGCCTGGTGCCACGATGCCGAAGCCAGCGGCATCGCCGCGCTGCAGGCCTACGCGGCGCGACTGAAGGGCTACGCCCTGGCATGAGCAATGGTGCCTCGCGCACCCCGCCGTACGAACGCCGCCTCGTGCGGCGTTCGTCGTGGCGGGCCCGGCCGACGCTGGGTATCGCCTGCATCCTGATCGCGGCCGGCATCGCCGATGCGCAGGCACAGGCGATCGACAGCACTGCCAGCTACCTGCAGCGCATGGACCGCAACGGCGACGGCCGCGTCAGCCTGGACGAATACCTGGCCTGGATGAGCTACGCCTTCGACGCCCGCGACCGCGACCACGACGGCGTGCTCAGCCCCGCCGAACTGCCCGGCGGCCGCGGCCCGCCGATCACCCGCGCACAGCACCTCGCCACCCTGAGCGCCCGCTTCCGCAAGCAGGACACCAACGGCGACGGTTACCTCAGCGCTCGGGAGCTGGCGGCGCCGCCGCAGTGAGCAAGGATCCGCCGAGTACTGCGATCCTGTCTGGCTTTAGAAAAAACTCAAGAGTGCGGCGTGCTGATGCTTTGGTGCGTGGGAAATAATGCAGCTACAGCAAAATGAAACCGACAACAGCTCCATTTTGCCCATGCTTACCCTCGCCGAGGAAGCTCGCAACCTGATGCAGCCGGCATGGCTCCGGTGATGGGCTCTACGCGCCCTTGTTAGAGCGTGTTATGAACTTTTGAGTATCGAAGCGGCATTGCCGAGCATGAGAGTGGTGAAGGCGACGAAGTGAAGTCCTGCCGAGGTTTCCGGCAAGCGTTTGTAGTCACGGGCCAGGCGCCGGAACCGATTGACCCAACCGAAACTGCGCTCCACGACCCAGCGGCGCAACAGCAACACGAAGCCTTTCTTGGCCTCGGGCAGCTTCACGACGTGTAGTGCGATGCCTTCCGTCAGCGCGGCTCCTGCCGGGTCTTTGCCCGTGTAGCTTTGATCGACGAAGGCCCGTTTCACCGTCTCACCGGTGACATGCTGGACTTCCTGCGCCAGCAGGGGACCAAGTGTATCCACCGCCATGTGGACCTTGCTGCCCTTCTTGCGCTTTTAGCCGTCGTAGCCAGCGCGTGGGCCGATTTCGCATGTGAACTGCAACGTTTGGCCATCCAGGATCACGGCGCTTGGCTGTCCCTGTTTGCCTTGCGCCACCCGCAAGATCAAACGCAAATCGTTGTTGACCATGGCCTCAAAGCAACCAGCCTGCAGCCAACGCTGAGTCTGTTGGTAGACCGCCTCCCAGGGGGGACTCATGGGGAATCAAACGCCAGGGCGCCCCGACCCGGGCCATCCAGCGCAAAGCATTGAACATCAAGCGCAGGTCGTACTTGCGCTGCCGTGCCTGCGGCTCCATCAGCGTCAGGTAGAGCGCGGCGAAGACCCATTTTTCATCGGAGACGTCGGTCGGATACGAGCGGGGTGGCTTCATCCGCCTACGATAACTGCGCTCGCTCAAACTTGATCGCACGCTCTAACGAAGCAACCTTATAACCCAGCTGCCGCTTTGCATAGAACGCCAAGTCCCTTCCTAGAAACCGGCTCAATATAATAGAACTTAGCTCCATTGTGCGTTTTTAGAAGACCAAGCCCCTCGTTGCCGCACTTATAATAATAAGTGCTTACTCCTTCAGGATACTTGGCCGGCGAATGCACCAAAGAAAATGATTCTTCGGCGGCGGTAACGTACGAATGATCAAGTCTAGAAAAATCCTTTAGGAAGTTACCGTTGGTCGCAGAAAAAATAACTGCCACCCCACCAGTATCTACACTGTGCTGTTCATAGATATCAGTAGCATTTTGCGGCAAAAAATCCGGCACCCACCCTTTTGCAATAGCGTCATCCGCTACTGCGTCAGCATGAGTCTCATAGAATTTTGAAGAGTTACCCGCACACCCCGAAATAGAAAAAATCAATGGAAATAAAACAATAAATATCTTCATGGACCACCCCAATCAGGTCTATATTCAAGCATAAAGGGTCGGCGACTAGCCGGCAAGTTATCCAAAAGGTGAGAGCACCTAGCTCCACATTCCACATTTGATGGACACGACGCTCCCACCCTATTGACCGTCATGTCTGCAGCATTATCCTTCAGCATTTCTGGTATGGACAGCTTCTTATCACCATATTTGCCGGCCAAGTTAAAAAAAAAATCTCGAATCTCCTTGTTCTGCATTTGCTCAACAACCAGTTGAGGATTACCAGATGCCTTTGCCGCGCGACACGCAGCCAAGCAATGAAAGAACTGGTCGGTTCCTCTGACATTCTTCTTTAGCATTTCCTGATACGTCTGCACCAATTGAGACATCGACTTCTGACGCTGACGTGAATATTCAGTTTCGGCTTGAATTTGCTTCTGACTAGGCAATTGGTTGTCATTAATCAACCCGAGTGGATCAATTGAAATAAGCGCGCTACTTCCACCGTAAGAATATGTTGACAGCCCGCCTCGCAACCCAATCGGATCACTCTGCACATACCGCCCAGTGCCGGGCTCGTAGTCGCGGAAGTAGTTCTGGTTGAGCCCGCTCAGCGCGTCATAGCGCTGGCCCGGGAAACGCATGTCAAACACGAAGGCAGTGCCGTCCTTGTCCGGGTCCTGGTCCGGAGCGGTGGTTCCGAAAGCTTCGCCCTTCAGATCCCAGCGCCAGATCGCCACGTCGCGGACCGGGTCGATCACGGCGCGCGGCGTGCCCAGGTGGTCCGGCTGCAAATAGCGCAGCGTGGTCTTGGCCAGCACGACCACCCGCAGGTCGTCCAGCCAGATCGTCTGCTACATGACCTACCGCTGTTGTCGTAGTCGCCCAGCCGATGGCCGCGCTCGTCGTAAAGCGTGTAGCTGTTGATCTTGATCATCCGCCGCAATAGTTGCCCTGCAGCACGACGACCATCTCGCTCTTCCGCTTGGTCGGGTAGTAAGACTTCTTAGAAAGCAATTCAAACAATAAGGTGCCGTGAATGCCTTTAACGCCCCTTTTCTCTAATCTATTTCTCCACATTTCATCAAAAACCGATGTTGCGACTTCATCGCCCACCCGGGCAATGAATCTCTACAAATTCGATATCTTGCCCTTCCCCGGTAGAAGTTCTCATCCTTCATTGCATATGCATCGTGATGCAGATTTCTGCACCGTCAATCCGCTGTACGTTCAACATATATTGAGTTACTCCCACCCACTCTGCAAAAGACATCGATGAAGTCGCCTCTTTCCACATGGAAATATGAAGAGCAAATTTTAACCATTAAAACTATGAAGAAATTTGCTTGCCTTCCTCAATGACGCAGAAATTAAATTACTTGCTGTGAACTCTAAAGCAGCGTGTAACTATCCAGCCGGCAAGAGCATAAATTGCCATGCAACACAAAAAGAACAAAAAAACTCTTATGTAACTTCCAAACAATTCAAGATGGTAAGCAACGCCAATGCATAAAACAACGAACGCCAAGTCTATTATTTTTTTTCTGGACATTCATCACCTCATCACTTTTTGTATTCAATCCAGCTTTTCGTCTTGTCGTTGTTTCCGCCAGCATCAGGACAAATGTTTACATCAACATGAAGAATATCCCCTTCATGAACTGGAGCCTTAGCCTGAGACATAGCCTCACCACAGACAAGACCGATTCCTAGGCCGGCCCAAGGACCTGCTCGAGTTGTCATAACACCTAGTGCCCCACATAGCAGGGAGCTAACACGCCCATTAAGCTCATTAATAGCATCCGCCTCGTCCCTGCTCAGAATCTTTTTTTCATGGTATCGCACATTGAATTCCGGGACTGGCTTTTCTTTCGCCCAGGCGCCCGGTGCAGTTCTGCTACAGTCAGCACCCCAGTCATCTGCTGGGCCACAAACCAACCCTCCATCCAGCCCATAGATATCTCGATAAGCAAATGGGCTGGCAAAAACATAGGCATATGTACCGATACCTCCCTTCAACCCAATAGGATCACTCTGCACATACCGCCCCGTGCCGGGCTCGTAGTCGCGGAAGTAGTTCTGGTTGAGCCCGCTCAGCGCGTCATAGCGCTGCCCAGGAAAACGCATGTCAAACATGAAGGCAGTGCCGTCCTTGTCCGGGTCCTGGTCCGGAGCGGTGTTGCCGAAGGCCTCGCCCTTCAGATCCCAGCGCCAGATCGCCACGTCGCGGACCGGGTCGATCACGGCGCGCGGCGTGCCCAGGTGGTCCGGCTGCACGTAGCGCAACGTGGTCTTGGCCAGCACGCCCACCGGTAGGTCGTCCAGCCAGATCGCCTGCTGCACGACCGCGCCGTTGTTGTCGTAGTCGCCCAGCCAGTGACCGCTCTCGTCGTACAGCGTGTAGGTGTTGGTCTTGCCCACCCGTCGCACCTGCTCGCCGCGGCCGTTGTAGGCGTAGTTCGCCACAGTGGTGCCGCTGCGCTTGACCTGCGTCAGCCTGCCGTTGGCGCCATACACATACTGCAGCGCCGTACCGCCGATGGCCGTGGTGTTACCAGCCGCATCGTAGCTGCGTGACGTACCAGCCACGCTGCTCAAACGGTGACTGGTGGTCGGATAGCTGTAGGTCTGCGTGGTGGTGTTGACCTTGGCGCTTAGGCGGTTGCCCGTGGCGTCGTAGGTGTAGCCATCGATCACCGTATCGGTCGGGCCATCCTTGAAGGCGGTCAGCCGGCCCAACGGGTCGTAGTCCAGCTTGACCACCGGCGCGGTGTTGCCCGGCGCGGTCAGAGCGCTGAGGTTGCCGACCGGGTCGAAGGCGAAACCCACCGCCAGCCCGTCGCTGCGGGTGTCGTTGACCGCCAGCGGGCGGTAGTCCTGGTCCAGCATGCGCTGCATGGGACGGCCATTGCCGTAGGTCCAGCCGGCCACCGGGCCGAATGGGTAGTAGGTCGCCTGGTTCAGCAGCACCTGGCGGCTACCGCCGGCTGGGGTCACCCCGACCTCGGTGGTCTGGCCCTGGGCGTTGCGCACATAGTCCACCACAGCCCCATCCGGATAGGTCAGCCGGCTCAGCTGCCCAGCTTTGGTATAGGCATAGCGGACCACGAACACCTTGCCGTTGGTCGTCTGCACCTTGCGGACCAGATCGCCGAAGCGGTCGTAGCAGTAGTCAGTGCTGCCGCTGCCGTCCTTCATCCGGGTCAGGCGGCCAACACCATAGGTCTCGCCGCTGGCGCAGGTGGTCTGGCTGACATCGTAGGTGTAGCTGACGTTGAGGCTGCTGGTCGGATAGGTGACCTGGGTCAGCCGGTTCAGCGCGTCGTAGCCGTAGCTGGTCTTGATGTTACGCGCGTCGGTCTGGGTGGCGCGGTTGCCGGCACTGTCGTAGGTGTACGTGGTGCTGCCGGTGTCCGGACTGGTGAGCTTGGTCAGATCGCCCAGGCCGTTGTAGGCGTAGGTGGTGTCCAGTCCCTTGGGATCGGTGACCTTGGTCAGGTTGTCCAGGGCGTCGTAGCCGAAGGTGGTCTCGGCGGCGATGCCACCCACGTCCTGCAGGGTCCGCGCCAGCCGGTTGAGCGGGTCGTAGTCGTTCTGGGTGACATGACCAAGCGCGTCGGTGACGGTCTTGGTATTGCCGTTGGGGTCGTAGCCGAAGTCGGTCGGATCGCCCTGCGCGGTGGCCTGCGTCGCCAGTTGGCCGAGCTGGTTGTAGATCCGAGAGAGCGTGCGCTTGAGCGTGCCCGATGCGTCCTTGGTGTCTTCCTTGGAGCGGTTGCCGGCATTGTCCAGGGTGTAGTGGATGGTATTGCCGGCGTTGTCGGCGATATCGGTCAGCCGGTGCGCCGCGTCGTAGGTGAAGCGGGTGAACGCGCCATCGGGCTGGGTCACCTGCTTGACCAGCCCGGTCGGCCAATAGTCGATCACGGTGATGCGATCGTCGCTCTCGCTGCTGTCGTCGGCCCCACGCACCTTGCTGGTGGTCAGCCAGCCGCGCGGATGGTAAGTGAAGTCAGTGACCACGCCATTGGCGTCCTTCGCCGACAGCACGCGGCCGGCACCGTCGTAGGCCAGGTACTCGGTGATCTGACCCAACGCGTTGGTGACCTTCCACAGGTCGCCCTTGCGGTGTGGGCAGGTGGTCGGGGACGTGGCGCAGGTGCTGTCGTCGCTGGGGTAATAGGTAAAGCTGGTGGCGTCGCTGACGTCGGTGCGCGCGCCATCGACCGTCTTTGGCAAGCCGAGGATCGGGCAGGTGCTGTCGGTCGCCGCCACGTCCGCCGCCTCACAGTAGCTGTGGGTGACCATGCGCTGCTTGCCGGAGGCCGTGTCGCTGCTGGTCATCTGCACTGGCTGCAGGCGATCGTTGTAGCTGTAGGACACGGTGCGCCCGCCCGTCTGCACTGACAGCAGGCGATTGCTACCGGCCGCGGTACGCGTCGTCGTCGTGCGCTCCTGCGGTTGCCCGACCGCCTCGCGTACGGTGTGGACGTTCACCGCGACACCGTTCTCTGTCGTTTCGGCATAACTGTGCTGGGTCTGGATACCACGGCGATCGGTGACGCTGCTCAGCCGGCGGCGGAAGTCGCTGGACTGATCGTTGTAGCTGTACTGCAGCGTGCCGTCCTGCCTGGCGACGGACCCGACCTTCGGCGACGCCCCGCCGGCGTCGGTCATCGTGTAATCGGTGACATCACCTAGCGCATCGGTGACGCGGGTGCCGGCGGCGGAGTACGCCAGGGTGATGCCGTCGATGCCACCGGCGTGCTGGCTGGAGATCGCACGGCCGACCTCGTCGTAAGCGAAGGTGCTGAAACGCTGGCCGTCCTCCGTGGTCACCCCGGTCAGATGGCGCGGGAAACGCGTGTCCTCGTAGTGATAGATCCGGCTGCTGCCGTCAACATAGGTCACGCTGACCAGGCGCTGTTGGTCGTAGCCGTAGCTGGCTAGCTGCACCCCAGCGGAGACGATGCCGGTGATCAGCGCGTCGTCATTGTCGTCGGCATACACCAGTTCGATGGAGCGGCCCTGCAGCGACGCGATGCTTTGCAAGCGCCCGCGCGCGTTGTAGCCGTACACCCATCCGCTGCCATCCTCGGCCACGCGCGAGACCAGCTTGCCCTTGGCATCGAAGGTATGGATCGCATCCTGGCGATACAGGACCCACTGGTCGCCATTGGCGACGATGCGTTCGCCCGAGGCATTGGCTGCGCGATACTCGGCCCCCATCTTGCGGAACGGCACGGCATAGCCGCTGCCTTCCACCAAGCCCAGCGTATCGCCCTGGATCGTCAGGTGCAGGCTGTGCGAGAAGGTCCAGCCAGGGCCGAATCCACCCGTGTTCAGCGCGATACCCGAGTGGTAGTAACGCGTCAGGGTGATCCAGCCCAGATCGAGATCGCGTTCGGTCTGGAATTTCTCACCGGTCTTGACGTCGCAGGGGTTGCCGACCATGCCGGAGTTGCCACCGCCACCTTGGCGGCTGTCTTGATCATTGCCACATTGCAGGGAGATGACTTCGATGGTCGCGAAGATCTCCTTGTTCGTGCAGCCTTGGTCGCTGATGTGCCAGTTGGTGTAGGGCTTGGGGCATTCGCTCCGCCGGGATCGGGCGATGGAACTGGTGTAGTCGTAGGTACCGCTGCAGTCGTCGAAAAAGGCGACCACGCTGTAGTACCTGCTTTGAGTTTCCGCCCCCATGTCGTACTCCGGGTATGGGCCTGCTCCCGCAACCCATCCGCCCTGCGGCGTGACGGATGCAGTTCCACATTGGGGCGCCTGTTCGGTCACCTGCTGCACCAGCGACGCCACCGCCTCTGCTTCGGTGAGGACCTTGGTCGCCCGGGCGATGTAAATCCAATCTTCGTCTTTTGCCTTCTCGTTGCCCATCCAGTAGGTGATCAGCATCGTTCCGTCTTCACTGACGATCTGGTCCTTGATCGTGTCGACGTACTGATAGGCATCATCCGCGTACTGCGGTCCAGGAATCGCCTTGATCGCCGCTTCCGCCTCCGACTGGCTGTAATAGGTGCCGCGATTGATTCCCTGGGCATCGCGGATGACGAATTTCTGCTTCGGCCCTTCTGTTACGGCGAACGCCGAACCCACGAACAAAAAGAGCAGAGCCACTACCAGCGCAAAGCGGGTGGCACCGATGGAGGGTGGGGCGTGATGCATCGTAGTCATTGCGCGTCCTTGCAAGAGTCCATCAATCCAATCGAATCCGTGGTTGCCGGCTGCCTGTCCAGCCGCAGGCCGATCGGAGCGCAACAGCGCGCCGCCAATAGCCGCCACAGGCTCGGCAGTGTTATCGGAGAACCAAACAGGTGGGACGCTCGATCGCGGGCAGTCGCGTCATCCCTGAGCGAAGCAGCATAGCGAACGGAAACAACCACGTTGCGCATACGACAATCCTTGTCATTACGATGCGCGATGCTAGACGAGGGCGTAGCCGTCTGCAACCAAACCCGTCGGAATCTCACGTGTCCGTTAAAGACGCGTCACGCCTCCTCCTTGCACCCTCTCGGACGACTTGCCGATATGTCCGGCAGGAGCCGTACGAACACGGTGCTAAAGTTGTCGATCAGCGTCCTCCACCGTCTGCGATTGCGTCCATGCCCGAACTCCCCGAAGTCGAAACCACCCGGCGCGGCCTGGAGCCGCATCTGTCGGGGCGGCGCATCCATGGGGTGATCCTGCGGCGGCCGGATCTGCGCTGGCCGATTCCGCCGGAGGTGGCGGAGCACTTGCCGGGACAGCGCATCGACGGCATTCGCCGGCGCGCCAAGTATCTGCTGCTGGACACCGCGGTCGGCAGCGCGCTGCTGCATCTGGGCATGTCCGGCAGCCTGCGCGTGTTGCCCGGCGACACGCCGCCGCGGGCGCACGATCACGTCGACATCAGCCTGGAAGACGGCCGGGTGCTGCGCTTCAACGATCCGCGCCGGTTTGGCTGCCTGCTGTGGCAGGCGCCGGGGCAGGTCCATCCCTTGCTCGCCGAGCTGGGGCCCGAGCCGCTGTCGGATGCGTTCGACGGCGATCATCTATTCCGGCTCAGCCGCGGCCGCACCGCGCCGGTCAAGACCTTCCTGATGGACCAGCGCATCGTGGTCGGGGTGGGCAACATCTACGCGGCCGAGAGCCTGTTCCAGGCCGGCATCAGTCCGCTGCGCGAAGCGGGCGAGGTCTCGCGTGCCCGCTATGCGCGCCTGGCCGCGGCGGCCAAGGCGATCCTGGGCTATGCGATCCAGCGCGGCGGCACCACGCTGCGCGATTTCATCAGTCCGGACGGGGCACCGGGCTACTTCGAGCAGGAGCTGTCGGTGTACGGCCGCGAGGGCGAGGCCTGCAAACGCTGCGGGCGCACGCTGCGCCATGCCAGCATCGGCCAGCGCGCCAGCGTCTGGTGCGGCCACTGCCAGCGCTGACGTGATGGCCGCGATCCCCGTGGATCGCAGGTGACGCGCACGGTCCGGCACACGGCGCCGTGTCGCCCGTCCCCGATTGGCGGCTGCGGCGGGCATGGGTCGGCAAGCTGCCCCGCACCGTCCATGTCCCGCATCTGCGGGCTGTCTGCGCCTGGACTCCGCGGCGTCGGCGTCGTCACCGCCGCATTCGGCGGCGCTTGTCTATGATGGACGTCCTTTTTTCGTTCCGATACGGCCATGCAACGACGCGATTTCCTGAAGAACGCCGCCGCCGCCTTCGCCGCCATGGGCTTGCCGGCGATGCCGATGCTCGGCCAGGCCGCCCCCGCGGTGGGCCTGCGCCGCCTGGGCAAGCCGCAGCCGTTCGACTACGCCTGGCTCAAGGGCCACGCGCGGGCCATGGCCGATGCGCCGTACCAGAGCCACAAGCGGGTGCTGCCGGCGCCGGTGGAGGGATTGACCTGGGACCAGTACCAGTCGATCCGCTACCGCCAGGACCACGCGCTGTGGGCGGCCGAGCAGGGCCCGAAGTTCCAGGCCAAGTTCTTCCACCTGGGCCTGTACTTCAAGACGCCGGTGCACATGTTCGACCTGGTCGACGGACAGGCGCAGGAACTGGCCTACGACAGCGCGGCGTTCGACTACGGCAGCAGCGGGCTGAAGGGCAAGCCGCTGCCGAAGGAGCTGGGCTTCGCCGGCTTCCGCCTCAACACCAAGCAGGACACCGAGCGCGACTTCGCCGCGTTCCTCGGCGCCAGCTATTTCCGCGCGGTGGGCAAGGAAGGCCAGTACGGGCAGTCGGCGCGCGGGTTGGCGATCGACACCGGCACCGGCGGGCCGGAGGAGTTCCCGGATTTCATCGCCTACTGGCTGGAGCAGCCCAAGGCCGGCTCGGACACGGTGGTGGTGTATGCGCTGCTGGATTCGCCCAGCGTGGCCGGCGCCTACCGCTTCGCGATCACCAACGGCGACGTGCTGCTGATGGACATCGACAGCGCGCTGTATCCGCGCAAGACCATCGAGCGGCTGGGCCTGGGTCCGTGCACCAGCATGTACCAGGTCGGCGAGAACGACCGCCGCATGGACTGGGACTGGCGCCCGGAAATCCACGACACCGATGGCCTGGCGATGTGGACCGGCGGCGGCGAGTGGATCTGGCGGCCGCTGTGCAATCCGCCGCACCTGCGCTTCAACATGTTCGTCGACGAGAATCCGCGCGGTTTCGGTCTGCTGCAGCGCGACCGCAACTTCGATCACTACCAGGACGATGGGGTGTTCTACGAGAAGCGCCCGTGCCTGTGGGTGGAGCCGAAGCAGGGCTGGGGCAAGGGCTCGGTGCAACTGGTGGAGATCCCCACCGTCGACGAGACCTTCGACAACATCGTGGCGTTCTGGAATCCGCAGGACAAGCCGCAGCCGGGCCAGGAGCTGCTGTTCGGCTACCGCCTGTACTGGGGCGCGCAGCCGCCGGCGTCCTCGTCGCTGGCGCACTGCGTGGCCACCCGCACCGGCCTGGGCGGCGTGGTCGGGCAGAAGCGCCACTATTTCTCCTGGCGCTTCGCGGTGGATTTCGTCGGCGGCGAACTGGCCAAGCTGGGCAAGGAGAAGGACGCCAAGGTCGAGGCGGTGCTGCAGCTCAACCGCGGCCGCACCGAAATCGTCTCGGCACGGCCGCTGCACGAGATCTCCGGCTACCGCGCGATGTTCGACGTGGTGCCGCCGGACGACGGCACCGAGCAGATCGACATCCGCCTGTACCTGCGCAGCGGCGAGCGCCCGCTGACCGAGACCTGGCTGTACCAGTGGACGCCGCCGCCGGCGGCCGAGCGCAAGCTGTACTGAGCAAGGGCGGGCAGGCAGGAGCGAGGCCCGCCGTCGTAATCATCGACCGGCAGGCCAGCGCATGTCTCGCCGATGGGCAAGCCTGCGGTGGATGTCCTGGTTGCGTCCCGATGCGCCGGGTGGGAGTGACGCGGAGCCTGCGGAGTGCTGCGTCGCGGCTGAAGCCGCTCCTGCAAATGTGTGCCGCCTCTGCAGAGGCGGCGCGCGCACGCCAACGCTTGCTGCTCTACCGACCGTAGGAGCGGCTTCAACCGCGACGGCGCCTTACCGGCAAAGCGGAACCACCGCCGAACCCGTGCTCGGACAGGCGCTGCCACGCTATCGCTGCGTGGCAACACCGTGTGGGAGGGACTTCAGTCCCGACGCGCCTTGCACTTCGCATCGAACGACGAGCGCCACCCAAGCCATCGCCGGCTCAGTGCTTGGCCGGCTCCTGCGGCGGCGGCGGACTCTGTTCCTGGCTGATGTCCTCGACGTCGCCGATGTCGACCCGCCCCGGTGTGCGGCCGTCCCACACCTGGTCCTGCAGCTTCCAGTACGCGCTCGGCTCCCAGAACTGCTTGGCGTAGAACACTTCCGCATCGATGCTGCCGCCGCGCGGGCCGTTGATCGACAGCGGACCGGCCGCGCCGGAGTGGCCGAGCAGGCCGCCGGTGCTGCGCATCGCCTCGCGCCGCAGCACCGCTTCCTGGCGCGGCTTGGCGACCTGGTCGCCGTACTCGGCGAGCATGGACTTGTCGAGCTTGGCCGCGCGCTGGCGCTCGTCCGGCGTCAGCTGGTTCCAGTAGTCCATCTTGCGCGCGCCGAACTGGTCGTAGCCGCGCTCGGCGGCCAGCGCCATCCACAGGAAGCCCATCGTATGGTCGACCGGCCCGCCTTGGCCCTCCCAGTACATCTCGCCCAGCCGCGCCTGCGAGGGCTTGTCGGCATAGCGCGCGGCGAGCTGGTATTGCTTCCTGGCCTCGGCGTAGTCGCCCTTCTTGTCGGCGCGGATGCCGGCGCGGCGATAGAACAGGTCCAGGTGCGCTTCGAGGAAGCCGTCGGTCAGGACCTGCGCCGGGATGTCCTGGAAGGTGTGGTCGCCCGGGGCCGCAGCGGCGGCGCCGGGCAGGGCAAGCAGCAGGGCACAGGCCAATGCAGCGCCGCTGCCGACGAAAAATCCTTTCAACGAAAGCATGTACCTCATCCCATGAGTGCGATCGGCGCGATTCTAGGCATGTCGCCTGGGAGCGCTCCATAGACTGATGGCATAGGCGCGGGCGCTTGCGCGGCACGCGTTAGCCACGGTTCAGCGCCTCCCGACCCGACGCACCAGCGCGGTGCGTCGGCGGTTGCATCCGGGCTACAGCGGCAGGGCGATCTGCAGCGGATCGATGCGGCCTTCGCCGCGCATGATCTTCTTGAACTCGGGGCGGCTGACCGACACGTAGCGCTCATTGCCGCCGATCTCCACCTGCGGGCCGTCCTGCACCGCATGGCCGTTCTCGTCCACGCGCACGGTCATCGTCGCCTTGCTGCCGGTGTGGCAGATGGTCTTGATCTCCTGCAGCTCGTCGGCCCAGGCCAGCAGGTACTGGCTGCCCTCGAACAGCTCGCCGCGGAAATCGGTGCGCAGGCCGTAGCACAGCACCGGGATGCGCAGCCGGTCGACCACTTCGCTGAGCTGCCAGACCTGCGCGCGGCTGAGGAACTGGGCCTCGTCCACCAGCACGCAATGCAACGGCCCGTGGCTGGCGATGTCGGCCTCGATGGTGGCCAGCAGATCGGTCTCGGCGACGAACGGCATGCCGTCGGCGCGCAGGCCGATGCGCGAGGCGACCACGCCGCTGCCGGCGCGGTGGTCCAGCCGCGGCGTCAGGATCGCCGTGCGCATGCCGCGTTCGCGGTAGTTGTGCGCCGACTGCAGCAGCGTGGTGGTCTTGCCGGCGTTCATCGCCGAATAGTAGAAATACAGTTTCGCCATGCCGCCGATTCTAACGCGGCGGCCGCGCGCCCCGGCCGCCGGCCGGATCGCGAACCGGTTCAGCGCCGGCACGGTGGTGGGGCGTCGGTGCCGGCCGCCGCCCGGTACAATGCGCGGCCAAGGGAAGTCTTCATGCACGGTCTCAATCCTCCCCAACGCGCCGCGGTCCTGCATTGCGAGGGTCCGTTGCTGGTGCTGGCCGGTGCCGGCAGCGGCAAGACCCGTGTGATCGTGGAAAAGATCGCGCACCTGATCGCCAGCGGCCGCTACCCGGCCAAGCGCATCGCCGCGATCACCTTCACCAACAAGTCGGCCAAGGAAATGCGCGAGCGCGTGGCCAAGCGCATCCGCAGCGAGGCCGCCGACGGCCTGACCATCTGCACCTTCCACGCCCTGGGGCTGAAGTTCCTGCAGATCGAACACGCGGCGGTGGGCCTGAAGCGCGGCTTCTCGATCTTCGACGCCGACGATGCCGCCGCGCAGATCAAGGACCTGATGCCCGGGGCCAAGCCCGACGCCATCGAGGACGCCAAGAACCTGATCTCGCGCGCCAAGAACGCCGGGCTGTCGCCGGAACAGGCGATGGCGGCGGCGCGCAGCACCCGCGAGCAGGAAGCGGCCAGCCTGTACGAGCGCTACCAGGCACGGCTGAGCACCTTCAACGCGGTGGACTTCGACGACCTGATCCGCCTGCCGGTGCAGGTGCTGGAGGAAAACGAGGACATCGTGATGGCCTGGCGCGAGCGCATCGGCTACCTGCTGGTGGACGAAAGCCAGGACACCAACGACGCGCAGTACCGGCTGCTGAAGATGCTGGCCGGCCCGCGCGGCAACTTCACCTGCGTGGGCGACGAC
Organism: Xanthomonas sp. NCPPB 901; assembly: GCF_056725085.1. Lineage (NCBI taxonomy): Bacteria > Pseudomonadati > Pseudomonadota > Gammaproteobacteria > Lysobacterales > Lysobacteraceae > Xanthomonas > Xanthomonas sp. NCPPB 901. The sequence goes on along the minus strand of NZ_CM161511.1, from coordinate 4,913,181 downwards.
GACCAGAGCATCTACGCCTGGCGCGGCGCCAACCCGGAAAACCTGATGCAGATGGGCCGCGACTATCCGGCCCTGCAGATCATCAAGCTGGAGCAGAACTACCGCTGCTCCAACCGCGTGCTGCGCGCGGCCAATGCCTTGATCGCGCATAACCCGCACGAGCACCTGAAGACGCTGTGGAGCGACCAGGCCGACGGCGAGCGCATCCGTGTGTGGGAATGCCGCGACAGCGAGCACGAGGCCGAGAAGGTCGCCGCCGAGATCGCCTACCTGGGCACCGCCAAGCAGGTGCCGTGGAGCGACTTCTGCATCCTGTTCCGCGGCAACTTCCAGTCGCGGCCGCTGGAAAAGGCGCTGCAGATGGCCGGCGTGCCGTACCACATCACCGGCGGCACCGCGTTCCTGGAGCGGCAGGAGGTCAAGGACGTGCTGTCCTGGCTGCGCCTGCTGGTCAACCCCGACGACGACGCGGCGTTCCTGCGCGCGGTGCAGGCGCCCAAGCGCGAGGTCGGTGCGACCTCGCTGGCCAAGCTGGCCGAACTGGCCTCGGCCAAGCACCTGCCGATGTCGCGCGCGGCCGAGTCGGTGGGCGCGCTGCAGCAGTTGCCGCCGCGCGCGGCCAACGGTCTGAGCGATTTCGTCGACATCCTGCACGAACTGCGCGCGGCCTCGACCACGCTGTCCTCGGCCGATGTGGTGCGCCAGCTCGCCGAGCAGTCGGGGTTGATCCGCGAACTGCGCAGCCAGTGCAAGGACGAAGCGAGTTTCCAGCGCCGCCGCGGCAACCTGGAGGAGTTGGCCAAGTGGTTCGAAGGCGGCCCGCGCGGCGCCACCGTCGGCGACCTGGCCGCGCAGTTGGCGCTGCTGTCGCGCAACGACAAGGACGACGGCGGCAACCAGGTGCGGATGATGACCATGCACGCCTCCAAGGGCCTGGAGTTCCGCTACGTGTTCATCGTCGGCTGCGAGGACGGCGTGCTGCCGCACGAGGTCAGCCTGGAAGAGGGCAACCTGCAGGAAGAGCGGCGCCTGCTGTACGTGGGCATCACCCGCGCCAAGGAGCAGCTGTGGATGAGCTACAGCAAGCTCACCCGCAAGTTCGGCGAGCACATCCGGCTCAAGCCCAGCCGCTTCTTCGACGAGATCCCGGCCGAGGAGATGCAGCGCGACGGCGCCGACCCGGTGGCCGACGCGGCGCGCAAGAAGGAGCGCGCCAATGCTGGGTTGGCGGCGATCCAGGCGTTGTTTGATTAGAAGCCGGGATTGGGGAGTCGGGATTGGGGATTGGATGCGTCGCGGCGGTGTGCGGTGCGTTGCGGGTGTTGAGGCTTGGGTTAGTGCGTGTAGTGCGTGGACTTGCGCTGTTCCTTCTCCCACCGGGAGAAGGTGCCCCGAAGGGGCGGATGAGGGTACGGGCGAAGCCTCGTGCACCCACACTCCGCGAGTCGCTTCGCGCCGTACCCTCACCCCAACCCCTCTCCCGGGGGGAGAGGGGCTTGAGCAGGGGATTGCACTGTTGGCTGTATGCGCACCGCGGAGCGGACCTAGTCAGGCGCTTCGTTGTTTTGCTGTGGAGGTTGCCGGCGTTCGCTCGTCGCGACTGAAGTCGCTCCCACAGTGAGCTTGCGGGGAGTGGGCTGGAGACCCTGTGGGAGGGCTTCAGTCCCGACGCATTGCAGTGTGCCGAAGCCAATGGCGCCGCGCAGTGCCGCAGGAGGCTCCACCCGCAAACGAGAACGGGCCGCGCAGGCGGCCCGTCTCGGGTTCGACACTGCTGGCGCTTAGGCCGACAGGTGCTCGATCGCGGCGACGCTGCCCAGGCGATCGCCCAGCCGCTTGAGCAGGGCCAGGCGGTTGCGGCGCAGCGCCGGGTCGTCGGCGTTGACCATCACCCCGTCGAAGAACGCATCCACCTGCGGACGCAGCCGCGCCAGGAAGTTCAGCACGGTGACGTAGTCGTGCTGGCGCAGGGCGCCGTCGGTTTCGGCGATCGCCGCTTCCACCGCCTCGGCCAGCGCGCGTTCGGCCGGCTCGCGCAGCAGGCCCGCATCGACCTGCGCCGGAATCTCGCCCTCGGCCTTACGCAGGATGTTGCGGATGCGCTTGTTGGCCGCGGCCAGCGCCTCGGCTTCCGGCAACGCGGCGAAGGTGCCGATCGCGTCGATGCGGCGGTCGAAATCGTACAGCGAACCAAGCGCCGCGGTCGCGGTTGAAACCGCTCCTACGGACGCCGCCGTGTCCTTCGTAGGAGCGGCTTCAGCCGTGACCGAGAACAGTGCGGCCACCGCATTGAACTGCGTCGCCGGCACGCCCTTGTCGGCGTAGTAGCCGCGCAGGCGGTCGAGGATGAAGTCGAAGACTTCCTCAATTTCGCCAAGTGTGGTGCCGCCCACCTGCGGGACAGCATTCGCCGCGGCACCGGCGGCGCGCGCTTTTGCCGCGGCAGCTTCTGTTTGCTTGTCTTTTTGCACAGTCTTCGCGAAGGCAACCGCGTCCTGCGCTCTATCGAGCAGCTTGCGCAAGTTGAGATCAAACCCACTCTCAATCACCGTCCGCGCCAACCCGAGCGCATTGCGCCGCAGCGCGAACGGATCCTTGTTGCCGGTGGGCTTCAACCCGGCAGCGAACCCACCGGCCAACGTATCCAACCGTTCGGCGATCGCCAGCACCTTGCCCAGTGGCGACAGCGCGATGTCGTCGCCGGCGAAACGCGGCTGGTAGGCCTCGTCGATCGCCAGGGCGATCTCGCTGGGTTCGCCCGCGGCGAGCGCGTAGTGGCGGCCGGCGATGCCCTGCAGTTCCGGGAACTCGTTGACCATGCGCGACTGCAGGTCGTTCTTGCTCAGTTCGGCGGCGCGGCGCGCCTGCGCCGGGTCCACGCCGACCTGCGCGGCGATCGCCTCGGCCAGCGCGGCCACGCGCTGCACCTTGTCGGCGATGCTGCCGAGCTTGGCCTGGTAGGTGACGCTGGCCAGGCCGGCCCCCATCGCCTCCAGGCCCTGCTTGAGGTCTTCGTCGAAGAAGAACTTGGCGTCGGCGAAGCGCGGGCGGATCACCCGCTCGTAGCCCTTGGCCACTTCGGCGACGTCGCGCGAGACGATGTTGGCGATGCCGATGAAATGCTCGGTGAGCTTGCCGCCGGCATCGAGCACCGGGAAGAACTTCTGGTTGCTCTCCATGGTCTCGATCAGCGCTTCCTGCGGCACCGCCAGGAACGCCGGTTCGAACTGGCACAGCACCGCCGACGGCCACTCGACCAGGTTCACCACCTGCTCCAGGTTGTCCTCGGCGATGCGCGCGCTGCCGCCGGCGTCGCGTGCGGCCTGTTCGACTTCGGCGACGATGCGCGCGCGGCGCAGGTCCGGGTCCACCAGCACCTGCGCGGCCTGCAGCGCGGCCACGTAGTCGCCCGGCTGCGCCAGCGGCACCGGCGCATCGTGCAGGAAGCGATGGCCGCGGCTGTCGCGGCCGGCCTGCACGCCGAACAGCGGCATCGGCACCACCTCGCTGCCGAACAGCAGCACCAGCCACTGCACCGGCCGCGCGAAGCCGTAGTCGTGATCGCCCCAGCGCATCGGCTTGGGGATCGGCATCGCCGCGATCGCCTCGCGCAGGATCTCCGGCAGCAGCGTGGCGGTGCGCGCGCCCGGGTTCACCGCGCGGTGCACGAAGCGCTCGCCCTTGGCGTCGCTGGTGCGCTCCAGCGCGGTCCAGTCGATCCCGGCCTTGGCGGCGAAACCCTGCAGCGCCTTGGTCGGCTGGCCGTCCGCGTCCAGCGCGATGTTGAGGTAGGGGCCGAGCACTTCCGCGCGCTGCTCCGGTTGCTCGACGGCCACGCCCGGCAGCAGCACCGCCAGCCGGCGCGGCGTGGACAACGGCTTGGCGTCGCCGCGCTCGACCGCGATGCCGCGCTTCTCCAGCCCGGCGATCACGCCGTCGAACAGCGCCTGGGCCAGGCCCGGCAATGCCTTGACCGGCAGTTCCTCGGTGCCCAGTTCGATCAGCAGGGGAAGGTGTTGGCTCATGTGTCAGACCTTGCTTAGCGGTGCCTTCTCCCTGCGGGAGAAGGTGCCCCGAAGGGGCGGATGAGGGTGCGGGCGCCTGGGGAGTCGGGAGCATCCGGCCGTTCGTGCCGGCTTACCCTCACCCCAACCTCTCTCCCGGAAGGAGAGGGGCTTGGCTCACTTCTTGACGCCGGGGAAGCCCAGCTTCTCGCGCTGCGCGTAGTAGGCCTTGGCCACCGCCTGTGCCAGCGCGCGCACGCGCAGGATGTAGCGCTGGCGCTCGGTCACCGAGATCGCGCGGCGCGCGTCGAGCAGGTTGAAGGCGTGGCTGGCCTTGGTCACCTGTTCGTAGGCCGGCAGCGGCAATCCGACCTCGACCAGCGCCTGCGCTTCCCGCTCGCAGGCGTCGAAGCGGTGGAACAGTTCGGCCACGTTGGCGTGTTCGAAGTTGTACGCGCTCTGCTCCACCTCGTTCTGGTGGTAGACGTCGCCGTAGGTGACCGGCGTGCCGTCGGGGCCGTAGGTCCACACCAGGTCGTAGACGTTGTCGCAGTTCTGCAGGTACATGCACAGGCGCTCGAGCCCGTAGGTGATCTCGCCCAGCACCGGCTTGCACTCCAGGCCGCCGGCCTGCTGGAAGTAGGTGAACTGGGTGACTTCCATGCCGTTGAGCCACACTTCCCAGCCCAGGCCCCAGGCGCCGAGCGTGGGCGATTCCCAGTTGTCCTCGACGAAGCGCAGGTCGTGCACCAGCGGGTCGATGCCCAGCGCGCGCAACGAATCCAGGTACAGCTGCTGGATGTTGTCCGGGTTGGGCTTCATCGCCACCTGGTACTGGTAGTAGCGTTGCAGGCGGTTCGGGTTCTCGCCGTAGCGGCCGTCGGTGGGGCGCCGGCTCGGCTGCACGTAGGCCGCGTTCCACGGCTCCGGCCCGAGCGCGCGCAGGAACGTGGCCGGATGGAAGGTGCCGGCGCCCACTTCCAGATCCAGCGGTTGGATCAGCACGCAGCCGTGCTGCGCCCAGAACTGGTTGAGGGTCTGGATCAGACCCTGGAACGTGATCGGAACGGACCGGGAAACGGACATCTCGCAGGGGCCGGTTGAGGGGTGCGCTAGTATAGCGACCGACTCGCGGGGACTTCCGCGCACCGGACCTGGACCATGGATTCGCGCCCCGCCGCGCCACCCGTGTCGTTGCCCGCCGAGCCCGCCGTGGCGTTGCCGCCGGGCCGCCTGAGCTTCGAACGCGTGGCCGCCGCGCTGCTCGCCGACGGCCTGGTCGCACCGGCCGAACGTGGCCGCGTGCAGTTCTCGGCGCAGACCGCGCGCACCGTCAGCGACGTGCATCCGCTGGTGCTGCTGTCCAACCTGAAGCTCGCCGCGACCCGCCCGCCGGGCAGCGAACTGAGCCTGGAGCGGCTGACCGAGTGGCTGGCGCAGCGCTGCGGCCTGCGCTACCTGCGCATCGATCCGACCCGGGTCGACGTGGCCGCGGTCACCGGTGTGGTCTCGCACGCCTACGCGCGGCGCCATCGCATCCTGCCGCTGGCGCTGCAGTCCGAGCGCCTGCTGGTGGCGACCAGCGAACCGCTGGCGCTGGATTGGCTCGGCGACGTGCAGCACCTGGCGCGGCGGCGCATCGAGGTCGTGGTGGTCAACCCGCTGGACCTGCATCGCTACACGATGGAGTTCTTCGGCGTGACCCGTTCGGTGCGCGGCGCCAGGGACGGGCGCACCGAGCAGAGCAGTGGCCTGCCCAGCTTCGAGCAACTGGTGGAACTGGGCCGCGGCGGCGACGTCAACGCCGACGACCAGCACATCGTGCACATCGTCGACTGGCTGCTGCAGTACGCCTACGAGCAGCGCGCCAGCGACATCCACCTGGAGCCGCGGCGCGAGGCCGGGCGCATGCGCTTCCGCATCGACGGCGTGCTGCACAAGGTGCTGGAAGTGCCGCCGGCGGTGATGACCGCCATCGTCAGCCGCATCAAGGTGCTCGGGCGCATGGACCTGGCCGAACGGCGGCGGCCGCAGGACGGGCGCATCAAGACCCGCTCGCCGGGCGGGCGCGAGACCGAGATGCGCCTGTCGACCATGCCCACCGCGTTCGGCGAGAAGTGCGTGATGCGCATCTTCGACCCCGACGCCGCGTTCAAGAGCGTGGACCAGCTCGGTTTCAGCGCGCAGGAAGCGGCTGGCTGGAACGCGCTGGTGGAACGTCCGCATGGGATCGTGCTGGTCACCGGTCCCACCGGGTCGGGCAAGACCACCACGCTGTACTCCACGCTCAAGCGCCTGGCCACGCCGGACGTGAACGTGTGCAGCGTGGAGGACCCGATCGAGATGATCGCCACCGAATTCAACCAGATGCAGGTGCAGCCGAACATCGACCTGGACTTCGCCAGCGGCGTGCGCACGTTGCTGCGGCAGGACCCGGACATCATCATGATCGGCGAAATCCGCGACCTGGAAACCGCGCAGATGGCGATGCAGGCCTCGCTGACCGGGCACTTGGTGCTGTCGACCCTGCACACCAACGACGCGCCCTCGGCGATCACCCGCCTGCTCGACCTGGGCGTGCCGCACTACCTGGTCGCCTCCACCCTCAACGGCGTGCTGGCGCAACGCCTGGTGCGCACCCTGTGCGGCCACTGCAAGCGTCCGCACACCCTCGAAGCCCACGAGTGGGACGCGTTGCGTGAGCCGGGCGAGGCCTTGCCCGAGGTGCTGCAACCCTATGCCCCGGTGGGCTGCCTGGAATGCCGCCGCACCGGCTACCTGGGCCGGGTCGGCCTGTACGAATTGCTGCCGGTGACCCCGCGCCTGCGCACCCTGATCCGCGCCGACATGGACCTGGCCGGCTTCAGCCGCGCCGCCCAGGCCGAAGGCGTGCGCACGCTGCGCCGCGCCGGCCTGGAGAAAGTGGCCGCCGGGCTGACCACCGTCGAGGAAGTGCTGTCGGTGCTGCCGCCGCGGGAGTGAGCGGGCCGGGTGCGGCGTCGGCATGCGGTCCCTGGTCCGGTGGCCTGCCGCGCCCGACGCAGGTGCGGGAGCGTCCCATCAGATAGACCGCATTGCCGCAGGAGCGGCTTCAGCCGCGACCAGGCGTTCATGGAAACGCCCCGTCGCGGCTGAAGCGGCTGCTACGCGGCAATGGCGCGTTTGGCCGAACCGCGGCGAGGGAATGCTGCGCGGTGCCCTCGCGTTTGCGGGCCGGACGCCGCGCCGTGATCCGCCCCGCGGTTATTTCTTCCCGGCGAGCGGCGTCAGGCCGCTGTCGGCGATGGCCTTGGCGGCGGCGGGCGACGCCAGGTAATCCAGCAGCGCCTGCGCCGCCTGCGGTTGCGTGCTGGCCGTGGCCACGGCGCCGGCGTACAGCGTCATCTGCTGCGCCTGCTGGGGGATCAGGCCGACGATGGCGATGCCCGGGACCGGCTTGAGTTCGCTCAGTTGCTGGAAGCCCAACTGCGCGTCGCCGCGCGCGACCACCGCGCCGACCGGCTCGGCGGGAATCATCCGCGCCTTGGCGGCAAAACCGTCGCCCAGCCGCATCCGCGGGAACAGCGTGCGCGACAGATAGACGCCGCTGGCGCTGTCGGAATAGGCCACCGAGCGGCTGTCCAGCAGGGTCTTGCGGAAGGCGTCCATGGTGGAGATGTCCGGCTTGGGCGCGCCCTGCTTGACCGCCATGGCGATGTAGGACTCGCCCAGATCCACGCGGCTGGCCTGGCGCGCCTGGCCGCTGGCGATGAGCTTGTCGAGCGCCGCGCCGACCATCAGCAGCACGTCCGCCGGTTCGTGGCGGGCGAGGCGGTTGGGAATGGCCTGCGGCGTGTCGCCCATCGACGGGGCCGCTTCGATGTGCAGCTTCACCCCGGTGGCCTGCTCGTAGCCGGGGGCGACGGCGCGGATCGCGCCCATGATGCCGCCGGAGCTGAGCACGGTGAGCGTGGTGGGTTCGGCGGGACGAGTGGAACCCGGGGCCGCTGCCGCCGCGCCGGAGGCGATCAGCAGGGCGGCCAGGGTCAACGGAATCAGGGAACGGCGCATGTCTGTCCTCTTCGGGGGAGAGGCGAAGAGCGTGCACGCGCCGCACTGAAGCGGATGGGAAGCCGCTGCCGGCACGCCGGCAGCGGCCACACGGCGCGCCGATCGCCCGCGCAGGCACCTCGCCGCCGCCGCGCCGCTCCCAGGCGCCGCCTGCCCGGGGACAGGGCGCCGCTGCATGGCTTGCTCGCAGTTATATGCTTATGCCATCGGCAGCACGCGCGCTTGGAAAAAGCCGCGCGCCGCCGTCTAGAATCCGGGCATGCCGTTGGCTTCTTCCGTCCGTCGCCGTGCTGCGCCCTTCCTGATCCTCGAAACCGGCGAACCGGTGGCGACGATGCGGCGCTACGGGCGTTTTCCGCACTGGATCCGCGTCGCCGCCGGCTTGGCCGAGGGCGACACGGTGGTGGCCAACGTTGCTGCCGGCGCGGCCCTGCCGGCGCGGACGGAGTTCGCCGGGGTGATCGTCACCGGCTCGGCGGCGTTCGTCACCGACCGGGCCGACTGGAGCGAGCGCTCGGCGGCCTGGCTGCGCGAAGCCGCCGAAGAGGGCACGCCGCTGCTGGGCATCTGCTACGGCCACCAGCTGCTGGCGCACGCGCTGGGCGGGGAGGTGGCCTACAACCCGGCCGGGCGCGAATCGGGCACGGTGCACATCGAACTGCATCCGCCGGCCGCCGAGGATCCGCTGTTCGCCGGCCTGCCCGCACGCTTCCCCGCGCACGCCACGCATCTGCAGACGGTGCTGCGCGCCCCGGCCGGCGCCACGGTGCTGGCGCGCTCGGCGCAGGACCAGTGCCACGCCTTCCGCTGGGGCGAGGCGACCTGGGGCCTGCAGTTCCATCCGGAGTTCGCCACCCACCACATGCGCGGCTACGTGCAGGCGCGCGCAGACTGTCTACGCAGCGCCGGACGCTGCGCACGTACCATCGCCCGCGAGGTCAGCGCCGCGCCGCTGGCGCGCAAACTGCTGCGGCGCTTCGTTCAGCACGCACGTGGGCAGCACAGCGGCGGCCAGGCAAAACCGCGATAATCTGTACAGTCGCCGCGCTGACGGCGTCCCCCACTTCGGATTGGCAATGATCGAGATTCGCAAGCTGCCGGCCTCGGCCGGCGCGGAATGGCTGTTGGCCGGCATGTCGCTGCTGCGGCGGGCACCATGGGCGTTGGGCCGGCTCGGGCTGATCTGGGGCCTGACGGCGCTGATCGCCCTGTTCCTGGGGGTGCTCAACCCGACCCTGGGCATGCTGGCGCAACTGCTGATGGGGCTGGCCGGGCCGCTGCTGTTCGGCGGGCTGGTGTGGGCCGTGCGCGAGGTCGACCAGGGCCGCAGCGCCGAGCCGGCGCACCTGCTGCAGGGCCTGCAGGGTGGCCGCACTTTGAACCTGCTGGTTGCATTGCTGCCACAGGCGATCGCCTTGTTGGCGCTGTCCATCCTCGCCGTCGTGGTGATCCGTCCGGAAGGATGGATGCAACTGACGACGGTGATGAACAAGCTCAACGAACTGGGCCAGTCCGGCGCGCAGCCGGATCCGGCGCAGGTGGAGCAGCTGGTCGCGACCCTGCCGGCGCTGCGTATCCTGCTGTGGCTGATGCTGGTGGCGGTCGGGTTCGTGGCGGTGGCGCTGACCCTGTTCCTGTTCGCGCCGCAGGTGATGTTCGACGGCCGCAACGGCATCGCCGCGATCGGCCACGGCCTGCGCGCCTGCCTGCACAACCTGCCGGCGATGCTGGTGTTCTTCGTCCTCGCCTTCCTGGCCATGTTCGCGTTCTATTTCGCGCTGACGGTGGTGATGCTGGTGCTGCAGTTCCTCGTCGGCACCGCCGTGGCGGCGCTGGTCGGGCAATTGCTGCTGATGGCGCTGCTGATGCCGGTCCTGGCCGGGGTCGTGTATGCGGCCTGGAAGCAGATGTTCGTGCATGCCGGCGACGCCGCGCCGGCGGTGCCGCCGCCGTCCAATGTGTTTGTGGCTTGAAGAGCTGGGAATCGGGAATCGGGATTCGGGAATCGTAAGAGCGACAGCGACAGCAACAGCAAAACGGCCCCTCGGGGCCGTTTTGCTGTGTGCGGCAGATTGCCGTCAAGCCGCGTGGTGATGGTGGGTATGCAGCGAACCGCTGTTCCGATTCCCTATTCCCGTGCCTCGATTCCCGGCTTCTTGGTCACCGCCGCCGCGGCGATGATGCCCAGTTCGTACAGCAGGCACATCGGGATCGCCAGCATCAGCTGCGAGACCACGTCCGGCGGGGTCAGGATCGCGGCCAGGACGAAGATGCCGACCACCGCGTAGCCGCGGCCGTCGCGCAGTTGCTGCGGGGTCACCCAGCCGAGCAGGGCCAGGATCACCAGCGCCACCGGCAGTTCGAAGCTGGCGCCGAAGGCGAAGAAGATCGCCAGCACGAAGTCCAGGTAGGCGCCGGCATCGGGGGTGAGCTGGATCACGTCCGGCTTGAACGTGGTCAGGAAGTGGAACACCGCCGGCAGCACCAGGAAGTAGGCGAAGCCGCAGCCGAGGTAGAACAGCAGCACCGCCGAGGCCAGCAGCGGCAGCGCCAGGCGCTTCTCGCGCTGGTACAGGCCGGGGGCGACGAACGCCCAGGCCTGGTACAGCAGCCACGGCGCGGACACGAACAGGGCCAGGAAGAACGCCAGCTTGAGCGGGGCGATGACCGCGCCGGCCGGGTGCGTGGCGATCACGCTCTGGCCCACCGGCAACTGCGCCAGCATCGGCTCGGCCAGCCAGGAATACAGGCGCTTGGAGAAGGGCAGCAGCGCCACCACCACCACGCCCAGGCCGATCAGCGCGCGCATCAGCCGCGCGCGCAGTTCGACCAGGTGCTCGATCAGGCTGCTTTCGGCCTCGACGTTCATCGCGGCGCCTCCGGGTCACTGGCGGGCGGCTGGCCGCTGTGCGCGGCCGCGCCAGTGGAGGCCGGATGCGGCGCGGCCGCACCGCGTGCGGCGGCCGGCACCGTGGAGACCGGGGCCGGCGTGGCCGACGGCGCTGCCAGTGACGTGGCCGGGTCGGCCGCGTGGCCCGTCGGGGCGTCGGTCGTGGCGGTGGACGCCGGCGGCACGCTGTCGGCGGGCGGCACCGGCGGGTTCGGATCGATCTCGCGGCGCAGCGCCTCGGTCTGCCGCTGCAGCTCCTGGCCGCCGTCGCGCAGCTGGGTCTCGGCCTGGCGCAGCGAACTCTGCACATCGTGCAGGCTGCGCTTGAGTTCCTCGGCTTCCAGTTCGCGTTCCAGTTCCTGCTTCACCGAGTCCCACTGCGCGCGGGCGCGGCGCACCCACAGCCCGGCAAAGCGCGCCGCCTTGGGCAGGCGCTCGGGGCCGAGCACCACCAGCGCCACCACCGCGATCACCAGCAGTTCGCTGAAGCCGATATCGAACACGCCGGCGGTGTCCCGTCAGTGCGCGTCGCGGTCGCGTTCGGCCTGGGTCTGGCGGGACGGCTCGCTGCTGCTGCGCGTCTCGTCGCCGAGCTGGCCGGCGGGCTTGTCCTCGTCGCGCATGCCTTTCTTGAATTCCTTGACCGCATTGCCCAGATCCTTGGCGCCGCTGGTCAGCCGCTTGGTGCCGAACACCAGCAGCACGATCACCAGCACGACCAGCCAGTGCCAGATGCTAAGACTGCCCATGATCCGCTCGCAGAAAAGTCGTAAGGAACCCGCAGGATAACGCACCGCGCCGCGTGGCGTTACCTTCCCCGGCCATGCAGGCGTGCCTGCACGGCGAGAGGGACAGGTGGCGTTGGGAATGGCGCTCAGCGATCGCCGTCGAGCTTCTCGGTGCGGATCTCGCCGTCGGACACCGGCTGGAAGCCCTGCTGCGGCGCCGGCTGCGCCTGGCCCTGCAGGGGCGCGGTGCTGGCGGCGGCCTCGGGCGCGGCGGTCGGTTCCGGCGTGGCCTGCTGCGCCGCCATGGCCGGTGCCGGCGCAGGGGCCGGGTTGCCGCCGCTGTCGGTGCCGCGGCTCTGCCGCGCGGCGTAGGTGGCTTCCTCGAGCTTGTCGCGGAAGGCGACGATGTCGTTGGACGGCCGGTTCGGAGTGCGGCCCTCGAAGATCATCCGCGGCGTGGTGTTGGGGCCGTAGGCGTTGAGGTCGGCGGCATCGTCGATCTGCAGCGCGGCACCGTCCAGGGCGACGCCGGCGAACAGGCCGCGGGCGCGCGACCACGACCAGATCTCGGCCTTGAGCTGGCCGTCGGTGGCGGCGGCGGCGTTGCGCCCGACCGGGCCGGCGGCGACGCCGGCATCGGCGCCGAGGGTGAACTTGCCGTTGACGATGTTGTCCAGGCTGCGGTCGTTGCGGAACACCAGCACCACGTCGGAGGACTGCACGCCGACCTGGAAGCCGATGCTGCCGCCGGTGAGCTTGACGAACACCGGGTTGGACCAGGTGCCATCCGGGCGCTTGACCGACATCAGGCCGTGGCCGCGGCGCCCGCCGATCACCAGGCCGGCCTTGAGCGTGTCCGGGATCACCACGATGGCGCGGCCCTCGTCGAGCAGCTTGTCGGGGATGGACTGTTCGGGGATCTTCTGGATGTCGGTCAGCACGCGCAGCGCGTTGCGGGCGCGCTCGTCCTCTTCCGGACCGGCCACGGCGTGGCCAGCGAACAACACAGTGCTCAACAACAGGGCGAGGCGCGGCAGGAGGGGCATGGCGGGCTCCGAAGTAGGTCCGCAGCAAGATACTGCAAGCGCTCGAACTTAGTCACAGGGCAATGAATCGGCAATGAGTGGTGCCGGCGCCGTGCGCAGGCGCCGTCGATCGCCGCGATCGAGCGTATCGACACGCCGCGGCGCGCGCGCTCTGCCACAATGCGCGCATGGCAGACGCACCCGAGACCGCCATCCTGGTGGTGAATCTAGGCACGCCCGAGGCGCCGACCGCGCCTGCGGTCGCCCGTTACCTGGCCGAGTTCCTCGGCGACAAGCGCGTGGTCGCGATCCCGCGGCTGGTCTGGTGGCCGCTGCTGCACTGGGTGATCCTGCCGCGGCGTTCGCCGAAGTCGGCGGAGAAGTACGCCCAGGTGTGGCTGCCGGACGGCTCGCCGCTGGCGGTGTATACCCGGCGCCTGGCCGAGGGCATGCAGCGCGTCCTGCCCGGGCACCGCGTGGTCTGGGCGATGCGCTACGGCACGCCGGCGCTGGCGCCGGCCCTGGACGCGCTGCGCGAGGCGGGCGTGCGCCGGATCGTGGTGCTGCCGCTGTACCCGCAGTATTCGACCACCACCACCGCCTCGATCGAGGACGTGGTGCGGGCCTGGCAGGCGCGCCATCCGCAGCTACCGGTGCACCTGATCGAGGACTACCCGACCGATCCGGCCTGGGTCGAGGCGGTGGCCGACAGCGTGCGCGCGCACTGGGCGCAGCACGGCCGCGGCGAGCGGCTGTTCTTCTCCTTCCACGGCCTGCCGCAGCGCGTGGCCGACAACGGCGATCCCTACCCGCAGCGCTGCCAAGCCAGTGCGCAGGCGATCGCCGCCGCGCTGGGGCTGGAGGCCGGGCAGTGGGAACTCGGCTACCAGTCGCGTTTCGGCGCCGAGCGCTGGCTGCGCCCGTATGCCGAACCGCGGCTGTGGGAACTGGCTGCGCAGGGGGTCAAGCAGGTGGACGTGATCTGTCCCGGCTTCGCCACCGATTGCCTGGAAACCCTGGAAGAAGTGGCGATGGGCTTCGTCGAGACCTGCGCCGAACGCGGCATGCAGGTGCGCTACATCCCCTGTCTCAACGACGCCCCGGCGCACGCGCGCGCGCTGGCGCAGCTGGCCGCCCGCGCCGCATGAGCGTGCGTCCCTTCGCCTGCCCGTCGCGGGTGGGCGCGCTGGCCGGATTGCGCAGCGGCGACCCGAATGGGCCGAAAGCGCTGGCCCTGCACGGCTGGCTCGACAACGCCGCCAGCTTCGTGCCGCTGAGCCGGCACCTGCCGCACCTGGACCTGGTGATGCTGGACCTGCCTGGCCATGGCCACAGCAGCGCCTTGCCCGATGGCGCCGAGTACCTGCTGGCCAGCGCCCTGCACCCGGTGCTGGACGCGGCCGATGCGCTGGGCTGGGACCGCTTCGTGCTGATCGGCCACTCGATGGGGGCGGCCATCGCCAGCCTGCTGGCCGCCGCGGCGCCGCAGCGCATCGACAAGCTGGTGGCGATCGAGATGCTGGGCGGCCTGGCCGAGCGCGAGGCGGGGGCGGTGGAGCGGCTGCGCAATAGCGTGGCCAGTACCCGCCGCGCCAGCGCCACGCCGTTGCGGGTGTTTCCCGACCTGGCCGCGCCGGTGCGCGCGCGGATGCTGGCCAACCAGCTCAGCGAGCCGGCCGCGCGGCTGCTGGTGGAGCGCGGCGTGCGGGCGGTGGACGGCGGTTACGTGTGGCGTAGCGACCGTCGCCTGACCCTGCCCACCGCGATCCGCCCGACCGAGACGCAGATGCAGGCGCTGCTGGCCGGCATCGAATGCCCGACCGCGGTGGTGTTCGCCGATCCGGCCCAGGACATCCTGCCCGAACCGCTGCGCCTGGCGCGCGCCGCGTGCCTGCGCGACGGCCGCGTGCACACGCTGCCCGGCACCCACCATCTGCACATGGAACAACCGGCGGCGGTGGCCGCGCTGCTGCACGACTTCCTCTGAGGCGAGCGCGGCGGCCACCGCGTCGCGGTGCGCCCCTGGGGCGCCGCCGTCCCGCCGCGCATCGCGTAGGTACACTGCGACGCAGTGACCGCTGGCAGTGCGCAGCGTGCCGCGGTCGTGCTCGTTTCGGCGTCACAGTTCGGCATGTTGTCGCGGCGCCGTCGCGTTTCGGAAAACTTCGGCGCACAGCGTAGCGCGCACCCTTCCGCCCTACGCCGCCCTTCCGATGATCCGCCTCCTTCGCCGCTACCGGGTCGGTCCACGCCTGACCTTCGCCTTCGCCGCCCTGTTGTCGATCTGCGGTGCCCTGATCGTGGCCAGCCTGGCGTCGATGGCGCTGGCGCGCCAGCAGTTCGACGACATCGCCCTGGACAAGATGGAGAAGATCCGCCTGTCCAATGCTATGGTCGCGGCGCAGGCGCGGCTGGAGATCGGCCTGCTCAACGACGTCATCCTGACCAACCCCGACGAGAAGCAGGCGGTGGTGCGCGCCATCGGCGACGCCCAGCGCGACTACGCGCAAGCGCGGCGCAAGCTGTTCGCGCTGCGCCTGGACCCGGCCGACCGCACCGGCGCGCAGTTGCGCGCGGCCATCGACAAGGCCTACGCGCAGGTGCAGCCGTTCCAGTCGCAGGTGCTGGCGCTGGCCGCCGACAACCAGAACCTGGATGCGCAGACCCTGCACCTTTACACGCTGCAGCCGCTGCTGGCGCAGTGGCAACAGGCGATCCAGCGCAATGCCGCGCACCTGCGCACGCTCAGCGACGGTTCCTATGCGCAAGCGGTGGCCACCATGGCCCGCGCGCGCTGGATGCTGCTGCTCGGCGGCGGCCTGTTGCTGGCGGTCAGCGCCTGGCTGGGCTGGTGCATCACCCAGAGCCTGGTGCGGCCGCTGCGCGAAGGCACCCGGGTGGCCGCGGCGATCGCCGCCGGCCAGCTCGATGCGCTGGTGCCGGTGCAGGGCAACGACGAGGCCGCCGACCTGCTGCGCAGCATGCAGACCATGCAGACGCAGTTGCGCGCGGTGCTGGCCGAACAGCGGCGGATGGCGCAACGGCATGCCGAAGGCGCCATCGCCTGCCGCGGCGATGCGGCCGCGTTCCCGGGCGACTACGGGCAACTGTTGCGCGATGCCAATGCGCTGGTCGACCTGCACGTGGGCACCGCGCAGTCGACGGTGGCGCTGATGCGGCGCTACGCCATCGGCGACCTCGGCGAGGACATGCCGCGCCTGCCCGGCGAGCAGGCGGCGATCTCCGAGGCGATGGATGCGATCAAGGCCAACCTGGGGGCGCTCAGCCGCGACATCTGGAATCTGGCCGAGGCCGCCGCGGCCGGCGACTTCAGCGCACGCGCCGACCTGGGCGCGCACCAGCACGATTTCCGCATCATGCTCGAGAGCCTCAACCAGTTGATGGCGACGGTGGACGGCAACCTGGTGCAGTTGTCCGGCTTGCTGCGCGCCATCGCCAGCGGCGACCTCGGCGTGCGCATGCATGGCGACTTCCACGGCGTGTTCGCCGACATGCGCGACGACGCCAACGCCAGCGCCGACCAGCTGGCGGCGATCGTGGCCGGCATCCAGCAGGCGGCCGCGGCGATCGACGCCGAGGCCGGCGCCATCGCCGGCGGCCACCAGGACCTGTCGCAGCGCAGCGCGGAACAGGCCGGCACGCTGGAGCGCACCGCGCGTGCGACGGCGCGCCTGACCGACACCGTCCGCCAGAACGCCAAGGATGCGCACCACGCCAACCAACTGGCCGACGCGGCGGCGACGGTGGCCGGCCAGGGCGGCACGGCGATCGACGCGGCGGTCGGCGCGATGCAGGGCGTGGAAGCGGCCTCGCGCAAGATCGGCGAAATCATCGCGGTGATCGACGGCATCGCCTTCCAGACCAACATCCTGGCGCTCAATGCCGCGGTGGAAGCCGCGCGTGCCGGCGAGCAGGGCCGCGGCTTCGCCGTGGTCGCCAGCGAGGTGCGCGCACTGGCGCAGCGCTCGGCCGATGCGGCCAAGGAGATCAAGCGCCTGATCGAGGCATCGGTGAACCAGGTCGCGGTGGCCTCGGCGCAGGTGCACGATGCCGGCCACACCATGGGCCGCGTGCTGGCGTCGGTGAGCGAGGTCAATACGCTCATGGCCGGCATCGCGGCGGCCTCGCAGGTGCAGGCCGCCGGCATCGACGAAGTCGGCCAGGCGATGACGCAGATGGACCGCAGCACCCAGCAGAACCTGGCGCTGGTGGAGCAGGCCACCGCGGCCTCGCGCGCGCTGGAGCAGCAGGCCGGCGCGCTTAACGAGGCGGTGGCGGTGTTCCGCCTGGCCGACGCGGCGCCGGCCGCGCATGCGGAGGAATCGCCGGCGCTGGCGATCCAGCCTGCGCCGGTCGGCTTCGACTACGCGCGCAGCGCCTGACGCCGGACGACGTGGGGGCGGATCGGGCGCTGCGTGCGCTGCGCGTGCGACGACCGGCGTGGGATCGATCGCCAGGCCAAACGCCTCGCGTCAGGGGCGTGCGGACAGGCGTGTAGGTGTGCGCCCTACACGTCCGACGTGAAGCTTGTGTGTAGAAAAATTTTCGCTTAAGTTGCGCCCACGCCTGCCGTCAACAGGCGTAGACGCGATACGTCCTGTGTTCGCGGCTCGATCCCGGCGTCCTGACATGCCGGCGTAGTGCCGCCCGGACCGTACCGCCTCGCTGGCGCCGGAGGCCGCGCCTGATTTGCGGTAGGCGGGAGGAGAGGGGGCCTACCGGGCGCTGCATGGAGTTCTGCTTCCGCAGCGCTGGGCCAACACACCGCGATGCGCTCGCAGCGGCGCGCCCAGCACCCATCTTCCGTTCATGCCTCTGCAGCGTCGGCCTGCGCGATAACGTGCGGCGGCGCAACATTTCTCTCCCGCTGGTTCCCGCTCCGCTCCGCGCCACACCGCGCCGGCGCCAGGCGCGCGAACGCCGCAGCGTCTTCGTGGTCCCCGAAGAATGTGCTTCGCCCGATCCGATCGGGTGCAGCGTGTCCCGTAGGAGCGGCTTCAGCCGCGACGGGCGTTCCCGGTGAAGCCTGTCGCGGCTGAAGCCACTCCTACGCAACGCGTCCCGGCGTGCGTGGCTTGCCCTTCAGTCGCGCTCCGGCTGCAGCAGCCAGCGCAGACGCGCCTTGAGCTGGCGGCCGTGCTGGTGGAACCAGGTGCGCTCGGCGCGCCAGTCGGGGAAGCGCGCTTCCACCTCGTGCCAGAACGCCGGCGAGTGGTTGGCCTGGATCAGGTGGCAGAGTTCGTGCACCAGCACGTACTCGAACGCCGAGGGCCGCCCCAGCACCAGCGCCAGGTCCAGCGCCATGCTGCCGTCGGGCGCCAGCGAGCCCCACTGCGAGGACATCACCTTGTAGCGCACCGCGCGCGGGGCACGCGGCAGCGACGGCAGGTAGCGCGGCAGCCAGCGGCCAACGTCGGCGCGGGCCTGGGCCTCGTAGAAATCGCGCAGCGCGCGGCGCAACGCCGCATCGCCGCCGCGCGGCGGCAGGTGCACCTGGGCCACGCCATCGACGAGGTCGATGCGCGCGTAGCGGGCGTCGTGCCAGGCCACCGGCAACGTCTGCCCGTGCAGCGGCAGTTCGCCGGCCTCGCCGGGCCGCAGCGGCGCCAGCGTCTCGGCGGCGACATAGCGCGACAGCTGCTGCGCCAGCCATTGCCGGTTCTCCAGCAGGAAGCGCTCGCCGGCGATCAGGCTGGCGCGCAGCGGCAGGGTCAGCCGCGCGCCGCGTTCGTCCACGCTGAGCTTGATGCGCCGTGCGCGCGGGTCGCGCACGCGCAGCACTTCGACCTCGCGCTCGTCCAGGCGGAAGCGGACGAGGTCGCGTTCGACGGCCGCCGGGGGCGGCGCGATCAGGCGACGGAGCAGATCGGGCATGGGCACAGCATACCGCCGACGCGGGTGCGCACGGTGACAGCCGCGTACGGCCGCCTCCGCCGTGGCATCAGTCGGCCTTGCTCAGCTTCAGCGCGTCTTCCAGCAGCAGGAACAGGCGCCGCACCTCGGCACTCATCAGCGCGAAGCGCGCGTCCAGTTCGGCGCGCACGCCGTCCTGGTCGGCATGCTCGAGCTGGTCCAGGGCGCCGTCGAGGAACTTCAGCTTGCGGATCACCAGGTCGTCGCCGAGCACGAAGGACACGTGGTCGTCGAGCACCAGGGCCAGCTTGGTCACCTGCTTGCCGGCTTCCAGGTGCTTGTCGATCTCGTCGCAGCGCAGTTCCTGGTGCTGGCACTTGACCACCGCGCCGCCCTCGATGGGGTCCTTCATCTCGCACTCTTCGCCCAGGCTCAGGCCCTCGGGCAGTGGCTCGCCGGCGATCCAGCCGGTGAGGATCGAGCGCGGTGCGACCTCGGCGTTCAGCGGCAGCGCCGGGAAGCTGCCGAGCAGGCCGCGGATCTCCGACATCACGTTCTCGCCGGTCTTGCGGCTGGAGGTGTCCACCGCGACGTAGCCGTGCTGCAGGTCGAGCATGGCGTCGGTACGCGAGGACTTGACGAAGGCGCGCGGCAGCAGCTCGTGGATCAGGTCGTCCTTGAGCCGCTTGCGCGCGCGGCCGCCGGGGCGCCGGCCTTCCTTCTCCTCGATCTCGGCGACCTTGCGTGCGAGCAGGTCGTTGACCACCGAGCCGGGCAGGATCTTGTCCTCGCCGCCGACGGTCAGCCACAGGAAGTCGGCGATGCGGTGCGACAGCGCTTCCTGCTCGTCGCGGCCGAACGGGGAGATGAAGCCGCGCGAGCTCATTTCCAGCGGGCCGACCGACTTGAGCAGGGCCTCCGGCAGGAGCTTTTCGACCTCGGAGAAATCGAGCGTGGTGGGGAAGCGGAACAGGGTCAGATTGCGAAAGAACATCGAGCATCCAGCGGAAGGAAACGGAACGGTCCGGCGGCGCGCGCCGGGGAGCGGCGACCATTGTCGCATCGCGCCCGCCGGCGTACCGCATCCGGCGGTTCAGCGAGATCGATCAGCCCGGCGCCTCGTCCGCCCAGGCGCTGGCCGGGGCCATGGCCGCACCGCCGAGCGCGGCGAAGTCGAACAGCGCGCGGTCGGCCAGCTGCGCCGGGTGCACGTTGCCCAGCGCCCGGGCGATCTGCTCGACCCGCCCGGGATGCTCGCGGTCCCACTGCCGCAGCAGTTGCCCGACCTGGCGGCGCTGCAGCGTCTCCTGGCTGCCGCACAGCGTGCACGGGATCAGCGGGAAGGCCTGCGCCCGCGCGTAGGCGGCGATGTCGTCCTCGCGCACATAGGCCAGTGGCCGGATCACCACGTGGCGGCCGTCGTCGCTGCGCAGCACCGGCGCCATCGCCGCCAGCTTGGCGTGGAAGAACAGGTTCATGAAGAAGGTGGCGACGATGTCGTCGCGGTGGTGGCCCAGCGCGATCTTGGTGAAGCCGCGCTCGGCGGCGTAGCGATACAGCGCGCCACGGCGCAGCCGCGAACACAGCGAACACAGGGTCTTGCCCTCCGGCACCACCCGGGTGACCACCGAATAGGTGTCCTGCTCGATCACATGCCAGGGCACGCCGCGCTGGCGCAGGTAGGTCGGCAGCACGTCGGCGGGAAAGCCCGGCTGCTTCTGGTCCAGGTTCACCGCCACCAGTTCGAACGGCACCGGCGCCTTGCGCTGCAGCTGTAGCAGGATGTCCAGCAGGGTGTAGCTGTCCTTGCCGCCGGACAGGCACACCATCACCTTGTCGCCGGCGCCGATCATGCCGAAATCGGCGATGGCCTGGCCGACCTGCCGGCACAGGCGCTTGCCCAGCGCGGCCGCGTTACGGGGCGCAGACGGCGCGGGATCGGCGAGCGGCTGCAGCGACGGCAGGGGCAGGGGCGAGGTCATCGGCGGTAGTGTAGTCGGCGCTCGGCAGACCCGGTATCGCGTCCCGATAGCGCAGGCGCCGTTGCGCTGATGCCGCTGCCCCTCCAGTTACTGCGTCTTGCCTAGTCGCTCGCGCCGAGGCGGGACAGGGGATTGCGACTACACTCATCCATGCTCACAGACCCGCGCTCGGCGCATGTTCAAGAACCTCATTCCCAAGATCTTCTACACGCGCCTGCAGGACGGACTGGCCTTCTTCGTCGATGGCCTGGGATTCCAGGTGCTGTATCAGGACGCGACGATGGCGGTGATCGCGCGCGACGGCGCCAAGGCCTATCTGGTGGAGAATGCCGAGTGGGCGGCGAAGGATCGGCCGGAACTGGGCGTGGAGACCGACAGCATCGACGCGATCTACGCGGAGTTGTCCGCACGCGCGCCGCAATGGCTGCATCCCAACGCCCGCACCGTCGCGCTCAAGCCCTGGGGCGCGCGCGAATTCGCGATGCTGGATCCCACCACCGTCTGCGTGGTGTTTCGCGAGTGGCCGACACCGCCGTAAGCGACGGCGAACCTGGGCGAGCCGAGGCGGGGCATGCGCAAGAAAGGCGATCTGCCGCAAAAGCCGTGCCTGCACTGTGGCCGCCCATTCCGCTGGCGCAAGAAGTGGGAAAAGGTCTGGGACGAGGTGAAGTATTGTTCCGACCGCTGCCGTGGCGAGCGCAGACGCGTGCCCGCGCCGGGGGCGCCATGAGCCGCCGCGCATCGCGCCGTCGCCGCGCGTGGCCGCGCGCCTGCCACGTTGCATGAGCCCGCTGCCGTCCACCGCCCACACCTTGCGCCTGGTGCTGGGCGACCAGCTCGATCCCGACCATGCCTGGTTCGACGTGCGCGATCCCGGCGTGGTCTACGTGCTGATGGAAGTGCGGCAGGAGACCGACTACGTCCTGCACCATGCGCAGAAGATCCTCGCCATCTTCGCCGCCATGCGCGCGTTCGCCGCCCAATTGCGGGCGGCGGGCCATCGCGTGCGCTACGTGGCGATCGACGCCGCCAGCAACCGCCAGTCCATCCCCGCCAATCTCGGTGCGCTGATGACGCACTACGGGGCGCAGCGCCTGCAGTACCAGGACCCCGACGAATGGCGCCTGGACCAGCAACTGCGACAGTGGAGTGCGACGCAGGCCTTCGCCACCGAAGCGGGGGACAGTGCGCACTTCTACACCCGCCGCGGCGAACTGGCGGAGTTTTTCGGCGGGCGCCCGCAGTGGCTGATGGAGCACTTCTACCGGCACATGCGCAAGCGCCACCGGATCCTGCTGGCCGCGGACGGCACGCCGGAAGGCGGGCAGTGGAACTACGACCACGACAATCGCCAGCCTTGGCATGGCGAACCGGCGCCGCCGCCGGATACGCGCCCGAGCCACGATCACCGCGCGCTGTGGGCCAGCATCCAGGCCGCCGGTGTCGCCAGCTTCGGCCAACCGCAGGCAGAGGCGGTGCGCTGGCCGCTGAACCGTGCCGAGGCGCTGGCCTGTCTCGATCGCTTCATCGCCGACGCCCTGCCGCACTTCGGCCGCTACGAAGATGCGATGAGCACGCGCAGTCCGCGCCTGTTCCATTCGCAGCTCTCCTTCGCCCTGAACACCAAGATGTTGCGGCCGCAGGAACTGGTGCAGCGCGCGCTGGCCGCCTACGCCGCCGGCGCTGCGCCGCTGGCGGCTGTGGAGGGCTTCGTGCGGCAGATCCTGGGCTGGCGCGAGTACGTGCGCGGCATCTACTGGGCGCATATGCCCGGCTATGAAGCGCGCAATGCGCTCGGCCACGACACGCCACTGCCGGCCTGGTTCTGGACCGGCGACACGCACATGCGCTGCCTGCACCACGCCATCGGCCAGTCCCTGCAGGACGCGTACGCGCACCATATCCAGCGGCTGATGGTCATCGGCAACTTCGCGCTGCTGGCCGGCCTGGATCCGGCGGCGGTGCACCGCTGGTATCTGGGCGTCTACATCGACGCGTTCGAATGGGTCGAACTGCCCAACACCGTGGGCATGAGCCAGTTCGCCGACGGCGGCCTGCTTGCGACCAAGCCCTACGCCAGCAGCGCGGCCTACATCGACCGCATGAGCGACTACTGCCAGGGCTGCCGCTACGACCGCAAGCGGAAGACCGGCGCGCGTGCGTGTCCGTACAACGCGCTGTACTGGGACTTCTTCGCGCGGCACCAGCATACGCTGGGTCGCAATCGCCGCCTGGACGTGGTGTACCGCCAGCTCGACACGCTGCCGGCCGCGCACGTGCAGGCCTTGCGCGCGCACGCGCAGCATCTGCGCGAACGCCTGGACACGCTGTAGCGTAGCCGCGCTTCTTGCGCTTCTCGCGCCGGTGCGGCACCGGGCGGCGCGAGGGTGCAGTCGTGCCGCCCCGCACGCTGGTGTCGCGGCGCAGACCAGTCCGTGCCGCATGCGGCCGTCACGTCGCGCGATCGCGCCGCGACCGTGCGCTCGGCATGCGCCGCACGCTATCCGCTGCGCCTGGCGCCGTGTGCGAGGCTGTGGCCGACGCCGCGCAGACCTCGCCATTGCAGGCATGACGCGCTGTACGGCGTGTGCCACCTGCGGTTGAGCCTGCCGCGCGCGCCGCGTGCGATACGGTGTGCGCGGTGACGCATTTTCCATGCTGCGCATCGGCGCCGGCGACGTCTGCGCATGCGGCTTTCCGAATTTGCGACTTGGGTCGCTCGCCGGGGGTCAAGTTCGCGATGTCGATACCGATAGAAGTACCCCCCCTCGCGAATCCCCCCCCCCAATGCACTTCTTTCACTCCTTCAAGGTGAGTCAGCGCCTTGCGCTGTCGTTCGGCCTGCTGATCGTGCTGCTTGGCGCTTCCTCTACCTTGGCGCTCTACCAGTTCCACAACGTGCGCCAGGCGGTCGACAAGATCGTCCACGAGAACAATCTGAAGACCGAACTGCTGTACACCATGCTGCGCAACAACATGAGCGCGGAGCGCTACCTGCGCGACATGATGCTGTCGCCGGCCGACAAGCGCCCGGCGCTCGTCGCCAAGATCCAGGAGATCCGCGCCGACAACGACCGCCGTCGCAAGGCCCTGGACGCGCTGCCGGGCACGGCGGAAGGGCTGGCCATGCGGAAGGAGATCCAGGCCGCGCAGGCGGCCGCTCGCTCGGTCAACAGCCGGGTGCTGGCGCTGGCCAGTTCCGGCGAGATCGAGGCAGCCAGGCAGCTGCTGTACGGCGATGCCGCGCCGTTGCTGGCGCGGCGCGTGGAGGTGATCCAGAACGCGGTCGATCTGCAGATCCGGCAGAACGCGCTCAGCTCCGAGCAGATCCAGGCGGCCCTGGTGTTCAGCAATCGTGCCTTGATCGGCTTCGGCCTGCTGGCGGCGGTGCTCGGCGCGACCTTGAGCGTGCTGATCACCCGCAGCCTGGCCGGGCCGCTCGGGAACGCTACCGAAATCGCCGAATCCATCGCCCAGGGCCGGCTGGACCATCGGATCCCGCCGCAGCCCAAGGACGAGACCGGCCGCCTGCTGACCAGCATGGACCGCATGCAGACGCAGCTGCAGGCGGTGATGGCGGCGCAGTCGCAGGTGGCCAGACACCACGAGCGCGGCGACGTCAGCCAGCGCATGGACGAACACGCGTTCCCCGGCGAGTACGGGCGCATGGTGGGGGAGAGCAATGCGTTGCTCGACATGCACGTGAATCTCCAGCAGCGCCTGCTCGAGATCATGGGGCGCTATGCGATCGGCGACCTGTCGCAGGACATGGATCGCCTGCCCGGCGAGCAGGCCGCGCTCACCGAGACCATGGACCAGGTCAAGCGCAATCTGTCGGCGATGCATGCCGAGATCGGACGGCTGGTCGACGCCGCGGCCGCCGGCGACTTCGCCGTGCGCGGCGACACCGCGCGCTTCCAGTACGACTTCCGCGACATGGTCGAAGGGTTGAACCAGTTGATGGCCACCACCGACGGTAATCTGCAGGCGCTGTCCAGGCTGCTGCAGGACATCGCCCGTGGCGACCTGACCACGCGCATGGAGGGGCAGTTCGAGGGCGTGTTCGCGCAAATGCGCGACGATGCCGATGCCACCGTGGCCCAGCTGACCCAGATCGTCGGCCGCATCCAGCATGCGTCCGGGCAGATCACCGGCGCCGCCGGCGAGATCGCCGCCGGCAACGCCGATCTGTCGCGCCGCACCGAGCAGCAGGCGGCCAGCCTGGAGGAAACCGCCGCCTCGATGGAGGAGCTGACCTCCACCGTGCGCCAAAATGCCGAACGCGCCAGCCAGGCCAATCAGTTGGCCATCGGCGCGACCGCGGTGGCGTCGCAAGGCGGCGCGGTGGTGGCCCAGGTCATCGACACGATGAACGACATCCAGACCTCGTCCAGCCGGATCGCCGACATCATCAGCGTGATCGACGGCATCGCCTTCCAGACCAACATCCTCGCGCTCAACGCCGCGGTGGAGGCGGCGCGCGCCGGCGAGCAGGGCCGTGGCTTTGCCGTGGTCGCCAGCGAAGTGCGGGTGCTGGCGCAGCGTTCGGCCGAGGCCGCCAAGGAGATCAAGCAGCTGATCGACGACTCGGTGAGCAAGGTGGACGCCGGCGCGCAGCTGGTCAACAGCGCCGGCAGCACCATGCACGAGATCGTCGTCAGCGTGCAGCGCGTGACCGACTTCATGACCGAGATCTCGGCCGCCTCGCAGGAGCAGTCGAGCGGCATCGAACAGGTCACTCAGACCATCACCCACATGGACCAGACC
Source organism: Xanthomonas sp. NCPPB 901 (assembly GCF_056725085.1). Classification (NCBI taxonomy): domain Bacteria; kingdom Pseudomonadati; phylum Pseudomonadota; class Gammaproteobacteria; order Lysobacterales; family Lysobacteraceae; genus Xanthomonas; species Xanthomonas sp. NCPPB 901. Next base: position 4,887,861 of record NZ_CM161511.1, on the reverse strand, counting down.
ACCCAGCAAAACGCCGCCATGGTGGAAGAAGCCTCGGCGGCGGCCCAGGCGATGGAGGAGCAGGCCATCCAGCTCGGCGACGCGGTGAAGATGTTCATCCTGTCCGGCGGCAACGCGGACCTGGCGGCGCCGAGCCAGGCCAAGCCCCTGGGCACGGCCGGTGCCTTGCCCTCCAGGCGTGGTCCGCAGCGGGTGGCCCCGTTGCAGGTCGAACACGCCTGCTAGGGACGCCGAGCCGGTGCGCGCTGCTGGTCGCAGCGCGCACGCCATGCCGCTCCCCGGCTCCGCGGGGAGCGGCATGGCGTGCGTTCGCAGGAACGCGGCCCATGGTCGCGATGATGTTTCATGGCAACCGCCGGTGTCCGTCGGGCCCCGGCCAGCTGCTGTTCCGTCGTGGTGCAGCGCCGAGCGTGGGCCAAGTGCGCGTGCAAGACGAGGCCATGCAGGCCTCTCGCAGTAGGCGCCGATGCGGGCTGATTCTCCGCAGGTGCTGAGCCGCTGAGCGCAGCAGCGCGCGTCCTGCCGGCGCCGTGGCCTCGGTTGTGCCAGGGTCGAGGCAGGCCGCGACCCTGGCACGAGGTGCGCGCCGCCGGGTTGGGAGCGCGGCGCGATGGCGCGTGGTGCGCGCCGGGGTTACGGCTGCCAGACCAGGTTCTGGGTCTGCGGATCGGCGGTGACCTTGTCGACCTTGCCGGTGCCGTCGAAGGACACCTGGAACTCGCTGAAGCTGCCGAGCCAGTAGCGCCACAGCGGCGCGTCCAGGTTCGGATTCTCGCTGCTGATCGGATAGCCCAGCGCCATCAGCACCTGCTCGCGGGTCATGTCCTTGGTCACGCGGCCGGCGGCGATCGCCTCGCGGATCTTTGGCGGGTAGGCCGCCAGTTTCGTTTTGGGATCCTGCGCGACCACGTAGCGCTGGGCGAAGGCCTCGTTGCCGAGGTCGCGGCTGTAGTCGTTGCCGATCGACTGCTTCTTGCCGTCGATCAGCACATTGACCCGGTAGCGGCCGTAGCCGGTCACCTGCACCGGCGTGCCGGCCGGGATCACCCGCTTGCCGTCTTCGGCGTAGTTGCTGTCGCTGATCCAGCTGCCGTCGCTGCGCATGTTGCAGCACAGGAAGCCGGAGAACTTGGGATCGGCCGCAGCGGCCAGGTGCGGCAGGGCCGCTGCCAGGGCGAGGGCGAGAACGAACGGGGAACGGAACGAACGCATGCTGACTCCTTTCGGCGCGGCGATCCTGCCGCGGGTGGCACGAGGGTGGGAGGGGGCCGCCTCCGCCGCGGTCCCCTCGCGCATTGTGCCGGCTGGCCTGCGCCCGGCATAGCGGCGCGGTGCACGGTGACGGCGGACCAGTGGCCTGTGTATGCTCGAACCTCGTGGACACCCTGACGCCCGCCGAGATCTCCCTGCGCATCGACGCCCTGCGTCGCGAGCATCGCGCGCTCGACGAGCAGCTGCAGCGCATCCCGGCCAATCTGGACGACGAGCTGGAAGCCAAGCGGCTGAAGAAGCGCAAGCTGCAACTGAAGGACTGCATCATGCGCCTGGAGCATCTGCTGATCCCCGACGAACCGGCGTGAGCGCGGCGACCTTCTTCAGCGTCGGCCATTCCACGCGCAGCCTGGAGACCTTCCTGCAGATCCTGCGCGGCGCCGGCGTCACCCGCCTCGCCGACGTGCGCGCCTTTCCCTACTCGCGGCGGTTCCCGCAGTTCGACGGCAGCGCGCTGGCGCCGGCGCTGGCCGCCGCGGGCATCGTCTACCGGCATTTCCGCGCCCTGGGCGGGCGCCGCGGCAAGCAGCCTGGCGTCGATCCGCAGCGCAACGGCCACTGGCGCAGCGTCGGCTTCCACCACTACGCCGACTACGCGCTGGGCAACGAATTCGCCGAGGCCTTGACCGCGTTGCAGGCCTTCGGCGAGGACGGCGCGTGCGCGGTCATGTGCGCCGAGGCGTACTGGCGGCAATGCCACCGCCAGATCATCTGCGACCACCTGTTGCATCATGGTCACCCGGTGGTGCACCTGGTCGACGTCGGCCGCCAGGAACCGGCCATGCTCAACCCGGCCGCGCGCAGCGACGCGCAGGGGCAACTGGTCTATCCGCCCGATGCGGCGGAGGCAGGGCCGCGCACCGGGGATCTGTTCGACGCCTGAGCCGCGCTGCGGTGCTGGCCGGGTGTCTGGCGCGTCGCCACGCGCCACGTTCCACCGCCACCGCGCTACGCGCGGCGACGGCAGGCTCAATCCTGCGGTACCGGCGGCTCCTCCACCTTGGCCGCTTCCGGGCTGACCCGTTCGATGGTGTGGCGCAGCTCGCGGCCAAGAATGAACTTGGCGTCCTTCGCCCACGCATCCAGCCGTTCGTCGAACACCAGCTTGCTGTTCTCGTCCGGCCACACCAGCTTCAGTTCGCGCAGCTTCTGGATGAAGCCGCGGAACAGGGTCCTGTCGAAGAACTCCGGCGCCGCCGGTGCGTACAGCAGGCTCAGGCGTTGCGCCGCCTGCTGGCACAGGCTTTCCAGTTCGCCGGCGCCGAGCTTGCCCGGGCCGTTCTTCACCAGCACCGAGATGGCGATGTAGTAGCGCTCGAACGCCTGCTGCAGCGAGTGGCCGATGGCGCGCAGGCGGAATACCTCGTCGGTCTGGCCGGTGTTGCGCGCCAGCACGCTGCCGTCGTCCTCGTTGAGCTGCAGCAGCAGGCCCTCGCGCACGAACACGTCGATGGTGCGCTCGATGCGCTCGGCGAATTCGTCCTCGCTCCACGGCAGGAACAGTTCCGCCTGCAGGAACGGGTACACGGTGCGGCCCAGCCGCAGCAGGCCGGCGCGGCTCATGCGGCGGTTGTTCTGGAAGCAGCACGCCACCCACGAGGAGGCGGTGAACAGGTGCAGCACGTTGTTGCGGAAGTAGCTCAGCAGTACCGCGTTGTCGCCGTTGACGCTGAGCACGTCGCCCAGCGGATGCGGCGTGCGGGTGAGCACGTTGATCTCTTCGGCATGGGCGATGATGCGCTCGGGCGAGTGCGGGGTCACCGTGACCCGGTCCGAGTACGGCAGCTCCACCAGCAGCTTCTTGCACAGTTCGATCTGCGCGATCAGGTCGGCCTCGCCCATGGCGTGCTTGGGGGTGGACAGCAGCGCCAGCGCCAGCAGGTTGACCGGATTGACGTCGGCGGCGGCGTTGATGTGGACCTGGATCTGCTGCGCCAGCGCATCGACGGTGCCGCTCAGCCAGGCCGGCTTCTCGTCCTCGTCCAGTGGCCGGCCGTCCCATTCCGGCGCGCGCCGCGCCAGCACCTGGCTCAGCGCGATCGGCTCGCCGAAGTTCACCACCACCTGGCCGTAGTTCTGCTTGAGCACCTTGGGGATGCCCCACAGCAGCGCCCAGATCGATTCCTTCTCCTTGGGCCGGCCGCTGAGCTCGTCGAGGTAGCTGTTGCCCTCCATCAGCTTCTCGTAGCCGACGTAGATCGGCTGGAACAGCACCGGCTTGCGCGGCTGGCGCAGGAACGCGCGCAGGGTCATCGCGATCATGCCGCCCTTGGGCTGCAGCAGGCGGCCGGTGCGCGAGCGCCCGCCTTCGACGAAGTACTCGATCGAATAGCCGCCGGCCACCAGTTGCGCCACGTACTCGCTGAGCACCGCCGAGTACAGCGCATTGCCCTTGATCGAGCGGCGGATGAAGAACGCGCCGCCCTTGCGCAGCAGGGTACCGACCACCGGCAGGTTGAGGTTGATGCCGGCCACGATGTGCGGCGGCACGATGCCGCGTTCGTACAGCAGGTAGGACAGCAGCAGGTAGTCCATGTGGCTGCGGTGGCTGGGCACGTAGATCACTTCGTGCCCGGGCGCGGCGTCCTTGAGCTTGTCCAGGTGGTGGACCAGCACGCCGGCGTAGATGCGGTTCCAGACGTGGGTGAGCAGGAAGCTGGCCGAGCGCACCACCGGGCTGGAATAGTCGGCGGCGATCTCCCAGGCGTAGGCATGCGCCTTGCGCCACGCGTCCACCGGCTTGCTGTTGTCGCGCTTGGCCTGCGCGGCGATCGCCTCGCGCACCGGTTCGGCGGCCAGCACCTGGTCCACCAGCAGGCGCCGGGTCGACAGGTCCGGGCCGATCACCGCCTCGCGGATGCGCCGGAAATGGGTGCGCAGCACCCGCTGCAGCTTGCGCACGGTGCGTTCGGGCGGCAGGCCTTCCTCCACCGTCTGCCGCATCGACACCGGCGGGGCGAAGCGCACGATGGTGCTGCGGCCGTTGAGCAGCACGCCGAGCAGGCGCCGGAAGCTGCCCACCAGCGCCCAGTTTTCCGAGAACAGCACCGCGAACCAGCCGCTCTGCTTGTCCGGGGCGCGGCCGACGAAGATCGACACCGGCACCAGGTGGATGTCCAGGTCCGGGCGCACGCGGTGCGCCTGCAGCAGCTTGGCCAGCGAGTCGGAGTGGGTCTTGGCGCCGCGCTGCTCCGGCAGCAGCGCGTGGTTGCTGCTGCGCCGGGACAGCGCCAGGTAGGCGCGCTTGCGGCCCAGCGGATCGCCGGGCAGCGGCACCAGCGGCGAGGGCAGGCCGGATTCGCGGCAGGCCTTGTCCAGGATCAGCGCGTTGGACAGGCCGTAGTCCTCCAGCACGTACACCACCGGGCGGCCGTCGTCGTACTGGCCGGGCTCGGCCGGCTCGATCTTCAGGCCCAGCCAGGGATCGGCCAGGCGGCCGAGCAGGCGCGCCCACAGCGGCCCTTTGGCCTGGCGCGCCGTCGCCGGAGCCACCGGCAGGGTGGAGGAAACGGCGGTCGGAGAGGGGGAGGCGCCCGGGTCGGCCGGAGAGGCGTCGGCGGGTGCAGGTGCCGCGTCGGCCGCGCGTGCAGCCGCGGCGTCGTCGGGGAACGGGAGGGGATTTTGTTCTGGCATCGGGGCCATTATCGCTTAGCCGGCGGGGCGGGGTCGGCGGCGGGTGCCGCGGCCGGGGCGGCGGCGCCGGCGCTGGCCGCCAGCAGCGCCTCCACCTCGCTGAGGGTGTCGCGCAGGTACCAGTGCCCGTCGCGGCGCACCAGGACCGCAGTGGTGTCGATCTGTTCGCCGTCCAGCGGGTACTGGATGCGCACCACGGCCTGGTCGCCCTGCTGGTTCACCAGGCCGGTGCGCAGCGCGCCGGCGCTGGCGTCCAGGTCCAGGCCGTAGTCGGCCAGCACCGCCTTGAGGTCGGCCAGGAACGGGCCCAGCCGGCGCAGGCTCTCGTCCATGCCCAGGCGGCGCAGGTCGGCGTCGCTGCGCACGCCGGTGCGGCGCGCGCCGGCGCACAGCCGTGCGATCGCCGCCTGGGCGCGCTTGCGCTCGGACAACGGCGCGCGCGCGGCCCAGGCGCTCAGCGCCTGCACCAGCTGCACGTAGTGGCCGCGCTGTTCCGGCGTGTAATGGCCCTGGTTGCGCAGGAACTGCACGCCGAACAGGCCCAGCGAGTGCGCCGCCTGCTTCAGGCTCGCCGCCTGGCCGCCGAACTGCGCGTCGAAGGCGCGTTGCAGCTGGCGCTCGGCGCCGGGCGCGGCGAGGGTGTCGAGCACCGCGGGCAGGCGTTCGGCCAGCGGCAGTTCGGTCAGCGGCCAGCGGCTGCGATCCTCGCTCCAGGCCTGCTGCAGGCGCTGGTACTGGGCCGGCGGCACTGCGGCGTGGGCGTAACCGAGCAGGTCGTTGCGCTGCAGCGCGTGCGCCAGCGTGCGCACCGCCGCGGCCGGCTCGGCGCTGGCGCCGGGCAGTTCGGCGGGCGTGCGCGTGCACCCGCCCGCAGCCAGGGCGAGCATCGCCAACAGTAGGCCGCACAGCGCGCGTGAGGAGATGACCCGGGTCGGGCAGGACGACATATGGTGCGGGCTCGTTCCCCAAAACGTTCCGCATCTTGCTGGGCGCGGACGATTCCGGCAAGCCGGGCGGGTCGGCGGGGCGGGGGCGACCCGGCAGGCACCCAGGGGTGGGCCTGTCGCGGCAGGACATTGCATGACCCGGCTGGGCCCCCCCGGGACAGGCTTGTCGGCGTGTGGCCAGATGCGCCAGGGGATTGCGCATGTTGCGACGCATCATGTAACCGCTTGCAGTTGCTGCTAACGTCCGCCCACCTCGATTGAGGCGGTACTGGCCGGGGGACCCAGTGCGATATTCGTCTGAGATCATCCGAGTGCTCGGTCACGGTGGCGCGCGCCGCTGCCCCTGGGTGCTGTCTGCCGTCCTGTGCGGACTTGCGATGACGGCGCCGGTGCAGGCGCAGGACGGCCGCCGGCCGCCGCGTGCGCATCGGCAGGCAGCCCGTTCGTCCCGTGCGCCGCTTGGCACCGACACCGCGTCCTCCGCGCCGCGCCTGCGCGCCGCCACGCGCGGGTCCGACCGGTCCCCCGCGACCCTGTCCACCCCGTTCCGGACCCTGGAGGCACGCCGGTGAGCCCACCCCCCGTCCCGGCGCCGGATGCACGCGCCAACATCACCATCAAGGACGTGGCGCGCCTGGCCAACGTCTCGGTGGCCACCGTCTCGCGCACCATGAACGGCCACCAGCACGTGGCCGAGACGGTGCGCGCGCGGGTGCTGGAAGCCGCGCGCACCCTGCACTACGTGCCGCACCATGCCGCGCGCAGCCTGAGCAGCCGCCGCACCCACACCATCGGCGTGGTGCTACCGGACCTGCACGGCGAGTTCTTCTCCGAACTGATCCGCGGCATCGACACGGTGGCGCGCGAGCGTGGCCTGCACCTGCTGGTGTCCAGCTACCACGGCGAACCGGAGCAGCAGCGGCTGGCGGTGCGGCGCATGCCCGGCCGCGTCGACGGCTTGCTGATCATGTCGCCGTCCCTGGCCAGCGATGCCGAGGACCCGGCCGACATGCTGCCCGGCGCGCTGCCGACGGTGCTGATGAACTGCGCCGAGCGCCTGGGCGAGGCGCAGGTGCTCAACGTCGACAACTACGGCGGCGCGCGCGCGATGACCCGCCACCTGCTGGACGTGGGCCATCGCCGCATCGCCTTCATCGCCGGGCCGGACGACAACTTCGACGCGCACGAGCGCCTGCGCGGCTACCGCGACGAACTGCGCGCGTGCTGCCCGCAGGTGGCGCCGCTGGTGCTGCCCGGTGCCTTCGACGAGGCCTCCGGCTACCGCGCCGGCGAAGCCCTGCTGCAAGGCCAGCGGCCGGACGTGGTGTTCGCCGCCAACGACATGATGGCCCTGGGCTGCCTGTTCGCCTTCACTCATGCCGGGCTGCGCGTGCCCGAGGACATCGCCCTGGCCGGCTTCGACGACGTGCCGATGGCGCGCTACGTGCATCCGGCCCTGACGACCATGCGCGTGGACATCGCCGGCTTCGGCGCGCGCGCCATGCAGCTGCTGCTCGCCGCGCTGGAGCCGCACGCCGCGTCGGCGGCGTCGGCGGCGTCGGCAGCGGCGGCCGGCGCGATCGCCCCGCAACTCATCGTTCGTGCTTCCAGTGCCAAGCGAGGGACCGCCATGGACTGACACCGACGCATGCAGCACCGATGTCGTTTTTTTGCAGCACCTAAAAGAACACAACAATGATCCTGTTGAGCGCCCTGGGAGGGCTTTTGTCATGAAGAAACAGCGTTCCGCTTCCAACCTGCCCGCACGCAGCCTGCTGTGCTGCGCGCTGGCGACCTGCCTGTTCGCCACGATGCCGGCGATGGCCCAGTCCAGCAATGCGACCCTGCGCGGTCAGGTCGCCGCGGCCCAGGCCGGCAGCGAGGTCACCGTCACCAACATCGCCACCGGCTCGGTGCGTCGCGCGCCGATCGCCGCCAACGGCAGCTATACCGTGGTCGGCCTGCCGCCGGGCACCTACAAGGTCGAGGCCAACGGCGTCACCAAGACCGTGACCCTGCAGGTGGCGTCCTCGTCCACCGTCGATCTCGACGCCGCCACGCCGGCCGCCGGCGGCAACGCGACCACGCTGGACACCATCACCGTCAGCGCGCCGTTGCTCAAGGACGTCAAGACCTCGGAAGTGGGCAACGTGGTGTCGCTGCACCAGATCGAGCAGCTGCCGCAGGCCACCCGCAACTTCCTGGAGTTCGCCGACACCGTGCCGGGCATGGTGTTCCAGATCGATTCGCAGGGACACACCACCTTGCGCGGCGGCGCCTCCAACAGCAGCGCCGGCAACCTCTACATCGACGGCGTCAGCCAGAAGAGCTATGTGGCCAAGGGGGGTATCGCCGGGCAGAACGACAGCCAGGGCAACCCCTTCCCGCAGCTGGCGATCGGCGAGTACAAGGTCATCACCTCCAACTACAAGGCCGAGTTCGGCCAGGTGAGCGGCGCGGCGGTTACCGCGGCCACCAAGTCCGGTACCAACGAGTTCCACGGCGAGGTGTTCTACCGCTATACCGACCAGGATCTGCGCGACAAGAGCCCGGCCGAAGAAGCCACAGGCAAGAAGGTGGACTCGCAGACCAAGGAATACGGCTTCGCGATCGGCGGTCCGATCCTGCAGGACCGCATGCACTTCTTCTTCGCCTACGAAGGCAAGGACAACGTCGTGCCGCGCACGATCTATCCCGACGCCAAGGCGGCACCGTATGTCGGTTTCCTGCCGGCGAACCTGTCCGGCCAGTACGGCGCGGCCAACCTGCCGTTCACCGAAGACCTGTACTTCGGCAAGATCGATTTCGAGCCGACCGATCGCGACCGTTTCGAACTGAGCGCCCAGGTCCGCGACGAAACCCAGACCGACAACGTCGGCGGGCAGAACGCGACCGATCACGGTCTGGACAAGATCAACAAGGACAAGCGTGTCGCGTTGCGTTGGGCGCACAGCGCCGATGCCTGGTACAACGAATTGATCGTCAGCCGCGAGGACGGCCGCAACGATCCGTTGCCGATGAGTGTTGGCAACGGCGTCATCTACAACTACCTGGACTACACCGATCCGAACATCGGCGAGTACAACTTCCTGTCCACGGGACCGGCCGGTGGCGCCAGCGTGCAGAAGCGCCAGCAGGAGGGCTGGTCGCTGCAGAACGACCTGACCTTCACCAGCTTCCAGTGGCACGGCGACCACACCATCAAGATGGGCGTGAACTACAAGGACATCAAGCTGACGGCGCAGGATGCCGCCTCCTTGAACCCGCAGTTCAGCTACTCGGTCGACGCCAACGGTGTCGCCGCCACGCCCTATCGCGTGGACTTCTATTCGCCGTACGCCACCCCGGGCCAGAGCGCGGTGGTCTCCACCAAGGCCAAGCAGTACGGCATCTACCTGCAGGACGACTGGGCGGTCAACGACAAGCTGATGCTGAACATCGGCGTGCGCTGGGATTACGAGGACAACCCGGCCTACACCGACTTCGTCACCTCGGCCGCCTTCGTGCAGGCGCTGTATTCCGACGATCCTGCCAACCCGGGCCAGCCCTGGGCCAACCGCCTGCTGCCGAGCGGCGTCAATGCCGCCGACTACATCAGCAACGGGCACAACCGCAAGAACTTCAAGGATGCATGGCAGCCGCGTCTGGGCTTCTCCTACGACTTCTTCGGTGACCAGTCCGCCGTGCTGCATGGCGGTGCCGGGCGGTCCTACGACCGCAACCTGTTCGAGCAGATGGCGTACGAAACCAGCAAGGCGGCGCTGTCGCCGGTCGCGGTGTTCTTCCAGAATCCCGCCACCGGCCAGTGCTACCGCAGCGATCGCGTGTGCGTGCCGTGGGATACGAAGTACCTCAACGGCATGGACAATCTCAATGCCATCGCCGGCGTCAGCGGCAGCGGCGAGCTGTTCATGTTCAACAACCATCTGAAGACCCCGTACAGCGACCAGTACAGCATCGGCATCAGCAACCAGGTCGGCGACTGGCTGACCGACGTGACCGTGCAGCGCAACCTGAGCTACGACGGCTTCGCCATGTCGCTGATCAACCGTTACCCGAACGGCGCGTACTTCGAGAACGGCAGCGCGCCGTGGGGTGAGCCGGTGCCGGGGTACAAGAACACCATCATCGGCATGAACGGTCTGGAGCAGCGCACCACCCAGGTGCTGCTGTCGGCGGAGAAGCCCTACACTAAGGAATCCGGCTGGGGCCTGACCCTGTCCTACACGCACACCAATGCGCGCCAGAACCGCAACATCGACGAGCCCTTCGGCTTCGACAAGGCCACCATCCACGACTATCCGTTCGTGAAGTCCGACGCCGTGGCGGGCCACCGCTTCGTCGCCTCCGGCTCGATCGACGGTCCGTGGGGCATGACCTTCGGCGCCAAGGTGGTGCTGGCGACGCCGGAACCGATCAACACCATCGCGTGCTATGGCCACACCGATCCCGATGGTGCGACCTGCCAGCAGGTCGCGGCGATTCCGCCGGGCAATGGCAAGTTCCTGGTCGGCGGCAAGATCTGGGGCTACCGCACGGTCGACTTCCAGGCGTCGAAGGACTTCACCGTGTACAAGGACTTCAAGCTGTCGGCGCGCGTGAACCTGCTCAACGCCTTCAACTTCAAGAACTACAACACGTACGTCTACAACGACTTCGGCAGCAACGGCCGGTACGATCCGAACATCAGCATCAACAAGACCGGCGACATCATGTACGTGCCGCGCACCGTGACCTTCGAGATCGGCGCCAAGTTCTGATCCACTGCATGACCCACGCGCGTGCCCGACCGGCGCGCGTGGGGTTTCAACGGACGGGGCCGCGTGGCCCCGTCCGCATATGCGGTCGCCCCTTTTCCCGGTACAGGACCACGCACGCATGATCGCCGCCCCTCTCCGCAACCTGGTCATCGTCGGCGGCGGCACCGCCGGCTGGATGGCCGCTGCCGCGCTGGCGCGTGTGCTGGGCCCCGAGTACCGCATCACCTTGATCGAGTCCGAGCAGATCGGCATCGTCGGCGTCGGCGAGGCCACCGTGCCGCACATCAAGGCCTTCAACAACCTGCTCGGCATCAACGAGGCCGAGTTCGTGCGCCACACCCAGGGCAGCTTCAAGCTCGGCATCGAGTTCGCCGACTGGCAGCGCCCGGGCACGTCCTACGTGCATGGCTTCGGCACCGAGATCGGGCACTCGCTCGGGCTGCTGCCGTTCCAGCAGTACTGGTTCAAGCAGGCGCTGGCCGGCAAGGCCCGGCCGCTGGGCGCCTACACGCTCAACACCGTCGCCGCCAAGCGCGACAGGTTCATGACCTCGGCCACCGACGTGCCGCCGAATTCGCCGCTGGCCAACATCGCCTACGCCTACCATTTCGATGCGGCGCTGTATGCGGGCTTCCTGCGCCGCTACGCCGAACAGCGTGGGGTGACCCGGCGCGAGGGCATCGTCGAGCAGGTGCAGCTGCATCCGGAATCGGGCGACGTGAGCGCGGTGCGCCTGGCCTCGGGCGAGGCGATTGCCGGCGACCTGTTCATCGATTGCTCCGGCTTTCGCGGCCTGCTGATCGAGCAGGCGCTGCACACCGGCTACCACGATTTCAGCCACTGGCTGCCCTGCGACCGCGCGCTGGCGGTGCCCTGCGCCAAGGTCGGCCCGCCCACGCCCTACACCCGCGCCACGGCGCGCGCGGCCGGCTGGCAGTGGCGCATCCCGCTGCAGCATCGCACCGGCAACGGCTACGTGTACTGCAGCGCGCACATCAGCGACGACGAGGCCGCGGCCACGCTGCTGGCCAACCTCGACGGCCCGGCCCTGGCCGAGCCGCGGCCGCTGCGCTTCGTCACCGGCCGCCGCAAGCAGGTGTGGAACCGCAACGTGATCGCGCTGGGCCTGGCCAGCGGTTTCATGGAACCGCTGGAGTCGACCAGCATCCACCTGGTCCAGTCCGGCATCTCCAAGCTGCTGGAACTGTTTCCGCGCGAGGGCATCAGCCCGGTGCTGGTACGGCGTTACAACGACCGTATCGCCTTCGAGTTCGACCGCATCCGCGACTTCCTGCTGCTGCACTACCACGCCACCGAGCGCGACGACAGCGCGTTCTGGCGGCACTGTCGGAACATGCCGATCACCCCGGAGCTGCAGGAGACGCTGGACCTGTTCCGCGACAGCGGCCGCTTCTACCGCAACGGCGATGAGATGTTCGCCGAGATCAGCTGGGTGCAGGTGATGGTCGGGCAGGGCATCCTGCCGCGCGCCTACCACCCGCTGGTGGACCAGGTGCCGCAGGCCGACCTGGAGCGCTTCATGGCCAGCGTCGAGCAGACCATCGGCCATTGCGCCGACGCGATGCCATCGCACCAGGCCTTCATCGACCGCTATTGCGCGGCCCGGCCCGCCTGAGCGGGCCACGCGGGCGCAAAACGCGTGCGCAAAAAAAGAGGCCACGCGCACCAGGCGCGGGCCTCTCCAAATCCGACCGAAGCCGGAGAACGGTATTGGCACATCTCCGGCAAGGCCGGACGCTGGGCATGCTACCGGCATGCCGAAGCTAATGCAATGGTTTAATAATCACCACGCAAGTTGTTGATTTTAATGGTCAAGCGCTGGTGCGGCCAGCCAGCGTCGCCGCGATCTCCTGCTGGATCGCCTCGGCCGCGGCGCGCGGATCGGCGGCCTGGCGGATCGGCCGGCCGACCACGATCGCGTCGGCGCCGTCGGCGAAGGCCTGGGCCACGCCCACGGTGCGCTGCTGGTCGTCGTCGACCGGGCCGCCGGGGCGGATGCCGGGGCAGACGATGGAGAACCCGGCGCCGGTGGCGCGGCGGATCGGCGCCGCTTCCTGGCCGGAGGCGATCACGCCGTCGATGCCGGCGGCCTGCGCGGCCAGCGCGCGCTCCACCACCACGTCTTCGGGCGCGCGGTCGATGCCCATCGATGCCAGGTCGGCGCGGCCCATCGAGGTCAGCACGGTCACCGCCAGCAGGCGCATGTCGCTGCCGTTGGCCTCGGCCGCGGCCTGCATCATCGCCGGGTGCCAGCCGTGGATGGTGCAGTAGTCCACCGGCCACTGCGACAGCCGCCGGATCACCCCGCCCACCGTGGCCGGGATGTCGAAGAACTTCAGATCCACGAACACGCGCTTGCCGCGCCCGGCCAGCGTGTCCAGCACGTCGAAGTACTCGCCCGAGGCCAGCAGCTCCATGCCGATCTTGTAGAACGCCACCGCATCGCCGAGCCGCTCGACCCACTCCAGCGCCTCGTGCCGCCCGGGCACGTCGAGGGCGAAGATCAGGCGCTCGCGCGGCGCCAGCGCCAGCGGCGCGCGGCTCACTGCGCCAGCTCCAGCGCCTGCACTTTGGCCTGGTGGCGCGCGGCCCGCGACTGGGCGAAGTCGTTGTTGAACAGCGCCGGTTCCCAGGAGCCGTAGCTGGGGTTGGGCAGCATCCACCAGCGCTCGCCGAACCAGTCGTGGTACTGCTGCAGCAACTGCGCGCGGCCTTCCGGGGTGTTGGCCACCACCTGCGCGAAGTCGCCGAGCTGGTCGCCGAACTGCATCAGCACGCGGTACTGCTGGCCGACCAGCTTGCGCCGGCAGTTCTTCTCCGAGCCGTTCTGCTCGCAATCCTTGACCACCGTGCCCAGGCCCAGCAGCACGCTGTTGTCGGCCACCGGCAGGCCGGCGCTGCGCAGGTTGGCCAGGGTCGCATCGGTGAGGTGCACGGCGCGGTTGGTCACGTACAGCACGGTGACGCCCTTGGCGGTGGCGGCCTTGGCGAAATCGACCACGCCGGGGATCGGCTTGGCCTTCTTCTCGGCGACCCACTGGTCCCAGCTGACTTCGTCGTATTCCTTGCCGTTGCGGATCAGCCGCGCCTGGTACGGCGAGTTGTCCAGCACCGTCTCGTCCACGTCCATCACCACCGCCGGCTTCAGCCCGGCCGCGGCGTTGCCGCGCTCCTCCGGCACCAGCGCGTCCCAGTTCGGTTCCTTCAGCGCCGCATCCAGGCGATCGGCAGCGGCACGGTAGGTCTGTTCGGTCAGCGCCCGGTACTCGGCCGAGCGCTGCATCCACAGCACCGCGTTGAGGTTGTCGTCGGCGGCGCCCGGGGTGGCCGCTGTTGACGCGGCGGCGGCAGTGGCGGCCGGCTTGGCGGCGGAGTCGGCGACCTGTGCCTGCGGCTTGCAGGCGGACAGGGCGAGCACGGCGCAGGCCAGTGCGGTGCGGGCGATCGGAGTCATCGGGCGCGGGAACCTAGGCAAATGAACGCGGATTTTAGCCGGTTGCGATGACAGGCGCCGGGCGTCCGGTACGGCTGCGCAACGGGCGGCAGCCCGCGCGCTGCGATCGTCCCGGCTGTGTCGGTCGGGGGGCGCGATGGCGGTCTGCAGCGTGTCGGTGCCGGTGTCGGCGCCATCGCTGCGCCGGCACCACAGCGGGGCGGCCTCGCAGGGCAAGGCCTGGCAGGTGGACGGGGGCATGCCGCGTTCGGTGCGACATGCCGCTGCGCACACACCGGCCACGGCCTCGGCGGCGTGCGTGACGGCCATCGCCATAAAATCCGGCAAACATCACGTAAGTGCCTGGGATGAAGGGAATTTCCCGACATCACGTGGGGAGATTCCTGATGCTCCCTCGCTGTGGTTTGAACCAGACTTCGTTCACCAAACAACCGCAAAATGCGGCGCCCAGGCGCCGGGATGCGATCGTGCCCTGCGTGCAGGGAAACGCCGGAAGCGTGACAGGGGATGTAGCAGTGCGTAGCTGGAGAAAGGGAGCTTCTCGGGGCGTTGTGACGGCGTGCGTGCTGGGCTGGAGCTGTGCGGCCTGGGCGCAGGAACCGACCACACTCGACCGCCAGGAGCAACTGCGCCAGGCCGAGCAGGTGCAGCGGCAGCAGGAGCAGGATCGGCAGGCGCCGTTCGCCGGCCCGCGCCAGGCCGAAGCGCCGGCGGACATGCACAGCACCAGCTTGCCGACCGAAGCCCTGTGCTTCCCGATCCAGCACATCCGCCTCAGCGGCGCCGGCCCGGACGCGGCGCGCTTCGCCTGGCTGTGGCGGTGGCTGCGCCGCTACGAGGGCCGCTGCATCGGCACGGCCGGCATCGACCTGATCCGCCGCCGCGCGCTGGACCAGTTGGTCGCGCGCGGCTTCGTCACCACCCGCCTGGGCGTGCCGGCGCAGGACCTGTCCAGCGGGCAGTTGCGGTTCGAGTTGCTGCCCGGACGGCTGCGCCAGGTGCGGGTGCAGTCGGCGGACGGGCGCGTGTTCTGGCGCGGGGCGCTGCCGCTGCGGCCGGGCGATGTGCTCGACCTGCGCGCGATCGAACAGGGCGTGGAGCAGTTCAAGCGGGTGCCGTCGCAGGACGCCAAGATCGACATCGCCCCGGGCGAGCAGCCGGGCGAGTCGGACCTGCTGATCACCGTACAGCGCAGCAAGCGCTGGCGCGCGGTGCTCAACGCCGACGATTCGGGCGTGCAGGCGACCGGCCGCTACCAGGGCGGCGTCGATTTCGCCCTGGATGCGCCGCTGGGCATCAACGACCTGCTCTCGATCGGCTACACCCACGACCTGGTCGACGACAGCGCCGAGCGCGGCACCCGCGGCAACAGCCTGTCCTACAGCGTGCCGTGGGGTTGGTGGACGTTCTCCCTGTCGCTGTCGTCGTACCGCTACCACCAGCGGGTGGACGGCTTCCGCCAGAGCTTCCAGTCCAGCGGCAACTCCGACAGCGCGCAGCTGGATCTGCAGCGGGTGATCCACCGCACCGGCACCAGCAAGACCACGCTCGGCATGGTGGTGGCCAAGCGCGCGGCGCGCAGCTACCTGGACGGCGTGGAGATCGGCATCCAGCGCCGCCACACCACCAGCGCCGAGCTCTACCTCAGCCACCGCCACTACCTGGGCAAGCTGCAACTGGACACGCGCCTGGGCCACCGCCGCGGGACCCCGTGGTTCGACGGGCAGTGGACCGGCTACGACCCGGCGGTGGGCTTCCCCGGCTACCGCTACGGAGTCACCACCCTCGATATCAGCGCCGGCCTGCCGTTCGCGCTGGGCGGGGTGGCGCTGAGCTGGGACAGCAGCCTGCACGCACAGACCTCGCCGCAGCTGTTGCTCGGCTCGGAGTTCATCACCCTGGGCGGGCGCTACAGCGTGCGCGGCTTCGACGGCGAACGCACCCTCGGCGCCGAGCGCGGCGCGTACTGGCGCAACACCCTCAACCTGCCGCTGCAGCGCCTGGGCATCACCCCGTACCTGGGCGTGGATGCCGGCCGCATCGCCGGCCCCAGCGCCGACGCGCAGGCCGGGCGCAGCCTGGTCGGTGGCTTCGCCGGCGTGCGTGGCGCGCACGGCGGGCTCAGTTGGGATGGCTTTGCCGGTTGGGACCTGCATGCGCCGCGCGACTTCCACAGCGCGCAGCCGGCCTACGGCGTGCGCCTGATCTACCAGTTCTGAATCGCTGCCGCCGTTCGGCGGCAGCGATCGCAATGTGTTTGCCGCCGCTGGCGGCACAAAAGAGACGACGACGATGCACACGGACCGTACTGACCGCCGCCACCCCCTGATCGACGCGCTCAAGCGCGGCCTGGCCGCGCTGCTGTGCTGCACGGTCACCTGGACCTCAATCCCGCTGTACGCGCAGGTCGCCCCGGTCGCCAATCCGGATGGACGCCAGCCCGGCCAGCAGGCCGCGGCCAACGGCGTGCCGGTGGTGGACATCGTCGCTCCCAACGCGCGCGGGGTCTCGCACAACCGCTACTCGCGCTTCGACGTCGGCAGCAACGGCCTGATCCTCAACAACAGCGCGCAGATCTCCAAGACCGAACTGGGCGGCTACATCGCCGGCAACGACAACCTCAAGAACAGCGGCGCGGCCACGCTGATCCTCAACGAAGTCACCTCCACCACCAGCCGCCTGCAGGGCTATACCGAGATCGCCGGGGCCAAGGCGCAACTGGTGATCGCCAACCCCAACGGCATCGTCTGCGACGGTTGCGGCTTCCTCAACACCTCGCGCGTGACCCTGGCCACCGGCACGCCGCAGCTTGGTGCCGATGGCGCGTTGAACGGCTTCTCCATCACCGGCGGCGCGCTGAGCGTCGGCAGCAACGGCCTGGACGCCTACAACGTCGACCGCCTGGACCTGCTGTCGCGGCAGTTGCGCGTGGACGGTTCGGTGTGGGCCAAGGACCTGCTGGCCAGCGCCGGCGCGCAGCGCATCGGCTACGACGGCATGCTGCTGGACGTGTTGCCGGGCAGCGATGGCGCACCGCCGGCGATCGGCATCGACGTGGCGTACCTGGGTGGCATGTACGCCGACCGCATCCGCCTGATCGCCACCGAGGCGGGGGTGGGCGTGGTCAGCCGCGGCACCTTGTCCGCGCAGAGCGGCAGCCTGCAGATCGACAGCGCCGGCCAGCTCAGCCTCGGCGGCACCGCGGTGGCCCGCGATGCCGTCGACCTGCACGCGGCCGGCACGCTGAGCCAGCAGGGCGTGCTCGGCTCGCAGCAGGCCGGCGTGCGCCTGCGCGCGGCGCAGTTGAGCCTGAGCGGGGACACCATCGCCCACGACACGCTCGATGCCGCGGCCAGCGGCGCACTGACGCACAGCGGCCGCAGCAGCGCCGGCGCCATCACCCTGTTCGGCTCGGAACTGGACGCCGGCGGCAGCCTCTACAGCGGCGGCGACCTGGCGCTGGGCGCCAGCGGTGCGTTGCGCAGCAGCGGCAGCGCCTACGCCGGCGGCGCGGCGCAGCTGCAGGCCGGGGCGGCCTGGTTGCAGGGCGGCGGCATCGTGCAGAGCGCCGGCCGCCTCACGGTCCAGGCGGCGCGGATCGAGGCGGCCGGCGTGCTCGATGCCGGCACCGACCTGAGCCTGCGCAGCGATGCCGACATGCGCCTGTCCGGCCTGGCGCAATCCTGGCAGGACGCCAGCGTGCAGGCTGGCGGACGCCTGGACACGCTCGGCCAGCTCAGCGCCGGCGGGCGCCTGGACCTGGCCGCGGCGTCGATCGGCAATGCGGCCGGTGCGGTGGTGTCGGCCGGTGGCGACATCGCCGTGGCCACGCCGGGCGCGCTCGACAACGCCGGCACGCTGTACGCCGGCCGCGATCTGCGCATCGACGCGGCCAGCGTCGGCAACAGTGGCGGCAGCTACGCCGGCCGCAACGCCACGCTCGCCACGACCGCGGCGCTGAGCAACAGCGGCAGCCTGGTGGCCGGCGCGGCGCTGAGCGTGGACGCGGCGCAACTGCGCAGCAGCGGCGAACTCGGCAGCCAGGGCGGCGACGTCGCCCTGCGCAGCCGCGGCGACCTGGCCCTGGCCGGGCAGGTGGCGGCGAAGGGCGCGTTGAGCGCGCAGGCCGGCGGCGCGCTGCTGCAATCGGGCACCCTTGGTGCGGGCAGCGCGCAGCTGCAAGCCGCCGGCGACGCCACGCTGGACGGCGTGGTCCGCACCGATGGGGACCTGCAGTTGAGCGCCGATGGTCAGTTGCGCAGCAGTGCCACGCTGGCCGCCGGCGGCAACGCCACCTTGCACGCGCAGGGGGCGTTGGCGCAGCGCGGGCAGGTGCAGACCGGCGGCGCGTTGGCGCTGGAGGGCGCCAGCATCGCCCAGGCCGGCGTGCTGGATGCCGGCACGACCCTGGCGCTGCGCAGCGCCAACGATTTGCAACTGGCCGGCACCGTGCAATCGCGTGGCGATCTGGTCCTCACCAGCGCCGGGGTGCTGCAGAACCAGGCGCAGGTCGTGGCCGGTAGCGCGCTCAGCGCCAACGCCGGCACGCTGAGCAATGCCGCGGGCGGCAGCTTGTCGGCCCTAGGCGACGCCAGCCTGACCAGCGCCAGCGCGCTGTCCAACGACGGCCAGCTGTACGCGGGCGGTGTGCTCCGCCTGCGCGCCGGCAGCCTGGCACAGACCGGCTCGGCCAATGCCGGTACCACGCTGACCCTGACCGTGGATGGCGCCGTTGCCAACCAGGGCGACCTGGTCGGCGGTGGCGACGTGCAGGTCGAGGCCGGCAGTCTGGTCAGCAGCGGCCAACTGGGCAGCCAGCAGGGCCAGGTCGCGCTGAACAGCCGCGGCGATGTGCAGCTCGACGGCGTGGTCGCTGCCGCTGGCGCCTTGCAGGCGCAGGCGCTGGGCGATCTGCAGCAGCGCGGCAGCCTGCGTGCGGCGGGCGTGCAGCTCAACGCCGCGGGCAACCTCGATGTGGCCGGCACCGTGCAGAGCAGCGACGCCCTGCAGCTGCAGGCGCAACGTGCGCTGCGCGTGGACGGCCAGGCCAGCGCGAGCGGCGCGCTCGGCGTCAGCGCGGCCAGTGTCGCGCTGGGCACCGGCGCGCTGCTGCAGAGCGCCGCCGCGCTGCAGGTGGACAGCGCGGCGCTGGACAGCCAGGGCACGCTGGATGCGGGCACCGATCTGCGCCTGCACAGCACCGGCGACCTCACCCTGGCCGGCATCGCCCAGGCCGGGCGCGACGTCGCGGTGCTGGCCGACGGCAACCTCGACACCCAGGCCAAGGTGTTCGCCGGGCGTGCCCTGCAGCTCAGCGCCGCCAGCGCCAGCAACCAGGCGCAAGGCCAGTTGCTCGCGCAGGATGCGCTCGACACCAACGTGCAGGGTAGCTTCGACAACGCCGGCCTGGTGCAGGCTGGCCAGGCCGCGAGCTTGAACGTCGGCAGCCTGCAACAGAGCGGCCGCACCTATGCCGGCGACACGCTGACCGTGCAGGCGGCCACCGCGCTGGGCAACACCGGCGATCTGATCGGCAAGCGCGACGTGGCGATCACCGCCGGCGTCGTCGCCAGCAGCGGTCAGCTGGGCAGCCAGGACGGTCAACTGAGCGTGACCAGCGCCGGCGATCTGCAACTGACCGGTACCCAGATCGCCGGCACCGCGCTGCACCTGCAGGCCGCGGGCGATCTGCTGCACGGCGGCACCAGCAAGGCGCAATCCGTGCAATTGGATGCCGGACGCGACCTGAGCCTGGCCGGCACCGTGCAGAGCGCATCGACCCTGCAGGCGCAGGCGCAGCGCGCACTGAGCGTTGATGGCCAGGCCCTGGCCACGGGCGACCTGCAGTTGCAGGGCACCAGCGTCGCCACCGGCAGCGCGGCGGTGCTGCAGAGCACGGCCGGCGCGATCGCCCTACAGGGCGGCAGCCTCGACAGCCAAGGTACGCTGGACGCCGCCACCGACCTGACCGTGCATAGCCAGGACGCACTGCGCCTGGCCGGCATCGCCCAGGGCGGCAACGACGTGCGGCTGAGCGCTGCGGGCGCGTTCGACAACAGCGCCCGTGTGGTGGCCGGGCGCGACCTGCAGGTGCAGGCGGCCAGCGCGGTCAACCGCGCCGCCGGCACGCTGGCCGCCGGTCGCGGACTGGACCTGCACGTCGATGGCCTGCTCGACAACGCCGGCCTGCTGCGCGGCGAACAGGCGCTGCAGTTGCAGGCCGGCAGCCTGCAGCACAGCGGCACGCTGTCCACCGGCCAGGCGCTGACCCTGCGCAGCAGCGGCGCGATGGACAACCGCGGCAACGTGATCGCCGGCGGCGACCTGCTGGTGGATGTGGGCAGCCTCGGCAACAGCGGCCAGCTCGGCAGCCAGAACGGCCAGGTGACGTTGACCAGCCAGGGCGACCTGACGCTGGGCGGCAGCGTGATCGCTGCGCTGGCGTTGAACGCCACCGCGCTGGGTGACCTGCGCCTGGATGGCGTGGCCAAGGCGCGTGCGATCGCGCTGAGCGGGCGCGATGTGGGGGTTGCCGGTGCGTTGCAGAGCGCGACCGGCGCGACGCTGCAGGCACAACGCGCATTGAGTGTGGATGGCCAGGCCTTGGCCGCCGGCGACCTGCAACTGCAGGGCGCCAGCGTCGCCACGGGCAGCGCCGCGATCCTGCAGAGCACGGCGGGCGCGATCACGCTGCAGGGCGGTGCCGTCGACAGCCGCGGCACGCTCGATGCCGCCACCGACCTGACCCTGCGCAGCGACGGCACTTTGGCCCTGGCTGGCGTGGCCCAGGCCGGCCGCGATGTGGCGCTCACTGCGGGAACGCAGCTGACCAACGCCGGGCAGGTTCTGGCCGGGCGCGATCTCACCGTCACGGCCGCCGGCATCGCCAATGCCACCGGCGCCAGCCTGGCCGCGCGCGGCGCGCTGGGCCTGACCACTGCCGGCACCCTCGCCAACGCCGGCACCCTGCAGTCCGGCCAGGCCATGACCCTGGACGTGGGGACCCTGCAACACAGCGGCCAGGCCTACGCCGGCGACACGCTGAGCCTGCGCGCCAGCGGCGCCATCGACAGCCAGGGCGACCTGATCGCCAAGCGCGACCTGCAGCTCGATGCCGCGCGCATCGCCAGCAGCGGCCAGCTCGGTAGCCAGAGCGGCCAGGTGACGCTGACCAGCCAGGGTGACCTGCAACTGGGCGGCAGCGTGATCGCCGCGCAGGCGTTGAACGCCACCGCACTGGGTGACCTGCGCCTGGATGGCGTGGCCAAGGCCGGTTCCATTGCGCTGAGCGGCCGCGATGTCGGCATCACCGGGACGCTGCAGAGCGCCGCCGATCTCGCGCTGCAGGCGCAGCGTGCGCTCAGCGTCGATGGCCAGGCGCTGGCTGCCGGCAGCATGCAGTTGAGTGGTGCAACGCTCGCCACGGGCAGCAATGCGATCCTGCAGAGCACGGCTGGCGCGATCACGCTGCATGGCGGCAACCTCGACAGCCGCGGCACGCTCGACGCCGCCACCGACCTGACCCTGCGCAGCGACGGCACCCTGGCCTTGGCCGGCGTGGCTCAGGGTGGCCGCGATGTGGCGTTCACTGCGGGAACGCAGCTGTCCAACGCCGGGCAGGTCCTGGCTGGGCGCGATCTCACCGCCACCGCCGCCGGCATCGCCAATGCCACCGGCGCAAGCCTGGGCGCGCGCGGCGCGCTGGGCCTGACCACCGCCGGCACCCTCGCCAACGCCGGCACCCTGCAGTCCGGCCAGGCCATGACCCTGGACGTGGGGACCCTGCAGCACAGCGGCCAGGCCTACGCCGGCGACGCGCTGACCCTGCACGCCAGCGGCGCCATCGACAGCCAGGGCGACCTGATCGCCAAGCGCGACCTGCAGCTCGATGCCGCGCGCATCGCCAGCACCGGCCAACTCGGCAGCCAGAACGGCCAGGTGACGCTGACCAGCCAGGGCGACCTGCAACTGGGCGGCACCGTCGCCGCGGCCACCGGGTTCAGCGCACAGGCGCAGGGCGATCTGCTGCAGACCGGCACCCTCAGCGCGCAGGCGCTGGACTTACGTGCCGGTCGCGACCTGACCCTGGGCGGCCAGCTCGCCACCACGCAGGGACTGCAGGCACAGGCGCAGCGCGACCTGCACGTGGACGGCAGCCTCAGCGCCGGCCAGGACGCCACCCTGCAGGCCGGCCGCACCCTTGGCAGCGGCAGCCAGAGCGTGCTGCACAGCGCCGGTGCGCTGCGCCTGAGCGGCGCCGCCATCGACAGCCAGGGCACGGTCGATGCCGGCACCACCCTGGCGATGACCAGCACGGGCGATCTCGCCCTTGGCGGCCTGGTGCAGGCCGCCTCCACCGTTGACCTGCATGCCACTGGCGCGCTCAACAACGCCGCCCAGGTGGTGGCCGGCACTGACCTGAGCCTCACCGCCGCCAGCGCCAACAACAGCAGCAGCGGCATGCTCGCCGCCCTGGGCAATGGCACCTTCACCGTGAGCGGGCTGCTCAGCAATGCCGGCGCGCTGCGCGCGCGCCAGCGCCTGCAGTTGGACGTCGGCTCCCTGCAGCAGACCGGCCGCAGCTACGGCGTGCAGCGCCTGGCGCTGACCGCCAACGGCGCGGTCGACAACCGCGGCGACCTGATCGCCGGCAACGCCTTGCGCGTGCAGGCGGCCAGCGTCGCCAGCAGCGGCCAGCTCGGCAGCGAAACCGGCGACGTGGCCCTGGTCAGCCAGGGCGATCTGAACCTGGGCGGCACCCTCGCTTCGGCCGGCGCATTCAACGCACAGGCCGGCGGCGCGCTGACCCAGAGCGGCGCCCTCAGCGCCGCGACCACGCTGCAACTGCAGTCGCACGGCGACCTGACCGTGGCCGGCACCCTCAACGCCAACCAGGTCGTGCTCGGCAGCGACGCCGGCGTGCTCCAGCGCGGCACCGTCAGCGGCGCCGACATCGCGCTGCAGGGCCAGCGCATCGACAACGCTGGGCAGACCCTGTCCAGCGGCAACCTGCGCCTGAGCGGCGGCAGTGTCGCCATCGGCGGCGTCGCCGCGGCCGGCATGCGCAGCGATGGCAGCCTCGGCAACAGTGGTTCCCTGACCCTGCATGCCGACGGCACGCTCAGCGCCAGTGGCCGCCTGATCGCCGCCGGCAACCTCGCCGCCGATGCCGCGCAACTGGCGCTGGCCGGCAGCGCCACCCGCGTCGGCGGCAACGCCACCCTGACCGCGAGCGGCGACGTGGACCACCGCGGCGCCGACCTGCTGGCCGGCGGCCTGCTCACCGTGCGCGCCGGCGGCGCGCTGGACAACAGCGCGCTCAACGGCGTCGGTGGGCAACTGCGGGCCGCGGGTCTGGACCTGGGCGTGGCCACGCTGCGCAACGGCAATGGCAGCCTGGTGCAGAGCGGCAGCGGCACCACCCGCCTGGCTATCGGCGGCACGTTCGACAACGGTGGCGGCCGCCTGGTCAGCAACGGCGGCGACCTGCAGCTCAGCGCCGCCTCGATCAACAATGCGCAAGGGCGCATCGAACATGCCGGTGGCGGCACCCTCACGGTCAGCAGCACCGGCGCCCTCGGCAATGCCGGCGGCCGGATCCTCACCCAGGGCCAGTTGCAGCTCAGCGCCGGCAGCACGCTCGACAACCAGGGCGGCACCATCGCCGCCGCTGGCGATGCCAGCGTCACCGCGGCGGGCCTGGGCAACGTCGGCGGCAACGTGTCCGCGCGTGGGTTGACCCTGCAACTGGGCAGCGGCGCCCTCGACAACCGCAGCGGCGTGCTGCAGGCCGCCGGCGGCAGCCTCGTGCTGCGCGCCGACAGCCTCGACAACCGCAGCGGCACGCTGCAGGCAGTCAGCGTCAACGGTGCCGGCGGCGACCTGCGCGCCGACCTGGCGCACGCCCTGACCAACGACGGCGGCCTGCTCGGCGCCAGCACCGATCTGACCCTCGGCGCGGAGAACGTCAGCAACGCCGCCGGGACCGTGCAGGCCGGGCGCGACCTGGCGTTGACCGCGCGCGGCCAGCTCGACAACCACCAGAGCGGGCGCATCGGCGCCGCGCGCGATCTCACCGTGGCGGTCAGCGGCGCGCTGCTCAACAGCGGCGGCCAGCTCGACAGCGGCAATGCCATGACCCTGTCCGGCGGCCGCATTGACAACAGCCAGGGCAGCATCGTCAACAACGGCGGCGGCCTGACCCGGCTTACCACTGGCGGCGAGGTGCGCAACGTCGGCGGCAGCCTGGGCGGGCGCGGCAGCCTGGTGCTCGATGCGGCCAGCATCGCCAACGGCAGCGGACACCTGGTGGCCGGCGGCGACCTGGTCGCCAACACCAACGCCCTCGACAACCAGGGCGGCAGCGTCTACGCCGGCGGCAGCATGCTGTTGCAGCGAAGCGGCGCCACGCTCGACAACCGCAACGGCAAGATCAAGGCCGAGCAGGCGGTGCGCCTGAGCCTGCAGAGCCTGAGCAACAGCGGCGGCCAGATCGGCGCCGGCAGCAGCGCCGGCGGCGCGGGCGATGTGGTCATCGACACCGTCGGCTTCGACGGCGGCGGCAGCATCCTCGGCCAGAACCTGCTCGACCTGACCATCCGCAGCGACTACACCCACCGCGCCGGCGCCGACATCACCAGCAACGGCGACTTCCGCCTGGCGGTGGGCGGCAACTTCGTCAACGCCTCGACGCTGCAGGCCGGGCGCAGCCTCGGCATCAACGCCGGCAGCATCAACAATCTTGCCGGCGCCGCCATGCGCTCGGGCAACGTGCAGTTGAACACCGGCGGCAGCGTCGGCAACGCCGGCGACATCTCCGCCAGCGGCAACCTGCAGATCACCGCCGGGTCGGTGGCCAACACCGGCAGCGTGGTCGGCGGCAACGTGCTGGTGGACACCGGCACCCTGGTCAACGGCGCCGACCTGGGCGGCGCGACCGACAATGCCGCCTACGGCAGCGCGCTGATCGGCGCCACCAACGGCATGACCCTGCTGGTGCGCGACCAGCTGGTCAACCGCGACGCGAAGATCTTCAGCCTGGGCAACATCGCCATCGGCGCCGCGCGCGACGGCAATGGCACGCTCACCGCGCGTACCGGCACGCTGGACAACGTCTCCGGCAGCATCGAGGCCGATGGCAGCATCCTGATCGCGGCCAATCAGATCAACAACCGGCGGCGGGTGGTGAATGCCAGAACCACGCCGCTGTCGGATGCCGAGCGCGAGGCAATCAATGCCACGACGCCTCCTGAAGTGCTGTACGTCGGTCAGCCGATGCCTGAGCAAAATGGCCCCAACGTTGGTGACAGAATCGGTCTGGGAGCGACGCGGACCTACGACGTCATCAGTCGCGACCAACTCATCTCCGCTAGCGCCGAAGGACGCATCGCCGCTGGGGGAAACATCTCCCTGTCCGGTAGTGTCAACAACTACGCGTCGACGATCGCCGCCGCTGGTTTGCTCTCGATCAATCGGCAGGGCACAAGTGGCTTGAGTGATGCCCTGATCAGCGGGCAAGAGGTCGTCGGCAACAACGCCCTGGCATTGAGCCAGCAGACCAAGTACACCGATGTCGAGCAAGTTGCCTACCTGGATGATGGTGATTGCGCACGCGGCTATCGCGCGGATGGCTGTACGTACACCGTGCAGGAAGAGGTAACCAACTCCGGGATTCTGGACAACAGTTACATTGCTTTGGCCGCCAACATGACCGGCGGGCAGGGCGTGGCGATCAGTGGCGCGACCATTCGCAATGGCGCGGTCGGCATCGACGGGCGCAACATCAGCGGCGCGGCGCTCATCGCCAACCAGGGCGCGGCCCTGAACCGCCGCGGCACGCAGAGCGCCAGCGGCGCTGGGAATACCGCCGTGCAGGCTCAGACCGCCGCCGCGCCCGGCGGGGCTAGCGTCGGCAATCGCATCACCGCCGCCGGACTTGGCCAGATCCGGATCGATGACGGCCAGCGCAACCTTGTCGGCACGGCGGATGCCAGCGCCGCCGCCGTGCAGGCGCAGGGCGTCCAGACCGGATTGATCGGCGCCAGCGCGGTCAATGCGTCGCAGGTGCAGGCCAATGGCGTGCAGGCTCAGCTCGGTGGCGCCGGCAGCGGCAGCCGCAGCCAGGTCCGGGCCGGCACCGCGCAGGCGGTGCTCACCGCCGGCACGGTGCCGGGCCAGTACCAGCAGATCGACCCAGGCACCGGCCAAGTGCCGCAGGTGGTCGGCGGCGTCGGCGCGCCGCTGGGCAACATCGTGCTGCCGATGGGCGGGCTGTACCGCCTGGTCGGCAGCAATGGCGCCAGCGTCAGCACGCTGGGCCGCGCCGCCAACGGCCTGGGCGGGGTCAATGCCAGCAACAGCGCCCCCGGCCGCCGCTACCTGATCGAGACCGATCCGCGCTTCGTCGACTACAACAACTTCATCAGCAGCGACTACCTGCTGGACAAGCTCGGCGTGGATCCGCAGTGGACCCAGACCCGCCTGGGCGACGGCTTCTACGAGCAGCGCCTGGTGCTGGACCAGATCACCCAGCTCACCGGCCGCCGCTACCTGGGCAACTACGCCGACGGCGTGGCCCAGTACCGCGCACTGCTGGATGGCGGCGTAGCCGAGGCGAGCGCGCTGCACCTGAGCGTGGGCGTGGCGCTGACGGCCGATCAGGTCGCCGCGCTGACCCACGACATCGTGTGGATGGTGGAACAGGAGTATCAGGGCCAGAAGGTGCTGGTGCCGGTGGTGTACCTGGCGTCCAAGACCGCGCTGACCCTGCGCAGCGACGGCGCGCTGCTGGCCGGTGGTGCGGGCGACACCGTGCTCAATGCCACGGCCGGCTTGACGAACACCGGCACGATCAGCGGCGCCAACGTCAGCGCCACCGCTGGCAACCTGCTCAACCAGGGACGCATCGTGTCCAGTGGCACCGTGGCGCTGCAGGCCAAGCAGGATCTGCTGAACCTCGGCGGCCAGATCGCCGGCCGCGACGTGCTGCTGAGTGCCGGCCGCGACCTGACCAGCTCCACCCGCGACGCCATCGCCGGCGGCGACCTGCGTTCGGGCATCACCGCCGACAACAACCTGCGGCTGCAGGCCGGCCGCGACCTCAGCCTGACCGGCACCACCGTGCAGGTGGGCAATAGCGCGGCGCTGCAGGCCGGCAACAATCTGATGTTGCAGCCGACCACGCTGCGTGACGAGTCCGGTCTGCTGCGCGGTGGCGACCGGACCAGCCTGATCGTTGGCAACAACCTCTCCCTGCAGGCAGGCAACGATCTGGCCATCCGCCAGGTGCAGGTGCAGGCCGGTGGCGACCTGATCGCTGCGGCCGGCCATGACCTCGACGTGACCTCGGCACTGGGCGGCAGCCGCACCATCACCGATCAGAGTCTCCAGGGCAAGACCAAGGTCGTCACCGCGACCACCACCCAGGACCTGGACCAGCAGGTGCTCAGCGCCGGCGGCAACCTGGTGCTCAGCGCCGGCCACGACGTCAACCTGACCGCCGCCAAGCTCGACGCCGGCAAGGGCCTGGCCGTGGTCGCAGGCAACGACCTCAACAGTACTACCCTGACCACGGTCGACACCAGCAACACTCTTGAGACGCGCAAGCGCTTCAAGCAGACCACCACTACCCGCGACGAGACCGTCCACGGCACCGAGTTCACCGCCGGTGGCGACATCGCCCTGCAGTCCGGCCACGACGTGAACCTGACCGCGGCCAAGGCATTCACGGACAAGGGTGCGCTGGCGGTGTCCGCCGGCAACGACGTCAACCTGCTGGCCGCACAGGAGCAGCACGACGCCGTGCAGGACATGCAGAAGAAGAAGTCCGGCTTCCTGTCCAGCAAGACGACGACGACCCACGACGAGTGGCACGACAGCACTGCGGTGGCGACGACTCTCAGCGGCGACACCGTGCAGATCGCCGCAGGCCACGACTTGCTATCGCAGGGGGCCCAGGTCGCCGGCACCGGCAACGTGGTGGTGGCTGCTGGCAACGACCTGACGCTGGAGACGGCGCAGAACACGCATAGCGAGGAGCACGACAAGAAGGTCAAGAAGACCGGCCTATACAGCGGCGGCGGCTTCAGCGTCACCCTGGGGGCCAGCAAGCAGACCAATACGCTGGATGCGACGGAGGTGAGTCAGAGCGGCAGCCTGGTCGGCAGCACCGATGGCTCTGTCACCCTCACCGCCGGCAATGCCGTGGCGATCACCGGCAGCGACGTGCTGAGCAAGGCCGGCACGGCCATCGTCGGCAAGGACGTGACCATCGCCGCGGTCGAGAACCGCGTGGATACGGTCCAGACCTCCAAGCAGCAGAGTGCCGGGATCACCCTGGGCCTGACCGGCGCAGTGGTGCAGGCGGCCGAAGCGGCATATGGCGCCACCAAACGCGGCAGCGAGGTCGAGGATAGCCGGCTGCAGGCGCTGTACGCGGCCAAGGCCGGTTACGCGGTCAAGGACAGCGTCGATGCCTACCAGGCTGCCACCGCGCAAGGCGCACAGATGGGCGGGGCCAGCCTGCGCATTGGTATCGGCGCCAGCAGCGCTTCCAGCAAGACCGTCACCCATGAGGAAACCACCGGCGGCAGCCGCATCCTGAGCGACGGCAACGTCACCATCGCCGCCACCGGCGGCGACTTGAACGTGATCGGCAGCAAGATCGACGGTCAGAACGTTGCTTTGGCGGCGGCCAACAACCTCAACCTGCTGAGCCAGCAGGAGACCAATACCGAGAAGTCGAGCAACAAGAACGCCGGCGGCGAGATCGGCGTGAGCGTCGGCACGACCACCGGCATCTACCTGAGCGCCTATGCGGGCAAGGGCAGTGCCAAGGGCAACAGCGAACTGCACACCGAGAGTGTGGTGACGGCCAAGGACACGCTGACCCTGGCCAGCGGCAACGACACCACGATCAAGGGGGCGCAGGCGATTGGCGACACGGTCCTGGCCAAGGTCGGTGGCGACCTGCTGATCCAAAGCGAGCAGGACACCAGCGATTACAAGAGCAAACAACAGCAGGCGGGCGTCACCCTGGTCTATGGCTACAGCACCGGCGGCAACGTCAGTGGCTCGTACAGCCAGCAGAAGGTCGACAGCAACTACACCAGCGTCAAGGAGCAGAGCGGCATCCAGGCAGGCAATGGCGGGTTCGATGTCGATGTCGGAGGCAACACGCATCTGATCGGCGGTGCCATCGCCAGCACGGCTGAGGCTGAGAAGAACCGCCTGTCCACCGGCAGCCTCACCGTGGAGGACCTGAAGAACAAGGCGGAGTACAAGGCCAGCAGCGTCGGGGTCAGCACGGACATGGCGTCCAGCGCCACGACAGCTGCGCTCGGCGCCGCCTTAAGCCTGTCGGGGGGACAGAACGGCAACGCCAGCAGCGTGACCAAGAGCGGCGTCTCTGCCGGGACGATCGACGTTCGTAACGGAGACACCTCGGCAGTAGCAAACCTGGATCGCGGTGCGACAGAGCTGCAGCAATCCGGGCTGAAGCAGATCTTCGACGAACGTAAAGTCCAAGACCAGATGGAGATGGCTAAGGTCGCGGGGGAGGTCGGCTTCCGCACGGTTGGGGCGATTGGAGATGCGCTGACCAGCAAGTACAAGGACGCAGCACTCGTTGCTGATGGCGCGGAAAAGCAACTGAAACGTGACGATCTCACTCCGGATCAGCGCGCCGCGATCCAGCAGAGCCTGGACACTGCCAAAGCCACTATGGCGGCGTACCAGGAGCAAAACGATCTCTGGAAGGATGGCGGAACCGGCAAGACGCTGCTGCATGCGGTCGCAGGTGCGGTTGCGGCGAACCTTGGTGGCGGAAACGCGATGCAAGGCGCGCTGGGCGCTGGCGCCGCCGAGCTTGCGCGTCCGCTGACCGAAAGCGAATCGAAGCTCGTACAGAATCTGGTCAGCGCGCTGATCGGCGGCGCTGCGGGCGGCGAGACGGGCGCCGGCGTTGCCGTAGACGGAGAGAACTTCAACCGGCAGTTGCATCCGGACGAGTTGAAGAAGATCAATGCCAGTGCGGCCACGTTCGCAGCGATGGAATGCGGCCAGGCATGCACACCGGAACAGGTGGAAGCCGCGCGGCAGCGCCTGATCGTGCAGGCCATGCGTCAAACGGACAGCCGATGGAACGACATCCTTGGCATGGGTGGGTTGGTCGCTCAGGACGGAAATGCACAGAGTTTCCTGGCATCCATCACACAGACCAAGGGCAACTACACGGATTTCTCTGCCGATTGGGCCCAGTACAACGATCACTCGATGTTCGCCAGCGCGTTGCGTGGCACCCCAGCGCTGGACCAGGTGTATGGGGCGGTCCTGCGGACGGCAACCAATCAAGATGATCAGCGTCATCTGTTGCAGGCGCTCAACCGCACCGATGCTGGCTGGACTGACGACTACGTCAGTGGCGTCCTGAACCGCGACGCATGGGCCATCGGCACCACGTTCACGGGCGACGTCGGGTTTGTCGCGGATGTAACGCAGAAGCTGGCTACTGGCGACACCCAGGGCGCTCTCAGCGCGGTTGCTGGAGCTGTGGTGCTGTCCAAAGTCGGTGAGTTGGGCGGGATCGTTGCCGGCAAGGCTGTCACCATCATCAAGGACGCGCTGAACTCGACGAAAGGCGCGTCAGACTCGGTGTTGCCGTTGGTTGTGAAAGAGACCACCACAGCTGGCAATGCGGGCAACGTGGTCACCGAAGTGCCATTGCTGAAGCCTGAGGTTCCAACCTCGAGCAGTGCACTTGAGGCACCGAGGAGCACTGCAATCGATACTTCCGCCTTGGCGGGTTTCCCTGACGTGCCTCCGGGCTATAGCACGCTGAAGTCGGCAGGGGCGGCTGCGAATGAGACGGGTGGGCTGCCGGAGGGATTTCGGCGGGTCGTGAATAACGAAGGCGATACTGTAGTTCAGGGTTCAAACGGCGTTATTTACAAGGAGGTGGATGTTTCGGCGGGTCAAAAGGGTGGATGGAGCAAAGAGCTGAACAAACCTGAGCCTAATACTATCTACAATGTAGATGACAACAAGTTGTATAGGACAAATGCCAATGGCGACGTAGAGTATGTGGAAGCAAACTTATCGCTGAGTACTAAGGATAGAAATACCTATCAGCAGTGTAAGGCGGGTAAATGTGGGAATGCTGGCGATGAGGGTGGTCACCTTATTGCAAGTATCTTCGACGGCCCTGGTGAGAGACTGAATCTTGTTCCTATGGATTCCGGCCTCAATAAAGGGGCTTGGAAAGCGATGGAAAATAGGTGGGCTAATGCGCTAAGGGATAGCAAATCCGTTAAGATAAAGATCGAGCCATCTTATTCCAGTAATGGGCGTCCTGATAGTTTTGTGGTTGAATATAAAATAGGTTCCGATCCGCCTAGAAGAGCTGTTTTTAAGAATGAAGCGGGAGGTTAGTGTGTATGAGAAATGACGGCGATATATATAAAGATATCTCTTTGATTTTAATCGATGTTGCTCCGCAGGACTCGATAAAAATAAAATTAGTGGCGGAAATGAGGTATGGCGACGATCATTGCGAGTTTGAATATTGGGCTACCAATCATTTAGGTCGGGAGGATTGGTTCACTCCGGCGGATGTCAGGACTGACATCGATTTGTTGAATCTACTAGCGGAGCTCCGCTCTTACTTCAAGACTAATAATCTTTTTCATGATCAACGTCCTTGGTGGGGTGTAACCCTGGTTGTGGACAAGGAAAATTCAAAGATCTCATTGGATTTTTCCTATGACTGACGCCGTAAAAAGCAGTTCTCTGTCCACCTGAGCTCGCAGGGCGACATCTAGTCCAAGGAGGGACGGCTACGGCGGTCGTGGGCGTTGAAATAAGGGATGTCAGCAAAAAGGTGTACAAATGAATTTTTATTGCTGCCGTGCTTGGTCTAGATCTGAAAAAATTCCTTTGGAAATTTATTCGAATGATGTTGCCGAAAATCGGCATGAGCAACGTGAGCCATACACAGTGCTGGTCAATTCGGCTTCCTCTCCGTCAGCGTTTGCAGAGATTTTCTTAAAAAAGGATTTGTTTGCGTCGGTTTTCTTGATAATTTACGTAGGGAATATATTTCATATCAGTTCAAGCTCATTGAAGGGGAACGTCGGTTTTTGGTAATGGTCATTTATAGAAGCTATGTTGCCGAGGCACAGGAGATTATATCTGCTGATACATATATTTTAAGCCTGAAGGCGATCTTTTTATTGGACGGGATAAGTTCAATTCACCCGGAGGAGTTTGATGGAGGATCAAAGAATTTATGAGAAAATCGGTCGGTTGTTAATTAATGTCTGTCCCGCAGCTGCCGAAAAGGTCATTGTTCGCGCAAAAATCTTCTCTGAAGGGGACGGTGCGACTTATGAGTTTGATTATGTGGATGGCAATGAAGTAACGCGCTGGTTTGATCCTCCCGCTCGAAAAATTGGTGAATTAACGGAGCTCCTGGTTTGCTTGCAAAAAGAATTCATAAATGACGAGCTTGTTAATGAGGCGCGAATTTGGAGGGGGTGTGAAATAAAGCTTGATACCAAAAGTTCAAAGATCGGAATCAATTTCTCCTACAACGATTAGTTTTATAAGCCCGCCAAGTTAGTTCAATGTCTGCTGTTATCGAAATATTCCGTTATACCGCGAAAGGAATGTAGATTGAAAAACGATATTGATATTTACAACGAAATGGCTTCTTTGCTTGTTGGGTCTGCTCCCGCTGAGTCAAAGATTGTGAAAATGAAGGCGGGGATGAAATATGGAGATGACCACCTCGAGTCGACATATTTCTAGGAAGATGTGGATGGAGTGGAAAATTGGTTCTTGCCAAAAGGGGATGATGTCGCAGGTGACATGTTAGATCTATTGGTTGAGCTTAAATCATATTTCAATGAAAATAATTTGTTTAAAGGCGGGAGACTTTGTGTTGGTGTTACTTTTTATATAGATATTATTAACTCAAAAACTAATTTCTGCTTCACTTATCTTTAATGGGCGTCTCATCATAAAAATATTCGGTTAAAAGATAAGGCGGATCCAATCAAGGTCCATCGGTAAATGATGACGTAAGTCAGGAGTGACCGGTCGCGACCAGGATCGCACCGCTCCACTGCCTGTCAGAACGACAGCACCAGCACCGCACGCGTGAGCCAGGTCAGTGCCGGCGGCAACCTGACCCTGCTCGCCAGCGATGGTTCGATCACCAGCCAGGGCACACAACTGTCGGCCGAGGGCAATGCGCTGCTGCTGGCGAGCCAGAGCATCGATCTGGGCGTGGCGCATACCACCGAGTCCAGCGGCAACGATAGCCGCGGCAAGGGCTGGAGCTTCAATAATGCGGCGGGCCTGCCGTTCGGTAACTACAACCAGAAAGGCAACGGCAACGGCCAGACCGACACCATCACCGGCACGCAATTGTCGGTGGGCGGCAACGCCAGCCTGAGCACGACCCAGGGCGACATCACCCTCACTGCCAGCAATGTCGCCGCACAGGGCAACGTGGCGATGCACGCGGCGGGCGACCTGACCATCCAGAGCGGGCAGGACACCGCCGGCAACGCCAACGTCTCGGACAACAAGGCGATCGGCACGGTGGTCATTTCCGACACCGAGCGCTTCTCCGGTTATCACACCGAGAAGCACCGCGACGACAACGCCACGGTGACGCAGGTGGCCAGCAGCGTCGGCAGCCTGGGCGGCAACGTCAGCCTGAGCGCGGGCGGCACCTACACGCAGAGCGCCAGCAACGTGGTCGCGGCCAAGGACGTGGACGTCACTGCCGCGTCCATCCAGTTGCTCACCGCCAACGACAGTCATGCCGCGTCCTCGCAGGACGACACGCTGAAGATCGGTGCGTTCGCGCGGGTGAAGTCGCCACTGATCGACCTGATCAACAACGTCGATGCGGCGCGCAACTCCGACGGCAGGCTGTCGGCGATGCAGGGCATGGCGGCAGCGGCCAACGGCTACCAGGCCGCCAGCGCGATCAGCAGCATGGCCGGCGGCGCCGGCAGCGGCGCGCTGGTCAGCGTGGAAGCGGGCGTCGGCTACGCCACCAGCACGGAGAAGTACAAGGCCGGCAGCCAGACCGCGCAAGGCTCGACCATCAGTGGTGGCGGCAACGTCAGCCTGACCAGCACCAGCGGCGATCTGCACGTGGTGCAGGGCAACCTGAAGGCCGGCGACACGCTGAGCCTGGACGCGGCACGCGACCTGGTGCTGGAAGCAGGCAAGTCCGCGGGCTCGGAACAGAGCAAGGGCAGCCACTCCGGTCTGGAAGTCGGCGTGGGTGCCTCGGTTGGCGCGCAGACCGGCGTCTATGCCTATGCGCAGGCCAGCGTCGGCAGTCATTCCTCCAACGCCGACAGCGCGACATGGAAGAACACGGAGCTGGCCGCGCAGAACATCGCCCTCACCTCGAAGGGCGACACCACCTTGCGCGGCGCCGTGGCCAAGGCCGACCGCATCGACGTGCAGACCGGCGGCGACCTGACCATCGAGTCGCTGCAGGACACGGCGAACATCCAGTCCAAGGAGAGCGGCTACGGTGGCCGCATCCAGGTCTCCTTCGGCACCGCCTGGGATGCCAGCGGCTACGCCAGCACGGCCAAGGCCAACGGCAACTCCTCCGGCGTGACCGAACAATCGGGCCTGTTCGCGGGCAAGGGCGGCTACCACGTCGATGCCGGCAACGTGAACCTGATCGGCGGCGCCATCGCCAGCACCACTGCGGACAACAGCGAGCTGACCGCCAAGTCCCTGACCTTCAGCGATCTGCAGAACCAGATGGGCTACTCGGCCAGCTCCGGCAGCCTCGCTGGCGGGTTCGGCAGTAGCGGTACTGGTCAATCGTCTACCGGGGCCGATGGCAGCACGGTGGGCGGGCAGGCACGAGACATCGGCAACACGATTGCCAACGGCAATTACGGTCAAGTCAACAGCGGCGGGCTAGGTGGCGGACTGCCGATGTCCCAGAGCGGCAAGGACAGCACAACCACGCGCGCCACGCTGACCGAAGGCAATCTCGTCATTGGTGGCAAGACCACCACCGCGGCGGAGACGGGCATCAACACCGATGCCAGCAAGGCGAATGAAGTCCTGGCGACACTGCCGGACGTGCGCAAGGTGCTGGCCGAGCAGCAGGCGATTGCGGCGGCGGCCGGAACGGTGCTGGAGACCAGCCGCCAGGTAGCTGGCGACATCGCGGCCAATGCGGCGAGCAAGACCGCCGAGGCGCGCGCGGCCTACCTGAACGGCCTCAGCGGCGACGAGCAAGAGGCATTCGCAAAGCTGGATCCGACGGCGCAGCAGAACGTGCTGCTGAGCCAGAGCACGGCTTATAGCGAGGCTTACGCCAAAGAGAAGCAATGGGGCACCGGTGGCGAGTACAGCCGCGCCTTGCAGGCGGTCACGACGGCCCTGGTCGGCGGCGTATCGGGCCAGGGCGGCACGCAGGTGGCGAGCAATGCGCTGGCGCCTTATGCGGCGCAACTGATCGGGCAGAGCTTCGACGCCAACCACGGCAGCGATCCGAATGCGGCAGCGCAACTGTTGTCGCACGCGCTGCTGGGTGCGGTGCTGGCCGAAGCCAACGGCAGTGCCGCTGCTGGCGGTGCATTGGCTGGAGCGGGTGGCGAAGCTGCCGCGCAATACCTCACCAAGACGCTCTACGGCGCCGACACCAAGCCGAGCGACCTCTCCGAGCAGGACAAGCAGACGATCCTGGCGTTGTCGCAAGCGGTCGGCGCGCTGGTGGGCGGGATGACGGGCGGGAGCTTGAGCGATGCGGCGGTGGGAAGCATGGTTGCCAAGAATGCAGCCGAAAACAATTTCCTAGGTGATGAGCAAAAGAAGCAGCTTGAGGCGCTCCGTGCCAAAGCCAAGTCGGGCGAACTGACCGCGCAGGAAGCAAGAGATCTCGTCATCCTCGATGTCAGCGACCAAGTCAGCGATGGCTTGCTACAGAAGTATCGTTCGGGAGAACAGCTAACCGCAGCGCAAATGCAGGATCTACAGACCTATCTTGGCGCATATGCGGCACAAAACGGTGCTGACGCAGCCTGGGAACTCGTTAAAAATGGTCCGAATCCAAATTATGACTATCCGTATGCTGGTTTGAGCAGCGACAAGCGCGACTATGTCGATGCTAATTTCACATGGAGAGACATGCTGATCGGGCACGACAAGAGCGTCAACGAGCAGGCATTTGTTGATGCGCGAAACAAGTCAGGTCTGTACTACAACACTGCCCCGAATGAGAGCTTGACTCCTAGCGGGATGCAGTTCTCAAACAACATGGCTATTCTCGATACGCTCGGGAACAGCGCGGCAGCGGGATTGGCCTATCTCGGCGCGACGGCGGTTGGTGCGAGTGACAGTACTCGCAATGCATTGACCCTTACGGTCGGGCAGCTAGCTGAGATTGGATCGGCGTTTGTTCTTCCGAGAACAGGGATTTCGCCTATCTTTGGCCAAACATCTGTCGATGCACTGCCCATCAAAAATCTGCCGCCGATTAGTGCGATTGTTGATGAAGAAGCCGTGGCATTAAATAGTGGGAAACAGAGTAACCTGGGAAATAATCAAATATTCAGATACGTTGATGAACCTCCATTCGATCCATCTGGCTCAGCTGGTTCTGCCAAGGTTTGGTCAATGAAAGGGCGTATAAAGTATGTGGATTTGCCAGTTCAAGGTAAGATTCGTTATGTTCCCCCTCAAAACTATGATCCTTCAAGTCCACTGCCGCGCGGTCCAAACAACGGATATATTGATAGATTTGGTAACGAATGGACAAAAGGACCATCCCGCACGGAAGGTCAGACTTTTGAGTGGGATGTACAGTTGTCTAGGACGGGTAAATCTCAACTCGGCTGGGCTACTCGCGACGGGTCCCACTTAAATGTTTCATTGGACGGAAGGATCACGCACAAATGACAGAAGAGAAATTTGAATTCTATCAAGAGGTTGAAGTTCGCGCGGGATTAGACCTAGAGTACCAGGGTAAGAAAGGGGTTGTCATGGGAGTTAGTGAAGAAGATGGGGTTGTATACGGGTATGCAGTATTAATTCATGGACATGAGGCTGTGGTTTATTTTGATAAGAGGAAGTTGATTCCAACCGGGAATTTATTCTCTCGGGAAGACTTTTATGAGAAGTAACTTGTAGTATTTTAATATAATAGAGGAGTCCGCGTAGGTAAATTGTCGCTGGGCCACGGTGAGTGGCCAGCAGCGTCGGCAGCCTGGGCGGCAACGTCAGCCTGAGCGCGGGCGGCACCTACACGCAGAGCGCCAGCAACGTGGTCGCGGCCAAGGACGTGGACGTGACTGCCGCGTCGATCCAGTTGCTCATCGCCAACGACAGCCACGCCGCGTCCTTGCAGGACGACACGCTGAAGATCGGTGCGTTCGCGCGGGTGAAGTCGCCGCTGATCGACCTGATCAACAACGTCGATGCGGCGCGCAACTCCGACGGCAGGCTGTCGGCGATGCAGGGCATGGCGGCAGCGGCCAACGGCTACCAGGCCGCCAGCGCGATCAGCAGCATGGCCGGCGGCGCCGGCAGCGGCGCGCTGGTCAGCGTGGAAGCGGGCGTGGGCTATGCCACCAGCACGGAGAAGTACAAGGCCGACAGCCAGGCCGCGCAAGGCTCGACCATCAGTGGCGGCGGCAACGTCAGCCTGACCAGCACCAGCGGCGATCTGCACGTGGTGCAGGGCAACCTGAAGGCCGGCGACACGCTGAGCCTGGACGCGGCACGCGACCTGGTGCTGGAAGCAGGCAAGTCCGCGGGCTCGGAACAGAGCAAGGGCAGCCACTCCGGTCTGGAAGTCGGCGTGGGTGCCTCGGTTGGCGCGCAGACCGGCGTCTATGCCTATGCGCAGGCCAGCGTCGGCAGTCATTCCTCCAACGCCGACAGCGCGACATGGAAGAACACGGAGCTGGCCGGCCAGAACATCCCTCTCACCTCAAAGGGTGACACCACCTTGCGCGGCGCCGTGGGCAGCCTGCTCGCCGCGGCAGGGCACGACCTCAGCGTGACCTCGGTGCTGGGCGACAGCAGCACCGTCACCAGCCACTCCGCCAGGTTAAGACCAGCGCTTCGAGGGAACGGCATCATGCCATGCATGGTGTGACATCAGCCTGCGGAGCCGAGCCTATCAAGCAGTATGCTTCGCTCCTGACCAGCAAGAAGCCCAAACGATGACCGATACCCCCGCCGTTCCCGTCCTTTCCGCCATCGAAGCCCGCGCACTCGGCTGCCTGATCGAGAAAGAAGCGACCACGCCGGATGCGTATCCGCTCACGGTCAATGCGACGGTGGTGGCGGCCAATCAGAAGACCTCGCGCGAGCCGGTGATGGCGTTGAGTCCGGGCGATGTGCAGCATGCGCTGCGTCAGCTCGAAGGGCGCGGTTTGGTGCGGCAGCAGTTCTCCTCGCGCGCCGAGCGCTACGAGCATCGGTTGGCGTCGGCGCTGGATCTGACCCAGCAGCAGGTGGCCTTGCTTGGCCTGCTGCTGTTGCGCGGCCCGCAGACGGCCAATGAGTTGCTGACGCGGGCCGAGCGCATGGCGCGCTTCGCCGATGCGGACGACGTCCGCCACCAGTTGGAACGGCTGGCGCAGCGCCAGTTGGCGGTGCAGTTGCCGCGTGCCAGCGGGCAGCGCGAGGACCGCTACATGCACTTGCTTGCGGGTCCCGTGGATGCGGAGGCGCTGGCGGCCACGTTCAAGGTGCGGCCGGCGGCTTCGGGCCATGATGAGTTGGAAAGCCGGGTGCAGGCGCTAGAGGCCGAGGTGGCGGAGCTGCGCGAGATCGTGACGCAGTTGCAGGCGCAGCGCGCACCCGAGTGACGCGGAGCTGGCGCCCTTAAAGGAAGCCTCCAGTCAACTACGATGGCTCAGGTGTAGGAGCGGCTTCAGCCGCGACAGGCAATACGGGTCACGCGCGTCGCGGCTGAAGCCGCTCCCACAATCGCGACGCCATAGCTCGTTGAGCTGCGGCAAAGGCACGTTGACAGAGGCGCCATAAAACGCCATTCGTTGACCAAGCACAGCGCCCCGCGATCGCAAGATCACCCCATCTCCACCTGCGGAATCACCGCCAACATATCGGTCATGCCGACATCCACGCCCGCCTGGCTGAGCAAGGTAGTGGCCTGGCCACGATGGTGAGTCTGGTGATTGAAGAAGTGCAGCAGCAGGTCGCCGAAGCGCCTGCTGTGCGACTCGCCACGGGTGTTGCGATAGCGCAGTGCCACGTCCAGGTCGTCGGGCTGCAGTTGCGCCATCCAGGCGGCGATCGTCGCGTCCAGGGACTCGCGCTGCGTCCGCAGGTCCGCCAGGCAGTCGGCCCGTGGCGCGTCCAGCGCGGCCGGGACCGGTGTGGCCGCTATGGCCTGTAGCGCCGGATGACGTGCCGGGTGCTGGGCGAAGCGCTGCAGCCAGATCGTGTCGGCCACCACCAGGTGGTTGAGCGTGCCCAACAACGACCCGAAGAAGGCGCCGCGCGGCTCGGCGATGGCCGCGTCCGGCAGGGTCGCGACCGCGGCATACAGGCGCTGGTTCATCCACTGGCTGTAGTCGGCGAACAGCCGCAGTGTGTGCAAGGTCTCCATGCTCAGGTGTGCTCTTGGGGCGCGTGCAGTTCGCACAGATGGAGTTCGACCTCGGCGGCCTCTGGGCTCAGGCCCACGCGCCCCTGGGCGACGAAGCCCAGCGCGCCGAGCAGCCGCAGCGAGCGCGTATTGCCCGGCGCCACGATCGCGTAGACGCGCGGCAACGCCAGCATGGTGTGCGCGTACTCCAGCACCGCGCGCGCCGCCTCGCTGGCGTAGCCCTGGCCCGCATAGGGTTCCAGCAAGGCATAGCCCAGATCGGGCGCGGGCAGGGTCGGCCGCAGCACCAGCCCGGCCACGCCGAGCCAGACGCCGTCGTCGCGGCGCTCCACCGCATACAGGCCGAAGCCGTGCTCGGCGTAGCTGCGCACCGAGCCGTCGGCGAGATAGCGGCTGGCCTGCGCTTCGTCGCGCACGCCGCGGTCGCCGATGTGCGCCAGGAAGCCGGGATCGTTGAGCAGGGCCAGCATCGGTGCGGCGTCGCGCTCGGGGTCCAGCCGGCGCAGCACCAGACGCGCGGTCTCGATCACGGTGGACATGCGGCGCTCCTGTGGGTCGGGCCGCCAGCGTGGCGCCACCGCCGCGGCTTGGCAAGCGGAGCCGGCGCCTGCGCTTCGTGGCGTAGACACCTCGTTGCCTTAGCGCGGAAAGCGCGCAGCATCACTGCGCTGCGCCTGCCGCATCCGACATCCCGGTCACGGTTAACAAACGTCTAGTTAACAGCTTCACATGGGGTGCCGGTATTCTGACGCCCATGCGACCCATCCCCCGTCTCGCCACCCTCCTGTCCCTGCTCTCCCTGGCCGGCCTCGCCGAGGCCCGCGGCGTCATCGAGAAAGTGCAAATCGAGGGGCTGAACAAGGACGCAGACGAGGCGATGATCGAGAACATCCAGGCCTCGCTGTCGCTGTACGACGCCATCGGCAAGGACCAGGGCGAGTCGCGCCTGGAGTACCTGCTGAGCCAGGCCGAAAGCCAGACCCGGCAGGCGCTGGAGCCGTTCGGCTACTTCACCCCCATCATCACCGTCGAGGCGCCGCGCCAGGACGA
Organism: Xanthomonas sp. NCPPB 901; assembly: GCF_056725085.1. Taxonomy (NCBI): domain Bacteria; kingdom Pseudomonadati; phylum Pseudomonadota; class Gammaproteobacteria; order Lysobacterales; family Lysobacteraceae; genus Xanthomonas; species Xanthomonas sp. NCPPB 901. The sequence goes on along the minus strand of NZ_CM161511.1, from coordinate 4,847,094 downwards.
CAAGCTGACCGTGGTGGTGCACGTGGACAAGGGCGAGCCGGTGCGGGTGCGCAATTTCCACGTGGGCATCACCGGCCCGGCCGAGGACGACCGCTACCTGAGCGAGGACCTGAAGAACTTCCGCCCGCGCAAGGGCGACATCTTCGTCAGCAGCGTCTACGAGACCAGCAAGGTCACCATCACCCGGCGCCTGGCCGAGCGCGGTTACTTCGATGCCGACTTCACCCAGCGCAAGGTCGAGGTGACCCGGGCCGACCACGCCGCCGACATCGATCTGAGCTGGGACAGCGGCCGCCGCTACAACATGGGCCCGATCCGCTTCCACCAGGACTACTTCAACCAGAAGCTGTTCGATCCGCTGGTGTACTGGAAGGAAGGCAGCTACTACCACGAGGGCAAGCTCGACCGCCTGCGCGAGTCGCTGGTCAAGCTCGACTACTTCAGCGTGATCGACATCCAGCCCAAGCCGGATCAGGCCGACGCCAACGGCGACGTGCCGGTGGACGTCAACCTCACCCGCGCCAAGCGCAGCATCTACACCGCCGGCCTCAGCTACGGCAGCGAGAGCGGCGCCGGCGTGCGCCTGGGCGTAGACCGCCGCTACGTCAACGCGCGCGGGCACAAGCTCAGCACCCAGCTGGACTATGCGCAGAAGCGCAAGAGTTTCATCACCAGCTACCGGATCCCGGCGTTCCGCTGGCTCGACGGCTGGTACACCACCTCATTGCGCGTCTACGACGAGCAGACCGACTACATCGACCTGCGCAACGTCAAGCTCACCGGCAGCCGCAGCGGCCAGATCAACGAGCACTGGATCGCCATCGCCTCGATCAACGCGCTGCGCGAACGCTGGCGCTATGCCACCGACGAAGTCTTCGACGGCGCGCTGTACCAGACCTCCACCCTGTTCTATCCGCAGATCGAAGCCGATTACGTCGGCGTGGATGACAAGGTGTTCCCGCGCAAGGGCTTCAGCGGCAACATCAGCCTGCGCGGCGGCGCCGAGGGCGTGGGGTCGGATGCCAGCTTCGTGCAGGCGCACATGCGGGTGAACTGGTTCCACGGCATCGGCGACAACGACCGCCTGATCCTGCGCGGCGAAGCCGGCAGCACCTGGACCGATGCCCTGGTGGCGATGCCGCCGAGCCTGCGCTTCTTCGCCGGCGGCGACAACAGCATCCGCGGCTACGCCTTCCGCGAAGTCGGCCCGCGCACGCCGCGGCCGGACCGCTTCGCGCTCGGCGCCAAGCACGTGCTTACCGGCAGCGCCGAGTACGAGCATTACTTCAAGGGCGGGCCGTGGGGCGGGGCGGTGTTCGTCGACAGCGGCAGCGCCTTCGACGATACCCCTGACTGGCACACCGGTGTCGGCGTCGGCCTGCGCTGGCGCTCGCCGGTCGGCCCGGTGCGGGTGGACATCGCCCACGGCCTCAACGATCCGGATTCGCAGTTCCAGCTCTACCTCAACATCGGAGCCAACCTGTGAGCGCGCCGCTGGAGCCGACGTCGCCCGCGGCGCCGCCACCGCGGCGCCCGCGCTTCTACCGGCGCAAGCGTTTCTGGTGGGGCTCGGCGCTGACCGTGGCCGGCCTGGTGCTGCTGGCCGCGATCGCGCTGTACTGGCTGCTGCAGACCGTGGCTGGGCGCGACGTATTGCTGGCGCAGGTGGTGGCGCGGTTGCCGGCCGGCTCGACCCTGACCTGGGAGCGCGCCGAAGGACCGCTGGCCGGCCCGCTGACCCTGCACAACCTGGATTTCCGCTACAACGAGATCCACTTCACCGCCGAGCGCGCCTACCTGGATCCGGACATCCGCCCGCTGCTCGGGCGCAAGCTGCAGCTGGATGCGCTGGAGCTGACCAACGCCACGCTCAACCTGGCCAAGAGCGACGAACCGTTCGAGCTGCCGCGCTGGCCGCAGTCGCTGCCGCAGATCGAAGTGCCGCTGGCGCTGCAGGCCGACCGCATCGCCATCGACGGCCTGCGCATCACCCAGGCGCAGCAGCCGATGATCGACATCCGCACGCTGCGCGGCGGCGTGGAAGTGGCCAACGGCGAGTTCCGCGCCACCCAGATCGTGGTGAACAGCGACCGCGGCGATTTCCGCGTCGATGGCGACTACCTGCCGGGCCAGGACTACAAGGCCGACCTCACCGCCAGCGCGGTGCTGCCGGCCGCGCGCGGGCGCACCCCGGCGCGCCTGGGCCTGGTCGCGCGCGGCGACCTGGACAAGATGGAAGTGGCCATCGCCGGCAATGCGCCGGCGCCGCTGCGCGCCACCCTGGTGTTCACCGGCCGCACCGATCCGGCGTGGGAGTTCGCCGCCAGCAGCAAGGCCCTGGATCCGTCGCTGCTGGTGCCGCCGGCCGACGATGCGCCTGCGGCCGTGCCGCTGGCCTTCGACCTGCATGCGAACGGCAAGGGGGGCAACGCCGATCTGCGCGGCGAACTGTCGCGCGACGGGCAAAAGCTCGTGCTCGATCCCTCGCACCTGAGCCTGGACAACCAGGTGCTCACCGTCGCGCCGCTGCAGCTGCGCGCGTTCGACGGACAATTGCGTTTGCGTGGCACCGCCGATCTGCGCGACCCGGACAACGCGCAGTTGCGCTTCGCGGTCAACGCCAGCGGCATGACCTTCGCCACCGCGCCCGACCCGTCCACCCCGGACGCGCCAGCGGTGCCGATCAAGTTGGTCGAGGCCAACCTGGGCGTGGCCGGCACGCTGAAGCAATGGGCCACCTACGGCGAGGCCACCGTCGCCCGCGGCAAGGACAGCGCCAAGCTGCAGCTGGACGTGCGCGGCGACGATCGCCAGGCGCAGCTGAAGCAGGTGCGCGCGACCATGCCCAGCGGCACCCTCGATCTGGGCGGCAACGTGGTCTGGGTCCCTGAGTTGAACTGGGACGTGCAAGGCACGCTGGCCGGTTTCGACCCCGGCTACTTCGCACCGGGCTGGGACGGCAAGCTCTCCGGCACCTTCGCCTCGCAAGGCAAGCAGTTGCCGGCGCGGCCGGACGGCAGCGCCGCCGGCTACCAGGCCACGCTCGACATCCCGCGCTTGAACGGGCGCCTGCGCAGCCGCGCCCTCGACGCCAACGCCAAGCTCGCGCTGCAGGGCAGCCAGGGCGAGGGCAAGCTGCAACTGAGCCTGGGCGACAGCCGCCTGCAGGCGCAGGGCAAGGTCGGCGACCAGCTCGACGTGGACGCGCAACTGCAGCCGCTGCAACTGGCCGACCTGCTGCCCGGCGGCGCCGGCAGCCTGCGCGGCAGTGTGCAGATCAAGGGCCGCCGCGACGCGCCCGACGTGACCGCCGACCTCACCGGCAGCGGCCTGAAGTGGGACAGCTACGGCGCCGACAGCCTCAGCCTGCGCGGGCGCCTGCCCTGGCGCGGCAACGGCGGCGAACTGGCGCTGCGCGGCAGCGCGATCAATGCCGGCGTGCTGTTGCAGACGCTGAGCGTGGATGCGCGCGGTGCGGTCGAAAACCTACAGCTCGATGCCAAGACCCAGAACGACATGGGCGCATTGGCCCTGGCCGGGCAGGTGCGCCGCGACGGCGCGCGCTGGCAGGGTGCCTTGAACACGCTGCGCATCGCCCCGGCCAAGGGCGAGCCGTGGCAGCTGCGGCAGGCGGCCAATTTCAGCGTGGCCGGCAGTGCCTTCAGCCTGTCCGAAAGCTGCCTGGCGCCGGGTAGTGGCGGTGCGCTGTGCGTGTCCGCCGACTGGCCCAAGCAAGGCCTGATCCTGCGCGGCGACGCCTTGCCGCTGGCCCTGGTGCAGCCATGGCTGCCGCCCAACAGCGGCCGCAAGATGTACCTGCGCGGCGACCTGTCCATCGACGGCAACTTCAAGCCGGCCGGCAACGCTTGGCAGGGTTCGCTGCGCCTGGCCTCGCGCGAAGGCGGCCTGCGCCTGGGCGACAACGCCCGCGGCGAACTGCTGCGCTACGACCAGTTCAGTTTCGTTACCGACTTCAGCGCCCAGCACATCCACTCCAAGCTCGGCATCGGCTTCCAGGGCGACGGCTTCGTCGACGCCACCGTCGACACCGGTTGGGACGCGTACGCGCCGCTGACCGGCGAGATCTACATGAACATGGCGCGGCTGTACTGGCTGGAGCTGTTCTCGCCCGATCTGGTCCGGCCCAAGGGCCTGGTCGAAGGCCACGTCAGCCTGCGCGGCACCCGCTCGCAGCCGGCGATGGGCGGCGACGCCACGCTCAGCAACTTCACCGGCGAACTGCCGGCGCTGGGCCTGACCCTGAGCGAAGGCAAGGGCCGCTTCGACGCGCAGCCGGACGGCTCGGCGCGCATCGTCGCCTCGGTCAAGTCCGGCGAGGGCACGCTCAACGTCGACGGCGGCCTGTCCTGGTACGGCGACAGCACGCCGCTGCAGTTGAACATCCGCGGCACCAACGTGCTGGTTTCCAACACCGCCGAACTGCGCGCGGTGGCCAATCCCGACCTGCAATTCGGCATCGCCAACAAGACCATGATGCTCAGCGGCCAGGTCACCGTGCCGTCGGCCGACATCGACCTGGAGCGGCTGGACCGCGGCACCTCGCTGTCGGAGGACGTGGTGGTGCTGGACCCGGCCGACCCCGAGGCCACGCCGACCTCGCCGCTGGAGATGGACCTGCGCGTGACCCTGGGCGACCAGGTCAAGATGGCCGGCTTCGGCCTCAAGGGTGCCCTGACCGGCGCCATGCAGGTGCGTTCGCGGCCGGGCCGCGAAATGACCGCTACCGGTGGCCTCGACGTCAGCGGCAAGTACAAGGCCTACGGGCAGGACCTGACCATCACCCGCGGCCAGCTCACCTGGAGCAACAACATCGTCTCCGACCCGCGCATCAACATCCGCGCGCAGCGCCAGGTCGCCGACGTCACCGCCGGCATCGACGTCACCGGCCGCGCCACCGCCCCGCATGCGGACGTGTGGTCGGACCCGTCGATGTCGCAATCCGAAGCGATGTCCTACCTGGTGCTGGGCCGCAGCCTCAGCAACACCAGCAGCGCCGAGGCCGACCAGGTCACCGCCGCGGCCAGCGCCCTGTCGGCCGGCAGCGGCCTGCTCGCCTCGCAACTCGGCGCCAAGCTCGGCTTCGACGACGCCGGCGTCAGCCAGTCGCGCACCCTTGGCGGCTCGGTGGTGGGTTTCGGCAAATATCTCTCGCCGAAACTCTATGTCAGCTACGGCGTGTCGCTGATCGGCAGCGGCTCGGTCCTGACGCTGAAATATCTGCTGGGCCGCGGCTTCGACGCCGAGGTGGAATCGAGCACGGTGGAGAACCGTGGGTCGGTGAATTGGCGGAAGGAGAAGTAGAGCGCCGTTTGAGCACGGCGCATGCTGCAAACGCAAAATCTTCTTGACAGCCTCCGGTGCGTTCTATCACAGTCCCGCCGGGGATCCAGACTGTGGCAGGCGTGCAGCGTTTCGGCCGCGCCATGTGCCGCACACCTGCGCTCGGCGATCCCCAGGGCACGATATTGAAACCAGGGGGAAACATGGATTGTCGCTTCGGCACTGGCTTGCCTGTCACACAGTTGCGCAATCCGTTGCGATCGCCACCCTAGCGGTCGATCAGCTTCTGCCGGCCCCGTTCGGGCACGTGCCGGCCTACACCACACCCAGATATCGACCGTGTTCCTGCCGCGCATGCCAGTTGCGCGCGGCAGCTTCGCATTGGTTGCCGACTGCTTTCTTGAGACTTCTCTATGGATAGGTTCCAGACGTTCTTCCGGCTGCGTGCAGGCATGGCGCTGTTGGCCCTCGGGTATGCGGCAACCGCCGGTGCGGACGAATTGCGGTTCGATCAGAAGTACGTCGAACGGATCAAGCAATCGCAGGAGATCGGGCGCTTGAGCGTCGATTCCTTCGGCGAGCAAGTCAGTCTGAAGAACGGCAGCGTGGTGTTCAACTGGACGGACATCGACATCCCCGGTAACAGCAAGCTGCCGGTCCGTCTGCAGCGCACGCATGTCGTGGAGGACGACGGCGCGGGGCGTAGCGGAAAGCTCGACGGTTTCGGCGTCGGCGGGTCGCTCGATGTGCCGTACCTGATGGGTGTGTTCGGCACGAACGGTTGGCAGGTGTCTGGTAACAGCCCGAATAGCCGCTGCAGTCAGCCCGCAGAGCCACCGAGCTACACCATCCCTGCGCGGGATTATTGGTCAGGCAACAATCTGCACATTCCGGGTTCGGGGGATCGCCAGATGCTCAGGGACCCTTCGACGCAGTTGCCGGCACCGAACAACGGCACCAGCTATCCCTGGATTACCAAGGATTTTTGGCGCTTCTCCTGCTTGGCGAGCACCAAGAACGGCTATCCGGGCGAAGGATTCGTCGCTTTGTCGCCGGAAGGCGACAAGTACTACTTCGACTGGGTGGTCAGCAAGACGCATCCGTCCATCTCCAAGCGCATGGGGAACTATTCCGCGAGTGCGTCCATGGAGCGCCTGGCAGTGTTCTTCCTGGCCACGCGGGTCGAGGATCGCTTCGGCAATTGGGTTACGTATACCTACAACGGCGACAAGTTGTCGCGTATCGATGCAAGCGATGGCCGCTACATTCGTGTGACTGGAACCTCCGGTGCCAATATCACCGCGGTCGAGTCCAGCATCGGTAATTGGACCTATTCGTACGGCGACAAGTCGTTGACGGTAACGCAGCCGGACAATGCGCAGTCCCGCTACGTGCAAAGCGGCGACATGATCATTACTCCGACGCCTGCGTTGCCGCTCTATGAGGATCCTCCGCGCTGCCCGGCGCCGGAGATGTCGACCGGCGACTTCACCTACGCCGTTACGCTGCCGAGCAACGCCACGGCAACCTATGCGTTCTCGGTGAAGCGGCATTTTCGTCACAACATTCCCAAGCAGTGCAATAGCTTCATGGATGCTGCCGGTCCGAGTACCAGCTATCAGTATCTGACCATCCCCAACTTCTCGGACAATTTCACTCTGGTCAGCAAGTCGATCAGCGGTCCTGGCCTGTCGTCGATGCAGTGGTCGTACACCTACGACATTGGCGCAGGCGCACTTGCCTTTGCGGAAACGTGCCAGCGTCCCAACCTGCCGCCGACCGCATGCAGAAAGTCGGTGCAGACCGAGGTACGCGGTCCTGAAAACGACTTCAAGCGGTACACCTTCGGCGCCTGGTACAACTTGAACGAAGGGCTGGATCTGGGCGTGGAGGCCGGTTCGTACACCAGCAGTTCGTCCGGGGACACCGTGAATATCCTCAGCACCAGCGTGAACGACTACATCACCAGCGATGAAGTCGCCAATCAGCCGTTCCCGAATTTCGTCGGTTCTGGGCATGGATCCAACGAAGACGACGTCTCCATTGCGGGGCTCAGGCCGCTCAAGCGCACCACCATCACCCAGGATGGCGGCACCTTCCAGATGGCGGTGAACAGCTTCGACGTGTTCGCACGCCCGACTAGCGTGACCCGCTCCAGTGCGTTCAATACCCGTACCGAGGCCACGGCGTACTACGACAACACCAACCTGTGGGTGATCGGCCAGGTCGCGTCCGTGACCAAGACGGCGCCCGGCAGCACTCAGGAGATGTCCGCCAACACCTACGATACGGCGACCGCACTGCCAACGCGCTTCTCGCGGTTCGGCAAGACTATTCAGTCGGTCGCCTACAATGGCGACGGAACGGTGGCGAAGGTCACCGACGGCAATGGCAATGCCACCAGCCTCAGCGGCTGGAAGCGCGGCATGCCGCAGGGCATCACCTACGCGGACGGCACCAGCGACACGGCCGTCATCGACGACCGCGGCCTGATCAGCTCGGCGACCGACGAAAACGGGTATGCGACTAGCTACACCTACGACGCCATGGGACGCCTGACCGGCATTGCCTATCCCTCAAGCGACACCGTCGCCTGGGCGTCGACGGGGCTGACTTTCGAACAGGTGAACGCCACCGAATTCGGTTTGCCCGCCGGCCATTGGCGGCATACGGTGTCCACTGGCAACGCCAAGAAAATCACCTACCTCGATGGCCTGTGGCGGCCGGTGCTGACCCAGGAGTACGACGCGGCGAACGTGGGCGCCACCCAGCGGTTCAGCCGGTTCAGCTACGACCATCAGGGGCACACGTTGTTCTCTTCCTACCCGGGCACGTCCGATCAACTGTCGACTGGCACCTGGACGCAGTACGACGCGCTCGGCCGGACCACGTCGGTGTCCCAGGACTCCGAACAGGGCCTGCTGACGACGAAGACCGAGTACCTGACCGGCAACCAGATGCGGGTGACCAATCCGCGGGGCTACCAGACGCTGTCCGGCTATCAGGTGTTCGACCGCCCGGGTTACGATGCGCCGGTCTGGTTCCAGCATCCGGAAGGCGCCACCACCGAGATCAATCGTGATGACTTCGGTAAGCCCTTGTCCATCCGCCGTCATGATGCCAACGGCACCGTGTCGGTGACCCGCAGCTATGTCTACGACAGCTATCAGCAGCTATGCAAGACGGTGGAACCGGAAACCGGCGCCACCGCCAATGGCTATGACGCCGCCGGTAACCTGGTCTGGAGCGCAGCCGGCCTGTCGCTGTCCAGCACCACGTCATGCGACGCGGATTCGGCCTTCGCTTCGGGCCGCCGGGTCGATCGCAGCTACGACGTGCGCAACCGCATCAAGGCGCTGAGCTTCCCGGACGGCAATGGCAACCAGGCGTGGAGCTACTGGCCGGATGGAGCGGTCAAGCAGATCACGACCACCAATAACGGCGTCGCCACCTACAACAGCTACGCCTACAACAAGCGCCGCCTGCTGATCGCCGAGAGCCAGGGCCAGGCCGATGGCGAGACCTGGGCGTTGGGTTACGCCTACGATGCCAACGGCAGCCTGGCTGCGCATCGCTATCCGTCCGGGCAAACGGTGGACTACGCGCCCAATGCCCTGGGGCAGCCCACTCAGGCGGGTAGTTACGCCACGGGTGTGAGCTACTACCCGAATGGCGCGATCAAGCAGTTCACCTACGGCAACGGCATCGTCCACACCATGACGCAGAACGCGCGCCAGCTACCGGACACCAGTCAGGACGCCTACGGCGGTACAGCGTTCCTCAGCGACGGCTACGACTACGATGCCAATGGCAACGTGGCGGCCATCAGCGACGGTGCCACTGGGCGCAATCAGCGTGGCAACCGCACTATGACCTATGACGGCATGGACCGGCTGACCAAGGCCGAGTCGCCGATGTTCAGCACCGCCACCTACAGCTACGACGTCCTCGACAACCTGACCCACGTCGTCGCGCCGGGCCGCGATCACTATTACTGCTACGACGCCAACTGGCAGCTCACCAACGTCAAGACCGGCAGTTGCGGCGGCAGTACGGTCATCGGCATGAGCTACGACCCGCAGGGCAACCTCAGCAACAAGAACGGCCAAGCGTTCGTGTTCGACTACGGCAACCGTCTGCGCCAGGCGACCGGCAAGGAGACCTATCGCTACGACGGCAACGGCCGCCGCACGTTGGCGCTGCAGAGCGCCGGCAATATCGGCTCGCTGTACGACCAGTCTGGTGCACTGCGTTTCCAAAAGAACCAGCGCCAGTCCAAGTCCACCGACTACATCCTGCTGGGCGGCAGCCTGGTTGCCGAAGCCGACTGGCCGCTGGGCCAGCTCGCTTCGGTCAAGGACTACGTGAACTGGAACCCGGTCTCCGGCGCAACCCGCTACGTGGTCGAAGAGAGCGTGGACGGCGTGACCTGGACCGCGGTGTACGACGGCAGCCAGGGCAATTGGACCTCGTTGGCCAGGCCGGCAGGCACCTACTCGTATCGCGTGACTGCATGCACGGCGGACGGTAACTGCACCGCGGCTTCGAACGTGACGCATGACCAGCGGCCTGCGGTGGATATCGTGCCGTTGCTGTATCAGCTGCTGTTGAATGGCTAAGTCCAGCCGGGTGCGGTTGAGCTCTTTGCTGTCGCGGCCTGAAGGGCTGTAGGCACTAAGAAACGACGAACAACGGATTGAAAAGAGGATCAAATGAGCTTGAAGATGATGGGTCTGCTGTTGGCGATTGCAGCATCCTGCTTTTCTTACGAGGCGCACGCTGCCATGCAGGTGTTCTCGGCGGGGAAAATCACCTACGTCGAAAACGGCTGGGACGGTGAAGGTATGGCGATCCATACCTCCAACGATGGCCCATCTGGATGTACGGCTCCCCTGAATGATTTCGCGATTGACAAGAATCATCCGGCCTACAAAGAGCTGACGGCGTTGGCGCTGGCGGCTTACACCAGCAATACGGATGTCGAACTCCTGGTTGACTCGGGCGTATGCATTTTTGGCAATCGCACCAAAGTCATTTCCATACGGCTGAAAAAGTAGGCAATTGGGACGGCGCCCTGTTTCAGTTGCGTAGAAAATATCGATTCCAACTTCGAGAAGAAAATAATATGAAGTATGAAAGTGGTCTATTGTTGATGCTCGCTCTGCTGAGCTGGCAAGCATCGGCAAACGAATCAATGCAGAACGTCGATGTCGTGCAGTTGGGCACCTACCAGGCCCATACTGACCATTTTGTCTGGCTGTCGGACACGCCAGCGGAATGCAAGGCAGCCGTCCCCGGAAACGCTGTCTTGCATTTTCAAGACGACCAACCGGGTGGCAAGGCATTGCTGGCCGTCTTGATGACGGCGTTGGTGAACAAGCGCAAGATCGATGTGCAGACCAAGGACTGCAACATCGTCGAGGTGTACTTGAAGTAAGCGTGCTCTGACGGAGTCTGCATCGCAGATATCGTTGGGTACGTTGCACCGTAATGTTGCTAGGGGAAGCGTTGTCGATCCGACTTCCATGAGAAAAGTCGACTCCACATCGCGCATCTATGGTTCCAACTCGCAAGGACGAGTGATGTCAAATTTCAAGGGGGTTCGTGCGGCACTGCGACTAACGATAGCAGTCGTCCTTTCAGTGCTTGTCCCTTTTACCGCGTCGGCGCAGGAGGTCCTTTATGTCCATACAGATGGGCTGGGATCTGTCGTGCTATTAACGGATAAAAATAGAAATGTTGTCGAGCGCAATGAGTATGAACCATATGGCAGGCTTCTGAATCGTCCAGTGACTGACCGCCCTGGATACGCCGGGCATGTTATGGATGCGACAACTGATCTAACGTACATGCAACAAAGGTACTACGATCAAGGCATAGGGAAATTCCTTAGTGTAGATCCAGTGACTGCCATGAGCAGTGTGGGAAGTTTTAACCGGTATAGGTACGGAAACAACAACCCGTACAAGTTTACCGATCCCGATGGAAGGAATGCCATCCTTCTAGAGGCGGCGGTAGTGCTTACTGTCGCTGCAACTATTTTCTATTTTGGCACGTCCGTTGAGCAACGTAACAATCTTGGAAAGCAACTCGATACCATTACAAAGAACGCAGTAAATAATGTAATCAGCCAAAATAGCGAAACAAACAGTCCTCCTGCTGATTCATCTGGCTCAGCCGGTGAGAAAATCAAAGAAGGAACTAGGCCAGCTGCAGGTGTATCTGGTCAGAAAGGGGAGCGAGAGGGAGACGGCGGTGTAGAGGGGGCGCATGGGGCCTTTGATAACGTCAATGGTACAAATGAGAAAAGTCCCCGGCCAGATGTAAGAGTGAAGGATTTGGCTGATGGTGGTCGAATAGAAACTCATCCAAGCACCAAAAGTCCTGATTATCCTCAAGGCACACAAACCGTGAAAGTTCAGGACTCAAACGGTAGAGTTACAACCACTGTGCGATTTCCCAATAAAGGACAATAATGAATAGGGAGCAACTAGATCAGATTTTTGGTTCTCAGATTTTTCCAGGATTTCCTTTTCGAAGGGAAGACTGGATCGCCGTGGCTTTCGAGCGAAATAGATACGATAATACCAGGCTGCCTCAGCAGTTTTTTGAGTCAGCAAGTCAACATTTTTCCTCGCCTCGGAATAGATCTCTTTTCGTAAGTGGGGATCTCTTCGATAACGGAAAAATTGCTCGTGTCGACTTTAAATGGCAGGAGTATAGAAGCTTCATGTTGTCACCTGATAGCTTTTCCCTGGAGTACAAAATTTTTAGCGAAAACCTAAGTTGCGCCTGCTGGGCAGATGAGGAAATAACGATCTTTGGCGGCTCCCCGGCACAAATGAATGCGGTCATGGACGATTACGGTGGTCGAGATTCGTTCTTGTCCACAATGGAGGACGAATTTTTTTTGAAGAGTCGCGAGGGAAACAGTGATATGAGGCACTACCTGGCTGGATTGCTCTTTCCCGAACAGCGGCGTTAGCCACCAGCATCTATTGCCAATAGATATGTGCAACCAGTGTATTTGCATGTCGTCTACCTCTGAGAACAACTTGTGCATGGACGAGTGATGTCAAATTTCCAGGGAATTCGTGCGGCATTGCGCCTGATGGCTGCAGCCGCCCTTTCGTTGCTCGTCGCCTTTGGCGCTTCGGCGCAGACGGTACGCTATATCCATACTGATGCACTGGGCTCTCCTGAGCTGGTAACGGATAAAGATCGAAACGTTGTTGAGCGTAATGAATATGAACCATATGGAAGTTTGTTGAATCACCAAGTGACTGATGGACCTGGTTATACTGGCCATGTCATGGATGCGTCTACTGGACTTTCTTACATGCAGCAGCGCTATCATGATCCAAGCGTTGGAAGATTCCTTTCGGCGGATCCGATACAAGCTAATCCAAATACCGGGAATGGCTTTAATCGTTATAAGTATGCGAGCAATAATTCATACAGATACATCGATCCGGATGGGCGTGCCGATCTGGAGCTTTTTTCTGAAGCAGACCCGCTTTTTCCCGCAGCTCATCGATTTGATATGCCAGGTTGGTTTACCGTTATGGGGCACGCTGGCGTATTGCCAGTGGACAACGAATTTAGATTCCGTGATAGCCGCGGAGTTGGCGTTTCGCATGGTGAAAGGTTGACGGTTCCGCGCCTTGTCCAAGAAATTCAAAAGGCAGGGTTTGATGGAACAAAGAACTCAGGTGTATTTCTTGGGCAATGCCAAGCATGGCAATCGGCACCCGCGGTTGCCGCTGCGTTAAAGACGAATGTGATGGCGGCAACTGGCTACGTTTTTACTCAGCCTAATAATTACAGCAATGATATTACCTATAAAGTTTGGTCCGCGGAAGGACCAGGTGGCCGAGCGTCAGGGTCACCTGGGACATTTAATGTCTACAACTCAGACGGTTCGGTAGTAGCTGCATATTCTAAGATCACGATGAAGGCCGATGGGTCAGTTTGGGCGACTCGTGCCGAGCCTGAAACTGGGTCTCTTATCCCTAAAACGGAAAAGTTGAAATGATGCGTCGGTGTGCTTTCCTTCTTATTTTTTTTATGCCGCTGATTGGTTGCGGAAGGAGCGAGCTGCATTCAAAAGATTCTTCGTTAGAAGAATCTAGTTGTAGTGTTAATAATAGTCCTGAATTTCTACTTGTAGGATTGTCCGCCTCGAAGGCTGGCGCGGCTATTGAAGGATCCCCAAAAGATGCTCAGGAAATTCTCTACTATCTTTTATCCAAAAGTGACACTAGCGCCGATCCTCGGATCACGTGTCAAGTTAAAGCTTGGGCAGAGATTGCTGCAACTAACGGCAGTATTGAAGGGGCCTACGAGGCGGCACTTATGAGTAACTCAAAAGGATGGTACGAATGCCGTCGCGCTAAACACTGGGCTAAGTTCGTTGTACGTAATATAACTCAATTTGATAAGCTATATAAGCCAGGCACTGATCGTGAGCTTATCCAAAGAGCCGCCGAAGGAAGAATTGATGACATGAATAGATTGATTAAAATCACTTGTCCGCTAATTTCAAAATCTAGATGAGATTTTTATCTGTAGATAAATTTTAGGTTAATTAAATTTTGTATTTGTTGGCACGTGCTTTCGCACGCAGTGTTGGGCTGTCTTCATTGTGATCACGAGAGGGTCTTTGTTCTTTGGGGGTAACGGGGGCGGGTTCACTTATTCAGTAATATGCATCTGTATATAGGGTCGAAGTGAAGTGAGCTGACCGTGCGCTCGCTTTTGTCGGGAGCATTCTGGATATTTCCTGGTAAAGACCATATCCATCGATGAATGGATCGGCGTCTTGGTTGCTGCGATCGCATCGGCCGGATAAGGTCTCGGTTACATTCTTTGCCTCGACTTCCGCATGCCCTTGCCCAACTCTCTTGCCGCCTCTCTCGCCCTAAGCCTCGCCCTCATCGCCACCGCCCAAGCCGACGAAGGCATGTGGATGCCATCGCAGATGCCGGAACTGGCTAAGCCCTTGCGCGAGACGGGATTCCAGGGCGATCCCCAGACGCTGGCCGAAGTGACGCAGCCGCCGTTGAGTGCAGTGGTCAAGGTCGGCGGCGGAACCGGGGCGTTCGTGTCCGGGGACGGGTTGTTGTTGACCAATCACCACGTCGCCTACGGGGTGATCCAGTACAACACCTCGGCGAAGGAGAACCTGATCGAGAACGGGTTCATCGCGCGGGATCGCGCCGATGAGCGCGCCGCCAATCCCGATTTCCGGGTGCTGGTGACGGTGGGTTTCGACAAGGTCACCGATCAGGTGCTGGGGCCGGCCAAGGGCAAGACCGCGCGCGCCTACTACGATGCGGTGGATGCGGCGAGCAAGCGCATCGTCGCCGATTGCGAGCGTGAGGCTGGGGTGCGCTGTAGCGTTGCCAACATGTATTACGGCACCGACTTCTACCGCATTCGCCAGTTGGAACTGCGCGACGTGCGCCTGGTGTATGCGCCGCCGCGGGCGGTCGGCAACTACGGCGACGAGATCGACAACTTCATGTGGCCGCGGCACAGCGGCGATTTCACCTTGCTGCGCGCCTACGTGGGCAGGGACGGCAAGCCGGCGGACTACAGCGCCGATAACGTGCCCTACCAGCCACCGGCGCATCTGCAGATCGCCACCGATGGGCCGAAGGCCGGCGATTTCGCGATGCTGGCTGGGTATCCGGGCATCACGTACCGGCACCGCACCGCGGCCGAGTTCGCCGAGCAGGTAGAAGCGACGCTGCCGCAGCGGGTGGCGGTGCTGGACCAGTTGATCGGGGTGATCGAGACGGCGGGTAAGGCCGATGCGGAGGCGCGCACGCGCTATGCGTCGCAGCTGCAGTCACTGAAGAACAACCGCAAGCGGGCCGCTGGCGAACTGGAAGGGCTGCAGCGCAGCGATGCGGTGCGGCTGCGCGCGGAGGACGAGCGCGGCATGCTTGCGGCTACGCATGGTAGCGATGCGCGCGATATCGCGGCGCTGCAGAAACTGCTCGGCCAGGCGTCGGCGCTGCGCGAGCGCGACCTGCTGCTGGGGTTGATCGCCACGCAGACCCAGGCGCTGCGTTCGGCGCTGACGCTGGAGCGGCTGCGGTTGGAAGCGGGCAAGCCGGACGATCAACGCGAGAGCGGCTATCAGCAGCGCGACCTGGCGCTGATCGAGGGCATGCTCAAGCAGGTGCAGCGGCGTTATTCGCCGACCGTGGAGAAGGCGCTGCTGACGACGCTGTTGACCCGCTACCAGCAACTTCCGGATGCGCAACGCGTGCTGGAGTTCGATGCGGCGTTCGGGCGGACCCCGGCGCAATTGCAGGCGGCGCTGGACAAGGCCTATGCCGGCACCGCGCTGGGCACCGAGGCCGAGCGCCTGTCGCGCTTCGCTGCTGCGCGCGAGGGCAAGGCACCCGCGGCCGATCCGTTGATGACTTTGGCCGCCACGCTGGTGCCGGCGCAGCTGCGCCTGGAGGACGAGCGCAAGGCGCGCGAGGGCGAGCAGTTGCGGTTGCGCCCGGCCTACATGCGTGCGCTGTTCGCCTGGCGCAAGCAGCAGGGCCGCGCGGTGTATCCGGACACCAACAGCACGCTGCGGATCAGCTACGGCCGCGTCGAGCCGCTGGCGCCGCGCGATGCGGTCAGCTTCGCGCCGCTGACCACGGTGGCCGGCATCGTCGAGAAGAACACCGGCAAAGAACCGTTCGATGCGCCCAAGCCGTTGCTGGCGGCGATCGCCAAGGGCGATTTCGGCAGCACCGCCGATCCGCAGTCGAAGACGCAGCCGGTGAACTTCCTGACCAATCTGGACACCACCGGCGGCAACTCCGGCTCGCCGGTGCTCAATGCGCGCGGCGAGTTGATCGGGCTGAACTTCGACAGCAACTGGGAGGCGGTCAGCGCCAGCTGGTGGTACGACCCGCGCTACAAGCGCGCGATCCATGTGGACATGCGCTATCTGCGCTGGCTGATGGCCAAGGTGTATCCGGCGCCGCAATTGCTGAAGGAGTTGAACGTTCCGCAGGAGTGAGTCCGACGTTCGTCGGGGCGCGGCAAGCCTGGTCGATGCGGTCGATTCCGCGTCGGTCGCCGCAACGCGGATGAAACGCGATGCGGCATCGCCGCTGCGGGGTTCACCGAATAGCTCGCGCCTGTCGGCAGCAGTACGCGTTGCGACGCGTGCCGCTGCCTCGGAGGCGACACGCAGCGGATGGCGGCAAGGCCACGATCGGCCGGCGGCGAGCGACGGGCGGGGTGCGCCCTAGGCGATGGCGGCATCCAGTTGCGCGATGGCGTTGGCCACGACCGTGGCGAACGGCGCGTCCACGTCCACCGAGATCACGTCCGCTTCGTCCAGCGGCAGTTCCAGCGTGTCGAGCTGGCTCTGCAGCAGCGTCGGCGGCATGAAATGGCCGTGGCGTGCGGCCAGGCGCTCGGCGATCACGTGCGCGGCCGCGTGCAGGAACACGAAGCGCATCGGTACGCCGGTGTCGCGCAACTGTTGCCGGTGCGCCTTGCGCAGCCCGGAGAAGGCCAGCACCACGCTCTGCCCGGCATCCACCGATGCACGCAGGCGTTGCGCCAGGGCCGCCACCCAGGGGGCGCGCTGCGCGTCGCTGAGCGGGATGCCGTGCGCCATCTGTGCCTTGGCGGCGGCGCTGTGGAAATCGTCGGCGTCCAGGAAGGTGATGCCGTAGTGCGCCGCAAGCGCCTGGGCGACGCTGGTCTTGCCGCTGCCGGAGACGCCCATCACGATGATGGCGTCGGCGCGCGGCGGCGGGGAAGAGGCGAGGTGAGTCACGTGGTGCGGTTCCGGTGTGGTCTTGCGGATGATGCCTGGGTGGGCGTTGCTCGGACGTGCAGTGCGGCTGCAACAAGGTAATGCGATTTTTCGCTCAGCGGCATTCTTTGCTTGCGGGCGGATGTGGCGCTTCGTGGAAAGCCGGTTCTGCCTGGGATCATCGCGTCGGGGCTGAAGCCCCTCCCACAGGGATGCCAGCCAGGCCCCTCTGGCTGTGCTTACTTCGTCGCGTCAGCCGTTGACGGCTTCTTGGGCGTGGTGTGGACGTACGGCGCATCTGTAACTAGGTCGTGCGTCTCTTTCGCTCACCAGCGCTGGTATCTGCTGGTGGTGTGCGCGCCGTGGAAACCGTGTTCTGCCGTGGAATATCGCGTCGGGGCTGAAGCCCCTCCCACCGGAACTCCATCCAGGGCTGCTGGTTCCGCACACCGCGTCTACATCTTCCGGCCGGGCGTTTACACCGCCGCACTCGCTGTTTCCACCAGGTCGTCCCACCGCAGCCGCGTGCCGGAGGCGTCGTCGCTGTGCTGCAGGGCGCGGCGGACGGCGCGGCGCATGGCGCGGCTGATCCAGTTGTGCAGGTCGCGGCCGGACTGGCGGTCGCTGCGATCGGCGATCCAGGTCGCCGCGGCGTCGGCGTCGAGATCCAGCGGTTTGCCGCGCAGCAGGCGCGCGACGATGGCGATACGCGCCGCGTGGTCGGGCAGGGCGATGGCGATCTGCCGGTCCAGCCGCGACAGCAGCGCCGGGTCGATCGCGGCGGCATGGTTGCTGGCGGCCAGCAGGAACACCTGGCCGGCCTGGCTGGCGACGCCGTCCAGTTCCTGCAGCAACTGGCCGACGATCTCGCGGGTGAAGGCGTCGTCGCCGTCGGCACCGCGCGCCGGCGCGACGATGTCCAGTTCGTCGACGAACACGATGCACGGCGCCTGCGCCCGCGCGCGCTCGAACGCGGCCTGCACGCGCTGGCCGGACTGGCCGAGATAGCCGGCCTTGAGGTCGGCGCTGCTCAGGGCGATGAAGGCCAGGCCCGACTGGCTGGCCAGGATCCGCGCGACCTGGGTCTTGCCGGTGCCCGGCGGGCCGACCATCAGGATCCCGCGCGGCACCGGCACGCCCAGCGTGGCCAGGGTCTCGGCGTTGCGCAGTTCCTTGCCCAGGCCGACGAACTCTTCGACCGTGGCCGCCGGCAGCACGATGTCGTCCCAGCCGAGCGTGGCGACGACCGTGGAGCCTTTGCCGCGCAGCGTGCGCAGTTGCGCGAGCAGGGTGGCGTTGTCGAGCGTGCCGTCGACGCACTCGGCGGCGACCCGCGCCACCAAGGTGTGCAGGTCGCGGCCGGACAGACCGCTGCTGTCGGCGATCACCTGTGCGTCCGGCGTCAGTGCGAAACCGGCGCGCCGCAGTTCGGCGCCGAGGATGCGCGCGCGCGCCGCGGCGTCGGGCAGGCCGATGGCGATGCTGGCGGTGAAGCGCGACAGGATCGCGTCGTCCAGCAGTGCCGGGCGGTTGGTCGCGCCGATCACCAGCACCTGCCCGTGCGCGGCGTGGAAGCCGTCCCACTCGGCGAGAAAGGTCTGCACCAGTTCGGCGCTGAAGCTGTCGCTGTCGGCGCTGCCGCGGCGTGCGAACACGCTTTCGCATTCGTCGATGAACAGGATCGCCGGTGCGTGCTCGCGGCAGCGCTGCCAGATCGCCTGCACCTTGGGGCCGGTATGGCCGACATGCGCGGCCTTCAGGTCGGCCACGCCCAGCGCCTCGACGTGGCAGCCGGCATGGCGTGCCAGCTTGCGCGCGATCAGGGTCTTGCCGGTGCCCGGCGGCCCGTGCAGGAGCATGCCTTTCGGCGCCGGCTGGCGTCCGGATACGAACAGGTCCATCAGTTTCAGGATCTGGTCGAGCGTGGTGTCGGGCAGGGCGATGTCGGCCCAGTGCCGCTGCACCGCGTCCAGGCTCTGCAGCCGCTGCTGCAGCGCGCGTTGCTGGCCGCGCGCTGCATCCCAGGCCTGCACATGCTCGTGCAGCGCGGCGATCGGGGCCGCGTCCTCCATCGCGTCCTGCGCGAGCGCCAGCGCCACCGCGTGCAGCGCCTGCGGCGCGGCCTCGGTGACGGTGGGGTCGAGGACGATGCAGGCCGGGGCGTGATCGCCGCCGGGCAGCACGATCAGGGCGAGCGGGCGTGGTTCCGCGGCGCCGTCGTGCAAGGCGAGCAGGCGTGCACCGGACAGAGCGCCGTGCGTGGCCAGCACCGTCCAACGGCCGTGCAGGGCGCGCTGCGGCCATGGCGCGCGGGTCACGGCGTACGTCGGCCCCGCATCGCGCTGCCCGGTGTCGGCCACCTGCGCCAGCGCCAGCGACGTGCGTGCGAACGCCTGCAGCGCGCGCCGTTCGGCATGGCTGTGGTGCCAGGCCAGCAACTGCGCGCCGGCTACGACCAGCAGGCCATACGCGGCCAGCGAGGGCAGCAGGCTCTGCAGCAGCAGGCCGCCATCGCCGTGCAGGCCGACCTGTCGCCACCAGTCCAGGAAGCCGCGCGTCTCGCCCAGCCAGTGTGCGCTTGTCCACGGCAGGACCAACACCAGCATGCCGATCAAGGCCGCACGCCAGCGCCAGTCCGGCAGCAATGGCCGCAGCAGCAGCGCCGGCCCCCAGGCGCGGTGGCGTTCGCGCCGCACCGCCGCCCGCGCCGCGGTCCTGGCGTGCGCCATGAAGCGGCGCCGGATCGCGGCCACCGCCTGCTCCACCGCCGGCAGATGCCGCTCCACCTCCGCCTCGGCCTGCGCCTGGCGCGTCTGCGCCTGCTGCAATTGCGTGTGCAGGCGCTGCGTCTGCTGTTGCAGCGACGGCGGGGGCGTCGGCACGGCGGCCGGGATGCCGGACATCAGCGGGGGCGGGCGCAGGTGGTCACCGCGCGCATCTTAGCCCGAGCGCCGGCGGGGCTGCCGTGGGTGGATGCGGGTGGGAGATTGCCCGTGCTGGACACGGTAGACCGGCGCGTGAGGATGGCTGCCATGGGAGAAGAGCATTTCGGAAAAGGATAGGGCACGAGGCGCGAGGTGGGTCTTGAGACCATCGTGGCTTCGTTCGTCGCGGCTGAAGCCGCTCCTACGCGGGGCTTGCAACTCCATGATGGCTGTTGCCGCTGCTTTGGTTGTTGCCTTTGCTTTGTCGGGTTCCCTTCCGAAGCGGCGGCCGGCCCGGGGAAAAACCCCGAAGGGGCGGCGCACATGGATGTGCGCCGTTCGCGGCAGGGGCAGGATGCCCCTTCCGCGAATCCACGGGACGGACGCGGACCCGGAGCGCGTTAGCGCGGAGGGCGCGAGGCAGGGTGTGCTTTCTTTTGGTTACTTTTCTTTGCACAAGCAAAGAAAAGTAACTCGCCGTAAGGCGAAAGCTTTGCCTTGCCGTGGCTGCAGCGCCAAAAGGGTCCTACAAATCAACAGCAAAGCAGAAGCAGAGCCTGCGGCATGCCTGCGTCTGCCGCGGACATTGGATGCCGCACCGCAACCGAGCGGTGATTCTGCTTAACTGGGCTGCGTGCAAAGGGGGGGCGCAGGTAAAGAGGCGAGAAGCGCCTTGCTCGCCGGTGGGGGAAGCGCGGTTACGTGTATAGGCCGCCGCCGCCTCACCTGCCTCGCGGCGCCCAGCCCGGTGCACGCGCAGCCCAAGCGAGACGCAGCGAGCCCCGAACTCCCGACTACGCCGAAACGCATCCCACCCTCTAGACTGCACCCATCGTCGTGGGGGCTCGCCTTTGGTTTCCAGTTGGATCCTGCTGCTGGTGTCGGTCGGCTATGCGGCGCTGCTGTTCGCGGTGGCGTGGTGGGGCGACCGCCGTCCGCTGTACCCGGAGCGGCCGTGGCTGCGGCCGGCGGTGTACAGCCTGGCGCTGGCCGTGTACTGCTCGTCGTGGACGTTCTACGGCGCGGTCGGCAGTGCGGTGCGCAACGGCGCCGGCTATCTGCCGATCTATCTTGGCCCGCTGCTGATGCTGCTGTTCGGCTGGCGCATCGTCGAGCGCCTGGCGCTGATCGCGCGCAGCGAGAACACGGTGTCCATCGCCGACTTCATCTCCTCGCGCTATGGCCGCTCGCGGCGCCTGGCCGCGCTGGTGGCGGTGATCGCCCTGGTCGGCGTGGTGCCGTACCTGGCGCTGCAGTACAAGGCGGTGGCGATGAGCCTGCAGGTGCTCAGCGGCCAGTCCAGCGCCGGGGCGCCGTTCTATGCCGATCCGGCGCTGTACGTGGCGTTGGGGATGGCGCTGTTCGCCACGCTGTTCGGCACCCGCCAGGTCGATGCCACCGAGCACCACCACGGCATGATGCTGGCGATCGCGCTGGAGTCGGTGGTCAAGTTGCTGGCGATGGTGGCGGTGGGCGTGTTCGCCTACGTGTGGCTGTCCGCGCGCGACGGCGGCCAGGTGCTGCAGTCCACGCGCACGCTGTTCCAGAACACCCCGCCGGTGGGCTTCATCTCGCAGACCCTGCTCAGCTTCCTGGCCCTGGTGTGCCTGCCGCGGCAGTTCCACGTGGCGGTGGTGGAGTGCAGCGATGTCGGCGACATCCGCAAGGCGCGCTGGCTGTTCGGCCTGTACCTGGTGCTGATCTCGGCGATGGTGGTGCCGATCGCCGCGGCCGGCATCGCCCTGTTCGGCGGCGGCAACGTGGCCGACGACAGCATCGTGCTGGCGCTGCCGCTGGCCGAAAGCCGCAGCGCGCTGGCGCTGGTCGCCTACGTCGGCGGTTTCTCCGCGGCCACCGGCATGGTCATCGTCTCCAGCATCGCGCTGGCGACGATGATCAGCAACGACCTGGTGATGCCGGTGCTGCTGCGCCGCCGCGGGCACCAGGCCGCCGATGCCGACGTGGCCTCGAAGGTGCTGTGGATCCGCCGCCTGGCGATCCTGCTGCTGGCGCTGATCGCCTACGGCTACTACCGCAGCAGCAGCAACGACACCACGCTGGCGTCCTACGGCCTGATGGCCTTCGCCGCGGTGGCGCAGTTCGCGCCGGGGGTGATCGGCGGGCTGTACTGGCGCGGTGCCAGCCGCAAGGGCGTGGAGACCGGCATGGTGCTGGGCTTCGCCACCTGGATCTACACGCTGCTGCTGCCGGCGCTGACCCAGGCCGGTTGGCTGGCGCCGGCCTGGCTGCTGGACGGGCCGTTCGGCATCTCCTGGTTGCGCCCGCAGCAGCTGTTCGGCATGAGCGGTTGGGACCCGCTGGCGCACGGCACGTTCTGGTCGCTGCTGGTCAACGTCGGCACGATGATGCTGGTGTCGGCGCGCTGGCGCCCGGGCCTGGACGAGCGCCTGCGCGCGGCGCCGTTCCTGGAACCGTATTCGCAGCGTCCGGCGGTGGCCGGCGACTGGCTGGGGCAGGTGCGCGTGATCGACCTGCAGGCGCTGGCCGAGCGCATGGTCGGCGAACGCCACGCCCGCCGCGCCTTCGCCGAACAGGCGCAACTGCTCGGCCGCGAGCCGCAGCCCACCGCGGTGGCCGACCGCGCCTGGGTGCAGTTCACCGAGCGCCTGCTCGCCGCCTCGATCGGCGCGGCCTCCGCACGCCTGGTGCTGACCAGCCTGCTGCGCGGCTCGGGCATGGACCTGGGCGAAGTGGTGGCGGTGCTCGACGAGGCCGGGCAGGAGCTGCGCTTCAACCGCGAGATCCTCTCCACCACGCTGGAGAACATCAGCGCCGGAGTCAGCGTGGTCGATCCGGCGATGCGCCTGACCGCGTGGAACCGCCGCTACCAGCAGATGTTCGGCTATCCCGACGGCATGCTCTACGTCGGCCGCCCGGTCGCCGACCTGATCCGCTACAACGCCGAGCGCGGCGAGTTGGGCGGCGGCCAGGTGGAGGACCAGATCGCCCGCCGCATCGCGCACATGCGCGCCGGCACCCCGCACGTGTTCGAACGCACCCGCAGCGACGGCAAGGTGATCGAGATGCGCGGCCAGCCGCTGCCCGGCGGCGGCTATGTCACCAGCTACAACGACATCACCGACTACAAGCGCGCCGAGCAGGCCTTGCTCGAAGCCAACGAGACCCTGGAACAGCGCGTGGCCGACCGCTCGCGCGAGGCCGAGCTGGCGCAGCAGTCCAAGACCCGCTTCCTGGCCGCGATCAGCCACGACGTGCTGCAGCCGCTCAACGCCGCGCGGCTGTTCGCCTCGGCCTTGCGCGATGCGCACCAGAACGAGGAGCAGCGGCATCTGGCCGAGCGCGTGGACGCCTCGCTGCGCGCGGCCGAGGAATTGCTCGACGGCCTGCTCGACGTGTCGCGGCTGGACGCCGGCGGCCTGCGCCCGACCATCGAGGATGTGGATGCCGGCCTGTTGCTGCGCGAACTGGCCGCGCAGTACAGCCCGATCGCCGCCGGCCGCGGTCTGCGCCTGCACGTGTATGCGCGGCCGTTGTGGGTGCGCAGCGATCGCCGGCTGCTGCGCCGGGTGCTGCAGAACTTCCTCGCCAACGCGCTGCGCTATACCCGCCAGGGCCGCATCGTGCTGGGCATGCGCCGCCGCGGCGCGGCGCTGGAACTGCAGGTCTGGGACACCGGCCCGGGCATCCCGCCGCACCACATGCAGCAGATCTTCGACGAGTTCCAGCGCTACCAGCAGCCGTTCGACTGGGGCGAGCAGGGGCTGGGCCTGGGCCTGTCGATCTGCCAGCGCATCTCGCGCCTGCTCGGCCACGACCTGGACGCGCGCAGCCGCGTCGGCCACGGCAGCATGTTCTCCATCACCCTGCCGCGGGCGGCGCCGCCGCCGCAGGCGCAGCAACGCCCGCCGCGTGCGGCGGCGGCGGCCGATTCGCTGGCCGGGCTGCGCGTGCTGTGCGTGGACAACGACCAGGAAATCCTCGACGGCATGCGTGCGCTGCTCGGCCGCTGGCAGGTGGAGGTGATCTGCGCCAGCACCGTCGACGCGGCGCTGGCGCAGGCCGCGTGCGCGCCGCACGTGATGCTGGTCGATTACCACCTGCACGACCGGCTCGACGGCCTGGAGACCCTGGACGCGCTGCGCGAGGCCATGCCCGGGCCGGTGGCCGGCGCGCTGCTCACCGCCGACGGCCGCGACGAACTGAAGCTGCAGGCCCGCGAGCGCGGCTACCGGCTGCTGACCAAGCCGGTCAAGCCGGCCTCGCTGCGCGCCTTCCTCACCGCCTACCACGATCCGATCTAGGACCATCGCGCGTTTGTGTAACGGCAATGTATGCGCTGTATGGCAACCGACGGCGCGGCCGGCGTGGCGGCGGGCGCGGCAGGGCGGCTAAGGTGACGCACCGCCCACGACCCGCCTGCGCATGACCTCCCTGGACGACACCGCGATCCCCCCGCTCCCGGACCTGCTGGCGGCGCTGGAGGCCGGCCAGGCGCAGACCCTGGAACGCGGCGCCCGCGCCTACCTGCGGCAGCGTCCCGACGACGTCCTGGCCAGCAGCCTGCTGGCGATGAGCCTGCAGATGCAGGGCCAGCCGGCGCCGGCGGCCGCCCTGTACCGCACGCTGGCCGAGCGCGAGCCGCACGAGGTGGCGCACTGGAACAACCTGGGCACCGCCTTGCGCGAGGCCGGCGAACCCGACGCGGCGGGCGCGGCCTATCTGCGTGCCCGCGCGCTGGCGCCGGACGATCCGTTGCCGCACCACAACCTGGGCCTGCTGGCGATGGACGCCGGCGACTACGCCGCCGCCCGCGAACACCTGCTCGATGCGCACGCGCTGGCGCCGCACGCGCCGCCGCTGTGCGTGCACGCGGCGATGGCCTGCCACGAATGCGGCGACTTCCAGCGCGTGCAGGCGCTGATCGCCGACTGGCGGCAGTGGCCGCCACTGGATCCGGACACCACCGTGGAGCTGGCCTGGCTGTTGTCGCAGGGCGGCGAGACCGACGCCGCCTGCGAGCTGCTGCGCGCCTGCGCCCAGGGGCCGATGGCGCAGCCGGCGCGGGCCTGGTCGCGGCTGGTGCTGGTGCTCGAACGCGCCAACCGCCTGCCGCAGGCGCGCGAAGCCGCCGCGCAGCTGCCGCCGCCGGAACGGATCGACGACCCGGACGTGCGCCAGGACGCCTGCAATGCGCTGGCGGTGCTGGCCATGCGCGAGGGCCAGTGGCTGCAGGCGCATGCGCTGTTGCGCGGGCTGCTGGCCGCCGGCAGCGCGGTCGACCGGCGCAAGCAGAGCAACCTGTTCTTCGCCCTGGCGCGGGTCTGCGACCGCCTGGGCCTCTATGACGAAGCGCTGGACGCCTGCGCGCAGGGCCATGCCGGCCAGGTCGAGAGCCTGGCCGCGCTGGTGCCGGAGCTGGCGGCGGCGGACGCGCCGCCGTTGCCGGTCGCGCAGGTCCGCTGGGATCCGGCGCGCCACGCCGCGGCGCGGCCGGTGACCGCACCGGCCATGGCCGACTCGCCGGTCTTCGTGGTCGGCTTCCCGCGCTCGGGCACCACCCTGCTGGAACAGATGCTCGACGCCCACCCGCAGTTGGTGGCGATGGACGAGCGGCCGTTCCTGCAAGGGCTGGCCGACCGCCTCGAGGCGCGCGGCGTGGCCTGGCCGGACGGGTTGGGCGAGCTCGACGATGGCGCCTGCGCCGCGTTGCGCGCCGAGTACTGGCAGGCGGTGCGCGGGGTGGTGCAACTGCAGCCGGGCCAACGTCTGGTCGACAAGAACCCGCTGAACCTGCTGCGCCTGCCGCTGATCCGGCGCCTGTTCCCCGAGGCGCCGGTGATCCTGGCGCTGCGCCATCCCTGCGACGTGCTGCTGAGCTGCTACATGCAGGCGTTTCGCTCGCCGGCCTTCGCCCTGCTGTGTTCCAGCCTGCCGCGGCTGGCGCGCGGCTATGCCGACGCCATGGACTTCTGGCGCTACCACGCCGCCCTGCTGCAGCCGCGCACGCTGGAGCTGCGCTACGAGGACCTGGTGGCCGACCCGCAGGCGCAGGTGGCGCGCCTGGGGCAGTTCCTGCAACTGGCGCAGCCGGAGCGGCTGCTGGAGTTCCAGCGGCATGCGCGGGACAAGGGCTTCATCAGCACGCCCAGCTACGCCCAGGTGGTGGAGGGCATCAACCGCAACGCCCTGGACCGCTGGCACGCCTACCGCGACGCCTTCGCGCCGGTGCTGCCGGTGCTGCAACCGTTCCTGCAGCACTGGGACTACCGTGGCGGCTGAGCACTGCGTGTTGTCTGAACCGTTCCCGTCTGCGGGTTGAACGGCAAAACGCCGCACGCGCTGTACCGCGGTTGAAGCGGCGTTTTTGTCAGGGGCTGGCGCACGCTGGCACACCGAAACAACACCCTTCTTATAAAAAACTAACAAGTGCCTGACGGTCCCGTAATGGACCGCTGGCCCGAGGCATCCATTTCGCCCGCCGCGCCTTCGAGGTGCCCGGGATGGTTCGCGCCTGCGTGCAACGCCGGCGCTTGTCGCACATCACATGAGGTCTTCCCGATGTCCGTAGCAAAGAACAGACTCGCGCACGCCGTTTGCCTGGCCATGGCGACGCTTCCCGCCACGCTCTACGCGCAGAGCGCGACGCCGGCCGCGTCCGGCGATGCGCCGGTGACCCTGGACAAGCTCACCGTCACCGGCTCGCTGGTGCGTCGTGTGGACGTGGAGACCGCAAGCCCGGTCGCCGTGGTCGATCGCCAGCAGATCCAGCAGAGCGGCAAGCAGACCCTGGGCGACCTGCTGCAGGCGCTGCCCGGCATCGCCGGCGCCGCGACCAACCCGCAGGTCAACAACGGCGGCGGCGACGGCGCCTCGACCATTTCGCTGCGCGGCCTCGGCGACGAGCGCACGCTGATCCTGATCGACGGCCACCGCATCCAGAACAACGACGTCAACTCGATCCCGGCCAACATGATCGACCACGTCGAAGTGCTGAAGGTCGGCGCCTCGGCGATGTACGGCTCCGACGCCATCGGCGGCGTGGTCAACTTCATCCTGCGCAAGAACTTCGAAGGCGGCGAAGTCTCGGCCAACTACGGCCAGACCAGCCGTGGCGACGGCGCGCGCCAGGGCGGCAGCTTCACCTTCGGCAAGACCTGGGACCGCGGCAACGTCGTGGTCGGCCTGGACTACAACAAGCAAAATGACGTCTCCAGCGCCAACCGCGCGTTCTCCAAGTACGCGATGTACCTGTCCAGCGGCAGCGTCTACAAGGGCGGTTCCAGCCGCAC
Organism: Xanthomonas sp. NCPPB 901; assembly: GCF_056725085.1. Taxonomy (NCBI): domain Bacteria; kingdom Pseudomonadati; phylum Pseudomonadota; class Gammaproteobacteria; order Lysobacterales; family Lysobacteraceae; genus Xanthomonas; species Xanthomonas sp. NCPPB 901. The sequence goes on along the minus strand of NZ_CM161511.1, from coordinate 4,819,816 downwards.
GCCGACCGGCTACTACAAGCTGCCGGCGGCGACCCTGGCGGCCAACGGCTGCAGCGCCAACGGCGCACTGACCGGCAACGGCAGCGGCGGCTACAAGTGCTACAGCTCCTCGGCCGACGCCTACAACTACCAGGCGCAGAACCTGCTGCTGACCCCGCAGCAGCGCGTCGGCGGCTTCGTGCTCGGCAGCTTCAACATCACCGACTCGACGCAGGCGTACGTCAACGCCTACCACAACCACACCATGTCCAACTTCGCGATCGCGCCGCTGCCGTTCGATGCGCAGAACGACGGCATCACCATCGCCGCGAACAACCCGTACAACCCGTTCGGCGTGGAGTTCGGCCCCAACGGCTACGAGTTCCGTTCGCGCTTCACCACCCTGGGCCAGCGCGAAGGCTTCTACGACACCGCCACCGACCAGGACGTGATCGGCCTGAAGGGCGGCATCGGCGACAGCAGCTGGGTGTGGGACGCCAACTTCAACTACGGCCACTACCGCCAGCGCAACTGGAGCCACGGCTACGTCGACTACGCCGCGCTGCAGAACGCGATCAACAGCGGGCAGGTCAACATCTTCGACCAGGGCAACGCCAATACCGTCGCCTGGCTCAAGAGCAACGAGTCGATTCCGCGCCAGGAAACCACCACCATCATGCGGCAGTGGGAAGCCAGCGCCAACGGCAGCCTGTGGGAGATGCCGGCCGGCGCCGCACAGCTGGCGGTGGGCGCGCTGTACCGCAAGGAGAGCCTGGACTCCACGGTGTCGGCCAACGCGCTGATCAACAGCGACAACACCTGCGCCATCTCCTCCGAAGCCTGCGCCTCGCCGCTGAGCGGCAGCTTCAACGTCAAGGAAGCCTACGCGCAGCTGTTCATGCCGGTGCTGGAGCAGTCCTCGCCGATCGGCGCGCTCAACCTGACCCTGAGCGACCGCTATTCCGACTACAGCAGCGTGCGCTCGGGCAACAACAGCGCCTCGTTCCAGGTGGAGTGGCGGCCGATCCACGACCTGATGGTGCGCGGCACCGCGGCGCAGGTGTTCCGTGCGCCGACCATCACCGACATCTACCAGGGCCCGACCGCCGACTCGCCGAACTTCGTCGACCCGTGCATCGGCTACAGCGGTAGCGGCAACGCCAATGCCTGCGCCGGCGTGCCCGCCGGCTGGACCGGCTCGGGCCTGTCGCAGACCAATGCGATCAAGTCCGGCGCGACCTACGTCGGTTATCAGCTCAAGCCGGAGAAGGGCACCTCGTTCGACTACGGCCTGGTCTACAGCCCCGACTACGTGCCGGGCCTGTCGCTCAACCTCGACTGGTGGAAGGTCAAGCTCAACGACCTGATCCAGCCGATCTCCGCGCAGACCGTGGCCGACCTCTGCTACAACGACAACAACAGCCCGTACTGCAGCTACATCCACCGCTACCCGGCCGGTACCGTCAGCGCCGGCAACATCGACTACATCCAGACGCCGGTGGTCAACATCGGCAAGCTCAACACCCAGGGCATCGACCTGGGCGCCAGCTACGCGCTGCCCGACACCGACTACGGCAAGTTCACCCTGGCCGTGGACAGCACCTACCTGCACCGCTACGACATCGACACCGGGGACACGGTGGTGCACATGGCCGGGCGCTACAACTCGTCCTACGGCAACTACGCGCACTGGCGCGCGCATGCGCTGTTCGGCTGGAAGCTGGGCAACTGGGATGCGAGCTGGACCACGCGCTATGTCGGCAAGATGCAGGTTGGCACCGGCGACCTGAGCCAGAACATGTCCGCCGATGCGGCGTTCAAGGGCGTGGTGCTGAACTACGGCAGCTACATGTACCACTCGCTGCAGGTGGGCTACGACATGGCCGGGGCCAACCTGCGCCTGGATCTGGGCGTGGACAACCTGACCAACAAGCAGCCGCCGATGATGTACCAGAACAACGTGTTGAACGCGAACACCGACGTGAGCACCTACGACACGCTCGGCCGCTACTACTGGATGCGGGCCACCTACCGCTTCTGAGTGGCACCGGCGCCGCCCGCCCGCGCGGGCGGCGCCGGAACGTGCGACACGGCGCGTCCCTGCGGGCGCGCCGTTCTGCTGCAGGGGGCAGCGTGCCGATGCGCCTGAACCACACCGACCTGCGTCACTACGTCCGCGTCTACGACGCGGCGCTGGATCCGGGCTTCTGCGCGCAACTGATCGCGCAGTTCGAACAGACCGCCGCCCAGCACAGCCGCAATGGCGCCGGCCAGCGCGCCGGGCTGGACGACAGCGCCTGGACCGAACTCAACGTCACCCGCCTCGCCGATCCGGCGTTCCAGGGCTTCTTCATCGAACAGGTGCGTGCGGCGCTGGCCCGCTACAACGCCGATCTCGGCCTGACCGCCGAGGTGCCATGGCGCCCACGCCTGGCCGACCTGCGAATCAAGCGCTACCGCGCCGATGCCGGCGAGCGCTTCCAGCCGCACTTCGACGCCTGCGATGCGGAGACCGGCCGTTACCTGGTGTTCCTGTGGTATCTCAACGACGTGGCCGAGGGCGGGCACACCCGCTTCCTCGACCTGGACCTGGAAATCGCCCCGCGCGCCGGGCGCCTGCTGGTGTTCCCGCCGTACTGGATGTTCCTGCACGCGGGCCTGCCGCCGCGCAGCGGCGACAAGTACATCCTGTCCACCTACCTGGAATTCACCGCCAAGCCGGCCTGACCCAGGGCGCGGTCATGGCGGGATGGGCGCGCACCGCTGCCGCACATCCCCAATTCCGAATCGCGAATCCCTAATCTGGGCCGAACGAACGCCACCGCGCTCATCCCGCGCCATGCAGATGCTCGAACAGGATGGTGCAGCCGATCGCGATCAGCAGCGCGCCGCCGACGATCTCCGCGCGCTTGCCGGCCAGGGCGCCGAGCGCGCGGCCGAGCATGATGCCCAGGGTGACCATGGTCAGCGTGCACAGGCCGATGACCGCCGCGACCTCGACGATGTTCACGTCGAGGAAGGCCAGGCCCACGCCCACCGCCATCGCGTCGATGCTGGTGGCGAAGCCGGTGGCGGCCAGGCTCCAGAAGCCGTGGCGCTTGGGCGCGGCCTCCTCGGGCGCATCGCTCTCCGGCTTGAGACCGGCGACGATCATGTGCACGCCCAGCGCGCCGAGCAGGCCGAAGGCGATCCAGTGGTCGAAGGCGACCACGTACTTGGACGCGGCCTGGCCCAGCACCCAGCCCAATGCCGGGGTCAGCGCCTCGATGCAGCCGAAGATCAGGCCGGCGCGCAGCGCGTCGGCCCAGCGCGGGCGCTGCATCGCCGCCCCCTTGCCGACCGCGGCGGCGAAGGCGTCGGTCGACATGGCGATGCCGAGCAGCAGAATCGAAAGAAACGACATGGGGAACCTTACCGGGACAGGCGACAACGACGAGTGCGCGCGCCCGGCCTTCGCCTTGCGCACTCGCCGCTGGTCTCGCCAACCGAACTGGCTGCCCGTACCACGGCGCATCGGCCGAGTCTGTTGATACGGGCGCTGTCCGCGCAGGGCGGACAGCAGGCTACTCCCCAAGGGGACGCGCAGTCTAACAGCCGCCAACTGCGGCGAACATACCTAGAACGCACGCGAACCTGCAGCTTCTCTTCTTAGCACCGGCTATAGCGGCGCGTGCCTGTGGGCCTCCGCGTGGGGCGCTGCGACGGCTCGCGGCGGCGGCGATCGTGCGGCGCGTTCGGTGTCGTTGCTGCAGCCTGGTGTCCGCCGGTCGTGCACGCCGGCCGTCGCAGGCGAACGCCGCGATGCGCTGTCGGCCACGGCGCGCAGCGTGCCGGCGTCGACACGCGCGCTGCGCTGCAGCGTGTTGCCGTCGCCGCGGCGCGACTACACTGGTCACGCTTCAGGTGCCTGGTCGTCGCAAGACGCGCCGGGTGAAACGGGAAGCCGGTCCGATGCCGGCGCTGCCCCCGCAACGGTAGGCGAGAACACCCGACAACAGACCACTGCGCAAGCGGGAAGGCGTCGGGGTAATGCGATCCCGCATTGCTCGCAAGCCCGGAGACCGGCCTGGCGTGGACGTCCTGCGACGTTCTTTCTCGGGTGTTGCGGTGGGCAACCTGGCGAGCCGAACGACGTCGGGGCCCTGCGCCGCGCGTTCGCTTGTCCTGTCCATCGCCGCCCGCCCGGTGGTGATGCGATGAGGAGACAGGACCCGTGAACCAGATGACCCGGACCCGCGCCGAGGTGGCGACCGTCAAGCTGCTGATCGACGGCGCGTTCGTCGAATCCAGCAGCAGCCAATGGCGCGAGGTCGTCGATCCGGCGACCCAGGACGTGCTCGCGCGCGTGCCGTTCGCCACCGCCGCGGAAGTGGACGCCGCCGTCGCCGCCGCGCGGCGTGCGTTCGCCAGCTGGCGCAAGACGCCGATCGGCGCCCGCGCGCGGATCTTCCTGGCCTACCAGCAGATGATCCGGGCGCACATGGGCGAGCTGGCGGCGATCCTCACCCGCGAGCAGGGCAAGACCCTGGCGGACGCGGAAGGCGACGTGTTCCGCGGCCTGGAAGTGGTGGAACAGGCGGCTGCGATCGGCAACCTGCAACTGGGCGAACTGGCCAACAACGTCGCCAACGGCGTGGATACCTACACGCTGCTGCAGCCGCTGGGCGTGTGCGCCGGCATCACCCCCTTCAACTTCCCGGCGATGATTCCGCTGTGGATGTTCCCGATGGCCATCGCCACCGGCAACACCTTCGTGCTCAAGCCGTCCGAGCAGGATCCGCTGGTGACCATGCGGCTGGTCGAACTGGCGTTGCAGGCGGGCGTGCCCAAGGGCGTGCTGAACGTCGTGCACGGCGGCGCCGAGGTGGTCGATGCGCTGTGCGACCACGCCGACATCAAGGCGCTGTCGTTCGTCGGCTCCACCAAGGTCGGCACCCACGTCTACCGGCGCGCGGCGCTGGCCGGCAAACGCGTGCAATGCATGATGGGCGCCAAGAACCATGCGGTGGTGTTGCCGGATGCAGCGCGCGAGCAGACCCTCGACGCGTTGGTGGGCGCGGCCTTCGGCGCCGCCGGCCAGCGCTGCATGGCCGCCTCGACGGTGGTGCTGGTCGGCCAGGCGCGGCAGTGGATTCCGGCGTTGGTGGCCAAGGCGCAGACGCTGAAGGTCAATGCCGGCAGCGAACCTGGCACTGATCTTGGGCCGGTGATCTCGCGCAGTGCGCGCGAGCGCATCGAAGCGCTGATCGCCACGGGCATCGCCGAGGGCGCGACGCTGGAACTGGACGGACGCAACCCGACGGTGCCCGGTTTCGCGCAGGGCAACTTCGTCGGCCCGACGATCTTCTCCGGGGTCGCACCGGGCATGCGCATCTACGACGAAGAGATCTTCGGCCCGGTGCTGGTGATCCTGGAGGCGGCCACGCTGGAGGATGCGATCGCCCTGGTCAACGCCAATCCGAACGGCAACGGCACGGCGCTGTTCACCCAATCCGGCGCCGCCGCACGCAGGTTCCAGGAAGAGATCGACGTCGGCCAGGTCGGCATCAACGTGCCGATCCCGGTGCCGGTGCCGCTGTTCTCGTTCACCGGTTCGCGCGCCTCCAAGCTCGGCGACCTCGGCCCCTACGGCAAGCAGGCGGTGCAGTTCTACACGCAGACCAAGACCGTCACCGCGCGCTGGTTCGACGACGCCGGCACCGGGCAGGGCGTCAACACCACGATCCGCCTGTCATGACGGCCGCGGCGATGCAGTGGTCGCTGGAGCCGCCGGCCGATGCCGGCCTGGACGAGGCGCAGCGCGCCTATCGCGAGGCCGCGCGCGGCTTCGCCCAGGCCGAGCTGGCGCCGCACGCGGCGCGCTGGGACGCGGACGGGATCTTCCCGCGCGAGGCGATCGGCAAGGCCGGCGAACTCGGCTTCTGCGGCCTGTACGTGGACGAGGATGCCGGCGGCAGCGGACTGTCGCGCCTGGATGCGGCGATCGTGTTCGAGGAACTGGCCGCCGTGGACCCGTCCACCGCCGCCTTCATCAGCATCCACAACATGGCCACCTGGATGCTGACCCGTTTCGCCACGCCGGCGGTGCGCAAGGACTGGGGACCGGTACTGGCCAGCGGCAGCAAGCTCGCCTCGTATTGCCTGACCGAACCCGGTGCCGGGTCCGACGCGGCCGCGCTGAAGACCCGCGCGGTGCGCGAGGGCGACGGCTACCGCATCGACGGCAGCAAGGCGTTCATTTCCGGCGCCGGCGCGACCGACCTGCTGGTGGTGATGGCGCGCACCGGCGAGGACGGCGCACGCGGCATCAGCGCCTTCGCGGTGCCGGCCGATGCGGCGGGGATCGCCTACGGGCGCAACGAGGACAAGCTGGGCTGGCACAGCCAACCGACCCGCGCGGTGAACTTCGACGGCGTGCGCGTACCGCTCGCGCATCGCCTGGGCGAGGAAGGCGAGGGCTTCCGCATCGCGATGCGCGGCCTCGACGGCGGCCGCCTCAACATCGCCGCGTGCTCGCTGGGCGCGGGGCAGGGCGCGCTGGATGCGGCGCGGCGCTATCTGGGCGAGCGCCGCCAGTTCGGCAGGAAGCTCGCCGAGTTCCAGGCGCTGCAGTTCACCTTGGCCGACATGGCCACGCAGCTGGTCGCCGCGCGGCAGATGGTGCACACCGCCGCGCGCAAGCTCGACGCCGGCGCGCGCGATGCGACGGTGTGGTGCGCGATGGCCAAGCGTTTCGCCACCGATGCCGGCTTTTCGATCTGCAACGACGCGCTGCAGCTGCACGGCGGCTACGGCTACATCCGCGAGTATCCGGTCGAACGCCTGCTGCGCGACAGCCGGGTGCACCAGATCCTGGAAGGCACCAACGAAATCATGCGCGTGATCGTCGCGCGCCACCTACTGAACACCGAAGAGGAATTGCGATGAGCGCCGCCGACACCGCCTACCGCAGCCGGGACTGGACCGGGCTGGGCCTGCAGATCGACGGCCACACCGCCGTGGTCACCCTGTCCAATCCGCCGGCCAACACCTGGACCGTGCACAGCCTGCGCGCGCTGCGCGAACTGGTCGGCGCGCTGGACGCGGATCGCGACATCTATGCGCTGGTCCTCGTCGGTGCCGGCGAGAAGTTCTTCAGCGCCGGTGCCGACCTCAATCAGTTCGCGGACGGCGACAAGGCGCGCGCGCGCGACGTGGCCCGGCGTTTCGGCGAGGCCTTCGAGGCGCTGAGCGGATTCCGCGGGGTCAGCATCGCCGCGATCAACGGCTATGCGATGGGCGGCGGGCTCGAAGTGGCGTTGGCCTGCGACCTGCGCATCGCCGAGGCGCAGGCGCAGATGGCCTTGCCCGAAGCGACGGTCGGCCTGCTGCCCTGCGCCGGCGGCACCCAGCACCTGCCGCGGCTGGTCGGCGAAGGCTGGGCCAAGCGCATGATTCTGCTCGGCGAACGCGTCGATGCCGAGACCGCGTTGCGGATCGGCCTGGTCGAGGAGGTCGTGCCGAGCGGGCAGGCGCAGGCGCGGGCGCGCGACTGGGCGGCCAAGGCGGCGCGGCAGAGTCCGATCAGCGTGGCCGCGGCCAAGCGCCTAGTGCAGGCCACCCGCACCCAGTCGCATGCGAGTGCGCTGGTCAGCGAGCGCGAGGCGTTCGTGGACCTGTTCGACAGCGCCGACCAGGCCGAGGGCGTCAACGCCTTCCTCGGCAAGCGTGCGCCGGAATGGAGAAACGCGTGAGCGCCGCCGATGACGCTGCCGTGCTGTGCGAGACGCGTGCCGCCGGCGGCGGCGGCCGCGTCGGGATCGCCACGCTCAACGCGCCGCGGACCCTCAACGGCCTGTCGCTGGAGATGGCGCGCCTGCTGGATGCGCAACTGACGCAGTGGGCGCAGGACCCGACGCTGGCGCTGGTGGTGCTGCAGGGCGCGGGCGAGAAGGCGTTCTGCGCCGGCGGCGACCTGCATGGCCTGTATCGCGGGATGCGCGCGCGCGCCGCGCACGGCGCGCACGGCGCCGCCGCGCAGGCGGACCCGCGCGGCGATGCGCATGCCGAGGCCTTCTTCGAAACCGAGTACCGTCTCGACTACCGCATCCATACCTTCCCCAAGCCGGTGCTGTGCTGGGGCCACGGCATCGTGATGGGCGGCGGGATCGGGCTGATGGCGGGCGCCAGCCACCGCGTGGTCGGGGAACGGTCCCGGCTCGCCTTTCCCGAGATCAGCATCGGCCTGTTTCCCGATGTCGGAGGTAGTTGGCTGCTGTCGCGGGTGCCGGCGCATGCCGGCCTGTTCCTGGCCTTGACCGGCGCACCGCTCGGCGCCGGCGATGCGATCTACGCCGGCCTGGCCGATGTGCACGTGCCGGAGGCGGCGCGTGCGCAGGTGCTGGCCGCCCTGCAGGCGACGACCTGGCCGGCCGCCGCGCAAGACACCGCGCGCGCGCTGGACGCGCTGCTGGCCCGCTTCGCCACGCCGGCGCCGGCCGGCCCGCTGCAACGGCATGCCGCGGCGATCGCCGACGCGTGCGTGCCGCCCACGCTGGAGGCGGTGGCGGCGGCGATCGCCGGCCTCGACGCCGCCGACCCATGGATCGCGACGGCGCAGGCCACGCTGGCCGCCGGCGCGCCGGGCTCGGCGCGGCTGGCCTTCGAGCTGCAGCAGCGCGCCGCCTCGCTGTCGTTGGCCGAGGTGTTCCGCCTGGAGTACACCGCCGCCCTGCACTGCGCCGCGCATGGCGATTTCGCCGAAGGCATTCGCGCGCTGCTGATCGACAAGGACCGCGCGCCACGCTGGCAGCCAGCCACCCTCGACGCCGCGTCCGCGGCCTGGGCGCGCGCTTTCTTCCATGCGCCCTGGCCGGCGCAGGCGCACCCCCTGGCCGATCTCGGCCGTCACACGGAGATCAGCGCATGAGCCGGATCGCTTTCATCGGCCTGGGCAACATGGGCGGCCCGATGGCCGTCAACCTGGTCAGGGCCGGGCACGTGCTGCGCGTGTTCGACCTCAACCCCGCCGCCCTCGCGGCCGCCGCCGCCGCCGGCGCGCATGCCGCCGACAGCGCGGTGGCCGCGGTGGTCGATGCCGAGGTGGTGATCTCGATGCTGCCGGCAAGCCGCCACGTCGAAGACCTGTTCCTTGGCGCGCAGGGGTTGCTCGCGCACATCCCCGCGGGCGCCCTGCTCATCGACAGCAGCACCATCGCCCCGGCATCGGCGCGCACCCTGGCCGCCGCGGCCGAGGCGCGCGGGCTGCAGCCGTTGGATGCGCCGGTGTCCGGCGGCACCGCCGGCGCCGTCGCGGGCACCCTGACCTTCATCGTCGGCGGCGCGGCCGCCACCCTGGAGCGCGCGCGGCCGGTGCTGGAAGCGATGGGCCGCAACATCTTCCACATGGGCGGGGCCGGCGCCGGGCAGGTGGCCAAGCTCTGCAACAACATGGCATTGGGGGTGATCATGGCCGCGACCGGCGAAGCGCTCGCGCTGGGCGCCGCGCATGGCCTGGATCCGGCGGCGCTGTCGCGGATGATGGCGGTCAGCACCGGCCGCAGCTGGGCCACCGAGGTCTGCAACCCATGGCCGGGCGTGCTGGACCAGGCGCCGGCCTCGCGCGGCTACCGCGGCGGCTTCGGCAGCGACCTGATGCTCAAGGACCTGGGCCTGGCGGCGGAGGCGGCGATGGCGACCGGCGCAGCGATCCCGCTCGGCGAACTGGCGCGCAACCTGTACGCGCTGAACCGCCGCCAGGGCCGCGGCGGCCTGGATTTCTCCAGCGTCGTCCAACTGCTCGCGGAGGCGCCATGAGCACTGTCCGCGAGCGCCTGACTCTGCCCGGCGGCGGCGGACGCCTGCTGCTGCACTCGTGCTGCGCGCCGTGCTCGGGCGAGCTGATGGAATCGTTCGTCGAGTCCGGCATCGACTACACGGTGTTCTTCTACAACCCCAACATCCATCCGGCCAAGGAATACGAACTGCGCAAGCAGGAGAACATCCGCTTCGCCGAACAGCATGGCGTGCCCTTCGTCGATGCCGACTACGACACCGACAACTGGTTCGCGCGCGCCAAGGGCATGGAGAACGAGCCCGAGCGCGGGATCCGCTGCACCATGTGCTTCGACATGCGCTTCGAGCGCACCGCGCTGTACGCCCATGAGCACGGCTATGCGGTGATGACCAGTTCGCTGGGCATTTCGCGCTGGAAGGACATGCGCCAGATCACCGACAGCGGCATCCGCGCGGCCGCCCCGTACCCGGACCTGACCTACTGGGACTACAACTGGCGCAAGCACGGCGGCGCCGCGCGCATGGTCGAGATCAGCAAGCGCGAGCGCTTCTACCAGCAGGAATACTGCGGTTGCGTCTATTCGCTGCGCGACACCAACCGCCATCGCCGCGCGCAGGGCCGCGAGCGGATCAAGCTCGGCGTGCTGTTCTACGGCGACGACGAGGGCAAGCCGTCGGACTGAGCCTAGGCGGTAGGCCGGCCGCCGGCGGGTGATTGCGGATGCGGCGCTGGCCGGCGCTTGCGCGAGGCTGGGTCGGCCGCCGTGGACCGCTGCCGCGGTGCGGCGGCCCCGCCTGGCCGGGTACGCGCTGTCGGCTCAGTCCTCTTCCGGCGGCAGCACGATGGCGTCGCCGTCGATGGCCAGCTTGCCGGCCAGCAGCACCGCCTGGGTGCGGTTGGTGACGCCGAGCTTGCGCAGGATCGCGGTGACGTGGGCCTTGATGGTGGCCTCGGACACGCCCAGGTCGTAGGCGATCTGCTTGTTGAGGCTGCCGGCGCCGAGCATCTGCAGCACCCGGAACTGCTGCGGAGTCAGTTCGCGCAGGCGCTGCCCGACCTCACGCTCGGCGCGGTCGGTGGGCGGCACGTTGTGCGCTTCCGGCGGCGCCCAGTGCTCGCCGTCCAGCACTGTGCTCAGGGCCAGACCGATGGTGTCCGAGTCGGCCGATTTGGGAATGAAGCCGAACGCGCCGTGATCCAGCGCGCGCCGCATCACCGTCGGCTCCTCGCGCGCGGACACCACCACCACCGGCAACTGCGGATGCAGCGCGCGCATGTGCACCAGCGCGCTGAAGCCCTGCGCACCGGGCATATTGAGATCCATCAGCAGCAGATCCGCATCGGCGTGGCGATCGGCCAGCGCGTACAGCGCCTCGACGCTATCGGCCTCGTACAACTGCACCCCGGGCATCACCCGCTGCACCGCCCCGCGCAGCGCCTCGCGGAACAGGGGATGGTCGTCGGCGATCAGCAGGGTGGGCATTTGGAAGGCCGGGAGTGGGGAACCGGGAATGGGGAATGGCAACGGCAAAAGCAAAGCGTCGGGTGCCCGCGGGAATGAAGCGACCGGGGAATGGCTTTTCCCATTCCCCATTCTCGATTCCCCATTCCCGAACGAACGACGAGCGCGCTAGCGCGCGAGCCGTTCGTTGACCAACGAATCCACCACCGACGGATCGGCCAGGGTCGAGGTGTCGCCGAGCTGGTCGGGGGCGTTCTCGGCGATCTTGCGCAGGATGCGGCGCATGATCTTGCCCGAGCGGGTCTTGGGCAGGCCCGGCGCCCACTGCAGGTGGTCGGGGGCGGCGATCGGGCCGATCTCCTTGCGCACCCAGGCCACCAGTTCCTTGTGCAGGGCCTCGCTCGGCTGCTCCTCGGCGACCAGGGTCACGTAGGCGTAGATGCCCTGGCCCTTGATGTCGTGCGGGAAGCCGACCACCGCCGCTTCGGCGACCTTGGGGTGGGCCACCAGCGCGCTCTCCACCTCGGCGGTGCCGATGCGGTGGCCGGAGACGTTGATGACGTCGTCGACGCGGCCGGTGATCCAGTAATAGCCGTCGGCGTCGCGGCGGCAGCCGTCGCCGGTGAAGTAGCTGCCCGGATAGGTGCGGAAATAGGTGTCGATGAAGCGCTGGTGGTCGCCGTAGACGGTGCGCATCTGCCCCGGCCAGGAATCGCGCAGCACCAGGTTGCCCTCGGTGGCGCCTTCCAGGATCTCGCCGTCGGCGCTGACCAGCGCCGGCTGCACGCCGAAGAACGGCAGCGTCGCCGAGCCGGGCTTGAGGTCGATGGCGCCGGCCAGCGGGGTGATCAGGATGCCGCCGGTCTCGGTCTGCCACCAGGTGTCCACGATCGGGCAGCGGCCGTCGCCGACCACCTCGTAGTACCAGCGCCAGGCTTCGGGATTGATCGGCTCGCCGACGCTGCCGAGCAGGCGCAAACTGGTGCGCGCTGTCTTCTTCACCGGCGCCTCGCCCTCGCGCATCAGCGCGCGGATCGCGGTGGGGGCGGTGTAGAAGATCGTCACCTGGTGCTTGTCGATGACTTCCCAGAAGCGCGACACGCTCGGGTAGTTGGGCACGCCCTCGAACATCAGCGCGGTGGCGCCGTTGGCCAGCGGGCCGTAGACGATGTAGCTGTGGCCGGTGACCCAGCCGACGTCGGCGGTGCACCAGTAGATGTCGTCCTCGCGCAGGTCGAACACCGTTTCATGGGTGTAGGCCGCGTACAACAGGTAGCCGGCGGTGGTGTGCAGCACGCCCTTGGGCTTGCCGGTGGAGCCGGAGGTGTAGAGGATGAACAGCGGATCCTCGGCGTTCATGCGCTCGGGTTCGCATTCGGCCGGCTGGCTGTCGACCACGTCGTGGAACCAGCGGTCGCGCGGGGCCTGCATGTCCACCGCCCCGCCGGTGTGACGGACCACCAGCACGGTCTCCACGCTGGTGGTGCCGGGCAGCTTCAGTGCCGCGTCGACGTTGGCCTTGAGCGGGATCTTCTTGCCGCCGCGCAGGCCCTCGTCGGCGGTGATGATCAGCTTGCTGCCGCAGTCGATCACCCGGTCGGCGATCGAGTTGGGCGCGAAGCCGCCGAACACCACCGAGTGGATCGCGCCGATGCGCGCGCAGGCCAGCATCGCCACCGCCGCGTCGGGGATCATCGGCAGGTAGATGGTGACGCGGTCGCCCTTGCGCACGCCGAGCGCGCGCAGCGCGTTGCCGAGCCGGCACACGCGCTCGTACAGCTCGCGGTAGGTGACCCGGTAGGACGGGGCGTCCGGGCTGTCCGGCTCGAACAGCAGCGCGGTCTTGTCGCCGCGGGTGGCCAGTTGCCGGTCCAGGCAGTTGACGCTGGCGTTGAGTTCGCCGTCGTCGAACCAGCGGATGCGGAAGTCGTCCAGGGCGAAGCTGACGTCCTTGATGCGGGTCGGTTTCTTGAACCAGTCCAGGCGCTCGGCGACCTTGCCCCAGAATGCCTCCGGCTGTTCCACCGATGCCTTGTACTGGGTCTGGTACTGGGTCTTGTCGACCCGCGCACGGGCGGCGAACTGCGGATCGACGGGATAGAGATCGGCCATGGTTCCCTCTGCAATGAACGGGGCGCCGCATGCCGCGGCGCGTCAACGCGCAGTGTGCCGCATCCGGCGTTAAGCGCACACGCGTCGGGCCTTAGACGATGGTCGTAACTCAGCCGACGTTCGACTAATGGCCAATAGGCGCGGCCGCCGCGCTCACGCACGCTGGGCTACGGCCGTGCGCTTGCGTGCGGCCATCCATTATTCGGGAGGGAGTAATGAGCAACCGCATCGCATCCTTGGCGCGTCGCCCGCTGGCGGCCGCGCTCCTGGTGGCCCTGGTCGCGCCTGGCGCGGCCTTCGCCCAAGGCAAACCCTCGGCGCGCGAACAGGCGCTGGAGACCCGCGTGGCCGAGCTGGAGCGGCAGGTGCAGCAACTGCTGTCCGCGCAGCAACAGCAGCAAGGGCAGATCGCGCAGACCCAGACCGAGGTCGCCGCGGTCCGCTCGAGCCAGGCCGCGCCGCCGCCGGTACCCGCGGCCCTGCCGGCCGGCAAGGCGCCGATCCAGGTCACCACCATCACCCCGGGTGCGACGCCCGGCACCACGTTCAAGGTCGGCGGCTTCATCAAGGCCGACTTCCTGGCCACCCGCACCGGCGACGGCCAGCTCGCCGACGACGCCACCGGCCGCGCGCTGTACCTGCCCGGGCAGACCCCGGTGGGCGGCGCCAAGTCCGGCACCGACTACAACGCCCACGCCAAGTTCTCGCGGATCAACTTCGGCGTGGACAGTGTCACCGAGGGCGGCAACAAGACCGGCGCGCTGGTGGAACTGGACTTCTTCGGCAACGCGCTGGGCACCCAGACCGCCACCAACACCTACGGCGCCACCCTGCGCCATGCCTACATGTACTGGAACCACTGGCTGGCCGGCCAGACCTGGTCCAACTTCATGGATCCGGCGGCGCTGCCGGAAGCGGCCGACTTCATCGGCCCCACCGACGGCGTGGTGTTCGTGCGCCAGGCGCAGCTGCGCTACACCAACGGCGGCTTCAGCATCGCCCTGGAAAACCCGGAAACCACCCTGTACACGCGCAGCGCGGCCGGCGTGGTCAGCACCGCCAGTTCCGACCGCGGCGCGCTGCCGGACCTGACCGTGCGCTACGGCTGGAAGGGCGACTGGGGCAGCTTCGGCATCGCCGGCGTGGTCGGCCAGCAGAAGGTGGACAACCGCGCCACCGGCGCCGACGCCAGCAAGGCCTCCGGCGGCCTGACCCTGGGCGGCAAGTGGGTGGCCAGCGACAGCGACAGCCTGTTCTACCAACTCACCGGCGGCGAAGGCATCGGTCGCTACATCGGCCTGGGCATCGCCCAGAACGCGGTGTACGACGCCGCCGACCGCGACCTGGACACGGTCGGCGTGGTCGCCGGCTACGTCGGCTGGCGCCATGCGTTCTCGCCGAAGCTGCGCACCAACCTGATCTACGCGCGCAGCGACTACGACAACGACACCGCGCACACCGGCCTGGGCGTGACCAAGCGCGTGCAGAGCATCCGCGGCAACGTCTTCTACTCGCCGCTGCCCAAGGTCGATATCGGCGCCGAGCTGATGTACGGCAAGCGCGAGATCGAAAGCGGCGCCAAGGGCGACATCACCCGCCTGCAGTTCACCACCAAGTACAGCTTCTGATCCGCGCGCTGCGGCCACTTTTCCCGGAGGCACCACATGACCCTCTCCAACGAGGCGCTGATCGCCAAGATCGACGCCAACCCCAGGTACCACGCGCTCAAGCGCCAGCGCAACGTGCTGGGCTGGACGCTGACCATCCTGATGCTGCTGGCCTACTTCGGCTTCATCGGCCTGATCGCCTTCGACAAGGCGTTCCTGGCCCAGCCGATCGGCAGCGGCGTCACCACCATCGGCATCCCGATCGCGATCGGGGTGATGGTGTTCACCATCGCCATCACCGCCATCTACGTGCACCGCGCCAACACCGTCTACGACCAGCTGACCGCCGCCATCCTCGAGGACGCCCGCCAATGAGCAAGCACCTGCGCTTCCTTCTGCTGCTGCTGGCCGCGCTGCTGCCGGCCGGCGCGGCGCTGGCCGCCGGCGGCGATGTCGGCCAGACCGACAAGCAGCCGACCAACTGGGTGGCGATCTCGATGTTCGCCTTCTTCGTCGCCGGCACGTTGTGGATCACCAAGTGGGCGGCGAAGAAGACCCGCTCGGCGTCCGACTTCTACACCGCCGGCGGCGGCATCACCGGCTTCCAGAACGGCCTGGCGATCGCCGGCGACTACATGTCGGCGGCCTCGTTCCTGGGCATCACCGCGGCGGTGATGACCAACGGCTACGACGGCCTGATCTACGCCATCGGCTTCCTGGTCGGCTGGCCGATCCTGACCTTCCTGATGGCCGAGCGCCTGCGCAACCTCGGCAAGTACACCTTCGCCGACGTGGCCGGCTACCGCTTCGCGCCGACCGCGATCCGCAGCTTCGCCGCCTCCGGCACGCTGGTGGTGGTGCTGTTCTACCTGATCGCGCAGATGGTCGGCGCCGGCGCGCTGATCAAGCTGCTGTTCGGCCTGGACTACTGGGTGGCGGTGAGCCTGGTCGGCGTGCTGATGATGGTCTACGTGCTGTTCGGCGGCATGACCGCCACCACCTGGGTGCAGATCATCAAGGCGGTGCTGCTGCTGACCGGCGTGACCTTCATGGCCGTGGCGATCATGTGGCACTTCAACTTCAGCTTCGAGGCGCTGTTCGCCGAGGGCGTGCGGGTGAAGACCGCGGTGGCGGCCAACGGCGGCGCCTCGCCGGAAGAAGCGGCCAGCGCCGGCCTGTCGATCATGGGCCCGGGCGGCTTCGTCAAGGATCCGATCTCGGCGATCTCCTTCGGCATGGCGCTGATGTTCGGCACCGCCGGCCTGCCGCACATCCTGATGCGCTTCTTCACCGTCCCCGACGCCAAGCAGGCGCGCAAGTCGGTGCTGTGGGCCACCACCTGGATCGGCTACTTCTACATCCTGATCTTCATCATCGGCTTCGGCGCCATCGCCCTGGTGCTGACCAACCCGCAGTTCGCCGACGTCGCCAGCGGCACCATCCACGGCGGCAAGGGCGCGGCCAACATGGCGGCGGTGCTGGTCGGCAACGCGGTCGGCGGCAACGTGTTCATGGGCTTCATCTCCGCGGTGGCCTTCGCCACCATCCTGGCGGTGGTCGCCGGCCTGACCCTGTCCGGCGCCTCGGCGGTGTCCCATGACCTGTACGCCACGGTGCTGAAGAAGGGCAATCCGGCTCCCGGCTCGGAGCTGAAGGTGTCGCGCGTCACCACCATCGCGCTGGGCATCATCGCGGTGCTGCTGGGCATCGTGTTCGAGAAGCAGAACGTGGCCTTCATGGTGTCGCTGGCCTTCGCCATCGCCGCCTCGGCCAACTTCCCGGTGCTGATCCTGTCGCTGCTGTGGAAGGACTGCACCACCCGCGGCGCGGTGATCGGCGGCTTCCTGGGCCTGATCTCCTCGCTGGTGCTGACCGTGCTGTCGCCGTCGGTGTGGGTGGACACGCTGGGCAACCCGACCGGTTCGGCGCCGTTCCCGTACACCTCGCCGGCGCTGTTCTCGGTGACCATCGGCTTCGTCGGCATCTGGCTGTTCTCGGTGCTGGACCGCAGCGCGCAGGCCGCCAAGGAACGCGCCGCGTTCAAGGCGCAGCAGATCCGCGCCGAGACCGGCCTGGGCGCCTCGCGCGGGTCGGCGCACTGAGCGCGCGCGCCTAGCGGGCCGCGGCCATCGCCGCACGCGACGCCGGCCTCGTGCCGGCGTCGTCGTGTCTGCAGGCGCTACCATGGCGGGCCATCGCTGCACCGGCTGCCCGCATGCGCTACCGCTGGATCCTGTTCGACGCCGACGACACCCTGTTCCACTTCGACGCCTTCGCCGGCCTGCAGCGCATGTTCGCCGGCTACGGCGTGCCGTTCGGCGAAGCGGAGTACGCCGCCTACACTGCCTGCAACCGGCCGCTGTGGGTGCAGTACCAGAACGGCGCGATCACCGCGCTGCAACTGCAGCAGCGCCGTTTCGCCGACTGGGCGCAGCGGCTGCAGACCGAGCCGGAAACCTTGAACGCGGCGTTCCTGGCGGCGATGGCCGAACTGTGCGCGCCGCTGGACGGGGCGGTGGACCTGCTCGATGCGTTGCGCGGACGCGCGCGGCTTGGCCTGGTCACCAACGGCTTCGGCGCGCTGCAGAATGCGCGCCTGCAGCGCACCGGCCTGCACGACCGCTTCGAGGTGATCGTCATTTCCGAGCTGGTGGGCGTGGCCAAGCCGCATCCGGCGATCTTCGCGCACGCGCTGGCGCAGCTGGGCGACCCGCCGCCGGCGCAGGTGCTGATGGTCGGCGACAACCCGCATGCGGACATCGCCGGCGGCCTGGCCGCGGGCCTGCACACCTGCTGGTTCAATGCGCACGGCGCCGCCGCGCCGGAGGGCATCGTGCCGCACCACGAAGTCGCCTCGCTGGCGCAGCTGCAGGCGTGGTTGCTGGAAGAGCCTGCGTAGCCGTGCGGATGGGCGGGAGCGCCCGGGTTCACCGGGACGGGACTGAAGTCCCTCCCGCAAGTGGAACCTTCAGTCCGCGGCAATGCTGACGCGCTCCTTGTGGGAGGGACTTCAGTCCCGACGCGACCCACTCTGAGACCCAGGGCGCACGGCCACGCGCTGCCGACCCGCGACCTGCGCGCACGCCAGCCGCGACCGGCATCGTATAGTGCGCCCATGCCGCCCTCCGCAGCCGACGCCCTCGCCGACACGCCGCTGGCCGCCCTGCCAGTCACCCTGCAGCGCCTGCGCGCGGCCTGGCAATCGGCCAAGCCGGAGCGGGCGCAACGCCGCGAGGACCTGCTGCGGCTGCGCGCGGCGCTGAAGCGGCGGCTGCCGGAGATGGCCGATGCCATCGCCGCCGATTTCGGCCACCGCTCGCGCCACGAATCGCTGCTCGCCGACGGCATGACCGTGCTCGGCGAGATCGATCACCTGCTGCGCCACCTCGCGCGCTGGATGCGCCCGCAGCGGGTCGGCGCCGGCTGGCGGCTGTGGCCGGCGCGCGCGGAAGTACGGCCGGTGCCGGTCGGCGTGGTCGGGGTGATCGCGCCCTGGAACTACCCGGTCAACCTGGCGCTGATCCCGCTGGCCACCGCCATCGCCGCCGGCAACCACGTCTACCTGAAACCCTCCGAGCACACCCCGCGCAGCGCGCAGTTCCTGCAGTCGCTGCTGGCCGAGGTGTTCCCGCCGCAGCGGGTGGCGGTGGCGCTGGGCGGTGCCGAGGTGGCGTCGGCGTTCGCCGCGCTGCCGCTGGACCACTTGGTGTTCACCGGTTCCACCGCGGTCGGGCGCAAGGTGATGGCCGCCGCCGCGCCCAACCTGACCCCGCTGACCCTGGAACTGGGCGGCAAGTCGCCGGCCATCGTCTGCGCCGACTACCCGCTGGAGCAGGCCGCCGCGCGCCTGGCCACCGGCAAGTGGTTCAACGCCGGGCAGACCTGCATCGCCCCGGACTACGTGCTGGTCGACGCCGGCCGCGAGGCGGCGCTGGTGCAGGCGCTGCGCGCGCAGGTGCTGGCGCGTTACGGCGATTTCGCCAGCGCCGAGGACTACACCCGCATCGTCAACGACGGCCAGTACCGGCGCCTGCGCGGCTATCTGGACGATGCGCGGGCGCGCGGCCTGGAAGTGATCGAACTGGCCACGGTGGAGCGCGAACGCGCCGAGCGCGAGCGGCTGATCGTGCCCACGGTGGTGCTGCAGCCGGGCGATGACGCGCTGTTGATGCAGGAGGAGATCTTCGGCCCGATTTTGCCGGTGCGCAGCTACCGCTCGCTGGATGCGGCCATCGCCGAGATCAACAGCCGCGACCGGCCGCTGGCGCTGTAT
The DNA here is from genome assembly GCF_056725085.1 of Xanthomonas sp. NCPPB 901. NCBI lineage: Bacteria > Pseudomonadati > Pseudomonadota > Gammaproteobacteria > Lysobacterales > Lysobacteraceae > Xanthomonas > Xanthomonas sp. NCPPB 901. Next base: position 4,800,608 of record NZ_CM161511.1, on the reverse strand, counting down.
CCCTTCAGCCACGACCGCGCGCGGATCGAGGCCATCCTGCATGCGACCGTCGCCGGCGGCGTCACCGTCAACGACAGCCTGCTGCACTTCGCCGCCAACGCGCTGCCGTTCGGCGGCATCGGCCCCAGCGGCATGGGCGCCTACCATGGTCGCGCCGGCTTCGATGCGATGAGCAAGCAACTGCCGATCCTGTGGCAGGCGCGGCGCACCGCCACCGATCTGCTGAAGCCGCCTTACGCACGCTTGCGCTGGCTGATCGACCTGCTGTTGCGCTGATCGGTGCGTCGGCGCGCGGGGCGCAGCGATTGGATGGGTTTGCGGCGCGCGCCGTGCCGCTAGATCGCCAGGCCGGCCTGCAGCACCCGCATGCGGCGCTCCACGCCGGCCCTGACGGAGGCGGGCAGCGCCTGCGGGAAGTCCGCCGGCAGCGCGTTTTCGAGCGAGGTCAGGGCCGATGGCATGCGCTCGGCGATGTCTTCGATGGCCTTGCGCACCAGGGTGGGCGACAGGCCCGCCGTGGCGCCCGTCTGCAGGAAGTGGCGCGTCTGGATCTCGTCGATGCGGTAGTGATTGCGGTTGCCGACCGACATGGCCAGCGTCATCTGCCTGCGTTCGATCTGCCGCCGATCGAGACTGGGCTGTGCGGTCAGGACATCGTAGAGCGGGGTCAGTGCATAGCCGCCGCCGGGGTGGAGGAAGATGCTGAAGTTCTTGGCATGCCCGTCGGTCGCGCCGATCAGCCAGAAGACCAGTTGCGCCTGCAGCAGCGTGCGGTGATCGGCGGCGGGCGCGTCGGCGCCCTTGAGCAGGTCCGCGATCGCCACGAGGCCGGGGCCGCCGTGGTTCTGGTACTTGCGTGTCGGCGGGACGGACAACGCCTGGCAGCAATCCTCCTGCGGCAGGCGCAGCAGCCGGCCATCGCTCCACACGCGGTCGAAGCGCTCGACGACCAGCGCCTTGGTTTGGCCGAACGTCATCATCTCGGCATGGGCGACCGGCAGGCCGAGATGCTTGAGCAACTGCAGGCAGTAGAACTCGTTCTCGACGCTGTCGGAAAGGTCGATGCCGTTCGGCAGCCTGCCGATCTGGGTCTTGAACAGGTGCGTGGTCGGCGTGGTGCCGTGCGGCTTGAGCCATTGGCCGTCCAGGCGGAGCAATGCGGTCTTCTCCTGGGCGCCGGCGACCGAGATCCTGAAATCCTCGTCCCGCCGCAGGCCCAGAGGCGCTTGCGCCAACGACGCCAGCAGCCGCTCGATGGCCGCGTCGTCGACCGGCTCTCCGGAGAGCGTCGCGGTGCCTTCCGGCGCCGCATCGCCGGCGATGAACTGCAAGGCGCCGATGCAGTCTCGGCCGATCGCCGCCAGCAGGCTGTAGGCGTCGACGCCGGCGGCGCCGACCTTCTCGGCCACGCGCTGGCGCAGTGCCTCCGAGTCGGGCAACAGGTTCTCGAAGACCGCCACGACCGGCTCACCCCGCCAGGGGTCCTCGCGCAACGGCAGCGACAGCGAGACCGGAAATGCCCTGCTGCGTTCCAGCCATTCGCGCGCGTAACGGAATGCGATCGCGCCGCTGGGTTCCTTCAGCAGATACCCGACCAGGCGATCGTTCTGGTAGACGCGCAGGGGCGGATGGCGGCGGGTCCTGGCCACGGTCAGAGCAGGTCTCTGGGATCGGCTCCGTGGCTGCGGGCGGCGACCAGCAATTCCAGATCGAGCGCCGCCAGCACCGCCAGCAGCGTGTCCAGCCGCGTCGCCGGGTTGCCGGTCTCGATCAACGAGATCGTTTCCTGGCGCAAGCCGCTGCGGTCACCCAGGGCGCTCTGGCTCATGCCCAGGCGCTTTCGGTGGCGGCGGATGAGGGTGCCGATCTGCTTGGGGGTACGCGCGAGGTCGTGCATGACGGTCTCCTGACAACGCAATATGCGCTATTCCCGATAATTCCTCAATATCGGCTTTGACGCATAATTCAGCTTTATGCGCTGATAGCGATAATTCAAGAATATCGGCTTTGGCACATAGTTTCGCGCGACGGTGTGCAGGCGCTCCCGGCAATGCCAGCGCATGCCGAAACAGGGCGGTGTGGTCAAATGGGCGGCGATCCGCCCAGCCGGGCTTGGCCGGGTTGCCCAAGCATCCGAACAAAAATAGTTGAATCAAAAGGTTACAGGATCGATGAAAATCGCCAGCTGGAACGTCAACTCGCTCAACGTGCGCCTGCCGCACCTGCAACAGTGGCTGGCCGCGTTCGCGCCGGACGTGGTCGGGATCCAGGAGACCAAGCTGGAGGACCACAAGTTTCCCGACGCGGCGCTGGCCGAGGCCGGCTACCGCAGCGTGTTCGCCGGGCAGAAGACCTACAACGGCGTGGCGATCCTGTCGCGCACGCCGGTCAGCGACGTGCAGATCGGCGTGCCGGGCCTGGAGGACGAGCAGAAGCGCGCCATCGCCGCCACCGTCGGCGACCTGCGCATCGTCAATCTGTACGTGGTCAACGGCCAGGACGTGGGCACCGACAAGTACGCCTACAAGCTGCGCTGGCTGGAGGCGGTGCACGCCTGGCTGGCCGACGAGCTGCAGCGGCATCCGCGGCTGGTGGTGCTGGGCGACTTCAACATCGCCCCGGACGCGCGCGACGTGCACGATCCGCTGGTATGGAGCGACAACCACATCCTCACTTCCACTGCCGAGCGCGGCGCCCTGCACAAGCTGCTCGCGCTGGGCCTGCACGACGGCTTCCGCCTGCACCATGCCGACGGCGGCCTGTTCAGCTGGTGGGATTACCGTCAGGCCGGCTTCCGCCGCGACCTGGGCCTGCGCATCGACCTGACCCTGGTCTCCGACGCGCTGAAGCCGCACACCCGCGGCGCCGGCATCGACCGCGAGCCGCGCACCTGGGACCGCCCCAGCGACCATGCGCCGGCCTGGATCGAACTGGAGCCGACGGCATGAACGAGCGCCAGGTGCGCCGCTGCATCGACAAGGTCGGCGACACCGTGATCGCGCCGCTGCATCGGCTCAGCTGCCACTGCGGCGCGGTGCAGATCGACCTGGAGCTGCCGCACGGCATCGTCGACCCGCGCCGCTGCAACTGCTCGCTGTGCCGACGCCGCGGCGCCATCGTCGCCTCGGTGCCGCTGGCCGCCCTGCACCTGCGCCAGGGCGAGCAGGCGCTGCGCCTGTACCAGTTCCACACCCACACCGCGCAGCACTACTTCTGCGGCACCTGCGGGATCTACACCCATCATCGGCGCCGCTCCGATCCCAGCCTGTACGGCTACAACGTCGGCTGCCTGGAGGGCGTGGACCCGTACGCGCTGGCCATCGCGGTGCCGGTCGAGGATGGCGTGCGGCATCCCGCCGACCGCACTGCGCCGTGAGCAGCCGGCCCGTAAACGCAAAACGCCCGGCGAACCGGGCGTTTGCGCAAGCGGCGGGGGCGGCGCGTCAGCGCGCGCGACCGCGGGTGAACAGGTTGACGATCGCCAGCAGGATGATCGCGCCGATCAGCGAATACAGGAACGTCCACAGGGTGATCGCCTGGTTGATGCCGCCGCCGAACAGCCAACCGGCGATCAGCGCGCCGACGATGCCGACCACGATGTTCAGGATGATGCCCTGCTGTGCGTCACGGCGCATGATGATGCTGGCCAGCCAGCCCACGATGCCGCCGACGATCAACCAGATAATGATGCCCATGCGTCAGACTCCTCGGTTCGGCCCGCACCAGGAGCGGTGGGGTGCGCGCCATTTAAGGAGCGTTGCCGTGAAGCGACCGTATAGCGCCGGCCCTGCGCCGCAGCGGCCATTGTGCTTTGTGGACGCGGCGTGAGCGCGCCGATGCCGCCTGTGGCCGCCGCTGCCGCCGAGGCGCCGGACTGGCGGCTGGGCCCGGTGGCGCTATGGCTGCGCCCGCATCCGCCGCGCACCTCCGGCGAGGCCCAGGCGCGGCGCCTGCTGGCCGGCGAACTGGCCATGCCGGCGGCGACGTTGCCGCTGCGCCGCGATGCGCGCGGCCGGCCCGGCCTGCACGCGCCGCTGGCGCACCTGGACATCGGCTGGAGCCACAGCGGCGACTACCTGCTGGTGGCGGTCGCCGCGCACGCGCGGCTGGGCGTGGACATCGAGCGCCAGCGGCCGCGGCCGCGCCTGCTGGAGCTGGCGCAGCGCTTCTTCCATCCGGACGAGGTCGCGCTGCTGGCCGCGCTGCCGGCACCGGCGCGCGAGGCGCTGTTCTTCCGCCTGTGGTGCGCCAAGGAGGCGCTGCTCAAGGCGCACGGTCACGGCATCGCCTTCGGCCTGCACCGGCTGCGCTTCGCCGAGGACGCAGCCGGCGTGCTGCGCCTGGCCTGGTGCGATCCGGGGCTGGGCGCGACCGAGGCCTGGCACCTGCACGAGTGGGAGGCCGCCCCCGGTTATCGGGCCGCCCTGGCCTGGCGCGCGGATGCGCCTGTCCAGGACACGCCCTGACGCGGACGCGCGGTTCGGGCGCCGGCGGCACCTGCGATAATCCGCCGATGACCGATGCCTCTCTCCCCGATTCCGTCCGCGTCGCGCTCGAGCAGGGCCTGCACGCACAAGGCCTGGACGCCGCGGCGCTGGCGCCGCCCCTGCTGGCCTACCTGGCGCTGCTGACGCGCTGGAACCGCACCTACAACCTGACCGCGATCCGCGATCCGCACGAGATGGTGACCCGCCATCTGCTGGATTCGCTGGCGATGCAGCCGTTCGCCCGCGAGGGCGCGCTGGCCGACCTGGGCACCGGCCCGGGGCTGCCCGGCATCCCGCTGGCGATCGCGCGGCCGCAGCTGCGGGTGACCCTGGTCGAAAGCAACGGCAAGAAGGCGCGCTTCCTGCGCGAGGCGGTGCGCCAGCTGCGCCTGGACAACGCGCGGGTGGCCGAGTCGCGCGCCGAGGCGCTGGACGAGGCCGGCGCCTACGATCTGCTGACCGCGCGCGCGCTGGACACCCTGGCCGGCATCGTCGCCGTCGGCGGCCACCTGCTGCGCCCGGGCGGGCGCCTGCTGGCGATGAAGGGCGTGCGCCCGGACGAGGAGATCGCCGCGCTGCCGCCGGGCTGGGTGGCGCCGACGGTACACCCGCTGCAGGTCCCCGGCCTGGGCGCCGACCGCCACCTGGTGGTGGTCGAGCGCGGTTGAGCGGCGGCCACGGCCGGCCCCGATTTCCGCCTCGGGGGGCTGTGACCGCATAATGCCCGGCCCCACCCCCATCGCCGACGAGGCTCCCGCATGGCCCGCATCATCGCCATCGCCAACCAGAAGGGCGGCGTCGGCAAGACCACCACCGCGGTCAACCTGGCCGCGGCGCTGGCGCGCCAGTCGCAGCGCGTGCTGCTGGTGGACCTGGACTCGCAGGGCAATGCGACGATGGGCAGCGGCATCGACAAGCGCGAACTGGCCGCCTCCACCTGCGACGTGCTACTTGGCGAAAGCAGCGCCGAACAGATCCGGGTGACCGCGCCGGAAGGCTTCGACCTGCTGCCCGGCAACATCGATCTCACCGCCGCCGAGATCCAGCTGATGGACCAGCCGGCGCGCGAGCAGCGGCTGAAGACCGCGCTGGCGCCGCTGCGCGAGGCCTACGATTTCATCCTGATCGACTGCCCGCCGGCGCTGTCGCTGCTGACCCTGAACGCGCTGACCGCCGCCGACTCGGTGATCGTGCCGATGCAGTGCGAGTACTACGCGCTGGAGGGGCTGACCGCGCTGCTGGAGACCATCGAGGCGCTGCGCGCCGAGCTGAACCCGGCGCTGGAGATCGAAGGCGTGCTGCGGACCATGTTCGACGTGCGCAACAACCTGGCCAACGCGGTGTCGGCGGAGCTGACCAACCACTTCGGCGACAAGGTGTTCCGCACCATCGTGCCGCGCAACGTGCGCCTGGCCGAGGCGCCCAGCCATGGCCAGAGCATCGTCGGCTACGACCGCACCTCGCGCGGCGGCGTCGCCTACCTCGGACTGGCCGGCGAGATCGTGCGCCGCCGCAACGAACGCAATCGGCCGATGCCGGCCATGGAGACGTACTGATGAGTGCCAAGCCCCCCGCCCTCGGAGCGAAGAAGCGCGGCCTCGGCCGTGGTCTGGAAGCGCTGCTGGGGCCGAAGGGCGCGGCCGCGCCCGTCCCCACCGCCGAGCTGCAGCCGGGCGAGAGCCTGCGCCGCCTGCCGGTCGGGCAGCTGCAGCCGGGCAAGTACCAGCCGCGCCAGGAGATGGACGAGGCCAAGCTGCAGGAGCTGGCCGAGTCGATCAAGGCGCAGGGCGTGATCCAGCCGATCGTCGCCCGCGAACTGGCGCCGGGCAGCTTCGAGATCGTCGCCGGCGAACGCCGCTGGCGCGCCTCGCAGCTGGCCGGCCTCAGCGAAGTGCCGGTGGTGGTGCGCGAGCTGGACGACCGCACCGTCATCGCCATGGCGCTGATCGAGAACATCCAGCGCGAGGACCTCAACCCGCTGGAAGAGGCGCAGGCGCTGCAGCGGCTGATCGACGAGTTCTCGCTGACCCACGCCGAGGCCGCCGAGGCGGTGGGTCGCTCGCGCGCCTCGGTGTCCAACCTGCTGCGCCTGCTGGAGCTGCCGCAGGCGATCCGCGCGCTGCTGGAAGCGCGGCGCCTGGAAATGGGCCATGCGCGCGCGCTGCTGACGTTGTCGCCGGAGCTGGCCAGCCGCCTGGCCTCCGACGCCGCCGACCAGGGCTGGTCGGTGCGCGAGGTCGAGCACCGTGCGCAGCAGTTCGCCGCCGGCAAGGTGCCGAGCAACCGCAAGGCCAAGCCGGCGCGCACCGCGCCGCAGGCCGACATCGCCTCGCTGGAGACCGAACTGTCCGAGTCCCTGGGGACCAAGGTGTCCATCGCCCACGGCCGCGGCGGCAAGGGCAAGCTGGTGATCCACTACACCGACCTGGACACGCTGGACGGCGTGCTCGAGAAACTGCGCCCGCGGCAGGCCTGAGCGCCGCCGCCCGCGTCCGCCAGGACCGCTTCCGCCATGCATCCCAGCAAGGTCGACCGCCACCACCTGTTGCGCCTGACCGACCTGCCCAACGTCGGGCCGGCCTGCGAGAAGGACCTGCGCCTGATCGGCATCCGCGTGCCCGCGCACCTGCAGGGCCGCGACCCCTACGACATGTACGCGCAGTTGTGCCTGCGCACCGGGGTGATGCACGATCACTGCGTGATCGACGTGTTCCTGTCGATCGTGCGCTTCATGCAGGGCGAGACGCCGCGCCCGTGGTGGGAATTCAGCAAGGAGCGCAAGGCGGCGCTGGCCAAGGACGCGCCGCTGACCCTGCGCTGAGGCCGTGCGTCGCGGCGCGGGCCAGCAACCGGAGCATTGCATGAGCAACGAGGACACGCAGAACAGCCCGGGCGGCAGCCCGATCCTGCAGCACCGCCAAGCGGGTACCGTCGATCCGGGCGGCGTCAACGCCGGCCTGCCCTGATCGTTGCGGTGTCGCGACGCCCGTCGTTTCTTCGCTTTTTGCTTTCCAGGATTCCGCCATGCCCATCCTCGTCACCGGCGCCGCCGGCTTCATCGGCGCCTACACCGTCCGCGCGCTGCGCGCCGCCGGGCAGGCGGTGGTCGGCCTGGACAACTACAACGACTACTACGACCCGCAGCTCAAGCGCGACCGCGTCGCCGCGCTGTGCGCGGACGCGGACATCCGCACGCTCGATCTGACCGACCGCGACGGCCTGGCCGCGCTGTTCGACGAGGTACAGCCGGCCCGCGTGGTGCACCTGGCCGCGCAGGCCGGGGTGCGCTATTCGCTGCAGAATCCCTATGCCTACGTCGACAGCAACCTGGTCGGCTTCGTCAACATGCTGGAGCTGTGCCGGCACCGCGGCGTGCAGCACCTGGTCTACGCCTCCAGCAGTTCGGTGTACGGCGATTCGGCGACGCCGCCGTTCTCCGAGGACCAGCGCATCGACCAGCCGCGCTCGCTGTACGCCGCGACCAAGGCCGCCAACGAGCTGATGGCGCACACCTACGCGCAGCTGTACGGGCTGCGCGCCACCGGCCTGCGCTTCTTCACCGTGTACGGCCCGTGGGGCCGCCCGGACATGGCGCCGCTGCTGTTCAGCCGCGCGGTGCTGGCCGGGCGCCCGATCGAGGTGTTCAACCACGGGCGCATGCGCCGCGACTTCACCTTCGTCGCCGACATCGTCGCCGGCGTGCTCGGCGCGCTCGATCACCCCTCGGGCGAGGCGGTGCCGCACCGCGTGTTCAACCTCGGCAACCACACCCCGGTGGAGCTGGAGCGCTTCATCGCGGTGATCGAGGCCGCGGCCGGGCGCAGCGCCGAAAAGGCGTACCGGCCGATGCAGCCGGGCGACATGATCGAGACGATGGCCGATACTGCGCGGGCCCAGGCCGCGTTCGGCTTCGATCCGAGCACCCCGATCGAGGTCGGCCTGCCGCAGGTGGTGGCCTGGTGCCGCGAGTACTTCGGCGCCGCCGCCTGACGCTTCATCCGCCGATCATCGGTCCGCGGCACAATGCCCCGCTTTTTCCCCCACGCGCCCCCGCGCCCAGCCTTGCCGAATCCATGAGCCAGCTTTCCCTTTCCGTCGTCGTCCCGGTGTTCAACGAGCGCGACAACGTGCCGCCGCTGGTCGCCGAGATCGTCGCCGCGCTGCGCGGCACGATCGATTTCGAGATCGTCTACGTCGACGACCATTCGCGCGACGACACCCTGGCGGTGCTCGAAGGGCTGAAGGCGTCCACGCCGGAGCTGCGCGTGCTGCACCACGTCAGCCAGAGCGGGCAGAGCACGGCGGTGCGCAACGGGGTCAAGGCCGCGCGCGGGCTGTGGATCGCCACCCTGGACGGCGACGGCCAGAACGACCCGGCCGACATTCCCAAGCTGCTGGCCGCGCGCGCCGCGGCGGCGCCGCTGGTCAAGCTGTTCGCCGGCTGGCGCGTATCGCGGCAGGATTCGGGCAGCAAGCGCTGGGCGTCGAAGTGGGCCAATGCGATCCGCGCGCGCATGCTGCGCGACGACACCCCGGATACCGGCTGCGGCATCAAGCTGTTCGAGCGCGAGGCGTTCCTGGACCTGCCGTACTTCGACCACATGCACCGCTACCTGCCGGCGCTGATGCAGCGCGCCGGCTGGCAGACCCTGAGCGTGCCGGTGAACCACCGCCACCGCACTTCCGGCGTGTCCAAGTACAACAACCTCAATCGCGCCCTGGTCGGCATCCGCGACCTGCGCGGGGTGGCCTGGCTGATCGCGCGCAGCCGCCGCACCGCGGTGCAGGAGCGCTGAGATGGACGCGCATTTCCTTAACGAACCGATCCAGGCGCTGTACTGGACCGGGCTGCACGTCACCGGCTGGAAGCTGATCGGCTACGTCGGCGCGCTGATGTTCGGCGGCCGCTGGCTGGTGCAGTTCGTCGCCTCCAAGCGCGCCGGCAAGCCGGTGATCCCGCGCCTGTTCTGGTACATGAGCGTGGTCGGCAGCCTGATGACGCTGAGCTACTTCATGTTCTCGGCCAAGCAGGACTCGGTGGGCGTGCTGCAGAACCTGTTCCCCGCGTTCACCGCCGTCTACAGCCTGTACCTGGACATCAAGCACCGCGGCTGGCACCGCGACCGCGCGACGCATTGATCGCGCGGCGCCGCTACGCGTGATCGCCGGCAGCGCGTAACACCTTCCGATCGCGGCCCTGCAACTGTGGGAGGGACTTCAGTCCCGACGCATGAATCTTCCACGTCCCGGTCGTCCTGGCCGCCGTTGCATCCAGCAGCGAGTACCGGATTTCTGACGCTGCGCCCGCAGGTTCCCCCACGCCCGCACCGGTCGATCCCCGATGGTGTCGTGTGATCCGCCCTGCAACCCTGGGGTCATGCACACCCGACTTCCCCGAGGCTACCGCGCGCTGCGTGCAGGGCGCTGGAGCGATACCGGACGCATCTATCTGGTCACCACCGTGACCTGGCAGCGCCAGCGCCTGTTCGAGGACTGGCGATGCGCCTGGGCGGCCGCGTCCTGCCTGGGCCATGCCGAGACCTGGGCGGACGCGCAGCTTCTGTGTTGGGTGCTGATGCCCGACCACTGGCATGGGCTGGTCATGCTCGAGAGCGGCGCTGCATTGCCGACCGTCGTGCGCCAAGCCAAGGGCCGCGCCGCGAGGGCGGCCAATCATGCGCGCGGGCGCGGCGGAGCAGTGTGGATGGAGGGATTCCATGATCGCGCGCTACGGGACGAGCGGCAGTTACTGCCAGCAGCGCGCTACATCGTCGCCAACCCATTGCGCGCCGGTCTGGTGCGCCGGGTTGGCGACTACCCGTACTGGGATGCGGTTTGGCTTCGCATGCCGATGAACGCGACGCTGCAGCACGACCCGGCTGCGTTGGTGGCTGGCGGGTGCAGAACGGGATGAGGGCGCGGCCTCGATGGACTGCGTTTCTCTTTCCATTGGGCTCCTCCAACAAAGTGCCTGGCATCGCCAGCATCGCGCGCGACGTCGGCAGTAGGCGTTGCCGAGCGCGTTGAGGTGTTCCGCGTCGGGACTGAAGTCCCTCCCACATGGGCCACCGTGCTGCCGCTGTCGTTTCGTCCAATTGCATTGCAGCGCTTCGGGGTTCGTTTTGGGCTCCGCCAAGTGCCTGGCATGCCAGCATCGCGCGCGACGTCGGCAGTAGGCGTTGCCGAGCGCGTTGAGGTGTTCCGCGTCGGGACTGAAGTCCCTCCCACATGGTCACCGTGCTGCCGCTGTCGTTTCGTCCAATTGCATTGCAGCGCTTCGGGATTCATTTTGGGCTCCGCCAAGTGCCTGGCATCGCCAGCATCAGGCGCGACGTCGGCAGTAGGCGTTGCGGAGCGCGTTGAGGTGTTCCGCGTCGGGACTGAAGTTCCTCCCACATGGTCACCGTGCTGCCGCTGTCGTTTCGTCCAATTGCATTGCAGCGCTTCGGGGTTCGTTTTGGGCTCCGCCAAGTGCCTGGCATCGCCAGCATCACGCGCGACGTCGGCAGTGGGCGTTGCCGAGCGCGTTGAGGTGTTCCGCGTCGGGACTGAAGTCCCTCCCACATGGGCCACCCTGCTGCCGCTGTCGCTCCGTTCAGTCGTACTGCGGCGTTCCGGGGTTCGTCCCGCGCCCACACAGGACTTCCGGCCCACCCGCCGGGCCGGGCAGGGATGCGATCATCGACGATCCGTTCCCGCCGTGTGCCGCCCATGCCAATGCTCGCCAAGACCCCGCTGGCCGCTTCCCTGCTGCTCGCTTTCGCCGTGGCCGCGCCCGCCGTGGCCGCGCCGCCGTCGCCGCCGGCGGCCGGCACAGCGCCGGTGACGGCCGCTGCCAGCGCCACCGATGCGCGCTTCCAGGCCATCTACGAGAAGGAGTGGGCCTGGCGCCAGGCGCAGCTCGGCCAGGCCGACGAGGACAGCGACAGCAGTGGCGACAATACCCATCTGCCCGACGTCGGCGCGGCCGCGCAGGCAGCGCGGCTGAAGGTGTGGGAGGACGTGCTGCGGCAGCTGGACACGCTCGACCCCGCCCAGCTCTCGCCGGAGAACCAGGTCAACCTGGCGGTATACCGGCCGCAGGTGGAGAACCTGGCCGCGGCGGTGCGCCTGCGTGCCTACGAGATGCCGTTCAACTCCGACAGCGCGTTCTGGTCGGACCTGGCGTTCATGGCCCGGCGCACGCTGCGCACGCCCGACGAGTACCGCGCCTACATCGCGCGGCTGGACGACGTGCCGCGCTACTTCGCGCAGCAGACCGACAACATGCGCGCGGGCCTCAAGCGCGGCTTCAGCGTGCCGCGCGCGGTGCTCGACGGCCGCGACGGCGCCATCGCCACCGTGGCCGAACTGAAGGACCCGACCGCCGCGGTGCTGTACACGCCGTTCAAGCAGATGCCGGCGCAGATCCCCGCCGCCGAGCAGGCGCAGCTGCGCGCGCAGGCGCAGGCGGCGCTGCGCGACAAGGTGATTCCGGCCTATGCGCAGCTGCTGACCTTCTATCGCCAGGAGTACATGCCGCAGGCGCGCACCACGCTGGCTGCCGAAGCCCTGCCCGACGGCAAGGCCTACTACCGGCAGCAGATCCGCGAGTACACCACGCTGGACATGGACCCCGAGCAGATCCACCAGCTCGGCCTGCGCGAGGTGGCGCGGATCCAGAAGGAAATGGACGCGATCATCCGGCAGGTCGGCTTCCAGGCGCCGGCCGGGCAGAAGACCTTCCCGGCGTTCCTGCAGTTCCTGCGGACCGATCCGCAGTTCTACGTGAAGACCCCGCAGGAACTGCTCGATCGCGCCGCCTGGATCGCCAAGCGCGTGGACGGGGAGGTCGGCAAGTTCATCGGCACGCTGCCGCGCGGGCGCTTCACCATCGTACCGGTGCCGGCGGACATCGCCCCGTTCTGGACCGCCGGCCGCGGCGGCGTCGGCACCTACTGGCTCAACACCTACGACCTGCCGTCGCGGCCGCTGTACAACCTGCCGGCGCTGACCCTGCACGAATCCTCGCCCGGCCATTCGCTGCAGGGCGCGCTGGCCGAGGAGCAGGGCGCGCAGCCGGCGTTCCGCCGCGAGAACTACATCTCCGCCTACGGCGAGGGCTGGGCGCTGTACACCGAGAAGCTGGGCAAGGAGATGGGCATCTATGCGACGCCCTACGAGGACTTCGGCCGGCTCAGCTACGAGATGTGGCGCGCCTGCCGCCTGGTGATCGACACCGGCGTGCACCACAAGGGCTGGACCCGCGCGCAGGCGCAGGCCTACCTGCGCGAGCGCACCGCGCTCAGCGAGCACGAGGTCACCACCGAGGTCGACCGCTACATCTCCTGGCCGGGCCAGGCGCTGAGCTACAAGCTCGGCGAGCTGACCATCCTCGACCTGCGCGCCGAGGCCGAGCGCGAACTCGGCCCCGACTTCGACATCAAGTCCTTCCACGACGCGGTGCTGCAGCAGGGCTCGGTGCCGCTGCCGGTGCTGCAGCAGCAGATCCGCGCCTACATCGCCGCGCGCAAGAAGAAGGCCTGACGCCCGCCGCGCCGGCCGGCGCCCGATCAGCCGGCCACGCGCGGCGCGGCGATGCGCGCGGCGAACGTCGGCAACACCAGCAGGGTCAGCGCGGTGGCGGTGAGCAGGCCGCCGATCACCACCGTCGCCAGCGGTTTCTGCACCTCCGCACCGGCGCCGCTGGCGATGGCCATCGGCAGGAAGCCGACGATCGCCACCAGCGCGGTGGTCAGCACCGCGCGCAGGCGGCTGGCCGCGCCGTCGATCGCCGCCTGCCACGGCGCCGCGCCTGCCTGGCGGCGCTCGCCGATGGCCTGCATCAGCACCAGTCCGTTCAAGGTCGCCACGCCGGACACGGCGATGAAGCCGACCGCCGCCGAGACCGAGAACGGCATGCCGCGCAGCAGCAGGGCGAACACGCCGCCGACCAGCGCCAGCGGCACGCAGCCGAACACCAGCAGCGCCTCCCTGGCGTTGCGCAGGGCCATGCACAGCAGGCTGCCGATCAGCAGGAACACCACCGGCACCACCATCGCCAGGCGCCGTTCGGCGCGCTGCAGGTTCTCGAACTGCCCGCCCCAGCGCAGGTAGGCGCCCGGCGGCAGCGCCACCTCGGCCACCGCCGCCTGCGCCGCGGCGACGAAACCGCCCAGGTCGCGGCCGCGTACGTTGGCCTGCACCACCACGCGGCGGCTGCCGTTGTCGCGGCTGATCTGGTTCGGCCCTTCGCTGACGTCGATCCGCGCCACCGAGGACAACGGGATTACCCGCCCGGCGGGCGTGGCGATCGGCAGTGCGGCCAACTGGTCCGGATCGTTGCGCGCGGCGTCGTCCAGCCGCACCACCACGTCGAAGCGGCGGTCGCCCTCGAAGATGCGCCCGGCCGCGGCGCCGCCGATGCCGTTGCTCACCGCCTCGCTGACGTCGGCCGCGGTCAGCCCGAGTTGCGCGGCGGCCACGTGGTCGATGCGCACGTTGAGGGTGGGCAGGCCGGCGACCTGTTCCACCCGCACGTCGGCGGCGCCGGGCACCGCACGCAGTTTCAGCGCCACCTGGTCGGCGGCGGCGCGCAGGCGCTGCATGTCCTCGCCGAACACCATCACCGCCAGGTCGGTGCGCACGCCGGAGATCAACTCGTTGAAGCGCAGTTCGATCGGCTGGCTGAACTCCACGCCGTTGCCCAGCTGCTGCCCGGCCAGTTTCTCCAGTCGTTCCACCAGCGCCTCCTTGTGCAGGGCCGGATCGGGCCACTGCGCGCGCGGCTTCAGCACGATCACGCTGTCGGAGATGTTGGTCGGCATCGGGTCGATCGCCGCCTCGGCGGTGCCGGTGCGCGAGAACACCGCCGCCACTTCCGGCTGCCGGGCGATGGCCCTCTCCAGCGCCAGTTGCATCGCCAGCGACTGCTCCAGCGAGGTCGAGGGCACGCGCAGCGCCTGCATCGCCACGTTGCCTTCGTCCAGCGTCGGCATGAACTCGCGGCCCAGCAGCGCGAATGCGCCGACCCCCAGCACGCCCATCAGCGCCACCCCGGCGGCCACCATGCCTGGACGTGCGACCGCGCCGCCGATCAGCGGTTGCAGACGCCGCCGCAGCCGGCGGACCAGCCAGGTCTCGTGCTCGCCGGCGTGGTCGCGGGCCGCATCGGCACGCGCGGTCGGCTCGCGCACCAGCAGCGCGGCCAGCGCCGGCACGAAGGTGAAGGAGAACAGGAAGGCGCCGACCAAGGCCAGCATGAAGGTCGCCGCCATCGGCTGGAAGGTCTTGCCCTCCACGCCCTCCAGGGTGAGGATCGGCGCGAACACCAGCAGGATGATCAACTGGCCGAACGCCGCCGGCCGCGCCATCCTGCGCGCCGCCTCGGCGGCCACGCCCAGGCGCTCGGCGGCGGTGAGGGCGCGGCCCAGTTCGGCGTGGCGCTGGCCCAACAGCAGCAGCGTCGACTCGACCACGATCACCGCGCCGTCGACCAGGATGCCGAAGTCCAGCGCACCCAGGCTCATCAGGTTGCCGCTGATGCCGAAGCGGTGCATGCCGATCACCGCGAACAGGAACGACAGCGGGATCACCAGCGCGGCGATCGCCGCCGCGCGCAGGTTGCCCAGCAACAGGAACAGCACCACCACCACCAGCAACGCGCCTTCGGTGAGGTTCCTGGCCACCGTGCGGATGGTGGCGTCGACCAGCACGCTGCGGTCCAGCACCGGCATGGCGACGATGTCCGGCGGCAGTGTGGCGTTGACCTGCCGCAGCCGCGCGGCCGCGGCCTGCGCCACGGTGCGGCTGTTGTCGCCGGCGAGCATCAGCGCCGTGCCCAGCACCGCCTCGTGGCCGTCGCGGCTGGCCGCACCCAGGCGCGGGGCGCGGCCGGAGGCGACCTCTGCCACATCGGCCACGAGCACTACTACGCCGTTGCGGGTGGCCACCGGTGCCTGCGCGAGATCGTCGGCGCCCAGCGCCAGGCCGTCGGCACGCACCACCAGGCCTTCGCCGGCGCGCTGCACGAAGCCGGCGCCGGCCTGCACGTTGGCGCGCCGCAGGGCCGTCACCAGATCGGCCAGGCCCAGGCCATGCGCGGCCAGCCGCGCGGTGTCCGGATGCACGGCGTACTCCTTGACGTAGCCGCCGATCGTGTCGACCCCGGCCAGGCCCGGGCTGGCGCGTATCTGCGGCGCGATGATCCAGTCCTGCACGGTGCGCAGGTAGGTGGCGCGCTCCTGCGGGGTGCGCAGCAGTTCGCCCTCCGGCGTGCGGTAGACCGCGCCGGCCTGCCAGCCCGCCGCGCCCGCCCGCGCCAGCCGGGCCGGGTCGAACGCGGTGAAGTCCACCGTCCACATCAGCACTTCGCCCAGGCCGGTGGTCACCGGCGACAGCCGCGGCGTCACGCCGTCGGGGAGATCCTCGGCCGCCTCGCGCATGCGCTCGGCTACCTGCTGGCGGGCGAAGTACAGGTCGGTGGCGTCGCTGAAGATCGCGGTGACCTGCGAGAAGCCGTTGCGCGACAGCGAGCGCGTGGTGACCAGGCCGGGAATGCCGGCCAGCGCCGTCTCCAGCGGATAGGTCACCTGGCGTTCGATCTGCTCGGAGGTCAGCGCCGGGGCGACGGTGTTGAGTTGCACCTGGCGGTTGGTGATGTCCGGCACCGCGTCGATCGGCAGCCGGCCCAACTGGTACAGGCCACAGCCGGCGATCAGCGCGGCAAGGAACAGCACCAGCCAGCGCAGCCGCACCGCCGTGTCGATGATGAGAGTGAACATGGTCGCCTCCTCAGTGGCCGTGCTCGGCGTCGCCCTTGGCCAGTTCGGCCTTGAGCAGGAAGGCATTGCGGCCGGCGATGCGTTCGCTGCCGCGCAATCCGTCGAGGATCTCGAGGCGATCGCCGGCGCGGCGCCCGGTCAGCACCGGCTGCGCGCGAAAGCCCTCGGCAACGGCGACGAACACCGCGCTGCGCCCTTCCACGGTCTGCACGGCGTCGGCCGGCACGCTCAGTGCGGTGTCCTCATCCTCGGTGACGACCACCGCCGACACCGGCGACCCTGCCGGCGGCACCGGCGCGGCGACCGGCATCGCACGGATCACCGCGGCGCCGCCCGCGGCGCGCAGGTCGGCGGTCGCCGCAGTGACCGTTGCGGCAAAGTTGCCGCCCGGCGCGCTCACCTCCAACGTCGTCCCCGGCGCGACCTGCGCGGCCAATGCCGGCGGCGCGGCGAACACCAGTTCGTTCATCGCCGGATCGGTGACCTCGGCCACCACGCTACCGGCCGCGACCACGCTGCCCGGGGTGACCTGCACGGCACCGACCCGCCCGTCCAGCGGGCTGACGATGCGCACGCGGCCGCTGGCGTCCGGCGCGCCATTGGCGGCGGCCTGCGCCTGCGCCGCCGCGGCTTGCGCACGCGCCGCCACGGCCCGCGCGTGCGAGCGTTCCAGCTCCTGGCGGGCGACCACGCCCTGCGCGACCAGGGTCTGGTCGCGGGCATGCGCCAGCCGCGCGGCCTCGGCCTCGGCGCTGGCGGCCAGCGCATTGGCGCGGAACACCGCGGCCTCGCCGCTGACCACGATCGCCAGCGGCTGCCCGCGGCGCACCGCGCTGCCGGGCGCGACCAGCACGCGCTCGACGCGGCCGGTGATGCTCGCCGCCACCGCGGCGCGCGCGCCCACCGCCGGTTCGACCCGGCCGGCCAGACGGGTCGAGGCGCCGCCGCCGCGGCCGACCGCGACTACTTCGATCCCGGATGCGGCGCGTTGCTGCGGGGTCAGCCGCACCGTGTCGCCGGCATCGGCATCGGCAGCGGCAGCGGCAGCGGACGTCGCCGCGGGCTCGGGCGCATCCTGCTGGCGCCCGGCGCCATGGCCGTGCGCGTCGCCGGTCGCCGGGGCGGCCTGCCTGTCGCCGGCGCAGGCGCCCAGCAGGAGTGCCAGCAGCAGGCTGCCGGCACGGAAGATCGGACGGGACAGGTTCATTGGACCTCCATGAACGGCGCGCGCCCTTCCAGGCGGGCCAGTTCGATTTCTGCCGTGACCCGCGCCAGGCGGGCATCCACGGCGAGGCCGCGGGCGGCGATGAGTGCGGCACGGGTGCTGCGCAGTTCCAGTTGTGCGATGCGTCCGGCATCGAAGCCGATGCGGGCCAGGCGATAGGCCTCCTCCGCGGCCGCCACGCCGTCGTCGGCCGCGCGTGTGCGGCTGCCGGCGGCCTTCAGCGTGGCCAGCGCCGCCAGACGGTCGGCAGCGCTGGCGCGCCGTTGCTGGTCCAGCCGTGCCTCGGCCGCGCGCTGTTCGGCGCTGGCGGCACGCACGCCGCCGCGGTTGCGGTCGAACAGCGGCACGCTGAGGCTGACGCCGAGCGTGTAGGCATGGGCGCGATCTTCGCGGAAGCGCGTCTGCGCGGCGGTCAGGCTCAGGTCGGGCAGGGCGCGCTTGCGCTCCACCTCGACCAGGCGGGCGGCGGCCTCGGCCTCGGCGGTGGCGATGCGCACTGGCAGTGCCGCCGCCTCGGTTGCGCGCGGCAGCGGCGGTGTGCGGTCGAGCAGGCCGGCGTCGATGGACTGCACCGGCGCCTCCAGCAGGGCGATGGCGGCCAGGCGCGCCAGCGCCGCGTCGCGGAACGCCTGCGCCTCGTCCACGGCGGCGCTGGCATCGGCCACCTCGCTGCGCGCCTGCACCGCGCGCAGCTGCGGCTCGCGGCCCTGCGCGACCATCGCGGCCATGGCCGCCGCATCGGCGCGGGTCAGCGCCAGCGCCTGGTCGGCCAGGGCGGCGCGGCGCAGCGCGGCCTCCGCCTGCGCGTAGGCCAGCGCCAGCTCGCCGGCGGCATCGTTGCGGTGCTGCGCGCCGCGCAACGCGGCGCTGTCGGCTTCGGCACGGGCCGCGCGCACGCGTGCGCCGCGCTGGCCCCAAACCTCCAGCGGCTGCGACAGGCTGAGCGTGGTTTCGGCCCGGCCCGTGCCGGCATAGGCGCCGCTGCCCCAGGCGTTTTCGGTGGACCAGGACAGCGACGGGTTGGGCAGCGCCCGGGCCTGCTCGGCGCGCGCGTCGGCGGCCTCGGCCAGCGCCGCGCCGACGCGGGTGCCGGGCAGCTGGTCCAGGCGTTGCAGCAAGGTGGCGTAGGAAGGGGCGGTCTGCGCCATCGCCAGCGCGGCCGGGGCCAGGCCCAGCAGCACGGCGACGACCCGCCCGGCCGCGCGCGGCGGCCGACGTGTCGGATGCGACATGGAAAGATTCCGGAAGTGAGAGAAACGGACGCCCGCGGTCGCGGGATGCGTTCAACTCACGCCCGGGGAGGACGCTTCAATCCATCCTGGGCGAGGCCGTCGGGTGCGGCGTCGCCGGTCTGCATCCAGCGCGCCGGCCGCGGCGCGCCGAGCACGCCGAGGGTGCTCGCCGGCAGGCTCAGATTCGAGTGGTGGCAATGGTTGTGACTGCAGCTGCCGGTGCCGGTGTGCTTGCCGTCGCTGTCGTCGCCATCGGCATGCGCCGCGACGGGCGTGTGCACCGCATCGGCCGATTCCGGTTCCAGCGCGCAGGCCAGCGCATCGGCCACCGGCACCACCACGAACGCCGCCAGCAGCAGCATCAGCAGGGAGGTACGCAGTGGTCGGAAGAAGCGGCGCATGAGGCCGGCAGACTAACAAGCGCGTCCGCGCGGACACAATATCAACCTGCGCCTATCGATCTCGCCGGGAAGTCCACCAGGACGCCGATGCGCCTGCCTCGTCCAGATATCCTTGCGTTTCCTACCGTCCACCACCCGCCCAGGAAAGATGCCAATGCCCACGCTGCTCATGACGCCACGGCAGACCGAGGACTCGCGTGCGCTATGGAAGGTTGCGGCGGGACGTGGATGGCGTATTGAACGGCTCGCCGGGTGGGCCATCCCCGATGCATTGCGTGATGTTGAGTCGCCCGTGCTATATGCCGAGGCATTGTTCGGTCCAACATTCGCTGAGACGTTAGGGGTAACGCTGTTAGATCCACCACAAGACTGGCTGGTGCGACTACCGCAGACGTATCGACGACGGAAAATCGTCCTGACGACGCTGGCTGAGGCGCGTCAGCGAACCTCACCGGCTTTCATCAAACCGCCAAACGACAAGAGCTTTCCTGCCGGTGTGTACGTGGGTTCGGCCCTGCCAAAGGACTACGATGACGATATGCCGGTCCTTGTTTCGGAGGTCGTGCATTGGCAGAGCGAATTCCGCTGTTTCGTGCTCGACCGTGAAGTGCGAACGTTCTCGCTCTACTGTCGTGATGGCGAACTACAACGCGATAGCGGTTTTGAAAGCAGTGACGAAGAAGACCGAGACATGCTCGGTTTCGTCCAGCAACTGCTCGAGGACGTCTCGGTTGATCTACCGCGGGCCATCGTGATCGATGTGGGATTGATCGCCCAAGATGGCTGGGCCTGCGTGGAATTGAACGCAGCATGGGGCGCGGGACTGTACGCCTGCGATCCGGCGGCTGCGTTGGACGTGATCCGTTACGCCACGGTGCCGCCGCACGATTGACCTGCCGTGCTCAGGGCAGCTTCGCGATCACCTTGATCTCGAACTGGAAACCGGACAGCCAGGTCACGCCGATGCCGGTCAGCGTCGGGTGCGGCGCCTGGCCCCAGTACTCGGGCACGATCGCCCAGGCGGTGGCGAAGTTGCGTTCCGGATCGACCAGGAACACGGTCGCGTCGATCACGTCGTCGAACGTGCAGCCGGCGGCGGCCAGCACCGCGTTGAGGTTGTCGAAGGCGCGGCGCACCTGGGTGGCGAACTCCGGCTCGGGCGAGCCGTCCTCGCGGCTGCCGACCTGGCCGGAGACGAACAGCAGGCCATTGCAGCGGATCGCCGGCGAGTAGCGGTTGCGCGCGTACAGCGCCTGGCGGCCGGCGGGAAAGACGACATCGCGGTGGGACATGGGGGCGCTCCAGAAAAGGGGCGGCGCGCGCTGCGCCTGCCGGAGTCGCCAGCGTGGCGGGCGCTGTTGTCTGGATAAACCGCGATGGTCCGCCTAGATTGATTGTCGATTCCAAACAATCGCGGGCGGCCGATGGACCGATTCGAGGCGATGCGGGCGTTCGCGCGGGTGGTGGAGACCGGCAGCTTCACCCGCGCCGCGCACACCCTGCAGCTCAGCCGTACCACCGTGACCCAACTGGTGCAGCAGTTGGAGGCGCACCTGCGGCTGCGCCTGCTCCACCGCACCACCCGCCGGGTCAGCGTCACCGCCGACGGCGCCGCCTACTACCCGCGCATCGCGCGCCTGCTGGCCGAGCTGGAAGAGGTCGAGGCCGGCCTGGGCAGCGCCGCGGCGGCGCCGCGCGGACGCCTGCGCATCGACGTGCCAGGGCCGTACGCGCGCCTGCGGCTGGTGCCGGCGTTGGCCGACTTCCACACCCGCTACCCGCAGATCCAGCTCGACGTGGGCGTGAGCGACCGCGAGGTCGACGTGATCGCCGACCAGGTCGACTGCGTGATCCGCGGTGGCGTGCCGGCCGATCCGGCGCTGGTGGCACGGCCGCTGGCCAGCCTGCCGCTGGGGTTCCATGCCAGTCCGGTGTACCTGCATCGGCACGGCGTGCCGGACCACCCGCGCGCGCTGGACGGGCCGGCGCATTGCATGGTCGGCTTCCTCAGCCCGCGCAGCGGCCGCGCGCGCAGCTTCCAGGCGCGGCGCGGCCAGGAGCAGTGCCAGGTGCAGGGCCGCTACCAGGTCGGCTTCGACGACGGCAACGCCTATCTGGCCGCCGGACTGGCCGGGTTGGGCGTGGTCGTGCTGCCGTCCTACATGGCCGCGCCGCACGTGGCCAGCGGCGCGCTGCGGCCGCTGCTGCAGGACTGGCAGTTGCCGCCGATGCCGATGCATCTGATGTTCGCGCCCAACCGGCACATGAGCCAGCGGCTGCGTGCCTTCATCGACTGGACGGTGGAGGTGCTGGGCCCCGACCCCGCCTAGCCGGCGATCGCGGCGGCCAGGCAGGGTCCGGGCGAGGCCGCGCGGACCCTGCGGCCGGTCACGGCGGCTGCGCGGCCTGTGGACAACTTGCACAAGCCCTTGATCGCCTGCATAATGCGCGGCTCGCTGTGCCCGACGAGGTCGGGGCCGGCGGCCGGATGCGCGATCTCCGGCCGGCTTTTTCCAGCGTAACCGTTTGATTTCCCACGTCGCGTGGTGGCCCACAAGGCTGCCGGGGCCGCCGTCTCCCAGGCTATGGGCGACTCAAACTTTCTATCGAGGTGCGTAATGTCCCGCGTATGCCAAGTGTCCGGCAAGCGTGTGCAGACGGGTAACAACGTCTCCCACGCCAACAACAGAACCCGTCGTCGCTTCCTGCCCAACCTGCACGAGCGCCGCTTCTGGGTCGCCAGCGAGAACCGCTGGGTCAAGCTGAAGGTTTCCGCGCACGCGCTGCGCACCATCGACAAGAACGGCATCGACGTCGTTCTGGCTGAGCTGCGTGCGCGCGGCGAAAAGGTCTGAGGAGTAGAGCATCATGGCAGGCAAGCGCGATAAGGTCCGTATGATTTCCTCGGCCGGTACCGGCCACTTCTACACCACGGACAAGAACAAGAAGAACACCCCGGGGAAGATGGAATTCCTCAAGTACGATCCGGTCGTGCGCAAGCACGTCCTGTACAAGGAAGGCAAGATCAAGTGATCGGCTGATCCTCGGATCGCCGCCCACGCTGGACACGGAACCCGCCGCAAGGCGGGTTTCGTGCGTCTGGGCGAGGCGAAACCGCGCGCCGCCGAGGCGGCCATGGTTGCGTTTGCCGCCGCAGCCCGCAGAATCGGGCGACTTGGGTGACGAGGATCGCGATGCTGCCAGTCTGGTTGGAAGGCACGTGGCTGCTGGCGCTGGACTGGCTGATCCGGCTGGTGGCGCTGTTGTGGATCCCTACCCGCACCACGCCCGGGGCCGCGCGCAGCTGGCTGCTGCTGGTGGGCTTCGTGCCGCTGCTGGGGCTGCCGCTGTACCTGCTGCTCGGCCACCCCTGGCTCTCGCGCGAGCGCATCCGCCGCCAGGCGCTGGCCTCGCAGGTGATCCGCGAGCAGCAGGTGCCGCTGACCGCGCTGCGCTGGGCGCCGCCGGCCGATACCGTGATCGCCGAAGTGGTGCCGCTGGTCGAGCGCCAGGGCGACTTCATGCCGACCCACGGCAACAGCGTCGAGCTGCTCGACCGCTACGCCCCGTCGCTGCAGGCGCTGATCGACGACATCGACGCGGCGGTGGAGCGCGTGCACCTGCTGTACTACCTGATGTTCGACGACGCGGTCGGCGATGCGGTGAGCGCCGCGCTGCTGCGCGCCGCCGCGCGCGGCGTGCGCTGCCGGCTGCTGCTGGATGCGCGCGGCGGCCGTCGCGGCCTGCGCCGTTACCGCAAACGCCTGCACGCGGCCGGGGTCGAGGTGCAGGCGCTGCTGCCGGGCGGGCTGCGCTGGCGCCGCAGCGGCCGCATGGACCTGCGCAACCACCGCAAGATCGCGGTGATCGACAACCGCGTCGGCTACATCGGCTCGCAGAACCTGGCCGAGCCGCAGTTCGTCCCCGGCCATCCCAACCGCGAGCTGGTGGCGCGGGTGCAGGGGCCGGTGGTGGCGCATCTGGAAGCGGTGTTCGCCAGCGACTGGTTCATCGAGACCGGGCAGCGCCTGAGCGTGGTCGCGCCGGCCTCCATCCACGGCGGCGGCGTCGCCACGCAGCTGCTGCCCAGCGGGCCGGCGTACCCGTTCGAGAACGCGCGCGACACGGTCAACGCGCTGATCCATCTGGCGCGGCGGCGCATCGTCATGGTCACGCCGTACTTCGTGCCCGACGAGGCCACGCTCAGCGCGCTGCGCATCGCCGCGCTGTCCGGGGTGGACGTGCAATTGATCCTGTCCGAGAGCAACAACCAGCGGCTCACCGCCTGGGCGCAGGAGGCCTATTACGACGAACTGCTGCGCAGCGGAGTCAAGATCGCGCTGTACCGGCCGTGCTTCCTGCACGCCAAGCACCTGAGCGTGGACGAAGGCATCGCCCTGGTCGGGTCGATCAACCTGGACATCCGCTCGTTCGCGTTGAACGCCGAGGTCGGCATGCTGTGCTACAGCGCCGCGGTGGTGCAGCGGTTGCGCGCGGTGGAAGCCGACTACCTGGCCGATGCACGGGTGCTGTCGCTGCAGGACTGGCGCAAACGGCCGGCCTGGCGGCGCAGCCGCGAAGGCATCGCGCGCCTGGCCGATGCCCTGATGTGACGCACGCCGATGACAGGCGCATGACGGGCTCATGCGCGATCGGTGCCGGCACATGCACCACGGTTCTCAGCCGCGGGCCGGGCCGGTCGGGGCTTCCCTTACAATCGCGGCATGAATGAGCTTGTGCCCAGCGAACCGGCCGAGGACGACTGCGACATCGCCATCGTCGGCGGCGGCGCGGCCGGCGTGCTGGTCGCCCTGCAGCTGCTGCGGCAGGCCGGCACCGCGCTGCGCGTACAACTGATCGAATCGCAGCCGGCGCTGGCGCAGGGCGTGGCCTATGCGACGCCCTGCGCCGAGCATCTGCTGAACGTGACCGCCGGGCGCATGAGCGCCTTCGCCGAGGCGCCCGAGGACTTTCTCGACTGGCTGCAGCAGCAGGCGCTGTATCCGCAGCTGTCGCGCGCGGCGCTGGCCGAGGCCTACGTGCAACGCCGCCATTACGCCGCCTACCTGCGCGCGCGTCTGCTGCAGGCGCAGGCCGCCGGGCCGGCGCGCCTGCAATGGCGCCAGGCGCGCGTGCTGGCGCTGCATCCGCAGCCGACAGGCGGGCAGCTCCTGCAGTTGCACGATGGCGGCCGGCTGCATGCCGGCGCCACCGTGCTGGCGCTGGGCAACAGCCTGCGCCCGCTGCCGGCGCGGGGTGCCCCCAGTCTCGACGCGCCGTCGCGGATCGAGGCCTGGGACTACGCGCAGTTGCAGGCGATCCCGCGCGAGGCCACGGTGTGCATCGTCGGCTCCGGCCTGAGCATGGCCGACAGCGTGCTGACCCTGCTGGCCAACGCGCACCGCGGCCCGGTGCACGTGGTCTCGCGGCATGCCTTGCTGCCGTTGCCGCACGCCGCGCATGGCGCGCCGGCCGAGTTCGATGCGCAGGCGTTGCTGGCGCTGCCGTTGCGCCAGCGCGCGCGCGCGCTGCGCCGCCACGCCGCCGTGGCGCAGGCGCAGGGCCGGTCCTGGCAGAGCGTGATGGACCGGGTGCGGCCGCTGAGCCAGGCGCTGTGGCAGTCGCTGTCGGTCGTCGAGCAGCGCCGCTTCCTGCGTCACGTGGTGCGCTACTGGGACGTGCACCGGCACCGCATCGCCGCCCCCGTGTTCGCGCAACTGCAGGCGATGCGCCGGGTCGGCCAGTTGCGCCTGCACCGCACGCGGCTGGACACGGTGTTCCCGGTGGGCGCCTGCGTGCAGGTCAACGGCATGGGCGCCGACGGCGTGCCGCTGCAGCTTGACGCGCACTGCGTGATCAACGCCACCGGCGTCGAGCTGCGCGCGCAGACCATGCGCAATCCGCTGCTGCACCAGGTGCTCGGCTGCGGCCACGCGCAGCCCGGCCCGCACGGCATCGGCGTGGCCAGCGCCGCCGATGGCGCGCTGCTGGATGCCGACGGCCGCGCCACCCCGCGCATCCGCGTGCTCGGCAGCCTGCGCATCGGCAGCCTGTGGGAAAGCCTGGCGATCCCCGAGCTGCGGGTGCAGGCGCAGCAGACCGCGCAGGCGTTGCTGGCGTTGGATCTGCCGGTCGCCGCCGTGCATTGAGCGCCGCGGCGCATGCCGGCCGCGGTTGCGCGCGGGCAGCCGCGACCCGGAATTTCGGTCACGCCCGTCGCGGCTGAAGCCGCTCCTACAGGGACAGGACCTTGGCTTCGTTGCTAGCCGCGACGGGCGGTCCTACAGGCGGGTCTTCCATCGCGATCAGGGGCTCCCCTCCACCGCGTCCTGCGGCGTGCGCCCGAGCAGCACGCAGATCGCGATCGCCGCCAGCGTGGTGATCGCCGCCAGCACCCGGGTCAGCGTGCCGAAGGCCGCAGCGTAGGCCAAGCGCAGTTGTACCGCGGACAGTGCGCCCTCCTGCGTGGATGCCGCCAGATCGCCGGCGACCAGCCGCTGCGCGGTTTCCGCCAGGGCCGCGTGCGGCAGCAGCGGCGCGACCGCGGCCAGCCGCACCTGCAGCAACGCCGCGAGCAGGGCCGCCACGCTGGCCAGGGCGATGCCTTCGCCGGCCACGCGCAAGGTGCCGAACAGGCCGGCGGCCATGCCGGCGCGTTCCGGCGGTACCACGCTGACCGACAGCGCATCCATCAGGCCCCAGGGCAGGGCGGTGCCGGCGCCGATCACCAGCAGCGCCGGCAGCGCCTGCGCCGGTGGCCGCGCGCCGAGCCAGCACAGGCCGGCCGCGGCCGCGGCCAATCCGGCGGCGGACAGCCAGGCCGGGGCGATGCGCTGCGCCAGCGCGGCGGCCAGGCTCGGCACCAGCAGCATCGGCGCCGACAGCGCCAACAAGGTCAGGCCGGCGCGGGCGGCGGGCGTGCCATCCACGCCGATCATGCGCAGCGGCAGCAGCACCAGCAGCACCACGTAGCTGGTGCAGGTGGCGACCGGCAGCAACTGCACGCCGACGAAGCGCCGGTAGCGGAACAGGCGCAGCTCCAGCAGCGGGTGGCGGTGGCGTCGTTCGATCCGCACGAAGACCAGCAGCAGCATCGCCGCGGCACCGAGCAGGGCCAGCGTGGCGGCGCTGCCCCAGCCGCTGTGCGGTCCCTGGATCAGGCCGGCGGTGAACAGCGCCAGCGCCACGCTGAAGCACAGTGCGCCGGCGCGGTCGGGCGGTCCGGCGGCCGGGTCGCGCGATGCCGGCAGCCAGCGTGCGGCCAGTCCCCACGCCAGCGCCGCGACCGCGGCCACGCCGAAGAAGATCGCGCGCCAGCCCAGCCGCTCGCTCAGCGCGCCGGCGGCCAGCGGGCCGAACGCCAGGCCGGTGCCGAAGGTGGTGCCGAGCAGGCTGAACGCGCGGGTGCGCGCCGCGCCGGCGTACAGCTGCGCCAGTGCCGCGGTGCCGGCGGCGAGCGCGGCGGCGGCCCCGACGCCCTGCAGCGCCCGCCACAGGTCGATCGCCACGACCGAGCCGGCCACGGCCACGCCCAGGCTCGCCAGGACGAACAGCGCCAGTCCGCCGAGGAACACCCCGCGACGTCCGCGCCGATCGGCGAGCGCGCCGGCGGCCAGCAGCAGGCTGCCGAAGCTGAGCATGAAGGCATTGGTGATCCAGGCCAGGGCGAGCGCACTGCCGCCCAGGGCCGCGCCGATCGCCGGGGTGGCGACGGCGCCGCCGGAGAAGTTCAGCGGCAGCGCCAGGGCGGCCAGGCACACCGCGGCCAGGGCGGCGCCACGGCGTGGCAGGGGCGTGGAGCGGGAGGTCGAACGGGAGATCATCGGAGCGGCTCTTGCGGCGGATAGCGGGACGCCACTAGAGATACAGAGGCAGCAATCTCCGAAAAAGGCCGCGATTCTCCGGACTTCACGGAATAAAACGCTCTAATATCGCGACATGGATCGCCTCACCGGCATCGTTGCCTTCGTCCGTGCCGCCGAACAGCGCAGTTTCGTCGGCGCCGGCCGCGTGCTCGGCCTCTCGGCCTCGGCGGTGGGCAAGAGCGTGGCCGCGCTGGAGCGCGAGCTCGGCGTGCGCCTGCTGCAGCGGACCACCCGGCGCATCGCGCTGACCGCCGAGGGCGCGCTGTTCCTGGAGCATTGCCAGCGCGTGCTGGCCGATCTGCGCGAGGCCGAGGATGCGCTGGCGCAGACCCGGCAGGCACCGCGCGGGCGGCTGCGGGTCGGCCTGCCGACCATCGGCTACCGCTTCCTGGTGCCGCTGTTGCCGGAGTTCCGCCAGCGCTATCCGGAGGTGGAGCTGGACCTGGACTTCGACGACCGCGTGGTCGACCTGCTCGAACACGGCCTGGACGCGGTGATCCGCAGCGGCGTGCAGGCCGACTCGCGGCTGCTGGCGCGGCGCCTGGGGCCGTTCCGTTTCTGCCTGTGCGCCGCGCCGGACTACCTGCGCCGCCGCGGCGTGCCGCAGACCCCGGCGGAGCTGGCCGCGCACGATGGCCTGCTGTTCCGCCTTCCCGGCACCGGCAAGCCGCAGGACTGGCCGCTGGCGGAACCGGCGCCGCTGCCGCCGGCAGTGCTCACCTGCAACAACATGGAGGCGGTACGTGCCGCGGCGATCGCTGGCATGGGCATCGCCTGCATGCCGGCGTTCCTGGCCCGGGACGCGCTGGCCGACGGCCGCCTGCAGGCGCTGCTGGAGACGCACATGGCCGACGGCGGCACGTTCTTCGTGGTGTGGCCGTCGCGCCGGCAACTGTCGCCGAAGCTGCGCGTGTTCGTGGATTTCCTCGCCGAACGGCTGTTCCGCGCCGAATGAGGCCGCGCCGCGTGCCGCGCGGCGCGCGCTGTCGCAGCCGTTGCGCCGCCGCAGCGGTTAAAATGCGGCGGTGGATGTCTCCCATTTGCTCGACGATCTGAACCCCGCCCAGCGCGAGGCCGTTTCCGCAGCGCCCGGCCATTACCTGGTCCTGGCCGGCGCCGGCTCCGGCAAGACGCGCGTGCTCACCCATCGCATCGCCTGGTTGCACCAGGTGCATGGCGTGCCGGTGCACGGCATTCTGGCGGTCACCTTCACCAACAAGGCCGCGGGCGAGATGCGCCACCGCGCCGACCTGCAGTTGCGCAACGGCAGCCGCGGCATGTGGATCGGCACCTTCCACGGCCTGGCGCACCGCCTGCTGCGCCTGCACTGGCAGGACGCGAAACTGCCCGAAAGCTTCCAGGTGCTCGACGCCGACGACCAGCTGCGGCTGGTCAAGCGCGTGGTGCAGCAGCTGGAGCTGGACGAGGGCAAGTTCCCGCCCAAGCAGATCGTGTGGTGGATCAACCAGCAGAAGGACGAGGGCCGCCGCGCGCAGCACATCCAGCCGGAGCCGCGCGACGAGTGGGTGACCACCCTGCGCAACGCCTACGCGCTGTACCAGGAGCGTTGCGACCGCGCCGGCCTGGTCGACTTCGCCGAACTGCTGCTGCGCGCGCACGAACTGCTGCGCGATACCCCGGCGTTGCTGGCGCACTACCGCGCCCGCTTCGGCGAGATCCTGGTCGACGAATTCCAGGACACCAACGCCATCCAGTACGCGTTCGTGCGCGTGCTCGCCGGCGACAGCGGCCACGTGTTCGTGGTCGGCGACGACGACCAGGCGATCTACGGCTGGCGCGGCGCCAAGGTCGAGAACGTACAGCGCTTCCTCACCGATTTCCCCAGCGCGCAGACCATCCGCCTGGAGCAGAACTACCGCTCCAGCGCCAACATCCTCAACGCCGCCAACGCGGTGATCGCGCACAACCCCGACCGCATCGGCAAGCAGCTGTGGACCGACTCGGGCGACGGCGAGCCGATCGACCTGTATGCCGCCTACAACGAGGTGGACGAGGCGCGCTACGTGGTCGAGCGGGTGCGCCAATGGGTGCGCGACGGCGGCAGCTACAGCGAGGCGGCGGTGCTCTACCGCAGCAACGCGCAGTCGCGCGCGTTCGAAGAGGCGCTGATCGCCGAACAGGTGCCGTACCGGGTCTACGGCGGCATGCGCTTCTTCGAGCGCGCCGAAATCAAGGACACCCTGGCCTACCTGCGCCTGGTCGCCAACCGCGCCGACGATGCGGCGTTCGAGCGCGCGGTGAACACGCCGGCGCGCGGCATCGGCGACCGCACCCTGGACGAGGTGCGGCGCCTGGCGCGCGCGCAGTCGCTGTCGCTGTGGGCTGCGGCGCAACAAGCCGCGCAGCAGGGCGGCGAACTGGCCGCGCGCGCGCGCAACGCGCTGGGCCAGTTCCTCGGCCTGATCGAGCAGCTGGCCGCGGAAGTGGCCGGGCTGCCGCTGCCCGAACAGATCGACCAGGTGCTGGCGCGCTCCACCCTGCGCGAGCACTGGAGCAAGGAGAGCCGTGGCGGACTGGATTCGGAATCGCGCACGGACAACCTCGACGAACTGGTGTCGGTGGCTTCGCGCTTCGTCCGCGCCGACGGCGACGAGGACGCCGACGAAGGCCGCCAGGCGATGACCGAACTGGTCGCGTTCCTGGCCTACGCCTCGCTGGAGGCCGGCGAAGGCCAGGCCCAGGCCGGCGAGGAGGGCGTGCAGTTGATGACCCTGCACTCGGCCAAGGGCCTGGAATTCCCGATCGTGTTCCTGGCCGGCATGGAAGACGGCCTGTTCCCCAGCGCGCGTTCGCTGGAAGAGAGCGGGCGCCTGGAGGAAGAGCGGCGCCTGGCCTACGTCGGCATCACCCGCGCCCGCCACAAGCTGGTGCTGAGCTACGCCGAGTCGCGGCGCATCCACGGCCAGGACAACTACAACGTGCCCTCGCGCTTCCTGCGCGAGATCCCGCGCGAGTTGCTGCACGAAGTGCGGCCGAAGGTGCAGGTCTCGCGCAGCGCCTCGCTGGGCGCACCGCGCAGCATGGGGCACAGCGTGATCGAGGCGCCGGCGATCAAGCTCGGCGCCAACGTGCAGCACCCCAAGTTCGGCGGCGGCGTGGTCATCGACTACGAAGGCAGCGGCGCCCACGCCCGCGTGCAGGTGCAGTTCGACGAGGCCGGCGCCAAGTGGCTGGTGATGGCGTACGCGAACCTGACGGTGCTATGAGGGCCGCTGGCGGCGTGCGCCAGCCACGGCTGCGGCGCCGCTAATCCACGCCGCGGCGCTGCCGCGCCTCCAGCATGGCGTAGCCAGCGCCGGCCAGCAGCAGCGGGCCGAGATAATAGAACGCACGGTAGGCCAGCAGCGCGGCCAGCAGCGCCGACTGCGGCGCCTGTGCGCCGAGCAGCGGCAGCACCACCGCTTCCATCACGCCGATGCCGGCCGGTACGTGCGCGATGGCGGTGGCCACGGCTGCGGCCAGCAGCGCGCCGAGCACCGCGACGTAGGCCACCCCGGCTGGCATCAGCACGTACAGCAGGGCGCCCATCAGCGCCCAGTTGCCGGCGCCCAGGCCCAGTTGCAGGAGGGCCAGCGGCAACGGCGGCAGATGCAGGACATGGCCGCGTACCTGCAGCGTGCGGCCATGCGCGCGCTGGCAGCCGATCAGATACGCCAGCACGGCGGCCAGCATCGCCGCGCCGATCCATGGCAGCGCCGCGCCGCTCAGTGGCCACTGCGCCGGCGTGCGCAGGCGGCCACTGGCCAGCAACACGCCGGTCAGCAGCAGATAGCCCATCCAGTTGGTGGCGATGGCGAAGCCGACCACGCGGCTGATCGCGCCCAGGCGCAATCCGGCCCGCGCGTACAGCCGATAACGGATCCCAGTCCCGCCGATCAGCGCGCCGACGTTCAGGCTCAAGGCGTAGGCGATCATCGCGATCGCCATCGTCCGGGGTGTCGCCGCCGCATGCGCGGTGTAACGGCGCGCGGCCAGGTCGTAGCAGGCGTACAGCAGGTAGCTGGCTACGCTCAGCCCGGCCGCCGCGGCCAGGGTGTCGGCGCCGTAGCCAGCCAGGGTGGTGCCGACCCCGGCCCAGTCGACCGCACGCGCGGCGCGCGCCAGCAGTACCGCGACCAGTGCCAGGAACCCCAGGTAGGCGAGGCGGCGCAGGACGCGCCAGCGCTCGCGCGTGCGGCAGGTGGCACGTACGGAGTGTGGCGCGGCGTCATGCGCATCGAGGCGGTCGGTACCGCTCATACGGCGATGCGCGCCTGCAGCGGCGCGTGGTCGGACAGCTGCGACCAGGGGCGCCCGGTCAGCACCCGTGCGCTCTCGATGCGCACGTTGCGCAGGTAGATCCGGTCCAGCGGCAACAGCGGCCAGCGCGCCGGGAAGCTGCGCGCCACGCGCCCGTGCAGCTGCGCGAAGGCCTCGGTCAGGCCGTGCCGCTGCAGCAGCCGATGCCCACGCTGGCGCCAGTCGTTGAAGTCGCCGGCGACGATCAGCGGCGCCTGCGCCGGCAGGTCGGCGATCAGCGCGCCGAGCAGGCCGATCTGCCGGCGCCGGTGCGCCTCGCGCAGCCCCAGGTGCACGCAGACCGCGTGCAGCGCCATGGCATGCCCGGGGATCTCCAGCACCGCATGCAGCAGCCCGCGGTGCTCGTGGCCGGCGATGGAGACGTCGCGGTTGACGCAGGAGGCGATCGGGAAGCGCGACAGCAGCGCGTTGCCGTGGTGTCCGTGCGGATACACCGCATTGCGGCCGTAGGCGAACTGCGGCCACCGCGCATCGGCGAGGAATGCGTACTGGCTCTGCGCCGGCCAGTCGGCATGGCGGCCGGCGTGCACCTGGTGTTCGCCCAGCACTTCCTGCAGGAACACCAGGTCCGCGGGCAGGGCGCGGATCGCCGCGCGCAACTCCGGCAGCATGAAGCGCCGCTTCAGCACGCTGAAGCCCATGTGCGCATTGAGGGTCAGCAACTCGATCGCAGGCATGCCGGGGCAGGAGGGAGGCGGCGTTGCCATTGTCGCCAGCATCCGCGTGCGGCGCGTGACGGTGTCGCCGCGTGTCGCCGCCGCCGCCGCTGCATCGCCGGCAGCGGCGGCAGGTGCCGGCTCAGCGCCGTGCGGCGATGATCTTGCTCAGGTAGTCCGGCGTGCCCTCGACCCGCACCAGGTGCGGATACTGCAGGCCGTCGTGGTAGTTCACCGGCACGTCGCGCACGCCGCCCTGGTACTTGAGCGTCAGCACGATCGGCGCGGTGCCGCCCTTGGCGCCGGCGATGGCCTGCTTGAGCGTGTCGCGCGAATAGTCCTGGCCGTTGACCGCCAGCACGGTGGCGCCGCTGCTGACTCCGGCCTTGAACGCCGGACCGTCCCACAGCACGTCGTTGATGCTGGCGTCGTCGTTCATCACCAGGCCGATCGACCAGGCGAAGTTGTAGCGGTGCCGCGCCGACTGGTGGCGGCTGTCGTACTGCTTTTCGAATTCGCTGGGCTGGTCGGTGTAGACCAGCTTCCAACCGCTGGCCTGCAGGCCCTCCAGCAGCGGCGGGTCGACTTCGTACACGCGCCGTTTGAGGTAGTCGGCCCAGTCGTAGTGGACCACGCCATCGAGCGCGGCGATGACGTCGTCGAAGGTATAGGTCTTGACCGCGAAACTGCCGTCGTCGATGCCGAAGAAGGCCTTGGCCACGTCGTCCAGCGACTTGCGCCCGCCGCTCATCGCGCGCAGCTTGGCGTCCACCGCCAGCCACACCATCTGCCCGCCGCTGTAGTAATCCTCGCTCATCTGCCAGCTGCGGTAGGGCAGCGGCGCGCGGTGCGCGGCGGTGGGGTCGTTGGTGGTGTCCTCCAGCGAGCGCCAGCGGAAACCGGGGCGGTTGCGGTCGTAGTTGGCCGCGGTCATCGCCAGCGCATCGCGGAACTGCTGCGGCGTCCACATCCCGGCGCGTGCGGTCAGCACATAGCCCCAGTACTGGGTCTGGCCTTCGTAGACCCACAGCAGCGAGTCGCCCATCGGCACGTTGAAGGTGGGCGTCCACAGGTCGGCCGGGCGCCGGAACTTGCCGTTCCACGAGTGCGTGTACTCGTGCGCCAGCAGGTCGCGGTCCGGCGCGTTGTCGGCCCAGGCGCTGAAGTAGTCGGCGGCCAGCCCGTTCTCGCTGGACCGGTGGTGCTCCAGGCCGTTGCCGCCGAGCACGTCCGACAGCGAGAACAGGAAGTCGTAATGATCATAGTGGTGCGAGCCGAACAGCTTGATCGCCTGCACCGGCAGGTTGCGGTGCGCCTGCAGCTGCTCGGCGCTGATGTCCAGGAACCGCGGCGCGTCGGCGACCACGTCCAGGTGCACCGGCGCGCCGCCGGCCGGGGTCAGGTCCACGCGCTTGAAGTAGCGCCCGGCGTAGATCGGCGAGTCGACCAGGGTGGTGAAGTCGACCGGCTTGAAGGTGGTGGTGGCGCCGTTGCGGCTGGCGGTCTCCAGCGCGGTGCCGAACTCCCAGCCGGCCGGCAGGGTCACGCTCGGCGCCACGGTGATGCCGCGGGTGTCGTGGCCGGCCGGATACAGCGCGACCTTGTTCCACTCCAACTGCAGCATCTTGTCGGTCATCTCGAAGCCGTCGTCGCGCGGCGACAGGTACTGGAAGCTGGCGTCGATCGCGCTCACACCCTGTGGCACGTCGACGTGGAAGCTGTACACGTCGAAGGTGTCGCGGCGCCACGGCAGCGGCTTGCCGTTGGCGGTGAGGGTGAGGCCGGCCAGCATCGCCACCGGTCCGCTCGGCGAATGGTCGCCGGGGATCCACTCCGGATACTGCAGGGTCAGCCGCCCGGCGCTGACCGGGATGGTCTCGTGCACCCGGTAGATGCCCTGGCGCACGTCGCCGACGTCCACCTGCAGCGTCAGCGTGCCGGGATAGGGCGTGTCCTGCGGCGCCGGCACGTCGGGCTTGCGCACCACCTGCGCCTGCGCGGCGCCGGCCAGGGCCAGGCCGATGCCAAGGACCAGCGCCCGGCGGGCGCGACGGGAGGCGGGGAAAGCGGTGCAGGACATGCGCGGCTCCGAAAGGCGGGATGGGATGCGGAAGCGCGGAACGTTAGCACCTGCCGCGGCCGCCGGTGCACTGGCGTGGCCGGGCCGGGCCGAGGCAGGCGCCAGGCGGAGCCGTTCATGCGCGCGCCGCGCCCCGCCGCGGTCGAAAGGCGGCGGTGCGAACGCGGTCTCCATCCACTGCCTGGCGACAGCGGCGGTCTGTCCCGGTCCGCCGCGCTGCGGAGCAGCGGCAAGCGCGCAGCCTCGCAGGCCGCTGGTTGCACTGCGCATGCAGTGCGCGGCTGGGAGGATGCCGCCTCAGTCCTTCAACGCACCGTCGCCCGGATCGCTGGCGGCATAGGTCGAGGTCGGCAGTTCCGCGGCATGCGGATGCCGCAGCGCTTCGCGCAGCGGCACCGGCAGGCGTTCGACCGCCAGGATCACCTTGCCGAAATGCACGTCGCGCACCGCGCTCGACGGCACCACGAAATCGCCGCCGTTCTCGATGTTGATGACGAAGGTCGCGCCGCCGTCGCGGACCTCGCGCACCGCACCCACACCGACTTCGCCGTCGGCGACGAACACCATCTGGCCTGCTTCCACACGTTCGGACATCGCGCACCGCCTTGTCTGGGGGAAAAGTCCGCGCGGCCTGGCATCGCCGTGCACGGTCGTTCGATGATCGGATGCGTATGCGTTGCTGGACGGTGAACACAGCGTGGCGCGCAGGTCACGACGTCGCTGCCGCCGCCTGTGCGTCATCACCCAGGGGCGGCGCGCGTTGGTCGTCACGCACGCCGATGCGATCATCCCGGTTCGACCACGGCCTGGGAGGGCAAGGATGCGCAGCGAGAAAGAAAAGATGCTGGCCGGCGAGGCCTATCGTCCCGGCGATGCGCAGCTGCAGGCCGAGCAGGACGCGGCCAGTGCCTGGATGCTGCGCTACAACACGGCGCTGGCCGAGCCGCCGGCGCGGCGGCACGCGCTGCTGGAAGCGGGGCTGGGCTCGGTCGGGCGCGGTGCGGTCGTGCGTCCGCCGTTCCATTGCGACTACGGCTACAACATCCATCTCGGCGCGGACGTGTTCCTCAACTTCAACTGCGTGATCCTGGACGTGGCGCCGGTGCGGATCGGTGCCGGCACCCAGATCGGGCCGGCGGTGCAGCTGTACGCCGCCGATCACCCGCGCGATGCCGCGCAGCGCGCCGAGGGACTGGAACTGGGGCGGCCGCTGACGATCGGGCGCAACGTCTGGATCGGTGGCGGCGCGATCGTGCTGCCGGGCGTGAGCATCGGCGACGATGCGGTGATCGGCGCCGGCAGCGTGG
The DNA here is from genome assembly GCF_056725085.1 of Xanthomonas sp. NCPPB 901. NCBI lineage: Bacteria > Pseudomonadati > Pseudomonadota > Gammaproteobacteria > Lysobacterales > Lysobacteraceae > Xanthomonas > Xanthomonas sp. NCPPB 901. The sequence goes on along the minus strand of NZ_CM161511.1, from coordinate 4,765,273 downwards.
TCACCCGCGACGTGCCGGCCGGCGCGCGCGTGGCCGGCAATCCGGCACGGCGGCTGAAGCCACACAGCGACTGAATTTGATCCGGGTCAAGGAAGGCGCCGCGCATTGGGTGTGCAATGCTGTCCCGGCCGCCGCGCGCGGCGTCAACGGAGCATCCCATGTACCAGCGCATCCTGATCGCCATCGATGGTTCCGAGTTGTCCGCCAAGGGTCTGCAGCAGGGGCTGGCGCTGGCCGCCAAGCTCGGCGCGGAGGTGGATATCGTCACCGTGTCCGAGCCGTGGGCGATGGGCATGTACGACGCGATGGGCTGGAGCGTGGGCTATGAGGCCAGCCCCGAGTACCGCCAGGACCGCGAAGCCGGCGCGCAGAAGATCCTGGCGCCGGCGCTGGCCGCCGCCGCGGCCACCGGCGTGACCGCGCACGGCCGCCACGTCCTCGACCGCTATGCCGCCGAGGGCATCATCGACATGGCCGTGGCCTGCAACAGCGACCTGATCGTGATGACCTCGCACGGCCGCCGCGGCATGAGCCGGGTGCTGCTCGGCAGCCAGACCGCGGAAGTGCTCGCCAACAGCCAGGTGCCGGTGCTGGTGATCCGCTGAGTCATTGAGCGCCGAGCGTCGGCATCGGCGCGAGGCCGGAACGTCCCAGCGGCCCGCGTTCGGCGGTCGGCGGGAGCGGCGTGCTGCGGCGTTGCGGCGCGTGGCGACGTAGCCTGCGGCAACGCCCCCGCGGCCTGGCGGAAACCGCCCGGATGCCATGCCGCGCCCGGCGTCCGCCGCCACGAATTCCTGCCGTCGCCAGCCTCTGTGAGCGTGCCGCCGGCGTGGGTCATGCCGCTGCTCTTCGGTGGCCATCGATGGCGCGTGTTCCTGCCATGGCGTGGCGCACGCGCCGTAGCGCGTCGTCTCCCGGCCGCGTTCCCGGACGACCGCGGGTCATCCCACGGTCGCCCCAGGATCAGGCTTGCGCCGAAGGCCCGCTGCGCGGTGCGCGCTGCCGTTCGGCGGCGCGCAGGGCGTGCATCACCAGCTGTAGAGCTTCCAGTACACCGGCGACACGTTGTCCTTGCTGCCGTCCACTTCCATGTGGCCGTCGCCGTTGCGGTCGTACAGGTAGTAGGCCGGGCCGTGCGCCGGGGTCACCTTGACCATGCGCAGCTGGCCGCCCACGCGGTACTCGTCGACGGTGTCGCCGTTGTCCATCTTGCGCTGGGTCGTTTCCGCGCCGCGCACGTCCATCGGCGCGCCGTCCGGGCCGAGGCCGGTGGAGGCGCAACCCGCCAGCAGCAACAGCGGGATCAGGATCAGGGCTTTCATTGCGGTGTTCTCCACGGGCAGGACATGACGCAGAGTATGCGCCGAGTGTCCGCCTGTGGCGTGCGAATGGTGGGCCGTACCCTCACCCCAATCCCTCTCCCGGTGGGAGAGGGGCTACGGCTCCTCGCTTCTCCCCTCGGGAGAAGGTGCCCCGAAGGGGCGGATGAGGGTACGGGCGCAGCCTCGTGGACCCAACTCGGCGAGACGCTTCGCGCCGGACCCTCACCCCAACCCCTCTCCCGGTGGGAGAGGGGCTAACCACGGCTCCCTGCTGCGCCTGGGGCGGATCCCCGTTTCGGGGGCGTGAACGCGCCGCAGCGTAGAATTGGCCGATGAGCCGATTAGTCCTGATCGACGGGTCCAGTTACCTGTATCGCGCGTTCCACGCGCTTCCGCCGCTGACCAATGCCGCCGGCGAGCCCACCGGCGCGCTGTTCGGCGTGGTCAACATGTTGCGCGCCACCCTCAAGGAGCGGCCCGAGTACGTCGCCTTCGTGGTCGACGCGCCGGGCAAGACCTTCCGCGACGACCTGTACCCGCAGTACAAGGCCAACCGGCCGCCGATGCCCGAGGAATTGCGCGCGCAGGTCGAGCCGATGTGCCAGATCGTGCATGCGCTGGGCATCACCATCCTGCGCGAGGACGGGGTCGAGGCCGACGATGTGATCGGCACGCTGGCCCTGCAGGGCGCCGGCGACGGCCTGGACGTCACCATCTCCACCGGCGACAAGGATTTCGCCCAGCTGGTCCGCCCCGGCGTGCAGCTGGTCAACACCATGAGCGGCAGCCGCATGGATTCGGACGCGGCGGTGATGGAGAAGTTCGGGGTCTGGCCGCACCAGATCGTCGATCTGCTGGCGTTGATGGGCGACGCCATCGACAACGTGCCCGGGGTGGAGAAGTGCGGGCCCAAGACCGCGGCCAAGTGGCTGGCCGAGTACGGCTCGCTGGACGGGGTGATCGCCCACGCCGACACCATCAAGGGCAAGATCGGCGACAACCTGCGCGCGGCGCTGCAGCGCCTGCCGCTGAATCGTGAACTGGTCACCATCAAGACCGACGTGGCGCTGGCCGGCGGGCCGCGCACCCTGGGCCTGCGCGAACAGGAACCGGAGCAACTGCGCGGCCTCTACCAGCGCTACGGCTTCACCCAGGCGCTGCGCGACCTGGACGGCGGCGTCGCCGCGCCGGAGGCCGCCAGCGAGGCCGCGCCCAGCCTGCGCGGCACCGCCGCCGGCTATGCCCGCGCCGCGGCGCCGGCCGACGACGGCGCGCTGGATCCGGCGCTGGCCGCCAAGGGCGAGTACGCCGCGGTGACCACCGCCGAGCAGTTCGAGGACCTGCTGGCGCGGCTGCGCGCCGCCGACGGCTTCGCCTTCGACACCGAGACCGACGCGCTGGACGCGATGCGCGCCAACCTGGTCGGGCTCAGCTTCGCCACCGCGCCGGGCCGCGCGGATTACCTGCCGCTGGGCCACGACTACCCCGGCGCGCCGGCGCAGCTGGACCGGGCGCAGGCACTGGCGGCGCTGCAGCCGCTGCTGGAGGACCCGGCCAAGGCCAAGGTCGGCCAGCACGGCAAGTACGACCTGCACGTGTTGCGCCGCCACGGCGTGGAGGTGCTGGGCTACACCGACGACACCATGCTGGAGAGCTTCGTGCTCAACTCCACCGCCAGCCGCCACGACATGGACTCGCTGGCCCGGCGCTACCTGGGCTACGACACGGTCAAGTACGAGGACGTGGCCGGCAAGGGCGCCAAGCAGATCGCCTTCTCGCAGGTGGCCATCGACGACGCCACCCGCTACGCCGCCGAGGATGCCGATATCACCCTGCGCCTGCACCGCACCCTGTCGGCGCAGCTGGACGCCGAGCCCGCGCTGGCGCGGGTCTACCGCGAGATCGAGATGCCGCTGGTGCCGGTGCTGGCGCGGGTGGAGGCCAACGGCGTGTGCGTGGACATCGCCGAGCTGCGCAGGCAGAGCCAGGAGCTGAGCCAGCGCATGCTGGCCGCGCAGCAGAAGGCCACCGAACTGGCCGGGCGCAGCTTCAACATGGACTCGCCCAAGCAACTGCAGGCGGTGCTGTTCGACGAACTGAAGCTGCCGGCGGTGCTGAAGACCCCCAAGGGCCAGCCCAGCACCAACGAGGAGGCGCTGGAGGCGATCGCCGACCAGCACGAGCTGCCGCGGGTGATCCTGGAGTACCGCGGCCTGGCCAAGCTGCGCAGCACCTACACCGACAAGCTGCCGGAGATGGTCAACCCCGCCACCGGCCGCGTGCACACCAGCTACCACCAGGCCGGCGCCGCCACCGGGCGGCTGTCCTCCTCCGATCCCAACCTGCAGAACATCCCGATCCGTACCGACGACGGCCGCCGCATCCGCCGCGCCTTCGTCGCCCCGCCCGGGCGCAAGCTGATCGCCTGCGACTATTCGCAGATCGAACTGCGGATCATGGCCCACCTGTCCGAGGACCCGGGCCTGCTGCGCGCCTTCGGCAGCGGCGTGGACGTGCACCGCGCCACCGCCGCCGAGGTGTTCGGGCGCAAGCTCGAGGAGGTCACCGGCAACGAGCGCCGCGCCGCCAAGGCGATCAACTTCGGCCTGATGTACGGCATGAGTGCGTTCGGCCTGGCCCGCAACCTGGGCATCGGCCGTGGCGAGGCGCAGGACTACGTGGCGCTGTACTTCAGCCGCTACCCGGGCGTGCGCGACTTCATGGAACGCATGCGCGAGCAGGCGCGCACCCAGGGTTACGTGGAGACCCTGTTCGGCCGCCGCCTGTACCTGAACGACATCAACGCCCGCCAGCAGGGCCTGCGTGCCGGTGCCGAGCGCGCCGCGATCAACGCACCGATGCAGGGCACCGCCGCCGACATCATCAAGCGCGCCATGGTCGGCGTGGACGCCTGGCTGCAGGAGCACCGCGCCCGCGCGCTGATGATCCTGCAGGTGCACGACGAACTGGTGTTCGAGGCCGATGCCGACTTCGTCGACACGCTGCTGCCGGAGGTGACCCGGCGCATGGCCGCCGCGGCGGAGCTGAAGGTGCCGCTGGTGGTGGACAGCGGCGTGGGCGACAACTGGGACGAGGCGCATTGACCACTCGGGCCCCGGGGATGCTTCCGGGGCCCTTCCCGGCGCTGCGGTGTCCTGCGTAGACATCGCAGGCGCGCGCGCCACGCAGAGCGCACCGGAGTTTTTCTGAGGATTATCCCGCCAGCGATTTTCGCTTTCCCATTTCCGGGGGTTTTTTGCGCCGCGCGGGCGGTGCAAGCGGCGGAAAGTCCAACTGCCGTCACACCCTGCGGGCAGGCGGTGGCGCCGGATTTGGACGGAATGTTGACGCGCGGTATTCGCGGGATTTTCGGGAATGAATCCGTCCTTAATCTGACAAATTTTTAACTTAAATCTTCACGAACGAGCAAGGTGGGAAATGTTCTTATATCCCTCGACAGGCGCAATACCTGTCGCGGATCTCCTCCCATCCCCTGGAGCAGATCCAGGAACGGCGACTCCTCCCCAAGTCCCCGTTCCCTGGCCCCGCCGACCTCCCCCTGGTCCGCGGGGCTTTTTTATGCCCGCGCTTCGGGCCTGCCCCTATCGCCGCCTGCACGCCACGGCGTAAGGTCGCCGCTCCATCCTCCCTGCGAGCCGTGCGATGCCTGATCTTTTCCATCTGTCGATGCCCTGGTGGGAATTCGTCTTCCGCGCGGTGGTGGTGTACGTGGCGGTGCTGGTGATGGTGCGGGTCTCGGGCAAGCGCGCCATGGGCCAGCTGACGCCGTTCGACATGCTGCTGATCGTGCTGCTCGGCAATGCGGTGCAGAACGCCCTGCTCGGCGAGGACACCTCGCTCGGTGGCGGCCTGTTGCTGGCGGCGACGCTGATCGCGCTGAACTTCACGGTCGGCCTGGTGACCTCGCGCAGCGCCCGCATGGAGCGCTTGATCGAGGGCGAACCGGTGGTGCTGGCCCGCGATGGCCATGTGTTCCGCCAGGTGCTGCGCCGCGAGCTGGTCAGCCATGCCGATTTCGAGGCGGCGATGCGCCAGCAGGGCTGCCTGGGCATCGACGACGTGCGCCTGGCGCTGCTGGAGACCAACGGCCACATCACCATTCTCAGCAACAAGGGCAGTTGAGCGCAGGTCGCGGCGGCCGGCGCAAGGCCGCGCGATATCGCCAGGGCGCTGTCTGGCATGCCGCATCGCGGCCGACGCCGCCCCTGAATAGGCGGCCTAGCGGCGCGATTCGGTCGCCTGTTCGAGCTGGTAGAGCGCGTCGTCCAGGGTGTCCAGTTGCGTGGCCAGCACGGCACGGGCATCGTGCAGGCCGCGGTTGTAATAATGCGGGCCGATGCGCTCGGCGATGAAGTCGAGCAGGAATTCGGCCTCGAACGCGCCGACCTGCTGCTGCAGCTCGGTGCGCAGGTAGGCCTGCACCTGTTCGGCGATGGCGCGCTTGTCCTCGCGCCCCAGTACCGCAGTGCGCGCCGGCCCGCTCACGCCAGCCACTCGCGCGGCACCAGGTACTCGGCCAGGCGCGCTTCGGCGCTGCCCGGTTCGGGCTGGAAGCCGTATTCCCAGCGGACCCGCGGCGGCAGGCTCATCAGGATGCTCTCGCTGCGGCCGCCGCTCTGCAGGCCGAACAGGGTGCCGCGGTCGTAGACCAGGTTGAATTCGACGTAGCGGCCGCGCCGGTACAGCTGGAACTCGCGCTCGCGCTCGCCCCAGGGCAGGCCGCGGCGGCGTTCCACGATCGGCAGGTAGGCGTCGAGGAAGCCGTCGCCGACCGCGCGCTGGTAGGCGAAGTCGCGCTCGAAATCGGCATGCAGGTCGTCGAAGAACAGGCCGCCGACCCCGCGGGTCTCGTTGCGGTGCTTGAGGAAGAAGTACTCGTCGCACCAGCGCTTGTGCGCCGGGTAGCGGTCGGCGCCGAATGGCGCGCACAGGTCGTGCGCGGTCTGGTGCCAGTGGCGGGCGTCCTCGTCGAAGGGGTAGTACGGGGTCAGGTCGAAGCCACCGCCGAACCACCAGGCCACGGTGGCGCCGTCGCGCTGCGCCTCGAAGTAGCGCACGTTGGCGTGGGTGGTGGGGATGTACGGGCTGAGCGGGTGGAACACCAGCGACACCCCGACCGCGCACCACGAGGCGCCGGCCAGTTCCGGGCGGTTGGCGCTGGCCGAGGGCGGCAGCCGGGTGCCGGCGACGTCGGAGAAGCCGATGCCGGCCTGCTCGAACAGCGCGCCGTCGCGCAGGATGCGGGTACGGCCGCCGCCGCCCTCGGGCCGCTGCCACAGGTCCTCGGCGAAACGGGCCTGGCCGTCGGCGGCCTCGATGGCGGCGCAGATGCGGTCCTGCAGGCCGGTCAGGTAGTCGCGTACTCGGTCTAGATGCATGGGCGTATTCTAGGCGGACTCCGCCGTGGCGTCTGCCGCAGTGATGCCGCGCATCGGCCGTACCGGCGTCCATGTGCGCGGACGAGGACATGGGCGCGGGCCGGTTCGGGTGCCTCCCGTGCGCCCGCGGCGGCGCACGCAGTGGCCGTGGATGGCCGCCGGTCGGCGCCGATCTGGGGACCGGCGGTGTCTTCGGCCTCTGCGCGGCCTCCGGCCGATGCGGCCGGCGCGCCCCACCTCACGTCGCGGCCAGGCATGCGCACAGCGCCGCGACGCAGCGCTGCATGTCCGCCGCGGTGGCCATGCTCACGCGCAGGCATCCCGACCAGCCGAACAATCCCAGATCGCGGACCAGGATGCCGTGTTCGCGGACCAGCCTGCCGGCCACCGCAGCGCTGTCGCCGATGGCCAGCAGCATCACGAAGTTGGTGGCCGAGGGCAGGAACCGGATGCCTGCCGCATACAGTTGGCGGCAGAACGTGTCGCGCACGGTGCAGTTGTCCCGGCGTACCCGATGCAGATGCGCCTGCGCTTGCAACGCGTGTGGCACCGCGCGCTGGGCGCACCGGTTCACGTTGAACGGCAGGGCCTGGCGCATCGCCCACATCCGCGCGATCAGCTGCGGATGGCCGGCGGCGTAGCCGACACGCAGCGCCGCCATGCCCCAGGCCTTGGAGAACGTGCGCAGCACCACCAGGCGCCGGCCGCCGCGCACCAGCGCCAATGCCGAGGCGGCCGGTTCCTCCACGTAGTCCATGTAGGCCTCGTCCACGATCAAGGTCGCACCATGACGCTCGCTCTGGTCGAGGATGCGTTCGATCGAGGCCATCGACAGCAGGCTGCCGGTGGGATTGTGCGGATTGCAGACGAAGATCAGCTTGGCGCCGTCGCCGATTGCCTCGATCACCGCGTCGGCGTCGATGCCATGCTCGCGCATCGGCACTGCGCGCGGCTGCGCACCGACCACACGCGCCGCGCTCAGGTAGCCGGGAAAGGTGCCTTCGGTGATGGCGACCGCTTGCCCGGCACCGGCCATCCCCAGCGTGGCCAGCAGCACCAGTTCGTCGGCGCCGTTGCCTATGGCGACCATTGCGGGCGCGATGCCGAGGGCGTCGGCCAACTGCGCGCGCAGCGGCTCGCAACTGCTTTCGGGATAGCGTCCGGCATGGGCATCCAGTTCCTGCCGCAACAGCGCGGTGATGCCGGGGGGCGGGCCGTAGGGCGATTCGTTCAGATGCAGGCGTAGCAGGTTCTCGCCTGCGGCGAAGCCGCCGTTGTAGTCGACGAAGGGGCTGGGGGTGGACATCATGGCGGACTCTCGTGGGGAGGTGCCTGAACTGTCAGGCGGAGGCGGCGTTCAGTGCCGGTATCACCTGCTCTCCGAACAGGCGGTAGGAGGTCTGTACCGCATCGCGGTCCTGGCGATGGCCAGCGAAGAAGCCGACGATGTTGCCGGCGCCGGCGGCGTGCAGCTGGGCCAGGATCTGTTGGCCGACGTCGTCGGGAGTGCCGGCGATGATGTCGTCGTCCAGGATCGACGGCATCTGCGCCTGTGCGGCCTTCGCGTGCGCCAGGGCGCGCGCGCCGCTGTCGGCGACGAAGATGCAGCGGCGGATCGCCAACTGCTCGGGGCTGTGCGCTCGCCCGGCCTGCGCCGCGGCCTGCCGATAGGCATCGAACAGTTGCACGACCTGCGGCGTGGGCAGGAAGCCGGTGCAGACCTTGTGGCCGCGGCGGGCCGCCTCTGCCGCCGCCTCGGGGCTGCGCACCGTGGCCCAGATGGGGGGCGCGGGTCGTTGCAGCGGGCGTGGCACGATGCGCAAATTATCGAACGACCAGTACCGTCCCCGATGAGACAGGTCCGGGTTGTGCAACGCCTGCTCGAGGATGTCCAGCGCTTCGCGGTACATCGGCAGGATAGCGTCCTCGCCGATGCCGACCGCAACTGCTTCGCTCGGGTTGGAGCCGCGTGCCACGCCGATCTCCAGCCGGCCCTGGCTGATTTGATCGAGGACGCCGATTTCCTCGAGCAGGCGCCATGGGTGCCACATCGGCAGTACCCAGCCGAGGACGCCGATGCGCAGGCGCCGGGTGCGCGCCGCGACACTGGCTGCCAGCAGTCCCGGGGCAGGGCAGGCGCGCACGCCGCTGAAGTGGTGTTCGCTGAAGAAGATGCCGTGGAAGCCCTGCGATTCGGCTTGCACCCACGTCTCGCTGCGCCATGCGTATTCGTCGCTGCAGACCGATGCATCGAAATGCAGCGGGTTCTCGTCGGAAGAGATATTCAATTGTTCGAAGATCCACGACTTCATCATGCACGCCTTGCTGGGAGGGAGGTGAGCGGCCAGGAAGAGCGCAGGCACGACTCCCCCTTGCCGCGTCGCGAAGGTTCGCGGTTGCCAGAGTCTTCAAGGGACGAAGCGCCAGCGGCGGGGAGCGCGGGGCGTTCTCAATGCGACAGCATTCTGCACGCGGCGCAGCGCCGGCAGAGCGCGCCAAGTCACACTTGGCCTGCGCTGGCGGATTTGTCTCGTTATTACGCCGGCATCCCCATGTCGGCGCCCGGTGCGCGCGCTCGCCGTGGCGTCTCGGCGCGGCGTTCTGGCCAACACCATCGTCGTCTGCAGCGCGTGCGATCGGCACGAAGACGCCCCACGCACGTGTCTTGGGCGTGCCGAAGTGGGGTGGGGTCGGCGGCAGGACCGCGTCTACTGCATGCCGCGGTCGAACGCAGCCGATCACGCTTGCAAGGCGCGAATTCCTTGCAACATCCCGGTTGCGGCATCACCGGCGGACGCGCACTCGTTGCTGCGTGCGGGAGGGCGCCCGCGCGCGCTCAGCGGCGGAATTCGGCGCGGATCGCCGGCCGGTACAGTTGGTAGGCGATCCAGCCGTGCAGTGCGGCGAACACCAACGCGGTCACCGCGGCGGTGGCGATGCTGATCGTGCGGCCGGCCTGCAATTGACCCAGCAACTGCGCGCCTTCGGCGGTATGCCGCATCGCTGCGGGCAGCACCTGGTCCAGCGCTGCGAAGCATTGCCACAGCACCGGCAAACTGGCGAAGTTGGCCAGGCCGGTGACGATCAGGAAGGCAACGAAGCTCAGTCTCGCCCACTCGCGCCGTCGCAGCAGCCCCCAGGCAGCAGCGCAGAACAGCAGTGCCAACAGCGCCGACAGCAGCGACAGCGCCCACACATGGTCCAGGCACCATTGCAGCAGCGCCGGCAGCGCGATGCCGATGCGCGCGACGACTCCTTGCAGCGTGCCGGCGGGCAGCACGGCCAGCACCGCGAGCTGGCCCAGCGCGCACAGCAACCAGGCCACGCCGAGCACCAGCGAGATCTTCGCCATCGAGTCGATCATCGGGTCGCGGGCGGTGGGCAGGGGCGGTGGCGGCATCGGCGGTCCTTCGGTGGGGGGCGGCATGCGGCGCGGCGCGAAGGGTCCGGCAAGGATAGGACGGGTTGCTGCCGGCGCAAGGCAGCTGCATCGCTTCGCCCCTTGGTGACAGGACGTCACCGCTTCCCGTGTCGCGATCGACGTCGTTCCCACAGTGGTTTCCCCACTGCAGGAGCGGCGTCAGCCGCGACCGCCTGCGGCCGCAAGCAGGCCTATTTCAGCTGCTGCTCGAACAGCTTCAACACCCGCTTGTACTCGTCCAGCCAGGAGTCGGCGCCGGTGAAGCCGTGCTTCTCCATCGGATACGGCGCGATCTCCCAGTTGTCCTTGTGCAGCTCGATCAGCTTCTGGGTCATGTCCACCGAGTCCTTGAAGAACACGTTGTCGTCGACCATGCCGTGGGCGATCAGCAGGTGGTCGCGCAGCCCGCTGGCGTACTCGATCGGCGAGGAGGTGCGGTAGGCCTCCGGGTCCAGGTCCGGGGTGTTGAGGATGTTGGAGGTGTACTCGTGGTTGTACTGGCTCCAGTCGGCCACCGGGCGCAGCGCGGCGCCGGCCTTGAACGTGCCGGGGCTGCGGAACAGCGCCATGTAGGTCATGAAGCCGCCGTAGGAGCCGCCGTAGATGCCGGCGCGGCCGCGGTCGCCCTGCTTGCTGTCGACCAGCCAGTCCAGGCCGTCCAGGTAGTCCTCCAGCTCCGGATGGCCCATGTCGCGGTAGATCGCGGTGCGCCAATCGCGGCCGTAGCCGGCGCTGGCGCGGTAGTCCAGGTCCAGCACGATGTAGCCCTTCTGCACCAGCAGGTTGTGGAACATCTGCTCGCGGAAGTACGGGGTGTAGCGCGCCGACACGTTCTGCAGGTAGCCGGCGCCGTGCACGAACATCACCACCGGATAGCGCTTGCCCGGCTCCGGCTGCGCCGGGCCGTAGTACTTGCCCCAGATGGTGCCGGCGCCGTGCTTGGACGGCACCTGCACGAACTGCGGTTGCACCCACGGGCGCGCCTTGAACGCGGCGCTGCGGGTGTCGGTGAGCACGCGTGCGGTGCCGCCGGCGGCCGGCAGCACCGCCAGTTGCGGTGGCAGGTAGGGGCCGGAGTAGTGCACCAGCAGCTGCTGGCCGTCGGGCGAGAGCGCGAAGTCCTCCACGCCGTCCAGCGCGGTCAGTTCGGCGACGCTGTCGTTGCGCAGGTCGAGCTTGCACACCTCGTAGTCGCCCGGCCACTTGCGGTTGCACAGGAACAGGAAGCCCTGGCCGTCGGCGCTGACCACCGGCGCGGACACTTCCCACTTGCCGGAGGTGCGCTGGCGCGGCTTCTCGGTGCCGCGCTGGGTGTACAGGTGCGCGTAGCCGGACTGCTCGGACAGCAGCCACAGGGTCTGGTTGTCCGGCATCCAGCCGAAGTCGTTGAAGCTCCAGTTGATCCACGCCGGATCGGTGAGGCGGTGACGCGGCTGCAGTACCGCCTTGTCCAGGTCGACGCTGGCGATCCAGCGGTCCTTGTTGTCCACCGCGCGCAGCAGCACGGCGACGTTGCGGCCGTCATCGCTCCAGTGCATCGAGGCGCCGCTGCCGTCGCCGTCGGTTTCCACGCGGACCGCGCGCGGCCCCTGCAGCGGCTCCTGCTTGGCGGCCTTGCGCAGCGCCGCCAGCGGATCGGTGCCGATGCCGGGCAGCACGGAGAGGTCGAGCTTGCGCGCGCTGCCGGCCACCGCATCGACCAGCCACAGGGTCTGCGCCACCGGCGGATTGCGGCCGACCAGGGTGCGTGTTTCCTGGAATTCGGCGTAGCCGGATTCGGTCACGTACTTGGGCATCTTGCTCTCGCGGCCTTCCTCGGCGCCCTTGGCGTGGGTCACCACCAGCAGGTGGCGGCCGTCGGGCGACAGCGCGCTGTCGTCGACCACCACGTCGTCGCCCAGGTACACCGGCGCCGGCGCGCGGCTGCTGTCGGCGCGACGCCAGGCCTGCTCCTGCTGGCGCAGCAGCTCGCGCTGGGCGCGGTCGCGGGCCAGGGTTTCCAGGGTGCGCAGCTGCTGCTCGCGCAGCACGTCGGGCTTGGGCGCGGCATCGGGATCGCGCTCGGCCTTGAGCACCGCGGCCTGCTGTACGCCGCCGCCGGGGCTCCAGCGGTACCAGTCGTTGCCGACCCGCCACAGCGCACCGCCATCGGTGGTGAACTGCGGCCGCGCGGCGGCCTGGTTGCTGCGGGTCAACTGGGTCAGCGCGCCGCTGCGCAGGTCGCGCAGGAACACGTCGCCGTTGCGCACGAACAGCATGCGCTGGCGACGCGCGTCGTAGACCGGATTGGCCGCGTCCAGGGTGCTGCGCTGGGCGTCCTCGACCCGCTGCGCGGCGATGCCGTCGATGCCCTGGCGGTAGGTGTCGCGCACCGGGCTGCCGGTGCGCTTGAGCTGGTACTCCACCTGGCGCCCGTCCCAGGCCCACCAGGCGTCCTCGACCGGCGGCCCGATCCAGTCCGGATCGGCCATGGCCTGTTCGATGGTCAGCGGGGCGGCGGCATCCTGCGCCGCGGCCAGCGGCGGCAGGCAGGACAGGGACAGCAACACAACAGCGCTCAGGGCGAGACGACGCATCTGGGATTCCGGGCGAACGGCAAACCGCAAGCGTAGCAGCCGCCAGGGTGGCGGCGATTGCGCCGTTGGTCATGGATGGGCTGCGCGCAAGGGCGCGCCGACCCGCCGCTGCACACCGCACTCAGGCCCTGGCGATGCCAATTCAGGAACGACGCGGCGCGAGCCAATCGATCGTGTTGCAGACGATGCAGAGATGCCTCGGTGGTCCCGCTGCACTTTCGTCGGGAGCGAATGCGCGATCCGTCATGTTGTGCCTCGCGTGGGAGTGTCTCTGCCTGGTTGCGCGCAAGCGCAACGGCAGCACAGTTTTCCTGCACGCGTCGCCGATACGATGGGTGGGCGTCGTCGGCACCTGGTTCGCTCGCAGGAGCGCCGTCGTGCTGGACGTGCATGGACGCAGGCGCGGTCTCGCCCGCATGCGTCTGCGACAAGACGCCACTGCGACAAACCGTCACATCCCATTTCGCCGCGCCGCACCAACAATAGGCATCGTCTCCGCTTTCTCAGGCGCACCCATGGACGCCCTGCTGCTGTCGCGCATCCAGTTCGGATTCGTCATCAGTTTCCACGTGCTGTTCCCGGCCTTCACCATCGGCCTGTCGAGCTGGTTGGCGTTCCTGGAGTGGCGCTGGCTGCGCACGCGCGACACGGTGTGGCGCGATCTGTACTTCTTCTGGCTGAAGATCTTCGCCGTGTCCTTCGGCATGGGCGTGGTCAGCGGCATCGTCATGAGCTTCCAGTTCGGCACCAACTGGGCGGTGCTCAGCGAACGTGCCGGCAACATCCTCGGTCCGCTGCTCAGCTACGAGGTGCTGACCGCGTTCTTCCTGGAAGCCTCGTTCCTCGGAGTGATGCTGTTCGGCTGGCACAAGGTGCCGGAGAAGCTGCACTTCCTGTCCACCTGCCTGGTCGCCATCGGCACGTTGATCTCCACCTTCTGGATCCTCTCGGCCAACAGCTGGTTGCAGACGCCGGCCGGCTACGCGGTGGTCGAGGGCGTGTTCCATCCGGCCAACTGGCGCGAGGTGATCTTCAATCCGTCGTTCCCGTACCGGCTCACGCACATGGTGCTGGCCGCCTTCATCACCACCTGCTTCGTGATCGGCGGGGTCAGCGGCTGGTACCTGCGCCGCGGCGAACACCTGGACGCGGCCGGGCGCATGCTCAAGCTGGCGGTGGCCTTCGCCGCGATCGCGCTGCCGCTGCAGATCGCCGCCGGCGATGCGCATGGGCTGAACACGCTCGAGCACCAGCCGATCAAGGTGGCGGCGATGGAAGGGCACTGGCACGGCGAGGCGCCGGGTCAGGGCGTGCCGCTGGTGGTGTTCGCGGTGCCCAACGAGGTCGCCGAGCGCAACGACTACGAGGTGACCATTCCGCGCCTGGGCAGTGTGATCCTCACCCATACGTTGGATGGCGAGATCACGCCGCTGACCGCGGTGCCGGCCGACGAGCGGCCGCCGGTGAAGCCGGTGTTCTACGCGTTCCGGGTGATGGTCGGGCTGGGCATGGCGATGTTGCTGCTGGCGCTGGTGTCGCTGTTCTTCTGGTGGCGCGGCACGCTGCTGCGTCGGCGCGCGCTGCATCTGGCGTGGAACGCGATGCTGCCGGCCGGGTTCGTGGCGCTGGTCGCCGGCTGGTTCGTTACCGAGATCGGGCGCCAGCCGTACGTGATCTACGGCCTGCTGCACACCCGCGATGCGGTCAGCCCGGTCAGCCCGGCGATGGTGTGGATCTCGCTGAGCGTGTACGTGCTCGCCTACGCGCTGGTGTTCGGTTTCGGCAGTTGGTACATCCTGCGCATGCTGCGTCATGGGCCGCTGCCGCACGAGCCGGCGCCGCGCATGCAGGAGGGCGACAAGACCCCGGCGCGGCCGCTGTCGGCGGCCGACGACGACATCGAGGAGACCCACTGATGGACATGGCGACCGTGCTGCCGGTGATCTGGTTCGGCGTGATCGGCTTCGGCGTGCTGATGTACGTGCTGCTGGACGGCTTCGTGCTCGGCCTGGGCATCCTGGCGCCGTTCGCCGAGGACGAGCACCAGCTCGACCTGATGATGAACACCGCCGCGCCGATCTGGGATGGCAACGAGACCTGGCTGGTGCTCGGTGGCGCCGGCCTGCTGGCAGCGTTCCCGAAGGCCTATGCGGTGGTGCTGTCGGCGCTGTACCTGCCGGTGCTGCTGATGCTGATCGCGCTGGTGTTCCGCGGCGTGGCCTTCGAGTTCCGCTTCAAGGCGCGCAGTTCCAAGTATCTGTGGGGCTGGGCGTTCGCGCTGGGCTCGCTGTGCGCCGCGTTCTGGCAGGGGGTGATCCTGGGGGCGCTGGTGGAAGGCATGCCGTTGCAGGACGGCAAGTACCTGGGTGGGGTGCTGGGCTGGTTCAGCCCGTTCTCGATGCTCACCGGCGCGGCGGTGGTGTTCGGCTACGCGCTGCTCGGCGGCAGCTGGCTGATCCTCAAGACCGAGGGCGCGATGCAGCACATCGCCCGCACCCTGACCCGGCCGCTGGTGCTGGTGGTGGTGGTGTTCATGGGCCTGGTCAGCGCCTGGCTGCCGTTCCTGGACTCGCGGATCATGGCGCGCTGGTTCCACGACGGCAATTTCTGGTGGCTCTCGCCGGTGCCGCTGCTGGTGCTGGTCAACGCGCTGGCGCTGTGGCGTGCGGCGATGGCGCAGGGCCGCGATGCGCGCCCGTTCATGCTGACCCTGTGCTTCTTCGTGCTCGGCTTCTTCGGCCTGGTGCTGGGCATCTGGCCGAACATCGTGCCGCCCGGGCTGACCATCTGGGAAGCGGCCTCGCCGCCGGCCTCGCAGGGCTTCGTGCTGGCCGGGCTGGCGGTGCTGCTGCCGGTGATCCTGGGCTACACCGCCTGGTCGTACCGGGTGTTCCGCGGCAAGATCACCGCCGACACCGGCTACCACCACTGACGGCGGCCGCGGCGGCCGCCGGCTTGCCAGCGGCGGCGGCGCCGGCCAAGCTACCGGCTCCCCGCGCCGTGCGGGTCATCGCCCCGCCCGAGCCGCCGCCACGCATGTCCGCCGTTTCCTCCGAGATTCCCGCCGCGCCCCTGTTGCACCCGCTCGCCGTCGGCGACGCGCGGCGTCCGCTGGCCTTCGCCAACGGCGAGCACATCGACCTGGCGACCTTCCTCGGCCACGTGCGCGGCCTGGCCGCGGTGCTGCCGGCCGGCCGGCATGCGCTGAACCTGTGCGAGGACCGCTACCGTTTCATGGTCGCGTTCTGCGCGGTGGCGCTGCGCGGGCAGACCTCGCTGCTGCCGTCCTCGCGCGCGCCGGCGGTGGTGGCCGAGGTGCAGCGCAGCCATGCCGATTGCTACTGCCTGGGCGACCTGGCGTTGGCCGAGCCGCCGCCGCGCTACTGGCGACTGCCGGACGCGCTGCCGTCGCTGGACGGGCCGATGCCGCAATTGGCCGACGACGCGCTGGTGGCGATCGGCTTCACTTCCGGCAGCACCGGCGCGCCCAAGCCCAATCCCAAGACCTGGGGCAGCTTCCTCACCAGCACCCGCCAGGACCTGCTGGCGCTGGTCGGGCTGTGGCCGGACACGGCGGTGCCGCAGGTGGTGGCGACGGTGCCGCCGCAGCACATGTACGGCATGGAGCTGTCGATCCTGCTGCCACTGGTGACGCCGCTGGCGGTGCACGCCGGGCGCCCGTTCTTTCCCGAGGACGTGGCCCGTGCGCTGGCGCAGCTGCCGGCGCCGCGGCTGCTGGTGACCACGCCGGTGCATCTGCGCGCGTTGGTCGAATCCGGCGTCGCCCTGCCGCCGCTGGCCGGCATCGTCTCGGCCACCGCGCCGCTGGCGCAGGAGCTGGCCGCCGCCGCCGAGGCGCGCTTCGGCGGCGAGGTGCGCGAGATGTTCGGCTCCACCGAAACCTGTGTGTTCGCCAGCCGCCGCACCGCTTGCGAGGTGCCGTGGACGCCGTTGCCCGGCGTGCGCGTGGCGCCGCAGCCGGACGGCACCCTGGTGCACGCGCCGCATCTGCCGCAGCCGGTGCTGCTGGCCGACCTGATGGACGTGGACGCCGACGGCCGCTTCCAGGTGCGCGGCCGCCAGGCCGACCTGCTGGAGATCGCCGGCAAGCGCGCCTCGCTGGCCGATCTCACCCGGCGCCTGCTGGCGCTGCCCGGCGTGGTCGACGGCGCGATGCTGCAACTGGATCCGGAACCGGGCCAGGCGGTGGGCCGCATCGCCGCGGTGGTGGTGGCGCCGACCCTGGACGAGGCCGCGATCCTGGCCGCGCTGCGCCGCGAACTGGACCCGGTGTTCCTGCCGCGCCGGTTGCGCCTGCTCGAGGCCCTGCCGCGCAACGAGACCGGCAAGTTGCCGCGCGATCGCCTGCTGGCCTTGCTGGCGGCCGGTCGCGAGGACTGAGTACCCGCCGGACGGCGCCGGGATAGCGCGCAGCGACCAGGCGCCAGCGCGCTACGGTTTGCGCAGCGTGGCACGTGGCCGCCCGCCGCTTGGCACGGCCGGGGCGTGGCTTGCCGCCCCCTACGCGGGTGTTCGTATACTGCGCCTATCGCTTCGCGCCGCAAGGATGTGCCGCATGCCCCATCGGGCCTCCCTCGTCCTGATCGCCTCGCTCCTGTGTGCGGCCTGCACCCATGCGCCTGCCGCCGCGCCTCCTGCCAAGGACTCTCCCGCCATGACCTCGTCCCCCTCGTCCGGCGCCGCCGATCCGGCCGCCGCGCCCGTGTCGCCCAAGCTGAGCGCCGAGCAGATGCTCAGCCGCTTGCTGACCCTGATCCGCACCAGCAAGAGCGTGGCCGAGTTCACGCCGCAGCGCTTGCGCGAGGTGATGGGGGTGGAGGCGCAACATAGTGAGAACGGCGTGGACCGCTATGGATTTGGCGAGCAGGTAAGTCCTGAGTGGACGCATGGCTTCGAGGTCGATATGCGCGCCGCTCCTCCACGTTTGGACTTCGGGTTCAATCCGATCGTCTCCGGCACTTCGCCGGAAATGGGGGATCTCTGCCAGCTCGATTTCGATCAATTCACCGGTCAGTTGGAAGAGATGGGATTTGCCCGTCAACATAATTTCGATTCGCCCCCGCAGCCGGCCCCAGGACAGTCGGGCTTGCTGAACGGTCGGCTTTTGTACGACTCCTTCGATCGCCCGGGAATGCATGTGGAGGTGTATCCGGAAGGTGAGCATGTGTGGACATCGGATACAGGTACTGGCCGTTCCTGTGTCAGGACGATCGTTGTCACTTGATCTCAGGAGCGCATCATGGCGGGGATCAGTCCACAGGCTGAAAATGTCATTTCGGCATTTTCCGCTCAACCTGGCGTCACTCGAGAGCACGCTGACAATTTGCGGATGATCATCAATGCTTCTCCCGTGTTGGTGGACCAGTTCAACACGGCAGTCGAGCGGCAGTATCTGAAGCAGATCGTGCCATTGACCAATCCGAATGCTGGTGGCGAATATGACCCCCAAAGCCAGTCCATGCGGATTCCCCTGGCGCGACTCGCTGCGCTGCCTGGAGGCAGGTTGCCCGCTGCCGGCGAGCTGACGTTCGTATTGGGGCACGAACTGCAACACGGTTTCAATGCTGCTGACACTGCGCAAGCGCGCGCGGCGTTTCATGACACGGTGAAGCACATCGCGCGGCATCAGTCGGAACCTCGCGACTACACCGGCCCTCTCGATACCTTGCTGTCCCAGCACCGGCGCGATGAGGCCGGTGCGGAAATTGCGGGATGGAACGCGGTCGTAAGTAAGGTGAAAGCAGTCAATCCGCATCCATCACTTCAAGATATCTATCGGGAGCAGCCTGGGCGAATGGCTGACTTTATAGAGCTCAAGAATGGGCCGCGTGGTTTGTCCTACGAGTTGAAACAGAACTTGAGCATCAACCGTGATCTGACGCTTAGCCCAACGCCGGGCAATCTCGAGGCGATGGGTCAGAACTATTTCGATAAGTTGCCTAGAAGCCCGGGCGGACTGGGCGCACTCGGAAACTCGGACTATCCCAACTACTACGCAACCAGTGCGATCTCGTTCATCGCACAAGCGGAGCGAGCAAGCCATCCGCCGCAGCCGGGCAACGACACGCCGCAGATCGCGCTGAACCTGTCGCGGCTGCATCTGCGCGAGGCGCTGCTGGAAGAGAACGGGCTGGATCTGGGCAGGGACCGGCGGCCGCTGCCGTACTTCGACACCAGCGTGCAGCCGCCCGCCGCGGGCTTGCTGCAGCACACCGCCGATACCCATCGGCACGTGTCGCCGCTGGCCAACGGGTTGCCGGAACCAGCGGCGCCTGCCGCGCATGGCGCCGAGGCGCAGCGGAGCGACGATCCCTCGCTGCCCGGGCATCCGGATCACGCGTTGCTGGAACAGATCCGCGCAGGCATGCGCAAGGTCGATGCAGTGCTTGGCAAGGCCTACGACCACGACAGCGAACGGCTCAGCCGCAGTCTGCTGGCGGCCTGCAAGGACAACCGCGACCTGTATCCGGGCGCGGCCGGCTACTCGTTGGCGGGCAATGCGCTGGAGCGGGTCGACCATGTGGTGCTGGGAAAAACCGGCAACCTGATCGCCGTGCAGGGCGCGCTGAACGATCCGGCGATGAAGCGCGCGGTCGTTCCGGTGGAGCAGGCGTTGGCCACGCCCGTGGAGCAGTCGGACCAGAAACTGGCGCTGGCCAATCAGGCGCTGGGGCAGGAGCAGCAGCGTGCTGCACAACAGGCGCAGGGGCGCGGGATCGACGAGCCGGCGCACATGGCGCCTGGACGTTAGCGCCCACCGCTTGCAGTGCACGCCGCGGCGTGTCTGGTGCGATGGCAGGCCCGGCATGCCACTACGCCAATGCCCGATGGCGGCGGACGGTCGCCGCCGGTAACGCGCATTTGCCGCGACGGCATTCCCAGGAGGGCCCGGTCGCGGCTGAAGCCGCTCCTACGCCGACGTGCAGCGTGGCATGCGCCGTAGCGCGGCCTCAGCCATGCACGCCGTCGATCTCCACCGCCAGCTCGTCGCGGCAGATCACCGCGTGCAGCAGCAGGCGCGGGACGCGGTCGCCGAAGCGGGCGTCCAGGGCGGAGGCGACCAGCGGCAGGTCGTCGGGTTCGCGCACGTAGACCTTCAGGCGGGTGCCGTCGCCGAATTGCGGCGGCAGGTCCGGAGCGTGGCTGCGCGCTGCCGCCAGCAGGGCGTCGAAGTTGGCGAAGGTCTCTTCCAACTGCGCCAGCAGCTGGCCCTGGTGCATGGAGGCGTGGCCGACCACGCTGGCGGTGCCCGACAGCAGCAGCGGCATGTCGCTGCCGGCCGGCGGCAGCATGGCGCGGGCGAAGCTGGGCGGCTGCGGGCCGTACTGGCGCGGGTAGCGGTAGGCGCTGACCTGGCGCGGGTTCTCCAACGGCGTGCCGGCCTGCGCGGCGGCCAGCCAGTAGATCTGCATCACCCGCGCGTCGTCGCAGCGGCCAACCGCGGTGGCCGCCGGCAATTGGGTGGCGTCGAACTCGCCCAGCCCGCGCGCGCGGCCGACGCAGAAGCGCCGGTAGCGTTCGCGATCGCCGCTGCCCAGGGTGATCGCGTCGAGGTAGTTCCAGATGCGCAGCAGGCGTGGCGTAGCGCTGCCGGACACGAAGGCGGTGATCTGCGCGTAGGCGAGCGCGGCGGCTTCCTCGATGTCCAGGTCCACCTGGCGCTCGTCGATCTCGATCACGCCGAACTGCAGGCGGCCGTCGCTGGCCCAGGCGATGGCGCCGTCGCGGCCGCTATGCACCGGGGCGTCGGTGCGCCATACCTCGAGCATGCGCGGGCCGTGCGGCTGCAGCGGCACGCGCAGGTAGCGCGGGTCGTCGTGGTAGGGCGCGGTCTCGCCGAAGCCGAACACCGCCAGCACCTGGTCCTCGCCCAGCAGCTGGCCGGGATCGGTCTCGGCGACGTAGTCCACCTGCAACTGCGGATGGCCCTGCGTGTGGTGCGGAAACTGCAGGTGCGGGCGGCTCATGGTGTATCTCCGTGCAAGGTGTCGCCGTGGAACTGTTCGCGGGCCTGGCGGCGGCGGTGGCGCCAGGCGCGCCATGCCCGCGGCAGCATCGCCACCGCCGACAGCGCATAGATGGCGCGGAATACCCGCAGGCGGCGCAGCACCGCGCGGTTGTCGAAGACGTCGCCGGCCAGCATCGCCACGACCGCCTGTTCCACCTGCAGCACGTTGCGCGGCTGCGCGAACAGCTCGCGCATGGTCGGCGAGGTGAAGCGGTAGATGAACCACTTGAACTCGTCCAGGCCGCCGCGCAGGTGCCGCTCCAGGCGCCGCTGCAGCCGCGCCTCGCTGGCCGGGTCGCGCAGCGCCGCATCGACCATGGCCGCGCCGCGCTCGGCGCTGTGCATGGCCAGGTACACGCCGGAGGAGAACATCGGGTCGACGAAGGCGTAGGCGTCGCCGAGCATCAGCCAGCGCGGCCCGCTCATGCGGGTGCATTCGTAGGCGTAGTT
Source organism: Xanthomonas sp. NCPPB 901 (assembly GCF_056725085.1). Taxonomy (NCBI): domain Bacteria; kingdom Pseudomonadati; phylum Pseudomonadota; class Gammaproteobacteria; order Lysobacterales; family Lysobacteraceae; genus Xanthomonas; species Xanthomonas sp. NCPPB 901. Next base: position 4,744,076 of record NZ_CM161511.1, on the reverse strand, counting down.
GCCGGTGGCGTGCACCGGCGCCACACGCTGCGCGCCGGCCATGCGCGCCACCACGTCCGGATTCAGCGCCAGGGTGCGCAGCAGGAATGCCTCGCTGTCGCAGCCCTGGCGGGTCTTCATGTACTGCGGGTCGCACACCGCGCCCACGCTCATCACGTCGTCGGGCAGCGGGATCAGCCACATCCAGCCGTGCGCGTGGCGGTAGATGCTGATGTTGCCGGCGTCCTCGCCCGGGCGCCGCGCCACGCCGCGGAAATGGCTGAACAGCGCCGCCGACTGGTGCCGCGGGTTGGCGCGCTTGAGCTTGAGCTTGTTGCCGAGGAAGGTGTCGCGGCCGCTGGCGTCGATCAGGTAGCGCGGCCGGTAGTGGCGCACGCCCTCGGCGCTGCGCGCCTGCACGGTGGGCGCCTCGCCGTCCAATTGCACCGCCTCGACCCGCACGCCCTCGTGCACGTCGGCGCCGACCGCGCGCGCATGCGCGCACAGCACGCGGTCGAAGTCGGCGCGCGGCACCTGCAGCGCGAAGTCGGACTGCGCGCCCAGCGCATGCGCGAAGCGGAAGGTGTTGTAGCCGCCGGCGTCGTTGGGGAAGTCGGCGCCGAGCTTGAGCACGCCGATCGCCCGCACCTGCTCGAGCACGCCCAGCCGCTGCAGGATCGGCATGTTCATCGGCAGCAGCGATTCGCCGATGTGGAAGCGCGGATGGTGGTCCTTCTCCAGCACCGTCACCCGCCAGCCGCGCTGGGCCAGGACGATCGCCGCCGCGCAGCCGGCCGGCCCTCCGCCGATCACCAGCACGTCGGGCGTTTCTGCCGCGGCGGCGTTTACGGTGGGGGGGAGGGGAGCAACAGCGGGGGACGTCATCCTGAGGGAACCTGCGGCGCAACGGCGGGGCGAAACGGCATGATAGCGTGCTGTTCGCGGGCGCATGGTTGCGCCGCAGCGTCCGATGCACCATCTTGTCGCACCCGTCCTTTCGCCTGGAAGCCCCTGGATGTCTTCGCAAACCGCCGCCGAACGTGAACTGGCCGAGCTGCTGGTCGAGAGCCTGAACCTGGAAGACGTCCAGCCCGGCGACATCGATCCGGAGGCGCCGCTGTTCAACACCGGCCTGGGGCTGGACTCGATCGACGCCCTGGAACTGGCGCTGGCGATCAGCAAGCGCTATGGCTTCCAGCTGCGCTCGGACAACGACGAGAACCGCCGCATCTTCGCCTCGCTGCGCGCGCTGTCGGCGCATGTCGAAGCCAACAAGACCAGCTGAGCGGGCCGACGCCGCGCCCTGGGCGCTGGCCCTGGGCGTGCTGCTGGCGCTGGCCTACTCGCCGCTGGCGCATTGGGCCAATGCCGCGCACCGCCCGGACCTGGCGGTGCTGGCCGGCGCGGCGCTGGTGCTGATGGTGCTGGTGGAGCCGATGGCGCGCTGGCGGCCCTGGGCCTGGGCGCTGGCCATCGCCGCGACGGCGGCGCTGGTGCCGCTGTGGCGCTCGCCGCACGCCCTGCTGCTGCTGGCCGCCCCGCCGGTGCTGTTCACCGCCTGGGTGGCCTGGTTCTTCGGGCGCAGCCTGCAGCGCGGGCGCACGCCGCTGATCACCCGCATCGTCGAGGCCCTGTACCGGCAGGCCGGCATGCCGATCAGCCCGGCGCAGCGGCGCTACACCCAGCGCCTGACCCTGGCCTGGACCCTGCTGCTGGTCGGGCTGACCCTGCTCAACCTGGTGCTGGCGCTATGCGCCCAGCCCAGCGGCGTGCTGGCGCAACTGGGCCTGGCCGCGCCGTTGCCGATCAGCGATGCGCGCGCCTCGCTGTTCGCCAATCTGCTCGGCTACGGGGTCATCGGCGGCTTCTTCGTCGGCGAGTACCTGTTGCGCGGGCGCTGGTTTCCGCAGCGTCCCTACCGTAATCTGCCCGACTTCCTGCACCAGTTGGCGCGGCTGGGGCCGGTTTTTTGGCGCGATCTACTGCGCTGACGCGCGTATTGCAGGGGATGCAGGGTCGTGCAGATCATCAAGGAAAACCGCAAGTTGCCGCAGGCAGGGATGCCCTCGCGCATGGCCTGGGCCATGTACAACGCCCTGCAGCTGCTGTTCACCCTGGCGCATACCGCGCTGGGCATCGTCGTCGCGCTGGTGCTGCTGCGGCTGACCGGGCCGCGGCTGCCGTTGCGCATGGGCGCGCGATTCTGGGCGCCGGTGCTGCTGTTCGGCGCCGGGGCGCGGCTGCAGGTGGAGGGCCGCGAGCGGGTCGACTGGTCGCGCAACCACCTGTTCGTCAGCAACCACCAGTCGATCATCGACATCTGCGCGCTGTTCGTGGCGCTGCCGGTGCCGCTGCGCTTCCTGCTCAAGGACGAGATGCTGAAGGTGCCGTTCGTGAACTGGTATGCGCGCGCGACCGGCATGTTGTTCCTGGACCGCGACAGCCGCCGCGCCGGGGCGATGATGCGGCGCGCGGCGGCGGCGCTGCTGCGCCGCGGCGAGGATCTGTGCCTGTTCCCGGAAGGCACCCGCAGCCGCAGCGGCGCGCTGGCCGAGTTCAAGGCCGGGCTGCTGCAGGCCGCGATCGACGCCGGGGTGGACGTGGTGCCGGTGGCGCTGGACGGGGCGGGCAAGGTGTTGCCGCCGACCAGCCTGTTCCGGGTCCGGCCCGGCGTCATCCGGGTGCGGATCGGCACGCCGATCCCGGTGAACGGCGAGGACGGCCCGCTGAACCGCCAGGAAGTGACCCAGCGCGCGCACCAGGCCGTCCGTGCCATGCTCGAACCCAGGATATGAGTCGCCCGTATGCATTTCGTCGTCCCGCATGATCATCCCAGCCTGCCGGGCCACTTCCCGGGCCGCCCGGTGGTGCCCGGCGTCGTGGTGCTGGACCACGTGCTGCAGGCCGTCGAGGCGGCGCACGGCGCGCGCGCGCCGCTGCGCCTGCCGCAGGTGAAGTTCCTGCAGCCGCTGCTGCCCGGGCAGCCGGCACGGGTGGAGCTGGACGGCGCCGCGCCGCGCTGGCGTTTCCGCGTGCTGCGCGGCGAGGACCTGCTGGTGAGCGGCGAGCTGAACGCCGAGGCCGCGCCGTGAGCGCCGGCTGGAAGCATCGCCCGGAAGGCGGCGGCCGCTTCGCCCTGTGGCTGATTCGCGGCATCGCCCGCCACGGCGGCCGCGCCGTCGGGCGCCTGCTGCTGTACCCGATCACGTTGTACTTCCTGCTGGTGCGCGGCCCGGAGCGGCGCGATTCGCGGCATTACCTGAGCCGTGTGTTCGACCGCCCGGCCACCCTGCTGGAGGTGGCCCGGCACATCCACACCTTCGCCGCGACCATCCTCGACCGGGTGTTCATGCTGTGCGGGCAGATGCACCGGTTCCGGGTGCAGGTCCAGGGCCTGGACCAGTTGCACACGCAGATGGACCGCGGCCGCGGCGTGCTGATCTTCGGCTCGCACCTGGGCAGCTTCGACGCGCTGCGGGTGCTGGCCACCGAGCGTCCGGACGTGCAGGTCAAGGTGGTGCTGGACAAGGCGCACAACCCGGCGATGACCGAGTTGCTGGGCGCGCTGAACCCGCAGCTGGCGGCCAACATCATCGACGCCGGCATGGACAGCACCTCGATCGTCATGGCGATCAAGCAGGCCACCGACGAGGGCGCGCTGGTCGCACTGCTGGTGGACCGGCCGCGCCCGGAGGACCCGGCGCTGCCGGCGGCGTTCATCGGCCAGGGCGCGCTGTTCCCGACCTCGCCGTGGCTGATCGCCGCCGCGCTCAAGGTGCCGGTGGTGCTGGCGTTCGGCCTGTACCGCGGCGGCAACCGCTACCAGCTGGTGTTCGAGACCTTCAGCGAAGGCCTGGACCTGCCGCGCCGGCAGCGCGCGCCGGTGCTGGCCGCGCTCATCCGCGATTACGCCGCCAGGCTGGAGCATTACACCCGCTCCGCGCCCTACAACTGGTTCAACTTCTACGACTTCTGGAACAACCGCCATGCCGATGCGCCGCACCTTGCCGTGGATGCTGATACTGCTGTGCAGCGCCGCACCGCTGAGCGCCGCATCGCCTGAGGCACCGGACGCCGACTGGATCCTGCAGAAGCTGGCGCGGCCGGCGCCGGTCAGCACCGCCTTCGTCGAACTGCGCGGCTCGGCGCTGCTGAAGACGCCGCTGCGGGTGCAGGGCCAATACCGCCGCCCGGACGCGCAGACCCTGGTGCGCGAGGTCACCGCGCCGTACCACGAGACCACCACCCTGCGCGGTGGCGAGGCCACGCTGGAACGCGACGGCAAGCCGCCGCGGCGTTTCTCGCTGGCGCGCGTGCCGGAACTGGCCGGCCTGCAGAGCGGCTTCGGCGCGCTGCTGTCCGGCGACCGCGTGCTGCTGCAGCAGCAGTACACCATCAGCAGCGCCGGCACCCGCGAGCGCTGGCAGCTGGAGTTGCAGCCCAAGGACCCGGCCATGGCCGCGCACGTGCGCAGCCTGCGCCTGTACGGCCGCGGCGCCGAACTGCGCTGCATCGAGACCACCCCGGCCAAGGGCGAGGTCCAGCGCACCCTGCTGGCCGGCGCGGCGCAGGCCGCCGGCGCCCTCGCCGACGGCGCCGCGCTGACCGCACTGTGCCACGGCGACGCGGTGTGACCCCCGCGCGCGGCGACGGGTGCCGGCAGCACGCTGCCGGCCTGACGGGTGCGCGTGCGGCCGCTGAACGGTACGCAGGGACAGCGCGATGAGGCGTGCCCTCGGTTCGAAGATGCGCATCTCGCTGGCGCTGCTGTGGCTGGCCGTGCTGACCGTGGCCGGGATCCGGCTGGGCAATGCGTTGCAGGTGTCGGGTGACTTGCGCAAGTTCATGCCGGCCCGTGGTGGCAGGCGGCGGTCAGTCATGCCCGATGCCGCGCCCGCGGCCCCGGGTCTGAACGGATGGGCGTTGGGGGAGCGGCGGTAGTGACACGCCAACTGAGTTCGAAGATGCGCATCTCGCTGGCGCTGCTGTGGCTGGCCGTGCTGACCGTGGCCGGGATCTGGCTGGGCAATGCGTTGCAGGTGTCGGGGGACTTGCGCAAGTTCATGCCGGAAGCCCGCACCCCCGCCCAAAAGCTCCTACTCGACGAACTCGGCGAAGGCCCCGGCTCGCGGCTGCTGCTGATGTCGTTGTCCGGGGCCGATCCGGCCACGCTGGCGCAGCAATCGCAGGCGCTGCATGCCGCGCTGGCGGCGCAGCGCGACGTGTTCGAGCTGGTCGCCAACGGCGCCGACGCCGGCCTGGACGCGATCCCCGAGCGCCTGCTGCCGTACCGCTACCTGCTCAGCGACAGCTTCGACGCCAAGCCGCTGGATACGCCGACCCTGCGCGATGCGCTGCAGGCGCGGCTGCAGGACCTGGGCTCGCCGGCGGCGGCGATGGTGGAGCCGCTGCTGCCGCGCGATCCGACCCTGGAGGTGCTGCACCTGGCCGAGCGCCTGCAGCCGGCCGGCGGCCCGCAGCAGCGCGACGGGGTCTGGTTCGACCGCGCCGGCAAGGACGCGCTGCTGGTGGCGCAGACCCGCGCCGCCGGTTTCGACCCCACCGGCCAGCAGCGTGCGGTGGACGCGATCCATGCCGCCTTCGCCAAGGTCAGCGCCGGCACCCGCAGCAAGCTGACGTTGACCGGCCCCGGCGCGTTCTCGGTGGAGATCGGCGGACGCACCCAGAACGAGGCGCAGTGGATCGGCACCCTGGATACGGTGGGGCTGATCGTGTTGCTGCTGGTGGCCTACCGCAGCTGGAAGATCCCGGTGCTGGGCGTGCTGCCGCTGGCCAGCGCCGGCCTGGCCGGGCTCGGCGCGGTGGCGCTGCTGTTCGACGGCGTGCACGGCATCACCGTGGCGTTCGGCTTCACCCTGATCGGCGTGGTCCAGGACTATCCGATCCACCTGTTCAGCCACCAGCGTCCGGGCCTGGACCCGCGCGAGAACGCGCGCCACCTGTGGCCGACCCTGGCCACGGGCGTGGTCTCCACCTGCATCGCCTACGTCACCTTCCTGTTCTCCGGGGTGGACGGCCTGCGCCAGTTGGCGGTGTTCACCATCGCCGGCCTGCTGGTGGCGGCGTTGACCACGCGCCTGCTGTTGCCGGCGCTGATCGATCCCTCGCCGCGCGACCATGCCGACTCGCCGCTGCTGGAGCGGCTGTGGCGCGGCATCGCGCGGCTGCCGCGGCCGCGCTGGTCGCTGCTGCCGCTCGCGCTGCTGGCGGCGGCGGTCATCGTCTTCGCACCGGGGCCGTTCTGGCAGAACGACCTGTCCAAGCTGACCCCGGTGCCGGCCGAAGGCCTGGCCCGCGACGCGCACCTGCGCCAGGAACTGGGTGCGCCGGACGTGCGCTACGTGCTGGCCCTGCCGGCCGCGTCCGCCGATGCCGCGCTGGCCGCGTCCGAACGCCTGCGCCCGCGCCTGGACGCGCTGGTGGCGCAGGGCGCACTGGCCGGTTACGACATGGCCGCGCGCTACCTGCCCAGCGCCGCCACCCAGCGCCGGCGCCAGGCCGCCTTGCCGGATCCGGCGCAGGCGCAGGCGATCACCGCCGCGGCGGTCGCCGCCACGCCGTTCCGCGCCGACGCCTTCGCGCCGTTCCTGGCCGACCTGCAGGCCGCGCGCAGTGCGCCGCTGCTGACCGCGCGCGACCTGCACGGCACGCCGCTGGCGACCACCGTCGGCGGCCTGCTGCTGGAGCGCCCGGACCGTGCCACGGCGCTGGTGTCGCTGAGCGGACTGCGCGATCCGGCGCAGCTGGCGCGCGCGGTGCAAGGAACCGGCGCGCAACTGCTGGACCTGAAGGACGCCTCCGAATCGCTGGTCGCCGCCTACCGCGGCCGCGTGCTCGCCGCGCTGGGCGTGGCCGCGGTGCTGCTGGCGTTGACCGTGGCGATCGCGCTGCGCACGCCGCGGCGGATCGTGCGCGTGCTGCTGCCGATGGCGCTGACCACGCTGCTGATCCTGGCGATCCTGCGCGGATGCGGGGTCGAACTGAACCTGTTCCACCTGATTGCGTTGATCCTGGCCGCCGGCCTGGGCCTGGACTACGCGCTGTTCTTCGACCACGCCGGCGACGACCGCGCCGACCAGTTGCGCACCCTGCATGCGCTGATCGTGTGCAGCCTGATGACCCTGCTGGTGTTCGCGCTGCTGGCCGCCTCCAGCATCCCGGTATTGCGCGCGATCGGCAGCACCGTGGCGCTGGGCGTGTTGTTCAATTTCGTGCTGGCGCTGCTGATTTCGCGCGAGACCGCCAGCGAAGCCGAGGAGAGCCGCCATGCACACTGAACGCTTGCACGGACGCGACGCCATCGCCGCGCTGGTCCCGCACCAGGGCCTGATGTGCTTGTGGGAAGAGGTGGTGGCGTGGGACGCGCAGCGCGTGCTGCTGCGCAGCGGCGCGCATCGCCAGGCCGAGCATCCGCTGCGCAGCGACGGGCGCCTGCGCGCGCTGCACCTGTGCGAGTACGGCGCGCAGGCGATGGCGGTGCACGGCGGCCTGCTCGGCCGCGCCGCGGGCACGCCGGTGCGGCCGGGCATGCTGGTGGCGCTGCGCGCGGTGCAGTTGCACGTCAGCGAACTGCAGGACCTGGCCGGGCCGATCGAGGGCGAGGCCGAGGTGCTGCTGCAGGCCGAGGACAGCCAGCAGTACGCGTTCCGCATCACGCACGCCGGGCAGCTGCTGGCCGAGGGCCGCGCCACGGTGATGCTGGGCGCGGCATGACAGCGGTAGGAGTCGACTGCCCCGCAGTCGCGATGAACGCAGTCTGCCGAGTCACCAACCTTGGAAGGCGTCGGGACTGAAGTCCCTCCCACAGTGCACTCAGGCAACGCAGTGCAACTTCTTGTATCCGCATCGTGCACGCCGGGCAGCTGCTGGCCGAGGGCCGCGCCACGGTGATGCTGGGCGCGGCATGACAGCGGTAGGAGTCGACTGCCCTGCAGTCGCGATGAACGCAGCCTGCCGAGTTCCCGGCCTTGGAAGGCGTCGGGACTGAAGTCCCTCCCACAGTGCACTCAGGCAACGCAGTGCTACTTCTTGTATCCGCATCGTGCACGCCGGGCAGCTGCTGGCCGAGGGCCGCGCCACGGTGATGCTGGGCGCGGCATGACAGCGGTAGGAGTCGACTGCCCTGCAGTCGCGATGAACGCAGCCTGCCGAGTCCCCGACCTTGGAAGGCGTCGGGACTGAAGTCCCTCCCACAGTGCACTCAGGCAACGCAGTGCAACTTCTTGTATCCGCATCGTGCACGTCGGGCAGCTGCTGGCCGAGGCCCGTGTCACGGTGATGCTGGGCGCAGCGTAGCGGCCCGACTGGTCTGTGCAGGAGCAGCTTCAGGGCAGCTTTCATCACTTGCGTTCGCCATACGCGAGCCGGGTCCAGGTTGTCCTGTAGGAGCGGCTTCAGCCGCGACAGGCGCTCCTGGTCACGCCTGTCGCGGCTGAAGCCGCTCCTACAAAATGCTTCCTGTGTTTATTGGAGGAGCCCTTCCGTCGCGACGCGCATTCGAGGGCGTGGATGAACCGTTAGGATGACGGCCAATCTTCAATTGCGACCGAGGAGTTCCGATGTCTGCATCCCCCGCACCGCGCCGCGCCCTGGTCACCGGCGGCAGCGGCGATCTCGGTGGCGCGATCTGCCACGCCCTGGCTGCGCAGGGCCTGCACGTGATCGTGCATGGCAACGCCAACCTCGCGCGGGCCGCGGCGGTGGTGGAGGCGATCGTCGCCGCCGGCGGCAGCGCCGAGGCGGTGGCGTTCGACGTGGCCGATGCCGACGCCAGCGCGCAGGCGCTGGCGACGCTGCTGGAGGCCGGCCCGATCCAGGTGCTGGTCAACAACGCCGGCATCCACGACGACGCGCCGATGGCGGGCATGACCGCGGCGCAGTGGCACTCGGTCATCGACGTCTCGCTGCACGGCTTCTTCCATGTCACCCAGCCGCTGCTACTGCCGATGGCGCGCACGCGCTGGGGCCGCATCGTCAGCCTGTCCTCGGTGGCGGCGGTGCTGGGCAATCGCGGGCAGACCAACTACGCCGCGGCCAAGGCCGCGCTGCACGGCGCCAGCATCTCGCTGGCGCGGGAAATGGCCAGCCGCGGCATCAGCGTCAACGTGGTCGCGCCCGGGGTGATCCAGGGCGCGATGGCCGAGAGCGCGTTCCCGCCGGAGGCGATCAAGCAGATGGTCCCGGCCGGGCGCCCGGGCAAGCCGGAGGAAGTGGCCGCGCTGGTCGCCTTCCTGTGCTCGGACGCGGCCGCCTACATCAACGGCCAGGTCATCGGCATCAACGGCGGCATGGGCTGACCGCCTCGAAAACGACGCGGCCGTTGCGTCGCCACGCCGGCGGCGCAACGGTGGCCGGCGCTCAGCGGCAGACGAAGCTGGACGCCGCCTCCACGTCGCCGCCGACGTAGCGCGCCACCTGCGGATACGGACACAGCGGACGGCTGCGCTGGCTGCTCCAACTGGCCGGCACCTCGTTGTTGGGCGCGGCGCTGCCGCTGCCGCGTGCGTTGGCGACGATCGCGGTCGGCGCCTGGCCCTGCTCGACCCAGGCGACCAGCGGGGTCAGCGCATCGAACTGGTCGGTGGCCGGTCCGCCGGCGCAATGGGCCATCGCCGGTACCGCGAACAGGCGCGCGTAGCTGGCGGCGTCGGCATCGGCCGTGCGCAGGCGGTCGTACCAGGCCGCGGTGTCGGCGAAGGAGAAGATGCCGTCGCCGGTGCCGTGGTAGATCAGCAGCTTGCCGCCGCGCGCCTTCAGCGTGGTCAGCTGGGTCTCGTTCGGCGGGGTCATGTACGACCAGGCGGACTCGCCAAAGGCGCCGGCCGTGGCGAAGATCTTCGGCGCGTCGCGGTCCATGTCGAACTGCAGCGCGTACCGCTTCAGGTCCTGCAGTACCGCCGGATCCTCCGGCGGGGTGACGAAGCCGAAGGCCACCGATCCGGGCACCAGGGTCAGCGAGGCGTCCTGCCGCCAGCCGGCCCAGTCGCCGCTGGCGATGCCCGGGTCGTAGGGGAAGGGCGCGTACAGCGGCGTGCCGGCGCTGTTGCGCACGCCGGCGTGGATCGCGCCGAGCGCGCGCTTCTGCGCCGGGGTCAGGCATTGGCCGGTGCGCCCGGCGCTGCCGCAGGTGGCGACGTCGCGGTTCAGGTCGAAGCGGCGCTGGCAGGCGAGCACGTCCTGCACCATGCCGTCGCGCACGCCGTCCAGCGCATCGCAGGTGGCGACGATGCGCTCGGCCACCAGGCTGCGCTCGGCGGCGGTCAGGCCGCTGCGCGTGTCGTTGCCGCCGGCCAGCGCCGCCAGCTGCTGGGCCGCGGCCAGGTCCGCGATCGCCGCCTTGGGCAGGTGGAAGCCGGGATCGCCGACCAGGATGCCGTCGTAGTCCTGCGCGTCGCGCGCGGCGGCGACCATGCCGTGGCGACCGCCGTTGGAGCAGCCGCCGAAGTAGCTGTAGTCCGGCGCCTTGCCGTAGGCGATCTGCACCACGCGCTTGGCCATCGGGGTCAGTGCCTGCACCGCCTGGTAGCCGTAGTCCAGCCGCGCCTGCGGGTCGCGGCCGAACAGCGGGTTCTGCGCGTTGCTGTGCCCGGCGTCGGAACTGATCACCGCAAAGCCCATGCGCAGCGGGTTGTCGCGCTGACCGCCGCCGCCGATGTCGCCGAGCGCGGGAACCACGTTGCCGTCCAGGCCGCCGTTGGCCTGGTAGAAGAAGCGCCCGTTCCATGCGGCCGGCAGGCGCATCTCGAAGCCGATCGCATAGGCCTGGCCGTCCGTGCCGACGCGTTCGTGCATCAGGCCGGTGATCTGGCAGTGCGCGCCGATCGGCTGGCCGCCCACCTGCAGGGCGCCGGCGGCCACGCTGTGCACCGCGGTGAAGCGGGTGCCGGGATAGACGAGCCGGCTCGCCAACGCCTCGCACGACTGTTGCAGCGGTGCCGGCGTGGCCGGCGCGCGTTCGGTCGGCTGCGCATGCGCGGTGGAGGTCGCGGCCAGAGCGGCCAGGGGCAGGGCCAATGCGAGCAGCGTGGAGTGCATGCAGTTCTCCTGAAGGGCGCGCCGGGCACGGCGGGCCTGTTTCGCGCCGGTAGCGCGAGGCGTCAACCGCGGTTCGTGCGAAAACGCGGATGCGTGGGCGATATTCGCCCATTGTGATTTATATCGCACAATAACGGCGTTGCATGGCGCGTCGCGGCGGCGCGCGGCGCATGCGTTGTTGCAGGGCGGCATGGCCCTGCGCGCGGTTCAGGCGGCGTCCGCGTACCAGGCCGGCGACAGCACCGGCGCCGGGATCGGCACGCCGCGGCAGGCGTCCAGCAGGCCGTGGTCGGCCAGCGCGGGATGCCGCTGGCGGGCGCGCGCCAGGATCTCCCCGGCCAGTTCCGCCATGCGCGCGACATTGCCGTGCAGGCGGGCGACGAAGGCGGCGTCGTCGAGCCGGTCGCCCAGGGCGCGGTTGAGCTCGTGGAACCAGCCGATCAGGTACTGGTCCAGCAGGCGTCCGTCGGCCACCGCCGCGGCCTGCGCGCGGTTGGCCGCGCCCCAGTCGCGCAGCAGCGCCTGCATGCCCAGGTTGAGCGCGCTGGCCTGCTGCAACACCGGCCGCAGCCGGCCCAGCACCGCCAGGTCGGCGATGCGGTCGGTGCAGTACAGCGGCGCCAGCAGCGACCAGTAGTAGGTGTAGTCCCAGATCACCTTGACCGGCATTACCTGGGCGTCGCCGAACAGCGGGTACTGGTCCTGGTACAGGGTCAGGGTGTTCTCGTAGAACGAGAAATACAGCTGCTGGTACAGCTCGGCGTAGGGGGCGATGTCGCGTCCGGCGCGCTCGCGGCCGATCAGTTCGCAGATGTAGGTGTTGCTGATGGCGATGAAGTCGCTGCCCGGCGAGTAGAACGGGTCCAGGAACACCCCGGCCTCGCCGGTCAGCGCCCAGCGCTGCGCCGAGAACACCTGCTTGCAGCCGTAGGAGAAGTCGCGCAGGAACAGGAAGTCCTGCACCGTGTGCTCGCTGCGCTCCAGCGTGCTGGCCACCTGCGGCTGGTGCGTGCGCAGCCAGTCCATCGCCTTGGCGTGGGTGTTCATGGTCTCCAGCGGATGCAGGGCGGCATCGCAGACGATGCCCAGCGAATGCGCGCCGGAGGACAGCGGGATCAGCCAGAACCAGTAGCCGGGGCCGCACATGTGGTTGGTCGAGCGCCAGCGGTCCGGTGGCGTGCAGCGCTGCAGCCAGGCGCTGTCCTGCGACCAGCCGTTGGGATCGACCAGCCCGTCCACCCGCCACCACACCGCGTTGGCCTGGTGCGCGTTGTCCTGCGCCAGGCCGAGCTTGCGCTTGAGCAGGCCGGCGCGGCCGCTGGCGTCGATCACCCAGCGCGCCTGCAGGTGGGCGTCGGCGCCGTCGCGGCTGTAGCGCACGCAGTGGTCGCCGGCGTCCTCGGCCAGGTCGACGCCGCGCACCGTGCTGCCGTCGAGGAACTCCACGCCGAGGGCGCGCGCGCGTTCGCCGAGAAAGTTCTCGAAGCGGCCGCGGTCGATCTGCCACGACGGGGTGGGCAGCAACTGGCTCACCCCCAGCTCGGTGCACTGGTCGATGTCCGTGCGCCCGTCGGAAAAGAAGAAGCGGAAGCCGAACTTGCGGATCTGCTCGGCATCCAGGTGCTCGCGCAGGCCCAGCACCTCGGAAAAATAGTGCGCGCCGATCTCCACCGAGGATTCGCCGACCTTGAACGCGGCTTCGCGCACCGGGTGCGCGCGCCGTTCCAGCACGCGGATGCGCAGCTGCGGGTCGCGCTGGCGCAACTGCAGCGCCAGGGTCAGTCCGGCCAGTCCGCCGCCCAGAATCGCCACATCCGCCTGCGCTGCGTTCATGTCGTCTTTTCCTTGCCGACGGCCAGGGGCGCCGGGTCGAGGGTGCCGTCGGCGTCGTCGATCAGCACCGGGTTGGCGCGGGTGCGCCGGTACTCGCGCACCACGTGCCCGTAGGTCCACACCTGCACGATCACGTGCGAGGTGATCTTCCACAGATCGCGCACCAGGCGGAAGTGGCTCTTGCGGAAGCTGCCGGGGGTCTGGTTGGCATAGCGGGTCTCGATCGGCACCGCCACCACCCGTGCGCCGGCCTGGCGTGCGGCCGAGATCAGCAGCTGCGCCTCGAACACGAAGCCTTCGCCGGGCACGTCGGGCAGGGTGTAGACCGACTGCGGGTACAGGCGCTGGCCGCTCTGGCTGTCGACCAGGCGGAAGCCGCAGCCCCAGGCGATGCCCCAGTCGCCGAAATCGTTGCCGATGCGGCGGATCGGCGGCTGGCTGGCGCGCTTGCGCAGGCGCGCGCCGACGATCACGCAGCCGGGATGGCGGTTGGCCGCGGCCAGCAGCCGCGGGAAGTCGGCGGCGCTGTGCTGGCCGTCGCCGTCCATGGTCATCACCGCGCGCGCGCCCTGGCGCTGCGCCTCGGCGAAGCCGCTGCGCAGCGCGGCGCCCTTGCCGCGGCGCTGCGGGTGACGCAGCAGGGTCACCGGCAGGTCGGCGATGCAGTCGCTGGTGCCGTCGTCGGAGCCGTCGTCGACCACGATCACCCGCGGGCAGTGCGCCAGCGCGGCGCTGACCACCTCGCGGATGCGCAGCCGTTCGTTCAGGGCCGGAATCAGGATCGCGGCGTCGGCGGCGGTCAGCGGCGTGCGGCTCATGCGCGCAGCTCCACCTGCAGGCAGCGGCCGCCGCCGGCGTCGAGCACGCAGCCGCTGCCGCCCAGCGCCAGCGCGTCGAACAGCGGCAGCATCGGCGCCATCGCGTTGCCCGCGGCATGCTGCGCCAGCGCGCCATCGCCGACCGGCGCGTTGCCGTCGCGCAGTTGCACCTGGAGTTGCGGCTTGCCGTCGCGTGCGCCCGCGCTCAGCACCAGCGCACCGCCGAGCAGGCCTTCGCTGCGCGCGATGCGGCCCAGCGCGCCGACCGAGCGGCTGTCGTAGCCGACCAGCAGCACCGCGTCTTCGCCCGCGGCCAGTTGCGACAGCGCTTCCAGCAGGCCCTGCGCGAAGCTGCCCGAGTGCGCGCTGATCGCGGTCGCCGCGGCGGTGGCGCCGGCGCCGATGGTCCAGTAGCCGGCGGCGGCGTTGTGCACCGAGTTGTGGAACTTGGTCGGCGAGACCGACAGCGGTTCGCTGGCCAGGGTGGTGCACATGTAGTCGGTGATCGCCAGGTCGCCGTGGGTGGAGGTGAACACCGACGGCAGCGTGGCCGGGTCGCGGCCGGCGTCCTGGCAGGCGGCCAGCGCCGCGTCCAGCGACACCGCCACCGTGTCCGGCGCGCGGCGGCGTTCGTTCGGCGCCAGCAGTTGCGGCGAGGGCCGTGCCGGCGTCTCCAGCAGTGCGCTCTCGCCGCGGGCGAACGCCTGCGCCACGGTCCACGAGGGCAGCCCGGGCGCCCAGAAGCCGATGCCTTCGATCGTCGCGCGCAGCATGGGCGTGCTCATGCGCGGCCGAACAGCAGCGAGCAGTTGTTGCCGCCGAAGCCGAAGGAGTTGTTCATCGCGTAGCGGACCTGTGCATGGGCGGTGGCGAAACGGATCTGCGGGCCGCAGGCGGGATCGGGCAGTTCGCTGTTGAGGGTGCCGGGAAGCAGGCCGTCGCGCAGCGCCAGCAGCGCGAACACCGACTCGACGATGCCGGCGGCGCCGAGCGTGTGCCCGGTCCAGGCCTTGGTCGAACTGGCGTGCAGGGTCGGCGGGAACAGCGCCGCCACCGCGGCGGCCTCGACGCTGTCGTTGGCCGGGGTCGCGGTGCCGTGCAGGTTCAGATAGCCGACCTCGGCCGGGTCGACGCCGGCGCGCTGCAGTGCGCCGCGCATCGCCAGGCCGGCGCCCAGGCCTTGCGGATGCGGTGCGGACATGTGGTGCGCATCGCTGGACTCGCCGTAGCCGCACAGCAGCGCCTGCGCCGGCGGCGCATCGGCGGCATCGGGGCGTTCCAGCAGCGCGTAGCCGCCGGCCTCGCCCAGCGACAGCCCGACCCGGCGCGCGTCGAACGGCCGGCACGGTTCCGGCGACACCACCTGCAGCGAGTTGAAGCCGAACAGCACGCTGCCGCACAGCGTGTCCACGCCGCCGACCAGCGCCGCATCGACCACGCCGGCGGCGATCAGCCGCGCCGCCTGGGCGAACACCTTGGCGCTGGACGAGCAGGCGGTGGCGACGGTGATGCACGGGCCGCGCAGGCCGGTGGCCGCGCGCACGAAATCGCCCAGCGAATGTGGGGTGTGCACGATCGGGCGGTCCAGATCGGCGGGCAGGCGCGGGCCGTCCGCGTCATGATCGAGCCGGGTGTAGCCCTCCTCGCTGGCGCCGATGCTGGAGGTGGAGGTGCCCATCACCACCGCCACCCGGTCGGCGCCATGCCGTTGCGCCGCGGCGGCCACGGCGTCGGCCATGCCGTCCTGCTGCAGCGCCAGCCAGGCCAGGCGGTTGTTGCGGCATTCCCACGCGGCCAGCGCCGGCGGCAGCGCGGCGGTTTCCAGCGCGTCCACCCGGCCGATCCAGCATTGCAGCGGTTGCGGACCGAAATCGTTGCGGCGCAGGCCGCTGCGGCCCTCGCGCAGCGCCGTGGCCTGGGCTTGCAGTCCGCTGCCGAGCGCGTTGGTCGCGGTGTAGGCACGGATGGCCACCGGGGCCATGCGGGGCGACGAGGACGCTTCGGTCACGCGGTATTCCATACAAGGGCAATTGCCGCAGTATATCGACGCATTCGGTCATGCCGTGAAACACCCGCAACGCCAACGTGAATGGCGCGCTTGCCCTGGATCCGTTCAGCGCGGGGCCGGCGTGCGCTTTCGCCGCTGGCGCATTTCCTCCACAATCGCTTGCCTTTCCACGCCAGGCGCACGCCACGGGCATGCAAGCCTACGTCTACAAAAGCCAACGCAAGCCGGACACCTATCTGTATCTCGCCGCCCGCGACGACTTCGGCCGTTTGCCGCCGGCGTTGCTGGCGTCGCTGCAGCCGCTGGCGTTCGTGCTCGAGGTGGCGTTGACCGCCGAACGCACGCTGGCCCGCGCCGATCCGGCCGCGGTGCGCGCCAACCTCGCCGGCTGCGGCTTCCATCTGCAATTGCCGCCGTCTCTGCCCGGCACCACCGATCGACACGATGACTGACTCCTTTCTCCGCGCGCGTGCGCCGATGCTCGCCGCCGCGCTCGGCGCGGTGCTGGCGCTGGCCGCCGGATTCGGCCCGCTGGCCGCGGCGCTGGGCGCCTGGCTGGCGCAACCGGCGTTCGCGCTGGCGCTGTCCTGGCAGCGCGGCAGCCGGCCGCGTCCGCGCGCGGCGCGCGAGCTGGTCGGCGCGGTGGCGCCGCTGCTGGTGCTGTGGGCCGGCGGCATGGCGCTGGTCGCGGTGCTGGTGGCCTGGCCGCTGGCGGCGCTGCACGACAGCGGCAGCCTGGCCGCCGCATTGGCGCTGAGCGTGGCCGCCAGCGCCGCGCTGCTCGGCCTGTGGCGGACCTGGCCGCTGTGGCACGCCAGCGATTGCCAGGGCGGCGCGTTGGGCGCGCGCTGGCACGCGCTGGCGCAGCAGGACGTGCAGGCCTGGCGCGGGCTGGCGGTGGCGGCGCTGGTGCTGGTGCTGGCCGGGCTCGGCGTGGTGCTGGCCTGGCCGGGGCTGCTCGCCGACGCCGCGCGCTGGCCGCTGGCGTTGGCCTACGCGCTGCTGTCGCCGTTGCTGCATGCCGGCCTGCAACGGGTGGCGCCGCCGCAGACGCTGACCCCGCCGGTGTCCTCCGCCGACCTGTTCGCCGAACTCAGCGCCGCGCCGCACGCGGACGAGCCGGCGCCGGCGCAGGACGAACTGCATGCGGCGCTGTACGAGGCGGCCCGTGGCGGCCGCGTGGATCGTGCGCTGCAGCTGCTGCAGGCCGGCGCCGATCCGCATGCGCTGCCCGCCGCCGAGTGGCGCGACCAGCGCAGCCTGCCGGTGCTGGCGGCGGTGCTGCCGGACCTGCGCCTGTTGCGCGAACTCATCGTGCGCGGGGTCGACGTCAATCGTCCGCACCTGGGCATGACCCCGCTGCTGGCCGCCACCCGCGACAGCTGGCATGGCCGCCCGGAAGCGGTGATGACCCTGCTCGCCAACGGCGCCGACCCGCGCGCCAGCGACGGCGACGGCAATACCCCGCTGCACCACGCCGCGCGCAGTTCCGACCCCGGCGTGGCCGCGCTGCTGCGCGACGCCGCCGCCGAACTGGATGCGGCCAGCCGCGACGGCCTGACCCCGCTGGCGGTGGCCTGCCAGGTCGGCAACTGGCGCATGGCCAAGTTCCTGCTCGAGCGCGGGGCCAAGCCGGAGCCGGCCGAGGCCAGCCCGGTGCTGCTGGCCGCGGCCGGCACCGAGGAAGACGATCCGGCCGGCGTGCAGTTGCTGCTCAAGCACAAGGCGCGGGTCGACGCGCGCGATCGCCAGCGCCGCAGCGCGCTGCACGAGGCGGCGCAGGCCGGCCACGTGGAGATCGTGCAGGCCTTGCTCGGCGCCGGCGCCAACCTGGAAGCGCGCGACGCGCTGGGCCGCACGCCGTGGCTGGAAGCCGCCCGCCACGGCCGCGTGGCAGTGCTGGAACGGCTGCTGCCGCACAAGCCGGACCTGGCCGCGGTCGACGCCGACGGCCGCAACGCGATCCTGCTGGCCTGCACCGCCGACCACGTCGCCCCCGGCCTGATCCGGCGCCTGCTGGAGCTGGGCGTGGCGCCGGCGCAGCCGGACCACAGCGGCCGCCGCGCCGTCGACCTGGCCGCCGAGGCCGGGCGCTGGGCGATCGTGTCCGCGCTGGACCCGGACTATCCGCTGCCGGCCGCGGTCAGCGACGGCCAGGGCGAGACCGGCCCCGCCGGCCTGCCCGACCGGCCGCCGCTGGAACTGCTGCGCGAGGGCCTGCAACTGGGCCAGCCGCGCGACGGCCTGGCCGCGCTGGCGCGGCTGTGCGCGGCCGAGGAACTGGGCGCGCTGCTGCACGACGCCTCGCTGGCGTTGAACGCGCAGGCGGTGGACTGGCTGCTGGCGCACGGCGCCGCGCCGGAGGTGCTCGACGCCTGCGGCGACACCCCGATGTTCGCGCTGCTCTCGCGCGGCGTGGAGGCGGTGCCCAGCCTGCAGGCGATGCTGCGCCATGGCGTGTCGCCGGCCGGCCGCGGCGGCCTGACCCGGCTGCTCGCCGCCTGCGCCCAGCACGATCACGCCTCGCGCGCGCTGGAACAGTTCGCCCTGGAACTGCTCGAGCGTGGCGCCGATCCGTTCGCGCCATCGCCGGCCGGCGATCCGCCGCTGTCGCTGGCGGTGCGGCTGGGCTGGCTGCGCCTGCAACTGCAGTTGCTCGAGCGCGGCGCCGACCGCGAGGCGCGCGACAGCCATGGCATGACCGCGCTGCACCTGGCCGCCGCGCTAGGCCGCGAGGCCTCGCTGAAACTGCTGATCCAGCAGGGTGCCTCGCCGGACGCGCGCGCCGCCGACGGCCAGACCCCGCTGGGCGTGGCCCTGGCCAGCGGCCGCCGCGACCTGGCCGACTGGCTGGACTGGCGCACCTGGCCGCTGCCGCGGCGCCCGCTGCGCGAGGCCGACGTGCCGGCCGCGGCGATGGTCGGCGACGCCGAGGCGATCCGCCGCCTGATCGACCTGGGCCTGCCGGTGGATGCGGTGGACGCGCAGGGCTGCACCGCGCTGCTGCGCGCCGCCGGCGGCGGCCATGCCGCGGCGGTGAAGCTGCTGCTGTCGCGCGGCGCCGACCTGCAGCACGCCGCGGCCAGCGGCGCCACGCCGCTGTCGGCGGCGGTGAGCATGCGCCAGACCGAGATCGTCGCGGCACTGCTGCAGGCCGGCGCGCAGATCGAACACCGCCTGCCGGGCGGGGTCACCGTGCTGATGCTGGCCTGCGCGCTGGGCCTGCCGGACATCGCCGCGCGGCTGCTGGCGGCCGGTGCCGACGTGCATGCCGGCGATGCCCAGCAACTGGCGCCGCTGCACTGCGCGGCGCTGTACGGCTTCACCGCGCGCGACAAGACGCGCCTGCTGGCGCTGCTGGACACCTTGCTGCTGGCCGGCGCCGAGGCCGACCGCGCTTCCGCCGGCGGGGTGACGCCGCTGCTGTTGCTGCTGGGCGCGCGCGCCGAACCGGGCACGGCCTGCGAGGAGCCGGTGGTGCTGGCCGGCGTCGAGCGCCTGCTCGACGAGGAGGTCAGCCTGGAAGTGCAGGATCCGCGCGGCTTCGGCCCGTTGCACCTGGCCGCACTGCACGGCCTGCCGCTGCTGGTGCAGCGCCTGCTGCGCGCCGGCGCCGATCCGGAACTGCGCGATACCTTGAACCGCACCCCGCGCGAGATCGCGGTGATGCGCGGCTTCGTCGACGTCGCCGGGCAGTTCCAGCCGGCGCTGCCGGGGGTGTCGTCGATGGCCCGGTTCCTGCGCGAGAGCCGCTGACGGGGAGCGGCCCGGCATGCGCGCGGGTGGTCGCCGCGCGCACCCGCGATCGTGCCGCGGAGCGTCGCCGTCGCCGCCGAGAGGCGGACCCGCAGGGGGCGGTCCGCGGCCGCGCCAGCACTGGCCGCGCGGCATCCCGATGCGGCATCATCGTCGCCGAACCCACACCGACTTCGCGCGCCGGGCGATGCTCAGGACGTCGGCATTCGGGATGGAGCCTCCATCTTTCCAGGGAATCGACTTGATGAAATGCAAGGCGCTGTGGCTGGCGGTACTGGCGACCTCTCCGGCGTTCGCCACGGAACTCAATGGGTCCTCCGGCTACTACGGCCCGATCACCTCGGTGGCCAGTGGCTTCTTCCAGAGCGTCGGCGTCGCCTTGCCGTCCGGCACGACCTGCAACGGGAAAACCGTGCTGATCCTGAAACGGGACAATGCCTTTTTCAAGGAAATCCAGGCCACGCTGCTCACCGCGCTGGCGAACAACCGCAACGTGCATGTGGGGCCGGTGATCGGCGACAACGTCGATAGCAATGGGTTTTGCGTCGTCAGCGAAGTGTCGCTGGAGAGGTTCCCCTCCTGGACCACGCAATAACCGGACGCGACGGCTGCGGGTGGCGGCCACGTCTGGTCCGGTGCCTGCCGCGACGGCCTCGGCGCGGCGCGTCACGTTGCACGCTCTTAGCGATCGCGCGCGGTCTCGCGTGCGGCCACGGCGACGCGGGGCGGGTGGATTT
Organism: Xanthomonas sp. NCPPB 901; assembly: GCF_056725085.1. Lineage (NCBI taxonomy): Bacteria > Pseudomonadati > Pseudomonadota > Gammaproteobacteria > Lysobacterales > Lysobacteraceae > Xanthomonas > Xanthomonas sp. NCPPB 901. Next base: position 4,723,890 of record NZ_CM161511.1, on the reverse strand, counting down.
GCGCGCCACTGACGCCGAGCTGATCGGGCGCAGCGCCATGACGGCGCTGCGCTGCGCAGGCGCGGTTACTGCCGCGCCACCACGGTCAGGCCGCTGTAGCTGCCGCTCAGGCGAACGTAGTAGGTGCCGGCGCTGGACGGGGTGATGCGCACCGTCTGCGTGGTGCCGGCGCGGGTGGAGCGGGCGTCGTAGCTGCTGCTGGTCGGCGTCTTGCCCGCCGACACGTACATCGCCACGTTGCCGGTGCCGCCGAAGGTCATGAAGCTGACCACCGTGCCGGCCGTGGCCTGGAAGCTGTATAGCGCATCGCCGCCCTGGCTGCCGAGGCCGCGCATCTCGACCTTGTTGGCCAGGGTCTTGGTCGGCGGCACGCAGCTGCTGTCCGACGGCTGGCAGGGTGGGGTGGTCGCCATCTGCAGCAGCATGTCCACGTCCAGGATGCCGGCGCCGATCGGCGTGGTGGTGGCGATCGCCACCGGGAACGGCCGCGCGCTGGCGCGCAGCAGGTCGCGCATGCCGGTCCAGCTGAGCGGGGTCTTGGCCACGCTCTGCACCATCGCCACCGCCGCGGCCACGTGCGGGGAGGCCATCGAGGTGCCGGCCATGCCGCCGATCTGCCAGTCGCCGGTCGGGCTCTGCGTGCCGCCGTTGATCACCTGGAAGATGTAGCCGTTCGGATTGCCGTCGATGTCGCCGCCGCCGCCCGGCGCGGCGATGTCCACGCGGCTGCCGTAGTTGGAGTAGCTGGCGCGGCCGCCGTTGACCCGCGAGGCGCCGACGCTGATCACGCCGTTGCAGGAGGACATGGTGTAAGTGGCGGCGTTGGCGTTGGCGTTGCCGGCGGCGACCACGATGATCGTGCCCTTGGCGTTGATCTGGTCGATCGCGTCCTGGTAGAGCTGCGGGCAGGTGTCCGGGCCGCCGCTGCCCAGGCTCATGTTGATCACCTCGGCCGGGTTCGGATTGGTCGGCAGGCCGGCCACCGGCAGGCCCGCGGCCCACAGCATGCCGTCGGCGATGTCGCTGCCGAAGCCGCCGCAGGAGCCGAGCACGCGCACCGGCACGATCTTGGCGTCGTAGGCCAGGCCCGCGGTGGCCAGGTTGTTGTTGGTGACCTGGGCGATGGTGCCGGAGACGTGGCTGCCGTGCCACGAGCTCGGCTCGGCGGCGTTGCCTGACCCGCCCAGCGCGTTGCAATAGTCGGCCTCGACCCAGTCGCCCAGGTCGTAGCCGCCGGCCACGCGGCCGTCGGCGTCGCGGCGCGAGACGCGATGGTCGGTGATCATGTCGTAGCCGGGCAGCACGTTGGCGGCCAGGTCCGGGTTGTCCTTGACCACGCCGGTATCGACCACCGCCACCACCACGCCCTTGCCGGTGGAGCGGGCCCAGCCCTGCTCGGCGTTGACCCCGCCCACCGGGTCGTGGAAGTTCCACTGCAGCTGGGCGTAGGCCGGGTCGTTGGGCGTGGCGGAGGCGGCGGCCGCGAGTGCGGCCGGCAGGCGCACGCTGGCCTCGTCCAGGCGCCGGTACAGGCGGTCGACCTGCACCGATACCACCGACGGGTCGGCCTTCAGTTCGTTGATGAAGGCGGTGCGCTCGCTGTCGCTGAGGTGGCGCGAGGTCTGCACCACGTGCCAGCCCGGCACCGCCATGTCGCGCAGCACCTTGGCGCTGACCGCGCTGCGCAACGCCAGACCATTGCCGCTGATCTGCGCGCGCTGCATGCCGCTGCGCGCCACCGCGCTGCTCAGGGTGGTGGCGAGCAGGCTGCGCGCCTGGGCGCCGCCGTCGCGGGTCTTGACGATGAAGCGCTGGCCCAGGTCGCCGGGGTTGGCCGATTGCGGCACCGGGCCCTGCACGCCGCCCAGGCCGATGGTGGGAGTCGCGGCCTGCGCGGCGCCGGCGAACAGGAGGGCGGCGAGGGCAGCGGCGAGCGGATTGGAAGACATCATCTGCGGATCCTGGAAAGAGAAGTGAGAAGAAAGAAAACGGCGGCGCGTGCGGCGCCGCGTTGCATCACAGGTCAATGCCCACGCCGATGCCGGCCGAGGACTCGCCGCTGCTGAAGGCGCCGCCCAGGCTGAACGAGGCGCGCGCGCCGAGCTTGCGGGCGTAGCCGACCGACAACGCCTGCTGGCCGCCCTGGAAGCCGGCGCCGACCGACACGCGCCCGCGCGGGCTCTGCGTGCCGGCGGCGTTGACTGCCATGTTGAGCATCGCCGCGCTCATCGCGCCCAGCTTGTCCATGCGCCGGTCCATGCCGTCGAGGCGGTGTTCGGTGTCGGTGCGCAACTGGTTGAAGCTGTCGTCCAGTGCGGTGATGCGGGTGTTGGTGTAGGCGGTGGCGCTGCTCAGGGTGGCGCTGTTGCCGGCACGCAGCTGCGCCACGTTAACCGCATCGGTGTCGGCGCTGCCGGCGGCGACGTTGGCGACCTGGCGCTCGTTACCGGCGCTGCCCACCGACACCGTGTTGGCGCGGTCGGCGACCGAACCCTGGCCCAGCGCCACCGAGTTGGCGGCACTGGCCGAGGCGCCCTGGCCGAGCGCAGTGGCCGAGGCCGCCGACGCGCTGGCGCTTTCGCCCAGCGCCACCGCATTGGTCGCCACCGCGGCGATGCGGGCGTTGGCGCCGACCGCGGTGCTGCCGTCGGCGTTGACCTGGGCATTGCCGCCGATGGCGGTGTCGTTGGGGCCATAGGCCAGCGCCTGCGCGCCCATCGCCAGGCCGTTGTTGCCGTTGGCGGTGGCGCCGGAGCCCACGGCCACGGCATTGGTGCCGGCACCGGTGCTCGGCGCAATGGATACACCGTCGCCGCCGCCGACGCTGATCCCGCCGGAACCGCCGAGCGTGTTGAGGCGGTTGCCGAAGCCGGTCAACGCGGTGTCGAGCGCGCCCATCGCCGAGCCCAGGTCGGTGTAGTGGTTGCCCTGTACCAGGTAGTTGCCACCGATCAGGGTGCCGTTGGCGTCGACCACGCTGCCGGCGCCGAACGCGGCGGCGACGTTGCGCAGCTGCGCCAGGTTGACCGCATCGGTGTCCAGGGTGCCGGCGGCCAGGTTGGTGAGCTGGCGCTCGCTGCCCGTCGCGCCGATGGACACGGTGTTGTCGCGCTCGTTGACCGAGCCGGCGCCCAGCGCCACGCTGTGGTTGGTGATGGTCGTTTGGCCGTTGACGAACTGCGAGTTGCCGACGCGGGCGCCGGGGCCGATCGCGATCGACTGGTCGCCGAACACGTCCGCGCCGGTGCCCATGGCGATGCTGTCGTAGAACAGCACCGGGGTGTCACGGAAGAATTCGCCGTTCCACACCATCGCCCCGCCCAGGGCCAGGCTGCGGGTGCCTCCGGCCCAGGCGCCGTTGCCGAGCGCGGTGGCGCCGACGCCGAGGGCGAGCGCGGCCGGGCCGACCGCCGTGCCGTCGTCGCTCTGTGCGAACGCGCTGGGGCCGATGGCCACGCTGTGGGCGCCCCAGGCGCGTGCACCGTTGCCGAAGGCGGTGGCCCATTCGGCGGTGGCCTGGCTCTGTGCGCCGACGGCGACGGCGGCGTACTGGTTGGCGACCGCGGTGGAGCCGACGGCCACAGTCCGCTGCGAACTGGCCTCGGCCAGTGCGCCGACCGCGGTCGCGTTGTAGGCGGTGGCCAGCGCGCCGCCGCCCAGCGCGGTGGACAGCGGACCGGTGGCCTGGGTGGCCTGCAACTGCATGCCTTCCGAGCTGAAGCCGTCTTCGCCCACGTCGACGATGCCGCCGACGGCGACGCTGGAGCGGTCGCTGGCGATCGCGCCGGCGCCGGCGGCCACGTTGAACTTGCCGCTGGCCTGGGCGCCGGCGCCCAGCGCGGTCGCGGCCATGCCGGTGGCGGAGGTCTGCTGCAGGATCGTCACACCGCCGGACAGATAGGCGTAATCCACATCGAGCATGCCGCCGACGGCGGTGGTGGAGATCTCGGTGGCCAGGCTGTTGTGGCCGACCGCCAGGGCGTGGTTGGCATAGCTGACCGCACCGCCGCCGATCGCGATGGTGCCGGTGCCCACCGCCGAGGCGGCCTCGCCGGCGGCCAGCGCTTCGTCGCCATCGGCCTCGGCGCCCGCATTGCTGTCGGCGCTGCCGGTGGCCTTGAAGTAGACACTGGGATCGTAGGGGGTCGCGCTGGCGTCGCTGGCCGTGGCGTCGGTACCGGTGGCGGCGGGTTGGGCGCTGGCGGTCGTCGCCGTCGCCGTGGTGGTGGGCGTCTGCGCCATCGCCGTCGAGGTCAAGCACAGCGCACAGGCCAGGGCCAAGCTGCTGTACGCGCGGGGCATCGGATGACGGGCGGCGATGCCGCGCAGGGAGGAGCATGCGTTCATGGCGATCTCGGGCTGAAAAACGGCAGGGCAGAAGATGACGTCGGCGGCGCGCGTGCGCCTCCGCCTTGGTCAGGAGTGGTCTGGGAGCCGCGCCGTCGTCCCCTGGCGCGTTCCGTCATGCGAACTTAGGCCCGCCGTCACCGGCTTGTCACCCGCAAGTTCTCGCACGATCATCATCGGATTCTCACTGAACGGGAATGGAGCACGGCCGCATGGCGAAGTCCTTCTGGAACTGGCTGGGCCGCGCGCCGTTGATGGACGAGGTGGACCGGCGCAATGCGCGCGTGATCCAACTGCTGCTGCTGTTCCTGGCGGTGACCATTCCCATCACCATCGTGATTGCGCTGCTGCTGGCGTGGCCGCAGCTGCGCGGGCAACCGGTGCAGCCCGGGCTGATCATCTCGTTGAGCATGAGCCTGCTGATCGGGGTGTGCGCGGCGATCGGTTTCGTGCGCGTGCGCCATGGCGCCTTGCGCAGTGGCGTGCGCCTGTTGCTCGGGGCGTTGCTCGGTTCGTTGTTGGTCAACGCCGCCATCCACGGGTTCCAGCGGCAATTGCCGGACCAACTGGCGCAGATGCTGGTGCTGATCCTGGCCGGCCTGGTGCTCGGGCGTCGCGCGCTGTGGGTGACGTTCGCGGCGCTGCTGCTGATGCTCGGCGTCGGCGTCGGCCACGATGCGCTGCTGGACCGCGCCGACGCGCCCGCCCAGGCCTTCTTCAACGTACTGCCGGTGTTGTTCAGTTACCTGCTGGTGGCGCTGCTGCTGGATCGCACCACCGAGGCGTTGCGCGAGAGCCTGCGCGAGTCCAACGCGCGCGGCCAGCGCCTGCAGCAGGAAATGCACGAGCGCGAACGCGCGCAGACCCAGTTGATCCATGCGCAGAAGCGCGAAATCACCGAGCGCATGGCCAGCGGCCTGGCCCACGACTTCAACAACATCCTGGCGGTGATGTCCGGCTTCGCCGCCGCGCGCCACGACGACGACCTCGCCAGCGACGCGCAGCGCATCGCGCAACTGGAGGACAGCCTGGCGGCGGTGGAGGAATCGGCCGAACGCGGCATGACCATCGTGCGCCGGCTGCTGCGCTTCAGCCGCCGCGATGCCGAGCATGTCGAGCGCTTCGACGCGGCAACGGCGGTGGAGGCCCTGCAGCCGATGCTGCGGCAATTGCTGGAAGCGCGGATCGTGCTGCGCTGCACGCTCCCGGCAACGCCGGCGCCGATCCGCTTCGAGCGCAGCCAGTTCGACCTGATGCTGCTGAACCTGGCCTCCAACAGCCGCGACGCGATCGCCGACCGCGGCCATTTCGACATCGCCGTGTCCAGCGCGGACGATGGCACCGTCATCGAGGTCGCCGACGACGGCCACGGCATGCCGGCGGAGGTGGCCGCACAGGTGTTCGAGCCGTTCTACAGCACCAAGCCGGCCGACAGCGGCACCGGCCTGGGCCTGGCGGTGGTGCGCGACCTGGTGGTGCGCGCCGGCGGCCGGATCCAGGTGCACAGCACGGTGGGCGTGGGCACGCGCTTCCGCATCGTGCTGCCGCGTGCCGATGCGGTGCCGGCGTCTGTGTCGGCGCCGGCGTAGGACTGGGCGGCCTCGACGGCCCGCGCCACGCGGCGCGCGCCGGCGCGGGGCGCGTCAGCCGGCGGGATCGAAGATGTAGCCCTGGCCGTGCACGGCGGCCAGCGGCAACGGTTCGCCGCAGCGGCGCTGCACCTTGCTGCGCAGGCGGTGCACCATCGAATCCAGGCGGTGCGCGTCGAAGTCGTAGACGCGGTCGGTGAGCGCGGCGATCAACGCCTCGCGCGCCACCAGCAGGCCCGGTTGTTCGAGCAGGCGCAGGCATAGGCGGCGTTCGCTGCCGGTCAGCGCGGCGGCGGCGCCGGACGGCGACAGCAGGCACCAGCCGTCTTCGCTCACCTGCCAGCGCCCGCGTGCCGGCGCCGCCGGCGGTCGCCCGCTGACGCGTCGGGCCAGGCTGTGCAGGGTCGCGGCCAGCAGGTCGATTTCCACCGGCTTGGACAGATAGGCGTCGGCGCCGCCGGTCAGGCCGCGGATGCGGTCCTCGGTCTGGCCCAGGCTGGTCAGCATGACGATGCCGAGGTCCGGGTACTGCTGGCGCAGCACGCCGGCCAGGGTGAAGCCGTCGGTGTCGGGCAGGCCGACATCCAGCACCACGATCTCGGCACCGTCGCGCTGCACCCGCTGCTGCAGTTCCGCGCCGGTGCCGCAGCCGTCGGCGACGAAGCCGAAGCGGCGCAGGCCCGGCACCAGGATGCGGTCGCGCAGTGTCGGATCGTCCTCCAGGACCAGGGTGCGCAGGGCGGCGGCAGCGGGATCGGAAGTCATGCGCAGGCGCAGTGTAGCCGCAGCCGCCGGCTTGCGCGCGCCTGAACGGCACCTCGCGGCGATTACGCAACGCAAACACCGGCGCTGGCAGACTCGAGGCTCCTCCGTCTCGGCCCCCACGATGGCCTCGCGAATCGAAGACTACGCCATGCTGGGCAACTGCCGCAGTGCGGCGCTGGTGGACCGCCACGGTTCGATCGACTGGCTGTGTTTGCCACGGTTCGATTCCGATGCCCTGTTCGCCGCCCTGCTCGGCGAACCCGACCATGGCCGCTGGGCGATCGCCCCGCAGGGCGCCTACACCAGTACCCGCGCCTATCGCGACGGCAGTCTGGTGCTGGAGACGCGCTTCGAGACCGAGACCGGCACGGTGGCGCTGCTCGACTTCATGGTCGCCAGCCACGACGATGTGCTGCACAGCCACGTGGTGCGGATCGTGCGCGGCCTGCACGGCCGGGTGCCGCTGCGCATGCAATTGCAGTTGCGCTTCAACTACGGACGCACCATCCCCTGGGTGTCGCAGATCGACGGCGGCCTGCAGGCGGTGGCCGGGCCGGACCAGATCGCGCTGCGCAGCCCGCAGGCCATGCACGGCCACGGCTTCGCCACCGAGGCCGAGTTCGCGCTGGAGGCCGGCGAAAGCACCTGGTTCGTGCTCAGCCACGGCGCCTCGCACCTGGAGCTGCCGCCGTTGCTGGCGCCCGAACAGGCGCTGGCGCAGACCGAGGCGTTCTGGCACGGCTGGTCGCACCGCTGCCTGCATGCCGGCCCGTGGACCGAGGCGGTACGACGCTCGCTGGTGGTGCTGAAAGGCCTGAGCTACCTGCCGACCGGTGCCATCGTCGCCGCGCCGACCGCTTCGCTGCCCGAACGCCTGGGTGGCGAGCGCAACTGGGACTATCGTTTCTGCTGGCTGCGCGATGCGGTGTTCACCCTCAACGCCCTGCGCGCCGCCGGCTACGGCGATGAGGCCGCGGCCTTCCATGCCTGGCTGCAGCGCACCGTGGCCGGTTCGCCGGACCAGTTGCAGGCGCTGTACGGCATCGGCGGCGAGCGGCGCATGTCCGAATGGGAGGTGGAGTGGCTGCCAGGCTACGAAGGCGCCGCACCGGTGCGCATCGGCAATGCCGCGGTCGGTCAGTTCCAGCTCGACGTGTACGGCGAGGTGATCGCCGCGTTCCATCACGGCCACCGTGAAGGCATGACCAGCGCGGTGCACGGCCGCTCGCTGGCGCGGCAGTTGCTGGAGGTGCTGGAGCAGCGCTGGCGCGAGCCGGACGAGGGCATCTGGGAAATCCGTGACCATCGCCGCCATTTCGTGCACTCCAAGGTAATGGCTTGGTTGGCGTTCGACTGCGGCGCCCGCGACGGCGTCACCGACGCCGATGCTGCGCAACGCGCGCACTGGCGCGCGGTGGCCGACGAGATCCGCGAACAGGTGCTGGCGCAGGGCGTGCACGCGGACGGCTATTTCGTGCAGAGCTATGGCAGCGACCGCCTGGATGCGGCGACCCTGCTGATCCCGCTGGTGGGCTTTGTGCCGCCTGACGATCCGCGCGTGGCGGCCACGGTCGATGCGATCGCCCAGCGCCTGAGCATCAATGGCCTGGTCGAGCGTTACCGCGCCGACGAGGACAGCGGCGACGGCCTGCCGGCCGGCGAGGGCACGTTCGTCGCGTGCAGCTTCTGGCTGGTGGAGAACTACGTGTTGCTCGGCCGTAACGAGCAGGCGCGCGCGCTGTTCGAGCACCTGCTGGGCCTGTGCAACGACGTCGGCCTGCTGGCCGAGGAATACGATCCGCGCAGCGGCCGCATGCTCGGCAATTTTCCGCAGGGCTACTCGCACGTGGCACTGGTCCACGCGGCGTTGCGCCTGCACGGCTTGATCGGTAAACAGGAAACCCTTCCATGAGCGATGCGACCCGGACCCCGCAGACCACCCCGCCATGCCTGATCGTGGTGTTCGGTGCGCGTGGCGACCTGACCCGGCGACTGGTGCTGCCCGCGCTGTACAACCTGCGCCACAGCGGCGCGTTGCCAGAGCAGTTCGCGGTGATCGGCGTGGACCACGGCCAGATCAGCGAGGCCGGCTGGCGGCGCTCGCTCGGCGACAGCATGCGTGGCCTGCTCGCCGACCGCGACGCCGAGTTCAAGGCCGACGGCCTGGACGAGGAGGTATGGGATTGGTTGCGCTCGCGCCTGTACTACCTGCAGGCGGAATTCGACGACACCGCCACCTACCAGACGCTCGGCGGCATGCTGGAGAAGATCGGCGCGCAGTATCGTACAGGCGGCAACGTGCTGTTCTATATGGCGACCGCCGCGCGCTTCTTTGGCCCGGTGATCGAACGGCTGGGCGCGGCCGGGCTGGTGCGGCAGGGCATCGGCGGCGGCTGGCGCCGGGTGATCGTGGAGAAGCCGTTCGGCCACGACCTGCAGAGCGCGCGCGAGCTCAACGCCATCGTCGGCCGCGTGCTCGGCGAGGACCAGGTGTTCCGCATCGACCATTTCCTGGGCAAGGAAACGGTGCAGAACATCCTCGCGTTCCGCTTCGCCAACGGTCTGTTCGAGCCGGTGTGGAACCGCGACCGCATCGACCACGTGCAGATCACCGCGGCCGAGACGATCGGCGTGGAGGGCCGCGGCGGCTTCTACGACCCCACCGGCTGCCTGCGCGACATGGTGCCCAATCACTTGTTCCAGTTGCTGGCGATGATCGCGATGGAGCCACCGGCCGCGTTCACCCCGGCGTCGATGCTGCGCCGGCGCGCCGAGGTGATCGAGGCGGTGCGGCCGCTGAGCCCGGCCGACGTGGTCCGCGGCCAGTACGCGGCCGGTGCGATCGGCCGCAACGCGGTGCCCGGCTACCGCGAGGAAGACACGGTGCCGCCGGATTCCAACACCGAGACCTATGTGGCGATGAAGCTGCAGGTCGACACCTGGCGCTGGGCCGGCGTGCCGTTCTACCTGCGCACCGGCAAGCGCCTGCGCGAGCGCACCACCGAGATCGCGATCCGCTTCAAGCCGGCGCCGCTGGCGCCGCTGCGCAGCGCCGAGATCGGCGGCTACGGCCCGGACTGGCTGGTGCTGCACATCCAGCCCGACGAGGGCATCTCGCTGCAGTTCGACGTCAAGCGCCCGGGCGCGCGGGTCAGCCTGGCGCCGGTGCGCATGGATTTCCGCTACCGCGACTGGTTCCCCAAGGAATACACGGTGGGCTACGAGCGCCTGCTGCAGGACTGCATGCACGGCGAGGCCGGGCTGTTCCAGGATGCGACGATGGTCGAGGCGGCCTGGACCATCGTGCAGCCCATCCTCGATGCCTGGCAGACCTCGGCCGACGAAACCCCGCAGTACCCGGCCGGCAGCGCCGGCCCAGCCGCCGCCGACGCGCTGCTGGCGCTCAACGGCGGCCACACCTGGCGTACCCTGACCCCCGGCCGCCGGCCACCGCCGCGGCGTCCGCAGGAATCGCCCACCCCCACCGAGACCCAGCCGGTGACCCCGGCGCCCAAGCGCAGCGTGGCAAAGGCGGCCAATCCCTCGGATTCCACCGCGCCGCGCAAGTCGACCAGGCGCAAGGCCGCCTCGTCGCCAGCGACGAAGACGCCTGCGGTGAAGAAGGTCGCCAAGAACGCCGCGAAGAAAGCGGTCAAGCGCGCCGCAAAGAACGCGACGCAGCCTGCCGCGGGCAGCCGTGCCCGGCGTTCGTCGCGCGCACGATGAGGGGGCGTGTCCGAGCGCCTGCCTGAGCGCCGGCGCCCGCGGCAGTGCTCTGCGGCGAAACGGGAAGCAGGGACCGCGGTTGGATGGTGCAGTCGGGGCTGCCCCCCCCCCCTCCCACACGGGAAGGTCGGCAGGCGGCGGACAGGGCGCGGGCGCCGAACGTGGTCTTGGCGGATCGGGCATGCATCGTCGGGCTCAGTCGCCCCGTCGCCCCCGTCGTCACAGCGCAGCAATCGGTCGCCGTGGCGGACGCTATCGACCGCACCTGCGGGAGCGGCTTCAGCCGCGACGCCACTCAGCGTCAGCGCACGGGGAAGCCTCCATGACGAGGAGCGGGCAGCGACGACGGCGGGATACTGCAGTCGGGGCTGAAGCCCCTCCCACATTGGAAGGTTGGCGGGTGGCGGACAGGGCGCGGGCGCCGAACGCGCGCGTGATGAAAACGGGCTTCAACGAGCCGGGCAACGAGTGCGTTGGTCTTGGCGGATCGGACATGTGCATTGCCAGGGGTTCGTCGCCCTCGTCGTCACAGCCAGTAATCCTTCACCTCGGCGGACGCTATCGAACGCACCTGTCGGAGCGGCTTCAGCCGCGACGCGACCATGCTGGACGGCCCCCGCGCCACGCCGCACCTTGGCGATGCATCCACCTCCCAGCGCGTTCCCGTCGCGTGCGTACATCGCAGCGCACGCCTGCAACACCACTGGCCATGTGGCCACAGCCACACCCAAGCCCCCGGCATCAGCTGCGCTGTGGTCCCGTGCCTGGCGCATCCGTCGGCCCAACCGAGGGATCGTTGACGTCGGCTTCGAACAGTTTGGTCAGGTCGGCGCGCGCCGCGCGGGCGGTCTGCACCACCGCGGCCTCGTCGTCGTAGACCAGGTGCTGGGCGCGCAGCAGCTGCATGTCGTGCTCGCGGAAGCGGGCGATGCGGTCGCGGGCGGTGGCCGCGTCCAGGCCGAGGCCGAGCAGCACCTGCTCGCTCAGTTCCAGGCTGGAGGCGAACACCTCGCGGAACGGTTCGGCGCCCAGGTCCATCAGCCGCCAGGCATGCTGGCGGTTGCGCGCGCGCGCCAGCACCTTGGCAGTGGGGTAGAGCCGGCGGATCAGCCGCGTGGTCTTGATGTTGGTCTCCGGGTCGTCCATCGCCACCACGAAGATGCGGATGTCATCGCTGCCGGCCGCACGCAGCAGGTCCGGTCGGCTGGGGTCGCCGTAGTAGAGCTGGTTGCCGAAGCGGCGCAGGTCCTCCACCCTGTCCGGATTGTGTTCCAGCGCCACGAACGGGATGCGCTGCGCGGTCAGCAGGCGCGCCACGATCTGGCCGAAGCGGCCCATGCCGGCGATCAGCACCTGCGCGCGCTGCGCGTCCACGGCGTCGTACTGCGCGTCCGGCGGCGGCGGGCGCTTGCCCTTGCCGGCCTCGCTGCCGCCGAGCAGGCGCTGCATGCCGATCAGCAGCAGTGGCGTCAGCGCCATCGACACGCCGACCACCGCGACCAGGCGGTCGTGGGTGGCGTCGTCGAGCAGGCGCACGCGCTGCGCCTCGGTGAACACCACGAAGGCGAACTCGCCGCCCAGCCACAGCAGGCTGCCCAACAGCAGCGCGCTGCGCCAGGGCAGGCGCAGCACGCGGCCGATGCCGGCCAGCAGCGTGAACTTGACCAGCAGCAGCGTGGCCACGGCGCCGGCGATCAGCCACGGCTCGGCGACGATGCGGTCCAGGTCGATGCCCATGCCCACGGCGATGAAGAACACCCCCAGCAACAGGCCCTGGAACGGCTCGATCTGCGCTTCCAGCTCATGGCGGAACTCCGAATCGGCCAGCAGCACGCCGGCCAGGAACGCGCCCAGGCTGGGGCTCAGCCCGGCCTTCTGCAGGAACCAGGCGTTGCCCAGCACCACCAGCAGCGCGCTGGCGGTGAACACCTCGGGCATGCGCGTGCGCGCCACCGTGCGGAACAGGTGGCGCAGCACGAAGCGTCCGCACAGCACCACCAGGGCCAGCGCGCCTAGCGCCTGGCCCACTTCCGACCAGGTCAGCGTGTCGTTCTTGGCGCCGCCGAGCAGCGGCACCGCGGCCAGCAGCGGGATCGCGATCAGGTCCTGGAACAGCAGGATGCCGAAGCCGAGCCGGCCGTAGTCGCTATTGAGCGCCTTGCGTTCGGCCAGCAACTGCAGCCCCACCGCGGTGGAGGACAGCGCCAGCGCCAGGCCGATCACCAGCGCGCTCTTCCAGTTCAGGCCCATGCACAGCGCCAGCGCGCCCAGCGGCAGCGCGGTCAGCGCCACCTGCGCGCTGCCGGCGCCGAACACCGCGCGCCGCATCAGCTTCAGCCGCGCCGGCGACAGTTCCAGGCCGATCAGGAACAGCAGCATCACCACGCCGATCTCGGCGGCGTTGAGGATGCGCTCGGTGTCCTGCACGAAGCCCAGCCCGTCCGGCCCCAGCACCACGCCCGCGGCCAGGTAGGCCAGCACCGCGCCCAGGCCCAGCCGCTTGAACACCGGCACCGCGATCACCGCGGCCAGCAGCAGCACCAGCGCCAGTTCCAGGCCGCCGCTATGCACGAGTCGTCTCCATCGCCGCATTATGCGGCCGCCAAGGCGACCGTCTGCTGACGCGCGCGTATGCGGGTCCCGCTGCGTCGCGAATCCTTGGGTCGGGGTGGGTGGGGCGGCCCTGCGGGCATCCTGTGGAGGAGGGGGAATCGCCGCCCGGGGTAGCGTGCCGTGTGCGCCCTGGTGCCTGGCCTGTTGGCTTGGTCGCGTCGCGACTGAAGTCGCTCCCACAAGGGCAAGCCTGCCGTGGCCCGCGTCGTGCCGGATTCCAGCAACGCGGGCGAGCTGCGAGCACCAAGCGGCCGATCAAGCCCTTGTGGGAGGGGCTTCAGCCCCGACGCGCGGATGCCGGATTCGCGACAGTGCAGCCCGTCGCCGAACGCGCGGCACGTCCGGCACCAGCGCATCCCTCGACCCGGATCATCCCCGCGCCGCGGCCAGCCGTGTACCGTTAGCGCATTCGCTGGTCCTTGCCGTCGCCATGAGCACCTATCACCTGCAGTCCGTGTTCCGCCCCGCCTCGGTCGCCATCGTCGGTGGCAGCCCGCGCGAGCGCTCGGCCGGGCGCGCGGTGGTGCGCAGCCTGCGTGCGGCGGGGTTTCCCGGGCAGATCGGCTGGGTCAGCCCGCGCTACCGCGAGATCGACGGCGTCCCCACCGTGCGCCGCCTCACCGACCTGCCGTGGGTGCCGGACCTGGTGGTGATTACCGCGCCGGCGCGGATGGTGCCGCGCATCGTGTCGATCGCCGCGCGGCGCGGCGTGGCCGCGGCGATCATCCTCACCGCCGGGCTCGGCAGCGGGCCGGGGTCGGCCGCGGCGCGGGTGGAAAGCGCCGCGCGCGCCAAGGGCCTGCGCATCCTCGGCCCGCACTGCCTGGGCGTGATCGCCCCGCATGCGCGGCTCAACGCCAGCATCGCCGCGCACTGCCCGCAGCCGGGCGACCTGGCGCTGATCTCCGAATCCAGCGCCATCGCCGCGGCGCTGGTGGAGTGGGGCGTGGCGCGCGCGGTCGGGTTCTCCGCCGTGGTCTCGCTCGGCGATGCGCTGGACGTGGACTTCGCCGACCTGCTCGACTACTTCGCCACCGACTACCGCACCCGCGCGATCCTGCTCTACGTCGAGCACATCCGCGACGCGCGCAAGTTCATGTCCGCCGCCCGTGCCGCCGCGCGCGCCAAACCGGTGGTGGTGGTGAAGTCGGGCCGGCAGCTGCGCATCGATCCCAACGCCGACACCCACGTGCAGGCGCTGGCCAGCTCCGACGCGGTCTACGGCGCCGCGTTCGCCCGCGCCGGCCTGCTGCGGGTGCGCGCGCTGGACGAACTGTTCGCCGCGGCGGAGACGCTGGGCCGGCTCAGCACCTTCCCCGGCCGGCGCCTGGCCATTCTCAGCAACGGCGGCGGCGTCGGCCGCCTGGCGGTGGATACGCTGGCCGACCTCGGCGGCACCCTGGCCGCGCTGTCGGCGCCCATCCAGCAGCGGCTGGACGCGGCGCTGCCGCAGGAGTGGTCGCACCGCAATCCGGTGGACATCGTGGTGGACGCCGACGGCGAGCGCTACGCCGCCGCCGCCGGTGCGCTGCTGGACGATCCGGAGAACGACGCGGTGCTGGTGGTCAATGTGCCCACCGCGTTCACCTCCTCCGCCGACGCGGCGCAGGCGTTGACCCGCATCCTCGGCCAGCGCCCGCGCCACCACCGCGACAAGCCGGTGTTCGCGGTGTGGCTGGGCAACGACGAGAGCGCCATCGCCACGCTCAACGCCGCGCGCATTCCGACCTACGCCACCGAGGCCGACGCGGTGCGCGGCTTCATGCACCTGGTGCGCTACCGCGAGGCGCAGGCGGCGCTGATGGAAACCCCGCCGAGCCTGCCCGACGATTTCGCCTTCGACGCCGCCGCCGCGCGCGGCATCGTCGACGCCGCGCTGGCCGCCGGGCAGACCTGGCTGGATCCGCTGGCGGCCACGCGGTTGCTGGCCGCCTACGGCATTCCCACCGCGCCGGTGGCGCACGCCGCCGATGCCGAGGCCGCGGCGCAGGTGGCCGCGCCGATGCTGGCGCAGGGCTCGGCGGTGGCGGTGAAGATCCACTCGGCCGACATCCCGCACAAGTCCGACGTGGACGGCGTGCGCCTCAACCTGGTCAGCGTGGAGGCGGTGCGCGATGCGGCCGAGGGCATCCTCGCCCGCGCGCGCGCCGCGCGTCCGCAGGCGCGCATCGACGGCGTGCTGGTGCAGCCCTCGCTGCTGCGGCCCAAGGCGCGCGAGCTGATCGCCGGCATCGCCGACGATCCGACCTTCGGTCCGGTGATCGTGTTCGGCCGCGGCGGCACCGCGGTGGAGGTGATCGACGACAAGGCGCTGGCGCTGCCGCCGCTGGACCTGCGCCTGGCCCACGAACTGATCGGCCGCACCCGCGTCAGCCGCATCCTCAAGGCCTACCGCGACGTGCCGGCCGCCGACGAGCGCGCGGTGGCGATGGTGCTGGTCAAGCTGGCGCAACTGGCCGCCGATTTGCCGGAGATCCGCGAACTGGACATCAATCCGTTGCTGGCCGACCGCGACGGGGTGATCGCGGTCGACGCGCGGGTGGCGGTGGCGCCGTCGCGGCGCCTGCACAAGGGCCGCGGCCATCCGCGCTTCGCGATCTTCCCGTATCCCAAGGAGTGGGAGCGGCGCATCGTGCTCAACGACGGCAGCGCCGCGCTGGTGCGTCCGGTGCGGCCGGAGGACGACGCGCTGTTCCGCAGCTTCTTCGCCCGCGTCACCGACGAGGACCTGCGGCTGCGCTTCTTCCAGGCGGTCAAGCATTTCAGCCACGAGTTCATCGCGCGCCTGACCCAGCTCGACTACGCGCGCTCGATCGCGCTGGTGGCGATCGAACCGCGCAGCGGCGACATGCTCGGCGCGGTGCGCCTGCATGCCGATGCCGACTACGATCGCGGCGAGTACGGCATCCTGATCCGCTCGGACCTCAAGGGCCACGGCATCGGCTGGCAGCTGATGCGGATCATGATCGAGTACGCCGGCTGGCTGGGCCTCAAGGTGGTCGAAGGCCAGGTGCTGCGCGAGAACCGCACCATGCTGGCGATGTGCCAGCAACTCGGTTTCAAGGCCACCCCGGATCCGGACGACGCCACGCTGATGGATGTGGTGCTGCCGGTGACGCAACACTGAAGGGGGCGCCGCGCTGTCGACGTTCTCGCGCAGCGTCTTTAGATCCGTCCGTCGACGCCTTGCGGATCGCCCGGCATGGCCAGGTCGCTCGCCTGCCCCGCATGGAGGCAACCGCAATGGACGAGCGTGCGCGCCGAGCGTGGGGGAAAGGCGCGGGCCCGGCAGGCAGCATCGGGGGACGAATGCTGCGGGGGCGGCGCCGTGCGGCGGCCGCGATGCCGGGTTGCGCGTCGATCGCCGGCCCCGCGCAGTCGCGGGCGTCGGCGTTGCTCGACGCGTCGAACTCTAGCGAGCGCCGCGCAGCCGGTGGTAGACAGTTGCGCCGGCGGGGCCGCGGCGGCGAACGGGCGGCAGGCCATCGCGGTGCGCCGACCTCGCATGCGGCCGGGGTCCCCGGCCGGCACGGACGCCCCGGCCGTGGCATGCTGCCTGCCGGGGCTGCGCTTGCCGGGAGCGGGCAGGCGCGGTGGGGACGGTGGACGCGCCAGGCACGGCGGCATCCACCGCGGCGATGCACTTTCTTGCGGTGACGCCATGCGCACGCACGGAACCTTGATTCAGTGGAGCCAGGAGCGCGGCTGCGGCCTGGTGCGCCTGGCGCATCGCGAGACCGAAGCCGAGGTGCAGCGCGCGGCGTTTCCCGCCGACGGCGTGCCCCCGCGGGTCGGCGAGCTGATCTCCTTCGACCTGGAACACGACACGCAGGGACGGCTGCGCGCGGTGCGGGTGATGCGGCCTGGCCGCGCAGCGGCAGCGCCGGCGCGTGCGGTGGCCGCACCGCGCGCATGGCGCGGCCTCTGGCTCGGCGTGCTGGTGCTGCTGCTGGCGCTCGCGATCGCCGCCTACGCGGCGCTGCGCTTCCTGGCGGCACCGCAGGTCACCCGTACAGCGCCACCATCGACCACTTCGCCAACGCCCAATGCACGGGCCACGCCCGCGACGGCACCCGCGTTCCAGTGCGATGGCCGCACGCATTGCGCGCAGATGACCTCCTGCGCCGAAGCGGTGTACTTCCTGCAGCACTGCCCAGGCGTACAGATGGACGGCAACCACGACGGCGTGCCGTGCGAACGGCAGTGGTGTCATTAGGGCGTGTTTCGCTCACGCAATCCGCCCCCCTTGCCAATGCGGCTCACCCCAGGCGTCAGTCCATCGTGCGGTCTCTTGCAGCGATCGGTATTCCCGCGGCGTTGCGTCGTGGAAAGTCGGTGGAGCGGTTCCTTGGCCGCGGTGGCCGGGGCAAGGCATGCATCGTCACCTCGAGGTGCGTCCCTGCGCAGGAGCGATACAGCGATGGGGGCACGATGTCGGGGATATCGGCAGCGAGCACGCTCTGGATTTGTACCACGTCCCGTATCAGGAAGCAGACGGGCCTGAAGCGCCGGTAGCCACATTCGCCGATCCGCAAGGCGCGCTTGCCTATGCCCATGCAGCGCTGGCCGCCGATACCGGCCGCTGGGTGAATGAAGGCGTCGCGCAGTCCGAGTACCTCGATGACATCCGGGCAGGCCGGCCGGCCAAATGGCCGCATGCCCGTTGACGCTCCACCGAACACCGATGCGGCGTGGCGGGCCGGTGTCGATGTCTGTCTTGGCGCGCAGCCGCATGCGCCACGTCAGCCGGTCACTGGCAAGGTCGATGCCCCACCTCGGCAATGCGTCGACGCGCGTTCAGCCGTCTTCGTCGCGGGTGAACGGCGCCAGCCGCAACTTGACCCGATGTTCCACGCCGGCCGGGCACTGCCCCGGCGCCGGCCCGCGGAAGTAGCTGCGCTGCCAGCCTTCGCGGCTGGCGTCGGAGTCGGGCTGGTCCAGGTCGTGCAGGAATTGCCCGCGGCTGCGCATCCACGCGTGGTGTTCGCGCTCCAGTTCCGGCGTCTGCGACAGCGGTTGCCAGCGCGGCTCGGTCTCGGCCAGCACCCGTCGCTGCACCGGGAAGAAGTGGCAGAACGGCTCGCCGGCCTCGAACCGCACCCGGCCGGGCCGGGTGAACTGCCAGTTCATGGTGAAGGTGTACGGGCTCCAATCGGTCTCGATCAGCCCGGTGAGCCCGGCGATGCCGTCCTTGGGCCGGTTCACCGGCGCGGTGACGTACAGGTCCACGCCCGCCTCGGTACGGAACAGGCAGGGCACGTGGAAAGTGAGCACGCCGTAGCCGAAATGGCTGACCGCCGGCGCGTGCGTCCCCGGCGCCGGCTGCACGCGCAGGTCGTCGAGCGCGTTGCCGCCGTTCCATTCGGCCTCGAACGCGGTCTGGCACAGCAGCTCCCAGCCGTGCGCATTGGCGATGTCCAGCGGCAGGCAGCGGTAGGCGTAGCGCTCGGCGGTGCGGTCCATCCACGGCCGCTCGCGCGGTGCCGGGCGCACGTCGAGCGTATGGCCGTCGAGAACGTGGGCAGTGAGTTTCATGGCGCAGGCAGGACGATGGACCAGTGCCGAGTGTGACGCCTCGCCGCGGCCTTGGCGACCGCGGCACGGCACGCGGGGCTCAGACCGCTTCGAAATCCAGCAGCGCCACGCCGTCGCCGACCAGCTCGCCCTCGCGCACGCGGAAGCCGTGCACGGTGCCGTCGGCCGGCGCCTGCAGGGTGTGCTCCATCTTCATCGCCTCCAGCACCAGCAGCGGCGTGCCGCGACTCACCTGGGTGCCGGGCGCGACCAGCAGGGCGACGATGCGCCCGGGCATCGGCGCGGTCAGGCCGCCGCTTTCCACCGCCGGCTGGTCGGCCTCGGCGACCGGGTCGTGGCGTTCGAACAGATAGCCCTGGCCGTCGACGAACAGGTGCAGCTGCGCGCCGGCGAACACCGCATCGGCCTGCACCCGCTGCGTGCCGAGAAACGCGCACAGGCGCCCGTCGTGCCACTGGCCGCTCGCCTCGAGCGCGTCCTGCGCCTGCGCGGCGTGGATCCGCCAGCCGCCCGCGTGCGCGGCCAGGTGCAGCGTGCGTTGCGTGTCGCCGTGCCGCAAGGTCAGCGTACGCGGCGCTGGCGCGCCCAGCCGCCAGCCGTCGCGCAGGTCCCACGGCGAGTGCGGATCGGTCGGCTGCGCGGGCGCGTCGCGTTCGTGCAGTTGCCAGGCCAGCGCGGCCAGGCTCCACAGCGCATCGGTGGTGGGGGCGGGGGTGTCGAACAGGGCGGCGTGCTCGCGCTCGATCAGCGCGGTGTCCAGGTCCGCCTGCGTGAATGCGGTGGTAGCGACCAGGCGCTGCAGGAACGCGGCATTGGTCGACACCCCGACCACCTGGCACGCGGCCAGCGCCGCCTGCATGCGCCGCAGCGCGCGCTCGCGGGTCACGTCCCAGACGATCAGCTTGGCGATCATCGGATCGTAGTGCGGGCCGATCACGTCGCCCTGCTCGACGCCGGCATCGACGCGGGTATGCGCATCGGCGGCGGGCAGGCGCAGGTGCTGCAGCGTGCCGATCGACGGCAGGAAGCCACGCGCCGGGTCTTCGGCGTACAGCCGCGCTTCCAGCGCATGGCCGCGGATCGCCAGTTCGTGCTGGCGCTGCGGCAGCGGCTGGCCGGCGGCCACGCGCAACTGCCACTCGACCAGGTCGGTGCCGGTGATGCACTCGGTGACCGGGTGTTCCACCTGCAGGCGGGTGTTCATTTCCATGAAGTAGAACGCGCCATCGGGCGCGACGATGAACTCCACGGTGCCGGCGCCGACATAGCCGACCGCGCGCGCGGCCTCCACCGCGGCCTGGCCCATCGCCGCACGCCGCGCCGGGTCCATGCCTGGCGCGGGCGCTTCTTCCAGCACCTTCTGGTGGCGGCGTTGCACCGAGCAGTCGCGCTCGAACAGGTAGACCAGTTCGCCATGCGTGTCGCCGAAGACCTGGATCTCGATGTGCCGCGGCCGCAGCACGTACTTCTCCACCAGCACGTGCGCATTGCCGAACGCGGCCTGCGCCTCGCGCTGGCAGGCGGCGAGCGCGGCGGCGAACTCTTCGTCGCGATCGACCCGGCGCATGCCCTTGCCGCCGCCGCCGGCGCTGGCCTTGATCAGCACCGGGTAGCCGATGGCCGCGGCCTGTTCGCGCAGGAAGTCCGGGTCCTGGCGCTCGCCATGGTAGCCGGGCGTCAGCGGTACCCCGGCCGCCTGCATCAGCGCCTTGGCCGCGCTCTTGTCGCCCATGGCACGGATCGCCGCTGGCGGCGGCCCGATGAACACCAGCCCGTGGGCGGCGCAGGCTTCGGCGAATTCGGCGTTCTCGGACAGGAAGCCGTAGCCGGGATGGATGGCCTGTGCGCCGCTGCGTTGCGCGGCGTCGAGGATGCGTTCGCCGCGCAGGTAGCTTTCGCGCGCCGGGGCGGCGCCGATGTGCACGGCTTCGTCGGCCAGGCGCACGTGGCGGGCGTCGCGGTCGGCATCGGAGTACACGGCCACGGTGGCGATGCCGAGCCGGCGGCAGGTGGCGATCACCCGGCAGGCGATCTCGCCGCGATTGGCGATGAGGATCTTGTCGAAGGTCGGCAGGTCGGGGGTGGCCATGGTCGGGTGCCTGGAAATTAGGTCAGGGGTGCTGCGGGTGCTGAGCGAAGCGTTGCGTGAGACGCGCGCGTTGGTTGAGCCGTAGCTGTGGCCGTTGCGTCTGCATCTGTAGTTGTTGCCGTTGCCGTTGCCGTTGCTGTAGCTCTGCTTTTGCTGTTGCGTTTGCTTTTGATTTACCGGGTTCCCTTACGAAGCGGCGGCCAGCTCGGGGAAAAACCCCGAAGGGGCGGCGCACAGGGATGTGCGCCGTCCGCGGCAGGGGCAGGATGCCCCTTCCGCGGATCCCCGGGCTGGACGCGGACCCGGAGCGCGCAGCGCGGAGGGCGCGAGGCAGGGCGCGCTTTCTTTTGGTTACCTTTTCTTTGCGCGAGCAAAGAAAAGTAACTCGCCCGCAAGGGCGAAAGCTCTTGCTGTTGCTTGATGTTTGCGTGTCAGGCGAGAAGGTCTGTAGGAGCGGCTTTAGCCGCGACCCAAATGATCTGTAATGCCAGTCGCGGCTGAAGCCGGTCCTATGATCCAGCGGCCGCCGCCGCCGCCGCCGCAGCAGCAGCAGCAAGTGCAAGTGCAAGAGCAAAGCTTTCGCCTTGCGGCGAGTTACTTTTCTTTGCTTGTGCAAAGAAAAGTAACCAAAAGAAAGCACACCCCGCAGCGCGCCCTCCGCGCTACGCGCTCCGGGTGCGCAGCCACGACGCGGATTCGCGGAAGGGGCATCCTGCCCCTGCCGCGAACGGCGCACATCCATGTGCGCCGCCCTTCGGGTTTTTCCCCGCCGCGGCTGCCGCGCCGAGGGGGCCCGGTAAATCAAAGGCAGAGCAAGAGCAAAAGCAAGAGCAAAAGCAAGAGCAAAAGCAGGAGCAAAAGCAGGAGCAAAAGCAGGAGCAAAAGCAGGAGCAAAAGCAGGAGCAAAAGCGAAGGTCATCGCGTCGGCCGCCATGGAGCCGATCGCAGCGACGTCTACCGGACACACTGTCGCCGCCGCCGTCAGCTGCCACCTGCGTGGCCACCACCGATCCCCGCGCAAACGCGCCTGACACCGCGAGCGCATGCCCGCGCTCACATCCGGAACACCCCGAACCGGCTCGGCTCCGCCGGCGCGTTCAACGCCGCCGACAGGCCCAGCCCCAACACCCGCCGCGTCTGCGCCGGATCGATCACCCCGTCGTCCCACAACCGCGCACTGGCGTAGTACGGATGCCCCTGGCGCTCGAACTGATCGCGGATCGGCGCCTTGAACGCCGCCTCCTCGGCGTCCGACCACTGCCCGCCCTTGGCCGCGATGCCGTCGCGGCGCACCGTCGCCAGCACGCTCGCCGCCTGCTCGCCGCCCATCACCCCGATGCGCGCGTTCGGCCACATCCACAGGAAGTTGGGCGAATAAGCCCGCCCGCACATGCCGTAGTTGCCGGCGCCGAACGAACCGCCGATCACCACCGTCAACTTGGGCACCTTGGCGCAGGCCACCGCCATCACCAGCTTGGCGCCGTCCTTGGCGATGCCGCCGTGCTCGTACTTGCGGCCGACCATGAAGCCGGTGATGTTCTGCAGGAACACCAGCGGAATGCCGCGCTGCGCGCACAGCTCGATGAAGTGCGCGCCCTTCAGCGCCGACTCGGAGAACAGGATGCCGTTGTTGGCGACGATGCCGACCGGATAGCCATGAATGTGCGCGAAGCCGGTGACCAGCGTGGTGCCGTAGCGCGCCTTGAATTCGTCCAGGCGTGAGCCGTCCACCACCCGCGCGATCACCTCGCGCACGTCGAACGGCTTGCGCGGGTCGGCCGGGATCACCCCGTACAGCTCCTCGGCCGGATACAGCGGCGGCTCCGGCGCGCGCAGCGCCAGCGCCGGGGCCGGCTTGCGCCAGTTGAGCTGGGCGACGATCGCGCGCACCCGCGCCAGCGCCTGCAGGTCGTTGTCGGCGAAGTGGTCGGCCACGCCGGAGATGCGCGTGTGCACGTCGGCGCCGCCGAGGTCCTCGGCGCTGACGTCCTCGCCGGTGGCGGCCTTCACCAGCGGCGGGCCGCCGAGGAAGATGGTGCCCTGCTCGCGCACGATCACCGTCTCGTCGCTCATCGCCGGCACGTAGGCGCCGCCGGCGGTGCACGAGCCCATCACGCAGGCGATCTGGGCGATGCCCTGCGCCGACAGGTTGGCCTGGTTGTAGAAGATCCGGCCGAAGTGGTCGCGGTCGGGGAATACCTCGTCCTGCAGCGGCAGGAACGCGCCGCCGGAATCGACCAGGTAGAGGCACGGCAGGCGGTTCTGCTGGGCGATCTCCTGCGCACGCAGGTGCTTCTTCACCGTGATCGGGTAATAGGTGCCGCCCTTGACCGTGGCGTCGTTGGCGACGATCACGCATTCCACCCCGGACACGCGGCCGATGCCGGCGACCACGCCGGCGCACGGCACCTCGTCGTCGTACAGGCCCAGCGCGGCCAGCGGCGCGATCTCCAGGAACGCGCTGCCCGGGTCGAGCAGCGCGTCGATGCGTTCGCGCACCAGCAGCTTGCCGCGCGCCTGGTGCTTGGCGCGGGCGGCGTCGCTGCCGCCCAGGGCGATGCGCGCCTGGGTGGCGTGCAGGTCGTCGACCACCGCGCGCAGCGCGGCGGCATTGGCGGCGAAGGCGTCGCTGCCGGGTTGCAACTGGGTCTGGATCGCACTCATGGCTGGGCCGTGGGAGGAAGGAGGGAAGGGTGGGCGGCGACTGTGGGAGGGGCTTCAGCCCCGACGCGATGGCGTCGGAACGGCCTGTCGGCCGATACCTCTTTCGCCGCGCATCACTTGGTCCGCTCGAACAGCTCGCGGCCGATCAACATGCGACGGATCTCCGAGGTGCCTGCGCCGATCTCGTAGAGCTTGGCATCGCGCCACAGGCGCCCGGTCGGATAGTCGTTGATGTAGCCGTTGCCGCCCAGCACCTGGATCGCCTGGCCGGTCAGCCAGGTCGCCTTCTCGGCGGCGTAGAGGATCGCGCCGGCGGCGTCCTGGCGGGTGGTGCGGCCGGCGTCGCAGGCGCGCGCCACCGCATACACGTAGGCACGGCAGGCGTTCAGGCCCACGTACATGTCCGCCAGCTTGCCCTGCATCAGCTGGAAGCTGCCGATCGGTTCGCCGAACTGGCGGCGTTCGTGCACATACGGCAGCACCACGTCCAGCGCCGCGGCCATCAACCCCAGCGGCCCGCCGGACAGCACCACACGCTCGTAGTCCAGGCCGGACATCAGCACGCGCACGCCGCCGCCGATCTCGCCCAGCACGTTCTCCGCCGGCACCTCGCAGTCCTGGAACACCAGTTCGCAGGTGTTGGAGCCGCGCATGCCGAGCTTGTCCAGCTTCTGCGCGGTGCTGAAGCCGGGCATGCCCTTCTCGACCACGAATGCGGTGATGCCGCGCGCGCCGCCGCTCGGGTCGGTCTTGGCGTAGACCACCAGCACGTCGGCGTCGGGGCCGTTGGTGATCCACATCTTGTTGCCGTTGAGCACGTAGCGGTCGCCGCGCGCCTCGGCGCGCAGCTTCATCGACACCACGTCCGAACCGGCGCCGGGTTCGCTCATCGCCAGCGCGCCGACGTGCTCGCCGCTGCACAGCCTGGGCAGGTAGCGCGCCTTCTGCGCCGGGCTGGCGTTCTTGCGCAGCTGGTTCACGCACAGGTTCGAGTGCGCGCCGTACGACAGGCCGATCGCGCCGCAGGCGCGCGAGATCTCCTCCATCGCCACCACGTGCGCCAGGTAGCCCATCGCGCTGCCGCCGTACTCCTCTTCGACGGTGAGGCCGAGCAGGCCCTGCTCGCCGAGCTTGCGCCACAGCGGCGCGGGGAAGGCGTTGTCGCGGTCGGCCTGCTCGGCAAGCGGCGCGATCTCGCGCGCGGCGAAGGCGGCGACGCTGTCGCGCAGCAGGTCGACCTCCTCGCCCAACTCGAAATTCAACGACGGCATCAGCATGGCGGCAACTCCGGGGATGGCGGATGGCCGGCGGCGCCTAGAATCGGACCCGCGCCGGGCAAGAGCGCCCAGCGTAGCCGGGAACGGCAAAGAAGTGAACAGAAATTCATTAATTGAACATAGAATCAGCCATGGCCTACAAACGCTCCGCCCTGATGGAAGAACGCCTCGCCGGCAACCGCCAGCGGATCCTGCTGGCGGCGCGCCGGCTGATCGCCGCCGACGGCTTCCGTGGCGCCCCGGTGACCGCGGTGGCGGCCGAGGCCGGCGTTTCCACCGGGCTGATCTACCGGCATTTCCCGTCCAAGGCCGAGCTGTTCGTGGAGGTGCTGACCGCGGCGGTGGAGCACGAGCTGACCATCCTGCGCGGCATCGCCGCCGCGCCGGCGCCGGCGGCGCAGCGCCTGCGCGAGGCCATCGCCTCGTTCGTGCGCCGCGCCCTGGCCGGCCCCGGGCTGGCCTACGCCTTCATCGCCGAGCCGGTGGAGCCGGAGGTCGACGCCGAGCGCATCCGCTGCCGGCGCCTGCTCGGCGACGTGTTCAAGGGCATCCTCGCCGACGGCGTGGCCGCGGGCGAGTTCCCCGCGCAGGACCTGGATGCGGCGGCCGCGTGCCTGGTCGGCGCCTACACCGAGGCCCTGGTCGGCCCCACCGCGCCCAGCCGCGACGGCCCGCGCGACAGCGAGCGCCTGGTCGAGGCGGTGTGCGGGTTCTGCCTGCGCGCGGTGGGCAGCGCCTGAGCGTGTCGACCGCCATAGCGCATGCGTCGAACTGCTGCGATGCAGCACGCATCGCCTGCGATTCCGTGCGATTCCGGCGTGCCGCGCGGCGCAAACGCTGGCTATACTCGGCCGCGTAGCGGTGGTCCGGATTACCACGTGCCAAAGGGGTGTGATGTGCGGAATTACGACCTCGAATTTCTCAAGCGCTTCTCGATGGTGATCGGCCTGCTGGTGCTGATCACCCTCGGCCTGATCGTGTTCGCGCACTACCTGCAGCGGGCCATCCCGCCGGAGGTCTCGCCGATCGCGCAAAAGCGCACCGAGGAGCGCATCGCGCCGGTGGGCGCGGTCTACGCCGGCAGCACCGGCGCCGCGGCGCAGGCCGCCGCGCAGGCGGCGGCACTGGCCAAGGCCTCGGCGCAGGCGGCCTACGGCGGCACCACCGACGGCAAGACCATCTTCAACAACCTGTGCACCGCCTGCCACACCACCGGCGTGGGCAAGGCGCCGACGCTGGACCACGCGCATTGGGATGCGCGCATCGCGCAGGGCAAGGAGACGCTCTACAAGCACGCCATCGAGGGCTATACCGGCCCCGACGGCGGCATCATGCCGCCCAAGGGCGGCAATCCCGGCCTGACCGAGGAGCAGATCCACGCCACCGTGGACTGGATGCTGGCCAACCTGAAGTAACCTTGCGCCTCCCGCACGCCATTGCGCCGCCTTCGGGCGGCGCAGTCGTTTCCGCGCCCGTCGCGTGCCGGCGCAAAACAAGGAGAGTGATCGCATGCGCATGCCGCCGCCATCGTTGTTGTCGTTGTTGCTGCTGGTCGCAGCCCCCGCCGCGCAGGCGCTGACGCCGCCGACGCTGCTGCCGATCGGGCAGTTGCGCCCGGGTCCGCAGGCGCAGGGTGTGGTGTTCGAGGGCGTGGTCACCGCGCGGGTGGAGGCCGGCGGCAGCGGCTACTTGGTGCAGGACGCCGGCGACGACGATCCGCTCACCGCCGACGCGCTGCTGGTGCGCGGCGATGCCGAGCGCAGCCTGGCCCCGGGCGATCGCGTGCGGGTGTGGGGCGAGCTGGCGCCGCAGGCCGCCGCGCCGGCCAAGGCCGGCACCGCGTTCGTCGGGCGCAGCGTGCTGGAGCAGGGGCATACGCTGCTGGCGCGCGCGCAGCCCCTGCCGTTGCAGGTGCTCGACGCTGCACCGGCCGACTGGTCGGCGCTGGCCGGCATGCGCGTGCGCATCGCCGCGCCGCTGACCGTGGTCGACAACGATGCGCTGGGCAAGACCGGCGAGTTGGGCGTGGCCTTCGGCGGGCGCCTGTGGCAGCCCAGCGAAGTGGCCGCGCCCGGCAGCGCCGAGCAGGCGGCGGTCGTGGCCGACAACGCGCGGCGTGGGCTGCGGCTGGGCACGCTCGGTGCATCGACTCCGACTCCGACTTCGGCAACGGCAACGGCAACGGCAACTGCAAAACTCCCGGATTATCTGGGCAGTGCCACTGCGCCGCCGCGCGCGGGCAGCACGGTGCAGGACGTGGAGGGCATCGTCGGTGGGGTGATCGATGGCACCGTGCGGCTGTACCCGACCGCCGCGTTGCAGCTGACCCCGCCGCCGGAGCCGGCGCCGCCGCAGGTCGACGGCAGCGTGCGCATCGCCGCGTTCAATCTGGAGAATTTCTTCAACGGCGACGGCCGCGGCGGCGGTTTCCCGACCTTGCGTGGTGCGCGCACGCCCGCCGAGTTCCAGGCGCAGCTGCGCAAGCTGGTGGCGACGATCCGCCCGCTGCAGGCCGATGTCGCCGCGTTGATGGAGCTGGAGAACGACGGCTACGGGCCGACCTCGGCGATCGCCAGTCTGGTCGATGCGCTCAACGCCGGTGGCGGCGACTGGCGCTTCGTCGATGCCGGGCGTGGCCCCGGCGACAACCCGATCCGGGTCGGGCTGATCTACCGTGCCTCGCGGGTCAGCCCGGTGGGCAAGCCGGCGGTGCTGGAAGGCGGGCCGTTCGCCGAGCACAGCCGGGTGCCGTTGGCGCAGGCGTTCCGCCGCGGCAACGGTGTGCCGTTCGTGGTGGTGGCCAATCACTTCAAGTCCAAGGGCTGCGGCGAGGCCAGCGGCGCCGACGCCGACCGTGGAGACGGCCAGGGCTGCTGGAACGCGACCCGCACCGAGTCGGCGCGCCGCGTGGACGCGTGGTTGCGCAGCGACCCCACCGGCACCGGCAGCACCTCCAGTGTGCTGCTGGGCGACTTCAACGCCTACGCGATGGAAGATCCGTTGCGCCTGCTGGGCGATGCCGGCTGGCGCGACGCGCTGCGCGAGGCGCATGTCGCGCAACCCTACAGCTTCGTCTATCGCGGCCTCAGCGGCCGGCTGGACCACGCCTTGCTGAGCCCGGCGCTGGCTTCGCGGTTGCGCGGCGCCGCCGAATGGCACGTCAACGCCGACCTGCCCGACAGCGACGGCTACCGCGAGCGCGATCTGCCTGGTCCGTGGCGCAGTTCGGACCACGATCCGTTGCTGCTGGGGTTTGATCTGTAGGCCGGGAATGGGGAAATGGGAATGGGGAATCGGGAAAACCGGTTGTCGCTTTTCTTTCCCAGCCTCGATGTACAGGGCGTGCCGCCGGAGCTGATGTCATGCGCGAAGCGTACGACTGCCGTCATGCGTAATAGTGCTGTGTTTCAGACGGCACGTGCTGCGCGTCCCGCCTTGCATGTCACCAACGGCTCTTGAGGACTGCTTATGTCCCTTGTGGCGTTGCCGCGCGTGTTGCCTTGGTGCCGACCGAAGCCGGTAGATGCCGTGCTTTTGCCCGATAGAACGACAACATCGACTGTTGCGGTTGCGGTTGCGGTTGCGGTTGCGGTTGCGGTTGTTATTGCTTTGGTTGTGGTAGTTGCTGTTGTTGTTGTTTTTGCCGTTGCCGTTGTTCTGGCTTTTGACTTACCGGGTTCCCTTCCGAAGCGGCGGCCAGTGCGGGGAAAAACCCCGAAGGGGCGGCGCACATGGATGTGCGCCGTCCGCGGCAGGGGCAGGATGCCCCTTCCGCGGATCCCCGTGCTGGACGCGGACCCGGAGCGCGTAGCGCGGAGGGCGCGTAGGCAGGGTGTGCTTTCTTTTGGTTACTTTTCTTTGCACAAGCAAAGAAAAGTAACTCGCCGCAAGGCGAAAGCTTTTGCTCTTGCATTTGCTGCTACTGCGGCGGCCGCTGGATTGTAGGAGCGGCTTACGCCGCGATATGCATGACCGATTACGCTGGTCGCGGCTGAAGCCGCTCCTACAGACCTTCTTGTCTGACACGCAAAATTCAAGCAACAGCAAAGGCTTTCGCCCTAACGGGCGAGTTACTTTTCTTTGCTCGCGCAAAGAAAAGGTAACCAAAAGAAAGCGCGCCCTGCCTTGCGCCCTCCGCGCTGCGCGCTCCGGGTCCGCGGATGCACCGGGGATTCGCGGAAGGGGCATCCTGCCCCTGCCGCGAACGGCGCACATCCATGTGCGCCGCCCTTCGGGTTTTTCCCCGGTCCATCCGCCGCTGCGGAAGGGAACCCGGTAAATCAAAAGCAAAACAAGAGCAAAAACACCGGCAACAGCCAAAGCCAAAGCCGCAACAACAACACTGCGCCTCGACCCGATTGCCGCCTCCGGCAACCGTGCGCTATGCCCCTGCCGCTCGCCTGCCTGTCAGTGCCGGCAACGCTGCCGGTGCCGGCGCCAGTTCCACAGGTGCGCACTGGCCAGGGCCAGGCTGCCGCTCACCGTCATCGCGGTTTCGCTGGCCTCGTCGGGAATGCCGAAGGCGCCGGCCAGCAGACCGAGCAGGCCCAGCGCCGCCAGCGTCCACAGCGGCCAGGGCAGCGCGTCGCGCTGGTGCCCGCGCCACAACGCCAGCCCCGCCAACGGCGCGGCGATCGCCACGAACAGCACGTGCACCCATTCGGCCTCGGCCCAGACGCCGAACAGCGGCAGCGCCGCCGCCAGCAACGGCAACGCCAGGCAGTGCAGCAGGCACAGCCCGGACAACACCATCGCCGAAGCATCGAAGAAGGATTGCGGCAGGGATTTCATGGACGTCCACTCCAAAGCACCAAGTGTTATATAGTAACACTTCTTGCCCGCCACGCCTCCGCGCCGATGCCCGCCATGTCCACGTCCGCCGTTTCCGATCGCCGTCTCCCCGTCACCGTGCTGTCCGGCTTCCTTGGCGCCGGCAAGACCACCCTGCTCAACCGCGTGCTGCACAACCGCGACGGCCGCCGGGTGGCGGTGATCGT
Source organism: Xanthomonas sp. NCPPB 901 (assembly GCF_056725085.1). Classification (NCBI taxonomy): domain Bacteria; kingdom Pseudomonadati; phylum Pseudomonadota; class Gammaproteobacteria; order Lysobacterales; family Lysobacteraceae; genus Xanthomonas; species Xanthomonas sp. NCPPB 901. Next base: position 4,694,288 of record NZ_CM161511.1, on the reverse strand, counting down.
CAACGACATGAGCGAGGTCAACATCGACGCGGCGCTGATCCGCGACGGCGGCGCCGCGCTCAGCCGCACCGAAGAGACCCTGGTGGAGTTCAGCAACGGCTGCATCTGCTGCACCCTGCGCGACGACCTGCGCCAGGAGGTGCAGCGCCTGGCCGAGAGCGGGCGCTACGACTACCTGCTGATCGAGTCCACCGGCATCTCCGAGCCGATGCCGGTGGCGGCGACCTTCGCCGTGCGCGATGCCGACGGCCGCGGCCTGGCCGACGTCGCGCGCCTGGACACCATGCTCACCGTGGTCGACGGCGTCAGCTTCCTGCGCGACTTCGGCTCGGCCGAGCGCCTGGCCGACCGCGGCCTGCAGGCCGGGGACGACGACGACCGTGGGCTGGTCAACCTGCTGGTGGAACAGATCGAGTTCGCCGACGTGATCGTCGTCAGCAAGGCCGACCTGGCCGATGCGGCCACCCTCGACCGCACCCGCGCAGTGCTGCGCGCGCTCAACCGTGACGCGCGCATCGTCGAGGCCAGCCGCGGCGACGTGCCGCTGGACCTGGTGCTGGACACCGGCCGCTTCGACTTCGTGCGCGCGCAGCTGGCGACGGGCTGGATGCAGGCGTTGCGCGGCGAGCACGCGCCGGAGACCGAGCAGTTCGGCATCGAAAGCTTCGTCTATCGCGCGCGCCGTCCGTTCCATCCGCTGCGCTTCGCGCGGCTGGCGCAGCGCGGCCTGCGCGACGTGATCCGCAGCAAGGGCTTCTTCTGGCTGGCCAGCCGCATGGACTGGGTCGGCGAACTGTCCATCGTCGGCGCCGCCACCCAGACCCAGGCGGCCGGGTTCTGGTACGCGGCACGCGAGCGCGTGGACCGCGGCCTGCTGGACACGCCGCTGGTGCTGCCGCCATCGCCGCTGCCGTACACCGAGCTGGGCTGGCAGCGGCAGCAGACCGCATGCTGGAACGCGCCGCCGCCGCAGGCCGAGGAGGTCGGCGACGCGCGCGAGTACGCGGCGCTGCGCGCGATGTGGCATCCGCTGTGGGGCGACCGCCGCCAGGAACTGGCGGTGATCGGCGTCGGCCTGGATGCGGCGCGGGTGCGCGCCGAACTCGATGCCTGCCTGCTCGACGATGCCGAGCTGCGGCAGGGGCCGGTGGCGTGGCAGGGGTTGGAGGATCCGTTTCCGGTGTGGAGGCGTTGAGAGGCCGGGAATCGGGAATCGGGAGTGGGGAATCGTAGGAGCGGGCTGCGGGCGCTGAGGGTTGGTTGCCAGCGCCAGGGCCGACGATTCGCGGTGAGCAGTGTCCAGAGCGGATAGGCGTTGAGCGGCCTGGAATTCGGGAGTCGGACCTGGGACGCGCAGGCGCGCGCTGCAGGTTAACCGCGCGCGCCCAGCGCGATCAGGACGATCGCCGGCACCGCCAGCAGCAGGCCCAGGCGGTTCCAGCGGTTGGTCTGCTCGCCGAATACGGCGATGCCGAGCACGGTGCCCAGGCCGATCACGCCCAGGTTCATTGCCGCGAACACGCTGGCCGGGCTGTCCGGCAGCGCCTGGTGCGCGCGCACGTAGAACAGGATGTTGCCGAAGTTGAGCGCGCCCAGCAGCAGGCCGGCGCCGAGGTTGCGCCAGGCCAGCGCGGCGCTGCCGCGCAGGTGTCGCCACAGTTGCACGCCCAGCAGCAGCACGAAGGCCAGGGCGAAGGCCACCAGCAGCGAGGCGGCGAACGGGGTGCCGGCCTGGGCGATGCGCTTGAGCAGCACGTCGATCGCGGCGAAGCCGACCCACACCAGCAACAGCCATGGCGCGGTGCGGGCGGCGCTGCGCGGCGTCGCGTCCGGCCGCTGCACGATGCCGGCGATCGCCAGCAGGCCCAGCGCCAGGCCGGCCAGCTTGACGCCGTTGGCGCGTTCGCCGAACCAGAGGAAGGCCGCCGCCAGCGACAGCAGCAGCGACAGCCGCTGCGCCGCGTCGGTGCGCACGATGCCGGCGCTGGCGACCGCGCGGCCCAGCACCAGGAAGATGCTCGGCAGCAGCACGCCCAGGGCCAGCAGCGCCGCCCACGGCGTATGCGCGTCCTTCAGCGCGGCCAGCGGCGGGTGCAGCAGGGCGGCGCACAGCAGCAGCGCCGCCGGGTAGTTCCAGGTCACCGCCTGGGCCAGGTCGATGCGCCGTTGCGGCGCCAGCTTCAGCAGCGCCGAGACCAGCACGCTGCACACCACACTCAGCAGGACGAAGACCACACGCAGGATCCGGATCGGGAGAAAAAGAACGCTGCGTGCACCGCATCGGCATGTGGCCGCGACCCAGCCCCGGTATTATGACCGCATGACCTCTCCCGCTTTCCCCACCGCTTCCGGCGCGCTGACGCTGCAAGGCCCCGCCGGCCCGCTCGAGGCCGCGGTCGATCTGCCCGATGCCGACGTCGCCGCGCTGCCGGTCAACGCCATCGTCTGCCATCCGCTGTCCACCGAAGGCGGCAGCATGCACAACAAGGTGGTGACGATGGTCGCGCGCGCGCTGCGCGAACTGGGCGTGCGCGTGGTGCGCTTCAACTTCCGCAGCGTCGGCGCCTCCGCCGGCAGCTTCGACCACGGCGACGGCGAGCAGCAGGACCTGGCCGCGGTGGCCGCCTGGGTGCGCGCGCAGCGTCCGCACGACGCGCTGTGGCTGGCCGGTTTCAGCTTCGGCGCCTACGTCTCGCTGCGCGCCAGCGCCGCGCTGCAGCCGCAGGTGCTGATCTCGATCGCGCCGCCGGCCGGGCGCTGGGATTTTTCCGAGATGGCGCCGCCGCCGCAGTGGCTGGTGATCCAGGGCGAGGCCGACGAGATCGTCGATCCGCAGGCCGTGTACGACTGGCTGGAGACCCTGGAGACGCAACCGCAACTGGTGCGCATGCCCGACACCAGCCATTTCTTCCATCGCAAGCTGATCGACCTGCGCGGCGCCCTGCAGCACGCGGTCAAGGCCTGGCTGCCGGCGGCACAGGCGTGAGCGCGGCGGCATTGCCGTCGCAGCGCTACGCCGAAGGCGTGGCGCGTGGCGACTGGCGCGACGATCCGGCCCAGCACGCGGCGCTGGCCGAACTGGACCGCATCCACACCGCGATCGTGGACGGCGACCAGGAGGGCTGGCTGGACCGCCTGTCGGCGTTCTGGAAGAAGCCCGAGCCGGTGCGCGGCCTGTATTTCTGGGGCGGGGTCGGCCGCGGCAAGACCTTCCTGGTCGATCTGTTCTACGACGGCCTGCCGATCACGCGGAAGTACCGCACCCATTTCCACCGCTTCATGCGCGGCGTGCACGAGCGCCTGCGCGAGCACGCCGGGCAGAGCGATCCGCTGGCGAAGATCGCGCAGGAGTGGCGCAGCCGGCTGCGCGTGCTGGTGCTGGACGAGTTCTTCGTCACCGACATCGGCGATGCGATGCTGCTGTCGCGCCTGCTCGAGCGCTTGTTCGCCGAGGGCGTGACCCTGGTCACCACCTCCAACACCGCGCCGCAGAACCTGTACCTCAACGGCCTGCAGCGCGAGAGCTTCCTGCCGGCGATCGGTTTGCTGCAGACCTATTGCGTGGAGCTGTACGCCGAGGGCACCGAGGACTACCGCATGCGCGCGCTGACCCGCTCGCCGGTGTACCGCGCGCCGCTGGCCGAGGACAGCGACGCCTGGCTGGGCGAGCGCTGGAGCGCGTTGACCGGCAATGCCGAGGCGCGCCGCGGCAACATCGAACTGGAAGGGCGCAAGATCCCGGTGCGCGCGCGCGGCAAGAGCATCGTCTGGTTCGATTTCGCCGCCCTGTGCGAAGGCCCGCGCGGTCCCAGCGACTACATCGAGATCGCGCACGAGTTCACCACCGTGCTGCTCGGCGGCATCCCGCACTTCGATCGCATGAACGAGGATGCGGCGCGGCGCTTCGTCAACCTGATCGACGAGCTGTACGACCGCCACGTCAACCTGGTCTGCACCGCGCAGGATCCGCCGCCGTTGCTGTACACCGGCGAGCGCTTGGCCGGGGCCTTCGAGCGCACCGCCTCGCGGCTGATCGAGATGCAGAGCGCCGAGTACCTGGCGGCCGCGCACCGGGTCTGAGCGCGGCAGCGGCCACGCGCGCTCAGCGCACCGCGCCGGGCCGGCACAGCCCGGCGACGAAGCGCGGCATCAGGCCCGCGCCTGCGATTTCCTCCAGATAGGCGGCGGCCGGGCAACTGGCGCCGCCTTCGCTGCGCGCGCAGCGGGCCGGGCCGGACGCGCCGTCCTGCGGCAACTGCCGGTCCATGGCCTGGCGCTGCGCCGCGGCCAAGCCGTCGCGAAAGCGCTCTTCGGCATCGAGCAGGTCGGCCGGGGTCAAGCGCTCGGTCGGCACGCCGGGGCACTGGCGGCGGGTTTCGCGGGCCAGTGCGTCGGCGCCGGCACCGACCAGCACCGGGCCGTGGGGCAGGGTGTTGGGCGCGGCCTTCGGCAGCGCGGCGGACGGCGCGGCGCCGAGCGCGGCCAGCAGCAGGAACGATGCGCGCATGCGGAAGCTCCTCGGGGATGCGCGGCAGCGTAGTCCTGCGCCGGTGGCGGCGGGTGGCAGGACGCGGCGCCTGCTTCAGCCGGGAGTTAGCGCAGGCATAAATATCGCTTGCTATTAAATAGCACGCTATGTAATGTGGCGCCCATGGACCGCACCTCTCCCCCCGACGCCACCGCCCTGCTCAAGCTGGACACCCAGCTGTGCTTCGCGCTGTATTCGGCCAACCTGGCGATGCACAAGCTCTACCGCGCGCTGCTGCGCGACCTCGGCCTGACCTATCCGCAGTACCTGGTGATGCTGGTGCTGTGGGAGCAGGACCAGCGCAGCGTCTCGGACATCGGCGAGCGCCTGTTCCTGGATTCGGCCACGCTGACTCCGTTGCTCAAGCGCCTGGAGGCGGCCGGCCTGCTGACCCGCAGCCGCGCCGCCGAGGACGAGCGCCGCGTGCTGATCGCGCTGACCGCCGATGGCCAGGCCCTGCGCGCGCGCGCGCAGGCGGTGCCGGAAGGCGTGCTGTGCGCGGTCACCTGCGATCTGCAGCAACTGACCCGGCTCAAGCACGACCTGGAAGAGGTCCGCGGCAAGTTGCTGGCCGCGGCCTGAGCGATTCCCACCCTCCGATCCCGCAATCCCCTCTACCCCTGGCGCCGCGGCGCCGCCCTGTAAGGAGAACCACCATGGCTTCACCGACCACCATCGTCTACACCGCCGTTGCCACTGCCACCGGGGGCCGCGACGGCCGCGCCGCCACCCCGGACAAGGCGCTGGACGTCAAGCTGTCGACCCCGCGCGAGCTGGGCGGCGCCGGCGGCGACGGCACCAACCCGGAGCAGCTGTTCGCGGCCGGCTACTCGGCTTGCTTCATCGGCGCGCTGAAGTTCGTCGCCGGGCAGGAGAAGGTCAAGCTGCCGGCCGAGCCGAGCATCGAAGGCCATGTCGGCATCGGCCAGATCCCGGGCGGCTTCGGCATCGCCGTGGAACTGCGCATCGCCGTGCCGGGCCTGGAGCGTGCGACGCTGGAATCGCTGGTGGAGAAGGCGCACCAGGTGTGCCCGTACTCCAACGCCACCCGCGGCAACATCGACGTCAAGCTGGTCGTGCTCGACTGAGCCAGCGGGATGTCCGGGCCGGCGCGTGCGTCGGTCCCTGGCGGTAAGCGACGGGCGGCCACTGGCCGCCCGTTCGCGTTGCAGGCCCCGTGTGTTGCCGCGCACATTGAGGACGCCTTGCGTCAATGCAATAGTGTGCGCTTCATCAAATCGAGCGCGCCATGCTCAGTTCCGCCTACAACGCCGAGACCGTTGCCGCCTTTCTCCAGGGCGCGCGCCGTGTGCTGGTGCTGACCGGCGCCGGCATGTCCGCCGAGAGCGGGGTGCCGACCTTCCGCGGGCAGGACGACAGCCTGTGGTCGCGCTTCGATCCCGAGCAACTGGCCACCGAGGACGCCTGGCGCGCCGATCCGGCCCTGGTCTGGGGCTGGTACCGCTGGCGCATGGCGATCGTGGCGCTGGCGCAGCCGCATGCTGGACACCTCGCGCTGGCGCGCCTGGCCGAGGTCCGCCACACCACGCTGGTGACCCAGAACGTGGACGACCTGCACCAGCGCGCCGGCAGCGAGGTCGCCGCGCACGTGCACGGCCGCCTGTCGGCGCTGCGTTGCAGCGACTGCGGCCAGCCCTGGCGCGGGCTGCTGCCGCCGGTGGACGTGCACACGCCGAGCCAGCGCCTGGCACCGCCGGTGTGCGCGGCCTGCGGCGGCACGGTGCGCCCGGGCGTGGTGTGGTTCGGCGAGGCGTTGCCGGCGGCGGAGTGGGCGCGCGCGCAGACCGCGGCCGACAACGCCGACCTGGTGCTTGTGATCGGCAGTTCCGGCCTGGTCCATCCGGCGGCCGGCCTGCCGCTGCAGGCCAAGGAGCGCGGCGCCTGCGTGGTCGAGATCAATCCCGAACCCAGTGCGCTGTCGGCGCGCGCCGACCTGCACTGGCGCGACAGCGCGGCGGTGGCGCTGCCGTTGCTGCTGCAGCAGTGCCTGGTGGCCTGAGCGCGTTGCCGGCCGCGGAAGCTGCGCACGGCGCTCAGCGCAGCGTGCGCAGGAACGCGTCCACCGCCGCGGTGTAGGCCGAGGGCAGGCCCAGCTCGCGGTTGAGTTCGGCGTGGCTGGCATCCTGCGGCAGCACTTCGACGCGGATGCCGCGTGCGTTGGCCTTGGCGACCAGGCGGCGCGCCTGCGCGCAGGCATCGGCGCGGCGGCTGGAGCACACCGCCAGCAGCGGCGGCGCGCTGGTGCCCATGACGTGGTACGGCGAGGCGGCGATCCAGTCGCTGCGTGCGCTGCCGAAGGCGCGGTCGTACAACGGCAGGTGCCGGCCCTGCATCACCTGCTCCACGTCCATCGCCGCGCTGTCCAGCGCCACCGTGCCCAGCGGCCGATGCGCCCCGGCCTGCGCCAACAGGTCCGGCGACAGGTCCAGCAGGGACACCAGGTGCGCGCCGGCCGAGTGGCCCATCAACACCAGCCGCGCCGGGTCGGCGCCCCACTGCGGCGCCAGCTGCTGGATCCGCGCGACCGCGCGCGCCACGTCCTGCGCCTGCTGCAGCGGCGTGGCCTGCGGCAGCAGGCGGTAGTTCACCGACACCAGCGCATGGCCCTGCGGCAGCCAGTGCGCGACCTTGTTGGCGGCCACGCCGGGGTTGTCCTTGTCGCCGTCGGCCCAGCCGCCGCCGTGCACCATCACGATCAGCGGGGCCTGGCGCGCGCCGGCCGGTAGGTACACGTCCATGCGCTGCGCCGGATCCTGGCCGTAGGCGACGTCGCACAGCACCTGCGCGCCGGCGGGCAACGGTGCGCGCGCGGTGTCGGCGCCTTCGCGCTGGGCCAGGCGCTGCAGCAGGCTTGCGCGCAGGCGCCCGTCCTGGGCGTGGCCGGGGGCGGCGGATAACCCCGGCAGCAGCAGCGCCAGGGCGAGCAGGCAACGGGCGGGCGAGGGACGCGACAGGCGCATGGGCGGATCACTCCATGAAGGACGACGAAGGCGGTCGTGGCGCGGCCGGCCCGTGCGGGCGCCGGCACGCGCCGGGGTCATGCCGGGCGCAGGTGCAGGCTGGCGCACAGGCCGTGCGGAACGATGGGCTGCAGCAGCAACTGGCCGCGATGCTGGCGCGCGACCCGCTCGACGATCGCCAGGCCCAGTCCGCTGCCGCCGTGGCCGCCGTGCACGAACGGCTGCGGCGCGCGCGCGGCCAGCGCCGGGTCCAGGCCGGGGCCGTGGTCGCGCACCTCGATGCGCCAGCCATCGCCGCCGTCGCCGTGCAGGCGCAACTGGAACGGCGCGGCGCCGTGCCGTTCGGCATTGCCGATGAGGTTGCCGAGCGCGCGCTGCAGCGCCAGCGGCCGCCCGTACAGCGGCGCCTGCGCAGGCAGCACCTGCTCCCAGCCGGGCTGCGCCGCGCCCAGCGCCTGCCGGCAGAGGTCGGCCAGGTCCAGCGCCACGGCCGGTTCGTCGCGGCCGTCGCGGGCGTAGGCGATGAACTGCGCCAGGATCGCGTCGATCTCGCCGATGTCGCGTTCCATGCCTTCGCGCAGGTCCGGCTCCACCTGCGGCAGCAGCGCCAGCGCGTATTGCAGCCGGGTCAGCGGGGTGCGCAGGTCGTGGGAGATGCCGGCCAGCAGCAGCGCACGCTCGGCCGCGGCATGGCGCACGTCGGCGCTGGCCTCGGTCAGCGCCTGCGCCAGCGCCGCGACTTCGCGCGGGCCGCCGGTGGCGATCGGCGCGGCCTGCTCACCGCGCACCAGGTGCGGCGCGGCTTGCGCCAGTTGCCGCAGCGGTCGCACCAGCCGCCGCGCGACCACGGCGGCGGCCAGCCAGACCAGCAGCGTGCAGCCGGCCAGCAGCGCCACCGAGAATCGGCGCAGGCCGTGTCCGCGCGGCTGGCTGGAGAATGCGATCCACAGCGGCGTGGGCGTGGCCAACTGCAGCCACAGGGTGCCGTCGGCGTCGCGCCGCAACGCGCGTCCGGGGCCGAGCTGGTCGGCCGCGCGGCGCTGCACGGCGTCGGCCAGCGGGCCGGCGGCATTGGCCGTGGGCGGCGCGGTGCGCAACTGCAGCCCGGCCTCGCGCAACGCCGGCGCCAGCGCCGCGGCGTCCGGCGAGCGCTGCAGCGCCTCGGCGACATTGGCCAAGCCGTGCAGCACGCGCAGTTGCTGCTGCGCCGCCGGTCGCAGCGCCAGTTCGCGGCCGAGCAGCAGCGCCAGCAGGCCGGCGCCGGCCAGCACCAGCGCGATCACCAGCGCCAGCTGCCCGAACAGGCTGCGCGGCCAGCCGCAGGCGCCGGCGGCGGCGCCGCTCATGCCTGCGGCTCCGGCGGCACGTACACGTAGCCCACGCCCCACACGGTCTGGATCAGCCGCGGCAGGCGCACGTCGTCCTCCAGCAGCTTGCGTAGCCGCGCGACGACCACGTCGATGCTGCGGCCCAGCGGCTCGTGTTCGCGGCCGTGGGCCAGGCTGGACAGGCGGTCGCGGCTGAGCGGCTGCTGCGGATGCCGCAGCAGCACCGACAGCACCGCGAACTCGGCGGTGGTCAGCTTCAGCGGTTCGCCGTCGCGGCGCAGTTCGCGCCGTCCCAAGTGCAGGCGGAAGCGGCCGAAGCCGATCTCGCCACCCTCCGGCTGCGGCGCGCCGGCGCCGCCCGGGCGGGTGCGGCGCAGCACCGCGCGGATCCGCGCCAGCAGCTCGCGCGGGTTGACCGGCTTGGGCAGGTAATCGTCGGCGCCGATCTCCAGGCCGACGATGCGGTCGATCTCGTCGCCCTTGGCGGTCAGCATCACGATCGGGGTGGTGTCGCCCTGGCCGCGCAGGCGCCGGCAGATCTCCAGGCCGGTCTCGCCGGGCAGCATCAGGTCCAGCACCACCAGGTCGTAGTGGCCGCGCGCCAGTGCCTGCTGCAGTTGCACGCCGTCGGCCGCCGCCTTGACCGCGAAGCCCTGGCTCTCCAGGTAGCGGCACAGCAGGGCGCGCAGGCGGTCGTCGTCGTCGACCAGCAGCAGGCGGGGAGCGGGCGCGGCATCGTGCATGGCCGTCACTATCGGCTGCGCCGCCACCTTGCGGCAACGGCGGCCGCGGCGCATCTGTAAGCGGATGTTTCCGCCGCGGCCTGCGGCAACATCCGCTGGCCGATGCGGCGCCCGCGGCGCCCGCGTCGTGGCTACGGTGGCATCCGGCAGCACGCCGCTGCCGCCACCGGAGAACGCCATGTCGCTGTCCCGTCGCATCCCCCCGTTGCTGCTGGCGCTGGCCGCCGGCGTCCTGGCCGTCCCTGTCGCCCAGGCGCGTGAGCACACCCGCACGCGCACCGCCGGCGACGCCGATGGCGCCCGCCACGCCGCCGTGCAGGCCAGCGCCAGCGGCGCCCACGGCAGCACGCAGCGCGCCCGGCAGTGGCAGGCCGACGGCCAGGGCAACGCCAGCGCGGGCAGCGCCGCCACCCGCACCACGGCCGCCGGCGGCAGCGCCACGCGCCAGGGCAGTACGGACCGCGATGCCGATGGCAGCATCAGCCGCCAGGGCAGTGCCAGCGTCCAGCGCGCCGACGGCGCCAGCGCCAGCAGCAGCGGCAGCCTGACCCGGGCCGCCGACGGCACGCGCAGCGGCAGCCGCCAGAGCAGCGTCGACGGCGCGCAGGGCAGCTACCAGGGCAGCACCAGCGTGCAGGACGGCAGCATCGTCCACACCGGCACCTGCACCGACGCGAGCGGCACCGTGGTGCCGTGCCGGCCGTAGGCGAGGGCGCGGCGGCGGGGCGGTTCCAGGACATACGCCCGCGTCCGCCGCCGGCTTCACGGGCCCGTCACGGCCGCGAACGGGCCCTCCGCGGCGGGCCGGAACCCGCCGCCATCGGCAAACCGTTGCCAGGCTTAGGTTTTCGTAATTCCACCCATATTTAGCGTTGACGTCGTCGAGCGACCACACTATCTTGGGGTGGTCGGTTCCGGCGGCCCCAAGCCGCGGGATCAAAAGGGAAGCCGGTGCGGCGTGGCAACGCCAATTCCGGCGCTGCCCCGCAGCGGTAATTGGGAACGAACCCGTCATCCGCACTGAGGCGCCCGCCTTGGGAAGCGACGGGCTAGGAACCGGCCACGCGGCCGCCGCCCATCAGCCCGAAGACCTGCCGACAGCCGCGCGAAGCACACCGCGCGGCGCCGACCGTGTGATCTCCGGGGGGAGAGGGTCGGTGCAGCGACGACCGCCCGCAGGCCCGCCGCCTGCGCCGTTTGCAGTCTTCGCGACACCGCCGCCACCCGCCGATCCGGTCGGACCGCTGCCTGCGAGGGTCGGGCGGCCGCGTGCACCACGCTTGGAGACCTTCATGAGCCAGACCCACAGCCTGCCGGCCACCGCGTCCGTGGACGCCGTCGTCGACCCCACGACCGCTGCCGCCACCGCCCAGCCGGAGCCGGCCAGCAGCGAGCCGAGCAACGACCAGCGCGCCGTGACCTGGATCGTCAAGGACGGCGGCAACCGCCGCATGGCCTTCGACCGCTCGCGCCTGCAGCGCACCCTGGACCGGATCCACGCCGAGTTCCCGCAGCTGGACGTGAGCGACTACGAGCGCAAGGCCTTCGCCTTCATCGAGAAGAAGGAAAGCCTGTCGGCCGACGACATGGTCGACTACCTGATCCGCGAGGCCGAGTCGCGCGTGGACATCGCCACGCCGGAGTGGGAGTACTTCGCCGCGCGCCTGTACCTGGACCGCCTGTACAAGCGCGCCAGCAAGAACCGCTTCTACGATGCCGGCGAGAAGTACGGCTCCTATGTCGGCCTGCAGGAAAGCCTGGCCGACCGCGGCGTGTACTCGATCGACATCCTCAAGAACTACTCCAAGGACGAACTGGCCGAAGCCGGCCGCATGATCGACCCGGAGCGCGACAAGCTGTTCGCCTACAACGGCCTGTACCTGCTGGCCACCCGCTACCTGGCCACCGACAACTCGCGCAAGGTCTACGAACTGCCGCAGGAGCGCTGGCTGACCATCGCCCTGTACCTGATGCAGGACGAGAAGCCGCGCGAGCGGCGCATGCAGCTGGTCGGCGAGGCCTACTGGGCGCTGTCCAACCTGTACATGACCGTGGCCACTCCGACCCTGGCCAACGCCGGCAAGATCGGCGGGCAGCTGTCGAGCTGCTTCATCGACACCGTCGACGACAGCCTGCAAGGCATCTACGACTCCAACACCGACGTGGCGCGCGTGTCCAAGCACGGCGGCGGCGTCGGCGCCTACCTGGGCTACGTGCGCTCCTCCGGCTCGGCGATCCGCGGGGTCAAGAACTCCAGCGGCGGCGTGGTGCCGTGGATCAAGCAGCTCAACAATACCGCCGTGTCGGTGGACCAGCTCGGCCAGCGCAAGGGCGCCATCGCCGTGTACCTGGACATCTGGCACCGCGACATCGAGGCGTTCCTGGACCTGCGCCTGAACAACGGCGACCAGCGCCTGCGCGCGCACGACGTGTTCACCGCGGTGTGCGTGCCGGACATCTTCATGGAAGCGGTGGAGCGCCGCGGCGAGTGGTACCTGTTCGACCCGCACGAAGTGAAGGAGGTCAAGGGCTGGTACCTGCAGGACTTCTTCGACGAGAAGCGCGGCGAAGGCAGCTTCCGCGCCCGCTACGAGGAAGTGGTGGCCGACGAGCGCATCGGCCGCAAGGTGGTCAAGGCCATCGACATGTTCAAGCGGATCATGGTCAGCCAGCTGGAGACCGGCAACCCGTTCATGTTCTATCGCGACGAAGTCAATCGCATGAACCCGAACAAGCACCAGGGCATGGTCTATTCCAGCAACCTGTGCACCGAGATCCTGCAGAACATGAGCCCGACGCGGGTCATCCAGGAGATGATCAGCGGCGACCAGATCGTCACCACCAAGCAGGCCGGCGACTTCGTCGTGTGCAACCTGTCCTCGGTGAACCTGGGCCGCGCGGTCACCGCGCAGCCGGACCTGCTGTCGCCGGACATCCTGGAGCGGCTGATCCGCATCCAGGTGCGCATGCTCGACAACGTCATCGACCTCAACGAGCTGCCGGTGCCGCAGGCCACCATCACCAACCAGAAGTACCGCGCGATCGGCCTGGGTACCTTCGGCTGGCACCACCTGCTGGCGCAGAAGGGCATCGACTGGAACTCGCCGGCGGCCGAGGAGTACAGCGACACGCTGTACGAGCGCATCAACTACCTGACCATCCAGGCGAGCCTGGCGCTGGCCAAGGAGAAGGGCGCCTACAAGGTGTTCAAGGGCAGCGACTGGCAGAACGGCGAGTACTTCAGCAAGCGCGGCTATACCAGCGCGGAGTGGCAGGAGCTGGCCGCGCAGGTCGGCGTGCACGGCGTGCGCAACGCCTGGATGGTGGCGGTGGCGCCGAACATGAGCACCGCGCAGATCGCCGGTTCCACCGCCTCGATCGACCCGATCTACAGCGCGTTCTACTACGAAGAGAAGAAGGACTTCCGTCGCCCGGTGGTGGCGCCGGGGCTGACCGTGGACACCTACCCGTACTACGAGAAGGGCGCCTACCGGGTCGACCAGTTCGCCAGCGTGCGCCAGAACGCGCGCCGCCAGCGCCACGTCGACCAGTCGATCAGCTTCAACTTCTACGTGCCCAGCGGCATCCGCGCCAGCACCCTGCTGGACCTGCACATGACCGCGTGGAAGGAAGGCCTGAAGACCACCTACTACGTGCGTTCCAACGACATCGACATCAGCGAGTGCGAGTGGTGCTCGAGCTGATCGCTGGCGCCTGAGTCCAGCGTCGCGCGGCAGGCCGGTCCTGCCGCGCGCGTTCCGCATTCCCGCGCCGACCGCCGGCGCCGTTCACCCGACTTCACGAAGCAACTTCCATGGCCATCGCGCTCGACCGCATCAAGATCCTCGAACCGCTGCACCCCAACCGGTCCACCGGCATCATCAACGGCACCACCAGCGGCATCCTCAACTGGAACGACATCCCGTACCCGTCCTTCTACCGGGCGTACAAGGAGCTGTCGACCAACTTCTGGATCCCCGACGAAGTGGACATGAAGGGCGATGCCAAGCAGTACGGGGAGCTGTCGGCGCGCGAGAAGAACGCCTACGACTCGATCATCGGCCTGCTGGCCACGCTGGATTCGCCGCAGACGCGCTTCATCTACAACGTCGCCGAATACATCACCGACCCGGCCGCGCACGCCAACGCCGCGATCATCGGCCAGCAGGAAGTGATCCACAACGAGAGCTACTCGTACGTGCTGGCCTCGATCGCCGGCTTGGCCGACCAGAACCGCGTGTTCGAGATCGCCCGTACGCACCCGACCATCATCGCGCGCAACCAGCCGATCATGCAGGCCTACGACGACTTCATGCGCGAGAAGACCGCCGAGACCCTGCTGCGCTCGCTGATCCAGTCCTCGATCCTGGAAGGCATCAACTTCTATTCCGGCTTCGCCTACTTCTACAACCTGGTGCGGCAGAACCGCATGACCGGCACCGGCAAGATCATCAGCTTCATCAACCGCGACGAGCTGGCCCATACCAAGTTCATCAGCGAACTGATCCGCGCCATCATCGGCGAGAACGCCGAGCTGCAGACCAACGAGCTGACCGACTACGTGCACCAGGCCTTCGAGCATGCGATCCGCCTGGAGACCGAGTGGTCCTCGGAAGTGCTCGACGGCATCGAGGGCATCGACGTGGACGAGATGATCCAGTACGTGAAGTACCGCGCCAACAAGATGTCCGGCATGCTCGGCATCGAGAAGCTGTACAGCGGCGCCAGCGACAACGTGATGCCGTGGATCAAGGCTTACGCCGACAACTTCACCGAGACCAAGACCGACTTCTTCGAGATGCGCAACGCCAGCTACAAGAAGACCAACTCGGACAACGGCTTCGACGATCTCTGAAGAGCCGGGATTGGGGAATCGGGAATGGGGATTGGTAAAGGCAAGTCTCCGCGCTCTGACGAATCCCCAATCCCGAATCCCCGCCTCATGAAAATCTTGCTCGCCTACGCTTCGCTCAGCGGCAACACGCGCGACGTCGCCCGCCGCGTGCATGCGCAGTGCGAGGCGGCGGGGCACGAGGTCACCTGGATCCACACCGACCTGCAGACGCTGCAGGGGGCGCTCGGCGACGCAGGGCGCGCGGCTGGCTTCGATCTGCACCTGCTCGGCAGCTGGACCGACAACGCCGGGCGTACGCCATCGGAGATGAAGCGCTACATCGCCGAGCTGGTCGAGGCGACCGGTAAGACGATCGAGGTGGCGGCGTTCGGCACCGGCGAGACGCAGTGGGGGTTGGAGTACTACTGCGGTGCGGTCAAGCGCATCGCGCGGTTCTTCGACAGCGCCTATCCGCGGCTGGAGATCGAGCAGATGCCGCACGGCGATCGCGACAGTGCCGCGATCGACGACTGGTGCGCACGCGTGCTAGCACTGCGCGCGGCGCGCGCGTCTTCGGCAGGCGCCGTGCTGGGGGGAGCTGCCGCGCCCCCGTCCGCCGGTGTGGGTGGTGGGGTGGCTTCGATGGTGTTGCCGCCGCCGCTGCATGGCAGTGGCTGACGCGGTCGTCGTCTCTCCGTTTTCTTGGCATTGCCGGCGTCATCGCGCACGCCGGGTTTTCTCTGACATCAGACAAGGTTCCGTTCCATGCTCACCACCATCACCGTCTCCAGCGCCGAACAGTTCGCCGATGCGCTCGCCGCCCACCCGCGCGTGCTGGCCGATTTCAACAAGGACAACTGCCCCGGCTGCCGCATGCTCGACAAGTCGCTGGAGCGCTTCGCCGAGGGCGAGAGCGCGCAGGGCGTGACCCTGCTCAAGGTGAAGATGGAAGACGTGGGCGAGGACTTCTTCCGCGCCCAGGGCCTGCGCCAGACCCCGACCCTGATGCTGTTCCGCCAGGGCGAGGAAGTGGCGCGCGTCCCCGGCTTCGTGCCGCCGGCCAAGATCGACGAAGCGGTGCGCACGCACCTGGGGTGAGCGCGCGCTGTTTCTCGTAGGAGCGGCTTCAGCCGCGACTGGGTATCCCAGGCAACGTTCCGGTCGCGGCTGAAGCCGCTCCTGCAATCGCTTTTGCTGGATCGCCGCGCATCCGCGCGGCGCAGACCGCATCGCATCCCGGGCACGACGCGCCGCCGCAAGCATCCTGCTGCAGGCGCGGACAGGTCGCGTGCGCTTGACCTCAACCGCAGTTGAGGTCGTGCAATAGGCGCTCCGCCGCCAAGGAGCCTGCGATGCGCATCACCCATGTCCACTTGCCCTGTACCGATCCCGCTGCCGGTCTGGCCTTCTATGGCGAGGTGCTGCAGTTGCCCGTCGCATCCGAGCAGGTGCGGATCGGCTGGAGCGTGTTGCAGCTGACCCGCGGAACCGACGTCGGGAGCGCGCACCTGGCCTTCAACGTGTTGCCCGCCCGGTTCGAGGCGGCCTGCGATTGGCTGTCGCAGCGGGCCGTGTTCCTGTCCGACGCGCAGGGCACCACGCGGTTCGCGCTCGGTGGCGCATGGCAGTCGCAGTCGGTGTATTTCGCCGGCCCGGATGGCGCGGTGCTGGAACTGATCGCACGCGCACCGCTGCCGGCGCAGCCGGCGCCGCAGGGCGCGTTCCCGGCGCGCGAGGTGTTGTGCATCAGCGAGGTCGGCCTGCCCAGCGCGCAGGTGCCGGCCGTGGTCGCGGCCGCGCAGCGGGATTTCGGATTGCGTCCACTGCAGCCGCCGTCCGCCGAATTCGCCGCGCTCGGCGACCACACCGGTTTGCTGATCGCGGTGGATGCGCAGCGACGCTGGTTTCCGCAGCAGCGGCAGTTGCCGTTCGCGCGCGGTGTGCGGGTGGTCGTGGACGGTGTGCGCCCAGGCCAGGTGCTGGGCGATGCGGCGGGATGGGAGGTGCGTGCGTTGTGATCCGTTGCGCGCAGGCGCACGTGGCGTAGGACCGGCGTCAGCCGCGCCGCGCTTTCCGGCTGGCGCCTGTCGCGGCCGAAGCCGCTCCTGCGGTCTTCGGATCGGGCAATCCTGTCGGGGGAGTGCCGCGCTCGCCCGGCGCATGTCCCTGCGCCAGCTGCCACAAATGGCGCACGATCGGCATCGCCTGCGCGGTGGCCGGCAGCGCGGCCAGCGCCAGCCGCGCCATCGGCACGCGGCCTTCGATGTCCAGGTAGCGCACGCCGGGCAGCTGCACCTGCGCGGTCGAGGCGGGCACCACCGACACGCCCAATTCGGCGGCAACCAGGTTGACGATGGAGGACATCTGCGGCGCTTCCTGTTCGATCTTCAGTTCGAAGCCGGCCTGGCGGCAGGCATCGAGGATCTCGTCGTACAGGCTGGTGCCGAAGCTGCGCGGGAACAGGATGAACGGTTCGCCGGCCAGCGCCGACAGCGGCGCGCGGCGCCGCTTGGCCAGGCGGTGCGCCGCCGGCACCGCGATCCTCATCGGCTCGTCGGGCAGCTTGAGCAATTGCAGTTCCGATGGCGTAGCCACGCTGTAGCGGATGAAGGCCGCATCCAGCCGGCCCTGCAGCAGCGCGGCGAGCAGGCCGGCGGTATTGGTCTCCTCCAGCGCCAGCGTCACCGCCGGCCAACCGCGGCGGAAGCCGCGCACCAGGGTCGGCACGATCGGGTTGAACGCGGCCGAGGCGGTGAAGCCCAGCCGCAGCACGCCGCTTTCGCCGCGTGCGGCACGGCGCGCGGCGTCGCCGGCGCGCTCCAGGTCGGCGAGCACGCGCCGCGCCTCGTTGCGGAATGCGCGGCCGGCATCGGTGAGGTCGGCGCCGCGCGGCGTGCGCACGAACAGCGGCGTGCCCAGTTCCTCTTCCAGCGCGCGGATCTGCTGGCTCAGCGGCGGTTGCTGGATGCCCAGCTGCGCGGCGGCGCGGGTGAAGTGCCCGGCCTCGGCCACGGCCAGGAAGTAGCGCAGATGGCGCAGTTCCATGTCATATCCAAAGAATATGGAGAATGGGGTGATCATATATTGGACGCCGGGGTCCGGCAGGCGAATACTGGCCCTCCATTTCCCGCCGCGACCCACACCGTGAACGCCTCCAGCCAATGCCCGCCGCTGCCCGCCGTGGACGATGCGTTGCTGCTGCGCATCCGCCTGGCGCTGTTCCTGGCCGGTTTCGCCACCTTCTCGCTGCTGTACAGCGTGCAGCCGCTGCTGCCCGAGTTCGCGCGCGAGTTCGGACTCAGCGCCGCGGCCAGCTCGCTGCCGCTGTCGCTGGCCACCGGCGGCCTGGCGATCGCGATCTTCTGCGCCGGTGCGGTGTCGGAAACGCTGGGCCGGCGCGGGCTGATGTTCGTGTCGATCGCGCTGGCGGCGCTGCTCAACCTGCTGGCGGCCTGCCTGCCGCACTGGGGCGCGCTGGTGGCGGTGCGCGCGCTGTCCGGCATCGCCCTGGGCGGCGTGCCGGCAGTGGCGATGGTGTACCTGGCCGAAGAGCTGCCGGCGAACCGGCTCGGCGCGGCGACCGGGCTGTACGTGGCCGGCAATGCGTTCGGCGGCATGATCGGCCGCATCGGCATGAGCATGCTCACCGACCACTTCGACTGGCGCATCGCGCTGGCCACGCTGAGCACGGTCGATCTGCTGGTCGCGGTCGGCTTCGTGTGGCTGCTGCCGCCGTCGCGGCACTTCGTGCGCCGCCAGGGGGTGAACCTGCGCTTCCACCTGCGCGCCTGGGGCGGGCATCTGCGCGATCGCCATCTGCCGTGGCTGTTCGCGATCCCGTTCCTGGCGATGGGCGTGTTCGTCAGCGTCTACAACTATGCCGGCTTCCGCCTGGGCGGGCCGGAGTTCGGGCTGAGCCAGAGCCAGCTCGGCATGATCTTCAGCGCGTATGTGTTCGGCATCGTGTCTTCGTCGGTCGCCGGCGCCGCCTCGGACCGCTTCGGCCGCGGGCCGGTGGTGCTGGCCGGCATCGTCACCGCCGCGCTGGGCGTGGCGCTGACCCTGTCGCATGCGCTGGTGCCGGTCATCGCCGGCATCGTGCTGCTGACCATCGGCTTCTTCGTCGCGCACTCGGCGGCCAGCGCCTGGGTCGGGCGCCTGGGCGGCCAGCACAAGAGCCACGCCGCCTCGCTGTACCTGCTGGCCTACTACGCCGGTGCCAGCCTGATCGGCTCGCTCAGCGGCGCGGCCTGGCAGCACGGTGGCTGGAACGCCCTGGTCGCTTGCTGCCTGGTGCTGCTGGGCATCGGCCTGGTCGCCGCGCAGGTGCTGCGCCGCGGCGCCGACGACAGCCGCCCCTACGGCCGTTTCGGGCCGCATCCGCCGCGCGGCGAGTGAACCGCGCCGCCGTCACCCAACGGGAGTTCTCCGATGCAGATCGACCACCTCGACCATCTGGTCCTCACCGTCGCCGACATCGAGGCCAGCTGCGTGTTCTATACGCAGGTGCTGGGCATGCGCGTGGTGACCTTCGGCGAAGGCCGCAAGGCGCTGGCGTTCGGCGAGCAGAAGATCAACCTGCACCGGCACGGCCACGAGTTCGACCCCAAGGCGCGCACGCCCACGCCGGGCTCGGCCGATCTGTGCTTTCTCACCGCCACGCCGCTGGCGCAGGTGGCCGAGGAACTGCGCGCCGCCGCCGTGCCGATCGAGAGCGGGCCTGTCCAACGCACCGGCGCCCGCGGGCCGATCCTGTCGCTGTACTTCCGCGATCCGGACGGCAACCTGATCGAGGTCGCCAACCCGTTGTGATGGTGGGTGCCGCGATCGCCTGACGGCGTGCGGTTCGGGCACGGCCTCATCCTCCATTGGCGCCGCCCTGGATGCGGTTCACAGGCGGGCGTTGCCGGGCCTTGCGTTGCCGGGCTGCACGCCCTACATACAGGACGGCGCTGCCGTCGTTGTGCGCGCCGCCAACACCGACGGGAGTCGCACCATGCCGCAGTTGCTCGATCACGCCGCGTCCGTGCCGGCGGCGCTTGGCGCGCTGCAGGCGTTCGTCGACCGCCATCGGCGCCTGTTCGTGCTGACCGGTGCCGGCTGCAGCACCGACTCGGGCATTCCCGACTACCGCGACGCCGCCGGCGACTGGAAGCGTGCGCAGCCGGTGACCTACCAGGCCTTCATGGGCGAGCTGGCGACGCGGCAGCGCTATTGGGCGCGCAGCCTGCTCGGCTGGCCGCGCTTCGGCCATGCCCGGCCCAACGCCACCCACGCCGCGCTGGCGCAGCTGGAAGCGCGCGGCCAGGTCGAACTGCTGCTGACCCAGAACGTGGACGGCCTGCACCAGGCCGCCGGCAGCCGCGCCACCATCGACCTGCACGGGCGCCTGGACGTGGTGCGCTGCACGGGCTGCGAACGGCGCATGCCGCGCGAGACGTTCCAGCAGCATCTGCTGCGGCACAACCCGCAGTGGGCGACGCTGCAGGCCGCGCCGGCGCCGGACGGCGATGCCGACCTGGACGGCGTGGACTTCGCCAGCTTCGTGGTGCCGCCCTGCGCGCGCTGCGGCGGCGTGCTGAAACCGGACGTGGTGTTCTTCGGCGAAAACGTGCCGCGCGAGCGCGTGGCCAGCGCCTTCGCGCATTTGCAGCGCGCCGATGCGGTGCTGGTGGTCGGCTCGTCGCTGATGGTCTATTCCGGCTTCCGCTTCGTGCAGGCCGCGGCCAAGGCCGGGCTGCCGATCGCCGCGATCAATCTGGGCCGGACCCGCGGCGACGACCTGCTGCAGTTGAAGGTGGCGCAGCCGTGCGCGCAGGCGCTGGACTTCCTGCTGCCTGCGATGGCGCGCGTTCCGAATCCCGGCACGAACTGATCCACCGGCAGTGGTTGATCGCGCTGCGCGGCAGGAGTGCAATGGTCGCCTCCCGCGCCGTGCGCGGCGTTTCCCTGGATCCGTATCGTGACGCATTTGTTCTCGCCCCTCGCACTGGGGCCGCTGTCGTTGTCCAACCGCATCGTGATCGCGCCGATGTGCCAGTACTCGGCCGAGGACGGCCGCGCCAGCGATTGGCACACCCAGCATCTGGGCCAACTGGCGCAGTCCGGCGCCGGCCTGCTGATCCTGGAAGCGACGGCGGTCGAGCCGCGTGGGCGCATCAGCTACGCCGACCTGGGGCTGTGGGACGACGCCACCGAAGCGGCGCTGGACACGGTGGTGCGCGCGGTGCGGCGCTGGTCGCCGATGCCGCTGGGCATCCAGCTCGCGCACGCCGGACGCAAGGCGTCCACGCGCAAGCCTTGGGAGGGCGACGGCGCGATCGCGCCCGACCAGCCGAACGGCTGGCAGACCGTGGCGCCATCGGCGCTGGCGTTCGACCAGGACGGCGTGCCGCCGCAGGCGCTGGACCTGGCCGGCATCGACGCCATCGTCGAGGCGTTCGTGGCGTCGGCGCGGCGTGCCGAACGCCTCGGCTTCGCGCTGATCGAACTGCACGCCGCACACGGCTACCTGCTGCACCAGTTCCTGTCGCCGCTGAGCAACCAGCGCGAGGATGCCTATGGCGGCAGCCTGGAGAACCGCATGCGCCTGCTGCTGCGGGTGCATGCGGCGGTGCGCGCCGCGGTGGCGCCGACCATCGCGGTGGGCGTGCGTATCTCCGCCACCGACTGGGTCGACGGCGGCTGGGACCTGGCGCAGAGTCAGGCGCTGGCGCAGGCCCTGCAGGCGCAGGGCTGCGATTACCTGCACGTGTCCAGCGGCGGCCTGGACCGCCGCCAGCGTATTCCGGTGGCGCCCGGTTACCAGGTGCCGCTGGCCGAGGCGCTGCATCGCGCGGTGCGCATGCCGGTGATCGCGGTGGGCCTGATCACCGAGCCGCAACAGGCCGAGGCCATCCTCGCCGAGGACCGCGCCGACGCCATCGCGCTGGCCCGCGGCATCCTCTACGATCCGCGCTGGCCGTGGCATGCGGCCGCCGCGCTGGGCGCGCGGTTGCGCCCGTCGCCGCAATACCTGCGTTGCGAGCCGCATGCGGCGCGCGGCGTGTTCGACGCCTGACCGGCGCGTTGCGCGTGCCGGTGGCGGCCTCCATTTCGATTCCTTCAGGGAGCCTGCAATGACGACGATTGGATTTCTCGGCCTGGGCACGATGGGCCAGCCGATCGCGCTCAACCTGCTGCGTGCCGGTCACGCATTGACGGTGTGGAATCGCAGCGCGGCGGCGGCGCAGCCCCTGCTCGAGGCCGGCGCGCAGCTGGCCGCGCAACCGGCCGATGCGGTGCGCGGGCCGGTGCTGTTCTCGATGCTGGCCGACGACACCGCGGTGCGCGAGACCCTGCTCGATCGCGGCGCACTGGACGCGCTCACCGCCGGCAGCGTGCACGTCAACATGGCCACCATCTCGGTGGCGCTGGCGCGCGAACTGCATGCGCTGCATGCCGAGCGCGGCGTCGCCTACCTGGCGCTGCCGGTGCTGGGGCGGATGGAGGTGGCCGCGGCCGGCCAGCTCAACCTGCTCGCCGCCGGCGATGCCGCGGCGCTGGCGCGGGTGCAGCCCTTGCTCGATGTCATCGGGCGCAAGACCTGGTACTTCGGCGCCGCGCCGGAACAGGCCAACGCGGTCAAGCTCGCCGCCAACCTGTGCCTGGCCAGCGCCATCGGCACCATGGCCGAGGCGTCGGCGCTGGTGCGCGGGCATGGCGTGGAGGCAGCCGATTTCCTCGACATGCTCACCAGCACCGTGTTCGCCGCGCCGGCCTACCAGACCTACGGCGGCATGATCGCCGAACAGCGCTACAGCCCGGCCGGCTTCAAGGCCGTGCTGGGCCTGAAGGACGTGCGCCTGGCGCTGAACGCCGGCGAGACCCGGCACGTGCCGATGCCGCTGGCGGCGGTGCTGCGCGATGCCTTCATCGAAGCGATCGCGCATGGCGACGGCGACCTGGACTGGGCGGCGCTGGCCAAGGTCGCCGCGCGCCGCGCCGGCCAGGCCTGAGCGGCGCCGGACGGATCTTCAGCGGACCTTGGCGGCGCCTGCGGCACACTGCGTGCCTGCTTGAGCCTGGCGTGCGCTTGCCGCTAAGGTGCGGCGATTTGCTGGCGCATCACAGGAGGATGCCATGAGTCCGACTTCGTCCGATCCCGACGACAGAGCGCCGATCCAGCCGCCGCGCGCGGTGGTGCGCGAGGCCGTGCCCGGGCCCGATCATCCGGACCATCCCGACCACCTGCTGTACGCGCAGATCCGCGAGGGCGTGCACGCGCTGGACGCCGCCTGCGGCCGCGCCCCGGACGCGATCAGCGAGCGCATGGTGGCGCGGCTGCTGCCGCTGGCCAAGGAATACGGGTTCGACCAGGTCGACCACGTGGTGCTCAGCCGCGAGATCGGCGACGTGGAGGATGGCGAGAACGTGTTCCTGGTGCGTGGCGACCTGGACGATCCGGCGCATCTGCGCGCGCACATCACCACCCACGAAGCGGTCGGCATGTCGGTGGAGGACTCGCTGGCGCGCCTGGAGAAGGTCAACCGCCGCCTGGCGCTGCGCCTGCGCCCGGAGTGAGGGCAGGCGAGTGAGCGATGTCCCAGGCGCGGTGTCGGCCGCGACCGGGTTGCAGTGCAAGGATGGCCGAGCCCCTCTCCCTCCGGGAGAGGGGGTGGGGTGAGGGTACGGACGCGCAGCGCACGCGATGTTTTGACCGCGCGAGGCTTCGCCCGACCCTCATCCGCCCCTTCGGGGCACCTTCTCCCGGCGGGAGAAGGGAGAAGCCAGCGCCGGCGGGATGGCTAGCCCCTCTCGCTCCCGTCGCGGCTGAAGCCGCTCCTATAGGACACTTCCTTAAGTTATTGGCGGTGCCTTGGAGCCGCTACGACACGGCGGCTCCAGCGCGGCTGGGGGACTGCACTGTGGGAGGGACTTCAGTCCCGACGCCTTCCAAGGTCGAATGCCCGCCAGCTTTGTCCGTCATGGCTGCACGACAGCTGCCCCAGGTCTCCGTGGTGGACTCTTCCGAATCCCGAATCCCGAATCCCGAATCCCGAATCCCCAATCCCCAATCCCCAATCCCCAATCCCCAATCCCCAATCCCCAATCCCGCCCTTTCCCCTATCATCGGCGGATGCGCCCCGACTACATCCTGACCCTGTCCTGCCCGGATCGTACCGGCATCGTCTTCCGCGTCAGCGGCCTGCTGTTCGAGCACGGCTGCAACATCCTCGATGCGCAGCAGTTCGGCGACGAGGAAAGCGGCCGTTTCTTCCTGCGCGTGCATTTCGATGCGCCGGCCACCGACACCGCCGCAGCGGTGCAGGCGCAGCTGGCCCCGCTGGCCGCCGACTACGCGATGGACTGGCAACTGCACGACGCGCGCCGCCGCGCGCGCCTGCTGGTGCTGGTCAGCAAGCAGGGCCACTGCCTCAACGACCTGCTGTTCCGCGCGCACAGCCGGCAGTTGCGGGTGGACATCGCCGCGGTGGCTTCCAACCATGCCGATTTCGCCGGGCTGGCCGGCTCCTACGGCGTGCCGTTCCACCACCTGCCGGTGAGTGCCGCCAACCGCGCCGAACAGGAAGCGCAGCTGCTGGCGCTGGTCGAGCGCGAGCGCATCGACCTGGTGGTGCTGGCCCGCTACATGCAGATCCTGTCGCCGACGCTGTGCGCGGTGCTGGCAGGGCGCGCGATCAACATCCACCACAGCTTCCTGCCCAGCTTCAAGGGCGCGCAGCCGTACCACCAGGCGCACGCGCGCGGGGTCAAGATCATCGGCGCCACCGCGCACTACGTCACCGGCGACCTGGACGAAGGCCCGATCATCGAACAGGACGTGGCCCGCGTGGACCACGCCATGACCCCGCGCGAGCTGGTGCGCCTGGGCAGCGACACCGAATCGCAGGTGCTGGCCCGCGCCGTGCGCCGCCATGTCGAGCATCGCATCCTGCTCAACGGGCATCGGACGGTGGTGTTTCGGTGAGGCCGGGAATGGGGAAACGGGAATCGGGAATGGCAACAGCAATAGCGACAGCGACGCGCTTCGCTCCGTTGAACTCCTGATTCGCACAGCCTGCCCGTCACTGTCCGCGTCGATTGCCGCTTCGTTCGACAGTGACCGGACGGATGGCCGTCCGGAAAAGCGTTGCATCCCGGAGTGGCAAGAGCAACGCCAACCCGCGGCGCCGCTCTTGCCAATCCCCAATCCCCAATCCCGACTCCCGGCCCTTCAACGCGCCGCGTTGGCGTTCATCGTCGCGTTGCGGCTGGCGTCCAGGTACTGCGCCGGGTCGCGCATGCCGGTGGTGTGGCACTGGCCGGTGGTGTGGCCGCGGTTGACGCCGCCGGGCAGCTGGCCGTTGACCTGCTCCACGGTGCCGTCCTCCGGGTCGCTCAGCACCAGGTCCGAGGCTGCATTGCAGTAGTCGTTGGTGTACCAGTTGGTCTTGGCGAAGGAGGTGGTGTAGTAGTTCACCAGCGCCCGCGCCGAGTTGGGGATGCCGGCCAGCCAGGCCTTGGCGCCGTCGTAGGTCAGGTCGTTGTTGGTGCCGCAGCCCACGCCGAACCACGAGCCCACCGCGGCCAGGATGCCGGCCAGGTTGGTGCCCTGATAGGGCGTGCCCACCGACTGCATCACCCGCCCGCCGCTGGCATTGTCCAGGCCGCTCCAGTAGTAGACGTACAGATGCAGCGCGGCCATGCCGCCCTGGCTGTGCGCCACCGTGCCGAACGAGTTCCATTGGCTGCCGAACTGCGCCAGGCGTTGCGCGAACTGGTCGTTGCTGCGGTTCTGGTTGACGTCCAGGAACGCGGAGGCGTTGCTGAACTGCGCCACCGGCCACACCCCGCCCGAGCAATAGCCGTGCACCAGCACCAGGCGCTTGCCGGTGGCCTGCGCCTGCATGTCGGTGGCCGCGCTCAGCTGCGCGGGGCGCTCGCCCATGCGCATGCTCTCGTCGATCGCACCGCTGCTGCGCGCCACGCTGCTGCGGCGCAGCGCCGGCAGGGTCAGCGGCAGCGTCGCGCGCGTGGCCAGCGGCACGAAGTTGTCCGGATCCTCCACGCGCAGGTTGCGCAGGGTGAACGGCGCGCGTGCGCCGGCGCGGACGATCCAGCGTTCGTCCACGCTCAGCGGCAGGCGCCCGTCCTGCGGCGCGAGCATGCCGCCGAGCCAGGCCACCGGCACCGCGCTGCCGTCGCGACCGGTGCCCCACAGTTCGCCGAGCACGCGATAGTGCGCCGGCGCCTGGCCGCCGCCGATGCGCACCGGGATCGGCAGGGTCAGGCGGGTGCCGGGCTGGGCGCTGGCGGCGACCGCATCGGCATTGATGCGCAAGGTGGTGTCCAGCACCGGCAGCACGTGCTCGCTGGTGCGCACGAAGGCCTGGCCGCCGGCGTCGTGGCCGTGCACCACCACCTGCGCGATGTAGGTCCCGGTGACGGTCGCCGGGAAGTCGCCGGCATACACGCCGTCGCCCGCGGCGCCGTCGCCGTGACGGCCGTCGTCGGCCATCGGCCACTGGCGGATCGAGCCGTCCGGCGCGATCACCCGCAGCTGCGCGGTGTCGATGCGGCCGCTGCCGGCGCTGCGCGCCAGGCTCACGTTGCCCTGCGCATCGATGCCGCCGAGCAGGGCGGTCAGGCCGATGCGCTGGCCGCGCTGCAGTTGCGCGCGGTCGCTGGGATAGGACGCCAGCTGCGTGCGCGGGTCGCCTTCCATCAGCACATAGCCGCGCTGCGCCGTGCTGCTGCCGTCGGCCTGCAGGGTCAGGGTCCAGTCGCCGTTGGCGGCGCTGTCCACGCGGTATTCGCGGGCCGGCAGTGCGGCGGCGCCGGCGCCCAACTGGGTGGCCTTGGCGCTGGGCGCGAGCATCGGCATCGCGGCGGCGGTGCCTGCGCGTGCGCTGGCCGTGGCCGGCGCGCTCAGGCGCGGCTGCCAATCGTGTTCGCCGGACAAGACCACGAAGCGCAGCTTGCCGTTCTCCACCGGCAGCGTGGTCTGCCATTGCGCCTGGCCGCCGCTGCGCGCGGCGGAGAACTCCACCGGCAGCAGCGCGCTCTTGGACAGGATCGCCGCTTCCGCCGGCGCGGGCGCGCGCATCTGCGCGAACTCCTCCGGCGGACCGGCCAGTTGTTTGGGGATCAGTTCGGCCGCGTGCAGCGCGGCAGTGGGGACGACGAGATACAGGACGCAGACGGCGGACAGTTTCGACAGCTTCGGCATGACGCGCTCTCCCTGGCGGTGCTGAGAAGCCCACGCGTATGCCGAAAACCGCGGCGCGGTGCGCCGCCGGCAGCACGTCGGCGAGGACGCAGCGCCCCCTCGCCACGCGTTCGCCTGCGGTTATAGCCAGCGCACATTGCCGGACAAAGACGCAATGCAGCAATGCGCGCCGAACTGGGATGCCAGACATGCCTGGAGCGCGATGATGCCCGGCGCACGTGGCGCCGGGCATCACCGGGTCACGCCGCCTGCGCCTGCTGCGTGCGCAATTGCCGCGCCGCGGCGACCATCGCTTCCAAGGCGCTGCGCGTTTCCGCCCAGCCGCGGGTCTTCAGCCCGCAATCCGGGTTGACCCACAGTTGCTGCGGATCCAGCACCGCGCGCGCCTTCTCCAGCAACTCCACCATCTCCTGCGTGCTCGGCACGCGCGGCGAGTGGATGTCGTACACGCCCGGGCCGATCGCGTTCGGGTAGCGGAAGCGCACGAACGCATCGAGCAGTTCCATGCGCGAGCGCGAGGTCTCGATCGAGATCACGTCCGCATCCATCGCCGCCACCGCCTCGATGATGTCGTTGAACTCCGAGTAGCACATGTGGGTGTGGATCTGCGTCGCATCGCGCACCCCGGCCGCGGCGATGCGGAAGCACTGCACCGCCCAGTCCAGGTACGCCTGCCAGTCGGCGCGGCGCAGCGGCAGGCCTTCGCGGATCGCCGGCTCGTCGATCTGGATCACGCCGATGCCGGCCGCCTCCAGGTCGCGCACCTCGTCGCGCAGCGCCAGCGCGATCTGCCGGCAGGTCTGCGCGCGTTCCTGGTCGTCGCGCACGAACGACCACTGCAGCACCGTCACCGGCCCGGTCAGCATGCCCTTCATCGGCCGCTCGGTCAGCGACTGCGCGTACTGGGTCCAGCGCAGCGTCATCGGCGCCGGGCGCTGCACGTCGCCGTAGATGATCGGCGGCTTGACGCAGCGCGAGCCGTAGCTCTGCACCCAGCCGTGCCGGGTGAAGGCGAAGCCATCGAGCTGCTCGCCGAAGTACTCGACCATGTCGTTGCGCTCGAACTCGCCGTGCACCAGCACGTCCAGGCCCAGTTGCTCCTGTGCTCGCACGCAGCGCTCGGTCTCGGCGGCCAGGAACGCGTCGTAGGCGGCATCGTCGAGCTTGCCGGCCTTGTGCTGCGCGCGCGCCTGCCGCACCTGCTCGGTCTGCGGGAACGAGCCGATCGTGGTGGTCGGATACAGCGGCAGCCGCAGCGCCGCCTGTTGCGCCTGGCGGCGCTGCGCATACGGCGACTGCCGGCGGCTGGCGTCGTCGGTCAGCGCGTCGACCCGCCGCGCCACCTCGGCGCGGTGCACGCGGGTGGAGGCGCGACGGCTGGCCAGCGCATCGCGCGCCGCGTCCAGCCCAGCCTGCGCCTGCGGCTGGTCGTCCAGCGCATCGGCCAGGGTGCGCAGTTCCTGCAGCTTCTGCTTGGCGAAGGCCAGCCAGCCGACCAGTTCGCGGTCCAGCTTGGTCTCCTGCTGCAGATCCACCGGCACGTGCAGCAGTGAGCACGACGGCGCCAGCCACAGCCGCTCGCGGCCGACATGGCCGGCGGCGTAGCGGGCCAGGGTCAGCGCGTTGTCCAGCGGCGTACGCCACACGTTGCGGCCGTTGACCAGGCCGGCCGAAAGCACGCGCCCGGCCGGCAGGGCCTGCAGCACCGCATCCAGTTGCGCCACGCCGCGCACCAGGTCCACGTGCACGCCGTCCACCGGCAGCGCCATCGCCAGCTCCAGGTTGTCGCCCAGTTCGCCGAAGTAGCTGGTCAGCAGCACCTTCGGCCGCGGCGCCTGTGCCAGGAAGGCGTAGGCGCGGCGATAGGCCTCGCGCGCGGTGTCGTCCAGGTCCAGCACCAGCGCCGGTTCGTCGAGCTGTACCCAGCCAGCGCCGGCCGCATGCAGGCGTTGCAGCAGCTCGGCGTACACCGGCAGCAGGCTGTCCAGCAGCGCCCAGCGGTCGCTGCCGTCCACGGTCTTGGACAGCGCCAGGAAGGTCACCGGCCCGATCAGCACCGGCCGGGTCTGGATGCCCTGCGCCTTGGCTTCCAGGAACTCCACCACCGGCTTGTCGCCGCGCAGGCGGAAGTGCTGGCGCCGCGCCAGTTCCGGCACCAGGTAGTGGTAGTTGGTGTCGAACCACTTGGTCATTTCCAGCGCGTGCAGGTCCAGGCCGTGTTCCTGCGTGCCGCGCGCCATCGCGAAGTAGCCGGCCAGCGGATCGGCATCGGCCAGCGCGCGGTAACGTTGCGGAATGGCATCGAACAGGAA
Source organism: Xanthomonas sp. NCPPB 901 (assembly GCF_056725085.1). Classification (NCBI taxonomy): domain Bacteria; kingdom Pseudomonadati; phylum Pseudomonadota; class Gammaproteobacteria; order Lysobacterales; family Lysobacteraceae; genus Xanthomonas; species Xanthomonas sp. NCPPB 901. The sequence continues at coordinate 4,665,351 of NZ_CM161511.1, read as the reverse complement.
CGCGGTGTCGAGCATCGCGTCGTACAGGCTGAAGTCGTTGCTGGGCGGCACGTCCACCCCGGCCTCGCGTTGCAGTTGCCAGTGGCGCTGGCGCAGCTCGCGTGCGGTGTCCTGCAGTTGCGCGCTGTCGATGTCGCGGCGCCAGTAGCGTTCCAGCGCCTGTTTGAGCTCGCGCCGCGCACCGATGCGCGGGAAGCCCAGGTTGGTCACGATCGTCATGTTGCGTTTCCTCATTGCGTTCAAGGGCATTGAGGAACGAAGGAACCGCGCGCCGCGCGCCCCGTTCGCACGGACCGCCCGCCACGCCAGCGACCTTCGCCCCCGCGGGCGAACCGGTACCGCGCGGGCAGGCGGACGACGCGGCGCGGCGCAAGGCCGGGTCGCGGTCCGGCCGCCTCCCCGCGGAGGCGCCAGGTCGAATCGGAGGACGCACGGTCCTCCGGCCGGGGCCGGTATTCGGGCTGATGGACACGCGCACCGTGCCGGCTGCGCACCTACTGTCCGTCGCTTCCCAGGCCGGCATGCGCCGGCCCAGTGCCATTGACGGAGGTCGTTTCCATTCACCGCTGCGGGGCAGCTCCGGAATGGGCAGGCGCTTGCGGCGCCGGCCGTCACCGGATTCCCGTTTAAATCCATCCCTTCATCCGAATGAAGCGATGAATACCTTCGGCGAGCGCACGATAGGCTGGAAGCGGCGGCGGGTCAAGCGCCAGGTGCGTTTTCCCGGCAGGTCCCGGCAACGTTCAGCGCGAACGTGTAAGCTATTGATCCCTAAGCCAAGACTTGGCGTTCCGGCGCATGGCCGGCAACGCCGGTACGACGTGCGATGACGCTTCAGCGCCCAACCTCCGATCTCCCCGCGCGCTACGCCGCTTCGCTGCGCCTGTCCGTTGCGCCCATGATGGACTGGACCGACCGCCACTGCCGGGTGTTCCACCGGCTGCTGGCGCCGTCGGCGCGGCTGTACACCGAGATGGTGCACGCCAATGCGGTGGTGCTGGGCGATCGCGCGCGGCTGCTGGATTTCGATGCGTCCGAGCATCCGCTGGCGCTGCAGCTCGGCGGTAGCGAGCCGGCGCTGCTGGCGCAGGCGGCGCAGATCGGCCAGGACTGGGGCTACGACGAGATCAATCTGAATTGCGGTTGCCCGTCCGACCGGGTGCAGGCCGGGCGCTTCGGTGCCTGCCTGATGCGCGAGCCGGCGCTGGTCGCCGAATGCGTGGCGGCGATGGTCGCGGCAGTGGACATCCCGGTGACGGTGAAGTGCCGGCTGGGCGTGGACCAGGACGACGACTACGCGGTGTTCCTGGCCTTCGTCGACCAGGTCGCCGCCGCCGGCTGCGGGTTGTTCGTGGTGCATGCGCGCAACGCCTGGCTGCAGGGCCTGTCGCCCAAGGAGAACCGCGAGGTGCCGCCGCTGCGCTACGACTGGGCGCACCGGCTCAAGCGCGAGCGGCCGCAGCTGCAGGTGGTGCTCAACGGCGGCTTGGCCGAGGTGGAGACGGCGCAGGCGCAGTTGCAGGCGCTGGACGGGGTGATGCTGGGCCGTGCCGCCTACCACGACCCCTACGTCCTGCACCGGCTGGACGCGGCCCTGACCGGCGCCGCGCCGCGCCCGCGCGCGGAGCTGCTGCGCGCGCTGCGTCCCTACGTCGAGGCGCGCCTGGCCGAGGGGCTGGCGCTCAAGCACATCACCCGGCACCTGCTGGGCCTGTTCCACGGCCAGCCCGGCGGCCGCGCCTTCCGCCAGGTGCTCAGCGAAGGCGCGCACCGGCCGGGCGCGGACTGGGCGCTGCTGGAGCGCGCGCTGGCGGTCACCGACGGGGCGGCGCGCGCAGCGGCCTGACCCGGCGCGGTTCGACCGGACCATGGCGGGCGCCTCGCCCTGCCGATGAACCGCCAGCCTTACGGCGCGGCCGGCGCTGACCGGCGTGGTGCCTCGATCGCCGTCGCCTATGTCTTCCCCGTGTCGTTCAGGGATTCTGTTCAGGCGCTCACGGCTAGTCTCTGCGCTTGGGGAGACGCCGCGAAGCGCCTGCCGAAGGGCTTCTCCGGACGCCTGGCGCGGCCCTTGCATCGGCCTCCCGCAGGTTCATTTCACTGAATGCCGCCGGCATCGCCCGGAAAAGTTCAGACCGGATTCACCCCGAAAAATCAAGAATTTGCCTCGATTTCTCGAGGTTGTCTTCGTTTCCACGAGGTGTCGCGCTTCACAAGTTTTGAACGTTTCCGATCAGTCCGTTAGGATGCCCGTCGTGACCTCTTCCGCTTCCCGCCACTACCGCTTCGCCGCTGTCTTCGCGCTCGCGCTGGCGTCGGTCGCGGCCGGGCATGGCCGTGCGCAGCAACCACCCATGCCGGGTGCGATGGCGCCGCCGGAGCGCGACGCGGGTCGCAGCCGCGACTATGTCGGCAGCTCGCTGTCCGACGCGGTGCGCCGCGTGCAGCGGTCCACCGGTGGGCAGATCCTCGGCGCCGAGCGCGTGCCGTTCGACGGGCGCGACATCAACCGCGTCAAGTATATGGATGGTCGCGGGCGGGTACGCTATATGGACGATCCGCAGCCTGGCCGTGCGGCGCCGCCGCGGGCGCCGCGGTCGGGCGAGCCCCCCGAGCCACCACGCGACGATCACCCGTGAGTCCGGATAGTTCGGTTCAGGTTCCACACACCGCCCCGGCCACCGGCCACCTGTAAGTTACTAGGGAGAGTTCATGCGTATCCTTCTGGTCGAAGACGAAGCTCCGCTGCGAGAGACCCTGGCCGCTCGCCTGAAGCGCGAAGGCTTTGCGGTGGATGCGGCGCAGGACGGCGAGGAAGGCCTGTACATGGGCCGCGAAGTGCCCTTCGACGTGGGCATCATCGATCTGGGCCTGCCGAAGATGTCGGGCATGGAGCTGATCAAGGCGCTGCGCGACGAAGGCAAGAAGTTTCCGGTGCTGATCCTCACCGCGCGTTCCAGCTGGCAGGACAAGGTCGAAGGCCTCAAGCAGGGCGCCGACGACTACCTGGTCAAGCCGTTCCATGTCGAAGAGCTGCTGGCGCGCGTCAACGCGCTGCTGCGCCGCGCCGCCGGCTGGAGCAAGCCGACCCTGGAATGCGGCCCGGTCGCGCTGGACCTGGCGGCGCAGACCGTCAGCGTCAGCGGCAGCAACGTCGACCTGACCAGCTACGAGTACAAGGTGCTCGAGTACCTGATGATGCATGCCGGCGAACTGGTCTCCAAGGCCGACCTGACCGAGCACATCTACCAGCAGGATTTCGACCGCGATTCCAATGTGCTGGAGGTGTTCATCGGCCGCCTGCGCAAGAAGCTGGACCCGGACGGCGAGTTGAAGCCGATCGAGACCGTGCGCGGCCGCGGCTACCGGTTCGCGATTCCGCGCACCGAAGGCTGATCGCAGGCGCCGGCGAGCACACCGAGGAAGCGACCGCGTGGCGGCACGACCCAGGTGGTACAAGCGCTGGCGCCCGCGTTCGCTGCAGGCCCGCCAGCTGCTTGCCGCCAGCCTGAGCCTGCTGGCGTTCCTGGCCGCGGCGGGCTACGCGTTGGACCAGGCCTTCGCCGACACCGCGCTGAGCAACCTGCGCGAGCGTCTGAAGAGCTACGCCACCGCCTACGCCAACAACGTCGACGTGGCGCGCGACGGCTCGCTGTACATCAACTACGACAAGCCGCCGCCGGATCCGCACTTCGACCGGCCGGGCAGCGGCCTGTACGCGCAGATCGTGCTGCCCAACGAACGTTGGGTCTCGATGTCCAGCGAGGGTCCGCTGCTGCCCACGGGCGGCATGCTCGAACCGCGCCAGGAAACCTTCGACGGCCCCTGGCCGATAACCCAGATCGACGGCAGCCAGGGCGAGGTCTACCGTTACGGCATCGGCCTGGCCTACGTGCGCCGCGACAAGGAAACCCCGGTCACCATCTACATCATGGAGGACACCCGCGCGCTGGGCGCGCAGCTGCGCGTGTTCCGCGGCCGGGTGTGGTTCAACCTCGGCGGCGCCGGCCTGATCCTGCTGGTGCTACAGGCCTTCATCCTGCAATGGAGCCTGCGCCCGCTGCGGCGGGTGATCAACGAACTGACCAAGGTGCAGCGCGGCGAAGCCCTGCGCATGGGCGATCGCCATCCGCGCGAGCTGGAACCGCTGACCGACAGCATCAATGCCTTCATCGAGAGCGAGCGCGAGAACCTGGAGCGCCAGCGCAACACCCTGGCCGACCTGGCGCACAGCCTGAAGACGCCGCTGGCGGTGCTGCGTACCCAGCTCGACAGCGGCGCGCAGGGACCGGAGCTGCGCGAGGAGCTGGACGTGCAGCTGCGGCGCATGAACAACCTGGTGTCCTACCAGCTGGCGCGCGCCGCCTCCAGCGGCCACAAGCTGTTCGCCGCGCCGCTGCCGATCGAACCCAATGCCGAGGAGATCGTGCGCGGCCTGGAGAAGGTCTACGCGGCCAAGGGCGTGCTGTGCGAGTTCGACATCGAGCCCAGCGCGCGCTTCCACGGCGAGCCCGGCGACCTGCAGGAACTGCTCGGCAACCTGCTGGAGAACGCGTTCAAGTGGGCGCGCCGGCGGGTGCTGCTGAGCGTGCGGCCGGAACCGGCCGCCGGCAGCCGCCGTGCCGGCCTGATCATCGCGGTGGAAGACGACGGTCCCGGCATTGCCCCGGAGGAAGTGGCGCATATCCTGCAGCGCGGCGTGCGCGGCGACGAGCGCGTGCATGGCCACGGCATCGGCCTGGCGATCGTGCAGGACCTGGTCAAGGGCTACCGCGGCGAACTGCAGGTCAGCCGCTCCGAGGAACTGGGCGGGGCGAGCTTCCTGGTCACCCTGCCGCCGGGGCTGTAGGCGCAGCAGCGCCCCCGTGCCGGTCTGCGACCGGCGTCACGCCGCATGGCGGGCCAGCGCTGGCCCGCCCCCGGGCCACCGCCGCAGGTGAATCCCGTGCAAATGTCAGCCGCCTTTCCGACAGTGGCTTAACGCGGCAGGCGCCCAGCTGGCGATACTGCGCCCGTCTTCACGCCGATTTCTCGTCAGGAGCGTCGCATGTCCGAATCCCGGCATCGTCCTGCCGCCGCACGCCTGCGCGTGCACGGCCGGCGTGTGTGGCGCAACACCCAGCGGCTGCTGCTGTCGTTGCTGCTGGTGCTGTTCACCGTCGCCGCCATCGCCGCCACCGACAAGGTGATCAAGCGCGACGACGCCCGCTGGTTGCAGTCGATGACCATCGGCCTGGACAGCGCCAGCGTGGCGCAGTTCCAGCGCGACGGCCGCAAGCGCTTCCTGCGCGAGCAACTGCAGGCCGACGACGTCGGCGACGCCGACCTGCCGGCGCCGGTGCGCGCGCAACTGGATGGCTACGAGGCGCTGCACACGCCGGTGCAGGAGTTGCTCAAGCAGCAGGCCGCCGCGCAGCAGGCGATCAAGGCGATGCCCGACGGCGACGCCAAGGTCGCGGCGAAGAAGGCCGCGCAGCAGCGCGGCGATCTGCTGCTGAACCAGGCGCGCCAGGCGCAGCTGCTGCGCGCGATCTACGCGCCGGACCAGCTGCGCGAGCAGATGGTGTGGTTCTGGCTCAACCATTTCAGCGTGTTCGCCGACAAGGGCCGCCTGCACTGGACCGTGGCCGACTACGCCGACAATGCGATCCGCCCGCATGCGCTGGGCAAGTTCTCCGACCTGGTGATGGCGACGCTGCAGAGCCCGGCGATGCTGGAGTACCTGGACAACGCGCAGAACGCCAAGGGCAAGGTCAACGAGAACTACGCGCGCGAGCTGATGGAGCTGCATACCCTCGGCGTCAATGCCGGCTACACGCAGAAGGACGTGCAGCAACTGGCACTGATCCTCACCGGCGTCGGCATCGCGCCGGTTGACCGCGACGGCCCGCCGAAGTTGCCGCCGGCGCTGCAGGCGCAGTACCTGCGCCGCGGCGCGTTCGAGTTCAATCCCGCCCGGCACGAGCCCGGCGACAAGACCCTGCTCGGCCAGCGCATCGTCGGCGGCGGTTTCGACGAGGTCGAGCGCGCGGTGCAGCTGATCGTGCGCCAGCCGGCGTGTGCGCACTTCATATCGCAGCAGCTGGCCGACTACTTCGTCGCCGACGAGCCGCCGCCGGCGCTGGTGGAGAAGATGGCGCGCACGTTCCAGCGTAGCGATGGCGACATTGCTGCGGTGCTGCAGGTGATGTTCACCGCGCCGGAGATGGCCGCCGGCGCGCCGCACAAGTTCAAGGACCCGTACCGCTTCCTGGTCTCGGCGCTGCGCCTGGCCTACGACGGGCAGACCATCGTCAATCCGCAGCCGCTGCTGGGCTGGTTGAACCAGATGGGCGAGCCGAGCTTCGGGCGGATCACCCCGGATGGCTGGTCGCTGCAGTCCAGTGCCTGGAACAGTTCGGGGCAGATGGCGCAGCGCTTCGAGATCGCGCGCGCGATCGGCAACGGCAACACCCAGCTGTTCACCGTCGACGGGCAGCAGCGCGGTGGTTTTCCGCAACTGAGCACGCCGCTGTACTACCAGGCGATCGAGCCGCAACTGAGCGATGCCACGCGCCAGGCGTTGGCGCAGGCGCGCTCGCAGCAGGAGTGGAACGGCTACCTGCTGGCCTCCCCCGACTTCAATTACCGCTGATCGCGGCCTTCGCCGCACGGAGATCCGTCATGCACCGTCGCCGCTTCCTGCTCGCCTCCGCCGCCGCCGCGGCCAGCCTGCCGTTTGCCGGGCGCCTGTTCGCCGCACCGGCACCGTCGCCGCGTTTGTTGGTGGTGTTCCTGCGCGGCGGCTACGACTGCAACAACCTGCTGGTCCCGTACGCGAGCGATTTCTACTACGCCTCGCGGCCGAGCCTGGCGATCGCCAAGCCGGATCCGGCCAATCCCAACAGCGCCATCGCGCTGGACACGCAGTGGGGCCTGAACCCGCGGCTGCGCGACACGCTGCTGCCGTTGTGGAGCGACAAGCAACTGGCGTTCGTGCCCTTCGCCGGCACCGACGACCTGTCGCGCAGCCACTTCGAAACCCAGGACAGCATCGAGGCCGGGCAGCCGGCCGGGCAGCGCAGCGACTACCGCACCGGTTTCCTGGCGCGGCTGTCGCAGGTGGCCACCGGCACGCCGTCGATCGCCTTCACCGATTCGCTGCCGCTGAGCTTCCAGGGCGGCGGCGACATTCCCAATCTCTCGCTCAAGCGCAATCCGACCCCGGCCTTCGACCAGCGCCAGGCCGACATCCTCGCCGGCATGTACCACGACACGCAGTTGGCCAGCGCCGCGCACGACGGCCTGGCGCTGCGCCAGCAGGTCTCGCAGGCGTTGCGCGACGAGATGCAGCAGGCCAACCGCGGCGCCGCCAGTGCGCGCACCTTCGCCGACGAGACCCGCCGCATCGCCACGCTGATGCGCGAGCGCTACCGGCTCGGCTTCGTCGATGTCGGCGGCTGGGACACGCACGTCAACCAGGGCAGCACCGACGGCGCGCTGGCCAACAACCTGGCCAACCTGTCCGAGGGGCTGTCGGCCTATGCCGAGGCGCTGGGACCGGAGTGGCGCAACACCGTGGTGGTGGTGCTGTCCGAGTTCGGCCGTACGTTCCGCGAGAACGGCGACAAGGGTACCGACCACGGCCATGGCACCACGTACTGGGTGCTGGGCGGCGGGGTCAATGGCGGCCGCATCGCCGGCGAGCAGGTGGCGGTGAGCAAGGACAAGCTGTTCCAGGACCGCGACTACCCGGTGCTGACCAACTACCGCGACATGTTCGCCGGCCTGCTCGGGCGCATGTGGGGCCTGTCGCCGGCGCAACTGCAGAAGGTGTTCCCGCAGGCGCATGCGCGGGATTTGAAGTTGGTGTGAGGCGTTCCTTCTGGCTGCCATGTCGCTCGCTGCGGCAGCGGGAGGCTTCTTCGTGGCTGAAGTCGCTCTCGCCATGGACGCGCGCCGAGCCGGCGCACGGCGCGCGTTTCAGCCAACCCTGCCAGGACCGGTCGCAATTCCAGACTTCGTTCGTCGCGACGAAGGGCACCCATGTGGGAAATGTCCCGTAGGAGCGGCTTTAGCCGCGACGGGCTTTGCCGGGAATGCCCCGTCGCGGCTGAAGCCGCTCCTGCGCGGCAACCTGCATCCGGCTCGATAGCGGCGGATGCGGAGTGTTGGATGCGCCCGGAAGCCGCTTCCACAGGCGCGCGCGGCCTGCATGGCGAGTGCACTGTGGGAGGGACTTCAGTCCCGACGCGTTCCATGCTCGGCTCCGCGTACCGCGTGCTTTGTCGCGTTCATCGCGGCGGCAACCGTTCCGTGCAACGGAAGCGATGGCTCAAGATGCGTTTGCGGTTCAGGCCGAAGAGAACGGCGAGGGCCCATAGAACCGCGCCAGATGCGCAGCGACCTCGGGCATCTCGCGCTGCAGGCGATCCGGCGCGGAGAAGTGGTACTCGCTGACCACGGCGAAGAATTCCTCCGGAGCCTCGGCGGCGTAGGCATCGACCTCGCTGGCGCGGCCGCGGTCCACGCGCGCGCAGAAGGCGTCGTAGCTGCGCTGGAAATCGGCGGCCCATTGCCGCTGCCATTCGCGCGGCAGCAGTGGGGTGCCGTCGAGGACGCCGTCGAGCGCGTCGAGCTTGTGCGCCATCTCGTGCACCGCCACGCAGTAGCCGGCATGCGGATCGTCCAGGTCGGCCTGTACGTCGGCCCAGGACAGGATCAACGGGCCACTGCCCCACGACTCGCCGATCAGTTCGTCTTCCCACTCGTGCAGGACGCCGGCCGCATCGACATGGCTGCGCTGCACGCGGAACGCATCCGGGTAGACCAGCAGTTGCGACCAGCCGCTCATGCCGCCAACGCCGTATTCCAGCAGCGGCAGACAGCACAGTGCGGCGAGCAGGGCGCACTGGCGGGCATCCAATTGCAGGCCGCCCAGCGGCGAGATGGTCTTGCGGTGCAGGAACTCGTTAGCCAGTGCGCGCAAGCGCTGTTCGCGGGGCGCATCCAGGGCGGCGACCCAGGCGCAGCCGGCGCGCACGGCGTGCCAGGTCGCGTCATCGATGGCGGCGGGCGTCGGCCATAGCCAGCGCAACCAGCGTGGGATCAGCGGAACATCCCCGGCAGGAAGCTGTGCCACTTGGGCATGCGCATGCGCGGCACCAGGTCGCTGTCGCTGCCGCCGCCAGTGGTGGTCGTGGCGGGCTTGCCGGTGGAGGCGGGCGCATGCAGCGTCGCGGGCGGCCGCGTCGGGGTGCCGTCGACATCGGCCGCGTCGCCGTAGGCGCAGTCGGTGTGCGGCTTCTCCGCCAGCACGTTGGACGCGTGGGCGGCAGCCAGCGGCAGCAGCAACAGGAGCAGGCAGGACAGGGAACGGCGCATCGTCGGCATCCAGGGCGAGCGGCGGTGAATCCCGATTCTAACGCGGTTTTCGCCCGCTGCAGGGCCAGGCGCTGGGCGCCCGGGGGAGGTTGCCGCATACTTTTCGGTTTACGAGGGCGTGCCGCGGCGCGCCCAGGGGCGAAACGAGGCGATGGAACCGGCGTTGGACGAGCGCGAACTGTTGGCCAGGCTCAGCAAGGGCCCCCTGTCCGGCGATGCCCTGGCGCGTGCCTGCGGGCTGACCCGGGCGGCGGTGTGGAAGCGCATTCAGGCGCTGCGCGCGGCCGGGGTGGAGATCGAGGGCCGGGCCGGCGAGGGCTATGGCCTGGCGCGGCCGCTGGAACTGCTCGACGCCGCGGCGATCCGGGCCGGGCTGAATGCGCCGGCGCGCGCCGAACTGGCCGGGCTGGAGATCGCCTGGAGCCTGGTCTCCAGCAATACCACCCTGCTGCAGCGCCCGGCGCCCGCGCAGGGCAGCGAGGTCCTGCTGGCCGAGCGCCAGACCGGCGGCCGCGGCCGCCGCGGCCGGGTCTGGGCCTCGCCGCTGGCGGCGCACCTGTACCTGTCGGTGGCGCGCAGCTTCCAGGGCGGGCTGGGCCGGCTGGGCGGCCTGAGCCTGGCGGCCGGCGTGGCCGTGGCCGAAGCCCTGCGTGCGGCCGGATTCGCCACGGTCGGGCTGAAGTGGCCCAACGACCTGCTGGCCGACGGGCGCAAGCTGGGCGGCCTGCTGGTGGAAGGCGGCGGCGAGTTCGCCGGGCCGGCGCGGGCGGTGATCGGCCTGGGCCTGAACGTGGCGATGCCGGCGGCCAGTGCCGCGGACATCGGCCAGCCGTGGACCGACCTGACGCGGCTGGCCGCTGGCCCCGTGTCGCGCAACACGATCGCCGCGGCGGTGCTGTCGCACCTGCTGCCGGCGCTGGCGCTGTTCGACGCGGAAGGGCTGGCGCCGTTCCTGCCGCGCTACGCCGCGCTGGATCTGCTGGCCGGACGCGCCGTGCGCATCGACGATGGCGGCCAGGTGCGCGAAGGCACGGCCCTGGGCCTGGCCGAGGACGGTGCGCTGCGGGTGGCGTTCGCCGATGGCGAGCAGCCCGTGCATGCGGGCGACGTCAGCGTGAGGGCGGCATGAGCGACTGGCTGTTCGACCTGGGCAATTCGCGCTTCAAGTTCGCCGCGCTGGAGAACGGCCAGGTCGGTGCGGTGCAGGCCTGGCCGCATGGCGCCGAGGCCATGGACGCGGCGGCGGTCGCGGCGCTGCCGCAGGGCGGCACCGCCTACGTCGCCAGCGTCGCCGCGCCGGCCCTGACCGCGACCGTGCTGGAGGCGCTGCGCAACCGCTTCGCGCAGGTGCAGGTGGCGCGCACCGAAGCGGCGTGCGCCGGCGTGCGCATCGCCTATGCGCGACCGCAGGCGTTCGGCGTGGACCGCTTCCTGGCCCTGCTCGCCGCGCATGGCGGCGGCGACGTGCTGGTGGTGGGGGTGGGTACGGCGCTGACCGTGGACCTGCTCGACCGCGACGGCCTGCACCACGGTGGCCGCATCGCGCCGTCGCCAACGGTCATGCGCCAGGCCCTGCAGCAGAAGGCGGCGCAGCTGCCGGCCGAGGGCGGCGATTACCACGAGTTCGCCGCCGACACCGCCGACGCGCTGGCCTCCGGCTGCGACGGTGCCGCGGTGGCGCTGATCGAACGCAGCCTGCAGCAGGGCGAGGCCTTGCTGGGACGGCGACCGCGCCTGCTGCTGCATGGCGGCGGCGTGCCGCCGCTGCTGCACGCGCTGCCGCCAGCCGAGCAGCGCCCCGCGCTGGTCCTGGACGGACTGGCGCTGTGGGCGCAGGCGCATGCCGCGGCCGGTGGTGCCTGAGGGGGCGACGATGGCCGCCGTGATGCGGCGCGTCCGCGCGGACGCTGCGCCCGCGCGGCCACGTCCCACGCGAAGGCCACTGGCTCTCCCAAGGCGCATCGCACGCACTAGAATCCGGCCATGCTCGTTCGCGCCCTGCTCGTCGTCCTGACCATCCTCAACCTCGGCGTCGCGGTGTGGTGGGCGATGCAGCCGCCGACCTCGCCGTCGGTGCCGATGCCGGCGGTGCCGGCCGGGGTGGCGACGCTGCAACTGGTCAACGAGGCGCCGGCAGCGGCCGCTGCGCCAACGCCGCCGCCGGCCGCGCCCGTCGCGGCGCAGGACAGTGCCGTCGCCGCCGATGCGGCCGGGTCCGCCCCGGCATCGGCCAGCGCGCCGGCCACCACCACGACCGCCGCGCCGGCAACCGAACCCGCACTGCCGGCCGCCCCTGCGCCCGCGCCAACCGAGGCCCAGGCCGAGCCTGCGGCCAAGCCCGCCGCCGACACCGCGGTGTGCCTGAGCCTGGGACCGTACGCGGACCGCGACGCCGCCCAGGCGGCCGTCGCCGCGCTGGCGCCGGGAACGCCGCGTCCGCGGCTGCGCGAGGCCGCCGACAGCAATGCCGCCAGCTTCCGCGTGATCTTGCCGACCATCGGCGGCGAGGACGGCCTCAAGCAGGCCACCGAGCGCATCGTCGCCGCCGGCATCCACGACTACTACCCACTGCGCCAGGGCGAGACCGGCAATGCCATCGCCCTGGGCCAGTACCGCAGCCGCGAGGGAGCCGAGCGCCGCCGCGCGGAACTGGCCCGTGTCGGCTTCAACGCCGACCTGATCCCCAACGGCGGCAGCGGCCAGTCGCGCTGGTGGCTGGACCTGCGCGCCGACTCCGCGACGCAGGCCGCCGCCCTGCGCCGCCAGCTCGGCGCCGCGCACCAGCGCAGCGTGGACTGCGCCACGCTGCGCTAGAATGCCGCGCCTGCCGGTGCGCAGGCCGCGCCGGCAGGCGTGTCGAGGCCCGCGCCAGCAGGTTAGACTGCCCCGGGCCCACCCGCGGGCGTCGTCGATCTTGCCGCTTTAGCTCAGTCGGTAGAGCAACTGTCTTGTAAACAGTAGGTCATCCGTTCGATTCGGATAAGCGGCACCACGATCGTCCCTTCTCTCTGCATCGCGGATGTCCGTGGCGCACCATCGATCCGCTGAAACAGCGGGTTTCTCGCGTTCTGCGCCGTGCCCCACGAACGGCCATCCGCGCAGGGAGCGACGGCGCACTACACGCGCAGCGTGGTCGGCGTCGCGGATGGCAAGGACGCAGCAGCGCAATCGCGACGCAACAGTCGTCGCCAAAACCCGCTTGAATCGCTGCGCAAATCCCGGAGCTTGTCCTGCTGCGGGATCTACGGGCTGCGCGGCATCAGCAAGGACTGCGCGCGCGCCGAAAGCGGGCAACCATGCCGGTGCAACAGGGCGATGGCCTCTCGTGTTCGCCGGAGTAGCCCGGTGTTGGCGATGAAGGTCGTCTTCGCCCGCTGGAACTCCAGTACCACGTTCTCGGTTCCCCATGCCTTTCGGTAGTCCACCCTGGCGATCTCGCGGTAGGGACGGGTGCGCGTGCGCAGCACGCGATACTCCACGTGGTCCGCGTGCAGGACCAGTCTTGGGTTCAGGCTGTTGTGCGCCCACGCGAACCAGGGAAGGAACGTCAGTCCGGCGAACGCGGCCTCCAAGGTGACGATCAAGGGCTTTTCCAAGGCGATCTCCACTGGCGGCGGCGCAGCTTAGCCAGCCGCCGCCGTCGACGTCCAACCGCATGCCGTGTGCAGGCGATTGCAGGCATCCAGTGCGCGGCCCTCGCCGCAAGATTCAGGCAGGCCTGCGCAGCCCTCCGGAAAGGACCGCGCGACGCGGCGCGCGATACGGCGGCCCAAGCCCTTGGATGCTCGCGTTGTTGGCGTCTGCATTGGAGTGTGGTTTCTGCAGACGCGGGCCCTGGCTTCTCGCATCAGCACATCCATCGGTGTCCACCTTTCGCCGACGCTGCGTCCAACACACCCGCGCCTGCGCGCGCCTGTCGCCTGCTGCGACGCGGCGGGTCGTGTCGTGCCGGTGTCGTTAGACTGGCGCCCACTTTTCGCTGGAGCGTATGCGCATGAGGTCGTCCTTTTTGCCGGTGTCCCTGATCGGCGTTCCCACCGACATCGGTGCGGGTCATCGCGGCGCGCGCATGGGGCCGGAGGCGCTGCGCATCGCCGGCCTGCACGAGGCGCTGGCCAATCGCGGCGTGGAGGTGCGCGACGTCGGCAACATCGACGGCCCGCGCAATCCCTGGCAGGCGCCGGTCGACGGCTACCGCCATCTGGCCGAGGTGGTGGCCTGGAACCGCGCGCTGATGGAGGCCAGCTACGCCGAGCTGCGCGACGGCCGCATGCCGATCGTGCTCGGTGGCGACCACTGCCTGGGCATCGGTTCGATCACCGCGGTGGCGCGGCATTGCCGCGAGCAGGGCCGCAAGCTGCGGGTGCTGTGGCTGGATGCGCACTCGGACTTCAACACCAGCGAGGTCACCCCGTCGGGCAATGTGCATGGCATGCCGGTGGCCTGCCTGTGCGGGCTGGGGCCGAAGGCGCTGACCGAGCTGGGTGGCAGCGCGCCGGCGTTGCGCCCGGAGCAGGTGCGGCAGATCGGCATCCGTTCGGTCGATCCGGACGAGAAGCGGCTGATCAAGCAGCACCGCGTCGACGTGTACGACATGCGCTACATCGACGAGATGGGCATGAAGCGGACCATGGAGGCGGCGCTGGACGGACTCGATGCCGACACCCATCTGCACGTCAGCTTCGACGTCGACTTCCTCGACCCCAGCATCGCCCCGGGCGTCGGCACCACCGTGCCCGGTGGCCCCAACTACCGCGAGGCGCAACTGGTGATGGAGATGATCGCCGACAGCGGGCGCATGGCCTCGCTGGACATCGTGGAGCTGAATCCGGTGCTGGACCACCGCAACCTGACCGCGGAACTGGCCGTGGACCTGGTGGAAAGCCTGTTCGGCAAGTCGACGCTGATGCGGGACTGATCGGCAATCGTGCCAGCCTGAATGGGGTGCGGGTTCATTCACGTGAAATCCACAGCCGTAACGGCAGATTCACCGCCAGACGGTAGCGCGGCGACGCCTATCGCCGCCCACCCCGACCACCTGCGATTGCCGAGGACGACCACGATGAAGCGACTGACCACCCTGTTGATGCTGACCCTGTTCTGCGCTGGCGTGCTGACCGGCTGCAACACCGTCGCCGGCGCCGGCAAGGACATGCAGAAGGCCGGCGAGAAGGTGGAAGACACGGCCAAGGATTGCAGCGCGGGCAAGTGCTGATCGCCGCGGTCGATCGCCTGGCGAAAGACCGAGCCGAATGTTTCGCGCGGTCCACGTGGCCGCGTTCCATGATCATGAAGGAGTGAACCTATGAAGCGTACGTTTGCGTGGATGCTGCTGGCGATGTTCTCGGTGGGCCTGCTGGCCGGTTGCAACACCGTTGCCGGTGCCGGCAAGGACGTGCAGAAGGCGGGCGAGAAGGTCGAAGACGCCGCCAAGAACTGAGCCTCGTCTCGGTGAGGAAAACGGGTCGGCTTGCCGGCCCGTTTTTTTTGCGCGGCCACCTGCCGCGGCGTAACGGTTCACGATGCTCATGCCTCCCTGACGCTGCATTGATCGGTCCGCGACGCTGGCTGCGCGAAGCTGCGTGGGCGGCGTACGGCGCCGCTTACACATCACGAGAGATGCCATGAACAAAGACATCATTGCCGGCAAGTGGACCCAGCTCAAGGGCAAGATCAAGGCACAGTGGGGCGACCTCACCGACGACGATTTCGACGTCGCCGAGGGCAACACCCAGTACCTGGCTGGCAAGCTGCAGGAGCGCTATGGCTGGGCGCGCGACCGCGCCGAGAAGGAAGTGCATGCCTTCCGCGACAGCCTGGACAAGGAATACCGCGACTGAGGCGCGCACCGCGCCAGCGTCGCCGACACGGGCCGCATTGCGGCCCGTGCGTTTTTGCGCGTGTGCTGGCTCAGCGCGCCGGCGGGTCGGGCACGTAGTCGCCGGGGAAGGCATTCGGTGCGACCGCCACACGCGGCGGCGGCAGGTCGCGCGGCAGCACGCCGCGTGCGATCAGCCGCGCGCGGCTGTCGTAGCGCAGCTGGGTCCGCTGCATCGGCACGTCGCTGGCGCGCTGGAAGTCGGTCACGCGCGAGGGCGACCATTCGCGCGCGCCGTGGCCGGTGCCCAGACGTTGCCGCACGTGTGCAGCGGGGTTGCCCTCGCGTGCATACGCCCGCGCGTCGGCCGCCGGTGCCGCGGCGAGCGGCGCGGCTGCGCTGCGCTCCGGGATGCCGGCGGCCGCTGCCGGTGCAGGCGTCGCCTCCGCGGGCGGGGCGCCCGGCGTGGCCGCGCGTGCGGCCGTAGCGGCCGCGCTCTCGGCGTCGACGCTCGCCTCGCCCAGGGCGACATCGGGCCACGCCCGCGCTTCGTCGAACACCGCCATGCCGATCACGCCGACGTTGCGCGGGCGCCCGGTGCGTGCGGCATAGCTGTCGTCCAGGTCGGTGAACACGAACTGCGCCACGTCCTCGGACGATTTGCGCCAGCCGGCGATCTCGGTACGTTGCCACGGCGCCAGCACATAGCCGCGCTGGTCGCTGGCCGCGGTCTGGCCGCTGACTGCGTTGACACCGTCCACCGACAGCACCACCAGCACCCGTGCGCCGGTCAGGTTGGTCAGGCGCAGCGCATAGCGGTGGCCGGGCGTGGCGGCGATCCAGCGCTCGCCACGCCAGGCATGCGCGGGCAGCGGCGCATCGTCGGCATCGCGATCGATCACCTGCAACTGCACCGCCGGCGCCGAGGCGGGCGGCGCAGACCATGGACGGAAGCCGCACAGCCCGCCGATGCACAGCAGGGCGAAGGCGAGCACGGCGAGGCAACGGCGGGGTAGGAACGTAGCAAGAGCATGCATCGCGGGGACTCCAGGACGGGGACGCTGGATTGAACGACCCACGCGCCGGAACGGGGTTGGCGCGCAGCGGGTAAACTCGCCGGGTTTCCCCCAGACTGTCCCTTCCGCATGACCACCCGCGTTCTCACCGGCATCACCACCTCCGGCACGCCGCACCTGGGCAACTACGTCGGCGCCATTCGCCCCGCGCTACAGGCCAGCCGGCGCCCCGGCATCGAGAGTTTCTTCTTCCTGGCGGACCTGCACAGCCTGATCAAGGCGCAGGACCCGGCGCGCACCCAGCGCTCGACCCTGGAGATCGCGGCGACCTGGCTGGCGGCGGGCCTGGACCCGGCGCAGGTGTGGTTCTACCGTCAGTCGGACGTGCCGGAGACCAACGAGCTGACCTGGTTCCTGACCTGCGTCGCCGGCAAGGGCATCCTCAACCGGGCGCACGCCTACAAGGCGGCGGTGGACAAGAACCGCGCCGAGGGCGAGGACGACGATGCCGGGGTCACCGCCGGATTGTTCATGTATCCGGTGCTGATGGCCGCCGACATCCTGCTGTTCAAAGCGCAGCAGGTGCCGGTGGGCCGCGACCAGATCCAGCACATCGAGATGGCGCGCGATTTCGCGCAGCGCTTCAACCACGTCTACGGCCGCGAGCACTTCGTCCTGCCCGACGCGCTGATCGACGAGCAGGTGGCGACGCTGCCCGGATTGGACGGGCGCAAGATGAGCAAGAGCTACGACAACACCATTCCGCTGTTCGCTCCGCGCGAGGAGTTGAAGAAGCGGGTGTTCGCCATCGTCACCGATTCGCGCGCGCCCGGCGAGCCGAAGGACACCGAAGGCTCGGCGCTGTTCCAGCTGTACCAGGCCTTCGCCAGCGCCGAGGAGACCGCCGCGTTCGCGCAGGCGTTCGCCGCCGGCATCGGCTGGGGCGAGGCCAAGCAGCAGTTGTTCGAGCGCATCGATGCCGAGATCGCGCCGATGCGGGGGCGCTACGAGGCGCTGATGGCGCGCCCGCAGGATATCGAGGCGATCCTGCGCGACAACGCGCAGCGCCTGCGCGAACGCTATGCGATCCCGTTCCTGGCCGAGCTGCGGCACGCGGTGGGCCTGCGCGACCTGGCGGCGCAGGCCGGCGACGCTGCCGCAGCGACGACGGCCAAGCCGGCGCTGCCGAGCTTCAAGCAGTACCGCGAGGCCGACGGCCAGTTCTATTTCAAGCTGCTCGATGGCGAAGGCACGCTGCTGCTGCAGAGCGGCGGCTTCGCCTCGCCGCGCGATGCCGGTCAGACCATCGCCGCGCTCAAGCAGGCCGCGCAGGCCGAGGCGCTGCAGGCGGCGCCGGTGACCCTGGAAGCATCGGCCGAGACGGTGCTGGCGGCGCTGGCGCGGTTGCGCGAGGCGGGCTGAGCGCTCGCACGGTGGTCCGTCGTAGGAGCGGCTTCAGCTGCGACGCTTTGGCGTTGAAGCGCCGCGGCTGAAGCCGCTCCTACAGACAAACGACGCGTTCCATTGCGACATCCGAAGCGCGCGTGTTTGCTGGTCGCATGCAGTCGGGACTGACGTCCCTCCCACACTGGGCTGTCACGGTCTGCGGCGGTTCCGGCATTCGTCCTCATCCGGCCCTTGCCGCCCGGGACTGGCGGCGCCCTCCATACCGCCTAGAATGGAGGCTCGCCCAGCCACGCTTCTGCGCCATGCCACGCGACTCCAGCATCCATCTCGTCGATACCGGCTTTCAGCGCGCGCAGTTCGATGCCGCCTACCTGATCGTGGAGAACGGGCGCGGCGCCTTCGTCGACTGCGGCACCAGCCATGCCGTGCCGGTGCTGTTGGACGCAGTGGCGAATGCTGGCCTGGCGCCAGGCCAGGTGGATTGGTTGATCCTCACCCACGTGCACCTGGACCACGCCGGCGGCGCCGGCGCGCTGCTGCAGCACTTGCCGAATGCGCGGCTGCTGGTGCATCCGCGCGGTGCCCCGCACATGATCGATCCGGCGCGGCTGATCGCCGGCGCCACCGCGGTGTACGGCGAGGCGGAGATGGCACGCAGCTACGGCCGCATCGTGCCGGTGCCGGCCGCGCGCGTGGTGGTGGCCGAGGACGGCCATCGCGTGTCGCTGGGCGCGCGCGAGCTACTGTGCATCGACACTCCGGGCCACGCCCGCCATCACCTGTGCGTGTGGGACGCGCGCAGCCGCAGCTGGTTCAGCGGCGACACCTTCGGCCTGTCCTATCGCGAACTGGACAGCGCGCGCGGCGCGTTCGCGATCCCGACCTCATCGCCGGTGCAGTTCGAACCTGAGGCGATGCAGGCGTCGATCCAGCGCATGCTCGGCTACGCGCCGCAGACGCTGTATCTCACCCACTACGGTCCGGTGGAGGGCGCCGACACGCTGGCGGCCGAATTGCAGGAGCAGCTGGAGGCGATGGTGGCGATCGCGCGCGGCTGCGACGGCCGCTCCGACCGCCATCGTTGCCTGGTCGCGGCGCTGACCGCGCTGTACCTGGAACGGGCGCGGCTGCATGGCTGCCCGTTGGACGACGCCGGCGTGGAGCGCGTGCTGCACATGGACATCGAACTCAACGCGCAGGGCCTGGCCTGCTGGCTGGACCGCCCCGTGCGCTGAACGGCACCTCGCCTCGCGCACGCGAAAACGTCGCCGCGCTGTCTCGGCGCGATGCCATTCTCTACACTGTGCGGCCCGCTTGTTGCCAGGTCGTGACCGTGAACCCGATGCGCATGTTGCTGCTGTCCGCTTCCCTGTTCATGGGAGATGCGGCACAGGCGGCCAACGATGCACTGGCTGGCGAGACGGGCGGCGACGCCGACGCACTGGAGCGGCATGCATTGCCGGCGGCGTGCGATGCCTCTGAAGGCCGTGGCCCGGCGATGCCGGGCTGAGCGATTTTGCAGGAAGACGATGCCGGGTCTGAGGCACGCTGGCCACCACGGCAAGTCGGTTGCGCAGTGCTGGCGCCTGTTGGCGATGGCCGCCGACGCGCACGGTTGTGCTGGGTGTCGCGGCAGAAGGGACTTCCCAATAGTGCTGCGGGGTCATCCGTAGGAGCGGCTTCAGCCGCGACGGGCGTTACCGGTCACGCCTGTTGCGGCTGACGCCGCTCCTACGGGGGGACGATGCGCTGTCGGGCGAGTCGTGACGAGAAGGGCCACTGACCGGTCAGACGCACGCTGGCGCTGCAGGGCGGCCGCCGCTCAGCGCTCAGGCGGTGGTATCGATCAATCCGCCGACGATGCCCTGATTGAGCAGGTCGCCGGTCACCGTGCCGCTGAGGCTGGGGTTGGACTGCAGCAGGGACGACAGCTGCGGGGTCAGGCCCTGGCTGCTGAAGACACCATTGGCGTTGTACAAGCCGGGCATCGACGGCGGCGCGCTGATGGTCCCGAGCAGGCCCTGGTCGTACGTCTGGGTGGCCTGGTCGAGGGTGGGATACGGCGAGGTGGTCGTCGAGGTCGCGGTGCCGGTGCCGCTGGTCGACGTCGAGGGATCGGTGCTGGACCCGGAGGTGCCGGTGGTCGTGGTCGAACGCGCGTCGCTCGGGCCCGCGCTGACGATGCTGTTGAACAGCCCGGCTGCGTTGTAGGTCAGGCCCGTGTCGGCCGGGATGGTCCCCGCGAGGCCGCCGAGGCCGAAGATCACCGAGGCGTCGCCGGACAGTTCCACGGCCTGCTGCACGGCGGCCGGGTCGTTGCTGCTGACGACCGGATTGCCGGCCTGGGCCGCGTCGCTGGAGGCGCCGGGGCTGGAAAAACCATACGGCGAGGCCCCATACGGAGTGACGGTGCCCAGCGGCGACAGTGCGGTATCGATGGCCATGGCGGTGCTCGGCGAGCAGGTGTATGTGCGTACAGATACGCCCGTGCGGCTGAACCGTCTCTTAGGTATTTCGGGTGACCGCGAAGCGCCGGAGCAGGTGCCAGCCGCGTCGGCATGGACGTCCATTGATCGGCGAAGACGTCAGTGCCGGAACTGCATTGAGCAGCACAGTCCTTGCGCGAGACCGATCGCGTTTCCTCCGCGGGAGCGCAGCGCGGGACGGCCGCGCACAGGGCGGCCACTGACGCGACGCGGCACGCTCGTACTGGCCTGCAACACCGGCCTGGTGGTGCGGGTGGAACGCCGGGCGCCGCTGCGGCGGGTGGCGGCCGGCTGTGCTGCCACGGTGAATGACCTGCCGGCACCCACTACGGTTATCGTGCCAGCTGTGGCGAATCACGGTCTCGCCGCGCCGACGCGACCCCGCAGGCAGTCGGGCGCCTCAGCGCGATGGGCGGCGCGGCGTGGACTTGCAGGGATACCGTTTGGCCAAGGCCTGCACGACCAGGTCGCTGGCGCGCGCGTCCAGGCGCGCGTCGGGCAGCGCGGCGAGATCGGCGACCAGTGCCTGGATATCCGGTGGGCCGGACTGGCCGGCCGGTCGGCACCATCGTGCGCCCTCGCTGCCGGCGGCGATGCCGAGCATGTAGGCCGCCGCCATGCGCGAGGACACCATGACCCGCAGTTCCTGCGGTTGCTGCGGGCCCAGGTCGGCCGCCAGGGAGCCGTCCAGCGGGGCTTCCAGCAACTGGTGTCCGTTCAAGTCCCAGGGGGCAGCCGGCGGGCGCGCTGCGCTGTTGCTGCTGAGCGCGGCCAGCAAGGGCAGCGCGAGCCAGGTGCGGTGTGATGCCATACGCGACTCCTTTCTCGACGAGTGACCTGCGCGCCGCGGCGGCGAGAACGCGCGGGTGATCCGGCGTGTGCGCAGAGCAGGTGCTCTAGAATAGCCGCCCCCCGCTGTCTCTGGGACCGCCCGATGCCTTCCGCTCCTGTCGCTGCCGCGCCTGCGCGCGGCGGCTTCGTCGTTCTCGCCCTGTTCCTGGTCTATGTGGTCTGGGGCTCGACCTATCTGGCGATTCGTTTCGCCCTGGAAGGCGGCGCGCCGCCGCTGAGCGTGGTGTCGGGCACCCGCTTCGTGATCGCCGGCAGCGTGCTGTACGCGGTGCTGCGCTGGCGCGGCGTGGCCGCGCCCACGCGCGCGCAGTGGCGGCCGCTGGCCATGCTCGGCGCGCTGATGCTGGTCTGCGGCAACGGCCTGGTGGTGCTGGCCGAGCGCCAGGTGTCCTCGGGGCTGGCGGCGGTGGCGGTGGCCTCGGTGCCGCTGTGGATGGCGCTGTTCGGCACGCTGCGCGGCCACCACGCCAGCCGCGGCGAATGGCTGGGCATCGTGGTCGGCTTCGCCGGGGTGGTGTGGCTCAATGCCGGCAGCAGCCTCACTGCCAGCCCGCTGGGCCTGGTGCTGCTGTTGATCGCGCCGATCGGCTGGGCGTTCGGCTCGGTGTGGTCGCGCGGGCGCGATCTGCCGATGCCTTTCATGGCCGCGGCCGGGCAGATGCTGTGTGGCGGCGCCATGCTGGTGGCGATCGGCCTGCTCAGCGGCGAACGCCTGCACGCCCTGCCGAGCGCGCAGGGGATGCTGGCGGTGGCCTACCTGTGCGTGTTCGGCTCGATCGTCGCCTTCACCGCCTACGTGTGGCTGCTGCAGAACGTGCGCCCGGCGCTGGCCGGCAGCTATGCCTACGTCAATCCGGTGATCGCGGTGGCGCTGGGCAGTTGGCTCGGCAGCGAACGCTTCAGCGCCAGCGATTTCGGTGCGATGGCAGTGATCCTGGCCGGCGTGGTGGTGATCACCTTGGCGAGGACCCGGCGATGACCGCGGCCGCCGGGCAGGACGCGCGGCGCGGCCTGTGGATCACCGCGGCGACCTTCGCGCTGTGGGGCGTGGTGCCGGTGTACTGGCACCTGCTGCAGGCGGTGCCGTCGCCGCACATCATCGCCCACCGCATCGTCTGGAGCACGCTGCTGGTGGTGGCCTGGCTGGTGTACAGCGCGCGCCTGCAGTGGTGGCGGCGCATCGCCGCGCAGCCGCGCGCGCTGGCCACGCTGGCGCTGAGCAGTGTGGCGATCGCCTTCAACTGGGGCCTGTACATCTGGGCGGTCAATGCCGGCCACGTGATCGAGACCAGCCTCGGCTATTTCATCAATCCGCTGGTCAACGTGCTGCTCGGCGTGCTGGTGCTGCGCGAGCGGCTGCGTCCGCTGCAATGGCTGGCAGTGGCCTGCGCCGCGCTCGGCGTGGCCTGGCTGACGGTCGACGCCGGCACGCTGCCGTGGATCGCGCTGGGCCTGGCCGGCTCGTTCGGGCTGTACGGCCTGTTGCGCAAGCTGGTGCAGGTGGATGCGGTGGCCGGGCTGGGCGTGGAGAGCCTGTACCTGTTCCTGCCGGCGCTGGGCTTCGTGCTGTGGGGCGAGGCCGGCCACGGCGGCGGCTTTACCGGCGGCTGGGGCTGGCGCAACGACCTGCTGCTGGCGTTCGGCGGCGTGGTGACCGCGGTGCCGCTGATCGGCTTCGCCTACGGTGTGCGGCGCATCCCGCTGTCGCTGGTGGGCCTGCTGCAGTACATCGCGCCGAGCCTGCAACTGCTGCTGGGCGTGTGGTTCTTCCGCGAGCCGTTCGATGCCGGCAAGGCCATCGGCTTCGCCGCGATCTGGATCGGGTTGTTGCTGTTCGCCGGTGAGAGCTTGTGGCGGTCGGGCGTGTGGCGGCGAGCGGGGATTAGGGATTAGGAATTCGGGATTGGTAAAAAGCAGCAGCGCAGCCCGCCGTTACGAATCCCCAATCCCGACTCCCGGCTTTCCACAGCCGAATGGCTGGTCATCCCGGCTCAGCCGCGGCTACCGCTCGCCGCCGGCCCGCCGGTCAGTTGCAGATCGGGATCCGCACGCGGTGGCAGCGGCTGCGGGCAGCGGCCGCCGTGGCTCGGCGACTGCAGGTCGGCGAACCAGTCCTCCACGGTCGGCCCCAGCAGGTCCAGCCGCATCGGCAGGCTCAGGTGGTTCTCGCCGGGCATCTCCAGGTAGTGCGCGCGCGGCGCGTCCAGCGCCAGCAGGCGGCCATGCGCCACCGGGATGTGCTGGTCGGCGCTGCCGTGCAGCAACAGCACGCAGGCCGGCGCGGCGCGCGCGGCGGCGGTGACGTCGACCTGGTCCAGGTTCAGCGCCAGGCGCTGGTTGGCGCTGGCGATCACCGCGTCCAGGTTCTGCCCGCCGTAGCGCCAGCGCGCCAGGTCCATCGCCGCGCTGGCCATCCAGCCGCGCGGGTGGCTGGCGAGCATGTGCGGGATCATGTCGCGGATGCCGCGGCCGGCGTTGGCGAAGGATTCCATCGCCACCACGCCGTCGACCTGGTCGCCGAGCTTCTGCGCGGCGAACAGCGCGGTGGCCGCGCCGTAGGACACGCCGAACAGGTACACCGGGCCCTGCACCTCGCCGCTGGCGCGCAGCGCGCGGATCACCGCGACCACGTCGTCGGACTCGCGGGTGCCGTAGCCGGCCGGGCCGCCGCCGGAGCGGCCGTGGTTGCGCAGGTCGATGCTGATGCTGCGGTAGCCTGCCTGGGCCAGGTCCAGCGACCACGGCAGCAGCGAGTCGCCGTCCATCATCCAGCCGTGCAGCAGCACCACGGTGCCGCGCGGGGCGACATGCGTGGCCGGCGCCGGGGTCGCCACCTCCATGGCGAAGTCGGCGTGCTCGCGGCCGCTGGCGTCGCGGCCGGCGTGCTCGTAGCGGTAGCGCATGTGGTAGTCGCCCGGGTCGATGGCGCGCCAGAAGATCGGGATGCCGCCCGGCACCACCACGTGGCCGCTGCGGTTGGGCAGGGTCGCCAGCAGGCTCTGGATGCGTTCCTCGTCCATCAGCGGCGACACGCCGCCCGGCGCGACCAGGCGGTCGCTGAGCGAGGTGGAGGAGCAGCCGCTCAGCCACAGGCTGGCGCAGAGGACGAGCAACAGGCGCAGGCGCGAGGACATGGACGGGGCGGCGTTGAACCAAATGGCCGCGCAGGCTAGCGCCTCGGCGGCGGCCGTTCTACCGCGTTTCGATGACGAAACGATGACGCGTCAGCGGCCATTGGGCCGGGCCGGTGGTTCCGGCCCGGCACCGTGGCGCCGGCGCTACAGCGCGCGCAGGGCGGTGGTGATCGGCAGCCGCGCCGCGCGCAGCGCCGGGAACAGGCCGCCGACCAGGCCGATGCCCAGCGCCCACTTCAGCCCGGTCCACAGCAGCGGCGGGGAGACCTTGAACTGGAACACCACCTGGCTGAAGTTGCTGCCCAGGGTGGAGACGCTGTAGCCGTTGAAGATGGCCCAGGCGATCAGCCCGCCCAGCACCCCGCCGAGCAGCGCCAGCAGCATGGTCTCCAGCATCACCGCCACCACCACCGGCAGCCCGCGGAAGCCCAGCGCGCGCATCGTGGCGATCTCGCGGGCGCGGGTGGCGACCGCGGCGTACATGGTGTTGAGCGCGCCGAACACCGCGCCGATCGCCATGATGGTGCCGATGAAGGTGCCGAGGACCTCCAGCACCTTGCTGAGGTTGCCGCCCTGCTTGCGGTAGTACTCGCGGGTGGTGAACACGTCCAGTTTCAGCCGCGGGTCGGCGTCCATCGCCGCCTTGAACTGGCGGTAGCCGTCCTGGCCCTGGGTCCGCACGCTGATCGACTGGTAGGCGCTGCGGTTGTAGGTGGTGGCCAGGGTCTGGGTGTCGGTCCACAGCTCCGAGTCGTGGGCATCGCCGCTGGCGAACACGCCGACCACGGTCCAGGCCTGGTTGCCCAGGGTCAGGGTCTGGCCGAGCTGCAGGCCGCGGAACTGCGACTGCGCGCCCTTGCCGACCACGATCTCGCGCAGGCCGGGTTTGAAGCGCCGGCCCTCCACGAGCCTGACCTTGTCGTGCACCGCCCAGCCCTGCTCGCCGACGCCGCGGAACTGCGCGTTGACGTCGCTGCCGTCGGACTTGGATTGCAGGTTCACCACCTGCGACAGTTCCGGCGAGACCAGCGGGCGATTGTCGGCGCCGCGCGCCACGCCGGCCAGGCTGGCGATCAGCGGCACCTGGTCGCGGGTGATGACCGAGTTGATCTCGGCCTGCGAGCCGCCGCGCAGGACGATGGCGGTGGTGTCGTCGCCGGTGCTGTCCAGGGTGGCCTGGAAGCCCTGGCCCATCGCCAGCATGGCCACCAGCACGCCGACCACGCCGGCGATGCCGACCACGATGACCGAACTGGCCCCCCAGCGCTGCGGCAGGCTGGCGATGCCGATGCGCGCGGCTGCCAGCGACAGCCGGCCGCTGCGGGTGACCAGCAGCAGCACGGCGATCACCGCCACCAGTGCCAGCACCAGGAACCAGGGCAGGGCGATCCACACGCCCAGGCACAGCGCGAGCGCCGCGATCGCCAGGACATTCCATAACCATTGCATCTTCATTGCGTTGTTCCTCGGGTCTGCGTCGCCGTCCGTGGCCGTGATGTTCTGGAGAGAAGCGGCGGGCTCAGCGCCCGGCCAGGGCGTCGACGATCTTCAGCCGCTGCGCGCGCAGCGCCGGCAGCAGGCCGACCACCACGCCGATGACCAGCATCAGCGCGGTGCCGATCAGCCAGGTCTGCATCGGCACCGCATGCACCGGCAGTGCGCCGCGGCTGGCGCTGGCCAGCACCGGGATCGCCGCCGACGCCAGCGCCATGCCGAGCAGGCCGCCGAGCACGATCAGCAGCACCGATTCCACGATCACCAGGGTCAGCACCGTGCGGTCCTGGAAGCCCAGGGTCTTGAGCGTGGCCAGCTCGGGGATGCGCTCGCGCACCGCCTGCGCCATGGTGTTGCCGGTCAGCAGCACCAGGGTGAAGAACACCGCGCCCATGATCGAGGTGACGATCAGGCCGATGTCGGCGAACTGCTTCACGAACGCCTGCTGGAACGCTGACTCGGTCTGCGACTTGGTCTCGTGGTCGGAGTTGGCCGACAGCGCATCGATCGCCTGCGCCACGCGCGAAGCATGCTCGGGGTTGTCCAGCCGCACCGTGTACCAGCTGACCCGGCCCTTGATGTAGTCGTTGCTCTCGTCGAAGTACTTCCAGTTCATCATCAACTGGTTCTCCGCCTGCACGTTGGCGCGGTCCTTGGCACGGAAGATCGCCTTCAGTTCCAGTGGCCAGTCGTTGCTGCCGCCGCGCGGGAAGATGGTGGCCTGCAGCGGGATCACGTCGCCGACCTTCCAGCCGTTCTTCTTCGCCAAGGCCTCGCCCACCGCGGCGCCGGTGCGGGTTTCGCGGAACGCCTTGAGCTGTTCCGGCGGCACCACGTATTCGCTGTACAGGTCGAAGAAGTTCGGCGCGACCGAGAAGTTGGGGAAGAAGTCCTTGGGGTCCTTGTAGATGCCGCCGAACCACATCGCATAGGTCACGTCGCGCACGCCGGGCACGTTGCGGATCTGCGCTTCCAGGCGCACCGGCAGGGACTGGGTGATCGACAGGCGCGAGGCCACGACCAGGCGGTTGACGCCTTCCACCGAGCCGCCGGCGGTGAACGCCACGCGCACCGAGTCGAGCAGGCCGAACAGCAGGAACGCGACGATCACCGAGAACAGGGTCAGCAGCGTCCGTGTCTTGCTGCGGAACAGTTGTGCCCAGATCAACGAGAAATACTTCATGGCATCGCCTCGCTCAGTGCGCGGCCGGCGCGTCGGCCAGCTCGCCCTTGTCCAGGTGCACGGTGTGGGTGGCGTACTCGGCGGCCTTGGGATCGTGGGTGACCATGACGATGGTCTTGCCGTGGCTGCGGTTGAGTTCCTGCAGCAGGCCCAGCACGTCCTCGGCCGAGCGCCGGTCCAGGTCGCCGGTGGGTTCGTCGCAGATCAGGAAGGTGGGGTCGGAGACGATGGCGCGGGCGATGGCTACGCGCTGCTGCTGGCCGCCGGACAGTTCGCTGGGCTTGTGATTGCGGCGGTCGGCCAGGCCGACCAGGGTCAGGGCGATTTCGGCATTGCGTTTGCGCTGGGCGGCGCCGAGCGAGGTCAGCAGCAGTGGCAGTTCGACGTTCTTCTGCGCGGTGAGCATCGGCATCAGGTTGTAGAACTGGAACACGAAGCCGACGTGGTGGCTGCGCCAGGTGGCGAGCTGGCCGCCGCTCATGCGGTCGATGCGCTGGCCTTCGATCTCGATCTCGCCGCCGCTGGGCGAGTCCAGGCCGCCGATCAGGTTGAGCAGAGTGGTCTTGCCGGAACCGGACGGGCCCATCAGGGCGACGAAGTCGCCGCGGGCGATGTCCAGGTCGATGCCGTGCAGGACCTGGACTTTCTCGGGGCCGCGCTGGTAGGTCTTGGTGACGTTGCGCAGGGTGACGAGGGTGGACATGGTGGTGTTCCTGGCGGTGGACGAGGTGGAGGCGATGTGTCGCCGATAGCGGCGAGGGGATTACCGTTGCGGTTGTGGTCCAGTTGCGGTGCAGTTGTTGCTGTTGCTGTTGCTGTTGCTTCTGCCGTTGCGGTTGTTCTTGCTTTTGATTTACCGGGTTCCCTTCCGAAGCGGCGGCCAGTGCGGGGAAAAACCCCGAAGGGGCGGCGCACATGGATGTGCGCCGTCCGCGGCAGGGGCAGGATGCCCCTTCCGCGGATCCCCGTGCTGGACGCGGACCCGGAGCGCGTAGCGCGGAGGGCGCGTAGGCAGGGTGTGCTTTCTTTTGGTTACTTTTCTTTGCACAAGCAAAGAAAAGTAACTCGCCGCAAGGCGAAAGCTTTGCTCTTGCACTTGCTGCTACCGTGGCGACCGCTGGATCGTAGGAGCGGCTTCAGCCGCGACAGGCATTACCGATCATGTGGGTCACGGCTGAAGCCGCTCCTACAGACCTTCTCGTCTGACACGCAAACTTCAAGCAACAGCAAAGGCTTTCGCCCTAACGGGCGAGTTACTTTTCTTTGCTCGCGCAAAGAAAAGTAACCAAAAGAAAGCGCGCCCTGCCTTGCGCCCTCCGCGCTGCGCGCTCCGGGTCCGCGGATGCACCGGGGATTCGCGGAAGGGGCATCCTGCCCCTGCCGCGAACGGCGCACATCCATGTGCGCCGCCCTTCGGGTTTTTCCCCGGTCCATCCGCCGCTGCGGAAGGGAACCCGGTAAATCAAAAGCAAGAACAACCGCAACTGCAAAAACAACAGCAACTACAGAAGCAACACCACCCTTCTGGAATTCGTTGCTCATGGCTACTGAACCGAGGAAGCCGCTGAAGCAGAAGCACAAACACTGGAATAACAACTGCAACTGCAACTAGAGCAAGAGCTAGAGCTAGAACAATGTGGCTACGGTGGAGCGTGGCTGGAAAAACCGACTACCAGCAAGCACGGCGTGGAAACGCTCACGCACTGCGCAGCACACCCATCGTGCGTCGCGCTACTGCGCGGCCGCCTCCGCCGTCTTCACCTGCATGCCCGCATGCAAGGTCTCCGGCGGATCCAGCACCACCGTGTCGCCCGCAGCCAGGCCGGACAGCACCTGGCGGTCGTCGCCCAGGGCGATGCCGGTCTTCAGCGCGCGCTGCGCCACCGTGTTGTCCTCCTGCACCGCGAACGCCACGTCCTGGCCGTCGCGCTTGACGATCGCCGCGCCCGGCACCCGCACGCCCTGCGGCGTGTTCTGCGCCTGCGGCTGCGGCGCCTCCAGGAAACTGACCCGCACCCCCATCTCCGGCACGATCCGCGCGTCCTTCTGCTTCAGCGCCACCCGCACCTTCACCGTCGCCTTGCCGCGATCGGCGGAGGGGATGATCGCGATCACCTCGGCCGGGATCTTCCAGTCCGGATACGCGTTGAGCACGGCTTCCACCGGCATGCCCGGCTTGACCCGGCCGATGTAGGACTCGCCCACCTCGACCTCGATCTCCAGCGAATCCATGTCGACGATGGTGCCGATGCCGGTGCGGGTGAAACCGCCGCCGGCCGACAGCGGCGAGACGATCTCGCCCGGCTGCGCCGCCTTGGCGGTGACCACGCCGGAGAACGGCGCGCGCACGATGGTGTTGTCGACGTTGAGGTCGGAGATCGACAGCTGGTTGCCGGCCACCGCCACGTTGCGCTGCGCGTTCTGCAACTGCGCGCGCAGGGCATCGCGTTGCGCCACCGCCTGCTCGTATTGCGAACGCGAGACCAACTGCTGGCCGGCCAGCGTCTGCAGCCGCTGCGCATCGGCATCGGCCTGGCGCACCTGCGCCTGCATGTTGGCGACCAGGCTGCGCGCCGCATCCAGTTGCGAGGCCGACAGCACCCGCTGCGCGTTGGCGTCGATCGGATCCAGTGTCGCCATCACCTGGCCCTGCTCGACGCGCATGCCTTCCTCGATGCGCACTTCGCGGACCTTGCCGGTGATCTTGGCCGACACCGTGGCCATGCGTCGTGCCACCACGTAGCCGCTGGCGTCCAGCACCGAGGCGCTGCTGCTGCCGGGGGCGATCGCCACCACCGCGGCGGTGCGCACCTCCAGCGGCTTGCTGCGGCCGAACAGCAGCCAGGCGCCGGCGCCCAGGGCGAGCAGCACCCCCAGCAGCACCACGGCGATCCACAGCCCGCGCCGCGACGGCGGCTCGCTCGGCGGCGCCTTGCGGTCGATACGGAGTTCCTTGAGCAGGTCGGAGGAAGTACTCATCGTGTCCTTGAACGAAACGGTCGGCGCGCTGCAGTGTGCGAGTGCCCGGTCGCGGTGGGCATGGCCGGAAGTCACGTTCTGCGATGCGCTGTAGCGGGAGAACGCCGCCCCTCGGCGTGGACCGCAGCATGCGGCAATCGCGCGGGGGCTGCCAGTGACAGATGTCATCCGCTGCAGTTGACGCGCCGCACTGGGCGCCGGCCGCGCCGCGGCGCAGCCTAGGCACTCCCCGCCACCACCGGAATGTCCCATGCACGATCACGATGCGTTGCCGCTGGCGCAGCTCAGCGGCGTCCACAAGCGCTACGGCGCGCTGGTCGCGCTCGACGGCGTCGACCTGCAGTTGCGCCGCGGCCAGGTGCTGGCGCTGCTGGGCGCCAACGGCGCCGGCAAGAGCACCGCGGTGGGCCTGCTGCTCGGGCTGCAGACGCCCGACGCCGGCAGCGCGCGCCTGTGCGGGCAGGATCCGCGGTCGCTGGCGGCGCGCCGCCAGGCCGGGGCGATGCTGCAGACCGCCGGGCTGCCGGAGACGCTGCGCGTGGGCGAACTGCTGCTGCAGGCGCGCGGCTACTACCCGCAGCCGCGCAGCGTCGCCGACTGCGTGGCGCTGGCCGGTCTGGACGGGTTGATGGCGCGCCGCTACGGCCAACTGTCCGGCGGCCAGCAGCGACGCGTGCAGTTCGCGATGGCGATCTGCGGGCGGCCGCGGGCGCTGTTCCTGGACGAGCCCAGCACCGGCCTGGACATCGAGGCGCGGCAGGGCCTGTGGCGCGGGATCCGCGAACTGGTCGCCGACGGCTGCGCGGTGCTGCTGACCACGCACTATCTGGAAGAGGCCGAGGCGCTGGCCGACCGGGTGGCGGTGCTGCAGCGCGGCACGCTGATCGCCGAGGGCGGCGTCGCCGAACTGCGCGCGCGCTTCGAGCAATGCACGATCCGCTGCCGCAGCGCGCTGCCGGCGGCGCAGGTGGCGCAGTGGCCGCAGGTGCGCCGCGCCGACAGCCGCGACGGCGTGCTGGAGGTGGTCGCCGAGCCGGCCGAGCCGGTGGTGGCGCGCCTGCTCGCCAGCGATCCGGCGCTGACGGCGCTGGAAGTCCGCCGCGCCGGCCTGGCCGATGCCTTTCTCGCCATCACCCGTGCGGAGGCCGCATGAACCCGATCGATCTTTCCGTTGCCTCGCCGGCGGCCGCCTGGTCGTTGCGCGACCAGCTCGCGCTGCTGCTGCGCGAGATCCGTTACGAGGTGCTGCGCTGGCTGCGCACGCCGTCGTTCGCCTTGCCCACGCTGCTGTTTCCGCCGCTGTTCTACCTGTTGTTCGGGGTGCTGCTCAATCATGGGCGCCACGACGCGGCGGTGTACCTGATGGCCAGCTACAGCGTGTTCGGGGTGATGGCGCCGGCGCTGTTCGGGTTCGGCGTCGGCCTGGCCCTGGACCGCGAGCGCGGCCTGCTGGCGCTCAAGCGGGCGATGCCGGTGCCGCCGCTGGCGCTGCTGCTGGCGCGGACCGCCCTGGCGATGGCGTTCGCGCTGGCGATCGGGGTGCTGCTGCAGGCGCTGGCGGCGTTGCTCGGCGGGGTCGGGCTGGCCCCGGGCCAGCGGCTCTGGCTGCTGCTGGTGGACGTGCTGGGCACGCTGCCGTTCTGCGCGATCGGGCTGGCGCTGGGCGCCTATGCCGGCGGCAGCGGTGCGCCGGCGCTGGTCAACCTGATCTACCTGCCAATGGCGTTCCTGTCCGGGCTGTGGATTCCGTTGCAACTGCTGCCGGCATGGCTGACCACGCTGGCGCCGCTGTGGCCGTCCTACCACCTCGGTCAGCTTGCGCTGCGCGTGGTCGGGCAGGGCGACGGACACGGCAGCGCCGCCGGCCATGTCGCCGCGCTGCTGGCGGTGACGGTGGTGTGCTACGCACTGGCGCAGCGGCGCCTGCGGCGCGGCTGATGGCGTACCGTGCCGATCCCGGCGCCGCCGCGCGGTTCCGCGCGCCGCCGCCTTCGCTAAGCTATGCGCCGCGGCGGCCGTGCCGCCCTGGGAGCCCGACGTGATTGCCTTGTTGCACGCCTCGCCCGACTCGCTGATCGCCCGCCGCATCGGCTGGACCTCCGCCAAGCCCAGCACCCACTGGTTCGTGTGGCTGTCGCTGGTGTGGTCGATCTGGCTGTTCGTCACCCCGCTGTACGAACCGTACTACTTCCGCAACTGGTTCCCGCCGACGCTGGCCAGCTATCTGATGTTCCTGGCCTTGTACTACGTGGCCTACTACCGCCACCGGCGCTACCTGCCGTGGTGCGTGGCCGGCATGACGGCGCTGGCGTTCGTGGTGCTGCCGTACAACCCGGGTGCGCAGTGCTACATCATCTATGCCTGCGCGTTCCTGGCGTTCTGCTTCGAGCCGGTGCGGGCGGTGGCGGCGATGCTGCTGGTGCTGGCCTCGTTCGCATTGGCCTGGACGATGCGCGGCTGGTCGCCGCTGTACATGGTCAGCGCGGTGGTGGTCGGCCTGTCGGTGGGGCTGATGAACATCAGTTTCGAGCGTCGTGTGCGCGGCGAGGCGCGGTTGCGCCTGAGCCACGAGGAAGTGCGGCGCCTGGCGGCGGTGGCCGAGCGCGAGCGCATCGGCCGCGACCTGCACGACCTGCTCGGCCATACCCTGTCGCTGGTGGCGCTGAAGTCGGACCTGGCCACGCGCCTGCTCGCCCACGACGCCGCCGCGGCGCAGCGCGAGATGGAGGAGGTGGGCCAGGTTGCGCGCGAGGCGCTGAGCCAGGTGCGGCGCGCGGTCAGCGGCATCCGCGCCGCGCAACTGGCGGCGGAGATCGCCGCGGCCAAGCTGCTGCTGGAATCGTCGGGGGTCACCTTCCGTTATCAGGTCGAGGCGTTGCCGCCGTGCCCGCAGCTGGAGACGGTGTTCGCGCTGGTGCTGCGCGAGGCCGCCACCAACATCCAGCGCCACGCGCGTGCCCGCAACGCGCAGCTGCGGCTGTGGTGCGAGCGCGGCCAGGCGCTGCTGGAGCTGCGCGACGACGGCCGCGGCGGGGCGCTGCAGCCGGGCACCGGGCTGAGCAGCATGCGCGAGCGGCTGGAGGCGGTGGGCGGCAGCCTGCGCATCGCCTCCGAGCGCGGCCTGGGCACCTGCCTGGTCGCCGCCGCGCCGCTGCCGCGGGTCGAGGCGGCGATGCCGGAGGCCGCCCCGGCGGCGCGGGTGCCCGCCCCGGCGGACCGGGACGCCGCGCTCGGCTGAGCGCGGGCGCGGGCCGGGCACTACAATGTGCCCAAAGGACCGGGGGGCGCCGTGATTCGTTTAGTGCTGGCGGAGGACCAGGCGATGGTGCGCGGGGCGCTGGGCGCACTGCTGGGCCTGGAAGCGGATCTGGACGTGGTCGCCAGCGCGGCCGACGGCGAGGCCGCCTGGCGCGCGCTGCAGGCGCATGCGCCGGACCTGCTGGTCACCGACATCGAGATGCCCGGCCTCAGCGGCCTGGAACTGGCCCAGCGCATCCAGCGCCAGCAGTTGCCGGTGCGCGTCATCATCGTCACCACCTTCGCCCGCCCCGGCTTCCTGCGGCGCGCGCTGGACGCCGGGGTCGGCGGCTACCTGCTCAAGGACGCGCCGCCGCAGCGGCTGATCGAGGCGATCCGCCAGGTGCACCGCGGCGGCCGCGCGATCGATCCGGAGCTGGCGCTGGAGGCCTGGTCCGAGGCCGACCCGCTCAACGACCGCGAGCGCCAGGTGCTGCGCCTGGCCGGCGAGGGCGCCTCGGCCGGCGACATCGCCGCGCAGTTGGGGCTGTCGTCGGGCACGGTGCGCAATTACCTGTCCGAAGCGATCGGCAAGCTGGGGGTCGGCAACCGCATCGAGGCGGCGCGGCTGGCGCGGCAGAAGGGCTGGCTGTGAACCGGCACGCCGTTCGGTCTGGAACTTGCAAGGTCTCCTGCGCTTGACTGCGCAGCGCAGTTGGTGGCGCGCACGGTCTTCTTCCCTCCCACACGTCGACGCCATGCCCTCCACCACGATCAACCGCTATGGCGTGCCGCTGGCCTTGCTGCTGCTGCTGGGCATCAGTGGCGGCGTGCTGGTGGGCAGCGAGCGCTTCCTCGCCGCCGCCACCGCGGTGCAGCGCAGCCACCAGGTCATCGCCGAGATCAACGGCCTGCAGCTCAACCTCGCCGATTGCGATGCCTCCCTGCGCGGCGTTCTGCTGCTGGACAGCCGCGAGCACCTGGCCGACTTCCAGGCCTGCCAGCGCGCGCTGCCGCCGCGGCTGCAGCACCTGGCCGCGCTGCTGCAGGGCAATCCCGCCCAGCAGCGGCGGCTGCAGGAGGTCCAGGTCCAGATCCAGACGCGCATGCGCGACAGCGCGCGCGCGGTGGCCCGCTTCCAGGGCAAGGGGGCGGGCACGCTCACGCCGGACCCCGAGCGCGCGCGCCGCGGCCGCGAGATGTCGCAGGCGATCCGGCGCAACACCGACACCATGGTGCGCAGCGAGCGCGCGGCGCTGGCCAGCAGCGCCCGCGCCACCGCCGCCAACGCCGACCTGCTGCGCAGGCTGGCCGTGGTCGGCATCCCCGCGGTCTGCGCGCTGACCCTGTGCCTGTACCTGCTGCTGCGCCGGGAGATCGGCCGCCGCAGCCAGGCCGAGCAGCGCGGCCACCAGGCCAATGCGCTGCTGGTGGGCACGGTGCAGCAGATGCAGCGCACCGAGCAGGACCTGCGCACGCTCAACCGTTGCAGCCGCGGACTGCAGAGCTGCGTGCAGCAGGACGAGGCGGTGGAGGTCGCGCGGCAGGCGCTGGAACGCTTGCTCGGCGATGCCGGCTGCAGCGTGTACTGCACCGACGCGGCCGGCGAACAGGCGGTCTGCGTGGCGCACTGGGGCGAGGAGGCGGTGTGCGTGCCGTCGCTGTCGCTGAGCGGCTGCGAAGGCCTGCGCCGCCGCGTCACCCAGGTGCAGCGGCCCGGCGAGGCGCCGGCCTGCGCGCATGCCGCCGGCGCGGCGCGGCACGGCACCTGCGTGCCGATGCTGGTGCAGGACGAGCCGTTGGGCCTGATCCACCTCTCCAGTCGCGACCCGACCGTGCTCGAACGCCTGCACCTGGTCGAGGTGGTGGCCGAACAGCTGGCGATGGCGCTGCACAACCTGCAGTTGCGCCAGCGCCTGCGCACGCAGTCGATCCGCGATCCGTTGACCGGGCTGTACAACCGCCGCTACCTGGAGGAATCGCTGCTGCGCGAACTGGCGCGTTGCGAGCGCCGCGACCAGCCGCTGGCGCTGATGATGCTGGACCTGGACCACTTCAAGATGCTCAACGACCGCTTCGGCCATGCCGCCGGCGATGCCTTGCTGACGGCGTTCGGGCAGTCGCTGGCCGGACTGGTGCGGCCGGAAGACATCGCCTGCCGCTACGGCGGCGAGGAGTTCACGGTGATCCTGCCTGGCGCCGCCGCCGACGTGGCGCGGCGCCGCGCCGAACAGATCCGCGCCGCGGTGGCGGCGCTGCAGGTGCAGCACCAGGGGCAGGCGCTGCCGGCGGTGACCGTGTCGATCGGCGTGGCCGCCTATCCGGACCACGGCCGCAGCACCGAGGACCTGTTGCGCTGCGCCGATGCGGCGCTGTACCGCGGCAAGCGCGGCGGCCGCAACCGGGTCGCCGCCGCCGGCGACGTGCCGCTGCGCGTGGCCGGGGCCTAGGCCGGGTCATCTCCGTCGTCGCGCATGCCGCGCCGCGCTCGCGGCATGCGCCCGGGCGCGGAGCGCCTGCTCAGAACGACCAGCTGAAGCTCAGCGTGCCGTTGCGCGGCTCGCCCCAGGCGCCGTAGCCGTAGATCTGCGCGTAGTAGCGCTTGTCCAGCAGGTTGTTGAGGTTGAGCTGCACCGAGAACGCCGGCGACAGGCGGTAGCGGGCGAAGGCGCTGACCAGCGCGTAGCCGCTCTGCTCGAAGCGGCCGTAGGTGGCATCGACATAGTAGATGCGGTTCTGCCAGTTGACGCCGCCGCCGAAGGTCAGCTCGCTGAGGCTGCGCGGGGTGTAGCTGCTGTAGAGCTTGAGCGTGGTCTGCGGCAGCTGGCTGTTGATGTCCGCGCCGGCGGCGTCCTTGGCCACGTAGCGCGAGGCGCCGAAGGTGGCGTTCCAGCCCGGCGCCAGCTCGCCGTTGAGCTCGAACTCCACGCCGCGGCTGACCGTACCTTGCGCGGCGACGTAGGCGGTCTCGGTGGTGCCCTGCACGAAGCCGGCGGTGGCCTGGGCGACGTTGTCCTGGTCGATGCGGAACACCGACAGCGCGGCGTTGAGGCGGTCGTCGAACCAGGCGCCCTTGACCCCGGCCTCGTAGCTCTTGCCGATCACCGGGTCCAGGTAGGCGCCGCTGGCGGTGCGCGCGGTCTGCGGCTGGAAGATGTCGGTGTAGCTGGCGTAGACCGACCAGACGTCGTCGAGCGTGTACACCAGGCCGGCATAGGGCGTGGTCTTCTCCTGGTGCAGCACGTAGCCCACCCCGCTCTCGCTGCCGTCCACCTTCCAGTCGGTGTAGCGCGCGCCCACGATCAGCTTCAGCGGATCGGCCAGCGACAGCCGCAGCGCCGCATAGCCGGCCTTCTGGGTGACGGTGCCGCGGCTGAACTCGCTGATCGGCGACCAGGCCGGCTCCGGATACGCGCCGGTCCAGTTCAGGTAGCTGGGCAGCGGCCCGGGGAAGTCGAAGGCGCCGGTGTTCACGTAGCGGCGGCGGTTGTAGCTGACGCCGGCCATCAGTTCGTGTTCGCGCCCGCCCAGCTGGAACGGGCCTTCGGCGTAGGCGTCCAGGCCGTCGACCTTGCGCCCGGTGATGTAGTAACCCGAGTACGGCACCACGCCGGCGCCGGTCTGCCGGTCGAAGCCGTAGATCGTGTAGTACGGGTAGAACAGCTTGTCGGTGACGTCGGTCTGGTCGTGGGTGGCGTTGAGCTTGAGCTGCCAGCCATTGCCGAAGGCATGCTGCAGGGTGGCGAAGGCGCGCTTGCTGGTGGTGTCCCAGAACGTCCAGTCCGCGGCCGGGTTGAACCAGCGCGGGTAGTCGGTGCGGCTGCCGTCGGCGTACCACAGCGGGAAGCCGCCCCAGGTGACCCCGCCGGAGTGCTTGTTCTGGTAGTCGTAGCCCACGCTCAGCTGCGTGTCCGGGGTCAGGTCGGCATCGATCACTGCATAGCCCAGCCACTTGCGCTGGCTGTAGCGCTGCACGTACGAATCGGTGTCCAGGTAGCTGCCGATCACCCGGGCGCGCACCGTGCCGCTGGCGTTGAGCGGGGTGGTGACGTCGACCGTGGAGCGGGTGCGGCCCCAACTGCCGGCGCTGACCGTGAC
Source organism: Xanthomonas sp. NCPPB 901 (assembly GCF_056725085.1). Classification (NCBI taxonomy): domain Bacteria; kingdom Pseudomonadati; phylum Pseudomonadota; class Gammaproteobacteria; order Lysobacterales; family Lysobacteraceae; genus Xanthomonas; species Xanthomonas sp. NCPPB 901. The sequence continues at coordinate 4,628,284 of NZ_CM161511.1, read as the reverse complement.
GCTGCCGGTCAGCTCGGCGCTGTCGGCGTGCTTGCGGATCAGGTTGACCGAGGCCGACGGGTTGCCGGCGCCGGTCAGCAGGCCGGTGGCGCCGCGCACCACTTCCACGCGGTCGTACAGGGCCAGGTCCAGCGCCGAATCGCCGTAGCTCCAGTTCTGCACCATCGTGGTGGGGATGCCGTCGAACTGGTAGTTGTCGATGTAGAAGCCGCGTGCGTAGAACTCGAAGCGTTCGCTGTCCGAACGCGTGCTGGACACGCCGGTGGTGTTCTCCAGCACGTCGATGATGTCGTCCAGGCCCTGATCTTCGATGCGCTGGTGGCTGATGATGCTCACCGACTGCGGAATCTCCCGCGGCGCCAGCTCGAAGCGGGTGCCGGCGCTGGTCTTGCGCACGCTGTAGCCTTCGGCGCGCTCGCCCTTGACGCTGATCTTGTCGAGGGTGGTGACGTCGCGCTCGGTGTCGTCGACGCCGTCGGCCGCGGCCGTGGCCGTGGCCGCTGTCGCGGCGAACGCCGGCACGGCGGCCAGCAGGCAGGCCATGGACAGGGCCGAACGGCGCGGGAAACGGCAGGTGGGGGCAACACGGTGCATCGCGGACTCCAAGGCAGCAGGCATGGCCATCGCCGGCGCTGACGCAGCGCCGGCCGACGATCGGATGGTGAGCTGGCTTGGCGCGCAGGACCGGCAGCCGGCGTGGCGGGCTGCGGAACAACGGCGCTGGCTGGCGCGGTCGCGGCGCCGGATTCCCTGGGGAGCAGACGCTGCGCGGAAGAACGGGGACGGACGAGCGCGCCCGTCCGCCGCCCAGTGTAACGGCGGCGCGGGGCCGCGGCCATGTCGGCACCGACACAAACGCCCTGGCGCGGCGCGGCGCGGATGCGGGGCGACACCGCGCCGGCGGACGTGCGCGTGGCGGGGCCAGCGCGCGTGGCGCCCGCGCGTGCCGCGCCGACGCGTCGTTGCGGGACTACGCCTGCTCGCGGCGCGCGTCCGCCGCGGGGCCGCGTGCCATGCTCGAGAACACGCCGTCGCGGCGCACCCAGGCGTGGAACAGGGCCGCGCACAGGTGCGCCAGCACCGTGGCGAACAGCAGGTAGGCCAGCCAGCCGTGCGCGCTGCGCAGCCAGGCGTACAGCACCGGGCTGTGCGGGGCGATCGGCGGCAACTGCAGGCCGGGCCACAGCACGATCGGGTAGCCGCCGGCCGAGAGCATCGACCAGCCCAGCAGCGGCATCGCCAGCATCAGCGCGTACAGCAGCCAGTGCGAGGCGTGCGCGGCGGCCTGCTGCCAGCGCGGCAGGTCGGCCGGCAGCGGCGGCGGCCGGTGCCGCAGGCGGTTGCCCAGGCGCACCAGCACCAGCAGCAGGATCGCGATGCCCAGCGGGCGGTGCAGGTCCAGCAGCCAGGGCCGCTGCGACACCGAGGCGACCATGCCCACGCCGACGAACAGCATGGTCAGGATCATCGCCGCCATCATCCAGTGCAGCACGCGTGCGAGCAGGTTGAAGTGCGCGGAGCGGTCGTTGCGGTTCATTGCGCACCTCCGTGCGGCGTGCCGGTCGCGTCGGGGGCCTGGCCGCGGGCGATCTCGTGCTCGCGGCGGTTGAAGGACTGCGAGTACACCGCCGAGCGCGCGGCCAGGATCGGGTCGTCGGAGCCGGCGATGCCGTGCGGCAGGATCAGCGGATCGTAGTTGAGGTCGCGGCAGGGGCCGGTGGCCTGCGGTTCGGCATGTTCCAGCACCAGGGTGCCGGCGACCACCTGGCGCCGGTCCTGCGGCCACGGCTGCGACGGGTCGTCGACCGGGTCGCCGGGCGCGGCCACGGTCAGCACCAGGTCCCAGCGCAGCGGGCCGCGCGCCAGCCGCGCCTGCAGGTCCTCGCTGAGGAAATCCGCGTCGGCCTTGGCGCGCTGCTCGGCCGACAGCGGCGCGAACGGGGTCTGCGGGCGCATCGACCAGCGCACCGCATGCGTGCTGCCGTCGGCGGCGGTGAAGCGGAACGCGTTGACGCCGTTGTACTGGGTGTTGGCCCAGCTGTCCGACCACGGCGCGGTCTTGGCCCACTCCTGGAACTTCTTCGCTTCCGGGTAGCGCTGCAGGAACGCGGCCATCTTCGCCGGGTCCGGTTTGCCGGTGGCCGGGTCCGGCCGCGCGGCCAGCGTCTGCGCCATGAAGCCCTCGGGGCTGGCGACCACGAAGAACGGGAAGCTGTTCATCGCCGTGCGCCATTCCTGGCCATCGTCGCTGCGCAACTGCAGCGCCATGCTGCGCACGCGGGCGGCGCCGTCGGCACCGTGCGGGTCGCCGCCGCCGATCGACAGGCGGCCCAGCACCGGCACCGAGGCCTGCGCGAACACCCGCGCCGAGGACAGCGTGCTGCCCTGGCCGTTGCCCTCGAAATGGCCGCTGACGCACACGCCCTTGCTGTGCGCGCGGCGGAAGCCCGGATGCGGCGGACCGCCGGCTTCGATGGCGTCGGTCATGCGCTGCGCGGTCAGCCGTTGCGGGCCGCCCAGCCAGCCGGCGCTCCAGGCGAAGGCGGCGGCGAGCACGGCGGCGATCGCGGCGATGCCGGCCAGCGGCAGCCAGGGCCGCCGGCGCGGCGGCGTGGGATCGGGTCGGGACATGGGGCGGCTCCTGTGGCGGCGGCGGGAGGAACACGGTCTGGCGCGTGGCAGGCGCTAGCAGACACGTTCGGGCATGAACGCAGTGCAGTGGTGGCGGCCCGCGCGCGGCCGGCCGCCGCAGCGGGCCATGGCGGGCGGGCATCACCACGGCGGCGTCATCGGCGCTACGCATAGAATCGCCGCATTTGGCGGGCAGGGACATCGGCGATGGCAGGTGTGATCGGTTGGGTGGTGTTGGGGCTGGCGTTGCTGGCGCTGGGCGGGGACTCGATCGTGAAGGCGGCCTCCGGCCTGGCGCAGCGTTGCGGCGCCTCGCCGTTCGTGGCCGGGCTGCTGCTGGTGGCCTTCGGCACCTCGCTGCCGGAACTGGCGGTCAACGCGCGCGCCTACGCGACCGGCGCGCAGGACCTGGCGCTGGGCAACGCGGTCGGCAGCAACCTGGCCAATCTCGGCCTGACCCTGGGCCTGGCCGCGCTGGCGGCGCCGTTGCTGCTGCGCACGCGCCTGCTGCCGCCGCTGCTGGTAGTGCTGACCCTGGCGACGCTGGCGCTGATCGGCTTCGGCCTGGATGGCGCGATCTCGCGCGTCGAAGGCGTGGTGCTGCTGCTGGCCTTCGTCGGCGTGGTCGCGTTCCTGCTGCTGCGCGCGCGTCACGAGCCGGCCGCGCGCCAGCTCGGCGTGTCCGGCTACGCGGTGACCCGGACCGGGCTGGTGCTCAACCTGCTGCGCCTGCTGATCGCCATCGTGCTGTTGAACGCCGGCGCCAACCTGGTGGTGGCGCACGCGCCACGGCTGGGCGCGGCCTGGGGCCTGTCGCCGCTGCTGGTGGGCCTGCTGCCGGTGGCGATCGGCACCGCGCTGCCGGAAGCGGCCGCCGCGGTGGCCGCCGCCCGCCGTGGCCAGGGCGACATGGTGGTCGGCCACGTGCTGGGCTCGAGCCTGTTCAACCTGCTGGTGGTGATCGGCGGCATGGCGGCGCTGCGGCCGCTGCCGTTGCCTGCCTCGTTCGTGCGCCTGGAACTGCCGGCGGCGATCGCGCTGGCGGTGGTGCTGTACCCGATGCTGCGCGGGGACATGCGGTTGAGCCGCGGCGAAGGGGCGGTGCTGCTGGTGGCGTTCCTGGCGTGGGTGGGGCTGGAGCTGGCGTTGGTGGCTTGAGTGGCTGGGAGTTGGGATTCGGGATTGGGGATTCGAAAAAGCGGCTGGTCTCGGTCGTAGGAGCGGCTGAAGCCGCTCCTGCGGAAAGCTGGCGTCAGCGCTCCTCCGGCTGCTCCGGCGGCGGCAGGCCTTCCTGGTCGGCGTGGTCGCTGCCGGGCACCTGCGGGCGTTGTTCCAGCATCAGCGACAGCGCCGCCTTGGCCATCATGTGCGCGCTGATCGGCGCGGTGATGAACAGGAACGCGGTGATCAGCAGTTCGCGCGGCTGCGGGTCCTGGCCCAGGAACAGGTGGTAGCCGACCGAAGCCAGCAGCACGCAGCCCACGCCCAACGTGCTGGCCTTGGTCGGCGCGTGCAGGCGCTTGAAGAAGTCCGACAGCTTCACCAGCCCCAGCGCGCCGATCAGGATGAAGAAGCAGCCGACGATCAGCAGCAGCGACAGCCCGACCTGCAGCACGCCGATCATTCGACGATGTCCCGGCGCAGCACGTACTTGCTCAGCACCACGGTGCTGCCGAAGCCGAGCATGGCGATGATCAGCGCCGCCTCGAAGTACACCGGCGAATCCAGGTACATGCCGAACAGCATCAGTTCGGCGATCGCGGTCACCGACAGCGTGTCCAGCGCCAGGATGCGGTCGGGCACGGTCGGCCCGCGCAGCAGCCGCCATAGCGCCAGCAGCATCGCCAGCGCCACCACGTGCATGCACACGACGATCGTGGTCTCGATGAACATGTGGCTGGTCATGGGAAGATCTCCATCAATGGCGCCTCGTAGCGCGTCTTGATCTGCCGGATCACGGTCTCGGCGTCGTCCAGGTGCAGCACGTGCACCAGCAGGTACTTGCGGTCGTCCGACAGCGCCGCCGACACCGTGCCCGGGGTCAGGGTGATCATGCTGGTCAGCGCGGCGATGCCGTGGATGTTGGCGATGTCCAGCGGCACCCAGATGAAGCCGGGGTGGATCCGTTTCTCCGGCCCCAGCACCTGCAGCGCCACCACCACGTTGGAGCGCACGATGTCCCACGCCGCCACGCACAGCATCTTCGGCACCGAGCGCAGCGAGCCGATGCGCGCGAACTCGCGGTCCAGGCGCGCGGCGAACAGCGGCACCGCCACGCCCAGCACCGCGCCCAGCAGCAACTGGCCGAGACTGAAGCTGTCGCTCATCAGCAGCCAGAACGCGATGACGGTCAGGCTCAGCGGCCAGGACGGGAACAGGCGGCGCGACCAGGGACGGGCGGACATGTCAGGGCTCCCGCAGGATCGGCGCGGTGGCGCGCAGTTGGGTGGTGTAGTCGGCCGGGCGCAGCAGTTGCGCGGCGGCGGCCTCGCTGTAGCGCAGCAGCGGCCCGGCGGCCACGGTCATCGCCACGCCGTAGCCGAGCAGCAGCACGGTGGCGGCGGTTTCCAGCGGCCGCGCCGGCGCCTTGCGCGGCGCCGGGCGCGCCACCTCCACGGTGCCGTCCTCGGCCGTGTCCTGGTCGCCGGGCACGCGCCAGAACAGGCGCACGCCGCCGCGGGTCAGGCCCATGATCACCATCAGGCTGCTGAGCAGCACCGCCGCCCACACCGGTGCGGTCAGCCCGGCCGGCGTCGCGCTGAGGATCGCCACCTTGGCCAGGAAGCCGGACAGCGGCGGCAGCCCGGCCACCGAGATCGCCGCGATCAGGAACAGCACGCCGGGCACGGTCTTGCCCGGCAGCGGCGCGATGATCTCCTTGCGGTCGCTGGCGCCGCCGCGGCGGCGCCGGATCAGGTCGGCGATCAGGAACAGCGCCGCGGCGACGAAGCTGCTGTGCGCCAGGTAGTACAGCCCGGCGCCGAGCGTGCCCGGCGCGTCCAGCGCGAAGGCCACGAAAAGCGTCGCCGCCGACACGATCACCAGGTAGCCGATCAGCACCCGCAGGCGCACCGCCGCCAGCACCCCCAGCGCGGCCAGCAGCAGCGTCGCCAGGCCCAGCCACAACAGCCAGTCGCGGCCGTAGCCGTCCAGCGCCTGCGCTTGGCTGCCGAGGATCAGCGTGCTCACCCGCAGCACCGCGTACAGGCCGACCTTGGTCATGATCACGAACAGCGCCGCCACCGCCGCCGGTGCGCGCGCATAGGTCTCCGGCAGCCACAGGTACAGCGGCAGCAGCGCGGCCTTGGCGCAGAACACCAGCAGCAACAAGCCGAACGCGGCCTTGATCAGTGGCACGTTCTGCGGCGGCGCCTGCGCCACGCGCTGCGACAGCTCGGCCATGTTCAGCGAGCCGAGCAACCCGTACAGCAGGCCCAGCGCGATCAGGAACACGGTGGAGGAGGTGACGTTGAACACCACGTAGTGGAAGCCCACGCGCAGGCGCAGGCCGCGCCCGCCGCTGAGCAACAGGCCGTAGGAGGCGATCAGCATCACCTCGAAGAACACGAACAGGTTGAACACGTCGCCGGTCAGGAACGCGCCGTTGAGGCCGACCAGCTGGAACTGGAACAGCGCATGGAAATGCGGCGCACGCCGGTCCCAGCCGGCGCAGGCGTGCAGCAGGCAGGCGCCGGCGAGCAGGGTGGTGGTGGCCAGCATCCACGCCGACAGGCGGTCGGCCATCAGCACGATGCCCAGCCGCGAGGGCCAGTCTCCGAGCAGGTAGACGTGGACCTGGCCGTCGTTCACCTGCACGCACAGCGCCAGCACCACCGCGGCCAGCACCGCCATCGCCGTCCAGGCCACCGCGCGGCGCACCTGGCGGCCGTAGCGGCGGTGCTCGACGAACAGCGACAGCGCCGCACCGAGCAGCGGGATCAGGATCGGCAGGATCAGCAGATGGGTCATGGCGCCTCGCCTTCGCCGTCGCCCGGGTCCGGGCGCGCATCGACGTGGTCGCTGTGGTTGTCGCCGCGGCTGCGCATCGCTAGCACGATGCTCACCGCGGTCATCGCGAAGGCGATCACGATCGCGGTCAGCACCAGCGCCTGCGGCAGCGGGTCGGCGTGCTCGGCCAGGGTCGGGGCGATGCCGTCGCGCAGCACCGGCGCCTTGCCCTGCACCAGCCGGCCGCCGGCGAAGATCAGCAGGTTGGTGGCGTAGGACAGCACGGTCATGCCCAGGATCACGTCGAAGCTGCGCGCGCGCAGCAGCAGGTACACGCCCACCGCGGTCAGCACCCCGATCGCGCTCGCCACTGCCAGTTCCATCAGGGCATCTCCCCGGTGATGGCCGAACGCCGCGTCGGGTCGATCTGCCCGCGCTGCGAGTCGCGGGTGCGCGAGGGCTTGATCGTGCCCATCATCGACAGGGTCAGCATGGTGCCGCCGAACACCACCAGGTACACGCCGGTATCGAAGCCCAGCGCGCTGGCCAGCGGCACGCTGCCGATCAGCGGCAGTTCCAGGTCGAGATGGCCGCTGGTCAGGAACGGCACCCCGAACAGCATCGAGGCCATGCCGCCGAACGTGGCCAGCAGCAGGCCCAGGCCGATGCAGCGGATGTAGTCGAAGCCGAAGCGCGACTCCACCGAGGCCGCACCCTGGATCACGTACTGCATCAGCAGCGGCACCGCCAGCACCAGCCCGGCGATGAAGCCGCCGCCGGGCGCGTTGTGCCCGCGCAGGAACAGGAAGATCGACACGGTCAGGGTCAGCGGGAACATCAGCTGCGCCAGGTCGGCCGGCACCGGCAGCTTGATCGGCGGCCCCGGCATCACCTTCTCCGGCGCCATCCGCGCGCGCCGCAGCAGCGCGTGCACCACCAGCGCGGCGATGCCGAACACGGTGATCTCGCCGAAGGTATCGAAGCCGCGGAAGTCCACCAGGATCACGTTGACCACGTTGCGGCCGTAGGCCTCCGGCAGCGCGCGCTGCAGCAGCTCGCCGGCCATCGTCGTCGCCGGCCGGGTCATCACCGAATACGCCAGCAGCGCCATGCCGCCACCGGCGACGATCGCCAGCGTCGCATCGCGCCAGCGGCGCCAGCGCCGCGGTTCCGGCGGCGAGGCCTTGGGCAGGTAGTTCATGCCCAGCAGCATCAGCACCAGGGTGACCATTTCCACCAGCAACTGGGTCAGCGCCAGGTCCGGCGCCGACAGGAACACGAACACCAGGCTCACGCCCAGCCCGCTGCCGCCCAGCACCAGCACCGCCAGCAGCCGCTGCCGGTACAGGAACAGCGTGGACAACGCGCAACTGAGGATCAGCAGCCACAGGCCCCAGCCCAGCAGCGGCATGCCCTGCGGCGCCGGCCACTGCTGCCACAGCGGCGGCGCCTGCAGCAGCGGCGCGGCCACCACCACCACCGCGGCCAGCACCAGCCAGCGCAGGCTGCGCTGCAGGCTGCCGTTGGTGAGCGCGCGGGTGAAGCGCGTGGCCACGCCGAACAGGGTCTGCACATGCCAGTGGAACACGCGCTTGCCCAGCGACCGCCGCACTTCGGTGTACAGCGCGGTCAGCCGGCGCAGGCCGAAATACAGCGCCACGCCGCCGACCACGCCAGCGATGCTCATCGCCAGCGGCGCGTTCCAGCCATGCCAGATGGCCAGGCTGTAGTCGGGCAGGGCGTTACCGAGGATCGCGCCGGCGGCGCTGCGCAGCACCGGCGCCACGGTCAGCGCCGGCACGATGCCGACCGCCACGCACACCAGCACCAGGATCTCCACCGGAATCTTCATCCAGCGCGGCGGCTCGTGCGGCATCGTCTGCAGGTCGCGCGGGCCTTTGCCGAAGAACGTCTCGTAGACGAAGCGCAGGCTGTAGGCCACGCCGAACACGCCGGCCAGCAACGCCGAGGTGGCGGTGAAGATCCGCATCGCCGCCGGGCCGTCGGCGCCCAGCGCCTCGGCGAAGAACATCTCCTTTGACAGGAAGCCGTTGAGCAGCGGGATGCCGGCCATCGACAGCGAGGCGGTGATCGCCAGCGCGCTGGTCACCGGCATCCAGCGGCGCAGGTTGCCGAGCCGGCGCATGTCGCGGGTGTGGGTCTCGTGGTCGATGATGCCGGCGGCCATGAACAGCGAGGCCTTGAACACCGCGTGGTTGAGGATGTGGAACACCCCGGCCACCACCGCCATCGGCGTGGACAGCCCGAACAGCATGGTGATCAGGCCCAGGTGCGAGATCGTCGAATACGCCAGCAGGCCCTTGAGGTCGTGCTGGAAGATCGCGAACCAGGCGCCGGTGAGCAGGGTGATCGCACCGATGCCGCTGACCGTGTAGAAGAACAGGTCGCTGCCGGCCAGCGCCGGATGCAGCCGCGCCAGCAGGAACACGCCGGCCTTCACCATCGTCGTCGAATGCAGGTAGGCCGACACCGGGGTGGGCGCGGCCATCGCGTGCGGCAGCCAGAAATGGAACGGGAACTGCGCGCTCTTGGTGAAGATGCCGAGCAGGATCAGCCCCAGCGCCCAGGGATACAGCGCACTGGCGCGGATCGCGTCGCCGGCGGCGAGCACCGCGTCGAGTTGGTAGCTGCCGACGATGCGCCCCAGCAGCAGCACGCCGCCAAGCAGCGCCAGGCCGCCGCCGCCGGTGATCACCAGCGCCATGCGCGCGCCGTCGCGCGCATCCTGGCGGTGCGACCAGAAGCCGATCAGCAGGAACGAACTGATGCTGGTCAGCTCCCAGAACACCATCAGCAGCAACAGGTTGCCGGCGATCACCATGCCCAGCATCGCGCCCATGAACAGCAGCAGATAGGCATAGAAGCGCGCGGCGTTCTCGCGCGGACTCAGGTAGTAGTGCGCGTACATCACCACCAGCGCGCCGATCGCCAGCACCAGGCCGGCGAACATCCAGGCCAGCCCGTCCAGGCGCAGCGAGAACTGCAGGCCAATCTGCGGCAGCCAGGCGTGGTCGGCGCGGACGATGCCGCCTTCGAGCACCGTCGGCGTCAGCGCGCCCAGCACTGCCAGTCCCGCCAACGGCGCCAGCGCTGCCGCCCAGGCCAGGGTGGCGCGCGAGCGGTGGCGCAGGGCCACCACGGCCGCCGCCATCAGGAACGGCAAGGCCAGCAGGATGTCGAGGGCGGGAATCATGCAGGGAATACGAGATTCGCGAGCAGGAGCCCGAGTGTAACAGGCGCGTCACGGCGGTGGCCGGCGCGGAAACGAGAGGCGTGCACGGTCATGGCGACAGCGTAGCGGCGGGCGGGTGATGCGCTTGCGAGTGCGCGTGGGAGGGGAGATGGCGAACGTCGGCGCGGCATGGCGTGCGCCTGGCGTGTGGCGCCGACATCGCCCTGTGCGGGCGCGCGCTGGTGCGCAGATGCGCCTCGTCCTCGATGTGGACGAGGCTGCGTGTGGCATGGGCGAGGTCCCCGGTGCGCATGGTCGATCGTCGGCGGCTGCGGATGCCGGCGCCGCGCATCGCCTTGCCTTGCCCGCCTCCACTGGCCGTGGCCGGCCGTGCGCAGGCCGATCCCGCGTGGACCCGGCCGCAAACGGCGGCGCACGCACTATCCTGTACCGATGACCGATTCGCCTGCCGCTGCTTCCGCTTCTCCGCCGTCCATCGCAGCGCCGCGCATCGCGCTGGTGTTCGGCGGCAGCGGCCAGATCGGCGAGCGCCTGCTGCATGGCTTGCTGGCCGCCGGGTGGGAGGTGCATGCCTACTCGCGGGAGGCACGCGCGCCGCGACCCGGCCTGCACTGGCATGCCGGCGAACTCAGCGCGCTGCAGGCGCCGCCGGTGGCCGCCGACGTGGTGTTCAGTTGCGGCCCGCTGGATGCCTTCGCCGACTGGTACCGGCGCGCGCCGGTCGCCGCAGCGCGCGTGGTCGCCTTCGGCTCCACCAGCCTGGAGGTCAAGCGCGACTCGCTGGATGCCGCCGAACGCGACGTCGCCCGGCGCCTGCGCGAGGCGGAGGCCACCGTGTTCTCGGTCGCCGCCGAGCGCGGCGCGGCGGCGACGGTGTTGCGGCCGACCCTGGTCTACGGCGCCGGCCGCGACCGCACCCTCAGCGCGATCGCGGCGCTGGCGCGGCGTACCGGCTGGTTCGTGCTGCCGCGCAGTGCCAGCGGCCTGCGCCAGCCGGTGCACGTGCAGGACCTGGCCGATGCGGCACTGGCGGTGCTGGCGCATCCGGCCACGCATGGGCGCAGCTACGCCCTCGGTGGCGGCGAGGCGCTCAGCTACCGCGACATGGTGCGACGGGTGCTGGCCGCACTGCGGCCGCCGGCGCGGCTGCTGATGCTGCCGCACGCGCTGTTCGCATCGGCGCTGGCCCTGGCCCACGCCTGCGGCCGCCTGCAGGGCATGAACCGGGCGGCGCTGCAGCGGATGCGCGAGGACCTGGCGTTCGATCTGCAGCCGGCCCGGCAGGATTTCGGCTACGCGCCGCGCGCCTTCGCGCCGGATGCGGCGATGTTGGGCCTGGAGGCCGGGGACGCGACGCAGCAGGGCTGACGCCGCGTCGCGCGCGCCAGCCGGGTGCAATGGCGCGCAGGGACCTCGATGGACGAGGGAGGGGAAGAGTCCGCGTAGCGCTCGTGTCCGCTTGGCGGCTTGGCAGCCGTGTGGCCGGCCGCGCTCAGTAGCGCCAGTGCATGCGCCGGTACAGCTTGGCCAGCACCCAGGCCGGGCCGATCAGCAGATAGGTCAGATCGGTGAGAAAGCTGGGCCGGTGGCCTTCCAGCGCGTGCCCGATGAACTGCGCGATCCAGGCCACCACGAACACGCCGACCGCCAGCCACAGCAGCCCCTGCAGGCCCAGGTGCGCTTCCAGCAGGCGGCACAGGCAGCCGCAGAAGAAGAACGCCGCCAGCATGCCGTAGCCCAGCGGGCGCGACAGGCGGTTGTAGTACATCCACGCCGCGAACATGCCCAGCGCCGCCCACAGCCCGCTCTGGAACCAGCTGCCGCCGACCGGGATGCACCACAGCAGCGCCACCACCGACCACAGGATCGCCGGCACCGCGACCACGTGAATGCGCTGGTTGGCGACATTGCGGTGATCGTCGGAATAGCTGGCGAAATAGCGGTCGATCGGGCGCGCGTAGGCGGTGGTATCCATCTTCCCTCCCAGGAACCGGCCCAGCATAGCGCCATCGCCGGCGCGATGCGGAGACACCGTGCCGTGGATCCGGCGACGCGGGCAGCCGTTGCCTGCAGCACGGACGATTTAACCGTTTGTTGGTCACGCCCGACACCGTCCATGTCCTCGCCCAGCGCAGCCCGCATGCAGGCCGTCCCAGCGGAGCGATCGTTCGCGGGCCTCCAAAAACGTTGGGAAATGTCCTGTGGGAACGGCTTCAGCCGCGACTGGCTTTACCGGGAACGCCCTGTCGCTCCCCAAGGCGACTTGCATCTGGTTCGATCGTGCCGGATGAGCGGTGCTTTTTTCGTTTCGACGAACGGCGTCTGACATGCGTCGGACGCCGCCTCACCGGTCATCGCAGCGTCGCCAAGCAGGGGCGATCGCGCTGTCGGCACGACCGCCCCGCCACGGCTTGGCGGCTCAGGCGCGCGCCATGCTCCTGTTCGTCTCCTGCTGCTGCTCGCGCTGCGCCGACTCCTGCTGCTGCGCGGACTGACGGGCCAGTTGCGCGCTGGTCTGCTCCAGCGGCGGTGCCGGCTGCTGCAGGTCCACCACCGCACGGAAGCCCGGCGTGGTCCCGGCGACGAAGGCCTTGTCGTTCGCGACATTGACCTCCTTCAGCTTGTCGGGACTGTCGATCCCGGCCTGCTTGGCCTGCAGGGTGAGGTTGGCCACCGCCTCGTTCGACAGCTTGGCATGCGGCGGATTGGCCTTCTCGGCACCGCGATCGGCTTCCGTGCGCATCTTGTCGTACAGCGGTGTATCCGGATGCCCCGGCTCGCCGAGCTGCGGGCCTTTCGCCGGCTTGGCCTGGGCCTGCTCGACCGCCGCCAGCCCGGCCCGGGTGTCGCGGCCGACGATGCCGTCCTGGGTGAGGCCGCGCTGTTTCTGGAAGGCAACGACCGCCTCGCGGGTATGCTCGCCAAAGCGTCCATCCTCGGCCAACACTCTACCCTGTGCGTCGCGCACGCCCATGCGGTTGAGCTGGCGCTGCAACGCTTCGACGTCATTGCCGCGCTCGCCCTGCTTAAGCAGGCCATCGGCCATGGCCGCACTCTTGGCGCCGTGGGTTTCTGCAGGTGCGGCGGATGCCTGCCGTGCAGGAACTCCGCCATTGCCATGCAATGGTGCGCGAACCTGGAACTCCGGCTTGGGGGTCAACGCGCCCACGATGCGGGTGCCGCCTCCATCCCAGTAGCCGCCTGGGCTAATCGTGACCTCCGCCGGCCCGGTCCTGCCTTGCGAGCCGATGAACTGGATGTTTCCCGCCTCGTCGTACCCCTTGAAGATGCCGATGTGTTGCCCCTTCGACGAAGAAAACAGCAGCAGATCGCCCTGGTGCAACGAGCCATTGGGTTTGCGTGCTTCCGCCGCGGAGGTGACATCGAAATGCTCGCGCGCATACGACGTGACTTGCGAGCCATTGAAGAGCTTGGCGGTGGTGAATCCTGCGGCGTTCTCGCCCGGCACGTCGTAGCCGGCGTTCTTGAGTCCGCGCCACACGAAGGCCGAACAATCCACGCCAAGGCGACCGTCGCCATCGCCATCGCGCTCCAGGCGGCTGCTGTCGCGCCCGGGCCTGGGGTGGTCCGGACGACCGTATTCGTAGTGCCGGCCCTCGTTGAAGAAGTGCTGGTACGCCTCGTTGTAGACCGCCGCGCTGGGTCTGCCGGATGCAGCAGGAGCCGGGGTGGGGCTCGATGCAGCGGGCGCAGCCGCGGGCTGCGGTTGCGCCGTGACTTGTGCCGCGGTCCGAGCGGGTGTCTGTACCGTGACTTCGCCTGTTCGCCAACCCTCGAAGCGTCTGATGCCGTCGGCCAGCGCTTCGCGTTCGCGCTGGCTCATCTGCGCGACGGTTTTACTGCGTAGGTCCACGCCTTGGCGGTCGCCCTCCGCGAAGATGGTGGCGGCCTGTTCACGATGATGCGTGGTGCCGCTGTAATCGGCTTTCGAGTAGCGCGGCAGCATCTGTTCGACGGTGTCGTTGCCGAAGCGTCGCTCCAGTAGCTGGATCTTGGCAGCGCGACCTGCCTCGTAGCTTTCGAAAACGGCATTGCCCCACTGGTCGAGACCCACGACGCCGCGATAGGTGCTCTGCGCTGACTGCAATGCCTCTTCGCGTGTACGCTGGCTGTTGGCTGTTTTGTCTGCGCTGCCAGCGAACTCGAACTTGAGGTTGCCGGGGTTGTTGTTGCGCCACGACACCGATCCACCTGATCGGCTGGCGGTACTTCCATCGTCCATCTCTACCGTGCGCGTGGTGTTGACGCTGCTGACGAGTCGAGTGATCTTGGGGTCCGACATACCTTGCTCTCCTTGCGAGTGGACAAGCACGCGTGCTTGTGGGGACGGTCGCTACATTCCGTTTGAAAACACGTCCAGCGCGCTGGCGCTGACCCAGCCTTGCGCGCAGTTGCCGGCATAGCGACCCGGCGCAGCGACATGGCAGGCATCGCCGCTTGCGGGGGAGGCCCACTGGATCGGGCGGTCCCCGTACTTCTGGCATAACGAATTGCCCTTGCATTGCGCCACGCTGTCCGCCGGAATCGCGACGACGTAGTAGTACATGGGGTTTTGGCCGGCGCGGGCGATGCCCTGGACACAGACGAGTTGCCCTTGCGAGAAAGTGGCCCGCGGTGTGGCATGGCTCCCCGTGGTCGGCACGACATTCAGTGCGGGCGTGCCCTTGGCGTCGGCAACGCCTGCGAAGAATCCCTGCGCGCCACAGTCTGGGGTCAGTTCGACGTCGTAGTAGTCGCCCGCGTCCAGATTGCCCGCCGTACAGTTCCGTGCCGTCTTGCTGCCTTCGCACTGCACGCCGCTCGACAGCAGCAGTTGCTGTACTGCGTCGTTCGACGTGGCGTCTGCGCCTGGGGCTGCGGCGGGAGGCGCTTGCTTGGCAGGCGCGGGGCTGGTTGCGGCCACGGCGGCAGGGGCAGCGGATTGGCCGTTGCTGCACGCGCTCAGCGCGAGGAGCAACCCCGAAACGGCTGGCCACGCAACGCGATTGCCGAGCCGGCGGGAAGGACGGGACGAGCGCATCTTTACCTCACGTGCGAGCAGGGTCGCGGAAATGTAGCGCGGGCGGGATACAGCTTGGTGAAGGGAAAAGGGCTGAAGGAACGCCCTTGCCGTGCGGCCAGCGCGCGCTGGTTACAGGGTCTGATCGTCCACTTTCACCAGCGTCCAGCACGGCTTCTGTGCGAACTGGTAGACCTGCTGGTCGCCGGTATCGGGCGTGCGCACCATGACCTGCCTGCCCTGGGCGCTCTGCGTCACCACGACCTCGCGCCCGCCCCTGCGGGCCGCGTCCAGGTTCGGGATCACCGGCCATTCGACTTCGGCCAGCGGCACGTTGCGGGTGACTGGCGACGGCTCCGGCTGCGCGTCCGGATCGATGTGGATCATCGTCAATGGATCGGCAGTGGCCTTTTCCTGGACCGCGATATCGGCGCTGAAGCGCTTGAGGAAGGTATCGAACTCGGCATCCTGGCAGCGTGGGGCGGCCGCGGCTGCAGGGGCCGACGGAGCCGCTGGCGTCGCTGCAGCAGGGGCGGAGCCGGCAGAGTGCGCCTTGCAGGCGACCAGGGCGGCTGCCAGGGTCAGTGAAGTCAGAATGGGGCGTGCAGTAGCCAACTGATCCTCCTGATCAGGTCGGACGCACGAGCGCTCGCGCGGGTGCCCGAGTCTAGTTGGCCAGGATTATCGGGCGGTGAAGCAGGGGGGATAGCGGCGGGGCAGCAAGGTGGCCGCTTCAGCGACCACCCTCGCGCGCCGGCACACCGGCGCATGTCAGCACCCCACTCAGTCGACCGAAATCCCCGCCAGCCGCTGCAGCGCCTCGGCGTACTTGGCGCGGGTGCGGTCGATCACGTCCTGCGGCAGGCGCGGGCCGGGCGCGGTCTTGCCCCAGTCCAGCGTCTCCAGGTAGTCGCGCACGAACTGCTTGTCGTAGCTCGGCGGGCTGGTCCCGACGTCGTACTGGTCGGCCGGCCAGTAGCGCGAGGAGTCCGGGGTCAGCATCTCGTCCATGATGTACAGGCGGCCGTCGGCGTCGGTGCCGAACTCGAACTTGGTGTCGGCCAGCAGGATGCCGCGCTCGGCGGCGAAGTCGGCGGCGAAGCGGTAGATGCGCAGGGTGGCGTCGCGCACGCGCTCGGCCAGTTCGGCGCCCACGGTCTTGACCATGGCGTCGAAGTCGATGTTCTCGTCATGGTCGCCGACGGCGGCCTTGGTCGAGGGGGTGAAGATCGGTTCGGCCAGTTTCTCGGCCTGGCGCAGGCCGTCGGGCAATTCGATGCCGCTGACCTTGCCGGTGCGCTGGTAGTCCTTCCAGCCGCTGCCGATCAGGTAGCCGCGGGCGATGGCTTCCACCGGCACCGGCTTGAGCTTGCGGGTCACCACCGCGCGCTTGGCGTACAGGGCCTTGTCCACGCCCTCGGGCAGCACCGCGGCCACGTCGATGCCGGTGAGGTGGTTGGGCATCAGGTGTTCGGTCTTCTTGAACCAGAAGTTGGAGACCTGGCACAGCATCTCGCCCTTGCCGGGGATCGGGTCGGGCAGCACCACGTCGAAGGCGGACAGGCGGTCGGTGGCGACCATCAGCAGGTAGTCGCCGGGCGGCGCGTCGGCCGGCAGGCGCTCGCGGGGGAGGTCGAACACGTCGCGGACTTTGCCGCGGTGGCGCAAGGGCAGGCCAGGCAGATCGGATTGCAACAGCGTGGTGGACACAGGCACTCCTACGGACTTCGCAATGGCGACCGTCCCGGGACCCGGCGGGCCCGCGGCGGACGGCGGGCCGCGTAGTGTACGGCCGGAATGCCCCGCTGTGCCGTAAAATGGCCGGCCCTGACGCCGCGCCCGCTCTTGCCCATGCCCTGGTACGGAAAACTGCTCGGCGCCATCGCCGGGGCCCTGCTGCTGCGGCCCACGCCGGTGCTGGGCGCGCTGATCGGACTGGTGATCGGGCATGCCTTCGACGCGGACTGGTTCAAGCTGGCCCAGCGCGAGGATCCGTACCGGGAGCTGGGCCTGACCCGCGACGCCACCGACGCCGAGATCGAACTGGCCTACCGCCGGCTGATGTCCCAGTACCACCCCGACAAGGTCGCCAGCGCCAGCCCCGAGTTGCGCGCCCGCGCCGAGAAGAAGGCCAGCCAGCTCAACACCGCCTACGACCGTATCCGCACCCTGCGCAAGCGCTGAGATCCCGCCATGTCCGACTACCTCATCTCCCCGTCCATCCTGTCCGCCGATTTCGCCCGCCTCGGCGAGGAAGTGGATGCCGTGCTGCGCGCCGGCGCCGACTGGATCCACTTCGACGTGATGGACAACCATTACGTGCCGAACCTGACCATCGGCCCGATGGTCTGCCAGGCGCTGCGCAAGCACGGCGTCACCGCGCCGATCGACGTGCACCTGATGGTCGAGCCGGTGGACCGGCTGATCCCGGACTTCGCCGAGGCCGGCGCCAGCATCATCAGCTTCCATCCCGAGGCCAGCCGCCACGTACACCGCAGCATCCAGCTGATCAAGTCGCACGGCTGCAAGGCCGGCCTGGTGCTCAACCCGGCCACCCCGGTGGACATCCTGGACTGGGTGCTGGACGACCTGGACCTGGTGCTGGTGATGTCGGTCAACCCGGGTTTCGGCGGCCAGGCCTTCATTCCTTCGGCGCTGGACAAGCTGCGCGCGATCCGCGCCCGCATCGACGCCAGCGGCAAGCCGATCCGGCTGGAGATCGACGGCGGGGTCAAGCCGGACAACATCGCCGCGATCGCCGCCGCCGGCGCCGACACCTTCGTCGCCGGCTCGGCCATCTTCAATGCGCCGGACTACGCCGAGGTGATCGCGCGCATGCGCGCGGCGGTGGCGGCGCGCTGAGATGGCGGCCCTGCACATCCGCCCGGCGGTGGCCGACGACGCGGCGCTGATCCTGCGCCTGATCCGCGACCTGGCGCGCTACGAGCGCGCCGAGGATGCGGTGCAGACCGACGAGGCCGGCCTGCGCGCCAGCCTGTTCGGCGCCGACGCCCGCGCGCGTGCGCTGATCTGCGAGGCCGACGGCCAGCCGGTCGGCTACGCGGTGTACTTCTACAACTACTCCACCTGGCTGGGCCGCAACGGCCTGTACCTGGAAGACCTGTACGTGGACCCGGCGCACCGCGGCGTCGGCGCCGGCAAGGCGCTGCTGCAGCATCTGGCGCGGCAGGCGGTGGCCGAGGGCTGCGGTCGCTTCGAATGGTCGGTGCTGGACTGGAACCAGCCGGCGATCGACTTCTACGAAGCGGTCGGCGCCCGCGCGCAGGAAGAGTGGACCGTGTACCGGCTGCAGGGCGAAGCGCTGGCCAGGTTCGCGGCCGGCGGCTGAGCGGCGCCGGCGGGGCGGCCAAAAGAAAGAACCGCACCGTCGCCGGTGCGGCCCCTGGGAGATCAATCGGAGGCTGATCCTGCCTCCATCCGTCTTCCTTGCTATGGCCTTCCATGTTCCGGACGCTCGGTGACGTGCGTATGACAACGCCCGCGGCCGGATTCACGCATCGCGCATGCCGCGCCCGTTAGCGTGGGCGCCTCACCCCGGGATGGTTCGCATGGCTGCAGCGCATTGGCGTCTGATCCTCAACGGCAAGTCGGCCGGCGACGAGGCGTTGCGCGAGGCGGTCATGGCCATGCGTGCGCGCGGCGTGCCGCTGCAGGTGCGGGTCACCTGGGAGCAGGGCGATGCCGAACGCTACGTGGCCGAGGCGGTGGCCGACGCGGCCGCCTGCATCGTCGCCGCCGGCGGCGACGGCACCCTGAGCGAGGTCGCCAGCGCGCTGGCGCACCACCAGGAGCCGGCCGCGGCGCTGCCGGCCCTGGGCCTGGTGGCGCTGGGCACGGCCAACGACTTCGCCACCGCCACCGGCATTCCGCTGCCGCCGCTGCAGGCACTGGAGCTGATCGCGCGTACGCCGGCGCACCCGATTGACCTGCTGCGCATCGAGGCCGAGCACGGTCCGCACTGGTGCGCCAATGTCGCCAGCGGCGGCTTCGGCACCCAGGTCACGGTGGAGACCGACGAAGGCCTGAAGAAGATGCTGGGCGGGTTGGCCTACCTGGTCACCGGCATGAGCCGGCTGGGCCGGATCGATCCGATCCGGGCGCGCTTCGCGGGGCCGGACTTTTCCTGGGAAGGCGACTTCATCGCGCTCGGCCTGGGCAACGGCCGCCAGGCCGGCGGCGGCCAGGTGCTGTGCCCGGACGCGCTGCTCGACGACGGCCTGCTC
The DNA here is from genome assembly GCF_056725085.1 of Xanthomonas sp. NCPPB 901. Lineage (NCBI taxonomy): Bacteria > Pseudomonadati > Pseudomonadota > Gammaproteobacteria > Lysobacterales > Lysobacteraceae > Xanthomonas > Xanthomonas sp. NCPPB 901. The sequence continues at coordinate 4,609,227 of NZ_CM161511.1, read as the reverse complement.
GACCTGACCCTGGTGCCGGAACTGACCGGCGAGGTCGCCGCGACCCTGGGCACCCTGGTCACCGCCGGCAAGCAGGCCGCGCTGGAGCGGGTGGCGGTGCGCGCGCGCCTGCCGTGGCTGCGGATCGAGGCGGCGCAGCCGCTGACCCTGAACCTGGACGGCGAGCCGGAAACCTCGCGCCACTTCCGCATCGACTGCGTGCCCGGCCGCCTGCGCATGCATCTGCCGCCGGAGTCGCCGTTGCTGCAGGCGCGGCGGCGCTAGGCGACCGGCAGCGAACACCATCTGTCTGCCGTCGTAGGAGCGGCTTCCGCCGCGACGGGCGTTACCGGGAAGGCCCGGTCGCGGCGGAAGCCGCTCCTGCGCGGGGTGACGACGTGGCGACGACCCGGCTCGATCGCGAATGCGCATACGAGGTCCGGAGCGCGCAGCTCAGGTTCCGCGCTACGCCCGAAGGCGACCGCTCCCCTGTGGGAGGGACTTCAGTCCCGACGCGACACGCTCGCCGGGTTCCTACGACGGTGTGACGATGTGGCGACGAGCCGGCTCGATCGCGCATGCGCGTGCGAGGTCCGGAGCGCTCAGCTCGGGTTCCGCGCTACGCCCGAAGGCGACCGCGCCCCTGTGGGAGGGACTTCAGTCCCGACGCGACACGCTCGCCGGGTTCCTACGACGGTGTGACGATGTGGCGCCGACCCGGCTCGATCGCGAATGCGCGTGCGAGGTCCGGAGCGCGCAGCTCGGGTTCCGCGCTACGCCCGAAGGCGACCGCTCCCCTGTGGGAGGGACTTCAGTCCCGACGCGACACGCTCACCGGGTTCCTACGACGGTGTGACGATGTGGCGACGACCCGGCTCGATCGCGCATGCGCGTGCGAGGTCCGGAGCGCGCAGCTCGGGTTCCGCGCTACGCCCGAAGGCGACCGCTCCCCTGTGGGAGGGACTTCAGTCCCGACGCGACACGCTCACCGGGTTCCTACGACGGTGTGACGATGTGGCGCCGACCCGGCTCGATCGCGAATGCGCGTGCGAGGTCCGGAGCGCGCAGCTCGGGTTCCGCGCTACGCCCGAAGGCGACCACTCCCCTGTGGGAGGGACTTCAGTCCCGACGCGACACGCTCACCGGGTTCCTACGACGGTGTGACGATGTGGCGCCGACCCGGCTCGATCGCGAATGCGCGTGCGAGGTCCGGAGCGCGCAGCTCGGGTTCCGCGCTACGCCCGAAGGCGACCACTCCCCTGTGGGAGGCACTTCAGTCCCGACGCGACACGCTCGCCGGGTTCCTGACCCGAATCGATTGGTGGCGTCTGCAACCGTTGCCAGTCGCCGCAGTTGCGGTAAAGTAGCCGCCGTGTCCAGCCTGACGACCCCGCGTTCCTTCACTTCCGCTCGCCGTGCGTGGCGATGGTGGCCTGCAGCCGTCGTCCGCCCTGTCACCGAGTCCCGGAAGGAAAGCCGTCTTGATTACCCGCGAGCAGTTCCAGCGCTACGCCGCTGAAGGTCACACCCGCATCCCCGTCGTCCGCGAAGTGCTGTCCGACCTGGACACGCCGCTGTCGGTCTACCTCAAGCTCGCCGACGCCCCGCATACCTATCTGTTCGAATCGGTCGAAGGCGGCGAACGCTTCGGTCGCTACTCGATCATCGGCTTGCCGGTGCGCCGCGTGTACACCTTCCGCGGGCACACCCTGGAGGTGCGCGACCATGGCGCGCTGATCGAGCGCCGCGAGGTCGCCGATCCCTTCGCCGAAGTCGAGGCGCTGCGCGCCCAGCATGTGGTGCCCAAGCTGGCGGGCGTGCCCGGCTTCACCGGCGGCCTGGTCGGCTGGTTCGGCTTCGAATGCATCGGCTACATCGAGCCGCGCCTGGCTGGCGGCGTCGCCCGCGACGAACTGGACACCCCGGACATCCTGCTGATGCTGTCCGAGGAAGTGGCGGTGTTCGACAACCTCAAGGGCCGCCTGTACCTGATCGTGCATGCCGACCCGGCCGAGGCCGACGCCTGGGAGCGCGCGCAGGCGCGCCTGGATGCGCTGACCACCACGCTGCGCCAGCCCGGCGCCGGCTACCCCGCACCGCTGGCGCGCGACGTGCTCGACGAGAGCGACTTTGTCTCCGGCTTCACCCGCGAGGGCTTCATCGCCGCGGTGGAAACATCCAAGGACTACATCCGCGCCGGCGACATCTTCCAGGTGGTGCTGAGCCAGCGCCTGAGCGTGCCGTTCAACGCGCGCCCGGTGGACGTGTACCGCGCGCTGCGCGCGCTGAACCCATCGCCGTACATGTATTTCCTCGACGTCGGCGACACCCAGGTGGTCGGCTCCTCGCCGGAAATCCTGGTGCGGCTGGAGAACGGCCAGGTCACCGTGCGCCCGATCGCCGGCACCCGCCCGCGCGGCAAGACGCCGGAAGAGGATCAGGCGCTGGAGGCGGAACTGCTCGCCGATCCGAAGGAGCGTGCCGAGCACCTGATGCTGATCGACCTGGGCCGCAACGATGCCGGCCGCGTCTCGCAGGCCGGCAGCGTCGCCGTCGGCGAGCGTTTCGTGATCGAGCGCTACAGCCACGTCATGCACATCGTCAGCGAAGTTACCGGCACCCTGCTGCCCGGGCTCAGCTATGCCGACGTGCTGCGCGCCACCTTCCCCGCCGGCACCGTCAGCGGCGCGCCGAAGATCCGCGCGCTGGAAGTCATCCGCGAGCTGGAGCCGATCAAGCGCAACGTCTACGCCGGCAGCATCGGCTACCTCGGCTGGCACGGCGACGCCGATACCGCCATCGCCATCCGCACCGCGGTGATCAAGCACGGCCGCCTGCACGTACAGGCCGGCGCCGGCATCGTCTACGACTCCGATCCGCAGACCGAATGGGACGAGACGATGAACAAGGGCCGCGCGCTGTTCCGCGCGGTCGCCGAAGCGGCGAAGGGGCTGTGAGCGCCGTCGCGCCGCGGATCGGCTTCCGCAACGACTACAGCGAAGGCGCGCATCCGCGCCTGCTGGCCGCCCTGGCCGCCGCCAGCACCGAGCAGAACGCCGGCTACGGCCTGGACCGGCACAGCGCGCGCGCCGCGGAACTGATCCGTGCCGAGATCGGCTGCGCCGACGCCGACGTGCACCTGCTGGTCGGCGGCACCCAGACCAACCTCACCACCATCGCCGCGTTCCTGCGCCCGCACCAGGCGGTGATCGCCGCCACCTCCGGCCATATCGCCACCCACGAGACCGGCGCGATCGAGGCCACCGGGCACAAGGTGCTTACCGTGGAGGCGGCCGATGGCCGGCTCACCCCGGAGCGGATCGCGCCGCTGCTGGCCGAGCACGGCAACGAGCACATGGTGCAGCCGCGGCTGGTCTACGTGTCCAACACCACCGAGGTCGGCACGCTGTATCGCAGGCACGAACTGCAGGCGCTGCGCACGTTCTGCGACGCGCACGGCCTGCTGCTGTTCCTGGACGGCGCGCGCATCGGCAGCGCACTCACCGCCGAAGGCAACGACCTGCGCATGGCCGACATCGCCGCGCTGACCGATGCGTTCTACATCGGCGGCACCAAGAACGGCGCGCTGCTCGGCGAGGCGCTGGTGATCCTCAACCCGGCCTTGCAAGTGGATTTCCGCTACCTGCTCAAGCAGCGCGGGGCGCTGCTGGCCAAGGGCATGGTGCTGGGCACCCAGTTCGCCGCGCTGTTCGAGGACGGCCTGTTCTACCAACTGGCCGCGCACGCCAACCGCATGGCCGTGCGGTTGCGCGACGGGCTGGCCGCGGCCGGCGCGCAGTTCGCCTCGGACTCGCCGACCAACCAGCTGTTCGTGATCCTGCCCGCCGCCGCGGTCGAGACGCTGGCGCAGCGCTACGACTTCGAGCGCTGGCAACGGCTGGGCGACGGCCGTTGGGTGATCCGCTTCGTCACCTCGTGGGCCACCCAGGACGCGGCGGTCGATACGCTGATCGCGGATTTCGCCGCGCTGCTCCAGTCCGACACGCAACGTGTGGCCGGCTGACGTTCCGCCAAGGAGAGAAAGATGAAAATTCGCACGTTTGGTGCCTGGGCCGTTGCCGCGGTGCTGGCCTTGCCGGCCGTCGCCAGCGCGCAGGTCAACAGCCTGCCGTCGCAGCCGCATCTGTTGGTGAAGGGCGAGGCCAAGCGGGAGGTGGTGCCGGATCGCTTCGGTCTGACCATCACTCTCAGCGCCGTGGACGCCGACCCAGCTGCGGCGCGCAAGCGCGTGCAGGCCAATGCCGAGAAGGTGCTGGCCGCGTTCGCACAGCGCCACGCGCTGGCCGGCAGCATGCAGGCCACGACGCTGTCGATCGCGCCGGCGAGCCGCTACGAAAATGACAAGCAGGTGTTCGAAGGCACCCGCGTGCAGCGCACGCTCTCGGCCGACTTCGCCGCATTGGACGATGTACGTGCTTTGCTGGGCGCGTTGACCACCAGCGAGGAACTGCAGGTGTCGGGGATCGCGCCGCGCTACAGCGGCGAAGCCGCGCTGCGCGCCGAGCTCAAGCGCCAGGCGGCCGAGCAGACCCGCAGCTCCGCGCAATCCCTGGCCAAGGCCTACGGTGTGCGCCTGGGCGGCCTTTACACCATCTCGGAGGTGGCGCCGGACTTCGCCTATGGCATCCAGGCCGGGCATTGGCCGGCCGAGCCAGTCACGATGCAGTTGGCGAGTGCGCCGCCGTCGCCGGTCATCGACCTCCCGTCACCGCGTGCGGCCGATGGCATGGCCGAATCCCTCGAAGCCGGCACCCTCGCCCTTTCCGAAAACGTCTATGCGGTCTTCCTGATCGCGCAATGAGTCCTTCGCCATGCTGCTGATGCTGGATAACTACGACAGCTTTACCTACAACCTCGTGCAGTACCTGCAGGCGCTCGGCGCCGAGGTCAAGGTGGTGCGCAACGACGCGCTCAGCGTGGACGAGATCGAGCGCCTGGCGCCCGAGCGCATCGTCATCTCGCCGGGGCCGTGCACGCCGAACGAGGCCGGGGTGTCGCTGCAATTGATCGAGCGGCTGGGCCAGCGCATCCCGATCCTGGGCGTGTGCCTGGGCCACCAGAGCATCGGCCAGGTCTACGGCGGGCAGGTGGTGCGTGCCGGCACCATCATGCACGGCAAGACCTCGCGCATCCGCCACGAGGGCCGCGGCGTGTTCGCCGGCCTGCCGGACCGCTACGAGGCCACCCGCTACCACTCGCTGGTGGTGGAGAAGACCACGCTGCCCGATTGCCTGGAAGTGACCGCCTGGACCGAACACGACGACGGCACCGTGGAGGAGATCATGGGCCTGCGCCATCGCCAGTTCCCGGTCGAGGGCGTGCAGTTCCATCCGGAGTCCATCCTCACCGAGCATGGCCACGCCTTGCTGAAGAACTTCCTGGAGCGCTGAACGCGCCGCGCCGGCGCCGCCCGCCTTCCGTCACCGCCGGACCCTGCCAATGCACGATCGCACCGACGCCTTCCACTTCTACGAGCCGGCCAACGGCCACGGCCTGCCGCACGATCCGTTCAACGCCATCGTCGGGCCGCGGCCGATCGGCTGGATCGGCTCGCGCAGCGCCGACGGCGTCGCCAACCTGGCGCCCTACAGCTTCTTCAACGCCTTCAACTACGTCCCGCCGATCGTCGGCTTCGCCAGCATCGGCTGGAAGGACAGCGTGCGCAACATCGAGGCCACGGGCGAGTTCACCTGGAACCTGGCCACGCGGCCGCTGGCCGAGGCGATGAACGCCAGTTCCGCGGCGGTGGCGCCGGAGGTCGACGAGTTCGCCCTGGCCGGTCTCACGCCGGCGCCCTCGCGCCTGATCGGCGCACCGCGGGTGGCCGCCAGCCCGGTGAGCTTCGAGTGCCGGCTCAGCCAGCTGTTGCCGCTGCAAAGCGCGCGCGGCGAGCCGATCCAGACCTGGCTGGTGCTGGGCGAGGTGGTCGGCGTGCACATCGCCGAGCACGCGCTGCAGGACGGGATCTACGACCCGGCCGCGGTCGCCACCCTGCTGCGCGCCGGCGGCCCGGCCGACTACTTCGAGGTGCTGGCGCAAGGACGCCTGCGCATGCCGCGGCCGACGCAGACGCGCTGAGCGCGTCAGGCACGTCGCTTCCCATTCCAGCCTACGAGCAGATCCTTCCCTCATGACCATCACCCCCCAGCAAGCCTTGCAACGCACCATCGAGCATCGCGAGATCTTCCACGACGAGATGGTCGGGCTGATGCGGCAGATCATGCGCGGCGAGGTCTCGCCGATGATGACCGCGGCCATCCTCACCGGCCTGCGGGTCAAGAAGGAGACGGTCGGCGAGATCGCCGGCGCGGCGGTGGTGATGCGCGAGTTCTCGCGCACCGTGCCGGTCGCCGACCGCACCCACATGGTCGACATCGTCGGCACCGGCGGCGACGGCTCGCATACCTTCAACATCTCCACCTGCGCGATGTTCGTCGCGGCGGCGGCCGGCGCCAAGGTCGCCAAGCACGGCAACCGCAGCGTCTCCTCCAAGTCCGGCAGCGCCGACGCGCTGGAGGCGCTGGGCGCGGCGATCGAGCTGCAGCCCGAGCAGGTGGCGCAGGCGCTGGAGGCCACCGGCATCGGCTTCATGTTCGCGCCGGTGCACCATCCGGCGATGAAAGTGGTGGCGCCGGTGCGGCGCGAGATGGGCGTGCGCACCATCTTCAACATCCTCGGCCCGCTGACCAATCCGGCCGGCGCGCCGAACATCCTGATGGGCGTGTTCCATCCCGACCTGGTCGGCATCCAGGCGCGCGTGCTGCAGGAACTGGGCGCCGAGCGCGCGCTGGTGGTGTGGGGGCGCGACGACATGGACGAGCTCTCGCTCGGCGCCGGTACCCTGGTCGGCGAACTGCGCGACGGCCAGGTCCGCGAGTACGAGGTGCACCCGGAGGATTTCGGCATCGCCATGTCGGCCAGCCGCAACCTCAAGGTCGCCAACGCCGCCGAGTCGATGGCGATGCTGCGCGCCGTGCTCGACAACGTGCCCGGCCCGGCCCTGGACATCGTCGCCTTCAACGCCGGCGCGGCGCTGTACGTGGCCGGCCTGGCCGACGATATCGGCGCCGGCATCGCCCTGGCGCGCGCGGCCATCGCCGACGGCCGCGCCCGGGCGAAGCTGGAGGCGTATGTGGCGTGTACGCAGCGGCTTGTCGGGGCCCGGTAGGCGCAACTGGACGGCATGCGCCAGTCGTGTCCGCCCGCACGAGCCATCGGTTGCACTCCTTCCCTGACCGCATAGGCTGTTGCGGGTCCCGATCCCTTCTTTACCCCGCATCGCCGATAATCCGGCCATCCCCCAGGATCCCAACCGCATGAGCAGCGACATTCTCCGCACCATCCTCGCGCGCAAGGCCGACGAGATCGCCGCGCGCAGCGCGCGCGTGCCGCTGGCCGAGCTGGCCGCCCGCGCGGAGGCCATGCCGCCCACCCGCGGGTTCGCCCGCGCGTTGCAGGCGGCCATCGCCAACGGCGACCCGGCGGTGATCGCCGAGGTCAAGAAGGCCAGCCCCTCCAAGGGCGTGATCCGGCCGGACTTCCATCCGGCCGACATCGCGGTCAGCTACGAATTCGGCGGCGCCGCCTGCCTGTCGGTGCTGACCGACGAGGATTTCTTCCAGGGCCACGACCGCTATCTGCAGCAGGCGCGCGACGCCTGCACCCTGCCGGTGCTGCGCAAGGATTTCACCATCGATCCGTACCAGGTCTACGAGGCGCGCACGCTCGGCGCCGACTGCATCCTGCTGATCGTGGCCGCGCTGGACGACCTGCAACTGGCCGAGCTGTCGTCGCTGGCGCTGCAACTGGGCATGGACGTGCTGGTGGAAGTGCACGACATCGACGAACTGGAGCGCGCGCTGCAGGTGCCGGCGCCGCTGATCGGCATCAACAACCGCAACCTGCGCACCTTCGAGGTGTCGCTGCAGACCACCTTGTCGATGCAGGACGCGGTGCCGCGCGATCGCCTGCTGGTCACCGAAAGCGGCATCCTCGGCCCGGACGACGTGGCGCTGATGCGCGGCGCCGGCGTCCACGCGTTCCTGGTCGGCGAGGCGTTCATGCGCGCCGAGGAGCCGGGCGAGGCGCTGCGGCAGCTGTTCTTCGCGGCATGAGCGGGCAGGACGCCAGCCCGTACCCACTGCCGCGCGCCGACGCGCCGCTGGTCGTGTTCGATTTCGACCACACCCTGTACGACGGCGATTCCGGCAGCCACCTGTTCGCCTGGCTGATCAAGCGCAATCCGCTGCGCCTGGCCGCCGCGGTGCTGGCCACCCCGTTGCTGGGGCCGCTGGTGGCGATGCTGCCGACCCGGCGCACCGGCATCTCCGGCTACGTCTGGATCGCCAGCTTCGGCCTGCGCCGTGCGCGCGAGTTCAACCGCATCATCGACCAGTACGTGCTGCAGCATCAGGCGCAGATCCGCCAGCGGCTGCTGCCGCAGGCGCTGGAGGTGTTCGCCCGGCACCGCGCGGCCGGCGATCGCGTGGTGGTCGCCACCGGCGCGCCGCCGGAACTGGCGCGCGCCATCCTCGGCTTCGTCGCGCACCAGGACGTGCCGGTGGTCGGCAGCCTGATCGGCCCGCGCCTGGGTGCGGTCACCGCCACGCGCCACTGCCACAACGAGGAGAAGATGCGCATGCTGCGCGAACTGGGCTATGGCGAGATCGCCATGGCCTATTCCGACAGCACCGCCGATCTGCCGCTGCTGCAGGCCGCGGCCGCGCCGGTGGTGGTCAATCCCAAGCACAGCGCGGTGGCGATGTTCCGCAGCGTGCTGCCGTCCGGCACGCCGATCCTCAACTGGGGCTGCCGCGACCGCGCCGGCGAGGTCGTCGACTCCCGCTAGGGAATGCTCCGGCGGGCGCTGCGTCGCATCCGGCGCCGCGGCGCCTGCAACCCCGCATCGTGATCGCCGTCTGCGCGGGGGGGGCGCCGCGCCGCCGGCGGCGATCAGCCGCCGGACTTGGCGTAGGCGCTGTCGCTGCCCACCAGCGCGTGGTGCAGCGGCGCGACCCATTGGCCGCGGTCGATGTCGTAGGCGCCGAAGCTGCCCTCGAACTCCCAGTACGCCCAGGCGAAATGGCGCTTCTCGGCGGCGTTGACCACCGCCACCGTCCAGGCCAGGCGATCGGCCGGCGGCGCCCGTTCGTAGGCGCCGAACTCGCCCAGCAGCACCTGCCGGTGGTGCGCCGATGCCCAGGCCGCGATGCGGTCGAACTCGCCGTACAGCTTGGCCCGGTCGGCCGCGCTGCCCCAGTGCACGCCGGTGTGGTCGCGGATGTCCGCCGGCGCCCACGACGCGCCCTGGTGGGTGAAGCGGAACGGGTTGTAGTAGTGCACGGTGACCAGCAGGTGCGCGTCGTCGTCGGGCAGGCGCAGGCTGTCGAGCGCGGTGAAGGCATTGCTGCTGGCCGGGCCGACCACCACCGTGCGGGTCGGGTTGTCGCGGCGGATGATCTGCAGCGCATCGCGCAGCAGGTCGTTCCACGCCGCGCTGGTCATCTGGCCGTTGGGCTCGTTAAGGATCTCGAACAGCACCGAAGGCGGCGCGTGGCGGTAGCGCGGGGCGACCTGGCTCCAGAACGCCAGCAGCTTGCTCCGGCACAGCGCCGCATCGGCGGCGCAGGGGTGGAAGTCGTGTTCGTCCAGGATCACGTTCAGGCCCGCCGCGGTGGCTTGGTCGACCACCGTGTCCAGCGTCTTCAGCCAGGTCGGGTCGAGCCGGTTGGCCGCGTCCATGTGCGCAAAGGCCTGCAGGTTGACCCGCACCGTGCGGAAGCCGCCGTCGCGGATCGTGCGGTACAGCGGCGGGCGGAAGCGCGCCTTCGCCGGGTCGTTCCACAGCGGGTCGTAGCCGAGGATGTTGACCCCGCGCCCGAACCGGGCGAAGGCGTCGTCGGCCTGCGCGGGCGGCGCCGGCAGCGCCAGGCACAGCATGGCCAGCAGGAACGGAAGGGCGCGGTGCATGGCGGTCTCGCGGGGCAGGGGCGGGGCGAGACGTGCGGCCATCGGCGGCGGCGTCCCGGCCGCGATCATCGCGCGGCCCATCCCGGGAAAAGCGAACGCGGCCTGACCGCAGATCGGGCTATCGGAGCAGATGCCTCAGGCGCCCGGAACCCGGCTGTCGCGCATCCCCAATCCCGACTCCCGACTCCCCACGGTCAGCCCAGCCACCGATACAGCGCCCCGCCCACCTGATACAGACTGATGCCCAGCACCAGCAGGCCGACCGCCACCAGCACCCAGCGCTCGCGCACGCGCTTGACCAGCAGCGCCGCCAGCGGCGCGGCGAGCATGCCGCCGACCAACAGGCCGAGCACGATGTCCAGGTGCTGCAGGCCCATCGTCAGCAGGAAGGTCAGCGAGATCGACAGCGTCACCAGGAACTCGGCGGCGTTGACCGTGCCGATGGTGGTGCGGGCCTGGCCGCCGTGGGCGAGCAGGGTCGAGGTCGCCACCGGTCCCCAGCCGCCGCCGCCGCTGGCGTCCAGCAGGCCGGCGACGAAGCCCAGCAGCGGCACCCGCCGCACCTCGCGGCGCGGCAGCGCGCGGCCGGCCGCGCGCAGCAGGATCAGCACCGCCAGGGCGAGCAGGTACAGATAGACGAAGGGGCGGATCAGCTCGCCCGGCAACTGCGTCAGCACGTAGGCGCCGGCGATGCCGCCGACCATGCCCGGCAGCGCCAGGCGCAGGAACAGCCGCTTGTCGACGTTGCCCAGGGCCAGGTGCGACAGCCCGGAGGCGCCGGTGGTGAACACCTCGGCGCTGTGCACGCTGGCGCTGACCACCGCCGGCGGCAGGCCCAGGCTCAGCAGGACCGACGAGGAGACCAGGCCGAAGGCCATGCCCAGCGCGCCGTCCACCAGTTGCGCTGCCAGACCGACCAGCACGAACCAGTAGAAGGTCTCGCTCAGCACCATCGCGCCGGGCCTAGCGCCTCATGGCAGTCAGCGCGCGCCGTACAGCACCACGGTCTTGCCGCGGGCATGCAGGATGCCGTCGACCTGCAGCTTCTTCAGCACCCGCCCGGCCATCTCGCGCGAGCAGCCGACCAGCCGCGCCAGCTCCTGGCGCGACACGCGCAACTGCATGCCCTGCGGGTGGCTCATCGCCTCCGGCTCCTGCGCCAGGTCGTGCAGGGTGCGCACGATGCGGTCGGTGACGTCCAGGAACGCCAGGCGGCTGGCCTTGCGCGAGGTGTCCAGCAGGCGCTTGGACAGCTGCACGCCGATCGCGTACAGCACCCGCGGCGCATCGGACGAGAGCGAGCCCAGGAACAACTGGTGCAGGCGCTCGTAGCTGATCTCGGCCAGCTCGCAGGGCGTGCGGGTGCGCAGGATCACCTCGCGCTGGTCGGATTCGATGAACAGGCCCATCTCGCCGACGAACTCGCCGCTGCCGAAGTAGCCCAGCACCAACTCGCGGTCGTCATCTTCCTCGGCGATGATGCTGACCGAGCCGCTGACCACGTAGTACAGGGTGCCGGCAGGATCGCCTGGTCTGAACACGTCCGTCCGCGCCGGATAGCGGCGACGGTGGCTGTGGGCCAGGAAGCGGTCGATGGTGGCGGTGTCCAACGTCAGAGGACTTGGAGCGATGCGCACAGGTGCTGCAGTGGATGTGTTTCCGGGGCTCATGGCGGCTTCGCTACTACGTAATTCCTGAAGCTTAACGGGACGCGTTCGCGGCGGCAAACAAGAGACGGACGCCACGTTTCGCAGCGGAGCCATTTGGCTCATAATTGAGTGTCTTTCCCTACCCACTTCCAGAGGATCCACGCCGTGGTCAAGCCGTTGCCTCGCCTGAGGCTGCAAGGTTTCAACAACCTCACCAAGGCGTTGAGCTTCAACATCTACGACGTCTGCTATGCGATTTCCGAAGAGGAGCGCCAGCGCTACATCGAATACATCGACGAGCAGTACGACGCCGACCGCCTGACCCAGATCCTCACCGATGTGGCCGAGATCATCGGCGCCAACATCCTCAACATCGCGCGCCAGGACTACGATCCGCAGGGCGCCTCGGTGACGATCCTGATCTCCGAGGAGCCGGTCATCGACAAGAAGGCCGCCGGCAAGGAGATCATCTCCGACGCCGTGGTCGCGCACATGGACAAGAGCCACATCACCGTCCATACCTACCCGGAAACCCATCCGCAGCACGGTATCGCCACGTTCCGCGCCGATATCGACGTCGCCACCTGCGGGGTCATTTCGCCGCTGAAGGCCCTCAATTACCTGATCGAGAGCCTGGAATCGGACATCGTGATCATGGATTACCGCGTGCGCGGCTTCACCCGCGACGTGAAGGGCAAGAAGCACTACATCGACCACAAGATCAATTCGATCCAGAACTTCCTGGCCAAGAACGTCAAGTCGCGCTACGAGATGTTCGACGTCAACGTCTACCAGGAGAACATCTTCCACACCAAGATGCACCTGAAGGACTTCGACCTGGACCAGTACCTGTTCGAGGAGAAGGCCAAGAACCTCTCGTTCAAGGAGCGCATGCGCATCGAGGCGCTGCTCAAGCGCGAGATCGAGGAACTGTTCCACGGGCGCAACCTGTCCGAGTAAGCGTTCCGCAACGGCGGGACGGCCCGCCCGCAGCGTGCGCTGCGACCCTGCCGACGGCGGCCCGATGTGCAGACATCGGGCCGTTTTCGTTTGGATTTGTCTACGGAGAAAGACAATGCCCTGGATCTACCTGTTGCTCGCCGGCCTGTTCGAGATCGGCTTCGCCCTCGGCCTGAAATACAGCGAGGGCTTCACCCGGCCGTGGCCGACCGTGGCCACCCTGGCCGGCGCCGGCCTCAGCCTGTGGCTGCTGACCCAGGCGCTCAAGCACATCCCGCTGGGCACCGCCTATGCGATCTGGACCGGGATCGGCGCGCTGGGCACGGCGGTGCTGGGCATCGTCCTGTTCGGCGACAGCGCCTCGCCGGCGCGGCTGGCCTGCATCGGCCTGATCGTGGTCGGGGTGATTGGCCTGAAGCTGGTCGGCCACTGAGCGCGATGCGCCAGGCGCGCGCGGCTCAGGCGGCGGCGACGCGGCGCCGGGTCAGCACCCGGCCGATCAGCAGCCGGTGCGCCACCACCGCCAGCAGGGCGGCGATCGACAGCGCGATCACCGCGCGGGTGAACACGCTGCCGAGGTTGCCGGCGTGCTGCAACTGGTCCAGCCGCCCGAAGCGCGAGGGGTCGGCGTTGGCGTAGGCGATCTCGATCGTGGCCCCATCCAGCAGCAGCGGCGCGGCCTCGGCACCGCTGGCCTCGAAGGCGCCGCTGTGCAGGCGGCCCTTGCTCTCGAACACGTAGTGGAAGCGGTAGCGCACCAGCGGCTGGGTCTGCATGCCGAAGGCGCCGTCGGCGATCACCGGCACGGTCGCCACCGAGTGGTCGCGCAGGATCGCGCTGGCCTGGCGATAGTCGCCGAGCAGGTGCAGCAGCAGGGCGCCGCCGCCGAGCGCGAACAGGGTCGCGAACAGCAGGCGCGACAACCAGCGGGTGCGGGGCGACGGTGAATGGAGTGAGGATGCGGGCATGGCGATCGGCAGGCAGAGCGCACGCGGGCGTGACTCGGCGCGGGTACTTCGGAGAGCGGACGGCACCGGGGAAAGTGCCAGGGCTCGAACGGCGTGCGCGACGTAGAATCAGTCAGCGTTCGTTCACTTTAACGCGATCGGGCGCGGAATGCCAGCCGCGGCGGTCGCGGCCCGACCGGCGGGCGGCTACAGCCGATAGGCGACGGCCTTCATCAGCCGCGAGGCGGCGGCCATCACCGTGGGAATCGGCGGCGGCAGGCGCCGCGCGCCGGCCTGCTCGGCATGCTCGGCGTGGCGGGCCTCGTCGGCTTTCATTACCTTCAGCACGTCGCGGCTGCGCAGGTCCGCCGGCGGCAGGGTCTGCAGGTGCTCGTCCAGGTGCGCCTCGACCTGGCGCTCGGTCTCGACCACGAAGCCCAGGTTCCAGCCGTCGCCGCGCAGCCCGGCCAGGGTGCCGATCGCGTAGCTGCCGGCGTACCACAGCGGATTGAACAGGCTGGGGCGGCTGTCCAGCTCGCGCAGCCGTGCCGCGCACCAGGCCAGGTGGTCGGTCTCTTCCTGCGCCGCCTCCAGCAGGTGCGCACGGGTGGCCGGATCGCGCGCGACCGCGGCCTGGCCGAAGTACAGGCCCTGCGCGCAGACCTCGCCGACGTGGTTGATGCGCATCAGGCCGGCGGCATGGCGGCGTTCGTCCGGCGCCAGGACCACCTCGGCGGTGGCCGCGGCGGGATAGGGGCGCTGCGCCGGCGGATCGCCGAACACGGTCTCCAGCGCGCGCTGGGCCTCGACCAGGGCGCGATCGAGCGGGGAGTGCTGGCGGCTGGCGGTCATGGGGAAGCCCGGAAGCGGTGGGGACCTGGATTTTCGCCCCCGGCCGGCGCACTGCCAAGCGCGCCGCCTGTCCCGTGGCCGCCCGCCATGGGTGGACTTGCGCGCCGCGGCCGGGCCACGTAGAATTTCGCCTCTTGCGTTTTTGCAATTCACAACGCGTGGCAAAGTTCCGGCCGTTCGCTGCAGGAATCCGCCCGACCAACCGAGTCTTATAATGAGCACCTTCACTGCTAAGTCCGAGACCGTCCAGCGCGACTGGTATCTCGTCGACGCCGCCGGCAAAACGCTGGGCCGGCTTTCCACCGAACTGGCCCGCCGCCTGCGCGGCAAGCACAAGCCGGTCTACACCCCGCACGTCGATACCGGCGATTACCTGGTGGTGATCAACGCCGAGAAGATCGTCGTCACCGGCAACAAGCTCAAGGACAAGAAGTACCACCGCTTCACCGGCTACATCGGCAACCTGAAGACCGAGAGCCTGGAGCAGGCGCTGGAGCGCCACCCGGAGCGCGTGATCGAGATCGCGGTCAAGGGCATGCTGCCCAAGGGTCCGCTGGGCCGCGCGATGTACCGCAAGCTCAAGGTCTATTCCGGTGCGGAGCATCCGCACGCCGCTCAGCAGCCGCAGGTTCTGGATATCTAATCATGGCGATTTCGCAAAACTACGGCACTGGCCGCCGCAAGTCCTCCACTGCCCGCGTGTTCCTGCGCAAGGGCACCGGCAACATCTCCGTCAACGGCCGTCCGCTGGACGAGTTCTTCGGCCGCGAGACCGCGCGCATGATCGTGCGCCAGCCGCTGGAGCTGACCAAGAACACCGAGAGCTTCGACATCGTGGTCACCGCCACCGGCGGTGGCACTACCGGTCAGGCCGGTGCGATCCGTCTGGGCATCGCCCGTGCGCTGGTCGAGTACGACGAAACCCTGAAGACCGAGCTGCGCAAGGCCGGCTTCATGACCCGCGACGCCCGCGAAGTCGAGCGTAAGAAGGTCGGTCTGCACAAGGCCCGTCGCGCCACCCAGTTCTCCAAGCGCTGATCCATCGCGCCTGGCGTGGGTTCCCTCGGGAACCCGCTGGGACCAAGCAAAAGCCCGGCTTCGGCCGGGCTTTTGTCGTTCTGGGTTTGCGGCTTCTGCCGAAAGCATGTGCGCGCCGCCGCCGGGTTGGCGTGATGGATTTGCGCGCGGTTTCGGGCGATTACCCGTCTGGCCTTGAAGACCCGGTGTCGTCGCAAGTGATTCATGCCTGCGGAGTTCCATGTCTTCATAGCCATGCGCGCGTGTGTCCCGTCGGCACGGGTCGAGTGAGTTCGTTTTCCGTCAGCGCCCGCTTCGGCGGATCGAATTCCATCTGGTGGAATAGCCCCCTTGGAGTCCAAGGGGGCGCGCCGACAGGCGCGGGGATGTGGAGGCGGAAGGCCGGGGCCCGCACCTTGCGTAGCGAGGTGTGGGGCGCAGGCGCGTAGCGCCTGCGCGAACCCGCAGCCAAACACACAAAAAAGGCCGATCTTTCGATCGGCCTTTTTTGTGTGTTTGGCTGCCCCGGATGGATTCGAACCACCGAATGCCTGAGTCAGAGTCAGGTGCCTTACCGCTTGGCGACGGGGCAATGTGGACTGCAAGTATCGCACGCCTTGGGCGTACACACCATGGTGGCTATGGGTGGACTCGAACCACCGACCCCAGCATTATGAGTGCTGTGCTCTAACCGGCTGAGCTACATAGCCCTGGTGAACCGCCAATTCTTATGGAGAAGCGGGCGCCTGTCAACGGGTTTCTGCGCAGCTTGTGGCCTGGCCACAGCCATGGCAGAGTCGGAGCCAGTAGATTTTTCAGGAGTCCGCATCGTGATCGATCCGGACGGCTATCGACCGAACGTAGGCATCGTGCTGATGCGGCCGGATGGTCAGGTGTTCTGGGCACGCCGCGTGCGCCGGGATGGCTGGCAGTTCCCGCAAGGTGGCATGAACACCGACGAGACCCCGGTGGAGGCCATGTACCGCGAGTTGCGCGAAGAAACCGGGCTGTTGCCCGAGCATGTGGAAGTGCTCGGTGCCACCCCCGGTTGGCTGCGCTATCGCCTGCCCAGCCGCGCCATCCGCCGCAACGAGCGCCAGGTCTGCATCGGCCAGAAGCAGGTCTGGTTCCTGCTGCGGATGCAGTGCGACGAAAGCCAGCTGAACCTGGAACTGACCGAGACGCCGGAGTTCGACCACTGGCGCTGGGTCGATTTCTGGTACCCGGTGGAGCATGTCGTGCTGTTCAAGCGCGGGGTCTACGCGCGGGCGCTGCGTCACCTGGCGCCGCTGGCGCAGACCATCGCCGGCGCCGGCATCCGTGCCATGCCGGCCCTGGCCCAGGAGGCCTGGCTGCCGGGCAACACCGCCGGCCACGAGCGGCCGCGCAAGCGCCCGCGCAAGCGGGGCGGGCCCTGGGCGGCGCGGATTAATAATGATTAACAGGCGGAATTGACAACCATTCTCACTTTGGCTTGAATGGGCGCCAGGCGCAGTCCGCGCCGTCCGCCGCCAAGCCCGCCGTGTACGTCTGCATCTGCAATGGGGTCACCGATCGCCAGATCCGCGAAGCCGTCGAAGCCGGCTGCCGCAGCGTGTCCGAACTGACGATGCGCACCGGCTGCGGGGCCACCTGCGGCTCCTGCCTGGACATGGCCGGCGAGGTGCTGGAGCGCGCGCTGAGCCGCGAACTGCCGTTGCCGGTGCTGGGCGGCCTGGCCCGCGCCGCCTGAGTGCGTCCGCCGCGCTGCGGCGCGGGATGATCACGATTCGCGTTCCTTCACGCCGCGCCGCGATTCGCTAGAGTCTGCGCTTTCCGGATCTACGCGAGCGACACCATGAAGGGCGACAGCAAAGTCATCGAGTTCCTCAACAAGGTCCTCTACAACGAGCTGACCGCGATCAACCAGTACTTCCTGCACGCCAAGATGCTGAAGAACTGGGGCCTGAAGGAACTGGCCGAGCATGAGTACAAGGAATCCATCGACGAGATGAAGCACGCCGACAAGCTGGCGGACCGCATCCTGTTCCTCGAGGGGCTTCCCAACTTCCAGGCGCTGGGCAAGCTGCGCATCGGCGAGAACCCGAAGGAAATCCTCGAGTGCGACCTGGCGCTGGAGCGGGAGGGCACCGTCACCCTGCGCGACGGCATCGCCTACGCCGAGTCGATCCAGGACTACGTCAGCCGCCAGTTGCTGGCCGACATCCTGGAGTCGGAGGAAGAGCACATCGACTGGCTGGAAACCCAGCTCGACCTGATCGAGCGCATCGGCGAGCCGAACTACCTGCTGACCAAGCTCGACGACTGAACCGTCGGCGCAGGGCGCCGCGGCGCTGGCCTGTGCGGGCGCCGCGATAGGGCGTGTTCGTTGCTGCACGCCAGGCGATGCGTCGGCTCTGGCCGTGTTCGTGCAGGAGCGGCTTCAGCCGCGATGCGTCGTTGGAAGGCTCAGCCAATTCCGAAACGCGGCAAACGCCGCTCCTGCGCGACGCCATGTCGACGGCGCAGCATCGGCATGGCAAGGCGCCGCTCTATTGTGGGAGCGGCTTCAGCCGCGACGCGGTGTCGGTGAGCGGTCGCGGCTGAGGCCGCTCTTACAGCAAGCGAGGCGGGCGGAAAAAGCCTGCATTGCGCGAGTGTTGCGACGCTCTCCTGTGCGGATCAACCGCAACACTTTGCGGCTGCCTCTCGTGGTGTCATCGCTGCGCGGTCGCGATCGCGGCCGCGATCATGCGGCGTGGCAAAGGGCATGGAGGCGTACGGCGACGCCCATGCAGGCACCGCTTCACTTTTCTCGGAGGAGCGGCTTCAGCCGCGACGCGTGGCAATGAAAGGTCGCCGCGGATTCCGAAGGAAAACAAGAGTGGCTCCTGCGCGGGCAAGCGAGCGAACGGAGTCGTGCGCGTCGCGCCAGGTGAGCGCCGTCCTTGGCGGGATGGGCCGCGAACGCATGGGCGTGGCGCCATCGAATCCCAGAACGCCTCAGGGCGCGCTGTGTTCGGCGGCATCGCGCACGCTGGCGCGGTAGCCGTTCAGCGCCAGGCGCGCGCGCGCGAACTCGGCGATCACCAGGGCCACCGCGACCACGGGGTGGTCCAGGGTGCCGCTGCGCACGCCCGACTCGATGCGCAAGGCCGCCGTCGACAACGCCAGCGCGCCGAGGTTGGCGGCCGAAGACTTCAGGGTGTGCGCGGCCTCGCGTATCTCGTCGGTCTGCGCCGTGGCCGCGGCCTGCTCCAGGCGCTGGAGCAACAGCGGCGCATCGGCCAGAAACAACTCGACGATCTGGATCACGCTGGCCGCGCCGATGACCTCGCGCAGTTCGTCCAGCACCGCGATGTCCAACACCGGCGCCGGCACTGTCGATGAAGGCTCCAGATCGTCTGCCTCTGGCGAGGCGAGCGCCGTGGTCGACGTCGCGGTGGCGCCGGGCGATGCGACGCTCTGCTCCAGAGCGGGCGCTGCGGGTGGGGCTTGGCGTGCGTCGTGATCGGGCGATGGCATCGAGGCGGTCGAAGGTGTGGGGGCGCTGGACGACGCGGCGGCTGCGGTGTCGTCCGGAGTGTGCAGGTCGGCGTAGTGGGTGGCCTGCGGTTCGACGTGCGCCGCGTGGGCGAACGCGTCCACCGTCGGTCCGTGTGCGATGGCCGTCGCCGCGTCCGCCGCCGGATGCGCGAACGCCGCGGGTGCGACCGCCGCGCTGGCCGGCAGGGCCGCCGGCTGCGGCGGCAGCCAGCGTTGCAGGCAGGCATCTAGCCGCGCGCGGTCGATCGGCTTGGACAGGTAATCGTCCATGCCGGCATCGAGGCAGCGCTGGCGGTCGCCGGCCATCGCGTTGGCGGTCATCGCCACGATCGGCAGGCGCGGGCGTGCCGCCTCGGCCTCGTGCTGGCGCCACTGCCGGGTGGCGGCGTAGCCGTCCAGCACCGGCATCTGGCAATCCATCAGCACCAGGTCGTACGGCTGTTGCTGCAGCTGCGCCAGCGCCGCGGCGCCGTCCTCGGCGCTGTCGGCGTGGTGGCCGAGCGATTCCAGCAACCGCCGCGCCACCATCAGGTTGACCGGATTGTCCTCGACCAGCAGCAGCCGATAGCCGCTGCGCGGCGGTGGGACGTCGGCCACGGCGGTCGCCGCGTCCGCGGTGCGGATCGGCGCAGGGGGAGCCAACGCGTCCAGTGCGAAGGCGTCGTGGTAGATCTCTTCGGCGTTGTCGATGCCGTCGCCAACGGCGTCGCTGGCCAGGCTCGGCGTCGCCGGCGCCAAGGCCAGCATGCTGCGCAGGTCGATGTCGGCGGCCTGCCGCGGCAGCAGCGCGCCATGCGCGCGGATTTCCTCGGGAATGTCCGCTTCGCCGTACAGCCAGATCAGCCGCGTGGTCTGCGGCGCCGGCAGCCGCGCCACCGCACGCTGCAGGGCGCGCGCGCTCTGGCGCAGGCCGTCCAGGTCGCCGATCACCAGGTCGTAGGTCGGGTGCACGCTGCTGCCGTGGCTGCTGCCGCGCAGCCGTTCCAGCGCCTCCTGGGTCGAATCGACCTTGCTCACCTGCACGCCCCAGTTCGGCAGCAGCACGCCCAGGCGCCGCTGCAGGCGCGGGTCGGCGCCGACCAGCAGCGCATGCAGCTGCGGCAGGCCGCCCGGGGTCTGCCGCAGGTCGCCGATCACCTTCAGCAGCGGGATCTCGAACCAGAACGTGGCGCCCTGGCCCTGCCGCGACGCGAGGCCGATGCGGCCGCCCATCAGTTCGACGATGCGCTTGCAGATGGTCAGGCCCAGCCCGGTGCCGCCGTACAGGCGGGTGGTGGAAGCGTCGGCTTGCGTGAACGCCTGGAACAGGTGTTCCTGGCGCTCGGCGCTGATGCCGATGCCGGTATCGCGCACTTCGAAGCGCAGCAGGTGCTGCGCCGGGGTCTCGCCGAGCCGGCGCACGCTCAGGTCGATGCCGCCGCGCGCGGTGAACTTGACCGCGTTGCCGAGCAGGTTGCTCAGTACCTGGCGCAGGCGCACCGGATCGCCGCGCACCGGCAGGCGTACCGCCGGGTCCAGCTGCAGCGCCATGCGCAGGCCCTTGGCCTCGGCCGCGCGCTGCATCAGCTCCAGCACGCCGTCGAGCAGTTCGCGCAGGTTGAAGGTGGTGATCTCCAGCTCCAGCCGGTTCGCTTCCAGCTTGGAGTAGTCGAGGATGTCGTCGACGATGCGCAGCAACTGCAGCGAGGACGTGCTGGCCGCGCGCAGCATCTCGCGCTGGTCCAGGCCGAGCGGGCCGCGCCCGATCAGCTCCAGCATCGGAATGATGCCGTTGAGCGGGGTGCGGATCTCGTGGCTCATCGTCGCCAGGAACTCGCCCTTTGCCAGTACCGCGGCCTCGGCGGCCTGCTTGGCCTGCAGCAACTCCTGTTCCAGCCGTTCGCGCGCGTGCACGTCGTGCTGCAGCGCGTTGCGTTCGGACTCGGCCAGCGCCGCGCGCGCCAGCGCCGCATCCAGGCGTTCGATCTGCTGCCGCGCGCGGCAGCCGGCGAGGGTGGCCAGCGCGGCGGCAGCGGCCATGCACAGCGGCGCCAGCCAGTTCCACGGCGGCGGCAAGAGCAGCGCCAGCGGCGGCAGCGCCAGCAGGGTGCCGGCGACGGCGAGTGCCGCGGCGAACGCCGCCGGCCGCGGAACGGGCCGGCGTCGACGGACGGACATGGCTAGAGCACCGCGTTCTGGAAGTCGAAGTTCAGCTGGTCGCCGACCGACTGCACCAGGTTGCCCTGGATGAAGTCGACCCCGCCCATCCACATCGCGGCCGCCGCCTGCGCCTGTTCGATCTGCTGGCCGATGATCAGCAGGCCGGCGCGGTGCGCCAGATCGATGGTGGCGCGCAACTGGTCGCGCAGATCGGGATCGGCATGCGCGCCGGCGAAGCGCGCCGACAGGCGCAGATAGCCCAGCGGCAGATGCGCGAGCAGCGCTTCGGCCTCGGCGCCCGGTTCGAACTGGCTGATGCAGAACTGCACGCCCAGCGGCATCAGCCGCGCGCAGAACTGCTGCAGCGTGGCGGTATGGACCAAGGCATCGTCCAGGCGCAGGTCGATCACCAGCGAGGTGCCGGTGACGCCGCGGCGGCCGATGGTGTCGATCAGCCATTCGGCGAAGGCGGTGCGCGCCAGCGTGCGCGAGGACTGCGAGACGAACAGGCGCAGCGGCGGGGTGGCGTGCTGGTACAGATGCAGCAGGCCCAGCGCGTGGTCCAGCACCTGCTGGTCGAGGTCGGCGATGCGTCCGATGGCCTCGGCGGCCGGCAGCACCTGGCCGGCCGAGAGCAGGCTGCCGTCGCGCTGGCGCAGGCGCAGCAGCACCTGGTACTGGGCGATGTCGCCACCGGCGACGGCGACGATCGGCTGGTAGGCCGGTTCCAGTTGCCCTTCCAGCATCGCGATGCGCTGCAGGTCCTCCTCCACGCGCGGCGGCACGTAGGCGGCGATGCCCTGCGGCTGCAGCCGCGCCTGCAGCGCGGTGCGTTCGACCGCTTCCAGGGCGCTGCCGGCATCCTCGAAGCCATGGCCGAAGTCGGCATAGCCGATCGCGCAGCGCAGGTGCAGCGCCTCGTCCTCGCGCAGCGGGAAGGCGTGGCCGGACAGGGTGTCGCGCAGGCCCTGCGCGCGTTGCCGCTGCGCGTCGGCATCGCTGTCCTCGGCCAGCAGCAGGAAGCTGTTGTCGTTGAGCCGCGCCAGCGGCTGCGACGCGGTGATGCCGGCCAGGCGGCGCCCGGCCTGCGCCATCAGCCGCTCGAACGCGGCGTAGCCGTAGCGTTCGCGCAGGCCGAGCGCGCTGGCGATCTCGATGAAGTACAGGCTGCCGGGGCGGCGCGTGCGCAGCGCCGTGTCCAGCAGCTGCAGCAGATGGGCGCGGGTCGGCAGGCCGGTCTCGGGATTGTTCAGCGGCACCGCCTCGGCGTGGCCCTGCTGCGCCTGCTGGCGGGCGCGGCGGATGCGGTTGGAGACCGCGGCGATCAGGTGCCGCGGCCGGATCGGCTTGGTCAGGAAATCGTCGGCGCCGCTGTCGAGCACTTCGTATTCCAGTTCCGGATCCGCGTCGCCGGACAGGAACACGATCGGCAGCAACTGGTGCTGCGGCTGCTGGCGGATCAGCGTGGTCAGGCGCATGCCGTCCAGTCCCGGCATGTGCAGGTCCATCAGGATCAGGTCCGGCCGGTAGTCGACGATGGCCTGCTGCACGCCTTCGGCCTGCATCTGCACCAGCGCATGCATGCCGGCGCCATGCAGCACGCTCTGCGCGAACAGCGCCTGCGCACGATCGTCCTCGACGATCAGCACGCGGTAGGGCGCGGCCGCGGCCTGCGCGGCAGGATCGGAGCCGGCGTCGGCGACCACGAAGGCGGCCGCGCTGGCGTCGGCCGGGCCGTCGTCGTGGTCGGTGCTGGCCAGCGGCGTGGCGGCTGCCGTGGATTCGGCGGGCACGGGATCGGCCGCGCGGTCATCGGAGCCGACCTCGGCGGGCACCGCGCGCTCCGCGTCGCCGACCCAGCGGCGCCAGTAGTGCGGCGGCGGGGTCTCGGCGCGGACATGGCGCGCGCGCGGGTCCTCGCGATGGGAAAGCGGAGCGGCGTCGTTGGCGGGCATCGCGTCTGGTTCCTGGTGCGCGTCCAAATTATGCGATCAAGTTCGCGAAGGCTGCGTGCCTTGCGCCGCGGCGGTCGGAGCCGGCGCCAGCAGGCGGCGCATGCCGCGCCACAGCAGGCGCCAGGTCCACCACACCAGCAGCGCGCCGAGCACGCTCGCCGCCAGCACCACGGCCAGCGCCAGCCATGGGTGCGCCAGGGCCAGGGCCAGCGCGGCGATCACCACCGAATCCTCGGCCAGCGAGGCGATCCAGTTGCTGGCCGGTTCCGGCGAGGTGTTGAGCAGGGCGCGGGTGCCGGCCTTGAGCACATGGCTGGTCAGCGCCACGCCGGCGCCGGTGGCCAGCGCGCCGGCGCCGAGCTGGCCGTCGGGCGAGAGCGTGGCCGCGGCCAGGAAGGCGCCGGCCGGAATCCGGGTCAGGGTCTGCAGCAGGTCCCAGACCGAGTCCACGCCGGGGATCTTGTCGGCGAAGAACTCCGCCAGCGCCAGCGCGCCGGAGGTGCCGAGTACCCACCACGACTGCGTGGCCTGCAGCGCCGGCGGTAGGTCCAGCCAGCCGAGCAGGCCGGCCAGGCCGACACCGAACACGGTCAGGTAGACGCGGATGCCGGCCAGCCAGGCCAGCAGGATGCCGATTACGAAGAGATGGGCGTCGGTCATGGCAGGCGCTCCTGCAACTGCACGGATGCCGGTCACTATCGGCCAAGCCCGCCACGAAGGCCAGCCCGCGGCGTGGGACGTGGGATGCCGTGCAGTCCGGCACCGCTCAGGAGGGTGGCTTACACTAGGGCGTTCCAGCAAGCCGACCCGCGAGGATCGACGCCGGCGCCGCCTCGGTGGCGCGGTGGCACGCATGAACCGACCCGTTCCCCGTTTCCAGATCGTGCCCAATGGCGCCGCGCCCCGCCGTGGCCGCGGGCTGTGGCTGCTGCTCGCCGGGCTGTGGCTGTTGTCGCTGGCGCTGACCTGGTGGCTGGCCAGCCGCCAGGCCGCGCCGCGGCTCAGTGCGGTCAGCGCGCAGCTGCGCGAGGCCGAACGCAACCTGCAGGCGCAGCAGCGCCAGATCGAGACGCTCAACCAGCGCCAGGCCACCCTGGCCCGCTCCGACCAGATCAGCCGCGCCGCCAACAACGAGGTGCAGAGTTCGCTGGCCGAGCGCGACGAGGAGATCGCCGGGCTGCGGGCCGACGTGGCGTTCTACGAGCGCCTGGTCGGCGCCACCAGCCAGCGCAAGGGCTTGAGCGTGCATTCGGTGGAGTTCTCCGCCGAGGCCGGCGGCACCTGGCGCTACAACGTGGTGCTGACCCAGAACCTCAACCGCGGGGCGATCAGCCAGGGCCAGCTGCGCCTGACCGTGGAGGGCGTGCGCGGCGGCAAGCTGACCAGCGTCGGCTGGGACGAACTGCACCAGAAGACCGGTGTGCCCGGGCAGGACTACTCGTTCCGCTACTTCCAGCAACTGGACGGCAGCGTGATCCTGCCCAAGGGCTTCACGCCGCAACGGGTGCGGGTGGTATTGAGCGGCGGCGGGACGCCGGTCAGCCAGACCTTCGATTGGACATTGGCCGGTAACGGCAAAGGGGAATAATCAGCCTATGTTTGGGAACAAGAACAGCCGCAGCAGCGGCCAGACCGTGGTCGACACGCTGATCGGCGCGCAGGTGGTGATCCGTGGCGACCTGGTGTTCAGCGGCGGGCTCTACGTGGAAGGGCGCATTCTCGGCAAGGTCGTGGCCGAGGACGGCGCGCCGGCCACGCTGACCCTGTCCGAGCACGGCAGCATTGAGGGCGAGGTGCGCGCGCCGGTGGTGATCATCAACGGCCAGCTGATCGGCGACGTGCACGCCGCCGAGCGGGTGGAACTGGCGCCGAAGGCGCGGGTGCAGGGCAACGTGCACTACCAGGTGGTGGAGATGAACGCCGGCGCGCAGCTGACCGGGCGCCTGATCCACGCCGGCAGCCTCGCCGCGCTGGCGCCGCCGGAAGCGCACCGCGAGCAGGCCGCCGGCGACGCCGAGCCGCCGCGCGCGCTCGCCGCCGAGGCTTGATTCGGCCGCCCGCCGTCCCCATGCTGCTGGCATGAGCACTCTCGTTTCCCTGCCCGGCGCCGCGCCCACGCCCGACTACCAGTCGCTGGAGCGGCCGCTGAACTTCACCGCGGCCGCCGCGGCCAAGGTGCGCGAGCTGATCCGCGAGGAAGGCAACGACGCGCTGGCGCTGCGCGTCTACATCCAGGGCGGCGGCTGTTCCGGCTTCCAGTACGGCTTCGAATTCGACGAGAACCGCGCCGAGGACGACCTGGCGGTGCAGACCGACCAGGTCACCCTGCTGGTCGACCCGCTCAGCCTGCAGTACCTGATGGGTGCGGAAGTGGACTACAGCGAGGGCCTGCACGGGGCGCAGTTCGTGATCCGCAATCCCAACGCCAAGACCACCTGCGGGTGCGGCAGCAGCTTCAGCGTGTAGACACGCTGCGGCTTGCGGGACGCACGGTTTGCCTGCACCCTGCGGCGCATGTCCGATCCGACGCCCGACTCCTTCGCCTTCGCCGGTCCCGCGATCGACCGTGCCGATGCCGTGCGCACCGATCCGGCCGCGCTGCGCCGGGCCTGGGAACAGGCCCAGGTGCTGGTGCTGGACGCCGACGGCCATGCGCATGCCGACGCCGACGGACGCCCGCTGATCGCCAGCGGCGCCGCGCTGGGCGCGCTGGCGGAGCGGGCGGTCTTCCTTGGCCTGGATCACGGCCAGGCCTGGTTCGCGCTGGCCGCCGACGCGCTGCCGCAGGCGCCGGCGCCGCCGCAGCGCATCGACCTGCGCCGCGCCGCCGCCGAGTGGCCGGCATTGGAGGCGAGCCTGTTCGCCTACGCTCGCGCGATGCTGCACTGGCAGTCGCGTACCCGCTTCTGCGGCGTGTGCGGCGGCACCATCGCGCTGCAGCGCGGCGGTTTCCTCGGCGTCTGCACGCAATGCGCCAGCGAGCACTATCCGCGGGTGGATCCGGCGGTGATCGTCGCGGTCAGCGACGGCCGGCGCCTGCTGCTGGGGCGCCAGGCGAGCTGGCCGGCGCGGCGCTACTCGGTGATCGCCGGCTTCGTCGAGCCGGGCGAATCGCTGGAACAGACGGTGGCGCGCGAGGTGGCCGAAGAAACCCAGGTGCGGGTGCGGCCCGGCAGCTGCCGCTACTACGGCGCGCAGCCGTGGCCGTTTCCCGGCGCGCTGATGCTCGGCTTCCGCGCGCAGGCGGAGGCGGACATCCCGCAGGTGGACGGCGAGCTGGAAGACGCGCGCTGGTTCGAGCGCGAGGAGGTCGGCGCCGCGCTGGCACGGCTGGCTGCGCACGGCGACAGCGCCGACGACGGCCATGGCCTGCGCCTGCCGCCGCGCATTTCCATCGCCCGCGCCCTGATCGAGGACTGGTACCGGCACGGCGCGCCGGCCTGACCGCGCCGGCGCATCGCGCGCATCCGTTTCAGAACGGTCCCGGAGGACCTGCATGTTCACGACCCTCGTCGCTGTGATCGTCGCCCTGGTGTTGGGCCATGTCGCGCCCGGCATGGTGGCCTCGTTGCGCCGCTTCGACGCCTTCGGCGACTGGCTGAGCTGGCTGGACACGCACGCCGGCGAGGGCAGCGTCTGGCGTGGCCGTTACGGCATCGCGCTGGCGCTGTTGCCGCCGCTGCTGCTGGTCGGCCTGCTGCAGTGGCTGCTGGCGGCGCCGCACCTGGGCCTGCTGGCCCTGCTGTTCGGGATCGCGGTGCTGGCCTTCAGTTGGGGGCCGCGCGACCTGGATGCCGACGTGGAGGCGATCATCGATGCCGACGATGCCGCGGCGCGGCAGCTGGCGGTGGCGCAGCTGCAGGCCGACGGCGGGCCGCTGCGCGCCGATCCGGCCGGGCTGGTCGAGGCGGTGGCGGTCAGCGCGCTGCGGCGCTGGTTCGCGGTGCTGTTCTGGTTCCTGCTGCTGGGCCCGTTCGGTGCGCTGGGCTACCGGCTGCTGGCGCTGGCCGCGGTCGGTCCGTATGCGTCGCGGCTGCCGCCGGCGACCGCCGCCGGCGCGCGCCTGCTGCTGGCGGCGATGGAATGGCCGGTCGCGCACCTGATGACCTTCTCGCTGGCCCTGGTCGGCAATTTCGAGGCGGTGTTCGGCGCCTGGCGCGCCGCCGGCGGCACGCGTTGGCAGCTGGATACCGGCTTCCTCGGGCCGGTGGCCTGCGCCAGCGTGCGCGGCGAACTCGATGCCGAAGCGCACGACTACAGCGACGCGGGCATGGTGGTGCCGGCGCTGCGGCGCCTGCCCGAACTGCGCGATGCGATGAGCCAGGTCTGGCGGGTGCTGCTGCTGTGGCTGGTGCTGCTGGCGCTGCTGGTGATCGCCGGTTGGGTCAGCTGAGGCCGCTCTCGAGATCGGGGCACCTCTAGTAACCTGCTTCTTCCATGCACGACATCGCCGCGTAGGAGCGGCTGCAGCCGCGACGGGCTTGCCCGGGGACGTCCGTCGCGGCTGCAGCCGCTGCTACAGGACGCATCCCGCAGTGATTAGAGGCGCCCATCAGCCATGTGGGAAGGCGCGAGCCTGCTACCTGACACGACGAGGCGGATGCGGCAGGCCGGCTAGTGCGGCGCCAGCAGGGTGAACGGGAACCACGGCAGGTTGCGCGCGATCCAGTAGCCCGGCAGCGCGACCAGCCAGAAGTTCGGCCGCGAGACCACGTTGATCACCGGTGCGAACCAGGCCGCGCGCCAGCCGGCCTTCCAGGCGACCAGGCCCGGCAGCAGCGCCAGGCCGAGCATCGCGCCGGGATTCATCGCGAAGGCGCCGACCGGGTCCAGGTGCACCAGCGCATGCAGGGCGCGGGTCATGCCGCAGCCCGGGCAGTAATAGCCGGTGAGCGCATGGAACATGCACGGCGCGAACGGGTTGTCCGCGGCATTGGGATCGAAACGGTACAACAGCGTGGCGCCGCCGGCCGCGAGTACGGCGGCGGCGCCCAGGCACGCCCGCTGCTGCCAGGCGCGCATGCCGATCAGCTCGCGTGCTGGATCTGCTGCATGTAGTCCATGTAGCTCTGCATGCCGCCGGTGGCGAACATGACCACGTTGATCAGCAGGCCGATGATGGCCAGCACGGTGGTCACCCAGCACCAGGTCTTGGCGGTGTTGGAGGCGCGGCGCGCGCCCTCCAAGTCGCCCTGGTTGAGCAGGCCGTTGACCTTGCTGGAGAACACGATGGCGACGATGCCGGTGATCAGCGCCGGGCAGCACAGGCAGAAGCCGAGCACCGTGGAGATGATCGCCCAGGCCAGATGGTTGGGGATCGGGCCGGGCACGCCGGAGGCGGGGGCGGGCGGAGGCGTGACGGGGGTGACGGTGCTCATGGTGGATCTCCTGGAGGGTGGCGCGCGACAGTCGGTGAGTCTAGACGAGTCGTTGCCGCGTGCGGGTGCGGCAGGCGATCAGTGCGGCGCGAGCAGGGTGAAGGGAAACCAGGGCAGGTTGCGCAGCAGCGCATAGCCGAGCAGCACCCACAGCCACAGCCGCGGGTCGGCGAGGATCTTCAGCAGCGGCGCCAGCGGGCGCAGGCGCAGGCCGGCGGCGTTGAGCGCCATGATCGCCAGCAGCGGCAGCGCCACCACCAGCAGGGGATTGCTCGCCCAGGCGTGGGCCAGGTCCAGATGCACCAGCGCGTGCAGGCAGCGGGTACTGCCGCAGCCGGGGCAGTACAGGCCGGTGAGGGCGCGGAACGGGCACCCCGGCAGCGGATTGCCGGGGACGTTGGGATCGACCCGGCGCAGCACCACGGTGGCCACCACCGCGCCGCCGCTCAGTGCGGCCAGCGGCAGCCAGCGGGGCAGGGACTGCAGGCGCGGCAGGGACATGGCAGGCAGGCGATCGCGTGTGACCGGCCGCCGTCGCAGGCGACGGCGGCCGTGGTCCTCAGGACACGGACGACTGCTGCATCATGCCCAGGCCGCCCAGGGCGAAGAGGAAGATCACGTACAGCACCATCAGCACCACGGCCGTGATCGCCGAGTAGATCGCCCACTTCTTGGCCTTGTCCGCCGAGTCGCGCGCGCCGGCCACGTCGCCCGCAGCGAGCTTGGTGTTGACCTGCGAGGCGTAGACGATGGACACGATGCCCAGCGGCAGACAGCAGAACAGCGTGGCCAGGATCGCCCAGACGAGGTTGCTGGACACTTGCGGTGCGGTGGTATTCATCCGTGTTGCTCCGTGGTTGGGTGGTGAAACGGGAAAGGCGCCAGGCTAGCTAGTGGCTGGTCAGGCTGCCGAGGAAGGCCAGGCCGCCGAACAGCAAAAACCACAGCGCCATCAGGACCGGCAGCGCGAACGCCGACCACATTGCCCACAGGCCGGCCTTGCGCGAGGCTTCGCGCGCACCGGCGATGTCGCCGGCGGCGCGGCGGCCATCCACCTGCGAGGCGTAGACGATGGAGACGATGCCCAGCGGCAGGCAGCAGAACAGCGTGGACAGGATCGCCCACACCAGGTTGTTGGGCACATAGACGCCCGTCGCGTTGGGCGCTGGTGGTGGTGCGACGTGATTCACTGCGCGCGGTCCTTCGTGATGGACGCCACCGCTTGTGGCGTCTCCCCTCAGGCTAATTTACCCCAAGTGCGCGCCCGCGGCACCTGCACGCACTCAGGCGGCATCGCCGCGCAGCCGCCGCACCTGCGCTTCCAGGGTCTCGGCGCTGGCCTGGGCGCCGGCCACCGGCGTATCGGCGATCACCTCGATGAGGGCGCGAAAGCGCCGCGGCAGGCGCATGCGCCGCAGCCGCGAGTCGCGCTTGCTCCACATGCTGGTCCACATGTTGCGCAGCGCCATCGGCACCACCGGCACCGCGCGCCGCGCCAGGATCTTCTCCACGCCGGACTTGAACGCGGCGATCTCGCCGTCCTTGGTCAGCGCGCCCTCGGGGAAGATGCACACCAGCTCGCCCTCGGCCAGCGCCGCGTCGATGGCGTCGAACGCGCGCTGCATCAGCTCGGGATCCTCGCGCGCGCCGGCGATCGGGATCGCCTTGGCGGTGCGGAAGATCCAGCGCATCACCGGAATGTTGAAGATGCGGTAGTACATGACGAAGCGCACCGGCCGCGGGATCGCCGCGGCCAGCACCAGCGCGTCCATGTAGCTGACGTGGTTGCATACGATCAGCGCCGCGCCCTCCTCGGGCACATGGCGTTCGATCCCGTGCAGGCGCAGCCGGTACAGGGTGCGCACCATCACCCAGCTGAGGAAGCGCATCAGGAATTCGGGGACGATGCTGAAGATCCAGATCGCCACCAGCGCATTGGCGATGGCCAGCGCCAGGAATACCTGCGGGATGCTCAGCCCGGGCATCGGGATGCGCAGACCGAACAGGTGCAGCTGCTGCATCTGCAGGGCGATGCCGATCATCGCCGCCAGCACGATGAACAGCGAGTTCTGGATGTTGAGCCCGGCGATGACGCGCGACAGTTCCGCCTTCGGCGTGCGGCTCTGGATCAGCGCGAACAGCGGCACCACGAACAGGCCGGTGCACAGGCCGATGCCGACCAGGTCGAGCATGATCCGCCAGCTGCCGGGCTGGCCCACGAACTGGCCGATGTCCAGGCCGGTGTGCGGCGCGGCGCCGGGGCGGGCGAAGTACAGGTCGAGCATGAAGGCGCTGATGCCGAACGCGCCCAGCGGCACCAGGCCGATTTCCACGGTGCGTCCGGACAGCTTCTCGCACAGCAGCGAGCCGGTGCCGGTGCCGATCGAGAACAGCGCCAGGGCGAAGATGTACAGGTCCTGCGCGCCACCCAGGTTGAGTTCGGCGTAGGTCGGCAACTGCGCGGTAAGCACGGTGCCGACGAACCAGAACCAGGACACGCCGAGCACCGCGTTGCGCACCGCCAGCTGGCGCCGGGTCAGGCGCATGATCGCCAGCGATTCGGGCAGCGGGTTCCAGTTGATCTTCAGCTCGGGCGCGCCGGCATCGACCTTGGGAATGCAGCGCGCCACCAGGTTGCCGGTGACCGCCAGCGCCACCACCGCGGTGGCCGCGGCCACCGGTCCGTGGCTGCCGGCGATCTGGAAGATCAGCCCGCCCAGGATCATGCCGCACAGGATCGAGATCGAAGTGCCCATCTCGACCAGGCCGTTGCCGCCGGTCAGTTCCTCCGGCTTGAGCACCGATGGCAGGATCGAATACTTCACCGGCCCGAACAGGGTCGACTGCAGGCCGGTGCAGAACAGCGCCACCAGCAGCACCGCCATGTTCTCGGTCAGGAAGCCGACCGCGGCCAGCGACATGATCGCGATCTCCATCGTGGTGGTGATGACCACCAGCCGCGATTTCTCCAGCTTCTCGGCGATCTGCCCGGCCAGCGAGGAGAACAGGAAGTACGGCAGGATGAACAGCGCCGGCGCCAGGTTGGTGTACAGCGTGCGCTGTTCGGGGGTGACGCCGAGATAGAACAGCAGGCCGATGATCGCCTGCCGGTACACGTTGTCGTTGAACGCGCCCAACGCCTGGACCACGAAGAACGGCAGAAAGCGGCGTTGCCGCAGCAGGGCGAACTGGCTGTGGGCGGACATGCAGGCTCCTTTGCGAACGCGCGCAGCCTAGCAGGTTCACCGCGCGCGCAGGCGCGGCGCGCGGCGGCCCGCTCCGGCGCTGCCGGCCGCGGTGTGCGGCGCTTTGTGCTGCGCGCGCAGCAGGGCGATGAAGGCGCGCGCGGCCGGGGTCGGGTCCGGCCGCCAGACCGCATAAGTCAGGAAGCGGAAGCGCTCGCGCAGCGCCACCGTCGCCACGCCGTGCATGCCCGCGGCCATGGTCTGCGGCACCACCGCCAGGCCCAGGTCCTCGGCCACCAGTTGCCGCTGCAGGTCGGCATGGGTGACCTCGTACTGCAGGCGCTGGCGCAGGCCGGCATCGGCGAAGGCGCGGTCGATGATGCCGCGCACGCCGGCGCCGGGGATCAGCCCGGCCATCGGCGCGTCCTCCAGCTCGCGCAGGGAGACCTCGCGGCGCGCGGCGAAGCGGTTGCCCGGCGCGGCGATCAGCGCCAGCGGTTCCTCGTGCAGCAGCAGGTGCTGCGGCGGCAGCGCCACGTGCGGGCCGACGCCGATCAGGGCCACGTCGAGCCGGCCTTCGCCCAGCTCCAGCAGCAGCGCATCGCTCATGCCGGTGCGCAGGTGCACGTCCACCGCGCTGTGCGCCTCGCGGAAGCGGCGCAGCACCGCCGGTACCTGCACCGCGTTCAACGAGGAAATCTGCCCGATCTGCAGGCGGCCGCGCACCGTGCCCAGGGTCTGCGCCATCTCCTCCTGCAGGCGCTCGGCCGCGCGCAGGGTGGCCCGCGCGTTGTGCAGGAACACCTCGCCGGCGGCGGTGGCGCGCACCCGCCGCGCACCGCGCTCGAACAGGCGCGCGCCCAGTGCCTGTTCGATCTTGGCGATCTGGTGGCTCAGCGCCGACTGCACGGTGTGGCAGCGGCGCGCGGCCGCGGTGAAGCTGCCTTCCTCGGCGACGGCGACGGCGAATTCGAGCTGGCGCAGGGTCAGCATGGCGGTGCGCGGAGTGCGCCGCAGGCGCGCCGTGCGCTCGGTCGCGGTGCGCGACTCATGTTTGCCGCTCCAACCGCTTGCGCCATTGCTGGCGCAGCCACAGGCGGATGTTGTAGCGGCGCTTGCGGCTCATCCACGGGTAGCGCAGGGTCATGTCGAGCAGGCCGCGCAGCGTATCGAGCCGGTGCGCGCGCGCCGGCAGGACGTCGCAGCGCACCGAGATGCGGTCGCAGCCGGCGTCGTGGGTGCGGTGGATGACGTCGGCGCGCATGATCAGCAGGTCGCCGACCGCGAGCTGCGGCACCACTTTGTGCGCCTCCAGGTCGACGCCGATTTTCCAGCCGGGGCTGGCGTCGTGCAGGTCCTCGATCGCATACCAGTCGCCGACGGCGATGGCCTGGCCGGGAAAGCGCAGCTTGAACCAGTCCAGCGTGTCGGCCTCCACGCAGCGGAAGCGCAGCGCGCCGCGGCCCTGGATGCGCCGGTGCAGGTGCGGATCCAGGCGCGCGACCACGTCGTCGGCGACGATGGCCACGTTGGCCAGGCTGGCGTCGGGCTTGAGCACCGGCATGTAGCAGATCAGGTAGTTGCGGTGGTCGCCGTGCAGGAAGTAGCTGAAGTGGTCCAGGTGCCAGTTGAGCGCGCCGCCCGGGGCGGTCTTCGGATCGCGGTGCTGGTCGAACGGCAGGCGCAGGCTCGGCGCGGCATGGCTTTCGCGGATGCGGATGGCGCAGTATCCGAAGCGGTCGGGGGCGATCGCCAGGCCCATGGCCGCGGCGACCGGCGGCACCGTGGCGGCGATGCGCGCCTGGATCCGGCGCATGTCCGCCGCCGGCAGGTCGCCGATCACGCCGTCGTGGAACTTCTCGGCGCCTTCCAGGAAGCGCAGCAGGCTGTCGGGAATGTCGCCTTCGGCCAGGAAGCCGCGGACCACGGCATACCCTTGCTGGCGCAGCGCGTCGGCGATGTCGGTGCTGAGCATGGTGGCGCGTTCCCCCCGGACGTGTGATGGCCAGTGTGCACGTGGCGGGGCACCGCCGCGGCGATCCGGCGCGATGGCCGGCGCGACCCGATGCCGTCGCCACGCTATCTCAAAAACAGATGGATGTGGTGAAAAAAATGCGTTGGAAAGATCGCTGCCATCGCCACAGACTGCGCTCCCTCTCCTCGATCCGGTTCCTGTCCATGGAAACGACCTCGCATTCGCCGATGCGCCGCGGCCTGGTGCTGCTGATGGCCATCGCCACCGGCCTGGCGGTGGCCAGCAACTACTATGCGCAACCGCTGCTGGAAGTGCTGGCGCAGACCTTCGCCATCGACGTGCGCCACGCCGGCGCGGTGGTCACCACCGCGCAGCTGGCCTATGCCGCCGGCCTGTTGTTGCTGGTGCCGCTGGGCGACCGCTTCGAGCGCCGCAGCCTGATCGTCGGCCTGTACGCACTCAGCGCGGTCGGCCTGCTGGTCAGTGCGATGGCCCACAGCTTCGCGCTGCTGCTGGTCGGCACGCTGATCACCGGCCTGAGTTCGGTGGCCGCGCAGATCCTGGTGCCGTTCGCCGCGACCCTGGCCGCGCCGCACGAGCGCGGCCGGGTCATCGGCACGGTGATGAGCGGCCTGCTGCTGGGCATCCTGCTGGCGCGCACGGTGTCCGGCCTGCTGGCCGGGGTCGGCGGCTGGCATACCGTGTACTGGGCGGCGGCGGCGCTGATCCTGCTGGTGTCGGGGCTGCTGTGGCGCGGCCTGCCGCGGCACCCGGGCAATCCGCAGCTGTCCTATCCGCACCTGATCGGCTCGGTGCTGGCGCTGTTGCGCGACGAACCGGTGCTGCGCGCGCGGGCGGTGCTGGGCGGGCTGATCTTCGCCGGCTTCAGCATGTTCTGGACCACGCTGGCATTCCTGCTGTCCGGCCCGGACTACCGCTATGGCACCGCGACCATCGGCCTGTTCGGGCTGATCGGCGCGGCCGGCGCGTTCGCCGCCAACCTCTCCGGCAAGCTGTCCGACCGCGGCGCCGGCCACTGGGTCGGCTGGGGCGGCTTGGCGATGCTGTTGCTGTCGTGGCTGCTGCTGCTCGGCGCGCCGCACTCGCTGTGGCTGCTGCTGGCCGGCGTGCTGTTGCTGGACGTGGCGGTGCAGGGCGTGCACATCGGCAACCAGAGCGTGATCTATCAACTGAACCCGGCCGCGCGCAACCGCATCACCTCGGCCTACGTCACCTGCTACTTCATCGGCGGCGCGGTCGGCTCCAGCCTCGGCACGGCCGCCTATGCCTACGCCGGCTGGCGCGGGGTGGCGCTCGGCGGCGCGGCGCTGGCGGTAGCGGCGCTGCTGTGGATGGGGATCAGCGTGCGGCCGGGGCAGCATGCGCCGACGCCGGCGGCGCCGGCGCGGCGCTGACCGCCTGCGCGGCGGCGCGCAGCTTGGGCAGCAGGCGCAGGGTCAGCGCGAGCTGGTTGCGCACCAGCCGGCGCTTGGCCTCGTCGATGCCGTCCTCGCGTTCCAGCGCCTCGGCCAGCGCGATCTCGGCCGGCTCGTCGGCGGCCGGCAGCGGGCGCCGTTCGCTGAGCGCGTCGGCCAGCGCGCCCAGCGCCTGGGTCAGGTACTCGCCGGCGCGGGCGATGTCCGGATCGGTCTCGCCGGCCAGCGCGGCGCGGTGCGCGCCCAGCGCCGACAGGTAGCCGAGCAAGGTGTTGGACAGGGCCAGGAAGCGGAACCCGGCATCCAGGTTGCGGCGATAGCGGCCGGGCTCGCGCAGCATGTTCGACAGCGCCACCGACAGCGCGGCGTCGGCGTTGTGCATGTCGCGGCGGGCGATGCGGTAGGGCAGGTCGTCGCGCATGCCGCTGCGGTACTGTTCCAGCACCTGCGCCAGGTAGCGCGCGCTGCTGGACAGCACCGTCGCCAGCACCTGGTTGAGGCGCCGGCCCTGCCAGTCCGGCAGGATCAGGAACGAGGCGGCGGCGGCGATCGCGCAGCCGATCAGGGTGTCGAGCAGGCGCGGCCAGATCAGCATGAAACCGTTGCCGATCAGGTTGAAGCAGAACAGCGCCATCACCGTGATCGCCGCGGTGGCGAGCATGTAGCGGTCGGTGCGGGTGACGAAGAACACCAGGGTGCCGAGCAGGGCGAACAGCAGTTGCAGCTCGGTGCTGGGGAACAATTGCATCAGCGCCCACGCCGCGCCCAGGCCGATCAGGGTGCCGGCGATGCGCTGGGCCAGGCGCAGGCGGGTGGCGCCGTAGTTGGGCCGGCACACGAAGGCGGTGGTCAGCAGGATCCAGTAGCCGTTGCTGGCGTGGATCGACCGCATGATGGCGTAGCCCACCACCAGCGCGATCGCCATGCGCAGGCCGTGCCGGAACAGCACCGAGCCGGGCGTGAGCTGCTGGCCGAGGCGCCGCAGCATCTCGCGCAGGGTGTGCGGCGAGGAGTCGCGCAGGCGGGTGTCGAGGGTGTCGCTGGTGGCGTCCGACTGCGCGGCCTCGGCCAGGCGCCGCTCGATGCTGTGCAGGTTGGTCACCAGCAATTCCAGCGAGCCGAGCAGCCGCGCCTGCCGTGGATCGGCGCGCGCGTGCAGGAAATCCAGCGACTCGCGCAGGTCGGTGGTGGCCTGCTGGGTCTGCTCGCCGTAGTCGAACGGCTGGCGCAGCCGGATCGCCTCGCCCAGCGCCGCGCAGGCCTTGCCCTGCAGGGCCAGCAGGCGCTGGCAGCGGTACAGCACGTCGCTGTGGAAGAACGCGTCGGTCAGCGCCTCGTACGGGTAGTGCGAGGAACTGGCGCGCTCGTGGAAGTCCTGCGCCATGTAGTACAGGCGGAAGTACAGGCCCGACTGCACGCCGGGCCGGCCGGAGCGGCCGAAGCGGCTGATGATCGCGGTCTTGGCCGCGTTCAGCGCCGCCACCACCCGCGCGTTCTGCTCGGCCAGCGCCAGCCGCCGCGCGTGCAGGTCGCTCTGCCGCACCGGCTCGAACAGCGCCGCCTTCAGCCGCAGGTAGCGGCCCAGCTCCAGGTACAGCCGCGACAGCCGCTCGCGCACCGGCCGGTTGGCGAACAGTATCGTCCACAGCACCGACAGCACCGCGTACCAGCTGGCGCCGAGCAGCAACAAGGCCACGCCGTGCCAGGCGCTGCCGCCGACATGGCCGGCCTGGTTGCCGTGGTCCAGGCCGATCATCGCGTAGATCGCCAGCGCCACGGTGGCCTGGGCGATCGAGGCGTAGCGTTCGCCGAGCGCGCCGAGCAGGGTCAGGGCGAAGGTGGACAGCGCCAGGCCGGCCGCGAACGGCCACGGGTACGGGAACAGCAGCACCACCGCGGCCGCGGCGGCGGCGAAGCACAGCAGCGACAGCAGCACCGACTTGATCCTGCCCAGCCAGTTGTCGTCGGTCTCGGCGATGGCGCTGGCGATGGTGCCCAGGAAGATCGCCGGCACCGCCTCCAGTTGCTGCTGGTGCCAGCACACGCCCATCGCCACGGCCAGCGCGATGAACACGCGCAGGCCGTAGCTGGCCTTTTCGTGGGCCCACAGGCGGCTGAGGCGGGTTTCGATCGAGGGAGTCGGCACTGCAACACGATAGCGCACCGTCGCTGTATGCGATCCCCCTCCAGAGGGTCCGTCTACGCGAGCGCGCTCAGATTTCCAGTTGTCGCAGGCGAGCGTCCAGCAGCGCCGGGAAGCGCGTGTACCAGGTCTGGTTGAGTGGCGAGGGATGCGGCAGCGGATACAGCGTCACGCGGCGAGTGCGGCGGCCGTCCTCGCTGCGCAGCTCGACCTCGGCCTGCGCCTGGAAGCGGTCCTCGCGTGCCCAGAACGTGTCCAGCGCTGCGCGCACGTCCGGCGGCTGGTCGATGCCGAACCACAGGAAGGCCTCGCGGCCGAGGGTGAGGATGGCCTGGCCGCGCCACTGTTCGAGCAGCAGGCGCCGCATCAGCGGATGGAAGCGCCGCTTCACCGGCATCGACCAGGCCTTGTTGCCTAGCGGCTTGTACGGCACGGTGTTGAGCCAGAAGGCGACGCGGCCGGCCTCAAGCCCGGCGGCGAAATCGGGCATCTCCGTCCCGCCGTGCAGGTGCCGGTACAGCGCCTTGCGCACCAGCTGGCCGCCGCTGCCGACGAAGGGTTCGCCGTGTTCCACCTCGCTGCGGCCCGGGTCGCGGCCGAAGATGCAGATGCGCGCATCGCGGCGGCCGAGGCCGATGATGGGATCGAGCGGATCCTTGCCGTAGGCGGCGTAGACCGCGGTGTCGATGCCGTCGGTCTGCGCGGCGAGCGCGCGAAAGCGGGTGCGGAGGGCAGGGGAGAGAGCCATGGGGCGTGCGCGAATCGGTGGGGATCCAGGCTAGCGCAGCGGCGATGGTGGCCGCGTGCGTGCTTCCACGTGGGATCGGTGTGCTCTTGTGGGAGGGACTTCAGTCCCGACGAGGGAGATTGTCAGCTGGCTTTGGACTTCACTCGTCGCGGCTGAGCCGCTCCCACAAGGAGTTGGTCGGGCGTCCTTGTGCGAGGGACTTCAGTCGCCACGACGGGTGGTGTCAGCCGGCTTGGGGTTGCACTCGTCGCGGCTGAAGCCGCTCCCACAGGGAGTTGGTCGGGCGTCCTTGTGGGAGGGACTTCAGTCCCGACGAGGGAGATTGTCAGCTGGCTTGGGGTTTCACTCGTCGCGGCTGAAGCCGCTCCCACAAGAAGTGGGCTGGGAGTCCTTGTGGGAGGGACTTCAGTCCCGACGAGGGAGATTGTCCGCCGGCTTTGGACTTCACTCGTCGCGGCTGAAGCCGCTCCCACAAGGAGTTGGTCGGGCGTCCTTGTGCGAGGGACTTCAGTCTTCACGACGGGTGATGTCAGCCGGCTTGGGGTTTCACTCGTCGCGGCTGAAGCCGCTCCCACAGGGAGTTGGTCGGGCGTCCTTGTGGGAGGGACTTCAGTCCCGACGAGGGAGATTGTCAGCCGGCTTTGGACTTCACTCGTCGCGGCTGAGCCGCTCCCACATCGGGTCATGTGCCCCGTGGTTGTACTTCGCGGCGTGCTGACTGCGAATGCTGACGCACACTCTCGCGCTACTTACGCCCCCTGCTCGCGCGCGATCGCGCGCCAGCCGATGTCGTGGCGGTGGAATTCGCTGGCCCAGTGGATGCGCTCCACGCCGGCGTACGCATGGCGCTGCGCCGCGGCCACGCTGTCGCCCAGCGCCGCCACGCACAGCACGCGGCCGCCGGCGCTGAGCACGCGGCCCTGCGCGTCCAGCGCGGTGCCGGCATGGAACACCTTGGCGTTGGCCGGCACCGCGTCTAGGCCGGTGATCGGCTCGCCGGTCACCGGGGTCTCCGGATACGGTGCGGCGGCCAGCACCACGCCCAGCGAGGGACGCGGATCCCAGTGCGCCTGCGTCGCGTGCAGGCGCTCGTCGAGCGCGGCCTCGAGCAGGTCGAGCAGGTCCGACTGCAGGCGCAGCATCACCGGCTGCGTTTCCGGGTCGCCGAAGCGCACGTTGAATTCGATCACCTTGGGCGCGCCGCTGGCGTCGATCATCAGCCCGGCGTAGAGGAAGCCGGTGAACGGCACGCCGTCGGCGCGCATGCCGCGCACGGTCGGCTCGACCACCTCGCGCATCACCCGCGCGTGCACTTCGGGCGTGACCACCGGCGCCGGCGAGTACGCGCCCATGCCGCCGGTGTTGGGGCCGGTGTCGCCGTCGCCGACGCGCTTGTGGTCCTGGCTGGTGGCCATCGGCAGCGCGCTGTGGCCGTCGACCATGGAGATGAAGCTGGCTTCCTCGCCATCGAGGAATTCCTCGATCACCACGCGCGCGCCGGCGTCGCCGAAGGCGTTGCCGGAGAGCATGTCGCGCACCGCGGCCTCGGCCTCCTCTAGCGACATCGCCACGATCACGCCCTTGCCGGCGGCCAGGCCGTCGGCCTTGATCACGATCGGCGCGCCCTTGTCGCGGACGTAGGCCAGCGCCGGCTCGACCTCGGTGTGCGCGGCGTAGAACGCGGTGGGAATGCCGTGGCGCTGCAGGAAGTCCTTGGCGTAGGCCTTGCTGCCTTCCAGCTGCGCGGCGGCGGCGGTGGGGCCGAAGATGCGCAGCCCGGCGGCACGGAAGCGGTCGACCACGCCCAGCACCAGCGGCACTTCCGGTCCCACCACGGTCAGCGCCACGCCTTCGTCCTGGGCGAGTGCGAGCAGGCCGTCGAGATCGTTCACCTTGACCGCCACGTTGCGGCACTTCGCTTCGCCGGCGGTGCCGGCATTGCCGGGCGCCACCAGCACTTCGTCGACACGGGGGGACTGGGCCAGCTTCCAGGCCAGGGCGTGTTCGCGGCCGCCGGAGCCGATGACGAGCAGTTTCATGGTGTTGAGTTGTCCATTCCAAGAAATAGAAGAAGCGCCAACTTGAAGAGGAAGCCTAGCCAGATTTCGAGTTTGCGCAGGCTTTCGGTGGTTTCGGTGAGATAGCCGCGACGGTCGATACAGCGAAGTTTGCGATTTCCTGCCATGGTCAGTTCCCGCGAAGGTCTGACTGGACAAGCTAAACATCCCTCAGGAGCAATCAACGGTCGCACACTGTAAAAATCCTAGGTACACGCCGCGCCCTGGAAGCACTCCCCGCCAATCGCGGGGCTGGTGGCGCAGGGTCGAGACGGCGCGCCCGCCTCACGTGCAGCCCTCGCGCTGCAGCGCCTCGGGGAAATGGTAGGTCCAGGTCTTGGTGTCCAGCGCGAAGCGGTGTGTGCGCTGCACCTGGCGCTGGCCGCAATCCACGCCGGTTTCCTCGATCAGCAGCGGCCACACGCGGGCGGCATGGTCGCGGTCGTCGAAGCGCAGGGCGTAGTCGATGGCGAACTGGCCGGCCTTGCAGTCCGCCGCCGCGTCGGCGGCATCGCAGTCGGCGGCGGCGGCGTTGTCGATATGGCTGCGTA
Source organism: Xanthomonas sp. NCPPB 901 (assembly GCF_056725085.1). Taxonomy (NCBI): domain Bacteria; kingdom Pseudomonadati; phylum Pseudomonadota; class Gammaproteobacteria; order Lysobacterales; family Lysobacteraceae; genus Xanthomonas; species Xanthomonas sp. NCPPB 901. Next base: position 4,568,741 of record NZ_CM161511.1, on the reverse strand, counting down.
CGCTGCCGGCGTCGACCAGGCCCTTGGGGCCGGGCAGGATCAGGGTCTGCGACTGCAGCGCGTAGCCCTGGCCGAACCAGCCGTCCTCGACGCGGAACCCGTAGAAATCGCTGCCGGCGCGGACGATGCCGACTTCGCCCGGCTGGCCGTTGCTGCCGTAGGTATCGCCGGTGCGCTCGGCGGTGACGGCCAGGCCCTGGCCGTCGGGACGCAGCACGTAGAAGTCGATGGTGCCCGGGTCCGGGTGGCCGGCATCGCGCAGTGCGCCGCAGACCGCGAGCAACTGCTGCCAGCCGTCGCCGACGACCACCGGCTGTTCGGCGCAGACCTGCCAGTCCACCGCGTGGCTGGCGCCGTCCTGGGTCCAGTGCCCCGGCCAGTGCCCGGCCAGCGTCGCGGTGCTGCCGTAGCGCTGCTGCAGGAATGCCTGCAGCAGCGCGGTGCGGCTGACGTGTGCCGGCGCCGCGGCGTCGGCGGGCGCGGCCGCAGCCGCAGGCGCCGCGGTCGATGCGGGCGTCGTCTGTTTGCAGCCGCCCAGCACGAGGGCGCCGGCCAGGGCCAGCGCGGCGAGCGGACGCGGTGCGACAGCGGACAGGCGCATCGCTCCGGAACTCAGTGGCGGAAGTGGCGCACGCCGGTGAACACCATGGCGATGCCGTGCTCGTCGGCCGCGGCGATGACCTCGGCGTCGCGCATCGAACCACCGGGCTGGATCACCGCCTTGATACCGGCCGCCGCCGCGGCGTCGATGCCGTCGCGGAACGGGAAGAACGCATCGGAGGCCATCACCGAGCCTTCCACGGCCAGGCCGGCGTCGGTGGCCTTGATCCCGGCGATGCGCGCCGAGTACACCCGGCTCATCTGCCCGGCGCCGACGCCGATGGTGCGATGGTCCTTGGCGTAGACGATGGCGTTGGACTTGACGTACTTGGCCACCTTCCACGCGAACAGCAGGTCGGCGAACTGCGCCTCGCTCGGCGCCAGCCGCGTCACTACCTTCAGCGCCTCGCGCGGCACCACGTGGGCGTCGCTGGTCTGCAGCAGGATGCCGGAGCCGACCCGCTTGCTGTCGATGCCGTAGGCACCGTTGCCGGCGGGGATGCGCAGCACGCGCACGTTGGCCTTCTTCTTGGCGTACTCGAGTGCGGCGTCGTCGTAGTCGGGGGCGATCAGCACCTCGACGAACTGGCGGTCCAGGATGACCTTGGCCGTGGCCGCATCCAGCCGCCGGTTGAAGGCGATGATGCCGCCGAAGGCGCTGGTCGGGTCGGTGGCGTAGGCCAGTTCGTAGGCGTCGCCGCAGCCGGCGCCGACCGCCACGCCGCAGGGGTTGGCGTGCTTGACGATGACGCAGGCCGGCGCGTCGAACTGGCGCACGCATTCCCAGGCCGCATCGCTGTCGGCGATGTTGTTGTAGGACAGTTCCTTGCCCTGCAGCTGGGTGAAGGTGGCCAGGGTGCCGGGGGTGGGGTGGAGGTCGCGGTAGAACGCGGCCTGCTGGTGCGGGTTCTCGCCGTAGCGCAGTTCCATCACCTTGACGAAGCTGGAATTCATCTGCGCCGGGAACGCGCTGCGCGCCGGCACCGCGGCGTCGCTGGCGGTGACCGCGGACAGGTAGTTGCTGATCGCCGCGTCGTACTGGGCGACGCGGTTGAACGCGGCCACGGCCAGGGCGAAGCGCTTGGCCGCCGACAGCCGGCCGTCGTTGGCCTCCAGCTCGGCCAGCAGTTCGGCGTACTGCGCCGGGTCGGTGGCCACCGCCACGCGGGCGAAGTTCTTGGCCGCCGAGCGCAGCATCGCCGGGCCGCCGATGTCGATGTTCTCCACCGCCACGTCAAGCGTGCAGTTGGCATCGGCGGTGACCCGCTCGAACGGATACAGGTTCAGCACCAGCAGGTCGATCGCGGCGATGCCGTGTTCGGCCATCACCGCATCGTCGGTGCCGGCGCGGCCGAGCAGGCCGCCGTGCACCAGCGGGTGCAGGGTCTTGACCCGGCCGTCCATCATTTCCGGGAAGCCGGTCAGCTCGGACACGTCCTTCACCGCCAGCCCGGCCTCGCGCAGCGCCTTGGCGGTGCCGCCGGTGGACAGCAGCTCGACGTTGCGCGCGGCCAGCGCGCGGGCCAGGTCGATCAGGCCGGTCTTGTCGGAAACGGACAGCAGCGCCCGGCGCACGGGCAGGAAATCGGAGGACATGGGGCAGGGACGGGGCAGCGGAACGGGCCGCCATTGTAGGCGCTGAGGCCCGCCGACGCCCGGCCGGCACGCGTGCCGGGCACGCGGATCGTGCACGCCGGGCCCGCTCCGGGCGTGTGCGCCGCGGGGTCGGCGCCCGCGGCGCAGGCGCGCTTCCGCGCTGCAGGCGCTGCCGGGCGGCCTCCTTCGACGTGGCGGCGATGCGCACAGGCCGTGCCGCCTCGCGCGCGGTCTGTGCCGTGGGCCGGGGCGGGTTGCCGGACGTGGCCGCACGCGCACCGTGGCGCGCGCGTCTCCTGCGATGCATTAGGCTGTGGCCGCCCCGCCCTCGCCGTCAGGACCACGCGCGTGTCGATCTATGCCCTCAAAGGACGTTTCCAGGATCTGCTGCGGCCCGGCGTGCGGGCGCTGCACCGGCTCGGCGTCACCGCCAACCAGGTGACCGTGGCGGCGGCGTCGATCTCGCTGCTGGTCGCCGCGGCGGTGTACGCGCAAGGCGCGGCGCAGCCGCTGTGGTACGCGCTGCTGCCGCTGTGGATGCTGCTGCGGATGGCCTTGAATGCGGTCGACGGGATGCTGGCGCGCGAGTTCGGCCAGCAATCGCGGCTGGGCGCCTACCTCAACGAACTGTGCGACGTGGTCGCCGATGCGGCGCTGTACCTGAGCCTGCTCGGCGTGGCCGGCGCCAGCGCCGGCGCGCTGTGGCTGATGGCGCTGACCGCGGCGCTGACCGAATATGCCGGCGTGCTGGGGCTGATGGTCGGCGCCAGCCGCCGCTACGATGGGCCGATGGGCAAGAGCGACCGCGCCTTCGTCGTCGGCCTGCTGGGGCTGCTGCTGGCCGGCGGCTGGATCGGGGCGGCGACGGTGAATGGAGTCGCCATCGCCGTGGCGCTATTGTGCGTGGCGACCGTGCTGCGGCGGGTCGCGGCCGGACTACGCGAGGCGGCCGCGCGCAGGTGAGCGCGGCGGCCGGTACGGACGCAGGGAACAGGGATTCACGGCAGACAGGACATCGGCAACGGATGCGGCAGGTCAACGAAAGCGAATTCGCCAGTTTCGACGGCACACGGCTGTTCTATCGGCATTGGCCGGCCACCGCGCCGGCCGCGCCGCCGCGAGCGGTGCTGCTGCTGCATCGCGGCCACGAGCATTCCGGGCGGGTGATGCACCTGGCCGAGGAGCTGGGCCTGGACGAGTGCGCGCTGTTCGCCTGGGATGCGCGCGGCAACGGCCGCTCGCCCGGCGCGCGCGGCGATGCCCCCGGCTTCCCGGCGCTGGTGCGCGACCTGGACCGCTTCGTCGCGCACATCGGCGAGGTCCACGGCATCGCCGTGCAGGACATCGTGGTGGTGGCGCAGAGCGTGGGCGCGGTGATCGCCAGCACCTGGGTGCACGACTACGCGCCGCCGCTGCGCGCGCTGGTGCTGGCCTCGCCGGCGTTCAAGGTCAAGCTGTACGTGCCGTTCGCGCGGGCCGGGCTGGCCTTGCTGCAGAAGTTGCGCGGCAACTTTTTCGTCAACAGCTACGTCAAGCCGCAGTGGCTGACCCACGACCCGGCGCGGGTCGACAGCTATCGCACCGATCCGCTGATCACCCGGCCGATCTCGGTGCGGGTGTTGCTGGGGCTGTACGCGGCGGCCGACCGCGTGGTCGGCGATGCGCAGGCGATCACCGTGCCGGTGCAACTGCTGGTGTCCGGCAGCGATGTCGTGGTGCACCGCGGGCCGCAGGACCGCTTCTACGAGCGCCTGTCCTCGCCGGTGAAGGAGCGCCACCTGCTGCCCGGTTTCTTCCACGACACCCTGGGCGAGCGCGACCGCGCGCCGGCGCTGGCGCAGATCCGCCGCTTCGTGCGCGAGCGCTTCGCCGAAGCGCCGGCGCTGCCCAGCCTGCGCCAGGCGCACCGGCGCGGGCCGACCTTCGAGGAAGCCGAGCGCCTGGCCTGGCCGCCCGAGCGCTACAGCCTGCAGGACCTGCGCTGGCGCGGCGTGCGCGCCGGCCTGCGCCTGGGCGGGCGGCTGTCCGAGGGTATCGCCCTGGGCCTGCAGACCGGCTTCGATTCCGGCAGCACGCTGGACTACATCTACCGCGACCAGGCCGCCGGGCGCGGCCCATTGGGGCGGATGATCGACCGCACCTATCTGGATGCGATCGGCTGGCGCGGCATCCGCGTGCGCCGCCGGCATCTGCATGAACTGCTGGGCCTGGCGATGCAGCGGCTGCGTGGCGCCGGCCTGCCGGTGCGCGCGCTGGACATCGCCGCCGGCCACGGCCGCTACGTGTTGGAGGCGCTGGCCGGCGGCACGCAGCGCGCCGATGCGATCCTGCTGCGTGATTTCATTCCGTTGAATGTGCAGCAGGGTCAGGCGTTGATCGCTGCGCTCGGCGCCTCCGACATCGCCCGCTTCGAGCACGGCGATGCGTTCGACCGCGACGCGCTGGCCGCGCTGCAGCCGCGGCCGACGCTGGCGGTGGTGTCGGGCCTGTACGAACTGTTCCCAGACAACGACCTGGTGCTGCGCTCGCTGCAGGGCGTGGCCGCGGCAGTGGAACCGGGCGGCTACCTGGCCTACACCGGCCAGCCCTGGCATCCGCAGCTGGAGTTCATCGCCCGCGCGCTGACCAGTCACCGCGGCGGCGCGGCCTGGGTGATGCGCCGTCGCACCCAGCAGGAGATGGACGAACTGGTGCGCGCGGCCGGCTTCCGCAAGCTGGAGCAGCGCATCGACGCGTGGGGCATCTTCACCGTGTCGCTGGCGCAGCGGATCGCGCCATGAGCGCGGCGGCCGCGCGGCCGTGGCGGCGTGCGCTGGCCTGGCTGGCGCTGCTGGGGCCGTTCTTCTTCCTCAGCTACGGCCTGGCCAACACCCTGGCCGCACGCCGCGCCGATGTCCCGTCGCTGCCGTTCGCCTGGGAAACGCACCTCCCGTTCTGGCCGTGGAGCATCGTCCCGTACTGGTCGATCGACCTGTTCTACGCGGCCTCGTTCTTCGTCTGCCGCACGCGCGCCGAACTGGACACGCATGCGCGGCGCCTGCTCACCGCGCAGCTGCTGGCGGTGGGCTGCTTCCTGTTGTGGCCGCTGCGCTTCGGTTTCGAGCGGCCGCCGACCGAGGGCGTGTTCGGCTGGCTGTTCGCGGTGCTGCTGGGCTTCGACAAGCCGTTCAACCAGGCGCCGTCGCTGCACATCGTGCTGCTGGTGGTGCTGTGGGTGCGCTACGCGCAGCACCTGCACGGGCTGGCGCGGCTGGCCTTGCACGGCTGGTTCGCGCTGATCGGGCTGTCGGTGCTGACCACCTACCAGCATCACTTCCTCGATGTGCCCACCGGCCTGGCCGCCGGCTGGTTGTGCGTGTGGCTGTGGCCCGAACGCATCGACCCGCCGTGGCGCGGCGCGGCGCCGGCGCGCGATCCGCGGCGCTGGCGTCTGGCCGCGCTGTACCTGCTCGGCAGCGCGGCCTGCGTGGCTGCCGCACGCGCGCTCGGTGGCGCCGGCTGGTGGCTGCTGTGGCCGGCACTGTCGCTGCTGCTGGTCGCGCTCAGCTATGCGCTGCTCGGACCGCTCGGCCTGCAGAAGCGCGCCGACGGCCGCCTGAGCCTGGCCGCGCGCTGGCTGTACGCGCCGTACCTGGCCGCCGCCCGGCTCAACGCGCGCGCCTGGACCTGGCGCGACCCGGCGCCGCGCGAGATCGCCGACGGCGTCTGGCTCGGGCGCATGCCCGGCCGCGGCGAGCGTGCGCAGTTTGCCGCGGTAGTCGACGTCAGCGCGGAGCTGTCGTTGCGCCAGGCGCAGGCGCACGACCGCGTGGTGCCGATGCTGGACCTGGTGGCGCCGCCGGCCGCGGCCTTGCGTGCGGCCGCCGACGCGATCGAAGCGGCGCGCGCGCACGGCCCGGTGCTGGCCTGCTGCGCGCTGGGCTATTCGCGCAGCGCGGCCGCGGTCGCCACCTGGCTGCTGCGCAGCGGACGTGCCGCCACGCTGGACGACGCGCTGGGGCTGCTGCGGGCGCGCGCGCAGCGGATCGTGCTGGGGCCGGCGCAGCGTGCCGCCATCGCCGCGGCCTGCGCCGCACCGCCGGCGCCGCTGCAGGCGCGGGAGGTGCCGGCATGAGCACGCCGCTGGAACTGCGCGCGATGGCGGCGGTGCTGCGCCAGGGCGCGCCGCTGGATCGGCTGTCGCTGGTGTTGCTGGCGACGGCCCTGCTGCTCGTTGCCTGGTATGCCGGTACCGGCGCCGTGCTCGCCGCGGCGCTGTGCGGAGGCTCGGCGCTGGCCGGCCTGCTGCAGCGCTACTGGGCGGCGCGGGTCGGGCTGGATGCGGATCTGCTCGAGGCGGTGCTGGCCGAAGCCGATCCAGCGCGCGCCGGTGCCGACCTGGACGCGGTGCTGCAGCGGTTGGGCCTGCTGCGTACGCTGCCGCCGCCGCGCGACTGGCTGGCGCGCTGGCAGGGCATGCGCGGTTTGCTGCGGCGGCAGGTGCTGTGCTTCGCCTTGCAGGCGCTCGCCTTGGTGTTGGCGCTGTGCATGGCGCCGGCCGGCTGGGAGGCGATGCGATGACGCGAACGCCCACGCCGCTGCGGCCGGCCGCGGTCGATCCCGATCACGCGGCGTTGTGGCAGCGTCTGCAGGCCGATGGCTTCGGCGAGGGCGAGACGGCGTTGCCGGCGTTCGAGCGCCGCGTCGCCGAGGAGGCCGGCGTGTCGCTGGCGCTGGCCGCGCAACTGGTCGAGGAGTACCGGCGCTTCTGCTTCCTGGCCTGCGTCGCCGGCGAGGAGATCACGCCAAGTCCGCTGGTCGACCAGGCCTGGCATGCCCATCTCACCGATACCCGCGAGTACTGGCAGCGGTTCTGTCCACAGGTCCTGCGCCGTACGCTGCACCACCATCCCGGGCGCGGCGACCCGGCCGACGCCGCGCGCTTCCAGGCCCAGTACGCGGCCACCCTGTCGCACTACCGGCACTACTTCGGCGAACCGCCGGCGGCGTGCTGGCCGGCACCGGCCGGCACGCCGCTGCTCGCGCCGGCAATGCGCCAGGCAAGCACGCGCGACACCGCGACCGCGCGCGGCGGCATCGCCCTTTGGGGCTGGATGCTGGGCGTGGCGCTGTTGTTCGCGGTGCTATGGCAGCGCCACGGCCCGCTTTCGCCGCTGCACTGGCCGGGACCGCCGTTCCTGCTGCTGTTCCTGGCCGGCATCGGCCTGGCCTGGAGCCTGGGCGCGCGTCTGCGCCTGGCGGTGCGCGCACTCCCAGGCGCGGCGCTCGATACGCCACTGGACGCCACCGAACTGGCCTACCTGGCCGGTGGCAGCGAGCGCGTCGCCGATCAACAACTGGCCTTGCTGCTGGCGGCCGGTGCGGTGCGCCTGCAGGCCGAACCGCATGTGCGCCGCCACGCGCGGCTGCGGCTCACCGGTGTCGCGGCACCACCATCGTTGCAGCGCGCGCTGGCGATCGTGCACGCGCATCCGTACCTGCAGCCGGCACTGGCCGCGTTGCAGCGCGACGTCGCGCCGCTGCGCCGGGCGCTGGTCGACAAGGGGCTGTGGCTTGGCCATGGACAGGCGTTGTGCGCGCGCCTGTTCGGCGCCGCACCGTTGCTGGCGCTGTGGACCATGGGCCTGCTGAAGCTGCGTATCGGCCTGCAATTGCAGCGCCCGATCGGCTTCCTGGTGGCAGCGATGGTGGTGGTCGCGGTCGTTGCGCTCGGCTTCCTGCTCACGCCGCCGCGGCGCAGCGTCGCCGGTGACGCCCTGTTGGCCGACCGCGATGCGGCCTGGCGCGACGGCGTCGCCGCGCCCTCGCTGGCGCCCGGTTCGCACCTGGCGTTGCCGCTGGCCCTGGCCGGCACCAGCGTGCTGATGACCACGCCCTGGGCCGACTACCACGCCTTGCGCGCACCGGGGCCCAACGGCCGTGGCGGCCGTTGTTCAACGACGAGCTGCAGTAGCTGTGGCGCTGGCAGCAGCGATGGCGGCGGCAGCAGTTGCGGGGGTGGTGGCTGCGGCGGGTGTGGAGGTGGCGACTGATGGCCGGTTCGACCTGGCAGGCGCGGCGAGCGCAATGGCGTACGCGGCTGGCGCTGGCGTTGCGCGCGCGCGGGGCTACGCCCAACGGCGTGTCCTGGAGCGGCCTGGCGTGCGCGGTGCTGGCCGCGCTGATGTTCGCCCTGGCCTGGCGCGAGCCGCCGGCCAATGCCGCCGCGTTGCTGGTGCTGGCGGCGCTGGCGCTGCAGGCGCGGCTGCTGTGCAACCGCCTGGACGGGCTGATGGCGCAGCAGGCGCAGATGATCGGCCGCGCCGGCGCGGTGTACAACGAGGCGCCGGACCGCTTGTCGGACGTGGCGGTGTGCCTGGGCGTGGGCTACGGCCTGCAGCCGGTGCTGGGCATCGGTGCGGAACTGGGCTGGGCCGCCGCCTTGCTGTGCGTGGGCACCGCCTACGTGCGCATGCTTGGCCTGGCCTGCGCGGTGCGCGAACCGCTGCAGGGACCGATGGCACGCGTGCAGCGCATGCATTGGCTGTCGCTGGCCGCGTTGGCGGCGGCCGCTGCGCTGTTGCTGCAACACGCCGCGCTGGCTCGCATGCTTCTTGCCGTGGCGCTGGCGCTGCTGATCGCCGCTGCCGCCCTCACCATCGTGATCCGTGTGCGCGCCATCGTGCGCGAACTGGAGTGGAAATGATCGCCCGCCTGATCGCCCGCGGCTGCAGCGCCGCGATCCGCCTGCTCACCGGCGCACGTGCGCTGTGGCGCGGCTGCATGCCGTCCAGCGAACGCCGCGTGTACTTCGGCAACCACGCCAGCCACGGCGATTTCGTGCTGATCTGGTCGTCGCTGCCGGCGCCGCTGCGGCGCGAGGTGCGGCCGGTGGCGGCGGCCGACTACTGGCAGCGCGACGCGCTGCGCCGCTACCTGATCCATGCGGTGTTCAACGGCGTGCTGATCGAGCGCGAGGCCGCGCAGCGCACCCGCGATCCGATCGACTGCCTGTGCGAGGCGGTCGACGGCGGCGGTTCGCTGATCCTGTTTCCCGAAGGTACGCGCAATACCCAGGACGGCCTGCTGCCGTTCAAGAGCGGCATCTACCACCTGGCACGGCAGCGTCCGGAACTGGAGTTCGTGCCGGTGTGGATCGACAACCTCAAGCGGGTGATGCCCAAGGGCATGTGGCTGCCGTTGCCGCTGCTGTGCACGACCACCTTCGGCGAGCCGCTGCGGCTGCAGGCCGGCGAGGACAAGCAGGCGTTCCTGGACCGCGCACGCGCGGCCTTGCTGGCGCTGGCGCCGGCACAGACGGAGGCGGCCCGATGAATCCGATCGCACTCAGCGACCACTTGCAGCAATCCTCGCTACGACAACAGACGGTGTGGCTGTTCCTCGGCATCGCCACGGTGCTGGTGGTGGCCACCCTGATCGCCGAGACCTTGCGCTGGCGTGCGCGCGGACGACCCAGCGCGGTGCTGGACAACCTGGTGGCGCGGATCCGCGCCTGGTGGGTGATGGCCGCGGTGGTGGCGCTGGCCTTCGCCTTCGGCCGGCTCGGCGTGATCGTGCTGTTCGCGCTGGTGTCGCTGTTCGCGCTGCGCGAATTCATCACCCTTACCCCGACCCGGCGCGGCGACTACTACGCACTGCTGGTCGCGTTCTACGTGGTACTGCCGTGGCAGTACTGGCTGGTGTGGAGCGACTGGTACGGCCTGTACACGCTGTTGATCCCGGTCTACGCGTTCCTGGTGCTGCCGATCCTGGCGACCATCGGCGGCGACACCACGCACTACCTGGAGCGCACCGCCAAGGTGCAGTGGGGGCTGATGATCTGCGTGTTCTGCATCTCGCACGTGCCGGCGCTGCTGAACCTGCGCATCCCCGGCTACGAGGACCGCAACCTGCTGCTGTTCGCGTTCCTGGTGATCGTGGTGCAGTCCTCGGACGTGTTGCAGTACGTGTGGGGCAAGCTGCTGGGCCGGCACCTGATCGCGCCGAAGCTGTCGCCGTCCAAGACCGTGGAGGGCTTTGTCGGCGGCATCCTCTCGGCCAGCCTGCTGGGCGCGGCGCTGTGGTGGATCACCCCGTTTTCGCCGCTGCAGGCGTTCGCGCTGGCGCTGGTGGCCAACCTGATGGGCTTCTTCGGCGGCCTGGTGATGTCGGCGATCAAGCGCGACCGCGGCATCAAGGACTGGGGTCATATGATCGAAGGCCACGGCGGCGTGCTCGACCGGCTGGATTCGGTGTGCTTCGCCGCGCCGGTGTTCTTCCACCTGATCCGCTATGGATGGGTGTGAGGGGCGGGGATGGGGGAGTCCGGTTTGGGATTTGTTGTGTGTCGCGCGCTGCGCATTTGCGTTTGCGTAGGAGCGGCGTTAGCCGCGAGGCTTTACCGATGGCGCATCGCTGCTGATCGCGCAGCGACAGGGCAAGCACTGCTCCCGCACATGCATCGCTGGTGGCGGGGGCTGGGTGCTGCAATCGCGCTTTTGCCGCGTTCGTGCCGTGCCGGGAATGTTGTGGGAGGGACTTCAGTCCCGACGCTTCAGCCGTGTCGCGTCGGGGCTGAAGCCCCTCCCACAGTGGCGCTTCGCGGCTTTCAGAGACTGGCTTTTCTTTGGAGTGGTTTGTCGCTCGATGCAGGATCGACGGCGCGATGTGAGTTCGCGCGTCGCGGCTGAAGCCGCTCCTACGGGCGTGTGGTCGTGGGGGCGGCCTGCGATGAACACCCGGGGATGCGATTCGCGCTTGCCGCGGTCTCGCCGCGCCGGGAATGTTGTGGGAGGGACTTCAGTCCCGACGCTTCAGCCCGTGTCGCGTCGGGGCTGAAGCCCCTCCGACAGTCGCGCTCCGCGGCTTTCGGAGACTGGCTTTTCTTTGGAGTGGATTGTCGCTTGATGCAGGATCGACGGCGCGATGTGAGTTCGCGCGTCGCGGCTGAAGCCGCTCCTACAGCAACGCTACGCGGTCTTCGCGAGCCGGGCTGTCTTGCTGTGTCGGATCGCTTGACAGCGAGGTCATGCAGGACAACATCCCGCATCCCGCATCCCGCATCCCGCATCCCGCATCCCGGCCTCTCAGGCCAGCCCGTATTCCTTGAGCTTCTTGCGCAGGGTGGCGCGGTGGATGCCCAGCAGCGCGGCGGCGCGGCTCTGGTTGCCCTCGCAATGGTTCAGCACTTCCACGAACAACGGGATCTCCATCTCGCGCAGCACGATCTCGTACACGTCGTCGGCATCGCAGCCGTCGAGGTCGCGCAGGTAGCGGCGGACCGATTGCGCCACGTGTTCGCGCAGTGGCGGCTTCGGCGCGCCGCGACTGGAGTCAGGACGAGTGGTGGCGGCGTTCAAGTTCGAGGGGTCCCGGATGACAGCGGCGCTGGACGGCAGAAGGGCCGGCGCGGGGGGACGAGTCTAGCGCGTGGCCTGCGCCACTGCCATGGCGCCGTGCCCGAACGTAGCGTTCTCAATGGAAGTCGAAACTGAATGCCGCGGTCTCGGCGGCCGGTTCGCGCACCTGGAACGCGATCTGTGCACTCTGTCCCGGCGCCAGCGTGGCGCTGTCCGGACGCGCGCGGCCCAGATACTCCTGCGGGCGCAGCACGCGGCTGCCGATGGTGCGGCCGTCGGCATCGGCCAGGGACAGTTGCAGCAGCGGCCAGGCCTGCGCCCAGCGCGCGTCGTTGCGGAAGGTCGCCTGTACCTGCAGGGTGCCGGCCTGGCCGGGCAGCGGCCGCACCTCGCGGCTGAGCATGGTGAAGGCCGCCGGCTCGCGCCAGGCCGGCACGCGGCAGCCCAGGACCTGGCAGACCCCGGCCACCCACGGCCGCCAGCGCGGGTCGGCGCCCAGGCGCTGGCGATCGGCGATCAGGATCTGCAGCGCCAGCAGCACGCCCAGCCCGACCAGCGCGATCCACTGCCAGGGTGCGGCGCGCAGCACCGGGCGGCGTCCGCGCGGGCCGTGCAGGAAGCTCGGTGTCGCGGGAGACGCGGCGGTGGCGACTGCGACGGCGGCCGGGGCCGGCGCCGGTGTGGCGTCCGCTTCCGAAGCGGGCGGCGGCGGCGGCTCGTCCAGGTCGTCGGGCGCGCGCGCGGCGCGCTGCGCCGCGGCGTCGTCCCTGGCCGCCAGCGGACCCGCGTTCGCAGGCGCCGGTGAGATGGCCGCTGCGGCGGGGATCTCGGGCAGCGGCGGCGCGCTTGCGGATGCGTCGGCCTCCTCGGCCGGCTGCGCCGCAGCGTCGCCCTGCGTGGCGGGCGCGTCGGGCTGGCGCAGCAAGGTGGCGAGGCTGGGACGGGGCGGGGTGCGATCGGGCATGCGCGCGGGCGACGACGGCGAGAGCCGTATTCAAGCATGCGCCGACTGGATCTGCAGCGCGCCGCCGGTTGACCCTGGCCGTTGCCAGGACCCGGCGCGTCGCGGAGCACGGCGCGCGCGGGCGCTCAACGCTGCGGCTTGCGGGTGTCGAGCAGGTCGAGCAGGCCGGCGCGCTGGCGCGGGCTCAGGCTTTCGAAGCGTTCCAGCAGGCGCAGTTGCTGGTCGGTGAACTGGTAGTGGTTGGGCAGTTCGCCGATGGCGGCGGCGTCCACCGCGATCGGTTCGCCGAACACGCGCTCGCCGCGGCCGGTGGCCAGGTATTCGAAGCTCAGCCCGCTGCGGCGGGCCAGGGCGATCAGGTGCTCCACTGCCGGCGCGGTGCCTTCGGCCATTTCCCACTGCGCCACCGCGCTGCGGGTCACGCCCAGGTCCAGCGCCAGGGCCTCCTGGGTCAGGCCGGTGAGCTTGCGCGCTTCGCGCACCCGTTCGTACAGCTTGCTGTTCACGCGCACCTCCGCAAGGGAGGCGAGATATAGCCGCGCCGGCCGCTACGGGTGGTTCGCTGCGCTGTCCATCGGCGAAATGTTAGCGATACTGTCTATGTGGCGCTGGCCCTGCCTGCCCCGGCGCGGGCCGCGCGCTGGCCTGGACCGCCGCGCGCCGGCGACGCCGGCCGCGGCCGCGCTCCGCTTCAGTCGCGGCGCACGCCGTCGATGCGCATCCAGTCGCCGTCCTGCTCGGTGCGCAGTTGGGTGAACCACGGCGCGTAGCGCTGCAGCAGTTCCTGTTCCTGCCCGTGCAGGATGCCGGACAGGGCGATGCGCCCGCCCGGCGCCACGCGCGCGGCCAGGGTCGGCGCCAGCGCGTCCAGCGCCGAGGCGAGGATGTTGGCCACCACCACCGGATAGGTGGCGGCCGGTTCGTCGGCGGGCAGGTACACCGCCAGGCGTTCGCCGACCGCGTTGCGTTCGGCGTTGTCGTGGCTGGCCAGCAGCGCCTGCGGGTCGTTGTCCACGCCCACCGCGGCGGCGGCGCCCAGCTTCAGCGCGGCCAGCGCCAGGATCCCCGAGCCGCAGCCGAAATCGAGCACGCGCGCCTGGGCCAGGGCGCCGTCGGCGGCCAGCGCGTCCAACCAGCGCAGGCACAGCGCGGTGGTCGGGTGGGTGCCGGAGCCGAACGCCAGGCCCGGGTCCAGGCGCACCACCGCGGCGTCGGCGCCGCTGGCGTCTTCGGGCAGGTCGTGGTTCCACGGCACGATGAAGGTGCGCGCGCCGAAGCGCATCGGCTGGAACTGGTCCAGCCAGGCCCGTTCCCAGTCCTGGTCGTCGACCTTGCGGAAGGTGACCTGGGTCCAGTCCAGCCCGGGGTCGAACGCCTCCAGCGCGGCCAGCAGCACCAGCGCGTCCTGTTCCTCGGGGAACAGCGCGCTGAGCACGAGCGTGCCCCACAGCGGGGTCTCGCCCACGCCCGGTTCCAGGATCGCGCGTTCGTTGCTGGTGTCGGCGTCGGCATCGAGCAGGGTCACCGCCAGCGCGCCGACGTCCTCCAGCGCGGTCTCGTAGCGGGGCTGGGTGGCGTCGGTGCAGCGCAGGGTCAGTTCGAGGAACGGCATCGGTCGGTGGGGCAACGAGGGAAGCGCGCATCTTAGACGGGCGGCGGACTTCGCGCTGGAGACCGCTTGGCCGGCGCGCCCGAGGCAGGGCGCGCGCCAGGGCTGGCGGCGACCGAACCGTGACTTGCCGGCGGCGTTCGGCATGCGACCCCACGATGGTTGTGGGCGGCGTCGCGCCGCTGTGGGTCGTTTGCCGGGGGAGAGCCGGCCAGGCGTGCGGCCGTCGTCGTGTCCGGCCGTATCGCTATGCGGGTGGCGCCGGCGCGGCGGCAGGACCGCCGCGGACCGCAGCCTTGGGCAAGGTGCGGCCGAACTAACCCGAGGCCGGGATGCGGCCGGCCGAAAGGGCGGGCACCACCGCCAGGCGCTGCCCGTTCGGGAAGGCGGGGCGAACCGGGCGGCGCGACGGCCATCGCGCCGTGCCGTTCGTCCGTCTCGCCGGTCCGCGCGCCCGCGCACCGGTGCCGCGCGGAGGCAGTTGGCGCATACCGCGGCCGTGGGCTGGGGTAGACTGCCGGCTCGCAGCGGCCGGGCGACAGGGGGTCCGGCTGCGCCTTTGCCCGTTGTCCGGCTCTTTCGCGCATGCCCGTCGTGTCCCGTCCAACCTGGCTGTTGCTGGCGCCCGCCGCGCTGTTGCTGGGCGTGGTCGCCTATCGGGCGCTATCGCTGCCGGCCGCGCCGGCGGCGTCTGCGCCGGCGGCCCCGATGGTGGTCGGCGCCGCGCCTGCGTCCGCCGCGCCGGCGACTGCGACTGCGCCGGTGGTGGCGTCGATGCCGGCGCCTGCGCGCCTGCGCGGGGAGGCCGACGGCGAACGGGGGGCCGACCTCTACCGCGCCGCGCAGCAGCTGTCGATCGCCGCCGCGCATGGCGACCCCGAGGCCTCCTGGCGGCTCAGCCGCATCTACGACTACTGCGCCGGCTATGCGATGGACCCGGTCGGCTACGGCGCCGACACCCGCGCGATCGCCGATGCACGCCTGCCGACCTCGGCGCAGATGGTGCAGGCGCGCGCCCGCGTCGGCCGCCGCTGCGCCGGGTTCGTGCCCGGCGACGGCCTCACCCGCCAGGCCATCGTCGCCCAGCGCGTGCAGGCCGCACGCGGCGGCAACCTGGCCGCCGAAGCGGCGCTGCTGGCGCTGGGCCAGCCGCTGCACGCCGGCGCCGAGTACAAGCGCGACCTGGTCGCGCGGGTGCGCGCCTCCGGCGATCCGGATGCCTATGTGGCGCTGGCGCCGGCGATGGGCCTGGCCGCCAGCGGCGACGACGGCCTGGACGGTCGCGTGGCCGGCACCCAGTTTTCCGAATTGGCCTGGCAGTTGGCCGCCTGCAGGCTGGGATTGGATTGCGGCCCGGATAGCGAGTTGATGACCCGCTATTGCGCCAACGGCGGGATCTGCTCGCGCGATCCCACCCAGGATTTCAGCAGTTTTGTTTACGACGCCGCGGTGCCGCGGCAAGGCACGGACACGATGAACGACATGGTCAATCGACTGTTGGACAGCAAGGGAGCAGGCTCATGAATTACCGGCGATGGCTGCATGGCGCCAAATTCTGGTTCTGGGTCCTGGCCTTCGTCGCCTACTCGGCGGCGGCGGCGGGCCTGTTGCTGATCGACACCGCCGAACAGCGCTACCGCGGCCTGTCCAAGGTCGAACTGACCACCGCGCACGCCGCGCCGGACCTGCGCCGCGCCGGCGCCGCACAGGTGGCGGCGATCTACCGCGCCAACAGCGGCATGCCGTTCTCCACCCTGGCCCCCGGCAGCACCTTCCAGATCGTCTGGCCGGACGGCTCCACCGAGACGGTGATGATCGTCAGCCCGACCTCGAGCCTGGGCGCGGAGCCGGTGGCGGGGACGCAGCAGGAGAAATAGCCGGGAATGGGGAGTGGGGAATCGGGAATCGCGACAGCGGTTCCCGGTTCCTCCTTGCTCTAGGCGACTCAGGCACGCCGACTTGCCGTGCGCCAGGTCTGTAGTACGGGCGTCAGCCAGCGGTCGCTGAGGTGCTGCATCCCCGTGGTCGTGGGCCTTCGTCATCGGACATCGGGAACCGGCACTGCCGATTCCCGATTCCCGTTTCTCCATTCCCCCCTTTCAAACCAACGCAATCGACTTGTTCTTGCGCTCGGCCAGGCGCTTTTCCAGGTAGTGGATGTTCTGGCCGCCGGCCTGGAAGCCCTTGTCGCGCATGATCCGCTGCTGCAGCGGGATGTTGGTCTTGATGCCATCCACCACCATTTCGCTCAGCGCCACGCGCATGCGCGCGATCGCGGTCTCGCGGTCGGGGCCGTGCACGATCAGCTTGCCGATCATCGAGTCGTAGTTCGGCGGTACCTTGTAGCCGCTGTAGATGTGCGTATCCACGCGCACGCCGGGGCCGCCGGGCGGGTGGAAGCCGGTGATCAGGCCCGGGTTGGGCATGAAGGTTTCCGGATCCTCGGCGTTGATGCGGCACTCGATCGCATGGCCGCGCAGGACGATGTCCTTCTGCTTGATGCTGAGCTTGTGCCCGGCGGCGATGCGCAGCTGCTCGCAGACCAGGTCGATGCCGGTGATGCGCTCGGTGACCGGGTGCTCGACCTGGATGCGCGTGTTCATTTCGATGAAGTAGAAGCGCCCGTTCTCGAACAGGAACTCGAAGGTGCCGGCGCCGCGGTAGCCGATGCGGATGCACGCGTCCACGCAGACCTTGCCGATCTCGTTGCGCAGTTCCTCGGTGATGCCCGGCGCCGGCGCTTCCTCCACCACCTTCTGGTGGCGGCGCTGCATCGAACAGTCGCGCTCGCCCAGGTGGATGGCGCCGCCCTGGCCGTCGGCCAGCACCTGGATCTCCACGTGGCGCGGGTTCTCCAGGAACTTCTCCATGTACACCTGGTCGTTGCTGAAGGCGGCCTTGGCCTCGGACTTGGTGGTCTCGATCGCGGCCTTCAGCGCGGCCTCCGAATGCACCACGCGCATGCCGCGGCCGCCGCCGCCGCCGGCGGCCTTGATGATCACCGGGTAGCCGATCTCGCGGGCGATCTTGGTGTTGGCGACGATGTCCTCGCCCAGCGGGCCGCCCGAGCCGGGCACGCACGGCACGCCGGCGGCCTTCATCGCGCGGATCGCCTCGACCTTGTCGCCCATCAGGCGGATGGTGTCGGCCTTGGGCCCGATGAAGATGAAGCCGGACTGCTCCACGCGCTCGGCGAAGTCGGCGTTCTCCGACAGGAAGCCGTAGCCGGGATGGATGGCCTGGGCGTCGGTGACCTCGGCCGCGGCGATCAGCGCCGGGATGTTGAGGTAGCTCTCCGACGAGGGCGCCGGGCCGATGCACACCGACTCGTCGGCCATGGCCACGTGCTTGAGGTTGCGGTCCACGGTGGAATGCACCGCGACCGTGCGGATGCCGAGCGTATGGCACGCGCGCAGGATGCGCAGCGCGATTTCGCCGCGATTGGCGATGACGACTTTATCGAGCATGGGAAGGCCGGGAATTGGGAATGGAGAATCGGGAATGGAGGACGGCGTGCATCGTCAATCTCCGCGCTTGCTCAGGACATTCATCAATGCGGTCAGTTTGGCGAAGATCGTATCGATCAATCCGTCGAGTGCCGCGATGTCGGGGGTGTAGTCGAGCCGGCGCGCGATCTGCAGATGCGTGCTTGCCTCGGACAGCGAGCCACGTGCGATCGACAGGAAGCGCAGGTATTCGGGAGTGGAGCGGCGTGCCGCGCCTTCGGCGATGTTGGCGGGGATGCTGACCGCTGCGCGGCGCAGCTGCGCCGTCAGCCCGAAACGTTCCGTCGCCGGAAACGTCTCGGAGAGGCGGTAGATCATTTCCACCAGATCCATGGAGTCGCGCCAGACGTCGAGCCGCTCGTGCGGCCGCTTTGACGATTCCCCATTCTCCACTCCCGATTCCCGGCGTCTCAGCCAATCACAAACAACGGCTGGTCAAACTCCACCGGCTGGCCGCTTTCGCCCAGGATCGCGACGATGGTGCCGGAGACGTCGGCTTCGATCGGGTTGAACATCTTCATCGCCTCGATGATCGCCAGGGTCTCGCCGGCCTTGACCGCCTGGCCGACGCTGACGAAGGCGGGCTTGTCCGGCGCCGGCGAGGTGTAGAAGGTGCCGACCATCGGTGCGCGCAGCACGTGGCCCTCGGGCAGGGCGTTGCCGGGCTTGGCGCTGCCGCCGGTGGAGGCTTCGGTGGGCGAGTTCATCGGCATCGGCGCGGCCGCCGCCGGCGCGGCCACCGGGGCGGCGGCCACGTACTGCGGCGCGCTGCCGGTCATGCCCTTGGGGGTGCGCGCCAGGCGCACGCTTTCCTCGCCTTCCTTGATCTCGATCTCGGCGAGATTCGATTCTTCCAGCAGGTCGATCAGTTTCTTGATTTTGCGGAGATCCATAACGGCCTCTTGAGGTGACTCGGAAAAAGACCGGGCGCGCGGCCCGGGGACTCAGACGGGGGTGTGCGGCACCGGTCGGGCGCGGCTCATGCGGCAGTTCCCAGCCGGGTCAGCGCCGCGTCCATCGCATAGCGGTAGCTGTCGGCGCCGAAACCGCAGACCACGCCGACCGCGTGGTCGCTGAAATAGCTGTGGTGGCGGAACGGCTCGCGGCTGTGCGGGTTGGACAGGTGGATCTCGATGAACGGGATCGCCACCGCCGCCAGCGCGTCGCGCAGCGCCACCGAGGTATGGGTGAAGGCCGCCGGGTTGATCAGGATGAAGGCGGTGCCGTCGGCGCGCGCGGCCTGCACCCGGTCGACCAGCACGTGCTCGGCGTTGGACTGCAGGCTCTCCAGCTGGTGGCCGGCGGCACTGGCCTGGGCCTGCAGCGCCGCGTCGATCTGCGCCAGGGTGGCATGGCCGTACACGCCCGGCTCGCGGGTGCCGAGCAGGTTGAGGTTGGGGCCATGCAGCAGCAGCAGTCGCGCCATCGGGAACAAAACAGCCGAAAGGGCGGCAGTCTGCGCGAAGCCGGCATTGCTGTCCAGTTCGGCGAAGTTGCGGGTGTTTTAAACAAATGTTTGATTTTGTCGCCGGGCTGCGGGGCGTCATGCGGCGCGCGGCGGGCCTCGGCCGCAGGGAGGACGCAGCGCCCGCGGCCTACGGTGATGGCCCATCGTGCGCGGGCCAGGCAAGTCTCGCTGCCGCATGGGTCGGGACGATTGCAGTGCCGGCGCCCGCGCGGCGCCGCCGCCATAAGTGGTATATACCATTTGGAAATCACTGAAATACCAATCGGGAGTGGGCGCATGCGAACCGACCATGGTGGCCGTTCCGGCCTTGGCCGCTACATCCTGGCGCTGGCGCTGCTGGCCGGCTCGATCGCCGCGCCCGCGCTGGCGGCGGCGCCGGCCACGCTGCCGGCGGTGTACCCGGCGCCGACCGCGCTGCGCCTGCTCGGGCCGGAACTGCCGCTCGGGCCGTCGGTGGTGCTGGTGCAGGCCGGCACGCCCGATCCGGCCACCGACGCGCTGGTGCGCGCGGTGTTGCGCGAGGCCGGGGTCTCCCGCATCCGCCGCGCCAGCGCGCTGCCGCGCGACCCGCAGGCGGTGGCGGTGGTGCTGGGCACCGTCGACGCCGCGCCGGTGCGCGATGCGCTGGCCGTCGTCGACCTGGACGTGCCCGAGCGCGCGGAAGGCTATGCGCTGGGCAGTGTGGCGCGCGGCCGCGGCGCGCTGATCGTGCTGGCCGGTCGCGACGGCGACGGCCTGTACCACGCGGCGCAGACCTTCCGGCAACTGGTCGCGCACGGGCGCATCGCCTCGGTGGCGGTGACCGACGCGCCGGCGATGCCGGTGCGCGGCACGATCGAGGGTTTCTACGGCAAACCCTGGAGCATGGCCGAGCGCGCCGCGCACCTGGCGTTCCTGGCGCGCTTCAAGGCCAACACCTTCATCTACAGCCCCAAGGACGACGCGTTTGCGCGCGATCGCTGGCGCGCGCCGTATCCGGCCGCCACGCTGGCGGCGCTGGGCAAGCTGGCCGCGGTCGCCAATCGCGAGCACATCAACTTCGTCTATGCGCTCTCGCCGGGGCCGTCGATCTGCTACAGCGACCCGGCCGACCTGCAGGCGATCCGGCGCAAGTTCGCCGCGCTGCGCGCACGCGGCGTGCGCAGCTTCTACATCGCCTTCGACGACATCGAATACACCAAGTGGAACTGCCCCGGCGACGCCACCGCGTTCGGCCCCGCCGGCGAGCAGGCCGCGGCCACCGCGCAGGCGCGGTTGCTCAACGCGGTGCAGGCGGACATCGCCGCGGCCGGCCACGGCGCGCTGATCATGGTGCCGACCGAGTACTACAACGTCACCGAGTCGCCGTACAAGGCGACGCTGCGACAGGCGCTGGATCCGCGCGTGGTGGTGCAGTGGACCGGCACCGACGTGGTCCCGGCGTCGATCTCGGTGAGCGACGCGAAGAACGCGACCAAGGCGTTCGGGCGCAAGACGCTGCTGTGGGACAATTATCCGGTCAACGACTTCGCCGAAACCGCTGGGCGCCTGCTGCTGGCGCCGTACGACCGCCGCCAGGCCGGGCTGTCGGCGGAGCTGAGCGGCATCGTCGCCAACCCGATGAACCAGGAAGTGGCCAGCCGGCCGGCGGTGGCCGGGGTGCTGGCCTTCGCCTGGAACGACCGCGGCTACGACGCGCAGCGCACTTGGCGTGCGGCCGCGCGCGACCTGGCCGGCGGCGACGCGCCGGTGGCCGACGCGCTGCTCACCTTCTTCGACACCCAGCACCTGGCGCCGACTTTCGGCCATCTGCCCTGGCAGCCGCAGGCGCCGCGGCTCAAGGCGCTGATCGACGCCGCCCGCGACGCGCTGGCCGACGGCGATCCGGCGGCCCGCACCGCGGCGCTGGCCGCGCTGGGCCGCGCGGCCGACGCCTTGGCGGAGGCGCCGCAGCGCATCCGTGCCGGCGCTGCCACCGGCGCGTTCGTGGCCGAGGCCGCGCCCTGGCTGGACGCGACCGCGCTGTGGGGCCGCGCGTTGCGCCTGAGCGTGGACGGGTTGAACCAGGCGCTGGCCGGCGATCCGGCGGCCGAGCAGGCCTTCGCCACCGCCGGGCAACTCGCCGCGCAGGCCGCGGCGATCCCCTCCATTCCTGGCGCCACCCGCTTCGGCGGCCCGGTCAAGGTCGCCGACGGCGTGCTCGACACCTTCGTTGCCGATGCGCCTGGCCTGGTGCAGCGTCCGCCGGCGCGCTAGCGGGGGGGCGTGACGGTGCGGATCGGCGCGAGTTGCAGGCGCAGCGCCGCAGGCAGGTCGTAGCGGCCATCGCGCAGCGGCACCGCGGCTAGCGCGGCGTGATCCGGTGCCGGCGGCAGCCATGCCGGCGCACGCAGGGACCGGGGCGGCGCGCTGGCGCGATCCTTCGTGCCGAGGTCTACGTGCTGCCTGGAAGATGCCGGGGTTGCGACAGCATGTCGCGGAGCGCTCGCGACGCGCCGGATGCGAGCGCAAGGCGGCTGCCTGACCGCAGCGGTGCTGGTGCGGACGTGCAGAACACGAACCGCATCCGCCGCAGTGCGCGCGGCCAGGCCGCAACCGACAGGTGCGGATGCTGTGCTACCCGCCCGCATGCCGGCCCAACGCGGCGGCGCTGGTCACGCACCGGCGCCTTCCGGCTTGCCCTGCGGATCGGCGCTCGCGCGGACACGCTCATGCGCATCGCCCATGTGCTGATGTCCGATCGCCATGCCGCCGAGCGCACGCATTAACCGGCGGTTTACACCTTCGGCCCGCATCCCGGGCACAAAGAACGCCCGACCGGCCACGAGGGCGAGCCATGCGAATTGCGATCATCGGCGCAGGATTCTGCGGCACCGTGCTGGCCGCGACGCTGGCCAGACAGGGCGCCGTCCGCCACATCACCCTGGTCGGCGTGGCCGACACCTACGGCCGCGGCATCGCCTACGGCGCGGCGCGGCCGGAACACCTGTTGAACGTGCGTGCCAAGGATCTGGGCGTGGACCCGCAGGCGCCGGGCGGCTTCGCCGACGCCCTGCAGCTGGACGCCGAGCAACGCCTGCGGTTCCTGCCGCGGCTGCTGTACGGCCGCTATCTGCAGCAGCACCTGGACGACGCGCTGGCGGCGTCGGCGGTGGAGGTGGCGCGGGTGAGCGAGGAGGCGGTGGCGGTGGAGCGCGATCCCGACGGCTTCCGTCTGTTCCTGGCCAACGGCGAGGCGGTGGTCGCCGACGTGGTGGTGCTGGCGATCGGCGCGCTGCCGCCGGCGGCGCTGCCGGGCATCGGCCCGCGCCTGGCGGTGCATCGGCGCTACATCGGCTGGCCGTGGCAGGACGGCGTGCTCGACGAGGTGCCGCCGCAGGCGCGGCTGTTGCTGGTCGGCACCGGCCTGACCATGGCCGATGTGGCCTTGACCCTGCGCCGGCGCGGCCACCGCGGCCCGATCACCGCCCTGTCGCGGCGCGGCCTGCCGCCGCAGGCGCACCTGGCGGTGCCGGGCGCGCCGGTGACGCTGCCGCCGAGCGTGGCGCAGGCGCTGCGCAACCACGACCTCGCCGGCCTGCTGCGCAGCCTGCGCCAGCTGACCACGGTGGTGGAAGACTGGCGCTGCGTGGTGGACGCCTTGCGCCCGCACCTGCAGCCGTTCTGGCAAGGCCTGGCGCCGGCGGCGCGCGCGCGCTTCCTGCGCCACCTGCGTCCGTACTGGGAGGCGGCGCGGCATCGGCTGGCGCCGGCCGCGGCGACCGCGCTGGCGCAGATGCAGGCGCAGGGTCAGCTGCGCATCCGCGCCGGGCGCCTGCTGCGCGCACGGCTGGGCGAGACCGCGGTGGAAGCGGTGATCCGCGATCGCGCCAGCAGCAGCGCGCGCACCGAGGACTTCGACGTGCTGATCCGCGCCACCGGGCTGGACACCGATGTCGCCCGCACCAGCCACCCGCTGGTCGCCACGATGCGCGACGCCGGCCTGCTGCAGGCCGATCCGCTGGGCCTGGGCCTGCGCGTGGACGAGCGCCTGCGGGTGCGCGACGGCAGCGGCCATCCGGTCGCCGGGTTGTACTGCCTGGGACCGCTGTTGCGCGGCGTGCTGTGGGAATTCACCGCGGTGCCGGAACTGCGCGCCGGCGCGCAGCGCCTGGCGGCGGAACTGGCGACGCTGGGGCAGGCACGGACCGCCGATGACGGTGCGGGCGACGCGCGCCAGCGACAGGCGTTCTAGCGATCGGATCCGGTACGGTGTTGGGGAGCGACGGCGGTCGCGGCGGGGCTTGAGCTGTATTCCGTCGCGACGGCAGGCGAGCTTCCGAGCATCCTGCAAGGCGCGCGCGTAGGAGCGGCGTCAGCCGCGACGGGTGTTCCCGGGAAGGCCCGTCGCGGCTGAAGCCGCTCCTCCAGGACACTGCACGCATCGGGACGCGCACCGGCTACGGCGACGGCTGGGCGCCGCCGCCGGCCCACGTCTCGACTTCGCCCGGCGCGAACGGGCCCAGCTTCTGCTTGACGATGCGGCCATCGGCGTCGATCAGCACGCTGTACGGCAGCAGGCCCTGGGTGTCGCCCAGGCGCACGCTGGCGTCGGCCGGACCCGGGGTCTCCAGGGCGATCGGGTAGCCGATCGGTACCCGCTGCAGGAAGGCGCGCACGTCCTCGGCGCGGTCCAGGGCGATGCCCAGCACCTGCACGCCGCCGTCGGCCTGGGCGCGGGCCAGCCGGTCCAGTTCCGGCATCTCGCGCACGCAGGGCTCGCACCAGCTGGCCCACACGTTGACCAGCAGCGGCCGGCCGCGGAACTGCGCCAGGGTCAGCTGGCCGCCGTCGAGCGTGGGCAGGCGCAGCGCCGGGGCGGGGTCGCCCGGCCGCGCTGTGGCGACCGGCGCCGCGGCGCGGCCGCTGGCCGTGGCCGGCACTGCCGTGGCCATGCCCGGCGCCCGCCGTTCCCACCAGTGCGCCGCCGCCACGCCCAGCACCGCCGCCACCGCGGCGACCGCCAGCAGGCGCGCGGCGCCGGCGTTCACCGCGCCGCGCGCAGCAGGGCGTCCTCGACCACGGCCTGGCTCAGCACCGGCGGCAGCACCGTCGGCGGCGCGCCGGGGCCGTAGACCACGTACAGCGGCACGCCCACCGCCTTGTGCTCGGCGAGGAAGGCGCTGATGCGCGGATCCTCGTTGGTCCAGTCGCCCTTCATGTACACCGCGTCGACCCGCTTGATCGTGTCGCGGAACGCGTCGCTGTCGAACACGTTGCGCTCGTTGGCCTTGCAGGTGACGCACCAGTCGGCGGTCATGTTGACGAACACCACGCGGTTGTCGGTGCGCAGGCGGTCGAGCATCTGCGGCGAATAGGCCACGGTATTGCGCTCGACGCTGGCGCTGGGCGGCGGCAGCCGGGTCACGCCCCAGGCCGGCAGCAGCGCCAGCAGCAGCAACACGCTGGCCAGGCGGGTGCCCAGCGCATGCCCGCGCCAGCGCGCGCGCTCGAACCACCACAGGCCCAGCGCCAGCAAGGTGGCGCCGATCAGCAGCAGCGCCACCGCGTCCACGCCGCGCTGCTTGCCCAGCACCCACAGCAGCCAGATCGCGCTCAGGTACATCGGGAACGCCAGCACCTGCTTGAGCGTCTCCATCCACGCCCCCGGCTTGGGCAGGCGCCTGGCCAGCGACGGCACGAAGCCGATCAGCAGGAACGGCAGCGCCAGGCCCAGGCCCAGGGTCAGGAACACCAGCATCGCCGCCGCCGCCGGCGCGGTGAGCGCATAGCCCAGCGCCGGGCCCATGAACGGGCCGATGCAGGCGCTGGACACCACGCAGGCCAGCACGCCGGTGAAGAAGTCGCCGACCGGGCCGCTGCGCGCCGACAGCGACTGGCCGACGCCGCCCAGGTTGGCGCTGAGGGTGAACACGCCCGACAGGCTCAGCCCGACCACGAACATCAGGTACACCAGCACCGCGACGAAGCCCGGGCGTTGCAGCTGGAAGCCCCACAGCAGGCGCGCGGCCACGGCGATGCCGCCGATCACGGCGAAGGAGGCGAGCACGCCCAGCGTGTACCACAGCGCATGGCTGCGGGCGCGGCCGCGGCTCTCGCCGCTCTGCGCCAGGCCCAGCACTTTCAGCGACAGGATCGGCAACACGCACGGCAGCAGGTTCAGCAGCAACCCGCCGCCCAGCGCCAGCAGCAGGATCCACAGCAGGTTCTGCGTGGCCGGCGGCGGCGCGGCGCTGCGCGCGGCGTTGTGCGCCGAGGCGTCCGGGATCGCCGGCAGGGCGTCGGCGGCCGCGGCGGCGGCCGCGTCGTTGGCGTCGGCCTGGCGGCTGTCCAGCGGGGTCACCAGCAACGGGCTGACCTCGGCCTGGTCGGCCGGGGTGACGGTGCCCTTGGGCAGCGCCAGCTTCACCCGCCGGGTCATCGGCGGATAGCAGATGCCGTCGGTCTGGCAGCCCTGGAAGGTCGCCACCAGGGTCGCGGCGGCGGCATCGGCGCGCTGGCGCTGCAGCGGCACGGTGACTTCGGCCTGGTCGAAGTACACCACCACGTTGCCGAAGTGTTCGTCCTGGTGCGAGCTGCCCTTGGGCCAGCGCGGCATGCCGGTGCGGATGCCGGGCGCGCCTTCCAGCGCCAGCGCGGTGCGGTCGCGATACAGGTAGTAGCCCGGCGCCGGGGTGAAGCGCAGCAGCAGGGTATTGCCGTCGCCGACGATGGCTTCGAACTGGAACGCCTGGTCCGACGGCAGCGGCAGGCCCTGCACCGCGGCGGCACCGGCGCCGGGACCGAACAGCGGCTTGGCGCCGGTGCCCGCGCCCGGGCCGCTGCCCGGCAGCCCGCCCGTCGCGGCCGGCGGCGGCAGCGCCGGATCGGCGGCGGCAGTGGCGGTGGCGGTTGCGGCCGGCAGGGTCACCTCCAGCAGGCGCTTCTGCGGCGGGTAGCACACGCCGGCATCGGCGCAGCCCTGGTAACGCACCTCGAGCTGCACGCGGCTGGTACCGGGATCGGCGACGCCGCTCTGCACCGCGTTCAGTGCGTCGCGGTAGGTCTCCACTTCGCCGAAGTACGGGTCGGTCTTCTTGTGGCCGGCCGGCAACTGCAGGGTCGGGTTGGGCTTGAAGCCGCCGATCACCTTCACCGCGATGCGGTGCCGATACAGGTAATAGCCCTTGGCGATGTCCCAGTGCAGCGCGATGCGGCCGCGTTCGGGCGCCTGCGCGCTGAGCGCGAAGGCCTGGTCCACCGGCAGCAAGTCCTTTTCGCTGATCGCCAGGGCGGGGAAGGCGGCCACGGCCAGCAGGCACAGGGCGGCGAGGCGGTGCAGCAGGGTCATCGGTTTACGGTTCCTCACGGGTTTCGGCATGGACCCACTGCAGGTAGGCCGGCAGGCCGCCGGCGACCTCGAGTTCGACCAGTTCGGGGACTTCATAGGGGTGCAGCGCACACAGTCGCTGCTGCAGGGCAGGCAGGCGGTCGGCGGCGGTCTTGATCAGCAGCAGCACTTCCTCGCCCTGTTCCACCGTGCCTTGCCAGCGATAGGTGGACTGCACGCCGGGCAGGCGGCTGACGCAGGCGGCCAGGCGCTCGTCGACCAAGGCCTGGGCGATCCGCGCGGCGCTGGCCGCATCGGGGCAGGTGCTGAGCAGCAAGCGGAGGGCGGGCGCGGACATGCGGCCGACAGTATAGGGATGCCGGCCCCGCTTTGGCGGCGCCGGCCGTGGCCGCTCGCGGCCAATTCCCAATCCCGGCTTTCAGCAGCCGCAGGCTGGTCATCCCGAATTCCCGCCCGCTGCAAACGCAGCGGGCGGGGCAACACGGCTCAGTTGACCAACTGGCAGCTGGCCGGCTTGGCCGAGGTGAACAGTGACGAGGTCGCCCACTCGGGGTGGTCGATGAACGGGTTGCGGTTGCCCTGGAAGCTGTAGATCACCTCGTTGCGGGCACGCTCGGCGTCGTCCGGCGGATCCTGCTGGCTCCACGCGATCAGGGTCGACAGCAGGCCCATGTAGGCGGGCGAGGACGAGGTCTTGACGATCTTGCTGCGGTCGTCGGTCAGCTCCAGGTCCGGCTCGGACTGCCCGGTCTTGGCATCCACCCCGCCTTCATAACGGATCGCCATGTACATCACCGCACGCGCCATGTCGCCCTTGCGGTGGTCCCACACCTCGAAGGTGCCGCTGTTGCCGTCCGGGGTGCGCACCCAGTTGGAATTGCCCGGGTAGCGGCCGCTGCCGCCGCCGAAGCCGGCGTTGGCCTCGGTGGCGCGCTCGCCGCAGTTGCTGTCGCACTTGGCGTAGGGCTTGTTGCCGCGGTCGGCGTTCCAGGTGGCGTCGGTCAGGTACAGCATGTGGGTGTCGGTGTACGGCGCGTAGGGCAGGCCCTTGTCGCCGGTGGCGGTGCCGAAGCCCAGCGAGTTCGGCCAGCTGTGCTCGCGGTTGTACTTCAGGCCGCTGCCGCTGCCGGCGCGGTCGCTGCCCTTGGCGTAGCTGCGGTTGCGGTAGGCGTCGAGGACGCGCTGGCTGTTGTTCGGATCCTCGTCGGCGATCTCCAGGATGGCCCAGGTGTCGGTGCCGGAGCTGCTGCTGTACGGATAGACGGTGTGGCCCTTGATCGTCTCGTGCAGCGAGCAGCGCAACTGGCTGGGGCTGGAGGTGTTGACGTGCGAGTAGTAGGTGCCGGCGCCGCTGCCGCCGCCCGAGCCGCTGGCCACGTTGAAGGCGACGCTGCGGTCCTGCGCCGGATGCGCGCCGTCGGCATCGCTCACGCGCGCGGCGACGATGCTCAGGGTGCAGCTCTCGCCGGCCTTCAGCGCGGTGTTGGTGGACAGCGTGAACTGGGTGCCGCTGCTGGGGTAGCTCAGCGCCACGCTGCCGGACTGCTGGCAGCTCAGGCCGAACGCGCCGCTGGCCAGGCTCACCGCCTCGCTGAAGGTCACCGCCAGGTCGCCGGCGGCGGGGAAGTCGGTGGCGCCCTGGGTCGGGGTGGTGGCGGTCACCGTCGGCGCGGCGTTGCTGCTGCCGCCGGCGAAGGTCTGGCCGTTGTTGCAGGCGCCGAAGGTATTGGCGGCGCTGGCGGCCCAGCTGAAATCGGCCGCGGCGCTGCCGTTGCCGCGCAGTTGCAGCGAGGTGCCGGCCGCGGTGCTGTTGCTCTCGCTGACCGGCAGGTTCTGGCTGGTCATCCCCGCGGCGGGACCGCCGCTGCCGGTGATGGCGCCCTCGTAGCTGAGGAACTGCACCACCTTGCCGTTGCCGTCGACCAGCGCCAGGCCGTCGTTGGGCCCGTTCTGGATGCCGTTGCTGGCATAGCCGACGGTGGCGATGCGCACCTGTCCGCCGCAGCTGACCAGGTTGCCGGCCGGCACCGCGCTGTTGGCGTAGACGGTGGCCGCGCTCGGGTTGCTGCCGTTGTACAGGTAGACGCGGTAGCCGCTCAGGCTCTCCCCGGCGGTGGCGACGATCTCCACACCTTCGCCGGTGTCGCCGGCGGCGGTGGCATCGTCGTAATGCAATTCGTTGATGAATACGGCGGCCTGGGCCGACCCGGCAAGGGCGAGCAGGCAGGCCAGCGGCAACGCAACGGCGGATGGCTTCATCGACAACTCCTTTTGGTGATGGATCCCCCCCTGGGTCCGCGCCCAGCCTAGCCCGACTCTGTGACACTGTGACGGGATTCGGTCACTGCTTGGAACGCCGCGCACGCCGCCGGCAAAAATTTTTTGCCGCCGGCCCTTGAAAGCGCCCGCCGCGGCACTACATCAGGCGCATCCCGGCCTTACCGGGTTTTTTCGCGAGCGTTGCTGGCAGTCGTCATGGGCGAGTGCTAACATCGCCGGCCTTTCCTAGACCAATCAATCACTTAAGAGGTCTCTCTCAATGAGCATCAAGCCGCTTCACGACCGCGTCGTAGTCAAGCCGATCGAAGCCGACGAAATCTCCGCCGGCGGCATCGTGATCCCGGATTCGGCCAAGGAAAAGTCCACCAAGGGTGAAGTCGTGGCCGTCGGCGCCGGCAAGCCGCTGGACAACGGCAGCGTGCGCGCCCCGGCGCTGAAGGTCGGCGACAAGGTCATCTACGGCCAGTACGCCGGTTCCAGCTACAAGGCCGAAGGCGTCGAGTACAAGGTGCTGCGCGAAGACGACGTTCTGGCGATCGTCGGCTAACAGCGCCGCCGATCGCGGGAATCGGGAATGGTGAATCGGGAATCGGTCAGGCGCCTTCGTCGCCCGCGATTTCCGTCCATCCCGACCGCCCGCTCTTGATCTGCCTATTCCCTGTTCTCCATTCCCTATTCCCGAGGTAACTCAACATGGCTGCCAAAGATATCCGTTTCGGTGAAGACGCCCGTTCGCGCATGGTGCGCGGCGTCAACATCCTCGCCAATGCCGTCAAGGCCACCCTGGGCCCGAAGGGCCGCAACGTCGTGCTCGAGAAGAGCTTCGGCGCCCCGACCATCACCAAGGACGGCGTCTCCGTCGCCAAGGAAATCGAACTGGCCGACAAGTTCGAGAACATGGGCGCGCAGATGGTGAAGGAAGTCGCCTCCAAGACCTCCGACAACGCCGGTGACGGCACCACCACCGCCACCGTGCTGGCGCAGGCGCTGATCCGCGAAGGTTCCAAGGCGGTCGCCGCCGGCATGAACCCGATGGACCTCAAGCGCGGCATCGACAAGGCCGTCGTGGCCGCCGTGGCCGAGCTGAAGAAGATCAGCAAGCCCACCGCCGACGACAAGGCCATCGCCCAGGTCGGCACCATCTCCGCCAACTCCGACGAGTCGATCGGCAACATCATCGCCGACGCGATGAAGAAGGTCGGCAAGGAAGGCGTGATCACGGTCGAGGAAGGCTCGGGCCTGGAGAACGAGCTGGACGTGGTCGAGGGCATGCAGTTCGACCGCGGCTACCTGTCGCCGTACTTCATCAACAACCAGCAGAGCCAGCAGGCCGACCTGGACGACCCGTTCGTGCTGCTGCACGACAAGAAGATCTCCAACGTGCGTGACCTGCTGCCGGTGCTGGAAGGCGTGGCCAAGGCCGGCAAGCCGCTGCTGATCGTCGCCGAGGAAGTGGAAGGCGAGGCGCTGGCGACCCTGGTGGTCAACACCATCCGCGGCATCGTCAAGGTCGTGGCGGTCAAGGCCCCGGGCTTCGGCGACCGTCGCAAGGCGATGCTGGAAGACATGGCCGTGCTGACCGGCGGCACCGTGATCTCCGAGGAAGTGGGCCTGGCGCTGGAGAAGGCGACCATCAAGGACCTGGGCCGCGCCAAGAAGGTGCAGGTCTCCAAGGAGAACACCACCATCATCGACGGCGCCGGCGACACCTCGGCGATCGAGTCGCGCATCAAGCAGATCAAGGCGCAGATCGAAGAGACCTCTTCGGACTACGACCGCGAGAAGCTGCAGGAGCGCGTGGCCAAGCTGGCCGGCGGCGTGGCGGTGATCAAGGTCGGTGCCTCGACCGAGATCGAGATGAAGGAAAAGAAGGCGCGCGTCGAAGACGCCCTGCACGCGACCCGTGCGGCGGTGGAAGAAGGCGTGGTCCCGGGCGGCGGCGTGGCGCTGGTGCGCGCGCTGAGCGCGATCGGCGAGCTGAAGGGCGCCAATGAAGATCAGACCCACGGCATCCAGATCGCGCTGCGCGCGATGGAAGCGCCGCTGCGCGAGATCGTCACCAACGCCGGCGAAGAGCCGTCCGTGATCCTGAACAAGGTCAAGGAAGGCAGCGGCAACTTCGGCTACAACGCCGCCAACGGCGAGTTCGGCGACATGGTCGAGTTCGGCATCCTGGATCCGACCAAGGTGACCCGTTCGGCGCTGCAGAACGCCGCCTCGATCGCCGGCCTGATGATCACCACCGAAGCGATGGTGGCCGAGGCCCCGAAGAAGGAAGAGCCGGCCGCCCCGGGCGGCATGGGTGGCGGCATGGGCGGCATGGGCGGCATGGATTTCTGATCCAGCCGGCCACGGCCGACCTGTTCCACGCAGTCGAAAGGAGCCCCGCAGCGATGCGGGGCTCTTTTTTTGCGTGCGCGCCGGTGGCGACCGCACCGCGTGACGGTCATCGCGGTGGCATGCCG
This sequence comes from Xanthomonas sp. NCPPB 901, assembly GCF_056725085.1. NCBI lineage: Bacteria > Pseudomonadati > Pseudomonadota > Gammaproteobacteria > Lysobacterales > Lysobacteraceae > Xanthomonas > Xanthomonas sp. NCPPB 901. Next base: position 4,537,606 of record NZ_CM161511.1, on the reverse strand, counting down.
ATGCGCTCGTCCGCGCGTTCGCGCGCCTGGGCCAACGCCGCGGCGCATCCGCTTGCCGTGACGCCGCAGAACCTGCTTGGCGAGCGTCTGTGGAGCACTTCGGCAAGGACGAGGGAACCATGTTGCAGGAGCGGCTGCAGCCGCGGTGAAGCGTTACCGGCAATGCCCGTCGCGGCTGAAGCCGCTCCTGCGAGGACAACGGCGTGTCTCGCCGAGCTGCGGCAAGCAGCAACGCGCGTCATTGGACGCTGCCTGCCGCCGCACTCGTGCGATCTCCCCGACTGAGGCGCGGCACAGGCGCGCCAGGCGACAGAGCCCCGCTAGGGGGATGAGGATGCACGCGTCGCGCCGTGTACCCCAGCACCGCGAGACGCTGCGCGCCGGACGCCTCCACCCAACCTCCCGGTGGAGAGGGGCACGCCATTGCGACGCGGGCGCAGCGTCTCATCGCCCACCTGCAGCTCCGCCGGATCTGCTGCTCCTGGCGCTGTCCACGATGGCGATGCGGCGGCAATCGGCGCGCTGCGCGGCGAATCGTGCACAACGCGCAATCGTCTACAGGTGCGGGGTGGCCGCGTGTTGACAGGGTTTTCAGCGCCATGCAGGTTAGGACGCACGGGCGTGCAGGGGGATCTGCATGTCCGCATGTTCGTCTTCTTCTGTGCGTCGCGGCCGGCGCAGGGCGGCGCGTGCCTGCGGCATGCGCGGCACGGTCGTGGGCGGCGCAACGAAGAGGACGCCGCACGTCGTGTTCGCACGGCGCTGCTTCCATCCGCTGCCGGGGACATCGCATGCCACTTCGCCCACTCACCACCCTCGCGTTCGGCATCGTGCTGGCGCTGCATGGCGCGCCCGAGGCGCGCGCGCAGACCGCAGACGCCGACACCGCCGCGCCCAAGGCCGCCGCCACCGACCTGGGCCAGGTCGTGGTGACCGGTTCGCGGATCAAGCGCTCGGACGTGGAGGGCGCAGAACCGGTACTGACGATCAGCGCGCAGCAGATCCAGCAGGAAGGCTTCCTCACCGTCTACGACGTGCTCAGCACGCTCAACCAGCAGGGCAGCGTCGAGGCCGACACCAAGTATGGCTCGCACACGCCCAACGCCTCGCCGGTGAGTCTGCGCGACCTCGGTCCCGGGCGCACGCTACTGCTGGTCAACGGCCACCGCGTGGCCGACTACCCGCAGCCCTACGCCGGCGAGAGCAACTTCGCCAACTACGCCAACATTCCCTCCGCGGCGGTGGAACGCATCGAGATCCTCACCGGCGGCGCCTCGGCGATCTACGGCTCGGACGCGGTCGCCGGGGTCATCAACGTGATCCTCAAGCAGGGCTATGAAGGCAACCAGGTGCGCCTGCGCGGCGGCACCGCCACCGCCGGCGGGCGCGACGTGGTCGACCTGTCCTGGGTCGGCGGCCGCAGCGGCGACAAGTGGAACCTGACCTATGCACTGCAGTGGACCCGTCGCGATCCGCTCTCGGTCGGCGGGCGGCCGAAGATGGACGATCAGGACGACGAGTCCTACAGCAACTGGACCGCGCAGGCGCGCAAGTACGGCTTCAATCCGTTCACCGGGCTGAGCCTGGTCGACGCCGGCAACAGCCAGCGGCTGGCGCCGCCCAGCGGCACCTGCGCGCGTTTCGGCGGCCAGTTCATCGACGCGCAGCGGCTGAGCTACAACTACAACAGCGACACCGTGCGCAACCTCGGCGGCTACTGCGGCATGGCCCACGACTACGCCGACTGGCTGGCCGCCAGCGGCGGCGACAGCGGCTCGGCCTACCTGTACGGCACCTTCGATTTCGACAACGGCGTGCAGGCCTGGAGCACGCTGTCCACGACCAAGAGCCTCGGCTACTGGACCTACGACCCGCCCTACGTCTACCTCGGCCCGTTCCACGACACCGGCAGTGACCGCGACCTGTACGCGATCCGCCAGTTGACCCGTTTCGAATCCGGCGGCTGGAAGAACCTGGCCAACACCACCAAGGAACTGTCCTGGGACCTGAGCGCCGGCCTCAAGGGCCGCCTCGCCGATCGCTTCGATTGGGAGCTGGCGGTGGGCCGCGCGCGCTACACCGTGGACGAATACGTGCGCACCGTGGACACGCAGAAGGCCACCGCCTACTTCCTGGGCCCGCAGCTGGGCAGCACCGCCGACGGCACGCCGATCTACGACCTGGACGAAGCCCGTTGGTACCAGCCGCTAACCGGCGCGCAGTACAACGACCTGGCGGTGAAGGCGCACAACCGCGCCGATTCCTGGGTCAACCAGGCCAGCGCCAACATCACCGGCGAGCTGCTGCAGGGCTGGGCCGGGCCGATCAAGTTCGCCGCGGTCGGCGAAGTCGCCAAGCAGGGCTACCGGCTGGCGCCGGACCCCTGCGCCAACACCTGCTATCCGCTGGACGTGGTCGACTACGGCGGCGGCGAGCGCCTGCGCTATTCCGGCGGGATCGAGTTCGACGTGCCGCTGCTGTCCTCGCTCAACGCCAGCCTGGCCGCGCGCCACGACCGCTACGGCGACTACCGCGCCTACGGCAGCGACCTGGGCGCGGCGATCGGCACGCAGCGCGACACCACCTGGAGCGCCGGCCTGGAGTGGCGGCCGCTGAGCACGCTGCTGTTGCGCGGCAGCGTCGCCACCAGTTTCCGCGCCCCGGACATGCACTACGTGCTCGGCGAACCCAGTTCCACCGAGCAGACCGTGATCGACCAGTACCGCTGCATCCAGAAGGGCTACTACCTCACCGGCGGCTGCAGCGCCGAGAACAGCGACGTGTTCTACCTGATGCAGGTCAATCGCCGCGGCACGCCTGACCTGGAATCGGAGCACGGCCGCTCGGTCACCGCCGGCTTCGTCTGGGACATCGCCGAGGGCCTGTCGCTGACCGCCGACTACTACCGGATCCGGCTGCAGGACATGATCAAGGACCTCAACCGCGACGAGGTGCTCAGCGCCGAAGCCGGCTGCCGCACCGGCCTGACCACCGCCGGCGGCGTATGGGTCAATCCCGGCGGTGCCGAGTACTGCGCGCGCATCCTTTCGCGCGTGTCGCGCGATGCCGCCGGCCGCGTCACCGGCATCGAGCAGGGGCCGATCAACATCGCGCAGATGCACGTGTCCGGCGTCGACGCCTCGTTGAAGTACCGCCTCAACACCGCGCGCTGGGGCAACTTCAGCATCGCGCTGGATTACAACAACCTGATCGGCTACCACGAGCAGACCTACCGCACCGACGACGACAAGAACCTGCGCGATCAGAAGATCCGCAGCAAGCTGCGCGGCAGCGTGCACTGGGAGAACGGCGGCCCGCTGGACCTGACCGTGTACGCCAAGCGCTTCGGCTCCACCCAGGCGGTGAACTGGGGCACCTGCACCCGTTTCGACGACGGCTACCAGCCCAGTCCCTCCGACGCCTGCCGCGTCACCGACAGCGGCAACCGCCACTTCGGCCAGAGCACCACCCGCTACTTCGGCCGCGTCGGCCCGGCGCTGTACTGGAACCTCACCGCCGGCTACCGCATCGCCCCGAAGATGAAGGTCAACCTGTACATCAACAACGTGCTCAACACCGTCGGCTACGACAACAAGGAGCGCTACTACGGCTACCAGTTCTACAACACCACCCTGTACGACGCGATCGGGCGCGAGGTGGCGGCGGAGTACGTGCTGGATTTCTGAGGGGCGGGGAATCGGGAGTCGGGACTGGGGAATCGAAAGCGGAGCGGTGGCGCTGCTTTTTCCGATTCCCCATTCCCGATTCCCCATTCCCGGCTCCACAAGTTGCCAATGCAACTGTGGCGCCGCCGCAAACCCTGTGTTATCACTACGTCCCATGAACGCTTCCTGCCGCAGCTTTTACTTTTGGTACTACGGTTTTCCGATGCCGCTGGCGGAGGAAGGATCGCGTTCACCCTGAAGGACACTTCAGCCGCAATCCCGAAAGCCGCCAGCGAACCTGGCGGCTTTTTTCATGCCGCCGGCCCTGGCCCCACCCAAGCCCCCACGAGAGACACCCATGGCCCCGCATACCGACGATCTGCGCATCCGCAAGATCGAACCGCTGACCCCGCCCTCCCAGTTGCTGGCGCTGCTGCCCTGCGACGAGGAGGCCTCGCAGACCGTCGCCGCCTCGCGCGCGGCGCTGCACGAGATCCTGCACGGCCGCGACGACCGCCTGGCGGTGGTGATCGGCCCTTGCTCGATCCACGACCCGGTCGCGGCGATGGAGTACGCGCAGCGCCTGCGCCCGCTGCGCGAGACCTACGGCGATGCGCTGGAGATCGTGATGCGGGTGTACTTCGAGAAGCCGCGCACCACGGTCGGCTGGAAGGGCCTGATCAACGACCCCAACCTCGACGGCAGCTTCGACATCAACAAGGGCCTGCGCCTGGCGCGCGGCCTGCTGCGCGACATCAACCGCCTGGGCCTGCCCGCGGGCGTGGAATTCCTCGACATCATCTCGCCGCAGTACATCGCCGACCTGGTGGCCTGGGGCGCGATCGGCGCACGCACCACCGAGAGCCAGGTGCACCGCGAGCTGGCATCGGGCCTGTCGTGCCCGGTGGGCTTCAAGAACGGCACCAGCGGCGACGTCAAGATCGCGGTCGACGCGGTCGGCGCGGCCTCGCATCCGCACCATTTCCTGGCGGTGACCAAGGACGGGCAGACCGCGGTCGCGGCCACCGCCGGCAATCCCGACTGCCACGTGATCCTGCGCGGCGGCACCCAGCCCAACTACGACGCCGACAGCGTGGCCGCGGCGGCGCAGGTGCTGCAGAAGGCCGGCCTGCCGGCGCGGCTGATGGTCGACGCCAGCCACGCCAACAGCGGCAAGAACCCGGACAACCAGCCCAAGGTGATCGAGGACATCGCCCGTCAGCTCGAGGCCGGGCAGACCCGCATCGTCGGCGCGATGGTCGAGAGCCACCTGCGCGGCGGCCGCCAGGACCTGGTCGCCGGCCAGCCGCTGGTCTACGGCCAGAGCATCACCGACGGCTGCATCGACTGGGACAGCTCGGTGCAGGTGCTGGAGCGGCTGGCGCAGGCGGTGCGGGTGCGGCGTGCGCGCTGCCTGAGCGACGCGGCGTGAGGTCGGCGCGCGCCCGGGCCGCGGGTCCGGGCGCGCACCCCGCACTGCCGCGGCGCGCGCTCAGTGCGCTTCGTCGCTGTACACGAACTTGGGCATTTCCCATTTGCAGTGGATCGCCAGCAGGCGCAACAGGAAACCGCCGCCCAGGCACCACAGCGTGGCGGCGTTGAGCGATACGCCCACGCGCAGCAGTCCCAGCCAGGCCGCGCCGGTGAACAGGGTGATCAGCGCATAGAGTTCCTTCTGGAAGATCAGCGGCACTTCGTTGCACAGCACATCGCGCAGCACGCCGCCGAAGGCGCCGGTCAACATGCCCGCGATCACCACGATCGGCGCGGAGTGCCCGGCATCGCGCGCCACCGCGCAGCCGATCAGGGTGAACGCGATCAGGCCCAGCCCGTCCAGCACCAGGAAGGTCCGGCGGAAGTGATGCATCCAGCGCGCGACCCAGGTCGCGATCAGCGCCGCGCAGATGGTGAAGCCCAGGTACTCCGGATGCTTCACCCAGCCCAGCGGGTAGTGTCCCAGGACGATATCGCGCAGCGATCCGCCACCGAGCGCGGTGACGCAGGCGATGATGGCCACGCCGAACAGGTCCATGCGCCGGCGCCCGGCGGACAAGGCGCCGGTCATGGCTTCGGCGGAAATGGCGACGAGGTAGATCAGAGAGAGCAGCATGGGGAGGCTCCGGACACGGCAGGCGGGGACGGAAACGCGCCGCGCACGCGGGCGCGAGCACGCGGGCGTGGGGATTTCCGTTGCCGCTCCCGCTGTCCTTTTGCCTGAGAGTTCGGTGGCCGGGCCACGTGCCCCTTCGGCGGGTCATTGAAGACCTCTCTCCAGATCGGCGTACCGGATACATGGTTGGCGGCGTGTCGTGCCACCGGCCTGAGCGATTATGGGAGCCTGCGCCTTCGGCGGGCGCCGGCATCGGCGCCTCTCTCCTGCATCCGGTGCCGATTCTAGCAGCCGGCGCCGCCGCTCCGCTGGAGACTCCCGTTGCGCGCGCTGCATCGGCGCGCCGGTCCGGGCGATGGCGCTGCGACTTGGCCAGCGTACCCGCGGCGGTTGCAACAACGCTGCAGGCGGCGAGGCACACGGCGGAGACTGCGCCGCGCCAGCCAGCGGCCGCCGGCCATGACGCCGCGCCTGGCGGCCGAACACGCAAAAAAAACCGGCCGCGCCGCCGAATACGAAGGGAGAGAGCTTCGGTGTCGACGGCTGCGAGCCGGCGATGTCGTTATCCGCCTGCACGGTGGCCCTGGTATGCCGGTGTGTGGCAACGGCTGGCAAGGTGTTCGCAGCGCGTTAAGGCCTGTTGTGGCCGGTTCAGCGCGGCGGCGCGGGAGCAGGTTTGCCACCGCCCCGGATGGATGACGGGCGCGGACGCAGCGGCGATCGCCTGCCGAGGTGCGCCAGGTGCAAGCGCCAATACGTTCCGGCCAGCCTGCGATGGTCGCCGCCACTGCAGCCGCACACTGCCGCTGCTGGCGAAGCCGGCCGCCGCGTCGATAATGGGGCCATGGCCACCGACTCGCCCTGGTTCCTGTACCTGCTCGAATGCCGCAACGGCAGCTACTACGCCGGCATCACCCCGGACCTGCAGGCGCGCTTCCAGGCGCACCTGCGCGGCACCGGCGCCAAGTACACCCGCGCCAACCCGCCGCTGCGGCTGCTGGCCAGCCGCGCCTATCCCGATCGTGCCGCCGCCTCGCGTGCCGAGTACGCGCTCAAGCAATTGCCGCGTGGCCGCAAACTGGCGTTCCTGGGCGCGCCGGAATCCGTCCCCGCGGCCGACAGCCTGCAAGCGACAAGCCATGTAGGAGCGGCTTCGGCCGCGAGAGGCGTTACCAGTAAAGCCCGTCGCGGCTGAAGCCGCTCCCACAACGGCCAACGGCACCGGACATGTGCGCAGATGCCGAACGGCAGGAAGCCTGCATTGTGGGAGGGACTTCAGTCCAGACGCGATGTCCTGCAGTTGCTTGGCGAGCCTCCAGCAGAACCAGCGCCAGCAGGGGTAGGAGCGCTTTCAAGCGCGACTCCGGGGGCAGACGCGTCGCGGCTGAAGCCGCTCCCACAACGGTGCCTGACATTCGCGCGGATGTCGGATGAAGCGGCTTCACTGTGGGAGGGACTTCAGTCCCGACGCGATGTCCTGCAGTTGCTCGGTGAGCCTCGAGCAGAACCGTCGCCAGCAGGGGTAGGCGCGCTTTCAAGCGCGACCCCGGGGCAGAGGCGTCGCGGCTGAAGCCGCTCCCACAATGGCGCCCGACATTCGCGCGGATGTCGGATGAAGCGGCTTCATTGTGGGAGGGACTTCAGTCCCAACGCGATGCGTTCGAACGACCCGACAACCTACAACCGCCCCACCAAGCATCCGGCTGTGTGCTGTTCGCTGTCCGCACGCCCCAAGCACGAGCCGCCTCCGCGGCGAGGTCAATGCCACCCCGGACGTGGTCGAGCGCGCGCAGGCCGGCGACGTCGGTCTGGCCGTGCTCCTTGAGCAGCGGGTGGTGCAGGCAATCCGGCCGCTCTCTCAGTGCCGCGATCCACCGCCGGGCATCAACCGCCCGCGTGCATCGTGCCGGTGTCCAACCAGCGCTGGTGCCAGGACAGTGCCTCTGTCAGCAGGTGCGGGGTGTGCTTGCCGTAGCTGGCATGCAGGGCGCGGTCGAAATAGTCCTGCAGCTGCGCGCGGTAGCTCGGATCCACGCAGTGCGCCAGCAGCTGCTGCGCGCGCTGCCGCGGCGGCAGGCCGCGCAGGTCGGCCAGGCCGTGCTCTGTGACGATGATGGAGACGTCGTGCTCGGTGTGGTCGACGTGGCTGACCATCGGCACGATCGAGGAGATGCTGCCGTTCTTGGCGGTGCTGGGGCTGAGGAAGATCGACAGGAAGCCGTTGCGGGCGAAGTCGCCGGAGCCGCCGATGCCGTTCATGATGCGGCTGCCCATCACGTGGGTGGAATTGACGTTGCCGTACAGGTCGGCCTCGATCATGCCGTTCATGCCGATGCAGCCCAGCCGCCGCACCAGTTCCGGATGGTTGGAGATCTCCTGCGTGCGCAGAATGATGCGCTGCCGGTAGAAGTCGATGTTGCGCTTGAATTCCTCGTTGGCCTCCGGGCTCAGCGCGAAGCCGGTGCACGAGGCGACCCTGAGCACGCCGCTGCGCAGCAGGTCGAGCATGCCGTCCTGGATCACCTCGGTGAACGCGCTGAGGTCGCGGAAGCCGCTGCTGGCCAGCCCGGCCAGCACCGCGTTGGGGATGTTGCCCACGCCCGACTGCAGCGGCAGCAGGTTGGGCGGCAGCCGGCCTTTGCCGACCTCGTGCTGGAAGAACGCGATCAGGTGTTCGGCGATGCGCTGGCTGGTGGCGTCGGCCGGGGTGAACGGGCTGTTGCGGTCGGGGCCGTGGGTGCGCACCACCGCCACGATCTTGTCCGGGTCGCAGCGCAGCGACGGTTCGCCGATGCGGTCGTCGGCGTGCAGCAGCGGAATCGGCTTGCGCTGCGGCGGCAGCGCGGTGCCGTAGTACACGTCGTGCATGCCGTCGATGCCGGCCGGCTGCCAGTCGTTGACCTCGATGATCACCTTCTTCGCCAGGTCCAGCCAGGTCTTGTTGTTGCCGACCGAGGTCGACGGGATCAGGCGGCCGTCTTCGCGAATGCCGGCCACTTCCACCACCGCGGTGTCGATCTGCCCGTAGAAGCCGAACCACACGTGCTGGGCGACGTGGCTGAGGTGGATGTCGATGTAGTCCAGGCTGCCGGCGTTGATGCGCTGGCGTGCGTCCGGGTCGGATTGGAACGGCATGCGCAGGGCGATGCCGTCGGCCTTGGCCAGGGCGCCGTCCAGTTCCGGCGCGGTCGAGGCACCGGTCAGCAGCTGGATCTTGAACGACTGGCCCTGCAGATGCGCCGTCTCGATGCGCTGCGCCAGCGCCATCGGCACCGCCTTGGGATAGCCGGAGCCGGTGAAGCCGCTCATCGCCACCGTCTCGCCGGGCTGGATCAACGCCGCCGCGGCCTCGGCGCTGACGATGCGTTCGCGCAGGCGGGGATGGAGGATGCGTTCGGCGGACATGCGGCGACCATGGCGTGGGAAGGGGACGGCAATTATCGCGGATCGGGCCGGGGCCCGCGCTGGGACGTGTCCCCACTTTCATTTCCGTTGCGCCGCGCGCGTGCGCGCGGCAGGCAGCGCGGCGACGCAGGGGAGCGGCCCTCCACCCCTGCGCGCCGGCACACGCGCCGCGCGCGATGTGCTCCAGCGGCCGCTCGCGTGCTGTCGTGCCAGATCCGCCGTGCGCCTGCCCGGGGCGGACACCGTGCAACGGCATCGAGGCCGGGCGCCCGTGTGCCGCTTTCACGCGCTCCACGCCGCGCCGCGGCGATAGTGCGGCGGTGCCGCTCTCTGCCCGCCCGCTGACCGCCGTCCACGCACGCTACCGGCGTCTGCCGCGTGGCTGGCGCCTGCTCCTGCGCGGCCTGCTGATCGCCTACCTGCTGTACCTGCTGGCCGGCAACGTGTTCCTCAACACGCCGCTGTTCGACCTGGCCACCAACCGCAAGCCGGAGAAGTTCCGCATGCACACCGGGCCGGCAGTCACCGTGCTGCCCGGCTTCATCACCGCCTGGAACGTGCGCATGCGCGGCCATGTGCAGCGCAACGTCTGGCAGGTGCGCGCCGACCGCGCCAGCGCGCGCATCGCGCTGCTGCCGCTGCTGCATCGCGAGGTGCGCGTGCCGTGGATGGAAGCGGTGAACGTGGTCGGCGAGATGGATCGCGTCGAGCAGATGATCCCGCCGCCGCCGCCGAGCGACCAGGGCTGGACTCTGCGTTTCGACGCGATCCACAGCGGCACGCTGCGCCGCGCCCGCTTCGGCGACTTTGCGATCGAGGGCAAGGGCCACGGCACCGTCGGCTTCCTCAAGCAGCTGCGCGGCGGCCCGTCGCAACTGTTCCGCTCGCAGATCGTGTTCGAGGACGCCAGCGTGCGCTACGGCAAACGCCAGATCGCCGACCAGGCCACGCTGGATGCGCGCTTCTCGTTCCCGCGGCACTACCGCGCGCAGGCGCCGGGGCTGCGCAAGCTGGGCATCACCGACCTGGCGCTGCGCGTGCACGGCCGCAGCGTGGCCCTGCGCATCGACACCGCCGGCGACACCACGAAGCTGAGCACCGAACCCGGGCTGGGCCACATCCAGGCCGATCTGCACGTGCTGCGCGGCGCGCTGCAGCCCGGCAGCACGCTCAACTGGCGGGTGCCGCTGCATGCCGGCGTCGGTGCCACCGACCGCGGCGTGCTGGCGCTGCTGCTGGACGTGGAGGGCGACAGCATCCGCGCGCGTGCGCGCCTGCCCGGCCAGGTCGATCCGGGCAGCATGCTCGATGCCGACCTGCGCATCGCCGGGCGCCAGGTGCCGTTCGCCGACCCGGCGGCGCTGCTGCCGCGTACCTCCGGCCGCGTGCAGGGGCGCTGGCATTTCGAATCGTTGAACTGGATCAGCGACCTGCTGGTGCGCAAGCCGTGGTTCCAGCTCGACGGCGGCGGCGACGTCGCCGCGGACCTGCTGCTGCGGCAGGGCGCGCTGCAGCCCGGCAGCCGCCTCGACGTGCCCGACGTGCAGGCGGTGGCGGAGATCATGCGTGTGCGGGTGAGCGGCAAGGCGCAGGCGGCCGGCCGCATCGTCGGCAGCGCCGAACAGCCACGCACGCAACTGGACGTGCGCATGCGCCGCTTCGCGCTGGCGCCGCTGGACGATCCCAAGGCCAGCTTCGTCGAAGGCGAGAACCTGCAACTGGCGCTGCAGGGCGACGGCGCGCTGGCCACGCTGCGCGATTCGCTGCAGGCGCAACTGCGCTTCGCCGATGCGCGCGTGCCCGACCTGCGCGCCTACAACCGCTACCTGCCGGCGTCGCAGGTGCGCGTGCTCGGCGGCGACGGCCGGCTCAGCGGCGACCTGCAACTGGACGCGTCGGGCCAGGTCGGCCAGGGCCGCGTGCGCGTGCTCGGCCGCCGGGCGCGGCTGCAGACCGCGGGCCTGGAACTGGCCGGCGATCTCGACCTGGACGCGCGGCTGCGGCGTGCCGAACTGCAGGGCAAGCGCCTCGACCTCAGCGGCAGCACCCTGCGCCTGAAGGGCGTGCGCTACGGCAGCCAGCCCAAGCAGGGCGACTGGTGGGCGACGCTGCGCATTCCGCAAGGACGCATCGCCGGCGCGGCGCCGGTGCAGGCCGATGCGCAGGTGCAGATGCAGATGCGCGACGCCGGCCCGGTGCTGGCGGTGTTCGCGCAGCACAGCGATTCGCCGGCGTGGTTGCTGAAGCTCGCCGACGCCGGACAACTGCAGGCCAGCGGCCAGTTGCGCTGGCGCAAGGACGCGCTGTGGCTGGATCGCGTGAGCGCGGAGAACGAACGGATCGCGTTACGCGCGCGCCTGCGGGTGGGCGATGCCGGCACCCAGGGCGATCTGTACGCGCGCTGGGGCGTGCTCGGCGTGGGGGTGGCCTTGCGCGGCGAACAGCGGCAATGGCATCTGCTCGGCGCGCGCGAGTGGTACGACCGGCAACCGGCCTGGTTGCCGGAGGCGTCGGCACCGGCAGCATCGCCCTGACGCGACGACGCACGCGTCGTGCCGTGCGCCGGTGTGCGTGCGTCGGCAAGGGCAGGCAACTGCAATCGCGGCGTCCGCAGTGTGCGGGCCTGCGCAAGGCGCACAGCGCCCGCTTTTCCCGTTCCCGATTCCCGTTTCCCCACTCCCGCCAACCAAGCAGAATGTACTGCCCGGTATCGTTTTGCAGTGCAGCGTGCAATGTCCAAAAAAAGCGCCCAAGATCGCCCTGCATCCCGACGTGGGGGAGGGAGCAAAGCCCGCTGGCAGTTCGCTGCAAGCGGGCTTTTTTATTGCCTGTTTCCTGGTGCCGGGCCGGCGCGGGCGCTGCGCGATGGCGTGCTGTGGGATGGCGATCCCAATCATTCACCGCAGTGGCGTGAATGCGGCGCCCCCCGGGAACATCCGCGCTGGCCGCGCGGGTTTCGCGGCAACGCGGGCGACCGCGAGCGCGTCAGGTCGGCATGGCCTGCGACGGCGCTTCCGGCGACGGCGGAAGTTCCGGCCGGGTCGGATCCACGGTCAGCGGCTCGTCGTTGTGCAGCAGCGCGTGCGCCTCGGCTTCGCTGGCCACCGCCGGCGGCGAGCCGCGCAGCGGCAGGCCTGCGGTTTCGCGCACGAAGACCATCGTCGCGATGCCCACCACCGCCGCACCCATCAGGTAGTAGGCCGGCACCAGCGGATCGCCGGTGCGCTCGACCAGCCACGCGGTGACCAGCGGCGTGGTGCCGCCGAACAACGAGACCGACACGTTGAAGGCGATCGACAGCGCGCTGTAGCGCACCGGGGTGTAGAACAGCGCCGGCAAGGTGGAGGGCATCGAGCTGGTGAAGCACACCAGCGCCAGGCCCAGCAGCATCAGGCCGAGGAAGATCAGCCAATCGTTGCCGGTGCCGATCAGCAGCAGGCACGGCACCGCCAGCACCAGCAACGCGATGCACGCGCCGATCACCATCGGCTTGCGGCCCAGGCGATCGCTGAACAGTCCGCCGACCACGTTGAGCGGCATCATCACCAGCATCACGATGATGATCAGCAGCAGGCCCTTGCTCTCGGCATAGCCCATGGTGACGCTGAGATAGCTGGGCATGTAGGTCAGCAGCATGTAGTCGGTGACGTTGAACACCAGCACCAGGCCCACGCACTTGAGCAGCTGCGGCCAGTGGATGCGGAACAGCGCGCCCAGGCCGGGCGCGTCCTGCTCGCGCTTTTCCGCTTCCTCGGCATAGGCCTGGAACGCCGGGGTTTCCTCCAGCTTCATGCGCATGTACAGGCCGAGCAGGCCCAGCGGGCCGGCGATCAGGAACGGCACGCGCCAGCCCCAGTCGAGCATCTGCGCATCGCTCAGCGCGAAGTGCAGCGCGGTCACCGTGGCGGCGCCGGTGATGTAGCCGCCCAGCGTGCCGAACTCCAGCCAACTGCTCATGAAGCCGCGGTTGCGGTCGGTGGAGTACTCGGCGATGAAGGTGGCCGCGCCGCCGTACTCGCCGCCGGTGGAAAAGCCCTGCACCAGTCGCGCCACCAGCAGCAGGATCGGCGCCCAGATGCCGATGCGCTCGTAGGAGGGGATGATGCCGATCGAGAACGTGCCCAGCGCCATCAGGATCATGGTCGCGGCCAGCACTTTCTGCCGGCCGTAGCGGTCGCCCAACGGGCCGAACACCAGTCCGCCCAGCGGGCGCACCAGGAACGCCACGGTGAAGGTCGCGAACGTGGCGATCAGCTGCGCGGTGGGGTTGGTGCTCGGGAAGAACACATGGCCCAGGGTCACGGCCAAGTAGCCGTACACGCCGAAGTCGAACCATTCCATCGCGTTGCCCAGCGCCGCCGCGCCGACCGCCCGCCTGAGCATCGGTTTGTCGACGACGGTGACCTCTTCCACCCGCAGCTGGCGGCGGCGCTTGAACCATCCGAAATGGGCGTGGAATTCCGACATGTCTTCTCCTGTCCTAAAACGGTGAGGTGATGACCCCCGGCCCGCACGCGGCAGGGCAAGCAAGACGGAATGGCGCAGCGGCGCCGCATTGGTCTGCGGGGGCACGATCCCGGATGGCCGCGTCGACACCACGGCGCTGCGAGATCGAAGAGACGGAGCGGGCGGCGCGGGATCACGCGAGGCTCCGTCGAGGGGCGCATGATACACCATCGCCCGATTCGGCCGAGCGGCATGGTCCGCGAAACGCGGCGAACGTGGCGTGAAACGCTGCGTATTGCGGCGATGTGCGGCAACGCGCGGCGCGTACGGTGTCGTGTTTGCGACGTCTCAATTGCGCGGCCGGCACGCAGCGGGCATCGCCCCGGGACGCGCCTGGCGCGTGGTTTCGCGTGCAGGCCAATGGCGACGTGTCGCTTTGGGCGGATCGCAGCCGCAATGGGGCCGCGATGCCGAGAGGTTGCATGGCGATGGCAGCGGTACCTGTAGGAGCCAACTGTCATGCAGCCACGGCGCGCGAAGCGGCGTGCGTTCCGATGGCGCAATGCGTCGGGACTGAAGTCCCTCCCACAGTGCACCCGGCGAGCTCGCCGCAAGACCCGCTTTCGACACAAGCGGCTTCAGCCGCGACGGGGCGTCGCGGCTGAAGCCGCTCCCGCAGTGGCGGCGTCGGCACTGTCGGGAACTGCATTGTGGGAGGGACTTCAGTCCCGACGCGCCGACTCGGTTGCGCTCTTGAACCTCCGCGCGTCGCGGCTGAAGCCGTTCCCACCAACGCAACGGCGCTTCTGACGAGCCGCGAAAAGCATGCGCTGTTGGATGTGCCTGAACGCCCGAGATGCCAGAATCGCCTGATGTCCAACGCGTCCGCCGCCGTTCCCGCCGCCCTGCAGCCCACCCTCGATCGCAGCCTGGCGCGCCTGCGCCAGGCCGTGGCCGCGCAGCCGTGGCCGTCCTCTCCCGGCGTCGACGCCGCGCTGGCGCGCGCGTTGCTGGCCAGCGACTTCCTGCTCGACACGCTGTGCCGGCAGCCGGCGTTGCTCGCGCACCTGGCGCAGCCGGACCCGCCGCCGTTGCCGCTGCCGCAACTGGATCCGGCGCAGCCGGCGGCGTGGCCGGCGCAGTTGCGTCGCTACCGCGCGGCCGCCTCGGCGCGGCTGGTGTGGCGCGACGTGCTGGGCCTGGACGATGTCGATGCGACCCTGGCCGGCAGCACGCAGCTGGCCGAGGACTGCCTGGCGCTGGCGTTGCAGGCGCTTGAAGCCGAGTTCGCCACGCGTCATGGCGTGGTTCGCGCGGCCGATGGCAGCGTGCAGCGGCTGGTGGTGTTCGGCCTGGGCAAGCTCGGCGGTGGCGAACTGAATTTCTCCTCCGACGTGGACCTGGTCTACGCCTATCCGCAGGGCGGCGAGTCCGACGGCGCGCGCGCGCTGGCCGCCGAGGAATACTTCGCGCGGCTCGGCCAGCGCCTGGCGCGGCTGCTCGACGAGACCACCGCCGACGGCTTCGTGCACCGCGTGGACCTGCGCCTGCGCCCGTTCGGCACGGCCGGCCGGGTGGCGTTGTCGTTCGCCGGCATGGACCAGTATTTCCAGCGCGAGGGCCGCGACTGGGAGCGCTACGCCTGGCTGAAGGCGCGCGCGGTGGCCGGCGACATCGCCGCCGGCGAGGAATGGCTGCAGGCGCTGCGTCCGTTCGTGTACCGGCGCTATCTCGACTACACCGCGCTGGACGGCCTGCGCGAGATGAAGGCGGCGATCACCGCCGAAGTCGCGCGCCACGACCGCCTGGACGACATCAAGCGCGGCGCCGGCGGCATCCGCGAGATCGAGTTCCTGGTGCAGTCGCTGCAACTGATCCGCGGCGGTCGCGAAGCGGCCTTGCGCGAGCGCCGCCTGCTGCCGGCGCTGCGCGCGCTGGTCGCCGCCGGCCAGGTCGCGGCCGAGGACGGCGCGGCGCTGGCGCAGGCCTACCGCTTCCTGCGCCAGGTGGAGAACCGCCTGCAGATGCTGCGCGACGCGCAGACCCATGCGCTGCCGGAAGACCCCTTGGATCGCGCGCGCATCGCCTTCGGCCTCGGTTATGCCGACTGGGCGGCGTTGCACGCGGCGCTGCAGGTGCAGCGCGACCGCGTCGCCGCCGAGTTCGCCGAACTGCTGGCGCCGCGCGAGCGCGTGCTGGCGCCCGATGCGCTGGCCGACTATTGGCGCGGGCTGCCCGATGGCGGCCAGGCGCAGGTGCTGCGCGCCGCCGGCTTCGCCGACGCCGAGGGCGCCGACCAGGCCTTGCGCGGCTTCGTGCAGTCGTTGGGCGTACGCAGCCTGTCCGATGCCGCGCGCGCGCGCCTGGACCGGGTACTGCCGGCGCTGCTGCATGCCGCGGCGCGCTCGGCGCAGGCCGATGCCGCCTTGCACCGCGTGCTCGGCCTGCTGCAGGCGATCCTGCGCCGCGCCAGCTATCTGGCCCTGCTCGACGAACAGCCCAGCGCGCTGGCGCGGCTGGTCGACGTGCTGGCGCGCAGCGCGTTCCTGTCCGAACGGCTGGCCGCGCACCCGTTGCTGCTGGACGAACTGCTCGACAGCCGCGTCGCCGGGCCGCTGCCGGACCTGGCGGCGATGCAACGGCTGTGCGAGGCCGCGGTCGCCGCCGCCGGCGACGATCCGGAAGCGGCCTTGCGCGGCCTCAACGAAGCGCGCCAGTCGCTGAGCTTCCGCATCGCCCTGGCCACGCTGGACCGGCGCCAGCCGGCCCTGGCCAGCGCCCGCCAGCTCGCGCAGCTGGCCGAGGCGGTGGTGCTGACCGTGCTGCGCCTGGCCCGCGCCGACCTGGTCGCCGCGCACGGCGAGGTGCCCGGCGGCAGTTTCGCCATCGTCGGCTACGGCAGCCTCGGCGGCGTCGAGCTGGGCATTGGCTCGGACCTGGACCTGGTGTTCCTGTACGACCATCCACCCGGCGTGGAGGCCTCGGCCGGCCCGCGGCCGCTGGAGAGCGGGCGCTGGTTCGCGCGGCTGGCGCAGAAGGTGATCGCCCTGCTCGGCGCGGTCACCGGCGGCGGCCGCCTGTACGACATCGACGTGCGCCTGCGCCCGGACGGCGGCAAGGGCGCGCTGGTGTCGTCGCTGGCCAGCTATCGCGACTACCAGCGCGAGCGCGCCTGGACCTGGGAGCACCAGGCGCTGGTGCGCGCGCGCGGCGTGGCCGGCGATGCGGCGCTGCTGCAGCAGTTCGAGCAGGTGCGTGCACAGACCCTGGCGCGTCCACGCGAGGCCGCGGCCCTGCGCGAGGAAGTGCGCAAGATGCGCGCACGCATGCGCGCCGAACTGGACCGCAGCGATGCCGCACGCTTCGACCTCAAGCAGGGCGCCGGCGGCCTGGTCGACCTGGAATTCCTGGTGCAGGCCGGCGTGCTGCTTGGCGCCGCGCAGCAGCCGGCGTTGCTGGCGCCGCGCGACACCCCGGCGCTGATCGACGCGCTGGCGCACAGCGGCTGGCTGCCGTCGCCGATCGCGGCGAGCCTGCATGCCGCCCACGCCACGCTGCTGGAGGCCGGCCTGGCCTGCACGCTGGACCGGCGTCCGCGCCTGACCGCGCCCACCGCCGAGATCGCCGCGGCGCGCACGGCGATTCGCCAGGCCGCGGCCGCCCTGGAGCTGGTGTTCGTCGACGGGCGTGCGGGCGATGAGGTGGTGCACTGACACGCGACGGGAGCGCTGCGTGGAGGGGCCGCTGCGTGTGCTGTCCAGCGCATGGGCATGGGCGGCGGGGTGCCAGGGTCGAGAGAGCGACAGGAGCTGTAGGAGCCGCTCTGCACAGGAGTGGGCATGCGTTGCGATGCGGCTATGCACTGCAGCGCGGTCGACATCGCGCGTCGGGACTGAAGTCCCTCCCACAATGCAGTTCCTGACAGTGCCGACGCCGCCACTGTGGGAGCGGCTTCAGCCGCGACGCGCGGAGGCTCAAGAGCGCAACCGAGTCGGCGCGTCGGGACTGAACTCCCTCCCGCAATGCAGTTCCCGACAGTGCCGACGCCGCCACTGTGGGAGCTGCTTCAGCCGCGACGCGCGGAGGCCAAAGAGCGCAAACCGAGTCGGCGCGTCGGGACTGAAGTCCCTCCCACAATGCAGTTCCTGACAGTGCCGACACCGCCACTGTAGGAGCGGTTTCAGCCGCGACGGGCGGAGGCTCAAGAGCGCAACCGAGTCGGCGCGTCGGGACTGAAGTCCCTCCCACAATGCAGTTCCCGACAGTGCCGACGCCGCCACTGTGGGAGCGGCTTCAGCCGCGACGCGCGGAGGCCCAAGAGCGCAAACCGAGTCGGCGCGTCGGGACTGAAGTCCCTCCCGTAATGCAGTTCCCGACAGTGCCGACGCCGCCACTGTGGGAGCGGCTTCAGCCGCGACGGGCGGAGGCTCAAGAGCGCAACCGAGTCGGCGCGTCGGGACTGAAGTCCCTCCCACAATGCAGTTCCCGACAGTGCCGACGCCGCCACTGTAGGAGCGGTGTCAGCCGCGACGGGCGCAGCGGAGTGCCGCATGTGCCGATGGGTTTACCCAGCTATCGCGTCGGCGCCATCCGCCACAGCAGCGCGCGGAACGGCGCGAGCAGGCACACGCCGATGCCCAGCTTCACCGCCAGGTCGCCGGCGGCCCAGCTCAGCCAGGGCAGCGCCGAGCCGGCGAAGGCGATCGACCAGAAGATCGTGGTGTCCAGCGTCGCGCTGCAGGTGGTGGCGACGATCGGCGCGCGCCACCAGCGCCCGCGGCGCAGCCGGTCGAACACGGTGATGTCCAGCAGCTGCGCGGCGATGAAGGCCAGGCACGAGGCCGCGGCGATGCGCGGGGTGGCGATCCAGATCGACAGCAGCACGGCCAGCGCGAACCCGCACCAGGCCACCCGCCGCGCCGCGCGCGGGCCGAAGCGGCGGTTGATCAGGTTGCTGACCAGGAACGCCACCGGATAGCTGAAGGCACCCCAGGTCAGCCAGTCGTTGATCGGGAACTGCACCAGCACGTTCGACAGCAGCACCACCGCGCCCATCGCCAGCACGGACATCAGCAGCGCGCGCGGGGTCAGCGCGGCGAAAGTGGGCGAGGGAGCAGCGACGGAGGGCACGGCGATCGTGGGCAGGGCGGGGCGCGCATTATCGCGGCCCGGTCGCGCCATGACCAATGCCAGGGGCGCGGACATGCGCTTCGGAGGAGTGGCTTCAGCCGCGACCACGCGAGATCGGAAACGCCCTGTCGCGGCTGAAGCCGCTCCTCCAGTGGGAGCCCCGCGACGGGAACCGCGTTTGCGAATCCCCATCCCCTAATCCCCATTCCCGGCTCCATCGCGGCTGAGGCGGCTCCCACTCTTGCGGCACCTGCACTATCGGAAGCTGCATTGTGGGAGGGACTTCAGTCCCGACGCGACGATGCATCCGCTTCGCATAGCGAGCCCCCACCTCCGCGCGTCGCGGCTGAAGCCGCTCCTACAAGAGGAATCCCGCGATGGAACCGCTGTTGCGAATCCCCATTCCCTAATCCCATTCCCGGCTCCATCGCGGCTGAGGCGGCTCCCACTCTTGCGGCACCTGCACTATCGGAAGCTGCATTGTGGGAGGGACTTCAGTCCCGACGCGACGATGCATCCGCTTCGCATAGCCGAGCCCCCGACCTCCGCGCGTCGCGGCTGAAGCCGCTCCTACAAGAGGAATCCCGCGATGGGAACCGCTGTTGCGAATCCCCATTCCCTAATCCCATTCCCGGCTCCATCGCGGCTGAGGCGGCTCCCACTCTTGCGGCACCGGCCCTGTCGGAAGCTGCATTGTGGGAGGGACTTCAGTCCCGACCCGACGATGCATCCGGTTCGCACTGCGTGTTCCTTACTTTCATGCGTCGCGGCTGAAGCCGCTCCTACAGAAGCCACCACGACGGGACCGCTGTTGCGAATCCCCACTCCCTAATCCCCAATCCCGGCTTCATCGCAACTGAAGCCGCTCCCACCCTTGCGGTACCGGCACGGTCGGAGGCTGCACTGTGGGAGGGACTTCAGTCCCGACGCGACGATGCATCCGTTTCGCCCAGGGTGTCCCCGACCTCCGCGCGTCGCGGCTGAAAGCCGCTCCTATGGGAGAATCCCGCGACGGGAACCGCTGTTGCGATTCCCCAATCCCGATTCCCCACTCCCAGCGTCACCGCCCCGTCGGCGACGTTCCATCCACCGCGGCACGGCCCACGGCCGGGTCGTCGGTGAAGAAGCCATCGATGCCGGCGTCGATCAGCGCGCGCATCTCGGTGATGCTGCCGGCGGCGTTGACCGCGGCCGGACCGCGGCCGTCCTGCAACTGCCTGGGCAGGAAATAGTTCTCGGGCCGGAACGTGTACGGAATCACCTGCAGGCCGGCCGCATGCGCGTCGGCGACGAAGGACGTGGGCGCGGCCAGCGCACCGTCGGCGGTCACCGGCACGATCGCGCGCAGGTTCGGGCTGACCAGCTGCGCGTACTTGGCGATCGCGCGCAGGCCCTGCGCGCTGCCCATCTGCGCGTAGGTCGGGCCGTCGCGCAACTGGTCGCCCGGGCGCTCCTTGGGATCGCCCAGCAACTGCACCAGGCGCACGTTCGGATGGGTGCTTCCCAGCTTGCCGTGCAGATACTCCAGGTTGCCGATCTCGAACGACTGGATCACCACCGGCGCCTTGCGCGTGTAGGCATGCGCATCGAGGGTGGCGACCAGCTTGTCTTCCATCGCCAGGCCGAGCCCACGGAAATAGGTGCCGTGCTTGATCTCCGGGATCAGCCCGATCGGGCGTCCGCGCGTGGCCGATTCGGCCGCGGTGAAGTCGATGATCTCGTCCAGGGTCGGCACCTGGAACTGCCCGTCGAAGGCGGTGCCGCGCAGTTGCGGCAGGCGCTCGCGCGCGCGCAGGGTCTTCAGTTCGGCCAGGGTGAAGTCTTCGGTGAACCAGCCTTCCACGCGCTGCCCGTCGATCTGCTTGACGGTCTTGCGCGCGGCGAACTCCGGATGCGCGGCCACGTCGGTGGTACCGCCGATCTCGTTCTCGTGACGCGCCACCAGTACGCCGTCCTTGGTCGAGACCAGGTCCGGCTCGATGAAGTCGGCGCCGTCGGCGATGGCCTTGGCGTAGGACGCCAGGGTGTGCTCGGGGCGCAATGCGCTGGCGCCGCGGTGGCCGATCACCAGCGGCTTGTGCTCGCCCGGGGCGGCGGCCGGTGCGGCCGCCGCGGTGGTCGCCAACACGGCCATCGCGCATCCCAACAACCAGGAGGTGGATCGGATCATCGCATGCGTTCCGGTGCGGGGGCGGGCGGACAGGATGGACGCGCTCAGAAGCGCGCGTCCAGGGTTAGGAACGCCTGCCGCGGCGCACTGGCGTGGAAGGCCTGCGCGCGGCCGCTCGGATCGGTGTTGCTGAAGGACGTGAGGTTGGAGGCGTAGCGCTTGTCGGTCAGGTTGGTGACGTTCAACGACAGCTTCAGGTCCTGCAGGAACGACACCGCCCCGAAGTCGTAGCCGGCGCCGGCATCGAAGGCGGTGTAGCCGCCGAAGCCCTGGTCGTTGGTGTAGGTGTAGTAGCGCTGGCCGGTGTACTTGCCGCGCAGGTTGGCGTTCCAGCCGTTCCAGGTCCAGCTGATCTCGCTGGCGAACATGCGCTTGGGCGTGTCCACGGTGTACTTGCCGGCGGTGGGGATCACCGCGCCGTTCTGCACATAGTTGTCGTCGTAGGTGGAGCGGTTGATCGAGGCCGAGTTGTACCACTGCAGGTGCGCGTTCGGCTTCCAGATGAAGGTCAGCTCGCCGCCGCGGCTGCTCACCGAGCCGACGTTGAAGAAGCGCGTGGTGCAGGCCGGGCTGGTGCCCTGCTGGATGCTCGCGCAGGGGTTGAGCGAGAGCAGGCGGTTGTCGAAGGTGACGTCGTAGCCGACCAGCGAGGCTTCGAACTGGTCGCGCACCAGGCGGTAGCCGGCTTCGAAGGTCTTGGACTTCTCCGGTTGCAGCGCGCCGACGCTGGCGTCGAACGAGGCCTGGGTCACCAGCAGCGGGCCGCCGGCGCCGCCGCCCTGGAACGCGGCGATGTTCTCGGCGTAGGAGCCGAACACTTCCTGGCCCTCGCCCAGGCGGTAGCTCAGGCCGGCCTGCGGCAGCAGCGCCTTGCTGGCCTTGAGTTCGCCGTTGGCCACCGGCGACTCCACCGCGATCCCCGGCGTCTCGCGCGCGGTCATCGTGGTGTGCGGGCTCTTGGCGCCGATGTCCAGGGTCAGGCGCTCGTCGAGCAGCTTGAAGGTGCCCTGCACGTAGGCCTGCTTGGTGGTGATGACGTAGTCCTGCGAGAACAGCCGGCGGTTGGGGTTGCTCAGGAACACGTCGTCGTCGATCGGGCCGTCGATCCAGTAGAAGTTGCGCTCCACGTGGTGCTTGTTGCGCTCGTACCACACGCCCGCCTCCAGGTGGTGCGGGCCGATGTCCCAGCCCAGCGAGGCGATGCCGCCGGTGCGGTTGATGGTGTAGTTGGTGCTGCGGATCGAGATCGGCAGCGCCTGCGGCGTGCCCGGGTAGGAGGGCT
This sequence comes from Xanthomonas sp. NCPPB 901, assembly GCF_056725085.1. Taxonomy (NCBI): domain Bacteria; kingdom Pseudomonadati; phylum Pseudomonadota; class Gammaproteobacteria; order Lysobacterales; family Lysobacteraceae; genus Xanthomonas; species Xanthomonas sp. NCPPB 901. Next base: position 4,515,398 of record NZ_CM161511.1, on the reverse strand, counting down.
GGCCCGGCGACCACCAGTGGCCCTGGCCTTCGTTCTCGTGGTGGTAGACCTGGGTGTGCACGCTCACCGCGTCGGACGGCTGGAAGTCGCCGGCCAGGTAGTACAGGTCGTCGTTGCGCAGCGCGCGGCTCTGGTAGTAGGCGTCGTTGATGTTGTCCACGCCGCCGCTGTAGCCGCAGCGGCTGGCATCGAACGTGGCCGGCGCGCAGTACGCCGCGGCCAGCGCGCGCTGCCAGTCCGGCGCGTACAGGTTCCAGTCCCAGCCCAGGCCGCGGTGCAGGCCGCTCTTGGACAGGTAGGCATAGTCGGCCTGCGAGGTGCGCGAGGTGTCGACGAAGGCGGTGAGCTTGCCGCCCTCGAACTGGTACACGCCCTTGCCGTTGAACTGCGCGGTATGGGTCGGCGATTCCGGCTTGGCCCACATGTCGGCGTCGGCATAGACGCCGGACAGATACGCGGAGAAGCCGTTGTGCTCGCCGGTATCCAGGCGCAGGTAGGTGCGGCGGTTGTTGTCCGAGCCCACGGTCTGCGCCAGGCGCACGCCGACCTCGGTGGACGGATCGTCGGAGTAGTACTGCACCGTGCCGCCAAGATTGCTGGTGGAGGCGGTGCCCAGGCTGCCGATGCCCGAGGCCAGTTCCACGCCGCCGAAGTTTTCGGCGATCAGCGCGCGGCTGATGTTCAGGCCGTTGTAGTTGCCGTAGGCGTTGTCGCCCAGCGGCAGGCCGTCCAGGGTGTAGCCCAGCCGCGTGCCGTTGAAGCCGCGCAGGCTGATGGTCTGCGATTCCTCGTTGGCGCCGAAGGCGTCGTTGGACTGCACGTTGACGCCGGGGATGCGGTTGAGCAGCTTCTGGATGCTGGTGCCCGGCGGCAGCACCGCCACGTCCTGGGCGGTGATGCGCTGCACCTGGCGGGTCTCGCCCTGGCCGATCACCGACACCGCGTCGAGTTGCTGCACGTCGGACGCGGCGCCATCGGCGGTGGCAGGCTCCGCGGCGGTGGCGGCGAAGGGCGACAACAGGGCGGCGAGGATCGCCGTGCTCAGCAGGGAATGGAGAGGCATGCGCAAGGGGGATTCGTAAAGGAAGTGCGCACACGATGCGACAGCGACGTTGCAGGTTGGCGTCACCGGCGTTGCGTTTGTCATGCAATGGTCCTGCAGCGTGGCATTGGCGTCGTGGCGGCAGGGCGCGTCATGGCCGCATGCGGACCATCGCGCGCCACTGCGCAAGACCTGGCGCGGCGCCGCGCGTATCGACATCAAAACGTTACAGAGTGGCGGTTATTGCCATGCATGGCAGGCACCGAACACATGTAAGCGCATGTGTCGGAAGCCCGGCGAAAGACGCTGTTTACAAAGTCGAAAAGGGCGTCGGCCGTCAAAGTTTTGCGGTGCATTCCTCTTCAATGATCACGCCTCGCCCAGCCCGACGAGGTGCCGATGCGTGCAGACATGAGCAGGACGCGCAGTGCACCCGCATCGGTCCGATGGCTGTCCGCGTGCCGCGCTGGATCCGCGCATCGCCGGCTCGGCGCGCGCATCGCTTGTCCCGCACTTTCACCCCAACCCCTCTTCCGAAAGGAGAGGAGCACCAGCGCCTCCCTTCTCCCCCCGGGAGAAGGTGCCCCGAAGGGGCGGATGAGGGTGCGGGCGAAGCTCGCAGCGATGGATCAACGCGTGCGCTGCGCGCTTCGCACCCTCACCGCAACCCCTCTCCCGGTGGGAGAGGGGCCACGCACTTCCCTTCTCCCCTCGGGAGAAGGTGCCCCGCAGGGGCGGATGAGGGGCCGGGCGCAGCGGCGCAGCAACGGACCAACGCGGGCGTTTCGCGCTCCGCACCCCAGCCCCTCTCCCGAAGAGAAAGAGGCAATCGATTTCCCACCGCGAGGCCGTTGCGGCCTCGTCCACCCGCTCTACCCCCGGAGAGACGCCCATGCTTGATCGCATCCGCCGTCGGCCCTTGCTGGCTGCCGTGTTGTCCGCTTCCCTGCTGTGCGCGCTCGGCACCGCCAGTGCCGCGCCCGACGCCTCCATCGCGGCGATGACCGCCGCCCTGCGCAGCGCGCCGGTCAGCTTCGACGTGCACCTGCCGTTGCGCGACCAGGCCGGTCTGGACGCGTTGCTGGCCGACATCCAGGATCCGCTCTCGCCGCAGTACCACCACTGGCTGACGCCAGCCGAATTCCAGCGCCGCTTCGCCCCGGCGCCGGCGCAACTGGCAAAGGTGCGCGCCGCGCTGCAGGCCGCGCACATGAACGTCGCCGAGGAGGGCGCCACCCTGCATGTCAGCGCGAGCGCGGCCAACGTCGAGCGCTTGTTCGCGGTACCGCTGACCGCCGAGGTGCAGCAGGGCAGCCAGGCCCGCCTCGCCGCGGCCGCGCCGCTGCAACTGCCGGCGGCGCTGCGCGACACCGGTGCGACGGTGATCGGCCTGACCCGCGGCGCGCCGCCGATGCACGTCAACTGGCAGCGCTCGGCCGTCAAGAATCCCGCCAACCGCTACGGCGCCGGCGGCACCACCTATTGGTACAACGACCTCAAGCAGGCCTACGGCTATCCGTCCTACCAGGCCACCACCGGCGCGGCGGGGCAGCAGCGCCGGCTCGACGGCAGCGGCAGCACCATCGCCATCCTGATCAGCAGCGACGTGCTGGATTCGGACATCAAGGCGATGTTCGACCACGAAAACTTCAGCCGCTACGCCGCCAACCGCGCCGACCCGACCCTGTACGCACGCCGCTACGTCGCCGGCGCCACGCCGGGCTTGCAGGACGGCAACGACGCCGCGGCAGGCGAGGCTGCGCTCGACGTGGAGATGGCGCTCGGCGGCGCGCCCGGCGCGCACGTGCTGCTGTACGTGATCCCGGACCTGAGCGACGCATCGGTATTGGCCGGCTACCGGCAGATCGTGCAGGACAACCAGGCCGACGTGGTCAGCTCCTCGTTCGGCGTCTGCGAGCTGTACTACACCGCCGCCTACAACGGCGGCAAGGATTTCACCCCGCTGCTGCGTCCCTACGATGCAGTGTTCAAGCAGGGCAACGCGCAGGGCATCACCTTCGTCGCCTCCAGCGGCGACAACGCCGGCCTGGACTGCGCCGACACGCAGTACGCGATCGACCACAAGGACGGCCGCTTCGTGGCCGGCGTGGAACACCCGGCGGCCAGCCCGCACGTGACCGCGGTCGGCGGCGGCAACCTGCTCACCGCCTACAAGAAGGGCAGCCTGGAGTCGGGCTACAAGAGCGAAAGCGCCTACGCCGATCCGCTGGAGACCGCCGATTACTACGGTGTCGGTGCCAACCTGGCCGGTGGCTACTGGGGCGCCGGCGGCGGCGTCAGCACCCTGTTCCAGCGACCGGCCTATCAATTGCGTGCGCTCGGCGGGACGCGCACGTCCATGCGCGCGTTGCCGGACATCGGCATGCTGGTCGGCGGCTGCCCGACGATCGCGACGCAGCCGTGCCGGGAGGGCGATAGCTCGGTGGCCACCTACTTCAAGGGCAATCTCGAGGCGGTGATCGGCACCAGCGTGGCCGCGCCGGAGTTCGCCAGCGCGGTCGCGCTGCTGGTGGAGAAGCAGGGCCGCCAGGGCAATCTCAACGACTACCTGTACCGCCTGGCCGCCAATGGCCCGGAGGCGCTGCATCGCGGCATCCCCGGCGACAACGGCGTGGTCGACAACAACCAGCCGATCAAGGGCAAGTACAACTACACGGTCGGCCTGGGCACGCCGGTGGTGCGGCTGCTGATCGGCGCGCTGGATGCGGCGCCGGCCGGCGTGCCGCGCTCGCCGAGCAATCCCTGACGGGTTGGGCCCGGTTGCCGTGTCGGCGTCGTGGCAGCGACGCCGGCGCGGCGGCCGATCAGGCCAGCGCCAAGCGGTCGCGGATCAACGCGGCCACCCGCGCGGTTTCGCGCAGCGGTGCGATGTCGGCGGCGTGCGCGCCGCCGGCATCCTCCGCCGGCAGCAAGCGCCCGCGCGCCTGCAAGGCGCGATGGAACGCCAGGGCGCGGCCGCGCGCCGCCTCCGGCATCAGCACCTGCACCGGCACGCGCGTGGCGCAGGCCTCGGACAGCAGGTTCACCGAATCCGGCGTGCAGGCCAGGCGTTCGGCCCAGCCGAGCAGGCCGGCGTAGGGATTGGCGCCGTCGTTCGCGCCGCACCAGACCACGCCCGGCACCCCAGCGAACGCGCGGCGCAAGGCCGTGGCTACCGCGGGCGGCGTGCGCCGCGAGGCGCTGGCGAGGACGCTGCCGCCGTGCGCGCGTAGCTGTGCGGCGAGCGCAGCGAAGGCGTCCTGTGCCTGCGCGTCACTCCACGGCGCCAGCCCGGACGGGCCGCCCACCAGAAGCCCCACGCGCGGCGAAGGCAACGCGCCCAGCGCAGGAAACGCCGTGCGCCCGGCGGCCAGCCAGGCATCGTCGATGGGATGCAGGCTGCCGAGCAGGGTCAGCACGTTGCCGCCGCGCAGGCGGTCGTGCTCCGGCACCACCACCATGTCCCAGTGCCGCGGGTCCAGCCGCGGGTCCAGGATCTGCACCACCTGGCTGCCGCGCGCGTGCAGTAGTCGCGTCGCCAGCGCCGCCTGGCGGCCGCAGCCCACCGCAAGCCGCGGCGGCTGCCGCAGCGCCGCGGCGAAGGCCGCGCCATAGGCGTGGGTCGCGCCGGGGAGCCGGCGCGGCGCCGCCCAGCGCCAGGGCATGTGCGGCTGCAGCAATAGCGCCTGGACCGGTGTCGCGGTCGGAAGCGCCAACGCGGCGGCCAACGCTTCGGCCTGGCGGGCGTTGCCGGCGCGGCCATCGCTAATCGCCCAGGTCGCGTCCGATCGTTTCACGTTTGGTAGTAATCCGTTGCATCGCGGCCGGGTGTTGCGGCAATCGTGCCACTCTACACTGGCCGCCTTGCATCGGGACGGCCCCACCGGGTCTCCTGGCGCTTCCCCCGACCAAGGAACTCCCCGCATGTCCGACGCCTTGCACGACGCCGCCCTCGACCAGTTGTTCCGCACCGCCCGCACCCAGAACGCGTTCCTGGACAAGCCGGTCGGCGAAGACACCCTGCGCGCCCTGTACGACCTGGTGAAGTGGGGCCCGACCGCGGCCAACGGCAGCCCGGCGCGTTTCGTCTTCGTCACCTCGCCTCAGGCCAAGGAAAAGCTCAAGCCGGCGCTGTCCGAGGGCAACCTGGCCAAGACCCTGGCCGCGCCGGTCACGGTGATCGTCGCCCACGACGAGGACTTCCACGAGAAGCTGCCGTACCTGTTCCCGCACACCGACGCCAAGAGCTGGTTCGACGGACCGCGCGAAGGCCGCAGCGAAGGCGCGTTCCGCAACGGCTCGCTGCAGGGCGCCTACCTGATCCTGGCCGCGCGTGCGCTGGGCCTGGATGCCGGTCCCATGTCCGGCTTCGACAATGCCAAGGTCGATGCCGCGTTCTTCGCAGGCACTGCGATCAAATCCAACTTCCTGGTCAACCTCGGCTACGGCGACCCCAGCGGCCTGTTCCCGCGCCTGCCGCGGCTGAGTTTCGACGAGGCCGCGCGCATCGAGTGAGCGCGCGCGTTTCGCTTCCCTGTCCCACCGCAGGCCCGCGCCTGCCGCAGTTTCGTCCCATCACCCCTCCAAGGAGTTCCACCATGACCAAGACCCGCAAACTGCTGCTCCCGCTCGCCATGGCCCTGGCCGTCGTCGTCGCCCAGCCCGCCACCAGCGCCTTCGCCGCGCCGGCCGCCGCCGCTGCCCCCGCCAAGGGCGTGTCCGGCACCTACACCCTCGACCCGGCCCACACCGACGTGCTGGTGCAGTGGAGCCATTTCGGCTTCTCCAACCCGTCCGCGCACTTCGGCGACGTCGACGGCACCCTGGTCTACAACGCCCAGGACGTGAGCAAGTCCAGCGTCAACGTGACCCTGCCGCTGTCCGGCCTCAACAGCTTCACCGCCAAGTTCGACGAGCACCTGAAGAGCGCCGACTTCTTCGACGCCGCCAAGTTCCCGACCGCCACCTTCAAGAGCACCAAGGTGACCTCGGCCGGCCCCAACAAGCTGACCGTCGCCGGCGACCTGACCATCAAGGGCACGACCAAGCCGGTGGTGCTGGCGGTGACCCTCAACGGTGCCGGTCCGCACCCGATGAAGAAGGTGCCGGCGCTGGGCTTCGACGCCACCACCACGGTCAAGCGCAGCGACTTCGGCCTGGGCGCCTACGTGCCGAACGTCAGCGACGAGGTGAAGATCCGCATCACCACCGAAGCGACCTTGAACGCGGCCAAGTAAGCCTGTCTGCGCGCGGCGGTGGCGCTTCGTGCGCTGCCGTCCGCCCGTAACGCGAACGCCCGCCATTCGGCGGGCGTTTGCGTTTCCGGACGCGCGTTGCGCGTCGCGCTGTGGACTACCTACATCGCCTGTTCGATCGACAGCGCGTAGACCTGTACGCCGTAGCGGCTGAAGGTGGCGGTGGTGTCGCTGCCGATGTTCATTTCCTCCAGTGGCGTGCCTTGCGCGTCGGCGAGGGTCAGCCGATAGATCGGCCCGAAGCGCGTGGTGATGTCCGTGGTGCTGATCTTCACCCGGTAGGTGCCGTTGCCCTTGAGCGCCAGCGGTTCGGAGAGCTGACCCGGGATCAGTTGCAGGTCGGTCGATGGCTGGCGCAGGTCGCCAAGGACTTGCACCGCGAAGGTCTGCGTCTCGGGGAGGGCGCGGCCGACGGGGGGCGCGGTCTGTGGAGCGCTGGCACCGGTTGCCGCGGCAGATGCGGCGGCGGCAGGAATCATCGCGGCGATTGCAGTAGCAGCGGTGCCGAAGAGGAAGTTGCGGCGGCTATCGTTCGTATGCGTTGTCATGGCGATCCACCTGGTGGTTGCACGTCAGCCCTGGCCTGGGCCGGGGGTGGGGGTGATGCAGGAGCCTTTGTTAGTGCAGTTGGTGTTGCTCCCTAACGAGCAGTCTTTTGTATTCGTGCACGCCGGGTTTGTGCCATTGCAGACTTCGTTGGTGGCGAGTGTGCCGAAGCGCCGCGTTGCCAATGCTTCCACTGCAGCAGCGGTGGAAGCTTCCGAGCCGTCGAACAGCACCTCGGCATTCTTGCCTAGGGATATCTTGTCTGGGTCTATGCGGATTGGCATTGGAATGCACCTCAGGTGCTTGCCAAGGTGGAAAGCGGGCAACCAAGCGTCTGCTCGGAGAGGTCGGAAAATCCGCTCATCCAACGACGCAGCTTGTCGTTTTCGATGTCGATGGTGCCGTCAGCGTGGAGGCGCCCGAGGTCGTTGCGATCATCGCTGAGCGCGACCGTGCATTTGCCGATCTTCCCGTTGGCGCGAATCATCAGTGAGTTCGGTTTTGCCGCATAGCAGATATACCCATCCAGGTGCTCTTCCGAAATCGGGCGCTCGTCCTTGGGCGGAAGATCGGTGGAGGCGGTGATATAGGCGATGGCGTCCAGGTAGCGGTCTCGCGGCAGCACCTTTTCCCCTATCGTGCTGCCGGCGCTCAAGTTCGAGACTTTGTGGAAGTAAACCGAGAACCGTGAATCATCGAGCAGCTCGCGATGCAGGCGTGCGTAGAGGCGCCGCACGGATTCAATATTGTCCTGGTGCAGATGCAGCCGCAGCGAGATGGAAAAGCGCGCCGCGAGTGAGCGATAGGCGATGAGGTTGGACCAGGTTTTCTCGAACGTCGCACCTTTGTTGGCGGTGACTCGCGTCTTGTCGTGCCATTCTGCGTCACCGTCCAGCGTGATCTGGAACTCGCGGTGCTGGAGTTCCGTAAAGCGTTGGAGCAAGGCGGGCTCCAGCAGATAGCCGTTGGTGGTAAAGCCGGCGCTGAAGGCGACGTCGTGTTGCGCGCAAACCGCATTTGCGTGTTGGCCGATCTCCAGGACGACATCGCGCGCCAGGAGGGGTTCCCCGCCGAACCAGGAGATATTGAGTCGATCCAGGTGGGGCGCGCGATTGGCGATCAATGCCTTGATGCCGCTGACCACGCTCGGTTGCATGCGGCCTATCGCAAAATCTTCATAGCAATAGGTGCAGCGGAAATTACATTTTTCGGTCGGCAAAAGGATGAGAGACAGGATGCGCGGAGAAAGCGCCTCGGCGACGGTGGCTTCGCTCAGCATCGGCGTGCCTCAACCGTTTGGCGAGGGCTGGCCGCCGGCGCGACAAGAGCCGACATTGGACGCTTTGGAACAGTCACCTGTGTTGTTGCAGGTGTAATTCGTGGAGGAGCAGGTGCCGGAGTTGGTGCACGTTCCGGCATTTTCGCTCATGGGGCGAATCGCCCCTGCCGTCGCTGAAGCGATTGCCGCGGCGCGCAATCGATGGTTGGCGAAGTTGATCGATCCGTCCGGGTTCAGCGTAATGCCGCGGGGATCGATCGCGTGAAATGCCTTGTCCATGTGCAAGCCGCCTCCCGAGATCCGTCGATGGGTAGGCGGGTTTGTAAAATGCAGGCCTCTGAAATATTGTGATGAAAGTCACAAATGAGTCGCGTGTCTACAGCACAAATGCGTGCTGCCCAACCCAACCTGCGATCGCACTTCGCCGCGTGGCGGCATGCCGTCGCCCCGGCGTGCTACTCGTCCTGGTCGCCGCCCGCCTTCCAATACCCGGTCGCCCGGATCCACTCCTTGGGCACGCCCAGGTGGCCTTCGACGAACTTGCGCATCATCCGCGCGCGGGCCGATTCGCAGGCGATCCAGTAGAACGCGTCGCCATCGGGCGGATCGAAGTCGCGCAGGGCGCCTTCCAGCAATTGGCTGCTGCGCGGGTCCACGCCATTGCGTTCCAGCCAGGTGACGCGCAACTCGGCGTCGCAATCCAGCGTCTGCCGGTCGGCGTAGCCGGGGATCTCGATCAGCGCGTCGACCTGCGCATCGGCCGGCACGGTTTCCAGCCAGCGCCCGATCGCCGGCAGCGCGGTCTCGTCGCCGATCAGCACGTAGGCATCGAAATCGTCGGCAGCCACGAACGAGCCGCGCGGCCCGCCGACCACCAGCGCATCGCCCGGGTCGGCCTGCGCCGCCCAGCGGCAGGCCGGGCCGTCGCCGTGCAGCACGAAGTCCAGGGTCAGTTCCTGCGCGTCGGCGTCGTAGTGGCGCGGGGTGTAGTCGCGGGCGGGCGAGGGCAGCGCGTCGGCCGGATACACCGGGCCGTGCTCGGTCATCGTCGGCAGCACGAACGCGCCGGCGGGGTTGGGGAAGAACAGCTTGACGTGGTCGTCCGGCCCGGCGCTGACGAAGCCGTCCAGCTCGGGGCCGCCGACGACGACGCGGCGCATGTGCGGGGTCAGGGGTTGCGTGCGCAGCACCTGGAGATGGCGCAGGCGCAGCGGGTGGCGCAGCAGGCGGTGTTCGTGAGTCGCCATGGGAATCCTCGGAAGTGGGGGAGAGGGTTGGCGGGCGACGCGGACGCCGAAAGCGCAGATGTCCGCGTGCTGGCTGGAAGGGAAATCAGGGGGGAGTGCCATCCATACCGTCGGCAGCGGCATTCAACAGCGCGGCGACTCGGTCGATCTCGTCCGGGTCCCAGCGTCCGTGCCGTGCCAGCAGGCCGTGCTTGATGCGGCGCATCGCCTCGCGCACCGGTGCCGGCACATTGGCGCGCACCAGGGCGCGCGCGCTGTGCTGGGTGCGCTGCAGCGCCGCGTCCACCTGCGCGCGCTCGGTGCGCACGAAGGCCTGGCCGGCCTCGGTGATCGCGTAGCGCTTGCGGGTGGCGTCGGCATCGGCCTGTACCAGGCCCTGCGCTTCCAGCTGCGCCAGGGTCGGGTAGACCGTGCCGGCGCTGGGCGTGTACAGGCCATGGAACAGTTCGGCGATCGCGCGGATCAGCTCGTAACCATGGCGCGGCTGGGTCTCGATCATCGCCAGCAGCAACAGCCGCAAGTCGCCGTGGCCGAGTGGGCGGGGGCCGCGCGCGCCGCGGCCGCGGCCGGTCCGGTCTTCCTCGAACAGGCGGTGCGCGGGGTGCGGGCCGGGGGTGTGGGGTCGTGGCATTTCGATATGTCGAATCTGGTGCGGAAACGATATATCGAAGTGGGGTGGTCGGCAAGCGCCTGGGAGGGCGGGCGTTGGAGCGCTGTGGGATTGGTTCAGCCAAGACGGCAGGGTGCGTTCGCGTCGTGCGCGTGCGTTCGGTGCGCGTGGGATCTCTGCGGGGGGAGTTGCGCAGGTCGCGTCGGCCAGCGGTGGCCCTTGTGGCAGTCCACTGTCATGCAGCCGCGACAAGCGACGCCGAAAGTCGACGGACACGCTCCGTCGTCGGGACTGAAGTCCCTCCCACAAGGGATGCCCAACCCATCCCTGTAGGAGCGGCCTTCGCCGCAGCGGGCTGTACGGCAAATCCCGTCGCGGCTGAGGCCGCTTGTGTCGAAAGAGGGTCTTGCGGCGAGCTCGCCGGGGCACTGTGGGAGGGACTTCAGTCCCGACGCATTGCGCCATCGGAACGCACGCCGCTTCGCGCGCCGTGGCTGCATGACAGTTGGCTTGTGTCGAAAGCGGGTCTTGCGGCGAGCTCGCCGGGTGCACTGTGGGAGGGACTTCAGTCCCGACGCATTGTGCCATCGGAACACACGCCGCTTCGCGCGCCGTGGCTGCACGACAGTTGGCTTGTGTCGAAAGAGGGCTTTCGGCGAGCTCGCCGGGTGCACTGTGGGAGGGACTTCAGTCCCGACGCATTGCGCCATCGGAACGCACGCCGCTTCGGGCGTTGTGGGCTGCATGACAGGCGACTCCCACGCAAGACGGGCTCATCACCATCTTGCTCACACCGCCGCGGCGGCATCGCGTCCAGCCAACGATGCTGGTGCCGCGCCCAAGCGAGCGCGCGTTCCCTTCGTGGGAAACAGCGCTACATCATCCAGTGCCTCAGGCCGCAGCGACTCCTGTGGGAGCGGCGTCAGCCGCGACGGGCTTTACCGACTGTGCCTGGCGCAGCTGATCCCGTAAAAGGGAACAAAGGCGGGCCTGCAAAAAAGCGGATGTGCCGATTTGATCGGTGGACGTCGCGCGCCTCAGCCACCGCGTTCCTGCTCCAGCACCCGCCGCTGCATCTCGTCCAGGTAGTCGTCCAGCTCCTGCACCGAGGTGAAGATCTCGTTCAACGGCACCGCCTTGACCACGTCGAACACCTTGCGGATCTGCGGTTGCGGGTTCACCACCAGCACCCGCCCGTCGCGCGCGGCCAGCACCTTGCGCGCCTTGAAGATCGAGCGGATGCCGGCGCTGCTGATGTAGTCCAGGTGCGAGAGATCCAGCACCAGGGTGGTGATCGGCGTGGCCAGCAGCGGCGCCAGCGCCTCGTCCAGCGCCTGGTAGGTATGCGTGTCCAGGCGCCCGCTCAGGGTGAGGCGTTGGCGCTTGTCCTGCGCCGGGTCGATCTGCAGGCTCAACGTGGTCATGCGGGCGACTCCTGAAGGGAGGGATCGGCGGGCTGCAACAGCACGATGCGCACGACGTTGCGGCCGGCGTCGTGGCGGTACTCCAGGCGATCGGCGAGTTGCTGCACCAGGTGCAGGCCGAGGCCGCCGATCGGGCGCTCGGCGATGTCCGCGTCCAGGTCCGGCACCGGCGCAGTGCGCGGGTCGAAGGCCGGGCCGCTGTCGTGGAACTCCAGCACCAGCGCGTCGTGCTGCAGGTGCACGATCACGTCCACCGGCAGCGGTGCGCGGCGCAGGTGGCCGTGCTCCAGGGTGTTGCAGGCCAGTTCCTCGACGATCAGCCGGGTGCGGCTGACCTGCTCGCCGCTCACCCCATGCCGCAGCAACGCGGCCTCCACGCTGTCGCTCAGCTGCGCCAGCGCGTCCAGTGCCGGTTCCATTTGCCACCGCAGCATCATCGTGTCGTCTCCCGTGCCGGATCCTGGCGCAGCCGGATCGCCAGCAGGGTAATGTCGTCGGACTGCGGTGCCAACGCGGTGAACGCCTGCACGTCGGCCAGCACCGCGGCGCACTGCGCCTGCGCGTCGGCGCCGGGCCGCAGCGCCGCCAGCAGCCGCGCCTCGCCATAGGCCTGCTCCTGCGCATCCATCGCCTCGGTGATGCCGTCGGTGTAGCTGAGCAAGGTCGCGCCAGCGGCCAGGCGCCCATGCACCACCGGATAGCGCGACTGCGGCTCCAGCCCCAGCGGCGGACCCGATTCCAGCGGCAGCAGCTCCGCGCGGCCGTCGGCGCGCAGCAGCAGCGGCGCCTCATGGCCGGCGCTGGACAGCCAGTAGTCGCCGCTGTGCACGTCGATCAGCCCGCACAGCACCGTAGCGAACATGCACGGCTCGTTGCCCTCCACCAGCCGCTGCGAGGCCGCGATCAGGATCGCGTCCGGGCGGGTGTGCCGGCGCGCGGCGATCTCCAGCACGGTCATCGCCCGGGTCATGAACAGCGCCGCCGGCACGCCCTTGTCGGAGACGTCGCCGACCACGAACCACAGCAGGCCCGGCTCGGTCTCGAAGAACTGGTAGAAGTCGCCGCCGACCATCTCCGCCGGCTCCAGCAGCGCATAGGTCTCCAGGTGCTTGTTGGCGCTGTCGAAGGTGCGCCCGCCCGGCAGCATCGCCTGCTGGATGTCGCGGGCGATCGACAGTTCGCTCTGCATGCGCTGCCGCGCCTGCGCCAGCGTGGCGATCTCCTCCAACTGGCGCTTGATCGAGCCGCGCGCGCTGTCGAAGGCGCGCGCCATCACCCCCACTTCGTCGGCGCGTTCCACATGCCGCAGTGGCGTATCGAACGCGCCCTGGCTCAGGTGCACCGCCGACTCGGTCAGATCCTCGATCGGCCGCACCAGGCGCACCGTGTAGCGGTGCAGCAGCCACAGCCACAGCGCCAGCGCCGCCGCGCCGGCCAGCGCACCCCACAGCACGATGCGGTTGAGCCCGGCCAGGATGTAGTCCTCGGACACGCTCAGCGCGAAAGTCCAGCCGGTGTCGCCCACCGCCGCGCTCTGCGTGAGGTAGCGGGTGCCGTCCGGCGCGGTGTGTTCGAAGCGCACCGGCGCGTGGGTGTCGGCCGCCTGCGCCAGCGGCGACAGGTCCGGCCGCGCCCGCGCCACGTGCACCTCCAGGGTGCGGCGGAAGCGCAGCGCCGGGTCCGGATGCAGCACGAACAGCCCGTCCGGCGACAGCAGCATCGGCTGCAGCCCGCTGTTGGCCGGCAGTTGGGCGACGGTGGCCTGCAGCCGCTGCAGCGGCACGTCCACGCTGACCATGCCGATCGCCGGCGCCTGCGGCCCGTCACCGGGCAGGCGCAGCGGCAGGTTGTAGGTGGTCAGGTAGGCGCCGCTGCCGCTGGCGTCGCTGTACGGCTCGGACCACCACGGCGCCGGCGCGGCCAGCGTGCGCCGGTACCAGGGCATGCTGGGCGCATCGAAGCCCAGCGCCTCGGTCGGCTGCTCCAGGATCCCGGTGGCGGTGCGCCGCAGGTGCCAGGCGAAGCCGCGGTCGTCGCCCTGCAGTGCGCCCGGCTCGATCACCAGCAGGGCCCCGGCGATGTCCGGGTCGCCCTGCAGCGTGGCGTGCAGCAGGCTGCGCAGATTGACCGGCTGCCGGCCCAGCCCGGCCGCGGCGGCGGCCAGGGTGCGCCCACTCACCTGCACCGAGCCCAGGGTGGCGTCCAGGCTGCGCGCGGTCTGCTGGGTCAGCCCGGCCACCTCCTCGCGGGCGTTGCGCACCATCACCTGGCGCGCGCCCAGGTAGAACAGCAGGGCCAGGCCCAGCAGCAGCGCCACCTGCAGCAGGCTGCCCCACAGCAGCAGCCGGGTGCGCAGGCTGTGCCGCCAGGCGACCGCGGAGGCGTCCTGCGCTGACGGGGCAAGGGCGATGGCGGCGCTCCACGGGGGCCTGGCTCCCGATCATAAGCGCAGCCGCGGCCACCCGGCGCAGCGGCGCCGGCGGCCGGCCCGCCGGGTGTCCCGGGCCAATGTGACAGTCCGTTCCATACGCTGGCGTACGAGGTCCTGCGAGGCGGTTGCGCTACACTTGCAGGCTTCGAGAAAACACATGCCATCGCGCGCGTGCGTGCGACCTACGGGAGCGTTATGAACTGGTTGAACGAGGTGCTGCAGAACGATCCGAATCCCACTGAAACCCAGGAGTGGATCGAATCGCTCAAGGCCGTCATCGATGTCGCAGGCCCCGAGCGCGCGCATCAGCTGCTGGAGGACATGGTCGAACTGACCCGTCGTTCCGGCGCCTACCTGCCGTTCTCGCCGACCACCGAGTACGTCAACACCATCGCCCCCGCCAACGAGGCCAAGAGCCCGGGCGACGCGGCCATCGAGTGGAAGATCCGCTCGATCATCCGCTGGAACGCCATGGCCACCGTGGTCCGCGCCAACCGCAAGCCGGGCGACCTGGGCGGCCACATCGCCTCCTTCGCCTCCAGCGCCACCCTGTACGACGTGGGCTTCAACCACTTCTGGCGCGCGCCCTCGGACAAGCACCCCGGCGACCTGCTGTACATCCAGGGCCACAGCTCCCCCGGCATCTACGCCCGCGCCTTCCTGGAAGGCCGCATCAGCGAAGACCAGCTCAACAACTTCCGCATGGAAGTGGACGGGCAGGGCATCTCCTCCTATCCGCACCCGTGGCTGATGCCGGACTTCTGGCAGACCCCCACCGTGTCGATGGGCCTGGGCCCGCTCAGCGCCATCTACCAGGCGCAGTTCATGAAGTACCTCGAGCACCGCGGCCTGATCGAGAAGTCCGACCGCAAGGTGTGGTGCTTCATCGGCGACGGCGAGAGCGACGAGCCCGAGACCCTGGGCGCCATCGCCCTGGCCGGCCGCGAGGGCCTGGACAACCTGATCTTCGTGGTCAACTGCAACCTGCAGCGCCTGGACGGCCCGGTGCGCGGCAACGGCAAGATCATCCAGGAGCTGGAGGGCGTGTTCCGCGGCGGCGGCTGGAACGTCATCAAGCTGCTGTGGGGCGGCTACTGGGACGCCCTGCTGGCCAAGGACACCAACGGCGTCCTCAAGAAGCTGATGATGGAAACCGTCGACGGCGAGTACCAGAACTGCAAGGCCTTCGGCGGCGCCTATACCCGCGCCAACTTCTTCGGCAAGTACCCGGAGACCGCGGCCATGGTCGCCGGCCTGTCCGACGACGACATCTGGCGCCTGAACCGCGGCGGCCACGATCCGCACAAGGTCTACGCCGCCTACCACCAGGCGGTGAACACCACCGGCATGCCCACCGTGATCCTGGCCAAGACCGTCAAGGGCTACGGCATGGGCTCGGCCGGCGAAGCGCTGAACCCCACCCACCAGACCAAGAAGCTGGACGACGACGCCGTGCGCGCGTTCCGCGACCGCTTCAACATCCCGCTCAGCGACAAGCAGCTGGCCGATGCCGAGCAGGTGCCGTTCTACCACCCCGGCCCGGACTCGCCGGAAGTGCAGTACCTGCAGGAGCGCCGCGCCTCCCTCGGCGGCTACCTGCCGCAGCGCCGCCGCAAGGCCGACCTGTCCATCCCGGCCCCGGGCCTGGACAAGTTCGAGCGCCTGCTCAAGGACAGCGGCGAGCGCACCTACTCCACCACCATGGCCTTCGTGCAGAGCCTCAACATCGCCCTGCGCGACAAGGAACTGGGCCCGCGCATCGTGCCGATCGTGGCCGACGAAGCGCGCACCTTCGGCATGGAAGGCATGTTCCGGCAGATCGGCATCTACGCCCCGTTCGGCCAGAAGTACAAGCCGGTGGACGCCGACCAGCTGATGTTCTACCGCGAGGACCAGTCCGGCCAGGTGCTGCAGCAGGGCATCAGCGAGCCGGGCGCGATCTCCTCGTGGCTGGCGGCCGGCACCAGCTACTCGGTCAGCAACGTGCCGATGCTGCCGTTCTACATCTACTACTCCATGTTCGGCTTCCAGCGCGTGGGCGACATCGCCTGGCAGGCGGCGGACATGCGCACCCGCGGCTTCCTGCTCGGCGGCACCGCCGGCCGCACCACGTTGAACGGTGAAGGCCTGCAGCACGAAGACGGCTTCAGCCAGGTCATCGCCGGCTCCATCCCCAACGTGCGCAGCTACGACCCCACCTTCGGCTACGAAGTCACCGTGGTCATGCAGTACGGCATCCAGCGGATGATGCAGGAGCAGGTGGACGAGTACTACTACATCACCCTGATGAACGAGAACTACGCCCACCCGGAAATGCCGGCGGGCGCGGAAGACGGCATCATCAAGGGCATGTACCTGCTCAAGGACGCCGGCAAGCCCAAGAAGGGCGAACTGCGCGTGCAGCTGCTGGGCTCGGGCACCATCCTGCGCGAAGCCATCGCCGCCGCCGAGCTGCTGGACAAGGACTTCGGCGTCACCGCCGACATCTGGTCCTGCCCCAGCTTCAACGAACTGCGCCGCGACGGCTTCGACGCCGAGCGCTGGAACCGCCTGCACCCGGAAGGCGAACAGCGCAAGCCGTACGTCACCCAGCTGCTGGAAGGCCGCCAGGGCCCGGCCATCGCCGCCACCGACTACGTGCGCGCCTTCGCCGACCAGATCCGCGCCTTCGTGCCGATGCACTACACCGTGCTGGGTACCGACGGTTTCGGCCGCTCGGATACGCGTGCGAACCTGCGCCGGTTCTTCGAGGTCGATCGCTACTACATCGCGCATGCCGCCATTGCGGCGTTGGCGAAGGATGGGAAGATGACTGGGAAGGATGTGGCCAGGGCGATCAAGCAGTACAAGATTGATCCTGAGAAGGCTAATCCGGTTGGGGTTTGATTAGATTTCAAAATTAGCAAAAAAAGGCGGCCGAGGTCGCCTTTTTTTTTAATAGAATTGGCACTAAACATCCTGGAGAATATGATGAAGGCTGTCGCTGTTTTTAATAATAAAGGCGGCGTGGGTAAGACTACGCTGCTGTGTAATTTGGCAGCATACCTCGCAAAAAAGAAGGGTTTTAAAGTATTGGTTGTGGACGCTGATCCACAATGCAACGCAACCCAGAGTGTTATCAAGCCAGAAATTGTCGAGAGGATATATTCAAAAGGTAAAGATTACACGCTGTGGAGCTTCGCTCAACCTATTAAGCTTGGAAAAGGCTACGCTCAGGATCTTAATTATTTTGAAACAAACGAGTTTGGATTTGGGCTAATTGCTGGTGATCCCAGGATGGCGCTCATGGAAGATCTATTGTCTTCTGACTGGCTTTCCTCTACTGGTGGTCAGGTTAGAGGTCTGCGTACTACCCTAATGTTCTCCGAGCTTCTTAGTAGGTGCAAGCAATTTGATCTAGTTCTTTTTGACATGGGGCCTTCTTTGGGGGCAATAAACCGAGCTGTGCTCCTCGCTTGCGATTATTTTGTGGTTCCTGCTTCACTGGATATCTTTACTCTACAAGCAGTGAGTAACATATCGGCCGCTCTTGGAGATTGGCGAAAAAGGCTGAATATTGGTTTGGCTAACATTGAAGCCGGCGAGGATGAACTTCTAGGGACATTCGAAGGGTGGAGATTAAAGTTTGGTGGATATGTGACACAGCAATACACTTTTAGGCGAGATGCACAAGGGGAAAAGCGAGCTGTAAAGGCGTACGAGCGTATTCTTAAACGGCTTCCCCAAGTAATTGGATCAGAGCTATTAAAAGGGTATGAGGGGACGAGCTCAACTCAAGTTCATCAATATCTGCTTGGAAGTATCCCGTATTTTCACTCTCTCGTCCCTCTCTCTCAGACAAGCAATAAGCCAATATTTGATTTGAAAGGTGGGGACGGCGTTGTCGGCGCGCACTTTGCCAAAGTTTCTGAATTTGAAGAAGTTATTGGAGAGGTTGCACATAACTTTATCATGCGTTGCGGGCTGCAAGAATGACAATTCAGTGGCCCGAATCGCTTATTAAAGATATCGCGCGCCGCCGCTGTGTTCTGTTTCTAGGTGCCGGCGTTTCAATGAACTCGGTTTCTGGAGATGGAAACAAACGGCCACCGGATTGGATTGGATTTCTATCTTCTGGTCTAAGTCGAATTCCGAAGCCCAATGGTCATATCGGTAAATTACTAAAATCGGGTGATCTTCTCACTGCATGTGAATTAATTAAGACTAGGCTGGACGAAGAATGGTTGGCTCTATTAGATCGAGAATTTGTAACGCCTAGATATAATCATGCGGAAATCCATGAGGAAATTCTGAAATTAGATTCGCGTATTGTATTAACCCAGAATTTCGACAAAATATATGACACCTACGCGCAAAATACAACGCAGAATAGCATTAGAGTGAAATCCTATTCTGATCCTGATGTTTCAGATTTTCTGCGTGGCGGGCAGTCTGTTGTCTTAAAGGCACATGGAACGATTGACGTCCCCGCCGAAATGGTGTTTACCAGGAGAGATTATTCGAAGGCGCGCCATGATTATCCTTCTTTTTATGCGATGCTGGATGCGCTTGCTGTAACCCATACATTCTTATTTATCGGTTGTGGTGTAAGCGACCCCGATGTAAGGATATTGCTGGAGAAAGTTGCATTTTTTCATAAGGGAGGACGTCCTCATTATATTTGCATGCCAAAAGCTGCCGGTATTCCTCATGAAGATATAATTAATAGCTACCGTGAAAATCTAGCGCTCAAATCTTTAACATATGACCCTAAAGGTGGGCACTCAGCTCTAACTAAGGCAATAGCTGATTTGGCTGTTATTGTCGAGGAGGAGCGGCGAAGTATGGCTGACACCCTAGCTTGGTAGATGAGCAAGACTGATCTTATGGGCTTGGCTGTATTTGACGAAAATATTCGATTGGTCCGGGGGAAGTATGAAAGCAGGATTTGTATACATAATGATCAATCCCGTTATGCGGGGTCTAGTAAAGATAGGTCTAACAAAACGAACAGCATATATCAGGGCTAAAGAAATTAGAGGGAGTGGGGTGCCTGACGATTTTACCGTGGTTTACGATGAACTGGTTGCTGATTGTGTAGCTGTGGAGCGTCGACTTCATCGGCGTTTTGATCGCTACCGATACCTCAATAATCGAGAGTTCTTCCAACTACCGGTGAAAGAAGCGATTAGGGGGCTAATAGAGGAGTCTTCTGATTTAATTGTTCCTCAAGTGGGTATGCGTGGTGGGATAGAAATTCTTGCGGATTTAAAAAGAAAATACCCCAGTTATCTAAAGCCAGATTTTCATTCAATTAAAATTGTACACAGTGGGGAAGTTGTTTATTTGGAATCGGCGCGATATCCGTATAAAGGTCTCCGAGATGAGATAATCGAGCGAATTGATCTTGGTTTCATAAATGAAGATGAGGTGGGTATGTTTCAGGCTTCAAGGCTTCCAAGTGACAATGCGCGCATTTTTATTCATCAGTTGGATGAGTTCTCCATGCTCAACTGCGCTGATCTATTTACAGCTGAGGCATGCAAAGAGATAGTAGCTAGGTACGAGCTTAGCTGTGAATAAAACATGGATTAAAGTGTCGCCAAGGCGATGGCGTGAAATGGAGGCATTTTGCTGTTTGCCATCTATCGCAGTCCAATGTGAAATCCTGGTTTAAGGAGTATGTATTCGCCCACGGTGCCGCTATCCGAGCCAGAGAATGGTGATAATGCAGTTGCAGCGCGATCGGCTGGGTTTCGCTTCCTGCACGATGCAATGCAGTCTGAGTGAGTCATGGAAGAAGCACGATGCTAAGCCTTGAAAGTCCGCGCTGGTCCGAACTGCAGCACGCATATGGCTCTGCCGGCGACATCCCCACGTTGTTGGCGTGGCTACAGGAGGTGCCTTCATCCGTGGATGGATCGGAGCCGTGGTTCACCTTGTGGAGCGCGCTTGCGCATCAGGGCGACGTCTATTCGGCTTCCTTCGCGGCCGTGCCGCATGTCGTCCATGCATTGGCACGGGCACCCGACAAGGCGGATCACGGGTACTTCCAGTTCCCTGCCTGGGTCGAGATCTGTCGCGCGAAGAGCCAGACCGAGATCCCCGAGGATCTTCGGGCTGCTTACCTGCACTCCCTCGCGCAACTCCCCTCCTTGGTCGCGGCTGCGTTCTCTCGCGCCTGGGACCCTGAGTTTCTTGCTTGCGCTCTAGCCGCCGTCGCCGCTGCCAAGGGGCAGCACGCGGTCGCGGAGGCCGTCCTTGAGCTGACGCCCGACGTCGCCGAGGAGTTCATGGAGTGGTTCTTTACGCGGTGACGCGTGCTTAACCACTTGCGGTAGTGTCTTTCCGGTTCGCTTCACCAAGCAGCTGCTCGTATGTCTGCACGCGAACGCGCAATCGGATCAGGTGCCAGGAAAGCGCGTAAGCGAACAGCAGCAAAAAGGCGAGAACGCTCTGCATGATCGTGATCTTGCTCAGGACGCTCCAGTCACCCCAGTGCCAGTCCTTGAACTGCAGATAGAGGGCGAGCAGCACCGGCATGATCCCGAGCTTCTCCATTCCGCCGGTGAACAAGCCCAGGCGTTCATGCATGTTCGTCCGGCGGTCACGCATGAAGGTCTCGCGTTGACGGCGCTGCTCAAGCGGAAACGCGCGTAGTGCCGTGACGATGTCTTGGTACTGGGAAAACTCCTGCTCCATCTGCTCTGCATGTGTGGCGTAGGGTTGTCTAACACCCGGCAGCTCTCGTTTGATCTGCAAAATCGCGGCGACTGCAAAGCCAATGAGCTCGATGGTGACTCCCACTGCAGCACAGACAAACCCGGCCTTGCCATCCAGCACAGTGCCGAACAACATGCCAAACCCCGCGCCCAACAAGCCAATGATGAAACTCCACCGCTCCACTGGGCCAGCGCGGTTCTGCTCGGTCACTTGCGAGTAGTGGCTCATCACCTCTGCGAGCCAAGGAAAGCTGAGTGCGTGGGCTGCCACACGATCTTCGGAATGCTTAGCGGGCGCTGCGGGCACTTCTTCCATTGTGTTCGCCATGTCTCTACCTTCGAGCGTCCAGCTGAGGCTGTCTGCCAAGTATTCCGTAGCCACTGACATCGCGCTAGAGCAATCCGATTGTCCACTGCAAGGTCTACAAATCGCTATTGACACGCCATGGCGTGCAGTAGCAATCTCCAATTCAAGGAGCGTCGAAACTCCCCTAACAGCGGTACCCACCTCCGACAAACCGGTGGGTTTTTTGTGCCCGAAGCTCGGGCGCAAGCCGACGCGATGCCTGCGTCGGGAGGGCGGCTAATACAACACCCTTCGGGGAAATACGCCCGCCGTCTGTTAGCGGTTTCGAACCTCCCGACTTCCCGTCCGCCGTCTGTGGCGGCCGGACCCCTTCATGGAACGAGGAGGCAACGATGGCGCACGACCGATTGGACGACGACGACATGCCCGGCTATTTCCTACCGGAGGACAGCCAGTTCCGCCTGACGAAGCTGCGCGATCACGTGCGCTTCCTGGTCCGGCTGGCGCAGCCACGCACGCAGGCCGAGGAGCGCGCCGCCGAACCCAAGGTGCGCATGGGCGAACTGGCGCTCTGCCTCGAGCTGTTGGCCGAGCAAGTGGACCTGGTGCTGGGAGCGCTGTCCTATCCGGCCCAGCGGATTGACACGACGCATGGCGCCTGGTCCGATGTGACCATGGATGTCAAGCCGAGCAAGGAGAGTGGTGCATTTCGGGTGACGCAAGAGCAAGTCGAGCGGTTCAACCTGCTGGTAGAGACCGTCGCGTTTCACGCTACGGTCAAGGCGTTCGACAGTGGATCCAAGGGCTGCGGCGAGATTTCGATGGGTGCCGGCATCACGCTCAGCGATGCGGTGAACGAAGTATGCGCACTGTTGCAGCAAATCAAGCGCCAGCCGCTACCTGCATCAACGCCCAATGGTGTGCGAGAGGATCGGGCGGTCTATGCGGTGCAGTGGGGCACTTTGCCTTCAGGAAGTGGGTGGATGCACTGATCCTAGTCTTACGGCGAGGGGGAGAACGAGGAGCGGCTTCGCGACGCGAGGACGCTCTAAGTTGCTGAGAGTCCTGACGCGCCACTAGCTACGCCGAGGTGCGAGTGGAAGTCGGCCTGATGCGGTAAAGCTCAGCGAGGCCAAGAGGGAGTTCGGATTCCAGTTTGCGCAAACTCACTAAGCGCTGCACGTATTAATATTTCTTCTATACTTTATGTTGGCTTGCTTTTGACTATCGAGGTTATTCCCTATCCGGGGCGTGGATATTACTTATATTAAAGACTCTTTCGGACTCATTATGACCCTCGATAGCCGTGCTTCAACTGGTCTTATAGGAGCCATAGTTGATTTTGTAAATATAAATCTGCGTGCAATAGTGGGACTGCTTATGGCGATCTCACTAAGCTGCGCTATATGGCTTGCCTTAAATCAGCCCTTCATTCGCTCTTTTATTTTTGGTGGCGGGTGGGGGTTGTCGATGCTCTATGGAGTACAGTTGCGTGGCCTGTTGCGGCGAGACGGATCTGTCAGCTGGACAGGAGCACTACTGAGTTCCACAATTTGGATTCTGGTTGCGCTTCCTCTTTTATTATCTTGGTCGCTAATCGGTTATGTTTTAGACTGGTGCATGCTATCGACGCTTTTGATTTATATCTCGGCGAAGCTTGGTTGTCACCGGATCGGATGCTGTGATTGGATGTTGGGGAGAAAAAGAACAATTGCCTCCCTGCCAATGCTAGAAGTTGTGATAACAGCACTCTTGGTAGTAATTGGGGTATTTTCTAGTTTAACATTAATCCCTGGCGTTACCGGGCTGCTGCTTCTGCTTTCACATGTAGCAGTGTGGACAAGCTTGAAAAAGTTCAGGCTGCCATTAGAAATGTGATGGATGTCAGAATCTTGTGCGCAACTCCACGCTAGCCTCACATCGCTGAATTTCAGCGAAACGGAGGTCTCTGTGAAGAAGTCAGCTCTAGTTCCTAGTATCGGTTTGTCATTGATTTCAATCGGCACAGCCGGGTGTGCCAGCTATAACACCTCTGTCCGCGCTTATGGAGAATGCAGCGCAAAGACAGGCGGAGGCGGCGAATGCAAAGCTGGTGCTGAAATCAAGTGGGAAAAGAAGGGAGGCGGGGGCGGAGGCGGTGGAGGAAAAGAAAGCATCATGCTGGCCGCTCTAGCGGCTGCGCTTGATTCCACTGCTGATGCTGCTCAATTCCAGATTGACACAACCGGTTCCACCATACCGTATCCGGCAAATGGGATGGTCAATGTCTTGCTTGTGAGGTCAAGCGACAACTCCGTTGTGGCTACTCACACTTTTCCATACGTGAAGTCTGGTGCGGTGATTCGCTTGGCGGACCCTGATTCGGTGAATTCTTGGGCATATTCGAATGCAGGTGACGCGGACAGCGTTCGTTACGAGACGGTGCCGTTTACGTCGATGTTCCAAGGCGAGAAAAAAATGTCGGTTGCCACTAAATATGAAGGACAGTCTGTCGCTTCTTTTACGGCGACCGTCTACGGGAATCCGCCGTGTACAAGATACCCTTCTCCAACGCAATGCCCTCCACAGTAAAGCGAAAAGGGGGGCTTAGGCCCCCCTTTTTTGAAAAAGGAGCGGCATACATACGTATGCTGATGGATTTCTTCTCTTTCCGCCTTGTTTTGCATGCAAAATTTGTTTAAAAAACCTCAGGGGAGTGAAAGTAAAGACGTTGCGATTAATAAATCAGTCGTGTCGCTGTTGCTAAGCCTGCTGATTGGTTTTTCTTTGCTAGATGTAAGCGCGTCAGAGCTGCCGCAACTCTCTATGGAGGGAATGAACAAGCACACGGCTACGTCCGGGCTCGGGTTATTTATTACGCGCTCGGAAGTTGCTACGCAAGGTGCGGAGAGTAAATTAATTCTTAGGAATAGGTACGCATGTGAAGATGTCCGCATCAGGTTGGCTATGGACGAAACGATTAAAGATTCGCCAAAGATCATCTGTAAAATAGCGGCGAGTGCGTTGGACTTTGTGCGTTCACAGTCACGGGTCGAAAATATCTCTATAACTTTGCTCATTGTGCCAAGCCGGGTTAATTACCACAAAAGTTTTTTCAGAATTGGCAGGGGGCCGAAGCTTGTACTCATTGCACCTGTACTCCAGACCGAGGAGGCGACATTGGCTAACATTGCAGACCTTGTCGCGCACGAAGCTTTTCATGTCGGCATGTTCGCCGCAGGCGATACAGCGTTGGCGGGTAACGAATACGCTGCCTATCACTACGGGCTGTGTGGACAACTGGTGGCGCTGGGGCGTCTGGAACCGTCGGCATTGCCCGGATTCGGAGTAGCCTCGAATGACTCGCACGTAGTGGATTCATCCGAAAGCGCTGAACGTGTTCGCGCAGAAGTCATCGAGGCTTTCGATGGTCACCCGATGACGAAGGAAAGCGACGCTGGAGAAGCTCTAATCGCGCAGTGCAGAGCGTTCAAGCCCGCCGGACATAGAGACTGAATTCTGCGTACCTTACCAAGGGACTTAATAGATGTTGCTTCTCCAATCTTCTAAAAGTGTCGTTGCGCCGGCCCTTTTCTAACCGTACGAACGCTGATCAGCACTACACTTCACCCGAACACTCTGCAGATATCTTGCTTCCCCCGGATGCGCTAGCATCCCCCGCAGACGAAGTAAAACAGGGGTCAGAGTGCACTTCCTCTACGCTTAGTTCAAATCCCGGCGGTTCAGTCGCCCGTGCCGGTCCATTGACATAGCGTTAGAGGAATCCGATTTCCCAACGCAAGGTCTACAAATCGCTATTGACACGCCATGGCGTGCATTAGCAATCTCCACGTCAAGGAGCGTCGAAACTCCTCTAACAGCGGTACCCAACACCGACAAACCGGCGGGTTTTTTGTGCCCGAAGCTCGGGCGCAAGCCGACGCGATGCCGGCGTCGGGAGGGCGGCTAATACAACACCCCTCGGGGAATACGCCCGCCGTCTGTTAGCGGTTTCGAACCTCCCGACTTCCCGTCCGCCATGCGTGGCGGCCGGACCCCTTCATGGAGCGAGGAGGCAACGATGGCGCACGTCCGTTTGGACGACGACGACATGCCCGGCTATTTCCTGCCGGAGGACAGCCAGTTCCGCCTGACGAAGATGCGCGATCACGTGCGCTTCCTGGTCCGGCTGGCCCAGCCACGCACGCAGGCCGAGGAGCGCGCCGCCGAACCCCAGTTACGCATGGGCGAACTGGCGCTCTGCCTGGAGTTGCTGGCCGAACAAGTGGATCTGGTGCTGGGCGCGCTCTCCTATCCCGCCCAGCGGACCGACACGACGCGCGGCGCCTGGTCCGATGCTGCTATCCAGGCAGCAACGGACGCCGGCAGCGGCACGTTCCGCATGACGCAGCAGCAGATCGACAGGCTCACTCAACTGGCCGAGACCGTCTCCGCCAATGCCCGGATAGTGGCGGCTGGCGATGCGGCCGAGGGTGCCGGTCAGGCGCTGCCGGAAGTGGGCAGCACGCTCTGTGCCGTGGCGAACGATGTGCATGAACTGCTGCTGCAGATCGCACACCAGCCGCTGCGCGAACCACCGTCGAACCGCGTTCGCGAAGAGCGGGCGGACTATGCGCTGGAGTCGACCGCACAGCCCGCAAGCGGCGGGTGGCTGCATTGATCCGACATCGAATGAAGCGATATCCAACACGCGCCACTGCTCTAGCGATGGTGCTCTCCTTGCTGACAGCCTGCACCTCCATTCAGGTGCCACCTGCCGACTTGCTCGCCAAAGAGGGCGCGCACGCGACCGCGGTGTCGAAGTTCGGACCGGTGTTCGTGGTCAGAACAGTGAGCGTGTTGCCTGGTAGCTCACGCGCGGCCGAAAAATTCACTGTCATTGACGAGTGTCGCAACGGAACGCTGCACGTCGCCTTGCGACGACAGGGGAGTGCAGACGCCTACGCTGCGCCCGCCTGTGACGCAGTGCTGGCGGCAATGCAGTACGCCGTCGCTACATCGAAATTGCCTGGCATGGAGTTGGAGTTGACTGTGGATCTGATCAGTCCCGGTCAACAACTCATTGCCCGCAAGTCGTCCCTGGCAACGGCGGCCAGCGCAAGCGCGCGCTATGCATTCGCGCTAGACAAGGAAAGTGATCTGGCCGCCGCGAATGTCGTCTCCACGACGGCACACGAAACATTCCACCTGCTGCGTGGTCTCAGCGGCACGACGTCCGAGATGCAACAGGAAGAGCGCCTGGCTTACACGATGGGTGCATGTGCGCAACTGCAGGCACTGGGATGGGTGAGGAGCAGGGATCTACCTTCGATTGCCCTCGCTCCTCACGTCAAAGATGTCTCGGAAAGTGTCGCGGCATCCAATGCCGTGGGTCTTTCGGTGACGAGAGACTTGATGCCGTTCTTGCGCAATGGCGCGGTGACAAAAGCATCGCAAGAAGGCAACGCGATGCAGCAGTTCTGCCTGAAAGCCCTTCGCTGAGGCGGCAGTGGAGTCGCCATACTGTGGTCGCTTGTAACTGCTGCGACGTATTCAAATGTTTGTGCGTCGGTCAGCGGTGTCATCCAGCTGTTCGGTCATGCAGAACCGCGTCGTCGTCACTATGCGAACCACGGTTTGAACGCGGACACGAAGAACAAGTTTTCACGGCGGTCCAGCGGCTGTGCCGCCTACAGCGGACGCCAATGCTATTGGAGCTTTACCGACGATGCGACCGCACTCAGCGTACGTTGCTCACACCGTTCTGGTAGCTGTGTCCTGCGTCCGCTGCTGCCGTTGAGTCTCATCCTGTTGCTGCGCGATCGCCTGTTGTTGGTTGAGTGCCAATGTTTGATGCGCGGTTTCCTGCAGCGGCGGCGTTGGTTGTGAAACATCCACCACGCAACGGAAGCCGGGCGTCGTCCCGTTCACCACAAGACGGTCTCCCAGCATGTGCACACTATCAATCTTGGACGCGTCCGCGATGCCATCCTGCTTCGCTGCATACAGTGCCTTTGCCACCACATCGTCCGAGAGATGGCCGGGCGTCGCGCCGCGGATCTTGTCGAATATCTGTCGATCCTCGGGTGGGAGCAGGGCCAATGCCTGGTTTTGTTCGGGTGTTCGCTCCGCTGCTGGTGCGTTGCTGGCGTAATGGGCTGAGCGCGCCTGGGACCACTGCGCGGCGTAGGTCTCCATGGTTCCCGATTGAGCGCTTTGCGGATCCACGTTCACACGCCTCTCGGATTCGAAGGCGTTGTAGCGCGCGATGCCCTGCACCTGGCCGTCGGCTCGCATCTCGACATTGGTGATGCCTTGCTTGTTTCGCTCCGCTTCTACGAGTAGTGCAGCGGCTACCTTCTCGCTGTGCGGTCCATGCGGAATGCCTTGCCCGTCCTCCATGCGGTGGACCTCGCCGAGGGTACGCTGAAATGCCGCGTTTCCGGGATGCGCAGGATCGCGCAGGTCTGTCGGCAATAGTGGCGTTGGGTTGGATTCAATGGCGCCTTGTCGTTGGCCACCGCGCTCTCCAGTCCCCGGGAGCGGTGCCTGCTGCACAGGTGTGGGTGGTGTCTGATCGACCGGGCCGGTTGCTGGTTGCGGCGGACGCAAGACCGGTGCATTCGGATTCAGGTGGAGCAGCCGATCGGTAGTGCCGCCGCGGCTGATGTTCAGATCGACAGTGCCGTCGTGGTTATTGACGCGCGTGAGGTCGGCGCGATTCACGTCGCTCCAAGCGCCGCCGATATAGGCCTTGCCCACTCCGTTCCCGTCCATCACGACGAAGTCGTCGCCCGAGGCATACAGGCTGGTGGACTGCGGCCGGGGACGCCCCTGACGATCAGGGACGTTGTAGCCGTAGGCTCCGCCCTGGTTCAATGCTTCGATCAGCGCAGGGGCATTGCTCTTCTGCAGGAACAGATTCTTGACCGTCGTGTATTCCGCGCTGAGATTCGGCCTTGCCGCGTCCTGCCCTGTCTGCGTTGGGTTGACCAGTGGATTGGCCAATACGTTCTGCCAGGGTTGATGTAGCGGGCTGCGCGCGTCCGCGTTGCGCAAGGCGTTGAAGACATCTGTCGCCTCAAGGGCGTGCGCAGCGCCGGTCTCGATGTAATCGGGCTCGGTTCGGCTTCGCCCACCACGATTGGGCAGAAATCCGTTGACGACGGTTTGGGCGTCTTCCGCGCTGGTGATCGTTCCTTTGCTGATGCCGTCGATGATCCTTGGGTAGTAGCGCTCCCCGCCTTGGTTCTCCAGCTTCAGCACGATGGTGGCCAGTTTGGCCTGCTCGTCCAGTGTCGCGCCTTGGTAGAGCGCTGTCTCTCGGAGCTGGTTGACCCCGCTACCGGGCCGCATCAACAAGTTGACCTGGGCAGTGTCACGCTCGTGGACGTAGGTGAGGCCCGCATCCGAAGTGAGGAAGGTATCCAGGTGCGATTTGACGGTCGCGTCCAAGGCCCGACCTTGCTGGGCCGTGATCGTGCGCCCGTTGCGGCCGAGGTCGCTGGCTGTTTGGGTTTGCTGCGCTTCGGTGAGCACCCAGTCCGGATGGGCTCTGCCCGCCCAGGTCTGATACGCCTCCACCAGAGACGCAGCTACCTCGGGATGCTGGCCCAAATCCGTCTGCAAGGTGCCGATGGAATAGCCGCTGTTTCCCACTGGGGTCATCACCCCATTGCGAACATTGCCGGCGAAGGAGAGTTGATAGGAGACGTTCTTCCCGCTGTCGCCTCCTTCTGATCCAATGCCCACGCCAAAGTAGGCCAGTGCCCGCAGCTCCGAATCCGTCAGTGTGGTCGCCGGCGGCGGCGTGGTGCCCTCATTCCCTTCTGCCATGACACTCCCTCGCGTTGGGGGCTACTTCTTCGTTGCGCCTTTGCGGCACAGGCCGATGTTGGTTCTCGCTGCGCGCACGATGGCCAGGTAGCGGTCCGCCAGCATTGGCGTCCATCCTTCCACGGCCGCGTCGTCGTCCTTGGCGGCGTCCTCGGCATACTTGTCGAGTGTGGCCAGGCACTGCGCATACAGGCCATTCTTGTACTGGGTGATGGCCAGATCGTTGCGAATGGCGCCTTCGTCTTCCCATTCCAGCGTCGGCAGGCAACTCGGCACGACTGGCGACAAGGTGGCGAGCGCCGCCTTGTAGTCTTTCGCATCATAGAGACGCTGGAAGGTCGTCCGTGTGCGGTCCAGCTCGTCCCGACCACAGCCATCCTTGACCCGCAGGTAGGGCGCCTCGAAATCCCCGTTGTAGCCGCAGAACGTCTTGCATTCGGCGGGCGTGGCAGCCGCTACGTCAATGCCCTGCGGCGTACTGGCGAACTTCACCTGGCAGGTGGGTTGGCCCTTGTTCCCCTTGGCGACGCCGGTGTGTCCCTCTATCGCGCCATTCAGCTCGCACACGTCTTCCCCCGTGGTGCTTTCCAGGGAGAAGGTCAATGTTCCGTTTTGCTGCTTGATCAGCAGGCGACCCCATCCCTTGTCGGTGATGTACTCGCCCGGCGGCGGAGCACTGTCGGGTGCAACTTGCGGCGCCGCCACGGCAGGCTGTTCCTTGCGCGCTGCCGGCTTCGGGGCATCGGCCGGTGGTTGTGCCGAACAGGCCGCCGTGGACAGGGTGGCGATCGCGGCGCAAGCCAGCCAGATCATCTTCAGCGGACGCGTCTTCGCCATATCCTTTTGTCAATTCTGTCTTCCGTCCTGCTCTTTAACGCGCGACGCGGCCATGCGTCAAGTCGGGAGTTCGCTGAGCTGGATAGCATGCGAACCCATCTCCAGCGGGATGTCCTGTGGAGCGCCACGAGCCCGATTGCTATCTTCCCTGCATACCAGTCGCAGACCATGTTCAAGGAGTGACCGATGGTTGAGCAACATCAACACAGGCCGCGCTTGTGGCTGGTCGCGCTTATCGTGCTGATCGCTATCTCCTTGGCCGGATGCGCTAATCTCCCTGCTGCCCGCGCAGAAGAGCCTCCGGGAGAAGCGCTCTGTAAGCAAGCCAGCGACTGGGATCGTGGATCGCCCGTGCCAGGGCTGCAGATCACTCCAACGGTGGTAGAAGGCGACGCGGGGCGCGCCTATCATTTCGACCTGGACGGAAAAGGTGGTCTTCAGGCGTTGGATGCCAATTGTGGTTGGGGCAGCTATGCCGAATGCATCTTCACAGCGCGCCGATCGGATGGCGGAACCTACCAGTTCTCGGATCTGTCGAGCTTCGGCCTGTGGGAAACCGAAGGTCGCTTATACCTGCTGTACCGCATCGTGTCTCCGAAGGGGGAGGCCGATGCCCGCAAGCGTCGCATTGTGAGGTTGGGCGATCCGCCTCAAGAGGTCTGTAACCAGGTTGGCGACTATTCGCGTTTGATGTAGGTCAAGGAGCGTCGGGTCTGCTTATGCCGGCAGATGCCTTGCACCCCGACGATGCGCTAGCATCCCCCGCACACGACGGCGCGCGGCGCCGTCCTTCAGGGGGACATCGATGAAATATTTCCTGCTGGCCGCCGCCGTGGCGGCCTTGCTGTGCGGCTGTACCGTGGTCTCGCCCGATCCAGGGCAGCAGGCGGTGCTGGTGGACAAGCCGCTGCTGTTCGGCAAGGGCGGCATCCGCCTGGACGACGTGCGCGATCCCGGCCGCACCTACACGTGGATGACGACCTCGGCCGTGTACGTGGACACCACGCCGCAGACGGTGCAGGTCGCCTTCGACGACTTCTCCTCCAGCGACAACATCCTGTTGGACTTCTCCACGCAGATCCAATACCGCATCACCGCGCCGGCGCGGCTGCTGTCCGGCTTCGGCCAGGACTGGTTCAAGAACAACGTCGCCAGCCAGTACGCGGCGATTGTGCGCGATCAGGTCAAGCGCTACGACATGACCCGGATGATGAGCGACCCGGATACGGCGCGGAAGATCGACGATTCGGTCACCGAGAACGTGCGCGCCCTGGTCAAGGAGCAGGGCCTGCCGATCCAGATCCAGAACATCACCCTCGGCCGCGCCCGTCCCAACCCGGACGTGCTGCAGCAGATGAACCTGACCGCGGCGCAGCAGCAGCGGGTCAAGACCCTGGTGGAAGCCACCACCGCCGAGCGCCAGCGCGAGCAGGAGCAGGTGGCCAAGGCCGATGCGGACAACGCCTACCGCAACCGCATGGGCCTGACTCCGGAGCAGTACCTGGCCAGCCAGATCGCCGAGATCAACGCCGAGGCCTGTGCCAAGGCGCAGGCGTGCTACATGGTGCCGTCGGGAACGTCGGTGATCGCCAAGTAGCGCGACGCGGCAGAGGCGGGCTCGGGTGGCCCGCCGTTTGCGGACATCGGTGGTGGCATGTGCGTCGCGAATGCGGTGCGCCGGCGGCGGTTGTCGCGATGCCGCGGGTCTGCCACTGTGACGGCTGAGTCCTGCGAGGAGATTCGCAGATGGAATCCACTCCGTCCCCCGTGTCGCAGCGCCCGCCGGCGACCCGCCTGTTCGCTCTACTGGCGCGCGAGGCGCGCACCGGCGTGATCTTCCGCCGCGGGCCGAGCAAGCAGGTGCAGTTGATCCACTGGGATCTGCGCGACGACAGCTTCGTGCACGGCCAGTGGTTCAAGGGCCGCATCTACGAGCGGCGCTGCGATCTGTCGCCGTCGGGACGGCTGCTGGTGTATTTCGCCTCCAAGCAGCATGGCGACTTCGGTACTTGGACCGCGCTGTCGCGGCCGCCGTTCTTCACCGCATTGGCGCTGTGGCCCAAGGGCGACAGCTGGGGTGGCGGCGGGATGTTCGAGGACGAGCGGACCTTGTTGTTGAACCATCGGCCGCGCGAGGGGCGGGATCCTTTTCCGATGCCGACCGGCTTCCAGTTGCCGCACGATCTGCAGGTGCGCCCGTTCGGTGCGGATTCGGGCGGCGGCGAGGACGAGCCGATCGACGGCGTGTTGCGCGAGCGCGATGGCTGGCAGCTGCGCGACGACGGCGAGGGCGAACGTGGCGGCCTGCGTGGCGACGCCCTGTTCCGCTTCAGCCGTCCGCGCGTGCGCGAGAAGCTCGGCGCCAATGGCCGCCGCCTGCAATCGCTGTTGCATGTGGTTGGCCAGGACAATCATGCGTGGTATGGCTCGGATCACCGGGTGCTGGACCGCGATGGCAACGTGCTGGTCGATCTGCCGGGCAGCGACTGGGCCGAGTGGGATGGCGGTGACCTGGTGTTCGCACGCGATGGTGGGCTCTATCGCCTGCGCAAGAGCGACTTCCGCGAAGTGGCGCAGCGGGGTGCGCAGGCGTTCCAGTTGCTACACGACTTCAGCGGCGCGCGCTTCGCGCCACTGGCGCCGACCGCGGATGCGCTGAAGTATTGAGGCGACCTGTGCGTGGCGCGCTCACCAGGCAGCTGCGAGCGACGCATCGCACGATGGGAGACGCATCTTGGAGTGCCTTGAACAACGACCAGCGGTATTCAGTTATACACGCTGCTTCCCATCAGCGCGCAGATGAGGCGAAGAGTTTGGGCTGGTCGTAGGGAGTGGATTGCGTACCATGGCCCATGGCGACGGTCGGAGCTTGCGCATGACCGCAGCCTAGGTCGCTGCGCCTCACTGCGGTGGCACACCCAGCAGAAACTTCAATCCATGGGTGAGCCCACGCGGCGCCACGCTCAGATGATCCTCGTCGGCGAGCACATCCATCTGTAGGCGCAGCGACGGATAGTGCCGTCCACGCAAGGTCTGCACCATCTGCTGCGCGTCGGTCACCATGTCGTAGTGCTTGCCGTAGCGGCGCTGTTCGTACTCGCCGACGTACAGGTAGACCTGCGCCGGCAGGTCGCGGTGACTCGAAGCGAAGCGCGCTTCCTCGGCGCGCATGGCATGCTCGCCGAACCAGTACGACGGACTGCCCAGGATGTAACCGGAGAACAGCTCCGGCGTGCTCAGCAGGATCTGCGTGCCGAGCAGCCCGCCGTAGGAGTGCCCAAGGAACAGGCGTCGCGCTTCATCGGTGCGATAGCGCTGGCCGACGAAGGGGAGCACTTGGTCGCGCAAGTACGCAATGTAGGTGCTGGAACCCCCGTGAGTGGCACCGGCGGCCGCAACATCGCCGGTCTCGGTGGTGGGCGTGTAGTCGCGGCGCCGGCTCGGCGTCGGCGCATCACCGAGCGCATACGACAAGCCCACCAGGATGAAGTCCTCGATTGCCGGCCCTTCGCCGTTCAAGCGCCGCGCGATCTGCCGTGCCACCGGAAACGCATAGTCGGCATCGGTGGCGTACAGCACCGGGTAGCGCCGCTCGGGATGGTCCGCATAGCCGGCAGGCAGCGCCACGAACACCTGATACGTGCGACCGGACACGGGATCGGGAACATCCCACACCTCGGTCCCGACCAGTTCATAAGGCGCACCGCTGCCGCGCTGTCCGCCGAGCTGCGTTGCCACTGTGCGTGCGGCAGGTGCCGCAGGCCGTGCGGCGGCTTCTTTCGCTGCTGCTACCGCCGCGGGTGCTTGTGCCACGTTCGTGCACCCTGCCAGCAGCAGGGACGTCCAGACCAGCCACAGCGCCTTCCTCATTCCTTCGTCTCCTGATGTCGTGCTAGTGCGGGGTTCGTATCCGGCACATGGTGCCATGTTGGCTGCGGCGACCATCCGGATAGACTGGTGCTTCACTCCGGGAGCATCCGATGAAACTGCTTCGCCGCCTGCTACTGCCGGCCTTGCTGTGCATCACCGCACTCGCCCAGGCCCAGGACGACACCCGCCGCATCGCGGTGACCATCGACGACCTGCCGTGGCAGCGCATCGAGCAGACGCCGCCAGCGCAGTTGCCGGCGCTGCATGCGCAGTTGATGGCCTCGCTGCGGCAGGCGCAAGTGCCCATCGTCGGCTTCGTCAACGAGGACAAGCTGGAGCAGGCGGGGCAGGTGCAGCCGCAACGCGTGGCGATGCTGCGCGATTGGCTGGACGCCGGCTATGCGCTGGGCAACCACACCTACGGCCACGTGAATCTGCACCAGGTCGGCGTGCCGGCGTACGAAGACGCGATCGTCCGTGGCGAGCGCACCTTGCGGTCGTTGCTGGCCGAACGCGCTCAGCCGCTGCAGTGGTTCCGTCATCCGTATCTGGCCACCGGCCGCAGCGTCGCCGACCGCGAGGCGGTCAATGCCTTCCTGGCCGCGCACGGCTACCGCGTCGCGCCGGTCACCGTGGACAGCGGCGAGTGGGTGTGGGCGTTCGCCTACGCGCATGTGCTGGAAGAGCCGGCAGGTCCGGCGCGCGATGCCATGCTGCTGCGGCTGCGCAAGGGCTACGTGCCCTACATGCTCAACAAGCTGGATTTTTTCGAACGCGAATCGCAGGCCCTGTTCGGCCGTCGCATCCCGCAGGTGTGGCTGATGCACGCCAACGCGCTCAACGCCGCTACCTTCCCCGAGCTGGTCGCGGCCACCCGCCGCCGCGGCTACGCTTTCATTTCCCTGGACGAGGCACTGCGCGATCCGGCCTACACCCATGCCGAGGGCTACACCGGCCCCGGCGGGATCAGCTGGCTGCACCGCTGGGCGATGGCCGAGGACAAGCCGAAGGCCTTCTATGCCGGTGAACCCGTGGTGCCGCGTTGGGTGTTCGCGCTGGCTGGGGTGGATTCGGAGTAGGTGGAGCATGCAGCTCATCGGCGACACCGGCAGGCCTTCACTACTTGCGCACGCGCGGCGGGATCACGATGGCCCGTCTCCGTTTGCCGTGACGCCCATGCCCTCGTCCAAGACGCCTCCGTGGAAGAAGCCGAATCCGCGCGGTCAGCGCAGCCAGCCGTTGTCGCCGTCGCAGAAGGCGGCGGCGGAACAGCGTGCCGAGGAGAACGGCCGCCCGTATCCGAATCTGGTCGACAACATGTGGGCCGCGCGCTTGCCGCGCGATGCGTCGTCCTCCAGCACGGCCAAGGCGAAGTAGGGCCGAACGGGTGGGGGCGGATCGCTGCGCCTGGGCTGACCTGTCGCGCGGCCGGCATCGTTTCGGGACACCCCGTCGCTGGCGCGGATACCGGCCGCAGGTGCTCACCGCGTGTTGTGGCCGTTCCTCTGGGTTATCCACCCCCGCTTGACTACAACGTCATGCTGCGAGGTGCCCGAATCTGCCGGACGCCATGCGCCGCCAGCATCTCTGCGGCGTCCAAATGCCGCGACTGGATGAATGCCGGCGCACTGGCGCACAGGGCATGCCCTTGGCGCGGGCTGGGCGATGCCCATACCGTGCCGTGCCGGCACTGGGCCGGTCATCGCATCCAGGTACGGGTATGACTCCGCAAGAACAGCAGCTTCTCGAAGACTTCCTGGCGCGCCTGCGCAGCGCCGGCGGGGTGGCCAAAGATCCGCAGGCCGACGCGCTGATCCATGCGCGCCTGGCCGATCAACCCGATGCCGTGTATCTGCTGGTGCAGCGCACCTTGCTGCTGGAGCACGCGCTGGAGGCCGCCAAGGCGCAGATCGCGCAGTTGCAGCAGGCCGCCACGCCACCGCCGCCGCCCGCCAGCTTCCTGGGTCAGGGTTTCAATGCAGCGCCGCCGCCGTTGCCGCCGGCGCCTGCCGCCGCCACGAGTGCACCCGGCTGGCGCGAGCGCTGGTTCGGTGGCGGGGCTGCGGCCGCGGAGCCGACGCCGGCCCCGGCCGCCGCGCGTGGTCCCAGCTTCCTCAGCACCGCGGCCACCACCGCGGCCGGCGTGGCCGGCGGCATGTTCCTGTTCGAGGGCGTGGAGAGCCTGCTGGGCGGCCACCACGGCGGCGGCCTGTTCGGGGGCGGCGCGCCGCAGGAGACGGTGGTCGAGAACATCACCAACAATAACTATTACGACGACACGCCGCAGCAGGACATCGGCCAGGACTTCCAGGACGACGGCGACTTCGGCAACGACAACTGGACGTGATGCCCGGCGCGCTCGCGTTACCGCGCGGATCGATTGATCGAGCGAGCGCCAGCCGGCGCTCGCGATCGGTTGCTTCGAGACATCGAAGCGACAGATCGGCGCAAGTATCTATTCATCAATCTATTCACGGTTGGCGCTCTGGATTGACGCATAGATGCAAGAAAGCCCAGAAAAACAGGCAGGGCCTTGCCCTGCGTCAGTCGATTATCTATTCATGCATCTATTCGATCGCAGGCGCGCGCGAGGCCCGACGTTATGTGTTCGCGGGGCTCCATGTCGTCTTCCGGTGTGGATGTGGTCTGGTGCAT
This sequence comes from Xanthomonas sp. NCPPB 901, assembly GCF_056725085.1. Classification (NCBI taxonomy): domain Bacteria; kingdom Pseudomonadati; phylum Pseudomonadota; class Gammaproteobacteria; order Lysobacterales; family Lysobacteraceae; genus Xanthomonas; species Xanthomonas sp. NCPPB 901. The sequence continues at coordinate 4,479,379 of NZ_CM161511.1, read as the reverse complement.
TGACTGGTGGCTGTCCGCGCCGCCGGCGCCGCGCAATGGCTGGCTGAGCTTGGTGGGTGCCGAGTGCCTGGGCGCTGCCGTTGCCAGACCAGCGCGACGACTGGCGCGCAGCGGCCGGCATGGCGGTGCAGTTCTGGGAGCGCGTCAGCGAGGACGCGCACATGTCCGCGGCATTCCACAGCATCGCGCGGGACGCCCTGGCCCAGTTGACGCGCGCCGTGTCGCGGATCGGTTGAGCGCTTTCGCATCACGTTAAACGACCCCACACATGGCAATCACGCGGGCAGGACATGCGGCAAGGGAAGCTGCCGCGACTCCCTACCACGAGGTCCTGCCCATGGCTGCAACCAGCGCACGCGTCCGTCTGCATGTCGAAGATACCGGCGGTGCCGGTCGTCCGGTGATCCTGATCCATGGCTGGCCGCTGTCGGCCGAGGCGTGGAAGGACCAGGTCGGGCCGCTGCAACAGGCCGGCTACCGGGTCATCGCCTATGACCGCCGCGGCTTCGGCCGTTCCGAGAAGCCGGCCGACGGCTACGAGTACGACACCCTGGCCGACGACCTGGCCGGCATCCTCGAGGACAAGCAGCTGCGCGACGCGGTGCTGGTCGGCTTCTCGATGGGCGGCGGCGAGGTGGCGCGCTACGTGGCGAAGCATGGCACCGACAAGCTGGCCGGCGTGGTGTTCGCCTCCGCGGTGCCGCCCTACATGCTCAAGACCGACGACAACCCGGAAGGACCGCTGAGCAAGGAGCAGGCGCAGGAGATGGAGCAGGGCCTGAAGGCCTCGCGCGAGACTTTCTTCGACGACTTCACCCGCGGCTTCTTCAGCGCGCACGGCACGCTGAAGGTGAGCGAGGCGCAGCGCCAGGAGGCGATCGCGCTCTGCCTGCAGAGTGACCAGACCGCGGCGCTTGGGTGCATGCAGGCGTTCGGTACCACGGATTTCCGCGAGGATCTCAAGAAGGTCGACGTGCCGACCCTGGTGCTGCACGGCGATTCCGACGCCACGGTGCCGTACGAGGGCTCCGGCCAGCGCACCCACCGCGCCATCGCCGGCAGCGACGTGGTGCTGCTGAAGGATGCGCCGCATGGCTGCAACACCAGCCATGCCGAGGAGTTCAACCAGGCCTTGCTGGCATTCCTGGCCAAGCTGGGCTGACCGCGAGTCCCAGTATCGGCGGCGTACCGCGGTGCCGCCGTGCAAGGCGCGGCACCGCACCGACGCGAGAAGCAAGCCTGTAAGAAACAGACCCGCGGCACCACTCGGCTGCCGCGGGTCGATCTGGCCTACTTACGCCATCACGCAGGTCACTCGCCGACCAGCGTCGCCACGCTCTGCGGGTCGACGTAGACCACGGTCTGGCCCGAGGTGACGCTGTACTTGCCGCCGTAGCCGACGTTGAGGCTGGACGAGGTGCTGTACTTGGTGAACGCGGTGGCGCTGCCGGCGGGAACGCGCACGGTGATCTGCCGATGCTGGGTGCCGGTATTGACCACGACCAGAGCCAGCTTGCCGCTCGGGGTCTTGTAGGCGCTGACTGCGACATCGCTATACGGCGCGGCGGTGGCACCGATGCGCACCGAGCCCGGGCGCACGAAACGCGCGTATTGCGACATCACATAACCACGCTTGCTCACCGTGCCGTTCTCGGCGATCAGCCCGTAGCTGCGGCGGATGTACCACCAGATGTAGCCGCTGTAGTTGGCGAGCATGCTGTTGTGCAGTTCGCTGGCCACGCCGAGCGCGGACGGCCAGGCATTGCCATCGGTGTTGTCGGTGTAGTGCTCGGTCATCCACAGCTGCTTGCCCTTGCTGCGCGCCAGCGGGTAGTCCTTGGGCTGCACCCCATACAGGTGCCCGCCGATGATCGACAGGTACTGGGCGGCGCTGCTGTTGAGCACCGGGTCGGTCAATGCCGGGTTGAAGCCCAGCGACTCGGCGGCGAGCAGCTTGAACTTGCCGAACTTCGCGCCCTGCGCGCTGATGAAGTTGAGGAAGTCGGTGCCGTTCCAGTCGCCCGACTCGTAGTCCGGATGCCAGTCCGGCTCGTTCTGCAGCGACAGGGCGTAGATCGGCGCGCCCTTGCTGTCCATGTAGGCGGTGAAGTCCAGCAGGTGCTTGGCGTAGGCGTCGTAGTACTGCGGCAGCAGCTTGCCGCCATTGTTGAGGTTGTTGTTCGACTTCATGTAGGCCGGTGCCGACCACGGCGTGGCCAGCAGCACCGCGCCGTGCGCGCGGGCGCGTACCGCCGACGGCACCTGCTGGCTCCAGCCGGAACTGGACGGATCGATGCGCAGGCGCATGATCGACAGGCCGATCTGCCCCGCGTCGCTGCCGAACGCCAGATCGACCTGGGCCGGGGTGAGGTCGGCGATCCAGCCGGCGCCGTTCATGCCGCCGAAGCCCTGGATGGTCTGGTGGACTTCGGACGGATTGACGGTGACGGTCTGCGCCGAGGCGCCGCCGGCCGAGAACAGCGTGGCGGCCGCGGCGAGCAAGGTGCCGAGCAAACGAGGGGTCTTCATGGTGTCTCCAGGGGTGGGGGAGGCGTGACGCTAGCCAGCGCAGGTGACCATTTCAATGTCGCGATCGTCCAAAGCGTCCAAGTGAGACCGGTGGCGCAACGCGAGCGCAACGCTGTCCTCAGTCCACATGGAGGCATGGGCCTTGCTGGATGACGCGCTGCAGCGTTGGCGCATCCTGCGTTACGCGATGAGGTGCGGGGTGCGGATTGTGCGCAGTTGCGCGCGCAAACGCCGCAAGATGCACAAGTGCACACAGGACAAAGCTGCGCACAATGCACACGCCGGCAGCACGCAGGGGGTGTGCCGGCATTTCCTGTTGCGAAGGATGTTGCGCATGCCACTGTTCCGTTTTCCGCAACGCTGCGGCGTTGCGCTGTTTGCCGTGCTGTTGTCGATCGCGCTCTGCGTGCCGCCGTTGGCGCAGGCGCAGGCGACCCGCTATCGCGACGCTGCGCCGCTCTTGCTCGGCGTGGCCTGGTATCCGGAGCAGTGGCCGGAAGCGCAGTGGGAGCACGATCTGGCGCTGATGCAGGCGGCGCACGTGCGCGTGGTGCGGATCGGCGAATTCGCCTGGAGCCGGATGGAGCCGCGCGAGGGGCAGTACGACTTCGCCTGGATGGACCGCGCCATCGCCGCCGCCGCGCGCCATGGGATGGTGGTGGTGCTGGGCACGCCGACCGCGGCACCGCCGGCCTGGTTGACCCAGACCTATCCGGACACCTTGCGGGTCAGCCAGGATGGCGTACGCGACGAGCACGGCAACCGCCAGCAGTTCTCCTTCGCCAGTACCCGCTACCGCCGCTTCGCGCACGCCATCGCCGAGCAGATGGCGCAGCGCTACGGGCACAACCCGCACGTGGTCGGCTGGCAACTGGACAACGAGTACGCGCAGTCCTCGTTCGATCCCGAGGCCAAGGCGCAGTTCCATGCCTGGCTGCAGCGCAAGTACGGCAGTATCGACGCCCTCAACCAGCGCTGGGCCACGGCGTACTGGAGCCAGACCTACAACGACTTCGCGCAGATCCCTGTGCGCGAGGACGAGGAGAACCCGGCCCTGCTGCTGGAGTGGAAGCGCTTCGTCAGCGACACCTGGACCGACTACTCGCGCAACCAGATCGATGCGATCCGCCCGCATGCCGATCCACGCCAGTTCATCACCACCAACACCATGGGCTGGTTCGCCGGTTTCGACGCCTACACCGTGCACGGCGTGCTCGACATCGCCGCCTGGGACGACTACGTCGCCGGCGAACGCTACGACTGGGTGGACAACGCGGCGCGCCACGATCTGACCCGCGGCTACAAGCAGCGCAACTACTGGGTGATGGAGACCCAGCCGGGCTTCGTCAACTGGCGCGCGACCAACGTGGCCCTGCGCAAGGGCCAGGTGCGGGCGATGGCGTGGCAGGCGGTGGCGCATGGCGCCGATGCGGTGTCGTACTGGCAGTGGCGCGCCGCGCCCAACGGGCAGGAGGAGTACCACGGCACCCTGGTCGGCGCCGATGGCGAGCCGGTGCCGGTGTATGCGGAGATCCAGCAGGTCGGCGCCGAGTTCGCCAAGGCCGGGCCGGCGCTGGCCGGCACCACGCCGCAGGCGCAGGTGGCGCTGATCAACGACTTCGACAGCCGCTGGGCGATCGGTTTCCAGAAGCACGCGGCCGACTTCGATCCGGTCGTGCAGATGAAGAGTTTCTACCGTCCGCTGCGGCAGCAGGCGCAGGTGGTCGACGTGGTCTCGGCGATGGCGCCGCTGGAGCGCTACAAGCTGGTGGTGGCGCCGGCACTGAACGTGCTGACCGAGGCGCAGGCGCAGCGGCTGAAGGCTTATGTCGAACACGGTGGGCACCTGGTGCTGGGGCCGCGCAGCGGCATGAAGAACATCGACAACGGCCTGCATCCGCAGCGCCAGCCCGGTCCGCTGGCGACCTTGCTCGGTGGGCGCGTGGAGCAGTTCTATGCGCTGGACAAGCCGATCCCGCTGGTCGGTGCGGGCGCAGACGGCAGCGCCAGGATCTGGGCCGAACAATTGCAGGCCTCCGCCGCCGACACCACCGCGCCGCTCCGGTACGGCACGGCCAATGGCTGGCTGGATGGCGCGCCGGCGCTGCTGACCCGGCGTGTCGGCAAGGGCCGCATCAGCTATGTCGGCGGCTGGTTCGACGACGCCACGCTGGACCGGCTCACCGGCGACTGGCTGCGCGACGCCGATGTGCACGCGCCGCTGGCCGACGTGCCGGACGACGTGGAAGTGGGCGTGCGCAGCGATGGCACGCGTTGCATCGTGGTGCTGATCAACCACGGCACCGCCGCGCATGCCGTGCGGCTGCCGGCGCCCATGCGCGCGCTGCTGGGCCCGGCGCCGAGCAACGACTCGGTGCAACTGGCGCCCGACGACGTGGCGGTGCTGGAACAGCGCCGCTGAGGTCTGCAGCGGTGCGCTGCAGCGCACCGCCGACGGGGCGATGACGGATTGGTGCGATTGCTGCGCACGTCCCGCGTGTGACATGGCCGCGTCGCGGCTGTGCACCAAGCGCGACGGCACGCTCTACAATGCAGGCGCCAGCGGGCGTCGCCGCCGCCATCGCGTCGCGGCCTCGTTCCCTTACTGGAGTCGCGCGTGTCCTTGTCTTCTTCTGCTCCGCTGTCGCCGGTGGGCCGGCTGTTCGCCGTTGCCGCCGTGTTCGAAGGCCTGACCTGGGCCGGCCTGTTGCTCGGCATGCTGCTCAAGTACGGCACCCAGACCACCGAGTTGGGCGTGTGGCTGTTCGGCCGCCTGCATGGCGTGGCGTTCCTGCTGTACGTGGTGGCCAGCCTGGTCGCGGCGCTGCGGTTGCGCTGGCCCTGGTGGGCATGGGCGTTGAGCCTGCTGGCGGCATTGCCGCCGTTGGTCACGGTGCCGCTGGAACTGTGGTTCCGCCGGATCGGCCTGCTCGGCGCGCCACGGCAGCGCACGGCGCGATAGCGCAGGCGCCGCGATCCAGGTGATGCACTGCGCCGCCTGCGGATGCGCTGCGTCGGTACTCCATCGCGCGCTGCGTTCTTCGCCACCGTTCTAGAATGCAGCCCCCAGCGCAGGCGAGGAGGCCATGGGCAAACGCCAACGACGACACCCGCCGCCCGCACCGCCACCCAGCCGCGCGCAGCGGCTGGTCGCGCGTCTGCAACGGCCGGTGTTGCTGCTGGTGGCCGCGGCCATCGGCGCGAGCGCGGTGTTGAAGCTGTACCTGCTGGCGAAGGCACTGCTGAGCGGCGTGTACATCGGTGGATCGCGCATCGGCCCGCCACGGATCCATCTGCTGCAGAGTGATCCTGGCCACTACTGGTTCTCGATCGCGTGGGACGGTGTCCTCAGCCTCGTGTTGCTGGCGCTGGCCGTCGCCCTTGGCTGGTCGGTCATGGCGCTGCGCAAGCCGACGTAGCACGCGGCCGCCGGATCGCCGCGGCATCACTTGTCCAGGCAGCGCTGCCAGCGTTCGGCCACGCGTTGCGCGAACCAGGCGGTGGTGAGCTTGCGGGTGATCTTCGGGCTTTCCAGGGCGATGCCCGGCAGCACCGCGCGCGGCAGTGGGCGGCCGGCATCGCGGTCGGCCAGCGCGAACACCTGGCGATACAGCGCGCTGTCGGCGAAATCCGCCTCGCCGCCACGCTGCAGTTCGCGGCGGATCCTGCGCGCGTCCATGCCCAGTTGCGTGCCCAGGCTGCGCACGGCGCGCTCGGTGGCGCCGGGCGTGTCGAGGTCGGCGCCTGGTGTCAGCAGATCGCCATCGAGCGCAAGCGCAATGCCGCTTGCGCGTGCCAGCGCCGCCTGGAACGCGGCGTTGCGGCTGGCATACCAGCCGGCATTGAAGTCGGCGAAGCGGTACAGCATCGCCGCCTCGTTCGGGTAGCCGAGCAGGTGGCGGGTGCCGAACCAGATGCCGCCGCGGCGGCTGAACACCGCATGGCGCACGCTGTCGCGCAGCGGGTACGGGTAGCCGTCGGTATGCGCCTCGGCGAAGGCGATGCTCACCTGCATCGGCCCGGCGGTGTGCACCGGGTTGAGATCGCCGAACAGGCGCTGGCCCAGCGGCACGCTGCCGGCGATGTCCTCGAAGATGGCGCTGAGATCCTGTTCGGTGCGTGCGGCGGCCAGACGCTCGGCATAGCTGCGGCCATCCGGTCCGCGCAGCTTGAGCGCCGCCTCCAGCGCGAACGCCGGCACATGCAGCGCGGCCGCGCGCTTTTGCAGTTCCGCCCGTGCGATCTTGCCCAGCCCCGGCACCGGCGGGTTGGTCTGGTAGGTCGATTCCTGTTCGATCACCGCCAGTACCGCACAGATGTTGGCGGCGCTGGTGCCGAGGTTCTGCGAGGCCAGGGCCACGTAGACGTCGTCGGCCCAGCCGCGGCGGTCGGGCACCGTCGCCGGGATGCGCCGGGCGATGTCGGCCTTGACCTCGCTGGGCGTGCGCTCGGGCACGCGCGGCGCCTGCGTGGCGCAGGCGCCGAGCAAGACGGCGCTGCACACGGCGAGCAGGCGGACGAAGACGGCGGCGGGCATCGGCGAGGCTGTTCCTGCTGGAGGGCGATCGTCCGCATCCTACATGTGCGGCGTCGCCGCCGCGCTACGTCGCCGACGTCGACGCGGTGTGCTCGGAGGTCGCTGCTGGTTGCGCGTCCGTACTGACGACATGGATGCCGACGCCGCTGCGGCCGGGGGCCAGATCGGCCCGCAGGGTCAGCGCCGGAATCGCGTAGTCGCCGCCGTTCTGCTTGCGGAAGGCGATCGGCGCGGCGCTGAACAGCGTGTCCAGGCGCTCGCCCAGCGCCGCGCTGGTCTGCGCGAAACGCGCCGCATCCATGCGTCCGCTGCGGTAGACCACGAACGGCGGCAGCACGTCGAAGCCCGGGTAGTGCAGGATGCCGTGCTGGATCGGGAACAGCAGGTCGTCGATGGGCCCGTTGATGCCGCGCGGCGCGTAGTGCGATTCCCAGCCGCCGGCGGTGACGATCAGCATCGCGCGCTTGCCGGCCAGCGTGCCTTCGCCGTAGCGATCGCCCCAGTGCGTGTCGGAGTGTTCGCCGACGCCGTAGGCGAAGCCGCAGGCATACACCCGGTCCACCCAGCCCTTGAGGATGGCCGGCATCGAGAACCACCACAGCGGGAACTGCAACAGCAGGGCGTCGGCCCAGCGCAGCTTGTCCTGCTCGGCGGCGATGTCCGCGCGCTGGCGGCCGCTGGCGTAGGCGCGCTGGGAGTCGCGCGAGGGATCGAAGCGCGCCTCCGCGGCGCCGTCCAGGCTGTCCTGCGCGTCGACCGTGGTCTTCCAGTCCATTGCGTACAGATCCGAGACCTGGACGTGGTGGCCGGCGTTCTGCAGGCGTTGCACCGCCACCTGCTTGAGGGCGCCGTTGAGCGAGGCGGGTTCGGGATGGGCGTAGACCAGCAAGACGTTCATGCGGGTGCTCGGTGAGGGGGGCCTCCACGCTAGGCCCTCGTTCGCTATAGTGGAAATGAATTACCTTAATGTCCGCTATTGCGATGGTTGATCTGCGACGCCTGGACCTGAACCTGCTGCTGACGCTGGACACGTTGCTCGACACGCACAACGTGACCCGCGCCGCGGCACGCCTGCATCTGTCCCAGCCTTCGGTCAGCGTGCATCTGGCCAAGCTGCGCGAGGCGCTGGACGATCCGCTGCTGCTGCCGGGACCGCGCGGGATGCGTCCCACAGCCCGCGCCGAGGCGCTGCGCGCCCCGCTGCGCGAGGCCTTGCAGGCGCTGCAGCAGGCGGTGGCGCCGGAAGCGCCGTTCGATCCGGCGCGGGCGCAGACGCTGTGGCAGGTGGCGGCCACCGACTACGGCGCCTCGACCGTGCTGTTGCCGGCGATCGCCGCCTTGCGCCGGGTGGCGCCGGGCTCCCGGCTGGCGGTGCTGCAGCTGGCGCCGCCGACGATCGCGCAGCAGGCCGAACAGGGCCAGATCGATCTGGCCTTGCATACCGTCGCCGACGCGCCGCCCGGCCTGCACCGCCGCACGCTGTTCGCCGAGCGCTATGTGCTGGTCGGCCGTGCCGGCCATCCGCGATTGCGGCGGCGGCCGAGCCTGGCGCAGTTCTGCACGCTCGACCACGTCATCGTCTCGCCCGACGGCGGCGGCTTCAGCGGCGTCACCGATGCGGCACTGCGCGCGCGTGGGTTGCGGCGCCGCGTGGTGCTGTCGGTGCCGCATTTCCTGTTCGTCGTCGCCGCGCTTCAGCGTAGCGACCTGGTGGCGATGCTGCCCGAGCGGCTGGCACGCGGGCAGCCCGGCCTGCAAGTATGCGCGCCACCGCTGGAACTGCCCGGCTACGAAATGGCCATGCTCTGGCACGAGCGTGTGCACCGCGATCCGGCGCATCGCTGGTTGCGCGAGCACCTCCTGGCGTCGATCTGACGTTTCGGCCGCGACGTGGCTTCAGCGGCGCGTGGCCAGCACCCCGTCCAGCGCCAGCTGCGTGGCGAAGCCGGCCTTCTCCAGGCGCTTGGCCACTTCGCGCGGCACGTCGCGGCCGCTGGTGAGCTTGTTCGGCGTGCCGGTGTAGTGGAACAGCCGGCCGCTGCGGCGCAGCACCCGTGCGAGCTGGTCGTAGAAGGTTTGCGCGTAGAGTTCGCCGGCGATGCCGAAGCGCGGCGGGTCGTGCAGGATCGCATCCATCGACGCGTCGGCGATGCCGCCGATGGCGGCGCCGACATCGCCATGGGTCAGCTGCAGACGGCCCTCACTGGCGGCCGGATCCGGCGACCACGGATTGAGCGTGCGCAGCCACAGCACATCCGCGTTCTTCTCGAACGAGTGCAACTGCGCCACGCCGGCCTCCAGCGCGCAGGCGGCGAAGTAGCCGAGGCCGCCGCAGGTGTCGAGCACCTGCTTGCCGCGCGGTTCCACCAGCGCCACCTTGCGCCGCGCGTCCTCGAACGGCGACAGCTGCGCGCTGGGCAGCATCTTGATGCCGTCGATCTCGAAGGTCGGCGCGCCCCACTCGGTCGGCACCAGCTTGATCAGCGCGCCGCCGAAGCGCGACACCGCTTCGAAATCCTCGCCATCCCAGTAGTAGAGCGTGCGGTCCTTGAGCTTGCCCGGATAGGGGTAGTCGCGCCCCTGCCACTGCCAACGTTCAGTGCCAAGCAGCGCCTGACCCTGACTGCGCTCCAGGTCGAGCGAGCCGGACCAGGTGGCGGTGCCGGCATCGCGCGCGGCGAGCAGCGCGGCGGCGAGCGGACGGGTCAGCAGGGGGCCGGAATAGCGGGTCACGTGGGATCTGCCGGCGCCAAGGGCGCGGCACGGGGCTCGGATGCGGGAGCGCATCGTAACCGACGCGGTGCCGAGAGGGGATGATCGCAACGGGCGAGCGCCGCATTTGCCGTCGCTAAGTGCGAAACGCATCGGCAGGGTTGCGGCACCGGCCCAAAGCGCTAATCCGGCAGAAGCGCTTTGCTCTCCGGTCCACATCTCATCGGGACCCAGGTGCCGCGCGCTGCGCGAGCAGCGCGGCAGCTTCGTTCAATGCGCCATGCCACCGCGTGCCTGGGCAGGTTCCTGTTGCTGGGCCGGCTGCTGCAATGCTTGGTCGCGCTGCTGATTCTGCGCATCCACCTGGCGAGTGCTTTCCTGCAGCGTCGGCGTCTGGTCCAGATCGACACGAGCGCGAAATCCTGGCGTGGTGCCAGCGACGAACGCAACCTTGTCCTGCACCGTGACCGTCTGCAGTTGCTGCGGGCCCTGGATGCCCTCGGCCTTGGCCGCTTGCAGGGTGTGCGCGACTTGCGCGTCGGTGGCGCCGGGCATGCGTTCGCGCAGTGCGTTGAAGAACGGATGGTCGGCGTGCGTGGCTTCGGAGAGCAGGGGCGAGCGCTTGGCCTCGGCCAAAGCTGCCCGTGTGTCGCGTCCGACAACGGCATCATCATCCAGGCCATGCGCGCGCTGGAACTCTTTCAGGGCATGGCGCGTATTGCGTCCGAAGTCGCCATCCGGCTTCAACGGCTTGCCGTCGGCGCCGCGATAGCCCAGTTCAGCCAATTGCTCCTGCAGCGCCCGGGTTTGCTGGTTGCGCTCATCCCCACCCATGCTGGCCAACTGCTGCAGCGAGATTTTGCCGCTCTGGATGTCGGCGATTAGTTCGGGCGTGATGGTCTGGGCCCATTGGTTCGCGGCCTGCACGCGTTCGTTGGCACCGTTGTCGCCACCATTGATGATACGGCCCGCTGCACGGGCGTTGTCGCGCAGGTTCTCCGGCACGCGATCCCGCCAGTAGGCCACCGCGAGATTGGCCGCCGTTTGCGGCTCGGCCGCCAGGTCCGGGTTGTTGGCGAGATCCACATTGAAGCGCTGGCCGTAGCGCTCGTAGTTATCGCGGCCGGTGTACTGCAGATAGCCGCGGCCATGAAACCGCCAGCCGTCGCCGGGTTCGGTATTGCCGAGATCGGCGCGGTTTTCGTACATCACGGTGGCAATGCGCTGCGGATCGCGGCTGGCGACGGCGTCCTCCACCTGTTTGCGGGTGAAGCGGTCATCGGCCGAGGAGACCGCGGCGATCACGCTGTCGGCCGAGGTATAGCCCAGGTTCTCGTGCATGCGGCGAAAGTGACCGGTCTCGACGGCGGCATTTCCCATCAGGTTGGCCAGTTCCGTCGGCGAGGTGATGCCCGAATCGACCGCCGTCTTGAGCAGCAGCGCCGAACTTTCGTTGAAACGGGGCATGGTTCTCTCCTTAGAATCGGATTACTGGACGACGGCGCGGTGCTTGTCCATGGCGTCCTGCAGTTTTTCTGGGTCGATCTGCGAGATCGGGGTCCATGCGAAGTCCGCCGGATAACTGGCGGTTCCGCGGAAGACGTCCATCGCGCCGCTCTGCGGATTCTCTGCAGGTGCCGTGCTGCTCGCTTCCGCCAGATACCAGGCTTTCTTGGCCGAGTCGTATTTCAGCGTGTAGGTGACATTGCTGCGGGTCTGCTGGTTGACGTAGACGATTTCCTGCGTCTTCAGGCTCAGGTTGTCGTCCAGGCGCTTCGCGTTGCGCGCCACATCGTTGTAGAGGCAGTCGACCGCTTGCGGGCTACGGTCGGCCACGCTCCATGCCGCATTCGCCTGTTGCAGGACCAGCAGCTCGCAGGTATTGCCTGATGCATCGGCATTGGCGTGGCGGACGATGGCGACGGCATCGGTCCCGCCGTTGCCGGTCAGGTCGTGCTGTTTGAAGGCGAGGATCTGGTCTCCCGGCTTGAGCAAGGGTTGCAGGGATGCCTCCCCTGAAAGGGACGCCGCCGGCGAGGGCGCCTTGTCGGTTGTTGGAGCAGGGGAGGGCGAGTCCGTGCCGCCGTTGGCGGCGTGGTCGGCCGGTGCGGTTTGCGCGGACGGCTGGCAGCCGATCAGGCTTGCCGAAAGGAGGAAAGGCAGACAACGTGGCAGTGATGGCATCGGGCGGTCTCTGGCTGCATGCAACGGACGCGTTGCGATTGGATTCAAGGCAGCAGGGAGGCCGACGAAGCGGTTTTGGGTTCGCGTCGTCCTGACACGGAGGCAACTCCCGCTCCCTGGATGCAACCGCGGGCGCACCCTTGGTTGCGCTGAGGCTTATAGCAACGCATTGCTTAAGAATTTGTTGGGTCTTGGACGGTTCGCGCGGTCGCTGCTTCCGTTCCCCCCGCATAATGGGCGCTAGTTCCCGTGTGCCCGGTATGGGGCGCCGTTCGATCGCAAGAGGCTCATGATGCTCAAGGGTGTGCTGCTCGGTTTTGCCTGTTATGCCGCCTATTCGATCAGCGACGCCTTCGTGAAGGGGCTGGAGGGGTCGTTGCCGGCCTACGAGGTGGTGTTCTTCGGCGCGCTGCTGATGCTGTCCGCGCTGCCGTTCCTGAAGAGGCCGGGCGACCGCTGGCGCGAGGTGGTGGTGGCGCAGCGGCCCAGCATCTGGCTGCTGCGCGCGTTCACCGGCGCGGCCGGCAACCTGTCTGCGGTCACCGCCTTCACCCTGCTGCCGATGGCCGAGGCATTCGCGCTGATCTTCCTGATGCCGATCTTCGTCACCGTTTTGTCGGTGCTGTTGCTCAAGGAGGAGGTGCGCTGGCGGCGCTGGCTGGCGGTGATCGTCGGCTTCATCGGGGTGCTGGTGGTGCTGCGGCCGGGCTTCCGGCACCTGGGCCAGGGCCATGTCGCGGCGATCGTCTGCGGGCTGGTGGGGGCGGTGTCGGTGATCAGCCTGCGCATGGCCGGGCCCGGCGAGAAGCGCCTGACCCTGTACGGCGCCGGCGTACTCGGCCCGCTGCTGATGGGCGGCCTGCTGATGCTGCCGACCTTCGTCTGGCCGACCTGGCAGCAGTGGATCCTGCTGGCCGGCTACGGCCTGCTCGCCGGCCTGGCCGCGATCTTCATGATGTACGCCTCGCAGGCGGCGCCGATCAGCGCGGTGGCACCGACCCAGTACAGCCAGATGCTGTGGGCGATCGGCTTCGGCTACTGGCTGTTCCACGACCACCTGGACTGGCCGATGGCGGTGGGCATCGCGCTGATCCTGGGCGCCGGCCTGTTCACCCTGGTGCGCGAGGAAAAGGTCACGCGGTGGTGGCGGCGCACCAAATTGGTGTGAGTGCCGCCGCCTGGGCCGATCTGGGGCGCCGCACGCGCGCCGATCAGGACATCGCCGGTACCGCCGCCCGCGCCGCGCCGTGCCGCCGCGGACCCGCCCGCGTCACGCGCGGCTGGCGCACGCTGCCGCCATCTTCTATGTTTGCAAGCTAATCCCTCGCGATGGCCTGCGCCCATGACCGATCCGTCCGCCCAGCCCGACCACCTGCAGCGCAGTCTCTCCAACCGCCACCTGCAGCTGATCGCGATCGGCGGGGCGATCGGCACCGGCCTGTTCATGGGCTCGGGCAAGACCATCAGCCTGGCCGGGCCCTCGATCCTGTTCGTGTACCTGATCATCGGCGTGATGCTGTTCTTCGTGATGCGCGCGATGGGCGAGCTGCTGCTGTCGAACCTGGAGTACAAGTCGTTCATCGACTTCTCCACCGACCTGCTGGGGCCCTGGGCCGGGTTCTTCTGCGGCTGGACCTACTGGTTCTGCTGGATCATCACCGCCATCGCCGACGTGATCGCGATCGCCGCCTACGCGCAGTTCTGGTTCCCGACGCTGGCGCCCTGGATCCCGGCGATGTTGTGCGTGCTGTTGCTGCTGGGGCTGAACCTGGTGACGGTGAAGCTGTTCGGCGAAATGGAATTCTGGTTCGCGCTGATCAAGATCATCGCGATCTGCGCGCTGATCCTCACCGGCGCCGGTCTGGTCGCCTGGGGCTTCCAGTCGCCGTCCGGGCACGTGGCCTCGTTGGCCAACCTGTGGAACGACGGCGGCATGTTCCCGATGGGGTTGGGCGGGTTCTTCGCCGGGTTCCAGATCGCGGTGTTCGCCTTCGTCGGCATCGAACTGGTCGGCACCACCGCTGCCGAGACCGCCGACCCGCGCCGCAACCTGCCCAAGGCGATCAACTCGATCCCGGTGCGCATCCTGGTGTTCTACGTGCTGGCGCTGGTCGCGATCATGGCGGTGACGCCGTGGCGCGAGGTGGTGCCGGGCAAGAGCCCGTTCGTGGAGCTGTTCGTGCTGGCCGGCGTGCCGGCCGCGGCCAGCCTGATCAACTTCGTGGTGCTGACCTCGGCCACCTCCTCGGCCAACAGCGGCATCTTTTCCACCAGCCGCATGCTCTACGGCCTGGCCGAGGAGCGCCACGCGCCGCGTGGCTTCGCCCGGCTCTCGCGTGCGGCGGTGCCGGCGCGCGGCCTGCTGTTCTCCTGCGCCTGCCTGCTCGGCGGCACCGTGCTGATGTACCTGATCCCGAACCTGGTCACCGCCTTCACCCTGGTCACCACGCTGGCCGCGGTGCTGTTCATGTTCGTCTGGTCGCTGATCCTGTGCGCCTACATCGCCTATCGACGCAAGCGCCCGCAGCTGCATGCGGCCTCCGCGTTCAAGATGCCCGGCGGGGTGGCGATGTGCTACGTGTGCCTGGCGTTCTTCGCCTTCGTGCTGGTGCTATTGACCCTGCAGGCCGATACCCGCCAGGCGCTGTTCGCCAGCCCGGTGTGGTTCCTGCTGCTGGGCGTGGGCTATGCGTTGAAGCGCCGCAGCGCCTAGGGCGGGTCACCAATTCCCGAGTATGCCGCGTTGGGTCTGGCAGGCGCGCCTGCCAGGCCCAACCCGAATGGCCGCGGTTGCGCGCGCCCGTGGCCGCGTCATCGCTCGGGCGTGGACGCACGTCCACTTCCTCGCGCTTCCTTGCCACAGGCGCGCGCAATCGCGGCGCGGCATGCTCGGGGATGGATGACACGCCCTAGCCTGAACCGGTGCGCGCGGCAGTCGTTGACGCTCCGCGCGCGCTGGCGGATGCTCGCGGCCTTTCCTGCGCGAGCCAGCACCGATGATCACCCTCCATCGCCTCGGTGGCACCTCCGACACGCCGGTATGCTGGGTGGACCTGTGCCGGCCGAGCGAGGCGGACCTGGCCGAGGTCGACCGCAAGGTCGGTTTCGCCGTGCCGACCCGCGCGGCCATCGGCGAGATCGAGTTCAGCAGCCGGGTGCGGGTGGAGGGCGACGTGCTGTTCCTCAACGTGCCGCGCTTCCAGGACGCCGACGGCCCGACCGCGCCGCTGGGCTTCGCAGTGTCGCCGCGGGTGCTGGTGACCCAGCGCGAACAGCCGATGGCCTCGCTGGACGCGGTGCTCGTGCAGTTGCAGCACAGCCCCTGCCGCAGCACCGACGACCTGCTGCTGCGGCTGCTCGACGAACTGGTCGGGCGCCTGGCCGACCGCCTGGAGGGGCTGGAGGCGCAGATCACCGAGACCACGCGTGCGGCGTTCGCCAAGCCGCATGCGCGGCACAAGGCGCGGCACCTGGAGCGGATGCTGCACGACGTCGGCGACATGGGGCGGCGCCTGGGCGGCATGCACAACGCCGGCCACGGCCTGTTGCGCCTGGCCACCTACCTGGACGATGCCGCGCCGGCCTGGTTCGGCGAGGGCGCGGCCAAACGCATCGGCCTGCTGCACAAGGATCTGTCCACGCTCATCGAATTCGAGCAGCACCTGGACGACCGCATCGAATTCCTGCTCGACAGCGTGCTGGGCATGATCAACGTCGACCAGAACAACGTGATGAAGGTGATGGCGGTGGCCTCGGTGGTGGGCATCCCGCCGACGGTGCTGGTCGGCATCTGGGGCATGAACTTCGCGCACATGCCCGAGTTGAAATGGCATGACGCCTACTACTGGGCGCTGCTGGTGATCGCGCTGAGCGTGGTGCTGCCGCTGGCCTGGTTCCGCCGGCGCGGCTGGATCTGAGCGCGATCGCCACTCAGTCCGGGCTGTGCCGCGTGCCGCGGCGTTTGCGCAGGTGCTGCCTGGCCAGACGTAGCGCACGCAGTCCCGGATAGGCCCAGTGCAGCGCCCGCGGCAAGGGCGTGGCCAGGCGGTCGTCCTCGGTGGGCGCCAGCAGGAACGGGATCAACTGCAGGCGGCCGCGCCAGTTCGATTGCAGCGACAACAGGCGCAGGGTATAGCGTGCCATGCCGAGCCGGGCGGCCAGGTCGGCGCCGCGATCGGAGCCGAGCGCGTCCAGGTGCGGCAGCAGCGTGTCGGCGGCGAAGCGGGCGCTGCGCAGCAGGGATGCCGGTTCGCGCAAGGCCGCGGGCACGGGCGCACCGAGCGCGGTCTCGGCGAGCAGGACGCCCAAGGCCAATTGCCGTTCCACGCCCAGTTGCCGTGCCAGGGCCAGGGTGGCGGCCCAGTCCTGCGACGGGCTGCGCAGCGCCTGCGCGAGATCCACCAGCCAGAAGGCGCGGTGCCAGTTGTGCTTGGTGCCGTGGAAGGCGGCATACACCACCGCCAATGGTGGCGCCAATGTGGTCACCTGCACCCCGGCCACGCGCACGGCGGCAGTGTGGTGGTCCCACAATGCCGCCGGTTGCAACGGAAATTCGCGGGCCTGGTTGGCCAGGCGCAGGTGCAATTCCAACTCCAGCCCGCTGTCGGCATGGCGCAAGGACAGGGCGTGATTGTCGCGCACGTAGCGATCGAGCGCGCGCGCCGCGTCGGGGTCGAGCCGATACCCCAGGCGTTCCAGCAGCGGCAGTACGCGATCGCGGTCGGCCGCATCGATCAACACGTCGATATCGCAGGCCTCGCGATGCTGCGGGGTGCCGAACAAGGCGGCGTAGCCCTGGCCCTTGAGCAGGCAGTGGCGCAGTCCCGCATCGTCCAGGCACTGCACGAGCGCGCGCAGCGCGGCGGTCTGCTGCAGCGTCTGCACGAGCATGCGCCGTTGTCGCTGGCGGAGCGCATCGCGGAGCGGCGCCGGCATGATGCCCCCCAGTGCGTTGGCAGGCGGCAGCGCAAGCGCGAGGCGATGCTGCGCAAGCACGCGCGCGAACGCCGGCGGATCGATCGCGCTCGCATCGCACGATGCGGTGTCTGCGCGCAGGACGCGCAGCGCGTAGTCGAACGCGGGCGACCAGCCGGAGCCGGTGTGCGGGCACGTCACCACGGGCGCTGTGTCGCGTCGCGCGCGCGATCGGCAATCGTGCCCAAGACTGGAGGTCGATCATGCATTGCAGTGGATTTGTATCTATGTGTAGACAAAATTTGCTGGCGAGGCCGCATCGCGCATGCAGAAGGACGTGCTAAGTGGCTCAGCGCACACATGATTCCGGTTCGTTCCCCAGGTTGTTTCGATGCGTATCAGTCTTGGACTGATGTATCGGTTGCACGCGCGCTGTGTAGCATACCCTTGACATGCGGCGCGATGCTCTGCGCGGCCTGGGGGAACGTTGGGGACGCATGCGATCGGCGACGCGACGCACGCGACGTGTTGACATCTGAGGAGCCGCTCTATGAATGAGACCGATGCGTTTGTGGGCGAAATTCGCCTGTTTCCGATCGACTGGGCACCCGATGGGTGGTTGCCATGCGATGGCCGCTCGTTGCCGGTCGGCCCCAATTCCATACTGTTTTCGTTGATCGGCACCGAGTTCGGTGGCGATGGCGTTAACACGTTCAATCTGCCCGACTTGCGGGGCCGCGTGCCGGTGAGCCAGGGCGTCAACCCGCTCGCCTCGCCGCCGGTGTCCTATAAGGTCGGCAGCTATGGCGGGCTGGAGAGCGTGGCGCTGACCGCTGCGCAGGTGCCGCCGCATACGCACGATGTGCGTGCGGTTGCGGCGCCAGCCACGACCGCTGCGGTAGTGAGTGGCGGAAATGACTTGCTGGCCGAACCCGAGGCGTCGCGGAACCTGTATGCGCAAACCGGCGCGTTCGCCGCGCTGGCTGCCGACTCGGTGAGCCGAGCCGGTGGTGGTGCCGCCCATGACAACATGCAGCCATCGCTGGTGCTGAATTTCTGCATCTGCACGGTAGGCGTCTACCCGCGCCGCCCCTGACACTGGCCACAAAGGAACGACACCATGGATGCCTACATCGGTCAAATCATTCTGTTCGCTGGCAATTACGAGCCCAAGGACTGGGCGTTCTGCGACGGGCGCCAACTCCAGATCAACAACAACATGGCGCTGTATTCGCTGATTGGCACCACCTACGGTGGCAACGGCAGCACCACCTTCAATCTGCCGGATCTACGTGGTCGCGTGGCGATCTCGCAAGGGCAGGGGATTGCGCGTGCGCCGGCGCCACAACTGACTGCGCGTGTGCTGGGGCAGAATTTCGGCACCGAGACGGTGACGCTGCAACTGGCCGAGATTCCCTCGCATCAGCATACGCTGCAGGCGTTCAATGCCCCTGCATCTTCGCCGGAACCCGGCGGGCGGTTGCTCGCCGTCACCCAGGGGAGTGAAACGGCGTACCTAGTCCCCCCGATTGGTTCGAACCCCGCCGACATTGAGTTGGGGGCCAATGCGGTGGGCATGGCCGGCGGCAGCCAGCCACACAACAATCGCATGGCGACGCAGACGCTGAACTATCTGATCTGCCTGAACGGGTACTACCCGCCGCGGCCGTGACCGACCATCGCAAAGGAGTTCGACATGTCCAATAGCTTTATCGGCGAAGTGCGCGCGTTTCCCTACAACTTTGCGCCGGAAGGCTGGCTCGATTGCATGGGGCAACTGCTCAGCATCCACGAGTATTCGGTACTGTTCGCGGTGATCGGCTTCACTTACGGCGGCGATAAGCAGAACACGTTCGGCTTGCCGGATTTGCGCGGCCGTGCGGTCATCGGCTTGGGACAAGGACCAGGTTTGAGCAACTACACCATCGGTCAGCCGCATGGCACCGATTTCGTTGGTCTATCGCTGACGCAGCTGCCCGCCCATACCCATACCATCACCAGCAAGTTCCTGCCGCCCAAGGCTTGGCCGGGGGCTGCCGTCAGCACGCCCAGCCCGATCGCGTACCTGTCGCGCTTGCTTAATCCTACGACGTCGCCGCCGACCTCGTACAAGGCGTATGCGCCGGCGACTCAACCTATTGTGGATCTGGCGTCCACGGCACTATCGCCTTTTCCGTCAGATGCGCAGCAGGCGCAGGTGCACGAAAATCGTCAGCCTTTCACAACGATTCGCTACTGCATCTGCGTCAACGACGGCATCTTTCCATCGAAGCCGTGATGCCATTGCAGTTCGCTTGCCCGGCATCATTGCTTGCGCGGGGCATGGCGATGCGTCCTGAATGCAGCGCCGACGTGCCGGAGCTGCGCGCCATGTTCCGCGCCCAGCGCTGGGCGACGTTCGCCATGCTGCCGTGGGACGATGCTGCGAAACAAGCGCTGCTCGATCAGCAGTTCGATGCGCAGCAGCGCCATTACGCGATGACCCACGCGCAGCGGTTGTTCCTGGTGCTGATGGAGCGCGAACATCTGGCGGGCAGGCTCTACCTGGGCCATGGCGCATCCGGCGAACTGTGTCTGCTGGATATCCTGTTGTCGCCGGATCACCAGGGGCGGGGCATCGGCACGATATTGATCGACGCTGTGCTGAAGCAGGCCGCGGCAGAAGGTCGGCACGTGGTGCTGGAGGTCGACAAGCGCAATCCTGCTGTCGATCTGTATGCGCGGCTCGGCTTCGAGGCGGTCGCCGATACCGGTGTCGGTTGGCGCATGGCCTGGGCCTCGGCCTAGTAGCCCAGCCAGGCCATCACGACGCCATGAGCGGCGCGCAGCCGCTCGGCTTGCGTGGTGTCGAGCGTCTCGCGCCAGGTGCCGGCCTGGCCCCGACGAAAGAATCGTGCCTGCCCGCGGCGGCGTTCGATGAAGCCCTCACGCGCTTCAGTTTCGCGCAGAGCCTCGAAGCGGCAGGCCGCGACCGCGCGTGCGAGATGCGGCGACGCGGTTGGTAGCCGGAGGAACGCGGCCAGGCGCGCCGCTTCCTGCAGCGGTTGCGCCAGCAGGTCCTCGTAACGCAGCAGCAGCAACGGTCCTGGTGCGCGTTGCAGCCACGACGCCGCGTGGCTCGACCAGGCACCGAAACGTTGCGGGGTCTGTGGCTGGTAGCCGGCGAGGCTTCGGCTCATGACCAGTTCGGTATCGCTCATCCGCGCGATCGCCGTGTCCAGGTCCACGCGCATGTGATCGGCCCAGGAGGGCGCGACGTCGCGCGGATCGCGCACGATGTACACCGTGCCCAGCGTTGCGTCCGCAGGAAACAGGGTCGGGTCGTAGCGGTCGTGCACCTTGAGCAGGCTGACGCCATGCGCCGCGCAACGGCTATAGGCGGCGGCACGCAAGCGGTGCAGTTCAGCCGGAAGCAGATCGCCGTTGTCCACGTCGACGAAGCGTTCCAGCCAGCTTCGCGATGCGGCATTGGGCAGGGTCCGACCCAGGCTGCCGAGGTCGATGCGTGCGGCGCCGGTCTGCAGGCTGGAGATCAGACAGCGCACCCAGGTGTTGCCGGATTTCGGGTAGGAGGCGATCCAGACGATGCCGCGCCGGTTCACGCCAGGCCGCTTTCGATCAAGTCCGCGGTGGCCTCCAGTGCCTCGAAGCGGCGCGGTCGCTGCAGGCGCCAGATTGGTACCTGGCGTGCGATCGCCGCGGCTTGCGCGAAGGTGGTGGCGCGCAGGCCGAGCCGGGCGGCCGCCTGCGGCCGGGCCAGATTGGCGTGTAGCAACGGCAACGCCGCCGCTGGCGAGCAGCGCTGCAGGCGTGGTTCCGGCGCGTCCTGCAGGAGCACGATCGCATCCAGCGGTGCGGGCGTCGCATCGAATCCGGCGTGCGGGCGCAGATCGAACTTGTCCATGCCCTGGCGCACCTGTGGCAATCCATCGCTGGAGATATGCAGGGCGTGCAGCGTGTCGTGCCAGAGCTTCAGGCGTGGAAAGGCCGGCAGCACCGTGATGCCGTGGTCGTCGTCCTGGATGACCGTCAGGTCGTCGCTGAGCAGGCGGTGGCCGCGCTGCAGCAGTACCGCCGACAGCGTGGACTTGCCGGCGCCGCTGTGGCCGGCGATAGCCAGGGTGCGTTCGCCGACGCGCAGGCAGGCGGCATGTAGGGGGAACAGTCCACGTTGCAGGCACAGGTACCCGAGCGCCGAACCGAGCAGGAACAGCCGCCAACCGTCGTCGTCGCGATCCAGGCGTTGGACCCGGATGAAGCGTCCGCCTTGCACATGAATGCGGACCAGATCGGGAACCTGCAGCAGCACCGAGCCGTCGGTGCCAATGCTCAGCCAGGTGCCTGGTGGTTCGGTTGGGTCGAGACGGTCTGGTACCTGCGTTTCCTCGATGAGCACATCGACGCCGACATCGGCGCTGGCGGCAGCCAGCCAAGGCGGCAGCTCCGGCAGCGACAGGGTGCTGCGCACACGCCAGCCGCACAGCAGATAATCGCGCGCCTGCGCCATCGCCGCCGCGTTGCCGATTGCGCAGTTCAGGCGCGGATCTCGATGGCGCCGGCGTCGCGCAGGGTGTCCAGCAACGCGACCACGTCGGCTTCGATGGTCGTGCGCGCGCCTGCATAGTCGGTGCACAGACGATCGCACAGGGCAGCGAGCGTGCAGGGAGCTGCGAGCATCGACCAGATGTGCCTGCCGATGGGATCCAGCGAAAGGTACAAGCCACGCTGGGGGCTCATGATCACCAGTTCCTCGCCCATCTCGGCGGCCAGGCAACCAGGGGTCTGCGCGATCACGGCATTCGAATCGATGCTCATGCGGAGGCGTGCGAGTCAGGAAGCGGCACCTTACCCGGGAAACGCCTGCGCTGAAAAGCGGTGCCGGCACTGCGGGAGTTCTTGCGCCGGATCAGTCGCTGGGCTTGGCGCGGCGGCGAAACACGGCTTGCTCATCGAACTGAACCGACAAACGCACATTGTCCGGTCCGAACAGCGGGGTATCCGCGCGCGGTTGCGTCGGCACGCTCAGCACCGGATCGAACCAGCGCGCCGCCTGCGTGTCGCGCAGGCGGAAGTTGGCATGGCGCAGCACCAGCAGTCCGCTCGGGCGCAGGCAGCGGGCGAAATCCAGCAGTTGCGCCTCCACGTCCTCGAAGCGGATCAGATGCTCGCAGCGTTCGCCGCGATGCCTGGCCAGGTCGCCGCGACGCAGCACCGCCAGGCAGAAAATGGCGTCGTAGGCCGCGTCGGCTTCGTCCGCGGTATTGCCGGCGACGCGGAAGCTCAGCCCCGGATCGGAGTGCGTGCGCTGCCGCTGCCGGCAGGTGGCGATGTGGCCGGGATGGATGTCCAGGCCGGTGATCGCGGCCTGCGGGAAGTACGTGCGCAGGCTGAACACCTCTTCGCCGCTGGCGCAGCCGAACGAGAGCAGGCGCAGATCGGTCGCCGCGCCCAGGGACGCCTGCGCGAACGCGAACAGTGCCGGATACCGGTCCATGGCGGTGGTGGCGTAGTCCTGGAACAGGGGAGCGGCGGAGGTTGCGTGCAACCACGCGTAGGTTCGGCCCTCGCGGTTGCGCAGTGCGCGGTACAGCAGACGGACACCGTGGATCGACAGCAAGCGTCGCCAATGGATCTGCGGCAGGTTCATCCGTGATCGCTATCCTGGAATGCCGTGGGCTGTGATGCACATGGACAGGATGCATGCGCTGAAAACGTATGTGTAGGCAGGGAGCGACATGCGGTGGTAATGTAGCCAAGGCAGCACCAGCTTAGCCTGCCGCCAGGATCGTTGGCGGGCGTCAGGCGCAGCCGCAGGGGGCGGGGAGGTGTCTGCACTGGCGATTGCTTCGATCCAGGAGTCGTCCTCCATGCAGTCGGCTACTCGAGTCGGCCCGTTGAAGACAGAAGGAACTTGCGATGAACGAGCACAACCCGGGAGTGTCCCCATCCGCTGCGCAAGACGGGCGCATGCCTTGGTCGGCACCGACGGTGGCCTTCCTTGCGATCGACGAGACCGCGACCAACGCTACTTCTGGTAACGACGGCAACGGTCCGACGACCGGTTCCTGAGCGGTCCCGGCTTGGCGTAATGAGTGAGTTCGCCGGCGTCTGGCGGCTGGACGATGCGCCGGTCACGCCGGCAGACCTCCAGCGGCTCGGTACGGCACTGGACGGGCGCGGGGTTGGTCCGCCGCGGGTGTGGCAGGACGGGCCGATGGCGATCGTCCACCGTCAGCGTGTCGTCACCACAGAGGATGCTGGTGAGGCGATGCCCTGGGTCGGTGCGTCCGGCGCGGTGCTGGCCGCGGATGTCGTGCTGGCCGCGCGCAGTGAATTGATCCACGCGCTGGGAGCGCCCGCCAGCAGGTCCGACACCGACGGCATGCTGCTGCTGGAGGCGCTGCAGCGCTGGGACATCGGGGCATTGCAGCGCGTGTACGGTTCCTATGCCCTGGCGCTGTATCGGCCGGATCGCCGGCGTTTGCTGCTGGCGCGCGACATCCTGGGGTTGCGCCCGCTGTTCGTGCACCGCGGACCGCGCCTGATCGCCTTCGCCACGCGCTTGCGTGCGTTGTTGGCGCTGCCCGGGATGTCGTGGGCGCTGGACGAGCAGATCCTGGCCGATCAGTTGATCATGGACCGGACGCGGCCGGAACGCACGATCTATCGCGCCATCGATCGCGTCCCGATGGCACATGCGCTGGTGCTCACTCCCGAGGCGACGCATCGCCAGCGCTGGTGGTCGCCGCCGGATGCGGGCTCGTTGCGCATGCGCGACGATGCGGAAGTCGAGGTGGCCGCGGCTGACGTCCTGGACCGGGCCGTCGCCGATGCGCTGCGTGCACGAGGGCCGGTGGCGGCTTGTCTGACCGGTGGGCTGGACAGCGGATCGGTCGCGCTCTCGGCTGCGCGGCAACTGGCACCGGCGCGCTTGCTTGCGTTGACACGGGTGCCGCAGGCCACGACCGCGGCGGCCTCCGCGACCCACTATTACGACGAGACGCCGCGCGCGCGCCTGCTGGCGGCCAGCCACCCGGGGATCGATTGGCGCATCGTCGGTGACGATGCCGAGGATTGGGGCGAGCACGATGCCGAGCGCTGGTGGCGGGAAAGCGGCCAGCCGGTGCGCGCGCCGTTGAACATGGCCTGGTTCTTCCCGCTGCACCGTTTCCTGCATGCGCGCGGCGGCCAGGTGCTGATCGGGGGCGAACTGGGCAATGCGTTCTTCAGCTACGACGGTCTGCTTCGGCTGCAGCAGTTGTGGCGCGAGCGTCGGTGGGGCGCGCTGCTGACGCAGGCACGCGCCTTCGGCAAGCGCGAGGGACTGAGTCTGCGCAAGACATTGCAGCGTTACCTGCTGCGCCCTTACGCGCCGGTGACACTGCTGCGCTACTGGCATCGGCTGCCGGCGGCGGTGTGGGAGCGCGATGCGCTGTTGCACCCCGCATTTGCGCGCGAACTCGGCCTGCATCGAACGCTGGACCGAAGCCTTTATCGGATCCGCCTGGGCGGCCGCCATCGATCGTTGCACGCCCTGCGCGACTGGTTGCTGGGCAACGCCGCCGCCATGGACGATTGGGGCGCGCTGCGCGCGCTGTCCGGCATCGACATGCGCATGCCGCTCGGCGATCGCCGGGTGATCGAGTTCTTCGGCGCGCTGCCGCTGGACCAGTTCCTGCGCGATGGCGTCAGTCGCTCGCTGCCGCGCCGGTTGCTGGCCGCGCGCGGCGGGCCGCCGGAGGTCCATGCCAACCGGGCCGTCGGCGTGCAGCACGGCGACTGGTTCGCACGTCTGAGCGCGCAGCGCGGCGCGATGCAGCGGCAGCTGGCCGTGGTGCGGACCTCGCCATCGGCCAATCGCGTCCTCGACCTGCCGCGCCTGCAGGCCTTGCTGGATCGCTGGCCGCAGGATGCCGCCGCAGCCGAGCCACGGCGCGGCGAGTATCTGCAGACATTGTCCTACGCGCTGCAGATGGGGGGCTTTCTTGCCTGGCACGAGCGCGGCGGTGTCTGAACGCGCCGGCCATGTGGACACGGCGCTTCCTGCGGCCGGAGTGCGCCAAGGTTCGGATCCGCGCCGCAATGCACCCGGCGCGGCGGCCGAGCCCGTCGTTTTCGCCCGGACGTGCTTGTCGCGCTTCCATCCGGGCGCGCTCGGGAGGTACCGACGCGGATGCCGATCGGGCTGCGGTCGCTGACCTGGTTCGCCGTGGTGGTCGGATCCGCGCGGGGACGCGCGCGGCGCTGACCGCGCGGATCAGGCGGCGAGGCTGTCGGCCGCCTCGGTGGCCTCGGCCTCGGCCGCGTCCTGCTCCTCGCCGCTGACGTGCTGCACCGGGGCGATGTCCCACGACACCGTGTCCGGATCGATCAAGGCGTGGATCGCCGCGCCATGCAGTTCGCGCATCAGCCGCCGCGCCGACGCGGTGCCGTGCGCGACGCTGTCCCACAGCACCATGTCGACCACGCTGCCGTCGCGGCGGCGGGCGATGCGCCGCGAGCGGAAACCGGGCTGGCGCTGCAGCCAGGCGTCGACCTCGGCGTTGGCGCGCAGGAAGGTGCGCCAGGTGCAGTCGTGCAGGCGGAAGGTGGCGATTTCCAGGGCTTCGGTATGGGGATGCATCGGTCTCTCCTGCGGTCTGCGTCGCCCGCATGGCGCGCTGGCGGCGACGCGGCAGCGCGACGGCGGGCGTGGGGGAAGGGACAGGGCCGTACGGCCGGAACAGGCGGGCGGGAGCGGGCGTTCCGGGACGGCGCCGGGGCGGGAACCGGCCGAGACAGGATGCTGGCGCGCGCCGCGCACGCGTTAGCGCGATCCAACGGAATTCTTGTACGATCCTGCAAGCCGCGTCGCGCCGTGGTCCGTGCCGGCGCAGCATCGTGCAAGCTTCGCTTCCTCCTCCGCACGCTACGGCGCCCTTGCCGATGACCGCGCTCGCCCACCGTTACCAGGAGATGGCCGCCCTGGTTGCCCGATTGGCCACTCCCGATGGCGACCACGAGACCGCCATCGAGGGCTTCTTCTGTTCCTACCGCTCCGCGCCGTCGCCGAAGATGCACACCGCGCAATGGCCGTGCTTCGCGCTGATGCTGCAGGGCGAGAAGTGCCTGACCCTGGGCAGCGAGGAATACCGCTACGGGGTGGGCACGTATCTGCTGGTGACGCTGGATCTGCCGGTGGTCTCGCGGATCACCCAGGCCAGCCCGGAACAGCCGCTGTTGGGCGTGGGCATGTCGATCCGGCCGGACCGGCTGCGCGAACTGCTCGAGCGCATCCCGTTGCCGCCGCAGGTCGGCGCCGAGCGCCCGCGCGGGGTCTCGGTCAACACCGCCTGCCCGGACCTGCTGGACGCCACGCTGCGCATGCTGCGGCTGTTGGAACGCCCGGCCGACATCGCGGCGATGGCGCCGCTGATCGAGCAGGAGATCCTGTACCGCCTGTTGGTGGGGCCGTGCGGGCCGAACCTGCTGCGCATCGCGCAGGAGGACAGCCCCAGCAACCGCATCGCCAAGGCCATCGCCTGGCTGCGCCAGCACTACGCCGAGCCGCTGCGGATCGAGGATCTGGCGCGCCAGGTCAACATGAGCGTGTCCTCGCTGCACCACCATTTCAGCGCCGTCGCGGCGATGACGCCGCTGCAGTACCAGAAGCAGTTGCGCCTACGCGAGGCGCGGCGGCTGATGGTGGTCGAACGCATGGACGTGGGCGCGGCCGGCTACCGCGTCGGCTACCAGAGCCCGTCGCAGTTCAGTCGCGAATACAGCCGGCTGTACGGGCGTTCGCCGCGCAGCGACCTGGCCGAACAGCTCGGTCTGGCCGGCTGAGCTGTTCGGCGCTGCGCGCGCTGCGTTGGCCGTATGGCGTAGCTGCGGTGCCGGCCGTGGTGCTGCTCGTTCGACGACAGTGCACCTCGAATCGCTCCGGGATGCGTCCCGTAGGAGCGGCTTCAGCCGCGACCGGGCGTTCCCGGTGAAGCCCGTCGCGGCTGAAGCCGCTCCTGCAGGGCAAGCAGGTTGTTCGAGGTGCGCTACAGGCCGCGCGGTGGCGCGCCTCGGTGTCCGTGCAGGACCGGGGCGGTCCTGCACGGGCGGCAAGACTACTGCAGTTGCTTGAGCCGCTCGACGATCTCTTCGGCGTGGCGCTCGATCAGGCCTTCGGAGGTGCCCCAGGCGGTGCTGTTGGTCGATTCCACGTCGAACTGCGCGGCGGTCTTGCCGTTGGCGTCGGCGATGTCGACCCGGCTCTTGATCTTGTCGCGCCCGGCCATGATGCCGGCCCAGAAGCGCGCGCCGTTGCTGCGCATGTAGTAGTGGTCGATGACGATGGTCATCTTGCGCGCGTTGGCCTGGCCCTGCACGCCGTGCAGGTGCGCCGCGTCCAGTTGTGCGTCGAGCTGGCGCCGGAACATGGCCAGGCTCTCGGCGTCGGTATCGGCGTTGCCGGTGAGCTGGTACCAGTAGGTTTCGGCGGTGGTCGCCTTGTAGCTCTGGTGCACCACGCTGTTGGTCGCGCAGCCGGTTGCCAGCAACATCACGCTCGCCAGCGCGAGCGTTTTCCATTGCAGTTTCATGCTCTCTCCTTGTCGATATCCCCAGGTGCCGGGACGAACGCCGCCGGCTGCGGCAGCATAGCGGCTGTGCGTGGGCCGGCGGGAGGTCTACGGCGTCGGTTCCGCCTCGCCCAGCCACGCGGCCACGACCCGGGCATAGGCGCCGCTGGCCTTGCTCAGGTGCAGCCATTGGTCGACGTAGGCCTTCCAGGCCACGTCGTCGCGCGGCAGCAGGAACGCCTTTTCGCTGTACTGCAGCGGTTGCTGCGGCGCCACCGCGCACAGGCCGGGCACCTGGCGCTGCTGGAAGCGCGCTTCGGAGGCGTCGGTGATCATGACGTCGGCGCGGCCCTCGCGCAGGTCGCGGAAGATGGCGGGGTTGTCGTCGGACAGGATCAGCTGCGCATGCGGCAGTTCGCGTCGGGCGAAGGCCTCGTTGGTGCCGCCGCGCGGTTCGATCACCCGCACCTCGGGGCGGTCGATCCGGGCGATGTCGCGGTAGCGCGCGCGGTCGGCGCAGCGCACCAGCGGGATCTTGCCGTCGACCTCCAGCACCGCACTGAACCAGGCCTGGCGCTACCGCGGCAGCGACACCGAGATGCCGCCGACGGCGATGTCGCAGCGATCGGCGCGCAGGTCCGGCAGCAGCGTCGGCCAGCGCGTGGGCACCCACTGCAGCTTTACCTCCAGGCTGTCGGCCAGTGATTGCGCCAGGGCGATGTCGATGCCTTCATAGCTGCCGTCGGCGCGCAGGCGGCTGTAGGGCGCGTAGTCGCCGGTGGTGCACACGCGCAGCACGCCGCGTTGCAGCACGCTGTCCAGGTGCGAGGGCGCGGCGTGCGCGGGCAGCGCCAGGGCGGCGCCGAGCAGGCCGGCGGCCAGGCGTCGGGTCATGCGGTTCTCCTGCGGCAGGGCGGGCATCGGTGCCCGCTGGCTGTACGCCGGCTGTCGCGCCGGCGGGGCGCGTCACCTTAGCCGTTTTCCGCATGTGCGGGCGCAATCCCTGGCACGACAAGGCCTTGCACGCACGCCGCGGCCGCAGGTGGCACCGTGTGGCGGATGGCGGCACGCGCCGGTAACGGAACTCACAGCACGCTGTACCGGTCCGTTCCCCGCACTCGCCACCGCCGCCTGCCCATGGATCTCCCACCGTCGTGACCGCCCGCCCCGCGCAAGACCGTTGGCTGCAGCTATGGGCGGCACTGGCGACCGTGATGATCCTGGCCTTGCTGGGGCGCTTGCTGTGGGGCGCGCCCTCGGCGCCGCCGCGGGCGGCGGCCGAGGATGCGCTGCGCCTGGTATTCCTGCCGCGACAGCCGGCACGCCGTGCGCCGGTCCCGCCGCAGGCGGCTGCGCGCACGCCCTCGCCCGCCGCGCACATGGCCGCCGCGGCGCGGCAAGCGCGCGCCGCCGCCGCGCCGCCGTCCTCGTCGACGCCGACCGCGCCGGTCGCGGCCGCGGCCACGACCGGCATGGCGGCGACGCTCTATACCGGCGATGGCCATCCGCGCCTGCCGGACGGGGTGGCGGTGGATCCGTTCGCGCAGGCGCAGGGCACGCCGCCAGGGACGCTCAATCCGCGCGACGTCGCCAAGTCCAAGCGCCTGCTCGAACGGCCCAACCCGATCGACTACCGGTCGACCCGTTTCGACAAGGACTGGGCCAGCGACGGCACCCTCGGCGATGTCGCCGTGCAGGGGATCGACCGGGCGATCAAGCAGCTGTTGCCCAAGAACACGCATCAGTCGGCCGTGGCGCGACCGCCGCCGGACGTGCGTTTCAACCCGGCGCTGCACGAACGCGCCAGCGACCTCGGCAGCGAGGCCACCGGCGACGCCTACAAGGCAGCGCCGATCGCGTTCGAAAAGGCCCCGGGGCTGGACGGCGAAGCCAGCCGGCGCATCCGCCAGCGCCTGGCCGAGCTGGAGCAACGCCGTGGCGCCTGCCCGGCGGCGCAGCGCGAGCGCCTGCTGGCGCCGGTGCGGGAGCACCTGGACGCGCTGCTGCACGTGGAAACCGCGATGGCCAAGGGCGCCGACCCGATCCGCGCACAGCAACTGCTGCCGCGCGAGGCCGACAGCGCCTACGACCTGGCGCGGCGTGCGCTGTGGTACGCCGATCAGAGGCTGGCGGCCTGCGCACCGTAGGTAAGCGTGCCGGTCGAAGGAGGCGCGCGATGGTAGTGGCCGCTTTAACCGCGAAGTGCGGAGGAGGTGGGCTATCCGGCCTTGGCAGCAGTCGGGACTGAAGTCCCTCCCACAGTGACCCAGCCGGCGCGTCGCAAGTCCTGCAGGAGCGGCTTCAGGGCACCTCCAATAGCGCCGGGACGCGTCCTGTAGGAGCGGCTTCAGCCGCGACGAATGAAGGAGGCGGGCTATCCGGCCTTGGCAGCAGTCGGGACTGAAGTCCCTCCCACAGTGCACCCAGCCGGCGCGTCGCAAGTCCCGCAGGAGCGGCTTCAGGGCACCTCTAGTAACGCCGGGACGCGTCCTGTAGGAGCGGCTTCAGCCGCGACGAATGAAGGAGGTGGGCTATTCGACCTTGGCAGCAGTCTGGACTGAAGTCCCTCCCACAGTGCACCCGGCCGGCGCGTCGCAAGTCCCGCAGGAGCGGCTTCAGGGCACCTCTAATAACGCCGGGGCGCGTCCTGTAGGAACGGCTTCAGCCGCGACGAACGAAGGAGGCGGGCTATCCGGTCTTGGCAGCAGTCGGGACTGAAGTCCCTCCCACAGTGCACCCAGCCGGCGCGTCGCAAGTCCCGCAGGAGCGGCTTCAGGGCACCTCTAGTAACGCCGGGACGCGTCCTGTAGGAACGGCTTCAGCCGCGACGAACGAAGGAGGCGGGCTATCCGGTCTTGGCAGCAGTCGGGACGGAAGTCCCTCCCACAGTGCACTCAGCCGGCGCGTCGCAAGTCCCGCAGGAGCGGCTTCAGGGCACCTCTAATAGCGCCGGGACGCGTCCTGTAGGAGCGGCTTCAGCCGCGACGAACGAAGGAGGCGGGCTATCCGGTCGGAAGCAGTCGGGACTAGAGTTCCTCCTACAGTGCCCAGCCAGCGCATCGAAAGTCCTTGTGGGAGCGGCTTCAGCCGCGACGCGCGAAGTCTGGCGGCACCCACGGTTTCGGCCATGGGTCGCGGCTGAAGCCGCTCCTGCCACGGGGCGTGCCGAAAGCGTGCCGAACCACCGCTCGTCACTCGCCTCGACGCGCGCTGCGCGATGATGCGCGCCCGTCCCGTCCGCTGGTGCCGCCGATGTCGCTTGCCCGTGCCGCGCTGTGCCTGCTGCTGTGCTGCGGTGTGGTCGCCGGCGCGTCTGCGCGCACCGTGTACCGCTGCGTGCGCGAGGGCACGGTCAGCCTGGCCACCGCGCCGGAGCCGGGCTCGCGCTGCACGCCGAAGGAACTGGACGATGCGGCGATCGCCACGCCCAATCTGTGGGGCAACCTGGGCGTGTTCAGCGGCACCCTGTACGAGCGCGAGCAGGACGGGCAACTGGTCTACTCCACGCGCAACCTGCCTGGCTCGCGGCCCTACCTGCGCTTCACCGCCGTGACCCCGCCAGGCGAGCGCGCGCACCCCGGCCTGGGCAAGCTCGGGGCGCCGCAACTGCAGGCGCACGCCAAGCAGTTCCGCGCCGCGGCGCGTGCCACCGGGGTGGACGAGCCGTGGCTGCGCGCGATCGCGCATGCCGAAAGCGGCTTCGACGCCGCCGCGGTCTCGCCCAAGGGGGCGCAAGGGGTGATGCAACTGTTGCCGGAGGTCGCCAAGGAATACGGCGTGCGCGATCCGTTCGCGGCCGACCAGTCGATCGCCGGCGGCGCACGCTACATGCGCGCGCTGCTGCGCCGCTACGCAGGCGATCGGGTGCTTGCCGCGGCGGCCTACAACGCCGGCATCGGCACGGTGGCGCGCTACGGCGGCGTGCCGCCGTACGCGGAGACCCGCGAGTACATCGACAAGGTGATGGCGCTGTACCAGCGCTACCGCGCCGCGATGGGGATCGCCGTGGAGACGCCGGCGCAGTAGCTGCGGCGCCTACCGCTCGCCATGACGCGTGTGCAGGCGGCCGCGGCATGGCCGCGGTGCCGCCGGCGGCGGCTCAGAGCGCCAACGCCTCCTCTTCCGGTTCCGCCTGCACCTGGGCATGCGAGGGTGCAGGCGCCGCGACGGGCGCCGCGTACAGGTCCATCAGCAACAGGGTCACGCCGTTGGTCCAGCCGAAGCCGTCCTGCAGCGCGTACTCGCCGCCGCCGCCGCCCTTGGCCTGTGCGTCCACCGCGTACTTCTCCACCAGCTTGTGCTGCTGCGCGAACAGCGCCTGCACCCGCGCCAGGAAGCGGCTGCCGATGCGCTGCGCCAGCGCGTCCTGGCCGTAGCGGCGCAGGCCGTCCACGGCGATCCATTGCAGCGGCGCCCAGCCGTTGGGCTCGTCCCACTGCTGGCCGGTATGCAGGCGCGTGGTCGCCACCCCGCCCGGGCGCAGCAACTGCGCCTGCACGGTGTCGGCGCTGCGCTTGGCCCGCGCCGGCGAGGCGGCGCCGACGAACAGCGGGTACAGCGCCGCCGCGGTCACCTGCTCGCGCAGCCGCCGCTGCTGCCAGTCGTAGTCGGCGTAGTAGCCGGCGTCGCTCCACAGGTGCTTGTCGATGGCCGCCTTGCGCGCGCTGGCCAGGGCGGCATAGTCGGTGTCGCAGCCGGCTGCGTCGGGGTGCTTGGCGCAGGCCAGGGCCAGGGTGCTCTCCAGGTGGTAGAGCAGGCTGTTCAGGTCGACCGGGACGATGGCGGTGGTGCGGATGCTGGCCAGGGTCTTGCGGTCGCCGAGCCAGCGGCTGGAATAGTCCCAGCCGCTCTCGGCGCCGGCGCGCAGATCGCGGTACACCTCGGCGGCGGGGCGGTCCTTGGCCTCGGCGGCGGTGCGCACGTCGTGCAGCCAGGCTTCCGGGCGCGGTGTGTCGCGGGCGTCCCAGTAACGGTTGAGCAGGCTGCCGTCGGCCAGCCGCACCACATGTGCATGCGCACTGCCCGGGGCCAGGGTCTGCGCGCCTTCCATCCAGTACGCGTATTCCTTCTGCAACTGCGGCAGGTAGCGCGCGTAGGCGGCGTCGCCCTCGACCTTGGCCTGCAACTGCACCATATGCGAGAAGAACGGCGGCTGCGAGCGGCTCAGGTAGTAGGTGCGGTTGCCGTTGGGGATGTGCCCGTAGCTGTCGATCAGGTAGGCGAAGTTGTCCAGCATCTGCCGGCTGCGCTCGTGCTCGCCGCTTTCCACCAGGCCGAGCATGGTGAAGTAGGAATCCCAGTAGTAGACCTCGCGGAAGCGCCCGCCCGGCACCACGTAGGGGTGCGGCAGCGACAGCAGGCTGCTGTAGGCCGGCACATCGACCTGGCGGCGTACCAGCAGCGGCCACAGCGCGTCGATGTGCTCGCGCAGGCCGGTGTCCTGGCGGATCGCCTCGGTCTGCACCGGGCCGGATTCCTCGAAGTTGGCGGCGACGAAGCGGCGCAGGTCGAAGCCGGGCTGCTGGCGCTGCGCCAGATAGTCGGCGTTGATCAGCGCCGGGTCGCGCAGTGGCAACGCGTCGACGAAATGCTTCTGGTCGTCGAACAGTTCCTGCCGCTGCACCGCCTGGAACAGTTCCGGGTAGGCCAGGTCGGGCGTCTGCGGCGGCGGTACCGGCGCGGTCAGCGTCGTCGCGGGCGCGGCCTCCGCCATGGCGGTATCGGCGGTGCCGAGCAACAGGCCGAGCGACAGGCTCAGCAGCGGGGTGCAGCAGGGAGGAGCGGCATGGCTCATGTCGGGTCCAGAGCAGGATGCGTGCGGCATGGTAAACGACCGAAGCGGGGACGGGGGGGCGCGGCCGGACCCGGCTGCGCCGCCGCCGATCCCGTCCTGGCGGCCGCGCGCCGCCCGGCTCGCACCGGTGAAGGACCGCAACGCCCCGAAGCATGCAAGAACGGGGCCGCGGCTGCGGCGTGGGCTGCAGCGCGGGGCTGGCAGGCGGCGCGTTTCGCCTCCCGGATGGTCGGCACAGCACCCGCCCGGGTCGGGGCGGCGGGTCGTTCAGCGCGCCACCAGCGGCCGCGCGCGCAGGTCGGCGTCCGCCCGCGGGTCAGGGCGCCTGCGACCGCTGGCGGTCCTTTTCGGCGCTGAGCGCGGCTTCGGCGCGCAGGAACACCTGCCCGATCGGCTCGTCCGCCCGATCGGCCTGGGCATCGCCGACCAGCACGGTCAGCCCGAGCGCCTGCTGCCGCGCGGCGATCTCGCGCAGGCCGCGCAGCTTCTGCTCGGCATCGGCGCCATGCAGCATGACGATGAACTCGGCATGCTCGGTGGCGCGGTCGACGCTGTCGGCGCCGCCATCCTGCACATAGCTGGCCAGGGTCCGGTCGAGCTGCTGCAGGCTGCTGCCGAGCAGACGTTCGCTCTGCCGCTCGGCCAGCGCGGCCAGTTCCTGCACTTCCAGGATCACCACCCGGTAGCGGCCGTCGGCGCCGGCGCCGTGGGCGTCGGCGGCGTGCGGTTGCAGGATCGCCTCGCGCTCGCGTTGGAGGGCGTGGCGGCGTTCGTCGAGCAGGCGCATGGCGGTGCGCGCCAGCGCGCGCAGGCCCTCGCGCTGGGCGTCGGTGAGCTGGCGCGGCGCGGTGTCCAGCACGCACACGGTGCCCAGCGCGACGCCGTCCTCGGTGACCAGCGGCATGCCGGCATAGAAGCGCGCGCCGGTATCGCCGCGCACCACCTGCATGTCGGAAAAGCGCGGGTCGTCGGCGAGGTCGGTGACCTCGAGCATGCGGTCGGGATGGCGGATGGCGTGATCGCACACCGCCTGGCTGCGCGCGGTCTGCGGCGGCTCCAGGCCCAGCCGGGCCTTGAACCACTGCCGGTCGCGGTCCAGCAGCGACAGCAGGGCGATCGGCGTGTCGCACAGTGCGGCGGCGATCTGCACGATGTCCTGGTAGGCGGCCTCGGGCAGGCTGTCGACGATGCGGTAGCTGTCGAGGACACGCTGGCGCTGGGCTTCATCGGTCATGGGCGGCGTCGGGTCTGGCGCGGATCGCGAGGCGCAGCACCATACCGCAGGGCGTGGCGATGTCGCGTGGACAAGCGCGCAAGCGTGACGCGGTGCACGCCGAAGGGCGGTGAGCCGCATCACGCGCCGCGCCGCGCTGCGATCGCCTCGCAGCGCGGCGCGGGTGTCGGCCGATCAGCGCTTGATCGGCTGGCCGTCGCTGTCCAGCACCTGCACCTCGCCCAGCTTCAGCGCGCGCACCGGCGCTTCGATCTGCTTGAGGTCGCCGACGATCACCCAGGTCATCGCCTGCGGCGCCACGATCTCCTTGATCGCCGCTTCCGCTGCCGGCTGGTCGACCGCTTCCAGGCGCGTCTTCAGCGTCTGCACGTAGTCGTCCGGGCGGCCGTACTGGACGATGCCTTCCATCGCGCCGAGCACCGCACCGGTGGTCTCGAAGCTGCCCGGCAGGGCGCGCACGCGCTGTTCCTTGATCTTGGCGATCTCGTCGACGGTCAGCGGCTTGTCGCCGACCACGGCCTTGGCTTCCTTGAGGATCTCGGCGGCCGATTCGGCGGTCTTGTCGGTCTGCACCGGAGCGAAGAACAGGAACGGGCGCTGGCCGATCGCGTCGATCATGAAGCTGTTGGCGCCGTAGGCCCAGCGCTTGTCCTCGCGCAGGTTCATGTTCAGCCGCGAGGTGAAGGTGCCGCCGAAGGCGCCGTTGGCCACGCCGATCGCCAGGTTGTTCGGCGCCTTGGTCGAGGGCGCCAGCAGGCCGGCCAGGATCAGCGATTGCGGGGCGTCGTCGCGGTTGATCAGGAACACGCGCGGCTTGGGCTGCGCGGCCACCTGCGGCAGGGTCTTGGTCGGACGCTTGCCGGCCGGGGCCTGCCAGTCGCCGAACGCGGCATCCAGCTGCGGGATGATCTTGGCCAGGGTGGTGTCGCCGGCGACCAGGATGCGTACGTTGTCCGGACGCAGCCAGTTGTTCTGGAACGCGCTCAGGTCGCTGGCGGTCAGGCTCTTGATCGCCGCCTCGGTGCCGGTGCCGGTGAGCGGCACGCCGTAGGGATGGGTCGGGCCGTACAGCAGCGGCGGCAGGGTGCGCAGCGCCAGGCCCTGCGGCTGGGTCTTCTCCTGCGCGATCGAGGCCAGCCACTGGCCGCGGATGCGCTCGATGTCGTCGGCCTTGAACGCGGGGTTGCGCACGATGTCGGCGAACAGCGCCAGCGACGGCGCCAGCTGGTCGTTGAGCGCGTTGAGCGAGGCGTCGCAGCTGTCCAGTTCGCAGGACACGCTGGTCATCGCGCCCAGGCGCTGGCGGCGCTGCGCCACGTCCACCGAATCCAGGTTGCGGGTGCTTTCGTTCATCAGCGCCGCGGTGAAGTTGGCGGTGCCGAGCTTGCTGCCGCGGTCGGTCGCGTAGCCGGCATCGAACAGCAGCTGGATCTGCGTGACCGGGATGGTGTGGCGTTCGGCCAGCACCACCTCGATGCCGTTCTTCAGCTTGCCGCGCTGCAGCTGCGGGAAGCTCAGGCTCGGGAACTGGGTGGTCTCCGGCACGCCGGCGGCGCGGTCCACCTGGGTCTTGCCGACGCTGTAGTTGCCCTTCGCCGGCAGCTTCGGCGCGGGCTTGCCCGGGGCCGCCGGCAGCGGCTTGACCGCCTTGTCCTCGGCCGCCGGGTCGAAGCCCTCCGGCGCCGGCAGCACGGTCAGCAGGTAGTCGCCCTTGCCGAACCAGGTGTCGGCGGCCTTGCGCACGCTGGCGACGGTGGCGTCCTGCGCGCGCTCCAGGTCCTTCTTGTAGGCGCCCGGATCGTTGCGGTAGACCTGACCCTCGGCCAGCACGGTGGCCTTGCCGCCGAAGCCGCCGACCTTCTCCAGGCCGCGCACGAAGCCGGCGCGGTAGCCGATCTGCGCGCGCTGCAGTTCGTCGGCGGTGGGGCCTTCGGCCAGGAACTTCTGCAGTTCGTCGGCGATGGCGGCCTCGACCTTGGCCGGATCCACGCCTTCCTTCACGTCGGCGGTGATCTGCAGCTGGCTGGCCAGGGCGAAGGGCTGCAGGCCGGCGGAGACGTCGTCGGCCAGCTTGTCGCGGTAGACCAGGCGCTGGTACAGGCGGCTGGTCTTGCCGCCGCCGAGCACGGTGGTGGCCAGGTCCAGCAGCACCGCGTCGTCGGTGCCCAG
Organism: Xanthomonas sp. NCPPB 901; assembly: GCF_056725085.1. Lineage (NCBI taxonomy): Bacteria > Pseudomonadati > Pseudomonadota > Gammaproteobacteria > Lysobacterales > Lysobacteraceae > Xanthomonas > Xanthomonas sp. NCPPB 901. Next base: position 4,442,756 of record NZ_CM161511.1, on the reverse strand, counting down.
CTGCGGCGCGACCCAGGTGCGGTAGATGCGCGGCTGCGCGACGTGGTCGTGCTGCACGCCGCGGGTCTGCTTGGCCAGCGGGGTGATCCACGGCTGCTGGCGCGGCACCGGGCGGCCGGCGGGGATGTCGCCGAAGTACTGCTCGGCCTTGGCCTTGGCCTGCGCCACGGTGATGTCGCCGGCCAGCACCAGGGTGGTGTTGGCGGCGCCGTAGTTGTCGTGGAACCACTGCTTGACGTCGTCCAGCGAGGCCGCGTCGAGGTCGGCCATCGAGCCGATGGTGTCGTGCTGGTAGGGATGGTTGGCCGGGAAGATGTTGGCCAGGATGTTTTCGTCGACGCGGCCGTAGGGGCGGTTCTGGCCCTGGCGCTTCTCGTTCTGGACCACGCCGCGCTGGGTGTCCAGTTCCTTCTGGCCGATCGCGCCGAGCAGGTGGCCCATGCGGTCGGACTCCATCCACAGCGCGGTGTCCAGCGCGGTGGTCGGCACGGTCTCGAAGTAGTTGGTGCGGTCGAACCAGGTGGTGCCGTTCATGTCGGTGGCGCCGACCTTCTCGAACGGCTGGAAGTAGGTGCCCTTGTGGTTCTCCGAGCCGGAGAACATCAGGTGCTCGAACAGGTGCGCGAAGCCGGTCTTGCCCGCCGGCTCGTCGCCCGAGCCGATGTGGTACCAGATGCTCACCGCCACCACCGGCGCCTTGTGGTCCTCGTGCACCACCACGGTCAGGCCGTTGGGCAGGGTGAAGCGGGTGTAGGCGATCTCCGGCGCGGTCGCCTGGCTCGGCGCGGCCGCGGCCAGGGCCGGCGGCGCGGCCACCAGGGCGGCGCCGGTGCCGAGGGTGAGGATGCTGGAGATCAACAGCGACAAGGGTCGGAGCATGGGCCGGGCCTGAGTGTGGGACAGTGCGCCAGCATAGAGGCGCGGCGGCGGCCGCGGGAACGTGACTGATGGCACACCGTGGGGCGTGCCGGGTGGGCGGCATGGCGCGCGGCCATTCCCGGGAAATGGCCGCGCGCGTGGCGTCAGCGCCGCAGCGGAGCGCTCAGCGTGCGGCGCAGAAGCCGAACTCGGCGGTCGCGCCGGGGGCCAGGGTCTTGTTCCAGTCCACGCCGCTGGCGCTGAGGGTGGTGCCCGATTGGGTCCAGGTGGCGTTCCACAGGTTGCTGACGGTGCCGCTGATCGACAGGGTGGCGCTCCAGTCGCCGCGGCTGCCGCCGGTGTTGGTCACCTGCACGCGGTTGCAGTAGCCGGCGCTCCAGTCGCTGTCCACCAGCACCTTGGTGCTGAAGCTGCTGCCGGACGGCGGCGGCGTGGGCGTTCCGCCGCCACTGTTGTCACCGCCACCGCCACGGCCAGCATTGCCGCTGCCGGCGCCGTCCCACAGCTGCTTCAGCAGGGTCACCTTGTCGGTGCGCACCGTGCTCCAGTCGTCGTTGAGGATGCCGCCGGTGTCGCCGCTGTTCGGGTTCCACGACCAGTAGAAGCCGCTGTGGATGCCCTTGCCGATCAGGTAGTCGACCAGCGCGTTCTGCCACTGCACGTCCAGCGGGTTGCCCTGGCCGTACTTGCCGCCGAACTCGCCCAGCAGCAGCGCATGGCCGGCCTGGACGAACCGGCCGAAGTGCTGCTCCCAGATCGCCGGCATGTTGGCCGGGAAGTTGGCCGCGCTGAAGTAGGACTGCATGGACACGTCCGGCCCGTACACGTGCGGGGCCAGCAGCAGGCGGTTGGCGGGGATGGCCAGCGGGGTGCAGGCCAGCGGCTCCAGGTTCTCGCCCCAGAAGTGCGCGGTGCCGCTGGAACAGGTCGACGTGTCGGCGATGCCCTCGACCACGATCAGCCAGTTCGGCGCCAGCTTCAGCACCGCCGCCGCCGCGCGTTCGGCGGCCTTGTTCCAGTCGGTGGCGGCGTTGCCGCTGCCCCAGGTGGCGGCGCCGTGCGGCTCGTTCTTCAGGTCCAGGCCGATCACCCCCGGCACCGACGCGTAGCGCTTGGCGACGAAGCTCAGATCGTCCAGCCATTGCTGTTCGCTGTAGCTGCCGGTGTACCAGAGTTCGGAGATGGCGTTGCAGTCCGGCGTGTGGTGGTCGAGCAGCACGTACATGCCGCGGCTGCTGAGTTCGTTGATCACCTTGTCCAGGATCTGCAGCGAGATTCAGGCCTTGCAGGTCCGGGTTGCGGCTGTAGTCGATGCTGCCGGGCGACACCGCCTGCAGCGTCTGCGGGCAGAGCGGCAGGCGCACGGCGTTGAAGCCCAGGCCCTGCATCTGCGTGATCATGTCCTTCCAGTTGCGCGCCCACAGGCCGTGCACGATGTGCTGGGACGTTTCGAAACCGAACCAGTTGACGCCGCGCAGCTGCACCGCGTTGCCGGCGTCGTCCACCACCTTGCCCTGCTGGATGGCGTAGCTCCAGGCCGAGCCGCTGGCGAGCACGAGCGTCGCGGCCAGCAGGCAGCGGGTGAGGCGGGAATGCAGGGACCGATTCATCGCGTTGGCTCCGATGGCGGCCGGTGCGGAATGCGCCAGCCAAAGGGGGCGGATGCTGGCGGCCATGATCGGCAGTGGTGGCCGCGGCGATCGTGATCGCCATTTCAGAAGACGCGCTTGTCCACCGATTGCGTGCGGCAGGCGCGGCGCAGGCGCCGCCTTGGCCCGAGTTTACGCGAGCGCGCGCGACAGAAACGCCAACGGCAGCGTCGCGGGACGCTGCCGTTGGCAAGGTCACGGCGCGATGCGCGCCGTGCGCGGGTGCCGCCTCAGCGGGCCGCGCAGAACCCGAACTCGGCGGTGGCGCCGGGGGCCAGGGTCTTGTTCCAGTCCACGCCGCTGGCGCTGAGCGTGGTGCCCGACTGCGTCCAGGTGGCGTTCCACAGGTTGTTGACGGTGCCGCTGATGGACAGGGTGACCGCCCAGTTGCCGGTGGCGCTGCCGCTGTTGGTCACCTGCACGCGTTCGCAGTAGCCGGCGTTCCAGTCGCTGTCGACGATGATCTTGGTGCTGAAGCTGGCGCTGCCCGGGGCCGGCGTGGGCGTCGGGGTCGGCTCCGGCGTCGGCTCCGGGGTGGGCGACGGCGTCGGAGCGGGCGTCGGCGTGGTGCCGCTGGTGTCGCCCCACAGCCGCTTCAGCCCGACCATCTTCTCGGTGCGCACGGTGGTCCAGTCGTCGTCGAGCACGCCGCCGGTGTCGCGGCTGTTGGGGTTCCATGCCCAGTAGAAGCCGCTGCGGATGTTCTTCTTGATCAGGTAGTCGATCAGCGCCTTCTGCAGCACCGGATCCTGCGCCTGGTTGCGGCCTTCGTTGCCGCCGAACTCGCCGATCATCATGGCGTAGCCGCGCTGGGTCAGCTGGCCGAACTGGCGCTCCCAGATCGCCGGCATGTTGGCCGGGAAGCTGCCGTCGCCGAAGTAGGGCTGCCAGTTCACGTCCGGGCCGTACACGTGCGGCGACAGCAGCAGGCGGTTGGCCGGCACGTTGAGCTTGGTGCAGGTCAGCGGTTCCAGGTTGCCGCCCCACCAGTAGCCGTAGCTGCTGGAGCAGGTCGGGTTGTCGGTGATGCCCTCGACCACGATCAGCCACTTCGGTGCCACCTTCAGCACCGCCGCCGAGGCGCGCTCGACCGCCTTGTTCCAGTCGGTCTTGAGGTTGCCGGTGCCCCAGGTGTTGCGCCCGTTCGGCTCGTTCTTCAGGTCGATGCCGATCACGCCGGGCACCGACGCGTAGCGCTTGGCCACGAACGTCAGGTCGCTGAGCCACTGCTGCTCGCTGTAGGAGTCGGTGTACCAGAGCTCGGAGATGCCCTGGCAATCGGGCGAGTGGTGGTCCAGCAGCACGTACATGCCGCGGCTGCTGAACTCGTTGACCACCTTGTCCAGCACCTGCAGCGAGCTCAGGCCCTGCAGGTCCGGGTTGCGGCCGTAGTCGATGCTGGTCGGGGCGACGCCGCGCAGGGTCTGCGGGCAGAACGGCAGGCGCACGGCGTTGAAGCCCAGGCCCTGCATCTGCGTGATCATGTCCTTCCAGTTGCGCGCCCACAGGCCGTGCACGGTGTGCGCGCTGCCTTCGAAGCCGAACCAATTGACGCCGCGCAGCTGCACCGCGTTGCCGCGGTCGTCCACCACCGTGCCTTTGCTGACCGCGTAACTCCAGGCCGAACCGCTGGCGGCCAGCAGCGCGGCGGCCAGCGCGCAGCGGGTGATGCGGGTGAGGGGGGACATCGCCATTTCTGCAGGTCTCCGGAAGCGAGCCGGCCCCGCAGTCGGAGCGGCCCAGGATGAGGGGGGGGCAACGGACTCCAGGCCCGGCTCGGGTGGAAGCCGGGGCGGGCACGCGGATCGGCGGGGGCCACCGGATCGGCGCGGCCCCGCGATGCGCGAGCGCCGCATTAGAGCATGTTCAGCTTCGTATTTGAGTGGTTTATCACAATAAATTTTTGCGACAGCGCACGCATGGGGGTCGTTCGACCCATCCCGGCCCGGTGTGGGCGCCGCTACACTCGGTCCTCTTTGTGTCTACCGAGGGGAACTCCGTGAAACACCCGATCGTGAGCCTGCTGGCCCTGGCGCTGTCCGGCGCCTGCCTGGCGGCGCCGCCGCCCGCACCGACCTTCGACACCCAGCGCCTGTCCAGCGACGTCAAGACGCTGGCCTCCGACGCCTACGAGGGCCGCGCCCCGGGCTCGGCGGGCGAGGAGAAGACCGTGGCCTACCTCAGCGCGCAGTTCCAGGCGGCCGGGCTGCAGCCCGGCGGCGACCTGCGCGACGGCAAGCGCCTGTGGACCCAGGCGGTGCCGCTGCGCCGCGCCGACATCGTCGGCACCCCGCAGCTGGCGATCGCCAGCGGCGACCAGCGCCAGGCCCTGACCCAGGGCCAGCAGATCGCCGTGCGCGCCGCGCTCGACGGCAGCAGCCAGGTGACCCTGGACGGCGCGCCGCTGGTGTTCGTCGGCTACGGCGTCAAGGCGCCCGAGCGCGGCTGGGACGACTTCAAGGGCGTGGACCTGAAGGGCAAGATCGCGGTGGTGCTGATCAACGATCCCGACTTCGAGACCGGCAAGGGCGCGTTCGACGGCAAGGGCATGACCTACTACGGCCGCTGGACCTACAAGTTCGAAGAGGGCGCGCGGCAGGGCGCGGCCGGCGTGCTGATCGTGCACGAGACCGCGCCGGCGTCCTACGGCTGGGCCACCGTCGCCAACTCCAACACCAACAGCATGTTCGACGTGGTCCGCGACGATCCCAAGGCCGTGCACCCGGAGCTGGAGGGCTGGATCCAGCGCGGTCTGGCGGTGGAGCTGTTCAAGCGCGCCGGGCTGGATTTCGATGCGCTGAAGAAGCAGGCGCAGTCGCGCGACTTCAAGCCGGTGGAACTGAAGGGCGAGCGCCTGTACGCCGACTACGCGGTGAAGTCGGAAGTGATCACCTCGCACAACGTGGTCGCGCGGCTGCCCGGCAAGACCCGGCCGGACGAGACCCTCATCTACACCGCGCACTGGGATCACCTGGGCGTGGGCGCGCCCGACGCCAAGGGCGACCGCATCTTCAACGGCGCGCTGGACAACGCCAGCGGCGTCGCCGCGCTGCTGGAACTGGCCCGCGCCTTCGCCAAGGGGCCGGCGCCGCAGCGCTCGGTGGTGTTCATGGCGGTCACCGCCGAGGAGAAGGGCCTGCTCGGCTCGGAGTACTACGCCTCCAAGCCGCTGTATCCGCTGGCGCGCACGGTGGCGGTGATCAACATGGACGGCATGAGCCCGTTCGGGCCCTCGCGCGATTTCGGCATCTACGGCACCGCCAAGCTGGAACTGCTCGACGACCTCAAGCGCGTGGCCAAGGGCTGGGATCTGCGCTACACGCCCGATCCGAAGCCGGAAGCCGGCTACTTCTTCCGCTCCGACCACTTCTCCTTCGCCAAGCGCGGCGTGCCGGCGCTGTCCTTCGCCGCCGGCCAGGACTGGGTGGACGGCGGCGTGGCGGCCGGCAAGGCGGCCGCGGACGACTACACCGCCAAGCGCTACCACCAGCCCGGCGACGAATGGCAGCCGAACTGGACCTTCGCCGGCGCCGCGCGCGACATGCAGGTGCTGTACACGCTGGGCGAGGAACTGGCCAACTCGCCGCAGTGGCCGAACTGGAGCCGCGACTCCGAGTTCCGCGCCACCCGCGACGCCAGCGCCACGCAGCGCCAAGCCGCGTCCGCCAAGTGAGCCACGGCCCGTTGCCGCCTGCCTCGCAGGCGGCCTCGGACCCGCCGCCGGGCGCGCTCGCGGAAGGGGCCGATCCGGTCGAGGCGGACGCCGGCAACGATCCGCTGCCGCGCTGGCTGGTCGGCGTTGGCGTGGCGGTGGCGTTCCCGCTTGTCGGGCCGCCGCTGGGGACCGTGGTGGTCTGCCTGCCGATGATGGCGGTCGCGTCGATCTGGGGTGGTGCCCACTCCGGAGACCTTGGCGTCGGGCTGCTGTTGCTCCTGGGGATCGCGCTGTATTCCTACCTGTTCGGCGTTTTGCCGGCCTTGCTGACCGGTCTGGTCGCCGTCCGCGCCTGGCCGCGCCTGCGCGGCTGGCGCGCGCATCTGCGCATCGGCCTGGTCGGCGCGGGGTTCTCGGCGGCGTGCATCGGGGTGGCGATCGCGCTGCTCGACGGTTACGCAGGCATGGCGGCGATCGCCGGTGCGATAGGCCTGTGCGCGCTGGCCGGCTTCAGCGGCGCGACGCTGCTGTCGCGGGCGCTGGAAGCCTTGCGCCGCGGCTGAGCGCCGCCGCGGCTCAGGCGGCGCTGGCCTGCTGCAGCGACGGAGTGCGCCAGCCGGCGCGCACGCCCCAGAAGTAGAAGCCCAGCGCGACCACGCCGACCACCACCAGGTCCGGCCCGTAGGACAGGTAGCCGTGGCCGCCGAAGGTGGTGCTGCCGGCCCACGACAGCAGGGCGATGGTCGGCAGGTAGGCGATCAGCCAGCTGGCGCCGCGCAGGTGCCGGCGGAAATCCTTCCAGCCGTCGCGCTGCTGGTAGTAGGCGTACACCGGCAAGGCCACCAGCATCAGCAGGATGATCTCGCCGGTCAGCGGCCAGCGCGCCCAGTACAGCAGTTCGGTGGCCAGCACGAAGGCCGCCGCGGCCAGCACCGGCAGGCCGGCGATGCGCAGCGGGCGGTGCATCTCCGGCGCGTGCTTGCGCAGCGCCATGGCGCTGATCGGGCCGGTGAGGTAGGAAATGATGGTGGCCACCGAGATCACCGCCGCCAGCGTGCCCCAGCCACGGAAGAAGAACAGGAACAGGTAGGACACCAGCAGGTTGAAGAACATCGCCGGGCGCGGCACGCCCCAGGTCGGATGCACCCGGCCCAGCACCTTGGGCATGGTGCCGTTGCGCTCCATGCCGTAGATCATCCGCGCGGTGGTGGCGGTGTAGGTGATGCCGGTGCCGCTGGGGCTGACGAAGGCGTCCACGTACAGCAGCATCGCCAGCCAGTGCAGGTTGACGATGATCGCCAGCTGCGCGAACGGCGAGCGGAAGTCGATGCCGTGCCAGCCGGCCTTGGCCAGCAGGTCCGGGGGCACCGCGCCCAGGTAGGCCACCTGCAGCAGCACGTAGACCACCGTGGCCAGCGCGATCGAGCCGAGCACCGCGAACGGGATGCTGCGCCCGGGATTACGCGCCTCGCCGGCCAGGTTCACCGGGCTCTGGAAGCCGTTGAAGCTGAACACGATGCCGGCGGTGGCCACCGCGGTGAGCACTGCGGCGAAGTCGATGGTGTGGCTGCCGCCGTGCAGGCCGACGCTGAAGTTCTCGCTGTGGAAGCCGCTGGCGATCAGCGCCACGCCGGTCAGCGCCGGCACCACCAGCTTGAACACGGTGATCAGGCTGTTGGAGCGCGCGAACAGCTTCACGCTCCAGAAGTTCAGCAGGAAGTACACCAGCACCAGCACCGCGGCGATGCACAGGCCGGGGACCGACAGCTCGCCGGCGCCGCCGGGCTGCTGCACGTACAGTTCCTGCGCCCACTGCCACGGCCAGGACGCCATGTACTGCACCGAGGCCTCGGCCTCCACCGGGATCACCGACACGATCGCGATCCAGTTGGCCCAGCCGGCGATGAAGCCGACCAGCGAGCCGTGCGAGTAGTGGCTGTAGCGGACCATGCCGCCGGACTCGGGGAACATCGCGCCCAGCTCGGCATAGGCCAGGGCGATGGTGGTGACGATCGCCGCGCCCAGCACCCAGGCCCAGATCGCGCCCGGGCCGGCCAGCCCGGCGGCGCGCCAAGCGCCGAACAGCCAACCGGAGCCGATGATCGAGCCCAGGCCGGTCAGCATCAGGGCGAACGGGCCGACATCGCGGCGCAGGGCGGAGTGGGTCATGGGCGAGTCCGGGCGGCGGCGGGAAGCGGGGGATGATCGCATAAAGCCGGGAATCGGGATTGGGGAATGGGGAATCGGAAAAGCGGCGCACCGTTGGCCGAACCTTCCTGGCTTGCGCTCCTCGATTCTCCATTCCCGATTCCCGATTCCCCCTTACGCAAGCTTTACGCCCCAGGCCCACTTCTGCCATGGAACGCTTATGCGGCGCGCGCGCAGACTGCGCCCCGTCCTCTCCATTGGATGTGTTCCATGTCGATTCTGCTGATCCAGGGCCCGCATCGCGATGCGTCGGCCACCGCCGCGGCGCAGTGTCTGGCCGCGTCCCATGCCGCGCAGGTGGTGCCGGTGGCCTGCGCCGATGCCGCGCAGATCGTGGCGCGGCTGCGGCAAGGCGCGTGCGACGGCACCGAACTGGTGCTGCTGGATTCCGGCGAGTTGCCGGCGTCGGAGCTGGCCGATCACGGCGCGCAGCTGTGCGCGGCGCTAGAGGCGCTGGGCCACCCGTACATCGAGGTGCACGATGCCAGCGCGCAGGCGCTGGAGCCGCTGCTGCACCCGCGGCACGCGCCGTTGCTGACGGTGATCGCCAACGGCGCGCTCGCCGACAGCTACGCGATCGCCCTGGGCGTGGCGCAGCGCCGGTTCGGCGCGCGCGCGGCGCTGGCCAACTGAGGGCGCCGCCATGTCGATCCTGTTGCTCCGTGGTCCGGACTGCGTGGCCGGCCATCGCGGCCGCCCGGCGCGCATCGCTCCGCCGGTGATGCGGCAATTGCTCGCCCATGCCGGGCGCGCCGGCAAGACCCTGGCCGTGCGCGGCTGCGCCAGCGAGCGCGAACTGCTGCAGGCGCTGGCCCAGGCCGACCAGGCCGGCGTGGAGATGCTGCTGCTGGATCCGGGCGCGTGTTCGGACAGCGCCGTCACCGCCGACGCGGTGGCGCACCTGCGTCGGCCCTACGTGGAAGTGCACGACGATGCCAGCGATCGCCGCGAAGCCTGCCTGTGCGCCGCATCGGGGCAGCGCCTGGGCCAGGTTGGCGGCTACTGCGCACAGGGCTACGCGCTGGCGCTGTCGATCGCGCTCGAACACCTGGGCTGCAACGGCTACGAAGGCGATGTCCACGTCGGCACCTGAGCGCGCGCGCCACTACCTGGCCGACTACGAGGCCTACAGCTTCGGCCAGCGCGTGGCCTGGGGCACCCTGGCCCACACCTGGGCCGAGCCGGCGCCGCTGGACCCGGAGCGGCTGCTGTGCCGCCTGCGCGCGCAGGCGGCGCACCGCCACGGCGTGGACAGCAGCGAGATCCGCATCCGCAGCGTGAGCCGGCTGTAGCGCAGGCCCCTCGCGCGCCACGGCGCCGGCGTGCCAGGCGCGGGACACATTTGCTAGGCTGGCGCGTCCGCGCTTGCGCCATGGCCGCTCGGCAACGCGCCGCGGCGTCGATTGCGCCGGTTCCCGCGGTCGTCCTCTCTGCGCAGGTATCGCCCATGTCCGTCGTGTCGCCGCTTCCGCGTTCGCGCCTGCCGACAGTCCACCGCGTCGGTTCGGTGGTCGTCGCCGCGCAGGGCGCTGCGGTGCGCGCCGCGCGCCTGCGGCAGCGGGAAGATGCATGCCTGGCGGCCTGAGCGGCTTCCTGCGCCTGCCCCGGTTCGAACGCTGCCTGCTGCTGCCGGCCTGGGCGCTGTTGGGCGTGGCGCGCGCGGCGGTGCTGGCACTGGGATTTCGCCGCCTGGCGCCATGGCTGGGACGCGCCGTGGCGGAGCCGCCGCCGGCGCCGACGCTGGACGCGCGCGCGCACCGCCGTGCCATCCAGATCGGGCGGACCTTGCGTCTGGCGGCGCGGCATACGCCGTGGCAGTCCAATTGCCTGGCGCAGGCGCTGAGCGCGCGTTGCCTGCTCGGCCTGTTCCGGGTGCCGCACATGCTGTGCTTCGGCGTGGCGCGGGCGTCGGGAACGGCGTCGCTGCAGGCGCATGCCTGGGTGCTTGCGGGGGCCGTGCGGGTCACCGGCGGTGGCGGCGTGGAACGCTTTGCCCGGGTCGGTTGCTTCGTGGCGCCGGCGGAGACGCGGCGATGACGGCGTGGCGGGCCTTGTCGCGGCTGCTGGGATGGGCGCCGCGCGGTCGTCTGTTCGGCGTGTGCATGCTGATGCTGCTGGCCGGTGCCAGTGAAGGCATCGGCGTCTTGTTGCTGGTGCCCTTGCTCGGCGCGCTGCAGGGCGGGGAGGCGACCCGTGGCGGTCCGGTCGCGCATGCCGTCGGCGACGCCGTGGGTGCGCTCGGGTTGTCGCCCGGTGCGCCGCTGCCGCTGCTGGCGCTGTTCTGCGCGCTGGTGCTGTTGCGCACTGCCATCCATTACGCCCGCGAGCGCGCCGCCGCGCACTTGCAGCAGGACGTGGCCGAGCGCCTGCGCGAGGCCAGTTTCGCCGCATTGCTGGAGGCACAATGGCGCTGGCTGGTGGCCCAGCGCAGCAGCGACCATGCCAGCCTGATGTTGACCGAAGTGGAGCGGGTCGGGGTCGGGCTCGGCCATGCACTGCTCATGCTCGCATCCCTCGCCACGGCCGTCGTCTATCTGCTGGCGGCCTTCGTGTTGGCCGGGACGCTGGCGTTGGCGACGGTCGTCGCGGGTGCGCTGCTGCTGGTGCTGCTGCTCGGTCGCCGCCGCCGCGTGTTGCGGCTGGGAGGCGCGCTGACCCAGGCACGACAGCGCCTGCATGCCGGCCTGCACGACAGCCTGGCCGGACTGCGCCTGGCCAAGATCCTGGGGGCCGAGCCGCGTTATCGCGCTGTCGTGCAACGCGATGCGACGGCGGTGCGCGACCTGCAGGTGGGCTTCGCTTCGGGCCTGGCGCTGTCCAAGGCCCTGTTGCACAGTGCCGCCGCGGTCCTGCTGGCCGCATACGTGCTGCTGGGTCTGCAGGTCTGGCATCTGCCGCTGACCGAGTTACTGATCCTGGTGGTGATGTTCGCGCGCTTGCTGCCATTGCTGAACGTGGTGCAGCAGCAGCACCAGTACTGGTTGCACACGGTGCCTGCGTTCCTGGAAGTGGAGCGGCAACTGGCGCAGGCGCGCGAGTGGTCCGAGCCGGCGCTGCCGCCGCGTGCCATCGACTGGCAGGTCCAGGTGCAGATCGCCTTGCGCGATGTGCAGGTGCGCTATGCCGGGCGCGAGGCGCCGGCCTTGCAGCAGATCTCGCTGGTCTTGCCGGCGCGCACCACCACCGCCATCGTCGGCGCCTCCGGCGCGGGCAAGAGTACGCTGGCCGATGTGCTGTGCGGTTTGCTTGGCCCGGACCAGGGCGCACTGGAGATCGATGGGGTGGCCCTGGATGCGCATGCGCGCCGCAGCTGGCGGCACGCGGTGGCGTACGTGTCGCAGGACACCTTCCTGTTCAACGACAGCATCCGCAACAACCTGCTGCTGGCCGCGCCGCACGCCGATGCGGCAGCGCTGCACCTGGCCCTGGAGCGGGCCTCGGCGCAGTTCGTGCACGCGCTGCCGCAGGGATGGGACACCGTGATCGGCGATCGCGGCACGCGCCTGTCCGGCGGCGAGCGGCAGCGCCTGGCGCTGGCGCGCGCGCTGTTGCAACGGCCGGCGTTGCTGATTCTGGACGAAGCCACCAGCGCGCTGGATCACGACAACGAAGCGCGCATCCGTGCCGCGATCGAGCGCTTGCACGGCGATCTGACCGTGGTGGTGATCGGCCATCGGCTCGCCTTGCTTGAACGCGCGGACCAGGTGGTGGTGCTCGAGCAGGGCCGGGTGCGTGCGCAAGGGCGCTGGCACGAGGTGGCTGCGGCATGGACCGGCGCGGCATGAGCGGCCACGCAGCCGGCCGCTGCGGATGAGCGGGCTTCGCCGGTCTGCCTGGCGCACGGGCGCCGGTGCGTTGTCCGCGCAATGGGGCGCGATCCTGTGCGTGGCGGCGGTCTCGCTGGGGCTGTCGGTGTGGCTGGCGCGCAGCATGCAACCGGACGGATTCGGCCGTTACGCCTATCTGCTCAACCTGGCGACCTTGCTGGCGCTGGCCCAGGATGCGGGCATGCGGACCCTGGTGCTGCGCGAGCGCGTGGCGCCCAGTGCGGCGCTGGCCGGGGCCGCGGCGGCGTTGCCGGGCCTGGCGCGCGGGCATCTGCTGCTGGCGACGCTGTCGCTGGTGGGCGCGGCGCTGCTGCTGCCGCGCGGCAGCGGCGATCCGGCATTGGGTTGGGCGGTGCTGTGCTTCGCCGCGGTGACCCTGTCGCAACTGGTCTCGGCGCAACTGAAGGGCGCCGGGCAGTGGCGCCGCGAGGCACGCTGGCAGGTCGGCGCCCGCGCGCTGAGCGCGCTGTCGATCGTCCTGGCGGTGCTGCTGCTGGGCGCCCGTCCCGAGGTGGTGTTCGCGGCCTGGACCGTGGGGCTGCTGCTGGCGTACGCGCTGCTGGGCCGGGACCTGCACGAGCGGCCGCGCTGGCGGCCGCAGGTTGCGGTGTATCGCGCCGCGGCCGGCTTCCTGTGGATCGATCTGGCGACCTGCCTGTATCGACGCAGCGACATCGTCATCCTGCACCGCGCGGTGTCGCCGGCCGAGGTCGGCCAGTATGCCGCGGCCTATCGCCTGTTCGATGGCGTGCTGTTGCTGGCTGCGCCGGTGGCGCTGCTGTTCTTCCGGCGCCTGCGCCTGACCCGTGCCGATCCCGCGGCCGCGCAGCGTCTGCAGCGCCGTAGCCTGGCCGCCGCGGCGCTGGCCGGTATCGTCCTGGCGATCGCCGGCGCCGCGCTCGGCAGCTGGGTGGTCGGGTTCCTGTACGGGCAGGCGTACCGGTCTACGGCCGGACCGCTGGTGGGGTGGCTGTTCGTCGCCTTCGTCTTCGTGTTGCCCAACTACGTGCTGACGCAAACGGCGATCGCGCTCGAGCGCCAGCGCGGCTACATGATCGGCGCCGGTCTGGCGGCCGCGACCAACCTGGCGCTCAACCTGCTGCTGACGCCGCACTACGGCGCGCGCGGCGCAGCGATGGCGACGATCGCCACCGAGGCGGTGCTGGCGGCGACGTTGTGGCTGGGACTGCGCCGCGGCTCGGCAGCGCAGGCCTGACGTGCGTGCGCATTGCCGCCATCGCGACCCGTGTGGCACAGTGCCTGCCCATCCAGCCGCAGGCCGACCGGGGAGGCCTTGCCATGTCGCTCGCGGCTCCGTGCCGGGCTGGTGCCCACCTTGTATCCGAACACGGCGATGGATCCGATGCCTGGCAGAGACGATGTGCGTGACCGTGGCGACGATGCGTCCCTGGGCGACCTGGTACTGGAGTTGCTGCGGTTCTATCGGCAGTTCGGCCGCCTGCTGATTCCCGTGGCCGTGCTGCTGGCGTTGGCCGCCGCCGTGCTGGTCGCGCTGCGACCGCTCTACAGCGTCAGCGCGTTGCTGGACACGCCGCAAATGACCCTGGAACAGTGGCGGCGCCTGCAGCCGATGCTCTCGGACCGGCAACTGGTCGCCGATTCGGTGGCGGCCGCCGCATTGCCGGCGGAACTGCGCCAACGCGTGCAGCGGCAGTTCCAGCAGCCGCGCTACTGGCAGACGCACGTGCAGTACCGCAGCGCGGTCGAACGCGACGATATCCGCCAGCAGGTCAATATCGATCCGAAGACGGTCGGTGCGTTGGGCCTGGAAGTGACGCTGATTGCACGCGACGATGCGTCCGCCACGCGGCAGTTGCAGGCGATCGCCCAACACGTGCGCCAGGCAATGCTGTGGGGTGGCCTGCGCGATGCGCTGGACGGCATGCGCCAGCAAACCCGGGAAAAACGGCCGGAATTGCAGATCGCGCAGATCCAGCAACAGTTCGCCATCCAGCAGAGCACCCAACAGGCCGCGGACATGCAGGCCCTGCTGGAGCGCTATCCGGAACTGCGGCGCAGCGAGGTCAACACGGTCGTCTCGGTCGGCGATGGCGGCGGCAAGTATCTCTCGCCGCTGGCGCAGATCGTGGCGCTGCAGGCCACCATTACCGAAACCCGGGCCAATCTGCGGCAAGGGCAGCGCGAACTCGAGCAACTCGACTGGAAGCAGCGGTTCCTCGTGTGCGCCGATCGGCGCGCACCCACGCTGTATTCGGGCCAGGCGCTCGCGTCCTGGCTGCAGGCATGCCGCACGGCGGTCTTTGCCGATAGCGCGGAGACGGAGACGGACTCGGTACGCCGGCAGGTGGCGCGCGAGATCGACCTGACCCTGGCGCAGCAACTGGGCCGGTCGCAACAGGTGCGTTACCGGGCGCTGCCAGCGTTGTCGGCGACGCCGGTGCCGGCGCGGCGACCGCTGCTGGTCGCCGCCGTGGTGTTCGCTGGTTCGTTGCTGGCGATGTCGTTGGGGCTTGGCATCTATGTCGCGGCCCGGCGCCTGCGCGATCCGTCCGCACCCTGGTCGGCGCAACGCGATCCGCTGTTCGCGTGGCTGCCGGCCGCAGTGCGCCGCCGCCTGCTGCCCGAGGATGCGCCGCCGCGCGTGCAGGAGCGGCCGTGAAACGGGTGCTGGTGACCGGTGCCGCCGGCATGATCGGTCGCCGGTTGGTCGCCGCGTTGTTACAGCGTGGCGATGCGGTGGCCGGACTGGACGATCTGTCCAGCGGGATGGCATTTCCCGACGGCTTGCACATCGCCGCGGTCGCTGACGTCCGCGAGACCGCGGCGGTGCTGGCGTGCCTGCGCGACTTCCGCGCCGAGGCCGTGGTGCATCTGGCCGCGGTCCACCATATCCCGACCTGCGAACTGCAGCGCATGCATTGCCTGCAGGTGAACGTGGTCGGGACCGAAAGCGTGCTGCACGCTGCCGCCGAGGCCGAGGTGCAGCAGGTGCTGATCGCCTCCAGCGGGGCGGTGTACGCCTGGGGCCAGGAGGCGCTGGACGAAGCCGGCAGCCCCACCGAGGCACGCGACAACTACGCGCTGTCCAAGCTCTGCAACGAAGGCCAGTTGCGCCTGTGGTGCGCGCGCGGCAGCGGGCGCCGCGGCCGGGTGGCGCGCCTGTTCAACTGCATCGCCCACGACGACCCGAATGCGCACCTGATTCCCGACATCCTGGCGCAACTGGCCGCCGATCCGTCGCCGGCGCCGCAGGTGCGGCTGGGCAACCTGCAGCCGCGGCGCGACTACCTGCATGCCGACGATGCCGCGGCGGGCCTGCTGGCACTGCTCGACGACGCGCGGGCGGAGCCGGCCTACGATGTCTTCAACCTGTGTTCCGGCGTGGAGCACTCGGTCGGCGAACTGGTGGCGGAACTCGGCACCTTGCTTGGCCGCGTCCCGCACGTGGAGGTGGATCCGCAACGGCAGCGTCCGCACGATCGTGCACACCAGCTCGGCAACCCGGCCAAGGCGGGAGCGGTGCTGGGCTGGCGCACGCGCTGGACCCTGCGCGAGGCGTTGCGACGGACCCTGGCAGCGGAGCAGGCCGTTGCCACCGGCGTCACTGCACACCATGCGCCGGTTGCCGGATCGTCCGCCCTGCCATGAGCGCGGCCGCACGCATGCGCGCGGGCTTCGTCTCCGGCGCGCTACTGTACGCGCTGGGGCAGGGCTGCGCGCTGCTGTTCCAATGGCTGCTGTTGCGCCAGTTCGGCCTGCACGGCTATGGCGAGGTGGGACTGACGCATCTGGGATTGACGACGGTGCTGTTTCTGGCCGATCTGGGATATGCCTCGCTGTTCCTGCGCGAGGATCCGGCGACGCCGGGCTGGGAGACGCGCTGGCGGCAGGCGCTGCGCCACCGGCTGCTGGCCACCGTGGTGCTGGACCTGGCCTGGGTCGCCGCGGCCGGCTGGTCCTGGCAGTGGCATGGCCCAGGCTTCGGCTATGTGCTGGCGGTGCTGCCGGCCACCGCCTTCGGCCTGGTCGGCTACTCGGCGCCGTTGCTGGCGCAGGGGCGGCGGCTGGCGGGATTCGCCGTGCAGCAGGTGGCGATGCCGGTGGCGATCCTGGCCTGGCTGCTGCTGCGGCCATTGCCGGGCGGTGGCGGCGCCGCCGGTGCCGGCATCGCCGTGAGCATCGGCTATCTGGCGCAGGCGCTGCTCAACCTGGCGGTGTTCGCCGCGCCGCTGCGCCTGCTGTGGCCGCAGCGCGGCCAGGGCCGCCACCTGCTGGGCACGGCGGTGCAGCTGTCGCTGATGGGGATCGTCGGCATCCTGCACGACCGATTGACGCCGCTGCTGCTAGCAGCGGTGGCGCCGGCGTTCCTGCCGGTGTATCTGTTCCTGGGGTATCTGCTGAATGGGGCCAGCGGCGTGTTCAACCAGTTCAACCGCCTGCTCCTGGCCGAGGCCGCCAGCGAGGCCGGCCAGCACTGGGCGCAGTCGCTGATCTCGCTGGTGCTCGGCGGCGCGGCGCTGGGCGCGCTGCTGCTGCCGCTGGCGACCGCGGCGTGGGGCACCGCCGCGCAACGCGCATGGTTGCCGTGGGCGACGCCGGTGCTGGCCGGCGGCGCCACCGTGCTGCTCAGCAGCGTGCTGGCGGCGCTGCTGATCGGGCGCCATCGCGAACGTGCGCTGTTGCGCCTGCTGCTGATCGGGGTGCTGTGCAGCGTCTTGCTGCAACTGGCCGCTGCGGCATGGCCGGCGCCGCAGCTGCTGCTGTGGGGGCGGTTGCTGTGCCTGCTGGGCATCGCTGCCGCGAGCCTGCATCTGTGCGGCCTGCGTCTCAACGGCGGCGGCGTTGCGGCGCTGCTCGCGGCCTTGCTGGCGGCCTCGCTCTGCGGCGGACGCAGCGGCTGGACGTTGGCGGCGGCGCTGCTGCTGCCGGCGCTGTGGACGGCGTGGCGCCAGCGCAGCCTGTTCGCGCCCGCGCCGGAGCGTGCGGCGTGACGCCGTCATCGAGGGCCGCTGTCGTGCCGCGCCGCGGCGTACGTTCAAGGAGCTGCGCATGTGCGGGATAGTCGCGTTGCGCCGCTTTGGCGACGGCGCATCGCTACAGGCGCAGGCCGAACGCGCGCTGGCCGCCTTGGCCCGGCGTGGGCCGGATGCGCAGGGATTGGTCTGCGCGCTGCAGCCGGTACCGACCGCGCTGGGGCACCGCCGCCTGGCCATCCTCGATCTGAGCGAAGCGGCGACGCAGCCGATGCGCTGCGCCGAGACCGGCAACGTGGTGGTGTTCAACGGCGAGATCTACAACTTCCTGGAACTGCGCTGCGAGCTGGAAGCGCTCGGCCATCGCTTCCGCACCGATAGCGACACCGAGGTGCTGCTGCATGGCTGGCGTGCCTGGGGCGAAGACCTGTTCGCGCGCTGCAACGGCATGTGGGCGATCGTGCTGCTGGAGCAGGCGAGCGGCGAGCTGATCTACTGCCGCGACCGGCTCGGGGTGAAGCCGCTGTACCTGCACCACGACGGCCGGCAGTTGCTGCTGGCCAGCGAGATCCGCGCCATCGCCGCGGCGCTGGGCGGTTACCCGCCGCCCAATCCCGGCGCGATCTTCGATTTCCTGGTCGCCGGCCTGTCCGATCATCGCGGCGAGACGTTCTATGCCGGCATCCGCGCGGTGCCGCCCGGCTGGGTGTACCGCGTCTGCGCGGACGGGCACAGCCGCCGCCACCGCTACCACCGCTGGCCGCTGCCGGGCGAGGTGGCGCCGCTCGATGCCGAGGCGACGCAGGCGCTGCTGGAGGACGCCACGCGGCTGCGCCTGCGCTCGGACGTGCCCACGGTGACGCTGCTGTCGGGCGGGCTGGACAGCGCGATCCTGACCCGGCTCAGCCTGAGCGCCGCCGATGCGCCGCGCACCTGCTTCGCCGGCGCCTACACCTACGGCTACCGCGATGCCGAGCAGGCGCGCTTCGACGAGGTCGCGGCCGCGTCGGGGCTGATGGCCGAGTGGGGCGAGGCGGCGCGCCACCGCGTGCACCGCGCGCACGCGATCCCGGCGGAAGACGAGTTGCTGGAGCTGGTACGCGCGCAGGAGGAGCCGTTCTGCACCCCGTCGATCCTGGCCAGTTTCCGCATGTACCGGGCGATCCGCGACGCCGGCTACACGGTCGTGCTCAATGGCGAGGGCGCCGACGAGCTGTTCGGCGGCTACGTCCGCCTGTACCTGGCGTTGAGCGCGCGCAGCGCGCTGCGCGGCCTGCGCCTGCCGACCCTGGCGCGCCTGCTCGGCAGCGGCGCGGTGGATCCGCGGTTGCTGCTCAATCGCCTGGCCTGGGATCTGCCGGCGGGTCCGCTCGGGGCGCTGCTGCGCCGGCACCGGCCCAGCGTGGCCAGCATGTCGGCGGCGCTGTGGCTCGACCAGGCGCCACGCCTGCGGGCGCTGCAGACCGATCGCCGCGGCGACGTGCAGGCGCGACTGCGCGCCGACGTGCTGGCGACCAATCTGCCGATGATCCTGCGCATGACCGATCGCAACAGCATGCATTCGGGGGTGGAGGTGCGCGCGCCGTTCCTGGACTACCGCGTGGTGGAGCGCGCACTGGCCACGCCGGCGGACCGGCGCATGGGCGATTACCACGGCAAGGCGCTGCTGCGGCAGGCCTTCGCCGGCGTCCTGCCGCAACGCCTGGTCGGCCAGCGCAAGAGCACCGGGTTCGGCCATGCCGAGCAGTTCCTGGTCGACCGCATGCCGCTGCAGCCGATCCTGGCGGCCTTGCCGCCGGAACTGGGCGAATTCCTCGACCTGGCGGTGTTGCGCCGCCAGTGGCAGCGTGGCGAGGCGCACAGCACGCTGTGGTTCGCCGTGTCGGTCGCGCTGTGGTATCGGAGCATCTATGGCTAGGCTCGGACCTGCGCCGATGGAGCTGGCGGCCGACGATGGCGCCTGCCGCTGCTGCGGCGCCACCACGCGGCAGCGCGCGGTGTGGCCGGAGGTCTATGCCGGCACCGGCCAGGAATTGCGTCGCTGCGGCCATTGCGCGGCGGCCTATCTGGCACCGGATTTCACCGAGGAGACGCTGGCGCGGTTCTATGCGCACGATTACCGCCGGCTGTTCCCGGCCGAAGCGCCATGGCGCAGCGAAGCGCGCTTCTTCGCCTGGCGCGGCGACCTGCCGATCGCGCAGCGGCGGCTGCAGTGGATTTCGCCGCAACTGGCGACCGGCACCCGGCTGCTGGAAATGGGCTCGGGCTTCGGCGCCTTCCTCGGCGCCGCCGCGGCGGCGCGTCCTGACCTGGACCTGTGGGCGATCGAACCCGATCTCGACCACCGTGCGCGGCTGCTCGGCGACGCGCGCGTGACGTTCGTGCCAGACCTGCAGGCGGTGCCCGATGCCAGCGTCGATGCGGTGGTGGCGTTCCACGTGCTGGAGCATCTGCCCGATCCGCGCGGCTTCCTGCAGACCCTGGTGCGGATCCTGGCGCCCGGCGGCCGCGCCTGGATCGAGGTGCCCGACGTGATGAGCGACTGGCGCTCGCGCAACTACGTGCAACCGGCGCATCTGAGCTATTTCTCCGATTCGGTGCTGCAGCGGCTGGCGCTGAGCGCCGGGCTGGAGGCGGTGCAGTGCGGTGCGCATCCGGCCGGCGGCGTGCTGGCCGACAATCTGTGGATGGAGGTGCGGCGTCCCGCGCAGCCCTGCGTCAGCCCACTGGCGATCGCCAGCACCGAGGAGGTGAGGCGGCTCGATGCGCGGCTGGACAGCGTGTGCTGGGGCCTGCGCGATCGGCTGCGGCGCGCGCTCAAGCGTGCGATCGTGCGCGCGTTCGGTCCCGGCCTGCCCGGCGAGGTGCAACGCTGGCGCGGACGCCGGCAGGTGCGGGAGGCGATGCGCGATGCGCTTCGCTGAGTTCCAACAGGCGCTGCAAGCGCACTACGGCGAAGAGGCCGCGGCGGCGCGCCACGAGCTCTACTTCCTGGCCCGGCGTGGGCGTGGCGCGTTGCTGCGGGGATTCCTGGCCGCGCTGCGCGACGCCTGGCTGTGCTGGCGCCTGCCACGCGCGCCGGCACCGCTGGCCGCCTGGGTGGCGCTGGCGACGCTGCCCGGCGCCAACGGCTGGGGGGCGCTGGCGCCGTGCGTGGCCGATCTGGCGCAGCGCGGGATCGCCTGCAGCGTGCTGATCCATCCGCGCCTGCGCGGCCGCGTCGCCGGCGACCCGCCCGCACGCCCGACCGCGGCCGCCTGGCGCCACGCCGCCGGTGCCTGGCGATTGCGGCGGGCATCGGCAGGCACGGTGCCGCTGTCGCCCTGGCTGGTGCGCTGCTGCGTGTTCCGGCAACGCCTGTGGCGCGGCGCCTGGGCGCGCACGCTGGCCGCGCGTGGGCAGGCCACGTTGCTGCTGCACAACGACTTCGATCTGTACGCGGTGGCCGCGCAACAGGCGGCAGGGCCCGGCTGGCGTCGCGTGTGCGTGCAGCATGGCCTGCCCACCGACGAGTTCTTTCCGGTGCGCGCGCAGCGGCATCTGGTGTGGGGGCCGAGCAGCGCACAGGCGTTCGCGCGGCATGGGGTGGCGCCGCAGGCGCTGGCCTATGGCCCTGCGCAGGCGCAGGCCGATGCGGCCACAGCGGCCGGGACCGACACCGAGGCACCGGTGCCGGCGGCGCTGTACCTGGTCTCGCAGACGCACACGCCGATCTACGGCCGCGCGCTGGCGGCGGACTTCCTGGCATTGGCGCAGGCGCTGGCCGGTCGCGACGGGCCGGCGCTGCAGATCCTGCTGCATCCGGAAGAAGTGCGTGGCGGCCATCCCTATGCCGTGCCCGGTTTGGCCGGCTGTTGCCGGCACCCGCCGCATGCGCTGCTGGACGCGGCCGCGGCCGCGGCGCCGACGATCGTGGTCGGTTTCTGTTCCACCGCGCTGCTGCAGGCCGCCTGCCGCGGCCATTACGTGATCGGCCTGGCCTGGCCGGCGACGGCCTCGCTGGACGCGTTGGCGGTCGGGCGTCCACCAACGCAGGTGGACGATGCGTCTGCACTATGTGCGTTGATCGACCAGTTGTGCACGGATTCGTCGGCGCGCCGCCGCCTGCTGGCGGCGCAGGCGCAGTGGCTGCGCCAGACCTTCGCCAGCGACCCGCACTGGCCGCAGCGCGTGGAGGAGGCCGCATGAGGCGGCTGGGACTGCTGCTGCTGATCCTGTGGATCCATCTCGGCGACCTGTTGGTGGCCTGGCTGTACGCCGGCGGCGCGGTGCCGCAGGCGACCTGGCTGCGGCCGCTGCGCGATGCCACGGTGCTGGGGCTGGCCGCGCTGTGCCTGCTGACCGTGCGCATGCCGCGGCCGATGCTGCTGTCGGTGCTGGCCTTCGGCGCGTTGGCGGCGGCCTATGCGCCGCTCGGCTACATGCACGGATTGCCCGCCGGCATCGTGCTCGGATCGTTCGGTGTCGTGCTGGTGCCGGTGCTGTTCGTGCTGGCCGGGTATGGCGGCATGCCGCGGCCGCGCGACCTGCGCACCGCCACCCGCACCCTGGTCTGGCTGGGCGTGGCCAGTGCGTTGTTCGGCGCCTGGGATCTGACCCATACCGACTTCTGGGTGCGGCAGGTGCGTTTGCCGGACTACATGCAGCAGGTCAAGGGCGTGCTGCCGCAGGACACCGAACCGGAGACCGGCCTGCCGTGGAATTTCTTCGGTGGCGAAGACTATGCGCGCCGCGCCGGCGGGCTGCTCGCCGCGCCATTGGCGCAGGGCCAGTTCCTGGTGACCGCCGCGCTGGCGGCGCTGGCGCTGTGGCAGCGCCGCTGGCCGTGGCGGGCGGCGCTGGCCTGTGTCGGGTTGTTCGTGGCGATCTGGATGTCCGGCACCCGCGGGGCGATGCTGGCCGGCATCGTCGCGGTGCTCGGCTATCTGCTGACCGCGCGCGGTGTGGTGCGTTCGGCGCCGGCGCGGATCGCGCTGGCCGGCGTCGTGCTGCTGGCCATCGTCGCCGCCTCCTACGGCATCGTGGTGCAGTCGATCCAGTTCCGCGACGGCTCCACCATCGGCCATTGGTGGGCGCTGCAGCGCAATCTGGCCGACCTGCATCAGGTCGCGCTGTTCGGCGGCGGCCTGGGGCGCCAGGGCGCGTTCGCCGCGCGGCAGGGGCTGACCGATCTCGGCGGCGGCGAAGGCGCCGTGTTCAGCATCGCCTACCAGATGGGCGTGCCGGCGGCGCTGCTATTCCTGGGCTTCATCGGCTGGTGCCTGCGCACCCTGTGGCGCGCCTACCGCCAGCACGACGACCGCCTGGCGCTGGCCACGTTCTGGTTGCTGTGCGGCATGACCACCACGCTGGTGTCCTCGGACAACGCCCTGACCGTGTCCGGCGCGGGCGGCTTCTGGCTGTTGCTCGGCGGCGTGCTGCGGCAGTGCCGGACGCGGGCGCGTTCGGTCCAGGCGCGCGGCGCCGATCTGGCACCGCTGCCGGGCACGCCGGCGGAGGCCTGAGCCGTGCGCATCCTGCACGTGTACAAGGATTTCGCGCCGCACCGCGGCGGCGGCGGGGTGGCCCGGCACATCCATGGCCTGGCGGTGCTGGCCGCGCAGGCCGGGCACGCGGTGCGGGTGGCGGCGCCGGCGGCGCAAGACCCGGGCAAATCCGACTATGCCGCGGTCGCGGTCGCCGCGTCCGGGTTGTGGCCGCACGTCGGGTGGGCCGACGTGGTGCACGTGCACGGCGCGCGCACCCCGATCGCGGCGCTGGCGGCGCTGCTGGCGCGCTGCCGCGGCAAGCGCGTGGTGTATACGCCGCACTGCTACTACGACGATGCCCGCGGCCTCGGCAAGCGGCTGCGCAAGCGTGTCTGGGATGCGCTGGTGGAGCGCCCGCTGCTGCGCGGCGCCGCGCGCGTGGTGCTGTTGTCGGCCTACTGGCGTGACTACCTGCAGGCGCGGCGAATGCCGGCCACGCGCGCGCTGCTGTTGCCCAACGCGGTGCTGGCGGCGGAGCTGGCGCCGGCCCCGGCTACCGCGGCGGCGCTGGACGGGGCGCCGGCGCTGCTCTCGGTGGGCCGGCTGGATGCGGTGAAGCGCCTGCATGACGCGATCGCGCTGCTGGCGTTGCCGGGCATGGAGCAGGCCGTGCTGCACCTGGTCGGGCGCGGGCCGGACCGTGCGCGTCTGGAGGCATTCGCGCAGGGGCACGGCGTGGCCGCACGCGTGCGTTTCCATGGCTTCGTCGGCGATGCCGAGGTCGCGGCGATGGCCGCGGGTGCCGACGCGTTCGTGCTGCCCTCGACGGTGGAAGGCATGCCGACGGTGCTGATCGAGATGCTGCTGCTCGGCTGCCCGGTGGTGGCCAGCGACATCCCCGGCAATCGCGCGGTCCTGCAGCCGTTGGGGTTGCATGCGGCGCTGTACCCGTTGGGCGACACCACGGCGTTGGCCGCGCGCGTGGCGGCGTTGCGGCAGCAGCGCGTCGCGCCGCAGGTGGTGGCAGCGGTGCAGGCCGGCTTCACCTGGGAGGGCATCCGGCCGCAGGTGCTGGCGCTGTACGATGCGCTGATCGTCCAGGAGCCTGCCCCTTGAATCCCACGCCCCCGCGTCTGCGCTTCTTCGATTGCCCGCTGGATCTGCTCGCGCCTGCCGACCTGCTGCAACGGGCGCAGGCCGCGGCCGTCGGCGGCGCGCCGCTGCGGATCGAGGGCCTGAACGTGGCCAAGCTGATCGATGCGCGCGCGCAGGCGCCGTTGCGCGCGGCGCTGGACGAGGCCGAGCTGGTGCATATCGACGGCGGTGGCATCAGCATCGGCCTGCGCTGGATGGGCGTGGCGCCGCCGCCGCGGCGCGCCGGCATCGACCTGATGCAGGACCTGTGCGCGCAGGCCGCGCAGTCCGGGGACGGGGTGTATCTGCTGGGCGCGCGGCCGGCGGTGGTGGCGGCCGCGGCCGAGCGCCTGCGTGCGGCCGCGCCGGGGCTGCGCATCGTCGGCGCCCGCGACGGCTATTTCGGCGAGGCCGAGGTACCGCAGGTGGTGGCGGCGATTCGCGCCTCCGGCGCGCGCTACCTGTTCGTCGGCATCAGCTCGCCGAAGAAGGAACTGTTCCTGCAGCGGCACTGGTCCGAGCTGGGCGTGGCGGTGGCGATGGGTGTCGGCGGATCGTTCGATGTGCTGTCCGGCATGCTGCCGCGCGCGCCGCTGCTGATGCAGCGCTTCGGCATGGAATGGCTGTTCCGGCTGGCGCTGGAGCCGCGGCGCCTGGGCTGGCGCTACGTCCGCACCAACTTCCTGTATCTGCTCCTGCTGCTGCGTGCGCGGCTGAGCCGCCGCTATCGCGCGCGCGCGGCGATCCGCGAACCGGCATGAGCCCACCGGCGACGGGCGCGTCCGCCGCCGGCGCGCGCGCGCCGCAGCCGCTGGCGGTCGCGGCGTGCCTGTGCGTGTACCTGCTGTTCTGCCTGCAGCAGGTGGTGCTGACCGGCCGCTACTTCGGCGGGGGCCTGTCGCTGGGCTCGATGGCGATCCGCGCGTTCGCGCTGGGCGTGTCGCTGTGGGCGCTGTGGCGGCACGGGCTGCCGCCGATCCTGCGTCGGCCATTGCTGGCGATCCTGGCATGCCTGGCGGCGCTGGGCGTGTCGGTGCTGGCGTCCGCACACCCCGCGCTGGCCTTCAGGTTCGCCGTGCGCTACGCCACCGCCTTGCTGGCGCTGTGGGCGATGCTCAATCTCGCGTTCGCCTGCCCGCGCTGGCCGCGCGCGGCGACGCTGGCGGCGCTGATCGCGCTGTGGTGGAACCTGGCGTTGGGAGTTGCGGTGCGCCTGCACTGGCCGCCGGCGCTGCGCGGGTCGCTGGTCTTCCATGCCGAGGACAGCTTCAAGTACCTGCCGCGGATCTCCGGCATGTACGAACATCCGGCGCTGCTGGCGGCGAGCGCGGTACTGGTGGCCGCGCTGGTGCTGCAGGGCTGGCGCAACGGCGCGTTGGGGCGCTTTGCGCTGGGCTTGGCCCTGCTGGGCGCGGTGCTGGCGCTGGCGCTGACCCAGGTCCGCAACCCGCTGTTGCCGGTCGGCGCACTGCTGCTGTGGTGGGCGTGGCCATGGCGCGGCGCCACGCGGCCGCGCCGCCGCGCGGCTGCCGGCGCGCTGCTGGTGCTGCTGGCGCTGGTCGGATTCGTGCTGTGGCAGCGCTACGCGGACATGACCAGCGCGGTGCACGAAAGCACGCTCACCGCGGTGTCGCTGGGGCGCACCTACCTGTGGGCCGGCGCGCTCGAGGCCTGGCGCAGCCACCCCTGGTTCGGGCTGGGGCCGGGCGTGTTCCAGTTCCTGGTGCCGGACTACACCGGCGGCCGCTTCGATCGCGGCGAACTGCATGCGCACAATGCGCTGCTGGCGGTGCTGTCGGAAACCGGGCTGTGCGGGCTGCTGGCGTGCCTGGGCCTGCTGTATGCGCTGTGGGCGCCGTTGCTGCGCAGTGCCAGCGTGCGTGGCTGGGCGTTGATCTGGCTGCTGTTGCTGCTGGGCCTGGGAGTGTTCGACTTCTATCTGCCGTTCTACGCGTTCTCGCTGCACGCGGCACTGGCGATGGCCGCGCTGTATGCCGGCTTGCCCGCGCGCGCCGGCACGCTGCCCGCATCGCTCCGCGACGCACCGCGCTCCGCGATTGGGTGAGCCCGCACAGGCGCTCGCCGACGAGCGTGTTGTCCGCGAGTGCTGAGCGAGCGTGAATCGGTGTAGTGGCCTGTGCGCGCAGTCCTTTGGATGTGCCGATCAGGCCTGGCGCAGGCGCTGCGGCGCGTGCTGCTCGACCGCAGTGCCCAGCAGCGCTCCCAGGATGTCGCGGTAGGCATGGCCGTCGCCGAACGGATTGTGCCAGGCCACCGCGCGCGCCAGCAGCGTGTCGGCCGCCGTGCGCAAGCCGCGCATGTCCAGGCTCAGCGGCAACTCCGCGCCGCCGACCTGCAGGGTTTCCGGCCGCTCGGTATTGGTGCGCAGCACCAGGCACTTGCGCTGCAGGATGCACGCTTCCTCCTGGATGCCGCCGCTGTCGGTCATGATCAGCGACGCGCCTTGCTGCAGCGCCAGCATGTCCAGGTAGCCGACCGGCCCGATCGCGCGCAGGCAGCGATGCCGCGCGGATGCGGCATTGCCCATGCTCGCCAGGCGCGGATGCATCGGGAAGATCAACGGCACGCCGGCGTCCTCGGAGATCGCGGCCACCGCCTGCATCAGCGCGGCGAAATGCTGCGGGTCGTCGGTGTTGGAGCGGCGGTGGCAGGTCAGCAGGTGATAGCCGCCCTGGTGCAGTCCCAGCCGCTGCAGGATGTCCGAACGCCGCAGCGCGGTGCGCGCATGCGCCAGCGTCGCATCCGCCACGGTGTTGCCGGTGATGCGGATGCTGGCCGGCGCCAGGCCTTCCTCGCGCAGGATCTGCGCCTGCAGTGCGGTCGGGCAGAACAGGTGATCGGACATGTGGTCGATCAGCACCCGGTTCACTTCCTCCGGCATGCTGCGGTCGCGGCTGCGCAGGCCCGCCTCCACGTGCGCGACCGCGATGCCGCGCTTGTTGGCGGCCATGGCGCCGGCCAGTGCGCTGTTGGTGTCGCCCTGCACCACCACCACGTCCGGCTGGGTGCGTTCCAGCACCGGCTCGATGCCGCACAGCATGCGGCCGATCTGGGTGGCGTGCGGCGCCGAGCCGACTCCGAGGTTGTAGTGCGCGCGCGGCAACTCCAGTTCGTCGAAGAAGATGCGGTCCATCGTCTCGGCGTAGTGCTGATTGGTATGCACGATCGAGAAGCGCAGGCCGTCGCGCATGCTGGCGGCGATCAGCGATGCCAGTTTGATGATTTCCGGGCGGGTGCCGAGAACGTAGCTGATGTGCATCGGATTCGGACTCCCCAAGCCCTGCGGTCAATACGCGTCGCGGTCGAACAGCACGATCGCGGCGGTCTGCGCGATGATGCTCAGGTCCAGCCACAGCGACCAGTGCTGGATGTAGTACAGGTCGTAGTCGATGCGCTTGCGCATCTTCTCCACCGTGTCGGTCTCGCCGCGCAGTCCGTTCACCTGCGCCCAGCCGGTGATGCCGGGCTTGACCCGGTGGCGTTGCAGGTAGTTCGGCACCAGATCCTGGTATTGCGCGTTGTGCGCCAGCGCGTGCGGACGCGGCCCGACAATGGACATGCGCCCCTGCAGCACGTTGAAGAACTGCGGCAGCTCGTCCAGGCTGGTGCGGCGCATGAAGGCGCCGAAGCGGGTCACCCGCGGGTCGCCGCGCGGCGTCTGCGGTGCGGCATCGCCACTGTCGTGCAGGCGCATGCTGCGGAATTTCCACAGTTCGAATGGCTGCCCATCCCAGCCGTGGCGGATCTGCCGGAACAATACCGGCCCCGGCCCGGACAGCCTGACGCCCAGCGCCAGCGCCAGCAGCAAGGGGCTGCTCAGCAGCAGGATCAGCGCGGCCAGCAACTTGTCGGTGACATCCTTGAGCCAGTGCGCGGTGCGCGACAGCGGCCGCACCGACAGTTCCAGCAGCGGCATCCCCGCCACCTCGGCGATGCCGTGGTGGATCATGCCGAAGGCGAAAATGTCCGGGACCCAGCGCACGTCGACGCTGCTGGCGTCGAGGCGGCGCATGCTCTCGCGGATCAGCGCCTCCTCGCGCATCGGCCAGGTCAACCAGACTTCGGCGATGCCGTGCAGGTCCAGCCACTGCGGCAGGGCGGCGAGGTCGCCGCCGCGGATCGCCGCCGGCGCCGGCACCCACTGCAGCCCCGACCACGGGCCCTGGCAGATCCGCGCGCCGACCTGCTCGACCCGCTCCGGCGGTCCCAGCACCGCGATCCGGCGCGTGCCCACGCCATGCCGGTGCAGCCAGCGCAGCAACCGGTCCGCGGCCACGCGCACGCCCACCAGGCCGAACGCGCCGATCACCGCCCAGTACAGGAACCACAGGCGCGAGAAGCTGGGGCCGGTCTTGCTGAGGAAACTCAGCGAGGCGAGCACGCCCAGCACCACGCCCCAGCCCAGCAGCAGCCGGCCCAGCATCATCGTCGGCAGCGCCAGGCGCCAGCTGCGGTATAGCGCCAGTTGCGAGAACACCAGCAGCGCCAGCGCGGCGCCGGCCAGCAGTGCGTACGGATAGCGCGGCGCGTCGGGCAGGCTGGCCTGGCCCGCGCGCACGGCATAGGCGAGCAGGCCGCTGCCGGCCACCACTGCGGCATCGGCCACCTTCAGCAGCGTCGCCGCCAGTGCCATCGCATCGCCGACCCGGCCCGATGCCGCTGCCCGTGGCAGCGGCCCGCCCAGCAGTCTCATGCGCGTTCGCTCCGCGCGCGGCGCGAACGCCGTGCCTTGCTCCCGTGCGTCCCCAAGCTGCCCCTCATCCCTATTCCCCGTCTGCCGTCCCTCGCGTGCCGCAGATCCTGCGATACAGCGCAAGATAGGCGTCGACCATGCCATCGGCGGCGAACAACCGTCGGTAGCGCGCTTCCGCGTGCCCCCCGAAGGCCGCGGCGATGGGGGGATGGTCCCACAGATAGCGCATCGCGTCGCGCAGGGCCGCCGGATCGGCCGGCGGCACCACCAGGCCGGTCTCGCCGTCGACGTTGACGAAGCTGGTCCCGGTGCCGAGCTCGCAGGAGATCATCGGCTTGGCGTGCATCGCCGCCTCCAGCAGGGAAATGCCGAACGCTTCAGCGCGCAGATGGGACGGGAGCACCAGCGCTTCGCAGGCAGCGAGCAAGGCGTGCTTGTCGGTCTCGTCCACGCGGCCGAGGAAGTGCACGTGGGACAGGCCCGACGCCTGCGCCTGCGCGCGCAAGGCGGCCGCCTCCGGGCCGTCGCCGGCGATCGCGATCGGGATCTGCAGCCCTTGCGCGGCCTGCAGCAGGAAGCGCACTCCCTTGTAGTAGCGCAGCACGCCGACGAACAGCAGGAAGCGCGGACCCAGCCGCGCGCGCCAGGCCGCGACCCGCTGCGGCGACGCCGCATGCTGCGGGGCCGCATCCAGGCCGATGGGGATGACGCTGACCTTGGCGCGGTGTTCCGCCAGGACCGGGCTTGTGGCCAGGTAGTTCGGCGAGGTGGCGACGATGCGGTCGACGCTGCGCAGGAAGCGCCGCTGCAGCGGCCGGTACAGGCGCAGCAACTGGCGTTGCCGCACGATGTCCGAGTGGTAGGTCAGCACCGAGGGCGTCCCCGCCGAGGCGGCGAAGTGCAGGGCGTCCATGAACGGCCACGGGAAGTGGTAATGGATCAGGTCGGCGCGGCGCGCCAGTTGCGCGTAGCGCCGCACCAGGCCGAGCGAGACCGGCATCGAGGCGACCTCGGCGATGCGCCGCAGCCGATGCAGCGTATAGCCGGCATGGATCCGGGTGCCGGCCTGCGCGGCATCGCCGCACAGCGCCAGCACTTCGCTGTGCACCCCGCGTGCCTGGGCATGCTGCGCCAGCGTATGCACCACCTGCTCGATCCCGCCGATGGAGTCGGGCAGGGCGGTCTTGTAGACATGCAGCACGCGCATCAGGCGGACAATCCGGGGTTCATGCGCGCATCGCGTCGCGGTAGGCCGCGGCGGTACGCTCGGCGCAGGTGCGCCAATCGAACTCCGCCGCGCGACGGCGCCCGGCCGCGCTCAGCGCCGCGCGCCACGCCGCATCCTCAAGGCCGCGCGCGAGCAGGCCGGCCAGGGCATCCATGTCGCCGGGATCGAACAGGGCGGCCGCGTCGCCGGCGACCTCGGGCAGCGCCGCGGCATTGGAACACAGCACCGGCGTGCCGCTGCCCATCGCTTCCAGCACCGGCAGGCCGAACCCCTCGTAGCGCGACGGGAACACGAACAGCCGCGCCCCGGCGACCAGCGCCGGCAGCCGCGTCTCGTCCACGTAGCCCAGGTAGCGCAGCCAGCCGTCGCGTTGCGCCTGCGCCATGCGCTGGTGCAGCGCCTCGCTGTGCCAGCCGGGATGGCCGGCCACCACCAGCGGCCAGCGCGTGCGCAGCGCCGCCGGCAACGCGGCATAGGCCTGCAGCAGCGTCTGCAGGTTCTTGCGCGGCTCGATCGTGCCCAGGAACAGCGTATAGCCATCGGCCTGCAGGCCCAGCGCCTGCAGCGGCGCCTGCAGCTCCTGCGCGCGGTGCGGGCGGAAGGCCGCATTGCCGGCCAGCGGGATGGCGCGGATGCGTGCCAGCGGCCAGTCGAACTGCGCGGCGATCTCGCGCCGCGAGAATTCCGAAACCGTCAGGATCAGCTGCGCGCGGCGCAGCGACAGCGCCAGTTCCTTGCGCATGTAGCGCACCCGGTCGGCGCGATGGCACTCGGCCCAGCGATAGATCGAGACGTCGTGGAAGGTGGCGACGCAGGGACCGTCGAATGCCGGCAGATAGTAGTTGCAGCCATGGAACAGCGCCGGGGCCTGGCCGCGCAGCGCACGCGACCTGGCCGCGTTGTGCAACCGTCGGTACACGTCGACGGCCGGCTGCACGCCCGACAGCCGCTCGCGCAGCCACGGCACCAGCGTCGGCGCCGGTCCCGGCGCCGGCAGGTCCTGGCGCAGACGCCGGCCGTGCAGGAAGCGCAGCGACTGGATCTGCGGCAACGCCGCCAGCTGCGTGGCCAGTTCCTGCGTGTAGCGGCCGACGCCGGTCAGCGGATACCGGATCGACTCGGTCGCCAGGATCACATGCATCGGTGCACCGCTCGCGCACGCGGTGCGCCGTGCCTCGCAACGCCGTGCATTTCCTGCACGCGTGCGGCGTGGTGGCAGGGCGTCGCCGGGGAGGATGCCGCGCATGGGGCATGCGTCGGCGCGGCGCTGCATGGGAAGAGGGGCCGGCGCATTCTGGTTCCCGCTGATCGAGGTCAGAGTCTAGAGCGTGCGCTGCCCGGCGGCGAGCCGTCCTGGCCGGCGGCGCAGAGCCACGGGACGATGCGCCCGTGGCGGGCGGCGCGGCGCCCGGTCGCTGGCGCCGACGCCACCGCGAAGCGCGCGCCATTGCCGCTGCGGGTGCGGCGTCACGGCACGCCATGCCGGCGTTGCGCGGACAGCGGCCGCGTCGCCCGCGCCGCCGTCGGTTTGCACCGCCGATCCCGGTGCCCGCTCCGCGATTTCCCGGTTTCGTCGCAACCGGCTGGCAGCGCAGGCCGCGGCCGCTATGCTCGCCGGCATCTCCTCCAGCCCCGGCCGCCATGCTCGCCAGCCTGTTCTTCCTCGTCCGTCTGTTGTGCGCCTGGGCCGCGGCGGTGGTCGTGTCGGCCTTCGTCTGGGCCGGGCTGTTCTACGGCATGGAGTCCGGGCCGGGCTGGTTCTTCGGCCTGCTGGCGATGCTGCTGATGCTGTCGGCGCTGATCGCCGGCATCACCCACCTGCGCAAGGTCTGGCTGATCGCCGGGCGCCTGGACTGGGGCACCCTGGCCAGCCGCCAGCGGCGCCAGATCGAGATCCCGCTGGACACCCGCGAGGCGTTCGCGCTGCTGGATGCGGCGGTGCGGGAACTGCCGCGGGTGGAAGAGGTCGAGAGTACGCTGGACAGCCTGCAGGTACGCGCCAAGGTGCGCCGCATCGATCCGTACAACGGCCGCCCGCCGTCGCGCTGGAACCTGGCCGCGCGTTTTGCGGTCAAGCGCAACCAGGTGCTGGCGACGGTGACCCCGGGCACCGGCACCAGCAGCCTGACCCTGTTGCTGGAGCCGGACGCCAGCGCCTGGATCGACCTGTTCGCGGTCGACGAAGGCAGCAACTACGAGAACGCCGAGGCGCTGGGCCGGGCGCTGGCGCGGCGCGTGGCCGAGCTGCGCCGCGACGAACAGGCCGCCGCCGCGCAGGCCGCCACCGAGCAGGAACTGACCGTGGCGCGGCTGAACCTGCTGCACGCGCAGGTCGAACCGCATTTCCTCTACAACACGCTGGCCAGCGCGCAGGTACTGGCGCGCACCGACCCGCCGCGCGCCGACCTGATGCTCGGCTATCTGATCCAGTACCTGCGGCGCTCGCTGCCCAGTGCCGAGGATGCGATGAGTTCGCTCGGCGACGAACTGGAGCGGACCCAGGCGTACCTGGAGATCCTGCGCATCCGCATGGGTGCACGCCTGCAGCTGCAGGTGCAGGTGCCGGAGACGATGAAGACGCTGCCGTTGCCGTCGATGATGCTGCAGACGCTGGTGGAGAACGCGATCAAGCATGGCCTGGAACCCAAGCCCGGCGGCGGCACCATCTGGATCCTGGCGCGTGCGGTCGACGACCACGTCACCCTGACCGTGGCCGACGACGGCCTTGGCTTCAACAGCCAGTCCAGCGGCACCGGCATCGGCCTGAAGAACCTGCGCGAACGGCTGCGCCTGACCTATGCGGGCGCGGCGAGCTTCGCCATCGTTTCCAACTTCCCCAGCGGCGTGGCCGCCACCATCACCCTGCCGTTGCCGGCGGGGATGCCGCCGTCGCCGCCACCGCTGCCGGCGGCAGTGCCCACCGGAGCGCAGCATGACTGACGCGATCGTCGCCGAAGACGAGACCCTGCTGCGCGACGCGCTGGTCGCGCTGCTCGGCGAAGTGTGGCCGCAGCTGCGCATCGTCGCCGAGTGCGAGGACGGCGCCAGCGCGCTGGAGCGGCTGGCCGAGCTGCGCCCGGAGGTGGCGTTCCTGGACATCCGCATGCCCGGCCTGAGCGGCATCGAGGTGGCGCGCGCGCTGGGCGAACTGAGCCCGCGCACGCAGGTGGTGTTCGTCACCGCCTACGACCAGTACGCCATCGATGCCTTCGAGCACGGTGCGGTGGACTACCTGCTCAAGCCGATCGTGCGCGAGCGTCTGCAGGCCACGGTGCAGCGGCTGCAGGCACGCGCGGCGCAAGGGCCGGACCCGGCGGTGCTCGACGCGCTGCTGCAGCACCTGCAGCAGCGACCGGCCGCGCCGTCGGCACCGCCGCCGCTGGCCTGGGTCACCGCCAGCAGCGGCCGCGAGACGCGGCTGATCCTGCTCGACGACGTGCTGTATTTCCAGGCCGACAGCAAGTACACCACGGTGCTCACCCGCGACGGCGAGGCGGTGCTGCGCACCTCCCTGCGCGAGCTGCTGGACGTACTCGACCCGGCCGCGTTCCGGCAGATCCACCGCTCCACCATCGTCAACCTCAAGGCGGTCGCCTCGGTGGTGCGCGACGACACCGGCAAGGGCCGGCTGAAGTTGCGCCACCGCGACGAGGTGCTGACCGTCAGCCAGCCGTACATGAGCCTGTTCCGCGGCATGTAGCCGCGCCAGGTCCGTTCGCTTCGCACTGGAACAAGGAATCTCCGCCATGCGCCTGCTCTCCTTGCTGTGGTCGTGCCTGCTCGGCCTGCTCGGCTGCCAGGGACACGCCGATCTCGACCTGTCCGTCGGCGCCAGCCGCGAGACCGTGGTGCAGGCCAGCGAACGCGGCGTGCCCCTGCTCCTCAGTCGGACCACGTATCGCCGCGGCCTGGCCACGTTCCGCTGCATCGACAGCCGCAGCGGGCGCTGCCATTACCAGGTCTATGCCGACTGCGCGGCATCGCCGGCGGCGCGCGGCGGCGCCGGCGCCGCCTGTGCCCCGCGCCTGCTGCAAGCGTTCGATCTGCCGGTTGGCCGGCGCCGCGAGATCGCCGGGCTGCCGCGCGATTTCCGCCAGTGCGTGGTGTCGGATGCGTCGGCCTCGGCATGCGGGCGCGAGTGAGTGGCGATGGCCAACGGCTGGCTGCAGCGATCCTCCACCGTGTCCAAAGACCTCGCCATGATCGCGGCTGTTGTGGGAGGGACTTCAGTCCCGACAGCATGTGCAGCGAAGCTGCCGGACGCCCCCCCTCGTCGCGACTGAAGTCGCTCCCACAGGAGGCGTTGCCGCGATCCGGCGCGCGAGATGTAGGAGCGGCTTCAGCCGCCACCATGCATACGACGTCTAAGGATGCGGCACATCGCACCGTCCACTCCGTCTTCGCATCCGAAATGTCGCGATCTGATCGCGGCTATTGTGGGAGGGACTTTTCAGTCCCGACAGCGTGTGCAACGAGCTGTCGGATGACGCGTCGCGATTAAAGAGCACCTCTAATAACCTGCTTCTGCCGCGCATGACGTTGTCGCGTAGGAGCGGCTTCAGCCGCGACGGGCTTACCGGTAACGCCCGTCGCGGCTGAAACCGCTCCTACAGGAAGCTCTACTGCGACATCATCGCCTCGACGGGAACAGCCGCGTGCGCGCAATCGCCGGTGGCGATGGTGCGCTGCCGGTCGCCGGCAAGGCCGCTGTGGTCGAAGGCGTTGTTCCGGTGACGCGCTGGCCGCCGTCGTCGGTGACCAACGCGTCGGTGCCGGCGTCGCGCTGCTCAGCCGGCGACGCGGAACACGCCGGGCTGGCCGCCCGGCGGCGTGCCTTCGAACTGGATCAGCGAGGCGACCAGTTCGGCATGCAGGCGGATGCGGCCCATCTCGCGCATGATCCGGATGTCCTCGTGGCGCAGTTCGCGATTGGCCACCACCTCGCGCTTGTAGGCGAGGATCTCCGGGTACTTGCGCGCCATGTTCAGCGCGTCGGCCACGCATTCCACAGTGTCGGCATCGGCCGAGAGCGGTTCGCGGCTGTTGAACGCGGTGAGCCAGCGCTCGAAGCCGGCGGTGCGGTCGAACATGTTGGCGATGAACCAGATCACGAACAGGATCGCCACCCACGAGGTGACCACGATGACGATGCGCGAGAACGTCAGGTGATAGTCGTGCTGCCACAACTGCGCGGTGATCACGCCGAGCAGGATCAGCGAGATCGCCTGCCAGCCGATGATCGAGGCCACCAGCCACTGCTGCTTGGCCTTGGCCAGCAACGCCACCTCGTCGCGGATCTGCGCCTCGCTCTTGTGCTGCCAGTGCGCGACCTGTTCGGGAAACGAGCGCTGGTGCAGCGCGTTGTCCTCGAGCAGCAATCCCAACCCCTTGAACAAAGCGATCATGACGGGCTCCTTGCAGATGC
The DNA here is from genome assembly GCF_056725085.1 of Xanthomonas sp. NCPPB 901. NCBI lineage: Bacteria > Pseudomonadati > Pseudomonadota > Gammaproteobacteria > Lysobacterales > Lysobacteraceae > Xanthomonas > Xanthomonas sp. NCPPB 901. Next base: position 4,407,614 of record NZ_CM161511.1, on the reverse strand, counting down.
GGTGACGAACGCGGAACGTCGGCGGGCGATCTTGAGGCAGCTTCTTTCTAGCACAGCGGCCGCAAAGTGCACGCTGCAGTCGCACATGCCGCGCGGCCCGCGTCCGCCATACGCCATCGCACGGCGCACTTGGGCCTGACGACGCAGCAACTGGCGCAATGGCCGGTACTGGACTGAATCGTTTATCCGGATCGCTGAACGCAACAACGCGTCACGGATGGTCAAGATCGCCGGTCTCGGGCCGCTGTATCCAGCACCTCCGCCGCACTCCCCCTCTCGATGTCGCTGAACCCGCTCGCCGACAGGAAGCGTGACCGTCGCTTCCGGCACAGCCTGCGGCGCGTCACGCGCGCGCCGCTGCGGGCGATCGCGACCTGGGGCCTGGCCTTGGCGGTGCTGCTGGCCGCCGGCCTGGTGCTGGTGCTGGCGCAGGACCGCCACACCCGCCTGGCCGCGGCGCAGCGGCAGAGCCTGGCGCTGGCCACCGGCGTCGACCGCCTGCTGCAGTTGCAACTGGACAATCTCGGCCATGCCCTGCATGGCGAAGGACAGGGCGCGCAGGCGCTGCTGGCGCAGACGCCGGCGCGTGCGCCCGAGCTGATCGCCGCCTCGCTGCGCGGCCTGCAGGCGCGGCGCCCGGAATTGCGCGAGGTGGCCTTGCTGGATAAGCAGGGCCAACGCCGCTTCGGCGACGCCGGCGATCCGCAACTGCGCGCGTGGCTGCCGCGGGCGCGCTGCGACGGGCGGGTGTGCGTGAGCCCGCCGCTGCGCCTGGCCGACGGCGAGGCGGTGGTGCGCGTGGCCGTGCCCTGGGGGACGGACGGCTGGGTCGAGGCGCAGTGGCGGGTGGCCGCCCTGCAGCGCATCGTGCGGGGCACCGACAGCGGGCGCGACGGCATCGTCGCCCTGACCGATGCGCAGGGCGTGCTGCTGGCCGCCAGCCGCCCGCTCGCGGCCGGCCAGCCGCGCCTGCCGATGGCGCTGGCGCAGCCGATGCCGCACGGTGGTGCGCTGGGCCTGCGCCGCGACGTCTTCGACGGCACGCCGCGGATCCTGGCGTTGAGCGGCGGCGGCGCGGATCCGTTGCTGGTGGTGGCCGGCGTGGGGCTGCGCGAGACGCTGTCGGGCTGGTGGTGGTTCGCCACGGTGGCGGCGCTGGTGTACATGCTGTACCTGCTCGGCCTGGCCTATCTGCTCGGCAGCCTGCGCCGCGCCGAGCGTCGCCAGCGCCACCTGCTGCAACGGCTGCGCCGCGGCGACGAGGACCTGCGCCTGGCCCACGGCATGGGCGGCATCGGTACCTGGCGCATCGACATCGCGCAGCGCGTGCTGCGCCTGTCCGAGCCGACCGGGGCGATGTTCGGCCTGCAGCGCATGCAGATGCCGATCGAGGCCTTCCTGGGGCGGATCGACGAGGCCGATCGCGCGCGGGTGGCGCAGCTGTACGAGGACGCCGCGCAGGGGCGCGCGGACTACAACACCGTCTACCGCATGCACCTGCCCGACGGGCGCCTGCGCTGGCTGGCCGCGCGCGGCGCGCTGGTGCGCACGCGTGAGGGCATGTGCATGACCGGTGCGGTGCAGGACGTCAGCGACCGGGTGATGGCGCAGGCGCGCCTGCTCGACGCCGAGCGGCAGTTCCGGCTGATGTTCGACCGCAATCCGCTGCCGTACTGGGTGTTCGCCGTCGACAGCCTGCGCTTTCTTGAAGTGAACCAGGCCGCGATGCGCCAGTACGGCTACAGCCGCGAGGAATTCCTGGCGATGGACCTGCGCGATCTGCGCCCGTCGGAGGATGCCGAGCGCTTGCTGCAGGACGTGCGCAAACCGCGCGAGGGCTTCGACGTGCCGAGCGTGTTGACCCACCGGCGCAAGGACGGCAGCCTGCTGTCGGTGTGCGTCCACAGTGCCGACCTGGAATTCGGCGGCGTACCGGCGCGGTTGATCCTGGCCGAGGACGTCACCGAGCGGCTGGCCCACGAACGCGAACTGGCGTACCTGGCGCGCCACGAGTTCAGCACCGGCCTGCTCAAGCCGCGGGCCCTGGCCGACGCCCTGCGCGCGCAGCGCGGTGGCTATGCCATCGCCTACGTGCAGGTGCGCGGCCTGGCCCTGATCGGCGACACCCTGGGCCGCGCCGCCGGCGACGCGGTGCGCGGCGCGGTGGCCGGGCGCATTCGCGTGCTCGGCGAGCGCTTCGGCCTGAGCGCTCACCAGCCGGCGCAGGATTTCGTGCTGGCGATCCTGGATCCGCAGGCGTTGCCGCAGGCCTTGCAGGCGCTGCAGGAGGCGCTGTATGCGCCGGTGCAGGGCGGCGGGTTCGCCCAGCAATTGCAGGCGCACATCGGCGTGGCGCTGTGTCCGGACGATGCCGCCGACGCCGACGAGGCCATCGGCAGCGCCGCGCAGGCCGCGCATGCGGCGCAGGCCGAGGGCCGCAGCCTGGTGCGCTTCGACCGCGCCATGGCGGCGCGGACCGGAGAGCGCCTGCGCCTGGCCGGACGCATCCAGCAGGCGATCGCGCGGCAGGAGTTCGAGTTGCATTTCCAGCCGATCATGGACGCCGCCAGCGGCGCCCCGCGCGAACTGGAAGCGCTGATCCGCTGGCCGCAGGCCGATGGCAGTTTCATTGCGCCCGATGCGTTCATCCAGTTGTGCGAGGACACCGGGCTGATCCTGTCGCTGGGACGCTGGGTGATGCGCGCGGCGGCGCACGCGCGCCGCGCATTAGCCGACCACGGCTGGCCGGACCTGGCGGTGGCGGTGAACGTGTCGGCGCTGCAGTTCTTCGATGGCGATCTGGTCGCCGACCTGGTGCAGGCCTGCGCCGAGGCCGGGCTGCCCGCCGACGGCCTGCAGCTGGAACTGACCGAGAGCAGCCTGATGCGCCAGCCGCAGCAGGCCGGCGACGTGCTGCGGCAACTGCGCGCGCTGGGCGTGCGGGTGGCGCTGGACGACGTCGGGACCGGCTTCTCGAGCATGGCGTATCTGCGCGACCTGCCGCTGGATGCGCTGAAGATCGACCGCAGCTTCGTCGCCGAGGTGGACCGCGATCCGCGCAACGCCTCGATCTGCCAGGCGCTGCTGACCCTGGGCCATTGCCTGGGGCTGGAGGTGGTCGCCGAGGGCGTGGAAACCGAGGCGCAGTTGCGCTGGCTGCGCGCGCACGGCTGCGGCCGCGTGCAGGGCTATCTGCTCGGGCGTCCGCTGCCGCTGGCGGAGGTGCTGCAGCAGCTCGGCGCGGTCACAGCATGAGGTCCACGTCGTGGCCGCTGCCGGGTGTCGGCAGCGCCTCGCCTTCCCAGTAGCGGCGCAGCGGGTCGCGCACCAGGTCCAGCGCGGTGGAGGCGCCGCGCGCACCCGGGTAGCGCAGCAGGTTGCGCGACTGCAGGGCGAGCATGCGCCGGTCCTGCTCGCCGACCCGGCGCAGCAGCGGCCACACCAGCAGGCGCACCGCCCACGCCGGCGCCCAGCGTCCCTCCACGTGCAGGCTGGCGAAGACATCGGTGCTGCGCACATCGCGCGGGGTGAAGTGCAGGCTGATCCGCACGCGGCCGCCGCGCGCGTAGCGGTATTCGATCTGCGCGCTGCCGGGAGCGGCGAAATGCGCGCGTTCCAGGATGCGCGGCGACTCGAACAGCCGGTACAGCCAGCCGCTCTGCGCCGCGGCGCCGCGGTAGTCCACGTGGAAGCCTTCGTCGGTGTGGCGCAGTTCGGCGCGCATGGCGGTGCGCGCGCCGCCACGCCGCACCAGCCCCGGATGCAGCAGGTGGGTGTGCAGCGGGTCCAGGAAGTTTTCCAGCGCATCGACCACGTGCGCGTCCCAGCGCGTGCGCCACAGGAACCGCCGCGCCGACGGCTGCAACGCCTGCACCAGCTGCGACGGCGCGTCCGCGCCCTCGGGATCGGGACGCAGCCAGATCAGCCCGTCGTGCTCGCGCGCGGCGAAGGCGCGCACCCGGACCGCCGGCGGCGCCTGTCCGGGCGGCAGGCCGGGAATCTCGCGCAGCGCGCCGGTGCGGTCGAAGCGCCAGCCGTGGTACGGACAGGACAGGCCGTCGCCGGTGGCGCAGCCGGCCGACAGCGGCGCATGCCGGTGCGGGCACCGGTCTTCCAGCGCCAGCAGGCCGCCGTCGGCGCAGCGCGCGATCGCCGCATGCCGGTCCATCACCGACACCGCCAGCGGCCGCCGTCGCAGCGCCGCCGCGGGGGCGACGGCGAACCATTGCCGGTACAGGGACGGATGCCAGGCGCTCATGTCGCCCGCATCGCGCGCATGGCGTGTCGCCGGCCGCGGGCGATCATGCGACGGTGGTGCCGGCGATCCGGTTGCGGCCGGCACGCTTGGCCGCGTACAGCGCCTGGTCGGCGGCCAGCACCAGGGTCTGCCAGGACGCCTGCGCGCCTGGCGACAGGCAGTAGCCGATGCTCACCGTGCATACCAGCGGCGCCTCCGCCGCGGCGTCGATCTGCTGTTGCGCGATGCGCCGGCGCAGGCGCTCGGCGAGGTCGCGCACGCCCGCTTCGTCGCCCTGCGGCACCAGCACCATGAACTCCTCGCCGCCGATGCGTGCCAACAGGTCGGGCAGGCGGACGTCCTGCGCCAGCGTCTGCGCGATGGCGACCAGCACCTGGTCGCCGATCGCATGGCCGAAGCGGTCGTTGATCGCCTTGAAATGGTCCACGTCGATCATCAGCACCGCGATCGACGCCTGCTTGCGCCCGGCATCGAGCATCGCCGCCTCGCCGCGCTCCCACATCACCCGGCGGTTGGTCACCCCGGTGAGCGGATCCTGCGACGCGTGCCGCGCCAGTTCCGCGTTCATTTCGCGGCTCAGCATCCACAGGATGCCGGGAGCGATGCTGGCGGTCAGCACGATGCGCGAGAGTAGGCCGAAGGTGGTGGTCGGGTCGTAGTTGAAACCGATGTCGGGATGGAAGGCCCACCAGGCGATCCGCAGCCCGATCATGCCAGCCCACAGGAAGTGGAGGACGGCGGTGAAGCGCGCCGCCGTGCGCATCACGCTGGCGGCATGGCGCCACAGCGCCACCGCCGTGGCCACGGTCAGCATGCCGCGCACCAGGCCGCCGAAGATCACCATGATCCGGTGATCGTGGCCGGCGTAGTGCAGGCTGTACAGTTCCAGCGCGCAGAGCAGCGCGACCGGCACCAACAGCGTCCATTGCAGCAGCGGGCGTTGCAGGTAGGCGTTCACCGCCACCAGCGTCAACGCGGTGGCCACGTCCAGGGTGACGTTGCCGGTGTGGTTGACCCAGGGCGCGGTGACGTTCCAGACCGGCGCCAGCAGGATGCCGAAGCCCAGGGCGAAGACGCCGTAGCTCAGCGCGAGCAGCAACAGGCTGCGCGCGTGCCGTTCCTTGCGGCCGGTGATGGACAGCGCCAGGAACATCGCCGAGGACAGCGCCGCGAGCAACGCATTGACGATCAGCAAGGTGCCGGCATGGGTCAGATGCGCAATCCATTCCACAGATGTCCCGGGCCGCAGCGGCGATAGGATGTTGCAGGTGCGGAAAAGTATAAGGCAGCGGCATTGCCCGCGACCTTGCGCGCACCTCAGGATTGGTGCTGGAAACGGTTACGGAGCGTGTCCCGGTGTGGCGCGGGCGCCATTCACAGCCGATGCCTGCGCATCAGCGGCACGCCGATGCGCCGGGTCAGTGCGCCGAGTGCGGCGATCGGCTGGCGCCGCCGCAACGGCAGGTGCCGCGCATCGACCGCACTGTATTCGATGACCGGCATGCCGCCGCGTTGGCGCTTGAAGCTGGCCGCGCCGGCGCTCTGGTTGAGGCGCTGTCCGTGCCGCCGCGCATGGTCGATGCCGCAGGCGGTGAGGGTGCGGTACAGCGCCAGCCGCTGCGGCAGGCGCAGGTCGTAGCCGACGATCGGCGCGGTGACGGTACCGCCGATGCCGAACAGGCCGGTGATGCACACCAGCTGCCCGGCGTCGTCGCGGAAGCCGTCCAAGCGCAGCAGCCCGGCGCGGTGCCAGGCGCGCAGGGCGTCGGCGCGATAGGCCGGATTGCAACGCGAGTACTTGTGCAGGTACAGCTGCGCGTACAGTGCGGCGATGCGCGGGTAGTCGGCCTCGCCGATGGCGTCGTTGCCGCAGCGCTGCAGGTCGCGCCGATCGACCAGCTTGAGGTCGCGGGCCAGGTCGCGGTGCCGCAGCAACCGCGGCCAGTCCTCGTACAGGTACACCTGGCGGCTGGCGATCAGGGTGAAGCCTTCGGCCTGCAGCGCCTGCAGCCACTGCGGCGTGTCCACCGCATTGAGCGAACGGAACCACAGCGCGTGGTCGGGCCAGCGCGCACGCGCGGCGTCCAGCAGCGTGCGCAGCCCGGTCGGCGGCAGCGGCGGGTACAGGTTGGTGGACAGCAGCCAGTTGTTGAGGGTGACCGCGCGGTCGATCCGCGCCCAGTCCAGCCACGCGCCGATACCGCCGCACAGGCCGCGCACCGGCGCGGCCAGCGCGCCCGGCAGCAGCCGCGTGGCCTCCTCGGCGGCGTAGTCGGCATAGGTGGTGCGCGGCGAGCACACCCAGGCATTGCCCGGGTGGCGCTCGGCCACCGTCACCGGCAGCGCCAGTGCGCCGGCCTGCAGCACTTCGATGCGCGCATGCGCGTTGTCGGCCAGCTGCTGCGCGTCGCCGCCGGCATGCAGCACGGCGAATCGCTGGAGTTGCGCGGCGAAGTCGGCGGCCGCGGCGTCGGCGTCGGCACTCATGGCGGCGGCAGCGCCTCGCCGTCCCATTCGGTATCGCGGGTGGCGGCCTCGCGCACGCTGCAGCGCCGCGCCAGCGCCAGCCGCGCATGGCTGCCCAGGTCGCGCAGCGCGCCGGCCAACGGCCAGCGGTCGCCGCGCGGCGCCAGCACGTCCTCGGCGCGCGCATAGTCCTGGCGCCACTGTCGCAGCCGGCCATGGCCCAGTGCCGCCGGCAGCGCCACGCCCAGCATCAGCACGCCCAGCATCGCCGCGCGGTCCGCGGCCGGGCGCAGCGGCGCCTGTGCCGCGCCCGCGTCGCCGCACAGCAACGGCACCAGCGGATCGGTCGCGGCGAACAGGTGCAGGCCGCTGGTCGCGCGCGGATTGCATTCGATCACGCTGCAGCGCCCTTGCGCGGACACCATCCAGTCGAAGGAGATCTGCCCGCTGAAGCGCAGCGACTGCACCAGCTGCGCGGTGAAGCGTTCGATCCGCGGGTCCGGCGCGGCGTCGAAGTAGTAGCTGGAACTGCGCCGCAGCCGGTAGCGCGGGCGGTACACCGCATGCGCCAGCAGCACGCCGTCGCGCGCCAGCGCGTACGAGCAGCGCTCTTCGCCGCGGCAGTAGCGCTGCGCGACCCAGTCGCCCTGGTCGGGCAGCGGCGGCGCGGCGGCGGGCACGCCGTGCGGGTACAGCCGCACATGCACGCCGAAGCGGGAGAACTCCGGCTTCAGTACAAGCGATCCGGCACCGGCCCAGGCCCGCGCCTGTTCCAGGCTGCGCACGCGCACGCTGGCGGGGACCTCGATCCCGCTGTCCAGCCCGCGCGCCAGTTCCATGAAGTGGTACTTGCTGTGCAAGCTGCGCAGCGTGTCGAAGTCGTGCAGCGGCAGCTGCAGCTGCGTGGGCAGTGCGCTGCGGTAGCGGGCCAGGTAGAACACCTCCTCGCAGGTCGGCACCAGCAGGTCGATCCGTTCGCGCAGCAGCAGCGCGTTCAGATCGGCCAGCCAGGCGCGCGCGGCATCGCGCGCCGGCGCGATGCGGTGATGCGCGGCGACCGCGCGCGACCAGCCGGAGATGCGGCTGGCGACGCTGTCGGCCAGGTGCACGCGCCAGCCCTGCGCGGCGAAGCGGCGCGCCAGGTCCAGCGCGACCGGCGCGCGCGCGCCGGTGATCAGCACGCCGGGCGCCTCAGCCATCGGCGTGCGCCTGCGGCGCCGGCCGCCATTGCCGGCAATGCGAGGGCACCAGGCGCAATCCTGGCTCGGCTTGGCGCAGCGCATGCAGCCGCGCCAGCGTGTCGCGGTACACACGATGCTCGCCGAGCAGGCGGGTGACCAGCGCCGGCGGCGGCGTGCCATCGGCCAGCGCGGCGCTGGACCAGGCCGCATCGGCGATCAGGAACACCGGGCCGTGCGCGTCCTCGAACCACAGGCCGTAGTGGCCGGGCGCATGTCCGGGCAGTGGCACCAGCAGCACGCTGCCGTCGCCGAACAGATCGCGCGGCGTGCCGAAGTCGTGCAGTGCGGTGGGGCGCGGCGCCGCCGGCAGCGACTCGATCCAGTGCATGCGCGGGCGCGCGCCGTGCAGCAGCGCCGGCAGGAAGCCTTCGCGCAGCGCGCCCAGCCGGCCGCGGCGCTGCAGGTCGTCCCAGGCCTGTTGCGCGCAGGCCAGGCGTGCGTGCGGAAACTCGGCGACGCCGCCGACATGGTCGCCATGGAAGTGCGACAGCACGATCCAGCCGATGCCGTCCGGCTCCACGCCGTCGCGCACCAGCTGTTCGCGCAGCGATTGTCCGGCTGCCAGCCGCACCGGGGTCAGCCAGCGGTACAGGCGCTCGGGAAAGCGCGCGGTCGCGTCGAAGAAGGGGCGGGCATAGCCGGTGTCGAACAGCAGCTCGCCGTGCTGCGGATGCTGCAGCAGTGCCGCCAGCGCCGGGAACGGGCAGGGCGCCAGCGGCGCGCCGCGGCGCGTGGCGCGTTCCGGATGCGTGCAGTGGCCGGCCTCGTACAGCCGCCAGCGCAGCCGCGGCGCGCTCATGGCCGCCCCAGCGCGGCCAGCCCGGCCTCGGTCGACAGCACCGGCGCATAGCCGAGCTCGCGGCGCGCGCGGCCGATATCCAGCGTCTGCGAATAACCGAGCACGCCGATGCCGTAGCGGCTGAGCCGCGGCTCCGGCTGGCCGCGCCGGCGCAGCGCGATCTGTTCGCCGAGCGTGGCCAGCGCCAGCGCCGGCCCGCGCGGCACCGGCAGCAGCCGCACACGCAGGCGCAGCGCCGCGAACAGCCCGGTCAGCAGGTCGCGCACCGCGATCGGCGTGCCGTTGCTGATGTTGTAGGCGCGGCCGTCGCCGATGTGCTCGGCGCGCAGCGCGGCCAGCGCCGCGGCCACCGCGTTCTCCACGCAGCACACGTCGATCATCGCGCGGCCGCCATGGACCAGCGGGAACCAGCCGCGCTGCGCCACCGCCAGCAACCGCGGCACGATCGCGTTGTCGCCATGGCCGAACACCGCGCGCGGGCGCAGCACCACCGCCGGCAGCCCGGCCGCCGCGGCCGCGCGCACCTTCTCCTCGGCTTCCCACTTGGTCTGCGGATAGCCGCCGATCCAGCGCGCCGGCGGGGTGAATTCCTCGCGCACCTGGTACTGGTCGGCGAAGCGGAAGTAGATGCTGGGCGAACTGAAGTGCACGAAGCGGCGCACGCGCGTGGCCAACGCGGCGGCGAGCAGGCGTTCGGTGGCGACCACGTTGGCCAGGTGGAAGGTTTCGGCGCTGGCCCACGGTACCGACAACGCGGCGCAGTGGATCACCGCGTCGCAGCCGTGCAGCAGCGGCGCCAGGTCGTCGCGGCAGAGGTCGGCGCGCAGCACCTCGATGCGCGGATCGCCGGCGAAGGCCGCCAGCTTGGCGGCGTCGCGGCCGCTGGCGCGCACCGGCACGCCGGCGTCGGCCAGGGCGCGCACGAGGTAGGCGCCGATGAAGCCGGACGCACCGGTGACGAGAATGCGCGCCATGTCAGTAGCGCAGCACCGCGCCGCCGAACGCCAGCCCGGCGCCGGAGCCGACCAGGCCGATCAGGTCGCCGCGGACGATGCGGCCGCTGTGGATCGCCTGGTGCAGCGCACTGGGAATCGACGCGGCCATCTGGTTGCCGTGGTCGCCGATGATCTCGACCAGCGCGTCCGGTGCCAGCCCCAGCGCGACGCGCAGGTGGCGCAGCGCCTTGGCGCTGGCCTGGTGGGGCACGATCCGCCGCACCTGCGCCAGCTCGACCCCGGCCTGCGCCAGCAGCCGCTGCAGGAAGCCGGGCAGCTTCGCCGCGGCGAGGCGGTAGGTGGCGCGGCCGTTCATTTCGAACTGCGAGCCGGCGCGCAGCGCCTCGACCCCGTGATCCAGGCGCAGGCGGGTGCCGCCGGCACGCACGCGGCAGTGGTCGATGCCTTCGGAATAGGTTTCCAGGCGCGCGCTCAGCAACTGCGAGCCGCTGTCGGCGTCGCCGGCGCCGAGCACCACGGCGGCGGCGCCGTCGCCGAACAGCGGTGCGGTGTCCGCATCGTCCGGGTTGAGGCCGACGCTGGCGATCTCGCTGGAGACGATCAGCACGCGCTGGTAACGGCCGGCGGCGATCGCGCAGGCGGCCAGGTCGAGCGCGGCGATGAAGCTCAGGCAGGTGGCGTTGACGTCGAAGGCCGGCACGCCGCTGCCCTGCAGCCCCAGCCGCGCGTGCAGCAGCGCCGCGCTGCACGGAATCGCCTGTTCCATCAGGCTGCAGGCGCTGATCACGCAGTCGACGTGCGATGCCTGCAGTTGCGCCGCGTCCAGCGCCGCGCGCGCGGCGCGTTCGCCCATCGCCGTGGCCGGTTCGTCGGCGCCGGCATAGTGCCGCGTGGCGACGCCGGTATGGCGCAGGGTCCAGCCGGCGGGCTTGCCCCAGCGCCGGTCGAACGTTTCCGCCGGCACCTGCTGCGCGGGCAGATACTCGCCCGTGCCGAGGATGCGCAGTGCGATGGGCCTGCTCCTGCTGGTGTGGACGCTCATCCGTAAAGCTCGCACAAGGGGGGCGCAGCGTACTGCCAGCGCATCGGCGCCGGCAACCGCGCCGGCGCGCTCAGCGCCCGCGGCGCTGCCCGTACCAGAAGCCCAGCCCGTCGCGCGAACGCAGCAGGCCGCGGCCGCGGCGCAGCAGGCGCAGCAACAACCCCAGGTGCTCGCGCTTGCTGAAGCTGCGCAGCTTGCGGTCGGAGGTGTGCACCGCCTCGCGCAGGATCACGAAGCGTCCCTGCCGCGCCAGCGCACGGCTCAGCGCCACGTCCTCGCCGGCGTAGTAGCGCTCGTCGAAACCGCCGGCGGCGACGAAGGCGCTGCGCGTGCAGAACAGGAAGCAGCCGGGGGCGATGCCGGTCCAGCGGAACAGCCAGCCGAACAATGCCTGGGCCAGGCGTTCGTACCAGGCGGGGTCGCCGAGCAGGCGCACCTGCGCGCCGCCGCCGACCGCGCCGGTGCCCAGCGCGCGCAGCGCCGCGGCCAGCAACGGTGTGTTGACCCGGGTGTCGGCATCGACGAACAGCAGGTGGCGGCCGCGGCTGGCGGCGGCGCCGGTATTGCGCACGGCGGCGATGTGCCGTAGCTCCACCTCCAGCACCTGCGCGCCGTGCCGGCGCGCGATCTCGGCGGTGGCATCGTGGCAGGCATCGGCCACCACCAGCGTCTCGCAGTCCAGCCGTAGCGCCTGCGCGGCGACGTGCAGCGAGGCCAGCGTGTCGCCGATCAGGGCGGCTTCGTCGTGCGCGGGGACGATGAAGGAGATCACCCGCGCATCATGCGGTGCCGGCGCGGCGCGGGCAATCGGCCCGCGCCGCGGCCGGGGGCGCGATTCAGCCCTGCAGGACGCCGCGCGAGGCGGCCGGATAGCGATGGCCGGCGGCGGCGTCGGCGGGGAAGATCGCCTCGATCTGCGCCAATTCCTCGGCGCTCAGCTTCACCTGCAGCGCGCCCAGGTTCTCTTCCAGGTAGGCCAGGCGCTTGGTGCCGGGGATCGGCACCAGGTCCTCGCCCTGCGCCAGCACCCAGGCCAGCGCCAGCTGGCCCGGGGTCACGCCCTTGGCCTGGGCCAGTGCGCGCACCCGCTCCACCAACTGCAGGTTGCGGGCGAAGTTCTCGCCTTGGAAGCGCGGCGAATGGCGCCGGTAGTCGTCGGCCTCGAAATCCTCCGGCGAGCGGATCGCCCCGGTCAGGAAGCCGCGGCCCAGCGGCGAGTACGGCACGAAGCCGATGCCCAGCTCGCGCACCGTCTCCAGCACGCCGTCGTGTTCCGGGTCGCGCGACCACAGCGAGTACTCGCTCTGCAGCGCGGTGATCGGATGCACCGCGTGGGCGCGGCGGATGGTGGCGGCGGCGGCTTCGGACAGGCCCAGGAAACGCACCTTGCCCTGTTCCACCAGCCGCGCCATCGCCCCGACCGTGTCCTCGATCGGCACGTTCGGATCCACCCGGTGCTGGTAGTACAGGTCGATATGGTCCACGCCGAGCCGGCGCAGGCTGGCCTCGCAGGCGGACTGCACGTAGTCCGGGCGGCCGTCGATGCCGCGCGCGGCCGGGTCGTTGGGGTCGAGCTTGATGCCGAACTTGGTCGCCAGCACGACCTGGTCGCGGCGCCCGGCCAGCGCCTTGCCGACCAGCACTTCGTTGGTATGCGGGCCGTACATGTCGGCGGTGTCGATGAGGCTGACGCCGTGCTCGATCGCGGCATGGATGACCGCGATCGACGCGGCGTCGTCGCTGCGGCCGCCGTAGAACGCGCTCATGCCCATGCAGCCGAGGCCGAGGGCGGAGACGCGGGGGCCGTTGCGGCCGAGGGTGCGGGTTTGCATGGAGGATGCTCCTGAGGGGGAGGGGAGGGAGAGCGTGGCCGGTGTCCGGTTCGCTCAGGGTGAGGGGGCGTCCAGCACCTCGCGGGCGATGGCCAGGGCGTTGAGCGCGGTCGGGAAGCCGACGTAGGCATGCAACTGATCCAGCACCGCGAAGATCTCGGCGCGGCTGGCGCCGGCGGCGCGCGCCGCACGCAGGTGCAGGCGCAGTTGCGGCTCGGCGTGGCCGAGGCTGGCCAGCACCGCGACGGTGACCAGTTCGCGGGTCTTCAGGTCCAGCGCGGTGCCGGGCCGGTAGATCTCGCCGAACGCGATGGCCGCGCCGCGGCCGGTGAGCGCGGTGTCCGGGGCGTCGGCCAACGCGCGGATCGCCTGCGCCTGCGCCGGCCCCATCAAGGCGTCGATCTGCGCGATGCCGGCGGCCTCGGCCTCGGCAAGCGTGGTCTGGCCGGGCAGGGCGGCGGGCGCGTCGGGCCGGGGCGGGGACGGCGGTTGCGCCGCGCTGGCGGCCTCGGCGCCGCCGACGGCCAGGCCGGCGGCCAGGGCCGCCTTCAGCACGGAACGATGGGGAGTGGACATGCGCTGCACCTCGCGATGAGAGACATGGGGGTCAACGGGGCTGGATCCGGGTGCCGCCGCTCAGCAGTGCCTGCGGATTGGGCGAGGCCAGGAAATCGTGCGGGAAGCCCAGTTCGATCGCGCTGACGGCATCCAGCCGCTGCAGGGCTTCGGCATCCAGGCGCAGTGTCAGCGCACCCAGATTGTCCTGCAACTGCGCCACGCTGCGCGCGCCGACGATCGGCATCGCCCCGCGCGCCAGCAGCCAGGCCAGCGCCACCTGCGCCGGCGAGCGCTGCAACTCGGCGGCCAGCGCCACCACCGTTTCGGCCACCGCCAGCGCGTGCTCGTTGAAGGTACGCTGCGAATGCGCGACCTCGGCACGGCCCACGCCGTCGACCTGCGCGCCGCCGGAGGCGGCCGCGCGCACCCGCGCCAGATCGGCGGCGCCGTACTTGCCGGTGAGCACGCCCATCGCCAGCGGCGACCAAGCCAGCACCGCCATGCCCAGCGCCTCGGCCATCGGCACCAGTTCGCGCTCGACCGTGCGCTGCGCCAGCGAGTATTCGATCTGCAGGGCGACGAACGGCGTCCAGCCGCGCAGGTCGGCCAGGGTCTGCATCCGCGCTACCTGCCAGGCGGGGGTGTCGGAGATGCCGGCGTAGAGGATCTTGCCGGCGCGGACCAGGTCGTCGAAACCGCGCATGACCTCGTCGATGCCGGTGGTGCCGTCCCAGGCGTGCAGGTACAGCAGGTCAAGGTAGTCGGTGCCCAGCCGCGCCAGGCTGGCGTCGACCGAACGCAGCAGCGCCTTGCGGTGGTTGCCGCCGCCGTTGGGGTCGCCGGGAAAGGGATTGAGCGCGAACTTGCTGGCGATCACCAGGCGGTCGCGGCGGCCGGCGACGAAGCGGCCGAGCAGGGTCTCGGCGCTGCCGTTGGTGTAGATGTTGGCGGTGTCGAGGAAGTTGCCGCCGGCATCGACGTACAGGTCGAACAGCCGGCGCGCCTCGTCGGCGTCCGCGCCCCAGCCCCAGTCGGCGCCGAAGGTCATGGTGCCCAGGCACAGCGGGCTGACGCGCAGGCCGGAACGGCCGAGCAGGCGGTAGTGATCGAGGGCCATCGCAGCGGTCTCCAGGTGGGGTGCGGGCACTGTAGGCGCCGCGTCGCCATGGATAAATCCGGGTAATCCGTATGTGCTTTGAAGGTGTGCTAAATAATGGCTGGCGCACCTGATGCGTCCGTCCTTCGCTGCTGCCCGCTCGCCATGCACCGTCCACCGCCGCTGTCCGCCGTCGTCGCCTTCGTCCGCGTCGCCCACCATGGCAGCTTCACCCGCGCCGCCGCCGAGCTGGGCGTCTCGCCCTCGGCGCTGTCGCAGACGCTGCGCGCGCTGGAGGCGCAGCTGGGCGCGCGCCTGCTCAACCGCACCACCCGCCGGGTCGGCCTGAGCGAGCATGGCGAGCGCTTCCTGCAGCGCGTGGCGCCGGGCCTGGCGCAGATCGATGCGGCGTTCGCCGACCTGGATTTCCTGCGCGACCGCCCGGCCGGCACGCTGCGCATCAACCTGCCGCTGGTGGCCGCCGAGCAACTGGTGTGTCCGCACCTGCCGGCGTTCCTGGCGCGCTATCCCGAGGTCAGCGTGGAGCTGTATTCGGACCGGACCCTGGCCGACATCGTCGCCGGCGGCTTCGACGCCGGCATCCGCCTGGGCGAGAGCCTGGCGCGCGACATGATCGCGGTGCCGGTGGGCCCGCCGCAGCGGCAGACGGTGGTGGCCGCACCGGCGTATTTCGCCGCACACGGGACGCCGCGCACGCCGGCCGAATTGGCCGACCACGACTGCATCCGCTGGCGGCGCACCGACGGCCGCCTGCAGGCTTGGGAATTCACCCGCGACGGCCACGATTTCCTGGTCGAAGTCACCGGGCGGCTGGTGGTCAACGACACCCTGGTCGGCCTGGACGCCGCGCGCCGCGGACTGGGCCTGGGCCAGGCGTTCGAATGGCAGGTCGCCGCCGACGTCGCCGCCGGCCACCTGCAGCGGGTGCTGGACGACTGGCACGCGCCGTTCGCCGGCTGGCACATCTACTACCCGGCGCGCGAGCACCTGCCGCCGAAGCTGCGGGTGTTCATCGATCACCTGCGCGCGGCGCATGCGGCTGGCGCCGCGCCGCCCGGCGCGTGACCGGCGCGGCCGCCTGGCGACCGCGCAGCGGTTCTGTCCGCCGCCCTTTAGTCCGGCAGCGCCGGCAGCGGCTGCAAGGTCTTGGCCGCGGCCACGAACGGCGCGAACATCGCCGCCATCGGCGTGGCGACCGCGGCCGGCGTGGTCGCCACGGTGCCGCCGGCGAACGGCGGTTGCGGGTTGTACTCGGCGGTCAGCATCGCGGCGGCGGCATAGGGCTGGCCGCGCAGGTGGGCGACCACGGACAGGCCGAAATCCAGCCCGGCCGAAACCCCGGCGCCGGTGATCAGCTTGCCGTCCTCGACCACCCGCGCATCCACCGGGGTCGCGCCGAAGCGCGCGAGCAGCGGGCGCACCGACCAGTGCGAGGTGGCGCGGCGCCCGCGCAGCAATCCGGCCGCGCCGAGGATCAGCGCGCCGGTGCACACGCTGGTGACGTAGTCGGCGTGCGGCGCGGTCTCGCGCAGGAACGCCAGGGTGCGCGGGTCGCGCGCCGCCGCGAGGGTGCCGTCGGTACCGCCGGGCACGAACACCAGGGTGAGCATGCGCGGGCAATCGGCGTAGGTGACGGTCGGCGCGATCGCCAGGCCCATGTCGCTGCGGACCGGCGTCAGGTCCTCGCCGTTGCTGACCAGATGCACCGTGGCGCCCATCATCCCGGCCAGGAAGTGATAGGGGCCGACCAGATCCAGCGCGGTGAAACCGGGATAGAGCAGCATCGCGATCTGCTCGTCGCCTTGCAGGCGCACCCCCGGCAGGCGCGCGAAGCGCTCGGCCCAGGCCGCGTCGGCCTGCGCGTCGCCGTGCGTGGGGTCGTGCGCCGCGGCGGCGCCGGGCAGCAGGCCGGCGGCAGTGCCGGCGAGCAGGCCGAGTACGGTACGTCTGTCCATGGCGATCTCCTTTGCCGCCGGGCGGCATGCGAAAACGGCGCGGGCCGCGGCGGGGCGGCCTGGCGCGTCGGCGATGGCGGCTGGCGTGCGCGAACGCGCGGCTGGCGTCTTCAGCGCTGCTGCGCCAGGCGTTGCAGCAGCGCGTCGGCCTCGTCCCAGCCGCGCAGCCGCGGGTAGCGCTGCTCGGCGGTGTTGTGGGGCGCGGAAAACAGCACGCCCTGGCCGCGGAAATGGGCGAAATGGCGGGCGTTGTCGTCGATCATGATATCCGCGGCGACGATGCGCTTGTCGCCGCAGAACACGATGTTCAGCGGATCCAGGAAATCGAAGTGGGTGCGCAGCCAGGTCCATTTGAACGGCATCGACGCCGGATATTCCATCGCCGCGGTGGTGACGAACACCTCGTGGCGGCGCGACAGCCGGCGCAGCGCGTCCTGGCTGCCGGGCATGCAGCGCAGCGTGCCGAAGAACTCGCCCAGTTGCAGATGCGCTTCCAGCGCCTCGGCGTGCTCGGCGGCGAGCAAGTGCCGCAGGCGTTTGCCGTGCAGTTGCGGCGCTTCCCAGACGTAGCCGAAGCGCTGCTGCAGCCACGCCAACTGTGCCGACAGCGCGTCGGCGATCACTTCGTCCATGTCCACTGCGATGCGCAGTCGCTGCATTGTCGGTCCTCCGTCGTGGCCACGCGCCGGCGCGCGTTGCGGGCGATGCCGGCGCCAGCGTAGCGCGGCGATGCCCAGGCGGATCTGAATGCCGCCGCGTGCCGGAGTCGCCGCGCAGCAGGCGTACGCTTGCGTGCACCGCTGCCTGGATGGCGTCGCGATGCGTGCAGTGTCTGCAGGCTTGTTCGTGTCCTCGGAGCGGCCTTGCCGCTGGCGGCCTTCCGGCCCTGGCTGGGCCAGGACGGGCTGCTTGAACGCGGCCCCATGCCCGAGATGCCGGAGTGCGTCGCCACCCCTGCCGCGTGATCGCCGGAGCGTGTCGATTCCCTTGAGCCGGGGGCGAACGGGCTGTGGCGCGTCAAGACAAGGGGCATGCGCCACGCGCGCGCTGGCAACGCTGCGCGCATGGCGCGTGCCTAGGAGTGTGGCTTGGCCGTCGAGCGCAGCGGCGCCATGCGTGGCCGACGCACGGCGCCGCCTGCGGTTTAGCCCTTGAGCTTGGCGGCGAACTCGGCCACGCGCTTGCCGAGCAGGCGCGCGGTTTCCAGGTCGCCGCTGCGCGGCGCCTCGTCCGGCGAGGCGTCGGACGGCGAGATCGCCAGTGCGCCGCCGGAGCCGGCGGTCCAGTTCACGTCGTTGGGGCCGTGCGCCTTGGTGTTGGACGGCAGCAGGCCGGTGCCGACCCAGATCTGGCCGTGCTGCTGGGCCAGGGTCCAGAAGTATTCGATGGTGGCGAACTTGTCGCCGTTGACCGAGGCCGAGTTGGTGAAGCCGGCGGCGATCTTGTCCTTCCAGGCCTGGGCGAACCACGGCTTGGAGCTGGCGTCGGCGAACTTCTTGAACTGCCAGGCGGGGCCGCCCATGTAGGTCGGGCTGCCGTAGATGATGGCGTCGGCCTGGCCGATCGCCTCCCAGGCGCCGTCGGGCAGGTTGCCGTCCTGGTCGATGCGGTACAGCGTGGCCTCGCCGACGCTGGCGGCGCCGGCGTGCACGGCCTCGGCCTGTTTGACGGTGTGGCCGTAGCCGCTGAAGTAGACGATCGCGATCTTGCTCATAAGCGGACTCCTGAGAGTGAGGGGAAAAGCGCGGGCATTGTGCGCATGCGCGGCCGCCGCGATCAGCGCCATCGGCAGGATGTTGTGTCCGGTCCGCGCGCCGGGGTTCAGTGCTCGGCCGGGGAGCGCATCGTGCGCTCGATCCCGACTTCGACCAGGTAATCGATGAAGCTGCGCACTTTCGGCGCCAGGTGGCTGCGGCTGGCGTAGACCGCGTACACGCCGATCGGGCCGAGTTCGTGGTCGGGCAGCACCCGCACCAGGCGGCCGTCCTCCAGCGCCGCCTCGGCCATGAAGTCCGGCTGCACGGTGATGCCCATGCCGGCGATGGCCGCCTCGCGCAGCACGTCGCCGCAGTTGGCGCGCAGGGTGCCGGCCACCCGCACCTGGGTCGCGCCGTCGGGGCCGTGCAGGGTCAGGTCGTCCTGCACGTAGCTGTAGCTGAGGAAGGCGTGGCCGGCCAGGTCGGCCGCCAACTGCGGCGTACCGGCGCGCGCCAGGTAGGCCGGCGCCGCGCACAGGAAGGCCTGCACTTCGCCGAGCTTGCGCGCGATCAAGGTCGGCGCCACCTGGCGGGTGATGCGGATCGCCAGGTCGTAGCCTTCCTCGACGATGTCCACCAAGCGGTCCGACAGGGTCAGGTCCAGGGCGACCTGCGGATAGCGCGCGCTGTAGCCGGCCAGGCGCGGCCCGAGCCGGGCGATGCTGAAACTGAACGGGGCGTTGATCCGCAGCGTCCCGGAAGGCGTCAACGCCTGCTCGCCGACCGCCGCTTCCATGTCGTCGAACTCGGCCAGCAGCAACTGGCAGCGCTGGTAGTAGGCGGCGCCGACGCTGCTCGGGCTGACCCGGCGGGTGGTGCGGTTGAGCAGGCGCGAACCCAGGCGCTGTTCCAGGAACGCCACCTGGCGGGTGACGCTGGCCGTGGACATGCCCAGCGCCTCGGCGGCGGCGTTGAAGCCGTTGCGGTCGACCACGGCGACGAACACCCGCATCGCATCAAGCGTATCCATTGTTGCGGATCCCGAAATGAATTCTCGAAATAACGATAATTTATTCGTGGCGGCGACGGGAATAGCCTGTACAGCATTCCCCATCCCACGGCCCGTCATGAGGTCTCCCATGTCCGCTCCCGTCTCCCGCCTGGCGCCCTACGGTGCCACCCTGCTGCGCCTGGCCATGGGCGCGCTGTTCCTGGTGCATGCACTGACCAAGCTGCTGGTGTTCACCCCGGCCGGCACCGCCGCCTACTTCGTGTCGCTCGGATTGCCGGGCGCGCTGGGCTATGTGGCGATGGCGTTGGAGTTCACCATCGCCGCGGCATTGCTGCTCGGCGTGTACGCGCGTTGGGTCGGACTGCTCGGCATCCCGCTGCTGCTCGGCACCATCGTCAGCGTGCACGGCGCCAACGGCTTCGGCTTCGCCAATCCCGGCGGCGGCTGGGAGTACCCGGCGTTCTGGGCGCTGGCGCTGGCGGTGCTGTTCCTGATCGGCGACGGCCGCTTCGTGTTGCGCACGCGCTGAGCGCGGTGTTGCCTGTCCTTTCTGGAGACCTGACATGTCCCGTCTGCCTTCCCTGTACATCTCGCACGGTTCGCCGATGACCGCGCTGCAGCCCGGCCTGGTCGGCATCCGTCTGGCGCAGTTGGCGGCGACGCTGCCGCGGCCGCGCGCCATCGTGCTGGCCTCGGCGCACTGGCTGGGCCGGCGGCCGCTGGTCGGCGCCGCGGCGCAGCCGCCGACCATCCACGACTTCGGCGGCTTCCCGCAGGCGCTGTATGCGATGCAATACCCGGCACCGGGCGCGCCGGCACTGGCGCACGAAGTTGCCGACCTGCTGGCGCAGGCCGGGCTGGCGCCGGTGCTGGACGAGCGCCGCGGCCTGGACCACGGCGCGTGGGTACCGCTGTCGCTGCTGTATCCGCAGGCCGACATCCCGGTGGTGCCGCTGTCGATCCAGCCGGAGCTGGGGCCGGAGCACCACCTGGCGCTGGGCCGGGCGCTGGCGCCGCTGCGCGAGGACGGGGTGCTGGTGATCGGCTCGGGCAGCATCACCCACAACCTGCACGACTTCGGCCGCTACGCCGAGGGCAAGGAGGGGCCCTATGTGCGTCCGTTCATCGAATGGATCGAGCAGGCGTTGTACCGCGACGACGTGCCGGCGATGCTCGACTACCGTCGGCAGGCGCCGTTCGCCGCGCGCGCGCATCCCACCGACGAGCACTGGCTGCCGATCTACGTGGCGATGGGCGCGGCCGGGGCCGGCGGGCTCGGCGCGCAGCGCATCGACGCGGGCATCGACGCCGGGATGCTGGCGATGGACATCTATCGCTTCGACGGCGCCACGGCGCCGGTCCCGGCCTGAGCGCCGCGGCGGCGTTTCGGGGTGCTCCGACCTGAGCGATTCATGGCGGTGAAGGCCGCACCGCATCCGCGTCTCACCGTTTGAGACGCGGGCCCGGCATCGTCGGCCGGTGAATACCCTCGAAAAACTCGCCGTGCTCGCCGACGCGGCCAAGTACGACGCGTCCTGCGCCTCCAGCGGCGCCGACAAGCGCCATTCGCTGCGCAGCGGCGGCATCGGCAGCACCGAGGGCATGGGCATCTGCCATTCGTACACGCCCGACGGGCGTTGCGTGTCGCTGCTGAAGATCCTGCTGACCAACTTCTGCGTGTTCGACTGCGCCTACTGCGTCAACCGCGTGTCCAGCAACGTGCGCCGCGCGCGCTTCACGCCGGCGGAAGTGGTCAAGCTGACCCTGGATTTCTACAAGCGCAACTACATCGAAGGGCTGTTCCTCTCCAGCGGCATCATCCGCAACAGCGACTACACCATGGAGCAGCTGGTGGAGGTGGCGCGGCAGCTGCGCGAGGAGCACCGCTTCGCCGGCTACATCCATCTCAAGACCATTCCCGATGCGGCGCCGGAACTGCTCGCCGCCGCCGGCCGTTACGCCGACCGGCTCAGCATCAACGTGGAGTTGCCGACCGAGCGCGGCCTGGCGCAACTGGCGCCGGAGAAGAACGTCGGCGGCATCCGTGCGGCGATGGGCGAGTTGCGCTGGCGCATCGAGGAAAGCAAGGAAGCGCGCAAGGCCGAGACGCGGGTGCGGGCCAAGCCGCCGCGCTTCGCCCCGGCCGGGCAGAGCACGCAGATGATCGTCGGTGCCGACGGCGCCGACGACCGCGCGATCCTGCACACCAGCCACAATCTCTACGGCAACTATCGGTTGCGCCGGGTCTACTACTCCGCGTTCAGTCCGATTCCCGACGCCTCCAGCAAGCTGCCGCTGCTGGCGCCGCCGCTGCAGCGCGAGCACCGCCTGTACCAGGCCGACTGGCTGTTGCGGTTCTACGATTTCTCGGTGGAGGAGATCGCCCCGCCCGCGGCCAGCGGCATGCTCGATCTGGACGTGGATCCGAAGCTGGCCTGGGCGCTGCGCAACCCGGAGCGGTTCCCGGTGGATCTCAATACCGCTGCGCGCGAACTGTTGCTGCGGGTACCGGGGCTGGGCACGCGCAACGTCGAGCGGTTGCTGCTGGCGCGGCGGCATGCGCGGCTGCGGGTCGGGGACCTGGCGCGGCTGCGGGTGCCGCTGAAGAAGCTGCTGCCGTTCGTCAGCGTGCTCGACCACCATCCGCGGCAGCGGCTGGACGATCCGCAGCGGCTGCGCGCGCAATTGGCGCCGGCGCCGCGGCAGGGTGGCCTGTTTGATTGACGCGATGCGGTGGTGTGGGTTTGGGCGGTGCAATGGTTGCTGCAACTGCAACTGCAACTGCAACTGCAACAGCAGCAACAGCGGCATCTGCGGACAGCGCGGTGGTTGCGTCGCTGTGGTGGCGGGCGTGCTGTGGCGGTTTGCGGTCGCTGCGGTGAGCCGATGAGGAGGGCGGGCCGTGTTTCAGGCTGAGGTGGTGCCGCCATGGAGCCTGGAGGCCTGGCGGGCGGTGGCGCGGGCGGCGTGGTGCGCGCAGGTGGCGCCGGAGACGCTGGCCTGGGATGGCGATGCGCAGGGCGGTCTGCTGGTCGGCACCGACGTCGCGACGCTGCCCGCGCAGGTGCCACCGCCGCGGGTGTCGGCGGCGTTCCTGGCGCTGGCCGGCGCGGTGCTGTGCCATCGCGATCCGCAGCGGCATGCGCTGCTGTACCGCCTGCTGTGGCGCATCGCCGGCGGCGAGCGCGCGCTGCTGCAGCGGGTCACCGATGTCGATGTGCACCGCGCGCAGCAATGGGCGCAGGCGGTGCGCCGCGACAGCCACAAGATGAAGGCATTCGTGCGCTTCCGCGAAGTGCCGGGCGAGCAGGAGGCGTACATCGCCTGGTTCGAGCCGGAGCACCACATCGTCGATCGCGTGGCACCGTTCTTCGCACGCCGTTTCGCCGGCATGCGCTGGGCGATCCTCACCCCGTACCGCAGCGTGCGCTGGGATGGCGAGACGCTGCAGTTCGGCGCCGGCGCGCAGCGCGCCGATGCGCCGGCCGACGATGCGCAGGACACGCTGTGGCGCACCTACTACGCCAACATCTTCAATCCGGCGCGGCTCAACCCGACGATGATGCGCCAGGAGATGCCGCAGAAATACTGGAAGCACCTGCCGGAGGCGCAACTGCTGCCCACGCTGATCCGCGACGCCGGGCAGCGCGTGCGCGAGATGGCCGAGCGCGCGCCGGCGCCGGTGCGTCGGCGCATTCCCGCGCCGGCACCGGCGCCGGCGGTGGCCGCCGACGACAGCCTCGAGGCGCTGCGCGCGGCGGCGCGCGACTGCCGCCGCTGTCCGCTGTGGCAGCCGGCCACCCAGACCGTGTTCGGCGAAGGCCCGCAGGACGCCGCGGTGATGGTGGTCGGCGAGCAGCCCGGCGACGAGGAGGACCTGAGCGGGCGTCCCTTCGTCGGCCCGGCCGGGCGCCTGTTCGACCGCGCGCTGAAGGAGCTGGGGGTCGAACGTGCCGGCATGTACGTCACCAATGCGGTCAAGCATTTCCGCTTCGAGCAACGCGGCAAGGCGCGGCTGCATCGCAATCCGGAGCGCGCGCACGTGGAGGCGTGTCGGATGTGGCTGGCCGGCGAACTGGCGCGGGTGCGCCCGCGCATCGTGCTGTGCCTGGGCGCGACCGCGGCGCGCGCGGTGTTGGGGAATGGCTTTGCGCTGATGGCCCAGCGTGGGCAGTGGCAGGCGCTGGACGACGGCACCCGCGCGCTGGCCACCGTGCATCCGTCGTGGGTGCTGCGCCAGCGTGGCGGCGAGGCGGGCCAGGCCGCCTATCAAGGCTTCGTGCGCGATTTGCGCGTGCTGGCAGCGCAGGTGCAGATGCCGCGCGGAGGCAGTGTCGACGACTGAACGCCGGTGCGCGTGGCTCGGTCCTCGGCGGCGGAACTCTGCCGCGGTGGCCGCATGGACGCGCAAAACAGGGACGGCCGTAGCCGTCCCCGCGATGCCAATGCACCCCCCGAAGTGTGCTTACGGCATCAAAACCTTGTCCACCACATGGATCACGCCATTGCGCTGCATCACGTCGGCAGTGGTGACGTGCGCGGTATTGCCCTTGCTGTCGGTGAGGGTGACCTTGCCGCCGCGGGTCTTGGCGATCAGCGCTTCGCCCTGCACGGTGGTCAGCTTGGCGCTGCCGCCGCCGGCCTTGATCTGCGCCAGCAGCGTCGCCGCATCGAGCTTGCCGGGGACCACGTGGTAAGTGAGCACCTGGGTCAGCTTTTCCTTGTTCTCCGGCTTGAGCAGCGTGTCCACCGTGCCTGCCGGCAAGGCGGCGAACGCGGCATTGGTCGGCGCGAACACGGTGAACGGGCCGGCGCCCTTCAGCGTGTCCACCAGGCCGGCAGCCTTGACCGCGGCGACCAGGGTGGTGTGATCCTTGGAGTTGACCGCGTTGTCGATGATGTCCTTGGTGGCGTACATCGGCGCGCCGCCGACCATCGGATTCGGCTTGGCCTCGCTCATCGCTGCGTGGTCGTGCATCGCGGCTTGGCTGGGGGCGGCCATGGCAGGCAGGGAGACGAGGCCGGCGAGGGCCAGGGCCAGCAATTGGAGTTTCATGGGCTTGCTCCTTGAAAGGGATGCGCGATCAGTCGACCGTGCACACGCTTTTACGGGCCCAGCGCCGGCGCGGTTGCATCACGCCAGCCAGATAATGATGAATAGGGGCGGGCATCGTCGCTCGCCTCAAGGGCGGTTCAGGCGAACGCCCTGTCGCACGGTGGTGCAGCTGCAAGGCCGGGCAGCGCTGTGGCGAACGGGCTACCAGAGTGCAGGCAGCGCGTCATCGTCGGCCTGCATCGATGAGATCACTGACACTGAGAAGGGATGTCCATCTGCTCGAACTGGCTTGCCAGTGGTAAAACGCCAGCCTCGAACTTGGCACCACGAAAGTCGCATTTCTTGAATTTCGCATCAGCAAAAATGCAGTTGATGAATGTTGATGCTCTGAATTCGACTCTGTCGAAGATAGCGCCGGTAAAATCGCAGTCTATGAATTTCACCCGGCGACCACCGTACTCCATTCCGTAAGATCCACCGGTAAACCGTGCTTTGACAAAATGGGTTTTCTCGCAAGTCGCATCATTCATGTTTATCGCGAGTTTGCTTCTTGAAAAGCTGCAGTTCTTTATTTCAGATCTGCAGAGAAGGGCTCTGTTCAAGCTGGAAATTTCAAAAATGACATTCTCGAAAAAACTATCGTTCGCGCTTCCCGATATTTTCGAGTAGGACAGGTCGGTGTTGCTGATTCTCGATTCGAAGAGATTTGCGGTTTTCAGTTGCTCCAGAATGGCAAATGGACCGATTATGATGCCGGAGAGGTCAGCGTCGCGAATGATCGGGCGTCCAGCCGCGATTGAATCAATGCTGTCGATGATGCTCGCCAAATAGTCATGGTTACGCCATTTATCGGTTGTATTTTTCATGGGCGGACGCCTTGGCGATGAAGTGGCGCAATGATATCTGCCATGCCGTGATGTTTAAGCATAGCTGCAGCATCAGACGCGCCGCGACGTCCCCACCCTGAGTGGCTGTCGGGTTCAGGGTCCGGGATGGATGACCGGTGTGTCGAACATGCTTGCCTTGTTGGTTGGCCGCGATCATCCCGTCGATGGCGTTCTCGGAACGCCGCTGCTTCCCGCTGCCGGCACGCGTTGAAGGGGCAAGGCGCGCCGGCTCAGCGTCGCTGCAGCACGTAGCTGTTCTCGAAGCCGTGGGCGCAGCCGAGCACGTAAAAGTCGCCGAAGTAGCCGGCGGCGCGCAGCAGGTCCACCGCCGGGCCGACCTCCGGCGAGTATTCCCAGTCGCCGTAATCGTCGAACACCACGAATCCGCCGGAGACGACGCTCGGCCCGTACAGCAGGAAATCCAGCAACACGTTGCGTCCGGTGTGGCCGCCGTCGATGTGCAACAGTGCCACCTTCGGCTCCATGGCGTAGAAGTGCTCGGCGCAGAACTCGGAATAGCCGCGGATGAAGCGCGCATTCGGCAGCAACTGCTGCCGGTAGTGGTCGAATTCCTCGAACTGGTTCGGCAACGCGAACGGATCCATGCCGATCACCCGGCGCTGGCGGCCAGACACCTCGTTCATCAGCACCAGCGACTTGCCCTTCCAGACCCCGATCTCTACCAGGTCGCCGGACACGCCCTCCAGCAGCAGGCACAGGTAGCCCAGCAGTCGCACGTGATCGTGGAAGGACAGCTCGCGCCGCTCCATCGCGTGCTCGGCCGGCAGGCCGGCCTGGGCCTGGGCGAAGTGGTCGCCGATCAGCTCCCAGATCCGCTGGACGCTGCCTTCCGCCGCGTGTGCGTCGATGAAACGGTTGAGTTCCTGGATGGTGAGCATGCGGTCTCCGGCGAAAAGGCGCCGGTGTCCGCCACCGGCTGTGTCGCCGGATAGTCGCCTGGGCGCCGCCGCGCCACTGGACATCGCCGCCGCGGTGCGCTTTGCTTGCAGGCTCCCCCATTCATGGGCGGCGCCGCCGGCGGGGCGCCGCCGTCCGGACGAGCATGCATTCGATCGAAGTGGTCTTGGCGATGTTGCTGGCGGTCGTGGCCAGCGGCTACCTGGTGCGCGTACTGCCGTTCTCGCTGCCGTTGCCGCTGGTGCAGATCGGCCTGGGCGCGATCATCGCCGGCGTGTTCAAGAAGGGCTACGCGCTGGAGCCGGAGCTGTTCTTCCTGCTGTTCCTGCCGCCGCTGCTGTTCCTGGACGGCTGGCGCATCCCCAAGCAGGGCCTGTTCCGCGACAAGGGCGTGATCCTGGAGCTGGCGCTGGGCCTGGTGGTGTTCACGGTGCTCGGCGCCGGCTTCCTGATCCACTGGATGATCCCGACCATGCCGCTGGCGGTGGCGTTCGCGCTGGCCGCGGTGGTGTCGCCGACCGATCCGATCGCGGTGTCCTCGATCGCGGCGCGCGCGCCGATCCCCAAGCGGCTGATGCACATCCTGGAAGGCGAGTCGCTGCTCAACGACGCGTCCGGCCTGGTCTGCTTCCAGTTCGCGGTGGCCGCGGCGATCACCGGCACGTTCTCGCTGGCCGACGCCTCGCTGACCTTCCTGTGGGTGGCGCTGGTCGGCGTGGCCGCCGGCATCGCGGTGGTGGTCGGCACCAGCCTGGCCCAGCGCTGGGTGTGGCGCCAGGTCGGCGAAGAGCCGGGCGCGGCGATCCTGGTCAACCTGCTGCTGCCGTTCGCCGCCTACCTGCTGGCCGAGGCGATCAACGCCTCGGGCATCCTCGCCGCGGTCGCCGCCGGCATCGCCATGAGCTACGTGGAGCTGAGCGGCCGCGCCCCGGGCAGCATGCGCGTGCAGCGCTCGGCGGTGTGGGACATGGTGCAGTTCACCCTCAACGGCATCATGTTCGTGCTGCTCGGCGAGCAGTTGCCGGGCATCGTGCAGGGCGCCATGCACAACATGGACGAAGCCGGGCACCTGGATCCGTGGTGGCTGCCCGCCTACGCGCTGGCGATCTACGTCGGCCTGCTGCTGCTGCGCTTCCTGTGGGTGTGGCTGTCGCTGCGCTGGACCCTGCTCAAGGCGCGCCGCCGCGGCGAGAACCGGCAGAGCCCGCCGTGGCGGATCGTGGTGGCGACCTCGCTGGCCGGCGTGCGCGGCGCCATCACCCTGGCCGGCGTGCTGACCCTGCCGCTGGTCCTGCCCAGCGGCGCCGCGTTCCCGGCGCGCGACCTGGCGATCTTCCTGGCCAGCGCGGTGATCGTCACCTCGCTGCTGGTCGCCAGCATCGCGCTGCCGCGGCTGCTGCGCGGGCTGGAACTGCCGGAGGAGCCGAGCGACCGCCTGGAGGAGGACCTGGCGCGGCGCGAGTCCTCGCGCGCGGCGCTGGCGGCGGTGGAGAAGCTGCGCCAGCGGCTGGTGCAGGACAGCGAGCACGCCGACCTGTACAACGAGGCGGCCAACCGGGTCAGCGCGCTGTATCAGCGCCATCTCGACCAAGGCGAGGCGATGGAGAGCGACCCGGAGGAAGCGCGGCGCCTGGACGCGGTGCTGCGCCAACTGCGCCACGCCGGCCTGCAGGCCGAACGCCAGGAGCTGTTCAAGCTGACCCGCCAGCGCAAGATTTCCGACGAGATCGCACGGCGCCTGATCCGCAATCTGGATTTGCTGGAGGCGCGGCGCAAGAGTTGAGGGCTGGGAATGGGGAATCGGGAATGGGGATTCGTGAAAGCGGGTTCCTGGCGCCGTTCCGGGCAGGGCGGCCTGTGTCTTCCCGCGGGCAGCCGGTTCGAGGGTCTTCGTCTCTGCCTGCAATGGGCGGCACGCCGCCGCCGCTCGCCTACGCCGCTGGCGCTGCGAGGCCTGCCCACGCGGCAGCGCACGGCTAGTACCCCGCGCTAGACATCCTCGGCCAGCGGCGGCAGCCGCCTGGGCACCGGGGTCGATTTCACGATCGCGGTATTGGTTTCGGCGCGTTCGCTGACTTTCGCCAGGATGCTGTCCAGATGCTGGATGGTGCGCAGGTACAGCCGGCAGACGAAGCAGTCTTCGCCGGTCACCTTGTCGCATTCGACGACCTCCGGAATGCGTTGCAGCAGTTCCTCCACCAGATGCAGCTGCCCCGGCAGCGGCTTCACCCGCACGATCGCCTGCAAGGTGTAGCCGAGCGTGCGTGGGTCGAGCTCGACCGCGAACCCGGCGATCACGCCCTGGTGCTGCAGCCGGCGCATGCGGTCGGCGGTGGCGGGCGCCGACAGGCCGATCTGCCGGGCCAGTTCGCTGGTCGCCATGCGCGCATCCTGCGCCAGCGCGGCAAGGATGGCGCGATCGGTCGCATCGAGCGTGGCGGCGGCTGGAGGGGAAAGGCGATTTTGCATGATAGCTTTCCTTTCGAAGGCAAATTTTGCGAAATGCCTAATTTAAAGCATGTTCTCGTGCGGTGGCGGTTTCTACAATGACTGCCATTCGTCGCCTTGAAAGGAACCGGGATGGCCTCCAACGAGATTCGCCGTGGCGCGGCCGAGATGGTCG
This sequence comes from Xanthomonas sp. NCPPB 901, assembly GCF_056725085.1. NCBI lineage: Bacteria > Pseudomonadati > Pseudomonadota > Gammaproteobacteria > Lysobacterales > Lysobacteraceae > Xanthomonas > Xanthomonas sp. NCPPB 901. Next base: position 4,379,197 of record NZ_CM161511.1, on the reverse strand, counting down.
TGGCCATGCTCATGTCCGGCACGATCGGCTGGCTGGTGGTGTCCTCGCGGCAGTCGCCGGTCAATGTGGTGTTCTTCCGCTGCCTGTTCGGCGCCGCCACCCTGGTCATCGTCTGTGCAGCCATGGGGCTGTTGCGCCGCAATGCGTTCTCGCCGCGGATGCTGGCGCTGGTGCTGCTCGGCGGGGTCGCGATCGTGGCGAACTGGCTGCTGCTGTTCGCCGCCTACGAGCGCGCCTCGATCTCGATGGCCACCGCCGTCTACAACACGCAGCCGTTCATGCTGGTCGGCCTGGGCGCGATCGTGTTCCGCGAGCGCATCAGCGCCTCGACCGTGGCGTGGCTGGCGGTGGCGTTCGTCGGGCTGGTGGGGGTGGTGCGCATCGCGCCGGCCGTGCTCGCGGTGCCCGGCGAGTACCTGCAGGGCGTCGCGCTGGCGCTGGGCGCGGCGTTTCTGTACGCGGTGTCCTCGATCGTCACCAAGCGCCTGAAAGGCACGCCGCCGCACCTGCTGGCGCTGCTGCAACTGGGGATCGGCATCGTGCTGCTGGCGCCGTTCACGCACTTCGATGCCTTGCCGTCCCGTCCTGGCGAGTGGCTGGATCTGGTCGTGCTCGGCGTGGTCAACACCGGGGGGATGTATGTGCTGCTGTACGGCGCCATCCAGAAGTTGCCGACCGCGATGATCGGGGCGCTGTCGTTCATCTATCCGGTGGTGGCGATCGCCGTCGATCGCATCGCCTTCGGCCAGTCGCTGGCGTGGACGCAGGTGCTCGGGGCGCTGCTGATCCTGCTGGCGGCGGCCGGGGTCAACTTCGGCTGGCGCGTGCTGCCGTGGCCGCGCCCGGCGCGACCGAGCGCCGGCAGGCTCGACACCGGCAAACGCTAGCCGGCGTTCGCCACCGCCACGGCGGCGCTGGCGCTGGCGCTCGGCGCGTGCAGGCACTGGTTCGCGCACTGTCCCGCATCCGGGAGAGTGCTTCCGCCGGATCGGGATTTATCCATCACGATCCGGCTTCTACCCTGGGGACCGTTTCCGCGCCCGCCGCGCGTCCAGGGAGTTCCCGTGTCGCCGATCATTTCCGTGCAACAGCTCACCAAGACCTACGCCGGGGGCTTCCAGGCGCTCAAGGGCATCGACCTGGAGATCCGCCGCGGCGAGATCTTCGCCCTGCTCGGCCCCAACGGCGCCGGCAAGACCACGCTGATCAGCATCATCTGCGGGCTGGTCAATCCCAGCAGCGGCCGGGTGCTGGCCGACGGCCACGACATCGTGCGCGACTACCGCGCCGCGCGCGGCAAGATCGGCCTGGTGCCGCAAGAGCTGGCCACCGATGCGTTCGAGACGGTGTGGGCGACGGTGCGCTTCAGCCGCGGCCTGTTCGGCAAGCCGCGCGACGACGCGCACCTGGAGCGGGTGCTGCGCGAGCTGTCGCTGTGGGACAAGCGCGGCAGCCGCATCTCCACCCTGTCCGGCGGCATGAAGCGGCGCGTGCTGATCGCCAAGGCGCTGGCGCACGAACCCGCCATCCTGTTCCTGGACGAACCCACCGCCGGCGTCGACGTGGAGCTGCGCCACGACATGTGGCAGATGGTGCGGCGCCTGCGCGAGCAGGGCACCACCATCATCCTGACCACGCACTACATCGAGGAGGCCGAGGACATGGCCGACCGTGTCGGCGTGGTCAACCGCGGCGAACTGGTGCTGGTGGAGGACAAGCGCACGCTGATGCGCAAGCTCGGCAAGAAGCAACTGGCGCTGACCCTGCAGGCGCCGCTGCCGGCGTTGCCGCCGGCGCTGGCGGCGCAGCCGCTGGAACTGTCCGCCGACGGCGCGACGCTGACCTACACCTACGATGCGCAGGCCGAGCAGAGCGGCATCGGCCCGCTGCTGCGGCAACTGGAGGAGCAGGGCGTGGCGATCAAGGACCTGCGCTCCAGCGAGAGTTCGCTGGAGGAGATCTTCGTCAACCTGGTGCGGCCGGCCGCGCAGGTGCGCGCATGAACCTGCACGCGATCGCCGCGATCTACCGTTTCGAGATGGCGCGCACCTTCCGCACGCTGACCCAGTCCATCGCCTCGCCGGTGCTGTCGACCTCGCTGTACTTCGTGGTGTTCGGCGCGGCGATCGGCTCGCGCATGGGCGCCATCGACGGCATCAGCTACGGCGCCTACATCATCCCCGGGCTGGTGATGCTGTCGCTGCTCAGCGAAAGCATCTCCAACGCCTCGTTCGGCATCTACATGCCGCGCTGGGCCGGCACCATCTACGAGGTGCTGTCGGCGCCGGTGGCGTGGTGGGAGGTGGTGGTCGGCTACGTCGGCGCGGCGGCGAGCAAGTCGGTGCTGCTGGGCCTGCTGATCCTGCTCACCGCGCGCGCCTTCGTGCCGTACGAGATCGCCCATCCGCTGTGGATGTTCGGCTTCCTGGTGCTGACCGCGCTGACCTTCAGCCTGTTCGGTTTCATCATCGGCGTGTGGGCCGACGGCTTCGAGAAGCTGCAGGTGATCCCGCTGATGGTGATCACGCCGCTGACCTTCCTCGGCGGCAGCTTCTACTCGATCAACATGCTGCCGCCGCTGTGGCAGAAGATCAGCCTGTTCAACCCGGTGGTGTACCTGGTCAGCGGCTTCCGCTGGGCGTTCTACGGCAAGGCCGACGTGCACATCGCGGTCAGTCTGGGCATGACCCTGGGGTTCCTGGCGCTGTGCCTGGGCGTGGTCTGGGCGATCTTCCGCAGTGGCTACCGGCTCAAGCCCTGAGGCGCGGCGCCGAGGGCCGTGGCCTGCGGCCCAGCGCCGTCGCGTGCCGGCAGGCGTTGCGCCTGCCGGCGGCCGCGCCTACTTGGCGTCGAGCCAGAACGCTTCGACCTGGCCCTTGACCTTCATGGTCATCGGGTTGCCGCGGCGGTCGCGCGCCTTGCCGACCTGCACGCGGATCCAGCCTTCGCTGATCGAGTACTCCTCGACGTTGTCGCGCTCCACGCCGTTGAAGCGGATGCCGACGCCGCGCGACAGCGTCTCGGCATCGTGGAACGGGCTCTGCGGGCTGACCGCCAGGCGGTCGGGGGGCGTGTCGGACATCGTGATGGCTTCGCGTGACGGCGGACAGCGCCGTCTTCCGGGCTGCGAAGGATAAACGCCCGCGGCGCCGTTGCCGAGTTCGGCGCTTCCGTCGCCGCGCCCGGCGCGGCACACTGGCAATCCCCGTGATGCCCGATGCGCCGCCGCCATGCCCGACAACAGCGCCGACTACGACGATCCCGACGACCTGTTCGACGACGACGACGATCCGGACACCCAGCAGGGCCTGATCTGGAACCTGCTGCTGCTGATCAATCCGGGCGACGAGGAAAGCGCACTGCGCCAGTTCGACGCCTACCGCGAAGCCGCCGGCGAGGCCGAGCGCGAGGACGCGGACTGGTTGTGGACGCTGAAGGACGCGATCGACTGGCGCGCGGGCTTCTACGTCGACGGCCACGACCGCGAGGCGCTGATCGGCGCGATCGACGAACTGGCCGCGCGCTGGAACCTGCGCATCGACTGGGGCGGCGACGTCGACGACGCCGATTTCCTCGAGGACCACGACAGCGCCGCGCTGCTGGCCGTGGCCTACGACCGCCTGCGCGAGCACGGCTACAGCATCTGGTGCTGGGACGCCGGCAGCGAGATCCGCGCCGGCTGGATGGCGCTCAGCCGCGACGACCAGGACATGCAGCGCCTGGCCGCGATCCTGGGCATCGACCTGCGCCCGGGCAGCGATCCGTTCTAGGCGCGCGTCAGTCGGCGCCCCGCCGTGCAGCAATGATTGGTGTTGTGGCCTTGTGTGCCAGGCATACGCAGCATCCTGTGGGAGCGATTTCAGTTGGGATGAGTGCAGCGGTCTGATTTTCTGGCGTCGGATGCAGTCGGGACTGAAGTCCCTCCCACAGTGCGCCCAGCAGCCTGTCGCAAGCGCCTGCAGGAGCGGCTTCAGCCGCGACGAACGAAGTCGGGACCGCACCGTTTGCGGCGAATGTCGGAGCTAAAAACACTACCGCGGAGCACCAGCACGCATCCGCAGCTCCCTGTAGGAGCGACGTCAGCCGCGATGAGTGGAGCGTTCGAATTTTCTGGCGTCGGATGCAGTCGGGACTGAAGTCCCTCCCACAGTGCACCCGGCAGCTTGCCGCGAGCGGCTTCAGCGGCGACGAACGAAGCAGGGAGCGCATCGCCCGTGGTGAATGTCGGGGCTGAAGCGCCTTCCTGCCGTGCACCGGCAAGCTTCGGCAGCTCCCTGTGGGAGCGACTTCAGTCGCGACGCGTGGAGTCGTCAGACGCAGCCGTGTCGGCCGCTGCCGGAAGCGCTGGCCCAGTGCCTCCGCATGCCCGCGCCGCAGCAAGGCGTCGGACGCCGCTGCCGCCATCACGTTTCAATCGGCCTCCCCACGCGCCTGCGCGCGGGCATGGCGGATCAGGGTTTTCAGCAGCGCGCGATCGCTGTGCCGCGAGACCGGCACCGCGCCCAGGCGGATCGCTTCCTCGCGCAGGGCGGCCGGCACGTCGTAGTGGGCACCGCTGAGTTTGTTCTGGAAGGCGCGGCGGGGGATGCCCAGCCGCGCCGCCATGGCGTGCAGTTCGTCCAGGGTGTCGGCGAGCAGGTGGCCCCAGCGCTGGCCGCGCCAGGGATGCACCGCATCGTCGATGTAGACCGCCATCGCGCCCGGTCAGGCCGGCTTGTGCGTGCCGTCGGCATCCGCCGCGGTGTCCGCCGCCGCGCTGCTGTCGGCCTGCGCCGGCGCGGCATCGGTCGTCTCCGGCGCGTCGTCCGCGTCGGTCTGGTCCTCGGCCGCGCCGTCGCCTGCCGCGAACTCGGCGACCAGCGCGTCCAGGTACTCGGCCGGGGTCTGGCCGGCCTCGGCCGCCAGCGCATCGATCATCTGCTGCAGCTGCGCCGAGTATTCGAGGGTGATGGTGTTGCCTTCCTGCTCCTGCAGGTTGGCCAGGTGCTTGAGCATCGCCAGCATCGGCACCGGATTGTCGGCATTGCCCATGGTCTGGCCGCCGACCGCCAACAGCCACTGGCGGCCCTGCAGGCCGATCGCGGCCAGCACGCGGCCGCTCTGGTCCTGCAGCACGGCGTGGTTGGCGATGGGCTGCTCGCGGCCCAGGCGGGCGAAGGGGCGCGGCGACTGCTGCTTCTTGCGCTTGTCGCGCTTGGCTTTGGATTGCTTGGACACGGCGGTCTCGTTAACGAAGTGGCAGCCATTGTAAGCGCCGCACCGTGTGCGGTCCCGCCGCGGCGATCGTAATCCGTGTGGGCGGCCTGGGGGCGCGCCGCGCGAGGTCAGCGCGCGACGGCTGCCTCGGCGCCGGCGGGGGCGGCATTGCTCGCCACCGGTGCGCTGCCGTTGATGCTGCGCAAGGCCTCGCGTGCGGCGGCGGCCGCCGCTTCCGGCGAGGTGGTGCGCGGTTCGGCGATCTGCACCGAGGCCTTGGCCGGCGCGGCCGCGGGCGCACCCTTGCCGGCGGCCGGTGTCGCCGCCGCGTCCGTCGCCGCCGCGCTCAGGTCCGGCACCTTGGTGTCGGCATCGGGCTGCACCGTGCCCAGGGCGACGCTGTGGTCGCCGTCGGCCGTGGCGGCTTCCTCGGCATCCTTGGTCATCACCACGATGCTGATGCGGCGGTTGATCGGATTGTTCGGCACCTGCTTGTCGAACAGCACCGACGAGGACAGCCCGACCACGCGCGAGACCTTGTCCTCGCCCATGCCGCCGGCAACCAGTTCGCGGCGCGCGGCATTGGCGCGGTCCGCGCTCAGTTCCCAGTTGCTGTAGCCGTTCTTGGCGCTGTACTGGGTGACGTCGGTGTGGCCGGTGATGCTGATGTGGTTGGGCACCTGGTTGATGAAGCCGGACAGCTCATGGAGGATGCCGCGGGTATAGGGCTTGAGCACCGCGCTGCCGAGGTCGAACATCGGCCGGTTCTCCTTGTCCACGATCTGGATGCGCAGGCCGTCCGGGGTCAGGTCCAGCAGCAGCTGGTCCTTGAACGGTTCCAGCGCCTGACTCTTGTCGATGGCCTGCTTCAGCTCCTGCATCAGCGTTTCCAGGCGCTCCTTCTCCTTCTCGCGTTGGCTGGATTTGCTGTTGTCGCCCTTCAGGCTCTTGCTGCCGAACGGATCCTTGTTGTTGCCACGCTGCATCTCGCCGGCGCCGCCGAGCTTGATCATCGAGGTGCTGGCGCCGCCGGGGCCGGCCATACCGGGACTCGGCGCCGGGCTCTTGCCGGCCAGCGGGCTCGGATTGCGGAAGTATTCGGCGATCGCCGCGCGCTGTTCCTTTGTGGTGGCCGCCACCAGCCACAGCACCAGGAAGAACGCCATCATCGCGGTCACGAAGTCGGCATAGGCCACCTTCCACGCGCCGCCGTGGTGGCCGCCGCCCTGGACCTTCTTGACCCGGCGGATGACGACGGTGGATTTGGTCTCGGCCATGACCGCGTTACTTGATCGTCTTCAGATGCGATTCGAAGTCGGCGAAGCTCGGCCGCACGTCGGTCGGCAGGGTCTTGCGCGCGAATTCGAGGGCGATCTTCGGGTTGTAGCCGCGCAGGCAGGCCAGCAGCGCGGTCTTCACCGATTCGAAGATGCGGCTGTCCTGCTCGGCGCGGGCTTCCATCGCCGCCGACAGCGGCGCGACGAAACCGTAGGCCAGCAGGATGCCGAGGAAGGTGCCGACCAGCGCGGCGCCGACGTGGTGGCCGATCTCTTCGATCGGGCCGCCGATCGAGCCCATGGTGATGACGATGCCCAGCACCGCGGCGACGATGCCGAAGCCGGGCAGGCCGTCGGACACCTTGCTCAGCGCATGCGCCGGCGCCATCGCCTCGTGGTGGTGCTTCTCCAGCTCCAGTTCCAGCAGCGGCTCCAGTTCGTGCGGCTCGATGTTGCTGCCGATCATCAGGCGCAGGCAGTCGGTGATGAAGTCGAGCAGGTGGTGGTCGGCCAGCACTTTCGGATAGTTGCCGAAGATGGCGCTGTCGGCCGGGCGCTCGACGTGGTCTTCCAACGCCATGAAGCCGTCGCGGCGCGCCTTGTTCAGCAGTTCGTAGATCAGGGTCAGGGTGCTGCGGTAGTCGTCGGCCTTGTACTGCGGGCCCTTGAACACGCCCAGCACGCCGGTCAGCGTCGCCTTGACGATCTTGCCCGGGGTGCTGACCAGGAACGCGCCCAGCGCCGCGCCACCGATGATCATCAGCTCGTAGGGCTGCCACAGCGCGCCCAGTTTGCCGTGCGACAGCACGTAGCCGCCGACCACGCTGATGATGACGACGATGAAGCCAACGATGATGAGCATGGCGGGGGCAGCCTGCGGGCCGGAGCGGGGACGCTCTAGATGTCGGCCCCGCGGCGCCATTCTGAAGGTGTGAACTGTGCCGGGTTTTTGGCGGCCCGGGCGGCCGACCGGCGGCTCAGCCGGTCATGCCGCTGTCGTGGCGGACGCATTTGAGCGTCTTGCCCACGCCCGCCAGGGTCAGCGTGGCCTGGTCCGGCTGCGACTGCAGGAAGACATTGCCCAGCGCATCGGTGTAGCGCGCGCCGGTGCCGGCATCGGTGCGCTGCATGTCCAGGCGGGTGCCGCGCACCTGCAGGGCCAGGCGCTCGCGGGCCGGATCGGCGGCCGCCTGCACCAATTCCTCGCCGCAGCGCCACTGCATGGGCAGGGCATCGGCCTGCAGGCCGGGCGCGGCGGTCGGCGAGGACGCGGCCGCCGCGGGGGCGGCCGGCGGCGGCGGGCCGGGGCTGCGCTGGCAGGCGCCCAGGCCCAGGAGTAGCGGCAGGAGCAGGACGGGACGCAACGGGGTATGCATACCGGTGTCTCCCTGTGGCGGCGCGGCGGCGCCGGAATCAGGCCGGTTCGCTCTCGCCACCGCCGCGGTGCAGCGGGTTGGGCAGCGCCTGGCCCTGTTCGGTGAAGTGCAGCGAGACCGAATTCAGGCAGTGGCGCTCGCCGCTCGGCGGCGGGCCGTCCGGGAACACGTGGCCGAGATGGCTGTCGCAGCGGGCGCAGACGATCTCGGTGCGGATCATGCCGTGGCTGGTGTCGCGCAGTTCGCGCACGTGGTCGGGGTGGTAGGGCGCGAAGAAGCTCGGCCAGCCGGTGCCGGAATCGAACTTGGCGCTGGAGCGGAACAGCGGCAGTCCGCACAGCCGGCAGGTGTAGACGCCCTCCAGCTTGTTGTCCAGGAACACGCCGCAGAACGGCGCCTCGGTGCCGTGCTGCAGCAGCACCCGGCGTTCCTCCAGGTTCAGTCCGGCCACCAGCTGCTCGCGTTCGGCGACGGTGGGGGGCGCGAGGTCGAATCGGCGCATGGCGGGGCCCGTGGCTGGAAGAGGGAAAACAACATGAGGGCTGTACGGGGCGGATCAAGCGCGCCGGCGCGGCGTCGACGCGCCGCCGCCGATGCGCTAGCGTGGAATCCTCTTCCCGGTCCGTCGATGGAGCCCTCGTGAACCGCTTGCTGCCATGTGCTGCCGCCGTCGTCCTGCTCGTGCCGGCGCTCGCCGCCGCGCAGGCGCTCAAGCCGGTGCCCGGCGCACCGGCCGGCAATCGCGACGCCAATACCTTGCAGTCCGCGCCACCGCCGCCGCCCTCGGTGGCCAGCCGTCTCGACGCGCGGCCGCCGGCGTCGGCCACCGCGCCCAAGGCCACACCGGTGTCGTCCAGCCTGGACGAGCGGCCGCAAGGAAAGACCCGGCACCGGCGCGCGGCCAGCCCCGCAACACAGGCCGCCGCGGTCGCCGACCCGTCCGGGCGCCGTCCGGTCCGCCTGTACGACCGCAGCGGCCAGGTGATCCCCGGGGCGATGCAGGTGGGGCCGAACCGCGCGCTGGACACGCGCACCGGCCGCTACTACAACACCGTGCCCAGCGGCGACGGGGTCCGCATCCAGGACTGATGCGGCGGCGTCAGGGCGGCCAACGCGCGGCGAACGCTGCGTGGCCGCCATCCTCACAAATCGGTTCCTAGACTGCCCCGACGGCCGCGATTCGCGCGGCGCCACGTTCGCCAGGAGAACCGATGAGCAAGCTTCCCGACAACACTCTGATCGTCGTCGCCGATCGCACCAGCGCGCGCCTGTTCCGGGTCAATCTGGCCGGCGAGACCGCGCTGCTGGAGCAGACCGAGGTGCTGAACCCGACGCCGATCGAGGGTGTGGAGGACGGCGACCGGCCGATGACCATGGACGAGGCCGGGTTCGTGCGCCAGGTGGCCGAGCGCCTGTACCAGGACGCGCTGCGCGGGCAGGTGGAGCACCTGATGCTGGTCGCCGACCCGCATACGCTGGGGCAGTTGCGGCCGCTGCTGCACAAGGAGGTCCAGAAGCGGGTGGTGGCCGAACTGGCCAAGAACCACGCCAATTCCTCGCGCGACGACTTGGAGAAGCTGCTGGTTTCCTGACCTGCGCCCAGCGCGAAACGCTCAGTCGGCGATCGGCAGGCTGAGAGTTTCCTTCACTTCCTCCATCACGATGTAGCTCTTGGACTCGCGCACGTGCGGCAGGGTCAGCAGGGTGCTGCCCAGCAGCTTGCGGTAGGACGCCATCTCGCTGATGCGCGCCTTGAGCAGGTAGTCGAAGTCGCCCGAGACCAGGTGGCATTCGAGCACGTTGGGCAGCTTCAGCGCGGCGCGGCGGAATTCCTCGAAGATGTCGCCGGACTTGTAGGCCAGGCTGATCTCCACGAATACCAGCAGGCTGGCCTTGAGGTAGTGCGGGTCCAGCCGCGCGTAGTAGCCGGTGATGGCGCCGTCGCGTTCCAGTCGCCGCACCCGCTCGGTGCACGGTGTGGTCGACAGGCCGACCCGCTCGCCCAGTTCGGTGAAGGAAATGCGCCCTTCCTGCTGCAGGATGCGCAGGATCTTGCGGTCGATCTTGTCCAGTTCGCGGAGGCGTGCGGCCATGCGGGCGGGTCTCAGGGGTTTGGCCTGCAGGGCCGGCAGAAATCAGGAGAAAATCCTGGGTTGTGCTGCCTATACTGCACCGAACTTCTGTCCTGGCGCCATCCAGCCAGGGAATTGATCCGAACGGAGTAAGCGCATGCGGGTTCTGGTTCTCGGCAGCGGTGTGATCGGCACGGCCACGGCGTGGTATCTGGCCCGCAACGGCTGCGAGGTGACGGTGGTCGACCGCCAGCCGGCGGCCGGCCTGGAGACCAGTTATGCCAATGCCGGGCAGGTCTCGCCCGGCTACGCCTCGCCCTGGGCGGCGCCCGGGGTGCCGCTGAAGGCGCTGAAATGGCTGTTCCAGCGCCATGCGCCGCTGGCGATCACCCCCACCGCCGACCTGCAGCAGTACCTGTGGCTGGCGCAGATGCTGCGCAACTGCACCGCCGAGCGTTATGCGATCAACAAGGCGCGCATGGTGCGCCTGTCCGAGTACAGCCGCGACTGCCTGGACCAGTTGCGCGCCGAGACCGGCATCGCCTACGAAGGCCGCCAGCTCGGCACCACCCAGTTGTTCCGCACCCAGCAGCAGTTGGACGGCGCGGCCAAGGACATCGAGGTGCTGCGCGAGTACGGCGTGCCCTACGAACTGCTGGACCGCGCCGGCATCGCCCGGGTCGAGCCGGCCCTGGCCAGCGCGCCGGCCAGCCTGGTCGGCGCGCTGCGCCTGCCCAACGACCAGACCGGCGATTGCCGCCTGTTCACCCAGCGCCTGGCGGCGATGGCCGCCGCGGCCGGCGTGCAGTTCCGCCAGGGCGAGACCATCGAGGCCCTGCAGGCAGACGGCGATCGCATCGACGGCGTGCGCATCGGCGGCCGGCTGGAACGCGCCGACCGCTACGTGGTCGCGCTGGGCAGCTATTCACCCGGCCTGCTGGCGCCGCTGGGCATCCGCCTGCCGGTGTATCCGCTGAAGGGCTATTCGCTGACCCTGCCGATCCGCGACGCGGCGCTGGCGCCGACCTCGACCATCCTCGACGAGAGCTACAAGGTGGCGATCACCCGCTTCGACGAACGCATCCGCGTCGGCGGCATGGCCGAGCTGGCCGGCTTCGACCTGTCGCGGCCGGCGCGGCGCCGCGCCACCCTGGAGAAGGTCGTCAACGACCTTTACCCGCGCGGCGGCGACCTGGCCGCGGCCGAGTTCTGGACCGGGCTGCGCCCGGCCACGCCGGACGGCACGCCGGTGGTCGGCGCCACCGGCTACCGCAACCTGTTCCTCAACACCGGCCACGGCACGCTGGGCTGGACCATGGCCTGCGGCTCGGGCCGTTACCTGGCCGACCTGATGGTCTCGCGGCAGCCGCAGATCAGCGGCGAGGGCCTGGACATCTTCCGTTATTCCCGCGGTTCCGCCGCATCCGTCGCCGAGGCCGTCGCGTGCGCCCAGCCCGTGCATTGATCGACCTCGACGCGCTGCGCCACAACTACCGCCTGGCCCGCCGGCTGAGCGGCGGCAAGGCGCTGGCGGTGGTCAAGGCCGATGCCTACGGGCACGGCGCGGTGGCCTGCGCGCGCGCGCTTGACGGCGAGGCCGACGGCTTCGCGGTGGCCTGCATCGAGGAGGCGCTGGAGCTGCGCCAGGCCGGCATCGCCGCGCCGATCCTGCTGCTGGAAGGCATCTTCGACGCCGAGGAACTGCCGCTGGTCGCCGAACACCGGCTGTGGTGCGCGGTCGCCTCGCCCTGGCAGGTGGAGGCGATCGCCGCCTTCGCCGCGCCGCAGCCGCTGTGCCTGTGGCTGAAGCTGGACAGCGGCATGCACCGGCTCGGCCTGGCGCCGGCGGAATTCCGTGCCGCGCACGCGCGGCTGAGTGCGTTGCCGCAGGTCGAGCGGCTGGTGCTGATGAGTCACTTCGCCCGCGCCGACGAGCTGGACAGCGCGCGCACGCAGGAGCAGGTGGAGGTGTTCCGCCAGGCCAGCGCCGGCCTGGCCGGCGAGACCAGCCTGTGCAACTCGCCGGCGCTGCTCGGCTGGCCGGGCCTGCGCAACGACTGGGGACGCCCGGGCCTGATGCTGTACGGCGCCGATCCGTTCGCCGCGGCGGCCACGCTGCCCGGCGAACTGCGCCCGGTGATGACCCTGCAGTCCCGCATCATCTCCGTGCGCGAGCTGGCACCGGGCGAGCCGGTCGGCTATGGCGCGCGCTTCGTCGCGGCGCGGCCGACCCGGGTCGGCGTGGTGGCGATCGGCTATGCCGACGGCTATCCGCAATTCGCGCCCAACGGCACGCCGGTGCTGATCGACGGCGCGCCCGGCGAGCTGATCGGACGCGTGTCGATGGACATGCTGACCGTGGACCTGACCGACCACCCGCAGGCCGGCCTCGGCAGCGAGGTGCAGTTGTGGGGCGAGCAGCCGCGCATCGACGCGCTGGCGGGGCGTTGCGCGTCCAGCGCCTACCGGCTGCTGTGCGGCCTCAAGCGCGCCCCGCGCGCCCCGCGCGTCTACCTCGGCGCGTGAGCCATGGCTGACGGCGCCGGCGCGATGCCGGCGCCGCGCGTGCGCTCTCAGCGCTCGGCGACCGCGCTGTCCTTGCGGAACTGGCGGCGCAGCCAGTCGTCGAGCATGCGCTTTTCGTAGCGCAGCGGGTCGGTACTCAGGCCGACCGAGCTGTTGTACAGATAGCTGGGGTCCATCAGCTTGGGCTGGCCCTGCGCCAGCACCTGGCCGTCGGCGCCGTACAGGGTGAAGTCCAGGCTGATCCGCGGCGGGTACAGGTCGCGCATCACCCGCACGTCGTTCCAGTTCGGGCCGTGCCACGGCTCGAAGTCGCCGGCGCGCTTGATGTCGGTGAGCTTGATGTCCAGGCGCTGGCCGGGCTGCAGTTGCTTGGCGGCCTGCTTCTGCAGATAGGCGGCCAGGTCCTGTACCCAGTCGCCGCGTTCGGCTTCCCAGCGGTTGCGGCTCTGCCGCAGTTCGCTGAAGGTGGCCGGATCGGCCCAGCTCACCTGCACCGGGCCGTCGCTGCTGAGGCTGCGCGGGGCCTGCGGGTCGGTGACGTTGCGGATCTCGGCGGAGGCGCCGCCTGCCCACAGGCAGGCAACAGCCAGCGCCGTCCAGGCATAGCGGATCTTCATGACGGATCTCCAGGAGGCGTACGCCCAGTGTGTGCCTGTGCCGGCGCGCCCGCAATCGCGGCGACGGGCGCGGCGGCGGCCGTTGGCCGCCGATTCATCCGTGCGGCATGACGGGCGGATCACGCCGCCTCGCCGCCTGCTTCACGGCGCGCGCGCCAACATGGAGGCCATTGGAGTGATGCGGGGATCGCATGAAGACGCCGTTGTTCCACCAGGCCCACACCGGCAGCGATGTGCGCCTGCAGTTCATCGACTGGGCCAAGCGCCACGGGCACAGCCCGGCCAGCGGCGCGGCCGCGTTCGTCGAGCATCAGGCCAACCTGGACGATGCGGCACGCCAGTTGCGGCTCAATCCTGGCGACGACGTGCGCCAGCTGTTGCGGCGCTACCTGGCCTCGCTCGGCGAGGCGCGGGACGTGGCCGTGCAGTTCCCGCCCAGCTACCACTATCGCAGCCCGCAGGGGCAGAGCTTCCGCTACACCCTGACCCTGGTGCTGGCCGAGGACGGCGTGGAGTGGAAGGCGCGGGTGTGGACCGGCCTGGAGTACCTGGGCCTGATCGTCGGCCGCGGCGCCGGCCCGCGCGCCAACTACTCGCGCCTGGCGCGGATGGCGGTGGAGCACGAACTGGCCGGCGACGCGCCGCGTTTCGCGCTGGGTTGAGTAATTCAGGAACGTTGTCATGTCCGTCGTCAGTGCACCTGAGCGCGCCGTGGTCCCCGAAGAATGCCGTCGGCACTGCCGGCAGCTGGGACCGGCGCGCGTGCAGCAGTTGCTGGCCGCGTCGTCGCCGCCGCCTTGGCGCGAAGAGGCCGAGCGCTGGCTGGAAGAGCAGGCGCTGCGCAATGCGCGCCTGACCCAGTGGATGGTGCTGGCTGGCATCGGCCTGTCGCTGCTGGGCATCGTGCTGGTGGTCGCCTTCCTCTGGTGACGGGGTCGGGTGAGCGCGAGCGCCGCAGACCCGGCGGCTTGACGGCGGCAGAGTGGCTTAACAAGATGGGGGGCCGTCTCGCGATTCTCGGCGCGCCGCTGTCGGCGCCACGGATGCGCGGCGATTTCATCCGTGGTCGCAGGCCGCTTCTAGAGCTACTCCGTCATGCATGCCAGTCCAGACTCCACCGCGTCTTCGTTCGCGCAGGCGACGAACCTGCATTACCGCGAAATCTTCGACAAGATCGACTCCGGCTTCTGCGTGATCCAGGTGCTGTTCGACGATGCCCAGCGTGCGGTGGACTACGTTTTCCTGGAGGTCAATCGGGCGTTCGAGCGCGAAACCGGCATACGCGACGCGGTCGGCCGACGCATGCGCGAACTGGCGCCGACCCATGAGGAGCATTGGTTCCAGCTGTATGGCGAGGTCGCGCTGAGCGGACGCTCGGCCAAGTTCGAGAATTTCTCCACGCCGCTGGGACGCTGGTGGACCGTGGATGCGTTCCGGATCGGCGCGCCCGAGCAGCGCCTGGTCGCCGTGCAGTTCCTCGACGTCACCGAGCGCAAGCGGGTGGAGCGCGACCTGGCCGAGAGCGAGGCGCGCTTCAGCGCGCTGGCCGAGGGCCTGCCGATGCCGGTGTGGGTGCTGGACGCCCAGGGCGAACTACGCTTCACCAATACCGCCTATGCCGAATTCTTCGGCATCGATCTGGATACCGACACGGCGCGCCCGGGCTGGGGCGACGTGCTGCATCCGGAGGACGTGGGCGTGTTCGCCTACGAACTGCGCAACGCGCTGCACGACCAGCGCAACCTGCGCGCGCTGGTGCGCGCGCGCCGCCACGACGGCGAATGGCGCTGGGTGGAGATGACCGCGGTGCCGCGCTATTCCGCCGAGGGCCAGTTCATCGGCCTGGCCGGCAGCAGCCCGGACGTGACCGAGCGCCGCGACATCGAACTGGCGCGCGAGCAGCTGCTGGAGTCCGAGCGCAGCGCACGCAACGCCGCCGAGAGCATGGCGCGGCTGAAGGACGAGTTCCTGGCCACGCTCTCGCACGAACTGCGCACGCCGCTGACCACCATCCTCGGCTGGAGCGACCTGCTGCTGCAGCGGCTGCCGCCGGGCGACCCCAGCAGCAAGGGTTTGTCGGTCATCGCCAGCAGCGCGCGCGCGCAGCAGCGGCTGATTTCCGACATGCTCGATCTCAGCAGCATGCTGCTGGGCAAGGTGCAGCTGGAAGTGGAGGCGCTGGACCTGGCCGAGCAGGTGCGCGAGGCGATGCGCGCGCAGGAGCCCGTGGCCGAAGGCAAGGACCAGGCGCTGAGCCTGCAGGCACCGGCGCAGCCGTGCAGGGTGCTGGGCGACGCCACGCGCCTGCAGCAGGTGTTCTGGAACCTGCTGTCCAATGCGATCAAGTTCACGCCCGCGCACGGGCGCATCGCGCTGGCGATCGAGCTGGAGGACGACGGCCAGCACGTCAGCGTGGCGGTGCGCGATTCCGGCGACGGCATCCCGCCGGAATTCCTGCCGCATCTGTTCGGCCGCTTCCGCCAGGCCGACAGCACCACCACGCGCCTGCACGGCGGCCTCGGCCTGGGCCTGGCGATCGTGCAGCAGCTGGTGGAGATGCACGGCGGCCAGATCAGCGCGGCCAGCGAAGGCCGCGGCTGCGGTTCGGTGTTCACCGTGCGCCTGCCGCTGCACCGCGACGCGCCGGGCTCGCGCCCGCTGCGCGAGGTGCGCGCGTTCGCGATGGCCGAGCAGGTGGTCGAGGCGTATTCGCTCAAGGGCGTGCGCCTGCTGGCGGTGGAGGACCAGCCGGACATGCTCGACTACCTGCGGCGCCTGCTTGAGGAGCAGGGCGCGGAGGTGGTGGCGGTGGGGTCGGCCAGCGAGGCGCTGGGGGTGCTCGACGGCGGCGGCCATGCCACGATCGACGTGATGGTGACCGACATCGGCATGCCGGGCATGGACGGCTACGGCCTGATCCGCACCGTGCGCGAGAACATGGGCCTGGACGCGGACGAACTGCCGGCGGTGGCGGTGACCGCGCTGGCGCGCGCCGACGATCGCCAGCGTGCGTTGCAGTCCGGCTTCCAGGAGCACCTGGCCAAGCCGTACAGCGTGGCGCAACTGGTCTCCGCGGTGCGCTTCGCGCGGCAGCGCTAGGGCCGGCCCTGCGCTCTTGCCCGCCGGCTCACGCCGGCGGCGCTAGGCTGCCGCGGTCCCTCCACGGAGTCCGCCGATGACCCAGTATGCCGAGCGTATCCACACCGACCAGGCGCAGATCCAGGCGCTGGAAGCGTTGATCCTGCAACTGCCCGGCCAGGCGCATGTGCGTATCGAGTTGAACGACGGCAGCGTGTGCTTCGGCACCGTGTCGGTGCGCCCCAGCATCCAGCAGTTCCGCGACGCCGACGGCAACGAGGGCAGCAATGCGCAGGTGCGCATCGACGACCTCGACGATCCGGCCCAGCATCGCTACCTGTGGCTGGACCAGATCCGCAGCGTGCGCCCGCTGCCGCCGCGGCCCTGGGACGTCGACCCGCGCAGCGAGGGCTCTTGACGCGTCTTTCACTCTTTCCGCGCCGGGGCTGTGCATCATCGGCGTTCCCCCGAGCTTCCGGATATCCAAGACACATGGTCATGTCTTCGCCGATTCGCGCCCGTTGGGTGTTGTGTGCGCTCAGTGCCGCCTTGCTCGCCGCCTGCGGCGACACCGCCAAGCACTCCATCGAGGAGGGCATGGGACCGGATCCGGTGCTGCCCGACCCGGTCAAGCGCATGATCCCCACGGTCAAGGTCGCCGAGGTCAAGCGCTGGGCCGATGGCGCCGCGCCGGTGCCGGCCGCCGACCTGGCGGTGCAGGCGTTCGCCCGCGACCTGGACCATCCGCGCTGGCTGTACGTGCTGCCTAATGGTGACGTACTGGTCGCCGAGACCGCCGAGCCGCCGGCGCCGGACAAGGACAGCGGCGGCCTGCGCGACAAGATCCAGGGCGCGATGATGGCCAAGGCCGGCGCCAGCGTGCCCAGCGCCAACCGCATCACCCTGCTGCGCGATGCCGACGGCGACGGCGTGGCCGAGGTACGCACGCAGTTCCTCAAGGGCCTGTATTCGCCGTTTGGCATGGCCCTGGTCGGCGACCGCCTGTATGTGGCCAACGCCGATGCGCTGGTCAGCTTCCCGTACAAGGACGGCGATACCCAGATCACCGCCGCGCCCAGCTTCGTCGCCAACCTGCCCGGCGGCATCAACCACCACTGGACCAAGAGCCTGCTGGCCAGCCGCGACGGCAAGAAGCTGTACGTGGGTGTCGGTTCCAACAGCAACGTCGCCGAGAACGGCATGGAGCAGGAACTCAACCGCGCCGCGATCCTGGAAGTGGACGCGGCCAGCGGCGCCACCCGCGTGTTCGCCAGCGGCCTGCGCAATCCGGTCGGCCTGGCCTGGCAGCCCGGCACCGACACGTTGTGGACCGTGGTCAACGAACGCGACGAGCTCGGCAGCGACCTGGTGCCCGATTATCTGACCTCGGTGCGCGAAGGCGGTTTCTACGGCTGGCCGTACAGCTACTACGGCCAGCACGTGGACGAGCGCGTGCAGCCGCAGAACGCGGAAATGGTGGCCAGCGCGATCAAGCCGGACTATGCGCTGGGCGCGCATACCGCCTCGCTGGGCCTGGCCTTCTACGAAGGCGCGCTGCTGCCGCCGACCTACCGCGGCGGCGCCTTCATCGGCCAGCACGGTTCTTGGAACCGCGACCCGCCGTCGGGCTACAAGGTGATCTACGTCCCCTTCGTCAACGGCAAGCCCAGCGGCAAGCCGCAGGACGTGCTGACCGGCTTCCTCGACGCCGAAGGCCGCGCGCAGGGCCGCCCGGTCGGCGTGGCCGTGGACAAGCCCGGCGCCCTGCTGGTGGCCGACGACGTCGGCAACATCGTGTGGCGGGTGACGCCGAAGCCTGGCAAGTGAGGGGCGGGCGCGCTGCACGCGCCTGCCTGCACTATGCGTAGGAGCGGCGACGCGGACGTCGTGGTGATGAAGCCCGGTCGCGGCTGAAGCCGCTCCTACGCATGCCTTGGTCGACACGGCGCGGCATAGGGCCCGAGCGATCGCGCATCGCGCTGTTCGCGGTTGCGCCGTGCAACGCCGCGATGCAGATGCGCCCGTAGGAGTCAACTGTCATGCCCCAGCGATAACCGGAGGAGCGTACGGTGCCTGATCGCGCGCGATGGCATTGAGCCAGCGCAGGAACTTGTGCATGCAGGCGACGATGGCGACCTTGGCCGGCTTGCCGGCCGCGCGCAAGCGCGCGTAGGTGTTGGCCAAGGGGGATTTGGCGCGGATGCTGGCCCAGGTGGCCATGTACAGCACGCCTCGCACGTCGGCACGGCCGCCTTTGATGCGACGTCGGCCTTTCCAGCAGCCGCTGTCGTG
This sequence comes from Xanthomonas sp. NCPPB 901, assembly GCF_056725085.1. Classification (NCBI taxonomy): domain Bacteria; kingdom Pseudomonadati; phylum Pseudomonadota; class Gammaproteobacteria; order Lysobacterales; family Lysobacteraceae; genus Xanthomonas; species Xanthomonas sp. NCPPB 901. The sequence continues at coordinate 4,360,763 of NZ_CM161511.1, read as the reverse complement.
ATTGAACGGGGCCAGCCCGACCAGGGCGGCGAGCTTGCGTGGCGGCAGCGTGCCCAGCTCTGGCAACCGCGCGGCCAGCACTGCGCGCAGGATCGTGCCGAGCCCAGGTACCTTGGGCAAGCTCGAGCAGGTCTTGCCCTGCTGCTCGATCTCCTGCGTCAATGTCTGGATCTGCTGGTTCAGCAGGGCGATCACCTCTCGGCAGCGGTGTTGCACCTTGGCGCTGGTGATGTGTTCCAGGCGCCGCCGATGGGCATCGCGCTGGCCCACCAGGGTGGCACGCAGGTCCAACAGTTCGCGAAGAGACTGCTGGTGCTCGGGCACCACGGTCGTGGGCGTGGTCGGGATGTGCTGGGCGGCGATGGCCAGCAGGCGCGCGTCCAGGGCGTCGGTCTTGGCCTGCAGGCCCAAGGCTTGGGCTAGCTTGCGCGGACGATCGGCGGCCATCCGCACTGCCGGCGGGGCCGCCTCTCGGAGCACCCGCAGCACGGCATGTTCGTAGCCGCCACTGGCTTCCAGCACGATCCGCTCGCAGCCCAGCTCCACCAGGCGTTGGGCCAGCACACGCTGCCTGTGGCGTATTGGGTTGGGTCCAGGCCTGCTCGTCCGGCAGGACATGAATGACCAGTTCGGCCTTGGATACATCGATCCCGACATAGCGCCGCATAGACGTTCTCCGCAGTAGACTCAGGAACGAGAGCACTCCTGCCGATGCCCATGCTTGTGGAGTTCGAGCTCGCGACTCGGGCAACTGTTCGGGCTGATGAGGCAGGAGATACGGGGTGCGGCGGCGCTGACTCCTACTCGTGCTTGCTGGCACTGCGGCTAAACGGCCTGCCGCACTCCGCTCTCACCTACAACGATAGACCCTCATTTGACACAAGCGGCTTCAGCCGCGACGGGCGTGATCGGTAATGCCTGTCGCGGCTGAAGCCGCTCCTACATTGGGAAAAGGTGACCGCATTTGCGGTCGGAAAGAGATGGAACAGAGGCGTGGGGCGCAGCAAAACGGCCTGCAATCGCCCTCGTAGGAGCGGCTTCAGCCGCGACCGACGCATTCACAGGAACGCCTGGCTCGCGGTTAAACCCACCCTGCAACGGTTCCTACATCGACTGCTGCCGTCAATGCTCCACCGGCGCCGGCTCCACACCGAAACGGCGGGCATAACCGCGTTCGTTGAACACCCGTTCGACTTCGGTGTCGCCCAGTTCCGGAGCGGCGTAGACGGCATAGACCACGCTGCCGTCGTCGCGCGCGCCGCGCTGGTGCAGGCGGTAGCGCGGACGCCCGGTGCCGGTGTTCTCCGGGTAGTGCAACGGCGGCTGGCTGCCATCCAGGTCCACTTCGCTGTTGTCGACGACGCCGCCGATGAACACTGCGCGCATGCTGCCTCTCCAGTCGTTGGGTGCCTTGCAGCCTAGGCGCGCCGATGTTGCCGGAACATCAATGATGCGTTGGATTCGCGCAAAATCCGGACGGTGGCGCGCTGCCGGTAGAATGCGCGTCCCTGTCCCGACGACCACGCCCGATGCCGGCTGCGCAAGACGCCCCCCTCGACACCCTGTTCCTGCCGTTCGCCCAGGGCGTGTTGCGCTGGCCTGCGGGCAAGGTGCTGTTCCTGCGCGCCCGCGACGGCTGGGCGCTGCGCCAGCACGCGCAGCCGCCGGCGCAGTTGGTCTGCGAACAGGACTACCGGCCGTTCGCCACGGCGCTGCAGCAGGGCGGCTGGACGGTGCGCGCCGAGCAGGACGGCGATGCCGATGCCGGCGGCTACGCGCTGGTGCTGGTGCTGCCGCCGCGCCAGCGCGAGGAAGCGCGGGCGCTGCTGGCGCGCGCCGTGGCGCTGGCCGCGCCGGGCGGCGTGGTGGTGGCCTGCCAGGCCAACAACGAGGGCGCGCGCTCCGGCGAGGACGACCTGCAGCAGCTGGCCGGCCTCGGCGGCAAGCTGACCAAGCACCACTGCCGGGTGTACTGGACCGCGCCGCTGCAGGGCGGCCACGACGCCGCGCTGCAGCAGCGCTGGGCGACGTTGGATGCGGTGCGGCCGATCCTGGACGGGCGCTTCCGCAGCCGTCCCGGCGTGTTCGCCTGGAACCGCATCGACCCGGCCTCGGCGCTGCTGGCCGAGCATCTGCCCGCCGACCTGCGCGGCCGCGCCGCCGATCTCGGCGCCGGCTATGGCTACCTGTCGGCGGAACTGCTGGCGCGCTGCCCGCAGCTGACCGCGCTGGACCTGTTCGAGGCCGACGCGCGTGCGCTGGCGCTGGCGCGCGCCAACCTGGCGCAGGCGCCGGCCGGCGTGGCGCTGGGCTTCCACTGGCACGACGTGACCGCGGGGCTGCCAGGGCAGTACGACGTCATCGTCAGCAATCCGCCGTTCCACGCCCCGGGGCGGATGGAACGGCCGGACATCGGCCGGCGCTTCATCGCGGTGGCGGCGCAGGCGCTGGCGCCCGGCGGGCGCCTGTTCCTGGTCGCCAACCGCCATCTGCCGTACGAGGCGGTACTCGATGCCAGCTTCGGCCAGACCGAGGTGCTCGCCACCCGCGACGGCTTCAAGCTGATCCACGCGGTGCGCAGCCGCGGCGGAGCGCGCCGATGAAACTGGTCAAGCATCTGGCCAACCTGGGCTACGGCAGCCGCAAGCAGGTGGCGCTGATGTTCCGCGAAGGCCGCATCACCGATGCCGAGGGCGAGGTGCTGTACGCCGACGACCAGGTGCCGCACGCGACGATCCGGGTCGACGGCGAAGCGCTGGATCCGCCGCCCGGGCTGATCCTGGCGCTGCACAAGCCGGTCGGCTACACCTGCTCGACCAAGGACCCGGGGCGCATCGTCTACGACCTGCTGCCGCCGCGTTTCCGCCTGCGCTCGCCGCTGCTGTCCACGGTCGGGCGGCTGGACCGCGACACCAGCGGCCTGCTGCTGATGACCGACGACGGCGCGCTGCTGCATCGCATCGTCTCGCCGAAGGCGCGGCTGGCCAAGGTCTACGAGGCCAGCCTGGCCGAGGACCTGCGCGGCGACGAAGCGGCGCAGTTCGCCAGCGGCACGCTGCTGCTCGACGGCGAGACCACGCCGCTGCTGCCGGTGGAGCTGGAGACGTTGGGGCCGCGCCAGGTGCGCGTGGCCCTGCACGAAGGCCGCTATCACCAGGTACGGCGCATGTTCGCCGCGGTCGGCAACCACGTCACCGCGCTGCATCGCAGCCGCATCGGCGGCTTCGGCCTGGGCGATCTGCCGGCCGGGCAGTGGCGGGTGCTGCAGGCGGCGGACGTGGCGGTGCTGTTTGAGGGCCGGGATTAGGGATTCGGGATTGGGGATTGGCAAAAGCGCATGGTGTCTGGAACGACGTGCGCGGCTCGCGTAGGAGCGGCTTCAGCGGCGACCGCGCCCCGCCTTTGCCAATCGCCAATCCCGACTCCCCAATCCCGACTCCCCAATCCCCAATCCCCAATCCCCAATCCCCAATCCCCAATCCCCAATCCCCAATCACGAATCCCGCCCCTCAACCGCCCGCTTCCAGCCCTCCAGGCCCAGCGTTTCCAGCGTCCGCAGATTGCGCTCCACGATCACGTCCGCGTCCGGGAAGGCGGCCACGGCACGCTCCACGCTGTCCTCGCGCAACAGGTGCAGGGTGGGGTAGGGCGCGCGGTTGGTGTAGTTGCCGATGTCGTCCGGTGCGGTGCCGGCGAACTGGTACTGTGGGTGGAAGCTGGCCACCTGCAGGATGCCCTGCAGGTCCAGCGCCTCGACCGCGGCGTCGGCGTTGTCGAGGAAGTCGTTGTAGTCCAGGAAGTCCTGCAGCACGTCCGGGTGCACGATCAGGGTGGTGTCGATCTGTTCGGCCGGGGTGTCGCGCAGCAGCACCAGTTCCTCGGCCAATTGTTCGAGCAGCGCCTCGGGCGTGCTCGCGTCGCTGAGCACGTAGCGGATCTGCTGCTTGACGTGCACCGCCTTGGCGAAGGGGCACAGGTTCAAACCGATCACCGCGCGTTCCAGCCAGCGGCGGGTGTCGCCCAGGTAGTCGGGCGCGTCGCCAGGGATCTCGTCGTGCATCGGTCGCGGAAGTGGCCTAGGGAAGGTGCAGGCGATTGTAGGCGGTGTCCAGCCACGCCGGCGCTTCCGTGTACATCTCGCGGATCAGCCGCTTGATCAGCGGCAGCAGCTCGGAGCTGTCGTTGCGGCGGTGGCTGAGGATGATCGGCGAGGTGGCGTGGGCGTCGTCGAGCAGCCGGTAGTGCAGGTCGCGGCGCAGCACCCGCACCGACGCGGGAATCACGCACACGCCCATCTCCGCGGCGACCAGGCCCAGCGCGGTCTGCAGTTCGCGCACCTCCTGCACCGCCAGCGGGCGGATGCCGCGGTCGTGCAGCAGCGACAGCACCTGGTCGGCGAAGCTCGGCCGCGGCTGGTTGGGGTAGACGATCAGGCGCTGCGCGTTCAGCGCCTCCGGTGCCAGCGGGGCGTCGGACGCTGCCAGCGGATGTTCCATCGGCAGCGCGACCACCAGGCGTTCCTCGCGCAGCACGAAGCGCTCCACCCTCTCGTCGTCGTGGCGGATGCGGCCCACGCCCAGGTCGATGCGGCCGGTCTTCAACGCCTCGATCTGCTCGCCGGACATCAGTTCCAGCAGGCGGATGTCCAGCGCCGGACGCTGCTGGCGCAGGCGCCGCACCAGCATCGGTAGGCCGCCGTAGAGCGCGGAGGCGACGAAGCCGATCGCGAACACGCGTTGCTCGCTGCGGCCGATCCGGCGCGCGGCGTCCTGCATCTGCTCGACCCGGCCCAGCACCTGCAGCGCTTCCTCGTAGAACAGCTTGCCGGCGTCGGTCAGCCGCAGCGGGCGGCTGCTGCGCACGATCAGGCGCGTGCCCAGTTGCTCCTCCAGGTGCTGGATCTGCCGGCTCAGCGGCGGCTGGGCGATATGCAGCAGTTCGGCGGCGCGGGTGAAATTGCGCTCGCGGGCGACCGCGACGAAGTAGCGAAGTTGGCGCAGGTCCATCGGAAGTCGTATTCGTTCGAGGTATGTTGCGCTGCAATAAAGCCAGCAATCATGCGGGTTACGCCAACAACATACCAAAAAGGTATGCAACGAGACCGACAGAGTCTTGGACGTGGCTGCGCGGCCGGCGCAGTGTGGCGCGCATGGACCCGTTGCCGACCCCCACCCGCCGCACCGCCCCCACCGTCGAGCGCGTCGAGACCCTGCTGCTCGACCTGCCGACCATCCGTCCGCACCGCCTGTCGGTGGCGACCATGCAGGGGCAGACCCTGATGCTGGTGCGCCTGCACTGCTCCGACGGCGTGGTCGGCCTCGGCGAAGGCACCACCATCGGCGGCCTGGCCTACGGCGCGGAGAGCCCGGAAGGCATGAAGCTGGCGATCGACCGCTACCTGGCGCCGCTGCTGGTCGGCGCCGACGCCAGCGGCGTGCAGGCGCTGATGCAGCGCATCGGCAAGCAGGTCAAGGGCAATCATTTCGCCAAGTGCGCGGTGGAGACCGCGCTGCTGGACGCGCAGGGCAAGCGCGTCGGGCTGCCGCTGTCCGAGCTGCTGGGCGGGCGCCTGCGCGAGCGCCTGCCGGTGGCCTGGACGCTGGCCTCGGGCGACACCGCGCGCGACATCGCCGAGGCCGAGCAGATGCTGGACCTGCGCCGGCACCAGGTGTTCAAGCTGAAGATCGGCGCGCGGCCGCCGGCCGAGGACATCGCCCACGTGGCCGCGATCAAGCGTGCGCTGGGCGCGCGCGGCGCGGTGCGGGTCGACGTCAACATGGCCTGGAGCGAGGCCGAGGCGGTGCGCGCGCTGCCGGCGCTGGCCGATGCCGGCTGCGAACTGGTGGAGCAGCCGGTGGCCTCGCGCGAGGCGATGCAGCGGCTGATGCAGCGCTTCCCGCTGGCGTTGATGGCCGACGAGATCCTGGCCGGGCCGGAGAGCGCGTTCCTGGCCGCGCGCGCGCCGGCGGCCGACGTGTTCGCGGTGAAGATCGAGCCGTCCGGCGGGCCGATCGCCGCGCAGAAGGTCGCCGCCATCGCCGAGGCGGCCGGCATCGGCCTGTACGGCGGCACCATGCTGGAAGGGCCGATCGGCACCGTCGCCTCGGCGCAGGTGTTCGCCACCTTCCCGCAACTGCAGTGGGGCACCGAACTGTTCGGGCCGCTGCTGCTGACCGAGCAACTGCTGACCGAGCCGCTGCGCTACGCCGACTTCCACCTGCACCTGCCCGCCGGCCCCGGCCTGGGCATCGCCCTGGACGAGGCGCGCGTGCAGGCCTTCCGCCGCGATCGCGGCCGCAGCGTGGTGGCGGTCAGCGCCACCGCGGAGGACTGAACCATGCTGTTCCACGTGACCATGGACGTAAATCTTCCCGCCGACATGCCGCCCGAACGGGCCGAGCAGCTCAAGCGCGAGGAGAAGGCGCGCTTCCAGGAACTGCAGCGCGACGGTCGCTGGCGGCACATCTGGCGGGTGGTCGGGCAGTACGCCAACGTCAGCATCTTCGACGTGGCCGACAACGCCGAACTGCACGCGTTGCTGCTGTCGCTGCCGCTGTTCCCCTACATGCGCATCGCGGTCACCCCGCTGTGCCGCCACCCCTCGTCGCTGTACGAGGACGATCGCTAGTTCCGCTGCGGACGCTCCCTCGGGAGGGGACGTGTCTCGGCCGCCATCGCCACCACGAGAAAGGAAGGGCATCACCATGAGCGTCAAGATCTTCGCCACCCCCGACGTGCAGGCGTTCCTGCGCCAGGTCAGCGGGTTGGACATGCCGGGCGGCACGCCGCGGGTGAAGCAGATCGTGCACCGCGTGCTGTCGGATCTGTTCCGCAGCATCGACGAGTTGGAGATCACCCCGGACGAGTACTGGGCGGCGATCGCCTGGCTCAACGACCTGGGCGCGGCCGGGCAGGCCGGGCTGATCTCGCCCGGGCTGGGCCTGGACCACTTCCTGGACCTGCGCCTGGACGCCATCGATGCCGAACTGGGCATCGACAACCCCACCCCGCGCACCATCGAAGGGCCGCTGTACGTGGCCGGCGCGCCGGTGGCGCACGGCGTCGCCCGGCTCGACGACGGCAGCGACGAGAACGGCCACACCCTGATCATGCACGGCACCGTGTACGGCGCCGACGGCCGCCCGCTGCCCGGCGCGACGGTCGAGGTCTGGCACTGCGACACGCGCGGCTTCTATTCGCACTTCGATCCCACCGGCAAGCAGGCGCCGTTCAACATGCGCCGCACCATCGTCGCCGACGACAACGGCCGGTACCGCTTCCGCAGCATCGTGCCCAAGGGCTACGGCGTGCCGCCGGGCAGTCCGACCGAACGCCTGCTGTTCGCGCTCGGCCGGCATGGCCAGCGGCCGGCGCACATCCACTTCTTCATCGGCGCCGACGGCCACCGCAAGCTGACCACGCAGATCAACATCGCCGGCGACCCGCTGGTCGACGACGACTTCGCCTACGCCACCCGCGACGGCCTGGTGCCGGCGATCGTGGAGCACCGCGACCCGGCCAGCATCGCCGCCAACGGCGTGGACGGCCCGTTCGCCGAGATCGCCTTCGATTTCCACCTGACCCCGCTGGTCGACGGCGTCGACAACCAGGCCAATCCGGCGCGCCGCCGCGCGGCCGCCTAGCCGGTTCCGCGCCGCGGCCACCTTGCGGCCGCGGCGCAGCACCCAACGCCGTCTTCAGTTCCTGGCACCCGTTGCCGCCGCCGCTTTCGGTGGCGGTACGGACCCCTGCGCGCCGCCGGCCGGCGGCCGCATCCACGCATCGGCTCGGAGGGAGGGCCCGATCATGCAGCAGTTTCCACATCCAACGCGCCGCAGGGCGCAACGCCACGGCACGCCGCGCTGGACCACGCTGCTGTGGACCATGGCGGCGGTCTCCGGCGGCGCCGCCGCCAACAACGGCGTGGCGCTGCCCGGCTATGGCGCGCAGACCCAGGGCCTGGCCGGCACCTCGATCGCCTTGCCGCTGGATGCGGCGGCCTCGGCCAACAACCCGGCCGGCATGGGCGCGGTCGGCGACCGCGTCGATGCCGACCTCACCCTGATCTCGGCGCCGGTGCGCAGCCAGGTCGGCACGACGCGCTACAAGGACGACGCGCTGATCCCGGTACCGACCGCCGGCTACAACCGCCAGCTCAACGACGACCTGAGCCTGGGCGTATCGGTGTTCGGCCATGGCGTGGCGCTGGACTACGGCACGCCGGTCTACGGCACGCACGACACCCTGTCCAAGCTGCAGCAGGTGGTGCTGGCGCCGACCCTGGCCTGGCGCGTGGGCGAGCATCAGTACCTGGGCCTGTCGCCGCGGCTGGCCTACCAGCGCCTGCACATCGCCGGCCTGGAGGGCATCGGTTTCCAGTCGGCCGGTGCCGACTCCGCGTACGGCTACGGCGTCGCGCTGGGCTGGTACGGCCAACTGGCGCCGGGCCTGAGCGCCGGTGTCACCTGGTCCAGCCGCATCCGCTTCGGCCGCCTGCAGCGCTACCGCGGGCTGTTGCCGGAAGGCCGCCTGGACCTGCCGCAGCAGGCCGGCGCCGGCCTGGCCTGGCAGGCCAGCGACGCGCTGACCCTGGCCGCCGACTGGCTGTGGATCGACTGGTCCGGCGAACGCGCCTACGGCAACCGCATCGACCAGGGCGGGGCGCTCGGCGCTGCGGACGGCCCGGGTTTCGGCTGGCGCAGCCAGCGCGTGCTCCGGTTCGGTGCCGAGTATCGCCTGGACGATGCGTGGTCGCTGCGGCTGGGCTATTCCCGCGCCAGTCGCCTGATTCCCGACAGCCAGGCGCAGCTGGCGGTGCTGGCGCCGCTGGCGCAGTACCGCCACTACGCGCTGGGCGCGACCTGGCGGCTGTCGCCGCAGCTGTCGCTGACCGGCAGCGTCACCCACGCGCCGGGTGGCGCGGTCGCCAGCGGCGGCGTGCAGGCCGGCACCCGCGATCTCACCTATTTCAATCTCGGCCTCGGCTGGACCTTCCGCTGAGCCGCACGGAGACGACCCATGCAAACCTATCTGTTGCTGCACGGTTCCTGGCACGACGGCCACGCCTGGGACGGCGTCGCCGACCACCTGCGCGCGCACGGCGTGCAGGTGCATGCGCCGACCATCGCCGGGCATGGCGCCGGCGCCGACAAGCGCGTCTCCCACGCCGACTGCGTGGCCTCGGTGGTGGACTACGTGCGCCGCCACGACCTGCGCGACCTCGTCGTGCTCGGCCACAGCTGGGGCGGCAGCATCGTGCAGCGCCTGGCCGAGGAGGAGCCGGAGCGCTGCAGACGCCTGGTGTTCCACAACGCCTTCGTGCTGCGCGATGGCGAGGCGCTGTTCGACCTGCTGCCGCCGCATTACCAGGCGCTGTGGAAGAACGCGGTGGATGCCGACGGCGGCATCATGCTGCCGTTCCCGATCTGGCGCGACGGTTTCATCGGCGACGCCGATCTGGCCCAGGCGCAGCAGGCCTACGCGCGGCTGAGCCCGACGCCCGCGCGCAGCCATTTCGATGCGGTGCCGCTCAAGCGCTTCCATGACCTGCAGATCCCGCGCAGCTGGCTCTACGCCACCGACGACGTGGCGTTGCCGCCAGGCGAGTACGGCTGGCATCCGCGGCTGAGCGCGCGCCTGGGCGCCTACCGCCTGGTCAGCCTGCCGGGCAGCCACGAAGTGTGTTTCAGCGCGCCCGCGCGGCTGGCCGAGAAGATCCTGCTGGCCGGCCGCGACTGACGTTCCCCACCGGAGACTCCAGATGAATCCTGCATCCCCCCTGCGCATCGGCATCGTTGGCGGCGGCATCGCCGGCGTCGGCCTGGCCCTGGGCCTGTGCCGCCACCGCCATCTCGACGTGCAACTGTTCGAATCGGCGCCGGCGTTCGGCGAGATCGGCGCCGGCGTCTCGTTCGGACCCAATGCGGTGCGCGCGCTGGCCGGCCTGGGCATGGGCGAGCCCTATGCCGAGCTCGCCGACCGCACCCCCGCGCCGTGGCAGGACGTGTGGTTCGAATGGCGCCGCGGCGAGGACGCGCGGCTGCTCGGGCAGACCCTGGCGCCCGGCGTTGGCCAGTCGTCGGTGCACCGCGCCGACTTCCTCGACGCACTGGCCACGCGCCTGCCGTTCGGGCTGGCCCGCTTCGGCAAGCGCGCGGTCGCCGTGGAGCAGGACGCCGATGCGGTACGCGTGCGCTTCGCCGACGGCAGCCAGTACGAAGGCGACGTGCTGATCGCCGCCGACGGCATCAAGTCGGCCTTGCGCGGCGAGGTGCTGCGCGCGCTCGGCCACGCGCCGGCGGCACCGCGCTTCACCGGCACCTGCGCCTATCGCGGCCTGATCGACGCGGCGCGCTTGCGTGCCGCCTTCGCCGCGCGCGGCGTGGACGCGCACCTGGTCGACGTGCCGCAGATGCTGCTAGGCCTGGACGCGCACATCCTCACCTTCCCGGTGAAGCAGGGCCGGCTGATCAACGTGGTCGCCTTCGTCTCCGACCGCAGCGACCCGTCACCGCAGTGGCGCACCGGTCAGGCCTGGGTACGCGAGGCCAGCCGTCGCGAGATGCTGGAGGCGTTCGCGCACTGGGGCGAGGCTGCGCGCACGCTGCTGGAGTGCATCGACACGCCCACCCACTGGGCGCTGCACGATCTGGCCGAACTGCCCGGCTACGTGCACGGGCGGCTGGCGCTGATCGGCGACGCCGCGCACGCCATGCTGCCGCACCAGGGCGCCGGCGCCGGGCAGGGCCTGGAAGATGCCTATTTCCTGGCGCAACTGCTGGCCACGCCCGGCCTGCGCCGCGGCGACCTGCCGGCGCTGTTGCAGGTCTACGAGCGCTTGCGCCTGCCGCGCGCCTGCCGCGTGCAGCGCACCTCGCACGAGGCCGGCGAGCTGTACGAACTGCGCGATCCGCAGGCCGGCGCCGACGATGCGCGGCTGGCGCAGACCCTGGCGCAGCGCTTCGACTGGATCTGGACGCACGACCTGGAAGCCGAGGTGGCGCAGGGGCGGCGGATGCTGGCCGCGGGCGTCGCCGCTGGCACCTAGCCGGGGACGGTGGCGCGCGCGGCGAGCGTCCGCGGCGCGGAGGCGGTCGTGCGGTGGCGTGGTGCCGTCCGGTGTCGACGCGCCGCACGCGTTTTCGCACGTGCTGCAATGCTCAGGATGCGCTGCGGTGGCCATGCCGGGGTGCGCGCGCCGGCACAGGCCGGACGGCGTGCGCAGGCCGCGACATGCAGCGCACGCCGTTCTGTCGCGCAGCCGTCGACGGTGAGGCGATGCGCATTCGCGTGCACCCGCGCACCACCGGTGAAGACATCGTGCGGTCGAGTGCAAGACAGCCCGTCGCCGCGGGGTGGTCGTCTTGCACCCGCGCACGGGCGTGGCCGGGACTCAGTCGCGGAAGTTGTCGAACTGCAGCGGCAGCTCGAAATCGCTTTTCTTCAGCAGCGCGATCGCGTCCTGCAGGTCGTCGCGCTTCTTGCCGCTGACCCGCAGCTTGTCGCCGTTGATCTGCGCTTCCACCTTCAGTTTGGCCTCCTTGAGCGTGGCGACGATCTTCTTGCCCAGCTTCTGCTCGATGCCCTGCTTGACGGTGATCTTCTGCCGCGCGCCGGCGAGGTTGGTCTCCATGTCGCCGAACTCCAGGCAGCGCACGTCGATGCCGCGCGCCAGCAGGCGCGCGCGCAGGATGTCGGTCATCTGTTTGACCTGGAAGTCGCTGGGCGCCGACTGCGCGATGACCTGGTCGTCGAGTTCGAACTTGGCGTCCACGCCCTTGAAGTCGAAGCGGTTGGCCAGTTCGCGGTTGGCCTGGTCCACGGCATTGGTCAGCTCGTGCTTGTCGACCTCGGAAACGATATCGAAGGAAGGCATGGTGAGTCCTCGGCAAAGATGCCTATCGTAGAACGTGCGGGTCGTGCATGGGGCAGGCCCCGGGGGCGGGGATTGGGGATTTGGGATTGGGGATTCGTGCGGCGTCCTGCGTCGACCCGACAGTCCCCCCCACTGGCGCCATGTCGTAGGAGCGGCTTCAGCCGCGACCGCCGCCCATGTCAGGTCGCGGCCGATCCTGCGAGGGCATGGAGCCACGCCGACGTGCGGCTGGCTCATGTGGGAGGGGCCTTCAGGGCATCCCAATCACCTGCTTTCGCCGCATTCAAGCCGGATCCAGGGTGCCGTGTGGGAGCGGCTTCGGTCGCGACGGGGCGTTCCCGGCAACGCCTGTCGCGGCTGAAGCCGCTCCTACGGCACAGTGCGATGCGCGGCAAAAGCAGGGGATTCGGGTGCCCTGCAGTCGCTCCCACAGGAGACGACAGTGGCCGATGCGCTGGTCGGCGCCTTGGGGGAGGGACTGCAGTCCCGACGCGATCTGCCCCGGCGCCACGCACGTCCCCGATCGCGGTGATAATGCGCCGATGCCCACCTCCCGTTCCAATGCCGTCGCCGCCGCGTGGATGATCGCCGCGGTCGCGTTCTTTTCGCTGATGGATGCGTCGATGAAGCAGCTCAGCGCGCACTACCCGGCGCTGCAGGTCGCGGCGCTGCGTGGTGGCGCCTCGCTGCCGTTCGTGCTGCTGTGGGTGCTGGCCAGCGCCGGGCCACGCGCGATCTTGCCGGTGCGCTGGGGGCTGCAGCTGCTGCGCGGCGTGCTGGGCATCGCCATGATCGGCTGCTTCGCCTGGGCCTTGCGCAGCCTGCCGCTGTCCACCGCCTACACCATCTACTTCGTCGCGCCGCTGCTGGTGGCGGCGCTGTCGGTGCCGCTGCTCGGCGAGTACGTGGGCCCGCGACGCTGGGCGGCGATCGGCGTCGGCCTGGTCGGCGTGCTGGTGGTGCTGCGCCCCGGCATGGACGGGTTCGTCTCGCTGCCGGGGCTGATGGTGCTGCTGGCGGCCGTCGCCTATGCGGTGGCCTCGGTGCTGGTCAGCCTGTTGACGCGCACCGACACGCCGCAGTCGCTGGTGGTGTGGTTCCTGCTGATCATGGCGCTGGGCGCCGGTGCGCTGGCGTTGCCGGACTGGACGCCGCTGCGCGCGGCCGATGGCGGCTGGATCGCCGGCATGGGCCTGGCCGGGGCGCTGGGCCAGGTGGCGCTGACCCAGGCGTTCCGCCGCGGCGACGCCTCGCTGGTGGCGCCGCTGGAGTACAGCGGCCTGCTGTGGGTGATCCCCTGGGACTGGCTGCTGTGGCGCAAGCTGCCCGATGCCTGGACCTGGGTGGGCGGGGCGATCATCGTCGCCAGCGGCCTGTACCTGCTGCACCGCGAGCGGATCCGCGCGGTGGCGCATCCGCCGCCGCAGGCGCGGCCCTAGCCATCCCGCGATGCGCGCCGACGTTAGAATCGAATGGAATAACGCACGCCATCTCGGCCTGCTAGGCTTTGCGCCCCCCGTCGCTGCCGGTCCCGCGCGTTGATCCAGTTCGAGCGCCTGCACAAGTCCTATTCCGTCGCCGGCCAGCCGGTCGTGGCGCTGCATCCGCTTGACCTGCGCATCGACGCCGGCGAGGTGTTCGGCATCATCGGCCATTCCGGCGCCGGCAAGTCGACCCTGATCCGGCTGATCAACCGGCTCGAGGAGCCCAGCGGCGGCCGCCTGCTCATCGACGGCGAAGACGTCACCGCGCTGGACCGCGCCGGGCTGCGCACGCTGCGCCAGCGCGTGGGCATGATCTTCCAGCACTTCAACCTGCTGTCCTCGCGCACGGTCGCCGGCAACGTCGCCTTCCCGCTGGAACTGGCGGGCACGCCGCGCGCGGAGATCGACGCGCGGGTGGCCGAGCTGCTGGCGCGGGTCGGGCTGGCCGCGCACGCCGGCAAGTATCCGGCGCAGCTGTCGGGCGGGCAGAAGCAGCGCGTCGGCATCGCCCGCGCCCTGGCCACGCGGCCGCGCATCCTGCTGTGCGACGAGGCCACCAGTGCGCTGGACCCGCAGACCACCGCCTCGGTGCTGGCGCTGCTGGCGCAGATCAACCGCGAGCTGGGCCTGACCATCGTGCTGATCACCCACGAGATGGAAGTGATCCGCCGCGTCTGCGACCGCGTGGCCGTGCTCGATGCCGGGCGCCTGGTCGAGAGCGGGCCGGTCACCGAGGTGTTCCTGCATCCGCGGCATCCGACCACCAAGCGCTTCGTCTCCGAGGCCGAGCATGTCGACGAGGGCGAACTGCACCGCGACCTCGCCGCGGTGGAGGGGCGCATCCTGCGCCTGACCTTCCTCGGCGTCGATACCTATGCGCCGCTGCTCGGGCGCATCGCCCGCGCCACCGCGGTGGACTACAACATCCTGTCCGGGCGCATCGACCGGATCAAGGACACCCCCTACGGCCAGCTCACCGTGGCCCTGGTCGGTGGCGACATGGATGCGGCGCAGGCCGAATTCGTCGCTGCCGGCGTGCATGTGCAGGAACTGCGCCGATGATGCCTTTCGCCACCGCCGCCACCGGCTTCTTCCGCAATCTCGATGCCGGCAAGTGGAGCGAGATCGGCCGCGCTACCGTCGATACGCTGCTGATGCTCGGCGGCTCGCTGCCGCTGACCCTGCTGATCGGCCTGCCGCTGGGCGTACTGCTGTTCCTCACCGGCCCGCGCCAGACCCACCAGAAGCCGCTGCTGTACGGCGGCCTGGCGCTGGTCATCAACGTGCTGCGCTCGGTGCCCTTCATCATCCTGATGATCGCGATGATCCCACTGACGCTGTGGGCGATGGGCACCTCGCTGGGCGTGCGCGGCGCGATCCTGCCGCTGGTGGTCGGCGCGGCGCCGTTCTACGCGCGGCTGGTGGAGACCGCGCTGCGCGAGGTGGACCGCGGCGTGGTCGAGGCCAGCCTGGCGATGGGCGCGACCACCTGGCAACTGGTGACGCGGGTGCTGCTGCCGGAGGCGCGGCCGGGCCTGATCGCCGGCGCCACGGTGACCACCATCGCCTTGATCGGCTTCACCGCGATGGGCGGCGCGATCGGCTCCGGCGGCCTCGGCGACCTGGCCTACCGCGACGGCTACCAGCGCTCGCATGCCGACGTGGCCCTGGTGACGGTGGTGATCCTGCTGCTGCTGGTGCAGGCGCTGCAGATGCTCGGCGACCGCCTGGTCGCGCACTACAGCCGGCGGTGAGCCGCATTGCCTCTTGTGCGCTCCCGTGCGCTTCCCCGCGCGTTTGCGTAGGGGGCGGCGTCAGCCGCGACCGCTGCACCGAGAAGACGTGGTCGCGGCCGATCCTGCGCGCGCGATCCCGGGCCTTTCGCCGCACGCCGCAGCCGGGTCTGCTAGCGTGCTGGCAGCGCCGCCGGTTGCCCTTCTCCTTCCCCACCTCTGCGGATTTCCTGCCATGACCAAACTCCCGTTCCGTCTCCTGCTCGCCGGCGCCGTGCTCGCCCTGGGCGCCTGCGGCAAGCCCGATGCCGGTGCCGCCAGCGACCACCTCAGCGTCGCCGCCACCGCCGTGCCGCATGCCGAGATCCTGGAGGTGGTCAAGCCGATGCTGGAGCAGCAGGGCGTGACCCTGGACGTGCGCGTGTTCAACGACTACGTGCAGCCCAACGACCAGGTGGTGCAGAAGCAGATCGACGTGAACTACTTCCAGACCGAGCCCTACCTGCAGGCCTACAACCGCGACCGCAAGAGCAACCTGGTCACCGTGGTCGGCGTGCACATCGAGCCGTTCGGCGCCTACTCGCGCCGCTACAAGTCGCTGGACGCGCTGCCGCAGGGCGCCGACGTGGTGATCCCCAACGACCCCAGCAACAACAGCCGTGCGCTGATCCTGCTCGACAAGGCCGGGCTCATCAAGCTCAAGGATCCGAGCAACGCGCTGTCCACCCAGCGCGACATCGTCGCCAACCCCAAGCAGCTGAAGTTCCGCGAACTGGATTCGGCGATGCTGCCGCGGGTGCTGGACCAGGTCGACCTGGCGCTGATCAACACCAACTACGCGCTCGACGCCGGCCTCAATCCGACCCGCGACGCGCTGGCGATCGAGAGCAAGGACTCGCCGTACGTGAACTTCCTGGTCGCGCGTCCCGACAACAAGGACGATCCGCGCGTGCAGAAGCTGGCCAAGGCGCTGACCAGCCCGGAAGTGAAGGCCTTCATCCAGCGCAAGTACCAGGGCGCGGTGCTGCCGGCGTTCTGACCGGCCCACACGCATGCCGCTGCTGCTGGCCATTCCGCTGGCGATCGTGATCGCGCTGGCGGTGACCGCGGTGCTGCTGCCGCTGTCGCTGCTGCAGCGGTTCCGCATGGGCACCACCCGGCGTCAGGCGCGTGGCTGGCTGGTCGCGGTGCAGCTGTGGTCGGCGCTGCTGTCCAGCCTGGTGCTGCTGGTCTTCGCCGTGATCGCCGGGCACTGGTGGCCGGGCGCGGCCACGTACGCGGCGGCAGGCTGGGGCATCGGACTGCTGCTGGGCGCGCTCGGCATCGTCGGCACCCGCTTCGAGCCGCTGCCGCACGGGCTGCACTACACGCCGAACCTGTGGTTGGTGCTGGGCATGACCGCGCTGGTGGCGGTGCGCATCGGGGCGGGACTGTGGCAGGGCTGGCGCAGCCTGGTCGATGGCGCGGCGTGGCCGACCCAGGGCTGGATGAGCCACGCCAGCCTGCTGGGCGCCGCGGCCCTGCTGCTCGGCTATGCCTGCGCCTACGCCTGGCTGTTGCGGCGGCGCCTGCGCCGCTTCGCGCGCCACCGCGGGTTCGATCGCTCGCCGCGCTGAGCGCTGCCGTGCCTGCAGGCGGTGCGCGATGCCGCTTCGTTCGGGCGCGCCGCCGGAGGCGGGAGAGCAGGCGCGAGCGCAGCGCACGCACAAAAACAAACGGGCCCTTGCGGGCCCGTTTGCGTGTGCGCTGGAGACGGAACGCTTAGAAGCGCGCGCCGACGCCGAAGCTGAACAGCCACGGATCCAGCTTCAGGTCTTCGCCGGTACCTTCGCCGGCCACCTTCAGCTCCGGACGCGAGTGCATGTAGCGCGCATCGGCACGGGCGAACCAGGTGGAGTTGATGTTCATGTCCACGCCGACGGTGCCGATGGCGCCCTTGGCGGTGTCCAGGCTGATGTGCTGATCCGGGTTCAGGCCGGCCAGCTTCTCGTTGCTGAAGTTGGACTCGTAGTAACCGACGCCGACGAACGGACGGAACACGTTGTCCGCCTGGCCGAAGTGGTACTGGCCGCTCAGCGCGATCGGCTGCTGCTCGACGGTGCCGACCTTGCCGATGCCGTCGGCCTTGACGCGGTGGTTGAACTTGTCGGCAGCGCCCCACAGTTCGACCGCCCAGTTGTCGTCGATCAGCCAGCTGGCGCTGATGGTCGGCGCCGGGCCGCCATCGACGTCGAGGCCGGCGGCCGGCTTGGAGTGCGGGTCGAGCAGAGTCGCGCTGCCGACGACGGAGAAGTGCTTGCCGGACGCGGTATCGCCATCCTGCGCGAATGCGGCGGGCGCAAACGCAAGGGCGGAAACCACAGCCAGGCTCAGGATCTGAATGGACCGCATGGGGTATCTCCTCATCTTTTTCTTGTGGGGCCACGGGAGTGGGCGCGCACACCCTATCGATGAGAAGATGAATCGTCGCCGACCCTCGCCGGACGAATGCAGACGACGTTCAGGCACTTGCGCAGGATGCTTGAAATAACGAGGTTTTAAGACTTTTGGCCGTTCATCCAGATGCGCGCGACGTGACGACGCAGCCCCTGTTGCAGGGCCTGCCCGCGCAGATACGCGACGACTGCCGGGTGCTGCTGCTCGGCTCCATGCCGGGTGCGGCGTCGTTGCAGCAGGCGCGCTATTACGCGCATCCGCGCAACCGGTTCTGGCCGTTGATGGGAGCGTTGTGCGGCTTCGATCCGGCACTGGACGCCGCGGCGCGGTTGCAGGCGCTGCACGCGGCCGGCGTCGGCCTGTGGGACGTGATCGGCCAGTGCCGGCGCCGCGGCAGCCTGGACGCGGCGATCGTGCGCGGCAGCGAAGTCCCCAATGCCCTGCCCGAACGCATCGCGCGGCTGCCGCAGCTGCGCGCCATCGCCTGCAACGGCGCGGCGGCGGCGCAGGCGTTCGCGCGCTTCGTGCAGCCGCAGTTGCCGTTGCGCGATCCGCCGCTGGTGCTGCTGGCGCTGCCCTCCAGCAGTCCGGCCAATGCCGCCTTCGCCTGGCCGCGCCTGCTGCAGGCGTGGTCGCCGCTGCAGCAATGGCTGAGCGTGCCGGCGGCCGGCGATTGAAGTGGCGCCGCTGGGTCAGCGCCGGACGCGCAGGCGCAGCCACAGGGTCTGCAGCGCCAGCACGGCGGCCAGCAGCAAGGCCACCCATGCCGCGGTCTGCGCACCGGCGAGCGTGTTGCCGGCCTGTTTGACGTAGACCGCGGCCAGCGCCCACAGCGCCGCCGCCGCATAGGCGAGGTTGCCGCGCATCGCCCGGTTCATGCCCAGCAGCAGCGCCGCCGCCAGCGCGAACAGCACCAGGCTCCACGGCAGCATCCGCTCGGTCGGCAGCCAGCGGTAGGCCACGATCACCTGCGCGGTGTTCAGGAACGCCGCCAGCGACAGCCAGCCGGCGTGCAGCGACAGCGGCAGCCAGGCCCACAGGGTCTGGCCGGGCTCGGCCGCCGGATCGCGCGACAGCCGCAGCGCGGCCAGCAGCGTCGCCGCCAGCGCGGTCCAGATCACCGCCAGCGCCAGCAGGAAGTGCTGCTGCGAGAACACCGGCATCCACGCCGCGGTCAAGGCGAAGCCCAGCGCCGCCGGCGCCCGCACCTGCGCCAGCGCGCTGCCGCGGTGGCGCCGCGCGCTGCATTGCCACAGGCCGAAGGCCAGATCGAGCAGGAAGATCACGCCCCAGATCGCGAAGGCGTAGCCGGCGGCGACGATCAGCGTGGGGTAGCGGTCGGAAATGGCGCCGTTGGTCGGGCCGAACGCGCCGCGTTGCGAGAACCAGGCGACCAGCGGCATCGCCAACGCCATCAACAGCACCAGGATCCGCATGCGTGCCCTCCGGAAATCTCGGCGAGCCTAGCGGTGGCGCCGTGAAGGCGGCGCACCGGCGGTCGGGCGCGGCGGGCGCGCAACATGCGCCGGCGTACAGTCCGGCGGCCGCGCCGGCACGCGGAGGCGATCGGGCTTTTTTGCCCTTCAAAGGTTGGCGCTGCGGCTGCGGGCCGCCACAATAGGGGTTTCCCCCTCATCAGTTGCCGGAGTTCCCCGCATGGCCGAAATCAAGGAAGCACTTGTCCCCGATATCGGTGACTACAGCGACGTCCCGGTAATCGAAGTGCTGGTGGCCGTCGGCGACACGGTGAAGAAGGATCAGAGCCTGGTCACGCTGGAGTCGGACAAGGCGACGATGGAAGTGCCGTCGCCGTTCGCCGGCGTGGTCAAGGAGGTCAAGGTCAAGGTCGGCGACAGCCTGTCCGAGGGCAAGGTGGTGGCGCTGATAGAGGTGGCCGAGGACGGCGCCAGTGCCGCCGCACCCGCCGCGCCTGCGGCCGCCAAGGCCGCCCCCGCGCCGGCCCAGCAGGCTGCCGCCCCGGCGGCCGCGCCCGCGCAGAACGCGGTCAAGCCGGCGCCGGCCGCTGCCGCTGCTGGCGGCGTGGTCGAGGCGCGGGTGCCGGACATCGGCGACTACAGCGAGGTGCCGGTGATCGAGGTGCTGGTCGCGGTCGGCGACACGGTCAAGAAGGACCAGGGCCTGGTCACCCTGGAGTCGGACAAGGCGACGATGGAAGTGCCCTCGTCGGTGGCCGGTGTGGTCAAGGAACTCAAGGTCAAGGTCGGCGACAGCCTGTCCGAGGGCAAGGTGGTGGCGTTGATCGAAGTGGCCGGCAGCGATGCCGCCGCGCCGGCCGCGTCCGCGGTCCAGCCCAGCGCCGAGACCGGCGGCGGCGTGGAGCCGGTGCCGGCCTCGGCGGCGCCGGACAAGCTGGCCCAGCGCGAGATCGCCCAGGTCCAGGCCACGGCGCCGGCCAAGGCCGCCGCGCCGTCGGCGACCCAGAGCAGCCCGCCGGTGGCGTTCGACGCCGACAGCGTGCTGCCGCAGAAGGTGCCCTACGCCAGCCCGGCGGTGCGCGTGTTCGCCCGCGAGCTGGGCGTGGACCTGTTCCAGGTCAGCGGCTCCGAGCGCGGCGGTCGCATCACCAAGGAAGACGTGCAGCGCTACGTCAAGGCGGCGCTGTCCGGCGCCGCCCCGGCCGCCGCCGGTATCGCGCCTGCCGAAGGCGGCAACGGCCTGAAGCTGCTGCCGTGGCCGAAGGTGGACTTCGCCAAGTTCGGCGAGATCGAGGTCAAGCCGCTGTCGCGGATCAAGAAGATCTCCGGCGCCAACCTGGCGCGCAACTGGGCGATGATCCCGCACGTCACCCAGTTCGAGCAGGCCGACATCACCGACCTGGAAGCCCTGCGCGTGGCCCTGAACAAGGAGAACGAGAAGGACGGCATCAAGCTGACCATGCTCGCCTTCCTGCTCAAGGCCAGCGCCGCGGCGCTGAAGCGGTTCCCCGAGTTCAACGCCTCGCTCGACGCCAGCGGCGAGAGCCTGACCCTGAAGAAGTACGTCCACATCGGCTTCGCCGCCGACACCCCGAACGGGCTGGTGGTGCCGGTGATCCGCGACGTGGACAAGAAGGGCGTGGTCGAGCTGGCGCGCGAGAGCGGCGAGCTGGCCAAGAAGGCGCGCGACGGCAAGCTGGGCCCGGCCGAGATGAGCGGCGGCTGCTTCTCGATCAGCTCGCTCGGCGGCATCGGCGGCACCGCCTTCACTCCGATCGTCAATGCGCCGGAAGTGGCGATCCTGGGCGTGTCCAAGTCGTCGATCCAGCCGGTCTGGAGCGGCAAGGAATTCGCGCCGAAGCTGCTGCTGCCGCTGTCGCTGAGCTACGACCACCGGGTCATCGACGGCGCCGCCGCGGCGCGCTTCACCACCTACCTGAGCCAGGTGCTGGCGGACATGCGCCGCGTGCTGCTGTAAGCCCTGTCGTCACGGCGCCGCGTCCGTCGCGGCGCCGGTTTTCCCCCACCTGCGCGCGCCGCCTGTTTGCGCGGCCGCGCCGACGAACTGCAAACGCCCCTCGCCGCGGCGAGGGGCCACAGGAGAAGCTGCATGGCGGTCATTGAGGTCAAGGTCCCGGATATCGGCGACTACAGCGACGTTCCGGTCATCGAGGTGCTGGTCGCCGTCGGCGACACGGTGAAGAAGGACCAGGGCCTGGTGACGCTGGAGTCGGACAAGGCCACGCTGGAAGTGCCGTCCGCGGCTGCCGGCGTGATCAAGGAGCTGAAGGTCAAGCTCGGCGACACCCTGTCCGAGGGCGCGGTGATCGCGCTGCTGGAGACCGCCGACGCCGCCGCCGCAGGCGCGCCCGCCGCGTCGCCGGCCGAGGTGCCGGCCAGCAAGCCGCCGGTGGCGCCGTCGCACCGTGCGCCGGCCGAGCCGCCGGCGCCGAAGCCGGCCCTGGCCAGCGGCAAGCCCGCCGACATCGAATGCAAGATCGTGGTGCTCGGCGCCGGCCCCGGCGGCTACACCGCCGCGTTCCGCGCCGCCGACCTGGGCCTGGACACGGTGTTGATCGAGCGCTACGCCAGCCTCGGCGGCGTCTGCCTCAACGTCGGCTGCATCCCGTCCAAGGCGCTGCTGCACGCGGCCGCGGTGATCGACGAGGTCGCCCATGCCGGCGACTTCGGCGTGGACTTCGGCAAGCCGAAGATCACCCTGGACAAGCTGCGCGAGTACAAGGAGAAGGTGGTCGGCAAGCTCACCAGCGGTCTGGCCGGCATGGCCAAGCAGCGCAAGGTGCGCACCGTCACCGGCGTGGCCAGCTTCGTTTCGGCCAACGAACTGGAGGTCGTCGGCGCCGACGGCAAGACCCAGCTGCTGCGCTTCGAGCAGTGCATCGTCGCCGCCGGGTCGCAGGCGGTGAAGCTGCCGAACTTCCCGTGGGACGACCCGCGGGTGATGGACTCCACCGACGCGCTGGAGCTGCAGGAGATCCCCAAGACCCTGCTGGTGGTCGGCGGCGGCATCATCGGCCTGGAAATGGCCACCGTGTACGGCGCGCTGGGCAGCAAGGTGACCGTGGTCGAGTTCATGGACCAGCTGATGCCGGGCGCCGACAAGGACCTGGTCAAGCCGCTCGCCGACCGCCTGAAGAAGCAGGGCGTGGAGGTCCATCTCAAGACCAAGGCGGCCGAGGTCAAGGCCGACAAGAAGGGCATCACCGTGTCCTTCGAAGCCGCCACCGCGGGCGAAACGCCGGCGCTGGCCGCCACCACCTACGACCGCGTGCTGGTCGCGGTGGGCCGTGCGCCCAACGGCAAGAAGATCGGCGCCGACAAGGCCGGCATCAACGTCACCGAGCGCGGCTTCATTCCGGTCGACCGGCAGATGCGCACCAACGTGCCGCACATCTTCGCCATCGGCGACATCGTCGGGAACCCGATGCTGGCGCACAAGGCGACCCACGAGGGCAAGCTGGCCGCCGAAGTGGCCGCCGGCGAGAAGAAGGAGTGGGTGGCGCGGGTGATTCCGTCGGTGGCCTACACCAACCCGGAAATCGCCTGGGTCGGCGTCACCGAGACCGAGGCCAAGGCCAAGGGGCTGAAGGTCGGCGTGGCCAAGTTCCCGTGGGCGGCCAGCGGCCGCGCCATCGGCATCGGCCGCACCGAGGGCTTCACCAAGCTGATCTTCGACGAGCAGACGCACCGGGTCATCGGCGGCGCGATCGTCGGCGTGCATGCCGGCGACCTGCTGGCCGAGATCGGCCTGGCGATCGAGATGGGCGCGGAGGCCGAGGACATCGGCCACACCATCCACGCGCATCCGACCCTGAGCGAGTCGGTGGGCATGAGCGCCGAGATCTACGACGGCACCATCACCGACCTGTACATCCCCAAGAAGAAGTGACGCCGCCCGGCGCGACCGTGCCGCCGTGTGCGGTGCGGTCGCGGCCGTGGTGAACCGACGCATGGAGGTCGAGGTGGGGCAGGCCGGCCTGTGTCCCGAGCTGCAGGCGCTGCTGCAGCGCGAACTGGCCGGCGGCAACCGCATTGCCGAACCGCCGCGCCGCACCGACTGGCCGCATCCGGGCTCGGTCTTCGTATCGCTGAAGCGCGACTTGCGCAGCGACGTGGCGTCGCTGCCGGCGGCGGTGCAGCACGCGATCTGCACCGATCCGCACTACGGCTGGCACGACGAGTGCTACTGCACCCTCCACCGGCATCTGCTGGTGGCCGGTGCGACCAAGCCGCCGTGAGCGCGTGCTGGCGGCGGTCGCGTCGTGCATCTACCACCTGCCCTAAAACGACAGAACCCCGCATCGCTGCGGGGTTCTGCATGAAGCCGTGCGGGTCCCGGGTCCCGGGACCCGAACGCATCAGAACGCGAAGGTCACGCCGGCGACCGGGCCCTTGAACTCCTGCTTCAGGCCGATGCTGGCGTTGTCGCGCTTGCGGTCCACGTCCAGCTTGAACCAGTCGTAGCCGGCGAAGATGCCGAAGTTGCGGGTAAAGCGGTACTCGACGATGGCGTTGGCGCGGCTCAGGTCGCCGTCGTAGTCGCCGAAATCACCCCACTTGGTGTTCAGGTACTGGCCCTGGATGTTGAACAGCCAGTGCTCGCTCGGGTGCGCGGTGAAGCGCACGCCGACCACCGGCGCGGCGCCGTCCTCGCTCTCGTCCAGGAAGGTGCCGGTGTAGACCGGGCCCAGGTCGGCGTAGGCATTGGACTCCACCTTGGCCCACTCGGCACCGATCTGCAGGCCCATGCTGAACTGCGGGTTGTCGATCACCGAGTAGTCGTACACCAGGCTGGCCACCTGGTACTTCAGCTCGCCCTTGACGAAGCTGCCGGTCGGCACGGTCACGCCGCCGAAGCTGACGTCCTGGCCCAGTTCCTCGCGGCGGTCCTTGTCGAACTTGAAGTAGTCGAAGATCAGGCGCTGGCGGGTGCTCAGGCGGAACACGCCGTCCACGCGCGGCTCCCATTCCTTGCCGCCGAAGTTGAAGTCCTGCGCGCCGGACACGGCGTTGCCATTGATCACGGCGTTGCCGCGCAGGGTGTTGTCGTTGTCGACGTTCATCGCGCCCACGCGCAGGGTGAAGCGGTCGTCGCCGTCTTCGGCGTGCGCGGGCAGGGCGTAAGCGGCGGCGAGCGCGCACGGCAGCGCAAGGGCAAGCAGGTGTTTCATCGGGGACAAGCTCCGTCGTCTTGGGATTTTTTGGATGGGGCGTCGATGGCAATGCCAGCGCGTGCCGCCACTATCCTTAAATTTGCGTCCACCATTCGTGAAAGTATGGTGGTCCGGGCCGCCACGTCTGTCCCAAAACGCGCCACGAAAAAAGCCCCGGAAGGACCGGGGCTCGGTGGGGCTGCGCGATAGGCCGACGAGGATGGGCGCAGTCCCTGTCCAATCGGACAGCGTGCTGGACAAAAAGTTCCCACGCAAAGACGTGCTGCATTGCCGCATTCGAGGCCGGTGGCGGGGTGCGGCCGTGCTATCGTCTACGTGCGGACCGGGATCCGGACGCCCTCAGGACCCTTGGCGGTTGTCTCGCAAATTGTCCCATTGCTATAATTCCGCGGCTCGACGGACGCGAAGTCGTCCTCACTCCACCACCAATTGCAGGATTTTCTGTGCTGAACTCCGTTGATGCGGGTCGGCGGCTGATGCTGCGCGCAGCGATTTACCCGCTGGTGGCGGTGGCCGTGGTGTCCCTGCTGTTCCTGCTGCTGGGACCGAAGTACGCGATGGGCGCCGCCGCGACCGGGCTGGCGACCGTGGCAGGGGGATGGCTGGCCGCACGCACCGCGCTCAATGGCGGCGTGCAGGCGGCAGGTTCGGCGCTGGCGCGGTTGATCGTGGCCATGGTGCTGAAGTGGGTGTTGGTGTTCGCGGTACTGGCGCTGGGCTTTGCCTGGTGGCGGTTGCCTCCTCTGGCCCTGTTGGCGGGTATCGCCGTCGGGCTGATGTTCCAGGTTCTGGCTCTGGCCAGGCGTTGATCGAATCAAGAAAAGGCTCAGGACTCATGGCGGGCGAGGCACTAACCCCTACCTCCTACATCCAGCATCACCTCAAGAACCTCACTTTCCAGGTGCAGGAAGGCGGGTTCTGGCAATTGCACGTCGACACCCTGGTGATGTCGCTGCTGATGGGCCTGCTGATGGTGTTCGGCTTCTGGCTGGCCACGCGCAAGGCCACTGCCGGCGTGCCCGGCAAGTGGCAGGCGTTCGTGGAGATCCTGCTGGAGTTCGTCGACCGCCAGGCCAAGGACACCTACCACGGCACCAGCAAGCTGGTGACCCCGATCGCGATCACCCTGTTCTTCTGGATCCTGTTGATGAACCTCATCAAGATGATCCCGGCGGACTTCCTCGCGATCCCGCTGAGCTGGGTCGGCGTGCACTTCTGGAAGCCGGTGCCGACCGCCGACGTCAACGCCACCCTGGGCATGTCGATCAGCGTGTTCTTCCTGATGCTGTTCTTCTCGCTGCGCTCCAAGGGCGTGGGCGGGATGACCAAGGAATTCCTCACCGCGCCGTTCGGCAAGTGGATGCTGCCGTTCAACCTGATCCTCAATATCGTCGAATGGCTGAGCAAGCCGGTGTCGCTGGCGATGCGACTGTTCGGCAACATGTTCGGCGGCGAGATCGTGTTCCTGCTGATCTGGGTGCTGGGCGGTGCCGGCATCCTCGGTGCGCTGGCCGGCGGCGCGTTCGGCTTCGGCTGGATGCTGTTCCACCTGCTGGTGATTCCGCTGCAGGCGTTCATTTTCATGATGCTGTCCATCGTGTACCTGAGCTTGGCGGAAGACAGCCACTGACGTTTCTGTTTCACATGTTCTAAGCAACCCTTCGTTCGATTCACCATCCTCAAGCAACTTTGTTCCTGGAGAAAACCATGTACTTCGCCGTCCTGACCAACCTCGCCCAAGTCCAGAGCTCCACCGTCCTCGCCGTCGGCATCATGATCGGCCTGGCCGCGCTGGGCGCCGGCCTTGGTCTGGCCATCATGGCCGGCAAGTTCCTGGAATCGGCCGCGCGCCAGCCGGAACTGATCCCGGTGCTGCAGGTCCGCATGTTCATCACCGCCGGCCTGATCGACGCCGCGTTCATCATCAGCGTCGCGGTCGGCCTGCTGTTCGCGTTCGCCAACCCGATGATCGGCGAGTTCGTCGCGCGTCTGCCGCAGGGCGGTTGATCCCGTCGTACCGGCGTGCGGTCGCCGCAGGCGGCCGCCGCTACGGATGAAGGTTCGGACGTGTCGCCGTGCTGGCGGCGCGTCCACCCCGTCACCATTGGCTGAGCGTACCCCATGAATATCGGTCTCACCCTCTTTGCCCAGGCGCTGGCGTTCGCCGGTCTGATCTGGATCGTCGCGACCAAGATCTGGCCGCCGCTGATGCAGGCCATCGAAGAGCGCCAACAGAAGATCGCCGAAGGCCTGGCCGCGGCCGATCGCAGCCAGAAGGACCTGGCGCAGGCGCAGGAAAAGGTCAACGAAGCGTTGAAGGACGCCCGCATCAAGGCCAACGAGATCATCGACCAGGCCCATGCGCGCGCCAACCAGATCGTCGAGGCGGCCAAGCACGAGGCGATCGTCGAAGCCAACCGGCAGAAGGAACTGGCCCAGGCCGAGATCGATGCCGCGGCCAACCGCGCGCGCGAGGACCTGCGTCGCCAGGTGTCGCTGCTGGCGGTGAGCGGCGCCGAGAAGCTGCTCAAGCGCGAAATCGACGCCAACGCCCACAAGGCGCTGCTCGACGAGCTGGCGGCGGAGATCTGAGATGAGCCAGGCCCTCACACTGGCGCGTCCCTACGCTCGCGCCGCGTTCGCCGCGGCCAGCGACGCCGGCAAGCTCGCGCCCTGGTCGCAGGCGCTGGCGTTTTCCGCCCAGGTCGCCGCCGACCCGCGCGTGGCCGCGTTGTTGCACAACCCGCTGTTGCAGCGCGAGCAGGCGGTGGCGCTGTTGGCGCCGGAAGCGGCCGACGAGCAGTACCAGCGCTTCCTGAGCCTGCTGGCCGAAGGCCAGCGGCTGCCGCTGCTGCCGGAGATCGCCGGGCTGTACGACCAGCTGCGGGCCGAGGCCGAGCGCGTGGTGCAGGCCAACGTGACCTCCGCGACGGCACTGAGCGATGCCGAGGTGGCCTCGCTGAAGGTGGCGCTGAAGCAGCGTTTCGGCCGCGAGGTCGAGATCACCACGGCGGTGGACGCTTCGCTGATCGGCGGCGCGGTGATCGACGCCGGCGACGTGGTCATCGACGGTTCGTTGAAAGGCAAGCTGTCGCGTCTGCAGTCCGCACTGGCCCACTAAGAAACGGGAATGGCGAATAGAGAGGAGAGAACCCGGCCCGGCGGCGACGCCACCCGCGATTCCCGATTCCCCATTCCCGATTCTCAAAGAAGCTAACCACACGTCGCCATCCGCCGTTGCGCGATGGACGATCCGAAGGAAACCAAGATGGCAACCACGCTCAACCCCTCCGAAATCAGCGAACTGATCAAGAACCGCATCGAGCAGGTCAAGCTGGCCGCGGAGTCGCGCAACGAAGGTACGGTCACCAGCGTGTCCGACGGCATCGTGCGCATCTTCGGCCTGGCCGACGTGATGCAGGGCGAAATGATCGAACTGCCCAACGACACCTACGCCCTGGCGCTGAACCTGGAGCGCGACTCGGTCGGCGCCGTGGTGCTCGGCGACTACGAGAACCTGCGCGAAGGCGACGTGGCCAAGACCACCGGCCGCATCCTGGAAGTGCCGGTCGGCAAGGAACTGCTGGGCCGCGTGGTCAACGCGCTGGGCGAGCCGATCGACGGCAAGGGCCCGCTGGGCACCAGCGCGACCGCGCCGGTGGAGCGCGTGGCGCCGGGCGTGATCTGGCGCAAGTCGGTCGACCAGCCGGTGCAGACCGGCTACAAGTCGGTCGACGCGATGATCCCGATCGGCCGCGGCCAGCGCGAGCTGGTCATCGGCGACCGCCAGACCGGCAAGACCGCGCTGGCCATCGACGCGGTGATCAACCAGAAGAACACCGGCATCAAGTGCGTGTACGTGGCGATCGGGCAGAAGGCCTCGACCGTCGCCAACATCGTGCGCAAGCTGGAAGAGAACGGCGCGCTGGCGCACACCATCGTGGTCGCCGCGACCGCCTCCGAGTCGGCGGCGATGCAGTACATCAGCGCCTACGCCGGCTGCACCATGGGCGAGTACTTCATGGACCGCGGCGAAGACGCGCTGATCGTCTACGACGACCTGTCCAAGCAGGCCGTGGCCTACCGCCAGATCTCCCTGCTGCTGAAGCGCCCGCCGGGCCGCGAAGCCTACCCGGGCGACGTGTTCTACCTGCACAGCCGCCTGCTGGAGCGCGCCGCGCGCGTGTCCGAGGAGTACGTGGAGCAGTTCACCAAGGGCGAGGTCAAGGGCAAGACCGGTTCGCTGACCGCGCTGCCGATCATCGAGACCCAGGCCGGCGACGTCTCCGCGTTCGTGCCGACCAACGTCATCTCGATCACCGACGGCCAGATCTTCCTGGAAACCGACCTGTTCAACGCCGGCATCCGCCCGGCGGTGAACGCCGGCATCTCGGTCTCGCGCGTCGGCGGCGCGGCGCAGACCAAGATCATCAAGAAGCTCTCCGGCGGCATCCGCATCTCGCTGGCGCAGTACCGCGAGCTGGCGGCGTTCGCGCAGTTCGCCTCGGACCTGGACGAAGCCACCCGCAAGCAGCTCGAGCGCGGCCAGCGCGTCACCGAGCTGATGAAGCAGAAGCAGTACATGCCGATGTCCATCGCCAACCAGGCGCTGTCGATCTACGCGGTCAACGAGGGCTACCTCGACGACGTGCCGGTCAACAAGCTGCTGGCGTTCGAAGAGGGCCTGCACGCCCACTTCGCCAACACCCAGGGCGAGCTGATCGCCAAGGTCAACGACACCGGCGACTGGAACGGCGACATCGAGGCCGCGTTCAAGAAGGGCATCGGCGAGTTCAAGACCACGGGCAGCTGGTAATCCAGCTGCAGGGAATCGGGAATCGAGAATAGGGAATCGTAAGAGCGGGATTCTGGCTTCGACCATTCCCGATTCCCCTTTCCCCATTCCCACGAAGCGAGCAAAGCGAGCGAGAGCATGGCAGGCGGACGCGAAATCAAATCCAAGATCAAGAGCGTGCAGAACACCCGCAAGGTGACGCGCGCGCTCGAGATGGTCTCGGCCTCCAAGATCCGCAAGGCGCAGGATCGGATGAAGACCTCGCGTCCTTACGCGCAGGCGATGAAGCAGGTGATCGGGCATCTGGCGCAGGCCAGCACCGACTACACCCATCCGTTCCTGGTCCAGCGCGAGTCGGTCAAGCGCGTCGGCTACATCGTGATCTCCTCCGATCGCGGCCTGGCCGGCGGCCTGAACAACAACCTGTTCCGCAAGATGCTGGGCGAAGTGCGCCAGTGGCAGGACCAGGGTGCGGGCGTGGACGTGGTCACCGTCGGCCAGAAGGCCTCGGTGTTCTTCCGCCGGCTCAAGGTGGACATGGTCGGCAGCGTCAGCCACCTGGGCGACCAGCCGCGCGTGGAGCAGCTGATCGGCGTGATCAAGGTGATGCTGGACGCGTTCACCGAAGGCAAGCTGGACCGCGTGTACCTGGTCTACAACCGCTTCATCAACACGATGACGCAGAAGGCCAGCTTCGACCAGCTGCTGCCGCTGCCGGCGGCCGAGAGCCAGGTCGCGCACCACGACTGGGACTACCTGTACGAACCCGATGCCGCGAGCGTGCTCGAGCACGTGATGACGCGCTACATCGAGTCGCTGGTGTACCAGGCGGTGCTGGAGAACGTGGCGTCCGAGCACGCGGCGCGCATGGTCGCGATGAAGGCGGCCAGCGACAACGCCAGCAAGCTGATCAGCACCTTGCAATTGGTCTACAACAAGGCGCGTCAGGCTGCGATCACCCAGGAAATTTCCGAAATCGTCGGCGGCGCAGCCGCTGTGTAGCCGGGAATAGGGAATGGAGAAACGGGAATGGTCGCAGCATCGCTCGATCTTCCCATTCCCGATTCCCCGTTCCCCATTCCCGACACCAGTTTCGAATAGACATTAGTGGAGTTATCCAAATGAGTCAGGGCAAGATCGTTCAGATCATCGGCGCGGTCGTCGACGTCGAATTCGCGCGTGCCGATGTGCCGAAGATTTACGACGCACTGAAGGTCGACGGCACCGCCATCACGCTGGAAGTGCAGCAGCAGCTGGGCGACGGCATCGTGCGCACCATCGCCCTCGGTTCCACCGACGGCCTCAAGCGCAACCTGGTCGCCACCAACACCGGCCGCGCGATCTCGGTGCCGGTCGGTGCCGGCACGCTGGGCCGCATCATGGACGTGCTGGGCCGTCCGATCGACGAAGCCGGCGACGTGCAGGCCAGCGACCATTGGGAAATCCACCGTGCGGCGCCGACCTACGAAGATCAGTCCTCGGCCACCGAGCTGCTGGAAACCGGCATCAAGGTCATCGACCTGATGTGCCCGTTCGCCAAGGGCGGCAAGGTCGGCCTGTTCGGCGGCGCCGGCGTCGGCAAGACCGTCAACATGATGGAGCTGATCAACAACATCGCCAAGGCGCACTCGGGTCTGTCCGTGTTCGCCGGCGTGGGCGAGCGTACCCGCGAGGGCAACGACTTCTACCACGAGATGAAGGACTCCAACGTCCTGGACAAGGTGGCGATGGTGTACGGCCAGATGAACGAGCCGCCGGGCAACCGCCTGCGCGTCGCGCTGACCGGCCTGACCATGGCCGAGTACTTCCGCGACGAGAAGGACGCCTCGGGCAAGGGCAAGGACGTGCTGCTGTTCGTCGACAACATCTACCGCTACACCCTGGCCGGTACCGAAGTGTCGGCGCTGCTGGGCCGCATGCCGTCGGCGGTGGGCTACCAGCCGACCCTGGCCGAGGAAATGGGCGTGCTGCAGGAGCGCATCACCTCGACCAAGTCCGGCTCGATCACCTCGATCCAGGCCGTGTACGTGCCCGCGGACGACCTCACCGACCCGTCGCCGGCGACCACCTTCGCCCACCTCGACGCCACCGTCGTGCTGTCGCGTAACATCGCCTCGCTGGGCATCTACCCGGCGGTGGATCCGCTCGACTCGACCAGCCGCCAGCTGGACCCGAACGTGATCGGCCACGAGCACTACGACACCGCCCGCCGCGTGCAGTCCACCTTGCAGAAGTACAAGGAACTGAAGGACATCATCGCGATCCTGGGCATGGACGAACTGTCCGAAGAGGACAAGCAGGCCGTGTCGCGCGCGCGCAAGATCGAGCGCTTCTTCAGCCAGCCGTTCCACGTGGCCGAAGTGTTCACCGGTTCGCCGGGCAAGTACGTGTCGCTGAAGGACACCATCCGCGGCTTCAAGGCCATCGTCGACGGCGAATACGACCACCTGCCGGAGCAGGCCTTCTACATGGTCGGCGGCATCGAGGAAGCGGTCGAGAAGGCCAAGAAGATGGCCGAGAAGGCCTGATCTGGACGCCGGCCGCATGCGGCCGGCATCCGGGAATGGGGAATCGGGAATAGAGAATCGTCAAGGCGGGAGACACGGCATCCGAGGCATCGCACAGTGGTCAGAGGCAATCCGCTTCTCCCATTCCCGATTCCCGATTCCCGATTCCCGCCTCACCCAGTGAGGCACCATGAGCACCATCCGTTGCGACATCGTCAGCGCCGAGCATGAGATCTACCACGGCGACGCCACCCTGGTGGTCGCGACCGGCGAGCTGGGCGAGTTGGGCATCGCGCCCAAGCACGCGCCGTTGATCACCCGGCTCAAGCCCGGCAAGGTGGTGGTGACCACCCCCAGCGGCGAGCAGCTGGATTTCGCCATTTCCGGCGGCATCCTCGAGGTGCAGCCGCAGGTGGTGACGATCCTGGCCGACACCGCGATCCGCGCGCAGGACATCGACGAGGCGTCGGTGCGCAAGGCCAAGGAAGAAGCCGAGCGCCTGCTCGCCAACCGCGGCGAAGGCATGGACGTGGCCGAGGCGCAGGCCAAGCTGGCCGAAGTCACCGCGCAGTTGCAGGCGCTGGAGCGCCTGCGCAAGAACCTGAAGCACTGAACCGGCGCGCGCGCCGCCAGACCGGGGGACAGCCGTGGGCAAAGCGATCGCCTATCTCATCGTCGTCCTGGTCGGCGTGCTCCTGCTGCGCAGCACCGGGCTGTTCGATGGCATGGGCAGCCGCGGCAATCTGCAGGAACGCGACGCGTTCTGGCAGAAGACCGCCAGCGCAGAAGCCCCCGCAGGAACCGCGAAGGCCGCGGTGGAAGCGCTCGCCGCGCGCCATGGGGTAGTGCTCGACTGCTTCAGTTCCTCGCTCACGCCGCCGGTGACCGAGTGCCGCGGCGACGATCCGACCGCCAAGGGCGGCACGGCCGGTCATCCGGTGACGCTGCGGTTGAACTTCACGTTCCACGGCGATGCCTTGGCCGCGTTCGAGACGAGCCGGCGGGTCATTCAGTAGGGTCAGGCCCATCCGCTTTGCCCCGGCCGGCACCGATGGCGTGCAGCCGGTGTGGCGCAGGTCAAGCAGGCAGTGGCGCGTGCGCAGGATCGATTGTTCGACAAACGAGGTGGACGCATCGGCGTTTGCGGGCGTCGTCGCGTTCCTTGCAGTTGCTCAGCCATGGCGACCGTGCCGTGCTGACCGCTTTCGCCCAGGAGTTCGACGGCTCGCCTTCGTCCTGCGACCCGTCGGCCAAGCGCGGCGCGGACACGCTGCGCTTGTGCGCATTGTTTGACCCTCGTCGCGCGGCCGTCGTGCATTGCGACGCAGCGCACGGCGCAGGCTTGCTGGTCGCTGACTCGATGGCGTCGCCATGCGACAAGACGGATCCGCGGTCATCGAGCGGTCCCTCGACTGCGGCAAGATGGCCGCCCGATCTGCGGCCATCCCCCATCCGCAGACGGCTACCGGAGAACCGAGATGAGCCTGTCCGCTTCCATTCCTCGCCCCTGTGCGCATGCCCTGACCGCCGTCCTGGCCGGCGCGATGCTGATGGGATGCGCGCTGCCCGCGCGCAGCGCCACCCCGTTGGAGCCGCTGCTGGATCGCATCGTCGAGCGCAATGCGATCGGCGACCAGGTCGCACTGAGCAAGTGGGATAGCGGCAAGCCGGTGCTGGATGCCACGCGCGAGGCCGCGGTGCTGGCCAGCGTGCGCGCGCAGGCGCCGGCCCACGGCGTGGATCCGGACGATGCGGCGCGCTTCTTCGGCATGCAGATCGAATCCAACAAGCTGGTGCAGTACGAGCTGCTGTCGCGCTGGCACTTGCGCGGCCGTGCGCCCAACAGCCCGCGCCCGGACCTGGCCGCGCTGCGTGCGCGCCTGGATCAGCTGCAGGGCGAGATGCTGGATGCCCTGCAGGCCA
Organism: Xanthomonas sp. NCPPB 901; assembly: GCF_056725085.1. Lineage (NCBI taxonomy): Bacteria > Pseudomonadati > Pseudomonadota > Gammaproteobacteria > Lysobacterales > Lysobacteraceae > Xanthomonas > Xanthomonas sp. NCPPB 901. Next base: position 4,327,379 of record NZ_CM161511.1, on the reverse strand, counting down.
GCGCCGCGGTGCGCCAGGCGCCCGACTGCCCGGCCACGACCGCGCGCGCGGCCGAGGCTTATGCGCTGCGCTGGCAGTTGGACCAGCTGCACCGTACTGCGCTGGTGCGCAGCCTGGGCGACTTCTGCCACTGACGTGGCAGCAGCGGGAGCGGAGGGGCGGATGGTGCGATGCCAGCGCCCGAAGGGCGATGGAGCCGAGCTGGCGCTCTGCAGGCCCGATCCGCGCTAGCAGTTTAGGCTTCGCTCGTCGCGACTGAAGTCGCTCCCACGGGGAGACTCCCTGCATCCGGTGGGTTCCTTGTGGGAGGGGCTTCAGCGCCGACCGCGGTCGTCGCCGATCGCCGTTTGGACTTCGCTCGTCGCGACTGAAGTCGCTCCCACAGGGAGACTCCCCGCATCCGGTGGGTTCCTTGTGGGAGGGGCTTCAGCCCCGACGGCGGTCGTCGCCGACCACCATTCGGTCCTCGTTCGTCGCGACTGAAGTCGCTCCTACAGGAAGGCTCCCTGCAGCCGGTGGGTTTCTTGTGGGAGGGGCTTCAGCCCCGACGGCGGTCGTCGCCGATCACCATTCGGTCCTCGTTCGTCGCGACTGAAGTCGCTCCTACAGGAAGGCTCCCTGCAGCCGGTGTGCTCCTTGTGGGAGCCGCTTCAGCGCCGACGGCGGTCGTCGCCGACCGCCGTTCGGTCTTCGCTTGTCGCGACCGAAGTCCTTCCCACAGCGAAGTTTCCCGTATCCGATGGGTCGCTTGTAGGTGGGGGGTGAGCCCGGTCGCTGTCGAAACCGATTGCTGCCCGGACTTCGCTCTTCGCGGCGGAAGCTGCCCCTGATGGCAATGGCACGCGCAGCCGTAGGAGCGGCTTCAGCCGCGACGCGGCGTTACCGATAACGCGTCGCGGCTGAAGCCGCTCCTACGGTGCAACCCATTCATCGCGGAAACCGGTGGTGAGAGCGATCCGAAATCGCTCCCATGGGCAGCCTGGTGCATCTGCTTGGCCTTCCGTGGGAGAGGGCGTCAATCCCCACTGCCGTCGCCGCGAACCGCATGCAGGCAGTACCGCGTGTCCGCCAAACCGTGCTCGCCAGCGCTAGCGGTAGACCAACTGCCGGCCCAGGAAGAACGACACCACCGCCAGCATGCCCTCGACCAGTGGCTTGGCCAGCCAGGCCAGGCGCAGGCCCAGCGCGTGCGCGCACAGCGCCACCAGCCAGGTGCTGAGCGCGGTAAGCACGAGCCACATCGCCATGAAGCGGCCGAAGCGCCGCCAGCCCAGGCGCGCGGCGTCGTCGCTGGCGAAGGTGATGCGGCCGTTGAGCCAGAAGCCGAGCAGGGCGCCGCAGACGCGGCCCAGCACGTTGCCCGGCACCGTCGGCATGCCGGCCGCGGTGGCGGCGACGAACACGCTCCAGTCGACCAGCAATTGCAGCAGGCCGATCAGCAGGAATTGGCTGCCCTGGCGCAGGAGACCCATGAACATCCGCAGGAGAAGACGATCGCGCATGCTAGCGCCTGCCGCGCCGATGTACAGCCCGCCGCGCGTGCGGCGGTCGTGACGGCAGGCGCGGCCGGCACGCTCTAGAATTCGTCGTCCCCCCGCACCGGAACCGCCCCATGAGCCTGCCCCTGCACGTCGTGATCCTCGCCGCCGGCGCAGGCAAGCGGATGAAGTCGGACAAGCCGAAGGTGCTGCAGCCGATCGCCGGCCGGCCGATGCTGGCGCATGTGATCGAGACCGCGCGCCACCTGCAGCCGGATGCGATCCACATCGTCCATGGCCACGGCGGCGACGCGGTGCTGGCGGCCTTCGCCGACCAGCCGGACCTGCGGTGGGCCGAGCAGGCGCAACAGTTGGGCACCGGCCACGCGGTGCAGCAGGCGATGGCGGCCGTACCCGACGCGGCCACGGTGCTGGTGCTGTACGGCGATGTGCCGCTGATCCGCGCCGAGACCCTGACCCGCCTGCTGCACGCGCCCGGCCGCGTCGCGGTGCTGGTCGCCGAACCGGAGGATCCCAGCGGCTATGGCCGCATCGTGCGCGACGCCGCCGGCAAGGTCGCGGCGATCGTCGAGCAGAAGGACGCCGACGACGAGCAGCGGCACATCCGCACCATCAACACCGGCATCGTCACCGCCGAGTCCACCGCGCTGAAGCGCTGGCTGGCGCAGTTGCGCAACGACAACGCGCAGGGCGAGTACTACCTGACCGATATCTTCGCCGCCGCCGCCGCCGAGTTCACCCCGGCGGAGATGGTGCTGGTGGCCGACCCGATCGAGGCTGAGGGCGCCAACGATCCGTGGCAGCTGGCGCAACTGGAACGCGCCTGGCAGGCGCGGGCCGCGCGTGCGCTGTGCGAACAGGGCGTGCAGCTGATCGACCCCAACCGCCTGGACCAGCGCGGCCGCGTGCGCGCCGGCCGCGATGTGCGCATCGACGCCAACGTGATCCTGGAAGGCGAGGTGGAACTGGGCGACGGCGTCAGCATCGGCCCGTTCGTGCGTTTGAAGGACGTGGTGCTGGGGCCGGGCACCGAAGTGCGCGCGCATTGCGACCTGGAAGGCGTGGTGGCCGAGGGCGCGGTGCAGATCGGCCCGTTCGCGCGGCTGCGCCCGGGCACGGTGCTCGCCGACGGCGTGCACATCGGCAACTTCGTCGAGACCAAGAAGGCGGTGCTCGGCGTCGACAGCAAGGCCAATCACCTGACGTACCTGGGCGATGCGACCATCGGCAGCGGCGTCAACGTCGGCGCCGGCGTCATCACCTGCAACTACGACGGGGTCAACAAGTCGCAGACGGTGATCGGCGACGGCGTGTTCGTCGGCTCCAACAGCGCACTGGTGGCGCCGCTGGAGATCGGCGACGGCGCCACCATCGGTGCCGGTTCGGTGATCACCCGCAGTGCGCCGGCCGGCAAGCTGAGCGTGGCACGGGTGCGCCAGGAAACGGTCGAAGGCTGGAAGCGTCCGGGCAAGCGCGACTGAGCATGGCCGGGCGCATCCGCCTGGCGCGCGCGCAGGAGTTGGCGCGGTTGCCGCGGATCGAGCGGCGCGCCGGCGCCCTGTTGCAGGGCCATGCGGCGCAGGCCGTGTTCGCGGCGCATACGCTGGATGCGCAGGCGCTGCGCGCGGGGCTCGCACGCGGGCAACTGTGGGTGGCGCTGGAGGAGAATGGCGACTGCGCCGGCTATCTGCTCGGCGGCTGCCTGGACGAGGGCTTCCACGTGCAGCAGATGGATGTCGACCCACGCTACGGTCGTCGCGGCCATGGTCGTGCGCTGCTGCGGCATGCGCGCGTGGCCGCGCTGGCCGCCGGCTTCCCGTGCATGCTGCTCACGACCTTGCGCGACGTGCCGTGGAATGCCCCGTTCTACGTCAGCGAAGGCTTCGCCGAACTGCCACCCGCGCAATGGGGGCCGCAGCTGCGCGCGACGCTGCAGCAGGAAGCCGCGATGGGCTTCCCGATGCATCTGCGGGTGGCGATGCGCTGTCCGCTGCGGGACGACTGAGCGCGGGGGGCGCTGGGCGATCTCGTGGTCGTCCGCTTGCAGGGGGCTGGTCAGCAGCGCAGCCATGCCGCTGCGACACGACGATAGGGAGCACACGATGCAAGGGGCGTCGGGGTGTCGGCCCGGGTGTTGCGCATCTTTCCGGCGTCGACATCCGGACACCGCGAGTAACGACGGGACGCGTCCTGTAGGAGCGGCTTCGGCCGCGACGGGTTTACCGGGAACGCCCGTCGCGGCCGAAGCCGCTCCTACGGGACAGCGTCATGTGTGGCAAAAGCAGGTGATTCGAGGTGCCCTTCAGCCGCGCCGAACGCGTCCTTGGTGCACGCCGCCGCACCGCGGAGCGTTCGCTGGAACAAAGTTCAGTGCGGCGGTCGCTGCGTTCCCTACCCTTGATTACGCGCTTCCGGTCCCGGGTCCCCAATCCCCAATCCCCAATCCCGGCTCCCAAAAAATCAGCCCCGCTCCCCCTGCGGCAACTGCACCGTCACGCACAATCCGCCTTCTTCGCGATTGTGCAGCGACAGGCGGCCGCCGTGGGCCTCGACGATCTCGCGGGTCAGGGCAAGGCCCAGGCCGGTGCCGTTGCGCTTGGTCGAATAGAACGGCATCAGGGCGTTGTGCAGTACCGCCTCGTTCATGCCGCTGCCGCGGTCCAGCACTTCCAGGCGCAGCCAGTCCGGGCGGGTGGACACGCGCACGCGCACGCCGTCTGCCGGCGTCTGTCCTTCCGGCAGCGATTCGTGCGCGTTCTTGACCAGGTTGAGCAGGGCCTGCTGCAGTTGCGCCGGATCGACCCGGCTGTGCAGGTCCGGCGCCTCCAGTTCCAGCGCGAATGGGATGTGCTGCTGCAGCCCGGCCAGGAACTGCGCCCAGTGCACGGTCTGCAGCTGCGGCTGCGGCAGCTTGGCGAAGCGCGCATAGCCGCGGATGAAGCCTTCCAGGTGCCGCGCGCGCTCTTCGATGGTGCCGAACACTTCTTCCAGCCGTTCCACCTTCTGCCGCCGCACCAGTTCGGCACCGGAATGCGCCAGCGAGGCGATCGGCGCCAGCGAGTTGTTGAGCTCGTGGCTGATGACCCGGATCACCTTCTTCCAGGTGTGCACTTCCTGGCGCCGCAGTTCGGCGGTGAGCAGGCGGATCAGCAGCAGTTCGTGCGGGCGGCCGTTGAGATGGAAGCGGCGCTGCGACAGGTGGTAGATCTGCTCTTCGTCTGGATCCTCGTCGCCGCCCTCGATGGCGAACAGGCTGTCGCCGCCGCGCGAGATCGCCTCGCGCAGCGGCGCCGGCACGCCCAGCAGCAAGTCGTCCAGGCGCTGGCCCTCCAGCTTCCAGCCGCTGTGCAGCAGCTTGCGCGCGGCCAGGTTGGAGAACACCACGCGGCGCAGGCCATCGCCGCCCTTGGAAGTGAGCAGCATCGCCACCGGGGTGTTCTGCACCATGGTGTCGAGCATCAGTTCGCGTTGCGCCAGGCCCTGGCGCTGCTCGCGCAGGATCTCGCCCAACTGCGCGTGCGCGGCGACCATCTCGCCGAGTTCGTCGTCGCCGCGCCAGTGCACGCCGAAGTTGTACTCGCCGTCGCGGTAGCTGCTGACGGTGCCGGCCAGGGCGCGGAACAGCGAGCGCATCGGCGCGGTGGCGCGGCGCAGGGTCCACCACATCAGCAGCAGCAGGGCCAGCGCCGAGGCGGTCACCACTTCCCAGCCGCGGTCCATCCAGTAGGCCAGCAGCCACGGCAAGGCCGCGGCCAGCGCCAGCACCGGCAGCAGGCGCAGGAACAGCATGACGGTGAAGGAGCGGCGCAGTTTCATTCGCGCGGGATGCCGTAGCGGTCCATGCGCCGGTACAGCGCCTGCCGGCTCATGCCCAGTTCGGCGGCGGCCTGGGCGATGACGCCGTGCGCACGGCCCAGTTCCGCCACGATGCGCTCGCGATCGGGTTCGGCGGCGGCCGCCAGGCGCGGCGCTGCCGGCTTCGGCAGGTTGAGGTCGGCCGCCTCGATCTGCGTGCCGCCGGCGAGCAGTTCGGCGCGTTGCACCACGTTGCGCAGCTCGCGCACGTTGCCGGGCCAGGCGTGGCGCTGCAGCGCCTGGCAGGCGCCGGCCGACAGCGGCTTGTCGCCGGACAGGAAGTGCTCGGCCAGCGGCACGATGTCGCCGGGGCGCTCGGCCAGCGCCGGCAGCGACAGCTCCACCGCGTTGAGCCGGTAGTACAGGTCCTCGCGGAACGTGCCCTCGCGGATCATCGCGGTCAGGTCGGCATTGGTGGCGCTGATCACCCGCACCTTGACCTGCCGCTCGCGGTTGGAGCCGAGCCGCTCGAAGCGGCCGGTCTCCAGCACGCGCAGCAGCTTCATCTGCCCGGCCAGCGACAGGTTGCCGATCTCGTCCAGGAACAGGGTGCCGCCGTCGGCGGCCTCGAACTTGCCCTCGCGCACCTTGTTGGCGCCGGTGTAGGCGCCGGCCTCGGCGCCGAACAGTTCGGCCTCGATCAGGTCGGCGGGGATCGCGCCGCAGTTCAGCGCCACGAACGGGCCGCGCCGTACCGAGGCGTTGGCCTGGATGATCTGCGCGATCTTCTCCTTGCCGCTGCCGTTGGGGCCGGTGATCAGCACCGGCAGCTCCGAACGTGCGACCTGGCAGGCCAGGGCGATGGCGCGCTCGCTGGCGGGGTCGGCGAACACCGCGCCGCACAGGTCGTAGCGCTGCGCCAGCTGCTGGCGATGGCGGCGCTCGCCGTCGCGGCGGCGCTCCAGTTCGCGCCGCGTCTCGGACAGTTCCAGCAGGTTGTTGACCGTGGTCAGCAGCTTGCGGTCGTCCCAGGGCTTGGCCAGGTAGTCGGCGGCGCCGGCCTTGACCAGTTCCACCGCGCTGCTGAGCTGGGTCCAGGCGGTCAGCAGGATCACCGGCAGGTCCGGATGGCGCGTGCGGATCGCCTCGAACAGGGCCACGCCTTCCTCGCCGGAGGTGGTGTCGGCGCTGAAGTTCATGTCCTGCAGGACCAGGTCGATGTCGCCCTCGCCCAGGCGCTGCAGGCCCGCCTCGGGGCTGTCGGCATAGACGGTGTCGATGTCGTGCAGCGAGAACAGCACTTCCAGGGCGGTGGCGACCGCGGGGTTGTCGTCGATGATCAGCAGGCAGGGCATCGTGCACCTCGGGCGCGGGCGGGCGCGCCGGCGCAGAAAAGCGGAACAGCCCGCATCATCGCAGCCCGCGCCCGGCTTGTCGTGCCTGCGCGCATCGGCGCCTCACACACTGCGCGTGGCCACCGCCGGCGGCACCGCGGCGGCGCGGCGCGCGGGCGGCAGCACCGCGCACTGGCCGAGCAGCCACAGCGCCAGCGCGCCCACCGGCAGGTATCCCAGCGGCAACCGCGGCAACTCGTAGGCGCTCATCAGGTACAGGTTGGCGGCATAGGCCAGCAGCATGCCGAGGCCGATACCGGAACTGGCGAGCAGGAAATTCTCCAGTTGGAAATGCCGCAGGATCTGTGCGCGGGTGGCGCCGAGCGCGCGGCGGATGCCGATCTGCTTGGTGCGCTGCTGCACCCAGAAACTGGTCAGGCCGACGATGCCCAGCGCGGTAACCAGCAGCAGCGCGACGCAGACCCCGACCAGCAGCCAGGCCATCGCCTGGTCGTTGCGGTAATAGGCCGCGCGCGCCTGCTGCAAGGTCTTGGTGCGGTTCACCATCCGCCGTGGACCGTGTTGCGACAGCGTCGCCTTGGCTTGCCGCAACACGGCCTCGCGCTGCGCCGGATCGCGCACGCGCAGCAGGTAGGTGCCGCGATCGTAGGGAACGTTCACCGGGAACAGCATCGTGTCCTCGTAGTTGCCGGTGCTCCCGCCTTCGCGGGGTTGCACCAGGCGCTGCACCACGCCGACGACGCGGTGTTCGCCGTAGACGTAGATGGTGCGGCCCACGGCGTTCTGACCGGGGAACAGGCGTTGCGCCAGCGACTGGCTGAGGATGACCGAGGGCGGGATGCGTTTGGCCACCGGATCGCGCAGTTGCGCGTCGTCGATGAACTCGTCGTCCGCGAAGCGGCGCCCTGCGACCAGATGCAAGCCCAGGGTGTCGAGCAGCCGCGCGTCGCCGAAGTACTGCACCGCATGCAGGGTGCTGCGTTCCTGATCCGGGCGCAGCGACACGCCGCTGTAGCCGAGCGAATCGCCGAACAGCGCCTGGTTGATGATGCTGGCCTCGCGCACACCCGGGATGCGTCGCAGCGCGTCCAGGTCGGCCCGGGTCTGCGCGGCACCGTTGCCGTCGCTGACCACGCTGCGGCTACGCAGCTGCACCAACTCCTGCTCGGCGGCGCCGCTGGGCCGCCGCATGCGCTCGAGCCGCTGATCGATCAGGAACAGCGCGTTGCAGACGACGGCGCAACTGAAGGCGATCTCCAGCACGATCAGGGCGGCGGCGACCCGGTGTTTGCGCAGGCTGGAGAGGATGGGATGCAGGGACACGGCGGGAATTCCTGGTGGAGAAGGGCGCGCGTGGCGCGTCATTGCGACTTGAGCTGCAGGGCGGTAGACACGCGCATCGCCTGCCACGCCGGCAGCGCGCCGGCGAGCAGGCTGCTGCCCAGGCTCAGCGCCAGGGCGAGCAGCAACATGCGGCCGTCCAGGTGCGCCAGCGCGGCGTAGTCGGCCGGCTGCTGCCGCACCAGCCAGGTGCCGATCCAGGCCAGCAGCAGGCCGCCGGCGCCGCCGGCCAGGCCGATCGCCGCCGCTTCGATCAGGTGCTGGGCGAAGATCGTCCGCCGCGAGGCGCCGAGCGCGCGGCGCACGCCGATTTCGCCGCTGTGGCGCAGGAACTTGGCCAGCATCAGCCCGGCGGTGTTGAGCAGGCAGATGCCCAGGAACGCCAGCGCCAGCCCCACCTGCAGGCGCACATCGGAGGGGACGGCGTGGTTGCGGTCCAGCCAGGTCATCACGTCGCTGAGGCGGATGTCCGGCGGGTGGCGGAAGCCGCCGGCGTCGCGCAGCTGGCGCACATAGGCTTGCAACGCATCCAGATAGGCGATGCGCTTGGCGGGGGTGTCCAGTTCCACCCAGTACTGGATCCAGGCGCAGGGGGCGTTCTCGCTGGTCCTGTTGCCGGCATGGTCGCCCCAGCAGGACATCGAGCCGCTGACGTCCAGGTCCAGGTCGCGCGCGGTGGAGAACGGCACGAACACCTCTTCGCTGTCGCCATATTCGGTGTTGGTCAGGTCGTAGAAGCGCGGGTTCATGTCCCAGGCGTCGATCACCCCGACCACCCGCAGCACTGCATCGCCCAGCTGGAGTTGGCGGCCGACACTGTCCACGTCGCCGAACAGCTGGGCATTGAGTCGCCGGGAAATCACCGCGACACGCGCGCGCCGGGCATCGTCGTCCGCGGTCCAGGCGTGGCCATAGCGCATCGGCACGGCGAACATCGGGAAGAAGTCGGCGCTGGTGTAGCGTGCCTCGGCGCCGAACGGCGACTGGTTCGCCTGCGCCGGCACCACGGTCACGCTGCCGCCGGACATCATCGCCTGGCGGTCGCCGCGCTTGTCGCGCAGCAGCGTCTCGGCGTCGCGCCGGGTCAGCTGCTGCGGATCGGTGTCGTTCGGATCGTAGTGGTCGTCCGGTGCGATGTTGAACTCCACGTTGAACAACTGCGCGCTCTTGCCGGGAATCGGATCGGCCGCCAGCACGTGGAACACGGTCAGCGTGGTCATCGATGCGCCGATGCCCACCGCGATCGCCAGCACCATCAGCGCGGTGAGCAGGCGGTTGCGGCCGAAGCTGTGCAGCGCCAGTTTGCAGTAGTAGCCGAACATCGTGCTTCCTGAAGAAAAAGGGCCGTTCGGAGCCGGCCAAGGGGGTGGGTCAGGTGCTGCGGGTGGCCACGGCCGGCGGCACATCGGCGGCGCGGCGGGCCGGCGCGAACACCGCCAGCTGGCCGAGCAGCCACAGCGCCACCGCGCCGATCGGCAGGTAGGCCAGCGGCAGCCGCGGCAGTTCGTACTTGCCCATCAGCCACTGGTTGATGGCGTAGGCCAGCAGCATGCCGAGCACGATGCCGGTACTGGCCAGCAGGAAGTTCTCGGTCTGGAAGTAGCGCAGGATCTGCCCGCGGGTGGCGCCGAGCGCGCGGCGGATGCCGATCTGCTTGGTGCGTTGCTGCACCCAGAAGCTGGCCAGGCCGACGATGCCCAGCGCGGTGACCACCAGCAGCGCCACGCAGACCGCGCCGAGCAGCCACACCATCGCGCGGTCGCCCTGGAAGTAGGCGTCGCGGATCTCGCTGTAGGTCTGTTGCTTGAGCACCAGCCGGCTGCTGTCGACCTTCATCAGCGCCGCGGTGGCCGCGTTCAGCACCTCCTGGCGCCGCGCCGGATCGGTGACCCGCAGCACGTACATCCCGTCGGTGTAGGTCAGGCGGAACGGCATCAGCATCGCATAGTCGATCTCGCCCAGGCCGCTGACCGCATTGGGCCGCGCCAGGGTCTCGACGATGCCGACCACGCGGGCGCCCACCGGCCCGGTGTACACGGTCTTGCCCAGCGCGTTCTGCCCCGGGAACATCTTTTCCGCGGTGGCGCGGTTGAGGATGATGGCGGTGCCTTTCTCCTGTACCCGCTTGTCGGTCTCGGCGGCTTCCAGATCCATGTACTCGTCGGGAGCGAAATCGCGTCCGGCCACCAGCTTCAGGCCCAGGGTCTTCAGCGTGCCCTCTTCGGCCATGTACTGCGCCGCGTTGAGCGTGGGCCGCTCCTGGTCCGGGGTCAGCGACAGGCTGGTGTTCCAGGAGGAGTGCACGAACGGCACCTGGTTGAGCAACGTGGCGCTGCGCACGCCGGGCACCGCGCGCAGCGCGGCCAGGTCCTCGCGGGTGCGCGCGGCGGCGTTGACCTGCTGGCCGATGCCGCCCAGCGAGATCGTCACCAGCTCCGACTCGGCGATGCCGCTGGGCCGGTGCAGGGTCTCGATGCGGTTGCCGATCAGGAACAGCGCGTTGCACACGATCGCGCAGGCCAGGGCGATCTCCAGCACGATCAGCGCGGCGGCGGTCTTGTGCCGGCGCAAGGTGGACAGGATGGGGCGGATATCCATGGCGGTGACCTTGTGAGAGGGCGTGGGAGGCGCAGGGCGCGCAGGATCAGGATTTGAGCTGCAGGGCGGGTGCCACCTGGATGGCGCGCCACGACGGCAACAGGCCGGCGAGCAGGCTGGCGCCGACCGCCATGGCGAAGGTCAGCGCCAGCATGCTCGGGTCCAGGTGCGCCAGCTTGGCGTAGCTGGCCGGCTGCTGGCGGACCGCCCACAGGCCGAGCATGGCCAGGCCGAGCCCGGCCACGCCGCCGGCCAGGCCGATCGCGCCGGCTTCCACCAGGCATTGCGCGAAGATCGCCGCGCGCGAGGCGCCCAGTGCGCGGCGCACGCCGATCTCGCCGCTGCGGCGCAGGAACTTGGCCAGCAGCAGGCCGACGGTATTGAGCAGGCATACCAGCAGGAAGCCCATCGCCAGCCACAGCTGCAGGCGCACGTCGCCGGGCACCACTTCCTTGTAGTCCAGCCACTGCATGACGTTGCGCAGGCGCACGTTGTTGGGGCGCTGGAAGCGACCGGCGGCGCGCTGCTGGGCCGAATAGTTCTCCAGGTAGGCCTTGTAGTCGGCGGCCTGCGCGGGGCTCTCCAGTTCCACCCAGTACTGCACCCAGGCGCAGGGCGCGTTGAGTGCGGTCTGCTCGCCGTTGCTGTCGCCGAAGCAGTTCATGCTGCCGTTGCGGTCCATCTTCAGGTCCATCGCCACCGAGAACGGCAGATAGGCCTGCTCGTCCGACCCGTAGGTGTTGGTCACGTCGTAGAAGCGTGGTTTGGGCTCCCAGGTATCGAGCACGCCGACGATGCGGAAGGTGTTCTGGTCCATGCGCAGCTCGCGGCCGACGCTGTCGGCGCCGTCGAACAGCTTCTCGTTGAGCTTCTTGCTGATGACGACCACGCGGTCGTGGCGCTCGTCTTCGGTGCCGGTCCAGCCGTGGCCGTACAGGAACGGGGTGTCGAACATCGGGAAGAAGTCCGCCGAGGTGAAGCGCACTTCCGACTTGAACGGCTTCAAGCCGCTCTTGTTCGGCTCGATCGCCACGCTGCCGCCGCTCATCAGCGCCTGGCGCTTGGCGCGCTTCTCGCGCAGCAGGGCCTCGGCATCGAAGCGGGTGTTCTGCGAATCCGGCTCCTCGCCCGGCTGGAAGCCGGCCTTGGGCTGGGCGTCCACCTGTACGTAGAACAGGCGGTCGCTCTTCTGCGGGATCGGGTCGCCGGAGAGGACGTGGAACACGGTCAGTGTGGTCATGCTGGCGCCGATTCCTAAAGCGATGGCCAGCACCATCAGCGCGGTGAGGACGGTGTTGCGGCGGAAGCTATGCAAGGCGAGGCGGAGGTAGTAGCCGAACATGGGAGCTCCGGGGTCAGGCGCTGCGGGTGGCGGTGGCGGGCGGGACGGCGGCGGCGCGCAGGGCGGGGCCAAGCACGGCGAACTGGCCGAGCAGCCAGACCGCGAGCACGCCGGTGAGGACGGTGGGCGAGGACAGCCGCTCCAGTTCGAAGCGCTGCATCAGCCACTGGTTCATGACGTAGGCGAGCAGGGCGCCGAGCACGACGCCGCCGCCGACGATCAGGAAGTTCTCGAGCTGGAAGTACTGCACGATGTCGCCGCGGGTGGCGCCGAGCGCGCGGCGGATGCCGATCTGCCGGGCGCGTTGCTGCACCCAGAAGCTGGCCAGCCCGCCGATGCCCAGCGCGGTGACGGTAAGCAGGATCAGGATGATCGCCAGCAGCATCCGCGCCACCGCACTGTCGCTCTTGAAGTAATCCGCACGCACTTCCTGCAGGGTGGCGACCTGCTGCTGCACGTAGGTGGGATTGGCGCGCTGCATCGCCGCCGCGGCGCGCGGCAGCACCTGCGCCAGTTGCCCGGGCTTGCTGCGGATCAGGTAGATGCCACCCCAGCCTTCGCTGCGGGCGGCGACTTCGGTCAGCAGCGCGTCGGCGTCGTCGTCGTGGCCGGTGATGCTGCCCCGGACCGGCGCCATCACCCCGACGATGTCCAGGCGCACCAGCTGGTTCCACAGGGTGGTGTACACCTGTCGCCCCAGCGGCGAGACGCCGGGGAACAGCTTGGCCGCCAGCGATGGCGTGATCAGCGCCGGCAGTCGTCGCTGCGCGTCGCCGCCATCGCCGAACACCGTGGCGGCGGAGGGAAGTTCGGCATCGCGCAGGTCGCGGCCGGCGACGATACGGATGCCCAGGGTCCGGTTCAGGCCCTGGCTGCCGTTGAACAGCGTCGCCCGTGCGGCCGGCTGCGTGGCCTGCGGTTGCAGGAACAGTTGCGCCCGGTTGGGGCCGCCCAGCGGCGGCGGACCGAACGCCGCCGCCTCCACGCCGGGCACCGCCTGCAGGAGGTCCAGGCTGCGGCCGACACTGCTGACGCTGCCTTGCTCGCCGATCACGCCGATGCTCTGGATCAGGCCGATGTCCTGTTCCATCACCCCGGTCGGGGTGTGCACGCGCTGGTAGGTGCGGGCGATGATGAACACCAGGTTGCACAGCACCGCCAGGGTCAGGGCGATCTGCAGGGCCATCAGCACCACCGCGGCGCGATGGCTGCCCAGCGCCGACAGAATGGGACGCACGGGAGGCAGCGCGGTCATAGCGATTTCACCTGCAGGGCGGGGGCGATGCGCGAGGCGCGCCAGGCCGGCCACAGGCCGGCGGCCAGCGTCGAGAGCGTGGCCACGGCCAGGGCGACGCCCAGGATCGCGGGGTCGGCATGGGCCTGCTGCGCGTAGGCCACCGGTTGCTGGCGCACCAGCCACAGGCCGATCCAGGTCAGCGGGATGCCGAGCAGGCCGCCCAGGCCGCCGATCAGCGCCGATTCGGCCAGGCATTGCGCGAACACCGCGCGGCGGCTGGCGCCGAGCGCGCGGCGCACGCCGATCTCGCCGGCCTTGCGCATGAACTTGGCGACCAGCAGGCCGACCGCATTGAGCAGGCACACCAGCAGCACGCCGAAGGCGATCCAGGTCTGCATGCGCACCGTGGCCGGCACCACCCGCTTGTAGTCCAGCCAGTCGACCAGGCTGCGCAGGCGGGTGTTCGGGGCGCGTTCGAAGCGGCCGAGCTGGCCTTGCTGTGCGCTGTAGGCGTCCAGCGCCGCGCGGTAGCGCCGCACCTGTTCCGGCGTGTCCAACCGCACCCAGTACTGCACCCAGGTGCATTGCGCGGCCTTGGGGTCGTGCAGGCCGGCCTCGCCGTCCTTGCCCCAGCACTGCATCGGTCCGTAGCCGTAGTCCTGCGGCAGGTCCAGCCAGGTCTCGAACGGCATGTACAGCGCTTCCGGCGGCGCGTAGGCGCCGGAGTTGAGGTCGTAGAAGCGCGGCTGCGCATCCCAGGCGTCGATCACCCCGATCACCCGGAACGGGCGGGTGGCGATGGTCAGGGTCTTGCCGACGCTGTCGGCACCGCCGAACAGCGCGTCGTTGAGCTGGCGGCTCAGCACCACCACCAGTGCGCGCTGCGTATCGTCGCGATGGCTCCAGCCGCTGCCGTAGAGGAAGCGCATGCCGAACATGCCGAACAGATCGGCCGTGGCGGCGCGGGTGGTGAGCATGCGCAAGGGGCTGTTGGGCACGGTCTGGCGCACCGGCAGCCAGTTCCCGCTGGTCATGGTCTGCGCCGGCGCCGCCTGCGCCCGGTACAGCGCGGTCGCATCCTGCCAGGTCAACTCGTCCGGCGGCTCGGGGTCGGCACTGGGCAGGTTGCGCGGACGCGGATCCAGCTGCGGGTGGAACAGCGTGGCGCTGTGCCCGGGCAAGGGATCGCCGGAGAGTGTGTGCAGCACCGTCAGCATGGTCATCGACGCGCCGATGCCCAGCGCCACGGCCAGCACCATCAGCGCGGTGAGGATGCGGTTGCGGCCGAAGCTGCGCAGCGCGAGGCGTAGGTAGTAAGCGAGCATGCGGACTCCGGGTCAGGCGCTGCGGGTGGCGATGGCGGGAGCGACCGCGGCGGCGCGCAGGGCCGGGCCGAGCACGGCGAGCTGGCCGAGCGCGCAGAGCAGCAGCGCGCCCACCGGCAGGTAGCTGGCCGGCAACCGCTCCAGTTCGAACACGTGCATCAGCAGCACGTTGCCGCCGTAGGCCAACACCATGCCCAGCGCCACGCCGGCGCCGACGATGAGCAGGTTCTCGGTCTGGAAGTAGCGCAGGATGTCGCGGCGGGTGGCGCCGAGCGCACGGCGGATGCCGATCTGCTTGGTGCGCTGCTGCACCCAGAAGCTGGCCAGGCCGACGATGCCCAGCGCGGTGACCAGCAGCATCGCAACGATGACGGCGACCATCAGCCCGGTCATCGCCCGGTCGCTCTGGAAGTACGTCTGGCGCAGGTCGCTCAGCGGCTCGCTGTAGGCGTTGTCCATCACCGCTTCGGGGACCGCCCGCGCCACCGCCGCGCGCGCCGCGGCGACGATCCGCGGCAGTTCGCGCGGATCGGCGCGCAGCACGTAGACCCCGGATTGCGCCGTCTCGCGCACCGGCACCACCACCGACCAGTCGCTGCCGATCACCCCATCCTCGCTGCGGCCGGGATCGGGGCGTGCCAGGTGGGCGAGCGTGCCGATCACGCGGAAATGGCCGCCGGCCCAGAACTCCTGGCCCAGCGGGTCCTGGCCCGGCCACAGGTGTTCGGCCAGCGCCCGCGTGATCCACACGCTGGTGGCGGTGGGAATGCCGTTTTCGATGGTCTGGTAGTCGGCGTCGCCGAACGCGCGGCCGCTGTCCGGCGTCAGCGCCAGCGCGGCCACCGCACCCGGATCGACCATGTAGAAATGCGGTACGCCGCCGACCTGCCGGCAATCCCGATCCAGGCACAGGCCGCTGTTGTAGACCGGCGGCGCGAAAGGAAGCGTGTTGACGGTTCCGGCGGCGCGCACGCCGGGAATCCGGCGGATGGCATCGAGCGCGCGGGCATTGAGATCGGTGGCGTTGCAGTCGTCGCAACTGGCCAGGCTCACCAGCCCCAGCGCCGATTCGTCGATGCCGCTGCGCAGATGCACCAGGTCCAGCCGGTTGCCGATCAGGAAGAAGGCGTTGCACAGCACGGCGCAGGCCAGCGCCACTTCCAGCGCGATCAGCGTCGCGGCGATGCGGTGGCGCGACAGCGCGCTGAGGATGGGGGCGATCTGCATCGTCGTGGTGTCCGGTTACAGGCTCTTCAACTGCAGGGCTGGCGCGATGCGGCTGGCGCGCAGGGCGGGGAACAGGCCGGCCGCGAGGCTGCAGGCGATCGCCAGCGTGAAGGTGCCGGCGAAGGTGGTCAGGTCCAGATGCGCCAGATCGGCGTAGGCGGTCGGCTGCTGGCGCACGCTCCACAAGCCCAGCAGGGTCAGCAGCCAGCCGCCGATGCCGCCGACCAGCCCGATCACCGCCGCCTCGGCCAGGCACTGCGCGAAGATCGCGCGGCGCGACGCGCCCAGCGCGCGGCGCACGCCGATCTCGCCGCCGCGGCGCAGGAACTTGGCCAGCAGCAGGCCGACGCTGTTGAACAGGCACAGGCCCAGGAACGCCAGCGCCAGCCAGCTCTGCAGGCGCACGTCGCCCGGCACCACGCGGTTGTGGTCCAGCCATTGCGGCAGCGACAGCAGGCGCGCGGTGTCGGCGCGGCCGATGCGTCCGGCGGCGTGCTGCTGCGCGGCGTAGTCGGCCAGCAGCCGGCGGTAGTCGGCGACCTTGGCCGGCGTGTCCAACTGCACCCACAACTGCAGCCACACGCAGGGGGCGCTGCGCAGGTCCAGGGTGGCCTCGGGCTTGCCGAAGCAGGTCCACGGCTGGATGTGGCCGTCGTTGACCTCCAGGCTGCTGGACAGCGGCATGAACACGTCCTGCGGCCGTCCGTAGAAACTGGCGGTGTCGCCATGGGCGAAGCTGCCGCCGGCCAGCGTGTAGAACAGCGGCGACGGCCGCCACGGCGCCAGCACGCCGACGACGCGCACCGCGGTGCCGCGCACCAGCAGCGTGCGGCCGACACTGTTGCGGCCGCCGAACAGCTTGGCGTTGAGATCGGACGAGATCACCGCCACCCGTGCCCGGTCCTGGTCGTCGCGTGCGCGCCAGCCGCTGCCGTAGGCGAACGGCACCTGGAACATCGGGAAGAAGTCGGCCTGGGTCATCAGCAACTGGGTCATGAAGGGCGCGGCGGCGCTGTCCGGCGCGTGCACCTTGATCTGGCTCTCGGCGACCATGGCCTGGCGATCGGCGCGCCCGCTGTTCCACAGGTCCATGGCCGAGGGGTAGTCGAGCTTGTCGTACGGCTTCTGGTTGGCGCGGCTGCCCGGGCGCGGATCGAGCTGCGCGAAGAAGATCTGCTGGCTGCGCCCGGGCAACGGATCGCCGGACAGCAGCCGCATCACCGTCAGCGTGGTCATCGCCGCGCCGATGCCCACCGCGATGGACAACACCATCAGCGCGGTGAGCACCGGGCTGCGGCGCAGGCTGCGTACTGCCAGTTGGATGTAGTAACGGAACATGGGGTCCTTGGCTCAGGCGCTGCGGGTGGCGGTGGCAGGCGGGATCGCGGCGGCGCGGCGCGCCGGCGACAACACCGCGCATTGGCCGAGCAGCAACAGGGAGAGCAAGCCGATCGGCAGGCACGCGGCGGGCAGCCGCGACAGTTCGTAGTGCTGCATCAACCAGAGATTGGCGATGTAGGCCAAGGGCATGCCCAGGACCACGCCGCTGCCGATGACCATCAGGTTTTCCAGCAGGAAATGCCGCAGGATCTGGCCGCGGCTGGCGCCCAGGGCGCGGCGTATGCCGATCTGCCGGGTCCGCTGCTGGATCCAGAAGCCGCTGAGACTGGCGATGCCGATCAGGGTGATGAGGGTAACCACCGCACTGACCGTGCCGAACAGCCACACTGCCGCGCGGCGCGGCTGGAGCCGTTCGTTGCGCTGGGACTCGTAGTCGTTCGCACGGATCGTGATCCCGCGCAGCAGCGCGTCGCCGAACAGGTGTTGCAGACGCTGCGGGATCTCGGCCATCACGGCCGCGCGTCGCTCCGGCGCGGTCCTCACCGCGTAGGTCAGGATCGGCGTCCCGGTGACCGTGCCCGCCGTCAGCATCGTGTACTCGGCCTTGCCGTCGTCCAGCGCGTCGAGCTGGTAGCGCAGCAGGTGGCGGACGATGCCGACCACGACGAAACGTCTGGTCGCGTTCGCCTGTCCGTCGGTGAGTACGCCGCCCAGGGCCGGGCGCGAGCCGAACAGCCGCTGTGCCAGCGCCTGGGTGAGGATGACCGCGGTGGTACGGTCGGGCGCGGTCGCGGCGGGCAGGTCGCCGACCCGCATTTCGTCGGCGCTGAAGTTGCGTCCGGCCACCAGGTCCAGGCCCAGCGCACCGATCAGGTCGTCGCCGACCAGCAGGCTCACGCGCTCGGTCGCCGCAGGGCCGGCGACGCGGCCGACCATGATCATGGAGGAACTCATCGGCAGGCCGATCGTCGGCGAGACCGCGGTGACCCCGGGGATGCGTCGCAGCGCGTCGGTACCGACGCGGATCTGCGGCGCTTTCCAGCCGCCTTGGCCATTGATCACCTGGTCGACCAGGATCACCTCATCGTGGGCGATGCCGTCCGGGATCAGCATCGGTGCCAGCTTCTGCCACAGCAGGAACAGCACGTTGGTCAGGATCGCGCAGGCCAGGATGGTCTGCACGATCACCAGCAGCGGCATCAGCGGATGCCGCAGCAGGGGCGAGAGGTAGGGGCGCAGTGACATCGGCAGGCCCTCAGAGGCTTTTCACTTGCAGCGCCGGTTGCAGCAACGCTGCGCGCCACGCCGGGAGCAGGCCCACCAGCAGGCCGGTGCCGATCGCCAGCAACACCATCGCCAGGAACAGGCTGGGCTGGAAGTGCGCCAGGTCGCTGTAGTCCTGCGCCTGCATGCGCACGATCCACAGGCCGAACAGCGTGGCCGGCAATGCCAGCACGCCGCCCAACAGGCCGATCGCCCCGGCTTCGGTCAGGCAGCGGACGAACACCGCCGCGCGCGGGGCGCCCAGCACCCGGTGCACGCCGAGTTCGGCGGAGCGGCGCAGGAAACGTGCGGCCAGCAGGCCGGCGACATTGACGATGCACAGCCCGAGCAGCGCGATCGCCAACCAGACGTTCAGGCGCACGCTGTCCGGGACCACGCGGTTGCGCGCAAGCCAGTCGGCCACGCCGTACACGGTTGCCTGCGGCGCGCGCTGGAACACGCCATCGGCATGGCGCGCTTGCGCGAACGCGGACAGCGCATCGCGGTAGGCATTCACCTGCATGGGGGTGGACAACTGCGCCCAGAGCATCATCCAGCGGCAGGCGCCGAGGTCGAGTTCGTTGAAGCGCACGCCGGCGCGGCCGGTGTCGTCGCAGTCCTGGGCGAATGCCGGCTTGGCGTCCGCGTCCAGGGCCGCCCGTGCCGGAACGAACACCTCCAGCGGATTCTGCTGCCATGCCGTTTCCGGCCCATTGAGGAAGTAGAAGGCCGGGCGCGGTTTCCAGTCGTCGCTGATGCCGACGATCTGGAACAGATGATTGCCCAGCCGGATCTGCTGGCCGACGCCGTTCTCGCTGCCCAGCAGCTTCAGGCTGAGCGCGTGGCTGATTATGGCCACCGGCGCACGGTTGCGTTCTTCCGCGTCTGTCCAGTAGCGGCCGGACCGCAGCGGCAGGCCGAACAGCGCCGGCATCGGTCCCAGCGCGCTGATCGCGTAGACCTGCTGGTGGCGCGTACCTGCCTGGTCGCTGACGTCGAACGTGCTCAGCGTCAGCGCCGCCTGCCGCACCTGCGGCAGCGTGGCCATGAAGGCCGTGGCATCGTCCAGCTTCCACAGCGCCGGCGGCGTCGCGCCCGCGTCGGGGTCGTCCTGGCGGGCGATCTGCCGCGAGTCCACCCAGCCCAGGTACAGCTGCTGGCTGAGGCCGGGCAGCGGATCGGCGGACAGCATCGCCTGCAGGGTCAGCATCGTCATCACCGATGCCAGGCCCAGGGCGAGAGTGAGCACGGCGAGCAGCACCGTGCGCGGATGCCGGCGCATCCCACTCAATCCCAGTTCCACGGCATACGGCAGCGACATGGCAGGGCCCGTCTCAGCGGTCGTCGTTGGCCGACGCCGCCGCCGCGCCGCCGTGCGCCAGCGCCGGTTCGCGCTGCAGGTCGGTGGCCTGGCCGTCGACGATGTGCACGTTGCGCTGGGCGCGCGCGGCCAGTTCCGGGTCGTGGGTGACCATGACGATGGTCGAGCCCTGCGCGTTGATCTCCTCCAGCAGTTCCATCACCCCGCGCGCCATCTGCGAGTCGAGGTTGCCGGTCGGTTCGTCGGCCAGCAGCAGGCGCGGGCTGCCGGCCAGGGCGCGGGCGATCGCCGCGCGCTGCTGCTGGCCGCCGGACAGTTCGGACGGATAGTGCTTCATGCGCGAACCCAGCCCGACCCGGCTCAGCGCCTCCTCGATGCGCTGCTTGCGCTCGGCCGCGCCCATGCCGCGGTAGCGCAGCGGCACGTCGACGTTGTCGAACAGGTTGAGGTCGGGAATCAGGTTGAAACCCTGGAAGATGAAGCCGATCTTCTGGTTGCGCATGCGCGAGCGCGCATCGTCGTTGAGGTTGCTGACGTCCTGGCCGTCGAGCAGGTACTGGCCGCTGGTGAAGGTCTCCAGCAAGCCGGCGATGTTGAGGAAGGTGGTCTTGCCCGAACCCGACGGCCCGGTGACGGCGACGAACTCGCCCTCGCGGACATGCAGGTCCAGCGAGCGCAACGCATGCGTCTCGACCTGTTCGGTGCGGAAGACCTTGGAGACGGCGCGCATTTCGAGCATGGCATGAGTTCCTGTGGTGGTGGAGCGGGGATTGGGGATTGGGGATGTCGGGATTCGAAAGCGGTGGCCAGGAAAGGAAAACGAGAGGGGCTTGCGCATCCCCATTCCCGATTCCCCAATCCCGGCTCCTAATGCACCGTGACCTGCGGCGCATCGCCGAACAGATCGCTGCCGGAGACCACCACCCGGTCGCCCGGCTGCAAGCCCGAGCGCACTTCGACTTCGCCCAGGCTGGTGACGCCCAGTTCGACCGGGCGGCGCACCGCCGAGTCGCCGTCCATGACGTAGGCGTAGCGGCCGCCGGACTGTTCGACGAACGGGCCGCGCTCGAGCTTGAGCACGTTCTTGCGGGTGTCCAGCAGCACCCGCGCGCTCATGCGCTGGCTCTGGCGCAGGCCCGGCGGCTGCTTGTCGGTGAAGCGGATGCGCGCGGTGACCTCGCCGTTGACCACTTCCGGCGACACCGCCGAGATCGCCCCGGCGAACGGTTCGCCGGCGCCGCTGGTCAACTGCGCCGGCATGCCGATCGCCAGGTCGCGGGCGAAGCTTTCCGGCACCTTGATCTCCAGTTCGAACTTGGACAGGTCGACCACGCTGAGCACCGGCGCGTTGGCGGCGACGTTGGTGTGCTGCGAGACCTGCACCTGGCCGACCTGGCCATCGAACGGCGAGCGCAGGGTCAGCAGGTCGACCTGGCGCTGCACCTCGGCCACCACCGCGCGCTGGCGCTCGGCGAGCAGGCGCTTGTTGCGCGCGTCCAGCGCCGCGCCCTGCGCCTGCAGGCCCGAATCCTTCTGCGCGTGGCTCATCGCGATGTCGGCCTTCTTCAGCGTGTCCTGGGCCTTGGCCAGCTCCACCTGCGGCACCGCGCCGCCGGCGTAGCCGCGCTGGTAGCGCTCCAGGTCGCGGCTGGCGGCCTGGCGTTCGATCTGCGCCTGGTCGATCAGCTTGCTGGCGTTGGCGCGGGCCAGGGTCGCGTCCAGGTCGGCGCGGCCGGCCTCCGCTTCCAGGCCGGCCAGGGTGGCCTCTTCCTGGGCCAGCTTGCTGCGCAGCTCCGGGCTGTCGATCTCGGCCAGTTCCTGGCCCTGCTTGACCACGTCGCCGGCGACCACTTTCAGGGTCACGGTGCCGCCGGAGATGGCGTACAGGGTGGGGCTGTTGGCGGCGATCAGGCGGCCGTCGGCGGAGATGTCGCGGACCAGGTCGCCGCGGGTCACCGTGGCGATGCGCACGCGCTGCGCGTCGAACGAGCGGCTGCCGGCGATCCAGCCGCGCGCGGCGAAGGCGATGCCCAGCAGCACCAGCGCGGCGATCAGCCCGGGCCACAGCCAGCGGCGCCAGGCCGCGGAGCGGGGGCGGGCGAGAACCTGGTCCTGGGCGGAGGTGTCACGGATCATCGTCGGGTCGCAGCGGTGAGGACGGAAACTCCAAAGCACGCGGCGTGCCAACTGCAAGCCATTGAATTGAATGGAAGTGGCCGGCGCGGACAGGTGTCCGGGTGTCCGCGGACACGTTCGCGGACACCGTGTCCGGCAGCGGACAGCGGCGAGACATTCAGCGGACTTGGCTAGAATGGCGGACTTTTCGGCGAAGGGCGTGGCTATGTGCGGTATCGTCGGTGCGATCGCGGATCGCGATGTGGTTCCGGTCCTGATCGAAGGGCTGAAACGCCTGGAATACCGGGGCTACGACTCGGCCGGCATCGCCGCCATCGCCGACGGCCAGGTACGCCGCGTGCGCCGCACCGGCCGCGTGGCGGAGACCGAAAGCGCCGCGCTGGCCGAGGGCCTGCACGCGCCGCTGGGCATCGGCCACACCCGCTGGGCCACCCATGGCGGCGTCACCGAGGCCAACGCGCACCCGCACGTCAGCCACGGCGACCTGGCCCTGGTCCACAACGGCATCATCGAGAACCACGAACAGCAGCGCGAGCGCCTGACCGCGCTGGGCTACGTGTTCGAGTCGCAGACCGACACCGAGGTCATCGCCCATCTGATCCACCACTACATCGCCCAGGGCCGCGACCTGCTCGGCGCGCTGCAGGCGGCGGTGAAGGAACTGACCGGCGCCTACGCCGTCGCCGCGGTGAGCAAGGCGCGTCCGGACGTGCTGGTGTGCGCGCGGATGGGCTGTCCGCTGCTGATCGGCCTGGGCGAGGGCGAGAACTTCATCGCCTCCGACGTCTCGGCGGTGATCCAGGCCACGCGCCGGGTGATCTTCATGGAAGAAGGCGATACCGCCGAGCTGCGCCGCGACGGCGTGCAGGTGTACGACGCGCAGGACCAGCCGGTGCAGCGCGAGCCGCACGTGTCCGACGTGTCGCTGGCCTCGCTGGAACTGGGCCCGTACCGCCACTTCATGCAGAAGGAGATCCACGAGCAGCCGCGTGCGCTGGCCGACACGCTGGAAGCGCTGTTCGATGCCGGCGGGTTCGACACCGCGCTGTTCGGCAGCAAGGCCGAGGCACTGCTGGCCGACGTGGACGGGGTGCAGATCCTGGCCTGCGGCACCAGCTACTACGCCGGGCTGACCGCGCGCTACTGGATCGAGGGCATCGCCGGGCTGCCGTGCAGCGTGGAGATCGCCAGCGAGTACCGCTACCGCGACGCCTGCGCCAATCCGCGGCAACTGATCGTGACCATCTCCCAGTCCGGCGAAACCCTGGACACGATGGAGGCGCTCAAGTACGCCAAGGCGCTGGGCCATGCCAAGACCCTGTCGATCTGCAACGTGCCCGAGAGCGCGATCCCGCGCGCCAGCGCGATGGTGCTGTACACCCGTGCCGGTGCCGAGGTCGGGGTGGCCTCGACCAAGGCCTTCACCACCCAGCTGGCGGCACTGTTCCAGCTCACCTGCGTGCTGGCCAAGCGCCGCGGGCGGCTCAGCGCCGAGCAGGAGGCCGACTACCTGGAACAACTGCGCTACCTGCCCGGCAGCGTGCAGCACGTGCTCAACCTGGAGCCGCAGATCGCGGTGTGGGCCGAGCGCTTCGCCGACAAGCACAATGCGCTGTTCCTGGGTCGCGGCCTGCACTACCCGATCGCCCTGGAAGGCGCGCTCAAGCTCAAGGAAATCACCTACATCCACGCCGAGGGCTATCCGGCCGGCGAGCTCAAGCACGGCCCGCTGGCGCTGGTCGACGCCACCATGCCAGTGGTGGTGATCGCGCCCAACGACACCTTGTTGGAGAAGGTGAAGTCGAACATGCAGGAAGTGCGCGCGCGCGGCGGCGAACTGTTCGTCTTCGCCGACCAGGACAGTAATTTCGTCGAATCCGAGGGCGTGCACGTGATCCGCACGCCGCGTCACGCCGGCGTGCTCAGCCCGGTGCTGCACACCGTGCCGGTGCAGTTGCTGGCCTATCACACCGCGCTGGCGCGCGGCACCGACGTGGACAAGCCGCGCAACCTGGCCAAGTCGGTGACGGTGGAGTAAGCGCGTCCAGGCGCGTTCGGCGCGCGCGGGCCGTCACGTAGGTGCGAGGCGCAGGCAGTGCGCCGTCGTGGCGACTTCCGCCGCCGTGCAGCTGGGGGCGTCGCCGCTTGCGGCGCGGCCGCTGCGCGCGAGCGGCACACGCATGCGCGTGCGAAGGCGTACTCGCCGCGCCGGCAGCGGTGCGCGGATCGGGGTTCTGCCGGACGGCCAGGCGTGTGCGATCGACGTCAAGATGCCGCGTGCCGGCCTGGGCGATCGCGACACGGTCGATCCGTTGGTGGTCGACACCGCCCGCGATCGGAAGCATTCCGGCGCCGCCGGTCTGGTCTGCCCGATCCGCAATCGGGTTGGGCTGCTGCGCAACCCGGCGGTATGCAAGACGCCGCAAGCCGGCGGCCTGGGCGTACAGGCGGCGATGGTGGATCAACCGCGGCAATGCCGCAGTTCGCCGCCATCGCCGCGCGCTGTACTCAGTCGCTGGAGGTGTTGGAGATGATCTCCACCCAGTAGCCGTCCGGGTCCTTGATGAAGGCGATGTTGCGCATGCGCCCGTCGCTCAGGCGCTTCTGGAACGGCACCTGCAGCGCCTCGAAGCGCGCGCAGGCCGCTTGCAGGTCCGGTACCGACACGCACAGGTGGCCGAAGCCGCGCGGCTCGCTGTTGCCGTCGTGATACACCGGTCCGTCCTGCAGCTCGCTGCCGTGGTTGTGGGTCAGTTCCAGCACGCCGGGCAGGCCGGCCATCCACACCTGCCGTTGCGCCGGGTCCGCCGGCACCGGCACCGTCGGCGGCAGCAGCGCCAGGAAGTACAGGCTGAACTGCGCCTCGGGGAACGCACGGTGGTCGATCGGGCGGAAGCCGAGCACGCGGGTGTAGAAATCCAGCGAACGGGCGATGTCCTTCACCCGCAACATGGTGTGGTTGAACACGAAACCGGTGGTCTCGGCGGGCGGCGCGGAAACGCCGGGCA
Source organism: Xanthomonas sp. NCPPB 901 (assembly GCF_056725085.1). Lineage (NCBI taxonomy): Bacteria > Pseudomonadati > Pseudomonadota > Gammaproteobacteria > Lysobacterales > Lysobacteraceae > Xanthomonas > Xanthomonas sp. NCPPB 901. The sequence continues at coordinate 4,302,591 of NZ_CM161511.1, read as the reverse complement.
GATGGTCGAACGAGGTGGTGGGCATGAGGGGTCTCGCGTGGGGGAGGTGCCGCGGCACGTGGTTGCCGGCAATTCTAACGGCGGCGGCGTAGCGGCCGATGTGGAGAGCCGTCGGCGCGCCGTGAGATCCGTGCCGATCCGCCGGTTGGCAGACGCGCCGTCGGTCTGCCAACGCAGCGGCACGGCGCGTGCATAAGATTTCGGCGAGGGTTCCCACGACGCAGGAGGACGCATGTACGAGTCTTTCAGACAGGGGGCGCCGGCCGAGCTGTGGCAGGCGTTGGTGCACGAGGCCGGGCAGCGCCTGGGCCGGCCGCTGGACGAATCGCGCGAGCACTATCTGGTGTTCGTGCTGCTGCGCTACCAGCGCGACGCGCAGTTGCTGGCGCGCATCCAGGCGCTGGCCTGGCTGCATGCGCAGGACCAGGTCGGACGCGCGCGCGCCGACGCCTTGCGCGAGGTCGGCGACGGCTGCCTGCTGATCGCCGGGCTGTTTCCCGGCGTGGCGGCGCGGCGCCGGGTCAGCGTGGACTACTTCATCGACCTCGGCCGCGGCGCCTATGCCGAAGTCGCCGAGACCCGGGCCAGCGACGCGGGGCTGTTCGCGCAGTTGGCGCGCAGCTATCGCGAACTGGTGACCACGCTGGGCGCGCTGCGGCCGCCACGACGCGAGGCGGCGGCGCTGCAGGCGTAAGCCGGTAGCGGCGCACAGCGGCTGCGGCGCCGCCTTGTACCTCCGCAGGCGCGCGCCCTGTCTGCAGGAGCGGCTTCAGCCGCGACAGGCTTTCCCGGGAAAGCCCGTCGCGGCTGAAACCGCTCCTACAGATGACGACGTCCGTGTGCAGTGCCTGGAAGCGCGGCGGCACATCCTTCGCGCCGCCGCGCGCCCGCGGCTCAGAACCAGAACCGCAGGCCTGCGACCCAGCGCGTTTCGCGCACTGCCTCGCCGCTAGCGCGGCGCGCGTCGGCGGTGCCGCCGACGTTGCGGACGTGGTCCACGCCGAGGTAAGGCGCGAAGCGGCGGGTGATCTCGTAGCGCAGGCGCAGCCCGCCTTCCACTGCAGTCAGGCCGCTGCCGGTGCGGTGCGCCGGATCGTCGCGCGCGGCCAGTTCCGCCTCCAGCCGTGGCTGCAGGATCAGGCGATTGGTCAGCAGCACGTCGTACTCGCCTTCCAGGTGCAGGCTGGCATGGCCGCCGTCACCGACGTACAGCATGGCCGAGACCTCGAACTTGTACGGCGCCATGCCCTGCACGCCGAACGCCGCCGAGGTTCGTGCGCGTCCCGGTGCGAACGCCTGCTTGCCGCCGACCAGCACATCCCACCACGGCGAGATCGCGCGGCCATAGGCCAGTTCCAGCGTGGACGCGGTGGTGCGGCCGCCCTCGCGTTCGCCGTCGCTGCGCAGCCACAGCCGATCGATGTCGCCGCCGTACCAGCCGCGCGCTTCCCAGGCCTGGCCGCTGCCGTGGGCGTTGTCCCAGCCCTCCAGGCGATCGACCAGCAGGTAGCCGGTACGCGACGCGCCGTGTGCCATGCCGTGATCGCGCAGCACCGGGAATGCCGCCGCACGGTCGGCCGCAGTGATCGGCGGGATCGGCTCGCGCGGCAGCGCCGTGTCGGCGTTTCCGGGGCACCGGCATGCGGCCGCCGCTGGTGTGGGCATCGACGGTATCGCATGGCCCGTGCCGTCGTGCGCGGAGTGCGCGCTGTGATCGACCTGCGAAGTCGGCGCGGCCGTGTGGTCCAGCGGGGCGTGGTCCATGTGCCCGTGCGACATGGCATCGGCGGTCCCTGCCGCGGTCTGCGTGGCAGGCGTGCCGTGCATGGTCGGCACGGGCGCGGCATGCCCCATCGTGGCGTGGTCCATGGTGCCGTGCATCGCCGTGTCGGGCTGCGCGGCCACCGTGTTGTCCGGCATGGGCATGGGCATGGGCATGGCGGCAGCGGAGGCCGGGCAGGCGCAGCGCGCGGCGGATGCGTCGGTGTCGGCAGCGTGGACATGTTGCGCGTGCGCCGTGGCGTGCGCGAACAGCAGCGCCAGGCCGGTCGCCTGGGCCAACTGCGAGAAGTGGATGCGGCTCATGCGTCCACCCGCACTTCGCGCATCATGCCGCCGTCCATGTGGTAGAGCAGGTGGCAGTGGTAGGCCCAGCGCCCCAGCGCGTCGGCGCGCACGCGATAGCTGCGGCGCGTGCCCGGCGGCATGTCCACGGTGTGCTTGCGCACCTGGAAGCGACCGGCGCCATCCTCCACGTCGCTCCACATGCCGTGCAGGTGGATCGGGTGCTGCATCATCGTGTCGTTGACCAGCACGATGCGCAGGCGCTCGCCGTAGTTGAGCCGCAGCGGCTCGGCGCTGGCGAAGGGAATGCCGTCGAACGACCAGGCGAACTTCTCCATGTTGCCGGTCAGGTGCAGCTGGATCTCGCGCCCCGGCTCGCGTCCGTCCGGGTCCTCGAACAGGCTGTGCAGGTCGGCGTAGGTCAGCACGCGGCGGCCGTTGTCGCGCAGGCCGATGCCCGGGTCGTCCAGGCGTGGCGCAGTGGCGGAGGACTGCATGTCCACCAGGGGATTGCCGCGTTCGCTGCGCGGATGCGCAGGCGCGGCGGCAGCGCCGGCCGCCGCGTGCGCGGCGTGGTCCATGCCGGGCATGGCGGCCATGTGCATGTTCGCCCCGCAGCTGCCTTCCATGCCGTGCATGGCCGTGCCCACGGCGTGGCCCATGCCGGCGTGTTCGCCCATCGCGTGGCCCATGTCCTGCATGCGCAGCAGCGGGCGCGGATCCTGCGCCGGCACCGGCGCCTGCAGCCCGTCGCGCACCGCCAGGGTGCCGCGCGCGTGGCCGGTGCGGCCCATGTCCTGGGCGAACACCGTGTAGGCGTCCTGGCCGCTGGGTTCGACCAGCACGTCGTAGGTTTCGGCCGCGGCGATGCGGAACTCGTCCACGCTCACCGGATGCACGTACTGGCCGTCGGCGGCGACCACGGTCATCTTCAGCCCGGGGATGCGCACGTCGAAGTAGCTCATGCTGGAGGCGTTGATGAAGCGCAGCAGCACCTTCTCGCCGGGACGGAACAGCCCGGTCCAGTTGCCGGCCGGGGTCATGCCGTTGAGCAGGTAGGTGTAGGTGTTGCCGTTGACGTCGGACAGGTCGCTGGGGGTCATGCGCATGCGCCCCCACATGCCGCGGTCGGCGAGGGTGGCGCGCAATCCGTCCTCGCGCGCGTCGCGCAGGAAATCGCCGACGGTGCGCTGGTACAGGTTGTCGTAGGACGGCATCTTCTTCAGCCGCCGGAACAGCGCCGCCGGGTCCAGGTCGGTCCAGTCCGACAGCAGCAGCACGTGCTCGCGGTCGTAGCGGTACGGCGGCGGCTCGCGCGGGTCGATCACGATCGCGCCGTACAGCCCGGCCTGCTCCTGGTGCAGCGAATGGCTGTGGTACCAGTAGGTGCCGGACTGGCGCAGGGCGAAGCGGTACTGGTAGGTCTCGCCGGGATAGATGCCGTCGAAGCTCATGCCCGGCACGCCGTCCATGTTGGCCGGCAACAGCAGGCCGTGCCAGTGCACCGAGGTCTGGGTGTGGCCGGGCAGGTGGTTGGCCACGCGGATGGTCACGGTGTCGCCTTCGCGCCAGCGCAGGATCGGCGCCGGCACGCTGCCGTTGACGGCGATGGCGGGGCGCTCGCGCCCGGTGAAGTTGACCCGGGTGCTGCCGATGCGCAGGTCCAGGTCGGTGCCGTGCAGCACGTAGGGGGCGGCGCCGTTGCGCGCCAGCGCGCTGGCCTGGGCGCCGCGCAGCGGCAGCCCGGCGAGGCCGGCGGCGGCGCCCAGCGCCAGCCCGGTGACGAAGCGGCGCCGCGACGGCAGCGCCGGCAGGCCGGAAGAAGATGCGTTCATGTGCGATGTCCGGAAGCGGAGGCAATGCGCCACGCCGCGCCGACGGTGGCGCGGCAGGCGTGGACGCGGCGGCGCCTGCGCGCCGCCGCCAGGAGGCCGCCGAGGGGCGGCCGCTCGCGCTCAGGCGCTGGGAGGACGTTCCAGCCGCGGCAGGCCGGGCGCGCCGTGCGCGGCCTGGGGAGCGGCGGCGACCAGGTGGCGGGGCATGCGCGGCAGTGCCAGCGGCATCGCCAGCAGGGCCGGCAGCGGCTGCGCATGCGGGCATTGGCAGCCGGCCATGCCGCAGCCGCCGCCGTGCTTGCCGGCATGGTCGTGGCAGTGGCCGTCGTGCTCGGCCGGAGGCGCCGGCACCTGCTCGTGGCAGGGCATCGCCGCATGCGTCGGCGCCGGCGCCGCGCTGGCGACGGCGGCGGGGTGCATCGAGGTGGCGTGTGTCGCCATGCCCGGCATCGCCATCGCGGTCGCGGTGCCGTTGAGCAGCAGGCTCAGGCACAGCAGCAGGCGCATCAGGACGGCGAAGGTCGGCACAGGCGGCAGCGTGGCGGCGGGAAGCGCAGAGGATACCGAAGCCGGCGTGGGCGGCAAGCGACCGCGGCACCGCAAGGCTTGACTCTGGACCCGGGTCCAGGGAGTAGGGTGTGCGCATGCGATCCGACCCCGCCACCGCCCGCTTCACCATCGGCGCGCTCGCCCGCCAGGCCGACGTCGCCATCGACACCGTGCGCTACTACGAGCGCCAGGGCCTGCTGCCGCCCGCACCGCGCCGTGCCTCCGGCTACCGCGAGTACGACGCCGCGGCGGTGCAGCGGGTGCGCTTCATCCGCCGCGCCAAGGAGCTGGGCTTCTCGCTGGAGGAGATCGGCGAGCTGCTGGCCCTGCAGGACGACCAGGTGCATGGCGTGGAAGGCATCAAGCAGCGCGCCAGCGCGCGCCTGCAGGCGCTGGACCGGCGCATCGCCGAGCTGACGGAGATGCGCCAGGCGCTGGCCGCGCTGGTCGAGGACTGCCCCGGCCACGGCGCGCCGGACGCCTGCCCGATCCTGGGCGACATCCGCGGCGCCGGCGCCGCCGACACGCCGCGATGAGCGCGACCCCGGCCACCGCCTCGCTGACCCTGCCGGTGCAGGGCATGACCTGCGCCGCCTGCGCGACCGGCGTGGAGAAGGCGCTGCAGCGCCTGCCCGGGGTCGCGGCACAGGCCAGCTACGCCGCGGCGCGTGTGCAGGTGGACTACGACCCGCAGCAGGTGGACCTGCCGACGCTGCTGCAGCGCATCCAGCAGGCCGGCTACGCGGTGCCGACGCAGACCCTGACCCTGGAGCTGAGCGGCCTGCACTGCGCGTCCTGCGTGGCGTCGATCGACGCAGTGCTGGCGAAGACGCCGGGCGTGCTCGCCGGCCACGCCAACCTGGCCTCGGCCAAGGCGCGGGTGGAGATCGTGCCCGGCGCGGTGGCGCCGGCGGACCTGGTCGCGCGGATCGCCCGCGCCGGCTTCGGCGCGCGCGTCGTCGAGGCCATGGACCCGGCGTACCTGGCCGAGCGCGAGCGCAGCGAGCGTCGCGCCTGGCGGCGCGAGTTGGGAATGTTCGCCGCGGCGGTGCTGCTGACCCTGCCGTTCTGGGGGCAGATGCTCGGCATGCTGGACGGCGACGCCCTGCGCGGCGCGCACGCCGAACCGCTGCCGCGCTGGCTGCAATTGCTGCTGGCCACGCCGGTGCAGTGCTGGATCGGCGCGCGCTTCTACCGCGCCGGCTACCGCGCGCTGCGCAACGGCAGCGCCAACATGGACGTGCTGGTCGCGCTCGGCACCGGCATGGCCTATCTGTACAGCGCCGTGGTCACCGTGGCCGGCCTGCACGGCCAGCACGTGTACTTCGAGGCCAGCACCAGCGTCATCACCCTGGTGCTGCTCGGGCGCCTGCTCGAGGCCCGCGCCAAGCGCCGCACCACCGCGGCGGTGCGCGCGCTGCTCGACCTGGCGCCGACCACCGCGCGGGTCGAGCGCGACGGCGCGATCGTGGAGGTGCCGGTGGCGGAACTGGCGGTCGGCGACGTGTTCGTGGTCGCCGCCGGCGAGCGCGTGCCGGTGGACGGCGAGGTGCTCGAGGGCCACTCCAGCGTGGACGAGGCGATGCTGTCGGGCGAGGCCATGCCGGTCGCCAAGGCGCCGGGCAGCCGCCTGCACGCGGCCACGGTCAACCAGTTGGGCCTGCTGCGCGCGCGCGCCACCGGCGTCGGCGCGGACACGCTGCTGGCGCAGATCGTGCGCATGGTCGATGCCGCGCAAGGCTCGCGGGCGCCGATCCAGCGCCTGGTCGACCGCATCGCCGCGGTGTTCGTGCCGGCGGTGCTGGGCATCGCCGCGCTCACCCTGGGCGCGACCTGGGCGCTGGGCGGCAGCTTCGCCGACGCGCTGGTGCACGCGGTGGCGGTGCTGGTGATCGCCTGCCCATGCGCGCTGGGCCTGGCCACGCCGACCGCGATCATGGTCGGCACCGGCGTCGGCGCGCGTGCCGGCATCCTGATTCGCGACGCCGAAGTGCTGGAACGCGCCCGCGCGCTGACCGCGCTGGTGGTCGACAAGACCGGCACGCTGACCCTGGGCCAGCCGCAGGTGACCGCGGTGCTGGTCGCCGACGAGGCCGGGACCGCGCCGCTGCTGCGCCTGGCCGCGGCGCTGGAGGCCGGTTCGGCGCATCCGCTGGCGCGCGCCATCGTGCAGCGCGCCGCCGACCTGGGCGTGCGCGCGGCGCTGCCGGCACCGCGCGCCGAAGCGGTGCAGACGCTGCCGGGACAGGGCGTGCGTGGCCGCGTGGACGGGCACGAGGTCGCGCTGGGGGCGCTGGCGTGGATCGACGGGCTGGCCGCCGCCCCGGCCGACGCGGCCCAGCGGCACCGGGCCGAGGCGGCGCAGGCGCAGGGCCAGAGCGTGGTCGCGGTGGCGGTGGACGGCGCGGTCGCCGGCTATCTGGCCATCGCCGATCCGCTGCGCGAGGGCGTGGCCGAGGCGGTGGCGCGGCTGCAGGCGCGCGGCATCGCGGTGACCATGCTCAGCGGCGACAACCGCCACGCGGCGCAGGCGGTGGCCGCGCGGCTGGGCATCGCGCAGGTGCAGGCCGAGGTGCTGCCGCAGGACAAGGCCGAGCATGTGCGCCGGCTGCAGGCGCTGCCCGGCGCGCATGTCGGCATGGTCGGCGACGGCATCAACGACGCCCCGGCGCTGGCCGCGGCCGACGTCAGTTTCGCCATCGGCAGCGGCTCGGACATCGCCATCGAGGCCGCCGACGTGGTGCTGATGCACGGCGACCTGGCGGGCGTCGCCGCCGCCATCGACCTGTCCGCGGCGACGGTGCGCAAGATCCGCCAGAACCTGTTCTTCGCCTTCGTCTTCAACGGCCTGGGCATCCCGCTGGCCGCGTTCGGCCTGCTCAACCCGGTGATCGCCGGCGCGGCGATGGCGCTGAGTTCGGTCTCGGTGCTGGGCAATGCCTTGCTGCTCAATCGCTGGCGCGCGCAGTGAGCGCGGATTCGATTTCTCGACCCTGGAGCATGACATGCAGCATCTCGATCTCCTCGTCCACGGCATGACCTGCGGCGGCTGCAGCGCGCGGCTGCAGCGGGTGCTGGACGCCTGCCCGGGCGTGACCGCCAGCACGGTGGTGCTGGAAGGCGGGCGCGTCGGCATCGATTACGACCCCGCGCGCATCGACGTGGCCGCGCTGCAACAGGCGATCGCCGACGCCGGCTTCGTGGTGGCCGGCTGAGCGAGGGCCGCTGCCGTCGGCGTGCGACGGCGGGTGAACGCCGGCGTGGCCGCCGCTGCCGCGCATGGCCCGGGCGCGCGGCCGGGCGTGTATCGTGGGCGGGATTTCTCCCTCCCGCACCGCCATGACCCATCGCGCTTGGGTGGCTGCCGCCATCCAGAAGATCGAAGCCGACTTCAACCGCTCGGCCGATACCCACCTGATTCCGCTGGACCTGCCCGGTTTCCCCGGCATCGACCTGTACTTCAAGGACGAGTCCAGCCATCCCACCGGCAGCCTCAAGCACCGCCTGGCGCGCTCGCTGTTCCTGTACGCGCTGGCCAACGGCTGGCTGCGCGAGGGGCGCCCGGTGATCGAGGCCTCCAGCGGTTCCACGGCGGTGTCCGAGGCGTATTTCGCACGCCTGCTGGGGCTGCCGTTCATCGCGGTGATACCGGCCAGCACCTCGCCGGAGAAGATCGCCGCGATCGAGTTCCAGGGCGGGCGCTGCCACCTGGTCGGGCGCGCCTGCGACCTGCACGCCGATTCGGTGCAGCTGGCGCGCGAGACCGGCGGCCACTTCATGGACCAGTTCCTGTACGCCGAACGCGCCACCGACTGGCGCGCCAACAACAACATCGCCGAGTCGATCTTCCGGCAGATGCAGGAGGAGCCGCATCCGATCCCCGAGTGGATCGTGTGCAGCCCCGGCACCGGCGGCACCGCGGCCACGCTCGGCCGCTACGTGCGCTACCGGCGCCATCCCACCCGCATCCTGTGCGCGGATCCGGAGGTGTCGCTGTTCTTCGACGGCTACCGCGAGGCGCTGGCCGGGCGCGACTACGCCGGCCTGGAAAGCACCGGCGGCTCGCGCATCGAAGGCATCGGCCGGCCGCGGGTGGAGCCGAGCTTCATTCCCAGCTGCGTCGATGCGATGGTCAAAGTGCCCGACGCGCTGAGCCTGGCGGCGATGCGCTACGTCAGCGCGCGCCTGGGCCGGCGCGTGGGCGGCTCCACCGGTACCAACTTCGTCGGCGTGCTGCAGGCGGCCACGCGCATGCGCGAACAGGGCCGCAGCGGCGCCATCGTCACCATCCTGTGCGACAGCGGCGAGCGCTACGTGCACAGCTACTACCGCCCGCAGTGGTATGCCGAACACGGCATCGACGTGGACCAGGCCGATGCGCAGCTGGCCGCGGCGGTGGCCGGCGCCGGCTTGCCGCCGCTGCCTTGTGCGGCGCTGGACTGACCGCCATCTGCCTTCCATGACCGGCCGCGCCGGTCCTTCCTCCGCTACCGAGAGTTCCGCGATGACCAATCCCCTGCTCGACTTTTCCGGCCTGCCGCGCTTCGATGCGATCCAGCCCGAGCACATCGCTCCGGCGATCGACACGCTGCTGGCGCAGGCCGAGGCCGCGGTGGCCGCCGCCGAGACGGTGGCGCCGGTGCGCTGGGACAGCTTCGTGGCGCCGCTGGACGACGCCACCGAGCGCCTGTGGCGCGCCTGGGGCCAGGTGAGCCACCTGCAGGCGGTGGTCAACACGCCGGCGCTGCGCGAGGCCTACAACGCCAACCTGCCCAAGGTGACGCGCTTCTCCAGCGCGCTGGGGCAGAACCTGGCGCTGTTCGCGCAGTACCGCACGCTGGCGCAATCGCCGGAGGCGGCCACGCTCGCCCCGGCGCAGCGCAAGGTGCTGGACAACGCGCTGCGCGATTTCCGCCTGGGCGGCGCCGAACTGGGCGAGGCCGACAAGCAGCGCTTCGCCGCGATCCAGGAGGAACTGTCGGCGCTGTCGGCCAAGTTCTCGCAGAACGTGCTCGACGCCACCGATGCGTGGTCGCTGCTGATCGACGATCCGGCGCGCCTGGCCGGCCTGCCCGAGGACAGCATCGCCGCCGCGCGCGCGGCGGCCGAGCGCGACGGCCAGGCGGGCTGGAAGCTGACCCTGCAGATGCCGTGCTACCTGCCGGTGCAGATGTACGCCGAGGACCGCGCGCTGCGCGAGACGCTGTACCGCGCCAACGCGATCCGCGCCTCGGAGTTCGGCGATGCGGCGCTGGACAACAGCGCGGCGATCGGCCGCATCCTCGCCCTGCGCGGCGAACTGGCGGCGCTGCTCGGCTTCGGCAGCTACGCCGAGTATTCGCTGGCGACGAAGATGGCGCAGGATCCCGCACAGGTGCTGGAGTTCCTGCACGATCTGGCCGCACGCGCCAAGCCCTACGCGCAGCGCGACCGCGCCGAGCTGGAGGCCTATGCACGCGAGCACCTGGGCCTGGACACCCTGGAAGCCTGGGACCTGGCCTACGCCGGCGAGCAGCTCAAGCAGGCGCGCTACAGCTTCTCCGAGCAGGAGGTGAAGCGCTACTTCACCGAGCCCAAGGTGCTGGAGGGGCTGTTCGGCCTGATCCACGACCTGTACGGCTTGCGCGTGGAGGCCGACAGCGCGCCAGTGTGGCATCCGGACGTGCGCTTCTTCCGCCTCAGCGACGCGCAGGGGCGCCTGGTCGGGCAGTTCTACCTGGACCTGTACGCGCGCGAAGGCAAGCGCGGTGGCGCCTGGATGGACGATTGCCGCAACCGCCGCGAGCGTGCCGACGGCGTGCAGACCCCGCTGGTGTACCTGGTGTGCAACTTCGGCCGTGGCAGCGACGGCAAGCCGGCCACCTTCACCCACAACGAGGTCACCACGCTGTTCCACGAGATGGGCCACGGCCTGCACCAGTTGCTGACCCAGATCGGCGAGCTGGGCGTGGCCGGCATCAACGGCGTGGAATGGGACGCGGTGGAACTGCCCAGCCAGTTCATGGAGAACTTCTGCTGGGAGTGGCCGCGCCTGCAGGCGATGACCGCGCACGTGGACAGCGGCGAACCGCTGCCGCGCGCGCTGTTCGAGAAGATGCTGGCGGCGAAGAACTACCAGAGCGGCATGTTCACCGTGCGCCAGCTCGAGTTCGCGCTGTTCGACATGCAGTTGCACCACAGCTTCGATGCGCAGGCCGACAGCGTGCTGCAGTTGCTCGAGCGCGTGCGCGACGCGGTGGCGGTGAACCGGCCGCCGGCGTGGAACCGCTTCCCGCACCAGTTCAGCCACATCTTCGCCGGCGGCTATGCGGCCGGCTACTACAGCTACAAGTGGGCCGAAGTGCTCAGCGCCGACGCCTACGCGGCGTTCGAGGAAGCGCCGGACCAGTTGGCGGACACCGGCGCGCGCTTCCTGCGCGAGATCCTCTCGCGCGGCGGCAGCCGCCCGGCGCTGGAGAACTTCACCGCTTTCCGCGGCCGCGCGCCGGAGCTGGAGGCGCTGCTGCGGCATAGCGGCATGGCGGGGTAGGCGGGGAGTCGGGATGAAAGCCGGGATTAGGGATTAGGGATTAGGGATTAGGGATTTTTCGCGCGTTTCTGGCAGTTGCGAGGATGTTGTGGGAGGGGCTTCAGCCCCGACGGGCTTTCCCGGGAAAGCCCGTCGGGGCTGAAGCCCCTCCCACAAAAAAAGCGGCGACCTTTTTCATCGGAGGGCAGCCACATTCTTCAGATCGCTTTATCGCGATGTTGCTCCGTGCACGACGACCCCGTTGCCGTTCTCGAATCCCCAATCCCCAATCCCCAATCTCTGCTTTCAACAGTCGTAGGCGGGTCATCCCGAATCCCGGCTCCTCTGTGCTAGAACAGGGCAGCCGCGATCGCGGCGCAGGACACAGCCGCACTGCACAAGGAGGACCGCATGAAGCGAGCAAGGTGGTGGACGCCGTTGCTGTTGAGCATGGCCGCGCCGGCGCTGGCGCAGGACGGTAGTGGCACCGTGCGCATCGGCGCCAGCCTGCGCGCCGGCCCGGCGCCGGAGTATCCGCGCGTGGCCACCCCGGTCACCGACGACGCGTTGCGGGTGCATGGCTGCACCCGGGACTGGGCTGGTGCGACGTCAGTTGGCGCGAGAAACGCGGCTGGCTGCCGGCAGGCGCGATCGATTTCAGCGCACGGGAACAGGGCACTGCACCCGGCGTGCCCACGGTCGGCTTTGCGCTGGATCGCTATTGGGACGCGCACTACCGCGGTCAGCCGTGGGCGCGCGAGCGCGCGCGCTATCGGCCGCTGGAAAGCGCAGCGAGCGCGGCCGGGCCGGCGCAGATTCCGGCCCCGTTGCAGCGGCAGTTGGGGCCGCAATGGCGGGCGCCGCCGCCAGCGGCGTCTGCCTCCGAGGCCGTGAGCAGCGCGCCGCAATGGACGCCGCCGGGCGAACGGATGTATCAGATCCCGCCGCCGGATGCGCTCAATCCCCGCTACAACAAAGACCTGTCGAAGGAACTGCAACGGCAGGAAGACGACCGGCGCCAGCGCGAATCGATGGGATTGCAGCCGGTGCCGCCGCCTGCGTCCGCGCCCTCGGCATCGCCGAAGTGGCCACCGTCGCCGGCGACCATCCAGTGGGTCGAGCGGCATTCGCCGAAGCCGACCCCGCCTCCAGCGCCACCGACCAAGCCGGAAGCGCACAAGGACGACGACGCCGGGCGTCGCGACGTCAGGCAGCTGGAGCGCTGACGCACGGCACGCTGCCGCTGCCGGCGCCGTGCAGGCGTGGCCCGACTCAGGTCTTGGCGAACACCAGCGCGGCGTTGGTACCGCCGAAGCCGAAGCTGTTGGACATCACCGTGCGCAACGCGGCGTCGCGGCTTTCGCGCACGATCGGGAAGCCCTCGGCGCGCGGATCCAGCGTGTCGATGTTGGCCGAGCCGGCGGTGAAGCCGTCGCGCAGCATCAGCAGGCAGTAGATCGCCTCGTGCACGCTGGCCGCGCCCAGCGAATGCCCGGACAGCGCCTTGGTCGAGGACAGCGGCGGCACCGCGTCGCCGAACGCCGCGCGCACCGCCTCCAGTTCGGTGACGTCGCCCAGCGGCGTGGAGGTGCCGTGGGTGTTGAGGTAGTCGATCGGCGCGTCCACGCCCTGCAGCGCCATGCGCATGCAGCGCACCGCGCCTTCGCCGGACGGGGCGACCATGTCGGCGCCGTCGGAGGTCACGCCGTAGCCGACCAGTTCGGCATGGATGCGCGCGCCGCGCGCCACCGCGCGGTCGTAGTCCTCCAGCACCAGCATGCCGCCGCCGCCGGCGATGACGAAACCGTCGCGCGCGGCGTCGTAGGGCCGCGAGGCCACCGCCGGCGTGTCGTTGAAGCCGGTGGACAGCGCGCCCATGGCGTCGAACATCAGGCTCATGGTCCAGTCCAGTTCCTCGCCGCCGCCGGCGAACATCACGTCCTGCTGGCCGTGGCGGATCAGGTCCGCCGCCGCGCCGATGCAGTGCGCCGAGGTCGCGCAGGCGGCCGATAGCGAATAGCTCACGCCCTTGATCTTGAACGCGGTGGCCAGGCTGGCCGACACCGCCGAACACATCGTGCGCGGCACCATGTACGGGCCGACCTTGCGCACGCCACGGTTGCGCAGCAGGTCCGCCGCTTCCACCTGCCAGTGGCTGGAACCACCGCCGGAGCCGGCGATCAGGCCGATCCGCGGGTCGCTGATCGCCGCTTCGTCCAGGCCGGCATCGGCCAGCGCATCGCGCAGCGCCAGGTAGGCGTAGGCCGAGGCGTCGCCCATGAAGCGCTTGAGTTTGCGGTCGATCGCCGCGTCCAGGTCCAGTTGCACGTCGCCGCCGACCTGGCTGCGCAGGCCGGCCTCGGCTGCCTGCGCGTTATGGCGGATGCCGGAGCGGCCCTCGCGCAAGGCGCGCGACACACTGTCCAGATCGTTGCCCAGGCACGAGGTGATGCCCATCCCGGTAATGACCACGCGCCGCATCAGAAGGCCTCCGTCGAGGTGAACAGGCCCACGCGCATGTCCTTGGCGGTATAGATCTCGCGCCCGTCCACCGCCATGCGGCCGTCGGCCACCGCCATCACCAGCTTGCGGTTGATCACCCGGCTGATGTCGATCTCGTACACGACCTGCTTGGCGCTGGGCAGCACCTGCCCGGTGAACTTCACTTCGCCCACGCCGAGCGCACGGCCACGGCCGGGTGCGCCCAGCCAGGTCAGGAAGAAGCCGGTCAACTGCCACATTGCATCCAGGCCCAGGCAGCCGGGCATCACCGGGTCGCCGATGAAATGGCAGCCGAAGAACCACAGGTCCGGGCGGATATCCAGTTCGGCGCGGATCACGCCCTTGCCGTGCGCGCCGCCGGTCTCGTCGATGGCGACGATGCGGTCGAACATCAGCATCGGATCGTTGGGCAGGCGCCCGGCGTTGGCGCCGAACAACTCGCCGCGTGCGCTGGCGAGCAGTTGCTCGCGCGAATAGGAGGACAGACGACTCATGAGCGGAACATTCCCAGGCGAGACAGTCGAGGCGCGCAAGAGTGCATGAGCGTCGCGCGTTCAATCAAACGTTTTATCCGTACGCACGCGTAGTGTCGGCACCCGCGGCGGCGCATGCACTGCGCTGGATCAAGGCGCGCATTCTCAGTCCGTGCGCAGTGCCGGGCTTATCATGCGGATACCGTTCGCAGGCGTAGGGTAGGGGGTCGATGCGCAAGATCATTCACGTCGACATGGATGCGTTCTACGCGTCCGTGGTGCAGCGTGACGATCCGGCGCTGCGCGGCAAGCCCGTGGTGGTGGCCTGGCGCGGCATGCGCTCGGTGGTGTGCGCCGCCTCCTACGAGGCGCGGGTGTTCGGCGTGCGCTCGGCGATGCCGGCGCTGCGCGCCGAGCGGCTGTGCCCGGACGCGATCTTCGTGCCGCCGGATTTCGCCCGCTACAAGGCGGTGTCGCGGCAGGTGCGCGAGATCTTCCAGCGCCATACCGACCTGATCGAGCCGTTGTCGCTGGACGAGGCCTACCTGGACGTCACCGCGCCCAAGGGCGAATTGCGCACGGCCACCGAGATCGCGCAGACCATCCGCGCACAGATCCGCGAGGAAACCGCGCTGACCGCCTCGGCGGGGATCGCGCCGAACAAGTTCCTGGCCAAGATCGCCTCGGACTGGCGCAAGCCCGACGGCCAGTTCGTGATCCGCCCGCATCGCGTGGAAGCGTTCCTGACCCCGTTGCCGGTGAACAAGGTGCCCGGCGTGGGCAAGGTCATGGAGGCGAAGCTGGCGGAACTGGGCATCGCCACCGTCGGCGACCTGCGTGCGCGCAGCGAAGCAGAATTGGAGGCGCGCTTCGGCAGCTTCGGCCTGCGCCTGTACCAGCGCGCGCGCGGCATCGACGAACGCCCGGTGGAGTCGGACCAGCCGGTGCAGTCGATCTCCTCCGAGGACACCTTCGCCGAAGACCTGGCGCTGGACGCACTGGAGCCGGCGATCCGGCAATTGGCCGAGAAGACCTGGAACGCCACCCGCCGCACCGAGCGCATCGCGCGCACCGTGGTGCTGAAGCTGAAGACCGCACAGTTCCGCATCCTCACCCGCAGTTTCACTCCGGAGCAGCCGCCGGAATCGCTGCAAGCCTTGATCGACATCGCCCTGGCGCTGCGCGAGCGCGTGGACCTGCCGGCATCCACCCGCTACCGCCTGGTCGGCGTGGGCCTGTCCGGCTTCCACGAGCGCGAGCCGGGGCAGGCGCAGGGGCGCTTGTTCGGTTGATCTGGGATAGCAGGAGCGCGCGCTTGGCTGACGTTTCAGTGCCTCCTCGGCCAGGTGCTGGTCGCTGCGAGGTCGCACCTGTATGGGTGCGTGGATTGAAACATTTCCGCAAGAGGACATAGCAATGGCCGACAACGTCGCACCCTCGCGGGTGCGTGGATTGAAACGGGTCGAAGAACACGTTCGGCTGGTTGGGACCGCGGCGCACCCTCACGGGTGCGTGGATTGAAACAGCTTGTAGTGCGGATTCGGGTCCGGGATGACCAGGTCGCACCCTCACGTATGCGCGGATCGAAACCGGATGGATTGCAGCATGAGCAGCTTGTAGAACACGTTGCCTCGTGCCGACGCATCGCTGGAACGAGGCGCCGTCCCCGCGCTTGCGGCCTCGTGCGCGCCACGGCGGCGCACACGTCCGGCGCCGCTACAATGGGGACACCCTTTTACGCGCAGGTCGGCGATGACATTTCCGTACGCATTGGTGGTGTTCGACCTGGACGGCACCTTGGTCGACAGCGGCGCCGACATTGCCGAGGCGCTGAACCGCACCCTGGTCGACTTCGGCCTGCCGCGCGTGCCCGAGACGACCGTGCTCGGCTGGATCGGCGAGGGCGTGCGCACACTGGTCGAGATCGCCTGGCGGCATGCCGGCGACGCCACGCCGCTGGAGACGGTGATGCCGACCTTCATGCGTCACTACGCCGAGTGCCTGTTGCGCAGTCCGCGGCTGTATCCCGGCGCGGCCGAAGCGCTGACGCAGTTGCACGCCGATGGGGTGACGCTGGCGCTGTGCACCAACAAGCCCTCGGCGATGGTGCCGCCGCTGCTGCGCCATCTGGGCGTGGCCGATCTGTTCTCTGCCGTGCTGGGCGGCGACAGCCTGCCCGAGCGCAAGCCCAGTCCGGCGCCGCTGCTACACTTGGCCCGGCAGTTCGGACAACCGCCGGCACGCTGCCTGATGGTCGGCGATTCGCCCACCGACCTGCAGGCCGGCCATGCCGCCGGCATGCCGGTGGCGCTGGTGCGCTACGGCTATCCGCGCGACCTGGATCTGGCCACCGCCGACGTGGTGCTGCTGATGGACGACCTGCGCGAGTTGCTTACGCTGCGTTGACGCCGGCGGTGGAACGCGGCTGGCACGGCATGGCCGCTGCCTGCGTGCCGATGGGCAGCGGCCGCAGGTCGCCATCGACCGGTCACGACCGAGCGCTGGCGATTGCGTAGCCGGTGCCGCGGCGTTCGATGTGGGCGAAGCCGG
Source organism: Xanthomonas sp. NCPPB 901 (assembly GCF_056725085.1). Lineage (NCBI taxonomy): Bacteria > Pseudomonadati > Pseudomonadota > Gammaproteobacteria > Lysobacterales > Lysobacteraceae > Xanthomonas > Xanthomonas sp. NCPPB 901. Next base: position 4,286,110 of record NZ_CM161511.1, on the reverse strand, counting down.
CCTCGCGCAGATGCATGCCGGCGATCGGCAGCCGCTCCGCGCTGACCAGATCCAGCAGCGCCGCGCGGGTCGCGGTGGCGAGTTGCCGATCGTGGTCGAAGACCACCGCCACGTCCGGGCACGGGATCTGGATGTCGGGAAAATGCACGATGTCGCCCCACACCAGCAGGCCGCGGCCGCCGGAATCGAGCCGATAGCCGGTGTGCCCGGCGGTGTGCCCCGGCAGCGGCAACGCATGGATGCCGGGCAGGATTTCGCCGTCGTCGAACCTGCGCAACCTGTCGCGATAGGCCGCGAACACCTGCCGCGCGAGCAGGAAGTTGCCGCGGGCACGTGCGGGCGCGCGGCTCAGGTTGGCGTCGTCCTGCCAGAACCCGACTTCGCGACGCTGCACGAGCAACTCCGCATTCGGGAACGCGGCGTCTCCGGATGCCTCGATCAGCCCGCCGACATGGTCGGGATGGGCGTGGGTCAGCAGTACCGCATCGATCTGCGCCGGCTGCAGCCCGGCCGACGCCAGGTTGCCGCGCAACCGGCCGGCGCCGTCGCGGAAGCCGCCGGCGCCGGCATCGATCAGCACGGCGCGGCCGCCGATGCGCACCACGTAGCAGTTGATGTGCACCGCACTGGGCTGCAGCACCCGCGCGGCCTGCTGCATCTGCAGCGCATCGGCCGCGGCGATGGGCGACAGGATCTCCAGGCCGGTGGCGAGATAGCCATCGCTGAGGGCGGTGACGCTGACATCGCCGATCTGCAGGTGCGGAAACGTGGGGATGGACATGCGGATCCCGGGGGCTCAGTTGCGTGCGTGCAGTTCGGCGGGCGCGTGGCCGACGCAGCGGATGCGTGCGGTGGCGCCGGTCGCGCCGCGGATGGCGTCGTCGATTGCGGCCATGAACCGCTGCATGACCGCCGGCGTGCGCGCGTCGGCGCGTCGGTAGCGGAGTTCCGCGAACACCGGGTGGCCACGACCGTGCCGGACCGGCACATAGATGATGTGCACGTTCTGCACCGCGGCCAACAGCACGTCCGTGCACAGCGCGGTGCAGTGGTCGGTCAGTGCGGCCAGCACCGGATCGGCCGGCATGGCCTGCGCGGGGATGAAAAGGGTGAGGTTCGGCATCGCGCGCCTACTGCGGCATCGTGCGGGCGATACCGCGATCTGCGACCAGTTGCGCGGTCATTGGCGCGTAGGCCTGGAGATCCTGCGCCAGCTCGCCGATGGCCGGCAGCCGGGCGCGGTCGCACCTGGCGAGCCAGCGCTGCGCCGGCACCTTGTCCAGTTCCACCGCATGCAGGCCATGCGGCGCGAGACCGAGCCGCAACAGCGATTCGGGGCCTTCGGCGCTGACCAGCAGCACCTCGTCGCGCGCCACGGCCGGCGCGCGCTCCAGGCCGTCATAGAGATTGCGGTGCCAGTCGGCGATGTGGCGTTGCCAGCGGGCGAAGTTGCCGCCGCCCTTCTGCCGGTATTCCGCACCGCTTAGGATGTGCGGGCCGTCGATGGCGTGCAGCGCAAGATAGGTCGGACTGCCGTCGCGAAGGGCCTTGAAGCGCTGCGAACTGCGAAAGCCCTCGACCGAGATCAGCGCCGGCAGTTTTTCCCGGCTGTAGAAGTCGTTCCATTCCGCTTCGCTGGCGGGATCGGCGAAGCTGCATTCCACGGTGTAGAGCATCGGATCGTCCTGGGCCGGAACGGTGCGTGCCGGCGTGTCATGGTTGAGGATGACTCATCCTAGTCCGGTGTTTTCTGCGTTGATATCGATATTTGGTCACCCTTCCGTGACTGCATGTCATGCTCGGACTGGTAAAGTGCGCCGCCTGCTACCGGAGCCGATATGCGCCGCAAGATCCCCAGCCATTCCGCGCTCATGGCGTTCGAGGCGGCGGCCCGGCATGGCAGTTTCGCGCGCGCGGCCGAGGAACTGGTCCTGACCGAAGGCGCCATCAGCCGCCAGATCGGCCGCCTGGAAAGTTTCCTCGGCGTGGTCCTGTTCGAGCGCATCGGCAATCGCGTGCGGCTGCTGCCGAACGGCCGGCGCTATGCGGCGCAGGTCCGCGAGACCCTGGACCGGCTGGAGCGCGACAGCCGCGATCTGATGGGGCGGCCGCGCGACGGCGCGAGTCTCGACATCGCCGCGCTGCCGACTTTCGCCATGCGCTGGCTGATTCCGCGGCTGGGCCGGTTCCAGGCGCGGCATCCGCAGATCACCGTGCATCTGGCCGAACGGATGGAGCCGTTCGTGCTCGTTGGCAGCGGCTTCGATGCCGCCCTGCATTTCGAGCACCCGGCCTGGGCGGGGATGCGCGTGCAGCGCCTGCTGCACGAAGTGCTGGTGCCGGTGTGCCATCCGCGGCTGTTGCACGGGAAGGACCCGACCAGCGCGCTGGATGCGCTGCCGCGGCTGCAGCGCCGGCAGAATCCGGATGCCTGGCAACGCTATGCGCAGGAGTCCGGGATCGCCCTGAGCCACCCCGCGCACGGCGCACGCTACGACCTGCATGCCATGGCGATCGAAGCCGCACTGGCCGGCCTGGGGGTCGCGCTGGTGCCGCGCCTGTATGTGGAAGCCGAACTGGCCGACGGCCGCTTGCTGTGTCCGTGGCCCGCGGCCACCTCGATCGCCAAGACCTTCTGCCTGGTGCTGCCGGAGCCGGTGCAACTGAGCGATGCGCCGCTCCAGCGATTCGTCGACTGGCTGCTGGAGGAGGCGCGCGCCACCGCCGCTGCGCACTGACCGCGACGAGGGCGGCGTCGCCGATGGCGGCGCGAACCGCTCAGCGCGGCAGCCGATACTCCAGCACCTCATCGCCCAGGGCGTCGATCGCGCCGGTCGGGCGCCAGCCGAGGTGGCGATAGAACCCATGCGAGCGCAGCGCCGGGTCGGCCGCGCAGCCCAGAAACAGGCGTGCGAAGCCCCAGCGGCGGAAATCCTCGACCATCCGCGCCAACAGCGCCTTGCCGATGCCGTGGTTCTCCCATTCGGGCAATAGCGCCAGCACCATGATTTCGCCGTTGTGGCGGTTGCCGAAGCAGTAGCCGACCATGCGCCCGGCGACCTCGGCCACGTGCCCGGGCACGCTGCCATCGGCGATCCACGCCTGCCAACTGCCCGCATCGATCTCGAGCGCGGCCAACTGCTCGGCGGAGAATGCGTTCTCGCGGGTGCGTGCGCGCAGGTCGATACAGGCGGCCGCATCGGCGGGAACGGCAGGGCGATAGACGACACGCATGCTGGCAATCCTTTGCATCGGCCGGCACTGCCGGTGGGTGCGCAGCATGCCATGGGCACGCTGCGCACGCCCGCAAGCAGCCGCGTCACCGCTCCTGCAGGAGCGGCTTCAGCCGCGAACGGAGCGTTCCTGGCGATGCCCGTTCGCGGCTGCGGTTGTTCCTGCGGCGCGCTGCGTGCGGTCAGCGCACCGCCGGCGCGTAGCGCAGGGTCAGCGCGTACTCGCGGCCCGGCTGGTTGTACCAGTTCACCGTCTGGTAGTCGCGGTCGAACACGTTGCTGGCCTTGGCCTGCAGCGTCCAGTCCGGGGTGAACGCGTATTCCGCGCGCAGGTCGACGGTGCCGTAGCCGGCCAGGCGCACGCGGTTGGCCGCATCGTCGAAGCGGTGGCCGCTGCCGAAGACGGTGACGCCGAGCTTGACCGGGCCGATGCCGCGGTCCACGTCCAGGCGCGCGGTGTTCTGCGCGCGGCGTGCCAGCCAGTTGTCGCGGTTGTCGCCGTCGCTGCGGTTGCGCGGGTCGGTGTGGCTCAGCTGCGCCGACAGTTCCCAGCCGGCCAGCAACGCATAGCCGGTCAGCTCGGCGCCGCGGATCCGCGCCTCGTCGACGTTGACCGGCAGGAAGCTGACCGCGTCGTAGGAGATCAGGTCCTTGACCCGGGTCTCGTAGGCGTTGAAGGTCCAGTTCCAGCTGTCGGCATACTGCGCAATGCCGAGGTTGCCGCTCTTGGAGCGCTCCGGCTTCAACGCCGGGTTGCCGGCGAACGGGTAGTACAGGTCGTTGAAGGTCGGCGCCTTGAAGCCGGTGCCGACGCTGGCGGTGAGCTTGAGGCCGTGGTCCAGCGCCAGGCCCCAGCCGAGGCTGCCGGTGGTGTGCTCGCCGAACTGCTCGTTGTCGTCGCTGCGCACGCTGGCCTGCACCTGCTGCGCGCCGAAGCGGCCCTGGTACTCGGCGAACACGCCGGTGTTGTCGCGGCTGTCGACGTCGAAGGCGGTGCTGCTGGCGACGTGCTCGCGCTGCCAGTCGCTGCCGACGCTGAGCAGGTGGCCTTCGGCCAGGGTGATGTCGCCCTGCAGCGAGGCGGTGTCGCGGCGGCTGTCGAAGGTGCTGACGAAGCTGCGGGTGCGCGCGCCGGGGGCGCGGTAGTAGCTGTCGGCGTCGTCGACGTTGCGGCCGAGCTGCGCGGCCAGGTGCAGGCGATCGGAGGGCGTCCAGTCGAGCTTGCCGCCGAACACCTGCTGGGTGTTGTCGGCCTCGTTGCCGGCGAATTGCGGGTCGCCGTCGTATTCGTTGCGGCTGTCGATGTTCAGCGCCTGGCCTTCGATGCGCAGCGTATCGGTCAGCGCGTAGCCGCCGCGCGCGCTCAGCGAGACGTTGCGGTAGCCGTCGCGGTCGGGCTGGTCGACGAAGCAGCCGGCGAACAGCGTGGCCGAGCCGTTGCAGGCATTGATGCCGTCGGTCTTCTGGTAGCCGCCCTGCACGGCCAGCCAGCCGCGCTCGCCGCGGTTGCTGAAGCCGGCGCCGGCCTCGCGCAGGCCGTGGCTGCCGCCGCCCAGGCTCAGGTTCTGCTGGAAGCCCTGGCCGCCGCGGCGGGTGAAGATCTGGATGACGCCGCCGATCGCGTCCGAGCCATACAGGCTCGAGCGCGGGCCGCGCACGATCTCGATGCGCTCGATCTGGCTCAGCGGCAGGTCCTGGAACGCGGCCAGGCCGGCGCTGGCCGAGCCGATGCGCACGCCGTCCACCAGCACCAGCACGTGGTCCGATTCGCTGCCGCGCAGGCTCAGCGTGGTCAGCTTGCCCAGCCCGCCCTGGTTGGAGATGCCGATGCCGGCGCGGCCCTGCAGCAGCTGCGCCAGCGAATCGGCCTGGCTGCGCTCGATCTCGGCGCGGTCGATGACCTGCGCCGGGACCACGCTGTCCTCCACCGAGATCTGGGTGCGGGTGGCGGTGACCAGGACCTGGTCGAGGTCGGTGGCGGCATCGGCGGCGTGGGCCAGCGCGGGCAGGGACAGGGCGGACGCGATCGCGACCGAAAGCAGGCGGGACGACATGGGTGGCAACTCCGGCGCGCGGCTGCGCGCTGTGACGGCAAGGGAGTCGCGAACGGAAGGTGCAAGCGGACGGCGCCGGACGCGGCGCGGCACGCCGCGACGCCCTCCGCATCGCAACCAGTGAACTGCAAGGCCGGTCTCCGGGCTGGCGATCGGGGAGGCGGGCCTCCCGGCTGCGACGCCTTCCCATGCCGGGGCACAGTGGCGCAGGTCGTCAGCGCGGATCGCTTACCGTTGCGGGGGCAGCGCCGGCCTTGTCGCAAGACGCACCGGCTTCCCGTTTCAACCCGCTGACCGGAGCCGGCGGGTCACCTTGAAGCGGCGCGATTGTACGCGATCGCCGCCGGCCGCGCGGCTTAGTCTGCGTGGGACCCGTGGCCGTCGTCGTCGCCGTGGCGGTCGGCCAGCGGCGCGTCGGGCGTGTCCTGCGCATAAGCGCCGTCGGCGTCGTCGTCGCCGCGTGCGTCATCGCGGTCGAAATGGGTGGTCGCCACCGGTCCGGCGACTGGCAGGCCGCGCTGCGCCGGCAGCGCCGCCGTCGCGGTCTCCAGCTCGCCCAGCAACTGCGCGCGCCGCGCCTCGGACAGTTCCTGCCAGTGGCAGCCGCTGAGCGCGCCTTCCAGCGAATACAGCAGGTTGAGGCTGGGCTTGAAGCCGGCGCGCTTGACCTTGACGAAGGCGCCGACCGCGCCGGCCGCCTCCAGGTCCTGCTGCGTGCGCACGCCGACCTGGCGCAGCCAGGCCGCGCTCTTGGGGCCGATGTTGCGCAGCTTGGCGGTACTCATCGCAGGCTGTCGACGAAGACCTGGGCGATCGCTTCCAGGCCTTGCTGGTCGTCGGCGTCGAAGCGGGCCAGGTCGGGGCTGTCCAGGTCGAACACGCCGACCAGCGCACTGTCGCGCAGCAGCGGCACCACCAGTTCCGAGCGCGAGGCCGCATCGCAGGCGATGTGCCCGGGGAATGCCTCCACGTCGTCGATGCGCTGGGTCTGGCCGCTGCTGGCGGCCGCACCGCACACGCCCTTGTGCAGCGGAATGCGCACGCAGGCGGGCAGGCCCTGGAACGGCCCGACCACCAGCTCCTTGCCGTCGTAGAGATAGAACCCGACCCAGTTCAGCCGCGGCAGCGCGTGGTAGACCAGCGCCGCCAGGTTGGCGGCATTGGCGATGCGGTCGGGTTCCCCGGCGACCAGGGCGCGGGCCTGGGCGAGCAACTGGGCGTACTGTTCCGGCTTGCTGCCGGTGAGCGAGGACGAGGCGAACATCCCGCGAGTCTAGCAGCGCGCCGGGTCCGCCGGCACCGCGGCGGCTGACGCGCGCGGCGTGCCCGGCTATCCTGCGCGCCGCCGCGCGTCCCGCCGGCCAACCGACAGGGTTTCGCATGGCTGTGTCCGCCTTCTACGTCACCGGCACCGATACCGGCATCGGCAAGACCATCGCCAGCACCGCGCTGCTGCACGCCTTGCGCGCGCGCGGCCAGCGTGCGGTGGGCATGAAGCCGGTGGCCAGCGGCTGCGCCCGCGACGCCGGCGGCTGGCGCAACGAGGATGCGCTGGCGCTGCAGGAGGCGAGCCTGCCGCGTCCGGCCTACGCCGATCTCAATCCCTACGCACTGCCGTTGCCGCTGGCGCCGGAACTGGCCGCCGCCGACGCCGGCGTGGAGCTGGAGCTGGCGCCGATCGCCGCCGCGTTCGCGCGCCTGCGCGCGCAGGCCGACGTGGTGGTGGTGGAAGGCGTGGGCGGCTGGGCCGCACCGCTGTCGGCGACGCTGGACCAGGCCGATCTGGCGCGCGCGCTGGGGCTGCCGGTGCTGTTGGTGGTCGGCCTGCGCCTGGGCTGCCTCAACCACGCCCGGCTCAGCGCCGCGGCGATCGCCGCCGACGGCCTGCAGTGCATCGGCTGGATCGGCAACGAGATCGATCCGGCGATGGAGCGCATCGACGACAACATGGCGATGCTGCGGGCGCGCCTGCCGATGCCGTGCTGGGGCCGCCTGCCGTACCGGCCGCAACCGCAGGCCGAGCAGTTGGCGGCGCAGTTGCAGCCGTGGGCGGGAATGTCGCCCGACTGAGCCGCTGCCGAGCGCGCGCCGCGCTGCCGCCGTTTGTGGGAGGGACTTCAGTCCCGACGCGTCTTTGCTGAGGCGTCGGGGCTGAAGCCCCTCCCACAAAAGTAAGATGTCCCGGCACTGCAAGATGGGCTACTCCCGAGTGCACAGTTCAGCTCTCGGAATAGGCGCATGGGTAAGCCCGATAGAAGCAGGAGATCTACCGGTCTCTGGCGAAGCATCGGGGCTGAAGCCTCTCCCACAAGGAAAGCCAGCAACGCGCGCAATCGACAACTCCCCAATCCCAACTCCCGAATCCCGCCCATAAAAAAGGCCCGGTAGAGGGAGGGATCTACCGGGCCTGGGGTTGCACGGGGGGAGGGACCCATGCAGACCGAGCGTGCGTCGGGCGGCGTACCGCAGCGACGTCGAATACGGTGTTACTTGGCGGAAGGCTTGGCCTTCGGCGCGGCCTGTTCGGTCGCCGCCTCGAACTGGTGCTTGGCGAGCTGGCCGATGGCTTCGGAGGTCTTCAGGCCCAGGCCGAACACTTCCTGGTTGGCCGAGGCCAGCCGCTCGAAGTTGTCGCGGGCGATCTGCAGGCCCTTCGGCCACAGCGCCTGCACGGTGCCCAGGTCGCGCGCCTCGGTCAGTTCGCCGAAGAAGCCGGTGGTGGCCGACACGTTCTTCTCGAAGGTCTTCAACTGCACGCCGAACACGCTCTCGGCGCTTTCCAGGGCCAGGCGGTTGGCGCGCGCCGCGGTGGCGGCGAACTGCTGCGTATAGCTGCTGAACTGGTCGTTGAACTGAGCGGACATCACGCAACTCCATGGGAATGCTGATTGCTGTTGCAGTGCAACATACGCCCATTCTGCTGCGATGCAACAAAATTTTCTGAAGCCGCTCAGGATTCGTTCAAACTGCTTTTCAGATCAACGGCTTGGCACATCGCCAGCGCCGGCGCCGGGTCGCGCAACGCCCCCGCCAAGCGCTACGACGCGCGTCGATCCTCCGACATGCCGTCCATTGGGAATCCCGCAGCCACCTCAGCGCCGCCTTTGCGATTCCCCATTCCCCACTCCCCATTCCCCGCCTTCAAACCGGCCCGCGGTAACGGCAGCCGGAAGTGCAGGTCTCGTGCACCACCACCTCGCTCAGCAGCGGCAGCGCCGGCTTGAGCCGTTCCCAGATCCACACCGCCAGGCGCTCGCTGGTGGGGTTCTCCAGCCCGGCGATGTCGTTGAGGTAATGGTGGTCGAGCTGGTCGTAGAGCGGACGGAACGCCGCCTTGATGTCGCCGAAATCCATCACCCAGCCGCTCTCGGCGCCGGGTTCGCCGCTGACGTGCAGTTCGATGCGGAACGAGTGCCCGTGCAACCGCGCGCACTTGTGCCCGGGCGGCACGTTGGGCAGGCGGTGCGCGGCTTCGAGGGTGAAGACTTTGAAGATATCCATGCGCGGCATTGTAAGGCCAGGCCGGCCAGGCCATCGCCGCGCTCACCGTGTCATGCCGTGCGATGTCGATGCATGTCACGCGAAGACATATTCGTATGCCGTTATGTAATTTTCGTTAAGCCGGTGGCGATGGCTCACTGTGGCGCCCCACCTACGGATGTCCGTGTGCAGCCGCGCGTTCCCCACCTGCTCGCCATGAGCCTTGCGGGCGTCCTGCTCGCCCCTGTCGCCTCCGCCCAATCCCGAAGCGACGACGACGCCGGAAAAACCCTGGCGACGGTCAGCGTGACCGGCTCCAACATCAAGCGCAGCGACAGCGAAGGCCCCAACCCGGTGCAGGTGCTCGGCCGCCAGCAACTGGAGCGCTCCGGCAAGCTCACCGTCGCCGACGCGCTGCGGTCGATCTCCGCCAACACCGGCAATGCCAGCAACGAGACCACCAACAACGGCTGGGCCTCCGGCTCGGCCGGCATCGGTCTGCGCGGCCTGTCGCAGAAGAACACCCTGGTGCTGCTCAATGGCCGGCGCCTGGCCAACTACGGCTTCCCGGCCAACGGCCTGGGCGACACCTTCGTCAACCTCAACGCCCTGCCGCTGGTGGCGGTGGAACGCATCGAAGTGCTGAAGGACGGCGCCTCGGCGGTGTACGGGTCCGATGCGGTCGCCGGGGTGGTCAACATCATCACCCGCCAGGACTTCCAGGGGGCCGAATTCGGCCTCAGCGGCGGCACCTCGGACCAGGGCGGGCTGGATACCCAGCGCGCCAAGTTCATCGGCGGCATCGGCGACCTGGACCGCGACGGCTACAACCTCCTGTTCAGCGTCGACGCCTACAACCGCGACCGGCTGGACCAGGACCAGCGCGCGCTGACCCGCTCGGGCATCTACACCGATTCGCCGGGCGGCCGCTGGAACGGCTGGTCGGCCAAGGGCGCGCGCTATCTGGTCGGCGGGCGCTCGGTACCCATGCTCGACGCCCAGGGCCGATGCCCCGAGCGTACGGTGCTGACCGCCAGCGCGCCGATCGACGGACTGGCCGGCGACACCTGCGCGTTCAATCTGGCGCCGTACACCACGCTGATTCCCTCGACCAAGCGCTACCAGGCCTATACCAACGCCACGTTCCGGCTCGGCGACAATCTCGAGGCGTTCGGCGAGGCGCTCTACAGCGAGGTCAAGGGCGTGTCGATCTTTGGCTCCAGCCCGTTCTTCACCCTGGAAGGCGGGCGGTTCGCGCTGAACGCGACCACCGGGCTGGCCGAGCCGGTCTCCAACCTGCTGCCGGCCTCCAGCCCGTACAACCCCTACGGCGTGGCGGTGCCGATCGAATACACGTTCTTCGACCTGGGCGAGTCGATCAAGACCAACCGCTCGCAGTCCTACCGTTTCCTCGGCGGCGTGCGCGGGTCGACCGCGCGCTGGGAGTGGGAAGCGGCCGCCTTCGCCGCGCGCAGCAGCGAACACGAGACCGTGTCCGGCGGCTTCGCCAATCGCTGGACGCTGGCCCAGGCGCTGGCCGACGGCAGCTACAACCTGTTCGATCCGGCGGCCACGCCGCAGTCGGTGATTGCGGCGATCAACCTCGGCACCCTGCGGCCGGCGCGCTCCACCCTGCGCGGCGTCGATGCCAGGCTGTCCGGCAGCCTGTTCAAGCTGCCGGCCGGCAGCGTCGGCTTCGCCGCCGGCGCCGAATGGCGGCAGGAGCAACTGGTGTCGCGCAATCCGTGGCAGATCGACGCCGGCCTGCAGATCCGCCCGGCGATCGCCGAGGTCGATGGCAAGCGCGCGGTGTCGGCGCTGTACGCCGAGGTCAACCTGCCGCTGCTGCCATCGCTGGAACTGCAGCTGGCCGGGCGCGGCGACCACTACAGCGATTTCGGCGATGCGTTCTCGCCGAAGGTCAGCCTGCGCTGGCAGCCGCTGGATGCGCTGCTGGTGCGCGCGGCCGCCTCGCGCGGCTTCCGCGCGCCGTCGCTGTCGGAGAACGCGGCCAGCACCAACATCTCCTACGGGTCGGTGGTGGATCCCTACGACCCGGACGTGCCCGGCTCGCGGCAGACGCCGACCTTCTTCACCGTCGGCAACACCGGCCTGGACCCGGAGCGCACGCGCAGCTACAACGTCGGCGTGGTGCTGTCGCCGTGGGCCGACGGCAGCCTCAGCGTGGACTGGTACAAGATCGAACTGGACCACCTGATCGGCACCAACAATGTCGCCACCGTGGTGCAGAACAACGCGCCGGCCGACGTGGTCCGCGACGCGCGCGGCAAGCTGGTCGCGGTCTACAACCGCTACCAGAACCTGAGCACGCTCAGCACCTCGGGCATCGACGTGGAATTGCGCCAGCGCTGGCGCAGCGCCGCGCTCGGCGAGTTCGGCCTGAGCAGCGCCTACACCCATGTGCGCGACTACCGGCGGCCGACCGTGGTCGGCGGTCCGCTCGAAGACTACGCCGGCAGCAACCTCGGCCCGTCGCTGCCGCGCAACAAGGCCACCACCACGCTGGACTGGAGCCTGGGCGACGTCAGCGCGGCGCTGACCTGGTACTACACCGGCGGTTACGCGCAGAAGGCCAGCGCGGCGGCCAGCGCGGTGCAATCGCGGGTCGATCACTACGACCAGTTCGACCTGTACCTGGGTTACCGCGGCAGCGACAGGCTCACCGTCTACGCCAAGATCGAGAACCTGGCCGACGCACGGCCGCCGTACGACGCCTCCTTCCCCGGCATCCGCGCGCCCTACGACTTCACCCAATACGACCTGCGCGGGCGCTACTTCACCGTCGGTTTCGATTACCGTTTCTGAGTTCGCGCATGTCCCCTTCAAGGAGTGTCTTCATGTCGCACCGCCGCCGCAGTGCCGGGCTGGTCCTGATCCTCGCCGTGTCCTCCGCGTTCGCGCAGCCGGCGCCGTTGCCCGGCTACGACGCCGCGGCCGCCGAGGCGCAACGCGCGCTGGAGGCGCGCTTCGATGCCGGGCTGCAGGACGCGGACTACCGCGGCTGGCTCAAACAGTGGTCCTCGCGTCCCAACCAGGTCGGCGCCCCGCACAACCTGGAGAACGCCCGCGACCTGCAGGCGCGCTTGCGCAGCTACGGCTGGGATGCGCGGATCGAGGAATACCAGGTGCTGTGGCCGTCGCCCAGGAGCGCGGAACTGCGCTTGCTGGGCGCGCAGCCGTACGTGGCGCGGTTGCAGGAACCGCCGCTGCCCGGCGACAGCACCTCGACGCAGACCCAGGACGTGTTGCCGCCGTACGTGATCTACGGCGGCAACGGCGACGTCACCGCCGACCTGGTCTACGTCAACTACGGCATCGCCGAGGACTACGAAACGCTGGCGCGCAATGGCGTGGACGTGCGCGGCAAGATCGTCATCGCCCGCTACGGCAAGGGCTGGCGCGGGCTCAAGCCGCGCCTGGCGCAGGAGCACGGCGCGATCGGCGCGATCATCTACTCCGATCCGCGCGACGACGGCTATTTCCAGGACCTGCCGTATCCGGACGGTCCGGCGCGCAACCAGTGGAGCGTGCAGCGCGGCTCAGTCGCCAACTTCGCGATCTATCCCGGCGATCCGTTGACCCCCGGCGTGGGCGCGACCGCCGGCGCCAAGCGCCTGCCGCTGGATCAGGCGCGCAGCGTGCTGAAGATCCCGACCCTGCCGATCAGCTGGGGCGATGCGCAACCGCTGCTGGCGGCGCTGCGCGGCCCGGTGGCGCCGGAGGACTGGCGCGGCGCGTTGCCGATCACCTACCGCCTCGGCGGCGACGGCGCCGCGCAGGTGCACCTGAAGGTCGACGCCGACTGGAGCGGGCGCAAGACGCTGTACAACGTCATCGCCACCTTGCGCGGCAGCGAGTATCCCGACCAATGGGTGGTGCGCGGCAACCATCGCGACGGCTGGGTGTTCGGCGCCGCCGACCCGCTGTCCGGCACCGCCGCGCTGCTGGCCGAGGCCAAGGCGATCGGCGAACTCGCGCGGCAGGGCCAGCGGCCCCGGCGCACGCTGGTCTACGCCAGTTGGGACGGCGAGGAAGCCGGGCTGCTGGGGTCCACCGAGTGGGCCGAGCAGCATGCCGACGAGTTGCGGCGCAAGGCGGTGCTGTACGTAAACACCGACGGCAACGGCCGCGGCTTCCTCAACGCCGGCGGCAGCCATGCGCTGCAGCGGCTGGTCAACGGCGTGGCCGCGGACCTGCGCGATCCCGACAGCGGGGTCAGCGTGCTCGAGCGGCAGCGTGCCCGCGCGCGCCTGGAGGCGCTGGCGTCCAACGCCAAGCCGCTGCAGAAGGACATCGCCAGGAAGGCCGCAGCGGGCGAGGACCTGCCGCTCAAGGCGCTGGGCTCGGGCAGCGACTACAGCCCGTTCCTGCAGCACCTGGGCCTGGCCACGCTGGACCTGGGCTATGGCGGCCAGGGCGGCGGCAGCGGCGTCTATCACTCGCTCTACGATTCCTACGACTACTTCGCGCGCTTCATCGACCCGGACTTCCACTACCTGCCGCTGCTGTCGCAGACGGTCGGCCGTACCGTGCTGCGCGTGGCCAATGCGCCGGTGTTGCCGCAGCGCTTCGGCGACTTCGCCGATGCGGTGGCCGGCTATGCCAAGGAACTCAAGCAGCAGGCCGACAGCGATCGCGAGGCCGCGCTGACCCAGGCCGCGCTGCTGCGCGACGGCGCCTACCGCGCGGCCGACAATCCGAATCGTCCGCTGCAGCCGCCGCCGCCCAAGCAGGCGGTGCCGCCGATCGATTTCGCCGCGCTGGACCAGGCCATCGCCCGCCTGCAGGCCAGCAGCCAGCGTTACGACGCGGCGCTGGCCGCGCGTGCCGGCGCGCTGGATGCGGCGACGCGGCGCACGCTCAACGCCTCGTTGCAGCGCATCGACCAGCGCCTGTTGGCCGAGGAAGGGCTGCCCGGGCGCGCGTGGTACCGCAATCTGGTCTACGCGCCGGGGCTGGCGACCGGCTACGAGGTCAAGACCTTGCCCGGCATCCGCGAAGCGCTGGAAGACCGGCGCTGGGACGATCTGCGCACCTACATCGCGCGCACTGCCGCGGTGCTGGACGCGTATCGCGCGCAGATCGACCGCAATGTCGCGTTGATCGGCGGCTGAGGCGAAGGCGCGTGGCGGGGGCGGCCGCCAGCGACGGCCGCACGCTGCGCGGGCTCCTGGCGCAGGAGCGGGGCGCATGAAAAAGCCGCCCCGAAGGGCGGCTCTGGCGGTGTTGCGGCGCCCACGGCCAATGCCGTGGGCGCGCGCTCAGTGTGGCTCAGCGCGGCGCGGCGGGCGCGCGGTTGCCGCCGTTGCCGTGGCGGCGACCCTGGCCCTGACCCTGGCGGCGGGCGCCGTCGGCGTGACTGCCGCCGGGCTTCTTGCTGCCGGCATGGGCGTGCGCGTGCGCCGGCGCATCGCCATGGCCGCGGCGGGCATGGCTGCCGCGGCGCGGCGGACGCTGGCCGCCCGGACGCTCGTCCGGCGGGTTGTTGTTGCCCCAGCGGATCGGCGTGGCCGGTTCGAAGCCGGGCACGTCGCGGATGTCCATGTCGCGCTTGAGCATGCGTGCGATCGCGCGCAGCAGCTTGGCCTCGTCCTGCGCCACCAGCGAGATCGCCTCGCCGGTCGAACCGTTGCGGCCGGTGCGGCCGATGCGGTGCACGTAGTCCTCGGCGACCATCGGCAGGTCGTAGTTGATGACCTTGGGCAACTGGTCGATGTCGATGCCGCGCGCGGCGATGTCGGTGGCCACCAGCACGGTGATGCGGCCGGCCTTGAAGTCGCTCAATGCGCGCAGGCGCTGGCCCTGGCTCTTGTTGCCGTGGATCGCCGCGGTCTTCAGCCCGGACTTGTCCAGGAACGTGGTCAGCTTGTCGGCGCCGTGCTTGGTGCGGGCGAACACCAGGGTCTGCTTGCGCGAATCGGCGGCCAGCAGGTGCAGCAGCAGTTCGCGCTTGCGCGCGCCGTCCACCGGGTGCACGCGGTGGGTGATGGTGTCGGCAACGGTGTTGCTCGGGGTCGCCTGGATTTCCTGCGGGTCGTGCATGAACTCGCGGGCGAGCTGCTTGATGCCTTCCTCGAAAGTGGCCGAGAACAGCAGGGTCTGCCGGTTCTGCTTGGGCAGCTTGGCCAGGATGCGCTTGATCGACGGCAGGAAGCCCATGTCGAGCATGCGGTCGGCCTCGTCCAGCACCAGGATCTCGATGCCGGACAGGTCCACGCTGCGGCGCTCGAGGTGGTCGAGCAGGCGGCCCGGGCACGCGATCAGCAGGTCCACGCCGCGGCGCAGCGCGTCGAGCTGGTTGCCCATGCCCACGCCGCCGTAGATGGTGGCGCTGGGAATGCGCAGGTACTTGCTGTAGCCGCGCAGGCTGTCGTGCACCTGGGTGGCCAGTTCGCGGGTCGGGGTCAGCACCAGCGCGCGCGGCTT
This sequence comes from Xanthomonas sp. NCPPB 901, assembly GCF_056725085.1. Classification (NCBI taxonomy): domain Bacteria; kingdom Pseudomonadati; phylum Pseudomonadota; class Gammaproteobacteria; order Lysobacterales; family Lysobacteraceae; genus Xanthomonas; species Xanthomonas sp. NCPPB 901. The sequence goes on along the minus strand of NZ_CM161511.1, from coordinate 4,270,896 downwards.
GCGCGGGCCGGGGCCCACCGGCTGCGGCGAGGTGCCCAGGTGCTGCAGCAGCGGCAGGCCGAACGCGGCGGTCTTACCGGTGCCGGTCTGCGCGCCGGCCATCAGGTCATGGCCTTCCAGGGCGACGGGAATGGCCTGCGCCTGGATCGGGGTGGGGGTTTCGTAGCCCTGCTCGGCCAGCGCGCGCAGCAGGAAGGGCGCAAGGCCCAAGGATTCGAACGACATTAGGATGCTCCGGATAACGCGCCGACACCGGGACGGACCCGGTGCGCAGGCGCAAGTAGGTGAGGCTCGGAGCGTTCCCGTGAACCGCGCTGCGAGAGGGTGGATCAACCCGCAGCACGAGGCTGGGGTTCGTCGGCACCACGAAAGGCGTCGGGCGGGGCGGGCGAGCGGATCATTGCGATCCTGGCCTCGCCGGCGGTCCCTGAGGGAAACGGACGGCCGCATGCAGACCGCCGCAGTGTACCTGAATTGGCGCGCCGCACAAAATGTCGTTCCGTTTCAGTTGAAACCAAGCGGCCGTCTGGCCGTACAATCGCCGGCTCAGCCCCCAGCACTGGACGGACATGAAGCTAGGTTCCCTGAAGGAAGGCGGTCGCGACGGCACCCTGATCGTCGTGTCCCGCGATCTGACCCGCGCGGTGCGCGCCACCGGCATCGCGCCGACCCTGCAGCGCGCGCTGGAGGACTGGAGCAACCTCGCCCCGCGCCTGAACGCCCTGTCCGAGTCGCTCAACGACGGCAGCGCCGACGGCCAGTTCGACCTGGACATGGCGGCGCTGGCCGCGCCGCTGCCGCGGGCCTACGAGTTCCTCGACGGCAGCGCCTACCTGCCGCACGTGGAGCGGGTGCGCCGCGCGCGCGGTGCCGAGGTGCCGGAGAGCTTCTATACCGACCCGCTGATGTACCAGGCGGTCAGCGCCGGTTTCTACGGCCCGCGCGATGCGGTCAAGGTGGTCAGCGAGGACTACGGCATCGACCTGGAAGCCGAGCTCGTGGTGGTCACCGACGACGTGCCGATGGCGGTGACGCCGGCGCAGGCCGCCGCGCACATCCAACTGATCGGCCTGGTCAACGACGTGTCGCTGCGCAACCTGATCCCGCCGGAGCTGGCCAAGGGCTTCGGCTTCGTGCAGTCCAAGCCGCGCTCGGCGCTGTCGCCGGTGTTCGTCACCCCCGACGAACTGGGCGAGGCCTGGCGCGACAACAAGGTGCATCTGCCGCTGCTGACCCATATCAACGGCGCTTGGTTCGGTGCGCCGGAGGCCGGCGAGGACATGCAGTTCGATTTCGCGCAGCTGGTCGCGCACGCGGCCAAGACCCGGCCGCTGGCGGCCGGCGCGGTGGTCGGCTCGGGCACCATCGCCAACCAGGACACCACGCGCGGCGCCTCCTGCTTCGCCGAACAGCGCACCGTGGAAACCCTGCGCGACGGCAAGCCGAGCACGCCGTACATGTCCTTCGGCGACGTGGTGCGGATCGAGATGCTGGACCGTGACGGAGTGAGCATCTTCGGCGCGATCGAGCAGCGCATCGAGCAGGCGCCGCTGCCCTGACCCGGCCGGCGGCGCTACCGGGGCGACCGGCGGTGCCGTGGCGCCGGTGTCCACCGGTATCGTTGTCGACTGCGCAGACGGAGGCGGGCATGGACGAGGCACTGCAGCTTTACACCTATTGGCGATCCAGCGCCGCGTACCGCGTCCGCATCGGGCTGCAGCTCAAGGGGCTGGCCTACCAGGCGGTGCCGGTGCACCTGGTGCGCGATGGCGGCCAGCAGCACTCGCCGGAATATGCGCGGTTGAACCCGCAGGAACTGGTGCCGACCCTGTGCCACGACGGCCAGCCGATCCGCCAGTCGCTGGCGATCCTGGAATACCTGGACGAGCACTGGCCGGAGCCGCCGCTACTGCCGGACGCGCCGATCGACCGCGCCCGCGTGCGCGGGCTGGCGCAACTGGTCGCCTGCGACATCCATCCGCTCAACAACCTGCGCGTGGCGCAGTTCTTCGAAAGCGCCTGGAACGTGCCGCAGCCCGAGCGCGAGGAGTGGATGCGGCACTGGATGCAGACCGGCTTCGATGCGCTGGAGCAACTGCTCGCCGAGTCGCCGGACACCGGCAGTTTCTGCCATGGCGAGCAACCGGGCCTGGCCGATTGCTGCCTGGTGCCGCAGCTGTACAACGCGCGCCGCTTCGGCATGGACCTGCAGGCCTATCCGACCCTGCAGCGGATCGAACGCACCTGCCTGGCGCTGCCGGCGTTCGACGCGGCGCGCCCGGAACTCCAGCCGGACGCGCAGTAACCCCGGCGTCGTCGTAGGAGCGGCTTCAGCCGCGACCGGGCACGATCGGGATAGCCGTCGCGGCTGAAGCCGCTCCTACCCAGGGATCCCTGCATAGGCGCCGCATTGCATAGGCGCCGCATTACTTACGGCGACGCCTCAGATGAAGCCGTGGGTGATGCGCGGCGCGGCGCTGGGGCCGCTGTCGTAGTCGGCGTAGGGGTCGTGCTCGCCGCTGCCGCCTTCGGACAGGCGGAACTTCAGCGCCAGGCCGTCGCGCGAGTCGGCCGCGCGTAGCGCCTCCTCCTGCTCGATCTGGCCCTGCTTGACCATGCGGAACAGGCACTGGTCGAAGGTCTCCATGCCTTCCTCCAGCGACTCCTCCATCGCCTGCTTGATCTCGTGGACCTGGCCGCGGCGCAGCAGGTCGCGGATCATCGGCGTGTTCAACAGCACTTCCGAGGCCGGCCGGCGGCGGCCGCTGCTGTCCTTGACCAGGCGCTGCGAGATCACCGCGCGCAGGTTCAGCGACAGGTTCATCAGCACGTTCTTGTGCGCGCTCTCGGGGAAGAAGTTGAGGATGCGCTCGATGGTCTGGTCGGCGTTGTTGGAGTGCAGGGTGGCCAGGCACAGGTGCCCGGTCTCGGCGAAGGCGATGGCCGCCTCCATGGTCTCCGCGTCCAGGATCTCGCCGATCAGGATCACGTCCGGCGCCTCGCGCATCGCGTTCTTCAGCGCGTTGTGGAAGGCGTGGGTGTCCAGGCCGACCTCGCGCTGGTTGACGATGGACAGCTTGTGCTTGTGCAGGTATTCGATCGGGTCCTCGATGGTGAGGATGTGCCCGGTGGTGGTGCTGTTGCGGTAGTCGATCATTGACGCCAGCGAGGTGGACTTGCCCGAGCCGGTCGAGCCGACCACCAGGACCAGCCCGCGCGGGGTCATGATCACGTCCTTGAGCACCTGCGGCAGGTGCAGTTCCTCGATGCTGGGGATCTTGCTGCGGATCGCGCGGATCACCATGCCGACCTCGCCGCGTTGCCTGAACACGTTGACGCGGAAGCGTCCGGCGTCCTGCAGGGCGATGGCCATGTTCAATTCCAGTTCGCGCTCGAACAGCGGCACCTGGCTTTCGTCCATCAGCGAGTAGGCGATCTTCTTGACCATGCCCGGCGGCAGGCCGGTGGCGCCGAGCGGGTACAGCTTGCCTTCGATCTTGATGTAGACCGGTGCTCCCGTGGTCAGGAACATGTCCGAGGCGTTCTTTTCGGTCATCAGCTTCAGGAAATAGCCGATATCCATGCGCAATGGTTCCCCAACGATCCGCAGTCGCCCGTTGCAAGCGCGCCACAGGCTTCCGACAATGGCCGTGATCGACGTCTCCGTCCACGGCCCCCCTAGATGAAAACTAGCTTCGCACACTTCCGTTGTCAGCAGTATGTGATGGCCTGCGCATTGGCGTTGTTCGCCGCGCCGGCCGCGTTCGCCCAGGTGGCTTCGCCGGAACTGCTGGCCGCGCAGCAGGCGTTGCAGCGCGCGATCCAGGCCGATGCCGACCAGTACGCGCCGGACCTGCTCGCCAGCGCCCGCCAGGGCCTGGAGCAGGCGCAGCAGGCCGCGCTCGATCGCCGCGCGCGCAAGACCGCGCCGCAGTTGGCGCTGCGCGTGGCCGCCGATGCCGACCTGGCGCGGGCGCGCAGCGAGGAGGCGGTGGCCACCGCGCAACTGAAGCAGCGCCAGGCCGAGGTGGCCCAGCTGCAACAGACCCTGGGCACCGGGGAGGGCACGCCATGAGCCGCGCGCTGCACGGGATGCGCCGCCTGGCCCTGCTGGCGCTGCTGCTGGCGCCGCCGGGCGCACTGGCCGCCGACGATCCGGAACTGGCCGTGCTCAACCAGCGCCTGATGGCGCTGCAGGCCGATCCGCTCAACGCCGATGTCGCCGCCTACGAGCGCCTGCAGGCGCAGCAGGCGGTGGCCAACTTCGCCAACGCCAAGCGCAAGGAGCGCGACGAGGCGCGCTACCTGGCCGAGCGCCGGGTCGAGATCGCCGAGACCATGGCCCGCGCGGAACTGGCACGGCGCCAGGTCGACCAGTTGGAGAAGACCCGCAGCGACCTGCTGATCGAGGCCAGCCGTCGCGAGGCCGCGCGCGCCCGCCAGGAGGCCGAGCGCCTGCGCGTGCAGGCGCAGATTCAGGCCGAGGAGGCCGAGAGCCTGCGCCAGGCCGCCGAGGCCGAGCAGGCCGCGCGCGCGGATGCCGATGCGGCGCTGGCCAGCGTTGCCGGGCAGCAGACCGCCAAGCTCAGCGCCGCGCAGCAGAAGTCGGCCAAGCTGGCGCGCGAGGAGGCCGAACTGGTCGCCGGCGCCAAGCTGCCGGCTTCGCGCTTCGAGGCCCGCGGGGAGGTCTTCACCTTCACCGGCGCGGCCTTCGGCGCCGGCAAGGCGGCGCTGTCGGGCGATGCCGCGAACCAGGCCAAGGCCTTGTCGCAGTACCTGCAGATCAATAAGGGCCGGGCGCGGATCGAGGCCTACGACAGCGACGCCGGGGTGGCGCAGAAGCGCGCCGACGCCCTGCGTGCGGCCCTGGTCAGCGCTGGCGTCGCCGCCAACCGGGTGCAGGCGGTCGGCAAGAAGGGCGCCTCGACCAAGGCCCGTTCGGCCGAAGTCGTGATCGCGCCCTGAGGCAGTCGAGGTCCCTGCGCCGGTGGTTTAACGGGGTTTTTCCCTGGTCCTGAGCGCCGAGCAACTGAATGCGGTAAAGCGGGCCTGCTTCTCTTGTCCGCGGCGGTGGGGAAGCGTAGGGTCGGTATTCCAGGCGACACTCCCGCCGCCTGGTGCCAACGGAGGAGTTCGAGCCGATGATGCAGTGGCGCGCACCGCAATCCGACGTCGCAGGAACCGCGGTTCCAGGCGTTGCGGCGGTGCAGCCGGCGGCTCGCACGCTTCCGCTCCCAGGCAACGCCCCGTGCCGCAGCGGCCGGGGCGTTCTTGTTTCTAGCTGAAGGAGGCTATTCCTATGTTCGAAGGGCAACCGCAGACCGAAATCGACGCGTTGATCAAGTCCGATCCGGAGTTCAAGCAGCTCTACCAGCGGCACAAGACCTTGGACAAGAAGTGCATGGACGCCGAGCTCGGCGTACTGCCGATCGACGATGTCACCCTGGCGCAGATGAAGCGCGAAAAGCTCGCCGCCAAGGAAAAGCTGCTGCGCCTTTACGAGCAGAAGCCGCACTGACCGTCCGCTTTCCCCTTGTCGCGGGCGGTGGCTGGCCTCCTCGTCGGCTTGCCACCGTCCGCGTCATCCCCCTCCCGAAAGCCGCGATTGCGGCTTTTTTCGTCTGCGCCGCGCGCATTCTCTGACTTTCCACCCCCGAGCAGGGATAATGCCCGGTCCAGCCGCTGCCGCGGCGCGACGCACTCGGACCCGATGGCCATTCACTCCTCCGTACTCGACCTGATCGGCGACACCCCCATCGTCAAGGCCAGCAAGCTCGACGCCGGGGTGTGCGAGCTGTACCTGAAGCTGGAGAGCGCCAATCCCGGCGGCTCGATCAAGGATCGCATCGGCCTGTCGATGATCGAGGCGGCCGAGCGCCGCGGCGACCTCAAGCCCGGCGCGGTGCTGGTCGAGGGCACCGCCGGCAATACCGGCATCGGCCTGGCCCTGGTCGCCCAGCAGAAGGGCTACAAGCTGATCCTGGTGGTCCCGGACAAGATGAGCCGGGAGAAGATCTTCAACCTCAAGGCGATGGGCGCCGAGGTCGTGCTGACCCGCTCCGACGTGGCCAAGGGCCACCCCGAGTACTACCAGGACCTGGCCGCGCGCATCGCCGCCGAGACCCCCGGGGCCTACTTCATCAACCAGTTCGGCAACGCCGACAACCCGGCCGCGCACGAGTTCGGCACCGGCCCGGAGATCCTGCGGCAGATGGACGGCCGGCTGGATGCGATCGTGTTCGGCTGCGGCAGCTCCGGCACCATGACCGGCCTGTCGCGCGCCTTCGCCGCGGCCTCGCCGCATACCGAGCTGGTGCTGGCCGACCCGGTCGGTTCGATCCTGACCGAGTACATCGAGCGGGGCACGGTCAGCGAGAAGTCCGGCAGCTGGCTGGTGGAAGGCATCGGCGAGGACTTCCTGCCGGCGATCTCCGATTTCAGCCGGGTCAAGAAGGCCTATTCGATCAGCGACGCCGAAAGCTTCCACACCGCCCGCGAATTGCTGGCCAAGGAAGGCATCCTCGGCGGCTCCTCCACCGGCACCCTGCTGGCGGCGGCATTGAAGTACTGCCGCGCGCAGACCGAGCCCAAGCGGGTGCTGGTGTTCGTCTGCGACACCGGCAACAAGTACCTGTCGAAGATGTACAACGACTACTGGATGCTGGACAACGGCTTCCTGGAGCGCCCGCAGCACGGCGACCTGCGCGACCTGATCCTGCGCCCGTACAGCCAGCGCGACACCGTGGTGGTCGGCCCCAAGGACCTGCTGACCACCGCCTACCAGCGCATGAAGCTGTACGACGTGTCGCAGCTGCCGGTCATGGAAGGCGACCAATTGGTCGGTATCGTCGACGAAAGCGATGTCTTGTTGCACGTTTACGGCGACGAGGCGCGGTTCCGCGACCCCGTGGCCACGGCCATGGTCAGCAAGCTCGACCGGCTGGATGTCAAATCGCCGATCGAGGCCCTGCTGCCGGTGTTCGACCGCGGCCAGGTCGCCATCGTGATGAACGAAGGCGCCTTCCTCGGCCTGATCACCCGCATCGACCTGCTCAACTACCTGCGCCGCCGGGTGCAGTAATCCCTGCGGTCGGCACGGCCCCGCGCTGCATGGGGCCGTTCAGACCGCGCTGCTAGAATCACGCCCCTTTTCCGGGAACCCCTCATGACGGACAACACGTCGAATCCCCATGGCGACGGCCCTGCGCTGGCGCTGGCGACCCTGGCCATTCATGGCGGACAGCATCCGGACCCGTCCACCGGCGCGGTGATGCCGCCGATCTACGCGACCTCGACCTATGCCCAGTCCAGCCCCGGCGAACACCAGGGCTTCGAGTACTCGCGCACCCACAATCCGACCCGCTTCGCCTACGAGCGCTGCGTGGCGGCGCTGGAAGGCGGCAGCCGCGGCTTCGCCTTCGCCTCCGGCATGGCCGCCACCGCCACGGTGATCGAGCTGCTGGACAGCGGCAGCCACGTGATCGCGATGGACGACCTGTACGGCGGCAGCTACCGCCTGTTCGAGCGCGTGCGCAGGCGCACCGCGGCGCTGGAGTTCGGCTTCGTCGACCTGACCGATCCGGCCGCGTTCGAGGCGGCGATCCGTCCGACCACCAAGATGGTGTGGATCGAGACCCCGACCAATCCGATGCTGAAGATCGTCGATATTGCCGGGATCGCCGCGATCGCGCGCAAGCACGGCCTGCTGGTGGTGGTCGACAACACCTTCGCCTCGCCGCTGCTGCAGCGGCCGCTGGCGCTGGGCGCGGACATCGTGGTGCATTCGGCGACCAAGTACCTTAATGGCCACTCGGACATGGTGGGCGGCATGGCCGTGGTCGGCGACAACGCCGAGCTGGCCGAGCAACTGGCCTTCCTGCAGAACTCGGTTGGTGGCGTGCAGGGCCCGTTCGACAGTTTCCTGGCGCTGCGCGGCCTGAAGACCCTGCCGCTGCGCATGCGCGCGCACTGCTACAACGCCCTGGCGCTGGCGCAATGGCTGGACACGCACCCGGCGGTGGAGAAGGTGATCTACCCGGGCCTGCCCTCGCACCCGCAGCACGCCCTGGCCGGCCGGCAGATGAGCGGCTACGGCGGCATCGTCTCGATCGTGCTCAAGGGCGGCTTCGAGGCGGCCAAGCGCTTCTGCGAACGCACCCGCCTGTTCACCCTGGCCGAATCCCTGGGCGGCGTCGAAAGCCTGGTCAACCACCCGGCGGTGATGACCCACGCCTCGGTGCCGGTGCAGCGCCGCGAACAGCTCGGCATCAGCGATGCGTTGGTGCGGTTGAGTGTGGGGGTGGAGGATGTGGGGGATTTGCGGGAAGACCTGGAGCGCGCGCTGGCATGAGGGTGTGGCGGCTGGAGTCCATCCGGTGAGCGAGCTGCGCCAGCGCGGGCCGAAAGGCCTGCTTTTGCTCAATCTGTCTGCCTGGATCAGGCAGCGCAGCGGGCTGGGCGTGCTCTACCGGAAATTGCCACTTTCCTGGCGCGTTGGTGCCGCTCGGTTGCTGTCTGCGCCGTCCGCCGAAAGCGTGCGTTTCCAACGGACGCCCGCCTGGGAGCGCTTGTCGCACTCGGCTGGTGCCGGCCCCGTTGCGCCGATGCGGGCGGCTGCTGGTCCGGGGGTCAATATTCTTGGCTACGTACGCGGACAGTTCGGCTTGGGTGAAAGCCTGCGGATGTATGCACGTGCGCTGATCGAGGCTGGGGTGCCGGTGCGGCTGTTCGATATCGACCTTGGTCTGCCGCACGGCTGGGATGAGCACAGTCTGGATGCGTGGGTCGGCGATGATCTTCCGTATCCGGTCAGTATCATTTTTGTCAATCCCGATTATCTGGAGCGAGCACTCGAGCTCGTGGGCGTCGAACGTCTCTCAGGAAAACATCTGATTGCCTGCTGGTTCTGGGAACTCGAGCGCGTTCCCGACGCTTGGCTTCCCGCCATTGCCCAGGTCGACGAAATCATGGTCGCCAGCCGCTTCATCGAAGGCGCATTCTCCAAGGCCACTGGCAAACCGATCTTGCGCGTGCCGCAGCCACTTTCGGCCATCGGCGACAGTGGCCTGCAACGCGCGGATTTTGGGCTTGAAGAAGGCAAGTTCATTTTTTTGATCACCTTCGACTTTAATTCCTGGGTGGAGCGCAAGAATCCCTATGCTGCAATTGCGGCGTTCAAGCGTGCGTTCCCCAAGGATCGTGACGATGTGCGCCTGCTGGTGAAGTCCAGCAATGGGCACCGCTACCAGGATTGGTTCCGTCGCCTGCTCAACGAGGCAGCCACTGATCCGCGCATTATCGTGCGCGACGAAGTGATTGAGCGTCCTCACGTGTATGCCTTGCAGCGCTGCTGCGATGCGTATGTCTCGCTGCATCGAGCAGAGGGCTTCGGTTTGGGGCTGGCCGAATGCATGGCGATGGGCAAGCCCGTCATCGCGACCGCCTGGTCCGGCAACATGGACTTCATGGAGGCAGGCAATGCGATGCTTGTGGGGTATCGATTGGTGCATGTACGCGAGGGGGAATATCCGCACGAGCCTGGCGATGTCTGGGCCGAACCTGACGTGGAGGAGGCAGCAGCGTTCATGCGGACGCTCGCCGACGACCCGGTTCGAGCGCGGGAACTCGGCCAGCGTGCTGCGGAATCGGTTTGCACGCTCCTCTCGCCACAGCGCGCGGTCAGCGCCATCGATGTTCGCCTGCGCGAGCTTGCCGCCGGCCCGGCGATTCACTCTCATTACGATACGGGTACCTCATGTCATCACTGATTGCGGCCGCATGGCGCTACAGGGGCTTCATTGCCTCGTCGATCGCCAACGATTTCCGCTCCAAGCTGGCGCGTAGCAAGCTGGGTACGCTCTGGATCGTTCTGCAGCCATTGGCACAGGCATTGATTTTCGCGATCGTGCTGTCGAATGTCCTGGCGGCCAAGCTGCCGGGTGTCGACAATCATTTCGCCTTCGCGGTCTACCTGCTTTCCGGCCTGCTGTGCTGGTCGGCGTTCGCGGAGATCGTGCAGCGTTGCCTCACGGTCTTCATCGACAATGGCTCGCTGCTGAAAAAGATGCAGTTCCCGAGAATCAGTTTGCCGTTGGTCGTGGTTGGGTCGGCGCTGGTAACAAATGTTGCCTTGTTCGCGGTCATCATGGTGCTGGTGCCTATCTTGGGGATCTCGCTGACGCCGGCGCTGGTGTGGTTGCCCCTGTTGCTGCTGATTAATGTAGCATTGGCGACCGGGGTCGGCCTGCTGCTTGGTACGCTGAACGTGTTTGCACGCGATATCGGACAAATCATGGCCGTGGTGATGCAGTTCTGGTTCTGGATGACGCCGATCGCTTACCCCGCGCAGGTTGTTCCTGAAAGGTTCCAGGTCGTCCTGCGATTGAATCCTGTCGCCGCACTAGCGACGGGATACCACGACATTTTCCTTTACGGTCGTGCACCGCAGAACTCACTCGTTTATCCGGCTGTGTTTGCGTTGGTGGCGCTTGCCCTCTCGTTCTTCGTTTTTCGGCGCGCCTCGGCCGAAATGGTTGATGCGTTATGAAAAATTCCGTGTTGGTCGTCGATGGGGTGGGCAAGTGCTACCGAAGCTATCGGAGTGAGTTGCAGCGTTTTGCCAGCTGGTTCGGCGTTCCCGTCAAGCCACAGTCCGAGCACTGGGTGCTGCGGCACGTTTCGTTCCGGATAGGGCGCGGCGAAGCAGTTGGCCTGGTCGGGCAGAACGGAGCCGGCAAGAGTACGCTGCTCAAGATCATTACCGGCACGGTGCGCCCCAACGAAGGCTCGGTGATGGCCAATGGGCGCATTTCGGCGCTTTTGGAGCTTGGGCTTGGTTTCAATGCGGAACTAACTGGTCGCGAGAATGCCCGCCATGCTCTCGGCCTAATGGGGGCGTCGAGTCACGAGATCGAATCGATGCTCGAATCGATCGAGGATTTTGCCGAGATTGGTGAGTATTTCGACCAACCGATCCGTGCCTATTCGAGCGGCATGCAAATGCGCGTGGCGTTCAGCGTGGCGACTGCTGTGCGGCCGGAAACCCTGATCGTGGACGAAGCACTATCAGTGGGGGACTCGTATTTCGTACACAAGTGCTTCAAGCGGATACGCGAGTTCCGTGAGGCTGGCACGACGCTGTTGATTGTTTCCCACGATGCCGGCGCAATTCAGGCATTGTGTGATCGCGCATTGCTGATCGAGGGCGGCCGACTGATAAGAGATGGCGATCCGCAGGAAGTCATGGATTACTACAACGCCCTAATTGCCGAAAAGGAAAACACCAGCGTCAGGACTGCAAGCACCGAGGACGGTCGTACAGCGACCGAATCCGGGAGCGGCGAGGCCGTGTTTGATTCGATTCAACTTCTCGACGAAGCCGGTGATCCGGTTGAATACGTTGGCGTAGGCGATGCGGTGACTCTGCGCTGCAAGATTCGCGTCAACGACTCGATCGACCGGCTGGTGCTCGGCTACATGATCAAGGATCGGCTGGGTCAGCCGGTTTTTGGCACGAACACCCATCATACTGGTCAGACTCAAGAGGGTTTGGAGGCTGGTGACCAGTTGGTCGCCGAGGCGCGCTTTCCGATGAATCTCGGCCCGGGTACCTATTCGGTCTCGGTGGCGCTGTCCAGTACCGAGACCCATCTTGTCAAGAACTACCAGTGGCGGGACTTGGCCTTGGTTTTCAATGTCGCCAATATTCGTCACGACACCTTCGTCGGTACCGCTTGGATTCCGCCAATGTTGTCGATCCACGTTCCGCGCGGAGATCGCTTGCCGTGACTACGCAGCCCAAGAACGTTGTGACGTCCCCGCCGGTGCTGCTGGAAATGAGCGTTGGCGAGGTCTTGCGGAAAATCAACGCGGTCGTGCTCAGAAGAACGGCAACGGGTGTCACTGGCGTCGATTCGCTGCTGTGGCCGGAAAACTTCGAGATATGGACGGCGGCCGCACCCGCAACGCCGCCACGTGAAGTCTACGACTTGCCGGATCTGCTTTCTCAGGACGATGCCGACTTCGTCAGCAACGCTTATCGTGTGCTGCTACGTCGTGCACCGGACTCGGCTGGGTTTCTTGGAAATATTGAAGCGCTGCGTCAGGGGGTGCAGACCAAGCTTGAAGTCATCGCCTCGCTGCGTTTTTCGCCCGAGGGCATGGCCGTGGGCGTGCCGGTGCGTGGATTGCGCCTCGCCTGGCTATTGCATCGCTGGAAGCGCAAGCCTTTGGTGGGCCCGCTCCTCTCCTGGGGCCATGAGCTGCTGTGCCTCGGGCGTCGCGGACGCCAAATGGAGTGGCTGGAGGTGCGAGGCGCACGCGAGATCCATCGATTGGGGCGGCACGTCAATCAAATAGTACTGGAAGCCGGCAGCAGGCTCGAGGCGGTCGAGCATGAGCTTTCTGCGTCGCGTGAGGCTCGCAAGGCGCTGGAGGCGCTGGTGCAGTCTCAGGTCGCCCCGCTTCTCGAGGTCGCAAGTTCTTTACGGGACTTGTCCTCGAGCCTGGAGCGTGATCGGGCAACCCTTTCGCGTCTGGAAGCGCGTGAAATCCGACTGGTGGAGGAGGAAGCGCGTCGCGCTGCTTTCGCGCCACAATTGGATGCGCTGTATTCATCGTTCGAAGATCGCTTTCGTGGACCGGAGTGGCTGATCCAGGCGCGCGCCCGACCCTACTTGCAACTCGTCCGCGACTGTGGAGCAGGAACGCTGGAGGCCCCTGTCGTCGATGTCGGCTGCGGTCGTGGAGAGTGGCTTGCGCTGTTGCGTGATGAAGGATTGCATGCGCGTGGTGTCGATCTCAACTCCCGTTTCGTCAATGATGCGACGGAGCGGGGTATGGAGGTGATCGAGGGGGATGCCATCGAAGTGCTACGAGCCATGCCTGCAGGTAGCGTTGGCGCGGTCACCTCGATGCACCTGGTCGAGCACCTTCCGTTCGACCGTGTTGTGGAACTCATTGACGCGTGCCATCACGTGCTGCGTCCTGGCGGTGTGTTGATCCTGGAAACGCCCAATCCCGAGAACCTGGATGTGGCGACGATCTATTTTTACATGGATCCTACCCATCGCAATCCGTTGCCGCCCGAGATGCTGCGTTGGGTTGTCGAGGCGCGTGGTTATCCGGACGCAAAGATCGAGCGCCTCAGTGAAGAGCGTGATCTGAGTGCTCCAGCCCTGCTGCCCGACGCGTTGCCGGGGTCATCCTCGATCAACAGTCTGCTCGCCCGTACGCACGCCGCTCCTGACTACGCGATTGTTGCCCATCGTGGGGAAGTTTCCAATGAATGATGCTCGAAAAAAGCTTCTTGTGACTGGCGCCGGCGGATTCGTCGGAAAGCATCTGCTGGATTCGGTGGCGCGAGGGCATTTCGGTGATGTCGAGGTCATGTCCTTGCCAGCCGGGACCGACTTGCGTGACGTGGCCGCGATTGAAGACGCACTGGGTGACGCGTGTCCTGACTCGGTCGTCCATCTTGCTGCACAGAGTTTCGTACCGCAGTCGTTCGACGATCCTGAGGAGACGTTGCAGGTCAACTTGATCGGGACTCTGCACCTGCTTCAGGTGCTTGCTCGAAAAGGCTTTGCCGGCCGTTTCTTGTACGTCAGTTCCGGTGACATCTACGGAAGCGTGCAAGAGAGCGATCTTCCTGTCGACGAAACCCTTTTGCCGGAGCCTCGCAACCCATATGCCGTCAGCAAATGGGCCGCCGAACAGCTCTGCCTGCAATGGCACCGAAGCGAGAAGCTCGATGTGGTGATCGCCCGCCCGTTCAATCACGTTGGCGCTGGCCAGAGCGGTCGTTTTGTGCTTTCTTCCCTGGCTCGGCAGGTCATCGCCATTGCCGAAGGGCGGCAGCCCCCGGTGATCGAGGCGGGGGACATCGACACGACGCGCGATTTCAGTGACGTGCGCGATGTTGTTGCGGCTTATGCCTCTTTGCTGGCGCGTGGCAGGTCCGGCGATACCTACATCGTTGCGTCCGGCGTAGAGCGCCGCGTCCGCGATTTGCTCGGGGAAATGTGCCGTCTCACCGGCGTCGAGGCGGAAGTTCGCCAAGATCCGGCCAAGCTGCGCCCGTCTGAGCAGAGGCGCATGGTGGCCAGTCCTGCAAAACTCCAGCGCGATACCGGCTGGGCTCAGGCTTTCGACATACAATCAACGCTTTCTGAAATTCTCGAACATGCAAGGAAAAATCAATGAGTAAGAGCGCCCTGATCACTGGGATCACCGGCCAGGACGGTGCATACCTGTCCCGGCTTCTGCTGTCCAAAGGTTACAAGGTGTATGGCATCCTTGCCCGTCGCAGTAGCGACACGCTGTGGCGCCTTCGTGAACTGGGTATCGCCGACGATGTCGTCCTGCTCGATGGAGATCTGACGGATCTGTCCTCGCTCATCCGCGCCATGCAGATCTCCAAGGCGGACGAGGTCTACAACCTGGGTGCTCAGAGCTTTGTCGGCTCGTCTTGGCAGCAGCCGATCTTGACGGCTCAGGTCGATGGCGTTGGCGCCCTCAACGTGCTGGAGGCGGTGCGTATCGCCAATGACAAGGCCCACTTCTACCAGGCGTCCACCAGTGAGATGTTCGGCCTGATCCAGGCCGAGATGCAGAGTGAGTCGACGCCTTTCTACCCTCGTAGTCCCTACGGCGTGGCGAAGTTGATGGCGCACTGGGCGACGGTGAACTATCGAGAGAGCTTCGGAATGCACGCTTCGAGCGGCATCCTGTTCAATCATGAGTCGCCGCTGCGTGGTATCGAGTTCGTGACGCGCAAGGTCACTGATGCTGTGGCCCGTATCAAGCTGGGCAAACAGCGTGAGCTGCGCCTGGGCAACATCGATGCAAAGCGCGATTGGGGCTTTGCCGGAGACTATGTTGAGGCGATGTGGCTGATGATGCAGCAACCAGAAGGTGGCGATTATGTGGTTGCCACTGGCCTTACCACGACCGTGCGCGACATGTGCAGGATCGCCTTTGGCCATGTGGGCTTGAACATGGATGATCACTTGGTGATCGACGAGAAGTTTTTCCGTCCGGCCGAAGTGGACGTGCTGCTCGGAAATCCCGGCAAGGCAATGGAAAAGCTTGGCTGGAAGCCTAAGACCTCCCTTGAGCAGCTGATCACGATGATGGTAGACGCGGATATGCGTCGACTCTCGAGCTGAACGACCGAGTAGGGGGAGTACGGTGCGTTTTGCTATCGACATGCAGGCCTGTTTGACCGATTCGCGGGATCGCGGGATCGGCAGGTATGCCGACAACTTGGTCGCTGAGATGGTGCGGCAGCGCCAGGACGACGAGATCCTGCTGGCGCTGGATGGTGCGGACCCTGTGCGTCTGCGCCAGGCTCGGTCGCGCTTGCGCCATCAGTGTGTGCGTGCAGCCACTACGGTAATGCACTATCCCACAAGCGCTTTCGTCGATCATGACGCGCTGCGGATGCATAGCGCGGCGCGCCTTCGGGGCCGATTCTTTGAGTCCCTGGGTCTCGATGCGCTGTTGCATACCAGTTTCTTTGAAACGCGCAGTAGCTATACAACGGCAATCGATTGGGCGGCGGACCCGAGACCGAAGACAGCGGTGATTGCATACGATGTAATCCCGCTGCTGTACCCGGAGCGCTATCTTGAGCCGGACCCGTTCTTGGCCGAGTGGTATCCGCGCAAATGCGAGAGTTTCACAAAATTCGATTGTTTTTTGTCAATCTCTCAAGCGACGCGCGTCGATCTGATCGACAAGCTCGGTATCTCTCCGGAAAAGATACATGTGATCAATGCCGGACTTGATCCGGACATGCTGGCCATTGCGCAGGCTGATTCGCCTGTAGATGAGCGGATTCTTGCGCGGCACGGTATCGACGCGCCCTTCGTGCTGATGGTCGGTAATGGTGACTGGCGCAAGAATACCCTGGGTGCGGTTGAGGCGTTCGCAAGACTGCCGCGTAGCCTCCAGAAGAAATACCTGCTTGTGCTCACCCAAGTTGGAACCGATGTCAAAGAGGCTCTTGCAGGTTCCTTTTCGCATATAGCTTCGCGGGTGCGCGTGCTCGGGCGGGTTGACGATGTCGAGTTGGCAACCCTTTATCGGGCCTGTCGAGTATTCTATTTTCCTTCCTTCTACGAGGGCTTTGGCCTCCCTGTGCTTGAGGCGATGGCATTCGGCGCGCCTGTTCTGAGCGCTGACACCGGCAGCCTGCCTGAAGTGGTGCACGATCCGCGCTGCCTGTTCAGTCCGCATGACATCAATGCGGCCACATCGCTTCTTGAAGCCGCATTGGAAGATGTTGCTTTTCGCGAGGTGTTGGTTTCCGGCGTCAAGGCGCATGCCTGGGCGTACACCTGGGAATCCTGTGCTGAAACCGCGCTGGCGGCGATGCGCACTCTGGCGAGCGACGCAACCGTGGTGCAATCCGAGTCTGGCAAGGTCGGGGATTCCGACCGTGTGCGGGTGACCCATGAGGATATCGATACCTGGTCGGGCTTGCTGATTGCAGCGCCCGACGCAGTTGGTCAGCTGGAAGGGGGGCTTGCCGCGGCTGCCGCACGCGGTCGACGCCGGATCCTGGTCGATGTCAGTGAGGTAGTGCGACTGGATGCGCGCAGCGGCATTCAGCGCGTTGTCCGCAACTACTGTGCAGGTTTGCATGCGCTGGCCGAGGACGTTCAAGTGGAAGTCCAGCCTATTTGCTGGACCGAGCACGGGATCCTGTATGCCAGCGACTACGCTGCCAGCCACCTAGGCATGTCCATCGACATCGCCAATGCGGGTATGCGAGTCACGGTAAAGCCGAATGATCTGCTTTTCATGCTCGACTCGTCGTGGTGGAGTCCGGAGCGGTTCGACGCCCTGCACGCTCAGGTCGCCGCCGCGGGCGGTGAGGTGGTGTGGATGGTTTACGACCTGATCCCCCTGCTAGTGCCACACACCTGCGATCCCGGCATGCCGCCAGCGTTCCGGCGATGGCTTGAGCATGCTGCCGCCACCGCCGATGGGTTTGTCTGTATTTCCGAGGCGACGCGGCAGGATCTTGAGCGTTTCCTTGATGAGCAGTCTGTCCGTCCCGTAGCGAGGCCCTGGACGCGCGCGATGCACTTGGGCAGCGATCTGGAGTCCGGCCAAATCTCCGGTCAGGCCTCTGAGGCGATCGTGTCTTTGCTGGATGCGCTGGGGAGCATTCCTTTGGTACTCGCGATTGGTACGGTCGAGCCGCGTAAGGATTACGCCACGATCCTGGTAGCCTTCGAGAAGGTGTGGGCACGTGGTGGTGATGCCGCACTCGCCATCGTCGGTAAAAATGGTTGGAACGTCGAGGAACTCGTTAAAAAAATCGAGGCGCATCCGCAATTGGGCAGGCGACTTTTCTGGTTGCAGGGAATGTCCGACACCGACCTTCACCACTTGATGGACAGGGCGGACGTCTTGGTGCAGGCATCACTTGCGGAAGGGTTTGGTCTGCCTGTGGTGGAGGCAGGCAGTCGAGGTAAGCCGCTTCTGCTCAGCAATCTCGATGTTTTCAAGGAGATCGCGGGAGAGGAGGCGAGCTACTTCCCCGTCGGAGATGCAGATGCGTTGGCAGACGAGATCGAGCGTGGTGTAGCGCAGGGATGGAAGGTGCCGGCCAACATCCGGACCTTAACTTGGCGCGAGTCGTCGCATGGGTTGATGGAAAAGTTGCTGTACTAGAGAGCGCATCGGTGCTCGCTGGAGCATGCGGCACTTTGAACCCAGCGTTGACTCGGTGTCCCTGCGCGGTGACTTGGGGGAGCCTGCTTGCAGGAATGCCTCGCGCGCAGCCGTGGGGACGCGACGGCCGGCACCACGCTGCCGATAATCAGTTGCGATCCGTCGGCAGTCATCGTGATCTGCGATCGTGTCATGCCCTCAGTGGGCCCCGAGCCTGGCTTGCTTCGAGGGCGCGTTCGAACCCAGTGGCGCGCCTTGGATGCGGGCCTGTGCTCGCTGGCCTCCGGTAGCTGGCTAGTCCACGGCCGTCATCCCGATTGTGGCGAGTGGTCGCTAGTCTGTCCGGGGCCCGATCTGCCGTGACGATGAGGCGTTGCTTGGTCTACTGCTGCAGGGGGCTTGGCTGGATAAGCCCCGAGCGCAGGATGGGCCACGTCCGGCGCCCTTGGTTCGCCGTCCCCTGCTGGGAGGGCAGAGGGCTCCGTGGCTCCGAATCGGACAGCAATTTCGAATACAATCCACAGCTAAAATGCCGGTGTGCCGCTTGCGGCCCCTCGGCCCGTCCGTCGTGCCGCAACTTTCTCGGAGAATCGTACGTGCTTGAACATCAACAGAGGGTGCTGGTCACCGGTGGGGCTGGCTTTCTGGGGTCCCATTTGTGCGATCGGCTGATCAACGCCGGCCACGACGTGTTGTGTGTCGATAACTTCTATACCGGGGCGAAGGCCAACGTCGCAGGCCTGTTGAATCACTCGCGTTTTGAACTGATGCGTCACGACGTGACCTTCCCGCTTTACGTCGAAGTCGATCGCATCTTCAACCTCGCCTGTCCTGCCTCTCCTGTGCACTATCAGTACGATCCGGTGCAGACGACCAAGACCAGTGTGCACGGTGCGATCAACATGCTTGGCTTGGCCAAGCGCGTCGGTGCACGCATCTTGCAGGCCAGTACCAGCGAAGTCTATGGCGATCCGGAGATCCACCCGCAGGTGGAAGGCTACTGGGGACGGGTCAATCCGATCGGTATCCGCAGTTGCTACGACGAAGGTAAGCGCTGCGCGGAGACATTGTTCTTCGATTACTGGCGCCAGCACCAGCTCGAAATCAAGGTCATGCGTATCTTCAATACCTATGGGCCGCGTATGCACCCGAATGATGGCCGCGTGGTCAGCAACTTCATCGTGCAGGCGCTCAAGGGCGAGCCGATCACCATCTATGGCGACGGAACCCAGACCCGCAGCTTCTGCTACGTCGACGACTTGATCGAAGGCATGCTGCGCCTGATGGAGTCGCCCGCAGATTTCACTGGACCGGTGAACATCGGCAACCCGGGCGAGTTCACCATGCTCGAACTGGCGGAAACCGTGCTGCGCCTGGTCGGCGGGCGATCGAAGATCGAATATCGTCCGCTGCCTTCGGACGATCCCAAGCAGCGGCAGCCGGACATCCGTCTGGCCAAGGCTACCTTCGATTGGGAACCCAAGGTTGCACTGGAGGACGGTCTGAAGGAAACAATCGCATACTTCCGTCAGCGTCTGCAGGCCTGAGCGTGACGACGATGCGCAAGGTTGTGGTGATGCCGGTGTACGAGGACCTGGAGGCGTCTTCCAAGTTGTTCCTCGAGCTCGCCCGGACCCAGGGGCCGGATATCTACATCGTCGCCGTCGACGATGGCTCGGTCCGTCAACCGCTAGAGGTGTCGGCGATCGAAGCCGCGGCTTTGGAGGGCGTGGTAATCAAGCTGCGGCGCAATGTCGGTCACCAGCGCGCTATCGCAATTGGTTTGAGCTATGTCGCCGAACACTTCGGTGACGATGTCATCGTCGTTAGCATGGATTCCGACGGCGAGGACACTCCGCAAAGCATTACCGAACTGGTTCGAGGGCTGGCCTCATCTGAGGTGGACGTGGTCGTGGCGACACGTAAGAGCCGAGTTGAGTCGCTGAAGTTCAAGAGTTTCTATCTGGTCTACAAGCTGCTGTTCTCCCTGCTGAGCGGCCGCAAGATCAGCTTCGGAAATTTCATGGCGGCGAAGATGCCGGCGGTGCGTCGGCTGGCAGCCATGCAGGAGCTGTGGACGCATGTCGCCGCTGCGGTACTGGGCTCGAAGCTGCGTGTGCAGACCTGTGCGCTGGATCGCGGTCCCCGTTATGCGGGGCGTAGCAAGATGAACTTCGTTGGCCTAGCCTTGCATGGATTCCGCGCTCTGATGGTGTTCGCGGAGGATGTGTTGGTAAGGGTTGGTATCGCTTG
Organism: Xanthomonas sp. NCPPB 901; assembly: GCF_056725085.1. Taxonomy (NCBI): domain Bacteria; kingdom Pseudomonadati; phylum Pseudomonadota; class Gammaproteobacteria; order Lysobacterales; family Lysobacteraceae; genus Xanthomonas; species Xanthomonas sp. NCPPB 901. The sequence continues at coordinate 4,250,958 of NZ_CM161511.1, read as the reverse complement.
TACCTTGGTCGCGGGCCTTTCCATTCTTGGTGGCGTAATTGCGCTAGTTCTGAAAACGTTTGGTTTCGCGACACCAGGTTGGTTTTCGCTCGCCGCGGGCATTCTCCTGCTGGTATTCCTGCAGACTGCCGCACTGACGCTCATTATCCTCATGCTGTCCGGAATGATGCGCGGCGGCGGAGTCCTGCTGAGCGGAAGTTATCGCGACTTCGTGGCAGAGGTTCTGCATGCCCGTAGTGAGTAAGGCACTGCTGGGAGGCCAGGTCGCTCGCTATCTAATCAATGGCGTGGTCGCCACTGCCATCCATTTTCTGGTGTTGAAGTTCAACCTGGAGGTGTTGGGCATGACCTCCGCCGGCGCCGCCAACGGATTGGCGGCGATCTTTGGTATCACGGCTTCCTTCATCGGTAGCCGCTATTTCGTGTTTCGTGGTACCTCCGGTCGATTGCTGAAACAGGGTACGCTGTTCGTCCTTTTATATGCATGCATCGCCGTGTTGCACGCTCTAGTCATGCACATTTGGGCCGATCGACTCGGGTTGGATTACCGGGTTGGCTTCGTATTGGCCACGTTTATGCAGATGGCCTTTAGTTTCGTCGTCAACAAATTTATGGTGTTCAAGTGAATAAGATTCTGCGCGCGTTCCTCGCGACGATCGTTTTCGTCGTCGTCCTGTTGGGGGTGTACTACCTTCATATGCGCCACTTTCGCGTTAACGTAGTTCTATACGCGAGCATTCTGGATGCGCTCATCGCCGTGGTGGTTGTGGCGACAGGGATGGCGTTGCTTCGCGGGTTCCGGGACTTTTCCCGCCTTGAGATCATCCAGCTCTTGCTGATCTGGATGCTCGGCGGCTACGTCTTCGCCATCTCTGTGCCGACGGTCATCGATCGATCGCTTTCCTTCTATATCCTGGAAAAGCTGCATCAACGTGGCGGCGGGATTCGCGAGGATGCATTCCGACAGGTATTCACCGACGAATATGTGCGCGAACATCATCTTGTCGAAGTGCGCCTGACCGAGCAGCTGCAGTCCGGTACCATCGAAATCCACAACGGCTGTGTCCGGCTAACCCCGCGCGGAGAGCGCCTGGCATCGTTCAGTAGGTTCTATCGGAAAAACCTGTTGCCAACGCATCGATTGTTGATGGGTAAGTACACCGATACGCTGACTGATCCGTTCCGTGATAGCCGGATGAGCTCCGACTATCGATGCCATTGAATTAGAGGTATATGACGTGCAGCAGGGCATGGGTTTGGGTTCGACTAGACATGGAAACGGCCAGGAGTGGCGCTGGCTTGCTCCGATCGTACTGCTGCTGTTGGGATTCTGGTTCGTACCTTTGGCGCATACCTGCCAAATGGCGTGTGTGCCTGGAGATCTGGGAGATGCGCGCTTCAATGGCGTGATTCTCGAGCACTTCTATCGATGGCTGGGCGGAAAGGAGGCCAGCCTCATCAGTCCTTCGTTCTTCTTCCCGATGCCGGGGGCTTTGACGTTCTCGGACAACCTCTGGGGCACCGGATGGTTGTATTCGATTTATCGCTTCCTGGGTGCGGACCGCTACCAGGCGTTCGACCTGTGGTACATGGGCGGCTACGTCGTCAATTTCATCGTTTGTCATTGTGTGCTGCGTCGATTGGGTTTCTCGCCGGTTGCCAGTGCATTGGGTGCGTTCGCATTCGCGTTCGCAATGCCGGTGATTGCGCGCCATGGTCACGCACAGTTGGGTTATCGATTTCTGATTCCCGTCGCCTTGTTGTTATGGCAGCGCTTCCGAGAGAGTTCGCGATGGCTGTGGCTCGGATGGTTGGCGCTAGCTGTGTGCGGGCAGTTCTATCTTTCAATCTACCTGGGCTATTTCCTGCTGTTGCTGCTCGGAGCGTGGGCGATCGCGCAGGCGGTGATAGAGCGTAGTCGGCCATGGAATTGGTTCGCTCCGGGGCTTCGCCTGTCCGATTCGACTGCGCGCCGTGAACTGCTGTTCGCGGCGGCGATGGGTGCCGTGGCGCTGGTCGCTCTAATCGGTCTGATGTACCCCTATCTGTACTATTCGAAGTTGTACGGTTTTCAGCGTGATACGCAGGAGATCGCCTCCTTGCTGCCGCGTTTGCGCAGCTACCTGTTGGCCGATGGATCGGCGATCTGGGCAGGTATGAGCGCTAGCCTGGTAGACACCATGCCCATGCGCCACGAGCAGCAAATTTTCTTTGGTTTGGGTATTGGCGGATTGGCTCTGCTGGGCCTTCTCAAATCCTCTCTGCGCCTGCGTTGGGTAGCGCTGCTGGCTATTGCGCTGATCGTCGTGCTGACTGTCAGCATCCGTGGTCATTCTCTTTATCTGCTATTGGCGAGCTTGCCCGGCGTGAATTCAATTCGCGCAATGGCGCGGATCGGCCTTGTTCTGGCGATGCCCGTCGCGGTATTGGTTGCCATTGGCGTCGACTCTATCAGGGGGCGTGGAGAGTTCTTGCGCCTTCTGGTCGCAGTTTTGGCGTTGGTGATGATTGCCGAATCTATGTCGATGCGAACCGTCAATTTCGACGTGGCTCAGGCGCGTTCCGGAACGCTGGCCTTGCAACGTGAACTGCCGGTGCCACTGCCAGCGAATGCGATGCTGTTCGTGCCGATAGGGCCGGACAACAACTTCATCAATGCGCAATTGGATGGCATGGTGCTGGGGCAGGCTGCTGACAGGCCAACACTTAATGGCTACTCGGGCAATCTTGCGCCAGGGTATTCCCCGGCACCGAGAAACGATGTTTCGGCCTGCGTGCAGGCAGCACGAAGACTCCGGGCGGCAGAAGCTTTCTATGCGGATCGATTGCATGCCGGATTGCCGAACGCGGCGAGCGGTCCAGTCGTTGTTCCTGGACGTCCGTCCTGCCCGCCAGGCAGCGAAAAGGCGCTGCCCCTGGGTGACTTCCGGCTGGTTTCGCTTGAGGTGCTTTCGGTGTCTCGAGAGTCCTCGCGGTATCGGGTGCATGTGCTTGTGAAGAACGGCTCCCAGTATGTGCTCGACGCGATGCCCACGGAGCACCCCATGCGAGTGTCCTGGCAGAAGTTGCTGCCGGGTGCGCAGATTGATCCTGCTCGCTGGGTGGCGCGTGTGGAAATTGGCGATGGTCTCGACTTGGGGCCTGGAGAGCAGCGAGAAGTCGAGTTTGACGTGCCTGCATCGGCAGATGATGGCGACAGGTTGGCACTGAGCATGGTGATCGATGGGCGCGCCTGGTTCCACGATCAAGGCGTGCCGCCTGTTGTGGTGCCCTTGCCCGGCATTCAGGGGCGTTAAGCGCTGGCAACGGGATCGCCAAGGCGTCATCGTTTTTGGTAGCCTTGGCGTTTCGATACCGCGCGGCCTCATTGGTAGAGGTTGAAAAAGAGTGGTAGAGCGCTCGCTTGCAGCTTGGTCTGCAAGACTTGGTGTGGTGTGCTGTTGCCGATGCCGCGCGTGAGTTCCTGGACGTCGTATTGCTGGTGCCGGGTTACGCGATTTGCCTCTATACGAATGGGCTTGAGATTCGCATTGGGGGCGAGCGTCGCCATTTTTGCTTGGGTGGATCGCGTGCTCCCTTTTTGAATTTTTCCGAACGCCGGGAAATTTTCGATGTCGAGAGCGCGATCTTGAGTGAGGCCGCGCTGCAGTCGCGTTACCGCTCCAGGTGCCGCCCCCGGCAACCGGGTGCCGCAGGTGCTGGTTTGTCGCAGCAACTGATCATCGATCTGGCGGATTCAGTATTCTCCATTTGCGAAAATTGTGTCGTGCTGTTGCGTTGTAGCGCAGCGCGGTCTGCCGACGTTGCAGTCTATTGCCGAAGAGATGTCCTGCTGGCGAGCCCAATTCCACCAAGGCGAGGATGCGGACGATCTGGCTCAGAGAGGCATGTGCCTGCCGGCATGCCCCTGCAGGACGTCAGCGCGATGCCCGGTGACTCATTGTGAAATGCATCGGCAGAGAGGTTGGGAGTCGGCAGGCTGCAACGTTGGTGCTTCGAGTACGAAGTCCGCAACATCGAGTTGAACTGTGAGGGCTGCAGCAGTGGTCTGGTGGGATTTCGGAAGTACACTTGCTGGTCTGGAACCGGAATAGTTCAGCCCTATGTCAGTGAGGAATGCAAGCTCTCCCCGTGTTGTCGCTGCTTCCTTGAGGCGTGCGCAAGTCGGGTTGATGGCGCCGAGCTGCCGCGCCAACCTGGGTTTGTTCCGAACGAAACGGAGTGGTCTGTGGATTGTCGTGACGCCGCATGCGTCTTCGCAAGGTGCACGACGAGACGTTTTTTAGCGGTGCAGAAGAGTGCATGCTGGGCGCTCGCCATTGGTGTCGCTACTGGCGGTGATTTGGCAAGAGTCAGATTTGGAATCAATTAATTAAATAAGAAGGGCGATGATTGATGAAGATTGCGATCGCAGGAACAGGTTATGTAGGGCTTTCCAACGGCGTGCTACTCGCCCGGCACCACGAAGTAGTGGCGCTGGATATCGTCGAGGAAAAGGTGCGGCTACTCAATGAAGGACGTTCGCCCATTGTAGATGCGGAGCTCGAGCAGGCCTTGGCCGACGGTGGCTTGAACTTCCGAGCCACGCTGTCGCCGCAGGAAGCATACGAGGGTGCGACGTTTGTCATCATTGCCACGCCAACCGATTACGATCCTAATACGAACTACTTCAATACCCGTTCGATCGAGGCGGTAATTTCTGATGTGTTGGCTATCAATCCTGCCGCGACGATGGTGATCAAATCGACCATCCCTGTAGGGTATGTGGCGAATGTCCGCAAGCTGTTCGGAGTCGACAACATCATCTTCTCGCCGGAGTTTCTGCGCGAAGGCCGCGCGTTGTACGACAACCTCTATCCTTCGAGGATTATCGTTGGCGAACACTCCGAGCGGGCCAAAGTGTTCGCAGGCTTGCTGAAGGAGGGGGCGCTGAGGCACGACGTGCCGGTGCTTTTCACTGCGCCGACGGAAGCTGAAGCGATCAAGTTGTTCGCCAATACCTATCTGGCGATGCGCGTTTCCTATTTCAACGAGCTGGATTCTTACGCGCTCATGCATGGGCTGGAAAGCCGCCAGATTATCGAGGGAATCAGCCTCGATCCGCGCATCGGGGCACACTACAATAATCCTTCTTTCGGGTACGGTGGCTACTGTCTTCCGAAGGATACGAAGCAACTATTGGCCAACTATCAGAGTGTGCCGCAGAATCTGATCAGGGCGATCGTCGAGTCCAACACCACGCGGAAGGACTTCATTGCCGAGGATATTCTCAAGCGGAAACCGAGGGTGGTGGGTATCTATCGCTTGATAATGAAAAGTGGTTCCGATAATTTCCGCTCCTCTAGCATCCAGGGCATCATGAAGCGCATCAAGGCAAAAGGAGTGGAGGTCGTCATTTACGAGCCTTGCTTGCAGGAGGATGAGTTCTTTCACTCGCGCGTCATCAGGGATCTGGATCTGTTCAAGCGGGAAGCGGATGTGATCATCAGCAACCGTATGTCCGAGCATCTGCGAGATGTCGCGGAAAAGGTCTATACGCGAGATCTGTTCGGAGACAATTGACGCCCTGGCTCGCCAGAGCTTGGGTGCCTTAATGCAGCCGTTCTTTGCCCCGCCTGATGCAGGCGGCGGCATGGAGAGAAAGGGCTGATCGCTCCGGTGGTGAGGTCAGGCAAGTGGCAAGTCGCGGCGTGTCACAGGTGTTAAGCCGTTGGCCCAGGCCTACTCTATCCGAGGCGATCAGGGGGAATCGTTGTTTGGTGCTGGCGAGAGAGGCGCGAGAACGCCTGCCACGTCTGTAGGAGCAGATTGGCCAGGTCGGAGGCTGTGCAGCATTAAAATGCGAGCGCCGAGTCGATACAAAGATCACGACGACGGCGCGAGCATATCCAGGGCCAGGCTGCGCGCCGCGACGGCGGTCCCGCAGTAGTCGGGTACGTCGCCACGGTGGGGCGACGTACCCGCAGGGTTCAACCCAGCGCTTTTTCCAGCTCCGGCAACACCGTGAACAGGTCGCCGACCAGGCCGATGTCGGCGATCTCGAAGATCGGCGACTCCGAGTCCTTGTTGATCGCGACGATGGTGCCGGCGTCCTTGATGCCGGTCAGGTGCTGGATCGCGCCGGAGATGCCCACGGCCACGTACAGTTCCGGCGCGATGATCTTGCCGGTCTGGCCGACCTGCAGTTCGTTGGGCACGTAGCCGGCGTCGACCGCCGCGCGCGAGGCGCCGACCGCCGCGCCGAGCTTGTCGGCGAGCTGGTAGACGATCTGGAAGTTCTCGGCCGAGCCGACGCCGCGGCCGCCGGAGACCACGCGCTTGGCGCTTTGCAGGTCGGGGCGGTCGGAGCTGCCGGCGGCCAGGCCGACGAAGCGGGTGTGGCCCGGCAGGGCGGCGTCGACGCTGGCCGCTTCGACTGCGGCAGTGCCGCCCTGTGCGGCTTCCGGCCAGGACGCGCTGCGCACGGTGGCGACCACGATCTGGTCGGCCGGTGCCTGCACGCTGATGATCGCGTTGCCGGCGTAGATCGGACGCTTGAAAGCGTATTCGCCGTCCACTGCCATCAGGTCGGAGATCTGGTTGACGCCCAGCAGCGCGGCCACCACCGGCATCAGGTCCTTGCCGAAGGTGGTGGACGGGCCGAACACGTGGCTGTAGCCCTTCGCCAGGGCGGCGATCTGCGGGCCCAGCACCTGCGCGATGGCGTGTTCGTTGGCCGGATTGGCGACGGTGAGGACGCGGGCGACGCCGGCGATCTGCGCGGCCTGGGCGGCAACCGTGGCCGGATCGGCGGCCAGCACGACGATGTCGATGGCCTCGGGCGACAGCGCCTGCGCGGCGCTGACGCACTTGGCGGTGGCGGCGTTGAGCTGCCCGTTGAGGTGTTCGGCGACGACGAGGATTTTAGACATCACAGCAACCCCTTCTGCTTGAGTGCGGCCACCAGTTCGGCGGCGTCCTTGACCATCACGCCGCGGCTGCGCTTGGCCGGCGGGGCGTAGTGGGTGGTGGTGAGGCTGTCGTTGGCCTCCACGCCCAGCTCGGCGAAGGCCAGCGTCTGCAGCGGCTTGCTCTTGGCCTTCATGATGTCCGGCAGCTTGATGAAGCGCGGCTCGTTCAGGCGCAGGTCGGTGGTGACCACCGCCGGCAGGTCCACCTCCAGGGTCTCCAGGCCGGCGTCGACTTCGCGGGTCACCGTGGCCTTGCCGTCGGCCACCACCAGCTTGCCGGCGAAGGTCGCCTGCGGACGGCCCCACAGCGTGGCCAGCATCTGCCCGGTCTGGTTGGCGTCGTCGTCGATCGCCTGCTTGCCGAGGATCACCAGGTCCGGCTGTTCCTGCTCGACCAGCTTGAGCAGGGTGCGCGCGGCGGTCAGTGGTTGGATCGCCGCGTCGGCGACCACGTGGATGGCGCGGTTGGCGCCCATCGCCAGGCCGTTGCGCAGATGCGCGGCGGCGTCGGCCGGGGCGATGGTGGCGACCACCACCTCGCTGGCGATGCCGGCGTCGCGCAGGCGCAGCGCCTCTTCCAGGGCGATTTCGTCGAATGGGTTGGCGGAGAGCTTGACGCCCTCGGTGACCACGCCGGAGCCGTCCGGCTTGACCTGAATGCGGACGTTGTAGTCCACCACGCGCTTGTAGGCGACGAGGATTTTCATCGTGTACGAGATCCTTCAGCAGTGCGGGAAGGCCCGGCCGCGGCGGCTGGCGCGGGGCAGTCGGAGGATTCTAACCGGGCGCGGGGGACCATGCGAGGGCGTATGGTCAAGGGCGGTCGGCGGACTGAACAGCGGCGGTTGCACGCGTATCGCACCGTCTCCGGGGCGCTATGCTTACCGGTTACGCTCCAGCGATTGTGTCTGGTGCACAGGCCGAGAAACGGGAGAAAGACAGTGGCAACGTGGCTCGTGACCGGCGGTGCCGGCTTCATCGGCGGCAATTTCGTGCTCGAGGCGGCGGCGCGCGGCGTGCGCGTGATCAACCTCGATGCGTTGACCTATGCCGGAAACCTGAACACGCTGGCGTCGCTGGAGGGTAACCCCGACCACGTGTTCGTGCACGGCGATATCGGCGACCGCGCGCTGGTGAGTCGCCTGCTCACCGAGCACCAGCCCGACGCCGTGGTCAATTTCGCCGCCGAGAGCCACGTGGACCGCTCGATCGACGGCCCCGGCGCCTTCATCCAGACCAATGTGGTCGGCACCCTCGGCCTGCTGGAGTCGGTGCGCGATCACTGGAAGGCGCTGCCGGAGGACCGCCGCGCCACGTTCCGCTTCCTGCACGTGTCCACCGACGAGGTCTACGGCACGCTCGGCGAGACCGGCAAGTTCAGCGAAACCACACCGTATGCGCCGAACTCGCCGTACTCGGCGTCCAAGGCCGCGTCCGACCACCTGGTGCGCGCGTTCCACCACACCTACGGCCTGCCGGTGCTCACCACCAACTGCTCCAACAACTACGGCCCGTACCACTTCCCCGAGAAGCTGATCCCGCTGGTGATCGCCAAGGCCCTGGCCGGCGAGCCGCTGCCGGTGTACGGCGATGGCAAGCAGGTGCGCGACTGGCTGTTCGTCGGCGACCATTGCGAGGCGATCCGCACCGTGCTGGCCAAGGGCAAGGTGGGCGAGACCTACAACGTCGGCGGCAACGCCGAGAAGCAGAACATCGAGGTGGTGCAGGCGATCTGTGCACTGCTGGACGCGCGGCGTCCGCGCGAAGACGGCAAGCCGCGCGCCAGCCAGATCACCTATGTCGCCGACCGGCCGGGGCACGACCGCCGCTACGCGATCGACGCCTCCAAGCTGAAGAACGAGCTGGGCTGGGAGCCGAAATACACGTTCGAACAGGGCATCGCGCTCACCGTGGACTGGTACCTGAGCCATCAGGACTGGGTGCAGGGCGTGCTCGATGGCAGCTATCGGCTGGAACGGATCGGCACCGCGGCATAACGCGCGTCCCGCGCAAGCGTCCGGACGTGCGGACTTCACCAGGGAACACCTCATGACACAACGCAAGGGCATCATCCTCGCTGGCGGCTCCGGCACGCGGCTGTATCCGATCACCAAGGGCGTCAGCAAGCAGCTGCTGCCGGTATACGACAAACCGATGATCTATTACCCGCTCAGCGTGCTGATGCTGGCCGGGATCCGCGAGGTGCTGATCATCAATACCCCGCACGAACAGGCGCTGTTCCGCGCGCTGCTGGGCGATGGCGCGCAGTGGGGCATGGACATCCAGTACGCGGTGCAGCCGAGCCCGGACGGGCTGGCCCAGGCCTACCTGATCGGTCGCGATTTCGTCGCCGGCAAGCCGAGCTGCCTGGTGCTGGGCGACAACATCTTCCACGGCCATGGCCTGACCGAAACCCTGCGCCGCGCCGATGCGCGAGAGCATGGCGCCACCGTGTTCGGCTATTGGGTCAACGACCCCGAGCGCTACGGCGTGGCCGAGTTCGATGCGTCGGGCAAGGTCATCGACATCGAGGAAAAGCCGGCCAAGCCGCGCTCGAACTATGCGGTGACCGGGCTGTATTTCTACGATGGCCGCGCCAGCGACTACGCCGCGGAACTGCAACCTTCCGCACGCGGTGAACTGGAAATCACCGATCTCAATCGCCGTTACCTGCAGGACGGCGAACTGCATCTGGAAGCGCTTGGCCGTGGCTACGCCTGGCTGGACACCGGGACCCACCAGTCGCTGCACGAGGCTTCTAACTTCATCGAGACCATTCAGTCGCGGCAAGGGTTGCAGGTGTGCTGTCCGGAAGAGATCGCGTTCGGACAGGGGTGGATCGATGCCGCGCAATTGGAAAGGCTGGCCGCACCTTTACTTAAGAATGGCTACGGCAGATATCTGCAGGAGCTGGCTGTACGAGGAATCGTTCCGTGAAAGTGATTGAGACAAACTTGCCCGGCTGCATGGTGATCGAACCGGCAGTGTTCGGCGATGCCCGCGGTTACTTCATGGAACTGTGGAATGCCGAACGTTTCGCGGAACTGGGGCTTCCCAGTCGATTCGTGCAGAGCAACGTGTCTGCGTCGTCCAAGGGCGTTTTGCGCGGCCTGCATTACCAGTGGCCACGGCCGCAGGGCAAGCTGGTCAGTGTGCTGGAGGGGGAGGTCTACGATGTGGCGGTGGACCTGCGCCGAGGCTCGCCGACCTTCGGACGCTGGGAAGCGGTGATTCTGAGTGCGGAGAACCGCCGCCAGTTCTGGATTCCCGAGGGATTCGCACACGGGTTCGCGGTTCTCTCTGAGTTCGCGGTCTTCAGCTACCTGTGCACCGATGTCTACGTGAAAACCGCCGATGCGGGCGTGCGCTGGAACGATGCGAGCATTGCCGTCGATTGGCCAATCGCCGACCCCATCCTCTCGTCGAAGGACGCGCACGCACCGTTCCTCGAGCAGCTCGGCGAGGAATGTCTGCCGGTATATCCGGCGCAGGGAGACGCAGCGTGAGCGTGCTGGTCATCGGCGGTAACGGTCAGGTTGGTCAGGAGCTGCTGCGTGCGCTTTCCGGCAGCAGGGTACTGGCGACTACGCGCAGCGGCCTGCTGGCCGACGGATCGGCCTGTCTGCGCGCGGACCTGGACAAGCCGGAACAACTGGTCGCGCTGCTGTCCGTCGCGCGGCCGACCTGGGTGATCAATGCGGCTGCTTACACCGCAGTGGACAAGGCCGAACAGGAGCGCGCGGCGGCGTTCCGGGTCAATGCCGAGGCGCCCGCCGCGATCGCGCGCTGGTGCGCCGAGCAGGGTGTGCCGTTGTTGCACTACTCGACGGATTATGTCTTCGACGGTCGCGCCAGGCGCCCCTATTTGCCGGACGATCCGACCGGCCCGCTTTGCGTCTACGGTGAGAGCAAGCTGGCTGGAGAGCAGGCGATCCGAGCTGCGGGCGGTCGCCATTTGATTTTCCGCACCGCTTGGGTGTATTCGGCACACGGCCACAACTTCCTGCGCACGATGCTGCGTGCCGGTGCCGAACGCGACGAGTTGCGAGTGGTGGCCGACCAGATTGGCACGCCAACGCCGGCGGCGTTGATCGCGCAGATGACGGTGCGGGCGATGCGGCATCCCATCCAACGTTCGGGAACCTGGCACCTGACGGCCACCGGAGAGACGAGCTGGTATGGCTTTGCCGAACACATTTTTGCGACCGCCCTTGCGCTCGGGCTGGCCGATCGCGTGCCGAAGCTGACGCCGATCGCGACCGCAGATTACCCGACCGCGGCGGCACGGCCAGCCTATTCACGGTTGGATACGAGCTCGTTCTTTGCCGATTTTGGCGTTGAGTTACCGCAGTGGCAAAATGAAGTTACAAATGTGATAAGTTCGATGCAATGATTGGCCGTGCCGCCTTCCGATAGGCGCGCGCAGATCGCGGCTCAAATGAAGGCTGATGAAAACTCAGTTAAACCCTGGTGTCCAAGCATCTGGATCGCCGGCGTCAGCCCTGTACTACCTGCATATCCCGAAGACGGCAGGGACCACACTCACCGCTTTTCTCGATGCGCAGTATGCGCATGATGAAATATGTCCGAGCCAGTTGCTGCCGGATTTGTTCGCACTCGACCGGAATCGCCTGGGTGGGTACCGCCTGTTCCGCGGCCATCTGTGGCACGGGCTGGAACGGTATGTCGGTCAGCCACTGCGTTATCTGACGATGCTACGGGACCCTTTGCAGCGCACATTGTCGTGGTATGCGCATGTGCGTCGCGATCCCAATGCGTACCGGCACGAACAGGTGGTACGCGAACGCTGGTCGTTACTGGATTTCGTTTCCGATCCTGAAACGCGCTGGGATCTGGTCAATACGCAAACGTTGTCCCTGGCCGCAGATCTGGATTTCGAAAGGCTGGCAGCGGATCCGACCGGTTATGGCCGCCGTACGATCCGCGCCTATGCCGAGCGCGGCGACGATCCGGCGTTGCTGGAGACCGCGAAACACCGCCTGCAATCGATGCAGTTCGGCATCGTCGAGCGTATCGAAGATTCCCTTGCCCTGTTCGCGCACACCTTCGGATTCGATCCGGGGCTGCCGGTTCCGCATCTCAATGCATCGGTCGATCGCCTCCCCGAGTTCGGGGTGGCTGCCGATGTGCGTGTCGCCGTGGAAAGTGTCACCGGGTTGGACCGCGCACTGTACGAGTGGGCCAGGGGCGCGTTCGCGGAACGCTTCAACGCGATGGCGCGCTCGCTGGTGATGGAAGAGGCCAGGCGCGAAGGTCATGCCGGACTGGCCTGGCGGTTGCCGCTGCAGCCGTCTACGTTCAAGCGCATCAGTGTGACGCTCCTGGAATGTCCACGAACGCTACCTGCCGATACGCGGGTCGTGCTGAAGGCACGCGTCCGCAACGACTCCGACGAACTGTTGAGCAGCCGTCCGCCGAACCCGCTACATGTCTCCTACCACTGGGTCGATGCCGAGAGCGGCGAGGTGGTTGTGTACGACGGTGAGCGCAGTGTGCTGCCCGTAGCATTGGGGGCGGGCGGGCATCTGACGATTGCGGTGCAAGTACGTACTCCGGCACGTAGCGGCCGGTTCACGCTCCAGCTGAGGTTGGTACAGGAGGGCGTGAGCTGGATCGAAGACGGTGGCCTTGCGCAGGATGTGGACGTGCAGAGGGTGGCGGACTGACATCGGGATGGAGGCCGTAAGCGGCCTCCATCCGGTCCGTCGCATCCGTGCAAGGGTCTCAGTCTCACGTGCGCCCGTAGGTGTCCTCGAAGCGCACGATGTCGTCCTCGCCCAGATAGCTGCCCGACTGCACCTCGATCAGCTCCAGCGGCAGCTTGCCCGGGTTCTTCAGGCGGTGGGTCACGCCCAGCGGGATGTAGGTGCTCTGGTTCTCGGTGAGCAGCAGCACTTCCTCGCCACGGGTGACCTCGGCGGTGCCGCTGACCACGATCCAGTGCTCGGCGCGGTGGTGATGCATCTGCAGGCTCAGCGTGGCGCCGGGCTTGACCGTGATGCGCTTGACCTGGAAGCGCTGGCCGTTGTCGATCGAGTCGTAGGCGCCCCACGGGCGGTACACCTTGCGGTGCCAGGTGGCTTCGGAACGGCCATTGGCCTTGATCTTGGCGACGACGTCCTTCACTTCCTGGATGCGCTCCTTGTGGCCGACCAGCACCGCGTCGTCGGTCTCCACCACCACCACGTCCTGCAGGCCCACCATGGCGATCAGACGCGAGCCGTAGGCGTAGGTGTTGCGGCAATCGATCTCGATCACGTCGCCGTGGTGGGCGTTGCCGTTGGCGTCCTGCGGCGACACGTCCAGCAGCGCCGACCACGAACCGACGTCGCTCCACTGCGCGTCCAGCGGCACCACCACCGCGTCGGCGGTCTTCTCCATCACCGCGTAGTCGATGGAGTCGGAGGGGCTGGCGGCGAAGGCGTCCTTGTCCAGGCGGGTGAAGTCGGCATCGCGCTTGGCGGTTTGCCATGCCTTGCTGCAGGCGTCGGCGATGGCCGGCTGGAAGCGCCGCAGCTCTTCCAGGTAGCGCGAGGCGCGGAACAGGAACATGCCGCTGTTCCAATAGTATTGGCCCGAGGTCAGATACCCCTGGGCGGTGGCCAGGTCGGGCTTTTCGACGAAGCGTTCGACCGCGCGTGCGCCATCGCCGGCGGCGGCCTTGATGTAGCCGTAGCCGGTTTCCGGTGCGGTCGGTTTGATCCCGAAGGTCACCAGTTTGCCGTCTGCAGCCGAAGACGCGGCGGCCTTGACCGCCGCCTGGAACGCCGCTTCGTCGAGGATCACGTGATCCGAGGGCAGGACCAGCAGCAGCGGATCGGCGCCGTCGCGCATCGCCTCCAGCGCCGCCACCGCAATGGCAGGCGCGGTGTTGCGGCCCTTGGGTTCGAGCAGGATCGCGCCTGGCGTGACGCCCAATTGCTGCAATTGCTCTGCGGCGATGAAGCGGTGTTCTTCATTGGCCACCAGGATGGGGGGACGCCCGGCGATCGGCGCAGCGCGCAGCCAGGTCGACTGCAGCATGGTGGTGTTTCCCACCAACGGCAGGAACTGCTTGGGATAGGCCTCGCGCGACAGCGGCCAGAGGCGGGTGCCGGAACCACCGGACAGGATGATGGGCAGAATGTCGCTCATAAACGGAAGGACTCCATGGATCCGTTGAAGGGGGAGAGAAAGGCAACGACGCGATCAGGCTTTCAGCAGCTCGGAAATTTCCTGCGTACGCTGTTCCAGCAGGGCCGCATCGCCGCGGGTTTCCACGTTCAGGCGCAGCAGCGGTTCGGTGTTGGAGCTGCGCAGGTTGAAGCGCCAGTCGGCGAATTCGGCGCTGACGCCGTCGGTATAGTCCAGCGCCGGCGCATGCGCGGCGAAGTGCTCCATGACCCGCGCCACCGCCGCCTTGGCATCGGCGACCTTGAAGTTGATCTCGCCGCTGCACGGGAACTTCTGCATGCGCGCCTCGACCAGGTCGGCCAGCGAGCGGCCGGACTGCGACACCAGCTCGGCGATCAGCAGCCACGGGATCATCCCCGAGTCGGCATAGGCGAATTCGCGGAAATAGTGGTGCGCGCTCATCTCGCCGCCGTACACGGCGTTCTCGCTGCGCATCTTCTCCTTGATGAAGGCGTGGCCGCTCTTGCACAGCACCGGGATGCCGCCGGCCTCCTCGACCTGTTCGATCGTGTTCCAGGTCAGGCGCGGGTCGTGCACGACCTTGCCGCCCGGTTGCTTGGCCAGGATCGCCTGTGCCAGCAGGCCCACCAGGTAGTAGCCCTCGATGAAGCGGCCGTCGGCGTCGAAGAAGAAGCAGCGGTCGAAGTCGCCGTCCCAGGCGATGCCGAAGTCGGCGCCGTGCTGCTTGACCGCGTTGGCGGTGGCGGCGCGGTTTTCCGGCAGCAGCGGGTTGGGAATGCCGTTGGGGAAATGGCCGTCCGGCTCGTGGAAGACGCGCACGAACTCGAACGGCAGGTGCGGCGCCAACAGGTCGACGATGGCGCCGGCGCCGCCGTTGCCGGCGTTGACCACCAGCTTCAGCGGCTTGAGCGTGGCGCGGTCGACGTAGCTGAGCAGGTGTTCGATGTAGGCGCTCTTGTCCGGGCGGTGATGCTCGGCGGCGGTGGGGGCAACGGCCGCCGCGGTGTCGGCGGCGACGGTGTCGCGGATCGCGAACAGGCCGGTATCGGAGCTGATCGGGCGCGCGTTCTCGCGCACCAGCTTCATGCCGTTGTAGTCCATCGGGTTGTGGCTGGCGGTGACCATCACGCCGCCGGCCGCCTGCAGGTGGTCGGTCTGGAAATACACTTCCTCGGTGCCGCACAGGCCGATGTCGATGACCTCGCGGCCGCTGGCGCGCAGGCCCGCCGACAGCGCCGCCTGCAGCGCCGGGCTGGCCAGGCGCACGTCGTGGCCCACCACCACCGGGCCGCTCTGCAATTGCCCGGCCAACGCCACGCCGATGCGGCGCGCCAACTCCTCGTTCAGTTCGTCGGGAACGCGACCGCGGATGTCGTAGGCCTTGAATGCGGGAAGCGACATGGATGAGGGTCCTAGATGGGGGAAACCGGAGTGTAACGTTACGGCGCTTAATCGGTCGTTGCGGCGGTGCGGCGGGGGTCCGGCGCGGCGAGCGGCTAGACTACGCGCCTATTTCCAACGCGGAGCTGGCGAATGGGCGACACCTCTACCCCTGCGGGCGGGCGGCGCGGCAAGCTTTTCCCCGATGCGGCCACGGCGCTGGCCGACGTGGTGGCGGACGGCCAGACCCTGGCGGTCGGCGGCTTCGGCCTGTGCGGCATCCCGGAGGCGCTGATCGCGGCCTTGCGCGACAGCGGCGTCGGCGGCCTCACCGTGATCTCCAACAATGCCGGCGTCGACGGTTTCGGCCTAGGCCAGTTGCTGGCGACGCGGCAGATCCGCAAGATGATTTCCTCCTACGTCGGCGAGAACAAGGAATTCGAACGCCAATACCTGGCCGGCGAACTGGAACTGGAATTCAACCCGCAGGGCACCCTGGCCGAACGCCTGCGCGCCGGTGGCGCCGGCATTCCCGCCTTCTTCACCGCCACCGGCTACGGCACGGTGGTGGCCGAGGGCAAGGAGACCCGCGAGTTCGACGGCAAGCACTATGTGCTGGAGACCGCCCTTCGCGCCGACGTGGCCCTGGTCAAGGCATGGAAGGCCGATGCCGCCGGCAACCTGGTGTTCCGCAAGACCGCGCGCAACTTCAATCCGGCCTGCGCGATGGCCGGCAAGCTCTGCATCGCCGAGGTCGAGCAGTTGGTGGAGACCGGCAGCCTGGATCCGGACCAGGTGCACCTGCCCGGCATCTACGTGGACCGCATCGTGCACAACCCGCATCCGGAAAAACGCATCGAACAGCGCACCCTGCGCCAGAAGGACGCCTGACATGGCCTGGACCCGCGACGACATGGCGCAGCGCGCCGCCCGCGAACTCACCGACGGCGCCTACGTGAACCTGGGCATCGGCCTGCCGACCCTGGTCGCCAACCACATTCCCGAGGGCGTGGACGTGTGGCTGCAGTCGGAAAACGGCCTGCTCGGCATCGGCCCATTCCCGACCGAGGACGAGGTCGACGCCGACCTGATCAACGCCGGCAAGCAGACTGTCACTGCCCGCGCCGGCGCCAGCTACTTCGGCAGCCACGACTCCTTCGCGATGATCCGCGGCGGCCATATCGACCTGGCCATCCTCGGCGCGATGCAGGTCAGTGCGCAGGGCGACCTGGCCAACTGGATGGTGCCGGGCAAGATGGTCAAGGGCATGGGCGGGGCGATGGACCTGGTGGCCGGGGTCAAGCGCGTGGTCGTGCTGATGGAACACGTGGCCAAGGACGGCAGCCACAAGATCCTGCCGGCCTGCGATCTGCCGCTGACGGGCGTGGGTGTGGTCGACCGCATCATCACCGATCTGGCCGTGTTCGACGTCACCGACAACGGCCTGGTGCTGGTCGAGACCGCCGAGGGCGTGGACGAGGCCGAACTGGTCGCCAAGACCGGCGTGCCGTTCCGGCGCGCATAAGCGCTGCGCCGGCGCCGCTCAGGCGCTGCGCTGCGCGTAGGCGTAGTCGGTGGCTGCTGGTGGCGGCTGGCCGAGCAGCTCGGCCACGGTGGCCACCCGGTAGCCGGCGCGCTCGGCCAGCGGCGCCGCCAGCCGTTCCACCGCGTGCGCCAGGGTGGCGTCGAGCTGCCCTTGCTCCGCCTCGAATTCCGACGGGCAAAGGCCGCTGTCCAGCAGCGGCCGCAGCGCGTCCAGCCGCGCCCAGAACATGCTGCCGGAGATGAACTGCGCCTGCTCCAGGCGCGCGTCGCTGTGGCCGGTCCGGCGCAGCAGATAGTCGGCGGCCGTGCGGTTGCCGCCCCAGAACTCCGCCAACGGCAGCAGATGGCCTTCGGGTGCGACCAGGCCGAGCGCAGGATCCTGCGCGAAGGCCTGCAGCACGCGCGCGGCGCGGTCGGCGCCGGCCAGGCGTTGCAGCAGCTCGGAGCGCCAGGCATCGCCGTTATGAAGATGGGTGCTGCGCTTGGTGTGCAGTTTCAATGCCACGTCCACGCCGTCGCGCAGCAGCCGCTCGGCGGCGTGCAGGAACGGCAGGATGTCGCGGCCACGGTTTTCCAGCACCATCAGTTCGGATGGGAAGGCGCACGCGCGCAGGTGCGCCCTTACCGCATCGGCCTGGTCGGGCGAGGTGGTGACCAGCAGGCGCCACGACAGGGCGCTCGCCGTCAGTTGCGCCAGCAGTTCGGGCAGCACCTCGGGATACCACGCGTGGACGATCGCGTGCGGCGTGGCGTCGCGTGCCGGCCGCGGCGCCAGCGCGCGGCGGGTGGCGTCGAGATAGGCGTGGCCCAGCCGCGCGTCCGGTTCCAGCACGGCGCCTTCGGCCCACTCGTTCCAGGCATTGACGAATACCAGGCGCTGTTCGGCACGGCGGTCCTGCAGCCGGGTATGGATGGTGGTGCGCAGCCAGTCCTCGTAGCCGCGCGGCGAGGCGTGCAGATAGACACGGCCGGCGCCGGGGCGGCGCGCTTCGTTGTCCCAGCCCGGGTTGACGCCCGGATACAGCAGGTAGTCGGGCAGCGGGCGCGCGGCGATCTCCGCGGCTAGGGCGCGCCAGTCCAGCACGGCGCCGGTGTAGTCGGGATTGAGCAGTTGCTGGTCGGCGGCCAGCGAGCGAGGATTGCTCATGTTCGGCGGGAACTCGACCGCCGCGTCGAAGCCGATGTCGCGCGGGTCCGGCCGCTCGAAGCCCTGCACGTAGGCCAGGTGCAGTTCGCCGATGCCGTGCTGTCGGCACCAGTCGCGCCAGCGCGTCGCGGTCGCCTGCGGATCCGGCAGCAGGTGCGGGCGGTACACCAGCAGCATCGGCCGGCCGTCCACGCGCAGGCAGCGTGGGTCGCGCAGGTAGTCGGCGACGTGCGCGATGAAGTCCAGGTCGTCCTGTGCGCTGTGCGCCTGCGCCATCAGCACGTCGTCGCCGCGGCCGTCCCAGCGCCGCGACCATTGCTCGTTGGCCCAGCACAGGCAGAACGGCAGCTCCAGCGTGGGATCGTCCAGCCACTGGCGCAGCGGCGTCTCCAGCAAGGTCTTGCCGCCGAACCAGTAGAAGTAGAAGCAGAACGCGCCGACGCCGTACTGCTTCGCCAGCGCCACCTGCTGGCGCATGCTGTGCGGATTGCGCAGGTCGTAGAACCCCAGGTCTGCCGGCAGGCGCGGCTGCACGTGTCCTTCGAACTGCGGCAGCGCGCGGGTGACGTTGCGCCATTCGGTGAAGCCGGTACCCCACCAGGCGTCGTTCTCCGGGATCGGGTGGAACTGCGGCAAGTAGAACGCCACCAGCGTGGCCGGCAGCGGCGTTGGCACTGGTGCGGCGTGTGGTGCGACGTGGCCGATCGCGCGTTCGTCGGCGCGCGCGCGCGGCCGGCGTTCGCCGTGTCCGGCGGCGGCGCGGCCGCGCGGCGGTGGCGGTACCAGGTCCGCATGGCGGTCCAGGAAGCGCGCGCGTAGACGGTCGCGCTGTGCCGGCGCCAGCGGCAGGGCGCGGAAGCCGGCACGCAGCGTCAGGTACAGCGCGGTCTTCAGGCGCGCGGGCAGGCCGGCGCTCACAGGTTCTGGTAGTTCGGCCCGGAGCCGCCTTCCGGGGTGACCCAGTCGATGATCGCGTACGGGTCCTTGATATCGCAGGTCTTGCAGTGCACGCAGTTGGCGGCGTTGATCTGCAGGCGCTTGCCGGCCGCGTCGTCGACGATCTCGTATACCGCCGCCGGGCAGAAGCGCGTGCACGGGTTGCCGTATTCCTCGGTGCAGCGGGTCACGCAGATCTGCGGATCGCGCACGTGCAGGTGCACGGGCTGGTCCTCGTCGTGCTCGGTGGCGGCGAAGTACACGCCCTGCAGGCGGTCGCGCGGGGCCAGCTCGCGTTGCACGTAGTCGCGCTTGGGCTGCTCGTGCTCGCCCAGCCGGTCCAGGCTCTTCCAGTCGGCGCCGACCTTGAGGGTCCACGGCGAGGCGCCCTTGACCAGGGTTTCCCAGGCGCCGTTGAGCAGGCCGAACCACAGGCCCTTCTTGAAGCCGGGCTTGATGTTGCGCACCTGGCGCAATTCGGCCATCACCTCCGAGCCGCGCAGGCGCGCGTCGAAGCCGGCCGGGTCCAGCGCGGCGCCGGCGGCGAGGTGCTCGGCGGCGAGCATGCCGCTGCGGATCGCCTGGTGGGTGCCCTTGATCTTGGGCACGTTGAGCAGGCCGGCGGTATCGCCGATCAGCAGCGCGCCGGGCATCTCCACCTTCGGCAGCGACTGCCAGCCGCCGCTGGCGATGGCGCGCGCGCCGGCCGAGAGGATGGTGCCGCCTTCCAGCAGCGACTTCATCATCGGGTGGTTCTTCCACTGCTGGAACGCTTCCCACGGCCGGTATTCGGGGTCGTGGTAGTCCAGGCCGCTGACGTAGCCCAGCGCCACCTGGTTGTTCTCCAGGTGGTACAGGAAGCTGCCGCCATAGGTCTTGCTGTCGGCCGGCCAGCCCAGGGTATGCACGATCCTGCCGGGGCTGACGCGGCCCTCGGGCAGCTGCCACAGTTCCTTGATGCCGATCGAGAACGCCTGCGGATCGTGGCCGGCGTCGAGCGCGAAGCGCGCGATCAGGCGCTTGGTCAGATGTCCGCGCGCGCCTTCGGCCAGCACCGTGACCTTGGCGTGGATGTCGATGCCGGCGGTGTAGCCGGGCTTGTGCGATCCGTCCTTGGCTACGCCCATGTCGCCGATGCGCACGCCCAGCACCGTGCCGTCCTCGGCGTGCAGGGTCTCGGCGGCGGCGAAGCCGGGGTAGATCTCCACGCCCAGCGCTTCGGCCTGCGGCGCCAGCCAGGCGCATAGGGCGCCGAGGCTGACGATGAAGTTGCCATGGTTGCGCATGCTTGGCGGCACCATCGGGAACTTGTACCCGCCGTCCTTGCTCAGGTACCAGAACTCGTCCTCGGCCGCCGGCACGCAGATCGGCGGCGGATTGTCGCGCCAGCCCGGCAGCAGCGCGTCCAGCGGCGCCGGTTCGATCACCGCGCCGGAGAGGATGTGCGCGCCGATGGTGCTGGCCTTCTCGATCACGCAGACCGAGAGGTCGGGATTGAGCTGCTTGAGCCGGATCGCGAACGCCAACCCGGCCGGACCCGCGCCGACGGTGACGACGTCGTATTCCATGACGTCGCGCTCCACTGGCTGCGGCGCGTTGGCGCCGCCCTCGGTTCCCGTCATCTGCTCCGCTCCCGTTGGCTCGTTCTGGCTGCCCGCATTTTCAGGGTTTGCGCGTGAAGGGGCAAATTCCGCACGCCGGCGTATGGTGGCGGCCGGCATGCTAGCGTGACGCAATGGACCTGGACCTGCCCGGCGCCGATCTGCGCTGGTATCCCGAGTGGCTGGACCCGGCGACGGCGGCCGCGCTGTGCGCGCAGTTGCTGCGCGAGGTGCCGTGGGAGGTGCACCGGATCCGGTTGTTCGGAAAGCTGGTCGATTCGCCACGGCTGAGTTGCTGGATCGGCGATGCGGACGCCAGCTACCGCTATTCCGGCACCCGTTTCGCGCCGCATCCGTGGCCGGCGGCGCTGCTGCCGTTGCGTGCGCGGTTGGCGGCCGAGACCGGGGTGGCGTTCAACAGCGTACTCGCCAACCGCTATCGCGATGGCCGCGATGCGATGGGCTGGCACAGCGACGACGAGCGCGAACTCGGCCCGGCCCCGGTAATCGCCTCGCTGAGCCTGGGCGCGCCGCGCCGCTTCGTGCTGCGCCACCGCCAGCAACCGGCGCTGCGCCAGGCGCTGGAGCTGACCTCCGGGGGACTGCTGCTGATGGCGGGCGACACCCAGCGCCTGTACCGGCACGCCCTGCCGCGCACCGTCAGGCAGGTTGGCGAGCGGATCAACCTGACGTTCCGTCGGATCGCCTAGCGCCCACCCTTCTCCCATCGGGAGAAGGTGCCCCGAAGGGGCGGATGCGGGTCGGGTTGCTAGGGAGGCGTCTGGAGGAATAAAGCTCCCTGGCCGCCGTACCCTCACCCCCAGCCCCTCTCCCGGTGGGAGAGGGGAGCAGAGCTGGCGTGGCATGGGCTTACTGAGCTGAGCGCACGCGCCGGTCGCTGCCTCAGCGGAAGGTCCGAATGCTGCAACCGCATCCCTTCTCCCATCGGGAGAAGGTGCCCCGAAGGGGCGGATGAGGGTCGGGTTGCTAGGGAGGCATCTGGAGGAACAGGGGCTCCCTGGCCGCCGTACCCTCACCCCCGGCCCCTCTCCCGGCGGGAGAGGGGAGTCAATCAGCGCCGCGGCGGCTTCGGGCGGGCTGGCGGCGGAACGCTGGGGGCCAGTGCGGTGGCGGCGTCGGCCTGGCCCTGTTGCAGGGTCCAGCCGACCACGTCGTGGCCGATCTGCGACAGCGCCTTGGCGAAGGCATCGACCACCTGCGATTCGGCGGTGCCGGCGGCCGGCTCGGTCACCAGGAAGGTGCGCGAGGCGACCACGCGCTGGTCGGCGCTGTACAGCAGCTTGGCGTTGAGTTCGATGGTGGCCGACGGCACCGCGCGCCCGGCGTAGTCCGATTCGAAGCGGCGCAGGTCCAGCAGCAGCTTGTAGTCGGCGCGGATGCCGGTGCCGAGCCGGGCCACGCCCGGAATGCGCCCGGAATCCTCGAACCCGCGCAGCAGCATGTCCTCGAGCATGTCGGTGGCCGGCTGCGCCCAGCTGACGCCGCCGTACACCTGCAGTTCGTCCGGGGTCGGGCGCACCGCGATGCGCGAACTGTCGACCACGCGCGCGGCGCTGGGCTTGGTCAGCGCCAGTTGCCACGTCACCTGCGGCCAGGCCGGGTCCGCGGTCACCCGCACGTCGGGCGCGTAGATCGTCACCGGCTCCTTGCTGCCGCCCGGCAGCGAACAGCCGGCCAGCAGCAGGGCCGGCACCGCGAGCAGGAGGAAGGCGCGCATCGGCTTCATTTGGGTTTGAACTCCTTCGGGGCGTCGCGGCCGAGCAGGTAGCGCGCGGGGTTGTTGTCCAGGCGGTCGCTGACCCGGCGCAGGTCGCGGATCAGGCCGCGCAGTTCGGTCAGGGTCGGGCCGAGCTGGCCGAGGCCGTCGTTGGCGAAGCTGTTGATCGCCGAGCGGTTCTCGCCAAGGATCTTGTCGGCATTGCCGGCAGCCGAATCCAGCTTGCTCAGCGTGTCCTCCAGCTTGTCCAGGATCGGTGGCAGCTGCTGCACCAGGTTCTGGTCCAGGCGCTGGATGGTGCCATTGGTGGTCTTGAGCGTGGTGTCCAGGTTGCGCGCGGCGTCGCGCGCGCTGACGATCAGCGACTGCATGCCCTGGTCGCGGTCGGCCAGGCCGCCGCTGATGGTCTCCAGGTTATGCAGGGTGGCGGTGATGCTGGCGACATTGCGGTCGCTGAGCACTTCGTCCAGGCGCTCGACGATGCGGTTGGCGGTGTCGGTGATGTTCTGCAGCGCCGAGGGCGTGGTCTGGATGATCGGCGCATCGCTGTTGTCGATCGAGGTCAGCGTCGGCGCTTCCGGGGTACCGCCGGAGAGCTGGATGATCGACGGTCCGGTCAGGCTGGTAATGCCCAGCTTGGCGCGGGTGTCGCTCTTGATCGGTGTGGTCGAGTTGACCCGGATCCGCGCCACCACCTGGCGCGGGTCGTTCGGCGCCAGGGTCAGCTCGGTGATCGAGCCCACCGCGATGCCGTTGTACTGCACCGGGCTGCCGACCGACAGGCCGGTCACCGCCTCGCGGAAGACCACGCGGTATTCCTGCCAGGTGCGGTCGGAGGAGTACTTGGCGGCCCAGAGTCCGAACAGCAGCAGCGCGATCCCCACCACGATGGTGAAGGCGCCGATCAGCACGTAATTGGCTTTGGTTTCCATGGGCTCAGCGGGTCTCGGTCCAGGCGGTCTTGGCATCGCGTGCGGCGCGGGCGCGCGGGCCGTGGAAATACTCTTGGATCCACGGGTGGTCCACGTGCTCGATCTCGGCCAGCGGCGCGTTGGCGATGACCTTGCGGTCGGCCAGCACCGCCACGCGGTCGCAGATAGCGTACAAGGTGTCCAGGTCGTGGGTGATGAGGAACACGGTCAGGCCCAGCGCTTCCTGCAGGGTGCGGATCAGCCGGTCGAAGGCGGCCGCGCCGATCGGGTCCAGGCCGGCGGTGGGTTCGTCCAGGAACAGCAGCGGCGGGTCCAGCGCCAGTGCTCGCGCCAGC
Organism: Xanthomonas sp. NCPPB 901; assembly: GCF_056725085.1. Lineage (NCBI taxonomy): Bacteria > Pseudomonadati > Pseudomonadota > Gammaproteobacteria > Lysobacterales > Lysobacteraceae > Xanthomonas > Xanthomonas sp. NCPPB 901. The sequence continues at coordinate 4,227,239 of NZ_CM161511.1, read as the reverse complement.
CCGGCGCGCTTGCGCATGCCGCCGGACAGCTGCGAGGGCAGCTTGTTCAGCGCGTCGGCGGGCAGGCCGGCCAGCTTCACCTTCAGCAGCGCCAGCTCGTAATGCCAGCTGTCGGGCAGTTCGCCGAAATGCTCCTTCAGCGGCACCTGCACGTTTTCGCCGACGGTCAACGAGGAGAACAGCGCCCCGTCCTGGAACAGCACGCCGGTATTGCGCTCCACGTGCAGGCGATCGGCGCGGCGGCCGGAATCGGTATCCACGCCGAGCACCTGGATCTTGCCGGCATCGGGTTCGCGCAGGCCGAGGATGGTGCGCATCAGCACCGACTTGCCGGTACCCGACCCGCCGACCACGCCGAGGATCTCGCCGCGGCGCACGTCCAGGTCCAGGTCCTCGTGCACGGTCTGGCTGCCGAAGCGGTTGACCAGGCCGCGCACGGAGATGGCGAGTTCCTGGTCGGGAATCGGGAGTGGGGAATCGGGAATGGTCAAGGCGTGCACTCCCGGCCGACGTCGCTGACGCAGCCGGCGTTCCCCATTCCCGATTCTCGACTTTCGATTCCCGGCTTCAACTCACCACCCCATGTTCATGAACCACAGCGCGGCGATCGCGTCGATGATGATCACCAGCGAGATCGTCTGCACCACGCTGGAGGTGGTGCGCTCGCCCACCGACTGCGCGGTGCCTTCCACCCGCAGCCCTTCCAGGCAGCCGATCAGGCCGATCACGATGGCGAAGATCGGTGCCTTGGACAGGCCGACCAGCATGTGCCGGATCTGGATGGTGTCGTGCATGCGCGCCAGGTACATCTGCGGCGGGATGCCCAGGTCGAAGGCGCCGACGGTGACGCCGCCGGCCAGGCCGGCGATCATCGCCACGAAGGTCAGCAGCGGCAGCATCAGCAGCAGTGCCACCAGCCGCGGGATCACCAGCAGGTCCATCGGGTCCAGGCCCAGGGTCTGGATCGCGTCGACCTCTTCGCGCGCCTTCATCGCGCCGATCTGCGCGGTGAACGCGCTGGCGGTGCGCCCGGCCAGCACGATCGCGGTCAGCAGCACCGCGAACTCGCGCAGGAAGGCGATACTGACCAGCTCCACCACGTAGATTTCGGCGCCGAAGTCGCGCAGGATGGTGGAGCCGAGGAAGGCGATCACCGCGCCGACCAGATACGACAGCAGCGCCACCAGCGGCACCGCGTCCAGGCCGACCTGCTCCATGTGGTGCACGGTGGCGGTCAGGCGGAACCGGCGCGGCGCGTGCAGCAGCCGCAGCAGCTTGACCAGGGTCTCGCCGAGGAAACCGACCAGGGCGACGATTTCCTTGCCGTTGCGGTGCACCGCATAGCCCAGGCGTTCCAGCGCCGCGGCGAAACCGTAGTCGCGCTTGCGCTTGGGGCGGTCGTCGGCCACGTCCTCGATGGTCGAGACCAGCGCGCGGTGGTCCTGGCGAAAATCCACCGCATCGTGGGCGATGCCGTTGCGGGTGGCGTAGCGCATCAGCTGCAGCACCCCCGCCGAATCCAGCTGGCCGATGCCGCTGGCGTCGATGCCGGTGGTGCCGGCCGGCATGCCGCGCAGCACTTCCGAGGAGGCCAGGGCGGTGGCCAGGGTCCAACTGCCGGTCAGCCGCACCCGCGAGGGGTCTCGGTCGTCCTGGCTGAGTTTGGGCGGTTGCGGTTCGATCATGGGGGCGTCCGGTGCGCGAGCATACCTGTTTCGCCCGTGTTGCAGATGTGGTGATCGCGACAGGGTGGCCGGGCGCGGCGTTGGCGCCATACTAGCCGACATGCCCGCCGCTCCCACCGTCAGTCCCTCCGCCAATGCGACCTACGCGCAGCGCATCGCCTTTGTCTCCGACATCGCCGGGCGACTGCACACCTACGGCACCACCGCGCAGCGGCTGGAGGCGGCGGTGGTGGCGCTGTCGCAGCAACTGGACCTGGACTGCGAGCCCTGGTCCAACCCGACCGGGCTGATCCTCAGCTTCAGCGACCCGACCAAGGCGATCGGCTCCAGCGACATCACCCGCGTGGTGCGGCTGGCGCCCGGCGACAACGACCTGCACAAGCTCAGCGTCGCCGACCGCATCGCCGACGACGTGGCCAGCGGGCGCATGAGCGTGGCCCAGGGCCACACCGCGCTGCGCCAGCTGGACCAGCCGCCGGGACGGCGCTGGATGGCGATGCAGGTGCTGGGGTTCGGCCTGGCCGCGGCCGGCGTGGCCGGGCTGTGGCGCCTGCCGTGGCTGGACATCGCCACCGCCACCGTGATCGGCCTGCTGATCGGCGTGCTGACCCAGCTCACCGACAAGCGTCCGGCAACCAAGGAAGCCAACGACGCGCTGGCGGCGCTGCTGGCTGGTTTCGTCGCGACCCTGGTGGCCAGCTTCGTGGCGCCGCTCAATCTCAACACGGTGATCATCGCCTCGCTGGTGGTGCTGCTGCCCGGCATGGCGCTGACCAATGCGGTCAACGAACTGACCAGCCAGCACTGGGTGTCGGGCACGGCGCGCTTCGCCGGCGCGGTCACCACCGTCGTCAAGCTGACCGTCGGCGCGGTGATCGCGGTGACCCTGGCGCAGCTGCTCGGCCTGGAGCCGATGGTGCGGGCATCGCGGCCGCAGCACGGTTGGGTGGAATGGGCCTCGCTGCTGGTCGCCGCCTACGCGTTCGCGCTGCTGTTCAAGGCCAGCGGCCGCGATTACCCGTTCGTGATGGCGGCCTCGGCGGCCGGCTATGTGATCGCGCGCTTCGCCGGCGACGCCTGGGGCAGCCCGGTCGGCATCTTCCTGTCGGCGATGGTGTTGACCGCCGCCGGCAATCTGTTCGGGCGCATCGTGCAGCGGCCGGGCGCGCTGGTGCGGCTGCCGGGCATCATCATGCTGGTGCCCGGCAGCGCCAGCCTGCGCGGGTTGTTGACCCTGGTGCAGCAGCAGGACGTACTCGGCGGGCAATCGGCGTTGCTGACGGTGACCAATATCGTGATGGCGCTGGTCGCCGGCCTGCTGTTCGGCAATCTGTTGGTGCCGGCGCGCAAGAATCTTTGAAGACTGAAACGAAGAACGCCGGCATGGCCGGCGTTCTTCGTGACGGCTGTCGCGGCGAATCAGGCCTTCGGCGCGGGGGTCTTGCTGGCCTTCTTGGCAACGCGCTTGGCGGCCTTCTTGGCGGTTTTCTTGGCCGGTGCGGCGGATTTGGCGGCGGCGCCGGCGATCAGGAAATCCTCGACCTTCTTGCCCTTGGCGACCAGATCGGCCAGCCAGCGCGGCTGCTTGCCGCGGCCGGTCCAGGTGTCGGCGGCATTGGCGGGATTGCGGTACTTCGGCGGCACCTTGCCCAGTTTGCGGCCCGGCTTCGGACCCGGCTTGCCGGCCTTGCGGCCGCGTGCGGCGGGCGCGCCGCCGAAGACTTCCTCGATGCTGTAGCCGTGGCTCTTGGCCAGGCGCGCCAGCTGGGTGCGGACCTTGGCGATGGGAGTGCGCTTGGCGACGATGGACTGCTGCTTCTTGGCGGTCTTGATGAGGGCGCCCAATTGCTTGGCGGACAGGCCGCTGAGATCGATGGTCATCTTTGCTCCGGAAAATGGGTGGTGTCCGTTCGCCATTCCCTGGCAACCGCGAAAGCATAATGATGCTTTATCGGATTGACAAATATCAGGCTTATTCGCGGCAGGCATTTGCAAGTGGAATGCCGCTGCAGTATTCGTCTGCCGTTGTATACCCGCTGTATTCAATTGCGGCAGTAGCGCGAAGATTTCGCTTATGGGCGTGACGATAGCGTAAAAAGGCCGGGATATACTCCCGGCCCCATTCTTCAGCCCTGCAGTCGCGCCAGCAGCGCGCTGCGATCCAGGTGCTCGGCATCGCCGCCGCTGCGCGCGCGATATTCGAAGGTGCCGGCGGCCAGGCCGCGTTCGGACACCACCACGCGGTGCGGAATGCCGATCAGTTCGATGTCGGCGAACATCGCGCCGGCGCGCAGCCCGCGGTCGTCCAGCACCGCATCCAGCCCGGCCTGCTGCAGTTCCGCCAGCAACGCCTCGCCGGCGGCATCGACCGCCGGATCGCGCTTGGGATTGATCACGCACACCGCCACCGTCCACGGCGCCATCGGCTGCGGCCAGCGGATGCCGGCGTCGTCGTGGTTCTGTTCGATCGCCGCGGCGACGATGCGGGAGATGCCGATGCCGTAGCAGCCCATCGCCAGCGTCACGGTCTTGCCGTTCTCGTCCACCACCGTGGCGTCCAGCGCCTGTGCGTACTGGCGGCCGAGCTGGAACACATGGCCGACCTCGATGCCGCGGGCCAGGCGGATCTCGCCGCCATCGGGCGCGCGCTCGCCCTCGACCACGTTGCGCAGGTCGGCGACGGCGTCCGGCTCCGGCAGGTCGCGGCCCCAGTTGACCCCGGCCAGGTGGAAGCCGGGTTCGTTGGCGCCGACCACGAAGTCGGCCAGCGCCGCGACGTCGCGGTCGGCGACCACGCGGATCGGCTGGCGCGGACCCAGCGGGCCGAGGAAGCCCGGTTCGCTGCCCAGGTGCGCGAGGATCTCGGCCTCGTTGGCCATGCGGTAGCCGGCCAGGCCGGCGACCTTGCCCAGCTTGATCTCGTTGACCGTGTGGTCGCCGCGCACCAGCGCCAGCACGAAGGTTTCGCCGGCCATCACCGCCACCGACTTGACCGTGCGCTGCAGCGGGAGGCCGAGCAGTTCGGCCACCGCCTCGCAGGTCTTCTGGGTGGGCGTGGCGACCTTGCGCAGGTCCTCGCTGGCCGCCGCGCGCGGCGCCGGCGCCGCGGCGATCGCCGCCTCGACGTTGGCCGCGTAGTCCGAGCCGGTGGAGAACGCCAGCGAATCTTCGCCGGAGGCGGCCAGCACGTGGAATTCCTGCGAGGCGTCGCCGCCGATGTCGCCGGAATCGGCCTGCACCGCGCGGAACTGCAGTCCCAGGCGGGTGAAGATGCGGGTGTAGGCCGCCTTCATGTTCTCGTACTCGCGCGCCAGGTCCTCATCGCTGAGATGGAACGAGTAGGCGTCCTTCATCAGGAACTCGCGCGCGCGCATCACCCCGAAACGCGGGCGGATCTCGTCGCGGAACTTGGTCTGGATCTGGTAGAAGTTGACCGGCAGCTGCTTGTAGCTGTTCAGCTCCTGCCGCGCGAAATCGGCGGCGGCCTCCTCGGCGGTCGGGCTGTAGCAGTAGTCCTGCTCCTTGCGGTCCTGCATGCGCAGCATCAGGCCGCCGAACTTGCTCCAGCGCCCGGTGGCGTCCCACAGCTCGCGCGGCTGGATGGTCGGGAACAGCACTTCCAGGGCGCCGGCGTGGTTCATTTCCTCGCGCACCACCGTTTCCACCTTGCGCAGCACGCGCAGGCCCAGCGGCGACCAGGTGTACAGGCCGGAGGCGAGCTTGCGGATCATGCCCGCGCGCAGCATCAGCTTGTGACTGATCAGTTCGGCGTCGGCCGGGGTTTCCTTGGTGGTGTGCAGGTGGAACTGGGAAAGGCGCATCGAAGGGCTTCGCAGACGGCGGGTCGCCCATTTTGCCAGTCATTGCCGGCGCTGCGGGCATCGCCCGCGGCTGGCCTGGCGTGTCCGGGTTACTTGGCGGGCGCGGCCGCCGGGCTGCAGTAGGCCTTGATCGCGGCTTCGGCCAGGGCCTTCTGCGCATCGCGCTGGGATGCGTCCAGTTCCCCGTCCGGCTTGCCGTCGCCATCGTTGTCGGTGGCGATCTTGCCGGGCTTGCCGAGGATGTCCAGGTTCTTGCGCGCGGTCTGGCACTGGCCGTTCTCGGCCGGGGCCGCCGCGGGCGTCTCGGCCGGGGCGTCGCCGCGGGTGTCGACCTTGCGGACCTGGTACTTGCCGCCGGGGGGCGGGGTCTCGGCATAGTGGGTGACGCCCTGCGCGTCCTTCCACTGGTACAGGGTGGTGGCGCCGAGCATGCCGCTGACGGCGAGCAGGGGCAGGCAGCAAAACCGGGGCAGGGCGCGCATCGCGGTCTCCAGGGCGCGGCGGGAGCGCCGATTGCAGCACCCGCCGACGCGCCTGGCAAGTCGATTAGACTGAGGGGATGGACCCATCCCGACCGCCCCCCCGTTCGCGCACCATCTACCTGCTGCCGAACCTGTTCACCACCGCCGGCCTGTTCTCCGGTTTCTACGCCATCATCGCCGCCGCCAACGGCCAGTTCGTGCACGCCAGCGTGGCGGTGTTCGTGGCCGCGGTGATGGACGGGCTGGACGGGCGCGTGGCGCGGCTGACCGGCACCAGCAGCGAATTCGGCGTGCAGTACGACTCGCTGGCCGACCTGGTCAGCTTCGGCATGGCGCCGGCGCTGGTGATGTACCACTGGTCGCTGTCGGCGCTGAAGTTCGACGGCAGCATGCTGGGCCGGGTCGGCTGGTCGGCGGCGTTCCTGTACGCGGCCTGCGCCGCGCTGCGCCTGGCCCGCTTCAATACCCAGGTCGGCACCGTCGACAAGCGCTGGTTCGTGGGCCTGGCCAGCCCGGCCGCGGCGGGGCTGATGATGGCCTTCGTGTGGTCCTTCGCCGACGGCTCGCTGGGCTGGGACGGCGAACAGCTGCGCTATGTGGCCCTGGGCCTGACCGTGACCGCGGCGCTGCTGATGGTCAGCCGCATCCGCTTCTGGAGCTTCAAGGGCAGCGGCGAGAAGGGCCCGCGCACCGACCGGGTGCCGTTCCTGATGCTGGTGCTGGCGCCGGTGGTACTGGCGGTGCTGGTGATCGACCTGGCGCGGGCGCTGCTGGCGATCGGCGTGCTGTACGCGCTGTCGGGGCCGTGCCTGTGGCTGTGGCGGCGCTGGCGCAGGGTGCCGGACGCGGCATGAGCGAGCACGCGTCCATGCACGCGCCGTTGTGGTCGGCCGAGCAGGTCGGCTGGCTGCAGGCGCTCGGCCACACCGTCTACGTGGATGCCGCGGCCGTGGTCGAACCGACGCCGCCGCCGGAGGTGGAGCCGGCGGTACCGGCGCAGCGGCAGGCGCCGATGCCGCCGCGGACGGCGTCTCCTGCCGAGGTGCCGGAGCGGCGCCGGGCGCCGCCGCCACCGGCGCCGGCGGTGCAGCCGGATGCGCTGCGAGCCGCACCCGTGGCGGGCGCGCGTCGGGTCGGGCTGCGCCTGCCCGACCGCCTGCAGATCGCCCTGCTGCGCGCCTCCAGCCTCAATCCCAACGATCCGGCCACGCAGGCGCTGATGGCGACCTGGCCGCTGGACGAGCTGCGCGGCAACGCCGCGGCCAAGCGCGCGCTGTGGCCGCAGTTGCGCGCGTTGCGCAAGCGGGCGCCGCGATGAGCGCGCTCGGCTCGGCGCCGGCGCCGATGGCCACGCTGCGCGCCTTGCGCGAGGCCGATCTGGACGCGGTGATGGAGATCGAGCGCCGCGCCTATCCGTTCCCCTGGACCCGCGGCATCTTCCGCGACTGCCTGCAGGCCGGTTATCCGGGCTGGGTGCTGGTGGAGGAGGGCACGATCGTCGGCTACGGGGTGATCAGCGTCGCCGCCGACGAGGCGCACATCCTCAACGTCTGCGTGGCGCCGGAGCGGCAGTCGCGCGGCTACGGCCGGCTGCTGCTGCGCGCGTTGATCAAGTACGGCGTCGACCTCGGCGCGCGCCGGGTGTTCCTGGAAGTGCGCCCGTCCAATCCCAACGCGATCGCCCTGTACCACAGCGAAGGCTTCAACGAGATCGGCCGGCGCCCGCGCTACTACCCGGCCGCGAACGGCCGCGAGGACGCGTTGGTGATGGCGATCGAGCTGTTCTTCGAAGGCATGTCCTGAGCCATCCTCGCGCCGCGCGCCGTTCGCGCGCCTGGCCGGTGCACAGCGCAGCGGCCGTTGGCGGATGCCGGGAGGGGCGCGCAATGCAAGCACGCCGCGTGCCGCGCGTTCCCCGCCCGCTTCCGACGTCAGGGGCGCCGCGGTGGCTTCCTGGTGCGGCGACATCGCCTGCCGATACGGACCCTGCCGCCCCACCGGTATCGCGTCGGCGACAGGCGCGCTGACCGCCAACGGCGACGCGCGTGCGGTCGGCGTCCGCCACGCGCGTTTGCGGCGTTCTGGCGCTGCGCCACGCCGATCCGCAATGTCGCCTCCTGTCGGCGGGACAGCGTTGTTGTCCCGCAGCGATGGCGCTGCGCCGCGTTGCGGCGTGCAGGCCATTCGTGCGCGGTAGATCACACATCGTGCGACTGGATCCTGGCGTCGCCTCGTTGCCTCTTTACACGCGCGTCGCCCTCCCTAAAGTGCGCGCCTCTTCGGCGCCTGCCTCCCACGCGGGCATGACCCGCAGTTGTCCGAGGGGACAGCGACCGCGCAGGCGTCGCCGTGGGTTCCGCTGCCGCGGAGCGCGCGCGTCTGCGTCCAAATCACGCATGCACACGAGGTTTCCAGGATGATCACCCAGTCCTTCATCGCTCCATCGCCGCTGCGCACATTCGGCCTGGCCCTGTGCCTGGCCGGCATCGCCGGGGCCGCCCATGCCGACGCCAGCCTGGAGGTCGCCAGTACCGGCTGGGCCACGCAGAACGGCGGCACCAAGGGCGGTTCCAAGGCCGCCGCGGCCGACGTCTACAGCGTCAGCACCGCCGCGCAGCTGAAGGCCGCGCTGAAGGCCAGCGCCGGCAGCAACGGCCGCATCATCAAGGTCAACGGCATCATCGACATCAGCGAAGGCACGCCGTACAGCACCACCGCGGACATGAAGAGCCGCGCGCGCCTGGACATCCCGACCAAGACCACGCTGATCGGCGTCGGCAGCAACGCCGAGATCCGCGAGGGCTACTTCTACGTCAAGGCCAACGACGTGATCGTGCGCAACCTGACCATCGAGAACCCGTGGGATCCGCAGCCGGTGTGGGATCCGGACGACGGCAGCGCCGGCAACTGGAATGCCGAATACGACGGCATGACCATCGAGGGCGCCAGCAACGTGTGGGTGGACCACGTCACTTTCACCGACGGCCGCCGCACCGACGACCAGAACGGCACCGCCAACGGCCGGCCCAAGCAGCACCACGACGGCGCGCTGGACATCAAGAAGGGCGCCAACTACGTGACCGTGTCGTACTCGGTGTTCAAGTCGCACGAGAAGAACAACCTGATCGGCTCCAGCGACAGCGCTTCCAGCACCGACAGCGGCAAGCTCAAGGTGACCATCCACAACACCCTGTTCGAGAACATCGCCGCGCGCGCGCCGCGGGTGCGCTTCGGCCAGGTGCACCTGTACAACAACTACCACGTGGGCAGCACCGGCAACGCGGTGTATCCGTTCTCCTACGCCCACGGCGTCGGCAAGGAGTCGAAGATCTTCTCCGAGAACAACGTCTTCGACATCAGTGGCGTGAGCGGTTGCGACAAGATCGCGGCGAACTACGGCGGCAGCGTCTACCGCGATTTCGGCTCGCTGCTCAACGGCCAGGCGCTGACCTGTTCCTGGAACAACAACATTGGCTGGACCCCGCCGTACACCTATTCGCTGCTGCCGGCGAACAAGGTGGCCGCGGACGTCAAGGCCAAGGCCGGCGCGGGCAAGCTCTGAGCCTGACAGGTGTCGCCGCCTGCCAGGCAGGGCGGCGGCACCTGGGGACGGCCGTGATGTTATGTAGCCGCGGTAGGAGCGGTTTCAGCCGCGACCGGGCGTTCATGGGAAGGCCCGGTCGCGGCTGAAGCCGCTCCTACGACGCCGTGCCCGGTGGCGCCCCGCGTCCGCGCTACAGCTTGGCGCGCTGCTCGCGCAGGCCGTCCAGCTGCGCGCTCCAGTCGATCAGGCGCTGGCGTTCCTGTTCGACCACCGCGGCCGGCACCTTGTCGGTGAACTTGCCGAGCTTGGCCTCGCTCTTGTCCTTCTCGGCGGCGACGCGGGCGATTTCCTTGTCCAGGCGCAGGCGCTCGGCATCCAGGTCGACCAGCCCTTCCAGCGGAACCAGCAGCTTCAGTTCGCCGACGATCGCGGTGGCCGCGGCCGGCGCCGGTGCGCCGTCGTCCAGCCACTGGATGGCCTCGAGCTTGAGCAGGAAGCGCAGCTGCGCGGCGAAGCGCTCCACCCGCGCGCGGTCCTGCGCCTGGCCGCCCTGCAGCAGCAGCGGCACCTGCCGCGACGGCGCCACCTGCAGCTCGCTGCGCACGCGGCGCAGCGCCGACACCATCGCCTTCAGCCATTCCACGTCGGCCGCGGCCGCGTCGTAGGCGGCCACGTCCATCGCCGCCGCGTCCGGGTACGGCTGCAGCGAGATGGTCGGCGCGGCGATACCCAGGCGCGGCGCCACCTGCTGCCACAGCTCCTCGGTGACGAACGGAGTCAGCGGGTGCAGCAGGCGCAGCAGGGTTTCCAGCACGTGCAGCAGGGTATGGCGGGTGCTGTCGGCGGCCGCCGCGTCGTCGCCGCTCAGCGCCGGCTTGGCCAGTTCCAGGAACCAGTCGCAGAACTCGTTCCAGGCGAATTCGTACAGGCATTGCGCCAGCAGGTCGAAGCGGTACGCGGCGAACTGCGCCTGCGCCTCCGCGGTCACCGCCTGCAGGCGCAGCAGGATCCACTTCTCGGCATCGGTGACCGGTGCGAGCCGTTGCGACTCTCGATTCCCGACTCCCGACTCCCCGCCCGGCGTGTTCATCAGCACGAAGCGGCTGGCATTCCACAACTTGTTGCAGAAGTTCTTGTAGCCCTCGGCGCGGCCCAGATCGAACTTGATGTCGCGGCCGTGGCCGGCCAGCGCGGCGATGGTGAAGCGCAGCGCGTCGGCGCCGTGGGCGACGATGCCGTTCGGAAATTCCTTGCGCGTGGCCTTCTCGATCTTCGGGGCGTCTTGCGGCTTCATCAGGCCGGTGGTGCGCTTGGCGACCAAGTCCTCGATGTCGATGCCGTCGATGATGTCCAGCGGATCGAGCACGTTGCCCTTGGACTTGGACATCTTCTGGCCTTGCGCGTCGCGGATCAGGCCGGTGATGTAGACGTCGCGGAACGGCACCTTGCCGGTGAAGCTGTCGGTGGCCATGATCATGCGCGCCACCCAGAAGAAGATGATGTCGAAGCCGGTGACCAGCACGCTCGACGGCAGGTAGCGGTCGAAGCCGCGCTCGGCCATCGCCTGCGGATCGGGCCAGCCCATGGTCGCGAACGGCCACAGCTGCGAGGAGAACCAGGTCTCCAGCACGTCGCTGTCCTGGTGCAGGGCGACGTCGGCGCCGAGGCCGCCCTTGGCGCGCGCGTCGGCCTCGTCGCGGCCGACATAGCAGTTGCCCGCGTCGTCGAACCAGGCCGGAATGCGGTGGCCCCACCACAGCTGGCGGCTGATGCACCAGTCCTGGATGTTCTCCATCCAGTGGCGGTAGGTGTTGATCCAGTTCGGCGGTACGAACTGGATCTGCCCGGACTCGACCAGCTCCAGGCCGCGCTTGGCCAGCGCGTCCATCTTCACGAACCACTGGTCGGTGAGATACGGCTCGATCACCTGGCCGGTGCGGTCGCCGCGCGGCACCTGCAGCTTGTGCGGCTTGGTCTCGACCAGGATGCCGAGCTCTTCCAGATCGGCCAGCACCGCCTTGCGCGCGTCGAAGCGGTCCAGGCCGCGGTATTTTTCCGGGACGCTCTCGTTGAGCGCGGCGGTCGGGGTGAACAGGTTGATCATCGGCAAGCTATGCCGCACGCCGACCTGGTAGTCGTTGAAGTCGTGCGCCGGGGTGACCTTGACCACGCCGGTGCCGAACGCGCGGTCCACGTAGTCGTCGCCGATCACCGGCACGCGGCGGCCGGTCAGCGGCAGGGTCACCGTCTTGCCGATCAGGTGCGCGTAGCGCGCATCCTCCGGGTGCACCATCACCGCGGTATCGCCGAGCAGGGTCTCCGGGCGGGTGGTGGCGACCACCAGGTAGTCGCGGGTCTCGCGCAGGGTCTCGTTGCCGTCGGCGTCGTGCTCGACGTGTTCGTAGCTGGCGCCGTCCTCGAGCTTGTAGGCGATCGACCACAGGAAGCCGTCTTCCTCGACGTTCTCCACTTCCAGGTCGGAGATCGCGGTCTTCAGCACCGGGTCCCAGTTGACCAGGCGCTGGCCGCGGTAGATCAGGCCCTGCTCGTGCCAGCGCACGAACGCCTCGATCACCGCCGCCGACGGCTGCGGGTCCATGGTGAAGGTGCTGCGCGACCAGTCGGCCGAGGTGCCGAGGCGGCGCATCTGCCGCTCGATGGTGTCGCCGGAATGCTGCTTCCACTCCCAGACCTTGGCGATGAAGCCGTCGCGGCCCAGCGAATCGCGGGTCTCGCCCTTGCCTTCCAGGGTCAGGTTGCGCGACACCACCATCTCGGTGGCGATGCCGGCATGGTCGCTGCCGACCTGCCACAGCGTGTCGAAGCCGCGCATGCGGTGGTAGCGCACCAGCGCATCCATCAGCGTCTGCTGGAAGGCGTGGCCCATGTGCAGCGTGCCGGTCACGTTCGGCGGCGGCAGCAGCACCGTGTACGGCGTGCCCTGCCCGGACGGCGCGAAGTAACCGGACGCTTCCCATTGCGCGTACAGGCGCGATTCGAAGGACTTGGGATCGTAGCTGGAGGCGAGGGTGGTCATTGGCTGGGAATCGGGAATCGGGAATGGGGAATCGATGGAGCGCAGAGCGGGACCCGCCTCAATGCGGCGCTTGGAGAAACGATTCCCGATTCTCCATTCCCGATTCTCCGCTGCATCACATATCGTGCTTGTTGACCGTGTAGCCCTGCGCTTTGTACTGCTTCCAGCGCTCGCGCAGCGGTTCGCGTGCGGACGGATCGGCCGGGACCACTTCCAGGACGCGGTCGCAGGCGCCCAGGTAGGGCGCATCGCGCAGGTTGATCACCAGCGGCCGCGCCGGCGCGTCGACGCCGGGCGGGGCGATCAGCACCTGCGCTTCTTCCTCGTCGGCGTCGGCGCCGGCGATCTGGTGCGGGATGTAGGCCTCGTCGTCGAACGCCCACAGCAGCTCGTCCAGCTCCTCGGCCTGGGCCATGTCGCGCGCCAGCACCAGCGTCCACAGGTTGGCGTCGTTGGCCTTGCGCGCCAGCTCGCACACCAGCCGCAGCGGTTCGTTGAGGAACCGCGGCTTGGCGATCAGGTAGAAGTCGGCGCGCATCAGGGCTGGGAGTGGGGAATGGGGAATAGGGAATGGGAACAGCGGGCGGCGCGCGCGCCGCCTCCGGTTGGGTCAGACAAGGCGCTTTTCACGATTCCCGATTCCCGTTTCTCAATTCCCGGCCGCGGCGCGGTCGAGCAACCACTGCGACAACAACCCCACCGGGCGGCCGGTGGCCATGCCGCGCTTGCCTTCGTCGCTGGCCACGCCGGCGATGTCCAGGTGCGCCCAGCGCTGGCCTTCGGTGAAGCGCGACAGGAAGCAGCCGGCGGTGATCGCGCCGGCCCAGCGGCCGCCGATGTTGTAGACGTCGGCGAAGCTGGAATCCAGCAGGCCCTGGTACTCGTCCCACAGCGGCAAGCGCCAGGCGCGGTCGAACACGTGCTCGCCGGCGGCCAGCAGTTCGGCGGCCAGGTCGTCGTGCTTGCTCATCAGGCCGGCGGTCTGGTGGCCCAGGGCGACCATGCAGGCGCCGGTGAGGGTGGCCACGTCGATCAGCGCCGCGGGCTTGAAGCGCTCGGCGTAGGTCAGCGCGTCGCACAGGATCAGGCGGCCCTCGGCGTCGGTGTTGCCGACCTCGATGGTCTTGCCGGACATGCTGGTGATCACGTCCGACGGGCGGTAGGCATTGCCGTCGATCGCGTTCTCCACCGCCGGCACCACCACCACCAGGTTCAGCGGCAGGCGCGCGGTGGCCGCGGCGACGAAGGTGCCGATCACGTTGGCGCCGCCGCACATGTCGTACTTCATCTCTTCGATGCCGCCCTGGGTCTTCAGGTTGACGCCGCCGGTATCGAAGGTGATGCCCTTGCCGACCAGCACGTAGGGCTGGGCGTCGCCGCCGCCATGCCACTTCAGCACCAGCAGCCGCGGGCGGTTGGCCGAGCCGCGCGCCACCGCCAGCAGCGAGCCCATGCCCAGTTCCTGCATCCGCGTCTCGTCGAGGATCTCGGCCTCGGCGCCGTCCACGCCCCGGGCGAAGGCGGCCGCGGTCTCGGCCAGGTAGGCCGGGGTGCACAGGTTCGGCGGCAGGTTGCCCAGTTCGCGGGCGAACGTCACGCCGGCGGCGATCGCCTCGCCCTGGGCCAGCGCGGTGGCGTCGTCGCCGTGCAGGGCCAGACGCGCCAGGCCGCTGTCGTCGGGCTTCTTCTTGCCGAGGGTGGCGGTGTAGCGGTAGCAGGCGTGGTCGCTGGCGATCACCGCCTGGCGCAGGTTCCAGGCGCGGTCGCGGCCCTTGACCTCCAGTTCGCTCAGGGTCAGCAGCGCGCTGGCCGCCGGCCCGCTCTTGAGCGCACGCGCGGCGTCGCCGACCGCCTTCAGGTACTGCGGCACGCCGAACTTGGCGGCGTCGCCCAGGCCCACCGCCAGCACCCGCGGCGCGCTCACCCCGGGCAGGTCGTGGAGCAGGGCGGTGGCGCCGGTCTTGCCGCTGACGTCGCCACGGTCGGCCAGGGCGGTCAGGCGTCCGCCGCTGGCCGCGTCCAGGGCCTGGGCGGCCGGGGACAGGCGCTTGTCGGCGAACACGCCGACGACGATGCAGTCGAACGCCGCGGTAGCCGGGGCGTCGTGGTTCAGGGTGAATTCCAGGGCCATTGATCAGATTCCGTTGGCAAATCCGTACAATCGCGGACTCTTTACCCCCAGTCGAATAGGCTGGGTCCGCCGCGAACGAATCCGAGAGTTTAAATCAACCCACCCCCATGCCGAAGCTCGATCGATACCTGCTGCGCGATTTCGTCCAGAGCTTCTCGGCCACCCTGATCGTGCTGCTGGTGGTCAGCGTCGGTGGTGTGCTGGTGGACATCCTGGGCAACATCGCCGATGGCCGCATTCCGGCCAAGTTGTTGTTTTCACAGCTCGGCCTGCAGTTCGTGGTGTACCTGCCGCTGATCCTGCCGCTGGCGCTGATGCTGGGCCTGCTGCTGGCGCTGGCGCGCCTGTACCGCGATTCGGAGATGGCGGTGATCACCGCTATCGGCGTCGGTCCGCGGCGCCTGCTGCGGCCGATCCTGATGCTGGTGATCCCGGTGGTGACCCTGGTCGGCATGTGCTCGCTGTGGCTGGGCCCCTGGGCCGACCGCACCTCCGACCGGCTGATCGACGAGGCCAACCACAGCCTGCTGATGGCCGGGCTGGAGGCGGGCCGCTTCACCCCGCTGTCCGATGGCGGCATCGTCTACATCAGCACCCTGTCCGGGGACGGCACCAAGCTCAGCAAGGTGTTCATGCAGCGGCAGAAGGACGGCCGCCTGGACGTGGTCACCGCGCAGCGCGGCGCGATGTTCTTCGAAGGCAAGGCCGACCGCTACCTGCGCCTGGAGGACGGCTACCGGGTCGAAGGGCCGCTGGCCGGCGACGGGCTGGACTACCGGATGATGCGCTTCGTCAGCAACGACGTGGCGCTGCCGGACCGCGACGCCGCGCGCAAGGACGACGATCCGGAACTGCTGCCCACCGCCAAGCTGATCGGCGATCCGCGCCCGCAGGCCAATGCGCAGTTGCACGCGCGCCTGGCGCCGCCGCTGCTGGCGCTGGCCTTCGCCCTGCTGACCCTGCCGCTGTCGCGCAGTTCGCCGCGGCAGCAGCGCTATGGCCGGATCATGCTGGCGTTCCTGGCCTACCTGGTCGGCACCAACCTGATGTTCCTCGGCACCCAGTGGCTGAGCACCGAGAAGCTGCCGCGCGCGCTCGGCCTGTGGTGGCTGACCCTGCCGTTGCTGGCCCTGTCGGTCTGGATGTACCTGCGCGATGGCCGGCTGTCGCGGCCGCGGAGGCAGCCGGCATGAGGCTGCGTCCGAACCTGCACGATGTGTACGTGGGCCGCGCCGTGCTCGGCACGGTGCTGCTGACCTGGGCGGTGCTGCTGGGCCTGGATGTGATCATGGCCCTGTCCAACGAGTTCAAGGTCATCGGCACCGGCAGCTACAGCCTGGGCCATGCCGCCGCGTTCGTGGCCTACACGGTGCCGCGCCGCGCCTACACCCTGTTCCCGACCGGTGCGGTGATCGGCGTGCTGATGGGTCTGGGGCAGCTCGCCGCCACCTCCGAACTGACCGCGCTGCGCGCGCTGGGCCTGTCGCGGCGCCGGCTGAGCCTGGCCGCGGCCTCGACCATGGCGGTGCTGACCGTGGTCATGGTGGTCAACGGCGAGACCCTGGCGCCGTGGGCGCAGAACCAGGCCGACGCGATCAAGGCCAACGCCAAGTACAACGGCGACATGAGCATGGCCCGCTATTCCGGGCTGTGGGCGCGCGAGGGCAACACCTTCCTCAACGCGCAGGCCGGCGAAGAGCACCTGGAGGACGGTGGCGGCACCTGGCTGGAGCTGCGCGACGTGCGCCTGTACACGTTGGACGACAACGGCCGGCTGGCCTCGCTGACCCACGCCGCCATCGCCGAGCATCGCCATGACGGCTGGACCCTGAAGCAGGCCTACCGCGACACCTTCGGCGAGCGCTCGGTGCAGCGCGAGAAGTTCGACAGCCTGCCGTGGCAATCGCGGCTGGATGCGGCGGCGCTGGCCTCGGGCCTGGCCAAGCCGCGCAACCTGTCCGCGCGCGACCTGCACACCAGCATCGAGTACCGCCGCCGCAACGGCCTGGACGCGCGCGACTACGAGGACCAGTACTGGAGCCGCTGGTTCTATCCGCTGAACGTGCTGGCGCTGTGCTTCGCCGCGATCCCGTTCGCATTCGGCGCGCTGCGCAGCGGCGGCATGGGCAAGCGCCTGTTCCTGGGCATCCTGTTCGCGCTGGTGTTCTGGCTGCTGCAGCTGTTCTTCGGGCGCATGGCCGGTGCCCTGAAGTTCGACTACCGCATCGCCTACGCCTTGCCGCCGCTGGTGATGCTGACGGTGTCCTGGTTGCTGTTCCGCAAACGCAGCAGTTAGCGGTGCGCCGGCGCAGCGTGCTCGGCCTCGGTCTGTGCATGCTGTATGCGGCGCTGGTGGCGTGCTGCGTGTGGGTGGCGCTTGGCGCCGACGACAAGGGCCGTTTCGTGTTCTTGCAGTTGCCGTTGACGCCGCAGTTGCTGGTGTTGGCGGCGTTGGGTGTGGATGGTGCGCTGCCAGGCCTGTGCTGGGTCGCCCGCTATCTGCTGCTGATCCCGCCGTTCGGGCTGCTGCTGTATCTGACCGGATGTGCGCTGCAGGCACTGGTGCGGCGCGCTGTCATGCGTCTGCCGCGGTCCATGCGAGGTTGAACGGCGTAGCGTTCCTGAGGCCGCTTGGCGCCGTAATCCCGATACGTCAGCAACGGCTGGCTGTGCGGCTTTCTGCTGCGGTCAGGGCTTGGCTTTGGGTTGACGGGTCAAGTGGGTAGCGCTGGCTCTGTCATGCCACGTCAACCGTTCCCGATCGAACAACGCCCACCAGAACCCCAACCCACCCAGCAGCAACGACACGGTCCCGACCAGATAGCGCCGCCACAGCGCGCTCCAGCTCGGTGGCTTGCCGTCGGCGCCGTGCAGGCGCAGCCGCCACGGACGCATGCCCAAGGTCTGGCCGCCGCGGCGCCAGCTCAGCGTCGCGTACAGGCCGGCGACGACCCAGCAGCACAGCCACAGCAGCCACTGCAGGGCGCTGAACGGGGCGATGTTCTCGCGCGGCGCATGCCCCTCCAGCGTGTAGCCGAGGGTGAACAGCGCCGAGACCACGAACCACAGCGCCAGCACCGGCCAGGCGTCGTAGAACAACGCCAGCAGCCGCCACAGCAGCAGCGCGCGTGGACGGGGGGCGGAGGCGGGAGGCGAGGCGCTCATCGGCACAGCTTAGAGCCAGTCGCGCCGATTGCGGTGGACCGCGTGCATCGCGGTCGCGCTGCTCGCGCACGCCATCCTGGCGCTCGTTGCCCGGCCACGCCGGCCTTGCGCCCCCGGGCAAAGCGGCTAGGCTCTCCCGAATCCCGAATCCCGAATCCCGAATCCCGAATCCCGAATCCCGAATCCCGAATCCCGAATCCCGAATCCCGAATCCCGCCCGCATGCCCTCCCTGCATTCCCCCGCCGAACGCCGCCAGCAGGCGCAACGGCTCGCGCCGCTGCGCGAGGCCGATGCGGTGACGATCCAGCAGTTCCTGGATGCGGCCTGGGCCGAGCAGGGACTGGCGCGGCAGAGCCTGGAGAGTTACCGCCGCGATCTGGAGGGCTTCGCGCGCTGGCGCGACGGGGCCGGCGGCGGCCTGGCCGGCGCCGATCGGCAGGCGCTGTTCGACTATCTGGCCTGGCGCACCGAACTGGGCTATTCGCCGCGCAGCAATGCGCGCTGGCTGTCGTCGTTGCGCGCCTTCTTCGCCCTGCGCGTGCGCCGCGGCGAGCGCGGCGACGACCCGACCGCGCTGCTGGAGCCGCCGCGGCTGCCGCGCTCGCTGCCCAAGGCGCTGGCCGAGAGCCAGATCGATGCGCTGTTGGCGGCGCCGGACGTGTCCGCGCCGGTGGGGCTGCGCGACCGCGCCATGCTCGAGCTGATGTACGCGGCCGGCCTGCGCGTCAGCGAGCTGGTCAACCTGCCGGCCAACGCGGTGAACCTGCGCCAGGGCGTGTTGCGGGTCACCGGCAAGGGCAGCAAGGAGCGGCTGGTGCCGCTGGGCGAGGAGTCGCAGCACTGGCTGCAGCGCTACCTGGACAGCGCGCGGCCGGCGCTGGCGGCCGGGCAGGCGGTGCCGGCCAGCGACGGCGTGGTGCCGCTGTTCATCGACGCCGCCCGGCGCGCGCTGACCCGCCAGCAGTTCTGGGGGCTGGTCAAGCGCCATGCGGCGGTGGCCGGGATCGATCCGGCGAAGATCAGTCCGCATGGCCTGCGCCACAGCTTCGCCACCCATCTGCTCAACCGCGGTGCCGACCTGCGCGCGCTGCAGATGCTGCTTGGCCACAGTTCGCTGTCCACCACCCAGATCTACACCCTGGTCGCGCGCGAGCACCTGCAGAGCCTGCACCGCAAGCATCATCCGCGCGGCTGAACGCCGCCGCGGCGCGCGGGCGGGCCGCTCAGCCTGTCTACATGGAGCGCGCCGGGGGGTGTGCGACAATCGGGCGATTCGCAACCCTTATGGATCGCCAATGCTCCGTTTTGCTCTTTGCGCGCTGCTGGGCGCGGCTTCGCTCTCCGCCTGCGCACAGTCCACCACGCCGCCCGCCGGCGCCACCGCCGGGGCCAAGGCCGCTCCCGCCGCCAGCGGCGCGCCGGGCGAACAGCGCGTGCGTGCGGCGCTGCTGCAGCTCGATCCCAACTTCAAGCCCGACTACATCGGCGCCGCGCCGTTCCCCGGCTTCCGCGAGGTGGTGGTCGGCGGCCAGGTGCTGTACGTCTCCGACGACGGCCGCTACCTGTTCCAGGCGCAGCCGTTCGACATCCAGGAGAAGCAGTTCGCCTCCAGCGAGGGCCTGCTGAGCTACCGCCGCAAGCTGCTGGAATCGGCGCCGCGCGCCGATCGCATCGTGTTCGCCCCGGCCAATCCCAAGTACACCATCAGCGTGTTCACCGACATCGAATGCGGCTACTGCCGCAAGCTGCACAGCGAGATCGGCGAGCTCAACAAGCAGGGCATCGCGGTGGAATACCTGGCGTTCCCGCGCATGGGTCTGGGTAGCCAGGACTTCAAGGACATGGTCGCGGTGTGGTGCGCGGCGGACAAGAAGCAGGCGCTGACCGAGGCCAAGAGCAGCGGCAAGGTGCCGGGCGCGACCAACTGCAAGAACCCGGTGACCATGCAGTACAACCTGGGCCAGCGCCTGGGCGTCAACGGCACCCCGGCGATCTTCGCCCCGGACGGCACCCAGATCGGCGGCTACCTGCCCCCGGCCAAGATGCGCGAGGCGTTGGACAAGCGCGCGGCGGAAGCGACGAAGGCTGGCGGAAGCCGTTAAGGGCCGTGCGCTGAGCGGCCGGGAATGGGGAAACGGGAATCGGGAATGGGCGCGACGTCGCTCGTTCCCGCGGGCACGAGCGCTGAACGCGCGTCTCCCCCTTGGCCGGCGGTGCGACCTTCGCGCCACCGTTGGTACCACCCCGCGTTTTGCCGCTGGAGCGCCGCGTCCGCTGGCGCCCAACCACCGCTAGCGTCCGCGTGCGCCGACCCCGCTCGGCGGCCGGCTGTGCCGATTCCCCATTCCCGAATCCCCATTCCCAGCTCTCCGCTACAATAGCCAGCCCGTTTCCTCACACGGTTCCCCGGACATGATCGTCCTCGAGGGCGCTTCCGCCCTTTCGCCGTTCCGTCGCGCTCGGCTCGAAACCCGCCTGCAGTCCCTGGTTCCCGGTGTGCGTATCGCCGGCGCCTGGCATGTCTACTTCATCGACGGCGAGAACGCCGAGTCGCTCGATCTGGTCGCGGCGCGGCGCATCCTGCAGGCGCAGGAGGCACCCGCGCCGGCCGCGGCGGGGACCTGCTCGCGCTACGTGGTGCCGCGGCTGGGCACGCGCTCGCCCTGGTCGAGCAAGGCCACCGAACTGGTCCGCGGCGCCGGCCTGGCGATCCGCCGGGTCGAGCGCGGCACCCGCCTGGACCTGGCCGGCTGGCCGCAGGCGCCGGCCGACCAGGCGGCGCTGGCCAAGCTGCTGCACGATCCGATGACGCAGTCGCTGCTGGACGGCGCCGCGCAGGCGCAGGCGCTGTTCCAGGCGCCGGCGCGCGGCGAGGTCGAGCGCATCCCGCTGGACCAGCTGGAAGCGGCCAACGCGCGCCTGGGCCTGGCCCTGGCCCAGGACGAGATCGACTACCTGCGCCAGCGCTTCGGCGAGCTCGGCCGCGCTCCGGCCGACGTGGAACTGATGATGTTCGCGCAGGCCAATTCGGAGCACTGCCGGCACAAGATCTTCAACGCCAGCTGGACCATCGACGGCAAGGAGCAGGACCGCTCGCTGTTCCGGATGATCAAGCACACCCACCAGCAGACCCCGCAGCACACGCTCAGCGCCTACAGCGACAACGCGGCGGTGGTGGAAGGGCATCCGGCCGCGCGCTACCGCCCGGATCCGGCCAGCGGCGAATACCGCCGTGAGCCGGTGACGCCGTCGGCGTTCTGCATCAAGGTCGAGACCCACAACCACCCGACCGCGATCGCGCCGTTCCCGGGCGCCTCCACCGGCGCCGGCGGCGAGATCCGCGACGAGGGCGCCACCGGCCGCGGCGGCAAGCCCAAGGCCGGCCTGACCGGCTTCAGCGTTTCGCACCTGCGCATTCCCACCCTGCCGCAGCCGTGGGAGGGCGCGCGCCCGCTCAACCCGCGCATGGCCCCGGCGCTGGAAATCATGCTGGACGGCCCGCTCGGCGGCGCCGCGTTCAACAACGAATTCGGCCGGCCCAACCTGCTCGGCTATTTCCGCAGCTTCGAACTGCCGGAAACGCAGGACCTGACCCGCGCCTACGACAAGCCGATCATGCTGGCCGGCGGCCTGGGCGCGATCGACCGCGTGCAGGTGGAGAAGATCCCGCTGCAGCCCGGCGATGCGGTGATCGTGCTCGGCGGCCCGGCGATGCTGATCGGCCTGGGCGGCGGCGCGGCCAGTTCGGTGGCCTCCGGCGACAGCGCCGAGGACCTGGATTTCGCCAGCGTGCAGCGCGACAACCCGGAGATGGAGCGGCGCGTGCAGGAGGTCATCGACCGCTGCGTGGCGCTGGGCGCGGACAACCCGATCCGCTGGTTCCACGACGTCGGCGCCGGCGGCCTGTCCAACGCCATTCCCGAACTGCTGCACGACTCCGGCGTGGGCGGGATCATCGACCTGGACCGCGTGCCCAGCGACGACCCCTCGCTGTCGCCGATGCAGCTGTGGTGCAACGAATCGCAGGAGCGCTACGTGCTCGGCGTGCCGCAGGCGCGCCTGGCCGAGTTCGCCGCCCTGTGCGAGCGCGAGCGCTGTCCGTTTGCCGCCGTGGGCGTGGCGACTGCCGAGGAAAGGCTGGTCGTGGGCTACGGGGTGCTCGGCGGCGGGAATGGAAAATCGGGAACCGGGAATGGTGAAACGCCGGCCGACCTCGCTGTTGCCCATTCCCCATTCCCCGCTCCCCATTCCCAGCATCCCATCGACCTGCCCATGGACGTGCTCTTCGGCAAGCCGCCGAAGATGCACCGCGACACCCGGCAGCCGCCGGCGCCGCGCTGGCCGGAGCTGGACACCGATGCGCTGGACCTGCGCGAGGCCGGGCTGCGGGTGCTGGCGCATCCGACGGTGGCGGCCAAGAGCTTCCTGGTCACCATCGGCGACCGCAGCGTCGGCGGCCTGACCGCGCGCGAGCAGATGATCGGCCCCTGGCAGCTGCCGCTGGCCGATTGCGCGATCACCCTGGCCGGGTTCGACACCCACGCCGGCGAAGCGATGGCGATCGGCGAGCGCACCCCGCTGGCCCTGCTCGATGCCGCCGCGGCGGCGCGGATGGCGGTGGGCGAAGCCATCACCAACCTGTGCGCGGCGCCGGTGCAGGCGCTGGACCAGGTCAAGCTGTCGGCGAACTGGATGGCCGCGGCCAACCACGACGGCGAGGACGCGCGC
The DNA here is from genome assembly GCF_056725085.1 of Xanthomonas sp. NCPPB 901. Classification (NCBI taxonomy): domain Bacteria; kingdom Pseudomonadati; phylum Pseudomonadota; class Gammaproteobacteria; order Lysobacterales; family Lysobacteraceae; genus Xanthomonas; species Xanthomonas sp. NCPPB 901. The sequence goes on along the minus strand of NZ_CM161511.1, from coordinate 4,204,645 downwards.
CTGTACGCCGCGGTCAAGGCGGTGGGCATGGAACTGTGCCCGCAGCTGGACCTGAGCATCCCGGTGGGCAAGGACTCGCTGTCGATGCAGGCGCAGTGGGCGGTGACCGCCGTGAATCGGGAATCGGGAATCGGGAATGGGGAAAAGCGCGATGCGTCCGCCACCGATGCCGCCGCTTCCGCGATTCCCGATTCCCCCTTCTCCAGTCCTGGCAAAACCCACAAATCCGTCTCGCCCGTCTCGCTCATCGTCTCCGCGTTCGCGCCGGTGGCCGATGCGCGGGCGCAGTTGACCCCGTTGCTGGCGCGCGAGGCCGACAGCGAGCTGTGGCTGATCGGGCTGGGCGGCGGCAAGCAGCGCCTGGGTGGGTCGGTGCTGGCGCAGGTGCATGGCGACGGTGCGTTGCCGGCGTTCGGCGGGGCGGTGCCGGACCTGGACGACCCGCAGCGGCTGCGCGCGTTCTTCGAGCTGATCCGCGATGCGCGCGAGGCCGGCTTGCTGCTGGCGTATCACGACCGCAGCGACGGCGGCGCGTTCGCCGCGCTGTGCGAGATGGCGTTCGCCTCGCGGCAGGGGCTGGACATCACCCTCGATGCCTGGGGCGACGATCCGTTCCGCAGTTTGTTCAACGAGGAACTGGGCGCGGTGGTGCAGGTCGCGCGCGAAGACCGCGCCGCCTTCGCCGACCTGGTCGAGCGCCACGCGCTGACCGAATGCGCGCAGCGCATCGCCCGCCCCAGCACCGCGGCGGCGGTGCGCGTGGGCCTGGGCGGCAAGACCCTGGCCGAATGGCGCTGGGAGGAGCTGTTCGACGCCTGGTGGTCGGTGACCCACGCCATGCAGACGCTGCGCGACAACCCCGACAGCGCCGCCGAGGAGCGCGCGCTGGCGCGCGACTTCGCCGCGCCCGGGCTGAAGCCGAAGCTGGCCTTCGACCCGGCCGAGGACATCGCCGCGCCGTTCGTGGCCAGCGGCCAGCGGCCGAAGGTGGCGATCCTGCGCGAGCAGGGCGTCAACGGCCAGATCGAGATGGCCAACGCATTCGAACAGGCCGGGTTCCGCGCCTTCGACGTGCACATGAGCGACCTGATCGCCGGCCGCGTCGACCTGGCCGACTTCGTCGGCCTGGCCGCCTGCGGTGGCTTCAGCTACGGCGACGTGCTCGGCGCCGGCCGCGGCTGGGCCACCTCGATCCTGGAGCGGCCGGCGCTGCGCGATGCCTTCGCCGCATTCTTCGCGCGCAGCGACAGCTTCGCCCTGGGCGTGTGCAACGGCTGCCAGATGCTCAGCCAGCTCAAGGACATCATCCCCGGTGCCGAGCACTGGCCGCGCTTCCTGCGCAACCGCAGCGAGCAGTTCGAGGCGCGCACCAGCCTGCTGGAAGTGGTGGAATCGCCGTCGATCTTCCTGCGTGGCATGGCCGGCTCGCGCATCCCGGTGGCGGTGGCGCACGGCGAAGGCCGCGCCGAGTTCGACAGCGCGGTGGACCAGGCCGCCGCGCGCGTGGCGCTGCGTTTCGTCGACGGCCATGGCGCCGTCGCCACGCAGTACCCGCTGAACCCGAACGGCTCGCCCGACGGCATCACCGGCCTGACCAGCGACGACGGCCGGGTGACGATCCTGATGCCGCATCCCGAGCGCACCCTGCGCTCGCTCAACCTCAGCTGGCATCCGGCGGAGTGGCCGGACGAGGCGCCGTGGCTGCGCATGTTCCGCAACGCGCGGGTCTGGGTGGGCTGAGCCCGGCGTTGCGCTTGGCGTGCGCCGCAATGGCGATGCGCCAGGACGGCCTCGGCGGCGACACGCTGCCGGGGGCGCTGCCGCGTGCTGCGGGATGCAGATACAGCACCACGCGGCGCACCGCGCAGCGTCTCTGGATTGGTCGCGCGGCGCAGGCGCTGGATCGCGCGTCGCCGCATCCCGTGTGGGAGGGACTCCAGTCCCGACGCTGGACAGCCTCCGGGCCGGCGGCTGGGCGGTCGATGCCGTCGTTTTTTCCTGTGGGCCGAGCTGCGTTGTCTCGGCCCAACCCCCATTCCGATGATCTGAGCGTGCGCGGTCGCGGCTGAAGCCGCTCCGACGCGCATCGCGGCGCTTCTGGCGCTGCCGTCATGGCGGCAGCGTCCGCATGCCTGCGCCATTCGGCGTCTCGCGCAGGCCAGTGGCGCGCACGCATGGCGCTCTCCGCTGCGCCGCCGCCAAGCGTGGCTCCCTCCCAGACCTCCAACGCTCCAGCCCGGGCTGCCGCGCGACGTCGGCTGCGTGTTTCGCGCAATCGGCGCCCTCCGCGTCCGTTGCTCGCCTCGCGTTGGCGGGTCTGGACGCGCCTACCACGCGTTTGCGTCAAGTCCTTGACGGGTAACGAAATCGCGCCGAACGCAATGTGTCAAGACTGGCAAGGTGTGTGCCGAAAAATTGGCGGAACCCGCTTGTTTTCATTGATATTTACCGAAAAATTAACGAAAACGACCTGAATTCGCGGTCTTTGTCACGGCCTATGTCGTCGCAAGTCAAAAACTTGACGTACGCGAGAGACCGGGTTAACACTTCGGCCAGTTCCGCATTCCACCTCGGTTCATCTTCAGCTCCGAGCAGCGACAGGCGTGAGCCTCTCGGGTCCCGTATCGGGACGTGCGGCACCAAAAAACCGACAGGGGGTCGGCCGGCCGGAACGCCGGGCGAGGGTGGCTTTTTGACCAAAACCAGCCGAATTGAGGAGCAGTCGTCGATGAATCGGATTTATCGCAAGGTCTGGAACAACGCGTTGGGGATGTGGGTGGTGGCATCGGAACTGGCCAGCGGCGACGCGCGTGGCGCGCTCGTCCGCGACCGTCGTGCCGCCCGTGCGCACGGCCTGGCCCTGGCCGGCGCGATCGCCCTGGCGCTGGGCGCCGGCGCGGCGGGCCTGCCCACGGCGGCGCAGGCACAGGCCGTGCAGATCGGCGACAACGCCAGCGCCAGCGGCGACTACGCCACCGCGGTCGGTGCCGAGAGCAATGCCAGCGGCGCACAGAGCACCGCGACCGGCGCGGCCAGCAACGCCAGCGGTGACGGCAGCGTGGCCAGCGGCACGCTCAGCGAAGCCAGCGGCGTGGAGTCCAGCGCGCTCGGCTACTACAGCACCGCCAATGGCGATGGTGCGACCGCGCTCGGCGCCGAGAGCATCGCTTCCGGTGCGGCCAGCGCCGCGGTCGGCCTGGCGGCCGACGCGACCGGCGCGTACGCCACCGCGGTCGGCGGCTTCTCCAGCGCCAGCGGCTTCAACAGCACCGCGCTGGGCAATAGCGCGGTGGCGCAGGGCCGCAACAGCGTGGCGCTGGGCGCCGATGCGCTGGCCGATCGCGACAACAGCGTCTCGGTCGGCAAGGCCGGCGACGAACGCCAGATCACCAACGTGGCCGCCGGCACCGAGGCCACCGATGCGGTCAATGTGGCGCAGCTGGACGCGGTCCGGCAGACCGCCGACACCACCGCCAAGTACTTCCAGTCCAGCGGCAGCGACGCCAGCGATGCCGGCGCCTACGTCGAGGGCGCCAATGCGGTGGCCGCCGGCGAAGGCGCGAACGCCATCGGCGACGGCGCCAGCGCGCTGGGCAGCGGCGCCACCACGCTGGGCGGCAACGCCACCGCGGTCGGCAGCAACGCCACCGCCGTCGGCGCCTCGGCGACCGCGGTCGGCGGTGCGCTGTCGATCGTCGACGACAACGGCGAGGTGCTGCTGGAAGGCACCACCACCGCGGCCGAGCAGGGCGCCAGCGCGTTCGGCGCCGGCGCGCAGGCCAATGGCGCGTTCTCCACCGCGCTGGGCACCGCGGCGCGCGCCGACGGCGTGCAGAGCACCGCCACCGGCTTCTCCGCCGCCGCCACCGGGCTGGCCGCGACCGCCACCGGCGGCTTCAGCCAGGCCGGCGGCGACCTTGCCTCCGCGTTCGGCTACGGCGCCAACGCCAGCGGCGGCGAGGCCGTGGCGGTGGGCTTTTCCAGCCTGGCCAGCGGCGCGTCCAGTACCGCCGTGGGCGGTAGCGTGCTCGGCCAGTACGTCACCGAGGCGCGGGGCGAAGGCGGCAGCGCGTTCGGCGCCGGCGCCTGGGCCAACGGCGCGTTCTCCACCTCGGTCGGCTGGCTGAGTTCGGCCGACGGCGTCTCCAGCGCCGCGTTCGGCGCCGCGTCCTGGGCGCAGGCCGACGATTCCACCGCGCTGGGCTACGGTGCCAAGGCCGCGGCCAGCGACAGCGTCGCGCTCGGCCAGGGATCGGTCGCCGATCGTGCCGGCAGCGTGTCGGTGGGCAGTGCCGGCAAGGAGCGGCAGATCGCCAACGTCGCCGCCGGCACCGAGGCCACCGACGCGGTCAACGTCGCCCAGCTGGAGGCGGTGAAGCAGGCGGCAGCGACTACCAGCAAGTACTTCCAGGCCAGCGGCAGCGCCGACAGCGATGCCGGCGCGCTGGTCGACGGCGACAACGCGCTGGCCGCCGGCGAGGCGGCCAACGCCACCGCCGACGGCGCCACCGCGCTCGGCGGCGGCGCCAATGCGGTGGCCGCCGGGGCGACCGCGATCGGCTTCAATGCCGTGTCCAGCGGCGTCGACGCGGTCGCGCTGGGCAATGCCAGCCAGGCCGCGGGCGAGAACAGCATCGCCATCGGCAGCAACGCCCAGGCCAGCGAGATCGGCGCCACCGCCAGCGGCGCCGGCGCGCAGGCCAGCGGCACCTATGCCACCGCCACCGGCAACGAAGCGGTGGCCTCGGACAACCAGGCCACGGCGACCGGTTTCCGCAGCACCGCCTCGGGCACCGGCGCCACCGCGCTCGGCGGCTACAGCGAGGCCAGCGGCTATCTGTCCTCGGCGCTGGGCTATGGCGCGCTCGCCTCCGGCAGCTACGGCACCGCGGTCGGCGTGTCCTCCACCGCGTCCGGCAGCAGCAGCGTGGCGGTGGGCGAGTACAGCGTGGCCTCCGGCGAGGAGAGCGTGGCGGTCGGCGGTACCTCGTTCTACGGGCTGATCCCGGCCGAGGCGTCCGGCGCCAACAGCGCCGCGTTCGGCGCCGGCGCCGGCGCCACCGCCGACTTCAGCAGCGCGCTCGGCAGCCTCAGCTACGCCAGCGCCGACAGCGCCAGTGCGTTCGGCTACGGCGCGTCCGCGTCCGGCATCAACAGCGTGGCGCTGGGTGCGAACTCCACGGCGGCGCGCGACAACACCGTCTCGGTGGGCAGCGCCGGCAATGAGCGGCAGATCACCAGCGTCGCCGCCGGCACCGAGGCCACCGACGCGGTCAACGTCGCCCAGCTGGAGGCGGTGAAGCAGTCCGCCGACGCCACCGGCAAGCAGTTCAAGGCCAACGGCGGCAGCGATCCGGCCGACGATGTCGGCAGCTACGTGGAAGGCACCTACGCCACCGCCGCCGGCGAGGCCAGCAACGCCTACGGCACCGGCGCCTCGGCGTTCGGCAGCGGCGCGCTGGCCGGCGCGCGCTATGCCACCGCGTCCGGCTACAACGCCACCGCCACCGGCGAATCCAGCACCGCGATCGGCGGCTCGCTGTACTACACCGATGCGGCCGGCAACGTGCTGCTCGACGGCACCACCACCGCCAGCGCCGCCGGCGCCACCGCGCTGGGCGCCGGGGCGCAGGCCAGCGGCACGTTCAGCAGCGCCAGCGGCGCCGGCGCCCTCGCCAGCGGACTGCAGGCCACCGCCAACGGCTACAAGGCCACCGCCGGCAGCGACTACAGCACCGCGGTCGGCGCCTTCAGCAACGCCAGCGGCACCCGCACCAGTGCGTTCGGCTACGGGGCGGCGGCCGCGGGCAACTACGCCTCGGCGCTGGGCTGGGGCAGCACCGCGTCCGGCGCGTATGCCGCGGCGCTGGGCTACAGCGCCCGTGCCACCGGCGAGGACGCGACCGCGCTCGGTGCCTCGGCCTGGGCCACCGCGGCGCAGACCACCTCGGTCGGCCAGTTCGCCTGGGCCACCGCGCAGGGCGGCACCGCGATCGGCCAGAACGCCTTCGCCTACGGCGGCGCCAATGCCACGGCGCTGGGCATCAATGCCTCGGCCAGCGGCGCCGGCAGCGTGGCCCTGGGCTCGGGCGCGCGCACCAGCGAAGCCAACGTGGTGTCGGTGGGCGGCGGCAACGGCGTCACCGCGCCGGCCACGCGCCGCATCACCAATGTCGGGGCCGCGGTCAACGCCACCGATGCGGTGAACAAGGCGCAGCTGGACGCGGTGGCCTCGGCCGCCGGCGACACCAGTGCGCGCTTCCAGAGTTCCGGCACCGCGGTGGCCAGCGCCAGCGGCGTGGACAGCACCGCGGCCGGTGCCGGCGCCACCGCCAGCGGCCTGCGCAGTTCCGCGCTGGGCGTGGGCAGCGTCGCCGCCGGCGCCGGTGCCACCGCCACCGGTGCCGGCAGCTCGGCGACCGGCGCGCGCAGCACCGCGATCGGCCTGCAGACCAATGCGATCGGCGAGAACGGCGTGGCGATGGGCTACAACAGCTTCGTCCGCAACAGCGGCAGCAACGGCGTCGCGCTCGGCGCCAATGCCGGCGTCTCCGCGGACAACGCAGTCGCGCTCGGCGCCGGTTCGCGGGCGTACGAGGCCGACACTGTGTCGCTGGGCAGCGGCAACGGCCGCGGCGGTCCGGCCACCCGGCGCATCGTCAACCTGACCGCCGGCAGCGTGGCCGCCGGCAGCACCGAGGCGATCAACGGCGGCCAGCTGTACCAGTCGCTGAGCAACATGGCCACGTTCCTGGGCGGCGGCGCCGGGCTCGGCGCGCAGGGCCTGTTCGTGGCGCCGACCTACGTGATCCAGGGTGCCAGCTACAACAACGTCGGCGCGGCGCTGGCGGCGCTGGACGGCAAGGTCAGCGAACTGGATGCGCGCACCGGCGGCAGCGCCACCGTGGCCCGCAGCGCGCGCATGGTCAGCGCCAGTGCGGTGGCTGCGCAGGCCAGCGAGGCCGCGCCTGCGGCATCGGCCGCGACGGCTGCAACCGCGGCGGCGACGCCCGTGTCCGGCAGCATCGGCACCGCGCAGGTCGGCGAAAGCACGGCGGTGGCCGCCGCTGCCACCGCGGTCGGCGCTGCCGCACGCGCCAACGACGTCACCGGCACCGCGATCGGCGGCAGCGCCTACGCGCACGGCCCCAACGACACCGCGATCGGCAGCAACGCCAAGGTCAATGCCGACGGCAGCACCGCGGTGGGCGCCAACAGCCACATCGCGGCGGTGGCGACCAATGCGGTGGCGATGGGCGAGGGCGCCAGCGTCAGCGCGGCCTCGGGCACCGCCATCGGCCAGGGCGCCAGCGCCACGGCGCAGGGCGCGGTGGCGCTGGGCCAGGGGTCGGTGGCCGATCGCGCACAGACGGTCTCGATCGGCAGCGCCGGCAACGAGCGCCAGCTCGCCCACGTCGCCGCCGGCACCCAGGCCACCGATGCGGTCAACAAGAGCCAGCTCGACAACGGTGTGGCCACCGCCAAGTCGTACACCGATGCGCGCTTCGGCACCATGGCCGACAGCTTCGAGGTGCTGCGCGGCGACGTCGATGCGCGCTTGCGCGACCAGGACCGTCGCATCGACCGCCAGGGCGCGATGAGCGCGGCCATGCTCAACATGGCCACCAGCGCTGCCGGCATCCGCACCCAGAACCGGGTCGGCGCCGGCATCGGCTTCCAGAACGGCGAGTCGGCGCTGTCGGTGGGTTACCAGCGCGCCTTCAGCGACCGCGCCACGGTGACCATCGGCGGTGCCTTCAGCGGCGACGACAGCTCCATCGGCATCGGTGCCGGTTTCGGCTGGTGATCCATCGCGGACGGCGGCGCGTGCCGCCGTCCGCCACGCAACGGCCTGAGGGGGCAGACCACAGGACCTTGGCTGGGCCGGCCAACGGATTCGGAAAAGGGAGTTTTACGGCCGCAACTGTCGCCTGATCCACGAAACTTTGAAGAGGACGTCAACGTGATCGACAAGCAAAACCTTCGTATCAATGCCATCGCCGCCGCCATGCTGGCGATGTCGCTGGGCGCCTCGAGCGCAGTCGCGGCCGGCGCTTCGGCGCCGCTGCCGGTCAAGGAGCCGGGCAGGTCCGCGCCGGCCGATGCGGTGACCTCCAACCGCATCCTGGTGCGCTACAACGCCGGCAGCGCCGCGGCCAGCGACCGCAGCGCCAAGCTGTCGGCGGTGCAGTCGGCGGTGGGCCGCGCCAGCCTCGGCGGCGGCAACGGCATCTCGCGCGCGGCCGCGGCCAGCGTGCGCGCCGAGTACGTGCGCACCCTGGGCATCGGCGCGGACCTGATCCGCCTGACCGGCAAGCTGAGCAAGGCCGACGTGGACAAGGTGGTGGCGGAAATCGCCGCCGACCCGGCGGTGAAATACGCGCAGGTCGACGCCAAGCTGCGGCCGGTGGAAGTGCTGCGGGCCAAGGCGCAGGTGCAGCCGCAGTTCGTGCCCAACGATCCGCTGTACGCGCAGTACCAGTGGCACTACAGCAACGCCAACGGCGGCATCAACGCGCCGGCCGCGTGGGACGTGTCCAAGGGCGACGGCGTGGTGGTGGCGGTGCTCGATACCGGCATCCTGCCGAACCATCCGGACGTGGCGGTGAACCTGCTGCAGGGCTACGACTTCATTTCCGACGCGGCGACCTCGCGGCGTCCGACCGATGCCCGCGTACCGGGCGCGCTGGACTACGGCGATTGGGTCGAGAACGCCAATGAGTGCTACACCGGCTCGTCGGCCGAGGACAGCTCCTGGCACGGTAGCCACGTCGCCGGCACCGTGGCCGAAGCGACCAACAACGGCGTCGGCATGGCCGGCGTGGCGCCCAACGCCACCGTGCTGCCGGTGCGCGTGCTCGGCAAGTGCGGCGGCTACACCTCCGACATCGCCGACGCGATCATCTGGGCCTCGGGCGGCACCGTGTCCGGCGTGCCGGCCAACCAGAACCCGGCCGAAGTGATCAACATGTCGCTGGGCGGCAGCGGCGCCTGCGACAGCGTCACCCAGGACGCGATCAACGGCGCGGTGTCGCGCGGTACCACGGTGGTGGTGGCCGCCGGCAACAACACCGCCAACGCCGCCAACTTCAGCCCGGCCAGCTGCGACAACGTGATCGCGGTCGGCGCCACCCGCATCACCGGCGGCATCACCTATTACTCCAACTACGGCGCCAAGGTGGACCTGTCCGGTCCCGGCGGCGGCGGCAGCGTCGACGGCAACCCGGGCGGCTACGTCTGGCAGAACGGCTACACCGGCGCGACCACGCCCACCTCCGGCAACTACACCTACATGGGCATGGGCGGCACCTCGATGGCCTCGCCGCACGTGGCGGCGGTGGCGGCGCTGGTGCAGAGCGCGCTGATCGCCGCGGGCAAGGCGCCGCTGACCCCGGCCGCGCTGGAGACCCTGCTCAAGCAGACCGCGCGACCGTTCCCGGTGTCGATCCCGTCCAGTACCCCGATCGGCACCGGCATTGTCGATGCCAAGGCCGCGCTGGCCAAGGCGCTGGAAGAGCCGTGCGATCCGGCCACCGAGCAGTGCGCGCCGACCGCGACCGCGCTGACCAACAAGGTGGCGGTCGCGGGTCTGGCCGGCGCCGCGGGCAACGAGGCGCTGTACAGCTTCGAGGCCAAGGCCGGTGCGGTGCTGAGCTTCCTCACCTACGGCGGCAGCGGCAACGTCTCGCTGTACGTGAGCTTCGGCAAGGAGCCGAGTGCCGGCAACGCCGACGCCAAGTCGACCCGTCCGGGCAACAACGAGACGGTGCGCTTCACCGCGCCGCAGGCCGGCACCTACTACATCAAGCTGGTCGGCGAGAGCGCCTACAGCGGCGTCAGCCTGGTCGCGCGCCAGTAAGCGCACGCGGCGCAGGGAAGCGCCACGCGGTCCCAGGAAACCCGGCTCCGGCCGGGTTTCCTGCGTCTGGGGCCGGCGCACCGGCCCGACGATCGCCGAGTCGCCGAGCGCATGGAACACCAGGCGCTGGTGGCCGCGGCGGCGGGCCTGCTCAGCTTATTCTTCTGGCATGTCAGTGCGATGACCGCGACGGGCGCCGCCGGGTCGGCACCCTGCCGCCCGGTAGACAGTGGCGACGGCGCGCGCCGGATTCGGCGTCGGGTCGCGCCGAACTGCTAAAGTCGCACGGTCATCTGGGAGGGATAGCGTGAACGCGCTCGTGAAGGACACTGCCGTCGCCGTCGATACGCCCGAAACCCGCATCATCGAGGCGTTGCTGGCCAAGGGCCGGCTCAAGGACGGCGACCTGGCGCGCGCGCGGCAGTTGCAGCGCGAGTCCGGCGGCGGCCTGCTGGCGTTGCTGGCGCGCCTGGGCCTGGTCTCCGAGCGCGACCATGCCGAACTCAGCGCCGAGGTCCTGGGCCTGCCGCTGCTGGACGCCAAGCAGCTGCCGGCCACCGCGCCGGAAAGCCTGCCCGAGGCGCAACCGTTGTCGCTGCGCTTCCTCAAGCAGTTCCATGTGTGTCCGCTGGGCGAGCGCGACGGCGTGCTGGAACTGTGGATGGCCGATCCGCACGACGCCTATGCCGCCGACGCGGTACGCCTGGCCACCGGCCTGCAGGTGCTGCCGCGGGTCGGCCTGCGCTCGGAGATCGACGACCTGATCGAGCGCTGGTTCGGCCAGGGCCGCAGCGCGATGGGCGCGATCGTGGAGACCGCCGACGGCGACAGCGTCGCCGCCGACGACATCGAACATCTGCGCGATCTCGCCTCCGAGGCGCCGGTGATCCGGCTGGTGAACCTGGTGATCCAGCGCGCGGTGGAACTGCGCGCCTCGGACATCCACATCGAACCGTTCGAGAGCCGGCTGAAGGTGCGCTACCGCGTCGACGGCGTGCTGATCGACGGCGAGAGCCCGCCGGCCAACCTGACCGCGGCGGTGATCAGCCGCGTCAAGATCATGGCCAAGCTCAACATCGCCGAGCGCCGCCTGCCGCAGGACGGCCGCATCATGCTGCGCGTGCAGGGCAAGGAACTGGACCTGCGCGTGAGCACCGTGCCCACCGCGCACGGCGAGAGCGTGGTGATGCGCCTGCTCGACCGCGAGACCGTGGTGTTCGACTTCCACCGGCTCGGCTTCACCGACGCGTTCCTGCCGCAGTTCCGCAAGGTGCTGGAGCAGCCGCACGGCATCCTGCTGGTCACCGGCCCCACCGGCTCGGGCAAGACCACCACGCTGTACACCGCGCTGAGCCAGCTCAACACCGCCGACGTTAAGATCATCACCGTCGAGGATCCGGTCGAGTACCAGATCGAGGGCATCAACCAGATCCAGGCCAAGCCGCAGATCGGCCTGGATTTCTCGCATGCGCTGCGCAGCATCGTGCGCCAGGACCCGGACATCATCATGATCGGCGAAATGCGCGACCTGGAGACCGCGCGCATCGCCATCCAGTCCGCGCTGACCGGCCACCTGGTGCTGTCCACCCTGCACACCAACAACGCCGCCGGCGGCATCACCCGCCTGCTCGACATGGGCGTGGAGGACTACCTGCTGACCTCCACCATCAACGGCATCCTCGCCCAGCGCCTGGTGCGGCGGCTGGAGCCGACCCACGCCGAGCGCTACGCGGCCTCGCCGGAGGAGATCGAGAAGTTCGAGCTGCGCCGGCTGCAGCCGGAAGGCGAGATCTTCCTGTACCGCCCGCGGCCCTCGGCGCTCGCCCCGACCGGCTACGTGGGCCGCACCACCATCATGGAATTCCTGGTGATGAACGACGCGCTGCGGCGTGCGGTGATGCGCCACGCCGGCATGGGCGAGATCGAGCAGCTGGCGCGCGAGGCCGGCATGCGCACCATGTACGAGGACGGCCTGGCCAAGGCGCTCAGCGGCCAGACCACGATCGAGGAAGTGCTGCGCGTGACGGAGGAAACCTGATGCGCGCGGCATGCGCTCCGGCGATGGCAGCGTGGTGCTTCGCCATGCGCTCGCGGCCGGCGCCCGGGTACGCAGCGAACGTGCACGACGCGCTTTCCCACTCCCGATTCCCCATTCCCCATTCCCAGCCCTGATGCCCCTGTACCGCTACAAGGCCCTGGACTCGCACGGCGAGATCCTGGAAGGGCAGATGGAAGCCGCCAGCGAGGCGGAGGTGGCGCTGCGCCTGCAGGAGCAGGGGCACATGCCGATGCAGGCCCGGCTCGCCGCCGAGGGCGGTGGCACCTCGCTGCGTGGGCTGTTCCGGCCCAAGCCGTTCGACGGCGCGGCGCTGGTGCAGTTCACCCAGCAATTGGCGACCCTGCTCGGCGCCGGCCAGCCGCTGGACCGCGCGCTGTCGATCCTGCTCGAACTGCCCGAGGACGAACGCTCCAAGCGCACCGTCGGCGACATCCGCGACGCGGTGCGCGGCGGCGCGCCGCTGTCCACCGCGCTGGAGCGCCAGCACGGGCTGTTCTCGCGCCTGTACATCAACATGGTGCGCGCCGGCGAGGCCGGCGGCAGCCTGCACGACACCCTGCAGCGCCTGGCCGAATACCTGGAACGCAGCCGCGAACTGCGCGGGCGGGTGATCAACGCACTGATCTATCCGGCGATCCTGGTCAGCGTGGTCGGCTGCGCGCTGCTGTTCCTGCTCGGCTACGTGGTACCGCAGTTCGCGCAGATGTACGAGAGCCTGGACGTGGCCCTGCCGTGGTTCACCCAGGCGGTGCTGAGCGTGGGCCTGTTCGTGCGCGACTGGTGGATCGTGCTGCTGGTGGTGCCCGGGGTGATCATCCTGGCGGTGGACCGCAAGCGCCGCGACCCCGCGTTCCGCGCCAGCTTCGACGCCTGGCTGCTGCGCCAGCGCTTCGTCGGCGTGCTGATTTCGCGGCTGGAGACCGCGCGCCTGACCCGCACCCTCGGCACCCTGCTGCGCAACGGCGTGCCGCTGCTGGCGGCGCTGGGCATCTCCCGCAACGTGCTGTCGAACCTGGCGCTGACCGCCGACGTCGGCGCCGCCGCCGACGACGTCAAGAACGGCCATGGGCTGTCGGCCTCGCTGTCCAAGGGCAAGCGCTTCCCGCGCCTGGCCCTGCAGATGATCCAGGTCGGCGAGGAATCGGGCGCGCTGGACATCATGCTGCTGAAGACCGCCGACACCTTCGAGCAGGAGACCGCGCAGGCCATCGACCGCCTGCTGGCGGCGATGGTGCCGGCGATCACCCTGGTCCTGGCCTCGGTGGTCGGCCTGGTGATCATCTCCGTCCTCGTCCCCCTCTACGACCTTACCAATGCGATTGGGTGAGGTCATGGCGGGCCGGGCCGGCGTGTCCGGCGCCGGGACTGCGGCGCCATGCAGGGCGGTGGCCTTGCCCGCGGCGTCCGCGTGGTGCGCCATGGCGGATGGGGCGCCGCCCGCCCGCGCATGGCCTGGCCTCGGACGGCTGTCGCGGACTGTGACGCCGCGCGGTCCCGGGCGGGAACCTTCGGCCGTCGGCCCTGTCCCATTGCCAGCGGCGCCGCGCGCGCCAGCCGCGGCCGTGCGTGCGCGCGGCACGGATCCTCCGCTGCCAGGTGTGACGGCGTGCGTGACGCGCCGCTGTACCGCCGGCTGGCGCCGGCAGCCATCGTCACCGTGTTCGGCTACATAGGTCTTCCACCGCAAGGATCCGATGCAATGCGTACTCTCCGCCGCTCCCTGACCCGTTCCCCGTCCGCCGCACGCCAGGCGGGCATGAGCCTGCTGGAAATCATCATCGTCATCGTGCTGATCGGCGCGGTGCTGACCCTGGTCGGCAGCCGCGTGCTCGGCGGCGCCGACCGCGGCAAGGCCAACCTGGCCAAGTCGCAGATCCAGACCCTGGCCGGCAAGGTCGACAACTACCAGCTCGATACCGGCAAGCTGCCGTCCAAGCTCGACGACCTGGTCACCGCGCCGGGCGGCGTCAGCGGCTGGCTCGGCCCGTACGCCAAGCCCGCCGAACTGAACGACCCCTGGGGCCACCCGATCGAATACAAGGTGCCCGGCGAAGGCCGCCCGTTCGACCTGATCAGCCTCGGCAAGGATGGCCAGCCCGGCGGCAGCAGTTACGACGCCGACATCAAGTACGAGTGATCCGGCGCCGTGATCCAGGCCCCTGCCGGCGCGCTGCGCTTCGGCGCGCCGGCGGGCGCGCCGGCTGCGCGTGCGCGCATGCGCGGCGTGTCGCTGCTGGAGATGTTGCTGGTGGTGGGCCTGATCGCGATCGCCGCGCTGCTGGCGGCCTCGGTGCTGACCGGCGGCATCGACGGCATGCGCCTGCGCTCGGCGGCCAAGGAGATCGCCTCGCAACTGCGCTACACCCGCACCCAGGCGATCGCCAGCGGCCAGCCGCAGCGCTTCCTGATCGACCCGCAGGCGCACCGCTGGCAGGCGCCCAACGGCCGCCACGGCGAGATTCCGCCGTCGCTGACGATCCGCTTCACCGGCGCGCGCCAGGCGCAGCGCCGCGACGGCGAGGGCGCGATCCAGTTCTTCGAGGACGGCGCCTCCACCGGCGGGCGCATCGAGCTGCAGGCGCGCCAGGCGCGCTGGCGCATCGACGTGACCTGGCTGACCGGCGAGGTCACGGTCGGGCGCGCGCCGGAGCAGGCGGGCTCATGAACCGCCAGCGCGGCTACACCCTGATCGAGGTGATCGTGGCGTTCGCGCTGCTGGCGCTGGCGCTGACCCTGCTGCTCGGCTCGCTGTCCGGCGCCGCGCGCCAGGTGCAGCGCGCCGACCAATTGAGCCGCGCGACCCTGTACGCGCAGTCGCTGCTGGCGGCGCAGGGCGTGGAGCAGCCGCTGCAGCCGGGGCGCAGCCAGGGCACGCTGGAGCAGGGCGGCTACCGCTGGACCCTGGACGTGGCGCCCTACGCGGATCCGCGGCGCCCGCCGGATGCGGCGGTGGTGCCCGGCGCGCCGACCCTGCTGCAACTGACCCTGCAGGTGCGCTGGGGCGAGGCGCCGGCGCAGGCGCTGCAGTGGAAGACCCTGCGCCTGGTCGCGCCGCAGAGCGCCGGGGTGCCGCAATGAGCCTGTGCGCGCCGCGCCGCGCCGGGATGCGCGGCTTCACCTTGATCGAGGTGCTGCTGGCCACGGTGCTGCTGGTCGGCGGCCTGACGTTGGCCTTCGCCACGCTGCGCTCGGCGATGGCGATCAGCGGCCGCGGCGAGGCGATCGCCGGGCGCAGCGAACGCATGCGTGCGGTCGAGGGCTTCCTGCGCCGGCGCCTGAGCGGCGCGCAGTCGCTGCCGCTGGACATCGACACGCACACCCTGCAGCCGGTGCGCTTCGTCGGCGAACCGCAGCGCATGCAGTTCGTGGCCGATCTGCCCGAGTACCTCGGCCGCGGCGGCCCCTACCTGCACGACCTGCGGGTCAGCGGCGACGGCGACCACCGGCAGCTGACGATCGCGCTGGTGCAGGTACAGGCCGGCAAGCAACTGGCCGAGACGCCGCCGCGTCCGCCCGAGCCGCTGGCGCGCGACCTGCGCGAGGTGCGCTTCCGCTACCGCGGCCTGGACCCGGAGCGCGGCACCATCGGCCCGTGGCAGGAGCGCTGGGAGCGCACCGACACGCTGCCGCTGCTGGTCTCGATCGAGCTGCGCAGCGGCGACGGCGTGGCGTGGCCGCCGCTGGTGGTGGCGCTGCGCCAGGCCGGCGGCGCGGAGATGCGGCAGTGAACGCGGCACGCAACAACCGCGGCGCGGCGCTGGTGCTGGTGCTGTGGCTGATCGCGCTGCTGACCGCCCTGATCGGCGCCTTCGCGCTGACCGCGCGCACCGAGAACCTGCAGGGCAAGGTGCTCGGCGACGGCGCCGAGGCGCAGGAGCGCGCCCGCGCCGGCCTGGAATACGCGCTGACCCGGCTCGCCGGCACCGCCACGCAGCCGGGCTGGCGTGCCGACGGCCGGCGCTACCGTTGGCAGTACGAAGGCGCCACGGTCGACCTGCGGGTCACCGACGAGAGCGGCAAGGTCGACCTGAACATGGCCGATGCGCCGCTGCTGGCGGCGCTGGTGCGCGCGGTCGGCGAGGATCCGCAGCGCGCCGAGCGCATCGCCGCGGCGATCGTGGACTGGCGCGATCCGGACAACCTGACCCAGCCCAACGGCGCCGAGGATCCGGATTACGCCGCCGCCGGCCTGCCCTACGGCGCCAAGGATGCGCCGTTCGAGAGCCTGGCCGAACTGCAACTGGTGCTGGGGATGGACCCTGCGTTGTACGCCAAGCTGCTGCCCAACCTGACCCTGTACGCCGGCGTGTCGCGGCCGACACCGGACTTCGCGCCGGGGCCGGTGCTGACCGCGCTCGGCCTGGACGCGCAGCAGGTGCTGGCGCAGCGCGAACGCACCGATCAGACCCAGCTCGGCATGGTCGGCCTGGGCGGTGGCGGCACCTACAGCATCGAAAGCCGGGCGCGGCTGGGCAATGGCCGCGAGGGCGTGTTGCGCGCGGTGGTGCGCCCAGGCTCGTCGGCGCTGCCGGGCTCCGCCTACACTGTGCTGCGTTGGGAAGAAGGAACGACGGTGCGATGACGGCGTGGCGCGACACGATGGACAAACTTGGCGTACGCATCGCCCCCGGTGCGGGCGGGCTGCTGTCCTGGTGGCAGCGGTCGCTGATGGCGTGGCTGCCGCCGCGCTGGCAGCTGCAGCTGGGCTGGTCGCAGGCGCGGCTGCTGCTGTGGCGCCAGGGCGAGCAACTGATGCTGGCGCGGCAGGTCGAGTCCGAGCTGGGCGCGCCGCTGGCGTTGCCGTGGCCGCTGCTGCCCGACGAACTGGATGCGCTGCTGGGGCCGCGCCTGGCGGCGCTGCCGCGGGTGTGGCTGCTGCCGGCCGAGGCGGCGCTGCAACGCCGGCTGCGCCTGCCGGCGGCGGCGGCCGAGCACCTGCGCGAGGTGGTGAAGTTCGAGATCGACCGGCAGACCCCGTTCCAGGCCGACCAGGTGATCTACGACGTGCGCGCCGACGGCCGCCGCGACGACGCCCAGCTCGATGTCGAACTGGTGGTGGCCCCGCGCCGCGTGCTCGACGACCTGCAGGCCAGCGCCGGCGCGCTGCGCCCGACCCTGGCCGGCATCGACGTCGCCGGCAGCGACGGCGCGCCGCTGGGGGTGAACCTGCTGCCGCAGGAACAGCGCCACCGTCGCGCCGACCCGATGCGGCGCTGGAACGCGATTCTCGCCGCCACCGCGCTGCTGGCGCTGTTTGCGGCCGGCTGGCAACTGCTGGACAACCGCCGCGACGCGCTGGAGCACCTGCGCACGCAGGTGGACAGCGGCGCGCAGCGCGCGCGCGCGGTGGCCGCGCAGCGCCAGCAACTGCTCGACCTGGTCGAAGGCGCCGCGTTCTTCGACCAACTGCGCGCCGAGCGCCCGGCCTCGGTGGAGGTCTGGAACGAACTGAGCAAGCGCCTGCCGGAGGGCACCTATCTGGAGAAGTTCTCGATCGAGGGCAATCAGTTGCAGTTGATCGGCCTCAGCAGCGAAGCCTCGTCGCTGGTCGGGCGGCTGGAAGGCTCGCCGCTGTGGCGCACGCCGTCGCTGACCGGCGTGCTGCAGGCCGACCCCGGCAGCCACCGCGACCGCTTCACCCTCACCGCCGAACTGGCCGGGACCAAGCGCAAGGAGGCCGCCGATGCCGGTGCAGGTCGATAAGCGCGACCGCTGGCTGGCCCTGGGCCTGCTGCTGGCGGCGCTGGCGCTGGGCTACCTGGTGCTGGTGCATCCGTGGTGGACTGTGCCGATGCGCGAGGTCGATGCGCAGCTCCAGGAACTGCGCCAGCGCGAGTTGCGCGTGCGCATGCAGTTGCAGCAGGCGCCGCAGGTGGCGCAACGGCTGCAGCAGGCGCAGCGCGAACTGGCCACGCGCCCGGGTTTCCTGCGCGAGACTTCGGCCGAGCTGGCCTCGGCCGGCCTGGTGCAGCGCCTGGAGAGCGCAGTGGCCACGGCCAGCCCGGGCAACCGCAGTTGCGCGATCAGCAACCGCTCGCCGCTGGCCGCCGACAACCGCAGCGACCGCTTCACCCGGGTCGCGGTGCAGGTGCGCCTGCGCTGTGGCACGCCGGAACTGGCCGCCGTGCTGCATGCGCTGGAGAGCGGCACGCCGGCGCTGTTCATCGACAACCTCAACGTGATGGCGCAGCGCTACCAGCTCTCGCCGGGCGAAAGCGGCAACGGCCTGGACGTGGCCTTCGAACTGGCCGGCTACCTGCGCCCGAACGCGATGCCGGCGCCGCCGGCGTCCGCCGCACCGGACCCCTCCGCGGCGGCGGCACCCGCCGCGACCGCCCCGGTGATGAACGCCGGCGGTTCCGCCGGCGCCGGGCCGAGCGAGCCGGCCACGGTGCCGTCGCCGCCGGCCGCGCCCGGCGCGACCAACCTGCCGGGCGCCCCGGCTGCCGCGCCGGCGGACCTGCCGCAACAGGTGGAGGGCCGCCATGCGAATTGAAGCGATGGGCCTGCGCACCGTGTGGCTGGGCACGCTGGCGCTGTGGGGCCTGCTGGTCTGGGCGCTGGGCCTGGGCGGACTCGGCGAGCGGGTGGCGCCGCTGCCCGACGATCCGTCGATGCTGCAGCGGCTGCCGGGCCTGCCCGCGGCCACCGCGCACCGCCTGGGCGATTTCTCGCAGTACGGCGAGATCGCCGCGCGGCCGGTGTTCGCCGAGGATCGCCGCCCGCATCCGTTCTTCCTCAGCGCCGACAACGGCCAGGCCGCCGCGCCCAACGTGCGCCTGACCGGCGTGCTGCTCACCGACCGCTTCAAGATGGCGACGCTGACCACCGAGCAGGGCGAGTCGCTGCGCCTCAAGGAAGGCGGCGACGCGGTGCAGGGCTGGCGGCTGCTGTCGCTGGCGCCGCGCCAGGCCACGGTCAGCGGCGCCGGCGGCACCCAGACCCTGGAGTTGAAGGTGTTCGACGGCAAGGGCGGGCAACCGCCGACCGTGCTCGGCCAGGCCGGGCGCGCGGCCGCCGGGCAGGTGCCGCCGCAGGCCGCCGCGGGCAACGGCCAGCCCAACGCCGGCATGCAGCGTCCGCCGACCCCGGCCACCCCCACCACGGTGCCGAACCAGGCGCCGACCCCGTCCGCACCCCAGCCCGCGTCCCCGGCGCCGTCGTCGGAGCAGTTGCAGGCGATCCGCGAGCGGATCGAAGCGCGGCGCCGGCAATTGCAGCAACAGCGCCAGAACAACCCATCAGGCCAGAACCCTTGAAGAGTGATCGCATGACGCCGCGTCTGTTTTCCCTGTTCCTCGCCATCGGCCTGGTGGCCGGCTGCGCCACCACGCCCTCGCCGGACATCCGTCGCGGCGCCGCGATCAACCCCCAGGTGGGCGCGGCCGGCAGTACCCAGACCGACGGCCAGGGCGGCCCGGCCGATCCCAATGCCCTGCCCGAGCGCACCGCCCCGGTGATCCGCCGCGGCAGCGGCACCATGATCAACTCCGCGGCCGCCGCCGCGCCGGCGCCGTCGCTGGGCAACGCCAGCAGCGGCAGCGCCACCTTCAACTTCGAGGGCGAATCGCTGCAGGCGGTGGTCAAGGCCATCCTCGGCGACATGCTCGGGCAGAACTACGTGATCGCGCCGGGCGTGCAGGGCACGGTGACCCTGGCCACGCCCAAGCCGGTGTCGCCGGCGCAGGCGCTGAACCTGCTGGAGATGGTGCTGGGCTGGAACAACGCGCGCATGGTCTACAGCGGCGGCCGCTACAACATCGTCCCCGCCGACCAGGCCCTGGCCGGCACGGTGGCGCCGAGCACCGCCTCGCCGGCCAGTGCGCGCGGCTTCGAGGTGCGGGTGGTGCCGCTGAAGTACATCTCCGCCAGCGAAATGAAGAAGGTGCTGGAGCCGTACGCGCGGCCCAACGCCATCGTCGGCATCGACAGCTCGCGCAACGTCATCACCCTGGGCGGCACCCGCGCCGAACTGGAGAACTACCTGCGCACGGTGCAGATCTTCGACGTCGACTGGTTGTCGGGCATGTCGGTGGGCGTGTTCCCGATCCAGTCCGGCAAGGCCGAGCAGGTCGCGGCCGACCTGGAGAAGGTGTTCGGCGAGAACAGCAAGACCCCCAGCGCCGGCATGTTCCGCTTCATGCCGCTGGAGAACGCCAACGCGGTGCTGGTAATCACCCCGCAGGCGCGCTACCTGGACCAGATCCAGGAGTGGCTGGACCGCATCGACAGCGCCGGCGGCGGCGCGCGGCTGTTCTCCTACGAGCTGAAGTACATCAAGGCCAAGGACCTGGCCGACCGCCTGGCCGAAGTGTTCGGCGCCGGCGGCGGCAACCGCGGCGATTCCAACGCCTCGCTGATGCCGGGCTCGCAGATGAGCCAGTTGAACGGCGGCGGCGGCCTGGGCGGCTTCAACGGCAGCGACAGCAGCAGCCTGGGCGGCGGCGTGGGCGGTAGCCTGGGCGGCAGTAGCGACAGCCTGGGCGGGAGCAGTTCTTCCGGCAGCAGCGGCGGCGGCCTGGGCAACGGCAGCCTGCAGCTGTCGCCGCGCACCGCCGGCAACGGCAGCGTGACCCTGGAAGTGCAGGGCGACAAGGTCGGCGTCTCGGCGGTGGAGGAAACCAACACCTTGCTGGTGCGCTCGACCCCGCAGGCCTGGCGCTCGATCCGCGACGTGGTCGAGAAGCTCGACGTGATGCCGATGCAGGTGCACATCGAGGCGCAGGTGGCCGAGGTCAGCCTGACCGGCGATCTGCAGTACGGCGTGAACTGGTTCTTCGAGAATTCGGTCAACGCCTCCGCCGATTCCACCGTGGCCAATTCCACCGGCCTCGGCCCGGGCGCAGGCTTGCCCAGCGCGGCCGGTCGCAAGATCTGGGGCGATATCGCCGGCAAGATCACCGGCAGCAGCGGCCTCGGCTGGACCTTCCTCGGCACCAATGCTGCGGCGGTCATCACCGCCCTGGACAAGGTCACCAACCTCAAGCTGCTGCAGACCCCGTCGGTGTTCGTGCGCAACAACGCCGAAGCCACCCTCAACGTGGGCACGCGGATTCCGATTAATTCCACTTCGATCAACACGGGTATCGGCACCGACACCAGCTACTCGTCGGTCCAGTACATCGACACCGGCGTGATCCTCAAGGTGCGCCCGCGGGTCACCAAGGACGGCATGGTGTTCCTGGACATCGTGCAAGAGGTCAGCACGCCGGGCGCGCGGCCGACGGCATGTACGTCCTCCAGCACCATCGTCAACAGCTCGGCCTGCAACGTCGATATCAACACCCGCCGGGTCAAGACCGAGGCGGCGGTGCAGAGCGGCGACACCATCATGCTCGCCGGCCTGATCAACGACAGCACCACCGACGGCAGCAGCGGCGTGCCGTACCTGAGCAAGTTGCCTGTGGTCGGCGCGTTGTTCGGACAGAAGACCCAGCAGAAGAACCGCAACGAAGTGATCGTGCTGCTGACCCCGACGATCGTGCGCAACCCGCAGGAAGCGCGCAATCTCACCGACGAGTACGGGCAGAAGTTCAAGGCCATGGAGCCGCTGCCGGTACGCGGCAAGAAGTAAGCGGGTGAGCCTGCCCATCGTGCTGCTGGCGGTCGGCGTCGACGACGTCGCCCTGGACGCCTGCCTCGGTGCGCTGGAGGAGAACACACCGGCCGGTACCCGCGTGTGGCTGGCCGACGATGCGCAGGCCGGCCCGCGCGGCATCCGCGTGATCGAGGCCTGGCTGGCGCGCACGCGCCTGCAGGCCGACTACACGCGGCGGCCGCGCATGCTCGGCGAGGTGGCGCATATGGACGAGATGCTGCGCGCCTGCGGCGATGCCGATGTGGCGGTGCTGGCCGCCGATGCGCAGCCCGGGCCGGGCTGGCTGCAGCAGCTGAGCGCCTGCCTGGCGCGCGATGCGGCCATCGCCAGCGCCACGCCGTGGAGCAATGCCGGCGAAGCCTGTGCGTGGCCGCGGCTGGGCGAGATCAACCCGCTGCCCGAGGATCCCGAGCGCCTGGCGCGGGCCTGCGCGGCGTTGCCGCCGCTGCATCCGGAACTGCCGTCGGCGGTGTGCCACGCGGTGGTCCTGCGCGGCGTGGCGCGGCAGCGCGCCGGCGGCCTGGACGCCAGCAGCTACGGGTCCTGGTACGCGGCGCTGACCGACCTGTCGCTGCGCATGGCCGGGCTCGGCTGGCGCAACGTGTTGTGCGAGACCGCGCATGTGGCCTGCAGCGGCGAAGGCCGCGCCGCCGACGGCGACATGGATGCGCTGGCCACGCGCTGGCCGGCCTGGCACGCGCGCCTGGCCGAGTTCCTGATGCACGATCCCTTGCGCGCCTGCCGTGAGGAATTCCAGCGCTTGTACGACACCTTGCCGCCGCCGGATCCGCAAGGCGCGCTGTTCGATGCCTAGTGCGTCTCGTGTCGAGGTCGCTTCCACATTCAGCCATGGTGACAACAAGTGCAAGAGCAAAGCTTTCGCCTTACGGCGAGTTACTTTTCTTTGCTCGCGCAAAGAAAAGTAACCAAAAGAAGCGCTTTACCACAGCCGAAGGCTGGTCAAGCGCGCCCTGCCTCGCGCCCTCCGCGCTGCGCGCTCCGGGTCCGCGTCCATCGCGGGGATCCGCGGAAGGAGCATCCTGCCCCTGCCGCGGACGGTGCACATCCATGTGCGCCGCCCTTCGGGTTTTTCCCCGCGCTGGCCGCCGCTTCGGAAGGGAACCCGGTAAGTCAAAAGCAAGGCAAGAGCAACAACCAAAGCCAAGCGACCGCGACTCCCGCGGGGACTGGCGGTGATCGGTGTGCGGGCGCGATGTGGGAGGGAATCTCGTTCCCTTTTGTGGGGTCCAGTCCCGACGGCTTCCGAGGTCCGATCGTCCACCTACTCCGTTCGTCGTGGTTGCATGACAGTTGACTCCCACAACCCCCGTGCCTGGTTGACATCGCCGCAGATCGGCTTATTTCGGCGGCGCGTACACGTCCACCGAGACTTCCAGCACGTCGTGGCGCCAGGATTCGATATCGAACTCCACCGCGCGGCCGTCGGCGGCATAGCTGACGCGCTGCAGGCGGAAGCAGGGCGTGCCGGCGGTGGATTGCAGCAGCGCGGCCTGCTCGGCGTCGAGCGTGGCCGGATACATCGACAGCCGGCTGCGCGCCTGCCGCAAGCCCAGGCGCTGGGTCAGCACCGCGCTCAGCGAGCCGGCCAGGTCGTGCTCGAGCAGGCGCGGCGCCCACGCGGCGAGGATGGCGTTGGTTTCCAGCAGCACCGCACGCCGCCCGATCCAGCGCCGGCGGCGCAGCACGAACACCTCGGTCGCAGGATCGTCCAGGTGCAGGTGCCGGGCGAGCGCCGCGCCGGCCGGCTGGCGCTGCGCGGCGAGCAGTTCGGTGCGCGGGACGCCGCCCTGCGCGGCCACGTACTGCATGAAGCCGGCGATGCTGTTGGGGTCGTGGCGTACCCGCGGCGCGCTGACGAACCAGCCGCGGCGGTTCTCGCGGTAGATGTGCCCGTCCGATTCGAGTTGCTGCAGGGCCTCGCGCAAGGTGATGCGGGTGCAGCCGAACAGCGCGGCCAGCTCGCGCTCCACCGGCAGGCGCTGGTCCGCCCGCCATTCGCCGGCGGCGATGCGCGCCAGCAGCGCATCGGCGATGCGTTGGGCGAAGCCGGCGGCGGTGGCGAAGCTCATGCGAAGTCCAGGGCGTGGCGAAGCGTGGCCGACAAGACTACGCCGACGGCTGGCGGGCGGGGACGATGCGCGGACGTCTCCTGCGCGCTGTCCGCACACCCGGCGATGGTTCGCGCTGCGCCGCTGCACGCATCGCAGGCGCTAGGCACCGAGCGCGCTCAGGCGACGGCACGCGCGCGGCGCAGATCGGCCTGCCACAGGCGCAGTCCGTACACCGCCAGCACCACGAATCCGGCGTACAGCGCCGCGGTGGGATACAGGCCCTTGTACACGAACACGCCGACGTAGACGCAGTCCAGCACGATCCACAGGCCCCAGCTGGCCACACGTTTGCGCGCCGCCCAGACGCTGGCGACCACGCTGAACGCCGACAGCGCCGCATCCAGCCACGGCAGTGCCGCATCGGTGTGCCGGTGCATCAGCCAGCCCAGCAGCGCCGCGCCGGCGGCGCCGGCCAGCAACGAGCGCACGCCTTCGGCCCACGGCAACGGCCCGACCCGGACCTTGCCGTCCTCGCCCAGCCCCTGGCTCCAGCGCCACCAGCCATAGCCCTGCAGGACCACATACAGGCCCTGCAGCAGCATGTCCGAGTACAGCTTCCACTGATAGAACAGCCACGCGTACAGCAGCACCGCGACCACGTTGACCGGCCAGCACCAACGCACCCGCCGCGCGGTCAGCCACACGCCCAATACGTTGACCAGCACGGCGAGAAGTTCGAGGGGGGACATGGGGGGAAGGCCGGGAGTGGGGAGTGGGGATTCGGGATGGGGTGTGGTTCGCGAGCGCGGTGCATTGCGCGCGTTCGTGGAGCGGCTCCAGTCGCGCCCTGTCAGCGGTAGCGCGTCGCGGCTGAAGCCGCTCCCACAGGGGCTTGCGGCGAGCCTGTCGGGTGCAGTGTAGGAGGGACTTCAGTCCCGACGCATTGCGCCACCGAAACGCACACCACTTCGCGCGTTTCCGCTGCATGGCAGTGGATCGCCACATCGGTCATCGGCGTGGCTGGTGTTCGAGAGGGGGCGCGAATGGATGAAGTCATGGTGGATCCGGAGAACAGGGTCAGGCATTTTTGCGAGCGAAGAAGACAGGGTTTGTTGAAGGAGCAGCTTGTCTCACTGTGGGGATCGGCCTCGACCCGTCCGCAGTAGCGCGTCGTGGCGGAAGCCGCTCCCACACCGGCAACGCGCCATGTCTGCTTCCGGCTTTTACGAATCCCCACTCCCGACTCCCCAATCCCCGCCCCTCAAAAATCGAACTGCAGCGCCAGTCGTGCGGTCCGCGGCGCACCAAGGAACAGATAGTCGTCGCCTTCGTAGGCGCCGACGTCGCGCCAGTAGCGCTTGTCGGTGAGGTTGTCCACGCTCAGCCGCAGCGTGGTCGGCACCGTGCCCAGCCGGGTGGCGTAGCGGGCGCCCAGGTTGTAGACGCTGTAGCCGCCGACGGCGACCTGGCCGCCGCGGTCGGCGTACTTGGCACCGCTGTACTGCGCCCCGCCCAGCAGCGCCAGGCCGTTGACGCCGGGCACGTCCCAGGTGGCCTGCGCGCTGGCGCGCACCCGCGGCACGTTCAACGCCTGGTGGCCCTCGTCGCCCGGCGTGCCGGTGTCCTCGGCGCGCGCGCGGATGCCGGCGACGCTGGCCTGCAGGTGCAGCCCGGCGCCCGGCGTGCCGGCGGCCGACAGTTCGATGCCGCGGTTGTGCAGGCGGCCCTGCTGCACGAACAGGAAGCTGCCGTCGGCCTGCGGTTGCGCGTACTGGTCCGCCTGGCGCATGTCGAACAGCGCCGCGCCCAGGGTCAGCCCGTCGCGCTCGTACTTCATGCCGGCCTCGCGCTGGTAGGCGCTGGTGGGGGCGAGGATGCTGTCGGCGTTGCTGGCGAACCACGGCGCGGTGCCGCCCGGGGCCAGGCCCTTGGCGAAGCTGGCATACAGCGACAGCGACGGCTGCAGCTTGAACAGCAGCGCCGCCTGCGGCAGCAGCACCGAGCGGCGCGTGCGCCGGGTCAGGGTGCCGTCGCGGTCCCAGGCGCGTTCGTCGTAGCGCACCTGGCGCGCGCCCAGCAGCAACTGCCAGGCATCGCCGATGCCGATGCGGTCGCTGGCCAGCAGGGCGGCCTGTGCGCTGTCCAGGCGCCGGCGCTTGGGGCCAAGCGTGGCATCGGCCGGCGCCAGCAGCGGCGGATCGGCATCGATGTTGCCGCTGCCGATCATTTCGTTGATCGAGCCGTGGCGGTCGATGGTGCGATGCAGGGAATCGACCCCGACCTGGAACTGGTGCTGCAGCGCGCCGGTGCTGGCGCTGCCGCTGGCGATCGCCTGCAGTTCGTCGTTGCGGCGGCTGTCGGCGGGGCTGCGGTAATCGTAGATGTCGTAGTCGCCCTCGCGGCTGAAATGATTGGGCACCGCGTCGCTGGCGCAACTGGCCGCGCCGTAGCAGCCCCAGGCGAAGCTGGAGAAATCGTCGATCAGCGCACGGCTGTGCGCCGCGGCCACGTGCAGGGTCCAGGCGTCATTGAAGCGGTACTCGTAACGCACCTGCGCATTCAATGCCTCGATGCCGACCGGCTTGGACCACGGCTGGTAGGCGAGCAGGCGGTGCACCGACACCCCGCTCGGCAGCTGCGTGCCGCCGAGCAACTGGTAGCCCGGCACCGAGCGCTGCTGGCGGTCCTGGTATTCCACGTCCAGCTGCAGGGTCGATTGCGGATCGATGTTCCAGTCCGCGGCCAGCGACAGGAAGTTGCGGTGGCCGTCGGCGTGATCCACGTAGCTGCGCAGGGTCTCGTGCGCGGCGTTGACGCGCAGGCCGACCTGGCGCTCGCTGCCGAACCAGTCGCCCAGGTCCACCGCCGCGCCGCGGCTGCCGTCGTCGTCGCCGCTCAGCAGCAGGCTGCGCACGTGCTGCGGGCGCTTGGTCTGGTAGTCGATCACGCCGGCCGGGGTGGTGATGCCGGACAGCACCCCGGACAGGCCCTTGAGCACCTGCACCTGCTGCTTGTTCTCCAGCGCCACGTTCTGCTCGCCGGCGATGGTCAGGCCGTTGATGCGGTAGCTGTTGGCCGCATCCAGCGAATAGCCGCGGACCAGGAAGTTCTCGTAGTAGCCGATCGGCGCGTAGCTGTCGCCGACCGCGGCGTCGGCGCGCAGCACTTCGCTGAGTACGCGCACCTGGCGGTCGGACAGCTGGGTGCGGTCGATGGTGTCGATCGCCATCGGCGTGTCCAGCAGCGGCGCATCGCCGTAGCCGCTGAGGCTGCTGCGGTTGTGCGGCTGGCGGCCCTGCACGTTGACCGCGTCCAGTTCGACCGGAGTCTGCGCAGTGGCGGATGCCGGTGCATCGTCGGCGGCCAGGGCCGGCAGCGGCAGGGCGATGGCCAGGGCCAGCGCGAGCGCGTGCGGAGCGGGGAAGCGGCGGGTGGGGAGCATGCGGAGCGACCTCGTGGAAACGGGACGGAAGGGGAAAGCGGCGGCACAGCCGCACGGTGTGCGCACGGCAGCCGTGCCGGCGGACGTGCCGGTGTCGATGCGACGGTTCATAGCGCGGCCGTGGCGCGGCGCCGCAGGTGCCGCAGCAGGCGCTGGCCCTCGCCCTCGCCGTACCAGGCGGCGTGGCCGAGCAGGTAGCGGCGGTAGGCGATCTCGGCGTGCGCGTCCGAGCCGGTGATGCCGGCGAAGTACTCGATCTCGCTGAGCGCGAAATCGGCATGCACCAGCGGCAGCAGCGCGCCGAGCAATCGCAGCTGCGCCGCGTCCAGCGGCAGCAGCGTGGCGTAGCCGTGCAGCAGCGCATCGAGCTGGTCGAGTTCGGCGGCCGCGCTGCCGCCGTCGTCCAACTGCAGCCACGGGATCAGATTGCGTTCGATCGCGGTGGCCAGGTCGAACAGGGCGAACGTGCGGTCGGCCAGGCCGAAGTCGAACACCGTGCTGACCGTGCTGGCGGCGCCGTGGCCGCGCCACAGCAGGTTGGAGGCGTGCCAGTCGCCATGCGTCCACAGCGCCGGCGGCGGCGTCTGCAGCAATGGCCAGGCCTGCGCGTGCCAGGGCAGCAGGTGCGCGCGCAGGTCGTCCTGCCAGTCGCGCCGCTGCAGCCACGCGGCCAGCGCCGGGCGTCGCGGCAGGTCCTGTCGCAGCGCCTGCAGGGGCTGCGGTTGGACGAACAGGCGCAGGTTGGCGACCAGCACGGTGGTGCCGCGCGGCGGTGCGGCGTAGCCGGCGGCGGCGCGGTGCAGCGCCGCCAGCGCGCGGCCGGCGGCCGCGGCATGGGCGGTGTCGGCGAACGGCGTCCACGACGTCGCCTCGCGGTAGCGATCCTCGCCGTCGCCGGCGCGCAGCACTTCGTAGGTCCAGTGGCCCCGTCGCACCGCGCTGGCGCCGTCGCGGTCGCGCAGCACGTCCGGCACCGGCACGCCCTGCGCGTGCAGGTGGGCGATGAAGGCGTGCTCTTCGCCCAGCGCACGCAGGTCGCGCACGCGGCGATGGTGGCGCTTGACGAACAGCGTGCCGGCGGCGGTCGCGACCTCCGCCGCCGCGGAGAACGGGCGCGGGCTGTGCCAGCGCACTGCGTGCAGGTGGCCGGGCAGGGCGTACTGCCGCAGCAGCGCTTCCACCTCGCCCTCGGACAGCGGCGGCCAGTCGGCGACCACGGTCTGCGTGCCCATACCGTGCATCTGGTGGCGAACGCTCATGCGCACGCCTTGTTGCGCAGACCCGACTCGGCGTGCCACGTCGGTGGCCGCAGGCGTGACCGGTCGCGCGCCGCGGCGCGGCCATCGCCAGGGATTGGTCTAGACCAGGAGTAGGCGGGCCTGGGGCAGGGCCCGGTCGCGCGATCGGGGACGGGGACGGTGGCGCCGCCGGCGTCTCGGCATGCGCGCGGGCTCAGGCGGCGCGCGCGGTCTGCGGGGTGGGGCGGCAGCCTGGGACAGGAAACAACGCTGGCCGGCATCTGCACTGGGCGAAGGAAAGGACACGGATCGCTCCGTCTCCCGCACGCACGGGCCGCAGGCGGCCGCGCAGCGCACGGGGCGCAGAGTATGCGCGGCAATCGCCGCCGCCGCCATGCCCGCCGCGCGTGGCAGGCGGCGCATGCGGGATAATCGGCGGATGAGCGAACAGCAGATAGCCGTGGTGGTGGTGACCTACGAGAGCGGCAGCACCATCGATGCCTGTCTGCAGCGGCTGCGCGCGGCGGCCGAGGTGGCGCAGATCCGGGTGGTCGACAACGCCTCGCGCGACGACACCCTGGCGGTGGTGCAGCGGCATGCGCTGGACGATGCGCGGGTGCGCTTCATCGCCAATCCCGACAATCCCGGCTTCGCCACCGCCTGCAACCAGGGCGCCGCGGCCAGCGATGCGCCGTGGCTGGCCTTCGTCAATCCCGACCTGATGGTCGAGCCGCAGACCCTGGCGCAGCTGCGCGCGCAGGCCGCCGCGCTCGGCGAGGCGCTGCTGGGCGTGGAGCAGGTCGACGAACAGGGCCGCGCCGACGCCGCGGTGCGCCGCCGCGACCCGGACTTCGCGGCGATGCTGCGGCATCCGCTGGCCGGCTCGCGGCTGGCGCTGGCCGCCGACCCGGCGCAGCCGCTGCAGCCGGTGCCGGCGCTGTCCGGTGCGCTGATGCTGTTGCCGCGCGCGCTGTTCGCGCGCATCGGCGGCTGGGACGCCGGCTACCGGCTGCACGCCGAGGACCTGGACCTGTGCCGCCGGGTACGCCAGGCCGGGGCCACGGTGGCGGTGCTGAACAGCCTGCGCGTGCTGCACATGCGCGGCGTGTCCAGCCGCAAGCGGCCGTGGTTCGTGGAGTGGCACAAGCACCGCGGCCTGTGGCGCTACTTCCGCAAGTTCGAGGCGCCGAGCCGGACCTGGCCGGTGCGTGCGGCGGTCTGGGCGGTGATCTGGCTGCATGCCTGGGTCACCTTCGCCCGGCTGTGCTGGCGCCGTCCAGGCTGAACGAAATCCGCCGCGTTGCGCGCGCGGGCGGCATGGCAGCAGAAAATCGCTATATTGCGAAGTACGTCACTTAACAAATGACGTGTTCCGCCGATTCCCCCTGCACTGTGCCTGCTCTCTGGTTCAGGGGACCCCACCAGGAACTCAACCATGCATGATTCCGACGGCGTGCGCTCGCGCACCCACGCGCGCGGCTGCGCGTCCGCTGTGTCCATGCCCGCTGCCGGTCGCGCGTCGCCTGCGCGCCGCGCGCGGCTGGCGCTGGCGCTGCTCGCGCTGGCGGCCGGTCCCTGCGGCGCCAGCGCCTGGGTCGACGAGGCCGGCCACGGGCTGGTGATCCTCAAGGCCAGCCATACCGATGGCGGCGCGGTGTTCAACAGCCACGGCCAGCGCGGCAACTTCCCCGATGCCGGGCGCAGCCGCCAGGACCAGCTCAATCTCTACGGCGAGTACGCGCTGAGCGCGGATCTGACCCTGGTCGGCAACTTCTATTTCAGCAAGGTCGGCTACCGCAACGACAGCGGCTACGGCGACCGCCACAGCAGCGGCTGGTCCGACCAGGAAGTCGGCCTGCGCTACCGGCTCGACCCCGACGGCGGCGATGGCCCTTGGCAGGGCGCGCTGCAGGTGCTGGCGCTGGTGCCCGGCTACGCGCGCCAGCGCGACAGCGCGCGGCCGGCGCTGGGGCAGGGCGACTACGGTGCCGAGCTGCGCTACAGCGTCGGCCGCGGCTACCGCCTGGGCGAGCACGACGGCTATGTCGATCTGGGCACGGCGGTGCGCCTGCGCGGCGGCGACGCCTCCGACGAGGCGCGGCTGGACGTGTCCAGCGGCCTGGCGCTGGCGCCGCGCTGGATGCTGATCGGCGAGTTCAACGTGATCCAGAGCCTGGGCAACGGCAAGGGGCCGAACCGGATCTACGCGCCCGGCGACAACACGCCGATCCGCGGCAACAACTTCGACTTCAGCAAGCTGCAGGCCTCGGTGCTGTACACGCTGCCCGGCGGCACGCAGCTGCAGCTCGGCTACCAGCAGCCGGTGGCCGGACGCAATACCGGCGGCGCCGGCGGTCCGTTCGTGGCCGCCTGGTGGCGGTTCTAGCCGTGTCCGGGAATCACCAGCGCGTTGCCGCCGAGGCGAGCGTCCCCGGCCGGCTCGGGCGGCTGCCGACCAATGGCGGCCTGCAGGCGCCGATCGGCGAGGCGCTGGTCGCCGCGGGGGTGATCGACCCGCCGCAACTGCAGAACGCGCTGTCCCTGCAGGCGCGCTGGCGCTCGCGGTTGGGCGACGTGGTGCTGGCCCAGCGCGGCGTCGTCGCGCTGCGCTTCTACACGGTGCTGGCACAGCATTTCGGGCTGAACTTCGTCAATCTGCTCAAGCAGCCGATCGACCCGGCGCTGTTCCAGCCGGAGCGGTTGGCCGACTACGCGCAGCGCCTGGTGCTGCCGTGGCGCGAGGAGGACGGCCAACTGGTGCTGGCGGTGGCCGATCCCGGCCCGGACATCTTCGCCTGGGCGCGCGCCACCTACGGCGAGCAGGTGCGCTTCGTCGGCACCTCCAAGTTCGACATCGTCTGGAGCCTGCAGCAGCACGCCGACGCGCTGCTCACCCACGACGCGCTGAACCTGCTGGCCGAACATGCGCCGGAGCACTCGGCGCGGCAGGTGATCACCCGCGCGCAGTCCGCCTTCCTGGTGGCGCTGACCGTGGTGCTGGCCGCGGCCCTGGCGCTGTGGCCGCTGTTCACCCTGATCGCGCTCAACACGCTGATCGCGGTGGCGTTTCTGGCCACCTTCGGGTTGAAGCTGGTGCTGGCCTGGCGCGGCGCGCGGCGCCGCATCGACATCAAGGTCAGCGACGAGGAAGTGGCCGCGCTCGGCGACGAGGACCTGCCGGTCTACACGGTGCTGGTGCCGATGTACAAGGAACCGGACGTGCTGCCGATCCTGGCCAACGCGCTGCGCCGGCTCGACTACCCGACCTCCAAGCTGGACGTGAAGCTGGTGCTGGAGGCCGACGACACCGAGACCATCGAGGCGGCCAAGGCGCTGGGCCTGGAGGCGTTCTTCGAGATCATCCGGGTGCCGCCGTCGCAGCCCAAGACCAAGCCCAAGGCCTGCAACTACGCGTTGCGCTTCGCCCGCGGGCAGATGCTCACCATCTACGACGCCGAGGACAAGCCGGAGCCGGACCAGCTCAAGCGCGTGGTCGCCGCGTTCCGCAAGTCGCCGGCCGACGTGGCCTGCATCCAGGCGCGGCTGAACTACTACAACGCCGACGAGAACTGGCTCACGCGCATGTTCACGCTGGAATACACGTTGTGGTTCGACTTCTACCTGCCGGCGTTGGAGACCCTGCGCATCCCGATTCCGCTCGGCGGCACCTCCAACCACTTCCGCCTGGACATCCTGCGCAAGGTCCATGCCTGGGATCCGTACAACGTCACCGAGGACGCCGACCTGGGCGTGCGCCTGACCCAGCAAGGCTACCGGGTCAGCGTGGTCAACTCGACCACGTTCGAGGAAGCCAACGTCAGCATCCCCAACTGGATCCGGCAGCGTTCGCGCTGGCTCAAGGGCTACATGCAGACCTGGCTGGTGCACATGCGCAACCCGGTGCAGCTGTACCGCTC
Organism: Xanthomonas sp. NCPPB 901; assembly: GCF_056725085.1. NCBI lineage: Bacteria > Pseudomonadati > Pseudomonadota > Gammaproteobacteria > Lysobacterales > Lysobacteraceae > Xanthomonas > Xanthomonas sp. NCPPB 901. The sequence continues at coordinate 4,172,460 of NZ_CM161511.1, read as the reverse complement.
CACCGGCGTGCGCGGGTTCTGGGGCTTCCAGCTGTTCGTCGGCGGCACCTTCTTCACCGCGCTGGCCGCGCCGCTGATGTGGCTGAGCTACGGGCTGTGGCTGGCGGTGGGCTCGAAGTTCTTCGATCCGTTCTTCCCGCCGGCGCTGCTGTACCTGAGCCTGCTCAACCTGCTGCTCGGCAACGGCTTCCTGATCTACATGACCCTGGTGGCGGCGTTCAAGCGCGACTACTTCCGCCTGGCGCCCTACGCGCTGACCGTGCCGCTGTACTGGCTGCTGCAGTCCATCGCCGCCTACAAGGGCTTGTGGCAGCTCATCCGCAACCCGTTCTACTGGGAAAAGACCACCCATGGCATCAGCAAGCACATGGCCGAAGAGCGCCGCGCCGCACTCGACGACTGACGCGGCGCCGCGCGCGCGCGGCACCGCGGTGTTCGTGCTCACCGCGGCGCTGCTGGCGCTGCTGTGCCACCGGCTGCTCGCGCACGGTTACATGAGCGACGACGCGATGGCGCAGTACGCCAAGCTGCTGCTGTTGCGCGACGCGGCCGGCTTCCGCATCGAGTACCTGGGCTTCCTGTACGCGCAGGCCTCGCTGTACCTGGGCGTGCTGATCGGCGGCCTGCCGGGCCTGTCCACGCCGCTGTTGCCGTACCTGGTCGACGTGCTGGCCGGGGCGACGCTGGTGACCCTGTTGTGGCGCGACATCGCCGCCGGCCTGGGCCGCGGCTGGGCCTGGGCGCTGAGCGCGGGACTGGTGCTGCAGCCGTTCTTCCTGTGGCCGACGCTGTCCGGCAACAACCAGGGCCTGGGCCTGCTGGTGTTCTACGTGGCCGCGCGCGCGCTGCGCCACGTCCGCGACGATCCGGAGGCCTTCGCCTACCTGCGCCTGGCCGCGAGCCTGTGCCTGCTGTTCTTCGTCGACGAGCGCGCCTGCTTCCTGGCCGTGGCATTGGCGCCGTGGCTGTTCCTGATCGCGCCGCCGCGGCTGATGCGGCAGGCGCCGCTGGCCTTCTACCTGGTGTGCTACCTGCCGTTCCTGTTCGCGGTGGGGGCGTGGATGTACCTCAACTACATGTTCTTCGGCGACCCGCTGCTGTTCGTGCGCGACGCCAACTCCGCCTTCCGCGGCATCTACGCGCAGGCGGCGTTGCAGCCGTGGCTGCAGCAGGCCGCGGCGCGGCCGTGGTGGCCGCCGCTGTGGCTGCTGCTGGCCGGTGTGGTCAGCGCGCCGCTGTTGCTGCTGACGTGGCACACCCGCAGCCGCACCACCTGGCGCTGCGTGCTGGCCGCCATCGCCACCGTGATCGGCGCCGGCACGCTGGCGACCTGGGCGCGCTTCAGCGCGCAGCCGCTGGACTTCCTGGCCCTGCTGCTGGTGCCGGTGGCGCTGGTGCTGGGCGACCTGCGCCACAACGTCCGCTGGCTGGGCCTGGTCCTGCTGCTGGCTGGCGCGGTCTCCAGCGGCTGGGTGATCGCGCGCACCGCCACCCCCACCACCCGCGACTGGATCGGCGCGTTGCAGGCGCCGGCGCCGGCGCGCCATGCCGACGCCGCGCGGCTGGGGGCGTGGCTGGCCGAGGCGCGCCTGCCGACCCTGCTCGACGACCGCGCCAGTTATCCGGTGATCGTCGCCCGTGGCGACGCCAAGCAACTGATCCTGCCGTTCGATCCGCGCTTCAAGCAGGCGCTGGTGGATCCGCGGCGGATGCCGGCGCAGGTGGTGGTGAGCGATCCGGCCAGCCAGACCGGCGCCCTGGACAGCCTCAACCGGCGCTTCCCGCAGCTATGGCAGCAGGGCCTGCCGGGTTACAGTCTGGTCTACCGACAGGGCATCTACCGGGTATGGCGCCGATCGCCGTGAGACTGCTGGCCGCACTGCTGCTGGCGCTGAGCGCCGGCGGCTGCAGCGCGGCGCCGGCGCCGCCGTGGCTGGGCGCCAACGTCAAGGTTTCGCCCGAGGCGCCGTGGGGCAGCGCGGCGGCGCAGCGCTCGCTGCGGCAACTGGCCGATGCCGGCGCCACCCGCGCGTTGCTGGTCGCCTTCGTCTGGCAGGCGACGCCGCAGTCCTCGGCGCCGGTGCTGGGCAGCGACAGCAGTCCGGCGCTGGTCCGCGCCGGACTGCGGCAGATGCACGCGGCCGGCCTGCAGCCGGTGCTGAAGGTGCACCTGTGGATTCCCGGGCACTGGGCCGGCGAGGCCGCGCCGGCCGATCGCGACGCCTGGTTCGCCGGCTACCGGCGCGCGCTGCTGCAACTGGCCCAGGTCGCCGCCGAGGAGCGCGCCAGCGCGCTGATCGTCGGCACCGAACTGCGCCAGCTGCAGGATGCGCCGCAATGGCCGGCGCTGCTGGCGGCGGTGCGCCAGGTCTATCGCGGCCCGATCGGCTACGTCGCCGACGGCCTGGAGCAGGCCGAGCGCTTCGGCTACTGGGACCGCTTCGATTTCGTCGGCACCAGCCTGTATCCGGCGCTGGCCGCGGCGCCGGCGCAGCGCCTGGCGCAGATGCGCGCGGCCGCGGCGCGGGTGCAGGCGCTGGGCGAGCGCAGCGGCCGCCCGGTGTGGGTGGCCGAACTGGGATTGCGCTCGGCGCACGGCAGCCTCGCCGCGCCGTGGGAAAGCCCGGAGCAGCGCAGCGCCGAGGTCGACACCGCGTTGCAGGCGCAGGTGCTGCGCGAATGGCGCGACGTGCTCGATACACAGTCGCGCATCGCCGGCATCGCGCTGTGGTGCTGGTACACCGATCCGGACGCCGGCGGCGCCGACGACAGCGATTTCACCGTGCAGCACAAGCCGGCGCAGGCGGTGCTCAAGCGCTGAGGCGCGCGCGGCGCAGCGCGCTTCCGATCGCGTTTCGTCGGCGCGGCTGCAGCCGCGCCGACGAGCACCGCACGCAGACCGAACCTGCAACCCGCCGGGCGCATAATCGCCCGATGATCATCGATTCGTTGCTGGACACCGACCTCTACAAGTTCACCATGATGCAGGCGGTGCTGCATCAGCACCCCGGCGCGCAGGTGGAGTACCGCTTCAAGTGCCGCACCCCGGGCATCGACCTGGCGCAGTACCTGCCGCAGATCTCGGAGGAGATCGACGCGCTGTGTGCGCTGCGCTTCCGCGAGGACGAGCTGGACTACCTGCGCGCGATGCGCTTCATCAAGCCGGACTTCGCCGATTTCCTGGCGCTGTTCCACCTGGACCGCAAGTATCTGCACCTGCAGGCCTCGGCCACGGTGCCCGGCGAGATCGAACTGCGCATCCGCGGGCCATGGCTGCACACCATCCTGTTCGAGGTGCCGCTGCTGGCGATCATCAACGAGGTGTGGTTCCGCAACGCCGGCGGCGCCGAGCATGCCGAAGGCCTGCGCCGCCTGCAGGCCAAGATCGCCCTGCTGCGCGATACCCCCGGCTACGACGGTTGCGCCATCGCCGACTACGGCACCCGCCGCCGCTATTCGCGGGCCTGGCACGGCGAACTGCTGCCGGTGCTGCAGCAGACGCTGGGCAAGCAGTTCGTCGGCACCAGCAACGTGCACTTCGCCCGCCGCTACGGGCTGACCCCGCTGGGCACCATGGCCCACGAGTACCTGCAGGCGTTCCAGGCGCTGGGGCCGCGGTTGCGCGACTCGCAGGCGGCGGCGCTGGAATCGTGGGCGCGCGAGTATCGCGGCGATCTCGGTATCGCGCTGTCGGACGTGGTCGGCCTGGATGCGTTCCTGCGCGATTTCGATCTGTACTTCTGCAAGCTGTTCGACGGCATGCGCCACGATTCCGGCGACCCGTTCGAGTGGGGCGAGCGGGTGCTGGCGCACCTGCAGCGGCATCGGGTGGATCCGCGCAGCAAGATCCTGGTGTTCAGCGACGGCCTGGACATCGACAAGGTGATGCGGCTGTACGCGCATTTCCGCGACCGCTGTATGCTGGCGTTCGGCGTCGGCACGCACCTGACCAACGACCTGGGCCTGGTGCCGCTGCAGATCGTGATCAAGATGGTCCGCTGCAACGGCCAGCCGGTGGCCAAGCTCAGCGACTCGCCCGGCAAGACCCTGTGCGACGACCCGGCCTACCTGACCTACCTGCGCCAGGTGTTCCAGGCCCCGGTCGAGGCCCAGGATTGAGTCGCCGACTCGCCCGGCCGAGGCCGGGCAGGGGCCCCTTGGCGTCGCCGGGGACCGGACGCGACGCGCGGCGCGGGAGGGCTTTGCTGCGACGCAACCGTGCGATAAACTGCGAGAGAAAGTGAGAACTGTGTCGCAATAGTGACGGCCGGCACACTGTCGCCAGCAAGCGTTGCCGCCGCCACGCCATTGTCGTCCCGCCCTTGGTCAGAGACCTCCTCGATGAGCGCTCACGCGTTGCAGACCCATTACCGCACCCACGCCTGTTCGCGGCAGTGGCGGGGCTTCCTGCACGCGCTGGCCGAGGAATTCGCCGCGGAACTGGGTGCCGAGGACCTGGCGTTGCTGATGGCGCGGATCGGCCGTCGCTTCGCCGCCGAACACCCGGTCGGCGCCTGCGCCACCCTGCAGGACCTGGAGGAGGCGGCCAACCGTATCTGGGACCGCCTGGAATGGGGCTATGTGCGGTTCGAGGAGCAGGCCGACCGCGTCGACCTGCTGCACGCCGGTTCGCCGCTGCACATCGGCCTGGCCGGGCAGGCCACCGGCGCCGACGGATTCATGGAAGGGGTGTATCAGGCATGGTTCGTGCAGGTCGGCATGTCGGCCGGGCTGTGCGTGCGTGCGTTGTCGTCTGCGAACGAGGATCTGCGTCGCTTCGTGCTGACCCGGGTCGGCTGAGCGCAGCAGCAAGGACCAACCAATTTCAGATCGTCATGAGGGGAGTCATGTCCAAGAAATCCAAGCAGATGGGTGCCGAAACCGGCGACGACGTCTCCAGCCTGTTCGCCAAGCTCGGCAGCAGCGGTGCCACCGCCTACCAGGATTTCTCCGCCACCCGGCTCAGCGCGGTGGAGTCGGCCGCGCCGGCGCCGGTGCTGTCGGTGGTGCGGGCCCCGGTCGAGCCCAGGCCGGCCGCGCCGCTGCCGGTGGCGCCGGTGGCGCCGGTCGCGCCTGCCGTGCCGGTGGCGCCCGCGCCGGTCGCCGCTACCGCGGGCATGGGCACGGGGACGCCGTTGCAGCAGCTGTTCCAGCGCCTGCTCGAGGCCGGTCGCGAGGCGGCCGTGCCGGCGCCGGGCGGCCCGCTCAAGCGTTTCCAGAACCGCTGACGTCGCGCGGCGCTTGGGGCGCCGCACCTGATTGCCGTTGCCGCGCGGTGGGGAGACCGCGCGCCGACCTCACTCCTCTTTGTTAGGAACCTCCGATGAGCGCTGCCTCCGCGTCGCATGCCGCGCGCCCGCTGCATGTCCTGGCCACCTGGTCGCTGTGGCTGCTGGGCGCCGTGTCGCTGGTCTTCGTCGTGGCCATCCCGATGGATGTGCCGCAGCAGCTGCTGTTCTCGCTGGTGGTGTTCGCCGCGGCGATGCTGCTGCGGCGCAGCGGCAGCCGCCTGGCGATCCTGGTGATGATGGCGCTGTCGCTGGCGGTGTCCTCGCGCTACATCTGGTGGCGCCTGACCCAGACCGTGGGCATGAGCAGTCCCGTCGACCTGAGCCTGGGCCTGGGCCTGCTGCTGGCTGAGCTGTACGCGTTCGTGATCCTGGCGCTGGGCTACTTCCAGGTGCTGTGGCCGCTCAACCGGCGGCCGCTGCCGCTGCCGGCCGACCAGCGCGAATGGCCCAGCGTCGACCTGTTCATTCCCACCTACAACGAACCGCTGTCGGTGGTGCGCTCGACCATCCTCGCCGCCAGCGTGATGGACTGGCCGGCCGACAAGCTCAACATCTACCTGCTCGACGACGGCCGCCGCGAGGAATTCCGCGCGTTCTGCGAGCAGGCCGGCATCCACTACGTCACCCGCACCAACAACTTCCACGCCAAGGCCGGCAACATCAACGCCGCGCTGAAGAAGTCCAGCGGCGACTACGTGGCGATCTTCGACTGCGACCACATCCCCACGCGCTCGTTCCTGCAGGTGGCGATGGGCTGGTTCCTGCGCGACCCGAAGCTGGCGGTGGTGCAGATGCCGCACTACTTCTTCTCCGCCGATCCGTTCGAGCGCAATCTCGGCAACCACGGCAAGGTGCCCAACGAGGGCGAGCTGTTCTACGGCCTGCTGCAGGACGGCAACGACCAGTGGGACGCCACGTTCTTCTGCGGCTCGTGCGCGGTGATCAAGCGCAAGCCGCTGGAGGAAGTGGGCGGGGTGGCGGTGGAGACCGTCACCGAGGACGCGCACACCGCGCTGAAGCTGCACCGCCGCGGCTATCGCAGCGCCTACATCGCGGTGCCGCAGGCCGCCGGCCTGGCCACCGAGAGCCTGTCCGGCCACGTCGCCCAGCGCATCCGCTGGGCGCGCGGCATGGCGCAGATCGCGCGGCTGGACAACCCGCTGCTGGGCAAGGGCCTGCGCCTGTCGCAGCGGCTGTGCTACGCCAACGCGATGCTGCACTTCTTCTACGGGCTGCCGCGCATCGTCTACCTCACCGCGCCGCTGGCCTTCCTGTTCTTCGGCGCGCACGTGATCCACGCCTCGGCGCTGATGATCCTGGCCTACGCGCTGCCGCACATCCTGCAGGCCAACCTGACCAACCTGCGCACCCAGGGCAAGTTCCGCCATCTGTTGTGGAACGAGGTCTACGAGACCACCCTGGCCTGGTACATCCTGCGCCCGACGCTGGTGGCGCTGTTCAATCCCAAGCTCGGCAAGTTCAACGTCACCCCCAAGGGCGGCCTGGTGCCGCGCAGCTACTTCGACGGGCAGATCGCCAAGCCGTACCTGTTCCTGCTGGTGCTCAACCTGGCCGGCCTGGCCGCCGGGGTGATGCGCCTGCTCAGCGTGCAGGCCGGCGGCGAGGAGCAGACCATCTGGTTCAACCTGGCCTGGACCGCGTACAACGTGCTGCTGCTCGGCGCCACCATCGCCACCGCCAGCGAGATGCGCCAGGTGCGCCGTTCGCACCGCGTGCCGCTGGACATCCCGGCCAGCCTGCACCTGGCCGACGGGCGCGAACTGGCCTGCCGCACGGTCAACTTCTCCACCGGCGGCATGGCCCTGCGCCTGCTCGCGCCGGTGCCGGTGGAGCCGGACATGCCGGTGGAGATCGAACTGCCGCAGCGCGGCAGCGCCAAGCGCCTGCCGGCGATGGTGCGCCACGACCGCGACGGCGAAATCAGCATCCAGTTCCGGCCGATGTCGATCGAGCAGGAGCGCTGGCTGGTGGCCTGCACCTTCGCCCGCGCCGACATCTGGGTGTCGCAGTGGGGCCGCCACGACCGCGACCGCTTCTGGGTGTCGCTGGGGCGCGTGTTCGCGGCCAGCATGCGCGGCTTCCGGCGCCTCGGCCAGCACATCGGCAGCAGCGCGCGCAGCGGCTGGCGCGGTCGCGCGGCCGGCGAGGAGGCCGCGCCATGAGTCGCCGCCCCGCTGTGTTGCGTTGCTTCTTCTCTTTCACTTCCTTCCGGTTGCCGTCGATGCGTCTCCCTGCCCTGGCTGCATGCTGTCTCACGGTCCTGTCCGGCCTGGCCCTGGCCAAGGAGCCGACCCTTCCTGCCACCACGCGCGCGCCGGCCGCCGCAGCGACCGCCACGGCGCGGCCGGCCCCGGTCGAACGCGAGCGCTCGGCCACGCTCAAGCAGCTCGGCGTGGACTACGAGATGACCCTGCGCGGCATCCAGGGCAGCGCCGGCATCGCCTTCAGCACGCGTACCGACGAGGTGGTGCAGGCGGCGAACCTGCACCTGGTCTACAGCTATTCGCCGGCGCTGCTGCCGGACCTGTCGCACCTGAAGGTCAGCGTCAACGGCGTCACCGTGGCGACCCTGCCGGTCAGCCGCGAGAACGCCGGCAAGCTGCAGCAGAGCGACGTGCCGATCGATCCGCGCCTGATCAGCGACTACAACCGGCTCAATCTGCAGCTGATCGGCCACTACACCCGCGACTGCGAGGACCCGGACCACACCAGCCTGTGGGCCAACATCGATCCGTCCACGCGGCTGTCGCTGACCGCCACCCCGCTGCTGCTGCGCAACGATCTGGCGCTGCTGCCGGTGCCGTTCTACGACAAGCGCGATACGCGCCGCCTGGACCTGCCGTTCGTGTTCCCGCAGCGCCCGGACCTGGCCATGCTGCGCAGCGCCGGCATCGTCGCCTCCTGGTTCGGCGCGCAGGCCGGCTACCGCGGCGCGTCCTTCGGCGTGACCATCGGCGAGGTGCCGGTCACCGGCAACGCGGTGCTGTTCGCCACCGCTGCGACCCTGCCGGCGGAGCTGGCCGCGACCCAGGCCGGCCTGAACGAGATCGCCGGGCCGACCCTGGCGATGATCACCAATCCGCGCGATGCCACCGGCAAGCTGCTGCTGGTGCTGGGCCGCGACGACGCCGAGCTGCAGCAGGCCGCCATCGCGCTGAGCCTGGGCACGCCGTTCAATGGCCCGGTGGCGCGCATCGGCGAACTGAAGCAGGCGCAGCCGCGCAAGCCCTATGACGCGCCCAACTGGATCTCCAGCGACACGCCGGTGCGCTTCGGCGACCTGGTCGCGCAGACTTCGCAATTGAACGTCAGCGGCTACCACCCCGACCTGATCCGGGTCGGCCTGCAACTGCCGCCGGACCTGTTCGTGTGGCAGCGCGACGGCATCCCGGTCAACCTGCGCTATCGCTACACGGTGCCGGAGACGCAGAACAAATCCGCGCTCAACGTCAGCATCAACGACGCCTTCGTGACCACGCTGCCGCTGACCGGCCACGCCTACGCCGAGTCGTTGCCGCTGCGCTGGTGGCACGCGCTCTCGCCCAAGGGCGCGATGCCGGTGGAGCAGACGCTGCTGCTGCCGACCGGACCGTTCTCGGCCAACAGCCAGCTGCGCTTCCACTTCTTCTTCGACCGCCCGCAGGCGGAGGCGTGCAAGAACACCTTCCCCGACGTGTCCGGCGCGATCGACGCCGATTCCACGGTGGACCTGAGTTCGTTCCATCACTACATGGCGATGCCGAACCTGGCCGCGTTCGGCAATGCCGGCTTCCCGTTCACCCGCCTGGCCGACCTGTCCGAGTCGACCGTGGTGGTGCCCGACGAGATCGGCGATCAGGACATGGCCAATCTGTTGACCCTGCTCGGCCGGCTCGGCGCGTCGACCGGCTACCCGGCGCTGCGGGTGACCCTGATCCACGCCGCCGAGGTCGACAAGCACGCCGACAGCGACCTGCTGGTGTTCGGCAGCCTGCGCTCGCAGCCGCTGTTCCAGCGCTGGAGCGCGGCGCTGCCGATCGGCGACGGCGCCAGCGGGCGGCGCTTCGCGATGAGCGACTGGGTGCTGGACAAGCTGCCCGGCTTCCTGTCGGTCGATCCGCGCCGCACCGACCTGCCGACCACCGCCGAGGTGGCGGTGAAGCCCGCGCCCGGCGACGTGGTGCTGATGGGCTTCCAGTCGCCGCTGAAGGCCGGGCGCAGCGTGGTGGCGCTGCTGGCCGAGGACCCGGCCAGCGTCGAGGACTTCTTCGACGCCTGGTTCGAGCCGGCCACGCTGAAGGACTTCCAGGGCAGCGTGGTGCTGTTGCAGAAGGGCAAGGTGCGCAGCCTGGCCGGCAACCAGACCTACTACGTCGGCCACCTGCCGCTGCCGACCTGGGCGCGCTGGTACTTCTCGCAGCACCCGCTGCTGCTGGGGCTGGCCGTGCTGGCGCTGAGCATGCTGTTGGCGCTGGCCGCGCGCGTGGTGCTGCGCCGGCATTCGGCGGCACGGTTGCAGGAAGGGCGGTGAACGGACACACCGGCCAACGCCGTCGCCTGCTTGGCGGCCTGCTCGCCGCCGGTGCGGCGACGCTGCTGCCGCCGGCGCGCGCCGCGCTTGCGGCGGCGCCGGCCTGCGCGCCGTGGCGCGAGTGGACCGCGTTCGTCGGCAAGCATCTCGATGCCAGCGGGCGGGTGATCGATTTCCAGCACGCCGACCAGCGCAGCACCTCCGAAGGCCAGTCCTACGCGCTGTTCTTCGCGCTGGTGGCCAACGACCAGGTGCTGTTCGAGCGGGTGCTCGGCTGGACCCGGCACAACCTGTGCGGCGGCCGCCCGCAACAGGTGCTGCCGGCCTGGCTGTGGGGCCGCGCCAGCGACGGCGGCTGGCGCGTGCTCGACGGCAACAGCGCCAGCGACGCCGACCTGTGGATCGCCTACGCGCTGCTCGAGGCCGGGCGCCTGTGGCAACGGCCGGGTTATACCCAGGCCGGCCTGCAGACGCTGGCGCTGGTGCGTCGCACCGAACTGGCAGAACTGCCCGGTTTCGGCAGCATGGTGTTGCCGGCGGCCAAGGGCTTCGTCAAGCCGCAGCGCTGGACGCTCAACCCCAGCTACCTGCCGATCCAACTGCTGCGGCGCTTCGCCGCAGTCGATCCGAAGGGGCCGTGGGCCGGCCTGGCCACGCGCAGCGCGCGGCTGCTGCGCGATAGCGCGCCGATCGGTTTCGCGCCGGACTGGACCGCCTGGGACGGCCGCGCATTCGGCGTCGATCCGGACAAGGGCGCGCTGGGCAGCTACGACGCGATCCGCGTGTACCTGTGGGCCGGCATGCTCGACCCTGCCGAGCCGCTGCGCAAGGCGCTGCTCGACGACCTGTCCGGGCCGCTGCAGCAACTGCGCGCGCAGGGCCATCTCGACGAGAAAATCGACACCCGCCACGGCGTCGGCAGCGGCCAGGCGCCGCCCGGCTTCTCCGCCGCCCTGCTGCCGTATCTGAGCGCGCTGCGCGAACCGGCGCTGCTCAAGGCGCAGGCGCAACGCATTCCCGCGCCCGGCGCTGCCGCCGCGGCCCGGCTTCCCTATTACGACCGGGTGCTGATCCTGTTCGGCCGCGCCTGGCTCGACAACCGCTATCGTTTTTCCGCAGACGGCGCGCTGCAGCCCGCCTGGAGAACCCAATGCTCCGCATGAACCTCAAGCCCCTGTACCTGGCCGGCATGATCGACCTGTGCCTGCTGGCCGGCAGCGCGCACGCGCAGAACGCCGCCGCCACCCAGCAGCTGGTCAGCCAGGGCAACTACTGGCACGACCAGGGCCGCGACGATCTCGCCGCCGACGCCTGGCGCAAGTTGCTGCAGGTCGATCCGAACCAGCCCGACGCCTTGCTCGGCCTGGCCCAGATCGATCTGGCGCAGGGCCGCCAGACCGACGCGCGCAAGCGCCTGGCGCAATTGCAGAAGGCGCATCCGCAGGCGCCGCAGACCCAGCGCCTGGCCATGGCGATCGGCGGGACCGCCGACAACGTCGATCTGCGCAACGCGCGCCGCGCCGCCGCCGCCGGGCGCTACGTGGACGCGGTGCGCGCCTACCAGGCGCTGTTCGACGGCAAGGGCCCGCCGGACGCGCTGGCGCTGGAGTACTACCAGGTGCTGGCCGGCACGCCGCAGGGCTGGGAGGGCGCACGCGACGGCCTGCGCCGCCTGGCCGCCGCGCAGCCGGACAACACCGCCGCGGCGCTGGCGCTGGCGCAGGTGCTGACCTACCGCGAACCGTCGCGGCGCGAGGGCATCGCCCAGCTCGCCGCGCTGAGCAAGCGCGCCGATGTCGCCGGCCCGGCCCGCGCCGCCTGGCGCCAGGCCCTGCTGTGGCTCAATGCCGGCCTCGCCGATGCGCCGCTGTACCAGGCGTTCCTGGCCGCCAATCCGAACGATGCCGAGGTCGCCAACAAGCTGACGCAACTGCAGGCGCGGCGCGCGCAAGGCGGCGACCCGGCCGGCGAACAGTTGGGCGAGGGCTTCAAGGCGCTCAATGCCGGCAACCTGGCGCTGGCCGAACAGCGCTTCGCGCAGGTGCTGCGCGCGCGTCCGCGCGATGCCGAGGCGCTCGGTGGCCTGGGCTCGGTGCGGCTGCGCCAGCAGCGCTTCGGCGAAGCGCAGGAGCTGCTGCGTCCGGCCGCGGCCGCCAACGGCAAGTGGCGCGGCGCGCTGGACAGCGCGCGCTACTGGCTGCAGTTGCAGCAGGCGCAGGCCGCGCGCGCGCGCGGCGACAGCGATGCCGCGCTGCGCCTGGTCCAGCAGGCGGTCAAGCTCAAGCCCGAGGAGGCCGCCGGCTACGCGTTGCTGGGCGACCTGCAGTCGGCCAGCGATGCCGCCGCGGCCGAGAAGAGCTACCGCGAGGCGCTGCGCCTGCACGCCGACGATCCCGGCGCGCTGCAGGGCCTGATCGCCCTGTACAGCCGCCAGGGCCGGGCCACCGAGGCCAGTGCGCTGTTCGCCCGGCTCAGCCCGGCGCAGCGCCAGCAGGCCGGCGGCGAGGCCGCGCTGAAAGCCAACCTGCAGCGCGCCCGCGCGCAACAGGCGCTCGAGGCTGGCGACACCGTGACCGCGCAGAGCGACCTGGAGGCGGCCATGGTCGACAACCCCGGCGATCCGTGGGTGCGCCTGGACCTGGCGCGCCTGTACCAGCAGGCCGGGCGTCCGGACCAGGCGCGCAGCGTCATGGACGGCCTGCTCGCGGTGCATGGCGACATGCCCGAGGCGCTGTACGCCAACGCGCTGCTGGCGCAGGAACGCGGCGACTGGGCCAGCGCCTACGCCAGCCTGGAGCGCATCCCGGCTAATGCGCGCACCGCCGAGATGCGTGCGCTGCGCAACACCGCCTGGGTGGAACAGCAGGCGGCGCAGGCGCGCCTGCTGCAACAGCAGGGCCGCGGCGGCGAAGCGCAGTTGCTGCTGGGCCGCACCGAGGCCGCGCTGGGCGATGCGCTGGAGCAGCCGGCGCTGCTGGCGGCGATGGCCGGCGCCTATGCCGACATCGGCAGCAACCAGCGTGCGCTGACCCTGGCGCAACGCCTGGTCGCGCACGACCCCACCACCGAGGCGCGCCTGCAGTACGCCGGCGTGCTGCTGCGCGCGCACCAGGACGCGGAACTGGCGGCGACCCTGCGCCAGTTGCGCGACAGCGACATGAGCGCCGAGCAGCAGCGCCGCTACCAGGCGCTGCGCAGCGGCTACGTGCTGCGCCAGGTCGATGCGCTGCGCGAACTGGGTAATCTCGAAGCCGCCTACGACGCGCTGGCGCCGCTGCTGGCGCAGCAGAACCAGGACCCGCAGGCGGTGGCCGCGTTGGCGCGGCTGTATGCCGCCGCCGGCGACCAGCGCCAGGCGCTGGTGCTGTACCAGCAGCAACTGCAGCAGTCGCCCAACGACCTGGACACGCTGATCGCCGCGGCCAACACCGCCGCCGCGCTGCGCGACCTGCGCGGTGCCGAGGACTACCTGCAGCGCGCGCTGGCGCAGGCGCCGGAGTCGCCGCAGGTGCTCGCCGCCGCCGGCCGCGTGTACCGCAGCGCCGGCAAGAACCGCAAGGCCGAGCGCTACTTCCGCGCCGCGCTGGCGGCGCAGGCGCGCGAGGCCGGCCAGTACGACAACGGCCTGCCGGCCGCCAACGGCCCGGCGGCGTACGCCGCCGCCGGGCGCCCGCTCAATCCGTTCGCCGGCATGACCGGGCGCATGCTGCGCAGCGCCGCGGTGGTGTCCGATAGCCTCGGCGGCGGCGTGCCGGCACCGGCCGACGCGGCGCCCGCGCTGCCGGCGTCCGCGACGGCGCTGACCGGTGGCGACGACCTGCCGCCGCCGGCCAGCGCCAGCGCCACGGGCGTGGCCCTGGCCGCGTTGCCGGTGCCGGGCCAGCGCAGCCCCATCGCCCGCAGCGCGCCGCGCGCGCTGGCCGACGACGGGCTGCTGGCGGCCGCGCCGCGCGCGTCGTTGCGCCAGCCGGCCGCACCGTCCGCCTCCGCCGGCGGTTCCAGCGTGCTCGACGAGCTGCGCGAGGTGCAGGCCGAGAATAGCGACAGCCTCGCCACCGGCGCCAGCTACCGCGCCCGCGATGGCGAGGCCGGCCTGGGCCGGCTGCGCGACCTGGAAGTGCCGCTGCACGGCGAGTTCGCGGTGGGCGAGGGCAAGCTGCAGGTCGACGTCACCCCGACCCTGCTCGACGCCGGCACGCTCGGCACCGGCTATGCCACCGCCAGCCGTTTCGGCGCCGGCCCCGCCGCGGCGATGGGCGATGCGCTGGCCGCCGACCGCACCCCGATCGACAGCCTGGTCGGCAGCGACCTGTACCAACTGCTGCTCACCGAGGGCGACAGCAACGCCACCCGCAATGCGCTGCGCACCTATGCGGTCAACACCGGGCTGTACAACAAGCTGTTCAACGACACCGACCCGGCGCTGACCAACGCGCAGCGCGAGTCCGCGGCGCTGCAGGCGCTGTACGCCGAGCCGCTGTCGGCGTTCCTGCTCGGCAACACCGCCGCCGACACCGCGATCGGCACGCTGGCCAGCGCCATCCTCGGCGATGCGTCGCGCAGCGCCGACCTCAGCGCCGCCGACATCGCCCGTTTCCGCAACCTGGCCGCCAACCCTACCGCCGCGGCGCTGACCCCGGCCGGCTTCAGCCAGGCGCTGTACACCATGGCCGCCAACGGCAACGGCGCGCGGCGCATGGACCAGGACGCACGCGGCGTCGGCGTGGCGGTGACCTACAAGAACGGCGGCTTCAGCGCCGACCTGGGCAGCACCCCGGTCGGCTTCCCCGAGCGCCGCATCGTCGGCGGCGTCGGCTATCGCGGCCAGGCCGGCGACAGCCTGACCTACTCGGGCGAGGTGTTCCGGCGCGCGGTCAGCGACAGCCTGCTGTCCTTCGGCGGCGTCGACGACGGCCGCGCCGGACTCGGCTGGGGCGGCGTGACCAGCAACGGCCTGCGCCTGTCGGCGACCCTCGACAACGGCCTGCTCGGCGGCTACGCCAGCATCGGCGCCGACCGCCTGGTCGGCCGCAACGTCGCCAGCAACGACCACCGCCAGGTCGACCTCGGCGTGTACGTGCACGCGCTGGACACCGAGAACCAGTCGCTGACCGCCGGCCTCAACCTGACCGCGATGCAGTACGACAAGAACCTGGGCGGCTACACCTATGGACAGGGCGGCTACTTCAGTCCGCAGGACTACGTGGACCTGGGTTTCCCGGTGCACTGGAGCGGGCGCACGGCCGGGCGCACGGTCAACTGGAGCGTGGACGCCAGCGTCGGCGTGCAGCATTTCCGCAGCGACGACAGCCCGTACTTCCCGACCAGCGCGCAGATGCAGCAGGCCGCCTACGACGCCGCTTCGCTGGCCGCGTTGCTGGGGCTGACCGACCGCTACGTCGCGCCGGTGTATGCCGGGCAGAGCAAGACCGGCATGTCCTACAACATCGCCGGCGCGGCCGAATGGCAGATCGCCCCGCAACTGTTCCTGGGCGGCCGCCTGCTGTTCAACAACGCGCGCGACTACACCCAGTTCAGCACCAACCTCTACGTGCGTTTCGTGCTCGACCGGCTCGGCGCCGGCCTCGGCCGCCGCCCGCAGGTGCTGGCCTCGCCGTACGTGCCGGAGTAGGGCGCGCTGCGCGGATACCGGCGCAGGAGTCAACTGTCATGCAGCGGCGACGAGCGAAGCCGAAAGTCGACTGACACCCTCCGTCGTCGGGACTGAAGTCCCTCCCACAAGGATGTCCAGCCCATCCTGTGGGAGTGACGTCAGACGGGGCGGTACGTGCCGGAGTAGGGGGCGCGCCGCGCGGATACCGGCGCAGGAGTCAACTGTCATGCAGCGGCGACAAGCGAGGCCGAAAGTCGACTGACACCCCCCGTCGTCGGGACTGAAGTCCCTCCCACAAGGATGCCCAGCCCATCCTGTGGGAGCGACGTCAGGCGGGCGTCACGTGTGGACATCCGTCTGGGCGGATGGCCCACGGCGATGTGGAACCACTTGTGACGGAACGCGCGATACGTTGGCTGGGTGCACTGTGGGAGGGACTTCAGTCCCGACGCATTGCGTCATCGGGAAGCGCGCCACGCCGCGCGTCGCGGCTGCATGACAGTTCACTCCTGCAGAATGTCGCCAGCGCTTCGCCGCAACGCGGGGATTGCACCGCGGCAGGCCGCAGTTGGGGCAGGGGACGCCGCCGCCCCGCTGCACGCGCCGCCGCCACGGCGGATAATCGCGGCCATCCCCATTGCCAGGAGCCCGCACATGATCCGCGACATCATCCGCATGGGCGACCCGCGCCTGCTGCGCCAGGCGCCGCCGGTCACCGACTTCGACAGCGCGCAACTGCATGCGCTGGTGGCCGACATGTTCGAGACCATGGACGCCGCGCGCGGCGTCGGCCTGGCCGCGCCGCAGATCGCGGTGGACCTGCAACTGATGGTGTTCGGCTTCGAGCGCAACGCGCGCTATCCGGACGCGCCGCCGGTGCCGCGCACGGCCCTGGCCAACGTGGAAATCGAACCGCTGTCCGACGAACTGGAAGATGGCTGGGAAGGCTGCCTGTCCATTCCCGGCCTGCGCGCGGTGATTCCGCGCTACCGGCACATCCGCTACCGCGGCGTGCTGCCGGACGGCACCCCGCTGCAGCGCGACGCCGAGGGTTTCCATGCCCGCGTGGTGCAGCACGAGCACGACCATCTGATCGGCCGGCTGTATCCCTCGCGCATCCGCGACTTCGACAAGTTCGGCTTCGAGGACGTGCTGTCGTACGACTTGTAGCGCGCGGGATGCGTGGCGTGGCCGACGCAAGCCTGGCCGTCCGCGCCGCATGCACACGGTGCAGCGTTCCTTGTGGGAGCGACTTCAGCCGCGACCGGCTTTACCGGTAGAGCCCGTCGCGACTGAAGTCGCTCCCACAGGGGCTTGCGGCGAGTTCGCCGGGTGCATTGTGGGAGGGACTTCAGTCCCGATGCATGGCGCCATCGGAAAGCACGCCACTTCGCGCGTCGCGGCCGCATGACGGTTGACTTCCACCGGGCTCCCGGAGCCCGAACGCGTCCCAAGCCAGCCGTCGCCCAAAACGCACACGGCCCGCGCGAGGCGGGCCGTGGCGGGGACAACGTGGGGCGAGCGGCTTACTTCAGCGCCTTGAAACGCAGGCGCTTGGGACCGGCGTCGTCGCCCAGGCGGCGCTTCTTGTCTTCCTCGTACTCGCGGTAGTTGCCCTGGAAGAACTCCACGTGCGAATCGCCCTCGAAGGCGAGGATGTGGGTGGCGATGCGGTCCAGGAACCAGCGGTCATGCGAAATGACGAAGGTGTTGCCCGGGAACTCCAGCAGCGCGTCTTCCAGCGCGCGCAGGGTTTCGATGTCCAGGTCGTTGGACGGTTCGTCGAGCAGCAGCACGTTGCCGCCCTGCAGCAGGGTCTTGGCCATGTGCAGGCGGCCGCGCTCGCCGCCGGACAGCGAACCAACCATCTTCTGCTGGTCCTGGCCCTTGAAATTGAAGCGGCCAATGTAGGCGCGCGACTGGATCTCCACGCCGTTGATGTTGAGGATGTCCAGGCCGCCGGCGATTTCCTGGAAGACGTTGTGGTTGCCTTCCAGCTTGTCGCGGCTCTGGTCCACGTACGACAGCTGCACGGTCGGGCCGACCACGATCTCGCCCGAATCCGGCTTCTCCTGCCCGGTGATCATCTTGAACAGGGTCGACTTGCCGGCGCCGTTGGGGCCGATGATGCCGACGATCGCGCCCGGCGGGATGATCATCGACAGGTTGTCGATCAGCAGGCGGTCGCCGAACTTCTTGGAGACGTTCTTGAACTCCATCACCGAGTTGCCCAGGCGCTCGCCCGGCGGGATGAAGATTTCGTTGGTCTCGTTGCGCTTCTGGTAATCGACCGACTGCAGTTCGTCCAGGCGCGCCAGACGCGCCTTGCCCTTGGAGCGGCCGCCCTTGGCGTTCTGCCGCGCCCACTCCAGTTCCTTCTGGATCGCCTTCTGCCGTGCCTTTTCCTGGTTCTCTTCCTGCTTCAGGCGCTCGTCCTTCTGCATCAGCCATTCGGTGTAGTTGCCCTTCCACGGAATGCCGCGGCCGCGGTCCAGTTCCAGGATCCACTCGGCGGCGTTGTCGAGGAAGTAGCGATCGTGGGTGACCGCCACCACGGTGCCGGTGTAGCGCGCCAGGAACTGCTCCAGCCACTCCACCGACTCGGCGTCGAGGTGGTTGGTCGGTTCGTCGAGCAGCAGCATGTCCGGCTTCTGCAGCAGCAGCCGGCACAGCGCCACGCGGCGCTTCTCGCCGCCGGACAGGTTGGCGATCTTGGCGTCCCACGGCGGCAGCCGCAGCGCGTCGGCGGCCACGTCGAGCTGGTTCTCCAGGGTGTGCGCATCGCCGGCGGCGAGGATCGCCTCCAGGCGCTCCTGTTCCTTGGCCAGCGCATCGAAGTCGGCGCCTTCCTCGGCGTAGGCGGCGTACACCGCTTCCAGCGCGGCCTGCGCCTGCAGCACTTCGCCCACGCCTTCCTCGACCGACTCGCGCACGGTCTTGTTCGGGTCCAGCTCCGGCTCCTGCGCCAGGTAGCCGACCTTGGTGCCGGGCTGCGGACGCGCCTCGCCTTCGAAATCGGTGTCCACGCCGGCCATGATCTTCAGCACGGTGGACTTGCCGGCGCCGTTGAGGCCGAGCAGGCCGATCTTGGCGCCGGGGAAGAACGACAGCGAGATGTCCTTGATGATCTGGCGCTTGGGCGGCACGGTCTTGCTGACCCGGTTCATGGTGTAGATGTATTGCGACATGGCGGCTCCAAAGGCGCAGGGCGCCCGCCGGCCGGCGGCCGGAGGGCGTCGAAAGGGATGGCGGATTATAGCCGCACGGCCGCCGCCAAGCTGGGCCGCACGGGCGCGCGCCAGCACGCGCGGGCCGCGCCACGCGGCTACTCGGCGATCGGCGGCAGCGTCGCGGTCGTCGCCGTCGCCGATGCGCCCGCACGGCGCTGCCGGCGCAGGTAGAACACCGCGCAGAGCACCAGCAGCAGCATCGCCAGCCACTCGCTGGTCAGCGCCGCCTGCATCGCCGCCAGGCTGCCGCCGCCGCGGGCGTGGGCATAGATCGCGCCGAGCGCCGCCGGACCCAGGCCCATGGCCGCCTGCAGGATGGTGGAGAGCATGGCGCTGCCCGCGCCAGCGTGTTCGGTGGGGACCTGCGACAGGCCGATGCGGTAGAAGCTGGCCACGATCCAGGCCTGGCCGGCACCGATCAGCGCCGTCGCCGGGGCCAGGTTGAGCGCGCCCGGATGCGGCCACACGGCGTGCAGCGTCCACGCCAGCGCCAGCAGGCCCAGCATCTGCAGCATGCAGCCGAGCAGCAACGTGGACACCGGGCCGCAGCGCGCCGCGACGCGGGCGCTGACCAGCGCGGAGGCGAAGTAGGCCGCCCCCAGCACGATGAAGGCGTTGCCCGAGTGCAACGGCGAGAGCCCGGCGCCGGTCTGCAGGGTCAGCGCCAGCACGAACATGAAGCCGCTCCAGCAGGTGAAGAACACCCCGCCCAGCAGCAGCGCGAAGCGCACGCTGGGCAGCCGCAGCAAGGCCGGCGGCAGCAGCGGCGTGCGCCCGCGGCGTTCCTGCCAAAGTTCCACCCGCGTCAGCGCCGCCAGCAGCGGCAGGCAGGCGGCCAGCACCGCCAGGCACGCCGGCGGCCAGTGCAGCGCCGGGCCCAGCGCCAATGGCAGCAGCAGGCAGGCCAGGAACAGCCCCAGCAGCCCGGCGCCGGCCAGGTCGGGCGGCATCCGCCGCGCCGAGCGGGTCTCCGGCACGGCGCGCAGGCTGGCCAGCGCTAGCACGCAGAACGGCAGGTTGATCAGGAACACGCTGCGCCAGCCGGAGCCGGCGATGTCGGCGCTGACCAGCGATCCGCCCAGCACCTGGCCGATGACGAAGGCGATGCCGCCCAGCGAGCCGTACAGCGCCAGCGCCCGGGCGTGCGCCTTGCCGTGCAGGCTGACGTGGATGGTGGCGAGGATCTGCGGCACCGCCAGCGCCGCGCCGAGTCCCTGCAGGACGCGGCCGGCCAGCAGCGCCGTCACCGAACCGGCCACCCCGCACAGCAACGAGGCCAGGCCGAACAGCAGCACGCCGGCGCCGAACACGCGGCGCCGGCCGAGGTTGTCGCCGAGCCGGCCACCGGCCGCCAGGCCCACCGCGAAGGCGACGCCGTAGACGGCCACAATCAGCTCCAGTTGCATCGCCGAGGCATGCAGCGTGCGCGCGATCGAGCCGAGCGCGACGTTGAGGATGGAGAAGTCGATCAACGGCAGCATCTGCCCGATCAGCAGGATGCCGAGGCCGCGGTGGCTCAGGGTGGGGGAAGGGACGAGGGCGGGGGAGGAAGGCGTGGTCATGGCGCGCAGTATGGAGCGCGGATAAACTGGTACAAGGAGTGATTTATCCTGGTACTGAAGCTACCTCCCTGGGGGCCGGATGTGCGCTCGGCGGCGCAACCGACGCGTCGTCGGCGACCGCCGCCGGCCATGC
Source organism: Xanthomonas sp. NCPPB 901 (assembly GCF_056725085.1). Taxonomy (NCBI): domain Bacteria; kingdom Pseudomonadati; phylum Pseudomonadota; class Gammaproteobacteria; order Lysobacterales; family Lysobacteraceae; genus Xanthomonas; species Xanthomonas sp. NCPPB 901. The sequence goes on along the minus strand of NZ_CM161511.1, from coordinate 4,152,099 downwards.
CTGGCGGGGCGCCGCGGCCGCCGAATCATCCGGCGCGCGGGCGATCGGCCTGCGTGGCCGCCGAACAACGGAGAACATCATGCAAGTGCAGGTCGAGCGTTCCCTCCCCACGCCGCCGCCCGCGGCGGCGCCCAGTGACACCGGGCCGGCCCTGGCCGCCGAGCGTGCGCGTGCGCTCGGCGCCTTCCTGCGCGCGCGCCGCGAGAGCCTGGACCCGGCGCGGCTGGCGCTGCCGCGCGGCGGCAGGCGCCGTACCCCCGGCCTGCGGCGCGAGGAGGTGGCCCTGCTCGCCGATGTCGGCGTGACCTGGTACACCTGGCTCGAACAGGGGCGCCCGGTCCGCGCCTCCGCGCGCGTGCTGACCGCCATCGCCGCGGCCTTGCAGTGTTCGGAGGTCGAAACCGCGCATGTGCTGGCGCTGGCCGGCGTGGGTGGGGCGGCGGCCGCGGCGGCGCCGCGGTGCCAGCGCCTGACCGGCACCGCGCGCATGCTGCTGGACCAGCTCGGGCCATGGCCGGCGATGCTGCAGACCCCGCGTTTCGACATCCTCGGCGCCAATCCGGCCTTCGAGCGACTGATGGGCGTGACCCTGGCCGACCTGCCGGACGCCGACCGCAACTGCGTCTATCAGGCCTTCACCAATCCGCGCTGGCGCGACGCGCTGCTCGATCGGCAGGAGGTGCTGCAGCACATGGTGGCGTTGCTGCGCGCGGCGATGGCCGAGCATCTGGGCGAGCCGGAATGGGAGGCGTTGCTGGCGCGCTACCGCGCCGCCTCGCCCGAGTTCGATGCGCTGTGGCGGCAGCGCCGCGAGGTGCGCGCCGTGGAGAACCAGCTCAAGCGCTTCCGCCACCCGCAGGCCGGCGAGCTGCGCCTGCAGCAGGTCAACTGGTGGTCGGCGCCGCGCAACGGCAACCGCCTGGTGGTCTATTTGCCAGCCGACGACACCGCGCAGGCGGCGCTGTTGCGCTTGCACGCGCAGGCCGGAAACGCCTCTGGATGAACGCTTTCTTAGCCCGATCGGGAAAGCTGAATAGGTAACCGATTCCAGCAGGAGGCGGTTCAGACGGCAACGGTCTAAATGCGATCGCCACACCACGTGACGGAGTTGCCATGAACATGAAACGCCTTGCCACAATCGCCCTCTCGTCCGCGCTGGCGCTGGGTTTCATGGCGCCGCCCGCCTTCGCCTGGGGTCCCGCTGGTCCGGGGCCGGGCCCTGGTCCCGGACCGGGCTGGGGCCCGCCGGGGCCGCCGCCCCCGCCGCCGCCGCCGGGTCCCGGCCCGCGTGCGGACCGCGCCTACGACCGCGGCTACCGCGACGCCGATCGCGAGCGCTACTGGCGCGACCGCGAGCGCGACCGCCGCGATGCCCGTCGCGCCTACGACCGCGGCTACCGCGACGGCTACCGCAACGGGCCGGACGTCGTCTACTACCGCCCGGGCCCGCCGCGCTGGGCGCGCGGCCAGCGCTATTACGGCCCGAACTACGTGGTCTACGACTACGACCGCTACCAGCTCCGGCGCCCGCCCTACGGCTACCGCTGGGTGCGCGACGACGGCGGCAACCTGCTGATGGTGGCCATCGCCACCGGCATCATCGCCGACCTGGTGCTCAGCGGCCGCTGAGCACGGCCGCGGCACACCGCCAGACGGCCTCCTTCGGGAGGCCGTCTGCGTTTTGGTTCGCCCTCGGGCGCGCGCGGGGCTTAAACTAGTCGTCTGCCTTCTGTCCATGCCCCTGGAGACCCGATGTTCCCGCGCGACGCCCGCATCGAAACCTACGATCCCGACCTGGCCCGCGCCATCGCCGCCGAAGCCGGCCGCCAGGAAGACCATGTCGAGCTGATCGCCAGCGAGAACTACTGCAGCCCGCTGGTGATGGAAGCGCAGGGCAGCCAGCTGACCAACAAGTACGCCGAAGGCTATCCGGGCAAGCGCTACTACGGCGGCTGCGAATTCGTCGACGTCGCCGAGCAGTTGGCGATCGACCGGGTCAAGCAACTGTTCGGCGCCGACTACGCCAACGTGCAGCCGCACAGCGGCTCGCAGGCCAACCAGGCGGTGTACTTCGCGCTGCTGCAGCCGGGCGACACCATCCTCGGCATGTCGCTGGCGCACGGCGGCCACCTGACCCACGGCGCCAAGGTCAACGCCTCCGGCAAGCTGTTCAACGCCGTGCAGTACGGCGTCAACGACCAGGGCCTGATCGATTACGACGAAGTCGAGCGGCTGGCCCTGGAACACAAGCCGAAGATGGTGGTGGCGGGCTTCTCCGCCTACTCGCAGGTCATCGACTGGGCGCGCTTCCGCGCCATCGCCGACAAGGTCGGCGCGTACTTCTTCGTGGACATGGCGCACGTGGCCGGCCTGGTCGCCGCCGGCGTGTACCCGACCCCGCTGCCGCACGCGCACGTGGTCACCTCCACCACCCACAAGACCCTGCGCGGCCCGCGCGGCGGCATCATCCTGGCCAGCGCCGCCGGCGCCGGCGACACGCTCGAGGACCTGTCCAAGAAGCTGCAGTCGATCGTGTTCCCCGGCATCCAGGGCGGCCCGCTGATGCACGTGATCGCGGCCAAGGCGGTGGCGTTCAAGGAAGCGCTGGAGCCGGGGTTCGCCAGCTACCAGCAGCAGGTGGTGAAGAACGCGCAGGCCATGGCCAAGACCCTGATCGCGCGCGGCTACAAGATCGTCTCCGGCGGCACCGAGAACCACCTGATGCTGGTGGACATGATCGGCCGCGAGGTGTCGGGCAAGGACGCCGAGGCGGCGCTGGGCAAGGCCCACATCACCGTCAACAAGAACTCGGTGCCCAACGACCCGCGCTCGCCGTTCGTGACCTCGGGCCTGCGCCTGGGCACCCCGGCGATCACCACCCGCGGCTACCAGGAACAGGACTGCGTCGACCTGGCCAACTGGATCGCCGACGTGCTCGACGCCCCGGCCGACGACGCCGTGCTGGCGCGCGTGCGCGACGCGGTGACGGCGCAGTGCCGCAAGTATCCGGTGTATGGCTGAAAAACGGGAATGGGGAATGGAGAATCGGGAATGGTTGAAAGCGCTAGCTGGCGCCTTTGGCGTTCCCATTCCCCATTCCCGTTTCCCCACTCCCGGCACCTATATGGCTGATGCGGGAATGGAGAATGGAGAATCGGGAATGGTCAGAAGCGCTAAGCTGGCGCTGTTGACGTTCCCATTCTCCATTCCCGTTTCCCCATTCCCGGCCCCCTGAATGCACTGCCCCTTCTGCCAGCACACCGATACCCGGGTGATCGATTCGCGCGTGTCCGAGGACGGTGCGACGATCCGCCGTCGTCGCGAGTGCGAGGCCTGCGGCGAGCGCTTCAGCACGCTGGAGACGATCGAACTCAAGCTGCCGACGGTGATCAAGAGCGACGGCGGCCGCGAGGCGTTCGATGCGCGCAAGCTGCGCACCAGCTTCGATCGCGCGCTGCAGAAGCGGCCGGTGTCCGAGGAGCAGATCGAGGCGGCGGTGCGCGCGGTGGTGCACCAGCTGCGCATGTCCGGCGAGCGCGAACTGCCCTCGATCCGGGTCGGCGAGTACGTGATGGCCGAGCTGCGCAAGCTCGACCACGTCGGCTACGTGCGCTTCGCCTCGGTGTACCGCAGCTTCCAGGACGTGGCCGATTTCCGCGAGGAGATCGAAAAGCTCGAGCGCGAGTTGCCGGTGGGCAGCGAGCAGTTGCCGCTGCTGGACCTGGTGCGCGCGGCCAAGCCGGGCGACAAGGCCGGCAAGCGCTGAGCATGCGCATCGTCTGTCTGGCCGAGGCCGCGCAGCACATCCCCGCGCTGGCGCAGGAGCATCTGCAGGCGTTCGGCCCGCTGCTGCCGGAATGGAACGTGGTGGAGGCCGAGGCCGACCTGCGCAGCCATCGCGACGACAAACGCATTCCCACCAGCTGGATCGCCCTGGACGGCGATGACTGGCTGGGGTCGGTGAGCCTGCTGCAGAACGACGACGAACGCATCCGCCAGTGCTCGCCGTGGCTGGCCACGTTGTACGTGCGGCCGCAGGCGCGCGGTGCCGGCGTCGGCGCCGCCCTGGTCGCGCACTGCGTGCAGGCCGCCGCAGGCTTCGGCGTGCAGTGGCTGTACCTGTACTGCGAGCCGGTGCTGGTCCCGTTCTATGAGCGGCTCGGCTGGCAGCGCCACGCCGACCTGCCGCTGGGGCCGCTGCAGATCGTGGTGATGCGCCGCGACGCCGGCGCTGCTGCCGCATCCACATGAGCGCCGACGCCGTTCCCGGCTTCTCGGCCGAGGACCATCGCTGGATGGCGCAGGCCCTGCGCCTTGCCGAGCGCGGTGCCTACACCACGCGGCCGAACCCGATGGTCGGCTGCGTGCTCGTGCGCGACGGCGCGGTGGTCGGCGAGGGCTTCCACCAGCGTGCCGGCGGCCCGCACGCGGAGGTGTTCGCGCTGCGCGCTGCCGGCGAACGCGCCCGCGGCGCCACCGCCTACGTGACCCTGGAGCCGTGCGCGCACTACGGCCGCACCCCGCCATGCGCGCTGGCGCTGATCGAGGCCGGCGTGGCGCGGGTGGTGGCGGCGATGGCCGACCCGTTCCCGCAGGTCAACGGCGGCGGTTTCGCGCTGCTGCGCGAGGCGGGTATCGCGGTGCAGGCGGGCCTGATGGAAACGCAGGCGCGGGCGCTCAACCGCGGTTTCCTGTCGCGGGTGGAGCGCGGTCGGCCGTGGCTGCGGATCAAGCTCGGCGCCAGCCTGGACGGACGCACCGCCCTGGCCAGCGGCGAATCGAAATGGATCACCGGCGCGGCGGCGCGCCAGGACGTGCAGCATTGGCGCGCCCGCGCCGGCGCCATCCTCACCGGCGCCGGCACCGTGCTGGCCGACGACCCGGCGCTGACCGTGCGCCTGGACGCGGCGACCGAGGTGCTGCCGCCGCTACGCGTGGTGCTGGACGCGCAACTGCGCAGCCTGGCCCCGGCCAAGGTCCGCGACGGCAGCGCGCCGACCCTGTACCTGCATGCGCCGCAGTGCGTGCCGCCGGCGCTGGAGCATGCCGCGTTCGCCGCCGTGCCGCTGCACGACGGCCGCTGCGACCTGCATGCGGCGCTGCACCTGCTCGGCGAGCGCGGCATCAACGAGGTGCAGGTCGAAGCGGGGGCGACGCTGAGCGGCGCACTGCTGCGCGCCGGCCTGGTCGACGAGCTGCTGGTGTACATGGCACCGCTGCTGTTGGGCGACAGCGCCCGACCGCTGCTGGCCGGGCTCGGCATCGACACGATGGCGCAGCGCGTGCCGCTGCAATGGCAGGACGTGCGCCAGCTTGGCGATGACCTGCGCCTGTTGCTGCGGCCCTGAGCGCTCCGGCGCGGCGGCGTTCGCCGTTGCCGCAGTGCCGGCCACCGCGCCGAACGCGGCGCGATCCTGGAGGGAATGAAGCATGGCGCAGACCATCGTGGGACGCGACGGCGGACTGCCGGGCCAACGCGACTGGGTGCATCGCGTCGCCTCGACCAGCAGGCTGGAGCGCATCGAGGCGTTCTTCGGCGGCCATGGCTATGCCATGCACCGGCACGACACTTACGCGATCGGCCGCACCCTGGCCGGTGTGCAGAGCTTCCACTATCGGCGCGCCATGGCCCACGGCACGCCCGGCGCGACGATCGTGTTGCATCCGGACGAGCCACACGACGGCCATGCGGGCACGCAGGCCGGGTTCCGCTATCGGATGGCGTATATCGAACCGGCATTGATCCAGCGCGTGTTGGGCGGCGTGGCACTGCCGTTCATCGCCATGGGAACCTCCCAGGATCGGCGCCTCGGCGCGGCCGCGGGTGCGCTGCTGCAGTCGCTGGACGCGCTGGATCCCTTGCAGGAAGCCGATGCCCTGTTCGATCTGGCGCACGCCCTGGCCGCTGCCGCCGGCGTCCGCCGGGCCCGTGCCGGCGTGGACTATCGTGCGGCCGAACTGGCCCGCGGCTACCTGCTCGACTGCCTGGAACGGCCGATCGCGCTGCAGGATCTGGAGCGGGTCAGCGGCCGCGATCGCTGGCGCCTGTCGCGGGATTTCAGGGCGCTCTACGGCACCAGTCCCTATCGCTACCTGACGATGCGGCGGCTGCAACGGGCGCGCGATCTGGTCGCGGCGGGCCGGACGCTGGCGCAGGCGGCGCTGCTGGCCGGTTTCACCGACCAGAGCCATCTGACGCGGCAGTTCGTCCAGGCCTACGGAATGGCGCCGGGACGCTGGTCGCGGATGCTGCGGCCAGCGCGCGCCTGAGCTGCGGCGTGGCGTGCACGATCGTACAAGACCATCCTGGGACGCGACGCCAGACTGGGCCTCCTCCGTCCAGACCAGGTCCAGCCCATGCCCGCGTCCCCGTCCGCCGCTGCGCCATCGCGCGCCATCAACTTCGCCCACAAGCTCGGCCTGATCGCCGAACACTGGCAGCCGCGGGTGATCGCCGAGCTGAACGACTACCAGTTCAAGCTGGTCAAGATCCTCGGCGATTTCATCCTGCACACGCATGCGCACACCGACGAGGCCTTCCTCGTGCTGCAGGACGGCTGCGGATCGACTTCGTCGATCGCCACGTGTTCGTCGACGCCGGCGAACTGTACGTGGTGCCCCGGGGCGTCGCGCACCGCACGTCCGCGCTGGAAGAGGTCAGCATGTTGCTGATCGAGCCGCGCGGCGTGGCCAATACCGGCGAGCAGGGCGGCAGCCGCACGGCGCCGAACGACGTGTGGATCTAGCCGGCCGGCGCGTCCCTGCCGAAACGTGCGCGACCGCCACGCAAGCGTGGCGCGGCCACGTGCACGGGGGTTGCCGTCGTCGCCGCGACGCTTTGTCCCATGCGCGGCGCGCCGGCGGCGGCAGGCGGCCGGGCCACGCCTGCTAGAATGCCCAGGCCGGTTCGCCGGCGACCACAAACGTCTTCAGGGCGGGGTGCGATTCCCCACCGGCGGTAGGTGCGTTCGCGCACGAGCCCGCGAGCGCTTCCCGGCGCAGGCGCGATGCGCCGAACCGGGAAGGTCAGCAGATCCGGTGCGATGCCGGAGCCGACGGTATAGTCCGGATGAAAGAAGACGGCTTTCGCGCGGCCTCGCGGCTGTGCGCGTGCCTGTTTGCCTTGTGGCGTTTTTCGCTCACCCCATTGCGAGAAACGTAGCTATGTTCACTGGAATCATCGAAGGCGTCGGCCATCTCGCCGCACGCCAGCCGCAGGGCGGCGATGTCCGCTTCACCTTCGCCACCGGCAGCCTGCCGTTCGCCGACGTGCGCCTGGGCGAGAGCATCGCGGTCAACGGCGTGTGCCTGACCGTGATCGCCTTCGACGCGGCCTCGTTCCAGGCCGACGCCTCCACCGAGACCCTGGCGCTGACCACGCTCGGCCGCCTGGCCGAGGGCGCGGTGCTGAACCTGGAGCGGGCGATGCGCCCCAGCGACCGCCTCGGCGGGCACCTGGTCAGCGGCCATGTCGACGGGCTGGGCGAGGTGTTGTCGATCCACGACGACGCGCGCGCGCAGCGCTGGCGTTTCGCCGCGCCGGCGGCACTGCTGCGCTACATCGCCAAGAAAGGCTCGATCTGCGTGGACGGGGTCAGCCTTACCGTCAATGCGGTCGACGCGGAAGGCTTCGAGGTCGCGCTGATCCCGCACACCGTGGCGCACACCGCGTTCGCGCAGACCGCGGTCGGCGCGGCGGTGAACCTGGAGATCGACCTGGTCGCGCGCTACGTCGAACGCCTGCTGCAGGGCCGCCAGGACTGATCCTGGCCGCGTCCATCCTTCCGCCACGCTGCGCCGCTGCCTGCGGCGCGCGCGGCATCCTCCGTCTTTGCCGAGTGTCCGCATGTCGCCTTCCGTCACCCCGAGCCTGAATTTCGCCTCCGTCCCCGAGCTGCTGGAAGAACTCCGCGCCGGCCGCATGGTGGTCATCGTCGACGACGAGGACCGCGAGAACGAGGGCGACCTGATCATGGCCGCCGAGCTGGTCAAGCCCTCGGACATCAACTTCATGGTCACCCACGCGCGCGGCCTGGTGTGCCTGTCGCTGACCCGCGAGCGCTGCGCGCAGCTGGGCCTGGCGCCGATGGTCCAGCGCAACACCGCGCAGTTCCATACCAACTTCACCGTCAGCATCGAGGCCGCCGAGGGCGTGACCACCGGCATCTCCGCCTACGACCGCGCCCACACCGTGCGCACCGCGGTCAAGCCGGACGCCAAGCCGCACGACCTGAGCCAGCCCGGCCACATCTTCCCGCTGATCGCCCAGCCGGGCGGGGTGCTGACCCGCGCCGGCCACACCGAGGCCGCCAGCGACCTGCCGATGCTGGCGGGGCTGGAGCCGGCCGGCGTGCTGGTGGAGGTGCTCAATCCCGACGGCAGCATGGCGCGGCGTCCGCAGTTGGAGGAATTCGCCCGCACGCACGGCCTGAAGATGGGCTCGATCGCCGACCTGATCGCCTACCGCCTGGCCACCGAGCACACCGTCGAGCGCATCGACGAACGGCCCATCGACACCGAGTTCGGCGGCTTCACCCTGGTCACCTACCGCGACCGTATCGCCCACGACCTGCATTTCGCCCTGGTCCGCGGCACCCCGGACGCCGACACCCCGACCCTGGTGCGGGTGCAGGTGGAGAATCCGCTGGCCGACCTGCTGCACTGGCGCCGCGAGGACTTCGGCGTGGCCGCCAGCGATGCGCTGCGCGCGATCGCCGCCGCCGACCGCGGGGTGATGGTGGTGCTGTCGGCCCCGCGCGACAGCGAAGCGCTGCTGGCGCGGCTGCGCGCGCAGCCGGAGGCGGCGCACGGCAAGGACGTCGGCCAGTGGCGGCGCAACGGCGCCGGCAGCCAGATCCTGGCCGACCTGGGCCTGGGCAAGCTGCGCGTGCTCGGCACCCCGCGCCGGCAGATCGGGTTGGCCGGGTTCGGGTTGGAGGTGGTGGAGCATGTGGAGCCGGGAATCGGGAATCGGGATGGGGGAATTGGTAAAAGCTGATTCCGCGCGATTCCCGCCATTGGCGGTCTGCACGGCCCCCAGACCGCTTTCCCGGGGCGCGGCCCCACCGCCTGCTAAACTCTCCCACCCCCTCAAGCTGCCACCGCCATGTCCCATTACGAAGGCGACCTCCGCACTCCCGAGTCGGCGCGTTTCGCGATCATCGCCAGCCGCTGGAACGCCCGCATCACCGACGTGCTGGTCGCCGGCGCGCGGCAGAGCCTGGCCGGCAACGGCATCGCCGAGGACGCGGTGGACGTGATCCGCGTGCCGGGCGCGTGGGAACTGCCGCTGGCCGCCGCACGCCTGGCCGCGGCCGGCAAGCATGCCGCGATCATCGCCCTGGGCTGCGTGATCCGTGGCGATACCCGCCACTACGAACACGTCGCCGACGGCTGCGCCGAGGGCCTGCTGCGCGTCTCGCTGGACTTCCGCATCCCGGTGCTCAACGGCGTGCTCGCCGTGGAGCAGGTCGAGGATGCCGAGGCGCGCGCCGGCGGCAGCCACGGCAACAAGGGCGAGGAAGCGGCGCTGAGCGCGCTGGAGATGGTCAACCTGCTGGAGCTGCTGCCGTGAACAAACCCGCTGGCCACAAGCACCCCCCACGCCGCGATGGCGTCGATCCGGTCCTGCGTTCGCGCGCGCGCCGGCGCGCGCTGCAGGCGATCTACGCCTGGCAGATTTCCGGCGGCAACGCCCAGCACGTGATCGCGCAGTTCGCGCACGAGCAGGCGCACGAGATCGCCGACCTGGTGTACTTCGAGAACCTGGTCGAAGGCGTGCTCAAGCACCGCGCCGAACTGGACGAAGCGCTGGTCGGCTACCTGGACCGCACGGTCGAGGAAGTGGACGCGATCGAGCGCGCGGTGCTGCGCCTGGCCGCCTACGAACTGCTGCACCGCATGGACGTGCCGTACCGCGTGGTGATCAACGAAGCGATCGAGACCGCCAAGCGCTTCGGCTCCGAACACGGCCACACCTACGTCAACGGCGTCCTGGACCGCGCCGCGCTGCAGTGGCGCGCGGTGGAGTCGGGGGGCTGAGGGGCCGGGAATGGGGAAACGGGAATGGGAAATGGCAAAAGCAGATGCCGTTCTCCTTCGAGATCGCCGACGTTCCGGCTTTCGCTCCTGCTTCTCACCATTTCCGACTCCCCATTCCCGATTCCCAGCCCCCAATGCCTGAATTCGATCTGATCGAGCGCCTGCGCGCACGCAGTCGGGCGCGTGCGGACCTGCCGCTGGGCATCGGCGACGATGCGGCGTTGCTGCTGCCGCCGGCGGGGGAGTTGCTGGCGATCACCACCGATACGCTCAATGCCGGTGTGCATTTCCCGGCCGAGACCGCGGCGGCCGACATCGGCTGGAAGACGCTGGCGGTGAACTTGTCCGACCTGGCGGCGATGGGCGCGCAGCCGCGCTGGTGCACGCTGTCGCTGTCGCTGCCGCAGGTCGACATGGCCTGGGTCGATGCGTTCGCCGAGGGGTTCTTCGCCCTGGCCGACGCGCACGCCATCGGCCTGGCCGGCGGCGATACCACGCGCGGGCCGCTGGCGTTGTCGGTCACCGCGATCGGCAGCGTGCCGGCGACGGCGGCGCTGCGCCGCGATGCCGCGCAGGCGGGCGACGAGGTTTGGGTGACCGGGCAGCCGGGCGAGGCCGCTGCGGCGTTGGCGTTGTGGCAGGCCGGGCGGTTGGACGTGGCCGCGCCGGCCGCCGATCCGGTGCACGAACACCTGCGCCAGCGCCTGCTGCGGCCGACGCCGCGCGTGCAGGCCGGCCTGCGCCTGCGCGGCCTGGCGCGGGCCTGCGTGGACGTCTCCGACGGCCTGCTGGCCGACCTGGAGCACATCTGCGCGCGCAGCGGCGTCGGCGCCGAATTGGACCTGGCCGCGCTGCCGGCGGTCGCCGCGCCGGCCGACGCGGATGCGGCGCAGGTGCACGCCTGGCAACTGGGCGGCGGCGACGACTACGAACTGTGCTTCACCGCCGACCCGGCGCAGCGCGCGGCGATCGTGCAGGCGCTGCAGGCGGTCGGCGTGACGGCGACGCCGATCGGGCGCATCGTCGCCGGCCGCGGCATCGTGGTGCGCGATGCCGGTGGCCGCGTCTGGCAGCCGCCGCGGCGCGGCTACGAGCACTTCCTGAGCTGATCCGGCCTGCGCCTGCGCGCAGCGGCCCTGCCAATGGCGCTGCCCGCGGGGGGCGGATGCCGCAGCGGCAGCCTCCCTCCCATACCGTGCCGCACTGCGGCGTGAAAACGTCCGTACCTGGTGGTACGGTCCGCCTGCCCGGCTCCGTGTCGAGCGCTCGTCATCGTTCTGGCGTAACCGTTCCGGCAGCCGGCCATTCCGGTCCGGCGCCGCTTGGGAGGCAGTCCATGCGTATGTCCGTGTCACGTCGCATCGCCCTGTGCGCGATGCTGCTGGTGTTCTCCGCCGCCGCGTCCGCGGCCGGTTTCAGCAAGCAGTACCAGCGCATTTCCAGTTTCGACGGCACCACGCTCGGTGCGCTGGTCCTGGTACCGCAGGGGCAGGGACCGGGGCCGTTCCCACTGGTGGTGATGCCGGCCAGTTGGTCGCTGCCCAACCTGGAGTACGTGGGCCGCGCCAGCGAGCTGGCCAACGACGGCTACGTGGTGGTCAGCTACACCTCGCGCGGCTTCTGGGATTCCCAGGGGCTGATCGACATCGCCGGGGCGCCGACGGTGGAGGACGTCAGCGCGGTGATCGACTGGGCGCTGGCCAATACCCCGGCCGACGCCAAGGCGATCGGCGTGTCCGGCATCTCCTATGGCGCCGGCACCAGCCTGCTCGCCGCTGCCCGCGACCCGCGGATCAAGGCGGTGGCCGCGCTCAGCGGCTGGGCCGACCTGCAGGCCTCGCTGTACGCCAACAGCACGGTCAGCCAACAGGGCGTCGCCCTGCTGGTCGGCGCCGGCGCGATTACTGGCCGGCCCGGTCCCGATCTGGCGCGGATCACCGCGCACGTGGCGGTGGGCGACTACGACGGCGCGGTGCAGGGCTTCCTGCCCAAGGCCGCCGAGCGCGGGGTGATCAACGAGCTGCAGGCGCTCAACCGCAACGGCCCGGCGGTGCTGATGGCCAATGCGTTCAACGACGGGCTGTTCCCGCCGAACCAGTACATCGACCTGTACAACCGGCTGAGCGTGCCCAAGCACCTGATGTTCAGCCAGGGCGACCATGCCACCGCCGAGTTGCCGGGCGCGCTGGGCCTGCCGAACCAGGTCTACACGGTCGCCACGCGCTGGTTCGACCATTACCTGAAGGGCCGCGACAACGGCGTGGACCGCGACGCGCCGGTGCAACTGTCCACCGTCGGCGGCGACTGGCTCAGCTACGCCGACTGGAACAGCGTGCAGGCCGGCGCCACCCGCTACGGCCTGAGCGGTCCCAGCGGCGTGCTGCTGCCGACCGGGGCGCTGACCAGCGGCAACAGCAGCGGCTGGACCTACCGCATCGCCACCGGCGTGCCGACGCTGGCCGATTCCGGCGTGGTGCTGGTCAGTGGCCTGTTGCAGGGCTTCGGCCAGCCGGTGACCACCTCGATTCCGCTGGTCAGCCGGGTGGGCGCCGCGGTGTGGAGCGGCCCGGCGCTGTCCAGCGCCAAGCGCCTGGTCGGTGCGCCGTCGCTGCGGTTGACGGTGACCCCGAGCCAGCCGAACGTGTCGCTGTTCGCCTATCTCTACAGCATGGACGGGGCGGGTTCGGCGCAATTGCTGAGCCATGTGCCGTACACCCTGCGCAATGCGACCCCGGGCACGCCGGTCACCCTCGACCTGGCGCTGCAGGCGACCGCGGCCGAGATCCCGGCCGGCCGCCGCCTGGTGCTGGTGGTGGACACCACCGATCCGCGCTACACCTCGGCCAGCCGCTTCGGCGGCACGGTGAGTTTCAGCTCGCCGGCGGCGACGCCGTCGTTCCTGAGCGTGCCGCTGCACTGAGGCAGTTCGCTTCTCCCTTCGGGACCATGGCCCCGAAGGGGGAAGGTGCCCCGCAGGAGCGGATGAGGGTACGGGTGAAGCGGCGTGTGGACAGATCCACGTGGCGCTGCGCGCGCCGACCCTCACCCCAACCCCTCTCCCGGCGGGAGAGGGGCTTTGGCTTCTCCCTTCTCCCCTCGGGAGAAGGTGCCCCGCAGGGGCGGATGAGGGTACGGGGCACCCCATGGCCCAAACGCAACGCGCCACGCCCGTTCTACACGGGAATTTACGCAGGTTTTATTCGAACCAGCGCGCGCTTTGCAACGAAGATATCCGGCGATTCCTATACTTTCCGCGCTGACGACGGGGATGGGTGCGTGGACTCGATGGCTGCAATCTTGAGCATGGCGCTGCCCGCAACGGTCGACTGCAGGCGCCATCCGCGGCATCCGCTGGCGGATGGCTGGCCTGGTGTCCGCATCTGGATCGCCGCGAGCCCACCCGCGTCGCGCCGCCGCCATGGCTGCCGCAGCGCATTGCAGCATCCGCCGCCACGCCGCCGCGCGCGTTCACTGCACGCACATTGACCCGCTGACGCCGCCGCCGCGGCGCTGCATTCCACCTCTCTCCCTGCGACGCGCCACCAGGTGCGTCGCCTGCGATGGCGCGTGCGCGTGAGGCGGCGCGCTGTCGTTGCCTCCCTCCACCCACAGAAGGACGGCTCGTTGCGAGCCGAAGTCGCGATGTCCATGAAGCTCCATCCCCTGTTCCTGTTCCTGTCCCTGGCCCTGCTGTGCGCCGGCCACGCCGCCGCCGCGGGCCTGGCTGCGCCCATGTCGGAGGCGATGCCGGCGTCGCAGGCCACCACGCCGCCGCCGGCGCGCAGCGCCGACTGTTCCGACGGCTTCTTCTCGCGCCTGGCCTCGGCCTATCGCGAGGATGCGCAACCGGCCGATCCCGATGCGCCGACGCCGGCGCGCCGCGGCCTGGCGGCGCCGTTCTCCTCGCCGCCGTTCCCGTCGGCCGAATGGCAGCTGGGCGCGGTGGACTACCCGGTCGGCGTGCCCAACGAGAATGCGCAGTACCCGGTGGAGAAGGCGCTGGCCTGCACGCGCGTGGGGCAGTGGATGCAGCGCAACCGCATCGAGCTGTACGGCTGGATCAATCCCTCGCTCAACGCCAGCACGTCCTCGCGCAGCAACTATCCGCTGTCCTACTCCACGCGGCCCAATCGCGGCGAGTTCAACCAGGCGCTGATCCGCCTGCAGCGCGTGCCGGACACGGTGCAGACCGATCATGTCGACTGGGGCTTCCACCTCGACGACCTGTACGGCTACGACTACCACTACACCACGATGAAGGGCGTCACCAGCGACCAGTTGCTGCACCACCCGCAGCCCAACAGCGCGCTCAACGGCAAGATCTACGGCAACGATCCGATGATCGCGCACGTGGACCTGTACCTGCCGTCGGTGGCGCAGGGCATGCTGGTCACCGTCGGCCGCTATCTGTCGCTGCCGGACATCGAGGCGCAGTTCTCGCCGAACAACTACCTGTTGACCCATTCGATCCTGTACACGGTCGATGCCTATACCAACATGGGCGTGCTCACCACCACCAAGCTCAACGACCAGTGGACGCTGCAGCTCGGCGTGCATGGCGGCGACGATTCGGCGATCTGGGACGCGACCAGCCGCCTGAGCGCGCAGGCCTGCCTGCGCTGGGTCTCCAAGAGCAACGACGACATGCTGTATCCGTGCGTGGAGTCGTACAACAACGCCGCGCAGACCTACAACAACCTGCAGGAATTCGTGCTGACCTGGGGCCATCGCTTCTCGCCGAGGGTGCACATGCTCACCGAGGCCTATCACCTCTACGTGCGCGACCAGGCGCTGGCCACCGATCCGTCGCAGTCGCACGCGCCGACCGGGCGCCCGGGCTATGCGCTGGGCGAGGCGCCGGACTTCCCGCTGGGACGCAGCACCGCCGATGCCATCGTCAACTACGTCAATCTCCAGCTCGGCGCATCGGACATGCTGGCGATCCGCAACGAGTTCGTGAACGACCACGACGGCCAACGCACCGGCTTCGCCACGCGCTACTCCAGCCACACCATCGGCCTCACCCATTGGGTATCGCAGGACCTGGAGATCCGCCCGGAGCTGCGCTACGAGCACGCCTACGATTTCCCGGCCTACGACGGCGGGCGCCGCAATCATCAGGCGACGGCGTTGATCGACGCGATCCTGCACTACTGAGGACGGCGCACGCGGTGCCGGTCGCGTCGCGCGGCATCGCGCGCTGCCGGCGCCGGCCATGGCGATGCGCCTGCAACGTGCGGTTTTACGCAGAATTTATGCGCGCCGCGCGGCTTCGCCACGGAGAGTTTATGGCGCCGGCTTCGATAATGCCGGCCTGGGCCAGAAGGCCTGTCCGACCCGGCGTGCGTCGCCATGTTGCGCTTCCCTTCTGCCGCCGTGCGCGCGTCGCGCACGGTGGTGTTCCCATGCGATTGCGGCCTGCCGTGCGGCGGGCCGTCCCTTTGTTTCGGAGTTGAGACCATGAGCGGTTGGCTTTCGTTCGTTTGCGGCGTGGCGGTGATCGTCGCGGCCGGTTACCTGCTGTACGTGATCCTGCGCCCCGAAGATTTCTGAGCCGAGTGCCACTTCCATGATCGATACATTGCTTGTCTATGCGCTCGCGCTGCTACTGGGATGGCCGCTGGGCCTGTACCTGGCCAAGGTGATGCGCGGGGCGCCGATGCGCGGCGACGCGCTGTTCGGCTGGATCGAACGCCCGCTGTACCGCCTGCTCGGTACCGACCCGGCGCGCGGCATGCACTGGCGCGCCTACGCCGGCGCGTTCCTGGCCAGCAACCTGGTGCTGGGCGTGCTGGTGTTCGTGCTGTTCGTGACCCAGGCCTGGCTGCCATTCAATCCCGATGCGGTGCCCAACATGCGCTGGGACGTGGCCCTGCACACCATGGTCTCGTTCCTCACCAATACCGATCAGCAGCACTACTCGGGTCAGGCGCAGCTGTCGTACCTGTCGCAGGCGGTGGGCGTGGTCGGTCTGCAGTTCATTACCCCGATGATGGGCCTGGCGCTGGTCGCGGCGACGCTGCGCGGCCTGTTCGGCGGGCGCGGCCATGACGCGGCGCGCACGGCGGCCGCCAGCGGCGGCGAGGCGGCGCAGGATGTGGATCTCGGCAACTACTGGGCCGACGTGATCCGTCCGACCCTGCGCTTCCTGCTGCCGCTGTGCCTGCTGTGGACGCTGCTGCTGACCCAGCAGGGCGTGCCTTCGACGCTGGCCGCCGGTCCGGTCGCCACGCCGCTGGACGCCAGCGCCGGGCAGCAGACGCAGAAGATCCCACTCGGTCCGGTCGCGGCGATGGTGGCGATCAAGCAACTCGGCACCAATGGCGGTGGCTGGTACGGCCCCAACAGCGCGATGGCGCTGGAGAATCCCACGCCGTTCTCCAATCTGCTCGAGGTGCTGGCCATCGTGCTGATCCCGGTGGCGGTGGCCTTCATGGTCGGCCCGTTCACCGGGCGTCGCAAGTTCACCGCGCTGGTGTTCGGCAGCATGCTGGTGATGTCGCTGGCGTCCACCGCGGTGTCGCTGTGGGCCGAAGGCCATGCGCCCGGCAGCGCCGCGCTGATGGAAGGCAAGGAGGTGCGCTTCGGCGTCGATGCGTCGGCGGCCTGGTCCTCGCTGACCACGCAGACCTCCAACGGTTCGGTCAACGCCATGCACGATTCGCTGGCGCCGCTGACCGGCGGCGTGGCCATGGTCAACATGCTGGTCAACGCGATCTGGGGCGGCATCGGCTGCGGCCTGCAGCAGTTCCTGGTGTACCTGCTGCTGAGCGTGTTCCTGGCCGGCTTGATGACCGGGCGCACCCCGGAACTGTTCGGGCGCAAGATCGAGGCACCGGAAGTGCGCCTGCTGGCGCTGCTGATCCTGCTGCAGCCGCTGGTGCTGCTCGGCTTCACCGCGGTCACGCTGGCGCTGCCGGCGTCGATGTCGGCGACCTCCAATCCCGGCTTCCACGGCATCAGCCAGGTGTTCTACGAGTACACCTCGGCGTTCGCCAACAACGGTTCCGGTTTCGAAGGGCTGGGCGACGGCATTGCGTGGTGGAACCTGAGCTGCACCGTGGTGCTGCTGCTGGGCCGCTATCCGGCGCTGATCGTGCCGCTGATCGTGGCCGCGCAACTGGCGCGCAAGCGGGTGGCGCCGGAAACCGGCGGCAGCCTGCAGGTGGAAACCCCGACCTTCGCATTGACCCTGATCGCGGTCATCGCGGTCCTGACCGTTCTGCAATTCACGCCGGCTTTGGTGTTGGGACCGATCGCCGATCACCTGACCCTGGCCGCGCACTGAGACGACGACGATGAGCACCCCGCTTCCTTCTACTTCCGTGGCTTCTTCGCCGGCGCGCCGGCCTGGGCTGTTCGATGCCGCGGCGCTGCGCGCGGCCTTGCGCGACAGCGTGCTGAAGCTGTCGCCGCGGCACCTGCTCGGCAGCCCGGTGATGGCCGTGGTCTTCGCCGGCACGCTGCTGTCGGCGCTGATCACCGTGGCCGGCCAGGGCCCGGCCGGCTTCGGCTGGGCGGTGACCGCGATCCTGCTGGTCACCGTGCTGTTCGGCAACTTCGCCGAAGCGGTGGCCGAGGCGCGCGGCCGCGGCCAGGCCGCCTCGCTGCGGCGCGCGCGCAAGGACCTGGTGGCGCGCCGGGTCGCCAGCGCGCGGCTGGATGGCGAGACCAGCGTGCCCGCCGCCGAACTGCGCCCGGGCGACCTGGTGGTGGTGTCGGCCGGCGAGCTGATCCCGGCCGACGGCGAGATCGTGCACGGCCTGGCCACGATCAACGAGGCCGCGGTCACCGGTGAATCCGCGCCGGTGCTGCGCGAGGCCGGCACTGATCGCTCCGGCGTCATCGGCGGCACCAAGGTGCTGTCCGACGAGATCCTGGTGAAGGTCACCGCCGAGCCGGGCCACAGCTTCCTGGACCGGATGATCGCGCTGGTGGAAGGCGCCAACCGGCAGAAGACGCCGAACGAGATCGCGCTGACCATGCTGCTGGCGGCGATGACCCTGACCTTCCTGATCGTGGTCGCCTCGCTGCCGGCGATCGCCGGCTTCGTCGGCGTGCACGTGGACCCACTGCTGCTGATCGCGCTGCTGGTGTGCCTGATCCCGACCACCATCGGCGGGCTGCTGCCGGCGATCGGCATCGCCGGCATGAACCGCGCGCTGTCGGCCAACGTGCTGGCCAAGTCCGGCAAGGCGGTGGAAGTGGCCGGCGACGTCGATGTGCTGCTGCTGGACAAGACCGGCACCATCACCCACGGCGATCGCCAGGCCACCGTGTTCCATGCGCTCAGCGGCGTGGACGTGGCGCAACTGCGCGAGGCGGCGATGCTGTCGTCGCTGGCCGACCCGACCCCGGAAGGCAAGTCGATCGTGCGCCTGGCCCGCGAACAGGGCCTGCCGCCGGCCGATCCGGCGGGCGCCGAGTTCGTCGCCTTCACCGCGCAGACGCGCATGTCCGGCGTCGACCTGCCGGCGGCCGGCATGCAGCCGCCGCGGTCGATCCGCAAGGGCGCCGCCGACGCGCTGATCCGCCACGTCACCGCGCTGGGCGGGCAGGTGCCGGCGGAACTGAAGGGCCGGGTCGAGCAGGTCGCGCGCAGCGGCGCCACGCCGCTGGTGGTGGCCGAGGGCCGGCACGTGCTGGGCGTGGTCGAACTGTCGGACGTGGTCAAGCATGGCGTGCGCGAGAAGTTCGCGCGGCTGCGCGCGATGGGCGTCAAGACGGTGATGATCACCGGCGACAATCCGCTCACCGCCGCGGCCATCGCCGCCGAGGCCGGCGTCGACGACTACATCGCCGAGGCCACGCCCGAGGACAAGCTGGCGCGCATCCGCCAGGAGCAGGCCGGCGGACGCCTGGTGGCGATGGTCGGCGACGGCACCAACGACGCGCCGGCGCTGGCGCAGGCCGACGTCGGCCTGGCGATGAACTCCGGCACCCAGGCGGCCAAGGAGGCCGGCAACATGGTCGATCTGGATTCGGATCCGGCCAAGCTGCTGGCGGTGGTCGAAGTGGGCAAGCAGCAGTTGATCACCCGCGGCGCGCTGACCACCTTCTCGCTGGCCAACGACGTGTCCAAGTACTTCGCGATCCTGCCGGCGCTGTTCGCCGCCTCGATCCCGCAGATGGCCGCGTTGAACGTGATGCATCTGTCCAACCCGACCAACGCGGTGCTCGCGGCGCTGATCTTCAATGCGCTGGTGATCCCGGCGCTGATCCCGCTGGCGCTGCGCGGCGTGCGCTTCACCCCGTCCTCGGCGACCTCGCTGCTGCGCCGGAACATGCTGATCTACGGCGTGGGCGGCGTGCTGCTGCCGTTCGTCGGGATCAAGGTCATCGATCTGCTGCTGGTGGCGCTGGGCTGACCCCAGCGCCGATTCTCACGCTCTTTCGGAATTGCCTCCATGACTGTGTCCTCCGTTTCCCTCCGCGAACCGATGCGCTGGCGTGCCGTGCTGGTGCTGCCGCTGCTGGTGCTCGCGTCCGCGGCGCTGTACTCGCTGCTGGCCACCGTGCTGGCCGGCGCGCTGTTCCCCGAGCAGGCCAACGGCAGCCTGCGCACCCACGACGGCCGCGTGGTCGGCTCGGCGCTGGTGGCGCAGCCGTTCGCCGCTGCCGGCTACTTCCAGCCGCGTCCGTCCGGCGCCAAGTACGACCCGATGGCGGCAGCCGGCAGCAACCAGGCGCGCAGCAATCCCGACCTGCGCAAGCGCCTGGACGACACCCGCCAGGCGGTGGCCGCGCGCGAGGGCGTCGACCCGGCGCAGGTGCCGGACGACCTGATCACCCAGTCCGGCAGCGGCATGGATCCGGACATCAGCGTCGCCGCGGCGCAGCTTCAGGTGGCGCGCGTGGCCGCCGCGCGCGGCCTGCCGCCGCAGACCGTCGCCGCCCTGGTCGCCGCGCAGACCCAGCCGCGCCAGTTCGGCGTGCTCGGCAGGCCGCGGGTGAACGTGCTGGCGCTGAATCTGGCCTTGGACGCGGCCGGGAATGGGGAAACGGGAATCGGGAATGGGAGGGAGCAAAAGCGGTAAGGCGCGCCGCGCTGTAGGCTTTGCGATTCCCCATTCCCTATTCCCCATTCCCAGCTCCAAATGCCCGACCCCCGCACCCAGCAGGCCGATGCGCTGATCGGCGAACTCCAGCGCGCGCGCGGCGGGCGCCTGACCGTGTTCCTCGGCGCGGCGCCGGGAGTCGGCAAGACCTACGCGATGCTGTCGCGCGCGCGGCAGTTGCAGCAGCAGGGCCATCGGCTGGTGGTCGGCGTGGTCGAGACCCACGGCCGCGCCGAGACCGCGGCGCTGCTGGAAGGCCTCACCGTGCAGCCGCGGCGGCGGCTGGAGTATCGCGGCCGCACCCTCGACGAGATGGACCTGGATGCGCTGCTGGCGCTGCGCCCGCCGCTGGTGCTGGTGGACGAACTGGCGCATCGCAACGCGCCCGGCAGCCGCCACGAGCGGCGCTGGCAGGACGTGCAGGAACTGCTCGACGCTGGCATCGACGTCTACAGCACGGTCAACATCCAGCACCTGGAAAGCCTCAACGACGTGGTCCACCGCATCACCGGCGTACGCGTCAGCGAGACCGTCCCCGATGCGATCTTCGACCGCCTGCGCGACATCGTGCTGGTCGACCTGCCGCCGCGCGAACTGATCGAGCGCCTGCAACAGGGCAAGGTCTACCTGCCCGAGCAGGCCGGGCAGGCGCTGCAGGCGTTCTTCTCGCCGTCGAACCTGGCCGCGCTGCGCGAGCTGGCGATGCAGACCGCCGCCGACCGCGTCGACAACGACCTGCGCGACGTGCAGGCCGCGCAGGGCCGCACCAGCGTCGCGCTGCGGCGCACGGTGATGGTGGCGATCGACGGGCGCGGCCAGTCCGACTATCTGGTGCGGGTGGCGCGGCGCCTGGCCGAACGCCGCGGCGCGCCGTGGACGGTGGTCACGGTGCAGACCCAGGCGCAGCCCGATGCCGACTGGCAGCTGGAGATCGACCGCGCCTTCGCGCTGGCGCGGCGGCTCGGCGGCGAGGCCGCGCTGCTGCACGGTGCCAACGTCGCCGACACCCTGCTCGACCACGCCGCGCGCAGCGGCGTGTCCACCCTGGTGCTGGGCCGCACCCGCGAGCGCCCGCTGGCGCGGATGATCAACCGCACGCTGACCCAACAGCTGCTGCAACGCGGCGCCCACTACGAGCTGGTGATCATCAGTTCGCCGGAAGCGCGCGCCCGCGCGCGGCGGCGCTGGCGCAGCCCGGGGCATTGGCTGTCGCGCGACGACCTGGTGTTCGCCACGGTCGCTACGCTGGCGGCGGTCGCGGTGGGCTGGCTGGCCGAGCGCTGGGTCGGCATCGACGACCTGTCGATGGTGTTCATCGTCGCGGTGGTGATGGTCGCGGCGAAGACGCGGATGGCCGCGGCGGTGCTGGCCGCCATCCTGAGCTTCCTCGCCTACGATTTCTTCTTCATCGATCCGCGCTACACCCTGCACATCGGCGCGCGCCAGGGCCTGGTCACGGTGCTGCTGTTCCTGGTCGCGGCGCTGGTCGCCGGGCGCCTGGCCTCGCGCCTGCGCATGCAGGTGCTGGCGCTGCGTGCGGCCAACGCGCAGACCACCGCGCTGCAGCGGTTGGGCCGCGAGCTGGCCAGCGCCGCCGACCTGGGCCAGGTGCTGGAGGCCGGGCGCCGCGCGCTCGCCGGCACGCTCGAGGCCGAGGCCTGGCTGCGCCTGCAGCCGCTGGAGCGCGCGCACGCCGGCGCCGACGACTACGCGCCGTCGATGGCCGCGGTGGACCGCAGCGCCGCCGACTGGGCGCAGCGTCACGGCCAGGCCACCGGCCGCTTCACCGACACCCTGGCCGGGGCGAGCTGGTGGTTCCTGCCGGTGCGCCACGAGCGCGGCGCGATCGGCGTGGTCGGCCTGCGCTTCGGCGCCGGCGTGCAGCGCCCGGGCCTGGAGCAGCAGCGCCTGGCCGAGGCGATGGTCGAGGACATCGGCCAGGCCGCGCTGCGCACGCGCCTGGTCGCCGACCTGGAGAGCGCGCGGGTCAGCGGCGAGACCGAGCGGCTGCGCTCGGCGCTGCTGTCCTCGGTCTCGCACGACCTGCGCTCGCCGCTGGCGGCGATGATCGGTGCGGCCAGCAGCCTGTCCAGCTACGGCAAGGCGATGGACGCGGAGGACCGCCGCAGCCTGCTCGACACCATCCAGATGGAAGGCGAGCGCCTGGACCGCTACATCCAGAACCTGCTGGACATGACCCGGCTCGGCCACACCGGGCTGACCTTGAACCGCGACTGGATCGGCGTGGATGAACTGATCGGCTCGGCCGCGCGGCGCCTGCAGCGCTACCAGCCGCAGGTGCGCCTGGACATCGCCCTGGCCGCCGAGCTGCCGACGCTGTGGGTGCACCCGGCGCTGGTCGAGCAGGCGATCTTCAACGTGCTGGAGAACGCGGCCAAGTTCTCGCCGGCGGACGCGGCGATCCGCGTCGCCGCCGGCATGGTCGAGGGCCGCCTGCGCATCGACATCAGCGACCGCGGCCCGGGCATTCCCGAGGACGAGCGCGCGCGCATCTTCGACATGTTCTACAGCGTCGAGCGCGGCGACCGCGGCCGCCACGGCACCGGCCTGGGCCTGACCATCTGCCAGGGCATGATCGGCGCGCACGGCGGCAGCGTCGAGGCGCTGCCCGGTCCCGATGGCCGCGGCACCACGATCCGCATTACCCTGCCGCTCATCGAACCCGCCGCGCCGCCGTCCCGCCCCGATGCCGACTGAGTCCCACGCCGATCCGATTCCGCCGCCGCGCGTGCTGGTCATCGACGACGAGCCGCAGATCCGCCGCTTCCTCGACATCAGCCTGCGCGCGCAGGGCTACCGCGTGCTGCAGGCGGACACCGGCGCCGCCGGCCTGGCGCAACTGGCCGCGCACGGCGCCGAACTGGTGGTGCTGGACATCGGCCTGCCCGACCAGGACGGGCACAGCGTGCTGCGCGAGCTGCGGCAATGGTCGTCGGTGCCGGTGATCATGCTGACCGTGCGCGCCGGCGAGGCGGAGAAGGTGCAGGCGCTGGATGCCGGCGCCAACGACTACGTGACCAAGCCGTTCGGCGTGCAGGAACTGATGGCACGCATCCGCGTGCTGCTGCGCATGCAGCCGGTGGCCGGCGAGGCCGAGCCGGTGTTCGACGACGGCCACCTGCACATCCACCTGGGCCTGCGCGAGGTGCGCCTGGACGGCGAGGCGCTGCCGCTCAGCCGCAAGGAGTACGCGCTGCTCGCGCTGCTGCTGCGGCACAGCGGCCGCGTGGTGACGCAGCCGCAACTGCTGCGCGAACTGTGGGGCCCCACCCACCAGGACGACACCCACTACCTGCGCATCCTGGTCGGCAAGCTGCGGCAGAAGCTCGGCGACAGCGCCGTGGCCCCGCGCTACATCGCCACCGAGCCGGGCGTGGGGCTGCGCTTCATCGGCGTGCAGTGTCCGTCCGCGTGATGTGCCGTGGCTGCCTCCCCGGGTGCCCGTAGGAGCGGCTTCAGCCGCGACCGGGAACGCCGCCGTGGCGACCAAGCCGCGCCTGCACCGGCAATGCGTGTGTTCGAGGGCGGCGGGCCGAGATAGCCGGAAGAACAGATGCCCTTGTCCTCACTGCCCATCGTGATCAACCCGGACCGCTTCCTGCAAACGGAACATGGTCGCGTCTGGACGCCGGAACGCAACCGAGCCGCGTGGCGGCAAAGCCACGATGCCCTCAAGGCCATCCTCGCCGGTGCGCGCGAATCCGCCGCAACCTGGACGGTGGTGATCGTCTGCGGCCTGCAGGGCGCGGGCAAGACGACATGGATTGCGCAGCAACCGATCCGGCCCTGCACCGTCTACTTCGACGCGGCCCTGCCCGGAGCCCGGCATCGGGCGCCGATCGTCGCCATTGCGAAAGCGGCCGGCGCCCGGATCGAGATCGTCTGGCTCAAGGTGGCGTTGGATGTCGCGATCGCGCGCAACCTGCAGCGGGCAGAGGATGAGCACGTTCCCGAGGAGTCGATCCGATCGGTAGCCGATCTCTTCGAAGCGCCGACGCTCGCCGAAGGCGTTGATCACGTCCGCGTCGTCACCCCTGCCGAATGGGCGCCATGAAGCGTTGCCTCCGTGGCAGGAACGCCCAGCAGGGCGGACATCGCCGCCGCGCCGCGCGATCGTTGCCAGCCGCTGCTGGAGACGCGGGCAAGGGCTGAGGCCGAGGACGGCACTTGCGCCGTGCCGTGTTCACCCGGCCAGCCAGGGCGCCCAGTGCTTGCTTCGGCGTTCGCAGCGCGCAGCCAGGCCCTTGCGATGACCGATTGGAGAAATCGCCATCGCGGTGGATCGTCCCGAGACAGAGACGCTGGCGATGGCCCGGGTGGTGCAGGCGGTCTCCACAAGGCATGTAGGAGCGGCAGGGCGGCAGGGCGGCATGGCGACGTTGCACTGCATCCGCTCGCGAAAGACGCTGTTGCGATTCCCGATTCCCGATTCCCGATTCCCGATTCCCGATTCCCGATTCCCGATTCCCCCTCAAGGCTCCGGCAACACCTTCCCCGGATTGAGGATCCCATCCGGATCCAGCGCACGCTTGATCGCGCGCATCGCGTCCAGGGTGGCGGTGTCGAAGGCCTGGTCCATGTAATCGCGCTTGGCCACGCCGATGCCGTGTTCGCCCGACAGCGTGCCTTCCAGCGCCAGCACCAGCGCGAACAGCCGCGGCAACGCCGCATGCGCGCGCGCGGTCTCGGCGGCGTCGTCCGGCGCGTACATGATGTTGACGTGCAGGTTGCCGTTGCCGGCATGGCCGAAGGCGACGATCGGCAGGGCGAACTCGGCGGCCAGCGCTTCCACGCCGGCGACCAGCTCGGGGATGCGCGACACCGGCACCACCACGTCCTCGTTGATCTTGCCCGGGCGGATCGTGCGCAGCGCCGGCGACAGCGCGCGGCGCGCCGCCCACAGGCGGTCGCGCGCGCTGCCGTCGGCGGCCACGTCCAGCGCCAGTAGGCCCTCGCCCTCGGCCGCCGCGCCCAGCGCCTGCAGCGCGTAGGGCAGGGTGTCGTGGTCGCCGTCGGCTTCGATCAGCAGCATCGCGCCGGCCTCGGGCACGTCGCTGCCGTTGCGGCGCAGCAGCGCGATCGCGCTGCGGTCCATGAACTCCAGCATGGTCGGCGTGCTCGGCTGCGCCATCAGCCGCGACACCGCCGCCGCGGCACTGGCGGCGTCGCGGTACAGCGCGCGCAGTCCGGCCTGCGCCAGCGGCCGCGGCGACAGCTTCAGCGTCGCTTCCACGATCAGCGCCAGGGTGCCTTCGCTGCCGACCAGCAGGTGGGTCAGGTCGTAGCCGGTGGCGTCCTTGGTGTAGGCGCCGCCGCAGCGGATCAGTTCGCCGCTGCCGGTCACCGCGACCAGGCCGAGCACGTTGTCGCGGGTGGCGCCGTACTTCACCGCGCGCGGCCCGCCGGCATTGGTGGAGAGGTTGCCGCCGACGCTGCAGATCTCCGCGCTGGAGGGATCCGGCGGCCAGAACAGCCCGTGCGGCGCCAAGGCCTGCTGCAGGTCGCCGTTGAGCACGCCGGGCTCGACCACCGCGCAGCGGTCGGCCGGACGCAACTGCACGATGCGGTTCATGCGCGCGAACGACAGCACCACGCCGCCGGCGAACGGCACCGCGGCGCCGGCGGTGCCGGTGCCGGCGCCGCGCGCCACCAGCGGCACGCGGTACGCGCGGCAGGCGCGCACGATCGCCTGCACCTGTTCGCGGGTCCGCGGCAGCGCCACCGCGTCGGCCAGTGCCCAGCGCCGCGAATCGTCCTCGCCGTAGCTGCGCCGGCTGTCGGGATCGGTACGCCAGCCCTCCGCGCCGAGCAGGGCGGAAAGGGTATCGGTGAGCGCGGTGGGCAAGGCGGTGGTCATGGCGAAGGCGGCGACGACGAAGTGGAGGGCGAGGGCGGCTGCAGCAGTTTCCAGGTCAGCACCGCCAGCGCCAGCGGCAGCCACACCCAGCGCAGTTCCGACAGCAGCGTGGCCACGCCGCGCGCACTGAAGAAGCCGTTGGCGAACGGCGAGACGCGGATCGGCCGCCACGGCGCGAACCAGCGCTGCTCGCTCCACGGCCAGGCCAGGGCCACGCCCAGGCCGCCGGAGGTCAGCGCGTCGAGCAGCGGATGCGAAACGGTGCAGACGAACAGCCATGCGGCCGCCTGCAGCGCGCCGGCGCGCAAGGGCCGGTGCAGCGCCGCGCCGAGCGCGCCCAGCACCGCGGCGAACAGCAGCGAGTGGCTGGCGCCGCGGTGGCCGAAGGCGTCGGCATAGGGAATGTGCAGGGCGAAGCCGAGCACGTCGGCGTCGGGCAGCATCGCCGCGACGATGCCGGCGCCGAGCAGGCGCGTGGAGATGCGCCCACGATCGGCGGCGGCCCACAGCGCCAGCGGCACCGCGGCGTGGGTGAAGATGCTGGGCACCTCAGCAATCCTCGGCGCGGAACGCGTCGCGCAGCCAGGTCAGCCGCGGCGGATCGCCTTCGGCCTCGACCACGTCGAAGCGGCACGGCCAGCTGGCGTACTGCGGATGCGCGGCCAGGAACAGTTGCGCGGCCAGCAGCAGGCGGCGGCGCTTGCGCTGGTCCACCGAGGCCGCGCCGCCGCCGAACGCGGCGTTGCGCCGGTAGCGCACTTCGACGAACACCAGGCTCTGCGCCTGCTGCATCACCAGGTCCAGCTCGCCGCCGCGGAAGGCGACGTTGGCGGCGATCAGACGCAGGCCGGCGCGCTCCAGTTCGGCGCGCGCCGCCGCTTCCACCGCGTTGCCGCGTCGGCGCCGCTCAGTTTCCATCGGGCAGCGGGGTCGGACGCCCGCCGCTGAAGGTGGACCAGGCCGGGGTGCGCACGATGTTGCCGAAGCCGTCCAGGTGCAGCTCGCCGGTGGCGCCGCGCAGGCCGCTGTCCTTGGCGGTCGCCAGCTTCTCCAGGTAGGCGGTGATCTGCCAGGCGTCGTAGCCGAAGGCGAACAGGCGCCCGGCCGGGCCGCGCGCGGTCGGCAGCATGTCGGCCACGCTGGCCGCCGCCGGCAGGCCGCCGACGCCGCGCACGTTCCACAGTTCGCTCGGGTAGACGATGCCGTCCAGCACCAGGTCGTCCTCGGGCTTGCCGGTGCCCAGCACCAGCTGCGAGGTCGCCACCCGGGTCTTGCCGGCGAAACCGGCCAGGGCCAGCTGCGGCGCCAGCGCGCGGGCGGTATTGCCCTTGACCGCCAGCAGCACCGAGTCGGCGGCGCCGGCATTGCGCAGTTGCGCGGCGATGTCGCCGGGCGTCTCGGCCACGCTGATGCTGCCGGCGACCTTGCCGCCGCGCTCGCTGAAGCGGTCGCGGAACGCGGCCACCGCACGGCGGCCGTTGTCGTCGTTGCTGCCGATCACCAGCGTATTGCCGCGCTCGTGCGCCAGCAGGTACTCGGCGGCGGCGATGCCGTCGTCTTCCGGGGCCAGCGAGAAGCCGGCGCTGCCGCCCGGCGGGGCCTGGGTGCCGCGGTTCAGCGCCAGCACCGGCACCGGCAGCGCATCGCGCGCGAACAGCGCGGTGACCTCGTCGCGGCCGAGCGGGCCGACCACGAAATCGGCGCCGCCGTCGACCGCCTTCTGGTAGGCGGCCAGCGCCCCGGCCGGGGTGCCGGTGGTGTCGATGAAGTCGATCGGCGGGCGCCGCCGGGTTTCGCCGTAGTAGCCGGCGAGCAGGCCGTCGCGCACCGGCGCGGCCGCGGTGGCCAGGCTGCCGCTCAGCGGCAGCAGCACTGCCAGCTTGGCCGGCGGGCGGTAGCCGTCGCGTTCGGCCGGCGGCCGCTTGCTGGTGTCGAAGCCCCATTGCTCGCCGCGGTCGAACGGGCGCGGCAACGCCAGGCCGCGGCTCAGCAGCGCGCGGCCGACGAAGTTGTACAGCGGGTCGCCGGCCGGTAGCGCGGCGGCGCGCGCCTGCAGGGTGGCGTCGTTGAGCGTGGCCAGCTGGCGCACGATGGCGCGCTGGTTGTCGCTGCGCGCCTGGCCGTTGAGGCCGTTGTCGGCGCGGGCGCGTTCGTCCAGCGCCGCGGTGGCGTCGCCGGTGCCTTCCAGCGCCTGCGCGCGGGCCAGGTGCCAGCGCGCACGCAGGTTCTGCGGCACCGCCTGCGGATCGTTGCCCAGCGCCTGCAGCGCCTTGGCCGGCTGGCGGTCGGCCAGGGCCAGCTCGGCCTCGACCAGCGCCGCCCGCACCTTGCTCGGGGTCGGCAGTTGCCGCAACTGCACCTGCGCCAGCAGGCTGCGCGCGCGCGCGGCGTCGCCGGCCTCGTACCAGGCGAAGGCGGCATCGGCCAGCAACTGGTTGCGGGCGCTGCCGGCGGCGCCGGCGGCCTGCGCCTCGAGCTGCTGCGCCGCCTCCCGCGGCTTGCCCTGATCCAGCAGCGCCAGCGCCGCCGACTGGGCCGGCGAGGCGCTCGGCGTCACGCTGGTGGTGGCGCAGCCGGCGACGAGCAGCGCCAGCAGCGACAGGGCGGAAATCCTTGCGAATCGCTTGTTCATTTCTGGTCCATTCGGCTGGGCACGCCAGGCGCGCCGGGGAAAACCGCTACGATTCTACCCTTGACCATGGAAAGCCCGTAGATGAGCGCCCAGCCCGGAACCCTGCATGTCGTCGCCACGCCGATCGGCAACCTCGCCGACCTGACGCCGCGCGCCCAGGAGACGCTGCGCACGGTGGCGGCGATCTGCGCCGAGGACACCCGCCGCAGCGGCCAGTTGCTGGCCCACTTCGGCATCGAGCGGCCGCTGCTTGCGCTGCACGAACACAACGAGGAGGCGCTGGCCCAGCGCATCGTCGCGCGGCTGCTGGAGGGCCAGTCGCTGGCCCTGGTCAGCGATGCCGGCACCCCGCTGGTCAGCGATCCGGGCTACCGCCTGGTGCGCGCGGCGCGCGCGGCCGGGGTGCGGGTCAGCCCGGTGCCCGGCGCCTGCGCGGCGATTGCCGCGCTCAGCGTGGCCGGCCTGCCCAGCGACCGCTTCGCCTTCGAGGGCTTCCTGCCGGCCAAGGCCTCGGCGCGCCGCGAGCGCCTGGCGCGGCTGGCCGGCGAGCCGCGCACCCTGGTGTTCTACGAAGCTTCGCACCGCATCGCCGAGTCCCTGGCCGACTGCCGCGCCGCCTTCGGCGACGCCCGCCCGGCGGTGCTGGCGCGCGAACTGACCAAGCTGTTCGAGACCGTGCTCGACGGCACCCTGGCCGACCTGCACGCCCGGGTCGAGGCCGACGACAACCAGCGCAAGGGCGAGTTCGTGCTGATGGTGCAGGGCGCCGGCGACGACGCCGATGCGCAGCTGGCCGAAGGCCGCCGCGTCTACGCCAAGCTCAGCGAGCATCTGCCGCCGTCCACCGCCGCCAAGCTGGCTGCCGAGCTGACCGGTGCCTCGCGCAAGGCCTTGTACGGTGGCTGAGGCGACACGAAACGCCCCGAGAGGAGCGATCGCCGGCCAGTTGTCCTAGGCGACCGCGCTGTTAGGCGACTTTTGAATAATCAAACCCTGCCTGTTCGGCCTCCCATCCCAGCATTGCCAAGCCGATGCTCTTGGGGACAGGCTTTTCGCCGCTGCGGTAGTAGGCGAGCATGCGCCGGCTCAGGCCCAATGCTTCGGCGGCCGAATCCAACGTCATGTCGTGGCGATGCATCCAGGCGATGATCTGCTGGTGGGAATAGTCACCGGCTTGCTCGATCGCGAGTGCGCGCAGGTTATCACTGGCGAGCGCCAACTCGTCGTTGCCGCCGAAGATGACGCCGCGCTGCCATTCGTCGAGCGAGACCTTATGAAAGACATGCGGCAGCCGTGCCTTCTTCAGCGAGGGATGCGAGGCCAGAACGTCGCTGAGGTCGACGGTGCAAGTGAAGCCGTCGGCAAAGGTCAGCGCAAGTTCGCGCGCCGCGACTGCCTTCACCTTGGTAATGACGAATTGAGGTTGGTTCATGGATTCAATTCCTGCCATCGGGCGATGAGGGTGGCTTTGTTCGCCGCGGCCCATTCAAGCGCGGCACTCAATTCACGTCGGCTCAAGCGGCCGGAAAGCACCACCAGGGTGTCGATGACGATCAGGGCTTCCCGACCATCCCGGGTTCGGACGTGGAAGTGAGGCGGCAGATGGTCGGCCGCATACATCGTGACAACGCTGTTGGCGAAACGGACGATCGTCGGCATGTGCCGAACATAGTGCAATGATTGCACTTTCGCAAGGCGTGCCTGCTTGCAACGCGTCGGAGGCTAGAAGAACGTCACTCCCTACGAACGCCCGGCGCTCCACGCCCCCAGGGAGATCTTTGGAGTTTTCGACGTTTGGGAGAAAGTGGCGGAGCCGGCCGATAAGCCGGGTTCTGTCGTGGACAGTCATTCTTCTAGGCGCACCGTCACCGGTACGCTCAAGCAACCTACCCGGACCCGACGCGGGCCGCGCCATGAGGTCCCTATTTGGTCTTGCTCCAGGTGGGGTTTGCCGTGCCGGTCCGTTACCGGACTCGCGGTGCGCTCTTACCGCACCATTTCACCCTTACCGGCCTGCTTGCGCAGACGTAGGCGGTATCTTTCTGTTGCACTAGTCCGTCGGCTCGCGCCGCCCAGGCGTTACCTGGCACCTTGCCCTATGGAGCCCGGACTTTCCTCGGCATCCCGCCGCACCGAAATGCGAGGGGATGACGCGACTGTCTGGCCGACTCCGCCGCGCGCATTGTCGCATGTTAAGCCGGGACCCGGGAAAGCGATGGCGATGCGGACAGCCATGGTTGCCGTCGGCTGCATAGCCCATCACAGGTGCGGCTGCGGCATTTCCGGGTCCCCGGTCCCGGGCCCCGGGCCATGGTTTTCCAAGCGCGTCTCCCCCAGATACACCCCGTCCGGGCCGAACCGGCGCTCGTGGATCCAGCCGTGGCCGGCGGCGTCCACCGCGACGATGGTGCTGGCGCGGGTGCCGTAGTCGTGGCCGCGGATGAAGGCCGGCGATAGCCGCCGTTCCAGGTCCGGACCGACCCCGGTGTCGGGCAGGTCGGCCGGGTCGGCCAGGGTCGCGTCGGCCAGCGCCCGCCACAGCGGCGCCAGGGCGTCGTCGCCGGCGGCGATCCAGGCGGTCACCGCCGCCTGCAGCCGCCGGGTCTTCGGCCAGGGCGCGTCCAGGACGCCGTTGGACATGCCGTGGACGCCCGGTTCCAGGGCGCTGCGGCCGGGCGGATGGTTGCCGACGTAGGCGGCGCCGGCGGCATCGGCCAGCAGCAGGTTGAACGGCGGGTAGGCGTCGGCGCGCGCCGCCAGCGCGTCGGCGAAGGCCGCGGCTGGCTGCGCGCCGGTCAGGTAGTCGGCGATCAGGGCGCCGCGCGAGGCGCCGGACATCGAGGCCAGCGGGTCGCGCACGTTGGTGACCACGGCGCAGCGGCCGGCGTCGTCCAGCCCCACCCAGGTGCCGCCGGAACGCAGGTCACGCCCGGCCAGCAGGCGCTGCGCCGGGGCCGGCCAGCGCTGCAGCGGCGCGGTCGGGCGGGCGTGGAACTCGTCGCGGTTGCCGACCAGCAGCAAGCGCCATCGCGGGTGCGCAGCGTGCGCGAGAACGACCAGACACATGCATTGCAGTGTGCGCGCTTGCGCAAGCCGGCGCGAGCCCAGGCGCGATGTCGACGGGGGGTGACGGCCACCTTAACGCCCCGTACACAGGCCTGAATTTCCGTTCAATCTCAAAATTTGAGACGAAACAGTAACTTGTGGATAAGCCTTGAACAAGTCTCTAAAGATCGTTGCAAACCATTGATCCCGCTAGCGATTTACCGCTCGCAAAGTTGTTGACAACCCGTTGCGCACTGCTAAGGTGGGCACTTGAGGGGAAACCGGGTTTTTTGTGGTTTTTCGTGGTTCAATGACCGCCCAGGCGGATTCGGAAAGGTGTAGGCGTCGTGTTTCAGGGCGAGACCGCAATCACTGTGGACGACAAGGGGCGTATGGCGGTTCCCACCGCGTACCGCGACCTCGTCGCGCGCGTGAGCGGCAATCGGCTGGTGCTGACCTACAACCCGTTCGAGGCCGGCTGTCTGTGGCTGTATGCCGAGAAGGAATGGGAGCGGGTCCGCGACGACGTCATGGCCAAGCCCAACACCCAGCGCGTGGTGCGGGTCCTGCAGCAGAAGCTGGTGGGTTCGTCGGCGGCGCTGGAGCTGGACGCCAACGCCCGCATCACCATCCCGCCGAGCCATCGCGCCGCGGTGGGCATTGAAAAGCGCGCCGTGCTGTTGGGCATGGGCGACAAGTTCGAACTGTGGAGCGAGCAGGCTCATCGCGCACTGATCCAGCAGACGTTGTCTGACGAGGATCTGGGCGATGGATTGCTCGATCTGAAGTTGTGAGTCGGGGTGTCCGGATGCGCGGACAGGCGCAGGCCGGTCACCTCCCGGTGTCGCAACCATCGGCGGCGCATGTGCCGGTGTTGTTCGCGCAGGTCATGGACGGGCTGCAGGTGATCGAGAACGGAACCTATCTGGATGGCACGTTCGGGCGTGGCGGACACGCGCGCGGGGTGCTGCACAACCTCGGCCCAGGAGGCCGGCTGCTGGTGATGGACAAGGATCCCGAGGCGATCGCCGAAGCCGAACATGCGTTCGGCGGCGACGCGCGCGTGTCCATTTACCGCGGCAGCTTCGCCGAGCTGGGCCAGTGGGACGCGGCCGCTGCCCTGGACGGGGTGCTGTTCGACCTGGGCGTGTCCTCGCCGCAGCTGGACGTGGCCGCGCGCGGCTTCTCCTTCGGCAAGGACGGCCCGCTGGACATGCGCATGGACCCGGACGCCGGCGAGAGCGCGGCGCAGTGGCTGGCGCGCGCCGAGGAGCGCGAGATCGCCGACGTGCTGTGGACCTACGGCGAAGAGCGGCAGAGCCGGCGCATCGCCCGCGCCATCGTCGCCCGCCGCGACAAGCAGCCGTTCACCCGCACCGCCGAACTGGCCGAGCTGATCGCCTCGGTGATGCCGCGCGGCGACAGCAAGACCCATCCGGCCACCCGCAGCTTCCAGGCCATCCGCATCCACATCAACCGCGAGCTGGCCGATCTGGAAACCGGCCTGGACGCGGCGCTGGCCCGGCTCAAGCCCGGCGGCCGCCTGGCGGTGATCAGCTTCCACTCGCTGGAAGACCGCATCGTCAAGCAGTTCATGCAGCGCCACGCCAAGGCGCCGCCGAGCAACCGCCGCCTGCCCGAAGCCACCACCTTCGTGCCGACCCTGCGCCTGCACGGCGGCGCGATCAAGGCCGACGCCGACGAACTGGCGGTGAATCCGCGCGCGCGCAGCGCGGTGCTGCGGGTGGCGGAGAAGCTGGGATT
This sequence comes from Xanthomonas sp. NCPPB 901, assembly GCF_056725085.1. NCBI lineage: Bacteria > Pseudomonadati > Pseudomonadota > Gammaproteobacteria > Lysobacterales > Lysobacteraceae > Xanthomonas > Xanthomonas sp. NCPPB 901. The sequence goes on along the minus strand of NZ_CM161511.1, from coordinate 4,118,681 downwards.
GGGGATTGGGGATTCGGGATTGGAAGAGCGCGCCCGACGAATCCCGAATCCCGAATCCCCAATCCCGGCGTCTCCGCAAGGAGACGCCCAATGAGCCGATTGCTGCTGATCGTGCTGCTCGCCTGCACCATCGCCTCGGCGATCGGGGTGGTGTACATGCGCCATCGCCATCGCCAGTTGTTCGTGGAGCTGTCGCGGCTGGAACACGACCGCGACGAGCTGAACATCGAATTCGGCCGGCTGCAGCTGGAGCAGGCGACCTGGGCCGAGAGCAATCGCGTCGACCAGGTCGCGCGCGAGCGGCTGGGGATGAAGTTCCCCGAGACCGGCGACATCGTGGTGGTGCGGCCGTGAACAAGAGCGGCCGCAACCGTCCCCGCAGCAACTTCAACCTGCGCGGCCGCCTGGCGCTGGTCGGCGCGGCGCTGGGCCTGTGCTCGGTGACGCTGATCGGCCGTGCGGCCTACGTGCAGCTGATCAACAGCGACTTCTACCAGCGCCAGGGCGAGGCCCGCTACCTGCGCGAACTGCCGATCGCCACCTCGCGCGGCATGATCACCGACCGCAACGGCGAGCCGTTGGCGGTGTCCACGCCGGTGGAGTCGATCTGGGTCAATCCGCAGGAACTGCTGCGCAGCCCGGACCGCATCCCGCAGCTGGCGCAGGCGCTGGAACTGCCGGTCGACGAACTGACCGCCAAGCTGTCGCAGAAGGCGGACAAGGAGTTCATGTACCTCAAGCGCCGGATCAATCCGGACAAGGCGCATGCGGTGGTCGCGCTGGGCATCCCCGGCGTGTTCTCGCAGCGCGAGTTCCGCCGCTTCTACCCGCAGGGCGAAGCGATGGCGCACGTGCTGGGCTTCACCAACATCGACGACCGCGGCCAGGAAGGGCTGGAGCTGGCGTTCGATTCCTGGCTGCGCGGCAAGCCGGGCGCCAAGCGGGTGATCCGCGACCGTAAGGGCGCGATCGTCGAGAGCATCGACCTGGTCAAGCCGGCGCAGCCGGGCAAGGACCTGACCCTGAGCATCGACCGCCGCATCCAGTTCCTGGCTTACAAGGAGCTGCGCAACGCGCTGGTCGAGAACAAGGCCGCCGGCGGCTCGATCGTGATCATGGACGTGGCCACCGGCGAGATCCTGGCCATGGTCAACCTGCCGACCTACAACCCCAACGCGGTCAACGGGGTCAACCCGGACGTGCGCCGCAACCGCGCGGTCACCGACCTGGTCGAGCCGGGCTCGACGATGAAGCCGCTGACCATCTCCACCGCGCTCAAGGCCGGGGTGGTGACCAAGGACACCCTGATCGACACCAACCCCGGCTACATGTCGGTGGGCCGCTTCACCATCAAGGACGTGCCGCGCAACAACGGCGTGCTGACCGTGACCGGGGTGATCACCCGCAGCTCCAACATCGGCGCGGCGAAGATCGCGGCCAAGCTGCCGGACCAGACCTTCTACGACCAGGTCCACAGCTACGGCTACGGCAGTTCCCCGCACAGCGGCTTCCCCGGCGAATCGGCCGGCGTGTTCCCGTCGCCGGCGCGCTGGAGCGGCTCGTCCAAGACCACCATGTCGTACGGCTACGGCCTGTCGGTGACGCCGCTGCAGATCGCCCGCGCCTATTGCGCGCTGGGCAACGGCGGGCGCCTGGTCACCCCGACCTTCGTCAAGGGCCAGCACGAGGACAGCAAGCAGGTGCTGGACCCGGCGATCGCCAAGGAAGTGGTGGCGATGATGGAGACCGTGGTCACCCAGGGCGGCGCCAAGGGCGCGGCGATCCTGGGCTACCACGTCGCCGGCAAGACCGGTACCGCGCGCAAGGCCGGCCCCGGCGGCTACGAGCGCGGCCACTACAACGCGCTGTTCGCCGGCCTGGTGCCGGCGAGCAACCCGCGCTTTGCCACGGTCATCGTCATCAACGATCCGCAGGGCGCCAAGTACTACGGCGGCCTGGTCTCGGCGCCGGTGTTCCACAACGTGATGGAAGGGGCGCTGCGGCTGATGGACGTGCCGCCGGACGACATCCAGTCGTGGCTGGCCGCGCAGGCCGCCGGCAAGAGCGGCCATGCGCCGCCGCCGGCGCCGGTGGAGCCGGATCCGGCCATCGTGCCCGACGCCGCCGCCGAGGTCGATGCGGCGCTGCCCAGCGCGCGCGCCGTGGCGCCGCCGCCGCCGGCCGCGTTGCCGGCGCCGCTGCAGGAGACCCGCCAGTGACCCGCGCCATGTCGCTGTCGCAACTGTTGCCCGGCGTGGCGCTGCCGCACGACGTGCAGGTGTCCGGGCTGGTCATGGACAGCCGCGCGGTGCGCCCGGGCGATGCCTTCGTGGCGATCGCCGGGTTCGGCGCGCACGGCCTGGGCTTCGTCGAGCAGGCGCGCGGCAACGGCGCCGTCGCCGTGCTGTACGAACCGCCGGCCCCGGCCGAGCTGCCGGCGCCGGCCGACGCGATCGCGGTGCCGGGCCTGCGTGCGCGCATGGGCGCGATGGCCGACCAGTTCCATGGCCATCCGTCGCAGACCATGACCATGGTCGGGGTCACCGGCACCAACGGCAAGACCTCCACCGTGCAACTGCTGGCGCAGGCCTGGCACCTGCTGGGCACGCGCAGCGGCAGCATCGGCACGCTCGGCGCCGGGCTGTACGGGCAGGTGCAGCCGACCGGCTTCACCACGCCGCTGGTGCTGCCGCTGCACGCGCTGCTGGCGCAGCTGCGCGACGCCGGCGCGCAGGCGGTGGCGATGGAAGTCAGCTCGCACGCGCTCGACCAGGGCCGCGTGGACGCCGTGCGCTTCGACGTGGCGGTGTTCACCAACCTCACCCGCGACCATCTCGACTACCACGGCGACATGGCCGGCTACGGCGCGGCCAAGGCGCGCCTGTTCGCCACGCCGGGGCTGAAGTCGGCGGTGATCAACCTGGACGATGCGTTCGGCCGGCAACTGCTGGGCACGCTGGATCCGGCGCTGCGCCGCATCGCGGTCAGCTCGCGCGGCCACGACGGCGCCGACGTGCGCGCCGAGGCGCTGCACCTGGACGCGCGCGGCATCGGTTTCACCCTGGCGATCGGCGAGGAGCGGCATCCGCTGCAGTCGCCGTTGCTGGGCCGTTTCAACGTCGACAACCTGCTGGCGGTGGCCGGCGCGCTGCACGCGCTGGACGTGGCGCCGGTACGCATCGCCGCCACCCTGGCGCAGCTGCAGCCGATCCGCGGGCGCATGAACCGGCTCGGCGGCAACGGCGCGCAGCCGCTGGTGGTGGTCGACTACGCCCATACCCCAGACGCGCTGGAGCAGGCGCTGCAGAGCCTGCGCGCGCACGCGCAGGGCCGCATCACCTGCGTGTTCGGCTGCGGCGGCGAGCGCGACACCGGCAAGCGCCCGCAGATGGCGGCGATCGCGCAGCGCCTGGCCGAGCGCGTGGTGGTCACCGACGACAACCCGCGCGGCGAGGACGGCGACCGTATCGTCGCCGACATCCTGGCCGGCTTCGACGGCCTGCAGGCGGTGCAGGTGCAGCGCGACCGCGCGCAGGCGATCGCCATGGCGGTTGCCGATGCCGATGCCGGTGCCGAGGACATCGTGCTGATCGCCGGCAAGGGCCACGAGCCCTACCAGGAGATCGCCGGCGTGCGCCATCCGTTCGACGACACCGAGGTCGCCGCGCAGGCCCTGCGCGCGCATGCGGCGGAGGCGGCCCGATGAAGCGCCTGCCGTTGTCGATGATCGCGCACTGGGCCGGCGCCGAACTGCACGGCGACGACGTGGCGATCGATGCGATCAGCCACGACACCCGCAGCCTGGCCGCCGGCAGCCTGTACGTGGCGCTGCGCGGCGAGCGTTTCGATGGCCATGCCTTCGTCGCCGATGCCGCCGCGCGCGGCGCCAGCGCCTTGCTGGTGGAGCGCGTGCAGCCGCAGATCGAGCTGCCGCAGATCGTCGCCGCCGACACCCAGCTGGCGCTGGCGCGGATCGCCGCCGGCATGCAGCGCGGCCGCGCCACCCGCGTGGCCGCGATCACCGGCAGCAACGGCAAGACCAGCGTCAAGGCGCTGCTGCTGGCGATCCTGCAGCATGCCTGCCGCATCGACGGCGGCAGCGTCTACGCCAACCCCGGCAACCGCAACAACGAGATCGGCCTGCCGCTGGCGGTGATCGAGGCGCCGGACGACGCCGACTACGCCATCTACGAAATGGGCGCCGGCAAGCCGGGCGACATCGCCTATCTCACCGACATCGCGCCGCCGCAGGTGTCGCTGGTCAACAACATCGCCGCCGCGCACCTGGAACGCATGGGCAGCCTGCTCGGCGTGGCGCAGACCAAGGGCGCCATCTACACCGCGCTGCCGGCCGACGGCACCGCGGTGATCAATGCCGACGACGCCTTCGGCCTGTGGTTCGAGCAGCGCCTGGCGACCGGCGAGGCGCGGCCGCAGGTGCTGCGCTTCGGCCTGCAGCCGGGCGCCGAGGTCGGTGCCGCGCAGGTGCGCATGGCCGCCGACCGCACCCAGTTCGTGCTGACCACCCCGCGCGGCGACGTCGAGGCGACACTGCCGTTGCCGGGACGGCACAACCTGCAGAACGCCCTGGCCGCCGCCGCGCTGGCGCTGGCGCTGGGCGTGGCGCCGGCGCGCATCGCCGCCGGCCTGGCGCAGGTGCAGCCGGTGCCGGGCCGGCAGATCACCCACACGCTGCCCGACGGCGCGGTGCTGATCGACGACAGCTACAACGCCAACCCCGGCTCGCTGGCGGCGGCGATCGACGCCCTGGCCGCGGCCGGCGGCGAGCGCTGGCTGGTGCTGGGCGACATGCGCGAACTCGGCGCCGGCGCCGAGGCGCTGCACGCCAGCGGCGGGCGCCGCGCGCGCGATGCCGGGCTGACCCGGCTGTACGCGCTCGGCCCGCTCAGCGCCCACGCCGCGCAGGCGTTCGGCGAGAACGGCCGGGTGTTCGACAGCCACGCGGCGCTGATCCAGGCGCTGCAGCGCGATCTGGCCGCAGCCGCCGGGACCCGGGAACAGCAGGATCAAGAACAGGAAGTGAAGCAAATGCATGAGAACACCGGCGCGCCGTCCGTTGGCGCGCTTTCGCCGGTCCCGGCCACGCTGCTGATCAAGGGCTCGCGCGGCAGCGCCATGGACACCGTGGTGCGCGCGCTGCTGAACCAGGCACAGGAGGCGCCGCATGCTGCTTGAACTGGCGCGCTGGCTGCAGCAGCTCGAAAGTATGTTCGGGCTGTTCGGCTACCTGACCTTCCGCGGCATCCTCGCGGCGCTGACCTCGCTGTTCCTGTCGCTGTGGCTTGGCCCGGCGGTGATCCGCAAGCTGGCGCAGTTCAAGGGCGGCCAGCCGATCCGCCAGGACGGCCCGCAGACCCACTTCTCCAAGGCCGGCACCCCGACCATGGGCGGTTCGCTGATCCTGCTCACCGTGCTGCTGTCGGTGCTGCTGTGGGGCGACCTGCGCAACCGCTACGTGTGGCTGGTGCTGGCGGTGATGCTGGCGTTCGGCGTGATCGGCTGGTACGACGACTGGATCAAGATCGTGCGCCGCGACCCGAACGGGCTCAAGTCGCGCTGGAAGTACCTGCTGCAGTCGATCTTCGGCCTGGCCGCGGGCCTGTTCCTGTACTACACCGCCGACGTGCCGGCGGCGATCACCTTTTACATCCCGATGTTCAAGTCGATCGCGCTGCCGCTGGCCGGGATCAGCTTCGTCGCCATCGCCTACTTCTGGATCGTCGGCTTCTCCAACGCGGTCAACCTGACCGACGGCCTGGACGGCCTGGCGATCATGCCGACGGTGCTGGTGGCCTGCGCGCTGGGCGTGTTCGCCTATGCCTCGGGCAACGCGGTGTTCTCCGCCTACCTGAAGATCCCCACCATTCCCGGCGCCGGCGAACTGATCATCATCTGCGCGGCGATCGCCGGCGCGGGCCTGGGCTTTCTGTGGTTCAACACCTACCCGGCGATGGTGTTCATGGGCGACATCGGCGCGCTGGCGCTGGGCGCGGTGCTCGGCACCATCGCGGTGATCGTGCGCCAGGAACTGGTGCTGGTGATCATGGGCGGCGTGTTCGTCATCGAGACGTTGTCGGTGATGATCCAGGTCGCCTCGTTCAAGCTCACCGGCAAGCGCGTGTTCCGCATGGCGCCGATCCACCACCACTTCGAGCTGAAGGGCTGGCCGGAGCCGCGGGTGATCGTGCGCTTCTGGATCATTTCGGTGGTGCTGGTGCTGGTCGGCCTGGCCACGTTGAAGGTGCGCTGATGAACGACGCTGCCCGCCAAGCGACCCGCCTGGAGGCCATCGGTGGCCGCTACGACCCGTGGCTGCTCGGCGCCGCGGTGGCGCTGGCGTCGCTGGGCGTGGTGATGGTCGGCTCCAGCTCGATCGAGCTGACCACCAGCCCGTTCTACTACCTGAGCCGCCACCTGCTGTTCCTGGCCGGCGGCATCGGCCTGGCGTTCTGGGCGATGCGCACCGAGCTGAAGAACATCGAGCAGTACAACCAGTTGCTGCTGCTGGCCTGCTTCGGCCTGCTGCTGGTGGTGTTCGTGCCCGGCCTGGGCAGCACCGTCAACGGCGCGCGGCGCTGGATCAACCTGGGCATCTCGCGCTTCCAGACCGTGGAAGCGGTGAAGGTGCTGTACATCGTGTGGCTGTCCAGCTACCTGGTGCGCTTCCGCGACGAGGTCAACGCGACCTGGCCGGCGATGCTCAAGCCGCTGGGCGTGGCGGTGGCGCTGGTCGGCCTGCTGCTGCTGCAGCCGGACTTCGGCTCCTCCACGCTGCTGCTGGCGATCACCGCCGGCATGCTGGTGCTGGGCGGGGTGAACCTGCCGCGCATGTCGATGCCGATCGTGATCGGTCTGCCGGTGTTCGCCTTCATCGCGATCCTCGAACCGTACCGCCTGCGCCGCATCACCTCCTTCCTGGATCCGTGGGCCGACCAGCTCGGCTCCGGCTACCAGCTGTCCAACGCGCTGATGGCGGTGGGCCGCGGCGAACTGTTCGGGGTCGGCCTGGGCGGCTCGGTGCAGAAGCTCAACTATCTGCCGGAAGCGCATACCGACTTCATCTTCTCGGTCATCGCCGAGGAACTGGGCTTCGTCGGCGTGTGCCTGATCATCTCGCTGTACGCGCTGCTGGTCGGCCGCGCGTTCTGGCTGGGCATGCGCTGCGTGGAGATGAAGCGCCATTTCTCCGGCTACATCGCCTTCGGCATCGGTCTGTGGATCAGCCTGCAGAGCTTCGTCTCGGTCGGCGTGAACCTGGGCATCCTGCCGACCAAGGGCCTGACTCTGCCGCTGATCTCCGCCGGTGGTTCCAGCGTGCTGATGACCTGCGTGGCGATGGGCCTGCTGCTGCGCGTGTCCTACGAACTCAACCGCGCCGAGCGCCAGGTGGCGCTGGTGCGCAGCGACGCGGCGATGCCGGTCAAGCAGACCGTGGACAACGCCGAGGACCTGCACGCCGCGCGCGAGGCCAGCGCCAGCGCGGTCGCCGCGGCGATCCAGGGCGCCCCGGGGCGCGGCACCAGCCGCATGCAGCCGCGGGTCGAACCCACCTTCGGGAGGCTCGGATGAGCGCGTCGCCCTCCGTCTCCGCTGCCGCCTCCGCCGCGCCGGTGATGATCCTCGCCGGCGGCACCGGCGGGCACATCTTCCCCGCGCTGGCCGTGGCCAAGGTGCTGCGCGCGCGTGGCGTGCCGGTGGTGTGGCTGGGTGCGGCCGGGCGCATGGAAACGCGGCTGGTGCCGGAGCACGGCATCGAACTGGACACGATCGAGATCGGCGGACTGCGCGGCAAGGGCGCGCTGGCCCTGTTCGGCGCGCCGGTGCGGGTGCTGCGCGCGGTGCGCGCCGCCGGCTTCGTGCTGCGCCGGCGTGCGCCGCGCGCGGTGATCAGCTTCGGCGGCTTTGCCGCCGGTCCCGGCGGGCTGGCCGCGCGGCTGCTCAAGCTGCCGCTGCTGGTGCACGAACAGAACCGCGCGCCGGGCCTGACCAACAAGGTGCTGGCGCGGGTCGCGCGGCGGGTGCTGACCGGCTTCCCGGGCAGCTTCGCCACGCGCGAGGAAGCGGTGGGCAACCCGGTGCGCGCCGAGATCGCCGCGCTGGCGCCGCCGGCGCAGCGCCTGGCCGCGCGCCACGGCGCGCCACGGCTGCTGGTGCTGGGCGGCAGCCAGGGCGCGCGCGTGCTCAATCAGGCGTTGCCGCAGGCGCTGGCCGCGCTCGGCGTGGCCGTCGAGGTGCGCCACCAGTGCGGCGAAGCGCTGCGCGAGGAAGCCGCGCGCGCCTACGCCGACGCCGGCGTTGAAGCCAGCGTCGAAGCCTTCATCGGCGACATGGCCGCCGCCTACGCCTGGGCCGACCTGGTGGTGTGCCGCGCCGGCGCCTCGACCCTGGCCGAGCTGTGCGCGGTCGGCATCGGCAGCGTGCTGGTGCCGTTCGCCGCCGCCGTCGACGACCACCAGACCCGCAACGCCGAATACCTGGTCGAGCGCGGCGCCGCCGTGCTGCTGAAGCAGGACGACGCCCTGGCCGGCCACCTGCAGCGCGTGCTGCGCGACCTGCTGGCGCAGCCCGCCCAGCGCCTGGCGATGGCCGAGGCCGCACGCCAGCTGGCCAAGCCGGATGCGGCCGAGCGGATTGCGGACATCGTCTTGGAAGAGGCCGGGAGTGGTGAATCGGGAATGGGGAATGGGTACAAGCACAATCAAGGGCAGACGCACGCAGTGACACACGTAGACACGAATACGCGGCAGGCGCGGATCGCCGCCAGCGCTTCGCTTTTCCCCATTCTCGATTCCCGATTCCCCAATCCCGCCTCCGCAGGAGGCCGCCCGTGATTCGCCGCCTCCACGACACCGGCGATCTGGTCCGCGCGTTCCCGCGCGTGCATTTCGTCGGCATCGGCGGTACCGGCATGAGCGGCATCGCCGAGGTCATGCTGACCCTGGGCTATGAGGTCTCCGGCTCGGACAACGCCGACAACGCCGCCACCCGGCGCCTGGTCAAGCTCGGCGCGCGGGTGATGCGCGGGCACTCGGCGGCCAACGTGCTCGGCACCGACTGCGTGGTGGTGTCCAGCGCGATCCGCGAGGACAACCCGGAACTGATGGAGGCGCGCAGCCAGCGCATTCCGATCATGCCGCGCGCGGCGATGTTGGCCGAGCTGATGCGCTTCCGCCGCGGCATCGCGGTGGCCGGCACCCACGGCAAGACCACCACCACCAGCCTGGCTGCGGCGGTGCTCAGCGAAGGCGGGCTGGACCCGACCTTCGTGATCGGCGGGCAGCTGCTCGCCGCCGGCGCCAACGCCAAGCTCGGCGGCGGCCAGTGGCTGGTGGCCGAGGCCGACGAGAGCGACGGCAGCTTCCTGCGCCTGAACCCGCTGATCTCGGTCATCACCAACATCGATGCCGATCATCTGGAGAACTACGGCAACGACTTCGCGCGGGTCCAGGCGGCGTTCGCCGAGTTCCTGCAGCGCCTGCCGTTCTACGGCCTGGCGGTGCTGTGCATCGACGATCCGGAAGTGGCCGCGCTGGCGGCGAAGACGCCGCGCCACGTGATGAGCTACGGCCTCAGCGAGAACGCCGACGTGCGCGCCGAGGACGTGGTCCAGGACGGCCCGCGCATGCGCTTCACCCTGCGCCTGCCGGAAGGCAGCAGCATCCCGGTGACCCTGGCGCTGCCGGGCCGCCACAACGTGCTCAACGCGCTGGCCGCCGCCGCCATCGGCTGGCAGCTGGGCGTGGCGCCGGAGGCGATCGCCAGCGCCCTGCAGGGCTTCGCCGGCATCGGCCGCCGCTTCAACGACCTGGGCGAAGTCACCACCGCCGCCGGCGCGCGCGTGCGCGTGGTCGACGACTACGGCCACCATCCGCGCGAACTGGCCGCGGTGTTCGCCGCCGCCCGTGGCGGCTGGCCGGACAAGCGCCTGGTGGTCGCGTTCCAGCCGCATCGCTACAGCCGCACCCGCGACCAGTTCGACGCCTTCGCCGCGGTGCTGTCGGAAGTGGACGCGCTGGTGCTCAGCGAGGTCTACCCGGCCGGCGAGGCGCCGATCCCCGGTGCCGACGCGCGCTCGCTGGCGCGCGCGATCCGCGCGCGCGGCCGCAGCGAACCGGTGGTGGTCGGCCAGGTCGGCGAACTCGACCGCGTGCTGCCGGACGTGCTGCAGGACGGCGACCTGCTGTTGATGATGGGGGCGGGCGACATCGGCTATGTCGCCCAGCACATCGCCCAGCACGGCTTCGCCGGCGGAGCGGACGCATGAGCGCGCAGACCCTGCCGCCGCCGCGCGTCACCGACCCGGCCGTGTTCGGCCGCGTCGCCGTGCTGCTCGGCGGCACCTCCAGCGAACGCGAGGTGTCGCTGAACTCCGGCGCCAACGTGCTGGAGGCGCTGCGCAGCCGCGGCGTCGACGCGCAGCCGGTGGACGGCATTCCTGCGCTGCTCGAGCGCATCCGCGCCGGCGCGGTGGACCGCGTGTTCAACATCCTGCACGGCGGCGACGGCGAGAACGGCGTGCTGCAGGGCCTGCTGCGCGCCCTGCAGGTGCCGTTCACCGGCCCCGACGTGCTCGGCAGCGCGCTGACCCTGGACAAGATCCGCACCAAGCAGGTGTGGATCGCCGCCGGCCTGCCGACCCCGGGCTTCGCCCGCATCGACGCGCAGGCCGACCTGGCCGCGGCGGCCGCCGCGCTGGGCTATCCGCTGTTCGTCAAGCCGGCCTGCGAAGGCTCCAGCGTGGGCGTGTTCCGGGTGCTGGCCGAGGCCGACCTGGCGCCGGTGCGCGCCTTCGCCGCCGACTACCGCGGCGAACTGCTGATGGAGCAGATGGTGCAGGGCGAGGAATACACCGTCGGCATCCTCGGCGACGTCGCGCTGCCGTCGATCCGCATCGTCCCCGCCGGCGACTGGTACGACTACCACGCCAAGTACATCGCCGAGGACACCCAGTACCTGTGCCCGGGCATGGAGGGCGAGGACGAGACGCAGATCCGCCGGCTCGCCCTGCAGGCCTTCGCCGCGGCCGGCTGCAGCGGCTGGGGCCGCGTGGACGTGATGCGCGACCGCGTGCGCGGCCTGCAGCTGATCGAGGTCAACACCGCCCCGGGCATGACCAGCCACTCGCTGGTGCCCAAGGCCGCGGCGCAGCTGGGCGTGGATTTCGCCGGGCTGTGCTGGCGCATCCTGGAGCAGACGCTGTGAAGCCGGGAATCGGGAATCGGGAATGGGGAATCGGCAAGAGCGGTGCCGCGTGCGCGGCCGCTTGTGCTTTGCCCATTCCCCATTCCCGATTCCCCATTCTCGCGCACCGGACGGTGCGCCCATGAACGCCTCCCTGCGCATCCTCGCCTGGCTGCTGGCGCTGGCGCTGGTCGCGCTGCCGATCGTGGCCGTGCTCAACGGCTGGGTCGGCGCCGAGCGCTGGCCGTTGAGCCGGCTGCAGGTCAGCGGCGACTTCAAGCGCGTGTCCGCCGAGCAGTTGCGCCAGGTGGTACTGCCGTACGCGCGCCGCGGCTTCTTCGCGGTGCGCCTGCAGGATGCGCAGAACGCGATCGAGCGGCTGCCGTGGGTGGAGAGCGCGCGGGTGCGCAAGCGCTGGCCGGACGTGCTGGAAGTGCGCGTCACCGAGCACCGCCCGTTCGCGCGCTGGGGCGCGGACCGCATGCTGTCCGAGCAGGGCCGCATCTTCGCCCTGCCCAACGAACTGCGCGACGTGGCGCTGCCGCACCTGGCCGGCCCCGACGCCAAGGCCGCCGACGTGGTCGCGCTGTACAACGCCTCGCGCGCGCTGTTCGCGCCGGTCGGTTTGCCGGTGCAGGGCGTGGCGCTGGACGCGCGCGGCAGCTGGTCGCTGGCGCTGGGCAACGGCGTGCAGGTGGTGGTCGGGCGCGACGACGCGCGCGCGCGCCTGGAGCGCTTCGCCCGGGTGCTGCCGCAACTGCTGCAGCCGGGCCAGCCGCCGCTGGCGCGCGCCGATCTTCGTTACACCAACGGATTCACGGTGGCATGGGTACCCGAGAGCAAAGAGCCGAGTAAGGAGCCGGGCAAGGAGAAGAAACCAGCGGCGCCGCCCCAGCCCACGCGCCATGCGGCACTGGTCGATCCACCATCCTCTCGCGCGCACCCGCTCTTCTCCATTCCCTATTCCCGATTTTCTATTCCCGGCTCCAAGACATGAACCGCAAAGGCGACAAATCCCTCATCGTTGGACTGGACATCGGCACCTCCAAGGTCGTCGCGCTGGTCGGCGAATACTCGCCCGGCAATCCGATCGAGGTGATCGGCATCGGTTCGCACGAATCGCGCGGGCTCAAGCGCGGCGTGGTGGTGGACATCGAATCCACCGTGCAGTCGATCCAGCGCGCGATCGAGGAAGCCGAGCTGATGGCCGGCTGCGAGATCCGCTCGGTGTACGCGTCGATCTCCGGCAACCACGTGCAGTGCAAGAACTCGCCGGGCATCGTCCCGATCCGCGACGGCGAGGTGACCTGGAACGACCTGGACCGCGTGCTGGAAGCGGCCAAGGCGGTGGCGATCCCGGCCGACCAGCGCATCCTCCACGCGATCCCGCGCGAGTACGTGCTGGACGATTCGCAGGAAGGCATCCGCAACCCGGTCGGCATGACCGGCGTGCGCCTGGAGGTGCACGCGCACCTGGTGGTGTGCGCGCAGTCGGCCGCGGCCAACATCAGCAAGTGCGTGCAGCGCTGCGGCCTGCAGGTGGACGACCTGATCCTGTCCTCGCTGGCGTCCTCGGTGGCGGTGCTGACCGCCGACGAGCGTGAACTGGGCGTGGTGCTGGTGGACATGGGCGCCGGCACCACCGACCTGGCGGTGTTCGTGCAGGGCGCGATCTGCCACACCGCCTCGCTGCCGATCGCCGGCGACCACGTCACCAACGACATCGCGCACATGCTGCGCACGCCGACCCCGGAAGCCGAGCAGATCAAGGTGCGCTACGCCTGCGCGCTGGCGCAGCTGGCTACCGCCGAGGAAAGCATCCAGGTGCCCAGCGTCGGCGACCGCCCGCCGCGGCGCATGCCGCGGCATTCGCTGGCGCAGGCGGTGCAAGGCCGCTACGAGGAGATCTTCGAGATGGTGCAGGCCGAACTGCGCCGCTCCGGCTTCGAGGAACTGGTGCGCGCCGGCATGGTGCTGACCGGCGGCGCCTCGAAGATGGAAGGCGTGGTCGAGCTGGCCGAGGAAATGGTGCAGATGCCGGTGCGCGTGGGCATTCCCCAGCACGTCACCGGCCTGGGCGAGGTGGTCGGCAATCCGGTCCACGCCACCGGCGTGGGCCTGCTGCTGATGGGCAGCCAGATCGAACACCCGCGCCGCCCGTCGCTGCCGACCGGCCGCGCCGGCAGCTTGTTCAAGAAATTGAAGAACTGGTATCGCGGCGAGTTTTGAGGGCCGGGAATGGCGAACCGGGAATTGGGAATGGGTAAGTGCAAAAGCAAAAGCGGTGCTGCGGTGAGATAGGTGGAGAGCGGTGAGGGGTAGATAGGTGTGGTTTTTTTGTAGTTCCGCTGAGGAACAGGTGCCGGGCTGGAGACGCTGTTGCGATTCCCCACTCCCGGTTCCCCATTCCCAGCTTCCAAACAACAACACTCGCCGAAATGCGGGTGTCGGGACAGCGAACGGAGCGATCCGATTCCCCATTCCCGATTCCCCATTCCCGGCTCAAAGAGGAAACGGACATGGCGCATTTCGAACTGATTGAAAAGATGGCACCCAATGCAGTGATCAAGGTGGTCGGCGTGGGCGGCGGCGGCGGCAACGCGGTCGCGCACATGGTCAGCAGCAGCGTGGACGGCGTGGAGTTCATCACCGCCAACACCGACTCGCAGGCGATCAAGAACTGCGGCGCCAAGCTGCAGCTGCAGCTCGGCACCAACGTCACCAAGGGCCTGGGCGCGGGCGCGAACCCGGAAGTCGGCCGCCAGGCCGCGCTGGAAGACCGCGAGCGCATCATGGACGCGCTGCAGGGCGCGGACATGGTGTTCATCACCGCCGGCATGGGCGGCGGCACCGGCACCGGCGCGGCGCCGGTGGTGGCGCAGCTGGCCAAGGAAATGGGCATCCTGACCGTGGCCGTGGTCACCAAGCCGTTCCCGTTCGAAGGCCGCCGCCGCATGCAGGTGGCGCTGAAGGGCATCGAGGAACTGAGCCAGCACTGCGACTCGCTGATCACCATCCCCAACGAGAAGCTGATCACCGTGCTCGGCCGCAACGCCACCATGATCCAGGCGTTCCGCGCCGCCAACGACGTGCTGCAGGGCGCGGTGCAGGGCATCGCCGACCTGATCGTGCGTCCCGGCCTGATCAACGTCGACTTCGCCGACGTGCGCACCGTGATGTCGGAAATGGGCCTGGCGATGATGGGCACCGGCTCGGCCCGCGGCGACGACCGCGCGCAGGCCGCGGCCGAAGCGGCGATCCAGAACCCGCTGCTGGACGACGTCAACCTGGCCGGCGCCAACGGCATCCTGGTCAACATCACCGCCGGCCCGGACTTCACCATGGCCGAGTTCGACGAGATCGGCCGCACCATCGAGGGCTTCTCCTCCGAGGACGCCACCGTGGTGGTCGGCACCGTGCTGGATCCGGACATGCAGGACGAAGTGCGGGTGACCGTGGTCGCCACCGGCCTGAACCGCGCGGTGTCGCGCCAGTCGCAGCGTCCGGAGCAGCGCGCGCCGATCAAGCTGGTGCGCAACGCCACCACCGGCCAGCCGGAGTTCGGCGACTTCGACCACGGCGGCGACGCCGTGTCCAAGGCGGTCGGCGGTGCGATGGGCCTGGGCCTGCGCCGTCCGAGCGGCGACGGCATGGGCGCGGCGGCGTCCGCCCCGGCGCCGGCCGCGGCCGATCTGCCGAGCGACTACCTGGATATTCCGGCGTTCCTGCGCCGCCAGGCCGACTGATGCCGTCCCTGGCGTAGCCGTCCGGCTTGCGGATGGGCCGGCCCGGCCATCCATGGCCGGGCGCGGGGCCGCTCGCGAAGCGGTGCTTCGCAAGCAAGCGGCCCGCCCTGCGCCGCCAGGCCGACTGAGGTCTGCGTCATCGGCCGGCGTGCGCGCCGGCCCGCAACACGCAACACCGCCGTCCGGGAGCGCCTCCCTGGCCGGCGTGCCGTGTCCCTTGCTGCCGGGTCCCCGCGACCCGGCAGGTTTTTGCGACGGCGACGCCGGCACGGGCCAGCGTTGCACCCATGGGATGCTGTGACCGCTTTGTTAAAATTTGGCTAAACGCGTGATATTCTCGTTGTCTGTTCAGTTCCCGTGCGAACAGACGTTTCCAGACTGTCTGCCATGACCCAGCAACGCACTCTCAAGAACACGATCCGCGCCACCGGCGTGGGCCTGCACAGCGGCGACAAGGTCTACATGACCCTGCGCCCCGCACCGGCCGACCACGGCATCGTGTTCCGGCGCGTGGACCTGGATCCGGCGGTGGACGTGCCGGCCGATGCCGAGCTGGTCACCGAGACCACGCTGTGCACCGGCCTGAGCCGCGGCCAGGCCAAGATCCAGACCGTGGAACACCTGATGTCGGCGATGGCCGGCCTCGGCGTGGACAACGCGATCGTCGAACTGTCCTCGGCCGAGCTGCCGATCATGGACGGCTCGGCCGGTCCGTTCGTGTTCCTGCTGCAGTCGGCGGGCATCGTCGAGCAGGACAAGGCCAAGCGCTTCATCCGCATCAAGCGCGAGGTGGAAGTGCGCGACGGCGACAAGGTCGCCCGCTTCATGCCGTACGACGGCGGCTACAAGCTCGGTTTCACCATCCAGTTCGACCACCCGATGATCCCGGCCAAGCAATCGCGCCAGGAGATCGAGTTCTCGACGATGGCCTACATCAAGGAAATCTCCCGCGCGCGCACCTTCGGCTTCATGCGCGACCTGGAGTACATGCGCGAACGCAACCTGGGCCTGGGCGGGTCGATGGACAACGCCATCGTGCTCGACGAGTTCCGCGTGCTCAACGACGACGGCCTGCGCTACGCCGACGAGTTCGTGCGCCACAAGATCCTCGATGCGATCGGCGACCTGTACCTGGCCGGCGGCGCGATCCTGGGCGCCTACGAGGGCTACAAGTCCGGCCACGCGCTCAACAACAAGCTGGTCCGCGCGCTGCTCGCCGAGCAGGCGGCCTGGGAATGGGTCAGCTTCGAATCCGCCGCGCAGCAGGCGCCGGTGGCCTATGGGGCGGCGGCTTACGCCTGAACCCATTCAACCCGGCCGATCGGACGGGTCGGTATCACGGAATCGGCAATCGGCCGTTCCTTCTTTTTCCCTTAACGTCGATTTAACGAATCGATAACGACCTGACGCCCGGCGCCCGCTAGGATGCGTCGGTCGCGGCGTGTCTACGTACGTCGACGGCCGCGGTCGGAGCCCGTGGTCGCATCGGGCGTTGCGGAGCCAACGTCTTGCAGGGAAGCCAGGGCCTCGCGCAAACCCTTGTGCGTGGCCGCGGACACCGGAGCTGGCGTGCTTCTTGCCTGATGCATTGGGGAATGCGCGGGCGCAGTCGCCGTCTTGACGGTCACTTTGGTGGCTTTCAGCCCGAGGGAACGGGCCGCAGCAAGGATGTCGGCCTCGGCCAGCCTGACCCGGGCGTGCCAGACCGGAGACTCAACGAGAAAAACGAGCTGTTCGCCGTTCACATTGGCCAACCGGCAACGGGAGGCCAGGTTCGGCGGCAGATGGGGGCGTAACTGCCGGTCCAGCGCGTCGAGCCACAAGGCGCGGCGCAACGGGTCGCCCGCCTTGTCCGCCAGTGCGGCGTCCAACGCCGGCTGCGGCGTAGCGGTATGGCCTTCGCCGGACTTTCGCTTAGACATGAAAACTCATATGACGTTCAAGAAGATCGTAATCCGTTCCAGTGAAAAGGGGGTCAAAACGTTGCCGTGGCGATTGCGCGAGTACGCCGATCGTCGCCCCCTCGCCGCGTTCGGTGCGGTGCTCGGCCTCGGCATGGTACTCGGCATCGGCGTCAGCGCCGCGGCGGGGTGGGGTGGTTCGGCGCAGATGCGCGCCAAGCTGGAGCGGCAGGACCAGGAGTTGGCGCAGGTGCGCCGCGACGCGCAGACCCAGGTCAACGCCCTGGCGGCGCGGCTGGGCGAGCTGCAGGCGCAGGCGACCCGGCTCAACGCGCTCGGCGAGCGCCTGACCCGCATGGGCAAGTTGCAGGACGGCGAGTTCGATTTCGACCAGCCGGTCGGCGTCGGCGGCGGCGACGACGAGCCCAGCCACGACATGCCCGCGCAGCAGCTGGGCAAGGAACTGGACGGGCTGCAGCAGAAGTTCGCCACCTCCGGCCAGCAGTTGTCGGTGCTCGAATCGCTGCTGTTCGACCACCAGTTGGACCAGAACGCGGTGCCTTCGCGGATGCCGATCCGCAACAGCTACATCACCTCGGCCTTCGGCGGCCGCGCCGATCCGTTCGGCCGCGGCACCGGCAACCACAAGGGCATCGACTTCCATGCCAACGTCGGCGACCCGGTGCTGGCGGTGGCCGACGGCGTGGTCAGCTACTCCGGGGTGCGCGGCGGCTACGGCAACGTGGTCGAGGTCGACCACGGCAACGGCTATGTCACCCGCTACGCGCACAATTCGCGGCTGTCGGTGAAGGTCGGCGACCTGGTGCGGGCCGGCCAGGAAGTGGCCAAGGCCGGCTCCACTGGCCGTTCCACCGGCGCCCACGTGCATTTCGAGGTGTGGAAGGACGGGGTGGTGGTGAACCCGGCCAAGTTCCTCGGCGATGGCGCCATCCCGGTGGGCCGCCGCGGCCGCGGTTGAGCCGCGCCGGGGGCGGCGTGGCGGCGCTTGAATCGCCGGGCGCCGCCCCAAGCTACAATGTGCTTTGCCATCGACAGGGCGCCTCGCGCCCTGTTTCGTTTGCGGCCCGTCGATTCCATGGGGGATCGGGCCGTAGAGGCGTTCCTTTCCAACCGGTTCCTTCAATGATCAACAGTCTGCTTACTCGCGTTTTCGGTAGCCGCAACGAGCGCCAACTGCGCCAGCTCCACCGTATCGTCGCCAAGATCAATGCGCTGGAGCCGGAGATGGAGCAGCTCTCCGACGAGCAGCTGCAGGCCAAGACCCCGGAACTGCGCGGCCGCATCGCCGGCGGCGAGACCCTGGACAAGGTGCTGCCGGAAGCGTTCGCGGTCTGCCGCGAGGCCAGTCGACGCGTGCTGGGCATGCGCCACTACGACGTGCAGTTGATCGGCGGCATGGTCCTGCACCTGGGCAAGATCGCGGAAATGCGCACCGGCGAGGGCAAGACCCTGGTCGCCACGCTGCCGGTGTACCTCAACGCGCTGGAAGACAAGGGCGTGCACGTGGTCACCGTCAACGACTACCTGGCGCGCCGCGACGCCGCGCAGATGGGCAAGCTGTACAACTGGCTGGGCCTGAGCGTGGGCGTGGTGTACCCGGGCATGCCGCACAGCGACAAGCACGCCGCCTATGCCGCCGACATCACCTACGGCACCAACAACGAATTCGGCTTCGACTACCTGCGCGACAACATGGCGCTGTCCAAGGCCGACCGTTTCCAGCGCGGGCTCAACTACGCCATCGTCGACGAGGTCGACTCGATCCTGATCGACGAAGCGCGCACGCCGCTGATCATCTCCGGCCCGGCCGACGAGTCGCCGGAGCTGTACATCCGCGTCAATCGCATCGTGCCGCAGCTGGTCAAGCAGGAGTCGGAAGAGGGCGAGGGCGACTTCTGGGTCGACGAGAAGGGCAAGCAGGTGCACCTGTCCGAAGCGGGCATGGAGCACGCCGAAGAACTGCTGCGCGCCGCCGGCATCCTTGCCGACGAGGAAGACCGCCTGTACGGCGCGCAGAACCTGAGCGTGGTCCACCACCTCAACGCGGCGCTGCGCGCGCACGCCATCTACCAGCGCGACGTCGACTACATCGTGCGCGACGGCGAGGTGGTCATCGTCGACGAGTTCACCGGCCGCACCCTGCCGGGCCGGCGCTGGTCCGATGGCCTGCACCAGGCGGTGGAGGCGAAGGAAGGCGTGCCGGTGCAGCGCGAGAACCAGACGCTGGCCAGCATCACCTTCCAGAACCTGTTCCGCATGTACAAGAAGCTGTCCGGCATGACCGGTACGGCCGACACCGAAGCCTACGAGTTCCAGAGCATCTACGGCCTGGAAGTGGTGGTGATCCCGACCAACCGCCCGACCATCCGCAAGGACTGGCCGGACCAGGTGTTCCTCAACCGCCAGGGCAAGTTCAACGCGGTGCTGGCCGATATCGAGGACTGCGCCAAGCGCGGCCAGCCGGTGCTGGTCGGCACCACCTCGATCGAGACCTCGGAGATGCTGTCCGAGCACCTGCGCAAGGCCGGCGTGAAGCACGAGGTACTCAACGCCAAGCAGCACGAACGCGAGGCGCAGATCGTTGCCAACGCCGGCCAGCCGGGCGCGGTGACCATCGCCACCAACATGGCCGGCCGTGGTACCGACATCGTGCTCGGCGGCTCGCTGGAAGCCGAACTGCACGCGCTGGGCGAGGAGCCGGACGAGGCGACGCGCGCGCGCCTGAAGGCGGCCTGGCAGGAGCGCCACGACGCGGTCAAGGCCGCCGGCGGCCTGCACATCATCGGCACCGAGCGCCATGAGTCGCGGCGTATCGACAACCAGCTGCGCGGCCGTTCCGGCCGCCAGGGCGACCCGGGTTCCTCGCGCTTCTACCTGTCGCTGGAAGACAACCTGATGCGCATCTTCGCCTCCGACTGGGTGCAGAAGGCGATGCGCATGATGGGCATGAAGGAAGACGACGTCATCGAGGACAAGCTGGTCAGCCGGCAGATCGAGAAGGCGCAGCGCAAGGTCGAGGCGCACAACTTCGACATCCGCAAGAACCTGCTCGACTTCGACGACGTCAACAACGACCAGCGCAAGGTGATCTACGCCCAGCGCGACGAGCTGCTGGACGCCGAGTCGGTGAAGGAGAACGTCGACGGCATCCGCGACGACGTGATCTACGACCTGGTGTCGCGCTTCGTGCCGCCGAACTCGGTGGACGACCAGTGGGACCTGGCGGGCCTGGAAGCCACGCTGGCCAGCGAACTGGGCCTGTCGCTGTCGATCAGCGAGCTGGTCAAGCGCCAGGAGGAACTGGACGCGGACGGCATCGTCGAGAAGGTGCGCGAGGAAGTGGACCGCCATTTCCGCGAGAAGGAATCGGCGATCGGCAGCGAGACCATGCGCGCGCTGGAGAAGCACGTGATGCTCACCGTGCTCGACCAGAGCTGGAAGGAGCACCTGGCGCGGATGGACTACCTGCGCCAGGGCATCCACCTGCGCGGCTACGCGCAGAAGCAGCCCAAGCAGGAATACAAGAAGGAAGCCTTCGAGCTGTTCTCGGAGATGCTGGAGCACGCCAAGCGCGAAGTGGTGACCCTGCTGGCGCGGGTGCGCATCCGCAGCGAGGAGGAAGTGGCGGCGCTGGAGGCGCAGGAACGCCAGCAGGTGGAGGCGCAGCTGCGCCAGGCGCAGTTCCAGCACCAGGACGCCGGCGGTTACAGCGCCGACGAGGAAGCCGAGCAGGTGCAGGGTGGCGGCGCAGCGGCCCCGACCGTGGCGCAGGTGACCCGCGAGGCGCCGAAGGTCGGCCGCAACGATCCGTGCCCCTGCGGCAGCGGCAAGAAGTACAAGCACTGCCACGGCCAGCTGAGCTGAGCGCGCTGCTGCGCGATCGCGCAGCAGCCTCGCGGTTGGCGTCGCAGACTCGGCGCGGCCCTCGCTGAAGGGGCCGTGTCGCGGACGCGCTGCCGGCATTGGCCACGCTTTTGCGAACCGCCCCGCCTTGCGCGGGGCGTTCTGTTTCTGGGAGGGACGCGGGACGATGCGCTCGGCGGCGTGGCGTATCGCGCCTGCGGCGGGTAGGGTGGCCGATCTCGCCATTGCCTCTCGAGGCCTGCCGTGCAACCGTCCCCCAGCCTGGAACTGAAGGTGTTCGTGCCGGCGCGCGATGTCGCGCTGTCGGCGCGGTTCTACGCGGCGCTGGGATTTGCGCCCGAGCCGCTCGGCGACGGCCTGATCTGCTTCCGCCATGGCGATCGCTGCGCGTTCCTGCTGCAGGATTTCTACCACGAAGGCTTGGCGCACCATCTCGTCCTGCATCTGTGGGTGGAGGACGCCGATGCCTGGTGGCGGCGCCTGCAGGCGACCGACCTGGCCGGCCTCTACGGCGCGCGCCTGGGCGATCCAGAGGATCGGCCCTGGGGCATGCGCGACTTCACCCTGCACGATCCCGGCGGCGTGCTGTGGCGGATCGGTCACCGCCTGGACGCCTGAGCGAATGGCGCTGCGGACGCGCGCCGCCGCCGCCAGGCACGCGGCAGCACGGCGCCGAGCGGCGGGGCCGCCGCGCGGCAGGCCGGCCTGCGCACGCCTGACGCCCGCCCCGATCCTGGTTTTGTGCCGGCCTGGCAGGATCCGGCGATCAAGGCACGTCCTCGCGCAGCGCACCGCCTGGCCCTGGATCGCCCGGCTGCGCGGGGGCGGCCCTTCATGGCCGATCGCGCCGATGTGAACCGGGTTCATTGCGCTGGCGGCGCCGGAAACGGCAAGCTTGCGCCATGTCCGAACCGCTCAGATCCATCCATGTCGTCGCCGGCGTCATCACCGATGCGCGCGGCCGTATCCTGCTCGCCCGCCGCACCGAGGGCCGCGACCTGGCCGGCCTGTGGGAATTCCCCGGCGGCAAGCGCGAGCCCGGCGAAACCTCGGAGCAGGCGCTGGTGCGCGAACTGCAGGAGGAGTTGGGCATCGAGGCGGTGGTCGGCGACTGGCTGATGGAGGTGCCGCAGCGCTATCCGGACAAGCGGCTGCGCCTGGAAGTGCGCCAGGTGCTGTCGTGGAAGGGCACGCCGCGCGGCCGCGAGGGCCAGGCGCTGACCTGGGTGGCCGCGGACAAGCTGGGCCGCTACCCGATGCCGCCGGCCGACCAGCCGGTGGTGGCGATGCTGCGCCAGCCCGCCTGCTACTTGGTGACGCCGGAGCCGGCCGAGCCAGGCCCCTGGTTGACGGCGCTGGAGCGCGCGCTGGACGCCGGCGTGCGCCGCGTGCAGTTGCGCGCGCGCGGCCTGCCGGCCGAGCAATGGGCGCCACTGGCGCGGACCGCGGCGGCGCTGTGCGCGACGCGTGGCGCGCAGGTGCTGCTCAACCGCGACGTAGCGCTGGCGCAGGAACTGGGCGTGGGCGTGCACCTGGGCGCGGAGCAGCTGCCGCAGTGGCAGGCGCGTCCGCTGCCGGACGGGCAGCCGGTGGCCGCGTCCTGCCACAGTCTCGAGGAATTGCAGGCGGCGCAGCGCCTCGGTTGCGATTTCGCGGTGGTGGGACCGTTGGCCGCGACCGCCAGTCACCCGGAGGCCGCGCCGCTGGGCTGGGAAGCGTTCGAGCGCCTGCGCGAGCAGGTCGCCCTGCCGATCTACCCGATCGGTGGCCTGGCGCCGACCCAGGTGGCCGAGGCGCGCCGCCACGGCGGCCAGGGCATCGCCGCGATCCGCGGACTATGGCCGTTGGCGGCTGAGGTGGCATGAGTCGGGCGGCAACAACCGCTTCCCGCAGGAGTCGACTGTCATGCAGCCGCGACGCGCGAAGGGGCGCGCTGTCCGATGGCGCAATGCGTCGGGACTGACGTCCCTCCCACAGTGATCCTCCGACGAGGCTGGCGCCACACCTGTGGGAGCGGCTCCAGTCGCCACATCGGATCGCCGACACGCCGCGGCTAAAACTGCTCCTGCGCGAGGGGGAGGCGCGTACGGGCAAGTCGCCGTCGCGAATCCCCAATCCCCAATCCCCAATCCCCAATCCCCGCCTCTCAAAAACTGATCCAGAAACAGTCGTACTGCCGGCGCAGCCCCAACACGGTGGACGCCGGGGTAATGCTGCCGCTCAAGGTCTGTTGCAGGCGCAGGCCGGTCGCGCGCCGGCGCGGTGGGCCGTCGGTGCCGTCGCTGTCCGGCGTGCCCGGCATCGGCGTTTCCGCGGCTGCGGCGGGCGTGGCGGCCGCGGTCTCTGCCGCGTCGTCCGGCAATACCGGCACGATCGCGACCAGCGGACGGCGCACGATCGCGTCGAGCCGGTCGAGAATGCGTTGCGCGCCGGCGTCGGAGACGCCGTTCCACCAGTACAGCGCCGACAGCCGGTTGACGTCGCGGGTCGCCACCGCGGTGCGGATCTGCTGTGCCAGCACACTGAGTCGGCGCACGCACTGCGGGGGCGCCGGATCGCCGGTGCTGCCGCCGACGTTGCCGGGCGCGGCCGGTGGCGGCAGCCGGTCGATCGCGCCGACGTCCTCGCAGCGGCGATCGCTGAACACGGTGGTGCCGTCGGGGCCGCTGCAGCGGTTCACCCGCTGCGCCGCGGCGGGCAGCGCGAACATGCACAGGCACAGGAGCAGCGGCATCGGCGGAAGGGCGCGCATCGGCGCAGGGTAGCCGCAGCCGGCGTGACTGCTGAGCGAATGCCTTAGGAACGCCGGGATTGGGGATTGGGGATTGGGGATTGGGGATTCGCCAAAGCGGGGTCGGCGCGCATGTGCGCCGCTGTTGCCAACCCCCAATCCCGAGCGGCCGCACAGCGGCCGCGACGCTCAGCCGGCGCCGCCGGCTGAGCGCAGGCGCGCCAGCACGCTGGTGGTCGGCTTGGCCAGGTTGAGCGTGTAGAAATGCAGCCCGGGCGCGCCGCCGTCGATCAGGCGCTGGCACAGCGTGGCGACCACGTCCGCACCGAACTCGCGGATGGCCTCGGCATCGTCGCCGTAGGCCTGCATGCGCTTGCCGATCCAGCGCGGGATTTCCGCGCCGCACTGCTCGGAGAAGCGGCGCAGCTGGCTGAAGTTGGAGATCGGCATGATGCCGGGCACGATCGGGATCTGCACGCCGAGCTTGCGCACCGCGTCGACGAAGTGGAAGTAGGCGTCGGCGTTGTAGAAGTACTGGGTGATGGCCGCATCGGCGCCGGCGTCGACCTTGGCCTTGAAGTGGCGCAGGTCGCTGAGCGCGTCGTTGGCCTGCGGATGCGTCTCCGGGTACGCGCCCACTTCCAGGCGGAAGGCATCGCCGTGCTCGGCACGGATGAAGGCGATCAGGTCGGCGGCGTAGCGCAGGTCGCCCGGGTGGCCCATGCCGGACGGCAGGTCGCCGCGCAGCGCGACCAGGCGGCGGCAGCCGATGGCGCGATACAGCTTGAGCAGTTCGCGGATCTCCTCGCGGCTGCCGCCCACGCAGGACAGGTGCGGCGCGGCCTCGAAGCGATGGTGTTGCTTGAGGTGGCGCACGGTCTCGGAGGTGTAGCTCAGGGTCGAGCCGCCAGCGCCGAAGGTGCAGGACACGTACTCCGGCGCGTGGGCCTTCAACCGCGCGGCGGTGCGGTCGAGCTGCGCGCGCTGTTCGTCGGTCTTGGGCGGATAGAACTCGAAGCTGATGGCGGTCATGGGCGCAGCGCGGCGGGCAATGCGGTCAGTATATCTCTTCATCCGGATGGATGTGCAAGATGCGCCGGCCGCCGCATCGGCGCGGCCGCCGCCACCGCGCCGCCCGGATCGGCGATGCTGTCCCCGCTGTCCCCGCTGTCCCCGCTGGGCGCGCTGGGCGCGCTGGGCGCGCCTCAGGGCGCGCCGCTCCGGCGCACAGGCTCAGCGCTGCCACATCCGCGCCTGCCGCGGCGGCAGGCTGAAGGTGTAGCTGCCGCTGGAAATGCGCACCACGCTGCCGGAGCCCAGCGCATCGGTGTAGTCGACGTTCCAGCGCAGCACGCTGCCGTTCATCGGCACCGCGGCGTTGACGGTGTCGCCGCACTTGTTGATGCCGACGATGCCCAGGTCGCCGCGGCGGAACAGCAGGTAGCAGGCACCGTGCGCCAGCACCTGCATGTCGCGGCCCTGCGCGGCGTTGTGGAAGCCGACCATGCGCTTGAGGTCGTCGCGCTGGTAGGCGTTGACCCAGCGGTTGTCGCCGCTCTCGTTGTTGTCCGAGTACACCATCGGCACGCCGCCGTCGCGGCCGAGCAGGTAGGCGTAGGCCAGGGTCTCGTCGACCGGATCCATGATCGCGTAGCGGAAGCCGGCGTTGTTGGGGATGTCGTGGGTGATGGCGAAGGTCACTGCGCGCGCGCCCGGCAGCGCCTGGCCGTAGGCGCCCGGATCCACCAGCAGGTCCATGCTGCCGCCGTAGGCGAAGGCGTTGCGCACCGAATTGAACAGCGGGAAGTCGTAGGCCGCGTGCGGGGTGGCCTGCAGGTACGGCGCCAGGAACTGGTCGTAGTCGGCATTGCCGCTGCCGCCGCCGGTGATCACCTCGCCGAACACCAGCACGCCGGCGCGCACCTGCGCGTCGAGCACCTTGTTCAGATGGTCGAAGCTCATGTGCTTGGCCGCGTCGATGCGGAAGCCGGTCACGCCCAGCGCCTTCAGCGCCAGCAGGTAGTTGCGCTGCTGCTGCACCACCCAGTCGTTGCCGACCAGGTCCGGCAGGCCGGGATCGCCGCCGCCGCCGCAGATGCGGTAGGTGCGCACCTGGTAGGGATCGTTGTAGTCGGTGATGCACTGCGCCGGGCCGAAATCGCTGGCGCTGAGGAAATTCTGCGACAGGTCGCCGAACAGCCGCAGCGACGCATAGCGCTGCGGATTGGCGGCGTACTGGCCGAGCACCGCGCTGCCCGGGTAGTTCAGGTCCGCGCGCGTGGCCGCCTCGTTGGCCATGTGGTTGAGCACCACGTCGGCATAGGTCTCCACGCCGACCGCCTTGAGCGCCTGCACCATGCTGGCGAAGGCGTCGGTGTCGCCGAGCGGGTTGTCGATCAGGCGCATGTCCTGCGGCTGGTAGCGCGCCCACCAGGCGTCGCCCTGCGAGCGGTAGGCCGGCGCCACCAGCACCTTGCGGTAGCCGGCGGCGGCGATCTGCGCGGCGCGCGCCTCCACGGTGGCGTAGGGCCAGTTGAACGCGTGCAGGATGACGTCGGCCTGGGCGCTGGCGGTGGCCAGGAGCAGCAGCAGGCCGACCAGCAGGCCGCGCCAGCGATGCAGGCGCAGCAGACGATTTGCAGCGGATGGGACGCGCATCGTTCGATCTCCTTGTTGCGTGGGCACAGGCACGGCGCCTGCAGGACAGGGGCGTGAGGTCGCCGCGCGGCTGGCGTGCGGCGGGAGGATGCTAAGCGCGCATCGCGGCGCAACATGCGCGCGCTACATACGTATTCATGGCGACAGCGCGCGAAAGCGGGATCGGCATCCGCTTCCGCGCGGGTGCGTTACCGATGCCGGGTTTCCGTTGTATGCGGCGTCGCCGCCGGTGCGCTTTGCTACAGTCGCCGCCCTCACCTGTCGACGCGGAGCCGCCCCATGACCAGTGCAGCCTTCTATCCGATCGGAACCCCCGGCGTGCCCTGGGGCGCCGCCGAGAAGGCGGCCTGGCTGGCCACGCAGCCGCGCCGGCGCAGCTACCAGGACGAGGTGGTCGCGGCCATCGAGCGCCTGCGCGGGCCATGGGAGGTGGTCGAGTACGGCGAACTGGCGTACGCGCAGGCGCGCTATCCGCTGCTGGCGCTGCGCAGCCGCGGCTGGGACGATACGCTGCCGTGCATGCTGGTCACCGGCGGCGTGCACGGCTACGAGACCAGCGGCGTGCACGGCGCGTTGCAGTTCGCACAGCAGCATGCCGAGGACTACGCCGGCCGCGCCAACGTGCTGGTGGCGCCGTGCGTGAGTCCCTGGGCGTACGAGCGCATCCACCGCTGGAACGCCGATGCGTTGGATCCCAACCGTTCGTTCCGCGCCGACAGCCCGGCGCAGGAGTCGGCGGCGCTGCTGCGCCTGGTCGCGCCGCTGCGCGATCGGGTGCGCATGCACATCGACCTGCACGAGACCACCGACAGCGACGAGTCCGAGTTCCGCCCGGCGCTGGCCGCGCGCGATGGCGTCGCCTACGCGCCCGGCGGCATTCCCGACGGCTTCTACCTGGTCGGCGACAGCGACAATCCGCAGCCGGCGTTCCAGCAGGCGGTGCTGGCCGCGGTGGCGCAGGTCACCCATATCGCCCCGGCCGACGCCGCCGGCGAACTCATCGGCACGCCGCTGGCGGCGCCGGGGGTCATCAACTATCCGGTGAAGCGGCTGGGGCTGTGCGCGGGCATCACCGACGCGCGCTACACCACCACCACCGAGGTCTACCCGGACAGCGCCAGCGCCACGCCGCAGCAGTGCAACGCCGCACAGGTGGCGGCGGTGCGCGCGGCGATCGACTACGCCCTGGCGCATCCGTAGCCGCAATCCGGCTGCATGCCCTGTAGGAGCGGCTTCAGCCACGCAGGGCGTTACCGATAGCGCCTGTCGCGGCTGAAGCCGCTGCTACGTGGGGTTTCCGAACACCGGGGTTTGCCGGCGCGGCGACGGTGGCAGCGGTGGGCACTGGCCCTGCCGCGCGCTACGCTGGTGCGCCCTCGTTCGCCACGACGCCATGTCCATCGTCCTCACGCCGTTCGCCCGCACCCGCCTGTTCCCGCGCGATGGCCGCCGCAATGCGATCCAGGATTGCACGCCGGAGCAGTTCGAGCAGCACCTCAACGCGCATGCGCCGCTGCAGGTGCTGGACGGCTACGCGCCGTTCTGCAAGCTGCACGTGCACCGCAACTGGACCTCGACGCGCTGCCTGACCGTGCCGATCACCGACGCCAACCGGCGCCTGCTGCGTTCCGGCTACGAGGCGCGCAGCCGCGAGGAGTTGCCGGTGCTGGTGCGCTGGTTCGAGGGCGTCGAGCCGCCGGTGGCCGAGTACCTGCTGCCGATCCTCTACAGCCGCGCGCAACTCGCGCACGAGGGCGCGCCGATCGAGGCCGACTGGGGCGTGGTCGGTTGCCTGTACACCGCCGAGCCGCAGGAGATTCCGATGGCGCCGATCACCATGCTGCGCAATGCGCTGGGCGTGGAGGAGGGCGGCTCGGGCGTACCGCTGGATCGCGACGCCTATCGGCGCAGCGTGGCGTTCTGGGAACACAACGCCAACTGGCGTCCGTAAGCGCTGCGCGCGCCGTCCGCGCGCGCTGCCTTGCCGGCCGCACAGCGCGTTGCGTACGCGCCGCGCGCAGCTGCCCTTACTGCGCACGGGCGTGAGCGCCTGGCGCTCGGCCACGCACCTACGCAGCCGTCGTCATCCGTTCCCCGTTGCTGCTGTGCTGCTGTCGGTAAGCCGCGTTGCACCCGTGCACCCGGCTGTTCACCAGCGCAAACGTGCAGCAGGGAACTGCGCGCTACCGCGCGTTTTCACCGGGAACCTCTGCCCATTCATCGGCTTGGCGCGGAGCGGCCATCAAGTTTGCGGATGGCGGGACGATAGCCAGAGGGTGGGGCGCATGCAGCAGCACCCGGACGCGATGTCCGGCGGCGCGTCGTGGCCCGGTGGGGAAGGCGTCCCTGGCGGGCCATCGGCGACGGAGACGGCGCGGCGTGTGGCCCCAAGACCGTATCCCTCCCCCTGCCAAGGAAGTCGTCATGTCTACTCCCTCGCCGCATCGCCGTCGCGGCAGCGTCGCCAAACGCCTGATGCTGGGTACCGGCCTGCTCGCGCTGGCCTGCTTCGGCCTGACCGCGATGATCATCTACTGGCGCAGCAGCGACGCGCTGCTGTCGACCTCGCGCACCAGCATCGAGAACCTGGCGCAACTGGAAGCGCAGCGCGTGTCGCGCGAGATCGGCGTGGCCTTCGACGCCAGCGAGGCGCTGGCCAACAGCTTCCGCGTGCAGCACGGCGCCGGCGGCCTGTCGCGTGACACCGCCACGGCGGTGTTGCGCAGCCAGCTCGACGCGCATCCGCAGTGGCTGGGCATCAGCACCATGTGGGAGCCGGACGCGTTCGACGGCAACGACAAAGGCTTTGTCGGCGCCGAGGGCCACGACGCCACCGGCCGCTACATGACCTGGTGGTCGCGGCAGAACGGCACGCTGGTCCGCGAGGCGCTGCGCGACTACGAGAAGCCCGGCGACGGCGACTGGTACCTGCTGGCGCGCAACACGCACAAGCCGGTGGTGATCGAGCCGTACTACTACCCGGTGGCCGGCAAGGACACGCTGATGACCACGCTGGCCACGCCGATCCTGGAGAACGGCCGTTTCCTGGGCGTGGTCACCGTCGACTTCACCCTCGATACCCTGCAGCGGCGCATCGCCGCGCTGCGGCCGATGGGCGAGGGCTATGCCAGTCTGCTGTCGCCGCGGGGCGTGGTGATGGCCAGCCGCGATCCGCAGCAGGTCGGCAAGACCCGCAACGACGCCTGGTCGAAGGACATGCTGGCGCGCGTGGCCAAGGGCCAGGTGGTGTTCGACCATCGCCGCAGCGACGGCGAGGACGCGCTGAGCGTGTTCGTGCCGCTGAAGATCGGCGATGCGCCGCAGGCGTTCGCGCTGGGCATCTCGGTGCCGTACGCACTGGTGATGGCCAAGGCGCGCGCGCTGTTGTGGACCATCGCCGCGGTCGGCCTGCTTTCGGCGCTGTTGCTGAGCGGCGCGCTGTACCTGCTGCTGCGCCGGCAGGTGCTCGACCCGCTGGCCGAGGCGGTGCGGGTGTCCTCCGCGGTGGCCGCCGGGCGCCTGGACAGCCAGGTCCGGCACCGCCGCGACGACGAACTGGGCCAGTTGCTGGACGCGATGGGCAGCATGCAGGCGCAGCTGCAGGCGGTGATGCAGGCGCAGGCGGAGATGGCGCAGCGCCACGACGCCGGCGAGATGAGCTACCGGATGGACGCCGCGCGCTTCCCCGGCGAGTACGGGCGCATGGTCCACGGCACCAACGCGCTGGTCGCCGCGCACGTGGACGTGCAGCGGCGCCTGGTCGAGGTGATGGCGCAGTACGCGATCGGCAACATGCAGGTGGACATGGAACCGCTGCCGGGCGAAAAGGCGGCGATCACCGAGGCGATGCGCACGACCAAGCGCAGCCTGCAGGCGATCAACCAGGCCATCACCGAACTGGCGCAGGCCGCGGCCTCGGGCGATTTCTCCCGGCGCGGCGACGCCGAGCGCTTCCAGTACGACTTCCGCGGCATGGTGGTCGGGCTGAACGGCCTGATGGAGCTGACCGAAGGCAACCTCTCGGCCCTGTCGGCGCTGTTGCGCGCCGTGGCCCAGGGCGATCTCACCGCGCGCATGCACGGCGAGTTCCATGGCGTGTTCGCGCAGATGCGCGACGACGCCAATGCCACCGTGGAGCAGCTGACCGGCATCGTCGGCCGCATCCAGCAGGCCACCACCGCGATCAACACCGCCGCCAGCGAGATCGCCGCCGGCAACGACGACCTGTCGCGCCGCACCGAGCAGCAGGCGGCCAATCTGGAAGAGACCGCGGCCTCGATGGAGGAACTGACCGCCACGGTGAAGCAGAACGCCGAGCATGCGCACCAGGCCAACCGCCTGGCCCAGGACACCGCCGACGTGGCCTCGCGCGGCGGTTCGGTGGTCGAGCAGGTGGTGGAGACCATGTCCGGGATTTCCGACGCGTCGAAGAAGATGGCCGAGATCATCGGCGTGATCGACGGCATCGCCTTCCAGACCAACATCCTGGCGCTCAATGCCGCGGTGGAGGCGGCGCGCGCCGGCGAGCAGGGCCGCGGCTTCGCGGTGGTGGCGAGCGAGGTGCGCGCGCTGGCGCAGCGCTCGGCGACCGCCGCGCACGAGATCAAGGGCCTGATCGATGCCTCGGTCGGCAAGATCGACGACGGCACCGCGCTGGTCAACGGCGCCGGCGACACCATGCGCGAGGTGGTGGCCAGCGTGCGCCGGGTCACCGACATCATGCGCGAGATCGCCGCCGCCTCGCAGGAACAGAGCGCCGGCATCGAACAGGTGGGCAAGACCATCGTGCAGATGGACGAGGTGACCCAGCAGAACGCCGCGCTGGTCGAGGAGGCCACCGCGGCGGCGCGGGCGATGGAGGATCAGGCCGAGGAACTGCAACGCGCGGTGGCGCTGTTCAAGCTCGCCGCGCCCGCGTCGGGCCGGGCGCGGCTGGAACTGGTGTCGTGAGGCCGGCGCGTACGGTAGCGCTGGCTGTGGCGCTGGGCAGCGCCGCACCGGCCTGGGCCGGGACCGCCAGCGCCAATCTGGCGGCGACCTCGAACTACGTCTCGCGCGGGTTCGAGCAGAGCTGGGGCCGGCCGGTGCTGCAGGGCGGGCTGGACGTGGCCAGCGACAGCGGTTGGTTCGCCGGCACCTGGGCGTCGGGGGTGAGCCCGTACTTCATCGAAGGCGGGCACCTGGAGTGGGACGTGTACGCCGGCTACGCGGCCAGCCGCGGCGACTGGGGCTGGCGCGCCGGGGTCTACCACTACGCCTATCCCGGCGCGCGCATGAGCGCCAGCGGCACCCGCTACGACTACGGCGAGGCGATCGTCGCCGGGCGCTGGCGCACGCTGGAGTTGTCCTACGCCAGCACCTGGACCCGCGACTATTTCGGCTACAACAGCGCCACGCTGGGCGTCGGCCAGGGCCGGCATTCGCGCGGCTCCGGCTACCTGGCATTGGACGCCACGCTGCCGCTGGCACCGGACTGGCAGGCGAGCGTGCATGCCGGCCACCAGCACGTGCGCCATTTCGCCGACTACGGCTGGACCGATGCGCGCCTGGGCCTGAGCCGCACCTGGCGCGGCACCGAGTTCGCGCTGAGCTACGCGCGCGCCTGGAACAGCGCCGGGGTGTACCGCCGCTACACCACCGGCGTGGCCGACGGCGACGGCCGGGTGCATGTGTCCAATCCGATCGACGGCGCCTGGGTGTTCACGATCAAGCGCAGTTTCACGCTGTAGCGGACGCGGCGCCCTTCGCCGCCAGCAACGCGCGCAGGTGGTGCTGAAGCGTGGTGCGGTCGCCATCTGCGCCATGCGTTGCGCATGGAAGCGACCGGCAGCAGACCGCGCCGCCCGCCGTCGTAGCGGGGCGTTCCGCGCGCGCGAGGCGAACTGGTGGCCGCGCCTCGATGCGCCGGACACGGGGCGGAAGCGGGGCGCTGGCAGGGGACGGGCAGCCGAGGCCATCGCACTCCGCGGAGCGCTTGGGCAGTCGCGCCGCCGCCACGTCGACGCGGTCGCGCGGCAGGCACGCTGGCCGCGCCGGGCAGGGCAGGGCAGGGCAACCGCCGCCAAGCATTGACGTCAGTCGCCAAAGTAAATAAGAATCGTTTTCTTTTGTTCAGGGGCGAGCCACGCGCGTCGAAGCGGCCCCACGCCGCTTCGCTCGGGGGTCGCATGCTTCTCCATCGGGATTCGCTCGGTCAGCTCTACCGTGATCATCAGCCCTGGCTGCAGCGCTGGCTCGCCGGGCGCCTGGGCTGCCGCGACGTCGCCGCCGACCTGGCAAGGGACAGCCGACGTGGCTGTACGACCTGCCGGCCACCGACTTCGCGCGCCGGTGGAACGCACGCCTGTCCACGCAGACGCGGCTTGCGCTGGGGCCCGGCGAACTGCTGTGGAGCAATTTCCTGCGCTACCGCGCCGGCTTCCGCAACATCCTGCAGCGCGGCAGCGCCGACTACCAGGGACAGACCCTCGACGTCTATGCCGACGTGGTCTATCCGCGCTCCTTCAGCCTCGATACCACCCTGGAATACAGCGTCGAGCTGCCGCGCGCGCAACAGGTCTACGCGCGGGTGGAGGCGATGAACGTGCTCAACCGGGCCAACCCCATCGTCGGCGCCGGCAGTTCCGCCTACTACGAAGCCGGGCGCAGCTATTGGCTGGAAGCCGGTTACCGCTTCTGATGCGCGAGTGCGTACATGAGCGGGCGCCGGCCGATGCGTCGCAGGGAGCGGCGCGCGGCCGGTGCAGGCGCGTGCGGCGGTACCGCCTTGCGCTGCTGCTGGCCGGCCTGGCGGCAGCGCCGCAGGCGGTCCCGCCGGCGCCGGCGGCCGCCGCAGCGGAGGCCGATGCGGCGTTGGCGTACTGCCGTAGCCGCATCGCGGCGAGCGCAGCGACGATCGACTATGCCTGCCTGCGCCGGGTGTATGCCCAGCCCATCGCGCAGTGGCCGGCACCGCAGGTGGCCGACGGTGCGCAGTGGAGCGAACTGGCGCCGCTGCCGGCGAGGGCCCCGGAGCCGCCGGACAATCCCGGCACGCCGGACAAGATCGCCTTGGGCCGCCTGCTGTTCGAGGACCCGCGCCTGTCGCGCTCCGGGCAGATCGCCTGCGCCAGTTGCCACGACCGCGAACTGGGCTGGGGCGACGGCCGCAGCGTGCCGTTCGGCAACGCCCGCCAGCGCGGGCGGCGCAACGCGATGAGCGTGGCGATGGCGGCCTATGCGCAGCCGCTGTTCTGGGACGGACGCGCGCGCACCCTGGAAGAGCAGGCGCTGCATCCCATCGTCGATCGCAAGGAAATGGATTTCGACATCGCCGCGCTGTTGCGGCGGCTGAACCGCAGTGCGGACTACCCGGCGCAGTTCCAGCGCGTGTTCGGGACGCGGCGCATCGACGCGCCGCGGCTCGCGCAGGCGCTGGCGGCGTACCAGCGCAGCCTGGTCCCGCGCGCCAACCGCTTCGACCGCTTCCTGGAGGGGCGGCGCGACCTGCTCAGCGACCAGCAGGTGTGGGGGCTGCATCTGTTCCGCACCCACGCGCGCTGCATGAACTGCCACAGCGGGCCGGCGCTGACCGACAACGGTTTCCACAACCTGGGCCTGCATTTCTACGGCCGCGCGCGGCAGGACCTGGGCCGCTACGAGGTCACCGGCGATCCCGCCGACAGCGGCAAGTTCCGCACGCCCTCGCTGCGCGGCGTCGGCAAGACCGGGCCGTGGATGCACAACGGCGGGTTCGCCGACTTGCGCGGCATCGTCAACCTGTACAACGTCGGCATGCCGCGGCCCAAGCCCAGGCCGGCGCAGCTGGGCGACCCGCTGTTTCCGCAGCCGGACCCGCTGCTGCAACCGCTGGACCTGCACCGGAGCGAGCTGGAGGCGATCACCGCGTTCCTGGATACCTTGTAGGCGCCGCTGCGCCCGGACTGCGCACGCGCGAGCGGGGCGCGGGCACGCGCTGCGCCGGAGCCTGCAGCGGCCGCTCTGCCGCGCGCCAGCACCGGCGCCGGCTCAGCGCAGGAAGAATTCGACCGGAACGTCGACTTCGACCGGGTCCGGCAGCGTGTCCGGCGCGCGCGGCAGCGGCTGCGCGCGCAGGAAGGTCTGCAGGGCCTCCTGGTCGAGCAGGGCGTAGCCGCTACCGTGGCGGATCGTCGCCGACAGCACGCGGCCTTGCCGGTCGAGCCGCGCACGCACGTAGGCCACGCCCTCCTGGCGGCGATTGCGCGCCTGCCGCGGGTAGCGGCGGAACTGGTGCAGCCGCGCCAGTACCTTGCCTTCCCAGTTCGGGTCGCTGCTGCCGGCCGCCTGCGCTGCCGGCGGCAGCGGCGGCGAGGACGGCGCCGCCGCCTCCGCCGCCTGCGGCGCATCGGCAGTGGCGGCGCTGGGATCGGTGCCGGGGTGGTGCGCCAGCGCATCGGCCGCGGGCTGCGGCAGTGGCGGCGATGCCGGCAATGGGCGCGCGGTGGGGCGCTGCACCGGCGGGGGCTGCACGGCCGGCGGTCGCCGCGCCTGCCGCGTCGCCGCGTGTTCCGGGCGCGGTTGTGGCGCCTCCTTCGGCGCCACCGGCATCGGCGGCGCCGCAGGCGGCAGCAGGGTCAGGCGCATCCGCACCGATTCCTGGGGCGGCGGCAACGGCGGTGGCGCCGTGGCGATGCCGAACAGCAGCCACGCCAGCGCCAGATGCGCGCCGATGGCGATGCCGGCCGCGAGCGCACGCGGCAGGGCCTCGTGGCGCCAGGTCGAGCGGGAAGGGACGGTGGCCGCGGCGAACGCCATGTCTGCGGATTAATGCGAATGATTATCATCCAATGATAGCGCAGGTGCGGATGCGGTGCAGGCGGGCGAGAGGGTTGCCTGCGCATCGGTCGGCTTGGTGAGGGCAGTGGGGGCGGCCGTGCGGGGCAGAACGCGCTGCCGTTGACACCGATCACCCTATTGCGCAACGCGCTGGAGATGGAGGACGGCGATGAAGGCGTGTTGCCGGATCGCGAGCGATCGGCGCAGCGTGGCGTGTTGGGGAGGCCGACGCCAACTGATGACGATGACCATGATCGCGCCGCTGGCGCTTCATGTGTCCGTGGATCAGCGGAACAAGTGCGCCTGGATTCCCACGAATGCACTGCGAATGTCCGCAACGCTGCCAAGTATCCGCTTGGCGTCATTGACACCGCCGTAGCGAATCCGCAAAACATCGCCGATCTTACTACTGGCCAGCTCTCCGGTCCCATTGCGCGCGTAGTTGCCCAGCACGTACTCCAGGAACGAACGCATCTCACGCTCGTATCCACCAAGGCCGGTGGACATGGCGGACTGTACCCTCTGCATCCGGGATAGGGGGGCGAGGGTGAACCGCACGTAGGCCAGTACGTCGAAGATGTCGCTGTGCGGCGCATCGATCAGGCGCTGCATGTCGTCCAGACGCTCGCTGTCGTAACCCAGATCCGTGAGGCGTTGCAGAAAGGCTTCGCGCCGGTCCGGATCGCTCCAGATGGCGCGCAGTTGGTCTTCATCCTTCACCAACGCATTGAGGTCGCCGAAGAGTTGCTGCATGAACTCCTGAGCGGTGATCATCCTGCCGTCGTTGGACCAATACGTGGTCGCGGCAATGTAGTGGATGCTGCGTTCGCGGCCATCGGAGAGCTTGACCACGACCCGCTTGTGCGGCTCGGGTTCGCTGACACGATCACCATGCGCGCCAGGCGCTTTCTCGCGTGGCGGCCGTGGTTCGTGTGGCTCGGACGAATCATCCGGCGGCAGCGGCTCGCCATCCCACGCCGGATCGTTGAAGTGCGCATAGGCCTTCACAAAGTCGTAGATGGTGAAGTAGTCCTTGCCTTCGAACGTGCGCGTGCCGCGCCCGATGATCTGCTTGAACTCGATCATCGATTTGACCGGGCGTAGCAGCACGATGTTGCGGATGTTCAGTGCGTCCACGCCTGTGGAAAGCTTCTGCGACGTGGTCAGGATGGTCGGCAGGGTCTTCTCGTTGTCCTGGAACTCGCGCAGGTGGCGCTCGCCCAGTTCACCGTCCTCGGCAGTCACTCGCTCGCAGTAGTGCGGGTCGGGGGTGTCCTTGATCTGGTTAATGAAGTTTCGTACCCGCGCAGCGTGCTCCTGGGTGGCGCAGAACACCAACGTCTTCTGCCGTTGGTCGATCTGGTCCATGAACTCCTGCACGCGGCTGCGCTCGCGCTGGTCGATCACCAGCCGGGTGTTAAAATCGGCTTCGGTGTAGACGCGGCCGCGCTCCAACTCGCCTTCCAGCACCACATCGCCCTCCGAATAGGTGTATTCGTCCAGGGTCGAGGCCATCTGCCGCACCTTGAACGGCGTCAAGAAGCCGTCGCTGATGCCTTGTTTCAGTGCATACGTGTAGACCGGCTCGCCGAAGTAGGCATAGGTATCGCCATTGACATCCCGTTTGGGGGTCGCGGTCAGGCCCAACTGCACGGCTGGCTTAAAGTACTCTAGGATCGCGCGCCAGGTGCTTTCGTCACGCGCACCGCCGCGGTGACACTCGTCGATGACGATGAAGTCGAAGAAGTCCGGTTCGTAGCCTTCGAAGGTGAACTGAGCAGCTGCGGACTCGTCTTCCGCATCGCCACCGCCGGTCATGAAGGTCTGGAAAATGGTGAAGAACACGCTGGCATTGCGAGGAATGCCGCCTTTCCTGCGAATCTTTTCCGGCCGGATCCGACACAGTGCATCCGGTGGGAAAGCGCTGAATGCGTTGAAGGCTTGGTCGGCCAAGATGTTGCGGTCGGCCAGGAACAGGATCCGCGGGCGGCGCACCGGATCGCGGCTCAGGTTCCATTTGGCATGGAACAACTTCCAGGCGATCTGAAACGCAATGGATGTTTTGCCAGTGCCGGTGGCCAGGGTCAGCAGAATGCGGTTGCGGTCCCTTGCCATCGCCTCCAGCACCGCGGTGATTGCGTTGTGCTGGTAATAGCGCGGTTGCCACTTGCCGCTGCCGGTCTCGAACGGCACCGCGCCGAAGCGCTCGCGCCAGTCGTTGCCGTCTGGAAAGCAGTGTAACCAGAGTTGTTCCGGCGTCGGGAATGGCAGGGCGATGTCGCCTTCTACGCCGCTGCGCATGTCGATGCGATACCAGCCGATTCCGTTGGTGGCATAGGCAAACCGTGCCTGCAGCCGCTCCGCATAGTCCTTGGCCTGACCGGCGCCCGTGGTATGGCCCAGCCCGGCGCGCTTGGCTTCGATTACAGCCAGTTTGCGGCCGCGGTAACTCAGCACGTAATCCGCCAACAGCGCAGTGCCGCGCTGGCCACCGCCGAGGATACGGCCTGGGCAGATCAGTTCGCGATGAACCTGCGCGCCATCTACCACGCCCCAGCCCGCATCACGCAGCACCGGGTCGATGCGGTTGGCGCGCGTGTCTGCCTCGGTTTCACGTGTCGCGTGCATAGCCCGCCTCGCGTTGTGCGCGGATCGCCAGGACAAAGACGGTATCCAGCGCGGTCACATACAGGTAGAGCGCAATGTATCCGCTAGCGCCTCGGCCAATGACCAGTTCACGCAGATCTCTGCGTGTCAGACGCCCGATCAGTGGACTGTCCGTGAGTGCGTTAGATGCGCTGACGATCTCGCCAAGACACGGATGGACGTGTTCGGCTTGGTGCTGTTCCAGAGGGCTGATGATGCGCCGCAGTTCCTCGTTGACAGAGGGCAGGAACTCGACGCGCGCCATACTATTTCGCGAACAACTTGCGGGGGGCGGGAGGTGAAGTCTCCTTGCCCTGACTGCGCTCAATCAGATGGCTGCGCATGTCTTCCCAGGAAATGCTCTCGCCGGTCTCCAGCAACTCGCCCCAACGGCGTTCGGCCTCTGCATGGAAGTCTGCGTGGCGCTCGGCCTGCTCGGCTTTCTCGGTAATTGCTTCCAGGATGAAGTCGTGCGCAGTGGTGTCAGCCGCTTCCGCGGCCTTGGCGACGCGGGCCTTGAGCGCATCCGGCAGTCGGATGGTGGTGGTGCTCATGCGGGGCTCCCAACAATGGGGGTAAAGATTAATGTAGCACGGGTGTGGTACGGCTGGCAGAACCAGCGAGGCTTCTAGGTCAGCTGGCCAGAGAAGGCGGCCTGGAGCAAGGACTGGCGCAATTGCGACAGGTCTTTCAGTTTGGCTACATAACGTGAGCGCACCGAGCCAACGTTAATCGAAAGTGCATCCAATTCACTAACAATGCGCGCTTGCTGAGAGCGATCAGGAACCTCTATGACAAGCTCTCTCACCATTTTGCATGTCAGGTGAGGGACCGTAGATCCAGTGCGGATTCGTTGAAATTCGGCCTGTAGCAATGGCGTATTAAGCACAGCCGAAAGATATTTTCCAGAGACAAGTTCTTCCCTTGGCGTCATTACGATCATGGCATGGCAGTTATGTCCGTGATGCTCCCTTGGCACTACAGCGCAGTGTCCGATGTGTCCACTTTGAACCAGAAGTACGTCACCCTGCTTGAGTATTGATTTTTTTTGCTTTTGATTGAACTCTGGAGTGACATGCGTTCGGCCGTCGAAGTTCAGGGCGCCGTTCCGAACATGTCGTGCCAACAGATAAGGAACTCCGTGCTCTTGATAGATATCCCGAGTAGGTCCGACATAGCCATTCGTTAGCCGGGAAGTCACCTCGCAAAGACGGAGTGTTTGCAAGGCACCGACTGCTTTACCCGCGATAACTTTTGCGGATGCCTCCCCCAGCAACTCATTCACGTCTCTTAGATTCGCCTCTGCATTGGCGCGGATGCGGTCGAGGGCAGCGAAGGTCTGATCCAACGTCGCGACGATGCATTTCTGCCGTTCGACCGAAATGCTTGGAAATGGCAGGCTTTTGATAAAAGGTAGCGTTACACCTTGGACGGTCGCCCCTGTTCCCGCGGCGACAATTTCGTCTGCCACGCTTTGTAGCCAATACAAGAGGAATCTCCGATCAACTGCATCATCCTGTCGAGGGATTAGTGCTCGTATATCCTGATTTATTGCAGTGTCCTGCATCAGGATACACGACTTCCCTAGGCCAACACGGGTGGCCATGATGACTTCGCCCGCAGGTATCAACTTCGAAGAGGATTTTTCCAATCCAAGGTCGGTTATTGAGTGTTCCGTTGAAGATAAATGACTTGAGGCCATATCACGGATGGTGGCCCAAGGAATATCGCCTCCGTAGTAGGAGGCCTCCTGCTTTGATGGCGTTCCTCCTCCAACGATCTCAAAAATTTCTGCGAGCGGCTTGCTCATCCACGAGGAACGCGGCGCGTCAGCACTCACAACAACGCCCTCACCTGAGCCAGCAACTGCACCGTTTCTGCATCCCGCGCCAGGATATCGTCAATGATCTGCAGCGGCGTGCGCTGCGCTATGCCCTTTGGGGCATGAGGGTTCTTGACCGACAGGTCGCAGGTGGTGGCATTGACCTCGGCGACGTCGATCGTCCAACTCTTCTCGCTGCCCGCCTTGGTCTTTTGCAGTGCCACGAACTCGTCAAGATCCGCATCGTTCAGGGGTGTGGTTTTGCCCATCGAACGGCCGGGGTCGAGCTGGTAGTACCAGACCGTGCGTGTCGGAGCGCCCTTGTCGAAGAACAGCACCACGGTCTTGACCCCGGCCCCTTGGAAGGTGCCGGACGGGCAGTCGAGCACGGTGTGTAAGTTGCAAGTGGTCAGCAGTTCGCGGCGCAGCTCCACGCTGGCGTTGTCGGTGTTGCTGAGGAAGGTGTTCTTGATGACCACCGCACCACGACCGCCAGCTTTCAGCTTGCGGATGAAGTGCTGAAGGAACAGGTAAGCCGTCTCCGATGAGCGAATGGGGAAGTGTTGCTGCACTTCCTTGCGCTCGCCGCCGCCGAAGGGTGGATTGGCCAGCACGATGTCGTGGCGGTCCTTCTGCTGGATGTCCAGGACGTTCTCAGACAGCGTGTTCGCGTGTCTGATATTGGGCGCGTCGATGCCGTGCAGGATCATGTTCATCACACCCAACACGTAGGCCAGCGATTTCTTCTCCTGCCCGTAGAAGGTGTGGCGCTGCAGTGTGTCCCAGTCCTTGGCGGACAGATTATCGCGGCGCAGGTGCTCCCAAGCCTCACACAGGAAGCCCGCGCTGCCGCAGGCGCCATCGTAGATGGTCTCGCCGATCTGCGGCTGCACCACCTGGATCATCGCGCGGATCAGTGGGCGTGGCGTGTAGTACTCACCGCCGTTGCGGCCGGCGTTGCCCATGCGCTTGATTCGCGTCTCGTATAGTTCGGAAAGTTCGTGCTTGGCTTCGGAGCTGCCGAAGCTCAGCGTGTCGACGATCTCTAGCACGTCGCGCAGCGTGTAGCCGGAGCGAAAGCGGTTAGAGACTTCCGAGAAGATCTCGCCGATCTTGTACTGCAGGCTGTCGGCCTGCACGGTGTTGTCCTTGAACGACTTGAGGTGCGGGACCAGCTTGCTGTTGACGAACTCGATGAGATCGCTGCCAGTGCGAGCATTCGGGTCCGGCTTGCCATCCCTGGTCTTCGGCGCGGCCCAGTCCTGCCAGCGGTAGGGCCGGGTCAGGATCGGCGCATAGGACTTGCCCTTGAGCGTGGCCTCATCCGCCCACTCGTGTTCCATATCGTCCAGGTACTTCAGGAACAGCAGCCACGAGGTCTGCTCAGCGTAGTCCAACTCGGAGGCCAGGCCTTCGTCGTTGCGCATGGCCTTGTCGATGGCATTGAAGGCTTGGGCGTAGGCGTTGTGGCCGCCGCGCTCGGTGTTCGCGTTCCCGCGCTTGGCGCGTGGCGTGGGCGGCGTGGTTTCACGCGGCTTGACAGGTGCGAGCTTGGTCCAGGCGATCGAGACAGAACCACCACGGCCGCGGCCGGGCACGATGCGGCCTTGCTCGATCAGGTGCGCCTTGACCCGTGCATAGGTGCTGTCGGCCCAGCCCAACTCGCTGCCCAGTTTGCCGTTGCCTGCGGAGCCACCCAGTGACTCCAGGGTCTGGATGAATCGTTCGGCTTGTGTCTCCAGCGACATCGGGTAGATGCTCCAGGGGTCTGATCGGGCGGGCATTATCGCAGCAGACGGGCCGCCGGCATCAGTGCGATTTACACCACTCAGTAGTGGGGCGATGACCAACATTTGCACAAAGAACGGGCGCCTCGCGGCGCCCGTTCCTGTCTGCATGGCGATGTCTTGCCGATGGCTCAGTAGCGGTAGTGCTCCGGCTTGTACGGGCCTTCCACCGGCACGCCGAGGTAGGCGGCCTGCGCATCGGTGAGCTTGGTCAGCTTCACGCCGATCTTCTCCAGGTGCAGGCGCGCCACTTCCTCGTCCAGCTTCTTCGGCAGGCGGTACACCTGCTTCTCGTAGCTGTCCTTGTTCTGCCACAGGTCGATCTGCGCCAGGGTCTGGTTGGCGAAGCTGTTGGACATCACGAAGCTGGGGTGGCCGGTGGCGCAGCCCAGGTTGACCAGGCGGCCTTCGGCCAGCAGGAAGATCGCGTTGCCGTTGGGCAGCACGAACTTGTCCACCTGCGGCTTGATGTTGATCTTCTGCACGCCCGGCAGCTTGTACAGCGCCTCGACCTGGATCTCGTTGTCGAAGTGGCCGATGTTGCAGACGATGGCCTGGTCCTTCATCTGCGTCAGGTGCTCGATGCGGATGATGTCCTTGTTGCCGGTGGTGGTGACGTAGATGTCGGCCTGGCCGAGGGTGTCCTCGACGGTGTTGACCTCGAAGCCCTCCATCGCCGCCTGCAGCGCGCAGATCGGGTCGATCTCGGTGACGATGACGCGGGCGCCGTAGGCGCGCAGGCTGTGCGCCGAGCCCTTGCCGACGTCGCCGTAGCCGCACACCACCGCGACCTTGCCGGCCAGCATCACGTCCATCGCGCGCTTGAGGCCGTCGGCCAGCGACTCGCGGCAGCCGTACAGGTTGTCGAACTTGCT
Organism: Xanthomonas sp. NCPPB 901; assembly: GCF_056725085.1. Lineage (NCBI taxonomy): Bacteria > Pseudomonadati > Pseudomonadota > Gammaproteobacteria > Lysobacterales > Lysobacteraceae > Xanthomonas > Xanthomonas sp. NCPPB 901. The sequence goes on along the minus strand of NZ_CM161511.1, from coordinate 4,076,632 downwards.
CTTGGTCACCGAGTCGTTGACGTTGATCGCCGGGACCAGCAGGGTGCCGGCCTCGGCCAGCTGGTACAGGCGGTGCACGCCGGTGGTGGTCTCTTCGGAGACGCCCTTCCAGTCCTTGACCACGCGGGTCCAGTAGCCCGGGCGTTCCACCGCCACGCGCTTGAGCAGGTTCTTGATCACCTGCTCCTCGTGCGAGGAGGCCGGCTCGTCCACCCACTTGGAGCCGTTCTCCAGCTCATAGCCCTTGTGGATCAGCAGGGTCACGTCGCCGCCGTCGTCCACCACCAGTTCCGGACCGGTCTGGGTGCCGTCGGGCAGGGTGAAGGTCAGCGCGTCGAGGGTGCAGTCCCAGTATTCCTCCAGGGTCTCGCCCTTCCAGGCGAACACCGGGGTGCCGGTGGCGGCGATCGCCGCGGCGGCGTGGTCCTGGGTGGAGAAGATGTTGCACGAGGCCCAGCGCACGTCGGCGCCGATGTCCTTCAGCGTCTCGATCAGCACCGCGGTCTGGATGGTCATGTGCAGCGAGCCGGTCACGCGCACGCCGGCCAGCGGCTTGGCGGCGGCGTACTGGCGGCGGATCGACATCAGGCCCGGCATCTCGTGCTCGGCGATGTCCAGTTCCTTGCGGCCCCAGTCGGCCAGGGAAATGTCGGCGACCTTGTAGTCGCCCTCGGTGGAAAAACTCTTGAGTGCAGCGTTCATCGATAAAGCTCCGGTCAATGGCGAGAAACTCGCGAAGTCCGGGCGCCGTTGTCGCTCAAGCCTCGCGCCGAGCCTGGCCGGGTCTGGAGACGGAGAATCCGGTCTCGATCCGGTCGCAGCGCCCCTCGGCGCAAGGGGTGATCGATTATAGCGGCTGCCGCGTGTGGCGCTTGAACACGCGCGCCGGCCCAACCATCGACAGGGGGCGTGCGGCGCAGGCCCTGCTACCGTCGTCGGTTCGATCGAGGCGAAGGAGAGGGGAGAGATGAACCAGATCACAGCGCGCGGCCGCCGCCGCATCGCCGGCCCGGTCTGCGGCCTGCTGTGCGCGGCGTTGGCGGCAGCCGGCAGCGCCAGCGCCGGCGCCGCCGCGGCAGCCGTGCCGGCAGTGGCCGATCCGGCCGACAGCAGCTATCAACTGCCGTCGGCGCCGCTGCAGGCCATCGTCGATGCGCCGTGGCCGCCGCAGTTGTCGCTGAGCCCGCGGCGCGATCTGGCGGCGCTGCTGCAGTTGCCCGCGCTGCCCGGCATCGCCCAGGTCGCGCAGCCGGAACTGAAGCTGGCCGGGCTGCGCATCCACCCGCGCACCCGCTCGCAGAGCCGCTTCGCCTTCGGCCAGACACTGTGGCTGCTGCGCATCGCCGACGGCAGCGAACTGCAGATCGATGGCCTGCCGTCGCCGCTGTCGATCGCCGGCATGGCCTGGGCGCCGGACCAGCGCCATCTGGCCTTCAATCGCGTCGATGCGCGCAGCGGCGCCAACGAGCTGTGGGTGGTGGACATCGCCGCGCGGCGTGCGCGGCGGGTCGCCGAACGGCTCAACACGGTGTCCGGCGAGGGCTATGCGTGGATGCCCGACAGCCGCCAGTTGCTGGTGTTGCTGCAGCCGCAGGAGCAGGGCGCGGCGCCGCCTGCCGATGCGGTGCCGACCGGGCCGGCGGTGCAGCAGACCGCCGGCGGCGGCGCCACGGCCTTGCGCACCTACCAGGACCTGCTGAAGAACGAGGCCGATGCGTGCCAGTTCGATGATCAGCTGCGCGCGCAGCCGGCGCTGGTCGACATGGACGGACGCCTGCAGCGCATCGCCACGCCCGACCTGTACCTGTCGCTGGCGCCGTCGCCGGACGGCCGCTATCTGCTGGCGCAGCGCCTGCAGCGGCCGTTCTCCTACCTGGTGCCGGCCAGCGGCTTCCCGCGCACCATCGAAGTGCTCGATCGCGCCGGCACGCCGGTGCACACGGTGGCGCAGCTGCCGTTGGTGGAAGGCCTGCCGACCGGCAACGACGCGGTGCGTACCGGCGTGCGCGATATCGACTGGCGCAGCGACGCCCCGGCCACCCTGGTCTGGGCCGAGGCCCAGGACGGCGGCGACCCGGGACGCGAGGCGGCGGTGCGCGATGCGGTGCTGATGCAGGCCGCGCCCTTCACCGCGCCGCCGGTGACGCTGGCGCGCCTGCAGTCGCGCTTCGCCGGCATCGCCTGGGGCCGCGGCGACTTGGCGCTGATCGACGAGTTCTGGTGGAAGACGCGCCAGACCAGGCAGTGGCGCGTGGCGCCGGACCATCCCGCGCAGGCGCCGCAACTGCTGGTGCAGCGCTCGCAGGAGGATCGCTATGCCGATCCGGGCACGCCGGTGACGGTGCGCGATGCGGCCGGCAATCCGCGCCTGCTGATCGCCGCCGACGGCCACAGCCTGTTCCTGCGCGGCGAAGGCGCCTCGCCGCAGGGCGATCGGCCGTTCCTGGACCGCTACGATCTGGACACGCGGCAAACTACCCGCCTGTTCCAGTCGCAGGCGCCCTATTACGCGGTGCCGCAGGCCCTGCTCGACGACAGCGGCCAGCGCCTGCTGATCACCCGCGAGACGCCGCAGGAACCGCGCAATTTCTACCGGCTCGATGGCGCCAGCGCGGAGCCGGTGGCGCTGACCCACTTCACCCATCCCACCCCGCAGCTGCGCGACGTGCGCAAGGAGCAGATCCGCTACCGGCGCAAGGACGGCGTGGAGCTGACCGCGACCCTGCTGCTGCCGCCGGGCTACGACGTCAAGCGCGACGGCCCGCTGCCGATGCTGATGTGGGCCTACCCGGGCGAGTTCAAATCCGCCGACGCCGCCAGCCAGGTCACCGACTCGCCTTACCGCTTCAACGCGATCGGCTACTGGGGGCCGCAGGCGTTCCTGGCGCTGGGCTATGCGGTGCTCAACGACCCGTCGATGCCGATCGTCGGCGAGGGCGCGCGCGAACCCAACGACACCTACGTCGAGCAACTGGTCGCCGATGCGCAGGCGGCGGTGGACGAGGTGGTGCGACGCGGCGTCGCCGATCGCGATCGCATCGCCATCGGCGGGCATTCCTACGGCGCCTTCATGACCGCCAACCTGCTCGCGCACACCCGCCTGTTCAAGGCCGGTATCGCCCGCAGTGGCGCCTACAACCGTTCGCTGACCCCCTTCGGCTTCCAGTCCGAGGAACGCACCTACTGGCAGGCGCAGCCGGTGTACCAGGCGATGTCGCCGTTCAACTACGCCGACCGGATCAAGGATCCGCTGCTGCTGATCCACGGCGCCGAGGACAACAACTCCGGCACCTTCCCGATCCAGAGCGAGCGCATGTACGCGGCGATCAAGGGCAACGGCGGCACCGCGCGGTTGGTGATGCTGCCCAACGAGGCGCATGCCTACCGTGCGCGCGAATCGGTGCTGCAGATGCTGGCCGAGAGCGAGCGTTGGCTGCGCACCTATCTGGGGCCGGTGCCCACGCCCACGCCGACTCCGGCTGCGTCCGGCGCCGCGTCGCCCTGAGCTGTGCCTGCCCCCCGGCTGCGCGTCCGCGCGGCCGGGGGGCAGGGGCGCTGCCGTACCGGGCAAATGGTTCGCTTTGAAACCGTCGCCGCGGCCGGCGGGAAGGTGGTCCTTTTCGGTTAGGCTTGCGGCGCCCCCACTGCCGAGCCATGCGTTTCCCGATGAACGAGTCCCGCAGCAGTATCGTCTTCGCCACGCCCGACCTTCCCCTACGCGACGACGTGCGCCGCCTCGGCGCTCTGGTGGGCGACCTGCTCGCCGAACAGGTCTCGGCGCAGTTCCTGGACGAGATCGAACGCATCCGCACCACCGCCATCGCGCGCCGCGAGCGCGCCGCGCCGCTGTCCTCGCTGAGCGAACAGCTCGCCGGCCGCGCGCCGCGCGATGCCGAAGCGCTGGTGCGCGCCTTCAGCACCTATTTCCAGGTGGTCAACATCGCCGAGCGCGTGCACCGCATCCGCCGCCGTCGCGACTACCAGCGCAGCAGCGCCGACACGCCGCAGCCGGACGGCCTGCACGACGCCTTGCGCCGGCTCAAGGCGCAGGGCGTCGGCGTGGAGGAACTGCGCGACTGGCTGCCGCGCATCGACGTCGAGCCGGTGTTCACCGCGCATCCGACCGAGGCGGTGCGGCGCGCGCTGCTGGAAAAGGAACAGTTGATGGTCGCCAGCCTGGTCGACAACCTCGACGGCCTGCGCACCCCGGGCGAGCGCGCCACCGACGCGGCACGCTTCCGCATGGCGCTGACCGCCTCGTGGCAGACCGCCGACTCCTCGCCGGTGCGTCCCACCGTGGAGGACGAGCGCGAGCATGTCGGTTTCTACCTGACCCAGGTGCTGTACCGGGTGATCCCGGTGATGTACGAGACCCTGGAGCACGCCATCGAGCAGACCTACGGCCAGGCGCTGCCCCTGCCGCGGCTGCTGCGCTTCGGTACCTGGGTCGGCGGCGACATGGACGGCAACCCCAACGTCGATGCCGCGACCATCACCGCCACCCTCGACGCGCAGCGGCGCGCGGTGCTGGAGCGCTATCTGAAGGAACTGTGGCAACTGGCCAGCCTGCTCAGCCAGTCGACCACCCTGGTCGCGGTGAGCGCGCCGCTGCTGGAGCAACTGACGCGTTACCGGCAACTGTTGCCGGAGGCCGCGGCACGCTCGCGGCCGCGCCATGGCGACATGCCCTACCGCCTGCTCAACGACCTGATGCGCGCGCGCCTGCAGGCCACCCTGGACGATGCGCCGGGCGCCTATGCCGCGCCGGCCGAACTGGAGCACGACCTGCAGCTGATCCTGGACAGCCTGCAGGCCAACAAGGGCCTGCACGCCGGTTGGTTCGCGGTGCGGCGCCTGCTGTGGCGGGTGCGCAGCTTCGGGTTCCACCTGGCCCGGCTGGACGTGCGCCAGGAGTCCAGCGTGCATGCGCGCGCGGTCGCCGCCGCGCTGGACACGCAGGACTGGGACGCGCGGGCCGTGGAGGAGCGCGCGCGCCTGCTTGGCCCCTACGCCGGCGGCGAGCAGGCGCTGCCGGCGGCCGACGACGAGGGCAACGCGCGGCTGGATGCGGTGTTCGCCGCGCTCGCCGACGCGCGCGCACGGCACGGCGCCGATGCGCTGGGCAGCTACATCATCTCGATGGCGCACGACCGCGCCGACGTGCTGACCGTGCTGGCGCTGGCGCGCCGCGGCGGCCTGGTCGACGCCGATGGCGCGGTGCCGCTGGACATCGTGCCGCTGTTCGAGACCGTGGACGACCTGCGCGGCGGCACCGCGACCCTGCGCGACCTGCTCGCCGATCCGGTCTACCGCCGCCACCTGGCCGCGCGTAACGACGTGCAGATGGTGATGCTCGGCTATTCCGACAGCGGCAAGGACGGCGGCATCGCCGCCTCGCGCTGGGGCCTGCAGCGTGCGCAGGTGGAACTGCTGGAGGCGGCGGCCGAACTGGGCATCCGCCTGACCTTCTTCCACGGCCGCGGCGGCTCGATCGTGCGCGGCGGCGGCAAGACCACGCGCGCGCTGGAGGCGGCGCCGCGCGGCAGCGTCGACGGGCGGCTGCGGGTGACCGAGCAGGGCGAGGTGATCCACCGCAAGTACGGCATCCGCGCGCTGGCGCTGCGTTCGCTGGAACAGATGACCGGCGCGGTGCTGCTGTCGAGCCTGCGCCCGCGCGCGGCCGACACGCGCGAGGACGACTGGCGGCCGGTGATGGACCTGGTCGCCGAGCGCAGCAGCCAGGCGTATCGCGACTTCGTCGGCGATGCCGAGTTCATGCGCTACTTCCGCCTGGCCACGCCGATCGACGTGATCGAGCGCATGACCCTGGGCTCGCGGCCGTCGCGGCGGCTCGGCCAGGATGCGGCGCTGTCCAACCTGCGCGCGATTCCCTGGGTGTTCGCCTGGAGCCAGGCGCGCGCGGTGATCCCGGGCTGGTACGGCGTGGGCAGCGGCCTGCAGGCGGCGGTGGATGCCGGGCACGAGGACGCGCTGCGGGCGATGGCCGCCGACTGGCCGTTCTTCCGCACCTTCCTCGACGACATCGCCATGGTCCTGTCCAAGGGCGACCTCAACATCGCCGAGATGTTCTCGCGCCTGTCCGGGCCGTTGCACGAACGCTTCTTCCCGCGCATCCGCGACGAACTGGCGCTGACCAAGGGCTGGGTGAAGGCGCTGACCGGGCAGGCGTCGCTGCTGCAGCACGACCCGCGCCTGGCGCTGTCGATCCGTCTGCGCAATCCCTACATCGACCCGATCAGCGTGCTGCAGGTGGACCTGCTGCAGCGCTGGCGCGCCACCGGGGGCGAGGACGAGGACCTGCTGCGGGCGCTGGTGGCCTGCGTCAACGGCGTCGCCCAGGGCGTGCAGAACACCGGCTGAGGCCCGCCCGACGGGGCGCCGCCGGGCCGTGCCGGACGTCCCAACCATGGTCCGCTTGCGGGCGGACAAAATTGTCCGATAATGCCGCGCATGGAGATGCGAGCCGATACCGCCCAACGCCGCCGCCTGCTGCTGGACGCCGCCGACGAGGTGTTCTGCGCGCATGGCGTGCTGGCGCCGCTGGAACTGGTGGTGGAGCGCGCCGGCCTCGGCCGCGCCACCCTGTACCGGCATTTCGCCGACCGTACCGAGCTGATCGCGGCGCTGCTGGATCGCGGCCTGGACGGCCTGGAGGGCTGCGCGCGCGAGATCGGCACGCGGCCGGACGGCCTGTTCCTGCTGCTGCACGACGTGGCCGAACACATCGCGATGTCGGCGCCGCTGGCCGACTACTGGCGGTCGATGCCGCGCGCGCATCCGACGATCGCCGCGGCGCACGCGCGGGGCATGGCGATCCTGCTGCCGTTCCTGCAGCGTGCGATCGACGCCGGCCTGTGCCGTGCGGACCTGGGCGAGCAGGAACTGGCCCTGGTGATGGACATGCTCGGCGCCTGCCAGCGCGGCAGCGACGAGGCCGAGCGCAAGGCGCTGGCGCAACGCGGCTGCCGCCTGCTGTGCCACGCCCTGGCCACGCCTGCCGCGGCGGCTGACTTGTGAGCGACGTCGCGCCACGCCGCGCCGCGGCGCAGACCGGCACGCCGCGCCCGGCCTGGCCGTGGCGGCTGGCGCGCGCGCTGGCGATGCTGGCGGTGCTCGCCGCCAGCCTGTGGGGCGCGCTGTTCCTGGCCTACCTGCCGCATACCGGCGCGGTGGTGCGCTACGGCTCGGCGCTGCTGTGGGCGGCGCTGGGCGGCGCGGCGCTGTGGGGGCTGCGGCACCCGCGCGAGTACCGCGTGCTGCCGCTGCTGTTCGCGCTCGGCTGCGCCGGCATGGCGGTGGGCTGGGCGGCGCTGCAGCCGCAGCAGAACCGCGACTGGGCCGACGATGTCGCGCAACTGCTGCAGCCGCAGGTGGACGGGCACGTGGTGACCTTGCACAACGTGCGCAACTTCGCCTGGCGCAGCGAGCGCGACTACACCCCGCGCTGGGAGACCCGCCGCTACGACCTGGAGCGGCTGGCCTCGGCGGACCTGGCGCTGTCGTACTGGATGGGGCCGGCGATCGCCCACACCCTGGTCTCGTTCGGCTTCGACGACGGCCGCCGCGTGGTGTTCTCGCTGGAGATCCGCAAGGAACGCGACGAGGCGTTCTCGGCGCTGGCCGGGTTCTTCCGCAATTTCGAGCAGGTGATGGTCGCCGCCGACGAGCGCGACATCCTCGCCGTGCGCAGCAACGTGCGCGGCGAGGACGTGTACCTGTACCGGCTCAACCTCTCGCGCGCGCAGCTGCGCCAGTTGTTCCTGGGCTATGTGGCGCAGGCGCAGCAGCTGCAGCGCGCGCCGCGGTTCTACAACACCGTCACCAGCAACTGCACCACCATCGTGTTCGAACTGGCGCGCAAGCTGGACCCGGCGCTGCCGCTCGACGTCCGCCTGCTGCTGTCCGGCTACCTGCCGTCCTACGTGTACGCGCAGCACGGTTTCGTGCCCGGCTACAGCCTGGCCACGCTGCGCGCGCGCGGCCGCATCGGCGAGCGCGCCCGCCAGGCCGGTGCCGGCGCCGACTTCTCCACGCGTATCCGCGCCGGCATTCCTGGCGACGATCCCGCCGCCGCGCCATGACCCTGCGCGCGCGCCTGGTGCGTCGCACGGGCGCGGCGCTGCTGGCCGCCGCGCTGCTGCTCGGCGCCGGCTGCGCGATGGTCAGCGTGCAGTCGCGCAGCGCCGCCGACTACATCGCCGCCCAGCGCGGCGACGTGCTCAGCACCGGCGCGCTCAGCGACGCCAGCCTGGAGACGCTGCGCGTCCTCGCGCTCGACCCCAGGACCTGCGCGGCGGACGTTGCGGCCTGCGCCACGCAACTGCGCGCATTGCAGGGGCTGGACCAGGAGCGGCGGCTGGCGACCCTGTCGGAACTGTGGGTGCATGCGGCCAATGCGCGCACACCGCGGCAGGCGCGGGCGCTGGACGACGCGACGCTGCAGGCCTGGCTGGAGGCGGCGCGCTACGCCTACGCCTACCTGTTCTACACCCAGCGCCCGGCCAGCGCGCGCGCCTTCGAGGACCGGCAGACCCAGGTGCGCGACTACTACAACTACGCGGTGCAGCAGGTGGTCGGCGAGCTGTTCCTGCGTTGGCGTGCCGGCAGCGCCAGCGGCGAACTGCACGACGAGGACACGCTGCGCACGGCCGGCTGGCTGGTGCGCGCGGACATGGGCAGCTTCCGCCTGCCCGGCGGGGTGGCACGGCCGGACGCGATGCTGCCGGCGTCGACGCTGCGCTTCGATGGCCTGCGCAGCACCTACCGGCGCGATGGCTTCGGCGCCGAACTGGTCGCGGAGATCGCCCCCGCCAAGGTCGGCGACCCGACCGCGACGATCGCGGCCAAGGCCGCGCCGGACCCGCACGCGCCGGCGTTCAGCGAAATGCCGTATGCGCCGACCACGGTGCTGCTGCGCTTCGACGGCGACAGCCTGGCGCAGGTACTGGACACCCGCAGCCTGGTGGTGGCGCCCTACGACCCGTACCGCGACGGCGAGGTCGAGGTGCACGGCCGGCGCCTGCCGCTGGCGGCCAACTTCACCGCCGCCTACGGCCTGTGGCTGGCCCGTGCCGGTTTCGCGCGGCAGTCGCTGCGCTCGATGCTCGGCCGCGGCGATGGCATCGACCAGCCGCATCTGTACCTGATGCAGCCGTACGATCCGGACCGGCGCATCATCCTGATGCTGCACGGCCTGGCCAGCAGTCCGGAGGCCTGGGTCAACGTCGCCAACGAATTGATGGGCGACGAACAACTGCGCCGCCACTACCAGATCTGGCAGGTCTACTACCCGACCAACATGCCGATCGCCTGGAACCGCGCGCAGATCGCCGCGCTGCTGCAGCAGACCCTGCGCCACTTCGATCCGCAGGGGCAGGCGCCGGCCTCGCGGCACATGGTCCTGATCGGCCACAGCATGGGCGGGGTGATCGGGCGCCTGCTGGTCAGCGACTCCGGCGACACGCTGTGGAACGACCTGATCGGCGCGCGCGGCGACCGGCGCCCGCTGGACCCGCAGGCGTTGGCGCAGCTGCAGCCGCTGCTGCGCTTCGCGCCGCTGCCGCAGGTGGACCGGGCCATCTTGATCGCCGCGCCGCAGCGTGGCACCGCCTTCGCCGAAGGCCGCCTCGGGCGCCTGGCCGCGCGCCTGGTGCGCCTGCCGGTGGCGCTGCTCGATCGGTTGAATACCTTGCTGCAGGGCATCGACGGCCCCGATGGCGCGCCGATCCGCGTGCCCAACAGCATCGACAACCTGCGCGACACCGATCCATTCGTGCGCGCGGCGGCGGACCTGCCGATCGCGCCGGCGGTGCGCTACCACACCATCATCGCCCGCCGCGATCCGGCGGTGCCGCTGGCCGAGTCCGACGACGGGCTGGTGCCGTACCGCAGCGCGCATCTGCCGGGCGCGCTATCCGAACTGGTGGTCACCTCGGGTCACAGCGTGCAGGAGACGCCGCAGGCGATCCTGGAGATCCGCCGCATCTTGCACGCGCAGTTGCAGGTCGACGCCGCCACGCCGCGGTGACGCTGCCTGCGGCGGGCGGTGGTGCGCCTGCGCCGCGGAGGGCGCCGGCGGCACGGCGTGGTCGCGCCATGCCGACCGCGACGCGGCGCGTGTGGGCGCGTTGACCCAGGCGTCGCCGGCAGCGGCCAGCGACTGCGCTGCATCGGTGCCACGGCAGCAGGGTCGCACGGCGACGCATCCTGGTTGTGCCGAATTGCGCAGGAAACGCGTCGAATCGAGGTGCATTGGTTTCAGGTGACATCGTTGTCATCAAATTGCAGCCGCGCACCCCGAACAATGCGCGCCGCCGTGAACGCGATCACGGCCTCTCTCCCCTCCATTGCCCGGCCTGCGGAGCGCTTCCGTCGGCCGCGCCTACGTTCGGATTTTTCATGTCGCACTCGATCCATCTTCAAAAACGCCTGTCGCGGGCGATCGCCGCAGCGTTGCTCGGTGTCGCGCCGATGGCCTTGGCCCAGGCGCAGGACGCGCAGGAGACGCAGAACGCCGCCTCCGACGCCAGCGCCAAGACCCTGGACAAGATCACCGTCGCCGTCACCCGCTACAACGCCGCGGACATGCAGATGGCGGCGACCAACACGGCCAACGTGCTGTCGGCCGACGACCTGAAGTACACCGCCGTGCACAACATCGCCGAGGCGCTGGGCCTGCTGCCGGGCGTCAACGTGGTCAACACCGGGCAGTCGTACTTCGGCGGCGTCGACGGCGCCGCGCGCGGCGAGGGCATGTTCGCCTCGGTGCGCGGCCTCAACGCCGAATACAACGTCAACCTGATCAACGGCGTCAACGTCGCCCAGGGCCTGCCCTACAGCCGCAGCGTGCAGCTGAGCCTGCTGCCGCCGTCGGGCCTGCAGACCATCGTGTTGAACAAGACCTCCACCGCGGCGATGGACGGCGATGCGATCGGCGGCACCATCGACTACCGCACCCCCAGCGGCTTCGACTACAGCGAGGCGATGGGCGGCAGCGTCACCGCCAGCGGGCGCATGGAAAGCCGTGCGCGCGACTACGGCGACGACGGCCTGGGCAAGGGCGCGGCCGGCGAGTTCCACGCCAAGTTCGGCGCCGACCACCAGTTCGGCGTGTACGCCAGCGCGTACTACGACGAGCGCCATTACGTGAACAGCGAAGTGGCCAATGCCGCCGCCTCGCGCGGCGACTGGGGCAGGAAGTATTTCTCGCGCACCACCGCCAACGGCCAGCCGGCGCCCGGCTACGATCCGCAGGACCTGCTGCTGGCCACCGGCGCCAACATCGGCTACTCCGCCGGCGACACCAAGCGCTACGGCGGCAACGTGTCCTTCGACTGGCACGTCGACCCGAGCCTGCAGCTGTACGCGCGCGCCACCTACGCCTACGCCAAGACCGAGCAGAACACCGGCTACACCCAGCTCGTGCCGGCCAACGTCAGCCTGGTGCAGATCGGCACCACCGGCGTGTACCAGCCGCAGATCAACCGCGTGGCGGTGCGCTACTGGTACGAGACCAATCCGGAAGTGGCGGACCTGGCCACCTTCCAGTTCGGCGCCGACAAGCAACTGGGCAACTGGACGCTGTCGCCGAACCTGTTCTACAGCTACGGCGACAACGATCGCCCGGACCACGTGGAAATCTCCGCGCGCGTGGACCAGTACGCCTCCACCCAGTTCCCGTACGGCGGCGCCAACACCTTCTCCGGCTACGACAGCGAAGGTTTCCCCAAGCCGCTGCTGACCCCGGCGATCCAGGCCCAGGCCAGCGACATCGGCAGTCTGTATGCGCGCCGCTACGGCCAGTTGACCAAGTCCTACAGCGGCCAGACCAAGGGCGGCGCCAAGTTCGACGTGCGCTACGACTTCGACCAGGGTGCGCTGAGCAACGTCCAGTTCGGCGTGAAGTACGTCGACAGTTCGCGCGACTTCACCTCGCGCGACTGGACCAACAGCAAGTTCACCGACGGCACCCTGCTGCGCGACACCGGCCTGGTGGTCGGCCAGTACGATGCGGTGTACCCAGGCAAGTATGCGTGGCCGACGGTCAAGCTCAGCAACGGCGGGCTGAAGGCGATGATCGCCCAGCACCTGACCGCGGCCAGCTTCGACACCTGCGGCAGCCTGGCGATCAACAACCAGAACTGCGCGACCATGCGCGGCGACGAAGCGGTGACCTCGGCGTATGCGATGGCCACCTTCCGCACTGGCGACCTGGAAGTGATCCCGGGCGTGCGCTTCGAGCACACCAGCATCCGCAACACCTTCTGGACCATGCCCGAGGACGCCAACGGCAACGAGCTGCCGGGCTTCTTCAGCAGCAACCACACCAGCTACGACGTGCCGCTGCCGAGCGTGTTCCTGAACTACCGCCCGGGCGACGGCAACGCGGTGTACCGCGCCTCGGTGTGGACCAGCTACACCCGGCCGGCGCTGGTGCAGCTCGGCGGCGGCGCCAACTACGACGTCTCCAGCGACGGCACCACGGTCATCACCGAGGGCAACCCGGACCTGAAGCCGATCAAGTCGCTCAACGTGGACCTGTCCGGCGAGTGGGACAACGGCCATGGCGGCCACGCGATGCTGGCCGGCTACTACAAGCGCCTGACCGACTACATCTACGAGAGCGGTTCGGATCCGGCCAACGCCGGCAGCAGCGCCGGCGCCGGCAACGTGCGCTACGTGCGGCCGCAGAACGGCGGCGACGGCAAGGTGCTCGGCGTCGAGGCCGCGGTGCGGCAGACCCTGCAGGGCATGCCGGCGCCGCTGGACGGCTTCGGCATCGGCGCCAACCTCACCCGCCAGAGCACCCGCGTCGACCTGGGCATGGATGGCTTCCACGACGAGCGCATCCAGAATGCGCCGGACCTGATGGCCAACGCCGAGCTGTTCTACGAGAAGGGCCCGCTGTCGGTGAACCTGGCCTACCACTATTCCGGCGAATACGTCTCGGTGTACGACTACTACAACCGCGGCGCGAGCTGGGACGATCTGTGGGTCAAGCCGATCACCCGCGTGGACCTGCACGTCGGCTACACCTTCAACGAGCACCTGCGCGCCGACCTGTCGGTGGCCAACCTCACCAACCGCCTGAGCTACTGGGCGCACGTGGGCCGCAACAGCACCGCGATTTCCGACATCGTCGATGCCGGCCGCACTGCGCTGTTGAACGTGAAGTACACGTTCTGAACCGGGCACCGGCGCACGCTGGACGTCGTCACCCGCCGCGTGGCCTTGTGCCGCGCGGCGGGTGGGGCGTTGTTTGCCTCGCGGTCCTGCTTGTCTGCCTGATGCTGGCGGGCCTGCCGGTGTCCGCCCACGCGGCGGACGCGCCGACGGCGCTGCCGATCGACGGTCTGCGCCTGGACCAGGTGCAACTGCTCGGCTCGCACAACAGCTATCGACCGGTACCGACCGCACAGGTGCGGCGGCGCCTGCAGGTGCACGACGCCGCCGAATGGCCGGCACTGGCCTATGGCCATCCTTCGCTGCAGGCCCAGCTCGCGCTGGGACTGCGGCAACTCGAACTCGACGTGGCCGCCGATCCGCACGGCGGCCTGTATGCCGCGCCGTATGCGCACGCAGATGCGGCGACCCGCGCGAGCATGCGCGCACCGGGCGCCAAGGTCCTGCACCAGCCGGGCCTGGACTACGCCAGCCATTGCCTGCGCTTCCGCGACTGCCTGGCGATCCTCGCCGCCTGGTCGCGCGCGCACCCGCGGCACACGCCGCTGGTGGTGCTGGTCAATGCGGTGGATTTCGATCCGGTGCCGGGCCTGTGGCCGCACCGTTCCGCTTTCGACGCCAACGACCTGGACGCGCTGGACCGCGACATCGCCGAGGTCGTCGGGCGTGCGCGGTTGATCGTGCCCGACGACGTGCGCGGCGACGCGCCGAGCCTGCGCGACGCGGTGCTGGCGCATGCCTGGCCGCGCGTGGCGCAGGCGCGCGGCCGCATGCTGTTCGTGCTCGATGGCAATCCGCGGCACGAGGCGCTGTACCGACAGGATCATCCATCGCTGCGCGGTCGCATGATGTTCGGCTGGTACGCGCCGGATCAGCCCGAGGCAGCGGTGCTGTCGATCGAGGATCCGCTTGCCGAGGCGCCGCGCATCCGCGCGCTGGTCGCGCAGGGCTTCGTGGTGCGCACGCGCGCCGACGCTGAAGGCCGCGAGGCGCGCGCGCACGATCGGCGCCGCGCGCAGGCGGCGCTGGAGGCCGGCGCGCAGTGGATCAGCACCGATTACTACGCCGGCGCGCCGGATTCGCAGCGGCTGGGCTACTGGCTCGGCATCGCCACCGGCCTGCGCTGCGACCGGGTCACGGCCGCGTGCGATGCGACCGCACCGTGAGACTTTCCATGTTGGGGACGACGATGAAAACAGGTACGCGCTGGATGTTATGGGTCGTGCTGGTGATGGCGACGTTGGGTGCGCAGGCGCGGCCTGCGCCCAAGGTCGCGCCCGCGCTGCAGGTGGAAAAGGTGTGGATGCTGTTCCGTCACGGCGTACGCGCGCCGCTGCCGGGCGAGGCCGCGGCCGCCGCGCTGGCGCCGCAACCCTGGCCGGTGTGGGACACGCCGCCGAGCCTGCTCACGGCGCACGGCCGCACCGCGGTGGAGCGCAGCGGCGACTACACCCGGCAATGGCTGCTGCGCGATGGCGTGCTGCCGGCCAAGGGCTGTCCGGCGGACGGCACGGTCAGTATTTACGCCAACACCGACCAGCGCACCATCGTCAGCGCGCAGCTGCTGGCCGACACCCTGGCGCCCGGCTGCCATCTGCAGGCCGGCCACCAGGCCGAGGGCAGCGACGACCCGCTGTTCCGTCCGGTGGAAGCAGGCGCGGTGGACTTCGATGCCGCCGCCGCGGTGGCCTCGATCCAGCGCCAGACCGGCGGTCCGGGTGCGGTGCTGGCGCCGTATGCGCGCGAACTCCGCGCCATGCAGGAGATCCTCGGCTGCGCGCAGCGCTGCGACTTCGCGCACATGCCCTCGTCGCTGACGCCGGGCGCGAACGGCCGCAGCCTGGCCTTGCACGGGCCGCTGGATCTGACCTCCGGCACGGCCGAGGTGTTCATCCTGCAATACGCCGAGGGCATGCCGCTGGACCAGGTCGGCTGGGGCCGCGCGACCCCGGCGCGCATCGCCGCGGTGTCGCGGCTGCATGCCTTGCTGTTCGAGATCTATGCACGGCCGCAGTACATGGCCGCGCGCGCGGGCGCGCCGCTGGCGCACCGCCTGCTGGACACGCTGGGCGCGGCCGACGCGCCACGGCTGAGCGTGCTGGTCGCCAGCGACACCCACATCGCCGCGCTCAGCGGCCTGCTCGACCTGCACTTCCAGTTGCCCGGTTTTGGTCGCGACGACGCGCCTCCGGGCGGCGCGCTGGTGGTGGAGCAGCTGCGCGACCCGCACGATGGCCAGCGCTACGTGCGCGTGCGCTACCAGGCGCAGTCGCTGGACCAGCTGCGCACGCTGGCTCCGTTGAGCCTGCGCCATCCGCCGCTGCTGCAGACCCTGCAGATTCCCGGTTGCAGCGACCCGGCGACCGGGCTATGCCCGCTGCCGAAGTTCCAGTCGTTGCTGCAGGCGGCGCTGCAGCGGCGCGGCTGAACCGCTCCCGCCGTGACACTCGCTGCTGCCTGGCGGACCAGGGCGTGTCATCAATCCCCGAGCAATCGCGGCCCTTCGGGTTGGGCCTGGCAGGCGCGGCATCCTCGGGAATGGGTGACACGCCCTAGGGTGAAGCGCATGCCATGCCGCCCGGACGGCCGCCCTTAAGCGCAAACCGACGATGCGGCGGCGCACGTGCCTGCCTGTGAGCGTCAACTGTCATGCAGCCGCGGCAAGCGAAGCCGAACGCCGAGTGACACGCTCCGTCGTCGGGACTGAAGTCCCTCCCACAAGGAGGCCAAGCCCATGCCTGCGGAGCGACTTCCGTTGCGATGCGCGTTCCCACCAACGCCTGTCGCGGCCGAAGCCGCTCCTGCGCGAACGCGTTCCTGCGGCATGACATGCCCCTGCCTGCATGGCCGTTGCCAGTTCCCGCCACTGGCCAGTTCCCATCCCCCAAACGCAGAACGGGCCGCAGTGCGGCCCGTTCTGCGTCGCAAGCGCGGCAGGCCGGCTTACTTCAGCTTGGCGTCCGCGCGCAGCGCCTCGGCGCGGTCGGTCTTCTCCCACGAGAACGCGGTGGCCTGGTGCTGGGCACCGGTGCCGTCGGTGTAGGTGAAGGCCTTCGGGGTGCGGCCGAAATGGCCGTACGAGGCGGTCTGCTGGTACATCGGGTGGATCAGGTCGAGCATCTGGATGATGCCGAACGGACGCAGGTCGAAATGCTTGCGGATCAGCTTCTCGATCTTGTCGTCGGCGATCTTGCCGGTGCCGAAGGTGGTGACCGAGATCGAGGTCGGCTCGGCCACGCCGATGGCGTAGGAGACCTGCACTTCGCAGCGGTCGGCCAGGCCGGCGGCGACCACGTTCTTGGCGACGTAGCGCGCGGCGTAGGCGGCCGAACGGTCGACCTTGGACGGGTCCTTGCCGGAGAACGCGCCGCCGCCGTGGCGCGCCCAGCCGCCGTAGGTGTCGACGATGATCTTGCGCCCGGTCAGGCCGCAGTCGCCCACCGGCCCGCCGATCACGAACTTGCCGGTCGGGTTGATGTGGAACTTGGTGCCCTTGTGCAGCCACTTGGCCGGCAGCACCGGCTTGAGGATTTCCTCGCGCACGGCTTCGACCAGGTGCTTCTGCTTGATGTCCGGATCGTGCTGGGTGGACAGCACCACCGCGTCGATCGCGGTCGCCACGCCGTCCTCGTAGCGCAGGGTGACCTGGCTCTTGGCGTCCGGGCGCAGCCACGCCAGCTGGGAGTTCTTCTTCTTGCGCACCTTGGCCTGCTGTTCGACCAGGCGGTGCGACAGGTGGATGGCGGCCGGCATGAAGCTGTCGGTCTCGCGGGTGGCGTAGCCGAACATCAGGCCCTGGTCGCCGGCGCCCTGTTCTTCCGGCTTCTTGCGGTCCACGCCCTGGTTGATGTCCGGCGACTGCTTGCCGATCAGGTTGAGCACGCCGCAGGTCTCGCCGTCGAAGCCGACGTCGGAGCTGTTGTAGCCGATGTCCAGGATCACCTTGCGGGTCAGCGCTTCCAGGTCGATCCAGGCGCTGGTGGTGATCTCGCCGGCGACGATCGCCACACCGGTCTTGACCAGGGTTTCGCAGGCCACGCGCGCGCGCTTGTCCTGGGTCAAGATCGCGTCGAGCACCGCATCGGAGATCTGATCGGCGATCTTGTCCGGGTGGCCTTCGGAGACCGACTCGGAGGTGAAGAGATAGCTGGACATCGCGGCTATATCCTTGTATTCGGATGAAAAGATGGAGGCGAATGATACACGGGCGCCGGGCGACGTGCATGCTGCCCGGGGCGGACGTTGTCCAAGGTTAACCGGTTGCCGCGCCGCGGTGCGCCCGTCACTTTGCCGTAGTCAGATTGCAAGATCGGTGTCGCCGCCGCGGCCGAAGCTGTGCGCAGTCAGCAAGGGGGCTTGCCGTGCTCGCACTCGAACGCCGTCTTCAGGACCGCTACCCGCACTGGTTTGCCGGACGCCGCTCGCGGCTGGTCCGGCCATTGCTGCGCGGCCTGCAGAAATGGTCGGGACTGGACGCGCTGGACGCGTTCCTGGAGGCCAACCGCGACCTGCGCGGGTTCGCCCTGGTCCAGGCCGGACTGGATTTCCTGCAGGCCCGCTACGTGGTCGCACCGACCGCGGCCGAGTGCATCCCGGCGCGCGGGCGCCTGCTGATCGTCGCCAACCATCCCTCCGGCGCCCTGGACGCGCTGGCGCTGCTGGACTGCGTGGGCCAGGTGCGGCGCGACGTGAAGATCGTCGCCAACGATTTCCTGTGGGCGCTGGAAGGCCTGCGCGAGCTGCTGCTGCCGGTGCGCATCCTCGGCGGCGCGCCGTCGCCGGCCAGCGTGCGGGCGATCGAACAGGCGCTGGCGCAGGAGCAATGCGTGATCGTGTTCCCGGCCGGCGAGGTCTCGCGGCTGGGCTGGGGCGGCGTCGCCGACGGGCGCTGGCGCCGCGGCTTCCTGCGTTTCGCCCTGCGCACCGCCGCGCCGGTGCTGCCGGTGCGCATCCACGCGCGCAACTCGGCGCTGTTCTACGGCGCCTCGGCGCTGTTCAAGCCGGCCGGGACCGCGCTGCTGGCGCGGGAGATGTTCGCGCGCCGCGAGCGCCGCATCGCGCTCAGCCTGGGCCGTGCCCGTGGGCTGTCGCAGGACCTGCCCGAAGCCGAGCTGATGCGGCGCCTGCGCAGCGAGCTGTATGCGCTCGGCCGCAGCGGCGGGCAGGCCGCGCCGAGCGAAGAGGCGCTGGTCGCTGCCGAGGACCCGGCGCAGCTGGCGGTGGAAGTGGCCGGCCTGCGCAGCCTCGGCCACACCCTGGACGGCAAGCAGATCCGCGTCGGCCGGCTGCGCGCCGGCTCGGCGTTGTTGCGCGAGATCGGCCGCCTGCGCGAACTGACCTTCCGCGCGGTCGGCGAGGGCACCGGCCGCCGGCTGGACCTGGACGACTACGACACCTGGTACGAGCACATCGTGCTGTGGGACGGCGCCGCCACGCGCGTGGTCGGCGCCTACCGGGTCGCCCGCGGCGCGCCGGTGCTGGCCGAGCGCGGCCTGGCCGGCTTCTACACCGCGGAACTGTTCCGCTACGGCGAGGCCATGCTGCCGCGTATCGCCGCGGGCATGGAGCTGGGCCGCAGCTTCGTGGTGCCGGACTACTGGGGCAGCCGCAGCATCGACTACCTGTGGCAGGGAATCGGCGCCTATCTACAAGACCATCCGCAGGTGCGCTACCTGTTCGGCGCGGTGTCGATCAGCGCCGCATTGCCGTACGAGGCGCGCGAGCAGATCGTGGCCTACTACGCGCGCTACTACGGCGACGCCAGCGGCGAAGCCGCCTCGGCGCGGCCGTTTCCGTATCCGGAAGCGCCGCCGGCGTTCGACGCACTGGACGCCGACACCGCCTTCAAGGTGCTCAAGGGCAACCTCGACGCGCTGGGCGCGGCGGTGCCGATGCTCTACAAGCAGTACACCGATCTGTGCGAGCCCGGCGGCGCGCGCTTCCTCGCCTTCGGCGTGGACCCCGCGTTCAACGATGCGATCGACGGCCTGATCGAGCTGGACCTGCAGCGCATCCGCAGCAAGAAGCGCGCGCGCTACCTCGAACGTCCCCGCAACGAAGCAGAGGTGGTGGCATGAATCCGGTCAGCAGCCTGTCGCCGCGCCGCGCGGTGTTCGTCTCCGACGTGCACCTGGGCGCACCGCATTGCCATGCACGCGAATTGGCCGACTTCCTCGGCGGCCTGCGCTGCGAACAGCTGTACTTGGTCGGCGACATCGTCGACTTCTGGTGGATGGCGCAGCGCCGCGCGGTGTGGAGCGCGGCGCACCAGCGCGTGGTCGATGCGCTGCACGCGCTGGCCCGCGGCGGCACCGAACTGATCTACGTGCCCGGCAACCACGACCGGCCGATCCGCCGCTTCTGCGGGCTGGCGTTGCCGGCGATGCAGGTGCGCCGGCGCGCGGTGCACGCCACCGCCGACGGGCGCCGCCTGTTGGTGGTACACGGCGACGATTACGACAGCGTCACGCAGTTCGGCGGCCTGCAGGAGAAGTTCGGCGACTGGCTGTACTACCGCATCCTCACCGGCAACCAGCTGACCAACCGCGTGCGCCGCCGCCTGGGCATGCGCTATTGGTCGCTGGCCGATTACCTGAAGCGGCAGAGCGGCGCGGCCGAGCGCTACATCGAACGCTTCGTCGCCGCCGGCCTGGACGATGCGCGCCGCCGCGGCCTGGACGGAGTGATCTGCGGCCACGTGCACCGCGCCGGGCTGTTCGAACGCGACGGCCTGGTCTATGCCAACGACGGCGATTGGGTGGAAAGCCTGACTGCGCTCGCCGAGGACGCCGACGGAACGCTGCGCCTGCTCTCGCACCGTGGCGAGGTGTTGCGCGAACTGCCGCCGCGCCTGCGGCTGGTGCAGGAGAGCGCCTGGCCGCGGGCGGCCTGAGCCAGACGATCGCGCCAGGCGGCGCTGCACAGCCTGGCACGCGACCGCGAGATTGCTGCGTTCGACTGCTGCCGCGCCTGCGCGCCGTGCCGAGGTCCCTGTCACGATCGCCCCGGTCGTGGCGCCCACGCCCCTGCACTGGACGGATGCGTAGAACCCGGTGTGACCGCCATTCCACGATGGTCGTGTGTGGTGTGCATCACCGCCGTGGCATCGGGTCTACTGCGCTGCGTCGGCGCCGCATGCCCAGGCAGGAACCCACGTTCGCGTCCGGGCGTGGCGCTGATCCATGTCGCTGCGGCGCGCGTGCGCCGCATCCCGATCAGTTCTGGAGTCGTGGAGACCGTGAAACCAGGGAAGGCGTTGTGCGGCCGGTCGCGCAGATCGGTGGGGACGTGGCTCGGCTTGGACGGGTTCGCCGTTTCCGGCGATCCCGTCCTGGCGCAGGCCACGGCGGCAGGCATGCGACCGCGGGCATGCCTGCGATTGGCCTGCCTGGGTGTCCTGCTCGCCGCGAGCGCGGCCTCGATCGCGCAGAACACGGTCTATGGCTGCGCGGAGCCCGCGCCGCCGCGCCCACTTCCCGATCCGCTGCTGTGCGTGCAGCAGGCGGGCGTGTCGACCCCGCATACGGCGGGCGCTGCGCGGGTCGAGGCATTGTTCGCGCGTGCCAAGCAACAGCTCGACGGCGGTCGCCTCGATGCTGCCGAACAGGCGCTGGACTGCGCCGCGTCCAACATCGGCGATGCCGGCGATACCCGCTTGCGCTACGAACTCACCCGCCGCCGCGGCATTCTCGACTTCCGTCGCGAACGCATTCCGCAGGCGCTCGAACGCTTCGAGTGCGCGGTGGCGCTGTCCCGGTCGCGGGGCGATCGCGCAGGCGAGGCGCGCGATCTGAGCAATGTCGGCGCGGCGCTGCGCCGTCTCGGCGATTTTCGCGATGCCCTGCGTCACCTGATGCTCAGCCTCGACCTGCAGCGCGCCCGCGGCGCGGTGTCGGCGTCCGTGCTGACCAATATCGCCGACGTGTATCGCGAATTGCGCGAGCCGGCCACGGCGATGCGCTACTACCGCGACGCGCTCGCCGCCAACCGCGCGCAGGGCGACGCCATCGAGGCCGCGCACGTGCAGGAAACCATGGCCGAGCTGGCGCTGGACAGCGGCGACACGCCGCAGGCGCTGGCCTGGTTGCGGGAGGCCCTGGCCGTGTACCGCGCGCAGGGACGCCGGGTGTACGAACTGCGGGTGCATGACGGCCTGATCCGCGCGGCCCTGGCACTTGGCGATGTGGCGCAGGCGCAACGCTGGAGCTCCAGTGCGCTGGCCCTGGCCGAGGCATGGGCGCTGCCGTTGCCGTCTGCGCTGCAGTTGCAACTGGCGCGAACCGCCCGGCTCGAAGGCAATGCCGCTGCTGCCGCGGCACGCCTGCGCGCGGCGCTGGCGGCCACCGCTGGCGGCGATCCGGTGCGGGTGCCATTGCTGGAGGAGCTGGCGCGGCTGCAGGAAACCAGTGGCGATACGGTGGCAGCCATCGCCACGCTGCGGCGCGCGAATGCGGAAGCCGCCGCGCTGGTGCGCGCGCAGCACGATCGCCAGCTGGACTGGCTGCGCATCCGCTTCGACACCGCCGAGAAGCAGCGCACCATCGACGCCTTGCAGAGCGAGAACCGTCTGCGCAAGGCGCAGCTGCGTCAACGCACCCTGCTGCTGTGGCTGGCGCTGGTATCCGGCGTCGCCGCCGTGCTCGGCGGCTGGCTGTTGCTGCAGCGTCGCCGGCAGCGCGAGCGCTTGCTGCAAGCCGCGCGCCAGGTCCGCCACGAGGAGCAACTCGCGCGCTATCGGCGCGAGGCGGACGCGCTGGCCGAGGATCGCAGCCTGTTGCAGACGCTGCTCGACAGCCGCGAGGATGCGCTGTGCCTGCTCGATGCCGACGGCCAGGTGCTGGCCACTAATCGTACCGGCCGCCTGCTGCTCGGCGGGGCGGACGCCGCCGACCCGGTGGGGCAGGCGGTGTTCGCCTGCATTGCCGAGAGCGACCGCCCGGCGTTGCAGGCGGCGCTGGAGCGGATGGAGGACAGCACCGCGCAGCGCCTCGAGGTCGTGGCGCGGCACGGCACGCCGCTCGCCGCCACCCTCGCGCCCTGGCGGGGCGGCGATGGCCTGGTCGTCCTCGGCCTGCAGGAACGCGACCGTGACGCGGCGTCGGACACCGCGCAGGCCGAGGACGTGCACGAGGAGGCCGCCGCGCCTGCGTTGCGCGACGCGTTCCGGCGCGCGCTGGTCGACTTGATGCTGGCGGTCATCGACACCTGGGAGCGCGCCACGGCGACCGGCCGGCTGGAACTGGCCGAGCGCAGCCGGATCTGGCGCGTGAACATCGACGACGGCCGCCTGCGCGCGCGGGCGATGGAGCGCTACCTGGCGGTCGCCAAGTTGCCACGCAACCCGCGCTGGCGGGACGTGCTGCGCTCGGCCTATTTCGTGCTCGCGCAGTGCGACGGAATCTCGGCAGAGGCGCGCGCCGCCTTGCAGTCCAGGATCGACACGGTGCTGGCCTACACCCGCCGGGACGCGCTCGGCTGAGCGTGCCCGGCATTCCTGCTGGCGATCGTTGGCCGCATTGAGGAGCGCGCGCGGCTGCACGGTGCGTCAGCGTCCGCGCTTGGCCGGGCAGACCACGCACGCGCCTTTCAAACCGTGTTCCATGCGATAGCTGCTGTGGTGGTCGCGGGCCAGGAACGTCGTCGGGCCGAGCACGATGGGCTTGGCCGATCGCGACGGCGCCACCACCTCGCAATAGGCGGCGATGGTGTTCAGCGTATTCGTGTAGGGCTCGTGGCTATCGACCACCCCGCACTTGTCCATCGTCTGCCGCAATTGCTCACCGTCGAAATCAAACTTCACCACGACCTCCGGTTCCTGGTCCTGCTCCAGGCACCAGTCCGGTGGCAAGGTGTCGTGGCCGTGGGCGACCAGGGGCAAGCTCAGCAGGACCGCGACGAGGGCGGCGTGGAAGACGGAGCGGGAGGCGGTCATCGGAACCTCGCAATGCGCAGAAGGAGAGCCCGCAGCCTACGAGCGGCGCTGCGGCGGATGCCAGCGCATCCGCGGGTATAGACCGGGAATAAATCCCGCTAACGCATTGATTATTCGGTGGCGGCATCGCGCCGCGCCACAGGATCGCGCGCCCGCGGCAGGTGGTGCTCGCATCCGGCCTTCGCCAATTCGACCCGATTCGCTCCCGTGGCGACCCGGGTTTGCCCTCGTGCTGCGTCGTCGCCATGCCTAGCCTGAAATCGCCGGATCGCAGCGTCTGCCGATGCGGCGGTGGCCACATCCCCCGGGGGCGATCCCACGCACCCCAGCCATCTCCAATCCCTTCCAATAGCGAGAGAACGCTCATGAAGAAGAAGTTCCTTGTCGCAACCGCTCTGCTGGCGGGCAGTGTCGTCGGCGCCCCTGCGCTGGCGGCCGAGAACCCGTTGGACCAGGCCGGCATCCAGCACAACATGTACCTGGGCTGCCTGATGGACCTGAATGCCACTGCCGAGGACGCGTTGACCCTGCTGGTCAAGAAGTGCGGCTATGCCCCCGGCGTGCCGCTGGAGCGGTTCATTGCAACGCAGCAGCCCATCGTCGATGCGGTCGACCCGACCCGCCCGATGACCGAGAACCTTGCCGCGCTGCGCCAGCAGCTCAGCGCCTATGAATTCTCGTTCATCGTGCGCATGGATCAGATCGTCGAGAACGCCGAGGACCTGGACGCCGCTGCGGTGCAGTTCGAGGAACTGGAGCGGGAGGCCGTCGAACGGCTCGATCCCAGGTCGAAGAACGGCGCGCTGATCCTCGGCGGGCTGAGCGTGGCCAAGCACTCCAACCGCTACTGGGCCAATGTCGTGGCCGAGCGTGGCGAGGCCGCGGCGGGTGGCACCGCAGCGAAGAAAAAGGGACGGTTCTGGCGGTGGCTGGCGGTCATCGGATCGGACGCGGCCGGCTTCCTGCTCACCGAAAATCCCGTCGTCGCGGCCGCCACCTCCAACACGGTCTACGACATCGTGCTTGGCGAGACCACAACGCCCACCCCGGGGGACTAATCCCATTCCGATGACTGTCCAGTTCCGATCCGGACAGTGTCCTGGCGCTGGGTGGCGTTCTGGCCGGTGCGATTTTCCCAACGCCCAGAGAAGAACGGTCTCCCACTGCGCACCGTCATCGTAGCGTTACATCCCGGGGTCTGAGCAAGACCGCATCGCCACAACCTTCCCTTGAGAGAACCTACACATGAACAAAAAGTCCCTTGCCGCACGCCTTGTACTCTTGGCCGCTGGTGCCGTTGGCGTCCCCGCGCTGGCCGCCGAGAACCCCATGGACCACGCCGGCGTCCAGCACAACATGTACCTCGGCTGCCTGATGGACCTCAATCCCTCGCACGACCAGGCCCTGACGCTGTTGGTCAAGAAGTGCGGCTACGACCCGGGCGTGCCCCTGGAACAGTTCATCGCCACACAGCAGCCGATCATCGATGGGATCGACCCGACCCGGTCGGTGACCGAAAACCTGACGGGACTGCGCCAGCGGTTCAGTGCCGAGGAATTCGCATTCGTCGTGCGGATCGATCAGATCGTCGAAAATGCCGACGACCTGGAGGCCGCCGCGGCGCAATTCGAGGAGCTGGAACGGGATGCCATGGCGAAGCTCGATCCCACCTCCAAGAATGGCGCGCTGATCCTGGGTGGATTGAGCGTGGCCAGGCACTCCACGCGCTACTGGTCCAGGCAGGCGGCCGAAAGCGGTCAGTTCGCGGCAGAGGGCACAGCCTCGAAGAAGAAGGGGCGATTCTGGAAGTGGCTGGGCGTCATCGCAGCCGACGTAATGAGCTATTTCGAATCGGAAAATCCCGGTACGGCGGCTACGTCCTCCGACGATGCGTACTCGCTGTTCTTCGAAGACTTCGGAGTCTGATCCGGGTGCTGCCTGGGTAGGGGAAGGGCGCCCTGGTGAGGTGCCTTTCCTTTTTGAGTCAGTCGGCCAGCCAAGCCGATGGGTGCTTCATGTTCCGGTGCATGCGCTGTGCGCAACGCCTACTCGGTCGCCGTCGTGACAGGCACCTTCGTGCAACGCAGCCGAGCAGCGTCAGGACTGAAGCCCCTCACACACCTGCATGCCGCACATCTGCAGGTGCTCAACCTAGGCCACTGTGGGAGCGGCGTCCGCCCCAAAGGCTGGGTCACCTCTGCCGCTTGCAATGCATCAACACCGCCGCCACCGCCGCGCACCCATCGCCGCATCGCTGCTAGCATCGGCCGATGGATTCCCTTACTCAGATCGTCCTCGGCGGTGCCATTGCCGCCGCCATCGCGCCGGCTGCACATCGACGCGCGGCACTGCTCGCCGGTGCCGCACTCGGCACCGTGCCCGACCTCGATTCGCTGATCCTGCTGCCGCTGACCCGCGACCCGGTCACGCTGATGACGGTGCATCGCAGCGTCAGTCATTCGTTGTTCGTGCTGCCGCTGCTCGGCTGGCTGGTCTGGTGGCTGTTCCGGCGCTTCGGTGATGGGCGGGTCGCCGAGGCGCCGCGGCGCTGGTTCTGGGCGATCCAACTGGCGCTGATCACCCATCCGTTGCTGGATGCGTTCACTGTCTACGGCACGCAGCTGTGGTGGCCGCTGCGGCCGCCGCCGACGATGTGGTCGAGCGTGTTCATCATCGATCCCGCCTACACGCTGTGGCTGCTGCTGGCCTGCGCCATCGCCTGGTTCGCCCGCGCGCGCCGCGTGGCGCAGCAGGCCTTGCTGGTCGGGCTGCTGCTGAGCAGCACCTACCTGGGCTGGTCGCTGCTGGCCAAGCATCTGGTCGACCGCGAGGCCGACCGTGCGCTGGCGGCGATGGGCCTGGCGCAGGCGCCGCGCTTCTCGGTGCCGATGCCGTTCAACACGCTGCTGTGGCGGGTGGTGGCGATGACCCCGAGCGGCTACGTGATCGGCGAGCGCTCGCTGGTCGCCGACCACGGGCCGATGCGCTTCCAGGGCTGTCCCTCCAACACCCAGGCGCTGGCGCAGGTGCGCGACCTGCCCGCGGTGCAGCGCCTGACGTGGTTCAACCGCGGCTTCATGCGCGCGCAGGTCAAGGATGGCGAACTGGTGCTCAGCGACCTGCGCATGGGCCTGGAACCGGACTACAACTTCAACTTCGCCGTGGCGCGACAGCAGGGCGACGGCTGGGCGGCGATGCCGCCGCGGCAGCTGCAGGCGGCGTACCGGGCGCCGGTGGCACGTGGGCAGATTGGTGCGGCGCTGGCGCGGATGTGGCAACGGATCTGGGGCGAGCCGGCCTCGCCCGCGCCGGTCGGCACCCCGGTGCCGACAGCGGCGCGTTGAGCGCGGCACACAATCGACCGAGGCATGGCGCGCCCTCATTGGGGAACGAATCGGCGCAAGCATTAATTCTTCGATCATGGAGCGCCCGCTGCAAGCCAGGGCCGCATCTCCGCACTGCAGCGGTGATGTCCAGTTCGCCAATTCGACCCGGTTCGTTCCCATCGCGACCCGGTTTCGCCCTCGTGCGTCGCCGCAGACCCGCCTAGCCTGAAACCGTCGCATCGCGCCATGTGCCGATGCGGTGTGGTCGCCTCGCCTGGGTCCGCCGCAGGAATGTCGGAGATCTGGGCCACCCTCCATCCATTGCATGAGAAAGTTGATGAACAAAAAATTCTTTGTCGCAACCGCCATCCTCCTGGTCGGCAGTGCCTTCGGCGCCGCCCCTGCGCTGGCGGCCGAGAACCCGATGGACCAGGCGGGCATCCAGCACAACATGTATCTGGGCTGCCTGCTAGAGACGAAGGCCTCGCCCGACGAAGCCCTCGCCGTCCTGGTCGAGAAGTGCGGCTACAACCCCGGCATGCCGCTGGAGCGCTTCGTCGCCACGCACCAGGCCATGGTGGATGCAATCGACCCGACCCGGTCGATGACCGAAAACCTGGCCGGGCTGCGCCAACAGCTCAGTGCCTACGAGTTCTCGTTCATCGTGCGAATGGACCAGATCGCGCAGAACTCCCAGGATCTGGACGCGGCAGCGATGCAATTCGAGGAATTGGAACGGGAAGGCATCGCGCGGCTCGATCCCAAGTCGAAGAACGGCGCGCTGGTTCTGGGGGGACTGAGCGTGGTCAGACATTCCGCGCGCTACTGGTCCAAATTTGTGGCCGGCACCACATCGAAATACGCTGCGTCTCCGGACCCGAAAAAGGGCTGGTCGATTGTCACGCTGAGTGATACTGCGGGTTACTTCGCCATTGGTAACAGCGTATCGGCATCCGCTGTCTCCTATCTAACCTTTAACATCCTCGTTTCAGAAGGATATTTCCCGCTCTACGCAAACTAAAAAGTCCTCTTCATGATCTCGCTTTAGGCAGTGCAGATGAAATAAACAAAGGCGTTCCCGCTGAGGGACGCCTTTGTCTATCAGACACACCGAGAATGCGGACATGTCGCCGCTATCTGGTGTGCAGGCGCCAGCGGCGCCATGAACGGGGCTCAATACACCGTCGCGTGCGCCTGCACGAACGAATAGAAGAACACCGCGTCCGGGTCGCTCTGCACCTGGGCCATTTCCCGGCGCATGCCGGCCACGGTCTCCTGGTCCACCGCGCCGGCCTGCAGCAGCCGTTCGGCCGCCGACAGCAGCAACTCTTCCCAGAACCCGATCATGGTCTTGCGCCGTGCCGGTTCGCGGTTGTCCAGGTGCAGGGTCTTGATCTCGGTGCTGACGTCGCGATAGCCGCCGGCCAGCAGCAGGTTGCCGAGCTTGGCGCCGACGAACGGGTCGCCGCCGTGGTCGTACTGGAAGTCGTTGAACGCCATCCAGTAGCGCCACACGTTCGGCGAGTACGGGTGCAGCAGGAACGAGGCGTTCATCACCTCGGTCACGTACACCGGCGATCCCGGCGCCAGCACCCGTCGCACTTCGCTGAGCACGCGCGCCGGCGACGGCACGTGCTCCAGCACCCAGCACAGGAACGCCGCATCGAAGCTGCGCGGCTGGAACGGCAGGTCGCCGGCGTCGGCCTGCTGCAGGGTGTAGCGATCCTGGCACCAGGGCATGCGTTGCAGGTTGTCGCGCGCGGCCTGCAGCTGCGCCTCGCTCAGGTCGATACCGGTGACATGCAGCTCCGGGAAGCGCCGCAGCAGCACTTCGGTCTGCGCACCGACGCCGCTGCCCACTTCCAGCAGGCGCCGCGCGCCGGTGTAGTCGATCTGGTTGAACAGGGTGGCTTCCAGCAAGCGCGCCTGTTTCAGCAGGCGTGCCTGTTCGGTTTGGGAATAGCCGTGCAGATAGGTCGGGGTGTCGGCAGACGAACCCATGGCGGTGCTCCAGGGAGAATGACGTCAGGCGGCGGCGGACAGGGCCGGCGGCACGCCGGCGATCAGCGCGTCGAAGTACTCGGCGGTCAGCGCCAGTTGCGCCTGCGCGCTCTCGGCGCGGTTGACCACGGCGCGGAACGCGGCGTTCTCGGGCCGGTCCTTGGCGTACCAGCCCAGGTGCTTGCGGGCGATGCGCACGCCCTGCGCCTCGCCGTAGAAATCGTGCAGGGCCTGCAGGTGGCCGAGCAGGGTGTCGCGCACGCACGCCAGCGACGGCGCCGGACGCAGCTCGCCGGTGGCCAGGTAGTGCGCGATCTCGCCGAAGATCCACGGCCGGCCCTGCGCCGCGCGTCCGACCATCACCGCATCGGCGCCGGTCGCGGCCAGCACCTGCGCCGCCTTCTGCGGCGAGTCGATGTCGCCGTTGGCGATCACCGGGATGCGCAGCATCGCCTTGATCTGGGCGATGGTCGCGTACTCGGCCTGGCCGCTGTAATGCTGGTCGCGGGTGCGCCCGTGCACCGCCAGCGCGGCGATGCCGCAGTCCTCGGCGATGCGCGCGATGACCGGGCCGTTGCGGTGGTCGCAGTCCCAGCCGGTGCGGATCTTCAGCGTCACCGGGACCGGCGAGGCCTTCACCACCGCAGTGAGGATGCGCGCCACCAGCGCCTCGTCGCGCATCAGCGCCGAACCGGCCCAGGCGTTGCACACCTTCTTCGCCGGGCAGCCCATGTTGATGTCGATCAGTTGCGCGCCGTGGTCGGCGTTGTAGCGCGCGGCCTCGGCCAGTTGCTGCGGTTCGGTGCCGGCGATCTGCACGCTGACCGGGTCCGGCTCGCCGGCATGGTCCATGCGCTGCAGCGACTTGCGGGTCTGCCAGAAGCGCGGGTCGGAGATGGTCATCTCCGACACCGCCAGGCCGGCGCCCAGGCGCTTGCACAGCAGCCGGAACGGCTTGTCGGTGACCCCGGCCATGGGCGCCAGGATCACCTTCGGTTCGATCGTGTAGGGGCCGATGCGCATGCCGCTAGTGTAGCGGGGCGGCTTGTGCGACGCCTCCCGGGGGCTCCCCGGAGGCGTCTGGCGGCTGGCGGGACACCGTCCGCCGGGTGGACGCGCCGCGGGAGGACGACCGCGGCGCGGCCGCTGCGGCGGCTGCCTGCCGCCGCGAACGCGGTCCTCACGGTCGGCGTCATCGGCCGGCCGCTGCACGTGCCGCTGTCGCGCGACAGCGGCACGTCGGGCTCATTGCGAGATGCGGATGTTGTCCAGGTACAGCGATGCCGGCCGTGTCGCGCTGGCACGGAACTCGATGCGGTTGCTGCCGGCATTGAGCGTGATCGGCTGCTGCAGCGTCGCCCAGTCGCTGGCCGAGGCGGTCTGCGCGAACAGCGGCGTACCGACCTTGACTCCGTTGACGTAGAGATCGACGTTGCCCACGCTCGCGCCGGCACTCGAGTAGCGGGTCTGCACCTGATAGGTGCCGGCGCTGGCGACGCGGACGTCGGTACGGATGCTGGCGGCAGCGCCGGTGCCGAAATCCACGTAGCCCAGGCCCTGGTAGTTGCGTATCGGGCCGGAGACGCCGTTCTCGACCTGGCTGCGGATGTTGCGGAAATCGAAGTTCTCCGCCTCGTACTGCTGCACGCCGGTATATGCGGGCGGTGCCGACGGCGCCTGCACGGTCGCCTCGGGCGCCCCGCTCAGGCGTCCCCCGCTGGCGTTGCCGGTGCAGTGCACGGTGATGTCCAGCGGCCCGTTGTGGGCCACGCGCAGGGTCAGTCCGTCGGCGGTCGCGGTGCTGGTCACCGTGCTGGGTTGGTGGTCGCCGCGATCGACGAAGCTGAAGGTCGGCGTGGTGCTGGCGCCGTCGATGTCGATCGTGTCGGTCTTCAGCGCCCCGTCCGGGGAGTCGAAGTTGGTCAGGTAGATCGACAGCGTGTCCGCGAACTCCTTGATCACCCCGCTGGTGTAGGGCGCGTAGTTCACGCTGACCGCGGCGCAACTGTTGTACTTGAGCGGAATGGTGCCGCTCGCGTTCTGGTTGGCCTTGGAGGGGTTGTAGGTCACCCAGGTGTTGTCCTGGCGCCCGGCATAGATGTTGCCGCTGTACTCCTGCGGGAACAGCGCATTGAGTTCGGCGAGCTTGGCGTCCAGGGTCGGCCAGCGCGCCGCGTAGCCGGTCTTGGCGATCTGCACCTTGAACGAGCGCGCGGTCGCGTCGGTCAGCTGCCACACGGTCGGAATGGCCGGGTAGCGCCCGGTCTTCTTGTACCAGCTGTGCTGGTTGAGGTAGGTGCCATCGCCGTCGAGCAGGTACAACCCGGAGAACAGGCTTTCCGGCGAGGAGTACAGGTTCCTGTCGTCGCCGGTGGTGGTGTCGTTGACGATCACGACCTTGGAGCGGTCGATCACCTCCTGGCGGTTGAGGATGCGCAGCGTGCCGTCCAGGATCTTGCGGTAGATGTCCAGCTGGATGTTGCGGAAATGCGGGTAGAACTCCCAGCGCCGGCTGCTGTAGCCGTCGGCGGTGGTCGCGTTCGGCAGGGTGTGCACCGCGTCCAGCCGGATCTGTTCCGGGCCGTCGAACACGGTCTCGCCGGTGAAGGCCAGATGTTCGATCAGGTGCGGCGAGCCGGCCTGGACCGGATAGTCGCTGTTGTCGCTGCTGTACCAGCCGGTGCGGTCGGGGCGGATGCCGTAGTGGCCGGCGAAGCCGGACAGGTACATGCCCAGGCTCACGCTCTCGATGTCGTGGAAGCCGTAGTTGCTGGTGAACTTCTCTTCGATGATGAAGTTCTTGGCATAGGCGCCGAGCGCGCTGCGCAGGCGTTCGTTGCGCTTGACCATCGCCAGCGGGTTGATGTTCGCCCCCCAGAAGCCGCCGGTGAAGCTGACCGTCAGATAGCCGCCATACTTGTTGGTGAGTTTGAGCAGGTTGGACCAGTGCTCCCAGCGCTGCGCTGCCGAACCCGAGCAGGGTTGGTCGAAGCCCCAGAACTGCTCGGCGTAGTTGAAGCCGATGAAGTTGGGATAGTCGCGGAAGAACTCGCCGTAGACGGTCGATTCCAGATCCGCATCCGGCGCGTAGTCCGGAAAGTGGCTGAAGCCGCCGCTGGATGGCTGGATCATCGCCCAGATGCCGTTGGCGGCCGCGGTCTTCATCCAGGACCGCGCGGTTTCCACTCCATTCTCGACCTGCAGCCAGTTGCACTGGTTGCCGGTGGCGCCCTGATGGTTGATCGACAGGGAAATCAGCAACACCGCGTACGGGCGCAGGTCCGCCGGGATCAGGTCGATGATCTTCTGCGGATCGGCCGAATTCCAGGTGTCCGCATGGATCAGGAACATCGGCTGGCTCGGCGACAGCGGACGGCGCAAGGCGACGCTGTCGTTGTCGCCGCCGTCGCCCGCGTCGGCGGCGGTGGCGTCGGTCTGCGGTGCAGTGGCCGGTGACTGCGCGCGCGACGTCGCCGACCACGCCGTGGGAATGGGGGCGGCTGCGCCCTGCTGCGCGGTCGAGGCGCTGCGGTCGTCGTTGTCACCGCCGCATGCGCTCAACAGCAGGCTCAAGCATATGCCCAGCACGGCGCATTTGTTCCATTCTCGCTGCGTCTTCATCGGGGGAATCCATCTCTTGGGGGGAGGGATGCATGGCCGCGCACGCGCACGCGGTCGCGCGATGCGACCAGGCGAACCGGCGTTGCCGAAGCGGCGGCGAATCTAGCAAGCGTGCGCGGATCACGAATGCGAACGGCCGCACGTTGCGCGCCGGTGTTTACGGAAATCGACGGCGCTGCGCTGCGTAACGGCCGGCGCACGCGTCATGCCCAGCGCGAGCGAGGCCGGCGCCTCGCTGCGAGGGTGTGGAGGGACACGGCGCGTGCGTGATGCAGGCCGCAGCGCGTGTTGGCGATGCGTGCCTGTGCGTCCCGCCGGTGCGCGAGACGCAACAAGGGCCACGTGACGACAGCGCGGCACGGAGCAGTCGCAGGCCGACGCGGCGGCCTGCGGGCAAGGACATCGCCCGCGCCTTTGGCGCGGGGGCATGTGCGGTTCAGCGGATCCGTTTGCATCGCGCGGAACCCGCGCCGCTGCCGTCGCGGATCGGTGGCGGTGCGTGCGCCCTCAGCGTGACCAGGCGGCCGGCGGGGTTGCCTCGGGCCGCCAGAGACATGGCCGGGTGCTTCCGATGCGGCCCTGGCCGAGCCGGCGCCTCAGAAGCGCACGTTCCAGCCGACCGTCAGCACCCGCCCGCGACCGGCGGTGTAGGTATCGTTGCGCGGCGTGGTCTGCGCGTAATAGCTCAGGTACTGGCGATCGAACAGGTTCTCCACGCCCACGCTCAGTTGTCCCCGCGGCAGCGCGATGCTGGTCTGCAGGTCGAACGTGGTATAGCCATCGAACTGCGCCACCTGCGTGCCGCGCAGGTCGAAGCGGCGGCTGACCGCGCGACTGCCCTGCAGGCGCGTGGAGATGCCCGGCGTCCACTGCTGCTGCCAGAACGCGGTCACGCGGTCCGGGCTGACGCTGGCACCGGGCATGTCGCTGTCGACGCGGCCATCGCCGTTGCTGTCGTAGCGCGCATCGGCGGTGGCGTAGCCCACCCCCAGGCGGGTGCCTTCTGCGGCCTGCCAGGTGGCGGTGCCCTCGAAGCCCTGGATCTCGGTGCGCTCGCGCGCCACGCGATAGCTCTGGGTGGTGGGGTCGTAGTCCAGGCGGGTGCCACGCTTGGCATCGGACCAGTAGTAGGCGGCGTGGATCAGCCAGCGCCCATCCTCGTAGTCCGCGCCGATCTCGCGGTTGTCGGAAATTACCGGGCGCAGGTCCACCAGGGTGTCCACGCGCTGGTTCGGCACGTTGATGGAGCGCAACACGCGGCCGATGTCGGCCACGGTGTAGCCTTCGGAATAGGACGCGTACAGCTTCAGCGCCTCGGTGGCGTCCCAGACCAGGCCCACGTTGGGCAGGGTCTCGGTGGTGGTGGGTTTGCCGCCGCGCACGAACTGGCCGCCGTTGTTGCTGGGAATGGTGGTGAAGTCGTTCACCTCCAGCGTGCCGCGCTCGTAGCGCAGGCCGGCGCTGAGCGTCCACTGCGGCGCGAGGCGATACTCGGCCTGCACGAACGGCGACAGCGAGCGGTAGGTCGTCGCCGGCACCCACTTCAGGCCGCTGCGCACCAGTTCCTGGTAAGTGCGGTCGCTGGCCAGGTCCAGGCCGAGCGTGGCGCGCAGCGGCAGCCCGAACAGGTCGCCGCGCGACCAACTGGTCTTGGCGCCGACCTTGCGCGAGGTGTTCTGCGACTGGTCGAGCACGCTGCGGCCGTCGTTGAGCAGGTTGGCGAAGGTGGTGCCGCCGTAGCGCCCGGCGAAGTCCACCCAGTACGCCTGCGCTTGCAGGTAGCCGCCGGCCAGCGCGTTGTCGGTGTAGTCCAGGCTCACCGAGGTGGAGCGGTTGCGCGGCGCCTCGGTGATCTTCTCGCCGCGCCGCGAGGTGGCCGGGCGGCCGCTGGCGATGTCGCCGGGAACGGTGAGGTAGTCGTTGTCGCCCTGCAGCGTGTAGCGGTTGGCGTTGAGTTGCAGCCGGCGCTGCGGATCGAGGTTCCAGCCGAGCTTGGCGAACAGGTCGTGGCTGCTGGCGTCCATCAGGTCGCCCTGGATGTCCTGCACGCCGACCGCCTGGCCGTTGCCGTCGTAGTACAGGCCTTCGCGCGCATAGGACACGCCGGCGACCGCATCGAACGCGCCCTGGCGGGTGCCGAACAGATACGAGGCGCGCTCGCCGGTACTGTCGCTGCGGTGCGGCAGCGCACTGCTGCCGGCCACGGCGATGTCCTGGAAGCTCTGCCCATCCTGGCGCGGCGCGCGCTTGGTGATGATGTTGATGATGCCGCCGGAGGCGCCCAGGCCCTGCAGCGCATTGGCGCCGTGGATCACCTCGATGCGCTCGATCATCGCCGGGTCGATGGTGTGTCCGTCGCGGCCGCCCTCGCGCAGCGGGGTGGACTGCGGGATGCCGTCGATCAGGTACAGCGGCTTGCGTCCGCGCAGCGTCTCGCCGCTGGTGGTCAGCTTCTGCCGCGAGGGCGAGAACGAGGGGATCAGGTTGGCCAGCACCTGCGACAGGTCCTGGGTCAGCGCCAGTTGCTGGCGCAGCTGCGCCTGGTCGATCACGGTGATGGTGTTCGGCAGCGCCGCCGCCGACTCCGGCATGCGGCTGGTGCTGGCCGACACGCTGACCCGGTCGAGGTCGACCACCGTCTGCGCATGGGCGGCGGGCAGGGCACAGCTGCCGAGCAGGCTCAGGGCGAGCGCGGTGGAGAGCGGGTGTGGGGACATCGGTTCAGCCAGGTGGCGAAGTGGCTGCGGATGTTAATGAGAATTATTATTGTGTCAACGCCGGACATTGCGTGCCGCATCCCGGCACGTAATGTGATGTGGTGCGCGATTGCGCGATTGCGCGATTGCGCGATTGCGCGGCGGCGCTGGATCGGGGGAGGCGCCGACGCCTCAGCCGGCGCTGTCCGGGGTCAACCGCGGCATCGACGCCGCCGCGCCTTCGGCTTCGGTGGAGCGCGCCGCGTAATGGTTGGCGAAGCGCACGTGGGTGGCGAACGTGGCGTTCGGCGATTGCGCCAGCGAGGCCACCAGGGCGCCGTTGAAGGCATCGCCGGCACCGGTGGTGTCCACGGTGTGCGCGGCTTCGGCGCCGATCCGGTAGTAGGGCTGGGTGTCGCCGAGCAGGCGCTCCTCCGGATGCGAGATGAACGCGCCGACCGCGCCCAGCGTCACCACCACGGAGCCGCCCGGCAGCAGCTTGCGGCACAGCGCGTGCAGGCTGCCGCCATCGGTGGCGGCGACGTCGTCGGCGTCCACGCGCACGCCGACGTGACGCGCCAGCAGGGCGGCGAACTCGGTCTCGTTGGGGGTCAGCACGTCGGCCAGCTTGAGCAGGCCGATGCTGGTCTGCGCGTTGGCCGGGGCGGCGTTGAGCACCGTGGTCAGGCCGGCTTCGCGCGCCAGCGCCAGGGTGGCCTCGATGGTCTCGATCGGCGACTCCAGCTGCGCCAGCAGTACCCGCGCCGAGCCCAGCAGCGGGCGCTGCGCCTGCACGAAGTCCAGGCTCAGCGCGGCGTTGGCGCCGGCGCCGATGACGATGGTGTTGCGGCCGTGGCCGTCGACGTAGATGCCGCCGGTACCGGTCGGCTCGGTGCTGGCCTCGGCGACCAGGGCGATGCCGTCCTGCGCCGCCAGGCCGCGCGCCATCGCGCCGCCGGCATCGTCGCCGAGCGCGCAGACGAAGCTGGTGCGCGCGCCGGCGCGGGCCGCCGCCACCGCCTGGTTGAAGCCCTTGCCGCCGGGGCCGGTGCTGTAGCGGCCGGCGATGGTCGCCCCCGCTGCGGGCAGATTCTCGCACCGCCACACATGGTCGACATTGAACGAACCGACGACGATGACCGAACTCATAGGCATGTACTACTTCTCGACTGGAACTGAAAAAAGGAAAAACGATATAGCGAACGCAGCGACCGGCTCAGGCGAAATGCGACAGCACCCCGGCGATGGTCGCGGTCATGAAGGTGGCGATCGAGCCGCCCAGTACCGCGCGCAGGCCGAAGCGGGCCAGGTCGTGGCGGCGCTCCGGGGCCAGGCCGCCGATGCCGCCGATCTGGATCGCGATCGAGCTGAAGTTGGCGAAGCCGCACAGCGCGTAGGTGGCGACCAGCCGGCCTTCCGCGCTCAGGCTCACGCCCGGCACCTGGCCCTGGACGATGCGCGACAGCTCGGTATACGCGACGAACTCGTTGATGACCACCTTCTGGCCGATCAGCGAACCGACCGTGGTCGCATCCGGCCACGGCGTGCCGATCACCCAGGCCACCGGCGCCAGCACGTAGCCGAAGATGGTGGACAGGTTGGTCGGGCGGCCGAGCACGGCGGCCAGGCCGGTGACGTCGCCGAGCCAGGTCAGCGGCGCGTTGACCAGCGCGATCAGGGCGATGAAGGCCAGCAGCATCGCGCCGATGTTCAGCGCCAGGCGCAGGCCGTCGCCGGCGCCGGCGGCGGCGGCGTCGATCACGTTGCTGGTGGTCTTCTCCACTTCCATCTTGACCGTGCCGCGGGTCAGCGGCGTACCGGTCTCCGGGATCAGCAGCTTGGCTACCACCAGCGTCGCCGGCGCGGCCATGATGCTGGCCGCCAGCAGATGCTTGGCGTAGAACGCCTGCTGCGCCGGATCGCCGCCGCCGAGCATGCCCACGTAGGCCGCCAGCACGCCGCCGGCGATGTGCGCCATGCCGCCGATCATCATCGTCAGCAGCTCGGACTCGGTCATGCGCGGGATGTACGGGCGCACCGTCAGCGGCGCCTCGGTCTGGCCGATGAACACGCTGGCGCAGACGCTGGTGGTCTCGGCGCCGGACACGCGCATCACCTTGGTGATCGCCCAGGCCATCACCCGCACCACCGCCTGCATCACCCCCAGGTGGTACAGCACGCCCATCAGCGCGGAGAAGAAGATGATGGTCGGCAGCACCTGGAAGGCGAAGATGAAGCCGTAGGTCTTGGTGTCGAGCAGGTTGCCGAAGATGAAGCTGGAGCCTTCGTTGACGAAGCTCAGCACCTTCACGAACACCTGGCCGAGCCAGTCGAACACCTCGCGCCCGCCCGGCACCAGCAGCACCAGCGAGGCGAAGCCGATCTGCAGGACCAGGCCGGTCGCGACCAGCTTCCAGTCCACCGCCCGGCGGTTGTTGGAGAACAGCCAGGTGATCCCGATCAACACCGCCAACCCGAACAGGCCGAAGCCGATCCTTCCCAATCCTTCGACCATCTGCGTCCCCGGGTCCCCGACCAAAGACGGGAAGCCTAGTGCAGGGGGTGACGGCCGGCAAGGCGAGGCGTGTTCAGTCGGGGATTGGGGATTCGGGATTGGGGATTCGCAAGAGCGGGGGCCCTGCCGCTGGCGGGGCGATGCCGGGCGGCGCCGCTACACTGTGTGGCCGTCCCCGGCCATGCCGCGGGTCCGCTCAGCAGGAGGAGTTGCCATGCATTACCGTCGCCTCGGGACCACCGGGTTGCAGCTGTCGGCGCTGTCGTTCGGTGCCTGGATCAACTTCGGCGGGCAGACCGGCCGCGACGAAGCGCGCAACCTGATCGCCGCCGCCTGGGACCACGGCATCAACTTCTTCGACAACGCCGAGGTCTACGCGCACGGCCGCGCCGAGCAGGTGATGGGCGACGTGATCGCCGACCTGCGCCTGCCGCGCGACGGCTTCTGCGTGTCCAGCAAGGTCTACTTCGGCGCCGTGGAGTCGCCGCGCCCGACCCAGCGCGGGCTCTCGCGCAAGCACGTCACCGACGCCTGCCACGCGGCGCTCAAGCGCCTGCGGGTGGATTACCTGGACCTGTACTACTGCCACCGCCCCGATCCGGACACGCCGGTGGAGGAAACCGTGCGCGCGATGGACGCGTTGATCCGCCAGGGCAAGGTGCTGTACTGGGGCACCTCCGAGTGGCCGGCCGAGCGCATCCGCGAGGCGGCGCAGGTGGCGCGCGCGCTGGGCCTGCACGGCCCGTCGATGGAGCAGCCGCAGTACAACCTGCTGCACCGCGAGCGCGTGGAGCAGGAGTACGCGCCGCTGTACGCCGAACTGGGCCTGGGCACCACCATCTGGTCGCCGCTGGCCTCGGGCCTGCTCACCGGCAAGTACAACGACGGCATCGATCCGGCCTCGCGGCTGGGCCAGGAGCGCAATGCCTGGCTGCAGCAGGAGGTGATCGGACCGCCCGCGCAGCGCCGGGTCGAGCGCGCGCGCGCCTTCACCGCGCTGGCCGCGGCCGAGGGCGTGGCGCCGGCGGCGCTGGCGATCGCCTGGTGCCTGCGCAACCCGCACGTGTCCACGGTGATCCTCGGCGCCAGCCGGGTCGCGCAGTTGCTGGAGAACCTGGCCGCGCTGGAACTGGCCGAGCGCGACGATGCGGCATGGTGGGGCCGGGTCGAGTCCGCGCTGGAGTGAGGGCGGCAGAGGCGCCGCCGCCGCGCCAACCGGCGGTGGTGCGGCGGCCGAGTGGGGAAGATGCTTTCGATTTTTTGCATCTTTTGATCTCGCGATCTTGATCGCAACCGCGAATCGAAATGGGCGAGAATGGGTCTTGATTAAGTATTGAGAATCATTATCATCTTCATGCACCCTGTGGATGGAGTTCGACCATGACCGCTCAACCCGTGCTGTTGCGTCACCCCGAAACCCTGAGCCTGCGCGAGCGTACGGCGCCGCGCGCGGTGCCTGCCGAAGAAACCATCAGCAGCCAGGCGCTGCTCAAGGGCCGCCGCGAAGTGCTGATCCAGCACGGCGACCGCGTGTATCGCCTGCGCCATACCAGCAACGACAAGCTGATCCTGACCAAGTAACGCCGTCCGGCCGCCGCGCGCGGCCGGCGTACCGCTCGACACTGCCGCCACCTGGCCGACGCCCTTGCGCGCCGGCCGCGGCCGCCTCGCAGTCGCGATCCTTCTCTCCCCCCTCGGCCAGGCGCGCGGCCTGCGCGCCGTGCCGGTCGAGGGTCTTGCGCGACCACCGATGCTCTCCATGTTCCGTACCGCTCCGCTGACCGGCGCGCTGTGGCTGGCCCTGACCGCCAGCGCGCATGCCGCTCCCGCATCCCCCGCCGACACCGACGCCGGTGCGGCGGCCGCCATCCGCGATTTCGATCGCCTGCAGGTCACCGCCACCCGCACCCAGCGGGCCATCGTCGACGTGCCCGGCAGCGTCGATGTGATCGACCGCGAACAGATGGACCGCACACTGGTCCACGACCTGAAGGATCTGCTGCGCTACACGCCCGGCGTCTCCGCCACCGGCAACAGCGGCCGCTTCAGCGGCATCGGCGGCATCCGCATCCGCGGCCTGGACGGCAACCGCGTGCTGATCCAGACCGACGGCATCCCGGTCTCGGACGGCTTCAGCTTCGGCAGCTACCTTAACGCCAACCGCAACTTCGTCGACATGGACACGCTCAAGCGCGTGGAGATCGTGCGCGGCCCGGCCAGCGCGCTGTACGGCTCCGATGCGCTCGGCGGCGTGGTCGCCTACGTCACCAAGGATCCGTCCGACTACCTGGCGCCGGGCAAGGACAGCTACGTCGGCCTGAAGTTCGGCTACGAGAGCGAGTGGAAGGGCCTGTTCGCCGGCGCGCTGGTCGCCTTCGGCGGCGCGCGCTGGAGCGGCATGGCCGCGCTCAGCCATCGCCAGGGCCAGGAAAGCGAGACCCAGGGCGACAACCGCAGCATCGGCGCGGCGCGCACCGCGCCCAACCCGCTCAACAGCGATGGCCGCAGCCTGCTCAGCAAGCTGGTCTACGCGCCCAGCGCGAACCAGCGCTTCAAGCTGACCGTGGAAGGCAACGAGTACTACGCCCGCATCGACGCGCTGAGCAACGTCACTGCCAGCATCCTGTCCCAGCGCGGCCGCGACCACCAGACCCGCGCCCGCGTCTCGCTGGCCCACGAGGCGGACCAGCTCGACACGCTGCTCGCCGACGACCTGCAGTGGCAGCTGTATCGCCAGGACAGCCAGAGCCTGCAGCGCACCGACGAACGCCGCAGCAACGGCACGCTGCGGCATATGGAGCACGACTTCGACCAGCGCCTGTACGGCCTGCAGGCCAATCTGCACAAGCGGGTGGACCAGGGCCGCGTCGTGCACGACATCAGCTACGGCATCGACCTGTCGCACACCGACACCCATGAGAAGCGCGACGGCCACACGCTGAACCTGCGCACCGGGGCGATCAGCAAGACCGTGGGCATGGAGACCTTCCCGGTTCGCGATTTCCCGGTCACCGAGACGATCAAGGCCGGTGCCTACCTGCAGGACGAGATCGCGCTGGCCGACGGCCGCTTCCGCCTGATCCCGGCCCTGCGTGCCGATTACTACCGGTTGTCGCCGCAGGTCGACGCGATCTTCGCCACCGACAATCCCGGCGTGGTGGCGAAGAAGATCAGCGACCGCAACGTCTCGCCCAAGCTGGGCGCGATCTGGCGCCTGGACGACGCCTGGTCGCTGTACGCCAACTATGCGCACGGCTTCCGCGCGCCGCCCTACAACGACGTCAATATCGGCTTCACCAACCTGCTGATCGGCTACACCGCGATCGCCAATCCCGACCTGAAGCCGGAGACCAGCCGCGGTGCGGAGCTCGGCATGCGCTATGCCGGCCCCGCCGTCTACGCCGGCCTGAGCGCCTACCGCAACGCCTACCGCGACTTCATCGAGTCCTACCGCTTCGTCGGCTTCAACGCCGACGGCCTGATGCTGTACCAGTCGCGCAACGTGGATCGGGTCGTCATCCGCGGCGTGGAGGCCAAGGCCGGCATCGACATCGGCGCGCTCGATGCGCGCTGGGCCGGTTGGTCGCTGCAGGCCAGCGCCGCCTATGCGCGCGGCGACAACCGCACCGACGGCACGCCGCTCAATTCGGTGGATCCGCTGCGCGGCGTGCTCGGGCTGGGCTACGACCGCAGCACCTGGGGCGCGCAACTGGTCGCCACCGCGGTGGCGAAGAAGCGCCGCCCGGAACTGCCGACCTACTACACGCCGGCCGGCTACGCGACGCTGGACCTGCTCGCGCACTGGCGCTTCACCGAAGGCGCGCGGCTCGACGTGGGCGTGTTCAACCTGGCCGACCGCCGCTACATCGACTGGAACATGCTGCCCGGCGCGACCCTGGCCAGCAGCGCCGTGCTCGACCGCTATACCGGCGCCGGGCGCAACGTCTCGGTCAGCCTGGCGCTGGACTGGTAGCGGCGCATGCGCACCGCCGCGCCAGCGCGTACCGGCCCGGAGCGGATCGCCGCCACCGCGCCGCTGCCGCGCCCGGCGCAGCTGGCCGCGCTGGGCACCGTGCTGTGCCTGTACCGCGCCCGCACCGGCGCCGAACTGATCGGCTGGCGCCATGCCCGCAGCGTGGCCGCGCACCTGGACGTGGACAGCGACGGGGTGCTGGAGAGCCTGCGCTTCTACGATTGCCAACAGCAGTGCTGCTGGCGCCTGTACCTGCTGCCGGACAGCGATTTCGTCGCCTGGGACACGCTGTTGTCGGCCTTGCCCGCGGCGCAGGATGCCGCCGACGGCGGCGTCGCCGAGCGGCTGTGGCGGCGCGTCGCCGGCCGCCTGCGCGGCGATGGCTGGCAGGCACGGGCGCTGCGCCTGCACGCGGCCGATGGCGTGCTGGCGGCCAGCGTGGCCGGCGTGTCGCCGCTCGGCGCCAGCATCGCCCGGCGCATCGCGCGCCTGGAGGCGGCCGAAGGCGATGTGCTGGTCGACGATTGCTGCTGCGCCCGCGCCGGGCGCCCTGCGCCGCGCCCCGATCCCGACCGGCCGTGGCCGCTGCTGCGGTTGTGAGCGGCCGATGGCGGTTCCCCGTTTCCCATCAACAACAACTACACCCTTTTCGATGATGAAAGCCCCTCCGCTGTTGTTTGCCCTGCTGCTTGCCGGCAGTCTTCCCGCCCACGCCGAGAACGCCGATCCGGCGCGCGACCGCGCCAGCATCCTGGCGATGCAGGGCGAGTACACGGTGACGTTCGCCTTCGACGAGACCGTGCTGCTGCAACCCGGCTACGCGCGTGCCGCACCGCTGCGCAGCGGCGGCGACGAAGTGGTGATCGTGGTCGAGGACAGCCCGCGCAAGGTGGTGCTGCAGCATCTGCTGGTGGAGCCCAAGAGCGGCCACGTGACCAAGCACTGGCGCCAGGACTGGATCTACGAGGCGCCGCAGCGCTTCGAGTTCAGTGCCGACCAGACCTGGCAGGTGCGCCCGCTCGATGCGGCGGCCACCCGCGGCGCCTGGACCCAGTGCGTGTACGAGGTCAGCGACGCGCCGCGCTACTGCGGCACCGGGCGCTGGGACTACGCCGACGGCCATCCGACCTGGACCAGCGACCTGACCTGGCGGCCGCTGCCGCGCCGCGAGTACACCAAGCGCAGCGACTACAACGCGCTGGCGGCGATCAACCGGCACACGCTGACCCCGGCCGGCTGGACTCACGAACAGTTCAACACCAAGGTGCTGCGCAAGCCCGACGGCAGCCAGCAGGCGATCGCCCGCGAGTTCGGCTTCAACGACTAC
Source organism: Xanthomonas sp. NCPPB 901 (assembly GCF_056725085.1). Lineage (NCBI taxonomy): Bacteria > Pseudomonadati > Pseudomonadota > Gammaproteobacteria > Lysobacterales > Lysobacteraceae > Xanthomonas > Xanthomonas sp. NCPPB 901. The sequence goes on along the minus strand of NZ_CM161511.1, from coordinate 4,034,039 downwards.
GTCAAGACCCAACAGGTCGACTTCGCGCCGGCCTATGCCTACTGGAAGGCCACCCAAGGCTATTGGGCGAAGGTGCGCGCGCGCTGGGACCGGTTCCTCGGCACGCCGCCGGGCGTGCACCTGAAGACCAAGGTCGATGGCATGGCGATGATCGTGCCGCTGTTCGAACAGGCCGAGGCGGTGCAGGCCGGCAAGCCGGTCGGCGATGCGCAACTCGATGCGGTGTTCGCGCAGTGGGTGGAGCCGGCCGCGGCCGCGCGCTGAGCGCAGCGCCGCCGTCGCGACACCGCCAGGGTGGGAAGGCGGCCGGGATGGCGCCTTCCCTTTTGGGCGTTCGTCGATGCGCAGCGGGGAGCGGCCGGTGCCGGCCGGTGGCGGAGGTGGCCCGCGCCGCTCAGCGCTGCATGCCCCAGCGACGCACGGTGAGCCGTTCCAGGACGCGGAAGCCGGCGCCTTCCACCAGCAGGCCGAGCAGGATCACCATCGCCAGCCCGGCGAAGACGCGGTCGGTGTAGAGCTCGTTGCGATTCTGGAAGATGTACCATCCCAGGCCGCCCTGGCCGGAGGTGGCGCCGAACACCAGTTCGGCGGCGATCAGCGTGCGCCAGGCGAAGGCCCAGGCGATCTTCAGGCCGGACAGGATCGCCGGCAGCGCGGCCGGGACCAGGATCGCGACCACGTAGCGCAGGCCGTGCAGGCCGTAGTTGCGCGCGGCCATGCGCAGCGTCTCCGGCACGCCCTGGAAACCGGCGTAGGTGTTCAGCGCCAGCGGCCACAGCACCGCGTGCACCAGCACGAACACCAGGCTGCCGTTGCCCAGGCCGAACCACAACAGGGCCAGCGGCAGCAGGGCGATCGCCGGCAGCGGATTGAACATCGCCGTCAGCGTGCTCAGCAGGTCGCGGCCGATCCGGGTCGAGACCGCCAGCGCGGTCAGGCCGAACGCCAGGGCCACGCCGAGCGCATAGCCTTGCGCGAGCATGCGCAGCGAGGCGCCGACCCGGCCCAGCAATTCGCCCGTCCACAGCCCGTCGGCGAAGGCGCGCGCGGTCTGCAGGAAGCTCGGCAGCAGCAGGTCGTCGTCGAGCCAGCGCGCCGCCGCTTCCCACAGCGCCGCCAGCACGACCAGCACCAGCGCCTGGCGCAGCCAGTCCGGGAACTGCCGGCGTCGCGCCACGGTCGCCGGCGCGGCGGCGGCGTAGGGCAACACCGGGTTCTCGTACTCGGCGCGGATCGGCGGCCGCAGCGGCGCGGCGGCGCTCATGGCGTGGCCTCGCGTACGCCCGCGCGCCGGCGCAGCGGCGCCACGTTGCTGGCAGCCGCGGCTGTCTCGGCCTCGGTCTCGACCCCGTCTTCGCTGGCGCCGGGCGGGTCGAACAGCAGCCGGTGGATGCGCTGGGCGGCGTGCTGGAACGCCGGGCTGCCGACGCTGGCGGGACCGAAGCCATGGCTGTTGAGTTCGGCGCGCACCTGGCCCGGATGCGCCGACAGCAGCACGATGCGGCTGCCGACCAGCAAGGCCTCCTCGATCGAGTGGGTCACGAACAGCAAGGTGAAGCGGGCCTCGTCCCACAACTCCAGCACCTCCTGCTGCATGCGCTGGCGGGTCAGCGCGTCGAGCGCAGCGAACGGCTCGTCCATCAGCAGCACGCGCGGCTGCATCGCCAGCGCCCGCGCGATCGCCACGCGCTGCTTCATGCCACCGGACAAGGTGTGCGGGTAGGCATCGGCGAACGCCGACAACCCGACCTTGTGCAGGAAATGATCGGCGCGCTCGCCCGCCTCGCGCCGCCCCAGCTTGCGCGCCGCGCGCAGGCCGAAGGCGACGTTCTGGCGGACCGTCTTCCACGGCGCCAACTGGTCGAATTCCTGGAACACCACCACCCGGTCCGGTCCCGGGGCGCGCAGCACCTGCCCGTCCAGGCGGATCTGTCCCTCGCTGGGCGCGACGAAACCGGCGATGGCCTTGAGCAGGGTCGACTTGCCACAACCCGACGGGCCGAGCAGCACCAGGCGGTCGGCGGCGTACACGTCGAAGCTGACCTGATGCGTGGCGCGGACCACGCGCGCTCCGCTGGCGTAGTCCAGGCTGACCCGCTCGAGCTGCAGCAACGGCGCCGGCGTCAAGGCGAAGGGATTCATCTCAGCTGCCTCCGGCCACTTGCGCGCTGTCGAAGAAATAATCCTTGACCGCAGTCGGCGCCTGCTTGATCGCGCCGATCCGGGACAGGAACTGGCCGAGCTTGAGCGTGTTCTGCGGCGCGGTCTTGAACTGCACCTTCGGGTCCTTGAGGATGCGCAGCACCAGCGCGCGGTCGATCTTGCCGCCATTGCGGCGCACGAACAGGTCCGCCGCCTGTTCCGGCTGGCGCTGCACGAAGACCGCCGCCTCGGCCAGCGCGGCGACGAAGGCCTGGTAGGTCTTGGGATTGTCGCGGCGGAACTTCTCGGTGGCGTACAGCACCGTGGCCGAGGTCGGGCCGCCTTCGATCGCGTAGGAGTCGAGCACGATGTGCGCCTTCGGGTTGCGCGCCAGTTCCTGCTCCTGGAACGGCGGGCTGGCGAAGTGCGCGGTGATCTCGGTGCCGCCGCGGATGATCGCCGCGGCCGCGTCGGGATGCGGCAAGGCCACCTGCTGCGCGTCCAGCCGGTTGTAGGCGCGTTCGCCCCAGCGCTGCGCCGAGGCGTGCTGCAGCAGCCGCGACTGCACCGAGACGCCGACCGCCGGCACCGCGATGCGGTCGCGCGGGCCGAAATCGTCCAGGGTCTTGATCCGCGGATCGTTGCTGATCAGGTAGTAGGGAAAGTTGCCCAGCGAGGCCACGCCGCGCACGTTCTGGCGGCCGCGCGTGCGATCCCACAGCGTGAACAGCGGGCCGACGCCGGCGCCGGCCACGTCGATCGACCCGGACAGCAGCGCATCGTTGGCGGCCGCGCCGCCGGACAACTGCACGGTCTCCACCGCGATGTCGATGCCGGCGGCCTTGCCGTGCTTCTCGATCAGCTTCTGCTCCTGCGCCACGTCCAGCAGCAGGTAGACGATGCCGTATTGCTTGGCGATGCGCAGCCGGCCTTCGGCCTGCGCGGGCTGGGTATGCAGCAGCGCGACGGCGAGCAGCGCGGCGGCGAACCAGCGTAGCCGCCGCGCTGCAGCGGCGGACGGTGCGGCAGGCGGGAAAGCGGGCGAATCGAAAGCGGTCATGCGTCGTTCCAGGGCGGGAGAGGGCTACGCTGGCGGACGGCGGCGGATGCGCCGCGCGGAGGGGCCTGGCTCAGAACGGCACGTCGCCCTCGATGGTGGTGCGGTGCAGGCGCCGGCGCAGGTGGTCCGGGGTGCCGCCGGCCAGGTGGGTGACCGAGCGGTTGTCCCAGAACACCATGTCGTGCGCCTGCCAGCGATGCCGGTAGACCAGCGCATCGGCGCTGCTGTGCGCGAACAGCGCCTGCAGCAGGGCGTCGCTTTCGTCCTGCGGCAGGCCGACGATGCGGGTGGTGAAGTGCTCGCTGACGAACAGCGCGCGGCGCCCGGTCTCGGGATGGGTGCGCACGATCGGATGGCGCACCGGCGGCACCTCGTCGATCTGCGCCTGGGTCAGCGGCGGCCGCCACGGATTGCGCTTGCGCAGGTCCTCGTACTTGGCCAGGTAGCTGTGCTCGGCCAGGCGCCCGTCGACCGCGCGCTGCAGCTCGGGCGGCAGCGTGTCCCAGGCCAGGTGCTGGTTGGCGAACAAGGTATCGCCGCCCTCGGCGGGCAACTCCTGCGCCAGCAGCATCGAGCCCAGGCTCGGGGTCGGCTTGTACGACAGGTCCGAATGCCAGTAGTGGCCGGCATCGCCCAGCCCGATCGGCTGGCCGTGCTCCTTGATGTTGGACACCACCAGCACTTCCGGGTGGTCGCGCAGCTGGAACTGGCGCAGCACATGGATCTGCAGCGGGCCGAAGCGGCGGCTGAAGGCCACCTGCTGCGCCGGGGTGATGCGCTGGTCGCGGAACACCAGCACGTGGTAGTGCAGGTGCGCGCGATGCAGCAGCGCGAACGTGGCCGCGTCCAGCGGCTGGGTCAGGTCCAGCCCCAGCACCTGCGCGCCCAGCGGCGCGGCGAACGGTTCGATGCGGACCGCCGGCGCCGCGGCGGTGGCCGGCCGTGTTGCGATGGATGCGCGCGCCATGCTGCGGTCTCGTCTGCGAAGGATGCGACGCCACGGCTCCGGCATGCGGCGTCCATGCCCACTGTAGGCCGCACCCGGCGCGCGCCGAAGCAACGATTCGGATGGTGCTTATACGCAACCGGCATATGCGTGGTGCCGGGATTGGGGATTGGGGATTGGGGATTGGGGATTCGGGATTCGGGATTCGGGATTGGGCGTTCGTCGTGGTTCGCCGATCGCCGTTGGCGGTGCGCGCCGCCGATGGTTGCACGGCGACGCCCGCGTCTTGCAGCGGCCCGGTGTGCCGGGCCGCCGTGTGCTCAGTTCTCGCGCAAGGCCAGTGCCGGCGGTGTACGCAGGATGCGGCGGGTGCCCGACCAGCCGGCGAGCAGGCTCAGCGCCACGCCGCCGAGGCCGCCGAGCAGCAGCGCCGGCCACGGCGGCGACAGCGCGAGGTCGAAGGCCTGCCTGGCCACCACCACGCCGATGATCGCCGCAGCGCCGACCGCCAGGAGCGCCGCGAGCAGGCCGAGCACGCCGAACTCCACCAGCACCGCGCCGCGCAGTTGCCCGCGCCGCGCGCCCAGCGTGCGCAGCACCGCGCTGTCGTAGCGGCGCTCGCCGGCGGTGGCCTGCAACGCCGCCAGCAACACCAGCGCGCCGGCCAGCAGGCTGAAGCCCATCACCAGTTGCACCGCCTGGGCGACCCGGTCGATGACCTCGCGCACGCGCTGCAGGATCGCGTCGATGTCCAGCAGCGACACGTTCGGATAGGCGCGGCTGAGACCGCTCAGCTGCGCGGCCGAGGCGCGCGGCAGGTGGAAGGCGGAGATCAGGTTGTACGGCGCATCCTGCACCGCGCCGGCGTTGAGCAGCAGGAAGAAGTTGACCCGGAACGAATCCCAGTCGGCCTTGCGCAGGCTGGTCACGGTGAAGCTGCGTTGCTGGTCGCCGAGCAGCAGGGTGATGCGGTCGCCGAGCTTGAGCCCGTAGCGCTGCGCCCAGCCTTCCTCCACCGAAGCTTCGGCGGCGGTGCTGTCGGCGGCCCAGAAGCGTCCGGACAGCAGCCGGTTGGCGGCGGGGAACGTGTGCCGCCAGGAGAAGTTGATCGGCCGGTCGCTGCCGTCGCCGTCGTCGTCCGGGCCCTGCTCGCGGCGCTGCGGCGGCTTGCCGTTGATCGCCACCAGCTTGCCGGTACTGAACGGTTCCACCGCCGCGTCGGCGACGCCCAGCGTGCGCAGGGTGCTCAGCACCTGCTCGGCCTGGTCGGGCTGGATGTTCATCAGGAAGTAGTTCGGCGTGTCCGCCGGCAGCCGGTCGCGCCACTGCCCGAGCAGGCCGGGGCCGATCACCGCCAGCAACAGCAGCGCGCACAACGACAGCGACAGACCCACCAGCTGCACCACGCTCAGCGCACGGCGCCGGGTCAGCGCCGCCAGGCCCAGCTTCCACGGTCCGCGCAGGCGTCCCTGCAGCCGCCGCAACACCGCCAACAGCACGCCGCCGACCGCCGCGGCCAGCGCCGCCAGCAGGGTCAGGCCGCCCAGCACCCAGGCCGCCAGCACGCCGTCGCCGGTGGCGTAGACCGCCAGCACTACGGTGGCGACCAGCGCCGCGGCGTAGACCAGCAGCGAGGTCGGCGGCAGCGCGGCGAAACTGCGGTTGAGCACGCGCATCGGCGGCACGTCGCGCAGGCGCAGCAGTGGCGGCAGGCCGAAGCCGAGCAGCAGCAACAGGCCGATGCCGGCGCCGGCCAGCGCCGGAGTCGCCTGCGGCAGCGGCAGGCGGTTGGGAATCAGGCTGCCCAGCGCCTCGACCAGGCCGACCTGGGCCAGCATGCCCAGGCCCACGCCGAGCGCGCAGGCCGGGATCGCCAGCAGCAGCAACTGCAGGGCCAGCGCGCCGAGGATGTCGCGCTGGCGCGCGCCCAGACAACGCAGGACCGCGACCTGGTCGATGCGACGCAGGGCGAAGCGGTTGGCGGCCAGCGCGGTGGCGACGCCGGCCAGCAGCACCGCCAGCAACGCGGCCAGGGCCAGGAAGCGTCCGGCGCGGTCGAAGGCGCCGCGCACGCCGCGCTGGGTGTCCTCGATGCCGACCAGGCGGAACGCCTTGGCGCGCGGTGCCAGCCACTCGCGCAGGGCGGCGATCTCGCCGGGCGCGCCGGCGAACATCAGCCGGTAGGAGGCACGGCTGCCGGGGCCGAGCAGGCCGGCGGCATCGACGTCGGCGCGGTTGACCAGCAGCGGCGGCGACAACTGCATCAGCTCGCCGGAGGCATCCGGCTCGGCGCGCAGCACCCGGGTCACGCGCAGCGTGCCGGCGCCGAATTCCAGCGCATCGCCGAGCTTCAGGCCCAGGGCCTCGAGCAGGCGTGGATCGGCATAGGCCTCGCCGCGCGGCGGCGGTCCGGCGCGTTCGCTGCCGGCGCCGACGGTGTCGCGGGCGACCAGCAGCTCGCCGCGCAGCGGGTAGCCGGCGCCCACCGCCTTGATGTTGGCCATCTGGCTGGCGTCGCCGTGGAACAGCACGCTGGGGAAACTGACCAGGCGCGTGCTGCGCAGGCCGCGGCGCTGCGCTTCCTCGGCGAAGGCGGCAGGGATGTCCTGGCGTCCGGTCACGCCGAGGTCGCCGCCGATCACCTCGGCGGCGCTGCCGGTCAGCGCCAGGGTCACCCGGTCGACCAGGGTGCCGACCGCGGTCATTACGGCCACGCCCAGCACCAGCGCGGCGAACACGGTCAGCAGGTCGCCGGCGAACAGTTCGCGGCGCAGCGCGCGCGCGGCGTGGCGCAGCACGTTCATGCGGCATCCGCCGCGTCGGCCACGCGCAGGCGGCCGCCGTCGAGCCGGTAGCGGTGTTCGCAGCGCTGCGCCAGGCGCATGTCGTGGGTGACCAGCACCAGGGTGGTATCGCTGCCGGCGTTGAGCGCGAACAGCAGGTCGCTGATCTGTTGCCCGGTGGCCTGGTCGAGGCTGCCGGTGGGTTCGTCGGCGAACAGGATCCGCGGCCGCGCCACGAACGCGCGCGCCAGCGCCACGCGTTGCTGTTCGCCGCCGGACAGTTGCCGCGGGTAGTGCCGCGCACGCGCGCTCAGCCCGACCGCCTCCAGCACCTCGCGTACCCGCGCCGGATCCTCGCGCCCGGCCAGTTCCAGCGGCAATGCGACGTTTTCCGCCGCGGTCAGCGACGGCAGCAGGTGGAAGCTCTGGAACACGAAGCCGACCTCGCGCGCGCGCAGCGCGGCGCGGGCTTCCTCGTCCAGCGTATTGAGCGACTGCCCGGCCAGCACGATCTCGCCGCGCGTGGGCAGGTCCAGGCCGGCCAGCAGACCGAGCAGGGTGGTCTTGCCGGACCCGGACGCGCCGACGATGGCGACGCTGTCGCCTTCACCGATGGTCAATCCGACCTTGTCGAGAATGTGAACCGTACCCTCCGGTCCGTTGACGGATTTGCCGACATCGCGCACGTCGATGGCGATGCCGGCGCGAAGCGTGGGGGCCTGACTGTCGATAAGGGGATCTCCGGATGCGTGGCGACGAGACGAGAAGCAAGCGGGCCTGGACGCGCCGCGCCTGGCTGCTGCTGGCATGGTGGGTGCTGCTGCCCGCCATCGCCTGTGCCAAAGGTGCGACGGGGCCGGTGCTGGTGCTCGGCGACAGCCTCAGCGCGGCGCACAACATCCCGCTGCAGTCCGGCTGGGTGGCCTTGCTGGACAAGCGCCTGCAGCAACAGATGCGGGCGCCGCCGGCGGTGGTCAATGCCAGCATCAGCGGCGAGACCTCCTCCGGCGCGCTGACCCGCCTGCCGGCGCTGCTGCAGAAGCATCGGCCATCGGTGGTGGTCATCGAACTGGGCGGCAACGACGCGTTGCGCGGGCTGAGCCCGGCCGAACTACGCGGCAACCTGGAGAAGATGATCGTGCTCAGCCGTGACGCCGGCGCGAAGGTGCTGTTGCTGGGCATCGATGTGCCGCCGAACTACGGACCGGGCTACCGGCAGCGCCTGCGCGCGGTCTATGCGGACCTGGCGAAGCAGTACCGGACCGGCCTGCTGCCGTTCCTGCTGGAGGGCGTGGCGCTGAACCCGGCACTGATGCAGAGCGACGGCCTACACCCCACCGCCGCGGCCCAGCCCAAGGTGCTGGACAACGTCTGGCCGCAGCTCAAGCCGTTGATCGCGCAGTAGTTTTTTTCAGGGTCAGGCACATGAAGCGGTCTTCACGCCGCCACCACCGCCCATCCGGCATGTTTCACAAAGCTGAAGACTGAGGAAGCGTTATGCGTCAGACCAAGGAAACATCCGGGCTCGTGCTGGTCGTGGAAGACAACCGCAATATTTCCGAGATGATCGGCGAGTATCTGGAAGGCCGTGGGTTCGAAGTGGATTACGCCTGCGATGGCCTGGATGGCTACCGCCTGGCGGCGGAAAACAGCTACGACGTGGTGGTGCTGGACCTGATGCTGCCGCGCCTGGACGGCATCGAAGTGTGCCGGCGCCTGCGCAACGATGCGCGCAAGTCCACCCCGGTGCTGATGCTGACCGCGCGCGACACGCTGGACGACAAGCTCACCGGCCTGGGCTTCGGCGCCGACGACTACCTGACCAAGCCATTCGCGATCCAGGAACTGGAAGCGCGCCTGCGCGCGCTGATCCGTCGCGAGCGCCGCCAGGTCGGCTCGGAAGTGCTGAAGGTGGCCGACCTGGTGCTGGACCCGGTGAGCATGCGCGCCACCCGTGCCGGCACCGAACTGCAGCTGTCGCCGATCGGCCTGCGCCTGCTGACCATCCTGATGCGCGAATCGCCGCGCGTGGTCACCCGCCAGGAGATCGAGCGCGAGATCTGGGGCAACGGCCTGCCCGACTCGGACACCCTGCGCAGCCATCTCTACAACCTGCGCAAGATCATCGACAAGCCGTTCGACCGTCCGCTGCTGCACACCGTGCAGAGTGCCGGCTACCGCATCGCCGACATCGCCCAGCCGATGAGCTGAGCCGCGCCCGATCGTGGACACCGGAGCGGCTCCGCTGAGCGGGGCCGCTTGCACGAAAGACTCACGATCGGCCTTCCTATAATCGCGGCAACGATCACGGATGCCGTATGCCGCACGGGTTGCCGCGTAAACTCCGCCTTGCCCTGATCGCCCGCATCGTGTTTGCGGGCTGCGTGGTCACGCTTGCCAGTTATCTGGTGGTGGCGATCGTGCAGCATTCGCTGGTCGGCTCGATCCTGCAGCAGGAGGCGCGCTACTACTGGCGCCTGCGTGCGCAGCTGCCGCAACAGCCGCCACCCAACAGCCATAGCCTGCGCGGCTATCTGGTGCCGGCCGGGCAATCCGATGCGACGTTGCCCGCCGACTTGCGCGGGCTGGCCCCCGGCCTGCACGAGGACCGTCCCGGTGGCGAGATGGTACTGGTCGACCAGACCCAGGCCGGACGCCTGTACCTGGTGTTCCTGCGCGCGCCGGCGCAACGACTGGCGTTCTGGTTCGGCGTGGTGCCGACCCTGCTGACCCTGATCGCGGTGCTGGTGGTGGCCTGGCTGACCTGGCGGGTGTCGCGGCGCCTGCTGTCGCCGATGAACTGGCTGGCGCGGCGGGTCTCGCGCTGGGATCCGCGGCACCCGGCCGCCGCCGAACTGGCCCCGGAGAACCTGCCGGCCGACGTGCAGGGCGAGGCGCGGCAGCTGGCCGCCGCCCTGCACGCGCTGGCCCTGCGCGTCACCGACCACGTCGCCCGCGAGCGCAACTTCACTCGCGATGCCAGCCACGAACTGCGCACCCCGCTGACGGTGATCCGCGTCGCCACCGACATCGCGATGACCGAGCAGGACCTGCCGCCGCGCCTGCACCGCAGCCTGCAGCGGATCCAGCGCGCCGGTCGCGACATGGAGGCGGTGATCGACGCCTTCCTGATCCTGGCGCGGGAAGCGGACGTGGTGCCGCAGAGCGAGACCTTCGAGGTCGCCGACGTGGTCGAGTACGAGGCCGAGAACGCGCGCGAGCTGCTGGTCGGCAAGCCGGTGACCCTGAGCGTGCGCGTGCTGGCCGCGGCGACGCTGCATGCGCCGCCGCGGGTGCTGCACGTGGTGGTCAGCAACCTGCTGCGCAATGCCTGCAGCTACACCGATACCGGGCGCATCGAGGTCGAGGTCGAGGCCGACTGCATCCGCATCCGCGACACCGGCATCGGCATGTCCCAGGAGGCGCTGCGGCACGCCTTCGAGCCGTTCTTCCGTGCCGAGCCGGAGCGCCCGCAGGGCACCGGGCTGGGCCTGTCGATCGTGCGCCGGTTGTGCGAGCGCTTTGGCTGGCAGGTGGCGCTGGAAAGCGCCGAGGGCGGCGGTATCGTCGCCACGGTGCGGTTCGTTCCGGCAACGTAAGCGCCGGCGCCGGGTGGGCGCTGCGTCTCCTGCGAAGGCCGGTGCGAAGGCAGGCGGCCGGGCGGCTGTCGACGCCGGGCAGGCGCCCGCGCATGGCCGGATTGTCCCGCGGCGCCTCGGCGCCGCTGCGCGGGGTCACGCCTTGGCGTGTGCGCCTTCCGCCTTCGGCGCGCTGATGCGCACCTTGTCGCCATCGGCCAGGCCGTCCGGCGGACTCTCGATCAGGCGGTCGCCGGCGGCCACGCCGGACCCCAGTTCCACGGTCTTGCCGTAGTCGCGCGCGATGGTCACCGGCTTGAAGACGACCGTGTCGTGCGCGTCGACCACCGCCACGCGCAGGTCCTTGTCGTCGAACACCAGCGCGCTGGCCGGTACCCGCAGCAGCGCGGCGTCGGCCGGAAGATCGAAACGGACGCTGGCGTAGCCGCCCGGCAGCAGCTTGCCGTCCTGGTTGTCCACGGCGACCTGGACCAGCGTGGTGCCGGAGGCGGCGTTGACCGCCCCCGATGCGCTGTCGACGACGCCGCTGAAGGTCTGCCCAGGGTATTCCGGCACCGTCAGCGTCACCCGGCTGCCTGTGTGCACCGATGGCGCATCGCTCTGCGGCACGTTCACGTACATGCGCAGCTTGCGCGTGTCCGAGACCACGAACAGTTCCTGGCCGCCGCCGGCGTTGATCAGCGCGCCGACGTCGGTCTCGCGCGCGGTGACGGTGCCGTCGAACGGCGCCACCAGTTTGGCGAAGCCCTTCAGCGCTTCGAGGCGTTCGAGATTGGCCTGTGCGGATTGGGCGAGGGCGCGCTTGGCGTCGTAGTCGCCGGTCTTCTCGTCCACGGCCTGCTTGGACACGACCTCGGTCTGGCCCATGGCCTGCCAGCGCCTGGCTGTGGTCTGCGCCAGCGCGGCGGTGACGCGCGCGTTGGCGAGGTCGGCCTTGGCCTGGAGCAACTGCTGATCCAGGTCGGGCGTCTGGATCTCGGCGAGCACATCGCCGGCCTTCACCTTGGCGCCGATGTCGGTCTTCCACCATTTCAGGTAGCCGCTGGTGCGGGCGAAGATCGGTGCGCGGGCATACGCCTCCAGGCGGCCGGGGAGGTTGAGGACCCCGCTGCCCTGGCTGGTGTCCGGGGCCACCACGGCCACCGTCGGTACCGCCTGGTCCTCGGTCCACGCGCGCAACCGGCGCGCGTCGCCGGCGCGGGTGGCGACCCCGGCGACGACGATGGCCAGGACCACGATCGAGGCGATGAGCGCGGCCAGGCGGAGCCGGCGCGGCGGGATGGGGGAGGACTGGTCAGGCAACATGCGGGGACGCTCCGGGGGCGTGCGCCGTCGGGGAGGACGGCTGGGAAGCACGGCGGTGGATGAGGCTGAAGACGATCGGCACGAAGAACAGCGTGCTCACTGTGGCGAAGATCAGGCCGCCGATGACGGCGCGGCCCAGCGGCGCGTTCTGTTCGCCGCCTTCGCCCATGCCCAGGGCCATCGGCGCCATGCCGATGATCATCGCCAGCGCGGTCATTAGCACCGGGCGGAAGCGGACGAAGCCGCCTTCCAGCGCCGCCTTCGCCGCGTCGCCATGCGCGGCGAGGCGCTCGCGGCAGAAGCTCACCACCAGGATCGAGTTGGCGGTGGCCACGCCCATGCACATGATGGCCCCGGTCAGCGCGGGAACCGACAGGCTGGTGTGCGTGGCGAACAGCATCCAGACGATGCCGGCGATCGCCGCGGGCAATGCGCTCACGATCACGAACGGATCGCTCCACGACTGGAAGTTCACCACGATCAGCAGGTAGATCAGCACGATCGCGCCGAGCAGGCCGAAGATCAGCCCGGAGAACGCCTTGTTCATCGTCTGCACCTGGCCGAGCAGGACCGTGCTGGAGCCCTTGGGCAGGAACTTCTGGTTGGCGTCGAGGATCTTCTGGATGTCGGCGGCGACCGCGCCGAGGTCGCGGTCCTGCGGGGAGGCGAAGATCTCCACCATCGAATTGATGTTGTATTGGCTGACCACCGCATCGCTCGCGGTCCGCGACAGCGTCGCCAGCCCGCCCAGACGCTGCGCGCCGTCCTGGCCCGTACTTGGGGTGATCGGCACGTTCTGCAGGTCGGGCAGGGTGTCGAGGCTGTACTGCGGCGTCTGCATCACGATGGGATAGGAGACGCCGTTCTGCGGATTCAGCCAGAACGTCGGGGCGATCTGGCTGGAACCGGCCAGGTTCACGCCCAGGCTGCTGGTCACGTCGCGCTCGGTGACGCCCACCTGTTGCGCAAGGCTGCGGTCCACGTTCACCGCGAAGCCGGGGCTGGCCTGCGACTGCTGGATGCGCGCGTCGGCCACGCCGGGAACGCGGCGGATCTCGCGCAGCAGGCGGTTGGCGTAGCCGAAGTTGGCGGCGAGGTTGGGGCCGCGGATCTGCAGGTCCACCGGCGCCGGCGCGCCGAAGTTCAGGATCTGGCTGATGATGTCGGCCGGCGGGAACGAGAACACCACGGAGGGGAATTGCCGCGGCAGGGTCTGGCGCAGCATGCGCACGTAGTCGGCGGTGGGCGCGTGGCCTTCGCTCAGCGCGATCTGGAGGTCGCCGTCCTGCGAGCCGATGGTGCCGGTGTTGTTGTAGGTGTTGTTGATGCCGGAGGACGACAGGCCGATGTTGTCGACCACGCTGGCCAGATCGTGCGGCGGAATGAGCCTGCGCACGGCGCCGGTCACGTCGGCGAACAGGTGCGCGGTCTCCTCCACGCGGGTGCCGACCGGGGCGCGCACGTGCATCAGGATCTGGCCCGAGTCCACCGACGGGAAGAAGTTGCGGCCGAGCATCGGCAGCAGCAGGAACGACAGCGCCACGCACAGCAGGAAGCCGGGCACGAACGCCGTGCGGTGCAGCAGCGCGGTTTCCAGCAGGGCGTAGTAGCCGGCGCGCAGCCGCTCGAAGCGCTTCTCGAAACCGCGCTGGAAGCGCACCAGCGGATTGCGCGACGGCGGCTGGCCATGGCCGTCGCCGTGCATGTCGGTATGCGGGGCGTGCGGACGCAGCAGGTACTTGGCCATGGTCGGCACCAGCGTGCGCGACAGCAGGAACGACGCGATCATCGCGAACATCACCGCCTCGGCCATCGGCACGAACAGGAAGCGCGCCACGCCTTCGAGGAAGAACATCGGCACGAACACGATGCAGATGCACAGCAGCGAGACGAAGGCGGGCGTCACGATCTGCGACGCGCCGTCCATGATCGCCGTCTCCACCGACTTGCCCTGCTCCAGGTGCCAGTTGATGTTCTCGATGGTCACCGTGGCATCGTCCACCAGGATGCCCACCGCGAGCGCCAGGCCGCCCAGGGTCATGATGTTCATCGTTTCGCCGACCGCCGACAGCGCGGCGATCGAGCCGAGGATCGCCAGCGGGATCGAGATGGCGATGATCAGCGTCGAGCGCCAGCTGCCCAGGAACAGCAGGATCATCAGGCTGGTGAGCGCCGCGGCGATCACCCCTTCGCGCGCCACGCCCTCGATCGCGCCGCTCACGAACAGCGACTGGTCGCCGATGGGAACGATCCGCAGGTCCGGCGGCAGGGCGTCCTTCATTGCCGCCACGCGCTCCTTGATGCCGGCGATGATCGCCAGCGTCGAGGCCGAGCCGTTCTTCATCACCGTCATCAGCACCGAGCGATTGCCGTTGACGTGCACGATGTTGGTCTGCGGCGGCGCGCCGTCGCGGACATGCGCCACGTCGCGGATGAACACCGTGGCGCCGTCGACCGTCTTCACCGGCAGGTCGCCGAGTTCCGCGATGTCCGATGGCGCGTTGTTGAGCTGCAGCGTGTATTCGTACTTGCCGATCTTCTGCGTTCCCACCGGCGTGATGAGGTTCTGCGCCGCCAGCGCGTTGGCCACGTCCTGCGCCGACAGGCCGCGCGCCTGCAGCGCCGACGGGTCGATGTCGATCTGGACCTGACGGGTCTTGCCGCCGAACGGGTACGGGATCGCCGCGCCGGCCACCGAGGTCAGCTGCGGGCGGATGATGTTGAGCCCGAGGTCGGCCAGGTTCTGCTCGGTGAGCCCTTTGCCGGACAGCGCCAACTGGATGATCGGCACCGTGGAGGCGTTGTAGTTGAGGATCAGCGGCGGCGTGGTGCCCTGCGGCAGCTGCCGCAGCATGGTCTGCGCGACGGCGGTGACCTGCGCGTTGGCGGTACGGATGTCGACGGTGGGCTGGAAAAAGATCTTGACGATGCCGAAGCCCTGGATCGAATTGGCCTCGATGTGCTCGACGTCGTTCACGGTGGTGGTGAGCACGCGTTCGAACGGCGAGGTGACGCGGCCGGCCATCTGGTCCGGCGGCAGACCGTTGTACTGCCACACCACGGCGATCACCGGGATCTTGATGTCCGGAAAGATGTCGGTGGGCGTGCGCAACGCGGCGAGCGGGCCTACGATCAGGATCAGCAGGGCCAGGACGACGAAGGTATACGGGCGCGTCAGTGCGATCCGGACGAGGCCAATCATGGAGAAGCGGTTCCCTGCGCGAATGTTGCGTCGCGGCAGATTTTGCCTCTGGACCGTTCCTGGGCGTCATTAAGATTTATTTAGATATCCCGGCCGTGGCCGCAAACGCTCCCTCGTTCAACGGCTTGGGCGCAGCCGCGGATGCGTGCGTGCGTGCGGGCGCCGCGTCGGCACGGGCGCTCGGTGTCAGGCCGGGCCGGGCGCGCCGCGGGCGAGCGGTGCCGAGGTGGCGGGCGGGCAGAGGATCGAGAACACCGCCCCGCGAGCGTCGCCGCCGACCTGCAGCACGAAGCCATGCAGGCGGACGATGGCGCTGACGATCGCCAGCCCCAGCCCGCAGCCGGGCTGGGAGCGGGTCTGGTCGGCGCGATAGAAGCGGCGAAAGATCGCCTGGCGCTCGTCGGGGGCGATGCCGGGTCCGGTATCGGCGACATCGATGCGGGCGTTGCCGTCCTGGTCGGTCGCTGCCAGCAGGCGGATCGTCCCGCCGTCGGGGGTGAACTTGATCGCATTGCCGACCATGTTGGCCAGCGCCTCGAACAGCAGGTGCGGATCGCCGTGCACGGCGGGCAGGGGCTGCAGCGCGAGTTCGAAGGCCTGCCCGCGGTCCTCGGCCAACGGCGCGTAGAACGCGTGGACGTCTCGCAGCAGTGCGTCCAGGTCGATCGCCGAGAAGCAGGCGCTGCGTTGCCGATCTTCCAGTTCCGACACGCGCAGCAGCGCGCGGAACCGGGTCAGCACGGTGTCGATTTCGCTCACGCATGCGTCCAGTTGCGCGCCTTCCGGGCGCTGCTCGAACTGCTGCTGCAGCCGGTGCAGGCGCGTGCGCATGCGCGTCAGCGGGGTGCGCAGGTCGTGGGCGATGTTGTCGGTGACGCCCTTGACCTCGCCGAGCAGGCGCTCGACCTCGTCCAGGGTCCTGTTCACGGTGGCCGCCAGCAGGTCCACCTCGTCGCCGCGCCGCGACACCGGCAGGCGCACGCTGAGGTCGCCGCGGTGGATGGGCTGCATGGCCTGCTGGATGGCACGGATGCGCCGCGCCGGGCCGCGCGCCAGGAGGATGCCGCCGAGCAGCCCCGGCAGCAGGGTCAGGGACAGTCCCCACAACAGGCCCCGGTAGATGATCGCGGTCAGCCCGTCGATCACGGTGCTGGCCTTCACCACCACCAGGCGGCGTCCGTCCGGCAGTTCCCTGGCGATGCCGCGGGCCTGGGTCAGGCTGCCGTTCCCGGCGCCGACCAGCCTGGCGTTGACCAGGCCGACGCTGCCGTCGCTGGCCACGTCCTTGGGGACCTCGGCGATATTGCCGGCGATGCGGCGCCCCTGCGGATCGAACAGGCCGACCCACATGAAGCCCTGGATGTCGATGGCGTTGGCTTCGCCCACCGTGTGGGCCAGGCGCCTGGGATCGGTGTTCTCCAGGTAATGGATGCGCGCGGTGAGCATCTGGTCGATCACGTGCGACAGGTAGCGCGTGGACTCCCATTGCACGATGCCGAGCAGCACGATGCACCAGATCGCGAACAGCGACCCGTAGATCAGGATCAGCCGCGTCGTGGCCGAGCGCCAGGCGTCACTCAGCGGGGGCAAGGACATATCCCGAGCCGCGCATCGTGCGGATGAGCGGTGGCTGGCCGTTGCCGTCGATCTTGCGGCGCAGGCGCCCGATATGGACATCGATCACGTTGGTGCCGGGGTCGAAATGGAAGCCCCAGACGTGTTCGAAGATCATCTGCCGGGTCACCACCTGGCCGGCGTTGCGCATCAGGAACTCGAGCAGGCGGAATTCGGTGGGCAGCAGGGCCAGCGGCTGGCCGGCGCGCAATGCGTTGTGGCGGACCAGGTCGAGTTCGAGGTCGGCCACGCGCAGGCGGGTTTCGGGCGTGGTGGCCGCGTTGCGATGGCGGCGCACCAGCACCTCGGCGCGCGCCACCAGTTCGTCGGGCGAGAACGGCTTGGTCAGGTAGTCGTCGCCGCCCGCGCGCAGGCCGCGCACGCGCTCGTCCACCTCCGAGAGCGCGCTGATCATCAGCACCGGCGTCTGTACCGCGCGCTTGCGCAGTTCGGAGACGACGTCGATGCCGTCCATGCCGGGCAGCAGGCGGTCGAGGGTGATGATGTCGTAGCCATCGGTCAGCGCGCGCTGCAGGCCATCGCGCCCGTCGGCGATCCAGTCGGTGCTGAAGCCATGCGCGCCGAGTTCCGCGACGATGTCGCGGGCGGTCACTTCGTCGTCTTCGATGACCAGGGCTCTGGGCATCCTCGCTTACTCCGTGCCGCGCACAGCGGCACGCGCTTGCCGACCGCCGCCGACCTTGCCGGCCGGCAGCCGCCGTTGCGCCGCGCGCGCGAGGCCGTTCATCGCCGGTCAGGGCGCCAGGTAAGGCCGCAGCGTGTCGCGCCACAGCGCGTAGCCGGCCGCGTTCATGTGCAACTTGTCCGGGCCGAACAACTCGGCGCGCGGCTGCCCGTCGGCGCCCAGCATCGGCGTGTACACATCGACGAACTGGACCTGCTTGAGGCCGGCGGCGGCCTTGCGGATCAGCGCGTTGGCCTCGGCCATCTTCGGCATCAGCGCCGCGCGCGACGGGCTGGGCTTGATCGACAGGTAGACGATGCGGGTCTTGGGCAGGTCACGGCGCACGCGGGTCACGAAGGCCACGAAGTCGTCGCGCACCTGCTGCGGGCTGCGGCCGCTGTTGAGATCGTTGTCGCCGGCGTAGAACACGATCAGGCGCGGCTTGTACGGCACCACGATGCGGTCGGCGTACCAGGTGCTGTCGCGGATCTCGGAACCGCCGAAGCCGCGGTTGAGCGTCTGCACGCCGGGAAAATCCGTGGCCAGCGAGGTCCAGAAGCGGATCGAGGAGCTGCCGACGAACAGCACGCCGCCGGGTTTGACCGGATGCGCGGCATCGTCCTTGGCGAAGCGCGCCATGTCCTCTTCCCAGGCGGCATTGGAGACCTGGTCGGGCACGCTGGGCGGCGGCGGCGGGACAATGGCCCGTGCCGGCGACAGGCCGAGCAGGGACAGGCTGAACAGACTTAGGGCGAGCAGCGGGGCGCGCAGCGGCGAACGGGACATGACGCCTCCTCCAAGCAAGGGGATCGGCGATGGTGCCGCAGGCGCCGCATGCAGGCAAATCCGCGGCGATACCGGCGATGCCGCGGGGCTTGTGGCAAAATTGCGGTCTAGCCCGCTGCGCCCTTGCCCATGACCGATTCCTTCCGGCCGTCGTCGTCGCGTCCCCATTGCACGGGGCGGGGCTGAGCCGTGGCCGACCAGTTCGGGCACCTGCCGCGCGGCCCGCGCCGCATGTTGATGGCGGCACGCTGGTCGTGGCAGGGGCTGCGCGCGGCCTGGCTGCACGAGTCCTCGTTCCGCCTGGAAGTGTGCCTGTTCCTGGTCCTGGCGCCGCTGGCGCTGTGGCTGGGGCAGGGGCCGGTGCAGCAGGTGCTGATGATCGGCTCGCTGCTGCTGGTGCTGGCGGTGGAGCTGCTCAATTCGGCGATCGAAGCGGTGATCGAGCGCTACGGCCCCGAGCATCACGAGCTGGCCGGCCGCGCCAAGGACATGGGCTCGGCCGCGGTCTTTGTGATGCTGGCCAACGTGGTGCTGTGCTGGGGCCTGATCCTGCTGCCGCGCGTGCTGTGATCGCCGCCCGTTTCTTCTTCTGTTAAAGGATCCAACCCCATGGCTCTCGAGTTTCTCGCCGACCCCAACACCTGGCTGACGCTGTTGACGCTGAGTGCGTTGGAGATCGTGCTGGGCATCGACAACCTGGTGTTCATCTCCATCGCGGTGGGCAAGCTGCCGGAAGCGCAGCGCCCGGCCGCGCGCAGGTTCGGCATCGCGGTGGCGTGCCTGACCCGCATCGCGCTGCTGGTGTCGCTGGCGTTCCTGGCGCGCATGCAGGGCGAGCTGTTCAGCGTCGCCGGCATGGGCATCTCGATCCGCGACCTGGTGCTGATCATCGGCGGCCTGTTCCTGCTGGTGAAGGGCACCATGGAGATCCGCGAGCTGATCACCGGCGGCGACGATGCCGATCCCACCACCAGCAAGGCCTCGGGCGTGTTCTGGATGGTGATCGCGCAGATCGCGGTGATCGACATCGTGTTCTCGCTGGATTCGGTGATCACCGCGGTGGGCATGGCCCAGCACATCCCGGTGATGATCGCCGCGGTGCTGCTGGCGGTGGCGGTGATGCTGCTGGCGGCCAATCCGCTGGGCCGCTTCATCGACGCCAACCCGACGGTGAAGATGCTGGCGCTGGCCTTCATCCTGATGATCGGCGTGGTGCTGATCCTGGACGGCCTGGACGTGCACGTGCCCAAGCCCTACATCTACGCGGCGATGGGCTTCTCGGTGCTGGTGGAGTGGCTGAACCTGCTGATGCGCCGGCGCGCGGCCGCGCACCAGGTGCCCGGCGCCGGGAAGTGGTGAGCCGCCGCTGAGGCTGGCTGCGTTTTCACCGGTGGCGTGGCAAGCTGCGCCCAGTCACCCGCCGGAGTCATCGCATGCGCCTGTTGTCCCGCTCCCTGTTCCTGGCCGCGCTGGCCGTGTTGCTGTCCGGCTGCGGCTACAACGCCATCCAGCAGAAGGACCAGGCGGTCAAGGCCGGCTGGTCGGAAGTGCTGAACCAGTACAAGCGCCGCGCCGACCTGGTGCCGAACCTGGTCAACACGGTCAAGGGCTATGCCGACCAGGAGCGGCAGGTACTGACCGACGTGACCAACGCCCGCGCCCGCGTCGGCCAGGTGCAGGTCAACGCCGACGACGCCGCCTCGCTGCAGCAGTTCCAGCAGGCCCAGGGCCAGCTCTCCAGCGCGCTGTCGCGGCTGCTGGTGGTCAGCGAGAACTACCCGAACCTGAAATCCGACCAGGCCTTCCGCGACCTGCAGGCGCAGCTGGAAGGCACCGAAAACCGCATCACCGTGGCGCGCGGCCGCTACATCCAGGCGGTGCAGGACTACAACACCTACATCCTGTCGTTCCCGCAGGTGATCACCGCCAAGCTGTTCGGCTACAAGGAAAAGCCCAACTTCTCGGTGGAGAACGAGGCGCAGATCTCCGAGGCGCCGGCGGTGAACTTCGGCGGCCAGCCGGCGCCCGCGCCGCGGCAGACGCAACCACCGGCGCCGGCGCAGTAAGCGCCGCCGCAGGCCGGCCCGACCGTGCGTTTCACCTCCGTGGCGGCTGAAGGCGCTGCCGCAGCGACGGCGTCGTGCTGCCTCGCCCGCCTTGCGCGTGGCCGGCGGCATGCCTGCGTGTGGCTGCTGCTGTTGGCACTGCTGCCCTGGCTGGCCTGGGCGCAGGCCGCCGAAGCGCCGATCCCGCCACTGGATGCGCCGGTGGTCGACACCACCGGCACGCTGACGCCGAACCAGCGTCTGGAACTGGACCGGCAGGCGGTGCAGTTGCAGCAGCGCAAGGGCAGCCAGTTGCAGGTGTTGGTGGTGCCCAGCACCGCCCCGGAGAGCATCGAGCAGTACACCCAGCGCGTGTTCGACCAGTGGAAGCTCGGCCGCAAGGGCGTGGACGACGGCGTGCTGCTGGTGGTGGCCAAGGACGACCGGCGCGTGCGCATCCAGCCTGGCTATGGTTTGGAAGGCGCGATTCCCGACGCCACCGCCAACCGCATCATCCAGGAGTACCTGGTGCCGCGCTTCCGCGCCGGCGATTACAGCGGCGGTATCGCCGAGGCGACCGCGATGCTGGTCAAGCTGATCGACGGCGAGGCGCTGCCGGCCCCGGTCAGTGCGCATGCCCCGGCGTCGCGCGGCGGCGGTCTGGGATTCGGATTCTTCGCCGGTCTGTTCGCGGCGCTGGTCGCGCAGGTGCTGTTCGCGCGGCTGTCGCGCCCGGTGCGCGGCGTGCTGAGCGGGGTGGTCGGCGGTGGCGTCGGCCTGGTGCTGAGCCTGTCGCTGCTCGTCGGTGCGCTGACCGGTGCGATCGGCCTGATCCTGGGCCTGTTCGTCGGGATTTCGCCGGGCCGCTCGGCCGGCGGTGGCGGATGGGGCGGTGGAGGGTGGGGCGGCGGCGGCTTCGGCGGTGGCTGGGGCGGCGGTGGCGGCAGTTGGGGGGGCGGTGGAGGTGGCGGCTTCGGCGGAGGCGGCTGGGGTGGAGGCGGTGGCAGTTCCGGAGGCGGCGGCGCCTCGGGGAGCTGGTGATGCGCCTGCTCCGGCACCTGTTCGCGCCCTCGGCGCAGCGGCTGTTCCCGGCGGCCAGCCTGGAGCGCATCGGCGCGGCGATCGCCGCGGGCGAGCGGCTGCATCGCGGGCAGGTGATGTTTGCGGTGGAATCGGGCCTGGCGCCGGCGCAGGTGCTGCGCGGCATGGCGCCGCGGTTGCGTGCCGAACAGGCCTTCGCGCAGTTGCGCACCTGGGACACCGAAGCCAACAACGGCGTGCTGATCTACCTGCTGCTGGCCGACCACCATATCGAGATCGTGGCCGACCGCGGTCTGCACGGGCGCGTGGACGCGGCGCAGTGGCGCCAGGTCTGCGCACTGATCGAGCGCGACATGCGCGCGGGCCAGCCTGAGCAGGCGGTGATCGCCGGCGTCGGCGCGGTCTCGGCGCTGCTGGCCGCGCACTTCCCGGCGCAGCCGGGACAGCAGGGCGAGAACGAGCTGCCGAACCTGCCGCAGGTGCTGGATTGAGGTAAGCGGCGACGCTGGGTTCGCCTGGCCGGCAGATGGGATGCAGCGTCTTGCCGAGGTCGAGGCTGTGGACACCGGAGGCGCTGCTCCCGCATCGGTGCGATGCGGTGGCGTTGTGGGAGGGACTTCAGTCCCGACGCGAGCGTGCTGGGTTGGGGCCTGATGGCAGTGCGCGTCGCGGCTGAAGCCGCTCCCACATTGGGGCAATGGCCGCTCCTGCATTGGCGCGATGCGGTGGCGTTGTGGGAGGGACTTCAGTCCCGACGCGATAGGGCCGGGTTGGGGCCTGATGGCGGTGCGCGTCGCGGCTGAAGCCGCTCCCACATTGGGGCAGTGGCGGCTTCTGCATCGGTGCGATGCGGTGGGGTTGTGGGAGGGACTTCAGTCCCGACGCGAGCGTGCCGGGTTGGGGCCTGATGGCAGTGCGCGTCGCGGCTGAAGCCGCTCCCACATTGGGGCAGTGGCCCCTCCTGCATTGGCGCGATGCGGTGGCATTGTGGGAGGGACTTCAGTCCCGACGCGATAGGGCCGGGTTGGGGCCTGATGGCGGTGCGCGTCGCGGCTGAAGCCGCTCCCACATTGGGGCAGTGGCGGCTTCTGCATCGGTGCGATGCGGTGGGGTTGTGGGAGGGACTTCAGTCCCGACGCGATAGTGCCCGGTTGGGCCATATGGCGCTGCGCGCCGCGGCTCATGGACCGGAGGTCACCTGCGCCGCTTCCGCAAGTGAAGCGCCATGCCGCACAAGGGCCCGCAATCGCGGTAATCGGCGGAGTCTGCCGCAGGCGCGTGCGCCTGCCAGCAGATGAAGCGCTATGCCGTGGGAGGGGCCGCAATCGCGGTAATCGGTGGAGTCGGTGGCAGAATAGGCGACCTTCGCCCCCCGGCCGACGCTCCCGCATGACCTATCTCCACCAGATCGATCCCATCGCCTTCTCGTTCGGGCCGGTGAAGGTGCATTGGTACGGGCTGATGTACCTGGCGGGCTTCGTGTCGGCCTGGTGGCTGGGCCGCCGCCGCATCCGCGCCGGTCGCCTGCCCGGGGTGAACGAGGAGGGCTTCTCCGACCTGCTGTTCTACGCGATGCTCGGCGTGGTGTTGGGCGGACGCATCGGCTACATGCTGTTCTACGCGTTGTCCGATTTCCTGGCCAACCCGCTGCTGATCTTCAAGGTGTGGGACGGCGGCATGAGCTTCCACGGCGGCCTGCTGGGCGTGCTGGCGGCCTGCCTGTGGTGGACGCGCAAGGCGCGCCTGCATTTCTTCGACACCGTTGATTTCGTCGCGCCGCTGGTGCCACTGGGCTTGGGCTTCGGCCGCATCGGCAATTTCGTCGGCGGCGAGTTGTGGGGTAAGTTGACCCACGCCGGCTGGGGCGTGATCTTCCCGCACGCACCGGTGCAGGACGGCGTGGCCAACGCGCCGGCGCTGGAGAGCCTGATGAGCACTGCGCAACTGCAGCAGCAGTACGCCGCGGGGCTGCTGGACCGCTACGCCCGCCATCCGTCGCAGCTGTACGAAGCGGCGTTGGAAGGATTGGTGATGTTCGTGGTGCTGTGGACCTTCTCGATGAAGCCGCGGGCGCGCTATGCGGTGTCCGGCCTGTTCGCGCTGCTGTACGGCGTGTTCCGCTTCGCGGTGGAGTTCGTGCGCGTGCCGGATGCGCAGCTGGGCTATCTGGCCTTCCACTGGCTGACCCGCGGCCAGCAGCTGAGCATCCCGCTGATCCTGCTGGGCGTGTTCCTGCTGTGGCGCTCGCGCAGCGCGCCGGTGCTGCAGCCGGTGCCGCCGGTGGAGGTGGCCAAGTGAAGCAATACCTGGAGCTGCTGCAGCACGTGCTCGAGCACGGTGCGCAGAAAGCCGACCGCACCGGCACCGGCACGCGCAGCGTGTTCGGCTGGCAGATGCGCTTCGACCTCAACGACGGCTTCCCCTTGGTCACCACCAAGAAGCTGCACCTGCGCTCGATCGTGCACGAGCTGCTGTGGTTCCTGAAGGGCGAGACCAACATCGCCTATCTCAAGGACAACAAGGTCAGCATCTGGGACGAGTGGGCCGATGCGCAGGGCGAACTCGGCCCGGTGTACGGCAAGCAGTGGCGGCGCTGGACCGGCGCGGACGGGCGCGAGATCGACCAGATGCAGTGGCTGGTGGACGAGATCAAGCGCAACCCGGACTCGCGGCGGCTGGTGGTCAGCGCCTGGAACGTGGCCGAGTTGCCGCAGATGGCGCTGATGCCGTGCCACAGCCTGTTCCAGTTCTACGTGGTCGACGGCAAGCTCAGTTGCCAGCTGTACCAGCGCAGCGGCGACATCTTCCTCGGCGTGCCGTTCAACATCGCCAGCTACGCGCTGCTGACGCACATGGTGGCGCAGGCGACCGGCCTGGGCGTGGGCGATTTCGTGCACACGCTGGGCGATGCGCACCTGTATTCCAACCACTTCGCACAGGCGCGCGAGCAGCTGGCGCGCGCGCCGCGGCCGTTGCCGCGGTTGCGGCTGAACCCGGCGGTCACCGATCTGTTCGCCTTCACCTACGACGACATCGCCATCGAGGGCTACGACCCGCATCCGGCGATCAAGGCGCCGGTGGCGGTGTGAGTGGCAGCCGGGAATCGGGAATGGGGAATCGGGAATCGGCAAGCGCCGCCGTCGCGGCGCGGACGGATGCGTCGCCGTCTACGCGCCCCGCGCTGCGGTTGAGCCTGATCGCGGCGCTGGACCGGGCCAATGCCATCGGCCGCGACAACGACCTGCCGTGGCGCTTGCCGGACGATCTCAAACGGTTCAAGGCGCTGACCCTGGGCAAGCCGGTGCTGATGGGGCGCAAGACCGCGCAGTCGCTGGGGCGGGCGCTGCCCGGGCGCTTGAACCTGGTGATGACCCGCTCGGGGCAGGTGCCGTTCGCGGACATGCGGCCGGTGGCGTCGCTGCCGGCGGCGATCGACGCGGCGCGCGAGGCCGGCGCCACGGAGCTGGCGGTGATCGGTGGTGGTGACATCTTCGCCTTGGCCCTGCCGCTGGCCGAGCTGCTGTATCTGACCCACGTCGAGACCGTGGTCGAGGGCGCCGATGCGCATTTCCCCGTGTTCGATCCGGCGCAGTGGGACGTGGTGGCGCGGCAAGCGCATCCGGCCGATGCGCGGCATGCGCTGGCGTTCGAATTCGTGGATTACCGCCGCCGTTCTGGCGCGGCGTAGGCCGGCGGCTTAGCGTCTGGCCAATCGTAGGAGTCAACTGTCATGCCCCAGCGATAACCGGAGGAGCGTACGGTGCCTGATCGCGCGCGATGGCATTGAGCCAGCGCAGGAACTTGTGCATGCAGGCGACGATGGCGACCTTGGCCGGCTTGCCGGCCGCGCGCAAGCGCGCGTAGGTGTTGGCCAAGGGGGATTTGGCGCGGATGCTGGCCCAGGTGGCCATGTACAGCACGCCTCGCACGTCGGCACGGCCGCCTTTGATGCGACGTTGGCCTTTCCAGCAGCCGCTGTCGTGATTGAACGGGGCCAGCCCGACCAGGGCGGCGAGCTTGCGTGGCGGCAGCGTGCCCAGCTCTGGCAACCGCGCGGCCAGCACTGCGCGCAGGATCGTGCCGAGCCCAGGTACCTTGGGCAAGCTCGAGCAGGTCTTGCCCTGCTGCTCGATCTCCTGCGTCAATGTCTGGATCTGCTGGTTCAGCAGGGCGATCACCTCTCGGCAGCGGTGTTGCACCTTGGCGCTGGTGATGTGTTCCAGGCGCCGCCGATGGGCATCGCGCTGGCCCACCAGGGTGGCACGCAGGTCCAACAGTTCGCGAAGAGACTGCTGGTGCTCGGGCACCACGGTCGTGGGCGTGGTCGGGATGTGCTGGGCGGCGATGGCCAGCAGGCGCGCGTCCAGGGCGTCGGTCTTGGCCTGCAGGCCCAAGGCTTGGGCTAGCTTGCGCGGACGATCGGCGGCCATCCGCACTGCCGGCAGGGCCGCCTCTCGGAGCACCCGCAGCACGGCATGTTCGTAGCCGCCACTGGCTTCCAGCAAGATCCGCTCGCAGCCCAGCTCCACCAGGCGTTGGGCCAGCACACGCTGCCCCTGTGGCGTATTGGGTTGGGTCCAGGCCTGCTCGTCCGGCAGGACATGAATGACCAGTTCGGCCTTGGATACATCGATCCCGACATAGCGCCGCATAGACGTTCTCCGCAGTAGACTCAGGAACGAGAGCACTCCTGCCGATGCCCATGCTTGTGGAGTTCGAGCTCGCGACTCGGGCAACTGTTCGGGCTGATGAGGCAGGAGATACGGGGTGCGGCGGCGCTGACTCCTACTCGTGCTTGCTGGCACTGCGGCTAAACGGCCTGCCGCACTCCGCTCTCACCTACAACGATAGACCCTCATTTGACACAAGCGGCTTTAGCCGCGACAGGCATTGCCGAGGACGCCTGTCGCGGCTAAAGCCGCTCCTACGACGTCGCACCGTCTCGCCGGAGCTTCACTCCTGCTCCTGCTCCGGCGCGGATGCAGCGGGCGTCTGTCCACGGTTTGGCGTGCCGCGCCGCCGCGGCGTGCCGCTGCGCGCGGCCGGCGGCGGTCCCTGCACCGGCCGGCCCGGCACCTGCACCACCTGCAGGTCCTCGCTGTCCAGGCGCAGCGCGGTCAGCTTGCCGCCCCAGACCGCGCCGGTGTCGATCGCGTGCACGCCCTGGGTGATGGTCAGGCCCAGCGTCGACCAATGCCCGCAGACGATCTTCAGGTCGCGCTCGACCCGCCCCGGCACCTCGAACCACGGATACAGGCCTTGCGCCTGGGTGCCGGGCGTGCCCTTTTCCTCGATCGCGATGCGCCCGCGCGGAGTGCAGTAGCGGGCGCGGGTGAACAGGTTGATGATCGCGCGCGACCGGTCGTAGCCGGTCAGGCCCGGCGACCACGCCGGGCGGTCGCCGTACATGTTGCGGAACAGCTTGCGGTAGCCGTTGCCGTGCAGTTGCTGCTCGACCTCGCGCGCGTGCTTCTCGGCCAGCGCGGTGGTCCATTTCGGCGCCAGGCCGGCGTGGATCATCATCCAGCCGAGTTGGCGGTCGGCGTGCAGCAGCTTCTGCATGCGCAGCCAGGTCAGCAGTTCGTCGCGGTCTTCGGCCAGCACGATGCGCTGCAGGTCCGGATTGACCTTGCGCTGTTCGTCCGGGCTGCGCTCGCCGATCGCCAGCAGCGACAGATCGTGATTGCCCAGCACCACCACGCTGTGGTCGCGCAACGAGTGCACCAGCCGCAGCGTCTCCAGCGACTGTCCGCCGCGGTTGACCAGGTCGCCGCAGAACCACAGCCGGTCCACCGCGGGATCGAAGCGGATCTTCTCCAGCAACTGCTGCGTGATGTCGTAGCAACCCTGCAGGTCGCCGATCGCCCAGACCGCCATCAGTGCAGGGTCCGCGGCACGGACAGCACGAACGGCGCGATCGGGGCGACGAACTGGGTGCCGTCGTCGGCCTCCATGTCGTAGTGGCCGCGCATCGTGCCGTGTTCGGTCTCCAGCACCAGCCCGGAGGTGTAGCGGAAATCCTCGCCCGGCCGCAGCCGTGGCTGTTCGCCGACCACGCCGTCGCCGTCCACGCGCTCGATGCGACCGTTGCCGTCGGTGATCTCCCAGTGCCGGGCGATCAGGCGCGCGGCGACGCGGCCGCGGTTGTGGATGCGGATCGTGTAGGCGAACGTGTAGCGTCCGTCCTCCGGCGCCGATTGGTCGTCGAGGAATCGGGGCGACACTTCGACCTCGATCCGATAGGGGGCGTCATCGTTCATCCCCACAGTTTAGAGCGTGTTTTGCCGTTTGAGGCGAGATGCGTCAATGGCGGGTGCGACGAAGCGCGCGCGGCGTCGCAGCGGCCTGTTCCGCGGCCAGGACGCGCCGCGTGGTCCGGCTGCGTGGCAGCCCGCGGGAACGCGGATCATGATGTGTAAGGTCGGCGTCGTGCGTCTTGCCATCAGACGGTACGGGCGGACGTGCTGTCGTGGCTACGTCCAAGCGTGGCGCTGAGCCGTGGCGGCGCCGGCGGCATGCAGGCCACGCCGCCACGCGCGTGCAGCGCACGCGTCGCGCGCGGTAGGAGCGTCAGGCCGGGGTGAGGTTGGCCAGGCGCACGAAGTCGGCGACCTCGAGTTGTTCGGCGCGGGCATCCGGGCGCACGCCCGCGGCCTCGAACTGCGCGGCATCGCAGACGCCGTTCAAGGCGTTGCGCAGGGTCTTGCGACGCTGCCCGAACGCGGCGCGGACCACATCGGCGAAGCGCTTCGGGTCGGCGATGCCCACCGTCTGCGGCGGCCGCGGCACCAGCCGTACCACCGCCGAATCCACCTTCGGCGGCGGCCGGAACGCGCCCGGCGGTACCACGAACAGCGAGGTCACTTCGCAGTAGGCCTGCAGCATCACGCTGAGCCGGCCGTAGACCTTGCTGCCGGGGCCGGCGGCCATGCGGTCGACCACTTCCTTCTGCAGCATGAAGTGCATGTCCGCGATCGCCGCGGCGTGGTCCAGCGCATGGAACAGGATCGGCGAGGAAATGTTGTAGGGCAGGTTGCCGACCAGGCGGATGCGCGCGCCGTCGGCCAGGGCGGCGAAATCCACCGACAGCACGTCGCGGTTGAGGATGGTCAGTTCGCCGACGTCGGCCGCCGCCGCGGTCAGCGGCGCGACCAGGTCACGGTCGAACTCGATCACGGTCAGCTGGCCATGTCGGCGCAGCAACGGGAAGGTGATCGCACCCTGGCCGGGACCGATCTCGACCAGCCGATCGCCCGGCTTGGGGTCGACCGCGCGGACGATGCTGTCGATGTAGTGGCGGTCGCTGAGGAAGTGCTGGCCGAGGGATTTCTTGGCCGGGGCGCCGAAGCCGGGAGAGGAGGTCATGGGGGCATTTTATCGGCATGCGCCGGGCGGCGCGCGCGGAGGTAGGGGGCGGGCGCGGGGATGCGGGAGCGGCGTCAGCCGCGACGGGGCTGCCTCGGGACTGCCCGTCGCGGCTGAAGCCGCTCCTATGGCGCCTGCGCGCGGCGTGCGGCCAGTTGCGCGCACAGCGCGGTGGCGGCGAACAGGCTGGACGGGTCGGCCACGCCGCGGCCGGCCAGGTCCAGCGCGGTGCCGTGGTCGACCGCCACGCGCGGGTAGGGCAGGCCCAAGGTCAGGTTCACCGCCTGCTCGAACCCGCTGTACTTGAGCACCGGCAGGCCCTGGTCGTGGTACATCGCCAGCACCGCGTCCACGCCCGCCAGCTTCTGCGGCAGGAACGCGGTATCGGCCGGCAGCGGGCCGAGCAGACGCATGCCTTCCGCGCGCAAGGCGTCCAGCACCGGTTGCATCACCTGGATTTCTTCGTGGCCCAGGTGGCCGTCCTCGCCGGCATGCGGGTTCAGCCCCAGCACCGCGATGGTCGGCGCGGCGATGCTGAAGTCGTGACGCAGCGTGGCGTCGGTGATGCGCAGGCTGCGTTCCAGCAGGGCCGGCGTGAGCGCATCGGCGACCGCGCGCAGCGGCAGATGGGTGGTGACCAGGGCCACCCGCACGATGGCGTTGGCCAGCATCATCACCACGTCGCGGCCGGCATGCTGCGCCAGCAATTCGGTGGTGCCGGTGTAGGCGATGCCGCCGGCGTTGATCGCGGCCTTGTGCACCGGGCCGGTGACCATGCCGGCCAGTTCGCCGCGCAGGCAGGCGTCGGCGGCCTGGGTCAGCGCGGCGATCACCGCCGCGGCATTGGCCGGTTCGGTCGCGCCGAAGCGGCTGGGCACGGCATTGGCGACCGTGCGTAGGCGCAGGTCGCCAGGGGCGAGGGCGGGACTGGATTCGGGCAGCAGCCGCAGCGGCAGCGACAGCGCCGCGGCAGCGGCGCGCAAGGTGTCGGGATCGGCGAAGGCCAGGAGCTGGCAGTCGTGCCGCGGCTGTTGCGCCAGCCGCACGCACAGCTCCGGGCCGATCCCGCCCGGCTCGCCCGGCACCAGCGCGAGCGAGGGGCGCATGGATCAGGGCTTGGCGGCGGGCGCCGGCGCGGGCGTGGCCGCCGGCGCAGTCGCGGCGTCGGTATTGCCCACGCGCAGGTCGACGTAGGCTTCGCCGCGCATTTCCTGCAGGAAGCGGTTGTATTCCTCTTCCAGCTTGCGGCGGCCGATGGTCTCGCGGACCTGGGCACGCTGGGTGTCGCTGGTCACGTCGGTCTGGCGCTCGCCGACGCGCTGCACGATGTGCCAGCCGGCCTCGGTGCGGAACGGCTCGGAGATCTGGCCGTCCCGCAGGCTCGCGACATGCTGGCCGAAGTCCGGGCCGAACGCGTCAGCCGGGAACCAGCCCAGGTCGCCGCCCTGGCTGCGGCTGTTGGTGTCCTCGGACGCTTCCTTGGCCACGGTCTGGAAGTCGGCGCCGCCGGCGATGCGCGCACGCAGGGTCTCGATCTTGGCCTTGGCGGCGGCATCGGGCTGCGCGTCGTTGACCCGGATCAGGATGTGGCGGGCGTGGTACTCGGTGACGGTCTTCTTTTCCGGGTTGGCCGAGGCATCGCGCACCTCGACCAGCTTCAGCAGCTGGAAGCCGCTGGGGCCGCGCAGCGGGCCGACCACCTGGCCCGGCTTCATGTCGCGGATCAGCTGCGCGAACGCGTTGGGGATTTCGTCGAGGCTGCGCCAGCCCAGGTCGCCGCCTTCCAGCGCGTTGGGGCTGTCGGAGTAACGCACGGCCGCGGCGTTGAAGTCGATCTCGCCCTTGTCGATCAGGTTCTTGACCCCGTCGATCTTGCCCTGGGCGGTCTTGATCTGCTCGGCGGTGGCGCCTTCCGGCAGGCCGACCAGGATGTGCGCCAGGTGGTACTGGGCGCCGGTGGTGGCCTGCTGCGCCAGCGCCGCGTCGACTTCGGCCTCGCTGACGTTGATGCGGCTCTGCGCGAAGCTCTGGCGCAGGCGCTGCACGGTGATCTCGTCGCGCACCGAGTTGCGGAAGTCGGTGTAGGACATGCCGTCGGCGGCCAGCTTCTTGCGCAGGCCGTCCACGTCGGTGCCGTTCTGCTGGGCGATGCTGGCGATGGCGCGGTTCAGCTCGTCGTCGCCGACGCGGATGCCGGTGCTGTTGGCGCGCGCGACCTGCAGCTTGACCAGGATCAGGCGCTCCAGCACCTGCCGCTGCAGCACGTTATCCGGCGGCAGCTGCGCCTCGCGGCCGGCATACTGCGCCTTCACGTTGCGCACGGCACGATCCAGCTCGCTCTGCAGCACGACATCCTCGTCGACCACCGCGGCGATGCGGTCCAGCGGTTGGGTTTGTTGCGCGGCGGCCGGAGCGGACACGCCGGCGACCGCCATCAGGGCGGCGAGAAAAACAGAAAGGGTCTTGGTCATGGAATCTGGTTCGGATCGTAAGCGTCCGGATCGGTCGTGGTGTTGCTGGGCGGGACCAAGTACAGGTCGTCGCGGTTGTAGCCGAGAATAGCACGGCGCAGAACGCGGTCCGTGTCCTGGCCCAGGGACGACAGCCCCTTGAGCACGAACTCGACCTGGAAGGCGGTATCCAGCGCGCCGGTGCGGTTGCGCACGTAGCGCCGCGCCAGCGCCCGCACCGCCAGACAGCAGCTGTCCCACTGCACGCCGAGGATGCTTTCCAGCGGCTTCTTGTCCATCAGCGAGTAGTAATGCCGGCCGACCAGGCTCCAGGTCGGATTGATCGGGTACAGGAACGAGACGTCGGCCTGCTCCAGCAGGTCGCGGCGGTAGCGGTACGCGAGGTTGACGATGCCGTCGCCGGGCAGCAGATAGCGCGCGCGGAAGCTGGCCAGGTCCTTGCGCCGGTACTTGGGGTCCCACTGGTAGGTGGCGCCCAGGTTCCAGCGGTCGTTGACCATGTAGTTGGCGTCCGCCACCCAGGCCGACTTGCCTTGCTCGATGGTGGTGTCGCTGTTGGGCAGGCTGACCCGCGAATCGCTGAAATACAGGATCTGGCCGAGGCTGACCGACAGCTTCTCCTTGCCGTCGTCCTGGCGCAGCAGGCGCGAGCTCAGCGCCATGGTCAGCTGGTTGGCGTCGTTCTGGCGGTCGGCACCGGTGTAGCGCGAGTCGCGGAACAGCTGGCCCCAACTGAAGGTGAACTCGCGGGTATCGAAGATCGGCAGGTCGTTCTGGTCGCGGTACGGCGTGTACAGGTAGAACAGCCGCGGTTCCAGGGTCTGCAGATAGTTGGTGTTGCCCCACTTGGTATCGCGGTCGAAGTACACGCCCGCATCGACGGTGGCGATCGGCAGGCTGCGCGAGGGCGTGGTGTCGCCGCCGAGCGTGGCCGCCAGATCCTTGTCGAGTTGGTAGGCGGTGTAGCGCCAGGCCAGGGTCGGCTTGAGGAACCAGGCGGCGCCGGCCAGCGGCATCGAGATGTAGGGCTTCAGGTCCAGGCGGCTGCCGCCCGGGCGCGGGGTGACCACGCCGGTGCGCTCGTACAGCCCGTCCTTGGCGTGGACATCGTCGTGCACGAAGCGCACCGCCTCGCTGTACAGGCCGGCCTCGAAGTAGTTGCCGAACGACTGGTCCCAGTTGAAGAAGGCGCGCGGCTGGCGGTTGTACGGCAGCGCGTCCTCGGTCAGGGTGTAGTCGGTCAGCTGCCAGCGGTCGGCCATCAGGCCCGCGGTCCAGGTGTCGCCGGTGCCGTAGACGCCGATCGTGCTCTGGATGTTGGACACCGCGTTGCCGAGCAGGCGGTTGGAGAAATCCTCGGTGTAGCGCTCGTCGCTGACCCAGGCCAGCGAGGCGCGCGCCTGCCACTGCGCATTGATGTTGTGGTAGCCCTGGTAACTGAAGCGACCACGGTCCTTGTCGCGCAGCTTGTCGTCGGGCAGGTAGGCGGCCTGCAGCTCGCCCTTGCCGCCGTCGTAGAGATAGCGGAATTCGCTGCCCAGCATCAGGCCGCGCCGGGCCATGAAACGCGGATACAGGGTGGCGTCGTAGTTGGGGGCCAGATTCAGGTAGTACGGCTGGGTGTAGTCGAAGCCGTTGCGGCTGGACATGCCGATCGCGGGGAACAGGAAGCCGCTGGTACGGCGATCGTCGATCGGGAACTTGAACCAGGGCGCGTACAGGATCGGGACGTTGTAGACCTTCAGGATCGCGTTGCGCGCGGTGCCGAAGCCTTCGTCGTTGTCGACGTCGATCTCCGGCGCATGCAGTTCCCACACCCGCTGCGAGGGATCGCAGGTGGTGTAGGTGGATCGGTGCATCTGCCCCAGCGCGCCCTGCAGGTCGACCGAGTCGGCCTTGCCGTTGCCGCGGCGCGCAAGCAACTGGTAGCGGATGTTGGTGATCTTGTGGGTGTC
Source organism: Xanthomonas sp. NCPPB 901 (assembly GCF_056725085.1). NCBI lineage: Bacteria > Pseudomonadati > Pseudomonadota > Gammaproteobacteria > Lysobacterales > Lysobacteraceae > Xanthomonas > Xanthomonas sp. NCPPB 901. The sequence continues at coordinate 4,001,040 of NZ_CM161511.1, read as the reverse complement.
GGTGTCCTGGTTGCCTTCGGCGCGGTCGGCGATCATGCGGATCGACGAATCCTGGTAGCGCACGTGGCCTTCGGCGATGTAGTTGCCGGTCTCGGTGTCCACCCGCAGGCTGTCGGTGCCCATGAACTGGTCGCCGCGCTTGAGCGCGACGTTGCCGGTGTAGTTGGGCACGGTGGTGGTGCCCGACAGCTGGTCGCCTTCGATATTGGTCGGCTGCTGGTCGCGGTTCTGCGCGAGCTTGGGGTCCGGCTGCTGCGCGTCGTCGAACTTGGGCAGCACGTCCGGCGTCGGGCACAGGCCCCAGTTCGGCGGCTTTTCAGCGGCCACCGCCGGCAGGCAGAGGGCGATACTGAACGGAAGAGGTAGCAGGCGGAGGGCTCGGCGCACGCGCGTCAGGTATCGGGCTAAAACGGCCGCTAGCTTGCCCCATCCGGTGCATAGGGGCAATGAAGGCCTCCGGCGGGCAGGGGACGGGGTTCATCGGGGGCCTGGGCGTGTCATCCCGCCTCGAGGACGCCGCGTGTGCCTGGCCGGCGCTGCTGGCCAGGCACATTCCGAAGGACCGTGGTGGCGCGCATCGGTGGCGGCGTCGGTGCCGGGAACCGGAAGAGGCGGCCTCAGCGCAGCGCGTCGACGTGGGCGACGCTGCCCTCGCGCAGCGCCTGCAGGTCGTAGCCGCCTTCCAGCAGGGACACCACCCGGCCGCGGGCGTGCCGCTGCGCCACCGCGCGCAGTTCGGCGGTGATCCAGGCGAAGTCCTCGGTGTCCAGCATCAGGTCGGCCAGCGGGTCGCGCATGTGCGCGTCGAAACCGGCCGAGATCAGCAGCAGTTGCGGCTTGAACGCGTCCAGCAGCGGCAGCATCTGGTCGGCCCAGGTGTTGCGGAAGCGGAAGCCGCCGCTGCCCGGCGGCAGCAGCGCGTTGTGCAGGTTGCCGACGCCGCGGTCGTGGACCCCGCCGGTGTGCGGGAACAGCCCGGACTGGTGGGTGCTGAGGTACTGCACCCGGGGTTCGCGTTCGAAGATCGCCTGGGTGCCGTTGCCGTGATGCACGTCGAAATCGACGATGGCGATCCGCTCCAGGCCGTGCGCGTCGCGGGCGTGGGCGGCGGCCACGGCGACATTGTTGAACAGGCAGAAGCCCATCGCGGTGTCGGCGGTGGCGTGATGGCCGGGCGGGCGGACCGCGCAGAACACGGTATCGCTGGCGCCGCGCATCACCGCGTCCACCGCGGCGACGCCGGCGCCGGCGGCGCGCAACGCGGCGGCGCGCGAGCCGGGCGAAATCACCGTGTCCACGTCGAGCATCTGCGGGCCGTCGAGATCGGCCAGGACGCGATCGATCAGCTCGCGCTCATGGACCCGGGCCAGGTCGCCGAGCTTGGCCAGCGGCGCCTCGCGCCATTCCAGCGCGGGGAAGGCTTCGCGCAGCGCCGTCGTCACCGCGTCCAGCCGCTCCGGCCGTTCCGGGTGTTCCGGTCCTGGCGCGTGGCCCAGGCAGGCGGGATGGGTGTAGATCAGCATGCGCGGCCGCGGCCCGGGCGTCGCTCAGGCCTGGCGCCGGTCGTGGCGCCACAGCACTTCGCCGTGGCCGTCGGCCCGCGCCAGCACCCGCGCCAGCACGAACAGCAGGTCCGAGAGCCGGTTGAGGTAGCGAACCGCTTCCGGGCGCACGGCGTCCTGGCGCGACAGCGCCACCGTCTCGCGTTCGGCGCGGCGCACGATGGTGCGGGCCAGGTGGCAGCGCGCCGCGGCCTCGCCGCCGGCGGGCAGGATGAAGTCCTGCAGCGGCGGCAGGGTGTCGTTGTAGCGGTCCAGGTGCCGTTCCAGCGCATCGATGTCGGCGGCATGGATCGCGGCATGGCCGGGGATGCACAGTTCGCCGCCGAGGTCGAACAACTGGTGCTGGATCGCGGTCAGCAGCTGCTGCACGTCCTCGGCCAGCGGGCAGGCCAGGACCACGCCGATCGCCGAGTTGGCCTCGTCCACCGTGCCGTAGGCGGCGACCCGCGCCGAGTCCTTGCCGACCCGGTTGCCGTCGCCCAGGCCGGTGCTGCCGTCGTCGCCGGTGCGGGTGTAGATCTTGGAGAGGCGGTTGCCCATCCCGATCAGTGGCCGACCGGCTGGCCGCGCTGGCCCAGCCGCGCCAGTTGCTCGACGCCGACCTGGATCGCCGCGGCCAGCGCCACGTACAGGCTGGCGCTGCCCAGATACGGCAGCAGCCAATCGCTGTAGTTCTGCCACCAGCCGGCCAGGGTCGGGTTGGGCACGCTGCGGCTGACCCAGTAGAAGCTGCCCTGCGCCAGCAGGTGGCACAGCGCCACCGACACCAGCAGGCTGGCCGCGGCCAGGCCCAGCGCGCGCCAGTCGGCGCCGCGGTAGCGCCGCGCCAGCCAGGCACCGCCGGCCCACAGCACGAAGTAGGCCGGGATCAGGCACCAGTAGGCCGGCGACACGCAATAGTGCTGCCAGAAATCCAGGCCCTGGCCGCGGATCACCAGGTAGTCGATCAGCACCGCCAGCGCCATCAGCAGCGGGAACGCCCAGCGGGTCCAGCTGCGCAGGTAGAAGCCGCCGACGAAGAACACCGCCCACGAGGCGTCCGGGATCGCCCCGAAGTGGTTGATGCGGGTCGCGGCCAGCAGCGCGGTCAACAGCAGCAGGGCGGGGAGGCGGTGGACGGAAGGCGTCATGGCGGCGGGCACCGGGGCACGTAAGACCCCGGATTCTACTGGAAGCGCGGCGCGCGCGAGCGCCACCTGCCGGGACCCGGCGGCGCGGCGCAAGGCGGGCGGCGGCGCTCACCGGCCAGACGGGTGCGGGTCGTATCATGGCCGGATGAGTAAACGACATGACGTAGTGATCGTCGGCGGCGGCCTGGTCGGCGCCAGCCTGGCCATCGCCCTGGACCGGCTGGGGGTGGACGTGGGCCTGGTCGAGGCCGCGCCGCCGGGCGCGTTGCCGCCGGTGTTCGACCAGCGCAACCTCAGTTTCGCCGCCGCCACGGTCAACGCGCTGGGCGCGCTGGGGGTGATGCAGCGACTGCGCGCACCGACCGGCCCGATCCGCCGCATCCACGTCAGCCGCGCCGGGGATTTCGGCCGCGTGCGGCTGGAGGCCGCCGACTACGGACGCGAGGCCTTCGGCCAGGTGGTGGTCGCACGCGACTTCGGCGAGGCGCTGGAGGCCAGCCTGGCGGCGACGCTGCGGCTCACCCGCTACCGCCCGGCGCAGTTCGTGGCGCTGGACGCCGACACCGAGGACGGCGTGCGTCGGCTGCGGATCGTGCGCGAGGGCAGCGAGCAGGTCCTGCACACACGCCTGCTGGTCGGGGCCGACGGTAGCGCCAGCGCGGTGCGCGAGGCCCTGGGCATCGCCGCGGCGCGCCACGATTTCCAGCAGACCCTGTTCGTGGCGCGGGTGCGCGGCAGCCGCCAGCCCGACGGGACCGCCTACGAGCGCTTCCGCGACGACGGCCCGACCGCCTTGTTGCCGCGCGGCGACCGCCATTACGGCGCGATCCATGCGGTCGCCGCCGAAGACGCCGCGGCGGTGGCCGCGCTCGACGAGGGCGCCTGGCTGCAACGCCTGCAGGACGCGCTGGGCTGGCGCGTCGGCCGCCTGCTGGGCAGCGGCGAGCGCAGCGCCTACCCGATCGCGCAGGTGCTGGCCGAGCGCCTCACCGATGCGCGCGCGGTGCTGCTGGGCAATGCCGCGCAGACCCTGCACCCGCTGGGCGCGCAGGGCTTCAACCTGGGCCTGCGCGATGCGCTGACCCTGGCCGAGCTGATCGAGCGCGACGGCACCGACCCGGGCGCGCCGGCGTTGCTGCAGCAGTACGCGCAGCGCCGCGAACAGGATCGCCAGCGCACGGTGGCGTTCTCCGGCGGGCTGGCGCGCTTGACCGCCAATCCCACCCCGCTGCTGCGCCCGCTGCGCAGCCTGGGCCTGCTGGCGGCGGCGCAGGCCGCGCCGCTGCAGTCGTTCCTGGTCGGCGGCGCGATGGGGTTCCGCGGCGACGTGCCGCAGCTGTGCCGGGAGGCGCGCGCATGAGCCGGCGCGGTGTGCTGGACGTGGTGGTGGTGGGCGGCGGCGTGGTTGGCGCGGCCTGCGCGCTGGCCCTGGCCGGCGAAGGCCTGGCGGTGGCCCTGGTCGAGGGCCGCGAGCCGCCGCGCTGGTCGGCGGACACGCCGGACCTGCGCGTGTACGCCTTCGCCCCCGACAACGCGGCCCTGCTGCAGGGCCTGGGCGTGTGGCCGCAGGTGCTGGCGCAGCGCGCCAGCGCCTACCGGCGCATGCGCGTGTGGGATGCCGGCGGCGGCGGCGAGCTGGCCTTCGACGCCGACACCCTGGGCCGCGACCAGCTCGGCTGGATCGTCGAACACACCCTGTTGGTCGAGCAGTTGTGGGCGGCGCTGCCGGCGGCCGGCGTGCAGGTGCATTGCCCGGCGCGGGTGGAGGCGTTGGAGCCCTCGGCCGAGCGCGCGCGCCTGCGCCTGGACGACGGCAGCCGCCTGGACGCGCGCCTGGCGATCGCCGCCGACGGCGCCGATTCCACCCTGCGCGGCCTGGCCGGGCTGGACGCGCCGGCGCACGACTACGGCCAGCGCGGCGTGGTCGCCTTCGTGCAGACCGAACAGCCGCACCAGGACACCGCCTGGCAGCGTTTCCTGCCGGGCGGCCCGCTGGCGTTCCTGCCGTTCGCCGACGGCCGCAGCTCGATCGTGTGGACCCTGCCCGAGGCCGAGGCGGCGCGGGTGCTGGCGCTGGACGACGCGGCGTTCGGCGCCGAACTGACCCAGGCCTTCGGCGCGCGCCTGGGCGCGGTGCGCGCGCTGTCGCCACGGCTCGGCTTCCCGCTGCGCCGGCAGCTGGTGGAGGCGTACCAGCGCGGCCGCCTGCTGGTGCTGGGCGACGCCGCGCACGTGGTGCATCCGCTGGCCGGGCAGGGCGTCAACCTCGGCCTGCGCGACGTCGCCGCGCTGGCGGCGCTGGTGCGGCAGGCGCAGGCGCAGCGGGTCGACTGGGCGGCGCCGCAGCGGCTGGCGCGCTGGGCGCGCGGCCGCCGCAGCGACAACACCGTCGCCGCCTATGGCTTCGACGCGATCAACCGGCTGTTCTCCAACGACGATCTGCACCTGACCCTGCTGCGCGGCCCGCTGCTGGGGCTGGCCGGCAAGTTGCCGCTGCTGATGCACGGCTTCTGGAAGCGCGCTTCCGGGGTGTGAGCGCACGTTCCGGCCGGACGCGGCGGCCGCAGGATCCGATGCGCGCGCCGAGCAGCGCGCCGCCCACAGGCCGCGTCCCTGCGATGGAGGACGACGATGCAGGCCGCAGTACAGACGCAGACCGTGGATCTGCTGATTTCGCACAGCCAGGTGCAACTGCGCGCCCGCGCCTTCGACGCCGCCGCCTGCCGCTGGGGGCCGCGCAACCTGCAGCAGGGGGCGATCCTGCACCGCGAGTACGTGGTGTTCGACCCGTTGCCCGAGGACGCGTTCGGCGCGCAGGTGCATCTGCTGCTGAGCGCCGCATTCGCGTCCGATCCGAGTGCGCAGCGGCGCATGCGGGTGCCGTTCCGGGTGGACCCGGGGGCGCAGGTGCAGGTGGCGTCGGCCGCCGAGGCCTTCGATGTGACGCTGGCGCTGCAGCCCGGCGACTACGCACTGTATTACGAAGTCTGCGAAGGCGACGAGGTGTATTACCGGCTCACCCTGGTGCCGGCAGCGGCGCCGGTCATGGCGTGCTATCTGCTGGACGATCCCTGGGGCGGGGTGCGGGATGCGCCGTTGCAGCACGGGACGCTGTAAAGGTCGTCAGCGCGGCGGGCGAGGAAGGGCGTTGGGTCTGCGTGACGCGGGATGCAGCGGCGCTGGTGGCCGCAGTTGCACTCGAGCGGTTGCGCGACGCGTTGGCTGCCGTGTTGCCGGTGTTTGCGCTGTTGCGGTTTCAGAAAACAGCTGCGCCGCCTGCGGCGGGAAGGCCGCAGGCGGCGCGTGTGGTGGAAAGGGCGCGGATGCAGCGGTGCGGGTGACGCGTCACGTCGCCATCCAGCCTTGCAGATCGGCCTTGCTCAGGCGGCCGTGGTGATGCACGTCGACGGCGTCGAACTCGGCGTACAGGGTCGGATCGGCCTTGGCCTCGGCGCGGCTGATGTAGCCGTCATGGTTGCGGTCGAGCTTGGCGAAATCGATGTGGTAGTCGCCGACGATCGAGTTCGGTTCGACCGAGGTGACGTTGATGATCTGGCCGTTCTGGTGCAGGGTCACTTCGTCCGGCGCCGCCTGCGCCATGGCCAGCGCCGGCGCGGCAAGCAGCGCGAACGCGAACGGGACGAGACGAGGAACGATGCGGTTCATGGCACGACTCCTGTTGCTGGGAAGGAGTCAAGAACATAGGCCCGATCGAATTAATCGACGCTAAAAAATCGGGCTTGCGCACGTCTGCGCCGGCGCCGTTTAGCAAGCGTTTCCACTACGCCCCCCAACGCGGCCGACGCTGCCCCGGTGCCGGCCATGGCGGTGCCGGCCGCATGTCGGCGCGATACAGCGCACGTCGCATCACCTGCTCCCGCGGCACGCAAGCCGGATGCAGCTTGCCTCGTAGGAGCGGCTTCAGCCGCGACGGGTTTACCGGTGACGCCCCCGTCGCGGCTGAAGCCGCTCCTACAGAACGTGTCCGGGCGTGACGAGAGAGGCCCTACAGCCAGCCGGCCAGCTGCGCGCGGCTGAGGCGGCCGCTGCGGGAGGTGTCCAACGCATCGAACTCGTCGGCCAGCGACGGGTTGGCCTGCGCTTCGCTGCGGCTGATGTAGCCGTCGTGGTCGGTGTCCAAGGCCTCGAAGTCGATGCGGTAGCTGCCGGCGACGCGGTCGGGCTGGATGCTGCGCACGGTCACCGGCGCTTCGCCGGGCGTCACCGGCAACTGCACCTGGTGGGTGACCACACCGCTGCTGAGCGGCTGCGCGCGCACGTTGACCGGCGCATCGTGCAGCGGTTCGGTCGTGGCGCTGGAGGTGGCGGTGAGGTTCTGCGCCGCGGCCGGCGCGGCGCAGGCGCACAGGCAGCAGAGCAGGGCAAGGGAACGGCAGGGCATGGACACGACGAAACTCCGGAACGGCGATGGAAGGCGGCCCCGGCGCTCAGCCGGGGATGAACGGAAACGCGAGCTTCAACAGGCCCTTCAGCCCGCCCTCGGCGGTGCTGGCGACGGCCTTGGCGCCGAGGCTGTTGAGCGCGCGGCGCACGTCCTCCCAGCGTAGCTTGCTCACGTCCTTCTTCAACAGATCGGCGACCTCTTCGGCGGTGGGCGCCAGCGTCTGCAGTGCCTGCGCCACCTTCTCCGGCTCCGGCTGCAGGTAGCCCCAGCGCTCGGCGATCTTCAGCAGCGTGTCGAAGCGCACCGCCATCACGTCGCGGTTGCGCTCGTACACGGGCATGGCGCCGACCTCGACGATGGCCTGTTCGAAGCGCTGCTGGTCGTCGGGGTGTTCGATGCGGATCGCCAGGAAGCCGTCCTTCTTGCTGCGCTCGCTGACGTGCTTGGCCCCAGCGCGCAGGTTGTCCTCGGTGAGCACGGTAGCGACGATGCGCTGCAGCGCCGCCTCGTTGTCCTCCGGCACCAGCGCGCGCCAGCGCGCATAGCCGTCGCGGCGCAGGCCCTTGACCTTGGCCGGGGTCACCCGCAGGCGCATCGCCACCGCGTTGTTGGAATCGCTGCGCGAGATCGCGCCATCGCGTTCCAGCAACACGAAGATCAGCAGTTCCAGGTCGCGCTTGGTCAGCGACTGGAAGCCCTGCAGCAGGGTCAGGCGCAGAAATTCGTCGGCGAAGCCGGCCGGGTTGTTCAGTTCGATCGGCTGCATGTGCGCGCCCCTCCAGTCAGTGCAGCCAGGATGCCAGGCGGCCATTGCGCGGACTGAGACGCCGCTGCGATACGCATCCCATCAGCGTCCGTGCTCGCGTCCGGGGCGGTCGCTGCGGAAGGTTTCGATCGCGCCGCGGTCCTGCAGGGTCACGTCGACATCGCGTCCGTCGGCGCCGCCGAAGGCCAGGTTGGTGGGCTTGCGGCCCTTGGTCGCGACCTCGTGCAGCAGCGTGCCGTCGGGCGCCAGCACGATCACCTTGCCGGCGTCGTAGCGGGCCACGTACAGGTTGCCGTCGACGTCGCAGCGCATGCCGTCCAGGCCGGCGTCGGCGAAGCTGGCGAACAGCCGCTTGTGCGACAGGCTGCCGTCGGCGGCACGGTCGTAGACCCAGATTCGCCGCTGCACGCTCTCGTTGACGTACAGGCGCTTGCCGTCGGGACTAACCTCGATGCCGTTGGTGGTGCCCATGCCGGTCTCGATCAGATGCGCGCTGCGGTCGCGGTCGATGCGCCACAGCTGGCCGCCGTTGTGCTTCCAGTCCGGGTCGCTGGCATACAGGGTGCCGTCCGGCGCCATCGCGATGTCGTTGGGCTGGAACGCGCCCGGCAGCGTGGCATAGACCTCGATGCGCTTGCTCGGCAACGCGATGCGCAGGATGCGGTGCCGGCCATAGTCGGCCACGTACATGCGCCCGCGGCGGTCGAAGCGGATGCCGTTGCCGATGCTGCCGTCAGGAAGATCCACGAACAGGCTCGCCTGTGCGTGGCCGTCGGCATCGCGCTGGACCCGGCCGATGCTGCCGTCGTGGGCGAAATTGACCACGTACAGCGCGCCATCGGGGCCGGTCGCAGGACCTTCGATCTTGTCGGTGAACACGCCGTCGCCGACCAGGTCGCGGGCGCGGAACAGGGCGTCCTGCGCGCCGGCCGGGGAGGCCAGCAGCAGGGCGAGGGCGGCGAGCAAGGGGCGGCAGCGCATCGGGTGTCCGGACGGCGGGGGAGGCGGCAGTGTGCCAGAGGCCCCGGCGCATCGCGCGATAGCGCTCACAGTGCCGATGCCGCGCGAGCGGTTAGGGTGGGGAACCCTTCCGGTCGGAGTTGCGCATGAAGCCGTCCTCGCCGAATCGCCGTCGCCTGTTGCTGGCCGGCCTGTCCGCCGGTGCCGCCGGCCTGTTGGGATCGCCCGCCTGGGCCGCCGTGCCGGCACGGCGCCGCAAGCCGCTGGGCGTGGCCCTGGTCGGGCTGGGCCAGTACGCCAGCGATCGGCTGGCCCCGGGCCTCACCCTGACCAAGCACTGCCGCCTGGCCGGCATCGTCACCGGCTCGCCGCAGAAGATCCCGCAGTGGCAGGCGCGCTATCGCATCCCGGATCGCAACGTCTACAGCTACGACGACCTGGAGCGCATCGCCGACAACCCGGACATCGACGTGGTCTACGTGGTCACGCCGCCGCACCTGCACGCGCCGCTGAGCCTGCGCGCCGCGGCCGCCGGCAAGCACGTGTGGTGCGAGAAGCCGATGGCGCCGCACGCCGAGCAGGCGCGGGCGATGATCGCCGCCTGCGCGCGCAACAAGGTGCGGCTGAGCATCGGCTACCGCATGCAGCACGAGCCCAACACCCGGCGCCTCATCGCCCTGGCCGGCGAACGCCCGTTCGGCGCGATGCGCAGCGTGCGCGCGGAGGCGGGATACGCCGGCTACGGCTACGGCGACACCGACCCGGCGCAGCGGCCATGGCGGCTGCGCGCGCAGTACGGCGGCGGCGCGATGTACGACATGGGCGTGTATCCGCTCAACGCGGCGCGCTACACGATCGGCGCCGAGCCGCTGGCGGTCAGCGCGCGGCGTTCCACGGATCGGCCGGCGCTGTTCGACGAGGTCGACGAGCACATGCACTTCACCCTGGAGTTCCCGCACGAGGTGATCGCCACCTGCGCGGCCAGTTTCGGTCGCACCATGAACCTGCTGCGTGCCGAGTGCGCGAACGGCTGGTACGAACTGGCGCCGTTCCAGGCCTACGACGGTGTGCGCGGCCGGGCCAGCGATGGCCGCCTGTTCGACGCGCTGGTGCGGCACCAGCAGGCGCTGCAGATGGACGAGGACGCGCTGGCGATCCTGCAGGGCACGCCGCTGCGCGTACCCGGCGAGGAAGGCCTACGCGACATCCGCATCGTCGAGGCGATCCAGCGCTCGGCGCGCGCGGATGGGGCGCGGATCGTGCTGTAGCGGGCGGTGGCAATGTGCTGCGCGTAGGAGCGGCTTCAGCCGCCACAGGCATTCCCAGGAAAGCCGTCGCGGCTGAAGCCGTTCCTACCGAAAACCGGAAAGACCGGAGGTGTGCGTGCGGCCGTTCAGCCCGGTATCGCCAGCACGGTGATCTCTTCGCGGTCGTGGTAGAGCTGCTTGGCGCGCAGTTGCAGCGGGCGCTCGGCGCGTTCGGCGAACAGGTCCAGGCACAGCCGGGTCTCGTCCCAGCGCTTCTTCATCGGCAGCTTCAGATTGAAGATCGCGTGCCGGCACCAGCCCTCGCGGAACCAGGTGGCCATCCGCTCGGCGACGCGGCGCGGTTGCTCGACCATGTCGCAGACCATCCAATCCAGCGGTTGAGCAGGCTTCCAGTGGAAGCCGTCGGCGCGCAGGTGGGTGACCAGGCCGCTGTCGAGCACGTGCTGGCGCAGCGGGCCGTTGTCCACGCTGGTGACGTGCAGGTGCTGGCGGGTCAGCACCCAGGTCCAGCCGCCGGGGGCGGCACCGAGGTCGGCGGCGCGCATGCCCGGGCGCAGCAGCGTCTCGCGCTCGTGCGGGGTCAGCAGCGCCAGCAGCGCTTCCTCCAGTTTCAGGGCCGAACGCGAGGGCGCCTCGGGCAGCAGGCGCAGGCGCGGGATGCCCAGCGGCCAGGGCGCGGCATCGTCGGGCTGGGCCAGGCCCAGCAACGCATGATCGCCAGCGACGAACAGCACGTGCAGGCGCGGCAGTCGCGGGTCTTCCTTGGGCGTGAGCAGGCCGGCCTTGCGCAGCGCCGGGCGCAGCGCGTTGCCGAAACTGCGCGCCAGCCCGGCCAGCGGCTTGGCCGTGTCCGAATCCGGATGCTCCACCCACACATCGCCGAGCCTGGGCAGACCCTGCAGCGCCTCCAGCATCGGCGCGATGCGATCGGCCGGATCCAGCCCGGGCAACTCGGCGATCAGCGCCAGCGTCTGGCGGGCGAACACCAGCGTGCGCCAAGGCAGCGCCGCGGCCAGCTGCGGGTCCTCGCAGGCGAACACCGCGTAGCCCTGGTTGCGCTGGGTGCGGGCATAGCCGGCCAGCCCGGCGTCGGCCGCGCGCTGGGTCAGTTCGGCCGCCAGCTCCGGCTCGAAGCCCTGGCGGCAATAGCACAGCAGGCCGGCGCTCTTCATGGGCGCCTCCGCTCTGCAAGGCGGCGCGACACGGCTGGTGCGTGGGTACTCATCGGCCCGGCGCCTGCAATGCCAGGCGCATGAGGATCTGATCGTGGTATCGGCCGTCGCGGCGGATTGCGAGCGGCTCGATCCCGTAGACGCTGAAGCCGGCCATCTCGTACAGGCGGCGGGCCGGCAGATTGTCGGCGATCACGGTCAGCAGCAAGGCTTCGATACCGCTGCCGTGCGCCTGTTCGATCAGCTGCGAGAGCAGGCGGCCGGCGATGCCCTGCCGGCGATGCGACGCCATCACCACCACGCTGCGCACTTCGGCCACGTGGCGCCGCGCGCGTCGCAAGAAACGCACGCTGCGCACGAAGCCCACCAGCCGCTCGCCATCGAACGCGCCGGCATAGTGGATGTCGGTATCGGCCAGCTCGGCTTCGAACTGCGCCAGCGGCGTCGCCTCGACCTCGGCAGCGGTCGTCATGAAGGCCTCGGGCGCTTCCTGCAACCCGGCCAGACGGCAGGCCTTCAGTGCGGAGGCATCGGCAAGGGCCAGGCGCCGGATCGTCACGTTCGGGGTGAGGACGGCGGGCGTCGTGGTCGCGTGCATCGAAGCGGGGGCCTTCAGTACTGCGGGCCGTGCTGGCCGTAGTGGGCGAGTACCGCGCGCGCGTCGTCGCGGTGCAGGTCGCGCACGACGGCGATGCCGCGCTTGTTGAGTTCGCCGACCCAGTCGGCCGGCAGCGGGCCTTCGTCGAAATCGGTCAGCGATTCGACATCCTCGGCGCGGGCGCCGATCAGCAGCCGGTCGATGCCGGCCCACACGGTGGCGCCGAAGCACTGGCAACAGGGCTGGGCCGAGGTGGCCAGCGCGACCGGGCCGGGCAGGGCCGCGTTGAGGCGGAAGCTCTGCGTCCGCTGCTGGGCCAGCATGTAGGCCATGTTCTCGGCATGGGCCAGCGAGGTGTTGTGCGGCACCACGCGGTTGACGCCGACCGCGACGATGCGGTCGCCGTCGAACACCGCCGCCCCGAACGGGCCGCCACTGCCGTGCTCGACATTCAGTCGCGACAGCGCGATGGCCAGCGCCACCTTGTCGGCGTCGCTGGCGTAGACGGCCTGCGGATCGATCGTCTCGTGGATCCAGGCGGGCAGGGTGAGGTGGACTTGCGCGTAGAGCATCAGCGGACGGGTTCGGCAGGCAGGGGCGCGCGCAGTGTATCGGCTTGGGCGGGGCGCGCGCTGCATTGCCCGGACACGCAGGCGCAGCCGGCGATGGCGGGCGAGCCGCATACGCTCATGCGCCCGCTGGCCTGGCACTGCGCCATCACCCCTTGCGGGTCGGTGGGGCTGTCGCGGTTGACGCAGGCCGGCATCGCGCCGCAGCAGTTGCCGACGTTCTTGACCGTGCAATCGGCGTCGGTGCGGCAACTGCTGTCGACCTTGACCGGCAGGCCCGATGCGGATGCCGTCGGGGCCGGGGCCGGCACCGCCGGCTTGGCGGTTTCGCTACGTGCGCAGGCGCTGGACAGCAGCATGCCGGCGAGCAGGCACAGGGAACACAGCAGCGACGCGAAATGGCGGGGCATGGCAACCTTCCGTGCGGTGGATTGCGGTCATGGTAGCAATCCACCGCGCCGCCGCCGGGTCAGCGGCGCACGACGGTCAGCGTGTCCGCGTTTTCCTGCGCGATCCGCAGTGCGGTGCCGTCCAGCGCCTGATGCAGCGCCTGGCGGATGCTGACCTGCCCCTTCACTGCATTGACGTGCAGCGATGCCAGGCCGGGATCGCGGTACACGACCATGCAGCCGGTGGCATGGGCCAACTGCTGGGCGGTTTCGTCGAAGCGCCCGGCCGGCAGGTCGTAGGCGTGGTCGGGGACGGCGTCGCACTTGCCGGTCGCCGCAGGCGCGCTGGCGCTGGCGGCCGAATCCGCCGCTGTGCCGGATGGAGCGGTGGAGGAGCTGCAGCCGGCCAGTGCGGCAGCCAGGACGAGGGCGGGGCAGCAACGGCGCAGGACGGTAGGCATGGCGCGATTCCCGTGGAGGACCTGCGCAAAGTCTAGGCAGCGCCGCTTAACCAGGCTTGGCTTCCTGTGCGGGCGGCTGCGGCCGTGCATGCACCAGGGTGCACCACAGCACGCCGCCGAGCAGGCAGGCGATCGCCAGCAGCTCCAGCACGCTCGGCCAACGCTGTTCCCACAGGAAGCCGTACAGCAGCGCGAACACGGTCTCGAACACGATCATCTGCCCGACCAGGGTCAGCGGCAGCAGCCGGCTGGCGTGGTTCCAGCAGGCGTTGCCGATCACCGAGGCGAACAGCGCCAGCACCAGCGCCATGCTCCAGAAGCGCACCCAGTCGGCACCGGCATGGGCCGTGCCGGCCACGGCGAAGGCCGGCAACGCCAGCGCCAGGGCCAGCGCACCGGTGACCACGCCGGTGAGCAGCGACCAGTCGCGTCCGGACAGGTCCGGGCGCCGCCGCAGCCAGCGCGCGTTCTTGATCGAGTAGGCGGTCCAGCACGCCAGCGCGCCGATCGCGCAGGCCAGTCCCGCCGCGCGCAGGCCGAGGCTAGCGGGAATGTGCGGCCGCGCGACGGCCAGGGTCTGCACCGCGACCAGCGCCACCCCGAGCACGCACAGCGCACAGGGCGCGGCGAGCCGGCGCAAGCGGACCGCGCCGGCCGCGCGCGAGCCGATCACGGTGACCGTTGCCGGCAGCAAGCCGATGATCAGCGCGGTGGCGGCGCTGCCGGCCCACTGCACCGCGCAGCCCAGCAGCACGTAGTAGACGATGTTGCCGAGCAGACTCAGGCGCAGCAGCGCCCACCACTCGGCCGCGCCCAGCGGCGCGGTCGCGGCGCGCCAGCGCGGCAGCAGCACCACCGCCGCGATGGCGCCATAGGCCAGGTAGCGGGAGACGGCCAGTTGCAACGGGGAAAATGCGCTCAGCAGCTGCGGTACCAGGAACACCAGGCCCCACAGCGCGCCCGCGGCGATGCCGCTGCCGACCCCTGCCCATAGCCGTTCGCGCATTGCGTTTCGCTTCCGTGGCGGCCGTATCAGCCGTGTCTGCCCAGCATGCCGCTGTCGGCGCCGGCCGGCTTGTCCCAGACTCCTGTCCTGGCGCGCCGGCGGTAGGCGGCCGGGGTCTGCCCGGTGGCGCGCTTCAGTGCGCGGGTCAGCGCGCTCTGGTCGGCATAGCCGCTGTCCTGGGCCAGGGCGGCGATCGGCCGGGTGCCGTGCGCCAGCTGCCGGCGGACCCAGTCCAACCGCCGCGCCGCCACCCAGTCCTGCGGCGTGCGTCCCAGCGTGGCGCGGAACAGCGCGTGCAGGCGGCTCGGGCTCAGGTGCGCCAGTTGCGCCATGCGTCGCACCGGCCAGTCCTGGCCGGGCGCGGCTTCGATGCGGCGGCACAGCGTCTGCAGCCGCTGCCAGCCGCGGGGCGCGGTGCCCGCCTGCAGCCAGGCCAGCACGGCGGCACCGGCCCGGGCATGGGCGATAGCGAGGTCTGGATGCGGCGTCCGGGCGGCGAGCAGCGCCTGCAACGGTGGCGGCAGATCGAGGAAGGGCTGTTGCCGCAGACGCTCCAGCGCCGCGTCGCCGAAGGCATCGCTGGCGCAATCGACGATCAGGAAGCGGTTGGCGTCCAGCGCGCACTGCGCATGCCGGGTCTGCGGCGCGACCACGGCGGCGCGGTACCGGTCCAGATAGGCGCCGCGGCCGTCCACTTCCAGTTCCAGCGTGCCGTGCAGCGGCAGCACCAATTGCACGTGGTCATGCTGATGGGCGGTACCGTCGCGGCCGTAGCTGCGCAGGCTCAGGGTGGGGGCGGTCGACATGCCCGCTACGCTAGCGCGCGGGTGGCGGCGGAGGGAAGCGCCGGGATTGGGAGCTGGGGCGGGTCCCCGGACGTCAGCATGGTGTCCGGAGCCAGATCGCTGTCAAACGATCCGATGAAAACAGTGGCTGTTGTTTGTGGGAAGGGCTTCAGCCCCAACGCGACTTATCGGGAAAGCCCGTCGGGGCTGAAGCCCCTCCCACAGTGCAATTGCAACCGTCCAGCACTCGCTGAGAATCCCGAGTCCCGAGTCCCGAGTCCCGGCTTTTGCACCCTCCCTGGCTCAGGCGCCGCCCTGGCCGCCGCTCCAGGTGTCGCGCAGGGTCACGCTGCGGTTGAACACCGGCGCGTCGGCGCGATGGTCGTAGCGGTCGGCGACGAAATAGCCGGTGCGCTCGAACTGGAACGCCTGCTCCGGCGCGGCCTGCGCGGCGGCGGGTTCGACGTAGCCGCGCACGCTGCGCTTGGAGGCGGGATTGAGGTGGTCGCGGTAGGTCTTGCCGTCGGACTCGTCGTCGGGCTTCTCCACCGAGAACAGGCGGTCGTAGAGGCGGATCTCCGCCTCCACCGCGTGCGCGGCGCTGACCCAGTGGATGGTGCCCTTGACCTTGCGGTTGGCGCCTTCCATGCCCGGGCGCGATTCCGGGTCGAGCCAGCCGCGCAGTTCCACGATCTCGCCGGCCGCGTTCTTGATCACCTCGTCGACGCGGGCGATGCCGGCGCCGCGCAGGCGCACTTCGCCGCCCGGGACCAGGCGCTTCCAACCCTTGGGCGGGACTTCGGCGAAGTCCTCGCGTTCGATCCACAGCTCGCGCGAGAACGGCACCTCGCGCGTGCCGAAGCTCTCGTCCTTGGGATGGTTGGAGAAGGTCAGGGTCTCGCTGTGGCCTTCCGGCAAATTGCTCAGCACCAGCTTCAGCGGCTCGATCACCGCCATGCGCCGCGCGGCGTGCGCGTCCAGGTCTTCGCGCAGGCAGCCTTCCAGCACCGAGAAGTCGATCACCGAGTTCTGCTTGCTGATGCCGACGCGGTCGACCAGCAGGCGCAGCGCGGCCGGCGTGTAGCCGCGGCGGCGCAGGCCCTGCAGGGTGTACATGCGCGGATCGTCCCAGCCGTCGACCAGGCCTTCGGCGACGAGCTGGGTCAGCTTGCGCTTGCTCATCACCGTGTAGTTGATGTTGAGCCGCGAGAACTCGATCTGCCGCGGCTTGGCCGCCTCGCGCGGCAGGCCCTTGTCCAGCAGCGGCTGCAGCAGCTCCGGGTGGCCGGCGAGGTCGACCTTGTCCACGCACCAGTCGTACAGCGGGCGGTGGTCCTCGAACTCCAGCGTGCACAGCGAGTGGGTGATGCCTTCCACGGCATCGCCCAGCGAATGCGCGAAGTCGTACATCGGGTAGATCGGCCAGGCGTTGCCGGTGTTCTGGTGCTCGACGTGCTTGATCCGGTACAGCGCCGGGTCGCGCAGGTTGATGTTGCCGCTGCTCATGTCGATCTTGGCGCGCAGGGTGCGCGCGCCGTCCGGGAACTCGCCGGCGCGCATGCGCCGGAACAGGTCCAGGTTCTCCTCGACGCTGCGGGTGCGGTACGGCGAGTCGCGGCCCGGTTCGGTGAGGGTGCCGCGGTACTCGCGCACCTGCTCGGCGGAGAGGTCGCAGACGAAGGCGTGGCCGTCGCGGATCAGCTTCTCGGCGGCCAGGTAGTACACCTCGAAATAGTCCGAGGCGTGGCGCAGCTCGGCCCAGTCGAAGCCCAGCCAGCGCACGTCGTCCTGGATCGCGGCGACGAACTCGGGGTCTTCCTTGGCCGGGTTGGTGTCGTCGAAGCGCAGGTTGCAGCGCCCGGCGAACTCGGCGGCGATGCCGAAGTCCAGGCAGATCGCCTTGGCGTGGCCGATGTGCAGATAGCCGTTGGGCTCGGGCGGGAAGCGGGTGCGGATGGCCGTGTGCTTGCCGCTGGCCAGGTCCTCGCGGACGATCTGGCGGATGAAGTCTTTCTTCTCGGCCGGGGCGGAGGCGTCGGTGGCGGGGGTGTCGGACATGCGCGCGTCGGAGACTAAGTAAAGCGCAAGTTTATAGTAAGTAAAGCGCTGCTTTAGCTTGGCCGGACTGGTCGGCGGCCGTCCTGGCGCGTAGGCTGCGGAGCAATTCACCCAAGAGAAGCCCGGATGCAGGCGTTCCGTCTTGCCCTTTGCGTCATGCGTCCTTCTCAATTGACGTGCCCGTGTGCGGGCCTGTGTTGCCTGCCCTCGTCCCAGGTCATGCCTGGGTCCGCGGCTCACGGCTGAGGGGCGCGACCATGCAGATCGCCTACCGCGCCCAGCACCTGATCGATGCGCACCTGGCCAAGCACGCGCTGGAGGACGCCGGCATCACCGCCTTCGTGTTCGGCGAGGCCCTGCTCGGCGGCGCCGGCGAACTGCCGTTCGGTGTGGTCCAGGTCTGCGTGGCCGACGAACTGCTGGAAAAGGCCCAGGAAGTGCTGATGGCATTGGGCCTGGGCGGGCAGGTGACGCGGGCGATGTAGCTTGGGGGCCGGGATTGGGGAGTCGGGATTGGGGATTCGCAACGGCAGCGCTCCGCTTTTGCCAATCCCCAATCCCTAATCCCCAATCCCGGCCCTCAACCACCCAGGCGGCACGGCATCCGCCACGGCCAGGGCGCGCAGGCGCTTGAACAGCACCACGGTCTCGGCCACGTTCCAGACCCGCAGGGCCACCTCGAAGGTGTCCAGCGGCTTGGTCAGGAAGTCCTTGGCGCCCAGGCCGAGGGCGCGGTGGCGGGCGCTGCGGCTGGGGTCGGCGGTGAGCACGATCACCGGCAGGAAGCTGGACGGGCCGGCCAGGCGCGCCAGTTGCTCCAGGATCGCGTAGCCGTCCAGCTCCGGCATCATCAGGTCGAGCAGGATCAGGTCCGGCGCGAATGCGGCGACCAGGCCCAACACCCGCTGCGGGTCGGTGGTCGCCACCACCTGGCGGAAGCCTTCGCGCTGCAGCAGTTCCTCCAGCAGGCGGACGTTGGCGGGTTCGTCGTCGACGATCAGGATGCGCGCGGCGAGGACATCGTTGCGGGTCATGCGAGGTGTCGGTCCAGAACGGAGAAGAAGTCGGCCACGTCCAGCGGCTTGGTCAGGTAGGCGCGCACGGGCTCGCCCTGCACCCGGGCCAGCGTGGTCGCGGTGGCATCGGCGCTGATCACCACCACCGGGATCGCGGCGGTATGCGGCTGCGCGCGCAGCGCCTGCAGCAGCTCCTCGCCGTTGCCGTCGCTCAGGTGCAGGTCGAGCAGGATCAGGTCGGGCGTGGCGTGCTGCAGATGCGCGTGCGCCTGGGCCATGCTGGCGGCCTCGTGCAACCGCCAGTGCGGGCGGCGTTCGACCAGGGTGCGGATCAGCGCCTGGTTGGAGGGGTTGTCCTCCACGCTCAGCAACTGGCGATGTCCCCCGCCCACCGTTGTCGTCGCCACGGCCGTGTCTGGCAGTGCCGCTGCCTGTGGGCGGTCCAGCGGCAGCGCGATGGTGAACCGCGATCCGTCCGGGCCGCTGTCCACGGCGATGCGTCCGCCCATCGCCTCGGTCAGGCGCTTGCTCAGCGCCAGGCCCAGGCCGGTGCCCTCGATCGCCGAGCGCTCGGCGCCGAGCCGCTCGAACGGCGTGAACAATCGTTCCACCTGCGCCGGCGTCAGGCCATGGCCCTGGTCGTGCACGGCCAGCGCCAGGGATTGGCCTTCGGGCACGGCACTCACCCACACCGCGCCACCCGGGCGGTTGAACTTGATCGCGTTGGACAACAGGTTGATCAGCACCTGGCGCAGCCGCTGCGGATCGGCGCGCACGGTCCACTCCGGCGGCACCTGCGGGGGCCGCAGCACGATGCCGCGCGCCTGCGCTTCCGGCGCGACCAGGCCCAGCGCCTCCTCCAGCGCGCTGCGCACCGGCACCGGGCGCGGGCTCAGGTCGAGCTGGTCGGCCTCGATGCGGGCGATGTCCAGCAGTTCGGTGATCAGCCCCAGCAGGTGCCGGCCGGCGCCGAGGATGTGCTGCAGGTGATCGCGCTGCGCCGCGCCCGGCAGGTCCATCTCCAGCACCTGCGCATAGCCGAGGATGGCGTTGAGCGGGGTGCGCAGTTCGTGGCTGCTGCGCGAGAGGAATTCGGTCTTGGCGCGGTTGGCGCTCTCGGCCTCGCGGCGCGCCGACTGCGCTTCCTCGGCGCGCGCGGCAAGCAGGGTGCTGGCCTGCTGCAGGCGTTGCGCGACCTGGCCCAGTTCGTCGCCGGCCGGCGGCTGCGGCGCCAGTGGCCGGCCGTCGCCGAGGCGATCGGCGTTGGCCGAGAGCTGGCGCAGGCGCCGCGACAGCGACGAGGCGAACCAGGCCACCGCGAGCACGGCGCCGAGTCCGCCCAGCATCGCCGCGCACAGGGTGATCAGCAGATTGCGCTGGCGCAGTGCCTGCGCCTTGGCGGTACGCACCTGCAGTTGCGCGGTCTCGTAGTTGCGCAGTTCGCGCAGTTCCGCGCGCAGGATGTCGAGGGTGACCTTGCCCTCGCGCAACTGGCGGATTTCTTCCTCGCGGCTCAGGTCCGGCGCCAGCAGCCGTCGCCAGCCCTGCATCTTCTCCTCGAACAGCGGCTGGATGCGGGCGAAACGCTGTGCCTGTCGCGGGTCGGTGATGCGTCGCGACAGGCGTTGCACCACGGTCTTGAGCCGCGGCTCGGCGTCGCGGTACGGGGTCAGGAAGGCGTCCTGGCGCACCAGCCGGTAGCCGCGCACGCCGGCGGCGGTCTCGGCCAGCAGCGCATGCGCTTCATGCAGGTCGCTGAGCAACTGCAGGGTGCGGCGCACGTCGTTCTCGGCGGCGATGTTCTGCCGTTCGACGCTGTAGATCGCCACCAGCGCCGCCACCAGCAGCAACAGCGGCAGCGCCACCAGCGCCAGACTCTTGCGGGTCAGCGGCCAGTCGTTCCAGCGCCGCGCCAGCGCCCTCACAGCGCCACCCCCGCCTGCACCGCGACCACCGCGGCCTGGGTGCGGTCGGCCACCTGCAGCTTGTGCAGGATGCGCTCGACGTGGACCTTGGCGGTGCCGGCGCTGATGCCAAGTTCGGCGCCGAGCGCGGCATTGGTGAGCCCGCGCGACAACAGCGCCAGCACCTGCCGCTCGCGCGCGCTGAGCACGGCCAGGCGGTCGACCTGCGCCGGTCTGCGCCGCCGCGGCGCACGCGGCGGTTCGGCCGCCAGCGGCGCCAGCAGCGCGGCGATCGCGGACAGGGCCTGCACGTCCTCCGGCGCCGGCACGGTGCGGACGTCGTCCCAGCCCAGGCACAGCGTGCCCAGCGGCACGCCCAGCGTGGCGATCGGCAGGCACAGTTCGCCTGCCGCGGTGGCGGTCGTGCCGCGCAGGCGCCAGGCGTGGGCGGGCGCCTCGATGGCGACGCTGGCGCCCGGCGGCAAGGCGTCGCCCTGGCTGGCCAGCACCAGGCAGCGGCCGCCGCGCAAGGCCAGCACCGCGGCGTGCGGGGCCGCGACCAGGGCGCTGGCGGGTGCGAGCGCGTGGGCGGTGGCCCGCGCGGCATCGCCGGCCTCGCGCAGCGCCGCGGCGGCGGCGGCCACGGCCTGCCAGCGCGCGGCGTCGGCGGCGTCGCGGCGCAGTGACTCACGCCACTGGCCTGCATTGGAGGGGCTGTGCACGGGCGCGTCTCCGGTATGCCGAACGGCATATTCGAGGATATGCCGCCCGGCGGATTTTTCGCAAGCCGCGGCTGCCAATACTCGCTTCGCCCCGAGACGGCATCCCCTCAGCACACGGAGACTTCCCATGCGTCGCATCCTGTTCGCCCTGGCACTGGGCCTGATCACCACCACCTCCACCGCGCTGGCCGCGCCGGCGATGCACTACGACGGCCAGCCGGCGGCGCCGGCCAGCAGCGCCGAACGCGAGATCGCCGGCCTGTTCGATCGCTGGAACGCGGCGCTGGCCACCGGCAATCCGCAGCGCGTGGCCGACCTGTACGCCCGCGACGGCGTGCTGCTGCCGACGGTGTCCAACCAGGTCCGCGCCAGCCGCGCCGAGATCGAGGACTACTTCAGCCACTTCCTCGCCGCCAAGCCGCGCGGTGCCATCAACTACCGCCAGGTGCGCCTGCTCGACGACGACAGCGCGGTCGACGCCGGCGTCTACACCTTCACCCTCGACAATCCCGATGGCAGCACCCGCCAGGTGCAGGCGCGCTACACCTTCGTCTACGAAAAGCGCGACGGGCGCTGGCTGATCATCAACCACCACAGCTCGGCGATGCCGGAGCCGGTCGCCGCCGCCACGGCCAGCACCGCGACGAAGTGAACGTCGCGCCCGCCGCCGCCGCCGCGGCGGCCGGGCGCACTTGAAAGCGGACGCCGGCAGCGCCATCCACGAAGACATCGCCGTCGCTGCCAGGAGTCCATGCCATGTTGGGAATCGGTGCCTTCAAGCAGCGCCTGCCGCGCCCGGGCGAGAGCCTGCCGGGACGCGCGCAGCCGCTGCCGCTGCACAACCGTCACTTCGTCAACGGCCATCCGTTGCGCGACGCCTTCGCCGGCCTGGAGCAGGTGCAGTTCGGCCTGGGCTGCTTCTGGGGCGCCGAACGCGCGTTCTGGTCGCTGCCGGGTGTGTTCAGTACGGCGGTCGGCTACGCCGGCGGCGAGACGCCCAACGCCACCTATCGCGAGGTGTGTTCCGGCCAGACCGGCCACACCGAGGCGGTGCTGGTGGCGTTCGACCCGCAGGCCGTGCGCTTCGAGCAGTTGCTGCAGACCTTCTGGGAAAGCCACGACCCGACCCAGGGCATGCGCCAGGGCAACGACACCGGCACCCAGTACCGCTCGGCGATCTACTGCACCACTCAGGCCCAGTACGACGCCGCGCTGGCCAGCCGCGACGCCTACCAGCAGCGCCTGCACGCCGCCGGCTATGGCCCCATCACCACCGAGATCCGCTTCCCGGCGCCGCCGTTCTACTACGCCGAGGACGAGCACCAGCAATACCTGGCCAAGAATCCGGGCGGCTACTGCGGCCTCGGCGGTACGGGTGTGAGTTGCCCGGTCGGGCTGGAGGCCTGAGTCAGCGTGCCTGCGCGTGGGTTGCGCAGGATGCTGTCGCCAGCAAGGGTCACAGCGATCGCGCGTGACCATTCGACGCGACGTCGTTACTGGGCGACGCGCGAATCGTGCCGGTTCGCGGCCACGGGGCGCAGCCGCGCCGCATAGCCGGACAGCTGCAGCGCCTTGCGCGGCGACAGGTCGGCCTTGAGCCGCTCGATCGCCGCATCGCCGTCGCGGTCGCGGCCGAGCGCGTAGTCGGTCCGCGCCAGTTCCAGCGTCGCGCGCTGGCGCACCGTCAGGTTGCCGAACGGGTCGAAGAACGAATCCACGCGGGCGCGATCCTGTACGCCGGTCCAGCCGAACGCCAGCTCGGCCGGCGCTTCCTCGGCGAGCTGCGCGTAGTGGCGCCGCGCCTCCGCCGGCGCGATCTGGCCGCTCAGCAGGGCCAGGCGGGTCCGCAACAGCGCCGTTTCGGCAGCCGGCGCCGCGGTTGCGTACGTATCCAGAACGCGCGTCATCCATGCCCAGTCGACGTTGCCGGTGTCGGCCTGGGTGCCGAGCAGGTTGAAGGCCAGGATCGCCGCGCGCTGCGACGCGGTGGTGGCGCGCTCGATCGCGTCGGCCGTGGGGCGGCCCAGCGTCGACGGCTGCACCAGTGCGATCGCCGGATCGTGCGCGAGGATCGCTTCGAGGTCCGGCTTGTGGAAGTAGCCGACCACCACCAGTACGGTCTTGCCCGGATGCGCCAACGCCGCGGCGCGGATGCGCTGGGCTTGCAGGAAGGTGCGGTACAGGTACAGGCGCCGCGGCAGGTCCTGGTCGGCACGTGGCGCCGGGGTTTGCGCCCACTTGCGCACCGCGGCCACGTTCTCGGCCGCATCCGCCGCGAAGAAGTCGCGCTGCAGGGCGGCCTTGTCGGGGAACGACAGAAAGCCCTGGAACCCCTGCTCACGGCGCAGTTCCAGCGGGGTGTCCAGATCCACGCCGAAGCCGAGCCTGGCGTCCTCCACCGGCGGCATCCAGTCGATCGGGCACACGGCCACTGCGTGCGTCGCGGCGTAGGGCAGGATCACGCCCTGCACCTCGTAGGTGTACTCGTAGTAATCGTTGCGTGCCGCCTGCTCCGGCGGGCGTTCGATGCACACCGCGTCCGGCGCGAGTTGCTCCAGGAACGCCGCGAGCACACCCGGCTGGTCGCGTTCGGAGACCAGCTGTGCGGCGTGCTCCACGCCCAGGATCGCGACCCGGGTCGGTGTCGGCGCGGCCGCCACGCCGGCGGCACTGGTGCCAGCAAGCGCCAGCGAAAACAGACAACGCGCCATCCGTCCGCGCATGCACCCTCTCCTGTCGAAGTCGTCGGAAACACCCACCCGCCGCACCTGGGTGCGTGCCCGCCGCTGCGTCGAGCGCGCCACGGATCGGCCGTGGCGCCGCGCTCAGCCGCCGATGGCGGACTGCAGGGTGCGGCTGGCGTGCCGCAGGGTGTGGCGACAACTGTAGTCAGGCAGCGTCGCCGCTGTCTGCATGACAGGTGGCACTGGTCGCGCTAGACGAACTCGGCCGCGAACATCTGCCGCATCTGCGCGATCTGCTCCTCGCGCTCGGGATGCAGCAGGCGCAGGCATTCCTCGGCGAAGCTGACCGGGCTGGTGCCGGGGGCGGTGATCAGGCCGCCGGCGCTGACCACGCGGCGCTCCTGGTAGTGCGCGCTGCCGGCATAGACGCTGGCATGCTCGCGCAGGAAGGCTTCGGAATTGCTGGTGTGCGGACGGGTATCGAGCAGGCCGGCGTAGGCCAGCGCCAGGGTCGCGCCGCAGATCGCCGCCACGCCGCGGCCGGCGTCCAGGCGCTGCTGCAGCAACGCGCTTAGCCCGGGAATCTCGCCGGCCTGCCAGCGGTCGCTGCCGGGCAGCAGCCATAGGTCGGCGTCCAGCGGCGCCAGGTCCGATAGCGCATAGGCAGGGTGCAGGTCCAGTCCGCCGATCGAGCCGACCGGCTTGCCGTCGATGCTGGCGATCTGCAGCGTGTCGCCGAACCAGGCCCGCGCCGCCGGCAGGATGGTGCCGATTTCCCAGTCCGCCACGCCGTCCACCATCACCACTGCGATCGTTGCCATTGCTGTTCCTCTGCTGTGTAACACGCAGCATAGCGGGCGAAGAGGTGCGGCGGCGCCAATGCGCTGTCGAAAGCGCCGCAGGCGATGTGCGCCGTGGCTGCGCCCGTTCTCGGCGTTACGTGTGTCGTGCATGCGGCTTCGCGCTCGCGCGATGCAACGGCCTGCACCGACAGCACCCGATCGAGCGGAAGATGGCAGCGAGACGGCCCCCGCTCCGCCGATTCCCCATTCCCTTTTCCCCATTCCCACCCCCAAGCGCGGCATCACCGCGCTTGGGGAGGGACTGCACAGGGCTCAGCCGATCAGCTTGTGCCGGATCGTGTCGCGCAGCGTCTGCAGGTCCTTGGCGAAGGTGTCGATGCCGCCGGCCAGCTTCTCGGTGGCCATCGGATCGGCGGCCAGGTCGGCGGCGAAGCGCTTGGCGTCGATCGGCTCCACCTTGGCGCCGTCGGCCTGGCCGGGCGAGAGCTTGCGCGGCAGCGGGCCATGGTCGGCGTCGAGCTTCTCCAGCAGGTCCGGCGAGATGGTCAGGCGGTCGCAGCCGGCCAGCGCCTCGATCTGCGCGGTGGAACGGAACGAGGCGCCCATCACCACGGTCGGCGAACCGCGACGCTTGAACTCGTCGTAGACGCCGCGCACGAACTGCACGCCCGGGTCCTCGTCGATGCTCGCCGGGGTCTGGCCATGGGCCACGTACCAGTCGAGGATGCGGCCGACGAACGGCGAGATCAGGAACACCCCGGCCTCGGCGCAGGCCAGCGCCTGGGTGCGGTTGAAGATCAGGGTCAGGTTGCAGTCGATGCCGTCCTGCTGCAGCTGCCGCGCGGCCTCGATGCCTTCCCAGGTCGCGGCGACCTTGATCAGGATGCGGTCCTTGGCGATGCCGCGCTCGGCGTACATGGCGATGAACTTGTGCGCCTTGGCGATGGTCGCGGCGGTGTCGTGGGCCAGGTCGGCGTCCACTTCGGTGGACACGCGGCCGGGCACCAGCGCGCTGAGCTTGGCGCCGACGCCGATGGTCAGGCGGTCGGCGATCTCGTCGACCAGGGCGGCGTGGTCGCCGTCCTGGCCGCGCGCCCAGGCCAGCGCCTCGTCGATCAGGTCGGCGTAGACCGGCAGGTCCAGCGCCTTCTTCACCAGGGTCGGATTGGTGGTGCAGTCCACCGGCTTGAGCCGCTTGATCGCGTCGTAATCGCCGGTATCGGCCACGACCACGGACAACTCGCGCAACTGGGCGAGCTTGGAGGGGGCGGAAGAGGTCATCGGTATCTCTCGGGAACGAGTGGAAACAAGGATAGGGCCGCGCACGTTAACGCGCTGCGCGCGCGTTGTCGTCGTCGGCGCGCTGCACCGCGGTCACGCGCAGGCGCAGCGGGCGTCCGCCGGGCGCCTGCCAGTCGATGGACTGGCCCACGGCCAGGCCGAGCAGGGCGCTGCCGACCGGGGCCAGCACCGAGATGCGCGCATGCGCGGCATCGGCTTCGTGCGGGTAGACCAGGGTCAGCTGGTGGCGTTCGCCGTGCAGTTCGTCTTCGCACTCCACGCGGGCGTGCATGGTGACGATGCCGGGAGGAATCTGGTCGGGCGCCATCACGGTGGCGCGGTCGAGTTCTGCGCCCAGCGCGAGCGCGGCCGGGTGCTGGTGCAAGGCAGGGGTGTCGAGCAGGGCTTCCAGGCGCGCCAGGTCGCGGCTGGAGACGATCAACGAGGGCGGCAGGCCGCTGCGGTGTTGCGAGGTCATGGACAGGCTCCGGTTGGATGACACAACGAACGGGGGCGGCACCGTGCCGCCCCCTGTCGCCATTGTGCAAGCAAGCCGGCGCCGATGCGACGCCGCGGCCGCAGCGGTCCCGTTCAGGCCACCTGGCGCGGTGCCGGGCTCGGCAGCGGTGCCTGCGCCGGCAGCGTGAATAGGTCTTCGGGCAGCGCGCCGAACAGGTGCGCCAGTTGCTGCAGGAACGCGCCCATCGCCGAGCTGCGCCGCCACAGCATGGCGATGCGCCGGCTCGGGCCGCCGTCGGGCGCGAACGGCAGCAGCCGCAGGTTCGGCGGATTGGCCACCGGCGGCTGCACCGCCAGCAGCGGCAGCAGGGTCACGCCGACGTTGGCGGCGACCATCTGCCGCAGCGTCTCCAGGCTGGTGGCCTGGAACTCGGCCTTCTCCAGCGCGCCGGACAGATGGCACACGTCCAGCGCCTGGTCGCGCAGGCAGTGCCCGTCCTCGAGCAGCAGCAGGCGTTGCGCGTGCAGTTCCGCCATGGTCAGCGGGGTCGGCCGCCGCGCCAGCGGATGCTGTTCGGGCACCGCCAGCACGAACGGTTCCTCGAACAGGAATTCGGCGTGCAACTGCTCGTCGTGCAGCGGCAGCGCCAGCAACGCCGCGTCCAGCCGGCCCTCGCGCAGGCGGGTCAGCAGCACGTCGCTCTTCTCTTCGATCAGCAACAGTTCCAGCTGCGGGAAGCGCTCGCGGATGCGCGGGATCACGTGCGGCAGCAGGTACGGGCCGAGCGTGGGGAAGATGCCCAGGCGCACGGTGCCGGCTTCCGGGTCCTGGCTGCGCCGCGCCGCCTCCTTCATCTGTTCGATCTCGGCGACGATGCCGCGCGCGCGGCTGGCCGCCTCGCGCCCGGCCGGGGTCAGCATGACCTTGCGCGGGGCGCGTTCGACCAGCGGCACGCCCAGTTCGTCCTCGAGCTTCTTGATCTGCGTGGACAGCGTCGGCTGGCTGACGAAGCACGCCGCGGCGGCGCGCCCGAAATGCTTGTGATCGGCCAGCGCCACCAGATATTTCAGATCACGCAGGTTCATCGGCGGGTTCCTCGGGACGCAGCGGCGGGGAGGGGACGCAGGGTCACAGCATAGAGCGTGTGACGCAGGTGGCGGCGAGACAGATGGGGCGTGCGCGGTGGAGGCCGCACGCCCTGGTCCCGCGCCGGCGTCGCCACGCCGGACGCGGCGCGGATCAGGCCGCTTCGGCGACGCTGCCGCTGGCGACCGGCGCGCTGTGGCGGATCAGGTGGTCGAACGCGCTCAGCGCCGCCTTGGAGCCTTCGCCCATGGCGATGATGATCTGCTTGTACGGCACCGTGGTCGCGTCGCCGGCGGCGAACACGCCCGGCAGCGAGGTCTGGCCGCGGTCGTCGACCACGATCTCGCCGCGCGGCGACAGCGCCACCGCGCCCTGCAGCCACTCGGTGTTCGGCAGCAGCCCGATCTGCACGAAGATGCCTTCCAGGCTCAGGCGATGCACGTCGCCGCCGACCCGGTCCTTGTACACCAGGCCGGTGACCTTCTGGCCGTCGCCCAGCACCTCGGTGCTCTGCGCGTTGACCAGGATGTCGACGTTGCGCAGGCTGCGCAGCTTGCGCTGCAGCACGTCGTCGGCGCGCAGCTTGCCGTCGAACTCGACCAGGGTGACGTGGCTGACGATGCCGGCCAGGTCGATCGCCGCTTCCACGCCGGAGTTGCCGCCGCCGATCACCGCCACGCGCTTGCCCTTGAACAGCGGGCCGTCGCAGTGCGGGCAGTAGGCCACGCCCTTGTTGCGGTACTGCTCCTCGCCGGGCACGTTCATCTGCCGCCAGCGCGCGCCGGTGGACAGGATCACGGTGCGGCTCTTCAGCGAGGCGCCGTTGGCCAGCTTGACCTCGACCAGCCCGTCGGCCCCGGCCGGCAGCAGCTGTTCGGCGCGCTGCAGGTTCATGATGTCCACGTCGTACTGGCGCACGTGCTGCTCCAGCGCCGCGGCCATCTTCGGGCCTTCGGTCTCCTGCACCGAGATGAAGTTCTCGATCGCCATGGTGTCCAGCACCTGGCCGCCGAAGCGCTCGGCCGCCACGCCGGTGCGGATGCCCTTGCGCGCGGCGTAGATCGCCGCCGCCGCGCCGGCCGGGCCGCCGCCGACCACCAGCACGTCGAACGGCGCCTTGGCCGCGATCGCCGCCGCGTCGCGCTTGGCCGCGCCGGTGTCGAGCTTGGCCACGATCTGCTCCAGGGTCATGCGGCCCTGGTCGAACACCTCGCCGTTGAGGTAGACGGTGGGCACCGACATGATCTGCCGCGCCTCGACCTCGTCGGGGAACAGCGCGCCGTCGATCGCCACGTGCTGGATGTTCGGGTTCAGCACCGCGGCCAGGTTCAGCGCCTGCACCACGTCCGGGCAGTTCTGGCAGGACAGCGAGAAATAGGTTTCGAAACGGTACTCGCCCGGCAGGTTGCGCACCTGCTCGATCAGCTCGGCGGTGGCCTTGGACGGGTGCCCGCCGACCTGCAGCAGCGCCAGCACCAGCGAGGTGAACTCGTGGCCCATCGGCAGGCCGGCGAAGCGCAGGTGGATGTCGTGGCCGGGGCTGTTCAGCGCGAACGACGGGGCGCGCTCGCCGCTGTCGCGGTGCACGTCCAGGGTGATCTGGTCCGACAGCAGCACCAGGTCCTCGAGCAGGTCGAGCATCTCGCGCGACTTGGCGCCATCGTCCACCGACGCGGTGATGTGGATGGGCCGGACGACCCGCTCCAGGTAGGCCTTCAACTGGGTTTTCAGATCGGCATCCAACATGGCGGACTCCTGACGTTGGGCAAAGCGAGGGGGAAGCGAACTGCCAGGGCAGTGCGCCGCGAACAAGGGAGGAGGGATGAACCGCAGCCGGCGCCGGCGCGCGATGCCGGCTGCGGTTCACCCCCACCCCCGCCACCAGGCGGAGATGGGAGCGAGGCGCGGCTTAGATCTTGCCGACCAGGTCCAGCGACGGCTTCAGGGTCTTCTCGCCCTCCTTCCACTTGGCCGGGCACACCTCGCCCGGGTGCGAGGCGACGAACTGCGCGGCCTTGAGCTTGCGCAGGGTCTCGGTGACGTCGCGGGCGATGGCGTTGTCGTGGATCTCGAGGGTCTTGATCACGCCTTCCGGGTTGATCACGAAGGTGCCGCGCAGGGCCAGCCCTTCTTCCTCGATGTGCACGCCGAAGGCGCGGGTCAGCTGGTGGGTCGGGTCGCCGACCAGCGGGAACTGGGCCTTGCCCACCGCCGGCGAGGTCTCGTGCCACACCTTGTGCGAGAAATGGGTGTCGGTGGTGACGATGTAGACCTCGGCGCCGATCTTCTGGAACTCGGCGTAGTGCTCGGCGGCGTCTTCCACTTCGGTGGGGCAGTTGAAGGTGAAGGCGGCCGGCATGAAGATCAGCACCGACCACTTGCCCTTCAGGTCCGCGTCGGTGACTTCGATGAATTCGCCGTTGCGGTAGGCATTGGCCTTGAACGGCTGAACCTGGGTGTTGATCAAAGACGACATGGAGTTTCCTCGTGGTTGCAATAGGGGGCGGGGGATGGAACGAGGCTCATGATAGGGGGTGCCAATAGATACCTCAAATCGATTGATGGAATTGAATAGATAGGTTTCATCTATCACTTCCCAAGCCTGGCTCTTTGCTGCACTGCCGCGCGATGGCGGCGGCCGCCCACGGGCGCGTGGGCGTCGGTCCCTTCTACCACGTTGGCTTTTCCGCGCTCGCTGCGTCATCGTGACAGCGATGAATGCGCCCACTCCCGAGTCCCTGCTGCGCGCCGCCTGCACCCAGGTCGAGCGCGGCGATGCCGAGGCCCTGCTGCTGCACGCCCTGCAACGCGATCGCGCGTGGCTGTTCGCGCACGCCCGCGAGCCGCTGCCCGACGACGTAGTGGGCGGGTTCCAGGCGCTGCTGGCGCGGCGTGCACAGGGCGAGCCGGTGGCCTACCTGACCGGCCGGCGCGGCTTCTGGACCCTGGATCTGGCGGTCGGGCCGGCCACGCTGATCCCGCGCGCGGACACCGAGCGGCTGGTGGAACTGGCGCTGGAGCGGCTGGATGGGGCGCCGGGCCGGCGCGTCGCCGACCTCGGTACCGGCAGCGGCGCCATCGCCCTGGCCCTGGCCAGCGAGCGCCCGCAGGCGCAGGTGCTGGCCACCGACCTCAGTGCGGCGGCGCTGGCGGTGGCCGAGGCCAACGCGCAGGCGCACGGCCTGCGCAACGTCGCTTTCGTCCAGGGGACCTGGCTGCTGCCGCTGGCCGGACAGCGCTTCGACCTGATCGCCAGCAACCCGCCGTACATCGCCGATGGCGACCCACACCTGCAGCAGGGCGACCTGCGCTACGAACCGGCCAGCGCGCTGGCGTCCGGCCCCGATGGCCTGGACGATCTGCGCCGGATCGCCGCCGATGCGCCGGCGCATCTGCTGCCCGGTGGCTGGCTGCTGCTGGAACACGGCTGGGACCAGGGCCCGGCGGTGCGCGCGCTGCTGGAGGCGAGCGGCTTCCTGGAGGTGGCGACCCACCAGGATCTGGAAGCGCGGGATCGGGTCACGCTGGGGCGTCAGCCGCTGGACTGACCCGCCGGCGCCTGACGTATAGTCGGCGGGTAAACGATGCCGGACATGGATGACCCGCAATGTTCACCCTCAGTCGCCGTTCGAATGCGCCTGGCGTGTTCCCCGCTCCTGCCGTGCCGCAGACGCATGGAGGGGCTGCGCAGGGTTCATGGGGCGCCGCCGCCGCAACACCTCGGCGCAGATCCAGTGCCAAGATCCTGTGCTCTCTCGCTGCCGCGGCCGGCACAGGGTGCCGCAAAGGCCTGGTAGGAAATGCGCGCCCATGATCCCGTTCATTGGCGAACAGAATGTGCCTAATGC
The DNA here is from genome assembly GCF_056725085.1 of Xanthomonas sp. NCPPB 901. Classification (NCBI taxonomy): domain Bacteria; kingdom Pseudomonadati; phylum Pseudomonadota; class Gammaproteobacteria; order Lysobacterales; family Lysobacteraceae; genus Xanthomonas; species Xanthomonas sp. NCPPB 901. The sequence continues at coordinate 3,970,107 of NZ_CM161511.1, read as the reverse complement.
CGGGCTTGAAGTTCCGATGGTTCGCGTGGAGAACCACGCCTGGAATGGGCACTTCCATCGCGATGCCTTTGCCGGCGGCTTGTACGCCAATTATTCAGGGACGATGCGCGGTGCCAATCCACTATGGCGCCATCAGGCGCTGCCTGCGATTCATCTGGAGAAACCAGGTCCCAGCCGTTGGCCGCCATCTCGCCGGCACTGCTGGCGCGATGAACAATGGCGGCATGGTTTCCGGAGAGTAATATCGCAAGCGATACGTGGAGTCTTGACAAAAGGAGAGGTGGCGCGATGAGCGATGAAAAGGACAGGTGCAGCGACAATCCCTATCGTCCACGCGCGCGCGCGACGCGCGACCCGCTTCACGATGCGCAACTCCTGCGCGACCTGGGCAGCATCAATGCGGCCGTCTACGCCAGACTCGGCGCGCTGCCGCGTGGCGGATTGCCGATAGAACCCTGGCGCAAGCCGATATTGCCATTGCCACCAGCCCCCACCGCCGCGGTATCCGCGGCCTATCCCCCTGAGGACGATTCGATGAAACTGCACCACCTGGCCGCTGCCGCCATCATGCCTCTAGCCGCGACCGCCGCCGGTTGTTCGAACGACATCGATATCGGCAACGATGGTGCGGCCGGGCATCTGAATCCGCATCCGGTCAAGCGCTACGAGGTCATCGCGACGTCCCATGCGCCGGGACTCTGGGATTCGTTCAAGGGCGCTTACATCGGGTATGACGTCATCAATAGGAAGTGTGTGCCGATGATTCCGGTTATTGGCGAGCAGCACGTGCCCAACACTGGACTTGATATTCCCATGGTGCAGGTGGATGACCACACATGGAAGGGCTATTTTTATCGCGACGCCTTGCTGGATGAGGATTATTTCAATCTCGGGGTTTGCCACTGGGACGTGACGAGCGTGGGCGTTAGCGCGATTGGTAAGGGAGTGAAGTTCGGTTGGGGAGGGTTGTTGGAGAAAATCTTGCGCGAGGGTGGCGGGAAAAGCTACTTCAAAAAGAGCTCTTACGGAGATCCTGCGTTGGTTCCCTATGGCGCGCTAGAGTTCCATGCTGACGATCCCGAAGTTCTTCAAGATCCTGATGCTTATTTCCCAGTGACGATCACTGTTAAGGAAGTCAAGTCATGAAGGCCATTGATCAGGCGTTGGCTGATGCGAGTAATGACTCGTATGCAAATCGGTCGCAACGTGATGTGAGCGACAGTAACAAGTATGTTTCTCTAAATGGCCAGGATTACAAGATCTTTGGCTATGCCGCCGATCCGGCTACCGGCTTTCACGCAACTGCGTATCAAAGCGTTGCGTCGCCTCATAACGTCATTGTCGCGTATCGCGGTACCGATCCTGGTTTGTTTTCCGGTAAAAACGGTGCAGAAAAAGCAGACCACGCGCTGACCACGCTGCAAGACATCGCCGTCGATGCAAAGATGGTGCGAGACACCGTCAACGCGCAAAAGTCCGCGGCCGATGCGTTCACCGCGCAGATGATCGCCAAAGCGGCTGCGCAGGGCATCCCGAAGACGCAGGTATTCGCTGCCGGCCATTCCCTAGGTGGTGCATTGGCGCAACTCGAGGCCGCCAAATATGGCCTGCGCGGCGCCACCTACAACGGTTTCGGCGCGGCGGACATGATCGATGGCCCGCCGCAGCCCGGTTTCCAGCTCACCAACTACCGCATGGCGGGCGACGTGGTGAGCGCGGCCAGTCCGCATGTCGGCCAGGTAGTGTCGCTGGCCAGCGAAGAGGACATCCAGAGCCTGCGGGCCGGCCGCTATCTGGATGCGCCGCCTGGGTCGGCGCCGCCCAACGCGCTGATCGCGATGCGGCTGAGCGACCATGGCGGCCAGCAGCACTTCAGCAGCGACAGTCCGGACAACATCCTGCAACCCCAACGCTTCCAGGAAGCTACACAACGCTACGCAGCGAACAAGGACGCCATCGACCGATTCGGTCGCGACGTGTACCTCGCACGCGCCGAACTGTCCGAGTCGCTGCGGCAGATGCGCGGGAACGATGGGCAGGGCCAGCTGTCGCCGAATCTGCAACGGCAACTCGACGAATACCTCGTTCTCAATGCCGATCCCGCCATTCGCGACAACATCGCGCGTGGCGCGCCCGTGCGTGGGGTCGCGGACGGCTTGCAGTACGGCGCCGATGCCGTGCGCGCCGGCGGTCGCTACGTGCAGGCGCTGGACGAGCGCGTCGCACTAGTGGCGCGGGAGGGGGGACGCTTTACCGCACCCTTCATCCCGGTCGGGCCGCTGGCCGGGCATGTGGTGGGCGAAGCCGCCCGTCTGCACGGCCAGGGCACGGACGCGGCGGCGCGTTTGCTGGGTGGCGGGCTGGAATCGGCCAAAGGCGCGGTGGAGCGAGGCGCGCACGCGGCGGCCGAAGCGGTGGTGCAGCGGATCCATGATCCTCGCTTGCACGCGCGCATGGCCAACGTCGCCAATCACATAGTCGATGCCTACGACGGTGCGCGGGTCGCGGCGCAAACCGCCACGCAGACATATCAGCTCGGCAAGCAGGCGGTTTCCGATGGGGTCGACCGGGCCGAACGTGCGGTGACGCAAACCTACGCCGCGACCAAGCACGTGGTGACGGAAGGCGCGGAGCAGGTGGGGCACGCCGCCGCCCAGACCTACGCCGCGGCGAAGCACACGGTGACCGAGGGCGCGGAGCACGTTGGGCGCGCCGCCACGCAAACCTACAACGCGACCAGGCACGCGGTGACCGAAGGCATGGAGCAAGCTGGGCGCGCGGCCAGCAGGACCTATGACGCGGCGAAGCACGCGGTCGCCGACGGCGTGGGGCGGGCCGAACATGCCGCCAGCCAGGCCTACGACGCGTCCAGGCACGCAGTCTCGCAGGCAGCCGACAGCGCCGCGCGGGTCGGTACGCAGGCGTACGAAACCGCAAGACAGACCGCCGCGCAGGGGATCGATGCGGCCAAGCACGCGGCGGGCCAGGCCTACGACACGCTGACCCATCCTGGGCAGTGGTTCCAGCGCAGCGCGCCGGCCCCTGCGCCCGCGCAGCCGCACCCCCAGGCGCCTGCCGCGACGCATCCGCATGGCGCGGCGGCGACGCCTGCTTCCGGAGCCCATTCGGCACCATCGGCGGGACACGCCGCCGAGCGCGTGCAGAACCTGGGCGCGCTGTCTGCGGCCGATCAGGCCATGTTCGCGCGCATCCGCAAGGACGTGCCGGCGCGTATCGACGATGCGCACGTCGCGCAGGCGATGCTCGGCGCCAAGCAGGCCGGCATCGCCGGCGCGGACAAGATCGGCCGGGTGCAGATGGCCGGCGACACGCTGTGGGTGTCCGGTACCACGCCGGGGTTCCGCGCCGCCACGGACGTGGCGCAGGCGGCCGCACCGATGCACGAGACGGTGCAGCAGACGCAGGCGTTCAACCAGCAGCGCGAGCGGCACTTGGCCATGGAGGCGCAGCAGCGGTCGCAAGAAGCCCCTGGTGGCAGAGGCGCGCCGGTCCTCGGTTGATCCCGACTCCTGTGGGCCGATCGGCGTGGTGCCCGGTCCGTTCGCGGTCGGCGTTGCTGGCCGGCGCCGCTCTTTGTGGCGGGCATGGGTAGAATCGCGGTTTCCCCCGCAGGAGGCGCCATGCGCACGCTGTATCCCGAGATCGAGCCGTTCGACAGCGGCATGTTGCCGGTGGACGCACGGCATACCCTGTCCTACGAACAGTGCGGCAACCCGCACGGCAAGCCGGTGGTGCTGCTGCATGGCGGCCCGGGCGGCGGCTGCAATGCGAAGATGCGCCGCTTCCACGACCCGGCCAAGTACCGCATCGTGCTGTTCGATCAGCGCGGTTCCGGCCGCTCCACGCCGCATGCCGACCTGGTCGACAACACCACCTGGGACCTGGTCGCCGACATCGAGCGGCTGCGCACGCATCTGGGCATCGAGCGCTGGCAGGTGTTCGGCGGCAGTTGGGGCTCGACCCTGGCGCTGGCCTACGCGCAGACGCACCCGGAGCGCGTCACCGAACTGGTGCTGCGCGGCATCTTCATGCTGCGCCGCTGGGAACTGGAGTGGTTCTACCAGGAAGGTGCCAGCCGCCTGTTCCCGGATGCATGGGAACACTACATCGCGGCGATCCCGCCGGTGGAGCGCGCCGACCTGATCTCCGCGTTCCACCGGCGCCTGACCAGCGACGACGAGGCCACCCGCCTGGCCGCGGCCAAGGCCTGGAGCGTGTGGGAAGGCGCGACCAGCTTCCTGCACGTGGACACCGATTTCGTCGACAGCCACGAGGATCCGCACTTCGCGCTGGCCTTCGCCCGCATCGAGAACCACTACTTCGTCAACGGCGGCTTCTTCGAGGTCGAGGACCAGTTGCTGCGCGACGCGCACCGCATCGCCGACATCCCCGGGGTGATCGTGCACGGCCGCTACGACGTGGTCTGCCCGCTGGCCAATGCCTGGGACCTGGCCAAGGCCTGGCCGAAGGCGACGCTGCAGATCACGCCGGCGTCGGGCCATTCCGCGTTCGAGGCCGAGAACGTCGACGCGCTGGTGCGCGCCACCGACGCCTTCGCCTGAGTCCGCGCGCGCCTGCGCCGCACGTTCATCGAGCGGCGGCGCGCGGCGCGTCCGGCCTCCGGCTCAGCAGGCCAGCGCGTTGCCGGGCTCGCATCCGGCCGCCGCTGGCGATGCGGGCCGCGCGTCGAGCTGCGCCTGCGTGGTCTCCTCGGTCCACACCACGAACGATTCCAGGACGTTGTCGCCGAAGGTGGTGCTGATCGCCACGTCGGCGGCGTCGCGGCCACGCGCGATCAGCACCCGGCCGATACGCGGCAGGTTGTGGCGCGCATCGAAGGTATACCAGCGCCCGTCGAGGAAGGCCTCGAACCAGCCGGAAAAATCCATCGGTGCGGGCGAGGCGGGCACGCCGATGTCGCCGAGGTAGCCGGTGCAGTAGCGCGCCGGGATGTTCATGCAGCGGCACAATGCGATGGCCGCATGTGCGAAGTCGCGGCACACCCCGCGCCCTTCCTGCAGCGCCTGCGCCGCGCTCTTGGTCGCGCGGGCGTGGGCGTAGCCGAAGGTGATCCGCGTATGCACGTAGTCGCAGATCGCCTGTACCCGCGCCCAGCCGGTCGGTGTGCCGCCGAACAGTTCCCAGGCCATGCCGCTGAGCAGGTCGGTCTCGCAGTAGCGGCTGCCGAGCAGGTACACCAGGGTGTCGTCGGGCAACTGCTCCACCGGCGTCTGCACCGCGTCGTAGCGGTACTGGTCCGGCAGTCCGCTGTCGCGCACCACCGCATCGGCACGCAGGGTCAGCGTGCCGGCCGGCGCTTGCAGGCGCGTGCAGCGGTTGCCGAAGCCGTCGCGATAGGTGCGCAACGGCACCGCCGGCTCGCTGTGCAAGTCGGTGGCAACGACGATGTCGTCGTGGCGGCTGTCGTGAAGGTCGAGCATCGCCAGCATCGGCGTGGGATGCGCGAAACGGTAGCGGATCTCGTAACCGAGGCGGATGAGCATGAGGGGTCCGATGCGGGGGGCAGGGGCGTCCGGCGCGGACCGGTCCAGCCCCGAGGGTGCGCAGTCCGCACTCAGCTTGGCGTGAAGACGCCCCGCCTTCGCTTCAGCAGCGCATGCTGAGCGGTGTGGGGCCAGGCCTGCTGCGCGGCCAGCGCGGCGCTCGGGTCTGCGTCTGCAGCAGGCGCACGCGCCCACGTCGGTTGTGTGGATGCCGCTGCCGACGCCGGCCCGAGCCGGCGTGCCGTCCTCACCCCAGCGCCAGCAACTGCGGCTGCAGGGCGGTGAAGATGCGCGCCAGGCACTGCGCCCAGGCCTGCTGGCCGGCGGGGTCGGCGATCAGGTCCTGGCGGATCTCCAGTTCCACGTGCGGCAGGCCGCGGCCCTCGCCGTGCACGGGCACCGCGTAGTCGCTGCTGTCGCTGACCGCGTACGGCGCGTTGTCGCCGACCAGCAGGTCGTCTTCCTCGCGCAGCGCCTGCAGCAGCGCGTGGGCGAAGCGGGTGTCGCGGTGATACAGCACGCCGGCATGCCAGGGCCGCGGCACGCCGTTCAGCGCCGGGGTGAAGCTGTGCATCATCACCAGCACGGTAGGCCGCGCGGCGGCGCGGCGCGCGTCCAGTTCGGCGGCGATGCGCGCGTGGTAGGGCGCATGCACGGCGTCGATGCGCTGCTGCCGCTGCGCCGCCGTCAGCCCGGCGTTGCCCGGCACCACGGTGCGGTCGCTGACCTCGGGAATCAGCGTCGGCGAGGCCAGCGGGCGGTTGCAGTCGATCAGCAGCCGCGAATAGGTCTGTTCGATCGCCCAGGCGTCGAGCAGCGCGGACAGCGCGCGGGTGGTGCCGGCGATGCCGATGTCCCAGCCGATGTGCCGATCCAGTTCCGCCTGCGCCAGCCCGAGGCCGTGCAGCGCGCGCGGCACCGCCTGCCCGGCGTGGTCGGCCAGCAACACGAACGGCGAGGTGCCGTGCGCGCGGTGGATGCCGAACACCGCCGGGTCGTCCGCGCCCAGCAGCGGCGGCAAATCGGAAAGGGGCGCCTCAGCCACGCGGGGTGCCGTCGAGCTGGTGTTCGATCATCCACAGCCCGGCCCACAGCTTGGCGTCCAGCGCGTAGCCTTCGCCCATTTTCTGCACCAGCCACGCGGCGGCGCGCGTGCGCGGCACCGAATGCACGGTGATGTCCTCGCTGGCGTCGCCGCCGCCGTTGCCGACCTTGCGCAGGCCGCTGGCGCGCACGAAGGCGATCTGCTCGTTGCTGGCGCCGGCCGAGGTCGGGCCGATCAGCAGCACCTCGGCGTGGTCGGCGGTCCAGCCCGTTTCCTCTTCCAGTTCGCGCACCGCCGACGCCTCGATCGACTCGCCGGCATCGATGTCGCCGACCAGCCCGGCCGGCATCTCGATGGTGCGCGCCTGCAGCGGCACGCGGAACTGTTCGACGAACAGCACCTCGTCGTCCGGCGTGACCGCCACGATGATCGCGGCCAGGCCGCCGGCATGCACGCGTTCGGAATACTCCCAGGTGCCGCGCACGACCATGCGCTGGTACTTGCCTTCGTAGACGATGCGGGGCGGTGAATCGTGGCGGGACATGGGCGGCTCGCAGATGGCGGAGGAAGAAGGCGCGGTCGCGCGCGGCGCGGTCCGGCGATACGGTGCAGTGTAGAACGTGCGATGGCGATTTGATGTGCGCCAAGCGGCCTGTGGGTTGGCTGGCGCCGCGCGGTTCGCTTGGCGACGGCCAGGACGGCGCCGGGCACGGTCGCCGCCTCTCCGCTTGCCAGGCACGCCCGCTCCGGACCGACGGCCTCGCCGGCGTGCGGCGAGGCGGCGCTCAGCCGGCCGCCACTTCCAGGCCGGCCGCCTGCAGCAGCCGGCGCCGGGTCAGCGGCCCGAAGCGCAGCGCCTCGCACAGGCCCTGCAGCATGCCGGCGTCGGCCGCGCCGCGGGCGAAATCCGCGCTGGCGGTGTGCAGCGGCGCGTCCAGGGCGATGGTGGTCAGTTGCCGCCACAGCAGTGCGTGCTCGCGCTGCTCGCGCAGGCGCACGGCCATCTGCGCGGCGCCGCGCAGGCGCAGGAACGCCACTTCGTCGACCCGCGCCAGCAGCGTGTCCAGGTCGCCGAAATGCGCCAGCAGGATCGCCGCCGACTTGGCGCCGATGCCGGTGACGCCGGGAATGTTGTCGATCGCATCGCCGGTCAGCGCCAGGTAGTCGGCGATCTGGTGCGCGTGCACGCCGTGCCGCGCCTTGACCCCGGCCGCGCCCCAGCGCTGGCCGCGGCCGTAGTCCCACTGTTCGTCGAACTCCAGCAGCAATTGCGACAGGTCCTTGTCGGCGGAGACGATCACGCCGTGGAAGCCATTGCCGCGGGCGCGGTGCAGGGCGCTGCCGATCAGGTCGTCGGCCTCGTAGTCGTGGTGCGCCAGCACGCCCAGGCCCAAGGCCGCGCACAGCGCCTTGCAGTGCGCGAACTGGCGGCGCAGCGCGTCCGGCGCCGGCGCGCGGTTGGCCTTGTAGGCGGCGTACAGGCGATGCCGGAAGCAGCTGTCCAGCGCTTCGTCGAAGGCGATCACGATGTGTTGCGGGCGTTCGCGCTCGAGCAGGTCGAGCAGGAAACGGGCGAAGCCGTGCACCGCGTTGGTCGGCCAGCCCTGCGCGTCCTGGAACTCGTCGGGAATCGAATGCCAGGCGCGGAACACGTACAGGCTGGCGTCGACCAGGTACAGCGGCCGCGACACGGGCAGCGCTGCGTTCACGGCGTCCAGTCGCTGAGCAGCGCGCGCGGATCCGGGCGCTCGCGTTCCGGGGCGTCGATGCGGGCGGTGCCGATGTGGATGAAGCCGGCGACGTGCTCGTGCTCGGCCAGGCCCAGCCGCGCGGTTACGGTTTCGTCGTACGCCATCCAGCCGGTCAGCCATTGCGCGCCGAAGCCGTAGGCCTGCGCCGCCTGCAGCAGTGCGAAGCACACCGAACCGGCGGTCAGCCACTGTTCGATTTCCGGCACCTTGTGCCCACGCTGCAGGCAGGCGATCACCGCGATCACCACCGGCGCATGGGCGAAGCGTTCGCGGTCCTTTTCCACCGCCGCCGGCGCCGCGCCCGGATCGCGCTGCAAGCTGCGCGCGGCGAGGATGTCGCCCAGTGCCAGGCGCGCCGGACCGGCGATGCGCAGGAAGCGGAACGGCACCAGCTTTCCGTGATCGGGAACACGAACCGCCGCTTGCAACATGGCCAGCAGCGTGTCCGTGTCCGGTCCTGGCTCGCCGAGTTGCTTGGAGGGCACCGAACGGCGCGCATCCAGCGCTTGCAGCGAATGAATTGTGCGCATAGTCTCGATTCCGTGGGGCGGGCGCGGAATTATAGTCGGGCACTCGCAGGCGGCAGGGGATGCCGCGGTGACACGGACAATCACGTTGTGTTGTTGATCTGCCGCTAGCTTCCGAATTGACATCGGTCTCACTGTTCACTGCGTATCACATCGCCATGACCCTTGCTGAATACGCTGAAGAGTTGTCGCCCAGCCGCAACGCGGATCTGCTCGAGCAGGTCCGGGATGTGGTGTCGGTTCCGCTCGCCGGCGCGTTCGGCGAGGTGCTGGACGTGCTCGCCGAGGCGCTGTTCCGCATGGCCGAGCGTGCCGGGCCGACCCAGAACGACTATTTCGAGGCGATCCAATTGCTACGCCAGCAGCGCGAGCCGATCGCCGCACGCTTCCGCGCGCACCTGGCCCAGGCCTGGCAGGCGCTGGAGGCTGGCCGCCCGCTGTCGGTGGAGCGCAGTCTGGCGCGCGAGCGCGGCGACCTCAGCCTGGTCTCGGAGCAGGAACTGGACGTGCGCCTGGCGGTGCGCAACCTGGCGGGGGCGATCCAGCACCGCTGGCGGCCGGAGCTGATGCGGCTGAACCGTTACCTCGGCTTCATCGCCGGCGGCCAGCGCATCGATGCCGACAACAATCCGTTCGGCCCCGAGCATGTGGGGGCGGCGGTGTACGCGGCGCTGTACGGGTTGGTGCTGGCGCCGCAGGTGCAACTGGCGATCGTCAAGATCTGCGAGCAGGAGCTGCAGGAGCGGGTCGGCGAGCTGTACGCGCAACTGGAGCAGCGCCTGGACGAGGTGGCGCGCGCCCGTGCGCTGCCGAGCGGGCGCCCACGCCGCCGGGCCATCCCGCGCCTGGGCGCCGGCGACGACGAGGCGGCGCCGGACTGGATCAGCCGTTTCTTCGAACATTGGGAAACCGCCGCGCCGCTGTCGGCGGCGCAGCGCCGCGCGGCGCGCGCGCTCGACGCGCACGCGCGCAACGAGCAGGAGGTGCTGCCGCCGGCGCTGCGCGCGCTGCTGCACGAGGCGCAGCCAGTCACGGGCTCAGGCGATGACCGACGCTGCCTGTCGCCACGCGAAGTGCTGTCGGTGCTGTCGCTGTTGCAGACCATGCCGCTGGCCGGATTCGCCGCCGTCTGCGAGCACGGTGCCCCGCTGGCGCAGGGCTTGCGCCGCCAGGTCGCCAGCGTCGGCGCCTCGCTCGGCCTGGATCCGGCGGGCACCTGCCTGGACCCGGCCGATGCGGACACGCTGGATCTGGTCGGGCTGCTGTTCGACGTGATGCTCGAGGAATGCGTGCTGCAGCCGGCGCAGCGCGACCTGCTGGGCCAGATGCTGGTGCCGATGGCCAAGGTGGCCTTGATCGACGGTCGCCTGTTCGTGCGCGACGGGCATCCGGCGCGGCGCCTGCTCAACCTGCTGGCCGACGCCTGCGACGGCAACACTGGTGGCACCGGCCCGGAGCAGGCGCTGCTGGCGCAGGCGCAGGCGGCGGTGGAACGGGTGGTACGCGATTTCGACGAGCACCTGGCGGTGTTCCTGGCGCTGGAGGCCGAGTTCGGCAGCGCCTACGAGCAGTACCGGCGCCGGGTGGAGATCGCCGAGCGCCGCGCGGCCGAACTGCAGCGCGCCGAGGAGCGCCGCACGGTCGCCCGGCAACGCGCCGCGCAGGCCGTGCACGACCTGCTGCAGCGGGCCGGCGACGACCTCACCCTGCCGCCGCCGATCGAGGCCTTCCTGCGCCAGTCCTGGTGCCAGTACGTGCAGCAGTCGGCCCTGCGCGACGACGGCCAGGGCAATGCGCTCGCCGCGGCGCTGGCCCTGGGCGAGGCGGTGCTGGCGCAATGCCGCCAGGCGCAGTCCGGCGCGGCGCCGCTGGAGGGCTGGCTGCAGCCGCAGCGCGCCGAGCTGACCCGGCTGTGGACCAGCGTCGGCCTGGACGCGGCGGCGGCCGAGGCCGCCTGGCACTCCCTGCACACGGCGCTGGACGACCTGGCGCACGCGCGGCCGTCGCAGGCCGCGCTGCCCGTGGCCAGCGTGGAGCTGCCCGAGCCGCCCGCCGCCGAGACCGTGCCGGCGCTGCCGGAGCCGGCCCAGGCCACCGATTTCGACCACATCACCGCCGATTACTTCCGCACCCTGCCGTTGGGGACCTGGTTGGATTTCGTCGATCGCGAAGGCCGCGTGCAGCCCGGCAAGCTGACCTGGGTGAGCCCGATCTCGGCGCGCCTGTTGTTCGTCAGCCGCCGCGGCGGGCGCTTGTGCGTCGCCTCGGCCGAGGCGCTGGCGGTGATGGTGCGGCTGGACCGGTTGCGCCTGCATCGCGACGACGATGCCTTCTACAGCGCCATGCAGGGCGCCGTCGACCGCCTGGAACGGGTGGCCGCGGCGGCCTGAGCCTGAACCGGTGGGCGCGTCTTCATGACGCAGGCCGCCGCAGCAGCGCCGTCCAAGCTTACGATCCCGCACGAGGTCACGTTCTGGAGAGAGAAATGCGTAGCCCATCACGGTCGGTGTTCAGACACCTTGCCTACCATGCAGGAGCGGAAACAGGGGCCGCGTCCGATCGTCTTCCACCTTCCTCCTATCTGGCGCCGTCCGTGGCGCGGAGCCATCGCGCATGAGTTTCAGCCCCAGCCCGCATGCACACCCGGCGCGTGACCCGCGCCTGTTGACGCAGGCGCGCGAGGGCATGCTGCCGGTGCTGGGCCACGCCTTCGCCTCTGCGCTGGCGCACTTCGACGACGTGCTGTTCGACCGCGCCGAGAGCGCCGGCGCGTCGCAACTGCTGTTCCTGGACGGCATGCGCGAACTGCGGCGCCGCCGCGACGAGATCGCCGCGCGCTTCCGCGCACAGCTGCACACCGCCTGGGAGGCGCTGGAGGCCGGCGCGCCGCTGTCGGCCGAAGTCGCCCTGGCCGGCTATGGGCAGGGCCTGAGCCTGATCTCCGAACACGAACTGGAATCGCGGCTGGCGGTGCGCAACCTGGCCAGCGTGCTGCTGCGCGAATGGAAGCCGGTGCTGACCCGCATCGACCGACGCCTGGGCTGGATCGCCGGCGGCCTGGAGCTGGATGCCGACACCAATCCGATCGGCCCCGAACACATCGGCGTGGCCGTGCATGCGGCGTTCTCCACCAGCGACCTGGCTCCGGAAGTGCGGCTGGTGCTGATCAAGCTGTGCGAGCGCGACTTCACCGCCGGGGTCGGCAAGCTCTATCAGGACCTGGACGACAGCCTGGCCCGGGCCGGGGTGATGCCCGAAATCTCGCGCCCGCGGCCACCGCCGCCGCCACGGCGCGCGCCGGCGCCGGAGCGGCCGCCACGCGAGGCCGCCGAGGCCGGCCTCGGCGCCGAGCTGGGCGAGGACGAGGAACACTATGCGCCGGCCTGGGCCAACCGCTTCGTCAACCGCTGGGCCGAGCGCCGCGGCAGCCTGCAGGCCGGCGAGCGCTACGACGGCGACGAGGCGCACCTGCCCGGCGGCAGCCAGGGCGTGTTGCTGGAGGCCCTGCACGAACTGCTGCAGCAGACCCGCAACGCGCGCGAGAGCGCGACGTCCGCGGCGACCACGGCCGTCGGCCAGCAACGGCCGCTGAGCCAGCGCGAGATGATGTCGGTGCTGTCGCTGCTGCAGGCCACGCCCAGCGCCACGCTGCGCGCGGCGATCGGCGACGACAGCGAGTCGCTGGCGCAGCGGCTCAAGAGCGAGGTGCTGTCCAACGCCACCCAGTTCGGCGTGGACCCGGCGCACGCGCGGCTGGACCCGGTCGACGAGGACGCGATCGACCTGGTCGGCATGCTGTTCGACGTGATGCTCGACGAGCGCGACCTGGAAGGCCGCTCGCGCGAACTGATCGGCCGGCTGGTGGTGCCGTTCGTCAAGGTCGCGCTGCTGGACCGGCGCATGTTCGTGCAGAAGACCCATCCGGCGCGGCGCCTGCTCAACTCCCTGTCCGAGGCCTGCGAGGGCAACACCGGCGAGAGCCAGGCCGAGCGCGTGCTGATGGGCAAGGTCGAGGAAGTCATTGACCGGCTGGTGGCCGAGTTCAACGAGAACCTGGCGATCTTCCTGACCCTGGAAGAGGAATTCCGCGATTTCCTGATGCAGCACCGCCGCCGCATCGAGATCGCCGAGCGCCGCGCCGCCGAGACCCAGCGCGGCCAGGAGAAGCTGGAACTGGCGCGGCAGCGTGCCGAGGCCGAACTGCAGGTGCGCCTGCAGGGCCGGCAATTGCCGCAGGCGCTGCAGGATTTCCTGCGCCAGCCGTGGCAGCACCACCTGACCATGGCGATGCTGCGCGAAGGCGAGGGCGGCCCCGGCGTGCGCGATGCGCTGGCGCTGGCCGACGGCCTGCTCGAGGAAGCCGCCGAGGCGCAGCGGCATATCGTCGGCAAGCCCTGGCTGCAGGCCTGGCAGGGGGCGCTGCAGCGGGTCTTCGCCAGCGTCGGCCTGCATGCCGAGGCGGCCGCGGCGGCGATCGATGCGCTGCACGACACGCTGCAGGCGGTGGCCGAACTGCGCCCGGAACTGGAGCGGCCGCTGCCGGAACTGCCGCAGGTGGCGCTGCCGCAGCCGCCGGTGCAGGAGGCGCAGCCGGTGGAGGTGGCGCCGCCGCAGACCATGGACGATTTCGACAACGCCGATGCCGACCGCTTCCGCGCGATGACCATCGGCACCTGGCTGGACTTCGTCGACCGCGACGGCAAGGTACAGGCCGGCAAGCTGTCGTGGGTGAGCCCGATCTCGTCGCGGCTGCTGTTCGTCAACCGGCGCGGCGCGCGCTTCTGCGTGGCCTCGCCGGAAGAACTGGCGGTGATGGTGCGGCTGGGCCGGCTGCGCGCGCACGTCGACGACGGCGCCTTCGACAGCGCCATGCAGGGCGTCATCGACCGCCTGGATCCGCACAGCGCGACTCTGCACTGAGGTCTGCTGTGGCGGTGCGGACGATCGCTGCCGCCACCTCTTACGTGACGGAGCGCTGCCCGCGTCCGCGTAGAGCGGCTTCAGCCGCGACGAGGCGTTACCGGTAAAAACCGGTCGCGGCTGAAGCCGCTCCTACCGTGATGCCGCGTTGGGAGTCGCATTTCGGCGTTGGGCGTTTCCTTGCACGCCACGTCCTTCCCGGCTCGGCAGAGCATCTGGGTTGGGAGAACCGTGCCCGCACCGACGACGTGGAGTGCGGCGGGCGCGATCGCGTTCGCATCCCCGGCACGCCCGGTCGCCGACGTCCGTCTGCCGGCGCGCAGCCTCCACCTGGCGTGCGGACGCTGTAGGATCGGCGCGGACGACGGGCAAGGCACGGGGAATCGCATGGCAGTGCAGGTGCTGGTGGTGAAGGAGTCGGCGCGGGGCGAACGCCGTGTGGCGGCCACGCCGGAGACGGTCAAGAAACTGGTCGCGCTGGGCGCGCAGGTGCGGGTCGAGCCGCAGGCCGGGGTGTCGGCCGGCTTCGTCGATGCGGCCTATGTGGCCGCCGGTGCCCGTCTGGCCGATGCCGACAGCCCGGCGCAGGCGGATCTGGTGCTGTGCGTGCAGCCGCTGCCGGCGGTGGCGCTGGAACAGCTCAAGGAGGGCACCGGCGTGGTCGGCATCCTGCAGCCGCAGGCCGATCCGGCGCGCGCGGCGGCGCTGCAGGCGCGGCAGCTGGTCGCCTTCCCGCTGGAACGGCTACCGCGCACCACCCGTGCGCAGGCGATGGACGTGCTCAGTTCGCAGGCCGGCATGGCCGGCTACAAGGCGACCCTGATCGCCGCGCAACTGGCGCCGCGCTTCTTTCCGATGCTGACGACCGCGGCCGGCACCATCCGCCCCTCCAAGGTGCTGATCGTCGGCGCCGGCGTGGCCGGGTTGCAGGCCATCGCCACCGCCAAGCGCCTGGGCGCGCAGGTGGAGGGCTTCGACGTGCGCCCGGAAACCCGCGAGCAGATCGAATCGCTGGGCGGCAAGTTCCTCGACCTCGGGGTCAGCGCCGCCGGCGAGGGCGGCTATGCGCGGCAGCTGACCGATGAGGAACGCGCAGAGCAGCAGCGCCGGCTGGCCGAGCACCTGAAGGGCGTCGACGTGGTGGTGTGCACCGCCGCGGTGCCGGGGCGGCCGGCGCCGAAGATCCTCAGCGCGGCGATGGTCGAGGGCATGAAACCGGGCAGCGTGGTGGTGGACCTGGCCGCCGAGACCGGCGGCAACTGCGAGCTGACCCGGCCGGGCGAGACCATCGAGCATGCCGGCGTGACCGTCGCCGGGCCGCTGGACCTGGCCAGCATGGGCGCGGTGCATGCCAGCGAAATGTACGCGCGCAACGTCTACAACTTCGTCGCGCTGTTCCTGAAGGACGGCGCGATCGCCTACGACTGGAACGACGAACTGCTGGCCAAGACGCGCTGGACGGCGTGAATGGGCGTTGCGCGTCGCGGACCTTGTGAGAGCGTGGGCTGGCTGCGACGCTGACGCCTGCTGTCGCCGGTAAGTCCGCTGTAGGGAGGGCGGTCGACTTGCCGACCTACTGCCCATCGGCGTGTGCCCTACAGGAGCGGCGCGACGTGGCCTTCGGCCATCAGTCGCGATCGGCGTTCACGGGAAAGCCCGTCGCGGCTGAAGCCGCTCCTACAGGTTATTTCCGCGCCCGTTGGACGTCATCGCGCGGCGCGGTGGCGAGGCGCCGCGCGGCATGCCCATCAAGCCTCGAGCGACGCCTGCGCAATGCGTCGCCCACTTACTTCGGCTGCGGCGGCGGCAACTCGTCCGGGCCGGCATTGGCGCGGATCCAGGCGGCGCGTTGCGCCGGCGTCATCGCTTCCCAGCGATCGCGCAGCGCCTTGCGCTGGTCCGGCGGCAGTGCGCGCATGCGGTCGAACAGTACCCGCGCCTCCTCGCGCTGCTGCGGGGTCATGTCCTCGTAGCGGCGCGCGCCCTTGCGCGCGCGGTCGCGCTGCTCGGGGGTCATCGCCTGCCAGCGCTGCGCGTGCTCGAACATGCGCCGGCGTTGCTGCGGGACGTCGTTCCAGCGCTGGCGCAGGGGCGCGATCAGCAGGTCGCGCTGCTGCGGACTCAGGTGTTCCCAGTCGGGCAGCGGCGGGCCGCTATCGTCGTCGCGGTCGGCCGCGCTCGGCGGCGGCGGCGGCCCGGGCGGGGGCGGGGCGGCGAAGGCCGCCGGGACGGCGCTGCCGGCCAGCAGCGCCAGCGCCAGGGAAAGAGAGATCAGGCGAGTCATCGGGTTCATTCCATTGCCAGCGAGGTATCGGAGCCCAGCCACAGGTACAGGTCGGGATTTTCGTCCAGCATCGCGGTCGCGGCCTGGTCGGTGTCGGCGGCCGCGCCCGCCGGCGTGGTCGCGACCGCGCTGGTGCCGGCGGCGACGCTGGCGGTGGTGGTGGGCGGTACCGACGCGGCCGGGCGCAGCAGCAGGTGCACGCCCAGCGCCGCACCGAGCAGTGCTGGCACTGCCGCCAGCATCCAGCCCCAGCGGCGGCCCGGTGCCACGTGCGTCTGGCTGGCCTGCTGGCGCGCGGTGCGCAGCCGCGCCAGGGTCGGCGCGGGCAGGGCCCGCAAGCCGGCCTGGTGGACGGCGCGCAGGCGCGCGTCGAAGTCCGCCGAGCGGATGCGATCGGATGTCATCGGACGTCCTCCAGATGTTTCTGTAGCGCCTCGCGGGCGCGTGACAGGTGGGTTTTCACCGAGCCTTCCGAACAGCCCATCGCGCGGGCGGTGGTGGCCACGTCCAGCTCTTCCAGCACGCGCAGGGTGAACGCCTCGCGCTGCCGGGCCGGCAGCGCGCGCAGCGCCGTCACCAGCCGCGCATGGGTCTGCCGGCGCTCGTGCTGCTCGGACGGATTGGGACCGTCGTCGGCCCAGTCCGGCGGGCTGTCCGCCTCGCGCTCGCTGGTCGGTACCCAGAAGCGCAGGCGGAAGTTGCGGCGGCGCTGCAGGTCGATGATGCGCCGGCGCAGGATGCTCCAGAACAGCGGCGTCCATTCCTGCGCCGGGCGCTCGCGGTAGGCCAGCAGCTTGATCATCGCGTCCTGTACCGCATCCAGCGCGTCCTCGCGCTGGCGCAGGCCGGCTTCGGCGAAGCGGAACGCGCGCGGCCCGATCTCGGCCAGGAACGCATCCAGCGACGCCGGCAGCGGGCGCTGTTCGGTGTCGGCATCGGTCGACGGCGGTGCGAGGGCGGGCGTGCTCACCAGCACAGCTTAGCTTCCTGGCGGGGGGATGCCGTGGTAAACGCACCGTGGCCGTCGCGGTTGACCGGCCGCGGCACGCGCGCCGGCGCGACGGCAGCGCACAGCAGTTCAGCAGGCGGTTATGATGCGGCGGACGGGCGCGGCGCCCGGGAGCACAGTGCGATGAGCGACGGGTTCGTGGCCTTGTACATCTTCATGCTGGCGGCCATCGCCGGGCACGTGATCATCTCGCGGGTGCCGGTGATCCTGCATACCCCGTTGATGTCCGGTTCCAACTTCATCCACGGCATCGTCCTGATCGGCGCGATGGTGGTGCTGGGCCATGCCGACACCCCCCTGGAAAAGGCCATCGGCTTCGTCGCGGTGCTGCTGGGTGCCGGCAATGCCGCCGGCGGCTACGTGGTGACCGAGCGCATGCTGGACATGTTCAAGTCCAGCAAGCCGGACGCCGCCAAGACCAAGGCCAAGGATTGAATGCGCGGTCCCCGCGCATCGTCGCGGCACTGGCCGCCGCCGTCCTGCTCGCGCTGCTGCTCGGCGTCGCGTCGGGCGTTCTCTCCCACTTGCTGCCGCTCGGGCAGATGTCCTTTTTCGGAGCACGCCTGCTGATGGAACTGTTGCCGATCCTGATCAAGAGCAGCTACCTGGTCGCCGCCACCCTGTTCCTGCTCGGCCTGCAGCGCATGGCCTCGCCCAGGACCGCGCGCAGCGGCATCCGCTGGGCCGGCTTCGGCATGCTGCTGGCGACCGCCGCCACCTTCCTGCTGCCGGGCCTGCACAACCTGCCGCTGATCGTGCTGGCGATCGTGCTTGGCACCGCCGCGGCGTGGATCTCGGCCAAGAAGGTGGCGATCACCGACATGCCGCAGATGGTCGCGCTGTACAACGGCATGGGCGGCGGCTCGGCGGCGGCGATCGGCGCGGTGGAACTGCTGCGCTTCTCGTTCCTGATGCGCCGCGATACCGCGCACTGGAGCGAGGCCGCGATCGCCGCGCTGGCCGCGCGCCAGCCCGATGCGACGACACTCGCGTTGGCGGTGATCGGCTCGGCGATCGGCGCGGTGTCGCTGTCCGGCTCGATCATCGCCTGGGCCAAGCTCGACGGGCGCCTGGACAAGCGCGTCACCTTCCCCTCTCAGCAGGCGTTCAACCTGCTGGTGTGCGTGGCGATGCTGGGCGTGGGCGCCTGGGCCGCGATCAGCCTGAGTCCGCTGGCGATCGTGCTGTTCTTCGTGCTCGCGCTGGCCCTGGGCGTGCTGATGACGCTGCCGATCGGTGGCGCCGACATGCCGGTGGTGATCTCGCTGTACAACGCCTTCACCGGCCTGGCGGTGGCGTTCGAAGGTTATGTGCTCGGCAACGAGGCGCTGATCATCGCCGGCATGATGGTCGGCGCGGCCGGCATCCTGCTGACCCGGCTGATGGCCAAGGCGATGAACCGGCCGATCCGCGGCGTGCTGTTCTCCAACTTCGGCGGCGGCGGCCAGGCGCAGGCGATCGCCGGCAGCCAGAAGCCGATCGAGGCCGGCGACGTGGCGGCGATGATGGCTTACGCCGAGCGCGTGGTGATCGTGCCGGGCTACGGCATGGCGGTGGCGCAGGCGCAGCACAAGATCTGGGAGCTGGCGCAGCGGCTGATCGAACGCGGGGTCAAGGTCAAGTTCGCGATCCATCCGGTGGCCGGACGCATGCCCGGGCACATGAACGTGCTGCTGGCCGAGGCCGGCGTGCCCTACGACCTGATCGCCGACATGGACGACATCAATCCCGAGTTCGCCAGCACCGACGTATCGCTGGTGATCGGCGCCAACGACGTGGTCAACCCGGTCGCCAAGACCGACCCGGCCAGCCCGATCTACGGCATGCCGATCCTGGACGTGGTCAATTCCCGGAACGTCATCGTCATCAAGCGCGGCAAGGGCACCGGCTTCGCCGGCATCGAGAACGCGCTGTTCTATGCCGACAACACCCGCATGCTCTATGGCGACGGCGCCGAGGCCGCCAGCGCCCTGGTCAGCGAGCTGAAGGCGCTGGACGGCGGCGGGCACTGAGCCGCCGCAGGCGCGGGAATGGCGGGGAAGGAGGCCGCCGTCGCGTCCGAAGGCGGGACGGCAGGCGCATCCGCAAAAACGGTAGGAGCGGCTTCAGCCGCGACGGGCGTTACCGGTAAGGCCCGTCGCGGCTGAAGCCGCTCCTACAGAAACCACGATGTGCTTGGTGGGGAAAGCGGATGACGAGAGGCGCGAAGCGCGGCCGCCATCGTCATGCCAGCGGCGTCAGCAGCACCCCAGGCCGCGCTCAGCGCGCGCTGAAATACGCCGTCGCCACGCCGATGCCCAGCCACAGCAGATCGCCGGGGCTGTTGGCCAGCACGGTCAGGGTCCAGGCGTAGTAGGCGCCCATCTTCAGCGACGAGTCCCACACGTTCAGGCCCAGCCCTGCGCCGATCTGCGCGGCGGCGATGCCCCAGTTGGCGGCCACGATCACCAGCACCGTGGCGATCATCGCCACCGCGATGCGCAGCCGGCCGCGCGGCAGGTTGCCCAGGCGCAGCATCCAGGCGATCTCCAACGCCACCACCACGGCCATCCAGCCGACCTGGCGACCCAGCGACAGCGCCACCAGCAACCAGGCGATCAGCGCAGTGAAACAGCCCATGGCGAGCAGCAGGGGCCACAGCCAGTGCGAGGGCCTGGCCGGCGTGGAGGAAGGCGGCATTCGATGTTCCCGGAGAAGGTGTACAGGATACTTGCGGCGCGCGCGCCGCGCACTCGGATAAACTGCACGACTTGCACCGGCGGGGCCCGTCCCCATATCGCCCCCATGTACTCACGCAGCAGCGAACCTGTCCAATTCGAACGCGATTGCGCCGCGGTGATGGTGCCGCAGGGCGACGCGGTGACCCTGCCGGCCGGCAGCTATGGCTACATCACCCAGGCCCTGGGCGGCAGCTACACGGTGTTCGTGGAGGGCAATCTGTTCCGCATCGCCGGCAAGGATGGCGATGCCATCGGCAAGGAGCCGCCGCCGGGGCTGGAATTGTCCGAGGACGCCGGCGACGAGCAGGTCGAAGCCCTGATCTGGCAGCAGTTGCGCACCTGCTTCGATCCGGAGATTCCGTTCAACATCGTCGATCTGGGGCTGATCTACGACGTGGCGATGCACGCGCGCGAGGATGGCCAGCGCACCGTCGAGGTCAAGATGACCCTGACCGCGCCCGGCTGCGGCATGGGCGAGATCCTGGTCGACGACGTGCGCAGCAAGCTGGAAATGATCCCGACGGTGGCCGAGGCCGACGTCGAGCTGGTGTTCGATCCGCCGTGGGGCCGGCATATGATGTCCGAGGCCGCGCGCCTGGAAACCGGCATGCTCTGAGCTGTGCGCGACGCGTCGCGCGTCGCGCCGGAGCCTGCAGCAGGCGCCGCCGCTGCGGTCGCCGCGCCCGGCGGCCCTGGCCATCCCTCGACTACCACAGGAATCCCCGGTGTCCGCTACCGAGCCGTCCACGCAGTTCCGCCTGATCCCGTCCACCGCCGCGCGCAGCGCCGAGGCGCGCGCGCAGATCCTCGCCGCGCCGGGCTTCGGCAACTATTTCACCGACCACATGGTCGCCATCGAATGGAGCCGCGAGCAGGGCTGGCACGACGCCGAAGTGCGCGCCTACGGCCCGCTGGCGCTGGACCCGGCGGCCTCGGTGCTGCACTACGGGCAGGAGATCTTCGAAGGCATCAAGGCCTATCGCCATGCCGACGGCTCGATCTGGACCTTCCGCCCGGAGGCCAACGGCAAGCGCCTGCAGCGCTCGGCGCAGCGCCTGGCGCTGCCGGAACTGCCGGTGGAGCTGTTCGTGGAATCGCTGCGGCAGCTGATCGCGGTCGACGCGGCATGGGTGCCGTCGGCGCCGGAGACCAGCCTGTATTTCCGTCCGTTCATGATCGCCAACGAGGCCTTCCTGGGCGTGCGCGCCGCGCAGAAGGCCGGCTACTACGTCATCGCCAGCCCGGCCGGCGCCTATTTCGCCAAGGGCGTGGCGCCGGTGGCGATCTGGCTGTCCACCGACTACGCGCGCGCCGCCAAGGGCGGCACCGGCGCGGCCAAGTGCGGCGGCAACTACGCCGCCTCGCTGCTGCCGCAGCAGCAGGCGCAGGCGCAGGGCTGCTCGCAGGTGCTGTTCCTCGACCCGGTCGAAGGCAAGTACATCGAGGAGCTGGGCGGCATGAACGTGTTCCTGGTGATGCGCGACGGCAGCCTGGTCACCCCGGCGCTGTCGGGCAGCATCCTGGAAGGCATCACCCGCGACAGCATCCTGCAACTGGCCCGCGACCGCGGCATGCAGGTGGTGGAGCGCCAGGTGAGCATCGACGAATGGCGCGACGGCGTGGCCTCGGGCGAGATCGCCGAGGTGTTCGCCTGCGGGACCGCCGCGGTGGTGACCCCGATCGGGCAGCTCAAGGGCAAGGACTTCGCGGTGGGCGACCTGACCGCCCCGGCCGGCCCGGTGACGTTGTCGCTGCGCCAGGAACTGACCGACATCCAGTACGGCCGCGTGGCCGACCGCCACGGCTGGCTGGTGCAGCTGGGCTGAGCCTGCGCGTGTCCCGCGCCAGGGCGGCCGCCGGCCGTCCTGGCGGACGGGCCTGGCGCCATTGTGGCGCGGGTCCGAGGTTGTGCTCGGCCATTGCGGGCGGCATCCGCGCTGGTGCGCCGTGGCGTCTGCTGCGTCGGTGCACAGTCTCCGCGATGGCCCCTGCTGACCTTTCCGGGACTGTCCGCTCCCTGGACGTTCCGTGTGCATCCCGATCCGGCGGGTGTCCTGCAGACGGCTCCGGATGTCTGTATCCGCTGTCTCTTTTTCTTGCCGATGTGTCGCGCGAGAGCCAAAAAATTGCTCCGGATTTGCCAAGTTTGGCGTCTTGCCATGTTGCGCTGCAGCAAAAACGAGGCGTAGTTCTCTTTATTACATCGAACTCGATTGCACTTCGCCATTTTGTGCAACGGATTTCCGTCACACCCTGCTCCATACGCGCTTGTACTGAGCTAGCGTCGATGAATGGTCGACAACACGTGGGTCGGCCGGGCTCGCAATGCACGCCAGGTTCAGGTTAGGGCCGGACCGGTGCGGCGCGGAACACCCGCCAGCAGGCGGCTACTCAACCGAAAGGAAGTCCGAATGTCCGAAATGTCGCATCGTGGGTCGCGTCAGCGTCCTTGGCTGGTCGTGCTGGGCGCCTCCGCTCTCACCTCGTTGCTGCTGGCCACCCCAGCGTTCGCCGGTGACGTGAACCTCTCCGGCCTGTCTTCCGAGCCGACCGTGCAGCGCTTCATCGTCAAGACCCGCGACGCCGCGCCGGTCAGCATCTCCAGCGCCTCCACCGCCGCGGCGGCGCCCTCGGCGGCGCTGCGCGCGACGCTGCAATCGGCCGCCGCCGCGCTGCCGGCCAAGAACGGCCGTGCGCTGGGCCTGACCCCCCTGCGCCGCCTGGCGGTCGGGCCGGAAGTGGTCAAGGCCAGCCGCCCGCTGGACCGCGCCGAGGCCGAGACGCTGATGCGGCAGATCGCCGCCGACCCGAACGTCGAGTACGTCGAGGTCGACCAGCGCATGACCATCGCGCTGACCCCGAACGATCCGCGCCTGTCCGACCAGTGGGCCTTCGGCACCAGCGACGCCGGCATCAACGTGCGTCCGGCCTGGGACAAGGCCACCGGCAACGGCGTGGTCGTGGCGGTGATCGACACCGGCATCACCAACCACCCGGATCTCAACGCCAACATCCTGCCCGGCTACGACTTCATCAGCGACGCCGACGGCGCGCGCGACGGCGACGGCCGCGACAGCAACCCGGCCGACGAAGGCGACTGGGCCGCCGCCGGCGAGTGCTACTCCGGCTCGTCCGCGTCGAACTCGAGCTGGCACGGCACCCACGTGGCCGGCACCATCGCCGCCGTCACCAACAACAGCACCGGTGTGGCCGGCACCGCGTTCAACGCCAAGATCGTGCCGGTGCGCGTGCTCGGCAAGTGCGGCGGCTACACCTCCGACATCGCCGATGCGATCACCTGGGCCTCCGGCGGCACCGTCAGCGGCGTGCCGGCCAACCAGAACCCGGCCGAAGTGATCAACATGTCGCTGGGCGGCAGCGGCACCTGCTCGAACACCTACCAGAACGCCATCAACGGCGCGGTCAACCGCGGCACCACCGTGGTGGTGGCGGCGGGCAACAGCTCGACCAACGTGTCCAACGCGGTGCCGGCCAACTGCAACAACGTGATCGCGGTGGCGGCCACCACGTCGTCGCGGGCCAAGGCCAGCTACTCGAACTACGGCTCGGGCATCGACATCTCCGCGCCGGGCTCGAGCATCCTGTCGACCCTCAACGACGGCACCACCACCCCGGGCAACGCCAGCTATGCCTCCTACAGCGGCACCTCGATGGCGACGCCGCACGTGGCTGGCGTAGTCGCGCTGATGCAGTCGGTGGCGCCGACCGCGCTGACCCCCGCGCAGGTGGAAAGCACCATCAAGAACACCGCGGCCAGCTTCTCCTGCTCGCAGGGCTGCGGCGCCGGCCTGCTCGACGCCAACGCAGCGGTCACCGCGGCGAAGAACGGCGGCAGCAGCGGCGGTGGCGGTGGTGGCGGCAGCAGCAACGAGCTGCAGGATGGCGTGGCGGTCACCGGCCTCAGCGCCAACACCGGCTCCTCGCTGAACTACACGGTCAAGGTGCCGTCCGGCTCCAGCAGCCTGGTGGTCACCATCTCCGGCGGCAGCGGCGATGCCGACCTGTACGTGCGCTTCGGCAGCGCGCCGACCGACTCGGCCTACGACTGCCGTCCGTACCGGAACGGCAACAACGAGACCTGCACCTTCAACTCGCCGCAGGCCGGCACCTACTATGTGCGGGTGAAGGCGTACAGCACGTTCTCCGGGGTCAGCCTGAAGGCCGACTACTGAGGCACTCCGTCGCGGCGGCCTTGCGGGCCGCCGCGCACCTCCCGGTGCCGGAACGCAGCGGTCGGCCAGGAGGCCGCCGCTGTCACCCTCGGTCGCCCCGCGCTTCGGCGCGGGGCTTTTTTATGGGCCACCGCGTGCACCTCGCACGCTGGCGCGTGGCGCGCCATCGCACTACGCCAAGCCGGTCATCGCGGCCGCTGTGGTTGTGGGTCCGCCCGATGGCGTGCTGTCGCGGATCCGCGCGCCTGCCAGCGAGACGGAGTGGACGGCTCACTCGCACAGATCGCAGGCGCGCGCCTGCAGCGCGTCGAGCACCTGCGCGGCCTCCATTTCCAGCAGCAGGCCGCGTTGCCCGGCGTTGAACCACACGCTCCCCGCGCCCAGCGCCGATTGCTCGATCAGCACCGGCGCCGGCCGCTGCTGGCCCAGCGGACTGATGCCGCCGACCTTGTAGCCGGTGCGGCGCTCGGCCTCGGCGGCCTCCATCATCCGCGCCGCCTTGCCGCCCGCGGCGGCGGCCAGCTTCTTCAACTGCACGCGGCGGTCGGACGGGACCACCACGCAGACCGCGCGGGTGTCGACCCAGGCCATCAGGCTCTTCAGCACCCGCTCCGGCGGCAGCCCCAGCGCCTGCGCGGCCTGCAGGCCCTTGGCGGCGGCCTCGGCGGCGTAGTCGTAGGGATGCAGCCGATAGGCGATGCCGGCCGCGTCCAATGCTTTGGTTGCGCGTGTGGCCTTGGACATCGTCGTCGCTCAGATCGCTTCGAAGCGGTTCGCCGCCACGTTCTTGCGCACCTGCTGCGGGTCCCAGATCCGCCCGTTCATGGCGATGTAGACGCCCGCCGGCAGCGACTGCACCGCACCGACCGCGCAGCCGATGTTGAACTCGGCGTCGGAGCCGCGGAAGCGCGCCGGGTTCAGCGCGCCGGTCATCACGATGGTCTTGCCCTCGATCGCCTGCAGCACCTTGCCGGTCTGCACCATCGAGTCGGTGCCGTGGGTGATCAGCACATGGCGCGCGGATTGCGCGGCGATGGTGGCGCGGATCAGTTCGCGGTCTTCGTCGGTGATGTGCAGCGAATCTTTGCGGATGATCGGGATCACGGTGAAGCGGAAGGTCACGCCCAGTTCCTTGAGGATCTGGCCGATCTGCGGGTCGCCGATCTGGTAGTCGGACTTGTCGTCGAAGTAGATCTTGTCGATCGTGCCGCCGGTGGTGACGATCAGGAGTTCTTCCATTGCCGTTCCTAGAAGCATGTCGGGGCGCGGCCGTGGCCGCGCAGGCCGCCATGATACCGGGCGCGGCGGGGCGGCCGCTCAGTCGCGCCCGGCCGTGCCGCGGCGGCGGGCGAAGCGCGCGCGGATGCCCGGCGCGCTGGACAACCCCACCACCAGCAGCGCCAGCAGCAGTTCGGCCCAGCCGTAGCCGCGCTGCGGCGGGTGGCTCCAGGCGGTCATCACGCCGTGGCTGAACCATAGCAGCGCGCCGACGCCGCTCCAGAACCGTGCCAGCGCCGAACCGCGCAACACGCCCACGGCGAGCAGCAGCGGCGGCAGCGCGAACACCAGCAGCGCGGCGAGACGGTGGCGATCGTCGTGGAACCAGGCCGCGAACAGCGCCGCCAGCGCCAGCAGCGTCGCCCCCAGCGCCACCTGCGGGCGCGCGCCGCTCATGGCGCCGCCAATCGCTGCGCGATGTCGGCCAGGCGCCGGCCGAGCGCGCGCGCCAGCTGCGCTTCTTCCTCGCTGGGCTGCGGATCGTCATCGGCGCCGGCGACGTGGCTGGCCCCGTACGGGGTGCCGCCGCTGCGGGTGCTGCTGAGCAGGGGTTCGGTGTAGGGAATGCCGACGATCAGGCAGCCGTGGTGCAGCAGCGGCAGGTGCATCGACAGCAGGGTGGCTTCCTGGCCGCCGTGCAGGGAGGCGGTCGAGGTGAACACCGCCGCCGGCTTGCCGGCGAGGGTGGCGCTGGCCCAGTCGGCGCCGAGGCCGTCGATGAAGTGTTTGACCGGCGCGGCCATGTTGCCGAAGCGGGTCGGGCTGCCCAGCGCCAGGCCCACGCACTCGCGCAGGTCGCTGGCATCCACGTACGGCGCGCCGCTGTCGGGCACCGGCGGTGCGCTGGTCTGGGTGACCGCGGCCACCGGCGGCACGGTGCGCAGGCGCGCGGCCATGCCCGGCACCTCGCCGACGCCGCGCGCGATCTGCCGCGCCAGCCGCGCCACCGAGCCGCCGCGGCTGTAGTACAGCACCAGAATCTCGGCCATGCGGCCCCCTCGTGGATCGAAACGGCCGCCAGTATCGACGATGCCGGCGTCCGTGCGCATCGGGTACCCTTGCCCGATGCAGCCGCTGGACACCGTCAATCTCTGGGCCGATCGCCTGCGCGACCGCGCGCGCATGCGCAGCTTCGCCGGTTTCCTGTGGCGGCGTTTCATCGACGACCGCCTGTTCCAGGCCGCGGCCTCGCTGGCCTACACCACCATCTTCGCGCTGGTGCCGCTGGCGGTGGTGGTGTTCGGGGTGCTGTCGGCGTTCCCGGTGTTCGACAAGTGGAGCGACCAGCTCAGCGACTACATCTTCTCCAACTTCGTGCCGGCCGCGGCGCGCTCGGTGGAGTCCTACCTGCGGCAGTTCTCGGCCAGCGCCGGGCAGCTGACCACCGCCGGCGTGATCGCGCTGGTGGTCTCGCTGCTGATCACCCTCAACAGCGTCGAGCAGACCTTCAACCAGATCTGGCGGGTGGTCTCGGCGCGGCCGCAGCTGACCCGCTTCCTGGTGTACTGGACGGTGCTGACCCTGGGCGCGCTGCTGGCCGCGGCGTCGCTGGCGGTGTCGGCGCGCTTTTTCGCGCTGCCGCTGTTCAAGACCAGCGAGGGCCGGCTGCTGGCGCAGGTGGTGCTGAGCGTGGCGCCGGTGCTGATCGAGTTCGTCTGCATCACCCTGGTGTACCGGGTGGTGCCGCACCACCCGGTCAAGCTGCGCCACGCGGTGCCGGGCGCGCTGCTGGCGGTGCTGCTGCTGGAACTGGTGAAGTGGGGGCTGAGCCTGTACCTGGGCAGCTTCCAGTCCTACCAGCGCATCTACGGTACGGTCGCGTTCGTGCCGATCTTCCTGCTGTGGATCTATCTGAGCTGGATCGCGATCCTGCTCGGCGCCTCGGTGTCCTCCTCGATCGCCGCCTTCCGCTACCAGCCGGTCTCGATGCGCCTGCCGGCCGGTTACGAGATCTACGGCCTGCTGCGCCTGCTCGGGCGCTTCGCCCAGGCGCGCCGGCAGGGCAAGGGGCTGCAGGAGGACAGGATCCTGGAGCTGGAGCCGATGCTGACCGACGCGCTGGTGCAGGAACTGCTGTGCGAGCTGGAACGCATCCGCCTGCTCAGCCGCACCGAGCAGGGCGACTGGATGCTGGCCCGCGACCTGGGCGACGTGCCGGTGGCCGAGTTGTACGAGAATTGCCAACTGCGCATCCCCGTCGTCGAAACCTATCTGCCATGCCGCGACGACGCCCTGGGGCAGGCGGCGTGCCGCGCGCTGGACGAACTGCGCCTGCCGTTGCGCGACGTGCTCAAGCGTCGCGTCGGCGACCTCTACACCGAGATCGGAGACCTTGCATGACCGCCATGCGCCTGCTGTTCCCGCTGTTCGCCGCCGTCGCGCTGCTGGCCGGGTGCGACCGCCAGCCCACGCCCAAGCCGGCCGACGGCGCCGCGACCACCGCACCGTCCTCCGCGCCCAAGACCCCGCCCGCCCCGGAGGCGCCCGCCGCCCCGGCGGCCGGCCCGGCGGTGGTGCAGGAGACCCGACCCGAGCCGACCCTGAAGATGAAGGCGGTGGACGGGCGCGAGTACGACCTGGCCGCGCACCGCGGGCAGTGGGTGGTGGTGAATTTCTGGGCGACCTGGTGCGCGCCGTGCCTGAAGGAGATGCCGGAGCTGTCGGCCTTGCACGTGATGCGCGACAACATCGAGGTGGTGGGCCTGGCCTACGAGGACATCGAGCCGGCGGAGATGCAGGCGTTCCTGAAGCAGCATCCGGTCGCCTATCCGATCGTCATCGTCGACACCTATGCGCCGCCGGCCGACTTCGCCACCCCGCGGGGCCTGCCGATGACCTATCTGATCGCGCCCGACGGCAAGCTCGCCAAGCAGTTCCTGGGGCCGGTCACCGCCCGCGACATCGAAGCCGCGATCGCCGCCGCGGGTGGTCCTGCGCCCGGCCAGGGCAAGGGGAAGGCGGCGGGGTGAGAGCGGTGGTTGCCCGGGAGGCGTGGCCGCCGCCCGGGATTGGGGATGCGTGCTTCCCTGCGCGCGTGCGCGCTTTCGCTGCCGGGCCGCGGTAGGAGCGGCTTCAGCCGCGACCCGGAACGCTGACCTGTGGTGGTGCCGCGAGTGAATCCGCGCCTCCATCCGAGCCGTCCTGAATCAGGCGCAGTCCTTGTGGGAGGGCCTTCAGTCCCGACGGCTTGCGCGACGAGAGGAGTGGATGGTTTCGCTCGTCGCGGCTGAAGCCGCTCCTGCACGAGGCAGGCGCCTGCGTTGCACTCCCTTGCCGAGATCCATCGTAGGAGCGGCTTCAGCCGCGACCCGTCTTCTCCGAAGCAGCTGACCGCACGTGCCCAGCAACCTGCTGTCGGACTAGGACTGCACGCCGCATGCCTCACTCAATCCCGATCCCCTAATCCCCGCTCCCGACCTCATACGACGGGATCGGCTGCAGCAGCCCGAACTTTTCCTTGTGCAGCTTGTGCTTCAGCGGCGGCAGGTCCAGGTCCGGTTCGTGCAGGCGAGTTTCCGGCAGCTGGTCGAGCAGGTGTCGGATCAGGGTCAGGCGGCCGCGCTTCTGGTCGTTGAAGTCCACCAGGGTCCATGGCGCGTAGTCGCGGTGGGTCGCCTCCAGCATCGCTTCGCGGGCGCGGGTGTAGTCGGCGTACTGGCTGCGCGACTTCAGGTCCACCGGCGACAGCTTCCAGCCCTTCAACGGGTCGTGCAGGCGTTCGGCGAAGCGCTTTTCCTGCTGCGCCTGGTCCACGCACAGCCAGTACTTGAACAGGCGGATGCCGTCGTCCACCAGCAGCCGTTCGAACAGCGGGGTCTGGCGCAGGAAGGCGTGGTACTCGGCATCGCTGCAGTAGCCCATGACCCGCTCCACGCCGGCGCGGTTGTACCAGCTGCGGTCCATCAGCACGATCTCGCCCGCCGCCGGCAGGTGCGCGATGTGGCGCTGGAAATACCATTGCGTGGCTTCGCGGTCGGTCGGTTTGGGCAGCGCCACCACCCGGCACTGGCGCGGATTGAGGTGTTCGGCGATGGCCTGGATCGCGCCGCCCTTGCCGGCGGTGTCGCGGCCTTCGAACAGCACCAGCACGCGCTCGCCGCTGTGCTGCACCGCCTGCGCCATCGCCGTCAGTTCCAGCTGCAGCGGTTGCATCAGGGCCTTGTACTGCTTGCGCTTCAGATGGCTCATTTGTTGCTCCGCTTGCGGGGGGCGGTGCCGGCCATGCTGCGCGCCACTTCGAGCAGCGCGCCCTGCTGGCGGGTGTCGAGGGCGCGGTAGGCCTGCAGCAGGTCGTGTTCGCCGCGGGTGCGCGCCGGGTCCAGCTGGCTGGCCAGTTCGCCGAGCAGCGCGCCGGCGGGGACGCCGAAGGTGCGCGCCAGCGCGGTGAGCTGGGCGCGGCCGGGCAGTTTCTCGCCCGCCATCCAGGCCTTGACCGTGGCCGCGCCAGCGCGCGGGATGGCCGCGGCGATGTCGGCGGCGCTCATGCCGCTGGCCTTGGCCAGCAGTCGCAACGTGGTGTCCAGGGGCATGCGGGAGTCCAGGTCATTCCTTCAGCCGCGGGCGCAGCGTGGCCAGATTGCAAGGACGGGTGCGGGCATCCAGCTGCGCGGCGATGATCCGCTCCCAGGCGGTACGGCAAGCCGAGGTGGAGCCGGGCAGGCAGAACAGGAAGGTGGCGTTGGCCAGGCCGGCGAAGGCGCGCGACTGCAGCGAGGAGGTGCCGATCTCCTCGACGCTGATCGCGCGGAACAGCTCGCCGAACCCCGGCATTTCCTTGTCCAGCAGCGGCAGCAGCGCCTCGGGCGTGGAATCGCGGCCGGTGAAGCCGGTGCCGCCGGTGACCAGGATGCCGTCCACCTGCGGGTCGGCGATCCAGGCCGAGACCGTGGCGCGCATCCGATAGCGATCGTCCGGCAGCAGTTCCCGCGCATGCAGGCGATGGCCGGCGCCACCGAGGGCGGCGATCAGGTAGTCGCCGGAGCTGTCCTGGTCGAGGGTGCGCGTGTCCGAGACGGTCAGCACGCACAGGTTCAAGGCGATGAAGTCGGCGTTGGCGCTCATGCCGGCAGCCTAGCGGCTCGCCCGGCCGGCGTACAGCCTGCGCGCGCAGGCGCTTCAGCAACGGCTGCACTGGGCAATGCGCCTCGTCGCGGGCCGGGGCGGCATTGCATGGAGCGGAGCGTCGGGCGCAAGCGCCCGGGCACGGTAGCGTGGCGCACCGGGACGTCGTCCCGGGCAGGCGGCGGTGCTCGTGTAGACAGCGGGCACACGCACTCGCCGATTCAGGCGTGGAGATGGACCGGCGGGGCTCCGTCGCATGGCAGGGCCAGGGCACGTGGCCGGAAGCGGCGGACGCTGGCAGTCGGATCGGCGGCCAGCGGCAGGCGCTCGGGCGCGCGCTGCAGTGCGCGTCGCTGCGCGTCGGCGCTGTGCCACGAGGTGCATTCGAGCAGGATGCGGCCATCGTCGGACAGGTACAGGTGCGCGGCGAGCAACCCGCGCAGCGCGTGCGCGCCGTTCTGTAATGCGGCGAAGGCGGCATCGGCGCGCCCCTGCGCCTGCGTCGCATCGCGGGTCCGAACGCGTGTCACCACCACGCAGGATGCCTCACGATGCGGAGCGGACACGCCACTGCGGATGCGCCGGTAGCGGCGCAGCGTCCGCCGCAGCGCCGGCAGGCGTGCGTGCAGCAGCCCGTGCAATGCGGGTGCCGCGTCGCAGCTGCAGCGCGCGTACAGCAGGTCGGGGGTGTCGCCCAGGGATTCCATCCAGGTCAGGGCGTGCAGGCGGTGGTCGCACAGGCCGCGCACGCATTCGAGCAGCGCGGTCCGGTCGGGGATGGGCGCCTCGGCGAGCAGCACGCTGCGCGTGGGGATCGGGGGAGGGGACGTGGGCGAGGAAAACGATGGCGACATCGCGAGGTCTGCACAGGGAGCGTGCGCGCAGTATCAAACCTCAAGTTGACTTTAGGTCAAGTGCTGTGACGGGCCTGCCTGCCGGGGCTGGGCATGAGCGCGATGCGCTCCGCGCTGGTTGCGGTGAGTCGCGTCGCTGCGATCTGTCGCGATGGCGTGTCTGCATCGGGCGGGGCGTTGCGATGCCGCGTGCGGCGCGATCCAACGAGGCGGTACGCAGGCGGTAGCGGCGATGCCGATGACGAAGTCGCCGTCCTTCGCGCCGCGTGATGCGCCGCCGTCGCGTGCGGCGCCGCCGAGCACGGTCAGGTCGGCGCGGCGCCTTGCCAACCGTGGCGGGCCGCGGTGTCGCGTAGCAACGTGGCGAAGTCGTGGGCGAAGCCTTGCATATCGAACAGGCCGCTGTCCGCGCGTCGCGCCTGCAGCCGTGCGCGCAGCGCTTGCAGCGCCGCGGGATCGCGACCCAGGCGGACCGCGGTGGCGATGAATGCCGCATCGTCGGCGGCGTTCATCTCGTCCAGGCCCAGATGATGGTTGAGGCTGCCGGCCACGCGGGCGGCGAAGGTGCTGCCGGGGCAGGTCAGCACCGGGCAGCCGGCCCACAGGGCGTCGGAGGCGGTGGTGTGCGCGTTGTAGGGATGCGTGTCCAGGAACAGATCGGCGTGCCGGTAGCGCGCCAGGTAGTCCGGATGCGCCAGCTTGGGCATGAAGCACAGGCGCGTCGGCGCCACGCCGGCTGCCGCGGCCGCCGCACGCAGCCGGTCGTCGGCCTGGCCCGGGCCGGACAACAGCCACAGCACGCTGTCCGGCACTTGCCGCAGGACCTCCAGCATCCGCGCCACGCTGTGCGGACCGAGCTTGTAGCTGTTGTTGAAACAGCAGAACACGGTGCCGCGCTCGGGCAGGCCGCAATCGCCGCGTGCGGGTGGGGTGCCGATGTGGCGGGTGTCGTCGGAAGGCTGGAACGCGCGCGGCAGCCGCAGCACCTTCTCGCTGTAGTGCGCGGCCAGCGCCGGCGGCAACGCGTAGGCGTCGCCGACGACGTAGTCGATCCAGGGCGCGCCGGAGCTGCCGGGGTAGGCCAGCCAGTTCAACTGCAGCGGCGCCGGACGCAGGGCGAGCACTTCCGGCGCGCCGCCGCCGCCCCAGCCGCGCAGGTCGAACAGCAGGTCGATGCCGGCGTCGCGGATCTGCCGCGCGGTCTGCCGATGCGGCTGCCCGGCCACGGTGTGCCAGGTATGCGCAGCGGCCTGCAGGCGCGCGCGCAGCGCGCTGCGGTCGTCGTGGTTGAGCGCGAACAGGTGCACCTGCAGATCGGCATGCGCGCGCAAATGCTCGAACAGGGCGACGCTCAGCAGGCCGGTGGGGTGCGCGCCGAACCCGTTGGACAGAAAGCCGATGCGCAGCGCACCGTCGCCGCGCACCCGCGCAGCGGGCAGTGGCGCCAGGGTGCGGGCCAGCGCCTGGGCACGGTTGCGCGCGCAGCGCAGCTGTTCGTCCGCGCCCGCGTCCTCGTTGAGGAAGGCGAACGGTTCGATCGCCGGATGCCCCTGCCGCACGGCGCTGCGCACCTGCTGCGACAGCGCGTCCAGCCCGCGCCAGTCGCACAGCTTGCGCCGCCAGTTCAGCAGGTAGGCGGCGATCGACGGTTCCTGCGGCAGCAAGCCGTGCGCGTGCGCATAGGCCTGCGCCGCGGCTTCCGCCTCGCCATTGTCTTCCAGGGCATGGCCCAGCCAGACCGCGATGCCCGGGTGCTGCGGCGCCTGCCGCAGCGCCTCGCGCAGCGCCTGCACGGCCTCGGCATGGCGGCCCTGGGTCCAGCGCACCCGGCCAAGCCGCGCCAGCGCTTCCGGATGGCCCGGGCGCAACTGCAGCGCGCGCACCGCGGCCTGTTCGCCGGCGGCCACCGCGCCGGCACCGAGTTCGGCGTCGGCGAGCATCACCCAGGCCAGGAAATCCTGCGGATCGCGCCGCACCGCGGCGTGCAGCTGCAGGCGTTCGTCTGCGCCGCCGCCGTTCATGCGGCCGCGATGGCCGCGACCGGTCGTGGGCGGCGCACGCTCATGGCACCAGCGCCTTGGCGTAGTGCTGTGCGCTCAGGTCCTGCTGCCAGCCGCAGGCGCTGTACAGCGCCTGCGCGCTGAGATTGTCCTGCGCCGTCTCCAGCACGATGCGCACTGCGCCGTCGTCCGCGGCGTGGCGTTCGGCCGCGTGCAGCAGTGCCTGCGCCACGCCGTGGCGGCGATGGGCGGGCGCCACGTACAGATCGTTGAGGATCCACAGCCGCGCCGCCCGCACCGAGGAGAAGGACGGGTACAGCTGCACGAAGCCGGCGGCCTGCGCCGCGCGCTCGGCCAGCAGCACGACCGACTCGGCGCGCGCCAGGCGCGCGGCCAGGAAGGCGTGCGCGGTCGCCGCATCCGGCGCCTGCCCGTAGAACTGGCGGTAGGCGTCGAACAGCGCTGCCAGCGCCGGCAGGTCGTGCGCATCGGCCTGGCGCACGCGCAGGTTCATGGGCTGTCGCTCAGCCGCGCCAGCTCGTCGACCTGGTGCTCGTGGCTCAGGCGCCCGATCAGCGCGTCGAGGTCGCCCTCGATCACGTTCGGCAGGTCGTACAGGGTCAGCCCCTCGACACGGTGGTCGGTGATGCGGCCCTGCGGGAAGTTGTAGGTGCGGATGCGCTGGCTGCGGTCGCCGCTGCCGACCTGCAGCTTGCGGTCCTGCGCCTCGGCAGCGGCCTGCTTGCTGCGTTCGGCCTCCAGCAGCTGCGCCTTGAGCCGCTTCAGCGCCTTGTCGCGGTTGGCGTGCTGGCTGCGCTCGGTCTGGCACTCCACCACCACGCCGCTCGGCACGTGGGTGATGCGGATCGCCGACTCGGTCTTGTTGACGTGCTGGCCGCCGGCGCCGGAGGAGCGGAAGGTGTCGATCTTCAGGTCGGCCGGGTTGATCGCGATCTCCTCCACGTCGTCGGCCTCGGGGATGATCGCCACCGTCGCCGCGGAGGTGTGGATGCGGCCCTGCGACTCGGTGGCCGGCACGCGCTGCACGCGGTGCGTGCCGGATTCGAACTTCAGCCTGGAGTAGGCGCCGCGGCCGACGATGCGCGCCACGATCTCCTTGTAGCCGCCGTGTTCGCCGGGGCTGTCCGATTCCACCTCGACCTTCCAGCCCTGGCGTTCGGCGTAGCGGGCATACATGCGGAACAGGTCGCCGGCGAAGATCGCCGCCTCGTCGCCGCCGGTACCGGCGCGCACTTCCAGGAACAGGTTGCCGTCGTCGCGCGGATCGCGCGGTACCAGCAGCAGCGCCAGTTCCGCGTCCAGCTCGGCCAGGCGCGCCTGCGCGGCGGCGATTTCCTCCTCGGCCAGCTCGCGCAGCTCCGGATCGGCGCGCATCGCCTCGGCCGAGGCCAGGTCGGCCTTGGCCGCGGCCTCGGCGGCCAGCGCGGCGGCGACCGGCTCCAGTTGCGCGAACTCGCGCGAGTAGTCGCGGAAACGCGCGTTGTCGCTCACCACCTCGGGATCGGACAGCAGGCGTTCGAGTTCTTCGCGACGCTCGGCCAGCGCCTCCAGCTTACGGCGCAGGGTCGGTGTCATCGGTCTTCAGGATCGGGTGGAAATAGCCCGGCTTTTCCGGGAACAGGCGCTCGGCGGCGCGGGCCAGGTCGGCGTCGCCGCGCAGCGCCGCCTCGCGCAGCGCCGCGGTGGGCGGGTGCAGCAGGCGGTTGGTCAGGGTGTTGGCGAGGAACTCCAGCACCTCCTCGGCGGGCTTGCCGTGCGCCAGTTGTTGCCGCGCCTTGGCCAGCACGTCGTCGCGGGTGTTGTCGCCGTGCGCGCGCAGGCGCTTGAGCGGCGCCTGCCGGGTGCTGGCCTGCAGCGCCTCCATGTAGCGCACCACCTGCAGGTCGATGATCGCCTCGGCCGCCTCGGCGGCTTCGCGGCGGCCGCGGCGGTTGTCTTCGACCGCGCGCTCCAGGTCGTCGACGGTGTACAGGTAGGCGTCGGCCAGGTCGGCCACGCCGGCCTCGATGTCGCGCGGCACCGCCAGGTCGAACAGCAGCATCGGCTTGTGCTTGCGCGCGCGCAGCGCCTGCTCGACCTGCGCCCGGGTCACTACCGGCTCGCGCGCGGCGGTGGCCGAGAACACCACGTCGGCCTCGTGCAGGTGGCGCTCCAGCTCGCTCAGCGGCAGCGCCACGCCGCCGTGGCGGCTGGCCAGTTCCTGCGCGTGGGCGAGGGTGCGGTTGGCGATCAGCAGGCGCCGCACGCGGCCCTCGCTGAGATGCTTGGCGGCCAGCTCGATGGTCTCGCCGGCGCCGACCAGCAGCACGGTGGATTCGCTGAGCCGGGCGAAGGAGTTCTGCGCCAGGCGCACCGCGGTGGAGGCGACCGACACCGGATTGGCGCCGACCCGGGTGTCGGTGCGCGCGCGCTTGGCCACCGAGAAGGTCTGCTGGAACAGCCGGTCCAGGCGGCCGCCCATCGCCCCGTGCTCGCGCGCCAGCGACCAGGCGTCCTTCACCTGGCCGAGGATCTGCGGCTCGCCCAGCACCATCGAGTCCAGCCCGGTGGCGACCCGGAACAGGTGCCGCACCGCGTCCGCGTCCTGGTGCTGGTACAGGTAGCCGTGCAGGCCGGCGGCGTGCGAGTCCAGCCAGTCGGCCAGGTGCTGCGCATCGCTGGCGATGGCGTACAGCTCGGTGCGGTTGCAGGTGGACAGCAGCGCCGCTTCGGCGACATCGGGCAGCGCGCGCAGCGACTGCAGCGCGCGCGGCAACGCATCGCCGGCGAATGCCACCCGTTCGCGCAGGTCGACCGGCGCGGTCTGGTGGTTCAATCCGAGCACCCACAACGTCATCTGTTCAGTTGCTTGCGATAAGCTGCTGGCCATTCAAGGGCCCCATTTTACGGCCCGGCCGCTTCCGATGCCCGCACTGATTCGCATCCGTACCTTTCTGTTGCTGTCCGCAATCGCCGCCGTGGCCGCACCGGCCGCCGCCAAGGCGCCGAGCCCCGCTCAGGATGTGATGACGCCGGTGCTGGCCGGCGAGTTCGCCCTGCAGGCCGGGCAACTGGCCGACGCCTCGCGCTGGTACCTGCAGGCGGCCAACGCCAGCCCGGGCGATGCCGGCCTGGCCGAACGCGCCACCCGCATCGCGATGCTGGCCAACGACAGCACCGCCGCCGCCCAGGCCCTGGCGCTGTGGCGGCAGCGTGCGCCCGAGTCGCTGGCCATGCGCAGCGCCGAGGCCGCGCTGGCCCTGCGCAACGGCAACCTGCGCCAGGCGCGCAGCCTGCTGGTGGCCCTGCTGCGCGACAAGGACCCGCGCGGCTGGCGCTTCGCGCTGATCGCCCTGGTCAGCGGCAACCGCGATCCGGAGGTGGCGGCCAAAGCCCTGGACCAGTTGCTCGACGCCAACGCCATCCCCGACCAACTCGAGGCCTGGCAGGAGTTCGGGCGTCTGGCGCTGCGCCTGGATCAGCCCAAGCTGGCCGAACGCATCGTCGACCAACTGGTCAAGCGCTTCCCGCAGGAGCCGCGGGTCGCGCTGCTGCATGCCACGCAGTTGCAGCAGGCGGGCAAGACCGAACAGGCGCGGGTGCTGCTGCAGGGCGTCGAGCCCAAGGTGGCGGGCGACCCGGACCTGCGCACCGCGCTGGCCTACGCCTACGACGCGATCGGCGACACCGCTGCCGCGGCGCGGGTGCTGGCGCTGGGGCCGCAGACCACCCAGAACTACGGACTGCGCGCCTCGATGCTGGCCAAGCTGCAGGACAACGCCGCCCTGACCGCGCTGTACGACGAGCTGCGCAAGGGCGCCGACCGGCCCGATCCGGAGCGGCGCCTGCTGCTCGGCAAGATCGCCGAGTTCCTCAAGCGCAACCAGGAAGCGGTGGACTGGTACCGCGGCGTGCCGGGCGGCCCGCTGCGCAGCGAGGCGCGGCTGCGCGCCGCCGGCGCGCTGTACGCGCTCGGCCAGAAGGACGCCGCCTTCGCCGAGGCGCGCGCGCTGCAGGACGATGCCGAGGCCGACGATGCCGCGCGCCGCGACGCCTACGTGCTGGAGGCGGAACTGCGCCAGCGCAGCGGCGACGACGCCGGCGAGCTGCAGGTATTCGAGCGCGGCCTGGCCGCGTACCCGGACGACAACGCGCTGCTGTACGCACGCGGGTTGGCCTGGGAGCGCCGCGACCGCATCGACCGCGCCGAAGCCGACCTGCGCAAGATCCTGGTCACCGAGCCGGAGAACGTGGCGGCGCTGAATGCGCTCGGCTACACCCTGGCCGACCGTACCAAGCGCTACCGCGAGGCGCTACAGCTGATCGACCGCGCACGCACCGCCGATCCCGACAATGCCGCGATCATCGACAGCTACGGCTGGGTGCTGTACCGGCTCGGCAAGACCCAGGAAGCGTTGGTGCAACTGCGCCGCGCCTGGAGCCTGGTCAAGGATCCGGAAATCGCCGCACATATCGGCCAGGTGCTGTGGGAGCAGGGTAAGCGCGAGGAAGCCAACAAGTATTTCGAGGAGGCGCGCAAGCTCGATCCGGACAATCGCGCGCTGCGCCGCGCGTTGGAACAGGTGGCGTCGTGAGCTTCGGTCTGCGCACCGCCTGGGCGCTGGCCGCCGCGCTGCTGCTGGCCGGTTGCAGTGCGCTGCCGACGCGCGCCCCGGCGCCGGTCGCCGTCGCCGCGCCCGATGCCGCCGCGCAGCAGGCCGAGGCGGCACGCGTGCAGTGGCTGCAGGCGCATCCGGACTGGGCGTTCCAGGGTCGGGTGGCGATCACCAAGGGCCGCAACGGCGGCAGCGGCCGCATCGACTGGACGCAGCGGCAGCGGCAGTACGAAGTGCAGCTCAGTGCGCCGGTGACCCGGCAGAGCTGGCGCCTGATCGGCGACAGCCACTCCGAGGCCGGGCGCCTGGAAGGGTTGGAGGGCGGCCCGCGCGAGGGCGAGAACGCCGAGCAACTGCTGCTGGAGGCGACCGGCTGGGAAATCCCGGTCAACCTGCTGCCGGACTGGGTGCGCGGGCTGGTGGCGACCGACGCGCAGGCGCCGGAGCGGGTCGACTACGACGCGCAGGGGCGGCCGCACACGCTGCGGCAGATGGGCTGGGAGATCGAATTCCAGGACTGGTACCCGCCTAGCGACGGCCGTCCGGCACTGCCGCGGCGCATCGAGGCGCGCAACGGCGACGCCAAGGTGCGCCTGCTGGTCGACGCCTGGACCGTGCCCGCGCCATGAGTGGGACCATCGACGGGGGCTGGTCGTCCTGGCCGGCCCCGGCGAAGCTGAACCTGTTCCTACAGATCACCGGCCGCCGCGCCGATGGCTACCACCAGCTGCAGACCGTGTTCCGGCTGCTGGACTGGGGCGATACGGTGCACCTGCGGTTGCGTCCCGACGGGGTGGTGGCGCGGATCGGCCCCTCTGTGGCCGGCGTCGCCGAGGCCGACGACCTGCTGGTGCGGGCTGCGCGGCTGCTGCAAAAAGCGGCGAATGTCGCGCAAGGTGTGGAGATCCGCGTCGAAAAGCGCATCCCGGCCGGTGGTGGCTTCGGGGGCGGCTCGTCCGATGCGGCGACCGCACTGGTGGCGCTGAACGCGCTGTGGGGTGCTGGGCTGGACGAGGATGCCCTGGCCGCGCTCGGCCTGTCGCTGGGGGCGGACGTGCCGGTGTTCGTGCGCGGGCGCGACGCCTGGGCCGAGGGGGTGGGGGAGCGGTTGACCCCGCTCGCGCTGCCGCCGGCCTGGTATGTGCTCGCCGATCCGGGGGTGCACGTGCCCACCGCGGCACTGTTCCAGTCCCCCGATTTGACGCGGGATGCTGCGCCCGCGAAAATAGCGGACTTCGTTTCAGGTCTCCTGCTCGGCAACGCGTTCGAGCCGGTCCTGCTTCGCCGCGAGCCGGCCGTCCAGGCCACGTTCCAGGCGCTCGCGCGGATCGGCACGCCACGCTTGACCGGATCGGGAAGCGGTTGTTTCGTCGAGTTCGCCGATCGCGCTGCCGCCGTGCGCGCGCTGGCGGACTTGCCGGATGGGATGCGCGCCTGGGTGGCAGGCGGCGTCCCGCGTTCGCCGCTGCTCGACGCGCTGGAGGCTTGGCACAGGTTTACGCAGGGGCGTCGCCAAGAGGCCCAAGGCACCAGGTTTTGATCCTGGCATTCGTAGGTTCGAATCCTACCGCCCCTGCCATTGTTCCACGCGGATCCGCCTGCATGCGCATGCGCGGCCGGATCCGACAGGCGCGGCGCCGCCCCGCCTGACCGCCGCCGGTTCCACGTCGTTTCGTCGCTACACGCTCTTTGCAGCCACCCGAGAGACCCTCATGCAAGACCAACGCAACCTGCTGGTGTTCTCCGGCAACGCCAACAAGCCCCTGGCCAAAAGCATCTGCCGCGAGCTGGGCG
The DNA here is from genome assembly GCF_056725085.1 of Xanthomonas sp. NCPPB 901. NCBI lineage: Bacteria > Pseudomonadati > Pseudomonadota > Gammaproteobacteria > Lysobacterales > Lysobacteraceae > Xanthomonas > Xanthomonas sp. NCPPB 901. The sequence continues at coordinate 3,930,530 of NZ_CM161511.1, read as the reverse complement.
TGCGCCCAGGCAAGGCGATGGTCTCCAGCTTCTCCGACGGCGAAGTGCAGGTGGAGATCGAGGAGAACGTGCGCCGGCAGGAAGTGTTCGTGATCCAGCCGACCTGCGCGCCCAGCGCGGAGAACCTCATGGAGCTGCTGGTGATCATCGACGCGCTCAAGCGCGCCAGCGCCGCCAGCGTCACCGCGGTGGTGCCGTACTTCGGCTACTCGCGGCAGGACCGGCGCATGCGCTCCTCGCGCGTGCCGATCACCGCCAAGGTCGCGGCGAAGATGTTCAGCGCGGTCAATGCCGACCGCGTGCTGACCGTGGACCTGCACGCCGACCAGATCCAGGGCTTCTTCGACATCCCGGTCGACAACGTCTACGCCTCCCCGCTGCTGCTGGCCGACATCTGGCGCGCCTACGGCACCGACAACCTGATCGTGGTGTCGCCGGACGTGGGCGGCGTGGTCCGCGCGCGCGCCGTGGCCAAGCGCCTGGACGATGCGGACCTGGCGATCATCGACAAGCGCCGCCCGCGCGCCAACGTGTCCACGGTGATGAACATCATCGGCGACGTCGAGGGCAAGACCTGCGTGCTGGTCGACGATATCGTCGACACCGCCGGCACCCTGTGTGCCGCCGCGGCCGCGCTGAAGGAGCGCGGCGCGCTGAAGGTCGCCGCGTACTGCACGCACCCGGTCCTGTCGGGCCCGGCGGTGAGCAACATCACCAATTCGCAGCTGGACGAACTGGTGGTCACCGACACCATCCCGCTGTCGGAGGCCGCCCGCGCCTGCGGCAAGATCCGTCAGCTCAGCGTCGCCGAGCTGCTGGCCGAAACCATCCGCCGCATCGCCTTTGGCGAGTCGGTGAGTTCGTTGTACGTCGATTAAGGCTGGGAATGGGGAATCGGGAATAGGGAATGGGCCGAGCGCGGCATTGTGCTGTTGCGATTCCCCATTCCCGATTCCCCAATCCCGGCTTCACAGACTCTTCTGGTCGCGGAAGAGTCCCTCAAACCGCCGCGAGGCGGTTCATTCAACCAAGGTAGTAAACACAAATGGCAACCACGCATGAAATCAAGGTTCAGCGCCGCGAGGTCGAGGGTAAGGGTGCGAGCCGCCGCCTCCGTCGCGACGGCCTGATCCCGGCCATCGTCTACGGTGGCGAGCTGAAGCCGGTCAACATCCAGCTCGACCACAACGAAGTCTGGCTGGCCAGCCAGAACGACTGGTTCTATTCGTCCATCCTCAGCCTGAGCCTGAACGGCGACGTGCAGAAGGTGCTGCTGCGCGATATGCAGCGTCACCCGTTCAAGCAGCTGATCATGCACATCGACTTCCAGCGCGTGAACGACAACGAGGCGCTGCACGCTTCGGTGCCGCTGCACTTCATCAACGAGGACGTGTCCCCGGCCGGCAAGTCGGCTGAAGTCGTCGTCACCCACGAGCTGAACGAAATCCAGGTCGTGTGCCTGCCGAAGGACCTGCCGGAGTTCGTCGAAGTCGACCTGTCCGCGCTGTCGGTCGGCGACGTGATCCACCTGTCCGACCTGAAGCTGCCGGCCGGCGTCGAGCTGCCGGAACTGAAGCTGGGCAAGGAGCACGACGTGGCGGTGGTCATCGCCAAGCACGGCCGTGTCGAGGAAGAGCCGGAAGCCACCGACGCGGCGGCCGCCGCCGAGCCGGCCAAGAAGGACGCCAAGTAATCGCCTGCGCGGCGTCCGGGCCTTCGGTCCGGGCGTCGCGGCGATGCATTGCGCATGACTGGTCTGCGGCTGATCGTCGGCCTGGGCAATCCCGGTGCCGAACACGCGAACACCCGGCACAACGCCGGGTTTCGTTTTGTCGACGCGTTGGCCGAGCGGGCCGGCGCGCGCTGGAGCGTGGACGCCAAGCTGTTCGGCGAGACCGCCAAGGTCGAGATCGCCGGGCAGGCGGTATGGCTGCTAAAGCCGGCCACCTTCATGAATCTCAGTGGCAAGTCGGTGACCGCCGCGCTGCGCTTCTGGAAGATCGAACCGGCGCAGGCGCTGCTGGCGCACGACGAACTGGACCTGGCGCCGGGCACGGCGCGGCTCAAGTTCGACGGCGGCCACGGCGGCCAGAACGGACTGCGCGATACCATCCGCCTGCTCGGACATGCCGGCTTCCATCGCCTGCGCATCGGCATCGGCCATCCCGGGCACAAGGACAAGGTGGTGCCTTGGGTGCTGGGACGCGCCGGCAAGGACGACCAGATCCTCATCGATCGCGCCATCGACGACGCCATCGCGGTGTTGCCGCTGGCGGTGCAGGGCGACTTCAACGAGGCGATGAAGCGGTTGCATACGCAGGGGAAATAGGGAATGGGGAATGGGGAATGGAAAGGCGGCTATGCTTTCCGATTCCCTATTCCCGATTCTCCATTCCCGGATTACACACATGGGCATCAAATGCGGCATCGTCGGCCTGCCCAACGTCGGCAAGTCGACCCTGTTCAATGCGCTGACCAAGGCGGGCATCGCCGCGGCCAACTTTCCGTTCTGCACCATCGAGCCGAACGTGGGCGTGGTGCCGGTGCCGGATCCGCGTCTGAACGCGCTGGCGGCGATCATCAATCCGCAGAAGGTCGTGCCGACCGCGGTCGAGTTCGTCGACATCGCCGGCCTGGTCGCCGGTGCGGCCAGCGGTGAAGGCCTGGGCAACAAGTTCCTGGCGCACATTCGCGAAGTCGACGCGATCACCCACGTGGTGCGCTGCTTCGAGCACGGCGACATCATCCACGTGAACAACAAGGTCGACCCGGTCTCGGACATCGAGACCATCGACACCGAGCTGGCCCTGGCCGACCTGGACAGCGTGGAGAAGGCGCTCAACCGCGCCGAGCGTTCGGCCAAGGGTGGCGACAAGGACGCGGCGGCGCGCAAGCCGGTGCTGGCCAAGCTGCAGGCCGCGCTGGCCGAGGGCAAGGCCGGGCGCAATGCGGGCCTGGACGAGGAGGAGAAGGCGCTGGTGCGCGACCTGTTCCTGCTCACGCTCAAGCCGGTGATGTACATCGCCAACGTGCTGGAAGACGGGTTCGAGAACAATCCGCACCTGGACGCCGTGCGCGCGCATGCCGCCGCCGAGGGCGCCGAGGTGGTGCCGGTGTCGGCGGCGATCGAGGAAGAGCTGTCGCAGTTGGACGACGCCGACCGCGATGCGTTCCTGGCCGACCTGGGCCTGAGCGAGCCCGGCCTGAACCGGGTGATCCGCGCCGGCTACACCTTGCTGGGGCTGCAGACCTACTTCACCGCCGGGGTGAAGGAAGTGCGCGCCTGGACGGTCAAGGCCGGGTCGACCGCGCCGCAGGCCGCGGCGGTGATCCACACCGACTTCGAGAAGGGCTTCATTCGCGCTGAAACCATCGCCTACGACGACTTCATCAAGTACAAGGGCGAGGCCGGGGCCAAGGAAGCCGGGCGTCTGCGCCTGGAGGGCAAGGAATACCGCGTGCAGGAAGGCGACATCCTGCATTTCCGCTTCAACGTCTGAGGCGTGCGTGCGTCCTGGCCGGGCGCACGCGGGCAGCGACGATTTCCTGCGACATCGCGTCAAAATAGTGTTGACAAGACGGGGATGTCAGGGAAGAATAGCGGGCTGTTTCACCCCTCTCTGATTTCGGCCTCACAGCCGGGTCCGAGTGGGCAGTTGGAGGGATACCCAAGCGGCCAACGGGGGCAGACTGTAAATCTGCTGGCTTACGCCTTCGGTGGTTCGAATCCACCTCCCTCCACCAGTTATTTTGTTGTGGCAATGCGGCATCCCGTAGCGGGAGTAGTTCAACGGTAGAACCTCAGCCTTCCAAGCTGATGGTGCGGGTTCGATTCCCGTCTCCCGCTCCATTGAACGCGCTTGTGTCACAATAGAACAACGCTCACGTAGCTCAGTCGGTAGAGCACCTCCTTGGTAAGGAGGAGGTCGAAGGTTCGATTCCTTTCGTGAGCACCATATTCAGTCGTCAAATCTTTCTACGATCATCGAGAAGAAGCAGCCATGGCCAAGGGTAAGTTCGAGCGCACCAAGCCGCACGTCAACGTCGGCACCATCGGTCACGTCGACCACGGCAAGACCACGCTGACCGCGGCGCTGACCAAGATCGGCGCAGAGCGCTTCGGCGGCGAGTTCAAGGCGTATGACGCGATCGACGCGGCGCCGGAAGAGAAGGCACGCGGCATCACGATCTCGACCGCCCACGTGGAATACGAATCCCCGACGCGCCACTACGCGCACGTGGATTGCCCGGGTCACGCGGATTACGTGAAGAACATGATCACCGGTGCGGCGCAGATGGACGGCGCGATCCTGGTGTGCTCGGCCGCTGACGGCCCGATGCCGCAGACCCGCGAGCACATCCTGCTGTCGCGTCAGGTCGGCGTGCCGCACATCGTGGTGTTCCTGAACAAGGCCGACATGGTCGACGACGCCGAGCTGCTCGAGCTGGTCGAGATGGAAGTGCGCGAGCTGCTGAGCAAGTACGACTTCCCGGGCGACGACACCCCGATCATCCACGGTTCGGCCCGTCTGGCGCTGGAAGGCGACCAGAGCGAGATCGGCGTGCCGGCGATCCTGAAGCTGGTGGACGCGCTGGACTCGTTCATCCCGGAGCCGCAGCGCGACGTGGACAAGCCGTTCCTGATGCCGGTGGAAGACGTGTTCTCGATCTCGGGCCGCGGCACCGTGGTGACCGGCCGTATCGAGCGCGGCGTGATCAAGGTGGGCGACGAAATCGAAATCGTCGGCATCCGTGCGACGCAGAAGACCACCGTGACCGGCGTGGAAATGTTCCGCAAGCTGCTGGACCAGGGCCAGGCGGGCGACAACGCGGGCCTGCTGCTGCGCGGCACCAAGCGTGACGACGTGGAGCGCGGCCAGGTGCTGTGCAAGCCGGGTTCGATCAAGCCGCACACCGACTTCGAAGCCGAAGTGTACGTGCTGTCGAAGGACGAGGGCGGCCGTCACACCCCGTTCTTCAAGGGCTACCGTCCGCAGTTCTACTTCCGCACCACCGACATCACCGGTGCGGTGCAGCTGCCGGAAGGCGTGGAAATGGTGATGCCGGGCGACAACGTCAAGATGGTGGTGACGCTGATCAACCCGGTGGCGATGGACGAAGGCCTGCGTTTCGCGATCCGCGAAGGCGGCCGTACCGTCGGCGCCGGCGTGGTGGCCAAGATCATCAAGTAATGCCCTCCGGCGGCCGTGGCCGCCGGGCTCGACGGCAGGACGGCGGCCTCGGTCGCCGGAATCCGACGAGGTGCAAGGCGGCTCCGGCCGCCGGGTTCAGCGAAGGGCGGGCCGGAACCTTCGGTCCGCCTTCGCCGTCTCAGGGAAGTGCAGTCGTTCTTACTACACGCCAGTAGCTCAATTGGCAGAGCAGCGGTCTCCAAAACCGCAGGTTGGGGGTTCGAGTCCCTCCTGGCGTGCCAATCTGCCGCTCCCTATCCAGTGACCTCGGTCGCATAGCAGCAAGAGTCGGATGAACAGCAAGATCGAGCATTCCAAAGGCCCCGCCGCATCCTCTGGCGGCGATATCGTCAAGTACGTCATCGCTGCGCTGCTGGTGGTCGCCGGCCTGTTTGTCTGGTTCTGGTTCGGCGAGCCGAGTCGTGCTGCGCAATTGGGAGGCTGGTCCGGTCCGTTGCGCGGACTGGCCGTGTTGGCCGGCCTGGTCGCCGGTGCCGCGGTGTTCCTGTTGACCGCCAAGGGCCGCGAAAGCCGCGAGTTCCTGTCCGAATCCCGATTCGAACTGCGCAAGGTGGTGTGGCCGACCCGTCAGGAAGCCATTCGCACCACCTGGGTGGTGATCGTGGTGGTGATCATTCTGAGTCTGCTGCTGGGCGGGTTCGATTTCCTGATCCAGAAGCTGATGCAGTGGTTCGTGAGCCGTTGAGGAGAGTGCAGCAGTGAAGCGTTGGTATGTCGTTCACGCCTATTCAGGCTTCGAGAAGTCCGTGGCGCAAGCGCTGCGCGACCGTATTGTGCGTGACGAGATGCAGGAGCGCTTCGGCGACGTGCTGGTCCCCACCGAGGAAGTGATCGAGATGCGCTCCGGCCAGAAGCGCCGTTCCGAGCGCAAGTTCTTCCCGGGTTACGTGCTGGTGCAGATCGAGACCCACGACGAAGGCGGCATCCCGCGCATCGACAACGAAAGCTGGCACCTGGTCAAGGAAACGCCGAAGGTGATGGGCTTCATCGGCGGCACCGCCGACCGTCCGCTGCCGATCCGCGACGAAGAGGCCGATGCGATCCTGCAGCGTGTTCAGGATGGCGTGGAAAAGCCGCGTCCCAAGGTGTTGTTCGAGCCGGGCCAGATGGTCCGCGTCACCGACGGCCCGTTCAACGACTTCAACGGCGTGGTCGAGGAAGTCAACTACGAGAAGAGCCGCCTGCGCGTGGCGGTGCTGATCTTCGGTCGCTCCACCCCGGTGGAACTGGAATTCGGCCAGGTCGAGAAGGCCTGAGCCCGCCCCGGCGCGGCTGCGCCGGGCGCCAAAATCTCTGCTATACTGCGCGGCTCCCTGTCCAGGCAAGCCGCCGGGCAGAACGGAAGCCGCCGCGAGGCGGCTTTCTGCGCACTTCAAAAACGTGATGGCGGGACACGTGATTTTCCCGTCGCGATGGGGAGCCTGCGGTTCAGGCGCTAGCACCCGGAGACACTAAAATGGCAAAGAAAGTCGTCGGTTACATCAAGCTGCAGGTGAAGGCCGGTCAGGCCAACCCCTCGCCGCCGGTCGGTCCTGCGCTGGGTCAGCGCGGTCTGAACATCATGGAATTCTGCAAGGCGTTCAATGCCGCCACGCAGAAGCTGGAGCCGGGCCTGCCGACTCCGGTCATCATCACGGCCTATTCGGACCGTACCTTCACCTTCGTCACCAAGAGCACCCCGGCCAGCGTGCTGCTGAAGAAGGCCGCGGGCGTCAGCTCCGGCTCCAAGCGCCCGAACACCGAGAAGGTGGGCAAGGTGACCCGCAAGCAGCTCGAAGAGATCGCCAAGGCGAAGGAAGCCGACCTGACGGCGGCGGAGCTGGAAGCGGCGGTACGCACGATTGCGGGTTCCGCCCGCAGCATGGGCCTGACGGTGGAGGGTTAAGCAATGGCACAGACCAAGCGACAGAAAGCGATCCGTGCTGCCGTGCAGCCGGGCAAGGCGTATTCGATCGACGAAGCGCTGAAGATCGTCAAGACCACCAGCAAGGCCAAGTTCGTCGAAGCCGTCGACGTGGCCGTGCGTCTGGGCGTGGACGCCAAGAAGTCCGACCAGCAGGTGCGCGGTTCCACCGTGCTGCCGGCCGGTACCGGCAAGAGCGTGCGCGTGGCCGTGTTCGCCCCCGCCGGCGCCAAGGCTGACGAAGCGCTGGCCGCCGGTGCCGACGCGGTCGGCATGGACGACCTGGCCGAGAAGATGCAGGGCGGCGACCTGAACTACGACGTGGTCATCGCCACCCCGGACGCGATGCGCGTCGTCGGCAAGCTGGGCACCCTGCTGGGCCCGCGCGGCCTGATGCCGAACCCCAAGGTCGGCACCGTGTCCGCCAACCCGGCCGAAGCGGTCAAGAACGCCAAGTCGGGTCAGGTGCGCTACCGCACCGACAAGGCCGGCATCATCCACTGCACCATCGGCAAGGCCAGCTTCGAAGACGACGCGCTGAAGAGCAACCTGCAGGCGCTGCTGCTGGACCTGGTCAAGGCCAAGCCGGCCACCTCGAAGGGCACCTACCTGCAGAAGATCTCGGTGAGCTCGACCATGGGTCCGGGCGTCACCATCGATCAGGCCTCGCTGTCCCTGAAGTAATCGCAACACGGCGCCGCCCCTCAGGTGCGGCGCCGGTTTCACCCTTTTGAAGGCGTCGCCCGGGGCAACCCGGCGCGAAGCCGTCAAAGACCGCAGGCGCGGTCTGCGCACACCGACGACGGGCACGGAAGCTCGACACGGCAAGGAGTCGCCGTCGGTACAGCGGGATCGCTTAATCCAGTCCCCTCGGGGACGCGCCGGCGTAGATGGTGCCGCCTTTCTGGAGTTTTTCTGGTGCAGGCCAGCCCGGTGTTCCGGGCGCGCTCACTCCAGGTCTGGAACGGCCACCAACTGGGATGCCATGCGGCATCCCCGGCATCCAGGAAGGACGCCGCCCAGGACCGCAAGCGGCAGGAGCCGCGAGCGGAGTAAGTTTGAAGCAGGGATTCGAGATTAGAGATTGGGGATTGGCAAGAGCGGCGTTGCGGCTCCTGACGAATCCCGAATCACCAATCCCAAATCCCGGCTTTAACGGAGGAGTGCAATGGCTCTCAATCTGTCCCAGAAGCAAGAAGTCGTCGCCGAACTGGCCGACGTCGCCGCGAAGGCCCACTCCTTGGTTGCTGCCGAGTACGCCGGCATCACGGTCTCCCAGATGACCGCGATGCGCAAGAAGGCGCGCGAAACCGGTGTGTACTTGCGTGTTGTCAAGAACACCCTGGCCGCGCGTGCCGTTGCCGGTACCGAATACGAGTGCGTCCAGGACGCGCTGGTCGGTCCGCTGCTGTATGCGTTCTCGACGGAAGAACCCGGCGCTGCCGGTCGTCTGATCAAGGAATTCGCCAAGGGTAACGACAAGCTGCAGGCCAAGGTCGTGTCGCTGGGTGGTCAGCTGTATCCGGCCGCTCATCTCGAGGTGTTGGCGTCGCTGCCGACCCGCGAGCAGGCGCTGGCCATGCTGGCACGCGTCCTGGCCGAGCCGGCGAGCATGTTCGCCCGTGCGGTCAAGGCCGTGGGCGACAAGCAGGGTGGCGGCGACGCCGCTCCCGCCGACGCCGAAGCGGAAGCCCCGGCCGAAACGGCTTAAGTTCGCGACACCTGAAACGGTTCAATAGAACCTCATCCAGAAAAAATTCCAAAGGTAATCACAATGTCCCTGTCTAACGAGCAGATCGTCGACGCAATCGCCGAAAAGACCCTCATGGAAGTGATGGAGCTGGTCAAGGCCATCGAAGACAAGTTCGGCGTCTCCGCCGCCGCCCCGGTCGCCGCTGCCGGTCCGGCCGTGGCCGCCGCGCCGGTCGAAGAGCAGACCGAGTTCAACGTCATCCTGGTCGACGCCGGCGCCAAGAAGGTCGACGTCATCAAGGCTGTCCGCGCCATCACCGGCCTGGGCCTGAAGGAAGCCAAGGACCTCACCGAGGCCGGCGGCGTGCTGAAGGAAGCCGTGTCGAAGGAAGACGCCGACAAGTTCAAGAAGGACCTGGAAGCCGCTGGCGCGAAGGTCGAAGTCAAGTAAGCAGTCCCTTGCATCGCCAGCCGTTCAAGGCGATGCACTGAAGGCTGGGGGCGAAAGCCCCCGGCCTTTGGCCGTTTCAGGCGGGAACCGGGAATCGGGAATGGAGAATCGGAACAGCCACGGCACGTGCGCTCCACGATTCCCCTTTCTCCAGTCCCCATTCCCCGCTTCACCGAGTTGGTAGTTGGAAGTAGCGGGAGAAGGCGTGCTGGTGCCGGCAATACCAGCGACTTCCAACTGACAATTTATGTTCACTCAGGGCCGCGGACGCGCGGCCCGCATCAGCCAAGGTGATACCTCATGACGTCTTATTCGTTCACCGAAAAGAAGCGTATCCGCAAGGACTTCGGCAAGCAGCGCTCGATCCTCGAAGTGCCGTTCCTGCTCGCCATCCAGGTGGATTCCTACCGCGAATTCCTGCAGGAGAACACCGACCCGAACAAGCGTTCGGACCACGGCCTGCACGCGGCCCTGAAATCGGTGTTCCCGATCTCCAGCTACAGCGGCAACGCGGCGCTGGAGTACGTCGGCTACAAGCTCGGCGAGCCGGTGTTCGACGAGCGTGAATGCCGCCAGCGCGGCATGAGCTACGGCGCGCCGCTGCGCGTGACCGTGCGCCTGGTGATCTACGACCGCGAGTCCTCGACCAAGGCGATCAAGTACGTCAAGGAGCAGGAGGTCTACCTCGGCGAAATCCCGCTGATGACCGACAACGGCACCTTCATCGTCAACGGTACCGAGCGCGTCATCGTCTCGCAGCTGCACCGTTCGCCGGGCGTGTTCTTCGACCACGACCGCGGCAAGACCCACAGCTCGGGCAAGCTGCTGTACAGCGCCCGCATCATTCCCTACCGCGGCTCCTGGCTGGACTTCGAGTTCGACCCGAAGGACGCGCTGTTCACCCGTATCGACCGCCGCCGCAAGCTGCCGGTGTCGATCCTGCTGCGCGCGCTCGGCTATTCGAACGAGGAGATGCTGTCCGAGTTCTTCGAGATCAACACCTTCCACATCGACCCGAAGGAAGGCGTGCAGCTGGAGCTGGTGCCCGAGCGCCTGCGCGGCGAGACCCTGAACTTCGACCTGGCCGATGGCGACAAGGTCATCGTCGAAGCCGGCAAGCGCATCACCGCGCGTCACGTCAAGCAGCTCGAGGCCTCCGGCATCGCCGCGCTGGCCGTGCCCGATGAATACCTGGTCGGCCGCATCCTGTCGCACGACGTGGTCGATGCCTCGACCGGCGAACTGCTGGCCAGCGCCAACGACGAGATCAGCGAAGATCAGCTGACCGCGTTCCGCAAGGCCGGCGTCGACGCCGTGGGCACGCTGTGGGTCAACGACCTGGATCGCGGTCCGTACCTGTCCAACACCCTGCGCATCGATCCGACCAAGACCCAGCTCGAGGCGCTGGTCGAGATCTACCGCATGATGCGTCCGGGCGAGCCGCCGACCAAGGACGCCGCGCAGAACCTGTTCCACAACCTGTTCTTCACCTTCGAGCGCTACGACCTGTCCACGGTCGGCCGCATGAAGTTCAACCGCCGCGTCGGCCGCAAGGAAGTCACCGGCGAGTCGGTGCTGTACGACAAGAAGTACTTCGGCGAGCGCAACGACGAGGAGTCCAAGCGCCTGGTGGCCGAACACGGCGACAGCTCCGACATCCTGGACGTGATCAAGGTCCTGACCGAGATCCGCAACGGCCGCGGCGTGGTCGACGACATCGACCACCTGGGCAACCGTCGCGTGCGCTCGGTCGGCGAAATGGCCGAGAACGTGTTCCGCGTGGGCCTGGTCCGCGTCGAGCGCGCGGTCAAGGAGCGCCTGTCGATGGCCGAGTCCGAGGGCCTGACCCCGCAGGAACTGATCAACGCCAAGCCGGTGGCCGCGGCGATCAAGGAGTTCTTCGGCTCCTCGCAGCTGTCGCAGTTCATGGACCAGAACAACCCGCTGTCGGAAGTGACGCACAAGCGTCGCGTGTCCGCGCTGGGTCCGGGCGGTCTGACCCGCGAGCGCGCCGGCTTCGAAGTGCGCGACGTGCATCCGACCCACTACGGCCGCGTCTGCACCATCGAAACGCCGGAAGGCCCGAACATCGGCCTGATCAACTCGCTGGCGGTGTACGCCCGCACCAACCAGTACGGCTTCCTGGAGACGCCGTACCGTAAGGTCGTGGACGGCCAGATCACCGACGAAGTCGAATACCTGTCGGCGATCGAAGAGAACGAGTACGTCATCGCCCAGGCCAACGCGCTGCACGACGCCAAGAGCCGCCTGACCGAGCAGTTCGTGCCGTGCCGCTACCAGGGCGAGTCGCTGCTGAAGCCGCCGGCGGAAGTGCACTTCATGGACGTGTCGCCGATGCAGACCGTGTCGATCGCGGCCGCGCTGGTGCCGTTCCTGGAGCACGACGACGCCAACCGCGCGCTGATGGGCGCGAACATGCAGCGCCAGGCCGTGCCGACGCTGCGTGCGCAGAAGCCGCTGGTCGGTACCGGCATCGAGCGCGCCGTGGCGCGCGACTCGGGCGTGACCGTGAACGCGCGCCGTGGTGGCGTGATCGAGCAGATCGACGCCGGCCGCATCGTGGTCAAGGTCAACGAGGCCGAGATCGGCGGCGGCACCGACGCCGGCGTGGACATCTACAACCTGATCAAGTACACGCGTTCCAACCAGAACACCTGCATCAACCAGCGTCCGCTGGTGAACGTGGGCGACGTGATCGCGCGCGGCGACGTGCTGGCCGACGGTCCCTCGACCGACATCGGCGAGCTGGCCCTGGGCCAGAACATGCTGATCGCGTTCATGCCGTGGAACGGCTACAACTTCGAGGACTCCATCCTGCTCTCCGAGCGCGTGGTGGAAGAGGATCGCTACACCACGATCCACATCGAAGAGCTGACCTGCGTGGCGCGCGACACCAAGCTGGGGCCGGAGGAAATCTCCGCCGACATCCCCAACGTGTCCGAGCAGGCGCTGAACCGTCTGGACGAGAGCGGCGTGGTGTACATCGGTGCGGAAGTGCGCGCCGGCGACATCATGGTCGGCAAGGTCACGCCGAAGGGCGAGAGCCAGCTGACCCCGGAAGAGAAGCTGCTGCGCGCGATCTTCGGCGAGAAGGCCTCCGACGTGAAGGACAGCTCGCTGCGCGTGCCGCCGGGCATGGACGGCACCGTCATCGACGTGCAGGTGTTCACCCGCGACGGCATCGAGAAGGACAAGCGCGCCCGCCAGATCGAGGAAAACGAGATCAAGCGGGTCAAGAAGGACTTCGACGACCAGTTCCGCATCCTCGAGAGCGCGATCTACGCACGTCTGCGCACCCAGCTGATCGGCAAGGTCGCCAACGGCGGTCCGAACCTGAAGAAGGGCGACACCATCAGCGACGCCTACCTGGACGGCCTGAAGAAGTCCGACTGGTTCGCGCTGCGCATGAAAGACGAGGACGCCTCCGAGGCGATCGAGCGCGCGCAGAAGCAGATCCAGGCGCACGAGAAGGAGTTCGAGCGTCGCTTCGCCGACAAGCGCGGCAAGATCACCGCCGGCGACGACCTCGCCCCGGGCGTGCTGAAGATGGTCAAGGTGTTCCTGGCGGTGAAGCGCCGCATCCAGCCCGGCGACAAGATGGCCGGTCGTCACGGCAACAAGGGTGTCGTGTCGATGATCCAGCCGATCGAGGACATGCCGTACATGGCCAACGGCGAGACCGTGGACATCGTGCTGAACCCGCTGGGCGTGCCGTCGCGCATGAACATCGGCCAGGTGCTGGAAGTGCACCTGGGCTGGGCCGCCAAGGGCCTGGGTCGCAAGATCCAGAACATGCTCGAGGCCCAGGCCAAGGTCGCCGACCTGCGCAAGTTCCTGGCGCAGATCTACAACCACGACCAGAAGCTGGGCGAGGACCGCGTGGATCTGGACCAGTTCAGCGACGCGGAGCTGCTGGCGCTGTCGAAGAACCTGACCGACGGCGTGCCGATGGCCACCCCGGTGTTCGACGGTGCCACCGAGGCCGAGATCAAGCACATGCTCGAACTCGCCGACCTGCCGATCAGCGGCCAGACCCAGCTGTACGACGGCCGCACCGGCGAGGCGTTCGATCGCCACACCACGGTCGGCTACATGCACATGCTGAAGCTGAACCACCTGGTCGACGACAAGATGCACGCGCGCTCCACCGGCCCGTACTCGCTGGTCACCCAGCAGCCCCTGGGCGGCAAGGCGCAGTTCGGCGGCCAGCGCTTCGGCGAAATGGAAGTCTGGGCGCTGGAAGCCTACGGCGCGGCCTACACCCTGCAGGAAATGCTGACGGTGAAGTCCGACGACGTGCAGGGCCGCAACCAGATGTACAAGAACATCGTCGACGGCGAGCACGAGATGGTCGCCGGCATGCCGGAGTCCTTCAACGTGCTGGTGAAGGAAATCCGCTCGCTGGCGATCAACATGGAACTGGAAGACTGAGGGCAGGGAATGAGGAGTCGGGAGTAGGAAACCGCCCGGGCGCGTGCCGACAGGCCGCCGGCGTTTCCCACCCCGACTCCCCGCTTCCAACGATTCCCTATTCGCTATTCCCGATTCCCGGAGAAATCAAATGAAAGACCTGCTCAACCTCTTCAACCAGCAGCGCCAGACGCTGGACTTCGACGCGATCAAGATTGCGCTGGCCTCGCCGGACCTGATCCGTTCGTGGTCCTTCGGCGAAGTGAAGAAGCCGGAAACCATCAACTACCGTACCTTCAAGCCGGAGCGCGACGGCCTGTTCTGCGCCGCCATCTTCGGTCCGATCAAGGACTACGAGTGCCTGTGCGGCAAGTACAAGCGCATGAAGCACCGCGGCGTGGTCTGCGAGAAGTGCGGCACCGAAGTGACCCTGGCCAAGGTGCGTCGCGAGCGCATGGGCCACATCGACCTGGCCTCGCCGGTCGCGCACATCTGGTTCCTGAAGTCGCTGCCGTCGCGCATCGGCCTGATGCTGGACATGACCCTGCGCGACATCGAGCGCGTGCTGTACTTCGAAGCCTACGTGGTGACCGAACCGGGCCTGACCGCCCTGGAGCGCCGCCAGCTGCTGACCGAAGAGCAGTACCTGACCGCGCGCCAGGAGCACGGTGACGACTTCGACGCCGCCATGGGCGCCGAGGCGGTGTACGAGCTGCTGCGCACCATCGACCTGCAGTCGGAAATGACCCGCCTGCGCGAAGAGATCGCCGGCACCGGGTCGGAAACCAAGCTCAAGCGCCTGACCAAGCGCATCAAGCTGATCGAGGCCTTCATCGAGTCCGGCAACCGTCCGGAGTGGATGGTGATGACCGTGCTGCCGGTGCTGCCGCCGGATCTGCGTCCGCTGGTGCCGCTGGACGGCGGCCGCTTCGCGACCTCCGATCTGAACGACCTGTACCGCCGCGTCATCAACCGCAACAACCGCCTGCGCCGCCTGCTCGAGCTGAACGCGCCAGACATCATCGTGCGCAACGAAAAGCGCATGCTGCAGGAATCGGTCGATGCGCTGCTGGACAACGGCCGCCGCGGCCGTGCCATCACCGGCACCAACAAGCGCCCGCTGAAGTCGCTGGCCGACATGATCAAGGGCAAGCAGGGCCGGTTCCGCCAGAACCTGCTCGGCAAGCGCGTGGACTACTCCGGCCGTTCGGTGATCGTGGTCGGCCCGACCCTGCGCCTGCATGAGTGCGGCCTGCCGAAGAAGATGGCGCTGGAGCTGTTCAAGCCGTTCGTGTTCGCCAAGCTGCAGCGTCGCGGCCTGGCCACCACCATCAAGGCCGCCAAGAAGCTGGTCGAGCGCGAAGAAGCCGAGGTCTGGGACATCCTGGAAGAGGTGATCCGCGAGCACCCGGTGCTGCTGAACCGTGCGCCGACCCTGCACCGCCTGGGCATCCAGGCGTTCGAGCCGGTGCTGATCGAAGGCAAGGCGATCCAGCTGCACCCGCTGGTCTGCACCGCGTTCAACGCCGACTTCGACGGTGACCAGATGGCCGTGCACGTGCCGCTGTCGCTGGAAGCGCAGCTGGAAGCGCGCGCGCTGATGATGTCCACCAACAACATCCTGTCGCCGGCCAACGGCGAGCCGATCATCGTGCCGTCGCAGGACGTGGTGCTGGGTCTGTACTACATGAGCCGCGCCCTGGAGAACAAGAAGGGCGAGGGCATGGTGTTCGCCAACATCGCCGAAGTGAAGCGCGCCTACGACAACCGTGCGGTCGAACTGCACGCCAAGGTCAAGGTCCGCATCACCGAGACGGTGATCGACGAAGAGGGCAACCGCAGCAAGAAGACCTCGATCGTGGACACCACGATCGGGCGCGCGCTGCTGGCCGAGATCCTGCCGGAAGGCCTGCCGTTCGCGCTGGCCAACACCGAGCTGACCAAGAAGAACATCAGCCGCCTGATCAACTCCAGCTACCGCCAGCTGGGCCTGAAGGACAGCGTGGTGTTCGCCGACAAGCTGATGTACACCGGCTTCGCCTACGCCACCCGCGCCGGCGTGTCGATCGGCATCGACGACATGCTGATCCCGTCGGAGAAGAAGGGCATCCTCGGCGAGGCCGAGCAGGAAGTGCTGGAGATCCAGGAGCAGTACCAGTCCGGTCTGGTCACCGCCGGCGAGCGCTACAACAAGGTCGTGGACATCTGGTCGCGCACCAACGAGCGCATCGCCAAGGCGATGATGGACACCATCGGCACCGAGAAGGTGGTCAACGCCAAGGGCGAGACCATCGACCAGAAGTCGATGAACTCGCTGTACATCATGGCCGACTCCGGCGCGCGTGGTTCGCAGGCGCAGATCCGTCAGCTGGCCGGCATGCGCGGCCTGATGGCCCGCCCGGACGGCTCGATCATCGAGACGCCGATCAAGGCGAACTTCCGCGAAGGCCTGAACGTGCAGGAGTACTTCAACTCCACCCACGGTGCCCGTAAGGGTCTGGCCGATACCGCGCTGAAGACCGCCAACTCCGGTTACCTGACCCGTCGCCTGGTCGACGTGGCGCAGGACGTGGTGATCACCGAGCCCGATTGCGGCACCACCGACGGCCTGACCATGACCCCGATCGTGGAAGGCGGCGACGTGGTCGAGCCGCTGCGCGACCGCGTGCTCGGCCGCGTGGTGGCCGAGGACGTGTTCCTGCCGGGCAACGACGAGGATCCGATCGTCACCCGCAACACCCTGCTCGACGAGCAGTGGGTGGCCAAGCTGGAAGAGGCCGGCGTGCAGTCGGTCAAGGTCCGCTCGACCATCACCTGCGAATCGGCGTTCGGCGTGTGCGCGCGCTGCTACGGCCGCGACCTGGCCCGTGGCCACCTGGTCAACATCGGCGAAGCGGTCGGCGTCATCGCCGCGCAGTCGATCGGCGAGCCGGGTACCCAGCTGACCATGCGTACCTTCCACATCGGCGGCGCGGCCTCGCGTGCGGCGGCGGTGGACAACATCACGGTCAAGACCACCGGTTCGATCAAGTTCAACAACCTCAAGTCGGTCGAGCACGCCAACGGCTCGCTGGTGGCGGTGTCGCGCTCGGGCGAACTGTCGGTGCTCGACGGCCACGGCCGCGAGCGCGAGCGCTACAAGCTGCCGTACGGCGCCACCATCACCGCCAAGGACGGTGATGCGGTCAAGGCCGGCCAGTCGGTGGCGAACTGGGATCCGCACAACCACCCGATCGTGTCGGAAGTGGCCGGTTTCATCCGCTTCATCGACTTCATCGACGGCGTCACCGTCATCGAGAAGACCGACGAACTGACCGGCCTGGCCTCGCGCGAGATCACCGATCCGAAGCGTCGCGGCACCCAGGCCAAGGACCTGCGCCCGATCGTGCGCATCGTCGACGCCAAGGGCAACGACCTGACCATCCCGGGCACCGATCTGCCGGCGCAGTACCTGCTGCCGCCGCGCTCGATCGTCAACCTGCAGGACGGCGCACCGGTCGGCGTGGGCGACGTGGTCGCCAAGATCCCGCAGGAAGCGTCCAAGACCCGCGACATCACCGGCGGTCTGCCGCGCGTGGCCGACCTGTTCGAGGCGCGCAAGCCGAAGGATCCGGCGATCCTGGCCGAGCGTTCGGGCATCATCAGCTTCGGCAAGGACACCAAGGGCAAGCAGCGCCTGATCATCAAGGACACCGACGGGTCGGAGCACGAAGAGCTGATCCCGAAGTACCGCCAGATCATCGTGTTCGAAGGCGAGCACGTGGCCAAGGGCGAAACCGTGGTGGACGGCGAGCCGAGCCCGCAGGACATCCTGCGCCTGCTGGGCGTCGAGCCGCTGGCCGCGTACCTGGTCAAGGAAATCCAGGACGTGTACCGCCTGCAGGGCGTGAAGATCAACGACAAGCACATCGAGGTCATCACCCGGCAGATGCTGCGCAAGGTCGAGATCATCGACCAGGGCAACAGCAAGTTCCTCAACGGCGAGCAGGCCGAGCGCCAGCGCGTCATCGAGGAGAACGCCCGCCTGGTCGCGCGCAACGAGCTGCCGGCCAAGTACGAGCCGGTGCTGCTGGGCATCACCAAGGCCTCGCTGGCCACCGAGTCGTTCATCTCGGCGGCGTCGTTCCAGGAGACCACCCGCGTCCTCACCGAGGCGGCGGTCCGCGGCACCAGCGACACGCTGCGCGGCCTGAAGGAAAACGTGATCGTGGGTCGCCTGATCCCGGCCGGTACCGGCCTGGCGTACCACAACACGCGCCGCCGCAATGCCAGCGGCCTGACCGAGTCGGAGATGCAGACCCTGTCCGGCGGCAGCGCCGAGCCGGCGGTCGAGACCTCCGCAGCGGCGGCTGCCGGCAGCGAAGAGTAAGCAGCACGCCGGACCGGTCCCGCCCGCGGGGCTGGTCTACCAAGCGAAAGGGGGCGCAGCGGAAGCGCCCCGTATTCCGGCCCCGGATGGGCCAGCAAGTAAAAATTCCGTTGTGTTGACGGCGCTTTGACTTGCCCGCTATACTTTCCTGTCTCGGCAGGCCGTCCTTCGGCCTGCCTTCGTTTTCACGCATCCAGGCCCGACGGCCTCAATCAGAAGAATCCACTGATGGCGACGATCAACCAGCTGGTCCGCAAGCCGCGGCAGGCGACCACCTACAAGAGCGCCTCTCCGGCGCTGGACAAGTGCCCGCAGCGCCGTGGCGTCTGCACGCGCGTGTACACCACCACCCCGAAGAAGCCGAACTCGGCCCTGCGCAAGGTCGCCAAGGTGCGCCTGACGAACCAGGAAGAGGTCATCAGCTACATCGGCGGCGAAGGCCACAACCTGCAGGAGCACTCCGTGGTCCTGATCCGCGGCGGCCGCGTCAAGGACCTGCCGGGCGTGCGCTACCACACCGTGCGCGGTTCGCTCGACGCCGCCGGCGTTGCCAAGCGTCGCCAGGGTCGTTCCAAGTACGGCGCCAAGCGCCCGAAGAGCTAAGGGAAAGTACACATGTCTCGTAAAGGTAATACGCCGCAGCGCGCCGTTCTCCCGGATCCCAAGCACGGGAGCGAAACCATCGCCCGCTTCATCAACATGGTGATGCTGAGCGGCAAGAAGTCGGTCGCCGAAAAGATCGTCTACGGCGCGATGGACGTCATCGGCGAGAAGAACCCCAGCGCCATCGAGCTGGTGCAGAAGGCGCTGGACAACGTCGCTCCGGCGGTCGAAGTCAAGTCGCGCCGCGTCGGCGGTGCCACCTACCAGGTGCCGGTCGAGGTGCGTTCCTCCCGTCGCATGGCGCTGGCGATGCGCTGGCTGATCGACTCGGCGCGCAAGCGCGGCGAGAACTCGATGCCGCGCAAGCTCGCGGCCGAGCTGGTCGATGCCTCGGAAAACCGTGGTGGCGCCATCAAGAAGCGCGAAGAGACTCACCGCATGGCGGAAGCGAACAAGGCGTTCGCGCACTACCGCTGGTGACCTTCCGGGCCTTGGAAACGGGGCCCGCTGGCACCATCTGAGTGCCGCTAGCCGCGCCGTTGCGCGCGGCACAAATCCGAAGGCCGCCGCAAGGCGGCGTTCGGCCATCCGAAATCCAAGAAATTTGAGAGGCTCCCTGTGGCCCGTACCACTCCCATCGAGCGTTACCGCAACTTCGGCATCATGGCCCACATCGATGCCGGCAAGACCACCACCTCCGAACGCATCCTGTTCTACACCGGCGTCAGCCACAAGATCGGCGAGGTGCATGACGGTGCCGCGACGATGGACTGGATGGAGCAGGAGCAGGAGCGTGGCATCACGATCACCTCCGCGGCCACCACCGCGTTCTGGACCGGTATGGACAAGTCCATGCCGCAGCACCGCTTCAACATCATCGACACCCCCGGGCACGTGGACTTCACCATCGAAGTCGAGCGCTCGCTGCGCGTGCTCGACGGCGCGGTGTTCGTGCTGTGCGCGGTCGGCGGCGTGCAGCCGCAGTCCGAGACCGTGTGGCGTCAGGCCAACAAGTACGCGGTGCCGCGTCTGGCGTTCGTCAACAAGATGGACCGTACCGGCGCCAACTTCGACAAGGTCGTCGAGCAGCTGAAGGCCCGCCTGGGCGCCTACCCGGTGCCGATGCAGGTGCCGATCGGCGCCGAAGACGGCTTCGAGGGCGTGGTCGACCTGGTCAAGATGAAGGCGATCCACTGGGATACCGCTTCGCAGGGCACCGTGTTCGAATACCGCGACATCCCCGCGCACCTGGTCGACAAGGCCACCGAGGCGCGCGCGTTCATGGTCGAGGCCGCGGCCGAAGCCAATGAAGACCTGATGGACAAGTACCTCAACGAGGGCGACCTGTCCGAGGCCGAGATCCTGGGCGGTCTGCGCGAGCGTACCCTGAAGGTGGAAGTGGTGCCGGTGTACTGCGGTACCGCGTTCAAGAACAAGGGCGTGCAGGCCATGCTCGATGGCGTGATCCAGCTGCTGCCGTCGCCCAGCGACCGCCCGCCGGTCAAGGGCATCGACGAGGACGAGAAGGAAGACAGCCGTCCGGCCACCGACACCGCGCCGTTCTCGGCGCTGGCGTTCAAGATCATGACCGACCCGTTCGTCGGCTCGCTGACCTTCTTCCGCGTCTACTCGGGCACGCTGAACTCCGGTGACCAGGTGTACAACCCGGTCAAGTCGAAGAAGGAGCGCGTGGGCCGCATCCTGCAGATGCACTCCAACAACCGCGAAGAGATCAAGGAAGTGCGCGCGGGCGACATCGCCGCGGCGGTGGGCCTGAAGGACGTCACCACCGGCGACACGCTGTGCGCGCAGGACCACATCATCACCCTGGAACGCATGGTGTTCCCGGAGCCGGTGATCTCGATGGCGGTCGAGCCGAAGACCAAGTCGGACCAGGAAAAGATGGGCATCGCGCTGAGCCGTCTGGCGCAGGAAGATCCCTCGTTCCGCGTCAACACCGACGAAGAGTCCGGCCAGACCATCATCCGCGGCATGGGCGAGCTGCACCTGGAAATCATCGTCGACCGCATGAAGCGCGAGTTCAACGTGGAGGCCAACGTCGGCAAGCCGCAGGTGGCCTACCGCGAGACCATCCGCAAGGCGGTCAAGCAGGAAGGCAAGTTCGTGCGCCAGTCCGGCGGTAAGGGCCAGTACGGCCACGTCGTGCTCGAGATCGAGCCGCAGGAACGC
This sequence comes from Xanthomonas sp. NCPPB 901, assembly GCF_056725085.1. Taxonomy (NCBI): domain Bacteria; kingdom Pseudomonadati; phylum Pseudomonadota; class Gammaproteobacteria; order Lysobacterales; family Lysobacteraceae; genus Xanthomonas; species Xanthomonas sp. NCPPB 901. The sequence goes on along the minus strand of NZ_CM161511.1, from coordinate 3,909,678 downwards.
GGCCAGGGCTACACCTTCGAGAACGCGATCGTCGGCGGCGTGGTGCCGAAGGAATACATCCCGGCGGTGGACAAGGGCATCCAGGAAGCGGTGGCCAACGGCGTGATGGCCGGCTACCCGATCGTGGACGTCAAGGTGCGCCTGATCGACGGTTCGTACCACGACGTCGACTCGTCGGAAATGGCGTTCAAGATCGCCGGCTCGATGGGCTTCAAGGAAGGCTTCAACAAGGCCAACCCGGTGCTGCTGGAGCCGATCATGAAGGTCGAGATCGTCACCCCGGAGGACTACCTGGGCGACGTGATGGGCGACGTGAGCCGCCGTCGCGGCATCCTGCAGGGCCAGGACGACAGCCCGTCGGGCAAGGTGATCAACGCGATGGTGCCGCTGGGCGAAATGTTCGGCTACGCCACCACGCTGCGCTCGATGTCGCAGGGTCGCGCCACGTTCTCGATGGAGTTCGACCACTACGCCGAAGCGCCGGCCAACATCGCCGACTCGGTCATCAAGAAGAACTGAGATTAGAGCGGCGGGATGCGTGCCGCGGACCGGGTCCGCGCCGCATCCCGCTCGCTCGTTCCCCAATACGAATCACGAGGTAGAGAAGACATGGCAAAGGGTAAGTTCGAGCGCACCAAGCCGCACGTCAACGTCGGCACCATCGGTCACGTCGACCACGGCAAGACCACGCTGACCGCGGCGCTGACCAAGATCGGCGCAGAGCGCTTCGGCGGCGAGTTCAAGGCGTATGACGCGATCGACGCGGCGCCGGAAGAGAAGGCGCGCGGCATCACGATCTCGACCGCCCACGTGGAATACGAATCCCCGACGCGCCACTACGCGCACGTGGATTGCCCGGGTCACGCGGACTACGTGAAGAACATGATCACCGGTGCGGCGCAGATGGACGGCGCGATCCTGGTGTGCTCGGCCGCTGACGGCCCGATGCCGCAGACCCGCGAGCACATCCTGCTGTCGCGTCAGGTCGGCGTGCCGCACATCGTGGTGTTCCTGAACAAGGCCGACATGGTCGACGACGCCGAGCTGCTCGAGCTGGTCGAGATGGAAGTGCGCGAGCTGCTGAGCAAGTACGACTTCCCGGGCGACGACACTCCGATCATCCACGGTTCGGCCCGCCTGGCGCTGGAAGGCGACCAGAGCGAAATCGGCGTGCCGGCGATCCTGAAGCTGGTGGACGCGCTGGACTCGTTCATCCCGGAGCCGCAGCGCGACGTGGACAAGCCGTTCCTGATGCCGGTGGAAGACGTGTTCTCGATCTCGGGCCGCGGCACCGTGGTGACCGGCCGTATCGAGCGCGGCGTGATCAAGGTGGGCGACGAAATCGAAATCGTCGGCATCCGTGCGACGCAGAAGACCACCGTGACCGGCGTGGAAATGTTCCGCAAGCTGCTGGACCAGGGCCAGGCGGGCGACAACGCGGGCCTGCTGCTGCGCGGCACCAAGCGTGACGACGTGGAGCGCGGCCAGGTGCTGTGCAAGCCGGGTTCGATCAAGCCGCACACCGACTTCGAAGCCGAAGTGTACGTGCTGTCGAAGGACGAGGGCGGCCGTCACACCCCGTTCTTCAAGGGCTACCGTCCGCAGTTCTACTTCCGCACCACCGACATCACCGGTGCGGTGCAGCTGCCGGAAGGCGTGGAAATGGTGATGCCGGGCGACAACGTCAAGATGGTGGTGACGCTGATCAACCCGGTGGCGATGGACGAAGGTCTGCGTTTCGCGATCCGCGAAGGCGGCCGTACCGTCGGCGCCGGCGTGGTGGCCAAGATCATCAAGTAATGCCCCCGGCGGCCGTGGCCGCCGGGTGGATCTGCCAGCGACCGCGGTCGCCGGCAGCGCGAAGGGTCGGTGCAAGCCGGCCCTTCGTCGTTTCCGGGGATGCCAACGGCCCCGCGATTTTTTGCCGTGCCGTGTTGCGCAGGCGTGAAGTCGTCGCTATAATGCGCGGCTCGGCGTTCCTGGGTAGGGCGCCGGCAAGACAGCGAAAAGAGAGGCAGGACGCCGCTCGTGTTCGCAGGACCGGGAAGGTCGCGTCGCATGGAGCACTCAACAACCCCGGGTTGTTGACGTTGCTCTAGCTGCGCATTATACTTTTCCGTCTGGGCAGGCCGGGTCGACTGGTCTGCCCCAGTTTTTGGGGCGGAGGAATGCCCCCGCCGAGCCGGATGCTTGGCGGTACGACTTCAGGAAACAACCGGGGCAGGTATCCCAGAGGCCTTGCCCGTCGCTCTTTTAACGAAGGAACCCACCGTCATGGCGGACCAAAAGATCCGGATTCGGCTGAAGGCGTTCGATCATCGTTTGATCGACCGTTCGGCCAGCGAGATCGTCGAGACGGCCAAGCGGACCGGCGCGCAAGTGCGTGGCCCGATCCCGCTGCCGACCAAGATCGAACGCTACACCATCCTCGTTTCCCCGCACGTCGACAAGGACGCGCGTGACCAGTACGAGACCCGCACGCACAAGCGCGTGCTCGACATCGTCGACCCCAACGACAAGACCGTGGACGCGCTGATGAAGCTCGAACTCGCGGCTGGCGTCGATGTCCAGATCAAGTTGACCTGAGGACTACGACCATGACGAAGAAGTATTCGTTGGGCTTCGTGGGCCGCAAGGCCGGCATGAGCCGCGTCTTCACCGAAGACGGCCGCTCCATCCCGGTGACCCTGATCGAAGCGACCCCGAACCGCATCACCCAGCTCAAGACCGTCGAAGCCGACGGCTACAGCGCCGTGCAGATCACCGTGGGCGCCCGTCGCGCCGCGCTGGTCAACAAGCCGGCTGCTGGCCACTTCGCCAAGGCGAAGGTGGAAGCGGGTCGTGGCCTGTGGGAGTTCCGCGTCGAGGACGCGCAGCTGGGCGAGTTCGCCGTCGGCGGCGAAATCAAGGCGGACATCTTCGCCGTCGGCCAGAAGGTCGATGTCCAGGGCGTCACCAAGGGTAAGGGCTTCCAGGGCACCATCAAGCGGCACAACTTCCGCATGGGCGACGCCACCCACGGTAACTCGCTGTCGCATCGCGCGCCGGGTTCGCTGGGCCAGCGCCAGACCCCGGGCCGCGTTTTCCCGGGCAAGAAGATGTCCGGCCACATGGGCGCGGTGCAGCAGAGCACGCAGAATCTGGAAGTGGTCAAGGTCGACGTCGAGCGTGGCCTGATCGCCATCCGCGGCGCTGTGCCTGGCGCTGCCGGTGGCGACGTGATCGTGCGTCCGGCTAGCAAGGCATAAGGAGAGATGACGATGGAACTCGTTATCACGGGTAGCAACAACAAGGTCTCGGTCTCCGACGCCGTGTTCGGCCGCGATTTCAGCGAGGATCTGGTCCACCAGGTCGTCGTCGCCTATCGCAACGCCGGCCGCGCCGGCACCAAGGCGCAGAAGACGCGTTCGGAAGTCAACGGCACCACCAAGAAGTCGAAGAAGCAGAAGGGCGGTGGCGCTCGCCACGGCGCGCTGACCGCTCCGATCTTCGTCGGTGGTGGCGTGACCTTCGCGGCCAAGCCGCGCAGCTTCGAGCAGAAGGTCAACCGCAAGATGTACCGCGCGGCCATCTGCGCGATTCTCTCGGAACTGAACCGCCAGGGCCGCCTGATGGTCGTCGACGCGTTCGACGTCGAGGCCAGCAAGACCAAGGGCCTGGTCGAGAAGCTGAAGGGTCTGGAAGTGGGCAAGCGCCCGTTGATCGTGACCGAAGAAGCCTCCGAGCATCTGTACCTGTCGGCCCGCAACCTTCCCTATGTGGAAGTGCGTGACGTGCAGGGCCTGGATCCGGTGTCGCTGGTCGGGGCCGACACGGTCGTGATCACCGCCGATGCGGTCAAGAAGGTCGAGGAGTGGCTGGCATGAGCAGCAACGAAAAAATCTTCAGCGTGCTGCGCGCTCCGCGTGTCTCGGAAAAGACCGCGCGCCTGCAGGAACTCTCCAATCAGTACGTCTTCGAGATTTCGAACGAAGCCACCAAGGCCGATGTCAAGGCCGCGGTCGAGCAGCTGTTCGACGTCAAGGTCGAGTCGGTCAACGTGTTGAACGTCAAGGGCAAGAACAAGTCCTTCCGTTCGCGCAGCGGTCGTCGCGGCGATTGGCGCAAGGCGTACGTGCGTCTGGCCGAAGGCCAGTCCATCGACGTAACGGCCAAGGCCTGAGGTACATCCCATGCCATTGATGAAATTCAAGCCCACCTCCGCAGGCCGTCGTTCGGCCGTGCGCGTGGTCACGCCCGATCTGCACAAGGGCGCCCCGCACGCTGCACTGGTGGAAAAGCAGAGCAAGTCCGGTGGTCGTAACCACCACGGCCGCATCACCACCCGCCACGTCGGCGGTGGCCACAAGCAGCACTACCGCGTCATCGACTTCAAGCGCAACAAGGAAGGTATCCCGGCGCGCGTGGAGCGGATCGAATACGATCCCAACCGCACCGCCCATATCGCCCTGCTGTGCTACGCCGACGGCGAGCGCCGCTACATCATCGCGCCGAAGGGTCTGAAGGCCGGCGACCAGGTGATCGCGGGTTCGGATGCGCCGATCAAGACCGGCAATACCCTGCCGCTGCGCAACATCCCGGTCGGTACCACCGTCCACGGGATCGAGCTGAAGCCGGGCAAGGGCGCGCAGATCGCGCGTGCCGCCGGCGCCGCGGTGCAGCTGGTCGCGCGTGAAGGCATCTACGCCACCCTGCGTCTGCGCTCCGGCGAAATGCGCAAGGTGCCGTCCGAGTGCCGCGCCACCATCGGCGAAGTCGGCAACGACGAGCACAACCTCGAGAAGCTGGGCAAGGCGGGCGCCAAGCGCTGGCGCGGCGTGCGTCCGACCGTTCGCGGTGCGGCCATGAACCCGGTGGACCACCCGCACGGTGGTGGTGAGGCGAAGGCCGGTCAGGGTAATCCGCATCCGGTCACCCCGTGGGGTGTCCCGACCAAGGGTTACAAGACGCGCCATAACAAGCGCACCGAACAATTCATCGTCCGCGATCGTAGGGGCTAATCGACCATGGCACGTTCACTCAAGAAGGGCCCGTTCGTCGATCACCACCTCGTCAAGAAGGTGGAGGCCGCGGCCGGTAGCAAGCGTCCGATCAAGACCTGGTCGCGTCGCTCGATGATCCTGCCGGAGATGGTGGGTTTCACCATCGCCGTGCATAACGGCAAGAACCACGTTCCGGTGCTGGTCAACGAGAACATGGTCGGCCACAAGCTCGGCGAATTTGCCGTCACCCGGACCTTCAAGGGTCACGGTGGCGACAAGAAGTCGGGCCGGTAAGGAGAGATGACGATGGAAGCGAAAGCAATCCTGCGCACCGCGCGCATCTCCCCGCAGAAGGCCCGCCTGGTCGCTGACCAGGTCCGCGGTCTTTCCGCCGAGCGGGCGGTCAACCTGCTGAAGTTCTCGGACAAGAAGGCTGCCCACCTGATCAAGAAGGTGGTGGAGTCGGCGATCGCCAATGCCGAGAACAATCAAGGCGCGGATGTCGACGAGCTGAAGGTCAAGACCATCATGGTTGATGAAGGTCCGACCCTGAAGCGTTTCATGGCGCGGGCGAAAGGCCGCGGTACCCGCATCCTCAAGCGCACCAGCCACATCACTGTGGTTGTGGGCGCCGCCAAGTAAGCGGAAAGGAAAAGACGATGGGTCATAAAGTTCATCCGATCGGAATCCGCCTGGGTATCGCCAAGGACTGGAATTCCAAGTGGTACGCCAACAAGGCCGAGTTCGCCGGTTACCTGGCGGCCGACCTCAAGGTCCGCGAAATGCTGCGCAAGAAGCTGGCGCAGGCGGGCATCAGCAAGATCCTGATCGAGCGTCCGGCCAAGACCGCGCGCGTGACGATCCACACCGCCCGCCCGGGCGTGGTGATCGGCAAGCGCGGTGAGGACATCGAGAAGCTGCGCAAGGAAGTGAGCGAGATGATGGGCGTCCCCGCCCACATCAACGTCACTGAAGTGCGCAAGCCGGAGCTGGATGCGCAGCTGGTCGCCGAGTCGATCGCGCAGCAGCTGGAGCGTCGCATCATGTTCCGCCGCGCGATGAAGCGCTCGGTCGGCAACGCGATGCGCCTGGGTGCCCTGGGCATCAAGGTCAACGTCGCCGGCCGTCTGAACGGTGCGGAAATCGCCCGTTCCGAGTGGTACCGCGAGGGCCGCGTGCCGCTGCACACGCTGCGTGCCGACATCGACTACGGCTTCGCTGAAGCCAAGACGACCTACGGCATCATCGGCATCAAGGTCTGGATCTACAAGGGCGAGATCTTCGATTTCTCCCAGGTTGGCCAGGAAAAGCAGGACGATTCCCCGCGCAACGATCGTAACGATCGCGGCGACCGTGGCGACCGTCCGTCGCGTCCGGCCCGTGAAGCGAGGTAACGGCAATGTTGCAACCCAAGCGAACCAAATACCGCAAGATGCACAAGGGTCGTAACGACGGCCTGGCGTGGAGCGGAAACGCCGTCAGCTTCGGCGAGTACGGGCTGAAGGCCACGGCGCACGGTCAGCTGACCGCGCGCCAGATCGAGGCGGCGCGCCGCTCGATCAGTCGCTACGTCAAGCGCGGCGGCAAGATGTGGATCCGCGTGTTCCCGGACAAGCCGATCACCAAGAAGCCGATCGAAGTGCGAATGGGCTCCGGTAAGGGTAACGTCGAGTACTGGGTCGCCCAGATCCAGCCCGGTCGCATGATCTATGAAATCGAAGGCGTCGGCGAAGATGTCGCGCGCGAGGCGTTCCGCCTGGCCGCTGCCAAGCTTTCGGTGACCACCACCTTCGTGACCCGGACGGTACGCTGATGGACATCAAACAACTCCGCGAGAAGTCGGCCGACGATCTGAAGGCCCACCTGACCGATCTGCGCAAGGAGCAGTTCGCCCTGCGCATGCAGCAGGTCACCGGGCAGCTGCCGAAGACTCACGAAACCCGCCGGGTGCGCCGCGAGATCGCTCGCGTCAAGCACCTGCTCGGCAGCACGAAGTAAGGATGGCCGCGATGAGCGACAATAACGAAAGCAAGACGCTGCGCACGGTCGAAGGCCGTGTGGTCAGCAACAAGATGGACAAGACCGTCACCGTGCTGGTGGAGCGTCAGGTCAAGCATGCGCTGTACGGCAAGTACATCAAGCGCTCGACCAAACTCCACGCCCACGACGCCGACAACGCCTGCAACGAAGGCGATGTCGTGCGCGTGACTGAGATTGCGCCGATGTCCAAGACCAAGAACTGGCGGGTGGTGGAAATCGTCACCCGCGCGGCCGAATAAGGGAGATCTGAATCATGATCCAGATGCAGAGCTACCTCGACGTCGCCGACAATTCCGGTGCCAAGGAAGTGATGTGCATCAAGGTGCTCGGCGGCTCCAAGCGCCGCTACGCGCACATTGGCGACATCATCAAGGTCACCGTCAAGGACGCGATCCCGCGCGGCAAGGTCAAGAAGGGCGAAGTCTACGACGCCGTCGTGGTGCGCACCCGCAAGGGTGTGCGTCGTCCGGACGGTTCGTTGATCCGCTTCGACGGCAACGCCGCGGTGTTGCTCAACAACAAGCAGGAGCCGATCGGTACGCGCATCTTCGGGCCTGTGACCCGCGAGCTGCGTTCCGAGAAGTTCATGAAGATCGTCTCGCTCGCTCCCGAAGTGCTGTGAGCGGAGGACATACACATGGCTAACCGTATCAAGAAGGGCGACCAGGTCGTCGTCACCACCGGCAAGGACAAGGGCAAGCAGGGCGAAGTCGTCCGCGTCGACGGCGACCGCGTGGTCGTCTCCAACGCGAACATCGTCAAGCGCCACACCAAGCCGAACCCGCAGGCGGGCGTCGCCGGCGGCGTGGTCGAGCGCGAAGCGTCGATCCATATTTCCAACGTTGCGATCCTCAACCCGGCGACGGGCAAGGGCGACCGCGTTGGCTTCAAGGTGCTGGAGGATGGACGCAAACTGCGTGTGTTCCGCTCCAGCGGTGAGGCGCTCGACGCCTGAGGAATGACACAATGACTTCCCGTCTCGAAAAGATCTACAAGGAAGAAGTGGTACCGGCTCTGATGAAGAAGTTCGGTTACACCAATCCGATGGAAGTGCCGAAGCTGGTCAAGGTCACGCTGAACATGGGCGTGGGCGAGGCCGCGACGAACAAGAAGATCCTGGAAAACGCCGTCGCCGACATGGCCAAGGTCTCCGGCCAGAAGCCGGTGGTGACCAAGTCGCGCATCTCGGTGGCCTCGTTCAAGATCCGCGATGGCTGGCCGATCGGCTGCAAGACCACGCTGCGTCGCGCCAAGATGTACGAGTTCCTGGATCGCCTGATCAACATCTCGCTGCCGCGCGTGCGCGACTTCCGCGGTGTCTCGGGGCGTTCGTTCGACGGCCGCGGCAACTTCAACATGGGCGTGAAGGAGCAGATCATCTTCCCGGAAATCGACTTCGACGCCGTCGACGCGATCCGCGGTATGGATATCGCCATCACCACCACCGCCAAGACCGACGCCGAAGCCAAGGCGCTGCTCGAAGCGTTCAAGTTCCCGTTCCGTAACTGATTGACGCCGGGATTCGGGACTCGGGATTCGGGATGGAAGGGCGTCACGCCCGCCACCCCGGATCCGCAGATCTCCAATCCCCAATCTCGAATCCCGAGGATTTACAGATGGCAAAGACCTCCATGGTCAACCGCGACATCAAGCGCAAGAAGCTGGCGAAGAAGTTCGCCGACAAGCGTGATGCGCTGAAGAAGATCATCGCCTCCGGCACCGCCTCGTACGACGAGAAGGCCGAGGCCGTGACCAAGCTGCAGAAGCTGCCGCGCGATTCGTCGCCGAGCCGCCAGCGCACCCGTTGCGAACTGTCCGGCCGCCCGCGTGGCGTGTACAGCAAGTTCGGCCTGGGCCGCAACATGCTGCGCAAGGCGACCATGAACGGCGACGTGCCGGGCCTGCGCAAGGCCAGCTGGTAATTCCAGCGGCGCCGGTCCCGTCCGCGGGGCCGGGGCAGGGCGGTCCCGCCGCCCGCGTGTCGTTCAGACAACGAGTCCGACGCAAGTCGGACTTTTTGTCGTATACTCCCGCTCCTTGCCTCGCGGCAGGGATGGGTATGCAGCCGTCGCGGGTTCCTCCGGCGGTTGCGCTTCACCCCCAGCGTCATTCCACAGCTCCACCACACAAGATTTTCGCGAAAGCGGATATCGGTGCACTCAAAGGTAGACACCATGAGCATGACTGATCCCATCGCCGACCTGCTGGTCCGCATCAAGAATGCGGCCGCGGTTGGCAAGCCGACGGTGAAGATGCCGTCCTCCAAGATCAAGGTTGCGATCGCGGAAGTGCTGAAGGCCGAAGGCTACATCAGCGATCTGCGCGTCAACGTGATCGAGAACAACAAGTCCGAACTGGAAATCGTGCTGAAGTATTTCGAGGGCCGTCCGGTCATCGATACGCTCAAGCGCGTTTCGCGTTCGGGTCTGCGCCAGTATCGCGGCAAGACCGAGCTGCCGAAGGTTCTCGGCGGTCTGGGCGTTGCCATCATTTCCACGTCCAAGGGCATCATGACCGATGCGCAGGCCCGTCAGGCCGGCGTCGGTGGCGAAGTCCTGTGCTTCGTGGCCTAAGGGAAGGAGTACTTACATGTCCCGCGTAGCCAAGAAGCCGATCTCCCTCCCGAAGGGCGTCGAACTCACCGTCCAGGCCGACCAGGTCAGCGTCAAGGGCCCGAAGGGCACCCTGTCGCTGCCGAAGCCCGCCGGCGTCGAAATCAAGCAGGAAAATGGCGTCGCCACGCTGTCGGCGAACGATCCGTCGCACATCGCCATCACCGGCACCGTCCGCGCCATCCTGGCGAACATGGTGCAGGGCGTGTCCGCGGGCTTCGAGCGCAAGCTCGAGCTGGTGGGCGTCGGCTACCGTGCCACGATGCAGGGCAAGGACCTGAGCCTGGCGCTCGGTTTCTCGCACCCGATCGTGTTCAGCGCGCCGGAAGGCATCACCCTGGCCGCTCCGACCCAGACCGAGATCCTGGTGCAGGGCGCCGACAAGCAGCGCGTCGGCGAAGTTGCCGCCAAGATCCGCGGTTTCCGTCCGCCGGAGCCCTACAAGGGCAAGGGTGTGAAGTACGCCGGTGAAGCCATCATTCGCAAGGAAGCCAAGAAGGCCTAAGCCAGGTCCTTCCGCCAGGAGTCCGGCCGCGAGGCCGGGTTCCCCACGAACGCCTCGCTTCCTTCAGCTTCCGTAGGACACAGACATGACCATCAACAAGAACATCGCCCGCCTGCGTCGCGCCAAGTCGACCCGCGCCCACATCCGCGAGCTCGGCGTCGCCCGCCTGTCGGTGCTGCGCACCGGCCAGCACCTGTACGCGCAGGTCTTCACCGCCGACGGCTCCAAGGTCCTCGCCGCGGCGAACACCCTGCAGGCCGACGTCAAGGAAGGCCTGAAGAACGGCAAGAACAGCGACGCCGCCGCCAAGGTCGGCAAGCTGATCGCCGAGCGCGCCAAGGCCGCGGGCGTCGAGAAGGTCGCCTTCGACCGCTCGGGCTACCGCTACCACGGCCGCATCAAGGCGCTGGCCGACGCCGCGCGCGAAGGCGGCCTGCAGTTCTGATCCTTGCGGGTGCGGCGATGCCGCGCCCGTCCCGCCGATGCGGGGTGCATCGGACCTTGGCGCGCCTTCTGCGCGCGTCCGGGGAACACGGCTCCAGACCACAACCACAAGCGGCAACGAAGCCGTAAATCTTTTCCTCTATCAAGGACATCACAATGGCTGAAGAACAGCGTGCACCGCGGGGTCGTGATCGCGACCGCAACCGCGAAGAGAAAGTCGACGACGGCATGATCGAGAAGCTGGTCGCGGTCAACCGCGTCAGCAAGACGGTCAAGGGCGGTCGCCAGTTCACCTTCACCGCGCTGACCGTGGTCGGCGACGGCAACGGCAAGATCGGTTTTGGCTACGGCAAGGCGCGCGAAGTGCCGGTCGCGATCCAGAAGTCGATGGAGTACGCGCGCAAGGGCATGCTCAACATCGACCTGAACAACGGCACCCTGTGGCACCCGGTGAAGTCCGGCCACGGCGCGGCGCGCGTGTTCATGATGCCGGCCTCGGAAGGTACCGGCGTGATCGCCGGCGGCGCGATGCGCGCCGTGCTGGAAGCGGTCGGCGTGAAGAACGTGCTGGCCAAGGCCGTCGGTTCGCGCAACCCGATCAACCTGGTGCGCGCCACCCTGCGCGGCCTGGAAGACATGCAGTCGCCGGCCCGCATCGCGGCCAAGCGCGGCAAGAAGGTGGAGGATCTGACCCATGGCTAATGAATCCACCAAGACGGTGAAGGTGCGCCTGGTGCGCGGCCTGCGTGGTACCCAGTCGCGTCACCGCCTGTCGGTGCGTGCCCTGGGCCTGAACAAGCTCAACGATGTGCGCGAACTGAAGGACAGCCCGCAAGTGCGCGGCCTGATCAACAAGGTTCAGTACCTCGTCCAGGTTGAGGAGTAATCGACCATGACTTTGCATCTGAATGATCTGAAGCCCGCGCCGGGCGCGCGCACCGAGCGCACCCGCGTCGGTCGCGGCATCGGTTCCGGCCTGGGCAAGACCGCCGGCCGCGGCCACAAGGGTTCTTTCGCGCGCAAGGGCGGCGGCAAGATCAAGGCCGGCTTCGAAGGCGGCCAGACCCCCATGCAGCGCCGTCTGCCGAAGATCGGCTTCCGTTCGAAGATGGCCAAGGACACTGCCGAAGTGCTGTCCTACCAGCTCGACAACCTGCCGGCCGGCGAGATCGATTTCGCTGCGCTGCGCGCCGCGAAGCTGGTCCCGAGCACCGCGAAGAAGGCCAAGGTGGTGCTGAAGGGCGAACTGACCAAGGCGTTCGTGCTGAAGGGCGTCGCCGCGACCGCCGGTGCCAAGGCGGCAATCGAAGCTGCCGGCGGCAGCGTGCAGGAGTAACACGCAGATGGCGCAGGCTGGCATGGGTAACCTCGGCGGCGGGCTCGGCAAGTTCACGGAACTTCGCCAGCGCCTGTTGTTCGTTCTCGGCGCATTGATCGTCTACCGCATCGGCTGCTACGTGCCGGTGCCGGGCGTCAATCCCGAAGCCATGCTTGCGCTGATGCAGGCGCAGGGCGGCGGCATCGTGGACATGTTCAACATGTTCTCGGGCGGCGCCCTGCACCGTTTCAGCATCTTCGCGCTGAACGTGATGCCGTACATTTCGGCATCGATCGTGATCCAGCTGGCCACGCACATCTTTCCGTCGCTGAAGGCGATGCAGAAGGAAGGCGAATCGGGCCGGCGCAAGATCACCCAGTATTCGCGCATCGGCGCGGTGCTGCTGGCGGTGGTGCAGGGCGGCAGCATCGCCCTGGCGCTGCAGAACCAGACCGCACCGGGCGGTGCGCCGGTGGTGTACGCCCCCGGCATGGGCTTCGTGCTCACCGCGGTGATCGCGCTGACCGCCGGCACCATCTTCCTGATGTGGGTCGGCGAGCAGGTGACCGAGCGCGGCATCGGCAACGGCGTCTCGCTGATCATCTTCGCCGGCATCGTCGCCGGCCTGCCGGCGGCGGCGATCCAGACCGTGGAGTCCTACCGCGACGGCAACATGAGCTTCATCTCGCTGCTGCTGATCGTGCTGACCATCCTCGCCTTCACCCTGTTCGTGGTGTTCGTCGAGCGCGGGCAGCGCCGGATCACGGTGAACTACGCGCGCCGCCAGGGCGGCCGCAACGCGTACATGAACCAGACCTCGTTCCTGCCGCTGAAGCTCAACATGGCCGGCGTGATCCCGCCGATCTTCGCCTCGAGCATCCTCGCCTTCCCGGCGACGCTGTCGATGTGGTCGGGCCAGGCCGCCTCCAACAGCACCTTCGGCAGCGTGCTGCAGCGCATCGCCAATGCGCTGGGCCCGGGCGAGCCGGTGCACATGATCGTGTTCGCCGCGCTGATCATCGGTTTCGCGTTCTTCTACACCGCGCTGGTGTTCAACTCGCAGGAAACCGCGGACAACCTGAAGAAGTCCGGCGCGCTGATCCCCGGCATCCGCCCGGGCAAGGCCACCGCCGACTATGTCGACGGCGTGCTGACCCGCCTGACCGCGGCCGGCTCGGTGTACCTGGTGATCGTCTGCCTGCTGCCGGAAGTGATGCGCGTCCAGCTCGGCACCACCTTCCATTTCGGCGGCACCTCGCTGCTGATCGCGGTCGTGGTGGTGATGGACTTCATCGCGCAGATCCAGGCGCACCTGATGTCGCACCAGTACGAAAGCCTGTTGAAGAAGGCCAACCTCAAGGGCGGCTCGCGCGGCGGCGGTTTTGCCCGCGGTTGATTGCTATACTGTTTGAATCCTTCCGCGAAGACGCCCCGGCTCCCGGGCGCAGTCTTCCGACTTGAAGGGCGGCCCGTGCAGCGGTCTCGTGCGCGGGTGAGACGTGGTGGTCCTGCGCTGGAGTAGCGCGGGCGGCAGGGTGGAGGTTTCTCCCTGTCAACGACGTCCGGCGCCGGAGCATGGGCACACTCCCCATGCCGGGCTTGCGGAACCGTGAGGTTCCGCGGGCTTCCATGTAACCCGAGACCTTGCTAGACTTACAAGTTCACTTTTTGATCCATCCTGCCGGATGGCGCCGTGGTGCGCCGTCGGGCCATCACTCAGTTGGAGAACCGCGTCATGGCGCGTATTGCAGGCGTCAACCTGCCAGCCCAGAAGCACGTCTGGGTCGGGTTGCAAAGCATCTACGGCATCGGCCGTACCCGTTCGAAGAAGGTCTGCGAAGCCGCAGGCGTGACCTCGACCACCAAGATCCGCGACCTGTCCGAGCCGGAAATCGAGCGCCTGCGTCTCGAAGTCGGCAAGTACATCGTCGAAGGCGACCTGCGTCGCGAAATCGGCATCGCCATCAAGCGACTGATGGACCTGGGCTGCTACCGCGGCCTGCGCCACCGTCGTGGCCTGCCCCTGCGCGGTCAGCGCACCCGTACCAACGCCCGCACCCGCAAGGGTCCGCGCAAGGCGATCAAGAAGTAAGGGACCGACATGGCTAAGCCCGCAGCAGCAAAGACCAAGAAGAAGATCAAGCGCGTCGTCACCGACGGCGTCGCCCACGTCCACGCTTCGTTCAACAACACCATCGTGACCATCACCGACCGTCAGGGCAATGCGTTGTCCTGGGCGACCTCCGGTGGCGCCGGTTTCCGCGGTTCGCGCAAGTCCACGCCGTTCGCGGCGCAGGTGGCCGCCGAGAAGGCCGGGCGCGCTGCGCTCGACTACGGCGTGAAGTCGCTGGAAGTGCGCATCAAGGGCCCGGGTCCGGGTCGCGAGTCCGCCGTCCGTTCGTTGAACAACGTCGGATACAAGATCACCAACATCATCGACGTGACGCCGATCCCGCACAACGGGTGCCGTCCGCCGAAGAAGCGTCGCGTCTAAAGGAGCGATAAGAAATGGCTCGTTATATCGGTCCTACCTGTAAGCTCGCGCGCCGCGAAGGCGCCGATCTTTCCCTCAAGAGCCCGGCGCGTGCGCTGGACTCCAAGTGCAAGCTGGAGCAGAAGCCCGGCCAGCACGGCGCGACCGCCCGCAAGGGCAAGCTGTCCGACTACGCCACCCAGCTGCGCGAAAAGCAGAAGGTCAAGCGTATCTACGGCCTGCTGGAGCGTCAGTTCCGCAACTACTACAAGAAGGCCTCGACCAAGAAGGGCAACACCGGCGAGAACCTGCTGCAGCTGCTGGAAACCCGCCTGGACAACGTCGTCTACCGCATGGGCTTCGCCGTCACCCGTCCGGCCGCGCGCCAGCTGGTGTCGCACCGTGGCGTGCTGGTCAACGGCAAGTCGGTGAACCTGGCCTCGTACCAGGTCAAGGCCGGCGACGCGATCGCCCTGTCGGAAAAGGCGCAGAAGCAGCTTCGCGTGCAGGAAGCGCTGAGCGTTGCCGAAACGCACGACCTGAACCCGTCCTGGGTCGAGGTCGATTCGAAGAAGTTCAGCGGCATCTTCAAGGCCGTGCCGGATCGTGCGGACCTGCCTGCCGACATCAACGAAGCGCTGATCGTCGAGTTGTATTCGAAGTAATCACATTGGAGAGCCTCCGGTCACGGAGGCTCGTCAGGAGAACCCGCAACATGACGGTTACCGCCAACCAGGTTCTGCGCCCGCGTGGGCCGCAGATCGAACGCCTTACCGACAACCGCGCCAAGGTCGTGATCGAGCCCTTGGAGCGCGGGTATGGGCATACGCTGGGCAATGCCCTGCGTCGCGTGCTGCTGTCCTCGATTCCCGGCTTCGCGATCACCGAAGTCGAGATCGACGGCGTGCTGCACGAGTACACCACGGTCGAAGGGCTGCAGGAGGACGTGCTGGAAGTCCTGCTGAACCTCAAGGACGTGGCCATCCGCATGCATACCGGTGACAGCGCCACGCTGTCGCTGTCCAAGCAGGGTCCGGGCACGGTCACTGCCGCCGACATTAAGACCGACCACAACGTCGAGATCCTCAACAACGACCACGTGATCTGCCACCTGACCAAGGACACGGCGATCAACATGCGTCTGAAGATCGAGCGTGGCTTCGGCTACCAGCCGGCCGCCGCGCGTCGCCGTCCGGACGAAGAGACCCGTACCATCGGTCGCCTGGTCCTGGACGCCTCGTTCTCGCCGGTGCGCCGCGTCGCCTACGCGGTCGAGTCGGCCCGTGTCGAACAGCGTACCGACCTGGACAAGCTGGTCCTGGACATCGAAACCAACGGCACGATCGATGCCGAGGAAGCCGTGCGCACCGCCGCCGATATCCTCAGCGACCAGCTGTCGGTGTTCGGCGACTTCACCCATCGCGACCGTGGCGCGGCCAAGCCGGCCAGCAACGGCGTGGATCCGGTGCTGCTGCGCCCGATCGATGACCTGGAACTGACCGTGCGTTCGGCCAACTGCCTGAAGGCCGAGAGCATCTACTACATCGGCGATCTGATCCAGAAGACCGAAGTGGAGCTGCTCAAGACCCCGAACCTGGGCAAGAAGTCGCTCACCGAGATCAAGGAAGTGCTGGCCCAGCGTGGCCTGTCGCTCGGCATGAAGCTGGAGAACTGGCCGCCGGCCGGCGTCGCCCAGCACGGCATGCTCGGCTGAGTCTTGCGTATCCGGCCGGTGCCGCAAGGTGCCGGCCGCGCGTTGTTCGCTTCATCCGCACCATCACGTCGACGGGTCGCCAAGCCCGCGGCGTCGCCCGGTCAAGGACGGCCGGCACGGACCATCCGCAGTCCACATTCAACGCCAGGACGGCGACAGCGATGTCCAACAGTCCCACTCTTCCATAGGAATCCCAACCCATGCGTCACCAGAAATCCGGCCGCAAGTTCAGCCGCACCAGCGCCCACCGCGAAGCGATGTTCAAGAACATGGCGGCGTCGCTGATCAAGCACGAGCTGATCAAGACCACCCTGCCGAAGGCCAAGGAACTGCGCCGCGTCGCCGAGCCGCTGATCACCCTGGCCAAGGTCGACAACGTCGCCAACCGCCGCCTGGCCTTCGCGCGCCTGCGCGACAAGGAAGCGGTGGGCACCCTGTTCACCACGCTGGGCCCGCGCTACCAGGCGCGCCCGGGTGGCTACCTGCGCATCCTCAAGTGCGGCTTCCGCGCCGGCGACAACGCGCCGATGGCCTACGTCGAGCTGGTCGACCGCCCGGCCGTGGCCGAGGAAGTGGCCGAGTAATCGGTCCGCCCCTGCAGCAGCAAGAAGCCCGGCTTGTCCGGGCTTTTTTGTTTTTGCGGCCGGGATTGGGGAGTCGGGATTGGGGATTGGTAGAGTACGGCGGCGGTGCGGGCAGGGCGGCCAATGGCGCCATGACACATGGTGATGGAACGCACGATCGCGGATAATGCGCGGATCGTCGCTGCGAGTCCGAGTCCGATGAATCCGTTACGCTGGGGTTTCCGCGCGCAGTTCCTGCTCGGCTTTCTGATCTGCGCCGGCTTGCTGGGCTATGCGATCTTCGTGCAGCTGCAGCTGGGCATCGAGCCGTGCCCGCTGTGCATCTTCCAGCGCATCGCCTTCGCCGCGCTGGGTGTGCTGTTCCTGCTCGGCGCCCTGCACGGGCCGCGCAGCGCCGGTGGGCGCAAGCTCTACGGCGTCCTGGCGTTCCTGGCCGCGGCCGTGGGCGCCGGCATCTCCACCAAGCACGTGTCGGTGCAGCTGTTCCCGGATCCGATGGCCTCCTGCGGCCCGCCGCTGAGCTTCCTGCGCGAGACCATGGGGCCGTTCGAGGTGTTGCGCCGGGTGCTGACCGGCACCGGCGACTGCGGCAACATCGACTGGCGCTTCCTCGGCCTGTCGATGCCGATGTGGTGCCTGATCTGCTTCGTGCTGCTGGCCGTGTTCGCGCTCTATGCCGGCTTCAAGAGCCGCCGGCGCACGCTGATCTGAGCGTGCCGCTGCGGCGCGCCGAGCGCGCGGCCTGACGGCGCCTTTGGGCGGCTGCCGCTGAGGCTGCCGCAGGCGGCGGCGCCTGCAAGCGCTCGCCGCCACACACCGAGGTTCTCCACCCGGTCCGGCCGGCGCCCCCGGCGATCGCGATGGCGAGCTGTGCGTCAGTGCGACGCGCTGGCCGGCGCCGGCGACGGTAAGGGTGTCGCCCGCGGGACGACCTGGGCGAGGAACGCCGCCACCGGCCTGGCCCACACCTTGGGAGTGGCCTGGGCAAAGGTCTTGTGGCCATCGTCGCCAAACGCCGGCAGGTCGACGAAGGTCACCGGTGGCCTTGAGCCGGCGCGGTAGGCCGCGTACATGCGGTGCGCCAGCTCGGGCCGGAAGAAGTGATCGTTCTCCGCGTACAACCACAGCTGCGGCAGCGTATTGGCCGCACCCAGGGTCTTTTCCGCGTCGACCAGGCGGTCCTCGCCGGCGCAGATGACCTCCTTGCCGTTGCTGCCGCGCCCGCCGGCGAAACTGATCACGCCGAGCACGCCCAGCGGCGGCGCATCGGCCAGCGCCACCGCGCCGAGGCCGCCGGCGGACTGGCCGACCACGACGATGCGCTGCGGGTCCACGCCGGGAAGGCGCGCGGCGGCGTCGACGATCGCCGCTTCGGCCGCGGCGATCTTGCGCCCGGCGACGACGAAATCGACGTCATGGCAGTTGCCGGCGCCTTCCAGGTAGCGTCCGCTGGAGCTGCCGTAGCCGGGCCGCAGCGCCAGCACCACCATGTAGCCGCGAGCGACGAACCAGCGGGCGGCACGGGCGAAGCCGAGGCGGGTGTCGGCGAGCTTGCGCTTGTCCGCAGGCGTGCCGTGGTGGATGACGATCAGCGGGAATGGGCCGGGGCCGGTGGGGCGATACACGCGTGCGGCGAGATCGTAGTCGACGCCTTGCACGGCGACCGGCATTCGGAAGTCCGTGACGCTTTCGGCATGCGCCAGCGGGGAGGCCGCGAGGAGGAGGAAGGCGCTCGTGAGGGCGGCGGCGAATAGGTGTTTGCGCATGGGCGGGACCTGGCATGGACGGAGGCGTGGCAACGCGTCGTGGCGGTCCGCTGCGATCGGCATGCCGTCGCGGGCCTGCCTGCGCTGGGCTAGGCCGCGGCCACGACGCGGCACGCGGGCTTCGCTGGAATGCCGGACGGGGCGCGGCAAGTGGCCGGACCCGTCGCGTCCTGCAGCGACCTGCCGTGGCGGATCGGGGCGGCGCGCCGCCGCTCCGCTGCCACGACGCCTGCGGCGCACGACCGGTGCGCCGCAGGCCACCACCCCGCCCTGCTCAGAAGTCCTGCTGCAGGCTCAGGTAGACGCCGCGGCGCGGCGCCCATTGCGGCGCGAACACGCCGATGCCGCCGCCGTCGCGCAACTGGTAGTGGCGGTCGAGCACGTTGAGCACCGCCAGCTGCGCGTGCAGCGGGTGGCTGCTGGCCAGGGCGAAGTCGTGGCCGGCGCTGAGGTTGAGCTGGAAGTACGCAGGCAGCTCGCCGCCGTTGGGCACGCCGTCGGCGTCGGTGCGCAGGCCGCTGCCGAACAGGTAGTCGGCGCCGATGCGGCTGTCGTCGGCCAGGGCGTAGTTGATGCCGCCGGAGGAGGTCAGCTTCTGGTCGTGGTCCAGGTGGATCCAGTGGTCGTAGGCGTAGGCCAGCGCATCCGGGTCGAAGTTGTATAGGCTGGTCATCACCCGCTTGCCCATGGCCTTGCTGTAGGCCGCGTTGAAGTAGGCGTTGATCGGGCCGTTGCTGTAGTCGGCGCTGAACTCGGCGCCGCGGATGCGGCCGTAGCGGTAGTTGAAGGTGGAATAGACGTAGGCGGCGCCGAACTGGCCTTCGTCCTGCAGGCGGTCGGCCTTGCGGTAGTAGGTGTCCAGGCCCAGGGTCAGGTGGTCGCCGACCATCTGCGAGATGCCCAGGTCGTAGTAGTCGCTGCGCTCGCTCAGCGGCTTGGTCGGGCCGCCCGCCGCCGACTGCTGGTTGGTGGTGCCGTCGTACAGGGCGATGTCGCTGGTGGAGATCAGCTCGGTGGCCGGCGGGGTGAAGTAGCGCGCATAGCCGGCGTGCAGGGTGGTGCTGTCGCTGGCGTGCCAGACCACGCCCAGGCGCGGGCTGAGTTGGCCCTCGGTGGTGCCGAAGGCCTTGTAGCGGTCGCCGCGCACGCCGTAGTTGATGGTCCAGGCGTCGCTCGGCTGCCATTCGTCCTGCAGGTAGACCGCGTAGGTGCTGGCGTGGAAGCGGCTGGCGTCGGGGATGAACAGCGGCACGTCGCTGCTCTGGCTGCCGTCGTCGTTGGCCGGGAACACGTAGGCGTTGTTGCTGGCGTTGGCGTGTTCGAAGTTGCCGTACACGCCATAGCGCAGGGTGTGCGTGCTGCCCCACGGCGTGGAGAAGTCGGCCTGCAGGGTGCTGGCGCGGTTGGCGCGCTGCACCTGCGAGGCGATGCCGTTGAAGATCAGGTCGCCGGCGATGTCCGGGGAGAACGCGACGCTGCTGTAGCGTTGGCCGGCCGACAGCTGGTAGCTGGTGTCGCCGAGCGCGCCCTGCAGCACCAGGGTGCCGAAGCGGGTGTTCTCGCGCTGGTTCTCGTCGAGCTGGGAGGAATCGAAGGTGCTGGTGCCCTGGTAGGTGAACGCCGGCGTCTGCCCCGGATTGTTGGGGATCTGGAAGCGGTTGTTGGCGTAGCCGACCAGCAGGCTGAGCCGGGTGTTCTCGTTCAGCAGGTAGCTGAGGTCGGCGAAGCCCTTGCCCTGGTGGGTCTTGTCGTGGATCGGGTTGGCGCTGTCGGTCGGATTCTCCATGCCGATGCGGTTCTGCAGGTAGTTGCCGCTGGCGAACCAGCTGAAGCGGCCGTCGCTGCCCCACCACGAGGCGTTGGGGTTGAGCGTGCCGTAGGAGCCGCCGGTGATGCCGACGCTGCCGCCGTTGCCCAGTTCCACGCCGTTCTTGGTGGTGATGTCGACCACCGCCGCGGTGCGGTCGCCGAACTGCGCCGGCAGCGCGCCGTCGAGCAGGCGGATGTTCTTGATCGTGCGCGGGTCCAGGGTCTGGCCGAAGCCGGAGATGGATTCGGGGATCATCACGCCGTTGATGCGGTACTGCAGGTTGGCGTGGTCGCCGCGCACATGGATGCCGCCATAGGAGTCCTGGACCACGCCCGGCGCCTGCAGCAGCACCTGGTTGAGCGGGGTGGAGGCGCCCAGCGGCAGGCGCGCGATGTCCTCGGCGCTGATCGCGTACTGGCTGCTGCCGATGTCCGGCGACAGCGCGTTGCGTGCGGCTTCCAGCTTGGCGGTGACGGTGACTGGGTCGAAATCGACGGTCGGCTCGGTGGCGGCGGCGGTGCTGTCGACGGCGTCGTCCGCGGCGAGGGCGAGACCGGGGGCGACCAGGAGGATCAGGGCGATGGCGGAGGAGAGGGGGCGACGTGTCATGGCAAGGCGGACCGAAGGGGAGGAATTGTTACTTAATAACAGTGTGCTTTCGCAAAAACGCCGGCGTAGGCCGGAAGTCATGGCGGCATCGCGATGTTGCTTGCCGTTCATGTCGTGGCGCTGCCAGCGTGACCGGCGCACGACGCTATGCGGCGCGCTCCGGCTCTGCGAACATCACACACTGCCAAGGAGTCCTTTCATGAATCTGTCCGCCGCCGCCGTGTCCGCATCCGCCTCGTCGTCCTGGTCGCCCGCGAGCTGGCGCGAGCGGCCGGCGTTGCAGATGCCGGTGTATCCGGACCCGCAGGCGCTGGAGGCCACGCTGGCGGAACTGCGGCAGTTGCCGCCGCTGGTGACCTCCTGGGAGATCTTCGCGCTGAAGAAGCAGTTGGCCGAGGCGCAGGAGGGCAAGCGGTTCCTGCTGCAGGGCGGCGATTGCGCGGAAAACTTCAACGATTGCGAATCCGGCACCATCTCCAACCGGCTCAAGGTCCTGCTGCAGATGAGCCTGGTGCTGGTGCACGGCCTGCGCCTGCCGGTGGTGCGCGTCGGCCGTTACGCCGGGCAGTACGCCAAGCCGCGCTCGGCCGACACCGAGACCCGCGACGGCGTGACCCTGCCCAGCTACCGCGGCGACGTGGTCAACGGGCCGGAGTTCACCGCGCAGGCGCGGGTGCCGGATCCGCGGCGCATGATCACTGCGCACTCGCGTTCGGCGATGACCATGAACTTCGTGCGTGCGCTGATCGACGGCGGCTTCGCCGACCTGCACCATCCCGAGTACTGGAACCTGAGCTGGGTCGGCTACTCGCCGCTGGCCGAGGACTACCAGAAGATGGTGGCCTCGATCGGCGATGCGGTGCGCTTCATGGAGACCCTGTCCGGCGCGCAGCTGTACAACCTCAACCGCGTCGATTTCTACACCTCGCACGAGGCCTTGCTGCTGCCCTACGAGGAAGCGCTGACCCGCGAGGTGCCGCGGCAGTGGGGCTGGTTCAACCTCAGCACGCACTATCCGTGGATCGGCATGCGCACCGCGGCGCTGGATGGCGCGCACGTGGAGTACTTCCGCGGCATCCGCAATCCGATCGCGATCAAGGTCGGGCCGTCGGCGCAGCCGGACCAGTTGCTGCGCCTGATCGACGTGCTCAATCCGGAAGACGAGCCGGGCCGGCTGACCTTCATCCACCGCATGGGCGCGGCGCAGATCGCCGAGAAGCTGCCGCCGCTGCTGGATGCGGTGAAGCGAGACGGCCGCCGCGTGCTGTGGGTGTGCGATGCGATGCACGGCAACACCGAGAGCACCAGCAACGGCTACAAGACCCGGCGCTACCAGAACGTGCTGGGCGAAGTGGAGCAGTCGTTCGACATCCATGCCGCGGCCGGGACCCGCCTGGGCGGCGTGCATCTGGAGCTGACCGGCGAGGACGTCACCGAGTGCACCGGCGGCGCGCGCGAGCTGACCGAGCGCGACCTGGAGCGCGCCTACCGCTCCAGCGTCGACCCGCGCCTGAACTACGAGCAGTCGTTGGAGATCGCGATGGCGATCGTGCGCAAGCAGAACGGGCGCAACGTCGCCACGCCGCTGGCCTAGTCGGTTGGTGTAGTTGGTTGGTCTAGTCGGCGGCGCGCGTACCCGCGTGTCGACGCTGTCGCCGTGCACAGATGCGCGTGGCGCCGCTGCAGTCCCCACGCGCCGGCATCGCGCGGCTGCCGCCGGCATGCGGCCCGGTGTTCGCAAGCGCTAGCGTGCGCGCCGGTGCGCCAGGCGGCGCCTGGCGCGTACGCTCGACATCGCGCTAATCCCCGCGCTGCCACACTGTCGCGACTCCTCCCCCCCGACACAGGAGCGCATCTTGGCCCTCGATCTCCACTGGCTGCCGTGGCGTGCCTACACGCTGCCGATCGGCGCCGCGCTGATTCTCGGTTTCCTGGCCTGGTGGCTGTTGCTGCGCATCGCCCAGCGCATGCGCGGCCGCGATTACCGGCGCGCGCGCATCGTGCGCGTGGTCAGCGTGCCGGTCGCCTTCCTGCTGCCGATGCTGATGCTCAGCTTCGCGCTCGAATCCACGCCGCTGGACGATGCGGCGCTGAGCGACCTGCAGCACCTGCTGCACATCGGCATGATCGGTTGCGTGACCTGGTTGCTGGTGCGCGGCGTGGCGGCGCTGGAAACGGCGATCCTGCGCAGTCATCCGATCGAGGTGGCGGACAACCTGACCGCGCGCCGCGTGCAGACCCAGACCCGGGTGCTGGCGCGGGTGGCGATGGGCACGATCATCCTGGTCGGCACCTCGATCGTGCTGTTGACCTTTCCGGCGGTGCGGCAGATCGGCACCACCCTGCTGGCCTCGGCCGGCATCATCGGCCTGGTCGCCGGTATCGCCGCCAAGCCGGTGTTCGGCAATTTGATCGCCGGCCTGCAGATCGCGCTGACCCAGCCGATCCGGCTCGACGACGTGGTCATCGTCGAAGGCGAATGGGGCCGCATCGAGGAGATCGGCAGTTCCTACGTGGTGGTGCGGATCTGGGACGAGCGGCGGATGGTGGTGCCGCTGACCTGGTTCATCGAGAACCCGTTCCAGAACTGGACGCGCAACAGCGCCGACCTGCTCGGCACCGCGTTCCTGTGGCTGGACTACCGCACGCCGATCGCGCAGGTGCGCGCCGAGCTCGAGCGGATCTGCAAGAGCGAGCCGCTCTGGGACGGACGGGTGTGCGTGACCCAGGTGACCGACACCAGCGAACGCACGATCCAGGTGCGCCTGCTGGTCAGCGCGCGCAACTCCGGCGATGCCTTCGACCTGCGCTGCATCGTGCGCGAACGCATGCTGGATTTCCTGGTGCGCGAGCATCCCTACGCCTTGCCGCTGCTGCGCGCGGAACTGGCGCCGGAGCCGGCGCAGCTGTCGCATCCGCCGGTGCGCGCCAGCGATTCGGAGGCGATGCGCTCGCCGGGTGCCGAGGATGGGGCGCCGGCGGTGAATGCCGCAACCGGCGAGGCACGCGCGGCGCGGTGATTGATCGCTGAGCGATGCTGCGGCAGAGGCGACATGCCGCGTTGGACGGGGCGCGCTGCGCACGCTCAACGGTGCGCCGGATGCCGGGCGCAGGAGCGCGCCACGCTGAAGCGCAGGCGCGTGTCGTTTGAAGGAAATCGGCGCCGCTGCGGCGCCGGGGGCGGCTCAGACCGCCGGAGGATGCCGCCGGCGCCGGACCAGGTCGCGGGCCAGGATGCCGACCACGGCGAGGTTGATCGCCAGCACCGCCCACGACGCCCAGCCGGGGTGGCGCACGATCGCGTAGACGTCGAACGGCAGGTAGATGGCCGCGGAGATGCAGCCCAGCAGCGAGGCCCAGGCCTTGGCGCGCCACAGGCCCCACGCCTCGATGAGGTGCAGCACGCCGTAGGCGAGCATGCCGGCGGCGGCCAGGTGCACCGCCCCCGGGCTGATCATGGTCAGCAGCGAGGGCAGGGCGCCGTGGTCCGGGTCCAGGCTGAAGCGCACGATCAGCCGGTCCACCCCCGCGCGCAGCGGGGCCGGCCCCATCAGTTCCAGCCCCGTGGCCGCCAGCACCGCCAGCAGGCCCTTGCTGGCCTCCAGCAGTGCGATCAGGTGCAGGCCCGGATGCGCATGCGGATCCGGGTTGTACGCCTTCTCGGCAGCCATGGGCGGGTGCTGTCGCTTAGCCCGCGCGACCGGCGCGCTTGCGCTCGTTTTCGGTCAGGTGCTTCTTGCGCAAGCGGATCTCCTTCGGGGTGACTTCGACCAGTTCGTCGTCCTCGATGAAGTCCAGCGCCTGCTCCAGCGTGTACTTGATCGCCGGGGTCAGCTTGATCGCATCGTCCTTGCCCGAGGCGCGCATGTTGGTCAGCGGCTTGGTCTTGATCGCGTTGACGGTCAGGTCGTTGTCCTTGGAGTGGATGCCGACCAGCTGCCCTTCATACACGTTGTCGCCTTCGGCGGCAAACAGGCGGCCGCGCTCTTCCAGCGGGCCCAGCGCGTAGGCGGGGGTGGCGCCCGGCGCATTGGCGATCATCACGCCGTTCTGGCGCTTGGCGATCGCGCCCTGTTCCTTCGGGCCGTAGTGGTCGAACACGTGGAACAGCAGGCCCGACCCCTGGGTCAGGGTGCGGAACTCGTTCTGGAAGCCGATCAGGCCGCGCGCCGGGATCATGTAGTCCAGGCGCACGCGGCCCTTGCCGTCCGGCTCCATGTTCTTCAGCTGGCCCTTGCGGATGCCCAGCTTCTCCATGACGCCGCCCTGGTGCTGCTCCTCGATGTCCACCACCAGCTGCTCGACCGGCTCCATCAGCTGCCCGTCGATTTCCTTGATGATGACTTCCGGGCGCGACACGGCCAGTTCGAAGCCCTCGCGGCGCATGTTCTCGATCAGCACCGACAGGTGCAGTTCGCCGCGGCCGGAGACCAGGAACTTGTCGGCGTCTTCCAGCTGCTGCACCTTCAGCGCCACGTTGTGCACGGTCTCGCGCTCCAGCCGGTCCTTGAGCTGGCGGCTGGTCAGGAACTTGCCGCCGGACAGGTCCTTGTTGCCGGCGAACGGCGAGTTGTTGACCTGGAAGGTCATCGAGATGGTCGGCTCGTCGACGGTCAGCGGCGGCAGCGCCTCGGGGGCTTCCAGCGCGCAGACGGTGTCGGAGATGGTCAGTTCCTGGATGCCGGAGATGGCGACGATGTCGCCGGCCTGCGCGCTGTCCTGCTCGATCCGCTCCAGGCCCAGGAAGCCCAGCACCTGCAGCACCTTGCCCTGGCGCTTCTTGCCTTCGCGGTCGATCACCGCCACCGGCATGTTCTTCTTCAGCACGCCGCGCTGGATGCGGCCGATGCCGATCACGCCGACGAAGTTGTTGTAGTCCAGCTGGCTGATGCGCATCTGGAACGGGCCGTCCGGATCCACGTCCGGCTTCGGCGCGTGCTGCATGATCGCTTCGTACAGCGGGGTCATGTCGCCGTCGCGCACGCTATCGTCCAGCGAGGCGTAGCCGTTCAGCGCCGAGGTGTAGACGATCGGGAAGTCGAGCTGCTCGTTGGTGGCGCCGAGCTTGTCGAACAGGTCGAACACCTGGTCGATCACCCAGTCCGGGCGCGCGCCGGGGCGGTCGATCTTGTTGACCACCACGATCGGCTTGAAGCCCATCGCGAACGCCTTCTGGGTCACGAAGCGGGTCTGCGGCATCGGCCCGTCCATCGCGTCGACCAGGATCAGCACCGTGTCCACCATCGACAGCACGCGCTCCACCTCGCCGCCGAAGTCGGCGTGTCCGGGGGTGTCGACGATGTTGATGCGGTTGCCCTGCCAGGTGATGGCGGTGTTCTTGGCCAGGATGGTGATGCCGCGTTCCTTTTCCTGGTCGTTGCTGTCCATCACGCGCTCGGCCAGCACCGTGCGCTCGGACAGGGTGCCGGACTGCTTCAGCAGGCAGTCGACGAGGGTGGTCTTGCCGTGGTCGACGTGGGCGACGATGGCGATATTGCGAAGATTTTCGATGGACATGCGAAAGGGGGCCAGCCGGCGCCAGGAGAAGGAAAGGAAGCCACCTAGTATACCCGGATCCCGTGACGCCTGCCGGCGGCCCGCGGCGGGAGGCCGGGCAGGGGCGTTCAGGTGCCGGCGGCAGGCGCGGGCGAAGCCTGAACAAGGCGCCGTGTATCCTATGCGCCCTTCATGACGCCCCCGTTTCCAAGGAATCCCATGTCCCTGATCGCCCATTTCGACACCGCCCGCGGCCCGATCAAGATCGAGCTGTATCCCGACAAGGCCCCGCTGACCGTGGCCAACTTCGTGAACCTGGCCAAGCGCGGCTTCTACGACGGGCTGAACTTCCACCGCGTGATCGCCGACTTCATGATCCAGGGCGGCTGCCCGGAAGGCTCCGGCCGCGGCGGCCCGGGCTACCGCTTCGAGGACGAGACCAACAACGGCGTGCGCCACGACCGCGGCGTGCTGTCCATGGCCAATGCCGGCCCCAGCACCAACGGCAGCCAGTTCTTCATCACCCACGTCGCCACCCCGTGGCTGGACGGCAAGCACACCGTGTTCGGCAAGGTGCTCGAGGGCCTGGACGTGGTCGACAGCGTCGCCCAGGGCGATGTGATCAACAAGATCACCATCGAAGGCGACGCCGAGGCGGTGCTGGCGGCCAAGGCCGACCGCGTCGCCGAGTGGAACCGCACGCTCGACGCCTGAGCCGCCCCCGTCCGCGCGGCCGGTCCTGCGGCCGGCCGCGCGGCGCAACCTGCTACCATTTCCCGGTTCACTGCCGCACCCGACCGCCGATGACGATGCGCCCCCTTGTGTTGTGCCTGCTGCTGCTCGCCATCGGCGGCGGCGTGCACGCGTGGTGGCGCAGCGCGGCCACGCCGCCGTCGGCCGCACTGGCCGCCGGCGACCCGCGCCTGCTGACCGGCGACGCCGGCATCGTCATGCTCGCCGCCGACTGGTGCGGCTACTGCCGCCGGCAACAGGCCGATTTCGCCCGCGCCCAGGTCCGCTACACGGTCCTGGACGTGGAGCAGGAGGCCGGCCGCCAGGCCGCCGCCGCGCTCGGCCTGGAAGGCGTGCCGATCACCGTGATCGGCCAGCACGTGGTCGAAGGCTACGACACCGCCGCCCTGGACCTGCACCTGCAGCCGCTGGGCTATCGCGTCTACTGATCCACCCCACCCACTTTCTTAGCAGAGGAATCCCCCATGAAAGCACCCGTTCGTGTTGCCGTGACCGGCGCCGCCGGCCAGATCGGTTATGCCCTGCTGTTCCGTATCGCCTCCGGCGAGATGCTGGGCAAGGACCAGCCGGTGATCCTGCAGTTGCTGGAACTGCCGATGGAGAAGGCCCAGGCCGCGCTGAAGGGCGTGATGATGGAGCTGGAAGACTGCGCGTTCCCGCTGCTGGCCGGCATGGTCGGCACCGACGACGCCGAGGTGGCGTTCAAGGACGCCGACATCGCCCTGCTGGTCGGCGCGCGTCCGCGCGGCCCGGGCATGGAGCGCAAGGACCTGCTGCTGGAGAACGCCAAGATCTTCACCGCGCAGGGCGCGGCGCTGAACAAGGTGGCCAAGCGCGACGTCAAGGTGCTGGTGGTCGGCAACCCGGCCAACACCAACGCCTACATCGCCATGAAGTCGGCGCCGGACCTGAACCCGAAGAACTTCACCGCGATGCTGCGCCTGGACCACAACCGCGCGCTGAGCCAGCTCTCGCTCAAGCTCGGCAAGCCGGTCGGCGGCATCGAGAAGCTGGTGGTGTGGGGCAACCACAGCCCGACCATGTACCCGGACTACCGCTTCGCCACCGCCGACGGCGCCTCCATCGCCGAGGCGATCAACGACCAGGAATGGAATGCCGGCACCTTCATCCCGACCGTGGGCAAGCGCGGCGCGGCGATCATCGAAGCGCGCGGCCTGTCCTCGGCCGCCTCGGCCGCCAACGCCGCCATCGACCACGTGCGCGACTGGGTGTTGGGCAGCAACGGCAAGTGGGTGACCATGGGCGTGCCGTCCGACGGTTCCTACGGCATCCCGGAAGGGGTGATCTTCGGCTTCCCGGTCACCACCGAGAACGGCGCCTACACCATCGTCAAGGACCTGCCGATCGACGACTTCAGCCAGAAGTACGTCGACAAGACCCTGGCCGAGCTGGAAGAAGAGCGCAGCGGCGTGGCCCACCTGCTGGGCTGATCGCCAGCGCGATCGCGTGATCACGGAACGCCGGGCCCCGCCCGGCGTTTCGCGTTGTGGAAGCCCGAAATCATGATGAATCTGATCCACTGGCGGCTGTACGTCGCCGTCGTCGAGTGCGGCAGCATCAGCGCCGGCGCGGCGCGCTGCGGCATCACACAGTCCGGCGCCAGCCAGGCCATCGCGCAGATGGAGCACGTGCTGGGCGCGGCGCTGCTGCTGCGCGAGCGCGGGCGGATCCGGCCGACCCCGTTCGGCGCGCGTGCGCTGGAACATGCGCGGGCGATGCTGGCCGAACTGGGGCAGCTGCAGGCGCTGGCCAGGGCGCAGCGTGCGCCCGCCGCGCCGTCGCTGCGGGTCGCCGGCTTCGCTTCGTCGCGGCCGTGGCTGGCGCCGCGCCTGCGCGCGTTCGAGCGGGCGCATCCGGACACGGGCGTGGTCTGGCTGGAAGGCAGCGACGAGGAGGTCGAGGCCTGGCTGGCGGCCGGGACGGTCGACCTGGGCGTGGTGCTGGATCCAGCGCCGGAGCGTGACGCCACGGTGTTCGGCAGCGACGAATGGCTGGCGGTGCTGCCGCCGGCGCTGGCGCGTCCGCAGGCGCGCGACATTGCCCTGGCGGAACTGCTGGCGCTGCCGTTCGTGCTGGCCACCGGCGGCTGCTGGCTGCATGCGCAGCGCCTGGCCGAACGCGCCGGGCTGACGATCGCCGACCTGCGCCTGCAGGTGCGCGACTGGTCCAGCGCCTGGACCCTGGTGCGCGACGGCGCGGGCGCCAGCCTGCTGCCGGCATCGGTGCTG
Source organism: Xanthomonas sp. NCPPB 901 (assembly GCF_056725085.1). Lineage (NCBI taxonomy): Bacteria > Pseudomonadati > Pseudomonadota > Gammaproteobacteria > Lysobacterales > Lysobacteraceae > Xanthomonas > Xanthomonas sp. NCPPB 901. The sequence continues at coordinate 3,880,323 of NZ_CM161511.1, read as the reverse complement.
CCGGCCGAGCGCGACGGCGTGCAGGTGATGCCGTTGCAGCCGCGGCTGCAGCGCCGCTTCGCGCTGGTCGCCGCCGCGCAACCGGCGCCGGCGGCGTTGCAGCTGCGCGGGTTCCTGGACGCGGCCATCAGCTGCGCTACTGCCACGCCCTGACATTCTTGTTTCTCCGCAGGCGCACGCCCCGCGCACACTGCCGGCGCCGACTGTCCGGTGTTCCTGCGAGACCATCCCGATGCACCTCTATGCCGCCCCCGGCGCCTGTTCCCTGGCGCCGCACATCGTGCTGCGCGAACTGCAACTGCCGTTCCGGCTGGTGCGCGTGGACAATCGCCACAAGCGCACCGAAGCGGGCGAGGATTTCCTCGCGATCAATCCCAAGGGCTACGTGGCCGCGCTGCAACTGGACGACGGGCAAGTGCTGACCGAGGGGCCGGCGATCCTGCTGTATCTGGCCGACCGCGACCCGCAGGCGGCGCTGGCGCCGTCCGCGGACGCAGACGCCTTGCCGCGCTATCGCCTGTACGAGTGGCTGGCCTTCATCAACAGCGAACTGCATGCCGGCAGCGTGCCGCTGTTCGATGCCGGGCTGGCGCCGGAGCGGCGTACCGCGGTCGCCGCGCGGCTGCTGCAGCGCTATGCCCATGCCGAGACCGCGCTGCGCGCGCGACCGTACCTGCTCGGCGAGCGCTTCGGCGTGGCCGATGCCTATCTGTTCACCGTGCTCGGCTGGCTGCCGCGGTTCGGCCTGTCGCTGGACGCGCATCCGGCGTTGGCCGCGTACGCCGCACGCATCGCGCAGCGTCCCAGCGTGGCGGCAGCGCTGGCCGCCGAGCGGGCGCTGGCCCCGGCCTGAGCCGGCGGCACCGGCCGGCCGGACAATGACCTTCGGCAGTCGGCCGCCGCTGGCGGCCGTGCTACGTTGCCGGCGCCATTCGAAAGGGGATTTCGACCATGTTCATGCCGTTCCGCTGGATCGGCGTGCTGGCGCTTGCCAGTGCGTTGCCTGTCGCCGCCATCGCCGCCGCCGCCGGCGGTTACCGGCAACCGCCCGAGCCGCTGCTGGGGGTGATGCGCGCCCCGCTCAATCCCTCGCCGCGGCTGGACCCGACCGGGCGCACCCTGCTGCTGGTGGAGCGCCAGGCCTACCCGCCGATCGCGCGCGTCGCCGAGCCGTACCTGAAGCTGGCCGGGGTGCGCGTGGAACCGCGTACCCACGCCCGCCACGACATGTCCAACGGCTACGGCATCCGCGCCTGCCTGGACGGCTTCAGCCTGGTCGACGTGGCCAGCGGCAAGCAGACCGCGGTGACCCTGCCGGCCGGCGCCTGCCCGGCGCAGCCGGTGTGGTCGCCGGACGGGCGCCGCTTCGCCTTCAACAACACCGCGGCCGACCGCGTCGAGCTGTGGCTGGGCGACGTCGCCACCGGCGCGGTGCGCCGCGTCGACGGCGTGCAGCTCAACCCGGTGCTGGGGGGCGAGATCCAGTGGCTGGGCGGCAGCGACACGCTGCTGGTGCGCGCGGTACCGCAGGACCTGGGCCCGGCACCGGTCAAGGCGGCGGTGCCGCCGGGGCCGGAGGTCAAGGAAGCGATCCGCGGCAAGGGCGAGAGCAGCACCTACGAGGCCCGCGACACCCTGTCCAGCCCCGAGGACGAGGCGCAGTTCACCTACTACGCCACCTCGCAACTGGTCACCGTGGATGCCGCCAGCGGCAAACTGCGCACGGTCGGCAAGCCGGCGGTGTACTCGGTGGTCGACGGCGCGCCGGACGGCCGCCACGTGCGCGTGGAGCGCCTGCAGCGCCCGTACTCCTATGTCACCACCTACGGCCGCTTCGCCCACGACGTGGCGGTGCTGGACCTGGCCGACGGCAGCGAGCGGGTGCTGGCGAACCTGCCGGTGGCCGACCGGGTGCCGGTGCACGGCGTGCCGACCGGGCCGCGCGCCTACAGCTGGCGCGCCAACCAGCCGGCCACCCTGGTCTGGGCCGAGGCCCTGGACGGTGGCGACTGGAAGACGAATGTGCCGGCGCGCGACAAGCTGCTGACCCTGTCGGCGCCGTTCACCGGCAAGCCGCGCGAACTGGCCAAGGTGACCCAGCGCTACGCCGGCCTGAACTGGTTCGCCCAGGGCGGGCAGGTGCTGCTGGACGAGTACGACGAGAACCGCCACTGGCGCCGCACCACGCTGCTCGACGCGGACCGCCCCGGCAGCGCCGGGCGGGTGCTGTTCGATCTGTCCACCGATGACCTGTACGCCGATCCCGGCACGCCCGAACTGCGTCGCCTGGCCAATGGCGAGTACGTGCTGCGCGAGGACGACGGCGCGCTGTTCCTGAGCGGGCAGGGCGCCACCCCGAGCGGCGACCGGCCGTTCCTGGACCGCTACGACCTGGCGAGCGGCAAGACCCAGCGCCTGTTCCGCAGCGACGCCACGGTGGACGAAGCCTTCGCCGGGTTCGCCGGCGACGACACTACCCGGCTGCTGACCTGGCGGCAGTCGCCGAGCGACCCGCCCAACGTCTACCTGCGCACGCTGGGCCAGCCGCAGCCGGACGCGGCGGCGGGCGAGGCGGTGGTCGCCTCCAGCCTGGCGCCGGTCACCCGCTTCCCCGACCCGACCCCGCTGGTGCGGCAGATCCAGAAGCGCCTGGTGACCTACAAGCGCAAGGACGGGGTGGAACTGTCCTTCACCCTGTACACGCCGCCCGGCTACAAGGAAGGCACGCGGGTGCCGGCGATCCTCTACGCCTATCCGCTGGACTACGCCGATGCGTCCAAGGCAGGCCAGGTCAGCGGCGCCAACGACCGCGACTTCACCCGCCTGCATTCCTACCAGCTGCTGTTGCTGGCCGGTTACGCGATCATCGACGATGCCGCGTTCCCGATCGTCGGCGATCCCAAGACCGCCTACGACACCTACCTGCAGCAACTGGTGGACAACGCCCAGGCGGCGGTGGACAAGGCGGTGGCGCTGGGCGTGGTCGACCGCGACCGCATCGGCGTCACCGGCCACAGCCACGGCGCGTTGATGGCGGCCAACCTGCTGGCGCACACCGACCTGTTCCGCGCCGGCGTGGCCACCAGCGGCAGCTACAACAAGACCCTGACCCCGTTCGGCTTCCAGAACGAGCGGCGTTCGTTCTGGGCCGCGCCGGAGGTGTACGCGCAGGCCTCGGCGTTCTTCCACGCCGACAAGATCAACGAGCCGCTGCTGCTGGTGCACGGCATGGACGACGCCAACCCCGGTACCGAGACCACCCAGGCCCCGCGCATGTTCCAGGCGATCCGCGGCCTCGGCGGCACCGCGCGGCTGGTGCTGCTGCCGTTCGAACCGCATTGGTACACCGCGCGCGAATCCAACGAGGACGTGGTGGCGGAGATGCTGGAGTGGTTCGACCGCTACGTGAAGCAGGCGCCGCCGCGTGCGGCGGCGGACGCGGCGGCGCAGAAGCACTAGCGCGAGGACCTGGAAGCGCACGATGAAATTGCGTTTTCTTTGCGCGCCAGTGCTGCTGGCGCTCACCGCATGCGGTGCAGTCGACACGGTGAAGAATGCCTACGCGCATTCGCAGGACGTGGCTGCCGACCTGGAGAAATCGGTCGGCAGCAAGCCGGCCGTCGGCTTCAACTGGGCAAACGGCTCGCTGGTCCAGGTCACGGTCAATTTCCAGGGCGTGCCGCACATGCCGCTGGAGCAGATCGTGCAGCTCAGCAAGGATTCGGTGGCGACGCGCTTCGAGCAGGCGCCGGGGAATGTGGTGGTGATGTTTACGGTGCCGGGGAAGTAGGACGCGCGATAGCAGGTACCACTTGCGGTGGCGGCAAAAACGACGACGCAAGAGCAGTGCTTAGGTCAGATCAAGCTAAGGAAAGAGCTGATGGCAAAGCGAGAAGATCTTCAAGATTGGGTTGTTGCAGCACTGAAAGCACATGCGGGCTCAGCCAGCATCGTCCAAGTTGCGCAGCACATCTGGACGCATCATGAGAAAGAACTTCATGCATCTGGAGAGCTATTCTTTACATGGCAGTACGACATGCGGTGGGCATGCACTCGATTGCGAGAGCGCAAGATCGTTCAACCGGCTGAAGTTTCAAGGCGTGGTGAATGGCGCCTCGCAAGCTAACAATTCATCTAAGGGAAATGGCTTCGTAGGTGGATTAAATCAACCGTTGGGAGCGTCGAGCAATTCCATGCCATCCAAAGTCTTGGTTGTTGTCCTAGCTCTTGTTTGTGCTCTTCTTGGTCATCGTGTCCTTCGTCTAGAGTCAGAGGTGCATGAGCTTCAGCGCAATGCGGCAATTGCATTGCTTTCGGCCGAGATTGCAAACAAGAAGGTCGGGGCTTTTGCGCCTTACTTTGCCGAGGACAAGGAGGCATTTGCTAACGCTTGGCTAGATGGCTCCAATATGCCCAGTCCTGTATTTCCGGAGGACGTTCTGGTTCCTCTTCAGCGAGAGCTAGCTCGGCGTCGAGCGGAGCCGGTGTCGCAAAAGCTCAAGGCTGAAACCTTCCATTAGGTCATTGCCACTTTCATGCTGCACGCTTCGTTGCATGGCACAAGTCAGGCGGTAGCTGCCCAGCCCCTTCGACCAAGGTCTGAACGACGCCCTCCCCGCCGAAGGACTATGCTCGGAGCCGGTGCACCGGCCTTGGGAGGGGCGGCATGGACTACGCGACGCTGTACCGACGTTCGATCGAGCGGCCCGAAGAGTTCTGGGCCGAGCAGGCCAAAGCGATCCACTGGGAGCGCCCGCCGCAGGCGATCCTGGAATACGACACGCCGCCGTTCCGGCGCTGGTTCGTCGGCGGCCTGACCAACCTCTGCCACAACGCGGTGGACCGGCACCTGCCCGAGCGCGCCGCGCAGTTGGCGCTGGTCGCGGTCTCCAGCGAAACCGGGCAGACCCAGGAAGTCACCTATGCGCAGCTGCACCGCGAGGTCAACGCCTTCGCCGCGGTGCTGCAGCGGCTGGATGTGCAGCGCGGCGACCGCGTGGTCATCTACATGCCGAACATGGCCGAGGCGGTGTACGCGATGCTGGCCTGCGCGCGCATCGGCGCGGTGCACTCGGTGGTGTTCGGCGGTTTCGCCGCGCACAACCTGGCGCTGCGCATCGACGATGCGCGGCCCAAGCTGCTGATCGCCGCCGATGCAGGCAGCCGCGGCGGCAAGCGCATCCCCTACAAGCCGCTGGTCGATGCGGCGTGCGCCGAAGCCAGCGCGCCGCCGCCGAAGGTGCTGATCGTCTCGCGCGGGCTGGATCCGGCGCAGCCGCGCGTGCCCGGGCGCGACGTCGACTATGCCGCGCTGCGCGCCGAGGTCGGCGACGCGCAGGTGCCGGTGGTGTGGCTGGAATCCAACGAGCCCAGCTACCTGCTGTACACGTCCGGCACCACCGGCAAGCCCAAGGGCGTGCAGCGCGACGTCGGCGGGCATGCGGTGGCGCTGGCGCTGTCGATGCGCACGGTGTTCGACTGCGGCCCCGGGCAGGCCATGTTCTCCACCTCCGACGTGGGCTGGGCGGTGGGGCATTCGTACAACGTGTACGGCCCGCTGATCGTCGGTGCGACCTCGCTGCTGTACGAAGGCCTGCCGGTGCAACCGGATCCGGGCGTGTGGTGGGCGCTGTGCGAGAAGTACCGGGTGCGCACGATGTTTTCTTCCCCCACTGCGATCCGCGTGCTGAAGAAGCATCCGGCGCGCTACCTGCGCGAGCGCGACCTCAGCGCGTTGCGCTATCTGTTCCTTGCCGGCGAGCCGCTGGACGAGCCCACCGCGCTGTGGATCGCCGACGCGCTCGGCAAGCCGGTGATCGACAACTACTGGCAGACCGAGACCGGCTGGCCGGTGCTGACCCTGTTGCCGGGCGTCGAGCTGCGGCCGGTCAAGCCGGGGTCGCCGGGCTTTCCCAACCTCGGCTATCGCACGCGCATCGTCGACGAGCACGGGGTCGAGGTGCCGGCCGGACGCAAGGGCGTGCTGGTGATCGAGCCGCCACTGCCGCCGGGCTGCATGACCACGGTCTGGAACGACGACGCGCGCTTCCTGCGCAGCTACTTCAGCCATTTCGACACGCTGCTGTACAGCTCGCTGGACTGGGCGATCCGCGACGAGGACGGCTATACCTTCATCCTCGGCCGCACCGACGACGTGATCAACGTCGCCGGGCACCGCCTGGGTACGCGCGAGATCGAGGAAGCCATCGCCGGCCACGCCGATGTGGCCGAAGTGGCGGTGATCGGCATGCACGACGAGCTGAAGGGGCAGGTGCCGGTGGTGTTCGCGACGCTGAAGCAGGCCGCGCCGGATGCGGCGGCGGTGATCGAGGAACTGCGTCAGTGCGTGGTGCAGCGGCTCGGCGCGGTGGCGCGGCCGGCGCAGGTGTATCTGGTGCAGGCATTGCCGAAGACGCGTTCGGGCAAGCTGTTGCGGCGCTCGCTGCAGGCGCTGGCCGAGCAGCGCGATCCGGGCGATCTGTCGACGCTGGACGATCCCGGCGCACTGGAGGAAATCCGCCGCGCCTTGCGCGGTTGACCCAGCACCGATCACGCCGGCGCACACGCGCCGGCGTGCGCGCACCGCTCAGCCGAGGCCTTCGGCCTTCAGCGCCGCCTGCACCTGCGGATCGGCGGACATGCGTTCGAAATGCAACTGCAGGTTGGCGCCGAGCGGGAGCTGCTGCGCGCGCGCCCAGCGCAGGGTGACGAACAGGTAGGCGTCGGCGATGGAACGGCGTGCGCCGCCCAGCCAGGTTTGCTGTTCCAACGCAGCGTCCACGCGCGCGTACAGCGTGCGCAGGCGTTCGCGCGCATGCTCCTGGGTGCGCGCGATGGCCGCGGCGTCGTCGAGATAGCGGGTGCTGCCGAACAGCGGATGGAACGCCGGATGCAGATCGGCGTTGAGGAAGGCCAGCCAGCGCTGCACCTCTGCGCGGCTGCGCAAACTGCCGTCGCCGGCCAGCTGCGCATCGGGGACGAGATCGGCGATGTAGTTGAGGATCGCCGAGTTCTGGGTGAGCACCCAGTCGTCTTCCTGCAACGCGGGCACCGCGCCGGCCGGATTGATCGCCAGATACGCCGGCGCCTTCATCGCGGCGGCGTCCAGTAGTTTCAGCTCGAACGGCAGGCCTGCCCAGCGCAGCACGATGTGATCGGCCAGCGAACAGGCGCCAGGCTTGGAATAGAGTTTCATGGCAGGGGTCCGCACGGTGTCAGGACGCCAGAGCGTACTCGCTGCGCGGGGCGCTTGGCGATCACCACGCGCCTTGTGCGGCGCGCGCGGCCTGCATCAGGAGGTGCCTGCGCGGCGAATGGTCAGGACGCGTTGCGCGGCCGCAGCTTCTGCACGCGATAGAACGTGTGGTCGCCGATGGTCGCGACCTGGTAGGCGTTGCGCCAGCTCGGGCTGGCGATGGCATGCGCAGCGAAGTGGCTGGCGCCAGGCACGATCTCCTTGCGCTGGCCCTGCGGCAGTGCCCAGTTGCGCTCGGCGGCGAAGGCGACCTTGACCGCGTCGGCCCAGGCGTCGTCGTTCTTCAGTTCGGTACCCGGCTTCACCAGGCCCGGCGCGAACTGCTTGCGCGCAGTGACCACCTGGCACATCGAATCGCCCCACAGGCCGCTGTCCAGGCGGCGCAGCGCGACTTCGGCGACGGCTTGCTGTCCGCGCAAGGTCTGGTCGCGCGCTTCCAGGTATACGGTGGTGCTGAGGCACAGCGAATCGGCGGCGGGTTGCGGCAACAATTGCGAAAGCCAGAGAATCCAGGCCAGTTTCATCGTACTCCTTGCTCCGTATGGGCCGTCGTCGTGGCGCCGCGCCGGGATGGCGCGGCAAGCGATGCGGCTTGGCGTCATGGGGAGGCGGCCTGTCACGGGCCGCCCGGGTGCCGGCAATCTGAAGTCCGGCGAATCCGCCAAGATGGGCGGATCGAGAAGAGGCGCGAACGATAGGGGCCGGTTCCCGAATCGCAACTGAACCCGGAGTATTGACAGAGTTCACATCTGGCTGTGCGGGGATGCCGCCGCGCCTGGCCGCGCGACGGCGTGGGCTGCGCCGCGATGCGGCGCGCGCGGCTCAGGGAAACTGCCCGCGTTGCATCAGCATGGCGTAGACCTTGACCACCGGGTCGGCGTGTCCGTTCAGTTGCGCCAGGCGTTGTTCGCGATCGGGCCAGCGTTGTGCCTGATCGGCGAGCACGCGCAGATCGCCGAACCAGGTGTCGTGGTCTTGCGCGTAATAAGGACCGCTCAGCAGCGTGGCGAGCAGCGCCATGCCGCGATCGCGCGCGGCGCCGGCCGGCGCGTACTCGAGATAGCGCAACAGTTCGCGCAGGCGCGCGCGCTGCACGCGGCCGCTGCCGTCGCTGGCCGCGGTCTGCTGCAGCACGCCGTGGTCGAGCTGGTCGAGAAACTCCATCGACGCCTGTTCCGTGGCGGCATCGCCGGCACCGGCGGCGGGATCGAGCAATTGCGCGCGGATGTTGTAGCCGGCCTGGCGGATCAGCGAAATCGCATCCGCATCGACCGTCAGCGCGGGGGCCGGCGGTGCCGGCACGATGCGTTCGGCCGGCAACTGGGCGACGAAGCGTTGTTCCAGCAACCAGTGCTCGCCGAGCACGCTGGACGCACAGCGGGTCTGCGCCAGATGCGCGGCGACATAGTCGCGGTAGGCGCCATGCAGGCGCTCGCGCAGCGCAGCGTCGGACACTTGCTGCAGCAGCAGCGGCATGTCGCCGGCCACGCTCAGCTCGGTGGCGGTAAAGCCGGCATCGTCGCCGCGGATGCGCGCGAACATGCGCACCAGGCTGTCGACGAGCTGCGCCTGCCCGGCGCCGTCCAGCGGCGCCGCGGCAAGCGCCATCTTCAGCGCCGGAGCGGTGTCGGTTTCGTGGTGCGCCGCGTCCAGGCGTGCGGCGAGCGCGCTGGCGCGCGCCGCCGGCTGGGTCGGCTGCAATGCGCTGGCCAACGCATAGGTCGGACTGGGATCGTCGAGATCGTCCGCATCGCAACTGCCGGCATGCGGCGTCGGCAGTGCGGCGAACAGCGCCTGCGCCTGTGCCGGCGTGGCGCGCTGTGCGGCGCGGGTCTGCAGCGTGAGCTGGTCCAGGCCGGCGGTCCGCGATGCGCGCAATTCGTTGTCGCGCTCTTCGTCGATGCTGCCGACGCGGGCCAGGCCGGGCAGGCGCCGTTGCGCGCGCTCGGCCAAGGCCACGGCCTGTTGCGTCAGCCGTTGCGCGGCGGCGGCACGGTCGCCGTCGGCGGGCAGGTCGGCGGATGCGGCCAGGCGCAGCAGCACATCGGCCTGGAAGTCGGGCGGTAGCGCCTGCGCCGCGGCCAGCACCGCGCTTGCGGGCGGTCCGGGCATGGCGCTGCCGTTCATCGACGCGGCGTCGGTGGGCAGGGAGGTCTGCGCGCTTGCCGGGGCGGCATGCGGACGCGTTGCGAGGGAGGCCGGCGCCGCGGTCTGTGCGCCGTGCGCGGTCGCCGCGCGTTGCAGCAGCGGCACGCACGCGCCGGCGACCAGCAGCGCGAGAAGCAGATGGCGGGGACGTGGGGCGGAACGCATGGGGAACTCCTGAAGGCGTAGGGCATGCTGCACGGCGCGCGGGCGCCGTGCAGTGCCGGGGAACGGATTCCCCGGCGCGACCACGCGATGGTCAGTTGTAGCGTGCGGTGTTGCGCGGCACGTTGGCGCCGATCACGCCGAGCGGATCGTCGGTGATGATGCTGGTGAAGCCGGCGGTGACCTGCGCGCGGAAGTTCGGACGGTCGTCGGCGGTCTCGTTGCCGAAGTACTTGGTCCGCGTCAGGTAGTCGTCCAGCGACGCACAGCAGGTGCCGTTGCTGCGCACGTAGTGCTGGCCGTCATGGCTGCTGAGGCGATACTCCGGCACCGGCGAGAACGCGCCGATCGCCTGCTTCTGCGCCTGGTTGTCGGCCAGCAGCTCGGCGGTCGGGTCGCCGCGACGGGGCTGCTTGTTGCCGATTTCCAGCCAGGCGAAGCCGTTCTGCCTGCGCACTTCGGTGATCCAGCCGCTGACGCGGCACAGCGGCGTGTTGGGCGCGGTGGAGCCGCACAGGCCGACGTAGTTGTCGGCGATCCTGTCCATGTCGCCGGCGTAGACGGTCGGTGCGAACGGCACGCCCTTGGTGAAGCGGGTGATGTCGCTCGGGGTCTTCGGCAGCAGCGAGGCGCTGAACTTCAGCACCACCTGGTTCTGCATCTTGAACGCATTGACTTGGTCGGCCGCGCGCGACACCGCGTCCAGCGACTTCAGGTCCAGCACCACCACCATGTGGTTGGCGTAGTGGCTCACCGCGTCCAGTGCGACGCCCAGCGAGGCCGGATGGTCGTTGGTCTTGGCGAAGTTCTTGTCGCGCAGGTACAGGTTGATCAGATCATGGCTGCTCAGGGTGCGGATGTCCGGATTCCAGCCGGCCGGATTGCTTGCCGGCTGGAAGATGTTGAAGCCGGGGTTGTGGTCGATGACACGGCCGGCGTTCTGGTCGTGGAACAGCCAGAGCACGCCATCGGACGCCTGCTTGACGTCCAGTTCGATCGCTTCGATGTCGCGGTTGTAGGTGTCCAGGATCGAGCAGGTGGAGTTCTCGGCGCAGCCGCTGCCGACCAGGCCGCGATGCGAGATCACCACGACGTCGGCGTGATTGCCCTGGTAGGGATGCTTCATCACGTTGAGGATATGCGCCGGGTTCCAGTTGCTGGCGGCCGACGCCATGCCGGACAGCGCCGTCAGCGACGCGCAGGCCAGCGCCAGGGCGAGCGCCTTGGCGGGTTTCTTGGGCAGTTTCATGTGCTCTCTTCCGTTCGGGGGTTGATGGAATGAAGTGAAACAGGCGCAGCGCGCGGCAACCGCCGTGCCCGTGGGCGCGGTCGTCTGCAGCGCAGTGCTCGAAGTGACGGGCATCGTCCTGGCGTTGCATGCCGCCCGTCTGAAACTGGACTCCTGGCGACGCTGCGCGTGGCCATCGCGCGGCATCGCCACGATTGGGACCCAGACCGGCTACCGTGGCGTTTCCGCGCCGTGCAGGTAGCGTTGCAATGCCAACGGTTCGTCGGTCTGGATCATGCTGATGTCGTATTGGCGCAACCGGCCCCAGACCGCGGCCGGATCGCGCAGCGCGCGCTGGTCGGTGTAGTCCGCCGACAGGCGCATCGGTTTGCCGCTGGCGATGTCGTTGGTCATGGTGTTGACGAACAGCCGCGTGTGCGGCGCCAGTACGCGTTGCGCGATGTCCAGCACCGCCGGGTCGTCGAACATCAGCTGCACCACCGCCGGCTGCAAGCTTGCGGCACGGCGCAAGGCCTGCTCCGGCGGCAGTGCCGAATCGCGCTGCAGGTACAGCGCCTGCACCGCGATGTCGGCGTTGCGCGCGCGCTGCAGCACTGCCGCGGGCACGTCCAGCGGCACGTTGAGCAGCACGTCGCGTTGCGCGCCGGCGGCCTCCACCGCGTCGATCACCTGCTCCAGCGCCGCCGCCTTGATGTCGAGGTTCACCAGCACCTTGCCGCGCGCCAGGGCCAGCGCTTGCGCCAGCGTCGGCGGGTGCCGCGCGGTGAGCGCGCTGCTGCCGCCGCCGCCCTGGCTGCGCACGCGCAGCGCGGCGATCTGCGCGGCGTCCAGCTCGGCCACCGCGCCGTGTCCGTCGGTGGTGCGGTCCACGGTGGCGTCGTGCATCAGCACCAGCGCGCCGTCGCGGGTGGTGCGCACGTCGATCTCGACCATGTCCACGCCGCGGGCGATGCACGCGGCGATGCCGTCCAGGGTGTTCTCCGCGGCGAAGGTCCAGCAGGCGCGGTGCGACACCACCAGCGCCGGCCCGTGCGGATCGCGCAGGCGGTCGGGCAGGCTCGGCGCCGCCGCCATGGCCAGCATCGGCAGCGACAGCGCCGCGCCCATCAGCAGTCTCCGGCAGCGCATGCTCACCATCTCCAGGTCAGCGAGGCGTTGTAGGTGCGGCCGAAGATCGGGCGCGCGTAGATCGCGTCGGCGGTGCCCTGTCCGGACAGCGTGTCCACGCGCGCATTGCCTTCGGTCAGGCCGAGCGCGTTGCTGATGTTGGCCGCGTGCAGTTGCAGTTCCAGGTGCTCGCTCAGCCGCGCGAACAGGCCCAGGTCGTAGGTGGTGTAGGCGGGCAGGGCGGTGGCGTTGGTGTAGTCGACGTAGCGCTGGCCCATGCGATAGGCGGTGGCCGACAGTTCCACCGGCCGGCCGTCGAGATCGAAGTACAGGGTCGGGCTGAGCGAGGCCATGAACTTGGGGATGCGCGAGATCTGCTTGCCGTCCAGGTCGCCGTAGCTGGCGCCGGTGGTCGCATTGCTCAGGCTGCGCGTCTGCGGATCCTGCAGCGTCGCCGAGCCGGTGATGCCGAACAGCGGCGACGGGCGCCAGGTGAGCTCCGCTTCCAGGCCCAGGGTGCGGGTCTTGCCGACCAGCGCCAGGCTCTGCACCGCGCCGCTGCCGTCGAGCACGATGGCGTTGATCGACAGGTCGTTGAAGCGGCTCCAGAAGCCGACCGTGGAGAACGAGACGGTCTCGCCGAAGCTGCCGCGCAGGCCGGCTTCGGCCTGGTCGATGTCGGTGACGTCGGCGTTCTGGGTCTGGTAGACGTTCTGCAGCCGCGGCAGCCGTTGCGACTGGGTGTAACGGGCGAAGGTCTGCACCTGCGGGGTCAGCGCGAACTCGGCGCCAAGCGTCCACTGCGTGGCGTGGCGATGATCGGTGCGCGGACTGAATGCGCCGCTGAGGCCGCCGACGTTGTCGTCGGCCAGCGTGGTCGGATCGCCCAGGTTGCGCGTGCTGTTGGCGTACACGCCGCCGTTTGCGTTGTAGCGGGTGTAGCGCACGCCGGCATCCAGGCCGAGGCGGCCCAAGCGCACCGAATCCCACAGGTAGGGCGACAGGTAGGTGCCGTTGGCGAAGCCGCGGGTGACGCCGTTGCCGTAGCGCACGAAGCCGTTCTGCGTCACCGCGCCGACCACGTTGCCGGCGGCGTCGTAGGCCAGTACGTCCAGGCGCTGCGCGTGGTTCTGCAGCGTGGTCAGCACGGTGTTCTGCAGCCGGTCCTGGCGGTATTCGAAGTGCTGCACGTTGAGGCCGGCAGTGAGCGTGTGCTGGCCCAGCGCGGTGTCGTCGAAGGCCTTGCTCAGGCGCAGGTCGTCGGACAGCGTGCGCAGGTGGGTGCGGGCGTTCCACAGGCCGCTCTCCAGCACCAGGCCGTCGGCCGCGGCCGGATCGTAGGCGGCGCCGGTGCGGGTGACGACATAGCCGACCCCGGCCACGCCCGTGCCGAAGCCGCTGCGCGCGCGCCCGAGCTGGGTGGCGAGGTAGGCGTTGGCGTCGTAGGGCGCGGCGCCGGAGAACAGCGCGGTGTAGTCCACTTCCGCATCGACGAAGCGCATGCGGTTGTCGAGGGTCAGGCCGTCGCCCAGATCCCATTCCAGGTGCGTGCCGAGCTGCTTGACCTTGCTGTGGATGCCGTCGGCCAGGTCGAGGTTGCGCGCCAGCGGGCCGTTGCCGTCGAAGCTCAGCACGGTGGTGTGGCGCAGGTCGTCGGACAGCAGCGTGCCGTCCAGCGGATCGATCAGCGCCGACAGCGACTGCGACGGATTGCGCGGGTCGGCGAGCGGGATCGGGTTGTAGAAGGCGGTGCGGTCGTTGAGGTATTTGGCGTCGACGTCGAGTACCGCATCGCCCATCAGGAAGGTCAGGTTGCCGCGCAACTGGCCGCCCTGATCGGCGGTGTAGCCGGTGCGGCGCAGACCGTCGTCGCTGCGGTGGTAGCCGCCGATGCTGTACAGCACGTTCTCGCTGAGCGGGCCGGCACTGTAGGCGTCCTCGCGGCGCAGGCCGTCGCTGCCCACGGTCATGCGCAGCGCGCCCTCGGGCGTGGCGGTGCCGTGGCGGGTGATGGCGTTGACCGTGCCGCCCGGCGCGTTGGTCGCGAACAACGGCGAGGTGCCGCCGCGCACCACTTCCAGGCGCTCGGTCATCATGTCCAGCGCGAACAGGGTATCGACGTTGAAGAAGCTTTCCTGCGGCTCGTCGAACAGGCTCAGCCCGTCTTCCTGGTACTGCACGTAGTACCAGCCGCCGGCCGGCAGGCCGCGCACGTACAGGTTCTGGCCGCCGCCCTGGCCGCCGGAGGGCTCGGCGGAGAAGCCGGGGACCGCGCGCAGCATGTCCACGCTGCTGGTCGGGGTGCTGCGCTCCAGGCGTTCCCTGGACACCACGCTGATCGCGAACGGCGCGTCCTTCTGCGACTGGCCCTGCGGGGTGCCGGTGACCACGATCTGGTCCAGGGTAGTCGCGTCGGCCGATGGCGACGGCGCGTCCTCGGCATGCACGGTGGCGGCACTGCCGAGGATGGACGCGAGTGCCAGCGCCAGCAGGCTCGGGTGCGGATGAACGGTACGCATGAAGGTCCCCACAAAATAATGTGGGATTAATACTATTTGTGATGTATGAAACTTCTATGTCCGCATGCTAGGTTGTAGCGGTCCGTGCATCCATCACGATTTCCATCCACCTGCCCATGCCGCATCCCGCTTTCCCGCCACGCGTCAGCGCCGGCGGCCGCCAGTTGCTCGACCGTGTGTTCAAGACCGGGGTGCAGACCCAGGCGGCGCTGAGCCGCGACCTGGATCTGTCGCAGCCCACCGTGGCGCGCCTGCTGCAGGGCTTCGTGCAGGACCGCATGGTCCAGCTCAGCGCCCGCGCCGCCGAGGGGCGCGGCAATCCCAGCGTCGACGTGCGGTTGGCGCCGGACTACGCCTATGCCTTCGGCATCGGCCTGATGGGCGACGTGGCGGCGCTGGCGCTGGTGGACTTCGCCGGCAACGTGCGCGGCCAGCGCCGCATCGGCCTGGCCGACATGCGCCGCGCGCCGGTGCTGGCGCAGTTGCAGCGCTTCCGTGACGAACTGCTGGCCGAGACCGGCGTGGACCCGGCGCGGGTGGTCGGCATCGGCATGGCGATCTCGGCGTTCTTCACCGGCCAGGGCCGGCAGATGGCCGGGCCGCCGACGCTGGAGGACTGGACCCAGGTGGACCTGGTGCCGATCGTGGAGGAGGCGCTGGGCGGTCCGGTCACGGTCGAAAACGACGGTGCCGCGGCCGCGGTGGCCGAGAGCCTGTACGGCGTCGGCCGCGAGTGCCGCGACTTCGTCTACCTGCATCTGACCAACGGTTTCGGCGGCGGCATCATCGCCGATGGCCGGCTGTTCCGCGGTTACCGCGGCAATGCCGGCGAGTTCGGCGGCATCTGGACCGTCGCCGGCATGGCCTATCCGAATCTGGACGCGTTGCTGTCGCTGGTGCGCGCCGCCGGCCAGGACTATGCCGGGGTCGAGCAGATGCTCGGCGCGATCGAGGCGCACACCCCGGGCGTGGAGGCCTGGCTGGACATGGCCGAGGCACCGTTCTCGCAGCTGTGCGCGTATCTGGCCTATGCGCTGGATCCGCAGGTGATCGTGATCGGTGGGCGCCTGCCACCGGCGCTCGGCGCACGCCTGATCGAGCGCATCCGCATCCCGCGCGCACCCAACCGGCACGGCCTGGCACCGCCGTTGCCGCAGCTGTGCATCGCCCGCACCGTCGGCGACGCGGTGACCCTGGGCGCGGCGCTGATGCCGCTGCAACGGGCCTTCTTCGCTTAGGACAGGCAGGGGGCCGGGCGCGATGCGCCGTGCCCTGTGTGCACCGCGCCGATGCGATGCGGCCGACGATCCGCGTCAGAGAGGCCGCCTGCGTTGTGTCGCGGGCGGGTGCCGCGCGGGCGCCGGCCATGTCCCGACGCCTCACCCGCTGCTGGCGTTCGCCGCCATGCCGGCGCCGACCGGCAGCGATCGGCCGCGCCCGGTGAGCCGGGCCAGCAGCAGGCACAGCGCCCCGCACAGCAGCGGGCCGGCCGCCATCGCCCAGCACAGCAGCACGCAGTGCCCGTTGCGGTAGGCCAGCGCGTCCAGCAGCAGGCCGATCAGCACCACCCCGGCCGCCAGCGCGACCTGCGCGGCGGCGGTCAGCGCGGCGAAGCACAGCGCGTGCTCGGCGACCGCACGGGTCGCGGTGCACTGCGCATGCCAGGCCCACACCAGTTGCCCGCCGCTGCCGCCGATGGCGCCGATGCAGGCCGCCGCGGCTAGGCTCAGCAGCGGCTGCGCCGGCAGCGCCAGCGCGAACAGCGGCGCGCTTAGCAGCAGCGCGCTGCCGAGCCAGGCCAGGCGCTGCGGCGGCGTGCGCTGGCGGCCCCAGCGTGCGGCCAGCGGCTGTACCAGCACGGTGCCGAGCGCGTAGGCGATCAAGACCGCACTGCCCCAGCCGGGCGACAGCAGGCCGTAGGCGGCCACGTACGGGGCGAGTTTGGTGAACGCGGGCAGGGTCAGCGAGACCGCCGCGATCAGTACCAGCGGCTGCCAGGGAATCGCGCGCCAGGAGGGCGCCGCTTCGGCCACGGCCAGGTACCCGGTGGGGGTGCCGGCGGGGGCCGGGTGCGCCTCGGCGTGGCGGCACAGCACCCGTTGCAACCGCCAGGCGCACAGCATCGCCAGCGCCGCCAGCACCGCGCTGGCCTGCAACGCCAGGCCTGCGCCGTCGGCGCCGCGCGCCAGCACCGCGCCGACCACGCCGCTGATCAGCAGCGCCGCCGCGCCGCTGCCGACCAGGCGCAGCGCGCTGGCGCCGTCGTGGCCGCGCCAGGGCCACTGCGCCAGGCTCAGCAAGGTGTTCTGCGCCACGTCGCAGGCGGCGTAGGCCAGCCGGAACAGCAGGCTCACCACCAGCACAAAGCCCAGCCGCAACGGCGGCGGCAGCAACGGCGCGGCGAACACCAGCAGCAGCGCCAGCGCCGCGGCGGCCAGGCCCTGCCATTGCAGGCGCCCGGCGCTGCCCACGTCGCGCAGGCGCCGGCGCAGGCCCCAGCCGGCGCCGAGGCCGATCGCGGCGCTGAGCAGCAGGCCCAGCGCCAGCACCAGCCCGGCGGCGAGCGCACGCAGGCCCGCATGCTCGGTCAGCGAGTAGATCAGCAGCAGTTCGCCGGCGTACCACAGCAGGCTCTTGCCGAAATGCGCCCCCGCATACGCCGCCAGGGCCGCTTGCGGCAGGCGGGGCAGCGTGGACGGGAGCGAGGGACGCGGCATGCCCAGGCTTATAGCCGCGCGATGCGACAGCACCAAGTCGGCTGCACCGGCTTGCTAGGATCGGGGCCGCTGATCCCGGCCGCCCAAGGAGTCCGCCGATGTCGCTGTCGCCGTCGTTGCCCCGGCTGCTGTGCCTGTGTCTTGCCGCCTGCAGTGCGCCTGCCGCCGCGTCGGTGGCCGCGCGTCCGCAGGCGGTCTACCAGCTCTCCGCTGCCGATCTGCTGCGCCTGCTGCGCGGCGATGCGCAGGCCGCGGCGCTGCCGCTGGCCGGCAGCGCCGCGCAACGCCGGGCGCAGGCGAACGCGATGGCGCGGCTGTACATCGCCGGCGTCGCCGATGCCACCGAGGGCCGGCAATGGTGCGCTGGCGAGCAGGGCGTACTGGCGCACGAGCTGGTCGATCGCGTGTTCACCGCGCTCGCCGCGTTGCCGCCGGCACGGTTGCGGCAGCGCGCGGCGATTCCGGTCGGAGAAGCGCTGCACGCGGCGTTTCCCTGCGCGGTCCGTTGAGGCGCGCCGCGCGCGCGGCAACCGCGCCGGGATCGAGGACGACCGCCGTTCGCTGCACGACGTCGCGCCGTACGCGTCGGCGCGGCGGTGCGCGCGCTGTTCGCCGACTGCCTGCCGACCGACCGCGCGCGACGCGCCCTACAGTTGCGCCGCCAGCCGGCTGCCCTGGGCGATGGCGCGCTTGGCATCCAGTTCGGCGGCGACGTCGGCGCCGCCGATCAGGTGCGCGCTGCGGCCGGCGGCCTGCAGTGCCGCGTGCAGGTCGCGGCGCGGTTCCTGGCCGGCGCAGACCACCACGGTGCCGACCGGCAGCACCTGCTCGGCGCCGTCCACGCGGATGCGCAGGCCGGCATCGTCCACGCCCAGGTATTCGACGCCGCCGAGCATGGTCACGCCCTTGGCCTTGAGCGTGGCGCGATGGATCCAGCCGGTGGTCTTGCCCAGCCGCGCGCCGGGCCGGCCCGGGCTGCGCTGCAGCAGCCACACGCTGCGCGCCGGCGGCTCCGGGCGCGGCTTGCACAGCGCCCCACGGCCTTCGAACTGCGGGTCCACGCCCCATTCGGCCATCCACCGTGCCGGGTCCAGCGCGGTCGATGCGCCGGCGTGCACCAGGAACTCGCCGACATCGAAGCCGATGCCGCCGGCGCCGATGATCGCCACCTTGTCCGCCGCCTGCACCCGGCCCTGCAGCACGTCCAGATAGCTGACCACGCTGGGATGGTCGGCGCCGGGGAAGTTCACCGTGCGCGGCACGATGCCGGTGGCCAGTACCACCTCGTCGAAGTCGGCCAGCAGCGCCGCATCGGCGGTGGTGTGCAGGCGCAGGTCCACGCCGGTGGCCTCGAGCTGGTGGCGGAAATAGCGCAGCGTCTCGTGGAATTCCTCCTTGCCGGGAATGCGCTTGGCCACGTTGAACTGGCCGCCGATCTCGCTGGCGCTGTCGAACAGGGTGACGCGGTGGCCGCGTTGCGCGGCCACGGTGGCGCAGGCCAGGCCGGCCGGGCCGGCGCCGACCACGGCGATGCGCTTCGGCGCGCGGGTCGGCAGGTAGTTCAGTTCGGTCTCGGCGGCCGCGCGCGGATTGACCAGGCAACTGGCGGTCTTGTTCTCGAACACGTGGTCCAGGCACGCCTGGTTGCAGGCGATGCAGGTGTTGATCGCCTGCGCCTGGCCGCGTTGCGCCTTGTTCGCCCATTCCGGGTCGGCCAGCAACGGCCGCGCCAGCGACACCATGTCGGCGCCGCCGCCGGCGAGGATGCGTTCGGCCACGTCGGGCATGTTGATGCGGTTGGTGGCGATCAGCGGCAGCCGCACGTGCGGCTTGAGCTTGGCGGTGACCGCGGCGAAGGCCGCGCGCGGCACCGAGGTGGCGATGGTCGGCACGCGCGCCTCGTGCCAGCCGATGCCGGAGTTGATCAGGGTCGCGCCGGCGGCCTCGATCGCCTGCGCCTGCGCCACGATCTCCTGCCAATCGCTGCCGTCCTCGACCAGGTCCACCAGCGACAGCCGGTAGACGATGATGAAGTCCGGTCCGCAGGCGGCGCGGATGCGGCGCACGATCTCCACCGCGAAGCGCATGCGCTTGGCCGCGTCGCCGCCCCAGGCATCGGTGCGGCGGTTGCTGCGCGGGGCCACGAACTCGTTGATCAGATAGCCTTCCGAGCCCATCACTTCGACGCCGTCGTAGCCGGCCTCGCGCGCCAGCTTCGCGGCGTGCGCGTAGGCGTCGATCTGGCGTTCGACGCCGCGCGCCGACAGCGCGCGCGGGGTGAACGGGTTGATCGGCGCCTTCAGCTTCGACGGCGCCACCGACAAGGGGTGGTAGGCGTAGCGCCCGGCGTGCAGCAGCTGCAGGCAGATCTTGGCGCCGTGCGCGTGCACCGCGGCGGTGACCTGCCGGTGCGGGCGCACCTCCCAGGGCCAGGACAGCTTGCCGCCGAACGGCTTCAGCCAGCCGACCACGTTCGGCGCGAAGCCGCCGGTGACGATCAGCCCGACGCCGCCGGCGGCGCGCTCGGCGAAGTACGCGGCCAGCTTGGGGAAGTCGCGCGCGCGGTCCTCCAGGCCGGTGTGCATGGAACCCATCAGGATGCGGTTGCGCAGCGTGGTGAAGCCCAGGTCCAGCGGGGCGAACAGGTGCGGATAGGCGGCGGGGGCGGATTCGGGCTGGCCGGAGGCGGGCGACATGGCGTGGATACGCAGGCGTACGGAAGGGCGCAGGGTGCCGTGAAACTTGGGTTACGGCAAGAGGGACATTGCCTTACGTGTCCTTGCGTGCCTTTACGGTGACGTCGAGGTTGCCTTCCTTCTGGCGCTGCGATTTGAAGCATGAAGCTTTGAATCAAGAGCAAAAGCTTCCGCTGGCGCGGGTTACTTTTCTTTGCTTGTGCAAAGAAAAGTAACCAAAAGAAGCGCTTCACCACAGCCGAAGGCTGGTCAAGCACACCCCGCAGCGCGCCCTCCGCGCTGCGCGCTCCGGGTCCGCAGCCACGACGGGGATTCGCGGAAGGGGCTTGTCTGCTTCGCAGCCAAGTCCGGGGCAGTCGCCTCACGGCGCCAGCCCGCCCGCCGGGGCGAAGCAGTGCTTCGCCTTTTTCCGGCGAGCCCTGCCCCTGCCGCGAACGGCGCACATCCATGTGCGCCGCCCTTCGGGTTTTTCCCCGCCGCGTCTGCCGCGCTGAGGGGACCCGGTAGATCAAAAGCACAGCAAAGGCAGCAGCAACAAAAGCAGCAACAGAAGCAGAGCTATCAGTCACGTTCGGGCGATGACCGCTAGGCGCGCAAAGCTGGGCGATCGCACCCGTGTTCCAGTCACAGCGTGGCCCACTCAGCCCCAGCCGACCAGCGCCAGTTTGCCGATGGTGCTGCCCGACTCCAGGCGCCGGTGCGCCTCGCGCAGGGTGGCGGCGTTGATCGGGCGCAGTGTCTCGGTCAGGGTGGTGCGCAGTTCGCCCGCGTCCACCAGGCTGGCGGTGCGCGCCAGGATGCGGTGTTGCTCGATCATGTCCGCGGTGCGGAAATGGGCGCGCGCGAACATCATTTCCCAGTGGATGCCGATGGACTTGGCCTTGTACGGGTCGCCGATGTGCAGCGGCCCGCTCGGCTCGACGATCAGCCCGACGTGGCCCTGCGGCGCCAGCAGCTCGCCCAGCGCCTGCCAGTAGCGGTCGGTGTCGGCCAGGTTCAGCGCCGCTTCCACCTGGTCGATGCCCAGCGCCTGCAACTGCGCTGCCAGCGGCTGGCGATGGTCGATCACGTGGTGCGCGCCGAGCTGCAGGCACCAGTCGCGGGTCTGCGGCCGCGAGGCGGTGGCGATCACCTCGAAGCCGGCATGCCGCGCCAGCTGGATCGCGATCGAGCCGACCCCGCCCGCACCGCCGATCACCAGCAGGCGGCGACCGCGGTTGCGTTCGTCGTCGAAGTCGAACGGCATGCGCTGGAACAGCAGCTCCCAGGCGGTGAGGGTGGTCAGCGGCAGCGCCGCGGCCTGGGCGAAGTCCAGCGTGGCCGGCTTGCGCGCGACGATGCGCGCATCCACCAGCTGGTACTGCGCGTTGCTGCCGGCGCGGGTGACGTCGCCGGCGTAGTAGACCTCGTCGCCAGGTTCGAAGCCGTCGACGTCGGGTCCGACCGCCTCGACCACGCCGGCGGCGTCGTAGCCCAGCACCTTGGGCTGGCCGTCGGTCGCGGCCTTGGCGCGGACCTTGGTGTCCACCGGATTGACCGACACCGCCTCCACCCGCACCAGCAGGTCGTGGCCGCCGGGCGCGGGCGGCGGCGGCAGCTCGAGGTCGCGCAGCGACTGGGGATCGTCGATCGGCAGGGGGTGGAGAGTGGCGACCGCTTTCATGGAGGCTCCTGGATGTGAGGGAAAGGAGGGCGTGGCCACGGCTCAGACCGGCCGTGGGTTGCGCTCGGCGAAGCCGCGCTGGTGCCAGTAGGGATAGGCCGGTACCGCTGCGCTGGCCGCATCCAGTTGTTGCAGGTGGGCGGCATCGAGGGTCCAGCCGACCGCCCCCAGATTCTGCCGCAACTGCTCCTCGGTCCGTGCGCCGATGATCACGCTGCTGACCGTCGGCCGCTGCAGCAGCCAGTTCAGTGCGATCTGCGGCACGCTCTTGCCGGTCTCGGCGGCGATCGCCTCGAGTGCGTCGAGCACCCGGAACAGACGCGCTTCCTCCACCGGCGGGCCGGCTTCGGTGACGGTCTTGTCGTGCAGGCGGCTGCTGTCCGGCAGCGGCTGGCCGCGGCGCAGCTTGCCGGTCAGCCGGCCCCAGCCCAGCGGGCTCCACACCAGCGCGCCCACGCCCTGGTCCAGGCCCAGCGGCATCAGTTCCTCTTCGTAGTCGCGGCCGATCAGCGAGTAGTAGGCCTGGTGCGCGACATAGCGCGACCAGCCATGGCGGTCGGCCACCGCCAGCGACTTCATCAGGTGCCAGCCGGAGAAGTTGGACACGCCCAGGTAGCGGAGCTTGCCGGCGCGCACCAGGTCGTCGAGCGTGGACAGGGTTTCCTCCACCGGCGTGCGCGCGTCGAAGCCGTGCAGCTGGAACAGGTCGATGTAGTCGGTGCCCAGGCGCGCCAGCGCCGCGTCCACTGCGCGGATCAGATGGAAGCGCGAGGCGCCGACGCTGTTGGGGACGTCGCGGTCGAAGCGGAAGCCGGCCTTGGTCGAAATCAGCACCTGGTCGCGGCGGCCCTTGATCGCCGCGCCCAGCACCGATTCGGCGGCGCCGCCGGAGTAGATGTCGGCGCTGTCGAACAGGGTGACGCCGGCGTCCAGGCAGATGTCGATCAGCCGGCGCGCCTGCGCCACGTCGGTGTTGCCCCAGGCGGCGAAGAACGGATCGCTGCCGCCGAAGGTGCCGGTGCCGAAGCTGAGGACGGGAACCTGGAAGCCGGAGGCGCCGAGGTAACGGTATTCCATGGGAGAACTCCTGCGTGGGAAAGGGAGAGAGGTCAGCGCGCCGCGGCGGGGGCGGCGGCGTCGGGAAGCGCAGCGGGGGCTGCGCCGAGCAATTGCGCGGCGGCGTCGGCCATGGCCGCGTAGCCGGCATCGCCGGGATGCAGGTGATCGCCCGAGTCGAACGCCGCCCGCATCCGCGTCGGGTGCGCGGGGTCGCGCAGCACTGCATCGAAGTCGAGGATCGCGTCGAAGCCGTTATCGGCGCGTAGCCAGGCGTTGACCTGCTGGCGCACGGCTTCCTTCTGCGCGCTGTAGTAGCCGGGGATCGGCGCGTCCGGCAGCGCGCCTTCGAACGGGGTGAGGGTGGCGCCGATCACCCGCAGGCCGCGCGCCTGCGCGCGCTGCAGCAACTGCCGGTAGCCGGCGATCAGGTCCTCGGCCGGCACCGGCGCATCGTCCGGGGCGAACGGCGTGGCGTACCAACTGATGTCGTTGATGCCCATCAACAGGATCAGGGTGTGCACGCCGGGCTGCGCCAGCACGTCGCGGTCCAGCCGCGCCAGCGCGTTGCGGCCCATGCGGTCGCGCAGCACGCGGCCGCCGGAGATGCCGGCGTTGAGCACCGCCACCCGCTGCGCCGCCAGCCGCGTGGCCAACTGGTCCGGCCAGCGCCGGTCCTGTCCCGGCGTCGAGGCGGCGCCGTCGGTGATCGAATCGCCCAGCGCCACCACCGCACCGGCGGCGTCGGCGCGGCGCACCTGGATGCCGCTGACGAACAGCCGCACCGGCAGCGCCGTGGCGTCGGCCAGCGCGGCGTCGGCGGTGCGCTCGCCCTCGGCCAGCCAGGCGCTCTGCAGGCCTTCCCAGTGGAAGGTGGACGGCGCGGTCGGCTGCGGCAGGTACAGGCTGATGCTGAGCCGGGCCAGGTCCGGCACGACCAGCGCCACCGGGTCGCTGAGCACCGGCGCGCCTGGCGGCACGATGACATCGGTCTTGCCGCCGAAGCGCAGCGGCCGCTGCGACCCGGGCCGGATCGCAGCGCCGTCGCCGGCCAGCGCCAGCGACGCGGCGCCGATGTGCAGCGGCGTGTCGCCATAGGCGTTGCTCAGCTCCACGCGCACCTCGCTGCCGCCGAGGCTGACCCGTGCCACCTGGCGTACGGTCTGCCGCCACAGGTGGAACGGCGTCTGCGTCGGGAACGGGAAGTCCGCGCTCCACAGCGGCTGCGGGCTGGCCTGCCAGGTCGCGATCCAGTCGCGCGGCGCCGCGTCGGCCGCGATCGCCAGTGTGCCCAGCAGCGCCGTCGCCAGCACCGTCCGCGCCCGGCTCATGCCGCACCGCCGGCGGCGCAGCCCGCGCCGGCGCTGGTGCCGGCCGCGGTGGCGGCGGTGGCCGGCGACAGCCGCAGCGCGCCCAGCGCCACCGCCAGGCCGGCCAGGGTCAGCAGCGCCGCCACCCAGGGCAGTTGCGACAGGCTGCCGCCATGGCCGAGCACCAGGCCACCGAGCCAGGCGCCCAGCGCATTGCCCAGGTTGAACGCGCCGATGTTCAGGCTCGAGGCCAGATGCCGGCCGGCCTCGCCGGCCTTGCCCAGCACCCACACCTGCAGCGGCGCCACCGTGGCGAAGGCGGCCACGCCGAGCAGGCCGATGCCCAGCGTCATCGCCGGCGGCGACGGCAGGGCCAGGGTCAGCGCCGCCAGCACCACGGCCAGCACGCCCAGGCTCAGCGGCAGGGCCTGCCGCGGGCGGCGGTCGGCCAGGCGTCCGCCCAGCACGTTGCCGACGATCATGCCCACGCCGAACACCAGCAGCAGCGCCGACACCGCGCTGTCGGCCACCCCGGTGACCTGGGTCAGCAGCGGTTGCACATAGGTGTACACGGCGAACACGCCGGCATAGCCCAGCACCGTCGTCGCCAGGCCCAACAGCACCGGCGCACGACCGACCGCGCGCAGTTCCTCGCGCAGCGGCACGGTCGCCGGCGCGGCGCGGTCGGCCGGCACCAGCGCGGCGATCACCACGGTGGCCAGCGCGCCGATCGCCGCCACCGCCCAGAACGTGGCGCGCCAGCCGTAGTGCAGGCCCAGCCAGGCGCCGGCCGGCACCCCGAGCAGGGTGGCGACGGTGAGGCCGGTGAACATGGTCGAGATCGCCGAGGCCTTGCGCTGCGGCGGCACCAGCGTAGTGGCGACCACCGCGCCGACGCCGAAGAAGGTGCCGTGCGCCAGCGAGGTGACCACCCGCGCCGCCATCAGCGCCGCGTAGCTCGGCGCCAGCGCACAGGCCAGGTTGCCGGCGGTGAACACCAGCATCAGCGCCAGCAGCACGCGCTTGCGCGGCCAGCGCCGGCTGGCCACGGTCAGCAGCGGCGCGCCGAGGAACACGCCCAGCGCATAGCCGGAGATCAGCAGCCCCGCGGCGGGGACGCTGACCTGCAGGTCGGCGGCGACCTGCAGCAGCAGGCCCATGATCACGAATTCGGTGGTGCCGATGCCGAAGGCGCCGGCCGTCAACGCGAACAGCGCGAGCGGCGTGCGGCCGGCCGCGGGCGGGTGGGGAGGCGGGGCGAGCGAGGCGGCCATGCGGCGGCTCCGGAAGTGGCGGGGAGAACGGCAGCCTAGGCCTGCAGGTTCTTAGTAAAAACAGTAAAAATATTGAACTACTTTCAATGGAATCCACACAATGGACCGGATCGGCGATATCGCCCTGTTCCTGCGCGTGCTCGACCTCGGCTCGATCAGCGCCGCCGCACGCAGCCTGGACCTGTCGGTGGCGGTCGCCAGCCAGCGGCTGCAACGGCTGGAACGCACGCTCGGCGTGCGCCTGCTGCACCGGACCACGCGGCGCCTGCACCCGACCCCGGAAGGCCTGCACCTGGCCGAGCAGGGGCGCCCCCTGGTCGAGGACCTGGAATCGCTGGCCGGCGGCCTGCGCCAGGCCGGCGCCAGCGCCGCCGGCACCCTGCGGGTGACGATGTCGGCGGCGTTCGGGCGCCTGTACGTGTCGCCGCTGCTGCCGCGCTTCATGGCGCTGCACCCGCAGGTGCGGCTGAGCGTGCACCTGAGCGACAACGTGGTGGACCTGGTCAGCGAAGGCTTCGACCTGGCGATCCGGATCGGCACGCTGCGCGATTCCAGCCTGGTCGCGCGGCGCCTGGCCGGCAATCGGCGCATGCTCTGCGCCTCCCCCGACTACCTGCGCCGCCATGGCACCCCGGCCACGCCGGCCGACCTGGCCGCGCACGCCTGCCTGCTGCTGACCGGCAGCGACGGCCGCCAGGACACCTGGCGGCTGCAGGGCCCCGACGGCGAGATCGCCGTCCGCGTGGCCGGGCCGCTGGAGACCAACTTCGGCGAGGTGTTGCGCGATGCCGCGATCAACGGGCAGGGCATCGCCCTGCATTCGGAATGGCACGTGGCCGAGGACCTGCGGCAGGGACGGCTGCGCCAGGTGCTGGCCGACTACCCGCTGGCCGAGACCGGCATCTATGCGGTGATGCCGCAGCGCCGGCTGGTGCCGCCGCGGGTGCGCGCCTTCGTCGAGTTCATGCAGGCCGAACTGGCCGACCCGCCGCCGTGGGCGCGGCCGCGGTGAGACCTGGGTCGCCGTGTGGGTGGTTGTCTACGACCGCAAACGGTCATCGCCCCGCCGCATTGCGGGATTTCATTAACCTGTATAGGGTGTATCCACGGCCTGGCAGGGGCTGGCGTCGACTTTCACATGTTACGTGCTCGTTAACGCCATCTTCACTATGCCGCGCATAATGTGCGCGGCGATGGCGTGCGGAAACGGCCGTCTGGATGTGACGAGACATCTGTACTGAACCATGCCTCTACCGGTTTCTATCTCCCCGAAACAAGGAGTTGTATTAATGAACAAGAAAATTCTCACCGCCGCGTTGCTGGGCGGTCTGGCCGTCGCCCAGGCAGC
Source organism: Xanthomonas sp. NCPPB 901 (assembly GCF_056725085.1). NCBI lineage: Bacteria > Pseudomonadati > Pseudomonadota > Gammaproteobacteria > Lysobacterales > Lysobacteraceae > Xanthomonas > Xanthomonas sp. NCPPB 901. Next base: position 3,853,819 of record NZ_CM161511.1, on the reverse strand, counting down.
GTCCGCGCAGGAATTCGACGACCGCTGGTACCTGACCGGTTCGGCTGGTTTCAACTTCCAGGACAAGGACCGCACCACCAACGATGCGCCCTTCGTCACCCTGGGCCTGGGCAAGTTCATCAACCCGAACTGGTCGCTGGACGGTGAGCTGAACTATCAGAACCCGAACTTCGACAAGAACCAGGACCTGAACTGGAGCCAGTACGGCATCTCGTTCGACCTGCGTCGCCACTTCATCCAGGAAGGCCGCGGCTGGAACCCGTACCTGCTGTTCGGCCTGGGCTACCAGCGCTCGGAAGAAGAGTTCGACACCGGCGGTCCGGTCTCCCCGGGCCAGCGCAAGGACGGCAACTTTGCCGCCAAGGCCGGCGTCGGTCTGCAGACCACCTTCGACAAGCGCGTTGCCGTGCGTGCCGAAGTGGCCTACCGCGCTGACTTCGACGACCAGAGCGTTGCCGCTCCGTCGCAGAACTGGTTCGGCGACGTGCTGGCTTCGGTCGGCGTCGTGATCCCGCTGGGCCCGCCGCCGGCTGCCCCGGTCGCCCCGCCGCCGCCGCCGGCCGCTGCGCCGAGCTGCGCCGATCTGGACGACGACGGTGACGGCGTCAACAACTGCGACGACAAGTGCCCGAACTCCCAGCCTGGCCAGACCATCGGTCCGGACGGCTGCCCGGTGCCGGTGTCGATCGACCTGAAGGGCGTCAACTTCGACTTCAACAAGGCGAACCTGCGTCCGGACGCCGTGGCGATCCTGAACGAGGCCGTCGAGATCCTGAAGCGTTACCCGGATCTGCGCGTCGAAGTGGCGGGCAACACCGACTCCATCGGTACCCCGGCCTACAACCAGAAGCTGTCGGTGCGTCGTGCGGCCGTTGTGTATGACTTCCTGGTCAACAACGGAATCGACAAGTCGCGTCTGATCGGCCCGATCGGCTACGGCGCTACCCGCCCGATCGCTCCGAACACCCTGCCGGACGGCAAGGACAACCCGGAAGGTCGTGCGAAGAACCGTCGTACCGAACTGAACGTCCAGAACTAATCGGACGCTTCCAGTCTCAAGCAAAGCCCGGCCTCGTGCCGGGCTTTGTTTTTGTGGGGTGGGTGTTGCATCGTCCGCCGCCGGCGGAGGAGCGGCTTCAGCCGCGACGGGTGTTCCCGTGAACGCCTGTCGCGGCTGAAGCCGCTCCTGCGTGGGGGCTCCTGCGTGTTGCTGGCGTCGATCGCTGCCCCGAGACCGGTCCAAGCTGAATTTTTTCAGCAATCCCAATTATTTAGCGCATGTAGTGCCGGTAACAGTTGAAAGCGCGCCGGGGCCTGCCTACACTCGCTCGTCGACTCGCCTGAATGGAAAAAAACCGATGCTGCGTATCGTGACGGCCAGCCTGCTCGCGCTCGCCCTGATTCCTGCGGCCCATGCCGCACCGGATTGCTCCGGTGACCTGCTGCCCAAGCCGCTGGCGCTGCCGGCCACGGTCGCCGCGCCGGTCGCTTCGGAACTGTTCAGCCGCAACGTGCAGCTGGGCATGCCCAGCGGCGTGCTGACCCAGTCCTACAGCAGCGACCAGTCGCTGGAGCGCGTGCTGCTGCGGCTGCGCGCCGACGGCTGCCAGAGCCTGGCCAATGCCACCCCGGGCGCGGTCAAGCCGAACGACCCGGCTGCCTACAAGCCGACCACCGCGTTCGACAACACGCCCTGGCGCTTCGACATGAGCCAGAACGGCAAGCGCATGACCGCCGAGGAGTTCGACGCCTGGATGAAGGCGCGCGGCGTGCGCGTGGTCAAGGCGCGTCCGGCACCGGCTGCCGCCGCCGAGGCGCCGGCACCGGTCGACGTCAACAAGCAGTAAGTCCGGCGCGCGGCCGCCTGCGGCCGCGCCCGTTCGCGCCGTGCGAGGGACCAAGCCGCCGCGTTCCCGCCGTCCGGCGTCGTCCCCGGCGGCGCCCACGCGTCCGCGTCCGCCCGCGCGCGGCGGCGCACCGGCCGCGCCGCGGCACGGCCTGGCGCGGACCCTGTCCAAGCTGGGCCTGTGCTCGCGCACCGAGGCCGCGCGCTGGATCGCCGCCGGCCGCGTCGCCGTCGACGGGCGCATCGTCACCGATCCCGAATTCCCGATCCTGCCGGGCCGCCACCGGTTGGCCGTGGACGGCGCGCCGCTGGCCGATACCGCGCGCCGGTACCTGATGCTCAACAAGCCGCGCGGGCTGGTCACCAGCGCGCAGGACGAGCGCGGCCGCGATACCGTGTACCGCTGTTTCGACGGCGCCGGCCTGCCGTGGCTGGCGCCGGTCGGGCGCCTGGACAAGGCCAGCGAAGGCCTGCTGCTGTTCAGCAACGACCCGCAATGGGCGGCGCGGGTGACCGATCCGGGCAGCGGCCCGGACAAGACCTATCACGTGCAGGTGGACGCGGTGCCCGACGCGGCGCTGCTGGCGCGGATGTGCGCCGGCGTGGTCGCCGAGGGCGAACCGCTGCGCGCCAAACAGGTGCGCCTGCTGCGCCACGGCGAGCGCCATGCCTGGCTCGAGGTGGTGCTGGACGAAGGCCGCAACCGGCAGATCCGGCGGCTGCTCGCCGCGCTCGGCCTGGACGTGCTGCGGCTGGTACGGGTGGCGATCGGCGAGCTGGCGTTGGGCGAGCTGGGCAAGGGCGCCTGGCGCGAACTCAGCGCCGCCGAAGTCACCGCGTTGGCGCCGGCGGCGGACGCCAGCGCGCCGGCCGCGCGCTGAGCAGGGCGGCGACCACCGCGCGGGCGCACCTCGCGGGCGCGCGCGTCCTGTGGCTCGCGCGCATCGTGGTGGCGGCCCTTGGCGTGATTGCAGCCGGCACAGGCCAGCGCTAGGGCGTGTCGCCCATCTCCGAGTATGCCGCGTTGGGCCTGGCAGGCGCGTGGCTGGTGTTGCGTGGCGCAGCGCCTGACTGGCCGTCAGGTCAAGCCGCGCGGCGCCTGCCAGGCGCAACCCGAGGGGCCGCGCTTGCGCACGCCCATGGCCGCGTCATCGCTAGGGCGTGGACGGACGTCCACTTCCTCGCGCTTCCTTGCCACAGGCGCGTGCAAGCGCGGCGCGGCATGCTCGGGGATTGGTGACACGCGCCAGATCGCGCGCATCGTTGGGGGCGTCGCCGACCCGGGCGCATAACGTCGCGGCGGTGCGGCGCCCGAACCAGGCCTGCGGCACCACGTGTTCGAGCGAGCAATGGCCCAGCGGCTCGCCGTCGCCACGCCCTAGGCGCCGCCGGCAATGCAGGCGGCGGCTATGCCAACCGCCGGCCGTCGGCTGCGCCTGGGCGTCGGTCTGCGCCGCCAGCACCAGCCGTTGGCGCAGCGCGTTGCGCATCTCAGGCGGCGAGCACGCCCAGTTCGCGGCCGATGCGGGTGAACGCGTCGATCGCCCGGTCCAGGTGCTCGCGGGTGTGCGCGGCGCTGATCTGGGTGCGGATCCGCGCCTGGCCCTTGGGCACCACCGGGAAGAAGAAACCGATGGCGTAGATGCCTTCCTCCAGCAGCCGCTCGGCGAAGCGCTGCGCCAGCGGCGCGTCGTACAGCATCACCGGGCAGATCGGATGGGTGCCGGGCTTGATGTCGAAGCCGGCGGCGGCCATGCGCTCGCGGAAGTAGGCGGTGTTCTCGACCAGGCGTGCGCGCAGGTCGTCGGCGGCGTCGAGCATCGCGAAGGCCTTGATGCCGGCGGCGACCACGTGCGGCGGCAGTGAGTTGGAGAACAGGTAGGGCCGAGAGCGCTGGCGCAGCAGTTCGATCACCTCGCGGCGGCCGGTGGTGAAGCCGCCCAGCGCGCCGCCCATGGCCTTGCCCAGGGTGCCGGTGAAGATGTCGATCTTGTCCAGCACGCCCTTGACCTCGGCCGAGCCGCGGCCGCTGGCGCCGAGGAAGCCGGTGGCATGGCATTCGTCGATGTGCACCAGCGCGTCGTACTTCTTCGCCAGCGCGGTGATCGCGTCCAGCGGGGCGATGAAACCGTCCATCGAGAACACGCCGTCGCTGGTGATCAGCTTGGTCTTGCAGCCGGCGGCGTCGGCCGCCTGCAGCTGCGCTTCCAGGTCGGCCATGTCGCAGTTGGCGTAGCGGAAGCGCTTGGCCTTGCACAGGCGCACGCCGTCGATGATCGAGGCGTGGTTGAGCGCGTCGGAGATGATCGCGTCCTGCTCGCCCAGCAGCGGTTCGAACAGGCCGCCGTTGGCGTCGAAGCAGGCGGCGTAGAGGATGGTGTCCTCGGTGCCGAAGAACGCGGCGATCTGTGCTTCCAACTGCTTGTGCAGGTCCTGGGTGCCGCAGATGAAGCGCACCGAGGCCATGCCGAAGCCGTGCGTGTCCAGCGCGTCCTTGGCGGCCTGGATCAGCGCCGGATGATCGGCCAGGCCCAGGTAGTTGTTGGCGCAGAAGTTGAGCACGCGGCGGCCGTCGGCGAGGACGATCTCCGCCGCCTGCGGGCCGACGATGATACGCTCGGACTTGAACAGGCCCTGGGCGCGGATCGCGTCCAGTTCCTCGGCGTAATGCTGGGTGAGGCGGGAGTCGGTCATGACGGGCACGCGCGGCGAAAGAGACGGCGATTTTACCGCGGCGCCCGCGCAGGCCGGGGTCGTCATGCGCAAATGGCATGAGCCGCTGCCCGGAAGTCATTTCACCCGCCGCCTGCCGCTGCGCAGCATGCGTCATGGTCCGCGGCGGGCATCGGCCGCGGCGTCGGCCTGTGTTTTCGGAGAACCGTCCATGTCCAGCCTTCCGCCGCGCCGTTGGCGCCCGCTGCTCGCACTCGCGCTGTGCGTGTTCGCCGGGGCCGCGGCCGCCGCCGAGACGCAACTGCTCAACGTCTCCTACGATCCCACCCGCGAGCTGTACCGGGACTACAACGCCGCCTTCGCCAAGCACTGGGCGCAGTTGCATCCCGGCGACACGGTCACGGTGGAGACCTCGCACGGCGGCTCCGGCAAGCAGGCGCGCGCGGTGATCGACGGGGTCGAGGCGGACGTGGTGACGCTGGCATTGGCCTACGACGTGGATGCGATCGCGGCCAAGAGCAAGCTGATCGATCCGAACTGGGCCACGCGCCTGCCCGACAACAGCGCGCCGTACACCTCGACCATCGTGTTCCTGGTGCGCAAGGGCAATCCGAAGGGGATCAAGGACTGGCCCGATCTGCTGCGCAGCGGCGTGTCGGTGATCACTCCCAATCCCAAGACCTCCGGCGGCGCGCGCTGGAACTACCTGGCCGCCTGGGCCTACGCCGACCACATCTTCAAGGGCGACCGCGAGCGCATCCTCAACTACATGCGCGCCTTGTTCCGCAACGTGCCGGTGCTGGACACCGGCGCGCGCGGCGCCACCACCACCTTCGTCCAGCGCGGCATCGGCGACGTGCTGCTGGCCTGGGAGAACGAGGCGTTCCTGGCGCAGCAGGAACTGGGCCAGGACAAGTTCGAGATCGTGGTGCCGAAGCTGTCGATCCTGGCCGAGCCGTCGGTGGCGCTGGTCGACAAGAACGTGGACAAGCACGGCACCCGCGCGGTGGCCGAGGAATACCTGAAGTACCTGTACTCGCCGGAAGGGCAGAAGATCGCGGCCAGGCACTATTACCGGCCGCGCCATCCCGAGTATGCCGATCGCGCGGATCTGGCGCGGCTGCCGAAGGTGCGGCTGGTCACCATCGATCAGGCGTTCGGCTCCTGGGCCAAGGCGCAGGCCACGCACTTCGACGACGGCGGCCTGTTCGACCAGATCCAGGCGAGCAAGTGACGCGATGGCCGTGACCGCCGCTGCCGTTCCCCGCGCACCGCGCCAGCGCCGGGTGATGCCGGGCCTGGGGCTGAGCCTGGGCATCACCCTGACCTGGCTGGGGCTGGTGGTGCTGATTCCCTTGCTCGCGGTGCTGCTCAAGAGCAGCGGGCTGGGCTGGGAAGGCGTGTGGCGGGTGTGGAGCGAGCCGCGGGTGCTGGCGGCGCTGCGCTTGAGCTTCGGCACCGCGCTGGTCGCGGCCGCGTTCAATGCGCTGATGGGCACCTGGGTGGCCTGGGTGTTCGTGCGTTATCGCTTTCCCGGCAAGCGCCTGTTCGACGCGATGATCGACCTGCCGTTCGCGCTGCCGACCGCGGTGGCCGGCATCGCCCTGACCGCGCTGTACGGCAGCAACGGCTGGATCGGGCGCTGGCTGGAGCAGCCGGCGCAGGCGCTGGCGGCCAGCCTGCCGACGCTGGCCTGGTGGTGGCCGCGGCTGGCGCTGCTGCTGGCGCTGTCGGCCACCGGTTACGCGCTGTTGCGACGCAGCCAGACGCTGCTGCCGGCACCGCTGCGCGCGCTGCAGCGCCTGCTCGGCACGGTCGCGGTGCTCAGCCTGGCCGCGCTGGGCGTCGGCGGCCTGCTGATCGGCTATGCCGGGCTGATGCAGAGCAGCGGTGCGGGCGGGATCAAGGTCGCCTACACGCCGCTGGGCATCGTCGTGGCGCTGGTGTTCGTGGGGCTGCCGTTCGTGGTGCGGATCGTGCAGCCGGTGCTGGCCGAGGCCGAGCGCGAACTGGAAGAGGCCGCGGCCACGCTCGGCGCCGGGCGCTGGCAGACGGTGCGCCGGGTGCTGCTGCCGACGCTGTGGCCGGCGGTGCTGACCGGGTTCGCGCTGGCCTTCGCGCGCGGCGTCGGCGAGTACGGCTCGGTGATCTTCATCGCCGGCAACCTGCCCAATGCCACCGAGATCGCGCCGTTGCTGATCACCATCCGCCTGGAAGAATTCGACTACGGCGGCGCCAGCGCGATCGCCGCGGCGATGCTGCTGCTGTCGCTGCTGTCGTTGCTGCTGGTCAACGCGGCGCAGGCCTGGTTCGCGCGGCGCGGCAGGGCGGTGGCGTGATGGCGTCCGTGGTCTCCGCGCTGGCCGCGCGCGTGCCCGGGCAGGCCGGCGCGGCCGCCGTGCCGTTGCACGTGCAGGCCTCGGTGGTCGACGAGCCGCGCTGGGTGCGGCGGCTGCTGATCGGCGGCGCGCTCGGCTTCCTGCTGGCGTTCCTGCTGCTGCCCTTGCTGCTGGTGTTCGTCGAGGCGCTGCGCAGCGGTGTCGACGTGTTCTGGCGCGCGATCTCCGATCCGGATGCGCTGGCGGCGATCCGCCTGACCCTGCTGGTCGCGGCGATCGTGGTGCCGTTGAACCTGGTGTTCGGCGTGGCCGCGGCCTGGGCGGTCAGCAAGCATCGCTTCCCCGGCAAGCGCCTGCTGGTGAGCCTGATCGATCTGCCGTTCTCGGTGTCGCCGGTGGTCGCCGGGTTGCTGTTCATCCTGATCTTCGGCCGCAACGGCTGGGCCTGGCCGCTGATCGACGAGGGCGTGCGGCTGTCCCTGCCGCTGCTGGGCGAGGTGGTGCTGCGCCTGCCGCGCATCGTGTTCGCGCTGCCGGGCATCGTGCTGGCGACCACTTTCGTCACTTTCCCCTTCATCGCCCGCGAGTTGATGCCGCTGATGGAGCAGCAGGGCGACGACGAGGAACTGGCGGCGCTGAGCCTGGGCGCCAGCGGCTGGCAGACCTTTCTCCGGGTGACCTTGCCCAACATCCGCTGGGGCCTGCTGTACGGCGTGCTGCTGTGCAGTGCGCGGGCGATGGGCGAGTTCGGCGCGGTGTCGGTGGTGTCCGGGCACATCCGCGGGCGCACCAACACGCTGCCGCTGCATGTGGAGATCCTCTACAACGAATACGCCTACAGCGCTGCCTTCGCCTGCGCCAGCCTGCTGGCGCTGACCGCGCTGCTGACGCTGGCCGTGAAGTCCTGGCTGCACTGGCGCCACGGCGCGGCGCTGGCCGCCACTCACCGACACTGAGGTTGCAATGAGCATCCGCGTACAGCACCTGGACAAGCGCTTCGGCGATTTCGCCGCGCTCGACGACGTCGGCCTGGACATCCGCCAGGGCGAACTGTTGGCGCTGCTGGGGCCATCCGGCTCCGGCAAGACCACGCTGCTGCGGGTGATCGCCGGGCTGGAGCACGCCGATCGCGGACGCGTGCTGATCCACGGCGAGGACGCCACCGCGCTGTCGGTGCAGGCGCGCCGGGTCGGCTTCGTGTTCCAGCACTACGCCTTGTTCAAGCACATGACCGTGTACGAGAACATCGCCTTCGGCCTGCGCGTGCGCCGCGAGGCGCGCTGGACCGAGGCGCGCATCCGTGCGCGGGTGCAGGAACTGCTGGCGCTGGTGCAGTTGCACGAGCTGGAGCGGCGCTACCCGGCGCAACTGTCCGGCGGCCAGCGCCAGCGCGTGGCGCTGGCCCGCGCGCTGGCGATCGAGCCGCGCGTGCTGCTGCTCGACGAACCGTTCGGCGCGCTCGACGCGCAGGTCCGCCGCGACCTGCGGCGCTGGCTGCGCGACCTGCACGAACGCACCGGTCTGACCACGGTGTTCGTCACCCACGACCAGGAAGAGGCGCTGGAGCTGGCCGATCGCGTGGCGATCCTCAACCGTGGCCGGATCGAGCAGATCGGCAGCCCGGCGCAGGTCTACGAGCAGCCGGCCTCGCCCTTCGTGTACGCCTTCGTGGGCGCGGTGAACCGGCTGCCGGCGCGCCTGCACGACGGTGCCGTGCAGATCGGCGGGCTGGCCTTGCCGGTACCGTCGACAGCGCTGTCCAGCGGCCCGGTCGAGCTGTACGTGCGGCCGGAAGACCTGGCGCCGGGCAGCGAGGGCTGGGCGGCGACGGTGCTGTCGATCCAGCGCAGCGGCCCGCGCCTGCGCCTGCGCGCGCAACTGGCGCACGGCCACGACGAGGTGGAGGTGGAACTGCCGGCGGGCGAGGGGGTGCCCGACTATGTGCCGGGCCAGCCGCTGCACCTGCGCGCGCGTCGCTACGGGGTCTTTGCCCGGCCCGACTGAGGCGCCATCGCGCCACGCAGAGGCGCACTGCCGTGCATGCACGGCGGTGCCGCCAACGGCTGCCCGAGCGGTCCTGGCCTGGCCGTCAGGACGCTGGCTGGGACCGCGCCTGGCGAAGCCGTGGCCGCAGTCGGCGCGCCGGCCATGTCCGTGTGTGACGTGATCCAGGGGCGTTGTGTCAGGGCATGGCATGCGCTTGGCGAAAAGTTGTTGCGCTGCACGATCAAAACAGTTAAAAAAGCGTGAAAGCGACATACGCCCGTCGCTGCAACCCACCCCTCTTCAACCGCAGGAGACTGACCGGTGAACAAGACCACTCTCGCCCTGGCCCTCGCACTGGCCGCTTCGCCGCTCACCGTCCTGGCCCAGGACGAGCCCACCTCGCCGATCACCGGCTCCTACGGCGTGGTCAGCGACTACGTGTTCCGTGGCGTCTCCCAGACCGACAAGGGCCCGGCGTTCCAGGCCGGTCTCACCTACACCTCGCCGTTCGGCCTGTACGTGGGCGCCTGGGGTTCCAACGTCGACTTCGGCGCCGGCGATCCGGATTGGGAAACGGACGGCTTCGTCGGCTACAACGTCGATTTCTCCCCGGACTGGAACTTTGACGTGATGGTCAACCGCTACGGCTATCCGGGCGCCGGCCGGTTGAACTACAACGAACTGATCACCAAGACCAAGTTCCTCAAGACCTACACCCTGACCGTGGCCTACACCGACAACGTGTACAACCTGGACAAGGACAGCTTCTACTACGCGCTGGACGGGAACTGGTCGCTGCCGCAGGGCTTCAGCGTCGGCGCGCACGTCGGCCGCACCACCTACGAAAGCGCGCTGACCGCCTACCAGGACTACACCGACTACAACGTCAGCGTGGGCAAGATGGTCGGCCCGCTGGCGCTGAGCGTGGGCTACTACGACACCGACAACAAGGGGCCGGAGAACTTCACCGAGCGCCTGGCCGGTCACCGCGTGGTGGTCTCGGGCACGATCGCGTTCTGATCGCATCGCTACCATGAAACGACGAAGGGCGCCGCAAGGCGCCCTTCGTATTTTTCCGGGACCGCCGCGCTGCCGCGGCGGGCGCCTCACCAGCTCAGCACGACCTTGCCGGCCTTGCCTTCTTCCATCAGGTCGAAGCCCTTCTGGAACTCGTCGATGGTCAGCTGGTGGGTCAGCACCTTGCCCAGCGGGAAGCCGGACAGCACCAGCTGGGTCATCTTGTACCAGGTCTCGTACATCTTGCGGCCGTAGATGCCCTGCACGGTCAGGCCCTTGAAGATGATCTTGTCCCAGTCGGCGCCGGCGCCGCGCGGCATGATGCCGAGCATGGCGATCTTGCCGCCGTGGTACATGCAGTCGAGCATGTCGTTGAAGGCGCGCGGGTTGCCGCTCATCTCCAGGCCCACGTCGAAGCCTTCCATGTGCAGGTCGGCCATCACCTCCTTGAGCGAGGTGTTGGCGACGTTGACCACGCGCGTGGCGCCCATGTCCGCGGCCAGCTTCAGGCGGAAGTCGTTGACGTCGGTGACCACCACGTTGCGCGCGCCGATGTGCTTGCAGATGCCGGCGGCGATGATGCCGATCGGGCCGGCGCCGGTGATCAGCACGTCCTCGCCGATCACGTCGAACTCCAGCGCGCAGTGCGCGGCGTTGCCGTAGGGATCGAAGAACGCGGCCAGCTCGGAGGGGATCTGGTCGGGGATCGGCCACAGGTTCGAGGCCGGCATCACCATGTACTCGGCGAAGGCGCCGTTGACGTTGACGCCGATGCCGACGGTGTTCGGGCACAGGTGCGGGCGCCCGCCGCGGCAGTTGCGGCAGTGGCCGCAGACGATGTGGCCTTCGGCCGACACGCGCTGGCCGACCTCGTAACCGGTGACCGCCGAGCCGAGCTGGGCGATGCGGCCGACGAATTCGTGGCCGATGGTCAGGCCGGGCTTGATGGTGCGCTGGCTCCACTCGTCCCACAGGTAGATGTGCAGGTCGGTGCCGCAGATCGCGGTCTTTTCCAGCTTGATCAGCACGTCGTTGGGGCCGGGGACCGGCACCGGCACCTGTTCCAGCCAGATGCCCTTGGCGGCGTCGCGCTTGACCAGCGCCTTCATTGTTTGCGCCATGTCGGTGCAGATTCGATGGGAAGAGGGCGCGCAGTATAAGCGCCCGGCCGGCGCGCCCATGTTGCGGCGCGGTCAGGGCGCGCCCGCCATGCCGTGCGCGGCGTACTCGGCGCTGGATGATCCGCCCCAGGGTGCCATTGGTCACGGTCCGGGCACTTGATGACAGCCGTTACACTCTAACGTCTGTCATCAAGGAAACCGCTCGATGCGTTCGAATCCGTTGGCTGTCGCCATCGCCGTCGTGGCCGCCCTGTCCGCTGCCTCCGCCGCCCATGCCGGCGAGGGCATGTGGGTCCCGCAGCAGTTGCCGGACATCGCCGGGCCGCTGCAGCAGGCCGGCCTGAAGCTGTCGCCGCAGCAACTGGCCGATCTCACCGGCGACCCGATGGGCGCGGTGGTCTCGCTCGGCGGCTGCACCGCCAGCTTCGTCTCGCCGCAGGGCCTGGTGGTGACCAACCACCACTGCGCCTACGGCGCGATCCAGCTCAACTCGACCCCGCAGAAGAACCTGATCCGCGACGGTTTCAGCGCCGCCAGCCAGGGCGCGGAACTGAGCGCCGGTCCCAACGCGCGCATCTACGTGCTCGACCGCATCACCGACGTCACCGCGCAGGCCAAGGCGGCGATGGCCGCCGCCGGCAACGATGCGCTCAAGCGCACGCAGGCGCTGGAGGATTTCGACAAGGCCCAGGTCGCCGCCTGCGAAGCCGACGCCGGCTACCGCTGCGCGCTGTACAGCTTCTCCGGCGGCAACACCTACCGCCTGTTCCGCACGCTGGAAATCCGCGACGTGCGCCTGGCCTATGCGCCGCCCTCGGGCATCGGCAAGTTCGGCGGCGACGTCGACAACTGGATGTGGCCGCGCCACACCGGCGACTTCTCGTTCTACCGCGCCTATGTCGGCAAGGACGGCAAGCCGGCCGCCTATGCCAAGGACAATGTGCCGTACCAGCCCAAGCACTTCCTGAAGTTCGCCGACCAGCCGCTGGGCGCCGGCGATTTCGTCATGGTCGCCGGCTACCCGGGCCGCACCAACCGCTATGCGCTGGCCTCCGAATTCGACGCCACCGCCGACTGGGGCTATCCCACCGCCGCGCGCCAGTACCGCGACCTGATCGCCTTGGTCGAGCAGGCCGGCAAGCAGAACCCGGACATCCAGGTGAAGTACGCGGCGACCATGGCCAGCTGGAACAACGTCGCCAAGAACTACGAGGGCCAGCTGGAAGGCTTCAAGCGCATCGACGCGGCGGCCAAGAAGCACGCCGAGGAACGTGCGGTGCTGGACTGGCTCAAGCGCCAGGGCGGCGAGGGCAAGGCCGCGCTGCAGGCCCACGCGCAACTGCTGGCGCTGGGCGAGCAGGCCAAGGCGACGCGCGATCGCGACCTGGTGCTGCGGCAGATGCAGCGGACCGGGGCGCTCGGCAGCGCGGTCATGCTGTACCGGCTGTCGATCGAACGCGCCAAGCCGGATGCCGCGCGTGAGCCGGGCTACCAGGAGCGCGACCTGCCCGAGATCGAGGGCGCGATGAAGCAGATGGAGCGCCGCTACGTCGCGTCCATGGACAGCCAGTTGCAGCGTTACTGGTTCGACCAGTACCTGAAGCTGCCGCAGGCGCAGCGCCTGCCGGCGCTGGACCAGTGGCTGGCCGGTGCCGATGCGCAGGCCGCCGCGGCGCGCCTGGCCGGTACCCAGCTGGGCAGCACCGAGCAGCGCCTGAAGTGGCTGCACGCCGACCGCGCCGCGTTCGAGGCCAGCGACGACCCGGCGCTGCGCTACGCGGTGGCGCTGATGCCGACCCTGCTGCAGATCGAGCAGGACCAGAAGCGCCGCGAAGGCGAGGAGCTGCTGGCGCGTCCGCGCTACCTGCAGGCCGTGGCCGACTACAAGAAGAGCCAGGGCGAGTTCGTGTATCCGGACGCCAACTCCTCGTTGCGCATCACTTTCGGCAACGTCAAGGGCTATTCGCCCAAGGACGGCGTGGAATACACCCCGTTCACCACGCTGGAAGGCGTGGTCGCCAAGGACACCGGCGTGGAGCCGTTCGACTCGCCCAAGGCGCTGCTGGAGGCGGCCAAGGCCAAGCGCTACGGCGGGCTGGAGGACAAGCGGCTGGGCACGGTGCCGGTGAACTTCCTGTCCGACCTGGACATCACCGGCGGCAACTCCGGCTCGCCGGTGATGGACGCGCACGGCAAGCTGGTCGGCCTGGCTTTCGACGGCAACTGGGAGTCGGTGAGTTCGAACTGGGTGTTCGACCCGGCGATGACCCGGATGATCGCCGTCGACGCGCGCTACCTGCACTGGATCATGCAGGAAGTGGCGCCGGCGCCGCGGCTGCTGAAGGAGCTGAACCTGGCCAAGTGAGCCAGGCCCGGCGGGCGGCGGTCGCGGCCGCCGCCCGCGTGTCCGCCACGCTGCGCCGCGGCGGCGCATCACGGGGATGCCGCGCAGGGTTTCCGGCGACGGAGCGGGTATCATGCCGCTCCGTTTTCGTTTGCGAGACGGTCCCTTCCCCCCAAGGAATCCAGCGCATGCGCATTCTGCTCGCCCGTCATGGCGAAACCCCGTGGAACGCCGAAGGCCGCTACCAGGGCCAGATCGACATCCCGCTGTCGCCGGTCGGCGACGCCCAGGCGCAGGCGCTGGGTGCGCGCCTGCGCGAAGTGCCGCTGACCCGCGCCGTGGCCTCGCCGCTGGCGCGTGCGCAACGCACCGCGCGCTTCGCGCTGGGGCCTGAGCGCGAGGCGCTGCTGCAGACCGATCCGGACCTGCAGGAGATTGCCCATGGCGAGTGGGAAGGGCTGCTGGCCAGCGAGATCCACGAGAAGGATCCGGCGCGCCTGCGCGCCTGGCGCGAGGAGCCGGACACGGTGCTGATGCCGGGCGGCGAGTCGCTGCGGCAGGTGCTGGAGCGTTCCTGGCGCGGTCTGGCCCGCGCCGCCGAGGGGCTGGGCGAACACGACACCTTGCTGGTGGTGGCGCACGATGCGGTCAACCGGGTGATCCTGTGCCGGATACTGGGCCTGCCGATCGCGCGGCTGTGGAGTTTCCGTCAGGCGCCGACCACGCTGAACCTGCTGGAAGGGCCGGACGTGGAGCGTCTGGAGGTGGTACGGCTGAACGATTGCGCGCACCACACGCCGTTCTTCGGCGAGGCGAAGCATCGGGCGCTGTAGCGCTTCTGCTGGTTCGTTGCCAGGACGCGTTGAGTTGATGCAAAGGCAAGATCGAGTGCTTTCGCGCTTGGTGCGCGAGTCACTTTTCTTTGCTTGTGCAAAGAAGGCTTTACAGCAGCCGGAGGCTGATCAAACTAACCAAAAGAAAGCACACCCGGGCGGCACGCCCTCCGCGCTGCGCGCTCCGGGTGCGCAAGCAGGCCGGACATTTTTCGGCTGCACTTGCCCGCTCCGCGGCCAAGCCCGGGGCAGGCGCCTCACGGCGCCAGCCCGTTCGCCGGGGCGAAGCAGTGCTTCGCCTTTATCCGACTCACCCATGTGCCGTCGAAAAACGGTGCGCTTCCTGCGCGCCGCCCCTGCGGGGTTTTTATCCGGCCTGCTTGCCGTGCCTCACGGAATCCGGAATAGCAACAGCCAAAGCCAAAGCAGCAGCAAAATGCGTCGTCGCTATGAGTGCGCGTGCTGGCGCCGTATCAATCGAGTTCAATCGCCTCCATGAACACCCTCCCCGAATGGCTCGCCTACATCGAGCGCCAACACCCCCAGGACATCGCCATGGGCCTGGAGCGGGTGCGCGCGGTGGCCGCGCGCATGCGCCTGACCCGGCCGGCCAAGCACGTCATCACCGTCGGCGGCACCAACGGCAAGGGCTCCACCGTGGCCTTCGTCGAGGCGATCGCGCGTGCCGCCGGCTGGCGCGTGGGCAGCTACACCTCGCCGCACCTGCTGCGCTACAACGAGCGCGTGCGCATCGACGGCGAAGAGGCCAGCGATGCCGAGCTGGTGAGCGCCTTCGCCACGGTGGAAGCCGCGCGTGGCGATACGGCGCTGACCTATTTCGAATACGGCACGCTGGCGGCGCTGTGGCTGTTCCAGCAGGCCAAGCTGGAACTGGCGGTGCTGGAAGTCGGCCTCGGCGGCCGCCTGGACGCGGTGAACCTGGTCGATGCCGACGTGGCGGTGATCACCACCGTGGACATCGACCACACCGACTGGCTCGGCAGCGACCGCGAGGCCATCGGCACGGAGAAGGCGGGCATCGCGCGGCCGTGGAAGCCGCTGGTGCTGGGCGAGATCGATCCGCCCTCCAGCGTGCTGCGCCGCGCCTACGCGATCGGCGCCAACGCGCTGCGCGCCGGCAGCGACTTCTTCCACGAGCCGATCGACGCCGAGCGCTGGCGCTGGCGCGACGTCGGCACCGAACTGCAGTTGCCGCTGCCGCAGCTGCGCGCGCCGGTGCAGCGCGCCAACGCCGCCACCGCCATCGCCGCCCTGCGCGCGCTGCGCCGGTCGCTGCCGCGCCACGCCTACGCCGAGGGCATCGCCGCCGCGCGCCTGCGTGGGCGCCTGCAGCCGTGCGTGCGCGACGGCGTGGAGGTGCTGGTCGACGTCGGCCACAATCCGCAGGCCGCCCGCGAACTGGCCGCCGCGCTGCAGGCGCAGCCGGCCGCCGGCCGCACCCATGCGGTGTTCGCGGCGCTGGCCGACAAGGACGCCGCCGGCGTGGTGGCCGCGCTGGCCGCGCAGGTCGACGCCTGGCATCTGGCCGGCTTGGGCGGCAGCCGCGGCCAGAGCGGTGCGCAGCTGCGCGCGCGGTTGGCGGACACGGCCGCCGCCGAGGCCGATCTCGCCGAGAGCGTGGCGCAGGCGCTGCAATCGGCGCTGGCGCAGGCGCGGCCGGGCGACCGGGTCCTGGTGTTCGGCTCGTTCCATACCGCTGGCGAGGCGCTGCACTGGCTGCATTCAGCCGGCTGATCCCGTCTCCGCGCGGGCCGACCTTATAATCGGGGCGGCACTCCGCCACGCCGCCCTCTCACCCTTTCCGTGGATACCGTCCTGAAACAGCGATTGATTGGCGCCCTCGTCCTGGTAGCGCTCGCCGTGATCTTCCTGCCGATGCTGGTGAAGGGGCCTGCGCCCGACAGCGGCGTGGCCAATGTGCCGCTGAAGGCGCCCGACGCGCCGGCCGACGGCCAGTTCGAGACCCGCGAGCTGCCGCTGGTGACCCCGGGCGACGCACCCAGCGGCGGGGCCGTGGGCATGGCCAAGGCCCCGGGCGCCACGCCCGCGGCGGCGGCCACGCCGGCGCCGGTCAAGGACAATCCCGATGCTGCCGACCTGGCCGATCCGGCCGCCGGCAGCGCCGCGCAGCCGTTGCCGCCGAGCACGGCTGCCGGCAACTACGCGGTGAATTTCGGCGCCTATGCCACCGCCGCCGATGCCGACGCGGTGATCGCGCGGCTCAAGCAGGCGCAGCTGCCCGGCTTCCGCGAGCAGGCCACGATCGGCGGTCGCCAGGCCTGGCGGGTGCGGATCGGGCCGTATGCCGATCGCGCCCAGGCCGAATCGGTGCGCCTGCAGGCGGTCAAGGTCCGCAACGACGTCAACGCCCAGGTGGTGACCCTGGACGCGGCGCCGAGCAACGCCACCCCCACCAGCAACGTCGTCGCCGCCGCGGCTGCCGCCCCGGCCAAGACCGAGGCGCTGCCGACGGAGCCGGCCAAGCCGGTGGCCACCGCCGCCAAGCCGGCGACGCCGCCGGTGCCCAAGCCGGCCACGCCCAAGCCCGAACCCGCCAAGCCGGCGCCCACCCCGGCCACCACGGCGGCCACCACGGCGGCGGCCAAGCCGGCGCCTAGCGTGCCCGCCGCGCCGGCCGCTGCCGGCACCGGCTTCGCCGTGCAACTGGGCGCCTTCGGCAAGGTCGAGGACGCCAATGCCCTGCGCGACAAGGCCCGCGCGGCCGGCTTCAGTGCTTTCGTCGAACAGGTGCGCACCGACAAGGGCGCGTTGAGCCGGGTGCGGGTCGGTCCGGTCGCCACCCGCGCCGATGCCGAGCAGTTGCGGGCCCAGGTCGCGGCCAAGGTCGGCATCAGCGGTATGGTACGTCCACATCCTTGATCGGGCTGCGGCCCATGGAGTAGTTGGCATGTCCCAGGGAAGGCAGGCGCGACGCGCGATCGGCGCGATGCAGCGGCTCGGCCGCGGGAGGCGCGCATGATCGACATGGTGCTGTTGACGGTGATCCTGGTCTCGGCCCTGCTCGGGGCGCTGCGCGGCTTCGTCGGCATCGTCGTCGGCACGCTGTCCTGGTTCCTGGCCGGCTGGGCGACCTTCCAGTTCGGCGGCAGCGCCGGGCAGTGGTTGGCCGACGGGGCCCGGCCGAGCATGAGTTATTACCTGGGCGGCTATGCGCTGACCTTCGTGACGGTGATGGCGGTGGTCGCCATCGTCGGCATGGTGATCCGCACCGCGGTGCGTTCGACCGCGCTGTCAGGCACCGATCGGGCGCTCGGCTTCGGCCTGGGCGCGGCGCGCGGCGGTTTGTTCGCCGCGGTACTGGCCTTCCTGATGAGCTTCACTCCGCTGACCCGCGAGCCGGACTGGCGCCATTCGATGGTGCTGCCGGTACTCAGCCCCGGGGTGGGCTGGATGCGCGCGCAACTGCCGGACTGGCGCATGCCGCAGATGCCGCAGTTGAACCTGTCGCAGATGCCGCAACTGAACGTGTCGCAGATGGATTTGGGCAACTTGCCCGCGGCAGGCGATAATGCCGCGCTGGGCAACGCCCTGCAGTCCAGTGGGCTGCAGGAGATGATGTCCAAGGCCCTGGGACGTCCCGGGGTGCGGTCCGCGCAGCCCGGGGGCGATCCGTCGCAACCGATGCCCGCGAACATCGATCCGGCGCAGGCGCGTCCGGTGCAATCCGACCCGGCACGGGTCGAACCCAACGGCCAGGCACGGCCACCTTCCCAATAGCGGCATCCCCGCCGCGGAGAGCGTTGACATGTGTGGCATCGTCGGAATCGTCGGCACCCAGAACGTGGCCGGGCAACTCTATGACGGCCTGGCCGTGCTGCAGCACCGTGGCCAGGACGCGGCGGGCATCGCCACCGCCGATGGCACCCGCCTGCGCGTGCAGAAGGCCAACGGCCTGGTCCGCGACGTCTTCGACGAGAAGCGCATGGCGGTGCTGGAAGGCCGGGTCGGCATCGCCCATTGCCGCTATCCGACCGCCGGGTCGGAAGGCATGGACGAGGCGCAGCCGTTCTACGTGAATTCGCCGTACGGCATCGCGCTGGCCCACAACGGCAACCTGGTCAATACCGAGGCCCTGCGCCAGCAGGTGTTCGAAGCCGACCGCCGCAACATCAACACCGATTCGGACAGCGAAGTGCTGCTGAACGTGTTCGCCTACGAACTGGACGCGCAGCGCATGCTGACCCCGGAAGCGGCGATCCGCGCCGTGGCCGGTGTGCACCGCCGCTGCAAGGGCGGCTACGCGGTGGTCAGCGTGGTGCTGGGCCTGGGCCTGGTCGCGTTCCGCGATCCGCACGGCATCCGCCCGCTGGTGCTGGGCAAGCGCGAGAGCGTGGAGGGCGACGAGTACATCGTCGCCTCCGAGTCCTCGGCGCTGGACATCCTCGGCTTCACCCGCGTGCGCGACGTGCGCCCCGGCGAAGCGCTGGTGATCACCGGCCGCGGCGAGCTGTTCTCCGAGGTGTGCGCCTCGCCCACCGACCACACCCCGTGCATCTTCGAGTACGTGTACTTCGCGCGCCCGGACTCGATGATCGACAACGTCTCGGTGCACAAGGCGCGCATGCGCATGGGCATGAAACTGGGCGAGAAGATCCTGCGCCTGCGCCCGGACCACGACATCGACACCATCATTCCGATCCCGGACACCTCGCGCGATGCCGCGCTGGAGATGTCCAACGTGCTCGGGGTGAAGTACCGCGAGGGCTTCGTCAAGAACCGCTACGTGGGCCGTACCTTCATCATGCCGGGGCAGGGCGAGCGGGTGAAGTCGGTGCGCCGCAAGCTCAACCCGATCCACCTGGAGTTCCGTAACCGCGTGGTGCTGCTGGTCGACGATTCGATCGTGCGCGGCACCACCAGCCGGCAGATCGTGCAGATGGCGCGCGACGCCGGCGCGCGCAAGGTGTACCTGGCCAGCGCCGCGCCGCCGGTGCGCTACCCCAACATCTACGGCATCGACATGCCGGCCGCCGACGAACTGGTCGCGCACGGCCGCAGCGAGCAGGAGATCCAGGAGTTCCTGGGCTGCGACTGGCTGATCTACCAGGATCTGGAAGACCTGGAGACCGCGGTGCGCGAGGGCAACCCGGAACTGAAGACCTTCGACTCCTCCTGCTTCAACGGCCAGTACACCACCGGCATCGAACCCGGCTACTTCGAGCGGATCATGCAGCTGCGTTCGGACGAGGCCAAGCGCAAGCGCCGTGCCTGAGCCCCGCGGCGCCCGCACCCGGGCGTGGCCCCTGCGCGCGGCGGCGGCGCCGTGAACGGCGACCTGTACCAGGCCGCGCGCGCCTGCCTGGACGCGGCCGACCCCGACGAGAAGGTCGTGCTGACCCAGCGCCATGCCGCGGCCTGGCGCGAGGGCACGCTGGCGCTGCCGGCCACCGCGCCGGCGCCCGAGCCGATCCGCATGCCGGGGCGGC
This sequence comes from Xanthomonas sp. NCPPB 901, assembly GCF_056725085.1. Taxonomy (NCBI): domain Bacteria; kingdom Pseudomonadati; phylum Pseudomonadota; class Gammaproteobacteria; order Lysobacterales; family Lysobacteraceae; genus Xanthomonas; species Xanthomonas sp. NCPPB 901. The sequence continues at coordinate 3,834,192 of NZ_CM161511.1, read as the reverse complement.
CGCCGCGGCCGCTGCTGGTGCATCCGCGCGAGCTGCCGCGGCGCGGTCTCGGCAGTGCCGAGGGCCGCGCCGCCTTCATCCACGCCATCGCCCACATCGAACTCAACGCCATCGACCTGGCCTGGGACGCGGTCTACCGCTTCCGCGGCCTGCCGCCGGCGTTCTACGCCGACTGGGTGGCGGTGGCGGACGACGAGTCGCGCCATTTCGTGCTGCTGCGCGACCGCCTGCGCGCACTGGGCCACGCCTACGGCGATTTCGCCGCGCACAACGGCCTGTGGGAAATGTGCGAGAAGACCGCGCACGACGGCCTGGCGCGGATGGCGCTGGTGCCGCGGGTGCTGGAGGCGCGCGGCCTGGACGTGACTCCGGGCATGATCGCCAAGCTGCGCGCGCTCGGCGACGATGCCGCCGCCGACATCCTGGAGATCATCCTGCGCGAGGAAGTGGCGCACGTGGCCGCCGGCTCGCGCTGGTACCGCTGGTACTGCGCGCAGGCCGGGATCGAGCCGCGCGCCCGCTTCGCCGCGCTGCTGCGCGAGTACGCCGGCGGCTATCTGCACGGCCCGTTCAACCTGCAGGCGCGCCTGCTGGCCGGGTTCGACGAGGACGAATTGCTGGCCCTGCAGCAGCAGGCCGGCTGAGGCGGCACTGCCCCTCGGCAGGCGCTGCACCTGCCGCGACGACGCGCAGGCATGGACGGAATTCCGGTTGCGCCACGTGCGTTCTGTGATGTCTATCTCCGACCGGCGCCGCGACTGCATTTGTTGCTTGCGCTGAACGGTGGCTGAGCGGCTAATCGAACTCCCCCGCGCGGCCTCCCCCGTCTGCGGCCGCGCGCGGGGCGACGTTCGTCCCTACTCACCACCCTGGAGTCCGACATGAAGTCGATGTGCAGCCTGACCGCGATGCTTGCCCTGTGTGTCGCCGGTTCCGCCTCCGCCGCCGCAAAGCCCCTGTTCCAGAGCAGCCAGTACGTTTCCAAGTCCATTGCCGGCGAGCCGGCGCTGAACCGCCTGCTGGCCAATCCCGCCACCGGCGCGGTGCAGCGGGTCGGCGTGGATGCCGCCGCCGTCACCGCCGGGCAGGCCCAGTTGGAACTGGACCTGCTGGGCAAGCGCGTCACCGCCACGCAACTGAAGACCGAGCAGCTGGAAGGCGGCAACAGCATCTGGTACGGCAATCTCGGCAATGCCGCGGTGGCCCGGACCCGTGCGCGCTCCGGCCTGGATCCGTTGAACTCGGCGATCCTGGTGCGCAGCGGCGACACCATCACCGGCAGCATCCGCAGCAACGGCACGCTGTTCCACCTGCGTCCGATCGCCGGCGGCGGCCATGTGCTGGTGGAGGTCGACGAACGGCGCATGCCGGCCGAGCATCCGGCCGACTACGCGCTGCTGCCGACCGTGCAGATGCCGCAGTCGGTGATCGACGAACGCGTCACCGCCGCCGGCGCCTCGTCCGGCTCGCCCGCGACCATCCGCGTGCTGGTGGTGGCGACCAACAAGGCGGTGACCAGCTACGGCGGCAACATGCAGTCGCTGGTGCAACTGGCGGTGGCCGAGTCCAACCAGGGCTACAGCAACAGCAACGTCGGCATCACCATGCAGCTGGCCGGCTACGAGACCACCAACTACACCGAATCCGGCGACTTCAACACCGACCTGACCCGCTTCCGCGGCACCAGCGACGGCTACATGGACAGCATCCATACCTCGCGCAACAGCACCGCGGCCGACGTCGGCGTGCTGATCATCGATAATTCCGCCTACTGCGGCCTTGCGTCGGGCATCGGCTCCACCGCCGCCACCGCGTTCGCGGCGGTGTACTGGGATTGCGCCACCGGCTACTACAGCTTCGCCCACGAGATCGGCCACCTGCAGAGCGCGCGCCACGACGTGGCCACCGACTCCAGCACCTCGCCGTACGCCTACGGCCACGGCTATCGCTATGGCAACAGCTGGCGCACGATCATGGCCTACAACTGCAGCAGCAGTTGCCCGCGGCTGAACTACTGGTCCAACCCGAACGTGTCCTACAACGGCGTGCCGATGGGCAACGCCAGCACCGCCGACAACCAGCGCGTGCTGGTCAACACCAAGGCGACGGTGGCCGGCTTCCGTTGAGCCGGCACGCGGGTGGCGCAGGCCGCATGCCTGCGCCGCCCGAGGCGACGAGGGCTGCAGCGGGCGCGGCGGCGTCCGCTTCGGCTATGCTGGGAAGCGGCGCCGGCGCGGCCGGTGCCGACCGACTTCCTGGGATCGACGATGTTCAAGCGCATGCGACTGCCGGCCGCGCTGCTGCTGGCGATGCTGAGCGCGGGCTGCGGCCCCGCCCCCGAGCGGCAGACGGACGCACCGTCGCCGACCGCCAAGACCGACGCGCCGCGGGCGACCCCGCCGGCCGCACCGGCCGACACCTTCGACGCACAGCGTGCGATGGACGTGTTGCAGGCGCGCCTGGCCGCCGACCATGCCTACCCCGACCTGCCGTGCCTGGGCTACGCCGTCGAGGACGCGAGCGAGGATCAGGCTGCGACCGATGCGGGGGCGATCGCCTCTGCGACCTCCGTGTCCGCGCCGGCGGCGATCGAGATCGCGGTGCGCGAGAAACACGGCGACGGCTGCCCGGGCGATCCGCAGACCGAGCCGGTCCGCGATCGTTTCCGCGTCGAGCGCTCGGGTGCGATCCGCTGGTACGACGTGGTCGATGGCGACTTCGTCGATTACGCGCAATGGCGGCAGCAGCATGCCGGCGGTGGCCTGCCCTGAGCTGAGAGGTGGGCCTTCGCGCTGTGGCGGACGCATGCTTGCCGCGGTGCGCGGCGAGGAAATACAAGAAGACGCAGATGCCCGCACGTGGGCGAGTGCGACGTCGCGCGCGGATTGTCCGGCCGATTGCGGCGTCCGCTGAGGGAGGCAGAGACGAGCTGGTGCGTCTCAATGCTGCGATCAGCTGCCCTGCGGAATCCCGGGCCGAAGCGTAGTTCGGTGCCGTCTTGCAGTCGCGCCGCTGCTGGCAGGGGAATGCCGTGCAGCGGCGCGCCGAGTGCGCGTTGCCAGGCTGCGCGCGGCGGCGCGGACGCGTACGCTAGAACTGTTGCAGCCGGCAGCCCTGCGCGTCCACGCGCAGCACCGAGCCCTGTTCGTACCAGTCGCCAAGCACGATGCGGGTGCAGGCGCGGCCCTCCACGTCCAGCGCATGCACCGCCGGCCGATGGGTGTGGCCATGGATCATCCGCGCCACGCCGTAGCGGGAGAAGGTGGCGGCGACTTCGGCCGGCGCCACGTCGGTGACGGTCTCGAACTGCGCGCGATCGCCCTGCTTCAGATCGGCCTGGCGCGCCTGGCTGGCGGCGCGCGCCTGCTGCGCGTAGGCGATGCGTGCGGCCAGCGGCTGCGCCAGGAACTGCTGCTGGAAGGCCGGGTCGCGGGTCTGCGCACGGAACGCCTGGTAGGCGGTGTCGTCGGTGCACAGCAGGTCGCCGTGCAGCAGCAGGGTCGGTTCGCCGTACAGGTCGATCACGCAGGGATCGGGCAGCAGGCGCAGGCCGGCGCGCCGCGCGTAGTCGGCGCCGAGCAGGAAGTCGCGATTGCCGTGCATGAAGAACGCCGGCACCCCGGCCTCGTGCAGCGCGTGCAACTCCAGCGCCACCGCATCGGCCGCCTCGGACGGCGTGTCGTCGCCGATCCAGGCCTCGAACAGGTCGCCGAGGATGTACAGCGCCTCGGCCTGGCGCGCCTCGCCACGCAGGAAGTCGAGAAACAGCGCGGTGATCGCCGGCCGTGCCGGATCCAGGTGCAGGTCGGAGATGAACAGCGTGGTCATCCGGACATTGTAAGGCCGGGAGTGGGGAATCGGGCTTGGGGAATGGCGAGTGTTCGCGAGCGCAGGCGTTGCTCCGCTTTCGAAGGGCCGGGATTGGGATTCGGGAACGGGAATTAGGGATTCGGAGGGTGCGCTAACGTAGGCGTTGTTGCGCTTTCGTAGGAGCGGCTTCAGCCGCGACCTCGTCCGGAGCCAGGATTGAGGAGAGGGCATGGAGCCGGACGGCGCCGGCTGTTTCCATTCCCTATTCCCTATTCCCTATTCCCGGTTCCCCATTCCCAGCCTCATACCAACCACAGCGACACGCCGGCCAACACCGCGCCGATGCCGGTGGCGGCGAGCACGTCGCTGGGGTAGTGCAGGCCCAGCACCACCCGCGACAGCGCCACGCAGGCGATGAACGGCACCAGCAGCGGCGCCAGCCACGGGTAATAGGCGAGGGCGACGATGCCGAAGGACACCGCGTGCAGGGTGTGGCCGGAGGGGAAGCTGAACTCGTCCAGCGGTGCCACCCAGGCGCGGATGCGCATGTCGGCGGCGTAGGGCCGCGGACGCCGGGTCCAGCGCTTCAGGCCCTTGTACAGGCTCAGCGCGACCACGCCGGTGGCGGCCATGTGCGCCGAGGCGAACACGCCGTCCATGCCGTCGCACAGCACCAGCAGGGTCATCAGCGCGTACCAGAACACGCCGTCGCCGAGTCGGCTGATCGCCGAGAAGAAGCGCCGCACCGAACGCCGCCGACACCAGTGGTTGGCGCGCCGGCACCAGCGGGTCTCGTGCCCGCGCAGGATCTCAAGCCGCGTCGACATGCGTCCTCCGGGTTTCCGCCAGTTCGGTGAGCAGCGCATCGAAGTCGGCCACCACCCGCTCCGGGCGCAGTTGCTGCATCGACGCGCAGGCGGCCTCGCCCAGGCGCCGGCGCAGCGCGTCGTCGCTGCCCAGGCGCAGGGCGGCGGCGATGAAGGCCGCATCGTCGGCGACCGCCGCGCCGTTGAGGCCGTCGCGCAGGTATTCGCGCGCCGCGCCGTAGTCGAAGGCGACCGTGGCCACGCCGCTGGCCATCGCCTCCAGGGTCACGTTGCCGAAGGTCTCGCTGCGGCTGGGGAACAGGAACAGGTCGCCGCTGGCGAAGTGCCGCGCCAGCGCGTCGCCGCGCTGTACGCCGCAGAAAATGAAGTCCGGATTCTCCTGCGCCAGGCGCTCGCGCAGCGGGCCATCGCCGACCCAGACGAAGCGCGCCCGCGGGCGCAGCTGCTGCAGCTGGCGGAACGCGCGCACCGCCAGCGGCAGGTTCTTCTCCGAGGCGATGCGGCCCACGTACAGCACCGCGCAGTCGTCGTCCTGCAGGCCCCACTGCTGGCGCAACTGCGCATCGCGGCGCTGCAGCTCGAACTGCTTGCTGTCCACCGCGCGCGCCAGCAGGCGCACGCGCTCGAAGCCCTGGGTGGCGAGGAAGTCGTGCAGCTCGCGGGTCGGCACCAGGGTCGCCTGGGCCTGGTTGTGGAAGCGCCGCATCCAGCGCAGCGCGGTCGACTGCAGCCAGGCCGCGCCGTACTGCGGCAGGTATTCGTCGAAGCGGGTATGGAAGCCGGTGGCGATCGGAATGCCCAGGCGCCGCGCGCTGCGCAGCGCCGACCAGCCCAGCGGGCCCTCGGTGGCGATGTACACGGCATCCGGCGGCGCCGCCTGCCACAGCCGGGTCAGGCGCCGCGGCGCGGGCAGGCCGAACTTCAGTCCGGGGTAGCGCGGCAGCGCCGCACCGCGCACCAGCCGCAGATCGGCCGGGTCGGCATCGTCGGCCTGGCGCGGACGCACCACGTCGACGGTATGGCCGCGCGCGCGCAGCCCCAGTTCCAGCCCCTGCACGGTCAGCGCGACGCCGTTGACCTCAGGGGGATACGTCTCGGTGACGATCGCGTAGCGCATGTCGGGGCTCCGGTTTGGCAAAGCCTCGCGCACCGCGGTGAAGCGAACATGTCCAGCGCATGTAGGAACGATGACGCCCCGCCAGGCATTCATCCGCGCTTGAACCACCGGGCGACCAGGCGCAGCGCGCGCAGGCGAGCGAAGCCTTCCCCGTACCGCTTCAGCTCAAGCGAACCACCCAATCCCCATTCCCGATTCCCCAATCCCGGCTTTCAAGCCACAAACGGCCGGAAATTGATCCCCAGTCCCGCCATGCCCTCGACCTCGCCGATCAGGTCGGCACGCTGCAGCGGCCGCGACTCGATCCACGGCTGCGACAGGATCAGGTGCAGGTTGGGGCCGTCGGCCTTCAGCTCCAGCGCCGGGATCGGGTCGGCCTCGTGCGCGCGGTGCAGCAGCACCGCCAGGCGCAGCAGCGCGGCCTTGCGTTTGGCGCCGAGCAGCAGGCGGTCGGGCAGCGCATCGAACGCGGCCTTGGGCACGTTGCGGCGGTGCGTGCGCACCAGCGTGGCCAGCACCTGCTGTTCCTGCCGCGAGAAGCCGGCGATGTCCGAATGCTCCAGCACGTAGGCGCCGTGCACGTGGTACTGGCTGTGCGCGATGGCCTGGCCGAGTTCGTGCAGGCGCGCGGCCCAGCTCAGCATGCGGCCGTCGTCGGCATCCAGCGCCCAGTCGCCGGCGACCTGTTCGAACAGCGCCATCGCGGTCTGCTCCACGCGCGCGGCCTGCGCCTCGTCGATGCCGTAGCGCCGGGTCAGTGCGGCGATCGCGCTTTCGCGCGGATCGTTCTGGCCGGCGCGGCCGAGCATGTCGTAGAGGATGCCTTCGCGCATGGCCGCCTTGCTCACCATCAGCCGTTGCAGGCCCAGCGCCTGAAACGCCGCCTCCAGCACCAGCACGCCGCCGGCGATGATCGGCCGGCGGTCGGCGGACAGGCCGGGCAGGTCGATGTCCTCGATGCGCTTGGCCAGCAGCAGGCGCTCGCGCAGTTGCGGCAGCGCCTCGGCGGTGATCGCGCCCTTGGTCAGCTTCATCGCCGCGCAGATCTCGCCGATCGCCTTGTGCGTGCCGGACGAGCCCAGCGCCTCGTGCCAGCCCAGCGCGCGATACTGCCCGGCGAACTGCTGGAACTCGGCGCCGATCTCGGTCAGCGCGTCCTTCCACTTCTTCTTGGACAGCTTGCCGCCGGGAAAGAAGCGCCGCGTGCTGGCGATGCAGCCGGCCTGCAGGCTCTCGCGCTCCAGGGTCTGGAAGCCGCTGCCGATGATGAACTCGGTGGAGCCGCCGCCGATGTCGATCACCAGGCGGCGTTCGTCCGGCTTGGGCGGCTGCGCGTGGGCCACGCCCAGGTAGATCAGGCGCGCTTCCTCGCGGCCGCTGACCACTTCGATCGGATGGCCGAGCGCGGTCTCGCCGGGAATCAGGAAGGTCTGCGGCGAGCGCAGCTGGCGCACGGTGTTGGTGGCCAGCGCGCGCACCCGCAGCGAGGGCAGGTCGCGGATGCGCTGGCCGAAGCGCGCCAGGCATTCCAGCGCGCGCTGCCGCGCCTCGGCGGACAGCCCGCCCTTGTTGTCCAGGCCGTCGGCCATGCGCACGGTCTCGCGCAGGCGGTCCACCACCCGCAGCTGCCCGAGCTGGTAGCGGGCGATGACCATGTGGAAACTGTTGGAACCCAGGTCGACGGCGGCCAGCAGGTCGCCGTCGCACAGCGGCGGATGAGTGGGGGAGGTGACAGGCATGGCGGAATGGTAGCCGATGCGTGGCGCACGCCGTGGAGACGGCGCGCGCCGCGCTCAGAGCCCCTCGAGCAGGGCCATCTGCGCCGAATGCGGCGGCTGGTCCTGGCCCGGAGCGAGCTTGTGGTAGTTGCCGGTCGCGTCCAGTTCCCAGGCGTTGAGATTGTCGGCCAGGTAGTTCTGCAGCACCTCGCGGTGGATGCGCTTGACAAGGTCCGGATCGAGGATCGGGAAGCCGGTCTCCACGCGCCGCAGCAGGTTGCGCTCCAGCCAGTCGGCGCTGGCGCAGAACAGTTCCGGCGCGCCGTCGTTGCCGAACCAGTAGACGCGGCTGTGCTCGAGGAAACGGCCGACGATCGAACGCACCCGGATGTTGTCGGACACGCCCGGCACGCCGGGGCGCAGGGTGCAGGCACCGCGCACGATCAGGTCGATCTTCACGCCCGCCTGCGAGGCCGCGTACAGCGCGCGGATCACCTGCGGCTCGTTGAGCGCGTTCATCTTGGCGATGATGCGACCCGGGCGGCCGGCATGCGCCAGCTTGGTCTCGCGTTCGATCCGGTGCAGCACGCCCGGGTGCAGGGTGAAGGGCGATTGCAGCAGGCGCTTGAGACGGATCTTCGGCGCCAGGCCGGACAGCTGCTGGAACAGCAGGTGCACGTCGTTGCCGATGTCCACGTCGGCGGTGATCAGGCTCAGGTCGGTGTAGGCGCGCGCGGTGCCGCTGTGGTAGTTGCCGGTGCCCAGGTGCACGTAGCGGCGCAGCTTGCGGCCCTCGCGGCGCACGATCAGCAGCATCTTGGCGTGGGTCTTGTAGCCGACCACGCCGTACACCACCTGCACGCCGGCTTCCTGCAGGCGGTCGGCCAGGCCCAGGTTGGCCTCTTCGTCGAAGCGCGCGCGCAGTTCCACCACCACGGTGACGTCCTTGCCGTTGCGCGCGGCCAGCACCAGCGCATCGACGATCGCCGAGTCCTTGCCGGTGCGGTACAGGGTCTGCTTGATCGCCAGCACGTTGGGGTCGATCGCGGCCTGCTTGATCAGGTCCAGCACCGCGGTGAACGCGTCGAACGGGTGGTGCAGCAGCACGTCGCCGGCGGCGGCGATCTCGAAGATGCCTTCGCTGTCGCGCAGGGTGCGCGGGTTCATCGGCGGATACTTCAGGTCCGGGCGCTGCACCAGGTCGTAGACCTGGTTCACCCGGCTCAGGTTGACCGGGCCGTTGATCCGGTAGACCGCGTTTTCGGGCAGTTCGAAGTTCTGCAGCAGGGTGCGCACGATCGACTTCGGGCAGTCCTCGGCGATCTCCAGCCGCACCGCCGGCCGGTAGCCGCGGTTGACCAGTTCGTCGCGCAGCGCCAGCGCCAGGTTCTCCACTTCCTCCTCGTCCACCACCAGTTCGGAGTTGCGGGTGACGCGGAACTGGTAGGAGCCCATCACCTCCATGCCCGGGAACAGCTCGTCGACGAAGGTGGACAGCACCGAGGACAGGAACACGAAGCTCTGCCCGCCGTCGGCCAGGCTTTCCGGTAGCTGGATGATGCGCGGCAACGAGCGCGGCGCGCGCACGATCGCCAGGTGGCCGACGCGGCCGAACGCGTCCACGCCCTTGAGCACCACCACGATGTTCAGCGACTTGTTGAGGATCTTCGGGAACGGATGCGCCGGATCCAGGCCCAGCGGCGACAGCACCGGCATGATCTCGTTGCGGAAGTAGGCGCGCAGCCAGCGCTTCTGCCGCGCGTTCCAGGAATGCCGGCCGAGCACGCCGATGCCGGCGTCCTTCAGCGCCGGGCGCAGCACCTCGTTCCAGCAGCGGTACTGCTGGTCGACCAGTTGCGCGGCGCGGTCGTGGATGGAGGTGAGGATAGCGCTGGGGCTCATCCCGTCCGGCGCCGGCGGCAGCCCGAATTCCTGCGCGTGGCGCACGGTGGCGGCGCGGATCTCGAAGAACTCGTCCAGGTTGGTGCAGGAGATGCACAGGAAGCGCAGCCGCTCCAGCAACGGCACCTGCGGGTCCTGCGCCTGCGCCAGGACCCGGAAATTGAAGTCCAGTTGCGACAGTTCGCGGTTGATGTACAGCGCCGGATCGCGCAGCGGATCGCTGGGAATGTCTGGTGGCGGCGTGGGCGGCAGGGCGGGGACGCGGCGGGGCATGGCGGTACTCGTTAGACGGGGGTCAGGGTGGCATGGTCGTGCCGCGGATGCACGCGCCCGGCGCCGAAATGGCAGGAGAAGGTGCTGCCCTTGCCGACTTCGCTCTCGATCTCCAGTCGCGCCTGGTGCAGGCCGAGCACGTGCTTGACGATCGACAGGCCCAGGCCGGTCCCGCCGCTCTCGCGCGAGCGGCTGCTGGAGACGCGGTAGAAGCGCTCGGTGATCCGCGGCAGGTGGTGCGCGGGAATGCCGTAGCCGCTGTCGCGCACCGACAGCACCGCGCCGTCGCCCTCGCGGGCGAAGCTGATGCGGATGGTGCCGCCGGCCGCGGTGTAGCGCACCGCGTTGGTGACCAGGTTGGAGAAGGCGCTGTGCAGTTCCTTGTTCGATCCGACCAGGTCGCAATCGGCGTCGTCGTGGACCTCGATGCGGTGCCGGCCCTGGCTGTGCGCCTCGGCCTCGCGGCGCAGCGTGGCCAGCATCGGCGCCATCGCGATCGACTCCTCGTTGGCGTGCTCCTGCGATTCCAGCCGCGATAGGGTCAGCAGGTCCTCGACCAGTTGGGTCATGCGCTGCGACTGCTTGCGCATCTCGGCGATCATCGGCCCCGAGTCCGGGAAATCCTCCGGATCGAGCATGTCCAGGTAGCCGTGGACCACGGTCAGCGGCGTGCGCAGTTCGTGCGAGACGTTGGCGACGAAGTCGCGGCGCACCTGCTCCAGTTGCAGCAGCTTGCTGACGTCGCGCGCGACCAGCAGCCAGTGGTCCTCGGAGTAGGGAATCAGGCGCAGGTTCAGGCGCAGGCGGTCGTCGACCGGCGAGGGCATGTCCAGCATCGGCTCGGCGTTGCGCCCGCCGCTGAGCCAGTGCGCCAGCGGCATCGGCTGCAGCCGCTCGACCACTGGCGCGCCGAGATCGCCAGGATGGCGCAGGCCGAGCAGGGTGCCGGCGGCCTCGTTGAACCACTGGATGCGCTGGCTGTTGCGGTCCACCACCACCACCGCGTCCGGCAGCGCCGCGGCGGCGGCGCGGTAGGCGCGCAGCATGTCCAGCAGGCGCCGCTTGCGCACGCGCATTTCTGCCTGGCTGCGGTACAGCAACCGGTCCAGTTCGTTCCACACTCCGGTGCCGGCCGGCGGCTCCCAGCGCTGGCGCGCGGTCAGTCGCCGCAGCACCCGCCGCAGGCGCCAGTAATGCCAGCCCATCACCCCCAGCGACATCAGGGTCAGCGCCATCCACACGTGGCCGCCGATCCAGCCGATCAACAAGGCCAGCAACAGCAGGCCGGCGAGCGTGCCGAGGGTCTTCAACCAGGCGGAGCGGATGTGGCGGGGCATCGGGAACGCACTCTGTCGCAAAGGATCGTGATCCGTCCGCCGTTATAGCAGGCCAAGCCGGCGGTCAGATGGACGCAGAGAAGCGATAGCCGGAACCGCGGACGGTCTGCACCATGTTTTCCACCGCGAACGGCTCCAGCGTCTTGCGTAGGCGGCGGATGTGCACGTCGATGGTGCGCTCTTCCACGTAGACGCTGCCGCCCCAGACGTGGTCGAGCAGCTGCGCGCGGCTGTACACGCGCTCGGGATGGGTCATGAAGAAGTGCAGCAGGCGGTACTCGGTCGGGCCGATCGGCACCGGCGCCTCGCCGGCGAACACCCGGTGCGCGGCGCCGTCGATGCGCAGGCTGCCGACCGAGACGCTGCCGTCCTCGTCGTCGTCGCGGGTGCGGCGCATCACCGCGCGGATCCGCGCCAGCAGCTCGCGCGCGGAGAACGGCTTGACCACGTAGTCGTCGACGCCGGCCTCCAGGCCGCCGACGCGGTCGTTCTCCTCGCCGCGGGCGGTGAGCATGATGATCGGCACTTCGCGGGTCATGGCATCCTTGCGCCAGCGCCGGGCCAGTTCCAGGCCGCTGGTGCCGGGCAGCATCCAGTCCAGCAGGATCAGGTCCGGGACCCGGTCGGCGATCGAAGTCTGCGCTTCGCGGGCATCGCCGGCATGCACCGGCTCGAAGTCGCCCTTGCGCAGGGCGAAGGCGACCATGTCGCGGATGGCCGGCTCGTCGTCGACGATCAGGATGCGTTTCTGCACAACGGCACCGTGGAACTGGGGAGGAAGGTCGCCAGTAGACTACGGTTTTATTACGTTTAAGTGACGCCTGCCATGGGCGCGTTTCAGCGCCGTTGCATGTCCGGGTCCTGCACGCCCTGGCGGCGCAGTTCCAGCACCGTCGGCGTGATCGCGGCGATGCGCGCGTCGATGCGCGCGCGCGCCACGTAGTCCAGGTCGCTGCGCTTTTTCAGGTTGTTGAGCTGGATCAGGGCCTGCTCCGGGTGTCCGTTCAGGTAGGCCGCCTCGGCATAGGCCTCGCCGGCGCGGGTGTCGTCGCCGGCCAGTTCGCAGGCGCGGGCGAAGGTGCGCTGGAACACCGGATCCTCCGCCGCCGCCCCGAGCAGCGGCCGCAGCACCGCCTGGGCGCGCTGGCCGGCCTGGCGGCCGCCCTGTTCGTTGAGGGCGCCGGCATAGCTCAGCGCCACCGCGCGGTTGCTGGGCATGCGCTTGACCAGCGCCTCGAAGCGCTGGTCGGCGGCCTGGTTGTGGCCGGCCTTGGCCTCGGCCTCGGCCACCGCCACGGTCAGCCACCAGTTGTCCGGGTGCGCCTGCAGCAGCCCCTCCAGCGTCTGCGCGACGTCCTGCGCGCTGCCGCCGGCGCGCAGCCGGGCCAGCGCCAGGCCGTAGCGCTGGGCATCGCTCAGGCCCTGCTTGCTGCCCTGGCGCAGGCCTTCGTACTCGCGGATCGCATCGGCCGGGGTGTTGGCGCTGAACACGCGCAGCCGCTCGCGGGCCCACTCGAACTGGCCGCTGGGGCCGCGCGCGTAGTTGGCGAACGGCAACTGCAGGCCGCCCGGCAGCAGCGGGTTGCTGGGCGCGCCCAGCGGCTGGCTCAGCGACACGTCGTTGGGATCGACCCGCTCCTGCAAGCTGCCGCCGGGCACGCTGGTGGTCAGGGTCAGGGTGTTCTTCTTCATCTGCTCGGCGCGCTCGCGCGCCTCGCTGATGCGGGTGGTGGTGACCGGGTGGGTCATCAGGAAGTCCGGGGTGCTGTAGCCGCCCTGGTTGCCGCGCATCGCCAGCGACATGCGCTCGAAGAACCCGGCCATCGCATCCACGTCGTAGCCGCTGCGCGCCAGGGTGCGGATGCCCAGGCGGTCGGCTTCCGACTCGTTGGAGCGGGTGTAGTCGATCTGCCGCTGCTGCATCAGCCCCAGGCCGCTGGCGATCGCTGCCTGGGTGGCGTCGCCGCTGGAGCGCCCGCCGGCCTGTTGCGCCGCGACCACCGCGGCGAGCATGCCGAGCAGGATCGGGATCTGGTCGCGCTGCGCCCGCTCCACCCCGCGCAGCACGTGCTGCTGGGTGACGTGGGCGATCTCGTGCGACAGCACCGCGGCCACCTCGTCCTCGCGCTCGGCGGTCAGCACCAGGCCGGCGTTGACCGCGACGTAGCCGCCGAGGGTGGCGAAGGCGTTGATCTGGCGGTCGCGCAGCATGAAGAAGGTGAACTTCTGCTGCGGCTGGTCGCTGTTGGCGCCGAGCCGGGTGCCCATGGTCTGCAGCCAGTCGTCGATCAGCGGGTCCTCGAGCACGTAGCCGTAGCTGCGCAGCTCGGCCAGCATCATCTTGCCGTACTCGGCCTGGCGTGCCGGGGTCAGCAGCTCGCCGGCCGAAGAGCCGATGTCCGGTAGCTTGTTCTCCTGGGCCGGCGCCACGGCGCAGGCGGTGGCCAGGGTGATCGCGAAGGCGAGCGGCGGCAGGCGCAAGACGGGCTCCAGGAGGGCAGGCGGACGCCGGGGGGCGTCCGGGACGACGGTGAATCCGGAATGGTTCGCAGTGTTGCGGCAGCGGCCTCGAAAATCCACCCGGCCGCTACCATAGTCACTTGGACCCTCGACATCGCCCGGAGTTTCCCGTGGACAACCCAACTGCCGACACCGGCCACGCCGGCGGCGCGCCGATCACCCTCTATTCCACCGCGATCTGCCCGTATTGCGTGGCGGCCAAGAACTTCCTCAAGAGCAAGGGCCGTACCTGGAACGAGGTGCGGATCGACCTGGACCCGGCCGAGCGCGAGAAGATGGTCGCGCTGGCGCGGCGCACCAGCGTGCCGCAGATCTTCGTCGGCGACGTCCATGTGGGCGGCTACGACGACATGATGGCGCTGCACCGCGCCGGCAAGCTGGAGCCGCTGCTCGACGGCCGCGCCCCGGAGGCGCAGGCATGAGCGGCGCCGCGACGGGCGAGGGCGGCGCCTCCGGCCAGGACCGGGTGCGCGAGTTCACCGAGTTCCGCCAGCGCATGAACCAGCGCATCCTGGCCGAGCCGAACCAGGTGGTGCGGCGCTTCTTCGCGCTCGACACCCAGACCTATCAGGCCGGCGCGCTGGACGTGAAGACCAAGGAGCTGCTCGGCCTGGTCGCCTCGCTGGTGCTGCGCTGCGACGACTGCATCAGCTACCACGTGGCCCAGTGCAAGGAGGCCGGGGTCGGCCGCGAGGAGTTCTTCGAGACCTTCTCGGTCGGCCTGGTGGTCGGCGGCTCGATCGTGATCCCGCACCTGCGCCGTGCCGTGGACTTCCTCGACACGCTGGAGGCCGGCGAGGCCGCCGCCCCGGCGCAGCACGCGCACGACTGACGGACACATCTGGCCACTCCGGGAGGCGTCCTGTGGGAGCGGCGTCAGCCGCGACGGGGCGTTCCCGGTCAAGCCTGTCGCAGCTGAGGCCGCCCCTGCAGGGCAAGCTGGATCCGGCTTGCGTGTCGCCGAAGCGGGCGGTTCCAGGTGCCCTCCACCCGCCGCGGCCTGCCGCCGGCGGCGGCCCGGTTTTGGGCGCCTTCACCGGCTTCGGGCATAATTACCGCTGAAACCTCCTTGCGCCTGCAGCCCCGGTTCCCGGGTGGCGCTCCCCCCTCTTGTACGGAAACCGCAACCCTATGACGCAGACAATCACGGTCATCCGTGGCGATGGCATCGGCCCGGAGATCATGGACGCCACGCTGTTCGTGCTCGACGCGCTGAACGCCGGCCTCACCTACGAATACGCCGACGCGGGCCTGGTGGCGCTGGAGAAGCACGGCGACCTGCTGCCGGCCGCCACGCTGGAGTCGATCCGCAAGAACAAGGTGGCGCTGAAGAGCCCGCTGACCACGCCGGTGGGCGAGGGCTTCAGCTCGATCAACGTGGCCATGCGCCGCCAGTTCGACCTGTACGCCAACGTGCGTCCGGCCAAGTCGTTCCCGAACACCAAGTCGCGCTTCGGCGCCGGCGTGGACCTGATCACCGTGCGCGAGAACACCGAAGGCGCCTACCTGAGCGAAGGCCAGGAAGTGTCCGCCGACGGCGAGACCGCGGTGTCGATGGCCAAGGTGACCCGCAAGGGCTCCGAGCGCATCGTCCGCTACGCCTTCGACCTGGCCCGCGCGACCGGCCGCAAGAAGGTCACCGCGGTGCACAAGGCCAACATCATCAAGTCCACCTCGGGCCTGTTCCTGAAGGTGGCGCGCGAGGTGGCGGCGCATTACCCGGAAATCGAATTCCAGGAAATGATCGTCGACAACGCCTGCATGCAGCTGGTGATGCGTCCGGAGCAGTTCGACGTCATCGTCACCACCAACCTGTTCGGCGACATCCTGTCGGACCTGTGCGCCGGCCTGGTCGGCGGCCTGGGCCTGGCTCCGGGCGCCAATATCGGCGTGGACGCGGCGATCTTCGAAGCCGTGCACGGCTCGGCCCCGGACATCGCCGGCCAGGGCAAGGCCAATCCGTGCGCGCTGCTGCTGGGCGCGGCGCAGCTGCTGGACCATATCGGCCAGCCGCAGAACGCCGAGCGCCTGCGCAACGCCATCGTCGCCACCCTGGAAGCCAAGGACGGGCTGACCCCGGACCTGGGTGGCAGCGGCAACACCATGGGCTTCGCCAAGGCCATCGCCGGCCGCCTCTGAGCCCGCCGGAAGATCGCACAAAAAGAAAGGGCGCCCTAGGCGCCCTTTCTTTTGCTGGGAAATCGGAACGTTGCCCGAAGCCACTCCCGCTCATCGATCGTGGGGCGCCGCTGTTGCGATTCCCCAATCCCCAATCCCCGATTCCCGACTCCCGGCTCAGTTCCGCGACTGCAGCTTCGACAGCAGCCGCAAGAACTCCACATACAGCCACACCAGGGTCACCATCAGGCCGAACGCGCCGTACCACTCCATGTACTTGGGCGCGCCCTGTTCGACGCCGCTCTCGATGAAGTCGAAGTCCAGCACCAGGTTCAGCGCCGCTACCACCACCACGAACAGGCTGAACACGATGCCGACCGTGCCGGAGGCGTGGATGTAGGGGATCTGGATGTTGAACAGGCCCAGCACCATGGTTGCCAGGTACACCAGGGCGATGCCGCCGGTGGCCGCGAACACGCCCAGCTTGAAGTTCTCGGTGGCCTTGACCAGGCCGCTGCGGTAAGCGAACAGCATCGCGAACAGGGTGCCGAAGGTCAGCAGCACCGCCTGCAGCACGATGCCGTTGAAACGTTGCTCGTAGACCGCAGAGATCGACCCCAGGAAGAAGCCTTCCACCAGCGCGTACAGCGGGGCGGTGATCGGCGACCATTCCTTCTTGAAGATCGTGATCAGGGCCAGGATGAGGCCGCCGATGGCGCCGCCCAACGCGTAGCCGGCCACGCCCGGGGCAATCGTCGCGTTGCCCGCGGCGTCGACCGAGAGCGACTGGCTCCAGGCGAACACCGCGGTGAGCACGGTCAGCATCAGCAGGATGCCGGTCTTGTTGGCGGTACCGTTCAGTGTCATCGCGCCGCTGTCGCGCGCGGCGACCGCGCTGCTCCCGGGCGAGACCACGGTGCCGCTGCGCAGGTCGAGGAAGGTGGATTCCTTCAGGGCGGGATTGCCGCTGCGAAGCATGCTGTTTTCTCCTTCAAAATGGCGCTCGGCCGATGCCGATGGCAAGGCGTGAGCATAACGCAGGCGATGTTGCGGACATGCGACGTTGACAGCGGGCCGCAAGCTTCCCACAATAGCCGACCTTTCCGGCCTCGGCCGCGAGGGATGTTCCGCCGGGGTATAGCGCAGTCTGGTAGCGCGCCTGCTTTGGGAGCAGGATGTCGGGGGTTCGAATCCCTCTACCCCGACCAATCCGATGTCCAACGGCGGAAAGGAATGCGACAATCCAGCCAGGGCGCCCGTAGCTCAACTGGATAGAGCACCGGCCTTCTAAGCCGGCGGTTACAGGTTCGATTCCTGTCGGGCGCGCCAACACCGGCGCCAGGCGGGAGATGCAAGGTTTCAATGGTGGCTGTAGCTCAGTTGGTTAGAGTACTGGATTGTGATTCCAGATGTCGGGGGTTCGAGTCCCCTCAGCCACCCCATTGATCGCGTGACCCGATGCTTCGCGGGGTGTTGCAACGAAGCAAAAAAGCACATAGAATGTGCGACTCAGTTTCAGGGCCGTTAGCTCAGTTGGTAGAGCAGTTGACTCTTAATCAATAGGTCCAAGGTTCGAATCCTTGACGGCCCACCAAAACGAAAGGCACCTGCTCCGGCAGGTGCCTTTTTCTTTGCCGGCCGGCCTGCAACAATGTGCCGGCGGGCGCCTTCCGGCGCCGCAGCGCGAAAGTGGCGGAATTGGTAGACGCCCTGGTTTTAGGTACCAGTGCCGCAAGGCGTAGGGGTTCGAGTCCCCTCTTTCGCACCATCCAGCCCCCTGCGGCCCCTGGCGCCGACGGTGGGTTCGGCGTCGCCACGGCGGCCTCCCGACCCTGCGCTGGCAGGCGCCGCGGGAATAGGCGAAACTATCCGGCTGCGGCGGCTGTCCCGTGCCCGCGCCAACCCGTACTTTTCTACATCGTGCCGAGAGCCGTGGGCTCCCGGTGGCAGGAGTCCACATGCAAGCTTCGATCGAAACCACCGGTACCCTGGAACGGCGTCTGACCTTCACCCTGCCGGAGGATCGCCTGGAAAACCACGTCGGCGGCCGCCTGCGCGAAGTCGCGCGCACCGCGCGGATCAAGGGCTTCCGTCCGGGCAAGATTCCGGCCAAGGTGATCGAGCAGCGCTTCGGGCCGCAGATCCGCGCCGAGGCGCTGGACGGCCTGCTGCGCGAGACCTTCGACTCGGCCGTGCGCGAGCACGAACTGCGCCTGGCCGGCAACCCGCGCATCGACCGCGCCGGCGACAACGAACTGCAGTTCGTGGCCACCTTCGAAGTGGTGCCGGACTTCGGCGACATCGACGTGTCCACGCTGCAGGTGATCCGCCACACCGCCGAGGTCACCGACGCCGACATCGAGCAGATGATCGAGAACCTGCGCCTGCAGCGCCGCACCTGGCAGCCTGCCGCGCGTTCGGCGCAGGAAGGCGACCTGGTGACCCTGGAGACCTGGTCGCAGGTCGGCGACGAGCGTCTGCCGGCCGAGGGCGTGGAGAAGGGCAGCAGCGTGATCGGCTCGGGCGTCATGTTCCCGGCGATCGAGCAGGGCCTGGTCGGCCTGTCCAAGGGCGAGGAGAAGACGCTGACGGTCGACTTCCCGGCCGACTGGCGCGTGCCGCAGTTCGCCGGCAAGCAGGTCCAGGTCCACGTGAAGGCGGTCGACGTGGCCGCGCCGGTGCTGCCGGAGGTGGACAAGGAGTTCATCAAGAGCTTCGGCGTGAAGAGCGGCGACGCCGAGCAGTTCCGCAAGGACATCCGCATCAACCTGGAGCGCGAGCTGAAGGGCGCGCTGATGAATCGCCTGCGCCGCGAGGTCGGCGAGCAGCTGATCGCCGCCTACGCGGCGGTGGAAATGCCGCCGCGCCTGGTCGAGAACGAGGCGCGTGCCATGCTGGCGCAGCAGGTCGAGCAACTGCGCCGGTCCGGCCGCGACCCGGGCCAGGTGCCGGACGACGCCCACCAGGGCTTCCTGGACGCCGCGCGCAAGCGCGTGCTGGTCGGCCTGCTGGTCGGTGAGGTCGCCCGCCGCAACGAGCTGCGCCTGGACCCGAAGCGGGTCTCGGAGACGCTGCGCCTGATCGCCTCGACCTACGAAGAGCCGGAGCAGGTCATTGAGATGTACCGCAACGATCCCCAATTGATGGGAGGACTGCAGAGCCGTGTGATGGAAGAGCAGGTGATCGACTGGATCGCCGAGCGCGCCCAGCACACCGAACAGGCGATGTCGTTCCAGGACGCGATCCGTCAATAAAACGACGCGTCGCCGCCCCGCGCATCCCGGCATGCGCGCGGCGGATCCGGTTCCACCTCCCCGCGGCGGCGGGGCGCAAGACGATGCCAAGCCCTGTACATCCCCGTACAGGCACGACCCCGAGCAGCAGGAGATCACCGCGTGGACAATGTGACCAAGGCCTTGAATCTGGTTCCGATGGTGGTCGAGCAGACCAGCCGCGGCGAGCGCGCCTACGACATCTATTCGCGCCTGTTGAAGGAGCGCCTGATCTTCCTGGTGGGCCCGATCGACGACCACATGGCCAATGTGATCGTGGCCCAGCTGCTGTTCCTGGAAGCGGACAATCCGGAAAAGGACATCAGCATCTACATCAATTCGCCGGGCGGCGTGGTCACCGCTGGCATGGCGATCTACGACACCATGCAGTACATCAAGCCGGACGTGAGCACCATCTGCGTCGGCCAGGCCGCCTCGATGGGCGCGCTGCTGCTGGCGTCGGGCGCGGCCGGCAAGCGCTATGCGCTGCCGAACTCGCGGGTGATGATCCACCAGCCGCTGGGCGGCTTCCAGGGCCAGGCCACCGATATCGACATCCACGCCCGCGAGATCCTGACCCTGCGTGCGCGGCTGAACGAGATCCTGGCCAAGCACACCGGCCAGTCGCTGGAAACCATCGCCCGCGACACCGAGCGCGACAACTTCAAGAGCGCCGTCGACGCGCAGGCCTACGGCCTGGTCGACCAGGTGCTGGAGCGTCGCCCGGACGAGTCCATCCAGCCGGCATAAGGCTTGCATGTACTGCAAAACGCAGCGTATTCCGCAGGGCCGGGGTCGGGCTAGCGTCCTCCCGGCCCTGTGCTATTCTCGAAATCGAACCCCCGTTCATCGGGTGGGGTAACTGGGTAAGCGAAGCAATGAGCGAAGACCGGCAAGGCCGTTCCGGCGACAGCAACAAGATCCTGTACTGCTCGTTCTGCGGCAAGAGTCAACACGAGGTCCGTAAGCTGATCGCCGGGCCCAGCGTGTTCATCTGCGACGAATGCGTCGAGTTGTGCAACGACATCATCCGCGAGGAGCTTGAGGAGAAGGCGCAGTCGGCACGCAGCAGCCTGCCCAAGCCGCGCGAGATCCTGGAAGTGCTCGACCAGTACGTGATCGGCCAGCAGCGCGCCAAGCGCACGCTCGCCGTGGCCGTGTACAACCACTACAAGCGCATCGAGAGCCGGCAGAAGAACGACGAGGTCGAACTGGCCAAGTCCAACATCCTGCTGGTCGGTCCGACCGGTTCGGGCAAGACGCTGCTGGCCGAGACGCTGGCGCGCCTGCTCAACGTGCCGTTCACCATCGCTGACGCGACCACGCTGACCGAAGCCGGCTACGTCGGCGAGGACGTGGAAAACATCATCCAGAAGCTGCTGCAGAAGTGCGACTACGACGTCGACAAGGCGCAGCAGGGCATCGTCTATATCGACGAGATCGACAAGATCTCGCGCAAGAGCGAGAACCCGTCGATCACCCGCGACGTGTCCGGCGAAGGCGTGCAGCAGGCGCTGCTGAAGCTGATCGAAGGTACGGTCGCCTCGGTGCCGCCGCAGGGCGGACGCAAGCATCCGCAGCAGGAATTCCTGCAGGTGGACACCAAGAACATCCTGTTCATCTGCGGCGGCGCGTTCGCCGGCCTGGACAAGGTGATCCAGCAGCGCTCCAACGATGCCGGCGGCATCGGCTTCGGCGCCAAGGTCAAGAGCGCCGAGCGCAAGCGCGAGGTGGGCAAGATCCTGGCCGAGGTGGAGCCGGAAGACCTGATCAAGTTCGGCCTGATCCCCGAGTTCGTCGGCCGCCTGCCGGTGGTCGCCACGCTCGAGGAGCTGGACGAGCCGGCGCTGATCAAGATCCTCACCGAGCCCAAGAACGCCATCACCAAGCAGTTCAAGAAGCTGTTCGAGATGGAAGGCGTGGAGCTGGAGTTCCGCCAGGACGCGCTGCTGGCCATCGCCAAGAAGGCGCTCAAGCGCAAGACCGGCGCGCGTGGCCTGCGCACCATCGTCGAGTCGGTGCTGCTGGACACGATGTACGAGCTGCCGTCGCAGGAGAACGTCAGCAAGGTGGTGGTGGACGAGTCGGTGATCGAGCACAAGTCCGAGCCGTACCTGATCTACCAGACCCCACCGGCGCCGCCCAAGGTCGCCTCCGCGGAGTGACCCCAGGCCGGCGGTGCGCGGCGCCCCCGTCGCGCGCCCCGTGCCTGCCGGTAAGTCGCTGAAACATAAAGGGGTTCTGCGCTCCCCTTGCATCGTCCAGCCGATGGCCCCATAACGGGGCCATCGGCGTTTTTATGGCCGCCCGCACTGCGTTCCCGCCTCCCAAATCGGAATCCTCATGGCCCAGTCCCAATCCGAAGTCCTCGACCTGCCGGTCCTGCCGTTGCGCGACGTCGTGGTCTTCCCGCACATGGTCATCCCGCTGTTCGTCGGTCGCGACAAATCCATGCGCGCGCTCGAGCACGCGATGGAGGCCGACAAGCGCATCCTCCTGGTCGCGCAGAAATCCGCCGAGACCGACGACCCGGCGGCGGCCGACCTCTACACCGTCGGCACGCTGGCGCAGGTGCTGCAACTGCTGAAACTGCCCGACGGCACCATCAAGGTGCTGGTCGAGGGCCTGTCGCGGGTCAGCGTCGACAAGGTCGCCGAGCGCGACGGCGCGCTGCAGGGCGAGGGCCGCGAGATCGACGCCGCCGAATCGCGCGAGGAGCGCGAGGTGGAGGCGATCGCGCGCTCGCTGATGTCGCTGTTCGAGCAGTACGTCAAGACCAACCGCAAGCTGCCGCCGGAACTGCTGCAGACCCTGTCCGGCATCGATGAGCCCGGCCGCCTGGCCGACACCATCGCCGCGCACATCGGCGTGCGCCTGGCCGACAAACAGCGCCTGCTAGAAACCCTGGAAGTGGGCGAGCGCCTGGAGACGCTGGTCGGCTTGGTCGACGGCGAGATCGACGTGCAGCAGTTGGAGAAGCGCATCCGCGGCCGGGTCAAGTCGCAGATGGAGAAGAGCCAGCGCGAGTACTACCTCAACGAGCAGATGAAGGCGATCCAGAAGGAGCTGGGCGACCTCGACGACGCGCCGGGCGAGCTGGAGGAACTGGCGCGCAAGATCGCCGAGGCCGGCATGCCCAAGCCGGTGGAGACCAAGGCCAAGGCCGAACTCAACAAGCTCAAGCAGATGTCGCCGATGTCGGCCGAGGCGGCGGTGGTGCGCAACTACCTCGATTGGCTGCTGGGCGTGCCGTGGAAGAAGCGTAGCAAGGTGCGCAAGGACCTGAAGGTCGCGCAGGAAACCCTGGACGCCGACCACTACGGCCTGGAGAAGGTCAAGGACCGCATCCTCGAGTACCTGGCGGTGCAGTCGCGGGTGAAGCAGATGAAGGGGCCGATCCTGTGCCTGGTCGGGCCGCCGGGCGTGGGCAAGACCTCGCTGGGCCAGTCGATCGCCAAGGCCACCAACCGCAAGTTCGTGCGCATGTCGCTGGGCGGCGTGCGCGACGAGGCGGAGATCCGCGGCCATCGCCGGACCTACGTCGGTTCGATGCCCGGGCGCATCGTGCAGAACCTCAACAAGGTCGGCAGCAAGAACCCGCTGTTCGTGCTCGACGAGATCGACAAGATGTCGATGGACTTCCGTGGCGATCCGTCCTCGGCCTTGCTGGAAGTGCTCGACCCCGAGCAGAACAACGCCTTCAACGACCACTACCTGGAAGTGGACCTGGACTTGTCCGAAGTGATGTTCGTGGCGACCTCCAATTCGCTGAACATTCCCGGCCCGCTGCTGGACCGCATGGAAGTGATCCGCATCCCCGGCTACACCGAGGACGAGAAGCTCAACATCGCCACCCGCTACCTGCTGCCCAAGCAGCTCAAGGCCAATGGCCTGAAGCAGGACGAGCTGGAAATCACCGCCGATGCGATCCGCGACATCGTGCGCTACTACACGCGCGAATCCGGCGTGCGCAACCTCGAGCGCGAAGTCGCCAAGATCTGCCGCAAGGTGGTCAAGGAAATCGCGCTGGCCGGTCCGCAGCCGCCGGCGCCGGCGAAGAAGGCCGCGGCGAAGAAGGGCGCCGCGCGCAAGGACAAGGCGCGGGTCAGCGTCGGCTCGAAGAACCTGGACAAGTACCTGGGCGTGCGCCGCTACGACTTCGGTCGTGCCGAGGAGCAGAACGAGATCGGCCTGGTGACCGGCCTGGCCTGGACCGAGGTCGGCGGCGATCTGCTGCAGATCGAATCGACCCTGGTCCCGGGCAAGGGCGCGGTGATCCTGACCGGCCAGCTCGGCGACGTGATGAAGGAGTCCGCGTCGGCGGCGCTGTCGGTGGTGCGTTCGCGCGCCGAGCGGCTCGGCATCGAGGCGGACTTCCTGCAGAAGCACGACGTGCATTTGCACGTGCCCGATGGCGCCACGCCGAAGGACGGCCCCAGCGCCGGCATCGCGATGGTGACCTCGCTGGTGTCGATGCTGACCAAGGTGCCGGTGAAGGCGGACGTGGCGATGACCGGCGAAATCACCCTGCGCGGCCGCGTCTCGGCGATCGGCGGGCTCAAGGAGAAGCTGCTGGCCGCGCTGCGCGGCGGCATCCGCACCGTGCTGATCCCCGAGGAGAACCGCAAGGACCTGGCCGACATCCCGGACAACGTGACCCGCGACCTGAAGATCGTGCCGGTGAAGTGGATCGACGAAGTGCTGGATCTGGCACTGGAGCGTCCGCTCGCGCCCAAGCCCGCCGCCGACGCCGAACAGGCACCGTCGCGGCGCAAGCAGAAAGCATCCTCGAACGCGCGCGTCAAGCACTGACGCGCGCTGAACCGCACCCGCGCAAACGGCTCAAACCCGCGCCGTTGTTGGCTTTTCGGCTTGCGCGGGTATGGGCCCGCTGGTATAAATGCAGCGCTTGCGAGCACCGCGAACGGGCGTGCTTGGTAGAGTGCAAAACATATCCATCGGGGTCTCGCTCAAGCGAGGCAGGCCACGCCGACACCCGATCCTCAATCCGCGGTCTTCTGCCGCACATGGAGTCATCAAGAAATGAATAAAGCCGAACTGAACGACGCGATCGCCGCTGCCGCCGATATCTCCAAGGCCGAAGCCGGTCGTGCCATCGACGCCTTCGTGTCGGAAGTGACCAAGGCCCTGAAGAAGGGCGACAGCGTCACGCTCGTGGGCTTCGGCACCTTCCAGGTGCGCGACCGTGCCGAGCGCACCGGCCGCAACCCGAAGACCGGCGACTCCATCAAGATCGCCGCGTCGAAGAATCCGACGTTCAAGGCTGGTAAAGCGCTGAAGGATGCCGTAAACTAATCGACTCGCTAGGGTGCTTAGCTCAGCGGTAGAGCGTCTCCTTTACACGGAGAGGGTCGGGGGTTCGAAACCCTCAGCACCCACCAGAGCACCGAGCGACAGGTTTCAAAAGCGGAGTGGTAGTTCAGTCGGTTAGAATGCTGGCCTGTCACGCCGGAGGTCGCGGGTTCGAGTCCCGTCCACTCCGCCAGTTGTACCGAAGCCCCCGAGCGATCGGGGGTTTCGTTTCTCGCAGTCGCCGCCGCGCTATCGCGTCGGAATGGCGGCTCCGGGAAAGCGGGCCTCGCGCCCGCCTCCGTTCAAACGCGGAGTGGTAGTTCAGTCGGTTAGAATGCTGGCCTGTCACGCCGGAGGTCGCGGGTTCGAGTCCCGTCCACTCCGCCATTTGCACGCGAAACCCCCGAGTGATCGGGGGTTTCTTTTTTTCCGCTTTCCCCCCGTTTTCGCCCCTGTTCTTGCCGCCGATGCGCCGCCGCGGCGCATGCGCGGCGCGGGCCGCGGGGCCGCCGGTTCTGCCGCAGGCCGTGAAGCGGGTTAAACTGCGCGGCTCGCCAATAGGCCGTCGGTTCCCAATGCTGCAGAAACTTCGCGAAAAGACCTCGGGCTGGATCGCCACCGCGATCATCGGCTTGTTGATGATTCCGTTCCTGTTCGTCATCGACAACAGCTACCTCGGTGGCGTCGGTGCCAACAATGTCGCCAAGGTGCAGGCGCCGCCGTCGTGGTGGTCCTCGGCGCCGTCGTGGTGGCCGGTGTCGCTGCTGTGGCAGCACCACGAAGTGAGCACGGAACAGTTCCGTACCCGCTTCGAGCAGGCGCGCATCCAGGCGCGCGAGCAGCAGGGCGAGGATTTCGATCCGCGCGCCTTCGAAAGCATCGACAACAAGCGCAAGGTGCTCGATCAGCTGATCGACGAGCAGGTGGTGAAGCTGTCGGCCGAACGCGCCGGCGTGGTCATCGGCGATGCCGCGGTGCGCGATTACATCAGCACCATTCCGGCCTTCCAGAACGACGGCAAGTTCGATCCGGAGCGTTACCGCCTGGCCCTGGCCTCGGGCACGCCGCCGCGCACGCCGACCATGTTCCAGCAGCTGGTGCGCGATGCGCTGCAGCAGTCGGTGATTCCGACCGGCCTGGCCGAATCGGCGTTCGCCACCAAGCAGGAAACCGACCGCCTGCTGAAGATGCTCGGCGAGACCCGCGACGTGGAGATGGTGCTGTTGCCGGAAGTGCCGGCCGACACCGCGCCGGTCAGCGACGCGCAGGTGCAGCAGTGGTACGACACGCACAAGTCCGACTTCAAGCAGCCGGAAACGGTGACGATCGAGTACGTCGACCTCAACGCAGCCAACCTGCCGCCGGCCAAGCCGGCTGACGAGGCCACGCTGCGCAAGCGCTACGACGACGAGAAGGCGCGCTTCGTCGAGCCCGACCAACGGTTGGCCTCGCACATCCTGATCAGCGCCGGCAAGGACGCCGCTTCGCAGAAGGCGGCCGAGGCCAAGGCGGCCAAGCTGGCGGCCGAAGCCAAGCAGCCCGGCGCCGATTTCGCCGCGCTGGCTCGCGCCAACTCCGACGATCCCGGCTCCAAGAACGCCGGCGGCGATCTGGGCTGGGTGGAGAAGGGCGTGATGGTGAAGCCGTTCGAGGACGCGCTGTTCGCGATGAAGCCCGGCGAGATCGTCGGGCCGGTGAAGAGCGAATTCGGTTACCACGTGATCCAGCTGCGCCAGGTCAAGGGTGGCGAGGGCAAGTCGTTCGAGCAGGTCCGCGATCAGCTCGCCAGCGAGCAACTGAAGGCTGACAACGAGAAGGCCTTCAGCGAACTGAGCGGCAAGCTGGTGGACCTGGTCTACAAGAACCCGACCGCGCTGGCCTCGGCGGCGAAGGAAGTGGGGCTGCCGGTGCAGACGCTGGGGCCGTTCTCGCGCGCCACCGCCAGCGGCATCGCCGCGCAGCCGGCGGTGCTGCGCGCCGCCTTCTCCGACACCCTGG
This sequence comes from Xanthomonas sp. NCPPB 901, assembly GCF_056725085.1. NCBI lineage: Bacteria > Pseudomonadati > Pseudomonadota > Gammaproteobacteria > Lysobacterales > Lysobacteraceae > Xanthomonas > Xanthomonas sp. NCPPB 901. Next base: position 3,807,987 of record NZ_CM161511.1, on the reverse strand, counting down.
TGCAGGACGGCACGGTCAGCGACCCGATCAACCTGGGGCCGAACCACAGCGTGCTGATCCGCGTGACCCAGCACCAGCCGGAGCAGATCCAGCCGCTGGCCAAGGTGCACGAGCAAGTGGTGGCCGCGGTGCACGCCGACCGTACCGCCAAGGCCGCTGCGGCCAAGGCCGACGCGCTGCTGGCGCGCCTGCGCAAGGGCGAGACCCTGCAGGCCCTGGCCGCGCAGGAGAAGCTGCAGATCAACCCGATGCCGGGGTTGCCGCGCAACGTGCCGATGCCGAGCGCGCAGGCCAGCCAGGCGATCTTCAGCGCGCCGCAGCCGGTCGACGGCAAGCCGTCGGTGGGCAAGGTCGAGCTGCCTGCGGCGCCGGGCACGGTCGGCAAGCGCTATGCGCTGTTCGCGGTCACCAAGGTGACGCCGGGCGACCTGAGCAAGGTGCCGGCCGAGCAGCGGACCATGTTCGAGCAGCAGCTGGCGCGGATCTATGGCGACGCCGATGCCAAGGCCTACGTCGATGCGATGCGCAAGCTTTACAAGATCAGCGTGCAGGAATCGCAGCTGTAACGGCGGCGTGCCCGCGCAGCGTCATGCAACAGGCCCGGCATTGCCGGGCCTGTTGCGTTTCCGGAACTGCGTGTCGTTGCGGGCGTGATGCCGGCGGCGACGGCACGCCTGCGCGTGAGGTGCCACGTCCGGAGCAGGGGGGGGGGGGGCGTGCTGGCCCGTAGGAAGCAGCGCCGTGTGCCGGCGCGGGCAGCCGGCGTGTGCGTGCTCATGCAGCGTGCGCCCATACGCCCGCGGTCGCGCGTCGCTGCAGACGTGGTGCCTGTAGCGGCGGCGTGCGCGTGGTGCATGGAGCAGGACAAGAGCGTGCTGGCCGGCGGAGGGCAGCGCCGGCGATGGGCACGGGCAGCCGGCATGTGTGCGCTCGCGCAGCGTGCCGCCGCACGACCCGTTGTCTTCGACCATGGATCACGCATTCCCGCCGTCGCGGGATGCGTCAGTCCTCGTAGCTCAGCACCATGCCGGGGCGCAGCACGCTGCGCGCGGACAGGCCGTTCTTCATCAACAGCGCCTGCACGGTGATGCCGTAGCGCTTGGCGATGTTCCAGGCGGTGTCGCCGTCGCGCACGGTGTGCGTGTGGCGGGAGCGGGCGCCGGTGCGCACGCTGCGGCTCGGTGCGGGGCTGTCGTCGGTGCTGGCCACGGTGGCGACGACCGGGGCGTCGTCCTGCACCGGCGGCGCGCTGTCCTGGGCCAGCACGGGGCCCCCCGCGCCGCGCGGCGCCAGCACCGGCAGCGCGCGCTTGGCGCTACGGCCACTGCCCAGCGCCGGATTCAGTCGCGCGAGCTCATTGCCCTGCAGCGCCTGGCGCCGTGCCCAGTCGTCCAGCGCCATCCCGGCGGGCAGGGTCTGCGCCTGCAGGATCGGCACGTCGCGGTCCAGCGAGGCCATCCATTCGTCGCGGGTCTGCGCCTGTTCCAGCACGCAGGCCAGCGCATGCAGCTTCTCGACGTAGGCGTAGGTGACCGAGGACAGCCCGGGCAGCTTGTCCGGCTGCGCGTTCTGCGCATTCATGCCGGCGCGGCGCATGGACTGCAGCACACGGTACTCGCCGGCGTTGTAGGCCATGATCGCCAGGCGCCAGTCGCCGCCGAACATGCCGTGCAGGGTCTTGAGGTAGCGTACCGCGGCGCGGGTGGAGTCCACCGCGGACAGGCGGCCGTCGTAGCCGTTCTCCAGCGGGACATCGTGGTTGCGCGCGGTGCCGGGGATGAATTGCCACAGGCCGGCCGGGCCGCCGCTGTTGCGCGCGGCCGGGCGGTAGCCGCTCTCCACGAACGGGATCAGCGCGAACTCGGTCGGCAGGTTGGCCGCGCGCAACTCGTCGACCACGTAGCCGAACAGCGGCAGCACGTCCTCGTCCTCGTCGGCCAGGCGCGACGGCGCGCGCGAGAACTGCTGCTGCCAGCGCGCATCGGTGGCGCCGGCATCGCAGCGCGCATCCGCCAGGCCCTCGCGGAAGCGGGCAAGGATGTCGTGGCCGTTACGCGTGGTCGGCGGCGGCAGCGCCGCCGCATCGGTCGGCAGGCCGTTGAGGCCGGCCACGGTTTGTTCCAGTGCCGCCGCGAGCGGGGTCGCGGCCGCCGCGGGGGGCGCCGCCGACGCCATCGCCAGCGTCAGCGCCGCCGTCAACGCCAGCGCCCTCATGCGCGGAAATCGTCTTTCCAGCGCCTCAGTTCGGCGAAGACTTCCACCTCGTCGGACACCCCCCGGCCGAGCCGGGCGCCGATCGCCTGCTGGATCGCCGCCGAGGCGGTGCGCAGGAACGGGTTGGTCGCCAGTTCGCTGGCGAGTGTGACGGGAACGGTGGGACGGGCAGCATGACGCATGGCCTGGGCTTCCTGATGGCGCTGCCGCAGGGCAGCGTTGGTGGGATCGACCGTGACGGCGAATGCCGCATTGGCCAAGGTGTATTCGTGTCCGCAGCACACCAGCGTCTGCCCCGGGAGGGCGGACAGGCGCTGCAGCGAACCCAACATCTGGGAGGGCGTACCTTCGAACATGCGCCCACAGCCCAGGCTGAACAGCGTATCCCCGCTGAACAGATGACCGTGGCCGACATAGGCCAGGTGCGAGCGGGTATGGCCGGGCACGGCCAGGGTATCGAACTGCCAGTCCAGCACCTTCACGACATCGCCGTCGCCGATCCGGTCGCACGCGAATCCGGCGATCCGCGGGTCGTCCGGCGCGTACACCGGCAGGTCGGGCCAGCGCTCGCGCAGCGCGGCGACGCCGCCGATATGGTCGTCGTGATGGTGGGTGAGCAGGATGGCGGCCGGCTGCAGGCCTTGCGCCGCCGCTTGCAGCACCGGCTCGGCCTGGCCGGGGTCGACCAGCAGCGCACGCCCGCCGTCCGTGGCGATCGCCCAGATGTAGTTATCCTGGAATGCGGGCAGGGCGATCAGTCGCATAGAATTGGCACCATGCCTGCCGTGTCGCTCCCTCGTCAAGCCAACGTCTCATCCTGGTTTGATACAGCCGGGGCGCAGGCGCTGCTCCAGGCCGAGCAGCCGTTGATCCTCGACGCCTTGCTCAAGCGTCCCGCGCAGCCCTGGCTGTGGCTGGCGCCGGTGCCGCTACCGCCGCCGGGACGCGAGCTGCCGGGGCGGGGCGTGCGTCTGCACCGCAGCGCCCGCGGCTATGCCGGCGACCTGGTGTGCACGCTGCCGCTGCCGCTGCCCTCCGAGAGCGTCAATGCCATCGTCCTGCAGCACGTGCTGGCCGCCGATGCGGCGATGCTGCTGGAGGAATGCGAGCGCATCCTGATGCCGGGCGGGCGCCTGTGGCTGTTCGCGCTCAATGCGATGAGCCCGTACCGGCTGCGCTGGCGCCGGCAGGGCCTGGTGGCGCGTCCGCCGGGCAGCTGGCGCGGCCTGCTGGAGCAGGTCGGCCTGCCGTGCATCGAGCAACTGCGCTATCTCGGGCCGGTGTGGCCGACCCGTGGCGGCGTCGGCCCGGCCACCTCCACCGCACCGCTGCGCGCGGTGTGCCTGCTGCAGGCGGAAAAACGTACCGCTGCCGGCATCGGCCCCATTCCATTGCGCGCGCCGGTCCGCTGGCGCGGCTCGGTCGCTTCCATCTGATTCGCGGAGTTTCATGAAGACTGTCGATATCCATACCGATGGCGCCTGCCTCGGCAACCCCGGCCCCGGCGGCTGGGCCGCGCTGCTGCGCTACAAGGGACTGGAGCGCGAGGTGGCCGGCGCCGAGGCGCACACCACCAACAACCGCATGGAGCTGATGGCCGCGATCATGGCCCTGGAGACGCTCACCGAGCCGTGCCAGATCGTGCTGCACACCGATTCGCAGTACGTGCGCCAGGGCATCACCGAATGGATGCCCGGCTGGGTGCGGCGGCAGTGGAAGACCGCCGGCGGCGATCCGGTCAAGAACCGCGACCTGTGGGAACGGCTGCATGCCGCGGCGCAGCGGCATACGATCGACTGGCGCTGGGTCAAGGGCCACAACGGCGACCCGGACAACGAGCGGGTCGACCAGCTGGCGCGCAACCAGGCCCTGCACGTGCGCGCCGGCGGCGCCGCGGTCGCGTCCTGATGTCGTCTTCCTTTTCCGCTGCGAGTCCCATGCGCCAGATCATCCTCGATACCGAAACCACCGGCCTGGAATGGAAGAAGGGCAACCGCGTCGTTGAAATCGGCGCGGTGGAGCTGCTCGAACGCCGCCCCAGCGGGCGCAACTTCCACCGCTACCTGCGCCCGGACTGCGATTTCGAGCCCGGCGCGCAGGAAGTCACCGGCCTGACCCTGGAGTTCCTCGCCGACAAGCCGGAGTTCCACGAGGTCGTCGACGAATTCCTGGAGTTCATCGACGGCGCCGAGCTGATCATCCACAACGCCTCGTTCGACCTGGGCTTCCTGGACTACGAGCTGTCGCGGCTGGGCGCGTCCTACGGCCGCATCCTCGACCGCGCCACGGTGATCGACACCCTGCTGCTGGCGCGCGAGCGCTTCCCCGGCCAGCGCAATTCGCTGGACGCGCTGTGCAAGCGGCTGGGCGTGGACAACTCGCACCGGCAACTGCATGGCGCGCTGCTCGATGCGCAGATCCTCAGCGACGTGTACATCGCGCTGACCTCCGGCCAGGAGGAGATCGGCTTCGCCCTGGCCGAGGACGGCGCCGGGCACGCGGCGGCGCAGGGGCCGGCGTTCGACATGACGATGCTGCTGCCGCGGCCGCGGGTCGTGGCGACCGCATCGGAGCTGGAGGCGCACCAGGCGCGGCTGGAAAAGCTGCGCAAGAAGGCCGGCCGCGCGCTGTGGGATGACGTCGAACCGGTCGTGGCGGAAGCGGTGGCCGCCGGCTGAAGGGTACCTCCAATAACGGCGCGACGGATGGCGTAGGAGCGGCTTCAGCCGCGAGGGGACGTTCCCCGTAAGGCCCCGTCGCGGCTGAAGCCGCTCCCACAGGGCAACCTGGAGCCGGCTCGCGTGTGGCGAAACCGCTGATTCGAGGCGCCCTGGAGTCGTTTGCGCGGACGCCAGCGGCGGCCGCGCCGCACCGCCCTAGTGGCAGCGCACCAGGATCGCGGTGATGTTGTCCGAGCCGCCTTCGTCGAGCGCGGCGGCGACCAGCATGTCCACGCACTCCTGCGCGCTGCAGTCGTCGTGGCTCAGCGCGTTGGCCAGGCCGGCGTCGTCCACTTCCTCGGTCAGCCCGTCGCTGCACAGCAGCAGGCGCATGCCCGGGCGCAGCTCGCCGGTCATCGTGGCCACGTTCAGGTGCTGCGGATCGGTGACGCCCAATGCCTGGGTGACCACGTTGCGGTGCGGATGCGCGCGCGCCTGCTCGGCGGTGAGCGCGCCCTGCGCGATCAGTTCCTGCACGTAGCTGTGGTCCTGGCTGAGCTGGGCCAGCTTGCCGTCGCGCCACAGGTAGGCGCGGCTGTCGCCGACCCAGGCTACCTCGAAGCGGTTGCCCTGCACCCGCGCGGCCACCACCGTGGTGCCCATCGGCAGGGTGTCGTTGCGGCGCTGCGAGGCGCGGATGATCTCCTCGTCGGCGATGCGGATGGCCTGCGCCAGCGCGGTGCCGCCGCGCACTTCGCGCACGATGGCCTCGCGCGCCAGGGCGCTGGCGACCTCGCCGCAGGCGTGGCCGCCCATGCCGTCGGCGACCAGCCACAGCCCCAGCTCGTGGTCGCCGTAGTAGGTGTCCTCGTTGAGGTCGCGGCGCAGGCCGACGTGGGTGAGGTGTCCGAATTCGATCATTGCGCGCCTGCGGCCGGCCGGTGTCTTTCTGGGGTCGAAGGGCATCATCGCGGTCGCGCGCGGATCAGGCAATCGCCAGCCGCGGCGCGGCGCAGGCGGGGTTCATCGCCCAGCGCCGCCGGGCGCGCGCGGGGCGCTGGCGGCGGGCCGCTTGTCCGCGCGCGGCGGGAACCGTATGATGCACGCCCCCGGTCCGCCGGGGACCACCCGGGAAGGTGGCAGAGTGGTTGAATGTACCTGACTCGAAATCAGGCAGGCGTTTATAGCGCCTCGGGGGTTCGAATCCCCCCCTTCCCGCCAGTTTCGCATCGGGCCCCGTCAGGGGCCTTTTGCTTTTCGGCGCTCGCGACAGCGTGCCGACGCCGGCTTAAGGCGTGGCCGTTACACTTTCCCTTCTCTCGTTTGTGGTGTCTGCCATGTCGGAAATCCTGGTGCCCGTGTCCTTCGGCGAACTGCTCGACAAGATCGCCATCCTGCAGATCAAGTCCGAGCGCATCGAGGATGCCGGCAAGCTGGCCAACGTGCGTGCCGAGCTGTCGGCGCTGGAAAAGACCTGGATGGCGCATCCGGCGGCCGGCGGCGACGTGGCGCGCCTGCGCGCGGACCTGAAGGCGGTCAACGAGCGCCTGTGGGTGATCGAGGATGAGATCCGGATCAAGGAGAAGGCGCAGGCCTTCGACGAGGAGTTCATCAAGCTGGCGCGCAGCGTGTACTACGAAAACGACGAGCGCGCGCGGCTCAAAAAGGAAATCAACCTGGCGCTGGGCTCCAGCTACGTGGAAGAGAAGTCCTACCAGGACTACCGCAACGCCTCGGCGTGAGGGCGGTGCCCGGGACGCGCAGTGCGCTCCCGGGCACCGGACGAACTCAGTCGCGCGCGACCAGCAGGCCGGTCAGGCGCCGCACCATCGGCAGCACCAGCAGCAGGGTAGGGAAGGCGACCAGCCAGGACAGTGCCCAGGCGCCGAGCCAGAGCGCGCCGACGCCAGGCGCAAGCCCGACGCTGCGCAGGGTGCTGATCATCGAGACGATGCAGGTCATCAGCACCGACAGCAGCAGCGGGCTCACCCAGGCAGCATGGCGCGGGGACAGCTTGCGGGAAAACAGCGGGGAACGTGACATTGCGGGACTCTCCGTAAGCCGGTCGATCGAAGGCGCCACCCACCGCGGCCTGCCAGGCCTGGGCGGGAAACAGCCCCGGACGGATCCGGCGCAGTTGGCGCGTTGATTGACGTAAACGCTTACGGCGGCTCCTGCGGGCCGGGGTGGGCGGCAGGACGCGCGGCGGATGGTAGGGCGGCGGCGCGCGCGGCGCAAGCGGTCTCAGTGGCCGTGGTCGGCGCGGTAGCGCTCGAAGGCGGCGATCGCGTCGTCCACGGCGATCAGTTCCATCACCCCGTCGAATTCGATCTTGCTGCCCCATTTCAGCTGCTCGGCCGGCTTGCCGAGGTACTTGCGCGCGGCGGCGTCGTACTTGTCCACGCAGTAGCGCAGGTCCGAATACGGCCCGCTGCGGCGCGGGTTGCTGGCCGCATGCAGGCCCAGCACCTTGGTCCCAATCGCGTTGGCGATGTGCATGGGACCCGAATCCGGGGTCATGACCAGCGCCGCGCGCTGCAGCAGCGCCGGCAGTTGCTTGAGCGTGTCGCGGCCGACCAGGTCGAGCACCGGCGTGCGCGCCGCGGCGACGATGGCGTCGGCGGTGCTGCGCTCCAGCTCGCTGCGGCCGCCGCACAGCACCACCCGCCAGCCCTGCGCGGCGGCGTGGTCGGCCACCGCGGCGTAGCGCTCGGCATACCAGTTGCGGCGCTGGTGGCTGGAGCACGGCGAGATCAGCAGCGCCGGGCGGCCGTCGTCGGGCCATTGCGCGCGCGCCCAGGCGTGGGCGTCGTCGGGCACCGGCAGGTCCCAGCGCACCTCGGTCTGGCGCAGCCCCAGCGGCTCGCAGAAACTGCCGATCGCATCCAGCACGTGGATGCCGGGCCGATCGGGGATGCGTTCGTTGACGAACAGGCCGTGCAGATCCTTGGAGCGGCTGCGGTCGTAGCCGATGCGCCGGCGTGCCGGCACGAACGCCGACAGCACGTTGGCGCGCAGCGCCACCTGCATCTGCAGCAGCGCGTCGAAGCCCTGCGCCGGCAGCGCGCGGCGCAAGGCGCGCATGCCGGCCAGGCCGCTGCGCTTGTCGTAGGGATGGAACACCACCCCCGGCAGGCCGTCCAGCAGCTTGTGTCCGGCCTTGTCGATGATCCAGTGCAACGCTGGCGCCTGCGGCCAGGCGCGCTGCAGGGTCCGCACCAGCGGCACCACGTGGGTCACGTCCCCCAGCGCCGACAGGCGCAACAGGCACAACGAAGGGAGCGTTGCCGGCATGGTGTTGTTAGACTCGCTGGATGGTTGCATTCGACGCCACCGAAGCGCTGACGCCGTACCGCGAGGGCCGCGGCTACGGGGCCATTCTGTTCGACCGCGAACGACTGCGGCAAGCCGAACCGACGCTGTTCTCCGCCGTCGCCTGGGGCGACCGCGCCCGCCCGGTGGATGCCGGCGGCCGCGGCGGCGCCTGGTTCGTCGAAGCGCCGTTCGGCAGTTGCGTGCTGCGCCAGTACCGCCGCGGCGGGCTGGTGGCCAGGCTGGTGCGCGACCGTTATCTGTGGACCGGCGCCGACCGCACCCGCAGCTTTGCCGAGTTCCGGCTGATGCGTGCGCTGATCGCGCGCAAGCTGCCGGTGCCGCGGCCGCTGGCGGCCTGCTATCTGCGCCAGGGGCTGCGCTACCGCGCGGCGATCCTGATGGAGCGGCTGGAGGGCGTGCGCTCGCTGGCCGACCGCGCGCATCTGGCCGGGCGCGGCGCGCCGTGGGAAGAGGCGGGACGGCTGATCGCGCGCTTCCATCGCGCCGGCCTCGACCACGCCGACCTCAATGCCCACAACATCCTGTTCGACGGCAACGGCCGCGGCTGGCTGATCGACTTCGACCGCGGCGTGCTGCGCATTCCCGCCACCCGCTGGCGCGAGCGCAACCTCAAGCGGCTGCGTCGTTCGCTGCTGAAGCTGCGCGGCGAGCGCAGCGTCGACGCGGTGGAGAAGGACTACGCGCGCCTGCGTCGTGCCTACGACCTGGCCTGGGAGCGCGGCTACTGATGACGGACTGGGCGCTGCGCTTCCAGGGCGTGGGCAACGCCTCGGCGGTGGCGTTGGGTTCGCCGATGGCCACCATCGAGCGCGATGGCCGGCCGTGGCTGACCATCGACTGCGGCGGCGAGGGGCTGACCGCCTACCAGGCGCACTACGGCGCCATGCCGCAGGCGCTGTTCGTCACCCACGTGCATCTGGACCACGTCGCCGGCTTCGAGCGGCTGTTCGTGGACAGCTATTTCTCCGCGCGCCGCGGCAAGGTGCGGCTGTACGTGCCGGCGACGGTGCTGCCGCTGCTGCACCGCCGGGTAGCCGACTACCCGAATGTGCTGGCCGAGGGCGGCGCCAATTTCTGGGATGCCTTCCAGTTGATCGCCGTGGGCGATGCGTTCTGGCACGAGGGCGTGCGCCTGGAGGTGTTCCCGGTGCGCCACCACTGGCCGGAGACCGCCTACGGCCTGCGCCTGCAGGGCGCGCTGGTGTGGAGCGGGGACACCCGGCCGATCCCGGAAATGCTGAACCGGTATGCCGACGACGGCGAACTGGTGGCGCACGACTGCGGTCTTCACGGCAACCCGTCGCATACTGGGGTCGACGATCTGGAGCGGGAGTACCCCGCCGAACTGCTGCGACGGACCATGCTCTATCACTATGCCAGCGCCGAAGATGCCCAGGCCCTGCGCGCGCGCGGTCACCGCGTGGCGCAGCCGGGCGAGCGCGTGGCGCTGGCCGCGCCGCGCGCGCCGCAGGTGCCGACGGGATGAACGCGCTGCCGCGCCCGCCGCTCGCGTCGGCGACGCCGGCGGACCGGCGCGGGCGACCGTTGCGCGACCTGCGCCTGTCGGTGATCGAGGCCTGCAACTTCCGCTGCGGCTACTGCATGCCGGCCGACAAGGTGCCGGACGATTATGGCTTCGACGCCGCATCGCGGTTGTCGTTCGCGCAGCTCGAGACGATGGCCCGTGCCTTCGTCCGCAACGGCGTGAACAAGCTGCGCCTGACCGGCGGCGAACCGCTGCTGCGCCGCGACCTGCCCGAGCTGGTGCGGCGGCTGGCGCGCATCCCCGGCGTGGACGATCTGGCCATGACCACCAACGGCACGCTGCTGGCGCGGCATGCGCAGGCCTTGCGCGAGGCCGGCCTGCGCCGGGTCACGGTCAGCCTCGACGCGATCGAGCCGGCCCTGTTCCGGCAGCTGTCCGGCGGACGCGGCGAGATCGCGCAGGTGCTGGAGGGCATCGAGGCGGCGGTCGCGGTCGGGCTGGGGCCGGTCAAGCTCAACTGCGTGGTCCAGCGCGGCATCAACGACGACCAGGTGTTGCCGTTGCTGGCGCATTTCCGCGGCAGCGGCCACGTGCTGCGCTTCATCGAGTACATGGACGTGGGCACCTGCAACGCCTGGCGTCGCGAGCGGGTGGTGCCTGCCGCCGAACTGCGCGACCGCATCGCTGCGCGCTGGCCGTTGCAGGCGCTGGCGCCGCACTACCCGGGCGAGGTCGCCGCGCGTTACGCCTTCGCCGACGGCGGCGGCGAGATCGGTTTCGTCACCTCGGTCAGCACGCCGTTCTGCGGCGATTGCCATCGCGCCCGGGTCTCGGCCGATGGCCATCTCTACACCTGCCTGTTCGCGGGCGAGGGCACCGATCTGCGCCCGGCGCTGGCCGGCGGCGAGGATGCGCTGGCCGAGCGCGTGCGTGCGCTGTGGCAGCGCCGCGACGATCGCTACAGCGAACTGCGCGGCGCGGCGCCGGCCACGCGCGGCAAGCACGTCGAAATGTTCCTGATCGGCGGTTGAGCGATGGACGCCGCGTTGCAAGGCGCCCTGGTCGCGCTGGAGCTGGAATTGCTGGAGCCGGCGGTGCGCGCCTCGGCCGAGCGTGTGGCCGCGCTGCTCGACGACGGTTTCGTCGAGTTCGGCGCCTCCGGCCGCCGTTTCGACAAGCCGGCAGTGCTGCGGGCGCTACCGGCCGAGTCGGGAGCCTTTCGTTACCGCGCCTTCGACATCCAGGTGCAGTCGCTGGCACCGGATCTTGCGCAGGTGCGCTATCGCAGCGAGCGCCGCGCTGGCGACGAACCGCCGCGGCAGGCGCTGCGCAGTTCGCTGTGGCAGCGCCGCGACGGCCGATGGCGCATGCTGTTCCATCAAGGTACGCCGATCTCCGGCAATGCCTGAACATCGCGCCGTGGGAGCGGCAGCGCAGTCCATGACCAAGAAAACCTCCGCCACGTCCGCGCGCGTCGCCGCGCCGGCGCTGACCCACCTGGACCCGCAGGGGCTGCCGACCATGGTCGACGTCTCCGCCAAGGCCGCCACCGCGCGCGTGGCGGTGGCGCAGGCGCAGGTGCGCTTTCCCGCGGCGGTGGCCGCGCAGTTGCGCGCCGATGCGTTGCGCAGCGCCAAGGGCGGCATCGTCGACACCGCGGTGATCGCCGGGACCATGGCGGTCAAGCGCACCCACGAACTGATCCCGTTCTGCCACCCGCTGCCGATCGACGGCTGCCGCTTCGCCATCGACTGGGCCTCGCCGCAGGTGCTGGGCATCGAATGCACGGTGCGCACCGTGCACCGCACCGGCGTGGAAATGGAGGCGCTGACCGGCGCCAGCGTCGCCGCGCTGACGGTCTACGACATGTGCAAGGCGCTGACCCACGCGATGACCATCGGCCCGGTGCGGCTGGTCGGCAAGCGCGGCGGCAAGCGCGACGTCGGGAGCGTGGCATGAGCGCCGCGGTGACCGTGCTGTATTTCGCCAGCCTGCGCGAGGCCGCGGGCATGGAGCGCGAACAGGTGCGTACCGCCGCGCCCGACCTGCGCGCCCTGTACGCCGAACTTGATGCCCGCCATGGCCTGCGCTGGCCGGCGCAGCGGTTGCGGGTGGCGGTGGACGGCGCCTTCGCCAGCTGGGACGACGCGGTGCGCGACGGCAGCGAAGTGGTGTTCATTCCGCCGGTCTCGGGAGGCTGAACCATGTCCACCGAACCGCGTTTCCGGCTGGCCGACCGGCCGCTCGACATCGCCACGTTGCGCGCCCCGCTGGCGCACGCCCAGGCCGGCGCCTATGCCAGCTTCGAAGGCTGGGTGCGCGACCACAACGACGGCCGTGCGGTCGACGGCCTGCACTACGAGGCCTACGCCGCACTGGCCGAGGCCGAGGGCCAGCGCATCGTCGACGAAGCCTTGGCCCGCTTCGCCATTCTCGACCTGCGCTGCGTGCACCGCATCGGCGAACTGGCGATCGGCGACCTGGCGGTGTGGGTTGGCGTGGTCGCCGCGCACCGCGACGCCGCCTTCGGCGCCTGCCGCTACGTCATCGACGAGGTCAAGGCGCGCGTGCCGATCTGGAAGCGCGAGCGCTATCGCGAGGGCGATGCGGGCTGGCTGCACCCGGAGACGCCAGCGCCGTCGCGCGAATAGCGGTGCGCACGATCAGGCCTTGATCGCGGTCTTCGTAGGAGAGGGTGGTAACCCCGCCGGCTGACCTCGGCGCCCGCGTCGATCGATACCGTTGCTGCCTTCCGGCCCTGGCGGGGTTTTCGACCTAGCGTCGCGAGGGGCCGACGGGGCCACCATAGAGACGAAACCGCGCCAGTGGCGCGGTCTTTCCCTTTGAGTTCTTGCGCCAGCGGCGAAGCGACTCTGCGAGGGAAGCGCAATTCGAATCTGGCGGAGAGAGGGGGATTCGAACCCCCGAAGCGCGGTTTAGACGCTTACACACTTTCCAGGCGTGCTCCTTCAACCACTCGGACACCTCTCCGGGTCTTGCGCGGGCCATGCGGTCCGGGCAAGGGCGGGAATTCTAGCCGTCATGGCCGCCGTTCACAAGGCGAGCCACCGCCGTTGCGTGAACTGCGCTCATCTTCGCCCTGTTCATCGTCGCAGGCAGCCCTGCGCCGAAGGCGGCGCGCGCGTGACGGCGGCTGACCGGATGACTGAACGATCGCGGTGGCCCGGCGTGGCACAATGGTGGTTCAGATGAAGACGGTCGCCTGATGTCCTATCTCGTTCTCGCCCGCAAGTGGCGCCCCAAGCGTTTCGCCGAGCTGGTGGGGCAGGAGCATGTGGTCCGCGCGCTCACCAACGCGCTGGACAGCGGCCGGGTGCACCACGCGTTCCTGTTCACCGGCACCCGCGGCGTCGGCAAGACCACCATCGCGCGCATCTTCGCCAAGTCGCTGAACTGCGAGCAGGGCACCAGTGCCGATCCGTGCGGCCAGTGCGCGGCCTGCCTGGACATCGACGCCGGCCGCTACATCGACCTGCTGGAGATCGATGCCGCGTCCAACACCGGCGTGGACGACGTGCGCGAGGTGATCGAGAACGCGCAGTACATGCCCTCGCGCGGCAAGTTCAAGGTCTACCTGATCGACGAAGTGCACATGCTCTCCAAGGCGGCGTTCAACGCGCTGCTGAAGACGCTGGAAGAGCCGCCGGAACACGTGAAGTTCCTGCTGGCCACCACCGACCCGCAGAAGCTGCCGGTGACGGTGCTGTCGCGCTGCCTGCAGTTCAACCTCAAGCGCCTGGACGAGGAGCAGATCCAGGGGCAGATGACCAAGATCCTGGCCGCCGAGCAGATCGAGGTGGATGCCTCGGCGATCGTGCAACTGGCCAAGGCCGCCGACGGCAGCCTGCGCGATGGCCTGTCGCTGCTCGACCAGGCCATCGCCTACGCCGGCGGCGCGCTGCGCGACGACGTGGTACGGACGATGCTGGGCACGGTCGACCGCACCCAGGTCGGGGCGATGCTGGAGGCGCTGGCCGATGCCGACGGGCAGCGCTTGCTGCAGGTGGTGGCCGGCCTGGCCGAGTTCTCGCCCGACTGGGGCGGGGTGTTGGAGGCGCTGGCCGAGGCCCTGCACCGCATCCAGGTGCGGCAGCTGGTGCCGGGCGCGGCCACGCCCGCGCTGGACGGACTGGATCCGGCGCCGTTGGCCGAGCGCCTGCGGCCGGAGATCGTGCAGCTGTGGTACCAGATGGCGCTGAACGGGCGCCGCGATCTTTACCTGGCGCCGAGCCCGCGCGCCGGGTTCGAGATGGCGGTGCTGCGCATGCTGGCGTTCCGTCCGATGGGCGCTGCGGCGCTGCCGGCCGGCAGCGCGACCGGTGCGGCCACGCAGGGGCAGGGCAATGCCTCGGCGGCGTCCGCCAGTGCGCCCGCCGCGGCGATGGCCGCACCTGCCGCGGTCGCGCCCGCTGCCCCTGTCGCGCCCGTGGTCGCCGCGCCTGTGCCGGCGCCCGCCGCACCCGCGACGGCCGCGACGGCCTCGCCCAGTGCGGCGGCGGCCCCGTTGGATCCGCCCTGGGATCCGCCGGCACCGCCGGCGGCGCGTCCTGCGCCGTCCGTGTCGGTCGCGGCGCCGGCGCCCACGGTCGTACAGGCCGCGGCCGCCGAACCGGAAATGGCGATGGTGCCGCCGCTGGCGCAGACGCCGCGCACGCATGCCGCCGTGTCCGACCTGCCGCGCGCGCTGCACAGCGCCGAGGACTGGCTGGAACTGGTCGCCGATTGCGGCCTGACCGGCCCGTCGCGGCAGCTCGCGGCCAATGCCGCCTTCGTCAGCCATGCCGAGGGCGTGCTGCGCCTGTCGCTGTCGCCGGGCTTCGAGTACCTGCAGTCCGAGCGCTCGCTCGGCGAACTGGCCGGCGCCCTGGCCGAGGCGCTGGGCCAGCGTCCGAAGATCGTCATCGAAAGCGGCATCGCGGTCGATGCCGAAACCCTGCACGAGCGCTCGCACCGGCAACGCGGCGAGCGCCAGAACGCGGCCGAGGTCGCGTTCATGAACGACCCGGCGGTGCAGGCGCTGATCCAGCAGCAAGGCGCGCGGGTCGTTCCCGATTCCATCCGTCCCTACGATGAGTGAACCACGATGCGCGGCAATATCGCCCAATTGATGCAACAGGCGCAGAAGATGCAGGAAAACCTGCAGCGCGCCCAGGAAGAACTGGCCAAGCTGGAAGTCACCGGCAGCGCCGGCGGCGGCATGGTCAACGTGACCCTGACCGGCGCCAAGGAGTGCCGCAAGGTGCGGATCGATCCGAGCATCCTGGCCGACCAGGAAATGGCCGAGGACCTGATCGCCGCCGCCTTCAACGACGCCTCCAACAAGATCGACGCCGAATCCAAGGCGCGCATGGGCGCGGCCACCGCCGGCATGCCGATCCCGCCGGGCATGAAGCTGCCGTTCTGAGGGGCTGGGATTCGGGATTCGGGAGTGGGGATTCGCGGTTTTCGCCAGTGCGCTGCCTCTCCTGCCTCGGTGAATTCCCTGCGTAGGAGCGGCTTCAGCCGCGACGGGGCTTTACTGGTAACGCCCGTCGCGGCTGAAGCCGCTCCTACAAGAACATCGCGTGACAGCGATGTTCCCCCTACGAATCCCCACTCCCGAATCCCGAATCCCCAGCCACATGAGTTCGCCGCTGCTCGAACAACTCATCGATGCGTTCCGCGTGCTGCCTGGCGTCGGCCAGAAGACCGCGCAGCGCATGGCCTACCACGTGCTCGAGCGCGAGCGCGAAGGTGGGCTGCGCCTGGCCGAGCGCCTGCACGAGGCGATCGAGCGCATCGGCCATTGCGCGCAGTGCCGCGATTTCAGCGAAACCGAGGTCTGTGCGATCTGCGCCAGTCCTGCCCGCGACCGCCAGCAACTGTGCGCGGTGGAATCGCCGGCCGACCGCCTGGCGATCGAGCACGCCACCGGCTACCGCGGCCTGTACTTCATCCTGCAGGGCCGGTTGTCGCCGCTGGACGGGATCGGTCCGCGCGAACTGGGCCTGGACCGGCTGGGCGCGCGGCTGGCGCAGGGCGAGGTGACCGAACTGATCATCGCCACCAATTCCACGGTCGAAGGCGAGGCCACCGCGCATTACCTGGCGCAACTGGCGCGCCAGCACGGCGTGCGGCCGAGCCGGCTGGCGCAGGGCCTGCCGCTGGGCGGGGAGCTGGAGTACGTGGATCGCGGCACGCTGTCGCATGCCTTCGGCAGCCGCAGCGAAGTGCCGCGCGCCGGCAGCGGCGAGTAGCCGCCGCACGCGGCTGCGGGGCGACGCCGAATTGGGCTATAACGGCGGCCCCTTCTTTCGTTCCGGGCGCGCTCCATGGACACCATCTTCGGCAAGATCATCCGTCGCGAAATTCCGGCCAGCATCGTCTACGAGGACGACGCCGTGCTCGGCTTCAAGGACATCGCGCCGCAGGCGCCGGTGCATGTGCTCTTCATCCCCAAGCAGGTGGAGATTCCGACCCTGGACGACCTGGCGCCGGAGCAGGCGACCCTGGTCGGCCGGCTGGTGCTGGCCGCGGCCAGCTACGCGCGCGAGCAGGGCCTGGCCCAGGACGGCTACCGGGTGGTGATCAACTGCCGCGAGCACGCCGGGCAGACCGTGTTCCATCTGCACCTGCATCTGCTCGCCGGCGCGCCGCTGGGGCGTTTCGGCACGCCCTGACGCGATGGCGGTCGGCGCCGTGCAGCCATAAAAAAACGCCGCTGGATCAGCGGCGTTTTTCGTTGCGGCAAAACCGCAGGGCTTACCACCAGCCCCAGCGCGGGCCCCACGGACCCCAGGGGCCGCCCCACGGACCGTACGGGTAGGCCGGCACCACTTCGACCTGGCGCACCACCGGCCACAGGTAGACCACGTCCGCGTCCATCTTCGGCAGGCGGTAGTCGTAGTCGCCGATGCGGGTGTTGTCGTAGCCGGACACGTGGCCGATGAAGGTCACCTCGCGGCCGGGTTCGAACACCGCCGGGTCGTAGAAGCCGGCGCGGCAGGCGATGAAACGGCCATCGCTGGCGTCGGCCGAGTCGCTGTCCGGGCGGCCGCTGGCATTGAGCGGGCGCGACAGCATCTGGAAGCAGGTCTGGCCCTGGCCGGGCGTGGTCTTGATGATCTTGCCGCCCCAGCGCACCGGCGCGCCGGGCTGCTGGCCGGCGACCGAGTCGCGCGGGCTGATGGGCGCGAACTGGCCCTGCAGCGGCTTGGGGGCAGTGGCGCAGGCGCCGAGCGCCAACGCAGCGATCACGGGGAACAGCAGGCGAATCTTCATCGGGATGCTCCAGTGGGCGGACGGTGCCTGCGCAGGTCGCGCAACAGTGAAGCGCTGTCCGAATCCGCGCCAGCGTAGCGCGCATCGGCGAAACGCTGGCTGAGTGAAATCAGGCTCGCATCGCCGGTTTCCCGCTGCACGCGCGCCGCCCACGCCAGTGCCGGTTCGTGCGGTTCGCGGCCCTGGCCGCGCTTGGCGTAGCGCCGGCCCAGGCCGCGCCAGGCACGCAGCAACGGATCGCGCTCGCGCTCGCCACGGGCCAGCCACCACGCCATCGCGCCCAGCAGCAGCGCCGCGAATCCGGCGAACAGCGCCACCAACTGGCCGGGGTCCAGCCGGGCGATGCCGAACTGGCTGAGCAGGCGCTGCTGGCGGTTGGCATCGAAGGACAGTACCAGGTCGTTCCAGCCGCGCCGCGCCCAGTCGGCGAGGTCGCGCCAGCGCCAGTCGGCGTCGCCGCCCTGTGCGCCGGCGCCGCTGCCCAGGCGGTCCTCCAGGGTGTCGTAGATGCGTTCCGGGGCCACCGCCGCGGTCGGGTCCACCCGCACCCAGCCGCGTTGCGGCAGCCACACCTCGGCCCAGGCGTGCGCGTCCATGCGCCGCACCACCCAGTAGTTGCCGAACGGATTGCGGGTGCCGCCGGCATAGCCGGTGACCACCCGCGCGGGAATGCCGGCACCGCGCATCAGCACCACGAACGCCGAGCTGAAGTGCTCGCAGAACCCGGCCTTCTGCTGGAACAGGAATTCGTCCACGCCGTCGCGGCCGGGCAGCGGCGTCTGCAGGGTGTAGGCGAAGTCGCGGCGGATCCATTGCAGGGCGCGGGCGACGATCGCCGCATCGTCGGCGCCGGCCTGTTGCCGCCACTGCCGGGCCAGCGCCAGGGTGCGCGGGTTGTAGCCCGGCGGCAGCGCCAACGCACGCTGCCGCTGCGCCGGGCCGAGATCGGCCTCGACTCGCTGCGGCGGTGCCGAGCGCAGCCGCCAGCGGGTCAGTGCGCTGAGCGGGCGCTCGGTCTGCAGCACCGCGTCGGCGCTGAGCCGGGTGCCGGCCGGCGCTTGCAGCGGCAGGTCCAGCGCGACCAGTTGCCGGCGGTCGGTCGGCTCCACTTCGAGTTGGTAGTCCCAGCCGCCCGGCGCGAACTGCACCGCCGGTGCCGGCGCCCAGGCGTTGCTGCGCAGTGCGCGCCAGGTGCGGCCGTCGAAATCCCACAGCACCGGGCCGCGCCAGTAGCGCTGCGCCGGTGCCGGCACCGGGCCGAAGAACTGCACGCGCAGCGCCGGGGTGTCGTCGGCCATCAGGTCCAGCCATTGCCCCGGGCTCATCGTGTCCGACAGGCCGGGGCGGCCCATGGCGCGTTCCGGCACGCCCCACAGCGGCGAGCCCAGCCGCGGGAACAGCCAGAACGCGGCCAGGGCCAGCGGCAGGCCCAGCGCCAGCAGGCGGCCGACGCCGCGCAGTTGCCCGCGCAAGGGACGGCGCATGCTGTGTCCTTCCTGGTCGGCCAGGCGCTGCATGCACAGCAGCGCCGCGATCACCGCGGCCAGCCCCAGCGCCATCGTCAGCGGCCCCTGGTCGAGCAGGAACGCGGCGAACGGCGCGAACAGGGCGAAGCCGAGCAGGCTGCGCGCATCGCGCAGGCTCTTCAGTTCCGAGGGCTTGATCGCCAGCATCGCCGCCAGCAGCGCACAGCCGGTATCGCGGCCGAAGCGCAGGCCGACCTGCCAGTACAGCGCCGCGAGCATCGCCGCGACCAGGGCCAGGCGCAGCAGCGCCGGCATCGGCCGCCACGCCGAACTGGCGCCGACCAGCAGCGCGGACAGCGCGATCAGCCAGGCCAGCGTGGCGGGCAACTGCAGCAGCAGCGGCAGCAACGCCAGCAGCGCCGCGCCCAGCGCCCAGGCGCGGCTGGCGGTGTGCAGCGCGGGCGAACGCGGCTCAGTCATGCGGCAGCAGCGCCAGCGCGCGCAGGCACAGATGCCGGTGCTGCGGGCCGCGGCCCGGCCCCAGCGCCGGCTGCCCCGGCAGCAGCAGGCGGTAGCGGCGGCCGTCGCGCTCGGCGTCCTCGACCCAGCGCGCCAGCCGCGCGATGCGGCGTTCGTGCGGCAACCCCGGCAGCGCGCGCCAGTCCAGCACCACGTCCACCCCGATCGGGCGTTCGTACTCGCGCACCAGCAAGGTGTCGCGGCGTGCCGAGTGCTTCCAGGCGATCGCCCGCGGCGCGTCGCCGGCGCGGTAGGGACGCAATTGGTGCAGTTCCTCGCCGAGCGCGTGCAGGCGGGTCTGGGTCGGGGTGCCGGCACCGGTCGGCAGCGGCGGACCGTCGGCTTCCGGTTGCGGGTAGACCAGCAGCGGGGTGTCCGGCCAGAACCAGGCCCAGGCGCGCAGCAGTCCCAGCGGCTGGGTGGTGGAGACCTGCACGCGCTGCAGGTCGAGCCAGCCGCGGCGTTCGGTGGGCACCTCCAGGTCGGCCTCGTTGCGGTCGTCGCGGTGCAGGTCCAGGTAGGTGTGCGCGGCGCCGTGGCGCACGCGCAGGCCGCGCCGGCGGCGGCCGTCGGCGGTGGCCAGCGCCAACCGCAGGCGCAGCGGTTGTCCGGCCGGGACCGGCTCGGCCGACAGCGCCTCCAGCCGCAACCCGGACAACTGCAGGTGGGCGACGATGGCGCTGGCCATCGCCGCTGCGCCGAGCAGCATCGCCAGCAGCAGCGCCGGGTTGTTGTTGTAGTTCAGCGCGCCGAGCAGCATCGCCGCCAGCAGCAGCGCCAGGAAGCCGCCGAACGGAGTCGGCAGGATGTAGATGCGGCGCCGATCCAGATGGATCGGCAGCGCTTCCGGCGCGCGCGGCGCGGCGAGTTGCGCCAGTCGCTGCCGCCAGCCCGGCATGCGCGTCAGTCCACCGCGACGCTGTGCAGGATCGCCTTGGCCAGGGCCTGGCCGGAGGCCGATTCCTGTTCCGCCACCAGGCGGTGCTCGGCGACGGCGACGAACAGCGCCTGCACGTCGTCGGGCAGCACGTGGCCGCGGCCGAGCAGCAGCGCATGCGCCTTGGCCGCGCGCAGCAGGGCGATGCCGGCGCGCGGCGACAGGCCCACGCGCACGCCCGGATGCTGGCGGCTGCGCGCCAGCAGCGCCTGCACGTAGCCGACCAGCGCCGCGCTGGCATGGATCTGCTCCACGCTCTGGCGCAGCGTGGCCATGTCGGCCTCGCCGAGCAGCGGCTGCGCCTGCGCGATCAGGTCGCGGCGGTCGCTGCCGCTGAGCAGCGCGCGTTCGGCCTCGGCATTGGGATAGCCCAGCGCCAGGCGCAGCAGGAAGCGGTCCAGTTGCGAGTCGGGCAACGGGAAGGTGCCGGACAGGTCCACCGGATTCTGCGTGGCGATGACGAAGAACGGCGACGGCAGCGGATGGGTGGTGCCGTCGAGGGTGACCTGCTGCTCGGCCATCGCTTCCAGCAGTGCGCTCTGCGTGCGCGGCGGCGCGCGGTTGATCTCGTCGGCGAGCAGCACGTGGGTGAACACCGGGCCCGGATGGAATTGGAACTGGCGCGACTGCGCGTCGTACACCGATACGCCGAGCACATCCGCCGGCAGCAGATCGGAGGTGAACTGCACGCGCTGGAAGCCCAGCCCCAGGCTCGCCGCCAGCGCATGCGCCAGCGTGGTCTTGCCCAGGCCGGGCAGATCCTCGATCAGCAGATGTCCGCCGGACAGCAGGGCGACAAAGGCCATGCGCACCTGTTGCGGCTTGCCCAGCACCAGCGCGTTGACCTGCTGCTGGGCGCGCGTGAGCGCCTCGCGCAGGGGATCGGTTAGCATTTCCGGCAAGCGGGGCGGACTGGACATCGCATTCTCGCAACGGTTTCAGGGAGTTTACGGGCAATGCAAGGGGAACAACGTGCACGCGGCGTCTTCATCGTGCTGTGGACGCTCGTCACCGCCGCCAAACTGCTGGTCGCCGCGCGCCTGCCGTTGTTCGTCGACGAGGCATTCTATTGGCAGGAAGGCCAGCACCTGGCGCTGGCCTACTCGGACCTGCCCGGGCTGACCGCGTGGCTGGCGCGGCTGGGCGTGGCGCTGGGCGGCGATCACCTGCTGGCGCTGCGGGCGCCGTTCCTGCTGCTGGGCGCCGCGCTGCCCTGGTTGATCGCACGCATCGCCACGCGCTGGTTCGGTGCGGTAGCCGGCTGGCGCGCCGGCAGCCTGGCGTTGCTGATGCCGCTGTCCGGCACCCTGGGCATCCTGGCGCTGCCGGACGTGCCGATGGCGCTGGCGACGATCCTGTGCATCGACGCCACGGCGCGGCTGCTGCGCCAGACCGAGGCGCTGAGCGCGGTGGAACTGGCGTTGGGCCTGGTGATCGGCGCACTGAGCCATTACCGCTTCGTCGGCGTGATCGGCGTCGGCGCGATCGCGCTGCTGCTGATCCCGCAGGGCCGGCGCATGCTGCGCGATCCGCAGGTGTGGGTCGCGCTGGCGCTGGGCATGGTCGCCTGGCTGCCGCTGCTGGCCTGGAATGCGGACAACGGCGAGGCCGGGCTCAAGTTCCAACTGGTCGATCGGCATCCCTGGAGTTTCCAGCCTGCCGGCATCGCCTTCGTGCTGATCCAGGTGGTGCTGGTCACGCCGCTGCTGGCGGTGGCGATGACCAAGGTGGCGCTGATGGCCACGCGCGTCGGCGGCAGCGGCGGCACCCGGGTGCAGTGGCGCTATTTCGGCCTGCTCGGCGGCGTGTCGACGCTGGGCATCTTCCTGCTCGGCTTCTTCACCGATGCCGAGCGGGTCAGTTTCCACTGGCCGCTGCCGGGCTATCTGGCGCTGCTGATCGCTACGCCGGTGATCCTCAACGGCTGGAGCAAGCCGCTGCGCCGCGCCACCTGGCTGCTGGCCGGGCTCGGCCTGATCGGTGCGTTCGGCTACTACCTGGCGGTGTCGGTGCCGGCGGTGCGCGAGCACACCGCTGGCGACAAGTACTACCCGCGCAACTTCGCCGGGTGGCGGCCGCTGGCGGCGGCGGTGCGCCGCGAACTGGCGACGCTGCCGGCCGGTACCCAGGTGCTGGCGGACAACTTCAAGGTCGGCGCCGAACTCGGCTTCGAACTGCGCGACCCGAACATCCAGGTGCTGCCGCATCCGTTGAACGACAAGCACGGGCGCAGCGCGCAGCTGCAGCAGTGGGGGCTGCTCAGCGACGGCCGCCGCGACGGCCCGCGCCTGCTGGTGCTCTCGCCCAGCGACATGAAGTACCGCTTGCTGCTGCAGCGCTACCACGCGGTGTGCGACCTGGTCGGGCCGCTGCCGCCGCCGCGGGTGGTGTCCAGCGACCATGGCAGCCAGCGCTTCCTGCTGTTCGTGCTGCCGGCGCAGCGTGCCTCCGGTCCTTGCACCACGCCGGCGATGGCCTGGTTCAACACGCCGGACGTGGACGCCACCGTCGGCCGCCGCTTCGACGTCTCTGGCTGGGCGTTCAAGGACGGCGTGGGCCTGGACCGGGTCGAGGTGCTGCTCGACGGCAAGGTCGTGGCGCAGGCGCACTACGGCGACGTCTACGACGTGACCAAGTTCTGGAAGATCTCCACCGACCCGCGGCATCCGAACATCGGCTTCCGCGCCACCGTCGACGCCAGTGGCCTGGCGCCGGGGACGCATTGGCTGGGCCTGCGCTTGCATGGCCGCGACGGCAGCGTCGAGGACTGGTGGGAACAACCGATCGTGCTGCGCCCGCAGTGAGCTAGGATGGCGCGCCCTTCCACGCCGTCGCGCAGGACCGCACGCCGCCCATGTCCAGTTCCCCTTTCGACCGTCCCGCCGCCGCGCCACGGATCGCGGTGCTGGTGCCCTGCCACAACGAGGCGGCCACCATCGGCCGGGTCGTGGCCGAGTTCGCCGCGCACCTGCCCGGCGCGCAGGTCCACGTGTTCGACAACAATTCCAGCGACGCCACCATCGCGCAGGCACGCGCGGCCGGCGCGTCGGTGCGCGAGGTCGCGCTGCAGGGCAAGGGCAACGTGGTGCGGCGCCTGTTCGCCGACGTCGAGGCCGACGTCTACGTGCTGGTGGACGGCGATGCGACCTACGACGCGGCGATGGCGCCGGCGCTGGTCGAGCGCCTGCTGCGCGACGGGCTGGACATGGTGGTCGGCGCGCGCCGCAGCGACGAGGCGGCGGCCTACCGCGCCGGGCACCGCACCGGCAACGTGCTGCTGACCCGCTGCGTGGGCTTCCTGTTCGGGCGCAGTTTCGACGACATGCTGTCCGGCTACCGGGTGTTCTCGCGGCGCTACGTGAAGTCGTTTCCCGCGCATGCCGCCGGTTTCGAGACCGAGACCGAGCTGGCGGTGCACGCGCTGCAACTGCGCATGCCGGTGGCGGAGGTCGACACCGCCTATGGCGCGCGTCCGGAAGGGTCGCAGAGCAAGCTGCGCACCTGGCACGACGGCGCCCGCATCCTGTTGACCATCCTGCGCCTGTTCAAGACCGAGCGGCCGTTGCTGTTCTTCTCGCTGGGCTTCGGCGCCTGCGTGCTGCTGGCGCTGGCGCTGGCGGTGCCGTTGCTGCAGACCTACCTGCAAACCGGCCTGGTGCCGCGGTTTCCCACCGCGATCCTGTGCTCGGCGCTGGTCCTGCTCGGCGTGCTGCTGCTGGCCTGCGGGCTGATCCTGGACACGGTCACGCGCGGCCGCATCGAGGCCAAGCGCCTGGCCTACCTGGCGATCCCGGCCTGGCCTGCGCATGCGCAGGGTGCGCAGCGGGGTGACGCCGCATGAGCGCGACCATTTCTGCTGCCGCAGTGCCGCGTCCGACCCGCCGCCAGCGCCTGCTGGCCGCGCTGGATCGCCGCTTCGCCTTCCACAGCCGCGGCAACGTGGTCGCCGCCGGCGTGGCGGTCGCGGTGCTGGGCGGACTGTTGTCGCTGTGGCTGGGCCAGGACGCCAACTGGGACCTGCGCAACTACCACCTGTACAACGGCTACGCCGCGCTGCACGGCCGCCTCGGCGTGGACCTGGCGCCGGCGCAGATGCAGAGCTACTTCAATCCGCTGCTGGACGTGCTGCATTACGCGCTGTTCACCGGCTTGCCGGCGCCGCTGGCCGGGTTCGCGATGGGCGTGCTGCATGCGCTGGCGTTCCTGCTGCTGGCCGGCATCCTCTGGCAGGTGCTGGACCCGCGACTGGACCGCGCGCGGCTGGTGCCGTGGCTGGCGCTGGCCGGGCTGTGCAGCGCCGCGTTCCTGTCCGAGTTCGCCGTGACCATGGCCGACAACACCAGTGCCTTGCCGGTGTTGGGCGCGCTGCTCGCCGCACTGCACGCGCAACGCCGCCAACAGGCCGCGGGGCAGGGCGTGGCGTTGGGCTGGTGGACGCTGGCCGGCGCCCTGCTCGGGCTGGCGATGGCCTGCAAGCTGACCAATGCCCTGTTCGCGCTGGCTCTTGGCGTGGCCGCGCTGGTCGCCGGCGGGCGCGCGCGGCAGCGCATCGGCGGTGCCGCGGTGCTGACCGCGGCCGCGCTGCTCAGCTTCGCGCTGCTGGCCGGGCCGTGGCTGCTGCGGGTGTGGCAGACCTTCGGCAATCCGCTGTTCCCGCAGTTCAACAGCCACTTCCTGGCGCCGCTGGCGCAACCGGGGGCGCTCAGCGACACGCGCTGGTTGCCGAAGACGCTGTGGGAATGGCTGACCTGGCCGGTGCAGTTCTCGCTGGCGCCGAACCGGGTCAGCGAGGTGCGCCTGCGGCAACTGGTGTGGCCGCTGCTGTATCTGCTGGGCCTGGCCGCGCTGCTGCGCTGGGGACTGCGGCGTCCGCGCGCCTCCGCGCCGGCGGAGGTGGTCGCGCCGGCGTGGCGCGCGGTGCTGGTGTTCGTGCTGGTCGGGTTCCTCGCCTGGCAAGCGGTGTTCAGCATCCAGCGCTACCTGGTGGTGCCGGAGCTGCTGGCGCCGCTGCTGCTGTGGGTGGGGCTGCGGCGGTTGCTGCCGGCGCGGATCGCCGCCCCGGCGGCGCGCTGGACCCTGATCGCCTGCGCGGCCTTCGCGCTGTACGGCTGGGGCGACTGGGGCCACGAGCGCTGGGCGCGCGAGGCGTTCCGGGTACAGGCGCCGCCGCTGTCGCAGCCCGAGCGCAGCCTGGTGCTGCTGGTCGGCGATGCGCCGGAGTCCTGGCGCATTCCGTTCCTGCCCGGGCAGGCGGCGTACGCGTCGGTCGCCTCCAATTTCCCGGAAACGCCGGCCTACGCCGCGCGGGTCCGCCAGATGCTGGCCGCGCGCGGGCAGGGCTATGCGCTGCTGCCGGCGGAGGTGGATCGCAATGTCGAGCGCCTGCAGCGGCTCAATGCGGTGGCCGCGCGCCTGGGCCTGGACCGAGGCCCCGACTGTGCGCTGATGCGGCGCCTGGCGCACCGCCCGGTGCGTGCGGGCGTGGACGTGGAGGCCGGCCGCTGCCGTTGGGTGCTGCTGCCGGAACGGGCCGTGGATGTCGCCGCCGCGGACCGCCAGACCCAGGCGCTGGCCGCGCAGCAACTGGCCCGCTACGGCCTGGCCCTGCAGCCGGGGTCCTGCCAGCTGTACCAGTCCTGGGTCGGGCAGGCGCGCTTCCCGTACCAGTGGTGCCGGTTGCAGTGAGTTAGGGCAGGGTGTAGCCGGCCTCGCGCAGCAACTCGGACAGCGCGATCAACGGCAGGCCGATCAGCGCGGTCGGATCCTGGGTGTGGATCGCGCGGAACAGGCTGATGCCCAGGCCTTCGCACTTGAAGCTGCCGGCGCAGTCCAGCGGCTGCTCGGCGGCGACGTAGCGGGCGATGGCGTCGGCGTGCAGGTCGCGGAACCGCACTTCGGTGAGGTCGCAGGCGTGCAGGGTGCGCGCGCCGCGTTGCAGGCACACCGCGGTGTGGAAGCGCACGCTGCGCCCGGACATGGCCGCCAGCTGCGCATGCGCCGCGGCGACATCGCCGGGCTTGCCCAACGGTTGGCCGTCCAGTTCGGCGACCTGGTCCGCGCCGATCACCCAGGCCTGCGCCGCGGCGGCCGCGACCGCCGCGGCCTTGGCCGCCGCCAGCCGTTGCGCCAGCGCCAGCGGCGCCTCGCCGGGCAGCGGGGTTTCGTCGACCTGCGGGCGCACGCACTCGAAGGGCAGACGCAGCCGTTGCAGCAGGTCGCGGCGGTAGGCGGAGGTGGAAGCCAGGATCAGCGGCGGCATCGGCGGTGGGGCGGGGCGGCGGCGGGCCGGGGCCGGCAGTCTGCGGCGGCCGGCGCGGCCCGGCAAGCCGGCCCGGCGCCGCGCTGGGGGCGGTTTGACAGCGGCGCCGGCAGTCCTTAACATTCTGCGGCTTATGTCCGCGAACGTGCCCGAACTGTTGGATGCCTGGCGGATGGTCGCAGCGCGCAGGGTCTTCGAAGACCGCCTGCCGCTCTCGGCGATGACCCGTCTGCAAGGCAGCCTGGCCGACACCGAAGGCGAATGCCGCTACACGCTGGAATTCGGCCGCGACGCTGTACTGCAAGTGTCCTACGTCGAACTGAAGATCGAAACCGAGCTGCCGCTGATCTGTCAGCGCAGCCTGCAGCGCTTCCTGCTGCCGGTGTCGAGCGTGCAGCGGCTGGGGCTGATCCGCAGCGAGGAAGAAGAAGCCGCGCTGCCGCCGGATCACGAGGCCTTGCTGGTGCCGGACGACGGCATGCTGCGGCCGGCCGATCTGGTCGAGGACGAGTTGGTGCTGGCGGTGCCGCTGGTGCCGGTGGCGCCCGGAAGCGAGGCGGTCGATCGCGACTGGCCGGCGACCGAGGAAGAAACGAGCAAGGCCAGCCCGTTCGCGGCGCTGGCGGCGCTGAAGAAACAGTAGCGGTCGGTCCGCCTGCCGCTGCCTGAGGTTGTTGCCGGACGCGCGCGTCCTGCGCGACGTAATGACGACAGATGTAAACGAACCGAGTTTGGAGCAATCCCATGGCTGTGCAGAAATCCCGTGTCACCCCGTCCCGCCGCGGCCAGCGCCGTTCGCACGACGCCCTCAGCGCCAAGCAGTTGTCGACCGATCCGACCAGCGGCGAGATCCACCTGCGCCACCACGTCACCGCCGACGGTTACTACCGTGGCAAGAAGGTGATCGCCACCAAGACCGCGCAGGTCGAAGAAGATTGATCCGTGCCCGTTCGCCGCGCTGCGGCGGACGGAGTCACCCATCTTCACAGGCCGCGCCGCACCGGGGCGGCCTGCGTAACAGGCAACAGGAACCAGCATGAGCAAGCGGATCTATTCCAGGATCGCGGGCACCGGCAGCTATTTGCCTGAAAAGGTGTTGACCAACGACGATCTCGCGCAGATGGTCGACACCAGCGACGAATGGATCCGCAGCCGTACCGGCATCCGCGAGCGGCACATCGCCGCGCCCGGCCAGACCGCCGGCGACCTGGGCTACGAGGCCGCGCTGAAGGCGATCGAAGCCGCCGGCATCGAGGTCGCCGAGCTGGACATGATCGTGGTCGGCACCACCACGCCGGATCTGATCTTCCCGTCCACTGCCTGCCTGATCCAGGCGCGGCTGGGCGCGGTCGGCTGCCCGGCGATGGATGTCAACGCCGCCTGCTCGGGCTTCGTCTACGCGCTCAGCGTGGCCGACAAGTTCATCCGCAGCGGCGACGCCAAGACCGTGCTGGTGATCGGCGCCGAAACCCTCAGCCGCATCGTCGACTGGACCGAGCGCACCACCTGCGTGCTGTTCGGCGATGGTGCCGGCGCGGTGGTCCTGCGCGCCGACACCGACACCGGCATCCTCAGCACCCATCTGCATGCCGACGGCAGCAAGAAGGAGTTGCTGTGGAACCCGGTCGGCATCTCCACCGGACTGGGCGACGGCACCGGCGACCCGGCCGTCGGTGGCATCCAGATGAAGGGCAGCGAGGTGTTCAAGTACGCGGTCAAGGCGCTGGACGCGGTGGTCGACGAGACCCTGGATGCCAATGGCCTGGACAAGCACGACCTGGACTGGCTGATCCCGCACCAGGCCAACCTGCGCATCATCGAAGCCACCGCCAAGCGCCTGGACCTGCCGATGGAGCAGGTGGTGGTGACGGTGGACATCCACGGCAACACCTCCTCCGCCTCGGTGCCGATGGCGCTGGACGTGGCGGTGCGCTCGGGCCGCGTGCAGCGCGGCCACCTGCTGCTGCTGGAAGCCTTCGGCGGCGGCTTCACCTGGGGCTCGGCGCTGCTGCGCTACTGAGCCTGTTGCCGGCGCCTGCGCGGTAGGTGTCTTCGCGACACGCTGCGCTGGCCGACCGCAGCCTGCATGCCACCAGCGCGTCCGCCGCACTTGCGACGGCGCGCTGTCGCGTGCCTGCTCGGGTGCGGCCTGTGCGCTGCCTGGACATCGGCATTCGCGCGCTGCCATCTCCCGTCGGCGACCACGCCCGGACGCGAGCCGCGGTTCGACCCGGGCGGCTGCTGGTGCATGCGCGCGTGGCGCTGCCAGATCCGTGCCGATCCCGTATCCTTCGCGCTGCAGTGCCGCCGGCCTGCGCCATCTCCGCATCGCCCCGCCTTGCCCAGTGGCATCGCCTTCCGTCGTGTGCGTGTGGCCCGCCAGCCATGCTGTCGGCGTGACGTCGGGCATGGCGGAGCGGGGGGTGTTGCGGGTGCCGCGCGGCGCGCCAGCCGCCATGTCACATACGCCCGGGTACAGACGCCCGACCGGTTTCGCCCGTATCATCGCCGCTCGATTTTCGCAGGGCCAACCGCGTGACCGATTCCACACTCGCCTTCGTCTTCCCCGGCCAGGGTTCGCAATCGCTGGGCATGCTGGCCGAACTGGCCGAGTTGCATCCGCAACTGCGCGACAGCTTCGCCGAAGCCTCCGACGGCGCCGGCGTGGACCTGTGGGCGCTGAGCCAGGGCGGCCCGGAAGAGATGCTCAACCGCACCGAGTACACCCAGCCGGCGCTGCTGGCCGCGAGCGTGGCGCTGTGGCGGCTGTGGCTGGCCGAGGGCGGGGCGCGTCCGGCGCAGCTGGCCGGGCACAGCCTGGGCGAATACAGCGCGCTGGTCGCCGCCGGCGCCCTGTCGCTGCACGACGGCGCGCACCTGGTGCGGCTGCGCGGGCAACTGATGCAGGACGCCGCGCCGGCCGGCGTGGGCGCGATGGCCGCCGTGCTCGGCGCCGAGGACGCGCTGGTCGAAGAGGTCTGCGCGCAGGCCGCCGGCAGCCAGGTGGTGGTGCCGGCCAACTACAACTCGCCGGGGCAGGTGGTGATCGGCGGCGATGCCGCGGCGGTCGACCGCGCGCTGGCGTTGCTGGCCGAGCGCGGCGTGCGCAAGGCGGTGAAGCTGGCGGTCAGCGTGCCCTCGCACACCCCGCTGATGCGCGATGCGGCCAACCGCCTGGCCGAGGCGATGCGCGGGCTGGCCTGGCATGCGCCGCAGCTGCCGGTGGTGCAGAACGCCGATGTGCAGGTGCACAAGGGTGTGGAGGCGATCCGCCAGGCGCTGGTCGAACAGTTGTACCTGCCGGTGCGCTGGACCGGCTGCGTGCAGGCGCTGGCCGCCGGCGGCGCCACCCGCCTGGCCGAGTGCGGCCCGGGCAAGGTGCTGACCGGGCTGGTCAAGCGCATCGACAAGTCGCTGGACGGTCGTGCCCTGGGCACGCCTGCCGAGTTCGCCGGCGCGCGCGAGGCCTGGGCCTCCTGATCGCCGGCCGCCGCGCGGTGCGTGTCGCGTCCGCGCCGGCCTCCCTCCTTCCCCGCGGCGCCATGCGCCGTCCGTTTCCAAGGAAAAGCAGATGAGCAAGCCATTGCAGGGCGAGATCGCGCTGGTCACCGGCGCCAGCCGCGGGATCGGCGCGGCCATCGCCGACATGCTGGCCGCGCAGGGCGCGACCGTGATCGGCACCGCCACCTCCGACACCGGCGCGCAGGCGATCGGCGCGCGCCTGGCCGACCATGGTGGCCATGGCCGCGCGCTGGACGTCACCGACGCCGCCGCGGTCGAGGCGCTGGTCGAGGCGATCGCCAAGGAATTCGGTGCGGTCTCGATCCTGGTCAACAACGCCGGCATCACCCGCGACAACCTGCTGATGCGGATGAAGGACGACGATTGGCAGGCGATCATCGACACCAACCTGACCAGCGTGTTCCGCACCTCCAAGGCGGTGCTGCGCGGCATGATGAAGGCGCGCAAGGGCCGCATCGTCAACATCGCCTCGGTGGTCGGCGTGACCGGCAACCCGGGCCAGACCAACTACGCCGCGGCCAAGGCCGGCATCATCGCCTTCTCCAAGTCGATGGCCAAGGAGATCGGATCGCGCGGCATCACCGTCAACGTGGTGGCGCCCGGTTTCATCGATACCGACATGACCAAGACGCTGCCGGAGGCGCAGCGCGCAGCGCTGATGCAACAGATCGCGCTCGGCCAGTTCGGCCAGCCGTCGGACATCGCCAATGCCGTTGCGTTCCTGGCCGGCCCCGGCGCCGGCTACATCACCGGCGAAACCCTGCACGTGAACGGCGGGATGTACATGCCGTGAGCCTGTGGCGCAGCGGACGCGCCTAAGTGGCTGATCGGCCGGCATTTGTACAGCGCTGCAAGGGCCAGTCGGTTTCCACTACACTATCCAACGCGGCCATCGCAGCCCGATGGCGTTTTTGAACCACCACTACTCCATCTGGAGCGATATCCCAATGAGCACCATCGAAGAACGCGTCAAGAAAATCGTCGTCGAACAGCTCGGCGTCAAGGAAGAAGAAGTCACCAACAACGCATCGTTCGTCGATGACCTGGGTGCCGACTCGCTGGACACCGTCGAGCTGGTGATGGCCCTGGAAGAAGAGTTCGAGTGCGAGATTCCGGACGAAGAAGCCGAGAAGATCACCTCGGTGCAGCAGGCCATCGACTACGTCAAGGCGCACGTCAAGAGCTGATGCGGCGTTCTCGATCGCCATCGGCGCCTGCGTGGGCACGATGCGCGTGACAATCCCATGGGGCCGCGCATGCGGCCCTGTGTTTTTACAGCGTCAAGGCCGCGCGTATCGCGGTGAGGAGATTTCGCAATGAGCCGTCGTGTCGTCGTAACCGGCATGGGCCTGGTGTCGCCGTTGGGCAATGACCTGGCCAGCAGTTGGGAAGGGATCGTCAACGGACGCTCCGGCATCGGCCCGATCACCCAGATCGATGCGTCTCAGTTCACCACCAAGATCGCCGGCGAGATCAAGGATTTCGATCCGACCAAGTTCATTTCGTCCAAGGACGCGCGCAAGATGGATTCGTTCATCCATTACGGCGTCGGCGCCTCGTTCATGGCGCTGGACGATTCCGGCCTGGAGATCACCGAGGCCAATGCCGAACGCATCGGCGCGATCCTCGGCTCCGGCATCGGCGGCCTGCTCGGCATCGAGGAGCAGACCATCAAATTCCACGAGGGCGGCGCGCGCAAGATCTCGCCGTTCTACGTGCCCAGCACCATCATCAACATGCTGCCGGGCCAGGTGAGCCTGATCAAAGGGCTGAAGGGGCCGACCTTCTCCGCGGTCTCGGCCTGCGCCACCTCCAACCATTCCATCGGCACCGCGATGCGCATGATCCAGCACGGCGACGCCGACGTGATGCTGGCCGGCGGCGCCGAGCGCGGTTCGTCGCCGACCTCGGTGGGCGGCTTCTGCTCGATGAAGGCGATGTCCACCCGCAACGACGACCCCGCCGCGGCCTCGCGGCCGTGGGACAAGGAGCGCGACGGCTTCGTGCTGGGCGACGGCGCCGGCGTGCTGGTGCTGGAAGAGTACGAACACGCCAAGGCGCGCGGTGCGCGCATCTATGCCGAGCTGGTCGGTTTCGGCGCCAGCTCCGACGCCTTCCACATGACCGCTCCGAGCGAGGACGGCGAAGGCGCCGCGCGCAGCATGGTGGCGGCGATGAAGGACGCCAAGCTCAATCCGGACCAGGTCGATTACCTCAACGCGCACGGCACCTCCACGCCGCTGGGCGATCTGGCCGAGACCCTGGCGATGAAGCGCGCGCTCGGCGATCACGCCTACAAGACCATGGTCAGCTCCACCAAGTCGATGACCGGTCACCTGCTCGGCGCCGCCGGCGGTGCCGAGGCGATCTTCTCGGTGATGGCGATCCACGCCGGCATCATTCCGCCGACCATCAACCTGCACGAACCGGGCGAAGGGTGCGATCTGGACTACGTGCCGAACGTGGCGCGCGAGAAGAAGATCGACGTGGCCATGTCCAATGGGTTCGGCTTCGGCGGGACCAATGGCACGCTGCTGTTCAAGCGGGTCTAGGAGCCGGGATTCGGGAATCGGGATTCGGGAATCGTCACAGCCGGCGCCTCACTCCCGTCGCGCGCGTCCATCCATCGAGCGGAGATCGAGCGGCGCGCGTGAGGTCCGCGCGCGTTGCTGCGGTGTCGCTTAGAGCGCGTCTGGCGACGCCTCCCGTTCCCTGACGTTTCTTTCAATCTTCCAGCGGATCTTCGATGCTGCGTACCGTTCCCTTGCCGGCCGAGGTCGATCTGCTGGCGCTGCATCGCCTGGCGCCGCAGCGGTATCCGGTGCTGCTGGAATCGGCGGCCTCGGGCACCGCGCAGGGGCGCTGGGATCTGTTGCTGGTCGCCGACGGGCAGGGCCTGCGGCTGGATCGCGATGGCGTCACCCGCGAGCTGGAGGGTGCGGCGGTCGCCGGGGATTTCCTGAGCGCGCTGGACGCGCACTGGCAGGCCGAACGCTGCGAACGCGACGAACCGCGCTGGCCGTTCCGCGGCGGCTGGGCGCTGCTGCTGGACTACGAACTGGCCGCCCAGGTGGAGCCGGTGCTGCGCTTGCCGCAGTCCGCCGCGGCCACGCCAACGGCACTGGCCCTGCGCTGCCCTGCAGCGCTGCTGCGCGACCATGTCAGCGGCGACTGCGTGGCGCTGACCGAGCCCGCGCATGCGGCATTGCTGGACAGTGTGCTCGCCGATCTGCAGGCGCTGCCTGCCGCGGCGCCAGCGCCGGCCTGGCAGGCGCCGACAGCGATCGAGGAAGACCCGCCGCAGCGCTTCGTCGACGGCGTGCGCCGCATCCTCGATTACCTGCGCGCCGGCGACGTGTTCCAGGTCAACCTGTCGCGGCGCTGGTCGGCGCGCTTCGCCGCGCCGCTGGCGCCGGCGGCGCTGTACGCGCAGCTGCGCCGCGCCAACCCGGCGCCGTTCGCCGGCCTGTTCGTCGGCCACGGCCGCGCCGTGGTCAGTTCCTCGCCGGAACGGCTGGTATCGGTGCGCGGCGACGTGGTCGAGACCCGGCCGATCGCCGGCACCCGCGCGCGCGCGCCGGGCGACGACGAGGCCGCGCGCATCCGCGAACTGGTCGGGCACCCCAAGGAGCGCGCCGAGCACGTGATGCTGATCGACCTGGAGCGCAACGACCTGGGGCGGATCTGCGCGCCGGGCAGCGTCGAGGTCGACGAGTTGATGACGGTGGAGAGCTACGCCCACGTGCACCACATCGTCAGCAACGTGCGCGGCCGGCTGCGCGCCGGCACCACCCCCGGCGAGACGATCCGCGCCACCTTCCCCGGCGGCACCATTACCGGTTGCCCCAAGGTGCGCTGCATGCAGATCATCGCCGAGCTGGAGCAGACGCCGCGCGGCGCCTACACCGGCGCGTTCGGCTGGCTCAACCGCGACGGCGACATGGACCTGAACATCCTCATCCGCACCGCCGAGGTGGAGGGCGCGCAGGTGCAGTTCCGCACCGGCGCCGGCATCGTGTTCGACTCCGACCCGGAGCGCGAACTCGACGAGACCCGGGCCAAGGCGCGCGGCCTGCTGCGCGCGCTGGAGCCATGAGCCAGCCGCGCCGATACCGGGCGATGCCGGCCGCGCGGTATCCTGCATGCCATTGAATTCGCTTCGAGGTGGCCGTGGCTTGGGCTAAACGCGGGTGTCTGACCCTGCTGGCGATCGTGCTGGTGCTGGCGCTGCTGTTGGCCGCGGCCGGCGCCTGGTGGTGGCACGGGTATCGCGCCTTCGCCGAGCAGCCGCTGCAGGCGACCCAGCCCAGCGTGGAGGTGGCGCGCGGCGCCTCGCTCAATGGCGTGCTGCGCAAGCTGCGCGCCGCCGGCGTCACCCAGGGCAGCGACCTGCAATGGCAGGTGCTGGCGCGCGAGCTGGGCGTGGCCGGCAAGCTCAAGTTCGGCGAGTACGCCCTGCAGCCGGCGCTGAGTCCGCGCGAGCTGCTGCTGCGCATGCGCAAGGGCCAGGTGATCCAGTACCGCTTCACCATCGTCGAAGGCTGGAACGTGCGCCAGTTGCGCAGCGCCCTAAACGCGGCCACGCCGCTGGTGCACACCACCACCGACCTCAGCGACAGCGAACTGATGGCCAAGCTCGGCCAGCCCGGCCAGCACCCGGAAGGCCGCTTCCTGCCCGAGACCTACCTCTACCAGCGCGGCGATACCGACCTGCAGCTGCTGCGCCGCGCGCATGCGGCGATGGACAAGGCGCTGGCCGAGGCCTGGGACACGCGCGCCAGCGACCTGCCGCTGCAGTCGCCGGAGCAGGCGCTGACCCTGGCCTCGATCGTGGAGAAGGAGACCGGGCTGGCCGCCGAGCGCCCGCAGATCGCCGGCGTGTTCGTGCGCCGCCTGCAACTGGGCATGAAACTGCAGACCGACCCGAGCGTGATCTACGGCATCGGCAGCGCCTACGACGGCAACATCCGCAAACGCGACCTGGAGACCGATACGCCGTACAACACCTACACCCGCACCGGCCTGACCCCGACCCCGATCGCCATGCCCGGGCGCGACGCGCTGCGCGCGGCCACCCATCCGGCGCCGGGCGACAGCCTGTACTTCGTGGCCATCGGCGACGGCAGCGGCGCGCATGCGTTCTCCTCCAGCTACGCCGAGCACACCGCCGCGGTGGCGCGCTACCTGCAGCGCCTGCGCCAGGCGCGCAGCGACGCGGCGGTGACGCCATGAGCGAGGCCGTGCTGCGCCACCATCGCTTGGTCAGCCTGGAAGGCGGCGAGGGCGCCGGCAAGACCACTGCGATCAACGCGATCCGCGACTGGCTGCAGGCGCAGGGCCACGAAGTGGTACTGACCCGCGAGCCGGGCGGCACGCCGCTGGCCGAGCGCATCCGCGCGCTGCTGCTGGACAGGACGCCCGGCGAGATTGCCGAGCCGCTGGCCGCCGAGACCGAACTGCTGCTGGTGTTCGCCGCGCGTGCCCAGCACGTGCGCGAGGTGATCCGCCCGGCGCTGCAGCGCGGTGCCTACGTGGTCAGCGACCGCTTCACCGATTCCAGCTATGCCTACCAGGGCGAGGGCCGTGGCTTGGACCGCGCCTGGATCGCCGACCTGGAGCGGCGCGCGGTCGGCCTGCAGCCGGGGCTGACCCTGCTGCTGGACCTGGACGTGCAGATCGGCCGCGCCCGCACCAGCGGCCGCGACCTGTGGCCGGACCGGATCGAGAGCGAGCAGGACGATTTCTTCCAGCGCGTGCGCGCCGGCTTCCGCCAACGCGCCGCGCAGGACCCGCAACGCTTCCGCGTCATCGACGCCAGCCAGCCGCCGCAGGCGGTGGCGCAGGCGGTCGCCGCCGCGCTGGCGGCGTGGGTGCAGCAGCAACAGGAGCCGACCCCATGAGCGATCTGCCGTTTTCGCCGTGGCAGCAGCGCGCCTACGACCAGACCGTGGCCGCGCTCGATGCCGGCCGCCTCGGCCACGGCCTGCTGATCTGCGGGCCGGAAGGCCTGGGCAAGCGCGCGGTGGCGCTGAAGCTGGCCGCGCACGTGCTGGGCCAGGGCGAACCGGCCGCGGCCCTGCGCAGCGCACAGCTGATCGCCGCCGGCACCCATCCCGACCTGCAGTTGATCTCGTTCATTCCCAACCGTACCGGCGACAAGCTGCGCACCGAGATCGTCATCGAGCAGGTGCGCGAGATCTCGCAGAAGCTGGCGCTGACCCCGCAGTACGGCGTGGCCCAGGTGGTGGTGGTGGACCCGGCCGACGCGATCAACCGCGCCGCCTGCAACGCGCTGCTGAAGACCCTGGAGGAGCCGCAGCCCGGCCGCTACCTGTGGCTGATCAGCGCGCAGCCGGCGCGCCTGCCGGCGACCATCCGCAGCCGCTGCCAGCGCCTGGAATTCAAGCTGCCGCCGGCCGAGGAAGCGATCGCCTGGCTGCTGGCCCAGGACTTCCCGGAGAAGACCGCGCGCGAAGCGCTGGACGCCGCGCGCGGCCATCCCGGCCTGGCTGCGCACTGGCTGCGCGAGGACGGATTGAAGCTGCGCCGGCAGGTGGCCGCCGACCTGGAGCAGGTCGCCGCCGGCAAGCTCGGCACGCTGGAGGCCGCGCAACGCTGGAGCGGCGACGCCCTCGCCGAGCAGCGCCTGGGCCATGCCGCCGACCTGGCGCTGGCGCAGGCCTCGCAGGCCGGCTTGACCGACCCGGCGCGATTGCACAAGCTGGCCGCGTGGTTCGACGCCGCCAATCGCACCCGCGACCTGCTGCGGACCACCGTGCGCGCCGACCTGGCGATCGCGGAACTGTTGCTGGCCTGGCGCGATGGCGATCGCCCGGCCCGGAGAGGGGCACAACGATGAGCGCGATGAGCGGACGCCAGGGCATCCTGTCGCTGGCGGTGAAGGACAAGGCGGCGCTGTACAACGCCTACATGCCGTTCGTGAAGAACGGCGGCATCTTCGTGCCCACGCCCAAGCGCTACTTCCTCGGCGACGAGGTGTTCCTGCTGCTGACCCTGCCCGATTCCAGCGAGCGCCTGCCGGTGGCCGGCAAGGTGATCTGGGTGACCCCGGTCGGCGCCCAGGGCAACCGCGCCGCCGGCATCGGCGTGCAGCTGCCGGACAACAGCGAAGGCGAGACCATCCGCACCAAGATCGAGACCCAGCTGGCCGGCATCCTCAACGCCGACAAGCCCACCCAGACCATGTAGTGGCCGCGTGGCGGCGTCGCGCCAGGGACCTCGCAAGGACCCATTGACGCCGCGCGCCACAGCCCTATAATGTGCGGCTCGCGACACGGGCGGTTAGCTCAGCGGTAGAGCATTGCCTTCACACGGCAAGGGTCGCAGGTTCGAACCCTGCACCGCCCACCACGAATTTGAGCGTCAACGAAAAAGCCGGCCTAGTGCCGGCTTTTTTTGTGGCTGTGTGGTGGCAGTTGCCTAACGGGCGTGGCAACGCCGAATTGGTCAGAAAATAGCCTAATCCTTGCTATTGAGTTTGCTCATCTCGTGCCTCACAGGGCAGTCTTCACCTGGGGCGTTTGGCACGTCACTCTCTTCTTGCAGTAGTCTCTAGGTGACAACTGCGGCTTCTCGATTAGCTCTCATTGGATGGGGTCAGGGGGTACTGTGGAAGTAAAGTCTGGGGAAGATCAGTTTTCGGGTGAGTCCGGGGATACGGCGAAGCCAAATTTTACGGAAGAACAGTTCGCCGAAAAGCTGCTTTGGCTAGCAGCTCCTAAGATTGCAAAACAGAACGAATCTTTTAGTGAAAAATGGGCCTTAGGCACAGCAGCAACGCTAGGACTCATAGTCTCCCAAGTGGCAGTTTTGAAGGACATTACCAGCTTAGGAAACGTGATCATCTTTGCGCTGATAGTCCTCGCATCTTTAGTTTGCTACATGGTCGTCAGGTATTCAGCCAATGCCGTGGAGGTCTTGGCTGATGTGCAACCAAAACAGGAAGGAATGATCCATGTCATGGGACAGGCAGGCCTTTTCGCGGAATTTGATATGGGTAGGCTGAACAAAGCCTTTGTGGATATATCAATTGCGCCTGTTAGTTGGTTTATAAAATTTAAATTAAGCAAAGAAGAAAAGCCGACTCTTGCAAGATCAATAATTAATAGTGCTCAGAAGGCAGCGCGCTGGATGATTTTTCAGATACTGCTTTCGTTTGTTGGACTTGTCTTCTTTTTTGCAACTCTGGATATTAATAAGCCTCAAAATCAAATAAATTCAACTACGCCTGCGCGATGTGATGGCCCGCAGCTCTTGCAATTCATAAAAAAATCTGATTAGCACATATTTAGTTGTACGCATTTAATATTGCGTAGGCCTCGTGCTAATTAGGTTGCTAATTCGTCAGCCCTCACGCCTCGCCGCATCCGCCTTGAATTGGGCGATGGATTCCAGTACGCGCTGCGCATTCTTAGTGCTGTGCAGTAGATATACGGTTTCTTGAATCGATTTGTAGTTCTCCAGCGACAGCACGACCACAGCTTGCTTGCGGCTGCGCGTGATGATCACTGGCTCGTGGCTGTTGGCCACGCGTTCCATGATGTCCGCAAGAAACGAACGTGCGGCGCTGTAGCGGATGGTGTCCATTTTTTGCTCGGTGTCGTACAAGAATTTGTACGCTTGTTCGGAGGGCTATCAACGGACATTATCAAACGGACAATGTTTTTTGGCTGGCGATCTTCGGTGGATCGAATATTGCTGTAGTTGGGCGCGTTAGGCTCACAGCCTGCTCACGGCAGCGCTCGATACTGGGCCATGCCCGAAGGCCCCTCAATTGTCATCCTCAAGGAAGAAGCCGCCGCGTTTGCCGGGCGCAAGGTGTTGCGGGTGTCCGGCAACAGCAAGCTGGACCTGGGGCGGATGCGTAATCGCAAAATTCTGTCGCTGCGCAGTTGGGGCAAGCATTTTCTGATCGAGTTCGATGCGTTCAGTGTGCGCATCCATTTCCTGCTGTTCGGCAGCTACCGGATCAATGCGCGCAAGGACGCGTCGGCGCGCTTGAGCCTGGGCTTCGCCAAGGGTGAGGAGCTGAATTTCTACGCATGTTCGATCAAGTTCATCGAGGGTCCGCTGGATACGGCCTACGACTGGACCGCGGATGTCATGAACCCCGATTGGGATGCGGCGCAGGCGCGGCGCAAGTTGCGGCTGCGGCCGCATCTGCTCGCCGCCGATGCCTTGCTGGATCAGGATGTGTTCGCCGGGGTCGGCAACATCATCAAGAACGAGGTGTTGCACCGGATCCGTGTGCACCCCGAGAGCGAAATCGGGGCGTTGCCGCCGCGCAAGCTGGGCGAACTGGTGGCGCAGGCGCGCGAGTACAGCTTCGATTTCTATCGCTGGAAGAAAGCCTGCGAACTGAAGAAGCACTACCAGGTGCACACCAAGACGGTCTGTCCGCGCGATGGTCAGTTGCTGACCTATCGCAAGCAGCTCGGCAAGGCGCAGCGGCGTGCGTTCTTCTGCGAGCATTGCCAGCGGCGGTACGTGATGGACGAGACAGCGGCGTAGCTCGGCGTCGGCGTACGGCGCGTTGCGCCAGGCGGTGCGATAAGGCGCTTGCGTCCGCGATGCGCATTGCTGGCGATGCCGCCATGCATGTGGCTTGGCTTTAGGGTTCCAGCGCCACCGCTTCGTCTTCGCACCGGCGAATGCCCAGTTCGGCGAGCAGGCCGGCCCAGCCGAGATCGGTGACTACCAGTGCACGCGAGCCGTCGACGCGGCGTAGCCAGTGGCGGGCGGAGAGCTGGTCGAGCAGGGCGGCGCCCAGCGCGCCGGCGAGGTGGTGGCGACGTTCGGTCCAGTCCAGGCAGCGCCGGGCCAGGGCGCGGCGGCCTTGGGCGAGGTGCGGCAGATCCACGCCCATGCGCGCGAACCATGCCGCGCCTGCGGGGGAAACGGCGTAGCGGCTGGCGTCGTGGGCGGTGAGCCATGCGCGCTGTTCCAGCGCCTCGGCGACCGCCACGCCGAGGCGTCCGGCGAGGTGGTCGTAGCAGCAGCGCGCCAGGCGCAGCGGCTGGATGCCGCGCTGCGGGCTGCGGACCCGGGATGCCTGCGGCGGTGTCAGAGTGGCCAGGGTTTCGAGCACGGCGGCGACGTGCGCGCTGGCCAGGCGGTAGTAGCGGTGGCGGCCCTGGATCTCGACCGCGAGCAGGCCGCCGTCCAGCAGCTTGGCCAGGTGCGCGCTCGCGGTCTGCGGGGTGACGCCGCCGGCGAAGGCCAGTTCGCCGGCCGGCAGTGCACGCCCGTCGACCAGCGCCATCAGCATGGCCGCGCGGGCGGGGTCGGCGATCAGGAAGGCGGTCGCTGCCAGCTTGGGTCGTTCCAGATGCATCGCCGCGCTCCCGATGGACGTGGCCATCATAGGACCGCCCATGCCGCGACGTTTCGCTGCGTATCGAAACGATGCGACAGGCGGATTCCTAGACTGCGCGGATTCCCACCGGAGCCTGCCGATGCAGACGAACGAAACGTCATCGACCCCCGCCGAGCGCGATGCGCATGTCGTGTTCGAACGCTGGCATCAATATGTAGTCGCGCGCGATCTGCCGGGGTTGATGGCGCTGTATGCGTCGGATGCCCAGTTGGAATCGCCGTTGGCCTATGTGGCCTCGGCGCCACGGCAGGATGGGCGGCTGCAGGGCCGCGACGCCATCGCGGCGTTCTTCGCCGCGTCCTTCGCCCAGCCAGAGAACGGCCTGGGGCGCTGGTATCGCAGCGGCCACTGTCATGTCGCCGGGCGGCAACTGGTCTGGGAGTATCCGCGCGACACGCCGCAGGGCGATCAGGTCGATCTGGTGGAAGTGATGGACCTGGACGCGGCCGGATTGATCGCCTGCCACCGCGTGTACTGGGGCTGGAAAGGCGTGCAGACGTTGTTGGCTGCGCTTGGCAAACAGCCCTGAACTTGCGAAGGTCGCGGTCGGCGGCAGCGAGCGTGACGGCATGCGCGCAGGCGTCGCATCGAGCTGCGCGTCGCCGCGGCGCCACCTCAATGAAAATCCCGGCTGCGGATATCCAGGCCGAGCAGCATGGGCGTCAGGTCTTCGAGATGGCCGGCGATCAGGTGGCGCACGCCATCGGCGGTTTCCATGCGGCCGCGTACCAGCAGCAGCCGCGATTCGAGCAGCGCCTGGCGCTGGCGGTCGGCCAGGCGTCGCCACACCACCACGTTGACCAGGCCGTGCTCGTCCTCGAGGGTGACGAAGGTGACGCCGCTGGCGGTCTGCGGGCGCTGGCGCATGGTCACCAGGCCGGCGATGGCGACCGCGCTGGCATGCGGCAGCGTGCGCAGTTCGCCGGAATGGCGGTAGCGGCGCGCACGCAGTTGCGCGCGCAGCAAGGTCAGTGGGTGCTTGCCCAGGGTGGTTCCGATCGTGGCGTAGTCGGCGCGGATGTCTTCGCCCTGGCTGGGTAGCGGCAGCGCGACCTGCTGCTCGGGCGTGGCCGCGAGCGCTTCGAACAGCGGTCGCTGCGCTTCGACCCCGGCCACTGCCCAGCGTGCGCGGTGGCGATGGCCGGCCAGCGCTTTCAACGCGCCGGCATCGGCGAGCGCGGCGCGGGCCTTGTCGTCGAGCGCGGCGCGGTGGCACAGGTCGGCGAGGTCGTGGAACGGGGCCTGCGCGCGCGCTTGTTGCAGGCGCAGCGCGGCATCCTCGGCCAGGCCGCGGACCAGGCGCAGGCCCAGGCGGATCGCCGGCTGCACCTGCGGATCGGGGCTGTACGCTTCCAGGCTGCAGTCCCAGTCGCTGTAGCGCACGTCCACCGGCCGCACCTGCAGGCCGTGGCGGCGCGCGTCCTGCAGCAACTGGTCGGGGCTGTAGAACCCCATCGGCCAACTGTTGATCAGGGCGCAGGTGAACGCCGCCGGTTCGTGGCACTTGAGCCAGCAACTGGCATAGGTGAGCAGGGCGAAACTGGCGGCATGGCTTTCGGGAAACCCGTAGCTGCCGAAGCCCTTGATCTGTTCGAAGATGCGTGCGGCGAATTCGGCGCTGTAGCCTCGCTCGAGCATGCCCTCTAACAATTTCTCGCGATGCGGTTCCAGCCCGCCGTGGCGTTTCCAGGCCGCCATCGAGCGGCGCAACTGGTCGGCCTGGCCCGGCGTGTAGCCGGCGGCGACCACCGCGAGTTGCATCACCTGCTCCTGGAACAGGGGCACGCCAAGCGTGCGCTTGAATACCTCGCGCAGCTCTTCAGGCAGATCGTCGGTGGCTTCCTCGCCGCTGCGCCGGCGCAGATACGGATGCACCATGCCGCCCTGGATCGGCCCGGGGCGCACGATCGCCACCTGGATGACCAGGTCGTAGAACTCGCGCGGCTGCAGCCGCGGCAGCATCGCCATCTGCGCGCGCGATTCGATCTGGAACACGCCGATGGTGTCGGCGCGCTGGATCATCGCGTAGGTCTGCGGGTCTTCGGCGGGAATGGTGGCGAGCGTGTAGGCGCGGCCGCGATGCGCGCGCAGCAGGTCGAGGGTGCGCCGCAGCGCGCTGAGCATGCCCAGCGCGAGCACGTCGACCTTCATCAGCCCGACCAGTTCCAGGTCGTCCTTGTCCCACTGGATCACCGTGCGCTCGGCCATGGTCGCGTTCTCCACCGGCACCAGGGTGTGCAGCGCATGCTCGGAGATGACAAAGCCGCCAGGGTGCTGCGACAGGTGCCGCGGGAAGCCGATCAGTTGGCTGGCGAGCACCAGCAGCCGGCGCATCACCGGCGTGTCCGGATCGAAGCCGCGTTCGCGCAGCAGCTCCTGCGCCGACTCCACCGGATCGCGCTGGCCCAGCGCGGAGGACAGCGCATCGACGGTGTCGCTGGGCAGGCCCAGTGCGCGCGCCACGTCGCGCACCGCGCTGCGCGTGTGGTAGCTGATCGCCACCGCCGCCAGCGCGGCGCGCTCGCGGCCGTAGTGGCGGAAGATGTACTGGATCACTTCCTCGCGGCGGTCGTGCTCGAAATCGATGTCGATGTCCGGCCGCTCCTTGCGCTCTTCGGAGATGAAGCGTTCGAACAGCATGCCGATGCGGTCCGGATCGATCGCGGTGATGCCCAGCGCGTAGCACACCGCCGAGTTCGCCGCCGAGCCGCGGCCCTGGCACAGGATGTCCTTGGAGCGCGCGAAGCGCACCAGGTCGTACACGGTGAGGAAGTAGGACTCGTACTGCAGCCGCTCGATCACCCCGAGTTCGTGCTCGATCAGGCGCCGCGCCTTGTCCGGCACGCCCTGCGGCCAGCGCTCGGCCGCGCCGCGCTCGGTGAGCAGGCGCAGCCATTGCGTGGGCGTGTGCCCGGGCGGCACCAGTTCGTGCGGGTATTCGTATTGCAGTTGGCCGAGGTTGAAGTCGCAACGCTGGGCGATGCGCACCGTCTCGGCCAGCAGCGCGGGTGGATACAGCGCCGCCAGCGTGGCGCGCGGGCGCAGGTGGCGCTCGCCGTTGGGATACAGGTGGGCGCCGGCTTCGTGCAGCGGCAGGCGCTGGCGGATCGCGGTCAAGGTGTCCTGCAGCGCGCGGCGGCCGCGTGCGTGCATGTGCACGTCGCCGCTGGCCACGGCGGGCAGGTGCAGGCGCTGCGCCAGTTGCAGGCGCGCCTGCAGCAGCGCGGCGTCGTCGGGGCCGCGCAGCAGTTCCACCGCCAGCCACAGCCGCTGCGGGAAGCGCGCCTGCAGCCAGGCGCCGTCTGCCGCGTCGTCGCCGGCGCCGCGTGGCAGCCACAGGCACAGCAGGCCGG
The DNA here is from genome assembly GCF_056725085.1 of Xanthomonas sp. NCPPB 901. Lineage (NCBI taxonomy): Bacteria > Pseudomonadati > Pseudomonadota > Gammaproteobacteria > Lysobacterales > Lysobacteraceae > Xanthomonas > Xanthomonas sp. NCPPB 901. The sequence continues at coordinate 3,764,558 of NZ_CM161511.1, read as the reverse complement.
CGCCGTCGTCGGCGCTGGCCAGGTCCTCGCGCAGCGCGCGATAGGTCCCTTTGTCGGCGCGGCGCCGGGCCAGGGTGATCAGCCGGCACAGCCGCTGGTAGCCGTGCAGGGTCTCGGCCAGCAGCACCAGCTTGGGGCCGTGCTCGAACTGGATCTCGCTGCCGACGATGAGGTGCAGGCCCATGTCCCGGGCCGCCTGCCACGCGCGCACGATGCCGGCCAGGCTGCATTCGTCGGTGATCGCCAGGGCGCGGTAGCCGTGGCGCAGCGCACGTTCGCACAGTTCCCACGGGTGCGAGGCGCCGCGTTGGAAGCTGAAGTTGGACAGGCAGTGCAGTTCGGCGTAGTCGGGCAGCGTGGGGTCCGCCGGCGCGGGCGGCGCGCTGGTGGCGGGTGCGTTGGTTTGTGCAGGGGCCGGCGTCGGCAGCAGCCGCAGGCGCGGCGGCATGCGCGGATGCGGCGGGGTGTGGCTCATGCGAACCAGCCGTGCAGCATCAGCGCGTCCGGCGCGTCGGCCGGGGCGAAGGCCCAGGCGCGCTGGCCCTGGCGGGTGCGCACGACGTAGTAGTCGCGGCGCACGTCGCCGTCGTCCCACCAGCCGCTCTCGATGCGTTCCGGCCCGGCCAGGCGCTCGGGCGCGCGTTCGCGCAGCGGCACCGGCCGCGGCAGCAGCCAGCCGGGGCGTGGCGGTGCCGCGGCGGCGGGCGCGGCGGTGCTGCGGGTGGCGGCGGATTCAGCGCGCCAGGCCAGTTCCGGGCGATGGTCGGCGTGCGCGCGCAGGCCGTGCACGGCGTCGTCGCCCAGGCGCGCGCGCAGGCGTTCGCGCAGTTGCTCCCAGGGCAGGGCCTGCTGCGCGCGCTCGTCGAACAGTTCGCGCGCGGCCGGCACGAACGGCGGCAGTTCGTCGGCGCACAGGCGCAGCGCCTGCACCGGTGCCGGCACGCTGGCTTGCTGCAGGCGCCCGCGCGCCAGTTCGAACAGCATCGCCGCATCGCGCTCGGCGGCGAGCAATCCCACCGGCACCACGCTGGGCTCCAGGTCCTCGTGTTCGAGCAGCAGGCGGAAGCGCTGCACGCCGCCGTCGCGTCCGGCCAGGAACGCCGCCAGGTCCTGGGTCAGCCGGCGCAGCGGGAACAGCAGCGCCTGGTTGGATTCGGTCACATAGCCCAGTTCCACACGTGCATCGAAGCGGTCCGGCGGCAGGTAGTACTGCAGCGGCAGCGGCACCTGCCCGCGCAACGCGTCCAGGTGCTGCAGCAGGGCCGGCGGATAGCGCCGTGCCAGCGCGGTGCGCGGCAGTGCGAACAGCTGCTGCAGGCGGCGCAGGCCCATCCGCGCGAAGCCGTCGGCCAGCGCCAGCGGCAGCCCGGCGCGGGCGATCGGCAACTGCCCCAGCGCGCGCTGCAGTGCGGCGTTGTCGAGCAGGGCGATGCCGTCGTGCGCATTGACCAGCGCACGCGCGGCCAGCGGATGCGGCGCGACCACTAGGCGGTGGCGGAAGCCCAGCGCGGTCAGTTCCTCGCGCAGCCGCGCCTCGAAGCGCGGCCATGGCCCGAACAGGCCGAGGCTGGCCTCGATCTCCAGCAGCAGCGCGCCGGGGTAGTCGGTGCTGACCAGCGAACTGAAGCGGTACGCCCACGCCGCGAGGAACTGCTGGCTGCGGCGGCTTTCTTCGGCATCGTGCAGGGCGGTGGCGAAGCGGTCGCACAGCGCCTGCGCGGTGACCAGCGATTGCCCGGGACGCAGGCCGCGGGCGCGCGCGGCGGCGTTGACCGCCTTCAGCGTGCGCCGCTGCGGCGGGCCGTCGAGCAGCGCCAGCGGCTCGTCCGGCGTCGGCCAGCGGCGCAGGACGGTGTCCAGCGCCAGTTGCGGCAACAGGATGCAGGCCCAGCGCATGGGGCGGCCTCACCCGGCCGCCAGGGCGGACAGGGCGATCGGCTGCGCCGGCGGCAGGCCACCGCGGCACTTGAGCACGCGCAGTTGCGCCGGTGCGGCGTCGATGGCCAGGCGCAGCGCGGCCGGCGACGGATTGGCCGCGGCCTTCAGCGGCCGGTAGGCGAAGCCCAGGGTGCGCCCGGTCTCGGCCGCTACCTGCAGCCGGCGCAGGGTCTTGTCGGCGGCCAGTCCCGGCCAGCACAGCACCGCCGCGCAACTGCCCGCGCGCAGGCATTGCTCGGCGGCCCAGGCCGCGTCCGCGCCGGCGCGGACGATCTGCACCTGCGCCAGCGCCACCCCGGCCTGGGCCCAGGCGGCGGGGTAGGGCAGGTACGGCGGATCGACCAGCACGATGCGCCCGCCGCCTTGCGACAGCCGCGCCAGGGTCGGCCACAGCACCTGCAGTTCGCCGATGCCGTCGGCGGCGTGCAGCAGTTCGGTCAGCGCCATCTCCGGCCAGCCGCGCGCCGGCAGCACCGCGTCCAGCGCGGCGTGCCCGGTGGGCTGCGCGCTGGGCGGCAGCGCGGTCGGCTGGCCGCGCCAGACCCGGCGCTCGGCCAGCAGGCGGTCGAGGGCGACGACGGCGGCCATCAGCCGGGCCGGATCAGGCCGCAGTAATGCCCTTCGATGGCGAAGTCCTGCCCGGGGCCGACCACGATCGGCGCATAGGCAGGATTGCGCGGCAGCAGCGCGATGCCGTCGCCATCGGCGCGATAGCGCTTGATGGTGAGTTCGCCGTCCAGCCGCGCCACCACGATCTGGCCGTTGCGCGCGTCAGCGGCGCGACGCACGCCGACCAGGTCGCCGTCGAGGATGCCGTCGTCGATCATCGAGTCGCCCTGCACCCGCAGCAGGTAGTCTGGACGTAGCGCGAACACCGCACGGTCCAGGCGCAACTGCTGGTCCAGGCCGATGTCGGCGCCGATCGGCGCACCGGCGGCGACCCGGCCCAGCACCGGCAATTGCAGCAGTTCGCTGCGGTTGCCGGCTTGCGCGGGGCGCAGGCTGCGCGCCTGCTGCGGCACCTGCGCCAGCAGCCCGGCCTCGACCAGCGCCTGCACGTGCTTGCGCGCGGCATTGCGCGAGGCGAAGCCGAAGCGTTCGGCGATCTCGGCCAGGCTCGGCGGCCGCCCGTCCTGCTCGATGCAGGCGTGGACGTAGGCGAGGATGGCGGCGCGCTGCGAGGACAGGGGGAGCATGGTGTACATTTGTACACCGCGAGCAAGGCCTTGGCGAGGTGGCCTTGCTGAACGTGTTGGATGGCGCGGTTCTTCCGATGCGCCGGCGCAATCCGTTGGTCAGGCTGGCTCGTTCACGTGGCATTGGGAGGGCGGCGACTGCGCTCAGGTGCCGATGCCGGCCGAGGTCTTGGTCTTTGCCGTTGGCGGTTTTTAGATACACCTGCAGGCCGTACCTGTCTACTTGTCGCCGAAGCGCGTTTGGCGTGTCCCGGCCGTTGTCTCAGTCGCGCGCGCCACCATCCTCCGGCATCGCCCCGGTGTAGCGCGCCCGTGGCCGGATCAGCTTGCCCAGGGCCTGTTGTTCCAGGGCGTGCGCCAGCCAGCCGGCCTGGCGGGCGGCGGCGAACAGCACCAGGGCGTGCACGGCGGGCAGGTCGTGGACGAAGCAGAGCGCGGCCAGCAGGCAGTCGATGTTCGGGCGCTGGCCGCTGCAGTCCTGGGCGGCGGCGATCACCGCTTCCACGTGCTGCATGCGCGCGCTGCCGGCGCAGCGTGCGCGCAGCAGGCGCAGCACTTCGGCCGCGCGCGGATCGCCGTCCGGGTACAGGGCGTGGTGGAAGCCGGGCAGGTCGTCGCCGCGCTGCCAGCGTTCGGCGATCAGGGCGGCGGCGCTGGGCGCGTCCTGGGCGTCGCGCAGCAGGGCGTGGGCACGTGCGGTGGCGCCGCCGTGGCGCGGGCCGGACAGCGCGGCCAGGCCGGCGCTGACGGTGGCGTGCAGCGGCGCGCCGGTGGAGGCGACCACGCGGGCGGCGAAGGCGGAGACGTTGAGTTCGTGGTCGGCGCACAGCAGCAGCGCGGCGCGTACCAGTTCGGCGAAGCCGGCGTCGCCGGGACGCCAATGGTCGGCGATCAGGCGATGCACCGGGCGCGCGTCCGCTGCGGTGCCGACCAGCAGCGCGGCGGTCTGCAGCAGCAGGGTGGCGGCGCTCTCGCGGCGCACGCCGGGGGCGGCGTTGAGCGACTGGCGCAGGTGCAGGGCCAGCAGCGGGATGCAGGCCATGGCGCGTTCCAGCGGCGGCAGCGCGGCATGCCCGGCCAGCGGCGCCACCACCGCCGGCCACGGCGCGACCGGTGCGCTGGCGAACGGGTCTTCGCCCTCCGGGCAGTCCCACAGCAGCCGCGCGACGTCCTCCAGGCTGGCGCCGGCGCGGACCATGGCCACCGCCGAGCGTCCGCGGTAGTAGGGGCCGTCGGGGCGGATCAGCGAGATCCGCGTCTCCAGTACCGGCAGGCCGCGGTCCAGGCTCTGCGCGGCGCCACGCGCGGCGCCGCGGCCGGCGCGCTTGCGCTGCGCCAGCCGCTCCACTTCCGCGCGCAGGTAGGCGCGGCTGCGGTGGTCGGCGCCGGCGCGCGAACTCAGCAGGCCGCGGCTGACGTAGGCGTACAGGGTGGCGCTGCTGATGCCGAGCAGGGCGCAGGCCTCCGCGGCGGAGATCAGGTTGCGGTCGGGGCTGTCGGACATGAAGGGATGATAGGTTGATTCATTGAATCAAGATTGATCCGTGCCGGCGAGAGTGCCAGATTGGCGCCCATCGCGGAACGCCCGGCGGGCGCCGCCGCCTCTTCGTCAGGAGCCGTCCATGTCCCTCGTTTCCCCCGGCGCCGGTTTCCGCGCCGCCCTGGCCGCCGAAGCGCCGTTGCAGGTGATCGGCGCGATCAACGCCAACCATGCGCTGCTGGCGCAGCGTGCCGGCTACAAGGCGATCTACCTGTCCGGCGGCGGCGTCGCCGCCGGCTCGTTGGGCCTGCCGGACCTGGGCATCAACACCCTGGACGACGTGCTGATCGACGTGCGCCGCATCACCGACGTGTGCCCGCTGCCGCTGCTGGTGGACATCGACACCGGCTTCGGGCCGAGCGCGTTCAACATCGAGCGCACGATCAAGGCACTGATCAAGGCCGGCGCGGCCGCTTGCCACATCGAGGACCAGGTCGGCGCCAAGCGCTGCGGTCACCGTCCGGGCAAGGAGATCGTCAGCCAGGGCGAGATGGTCGACCGGGTCAAGGCCGCGGCCGACGCCAAGACCGATCCGGACTTCTTCCTGATCGCGCGCACCGACGCGATCCAGGCAGAGGGCGTGGACGCGGCGATCGAACGCGCCATCGCCTGCGTGGAAGCCGGCGCCGACGGCATCTTCGCCGAGGCCGCCTACGACCTGGACACCTACCGCCGCTTCGTCGACGCGGTGAAGGTGCCGGTGCTGGCCAACATCACCGAGTTCGGCAAGACCCCGCTGTTCACCCGCGACGAACTGGCCGCGGCCGGCGTGGCGATCCAGCTGTTCCCGCTGTCGGCGTTCCGCGCCGCCAACAAGGCCGCCGAGGACGTGTACACGGCGATCCGTCGCGACGGCCACCAGCAGGCGGTGCTGGAGCGCATGCAGACCCGCGAGGAGCTGTACGAGCGCATCGGCTACCACGCCTTCGAGCAGCGCCTGGATGCGCTGTTCGCCGGCAAGGGCGCATGATCGGCGGCGATTTTCCTGCCCGAGTGCGTCCATGAATACCCAAGCCAGCGCGTCTGCATTCCTGCGCAGCCGCATCGACCGCCGCCAGACCGCGCGGCACCTGCTGCAGACCGAACTGGACACGCTGTCCGAGGCCGAGCGCGAGGTGGTGGAGCGCTTCATCGCCAAGCGCCACGTGGCCCGCGACATCGTCAAGCAGGCCGACCGCGAGCGTTCGCTGGGCGAGCGCATCGCCGACCGCGTCGCCGCGATCGGCGGCAGCTGGGGCTTCATCATCGGCTTCGGCGTGGTGCTGCTGGGCTGGATCGCGCTCAACAGCCTGGTGCTGGCGCACGCCTTCGATCCGTATCCCTACATCCTGCTCAACCTGTGCCTGTCGTGCCTGGCGGCGATCCAGGCGCCGGTGATCATGATGAGCCAGAACCGCCAGGCGGCGGTGGACCGCCTGCACGCGCAGAACGACTACGAAGTGAACATCAAGGCCGAGCTGGAGATCCTGCAGGTGCACGAGAAGCTCAACCAACTGCGCGAGCAGGACTGGGCGACGCTGGTGGACCTGCAGAACCGCCAGATCGCCATGCTGCAGCAACTGCTCGAGCGCGCCGGGGCCTGGCCGCCGGCGCCGCACGCCCCCTGATCCACTGCGTCCATCCGACCGCAACACCGGGAGATTCGCCATGAACGACACCGCTTCGCAGACCGCCCCTGCCTTCAAGCCGAAGAAATCGGTGGCCCTGTCCGGCACCGCCGCCGGCAACACCGCGCTGTGCACGGTGGGCCGCAGCGGCAACGATCTGCACTACCGCGGCTACGACATCCTGGACCTGGCGCGCAGCAGCCAGTTCGAGGAGATCGCCTACCTGCTGGTGCACGGCAAGCTGCCCAGCAACAGCGAACTGCGCGGCTACAAGGCCAAGCTGCGCTCGCTGCGCGGCATTCCGGCCGCGGTCAAGGCCGCGCTGGAGCAGTTGCCGCCGTCGGCGCATCCGATGGACGTGATGCGCACCGGCGTGTCGGTGCTGGGTTGCGTGCAGCCGGAGAAGGACGACCACAACCATCCCGGCGCGCGCGACATCGCCGACAAGCTGATGGCCAGCCTCGGTTCGATGCTGCTGTACTGGTACCACTACAGCCACAACGGCCGGCGCATCGAGGTGGAAACCGACGACGACTCGATCGGCGGGCACTTCCTGCGCCTGCTGCACGGCTTCAAGCCGCACGAGGAATGGGTGCAGGCGATGCACACCAGCCTGATCCTGTACGCCGAGCACGAGTTCAACGCCTCCACCTTCGCCTGCCGGGTCATCGCCGGCACCGGCAGCGACATGTACAGCGCCATCGCCGGCGGCATCGGCGCGCTGCGCGGGCCCAAGCACGGCGGCGCCAACGAGGTCGCCTTCGAGGTGCAGAAGCGCTACGACACCCCGGACGAGGCCGAGGCCGACATCCGCGCGCGGGTCGAGCGCAAGGAAGTCATCATCGGCTTCGGCCACCCGGTGTACACGGTGTCCGACCCGCGCAACCAGATCATCAAGGACGTGGCGCGCGAGCTGTCCGAGGCGCAGGGCAGCCGCAAGATGTACGACATCGCCGAGCGCCTGGAAACGGTGATGTGGGACATCAAGAAGATGTTCCCCAACCTGGACTGGTTCAGTGCGGTCAGCTACCACATGATGGGCGTGCCGACGGCGATGTTCACCCCGCTGTTCGTGATCGCCCGCACCGCCGGCTGGAGCGCGCACATCATCGAACAGCGCGTCGACGGCAAGATCATCCGCCCCAGCGCGAACTACGTGGGGCCGGAGGATCAGGCGTTCGTGCCGATCGACCAGCGCAAGTGATGCGCCGACACGCCCTCTACTCCGAGTGACACTCCCCTCTCCCTCCGGGAGAGGGGGCGGGGGTGAGGGTACGAGCGCAGCCTCGTGGTGTTCGAGGCTGCGCTCGTGGCCTCATCCGCCCTCATGAAGGATCTGACGGCATTAGGCTTCGCCCGTACCCTCATCCGCCCTCATGAAGGATCCGACGGCACCAGGCTTCGCCCGTACCCTCATCCGCCCCTTCGGGGCACCTTCTCCCGGTGGGAGAAGGGTCCTGTCTTCGCTTTTTCTACTGTAGCCAGCCATGAACAGCCACTACCGTAAATCCCTTCCGGGGACCTCGCTGGACTACTTCGACGCGCGCGCCGCGGTCGATGCGATCAGTCCAGGCGCCTACGCCGGCTTGCCCTATGTCTCGCGCGTGTTCGCCGAGAACCTGGTGCGCCGCTGCGATCCGGACCTGCTGCACGCTGCGCTGCTGCAACTGATCGAGCGCCGCCGCGACCTGGATTTCCCGTGGTTTCCGGCGCGCGTGGTGTGCCACGACATCCTCGGCCAGACCGCGCTGGTGGACCTGGCCGGGCTGCGCGATGCCATCGCCGAGCAGGGCGGCGACCCGGCCAAGGTCAATCCGGTGGTGCCGGTGCAGTTGATCGTCGACCACTCGCTGGCGGTGGAGTGCGGCGGCGACGATCCGCAGGCCTTCGCCAAGAACCGCGCGATCGAGGATCGCCGCAACGAGGACCGCTTCCACTTCATCGACTGGAGCAAGCGCGCGTTCCGCAACGTGGACGTGATCCCGCCGGGCAACGGCATCATGCACCAGATCAATCTGGAGAAGATGTCGCCGGTGATCTACGTGCACGACGGCGTCGCCTTCCCCGATACCTGCGTGGGCACCGATAGCCACACCCCGCACGTGGACGCGCTGGGCGTGATCGCGATCGGCGTCGGTGGGCTCGAAGCCGAGAGCGTGATGCTCGGCCGCGCCTCGTGGATGCGCCTGCCGGACATCGTCGGCGTGGAGCTGAGCGGCAGGCCGCAGCCGGGCATCACCGCCACCGACGTGGTGCTGGCGCTGACCGAGTTCCTGCGCCAGGAGCGCGTGGTCGGCGCGTACCTGGAATTCTTCGGTGAAGGCGCCGCCGCGCTGACCATCGGCGACCGCGCCACCATCTCCAACATGTGTCCGGAATACGGCGCCACCGCGGCGATGTTCTACATCGACCAGCAGACCCTGGACTACCTGCGCCTGACCGGGCGCGAGGAACCGCAGGTGGCGCTGGTGGAGCAGTACGCGCGCACCACCGGGCTGTGGGCCGAGGCGCTGGCCACCGCGCAATACGAGCGCGTGCTGCGCTTCGACCTGTCGCAGGTGGTGCGCAACATGGCCGGCCCCAGCAACCCGCACAAGCGCGTGGCGACCAGCGAGCTGGCCGCACGCGGCATCGCCGACGCCGCCAAGCTGGCCGCCGGCCAGGCCGATCAGGCGCAGGGGCGCATGCCCGACGGTGCGGTGATCATCGCCGCCATCACCAGTTGCACGAATACTTCCAACCCGCGCAATGTCATCGCCGCCGGCCTGCTGGCGCGCAATGCGCGCGCGCGCGGCCTGGCTCGCAAGCCATGGGTGAAGACCTCGCTGGCGCCCGGGTCCAAGGCGGTGCAGCTGTATCTGGAGGAAGCCGGCCTGCTGCCGGACCTGGAGGCGCTGGGCTTCGGCATCGTCGCCTTCGCCTGCACCACCTGCAACGGCATGAGCGGCGCGCTGGATCCGCGCATCCAGCAGGAGATCGTGCAGCGCGACCTGTACGCCACCGCGGTGCTGTCGGGCAACCGCAACTTCGACGGGCGCATCCATCCCTACGCCAAGCAGGCGTTCCTGGCGTCACCGCCGCTGGTGATCGCCTACGCCATCGCCGGCAGCGTGCGCTTCGACATCGAGAAGGACGTGCTGGGCACCGACGCCGACGGGCGCGAGGTGCGGCTGAAGGACATCTGGCCCAGCGATGCCGAGATCGACGCGGCGGTGCGCGCGGCGGTGAAGCCGGAACAGTTCCGCCGCGTCTATGCGCCGATGTTCAACGTGCGCGTGGAGCAGGGCGCGCCGGCGGCGCCGCTGTACGCCTGGCGCCCGCGCAGCACCTACATCCGCCGCCCGCCGTACTGGGAAGGCGCGCTGGCCGGCGAACGCACGCTGCGCGGCATGCGCGCGCTGGCGGTGCTCGGCGACAACATCACCACCGATCACCTGTCCCCGTCCAACGCGATCCTGGCCGACAGCGCCGCCGGCGAATACCTGGCACACATGGGCGTGCCGGAAGAGGACTTCAATTCCTACGCCACCCATCGCGGCGACCACCTCACCGCGCAGCGCGCTACCTTCGCCAACCCGAAGCTCATCAACGAAATGGCGGTGGTCGACGGCCAGGTGCAGCAGGGCTCGCTGACCCGGCTGGAGCCGGACGGGCAGGTGTTGCGCATGTGGGAGGCGATCGAGACCTACATGGCGCGCAAGCAGCCGCTGATCGTGATCGCCGGCGCCGACTACGGCCAGGGCTCCTCGCGCGACTGGGCGGCCAAGGGCGTGCGCCTGGCCGGGGTCGAGGCGATCGTCGCCGAGGGCTTCGAGCGCATCCATCGCACCAACCTGATCGGCATGGGCGTGCTGCCGCTGCAGTTCCTGCCGGGCACCACGCGCAAGACCCTGGGCATCGACGGCAGCGAGACCTTCGACGTGGTCGGCACGCGCACCCCGGGCGCCACGCTGACCCTGCGCATCGTGCGCAAGGACGGCGCCGTGGTGGACGTGCCGGTGCTGTGCCGGCTGGACAGCAACGAGGAAGTGTCCATCTACGAGGCCGGCGGCGTGCTGCAGCGCTTCGCCCAGGATTTCCTCGAGGAGGCCCGTAGCGCCTGAGCCGGCTGCCGCTGTCATCGGGGGCGTGCCATGCTGGCCGCGCCCGCCACCGCCGAGGAGACCGCCATGCCCACATCCGTCGCCACCACCGGGACCGTCCATTTGCAACGCGTGCTGCGCGCGCCTGCCGAGCGCATCTACCGTGCCTTCCTGGAACCGGCGGCGTTGGTCAAATGGCTGCCGCCGCACGGCTTCATCGCCACCGTGCACGCGCTGGACGCATGGGTGGGCGGAAGCTACCGCATGCGCTTCACCAACCTCGGCACCGGCACCAGCAGCGTCTTCGGCGGCACCTACCTCGAACTGGTGCCCGGCCAGTTGATCCGCCACACCGACCGCTTCGACAACCCGGACCTGCCCGGCGAGATGATCGTGACCGTGCGGCTGCGCCCGATGGCCTGCGGCACCGCGTTGGAGATCGTGCAGGAGGGCATCCCGCCGCAGATCCCGGTGGCGGGATGCCATCTGGGCTGGCAGGAGTCGCTGACCCTGCTGACGCAGCTGGTCGAGCCCGAGATTCCCGATTTGCCCTGATCCACCGTCCTTTCTTCGCACACGCACCGGAACCGCCATGGCCCACGCTCCGCAACTCCGCATCCCTGCCACCTACATGCGCGGCGGCACTTCCAAGGGCGTGTTCTTCCGCCTGCAGGACCTGCCCGCGGCGGCGCAGACGCCGGGCCCGGCGCGCGATGCGCTGCTGCAGCGGGTGATCGGCAGCCCCGATCCCTACGCCAAGCAGATCGACGGCATGGGCGGGGCCACCTCCAGCACCAGCAAGACCGTGATCGTGGCGCCGAGCACGCGCCCCGGGCACGACGTGGACTACCTGTTCGGCCAGGTGGCGATCGAGCGCGCGTTCGTGGACTGGAGCGGCAACTGCGGCAACCTCTCCGCGGCGGTGGGGCCGTTCGCGATCGCCGCAGGGCTGGTGGATCCGGCACGGATTCCGCGCGATGGCGTCGCCACGGTGCGGATCTGGCAGGCCAACATCGGCAAGACCATCGTCGCGCAGGTGCCGATGACCGACGGCGCGGTGCAGGAGACCGGCGATTTCGAGTTGGACGGAGTGACCTTTCCGGCGGCGGAGATCGCGCTGGAATTCCTCGACCCCGCCGCCGACGAGGACGGCGCCGGCGGCGCCATGTTCCCCACCGGCAATCTGGTCGACACGCTGGAGGTACCGGGCGTCGGCACGTTCCAGGCGACCCTGATCAACGCCGGCATTCCCACCATCTTCCTCGAGGCGCAGGCGCTGGGGTATCGCGGCACCGAACTGCAGGACGCGATCAACGGCGATGCGCAGGCGCTGCAGCGCTTCGAGACGATCCGCACCTACGGCGCGCTGCGCATGGGCCTGATCGACACGCTGGAGCAGGCGGCGACGCGCCAGCACACGCCCAAGGTCGCCTTCGTCGCGCCGCCGGCCGACTACACCGCCTCCAGCGGCAAGCCGGTGGCGGCCGCCGACATCGACCTGCTGGTGCGGGCGATGTCGATGGGCAAGCTGCACCACGCGATGATGGGCACCGCGGCGGTGGCGATCGGCACCGCTGCGGCGATCCCCGGCACCCTGGTCAACCGCGCCGCTGGCGGCGGCGAACGCACGGCGGTGCGCTTCGGCCACCCCTCCGGCACCTTGCGGGTCGGCGCCGAGGCGCGCCAGGTGGACGGCCAGTGGACCGTCACCAAGGCCTTGATGAGCCGCAGCGCGCGCGTGTTGATGGAAGGCTGGGTGCGAGTGCCAGAGACTGCGGCCGGCTGAGGCGAGTGCCTCGGTCTTGAGTGTCTCAGGGCTGGAGTGGCGGCCCGCATCGCGCGTCGCGGCTGAAGCCGCTCCCACAAGTGGGCAGCGCGTCAGCGGATGCGTCACGCGCAGGCAAACATTGTGGGAGGGACTTCAGTCCCGACGCGACGACAGGCGGCTGCCGCAATGCGGGGCAATCGTCTCAAGGAGGCGGCGAGGCCATCGCATCCCGCGTCGCGGCTGAAGCCGCTCCCACAAGTGGGCATTGCGCCAGCGGATGCGTCACGCGCAGGCAAACATTGTGGGAGGGACTTCAGTCCCGACGCGACGACAGGCAGTTGCCGCAATGCCGGGGAGGAAAGTTGGTCCCAGGGGCAGATACGGCGCCAGCGCCAGCCCCCGCTGTTGCCAATCCCGAATCCCCAATCCCAAATCCCGCCACCCCAACGTGACGCCAGTCGCCACAGGATGTATATTTTGTGTTAATTATGCTGCGGCGCGGCAAGGACTCGGCGCGCTCCCGACTACGTCCACCCACCCCGGAGTTCCCATGTCTGCCAGTTGGTCGTTGCGCGCCAGTGCGCTTGCCATCGCCGTCGTTTCCGCGCTTTCGTTCCCCGCCGTCGCCCAGCAGGCGGACAGCACCGACGGGGTCGCCCGTCTGGACACGGTCAAGGTCACCGCCGAGCGCCGTGCGGAAGACTCCAAGGACGTGCCGGTGTCGGCCAGCGTGCTGCGCCCGGAATACCTGGACGCCATCGCCACCAGCGGCTCGGACGTGCGCGTGCTGGCCGGCAAGGCGCCCAGCCTCAACGTCGAGTCGTCCAACGGCCGCGTGTTCCCGCGCTTCTACATCCGCGGCTACGGCAACACCGACTTCAACACCTACGCCTCGCAGCCGGTGTCGCTGATCTATGACGACGTGGTCGCCGAGAACGCGTTCCTGAAGGGCTTCCCGATCTTCGACCTGCAGAGCCTGGAAGTGCTGCGCGGTCCGCAGGGCACGCTGTTCGGCCGCAACACCCCCGCCGGCGTGGTCAAGTTCAACTCGGTCAAGCCGACCATCGGCGCCAACGACGGCTATGCCAGCCTGTCCTACGGCACCTACGGCACCATGACCATGGAAACCGGCCTGAGCGTGGCCATGGGCGACAAGTGGGCCGCGCGCCTGTCGGCGCTGGGTCAGCGCCGCGGCGACTGGGTCGACAACACCATCGACAACCGCTCCTTCGAAGGCTACATGGACTCGGCGGTGCGCCTGCAGTTGCTGTTCCAGCCGGGCGAGGACTTCAGCGCGCTGTTCAACGCCCACGCGCGCCACCTCGACGGCACCGCGCGGCTGTTCCGCGCCAACATCTTCCAGCCGGGCACCAACCAGCTGGTCGCCGGCTTCGATCCGGACAAGGTGTCCATCGACGGCAAGAACACCCAGGAACTGCAGACCTACGGCGGCAGCGCCAACCTGACCTGGGACCTGGGCGACATCGTGCTGCACTCGATCACCGGCTACGAGGGCATCGGCAAGTACTACAGCCGCGGCGACATCGACGGCGGCTACGGCGCGGTGTTCGCGCCGCCGTCCGGCCCCGGGGTGATCCCGTTCCCGGTGGAGACCGCCGGCGGCATCAAGAACCTGGACCAGTACTCGCAGGAACTGCGCGCCGAGTCGCAGTACACCGGTCCGCTGAACTGGCAGGCGGGCCTGTACTACTTCCACGATTCGGTGGAAGGCGAGAACTACACCTACAACACCCTGGCCGGCGGCACCCTGTCCAGCTACCAGCTGACCCGCCAGCGCAACACCTCGTGGGCGGCGTTCGGCTCGCTGAACTACGCGGCCACCGAGCGCCTGGACCTGCGCGCCGGCCTCCGCTACACCTACGACAAGAAGACCTTCGACGTGCTCGCGCTGGACCGGGTGACCCTGCAGCAGCCCTCCACCGGCAGCACCGACAACTCCAAGGTCACCGGCGACCTCAGCGCCACCTACACGATCAACGACGACGTCAACGTCTATGCGCGCGCCGCCCGCGGCTTCCGCGGCGCCAGCTTCGGCGTGCCGTCGGCCACCGCGCCGCTGACCGTGGCCGCGCCGGAGACCGTGGACTCCTACGAGATCGGCATCAAGTCCGACCTGTTCGACAAGCGCGCGCGCCTGAGCTTCGACGTCTACGACTTCCGGGTGAAGAACCAGCAGCTGACCGCGGTCGGCGGCGCCTCCAACGACGTGCGCCTGCTCAACGCCAAGGCCTCCAAGGCGCGCGGCGCCGAGTTCGACTTCGAAGCGCTGCTGAGCCAGAACCTGCGCGTGACCCTGGGCGGCGCCTACAACTGGACCCGCATCGAGGATCCGACGCTGTCGGTGGGCGTGTGCCGCACCTGCACCGTGACCGATCCGATCAACGCCTCCGGCCGCGCGCTGATCGACGGCAACGTGCTGCCGCAGGCGGCCAAGTGGATGGGCAACGCGACCCTGCGCTACGGCATCCCGGTCGGCGACGACGCCGAGTTCTTCTTCTTCACCGACTGGTCCTACCGCAGCGAGATCAACTTCTTCCTGTACGACTCGCGCGAGTTCGTCGGCCAGCCGCTGTTCGAGGGCGGTGCCAAGATCGGCTACAACTGGGGCGCCGGCGCGTACGAGGTCTCGGTGTTCTGCCGCAACTGCACCAACCAGATCCGCGCCACCGGTGCGATCGACTTCAACAACCTCACCGGCTTCATCAACGATCCGCGCATCGTCGGCGCGCAGTTCCGCGCCAACTTCTGATCCGCGGCCTCGCCGTTGCAAGACCGACCGCCGGCTATCATGCCGGCGGTTCTTTTTTTGGGAGACGCGCATGCGGACTCTGAAGCAATGGGCGGCGTTGGCGCTGCTGGCCGCGGCCGTGTGGACCACCGATGCGATGGCGGCGCCAGCGGCAGCGGCGCCGGTGCAGAAGGTGGTGGTGTCCACCGACGTCGGCGACGACATCGACGACGCGTTCGCGCTGGCCTTGCTGTTGCGCAGCCCGGAGCTGCAGGTGCTGGGTATCGCCTCGGCCTGGGGCGACACCGGCCTGCGCGCGCAACTGCTGCAGCGCCTGCTGCAGCAGGCCGGGCGCGACGACATCCCGCTGGCGGTCGGGCAGCGCACCACCAGCACGATTCCCTTCAGTCAGGCGCGTTGGGCGGCGAAGGGCCGCCTGCCCGCGGCGGCGCCGGAGGCGGCCGATTTCATCCTGACGCAGGCGCGGCGTCATCCCGGCGAGGTCACCCTGCTGGTGCTCGGCCCGCTGACCGATGCGGCGCGTGCGCAGCAGCGCGACCCGGCCGGATTCGCCCAGCTCAAGCAGGTGGTGCTGATGGGCGGCTCGGTACGGGTGGGCTACGGCAAGTCGCGCTACCGTCCGCCGAACCCGCCGGCGGCCGAGTACAACATTGCCGCCGATATCCCTGCCGCGCAGCGCGTGTTCGGCGCTGGCGTGCCGATCGTGATGCTGCCGCTGGACGCCACCCAGGTGACCCTGGAGGAGCCGGAGCGGGTGGCGCTGTTCGCCCATGGCGAGCCGCTGACCGACGCGCTGGCGCAGCTCTATTACCAGTGGCGCGACACCGACCAGCCCTGGGCCAGCGCCACCCCGACCCTGTTCGACGTGGTGCCGGTGGCGCAGTTGCTCGACCCGGGCCTGTGCCCCACCGTGCCGCTGCGCATCGTGGTCGACGACAAGGGTTATACCCGCGAGGCGCCGGCGGCGGACGCGGCGGGCGCTGCGCCCAACGCGCAGGTGTGCCTGGCGCTGGACCGGCCGCGGCTGATCGCGTTGTACATGCAGCGGTTGTTGCGCTGAGACCAGCGTGCCGACATCGGGGTATGTAGGGCGGCTTCGCCATGAGGCCATCGCATCGCCGCGGTGAAGGAGATTTTTAGCCGCGGCGAGCGGAGCCACTGGCCCATCCGTTGCCCTGCAGTCGGGACTGAAGTCCCTCCCACAAGAGGCCTCGCGCCGTCGGTGCTGTCTGCCAGGCCATCGGATTGCCCCCTGTGGGAGCGACTTTGGCTGCGATGAGTGGAGCCACTGGTCCATCTATTGCCCTGCAGTCGGGACTGAAGTCCCTCCCACAAGATGCCTCGTGCCGTCGGGGTTGTCGGCATGGGCATCGGAGTGCCCCGTGTGGGAGCGACTTTGGTTGCGATGAGTGGAGCCACTGGTCCATCTATTGCCCTGCAGTCGGGACTGAAGTCCCTCCCACAAGAGGCCTCGCGCCGTCGGGGTTGTCGGCATGGGCATCGGAGTGCCCCGTGTGGGAGCGACTTTGGTTGCGATGAGTGGAGCCACTGGTCCATCTATTGCCCTGCAGTCGGGACTGAAGTCCCTCCCACAAGAGGCCTCGTGCCGTCGGGGTTGTCGGCATGGGCATCGGAGTGCCCCGTGTGGGAGCGACTTTGGTTGCGATGAGTGGAGCCACTGGTCTATCTATTGCCCTGCAGTCGGGACTGAAGTCCCTCCCACAAGATGCCTCGTGCCGTCGGGGTTGTCGGCATGGGCATCGGAGTGCCCACTGTGGGAGCGACTTCAGTCGCGACGAGTGGAGCCACTGGCCGTCCGTTCTCCTTGCAGTCGAGACTGAAGTCCCTCCCACATGACCTCGCGCTGGCGAAGGCGCGCAGGGACGCAGGAGGTAGGGGTAGGAGCGGCTTCAGCCGCGACGGGCTTTCCCGGGAAATCCTGTCGCGGCTGAAGCCGCTCCTACGGGACGCCACGACGGTCGGCGGCACGGTTGTGAAAGCGGGTTCCACCCCGACGGTTGCCTTCCGCGGAAACGCCGGCTGACGGCGCGCGTTCGCCCTCCCGCCTTCGCGCCGGCGCTTTATACTCGCGCCACATTCACGGAGCGAACGCATGCACACGGATTCGAAGTGGCGCTGGACGGGCCTGCGCGCCGGGCTGATGGGGGCTTTCCTGTTGCTGGGCCTGGCGGTGGCGCTGGGCGGCTGCAAGCGCAACGAGTCCGGGCAGTTGCCCGAGGCCAGCGGCGAGCCGGTGAAGGGGCAGAAGGAAGCGATGAAGGGCTTCGGCCTGGTCCGCGCCTATCCCGACCAGAAGGGCGACGGGTTGTCGCTGGCGCTGGAGTTCTCGCGGCCGCTGGTCGGCACCCAGGATTTCGACAAGCTGCTGCGCTTCGAGGAGAAGGTCGGCACCGACGACAGCGCCTGGTCGCTGTCCGACGACGGCAAGACCCTGCGCTACCCTTACGTGGAGGCGGCCAAGGACTACACCGTGCTGATCTCGGCCGACCTGCTGGCCGCCGACGGCAGCCGCCTGGGCAAGCCGCTCAAGCAGAAGGTCTACACCGGCGAACTGACCCCGGCGGTCGGCTTCGCCTCGCAGGGCAGCGTGCTGCCGGCGCGCGAGAGCCGTGGCCTGCCGGTGGTGTCGCTCAACGTGCCGGAAGTGGACGTGGAGTTCATGCGGGTCAAGGAGGGCGCGCTGCCGACGTTCTTCGCCCAGTACCAGCGCGGCGGCCGCCGCGGCACCTGGGAGCTGGACAGCGAATACGGCGAGCACACCCCGATCTCGCAGATGGCCGACTCGGTCTACGTCAACCGCTTCGTCCTCGGCGGCGACAAGAACGAGCGCGCGCTGACCTACCTGCCGATCCAGGAGATCAAGGAACTGCAGGCGCCGGGCCTGTACTTCGCGGTGCTGCGCCGCCCCGGCAAGTTCGACAACGAATACGACACCGCGTTCTTCACCGTCAGCGACATCGGCCTGCACGCGCGCGCCTACAAGGACAAGCTGTTCGTGCACACCGCCTCGCTGCAGAGCGGCGAGCCGCTGAAGAAGGTGGAGCTGCGTGTGCTCAACGCCGACGGCGAGCTGTTCCTCAAGGGCCAGACCGACGACAACGGCAACGCGCTGCTGAACTACACGCTCGACGCCGGCCAGGTGCTGGTCGCGCGCAGCGGTACCGATCTGTCGATGCTGCCGTTCAACCAGCCGGCGCTGGACTTGAGCGAGTTCGCGGTGGCCGGGCGCGAGAACGCCTGGTTCGACGTGTTCGCCTGGTCCGGCCGCGACCTGTACCGCCCCGGCGAGACCGTGCGGGTGTCGGCGCTGCTGCGCGACAACGACGGCAAGCCGGTGCCGACCACCGGCAAGGGCGCGCAACCCGTGTTCCTGCGGCTGAAGCAGCCGGACGGCAAGATCTTCCGCGAGACCCGGCTGCAGCCGGGCGAGCAGGGCTATTTCAGCTTCGAGCAACCGATCCCCGCCGATGCGCCGACCGGGCGCTGGCAGGTGGAGTTCCGCACCGACCCGACCAGCAAGGAAGCGGTGCAGGGCATGACCCTGCGCATCGAGGAGTTCCTGCCCGAGCGCATGAAGCTGGACCTGGACAGCGCGCAGAAGACGCTCAAGCCGGGCGAGCCGTTCAAGCTGCAGGCCACTGCCGCCTATCTGTACGGCGCGCCGGCCGCCGGCAACCGCTTCACCGCCAAGCTGGCGGTGGCGGTCGAGCAGCATCCGGTGGAGGCGCTGCCGGGTTACTTCTTCGGCGACCCGACCCTGCAGTTGCCGCGCGAGGCCAAGGACGTGGTCGACACCGAGTTCGGCGCCGACGGCAAGCTCAGCGAGGATCTGGCGCTGCCCGACGAGGCCAAGCCGACCAGCACCATCGCCGCGCTGGTCTCGGCCAGCGTCTACGAGACCGGCGGCCGCACCGTCACCCGCACGCTCAAGCGCGTGCTGTGGCCGGCGCCGGCGCTGGTCGGCGTGCGCCCGCTGTTCGACGACAAGGACGGCGCCGACGCCAATGCCAACGCGCGCTTCGAACTGATGCGGGTGGATGCGCAGGGCAAGCCGCAGCCGGCCAAGGGCCTGAAGGTGACCCTGGTGCGCGAGCTGCGCGACTACCACTGGGCGTTCACCGACAACCGCTGGGACTACGATTTCACCCGCCGCTTCGAGAACAAGCAGACCCTCACCGTCGATGCCGGCAGCAGCGCGGCCAAGTTCGATTTCCCGGTGGAGTGGGGCGAGTACCGGGTGGACGTGTTCGACCCGGCCACCGGCCTGACCACGCGCTATCCGTTCCATGCCGGCTGGAGCTGGAACGACGACAACCGGGGCCTGGACGCGCGCCCGGACAAGGTCAAGCTGGCGCTGGACAAGACCGGCTACAAGGCCGGCGACACGCTCAAGGTCACCCTGACCCCGCCGCATGCAGGCCCCGGCCTGCTGATGGTCGAGAGCGACCGCATGCTCTACGTGCAGGACATCGACGTGAAGCCGGGCAGCCGCTTCGAGATCCCGGTGACCAAGGACTGGGAGCGCCACGACGTCTACGTCACCGCGCTGGTGTTCCGCGGCGGCTCGGCGCCGAGCAAGATCACCCCGGCGCGCGCGGTCGGCGTGGCCTACGTGCCGATGGACCGCAAGGCGCGGCGCGTGGCGGTGGGCCTGGTCGCGCCCAAGCAGATGCGCCCGGAGCAGCCGCTGCCGGTGACGGTGAGCGTGCCGGAGCTGGCCGGCAAGCAGGCGCACGTGACCATCTCCGCGGTGGACGTGGGCATCCTCAACATCACCCGCTTCCCGGTACCCGACGCCAACGCGCAGTTCTTCGCGCAGCGGCGCCTGGGCGTGGACGCCTACGACATCTACGGCCGGGTCATCGAGAGCTTCGAGGGCGGCACCGGCAAGCTGCGCTTCGGCGGCGACATGGCGCTGGCGGCGTTGCCGCAGGCCAAGCGCCCGACCGCGCGGGTGCAGACCGTGGACCTGTTCTCCGGCCCGGTGCAGCTCGATGCCAAGGGCAACGCCCGCGTGCAGCTGCCGGTGCCGGACTTCAACGGCACCCTGCGCGTGTCGGCGCTGGTCTATTCGGACGAGCGCTACGGCAACCGCGACGTGGAGACCCTGGTGCGCGCGCCGATCGTGGCCGAGGCCAGCATGCCGCGGGTGATGGCGCCGGGCGACCGCAGCACGGTGACCCTGGACGTGCAGAACTTCACCGGCCAGCCGGGCGAGTTCAAGGTGCGGGTCGACGGCGAAGGCCCGCTGGCGATCGCCGACAACGCGCGCAGCGCCAAGCTGGGCAAGGACGGCAAGGCCACCCTGAGCTTCCCGTTGGTGGCGCAGGAGGGCTACACCGTGGCCAAGGTGCGGGTGCGGGTGGAGGGCAATGGCTATGCCGCCGACCGTCGCTACGACCTGCCGGTGCGCGCGGCGTGGCCGTCGGTGCTGCGCACGCAGACCCGCGTGCTCGATCAACTGGCGCCGGTGACCCTGGGGGCCAGCGATGCCGAGGGCCTGATGGCCGGTTCGGTCAGCGCGCGCATGCTGGTCAGCGCGTTGCCGCCGATCCCGTTCGCCAGTGCCCTGCAGGGCGCGCTGCAGTACCCCTACGGCTGCGCCGAACAGACCACCAGCAAGGGCTACGCCGCGCTGTTGCTCGACGACGCCACCGCGCGCCTGCTCGGGGTCAAGGGCCTGGATGCGGCCACCCGTCGCGCGCGCATGGAAGGCGCATTCGGGCGGCTGGCCTCGATGCAGGTCTCCAGCGGGCACTTCTCGATGTGGGGCGACGACGGCTACGTCAATCCGGGCCTGACCCCGTACATCGCCGAGTTTCTGCTCGATGCCAAGGACGCCGGCTTCGCGGTGCCCGACACCGTGCTGCAGAAGGCCTTGAACCGGCTCAGCGAGGACCTGCTGTCCGGCGGCAACAACTTCTACGGCCAGGACCGCCGCGAGAACCTGAAGTTCGCCAACCAGGCCTGGTCCGGCTACGTGCTGGCGCGGGTCAACCGTGCGCCGCTGGGCACGCTGCGCGCGCTGTACGACAACGACCGCGGCAAGGCGCTGACCGGCCTGTCGCTGGTGCACCTGGGCGTGGCGCTGTCGCTGCAGGGCGACAAGAAGCGCGGCGAGGCGGCGATCGCCGCCGGTTTCGCCAAGGACAGCGCCGACCGGCCGCGCTACTTCGGCGACTACGGCAGCGTGGTCCGCGACGATGCGCTGATGGTCGCGCTGCTGCACGAGCGCGGCCTGGCCAAGCCCGAGTACGACGCGCGGGTGGTGGCGCTGGGCCGCGAGATCGACGCGCGCCGCCGCGGCGGTTGGTTGTGGTTGAGCACGCAGGAGCAGGTGGCGCTGGCGCGCATGGGCAAGGCGCTGCTCAACAGCCAGACCGCGCAGGTGTCCGGACAGTTGAGCATCGGCGACAACAGCGAAGCGATCGCTCCGGCCAAGGCCTTCGGCCGCCAGTTCGGCGAGGCCGAACTGGCGCGCGGCGTGCACTTCATGCCGCAGGGCCAGCCGCCGCTGTACGCCAGCCTGGAAATCGCCGGCGTGCCGCGCACCCCGCCGCTGGCCGACGACAGCACGCTGAAGGTGGAACGCAGCTTCTACGGCACCGACGGCAAGCCGTGGACGCCGCGGCCGCTGAAGGAGGGCGAGGCGTTGATCGTGCGCGTCACCATCACCGCCGACACCAGCATGCCCGACGCGCTGCTGACCGACCTGCTGCCGGCCGGCCTGGAGATCGAGAACTTCAACCTGGGCGATGCCAAGCAGTGGGCCGACGTGGTGGTGGACGGCATCGAGATCAGCGACCGCTCCAACGCCGCCGACGTCAAGCACGAGGAGTTCCGCGACGACCGCTACGTGGCCGCGTTGAGCCTGTCGGCGGGCAGCAAGGCGCAGGTGTTCTACCTGGTCCGCGCGGTGACCCCGGGCACCTACACGGTGCCGCCGTCGCTGGTCGAGGACATGTACCGCCCCGACCTGCGCGGGGTGGGGCGCAGCAGCCCCGGCACGATCAACGTCGTGCAGCCCTGACAGTTCACCCCTCTCCCCCCGGGAGAGGGGCTGGGGGTGAGGGTCCGGCGGAGACCGCCGCGCCCACCGCCCCGCGGATACCTTCCCGCGTTCGCAATGCCCAGACAGGACCCGGCCGGGTCCTGTTTTCGTTTCGGGATCAACACCTGACAGGCGACGCGCCCACCCAAGCCCGGCCGCAGCATCCCCTAATCGCAGACACGATCGCCACCGCAATACGCGGATGTCGATTTATGCACGTTTTTGCATGATTATGCGTGTTCCTTTAAGCTGGCCCGGCCTTCGATCGCCAGGTTCCCGCATGTCCTCCGCTCCGGCTCCGTCTCCCGCGCCCACCGTGTCTCGCGCCGTCGCCGCCACCCGCGGCATGTTCCTGCTGTCGGGCATGGCGATGGCCGCCTGGGCGCCGATGGTCCCCTACGTCAAGGCACGCTTCGCGCTGGACGACGCGCGGCTGGGCATGGTGCTGCTGGCCTTCGGCGCCGGCTCGGTGCTGGCGATGCCGCTGGGCGGGGTGCTCAGCCATCGCTTCGGCAGCCGCGCGGTCATCCTCGCCAGCGCGCTGGCGCTGTCCCTCGCGCTGCCGGCGCTGGCGCTGGCCTCCAGCGTGCCGCTGCTGGTCGCGGCACTGCTGTACTTCAGCGTGGCGCTGGGCGCGCTGGACGTGTCGATGAACGCGCATGCGGTGGAGGTGGAGCGGCGCCTGCAGCGGGCGGCGATGTCCGGCTTCCACGGCCTGTTCAGCGTCGGCGGGCTGATCGGTGCGGCCGGCATGAGCGCCTTGCTCGGTACCGGCCTGCCGTTGCTGGCCGGCGCCGTGCTGGTTGCCGCGTTGCTGCTGGGCGTGTTGCTGTGGCAGCGCGGCGGCCTGCTGCGGCAAGCGCCATCCGCCAGCGAGGCGGTGCCGCTGCGGCTGCCGCGCGGCCCGGTGCTGCTGCTCGGCGCGTTGTGCTTCGTCTGCCTGCTGGCCGAGGGCGCCATGCTCGACTGGAGCGCGGTGCTGCTGCGCGAGCACCACGGCCTGGCGCCGAGCGCGGCGGGCATGGGCTACGCCGCGTTCTCGGTGGCGATGGCGCTGGGCCGGCTCGGCGGCGACCGCCTGGTGGCCTGGCTGGGGCCGGTGCGCACCGTCGCCTTCGGCGCGGTGCTGGCCGCCGCCGGGCTGGCGCTGGCCAGCATCGGGACGTGGCCGGGCAGCGGCCTGCTGGGTTGCGTGCTGGTCGGACTGGGCGCCTCCAACCTGGTGCCGGTGATGTTCGGCGCGGCCGGGCGCATGCCGGGCACGTCGCCGGCGCTGGCGCTGGCGACCTTGACCACGCTCGGGTATACCGGCCTGCTCGCCGGACCGGCGCTGATCGGGTTCCTGGCCCACGCCATCGGCCTGCCGCTGGCGCTGGCCACGGTGGCGGCGCTGCTGCTGCTGGTCGCCGCCGGTGCACGCCTGGTCCGCCGCTGAATGTCCTCGTCTCGTTGCCTGGAGCCTGTCATGCCCGCGTCCTCCCCGCCCGCCGCGCCCCGCCTGGACACCGTGGTGTTCGATCTCGGCGGCGTCCTGATCGACTGGAACCCGCGCCATCTGTACCGCCGCCTGTTCGACGACGAGGCGGCGATGGAAACCTTCCTGCGCGAGGTGTGCAGCCCGCAGTGGAACGAGCGCCAGGACGCCGGGCGGCCCTGGCACGAGGCGGTGGCCGAACTCAGCGCGCTGCATCCGGCGCATGCGCCGATGATCGCCGCCTACCACGCGCGCTGGCCGGAGATGCTGGGCGGGGCGCTGGAGGCCACCGTGGCGGTGCTGGAGGAACTGCGCGGGCAGGGCGTGCGGCTGTACGCGTTGACCAACTGGTCGCACGAGACCTTCCCGATCGCGCGCGAACGCTACCCGTTCCTGCAGTGGTTCGAGGGCGTGCTGGTGTCGGGCGAAGAGCGCCTGGTCAAGCCGGATCCGGCGATCTTCGCGCTGCTGTGCGAGCGCTACGCGATCGCGCCGGCGCGGGCGGTGTTCATCGACGATGCGCCGCGCAACGTGCAGGCCGCGGCCGCCACCGGCATGCACGCACTGCAGTTCCGCGACGCCGCGACGCTGCGCGAGGCGCTGGTCGCGCTGGGCCTGCTGCCGCCGCGCGCCGCCGCCGTGGCGCCATGAGCGGCGAACGCGACGCGCTGCCGCAGGAGCGGCAGCAGGCGATCCTGCAGCGCCTGCGCGAGCACGGCCGGGTGGTGGCGGCGGACCTGGCCGAGCGCTTCGCCGTGTCCGAGGATTCGATCCGCCGCGACCTGCGCGAACTCGCCGCGCAGGGCCTGTGCCGGCGCGTCTACGGCGGGGCGCTGCTGCCGACGCCGGCGTCGGCGCCGCTGCCGCAGCGCCAGGCCGAACACACCGAGCGCAAGCGTGCGCTGGCGCTGGCCGCGGTCGCGCTGGTCAAGCCCGGGCAGCGGCTGCTGATCGATGCCGGCTCCACCAACAGCGCCATCGCCGCCGCGCTGCCGGCGCGGCTCGGGCTCAGCGTGGTCACCAATGCGCCGGACATCGCGCAACTCCTGCTGCGCCGCGAGGGCATCGAGATCCTGCTGATCGGCGGCCGCCTGGACCCGCGCAGCGGCGCCGCGGTGGGCGCCCAGGCGCTGCAGCAGCTACGGCAACTACGCGCCGACCTGTGCTTTCCCGGCGCCTGCGCGATCGACCCCGAACGCGGCCTGTGGGGCGTGGACGACGAGGAAAGCCTGTTCAAGCGGGCGATGGTCGAGGCCAGTGCCGAGACCGTGGCGGTGGTGACCAGCGACAAGCTCGGTACCCTGGCCGCGCACCGCGTGGTCGGCGTGGAGGCGATCGACCGGCTGGTGGTGGAGCACGACGCCCCGGACGGCGTGCTCGCCGCCTTCGCCGCGCAGGCGGTGCAGGTGCATCGCGCCGCGCCGGCGGCCGCGGACTGAGCCATCGGCCGCCACCGCGCGGCCGCCGCACGCCACCAGGCGCCAGCGGGCGCGGCGCCGACCCCGCAGGCATCGTGATTCCAAGGCAGCGCGTGCAGCCATCCGCGTCGGTCGGGACACGGTGTCTTCGGTCTTTCCGCGGGCCGCCATCGCGTCGTCATCTCCCTGGGATTAAATAACGAACTTTAAGTTATTTAATTCAGTCAACCAGGGGACATCGCCATGCAACCACTCACCCATCGGCGCCGGGCGCTGATCGTCTGCGCGCTCGCGGCCAGCTGCCAGGCCGCGCTGGCGCAGGACGCCGCGTCCACCGCGGCGACGGCCACCGCCGACGCCAGCGCCATTGCCGCCAGCACCGTGCCGGCCGGCGGCGAGACCGCGCCCAACGGCGCCGCCAGCGCCGACGGCACCACCACGCTGTCCAGCGTGATGGTCACCGGCGTGCGCAAGGCCAACGCCGCGGCGATCGAGAGCAAGCGCGCGGCCACCAACATCACCGACGTGGTCAGTTCCACCGACGTGCGCGCGCTGCCGGACACCACCATCGTCGAGGCGCTGCGCCGGATTCCCGGGCTGTCGGTGCTGCCGGCTACCGACAACGAGCATCCGCGCGACGAGGCCGCCACCCCGGTGCTGCGCGGTTTGGGCCCGTCCTACAACAACGTCACCATCGACGGCCTGACCGTGGCCTCGCCGGGCACGCCCAACGGCACGCTGGGCTCGATCACCCGCGGCGTGCGTCTGGACATCCTGCCGGCCTCGATGGTCAGCGAACTGCAGGTGATCAAGACCTTCACCCCGGACCTGGACCCCAACGCCACCGGCGGCGCCATCAACCTCAAGACCCGCAGCGCGTTCGAGAACGGCGGCAAGCCGTTCTTCACCGCCGAAGCTTCGCTGGGCCACGCCAACGACGTGGGCAAGCCGCGCGACCAGGACGACCCGGGCTACCGTCTGCTCGCCACCGGCAGCCGCACCTTCGGCAGCGACGGCCAGTACGGCCTGACCCTGTCCGGCAACTACCAGACGCTGAGCAGCTACACCGAAACCCACATGACCACCGACACGGTGCACTACGGGTTCTACGACAGCACCGGCGCGCTGCAGAGCGGCACCAACCTGGGCAACGGCTGGGCCGTGCCGCAGCAGGACAAGTACTGGTACGTGATGGACAAACGCGACCGCTACGGCCTCACCGGCAAGTTCGAGGCGCGCCTGAGCGAGGCGCTGCAGGCCTACGCCATGGCCGGCTACTACTACTTCCGCGACAACATGGAGCGCAACGAGATCATCATCGATCCGCGCAACCGCAATCGCGTCTACAACCAGACCGCCACCAGCGGCAGCTACCCGGTCGGCGACGTGGAAGTGGGCTACTCCAACCAGATCACCACCACCCGCACCAAGCTCGGCCAGACCGGTTTCGAATGGCGCCCGGACGACCGGCAGCTGCTGTCGGCGCGCGCCTCCTGGTCCGACGCCACCTATGCCGAGCCGATCAAGATGATCAAGTACGTCACCGGCGCGCAGCGCCCGGCGGCAGTGCCCACCGGGCAGACCGGCCCCGGCGTCACCGTGGTGCCGAATGCGGCATACGCGTTCAACTACGACACCTCCGCGCTCAACCAGCGCTTCCCGATCTCGGCGCAGTCGTACTACGACTACGACAACTACAGCCTGCTGTACTGGCGCCCGGACTACCAGCGCAACGCGCGCGACAAGGTGCTCACCGGACGCCTGGACTACGCCTTCAACCGCGGCGAGATGGACCGCGGCGTCGGCTTCGGCGGCGGCCTGAGCTACACCCGCGACGAACCCGGCTTCGACATCTACCGCGTGGAATACCAGCCCAACCGCAGCGCGCCGCCGCTGAAGATCGCCGATGTGCTGGCGCCGTCCAATGCGCCGATGCGCTACCTGGGCCTGAACCTGATCGCGATCGATCCAAACAAGGCCAACCAGGTGCTGGGCGCCACGCCGCTGAGCGCGTTCAACCGCACCGACCAGAGCGCCTTCAGCAACCAGGACAACTTCAGCCACCGCGAGGAGATCTTCGGCGCCTACGGCCTGGTCGGCTACCACACCGACGCGTTCGACGTGGAGGCCGGCCTGCACTACGACCACACCGACCAGGCCACGGTCGGCCGCCAGCGGCAACTGGACGCGACCACCGGCACCTATGTCTACGTCGATGCGCCGACCGAGTCGCGCTACGCCAAGGTGTTGCCGTCGGCGGTGATGACCTACCACGTCAACGACCGCCTCGACCTGCGTGCCGGCGCCAGCCGCACGCTCGGCCGCCCGCCTTACGACGCCTATGCCGCGCGCACCTCGATCGGCTTCGTCAACAGCAGCGACATGGGCAATCCGAATGCGCAGGGTGTGACCGTCACCATCGGCAACCCGGACATCAAGCCGCGCGTGTCCACCAACCTGGACCTGTCGCTGGAATGGCGCCTGCCCGACGACGTCGACGGCATGCTCGCCGCGGCGCTGTTCGACAAGCGCATCCAGGACGAGATCTTCACCCTCTCGCGCACCGACCAGTTCAGCTTCAACGGCACCACCTATTCCAACGTGCTGATCAGCACCCCGGCCAACGCCGCCAAGGCGCATGTACGCGGGCTGGAGCTGAGCGCCGTGTTCAACACCTTGTTCCCGGGCGTGCCGGCGCTGTCCGGCCTGGGCGCCAGCGCCAACCTGGCCCTGCTCGATGGCGGCATGGACGTGCCGTTCACCAGCGGCAGCGCACCCAACGTGGTGCAGAGCCAGCGCACCGTCGATCGCCTGGTCGGGCAGCCGGACTACACCGCCAACGCCTCGCTGTTCTACACCGTCGGCGGCGTCGAACTGCGCGCGGCCTACAACCGCCAGGGCAAGGCGCTGCGCGCCATCGTCAGCAACATCGCCTGGCAGGACCTGTACTGGGCGCCGCGCTCGCAGCTGGACCTGTCGGCGACCTGGGCGGTGAGCAAGCAGCTCAGCGTGGTCGGCCAGATCAGCAACGTCACCCACAGCCGCCTCACCAGCCTCACCGGCCCCGGCGAGAACCTGCTGAAGGACAGTTATTCGATGCCGACCACCTACTGGCTCGGCCTGCGCTTCACCCCGTCGCTGTAACTGCCGGAGACGTCCCATGTACTTCGTTCTTTCGCGCGGCGCCATCCTCGCCGCGCTGCTGACCGCGACGGCCCCGGCCGTCGCCGCCATCGCCCCGATCCAGGCGCGACTGGCCGCACCCGACGGCGGCATCTTCGTCGTCGCCCACCGCGGCTGCCACAACCCCGCGCCCGCGCACGGCTTTTCCGGGCATGCCCCGGAGAACTCGCTGCTGGGCCTGGAGCGCTGCGTGGCGCTGGGCGTGGACATGCTGGAAACCGACATCCGCCGCGCCGGCGACGGCACCCTGGTGATGTTCCATGACGCCACCGTCGACCGCACCACCGACGGCACCGGCAAGGTCGCCGACCTGACCTGGCCGCAACTGGCACGGCTGCGCCTGCGCGACGACGAGGGCGGTGCCGACGCGCCGCTCACCGACCAGCATCCCATGACCCTGGCGCAGATGCTGGCCGCGGCCAAGGGCCGGATCATGCTCAACCTCGACGTCAAGGCGCCGATCTACGCCGAGGTGGTCGACGCGGTGCGCCGCGCGGGCATGGAACGCCAGGTGGTGGTCAAGACCGAGGTCGGCGTCGCCAGCCAGGACCTGGCGTCGATGCCGCCGTTCGACCAGGTGAATTTCACCCCGGTGCTGCTCAACCCGCCGGGCACCGACGACCTGGTGCAGACCGTGCGCACCCAGACCGGCGGCAGGGTTCGGCCGGTGGCGATCGAACTGCCGCGGATGCGCCTGGCCCAATTGCCGGCGGTGGCGGCCGAGGCCAAGCAGCGGCAGGTGCGGCTGCTGGTCAATACGCTGTGGGACGGCTTCGTCGCCGACGTCGGCGGCGATGCCGATGCGGTGCGCGATCCGGAAGCGGTGTGGGGGCGGCTGTACCGCGCAGGCATCGGCGCGTTCCAGACCGACGAACCGGAAGCGCTGCTGCGCTATCGCGCGTCGCTGGAAAAGCCCTGACCTGCGCCTGGTCGCGCCACTGTCCGTAATTGGTGCTGTCGCGGCAGCCTGAGTCTGGAGGCGCGCACGGATGCGCCCGGCAGCGTGGCGACGTTGCGCCTGCCGCTGGCGTAGGGTGGGGCAGGGATGTTCGGCGGGATCTGGCCCTTGCTCCACGTGCTGGCATTGCGCGTCTTCGGGACGCTCCATGCCGTTGTAAGAGCGGCCTTCGCCGCGACGGGCGTTCCCGATAACGCCCGTCGCGGCGAAGGCCGCTCCTACAAAACGGCAGCGCGTCCAAGCGTGTCGCGGCAACCGCGAACGGTTGGCGGTGTTCCGACGCCAATCCCGCGTATCGCCGTGACACCCTGCGCACCGGCTTGACCCCGCTCGCCGCGCCGCCAGTACAACAGGCAAAATGGCCGCTTCCATCGGGAGCCTGCATGCCACTGGACGACACCGTCGCCCCGCACACCGCGCGGCGCCCCCGGCGCTGGACGCGCCTGCTGCCGTGGCTGCGCTGGGGCGCGGTAGCGCTGCTGTCGACCTTGCTGCTGCTGGACCTGGCGTTCCCGCTGCCGCTGCCGAAGTCGCGCGACACCTCGACCCTGGTGGTGGCCGCCGACGGCACGCCGCTGCGCGCCTTCGCCGACGGCAACGGCGTCTGGCGCTATCCGGCCACGCCGGACAGCGTTTCGCCGCTGTACCTGCAGGCGCTGCTGAACTACGAGGACCGCTGGTTCTGGCAACACCCCGGGGTCAATCCCTGGGCGCTGCTGCGCGCGGCCAAGCAGTGGCTGTTCTCGCGTCACATCGTCTCCGGCGGCTCCACCCTGACCATGCAGGTGGCGCGCATCCTGATGCCGCCGGAGGTCAGCACGCGCACGCCGTGGGGCAAGGCGCAGCAGGCCCTGCGCGCCTTGCAGCTGGAAGCGCACCTGAGCAAGCGGCAGATCCTGCAGCTGTACCTGGAACGCGCGCCCTACGGCGGCACCATCGAGGGCGTGGAGGCGGCGAGCTGGGCCTACCTGGGCAAGCCGGCCGCGCGCCTGTCGCAGGCCGAGGCGGCGCTGCTGGCGGTGCTGCCGCAGGCGCCGAGCCGGCTGCGTCCCGACCGGCATCCGGAGGCCGCGCGCGCGGCGCGCGACAAGGTGCTCGAACGCATGGTCGCGTTGCATGTGTGGCCGCGCGCGCAGGTCGACGACGCGCGCATCGAACCGGTGGTGGTGCGCTCGCTGCAAACGCCGCTGCACGCCGCGCTGCTGGCCGAGCGCCTGCGCCAGCAACGTCCCCACGCCGCGCACATCGTCTCCACGCTCGATGCCGATCTGCAGCGCACCCTGGAGGACCGGGTCAGCGCCTACTTTTCGCAACTGCCCGAGCGCACCTCCGCCGCCTTGCTGGTGGTGGATAACCGCGACCTGCAGGCGCGCGCCTACATCGGCTCGGTGCAGTTCGGCGACCGCTGCCGGCTCGGCGACGTGGACATGGTGCAGGCCTGGCGCTCGCCTGGCTCCACGCTCAAGCCGTTCCTGTACGGCATGGCCCTGGACGACGGCCTGATCCATTCGGAGAGCCTGCTGGTCGACGCGCCGCAGAGTTTCGGCGACTACCGCCCGGGCAATTTCGACGAAGCCTTCAACGGCCCGATCGGCGCCGCCAGCGCGCTGCGCCTGTCGCTCAACGTGCCGGCGGTGGACCTGCTCGACCGGGTCGGTCCGGCGCGCTTCGCCGCGCGCCTGAGCAACGCCGGCATCGGCCTGCGGTTCCCGCGCGGCAGTACGCCCAACCTGGCGTTGATCCTCGGCGGCACCGGCGCGAAACTGGAGGAACTGGTGGGCGCCTTCTCTGCGCTCAACCGCGACGGCATCGCCGGCCACGTGCGTTACAGCGCGACCGACGAACGCATCGAGCGGCGGCTGATGTCGCCCGGCGCGGCCTGGATCGTGCGCGAGATGCTCGAGGCCAATCCGCGTCCGGGCTACGGCATCGGCACCTTCGACGTCGGCACGCGCCCGCGGGTGGCCTGGAAGACCGGCACCAGCTACGGCTACCGCGACGCCTGGGCGATCGGCAGCACCCGCCGCTACACCGTCGGCGTGTGGGTGGGTCGCCCGGACGGCACGCCGCTGCCCGGCCAGTACGGCGCGGTGACCGCGTTGCCGCTGATGTTCGAGACCATCGACAGCCTGCCGCGCCTGCGCGGCGACAACGCCCCGCGGCCGATGCCGGCGACGGTGCAGCAGGTGGAGGTGTGCTGGCCGCTGGGCATCGCCGCCGCGCAGACGCCGCCGTCGCTGTGCCAACGCCGCTTCTCGGCCTATGCGCTGGACGGCGCGGTGCCACCGACCTTCGCCGAGCGCGACGCGCGGCTGTGGAGCGCCGGCCGCGAGACCGTGCAGGTGGACGCGCACAGCGGCCTGCGGCTGTCGCCGGACTGCGCGCAGCCGCACGTGGCCGTGACGCGCGAACTGGCGCGCTGGCCGGCGTTGCTGACGCCGTGGTTGCACGCCAGCGAGCGCCAGGGCGGGCAGCTGCCGGCGCTGGCGCCGGATTGCCGCGACGACGGCCGCGGCCGCAGCGACGTGCTGCGCATCGAAGGCCTCAACGACCGCGCCACCCTGGCGCGTGCGCCGGGCAGCGCCAGCGTGCGCCTGCAGGTGCGCGCGCTGGGCACGAGCACGCCGGTGGACTGGCTGCTGGACGGCCGCTGGATCGCCCGTACCGAAGGCGCGCGCACCTTCCAGCGCGACTTCGCCGACGCTGGCGACCACACCCTGACGGCGCTGGCCAGCAACGGCGCCTGGACCCAGGTGCGGTTCCGGGTGTTGCGTTGAGCGGGGACCGGAACGAAGCGACTTCGGTTGAAATCAGCGTTCCCGGTACCACGTGTCGCGACTGAAGTCGCTCCCCAGGGGCTTGCGACGCCGGGTTCACTGTGGGAGGGACTTCAGTCCCGACGCATTGCGCCATCGGCAGGCACGCCACTTCGCGCGTCGCGGCTGCATGCCAGTTCATCACTCCCACAAAAGGCCATGCCATGGCTGGCGGACGCCAATGTGCGCCACGCGCGCGAGACCCCGGCCAGAAACGACGCAGGAGCGGCTTCAGCCGCGACAGGCGCCATCGAGACGGCCTGTCGCGGCTGAAGCCGCTCCCGCGAGAGGAGTGAAAGCCTGTCCGGCTTACTTGCCGATCCAGCCTTCCAGCATGTCCGAGAACTCGTCGGCGTGCTCTTCTTCCTGGGCCAGGATCTCTTCCAGGATGCGCTTGGTGGTGGTGTCCTTGTCGCCGACGAAGTTGATCATCTCGCGATAGCTGTCGATGGCGATGCGCTCGGCGATCAGGTTTTCCTTGACCATGTCGCGCAGGTCCTCGCCTTCCTTGTATTCGGCATGCGAGCGCGCGGTCAGCGTGTCCGGATTGAGGTCCGGCTCGCCGCCCAGCTGCACGATGCGCTCGGCCAGCTTGTGCGCGTGCGCCTGCTCCTGCTGCGCGTGTTCCAGGAACTCGGACTTGACCGCGTCGGCGAGCATGCCGGCGGCCATGAAGTAATGGCGGTAGTAACGCAGCACGCACACGTACTCGGTGGCG
Organism: Xanthomonas sp. NCPPB 901; assembly: GCF_056725085.1. Classification (NCBI taxonomy): domain Bacteria; kingdom Pseudomonadati; phylum Pseudomonadota; class Gammaproteobacteria; order Lysobacterales; family Lysobacteraceae; genus Xanthomonas; species Xanthomonas sp. NCPPB 901. The sequence continues at coordinate 3,732,018 of NZ_CM161511.1, read as the reverse complement.
AGCGCGTCGTTGAGCATCTTGATCACCGTTTCGCGATCGGCGCTGTAGCTCTTGGTGATCGCGCCGTCCTCGATGCTCTGGCGGGCGTTGGCGCGCAGCGTGGCGGTGTCGGTGAGGCCGGCGGTGTGCTGCAGCGGCTTGGCGTCGGTCTTCGGGGAGGCTGGCTTGTTGGACATGGCTGGCCGTTTCCTGTGGTGGGTAAGGGATAAGGGAGTCAGTCGGGAAGATGTTGCAGGACGTAGTCGGCGGCGGAGACCTTGAATTCGCCGGGCGCCTCGACGAACAGCACGCGGACCACGCCGTCGTCGGCATACAGGGCGAAGCGCCGTGCCCGCACGCCCATGCCGTAGCTGCTGGCGTCCAGTTCCAGGCCCAGCGCCTTGGCGAAGTCGCCGTTGCCGTCGGACAACATCTGCAGGCCGTCCGGCACCAACTGGCTCTTGCCCCAGGCCTGCATCACGAACGGGTCGTTGACCGCCATGCAGTAGACCTCGATGCCGCGCTTGCGGAATTCCTCGAAGTGTTCCACGTAGCCGGGCAGGTGTTTCTCCGAGCAGGTCGGGGTGAAGGCGCCGGGGACCGCGAACAGCAGCACGCGGCGGCCGTCGAACAGGGTGCGCGTGTCCACGGCTTCCACGCCGTCGCGGATGCGCTGCAGCACCACTTCGGGAATGCGTTCGCCGGTCTGGATGGGCATGTCGGGCTCCTTGGATGAATCGAGTCTAGAAACGGAAATGGGAAGGCGGCGTCAACGCCTTGAAAAGCGCCGCGGCAGGCCTATGTGGGAGGCATGCGCGGCGGGCCGGCCCCGCCGCCGCGAACCGTCCCCTCGGGGATGTACCTCATTCACGTTTCAGGAGACCACGATGAGCATCGTCCGTTATCGCCAGTGGCCGGCCCAGGCCGCATTCCAGAACGAGATCAAGCAGGTGTTCGACCGTTTCTTCGACCCCAACGGCGGCACCGACGAATCGGCCGTCGTCACCGCGCAGTGGGTGCCGCGCGTGGACATCAAGGAGGAGCCGGAGCGCTTCGTGCTGTACGCCGACCTGCCGGGCATCGACCCGTCGGAGATCGAGGTGTCGATGGACAAGGGCATCCTGTCGATCAAGGGCGAGCGCAAGAGCGAATCGGCCGCCGACAGCGAGCGGTTCTCGCGCATCGAGCGCCGTTACGGCAGCTTCCACCGCCGCTTCGCGCTGCCCGACAGCGCCGATCCGGACGGCATTTCCGCGACCGGCTACCATGGGGTGCTGGAAGTGCGCATTCCCAAGCGTCCGGCGAGCACGCCGCGCCGCATTCAGGTCGACACCGGAACCACGATCGTGCAGTAAGCGCCCGCTCGCAGGGGCGTCGCCCTCGCGACGCCGCGCCCTTGCGGTCGGCCGTAGAATGGCCGGGCGATGGCGCAGCGCATGCAACCGGCCCGTTGCCGCAAGGCGGCGGGCCGACTCTTTTTTGAGGTGATGGATGGAATTCAAGGATTACTACGCGACCCTGGGCGTGGAACCCAGCGCCGGCGATGCCGAGATCAAGACCGCGTACCGGCGGCTGGCGCGCAAGTACCATCCCGACGTCAGCAAGGAGCCTGGGGCCGAGGAGAAGTTCAAGGCCGTCAACGAGGCCTACGAGGCCCTGCGCGACCCGCCCAAGCGCGCCGCCTACGACCAGTTGCGCGCGCAGGGTTACCGCCCGGGCGAGGAGTTCCACGCGCCGCCCAACTACGGCGGGGCGCAGGGCTTCGATTTCGAGGAGGTGTTCGGCAACGGCGGCGCCGGTGGCGGCTTCAGCGATTTCTTCGAGAGCCTGTTCGCCCACCAGCAGCGCGCCCGCCAGGGCGGCGCCGGCCCGGGACCGGGCGCGCCGCGCGGCGACACCCGCGCCAAGCTGGCGGTGCCGCTGGAGGCGGTGTACGCCGGCGACAGCGTGCGCATCACCATCAACGGCAAGCAACTGGACGTGCGCGTGCCCAAGGGCGTGCGCCCCGGCCAGGTGATCCGGTTGAACGGGCAGGGCAACGGCGGTGGCAACCTGCTGCTGGAGATCGAGTACGCCGCGCACCCCCAGTTCGAGGTCGATGGCCGCAATATCCTCTACACCCTGCAGGTGACGCCGTGGCAGGCGGCGCTGGGTACCAGCATCAGCGTGCCGACGTTGGGCGGGCCGGTGGAACTGAAGATCCCGCCGGAATCGGACGCCGGCCGCAAGCTGCGCCTGCGCGGCCGCGGCCTGCCCGGCACCCCGCCGGGCGACCAGATCGTCGAACTGGAAGTGCTGGCGCCCGCGCCGGAAACCGAAGCGCAGCGCAAGGCGTATCGCGGGTTGGCCAAGGCGTTTGGCGAAGTTGTTTGATTGCGGGGATTGGGGAGTCGGGATTGGGGATTCGCAAGAGCGGCGTCCCTTCGCACTGTGGCGTTGTAGGGGCGGCTTCAGCCGCCATGCCGGCCCGATAAAGCGGCCATACCCGCTTGCGCGGCCCGGGCTCGTCCTGCGCCTGCGAGCGTGACTGCGCTAGAGCCGCTGCGGCGCACGGCCGCAGCGGCATCGCCGATCAGCGTACGCGCTTCGCAAGTCTGCAGCTGTGCTGCTTTTCTGTGGGAGGGGCTTCAGCCCCGACGCCTCGACCTTTGAAGCGTCGGGGCTGAAGCCCCTCCCACAAGAGACGCCACCTGCTCTTCTTTTGGTTCCATCCATTGCCCGGCTTGTCGTAGGAGCGGATTCAGCCGCGACGGGCGTTACCGGTAACGCCTGTCGCGGCTGAAGCCGCTCCTACACGGGTCGCCGATTGCAATGCGGCCTTACGCCGCGCGCGCAAACGCCGCCCGGAAACCCGTTCTTACGAATCCCCAATCCCCAATCCCCAATCCCGGCTTCTACGGCACATCCTCGCCGCTGAACACGCGCTCGATCACCTCGTGCAGCTCGTCCTCGGAGAACGGCTTGGTGATGTAGGCGCGGGCACCCTGGCGCATGCCCCACATGCGGTCGGTGTCCTGGTCCTTGGTGGTGACCAGGATCACCGGAATGTTCTGCGTGGTCGGCTCGCGGCGCAGGGTGCGGGTGGCCTGGAAGCCGTTGAGGTTGGGCATCACCACGTCCATCAGCACCAGGTCCGGCAAGGCCGCCTTGGCCGCTTCCACGCCGGCGGCGCCGTCGGTGGCAGTGATCGTTTCGTGCCCCAGTTTTTCCACGATGCGCTGGATGCCCAGCAACTGCGACGGCGAATCGTCGACGATCAGAATGCGTGCCATGTGCTTCCCCCTAGGAGGTTCCGAGTGTAGTGGCAGCGGCGCGAAGGCGGAAAGCGTTGCGTGTCACAAAGCGTCGGCGTGGCTACGCGCCCGGATCCAGCCGCACCACGGTGCGCCCGAACGACTGCCCGGCCAGCATCGTCGCGAACACCTCCGGCAGGCCGGCCAGGTCCACCTCGCGGGTGCAGATCGTGTCCAGGTGGCGCGGCTTCCAATCGCTGCCCAGGTGCTGCCAGATGCGGTCGCGCAGGTCGCGGGCGGTGCCGGCCGAGCCGATGCCCAGCAGCGACACTCCGCGCAGGATGAACGGCATCACCGTCATGTCCAGCTCCGCGGTCGCCGCCAGCCCGGCGCTGGCGACGTTGCCGTACGGTGCCGTCTGCGCCAGCAGGCTGGTCAGCATCGTCCCGCCGACGTTGTCCAGGCCGCCGCCGAAGCGCACCGAGTCCAGCGGCCGCGTGGTCTGCAGGGCCTCGCGGCCCAGCACCTGGGTGGCGCCCCAGGCCTTGAGCTGCTCGGCGCGCTCGGCCTTGCCGCTGACCGCATGCACCTCGAAACCGGCGCGGCTGAAGATGTCGATCGCCAGCGAGCCGACCCCGCCGGTGGCGCCGGTCACGCACAGCGGGCCGTGCGCCGGGGTCTGGCGGTTGTCGAGCAGGCGCAGCAGCGCCAGCGCCGCGGTGAAGCCGGCGGTGCCCAGCACCATGCTCTCGCGCAGGCTCAGCCCGGCCGGCAGCGGCACCACCCACTTCGACTCCAGGCGCACGTACTCGCTGTAGCCGCCGTCGCGGGTCTCGCTGAGGCCGCAGCCGGTGACCAGCACCGCATCGCCCTCCTTGAACGCCGGGTCGCTGGAGGCGACCACGTGCCCGGCCACGTCGATGCCGCCGACCAGCGGGAAGCGGCGCAGGATCTTGCCCTGGCCGGTGCCGGCCAGCGCGTCCTTGAAGTTCACCGAGGACCAGGCCGCGCGGATCACCACCTCGCCGTCGTTGAGCTGGTCCAGCGACAGCGGGGCGATGCCGGCGTGATAGCCGTTGGTGTCCTGGTGGATGCGGAAGGCGGAGAACTGGGCGGGAACGGACATGGAACACCTTGGTCGGCACGCAGGAATGCACCAAGATACCCTTTCGAAACGGCGGGTCTGCCCCATCTTGTAGAATCGGCGACTCACTATCCGGTGACCGGCGCGTGACCGACGCGTCGCCACCTTCCTTCTTGGAGCATGCATGGCCTGGAATACACCTGGCGGCAAGGGCGGAGACGGCCCGGACAATCACGGGCGCGGTCCCTGGGCGCCTCGTGGCGGCAATGGGGGAGGAAAGTGGGGCGGGTTGCCCGGTCCGTTGAAGGACCTGTTCGGCGACGGCGGCGGCATCGGCCGCTGGGTCCTGGGCGCGGTGGTCCTGCTGCTGCTGTTCAGCAGCTTCCAGTTGATCGGTGAGCAGCAGCGCGGCGTGGTCCTGCGCTTCGGCCAGTTCTCGCGGATCCTGCAGCCCGGCCCGAACTTCAAGCTGCCGTGGCCGATCGAGACCGTGCGCAAGGTCGATGCGACCCGCATCAAGACCTTCGACAGCCAGTTGCCGGTGCTGACCGGCGACGAGAACATCGTCAACGTCTCACTCAACGTGCAGTACCGCGTCGAGGATCCGCGCACCTACGTGTTCGGCACGCGCAATCCCGACCTGGTGCTGGAACAGGCCGCGCAGAGCGCGGTGCGCGAGCAGATCGGCCGGTCGGATCTCAATACGGTGCTCAACAACCGCGGGCCGATGGCGGTGGCCGCGCGCGAGCGCCTGCAGGCCGCGCTGAAGGCCTACCACACCGGCCTGATCGTGACCGGCCTGACCCTGCCCGACGCGCGGCCGCCGGAAGAGGTGAAGTCGGCCTTCGACGAGGTCAACGGCGCCCAGCAGGTCAAGGAGCGGCTGATCAACGAGGCCCAGGCCTACGCTGCCAAGGTGGTGCCGGAGGCGCGCGGCCAGGCGGCGCGCACCCGCACCGTGGCCGAGGGCTACAAGGAAGCGGCGATCGCCCGCGCGCAGGGCGACGCCGAGCGCTTCACCCTGCTGCAGCAGCAGTACCAGAACGCGCCGGAGGTCACCCGCAAGCGGCTGTGGCTGGAGACCGTGCAGCAGGTGCTGGCGCAGAACCGCAAGGTCATCGGCGGCGATGGCCGCCAGCTGATCTACGTGCCGATGCCGGCCGAGGGCAAGGCGCCGGCCGCGTCGACCCCGCCGACCTCGCCGACCACCGGCGGATCGTTGCCGACGGTGCCGCAGGAGGTGTTGATGCCGGCGTTGAACAGCAGTTCGGCCGAGAGTGTCCGCAACCCGGAGCGCACGCCGCGCCCGACCGGCCGTGAGGAGATCCAGCGATGAAAATGTCATTGTGGGCGGGCATCGCCGTGGTCGCGCTGTTCGCGCTGCTCAGCTCGGTGTTCGTGGTGCCCGAGGACAAGGCGGCGATGGTGCTGAACCTGGGCCGCGTGGTGCGGGCCGACCTCAAGCCGGGCCTGCACTTCAAGGTGCCGCTGGTCGAGTCGGTGCGCATGTTCGACCGCCGCTTCCAGGTGATCGACACCAACCCGGCGCGCTACTTCACCGCCGAGCAGAAGGACGTCAGCGTCAGCTTCTTCGCGATCGGCTACATCTCCGACGTGCGGGCCTTCTACCGCGCCACCACCGGCGGCGACGAGAAGGTGGCCAACAGCCTGCTGGCGCCGATCATCACCGATTCGCTGCGCAACCAGATCAACTCGCGCACCCTGCAGCAGTTGGTGTCCGGCGACCGCAGCGAACTGATCGCCAAGCAGCTGGTGGCGATCAACGCGGCCAGCAAGACCCTGGGCATGCAGATCGTCGACCTGCGCATCAAGCAGATCGACCTGCCGACCGACAGCCAGGTGATCACCGACGTGTACGAGCGCATGCGCGCGCAGCGCAAGCAGGAAGCGGCCAAGCTGCGCGCCGAGGGCGAGGAGCAGGCGCTGACCATTCGCGCCCAGGCCGACCGCGAGAGCACGGTGCTGGTCGCCGAAGCCGAGCGCGACGCGCAGAAGCTGCGCGGCGAGGGCGATGCCGAGGCCGCCAGCGTCTACGGCAAGGCCGGCGCCGCCGACCCGTCGTTCTACGCCTTCTACCGCAGCCTGGAGGCCTACCGCGGCGCCATGGCCGACGGCAACGCCGTGATCGTGCTCGACAAGAACGATCCGTTCCTGCAGTACCTCAAGAGCGATCGCTGAGGGGTGGAATTGGGGAGTTGGGATTGGGGATTCGCAAGAGCGGGTTCCCGGTCCCTGGCGATGTATAGGGTTGGCGGCTGCATGCGGCTGGTCCCCGGCGTTGCAAGCCTTTTGTAGGAGCGACTTCAGTCGCGACGGGCTTTACCGAAAACGCCGGTCGCGGCTGAAGCCGCTCCTACAGGACGCCTCCCGGCGTTACTAGAAGTGCCCTGAAGTCGCTCCCACAAGATCACGGTGCTTCGGTGCCGAAGCGCTCCGCCCACCCCTGCTTGCCGAGACCCCCATGCACGATCTGATCGCCGCGGTGTGCCTGGTCGTCGTCTTCGAAGGCCTGGTCCTGCTGGTGGCGCCGGAGGCCTGGAAGCGCTTGGTGCAGCAGATGCTGGCCATGCCGACCACGCAGCTGCGGATCGCCGGTGGCGTGGCCTTGGCGTTGGGTTTGCTCGCCTTGCTGTGGGTGTGCGCCTGACCGCGCCCTGATCGCGGCCGTCGGGCGGGTCGCTGAACGCGGCAGCGGAAGGGGTGGTGACCGCCACCCAAAACCCGGATAATGCACAAAAGCCGGCCGGGCCCGCTCCACGCGAGCGTCTCGACTGGCTTTTTCCGTGTATGGGTCCTGCCGCCGCCTGGACGCTCCCCGATGGAGCGGCCGCCTCGGTGCCGGCCGGCGCCCCTGCATGGCCACCACATCCGCGTGGCCCCGACGGTCGCGCAGCAAACCAGGAGTTACCCAGCCATGGGTCAGTCAGTTGTCGTGCTCGGCGCCCAGTGGGGCGATGAAGGCAAAGGCAAGATCGTCGATCTGCTCACCGAGGAAATCGGCGCCGTCGTCCGTTTCCAGGGCGGCCACAATGCCGGCCACACCCTCGTCATCAACGGCAAGAAGACCGTCCTGCACCTGATCCCGTCCGGCATCCTGCGCGCCGACGCGCTGTGCCTGATCGGCAACGGCGTGGTGATCTCCCCGGCGGCGCTGCGCAAGGAAATCGAGGAGCTGGAAACCTCCGGCGTGGAAGTGCGTTCGCGCCTGAAGATCTCGCCGGCCGCGCCGCTGATCATGCCGTACCACATCGCCCTGGATCAGGCCCGCGAGAAGGCCGCCGGCGGCAAGGCCATCGGCACCACCGGCCGCGGCATCGGCCCGGCCTACGAAGACAAGGTGGCGCGCCGCGGCATCCGCGTCGCCGACCTGCATTACCCGCCGCAGCTGGAAGAGCTGCTGCGCACCGCGCTGGACTACCACAACTTCGTGCTGACCAAGTACCTGGGCGTGGAGGCGGTCGACTTCCAGAAGACCTTCGACGAAGCGCTGGCCTTCGGCGAGTACGTGCAGCCGATGAAATTCGACGTCGCCGGCATCCTTCACGACCTGCGCAAGCAGGGCAAGCGCGTGCTGTTCGAAGGCGCGCAGGGTGCGCTGCTGGACATCGACCACGGCACCTACCCCTACGTCACCAGCTCCAACACCACCGTCGGCGGCGCGCTGGCCGGCACCGGCGTGGGCGCGCAGGACATCGACTACGTGCTGGGCATCGCCAAGGCCTACGCGACCCGCGTCGGCGGCGGCCCGTTCCCGACCGAACTGGACGACGAGATCGGCCAGGGCATCCGCGACCGCGGCGCCGAGTACGGCGCCTCCACCGGGCGTCCGCGCCGCTGCGGCTGGATGGACATCGTCGCGCTCAAGCGCGCCGTGGCCATCAACGGCATCTCTGGCCTGTGCATCACCAAGCTCGACGTGCTCGACGGCATGGAGAAGCTGAAGGTGTGCATCGCCTACGAATACCGCGGCAAGCGCACCGAATACGCGCCGCTGGACGCGCAGGGCTGGGAAGAGTGCACCCCCGTGTACCTCGAGTTCCCGGGCTGGAGCGAGAACACCCACGGCATCACCGTGTGGGACGAACTGCCGCCGGCCGCCCGCGCCTACCTGCGCGCGCTGGAGGAACTGGCCGGCTGCCCGATCTCGATCGTCTCCACCGGTCCGGACCGCGAGCACACCATGGTGCTGCAGGATCCGTTCGCCTGATCCTGGCGCGCGCTGCGGCGTTCAGCGAAAGCCCCGCCTCGGCGGGGCTTTTTTGCGAGAGGATGGCGGGCTAGCGACCGTCCGCGCGCTCCGCCTGCGGCCGGATGTCGCGCCCAGCTCACTCCAAGGAAGTGCCGATGTTCAATGGCCTGTTCGACAAGCTGTTCAACCGCAAGCCGCCCAGCCCGGACGCATTCGCCCGGCTGTTCCTGGAGACGCTGCAGGCGCGCGGCTATGCCGAGCCGCTGACGTACCGGCCGGACGAGTTCCGCCTGGTCGGCCAGAGCGGCCGCACCATCCACCTGCACAACGCCTACCGCTCCTATACCCAGGCCGACCGGCGCCGGCGCGACGAGGCGCTGCACAGCTACGTCGCCGCCTTCCTCGACGACCAGGAGGAAAGCCGCCAGCAACGTAGCTTCGAGGAACTGCGCGCCACACTGATGCCGGTGATCCGCAATCGCGGCATGTTCGAAGACCTGCGCCTGGAGCAGCAGTGCGAGAAGGGCATGGACGTGCCGTTTCCCTATGCCTGCCGCGACATCGCCGAGGATTGCGTCGAACTGCTGGCGCTGGACCTGCCCGATTCGACGTCCACCCTGATCGGCGGGCCGCGGCCGGAATGGGGGATCTCCCTGGACGAGGGCCTGTCCATCGCCCGCGACAATCTCCGCGATGTCACCGAGGACCGCTTCGCCGAAGTCGCCCCCGGCGTGTTCCGTGGCGCCTGGCACGACGCCTACGACACCAGTCGCGCCTTGCTGCCGGATGTCCTGCATCGCGCGCCGGTGGCGGGGCGCCCGGTGTTCATGCTGCCCACGCGCGATTGCCTGCTGGTGGTCGGCGACCGCGACACTGCGGCCATGGCCGCCATGCTGGAGCTGAGCCTGGAAGCGATCGAGCACGGCCGTTGCATCTCCTGGCTGGTCTTCACCTATGACGACGCGCGGCGCATCGTGCCGTTCGCGCTGCCGGCGCCCGCGCTTCGGCAGCGCCAGGCCGATCTGCGGCGGATGCTGGATACGCAGGCCTACGCCGGTCAGAAGGTGCTGCTCGACAAGCTGCACGAGGCCAACGACGTGGATGTGTTCGTCGCTTCGTTCCACGTCTACCAGGACCGCAACGACAGCACACGGCAGGTCTCGGTCGGCACCTGGACCGATGGTGTGGACACCTTGCTGCCCAGGACCGACCACATCGCCTTCGTCGTCCCGCGTGACGACGGCGAAGCGGACGTGACGATCGCCGAGTGGGAGCCGGCGGTCGCCCTGCTCGGCGACATGATGGAATTGCAGCCGTCGCTGTATCCGCCGCGGTACCGCGTGCGGACCTTCCCCAGTGCGGAGCGGTTGCGGCAATTGCCGCCGGTGTGAATGCCGGCGCGCGATGCCAGGACGGAGAGGGCACGTGCGCATGTTGCGCCGTATCGCAACGCCACGCTTCTCGCGCCTGAGTGCCCTCAGTTGGTGCGTCCTGTGCACCAAGTAGCTTCCAGGATGGGATGGAATTCAAGAACTCTGCCGCGCAGCCGATAGCAGGGCATGGGTCGGCGTCGCTGCACATGGGCAGCGGCACGCGGGGAACCAGATTGCGCCGGCAGCTGCCGCGCCCAGGACTCCGGCGTGCGCCGCGGCATCTTGGGGGAGAAGGCAGTGCGCAGTCGCTTGGTTTGGCAGTCGCTCGGTGCGCTGCTGTGGTGGGGTGTGCTCGCGCCGTGCGCGGCGGCACAGACGACGTCGGCGCCCGCGTGCGCGCCAGCGCAGGCGTTGCCGGCCTGCGTGGCGGCCGTGCGCGTCGACGATCCGGCGGCCGCGCTGCGCATGGGCTTGCCGGCCTGGGACGCCGCGGCCGACAAGCAGGGCCTGGTTCCCCTCGGCCTGGAACTGGTGGATGCGGCGTCCGCCGCCGGCAAGCCGGAGACGGTGGTCGCCCTCGGCTCGGCCCTGCTCACCCAGCCGTTGTCGCCGCCGCAGCGGCTACGCCTGTTCAAGCAGCTCAACGGCGCCGTCTGGCAGCCGCGCGACGCCACCCGCATCGCCGAACTCGAAGCCGACATGCGGCGGCTGGAGACGGAACTGCCTGGCGACCCGCACATTGCCGAACTGTGGCGGCAGTTGGCCGCGTCCTACTACCGGATGGGTGCGCAGGACGATGCCTGGCGCGTGGCCCGCATCGCCCTGTCCAAGGTGCGCAAGCATCCCGACCTGGTGGAGTACAACGCCAACCAGATCATCTTCATCGTGGCCTCGCAGCAGGGACGCATGCCCGATGCCATCGCTGCCCTGCTCGAGGTGGAGCGGGTGGGCAAGGCGCTGGGCAAACCGGACGATGCCGCCATGCTGCACAACGCCACCGCGGTGTTCATTTACGCCCACGAATGGGAGAAGGCGATCGCCTACGGCCAGCGCGCCCTTGCGGCGTACGACGCCAAGCCGCGCAAAGGACTGCCGCGCGCAGCCGTGCTCGGCAATCTGGGGTCGGCCTACGAAGGCGCCGACGAACTGCAGCGGGCCGAGGCCATCTATCGGCAGGCGCTGGCGGCGGCGCGCGCCGACGGCAATGCCTCGCTGATCGGGCCGCTCAACAACCTCGCAAACGTGCTGTCCCGTCAGCGTCGCCCGCAGGAAGCGTTGCCCTTGCTGCGCGAAGCGGCCGCACTGCTGGAGAATGCGGCGCACACTGGCGATCATGGCGACAACGGCGAAGGCGCCATCGTCTATTCCACCCTCGGCGCTGCCCTGGCCGACCTCGGCCAGCGCGAAGCCGCCGCCGCCGCGTTCGCGCGTTCGCGGCAATTGTTCGCGCAGTCGGACAACGTGACGCGGCGGCTGGAACTGTACCCGCGCATGATCGACAACCTCGATGCGCTCGGCCGCGATCGCGAGGCGCTGGCGCTGATGCGCGAATACAAGGCGGTCAACGACGAGGCGGTGAACGTCGAGTCCAAGACCCGCATCGCGCAGCTCGAATCGGCGGTGGACCTGGCGCGCAAGAACAGCGAACTGGCTGCGCTCGGCCGCACCCGCGCCGCCGAACAGGCCGCCTACGCGCAACTGCAGGCGCGCGAACAGCGCCAGCGCAGCGTGCTCTACGGCCTGTTGGCTGCGCTGCTGGCGCTGGCCGGCTTCTTCCTGCTCAAGGTGCGCGAAGGCCGCGTGCGCCGGCGCATCAACGCCGAACTGGCGCGCAAGAACGACGAGATCCAGACCCAGCACCACGAACTGGAACAGCTCACCGCCACCATCCGCCGCCAGAGCGAAGAGGACGCGCTCACCGGCCTGCGCAACCGCCGCTACGTCACCGCCTGGCTGCAGGCGCGCGAGGCCGCCGCGACGCCGGAGCGCACGCAGGAACCGCTGCTGATCGCGCTGCTGGATGTCGACCATTTCAAGCGCGTCAACGACCTGCACGGCCATGAAGGCGGCGACCACGCCCTGATGCACCTGGGCGATTTGCTGCGCGAGTGCGCGCGCAGCACCGACATCATCGCCCGCTGGGGCGGCGAAGAATTCCTGTGGATCTGCCCCGGCGGCACCCTGGCCGACGCCCCGCGCCTGTTCCGCCGCCTGCGCGAACGCCTGCAGGCCGACCCGCTGGTGCGCCCGAGCGGGCGCATCACCCTCACCGTCTCGATGGGCGTGAGCCTGTTCCCCGCCCACCCCGGCGGCGACTGGCCGCTGAGCCTGCGCATCGCCGACGCCGCGCTGTACCGCGCCAAGCATGCCGGCCGCGACCGGTGGGTTGGGTTGACGTTGGAAGGTGTGGCGACTGACCTAGGTGCCGATGTGTCGCTGGAGGCGCTGGAGGCAGAGGGGCGGCTGCGGCAGAGTGGGGGTGGGGGTGATGGGGTGGTGTTTGTGGCGGGGCAGGGGGTGGTGTGAGTTAGCGCTTGGAGGGATGCAAGATCAAAGCGGATCAAGTGACTAAATTTACCCAAAAAAGGTAAATAACTACCCATAATGGGAAGAAAGTTGTCCATCTGAGTAGTAAGCTGCACCTCATGGTCAACAACCTGCTCAATTCCTCAGGCGTGAACGAGGCGCCGCGCTCTTCTCCAGCGCTGACGTTGGGCATGGCAGATGCCTTGTTCACTCGCACCCAGCAACGCGTGTTAGGCCTGTTGTACGGTCAGCCTCAGCGCAGCTTCGGTGTCGGCGAACTGATCGCCGCTGCCAGCGGCGGCTCCGGCGCCGTGCAGCGCGAATTGGCCAAACTGGCCGACGCCGGCTTGCTCACGGTACAGCGCATCGGCAACCAGAAGCGCTACCAGCCCAATCCGCACTCGCCCATCCACGACGAGTTGCTCGGCATCGTGCAGAAGACCATCGGCCTGGCCGGCCCGCTCGGCGAGGCCTTGCAGCCCATCGCCGCAGACATCGTGGCCGCCTTCGTCTACGGCTCGGTTGCCAAGCGCAGCGACACCGCGCGCAGCGACATCGACCTGATGGTGATCTCCGATACGCTGGGCTATGCCGACCTGATGCGCGCGCTGGATGGCATGCAGGCGCGGCTGGGCCGCCCGGTCAATCCCACGCTTTACACCCGCGCCGACTACGCCAAGCGCCTGCGCGACGAAAACGCATTCCTGCAGCGGGTGCTGCAGCAACCCAAGATCTGGGTGATCGGAGGAATGGATGACCTCGCCGCTTGAAAACCTGTCTGGCCCCGGCAAGCAACTCAGCGTCGAACCGACTGGCCCGCGCGAACTGGTAGGCCTGACGCGCTCAGGCCTGTCCTGCCTGGGCGACGCCAAGAACGCTAGAAAATCCCCCATTCTGACAGGTAAATCATAAGCCATAGATTATTTTTGCAAATTGCTGATCGCAGCTAATAGTTGCCGGGACTGCTGAAACGTGGGGTGCCACGCATTGCAATTATTGAGAAAATGTATTTTAATCAAAATGCAGAAATCCTTTAAGAAAAAATACTGTGAATAATTGATTTTTCACTAAGTTCACTGGAGGTTCTAAGTAGATCTCTAGGCAGCCTTGGAAATTTGAGAAAAGACTCTATCCTCGATAGTTTGGAACAGTCGGTGGCCCGATAATTGATCAGCGTCGAAGTTCATCCGAACCAGCTCTTCTACGTCCTTAGATGATCGATTGTTGGAGGCTCCTACCCGTGTACCAATCTCTTTCAATACATCCCATAATGTATGGTCGTTAATAAGTGAGAACTTGCGAGGATTCTTTTCCATAAGTACTTGTCGGGATACTTCAACCTGCGTCAGAACGTCTTCCAGATGTTCAATTAGCTGTGATGCATATAGACAGCGTTCTATGTATTCGCGGCTATTCAGGTTGAAGCCGTCGACCTTGTTGCCCTCAATGAGATCGTTAGGTGCCAATATGCGGATGCCACATCCTAATATCTTGGCGGCTGCTCTAAGTAAGTAAATTTCGGTACAAATTGATGTTACCGATATTTTCAATACAGCGCGATCGATTTTTTTTCCGTAAATCAAGTCTGCAAATTTTCTCTCAGCATTGTTGTCGAAAAGATGCACTGGCAGAGCACCTGAGTCTGTAAGTTCAATACCTTCAATTAAAGGCGTTGTGCAAAGATCTTCTGTGTCTCGGTCCACAAGGAAAAGGTGTTGTTCAACATCGATTCCTTCATCTTTGAGGAATTTCCTGAGAGCAATAACGCTACTCCTTGCTGACGGCGCTGGTAAGCCTAATGCCTGAAAGTCGACCCCGGCGAAGTCTATCGTGTCCATGGTATAAACTGGACAGGAAGTAATGTGGCGAGAAGTAATGTAATTGTCTAAAAGTAGTTTGTCATCGATCCCCTCTACAAAGAAGTCTATAGCCCCAAGAGGTGCGGCCTGCTTATAGTAGAAAGCAAGCTCATTTAATGTGCGCTTAGGAATTTTCGCCATATTAAATAATGACTACCTCATTTTGATACTGGCTACAGATCTCAAGGGAATGGGATGCGACAAAAAGTTGGCATGGGCCGCCGCCAAAACCTTCAAGCAGGGATTTTATCAGATTCCTCTGCCAGCCAGAGTTCAGCGAGAGTTCTGGCTCGTCAACAATCATTATGCCGCCTGAAGTGCGTATCAGAAATGCGCGAGTCATTAGCATAAGGAGATGTCGTTCCCCAGATGACAAGACATGCGGGGAGATTGAAGTGCCTGATTCTTTTTTTATATCGAAACCATCACTAATTCGAAAAAACAAATTTTTCGGGGCGATGAAGGTATTAATATTTTTGACCCAAGAATCAAGTTGCTTGTGTAGTGCCTCAATTGCAGCGAGTCTCGCGGACAGGCTCTCAACGTAAGGGCTGAGAACAGCGCGAACTAGGGGGAGTGTTATCTCGTTCGCTTGGTCTAGAGCGGCGAGGAGTTCGGAGTGTTCGGCTACGGCTACTAGCCCATATGCGGAAAGTACACGGCTGCTCTCTTCTAGTTCGATCATTCGCTCTCTGAGGATACTACTTGAACTTGGCTCCCTTTCAGGAAATGAAGATACGCCCTTGACAAGAGATGTATAGATTGTTTGAGCGTTCTGGTTGCCGCGATTGGATAGTAGGATTGCCTCGCGCCGAACGGAATTTGCGACGGCCTTCAATCCCATGTTTACTGGGTCATTTTCAAGTTCTTCAACGTCCTCTCCGCTGACGTCTCGTCCTCCGATATGCACCCGCGCGTTGCGTGCATGTCTATAGTCTTGTTCCCGATAGAAGGTGCGTTTGTCGTCAAGAAAAATAACCTCATGATTCAACGACTGAAGCTCGCGTGTAATCTGATTGTATCGCTGCTGCGTTGTGAGATCCCAGTCTTCTGCCATGATCCTGTCTCGACGAGGACGCATGAGTATATGGAGGGACTCTGGTGAATTTGGTCGCTTAATGGACCAATCGAAGGCGCCAAGTGAGCCCTCTTTCCTTTTTGCTTCGATGACGGCGCCGCCATCCAGATGGACACTGGCTCGAGTGAATGGGAGCTTTGCAAGGCGTGTGCGATGGCCCGCATTGTCCTCGGCGGAGAGTAGGCTTGTCAGAATTTTTAGGATGGTTGTCTTGCCGCTACCATTTTTTCCATAGATAACGAAAACACGTGGGTCAGAATCGCGGTCTTTTTCTATTAGAATATCCTGTTCGCCAAAAAGTCCGTCAATCTCAATTCGGCGCACATAATTTGCCGGTGGAAAATTGATCATTAGGCTTTCTCTTTTTATTGGAAATTGTTCATTGAATGTCTCCGTTGGTACCATAATTTCTATGGCGGATCTTTTTTGTAGCTATTGGTTTTATTATTTTTTACTAATAAATAGTTTTATGATATGGGGTTGAGTCTTCAGGCTGATGGGCCGAATTGGATGATTTTGCGCTTTATTCCTTGTTGCAGATATAAATATAGCATCCCATCATGCCCCTACTCATTAGAGTCTTGTACGTATTCCGGATGATCAGACCTGCGCGGTCGTGAACCTTAGAATTGTGTTTGGACTGCGATTTATACCCGCGGATCGAGCGATCCTGCTTTGAACGTCGGCTTGGATCAGTGAGCAACTCGCCCCCACGCCATGCAAGGTCTGGCCCGATGATCACGCCCACGTAGTCCAGTTCCAGTCCCTGGCATGTATGGATGCACCCGACCTGCTCGACGGAGTTCTCGGCCACAGCCCACAAGCTGCCATCGCTTCCCAGGTTCCACTGTGCGCGATAGTCATGTTCCGGAATTTGGATATCCCAGGCATCCGGGTTGTTCTTGCTCTTCCAGTCCCAGCAGTATCCGGCCACTACGCGTGCCTTGTTGTTGATCTTGTTTTTCTCGCGAATCAGGTCGTGCAGTTCCTTCGGCGAGTCGACAATGCGGAAGTCGAAGGCATCGCGATCGAAATCGGCGTTGGCGGTCTCGCGGATGCCCAGGAAGTTGTCCAGCCAAGCGATGTAGCCGTCGGAGCCGGCGCAGCGGAATTGCGAGGCAAGTTCCAGCTCGGTGACGTTTGCGTCGAGTTGGGCGGCCCAGCGGCGTAACTCGTTGGTTTGGCCGATGTCGGCGAGGGTGACGATCTGGTCGTCGTCGACGAAGAAAATGGTGCAGTGGGCGCTACGGATCAGTTCCATCACCTGGTTCTGGCCGAGGTTGCCGTACAGGCCGCTCTTCTCGTTGAGGCGATGCGCCTCGTCCACCACCAATGCGCCGAACACGTTCGGTTCGGTCTGGTGGAAGTTGCCCGAACCGGAGAACAGATTGCCGATCTCGATCTTGCGTACGTGCCCGGCCAACTTCTGCGCGTACACCGCACGTGGTGCTGCATTCTTGGAGACGTACTTGGTGGTGGTGCCGCGCTTGGTCAGTTCGACCAGCAGGTTAATGGCCACCACTGATTTGCCGGTGCCGGGACCGCCTTTGACGATCACCACCTGCTTGCGTTCGGCGCTGGCCTGGGCGGCGCGCGCCAGGCAGGTTTCGTAGACCAGCTTCTGTTCGTCGATCAGCACGAACTCTTGGTTGCCCTTGAGCATGCCGACCACGCTGTCGGCAAGCATCTTGGACGGTCGGATGCGACCGTGCTCGATCTTGTAGAGCAGTTCGCCGTTGTCGCCCTGGCGTACATGTTGACGGATGAAGTCGCGCAGCTTGCGCTTCTCTTCCACGCCGCGCAGGAACAGTGGCGCCTTATCGGTGTAGGGGGTGTAGCGTGGGTCGTCGATGGTCCCATCGCGGAAGTGGTTATGCAGGTAGGCGCATGGCCGCAGCTGCACGCCGCCTTCGTGCACTGCTTCGTTGAAGCCTTGCAGCAGAGCCGCATAGGACCAGGCTTGGTAGGACGGGTGCGGGCCTTCGGTCTCGGTCGGCCCGCCGCGTTGCGCGCGGACGATGCCGTCCTTGTCGGTGACAGCGGAGGACGACCATTGTTTGAGTTCGACGATGATTGCACGCGGCTCTTCGGCCTCGCCAAGCCCGCTCAGGATGAAGTCAATGCGCTTGGCGGTCTGGGGGATGCCGAACTCGATGCCCACCCCCATATCCGCGGGTAGGCTGTCGTCGCTGAGGACATCGGCCATCTGGGTCAGCGAGTGGCGCCAAGCGCGGAACTCGCTGTCCGGCGCGTAGCGCCCTGTCTTTTGAATGAAAGCGGTGGCGATGATGTCCTCGATCGCCTGCCGCTCAGAGTCGTGCAAGAAAGCGGCACGTGTGGACTGATATACGATCACGCTTGTGTTCCCCTGAATCCCTTCCACAGCTCGACGGGACTTTGAACCGATGCGATGTGGCTGACAAGTCTTGATGTTTGCGCGCGCGCCCTCGTCAGCTATGTCGCAGCGAACTTGGAGCATTTCGTATACAAGGCCCAGCCTTTATATGTTGCTAGCGCCGTGCATAAATGTTGTTCGATAGTCGACTTGACGCGTTGCATTGTTGGTAGCAAAGTTACTAAACGGAGCCTCGAAACTCCTCAGACAGCGGTACCCACCTCCGATAAGCCGGTGGGTTTTTTGTGCCTGTACGTTTGCAGGTGCAACCGGCACGACGTCTGTGTCGGGAGGGCGGTGAATACAACACCCGCAAGGGAAATAAGCCCGCCGGCTGTCTGCGGTTTCGAGCCTCCCGACTTCCCGTCCGTCGCGTCGCGGCGGACGGCCACTTCATGGATGGAGGCGGCGACGATGTCGGACGACAACGTGGATTTCGAGGCGACGGGCTATTTTCTGCCGGAAGAGAGTCAGTTCCGGCTGGTGCGGTTGGGCGAGCACATTCGGTTCCTGGCTCGGCTGGCGCGCCCGCGAAGCGCGGACGAGGAACGCGAGATCGCGGCGATTGCGCGGACCGGCGAGTTGTCGGCGTGCATGGAGCTACTGGCCGAGCAGGTGGAACTGGTGTTGCGCGAGATCTCGTGGCCGGGACTGCCGCAGTCGTCTTACTCGCGGAAGACACGGCGATAGCCGGTCTTTACAGATCTTTATCTGGCGTTGGTGCCTCGCTCACCACCGTCAGTTCAGAGCGCGTGCGCCATCGGCCGTATCTGCTGTTCCTGTTCGTCCGGTGCGTGATACCGCAGTTCCTCGGCGCGTTCCGGCGACAGCATGCGATTGCCTATGCCAGGTTCGAGGCGTCCGCGAAACCCCGGCACCGGCACGTCCATTAGTTCGCCGAAGGTGCGGTAGGCGGAGTTGCTGTTGACGGTCTTGCCGAAGACCTTGAAGCCGTAGTTCGGATAGTCGCGGTCCTGCGCGTTGAGTTCCGGCACGGCGCGCACCGCGGTACTCCAGCGCTCCATGATTTCGTGCTTGTCGCCTGTGGCGACCGTGCGCGACGGTTGGTCGTCGCGGATGTAGGTGGTGCTGTCGACCTTCTCGCCGAGGGAGCGCGCATAAGCAGGATCGTGCGGGTAGTGCCAGGCGCGCAGTGAGTGCCGAGTGGCGTCGGTGCCTATGGGGATGGTTTGTCCGGTCTGGCGATCGGTGGCCAGGCCATGCAATTCCGCCAATGCCTTGCCGTGTTCGTCGCGCAGCACCCAGAAGGCGTGGCCGGCGATGCCGACCACGCCGAGCGAGCGGGCTTCGATGGCGTAATGGCGCATGGCGGTGTCCTTCCTTGGTCGATGTGAATGGCGTGGGGATCAGAACGGCCGTGTTGCGTTCGTCGCACTTACTGCGGTTGCGTGGCGACGCAGCGGTCCAATGCGGTCTTGAGGTCCCGCATCGCCTGGTCGACGCCCAGGTCGACGAAAAAGGCACCGGCCCCCTTGAGGGCGAGTTTGGCCTGGTTCGCCCCCGGCGGCCGCTCCAGGCGCAGGCGAAAGCCGCTGCGGTTCGTTTCGGGGAAGTCGCCCGATTCCAGGATGCCCTGCGCCGGGTCGTCGCGGGTGATCTTGGGCCAGGAGCTGCTGGTCTCGGACAGGGTGGCGATGCTGGACTCGGCGCAGTCGAACAGGCGCTGGTTGGGCAGGTCGGCCGGTACGCTGAGGACCGCCGAGGCCATGGGCGTCCTGTGGGCGGCAGCGGGCAGGCTGCATGCGCTGGCGAGGAGCGCCAGGCCGGCGAATTGGGCGATGCGGCGCCATCGCGTCATGGGGACGTTCCTTGCGTGGGCGGCGGCGAGCTTCCTGCTCGGCACACTAGAAGGCCGAATGCGCCTTGTATCGTTGCGCCGTCAGCGCCGTGCGCGGCGCCAGGCGATCAGCGCCACTGCGGCTAAGGCGGTGACAGTACCGACCGCAGCGACCTGCGCCGCGCGCTTGGTGCGTTGTTCGCGCAGGCGCAGCGCTTCGTCGCCTACTTCGGCTTCGGCCAGCGGTGAGCGGTACACGCTATGCGCGGCGGCGCGGCCGGAGATGGCGGCGCGGCGTGCCGGCGGGGTGGGGGCGCTGTCGGTGGCGGTATCGTCCACGGCGTGGGCGGTGCGGGTGGTCATGGCGGTTAGCATCCTCGGCGCTGCGTTCATGCGTGTCTGTCGATCGAGCGGTCGGTTTGGGACAGGCCGCTCCATCTTTCCAAGCACCACGTTAACGCGGTGCGGGGGAAAAGTAATGTGCAGGCGCTGCGGCATGGCGCCGTGCCAGGCAAGCGCTCGGATGCGGCACGTCGGCTGCGTGCGTGGGTTGCCAGCGGTGTGGTGCGTACAGGCGGCCGTTCAGCGCCAGCTCCGGCACGTCGGCCATGGCGTGGCCGATCGAGCGGCCCGCGCCGCCGTGTCGGGGGCGGGAACACTTGAACGGGCGCCATGCCCGCGATCGCCTCCACGCCCGCAGTTCGGCCAGTTTGGCGATAATGCCGGCCTGTTCCGTCAGGATCGCCGCATGACCGCTCTTACCGAACGTTACGCGCGCGCCGTGGACTACGCGCGCATCGCCCACGCCGGCCAGTTCCGCAAGGGCGGCACGGTGCCGTATCTGAGCCACGTGCTGGGCGTGTCGACGCTGGTGCTGGAGGCCGGCGGCGACGAGGAGCAGGCGATCGCGGCGCTGCTGCACGATGTGGTGGAGGATTGCGGCGCCGGCCACGAGGCGGTGATCCGCGCGCAGTTCGGCGAGGCGGTGGCGGACATGGTGATGGCCTGTACCGATGCCACGGCCGAGCGCAAGGCCGCGCAGACCGACGTGCCGGCCAAACGCCGCGACTGGCGCATCCGCAAGCAGGCGTATCTGGCGCATCTTGCCGAGGCGCCGGACGCGGTGCTGCTGGTGTCGGCCTGCGACAAGCTCTACAACGCGCGCAGCATCGTCGCCGACCTGGAAGACCCCGAGGTCGGCACGGCGGTGTTCGATCGCTTCACTGCCGGCCGCGACGGTACGCTGTGGTACTACCAGGCGCTGCATGCGATCTACGCCGAGCGCGGCGTGGCGGTGTTGCGCGCTTTCACCAGCGCGGTGACGCGGATGCAGACACTGGCTGCGCGCGACGAGGACACCGACACGCTGGCGGCGCCTGCGTTGGGCTAAGCCTATCTCAGCGGCTGCGGCGCGCCATTCGTGCGCCGACGGCGGGCCGTACACGCCGCAGCGTAGCCGCCGCGACGCGCCCATGCCGGCCGACCGGCTAAGCTTGCGCGCTCCTTTGCGTTGCCGGTCCTGCCCATGTCCACGCCTTCCGCTTCCGCCGCTTCCGGCTTCGTGCGCGTCCGCGGCGCGCGCGAGCACAACCTCAAGGACGTGGACGTGGAGCTGCCGCGCGATGCGCTGGTGGTGTTCACCGGGGTGTCCGGCTCGGGCAAGTCGTCGCTGGCGTTCGGCACGCTGTTCGCCGAGGCGCAGCGCCGCTACCTGGATTCGATCTCGCCGTATGCGCGGCGCCTGATCGACCAGGCCGGCGTGGCCGACGTGGACGCCATCGACGGCCTGCCGCCGGCGGTGGCGCTGCAGCAGCATCGCGGCGCGCCGAGCACGCGTTCGTCGGTGGGCAGCGTCACCACCATCTCCAACTCGCTGCGCATGCTGTACTCGCGCGCCGGCACATATCCGCCGGGGCAGGGCATCATCCACGCCGACGGTTTCTCGCCGAACACACCGGCCGGCGCCTGCCCCACCTGCCACGGGCTGGGACGCATCTACGACGCCACCGAGGCGTCGATGGTGCCGGACCGTTCGCTGAGCATCCGCGAGCGCGCGGTGGCGGCGTGGCCGCCGGCCTGGCATGGGCAGAACCTGCGCGACATCCTCACCACGCTCGGCCACGATGTCGACGTGCCGTGGGCGAAGCTGCCGAAGAAGACCCGCGACTGGATCCTGTACACCGACGAGCAGCCGACCGTTCCGGTGTATCCCGGCTTCAGCCTGGCCGAGACCCAGCGCGCGCTCAAGCGCAAGCAGGAGCCGGCGTACATGGGTACCTTCAGCAGCGCGCGTCGCTACGTGCTGCACACCTTCGCCAGCACGCAAAGCGCGCTGATCAAGAAGCGCGTGGCCCAGTACCTGATCAGCACCGCTTGCCCCAGCTGCGACGGCAAGCGGCTGCGCCGCGAGGCGCTGGCGGTGACCTTCGCCGGCCTGGACATCGGCGCACTGTCGCAGCGCCCGCTCGGCGAGGTGGCCGACCTGTTGCGGCCCGCGGCGGAAGGCCGCATGCAGGGCCGTTCGCGACATCCGGAGCAGGCGCTGGCCGCGCAGCGCATCGCCCAGGATCTGCTGGCGCGGATCCAGGTGGTGGAGGCGCTGGGGCTGGGCTACCTGACGCTGGAGCGCAGCACGCCGACGCTGTCGCCCGGCGAGCTGCAGCGGCTGCGCCTGGCCACGCAGATCCGTTCGCAACTGTTCGGCGTGGTCTACGTGATGGACGAGCCGTCGGCGGGCCTGCATCCGGCCGACACGCAGGCGCTGCTGGGCGCGTTGGACCAGCTCAAGGGCGCGGGCAATTCGCTGTTCGTGGTGGAGCACGAGATCGACGTGATCCGTCATGCCGACTGGATCGTCGATGTCGGCCCCGGTGCCGGCGAACACGGCGGGCAGGTGCTGTACAGCGGTCCGCCTGCGGGACTGGCGCAGGTGCAGGCCTCGTCCACGCGCCGCTACCTGTTCGCCGAGCCGCAGGCCGCCGCGCATGCGCCGCGCATGCCCGAGGGCTGGCTGCAGTTGCGCGAGGTCAGCCGCAACAACGTGGTCGCGCTGGACGTGGACATCCCGTTGGGCGTGTTCACCACCGTCACCGGTGTGTCCGGCTCGGGCAAGTCCTCGCTGGTCAGCCAGGCGCTGGTGGAGTTGCTGGGCACGCAATTGGGGCAAGCGCCGGCCGAGGCGGAGGAAGAACTGGATCCGCTGGAGCGCGGCGCGCGCGTCGCCACCGATGGCTACATCGCCGATGGCCTGCAGCATGTGCGACGGTTGGTGCAGGTGGACCAGGCGCCGATCGGGCGCACGCCGCGCTCCAACCTGGCGACCTACACCGGCCTGTTCGACCACGTGCGCAAGCGCTTTGCCGCCACCCCGGCGGCGCGCAAGCGCAAGTACGACGCGGGGCGCTTTTCGTTCAACGTGGCCAAGGGCCGCTGCGACACCTGCGAAGGCGAGGGCGCGGTGAGCGTGGAATTGCTGTTCATGCCCAGCGTGTATGCGCCGTGCCCGACCTGTCATGGCGCACGCTACAACGCCAAGACGCTGGAGATCGAACTGCACGGCCATAACATCGCGCAGGTGCTGCGCATGACCGTGGCGCAGGCGCTGGACTTCTTCGCCGACGACGCGGCGATCGCGCGGCCGCTGCAGGTGCTGGTGGATGTGGGCCTGGGTTATCTGCGGCTGGGCCAGCCGGCCACCGAGCTGTCCGGCGGCGAGGCGCAGCGCATCAAGCTGGCCACCGAACTGCAGCGCGCGCAGCGCCGTGGGACGGTGTACGTATTGGACGAGCCCACCACCGGCCTGCATCCGGCCGACGTGGACACGCTGTTGCGGCAGTTGCACGGGCTGGTGGAGGCGGGCAACACGGTGGTGGCGGTGGAGCACGACATGCGCGTGGCCGCGGCCAGCGACTGGATCATCGACATGGGGCCGGGAGCGGGCGGGGCGGGTGGCAAGGTGGTTGCAGCCGGTGTGCCGGAAGCGGTGGCAGCGCAGGCGGACAGTCGCACGGCGCCGTTCCTGGCGGCGGAGTTGGTGGGGTGATGGCCGATGCGCGATTGCCCATGGCCTTTGCCTGGTCCGATGCCACGAGGCGTATGCAGGATCAACTGTCATACCGCGACGAACAAGGCCTTCCGTGTCCCTGACCTAGTGAGGCGTCGGGACTGAAGTCCCTGCCACAGTGCACCCAGGCAACGCAGCGCAGGTTTCTGCAGGAGCGGCTCCGGATGGCCGCAAGGCCACGTAGAATCGCTCCCACATGAGGCCTCATGTCGCATCGATCATCGGCACCTCAACCCACGTTGCCGCGGCCGCCGACGCTGCTGAACACGCTGCCGGTGGTGAAGCTGGATTCCTGCGAGGCGAGCAGCACGTAGATCGGGGCGATCTCCGCCGGCTGCCCGGGGCGGCCGGTGGGGCCGTCGGCGCCGAAGGTCTTGAGCTTGTCCATGAACTGCCCGCCGCTGGGCTGCAGCGGCGTCCAGTACGGCCCCGGCGCGACCGCGTTGACGCGGATGCCCTTGGGCGCCAGTTGCTTGGCCAGGCTCTTGGTGAAGCTGACGATGCCGCCCTTGGTGGTGGCGTAGTCGAGCAGCGATTCGGGCGGATCGTCGGCGACGATCGAGGCGGTGTTGATGATCGCCGCGCCCGCCGGCAGGTGCGGCAAGGCGGCACGGGTCACCCAGAACAGCGCGTAGAGGTTGGTCTTGAGCGTGTCGTCCAGTTGCTGGTCGTCGATGTCCAGCAGGGATTTTTGCGCGGTCTGGCGCGCGGCGTTGTTGACCAGGATGTCCAGGCCGCCGAGCTGTTGCACCGCCTGCGCGACCAGTTGCTTGCAGAATGCGGCATCGCGCAGGTCGCCGGGGATGGCCACCGCCTTGCGCCCGGCCGCGCGGATCAGCGCGACCACCTCGCGCGCGTCGGGTTCTTCCTGCGGCAGGTAGTTGATCGCCACGTCCGCGCCCTCGCGGGCGAAGGCGATCGCCGCGGCGCGGCCGATGCCCGAGTCGCCGCCGGTGACCAGCGCCTTGCGCCCGGTCAGGCGCCCGGAGCCGACATAGCTGCGCTCGCCATGGTCGGGCACCGGCACCATCTTCGAGGCCAGTCCAGGCCATTCCTGCTTCGGCGTATCGAACGGCGGGCGCGAGTACTGCGTGCGCGGGTTCTGCATCGGCGGGCGGGCGGCGCCGGTGCCGGTGGCGCCCGCGGGCTGCGCGCTGGCGCCGGCAGACATGGCCAGTGCGCCGCCGGCGGCCAGGCCGCTGCCGAGGGCGCCGAGCGCGCGACGGCGGCCGGCGGAGTGGTCGGGATCGTGATCGTGCATGGCGCGGCTCCTGATAGGGGGGAGGACGCGGTGGCGCGCTTCGCGGGCGCCGCCGGTGCGGCGTCGTCTGCGCATGCGATGGATCGAGCGCGCGCAGCGCGAGGTCGCGGCAGACGACGTCCCCATCTGAGCGTTGCGCGCGGCAGCAGCGCGTGAGCGCGCAGTGCCGATGACGTGAAGCGCCGGCTGGGTGTCTGCCGCTCAGACTGCGATGGCGGCCATCGCGGTCGCCATCGTCACCCGCCGCGCTGCCGATCAGCCAAGCAGTTCGAAACTGGCCGACAGCCCCGGCGCTTGCGCCGAAGGCGCCACCCACAGGTCGAACTGCCCCGGCTCCACCGTCGGCTTGAGCGCCTGGCCAATAAACAGCAGGTCCTCGCGGCGCAGCACGAATTCCACGCTGGCGCTGCCACCGGCCGGTACCGCGACCTTGCGGAAATCCTTCAGCTCGCGCACCGGGCGGGTGATGCTGGCGCTGCGGTCGCGCACGTACAGCTGCACCACTTCCTCGGCGTCGCGCTGGCCGCGGTTGTGGATGCGCGCGGCGATCTTCAGCGTGCCGCCGGCGGCCAGCCGCGGCGCACTCAAGGTCAGCTCGCCGTACTCGATGCGGCCATAGGTGAGGCCATGGCCGAACGGGAACAGCGCGGTGTTGGAGACCGTGCGGTAGTGGGTGGTGAACGGGGTCAGCGCGTTCGGGCGCGGATCCGGGCGGCCGGTGGGCTTGTGCGCGTAGTAGTACGGCGACTGCCCCGATTCGTGCGGGAAGCTCACCGGCAGGCGCCCGGAGGGGCCGTGCACGCCGAACAGGATGTCGGCCAGGGCCGGGCCGGAGGCCGAGCCGAGGAACCAGCTGACCAGGATCGCGGGCGCGTCCAGCACCGCGCCGTCCAGCACCAGTGCGCGGCCATTGCTGAGCACCACCACCACCGGCGTGCCGGTGGCCGCCACCGCCGCCAGCAGCGACTGCTGCACGCCGGGGATGACGATCTCGGTGCGCGACTGCGCTTCGCCGGAGTAGCGCAGCGGTTCGCCGATCGCCAGGATCGCCACGTCGGCGGCGGTCGCCGCCGCCACCGCGGCCTGCACGCCGCCCGGCAATGCATGCTCGAACGCGCAGCCTTCCACCACCTGCAACGTGGTCGGATCGGCCAGTTGCGCGCGCAGCGCGGTGGCCAGGTCGTTGCCGCTGTCGTCGCCGCCGAACAAGGTCCATGGGCCGGCGCTGTCCACCCAGTTGTTGGCCATCGGCCCGATCAGCGCGATGCGCTGGCCCTGGCGCTTGAGCGGCAGCAGCTCGCCCTCGTTCTTCAGCAGCACCACCGATTTGCGCGCGGCCTCGTGCGCCAGCGCCAGCGTCTCCGGGCGCCGCTGCCGCGCCTGCGCGCGCTCGGGCACGATGCGCAGGAACGGATCGTCGAACAGGCCCAGCGCGGCCTTGAAGCGCAGCACGCGGCGCACCGCAGCGTCCAGCCGCGCCATCGGCACCGCGCCGGCGGCGACCAGGCCGGGCAGGTGCTGCAGGTATAGCCCGCTCTGCATGCTGATATCCACCCCGGCCAGGAACGCCAGCCGCGCCGCGTCGCGCGCATCGCGGGCGTAGCCGTGCGCGACCAGTTCGAGGTCGCCGGTGTAGTCGGACACCACCAGGCCGCTGTAGTTCCATTCGCCGCGCAGCACCTGGCTCAACAGCCAGGTATTGGCGGTGGCAGGAACGCCGGACAACTCGTTGAAGGAGGCCATGGTGGTCACCGCGCCGGCCGCGAACGCGGACTGGAACGGCGGGAAATACACCTCGCGCAGGGTGCGTTCGGAGATGTCGACGGTGTTGTAGTCCAGGCCGGCCTCGGCGGCGCCGTAGGCGGCGAAGTGCTTGGCGCAGGCGGCCAATGCGTCGGCGTGGTCGATGCCCTCGCCCTGGAAGCCGCGCACGCGTGCTTCGGCGAAACGCCGGCCCAGCAGCACGTCCTCGCCGCTGCCTTCCACGCCGCGGCCCCAGCGCGCATCGCGGGCGATGTCGACCATCGGTGCGAAGGTCCAGTCGATGCCGACCGCGCTGGCCTCCAGCGCGGCGGCGCGCGCGGTGCGCTGCGCCAGCTCCGGCTCGAAGCTGGCGGCTTCGCCCAGCGGCACCGGGAACACGGTGGTGAAGCCGTGGATCACGTCGGCGGCGAACAGTAGCGGGATCTGCAGCCGGCTCTCCAGCGCGGCCTGTTGCAGCTGCTGGTGCCAGCGCACGTTGGAGCCGTTGAAGATGCCGGTCAGGCGCCCGGCGCGCGCGGCAGCCAACTGGCCCTCGGCGGTGGGCCGCACGCTGACCGGGTTGGCCGCGGCGGCCGCGTCGGTCTGCTGCGCCGAACCGAACAGGGTCAGTTGCCCGGCCTTTTCTTCCGGCGTCATCCGCGCGATCAGCGCATCGATGAAGGCCGGTGTCTTCGCCGACGCACGCGGCAGGGCCAGACCCATCGGCACCTGCGACAGCAACGCGAACGAACCGGCGCCGAGCAACAGCCCGCGCCGCGTGGTACGAAACGCCATAGCAAAGCTCCCCTTCCGCCCTGCGGTAACGCTACCCCATGGCGCTCGGAAAGCTGTGACGCAGTGCACGATGGTGGGCAGGCCGATGCGTCCTGCAGTCGGGGCTGAAGCGCCTCCCACAATGCCTCTCTCTGCGTCTTTAGGAGCGGCGTCAGCCGCGACGGGCGTGACCGATCAAGTACGGTCACGCCGATTCGACATGTCTTGCGCATCGCCCAGCACTGAACCGCTCAGCCTGCGTCCGCCCGCCGGCTCGCGCGGTGAGACCGGCACTGGCTACCCTGGTGCACCGCCCTTCTCGGAGCCCCCATGAGCCGACGTTCCGGCAGCGCCGATCTGCCCCTGCACGGTGGCCGTGTGCCGCACTGGCTGGGCGAGCGGATGACCCGGCTCGGTGCGGTGATGTGCCAGGCCATCGTGCACAGTTACGGCCGCGACGAGCTGCTGCGGCGGCTGGCGCATCCGTTCTGGTTCCAGTCGCTGGGCGCGGTGATGGGCATGGACTGGCATTCCTCCGGCATCACCACCAGCGTGCTGGGTGCGCTCAAGCGCGGCCTGGCGCCGCTGTCCGGCGAACTGGGCATCCATGTCTGCGGCGGCCGCGGGCGGCATTCGCGGGCCACGCCGGACGAACTGCAGGCGGTGGGCGAGCGCACCGGTCTGGACGGTGCGGACCTGGCGCGGGTCAGCCGCCTGGTAGCCAAGGTCGACAGCGCCGCGGTGCAGGATGGTTTCGATTTGTATCTGCACGGCTTCATCGTCAGCGACGACGGGCGCTGGGTGGTGGTGCAGCAGGGCATGCACGGCGCGCGCAAGCAGGCGCGGCGCTACCACTGGCTGTCTGAGGGCCTGAGCAGCTTCGTCGACGCGCCGCATGCGGCGATCGACGGCCCGCGCCAGGGCCGCATCGTCAATCTCGCCGATCATCGCGCCGCGGCGGCGCGGGCGGCGCAGGTGGACCTGCTGCAGACGCTGGCGCCGGAGCGTATCGCCCGCGAATACGCCGCGCTGGAGGCCGCGCAGACACCGGTGGCGGCTGCGCCGGCCCGCGCCACGCCGCGTTGTGGCGACACCGCCTCGGCCGCCGATGCCTTGTTCGCGGAGACCGGCGACCTGTTCGCGCCGGCCGCCGCCGCGCTGCCCGAGCGCCGGCCCGCCGACCTGCCGCATCTGTCGCTGCCCGACCATCACGACGTGCGCGGCAGCGACGTCGTGGTGCGGCGGCTGCATGGCGCGCTGGCCGCTGCCGCCGACTGCGGACCGCGCGACTTCGCCGACCTGCTGCAGGTGCCGGGCGTCGGCGCGCGCACCGTGCGCGCACTGGCGCTGGTCGCCGAGGTGCTGCACGGCGCGCCGTGCCGTTTCAGCGATCCGGCGCGGTTCTCGCTGGCCCACGGCGGCAAGGACCGCCATCCGTTCCCGGTGCCGACACGGGTCTACGACCACACCATCAGCGTGCTCAAGACCGCCGTGGCGCAAGCCAAGCTGGGCCGCGAGGAGAAGCTGCAGGCGATCCGCCGCCTGGACGCGCAAGCGCGCCTGCTCGAACCGACCGCGCGCGGTCCATCGGTGGAGGACTACATCGCCGAGGAGCGCGCGCAGTCGCACGCCTTTGGCGGGCGCAGCGTGTTCGGCTGGGAGCCGGCGCCGGCGCCGGCGGCTGTCGCAGAGCGGGGCGCCGCACGCGCAACTTGAGGAGCGCTCCAACGCGCTGCGTTCGCCGCACCTGAGCAGGTGTGGGTGGTCCTGCAGAAGCGGCATCAGGGCACCGCTGATGACGCCGGGACGTGTGCTGTAGGAGCGGCTTCAGCCGCGACGGGCTGTACCGGGAAGGCTTGTCGCGGCGGAAGCCGCTTGTGTCAAATGAGAGTCTATCGTTGTAAGTGAGAGCGGAGTGCGGCAGGCCGTTTAGCCGCAGTGCCAGCAAGCACGAGTAGGAGTCAGCGCCGCCGCACCCCGTATCTCCTGCCTCATCAGCCCGAACAGTTGCCCGAGTCGCGAGCTCGAACTCCACAAGCATGGGCATCGGCAGGAGTGCTCTCGTTCCTGAGTCTACTGCGGAGAACGTCTATGCGGCGCTATGTCGGGATCGATGTATCCAAGGCCGAACTGGTCATTCATGTCCTGCCGGACGAGCAGGCCTGGACCCAACCCAATACGCCACAGGGGCAGCGTGTGCTGGCCCAACGCCTGGTGGAGCTGGGCTGCGAGCGGATCTTGCTGGAAGCCAGTGGCGGCTACGAACATGCCGTGCTGCGGGTGCTCCGAGAGGCGGCCCTGCCGGCAGTGCGGATGGCCGCCGATCGTCCGCGCAAGCTAGCCCAAGCCTTGGGCCTGCAGGCCAAGACCGACGCCCTGGACGCGCGCCTGCTGGCCATCGCCGCCCAGCACATCCCGACCACGCCCACGACCGTGGTGCCCGAGCACCAGCAGTCTCTTCGCGAACTGTTGGACCTGCGTGCCACCCTGGTGGGCCAGCGCGATGCCCATCGGCGGCGCCTGGAACACATCACCAGCGCCAAGGTGCAACACCGCTGCCGAGAGGTGATCGCCCTGCTGAACCAGCAGATCCAGACATTGACGCAGGAGATCGAGCAGCAGGGCAAGACCTGCTCGAGCTTGCCCAAGGTACCTGGGCTCGGCACGATCCTGCGCGCAGTGCTGGCCGCGCGGTTGCCAGAGCTGGGCACGCTGCCGCCACGCAAGCTCGCCGCCCTGGTCGGGCTGGCCCCGTTCAATCACGACAGCGGCTGCTGGAAAGGCCAACGTCGCATCAAAGGCGGCCGTGCCGACGTGCGAGGCGTGCTGTACATGGCCACCTGGGCCAGCATCCGCGCCAAATCCCCCTTGGCCAACACCTACGCGCGCTTGCGCGCGGCCGGCAAGCCGGCCAAGGTCGCCATCGTCGCCTGCATGCACAAGTTCCTGCGCTGGCTCAATGCCATCGCGCGCGATCAGGCACCGTACGCTCCTCCGGTTATCGCTGGGGCATGACAGTTGACTCCTACAGGAACGCTGCATCCGGCGTGAGCGTGGCGGATGCAGGTGATTGGAAATGCCCTTCAGACGCGATGGGCGTTCGCGGTGGAGCCTGTCGCGGCCGAAGCCGTTTCTACAAGGCGCTGTTGTGGTCGATGGGGATGCCGGTGAGCGCGTGCCGAGGGGGCGGCTGGAGCAGGGGCGGGATCTCTTGTCTCCCATGGGGCGCTGGCTCGCCCGGGCTGGACCGCGCTTGCCGTCGCCTTCGCTTGCGCTCCGCCTCGGCGCTGCGCCCCGCGGTCCGCCCGTTCGACGGTTCGCCCGTATCATGGCAGCCACGGCGCACTGCGTCGGTGGCCCCAAACGACGCGTACGCCGAAGGACGTTCCTCCCAGCATGTGGTCCGACATCAGCAACTTCGGCGACGCGGCGATGACGCTGCCGCTGGCGCTCGTCTGCGCCCTGTGGCTGGCATTGGGTGGCGGCGGTTGGCGCGCCGCCGGCACCTGGCTGGGCCTGCTGGCGACCGCCGCGGTCCTGGTCGGGGCGACCAAGATTCTCTACGCCGGCTGCGGCGTGGAGTTGCGCGCGCTGCAGTTCCGGGTGATCAGCGGGCACACGATGCTTGCTGCCTGCGTGTGGCCGATGGCGTGCATGCTGTGCCTGCGCGCCCGCCCGCGGCCGCGATTGGCGGTCGCCTGCGGGTTCGCCATCGCCAG
This sequence comes from Xanthomonas sp. NCPPB 901, assembly GCF_056725085.1. Classification (NCBI taxonomy): domain Bacteria; kingdom Pseudomonadati; phylum Pseudomonadota; class Gammaproteobacteria; order Lysobacterales; family Lysobacteraceae; genus Xanthomonas; species Xanthomonas sp. NCPPB 901. The sequence continues at coordinate 3,700,923 of NZ_CM161511.1, read as the reverse complement.
CGTGATCGCCGTCGCCCGCGTCTACGCGCAGGCGCACAGCCTGTCCGAGGTCGTGGCCGGCGTGCTCGTCGGGGCCGTGACCACGATCTGCTATCTGCAATGGCGCGGCGCGCCGCAGCTGCCGGCGCGCCTGCGCCTCTACGCCCTCGTTTCGGTGGCGCTGGTGTGCGCGCTGCTGTACGGACGCCACGTGCCGATCCAGCACGCCATCCAGACCTACTCGCCGGCGCTGTGCGGTCGCGACGGCTGATCGCGCCCTCGCCGGCGTGCAGGCCTATGCACGTGCGCTTCGCCTGTCGTATGCCTGCTCTTGACCTGCGCATTGCTACACCCGGTGCCGATGGCCGTCGTGGCCGCTTTCAGGAGATGCAACGATGCCGGAGCAATCCACCACCACCCGCGCGCGTCGCGCAAAACGCGAGGGCAAGGCCGACTCCACCCAGGCCGGCGAGTTCGTGCGCGAGGAAATCGATCGCGTGCGCGACGGCAAGACGCAGGTGAAGTCGACCAAGCAGGCGATCGCCATCGGCCTGTCCAAGGCGCGCCGGGCCGGGGTCAAGACCGGCGCCTCGAAGACGGCGTCGAAGGCCACCAAGAAGAAGGTCGCGCAGGAGGAAGCCAAGGGCGGCAAGCCGGCCAAGCCGTCGCCGACGCGTTCGCGCGGCGCCAAGAAGGCGCTCAAGACCGCCAGCAAGGGCAAGACGGCGCGGCAGACCGTGGGCAGCGAGGCGCTGTCGACCCAGACCAAGCGCGCGGCGAAGAAGCGTAGCGCCAGTAGCCGCTCGGCGGCCGCGAAGAAGGCCGCACAGAGCAAGGGCACGACGGTGCGCAAGGCCGCGGCGAAGAAGGCGGCGCAGACCCGGGCGAAAAAGGCCGGCACGCGCACGTCCGCCGCGAAGCAGCGCGCCGCCAAGACCGCGTCGGCCCGGAAGACGACGGCCAACAAGGCCGCAAGCAAGACCGTTTCGGCAAAGAAGACGGCGACGAACAGGACGGCGTCGAAGAAGGTCGCATCGAAGAAGGTCGCATCGAAGAAGGCTGCGTCGAAGAAGGCCGCGTCGAAGAAGACGGCATCCAAGCGAGCGACGGCCAGGAAGACGCCAGCGAAGAAGAGCGCCACGCGCGCGAGCAGCAAGCGCGCCAGCAAGACGACGTCCGCGCGCAAGGGCAGTCCGCGCACCCGCGCCTAGCCGCCATATGCCGCGCCGTGGCGCATGCCGGGCACCTCTCATCGCGCAGGGACGTGCCGTGTGGGAGCGGCTTCAGGACACCTCTAATCCCTAGGAGACGCATCCTGTAGGAGCGGCTTCAGCCGCGACCGCGACGTTCCCCGTAAGCCCGTCGCGGCTGCAGCCGCGCCCACAGCGCAACCCGCATCCGGCGCGTTGTCGCGGACCCAGGTGATGGGCGCTGGCCTGTCGTCGCCGCGCATCAGCCGCCGCCGCGCGCGGCCGCGCGCCTACAGTTCGGTGTACTTGGTGATGCGGCCCTTGGCGCGCTCCACCGGGTACTTGGCGGCATTGACCTGCATCTTGCGCTGCGCGGCCTCGATCGGATCGATGCCCAGCTTGTCGCACAACTGCACCAGATACAGCAGCACGTCGGCGATCTCGCTGCCGACCTGCTGCGTCTTGTCCGCGGACAGTTGCCGGCTCTGCGCATCGTCCAGCCACTGGAAATGTTCCAGCAGTTCCGCCGCTTCCACCGACAGCGCCGCGGCGAGGTTGCGCGGGCTGTGGAACTGGCCCCAGTCGCGCGCCTCGGCGAAGGCGCGCTGGGCGGTCTGCAGCTCGTGGAGGCTGTCGGGCATGGCATCGGCTCGCAGTGGGGACGACGCATGGTAATGCAGCGGCCGCAGGTGCACGCAAGGCGCTGCCTGCAAGGTACGCAGCGCAGTCGCGACATCAGACTCACGGCATGGTCACCGCCGCTGTACGCCGCGCATCGCAACACTGCCCGTACGCATTCGTAGACGAGGACAACGCCCATGCAAGCTCTGACCTACCACGGCACCCGGGACGTGCGCGTGGAAACCGTTCCCGATCCGGTGCTGGTCGAGGCGGACGACATCATTCTGCGCGTCACCGCCACCGCGATCTGCGGCTCGGACCTGCATCTGTACCGCGGCAAGATCCCCGAGCTGCACAATGGCGACGTGCTCGGGCACGAGTTCATGGGCGTGGTGGAGGAGGTCGGCCCGGACGTGCAGCGGGTGAAGAAGGGCGACCGCGTGGTGATCCCGTTCGTGATCGCCTGCGGCGAATGCTTCCATTGTCGGCTGACCGAATACGCCGCCTGCGAGACCACCAACACCGGCAAGGGCGCGGCGCTGAACCAGAAGGGCATCCGCCCGCCGGCGGCGCTGTTCGGCTACAGCCATCTGTACGGCGGCGTGGCCGGCGGCCAGGCCGAGTACGTGCGCGTGCCCAAGGCCAATGTCGGCCCGCTGGTGGTGCCGGACGTGCTGCACGACGAGCAGGTGCTGTTCCTCTCCGACATCCTGCCCACCGGCTACCAGGCCGCGGTCAATGCAGGCGTACACCAGGGCAGTACGGTGGCGATCTTCGGTGCCGGCCCGGTCGGGCTGATGACCGCGGCCTGCTGCCGCATGCTCGGCGCCGAGCGCATCTTCATGGTCGATCGCTATCCGTACCGGCTGGACTTCGCCCAGCGCACCTACGGGGTGATTCCGTTGAACTTCGAGGAGATCGAGGATCCGGCCGACGTCATCGTCGGCCAGACCGACGGCCGCGGCGTGGACGCCAGCATCGACGCGGTGGGCTTCGAGGCCAAGGGCAGCACGGTGGAGACGGTGATGGCCACGCTGAAGCTGGAAGGCAGCAGCGGCACCGCGCTGCGCCAGTGCATCGCCGCCACCCGCCGCGGCGGTACCGTCAGCGTGCCCGGCGTGTATGCCGGCTTCATCCACGGCTTCCTGTTCGGCGACGCCTTCGACAAGGGGCTCAGCTTCAAGATGGGCCAGACCCACGTGCAGCGCTTCATGCCGGAACTGCTGGAGCACATCGGCGAGGGCCGGCTGCGCCCGAACGAGATCATCACCCATCGCCTGAGCTTGGCCGAGGCGGCGCAGGGCTACGCGATCTTCGACAAGAAGGAGCAGGACTGCCGCAAGGTGATCCTGACGCCGTAACCGGTGCGTCACGCCACCGCTCCTGTGCACTGGGGCGTGGCGCACAACAGGCCGGATGCATGAATGCTTAGAGGAGGCGCGCCAAGGCGGCATGCACACACGGTGCACGCGCGTGCTGCTGTGATGGCCCCATTCCTCGCAACGCCTTCCACGTTCCACAGCACGGCCAGTGTCCGTGCTGCCTTACGCCTTGCAGAGAGGATTCGATTGGCCGCATTGCTTTCCCCCACTGCCCTCGGCGATGCCGACGACCTGCGCGGCGCCGCGCTGCAGGCGCTCGTGCGCTATCCGCAGCTGCCGTTCCCGGGGGGCGGCGACACCCTGGATCGCTGGCGGATCCTGGCCGAGATCGCCGCGACCGACGTGTGCCTGGCCAAGGTGCTGGAGGCGCATTACGACGCACAGGCGATCCTGGCCGAACTCGGCGCGGCGGCGCCGCCGCCGGGGCAATTGTTCGCGGTGTGGGCCGCGGAGGCGCCGGATGCGCGCCTGGCCTATCGTGGCGCTGCGCAGCGTGGCGAGGTCTCTGGCCGCAAGGCGTGGTGCTCCGGTGCCGGCTTCGTCGACCACGCCCTGCTCACCGCGCATGCGGCCGAACGCCCGCAGCTGGTTCAGGTGCATCTGCGAGATCCCGGCATCGCCATCGATACGCAGGCCTGGGCGGCGGTCGGCATGGCCCGCGTGGTCAGCGGGCCGGTGACGTTCGAGGCGGTGCCGGCGATTGCAGTCGGCGCGCCGGACCAATACCTGCAACGCCCCGGGTTCTGGCATGGCGGCGCCGGCATCGCGGCCTGCTGGTACGGCGCCGCGTGCGCAGTGGCCGAGCGCCTGCGCGCGCATCCCAAGCTGCAGCGCGATGCGCACGCGGCGATGCACCTGGGCGTGATCGATCAGCAGCTCGGCGCGGCGCGCGCTCTGCTGCGCGAACTGGCCGCGGCCATCGACGCCGCGCCCGAACAGGCGCATCGGCACGCGGTGATCCGGCTGCGTTCGTTCGTGGAGCGCGCGGCCACCGACGTGCTCGATCGCGTCGGCCGCGCGCTCGGGCCGGCGCCGCTGTGCAGCGACCGCGAACACGCGATGCGTTGCGCCGATCTGGCGGTGTTCGTGCGGCAGAGCCATGCCGAGCACGACTGGGCCGCACTCGGCCAGGCGCTGGGCGAGCAGGTGCGGCAATGGCGGCTGTGAGCGCGGCGCGGCCGCAGATCCATGGCGACGGCACGCCGGAGTCGGCATGGCGGCGCTCGCCATGGTTGGCGTCCCTGCCGCAGCGCCCGGTCGAGGATCTGATCGCCGGCGCAGCACGGTTGGTGGTGGTGTCGCCGCATCCGGACGACGAGGCGCTGGGCTGCGGTGGCGTGGTCGCCTGCGCGCGCCGCTTGGGCCTGCCGGTACGCCTGATCGCGGTCACCGACGGCGAAGCCTGCTATCCGCACGACCCGCACTGGACGCCACAGCGCCTGCGCACCGTGCGCCGCGCCGAGCTGGCCGCCGCGGCGCGCTGCCTGGGCGTGGATCCCGCCACGATCCAGCATCTGGGCCTGCCCGACGGCCAGGTCGGCCGGCATGCGTCGGTGCTGGCCGAGCGTCTGCAGGAACGGTTGCAGCCAGGCGACCTGGTGCTGACCACCTGGCGCCACGACGGCCATCCCGATCACGAGGCTTGCGCCGGGGCGGTGCGCGGTGCGGTGGCCGCCAGCGCATCGCGCATGGCCGAGTTCCCGGTCTGGGCCTGGCACTGGCTGCAGCCCGACGCGCCGCCGGCCCTGCACGGTGCGGTCCGCTACGGTCTCGGCGACGCCGACTGGCGCGCCAAGCAACAGGCGCTGCAGTGCTTCGCCTCGCAACTGGGCACCGCACTGCCGCCGGTGCCGGCGCCGATCCTGCCGCCGCAGGTCCTGCAACGTTTCGCTCGCCGCTTCGAGGTGGTCGTCGCATGAATGCGCTGCAGGCCTATTTCGGTGCGATCTACCGCGACGACGACCCGTTCGGCTATCGCGAGCGCTGGTACGAGGCGCGCAAGCGTGCGTTGTTGCTGGCCAGCCTGCCGCGCGCACGCTTCGCTCGGGCCTGGGAACTCGGCTGCTCCAACGGCGAACTGACCGCGGCGCTGGCGCCGCGCTGCGATGCGCTGCTGGCCACCGACCTGTCCGAGCGCGCGGTGGCCCTGGCGACCCAGCGCACGGCCGGCCTGCCGCAGGTGCAGGTGCGGCAGGCCGAGCACCCGCGTAGTTGGCCGGCGGGCCGTTTCGATCTGATCGTGTTCAGCGAAGTCGGCTACTACCTGCCGTTGCCGCAGTTGCAGGACTGCGCCCGGCGCCTGCGCGCCTCGCTGAGCGAGCAGGGCGTGCTGGTCGCCTGCCACTGGCTGCACCCGTTCGCACAGGCCTGCATGGACGGACGCGCCGTGCAGGCCTGTCTGGCGCAGGCCCTGGAATTGCCGCGCCTGTTCCGCTACGAGGACGACGACGTGCTGCTCGAAGCCTGGAGCGCCACGCCGTATTCGGTGGCCGCGGCGGAGCGGCTGCGGTGATCGCCGTACTGATTCCGGCGCACGACGAGGAGGTGCTGATCGGCGCCTGCCTGCGTTCGGTGGCGGTGGCCGCGCAATGCGTCGGTCTGCATGGCGAGGCGGTGCAGGTCTTCGTCGCCCTGGACCGCTGCCGCGACGGTACCGCCGAGATCGTCGCCGCCCATGGCGCGCACGCCATCGCGCTGCAGAGCGGCAATGTGGGCAGCGCGCGCGCGGCCGCGGCACAGGCGGCGCTGGCCGCCGGCGCGCGCTGGCTGGCCTGCACCGATGCCGATTCCGTGGTGCCGGCGAACTGGCTGTCGGCGCAGCTGGAATGCGCCAGCGATGCGTTTTGCGGCATCGTCACGGTCACCGACTGGGACGACTACGGCACGCCCTTGCGCGAGGCCTATCTGGCCGGCGAATGCCGTCGCGACGACCACCCGCACGTGCACGGCGCCAATCTGGGCTTTAGCGCCGAGCTGTACCTGCGCTGCGGCGGCTTCCTGCCGCTGGCCGCGCACGAGGACGTGGCGCTGGTGGAGGCGATGGTGCGCGCGCAGGCGCGGATCGCGCGGCGTGCGCAGCCGGTGGTGATCACCAGCGCGCGGCGCGTGGCGCGGGCCCGGGGGGGCTTCAGCGACTACCTCAAGCAGATGGAGCGCCGCCTGGCCGACTCGTTGCTGCCGGCGGCCGACGGCGACGTCCTGGTGTGAGCCCCCACGCGCCTGACCGCACAGGCGACGGGATAGGCGGTGGGGCACCGGTGCGTAATGCGCCTACCGCTGCGGCGCCGCTTCAGGCGGGCGGTGCGGCGGCCCCGCGCGCGGGGGAGCGGGGGGGCCGGACCTTGCGGAAGTGTTGCGGCGCACCATCGACGCGGTGGCCATGTTCTCCCGGGCCGGGGATGCCGGCCGGTGCGACAACGCTGCCGGGAAACCGGCGTACCGTCCGTCGCGTACCCGTCAAAATTCACGCCCGCTTCACCTGGGATGACGCTGGACGGGCCACGCTCGGGTTCGGGATAAGTTTTTGCCGCCGTGCGCGCCGGGCGGCCGCGCAGAAGCCGCTTCCCTGCTTCTTGTCAAGTGCGTGACATTCCTTTTTGTTCTGAATCAATTACTTGGCTGTCTGGCCGAGGTGAGGACCGCCGTGCGCCGTTGTCCACAGGGGGTGTGGATGACTTCTGCATAAAGGTGTGGATAACCCCGACGCCGGCCCGTGACACAACAGTGTCAAGAGGGGTGGCGAAAAATTGACCAGGCCGTTGTCGGCAGCCTGCCGAGGGGCCGATGGCCCGCCTCGATCGGTGGCCGCGCGCGTGGGGCGAGCCGGGCCAACGAGGGCGCGCCGGTGCCGGGGCGGGGGGCATCCCCGCACCGCCCTGATGCCATGGCAGCGTTCGATTCTCGAGGGGTCGGCCAGCATGGCAGTGCGGCCCGGGATGCGCCGCGACGCTGCCCGGCAGCATCGCCGGGGCAGGATGTCGCGGCGCGGCCACGCCCGCGGAGTACGGGCGTGGGGCGGGGCGCAGCGCCCCTCAGGCGAGCAGGCGCAGCTTCGGTTCGCGGTTCCACTGGCGGGTCTTGGCGGCGGCAATGAAGCCCTTGCTGTCGCCGGCGTCGACCACTCCGGCATCCTTCTGCACGTTGCCGGCCTTCAGCAGTGGCTGCGCGCCGGCGTCGGCGGCGATCGCCTTGAGGTGGGCGAAGGCGTTGCTGACGAAGTCGATGGCCGCCGACTCCTTGCTCAGCCGCTTGCCGGCCTCGGCCGACAGCACCACCGCCACCGCGTCGAACACGAACGACGGCGTGCCGGCCAGCTGGCCGTCGGCGGCCAGGCGCTTGCCGTCGCTGAGAGTGGCGCCGCCCAGCTTCGGCGCGACGATCTTGACCGCCGCACCGGCATCGGTGGCGGCCTTGCGCAGGTCGCGCACCAGTTTTGCGTCCGAGCCATCGTCGATCAGGATGCCGATCGCACGCCCCTGCAGGGTGGGCTTCATCCGCCCGATCAACTGCAGCGCCGGCGACAGCGGCAGGTCCTGCGGCGCGACGGCGGCCGGCGGGGCCGGCGGCAGCGTGTCCAGGCCCAGGCCATCGGCGACGCGCTGCGCCAGCTTGGGGTCGACGTGGCGCAGGTGCCCGACCACGGCCTCGCGCACGTGCGCGGTGTCGACCTTGGACAATTCGAACACCAGCGCCGAGGCCACGTGCGCCTGCTCCGGAGGCGTCTGGCTGCGGTAGAACAGCCGCGCCTGGCTGTAGTGGTCGGCGAAGCTCTCGGCCCGCACGCGGCCCTTGGCGCCGTCGTCGGGCTGGGTGCGGTGGCTGACGAAGCCGCGCGCGGTCTCGCGCGGGCTGTCGGCCTGCAGCGAGCTGGGTTCGTAGGCGACGCGGCCCTTGGGCACGCCCATCTGCATGTGCCCGTCGCGCTGCATGTTGGCGAACGGGCACTTGGGCGCGTTGATCGGCAACTGGTGGAAGTTGGGCCCGCCGAGGCGGCTGAGCTGGGTGTCCAGGTACGAGAACAGGCGGCCCTGCAGCAGCGGGTCGTTGGAGAAGTCGATGCCGGGCACGATGTTGGCCGGGCAGAACGCCACCTGCTCGGTCTCGGCGAAGAAGTTGTCCGGCCAGCGGTCCAGCACCATGCGCCCGACGATCTGCAGCGGCACCAGCTCTTCGGGGATCAGCTTGGTGGAATCCAGGTGGTCGAACGGGAAGGCGTCGGCCTGCTCCTCGGTGAACAGTTGCACGCCCAGTTCCCATTCCGGGAAGTCGCCGCGCTGGATCGCCTCGAACAGGTCGCGGCGGTGGAAGTCCGGATCGGCGCCGGCCAGCTTCACCGCCTCGTCCCAGATCGTGGATTGCAGGCCGAGCTTGGGGCGCCAGTGGAACTTGACGAAGGTGCTGCGCCCTTCCGCGTCGAGCAGGCGGAAGCTGTGGATGCCGAAGCCTTCCATCATGCGCAGCGATCGCGGGATGGTGCGGTCGCTCATCGCCCACATGATCATGTGCAGCGACTCGGGCATCAGCGACACGAAATCCCAGAACGTGTCGTGTGCGCTGGCCGCCTGCGGGAAGCCGCGGTCCGGTTCCATCTTCACCGCGTGGATCAGGTCGGGGAACTTCAACGCGTCCTGGATGAAGAACACCGGGATGTTGTTGCCGACCAGGTCCCAGTTGCCTTCCTTGGTGTAGAACTTGACCGCGAAGCCGCGCACGTCGCGCGGCGTGTCCACCGAGCCGGCGCCGCCGGCGACGGTGGAGAATCGGGTGAACACCGGGGTCTTCACCCCGACCTCGGTGAGCAGCTTGGCGGTGGTGTACTTGGCCAGCGAGGTGGTCAACTCGAAGTAGCCGTGCGCGGCGCTGCCGCGCGCGTGCACGATGCGTTCGGGGATGCGCTCGTGGTCGAAGTGGGTGATCTTCTCGCGCAGGATGAAGTCTTCCAGCAGGGTCGGCCCGCGCGGCGTGGCGCGCAGCGAGTTCTGGTTGTCGGCGACCGGGATGCCCTGGTTGGTGGTCAGTGGCGGATGCGTGCCGCCGGCCTGCTGGTGCAGTTCGTCGCCGTGGCCGCGCTGGTCGGCGGTGGCGGTGGTGGAAACGGAATCGCTGGGCTTGCGCTTGCTGCTGGCCATGGAAGATCGCTCCGATGCGGTGGCGGAAGAGACGTCGCGGTGCCATCGCAGTGCGCGTCGGCACCGTCAGCGACGGAAGTCCCGATCCTGGGCGGCGCGGCGTTAACGAGCCGTGCAACGCGACCAATTGTCTACCGACGGCAGACACGCAGGTTGCCGGCGCATGGTGGCCGGGAACACGGCGTGAATCGCTATTGCGCGACGCATGCCGGTGCAATGATGTGGACACGCAGGCGTGCCGATTGACGCACACGGACAACGGCGGGAAGGGGCTGGCACGGTGCGAAACGCGGCACGGCGGGCGCCGCATGCCATCGCCACTGCGCGGCCGGCGCCGTGGCGCGCTCCACCGGTCGCGCCCGGCGGAGGTTGCTCTCAGGGCGCCGCGATGGCGGTCGCGTCCAGGTGGTGCGGATCTTCCGCGCGCGGCCAGATCGGACGCGTCAGCTTGCGATAGTCGGTGCGGCGCGGATCGGAGGGATACGGGGCGCCGGCGTCGATGTAGATCACCTTGGCGGCGATGGGGGCGAACGCCGCATGGAAGTGATTGGTCGACTTGACCAGCAGCAGCGACTTGCCGGCGACGTCCACGCCCTGGTTGGAGAAGACGTCCGGCGAATAGGTCTGGGCGCGATGCGAGGTCAGCACCACGTCGATCCGGCTGCCGCACAGGCGCACGGTGGCCGAGCTGCCGAGCGGCACGCGGCTGTCGCCGAAGCTCTGCCAGGCATCCTGGGACAGCGCGATGACCTGCACGTCCGCATCGATGGGGGCGCCGGCGGTGGCGCCGCACTTGCCGCCGAAGCGCAGCGTCAACTGCGCGCCGACGCCGGCGGCGTGGCAGAACGACACGGCGATCGGATCCCACAACGGCGCCAGCGCCAGGTCGTCGATGCCGCGTTCGAGCATGCGGTGCAGGATCAAGGTGCCGTCGCCGGCCACGCCGCCGCCCGGGTTGTCCCAGACATCGGCGACCACCACCGGACGGCCGGATCCCGCGGCGACGGCCTGCAACGCCAGGTCGAGGCCTTGGTCGATGCCGTACTGGCGCACCATGGTGCGCCCGCGCAGCGCGAACAGTTCCTCGCCCAGCGTCCGCGCCAGTGCCAGCCCCTGCGCCTGCGCATCGTCGGTCACGACCAGCACCTGGGTTCCCATGTCGGGGACGTCGCCGGCCATGAAGCCGTGGATCACCGAGATCGACAGGATCCGGTCGTGGCCCTGCAAGCGCTTGAGCCGGTCCACGAAGCCGCGCATCGGCTCGATGCTGGTGGGGAACACGTCGATCATCCGGCAGTCGAACACGGCCTGGCGCGGACGGATGCTGCCGGCCACGGCCTGCAGGGTCAGCTCGACCAGATGCTCGGCGCGTTCGACGAAGTCGGTATGGGGAAATTCGAGGAAGGCGGCCAGCAGATCGGCGCTGCGCACGCGCAGCGGCGTCAGGTGGCTGTGCGGGTCGAGTTCGGCGGCCACGATGGTGTCGGCGCCGACCAGCGCCCGGACCCGTTGCAGCAGATCGCCTTCGCAATCGTCATAGCCCTGCGCCACCATCGCGCCATGCAGCCCGAGCACCACGGCCTGTACCGGCAGTGCCTGCCGCAGTTGCTCGAGGATCTCGTCGCGCAGGTGTTCGTAGGTGGCGCGTTGCACCATGCCGCCGGGTTCGGCCCATGCGGCGGTGCCTTCGATCAGCTCGAAGCCCTCCGCGCGCGCGCGCTGCCGCAACACGGTGATGGGGGCCGAACACAGGGTCGGGGTCGGCGGGTGCTGGCCCGGCCCGGCGTACAGGCCGGCGCGGAAGCTGGCCATGTCGGTGGGCACCGGCGAGAACGTGTTGGTCTCGGTCGCCAGCATCGCGGTGAAGATGCGCATGGTGCTCACTCCTGCGGAGCGTAGGCGATCGCCTCGATCTCGACCTTCGCATCGATCATCAGTTGCGCCGCCAGCGTGGTGCGGGCCGGCGGCAGCTGCGGGAAGTACTCGCGGTAGGCGGCGTTGAACGCGGCGAAGTCGGCGGCGTCGGTCAGCACCACCAGGGTCTTGACCACCTGCTGCAGGCCGCAACCGGCGGTGGCCAGCACCGCCGCGAGATTCTCCAGCACCTGCCGGGTCTGCACCTGCACGTCGCCTTGCACCAGGTGCCCGGCGGCATCCACCGGCACCTGGCCGGAGGCGAACACGAAGTCGCCGGCGCGTACCGCCGGGGTGAGTGGAACGTGGGATTGACCGTAGTGGGCGATAGACATGGCGGACGCTGTGGGGAGAGGGCGACGGCGCATCCTACAACGTCTTTTGCAAAAAAGTAAAATATGGAAATTGTCTACGCTGAAAGCCCGAAATTATTGATTCGTATCTTGTAAAAAATTAAAATTCAGAGGGGCGCCGTGTCCCGGCGGCGCGCTGCCGCGTGGCGCTCGCATATGCTGCTCGCCCTGGCTTCACAGAAGGATCGGATCGTGGCGGAACCCCTGTCGGACATCATCGTGCAATTGCGCCATGTGGCGACCTCCGGAAGCCGGGCCGAGCGGCGCCTGGCCGAGCTCTGTCTGGCGGACATGCGGTTCGTGTCGATGGCCTCGATCGTCGACCTGGCGGCGCGCGCCGACGTCAGTCTGCCCAGCGTGACCCGGTTTTGCCGCAACCTGGGATGCGCCGGCGTCCGCGAGTTCAAGTTTCGCCTGGCGCAGGCCGAGGCGATCGGCGGCGTCTACCTGGACAGCCAGGCGCAAGCGGCGCCGGCCGCGCCCGGCGACGCCGGGGAGATCGCCGGCAGGGTCGCCGCTGCCGCGGTGGCGGCGATCGAGATGGTGGCCGAGCGGGTCGACGGCGCGTTGCTGGAGCAGGCCGCCGCCAGGCTCGCCGCGGCGCGTTCGATCCTGGTGTTCGGTTCCGGCGGTTCGTCGTCGATGGCCGCGGTCGAGCTGCAGAACCGGCTGTTCCGGCTGGGGCTGGCGGTCACCGCGCAGAGCGATGGCGAACTGCAGAGCATGAACGCGGCGATGGCCGATGCGCAGACCGTGGCGGTGGCGTTCTCCATCTCCGGCCATGCGCGCTCGGTCAACGAGGCCCTGGCGATCGCGCGCCACTACGGCGCCTTCACCCTGGCGGTCACCGCGCCCGGTTCGCCGCTGGCCGAACACGCCGAAATGGCGCTGACCTTCGAAGGACCGCTCGATCCGGATCTGTACAAGCCATCGCCGACGCGCTACGCGCTGCTGGCGCTGGTCGACATGCTGGCCACCGCGACCGCCGAGGCCTGCGGGCCGCGCGTGTTCGAAGGCCTGCGGCGCATCAAGCAGACCGTCAACACGCTCAAGATCAACGACCCCCGATTGCCCATCGGCGACTGAAACAGGATCGCATGAACCGCTCCGAAGAGACCCTCGATCGCCTCGAGACCCCCTGCGTGCTGATCGACGTCGACCGCGTCCGCGCCAACCTGGCGCGGGCGCAGGACTACGCGGACCGGCATGGCTTGAAGCTGCGCCCGCACATCAAGACCCACAAGCTGCCGCTGTTCGCGCAATGGCAGTTGCAGCTCGGCGCGGTCGGCATCACCTGTCAGAAGCTCGGCGAGGCCGAGGTGATGGCCGATGCCGGCATCACCGACATCCTGTTGAGCTACAACGTGCTGGGCGCGGCCAAGCTGCAGCGGCTGCGGCGCCTGGCCGCGCGGGTGCGGCTGAAGACGGTGGCCGACAGCGTGCCGGTGGTCGATGGCTACGCCGCGATCTTCGCCGGCGCGCCGGCGCCATTGCCGGTGATGGTGGAGTGCGACACCGGCGGCAAGCGCTGCGGTGTGCAGGATCCGGCCGCGGCGCTGGCCTTGGCGCGGCACATTGCGGCGCAGCCGGGGCTGACGTTCGCGGGGCTGATGACCTATCCGGCGGCGGGGGCGGATGCCGGCGCGCACGCGGCGCAGTGGTTGCGCGAGGCCGTCGATCTGCTCGAGCAGGCGGGACTGCCGCCGCCGGACGTTTCCAGCGGCGGCACCCCGGACGTGTGGTCGGCGCATTGCGGCGGCGTGCTCAGCGAGTATCGCCCGGGCACCTACATCTATCTCGACCGCTACCAGGTGGCCCGTGGTGTCGGCACGCTGGAGGATTGCGCGCTGAGCGTGCTGACCACCGTGGTCAGCATCCCGGTGCCGGAACGGGTGATCGTCGATGCCGGTTCCAAGGCCTTGACCAGCGACCTGCTGGGGATGGACGGCTACGGCTGCGTCGATGGCTATCCCGATGCCCGCATCGCCGCCCTGAGCGAGGAGCACGGCATCCTGGATTTCAGCGCCTGCGCGCGCCGGCCGGTGCTCGGCGACACCTTGCGCATCTATCCCAACCACGCCTGCCCGGTGTCCAACCTGTTCGACGAGGTGCAGTTGATCAGCGGCGGGCGCTGGCTCAGCAGCGTGGCGGTGGCCGCGCGCGGGCGGGTCGACTAGAGGCCCGGCGCCGAACGGGGCGGCAGCGGCTGCTGCGGCCCTGCGGGCCGCGCATGCCGGCGGTGGCGTCGGCATGCGCGGAGGTCTCCGTGGGACCTCGTCAGAACTTGAAGCGCAGGTTGGCGTCGTAGACGCGGCCACTCTTGTAGATGAGCATCGGTTCGCTGGGGGAGCCGTTGTAGTTGTAGTACTGCTCGTCGAGCAAGTTGCTGGCGTTGAAGTCCAGTTGCAGCGCCGGGGTCAACTGGTAGGACACGGACACGCCCAGGTTGGTGTAGGCGTCGGTCATCAGTTTCGCGCCGACGCGGCCGATGCCGGTGAAGTACTTCGAGCGCCAGCTGCCGGTCACGCGCACGCTCCACGGGCCCTGCTCCCAGTACGGGGTCACGTTGATCGCATTGCGCGAGTTGTAGGGCAGGTTGTAGTCCACCGAGGCCTTGGCGTCGGAGAAGGTGTAGTTGGCCATCATGCCGAAGCCGTAGCCGAACGTGCCCTGCCAGGCCACGGACAGGCCCTTCACGGTGGCATCGGCGGCGTTGTACGGACGGGTGGTGGTATAGGTGTTGTAGCCGCCGCTGGTGGTGTTGTAGAGCACTTCGCTGGAGGTGCGGGTCACCACGTAGGACGCGATGTCCTTGTAGAACATGTCCACCGACAGCAGCGCATCGTCGGCGTAGTACCACTCCAGCGAGGCGTTGAAGTTGTTGGACTGGTACGGCTTCAGGTTCGGGTTGCCGCCGCTGGCCGACAGCACGGTGTCGTTCTGCGAGACGCTGGGGGCCAGGTCCTGGTAGCGGGGCCGGGCGATGGTCTTGGCGGCGGCCAGGCGCAGCAGCAGGTCCTCGCGCAGGTCGTAGACGAAGTTGGCGCTCGGCAGCCATTTGCCATAGCCCTGGCTGACCGCGACCGGTGTCGCCGAGCCGCTGGTGAGAACGGTATAGCCCGCCATGTCGTCGGTGGTGCGCGCGTAGCGCACGCCGATGTTGCCGCGATAGCGTTCGCCGGAGAAATTGCCCTGCAGGTAGGCGGACGTGTTGATCTCGTGGATCGCGTAGGAGGACGCGTAGTTCTGCTTGTAGGCGCCGCCGGCGGCGGCCTGGTCCAGGCGGGCGATCATCGCCTGGCGGTCGATCAGCGTCCAGTTGCGCATGTCCGGGCTGGCGCTGATTCCGGACAGGTAGTCGCCGTCGGTCATGCCGGAGGCGACGTCCGCCAGCGAGACGGTGCCGGTGGCGCGCAGGTTCTGCGACCACACCGTCTGCGTGTTGCGGTGGTCCTCGCGCTTGGCGCCCCACAGCAGCTGGTAGAACGGCCCGAGCTGGAGATTGCGGGTAAAGTCCAGTTGCAGGTACTTCTCCTGGTCGCTCAGCGGGGTCCTGCCGATCCCGCCGAGGTAGCTGCCGTTGCCGACCTTGATCGCCGACGGCACGCTCGGTGTCGCGTAGTCCAGGCTGACCTTGTCGCCATCGATGGCGTAGCGGTAGCCGTTGTACTCGGGCAGTTCCATGAAGTACTGCTTCTGCACGCCGCCAGTGGACTTGGTGGTGCCGACCACGGCGCTCATGGTCCACGCGTCGCCGTGGAAGTCCATCTGCCCGGTGACCGCGCTGGTCTTGACGCGGGTCATCTTGTTGGTGGCGTCGTGCTCGGTGACGGCGCTGTTGCCGAAGCTGCCGCTGGTGGCCACGCCGTCTTCGATGCCCAGCGCGGTGGCCGCGCCGGGGCTGGCGGCGGCATAGGAGTAGCGGCTGTTGTTGAAGTAGGTGTAGTCGGCATCCACGTAGAGCGCGTTCACGTTGAATTCCAGCTGGTCGCTGGGCTTGAACTGCAGGTCCACGCTGCCGGTGTCGCGCTTGCGGTGCTGCTTGATCAGGCCGGTGCTCACCGAGTTGGGGTAGACGGCGTTGCCGGCATTGGCGGCCAGGTTGGCGGGGAAGCCGGCGCCTGCCACCTTGGGGTAGCCGTAGACGTCGATGCCTTCGCGCTGGATCCACTCGTCGCGATGCATGTAGGAGGCGAGCACGCCGAAGGTCCCGGCCTCGTTCTTCCAGGAGTACAGCGCCGAACCGTTGGGCCGGAAGCGGTCGGAGCGGTCGTTGTAGCCGACCCCGGCCGAGCCGGTGACGGTGTTGGCGTCCATGTCCAGCGGCTTGCGCGTGTGCAGGATCACCGTGCCGCCGACGCTGCCTTCGACGATGCGCGCCTCCGGCGTCTTGTACACCTCGGCGGCGGCCAGCAGTTCCGGCGCCAGCGTCGAGTAGTTGAACGTGCGCGTCTGCGAATAGCTCGCGCCACCCCAGTCGGTGGAGGCGACGGTCTGTCCATTGAGCAGCGTGCGGTTCAGTGCCGGGTCGGTGCCCTGGATCGAGACCTTCTCGCCTTCGCCGTAGGCATAGTCGACGGTCACCCCGGGCACGTGCGACAGCGATTCGGCGACGTTGGCGTCGGGGAACTTGCCGATGTCTTCGGCATTGATCGAATCGACGATAGCATCGGCGCTGCGCTTGTTGTCGATCGCCTTCATGAGGCTGCCGCGATAGCCGCTGACCTGGATGGTGTCCAGCGTTTGCGGCGCCGCGGGGGTGGCATCGGGCGAGGCGCCGGCTGAAGGGGTCACCGTCTGGGCGTGGCCACTTTGGTGGGAAAGGGCCAGCGCAGTGGCCAGGGCAAGCGGAGCGATACGAGGTGGCATAGCGGCTTCCAGGAAGGACGACGGAGGGTGGAGGGGCTTCGGCCGCGGGGCCGAGGCGGGGTGCGCTGCAGGGCGGGCCCTGCAGCGGCATGCGGGGTGGGCAGGCGGTCGGCGTCAGTCGGGGGTGGGGTGGACCTGTGGCGGTGCCGGTCGGCGGCGCGCGGGGCCGATCAGGCTGGCGCCGATGCCGGCGGCGCTGGCGACGGCCAGGCCGGGGATGCAGGGGTTGCCCCAGAACGCGTTCCAGGCCGGATGCAGGCCGATCGCGATCGAGGCCAGCGAGCCGCCCAGCAGGCACGCGACCGCGCCCTGCCAGGTGAAGCGGCGCCAGAAGCGGCCGAGCACGGCGCACACGCACAAGCCGCTCATGACCGTGGCGATCATCGTGCCGATGTAGCCGATGATGTCGTTGGACAGCAGCGCCAGCAGCAGCGCGAGCGCGATCGTGGCGACCAGCCCGACGCGCGAGGCGGCCACCGTCCGCTCCTGCGCGAGCGGCCGCCCGCGCACCATCGCGTACAGGTCGCGGGTGAGCACCGCCACGCCGGCGATGGCATCGGAACTGGCGCTGGACATGGTCGCCGACAGCCCGGCCACCAGCAGCGTCAGTCCCAGCGCCAGCGGCAGGACGTCGGTGGCCAGCGACGGGAAGGCGAAGCCGGGATCGGTCAGGCCGGGCACCAGTTGCCGCGCCGCCACGCCGACCATGGCCGGGATCGCCGAGAACACCAGGTACAGCCCGCCGGTGAGCAGGAACGAATGCCGCACTGCGGAGACCGAGCGCGCCGCATAGATGCGCTGGCGGAACGCCGGCGATGCCAGCACTCCGACCGCGATCACGCAGACCAGCGACAGCGCCGGCAGTGCGCCGATCCGCCGCCAGCCCAGCAGGCTGGCCGCGGCCGGGTCCAGCCCGGCACCGAGCGCGTCCATCCCGCCGATCCGGGCCAGGACGTAGATCGCCATCAGGACGAAACCGCAGAACACGATCAGCGCCTGCAAGGTATCGGTCCAGGCCACGGCGACGTAGCCGCCGATCACGCAGTAGGCGCCGAAGCCGAACGCCACCAGCAGCTTGGCCAGGGTCAGGTCGATGCCGGCCATCCAGGCCAGGTAGACGCCGCCGCCAAGGATCTGCGCGCCGAGCCAGCCCACGCAGGCGACATAGGTCAGCACTGCGACCAGGCGCGCCACCAGTGGATGGTCGTCGACGTAGTGCGCCAGTTCCTGGCTCATCGTGGCGAAGCGCTGCGCGCGCGCCGGCGCGAACCACTGCGCCAGCGCCAGGATGCCGAGTGCGCCGCCGATGCCGTACAGCGCGCCAGCCCAGCCGTTGGCGTAGGCGTAGCCCACCGCGCCCATGCTCGAGCCGGTGCCGACCATGGTGCCGACCGTCGAGCCGATGGTCAGCAGCGGAGACATCCGGCGCCCGCCCAGCAGGAAGTCTTCGCCGCTGCCGCGATGATGGCGCGAGATCCAGACGCCGAACGCCAGGGTCACCAGCAGGTAGGCGAGGAACGTGGCGAGGAACAGGCTGTGGTTCATTCGGCGGCTCCGGCGTGGTCGGCCCCGGCGCGCGGGGAAGGGCGGGCGGCCGGTTCGATACGGACCCGGTCGATGCCATAGAGCGGGCCATCCAGCGGCGCGGCGACGATCAGGCACACGTCCGTCTCCGCCGCAGTGGCCGGCAGCGGCGCATCCAGGGAGAAGCGCACGCCGGGCGCGCTCCCCTTCGGCAGCGGCAGGCTGGCCAGCAGCGGGCCGTCGCAGGCGTGGGCGCGTGCGCGCACCAGCAGGCGATTGCCCGAGGTGCCGGGCGGGTGGGCGGTGCGCCGCGCCAGCTGCGGCTTGGTCAGTCCGAAATTGCGCGCCAGTCGCGCCAGTTCCACATGCAGGCGGGCAGGGTCGCGCAGCGCGGCGCCGGGATAGATCCAGCACGCATCGAACAGGTCCACGTCGTAGACCGGCGTGCCGGGCGCGCCCAGGTCGGGCAGCAGCGGCAGGCGCAGGCGCAGGCCATCGTCGCGACAGGGCAGCAGGCGGTTGCTGGCGCGGGTGTACAGCCAGTCGCGGTCCAGCCGGAACGTGCGCGGCGCCGACAGCGGTGTGCCATCGTCGGCGAAGGCGGCCGCGCGGACCTCACTGCCCCAGGCGAGCCGCAGCGGTCCGGTCGCGCGCGGCGAGGCCGGGCCGGGCGCACTGCCGTCGAGCGTGTAGCGCACCTGGCCGAAATCGGCCTGGTTGCCCAGCTGCAGGGTTGCCGGCAGGCCGGCATGGACGCGCGCGGTCTCCGGGACGGGGGCGGCGACCGCGAAGGCGCTGTCCGCGGCCTCGATCCCCAGCAGGCGGTAACGCCGCAACTGCACGACCAGGCGTTGCAGGAAATCCGGCCAGTCGCGCGTGGAGGCGGGCGACCACAGCACTTCGGACAGCGCATCGATGCGCGGATACAGCGCGTGCTCGAGCTGCCAGGGCTCTACCAGGTACTCGCTCCACAGCTGCGCCTGGGCGCCGAGGATGTGGGCGGCGGTCTGCGCATCCAGCGTGGCGGGCAGCGGATCGAACGCATACACCTTGGCCAGCGGCTGGATCTTCAGGCGGCCGGCCGGCTCGTCCGCGAGATTGCTCTGCAGGTTGTCGAAGTACAGGTCCGGCGAGGGCGCCAGCACGGCGTCGTGGCCCATGCGCGCGGCCTGGAGCGCGCCGTCGACGCCATGCCAGGACATGACCGTGGCGTCCTTGGGCAGTGCGCCCTGCAGGATCTCGTCCCAGCCGATCAGGCGCTTGCCGTGCGCGTGCAGATACTGCCCGACCTGGTCGATGAACCAGGATTGCAACTGGTCCTCGTTGGTGATGCCGAGCTGGCGCATGCGCGCCTGCACCGACGCCGAGCGCTCCCAGCGATACTTCAGCGCCTCGTCGCCGCCGACATGCACGTAGCGGCTGGGGAACAGCGCCATCACCTCGTCGAGGATGTTGCGGACGAAGTCCAGGTCGGCGTCGTCGACCCCGTAGAGATAGTCGTGGATGCCCCAGGTGTTGGCCACGCCGGGCGCCTCGCCGCCGCCCACGTGTTGCGGGTACGCCGCGGCGGCGGCCTGGGCGTGCCCGGGCATGTCCAGTTCCGGCACCACCTGGATGTGGCGGGCCTGCGCATACGCCACCACGTGGCGCACCTGTTGCTGGGTGTAGAAACCGCCGTAGCGGCGACCGGTGCCGGCGTCGCCGGGTGGGACGCGCCAGGCGCCGATGTCGGTGAGCGCGGGATAGCGCAGGATCTGCAGGCGCCAGCCCTGGTCGTCGGTCAGGTGCCAGTGCAGCACATTGAGCTTGTGCAGCGCCATCTGGTCGAGCAGGCGTTCGATCGTGGCCACGTCCTGGATGTGGCGGGCCGAGTCGAGCATCACGCCGCGCCAGCGCAGGCGTGGCCAGTCGCGCAGCTCGAGGCTGGCCAGGGTGATGCTGCCATCGGCCGCGGGCGGGTTGGCGCTCAGCAACTGCCACAACGACACGGCGGCATAGAACAGGCCGGTTTCGCTGCGCGCGCTCAGCGTCGCGCCCTGCGGGTCGATGCGCAGGCAATAGCCTTCCGGCTGCGCGACCGTGCAGGCGGGATCCAGGCGCAGGCGGATCTGCGCCGCGGCGCTGGTGTCCGCGCCGGCGCGTTGCGGCAGCGGCGGGCGCTGCGTGCGCTGCAGCAGTCCCCGCAGAAAGCCGGCGACCCGTGCGGCCGCCGGATCGGTGGGGTCGACCTGCAGCGCGGTCGCGTCGTGGATCCGGAGGCTGCCGGGCAGGGGTGTCGACTGCGCGGGCGCGGGCAGCACGGCGGGCGCGGCGGCCTGCGCCGCCAGCGGCAGCGCGGCGGCCAGCCACAGCGCGGCATTGCGCAGGGCGCGCAGCATCCGCACGGCCGGGTGGTGGCGCGGCGGTGCAGCGGTCGGAACACACAAGCCCTTGCCAGTCATCGTGAACCCCCTTGGGTTGATCGGCGCAGCGGCGCTTCCTCCGGAAGGCGCCGCCGCGCATCGCGAATCCGCCGCGATGCGTCCTGGTGCGATGTCTCACTCCCTCGTCCCCGTTGCTGATGCCGTGCGACCGGCAACAACTCCCCCTGCTGGCCGGCTTGCGCCGTCCCGCTGCGCCCGTTCCGGGCGTGTCCATTGCGTTCTTTGCCGGTGTCTCCCACAGCCGGCAACCCGAGTCTGTAAGAGCCGCGTGAAGCTGTCAATAGTTATTTTAAAAATTTACATGAAAGTGGTGCTTTCCTCTCGGGATGGCCGGAACCACTGGAAAAACGCCGAAATTTTGACGTTTGCAGCAGGGGTGGTAGCGGTTCCGTTACTTTCAATTATTCTCTTTTCTGCGCTTGCGAGAGGCCGCGCCGGCGCGTTGCCTTGGCTGTGCCGGGGCCGCGCGGGTGGCGTCGCGGCGATGGTCGAAACGTGCCGGGCGCGGCGTGCTGTCGCTACCGGGCGGGGATGGCGACCACGTCCCCGTAGAGGCTCAGCAGCGGATGCTTCAGCAGCGCGCGGAACTCGTATGCGTGGCCCTTCTGTGGCGAGAAGCGCGCGCTGTAGGTTCCGGGGGCATCGGCCGGTATCAGGTCGAGCGCGTGCCAGCCCTCCTGGCGGCTCTCGGTGTCCTCGCCGGTGATGTCGCGATAGTCGAATCCGAACTGCGCGCCGTGCGCCGCCTGCGCATCGCGCCATGCGCCGCGCAGCGTCGTGGTGCCGTCGGCATGCACGATGGGCGCAAGCGTCGTCACCACCGGTGGCACGAATGCCTCTTCCACCTCGGTGAGCTTGATCACCGACGGGTATTCCCAGGTGTCGCTGTCGCGCAGCCGCTGCGCGCGCATCACGCGGATGTGCAGGCCGTCGGCCGCCTGCCGGTACGTGCTGCGCGGCTGCAGCTCCGGCCGATACTCCACCAGCCTGTCGCTCTGGCCCAGCACGCTGACCGTGGTCTTGGCCGTCGCGCGCACGGTCTTCAGCACGAATTCCCGCCACGTTCCGCGACGCCAGGGCTGCGCGCCCTCCTTCCCGTCGTCGACGATCACATAGAGGGCGTGCCGGTCCTTCGAGCGCGTGTACCAGAGGTCGCCTTCGTTGGTCACCGTCCACGGCCGAACGCCGTAGATGGCATCGCCGTTGATGAAGAGCCATGCGCCCAGCGTGCGCAGGTTCTGCTCCTGTTCGATCGGCAGCGCGCCGTCCGCGCGCGGGGCGATGTTCAGCAGCAGGTTGCCGCCGCGCGCCCGGGTCTGTACCAGCAGGCGGATCAACTCGCCTGGCGATTTGTAGCGTTCGTCGCTCGGCTGCCAGCCCCAGGCCGTGCCCATCGTCATGCACGATTCCCAGGCCCCCGGCAGTGCGGCGCCGGGAACGTTCTGCTCCGGCGTCTCGATCGCGCCGCGGGTGACGATGCTGTCCGGCTGCGCGTTCCAGACGATGTCCTTGAGCGCCTTGGATTCGCCATCGAAGAACACCGTGGCGATCGGCCCGTACTGCGTCATCAGTTCGGTCATCTGCGCCCGGTCCAGTTGCAGCAGCCCGGGGTTGTTGCTCGGCTGCACCGCATCCACGCGCCGGTTGATGTCCTTCCCGTTCTGATAGAGCCAGTGGAAATCGTCGGGCGAGAAGTAGATGCCCGGCGGCACTCCCTGCTTGCGGAAGGCATCGAACAGCTGCCGCGTCGTGTCCTGCGCATACGGCGTGTGCATGATCGAGAAGTCGGTGGTGGGGGTGTCCCACATCGCGAATCCGTTGTGGTGCTTGGTGGTGAACACCATGTAGCGGAAGCCTGTCAGCCTGGCCAGGCGGGCGAGGGCGTCGGGTTCGAAGTGGGTCGGGTCGAAGGTCGCGGGCAGTTCCCGGTAGAACCGGTCCTGGTACTCCTTGCTCGAGCCGGCCAGCGAGTGCGAGATGATCAGCCCGAGCTGGGCGTCCACGCTCCAGTGGATGAACAGGCCCAGCCCCTGGTCGCGAAACCACTCCAGGCGTTCGGGTTTGTTGCCAGGCGGCTCGCCAGCGGCGGCGGGTGCCGCCAGTAGGGCGGCGAGGGCAAGGCATGCAACGAGACGGATGGACACGTGCGTTCTCCTGGCGGGCCGGGCGACGCGCCCTTGCGGGAGCGCCGCCGCATGTCGCGGACTTGCCGCGGTGGGTGCCGCTGCGATGTGTCGATCCGCGCTCCCTTGCGGCCAACGCAGCGGCCACGGCGCCCCGTGCCGGCCGGCATGCGCCGTCCTGCTGGACCCTGCCAGGGTCGCCTCCATCCGGGTGCCGGGCCTCCTCCATGCCCGGTGCATCCGAGTCTGTCGCGGGCGCGCGGCGGCTGTCAACTTTTTTTTAAAAGTTTACATTCCGGATGGGGCGTTCAGTCGTTTGCCGGGCTGGGCTTCTAGCGGTTGTATGCCCTGCTTGGAGAGGGGGCGGGCAGCGCTTGCAGGATGGATTTTGCTTTTTTTACATTTCTCGCAGGCGTGGGAGCGTGACCTCCCATCAACGAAAAACCCCGCCGAAGCGGGGTTTTCGAAAGGGCGAGCCGCGGTTCCGGTCAGGCTTCGGTCGCTTCCTTGTACGCGTCCACCGGGATGCACGCGCACATCACGTTCTTGTCGCCGTAGACGTTGTCCACGCGCGCCACCGGCGGCCAGTACTTCTGCTGCTTCAGGGTCGGCAGCGGGAACGCGGCCAGCTCGCGCGGATAGGCGTGGGTCCACTCGCTGGCGGTGACTTGCGCGGCGGTGTGCGGGGCGTGCTTGAGCGGGTTGTCCTCGCGGTCCAGGCGGCCGTCCTCGATCGCGGCGATCTCCTCGCGGATCTGGATCATCGCGTCGATGAAGCGGTCCAGCTCGTGCTGCGATTCGCTCTCGGTCGGCTCCACCATCAGCGTGCCGGCGACCGGGAAGCTCAGCGTCGGCGCGTGGAAGCCGAAGTCGATCAGGCGCTTGGCGATGTCCTCGGCGCCGATGCCGCTGCTCTTCTCCAGCGGGCGCACGTCGAGGATGCACTCGTGCGCGACCAGGCCGTTGCGGCCGGTGTACAGGGTCTTGTAGTACGGCGCCAGGCGCTTGGCGATGTAGTTGGCGTTGAGCAGCGCGACCTGGGTGGCCTTGCGCAGCCCGCGGTTGCCCATCATGGTGATGTACATCCAGCTGATCGGCAGGATCGAGGCGCTGCCGAAGCTGGCGGCGCTGACCATGCCGACCTCGCCGTCGCCGCCCAGGGTCTTGGGCAGGTACGGCGCCAGGTGCGCCTTCACCGCGCACGGGCCGACGCCGGGGCCGCCGCCGCCATGCGGGATGCAGAAGGTCTTGTGCAGGTTCAGGTGCGACACGTCCGAGCCCCACTTGCCGGGCTTGGCCAGGCCGACCAGGGCGTTCATGTTGGCGCCGTCGGTGTAGACCTGGCCGCCGTGCGCATGCACCGCCTCGCAGATCGCCACCACGTCTTCCTCGAACACGCCGTGGGTGGACGGGTAGGTGATCATCAGCGCGGCCAGGCGCTCGGAATACTTCTCGGCCTTGGCGCGGATGTCGGCGACGTCGACGTTGCCGTTGCTGTCGCACTTGGTCACCACCACGGTCATGCCGCACATCTGCGCCGAGGCCGGATTGGTGCCGTGCGCCGATTCGGGGATCAGGCAGATGTCGCGGTGGCCTTCGCCGCGGGCGCGGTGGTAGGCGCGGATCGCCAGCAGGCCGGCGTACTCGCCCTGCGCGCCGGAGTTGGGCTGCAGGCTGACCGCGTCGTAGCCGGTGCACTCCACCAGCATCGCTTCCAGTTCGTCGATCAGCTGCTTGTAGCCCACGCTCTGCTCGGCCGGGGCCAGCGGATGGATCGCGCCGAACTGCGGCCAGGTCACCGGGATCATCTCGGCGGTGGCGTTGAGCTTCATGGTGCAGCTGCCCAGCGGGATCATGGTGCGATCCATCGCCAGGTCCTTGTCGGCCAGCGCGCGCATGTAGCGCAGCAGCTCGTGCTCGCTGTGGTGGGTGTTGAACACCGGGTGCTGCAGGAACGCGCTGTGCCGCAGCAGCTGCGGCGGCAGCGCGTCGGCGGTGGCGGCGTCGAGCGCGTCGATGTCGGCCTGGGCGCCGAACAGCTGCGCCAGCGCGACCACGTCGGCGCGGGTGGCGGTTTCGTCCAGGCTGATGCCCAGCGCGGTGCTGTCGATCGCGCGCAGGTTGATGCCGGCCGCACGCGCCTTGGCGTGGATGGCCGCGGCGTCCACGCCGGTGACGTGCAGGGTGTCGAAGAAGCGTTCGCCGACGGCGACGCCGGCGCCGCGCAGCGCCGCGGCCAGGATCGCGGCCAGGCGGTGGGTGCGGCGGGCGATGCGGACCAGGCCCTCGGGGCCGTGGTACACCGCGTACATCGAGGCCATCACCGCCAGCAGCACCTGCGCGGTGCAGATGTTGGAGGTGGCCTTCTCGCGGCGGATGTGCTGCTCGCGGGTCTGCAGGGTGAGGCGGTAGGCGGGGTTGCCGGCAGCGTCGATCGACACGCCGATCAGGCGGCCCGGCATCGAGCGCTTGTAGGCGTCGCGGCAGGCCATGAACGCGGCGTGCGGGCCGCCGAAGCCGAACGGCACGCCGAAGCGCTGCGAGTTGCCGACCACGATGTCCGCGCCCCATTCGCCGGGCGCGGCGATCAGGGTCAGCGCGAGCAGGTCGGTGGCCACCGCGACCAGGCCGCCTTGCGCATGTACCGCGTCGGCCAGCGCCTTGTGATCGCCGATGTGGCCGAAGCTGTCCGGATACTGCAGCAGCACGCCGAAGCACTCGGCCTGCAGCGCTTCTTCCGGCGTGCCCACGCGCAGCACGATGCCCAGCGGCTCGGCGCGGGTGCGCAGCAGTTCCAGGGTCTGCGGGTGCACCGCGTCGTGCACGAAGAACGTGTCGGACTTGGACTTGGCCGAGCGCTTGGCCAGGGTCATCGCCTCGGCCGCGGCAGTGGCTTCGTCCAGCAGCGAGGCGTTGGCGATCTCCATGCCGGTGAGGTCGGCGCACATGGTCTGGAAGTTGATCAGCGCCTCCATGCGGCCCTGCGAGATCTCCGCCTGGTATGGCGTATAGGCGGTGTACCAGGCTGGGTTCTCGAGGATGTTGCGCAGGATCACCTTGGGCGTGTGGGTGCCGTAGTAACCCTGGCCGATGAAGCTGCGGAACACGGTGTTCCTGTCGGCGATGGCACGGATCTTGGCCAGCGCCTCCTCCTCGGTGATGGCGTCGGGCAGCGCCAGCGCGGCCGGCGACTTGATGTTGCCGGGCACGATGGCGTCGGTCATCGCCTCCAGCGAGTCGTGGCCGACGGTGCGCAGCATGTGCGCGATCTCGGCGTCGTTCGGGCCGATGTGGCGCTCGATGAAGGCCGAGTGGTGTTCGAGGTCGCGCAGCGAAGAGGTGTGAGACATGGCAGTCGTCCGGCTGAGGAAGGCACGAGGAGGCGGGGACATGCGCAATGCCGTCGTCGGACCGCGGCGGCGGGCACGATCGACGGGAAGCGCATGTCCTCCCAATGCCCCTCTGTCCTTTTGCCTGAGAGTTTGGAAGCGGCGGCTGACGCCGCGCTTCGTGCCCCTTCGGCGCCGGGTTTGACCGGTCTCTCCAGAGTCTTGGTGCGGGTGGTATCGGGCCTGAGCGATTACGGGCGTTTGCGCCTTCGGCAGCGGGTCGCCCCGCTTCTCCCACCTTGCTGCATGGCGATTATAGCGTGGCCGGGGGCGCGCACGGCGGAGCCCCGGCACCGACGCCAGGCTGAATGGGCAGCTGCGGCGGATGTGCCCAGGCGGCTGCAGCGCGTATCATGGCCGCACTCCCTTCCTTTCGCGCCTGTCCATGCCGGACGGCCTCGTCGCGTGTGCGTCCGTCCTGCGGCCGCCGCGGCCGGTTTTTCAGGACGATGTCCCCATGACGCTCCCATCCGTGTCCACACGCCGCATGGCCCTGCTGCTTGCCGGGCTGGCGATGTTCGGCCCGTTCTCCATCGACACCATCTTCCCGGCGTTCCCGCAGCTGGCGCAGCGCCTGCACGCCGATCCGGTGGCGATCCAGCAGACGGTGAGCGTGTACCTGCTGGCCTATGCGCTGATGGGCCTGGCGCATGGGCCGCTGTCCGACGCGCTGGGGCGGCGGCGGGTGATCGTCGCCGGGCTGATCGTGTTCATCCTGGCCTCGGCCGGCTGCGCGCTGTCGCGCGACCTGCCGACCCTGCTGGCGTTCCGCGCGCTGCAGGGCGTCTCGGCCGGCGTCGGCATGATCGTCGGCCGCGCGGTGATCCGCGACCTGTTCCACGGCGACGATGCGCAGCGGCTGATGAGCCAGGTCTCGATGCTGTTCGGCATCGCCCCGGCGATCGCGCCGATCATCGGCGGCTGGATCCTCGGCAGCGGCCGCGGCTGGCCGATGATCTTCTGGTTCCTGGTCGGCTTTTCCTCGCTGCTGCTGGTGGCGACCCTGCGCTGGATGCCGGAGACGCATCCGCCGCAGGCGCGCACGCCGCTGGCGCCGCGCAGGCTGCTGCGCGACTACGTCGGCATCGCGCTCAATCCGCGCTTCCAGCGCCTGGCCGCGGCCGGTGCGTTCAATTTCGGCGGGGTGTTCCTGTACATCGCCTCGGCGCCGGTGTTCATGATCGACCTGCTGGGCAAGACCGAGCGCGACTTCGCCTGGCTGTTCCTGCCCACCATCGGCGGCATGACCCTGGGCGCGTTCCTGTCCGGGCGCATGGCCGGGCGGCTCGGGCCGATGCGGCAGGTGCGCATCGGCTTCGTCTGCTGCGGCCTGTCGATGGTCGGCAACATCGCCTACACCGCGCTGGCCCCGGCCATCGCGTTGCCGTGGGCGGTGCTGCCGATCTTCTTCGCCGGCCTGGGCACGGCGCTGATCTTCCCGATCCTGGCGCTGGCGGTGCTGGACATGTATCCGCGCCAGCGCGGGCTGGCCTCGTCGCTGCAGGCCTTCACCCAGTTGATGGTCACCGTGCTGGTGGCCGGGGTGCTGTCGCCGCTGCTCAGCGGCCATGCCCTGCACCTGGCGCTGGGCTCGGGCGGGTTCTTCCTGCTCGGCTGGGGGTTCTGGCGCTGGGAACGGCGCAGCGGCAAGCGCTTGCCGCGGCCGGATGCGCAGGTGCCGCGGCTGGAACCGGCCGACCCGCTGTGAGCCGCGCCGCGGTTGGGCTATCGTCGTCGGGTCATCGTTGAGGAAACCGCATGTCCATCCAGTCCAAGCCGCGCCGCGACCTGCGCAAGAAGCTGGCCGAGCGCCTGCGTCACCGCGCCGAGGGCGTCGCACCGGCCGCGCCCATCGAACCGCATGCGGAACTGCGCGACCAGCAGCGCACGCTGCTGGCCGGCATCGTGCGCCGCGACGGCGAGTGGGTGCTGGGCATGGACGGACGTATCGCCGGGCAGAGCGAGAGCGCCGCGCAGGTGCTGTCGCTGATCATGCAGGCGGCAGAGCTGCACGAGCGCGCCGGTACGCCGGTGCGGCTGATGTACTCGGACGCGTTGAAGGATGCCGCGCAGGCCGACGCGCAGGCGCAGGGCCTGAGCTTCGAGGAGTTCAAGACACGCCACGCCCAGGCCATGCGCCGCGACGACGGCGGCGCGGCGGCCCCGGCCTGAGACCATGGGCCAGAGCGCCGGCCAGGCTGCGCAGGAGGCGGTGTCGCTGGCACGGGTGCGGCGCCGCGACGGCGTCGCGCTGATCCAGGCGCACCGCGCCAGCGTCGCCCTGCATCATCCCTGGAGCTATCCGTTCACCGACGTGCCCGGGTTCGAGGCGTGGTACAAGCAGACCCTGGACGGCAGCAACATCGCGCTGCTGGCACGCGAACGCAGCAGCGGCGCGCTGGCCGGCCTGTTCACCTTCAGCCAGGTGGTCGGCGGCTGCTTCCAGAGCGCCTACCTGGGCTACCACGCCATGGCCGGCTGCGAAGGCCGCGGGCTGATGACGCATGCGCTGCGCCTGTGCGTGGGCTACGCCTTCGCCGAGCTGGGCCTGCACCGGGTGGAAGCCAACATCCAGCCGGACAACACCCGCTCGCTGGCCCTGGCGCAGCGTGCCGGCTTTCGCCGTGAAGGCTACTCGCCGCGCTACCTGCGCATCGGCGGGGTATGGCGCGACCACGAGCGCTGGGCGCGGCTGGCGGACGACTGATCCGGTAGTGGGGCGCGTGGCTGCTTAGCGCTGGCGCGGTGGCGTCGTCGGCGCTGGCGTGGGCGCGGATGCAGCGGGGGTGGCCTGCGCCGACGCCTGCGCCGCGGGATCCCACCCGCACATCCGCCCCTGGTTCTGCTGCTTGAGCCACTCCTGCATCGGCGCGAAGTACTCCAGCAATGGGCCGGCGTCGATGCGCTCGCTGCCGGTCAGCTCCTTGAGCGTGGCCTGCCACGGCTGGCTGGCGCCGCGCTGCAGCATCGACCAGAACTTCTGCCCGGCTTCCTTGTTGCCGTAGAAGGTGCACTCGTACAGCGGCCCCTTGTAGCCGGCGGCGTCGCACAGGCTCTTGTAGAACTGGAACTGCAGGATGTGCGAGAGGAAGTAACGGGTGTAGGGGGTGTTGGCCGGCACGTGGTACTTGGCGCCGGGGTCGAAGAACGCCTCGCCGCGCGGCGTCGCCGGCGCCACGCCCTGGTACTTGGCCTTCAGTTCCCACCAGGCCTGGTTGTAGCGGTCCGGGGCGATCGAGCCGTCGAACACGCCCCAGCGCCAGCGGTCGATCATCAGCCCGAACGGCAGGAACGCGACCTTGCTCAGGGCCATGCGCATCTGCGCGTTGATCAACGCCTCGCGTCCGACCTGCGGTGCGTCGACCAGGCCGATCGAATGCAGGTACTGCGGGGTCATCGCCAGCACCACGGTGTCGCCGATGGCTTCGTGGAAGCCGTCGTTGGCACCGGCCTGGAACAGCGGCGGCAACGGGTTGTAGGCGAGGTCGTAATAGAGGTGGCCGAGCTCGTGGTAGATGGTGGTGAAGTCCGCTTCGTTCGGCTTCACGCACATCTTGGTGCGCACGTCGCCGGCCATGTCCATGTCCCAGGCGCTGGCGTGGCAGACCACGTCGCGGTCCAGCGGCTTGATGAACTGGCTGCGCGTCCAGTAGCTGTCCGGCAGCTTGGGCATCGCCAGCGAGGTGTAGAAGTCCTGTGCGCGCTCGGTCATCTGCCGCGCGCTGAGCAGTTGCGCCTCGCGCTGGGCCATGAACCGCGCTTCCGCCGAGGTATCGCCGTTGCGCCGCGCCAGCGCCGCGCTCAGGTCGCCCTGGTACTGCCGTTCCAGCGCGTCGGTGATGTCCAGGCTGCCGGCGCCGGGATAGGGCTGCAGCAGGTCCCACAGGTTGCTCCAGTCCTGCTGCCACATGTTGCCGAGCAGGTGCGCCGGCAGCAGGCCGCCGGCGAGCTCGCCCTTGTCCTTGCCGTACTCGGCGTCGAGCTTGCCGCGCGCGTAGCAGTGCAGCTGTTCGTAGAGCGGCTTGACCTGGGTCCACAGCCGGTCGGTCTCGGCGGCCAGTTGCGCCGGCGGCATGTCGTAGCCGCTGCGCCACAGCGCGCCGGTGTCGGCGTAGCCCATGTCGCGCGCGCCTTCGTTGACCAGTTCGACGAAGCGCTGGTAGTCCTTGCGCATCGGCTGCACGGCGGCGTGCCAGCCCTGCCAGGCATCCAGTTGCTGGTCGTAGTCGCGGCTGCGGCGCAGCACGTCCTCCAGTTCGCCCAACTGTCGGCAGCGGCGCGCATCGCCTTCGCCGGTGCAGTAGGAGGCGGCGCCGTAGGCGCCTTCCATCTTCGTCGCCAGCGCGGCCAGTTCGGTCAGCCGCGCCGGATCGCGCGGCGCCGGCATCGCGGTCATCTGCTGCAGCAGGCGCAGCGCGCGGGCGCTGTCGGCCGACATCGGCGTGCCGTCGTAGCGCCGCGCCTGCGCGATCCAGCCGTTGAGGGTGGTCAGCCAGCGTGCGTTGGCCCTGGCCGCCAGCCGCTCGCTGTCGCCGTTGATGTAGGTCGCCGACAGCCATTGCGCCGCGGTCAGTTCCGGCAGCAGCGCGCGGTACTCCTCGTTGATGCGGGCCACGAACTGGTCGGCGCTCTCGCCCTGGGGCTGGGCCGCGGCGGGGGCGGCGGTCTCGGCCGCGGGTTCCTTGCGGCAGGAAGACAGCGTCAGCAGGCTCGCGCCGAGACACAGCGCGAGCAGCGGAGAGCGGTGGTTCACGGCGAATCCTTGCAGGGCGATTGCCCGGAAGGCTAGTGGCCCGCCCGCACCGCCGCAAGTTCGGGCGGCGCGCCGTTGGCCGCGCCGCCGTGGCCGATCAGGCGACGACCGCGCGTGGGCGGGCGGTCACTGCGGCTTGGCGCACTGCGCGAACAGGTCGCGCGTGTGGTCGTAGACGCCGGTCCGCACCTGCATCAGCCCCAGCACCGACGGGAACAGGTTGTCCTGGTCGGCATAGCGTCGCGAACGCGCCTGCAGGCAGGCCAGGTCCAGGCCGCGCGCGCTGGCGAAACCCGGCGAGAACCACATCACCATCGGCACGTGGGTCTGCTCCTGCGGCGCGATCGCGTAGGGCACGCCATGCAGGTACAGGCCCTTCTCGCCCAGCGACTCGCCGTGGTCGGAGAGGTAGATCATCGCCGTGTCGTAGTCGGGCATGGCCTGCAGCGTGTCGATGGTGCGCGCCAGCAGGTGGTCGGTGTACAGCAGCGAATTGTCGTAGGCGTTGGTGATCAGTTCGCGGCTGCAGTTGCCCAGGTCGGCGGTGTCGCAGGTCGGGGTGAAGCGGCGGAACGCGGCCGGGTAGCGCTCGAAATAGCTGGGACCGTGGCTGCCGAGCTGGTGCAGCACCACCACGCGGTCGCCGGGCTTGGCGCGCACCTGCGCGGCCAGGTCCTGCAGCAGGATCTCGTCCATGCAGCGCCCGTCCTTGCACAACTGCGGGTCCTTGGCATCGTCCAGGTGCTGGATCTGCAGGCCGTCGCACACGCCCTTGCAGCCGGACTGGTTGTCGCGCCACAGCGTGCTGATGCCGGCATGTTCGAGCACGTGCAGCAGCGACTGGTGCTTGCGGATGTTGCTCTCGTTGTAGTCGTGGCGGCCGAACGGCGAGAACATGCACGGCACCGAGACCTCGGTGCTGGTGCCGCAGGAATGCATGTCGGGGAAGTTGATCACGTCGCGCTTGGCCAGTTCCGGCGTGGTCTGCCGGGCGTAGCCGTTGAGGCCCCAGTTCTGCGCGCGCGCGGTCTCGCCCAGCACCACCACCAGCAGCCGCGGCTTGCTGCCCGGCGCGCGCGCGGTGGCTTTGGCGTCGTGTTCCAGCGGCAGCTTCGGCGCCTTGCGCGTGGGGCTGTCGGACTTGAAGTTCTGCCGCAGCGCGACCAGGTAGTTGATCGGCGTGGCCAGGTAGCGGATCTCGCGATGGTTGCGCATCATCGCCGACAGGTCCTGGAACGACAGCATCGCGCCGATGCCGCCCAGCGCCAGCATGCCGACCAGGAAGCCGGCGCGGATCGCCAGCGCCTTCAGCGGCGAACGCCGGATCAGCCGCACCCGCCACAGCACCAGGATCGGCAGCGCCGCGTAGAACAGCAGCGGCGCGATCAGCGCCGAGGTCATCAGCTCACGCGATTCCTTGTGGTCGGTGGCCAGCACGTTGCGCAGCATGTCCGCGTCCAGGTAGACGCTGTAGCTGTTCATGTAGTGCGCGGCGAACGCGGTGGTGATCAGCAGCACGGTCAGCACCGGCTTGGCGATGCCGCGCCACAGCAGCAGGCCCAGCAGCAGACCGTGCACCGCCAGCAGCAGCAGGAACAGCGACAGCGCCAGCTTCACGTCGCCGGCGTGGCCGCTCATCGCGCTGCGCCAGAACATGCCGTTGCAGGCCAGGGCGAAGAACGCGCTGGCCGCCAGCGCCAGCGTCTCGTTGCTCAGTTGCGGGCGCCAGGCCCACCAGCGGGCACGGGACGCGGTGGACGGCGAGGGCGGGGCGTCGGAACGGCTCATGCGGCGGCATCGTTGAAGGTGGACGGGTGGTGGTCGGCCTGCAGCGATATCGCGCGCGGCCACAACATCGTCCGGTACAGGCCCAGTGCCACGCCCCAGCACAAGGCCAGCGTCCACAGGTCGTGCGACAGGAAATGCGCGCCGCGCAACTGCTGACCAACCCCGAACAGCAGGCCTCCCCCGAGGCCGATCGCCAGCGCCGGCCAGCGCCAGGCCGGCTTGAGCGCCAACGCGACGAAGTACAGCGCCACCCAGGCGTAGCCGGCACTGGAATGACCGGCGGGGAAGCATACCCCGCGCGGCATGTCGGCTGGGCGGGTTTCGAACAGGCCCACGAAGATCCGCTCGCCGCCGTAGCGGGTCAGGTCCCAGGGACAGTCCATATGGGTCACCGACTTCAGCAACGACACCGCGCCGGTGCTCAGCGCCACCGCCAGCAGCAGGTACAGCAGCGGCTGCCGGTAGTGGCGGCCGTCGGGACGGCGCCAGACCCACACCGTCAGCGTGGCGGTGACCGCCCACGCCGCAGCGCTCAGCAGCTTGCCGTCGTGGTGGATCAGGCTACGGGTCAGCGCCGCATCCTTCAGCGCCCACTGCCCGCCTTCCCAGCGATACAGCAGGTCGGCGATCCAGAAATCGCCGCCCAGGCCCATCAACACGGTGCTGGCCAGCAGCACCAGCGCCAGCGGCACCCACAGATGGGAGAGATAGAAGTGCCGGCGTGCGCCGAGGTGGGGCGCCGCCGCAGCGGACAATCGCAGGGGCGTACTGAGCATGGTCGACGAAGGCGGCCAGGGGCGGCGGGAAAGTGGGGGCATGGTCGGGTTGCGGGTGTCGGATAGCTGTCGGAACTGCGGGATGAGCGGGCCGAGGCTTCAGCGCAGGTTGCGCACCGCCGCTGGCATGCAAGCGGCGGGCCACGGCGTAGCGGAGAGGGGGGTACGAGGGGAGGGGCGGTTAGCACTGGGCGGCGGCGGGCGGGACGGGCAGCCTGATGCCACTGTGTTGGGAACGTCTCTAGGTTTTATCGAGATTCGATCAAGACGCGCGGCCGTTCTGACGGCGTTCCGACACGCTTCCGCTAGCATGGGCGGGTCCGTCCCACGAATTCGAGCGCCCCCATGCGGCTGCTGGTCATAGAAGACAACCGGAACCTGGTCGCCAACCTGTTCGACTACTTCGAGGTGCGCGGCCACACCCTGGATGCGGCGCCGGATGGCGTCACCGGGCTGCACCTGGCCACCACCCAGCGCTACGACGCGCTGATCCTGGACTGGATGCTGCCGCGCCTGGACGGGCAGCAGGTGCTGCGCGCGTTGCGCGAGGAGCACCATGCCGACGTGCCGGTGATCATGCTGACCGCGCGCGACGAGCTGCCGGACAAGATCGCCGGCTTCCGCGCCGGTGCCGACGACTATCTGACCAAGCCGTTCGCGCTGCCGGAACTGGAAGTGCGGCTGGAAGCGTTGCTGGTGCGCGCCAGCGGCCGCGGCCGCAGCAAGCTGCTGCGCGTGGGCGACCTGCAGCTGGACCTGTCCACGCTGGAAGTGACCCGCGGCGGGCGCACCCTGCACCTGTACCCGGCCTGCCGCAAGCTGCTGGAGGTGCTGATGCAGGCCAGCCCGGCCGCGGTCACCCGCGACCGCCTGGAGCAGGCGCTGTGGGGCGACGAGCCGCCGGACGGGGACATGCTGCGTTCGCACATCTACGACCTGCGCCGCAGCGTCGACGGCCCGTTCGCGGCCAAGCTGATCCACACCCTGCCGCGCATCGGCTACCGCCTGGCGGTGGTCGGCCCCCACGAGGGCGAGCATGCCGACTAGGGCCGGGCTGCGGCAGCGGCTGACCCTGTGGCTGGTGGGCTACGCGGCGCTGCTGTCGCTGGCGGTGTTCGTGCACGGCTACATCGTCAACGACCAGGCCGAGCAGCTCACCTGGCGGTCGCTGCTGACCTCCGAACTGGACCACTTCCTGGCGCGCAGCGCCGCCGACCCGGACTATCGCTGGATCGACACCCGCACCGTGAGCCTGTACGGCGACGAGGGCGGTGCGCCGCTGCCGCCGGCGGTGGCGGCACTGGGCCCCGGGCTGCACGACGAGGTGCAGCTGGAAGGCAGCGAGAAGGTGGTGCTGGTGCAGGACGTGCGCGGGCGCCGCCTGGCGCTGGCGCTGGACATCACCGAACTGCACGACCACGAGGACAACCTGGCGCTGTGGATGCTGGTGTCCAACGCGGTGGCGGTGCTGCTGCTCGGCGCCCTGGTGGCCTGGGGCATGGGCCGGGTGGTGCAGCCGCTGATCGACATGGCCCAGCGCATCGGCAGCCTGCGTCCGGACCGGCCCGGGCAGCGCATCGAGGTGCATCCGCGCGCCAGCGCCGAGCAGGTGGTGATCGCCGAGGCGCTGAACGACTACCTGGCGCGCAACGACCTGTTCGTGGAGCGCGAGCGCGCCTTCATCGACAGCACCAGCCACGAGTTGCGCACGCCGGTGGCGGTGATCGGCGGCGCCGCCGAACTGGCGCTGGAGCAGCACGACGTGCCGCCCAGCGTGCGCAACCAGTTGCTGCGCATCCGCCGTACCGCCAGCGGCGTCGGCCAGTTGGTCTCGCTGCTGCTGGTGCTGGCCAAGGACCCGGCGCGGCTGGCGCGCGGCAGCGACCTGGTGCGGCTGGACCAGTTGCTGCCGGAGATCGTCGAGGACCACCGCCACCTGTGCGCGGACAAGCGCCTGGAACTGGTGCTGGCGCCGCTGCCGCCGTGCGAGGTGCTCGCTCCGCTGGCGATCGTGCAGGTGGCGATCGGCAACCTGCTGCGCAATGCCATCGAGAGCAGCGACAAGGGCCGGATCGAGATCACCATGCCGGCGCCGGGCGTGGTCTGCATCGACGATCCCGGCCACGGCATGAGCCCGGAAGAGATCAGCGCGATCTACATGCGCATGGCGCGCGGCGGCGGCAGCCGCGAGGGCAGCGGCATCGGCCTGGACCTGATCGCGCGACTGTGCGAGCACCTGGGCTGGGCGCTGCACCTGGATTCGCTGGCCGGCAGGGGCACCCGCGCGACCCTGGACCTGAGCAGCGCCTTGAAGCGCCCTGCGACGTCGTCGCCGTCGCCAGCGCCGTAGGAACGCCCCTAGGCCTGCGCCGGCAGCAGGCCGCGTTGCGCCAGCCAGGCGCGTGCGTCGTCGGCGTCCTGTTCGAACCAGGCGCGGGTGGAGCCGAGCCGGTAGGTGTAGCCCCAGGCGTCCATGTCCGCCATCAGCCGCGCGCGGCCCACGCCCGGCAGGGCGTCGGCCAGCACGATCTGCAGGTAGCAGGTGGCGTCTTCCTCTTCCACCGAGTCGGTGGCGTCGGTATGCACCTGCGCGCGCCGCTGCGGCGGCAGCACGATCAGGTGGCAGGCCTCGTGCAGCAGCGAATGCACCGGCGTGTCGTCGCGCACGTAGACGTCGCTGGCGATCACCCCGGCTTCCGGCTCGCCCCAGTAGCTGCCGGGAATGGCGGCGCCGTCGGCGACGCGGTGCAGGGTCAGCCCGTAACCGGCCAGCAGCGCGCGCGGCGCGTCCAGGCCGATGGCGCCCACGGTCAGCACCTGGGCGGCGGCAGCGGGAAGGGCGGCGTCGGTCGGCATCGTGTGAAGTTCGCTTGGGCGGAGAGGGCGCGGCAGCCGCACCCGATAAACGGCAGGCACGGCCCGTCGCCGCGCCGGCGCGACCGCTGCGTCAGCCGCGGCGCCGGCCGCAGCCGACGCGCGGCCTCAGGGCGTCGGCCCTTCCGGCAGGGCCACGGAGATGTCGAGCACGTCGTGCTCGCCGTCCTTGACCAGGTCCACCTTGACCGCGTCGGCGTCGATGTTGACGTACTTCTTGATCACTTCCAGCAGCTCGCGCTGCAGCAGCGGCAGGTAGTCCGGGCCGCCGCGCTGGCTGCGTTCCTGCGCGATGATGATCTGCAGGCGGTTCTTCGCGGTCTCGGCGGTGTTCTTCTTGGTCTTGAGGAAATCGAATAGTCCCATGCTCACCCTCCGAACAACTTGGTGAAGAAGCCCTTCTTCTCCACGGAGATGAAGCGCATCGGACGTTCCTCGCCGAGGATGCGCGCCACGGCGTCCTCGTAGGCCTGGCCGGCCGGGGATTCGGCATCCAGGATCACCGGTTCGCCCTTGTTGGAGGCGTTGAGCACGTCGCCGGATCCGGGGATCACGCCGATCGCCTTCAGGCCGAGCACTTCCTCCACATCGGCGATGCTGAGCATCTCGCCGGTTTCCACGCGCGCCGGGCTGTAGCGGGTCAGCAGCAGGAATGCGGGCAGGCTCTTGCCGTTCTCGGCTTTGTGGGTCTTGGAGTCGAGCAGGCCGAGGATGCGGTCGGAGTCGCGCACCGAGGACACTTCCGGATTGACCACCACCACCGCGCGGTCGGCGAAGTACATCGCCAGGAACGCGCCCTTCTCGATGCCGGCCGGCGAATCGCAGACGATGTAGTCGAAGCCGTCGGCGGCCAGGTCCTTGAGCACCTTCTCCACGCCTTCCTGGGTCAGCGCGTCCTTGTCGCGGGTCTGCGAGGCGGCCAGCACGAACAGGTTGTCGAAGCGCTTGTCCTTGATCAGCGCCTGCTTCAGCGTGGCTTCGTTGTGCACCACGTTGACGAAGTCGTACACCACGCGGCGTTCGCAGCCCATGATCAGGTCGAGGTTGCGCAGGCCCACGTCGAAGTCGATCACGGCGACCTTCTTGCCGCGTCGCGCCAGCCCGCAGGCCAGGCTCGCGCTGGTGGTGGTCTTGCCGACGCCGCCCTTGCCGGAGGTGACAACGATAATTTCAGCCAAAGGACTATCTCCTGATACGTTCGTGGTTGGGCCGCGTCAGTCTTGCGCGGCGATCTTGATCTGGTCCTGCTCCAGCCAGACCTGGACGGCCTTGCCACGCAGTTCCTTGGGAATATCGTCCAGCACCTTGTAGTGGCCGGCAATGGCGACCAGTTCGGCGTGGAAATCGCGGCAGAAGATCCGCGCCTCGGTGTTGCCCTGGGCGCCGGCCAGGGCGCGGCCGCGCAGGGTGCCGTAGATGTGGATGCTGCCGTCGGAGATCACCTCGGCGCCGGCGCCGACGGTGGCCATCACGGTCAGGTCGCAGTTCTCCGCATACAGCTGCTGCCCGGAACGCACCGCGTTCTTCTGCATGCGCCCGGGTTGCGGCCGCGCCGCCGGCGCGGGAGGCGGCGGAGGCGGGGGCGGCGAGACCGGCGCCGGTGCGGCGGCGGGTGCGCCGCCATCGAAACGCTCGTACTGCGCGCGGAACTTGGCCAGCAGCGGCAGGCCCAGCGCCACCGACAGCTCCTCGATCTCGCGGGTGCCGTAGGCCAGCGCCACCGGCAGCACGCCGGCGTCGCGCAGGCCGTTCAGCAACGCCTGCGCGGTGGCCACGTCCGGGGTCTGCGCCAGGCCGCCGAAATCGATGATCACCGCGGCACGGCCGAACAGCTTGGGCGCGCGCTGCACGCGCTCGCGCATCTCCTGGCTCAGCCGCGCCACGTCCAGCGTGCGCACGCGCAGGTTGGCGATGCCGACCTGGCCGATCTTCAGTTCGCCGGCCTGCTCGAAATCCAGATTCACCGACGACACGCTCAGGTCCCGGTCGGGCGCTGCGCCCGCTGCAGGCGATGGGCGTGGCCGGCCCAGGGCAGGTCGGGCAGGGTGTCGCCATAGGTTTCGCGCACCCAGGCGTAACTGCACAGATCCTTCAACAGCATGCTCGCACGCACCTCCACTTCGTTCATCGTGTTCTGGCCCACTTCGCGAAAACCGAAGCTGCCATGGAACAGCAGCGCCGCATCGGCGCCGTGATCCAGAAAAACCTCGCACGCCAGTTGCGGGTAGCGCAACTCGGCGTAGCTCTGCACGTCGGCGTAGAACGCCCGGCCGACGCCGCCGCCGCGGCGGCGGCTGGCCACCACGATGCGGTCGATGTAGAAAAACTGCGGATAGCGCTCGCGGAACCAGGCGAAATTGCTGCTGTCGTGGTCGCTGTCGCTGCCGAAGCCGACCAGGAAGCCGGCCAGGTTGCCGTCGCGCTCGGCGACGCGGAAGTACTCTGCGGTTTCGTAGAAGCGGTGCAGCTTGGCCGAATCCAGCGGCAGGATCGCCAGTCCGGCGTTGTTGTTCAGGGCCAGGACCGAATCGAGCTCGTGCTCGCGCACGTCGCGGATGACGATCGACATTGAGACTCCATTGCTGATGCGCGCGCGGCCCCGTGCGAGCCGCCAGGCCGGATTATCGCACGCGCGACCCGGGGCGGCGAGCCGCGCCGGCATGACTTCCGTGGGAGTGCAATGCGCGCCGTTCATCCTAAGATGCGGGCATGTTGGGATATCTCAGCCATACCCGCGTCCTGCGCTATGCCGGCCTGTTCACCTGGGCGGTCATCTGCATGCCGTTGCTGTACCTGTACTGGGAGCCGGTCGAGGAATCGGGACGGATGCCCAGCGGCGAGGTGTGGCTGCTGCTGGCCAGCTACCTGGGCTTCGGCGTGGTCTATTTCCTGCTGACCCGGCGCCTGCACAGCGGCGACGGCGTGCGCTGGTACGACCGCGGCATGCTGGTGCTGCTGACCATCTGCGCGCTGGCGGTCGGCTACCTGCATCGCTCCGGGCTGGGCAGCATCCTGATGATGGTGGCGGCCGGGGTGATCCCCTGGCTGCTGCCGGTGCGCGCCGGGGTGGCCTGGCTGCTGCTGAGCCAGCTGGCGGTGCTGCCGGTCTACCTGACCATCGGCTTCCCGCCGTTCGAGGCGCTGATGCAGTCGCTGCTGTACGGCGGCTTCTCCATGTTCATCTTCGTCACCAGCCTGGTCGCGCGGCAGCAGACCCAGGCCCGCGAGGAACAGCGCCAGCTCAACGCCGAGCTGCGCGCCACCCGCGCGCTGCTGGCCGAGAGCGCCCGGGTCAACGAGCGCACGCGCATCTCGCGCGAACTGCACGACCTGCTCGGCCACCACCTGACCGCGCTGAGCCTGAACCTGGAGGTGGCCGGCCACATCACCGAGGGCCGCGCGCAGGAGCACGTGCAGCAGGCGCATACCCTGGCCAAGCTGCTGCTGACCGACGTGCGCGAGGCGGTCAGCCAGTTGCGCGACAGCGGCGCGATCGACCTGGCGGCGGCGCTGCGGCCGCTGGCCGAGCGCGTGCCGTCGCTGCAGATCCACCTGCAGGTGGAGGAGCCGCTGACCGTCGAGGATCCCGAGCGCGCGCACGTGTTGCTGCGCTGCACCCAGGAAATCATCACCAACGCGGTACGCCACGCCCAGGCCGACAATCTGTGGATCGAGGTGCGCCGCGACGGTCCGCAGGTGGTGATCCAGGCGCGCGACGATGGCCGCGGTTGCGAGACCCTGGCCCCCGGCAACGGCCTGCGCGGCATGCGCGAGCGCCTGAGCCAGTACGGCGGCAGCCTGGACGTGGCCGCCGCGCCCGGCGCGGGCTTCCGCCTGCGCGCCGCGGTTCCCGGCGCCGCCACCCTGCTGTCGCCCGCCGTTTCCCAAGGAGTGTTGTGATGATCCGTGTGTGTCTGGTCGACGATCAAACCCTGGTGCGGCAGGGCATCCGCTCGCTGTTGGCGCTGGA
This sequence comes from Xanthomonas sp. NCPPB 901, assembly GCF_056725085.1. Classification (NCBI taxonomy): domain Bacteria; kingdom Pseudomonadati; phylum Pseudomonadota; class Gammaproteobacteria; order Lysobacterales; family Lysobacteraceae; genus Xanthomonas; species Xanthomonas sp. NCPPB 901. The sequence continues at coordinate 3,660,867 of NZ_CM161511.1, read as the reverse complement.
CGGCGGCATCGAGGTGGTGGCCGAGGCCAGCGACGGCCGCCAGGCGGTGGAACTGATCCCGCAGGTGGTCCCCGACGTGGTGCTGATGGACATGCGCATGCCGTCGATGTCCGGGCTGGAGGCGCTGCAGGTGCTGTCGCGTGCCGCCGCGCTGCCGCCGACCATCATCCTGACCACCTTCGACGACGACCAGCTGGTGCTGGCCGGGCTCAAGGCCGGGGCCAAGGGCTATCTGCTCAAGGACGTGTCGCTGGAACAACTGGTCGGCGCGATCCGCACCGTGGCCGGCGGCGGCTCGCTGGTGCAGCCGGCGGTGACCCAGCGCCTGCTCTCCGGGTTGGAGCACATGCGCAACGACTTCGTCAGCCTGGACCGGCCCGATCCGCTGACCGACCGCGAGACCGAGATCCTGCGGCTGATGGCCAGCGGCTTCTCCAACAAGGAGATCGCCAACTCGCTGGGCGTGGCCGAGGGCACGATCAAGAACCACGTTTCCAACATCCTGTCCAAGCTCGGCGTGCGCGACCGCACCCGCGCGGTGCTGAAGGCGTTCGAACTGCAACTGGTCTGACGGGACAGGATGCCCGGCCCGGCCCGGCCCGGCCCGGCGCAGCGCGCCGGGCGTTTGCGCGCGGGTGGTCTGAACGGGACAGGTTGACCGGTCTGACGGGACCGATCGCGCGCGGCCCGGCCGGGTCCTGGACGACGGCGCGGCTCGGGTGAGGGGCGGCGTGAGCGCGCCGAGCCCGCGCACCGCAATGCAATGGTCTGGCCCGGGGCGCGGGTCGGCAGGTCGTGCTTGCGCCCGCCGCGGGGCCGCCGGGACTGGCTCCGATGCGGTGAAGGGCGGGGTGCGTGCGCCTGTCCGGTGCCGTCGCCAGGACAATGGTCTGGTCGCCCTTGGCCCGGTGCGCACCGCCGTTGCCGGCATGGCGCCAGGCCGTTGCGGCACGGGGCGATGCGGCATTCCGTGATGTGCTGACCACGGACGGCGAAGCCTGCTAGGATGGGCGCTTCGCTTCATCAACCCGGCCGTGGGATCGGCCCCGGAGACCTCCTGAATGACCCGTATTATCGAGTTCCTGATCGCCCTGGGGATCGTGGTTGGCCTGTTCGTCATTGTTGGCCTGGTGCTGCCCTCGGAGCGTCACATGTCCGAAAGCGTCGAGACCAATCGGCGCATGACCATCGTCTATGACACGGTCAACAGCCTGCGTCGGTTCAAGGACTGGAACCCCCTGGTGCTGCGCGACCCGCGCATCGAGCTGAAGCTCTCCGGCCCGGAATCCGGCGTCGGCGCGCGCCTGGACTACAGCTCCAAGGAGGGCTACATCGGCAAGGGTAGCTGGACCATCACCTCGACCGAGAAGAACAAGGACGTGGTCATCGCCATCGAGGACGAGACCAAGGGCAAGGACAAGACCACCACCTTCAAGCTGGAGCCGACCGGCAAGAACGGCCGCAACGTGAAGATCACCCAGGACTACTCCGTCAAGTACGGTTGGGACCTGCTGGGTCGTTACGCCGGCCTGTACGTCAGCCGCCATGTCGGCGACGACATCAAGCTGGGCCTGTCGCGCCTGGCCAACGTGCTGGCCACCGTGCCGAACGTGGACTACCGCTCCGACGATACCCCGCTGAAGGACCTGAAGGTCGTCGAGGTCCCGGCCGAGGACCTGCTGGTGGTCAACGCCGGCAACATCGACCGCGACAACGACTCCATCAAGAAGTCCATCAAGGACAACCAGGAGTGGATCAAGCGGGTGATGGACGCCAACGGCCTGGAAGCGGCCGGTCCGGTGCGCATCGTCACCACCGACTTCGGCGCCGACAAGTATGCGTTCGACGTCGCCCAGCCGGTGCGCAAGCGTGCCGGCGGCGCGAAGGACGACGCCAAGAAGGATGAGAAGAAGGACGACGCCGCGGCCGCCGCGCCGGCCGATGCCACCCCGGTTGCCGCCGCTGGCGAGCCGCTGAAGGTGACCATCCCGCAGGGCGCCCCGGTGACCTACGTGCGCACCCAGGCGCACCGCTCCGCCTTCGCCAGCTACACCGGCCACATGGCGGGCCTGGATGCGGCGCGCAACGCGCTGCGTGCCTGGGCCGCCACCAGCGGCTACGACGTGACCGACCGTCCGTACGAAGCCTGGAAGGGCGGGGTGGACAAGGCGTTCACGCCGGAAGGCACCTACGACATCTACTGGGCGATCAAGTAAGTCCTGCCCCGTGGTGGACGTGTAAACCGGAACGCGCCGCATCTTGCGGCGCGTTCTGTTTATGGGGCGGCAAACCTTGCCGCGTCCCGGAGGAAACGCACATGCTGACCTTCGATCGCCGTACGCGCGGGCCGTTCTGGCTGTGCAGCGCCGGCGCACTGCTCGCGGCCGTGTCCATCGGCCTGTCCGCCTATGCCTCGCACGGCGTGGCCGAGCCCTTGGCGCAATCGCACCTGCAGACCGCGGCGCTGTACGCCTTCGGCCACGGCGTGGCGCTGGCGGCGCTGGGCCGCCGCAGCGAGCGCCTGCTGGGGCGCAGCGGGCTGTGGCTGTTGCTGCTGGGCACGCTGCTGTTCTCCGGCAGCCTGGCCGGCAATGCGCTGGCGCAGTGGCCGACCCGGCTGGCGCCGATCGGCGGCACCACGCTGATGCTGGGCTGGCTGCTGTGGGCGATGGATGCGCTGCGGCGCTGAGTCCCGGTCGCGTCAGCGCAGCACAACAGTGGGCGAAGCGTAGCGGCGAGCGCGCGTAGGCGGCGGTGTCGCCATGCGCTGCGGTGCGCACCTGCCCTGGCGCGTGGCGCCGGGGGCCGGCGCGGTCGTGTCCGCGGTGGTGGGGCGGGGCGCGCGGACGTCCCTGAGGCCGCGCGGAACAGCGGGCCGTCGCTCAGTCGGGGCGGTGCGCCGCCGGGAAGCGCCGCTCCTGCTGCAGCCAGCGGTGGTACTGGAAGGTGCCCCACGCTGCGCTCAGATAGGCCAAGGCGACCAGCGCGGCGATGCCCAGGCCATCGGCGTTGCCGGCAACGAGATGGACGATGCGTGCGAGAACGTAGGAGGCGAGCAGCAGGCATGCGGCGATGCGGCTCTTGCGGTAGGTGCCGTACGCGAGCGCCCCTATCATCAGCATGCTGGTGCAGTGGATCAGGGCTTTGACGGAATCGCCGGCAGCAACGGCGCGGATGCTCAGCAGGAGGTTGAACGTGGTCATCAGGCCGCCGACGATCCAGCCGGCGGCGATCTTGCGCAGGATGGGAGAGGGCGCCTGCGCGGGACGCAGTGCGGTCTGTGCGCTCTGCGCCTGCGGCGTGGCATAGGGGTTTTCGGACATTGCAGCCTCCATGTGTCGGTGAAACATCCCTGACGGCGTGTGCTGCCGAAACGTCGTGGCGCACAGCGCGGGCGGCCGGGTGTGGCCGCGGCCAACGCCCACCCGGTCATCCGCAGGCGGCTCAGTCGCTGTCGACCAGCTCCACCTGCGTCCGCAGGCGCACCCAGGCGTCCTGGCTGGGATCGTTGACCGTGACCTGCACGGTGTAGGTGCCGAGCGGGTCGCTGTCCTCGAAGCGCAGCTGCACCGACAGCGGCGCCAGTTCCAGCAGGCCGGCGGCGGCCGGTGGGCCGCCCATGCCCAGCGGTCGCATCGGATCCTGCAGGGTGGTGCCGCCATCGGGGCCCAGCACGCGCAGGCTCATCTGCGCATCGCAGGCGCCGCCGTTGTTGGGGCTGGGCGCGCAGCCGGAATACAGCAGTGCCACCCGCAGCATCTGGCCGCGACGCGCACGCGCGATCGTGCGCAGGGTGGGCGCATGCGCCGGTTCGGTCTGCCCCCATTCCTGCGCGAACGCGGCGAAGTCGGCATCGTCGGCGATCTGCAGTGCGGCGGCGAAGGCCTTGTCGTGCCCGCGTTCGGCGCTGTCGGGCCAGGCCTGGCCCTGCGGATCGTGCCATTGCGCAGCGGCGCAGGCCGGCAGCGCCAGCGCCAGCACGGCCAGTGCCCGCCAGGCGGCGATGCCGGCGCGCGGCCGGGGTATGTCGGAACGGATCATGCGCAAGCGGCCTCCTGCCAGCACCAGTGCCAGGGTTCGTAGACGATGCCATGCGGGTTGTCGCGCGGATAGCTCATCCGGTAACCGAAGCCGGCGGCGTGCTCGCGCAGCCAGGCGAAGGCGGGCGTGCGCTCGAAGCTTTCCTCGGCCGGCGCCTCGCCGGGCGTGCCGATGTCCAGCGCGTGCCCGCTGTGGTGCTCGCTGAAGCCCGGCGCGGCGTTGATCGCAAGGATCTGCTCCAGGGTCTGCCCGCGGGCGAACTTGCGCGCGAAGATGCCCAGTTGATACGCGTGGCTGCGATAGCCGGAGATCGCCTCCAGCACCACGCCATCGCGCGCGGCGGCATGGCGCAGCGCGTGCCAGGCGCGTGCGGCGCCGGCGCTCAGCCACAGCGGGCGCCGGTAGCGGTCGTCGCCGGCCGCGTGCAGGGTGGCCGGTTCCGGCTGCAGCGGCAGCCCGGTGCGCTGTGCGTAGCTGTCGGCGGCCAGGCCCAGCAGCGCCAACCGCTCATGCAGCGCGTGCAGCGGCAACCAGGCCGCGGCGCCGTCCGGTGTGCCGCGTGCGGGCAGCGCGTCGAGCCGATCCAGTGCGGCGTCGATGCCGGGTTCGTGCATCAGCCGTGGCACTAGCGCCTGCATCCCGTGCGCATTCGCCGTCGCCAGATAGCGCCCGTCGTGCTTGCGCCGCAGCAGCCAGGTGGCCTGCGCGAGCTGGCGCGCGTCGGCGTTGCTGCGCGCGCGCAGCCGCGCGGCCGGCAGCAGTTCGATGGTCTCGGTGTTGAGCAGCAGGCGGGGAACGGTGCGCATCGGCACAGGGTAGAGCCAAGCCGCGCGGGCGGCCAGTCGCGTGGGCGATCCGGCCGGCGCCGGCGTCGGCCGTGCCACACACGATGCGCCGGGGGCGGACGCGATTCAGAAAAACTCGTCGAGCAACTGGTGGAACTGCAGCCGCTGCGGGTCCGGCGTGGCGATGCCGTACGCGGCGAAGAAGGGGGCGTTGAGTTCCGGGCCGAACTCGTCCAGGCAGTTGGCCAGGATCGCCAGGTCCTGGTACGGATCGGCGACCCCGGCGCGGCCGAGATCGATCACCCCGACGACGCGGTCCGGCGCGTCGAGCAGGATGTTGTCCAGCGAATAGTCGCCGTGGCACAGCACGCGTTCGCTGGCCAGCGGCAACAGCGCGTTCATCGCCTGCCAGACCGCCTCCGCCGACCAGCCGGCACGCGCCGCGTCGAAGTCCTCGGTGTCGACCAGGCCCGCCCGCAGCCGGCGATGCGCCGCGGACAGGCGCAGCGGGTGGCGGGTGTCGAACGGACAGGTATCGATCGGGGTGGCGTGGAAGCGGCGCAGGAAACCGCCCAGCGCCTGCACGATGCGCTCCGCTTGTGCGGGCGCCTCCTGCAACCACTGGTAGGCGGTCTTGCCCGGCAGCGCTTCGCTCAGCAGCCAGGCGCCGGCGGCGTCGGCCTCGAAATGCAGCACGCGCGGCACGTCGCCCGTCGCGCGTAGCCAGTGCAGCCGGGCGAATTCGTCGACCACCTCGTCGTGCGCGGCGCCGGTGCCGCGCTTGAGATACAGATCCGGCGTGCCGACGCCGCCGAGCCGGTAGACCTGGGCGCCGGCTTCGCCGACCAGATTGCGGTGCCAGTGCAGGCCGTGCAGCCGCGCCGCCAGCGTCGGCGGCAGCGCCGGTGCGCTGGTGGGAATCTCGCGTGGCGTCGTGTCGTCCATCGGATCTTCCTGGAGGTCGCATGGTGGAGCGGGCGAGGTCGCCGCCCTCGTCGTCGCTGTACCTGTCACTGACGGCGACGGCAAGGGGCGCTGCTGTTCGGCCCATCGCCTGTGCATGCCGGAACGCGCGGCCTTGCGGTCGGGGCACGGGCTCGTGCCGACCGACAGAACGTACCGCACCGCGCGCAGCGTGTCGTGCCCTGTGCGATGGCCGGTCGCGACGGCGACCGACGCGGCGGCGCACGCCGGACTCACGCCCTGCGGCGGGCCGCGCTGCGCGTGTCTGCGTCGCCACGCTCCTGCGCGCGCGTTTGCCATTCCTGCAGCACCTGCCGGGGATGTTCGACGCTGAGCAGCAGCCAGCCGCCGTCGTCCAGCGGAACGGCCAGGACGCGATCGCCGGTGATCAGGCAGAACGCCTTGTGCCCGTCGCGGGTCCGGTAGTCGCCGGCGTGGAAGCCCGGATAGCCGAAGCCGAGCAGCTTCAACGCCGGCTTGAAGCCGGTGTGCTCGGACAGCGCGAGCACGCGCGCGGCCTCCAGGCGCAGTGCGGCCAGCGGTACGCGGCGGGTCAGGAAGGTGGCGCGCACCTCCAGCAGGCCGTCGTGCAGCAGCACGCGCTGCCGCGCGAAGGTGGCGGTGCCGGCCACGCCGATCGATGCCAGCAGCCCGACATGCCACCAGCGCGCGCCGGGCCGCGCCGAATGCAGTGCGAAGGCGCCGATCACCACGGCCACGAGCAGCAGTGGCAGCCACAGCCATAGCGCCAGGCCCAGCCGATGCGCCGGCGACACCGGATACTGTCGTGCCGGGCAGGGCGATGTGGATCGCCGCCGGCTCATGGCGCGGCGCCCCGGCTGGCGGGCAAGGCGCGGACCCAGGCGACGACATCGGCGATCAAGGCCGGGTCGACGTGGCCGGGCGTCGCGTACTCGCCCGGTCCCGGCGCACCGCTGCCAGCGATGCCCAGGTGGTTCAGTGCGGGGTAGCGGTGCAGGGTGGCATGCGGATCGTGCGCCAACGCCTGTTGCCACCGCTGCCAGTCCGGCGCGGTGACCTGGAAATCGCGCTCGCCCTGCAGCCACAGCACCGGCTGCGCGAGCGCGCTGACGTCGGCGACCGGATCGATCCGGTCGAACGCGCGCCAGTAGGCGGCGGGCACGTCCAACGGCGAATCGCTGCGCGCGACCTCGCCATCGCCGCGCACCTTGGCCACGCGGCGCTCGATCTCGGCCAGCGCGGCCTGCCGCTGCGGCGACGGCGGATGCTCCTGGCGCAGCAGGTAGCGGTTCTGCTCGATCAGCAGGTCCAGCAGCGGCCGCGCCGGGGCCGCCCACAGGACGATGCCGGCGGTCTTGCCGGAGCGGCGTGCGATGCGGGCCGCGAGCATTCCGCCCTGGCTGTGGCCCATCACCACGATGCGCGCAGGGTCGATGCCGGGCGTGCGTGCCAGCGCCGCCACCGCGGCGACGGCGTCGTCGGTGGTCTCGTCGTCCATGGTGAAACCATCGTCCATGCGTCCGGCAACGCTCTGCGGCAGCGCGAAGGTGCGTTTGTCGTAACGCAGCACCGCGATGCCCTGGGCGGCCAGGCCACGGGCGATGTCCAGGAACGGCCGGTTCGGGCCGATGGTCTCGTCGCGATCCTGCGGGCCCGAGCCGTGCACCAGCACCACGGCCGGGAACCGGCCCTTGCCCGCCGGTCGTGCCAGCGTGCCCGGCAGTGGCCCGACCGCGAATGCCTGTTCGGTGAAGCCGGCGTCGGCGGGAGGCGCTGGCGCGGCCGGCGGTGGCGCGGGGGTGAACAGCAGGCCCGCGATCTTGCCGTCCGCATCGATCGAGACATGCGCCAGCAGCGCGCCGCGCTCGAACTGCAGGCGCTGTTCGATCACGCGCAGCCCTTGCTGCTGGCGTTCGCTGACCGGGCCGCGCTGCTGCAGCGGGCCCAGTTGCGCGGACAGCGTGCGCCAAGCCGCGGCCAGCGTTTCGGGCGGCAGCGCCTTGGCCATCGCCGGCGTGAACTCGGCTTCGACAGCGGCGAGGTCGCCGGCCTGCAGGCGATCCAGCAGTGCGCTGGCGGTCTGTTGTGGCGCCGCCGCCAGCGCCGCCAGTGCAACTGCGAGGCACTGATGCGGATGCATCTCAGAGCTCGCGCTTGAACATCAGCAGCGGCTTGGTGCCCGGCAGCGCGAGGACGTTGACCAGTTCCCAGCCGAGCTTCCCGTGCTTGTTCAAGTCGGCCTGCAGCTCGTCCAGTTTCAGGCCGAGCATCAGCGTGGTCTTCGCTTCAAGGGTGAGGTATTCCCAGCGCTTGCTCATGATTCGGGCTCCTTGTCGTCACGCGGCTTGGGCAGCCGCCCGGCCTTGCGCAGCGCGTCGCGCAGCACGTATTCGATCTGCGCGTTGAGGCTGCGCAGCTCGTCGTCGGCCCAGCGCTGCGCCGCCGCCAGTACGTCGGCGTTGATCCGCAGCGGATAGGCCTTCTTCTCGCTCATGGCCGCTCCCGCCGCGCGGCGTCGCTGCGCCGCAGGTGCAGCAGCATCGACACGATCAGCGCGTTCACCGTCAGCAGCAGTGCGATCGCCACCGCATAGACGCCGGCGCGCTGGCCGCCGGTCCAGTACAGCGCCGCCGCGCCGAGCAGGATCGCCAGGCCGATCAGCGCCCAGCGCAGGCCCAGCCCGCGCGCGCGCGCGTCGTCCTTGCCGCCGACCCAGGCGGCGATGACCAGGGCCGGCAGGCCGGAGAGGGCGAGCGCCAGCGGCGCGATGGCGGCATGCAGGCTCATCGACACCTCAGTACAGCGAGCCGGCGTTGACGATCGGCTGGGTGCCGCGGTCCGAGCACAGCACGGTCAGCAGGTTGCTGACCATGTGCGCCTTGCGCTCCTCGTCCAGCGCGACCACGCCGTTCTTCTGCAGTTCGGCCAGGGCCATCTCGACCATGCCCACCGCGCCGGCGACGATGCGGGTGCGCGCGGCGATCACCGCGTTGGCCTGCTGCCGCTGCAGCATCGCCTGGGCGATTTCCGGGGCGTAGGCGAGGTGGCTGATGCGCGCCTCGATGACGTCCACGCCGGCCTGGGTCAGGCGCTCGTCGAGGTGGCGCTTGAGCTGTTCGCTGATCTCGTTGGGATGGCTGCGCAGCGAGATCTGCCCGTCCTCGTGCTGATCGTAGGGATAGCTGGTGGCCATCGCGCGCAGCGCCGCCTCGGACTGGATGTGCACGAAGCTCTCGTAGTCGTCGACGTTGTAGACCGCCTCCGACGCATCCATCACCTGCCACACGATCACCGCGGCGATCTCGATCGGGCTGCCGTCCAGCTCGTTGACCTTGAGCCGGCCACTCTCGAAGTTGCGCACGCGCTGGCTGACCTTGCGCTTGGCGTAGAAGGGGTTGTTCCAGCGCAGGCCCGGGTCCTTGACCGTGCCGACGTAGCGGCCGAACAGGCTCAGCACCGCGGCCTGGTTCGGTTCCAGCGCGTACAGGCCGACCACCAGGAACAGCGCGACGGCCAGCACCGGGATCGCGACCAGCAGGGTCCACGGCATCGCCGACGGCTGCAGCGCGCCGGTGGCGATGATCGCGCCGGCGCCGGCCACGAACACCAGGACCAGGCCCACGATCATCGGAATGCCGGGCAGGGAGGGGCGGGGCTGCTCTTTCATGGCGGGACGTCCTTGGGTGGTTGGACTAAACGATATCAAATTGATATCAGGTTGCAAGGGGCGGGGAGTGGGGAATCGGGAATGGGAAATCGTGGAAGCGGGTCCATGGGTCGGATTGCTTCAAGGAGAGCTTTGTGAATCCGTGCTTCCATTCCGGTGGCTGCGCGCGTCAGCCGCTGTCGAGGAGCAGGAGGGGGGGGCGCGAGAGATGGGAACGTCATGCGGCTGCGGCCGGGATGTCGGCTTGGCGGGCGTCGGCCGGTGCGAATGCATCGGCCGCGCGCTGTCACGCCGGCGCCGATCCAGCGCTTTTGCGATTCCCCAATCCCGATTCCCCAATCCCGGCCGCTGCAAGCGGCCCACTCAGCCGTTGACGATGAGCACCGGCGTGCGGAAGCCGCTGAGATGGTGGGTGCCGGTGGCGATGTCGCTGCGGTAGCGGCCGGGGATCTCGATCTGGCAGCGTTTGCCGATGCGCACGCCGGGGCCGATGTCCACCTGCCGGCCGAGCGTGGCCTGGGCGCCGATCTGCGCCTCCGCGCCGAGCGTCACGCCGGCCTCGATCCACGCCGAGGCGCCGACCTTGACCGCCGATTCCAGCACCGCCGCCGCGCCGATCCAGGCGTTGAAGCCGATCTCGCAGTGCGCATCGACGAGGGCGCCGGCGCCGATCGCGCAGTTCTCGCCGACGCGCGCGCTGGCCGCCACCTGCGCGCCGCGGCAGATCAGCGGCGGCATCTTGAAGCCGCGCGCCTTGAGTTCGCCCATCAGTTCCTGGCGGCGGAAGTTGAGGAACTGCGCGCCCCAGGCGACGAAGGCGGTGGCGCCGCTGTCGGCCAGCGCGTGCAGCGCGTCCAGGTCGAAGCGGTAGTCCTTGCCCTGGGCCACGTCCACCGGATGCAGCACACACTCCGGCGCCGCCTCGGCCCAGGCCGCCAGCGCCCAGCGCAGCAGCGCACCGCTGCCGACCACATACTTCTCAGAGGACATGGCGGCCCTCCATGACGTCCATGTACCAGCGTTCGATCTGCATGTTGGCGTGCTCGTAGTCGCCCAGCACCGCGCGCGGGGCGCCGGCGCGCAGGCCCGACTGCACTTGCTCCATGATCTCGATGTCCTCGCGCAGCACCTTCTCGGCGCCATGGAGGTGTCCCAGCAACACCGCGTCGGAGCCGGGGTAGCGGTGCTTCTTGCGCGCGGTGACGTAGTAGACCAGCAGGTCGGTGCGCTGCGCCGACACCGGCTGGTGGTGCTCGATGATGAAGGAGTAGCCGCCCGAGCCCGAGGCGATGTGCAGGTTCGGGTACAGCAGCCAGTTCAGATACCAGTCGTCGTTGCCGAAACGCTCCACGTGCGCATGCCAGGGGTAGTGCGCCATCGCCAGCAGCGGCTCGTTGAGGCCGCCGCTGCTGAAATCGCGCAGGCGCGCCAGATGCGCCTCGCGCGAGGCGCTGCCCTCGGCGTGGTAGCGGCGCGCCTCGGCGATGCCGGCATCGTCCATCTGCACCTGGAACTTGACCTGCTGCGCCAGCGTGCGCGGGTGCACGAAGCGCGGGTGCAGCGCGTCGCGCAGGTTCTCGTAGGCCAGCTTCCAGTTGAAGTCGGCCTCGAAGGTCGCCACCAGCACTTCGTCGTCGAACTGCTCGGAGGCGGCGCGCAGCATCTCCAGCGCCTCCAGCGAGAACTGCGTCTCCAGCGGCATCGGCGCGTCCGACAGGTTCACGAACACCAGCTTGCCGATGCAGGCCACCGCGAAGCGGCGCAGCCGCAGGCAGGCGCGCGCCTCCGGGGCCAGGCGGTAGGCGTCGTCATGGAACGGGATGTTGTCCACGCCGCCGTCGGCGCCGTAGCGCCAGCCGTGGTAGCTGCAGACCAGCGGGCGCACGCCCTGCGGTTGTTGCTGCAGCGGGTTCTGCCGGTGCAGGCACAGGTTGTCGAAGGCGCGCAGTTCGCCGTCGATGTTCTGCACCACCACGTCCACCCCGCACACCGAGCGCCGCACGAAGGCATTGGGCTTGTCCAGCAGCATGCGCGGCGCCACGAACTGCCACAGCGGGCGCAGCAACTGCTCGCGCTCGCGGGCGAACCAGGTTTCGTCGATATAAGCCTCGGCCGGCATCAGCGAGTGCATGCAGGCGCCTCTGGCTGGCGGCGGCAGGCGCCGTGGCGGTGTTTGGCAGTGTGTCGGTGCATGGCGACATCCCCAGGGTCGCCGCAGAAGATAGCACCTCGCTGCGCGCCGGCGATGGCACGGCCGCCCCGATGCCGGCGCGGGGCGGCGGCCGCTAGAATACGCTCCCCTCTTCGCGCAGGCGCCGCCGCCATGGTCACTCTGGGAACTCCGTTGTCCGCTTCCGCCACCCGCGTGCTGCTGCTCGGCTCCGGCGAGCTGGGCAAGGAAGTGGCGATCGAACTGCAGCGCTTCGGCGTGGAGGTGATCGCGGTGGACCGCTATGCCGACGCGCCGGCGATGCAGGTCGCGCACCGCAGTCACGTGGTCGACATGCTCGACGCGATGGCGCTGCGCGAGCTGATCGCGCGCGAACAGCCGCACCTGATCGTGCCGGAGATCGAGGCGATCCACACCGAGACGCTGGTGGCGCTGGAGCGCGACCTCGGCCAACGGGTGATCCCGACCGCGCGCGCGGCGCGGCTGACCATGGACCGCGAAGGCATCCGCCGCCTGGCCGCCGAGACCCTGGGCCTGCCGACCTCGCCGTACCGTTTCGTCGACACGCCCGAGCAGTACCGCGAGGCGATCGCCGCGGTGGGCCTGCCGTGCGTGGTCAAGCCGGTGATGTCCTCCTCCGGCAAGGGCCAGAGCACGCTGCGCAGCGCCGCCGACATCGATGCGGCCTGGGAATACGCGCAGACCGGTGGCCGCGCCGGCGCCGGCCGCTGCATCGTCGAGGGTTTCATCGACTTCGACTACGAAATCACCCTGCTGACCGTGCGCCATGCCGGCGGCACCGCGTTCTGCGATCCGATCGGGCATTGGCAGAAGGACGGCGACTACCGCGAGAGCTGGCAGCCGCAGCCGATGTCGGCGCTGGCCCTGCAGCGCGCGCAGGACATCGCCCGCGCGGTCACCGACGACCTCGGCGGCTGGGGCCTGTTCGGCGTGGAACTGTTCGTCAAGGGCGACGAGGTCTGGTTCAGCGAAGTGTCGCCGCGGCCGCATGACACCGGCCTGGTCACCCTGGTGTCGCAGGAACTGAGCGAGTTCGCCCTGCATGCGCGCGCGATCCTCGGTTTGCCGGTTCCGGCGATCCGCCAGAACGGCCCGTCGGCCTCGTGCGCGCTGCTGGCGCACGGCGAGGGCGTGCCGCGCTTCGGCAACGTCGACGCCGCGCTGCAGGCCCCGGACACCGCCTTGCGCCTGTTCGGCAAGCCCAGCGTGCACGGCCACCGCCGCGTCGGCGTGACCCTGGCCCGCGGCGCCGACATCGAACAGGCACGCCAGACCGCCCGCGACGCCGCCGCGGCGCTCACCATCGACCTGGACGCCTAGAAGGTCGGGCATCGGGAACGCGGGTCCAAGCGCGGACCCGCTTCCCCATTCCCCATTCCCGTTTCCCCACTCCCAGCCTTCGCGTCGGCGTGACCCTGGCCCGCGGTGCCGACATCGAACAGGCACGCCAGACCGCCCGCGACGCCGCCGCGGCGCTCACCATCGACCTGGACGCCTAGAAGGTCGGGCATCGGGAACGCGGGTCCAAGCGCGGACCCGCTTCCCCATTCCCCATTCCCGTTTCCCCACTCCCAGCCTTCGCGTCGGCGTGACCCTGGCCCGCGGCGCCGACATCGAACAGGCACGCCAGACCGCCCGCGACGCCGCCGCGGCGCTCATCATCGACCTGGACGCCTAGAAGGTCGGGCATCGGGAACGCGGGTCCAAGCGCGGACCCGCTTCCCATTCCCCATTCCCGTTTCCCCATTCCCAGCTTTTAGGCCGGCGGCGCAAACCGTGCCGCCGCCAGGCGGATGCTCCACACCAGTTCCACCATCGCCAGGTTGTTGAGCAGGGCCTCGCCGCCCAGCACCAGCCAGTAGCCGGCGCCGTCGACCCAGAACGGCACGAACGACCAGTCCGGCAGCAGCAGCTGCGGCTCGCTGTAGAACGCCACGTAGCGCTGCGCGCCGTGCCAGCCGCGCGCGGCCTGGCGCTGGGCGAAACCGGAAAAGTCGGCGGCGGCCACGCTCAGCGTCTCGGCCTGTTCCTGGTCCAGGCCGGCATGGCCCAGGCAGAAGCCGCTGTCGGAGGCCAGTACCGCGCGGCGTTCGGCCGAGAGCGGGGCGATCACGTGCTGGGCGAAATCGTCCAGGCGGATCTCCGGGCCGGGGACGGCGCGCCGCAGCAGTTGCACCCACTGCTGTTCGCGCGCTTCCTGCAGCAGTCGCGGCGCGTCGCCGCCCACGCGCTGGCGCCATTCCTGCAGCGACAGCGCGCCGTGCGCGCCGAGCAGCAGTTGCAGCGCGCGCTGCATGCGGTCGGGGGTGGCGCTGGCGAAGCCATGCAGCACGCCGTGCGGGGTCGGCATCAGCCAGGTCGGTTCGGCGGTCGGGTCGGGGGCGGTCATCGCGGTGCGCTCGCGCTGGAAAAGGACAGGGCGTCGACGCTGCGGCCGCCCAGCGGCTCGCGCTGCTGCAGCCAGCGCGCGGTGCGGTCCCAGCAGTCGCCCAGGGCCAGCGCATGGCGGCGCAGTTCGCGGGTGGCGAGCATGAAGGCGAGTTTGTCCTGGCAACTGATGCAGTAGTCGAGGAATTCGCGTTCGCAGCGTGCCGCGGCGAGCGGCGTGCCGTCGCACAGCGCGTCCACCACCTCGCGCACCATCCGCCGCGAATGGTCCGGGCTGGCCCGGCGCACCCGCGCCGGCACGTCGGCGGACGGCCGCGCCAGCACGCTCCAGCGCGTGGCCAGGGCGTTGATCGGCAGCAGCGCGTGGCCCTGGCTGTGGCGCTGGAAGGCTTCGGCCACGTGCGGCGCCAGGTGCGCTGCGGCCATCTGCAACGCCAACTGGCGCAGGGCGGTGTCGTGCCGCGGCAGGGCCACGAACAGGTCGGCGAGCACGCCCTGGGTCGGCTCGTTGTCGTGCAGCTGCAGTGCCGCGTGCAGCCGCGCCAGGTGCGCGGCGGCGTCGCGCGGGTCGCGCAGCAGGGCGCGGGCATGGGTGCGCATCACCAGGCGGGCGGGATCGCAGGCGGCAGGCGTGGGCATGGGCGCCTCAGTCCAGCAAGGTGTCGATCAGGTCGATCATGAATTCGGCGTCCTCGGTGGCCATCGCCTCGAAGCCGTGTTCCAGGCCCAGCGCGTCCAGCACCGCCTGGTCGTCGCGGTGCGCGGCATCGCCCAGCGTCAGCAGGGCATCGCGCAACGCCGGCAGTTGCGGGCCCAGGCGCGGATGCGCCAGCAGCACGTGGCCGATGTCGCACAGCGCGCTTTCCACCAGCGGGCGCAAGCGTTCGCGGGTCAGCCGCGACAGGCCGTGGTAGGCGGCGGCCAGGAACAGGCCGGCGTCGGCCTCGCCCTCCAGCAGTCGCCGCGCCACCGCCGCGTAGCTGCTGGCCGGGCGCCAGGCGATGCGTTCCGGCTCCAGGTCGGCCGGTTCCAGCAGGCGCAGGCCGATCAGGCGCACGTCGTGGTTGCCGGTCAAGGCGATGCGGCAGCCGTAGGGCAGGTCTTCCACGCAGCGCGCCGGCGCCTCGGCCGCGGTCGCGATCACCACCTCGTCGGCGCGTCCGCGCGGCCGCACCAACGGCAGGTAGCCGCGTTCGCGGATCAAGGCGCTGGCGTCGAAGGGACTGGCGTACACCAGGTCGACGCCGCCGCCGTCCAGCCACTGCCGCTGTTCGGCGGCATCGGCCGGCATCAGCAGGCGCAGGCCGATGCCGGCCCGTCGTTGCAGCACCGTGCTGAGCAGGTACCAGCCGCCGAAGCATTCGGGCGCGAAGTCCGGCGCGATCAGGAACGTGCAGCTCATGCCGGCGGCTCCGCGCGTTCGTCCTGCAGCCATTGCGCGTACAGCGGCTGCAATGCCTCGATGCGCCGCAGCGAGGGCTTGCGCCGCACCGAGGTGAAGCCGACCACGCGGCCGCCGCGCACGTTCGGCAAGGCGGTGGCGTAGACCCAGTAGCAGGCGCCGTCGCGGCGCAGGTTCTTGACGTAGCCGTGCCACTTCTCGCCGGCCAGCACGGTGTCCCACAGCGTGCGGAACGCGCGCCGCGGCATGTCCGGGTGGCGCAGGATGCAGTGCGGCGCGCCGATCAGCACCTCCCGCGGCCAGCCGCTGAGTTCGACGAAGGCGTCGTTGGCGTGGGTGATGACGCCGTCCAGGTCGGTACGCGAGACGATCAGGCGCCCGTCCGGATAGGCCACCTCGCGCTCGCTCCAGTACACCATGCGGCGGCTGCCGTCGTGGTAGCGCAGCTCGGTGCTGCGGTGCGGCTCGTGCGGTGGATCCATCGGCGGCAGCGGCATGGCGGCCCCCTACAGGATCTGCTGCAGCGCCTGCGCGGCGCGCTTGATGTCCAGGAACACCAGGCCGAGCTTGGCGCTGGGCTTGGCGAGTACGGTGAGCACCGCCTCGCGGCCGGCCGCGCTCATGATCACGTAGCCGAGTTCGCCCTGCACCAGCACCCGTTCCAGCGCGCCGCGCGCCAGTTCGCGCGCGCTGCGCTCGCCCAGCGCGAGCAGCGCCGCGGACATCGCGCCGACCCGGTCCTCGTCCATGCCCTGCGGCATCGCCGAGGCGATCATCAGCCCGTCCAGGGAGATCAGCGCCGAGGCCTCGATATCGGCCGTGGCGCCGTTGAGTCCCTCCAGTGCCTGTTGCAACTGTTGCGTTCGCATGCTCGCCTTCCGCTTGCGCATCCCCAGTGGGTGCGGGAGGCATTGGACCGCGTCGGCGCGGGCTTGCCCTTGATCTGGATCAAGGCCGTGGCCGGCGCTGGCCCGGCTGCGGGCGTTCGGCGGAGGTCAGCGGTGGGCAGGCGCTTCGGTTCCGAGGATGGCCGAGGCACTGCGTGCCGGGGTGAAGCCCCTGCCGTGATGGGAGCAAGCCCCTGCGCGTGCTGTCGCGCCGTGCGCGGTAGCGGGCGACGGGTGCGGTGCGTACCGGCCGGTCGAAAAAAACGCGGCGGTCGATGGGCCGCCGCTGGTGTGCTGCACTGGCCGCGGCGCGATGCGCGCGGCGATTTTTTGCCTGCGCTTACGGCCCTGCGGCGACGTCGACCCAGACCAGGTGATGGTCGCTGCCGTCGGCAATGGCCGCGGCGGGATCGCTGGACGCCGGCCAGAACACGCCGCTGTCCAGGTAGCGGAAGTTGCGCGACGGCAACACGTAATCCAGGCGCATGGTGCCGGACTTGGGACCGAAATCGCCGGTGACCTGCTGCGGCGGGCCGCGGTGGGCGATGCCGTTGGCCGCATAGGCGCGCGTGGTCTCCTCGCCGCCGGTACTGCGCGGGGCGGGGGACTGCAGCACGCGCGGGTGCGTCACCAGGGCGCGGATCGCATCGTGGCGGCCGTCGCCGTCGATGACGTCGTTGTTGAGGTCGCCGAGGATCACGAACTGCGCATCGGCGGCCAGCCCGCCGCAGCGGCCGGCGTCGTCGCACAGCCAGCGCGCCGTGCCGCTGCCGGCGTCGTCCAGATACTCGCGCCACACGCGCAGTTCGTCGTGGTTGCGCGCCGCATTGCGCTTCTCCGCGCCGTCGAACACCGGCGGGGTCGGGTGCGCCACCAGCGCATGCAGCACGCCCAGCGGGGTGCGCACCGGCACGTCCCAGTGCGACTTCGACGACAACCGCAACTGCGCCCACACCGCGTCGCTGTGGAAGAAGCGGCCGGTGGCCGGATCGACCGGGCGCAGCGCGTCGGGCATCGCGCTCCACTTCAGCAGGCGGAAGCTGCGCACCGCCGCGGTGTCGATCGGATACCTGGACAGCAGCAGCATGCCGTACTGGCCGGGATGCAGGCCGTAGCCCCAGGCGTCGTTGCCGCGCGCGCGGCCTTCGCCGCCGACGTGGCCGTCGTTGTCCAGGTCCAGGCCGCTGGGCACGCCGGTGTTGACCGGCGCCAGGTAGCGGTAGGGGTAGCGCAGCGCCGCGCCGCCGTGCGGTTGCGGCACCGCGAGGTAGCGCTGCTCGAACAGGTCGGCGGCGCGGTGCGCCTCGTCGTAGTCGAACTCGTTGAGCAGCACCAGGTCCGGGCGCACCTGTTGCAGCACCGCGGCGATCTTGCGCGCCTGTGCGCTGTCGCCCTGCAGCGCGGCGATCAGCCCGCCGGGTTCGTCGGAATTGAGCGAGGTGTTGTAGGTGGCCAGCCGCAGCGTCGTGGCGGCTGGCGCGGCGGCGTCGGTCATCGGGTGAGCGGTAGGAGCAGTGTGCGCGCAGGCGCCGCACAGCAGGGTCAGGGCGAGCAGGAGCAGGTGGGGTTTCATCCGCCCAGTTTCGCACGTGCGGCATGTCCGCACGATGGCGGCCCGGGCCGGATCGGCGCCCCGGGGGGGGCGCCGCCGCGCGGGCCGCACTTCCCGCGTCATGCCCAGTGACGCCGGTGGCAGAGGCAGGCGTCGGCGGTGGCGCGGAATGCCTGCGCGCAGTAATCGACGATGGCGGCATCGGTGACCTGCGCGTCCAGGTCCGCGTGCTGGCGATAGTCCTCCAGCGTCCGCTGCAGCGCCGGCCGCAATGCGGCGAAGAACGCATCGTCCATGGCCGCATTGCTCATGTACTTTCCCGGGTAGCCGGCATAGATGCCGTGCTTCAGACACGCGTGGGCGAACAGCCTGCCGTGCGCGCGCGACGGCAGCACGACATCGAACATGGCTTCGTTGCCCAGCACCCGAGCGGCCACGCCGCAACTGTCGAAGCCAGCCTGCACGTGTCTCTTGAGGGTTGCGCCATTGTCGGCGATGCGGGCGATGACGTCCGCCTCCTCGAAGATGTCCTGGGTCAGGTTGCCCGCCACGAAGGCCCGGTTCTCGCGCAGGAACGTGTTGCCGAGATAGGCCCGGTCCGCGCCCCGCATCGCATCCTCGGTGCCGACCACGGCGGAAAGACCCATGCCTTGCGCGAGTCCCTTGGCGATGGTGATGAGATCGGCGTTCACCGCATGCCGGCGACAATACCCGCCATCGGCGTAGCGCAGTCCGCACAGCACTTCGTCGACCATCAGCAATGCCCCGTGCGACCGCGCCATCGCGGCGACGTCCTGGAGCAGTTGCGGAGGGAACGCCGACGGTTCGGGGGTGAAGAAAACGCCCGCGACAGTGCCCGCGTTGTCGGCAAGCTGCCGCGCCAGCAGGTCGAGGTCGTACTGGAAGTCGTGGATGTGCGGATCGACGACCGGCGTTTCGTCTGCCCACGGGCGTTGCTGGAAGCTGTCGTGCCAGCCGTGGAAACCGGCGCTGAGGATCAGCGGCTTGCCGGTGCGATGCCGGGCGATCCGGATCGCGGCCTCGGTCGCGCAGGACCCGGTTCTGAGGAAGAACGCCCTGGGCGTGTCGGGAAACATGGCGGAGATCCTGCGGGCGAGCAGCTGCCTTTGCTCGCTCACCGGCGACGGCAGGATGTCGGTGTGCCGCTCCATCGCGCGGGCGAACCTGGTCCTGAACGTTGCATGGTTACTCCCCAACGGCGATGCGCCGCTGCAGGAGGTCATGTCCAGGTAGATCTTGCCGTTGATGTCCTCCGCCATCGCCCCGGTCGCGGAGCGGAACACGATGGACGATCGGGTTTCGCGCTCCCATTCGGCAAGATGCGCGGCAGTGCTGCGAGTGGACATGCGATGTTTCTCCTTAGCAGAGCGACTGCGCCATGCGCCTGGCGTTGGCCATGATGGTGTGGGTCGGGTTGCTGTTGCCGGGGAAGTTCATGACCGAACCGTCCATCACGTGGATATTGGTGAATCCATGGACCTTGCCGTTGCTGTCCACGACGGAAGTCCGCGCGTCGTGACCAGCGCGCAGGGTGCCGTGCAAATGTGCGCGCCCTTTCCTGTTGAGAAACAGCTCGCGCTCGATACGGGCGGCGCCGCTGCGCCGCAGGATGTCTTCCGCGCGTTCAGCCAGGAACTTGATGCGTGCGCAGTCGTTCTCGGAATTCTCGTAGCTGAAACGGATGTACGGGATGCCGTCGGCGTCGACGGTGTCGTCGAGCAAGACCCGGTTGTACGACCACGGCTCGTCTCCGGCGATGTAGTGCAGGCGGATGAGGCCGACGTTCTTGTTCGGGGGCGAATAGTTCGATTCGTAAATGATGCCGCCGAATCCGCAGGGCGCGGCGTCGTGCTCGTAGAACGCATCGGTATAGACGGTCGCATGCGGCCCGCGGTGGGGCGCGAACGCGCAGGGCGCCGTGCTCTCGCGCATGAATCCCACGGAATAGCCGCTGACCTTGAACGAGAGTCCGCGGCCGGCGAGTCCTGCGTCGTTGCCGATTCCCTCCGGCGAGTGCCGGCTCCTCGAGCGCAGCAGCAGCGCCGTGGTCTGGATCGCGTTGGCGCAGACGATGACCCGGGCGACGGGGATGCGGATCAGCTCGGACGACAGCGGAACATAGCATTCGATGGCGTTGGCGCGGCCATCGCCGAGAACCTCGATCCGGTTGGCGAAACATCCGTACAGGACCGAGATGCTTCCCGGCAGCCCGGTGTCGTCGAGGATGTCTCGCGCCAGCACGGATGCCCTGGCATCCGTCGGGCAGGTCAACTCGTCGCATGCCGAGCATTCGACGCATCCTCTGCTGGTCCCCGGTGGGCGGATCGCCAGCGGTACGCTCTTCGAGCGGATGCCGAGATCCTGCATCGCCTGGCTCAGCATCAGCCCGCGCGGGCTGGCGGGGTAGGGCGAGAACCCGTCGGTGCCGCAGATGCCCAGCAGCCTCTCGATCTCGCGATAGTGGGGCTCCAGATCCTGGATCGTGATGGGCCAATCGACCTGCATGTCCGTCGTCAGATACTGCGAGGCGGCCAGGTCCGACGGTCGGTAGCGGAGCATGATCGCGTCATAGAACTGCATCCCGCCGCCGACGCAGCAGGCGGTCCAGGGATTGCCGTCGGCGCAGTCGTCTGAGGTCAACGCCTTGCTGTAGGCGGCCTGATACGGCCTGAGCATGGTGCCCGGGGACACCAGGCCGCCATATTCCAGGATCGCCACCCGCCAGCCTCGTTCCGCCAGCGTTCTGGCCACGATCGAGCCGGACGGGCCCGAACCGACGATCACCGCGTCGAAACTCGAGTACTGGGTGCGCGCTGCAGCGATGTGTCTGATGTCGACCACGGGCAAGCTCTCCTGCCGGGATGGTGATGCTGGGTTAGTGCGTGGTATCGGCCACGCAGGCGAGAATGCGTTTGCTGCGGGCTACGTAGTCGGCGACGATGGCGTCCGCCGCTGCGTTGGCTGGATGGCGGTAGCTGATGTTGAGGCCGTCGTGGGTGCGCATGATCCACAGGCAGACCTCCTCGGGGTCCGTGATGCGGCTGCGCAGCGCGACGGCGTTCCACGCGTTCCAGTGAC
This sequence comes from Xanthomonas sp. NCPPB 901, assembly GCF_056725085.1. Taxonomy (NCBI): domain Bacteria; kingdom Pseudomonadati; phylum Pseudomonadota; class Gammaproteobacteria; order Lysobacterales; family Lysobacteraceae; genus Xanthomonas; species Xanthomonas sp. NCPPB 901. The sequence continues at coordinate 3,639,910 of NZ_CM161511.1, read as the reverse complement.
GGGCGCCGCCGATCAGGCGCAGATCCATGTAGGACACCATGAAGGGATCGCGCAACGGCTGGCCCAGCAGTTCCATCACGCGCGGGATCGGAATCTGCGCCAGCGCCTTGATGCCGTCGAGGGCCGCCGCCGCGCAGCGCACGGCCTGCTCGAAGCCGCCGGCCGGCTCCAGGGCGAACGTCACCGGGCCCATGCCCACATACCAGCCCAGGGACGGACGCCGCGGCGGCGGCTGCGTGTTGAAGGGCAGCATGGTGCTGAATTCGGGCGAGCCGGCGATTTCCAGGTTGGCTAGCGCCAGACAGGCGAGCACGCCGGAGAAGGAATCGCCTCCTGCTGTTCGGCAAGCGCATTCGAATGCGCGCGTGGATGCGGCGTCCAGCAGGTCGGCGTATCCGCTGGGCTGTGCGGCGGCGCAGCCGTCCGGATTGCGCACGGGCAGCGGGAACGCGGGTAGCGCCCCTTTGCCGTCGGTCACGAACCGCCGCCAGCGCAGGATGTGGGGATGGTCAACGGTCAAGGCGTCGGCCGCCGCCCGTTCGGCCTCGGCGAAATCCAGGTAGCTCGGCAAGGGGGCGCCTGCAGCGACGGTGGAGGCTTCGCGGGTAGCGCAGGCTGCGGCATAAAGCGTGTGGATTTCCTGGGGAATCTGCAAAAGTGAGTAGCCATCCACCAGGGTGTGGTCCAGGGCGATGCAGACGGTGGTGGACGCCGCGTGCGCGATGCTGGTGGCGAGGTAGCCGGGCCACGCGAGCGGACCGACCTCGCTGTCGAACAACTGCTCCAGGTACTGCCCCAGTGCCGCGGCGTCCGCGAACATGCCGGCCTCGCTGGCGTGCACGCGGGCGTTCCCGACCGGCAGCGTGGTGCGTTGCAGGTCGCAGCCCGCGGCAGTGCGGGAACGCGGGCCGAGCTGGCTGCGGAGGACTTCGTGGCGGTCGATCCATGCGCGCAGCGCCGCCGCGAAGGCGCGCAGATCGAGTGCGGCGGGAAGATCGAAGAGGCAGCCCAGCCATGACGGCGGTCGCCTGCCCTGGCTGGCTTCCTCGCGCATGTACCTGATGGCCGCTTCCTGCGCGTGCGAAGCGCGGCGCGGGTCGTGCGTCCATGCGTTTCGAGGCGCCGTGCCGTCGCACACCCGCCAGACGGTGAGGTGGCCCGCAGGGAGTCGCATGGAGGGCAGGTCGATGATCCGCATGGCGATCGGACGGTTGTCTATCTGCGGGAAGCGGCGGTGGACGGGACGGCGGCATGCCCCTGCCCGAGTTGGGGAACGCGCACCGCCCAGAGGGGGGAGGCGACGATCCAGCCGGCCGCCGCCGCCATCAGCGCGCCGCTGAGAAGCAAGGTGGTTCTCGGCGTCGACCACATGCCGCATGCACCACCGAGCAGGGCGCCGAGCGGCGCCAGGCTCCAGACCACGGTGCGGATGCTCGCGTTCACCCGTCCATGCAGGTGCACGGGCGCCAGGGCGTAGCGGATCGGTACCTGGTGGACGTTGTAGACCTGCTGTCCTGCCCAGATCAGCACCTGCGACAATCCCAACGCGAGCCAGCCCGCCCCATGCAGGCTTGGGCCCAGTACCGCGCCGATCGCGCTGGTCAGCAATGCCGCGGTCAGCGTGCGGCCCAGCCCCAGCGCCTGCGCCACTCGGCGGGCGATCAGGGCACCAAGCACGCTGCCTGTCGCGGCGATGCCGGTGACGGTGCCGATCATGCCGGCGCTCAATCCCAGATCCCGGGACAGGTACAGCAGGAACACCGCGGAATAGGCGCTGTAGCAGAAAACGAACGTACCCGTGGCAAGCGTCACGGCGCGTAACGAGGGGCTGCGCAGCGTGAACAGGACGCCGTCGGCGGCCTCTCCCAGCAGGCGCCAGATTGCGCCGCCTGCCTGGCGCGCGTGGCGATCGGCCAACGCCGGCGCGTTGCGCGCCGAACGCAGCGCCGCATGTGGGAGCAGGGCAACCGCCAACAGGAAGGACGCCGAGTCGGCCAGGATCGCGACGGGCGCGGAGAACGTGGCGACCAGCCAGCCTGCCAGTGGCAGCCCAACCACCAAGGCTGCCGACTGCGCCAGTTCCATCCTGCTTTGCGCCTGCACCAGTTGCTGCGGACCGACGACCGTCGGCACGCAAGCCAGGAAGGCGATATCGGCGACGACCGCGGCCGCTCCCACCAGGGTCGCGACGAGGTAAAGATGCGCCATGCCGATATGCCCATCGAGCAATGCGGTCAGCGGCAGCGTGGCAAGCGTGAGCGCCATGGCCGCGTTGGCGACGACCAGCAGCATCCAGTGCGCGACCCGATCTGCCGCTACACCGGCAAGCAGGCCCAGCAGCAGATAGGGCGCACGTCCGCAGGCAAGCAGAACGCCGGTTTCGAATGACTGCGCGTTGTTCAATTGGATTGCGATCAACGGCAAGGCCAGGAGGGTCACCTGCGACCCGATCAGGGACAGCGCTTGGCCGGCGACGAGGAGGCGGAAACTGCGCGGCAGCCGCTGCCGGGATGCGCGACATGGCGGCAGCGGCCGCGTCATGGCGTACGGCCGGGTTCCGGCGCGCTCAAGCCGTAACCGAGATTCAGCAGTTCCTTCCCGGCGATACGTTCGAATGCTGCGATCTGGTCAGGCGTCAGATCCTGCAGATAGCGCCCGCGACGCGAGGCGGACAAGGGTTTGCGCGTCGCGGCTGCCGCGGGGTGACCCCAGGGCGTCTCGAACAGCGAATGCGCCTGCTCGCTGTGGTGAAGCATCGCCTCGTCCCAGGCGACGCCAAGGTAGTGCAGTACCCGTTCCAGGGTCGCGCGTGGCTGGGTGACGAGATCTTCGTAGCGAATTTCCAGATAGCGTCCTGGCGGCGCGCCATGGCGCGGCCCGGTGACGACTTCGAGCCAACCGTGGGCCGCGTCGGCAATCGTTCGGTAACCCCAGTCCGGGACCGTTCCGAGATGCGAGGCTGCCAGGTCGCGACCGTCGCGGATAATCTGGATGAAGTGCGCGTTCGGCCAGATTCTTGAATACGTTTCGATGTCCTTTATCTTGCGTTGCAGTTTTAATCCCCAGCGCTTCTTTTGGGTGTTCTTGCGGCGAAATTCGCCAATGGATTCAATGACCAGGCAGCGTTCTTCCAGCGTGGAAAGCGTGCTGTCATGTTCAGCCATCAGTCCGCCGATCAACGCGCGTACATCTTCGCGGCGCAGGCCGAAACGCTCGCACTGTATGACGAAGTGCATGCCGTCGTACCATTCCGGATCGATGGTGTCCTTGCTGTTGCCGGCCACTCGCCGGTCGCCGCAATCCATTAATTCGCACACTGCGAGAATATGGGGGCCGAGGTTTTCGGGTTCGATGAAGTCGATCTCCGGTCCGACCACCAGGTCGGGGTGCGAGTCGAGCAGGATGCTGAGTAGCGTCGTTCCTGAGCGATTTTCGCCTCCGATCATGATTGGCGGCGAAAGCGGCGTGGTGAATGAGGGCGATTGGCGGGAGATAGACATAATGATTCCGCGTGTTGCGCACTTTATATCACCGGGTAAATCGTGGGGTTAGCGTATTTTGTAGACGTCCGGGAGATTCCGGACATGCTGCACATTAGTGGGTTAATCGCGGTCGCAGTGCTTGGGCCGTATGCCGAAACCGCGGTGGCAATTCGCCTTGATTCGCCAGAGACGCCGCCTGCGCTCGATCTTCAGGCGGTCGCGAATGTGGGCGGCGACCGCATTGCGTAGACGTCGAGCTCGCTGCGACGTAGCGCGTGCCGATCGAACAATCGCGACGTCGCGGTCCGGTGGCGTACTGAAGGCGCGGCCGTGGCACTCCATCGCCTTGCAGGGCAATGCCGCCGCATCTGTATTGCGGTCTTCCGGCGGTCGCGAATCTCGCCGCCCTGTGGCCGGGTTTTGTGGACGCCTCGCGCTTTGCGAAGGTCGTGCACGCTACTGGGTCAATCGCGATCGCCGTGTTCGGGATGGGCGTCGAAGTCGCGCCAGTGGCGGCCGTCGTAGGCCTGCAGCGGCCGGAAGCGGCGCTTGTAGTCCATCTTCTGGTGGCCGCGGATCCAGTAGCCCAGGTACAGGTGGCGCAGACCCTCGCGCCGGGCCCAGGCGAGCTGCTGCAGGATCGCCAGCGTGCCCAGGCCGCGCGCGCTGGCCTCCGGATCGTAGAAGGTATAGACCGCCGACAGCGCCTGCGCGGTGATGTCGGTGACCGCCACCGCCAGCAGCGGCCCGCGGCGTCCGTCCGGCATGCGCTGGCGCAGTTCCAGGAAACGCCCATGCGACCAGCGGCCGATCAGGAACTGGTCGAACTCGTGCGCGCCGTGATCGTCCATGCCGCCGCCGGGATGGCGATGGCGCAGGTAGCGCTGGTACAGCGCCAACTGTTCCTCGTTGCGCTCGGCGGCGACGATGCGCACCTCGATGTCGGCATTGCGCGCCAGGCAGCGGCGCTGGCTGCGATCGGGCACGAAGTCCTCGACCGGAATGCGCACCGCCACGCAGGCGCGGCAGTGGTCGCAGTGCGGGCGATAGACCAGGTCGCCGGAACGGCGGAAGCCCCAGCTCAACGCCAGCGGATACAGCGCGCCCAGGCGCGGATCGTGCGGGTCCAGCACCAGGTCGCGGGCCTGACGCTCCGGCCAATAGCCGCACGCGTGCTGGCCGGTCTGGAACAGCCGCAGGTCGTCGCTGGCGTCGGAATGGATGGCCATGCGCCGAGCATAGCGCTTCGCCATCGCAGGGGCCGCGACTGTCCCCTCCATGAACAGGTCAGGTCGCGGGTCAACCGTGGCGGCGACGAGGCGTTGTCTGCAGGGAAGGCGCGCTGCGCCGGTCCGCTGTTCGGGCCGCCCATCGCGCCGACGCCTGCCGTTGCGGCAGGTTCCTCATCATCCTCAGGGAGTGACCCATGAAGTATCGCAACCCGCTGCTCGCCCTGGCCGTGCTGGCCGTGCTGTCCGGTGCCGCCTACGCCGTTCCGCCGCCGCCGGCCGATCCCGCCGCGCCAGCCGCTGCCGGCGGCATCGCCGCGCTCGACAAGAACGGCGATGGCGTCATCGACCGCAGCGAAGCCGCCGCCGATCCGCGCCTGGCCGCGCATTTCGATGCGCTGGACAAGAACCACGACGGCAAGCTCAGCCGCGACGAGTGGCCGCGGCACGGCCGCCACGGCGGCCCGGGCGAACACGGCGTGCCCGGCGCGATGATGGCCAAGCTGGACACCAACAAGGACGGCCGCATCAGCCGCGCCGAAGCGCAGGCCGATCCCAGGCTCGCCGCGCGCTTCGACAAGATGGACGTGAACAAGGACGGCTACATCGACCGTGCCGACTTCGAGCTGCGCGCCAAGCAGCATCGCGATGCCTGGTTCGCTGCGGCCGATACCAACAAGGACGGCATGCTCAGCCGCGCCGAGTTCGATGCGGCGCAGGTCAAGCGCTGGGCGCATCGCCCGGGCGGTCCGCGCGGCGGCGACGCGCCGCCGCCGATGCCGGCGCCGGACAGCAACTGAGTCAGCCGCCGCAGCACCGCTTCACTGCATCAAGGCGCCGATCGACCGCGCCCCTGTACCGCAAGGTGCAGGGGCGTTTTGCTGTGGGAGACGCGGGAGGTACGCGCTGTCGCGACGTGGCGTCGCGACAGCACAGCAGTGAGGTGTCACGCGCTGTGCGGCGCAGGCATGTAGAAACCTGCAGCAGCAAGCGCAATGCCACAGCCGATGCACGCGACAGGGCGCCGCGCGCAATGTCCTCAGTTGCCGCGCGGCGCCGGTTGCACGCGCACGCGCACTTCGTCGCTGCCGGTGTCTTGCGCCGGAGGCCTGGCCGGCTGCGTCGCGGGCGCCGCGGCGGGGGCAGGGTTCGGTCCGCGGTTGTCGCGGTGGCGCAGCACCGTGACCAGCGCCACCGCAGCGATCGCCAGCAGCAGGGCGATGCGGATGCGCCAGGCCCAGCGCTTGCCGCTGTCCGCTTCCACCTGCGAGCGGAACTCGTTCAAGTACGGCGCGCGGCCCTGTTCCGGATCGCGCCGGGTACTGTCGAGCAGTCCGGCTTCGCGCAGCAGTTCGCGCGCGCGTGGCTGGTCGTTGGCGTGCACCACCCACACCGTGGGCTGCGCCTGCGCCGCCACCGGATCGAGATAGCTGAACTGGCCGCTGCGGCGGCTGCGGTAGGAGCGGCCGTTGCTCAGCCGCACCGCGATGCCGGCTGCGCGCAGCAGTGCGGCCACGCCTTCGGCGGTTTCCACGCGCTGGCTGCTGAAGATCTGACGCATGCGGGGTGCCCTCAGCTTTTCGCCGGAACCTGCGCCGCGGCGCCGGCGTCGGGGACCACGCGGATCAGGCCTTCCTGCGCGGTACTGGCGACCAGGGTGCCGTCGCGGGTGAAGAACTGCCCGCGCGCCAGGCCGCGCGCACCCTGCGCGCTGGGGCTGTCCAGCGAATACAGCAGCCAGTCGTCGGCGCGAAACGGGCGGTGGAACCACAGCGCATGGTCGAGCGAGGCCATCTGCACGTTCGGCGTGTAGTAGCTGATGCCGTGCGGGAAGGTGGCGGTGCCGAGCAGGTGGAAGTCCGAGGCGTAGGCGAGCAGTGCCTGGTGCAGTTCCGGCGCATCGCCGACCGGCTCGCTCAGGCGCAGCCACATCTGCTGGAACGGCGGGCGCTTGGGCGGGTTCAGCTCGTCGCGCGGATACACGTGGCGGAACTCGAACGGGCCGCCGCGCGAGAGCCAGCGCTGCACCTTGGTCGGCAGCGTCGCCAGCACTTCCGGGCGTGCCGCCGGGGTCGGCTCGATGTCTTCCGGCTGCGGCACTTCCGGCATCTTCAGCTGGTGGGTGGCGCCGTCTTCCTGTTCCTGGAACGAGGCCGCGCAGAAGAAGATCACCTTGCCGTGCTGGATCGCGGTGACCCGCCGCACCGAGAAGCTGCCGCCGTCGCGGGTGCGGTCCACGTCGTAGACGATGGGGTGGTCGATGTTGCCGGCGCGCAGGAAGTAGGCGTGCAGCGAGTGCACGCGGCGCGCGTTCTCCACCGTGGCCTGCGCCGCCGACAGCGCCTGGCCCAGCACCTGGCCGCCGAACACGTACTTGGTGCCGATATCGCGGCTCTGGCCGCGAAACAGGTTGTCCTCCAGCCGCTCCAGCGACAGCAGTTCGATCAGTTCGGACACGACGGGGGCGGGCTTGGCGGACAAGAGGCGAGGCCTGGCGACGGACGTGTGCCCAGTATACCGGGCCGTCCGCGCCGCTCAGCCCTTGCCCAGCCGCGCCGCCAGCGCGCGCAGCGCGGCCTGGGTGTCCGGCGCCTGCCAGTCGTCGATCAGCCGCTCCAGCCCGATGTGCTCGTCGGCCAGCGCCGCGCGCAGGTCGGCGCGGGCGATGGCGCGGGTCTGCAGCATCGGCTGCCGTGGCCGCTTCAGCAGGTCCAGCAGCCAGGCCAGCGCGCGCGCCACCACCAGGTCGGCGTCGACCAGTTCGTCGACCAGGCCGATCTCCAGCGCGCGCTCGGCACTGACCAGGTCGCCGCCGATCAGCAGGCGCTCGGCGCGGTGCGCACCGACCACCCGCCGCAGCAGGCGCTGGATGCCCTCCGGGGCGACCAGGCCGACCTGGGTCTCGTTGAGTCCGATGGTGACCGGACGCGCCGGCTCGGGGCTGCGCGCCATCACCCGGTAGTCGCAGCACAGCGCCAGCACGCAGCCGCCGGCCGGGGCGTGGCCGGTCAGCGCCGCCACCACCGGGATCGGGCTGGCGGCCAGCGCGCGCGCCGCGCCGAAGAACTGCTGCCAGCTGCCGAGCAGCTTGGCGCGGTCGTCGCCGTGGCCGAGCAGGTGCGGCACGTCCATGCCGGCGGAGAAGAGGCGTTCATTGCCCGACAGCACGATGCCGTGCGCGCCCTCGGCGCTGGCCTGTTCGACGGCCTGGATCAGCTGTCCGCACAGGGCGGTGTCCAGCGCGTTGACCGGCGGGCGCGCCAGGCGCAGTTCGCGGATGGGGCCGTGGTTGATCACGTCGATGAGCGTCGTCATGCTGCGGTCTGCTCTGGAAGAAGGAATCTCGGCGATGATAACCAAACCATTCGCTGGCGTACTGTGCGTGCTGTGCGCGGCCGCCGCCTCGGCGTCGGCCGCCGAACCGGCCTGCGTGACCCTGGAGCAGGGCTGGGCGCGGCTGCCGCCGAATCCGGCGATGCCGATGACCGCCGGCTACGGCACGCTCCATAACGGGTGCGGCAAGGCGGTGGCGGTCATCGGTGCCAGCAGCCCCCGCTTCGGCGATGTGTCGCTGCACGAGACCACGCTGGTGGCCGGCGTCAGCCGGATGCGCGCGGTCGAGCGTGTGCCGCTGGCTCCCGGCGCGCGCGTCGAACTCAAGCCCGGCGGCATGCACCTGATGCTGATGCAGGGCAAGGGCGCGCTGACCGAAGGCCAGGCCGTGCCGCTGCAACTGCAGCTGGACGGTGGCGGCAAGGTCGATGCGACGCTGACCGTGCGCAAGCAGGCGATGTAAGGCAGCCTCGCGTCACGAGGCGAGCCTGCCGCAGGAGCGGCGCACGACCTGTCGCGCCGGGCCGCGGCAAACGCCAGCGATGGGGCGGTCAGGCGCCACGGCGAAATCGGGTGTCTCCGCCGCAGCGTGCTCTGCGGTGGCGCCGCGCGCTTAGGTCCAGTCGTATGAGAACAGCACGGTGCGGCTGTGCGGCTCGTACAGCATCACGATCGCGTCGGCGCCAGCGGCGCACCAGTTGTAGCCGGCGACCTCGGCCACGGCGAGGAACGGGTTGCCGTCGCGCGTGATGACCACTCGCTCCGCATCGTCCGCTGCGTGCGGATCCTGCGCCGCATCGGTGAACGTCAGCGCGAAGGCCGACGGGATCGGTGCCGTCACCACCCAGTTGCCGTACCCGATCTGGCCGCCCAGCGTATCCAGGTAGGCGTGTTCGATGACGGTGTCCGGGGCGTAGGCCGAGCCGCTGGCCAGCCGGCCATGCGCGGCATGGTCGTCGCGCGCCTTCGCATAGCGCTCGCGCATCTGTGCGATGTGCTCCCGCGCGTCGGCGTCCTCGGTCTGGTCGCCGAGGAAGTAGCCGGGATTGCCGAGAAAACGCATGCGGTTGTCGGCGCTCAGTTCGAAGGCGATCCAGTTGCTGCCGGTGAACGCGTTGTGGTGCGCGCCGGTCTCGTCGCCGATGCAGCCCTCGTAGGGTTCGATCGGGCACAGCAGGGTCGGCGCGCAGCCGGCCAGTTCCGGCCGCAGCACGCCCAGGTCGATCTGCAGCAGCGGCAGCAGGTGCTGGCCGAGCCAGTCCTGGTCGACGGGGAAGACGTCGCGGGGAAACGCGACCATACCGGGTAGCAGGTCGCGCAGTTCGGTGCGATGGAGCATGGCGGTCCTTGGCAGGGTGCCGGCCGTGGCCGGCGTCCGTTGGCGTGGGTGCCGGCCAGTGGCGGGTACGCCGGCGCGGCGGGTGCCCTCGCCCCTGGCCCTTGCCCGCAGGCGTCAGCTCGACGCTTTGCGCACGGCGTCCGGCAGCGGCGCGCTCTTGCCGGTCTGGGTGTCCATCCACACCACCACCACGTTGCCGTCGGAGTACAGCTTGCCCTCGTCCTGCTGGTCGACGATGCGGTGGCCGATGGTGATACTGCTGGTGCCCAGGCGCTCGACGAACAGTTCGACCAGGATGTCGTTGGGCCACACGATCGGTGCGCGGTAGTTGACGTTGGTCGCCGCCACCACCGGCGCGATGCGGTCGCGCATGGACACGCCGTCCACGCCGAGCATCCAGCGCACCCGCGCCTCTTCCAGGTAGGAGATGTACTTGGCGTTGTTGACGTGGCCCATGCTGTCCATGTCGCGCCAGCGCACGCTGATCGGGATGCGCGCCAGGGTCTTGTGTTCGCTGCTCATCAGGCGTCCTTCTTCTTCTTGGTGCCGGTACTGGTGGTGCTCTTGCTGGCCTTGTCGCTCTTTGCCGCCACCGCCTGCTTCTTCGCCGGCTTTTCCGGCTTGACCTTGCGCGGCGGGCGCGCATCGGGCTTGTTGGCCATCGCCGCCGGCTGCTCCGGGCGCGCGCTGGTGGAAGGCAGCATCCGCGCCAGGAACTGGCCGGTGTACGACTGCGGGCAGGCGGCCACGTCTTCCGGCGTGCCGGTGACCAGGATGGTGCCGCCGCGATGGCCGCCTTCCGGGCCCAGGTCGACGATCCAGTCCGCGGTCTTGATCACGTCCAGGTTGTGTTCGATCACCACCACGGTGTTGCCCTCGTCGCGCAGCTTGTGCAGCACCCCCAGCAGCGCCTCGATGTCGTGGAAGTGCAGGCCGGTGGTCGGCTCGTCGAGGATGTACAGGGTGCGGCCGGTATCGCGCCGCGACAGTTCCTTGGACAGCTTCACGCGCTGCGCCTCGCCGCCGGACAGGGTGGTCGCGCTCTGCCCGAGCTTGATGTAGCTCAGGCCCACGTCGACCAGGGTCTCCAGCTTGCGCGCGATCGACGGCACCGGCTCGAACAGCTTCAGCGCATCCTCGACGGTCATTTCCAGCACGTCGTTGATGTTGAAGCCCTTGTACAGGATCTCCAGCGTCTCGCGGTTGTAGCGCTTGCCGTGGCAGACGTCGCAGGGCACGTACACGTCCGGCAGGAAGTGCATCTCCACCTTGATCAGGCCATCGCCCTGGCAGGCCTCGCAGCGGCCGCCGCGCACGTTGAAGCTGAAGCGACCCGGCGAGTAGCCGCGCGAGCGCGCTTCCGGCACCTGCGCGAACAGTTCGCGCAGCGGCGTGAACAGCCCGGTGTAGGTGGCCGGATTGGAGCGCGGGGTGCGTCCGATCGGCGACTGGTCGATGTCCACGACCTTGTCGAACAGGTCCAGGTGCTCGATCTCGCGGTACGGTGCCACGCTGTGCGAGGCGCCGTTGATCTCGTTGGCCGCCAGGGTGAACAGGGTGTCGTTGATCAGCGTCGACTTGCCCGAGCCGGACACGCCGGTGATGCAGGTCAGCAGCCCGGCCGGGATGTCCAGGTCGACGTTCTTGAGGTTGTTGCCGGTGGCCCCGCGCAGGTGCAGGGTCATCTTCGGATTGGCCTTGTGGCGCTTGGCCGGGATCTCGATGCGGCGCTTGCCCGACAGGTACTGGCCGGTCAGCGAGCGCGGCGCCTTCAGCAGGTCCTGCACGCTGCCCTGGCCGACCACCTCGCCGCCGTGGACGCCGGCGCCGGGGCCGATGTCCAGCACGTAGTCGGCCAGGCGGATCGCGTCCTCGTCGTGCTCGACCACGATCACCGTGTTGCCGAGGTCGCGCAGGCGGGTGAGGGTGCCGAGCAGGCGCTCGTTGTCGCGCTGGTGCAGGCCGATCGACGGCTCGTCGAGCACGTACATCACCCCGACCAGGCCGGCGCCGATCTGGCTGGCCAGGCGGATGCGCTGCGCCTCGCCGCCGGACAGGGTGTCGGCCTTGCGCTCGAGGGTCAGGTAATCCAGGCCGACGTCGACCAGGAAGCCCAGCCGCTCGGCGATCTCCTTGACGATCTTGCTGGCGATCTCGCCGCGCCAGCCGGGCAGGTCGAGCTGGCGGAAGAAGCTCAGCGCGTCGTCGATCGGCAGCACCACCAGGTCCGGCAGCGGACGGTCGGCGACGAACACGTTGCGCGCAGCCTTGTTCAGACGCGCGCCCTTGCAGTCCGGGCACGGCCGTTCGCTGATGTACTTGGCCAGTTCCTCGCGCACCGCCGGCGATTCGGTCTCGCGGTAGCGGCGTTCCAGGTTGGGGATGATGCCTTCGAAGCGATGCTTGCGCTGGGTGCGGCCGCCGGCGTCGGTGAAGTAGGTGAAGGTGATGGTCTCGTCGCCGCTGCCGTACAGCACCGCCTGGCGCACGCTCGCCGGCAGCGACTGCCAGGGCGCGTCGACGTCGAACTTGTAGTGCTTGGCCAGCGAGGCGATCAGCTGGAAGTAGTACGCGTTGCGCCGGTCCCAGCCGCGCACCGCGCCGGCCGACAGCGACAGCTCCGGATGCACCACCACCCGCTCCGGATCGAAGAACTCGGCCACGCCCAGGCCGTCGCAGCTCGGGCAGGCGCCCATCGGCGCGTTGAACGAGAACAGGCGCGGCTCCAGCTCCGGCAGCGAGTAGTCGCAGACCGGGCAGCTGTACTTGGAGGAGAACAGGTGCGGCGCGGCCGCGGCGTCGTCCAGCGACTGCACCGACACCATGCCGTCGGCCAGCTTCAGCGCGGTCTCGAAGCTCTCGGCCAGGCGCTGCTTGATGTCCTCGCGCGGGCGGAAGCGGTCGATCACCGCCTCGATGGTGTGCTTCTGGCGCAGCGCCAGCGCCGGCACCGCGTCGATCTCGTACAGCTCGCCGTCCACGCGCACGCGCACGAAGCCCTGCGCGCGCAGTTGCTCGAACACCTGCGCATGCTCGCCCTTGCGCTCGCGGATCACCGGTGCCAGCAGCATGTAGCGCTGTTCCGGGTCCAGGGTCAGCACCTGGTCGACCATCTGGCTGACCGTCTGCGCCTCCAGCGGGTAGCCGTGGTCGGGGCAGCGCGGCTGGCCCACCCGCGCGTACAGCAGGCGCAGGTAGTCGTAGATTTCGGTGATGGTGCCCACGGTGGAGCGCGGGTTGTGCGAGGTCGACTTCTGCTCGATCGCGATCGCCGGCGACAGGCCTTCGATGTGATCGATGTCGGGCTTTTCCATCACGCTGAGGAACTGCCGCGCGTACGCCGACAGCGATTCCACGTAGCGGCGCTGGCCTTCGGCGTAGATGGTGTCGAACGCCAGCGAGGACTTGCCGGACCCGGACAGGCCGGTGATCACGATCAGCTTGTCGCGCGGCAGGTCGAGGTCGAGGTTCTTGAGGTTATGCGTCCGCGCGCCGCGGATGCGGATGTAATCCATCGCCATGAAGAGATTCCGGAGTGTGCCGGCCGCGGCGGTGCTGCTGGCCAGTGTGGGGGCGGAAAGGGGACGGCAATCGATCAGCGTACCCAGCTTGTCAGGTGGGGGCAATTGCCGCAGATCCCAGCGCCGCCGGGCGCCGGCGGCTGGCTGGTTCAGGCAGCCGTGCCGGCCCGCGGGGCTTGACAGTCCGGGCCTGGGTGGGCTTGACCCTGCCGCGCGCGGCGGCTTACAATCCCGCTCCTGTCTGCCCGAAACGGCACGACGGGAACGACCACAATAACTACAGAGGAAGTCTGGTCATGTACGCAGTACTGGTCACCGGCGGTAAGCAATACCGCGTCGCGCAGGGCGAAACGCTCCGCGTGGAAAAGCTCGAAGTCGAAGCCGGCAACGAGATCACGTTCGACAACATCCTGATGCTGGGCGACAGCGACGGCATCAAGATCGGCGACGCGCTGAAGGGCGCCGCCGTCACCGCCAAGGTCGTGGCCCACGGCCGCGCCGACAAGGTGCGCATCATCAAGTTCCGCCGCCGCAAGCACCACATGAAGCGTCAGGGTCATCGGCAGCACTACACCGAAATCGAGATCACCGGCATTGCCGGTGGCGACAAGAAGTAAGGAGCAGCAGTCATGGCACACAAAAAAGGCGTAGGTTCCTCGCGCAACGGCCGCGACTCCAACCCGAAGTACCTGGGCGTGAAGATGTTCGGCGGCCAGGCCATCGAAGCCGGCAACATCATCGTGCGTCAGCGCGGCACCCAGTTCCACCCGGGCGCCGGCGTCGGCCTGGGTCGCGACCACACCCTGTTCGCGCTGGTCGACGGCAAGGTCGAGTTCTCGGTGAAGGGCGCCAAGAAGCGCCGCACCGTGAGCGTGGTCACCGAGGCGTAAGTCGCCGGTGTCCAGGGCCTGCGCCATGGCGCGGGCTTGCTGACGAAAGCCCCGCTTCGGCGGGGTTTTTGTTTTGCGGCTGGGAATGGGGAGTAGGGAATCGGGAGTGGCAAAGGCGCCTCCCGTGAACTCGCCCTGTCCTGGCTGCGCTAGGCAATGCAGTGATGGATTTTGCCGATCTGTGGCTGCGACTTAGAATCGACGTCGCGGCGACGGCTCGCTTTTTCCATTCCCGATTCACCATTCCCCATTCCCGGTTGTTATCCATGAAACTCGTAGACGAAGCGGAAATCCAGGTCACTGCCGGTAATGGCGGCAATGGCTGCGTCGGCTTTCGCCGCGAGAAGTTCATCCCGCTGGGCGGGCCCGATGGCGGCGATGGCGGCAACGGCGGCAGCGTGTGGCTGGTCGCCGACGAAAATCTCAACACCCTGGTCGACTTCCGTCACCAGCGCGCGTTCCGCGCGCAGCGCGGCGAGAACGGCATGGGCCGGCAGATGTACGGCAAGGCCGGCGAGGACCTGACCATCACCGTGCCGGTCGGTACCGTGGTGGTCAACGTCGAGACCGACGAGGTCATCGGCGACCTGGTCGCGCACGGCGACCGCCTGCTGGTCGCGCAGGGCGGCAAGGGCGGCCTGGGCAACATGCACTTCAAAAGTTCGGTGACGCGCGCGCCGCGCAAGGCGACGCCGGGCGAGGAGGGCGAGGAGCGAACGCTCAAGCTGGAGCTGAAGCTGCTGGCCGACGTCGGCCTGCTCGGCTTCCCCAATGCCGGCAAGAGCACCTTCATCCGCGCGGTCTCCGCGGCCACGCCGAAGGTCGCCGACTACCCGTTCACCACGCTGTACCCGAACCTGGGCGTGGTCAGCGTCGAGGCCTACCGCAGTTTCGTGATCGCCGACATTCCCGGGCTGATCGAGGGCGCCGCCGACGGCGCCGGCCTCGGTGCGCAGTTCCTGCGCCACCTGCAGCGCACCCGCCTGCTGCTGCACCTGGTGGATCTGGCGCCGATGGAGGGCGGTGTGGACGGCGTGTCGCCGACCGAGCAGGTACGGGCGATCGAGCGCGAACTGCAGAAGCACGACCCGGAGCTGCTGGCCAAGCCGCGCTGGCTGGTGCTGAACAAGGCCGACCTGATGTTCGAGGACGAGGCGCGTGCGCTGGCCGAGCAGGTCGTCGCCGAGCTGGGCTGGACCCAGCCCTGGTATCTGGTGTCGGCCCTGGGCCGCGAAGGCACCTGGCCGATCATGAAGGACGTGATGGCGTTCTTCGACCGCCAGCGCGAGGACGCGCTGGATGCGGCTGCCGATGCTTCCTGAGTCCCGCGCCGTGCGACGGCGTGCAGAGTGGGGTGGTACGCACACGAAAAACCCGGCCGAGGCCGGGCTTTTTCGTGGTGCTGCCGGAAGCGTGGGTGCTTCCGGCGTCGACGGCAGCCGATCAGGCGGCGGTCTTGATCGCCTTGATGCGGGCGCTCAGGCGGCTCTTGTGACGGGCCGCCTTGTTCTTGTGGATCAGGCCGCGCGAGCTGAAACGGTCGAGGATCGGCTGGGCGATGGCGAAAGCGGCTTCGGCGCCGGCTGCGTCGTTGGCGTCCAGGGCCTTGATGACCTTCTTGACGGCGGTGCGCAGCATCGAACGCTGAGCCGTGTTGCGCGCGTTGCGCACGACGGTCTGCTTGGCGCGCTTCTTGGCGGACTTGATATTGGCCACGGTGGTGGTTTCCTGGAAAGCTGTGTGGTGGATAAAAACAAGCGGGAGAGTATGAAGCGTCCAAACATTCGCGTCAAGCCAATTGTCAAGAGGGCCGTCGCATGAGCACGCCGCGCATGCTCCGCGGGCTGCTCTCGTTCAGCAGCATGACCATGGTCTCGCGCGTGCTGGGGCTGGTGCGCGACCAGGCCATCACCATTTCCTTCGGCGCCAACGCGACCACCGATGCGTTCTGGGTGGCGTTCCGCATTCCCAACTTCCTGCGCCGGCTGTTCGCTGAAGGCTCGTTCGCCACCGCCTTCGTGCCGGTGTTCACCGAAGTGAAGGAGACCCGCCCGCATGCCGACCTGCGCGCGCTGATGTCGCGGGTGTCCGGCACCCTGGGCGGGGTGCTGCTGCTGGTCACCGCGCTGGGCCTGATCTTCACCCCGCAGGTGGCGATGCTGTTCAACCCGGGCGCCACGGACGATCCGGCCAAGTTCGGGCTGATCGTCGACCTGTTGCGGCTGACCTTTCCGTTCCTGCTGTTTGTGTCGCTGACCGCGTTGGCCGGCGGCGCGCTCAACAGCTTCCACCGCTTCGGCCTGCCGGCGCTGACCCCGGTGATCCTCAACCTGTGCATGATCGCCGGTGCGCTGTGGCTGGCGCCGCGGCTGCAGGTGCCGATCCTGGCGATGGGCTGGGCGGTGCTGGTGGCCGGCGTGCTGCAGTTGCTGTTCCAGTTGCCGGCCTTGCGCGGCATCGACCTGCTGACCCTGCCGCGCTGGGGCTGGCGGCATCCGGACGTGCGCCGGGTGCTGACCCTGATGGTGCCGACCCTGTTCGGCTCCTCGATCGCGCAGATCAACCTGCTGCTGGACACGGTGATCGCCTCGTTCCTGTATGCCGGCTCGCAGAGCTGGCTGTCGCAGGCCGACCGCTTCCTGGAGCTGCCGCTGGGCGTGTTCGGCGTGGCCCTGGGCACGGTGATCCTGCCGGCGCTGTCGCGGCACCACGTCAAGACCGACCGCGCCGGCTTCTCCAGCGCGCTGGACTGGGGGCTGCGCACCACCTTGCTGATCGCGGTGCCGGCGATGCTGGGGCTGATGCTGCTGAGCCAGCCGCTGGTGGCGACCCTGTTCCAGTACGGCAAGTTCACCGCCTTCGACACGCGCATGGCGGCGATGTCGGTGTTCGGGCTGAGCTTCGGCCTGCCGGCGTTCGCCCTGCTCAAGGTGCTGCTGCCGGCGTTCTATTCGCGCCAGGACACGCGCACGCCGGTGCGCGCCGGCGTCGCCGCGCTGGTCGCCAACATGGTGCTGAACCTGCTGTTCCTGGCGATCCTGTACCAGCTGTGGGTGCCGGCGGAGCTGCGCGCGCAGGGCGTGCGCGCGGCGCTGGCCGCGGTGCCGGGCCTGCACCTGGCGCTGGGCCTGGCCAGCGCGGTGGCCAGCTATCTCAACCTGTCGCTGCTGTGGCGCTGGCTGCGCCGCGACCAGGTCTACCAGCCCAAGCCGGGCTGGAGCGGCTACCTGCTGCGCCTGGGCGTGGCCTGCGCGGCGATGGCCGCGGTGCTGGCGCTGGGCCTGCACTGGCTGCCGGCGTTCACCACCATGGACAAGTGGCACCGCATCGGCAGCCTGCTGCTGCTGGTCGGCGGTGGCGGCGCGGTGTATCTGCTGGCGTTGCTGGCGCTGGGGTTCCGGCCGCGGGATCTGCGGGAGCATTGAGGTCGGGACCCGGGACCCGGGACCCGGCATTCCCGCGAGTGCGGGGCGGTTGCGATTGCACTGTGGGAGGGGCTTCAGCCCCGACGGGCTCTACCGGTAGAGCCCGTCGGGGCTGAAGCCCCTCCCACATAAAGCGGTCACTCTGTTTTTGCGGGATCGCTTCGCAGTAGTTTGGTCTTGGGCGCGATGCTGCCGTCCCGGGTCCCGGGTCCCGGGTCCCGGGTCCCGAGCCCCGAGCCCCGAGCCCCGAGCCCCGAGCCCCGAGCCCCGAGCCCCGAGCCCAGCCCCCAACCGCTATACTCGACGGTTACGCATCATCGACCGGCGCCTCCTGCGCCGGCGCTTCGGACCGAGGAATGAGCAGGCTGTTTAGAGACGTCGAGGGCGGGACCCTGTTCCCGCAGGGAAGCGTGGTCTGCATCGGCGCCTTCGATGGCCTGCACCTGGGCCACCGCGCGCTGGTGCGGCAGGCGATCGCGCGCGCGCGCGCGGCGGACGTGCCGGCGGTGGCGCTGAGCTTCGAGCCGCTGCCGCGGGAGTTCTTCGCCCCGGCCGCGCCGCCGCCGCGGCTGACCCTGGCCCGGGCCAAGGTGCAGGGCCTGCTCCAACTCGGCATCGACAGCGTCGGCCTGCTGCGCTTCGACCGACGCATGGCGTCGATGAGCGCGGAAGACTTCGTGCAGCGCGTGCTGGTCGAGCGCCTGCGCGCGCGCGAGGTCTGGATCGGCCCGGCGTTCCGCTTCGGCCACAAGCGTGGCGGCGACATCGCGCTGCTGCGCGCGCTGGGCGCGCGGCACGGCTTCGCCGCCGACGAGATCGCGCCGGTGCACCTGCGCGAGGAGCGCATTTCCAGCACCCGCATCCGCGAGCTGCTGGTGGCCGGCGCGTTCGCCCATGCCGCCGAACTGCTCGGCCGCCCGTACGCGATCGGCGGCCGCGTGGTACGCGGCAAGCAGCTCGGGCGCACGCTCGGCTATCCCACCGCCAACCTCCGGTTCGCCCGCACCCCGGCGCTGTCCGGCATCTACGCCACCTGGGTGCACGGGGTGGCGGCGCAGCCGTGGCCGTCGGTGTCCAGTTTCGGCACCCGCCCGACCGTGCAGGGCGTGGAGCCGCTGCTGGAAGCGCACCTGTTCGATTTCCAGGGCGACCTGTACGGTCGCCACATCGAGGTGGAGTTCGTCGCCAAGCTGCGCGACGAGGAAACCTTCGCCGATCTGCCGGCGCTGACCGCGCAGATGCACCGCGACGCCGCGCTGGCGCGGCAACTGCTCGCCGCGCCGGCCGCCACGGGCCTGCCGCCCGTGTCCGCCGCCCCGCGCGCGGACCTCCCCCTGAAGACCACCGACCGGTAACTGCCCGTGACCCAGGACTACAAAGCCACCCTCCATCTGCCGGCGACCGAGTTCCCGATGCGCGGCGACCTGCCCAAGCGCGAGCCGGACATCCTGGCGCGCTGGGAGAGCGAGGGCCTGTATACGCGGCTGCGCGACAACGCCCAGGGCCGGCCGCTGTTCGTGCTGCACGACGGCCCGCCCTACGCCAACGGCGCGATCCACCTCGGGCATGCGGTCAACAAGATCCTCAAGGACATCATCGTCAAGTCCAAGTACCTGTCCGGCTATGACGCGCCGTACATCCCGGGCTGGGACTGCCACGGCCTGCCGATCGAGATCGCGATCGAGAAGAAGTTCGGCAAGGTCGGGGTCAAGCTGGATGCGGTGGAGTTCCGGCAGAAGTGCCGCGAGTACGCCAACGAGCAGATCGACCTGCAGCGCCGCGACTTCAAGCGCCTGGGCGTGATCGGCGACTGGGACAATCCCTACCGCACGCTGGACTTCCATTTCGAGGCCAACGAGATCCGCGCGCTGGCCCGGATCGTCGAGAACGGCCACCTGACCCGCGGCGTGAAGCCGGTGCACTGGTGCTTCGATTGCGGCTCGGCGTTGGCCGAGGCCGAGATCGAGTACGCCGACAAGCAGTCGCCGACGGTGGACGTGGCCTACACGGCCCGCGACGGCGCGGCGCTGGCCGCCGCGTTCGGCGCGACCCTGCCGGACGGTGCCGAAGTGGCGGTGCCGATCTGGACCACCACGCCGTGGACGCTGCCGGCCTCGCTGGCGGTGTCGCTGGGGCCGGAGCTGGTCTACGCGCTGGTCGAAGGCCCGGCCCGCGACGGCCGCCGCCGCTGGCTGGTGCTGGCCGATGCGCTGGCCGAGCGCGCACTGCAGCGCTACGGCGTCGATGAGGTGGTGGTGCACGGCCGCGTCGCCGGCGCGGCACTGGAACACCAGGTGCTGGCGCATCCGTTCTACGACGAACGCGACGTGCCGGTGATCCTCGGCACCCACGTGTCCGACACCGACGGTACCGGCGCGGTGCACACCGCACCCGGCCACGGCCAGGAGGACTACGCGGCGGTCAAGCCGTACGGGCTGCTGGAGCGCTACAGCGCCGCGCAGATCAACCCGGTGGACGCGCGCGGCGTGTACCTGCCCTCGACCCCCGCGGCCGATGGCACGGAACTGGCCGGGCTGCACATCTGGAAGGCCAGCGACGTCATCGCCGACCTGCTGGCCGCGCGCGGGCTGCTGCTGGCGCGCGCCAGCATGGTCCACAGTTATCCGCATTGCTGGCGGCACAAGACCCCGATCGCGTTCCGCGCCACGCCGCAGTGGTTCATCTCGATGGAGCAGGCCAACCTGCGCGCCGACGCGCTCAAGGCGATCGAGGGCGTGCACTGGTACCCGACCTGGGGCCAGGCGCGTATCGCCGGCATGGTCGCCGGGCGCCCGGACTGGACGATCTCGCGCCAGCGCACCTGGGGCGTGCCGATCGCGCTGTTCGTGCACCGCGAGACCGGCGAGCCGCATCCGCGCAGCACCGAGCTGATGCGCCAGGTCGCCGACCGGGTCGAGGAGGGCGGGGTGGATGTGTGGTACGCGCTCGACGCCGCCGAGCTGCTCGGCGACGAGGCCGCCGACTACGAGAAGATCACCGACATCCTCGACGTCTGGTTCGATTCCGGCGTCACCCACGAGGCGGTGCTGACCGAGCGCGGCCTGCCCAAGCCGGCCGACCTGTACCTGGAGGGCTCCGACCAGCACCGCGGCTGGTTCCAGTCCTCGCTGCTGACCGGCGTGGCGCTGGACCACGCCGCCCCGTACCGGCAGTGCCTGACCCACGGCTTCACCGTGGACGAGCACGGCCGCAAGATGTCCAAGTCGCTGGGCAACGGCATCGAGCCGCAGGACATCATGAAGACGCTGGGCGCGGACATCCTGCGCCTGTGGATCGCCTCGGCCGACTACAGCAACGAGATGTCGCTGTCGCAGGAGATCCTCAAGCGCAACGCCGACGCCTACCGGCGCCTGCGCAACACCGCGCGCTTCCTGCTCGGCAACCTGCACGGCTTCAATCCGGCCATGCACCTGCGGCCGCTGCCGGAGCTGGTGGCGCTGGACCGCTGGATCGTGCACCGCGCCTACGAGGTGCAGGAGCAGATCAAGGCCGCCTATGCGCGCTACGACTTCGCCGCCATCGTGCAGGCGCTGCTCAACTTCTGCAGCGTGGACCTGGGGTCGCTGTACCTGGACGTGACCAAGGACCGGCTGTACACGATGGCCGAGGACTCGCACGGCCGGCGCTCGGCGCAGACCGCGATGTTCCATGTGGCCGAGGCCTTCGTGCGCTGGATCGCGCCGATCCTGAGCTTCACCGCCGACGAACTGTGGGGCTACCTGCCGGGCGCGCACCTGGGCAACGTGCTGTTCGCGACCTGGTACGAAGGCCTGGCGCCGTTGCCGGAAGACGCGGCGCTGAGCGCGGCCGACTTCGAACAGTTGCTGGCGCTGCGCGAGCAGGTGGCCAAGGTGCTGGAGCCGATGCGCGGCAACGGCGTGATCGGCGCGGCGCTGGAGGCGGAGATCACCGTCGCCGCCGCCGCGGCCACGGCGGCCAAGCTGCAGCCGCTGCAGGAGGAACTGCGCTTCCTGTTCATCAGCGGTGACGTGGTGGTGCGCGAGGCCAGCACCGACGAGATCTTCGTCAGCGCCCAGGCCACCGGCAAGCCCAAGTGCGTGCGGTGCTGGCACTACCGCGCCGACGTCGGCGCCGACCCGGCGCACCCGGAGCTGTGCGGCCGCTGCGTCAGCAACATCGAAGGACCGGGCGAGGAGCGCCGCTGGTTCTGAGTCCCGTCCCCGGCCGCGCGGCCTGCGCGCCGCCGGGGCCGGCGGCGGCGCCGTGGCTGTGGCGCCGGCCGTCCTTCCTTTCTTCATTCGCCCAAGGCGGACTTCCCGCATGACCGCACGACCCAATCCCTCCGCCCTGATCTGGCTGCTGCTGTCGGCCGTGGTGATCGGCCTGGACCAGTGGAGCAAGGCCTGGGTGCTGTCCAGCCTGCCCGAGTTCACCGCGGTGCCGGTGATTCCCGGTTTCTGGAACTGGTACCGGACCTACAACACCGGCGCGGCGTTCAGTTTCCTGAGCCAGGCCGGCGGCTGGCAGCTATGGCTGTTCACCGCGCTGGCGGTGGGCATCAGCGGCCTGCTGGCCTGGTGGCTGGCGCGCACCCCGCGCGGCGAGTGGCGCAGCGCGCTGCCGTACGCGCTGGTGATCGGCGGGGCGATCGGCAACGTGATCGACCGGCTGATGCACGGCCACGTGGTCGATTTCATCCAGTGGTACGTGGGCGAGCACTACTGGCCCTCGTTCAACATCGCCGACTCGGCGATCGTCGCCGGCGCCATCGGCATCGCCCTGTTCGGCGTGTTCGACGGCAAGGCGAAGCGAAAAGCGGGATAATCGGTGCCACTCTCCCTGTCGAAGCGCCTGGCCCCCTGCGGCCGGCGGATCTAGCTATGGATGTCCTGCTCGCCAACCCCCGCGGCTTCTGCGCCGGCGTCGATCGCGCGATCGAGATCGTCAAGCGCGCCATCGAGACCCTGGGCGCGCCGATCTACGTGCGCCACGAGGTGGTGCACAACCGCTTCGTGGTCGACGACCTCAAGCAGCGCGGCGCGATCTTCGTCGAGGAACTGGACGAGGTGCCCGACGGCAACACGGTGATCTTCAGCGCCCACGGCGTGGCCCAGGCGGTGCGCCAGGAGGCCGAGCGGCGCGGCTTGAAGGTGTTCGATGCGACCTGCCCGCTGGTCACCAAGGTGCATTTCGAGGTGGCCCGGCACTGCCGCGCCGGCCGCGACGTGGTGCTGATCGGCCACGCCGGCCATCCGGAGGTGGAAGGCACGATGGGGCAGTGGGACCGCGAATGCGGCACCGGCCGCATCTACCTGGTCGAGGACATCGAGCAGGTCGCCACGCTGGACGTGCAGCAGCCGGAGAACCTGGCCTACACCACCCAGACCACGCTGTCGGTGGACGATACCCGCGGCATCATCGAGGCGCTGCGCGCGCGCTACCCGGCGATGCAGGGACCGAAGAACGACGACATCTGCTACGCCACCCAGAACCGCCAGGACGCGGTGCGCGACCTGGCCAGGGAGTGCGACCTGGTGCTGGTGGTCGGCTCGCCGAACAGCTCCAATTCCAACCGGCTCAGCGAGCTGGCGCGGCGCGACGGGGTGGAGTCCTACCTGATCGACGGCGCCGACGAGATCGATCCGGCCTGGGTCGCCGGCAAGCGCCGGGTCGGCCTCACCGCCGGCGCCTCGGCGCCGCAGGTGCTGGTGGACGGGGTGATCGCGCGGCTGCGCGAACTCGGCGCCGACGGCGTGTCCGAACTGGCGGGCGAACCGGAGTCGATGGTGTTCGCCCTGCCCAAGGAACTGCGCCTGCGCCTGGTCGACTAGCGGGCATATCCACTCGCGGGTTTTTGCAGGATTGGCGGGCGTTTGCGTCGCGATCGCAGGTGCGGTTGCAGCCGCGACGAGGCGTTCCCGGGAAAGCCCGTCGCGGCTGAAGCCGCTCCTACGGGACAGTCGAGGCGGTGCGGTGCGCGGCAACCGCCGGGTATCGGAGGTGCCCCGAAGCCGGATCTGCACATGAACCCAAGCGTCCTGGCGGCGGTGCCGGCATCGACGGTCCTGGCGTCCAGCGCTTCGGTCGCGCCGCCGCCGCGGCTCAGTGGCGCTGCACGCCGTGCGGCCGCCCCTGTGCATCGAAGTCGATGCCCACGGTGACGCGATCGCCTTGCACGCCGTCCGGCATCCAGCGCAGGTGCCCGCGACGACCCACCAGCACGTACACGTGATCCACTTCCTTGGGGGCGGCCTGCAGTGCCTCGCCCTGTTCCTTCAGGGCCGTGGCCACCCGGTAGGCGCCCTCGAAGGCGATGTCCTGCAACGCGGCGGTGTCGGTGGCCGGCTTCAGGAATGGCCCGAACATGCGCGGATTCACGGGCTTTTCCTTGTGCCAGCCAGCGTGGTCGAAGCGGTATTCGTCCACGTGGTCCGGCTGTGCGGGATCCAGCAGTTCGAGTCCGATCCGGTCGTCGTAGAAGTGCACGGCATGGAACACGCGCAGGTCGTGGCCCTGCAGCCCGGGCAGAGCCGCCAGCGCCTGCCGCGCGGCGCGTAGCCGCGCCGGGTCGAACAGCAGGTTGCCATGCGGTGCTGGCGGCTCCGGTTCGGGGCCGGCGGTGGCAGGAGCGGCCGGGGGGACCGCCAGCGACTGCGGCTTGGCGGTGGCCTGCAGGGCGGCCGCCGGGTCCGCCGCCTGCAGACGCGGTCCCGCCTGCAGGGTGGCGCGGATGGTGTCCCAAGCGCCCCCGGCGCAGGCGATGCCGCCGAGCAGCAGGACGACACCGGCGAAGACCAGTGGGGTGGGCGGCGTCTTCATGGCAGCTCCAGGTCGGCGCGGGCGGGGTGTTGCGGGTCGTACAGCACCGACACCGTCTCGCGCGGCAGCCGGCCGATGTCGAGCAGCGGCACGAACCGCCGTACCGTCGCCTCGTGGCTGTTGCCGGACGCGTCCTCGAACGCCACGCGAAACTCGACCTGCGGCTGCTCGTTGAGGGTGGTGCCGGTCTGGCGCACGTCCAGCACCCGCGCGCGGGCGCGCAGGCCGCGGTAGGTCAAGGTCTGGTCAGTCGTGTTGCTGCGGATCACGCGCAGGATCACGCGCAAGGCCAGCAGGTAGCCGTTGAGCACCAGCGCGCACGTCAGCAGCGGGTGGTTGAAGGTCAGGAAGGTCCAGCCCAGGCCCTGGTTCTGCAGGCGCCAGGCCACGCCATAGGCGGCGCCGACCAGGACCACCAGCAGCACCGCGCCGGCCGCGCGGCGCCACAGGCTGGCGCGGTCCAGGGCCGGCTCGGCGTCCTCCAGCACCAGGTTCGGGGCGGCGCCCGGCGTGGTGCTTAGCCGCAGCGGCACGGTTCGCCCGCTCTCGAAGCGGCGTTGCGCCGGCTTGCGGTCCACGATCGTCAGGGTGTCGCGGATGCGCGTGCCGGACAGGTTGTCGAAGGCCAGGGTCAGCGACCACTGCGGCCATCCCTGCACCTCGACGCCGGTCGGCGCGGCGCGTTCGATCAGCGCCTCGCGGCGCACGCCGTGGGCGAGGATGTGGCGCACGCGCCGCAGTGCGCGTCCGGGCATCAGCAGCAAGCTGTCCAGGTAGGCATAGAGCAGGTGCAGCCACAGGCCCAGCGACAGCGCCAGCAGGGTCAGCGCCCACCCGGGCGGGTTGCGCTGGGCCAGCGGCAGCGGCCATGTGCTGCCGACGTAGAGGATGCAGGGGAAGGGAAGGGCGAAGAACAGCAGAAAGGCCAGCCAGAACCAGGCGAACGACTTCACGAGTGCGGGGCATGCGAACAACGGGTCGGCAAGGGTAGCGCATCGTCCGCGGCGCCCCCGCCAAGGCGCCCGGGCGCAATTGACCGCGGCCCGGGCCGACGCCTAGAATTGCCAGTTCCGCCGGAATAGCTCAGTCGGTAGAGCGGCGCATTCGTAATGCGTAGGTCGCAGGTTCGACTCCTGTTTCCGGCACCAGTTGCACCAGAAGGCAGCCGCGAGGCTGCCTTCGTGGTATCTGCGGCACCGGTTTCTGCGACCGAGGTCCGTGCGTGCGGTCGCCTGCGGCGCCGCGGCGCAGCCGGGTGCGGCAATGTGTCGCAGGTAAAAACGTGGCCTGGCGCCCGCCCGGGCTTGTCAATGACTTCCGGAGTTGCCGCACGGCAGCATAAAATGCGTCGTTGATCGCGCATGCCGGCCCGGATGCCGCGGCGGAGGCGGGACGGCCCCTAGCGGCGCCCCGCCTCCCGCTCCCGCGCGGTCCGCATCCCCTACGCAATTGGATCGTTCGATGATTCCGTTGAAACAACTCCGGCGCTCGCTGCGCTCCGGTCTGTTGCTGCTTGCCGCGCTGCTGCTGGCCGGCTGCAACTCGGCCATCCTCAACCCCAAGGGTCAGATCGGCCACGACGAGAAGACGCTGCTGATCACCTCGGTGGTGCTGATGCTGCTGGTGGTGATCCCGGTCATCGTGATGACCCTGGCCTTCGCCTGGCGCTACCGCGCCTCCAACACCAAGGCCCGCTACGAGCCGAACTGGTCGCACTCCACCGCGATCGAGGTGGTGGTGTGGTCGATCCCGTGCATGATCATCCTGGTCCTGGCGGTGCTGACCTGGCGCTCCTCGCATGCGCTGGATCCGTACAAGCCGCTGGACTCCAAGATCAAGCCGATCACCATCGAGGCGGTGGCGCTGGACTGGAAGTGGCTGTTCATCTATCCGGAGCAGGGCATCGCCACGGTCAACGAGATCGCGTTCCCGGTCGACACGCCGCTGAACTTCAAGATCACCTCCGACACGGTGATGAACTCGTTCTTCATCCCGCAACTGGGCACGCAGATCTATGCGATGGCCGGCATGCAGACCAAGCTGCATCTGATCGCCAACGAGCCGGGCGAGATGTTCGGCCTGTCGGCGAACTACAGCGGCCACGGCTTCGCCAAGATGGGCTTTGCCGCGCACGCCACCGACCGCGCCGGCTTCGATGCCTGGGTGGCCAAGGTCAAGGCCTCGCAGAAGACCCTGGGCCAGACCGAGTACCAGGTGCTGGCGGCCAACCGTAACGACAAGGCGGCCTACCCGGTGACGTACTACGCCTCGGTGCAGGACGGCCTGTTCAAGTCGTTGATCGACAAATACATGATGGGCAAGGGCCACAAGATGGAAGGCCACGACGCTCATCCGGCATCGGCTGCTGAGCCGGTCGCCATGTGCACTTCTGGAGACAAGTGATGCTAGGTAAACTCACGCTCGAGGCGATTCCGTATCACGAGCCGATCGCCATGGTGGCCGTCATCGGCACCGTCCTGGCCGGCCTGCTGGTGCTGGCATTGGTCACCAAG
Source organism: Xanthomonas sp. NCPPB 901 (assembly GCF_056725085.1). Lineage (NCBI taxonomy): Bacteria > Pseudomonadati > Pseudomonadota > Gammaproteobacteria > Lysobacterales > Lysobacteraceae > Xanthomonas > Xanthomonas sp. NCPPB 901. The sequence goes on along the minus strand of NZ_CM161511.1, from coordinate 3,613,377 downwards.
TTCAAGTTGTGGGGCTACCTGTGGCGCGAATGGCTGACCTCGGTCGACCACAAGCGCATCGGCGTCATGTACATCGTGGTGGCGCTGGTGATGCTGCTGCGCGGCTTCAGCGATGCGGCGCTGATGCGCGCCCAGCAGGCGATCGCGCATGGCGGCAACGAGGGCTTCCTGCCGCCGCATCACTACGATCAGATCTTCACCGCGCATGGCGTGATCATGATCTTCTTCATGGCCATGCCGTTCATGACCGGCCTGCTGAACCTGATCGTGCCGCTGCAGATCGGCGCGCGCGACGTGGCGTTCCCGTTCCTGAACTCGCTGAGCTTCTGGCTGTTCGTGGCCGGCGCGACGCTGATCATGCTGTCGCTGGGCGTGGGCGAGTTCGCGCAGACCGGCTGGCTGGCCTATCCGCCGCTGTCCGGGCTGGAATACAGTCCAGGCGTCGGTGTCGACTACTACATCTGGGCATTGCAGATCTCGGGCCTGGGCACATTGCTCACCGGCATCAACTTCTTCGTGACGATCATGCGCATGCGCGCGCCGGGCATGACCCTGATGCGCATGCCGATCTTCACCTGGACCGCGCTGATCACCAACATCCTGATCATCGCCGCGTTCCCGATCCTGACCGTGGCGCTGGCGCTGCTGGGCGCCGACCGCTACCTGGGCACGCACTTCTTCACCAATGACGGTGGCGGCAACGCCATGATGTACGTCAACCTGATCTGGATCTGGGGCCACCCGGAGGTCTACATCCTGATCCTGCCGGCGTTCGGCATCTTCTCCGAGCTGATCGCCACCTTCAGCCGCAAGCGCCTGTTCGGCTACACCTCGATGGTGTACGCCACCTCGTGCATCGGCGTGCTGTCGTTCATCGTGTGGTTGCACCACTTCTTCACGATGGGCTCGGGCGCCAACGTCAATGCCTTCTTCGGCATCACGACGATGATCATCTCGATCCCCACCGGCGTGAAGATCTTCAACTGGCTGTTCACCATGTTCCGTGGCCGCGTGCACATGACCGCGCCGGTGCTGTGGACCATCGGCTTCATGATCACCTTCACCATCGGCGGCATGACCGGCGTAATGCTGGCGATCCCGGCGGTGGACTTCGTGCTGCACAACAGCCTGTTCCTGATCGCGCACTTCCACAACGTGATCATCGGCGGCGTGGTGTTCGGCTACCTGGCGGGCCTGACCTACTGGTTCCCGAAGGCGTTCGGCTTCAAGCTCAACGAGACGTTGGGCAAGGCCTCGTTCTGGTGCTGGATCATCGGCTTCTTCATCGCCTTCATGCCGCTGTACGTGCTCGGCTTCATGGGCATGACCCGGCGCATGAACAGCTACAACCACCCGGAGTGGGCGCCGTGGCTGATGGTGGCCGCGGTGGGTGCGGCGATCATCGGCACCGGCATCTTCCTGAACCTGGTGCAGATCGGCTACAGCATCTGGAAGCGCAAGGAGAACATGGACCTGACCGGCGACCCGTGGGACGGCCGGACCCTGGAGTGGGCGACCTCCTCGCCGCCGCCGTTCTACAACTTCGCGGTGCTGCCGCACATCGACGACCGCGACCAGTTCTGGGAAGACAAGCTCAAGGGCAAGGGCTGGGCGCGTCCGGCCAAGTACGAACCGATCCACATGCCGCGCAACACGGCGGCGGGGTTCTGGATCGGCGCCTTCAGCATCGTGCTGGGGTTCGGCCTGATCTGGCACATCTGGTGGATGGCGGTGATCGGCCTGGTCGGCATGATCGGCAGCTTCATCGCGCGCACCTTCGATGACGACATCGATTACTGGGTCCCGGCGGAGGAAGTGGAACGCATCGAGAACGCGCGTTTCGCCCTGCTGGAACAGCAACACGCGGCCAACGCCGCAAAGGCGGTCTGAACCATGGCTTCCACGACGCTCGATTCCCACGCCGCCCACGCGGGCGGCCACGACCACGACCACGAACATCACGACGCGGGCGGCAACACCGTCTTCGGGTTCTGGGTCTACCTGATGAGCGACTGCCTCATCTTCGCCGGCCTGTTCGCCACCTATGCGGTGCTGGCCGGCGCCACGGTGGACGGCCCGACCGCCAAGGAACTGTTCGACCTGAAGTTCGTGCTGGTGGAAACCTTCCTGCTGCTGTTCAGCAGCCTGGGCTTCGGCCTGGCGATGATCGCGGCGAACAAGCGCAGCATGGGCGGCCTGTACGGCTGGCTGGCGGTCACCGCGGCGCTGGGCCTGGGCTTTCTGGGCATGGAACTCTACGAGTTCCACCACCTGATCGAGGAAGGCGCCGGCCCCGGTCGCAGCGCGTTCCTGTCGGCCTTCTTCACCCTGGTCGGCACCCACGGTCTGCACGTGACCTCGGGCCTGCTGTGGATGGCGGTGCTGGTGATCCAGATCGCCAAGAACGGCCTGACCCCGCGCAACATGACCCGCCTGGCGTGCCTGAGCCTGTTCTGGCACTTCCTGGACGTGATCTGGATCGGCGTGTTCACCATCGTCTACCTGCTGGGAGCGCTGTAATGGCCAACCATCATTCCTCCGACGCGCACGCCGAGCACGGCCATGGCGGCGGCCTGAAGTCCTACCTGGTCGGTTTCGTGCTGGCGGTGATCCTGACCGTGATCCCGTTCGGCATGGTGATGAGCGGGGCGTTCCCGCGCGGCGTCACCGTCATCGTCATCGCGGTGCTGGCCGCGGTGCAGATGCTGGTGCACCTGATCTACTTCCTGCACATGGACCGCTCGGCCGAGCAGCGCTCCAACGTGCACGTGGGCCTGTTCTCGCTGCTGATCATCGGCATCGTGGTGGTCGGCTCGCTGTGGGTCATGCACAACCTCAACGTCAACATGATGCATTGAGGCGCGCACCGCCGCAGGTTCGCGAAGGCCGCCTCCGGGCGGCCTTTTGCGTTCTACGGGCCGCCTGCCCGGCAGCGCGGCAAGCGCAGGCCCATCGCCCCGACATCGGCGTGGCTGACCGGCACGTGCGCGACCCGCGATCGGCGTGCAAGGCGACGCTCGCATGCATCGACGCAGTGCGATCTGCCGCGGCGACGCGGCGCACCGAGGTCAGCTCCGGTCTGCCCCGAGCGTCGCGGAGAGTTTCAGGAGGACCTGCGCGTCTTCCGCGCTGAGGCGATCGAGCAGCCGGGTTCTTACCGCCGCGGCATGGACCGGTCGCGCCGCGGCGATCTTTTCCCGGCCCAGGGCGGTGATGGCGACCGTCACCACGCGCGGTTCGGCATCGCTGCGGCGGATCAGGCCGCGCGCCTGCATGCGCGTGAGCTGATGCGACAGCCGGCTCTTGTGCCAGCCCATGGAATCGGCGAGCGCCTGTTGGCGCAGCTCGCCCTTGCCCAGATCCACCAGCCGCGACAGCACGCCGAAGTCGCTGCCGGTCAGGCCGACACCGGCGGCCAGGTCCTTTTCGACGGCCGCCATCACCGTCTGGCCCATCTGCTTGAAGGCGTGCCAGATCGCCAGCTCGCGGGTGGAAAGTTGCGCGTGTTTCATGCGGGCACCATAGACCGCGGCGGTTGACATGACAACCCGATCGGCGTACTCCTGGGTTGACATGACAACTTGTGCGCGACCGCCGGCAGGCATGCGATGCCGGCCCAGGGTGCCCGCATCCAATGGAGACGATGACGATGTCCGCAACGACGTTCGCAGGCGTGGAGGTGTTGATGACCGGCGGCAGCGACGGCATCGGGTTCGGCCTCGCGCGGCGCTTCCTGGCCGCGGGCGCAAACGTGCTGGTCACCGGCCGCGATGCAGGCAGGCTCGACCGCGCGGCCGCGGCCGCGCCCGGCCTGCAGACCCTGGTCAACGACATCGGGGTCGCCGAAGAACGCGAGCGACTCGCGCAGTACCTGCAGGTGCGGCATCCCGGGCTGCGCGTGGTCGTCAACAATGCCGGGATCCAGCGACGCGTCGCGCTCGCCGACGACCAGGCGCCCTGGGCCGAGCGCCAACGCGAGATCGATATTCTGTTTTCTGCCGTCGTGCATCTGAACCATTTGCTGGTCCCGCTGTTGCTGCAGCATGGCAAGCCCGCGCTCATCGCCAATGTCTCCTCCGGCGGCGCCCTCGTTCCGCAGCCGTTCGCCCCGGTCTACAGCGCCTGCAAGGCCGCGATCCACAGCTATACGGCCAACCTCCGGTTCGCGCTCGCCGCGACGCCGGTCAGGGTCGTGGAAATCATTCCGCCTGCCGTCCGCACCGGGTTGGCGGGCTCTGGCGTGGCCCATGGCGCGGACGTGGAGGACTTCTGCGACGCCGTCTTCGCCGGGCTCGCGGCGGGGCAGGCCGATGAACTCTGCTTCGGGATGACCGCTTCGGCGGAGTTTCGGCATCGCCTCGACGTCGAGCGTGCCGTGTTCGATGGGTTCTCCGAGCGCTTTGCCGTGCGCAGGTACTGACGCGAGGGACGCCGGTGCGACTGGCGCGCCGGCGTGTGCCGTGCTCACGCCAGGCAGGGCGCCTCGGCGAGTTCGCACAACGGCAGCCAAGTCAGCACGCCGTCGCCGTTGCGGATCAGCAGGCCCAGTTGCCCGTGCTGCTGCAGCGGCTGCACGTAGACCGGCGCGGGGCTGGGCGCGGCGTGCGCCGAGGCCGACACCGACCAGGCGCTGGCCAGCAGGGCCTGCGGCCGCGCCGCGCGCAAGGTGGCGACCAGCCCGGCCGGATCGCCGTGCCGCAAGGCATGGCGGCACAGCGCCAGCAGGCAGGCGTCGTCGTGCGGGTCGGCGGTCTCCGGCGCGGGGGCGTCCGCCATCGCCGCACGCGCGCGCTGCAACAGGCGCCGCAGATGCTGGCGCGAGGCGCTTTCGCTGCGCGCCGCCAGCGCCGCCAACTCGGCATGGCTGAAGTCGAAGGCCTCGGCGAGCAGCAGCATCGCCACGTCGCCGGCCGGCAGTGTGCGCACCAGCGCGGCGAGGGCCTGCGCGACCGCCGCGCTGTGGAGGGCGTACCGCAGCGGCCCGTCCGCGTCGTCGGCCACGGGCGGTGCGTGTTCCTGCGCCATGCGCTCCAACAAGGCCCGGTAGCGGCCGCGGCGACGCTGGCGGTCGATGCACAGATGGCGCAGCACGGTGGTCAGCCAGGCGTCGCGGCCGCCCCCCGGCAGCGGCCCCTGGGCCGCCCGCAGATAGGTCTCCTGCACCAGATCCTCGGCGTCCTCGCCCTGGCCGACCCAGCGTCGCGCCAGGGCCAGCAACTGGGGGCGCAGCGCGTCGTCGCCGCTGGCAGCCTGCGCGTCGGTCGGGAATGTCACGTCGCGGCCCCGTCGTTCGTTGGGAGGGAAACCCACCATACATGGAGACAGGCCGATGCTGCGTTCCGACGAAACCTCTCCCGCCGCGCCCGCCGCGCTCGCCGCGCTCGCGCCGTCCGGCGCCTTCCTGGAGGAGAAGGCGTTCCGTGCGCGGACCCTGCTGCTGTTCGGCACCATCACCGACGCCAGCGCCTATCAGGCGGTGCGCCACCTGCTGGCGCTGGATGCCGAATCCGACGCGCCGATCGCGATGATCGTGTCCTCGCCCGGCGGCCATCTCGAATCCGGCGACGCCATCCACGATGCGCTGCGCTTCATTTCCGCGCCGGTCGACATGATCGGCTCGGGCTGGGTCGGCAGCGCGGCCACGCACGTGTTCCTGGGCGTGCCGCGCGAACGCCGGGTGTGCCTGCCGCAGACCCGGTTCCTGATCCATCAGCCCAGCGGTGGCGCCGGCGGCCCGGCCAGCGACATCGCCATCCAGGCCAGCGAGATCCTCAAGGCGCGCGCCCGCATCGCCCGGGTCATCGCCCGCGAGACCGGCCAGCCGCTGCAACGCGTGGAAGCCGACATCGAGCGCGACTGCTGGATGTCGGCGCAGGAGGCGATGGACTACGGCCTGGTGTCGCGCATCGTCGAGCGGCGCAGCCAGTTGGCCGGGCGTTGAGCGGAGGGGCGGCGCAACGGCGCCCGCCCATGCCGCTTGCGCAGTGCGCCGCGATCGCCGTGGGCATGACCTATGGCATGGCACGCGGCGGCGGCGCAGGCATAGCATGGGGGTTTGCTTGTCCGCTGTCGTTCGCCCCCTGGAGACCCCATGAGAAAGTCCACTGCCTGGATGGCGCCGTTGCTGCTGGCCGCCACTGTCGCGTTCCAGGCTTCGGCGCAGACCGCGCCGCCGCGCGACGTGCCCTTCGCCGGCACGCTGAAGATCGCTGTCGACGCCACCGACCTGGCCCACCGCATCTTCCGCGTGCGCACCACCATCCCGGCCACGCCGGGGCCGATGACCCTGCTGTATCCGCAGTGGATCCCCGGCAACCATTCGCCGACCGGCCCGATCGACAAGCTGGCCGGGCTGGTGATCAAGGCCAACGGCAAGGTGCTGCCGTGGACGCGCGACCAGTACGACGTCTATGCGTTCAAGATCGACGTGCCCGCCGGCGCCAGCGAGATCGTCGCCGAGTACCAGTTCCTGTCCTCGCAGGGCGACGGCCAGGGCCGGGTGATGATGACCCCGGAGATGCTCAACCTGCAGTGGAACACCACCGCGCTGTATCCGGCCGGGGTGTATGCGCGCAACATCAAGGCGCAGGCCAGCGTGACGTTGCCGGCCGGCTGGGATTACGCCACCGCGCTGGAGACCGCCACGCGGAGCGGCGACACGGTGACGTTCAAGCCGATCGATTTCGACGACCTGGTCGATTCGCCGATGTTCGCCGGCAAGTACTACAAGCGCATCGTACTGGACGCCAAGGACAAGGCGCCGGTGGCGCTGAACGTGTTCGCCGACAAGCCCAAGGCGCTGGAGGCCAAGCCCGAGCAGGTCAAGGCGCACGTGGCCCTGGTGCAGCAGATGGACAAGTTGTACGGCGCGCGCCACTTCGACCACTACGAGTTCCTGCTGGCGCTGACCGACAAGCTCGGCGGCATCGGTCTGGAGCACCACCGTTCCAGCGAGAACAGCGGCCCACTCGACTACTTCACCGAATGGGACAAGAGCTGGGAGATGCGCGACCTGCTCGCGCACGAGTTCAACCACTCCTGGAACGGCAAGTACCGCCGCGGCGCCGACCTGGCCACGCCCAACTTCAACGTGCCGATGGGCGACAGCCTGCTGTGGCTGTACGAGGGCCAGACCCAGTTCTGGGGCGAGGTGATCGCCGCGCGCGCCGGGCTGTGGACGCAGGACCAGGCCCGCGACATGCTGGCCAATGTCGCCGCGACCTACCAGCGCGGCCGGCCCGGCCTGGCCTGGCGCGCGCTGCAGGACACCACCAACGATCCCACCATGTCGATGCGCCGTCCGCGCGCCTACCGCAGCTACCAGCTGAGCGAGGACTACTATTCCGGCGGGCAGATGCTGTGGCTGGAGGTCAACGCCAAGCTGCGCGAACTCAGCGGCGGCAAGCGCTCGCTGGACGACTTCGCCAAGGCCTTCTTCGGCATGCACGACGGCGCCTGGGACGTGAACACCTATACCTTCGACGACATCGTCGCCACGCTCGACGGGATCGCCAAGTACGACTGGGCGACCCTGCTGCGCAGCCGTCTCGACGACCACGGTTCGCTGGTCGGCGGCATCGAGGCCAGCGGCTGGAAGCTGGTCTATACCGACCAGCCGAACGCGGCCAACAAGACCAGCGAGGCGCGCAACAAGAGCCTGGACCTGACCTATTCGCTGGGCCTGAGCCTGGACCAGCAGGGCCAGGTGCAGTCCGTGCTGTGGGACAGCCCGGCGTTCAACGCCGGCCTCATCACCGGCAACCGCGTGGTCGCGGTCGGCGGCCGCGAGTACAGCGCCGAAGCGCTCAAGGACGCGATCACCGCGGCCAAGGGCGGCAGCGCCCCGATCGAACTGCTGGTCAAGCGCGGCGACCGCTACGACACCTTGCGCATCGCCTACGCCGGCGGCCTGCAGTATCCGCACCTGGAGCGCATCGCCGGCACGCCGGATCGCCTGAGCGAGTTGTACAAGGCGCGCTGAGTCGGCGAATGCCCCCCGCCCGGCGTCGTCTGCCGGGTGGCGGGGAACGGCGTCCGCGTCGCGCTGTACGGCGAGGGATCGATCGCCGCCGCAGCGTCGAGGAGGCGGGCGCTGCGTCTGTCGTAGGAGCGGCTTCAGCCGCGACGGGGCATGACCGGTAAAGCCCGTTCGCGGCTGAAGCCGCTCCTACGAAATGCGTGGTTTGCCGGCCCGCCGAGGTCGCTAGAGGAGCGTGGCGCCTCGCCGTCGCGGACCTTGAGACCGCCAGCCACTATGCTGGCGCATTGTCTGAGCGGACCAGAAGCAGATGGCGAAAGCGAAAACGGCCTATGTCTGCGGCGAATGCGGCGCCGAGTACACCAAATGGCAGGGCCAGTGCACCGAATGCGGCGCCTGGAACACGCTGAGCGAGATCGTGCTGGAGAGCGCGGCCACGGCCAAGGCGCCGGCCGCGGCGCGGCGCAGCGGCTGGGCCGGCAAGGCCGAGACGCCGAAGATCACCGCGCTCAAGGACGTGGAGCATCGCGACCAGGCGCGCGTGTCCACCGGCATCGGCGAGTTCGACCGGGTGCTCGGCGGCGGCCTGGTCGAGGGCGCGGTGGTGCTGATCGGCGGCGATCCGGGCATCGGCAAGTCGACCCTGCTGCTGCAGGCGCTGGCGAAGATGGCCGGCACCCTGCCGGTGCTGTACGTGACCGGCGAGGAATCGCTGGGCCAGGTCGCCGGGCGCGCGGTGCGCCTGGACCTGCCGCTGGACGGCCTCAATGCGCTGGCCGAGACCGGCATCGAACACATCCTGCAGCACGCCAGCGCGGCGCGGCCCAAGCTGATCGTCGCCGACTCGGTGCAGACCCTGTGGACCGAGGCGCTGACCGCCGCGCCCGGCTCGGTCAGCCAGGTGCGCGAGAGTGCGGCGCGGCTGGTGCGCTACGCCAAGGAGACCGGCACCGCGGTGTTCCTGGTCGGCCACGTCACCAAGGAGGGCGGCATCGCCGGCCCGCGCGTGCTCGAGCACATGGTCGATGCGGTGTTGTACTTCGAGGGCGAGAGCGGCAGCCGCTTCCGCCTGCTGCGCGCCTTCAAGAACCGCTTCGGCGCGGTCAACGAGCTGGGCGTGTTCGCGATGGGCGAGAAGGGGCTGAAGGAAGTCTCCAATCCGTCGGCGATCTTCCTCTCCGGCGGCAGTGCGCACCAGCCCGGCAGTTGCGTGATGGTCACCCGCGAAGGCACGCGGCCGCTGATGGTGGAAGTGCAGGCGCTGGTCGATGCCTCGCCGCTGTCCAATCCGCGACGCGTGGCGGTGGGCCTGGAGCAGAACCGGCTGGCGATGCTGCTGGCCGTGCTGCACCGCCATGGCGGCATCGTGGTCGGCGACCAGGACGTGTTCGTCAACGTGGTCGGCGGCATCCGCGTGCAGGAGACCGCGGCCGACCTGCCGGTGCTGCTGGCGGTGCTGTCGTCGCTGCGCGACCGGCCGCTGGCGGAGAAGACCATCGCCTTCGGCGAGGTCGGCCTGTCCGGCGAGATCCGCCCGGTGCCCAACGGCGAGGACCGACTGCGCGAGGCCGCGACGCACGGCTTCAAGCGCGCCATCGTGTCCAAGGCCAATGCGCCCAAGACCGGCACGGTCAAGGGCATGGAGGTGATCGCGGTGGAGCGCCTGGCGCAGGCGCTGGAAGCGGCGAGCGAATAGGCTGCGCCGCCGGCAGGCTGCGTCTTCGTTGTTCGTGCAGGCTGTGTCCCTGCGAAGCGCGGCGCAGTGGTGCGGGTGATGCGGCGATCGGCGTAGCTGCGCCGCCGCATCGAGGGGCCTGGCATGCGGTTTACCGCGCGCGTCGTCGGCTGCGACGCAGCCGTTCGCTGCACACCGATGCGCACACCCGGCGATGGGCCCCGCCTGCGTATGGCGGTTCCAGCATGGCGAACGGCGCGCGTCGCCACGCGCGCCGTTGCCGTTGCGTTGCCGCGGGCGCGATCGCACCCGCGTTTCCGTCAGTCCTTGCGATAGATCGCGCCGAGCTTGTCGATCTCGTCGCCGTCGCGGCCGGTGAAGCCGGCGATGTGCCAGCCGCTGGGCGCGGTGAGCGTGTAGGTCTCGGCGGTCGGCGTGCCGGCGCTGAGGCTGCGGCCCTGGTTGGTGCGCAGGCTCAGCGAGAACAGCCGGGTGTGGCCGTTGTACTGGCCCACGCTCAGCGTGGCCGAGGTCAGCCGTTCGTTGCTGCCCAGGCGCAGCGTGACCGGATCGCCGCCGCTGCCGCCGTGGGCCAGGGTGCTGCCGTTGTCCAGGCCCAGTGCGATGCCGTCCAGGCGCGAGGCGCCGCGCAGGGTCACGCTGGCGATGGTGCGCTGCTCGGCGCCCTTGGCGATGTCGTTGAACGGGGTGCCGTGCGGGCCGCCGAACTGGTCGCTGGTGCGCACGGTGGCACCGACCGCCCAGCCGAACTGCGCGGCCAGCGGGTAGTGGTCGGACAGCGGCTTGCCGTCGCTGTCGTAGAAGTTGCCGTCGTCGAGCTTGTAGCGGTTGGCGACCAGGGTCAGTTGCGGCGCGTCGCGGTACAGGATCTTGTCCACCACCTCGCACTCATTGGTCGGCGGGGTGCCGCACAGCAGCGGCGCCGCGCCGGCGGCCGGGGCGTTGCCCTTGACCAGCTCGACCCAGGTATCGGTCAGGCCGTTGGCGGCGATCAGCTCGCGGATGTTGTCGTCGGCGCGGGTGTAGCGGGTGTTGGAGTCCATCATCACCAGCACCGCGTTGCCGGCCGACCAGGTCTGGATGAACTGCGAGAGCTGGCTGATGTTGGCGCGCCGCGCGGCCAGGTCGGCGCTCTCGGTGCCGGCGTTGGGGTGCGCGTTGTACACATCCAGCAGCACGCCGTCGTCCAGGCGCACGCGCATGTAGCTGAAGCCCTTGGGAGTCAGGCAGTCGGTGCCGTTGCACTTGTCCCACTTGACGCGGGTGAAGTCGTCGAAGCGGTAGTTGCTCAGCGTGTTGAGGCCGTCGCCGATTGCCGCGCCGCCGCTGGTGGGGGTGCGGTAGGGATGGTTGTCGCCCGCGTACAGGGTGGCGTGGTAGTTGAAGTCTTCCTGCACGTTGATCAGGCCGTAGGGCGCCAGCTTCGGTGCGATCTGGGCGGTGTTGGCGGCCGGGTTGCTGCTGGAAATGCCCTGCGGCAGGCCGGCGACGTTGTAGGTGAGCACGTCGAGCACGCCGACGTCCGATTGCGCGTGGACCACGCCGGCGCAGGCCAGGCTCAATCCGATGCCGTAGCTCACGAGGGTGCGTAGATGCTGGATCATGAATCGCCTCTTTGCGGGTTGGGAGGAACAGCGGGTGGCGCGAGGGCCAGGGGACGGTGCCGGAAGCACCGATGCCGCCGCGCGACCGGCCGGGGCCGGCGCGCGTGGCGTCATGGGGTCAGGAACTGCGGGTCGATCGCGGCCTCGACCGCGGTCGCGAAAGCGGCCAGTGGGCAGTCGTACTCGCCATCGGCGCGGCTGCAGCGCGGGATGAACACCGCCGACGCCAGCGGCGGCGCCTGCACGGTCAGCGCACGGCGTTCGCGCAACTGCGCCAGGCTCTGCGCGGTGTAGCGCAGGCGGATCACCCGCTCGCCGTCGGCGCGGCGCCAGCGCTCGAACACCAGCGCGCCGCCGGGCACGGTCTGGTCGGGCTGGTAGCCGGGCAGTTGCCAGTGCAAGTCGAGCATGCCGGCGAGCAGGGTCAGGGTGCCGTCGTGGCCGGACAGCACCACCAGCCGCGCCGCGCCGCCGATCGGCGCGGCGTGCGTGGCCTGGCCGCTGCCGTCCAGCAGCGTCGCCAGCAGCCGCGCCGCCAGCGGCGAGGCGGCCATGCGCGCCACCGCCGGTGCGCGCAGGCGCAGCGCGAACTCGGCCTGGTGCGGGGCGAAGGCGCGCAACAGGCTGGCCTCGTCGACGCCGCGCCAGCCCAGCGCGGCGAAGTCCTGGCCGTCGGCCCAGCCCATCAGCAGGCTTTCGCTGAGGCCGGAGGCGGCCGCGGCCGGGCCTTCGATGGCGGGGATCGCCTCGCCGGCGTCGCCCAGCCGTGCCGGCACCGCATCCAGGCGCAATTTGCCGCTGCCGGCGTCGGCCGGGCAGGGCCGTTGCGCGCACTGCAGCAGCAGTTGCTGCAGGCTGTCGATGGCATCGGCCTGCGCCGCGTTCCAGGCGGGCGCATCGCCGCCGATGCGGCCGGCGATGGCCGCGCGCATCTGCGCCACCGCGGCGGGATCGCGCAGGGCGGGCGCGCCGTCGAACAGCGGATCGGAGGCGCCGTCGGCGACGCTGCGCACCGGATTCGCGCAGCCCGGGGTCAGTGTGCTGGCCAGTGCCTGCGCCGAGGCAATGGTGCGCTGGGTGCGGTTGGCCCAGTAGTACGCGGCCGCGCAGCCGTCGCCGGCGAACAGCCCCAGCGGTGCGTAGCGGGCGCGGTAATAGGCGCCGAACAGCCGTTCCAGCGCCGCGCCGTTCGCGGTGAGATGCCCGGCGGGAACCGCGAAGCGTGGCCATGGGCGTGCCGAATAGCGCTCCAGTTGCGCGGTGCTGGACATCGCCGCGCGCACGCCGTGGCGCTTGAGGATCAGCACTTTCTCCAAGGTGTCGGTCGCGGCCGTTTGCGCGCGTGCCGCGGTGCAGGCCAGCGGCGCGAGGGCGAACACGGCGAGGGCGGCGAGGTACGACAGCGGTGGCATCGGCAAGCTCCAGGCAGGGGCAGGGGCGGAGGCGCCGTGCGCGGTGGCGCACGGTGCGCTGGCTGCGGTCGCTGCCGTGCAGGCAGCGGCGCAGGCTTGCTGCCGCGCGCGGGCGGCAGCGCGGCGGATCAGAAACGCGCGCGCAGGCCCACCGACCAGGTACGGCCGTAGTCGGTGTAGCCGCCGAACAGGCGGTCGCCGACGTACTGGCGCTGCACGGCACCGGTGAGATTGATCGCGTTGACGAACACCGACAGGCTGTCGTTGACCTTCCAGGCCACGTTCGCGTCGAGGCTGCCGAACTGGTCGCTGTTGAGCGTGGCGACGTTGGCGGTGCCGACCGCGTTGACGATGTCGTCGCTCCAGCCGTAGCTCACCCGCGCCATCAGCGGCCCCTTCTCGTAGAACAGCACCGCGTTGTAGGTGTTCTTGGCCACGCCTTCGAGGCTGTCGGTGAAGGTGCGGCTGCCGTCGCGGTAGGTGGCCTCGCTGTCGGTCCAGGTGTAGTTGAGCTGCATGCCCAGCCCGTCCAGCGGCGCCGGCAGGCCGGCGAAGACCTGCTGGTAGGCCACTTCCACGCCCTTGACGCTGGCCTGGCTGCCGTTGGTCTTGGACGAGAGCAGGTAGGTCTGGCCCTGGTACTGCAGGTTCGACAGCTGGGTCTGGATGAAGCGCGAGATGTCCTTGTAGAACACGCCGCCGGTCAGCGCCGAGGTGCCGTCGATGTACCACTCGAAGGTCAGGTCGTACTGCCAGGCCTCGAACGGGCGCAGCGACGGATTGCCGCCGCTGGCGGTGAGGATCTCGCCGCTGGAATTGAAGGTGAGCTTGGACGACAGGTCGGTGAGGTCGGGGCGGGTGATGACCTTGGCCGCGGAGCTGCGCAGCACGATGTCCTCGCGCACGTCCCAGGCGGCGTTGAACGAGGGCAGCGCGTTGCTGTAGCTGCGTGCGAAGTGCACCGGTTGCGCGCTGCCGTTGACGTCGGCGTGGCCGTCGGTGGTCTGCTCGGTGCGGACCAGGCGCACGCCGAGGTTGCCGCGCAGCTCGCGGCCGGCCAGTTCGCTGCCGAAGTCGGCCATCGCATAGGCCGAGCCGATCTTCTCCTTCACCTCGTAGGAGTTCTGCAGGTCGGCGCTGTTGGGCGTGTTGACCAGGTCCGCGGCGGTCGGCCAGGTGCCGAAGAAGGTCGATTCGATCGGTGCCAGCCACTGCCGCGGCAGGCTGCCGTTGGCGTCGGCGAGCATGTCGTCCACCGGCAGCGCGGTGAAGTTGCCGGCCGGGAAGCGCACGCCGGCGATGCTGGTCAGCAACAGGTCGGCGCGATCGTAGGTGCGCGCGCGCTGCCGGTACTTGGCGCCGAACTTGAGGTCGCGGAAGAAGCCGTCGCCGAGCGTGCGCTTGGCGTCGAGCTGCAGCGCGTCCTCCTTGTCGCGCGCGTCGATCTCGCGCCACTCCAGGCGGCGGCCGGCCACGCTGGCCGGGTTGGTCGGGTCGAAGCCGTTGGTGAAGCGCCAGTCGGGCACGTCGTCGCCATCGGCCTGCGGCATGTCCACGCGCATCGACAGGGTGGTGCCGCTGCGCAGGCGCGTGCGCCGGATCGGATCGGAGTCGTAGCTGTGCGCCTGCGAGTGGAACGCCACCGCGCCCAGCGTCCATGCATCGCCGCTCCAGGTGCTGGACAGGCGCGCGCTGCGGTTGTCGTCGGTGATGCCGGAAGTCTCGCGCGAGATCTGCACCTGGCCGTTGCGGTAGTCGAAGCCGGCGATGCCGCCGTGCGCCACGCGCAGGTTGCCGAGCTTGGCGAGGCTATCGAAGCCCACGCCCAGGCTGTATTCGTCGTAGTGCACGGTCTGCCTGGCGTACAGCAGGTCCAGGTTGGTTTCCCAGGCCGCGCTCGGCTTCCATTGCAGGGAGGCGGCGATGCCGGTGCGTTCGCGCTGCTCCAGTTCCAGCGTCGGGCGCAGGCCGGTGGGCACGTAGTTGGCGCCGGGCACGCCCGGCACGCCGTTGCGGTAGTAGTCCCAACTCACTTCGTTGACCCGGTCCTGGCGCAGGCTGCGCTGCGCATAGGCGCCGGAGAGCAGCACGCCGAAGGTGCCGTCGGCGTTGACCCAGTTGAACAGGCCGGACACGCGCGGATCGTTGGCGTGGGTGCGCTGCGCCTGGCTCGATTCCAGCGACAGGTTGGTCAGGGGTTTGCCCAGTTCCAGCGGGCGGAAGGTACGCACGTTGACGATGCCGCCGATCGCGCCTTCGTCCAGGTCGGCGGTGGGACTCTTGATCACCTCCAGGCCGGCGACCAGTTCCGCCGGGAGAGTGTCGTAGCGGAACTGGCGGCCGGTCTGGCCGGAGGTGCGCACGTTCTCGTTGACCGCCATGGTCTGGCCGTTGAGCGTGGTCACCTGGAAGTTGGGGCCCAGGCCGCGCACGCGCACGTACACGCCTTCGCCGCGGTCGCGCACGATCGACACGCCGGGCACGCGCTGCAGCGCTTCGGCCACGTTCTGCGCCGGCAGCTTGCCGATGTCCTCGGCGGCGATCACGTCGACCACGCTGTCGGCGTAGCGCTTCTCGCGCAGCGCGGCGCTGAGGCTGCCGGCGTAGCTGCCGAGCACCTGGATGCCGTCCAGTTGCTTGACCGGCGCATCCGCTGGCGGTGTCGGCGTCGGTGTGGCGGTCATCGTTGCCGGCACGGCGGCGGCAGTCTCGGCCGGCGCGTTCGCCGCCTCGATCGTCACCGTGGTCGGGGTGAGGAAGCGGTAGCGCAGGCCAGTGCCGTCGAGCAGTTGCTGCAGCGCCTGTTCCGGCGCCGCGCCGGCGCGGCTGCCGTGGGTCTGCGGATTGCCGGTGCTGCCGGCGGCGTAGACGAACTGCAGGCCGGTCTGCCGCGACAGGGCATTGAGTGCACGCGCCAGCGGCTGAGCGGGAATCGCATCGACCGCGACGGGGGCGGTCTGTGCGCCGGCGGCGCCGGCATGCAGGGCGAGGGCGATGGAAAGGAACAGGGTGCGGCGCATCGTCGAGGTCCAGTGGCAGCGGGGATGGTGATGCGCGAGGCATCGCCGCGAGAGGGCGATTGCCTGCGCTGTCCCCGGACTACGAGGCGCGACGGCGACGATCGGGCACCGTTTTTCGATGAATTTTCTGTGACACGTGCGCGGAGCGTGCGCTGGGTTCGCCGCGTGCGCGAAGAGTCGATCGCCCTCTTCATCAGCGCGAGCAGCGTTGGCGCCCATGTTGGCTGGATGCGCCGCGGCGGCATGTTCTCGGGCGCGTATGCGTACGCTGCGGCGCCGCGCAGCCGCCGCGCGTCGCGCGCTGTGCTGGCTGCGGCTACTGCCTGCGTGCCTGCGCCTGCGCGCGGCTGCGCACGTGGATGCCGTCGGCGCTGGTGCGTACCTGCAGGGTCGGCTGCGCATCGAGGAAGGCGCGCAATGCGGCGACATCGTCGCCGCGCAGGTTGCCGGTCAGCCGCATCGCGCCGGCGTCGGCGTCGTCGATCCGCAGGCGGGTGCGGTTGAGTCGGTTGAAATCCTCGGCGACGTTGGCCAGCGGCTCGTCGCGGAACACGATGCGGCGTTGCCACCAGGCATGCATCGCCGCGACGTCCTCGTTGCCGAGCTCGACCCGGCCATCGGCGGTGTCGATGCGCGCGCTCTGGCCGGCGCCGAGATCGGCCAGCATCGGCTGTTGCGGCCGGTCCTGGCGCCACACGTGCACGCGCCCGGACGAGACCTCGATGCGCGCCTGGTCCTGGTGCAGGGCGATGTCGAAGGTGGTGCCGATGTCCTCCACGCGCAGGCCGCCGGCCTGCACCTGCAGCGGGCGGCGGTCGGCGGCGACCACGAAGCTAGCCTGGCCCTGCAGCAACTGCAGCCTCCGGCTCCAGGGCGTCAGCGTGGCACGCACCTGGGTCTGTGCGTTGAGCCGCACCACGCTGCCGTCGGCCAGTCGCACGCTGCGTTGTTCGCCGAGCGCGGTGCGGTAGGTCTGGCTGCTCGGCCAGGCCCAGCCGACCAGCACCGCGACCGCGCACACGGCGGCGGCCGCGGCCAGGCGCCAGCGCGGCGTGGGGCTGGCACGCTTGGCGCGCGCGGATGCAGCCGTCGCTGGCGCTGTCGCGCGCGGCGACAAGGGCAGGGCGATCACGTTGCCGGCCGCGGCGCCGTCGGCGGTGTCGTCGCTGGCCAGCAGGGCATCCACGTCCAGGTCCATGCCGCGCAGCGCCTCGCCGAGTTCGCCGGCCACGCGCTGCAGCGCCAGATACTCGCGCAGGTGCTGCGGCGAGGCGGTCAGCCAGTCCAGCAACTGCTGTTCCTGTTTCGCGTCCAAGGGGTGCATGCGCTGCAGTGCGTGCCAGTGTGCGGCATCGGCGGTGGCGCTGCGCGAGGGGAAGCCGCTGTCGTTCACCAGTGCTCTCCGCGGTCGGCGAGCGCGCGCCGGCACGCCGACAGGCCGCGCACCACGTGCTTCTTGACCATGTGCGGCGACACGCCCATGCGTTCGGCGATCTGCTTGTAGCTCAGCCCGTCGCGGTACTGCATCACCAGCACCGCGCGGGTGCGCGCGGGCAGGTCGGCGAGCAGGGCCTGCAGGTGCTGCTGGCGCTGCCGCCGCTGTGCGCTGTCTTCCACGTCGTCTCCCGCCGCCAGCAATTGCGAGAACTGCTCCATCTCCTCGATGCGCAGCGGCGCCTGGCGGCGCCGCGCGGCCTGTTCGCGCGCCAGGTTCTGCGCGACGGTGTACAGGTAGGCTTCCGGATTGGCGATGGCCTCGCCCTGCTGCCGATGCGCGCGCAGCAGCCGCAGATAGGTCTCCTGCACCATGTCCTCGGCATCCTCGCGTGCGCCGCGGCGCACGAAGAAGCCGCGCAGCACCGGGCCGTGTTCCGCGAACATGCGCGCCCATGCGCGTTTGGGGTGAGCCGCCACCGAGCCTGCCTTGTCCCTGGGGTGCGGCGCAGGCTAGAAGCTGCAGATGACGGTGCGGTGACGTGGGGGCGATGCGCGTGGAAGAAGGCGGCGCTGGCCACTTGCTACTGGAGTCGACTGTCATGCAGCCGCGAGGCGCGAAGTGGTGCGCTTTCCGATGGCGCAATGCGTCGGGACTGAAGTCCCTCCCACAGTGCACACGGCGGGCTAGCCGCAAGCCGATGTGGGAGCGACTTCGGTCGCGACGGGCTTTCCCGGCAAGGCCCGGTCGCGACCAAAGTCGCACCAACAGCGGCGTTGCGCGGGGGTGCCGGCGCTAGTGCGAATCACGCGCCACGGCGTCGCCGCTGCCGCCGACCAGGAAGTCCAGGTCGGCGCCCAGGTGCGCCTGCTGCACGTGCTCGACGTAGAGCTTGCTCCAGCCGCGGGTCGGGGCCGGCGGCGGGGTCCATTCGCTGCGCCGGCGCAGCAGTTCCTCGTCGCTGACCTCCAGGTGCAGGGCGCGGCCGGGGACGTCGAGTTCGATGATGTCGCCGTCGCGTACCAGCGCCAGGGTGCCGCCGGCGGCGGCCTCGGGCGAGGCGTGCAGCACCACGGTGCCGTAGGCGGTGCCGCTCATGCGCGCGTCGGAGATGCGCACCATGTCGGTGATGCCGGCGCGCAGCAGTTTCGGCGGCAGCGGCATGTTGCCGACCTCGGCCATGCCCGGGTAGCCGCGCGGGCCGCAGTGCTTGAGCACCATGATGCAGTCGGCGTCGATGTCCAGCGCCTCGTCGTCGATACGCGCCTTGAAGTCCTCGATGCTCTCGAACACCACCGCGCGCCCGCGATGCCGCAACAGGTGCGGCGAGGCGGCCGAGGGCTTGATCACCGCCCCGTCCGGCGCCAGGTTGCCGCGCAGCACGGCGATGCCGGCCTCCGCGCGCACCGGCGCATCCAGCGGGTGGATCACCTCACGGTTCCAGCACGGCGCCTGCGCCACGTTCTCGCCGACGGTGCGGCCGTTGACGGTGCGCGCGTCCAGCGCCAGTTCGGCGCCGAGTTCGCGCATCACCGCCGGCAGCCCGCCGGCGTAGTAGAAGTCTTCCATCAGGTACTGGCCGGACGGTTTGAGGTTCACCAGGCACGGCAGCCGCGAGCCGAGCCGGTCCCAG
The DNA here is from genome assembly GCF_056725085.1 of Xanthomonas sp. NCPPB 901. Lineage (NCBI taxonomy): Bacteria > Pseudomonadati > Pseudomonadota > Gammaproteobacteria > Lysobacterales > Lysobacteraceae > Xanthomonas > Xanthomonas sp. NCPPB 901. Next base: position 3,594,599 of record NZ_CM161511.1, on the reverse strand, counting down.
TCGTCCAACTGCAGCGGCACGCCCACGCGGCCGGCCAGGGCCAGCAGGTGCAGCACCGCATTGGTGGAGCCGCCGATCGCCGCATTGACCTTGATCGCGTTGGCGAAGGCATCGGCGGTCAGCACCTGCGACATGCGCAGGTCCTCTTCCACCATCTGCACGATGCGCCGTCCGCTGAGCCGCGCCAGTCGCGCGCGGCGCGCGTCCACCGCCGGGATCGCCGCGTTCTCCGGCAGCGACATGCCCAGCGCCTCGACCATGCTGGCCATGGTCGAGGCGGTGCCCATGGTCATGCAGCTGCCCTTGGAGCGCTGCATGCAGGCTTCGGCCTCGACGAAGTCGTCCTGGCTCAAGGTGCCGGCGCGGACCATCTCCGACATTTCGATCACGCCGGTGCCCGAGCCCAGCGGCTGCCCGCGCCAGTTGCCCGACAGCGACGGCCCGCCGGACACGCCGATGGTCGGCAGGTCGACGCTGGCCGCGCCCATCAGCAGCGCCGGGGTGGTCTTGTCGCAGCCCATCAGCAGCACCACGCCGTCCAGCGGATTGGCGCGGATCGATTCCTCCACGTCCATGCTGGCCAGGTTGCGGAACAGCATCGCGGTCGGGCGCATCTGCGTTTCGCCCAGCGACATCACCGGGAACTCCAGCGGAAACCCGCCGGCCTCGTACACGCCGCGCTTCACGTGCTCGGCCAGTTCGCGCAGGTGGCCGTTGCACGGGGTCAGCTCCGACCAGGTGTTGCAGATGCCGATCACCGGGCGGCCGTCGAACATGTCGTGCGGATGGCCGGCGCTCTTGAGCCAGCTGCGGTAGTAGAAGCCCTGCTTGCCTTCGCGCCCGAACCACGCCTGGCTGCGGCGCGGCGGTTTGCTGGGTGAGCCCATGTCGGCGGATTCCTCGTGTCCAGGTCGCCGGGATCCGCCTTGTGCGCAAGCCGCCCCCGGATGCTTTACGCCGGGGATGCTAGCGGGCATATTGATACGTGAAAAATAGCAAATATCTTCGAATGGATATTTGTTTTCATATATCGAAATCCTATCCACCTAGAGCGAAACGGCATGGACAACTCGGCAAGCGCGGCGCCTTCCTCCCTCGGCAACGCAACCTACGGCAGCCTGCGCGGGCGCCGCGTCTTCATCACCGGCGGCGGCTCCGGCATCGGCGCCGCGTTGGTCGAGGCCTTCGCCGCGCAGGGGGCGCAGGTGGCCTTCGTCGATGTCGCGGCCGAGGCCAGCGCCGCGCTGGCCGAGCGCCTGGCCGCGGCCGGCCTGACTGCGCCGTGGTGGCGCCGCTGCGACGTCACCGACGTGGCCGCGCTGCAGGCGGCGATCGGCGCGGCGGCGGCCGAACTGGGCGATTTCCACGTGCTGCTCAACAACGTCGGCAGCGACGACCGCCATGCGTTGGAGGCGGTGACCCCGGACTACTGGGAGCGCTGCGTGTCGATCAACCAGCGCGCAGCGTTCTTCGCCATCCAGGCGGTGGTGCCGGGCATGCAGCGGCTGGGCGGCGGTTCCATCGTCAACCTCGGCTCCACCGGCTGGCAGAGCAAGACCGGCGGCTACCCGGTGTACGCCACCGCCAAGTCCTCGGTGAACGGCCTGACCCGTGGCCTGGCGCGCGACCTGGGCGCGGCGCGGATCCGCATCAACGTGCTGACCCCGGGCTGGGTGATGACCGAGCGCCAGGTCACCCTGTGGCTGGACGAGGCCGGCGAACGCGAACTGGCGCGCAACCAGTGCCTGCCGGACAAGGTGATGCCGGAGGACATCGCGCGCATGGCGCTGTTCCTGGCCTCGGACGAGGCGCGCGCGATCACCGCGCAGGAGTTCGTGGTGGACGGCGGCTGGACCTGACGCCGCGCAGGATGCCGGCTTCCTGCGTCGCGGCTGAAGCCGCTCCCACAAAAAAGCTGCGCACCGGTAGGGGCGGAGACGGTGTGGGAGGGACTGCAGTCCCGGCGCGATCGGCTGCCCTTGGCAGTGCGGGTGATTTTCGCACTGCGCGTCGCGGCTGAAGCCGCTCCCACAAAAGCTGCGCGCTGGCATGGGCAGAGGCATTGTGGGAGGGACTTCAGTGCCGACGCGATCGGCTGTCCTTCGACAGTGGCAGGTGAGCCCCGCATTGCGCGTCGCGGCTGAAGCCGCTCCCACAAAAGCTGCGCGCCGGCTCGGGCGGAGGCATTGTGGGAGGGACTTCAGTGCCGACGCGATCGGCTGCCCTTGGACAGTGGCAGGTGAGCCCCCCACTGCGCGTCGCGGCTTAATGTCGCTCCCACAAGGAGCCGCGCGGCGGTACGGGCGGAAGCACTGTGGGAGGGACTTCAGTCCCGACGCGATTCACTGTCCGTGGGTAGCGACTGCGCTCCCACTGCTGCGGCGACGCCGTAGACCGCGGCCGCGGCCTCCTGCAGCGCCTGCAGCACGATCCGCGCGCCCGGCGATAGCAGCCAGTCGCGTCGGGTGATCAGGCCGAAGGCGTCCATGCGGCAGGACAGCGCCACCGGCACGATCGCCACGCTGCCGTGGTCGGCGAAATGCCGGGCCACGTCCTCCGGGACCACCGCCAGCGCGTCGCCGTGGCGCAGCAACTGCGGCAGCACCACCAGCGCCGAGGTCTCGATCACCCGCTTGGGCGCCTCCAGCCCGGCGTTCTGGAACATCAGTTCGAAGCGATGGCGCAGCACGCTGCCGTCCGGCGGCACGATCCACGGTGCCTCGGCCAACACCGCCAGCGTCGGCGCCGGCGCCGCCAGCAGCGGATGGCCAGGGCGGGCGATGGCGCAGACCTTTTCCTCGGCCAGCGCCTGGTAGTGCAGGTGGCGCTTGTCGTGCCGCGCGAACAGCCGCGCCACCACGATGTCCAGCTTGTTCTGCGCCAGCTGCTCCAGCAGCACGTCGCTGCCGTCCACGCGCAGGCTCACCCGCAGCAGCGGATGCTGCGCGCCGACCTGGGCCAGGGCCGCCGGCAGCAGGCTCATCGCCGGGCCGGCGATCGCGCCGACGGCGACGCTGCCGGCATAGCCGGCCTTCAGCGCCTCGATCTCGGCGCCGGCCTCGCCGAGGCTGGCCAGGGCGATGCGCGCGTGGCGGATCATCGCCTCGCCGTACCAGGTCGCGCGCATGCCGCGCGGCAGGCGCTCGAACAGCGGCACCGCCAGCATGTCCTCCAGGTCCTTGAGCAGCTTGGACGCGGCCGGCTGCGACATGTTCAAGGTCTCGGCGGCGCGGTGGATGTTGCCTTCCTCCTCGATCGCCAGCAGCAGCATCAATTGCCGGGTCTTCAGGCGGGCGCGGACGAACCAGGGTGGGGCAGCGGGCATGGCGCTCAGAAAGATACGAATGTTCGTATACATTAAGCCAAAACAGATATTTGTTGCATATAGGTCGTCCGGCCAGAATAGGACCGGCGCATCGCGTTGCGCGTGTTCCGTGCCGCGCGCCGCGCGTCCGCATTCCGACAGGCGACCGATTCATGCGATTGATCCAGTTGCTCGATGACGCAGGCATCCCCGGCGTAGGCGTGGTGGAGGACGAGGGCCGCCAGGTGCGGCTGTTGCGCGAGGTGGCGTCGACCTACGCGCTGGCCAACGCCGCGCTGGCCGCCGGCAACCGCCTGGACGCCCAGGCGCAGCAGTTGCGCGGCGAGCGCGTGCTCGACTACGCCGCTCTGCTCGCCGCCGGCCGCGTGCTGCCGCCGCTGACCCATCCGGACCCGGCGCATTGCCGCGTCACCGGCACCGGCCTGACCCACCTGGGCAGCGCCGCCACCCGCGATGCCATGCACCAGAACCTGCAGCAGCAGGCGGCGCAGGGCACGCTCACCGATTCGATGAAGATCTTCCAGCTCGGCGTGGACGGCGGCATCCCGCGCGACGGCCAGCCCGGTGCGCAGCCGGAATGGTTCTACAAGGGCGACGGCAGCAGTCTGGTCGCGCCGGGCGCACCGCTGCCGTCGCCAGACTTCGCCCTGGACGGCGGCGAGGAGCCGGAACTGGTCGGGCTGTACGTGATCGGCGCCGACGGCGTGCCGTACCGGCTCGGCTTCGCGCTGGGCAACGAGTTCTCCGACCACGTCACCGAGCGCCAGAACTACCTGTACCTGGCCCATTCCAAGCTGCGCGCCTGCGCGGTCGGCCCGGAGCTGCGCTGCGGCGCGCTGCCGCGCGACCTGCGCGGCCACAGCCGCATCCGCCGTGGCGATGCGGTGATCTGGGAGAAGCCGTTCGTCACCGGCGAAGCCAACATGTGCCACTCGCTGGCCAATCTCGAATACCACCATTTCAAGTACGCCGCGCACCGCGTGCCCGGCGACGTGCACCTGCATTTCTTCGGCACCGCCACGTTGAGCTTCGCCGACGGCGTGCAGGCGCAGCCCGGCGACCGCTTCGAGATCGAACTGCCCGAGTTCGGCGCGGCGCTGGTCAATCCCTTGCAGCGCGTTGAGAGCGGATTCGCCCTGGGCGGCGTGCGCGCGCTGTAGAACCGCATGGAGGTAGGCATGACCCGACGTTTCCAGAGCTACATCGACGGCCGCTGGGTGGCCGGCGACGACCTCGCCCCCGACGAGAATCCGTCCGACCTGTCGGCCCCGGTCGGCGAAGCCGGCAGTGTCGACGCGGCCACGGTGCGCGAGGCGATCGCCGCGGCCAACGCGGCGCAGGCGGCGTGGGCCGCGAGCACCCCGCAGCAGCGCGCCGACGCGCTGGATGCGGTCGGCAGCGAGATCCTGGCGCGCAGGCAGGAACTGGGCACGCTGCTGGCTTCGGAAGAAGGCAAGACCCTGCCCGAGAGCATCGCCGAGGCGGCACGCGCCGGGCAGATCTTCAAGTTCTTCGCCGGCGAGGCCCTGCGCATTCCCGGCGAGACGCTGGCCTCCACCCGGCCCGGGGTCAACGTCGAGATCACCCGCGAGCCGGTGGGCACGGTCGGCCTCATCGCGCCGTGGAATTTTCCGCTGGCGATCCCGGCGTGGAAGATCGCGCCGGCGCTGGCCTATGGCAACACCGTGGTGTTCAAGCCGGCGGAAAGCGTGCCCGGCTGCGCCTGGGCGCTGGCCGAAATCCTCAGCCGCGCCGGCCTGCCCAACGGCACGTTCAACCTGGTGCTCGGCAGCGGCGGCACGGTCGGCCAGGCGCTGGTCGCCGAGCGCGGCATCGATGCGCTGAGCTTCACCGGCTCGGTGCCGACCGGCACGCGCTTGCTGCGCCAGGCCGCCGAGCGCGGGCTGAAGATCCAGCTGGAGATGGGTGGCAAGAACCCGCTGGTGGTGCTGGCCGATGCCGACCTGGACCTGGCGGTGGAACTCGCGGTCAACGGCGCCTACTTCTCCACCGGCCAGCGCTGCACCGCGTCGAGCCGGCTGATCGTCGAGCGCGCGGTGCACGACGACTTTGTCACGCGCCTGCGCACGCGCCTGAGCGCGCTGAAGATCGGCCACGCGCTGGAGCCGGGCGTGGACATCGGCCCGGTCGCCAGCGCCAGCCAGTTCGAACAGGACCGCGACTACCTGCGCATCGCCCGCGAGGAAGGCGCCGAGCTGCTGTACGGCGGCTCGGCGCTGGAGTGCCCGCACCGCGGCTACTACCTGCGCCCGGCGCTGGTCGCGGCGCAGCCGCAGCACCGCATCGCCCGCGAGGAAGTGTTCGGCCCGGTTGCCGCGGTATTGGTGGCCGACGACTACGAACACGCGCTGGCCCTGGCCAACGACACCGAATTCGGCCTGTGCGCCGGCATCGCCACGCGCTCGCTCAAACACGCCACGCATTTCAAGCGGCATGCGCAGGCGGGGATGGTGATGGTCAACCTGCCCACCGCCGGCGTCGACCCGCACGTGCCGTTCGGCGGGCGCAAGGCGTCCAGCTACGGCCCGCGCGAGCAGGGCCGCTATGCGGTGGAGTTCTACACCACGGTCAAGACCGCCTATACGTCCGCGCCATGAACTGATCGAACCAGCGCACGCCGGCCTGGGAGGGTGGGCGGCGCGTCGTGGCCCCCGGGCCCGTCCGCCGCCAGCGTGCCATCAACGAGGAGGGGCTATGCAGAAGCAGCAGTCGGGAATGCGTGCGCTGGGAATCGCGGCGGTGCTGGGTGTGGTGCTGGCCGCCTGTTCCGGCGGCGGCAAGGAGGCGGGCAAGGCGCCCGGGCAACTGACCGTCGGCTTCAGCCAGGTCGGCGCCGAGAGCGAATGGCGCACCGCCAACACCGCCTCGATCAAGCAGGCCGTCGCCGATGCCGGCATGAAACTGAAGTTCTCCGATGCGCAGCAGAAACAGGAGAACCAGATCAAGGCGCTGCGCTCGTTCATCGCCCAGCGCGTGGACGTGATCGCGTTTTCGCCGGTGGTGGAGTCGGGCTGGGAGACCGTGCTGCGCGAGGCCAAGGCCGCGCAGATCCCGGTGGTGCTCACCGACCGCGCGGTGAAGGTGTCCGACGACAGCCTGTACGTCACCCTGATCGGTTCGGATTTCGTCGAGGAAGGGCGCAAGGCGGCGCGCTGGCTGGTCGAGCGCTCGCCGCTGAAGGACGGCGACAAACCGGTGCGCATCGTCGAACTGCAGGGCACCGTCGGCTCGGCGCCGGCGCTCGACCGCATGCGCGGCTTCAAGGAGATCCTGGCGGCGCATCCGCGCTTCCAGATCGTGCGCTCGCAGAGCGGCGACTTCACCCGCGCCAAGGGCAAGGAAGTGATGGAAGCGTTCCTGAAATCGGAGGGACGCAACATCGACGTGCTCTACGCGCACAACGACGACATGGCGATCGGCGCGATCCAGGCGATCGAGGAAGCCGGGCTGCGGCCGGGCAAGGACATCCTGGTGATCTCGGTGGACGGGGTGAAGGGCGCGTTCGAGGCGATGCAGGCCGGCAAGCTCAACGTCACCGTCGAATGCAATCCGCTGCTCGGCCCGCAACTGGTGCAGGCCATCGGCGACCTCAAGGCCGGCAAGCCGCTGCCCAAGCGCATCGTGGTGGAGGAATCGGTGTACACCCAGGACCAGGCCGCGGCCGAGTTGCCCAAGCGCAAGTACTGAGGGCGCGCGCATGCATCCGCCGGTACTGGAGGCACAGGGGCTGCACAAGGCCTACGCCGGCGTGGCCGCGCTGGAGGACGTGGCGCTGCGCCTGCGCGGCGGCGAGATCCACGCGCTGATGGGCCAGAACGGCGCCGGCAAGTCGACCCTGATCAAGCTGCTGACCGGGGTGACGCCCGCCGACGCCGGGCGCATCGTGCTGGACGGTGCGGTCGTCGCGCCGGCGTCGCCACAGCAGGCGCAACGGCTCGGCATCAGCACCGTGTACCAGGAAGTGAACCTGTGCCCGAACCTGTCGGTGGCCGAGAACCTGTTCGCCGGCCGCTATCCGCTGCGCGGCTGGCCGCGGCGCATCGACTGGCGGCGGGTCGAGCGCGAGGCCGAGGCCGGCCTGCAGCGCCTGGGCATCGCCATCGACGTGCGCCGCGCGCTGGGCAGCTATCCGGTGGCGGTGCAGCAGATGGTGGCGATCGCGCGCGCGGTCGGCGTGTCGGCGCGGGTGCTGATCCTCGACGAACCCACCTCCAGCCTCGACGAGGGCGAGGTGGCCGAGCTGTTCCGGGTGATGCGCGCGCTGCGCGAGGCCGGCATGGCGATCCTGTTCGTCACCCACTTCCTGGACCAGGTGTACGCGGTGGCCGACCGCATCAGCGTATTGCGCAACGGGCGCCTGGTCGGCGAATACACGCCCGACGCGTTGCCCGCGCCGCAACTGATCGCGGCGATGGTCGGGCGCGCGCTCGACCCGGCCAGCGCCGCGGCCGCCACCGTGCGCGCCGCCGCGCCAGGGGACGCGGCGCCGCTGTTGCAGGCGCAGGGCCTGGGCCGGCGCGGCCAGTTGCAGCCGACCGACCTGCACGTGTGCCGCGGCCAGGTGCTGGGCCTGGCCGGCCTGCTCGGCGCCGGCCGCACCGAACTGGCGCGGCTGCTGTTCGGGCTGGACCGTGCCGATCGCGGTCGCGTCTTGATCGATGGGCGCGACGTGGCGCTGCGCGGTCCGCCCGATGCGATCGCCCACGGCCTGGCGCTGTGCCCGGAAGAGCGCAAGACCGAGGGCATCGTCGCCGCGCTGTCGGTGCGCGAGAACATCGTGCTGGCCCTGCAGGCGCGCATGGGCCTGCGCCGTTTCCTGGCGCCGGCCGAGCAGGTGCGCATCGCGCAGGGCTATGTGGACGCGCTGGGCATCAAGACCGCCAGCGTGGAGACGCCGGTGGGGCTGCTGTCCGGCGGCAACCAGCAGAAGGTGGTGCTGGCGCGCTGGCTGGCGACGCGGCCGCGGCTGCTGATCCTCGACGAACCTACCCGCGGCATCGACATCGCCGCCAAGCAGGAGATCATGACCCGGATCCTGGCCCTGGCCCGCGAGGGCATGGCGGTGCTGTTCATCTCTGCCGAGGTCGCCGAGATCGCGCGCATCGCCGACCGCATCGCGGTGCTGCGCGAACGCCGCCTGGTCGGCGAGCTGCCCGGCGGCTGCGGCGAGCGCGCGATCTTCGACCTGATCGCCGGGAGCGCAGCATGAGCGCCGCCGCCACGCCCGACACGACTGTGCCGCGCTGGCCGGCGCGGCTGCGCGCGCACCCGCTGTTCTGGCCGCTGGCGACGCTGGCCGTGTTGCTGCTCGGCAACGGCCTGTTCGATCCCGGCTTCCTGAGCCTGCAATGGCGCGACGGCCACCTGTACGGCAGCCTGGTCGACATCGGCAACCGCGCCGCACCGCTGGCGCTGGTGGCGATGGGCATGACCCTGGTGATCGCGGTGCGCGGCCTGGACATCTCGGTCGGCGCGGTGGTGGCGATCGCCGCCACGGTGGCGGCGTGGATGATCGGCGGCGGCGAGCACAGCCGTTTCCCGCTGTGGGCGGTGCTGCTGGCGCCGCTGCTGGTGGCGGCGCTGTGCGGGCTGTGGAACGGGCTGCTGGTGGTCAAGGTCGGCATGCAGCCGATCATCGCCACGCTGATCCTGATGGTGGCCGGGCGCGGCATCGCGCAGCTGATCGGCGACGGGCAGATCCTGACCATCTACTACCCGCCGTACTTCTACCTCGGCAACGGCTTCCTGCTCGGCCTGCCGTTCGCCTTGTTCGTGGTCGCCGCGGTGTTCGTGGCATTGCAGCTGCTGCTGGGGCGCACCGCACTGGGCCTGTTCGTGCGCGCCATCGGCCACAATCCGCGTGCGGCGCGGCTCGCCGGCGTGCGCGCGCGGTTGATCGCGGTGCTGCTGTACGTGTTCTGCGCGTTCAGCGCCGGCCTGGCCGGGTTGCTGATCAGTTCCAACGTCAAGAGCGCCGACGCCAACAACGCCGGGCAGCTGATGGAACTGGACGCGATCCTCGCGGTCACCCTCGGCGGCACGCTGCTCGATGGCGGCCGCTTCAGCCTGGCCGGCAGCGTGATCGGCGCGTTGATCATCCAGACCCTGACCGCGACCATCTACGCCTTCGGCGTGCCGGCGCAGGTCACCATGCTGATCAAGGCGCTGCTGGTGTTCGCTGTGATGCTGCTGCAATCGCCGACCTTCCGCGCCAACCTGCGCGGCTGGATCCGGCGGCCGCCGCCGGAGGCGCGGCCATGAGCGCGACCGCGCCGCGTCTGGCCACGTCCGGCCTGCGCAAGGCCGCGGGCGTGCTGCAGGGCGCCCGCCTGCCGCTGGCGATCACCGTGGCGCTGTTCGTGGTCATGCTCGCGGCCGGCGGCGTGCTCTACGACGGTTTCCTGGCGCCGCAGGTGCTGGCCAATCTGCTGATCGACAACGCCTTCCTGTGCATCGCCGCGGTCGGCATGAGCCTGGTGATCCTCAGCGGCGGCATCGACCTGTCGGTAGGTGCGGTACTGGCCTTCAGCACGGTGCTGTCCGCCTCGCTGGTCGAGCGCCACGGCTGGTCGCCGCTGGCGGCGATCCCGCTGGTGCTGCTGCTCGGCAGCGTGTTCGGCGCCGGCATGGGCCTGCTGATCCAGCGCTACCGCCTGCAGCCGTTCGTGGTGACCCTGGCCGGCATGTTCCTGGCGCGCGGCGCCAGCTACTTGATCAGCGTCGATTCGATCCCGATCACCGACCCGCTGTACACCGCGATCGCGCAGGCGCGGCTGCCGCTGGGTGGCGGCGCATCGCTGTCGGTCGGCGCGCTGATCGCGCTGGCGATGGTGGCGCTGGGCATGTGGCTGACCCAGTGCACCCGCTTCGGCCGCTGCGTGTATGCGCTCGGCGGCAGCGAGGCCTCGGCGCGGCTGATGGGCCTGCCGGTGGAGGCGACCCAAGTGCGCGTCTACGCCTTCAGCGGCTTCTGCTCGGCGCTGGCCGGGGTGGTGTGCACGTTCTACATGCTGTCCGGCTACAGCCTGCACGCGCAGGGCCTGGAGCTGGACGCCATCGCCGCGGTGGTGATCGGCGGCACCCTGCTCGCCGGCGGCAGCGGCTACGTGATCGGCACCCTGTTCGGCGTGCTGATCCTGGGCGCGATCCAGACCCTGATCGTGTTCGACGGCACGCTCAGCTCGTGGTGGACGCGCATCGTGATCGGTGGCCTGCTGCTGCTGTTCTGCCTGCTGCAACGGCTGCTGGCCCGGCGCCTGCCGGAGGCGGCGATGGGCGATTGAGCGGCGCGGCGGCGTAGAATTCCGGTACGCAACGGGAGCGTCGACATGGTGAAGATCTGGGGCCGGCACAATTCGAGCAACGTGCGCAAGGTGCTGTGGTGCGCCGAGGAGATCGGCCTGGCCTACACCTCCATCGAGGTCGGCGGCGCGTTCGGCGGCAACGATGCACCGGCCTATCGCGCGCTCAATCCCAACGGCCTGGTGCCGGCGATCGAGGACGATGGCCTGGCGTTGTGGGAATCCAACGCCATCGTCCGCTACCTGGCCGCGCGCTACGCCCCGGGTACGCTGTACCCGCAGGACCCGGCGCTGCGCGCGCGCGGCGACAAGTGGATGGACTGGACCACCTCGTGCTTCGCCGGCGCCTTCCGCGACCTGTTCTGGGGCGTGCTGCGCACCGCGCCCGAGCAGCGCGACGCCGCCAGGATCGCCGCCGCGCTGGAGCAATCGGCCAAGCTGCTGCGCACCGCCGACGCCGCGCTGGCGCAGCACCCCTGGCTGTCGGGCGAGCACTTCGCGATGGGCGACATCCCGCTCGGCAGCTTCGCCTATGCCTGGTTCGAGATGCCGATCGAACGCCCGGCGCTGCCGCACCTGCAGGCCTGGTACCAGCGCCTGCAGCAGCGCCCGGCGTATCGTAAGGGCGTGATGACCGCGCTGACCTGAGGCGACCGGCGTTGGCCCTGCGCGTGGCAGAACCGCCGCGACGACGTGCCCTTCGCTTCCGTAGGAGCGGCTTCAGCCGCGACAGGCTTCACCGACCGGCCCCGTCGCGGCTGAAGCCGCTCCTGCATGCTTCGACGCCATCGCTATAGCCGGCCGCCCGCCACCGCCGTGGCGTTTTCGTCGCCGGCCGCGCGACGCATCACCCAGTTGAACAGCGGCGTGGCCATCAGCGTGGAGACGATCGCCATCAGCACCAGGATCGAGAACAGGCCCTGTTCGATCACCCCGGCCTGCAGGCCGATGTTGATGATGATCAGCTCCATCAGGCCGCGCGCGTTCATCAGCGCGCCGATCGCCATCGCATCGCGGTTGTTTTCGCCGCTGATCCGCGCCGCGGCCCAGCAGGCGATGCCCTTGCCCAGGAACGAGGCCAGCAGGACCGCGCCGGCGGCCAGCAGGATCTGCGGGTCGAGCAGCACGCTCAGTTCGGTCTTGAGCCCGGAGAAGGTGAAGAACATCGGCAGCAGGAACACCACCACGAACGGTTGCAACTGCTCGCGCAACTTTTCGGTCAGCGCGCCCTTGGGCAGGCAGGCGCCGAGCAGGAAGCCGCCGAACACCGCGTGGATGCCGATCGCGTCCATCGCCCAGGCGCTGGTGCAGAACAGCATCAGCACCACCGCCAGCACGCCGGCGCTCAGCGGCTGGTCGGGGCGCACGTGGGCGGCCAGGCGGCGCAGCCAGTGGCGGCCGACCAGCAGCATGAACAGCGCGTAGCCCACGCCGCCGCCGATCGCCAGATAGGCGCTGCCCCAGCTGCCGCCGAAGCTGGCCAGCACCACCGCGAGGATGCACCAGGCCGCGGCGTCGTCGACCGCGCCGGCGGTCAGCGCCAGGGTGCCCAACGGGCTGTCGGTGAGGCCGCGTTCGTGGATGATCCGCGCCAGCATCGGGAACGCGGTGATGGCGATGGCCGCGCCCAGGAACAGCGAGGCCTCCAGCAGCTTGGCCTTGGCCGAGAACAGCCCCGGTACGTGCAGCAGCCACGGCGCCAGCACCAACGCCAGCACGAACGGCACGGCGATGCCGGCCAGCGACACGCCCATCGCGCTGCGATAGCGCGTGCGGAAATGCTCGCCGCGGAAATCGGTGCCGACCAGGAACATGTACAGGCCCACGCCGAACTGCGCGGCCACGTACAGCATGTCCAGGGTCGGCTTGGGAAACAGCGCCTGCTGCAGGTCCGGCAGCAGCGCGCCGAACAGCGACGGGCCCAGCGCGACGCCGGCGATCATCTCCCCGACCACCTGCGGCTGGCCCACGCGTTTCGCCAGCAGGCCGACCAGGCGGCAGGCCAACAGGATCACCGCCGCCTGCAGGAAGAAGTACACCGACATCTGCGGGGTGGTCATGGGCGGCCGTCCTGGAAGTGTCGGCGGATGATAGGAGGCCGGCGCCGCGAAATCCATGCGGGCGCGGTGCCACGTGGTGAGGTGGGGCGCGTATGCGGTATGGTGCCTCGCGCGCATCGCGCATGCCCGGCACCTGTGCGGGCCGACACCGCAGGACGCACCAGGAGAGCGACGCGATGAGCAAGGGATGGACACGGCGGCAATGCCTGGGCGCCGCTGCCGCGGGCGCAGTGGGCGGCCTGCTGCCCGGGGCCGCCATCGCGGGTGCCGCCGCTGCCGATGCGAGCGATGCCGATGCGCTGTACCGGCGCGCGCTGGTCCTCGATGCCAACACCCTGGCCTCGATCGGGCAGATGGTCGATGGCCCGGATGTGCCGCAGTTGCTGCAGCAACTGCGCGATTCCGGCGTATCGGCGTTGAAGACCACGTTGGGCGGTGCGGCCGGCGACTTCGAGACCGCCGTGCAGGACATCGCCGCCGCGCAGGCGCTGGTCGAGCGCTATCCGCAGCACTTCCTCAAGGTGCTGCAGGCGGCCGACCTGCGTCGCGCCAAGCGCGACGGCCGCGTCGCCTTGATCTTTTCCTTCGAGTCGGCGGCGATGCTGGAGGACAAGCCCGCGCGCATCGACCTGTTCCGCCAGTTCGGGGTGCGGGTCATGCAACTGACCTACAACCGCACCACGCCGTTCGGCGTGGGCTGCCTGGATGGCGACGCGGGCGGCGTCACCGCGCTCGGCCGCGAGGCGATCGCGCGCATGAACCGGCTCGGGGTGGCGCTGGACCTGAGCCACTGCAACCAGCAGACCACCCGCGACGGCATCGCCCTGTCGCAGCGCCCGCCGGTCATCACCCATGCCGGCTGCGCGGCGGTGTTCGCGCATCCGCGCAACAAGCAGGACGCCGAGCTGCGCGCGCTGGCCGACAAGGGCGGGGTGGTGGGCATCTACATGCTGCCGTTCCTGACCGAGGACAGCCGCCAGCCGCAGCTGGCCGACTACATGCATCACGTGCAGCACGCGCTGGATGTCTGCGGCGAGGACCATGTCGGCATCGGGACCGACTCGTTTTTCTTCCCGATCACCGAGCAGGACCGGCGCGCGTTCGAGGCCGACCTGGTGCAGCGCCGCCGCGACGGCATCGGTGCCCCGGGCGAGAACCGTCTGCCCTATCTGCCCGACGCCAACACCCCGCGCAAGCTCGAACGCGTCGCCGACGCGCTGCTGCGCCAGGGCTACAGCGCACGGGTGGCCGAGAAGGTGCTGGGGGCGAATTTCGAGCGGGTGTTCGCGCAGATCTGGGCCGACTGAGGCTGCCCGATGGCGCGGCTGACGGCCGTGTCGGGTGCCGGCACGCTGTCGTTCCACGCAACGCCTCCGACCGTTCCAGCGGCGTTGCGGCACATCCATTGACCTCGACCTGACACGGGCGCAGACTTCCCGCCCTCATTCGCACCCATCGTCACGCCGCCATGCCGTATGCACCGCTGCTGATATTGCCCAACGCCCTGCGCGTCAGCGCAGGCCGGGTGCGCCTGCCTGAAGGAGTGGTCGACGCCGTGCGCTAACGCCGGCCATCGCCGATCCGCCGCAGACAAGCACCCGATGGGTGCTTTTTTATTGCCTGTTTTTCGCTGTTCCACCGTTCCGACACGCCAAGGAGAACGTGCCATGCACTACGCCGCCGAACCCGAAACCTAGCCGCATGCCCGCCTCGCCAACCGGGGCATGCGGCTTCCCCCGTGTTGGCAATTGCGGAACCCATCTCATGAACACGCACACCCTTTCCCGCTGGCGCAATCTCGGCATCATCGCCCACATCGACGCCGGCAAGACCACCCTCACCGAACGCCTGTTGTGGGCTGCCGGCGCGATCCATCGTCTCGGCGAAGTCCACGACGGCGCCGCCACCACCGACTTCTCGGACATCGAACGCGCGCGCGGCATCAGCATCGGCGCGGCCGCGGTGCAGGTGCAGTGGGCGCCGGCCGGGCAGCCGGCGCATCGCCTGACCCTGATCGACACGCCCGGACACATCGATTTCGCGATCGAGGTGGAGCGCTCGCTGCGCGTGCTCGATGGCGCCGTCGCGGTGTTCTCCGCGGTCGACGGCGTGCAGCCGCAGTCGGAAACCGTGTGGCGGCAAGCACGCCGCCACGGCGTGCCGATGCTCGCGTTCGTCAACAAGATGGACCGTGCCGGCGCGTCGTTCGACGGCGTGCTGGCGCAGTTGCGCAGCAAGCTCGACGCGACGGTCTGGGCGGTCGGCGTGCCGCTGCCCGGCGACTCCGGCTTCGACGGCTGGAGCGACCTGGTCGGCGGCCGCGTGTTGACCTGGGACGCCGACGGGCAACTGCACACGCGCGCCTGGCAGGCCGACGAAGCGGCCGCGTTCGCGGACGCGCGCGAGCAGTTGATCGCTGCGGTGGCCGACCACGACGACGCGCTGGCGCAGGCCTATCTCGAGGAGCGTGCGATCGACGCCGAGCTGCTGCGCGCCGCCTTGCGCCGGGCCACCCTGGCCGGCGCCGGCGTGCCGGTGCTGGCCGGCTCGGCGTTCAAGCGCAAGGGCATCGAGCCGTTGCTGGACGCGATCGTCGACTGGCTGCCGTCGCCGCTGGACCGCCCGCCGGTCGCCGCCCGCGCCGATGCGGACACCGACGCCGATGCCGAGGACGGACACACGACGTTGCTGGCGCCGGATCCATCCGGTCCGTTGGCGGCGCTGGTGTTCAAGTTCGCGCATACCGCGCAGGGGCCGCTGGCGTTCGTGCGCGTGTATTCGGGCACCTTGCGCGTCGGCGACACGGTGTGGACGTCGCACGCGCGGCGTCCGCGCCGGGTTGGCCGGCTGGCGGTGGTGCAGGCGCAGCGCACCCACGACGTGGCGCAGGCCGAGGCCGGCGAGATCGTCGCCGTGCTCGGCTGGAAGGACGCGGTCAGCGGCGAGACGCTCAGCGGCGTGCAGGCGCGGTGGGTGCTGGAACGCATCCGCACGCAGCCGCCGGTGTTGGCATGGCGGCTTGGCGCGGCCAATGCGGCCGAGCTGGTGCGGCTGGGCCAGGGCCTGGCGCGGCTGGCGCAGGAGGATCCGTCCTTCCGCGTCGACAGCGATCCGGAGACCGGCGAAGCGGTGATCTGGGGCATGGGCGAGCTGCACCTGGAGGTGATGGTGGAGCGGTTGCGCAGCGAGTGGCAGGTGGACGTGCGCACCGGTGCGCCGCGCGTGGCCTACCAGGAAACGCCGCGTGCGGCTGCGCTGGGCGTGGCCGTTCGGCTGTCCAAGCAGAACGGCGGCCAGGGCCAGTTCGCGCAGGTGGTGCTGGATGTGCTGCCGCGCGCGGACGGCGCGGTGACCTTCGCCGACCGCAGCCGCGGCGGGGTGGTGCCGAAGGCCTTCGTCGCCGCCACCGAGAAGGGCGTGCGGGCGGCGCTGGCGCAAGGCCCGCTCGGCCATCCGGTGGTCGGCGTGGAGGTGGTGCTGGTCGATGGCCAGGCGCATGCGGTGGATTCGTCGGACCTGGCGTTCCAGCGCGCGGCCTCCGAGGCGGTGAAGGCGGCGCTGGCGCAGGCCGGCACGCTGCTGCTGGAGCCGGTGATGGCGGTGGCGATCGAGGCGCCGGCGAGCAGCGTCGGCGACGTGCTCGGCGATCTGCAGCGGCGCGAAGGACGCGTCCTGGCGATCGAAGAGCGCGGATCCCGTGCCGAGGTCATCGCGCAGGCGCCGTTGGCGCAGCTGCAGGCCTATGCCACCGCGTTGCGGTCGCTGACCCAGGGACGGGCATCGGCGAGCATGACCTTCGACGGCTATGCGCCGGTCAAGGCCGCGTGAGCCGGATCGCCGTCCGGTAATGCACTAGGAGAACGAGGAGCCGGTTCGCCGGCTCCTCTTTTTTTTTGGAGCGGCCAGTGCGATTGCGGCGCGGCCGTCAGGTCGGTTGCTCGGCTTCCGCTGTCCACCGCGCAGCCTGTGCGCGGTCGCACCTGCGTGGCGACGGCGCCCACCGTTGCGTTCGCCACGCCCCTCGCGCTTGCGTTGGCGTCGCGATCCGGGCTTCATAGCCGGCCTCGATCGCCGGAGCCGCCCATGCATCGCCGTCTTGCCGTCCTGACTCTGCTTGCCCTGGCGCCTGCGCTCGCCGCGGCGCAGCCGCCGGCCTGCGCGACGCCGCTGCAGATGGCCGAGCGCCTGTACAAGGCGCGCGATTTCTACTGGAAGCCGCAGGACCTGGACGGCTTGCTGACGCCGGCCTTCGCGCATGCGCTGCAGACCGACCAGCGCTGCGCCGCGCGTGAGGGCGCGTGCCGCCTGGACTTCGATCCGTGGACCAGCGCGCAGGATGGCGAGATCCAGGGCGCGCCGAGCTTCACCCTGGTTTCGGGCGGCTCGCAGGCCACGGTGGTGGAGGTGCGGATGGACTACCGGCTCGCGCTCGGCGGCCGCGCCGCGCGGGCGCGTTCGGTCAAGATCGAACTGCAGCGCCGCGGCAACGGCTGCTGGGCGGTCAGCGACCTGATCGCGCCGGATGGGCAATCGCTGTTCGCGCTGCTGACCGATCCGGAGGAGTAGCGCGCAGAAGATCGCGCTGCCCAGCAATCCAAACCCCTGTACGGAAGAGGGGGACGAGGGCGCCGTGCGCATGGCCGCATCCGCCCTCACTGGGCGGGATGTGAGGGATGCGCGGGCAGGCAAGGTCTCCTTCGCGCACGTGCACTCTCTGTCTAGCGGCGGCTTGGGGATTGGGGATAGGTGGATGTGCGGCGCGGATCGACCCTCACCCCAACCCCTCTCCCGGCAGGAGAGGGGCTAGGCGCGCGGCACCGCGTGTGCGGCCTGGCAGGTATCCAGAGTCTGCTGCGCGCCGCAGCAGGGGAGGGCGCGGCAGTGGCCTGTGGCTACTGCAGCTTCAGCATCACGATCGCCTTGGCCGGCAGCGCCACCTGCAGCGTGTCGCCCTGCAGGCGCGCGCCCGCGAACGCGGCCGGGCGCACCGCCTGCGGCTGCGCGAAGGTGTTGAGCGCGTCGATGGTCGGCGCGGTCAGGATCTGGCCGACGCCGCCGCGCGCCTGCACGCCGTCGACGCGGACCGCGACGTCCGCGCCGCGGTTGGGGTCCAGGTTGGTCAGCGCCACGTACACGTGTCCGTCCTTGGCCCGGACCGCCGAGCCGTGCACCGCCGGTACCGTGTAGCCGGCATGCCGGTAGTCCGGCGTGTCGATCTGCAGCGGCAGCGCGGTGGCGTCCTGGTATGGCTTGTACAGCATGAAGACGTGGTAGGTCGGCGTGAGCAGCATCCTGTCGCCGTCGGTGAGGATCATCGCCTGCAGCACGTTGACCATCTGCGCGATGTTGGCCATGCGCACGCGGTCGGCATGCTGGACGAAGATGTCCAGGTTGAGCGAGGCCACCAGCGCATCGCGCAAGGTGTTCTGCTGGTGCAGGAAGCCCGGATTCGCGTCGGGCAGGCCCTTGTACCAGGTGCCCCATTCGTCGACCACCAGCGCGACCTTCTTGTCCGGGTCGTACTTGTCCATGATCGCGCTGTGCTTGCTGATCAGCTCGTCCATCCGCAGCGTGCGCGACAGCGTTTCGATCCAGGCCGCCTCGTCGAAGGTGGTGGAGGAGGCGCGCGGCGGCCAGCCGCCGGGAACGGTGTAGTAGTGCAGGCTCAGGCCGTCCATGAATTTGCCGGCCTCGCGCATCATCACCTCGGTCCAGTGGTAGTCGTCTTCGTTCGGGCCGGGCGCGATCTTGAGGATCTTCTGGTCGGCCGGCGCCTTGACGAAGGTCTGGTAGCGGCGGAACACGTCGGCGGCGTACTCGGCGCGCATGTTGCCGCCGCAGCCCCACAGCTCGTTGCCGACGCCGAAGAACGGCACCTTCCACGGCGCCTGGCGGCCGTTGCGGCGGCGCTGTTCGGCGAGGGTCGAGCGCGTGGGCGCGGTCATGTACTCCACCCACTGCGCCATCTCGTCCGGCGCCGCGTCGCCGACGTTGCCGGCCACGTAGGCCTGCGTGCCGAGCAGTTCGGTGAAGTCCATGAACTCGTGGGTGCCGAAGCTGTTGGGTTCCTCCACGCCGCCCCAGTGGGTGTTGACGCTGGTCGGGCGCTGGTTGCGCGGGCCGATGCCGTCGCGCCAGTGGTACTCGTCGGCGAAGCAGCCGCCGGGCCAGCGGATGTCCGGCACGTCCAGCGCCTTCAGCGCCGCGACCACGTCGTTGCGGTAGCCGCGGGTGTTGGGGATCTTCGAGTCCGGGCCGACCCAGACGCCGCCGTAGATGCCGGTGCCCAGGTGCTCGGCGAACTGCCCGAACAGGTGGCGCGACACCGCGGCGCCAGGGCGGTCGGCATGCAGGCTGCCGCGGACCTCGACGTCGGCGGCCTGCGCCAGCGGGGCGGCCAGTGCCAGGCCGAGCGTCGCGGCGATCAGCGGCAGCCGCCGCCAACGCACCGCGCGCTGCTTCAGGAAACGGGGCGAACGCATCGGGAGCTCCTTGTCGGGTAGGGCGGCGCCGTCGCCAGCGCCGCTTGGAAATGGCAGCCGGCACGCGGCCTTGGCGTGGCGCCGGGCCGGTGCCGCATCGGGGAACGCAGCCCAGGTGCGATCGCGTCCGCGCCGCCGTGGTGCGCTGTCCCCGGTCGCCCCTGTCCATTCCCCAACCCGAGCATAAAAGACACGCGAAGGGCGGACCAATGCCCAAATGCGTTGCCGCTATATCGGAATTGGAATGCGCGGCGTGGCACCGCAGGCGGTGCGTTGCTCGAGTGTGCGCGCCATCGCACAGCGCAGCGCCGATGCCCGCGCGGCGATGGCCGTGTCGCGCCAGCGCTGGTTATGCTGCGGGGCCCGCGCATGCGCGTCACCGCCCCAGGCTCCTGCATGTCCTCGCTCTTCGGTCATCTTCCCGACGGTACCGCCATCCAGCGCGTGGTCCTGGACAGCGGCGACGGCCTGCGCGCCGAACTGCTGACCTATGGCGGCCTGTTGCGCAGCCTGCGCCTGCAGGGCACGCACGGCGCGACCGAACTGGTGCTGGGGCTGCCGACGCTGCAGGACTACCTGCAGGACCCGGCCTACCTGGGCGTGCTGGTCGGGCGCTTCGGCAACCGCATCGCCGGGTCGGCCTTCACCGTCGATGGCCGGCCCTACGCGGTCACCGCCAACGAGGGCGCCAACCACCTGCACGGCGGGGCGCTGGGCTTCGGCCGCCGGGTGTGGACGCTGCTGGCGCAGACCGAGCGCACGCTGCAGTTGCGCTACGACTCGCCGGCCGGAGAGGAGGGCTACCCGGGCAACCTGTCGGTGGAGGCGACCTACCGTGTCGAAGGCCGCTGCCTGAGCGTCGAGTTCGTCGCGCGGACCGATGCGCCGACCCCGCTCAATCTCACCCATCACCCCTATTTCAACCTGGCCGGCGATGCCGCGGTGCCCGCCGCGGCGCAGTGGCTGCGGGTGCCGGCCGACCGCTACCTGCCGGTGCGCGACGCGGCGCTGCTGCCGCGCGGCGAGGTCGCCGCCGTCGCCGGCACGCCGTTCGATTTCCGCCAGGCGCGCGCGATCGCCGACAAGGACATCGCCGCCGATCCGCAACTGTCGCTCAGCGCCGGCTACGACCACTGCCTGGTGCTGGCCGCCGGCCACGACTACACCGCGCTGCTGTATTCGCCGCACAGCGGCGTGGCCATGCGCGTCGCCAGCCCGATGCCGGCCGTGCAGCTGTACGAGGGCCAGGGCCTGGACCGGCAGCATCCGACGCTGGGCCGCGGCATCTGCCTGGAGCCGCAGGGCTACCCGGATGCACCGAACCAGCCGGATTTCCCCGACAGCATCCTGCGTCCGGGCCAGGTCTACCGGCACCGCATCGCCTACCGCTTCGCCGAAGTCGGTCGCGGCGCCGACTGGGCCGCGGTGGAGGCGGCGCTGGCGGAGCCGGGCGGCGGCTGATGGAGGGGCGTCGCAGGAGCGGCTTCAGCCGCGACCGGGCATTCCCGGGAACGCCCGGTCGCGGCTGAAGCCGCTCCTGCGAACCGATGTGCTGCGACCGGCTGCGCAGGCTACTGCGCGTGCCCCAACACCAGTTCGATCACGAACTTGCTGCCGAAGAACGACAGCAGCAGCAACAGCATCGCCGCCAGGGTCCAGTGCACCGCCTTGACCCCGCGCCAGCCGTAGCGCCAGCGGCCGAACAGCAGCGCGCCGAACACGATCCACGACAGCACGCTGAGCACGGTCTTCTGCACCAGCCGCTGCGCCAGGAAATCCTGCACGAACAGCACCCCGGTCAGCAGGGTCAGGGTCAGCAGGATGAAGCCGACCACGATGGTGCGGAACAGCAGCGTCTCCAGCGCGGTCAGCGGCGGCAGCGCGCGCAGCCAGGGATGGAAGTCGCGACGTCGCAGCGCGCGTTCCTGCAGCCACAGCATCACTGCCAGCAGGGCGGCGATGCCCAGCGTGGCGTAGGCCAGCAGCGCCAGCCAGGCGTGCAACTGCAGTCGCCAGTCCAGCACCGGCGCCGGCGCGTGGCCGTAGCCGTGGTAGGCCAGCAGCAGCGCCGCCGACAGCGGGAACACCACCACGCCCAGCGCGGCCATACGCCCGCTGGCGCCGACCAGCGTGGTCATCAGCGCCATGCCCAAGCTGACCAGCGACAGCGCGGCGAAGAAGTGCATGTCCGGGCCGCCGGCGGTGTGCAGGGCGACCTGCACGTGATAGCCCGCATGCAGGGCCACCGCCGGCAGCGCCGGCCACAGCCAGGCGCGGCTGCGATCCACCCGGTCGCGCACCACCGCGGCGATCAGCAGGCCGGTTGCGGCCAGGTACAGCACGGTGGCGAGGACGGTGATGAGCATCGGGTCAGTTTCGCATATCGCGCCGGCGCCTGTGACGGCGGCGGCCGGGATCGCCGGCGCGCCCGGCTATAATCGACGGCCGTTTCCCGTCCGCGACCCGCCCGCATGTTCGAATCCCTCACCCAACGCCTCTCCGGCACCATGCAGCGCCTGCGCGGCCGCGGTCGCCTGACCGAGGAGAACATCCGCGAAGCCACCCGCGAAGTGCGCATCGCGCTGCTCGAGGCCGACGTCGCCCTGCCGGTGGTGCAGGCGCTGATCGAGCGCATCAAGGTGCGCGCGGTCGGCCAGGAGGTGCTCAAGAGCCTGACCCCGGGCCAGGCGCTGATCAAGGTCGTGCGCGACGAGCTGACCACGGTGATGGGCTCGGCCGCCAGCGACCTCAACCTCAACGTGCCGGCACCGGCGATCGTGCTGATGGCCGGCCTGCAGGGCGCGGGCAAGACCACCACGGTCGGCAAGCTGGCCAAGCACCTGAAGGAAAAGCGCAAGAAGAAGGTGATGGTGGTGTCGGCCGACGTGTACCGCCCGGCCGCGATCGAGCAGCTCAAGACCCTGGCCGAGCAGGTCGGGGTGCTGTTCTTCCCGTCCGAGGCCTCGCA
Source organism: Xanthomonas sp. NCPPB 901 (assembly GCF_056725085.1). Lineage (NCBI taxonomy): Bacteria > Pseudomonadati > Pseudomonadota > Gammaproteobacteria > Lysobacterales > Lysobacteraceae > Xanthomonas > Xanthomonas sp. NCPPB 901. The sequence goes on along the minus strand of NZ_CM161511.1, from coordinate 3,572,442 downwards.
GAAGCCGGTGGACATCGTCCGCGCCGCCATCGCCGATGCGCGCAAGTCCTTCGTCGACGTGCTGCTGGTCGATACCGCCGGCCGCCTGGCCATCGACGCGGCGATGATGGAGGAGATCAAGGCGCTGCACGCGGCGATCACCCCGGCCGAAACCCTGTTCGTGGTCGACGCGATGACCGGCCAGGACGCGGCCAACACCGCCAAGGCGTTCAGCGAGGCCTTGCCGCTGACCGGCGTGGTGCTGACCAAGACCGACGGCGACGCCCGCGGCGGCGCGGCGCTGAGCGTGCGCTACATCACCGGCAAGCCGATCAAGTTCATCGGCATCGGCGAGAAGCCCGACGGCCTGGACGTGTTCCACCCCGACCGCCTGGCCAGCCGCATCCTGGACATGGGCGACGTGCTGTCGCTGGTCGAGCAGGTCGAGCACCAGGTCGACAAGGACAAGGCGCAGAAGCTCGCCGAGAAGGTCGCCAAGGGCAAGAAGTTCGACCTCAACGACATGCGCGATCAGCTCGAGCAGATGCAGAACATGGGCGGCCTGTCCGGGCTGATGGACAAGCTGCCGGGCATGGGCCAGATCCCCGAGCACCTCAAGCAGCAGGTCGCCGGCAACAAGGACGTGCCGCGGATGATCGCCATCATCGGCTCGATGACCAAGAAGGAGCGGCGCAACCCGGGCCTGCTCAACGGCTCGCGCCGCGCGCGCATCGCCCGCGGCTCCGGCACCCAGCCGGCCGACGTCAACAAGCTGATGAAGCAGTATCAGCAGATGGAAAAGATGATGAGCAAGATGGCCGGCGGCGGCATGAAGGGCCTGATGCGCGGCATGAAGGGCATGATGGGCGGCATGGGGGGGCGCGGCGGCCTGCCGTTCCGCTGAACCCGCGGTGGCGGTGCCTGTCGCAGCGCATGACACTGCCGATGCTTAGGATGACGCGTCCGTGGACGGACGCGGCTTGCTCCGGACCGGGCAAACCTAATCATCGGAGGATGTATGCAAGGACTCAATGGACACGTGTGCAGGTTCGCGGCGGTGGTGGCGGGTGCCGGATTGGCGTTCGCGTGTGACGCCGCCTCGATCTTTTCGTATTCCAGCAACGCAGGCGACTACATCGGCCAGGGCAAGAAGGCCGTCCTGACCGACGCGAACGCGACATTCGGTGTGCGCGGCAACAAGGATCGGGTCTCGTTATCCATCACCAGTACGACCGGCGAGTACTGGTCGATCACGATCACTCCCCCGGTCGGGACCGGGCTCGCTCCCGGCGTCTACGCCAATGCAGAGCGTTCGTCGTTCAGGACCGGCCGCTCGCCCGGGCTCGACGTCTCCAGCACCGGACGAGGCTGCAACGACATCTGGGGAAAGGTGTCGATCAGGCAGGTCTCGTTCGATGCCGCCGGGAACGTGGATCAGCTGGAGGCGTCGTTCGTTCAGCAATGCGAGACCAACAAGGCGCCGGCGCTTGCGGGCGTGGTCAGCTACAACGCCGCGCCGCTGTTCCTGAAGTTGAACAGCGGCGACGACGATTATGTCGCGGGTGGCGTGGACAAGACCTATTACAACGATACGAGCGTGTTTGCGCTGAGCGGGACGCCCTCACGGCTTCAGTATGCCGCCTCTGGCCTGCGCGACGATTGGACTGCGACCATCGCCGCGCCCGCTGGCAAGACCTTGGTGCCTGGGCGGTACACCTTCAGTCGGTTCGCCGATAGCGTCAACGCCGGTTTCGATTTCGATGGCAACGGGCGCGGGTGCAACGCGACCCGCGGCACCTTGAATGTGCGCAAGATCGAGCAGGATGCTCAGGGAAATGTCGTTCGGCTCTATGCGGACTTCGAGCAGTACTGCGACGCGAATGCCACGCCTTTGCGTGGCAGCATCCACTTCGGCGCCTGATGGCGCTGGCGGGTCCGGATGCACGGACCCGCTTCTGGGGTTGCGCTGGTGACCTCCGCGGATTTGTGGGAAGGGTGCCGGAAGTCCCGTCAATGCGTGCCATGGCGAGCGCAACAGTCCACGGCATTGGCGTTGGACGCGCCGCCACGACGATAGGCGGCGCGCCTTTCCATTCATGCTCAGCTGCCGGCAGATGGCTGGGCGTGTCGCGCATACTGATGCCTTCTGTGCACGGTGAGAGGGCAATGCATCCTTCGCTTCAGGCTCGCGCCACCCCATTTTGCGCTCGCTTCGGCCTGCGCCTGCCGATCCTGCTCAGCCCGATGGCCGGCGCCTGCCCGGTGCCGCTGTCGGCCGCGGTCGCCGCTGCCGGCGGCATGGGCGCGATGGGGGCGGTGTTGTCCGCGCCGCAGGACATCGTGGCGTGGATGGATGCGTTCCGCGCCGCCGGTGGCGGCCCGGCGCAGGTCAACCTGTGGGTGCCGGACCCGCTGCCCGCGCGCGATGCCACGGCCGAAGCCGAGGTGCGCAGCTTCCTCGGCGGCTGGGGGCCGCCGGTCGACGCCGCCGCCGGCGATGCGGCGCCGGCCGATTTCGACGCCCAGTTCGAGGCCCTGCTTGCGGCGCGTCCGACGGTGGCCTCGTCGATCATGGGCCTGTTCCGGCCGGACCAGGTGCAGCGCCTGCAACAGGCCGGGATCGCCTGGTTCGCCTGCGCCACGACCCTGGAGGAGGCGCTGGCTGCGCAGGCTGCCGGTGCCGATGCGGTGGTCGCCCAGGGCGCCGAGGCCGGCGGCCACCGCGGTGCCTTCGAGGCCGGCAGCGCCGAGCGGCAACTGAGCGGCCTGTTCGCCTTGCTGCCGCGGCTGGCCGACCACCTGCAGGTGCCGGTGATCGCCGCCGGCGGCATCGGCGACGGACGCGGCATCGCCGCCGCGCTGACCCTGGGCGCGAGCGCGGTGCAGATCGGCACCGCCTTGCTGCGCACCCCCGAGGCGGCGCTGGCGCCGGCCTGGGCGGACGGGCTGGCTCAGGCCGAACCCGAGCAGACCACGTTGACCCGTGCCTTCTCCGGCCGCTTGGGCCGGGCGCTGGCCACCGACTACGTGCGCGCCGCCGCCGCGCCGGAGGCGCCGCCGCCGCGGCCGTACCCGGTGCAGCGCGGGCTGACCGCGCCGATGCGCCAGGCCGCGCAGCGCGAGGACCGCTTGGCGGCGATGCAGGCCTGGGCGGGGCAGTCGGCATGGCTGGCACCGGCGCAGCCGGCGGCGGAACTGCTGGCGCGCTGGTGGGCGCAGGCGCAGGCCCTGCTGTGAGCGCGCAGGTCTTCCATGGCGGCCAGCCGGCCACGGCCGACGTGCTGGCCGCGGCGGCGCTGGTCAACTACGGCCACTTCAGCACCATGCAGGTGCGCGACGGCGCCGTGCGCGGTTTCGACCTGCACCTGCAGCGGCTGCAGCAGGCCACCGCGGCCCTGTTCGGCAGTGCCTTGGCGGAGGCGCGCCTGCGCGGCGAACTGCGTGCGGCGTTGGCCGCATCCGGGCGTGCCGATGCGTCGCTGCGCGTCACCGTGTTCTCGCCTGCCTTCACCCTGCGCCGGGCCGCCGACGACTGCGCGGTGGAGCTGCTGGTGTCGCTGGCCGACCCGGCGCAGACCGACCCCGCGCCGCTGCGCCTGCGCAGCAGCGTGTTCGCGCGCGAAGCGCCGCAGCTCAAGCATGTCGGCACCTTCGGCGCGTTCCAGCAGCGCCGCCTGGCGCTGCAGGCCGGCAGCGACGACGCGCTGTTCGTCGACGCCCAGGGGCAGGTGGCCGAGGGGCCGACCTGGAACCTGGGCGTGTGGGACGGGGCCTGCCTGCACTGGCCGCAGGCGCCGGCGCTGCGTGGCACCCAGCAGCGGCTGTTGCAGGCCGGGCTGGCCGCGCTGGGCGTGGCGCAGCAGGTACGGCCGCTGTCGGTCGAGGAGTTGGGGGCGGGCGTGGCCGCCTTCACCTGCAACGCCCGCGGGCAGCAGGCGGTGGCGGCGGTGGACGCGCGCGCGCTGCGCCCGGCCGGGGAACTGCTGGAGTTGCTGGAGCACGCGCTGCGCACCCAGCCCTGGCAGGCGATCTGAGCGCCCCGAGGACAGTGCTGCCGCTTCTCGCGAATCCCCCAATCCCCAATCCCCAATCCCCAATCCCCAATCCCCAATCCCCTTGCCGCGGTAGCGGCAACGACTTGGCAGCAGCGGGAACGGTAGCTATAATCGTCGGTTCACCGCGCCATCCTGGCGACTGGGCAACACCGGAAACTCACCATGGTCAAGATCCGCCTTACCCGTGGCGGCGCCAAGAAGCGCCCCTTCTACCACATCATCGTCACCGACGTGCGCAGCGCGCGCGACGGCCGCAACATCGAACGCGTCGGTTACTACAACCCGGTCGCCCAGGGCGCCGAGCCGCGCGTGGTGCTGGATCTGGCCCGCGTCGACCATTGGCTGTCCAATGGCGCGCAGCTGACCGACAAGGTGCGCAACCTGTACAAGGAAGCCACCAAGGCCCAGGCCGCCGCGGCCTGATCCTTGCGGGCCGCGCCTGGCGCGCGGCCCTTGCGTTTGCCTCGATGAAAGACAGCCAGCGCCGCATCCTGCTCGGTCGGGTCCTCGGCGCGTTCGGCATCCGTGGCGAGGCCAAACTCGAGTCCTGGACCGAGCCGCGCCTCGCCATTTTCCGTTATCAGCCCTGGATCGTGCGCAAGCCCGACGGCAGCGAGAGCAGCCTGGGTGGCGTGCGCGGCCGCGAATCCGGCAAGTACCTGATCGCCACGCTGCCCGAGATCGCCGACCGCGACGCGGTCGAGGCCCTGCGCGGCACCGAGATCTACGTGGCGCGCAGCAGCCTGCCGCCGCCGCGGCCGGACGAATATTACTGGGTGGATCTGGAAGGCCTGGACGTGCGCACCGTCGACGGCGTGGCGCTGGGGCAGGTCTCGCACCTGTTCTCCACCGGCGCCAACGACGTGCTGGTGGTGCGTGGCGACCGCGAGCGGCTGGTGCCGTTCGTGCAGCCGGACTACATCAAGTCGGTGGATTTCGAGGCCAACCTGGTCGTGGTCGACTGGGACCCCGAGTTCTGAGCAAAGCGGCCATGCTGCCGCTTTGCTTTTGCCTTTCCCATTCCCCATTCCCCATTCCCGACTCCCCATTCCCCGCCTCATGCGCATCGACGTCATCAGCCTGTTCCCTGACTTCGTCGCCCAGTGCGCCGCATTCGGCGTGGTCGGGCGTGCGCAGGAGCGCGCGCTGCTGGACCTGCACGGCTGGAACCCGCGCGACTACGCCACTGGCGGCTACCGCAAGGTCGACGACCGCCCGTTCGGCGGCGGCCCGGGCATGGTGATGATGATCGAGCCGCTGCAGGCCTGCCTGCAGGCGGTGCGCGCGGCCGATCCGCAGCCGGCGCCGTTGATCTATCTGAGCCCGCAGGGGCGGCCGCTGACCCAGGCCAAGGCCCGCGAACTGGCTGCGCTGCCGCGGCTGCTGCTGCTGTGCGGGCGCTACGAGGGCGTGGACGAGCGCTTCGTTGCCGCGGCCGTGGACGAGGAGATCTCGATCGGCGACTACGTGCTGTCCGGCGGCGAACTGGCCGCGGCGGTGCTGGTTGACGCGGTGACCCGGCTGCAGGAGGGGGCGCTGAACGATGCCGAATCCGCCGCCCAGGACAGTTTCGAGGGGCCGGACGGCCTGCTCGACTGCCCGCACTACACCCACCCGCGTGAGCACGCGCTGGGCGAGGTGCCGGCGGTGCTGCGGTCCGGCAACCACGCCGCGATCGCCCGCTGGCGGCGCATGCAGGCGCTGGGGCGGACCTGGCTGCGGCGCCCGGAGCTGCTGGACGAGGCGGCGCTGAGCGCGGCCGACCGGCGCCTGCTGCAGGAATTCCGCCAGGAGCGGGAGGCGGCGCCGGCCGCCGAACAGGAAAATCCATCCAAGCCCTAGCCATGGCCGCCGAGCTGGGTTAAAATGCCCGGCTTTCCGGCCAGTGCGTTCCGTGCTTGGCCCATCCGATATCGCGCAATCGCCGTGCGGCGACTGCCGGACCACCTCACCAGACACAAGCGGTGCCCACCATGAGCAAGCTCAACAAGACCATCCTGGCCGACTTCGAAGCCGCCCAGATCCAGCGCAAGCTGCCGGAGTTCAACCAGGGCGACACCGTTGTCGTCAACGTCAAGGTGAAGGAAGGCAACCGCGAGCGCGTGCAGGCCTACGAAGGCGTGGTGATCGGCACCAAGAACGCCGGCCTGAACTCCTCGTTCACCGTGCGCAAGATCTCGCACGGCTACGGCGTCGAGCGCGTATTCCAGACCCACAGCGCCACCATCGACTCGGTCGAAGTGAAGCGCCGCGGCAAGGTCCGCGCCGGCAAGCTGTACTACCTGCGTGGCCTGGAAGGCAAGGCTGCCCGCATCAAGGAAGACCTGGCCGCCGCTGCGCAGGCCAAGGTCGCGCGCCAGGCCGCTGCCGCCGCCGCCAAGGCCGAGTAATTCCCAGCGACCCTCGGTCGCTGCCGCAACGGCCGCCTTCGGGCGGCCGTTTGCGTTTGGGGAATGCGTCAGTGCCATGCTTCAGCCCATGGCCGCGCACGGCACGCCCGCAGGAGCGGCTTCAGCCGCGACCGGATCCTGCCGCACGACCGAACGCGCCCTGTATCTCGCGCTCTGCCGGCGGGCTGGTCGCGGCCGAAGCCGCTCCTGCGCGAGCGGGATTCAGCGGCAAGGCATCGTTGCCCCGGGCGCTCAGCGCGCCGGATCCGGCGCCACCGCCACGTCGGCGACCGGCGCCGGCGGCTGCGCCGGCACTTCGGCCGGATGCGCCAGCGCGTCCGGACGCGACGGCGCCAGCATCCGCGCCTTGCGCCAGTTGCCCCAGCGGTAGTACGCCAGCGACAGCAGCATCGCGCAGGTGGCGCTGGTCGGGAAGCTCCACCACACCGCGTCGGCGCCCAGTTGCGGTTGCAGCAATTGCGCGAACGGCACGCGCACGCCCCACAGCGACAGCGCCAGGATCAGCAGCGGCGGGATCACCGCGCCGGTGGCGCGGACCACGCCGGAGATCACGAAGGTGACGCCGAAGAACAGGAACGACCACACCGCGATGTGGTTGAGGTGGCGCGCGATCTCCAGCGCCGCACTGTGCGGCGGCAGGAACAGCGCCAGGGTCCAGCGGTCGAACAGGATCAGCGGCGCGATCAGCGCGCCGGTCAGCAGGAAGTTGAACAGCACGCCCTTGCGCGCGGTCGCCGCGACCCGGTCCCAGCGCTGCGCGCCGACGTTCTGCGCGGCCATCGACGAACAGGCCGCGCCGATCGCCATCGCCGGCATCTGCAGGTAGGCCCACAACTGCAGCGCCGCGCCGTAGGCCGCGGAGGTGGCGGTGCCGTAGCCGTTGACCAGCGCGATCATCACGATCATCGCCAGCGAGATCAGCACCATCTGCAGGCCCATCGGCACGCCCTTGACGATCAGCGCGCGCAGGATCGGCAGGTCGAGCCGGAACAGCCGCGCGTCGCCGCGGCCCAGCCACAGCACATGGCGCTTGTGCCGCAGGTACAGCAGCAACCCGGCCAGCGACACCGCCTGCGCGATCAAGGTGGCCCAGGCCGCACCTGCGATGCCCAGCTTGGGGAACGGGCCCAGCCCGAACAGCAGCAGCGGGTTGAAGCCGATGTCCAGCGCCACCGACAGCAGCAGGAAGCGGAACGGCGTGCGCGAATCGCCGGTACCGCGCAGCGCCGCCGACAGGAACGCGAAGGTGTACAGCAGCGGCATCGCCAGGAAGATCACCCGCAGGTAGGCCTCGGCCAGCGGCAGCGAGGCCGCCGGCGTGCCCATCGCCGCCAGCAGGTGCCGCGCCAGCCACCAGCCGCTGGCGGCGATCAGCACCGAGATGCCGATGAAGAAGGTGGCGCTGGTGCCCATCACCCGCCGCGCCTGGGCCACGTCGCCGCGGCCCATCGCCTGGCCGATCAGGATGGTGGCGGCCATGCCGATGCCGAACACCGAGCCGATCAGGAAGAACATGATGCTGTTGGCGTTGGCCGCGGCGGTGAGCGCCGCTTCGCCCAGATAGCGGCCGATCCATACCGCATTGACCGAGCCGTTGAGCGACTGCGCGATGTTGCCGGCCAGGATCGGCAGCGAGAACAGCAGCAACTGGCGGCCGATCGGACCTTCGGTCAGCGTGGCGGGCTTTTGCATCGGTTGCCTGTGGAGGGGCGGGGAAGGCGTGCACACTAGCACCGGCGCCCGGCCGCCGGGAGACAACGGACGGCGGATGTGGCGCGATCGCCCACGCCCTGGAATGGAGGCGTCGATGCGAACCGGGCGCCTCGCGCCACCGGGCCGCCGCGTACGCGGCGGGTGGTGCGGCCAATGGTGAAGACTTGCAATGCGGCGACCGTGCCGCCACCTGCACTGGAACGGGCGCGGCGCGGTGCCGCGGTCGTGCGCCGGGTGATACGGTCCGGGGCCGGCAGGGGCGTACAGTGCCGCAGGCCGCGGTACCCGGCGCCAAGCGCGGCACCCGCGCAGGCGATGCGCCGCGACCGGGCGAACAAACATGCAGGTGGATGGCCTGAACGCGATGAACGAACCCGTTGAACAAGCGGTGGCGGTGCGACTGGACGTGTGGCTGTGGGCCGCGCGCTTCTTCAAGACCCGCAGCCTGTCCAAGCAGGCGGTGGAAACCGGCAAGGTGGACGTGGCCGGGCAGCGGCCCAAGTCCTCGCGCGCGGTGCGCGTGGGCGAGCAGTTGCGCGTGCAGCGCGGCGAGGAGGTGTTCGAGATCCAGGTGCTGGGCCTCAGCGACAGCCGTGGCCCGGCCAGCGTGGCGCAGACGCTGTACCAGGAGAGCGAGGCCTCGCGCGAACGCCGCGCGCAACTGCGCGCGCAGCGCAGCGCCGAGCGCAACGGTTACCAGGCTCCCGACACCAAGCCGGACAAGCGCGCGCGCCGCCTGATTCGCGCCCTGGGCGACCTCGACGCGCTGTAGCCGACGGCATCGGCGTGGTCCCGCCTTCTGGTATCCGAGGTCGGGACGAAGTCCCCTCCCACCACGAGCGGCTGCGCTCGGCGTGGTCGCGGCTTTGCGTAGGAGCGGCTTCAGCCGCGACACGCGGATTCGTTCCGCCACACCAGGCACTCGTCTTTGCCGGTACTGCCAGAGGAGCGACGTGTCGAGGTACGCCGCATGCGGTATGCGTTCCGGGCAGACACGCGGTCGCGGCTGAAGTCGTTCCTATGGGGAGTGGCTGCGCGGAGCGTGGTGGGACGTTGCTGCAGGAGCGGCTTCAGCCGCGACGCGCGGCGGCGTCGCGCGACGATGGTGTCGTCTCCGCCACACCTCGGAGCATGGCGATTGCCACCCACGCGCACGACAACGCCCCGGCGAGCGGGGCGTTGTCGTGGCGTGCGCTGCCGGCCTCAGGCGGCCAGGTCGAAGCGGTCCAGTTGCATCACCTTGGTCCAGGCGGCGACGAAGTCGCGCACGAACTTCTCCTGCGCATCGGCGCTGGCGTAGACCTCGGCCACGGCGCGCAGCACCGAGTTGGAGCCGAATACTAGGTCGGCACGGGTGCCGGTCCACTTCACGGTGCCGCTGCTGCGGTCGCGGCCTTCGTAGACGTCCTTCATCTGCGAGGTCGCCTTCCACTCGGTTCCCATGTCCAGCAAATTGGCGAAGAAGTCGTTGCTGAGCACGCCCGGGCGATCGGTGAATACGCCATGCGCGGACTGGCCGCTGTTGGCGCCGAGCACGCGCAGGCCGCCGACCAGGACGGTCATCTCCGGCGCGGTCAGGGTCAGCAACTGCGCCTTGTCGATCAGCAGCGCCTCGGCCGACAGCGCATAGCGGCGCCTGGCGTAGTTGCGGAAGCCATCGGCGATCGGTTCCAGCACCGCGAACGATTCCACGTCGGTCTGCTCTTGCGACGCATCCATGCGGCCAGGCACGAACGGCACTTCGACGGTCTGACCGGCGAGCTTGGCCGCACGTTCCACCGCGGCGACGCCACCGAGCACGATCAGGTCGGCCAGCGAGATCTTCTTGCCGCCGCTCTGGGCGCCGTTGAACTGCGCCTGGATGCGCTCGAGCGTGGCCAGCACCTGCGCCAGTTGCGCCGGCTGGTTGACCTCCCAGTCCTTCTGCGGGGCCAGGCGGATGCGCGCACCGTTGGCGCCGCCGCGCATGTCCGAACCGCGGAAGGTGGAGGCCGCGGCCCAGGCGGTGGACACCAGCTGGGCCACGCTCAGCCCGGAATCGAGCAGGGTCTGCTTCAGCGCGGCGATGTCCTGCGCGTCGACCAGCGGGTGGTCCACGGCCGGGATCGGGTCCTGCCACAGCAGTTCTTCGGCCGGCACGTCCGGACCGAGGTAGCGCGCACGCGGGCCCATGTCGCGGTGGGTCAGCTTGAACCAGGCGCGGGCGAAGGCATCGGCGAACTGCTGCGGGTTCTCCAGGAAGCGGCGCGAGATCTTCTCGTAGGCCGGATCGAAGCGCAGCGCCAGGTCGGTGGTGAGCATGGTCGGCCGGTGCTTCTTCGACGGATCGTGCGCGTCCGGAATGACCGCCTCGGCGTTCTTGGCCACCCACTGGTGCGCGCCGGCCGGGCTCTTGCTCAGCTCCCAGTCGAACTTGAACAGGTGCTCGAAGAACTCGTTGGTCCACTGCGCCGGCCTGGTGGTCCAGGTGACTTCCAGGCCGCTGGTGATGGTGTCGCCGCCCTTGCCGCTGCCGAAGCTGTTGGACCAGCCCAGGCCCTGGCTTTCCAGGTCGGCCGCTTCCGGCTCGGCGCCGACGTGGTCGGCCGGGCCGGCGCCGTGGGTCTTGCCGAAGGTGTGGCCGCCGGCGATCAGCGCCACGGTCTCTTCGTCGTTCATCGCCATGCGGCCGAAGGTGTCGCGGATGTCCTTGGCCGCCAGCAGCGGGTCGGGATTGCCGTCCGGGCCTTCCGGGTTCACGTAGATCAGGCCCATCTGCACCGCGGCCAGCGGGTTCTCCAGGTCGCGGGTGTGCTGCACTTCGCTGTCGTCGTCCTTCACCAGCACACCGTGCGCTTCGTCCACGCCCGGCGAACCGTGCGAATAGCGCTCGTCGCCGCCCAGCCACTTGGTCTCGCGGCCCCAGTACACGTCCTGGTCCGGCTCCCAGGTGTCGGCGCGGCCGCCGGCGAAACCGAAGGTCTTGAAGCCCATCGATTCCAGCGCGACGTTGCCGGTGAGGATCAGCAGGTCGGCCCACGAGATGGCCTGGCCGTACTTCTGCTTGATCGGCCACAGCAGGCGCCGCGCCTTGTCCAGGCTGACGTTGTCGGGCCAGCTGTTGAGCGGAGCGAAGCGCTGCTGGCCGCGGCCGCCGCCGCCGCGGCCGTCGCCGGTGCGGTAGGTGCCGGCGCTATGCCAGGCCATGCGCACGAACAACGGGCCGTAGTGGCCGAAGTCGGCCGGCCACCAGTCCTGCGAATCGGTCATCAGCGCGTGCAGATCGCGCTTGAGCGCTTCCAGATCGAGTTGCTTGAACGCCTTGGCGTAATCGAACTGCGGGTCCAGCGGATTGGAGCGGGCCGAATGCTGGTTGAGCAGGTCCACGCGCAACTGCTTGGGCCACCAGTCGCGGTTGCTGGTACCGCTGCCGCTGGCAGCCTGGTGGAACGGGCATTTCGATTCGCTGGTCATGGGAGGCTGCCTTGATCTGGAGGGACGATATGGGGTGGCTCAGCGCCGCGATCATGCGGCGGCGATACGGTGGAACTGGGCACACGATAGGCGGAAGCGGCTATTTATAGAATTCGAATTCTTCTAATCAATCGATAGGTAATAACTATCGCTTCGTTCGATGGCGCTGCAAGGCCCGGGGCTGCAGGCATGCCGGGCAGGCATGGCGATGCGGTTGGACGCGGGCATGCCATGCCGGCTGGCGGCGGCGCTCGCTATCCTGTGCGGATGACCCAACGCGCCACCCGGTTGCTGCGCCTGCTCGATGCCCTGCGTGGACGCCGCCGGCCCGTGGCCGGGGCGCGACTCGCCGCCGACCTGGGGGTGAGCCTGCGTACGCTGTACCGCGACATCGCCAGCCTGCGCGGGCAGGGCGCCGACATCCTCGGCGACCCGGGCGTGGGGTATGTACTGCGCCCGGGGTTCCTGCTGCCGGAGCTGCATTTCAGCGAGGACGAACTGGAGGCGCTGACCCTGGGCGCGCGCTGGGTGGCGAGCCAGGCCGATCCGGAACTGGCGCAGGCCGCGCAGCGGGCGATCACCCGGATCGGCGCGACGCTGCCGGCGCCGTTGCGGCTGGCGCTGGAGACCAGCGGGTTGCTGGTGCCCGCGGCCGCGCTGGCGCAACCGGCGGCGCCGTGGCTGCCGGTCCTGCGCCGGGGCATTCGCCTGGAGCACGTGTTGCACATGGAGTACGCCGATGCCGGCGGCACCGCCTCGCAGCGGCGCATCTGGCCGTTCGCGATGGCCTTCCTCGATGGCTACGGGATGATCGCGGCCTGGTGCGAACTGCGCGGCGACTTCCGCCATTTCCGCGCCGACCGGGTGCTGGCGCTGCGCGACGACGGCGAACGCTACCCGGACCGTCGGCATCTGCTGATCCGGCGCTGGCGCGCCGCCACCGGCCACCGTGTGGCCTCCTGACAGCGGTTGTCAGCAGGGGCGGCGCAGACTGCGCGGCGTCCACCACGGAGTCCGACCATGTCCCACGATCTTGTGCTCTACACCCACCCCATGTCGCGCGGCCGCATCGCACGCTGGATGCTCGAAGAAACCGGCCTGCCGTACCGCGCGCAGATCCTCGACTACGGCACCGGCATGAAGGCGCCGGCGTACCTGGCGATCAACCCGATGGGCAAGGTGCCGGCGCTGGTCCACGGCACCACGATCGTCACCGAGAACGCCGCGATCTGCGCCTACCTGGCCGATCTGGTGCCGGAGCGGCAACTGGCGCCGCCGCCGGGATCGCCGGCGCGGGCCGATTACTACCGTTGGCTGTTCCTGCTGGCGGGGCCGGCCGAAGCCTTCCTGACCGCCAAACAGTACGGCACGCTGGCGCCGGCGCACAGCGCCGGCTACGGCCATGGCGAGGACCTGCTGGACATGCTGGAGCAGGGCGTGGCCGGTCGCGAGCACCTGGCCGGCGACCGCTTCAGTGCAGCCGACCTCTATGCCGCCGCGTTCCTCGGCTTCTACACGCGCATCGGCGTGCTGGAGGCGCGGTCGGCGTTCGTCGCGTTCGTGCAGCGGCACCTGGCGCGCCCGGCGGCGCAGCGTGCCGCGGCCATCGACGATGCGTTGCTGCCCGCCCATCCGAATCCGTTCATGCCGCGCCCGAACGCCGTGCCGGCGAACGCCTAGCGGGATGTGGACCACCGGCGGCTGGGTGTGCCGTGTGGATGGACCCTCACCCCAGCCCTTCTCCCGAGGGGAAAGGGGCTAGCAGCGGTTCCTTCTCCCATCGGGAGAAGGTGCCCCGAAGGGGCGGATGAGGGTACGGGCGCAGCCTCGTGCGCCCTGACATTGCGAGACGCTGCGCGCCGGACCCTCACCCCAACCCCTCTCCCGGTGGGAGAGGGGCTAGCGCTTTCCCTTCTCCCCTCGGGAGAAGGTGCCCCGCAGGGGCGGATGAGGGTACGGGCGCAGCCTCGTGCGCCCTGACATTGCGAGATGCTGCGCGCCGGACCCTCACCCCAACCCCTCTCCCGGTGGGAGAGGGGCTAAGCCGCACATTGCGTTACAGCAGCGACTTGAGCCGGTACAGCGCTTCCAGCGCCTGCTTGGGCGTCAGTTCGTCCGGATCCAACGCGGCCAGCGCTTCCTGCGCGGCGGAAGGCGCGGCCGCGAACAGGCCGAACTGCTGCGGCGCGTCCAGCGCCTGCGGCGCCATCTGCGAGGCGTGGCTTTCGCCGCCGCGCTGTTCCAGTTCCGCCAGGCGCCGCCGCGCCTGCGCCACGGTGGCCTTGGGCAGGCCGGCCAGCGCCGCCACCTGCAGGCCGAAGCTGCGGTTGGCCGGGCCGTCCTTGACCGCGTGCATGAACACCAGGCGATCGCCGTGCTCGACCGCGTCCAGGTGCACGTTGGCGATGCCGCTGGGGCCGCCTTCGACCGATTCGTCGGCCAGCGCGGTCAGCTCGAAATAGTGCGTGGCGAACAGCGTGTAGCAGCGGTTGTGGTGGGCCAGGTGGCGCGCCACCGCGTCGGCCAGGGCCAGGCCGTCGTAGGTGGAGGTGCCGCGGCCGATCTCGTCCATCAGCACCAGCGACTGCGCGGTGGCGTGGTGCAAGATGTAGCTGGTCTCGGCCATCTCGACCATGAAGGTCGACTGGCCGCGGGCCAGGTCGTCGCCGGCGCCGATGCGGGTGAGGATGCGGTCGATCGCGCCGATCACCGCGCGCCGCGCCGGCACGTAGCTGCCGATGTGCGCGAGCAGCACGATCAGCGCGTTCTGGCGCATGTAGGTCGACTTACCGCCCATGTTCGGGCCGGTGATCACCAGCATGCGTCGGTCGGGGTGCAGGTCCAGGTCGTTGGGCTCGAACGGTTGCTCGCGCACCGCTTCCACCACCGGGTGACGGCCGCGCTCGATGCGCAGGCACGCACCGGTCTCCAGTTCCGGCTGGGTCCAGTCCAGCGCCTGCGCGCGTTCGGCGAAGCCGGCCAGCACGTCCAGTTCGCTGAGCGCGGCGGCGGCGCGCTTGAGCGGTTCCAGGCATTCGCCCAGCGTGTCCAGCAGGCCTTCGTAGAGCAGCTTCTCGCGCGACAGCGCACGCTCGCGCGCCGACAGCACCTTGTCCTCGAAGTTCTTCAGTTCCTCGGTGATGTAGCGCTCGGCGTTGGTCAGGGTCTGGCGCCGGCTGTAGTGCACCGGCGCCTTGTCGGCCTGGCCCTTGCTGATCTCGATGTAGTAACCGTGCACACGGTTGTAGCCGACCTTCAGCGTGGCGATGCCGCTGCTGGCGCGCTCGCGCGCTTCCAGGTCGATCAGGAACTGGTCGGCGTTGGTGCTGAGCCGGCGCAGTTCGTCCAGCTCGGCGTCGTAGTCGGCGGCGATGACGCCGCCGTCGCTGAGCTTGAGCGGCGGCTGTTCGGCGATCGCCGCCGCCAACAGGTGCGCGATCTCGTCATGCTGGCCCAGCTCCGCGGCCAGCGCCGCCAGCCGCGGCGAATCCAGCGGCGCCAGGATCGCGCGCACCTTCGGCAACAGGCCCAGGCCGTCGCGCAGGGTCGAGAAATCGCGCGGGCGCGCCGAACGCAGCGCCACGCGGGTGAGGATGCGTTCGACGTCGCCGAGCGCGCGGAACGCCTCGCGCAGATCGGCATCGGCGCCGCGGTCGATCAGGGTGCCGACCGCGTGGTGGCGCTGCACCAGCACCTCGCGCAGGCGCAGCGGACGGTGCAGCCAGCGCCGCAGCAGGCGCCCGCCCATCGGCGTGACCGTGCTATCGAGCACGCCGAGCAGGGTATTGCGGGTGTCGCCGTCGACGCGTGTGTCCAGTTCCAGGTGGCGGCGGGTGGCCGCGTTCATCGCGATCGCCTCGCCGGCGGTCTCCATCGCGATCGCGGTCAGGTGCGGCAAGCGCTGCTTCTGGGTTTCCTCCACGTAGCCGAGCAGGGCGCCGGCGGCGGCGGTGGCGCGCGGCTTGTCGTCGATGCCGAAGCCGCTGAGATCGTGCACGCGGAAGAACGCCAGCAACTGGCGGCGGCCGCTGTCGGCGTCGAATAGCCACGGCGGCCGACGGCGCACGCCACGGCGCTCGCGCAGGAACTCCGGCCACTGGTCCTCGTCGGGCACCAGCAGCTCGGCCGGCTCCAGCCGCGCCAGTTCGGCTTCCAGCGCGTCCTCGTTGTCCACCTCGTTGACCAGGAAGCGGCCGCCGGCCAGGTCGGCCCAGGCCAGGCCGTAGCCCTGCTTGGTGCGCGCGATGGCCATCAGCAGGGTGTCGCGGCGCTCGTCCAGCAAGGCCTCGTCGGTGACCGTGCCGGGGGTGACGATGCGCACCACCTTGCGCTCGACCAGGCCCTTGGCCAGCGCCGGATCGCCGATCTGCTCGCAGATCGCCACCGACTCGCCCAGCGCCACCAGCCGTGCCAGATAGCCCTCGTAGGCGTGCACCGGCACCCCGGCCATCGGGATCGGCGCGCCGCCGGAACTGCCGCGCTGGGTCAGGGTGATGTCCAGCAGCCGCGCGGCCTTGCGCGCGTCGTCGTAGAACAGTTCGTAGAAATCGCCCATGCGGAAGAACAGCAACAGGTCCGGGTACTCGGACTTGGCGGCGAAGAACTGCTTCATGAGGGGCGTGTGCTCGGCACTTGCCTTGCTCAGCGAGGTTTTTGCAGTGGAATCAGTGGTTTGCAAGAAGCTTTCCTACGGTTTGTAACGGTCAATCCGGGTCACTGACGGCAAGTAACGGTGTTCTTTGTTGCGCCGCTGTTGCGGCGGTCACTCAAACGGGATCAAATCGATGTTGCGACGGACACAGAGAGGATCGACCATGGATACGGTTGTTGCGACGGAGGCTGATGCCCCACGTCGCCGAGGCAATAAGTTTAAGCTGTCCTACCGGCAGATCTGCGAGTTGAGCGTGGCCAAGGGTCCGCTCGAGGGCAAGCAGGGCAGGGCCGTCATCGGTCCACGCCCGGCCGCAGATGTTGGAAAGCCCTATCGCGTATTGGATGGCAACCAAGGAGCCCCGACGGGGTTCGGCTTCTATGTCGGGACCACCCGCACGACCTACGAGGTCGTGGTTCGAGGGCCCTCAGGAGTCCGGCGGTTCTCGCTGGGGAACGTCGCGGACATGGGGCCCGAACAGGCCTATGAACTGGCCCGCCAGAAGCTGGCCGTGGTCCGAGAGACGGGCGAGCACCCGTCTCGGCAGGAAGCTCGAAGCGAGCACTTGGTTGAACTGAAGGGATTGACGCTCGCGGACTGCTTCGCCGTTTACGTTGAAGATCTTGAGAAGCGGGTCCGCAACAAGAAGGCCAAGCCCGCCAGCGTTCGCGCGGTTCAGGACAGCTTGGCTAGGTTTGCGCGCGCTGAGGTTGGGCTGGCAGACAAGGCCATCCTTCGGTTGACGGATAGGGATATCCATCAGGCGTTCGAGAACCTGAGGAAATCCTCGATGGTGCGGTCCAATCGGATCCCGACGGCGATGCGGACGGCCTTGGCTGAGCATCCCGACTGGGCGGAGCTCTCCACGCATCAACTCGAAGTCTTGGGCATCAGCGGTCGATACCTTCAGCGGGTCAAGGCGGCCGGGCGGGCTTCCACCGAACATTCGTTCACCGATGCCAAGCGGGCAGTTGACCTAGTGCTCAAGCGCGAACGGAAAGCGGCTGCCCGGGAACAGCGCGAGCCGGTGCTGCGCTACAACCCGTTCCAGGTCATCCATGACGACGACCTGCTGCGCGACGCCCAAGAGCTTCGCCGGCACTACGAGCGAGCCGAAGTCCGAAACCCGTTGAGCGACGAAACGCTGCCACGGGTGCTGAAGGTGATTTTGGCTCGGCGGGACGAGCAGGGCGGATTGAACGCCACCGGCGCGGACTACCTGCTGTTGACCCTGCTGTGGGGCACGCGCCGCAGCGAGGCCGCGCAGCTTCGGTGGTTCGATCGGTGTTCGCCTGGCGAACTGCGGCAGTCGGAGGTGTCCTGGGTTTGGCTGGCCGGGCCGGACGAGGTGAACCCCTACACCCGCCGTGCAGGCTCGCAGGTCTACCTGTTCGACACCAAAAGCGGGGAGGAGCGCTACTTGCCGGTGACTTACTTCGCTCAAAAGGTGTTGCAGCGCCGGTTCGAAGAGCGCCTTGATGAAGTGGAGGCGCGGAAGACATTGGTAGACGCCGAGGCGCTGCTGAAGGCGGCCAAGACCAAGGGAGCCCGTGTTGACTTGGTGGGCAGGCTGGAGAAAGACGTAGAGCAGGCGCGTCGCACGTTGGTTCGGTCGGTCTTCGTCTTCCCGGCTAGGTCCCATCGCAGCAAGACGGGACACTATTCCGACAGCAAGAGCATCGTGGCCAACGTCCGCCGGGATGCTGGACTCGTGGATGTGCGGGCCGAAGTGGACATCGGGCTGACGACGCACGATTTCCGACGAACTTTGGGCCGCTACGCAGCGCTGCTGTTTGGCGAAAGCCGAATCGTCTCGCAGTTGCTTCACCACCATACGCCCGGTGTTGGGACGGATCGCATGGCCGCGGTCTCCGAACGCTACACAGAGCAGGAGTGGTCCAAGCTCCGGGAGGCCATGGGGCGGGTGGAGGAAAGCATGATCGCCATGAGCCCAAGGGTATGGAACCGCCTCAAGGGGACAGATCGGCCGCGCTTGGACGAGGTGAGCGACGAACCCGTTACTATCTTCGCTCCCAGGAACCGAAGGATCGCACTGGATGATTGAGGTCGTTCGCAGCGAGGAGGAATACCGCGCGCTGGCCGAGGCTGCATTGGACAGGGAGTTGGAACGGGCCAAGGCCGGCCTGACCCCATCCGTGAGTAGCAAGGCGGCGGCTCGATTTCTCGGTGTCCACGTGGACACGCTCGGACAATGGCGGCGGCGGACTCCGCCATTGGGTCCTGCGTTCCAGAAGGGGGCGGGGGACGACGAGGGCGGAGCCAACCAGCACGTCCGCTATCTCATGTCCGATTTGGAAGAATGGCAGTCGGCTCGGACGGGGAGGACCGTCAAGGAGCGGCGGCTGGTGGATGAGCTGGAGCGTGTGCGGCAGCGTGCGCGCGAGTTGGAGATGGAGCTTGAGCTTCAGTCCCTACGGAATCAGGTCGCTCGAATGACCAAGAAAGCCGGCCGAGTGCTCGCGCTCGAGACGGTGCGCGAATGCATACAAGTGCAGCATGAGTGGGGATACTTGGATGGCCGCATTCTAGGACACGTATTGGCCCTGCCTCGATACATGCTAGACGAGTGCTTGCTCGAAGGACAAGTGTGGGTCGGCCCTGTCACGGAAGCACTCACCCTGCCATGGGCTAACGCTGACGCTCGAGAGCGCTTTGACCAAACGCTAGAGTCTGCGGCAGCAGCGCTTTTAAATGAGACTGCTATGCAAAGATCGGGGCAGCGTCAGCGCGATTTAGATAAGGGGCTTCCTCCACCGACCGATTATAGAGACTTGGATGAGGATTTGGGTCGATTTTGATAACGTCAAGTATGGTGCTTTCATGGAGGGTGTGTGGGTGTGCTAATTCTAGGTATTAGTTTTATTGAATTTAGTCCGGATATTTATTGGGGTGATTATGACTTGTGAGCATGTGGTTCGGTCGAGCTTGCCGTTTCCGGTGAGTCCTTGGATGATTGAGTTGACTAAATCATTGTGTGGCAAGGGGTTTTCGCCAGTTCAAATAGCGACGTTGCTATTGGAAATGTTTGCACGTAAGGATGGGGGGACTCAGGGTGATGAAAAATCTGGCTATGAACTGCATCGTGCACTCATGAAGCTTGATCAGGACGAGAATGCGCTTTTGGCAGTGCTTGATGGGATCGCTGAGAAGTTGAGGGACGATGGTGTTGGCTTTACGTGGATTCAGTTAGTGCAGTGGCTTCGGGACAAGAATATTTACCTTTCGGATGAAGGTCTTGCTTACTTCTATAATCGTTTCCGCAATGGATGGATTAGGAGTAAGGATGTTCTTATTTCGGAGGTGAATGCATATCTTGCAAATCCTGCTGTTAGCCTTTCTTCAATCCCGTCCGTGAAATAGCTTGAAGTGTGCGGAGTGAAATGTGGTCGAATGAAAAGCCCGGATTTGAGAACGTCCAGATCACGAAGGCAGATGCGACGGCCCGATTCAAAGGGGTCAACTTGAGCATGTCGTAGGGTGCGACTCTCGGCGAATCGTGAGCCTGGGTCAGGCTCAGTGCTAACTTTGCTAGCAAAGCAGCGTTCTGTTCACTATGGATCAAGTGTTTGAAGTAATCCGGCCCGTTCATGCTCAGATTGCCTCTGATTGGCTAACTCGAGCAGCTAGGTTAAGCATCGCTGCGCACGAACTTGTGTCTTCTTTCACGAGACTTTCCGGGTTCTGTATGCAATAGGTGATCAGGGCCATTGCGTGGATTCTCGCTTGGTAGCCCATGTCTCGAATCTCACGCATGTCCACAGTGAAGCGATCGGGGTCGAACAGTAGGTGCAATCCTAGGCGAGCCAAAACCTCCCGGTCAGGTTGCGCCCATGTGCCATTCTCGACTTGGTACATGTAATCGAATGGAAATATCAAGGTGTGCATCCTCCTGGTGCGCACCATAGTCGAGTTCCCTTGGTTGTCAACCTCAACAGTCAATTAAATGTAAGGTCGCATGGTTGGGATGTTGAGGCGTGCGTGCGAGTTGTCAGAGATGGTCGAAGCCACCTCAAGCCGTTTCGGCCGACATCTTTCCTAACGTGGCGATCGCAGAGGCGAACTCCGTGGCGGAGCCGAGCCGTGATATCTGGAGTAGTTCGTTCTGTCCGGTGTCGCTGCGCAGGGCGACTTCCTCGTATTGGCAGACTGGTATCTCCCGGTTGTTCTTGAAGCGGCGGTCACCTCCATGTCGGACGGTTGTATAGCACGATCAGTCTCCATTCTGGAGATGGCTACTCAAGAGTTGGCTTAAAACGCCGATATCCGGCGCATCAGATGAATAGTCGGGCACTGAGGGGAAATGTCTTTGAGCATTGATATGGATAAATGGAATCTTCTTGAGAAAGCGCACGACTACAGAGCGCAACTACGCCTGTTCGGCTTTGTGCTCCTCGCAGACGTGGTTTTAGTCTTGTCGACAGGGACTAACGTCTGGAACCTTCGTTGGTCGACGATCTCCGACCGGCCTGCCGCCCTCATCTTGGTCGTGCTGGCCTACGGTGCTGTGGTGAGGATTGTGGTGCCTCTATTGTTGCCGTTATTGCTGTCGGTCCTCGGCTTACTGGTTGAGTGGATTCAGTGCATTCCAGGGACAGCGCCCAACCGAACAGGCATGGAGTCCTTGACTTACGTTACGTGGACTGATGCCGACAGATGGCTTGCTGATGCGCCAGAAGGTTCGCGTCGAGTGGATGTTGAGAAGCAGATGGCGGAGATCGCTGAAGACGAGGTGCGTTGGGACTCGACTGTGCGGGCGGGGTGGACGGCTGTCGCGCTCGTGCTTCTCGGCTGGCTTGTTCCTGGCTCCACGGTTGCCGCAGTCGCGCATTGGCAGCAATGGGCTCCTTTGGCTGTCGGATTCTTTCCGGCAATTCCTTGCGCCTATGATTTGTGGGTCGGATCACCAGTTCGCAGGGAGGTTCGTATGCCAGAACTGGCAGAAAGACTCTACAGAGAGAGACATGGTGGCCCGCTGAGAAACGCTCGCGCCAAGAACTAGCTGTCCAACCGGGCTACTCCTCTCAAGACGCGCATGTATCATTGGCTAGCTTTCTCTCTGCGACAAAAGGAAGTGCCGTGTTTGTTGATGGTGAAATCAACTGAAATCATGGTGTCCGAGAAAGATCCATTTTCCTAACAGGCGATGCGCTTAATGAGTAAGAAAACCCTGGAGTCGATCACCTCCGCCAAGGCCAAGATCGAAGAGGAGCTCCGCAAGCTTGAGGAGCAGGAAGCAGCGCTCCGCCAAGAACAGGCCGCCGCCGCGTTTGCGGAGATCACGAGCCTTCTTAGCCAATACGGCGAGCACTTCACCCCGAAGCAGAAGGCCGAACTGGCGGTGGCCATCGGGGCCAGCAGCCCCGGCCGTGGCCGCAGAGCCGCTCCCGCTCAGGCCAAGAAGGAAGTCGCTCCCAAATACTGGCTTCCGCACACTCAGGAAACCTGGTCGGGCCGCGGACGCACCCCCTTGGCGTTCAAGGCCTGGGAAGGCTCTCCTGCCTATAACGAGTGGAAAGCAAAGCACCCGGGCGAGAAGTTCCCGAAGTATCCGGGCTGAGCGGCAACGGGGGCGGATGTAGGTTGTCCGAGGAAGTGGGGAGCCTAGGACTTGTCCTGAGCTCCCCAGCGATGGGCCAAGGAGCGCCGAGTAGGTCGAGGGACGACCGCTTGGCGCCTGGTCGTCAGGTGGGAATCTCTCAGGTGAAGAAATCCAACGCCTGTCTCAGAATTTGCAACAAGGACCGGTAAGATGGCGCCGCCAAGGAGCTGCATGCTGCGGCGCCCGGCACCACAACTCAATCGATGCTCAAGGACGAAGCTATGCCGAACCCCCACGTTCGTGCCGCCCGCCGTTTCGGCGGTGCCTGCCTGTTGCTGCTTACCGGCGCGCTGGCGGCCTTCCCCAGTGCGGCGGTCACCCCGAAGCGGCAGTATGGGCCGCCGTATGTCGGGGATTCCAGCAATGGTTCGCAATCGTTTGCCACCGTGAACGAGGCGGTGCAGTTTGTCATCGATGGCGCCATGCGGGTGTGCCAATCCAATGGCTGCGAAAAAACGCCCGTCTTTACCGTGACTTACAGCGACGGCTTCGCGGCCGCGAGCGTGTATCAAAACGGCCATTGGTGGGGCGATGTCTACGCCAACGACAAGATCGTGGGCGAAGGCCAGCCGGTCAAGAACACGGGTAGTTGCAACACCGGCTGCACCGGCGGGCTGGGCCAGGCTGGCGACAACACTGGCCCCCATGGCAGCAGCGGCAACGCCGCTCTGAAGCAAGGCGGGGTGCATCGGGGAACTGCCTTCGAAGGCGACCCGATCAACACGTCCACGGGCAACATGTTCCGCCAGGACACCGACTACGACTCGCCGACCTGGCTGACCCTGCGCCGGTTCTACAACAGCAAGACCTTCGTGACCGCGGTGACGCTGGGCAAGCAGTGGCGGCATTCCTTCGAGCGTCGACTGGATCTGATGCTGTCGGGTGTCGCCAATGGCGGCAGCTTTATCGATGTCCAACGGCCTGATGGTGTGGTGGAACGGTTTCGTCCCAGCAACGGCGCGTGGGTGCCGGATCCGGACATCGCCGATATCTTGACCGAGCGCCGCGACAGCGCCGGCGTGTTGCTGGGCTACTCCCTGGCGGTGGCGGCGACCCAGCAGACCGAGCTCTACGACACCGCCGGCCTGCTGCGCTCGGTGTTCGATCGCATGGGCCAGACGGTGCTGACCCTGGACTACAGCGATCTGCCGCCGGTCGCCGGCACCAAGCCGCCGCCGAACCTGCTGCAACGCGTTACCGATGCCAGTGGCCGCTCGCTGAGTTTCGCCTACGACAGCAACAACCGCCTGAGCACCGTCACCTTGCCCGACGGCGGCACGCTGACCTACGGCTACGACAGCATCGGCAACCTGACCTCGGTGCAATATCCGGACGGCAAGACGCGCCAATACGTCTACAACGAGGCCTCGCTCACCTCCAACAAGAGCCAGCCGACGGCGCTGACCGGCGTCATCGACGAGAAGGGCGTGCGCTTCGAGACCACGCGCTATGCCAGCAGTGGCGATGCGATTGCGTCGAGCTTCGCCGGCAACGTCGATGCCATCTCGGTCGAGTATTCGGCTTCCACCTCCAACTGGGCCACCCCGGCCGCAGTCACCTCGCCGCTGGGATTCAGAACCTTTCTGACCTACACCGACACCGGCTACGGCTCGCTCAAGCCGACCGGGGCCAGCGTGCCGTGCGGTGAACAATGCAATCAGCCCTGGAAGGCGCTGACCTACGACGACAACGGGTATCCGGCGTCGAGGACCGACTTCAAGGGCACGGTCACCAAGACCACCTACTCGGCCAATGGCCTGCTGACCCAGCAGATCGATGCGTCGGGCACTGCGCAGCAGCGCACGACGAACACCACCTGGAACACCAGCCTGCGCGTGCCACTGACGCGCACGGTGCTCGATGCGTCCGGCGCCACGACCGCCAAGACGGTGTGGGCCTACAACGCCCGCGGTCAGCAGACGGCACGTTGCGAGGTTGATCCGGGCGTGTCCACGGCTGCCAGCTACACCTGCGGCAGCATGCCTAACGCCCCGGCTGGGGTTCGCCAGTGGCTGACCAGCTACTGCGACACCGTGGACGGCACGCAGTGCCCACAGATCGGCCTGGTGCTGAGCCAGGACGGCCCGCGCACCGATGTGGCGGACACCATCACCTATCGCTACTACCTGACCGCCGACGAATCCGGCTGCAGCAACATCGGCGGTGCCTGCCACCGGGCAGGGGATCTGTATCAGGTCATCGATGCGCTAGGCCGGGCCACCACCTATGTGGCCTACGACCGAAATGGGCGCCCGACGCGCACCCAGGACGCCAATGGCCTGATCCGGGACCTCACCTACACGCCACGCGGCTGGACGGACTCAAGCACGCTGCGCGCGAACGCGGATGGCACACCGTCCGACCAAGATCAGACGACGGTCGTGGCCTACGATGAGGTAGGCAATGTCAGCAAGGTGAGCGACCCCGACGGCACGTTCGTCACCTACGGTTACGACGCCGCACATCGTTTGACCGACGTGACCGATGGCGCCGGCAACACCATCCACTACACGCTGGATGCATCGGGCAACCGCGCCAAGGAAGACATCAAGGACGCGTCGGGCACGCTCAAGCACACGCTATCGCGTGTCTACAACCGGATTGGTCAGTTGGCGACCCAGGCCACGGCCGAAGCCGATCCGACCGACTTCAGCTACGACGACAACGGCAATGTGCAGCTGGTCACCGACGCGCTCAAGCACAAGACCCAGGCCGACTACGATCCGCTCAACCGGGTCAAGCAGACCACACAGGACGTGGGCGGCATCGCGGCCAAGACCCAGTTCGACTACGACGCGTTGGACCGCATCGCCAAGGTCACCGATCCCAAGGGTCTGGCCACGCTCTACCAATACAACGGGCTGGGCGACCTGCTGAAGCTGACCAGCCCCGACACGGGCGTGACCAGCTATACCTACAACAGCGCCGGCAACATGGTTACGCAGACCGACGCGCGCGGCACCAAGACCAGCTACCTCTACGATGCGCTGGGGCGCCTGACCAAGACCACCTATGCCGACAAGGCGCTGATCGCCACCTACACCTACGATGCCAGCCAGACCGTGTGTGCGGCCGGGGAAACCTTCGCGCTGGGCCGCTTGAGCAGGCTGCAGGACGGCAGCGGCACGACCCAGTATTGCTACGACCGGTTCGGACGCGTCGTGCGCAAGGTGCAGACCACCAACGGCAAGGCGTTCGCGCTGCGCTACGCCTACACCAAGGGCGACCGCCTCAGCCAGGTGACCTATCCGGACGGCGCGGTGGTGGATTACGTGCGCAATGCGCTGGGACAAACAACGGAAGTGGGCGTCACGCCCGCC
Source organism: Xanthomonas sp. NCPPB 901 (assembly GCF_056725085.1). Taxonomy (NCBI): domain Bacteria; kingdom Pseudomonadati; phylum Pseudomonadota; class Gammaproteobacteria; order Lysobacterales; family Lysobacteraceae; genus Xanthomonas; species Xanthomonas sp. NCPPB 901. The sequence continues at coordinate 3,547,240 of NZ_CM161511.1, read as the reverse complement.
GGCGGCGCGCGTCAAAAACTCCTGAGCGGCGCGACCTATTACCCGTTTGGCCCCAGCGCTGGCTGGGTCTATGGCAACGGCCGGCCGTTGCAGCGCGTGCTGGACAAGAACTATCGCCCACTGGCGATCCAGGACGGCCGCAAGGATGGCCTCAACATCGGGTTCGGCTTCGACCCGGCGGGCAACCTCACCGCGCTGACCGCGCCCGGCAACACCGCACCCGTGGTGAAGTTTGGCTATGACAACCTGAATCGGCTGACCGCCTTCAAGGATGGCCCGACCGGCACGGTCATCGATGGCTACAGCTACGACGCCACCGGCAACCGGCTCAGCGCCCAGGTCAACGGCGCCAGCCAAACCTACACCTATCCAACCGACAGCCACCGCCTGGCGAACGTGGCGGGCGCCGCGCGCAGCTACGACGCGATGGGCAACACCACGGCCATCGATGGCACGGCCCGCACGTTCGCCTACGACGCGACGGGACGCATGAGCCAAGCCACGCGCAGTGGCACGTTGGCGATGGAGTATCGCTACAACGAGCGGGGTGAGCAGGTGCGCCGCTTCCTCGGCACCACCAACACCTACACCGTTTACGACGAAGCCGGCCACTGGATGGGCGACTACGACACCAACGGCAAGGCGCTCCAGCAGGCGATCTGGCTCGATGACCTGCCGGTGGGCGTGCTGGTGGGCACTGCGCTGAACTATGTGCAGCCGGACCACCTAGGCACGCCACGGGCTGTGATCGACTCGGCGCGTGACGTCGCCATCTGGACTTGGGACGTCAAGGGCGAGGCCTTCGGTAGCACGCCGCCGAACCAAGACCCGGACAACGACGGCACCGCATTCGTGTTCAACCTGCGCTTCCCGGGTCAGCGTTACGACAGCGCCACGGGGTTCAACCAGAACTATTTCCGGGACTACGACACCGTCAGTGGGCGGTATGCGCAGAGCGATCTGATTGGGCTCAGCGGCGGCATCAGCACTTATGCTTACGTGAAGGGTAGTCCAGTAGGCTCGGTAGACCGCTACGGTTTAGATACCGCGGTAATACTGTCCGGGTCTGCGCCAGGAAACCCTTTCGGGCACATAGCTGTCGCTGTAACAGGGCGTGGCATTTATAGTCGAGGGACCAAGCATGACTGGGGTTCAAGTTTTGATGACTACATTTCAGATCAGCTGAGCGATAGGTTTGTGGAGGTGGTTACTCTTAAGACCACGCGCGAACAAGAGAGCGAGATGATTGAGAAAATAAAAAGCGATGCAAAGAATCCTTACCACGTGTTGTCCAGTAATTGCGCAACAACGGTTGAAGCAGGGCTGAGCAGCATTGGCATCGATGCTGGCGACTCTATACTTCCAGGCGCCACATTCATGAATTTGTTGGGCAGCGATGCCAAAAATGGTTATTACTTTATACCCAAGGGTGGCAGGATTCCTGCTGGTCTCTCAAGCTATAACCCAGGTCGCTGATATGGGGTGGAAAATGAAGGTAAAAATAATTTCATTGTCGGTTGTTGTTTTTCTCGTATTGATGAATGGAGTGGGTTGCTCGGTCAGCGAGAAAGCTGTGTATGGAAACTTGCAGGCGCTTGACCTCCAATATGCACAAGATAAAAGCGATTTTCTTGTCGGGGAGGTTGGGGGTGAGAATGCTGTTCGTTTCCGTGTCGACGGAGGGCGTGTTTGGTGGGCGTTGAATAAGTTGAACAAAGAAAAGGAAATTTACTCGTTTCCAGACAACGGATTGATTCCTAACTGCCGCGCTGTTGATAGGCTGAAGGAGAGTGTGCGTCTGGCAGGGGATTTTGAGAAGGTGGCCTATTCAACTTGCAAGAAGTGAAGGCTATGGAGGGCGAGCTTTTAGGTTCGCGTAGGATTTTTCTGATGCCAAGGTCCGTGTTCAACTGATCACGAGTCCGCATCTCCCATGGCAAGCTGTCTTCATCGTCCAGGCCACTTCACCCACCATGGCTGGGGGACGGAGGCCAGAACCTCCACCTAAGCGCCGACGATCAAAGGCCCCGCATGCGGGGCCTTTGCTTTTCGCCCGGCGGGGTTGCGGCCTCAGATCGGCCAAGCGGGTAGGGGCGCGGCTCGACTTCATGGATACATTTGTCCAATCCCGTAGACGGTTTTCCCGCGCCTCCGGGCGGCGCTTGCGGCCCCTTCGGCCCAGCAGTAGCGTCTATGAGGCCGCATACCTCAAGGATCGACCGATGAAATCCTTCTCCGGAATAGTGATCGGGGTGGCCATGATGGCCGCCGGGTTGTCCCCGCTCGCCAAGGCAGCGGAGCAGCCGGCGTTGAACCCGGCCGACGTCATCGAGGGCATGGGGGAGCGCGTGCCGCCCGGCAAACAAAACGTCAGCCTGTCGCCGCTGTTCAAAGCCTACGTGTTCGAGAAGGCCGGCCTCAAGTTCGTTCAAATCAACTCGCTGCAGGACGAGGTCATCACCGTCATCGTCGTCACGCCTGGCGCCGAATCCCGCCTGCCGATCGGCTCTGCCGCGGGGCAACCGCTGCCCGTGCTCAAGGGCGACGCGACCAGTTGAGCGGATGCTCCCGGAGAGCGGGACTCCCCTCGTAGCTATCCCTTGCCCGCAAAGAGAAAGCCCCAGGTGGTGACCCGGGGCTTTCGAGGAAACGCGTTGCGACGCCGGCGCGTGCTCAGCTCAGGTCGCAGTTGCTCGGCAGCTTCCACGTCGTCGCCGGCAGCATGTTCTTGACCGCAGAAGATGCGGTGATGCCAACGTTGCTGGCACCGATGAGTTCTTCCAGGTCGGCGATCGACACGATGTAGTCGTCGAGGCTTCCCAGGCCGGTCTGGTTCGGGATGATCCAGCTGATGGCCTTCTCAGCGCCGGTGCTCGGGTCGGTGGTGATGATCGTCTTCCAGAAGTATTCCGGCGTGCGGATGCCGTGGCTCGAGAGGAAGTAGTCGTTCGACGTGTCGCCGAACACCACACCGCCGTAAACCTTCACCGGCTTGATGTCGCGGTAGCACTCGGCGACGTTCTCCGCCTGCACCCAGATTCCTTGGTTGAAGCCCGACACCTGCGGCACGATGTTCGACATCAGGTTCGCGCGGACGATGTAGGTCGAGTTGTAGTCCATGTGGTTCGACGTGACCAAGTGGCCACGGTCGTAGCCCGAGCGCACGCTGGCGTAGGACTTCGTCGAGGTCTGACCGCCACAGCCGCTCGGCAGGGTAGTGTCGAGCTTGAAATCGGACGGACGCGCCGCGGAGCCGGTGTCCGCGTTGAGCGAGTATTCGTAGCGCGTGGCGGTGTGCTCGGTGCAGTCGTAGGTCAGGATAAAGCCGCCCTTGTTGAGCGTGACGACCTGGGCCTGCGCTGCTGCGCTGGCGGTGGTGAACAGGAAGACGGCGAGGAAGATCCGGAATCGCATAGTGCACTTCTCCATGTGTTTAGGCAGGCCGCACGAACCCAGCACGCACGGACAAGGGCCGTGCTTGTTGAGAGACGCGCGAGTTGACAGAGGTGGAGCAGACAGCCGAGACCGGCTCGAGCCGGTGTGGTGGGAGAGACAACAACCGCGCCCCTTTGCCACGGAGTGGCACGCGGTTGCGACATGTATCTAACAGCGAGCTGAGCGGGTCAACCGCGGATTGGCCAAGGTGTGACTTGGTCGGAAGACTTCGTCGCTGTAAAACGGCCTCCATTGCCATGCAATACGGGCGAGGTATGGAGCAAAAAGAAAGCCCGGATTGCCCGGGCTTTTTGATGCGGATGCTCTATCGGAATCAACTGGTCAGCTGCACCCACAGCACCAGCAACACCATCGGCAGCCCGCTCAGCAGCGAAAAGATCCAGAAGGCTCCCATCAGAGCCAGCGGCGTCATGACCCACCACTGCCCAGCAGTGAACCCCTTGTCGCGCTGCCGAGCTGCGTAGGCGGTGCCCGGGCAGAGTCGCTCTGCTTTGCGCAGACCCCGCCGGGCCATCAAAGGCCCGACGAGGAAGCCGAACGGACCCAGGAAGAGCAGGGTCAGCGAGAACCACCAGAAAAATCGGTTGTGGGGCGTCAGCACTTTTTTAGGCGCAGCCCGCGGCGCACCGGCGCCAGGAAGCGGGTGTGCCAAGCCAACCGGCGTGCTGGCCATCGGGTCAGGGTTGGTCGTCATTTTGCGTAGGCCCTCCACGTGCCGTCGGCCTTGGCATAGCGCAGGTTCTTGTTGACGGGGACGGGGACCTGCCGACCAGCAATCTCGAGGACGACCTGGCCGCGCGTGTCGCAGCGGTAGCCGTCGGCGTCCTCGGCCTTGGTGCAGCCGGTCAACTCGAAGTCCCGAATGTCGCTCACTCGGCCGGCGCCGCTCTGCTCAAGCAGGGTCACCAGGGCCTGCTTGGCGTTGTCGTTCGAGGGCTTGCCGCTGCAGGCGGTCAGGCCCAAGGCCGTGGTCAACGCGACCAGGCCGATCCATGCGTTTTTCATGTCGTTCCTTTTGCTGAGGGATGGTGATGGGGGAGGCGGGCGAGATCAGGGGCTACGGCTTGTCGCGGTTGCCGTCGGGCTTGAAGCCCGCAATCCAGAGCCGGCTGTCCTTGAAGGGCGTCAGCAGGCCGCTGGTCCCCGGATGCAGATCTGCGGTCTGGAGGAACCCCGAGACCCACGCCACGCGCAGCGACACGTCGACGGCGCGATCGGCGACGCCGGGGCGGCTCACGTTGACGGCGAACGGTTGCGCGGGCGGGTTGGGGCCGGTGGAGCGCTGAGCGCCGGTGTTCGGCTTGCTGGCCGGCACCCGGATACCGGTCAGCGTGTCGCGGCCTTTCCAGAGAGCCGACGTGTTGAGCTCGGCCACTTCGCCCAGGTCGTCGCTGTCGGTCAGCGGGGCGTCGGCGCAGGCGCGGAAGGTCTCCGTGCTCGAGGTCGCGGGGTCGGACCAGATATGCGCTTCCACGGTCCAGCAGGGCAGAGAGACGCCCCATTCGGTGAACGTCAGCGCGACCCGAGGCCACTCCAAGCGGCCTGCCTGGGCAGCCTGATGGTTGTCGCCCTTGAAGAGTCCGGGCAGCTTCCCGGCGCCGCCGAGGGGCGTGTAGAGGGGGCCGGTGCTGCTGGTCCGGGTGGTGGACTTGCCGTCTGCGTTCGGCTTGATGCCGACCATTCGTTGGCCGGCATCTTTCAAGCTGCCACCCAGTTGGCGGAAGAAGCCGGGCTTGGGGGCTGAGCCGTCCTGGGCCTGGGCCGTGATGGCCAGCGACGCTGCGAGCAGGACGGCGCCTGCGATCCGTGCGGTCTTCATGAAATCCCCTGTCTATGGTTGGAGGGTGCTACATTTCATGAAGAGTCTGCCATGCAGAGGAGGACCAAGTCATGCTGTCTGACCCGGTTTTTCAACTTTCATTCACTTGTCGAAGTCCTCACCCCGCGCGCTCTTTGCAGCTCGCCTCAAGCAGGCCCGAGAGCTGCGCGGCATTGCCAGCCAACGAGCGCTGGGGGTGCTGATGGGGCTTGATAAGAAGCTGGCGAGCAGCCGGGTCAACCGCTACGAGACTGAGGTCAGCGGAATCGACTTGGATGGGCTGGGAAGGCTGGCCGATACGCTAGGGGTGCCAATGGCCTATCTGGTCGCCGAAGACGACGACATAGCAAAAGCAATCTTGGCTCTGGCGCAGATGGCTCCTGAAGAGCGATCTCGCGCCATCGACGCTTTGTTGCGAGCCGGCAACCTCTCTGGCTGACCGGTTGTTCAGGGGCGGTCCCTGGGACTTACGAATCCAGTGTCCGAGGCCCTGCCCACCGGCAACATGGTTCACCAGGGCAGTAGGCATGGGGCTTGCCATGAACCATCTTTTTTGGCAAAAAATTTTGTTTTATGTTATTTAAATCATGGGGTTACCGGAATTTTTGAGCCGTTATAGTCTGTAGCTCTATCTAGATACTGGGTGAGAGGAAGAGAAAACTTGTAGCATCGATCCTCCGAGCGGCAAGTTATGGCACTTCTCCAGTCCATCCTCGACTTCCTTGAACGCATGGCTTCGCAAACCGACCCAGTTTTCGCCGCGGCGTTGCTGCTTGTCGTAATGGCCCTGACCTTGGTGGGAATGTCCCTCTATGTGGTGCTGGCGGCGATCCGAGGGCGAAAGGAATGAGCACGACTTGGGGGAGTTTCCCGAAGGGGGCCGTTGAGTCGGCTCAACTGGCATCCCTCACTGGGGCTGGTGGAGACGTGGGCATCCACATTGCGGCCCATAAGCTCTACTTTGCGCTGGCGCTCGAAGTGAACTTCGTCACTCGCCAGGTCGAAATGGGGATGTCGTTCCTGCAGGATCGCACTGCACTCGCTAGGCCAATGTTGAGTAGGGCCTTGGGAGCTTTGGAACAGGCTGGAGTGTTGCAGGTTGAGCGCGATGGCTATCGAAACCGGTATACACAGCTCCTACATGTGCCGAACGCTTTTCGGCAGGTCCCAAGCTTTGTGACCCGCCAAGCGCTCAAGTTGAAGCTCAACCGAGGGGTGTCCGTTCTGGCGGCGTGGAAGTTGCTGCCCGTGTTGCTTTATTTGCGTGATAGAAAAACAGGTGACGCGCTGGCCATGCATGAGACGTTGCAGCGCTACTCACGAGTGCGGCCGGAACACATCAGTGCCGGCATCTCCCAGTTGGTCGAATGGGGCCTAGTCAGGCACCGACCGACGGAGAGCAATCGCAACGGCCATCCAAGCTTTGTGTATCGGCTGGTAGGAGACTTCGGTGGTGGGACACCTGAAAACGCTGTGGCGACCACCCCAGTGCTGAAACCGCACAAGGTGCCTTTCTAAGGATGACCTGGTTCGTCGGGAGCTTGTGGAGAGCAGATAGCGGCAGAGAACTCCCAAAGGCCCACAATCAGCTCCGCTTCTTCCAGCGGCGGGGGCGCCGCCTTCCCTCAGGTGACGTCCTCTGTCCCGTCTGCCCGTCGTGCGCGAATCAAGGGCTGGTGCCCTCTGCTGGGAGAGGTGTGCCCAGCTCAGGTCCCATGTTGACCAGCTCCTGACAGAGTGGGCGAGCCTCATTTGGTGCGTAGACACCGCAAACGTGGCACATCCCAAAGGTGGCCATGGCTGACATACGCGCTGCGTTGTCCAGCATGGTCAGGACAACGCTCGGATCGAAGTCGGCTTCCAAGGTCTGGCGGTGCCCATACATAGCCAGAGCGGCACGGCCTCCATGGGTAAAGGAGTGATAGAGATTCCACTCGTCCTGTGAAAACCTTGAGAAAAAATCGGTGCCCACAAAAGGCGGTCGGGCGTCGATGGCGGCGGCCACATCGGTCAGATTGCCCCCTTGGAACTTGTCATTTTCAACAAGCTGCGAGGCTTGCTGGTCAGTCGCACACAGGGCAAACCACCACCCGCGTTGCAGGGTTTCATACATGGGGCGCACGAGGGCGAAGGCGCTCGGGATCAGATTTAAGTCAGGCTTTGAGGTCAAGGTAACGATAGAAAGGGCGTGCTGGAAAGAAAGCCCAAATTCCTGGTATCCGATGTGGTGCCGATCGGGTGCGTGCTCAGGTGGCATGGGGACCTGTTTTGCGATATCGGCCATGCGAAGCTGAAGGGCCAGCACTTCCTCTGCGCGTTGTAGGATTGGATCTTGAGGCACGGCGGCATCCTCCCATAGGGCTAAGGGCGAGGGTAGCGCAGTCGTTCCCATCTCGGCATATCAGCATGAGCAGTGAAGGGCTGGCTCAACCCGGCACTTGCTTAGATAATTGGCAATCGACCTATCAGGATTGGAGTGTCTATGTCAAGCTTGGTTCCGCGAGAGAAGCGTAAGTTGGAAGACTTGTTTGGCATGAACAGTGGCTATGTGTTGGATTTTTCCAACAACACGTTCGCGCGGTTTTTTGAAGAGGAAATCAAGCGAGACATTTACAGCGGCGCTTATAGCGACAAGGGTTCCTCCAAGGCCAACCATCTACGCAGCTTCTGGAACAAAGAGGATGATGCCTTGGTTGGGCGAGTCATTGCTGGCTTGCTGGAGTATTGCAAAGAAACTGGCCATTCGGCGCTTGAGCGGCAAGCGCTATTCCGTGACTGCGAGGCGATCGCTGCGCGATTAGCTCAGGCAAAACCTATACCAGACATTGAAACGCTAGAGGGCGATACTGAAGACTTTCAGCAGGTGGCGAAGGCAGCCCGCGAGTGTTTTGAGCGAAACGAACCCGAGCAGGGGTTAGACCGCTTGCATACTTTTTTGGTTAAGTTTCTTCGGAAGCTTTGCGAAGACCACAGTATTCCCAAGGACCGCTCGGTTCCGCTGGGCGGGTTGATGGGAGCCTACGTAAAGCGCCTGAAAGAAGAGGGTTTGGTTGCCTCGCAGATGACCGAGAACATACTTAAAGGGGCCATCACAATCTTCGGGCAATTCGATCATGTGCGGAACAACCATTCGATGGCCCACGATAACCCCGTTTTGGCTTACGACGAAGCTCTGCTAATTGCCAGCAATGTCACTAGCACGGTCCGCTTCATTAAAGCATCGGAAGAGCGGTTTAAGGCAGCAGCTCGCGTTCGCGCCGTGGAGGCGAGCCGTCAGGACCTCAATTTTCCCTTTTAATTGCCGCTTTGCCAGGTGGACGTTGACTGGGATATAGGGTAGGTCGGCAGTAGGCATCTGGTGATGCTCATGATGGAGCTCCAGAAAAGGCAGAAAATTTGAGCGGTGCATACTTATGCCCGGGGCCGGTCGAGTGGTTCATTGGCCAGTTGCCTTTACGGGTAGAACTTGCTCGGCTCAGCCAAGCACGAATCGAACTGCCCCCGCTGGTAGCGCGGCAGTTCCACGTTGGGCTGATACAGCTCCAGTGCGCTGATCTGCTTGCTGCGCGTCGCCTGCGATCGCTTGTGTAAGTAGTGCTTGCGAAGCACTGGAACCCGTTCGCGGGGATCGGTGCTGTGGCCCGTGACCAAGGCAATCTCCTTCTCGGGGACGTCGATTGCATCGAGTTCGGTGGCTAGGGTGTGGCGGAAGGCGTGGAAGCCGATTCCTTTCTCGAACCCAAGGGTCTTCAGGTAGCGCCCAAAGTCCACCACGAACTGCTGGCTGTAACGCGCATTCGTTTCCCCGGTCTTCCGGTTCACACCAGCGGAGAGCAACGGGAACAGTCGGGGGTGGTCGGTCGCCTTCATGTCTTCCACGAATTCCAGGAAGCCTGCCTCCAAGAGTGGCTTCGCGATGGGGACGATGCGCATGCAGCCCGCACCCTTCATGCTTTGCCGGCTGCGCCGACGGCGTTTCGGGTCCGCGGCCAAGTCTTGGTCCAACGTCTTCTGGAAAGCGATGCACCACACCCCGCGTTCCTCAATGATGTCGGTCAGCTTCAGCTGGCAGACCTCGTTGACCCTGGCGCCGGTATACAAGCCGATCATCGGCGCCCACCAATACTGGGGTTTCTTTGCCCAGGGGATGAATGTCTCGGGGTCGAAAATGGCCTGCAGGTCTTCGTCCTCGAACAGCCGGATGGCCTTCTCTGGATCGATGGTGTCGTCCTGCTTGATCTTCCGGAAGGCTTTCATGGGCGAAGAAACGATGGCCTGTCCGTTGACCAGGTGGTTGAAGAAAGCGACGAGGAACCGGCGATGACGCTCCTCGGTGGCCGGGGCCAGCGGCGCCACGTCCTGCTCTTTCCCCATGGCGATGGCTTCGTCGAAGGTGAGATCCTTCAACAGCGGGTCCGACGTCAAGTTCCTGGGGGCCCAGCGTAGGAGCTTCCAGAGCGCTTGGATGTGGTGGTAGTCGACACGTGATGCGGAGATGTTGCCGCAGGTAAGAAGCAGCAGCTTCAACGTGCGCTCGGTGGCCAACACTGTCTTTGGGTCCAGCTGCCGGCGGCGCATGTCCTCCAGATGGTCTTCGATTTCTTTGGCCAAGGGGCGCGACGGGGTGCCCATGGGCAACTGCGCTGGGTAGCGTGTGCTGTTCTTCAGGCCGCTCTTTCGTCCGGTTTCGTCGAGCGCGGCGAGGATGCACTCTTGGAGATTGATGGCGGCTTCCCGGCCTCGGATGATGGCGCGGTCGATGCGGAACCGGCCGATGTGGATGCCTTCCAGCTGCAGGAGGCCGAACGGCGAGGCGATGTAATCGTTGAGTGTTGCGGAGGGGTTGCTGGTCATGGGTCACTTCCATCGAAAGATGGAAGTAGGGATAAAACAGGGCGCGAATTCGTCAATGGGGTCGATACAAAAACTTGCAGCGTTGGCGCAGTCCTTAGGCGTTAGGGTATTCCCGATGGGGTGCTTCCCGCATCCGCAAATTCGTTATCCGGCGAGAAGCCTTATAAACCAAGGGTTTTGAGAGAATTTTTGTCGATTTATCGCAGTCAATTGCGTACTGTTTGCAGTAAATAAGCTAACTAAAATGATTGAAGTGTAGATTTCGAAGCTTAACCAATGATAAATGTTAGCTTATTTTAGTTAGTTTATTTATATTTCTCTGGGTTTTTGGCAACAGAATTTTTTTCTGAGCAACAGCGAAGGAGTTGCGACGGTGGATCACTTCGAAGGCGTGGTGCTCGACTACCTCCGAGCGGACCGTGGGTTGTTCGTCAATAGCCAATGCTGCATCCAGCTCAACGAGGGGGCCAACCCGGACACCAGCGGCCCGCATTGGTATTGCGACGCGGTGGCCGTGAGCTTCAAGGAACAGATGGCTTACCTGTGTGAGATCACCTACGCGGCCGGGGTATCGTCGCTCCTAGGTCGGCTGCGGTCTTGGGATGAGCATTGGGAAGGACTGAAGGTTGCCCTGGCGCGCGACAGTGGTGTGCCGGCAGCGTGGCCCCTCAGACCCTGGCTTTTCGTGCCGGAAGCACATGCAGAGCGGCTGAAGGCCGGCCTCGCGTCTCTGCGCTGCCTGCCGAGTCCGCGAATCACGTTCCTTGAGGAAGTCGTGCCCTGGAGCTACCGATCCTGGAACCGCGGTTCCTATGAGGATGCTCCAGGCCTATGAAGTCCAGCGGCATAGGCAGCTGACCCGCCATCTCCATCGCCGGCTATGATTCCCGCAAAGGGGAGGGAAGCCGATATGAGGATGATTCGAATCCGCCAGGCCCTGCTCGGCTGGGCTCTCTTGCTGCCAGCGTCAGCAGCCATGGCCTGCAGCTGCGTGATGTATGAAAGCTTGGACGACGCTAAAGCCAGGGCTGCCGTGGCTGTCCAGGCGACGATGGTTTCCGTGCAGAGGAAGATCGTTCAGCACGGTGACGCGCCTTACTCGGAGCAAGAGGTGGTCCGTTGGCGTGTTGGGGAGTCCATGCGTGGTCCCTTGGCCGCAGGCCAGGAATTCGAGACGCGGACAACGATTTCTCCGGCTGCCTGTGGTGAGCAGGTGGTCGATGTCCAGCGAGCGCAAGCAATGCCTCTACGTAAAACGTGGTGGCTGTTCTTCCAGTGGATTCCCGAGAACGGGGCGTCTTGGTTTGTTGCCACGTGCTCAAGAAGCCAGCCCGTTGACGCAGTGTCCCCAGTGCCTGCTTCGTAGGATGACCTCGTTCTAGGTGCAGGGAAGGGCATCGCCTAACGGCCGCCCTGAAACTTGAAGGTGAAGCGAGCGGATGCGGCGGTCGCGCTGGCAATTGGCACGGGTGTGGCGTCCACCAGCGTCAACATGCCATCGGCAACAGGGACCGGGACGCCCAGCGTGAGGTCCATCTCCTTGGACCAGCCGCCGCCAAGCACGGTCACCCTGACGACCAGCCGGCCGGCCTGGATGCATTGAACGTCGGCAGGGCAGCGGCTGTCCTCGATGACGCGATCGGGGCGCACCCTGGGGCCATCCACCGCCGCAGTCTCTCCCAGGCCAACAGGGCCTTCGATGGGCTGGTTCGCGACCGGACCACCCGCCGCGCACCCGGCAAGTGATATCGCCATCAGCGCTGCAAGTAGCTTCACTCTCATCCAAGAGGCAGGGACAGCTTTTCGTTGTTCGATTCGCATGTCTGGGGCGGCTCCGAAGATGGCCTGAGTGTCCCACAGCTCTGCAATCCGCTGCTGAGATGCGCACCAGAGACTGCCGAACTTGAATGCTGTGGGCATGAGCACTCTCAGTGAGCGGACGCTCACGGCAACGCACGCCAGACCCTGGGCAACGTTGCACGCAGGCAGCACTCAAGTCCCCCTATGCTTTTCAATCGCCGGCAGTGCAGTCGCACATCATTGCTCTCCACCCGCGCTGGGCCTCTTGAAGGGAATCCTAGCTTCGCTGTCCCGACCGCAAGGGCGAGCCTCCTCCTCGACGCTGACGCTCTGTTGCGGCCCTCCGCTGCGCGCCGCTGCCGCGGTGCTCACTCCCGGGTGCGGTCGAGCCTAACGCTCCGCCTGCCGGTTCCCACGAGGCGCACAACGCGCTGGTGGAGAAGAACCGATGAAGCGCACCACCCAGGACCGCACGGCTCAATACCAACTCCCGATGGACGAGGAGGGCATTTTGCTCGCCGCCGCTACCATCTTGGAGCGTCGCCTTCAGCGGCAAGGCCGGATCCACAATCCCATCCACGCCGGGAGCTACCTGGTCGCCCGTTGTGCCCACCTGCCGCACGAAGTGTTCGGCGTCGTCTTCCTTGACACCAAGCACCACATCCTGGCCACCGAGCACCTCTTCAACGGCACCATCGACGGCTGCGAAGTCCACAGCCGAGTCGTCGCCAAGCGTGCCCTGGACCTCAACGCTGCCGCCGTCATCCTCTTCCATAACCATCCCAGCGGGAATCCCGAGCCGAGCGACGCCGACCGCCAGGTCACCGAGCGCCTGAAGCAAGCGCTTTGCCTCTTCGACATTCGAGTCCTCGACCACCTGATCATCGGCGGCCACCAGCACACCAGCCTGGCAAGCAGGGGGTGGGCCTAGCCCGCCCCTTCACCTCTCTTGTCTGCCGGGGCTAGACTGCCAAGGAAGATCTACATCCATGGAGCAGGAATGAAAGCGTTTCACGTGCGAGGGATTGTCTGGGAGACCGATGGCAAGCGTCCTGCGTTGCCGGATGAAGCCAGGGTCGAATGCGAGAGCGAAGAGGGGATCGCTGATGCCTTGAGCGACGCATACGGTTGGCTGGTGAGCGAGTTCCTTGTCGTAGAGGAGACCGGCGGCGACCACACCAGTAACGTGCGTCGGGATTGAAGGGTTGGCGAGTTGGTCGGCGCCCGTTTCCCGCTTCCGCTAAAGTGTCGGACCGTGTTTGAACTGGCGCTCGCCACCTGAGCGTGCGCTTAGAGGAAGTCGTTGTTGATGGCGTTGAAGGGTCTGTTGGTTCTGTCTTTGGCTTTTGCTTCGGTTCCTGGCGTGGCAGCAGAGTTGGTCGGCCGCGCGACCGTCACGGACGGCGATACCCTCACCGTGGCGAAGCAGCGCATCCGCCTGTGGGGCATCGATGCCCCAGAAAGCACCCAGCAATGCACCACCAAGGACGGACGCTTCTGGCCCTGTGGTCGGCGGTCCGCCGCCGCGCTGGACGGCTACGTGCTGGACAAAACCGTTCGCTGCCAACCCAAGGACACCGACCGCTATGGCCGGGTGGTCGCGGAGTGCTTCGTCCAAGGGCAGTCCGTCAACCGCTGGATGGTGTGCTCAGGCTGGGCCGTCGCATATCGCCAATACGCCACGGCGTTCATCGCGGACGAAGCCGGCGCGCGCCAGCAGAGGCGTAATCTCTGGCAAGGGCCTTTCCAGATGCCCGCCGACTACCGGCGCGGCAAGCGTGAGCAGGCCGCACGCCATGCCAAGGTCGCCACGCCACCCATGCCCCGCGGATGCCGCATCAAGGGCAATATCTCCCGTCATGGCAAGAAGATCTACCACGTGCCCGGACAGCGGGACTACGAGCGGACCAGCATTGATCTGAGCCGTGGCGAGCGCATGTTCTGCAGCCCGGAGGAGGCCGTGCGCGCAGGGTGGCAGCCAGCAAAGCGCTGAAGTGTTTTTGTCTGCCAAAGCACCGAGCGGCGGCCGTAGACTCTGACGCGGTGAGGGAGAGGTTATGTCTCCGTGGGAGTCCGGCGGCCAGAAGAGCAAAGTCTGAAGAGGCGAATGTCATCAAGCAGAGCCGGGCGGGACAGCAGTAACCAGAAATGAGTCAACAGCAAGAACACAAGTTCAAATATGTTCTTGCTAGTCGTTTTGAAATCGAACATCTAGATAAACTGGGGGCGGCGTCATGTGGGTTTGCGAAGGCTCAAGAATCGACTGGACCGCTGTGGCCGCCATAATCGCATTAGCCATATGGATGGTTGATGGTTGGCGCCGTCGCGGCGAACGCGCCGCCACTCGCCGCGTTCTTGCTCAAATAATGACTACGCCAGTTGGTTTGGCACAAATCGAAATTGCTCACTTCAGGACGCTGGTTATGCCATCGACGGAAGACCAGTCGATAGTCTTGGAGCTTATGAATAGCGGAGAGAAGCGTAGAGAGTTTGCAAATAAGGCCCTTCAGGTCAAATTTGAACTCCCTACGCAGTTCCTTGATAAGGTCGATGTTTTTGGGCAGCGCACCTCAAACAGGCTGGCTTGGGCCTTTTCCCAGACAACTCGATTGCATACCATGTGGAGGCTTTTCGCAGAAACATCCGATCAGGTTGATGATGACGAGATGGGGGCAAGACTAAAGCACGCCCTTGTTCAGATACAAGAGACTGAGCAGGCTATTGGTGAGGCTTTCAATGCCGTCCTGACAGATGGTCGAGCATCAGCCTGGATTTGACTATTTTCAATGAATTGCGACAGTATTTTTTGGAAATATGAAACATGCCAATTTCGTTTTATTTCGACGGCGATGATGTTGTTTGGACGCAGCGTTTTGAGTCGCCAGCCGTTTACCTCGATACGTGTGGCATTCGGGAGATTGCGCGGAACGAAGAACTCGCCACCCGCTTCGCAGAGGGTCTCAAGGTGCGCGGTGGCACTTGGCTGTTATCGTCTTTATCAATGAGCGAATTCGCGCACTTCTCCGATCCTCGGCACGTTGAGCAGGCGGAACGTTTTTTTGCTCAGGTAGTGCCCCACGTTTACTTCTTTTGGAACGATCCAGATGATGCGCGAGCCCGTGGGGAAGCAACAGATCTCGCCAAGCGCACGATACCACCGGCCGATCGCCGGAATATGGATTACTTCTCCCGCAGGTGGGCGCATACACAATCGCTTGTCGGAACCTTTAGTGGAGTCTTCCAGTTGGTCCACGAACGCCGAGCGGAGATGGCTAAAGTTCTGGACGAAATCGCGGACAGTTTAGTCGAGGCTCTAGCACAAAAACGGAGCCTCCCTGCCTACCGGAGTCGAGCAAAGGCGGCGCATCCTGATGATGGCCGTAGCCGACAGAAGATCATCTTCGGAGAACTTCTGCGGTCTGTAGTGCTCGACCCTAAGGCGAGATTTACACGCAACGACGCCATCGACCTCATGCATACAGTGGATGCGGTGGACTACTGCGATATTGTGTTATTGGACACGGCATGGGCAAAAAGAGTTCAGGCTCTTCGCGGCCGTATTGCACAGTGGAGGATCACAATGCCTTTGGCTCAAGGCTTTTCCGTTGGTAAGGATGGGGTTTCGCAATTTTTATCTTCGCTGGAGAAGTGGTCTAGCTACCGAGCTTAAGCTAGCTTCATTGGGCTCGGGTTTTATTGCTAGTTAGCTATTTTTATTTTTGGGTCGCCAAAGTGAATTTAGATAATCGTGAATTGGCATTGGCGATTTGGCTCTCAATTGCGCTGTTTTGGGGGCTTGGACGTAAAGACATCAGTCGCGCATTACTAGGATTGATTCGTGCTTTATTTAAGCGCAGTTTGGTTATAATTTTTTCTATCTTATTTTTTTATATTTCTTTGATTGTTTTAGCGCTTTGGCATATGGGTTGGTGGAGGGTTGATAATATTAAAACTACCTTTATTTGGGCTTTCGGTTCGGCATGCTTAGCTGTTTTTAATGTAAATAGAGTTGAGGGTGAAAAGAATTTCTTTCGCCGCGGTCTTGGGGAAATCGTAGGTGTTGCGGTGGTGATCGACTTTCTGACCGCTGCCGACACTTTTCCTCTTTGGGTGGAAATGCTCATTCTCGGAAGCGCTTTTTTTCTAGCTTCTATAAATGTGGTAAGTGCCAAAGATCCTTCTCTTAGGGGCGCGCATCGTGCAACAAAGTTTCTTCTGACCTCGCTTGGCCTTATAATGCTTGGGAAGTCGATTTTTCATATCGCATCTAATTTCGGCGACTTCGCAAGTGTTAATACCGCTCGAGAGTTTTTCTTGCCAATTGTCCTAGGCTTATTACTGTTGCCCTTTCTGTTTATGCTCAATGCTTACATGGTGGCTGAAAGTGTATTGGGCGTGTTCAAGCATCGAAGTAAAGACCCCAAGCTAACTATGCGTGCTGGCGTGAAGCTTCTTAGAAATATGGGGCTTGATATGTCAGGGTGGCGGCAGTGGCAACATCATGTGGGCAGGTTTCCGCCCGGGAGCCTTGCCGAAGTGGACGAATCGATCTTAGAAATCAAGAGGGCTCGACGACGTCAGCGAAATCCATATCGCGTCCAACCTGTGATCGGCTGGCTGCCAGACGCAGCGATAGGTTTCCTTGCCCAACAAGGCTTGCAAACTCGGTCCTACTATCGGGACTACGAGGATCAATGGCGCGCTGCGTCAGCGATGGTCAAGTTAGGCTCGGGCATCGTGACTAACAATGTAGTCTACTATTTAACTGGGGATGAGTTCACCGTCAAGGAGCTGCGGTTGCAACTCAATGTCAATCAGCCTGAGGATCGAGAAAGTGCGAAGGATGTTTTTGCTGCGCTATGCAACTGTCTCCTAAGAAAAGCTCTTCCTTTTGTTTTTACCTATGACGATTACTTTGAGATTGAAACTGAACGAACTGTAGCCTGTGGTGGCCACATGGTGAGCTTAACGCTCTCTGAGTGGTCAGGTGGGATCAAAGGAGGCTTTTCTTTGACTTTTGTGATTGCAGTGCCTGAGAGCGGCCATTCGTAAATCGGTCGTATGGCTTTTGCTAAGCTAAGACAAGGATTTTTGGTTCTCGGCCATCTTGTTCGCGTCGATCTTCGTCATGTTTTTCTATCGGTGTCTTGCGAGCCCGAATGTCGCCACAACTTAGCTGATATATTTATGTGAGCCCAGCGCGGTGATTAGGTTCAGTAGCGCGGCATAGGAGCTCATGGCTTGCTCCAGTGTGCTGCCTTCTTCGCCGTATCTCACAGCCGGTGAAGTCTTTAAGGTAGAAAGATATTTCTCGTCAATACGAATTTGAAGCTTCTCCTGTAGAAGGGTGCCGAGATGGACGTGATCATGTCCTTTCCCGGCATTTGTTGGATATGTGTGCCCAGCCTCCGCTAAAAAGCCTTTCAGTAACTTCTCCGCACACTGAGCTGCTTCCCACCGGGCTTTACCATACTCCCTTCCACTGGCAATGGCGTCGACGCTATGCCGGTAATCCGCGCGTGCCTCTGTGAAGAGACTATGTCCGTTGAGCGAGTTCAGAGTCATAATTGCTTGCCAACCGTATACGAAGCAATGTAGGAAAAGAGCAAGCTCTTGGTCCGTTAGCTTGTTTGCCATCGCTTGGGTCAGACCTTCCACCGAGCACAAAACATTGTGGATTGCTGGCCCCCTTCCTACAGTCTCTTGGCGACAAAGCGAAAGGTCTCGATCAACGACGCATCTCCCTTCTCCAAACAGCTTTGGAAGTCGAATTCTCCATAGGACGCCCTTGGCGATGACTAGGAGGGTTCCAGGCGACATGTTGACCTTCATGGCGTCACCGAAGTGCTCGGAATACCAATCATGAACACGGGCTAGGAGATCAACCGGTTCGAAGGGCGCTCCCCGGTCTTTGGAGCCTCCAATCATAGGTGTTCCACCAAGTTTCAATGTCCAGGACACTTGCATGGAGGCCATGATTGCGCGGCGTGCAGGCTCAATGCCCTTCGATGACAGCCTGTCGTCAAGTGACGTCATCATCGCGTCGAACTCAGCCTCATTTGTAGGGCGATTGGGCCACTTCCATTCGTTTAGCTGATCCTTCCTGGACTGCGTCATATAGCACCAGTTAGCTGATCTAGAGAGCCAGTATAGGCGAACCCGCGGAGACCTTTGTCAAGCGACCGACATAGGCGAATTCGCCAGTAGCGCACTCGGATGCCCAGGCGTTTGGCCTCAATGCTTCGAGCAATCGCGCTGCCGCTGCTATTCGAGAGCACGACGGTGCGTCGCCCACGCATTTGGGGGTTGATATCCGCTCGCAGCTGCCGTAGAAGTTGCTATCGTCAATTAGGCCGTGGTGGAAGGTGTATGTGCTACAGATGCCAAGGCAAGTCACGAAAGACAATCGAGACGGAAGAGGATTACAACATCTACAGGGGCAAAGTGGATGGGGTGACTTGGGAGCATGTGGAATACTCAGAGGAAGCGGATTGCCAGCAAAGGAAGCTGCAGGACACGACGGCGGCTGCTAAAAGCGCTGCATTGTCCAGCGAGGATAGAAGGCTTTGAAGCTTTTCATCGCCTTAGTTCCCCTGAATGGTTAAGAGCCCCATCACTGTTGATCGCCTCATCCTCGTGGAACAGAGGACTGAACATAGCGAGCGGGTTTCACACACTGCGGTCGAGTGATCCACTTTCGAGGGCGTGTTGCAGGGCAACTGCAACCTGGGTAGCGGCATAGACCCAATCGTCGTCTTCGACATATGGATCCTCTTCCGACTCTTCCTTACCTCCATGGAATAGGTTGTTGCGGACCTGGCGCATGGCTTCCACCAGCGCGACTGCATCCGAGTCGGCATCCAAGGGGCAGGGCCTGAAGCGGGCGACTAAACGGCCGTCCTCATCCACGATCTTTTGTTTCATCGGGCGCTCGTTGCGTCGACCAAGGAGGCGTTGGCGGGCCCATCCGGGAACCTCTTCCACAAAGGTATCGCCCAGCTGTCGAACGCGCTCTTCCACCCTGCGCCAGGCCACGTCGGGCGTCGGTTTGCCGCCCCTGCCTTTCCGAAAGAAGTCTCCATGCCGACGGAGCTGGAACTCCAGCTTGCTCACTGCTTTGAGAAGATCGTAGGCGAGGTCTTGGCGAACAGGCATGCGAGCATCGTATCCGAGCACAGGGGGATCTACATAGCCACCCGCCGCTGCTAAGGTCAATGTGCCGCCAAGAAGGTGACCTAAAAGAGGAGGATTGAATGCGTTTGAACAAGATCTGTTGGGGCTGGAGTAAAGCGGCTGCTATCGCGTGCGTCACTGCCGCTATGTGGTTGCCCTCATTGGCCTGGGCCCAAGGCCCAACCGGAGTCGGTGCCTTTCAGATTGGGCTGACGAAAGCGCAAGTCATCGCACTCCCGAAGAGCGGTGTGCATTTGGCGTCGCCAATGGTCGATGTGGCACGGAACCCGTTAGAAAACACGACAGCGGGGAAGGAGCAGGTCACCACAACGGTGGTGACTCCGTGGCGCAGCGAGCCCTTGGAATCGTCGCTCACCTTCGAAGGCGGCAAGCTCGCCTTGATCACGTTGCGGTGGCGTAACGACGACATGCTGATGACCACAGTGGTCGCCCAGATCTCCGAGAAGTTTGGCCCCCCGAAGGAATCGGATGAGCGGCACGTGGAGAGTTGTCCAACCTACGCTGGTGCATCCAAGCAAGTCAGCAGCGGGATGGTTACCCGTTCCTGGAAGCAAACCAAGGGCAAGATGATAGTCGTCACGGGCGCAAGCACTCTGACCAATGACAGCTGCTTCGGAAGAAGGGAGGGCAAGGAACCATCGACAATCAACATGCTGCTGATTTCTGCTGTTGATAACGTAGAGAACCCGTTTTAACCAAGGATAGGAAATGAAGTTGAAAAAATTCTTCTCCATGTTACTTGAAATCCTTCGGCAGGCTCCCCCCTACCTATTTTTGCCTGCGTCAGTTGCGGTTGTAGCCGTAGACACGGCTCATCAGCACTTTTTTCCAGTGCGATTCCCGGTTATCGACTTCGCCGGGCGCCGACTGAAGATCCATGATTTCCAACAAAGAGAATCGCAGGTCGTCCTGTCGCTCGGTGGCCTTGACGCCCAGCTCTTGCACTAGCGCTTTGTTATGGCCGTGGCCCGTGTTGGCATAGGTGCTCCAACGGCCCCAGATGCCGGATTCACCATCGGCCTTGCCGACGTAGAGCTTGCCGGTCTTAGTGTCGGTGATGAGGTAGATGCCCTTCACCTCTGAAAGCGCGGTCTTCCACGACTCGGTCTCGTGCTTGACCAGCAGGTTCAAGTCTTGCTTCTTGATGTCCACCAGCTTGTAACCGGGGAAGCGCCCCAGGCTCAATTTCTCCGGCAGCAACTCTGTCACGGTGAGGTCACCTATCAAATATTCGCCGGTCAGGTAAGTCTGCCGGGACTTGTAGACGCTGGAACAGAACAGCCGTCCTTCCAGGGGCTCGGTGGCGGCAACACGCTCCAGGTCGTAATAGAAGCCGCCCTTGGGCTTGTCGTCGTGTAGGGTATGGCCGACCTGCCGGAACAAGCCGGCGAACATCCAGCGCGTGGTAGCACCGTCTTGGATGAGGCTCACCACAAGCGAGCGGTTGAAGTTGTTGCCGTTCTGCCAGCGCTGCCACTCGTCGAACTCCCCGCGCTTGTAGACATCAATGGGGTGATCAATAGCGTTGTAACGGGCCAGGTGGACCTTGGCCTGGTTTGGATCGAACGAAGGCTCGTGGAGCTGGATGAGGTCATACAGAAGCATGCGCAATCCCTGGCGGCAGTGTGGACCACCATCTTCTCACTGCTAGCCGCTTTTGGACTAGAGACTGGAAGGCATCTGAGAATGGGGCGGGCCCAGCCCCTTACTGTGGGTAAAGGTCCGGGCAACTGGGCGAGTCCTGGGGCCTGACATATCTTTTTGTATGATCAATGTTGCTTCCCAAAGGATGGACCGATGGCGTTTGACTGGACCAAGCTTCCGCTCGCCAATACCCCCTGGCGCATCCAGGTCGTAGCCGACATCCTTGCAATACTGATTCGCCGGGCGAAGGAAGGGCGTCCCATCTTCTATGGGGAGTTGGCCGAGCAGTTGGAGCGCGAGTTCGGGCACGAGCCCAAGGCCCGCAAGACGGTCTACGGCCCTGCCGTCGGCGCGGTGGGCCTTGCCATTGAGCAGTTGGGGTCGTTGCCGCAGTGGCGGGGGGAGCGCATCCCGCCGATCAACACAATCGTGGTGAGTAAAAGCACGGGCTACTCCAGCACGGGCGCCGACGAGATTGCCCACTACTTCTTCGAGGACAACGGCGCCGGCATGGCCGCCGGCCGCAAGGCCTACCTCGATGCCGCCATGAACGCGGTTTACCACTTCGACAAGTGGGACCAGATCGCCGCGGCGCTCGGGGTGGCCCGGCTGGAACCCGCGTCCGGGGAACTGGAGGCCGATAAGGGCGACGTGCTGCCTTTGCCCAAGATTCAAGCGGGCAGCGGCGATGAAAGCCCAGAGCACAAGGCCCTCAAGCGTTGGGTGAGCGAGCACCCCGAAGAAATGGCCGATTTCGGCATCTTCAAGTCAGGCCAGAACGAGGCTGTGTTGAGCAGCGGGGATCGGCTGGACGTGCTGTTCGCCAACGGCAGACAGCGCTTGGCGGCGGAGGTGAAGACCAGCAAGTGTTCGGAGGACGAACTCATGCGAGGGGTTTTCCAATGTGTCAAATACCGCGCCATCCTAAGGGCCGAGCAACTGGCCACCCGCCAGGTCCCCAATGGCGAGGCCGTCCTGATCTGCCCACGGTCTCCAACCAGGGCGACTAAAGCGCTCATCAAGCGGCTCAACGTGAGCTTTCATCGGGTGCCAGTGGGCGCCGAAAAGGGTAGTTAGCAGTGACAAGCGTGGAAGAGTTGGATCTGCGAATCCAACAGATCGATGGGTGGATTCGGGCATTGACCATTGAGGTTAATTTCCTTGATGAGCGCGTTCATCTGGTCAAGCCGCTGGTCCAGGACACGGAAGTGCAAGCGGCGATGCGGGCAAAGTTGGACGGGACATTAGGGGTGGAGCTATGGAAGCAACTTACCCCCTTACTTGGACAGGACTACATCCGTGAGCTGGCCAGATTGTTTCTGGACAAGGGTGAGAAGACCGGAAGCCTCACAAACATCTGGCGAAAGTTGAAGGTGCCAGGTGTTCGCGAGCGATACCGAGTTACCTATGCCCACATGGATGACTACTACCACGACAGGCCGATGGATGGTTTTAGCCAAGAAGCCAAAGACGAGTCGCGTCAGCAAGATCGTGAAAAGAACTTGGCTCATTTCGACAAGGAATGGTCGAGGCTTTCAGAGACGATGGCAGAGCTAAACAGCGATTTTATGGCTGACAGTATCAGGGCCTTTCGTGACAAGCGACATGCTCATTGGGAGATGCAGCCGCTGGAAAAAGAGCCAGCACCTTTCGATATCAGCGTGCTGGGCCTCACCTACGACGGCGTCTTCGCATTCGGCAATAGATGTGAACAAATCCTTGCAGACCTCTGCAAGCTGCTCAATTATCTAGACTGGGAGCCCTCAGAATTCAGCGATATGAGCGTAGAACAGGGGAAGGCGCTGTGGATGACTTTGGCTAAGTGATGCCTTGGCGCGGATGCGATTTTTCGTCACTGCCTTTAAGGTCTTGTCCAATCCTTGGTTCCTAGATCTTCTAGAGATTAGGGCCGATGGCTCGTCGTCGAAACGGCGCAAGGGGTTGGTCGCGCTGCCTTGCGAAGGATTTCCATTGTGGCGTAGCTGACAGACAGGGCGGATACCATGAGCGTAACGAACGCTAGAATGCGGAACTTCTGCTTCCAAATCGGTTGGCTGTCTATCGCCAAGCGCTCGCGGGAGAAAATCAGGACGCCGGAAATCAGCAGCATGAGGCCTACCGTGGTGCAAGCAAGGGCGCCGATGATGCGTAGAAGGATTGCCAGATCACTTGCGGCAACTGTGGTGCCGGCGCCCATAACGGCCGCCCCGAGGGTCCAGGATCCTATAAGCTCCTTCATGTCCTTCAATGTTTTGAAGAACCGCTCGTCTCGTTGTTCACGGGTTTCGAATGCATCCTTCGTAGAAGACATGTGCGCAAGCCATAGCTGAAACGCATATTCCACCACCTAAGACCAAGCGAAGGCCACGGTCAATGAGTCAACTTGCGAAGTATTCCTCTCTTTTGTCTCTCGGATCTTACGTTTTTGAGGCGCGGGTGCGCCTGGGTGAATCAACTACTGAAATGAAATCGAGATTGTTAGAGCGGAGAGGCAGATAGGACCCATCTAACTGGTTCGCGCGAATGGTCTCAATCGTTGATGCTTCTTCTCTTGGTTTTGCCGGGCTCTCAGTGCGCCGTCTCGCTGCTTCCGAGCGTGCTCAATCGGCGTGCACCTAACTCGCTCGCACGCGTGCGAACCGCTTGCTCTTGGCGCGAGTCCAGATGTTGCAGCAGGACTCCAACCAGTTCCGCGTCGTCCAGTGCCTGGGCACCGGTCAGGAAAACCAGGCCCGCCACGTGCTGCCGCCGCTTCGCTTCTTCCCGCCTCGCCACTTCCTTGGCCTTCGATTCGCGGCGCTTGTTCGCTAAAAGTTCCTGCGCTTGCAGCTGAGCCAGTCGTTCCGTGGCTCGGGCAATGCGGTCGTGGTAGTGGCTTGTAGCAGTCATGCGTTTCTCCGGTGGTGGCCTCTTCTTTGAGTCAATCACAGAAAAGCACCCCGTCAAGTTTCGAGTGGTCTCGAAATTTGAAGGCTTCAAAAGTCGTTCGACACTGAAAAAAACTGCATAAAAGAAATAAGCAAGAGCGCACCTAGGTGTCACTGCGTGACACGTGCGCAAAGGGCTTCGCCCCTTGAACCCCAAGCGCCGGCGGCGCTTGCGCAAATCAAAAGCCAAGGCATAAACGAAGCAACCCCACTGCTTCGGAGCAACACCTCATGGCCATCTACCACGCCAACGTAAAGACCTTCAGCCGCGCCAAGGGACATTCGTCCATCGCGGCGGCCGCCTACCGCGCTGGCCTGCTTCTCGAAGACGAGAAGACCGGGCAGCGCCACGACTACCGCCGGCGGGACGGCGTGGTCGAAACCCGCTGCGTCGCCCCCGAGGATGCGCCCGACTGGGCCCTGGTCCCGGCCGAGCTCTGGCCGGCGGTGGAGGCGGCCGAGCGGCGCAAGGACGCCACGATCGCGCGCGAGTTTGAGTTCGCGTTGCCCCACGAACTCGACGAGGCGCAGCGATCGGCGCTGGCCATGGAGGTCACCCGTGCGCTGGTCAGTCGCTACGGGTTCGCGGCCCAAGCCAGCATCCACAGCCCAGGCAGCAAAGACGGCTTGAACTGGCACGTCCACGTCTTGGCAACGACGCGGCGCATGGGGCCGGACGGTTTCACGGACAAAACCAAGGAGCTGGACGGCGGACCATCGGGACGTGTTGAGGTGCAATGGGTACGCGAACTCATCGCCTCCACCATCAACGCCCATCTTCAAAGGGCGGCGCTCGAGATTCGCGTGGACCATCGCCGTTTGGAAGCACAAGCCAATGACGCCCTGGCCCGCGGTGATCTGGTCGCCGCGGCCGTGCTCTCGCGGGAGCCGACCGAGCACGTGGGCAAAAACGCGACCGCCATGGCTCGACGAGGCCAGGCGTCCGAGCGCGTCGAGGCGAACCGTCGGATAGAGGAGCGCAACGAAGAGACTTTCCAAAAACTCGTCTTTAGCTTTGAAAACGAGGGGCGAGCCATGGAAGTGCCCGACAGCCACAGCCACGAAAAGGCTCAACGGGAGGCCCGCCGTCCTCCGGTCATGCTGCCCCTGTCGCTGGGCCGCGGGGCAGGGCACATCGGGGTCTCTCGCAACATGGGGCCCATCGCCCAACGGCTGGGGTTGCTGGAGGAGACCCCTCCCGGGGCGCCACGCCCGGAGCCGGTGCCCATCCCGGCGCTCGTTGCCGAGTTGAGCCAGGAGTGGGGAGCACTGCGCCACGAGGCAGTGACGCGGGCGCTCCACGCCACCCGCCAGCTCTTGGCCTGGGCGGCCGAGCGCGCCGCGGCGTTCGCCGAGCACGCCCGGTTCCGCTCGGACCTGCTGGAGCTGGCCCGGCGGTTGCGCGGATTAAAGACCAGCCTGACCCGGTTTGCACGACGCCTGCAGGCCGAGCAACGCGCCTCCAGGCTCCGCCATCTGGCGGAGCGGTCCTGGGAGGACTTCACCGTCAACAATCCGCAGCCTGGCACCTCTTGGACGGAGCAGGATTGGAAGCAACGGCGCGCGTGGCGCTTGAGCACCTTGGAGAAGCGGACGGCCGAACTGCTCGAAGCGCGGGCCCGGGTCACCCCGGAGCAACAGGCCTTTTGCGAAAAGGACGCGGCAGAGAGTGGCCGCCTCCTGGAGGCCTGGAGCCAGGAGATGCTCGGGCGCTATCCCCTCGAGCTCGACCGACCGTTGGTCTTTGGAGTACAGGAGGCTCAACCGGCTGCGCTCGAAGACCTGCCGACCCTGGGCCTTGAACCGAGTGGCCCCCGACCACCGCGCCCCCGCCTCCACTGAAACAACGGTGCCCCGCTTGCGGGGCACTTTGTTGTTGGGGCGGCGGTGGCGGATCAGTGGAGCGTCGGCTTCTTCTTGTTCGCCACCGGGTCGGGAGCCGCCTTGCGCCGGCGGTTCTTCCGCCACTCTTCGACGGACGGGATATCGCGCACCACGACCGCTTCCCGGGTGCGGATCTCTTGCAGGCGCTGTGCTTGCGACGGGGAGGGGGGCGCTGGTGGTGGCAGGGTCGGAGCCGGCGTGGGTGGGACGTAGTCGTGCGCCGGAGGCGCAGAGGAGCCGCCTCGGTATTGGCGCATCATTTCCGCGGCCACCTCCAGGGCGTGCCGGATGTCGTCGACGCGGTCGGGCAAGCGGCAATGCCGCTCTTGGCAAAGGAGCCCGCTGATGAGGCGGCTGGCGATTTGAAGCGTGAGTTCGGACTGCATAGATGCTCCTTGGAGCCTGTGGGGGAGCCCTCATCCAAGCACCAAGTCGCTATACCGCAAGTGCAAATTTCAGAGCTATTTCACAAATATAAATAGGCGGCGCAAAGTTGGCTTTGCGCTGTCCTGTGATGCCTAGAAGGAGTCAACGAGTGGCCAAATTGGTGATCGGCTCTGCTCCGATCCGAGAAGGCTTTGGTCTTCAACTTCGTGAGACCCCTTAATGTCGGCGCAAAGCAAATCGACAGATGCTTGTCGGGTCCTTCACCAATGAACACGCCGCGCAAAGTGGGATTACTTTTGCTCAGGTGATGATGGCTGGCTCTTCTTCTGCTTTTTAGGACGTGGAGGGATCAGAATCCCAATCTGACCAATCGGCGGCTCGAAGAAACTTCTCCTAAGAAACTGCTCAAGAACCCGTAGCAGTGCTGCTAGCTGCTGGTCATCAGGACTCCATCCCCGATGGGCGGCAGCATTACCTGCATTTACCGCCACTTGCATGTGTTCGGCCTCTACCTTTCCTAGTCTTCCATCCTGAACTAGCTGTTCAATCTTTTGGCTGAGATCTAGGCTCTCATCGACTCCGAGTAAGAATGTTGCCCTATCAAAGGCAGTCCGGAGGCCGATGGCCGTGAGGACATTCAAGTCATTAGTTTTGGCGACATAAATTTCATGAATAACTTGTGAGAGGACGCTGTCCTTCCGATAGAGCTCCCATGTCCAATCTGGCTTCTCTGACTTTGGCTCCGGAGGCGGGTATACGGAAGTTCGCCTTGGACAGTACATCTCATCCTGGCCGGTTTCCGGATCAAACTTGACATCCCAATCTTCTGAGTGCCAGCTTTCAACCTTGTAAAAAATCGTCTCGCACCCGCGGCAGCGGAGGAGCTGGTGATTTGCGCCTCCCCATATAGGGTATTCCGGATGGGAATCGTCTTCGCTCTTCTCATCTAGCTCATGCAGAAGGTCACAGGAGCGTTGTCCCACGCAACGCGGACAGGCAGCTCGCACAATCTTCTCTTCACTCATGTCGCTGCTTCCGGGCTAATGTGATTGGGTCTAGTGATAGCCCTACGGCGTCGCCTTGGTGGAGGGAGGGTGCTTCGCAACTTCTTTGCCTCTGCTTTCAAGCTTGTTCCACGTTCGTGGTCAAGATTTCCGATGTTCTCAAGCTGACCAACTAGGCCCCGCCTCACCTTGACGCTGGCGCCGATGCTCTTTGCCTCAGTCCGCGCCTCGTGCATCTCCTTATGCTTCTTGTTGGGGGCTCGGCTGATGCCGTGGCGAAACGCTCGTCCTGTAACGACTTTGGCGCTGTCCTTCTGAAACAACTTCGCCTTCTCAACTTTTGAGCTAAAACCGAATTTTCTAAGCAACCGATCTAGCCACTGGATATCGCCGTGTCCGACGGTATTGCCAGTGATTGCCACATCATCCACGTAGAGCGTGAATGTGCCTCCCAGAGTGGCGACGCGATCGGCGATCATATCGAACATGTCACGGCAGGCCCAAAACGAGATGAGCACGCTGGCATGGGAGCCAGTTGCTAATTTTCCCTTGTAGCAGACCAAGTCAGCCATCGCATCCGCCACATCCCCGGGGCATTCGAAGACATTTCTGAAAAGCCTAAAGACACGTTGACGCGTGATGCTTGGGTAGAAGTCGGAGACATCCACCGTTACGGTTGCACCTTCCGCCCGCATGTGGCTCTCAGAGTTGGAGAGGTGGGAGCGCTTTGGAATCCCTGAGTGAAGATAGTCGGGCACGCGGACCTGCTTTAGCAGCACGTTAAGTCGCTTCTGAAGCGGCTTAACGACCTCAGAGGGCGCTTGAATCAGGCGTTCTTTCTTGGTTCGAGGATGAATTCGAGGGAACTCGGTGAAGTTGTCAGGCCGTTTGCACAGAGCTCGGAGCGCGCTTGGTGAGCCTTCCCATTGAAGCAACCTTGCGAGCGCCTTCAGCGTGGGTAGACGAAAGAAAGCTGATGACGTGACTTCATATCGATTCGCGCTTTTCCGTGGAAGGCTCATGTTGGGTATCCAGTGTCCATTCCAGAACTTTCATCAATCTCTTAGCATTTTTCTGTCGTCGCTCCGAGGGTCCTTCGATGGCTTCGGCGAAGCTCAGGAAGGTTGAGGCGGGCACGTCGAAGACCTCTGCAAACTTCTGAAGAAGCTCCACCGAAGCGGCCTTCTTCCCAGACTCGATTTCCGAAAGGTGTGAGCGAGATATGCCTAGGCGTTCCGCTAGCTCACCTTGCTGCATACGGTGAACCTCGCGGACCGTTTTTAAAGCCTTGTGGAGCATTTCCTCTCTTCCTGCATGGGTAGATAAAAAGGAGGGTGCTACTGATAGGTCTTAGGGTCCGAACTTCCCGCGCCGCGCTCAACGATCAAAGTGGTCATACACCTTCCACACGATCATTAAGAGCCGGAACAACCAAGGGCCGCAAAAAACCCGTTTGAACCATTTCAGTAGCAGCTGGCGCTTATCATCTTTCCTTTCAACAGGTGAAGCCATGTTGGTTTCCTCGATGCACCTCCCCGGGGTGGAGAGGCTCCGTTGCTACATCGAGAATGGGGAAACGCCAGTTACTACCCTCCTCCAATCTATGGCTGCGAGCCGTTGCCGCAGCCACCTGACCCTTCCCGATAGTCCCGACCGTTGCCGGCCGTCGACGTCGCTCGGGGTGTTTTGGGCTGTTCGCCCTCGAGTAGTTGCCTACTCACACCATGGCACGGATTGTTGCTCCCCGCGATGACGGAGTCAGAGTAGCAGCCATTCAGTCAAGTGTCGCTTAGAGCGACATTATGTCGTCAATTTTGTTCAGCGTTTGCTCATTTTGGCTGTTGCGGCTGTGTTGCGATTAGGAGTGCCTCAATCACCGGTGAAGCTGTAAGCCTTGCTGCACAAGGATTTCAGTGCATATGATCCCCCGCACCCGTTCTGCTTCATCAGCGGGGTGTGTTCGGGGACTTTCTCTGAGGTCATGGCGCCTTCGTGCGGACGTGCGGGGGCGACGGCGCCTGGCGCGCGCCGCCGGTGCGACAGGGCATGGGCGGCGGGCCGCCCGTGGGGGAGGCAAGTTTAGTGGATTGGGGTTGCGCCTGGTCGGGTACGGCGATGTGGCGGCTGGGCGCGGCTCGCGGACGTGATCGCTGGACGAAGGGCGGTCAGGCGTTTCTCGCGTTTGTTCAGTGGGTGACGTGCGAAGTTTGGGAGCTTCTTTGCCTGATTCCATTTTGCTATCCGTTCGGAACGTGCTCGGCAATCGAAGCGCGCCATTGCTCGCCTTTACTCACCCATGTGGCGTGGCTAGACTGCCGAATCGGGGAGGTCGGCGGGCAAGCCGCTGGCCGGTGGGTGTCGACTCAGGGGGATAACGATGTTCAAGCGACTGTGCTTGGCCTTAGGGCTGAGTGTGTTCTGTGCGTCTTCGATGGCCCGCGACAATGCGTTGCCGTTGCCATTGGCGCCCGACATGCCGGTCGAGGTGGAACTCACCCAGCAGGAACTGGCGATCGATGTCTCGTCGACGGCGATGCAGATGGGGATGCAGTTCGGGCTGGTCGGTGCGCTCATCGGGACTGCCGTGCAGAACTCGCAGAACAAGAACGCCGAAGCCGCCGTGCTGCCGTTGCGCAACATGATGGTTGGATACGACTTCGAAACGCCGTTGATGGGATCCCTGCAACGCCGGCTGCCGGGCTCGGGAATCGCCGATCGCCCTGTGCTCACTATCGTTCACGCACCTTGGCAGGCACGGCAGGATCTGGACGCCATGCCGAAGCATGTGTTGGTCATCAGGCCGCGTTACGCCATGGGCGATGCGATGGGTACGGCCTATGTTCTACTCAACGTGGCGATCGAAGATCGCGAGATAAAGAACGGAAAGGTCAAGACCAGGTTCCTGTTCTCGCGCCCTTATGCCGTTCGCTCCAGTTTCCAGTTTCCCACCCCTGGCGAAAGCAAGCCTTGGCTCGAGTTGGGGGCAGCCCGGATGGGCGGGCTGATCGATCAATCGATCGACCAGGCCGTTGCCATGATGGTCTACGATTTTTCTGCAGAAGGTCGCCAGCAATGGGGCCAGAAGATCAAGGGAAAGTCGGACATTGCCGGGCGTAGCGTGTCTGGCCGCATCGAGCGGCGCGACGGGGGCGTGGTGTGGGTGCGTGCTGGCAACCCGCGCTTCCAGGCCATCACCGGATACCAGTCATTGCGTTCCGACTATCAGCCGGCAGCGTTGACGGCGGCCATTCCGAATCCGTCGCTTGCCGCCGAAGCAGCGGCATCACACGCAATCGCGCCGACTCCGAGCGCTGAAGCGTCCATCGTACAAGTCGCCGCCGTGTCGCCCAACGATCCGACTCCGAGCGTGGTCGCGTCCGCCGCGGTCGACACATCTGCCCGCCCAGCGCAGGCGCCTGCAGAGACGTCGGTGCCCACGGTGCCGAGCCACCGCAAGACCTTCTGGGAAACATACAGGCCCAAGGATCCACCGACTCCCCAAGGCCAAGCGACCCATCCCTGATGGTCCGCATCGCCGTTTCGCTCAGCCTGCTGCTGTCGTTATGTGGGTGTGCCGCCCGCATGGAACGCACGCAGGTGCTGCATCTGCCAACGACGGTCGATTCCGGTCTGCGCTGTCCTTACCGACTGGGACAAATCGTCGATGCGCGATCGACCACAGAGGTGGGAATGCTTGGAAACCACACGTATGTATTCCCCGACATCGCTGCCAGCGTCCGTGAGGCACTGGGTTCGCTGGGCTGGTCGCGCGTTGCCGATGCGCCATCGGTGACAATCGCCGTTCAGAAGCTCTATCTGAATGCCTTGCCCGCAACCGTAACCGGGGTGGCGGCATTCGAGATTCGGCCTCAGGGGGCGGCGGCGTTCGTCGTGCGCGGGCAGTCGGCCAGGGTCAACTGGAACTCATCCACGTCCGATGCGTTGGGGATTCTGGGCGCAGCGGTCGGCGATGCGCGCATGCAGCTCGTGACGCGACTCAACGCCGGTTGCCGCAACCCGACTGCCACCGGACCCTGACAAGGCTGCGAACGCCGCCTTGTCGAATCCCAAGAGCGCGCAGAGGCCCCCATCGCTTACGGATGCCAGATGGGGGGGCTGGGATCGGAGGAGGCTGTTGCTGTTCGGACCGCCTGGCATCAGCCTCGACCTCAGGACTGACGCGTCGCTGGGACATCTACGCTTACGCCACGAACGGCCGCGACCGCGCGCGTTCCACCGGCAGTGCCAGCCGCGCTGAGGCCAGCCCCGGCGCCGCGGCCTCCAACGTCAGCGTGCCCGCTGTGCGCGTGGTCTGCAGCAGCGCCATGCACAGGCCGTTGAAGGCGCGGCGCTGGTCGGCCTTGTCGCTTTCGTGGCTGGACGGGTCGCCGTTGCCCACGCCGATCAGGCGGCCGGGGCCGTGGACGGCGAAGCGCACGTTGTCGCTGGCGGTGGGCACGAGGCGGCCATGTGCGTCGACGATCTCGACCGCGACCACGGCCACGTCCTCCGCATCAGCCAACAGGGTGGGGCGCTCGCAGCGCAGGCGTACCGCGGCCGGGGCGCCGACGGTCTCGCGGATCTGGGTCAGCACCTGCTTGCCATCACGGTAGCCGCGCGCTTCGATGCGGCCGGGCGCGTAGCGCACGCGCCACTCGACGTGGCCGTAGGCCGGCACCTGCTGCAGGCCCTGGCTGACGCCGTTGACCAGCAGTTCCACCGCGTCCAGGTTGCTGTGGCACCACACGTCGATCATGCCGTTGTCGCGCGCCTCCAGCAGGCCGTCCCAGTTCCAGTGCGGGAACAGGTGCAGTACCGGCGCGGCGGTCCATTGCGCGCGGTAGTACCAGTAGTTGTCCTTGGGGAAGCCGCAACTGTCGAGGATGCCGAACTGCGAGGCCACGTTCGGCCAGCGGTTGTACGGGGTCGGCTCGCCGCGGTAGTCGAAGCCGGTCCAGACGAAGCCGCCGGCGATGTACGGGCGCTGCGCGACATAGCTCCACCAGGCCTCGGCGCTGCTCGCCCACCACGGGTAGTCGAGGTCGTAGGCGCGGGCGTAGCCGCGCACGTCGTCGGTGCGGTAGTTGCCGCGCACGCCGACGGTGCTGCCGGTCTCGCTGCCGTAGACCGGGATCTGCGGATGGCGCGCATGGAAGGCGTCCATCTGCGTGGTGCGGTAGTTGAAGCCGACCACGTCCACGACCTGGCCGACGCCGTCGTCGAAGCCCTTGTCCATGGCGAAGGTGGTGGGGCGGGTCGGGTCCAGGCGTCGGATCAGGCGCTGCATGCGCGCAACGATGCGCGCGCCGCGCGCGGTGACCATCTGCGGCTCCTCGTTGCCCAGCGACCACAGCATCACGCAGGGATGGTTGCGGCCGCGCCGCACCATCGACGTCAGTTCGGCCATGGCCTCGTCGTCGGAGGACATGCGCCGGGTCTCGTCGATCAGCAGCAGGCCCAGCCGGTCGCACAGCTCCAGCACTGCCGGCGAGGCCGGGTTGTGCGCGCTGCGGTAGGCGTTGCAGCCCATCGACTTGAGCTGGCGCAGGCGCCATTCGTGCAGGCGGTCGGGAATGGCGGTGCCGACGCCGGCATGGTCCTGGTGGTTGTTGGTGCCGTGCAGCTTGTACGCCGCGCCGTTGAGCAGCAGGCCGCGCTGCGGGTCGAACTGCAGGCGGCGCACGCCGAAGTGCGTGGTGGTCGCGTCGCAGGTGCGGCCATCGCCGAGCACGCGCGTGGACAGTGTGTAGCGCTGCGGGTTCTCTGGCGACCACGGCAGCGGCGTGCCCAGGTCCAGGGTCTGCTGCACATGCTGCACCACGCCCGCTTCGACCGTGACCGGTGCGGAGCTGGCCTGGGCGACGATGCGCCCGTCCGGCGCGCGGATCACCGACACCACGCTGCATTGGCGCGGTTCGGCGCCGCTGTTGCCGAGTTCGGTCTCCACCAGCGCCTGCGCGTCGCCGCCGTCCCAGACGCTGCGCACGTAGACGCCGTCCATCGGCACGTGCAGCGCGTCGGTGGTGCGCAGCCAGACGTGGCGGTAGATGCCGGCGCCTTCGTAGAACCAGCCTTCGCCGAGCGTGGCGTCCACGCGCACCGCGATGATGTTCCTGGCGCCGTAGTCGAGTACGTCGCTGAGGTCGACCTCGAAGCCGCAGTAGCCGCTGCCGTTGCGGCCGACGATGTGGCCGTTGCAGAACACCAGGCAGTCGCGGAACACGCCGTCGAATTCCAGACTGATCCGCTTGCCCAGGTCCTCGGCCGGGATCTCCAGCACGCGCCGGTACCAGCCGATGCTGGTCTGCGGATCGGTGCGGCCCAGCGGCGTGTAGCCGTGCGCGGCGGCCGGGTCTTCGCCATTGACCAGGGTGGAGGTCGGGTCCTGGCGCGGCGGCAGCGCCACCGCCCAGTCGTGCGGCAGGTCGATGCGCTCCCAGTCGCTGTCGTCGAAGGCGAGCAGGGCGGCGTCGGCGGTGTCCTTGCCGGCCTTGGCGTAGGTGCGCTGGAAGGTGCCGAAATGGAAGTCGCGCGCCGGGTCGTCGGCGTGGCCGAGGTGGAAACGCCAGCCGCCATCGCACAGCAGGCGCTGGCGCGGTGCGTCGTCGTCCAGGTCCAGCGGCAGTGGCGGCATGGCGTTGTCGCTGGCAGGCGCAGCCGCGAGCGCGGCCGGCGCCAGGGCCGCAGCGGCACCGGGCACCGCCACCTGCACGCCGCCGGCGACCAGCGAGCGCAGCAGGTCGCGTCGGCTCAGTTCGATCATGGCCGCGGGTCCTGCGCGGGCGCGGCAGAGGTGCCCGCGGCCGTAGCCGGGGCCGGCCTGTAGGCGTGCTGCATGAAGCCGATGCCGGGTAGCAGTTCGTTGCCGTGGCGGAAATCGAAGAAGCTGGCGTTCTCCCATGAGGAGCCGACGCCCCAGCGGGTCTTGCAGGTATTGCTGGTCCAGGCCGGTTCCCAGTACACGACGCCGCTGCCGCCGTTGTCGACCACCAGTTGGGTGAGGTCCACCAGATATTTCAACTGGCCCTGCGGCGTGGCCGGGTAGCCCGGGATCAGCGAATCGGCGCCGAGCAGGTTGGGCGAGGGGTCGCCGCTTTCCAGCGTCCACGGGTAGGCGGTCTCCACCACCATCACCTCGGCCGGGTAGTGCTGGCGCAGGCGCTTGATGGTGGCGCCGAGCTGGTCCATGGTCTCGCGCGACCACTTGCGGTAGTAGCTGATGCCGATGAAGTCGAAGTCGCGCACGCCGGCCTTGGCCGCGGCGGCGAACCACGGCTCCACGTGCTCCGGCTGGGCGATGTGCAGCATCACCTTCGGCTTGATCGACGAGCGTGCGCCGGCGTCGCGCACCGCCTGGATGCCGGCGTTGAACAGCTTGGCGTTGCGGCGCCAGTCGATCGGCCGGCGCTTGTCCCAGGGTTGGCTGTCCATCAGGTCGGAGTTGCTCTCGTTGCCTACCTGCACCAGTTCCGGCATCAGCCCGGCGCGGTCCAGCGCGCTCAGCGTGTCGTAGGTGAAGCCGTACAGCGTGCGCGCCAGTTCGTCCTGGTCGGTGATGCTGGCCCAGGCCTTGGGGATCAGTTGCTTGTCGCCGTCGGCCCAGTCGTCGGAGTAGTGGAAGTCCAGCAGCACCTGCATGCCCTGCGCGCGCGCGCGGCGGATGGTCTTCTTGACGTCGCTCAGGTCGCTGTAGCGGGTCCAGCGCGCATCGTTCCACAGGCGCACGCGCACCAGGTTGGCGCCGTGCGTGTGGAACAGTTCGAACGGGTCGCGCACCGTGCCGTGGTCGCGGTACTGCACGCCGCAATCCTCCATCTCGTTGACGTAGGACAGGTCGGCGCCGAGGTACAGCGTGCCGGCGCCGGCCATGGGCGTGGCGAGGGCGGCGGCGAGGGCCAGCGCGAGCGCCGGCAGCCAGGTGCGTTTGGATCGCATGCGGGTCTCCACCGGCTCAGAACGTGTAGGTCGCTTCCAGGGCGAAGCGGCGGCCGAACAACTGGTAGCCGCCGTCGTCCTGGTTAGCCAGGCGATTGCGCTTGTTGTCGCTGTACGCGCGCAGCGGCTCGTTGGTCAGGTTGCCGACCTGGAACTTGAAGCCCAGGTGGTCGCTGTAGCGCCATGCCAGGCTCAGGTCCACCGTGCCTTCGCTCTCCAGCCGCGCCAGCCGCGCCGCGTTCCAGCCGTACACCACGGTGTAGGGGCTGTGGTACTTGTAGCCGATCCGCGCTTCGAAGCTGCCGTTGTTGTACCAGAGGTCCAGCGTGCCGGTGTTGCGCGCCAGGCCGCTGAGCGGCAGCGGATTGTCCGCCGGCGAGAACTCGTGCAGGTTGGATTCCACGTACGAGTAGTTCGAGTAGATGCCGAAGTTCTCCAGGTGCGGGATGAAGAAGAACGGGGTCTGGAACGTCAGCTCGGCACCGTTGATGTAGCCGCCGCCGCCGTTGAACGGGCCGCTGATCAGGTAGTCGCGGCCGTCGATGGTCTCGTGCTGGGTCTTGTAGCCGATGCTCGAATCCACCCACTTGCGGTACAGCGCCAACGCGGCTAGTGCTTCCTTGTGGAAGTACCACTCGTAGGACAGGTCGAGCTGGGTGGCGCGGAACGGGTTGAGCTGCGGGTTGCCGCCGCTGCCGGTGAGCTGGCCGACGGTGGTGTTGGGGTCGTCGAGCGCGCGCCCGGTGCGCAGTTCGTCCAGCGGCGGCCGCGCCATCACCTTGGCTACCGAGACGCGCAGGATGCGCTCGGGATCGATCAGGAAGTTGACCGTGGCGCTGGGCAGCACGTCGGTGTAGGTCTTGCCGGCGCTGCTCGGCTGCAGCGCGCCGCCGACGGTGTCGTAGCCGTGGCTGTCGGTGTCGGTGTGGACCAGGCGCACGCCGGCGTTGCCGGTGACGTCCACGCCGAACCACTGCGAACTGAACACCGCCTTGGCGAAGGCCTCGCGCACGTTCTCCTCCACGTTCCAGTGGTCCAGGCGCTGCTCGACGGCCAGGCTGGGATCGAAGCCGCCGAAGCCGAGCCTGGCGATCGCGTCCAGGTCGCCGCCGGTCAGGGTCGGCACGTTCAGGTCCGGCATCGTCTCCGGGTAGATCAGATCCTGGTAGGCCGAGATCGGCTGGCTATAGCCGGACTGGAAGCTGGTGAAGTGGCGGTTCTGCTTCTCGCGGCGCGCGGCGCGTGCGCCGAACTCCAGCGCGGTGATCGGCGAATCCTCGATCGCACGGCTGGCGCTCAGCGCCAAGGCGGCGATGCGGTCGCGCAGTGCCTGCGGTTCGGTCTGGCCGCTGATCCCCCATTCCGGCGCGTCGGAACTGGTGCTGATGGTGGGGGTGACGCCGTGGCGGAAGTCGAACGACACCGTGTCCGGGTTGCTGCCGAAGCGCACCGCGCGCCAGTCGTTGTCGCGCTTGGCCTGCGAGAACGACAGGTCGCTGCCCAGCGTCCATACATCGCCGCGCCACTTGGCGTTGAGGCCGCCGGCCGCCAGCGTCTTGACCTCGTCGTAGTTGGCGATGACGTGGTCCACCTGCAGATTGGAATTGGCCAGGGTGCCGGCGACCACGTCGCCATCGACGATGGTGTAGGACGAGCCGGGCGTGGTGTACGGGTTGCTGGCGGAGTAGATGCTGTAGCCGAGGTTGTTGAACCAGTTCTGGCGCTGGTCCTCGTCGATGCGGATGCGCGAGTACAGGCCGTCGAGCTTGAGTTCCAGGTTGCCCGAGCGCCACTGCACGGTGCCCATGGCGCCGGTGCGGGTCTGCTCGGTCAGCTTGAGCTGGTCGGCCGCGCCCCACGGGGTGTAGTCGACCTTGCCGTCGCCATCGACGTCGCGCGCGTTGCTGGCGTCGGTGTAGCCCCAGGTGCCGATCGAGACGCCGGCGTTCTTCTGCTTCTGGTAGGTGGCGCCGAGCGCGACCGCCAGGTTGTCGTTGATGCGGTGGATCCAGCTCGCGCCCAGGCGCTGGCCCCACGGCGAATAGTCGCGCGCGTCCTTGGCCTCGTCGTAGTAGACCGGGCCGGCGGTGGCGACGAAGGTCGGGCCGGTGTGGTCGAGCGGGTTGATGGTGGAGATGTCCACGGTGGCGGCGATGCCGCCGGCGATCAGGTCTGCCGACGGGGTCTTGTAGACCTTGACGGTGGAGACGATCTCGGTGGGGAACACCTCCCAGCGCACCGCGCGGTTGGGTTCGGAGGAGGCGATCTCGCGGCCGTTGACCGTGCCCATGGTCATGCGCGGGCCGAGGCCGCGCACCGTGGCCAGGCTTTCGTTGCCGCGGTCGCGGGTGCCGTTGACGCCGGGCAGGCGCACCAGCGCCTCGGCCACGGTGACGTTGGGCATCTGCCCCATGTTGTCGGCGGAGATCACCTCGACCACGTGGTCGTCGAGCTGCTTGGCCTGCACCGCCTGTTCCAGGCTGGCGCGCTGGCCGACCACCATCACGTTGTCCAGGGTGACCGGTTGCTGGCCGTTCTTGGCCTCGGGCGTGGCAGGGGGCGTGGCCGTGGCCGCCGGATCGGCGGTGGCGCTCTGCGCATGCGCGGCGAAGCTGCCGGACAGGGCCAGGACGATGGCCGCGCCCAGCAGGGTGCGGGCGGCAGGGCGATGCGCACGCCCGCCGACCAGGCGACGGGACTGTTCCAAAGGCATTTTTGTTCCCTCCCAGGACAAAAAGTGACCGAGCAAATTGGCGTGGGCCGGAACAGTCCGGCCCTGGGAACAGCGGCGGGGCGCCAACCATGTCTGCAGGCTGTCCCGATCGTTGTCCTCGATGACGTATCTGGCGGCGCGGTCGGGCGTGCGTGGCATGTCCGGCGGCGGCGCCGTGGACATCCCCCTTCCGCTGTCTTGGCGCGCGAGAGACCGGGAGCGAGGATAGAAGCGCCAGGCATTCCATTCCAATGAAGCATTTGCCGAGGGCTATCTTGTTTTGGAATGGATGTCGCGCGCGGCGCCGCGTTGCCGGCCCGCCCGGCGTTCAGGCCGCCGCGGATGGGGCCTGCAAGCCGAGCAGGGCGGCCGCCGCCGCGCCCAGGCTGCGTTCGCGGTGGCGCAGCGCATGGAAGCTGCGTTCGCCCAGCGTTACGGCAAGGCGCTGCAGGCGGCCGCTCTCCAGCCACGGCGCCGCGGCCAGCTGCGAGATCGCCGCCAGGCTGGGCCCGGCCTGCACCGCCGACAGCACCGCTTCGTTGGAGGGCAGGGACAGGGCCACGCGCAGGCGCTCGGGGGCGATGCCGGCGGCGCGCAACGCCGCCTCGAACGCCGAGCGCGTGCCCGAGCCGGGCTCGCGCATGATCCAGGTGCTGTCGGCGACCAGCCGCGCCAGTCCGGGGCGGCGGCGCCCGGCCAGCGGGTGGCCCGGTGCGGCCACCACGCTCAGCCGGTCGTGGTCCAGCGGCGAACTCAGTAGCTCCGCGGCCTGCACCCGGCCCTCGACGAAGCCCAGTTCGGCGCGTCCCTCGCGCACCGCGCGCGCCACGCTGTCGGTGTTGCCCACGCTCAGACGGATCTCGATCTGCGGATAGCGCGCATGGAACGCCATCAGCCGGGTCGGCAACCAGTAGCTGGCCACGGTCTGGCTGGCATGCAGGTCGAGGGTGCCGCGCAGCACGCCGCGCCATTCGCTCAGCGCCAGTTCGGCGGCGCGGCTGCGTGCCAGGATCGCCTTGGCATCCTCGCAGAACGCCGCGCCGGCCGCGGTCAGCGCCAGGCCGCGGCCGACCCGGTCGAACAGCGCCACCCCGTACTGGCGTTCCAGTGCCTTGATCGCGGCGCTGGCGGCCGAGGGCGTGCGGTGCGCGGCCTGCGCGCCCAGGGTCAGGTGCTGGCGCTCGGCCACCGCCACGAACAGTGCGAGTTGTTCCAGCGTCATGTGAGAACCATTCGGATAAGACGAATGAAGTGTGCGAAATTATGCGATGGATCGAAACGGTTCGCGGGCGCACCCTGCCGCCACTTCGATCCGGATCGCTCCCATGCGTACGCAGTTGCAGAGACCGTCGGCCTTGCTGCCCGGGCTGGCCCTGGCCCTCGGGGTGGCGGCGTTGGCCTGGCTGGCCGAACGCGCGCAACTGCAGTGGCTGGGCCGGCGCTGGATCGACGCGCTGGTGTTCGCGATCGTGCTCGGCACCCTGCTGCGCACGGCCTGGCGGCTGCCGCCGTCCACCCACGCGGGCATCGCCTTCGCCGCCAAGCTGCCGCTGGAACTGGCGATCGTGCTGCTCGGCGCCTCGGTCGGCCTCGGCGCCATCTGCGCGGCAGGGGGCGTGTTGCTGGGCGCCATCGCCGTGGTGGTGCTGCTGGCGATCGCGCTCGGCTACGGCATCGGCCGCGCGCTGGGGCTGCCGTCGCGGCTGGCCACCCTGGTCGCCTGCGGCAACGCGATCTGCGGCAATTCGGCGATCGTCGCCGCGGCGCCGGTGATCGAGGCCGACTCCGACGACGTCGCCGCCTCGATCGCGTTCACCGCCGCGCTGGGCGTGCTGGTGGTGTTGCTGCTGCCGTTGGCGGTGCCCGTGCTGGGCCTGGACCAGCGCCACTACGGCATCCTCGCCGGCATGACCGTGTACGCCGTGCCGCAGGTGCTGGCGGCGACCGTGCCGGTGGGCGCGGTGAGCGCGCAGGTGGGCGCACTGGTCAAGTTGATGCGGGTGCTGATGCTGGGGCCGGTGATGCTGCTGCTGGGCCTGCTCCGCGGCGGCTCGCCGGCGCCGCGGCGCCCGGCGCACACGCTGGTGCCGTGGTTCGTGTTCGGCTTCGTCGGCATGATGGGCCTGCGTGCGCTGGGTGCGCTGCCGGCGCCGGCCATCGAGGCGGCGCAGGCGCTGTCGCTGCTGTTCACCCTGGTGGCGATGGCCGCGCTGGGCCTGTCGGTGAACCTGCGCACGGTGCTCGCATCCGGTGGCCGCGTGCTGGCCGCCGGGACGCTGTCGCTGCTGGCGCTGGCCAGCCTCAGCGTGCTGCTGCTGCGCTGGTTGCCGTAGGCGCGGGCGCTGCCGTGCACGCCTGCGATCAGGCGAGTGGGCATTTCGCATCGCCTGCACCCGCGTTCGATCATGCGCTCACCAAGCGCCGTGGAGCATGGCGACACCTGTCATGCAGAGGGCGGTGCAGCAGTGCCGGGACCCGCACGGCAACGGTGCGTTCGCGGTGATGTTTCCCGCGCGCTGTCCTCGGTGGAATCGGGTTCGCTCCTGGCGAGCGTCGGCGCGAGCGTGCATCCCTGCATCCGCTCGGTGCGCCTTCCGCGCCCATGGGCGACAGGTCGCCTGCAATGGCGCGCCGTGCCGCCGACGCACGGTGTAATAGTCTCCGCGCTGGCGGCGGCCTAAGGTAGCGGCCATCTTCCTCCGCATCGCCGCCCGGTTGCCCCATGGGACACGATCACAGCCACGCCCCTACCGAGATCCGTCACGAGCAACCCCTGTGGTGGGCGCTCGGCCTCACCGCGCTGTTCCTGGTGGTGGAGGTGGCCGGCGCGTTCGTGACCAACAGCCTGGCGCTGTTGTCGGACGCCGCGCACATGGCCACCGACACGCTGGCGCTGATGATCGCGCTGATCGCGGTGCGGCTGAGCCGGCGCCCGCCCGACGCCAAGCGCAGCTACGGCTACGCCCGGCTGGAAGCGCTGGGCGCGCTGGTCAACGGCGCGCTGCTGTTCGTGGTCGCCGGCTACATTCTGTGGGAGGCGGTGCAGCGTTTCCGCCAGCCGCAGGAGATCGCCACCGTCGGCATGCTCGGCATCGCCGCGTTCGGCCTGCTGATCAATCTGATCTCGATGCGCCTGCTCAAGGCCGGCAGCGGCGAGAGCCTCAACATGAAGGGCGCCTACCTGGAAGTATGGAGCGACATGCTGGGCTCGGTCGCGGTGATCGTCGGCGCACTGGCGATCCGCCTCACCGGTTGGAAGCTGATCGATCCGATCCTGGCGGTGCTGATCGGCCTGTGGGTGCTGCCGCGGACCTGGGTGCTGCTGCGCGAGGCGGTCAACGTGCTGCTGGAAGGCGTGCCCAAGGGCGTGGACCTGGATGCGGTGCGGGGGTATCTGCAGGCGGCGCCCGGCGTGGCCAGCGTGCACGACCTGCACGTGTGGGCGCTGGCCTCCAGCACCCCGGCGCTGACCGCGCACGTGGTGGTGGTCGACGGCGGCGACGCCGACGCGCTGCGCGCGGTGCTGTGCGACGGGCTGCATGGGCGCTTCGGCATCGACCACATCACCCTGCAGATGGAAGCCGGCCATTGCGGCGCCACGCCGTGCGGCACGCCGGCTGCGGCGGGCGAGGGCGGTGGTCACGATCATCATGGCGAGCATGGCCACGACGCGCACCACGGGCACGATCACGGCCATCCCCCGCATCGGCATGGCCATGCGCATGGGCATTCGCATCCGTAAGCCGTACCGCCGCGGGATGATGCCCGTGCGGGCACGGCGCCCTGTTCGGGAGTGGCTGCCAGGGTTTGGCGGGAATGCTGGTCGCGGTTGATACCGCTGCTACAAGATCTTCTGGTCTGTACGCCTGGCGGGTTGCCAGGTCAGGTGCATGCGTGGGTGGCGTAGGAGCGGCTTCAGCCGCGACGGGCGTCCCCTGGAACGCCTGTCGCGGCTGAAGCCGCTCCTACGGGACGCCGGTGCGACGCTCAGACCACCGGTTCGCGCAATGCCGGCGCATCCCAGCCCGGGCGCGGCGCGAAGCGCTCGCCGTAGCGCGCCTGCAGGGCGCGCAGGCGCGCCAGCAGCACGTCGGCGCCGGCGGCACGGATGTGCTGGATCGGGCCGCCGCGGAACGGGGCGAAGCCGGTGCCGAAGATCACGCCGGCATCGAGCAGGTCGGCATCGGCGACCACGCCTTCGTGCAGGCAGGCCACCGCCTCGTTGAGCAGCGGCAGGATCAGGCGGTCTTCCAGGTCGTCCGGGGCGTGGTAGTCCTTCGGCAGCTCCGGCTTCTTGGCGCGGCCGTTCTCCCAGGCGTACAGGCCCTGGCCGTCCTTCTTGCCGCGCTTGCCCGGCTCCACCGTCTGCAGCGCCGCGGGGATCGGCAGGCCCAGGAACGGCGCCAACTCGGCGCCGACGCCGGCGGCCACGTCCAGGCCCACCGTGTCGATCAGTTCGATCGGGCCCATCGGCATGCCGAACTTGACCGCGGCCTTGTCGATCGCCGGGCCGGGAATGCCTTCGGCATAGGCGGTCGCCGCTTCCAGCATGTACGGGAACAGCACGCGGTTGACCAGGAAGCCGGGCGTGCCGGCGACCGGTACCGGCAGCTTGTCGATCGCCTTGCAGAAGGCGGCCAGGCGCTTCTGGTTCTCCGGCGCCAGGCCGTCGTGGCAGACGATTTCCACCAGCGGCATCTGCGCCACCGGGTTGAAGTAGTGCAGGCCGCCGAACTGCGCCGGGCGCTGGATGTGCTCGCGCAGCTCGGTCAGCGGGATCGAGGAGGTGTTGGTGCTGAGCAGCGCGGTCGGCTGCATGCGCGGCTCCAGCGCCTGGTACAGCTCGCGCTTGGCCTGCGGGTTCTCGATGATCGCCTCGATCACCAGGTCGGCGGTCGGCACGCCGTCGCCGGCCAGGTCGCCCTTCAGCCGCGCCGCCACCGCCGGGCGCTTGCTGTCGTCCTTGACCCGCTTGGCGAACAGCTCGCCGGCGCGGCTCAGCGCACCGTCGATGAAGCGCTGCTCGCGATCCTGCAGGGTCACCTCGAAGCCCTTGTAGGCCGACCAGGCGGCGATGTCGCCGCCCATCACCCCGGCGCCGACCACGTGCACGTGGCGGATGCCGTGGTCCTTGCCGCCCAGCGCCTTGAGCCGCTCGGTGAGGAAGAAGATGCGGATCAGGTTGCGCGCGGTCGGCGTGCTGGCCAGCTTGACCACCGCCTTGCGCTCGGCGTCCAGGCGCGCCTGGATGCCGCTGCCGCCGCTGCGCTCCCATACCCCGATCAGGGCGTAGGGCGCCGGGTAGTGCTCCTTGCGCGCCTTGCGCGCCACCTGCTTGCGCATCTGCGGCGCCAGCAGCTTGCGCGCCGGCCAGGTATTGGTGGCCCAGGCGGTGGCGCGCTGCTTGAAGGGGCGGGCGCTGCCGGACAGCGCCAACGCCACCGCGGTATCGGTGAGCACGGCCGGGGCGGCGACCTTGTCGACCAGCCCAATCGCGCGTGCCGCCGACGCCGACACGGTGCGGCCGGTGAGCATCAGGTCCATCGCCGCCGGCGCGCCGATCAGCCGCGGCAGGCGCGCGCTGCCGCCCCAGCCGGGGAAGATGCCGAGCTTGGTCTCGGGCAGGCCGATGCGGGTGGCCGCATCGCTGGAGGCGACGCGGTAGCGGCAGGCCAGGGCGATCTCGGTGCCGCCGCCCATGCAGAAGCCGTGGATCGCCGCGACCGTAGGGCAGGGCAACTCGGCCAGTTTCTGGAAGGTGGCCTGGCCGCGGCGGATGGCGTCGTTGACGGTGCCGCGGCGGTCGAACTCCTGGAACTCCTTGAGGTCGGCGCCGGCGATGAAGCCGTTGTCCTTGGCCGAGCGGATCACCACGCCCTTGGGCGGATCGATGGCGATGCGCTCGAGCAGGTCGCCCAGCTCCAGCAGCACGTCCTGCGACAGCGCGTTGACGGGCGCGTCCTGACGGTCGAGGCTGAGCACGACGACGCCGTCGCCGCGGAAGTCCGCTTGCCAGTGACTGAATCGGAGCCCGTCGAAGCCTGAAAGCATGGGGAGGACCATCCGCTTGTGTATGGAGAAGATCGTTATCATCCAGAGGTTGTTTCCGTCGCGTCAAATCCCAATGCAGGGAATTGAGGCGGGTCCCGTGACCGCTGGCCTTGCGCCAGCCTAACGGAACGCCGGTTAACGTCGTGGGGCGGCGATCCGCTGAGGGACGCTGAACTTTTTTCCGAATTGGCGGTCAGAGGGTCCGACGTAGGTTGGGCTGACAGGAGTGCGGCCCGCTATGGCCGATGTCGAAACACCTCAGGAGCTGGACCTGGAACTGGTCCGGCGTGTGCAGCGCGGCGAGAGCGCGGCGTTCGATGTGCTGGTGCGCAAGTACCAGCATCGGATCGTCGGCTTGATCGGGCGCTACATCGCCGACTGGAGCGAATGTCAGGACGTGGCCCAGGACACCTTTATCCGCGCCTACCGCGCGATAGGGAGTTTCCGCGGCGACGCCCAGTTCTCCACATGGTTGCACCGGATCGCCGTGAATACCGCCAAGAATTACCTGGTCGCGCACAACCGCAGGCCGCCCACCGACGACGTCGACGTGCTCGATGCCGAGCAGTTCGACAGCGGCACCCGGCTGCGCGACACCGATACGCCCGAGCGCGAGCTGATGCGCCAGGAGCTGGAACGCACGGTGA
This sequence comes from Xanthomonas sp. NCPPB 901, assembly GCF_056725085.1. Taxonomy (NCBI): domain Bacteria; kingdom Pseudomonadati; phylum Pseudomonadota; class Gammaproteobacteria; order Lysobacterales; family Lysobacteraceae; genus Xanthomonas; species Xanthomonas sp. NCPPB 901. Next base: position 3,502,925 of record NZ_CM161511.1, on the reverse strand, counting down.
TGAAGGCGGTCGACGCCTTGCCGGAGGAATTGCGCACCGCCATCACCCTGCGCGAGGTGGAGGGCATGAGCTACGAGGACATCGCGCAGAAGATGGGCTGCCCGATCGGCACCGTGCGGTCGCGGATCTTCCGCGCCCGCGAGGCCATCGACGCCGAACTCCGTCCCCTGCTGGATACCGACAGCGCCACCCGTGAGCGACACCGCGTATGACCGATAGCACGCCCTTTCCCAAGCCCGCGCCGGCCCCCGGCAGCGTAGCGCCGGACAAGTTCGAGCTGCACTACCGGCAGCAACTGTCCGCCTTGATCGACGGCGAACTGCCGGCCGACGAAGCGCGTTTCGTGCTGCGCCGGCTGCAACACGACGAGGAACTGTCCGGCTGCCACGAGCGCTGGCAGCTGTGCGGCGACATCCTGCGCGGCCGCGTCAGCGTGCCGGCGCCCACCGATTTCAGTGCGCGCGTGCGCCAGGCGGTAGCCGCCGAAGCGCAGCACGCCGCGCGTGCCGAGGCTACCAGCGCGGCCGGCAAGCGCCGGACCTGGCGTTGGGGCGGCAGTGCGGCCCTGGCCGCCTCGGTCGCCTTGCTGGCCCTGTTCGTGACCCAGCGCCTGCCGCAGACCCCCGAGGCGCTGCCGCCGGCACAGGTCGCCGATGCCACCACGCCGACCCCGACGCCCGCTGCCGCCACGCCGCAGGGCCAGACGCCTGCACCGGCACCGGCCGATCCGCAGGGCGACCTCGCGGCGGCCGTCGCTGCGGCGCCGGCGGTGGCGATCGCCGCCAGCCGTCGCCAGGAAGCGGCGGCGCGCCGCGAGGCCGCGCGCAGCGAGCAAGCCGCGCGGCCCCGCAGCGCGCCGTCCGAGCGCGCCTACGCCGCGGCGGCACCGGCCAGGCCGCAAGCCCTGGCGCCGGCGCAGGCTCCGTTCGTGGCGCCGGTCGCCGCGCCGACGCTGGTCGCGCAACGCGCCAGCGATCCGTTCGGACATCCGGCAACGCCGTTGCAGGCCCGGCCGTGGCCGCGCTCGACGCTGCCGGCGGCCGCCGCCGACAGCGCATTCACCGCCAGCTTCCCGTACAGCGGCGCGGACCCGGCGGCGTTCTATCCGTTCGAACCCCGGCTGCCTGCCGACGCCGCGGCCAACCCGCCGCCGCAACAGCAGCCTTGACCCCACGCGCCGGCCGGAGGCGGTGCTTCTCCTCCGGCGCGTGGTCCCCGTTGCTTCGTCCCCTCGTTGTTCCCCTTCCCGAACCGGAGGCTCGCGTCCGATGACTCACCGTATCCGCCACCATTTGCTGGGCCTGCTGGCGCTGACCGTGCCGCTGGTCGCCTGTGCGCAGCAGCCCAGCCCCAGCGCCGCCAGCGCCACGCCGCCGGCCGCGCAGTCCGCGCCGGCGCCGCAGCTGGTCGGCAACCTTCCCGATTTCACCCGGCTGGTCGAGCAGGTCGGCCCGGGCGTGGTCAACGTCGAGACCACCATCAGCCGTCGCGCCGCGGCCGCGCGCTCCGGCGGCGGCATGCCCGACGACGACCAGATCCCCGAGTTCTTCCGGCGCTTCTTCGGCCCGGACGGCATGCCGGGCATGCCCGGGCAGCCGCGCGGCGGCCGCGGGCCGGACGACGACGATGGCGCGCCGGCCGGTCGCTCGATGGGCTCGGGCTTCATCATCTCGCCCGACGGCTACGTGCTGACCAACCACCACGTGGTCGACGGCGCCAGCGAGGTCAAGGTCAAGCTCACCGACCGCCGCGAATTCACCGCCAAGGTGGTCGGCAGCGACCAGCAGTACGACGTGGCGCTGCTGAAGATCGACGGCAAGAACCTGCCGACGGTGCGCATCGGCGACTCCAACCTGCTCAAGCCCGGCCAGTGGGTGGTGGCGATCGGCTCGCCGTTCGGCCTGGACCACTCGGTCACCGCCGGCATCGTCAGCGCCACCGGTCGCAGCAATCCCTACGCCGACCAGCGCTACGTGCCGTTCATCCAGACCGACGTGGCGATCAACCAGGGCAACTCCGGCGGCCCGCTGCTCAACACCCGCGGCGAGGTGGTCGGCATCAACTCGCAGATCTTCTCCGCCTCCGGCGGCTACATGGGCATCAGCTTCGCGATCCCGATCGACCTGGCGATGAGCGCGGTCGAACAGATCAAGAAGACCGGCAAGGTCACCCGCGCCCAGCTCGGGGTCATGGTCGGCGCCATCGATTCGCTGAAGGCGCAGGGCCTGGGCCTGCCGGATACCCGCGGCGCCCTGGTCAACCAGTTGGTCCAGGGCAGCCCGGCGGCCAAGGCCGGGCTGGAAGTGGGCGATGTGATCCGCACGGTCAACGGCACCGAGATCGGCGCCTCCAGCGACCTGCCGCCGATGATCGGCGCGATGCAGCCTGGCACCAAGGTGCGCCTGGGCATCCTGCGCGACGGCAAGCCGCGCGAGCTGACCGTGCAACTGACCGCGCTGGCCGACGACACCCAGGCCAGTGCCGGCCCGGTGGTCGGCGACAACGCCGCCCCGGCCACCGGCGCCAACGCCCTGCTCGGCATCGAGGTGGCCGACCTGGATGCCGCCACCCGCCAGCAACTGGGCGTGGAGCCGGGCAAGGGCGTGCGCATCACCGCGGTGACCGGGCGCGCGGCGCGCGAGGCGCAGCTGGTGCCGGGCATGGTGATCCTGCAGGTCGGGCGCACCCCGGTCGGCAGCGTGGCCGCGCTGAACCAGCAACTGGGCGCCTACAAGAAGGGCGACGTGGTGATGCTGCTGATCCGCGTCCGCGACGCCACCAGCTTCGTCGCGGTGCGCGCCGGCGGCTGATCCGTGCGCCCGGCCGTGGCCGGGCGCCGTCCCTGGCGCCGATCCGGACGGATCGGTGCCAGGGACGGGGGCGAAACCGGCGGCCGTCACCAGCGGCCGCCGGCCATGCGATAATGGCCCGTTATCCTGACGACGGTCCTGGCCGCCGCCCACCTCATGTCCTCTGATTCGATGCGGAACATCCGCAACTTCTCCATCATCGCCCATGTCGACCACGGCAAATCGACCCTGGCCGATCGCATCATCCAACTCTGCGGCGGCCTGCAGGCGCGCGAGATGGAGGCGCAGGTGCTCGACTCCAACCCGATCGAGCGCGAGCGCGGCATCACCATCAAGGCCCAGTCCGTATCGCTGCCGTACACCGCGCAGGACGGGCAGGTCTACCACCTGAACTTCATCGACACCCCCGGCCACGTCGACTTCTCCTACGAGGTCAGCCGCTCGTTGGCCGCCTGCGAGGGCGCGCTGCTGGTGGTGGACGCGGCGCAGGGCGTGGAAGCGCAGTCGGTGGCCAACTGCTACACCGCGGTGGAGCAGGGCCTGGAAGTGGTGCCGGTGCTGAACAAGATCGACCTGCCCACCGCCGACATCGACCGCGCCAAGGCCGAGATCGAGGCGGTGATCGGCATCGACGCCACCGACGCGGTGGCGGTCAGCGCCAAGACCGGGCTGAACGTGCGCGACGTGCTGGAGGCGATCGTGCAGCGCATTCCGCCGCCGGTGCCGCGCGACACCGACAAGCTGCAGGCGCTGATCATCGACTCCTGGTTCGACAACTACCTGGGCGTGGTCTCGCTGGTGCGGGTGATGCAGGGCGAGATCAAGGCCGGCGACAAGCTGCTGGTGATGTCCACCGGCCGCACCCACCAAGTCGACAGCGTCGGCGTGTTCACGCCCAAGCGCAAGGTGCTGCCGGCGCTGCGCGCGGGCGAGGTCGGCTGGGTCACCGCCAGCATCAAGGACGTGCACGGCGCGCCGGTCGGCGACACCCTGACCCTGGCCGGCGACCCGGCGGCCAAGCCGCTGCCGGGTTTCCAGGAGATGCAGCCGCGCGTGTTCGCCGGCCTGTTCCCGGTCGACGCCGAGGACTACACCAACCTGCGCGAGGCGCTGGACAAGCTGCGCCTGAACGACGCGGCGCTGCGCTTCGAGCCGGAAAGCTCCGAAGCGATGGGCTTCGGCTTCCGCTGCGGCTTCCTGGGCATGCTGCACATGGAGATCGTGCAGGAGCGGCTGGAGCGCGAGTACAACCTGGACCTGATCAGCACCGCGCCGACGGTGGTCTACGAAGTGCTGAAGACCGACGGCAGCATCATCAGCATGGACAACCCGGCCAAGCTGCCGCCGGTGAACATGGTCGAGGAGATCCGCGAGCCGATCATCCGCGCCAACATCCTCACCCCCGAGGAATACATCGGCAACATCATCAAGCTGTGCGAGGAAAAGCGCGGCAGCCAGATCGGCATCAACTACCTGGGCAGCCAGGTGCAGATCAGCTACGAACTGCCGATGGCCGAGGTGGTGCTGGACTTCTTCGACAAGCTCAAGTCGGTCAGCCGCGGCTACGCCTCGCTGGACTACCACTTCGTGCGCTTCGACGCCGGCCCGTTCGTGCGCGTGGACGTGCTGATCAACGGCGACAAGGTCGATGCGCTGTCGCTGATCGCCCACCGCAGCCACGCCGACCGCCGCGGCCGCGAACTGTGCGAGAAGATGAAGGACCTGATCCCGCGGCAGATGTTCGACGTGGCGATCCAGGCCGCGATCGGCTCGCAGATCATCGCCCGCACCACGGTCAAGGCGATGCGCAAGAACGTGCTGGCCAAGTGCTATGGTGGCGACGTTTCGCGCAAGAAGAAGCTGCTGGAAAAACAGAAGGAAGGCAAGAAGCGCATGAAGCAGGTCGGCCGCGTGGAGATTCCGCAGGAAGCCTTCCTGGCTGTGCTGCAGATGGACAAGTAGCTGGGAGTCGTGAATAGGGAATGGGGAATGGAAAGGGCGCATGCTCTTGCCTTCCCGATTCCCCATTCTCCATTCCCGATTCCCATTCCGAAGGAACAAGAATGAAATGGTTTGAAATCGCGCTGGTGGTGCTGACTTTCGCCACCGGCATCATCACCCTGCTGGACAAGCTGTTCTTCGCCAAGCGCCGCGCCGCCCGGGCCGGATTGCTGGACGCCGAGCCGGTGCTGGTGGACTACTCGCGGGCGTTCTTTCCGGTGCTGGCAGTGGTGCTGATCCTGCGCAGCTTCATCGCCGAGCCGTACAAGATCCCGTCCAGCTCGATGATGCCGAACCTGCTGGTCGGCGATTTCATCCTGGTCAACAAGTTCGCCTACGGCTTCCGCCTGCCGATCACCAACCAGAAGATCATTCCGGTCGGCGAGCCCAAGCGCGGCGACGTGGTGGTGTTCAAGCCGCCGCACAAGCCGGACGAGAACTGGATCAAGCGCGTGATCGGCCTGCCGGGCGACCGCATCGGCTTCCACGGCGACACCCTGTACATCAACGGCACGCCGATGAAGTACAAGGTCATGGGCGAGTACGTGGGCAAGGGCAAGGGCGCGGAAATGACCGGCGCCACGCTCCTCACCGAGTACCTGCCGGGCCACCCCCACACCGAACTGGAATGGCTGGGCCGCAACAACCCGGCCGGCCAGGGCGACTGGGTGGTGCCGCCGGGCAAGTATTTCGTGATGGGCGATAATCGCGACAACAGCGAGGACAGCCGGTTCTGGACCCAGACCCATTTCCTGCCCGAGGAGAACCTGCGCGGCAAGGCGTTCCTGATCTGGCTCAATTGCGAAGGGTGGTTCTGCAGCGGCAGTTTCGATCCGTCGCGGATCGGAACGACGATTCAGTGACCTGCGTGAGGGGAAGCGCGATGAAGCACAAGCAAAGTGGCATGACCTTGACCTCGTTCGTGATCGTGCTGGCGGTGGTCGGGTTCTTCGTCTACATCGGCATGAAGCTGTTCCCGATGTACATGGAGTTCTATGCCGTGCGCTCGGCGATGAAGGGCCTGGCGACGGAAACCGGCAGCGCCGAGATCGACCCAGCGCAGGTCAAGGCCTCGCTGTTCCGGCGCCTGGACATCAACAATTCGGACAACGTGAAGCCGAGCGACGTCACCTTCGAGCGCACCGACACCGGCGTGAAGATGCACGTGGCCTACGAAGTGCGCCGCCCGCTGATCGCCAATCTGGACGTGGTCGGCAAGTTCGACGCCACCCAGGACCTGACGACGCGTGGTGGCCAGTAAGACCTTCCTGCGCGGTGACCGCATCGGTCATCGCTTCGCCGAGCCGCAGTTGCTGGCGCAGGCGCTGACCCATCGCAGCGCCGGTGCCCCGCACAACGAACGCCTGGAATTCCTCGGCGACGGCATCGTCAACCTGCTGATCGCCGAGGCGCTGTACCAGCGCTGGCCCAAGGCCGACGAGGGCGCGCTGACCCGCGCCCGCGCCGAGTTGGTGCGCGAGGCCTCGCTGGCCGCGATCGGCCGGCAGCTGGAGCTGGGCGAGCGCCTGACCCTGGGGCCGGGCGAGATGAAGTCCGGCGGCCATCGCCGCGACTCGATCCTGGCCGATGCGGTGGAGGCCGTGGTCGCGGCGATCTACCTGGACGCCGGCTTCGAGGCTTGCCGCGCCACGATCCTGCCCTGGTTCGAGGCCGCGCTGGCGGCGCTGCCGGTCGGCAAGCCGGAGAAGGACGCCAAGACCCGCCTGCAGGAATGGCTGCAGGCCCGGCAGCGCACCTTGCCGGCCTACGAACTGATCAGCGAGACCGGCGACGACCACGCCAAGCTATTCCGAGTACGCTGTGTCCTCGCCGAGCCCGCCCTGGTCACCGAGGGCGAGGGCACCTCGCGGCGCCTGGCCGAGCAGCAGGCCGCCGCCGCCGCCATCGAGCAACTGGATTCGAGCAAGTGAACGAGCAAGCCACCCCTCCTTACCGCAGCGGCAGCGTGGCCGTGATCGGCCGCCCCAACGTGGGCAAGTCCACCCTGACCAACGCCCTGGTAGGCGCCAAGGTCAGCATCGTCTCCAATCGGCCGCAGACCACCCGGCACCGGCTGCTGGGCATCGCCAGCTTCCCGGCCGGCCAGTTGCTGCTGGTCGACACCCCCGGCCTGCACCGCGAGCAGAAGCGCGCGATGAACCGGGTGATGAACCGCGCCGCGCGCGGCTCGCTGGAAGGCGTGGACGCCGGCCTGCTGGTGATCGAGGCCGGGCGCTGGGATGAGGAGGACACGCTGGCGTTCAACGTGCTCAGCGACGCCGGCATCCCGGTGGTGCTGGTGGTCAACAAGGTCGACCGGCTCAAGGACAAGACCGCGCTGCTGCCGTTCCTGCAGCAGGTCAGCGAGGGCCGCAGCTTCGCCGCGGTGCATCCGATCTCCGCGCTCAAGCGCAAGGGCCTGGAAGCGCTGGTGCGCGACCTGCTGGCCCTGGTGCCGGAAGCGCCGCCGATGTTCGGCGAGGACGAGATCACCGACCGCAGCCAGCGCTTCCTGGCCGGCGAGCTGGTGCGCGAGCAGTTGATGCGCCAGCTCGGCGAGGAACTGCCGTACGCGACCACCGTGGAGATCGAGCGCTTCGCCGAGGACGGCGCGCTGCTGCGCATCGGCGCGGTGATCTGGGTCGAGCGCGAAGGCCAGAAGGCGATCGTGATCGGCAAGGGCGGCACCCGCCTGAAGGACATCGGCGCCAAGGCCCGCCAGCAGATGGAGCGCCTGTTCGGCGCCAAGGTGTTCCTGGAGACCTGGGTGCGCGTGCGCGAGGGCTGGTCCGACGACGAAGCGGCGCTAAAGGCGTTCGGGTACGGGGAGTGAAGCCGGGAATGGTGAATCGGGAATCCGGAATCGGATTTCCGTGCGTCCCAGGCAATCATGGCGTGTGCAGGAGCGGCTTCAGCCACGCCAGGCTTTCCCGGTAACGCCCGTCGCGGCAGAAACCGCTCCTACGGCAGAAGCCGATGTTTCATCGACGCGCTTGGCAATGATTCGGCTCGGGATAGTCTCCATTCCCGATTCTCCATTCCCCATTCCCAGCTCCCACCGCCTTGATCGAGCACGAACCCGGCTTCGTTCTGCATGCGCGGCCCTGGCGCGAGACCAGCCTGCTGGTGGAGGTGCTGAGCGTGCACCACGGCCGGCTCGGCGTGCTGGCGCGCGGCGTGCATGGACCGAAGAAGCAGGCCTTGCGCGCGGCGCTGCAGCCGCTGCAGTCGATCCGCTTCAGCGCACAGCGCCGCGGCGAACTGGCGCAACTGCGCGCGGCCGAGGCGGTGGATGCGGCGCCGCGGTTGAGCGGCGAGGCGATGCTGGCCGGCTTCTACATCAACGAACTGACCCTGCGCCTGGCCCCGCGCGACGATCCGGCGCCGGACCTGTATCTGGCCTATGCGCGGGTGCGGGCGCGGCTGGCCGCCGAGGCGCCGTTGGCCTGGTCGTTGCGCTGCTTCGAGCGCGACCTGCTGGAGGCGCTGGGCGTGGGCTTCGACCTGCGCCACGACGGCGACGGCGAGCCGATCGACCCGGCCGCGCGCTACGTGCTCGACGCCGAGCACGGGCCGCGCCGGCTGTTGAGCGACCGCGGCCACGACCAGCGCAGCGGCATGGCCACCGGTCGCGCACTGCTGGCCCTGGCCGACGACGCCGAACCGGCCGCCGACGATCTGCCCGGCCTGCGCCGCGGCATGCGGGTGGTGCTGCTGCATCACCTCGGCGGGCGCGGCCTGAAATCCTGGGAGATGGTCGAGGACCTGGCGCGGCAACGCAGCGCGGCCGCCGCGGCGCCGGAGTCGGCACCGCGCGTGGCGCCGACGGATTCGGAATCCGCCCCGGATGCGACCTCCGATGCGACGTCGGAGTCCACCGGCGAAGGGGCGAAACCGCCGCCGTCCGCGGCCTCGTGAGTGCGCCGCACTGGCGGCGCCACGGAGCCTGCGCTCGTCACACCTCAACCGGATGCAGGTTTCCCGTAGGAGCGGCTTCAGCCGCGACGGGCTTTCCCGGTCACCCCGTTGCGGCCGATCTCGCAGAGGGGACAGGAGACGCCCCAGCAGGGCGCTTTCCGGCCTGATCGCAGCCTCTAGCCGCGGTGCAGTCCACCGCGGCCGCCGCGCGAGGCGGCGGCCGCGGCAGGCGGCACTCAGCGCCAGTCAATCCGCAGGCTCAGCGCCGCGTTGCGCGCCTCGCCGAGCGTGTGCTGGTTCCAGTAGGTGCGATCGAACAGATTGTTGATGTTGCCGGTCAGCAGCGCGTCGTAGCCACCCAGCGTAGTGGCGTACTGGAACCCGGCCGCGGCGAGGGTGTGCCCGGGAATGAGGACACGGTTCTGGTCCTCGTAATAGGCGTCGCCGGAGTAGCGCACGTTGCCGTGCAGGCTCAGGCCGCGCACCCCCGGCACCCGCCAGGTGGCATTGGCCAGCAGTTGCCGGCGGGCGGCGCCGGCCGGCCGGTTGCCGCGCAGGGCCGCGTTGTCCGGCGACAGATCCTCCAGGCGCGGGTCCATCCACAGGCCGCCGACGCCCAGTTCCAGGTTCTCGGTCACGCCGACGCTGCCGATCACTTCCAGCCCGCGATACAGGGTCAGGCCGTCCTGGGTCAGGTAGCGCTGGCCGTCGCGGTAGGCGTCGATCTCCGCGCCACGCTCGATGCGGAACGCGGCGGTGGTCAGGGCGAAGCGCCCGCTCTGCAGCTTGGCGCCCAGCTCGTACTGCTTGCTTACGGTCGGCTTCAGCACGCTGCCGGCGTTGGCGTAAGCGGGCAGCGCATCGGTGCCGACGCGGCTGCCCGGTTCCAGCGACTCGACGTAGCTGGCATAGAGCGACACGTCCTCGATGGGCTTGTAGATCAGCGCCACGGTCGGGGTCGTCACCGAGGTGCGGTAGCCGCTGTCCACCGCCGCATTGCCGTCCAGATCGCGTTGCTGGTAATCGACGTGGCGCGCGCCGAGGATGGCGCGCCAGTGCTCGCCGAACTGTATGGTGTCGCTGACGAACACCGCCTTTTGGCGCAGGTCCGCGCTGACCGGCGCCAGGCTGTAGTCCGGGCGGCGGGTGGGGCGAAAGGTCTGCTGGCGATACAGATTGCCGTCGAAGTCGTGGCTCCAGTAGAACGCCTTGCTCCACTGGTCCCAACTGCGCTGCACCGAGGCGCCGAACACCAACTCGTGCGCCACCGGGCCGGTCTCGACGCGGCCGGTGACCAGCAGTTGCGCCACGCTGTTGCGCAGCACCGCACCGAAGTCGTAGGCGTAGCCGGCGTAGTCGCCCGCTTCGTCGAGCAGGTTGGCGAACATCTTGTGCGATGTGTGCCGGCGGCGGCTGCCGCCCAGGCTCAGCGCCGCGCTCCAGCGCTCGTCGATGCGCCAGTTCAGGCCGGTGGTCGCGTGCAGCAGTGCGGTCTTGTAGTAGGCGCCGTCGACGCGGAGTTTGGCGTAGTCGTCGGTCGGCCTGGGCAGGCGCGCGCCCTGGTAGGCATCCCAGTAGAAGTACAGCGGCTCGTGTTCGAGCGTGTTGCGCTCGTGCACCAGCTCCGCATGCCAGGTCAGGCCCTCGACGATCGGTTGCTCGACGGCCAGCGCGATCGTCTTGCGGTCGATCCCCGCGCCGTTGTACGCGTCGCCGCGTTCGAGACCGGCATTGAGCCGATAGCCGAAGGAATCCGGGCCGTTGGCGCGCCCGCCCGCATCCACCTGCGCCGAGAACGCGCTGTCGTTACGGTAGCCGAGCGTGGTGGCCAGCAGCGGGCTGTCGGTCGGGCGCTTGGTCTGGTAGCTGACGATGCCGCCCGGTGCGCCGAAGCCGTACATGAAGCCGCCCAGGCCCTTCAGCGCCTGCACCGATTGCACCGCTTCCAGCGGGAACTCGCCGCCCCATTCCATCAGCATCGGCACGCCGTCCACGTAGAAATTGCGCACGCCGATGCCACGGATCTGCGTGCCCCACCAATTGGTGGTGGCCGGCGGTTCGGCGGCGAACACCGACGGATCGTTGATGAAGATCTGTCCCAGCGTGGTGGCCTGGCGCCGCGCGATCTCCGGCGCTTCGACCAGCGTCACCGAGAACGGCGTATCCAGCAGGCGGGACGTGCCCAGCGCGCCGACCGCCGCATCCTGCTGCAGGTCCAGGCTGAGCCGCTGGCCTTTGACCATGACCGTGTCCAGCTGCGTGGCGTCGGCCGATGGCTGGGCATCGCGAGTGTCGTCGGCGGTGGCGGTGTCCTGGGCGTTGGCCGAGGTGGACGCGGCGGCCACGAGGGCGGCCAGCAAGGCGCGGGCGAGCACGCCCATGGCCGGCGCTGGCCGGTGGAATGCATTTTGAAACATGAGAGGCCCCTGTTGCGGTTGTGACCGGACGGGGCGATGGCTGGTCCGGAGATGTTGTTGAATCGTTAATTTATATGATAACAAATCTCATTTGCAAATCTCGGCGGCGCGGGCGCGTTCGCGGCGCCGCCGTTTTCGTCGACGTTTCACGACAGGATCGGTGAGGGCGGGCTGTGGGCGAGGGCGGCCGCGTTCGGGATCCGCCTGGCAACGCCCTGGTGCGCTGGTCGCGGCTGAAGCCGCTCCTACAAGAAGCCGGGGTGTTATCCCCAATCCCCAATCCCGGCTTTCAGTGCAACAACGCTGCCACCGCTTCGCTGAACTGGTGCCGGGCATGCGAGGAGGCCGGATCGCCATGCAACTGGCGCACTGCACGCGCCAGGCGCGCGGCGCCGACGAAGCCGCAGCTGGCCTGCAGCCGGTGCAGATGGGTGCGCACGGCCTGGTCGTCGCTGAGCTGCAGGGCCGAGGCGACCGCGTCGCGGGTGCCGGGCAGCTCGGCCAGGAACAGCTCGCGCAGGGCGATCAGATGCGCGCGCTCGCCGTTGAGCGCGGCCAGCGCGGTGGTCTCGTCCCAGTCCAGGGTCGGCTCGGCGGTCCCGGCTGCGGCGCCGACACGGCCGCGCGCGAGCAGCCGGCGTACCGACTGCAGCAGCCGCTCGGTAGTGAGCGGCTTGAGCAGCACGTCGGCGAACCCCGCGTCGAGCAACTGCGTGCGGACGGTGGCGCTGGCGTCGGCGGTATGCGCCAACCCCAGGGTGTCCGGGTGTTCCCGCTGCAACTGGCGCAGCAGGTCGCTGCCGCGGCCGTCGGGCAGGTTGGCGTCGATCAGCCACAGGTCGTGCGTCTGCGCCTGCGCGCGTGCGAGGGCGCTGGCGACCGAGTCGGCCAGGTCCACCTGTGCCGGCAGCGACTGCAGCGTCGCGTCGAAGAAGGCGCGGCTGATCGGGTCGTCTTCGACGAGCAGCAGTCGCGTTACCGGGTCCTGGGTCGATGCCATGCTGATGCCTCCATGCGGCGTGGTCGCCTCCCGCGCGGCTGCGCGCGTGCGTCGCGCCACTTTGCCTCGCCGGCGCGGCAATCGCAAGCCGGTCCCGGCCCGGTCCATCTGCGACAATGGCCGCCCTTTTTCGCCCGCAGCCTGTTGCCACGTGGCCCGATCCCGAAACCGTCTCGACCGCACGCCCTTCCAGACCGACATCGCCGACCTCAGCCACGACGGCCGCGGCGTTGCCCGCCGCGAGGGCGACAAGGTCGCCTTCGTCGCCGGCGCGCTGCCCGGCGAGACCGTGCTGGCCGAACCCACCGCGCGCAACCGCCACTTCGACGAGGCGCGCACGCTGCAGGTGCTGCAGGCCTCGCCGCAGCGGGTGACGCCGCGCTGTCCGCATTTCGGGGTCTGCGCCGGCTGCGTGCTGCAGCACCTGGCCGAGGACCAGCAGATCGTCGCCAAGCAGCGGGTGCTGACCGAAAACCTGGAGCGCATCGGCCACGTGACCCCGCAGGCGGTGCTGCCGGCGCTGACCGGCGCGCCCTGGGGCTACCGGCGCAAGGGCCGCTTCTCGGTGCGGCGGGTGGAAAAGAAGGACAAGACCCTGGTCGGTTTCCGCGAGCAGGACCCGCGCTTCGTCGCCGACCTGTCGGTCTGCCACACGGTGATCCCGCAGATCGGCTTCAAGGTGACCGCGCTGGCGGAGCTGGTCGAAAGCCTGGACGGCAAGCGCGACATCCCGCAGATCGAGTTCATCGCCGGCGACGCCGCGGTGGCGCTGACCTTCCGCCACATGCAGCCGCTGAGCGCGCGCGACCAGGCCGCGCTGATCGCCTTCGCCCAAGAACACGACTTCGCCATCTTCCTGCAGCCCGGCGGCGTGGACAGCGTGCATCCGCTGTATCCGCAGGCGGTGCCGCTGTCGTTCCGGCTGCCGCAGTGGGACGTGGAACTGGCGTTCCGGCCGCTGGACTTCATCCAGGTCAACGCCGCGCTCAACGAAAAGATGATCGCGCATGCGCTGGCGCTGCTCGACGCGCAGCCCGGCGACCGGGTGCTGGACCTGTTCTGCGGCCTGGGCAACTTCACCCTGCCGCTGGCGCGCACCGTGCGCGAGGTGGTCGGCGTGGAAGGCGACGCCGGGCTGGTGGCGCGCGCGCGGGAGAACGCGCAGCGCAACGGCCTGGACAATGCCCAGTTCTTCGCCGCCGACCTGACCCAGGACCAGCGCCAGGCGCCGTGGATGCGCCAGGGCTTCGACAAGCTGCTGCTGGACCCGCCGCGCTCCGGCGCGCTGGAGGTCCTGCAGCAACTGCCGCTGAAGCAGTTCCAGCGCATCGTCTACGTCAGCTGCCACCCCGGCTCGCTGGCGCGCGACGCCGGCTACCTGGTCAACGAACAGGGCTTCGTGCTCAAGGCCGCCGGCGCGATGGACATGTTCCCGCATACCGCGCATGTGGAGAGCATTGCGGTGTTTGAGAAGCCGGGAATGGGGAATCGGGAGTAGGGAATCGTCACGGCGGCTGCGCGCGCGGTTTATGCTTTTTCCATTCTCCTTTCCCCATTCCCGATTCCCATGGCCATCGAAATCGAACGCAAATTCCTGGTGACCGGCGATGGCTGGCGTGCGGCGGCGCATGCGGTGATCCCGATGGCGCAGGGTTATCTCAACGACCAGGCGGCGCTGGCCAGCGGGGCGCAGAAGGCCTCGGTGCGGGTGCGGGTGCAGGGCGAGCAGGCGTTCCTCAACCTCAAGTCGCGCGAGCTCGGGCATACCCGCCAGGAGTTCGAGTATCCGGTTCCGGTGGACGATGCGCGCGCGCTGCTGGCGCTGTGCGTCGGCGGGCTGATCGACAAGCGCCGGCACCTGGTGCAGCACCAGGGCCACCTGTGGGAGGTCGACGAGTTCCTCGGCGACAACGCCGGGCTGGTGGTCGCCGAAATCGAGCTGGACAGCGCCGACGAAGCGTTCGCCAAGCCGGACTGGCTCGGCGCCGAAGTCACCGACGACCCGCGGTACTACAACGTGGCGCTGGCTAGCTGTCCATTCTGCGAATGGACGGGATTCGGGATTCGGGATTAGGGATTGGCAAAAGCGGGGCCGCATGCGGCGATCGGGTTTATGCTTTTGCCAATCCCGAATCCCGAATCCCGAATCCCGAATCCCTGCTCATGCGCATCGACATCTGGTCCGACGTGGTCTGCCCCTGGTGCTGGATCGGCAAGCGCCGGTTGCAGCAAGGTCTTGCGTCGCTCGGCGCGGACGCGCCGGCGCTGGAGATCCACTGGCATCCGTATCTGCTCGACCCGGACGCCGGCACCGAGCCGGTGCCGTTGCGCGAGGCCTATGCCGCCAAGTTCGGCGGTGCGGCGCGCACCGAGCAGATCCTGGCGCAGACCCAGGCCACCGCGCGTGCCGAAGGCCTGCCGTTCGACTTCGGCCGCGGCCAGGTGCGGGTGAGCACGCTGCCGGCGCACCGGCTGCTGTGGCTGGCCGCGCGCGAGGGCGATGTCGACGCGGTCGCCGAGGCGCTGTTCCACGCGCACTTCGCCGAGGGCCGCAACCTGGCCGATGCGCAGACGCTGCGCGATGCCGGCGCCGCGGGCGGGCTGCCGGCGGAGCGGGTGCAGGCGCTGCTGGAGGGCGAGGAGGGCCTGGACGAGGTGCAGGCGGCGCTGCAGCAGGCGCAGGCGATGGGCATCCGCGCGGTGCCCACCTACGTCATCGACGGCCGCCAGGCGCTGCAGGGCGCGCAGCCGCCGGAGGTGTTCGCCGCCACCGTGCGCGGCCTGCTGGCCGGCGCCCAGGCGGGCCGGGACTGCGGCCCGGACGGGTGCGCGGTCTAGTGTGCCGCCGCGGCGCCAGGCGATGACCGCCGGCGCTGCGCAGCGACTGGCCGCGGTCCACGCCATCGCGGCTGCGGCGCAGCGTGCTCTCCGCCGCGGCGCGGTCGCGGCGACCGGCACAGATCCCTTCTGACGGGCGTCGGACGGCCGACGTGCCGTGCAGGCAGGCCGTCGGGAGGCCGGCACCGCCTGTCCAGCGCGCCGCAGGCCGCTTCGCAGGCGTTCCATGACCGAGCTGTGTCGGCCGCGAGGCAGCAGGCGTCTCGGCGACGCTAGGCGAAGACGCCGATGCGCCGTCGCGCGAACCGGACCAGCGGGCGTCGCCCCCCCACGCACCAAGGGCGTCGCGCCGCGTCCTACCGTGGGTGACCATCCGGCGCCCGACGCCGGCGCTGCCCGACGCGTCTCGGGCGCCGCGACGGCGATCCCGCGGCCTCTGCGCTGCGCCGCTTTCATCGCCAGCTTGCCTGGCCTGCATGGGCACGCCATGCGCCGACCTGCCGCCGACGCCGGCATCTGCGACAATGCCGGCCCACAGGCGCCTGCACCGCGCCGGCAGGAGACCCCCCCGCATGCTCGCGATCGGCGTTGCCGGTACCGAACTCACCGCCCAGGAGCGCGACTGGCTGCAGCACGCTGCGGTGGCCGGCGTGGTCCTGTTCAAACGCAATTTCGCCTCGCGCGCGCAGGTGACCGACCTGAGCGCGGCGATCCGCGCCGCGACGCCGCGGCCGCTGCTGATCTGCGTGGACCAGGAAGGCGGCCGCGTGCAGCGCTTCCGCGAGGGCTACAGCGCGCTGCCGCCGCTGCAGGGCTTCGGCGCGCTGTACGCGCGCGATCCGGCCGCGGCGCTGGAGATGGCCGAGCAGCACGCCTGGCTGATGGCCAGCGAAGTGCGCGCCAGCGGCGTCGACCTGAGCTTCGCCCCGGTGCTGGACCTGGCCCGCGGCAACCGCGCCATCGGCGACCGCGCCTTCAGCGACGATCCGCAGGTGGTCGCGGCCTTCGCCGCAGCCTATGTGCGCGGCATGCACAGCGTCGGCATGGGCGCCACCCTCAAGCATTTCCCCGGCCACGGCAGCGTGCTCGAGGACACCCACGTCGACAACGCCGAGGACCCGCGCTCGCTGGAGACCCTGCGCCAGGAAGACCTGGTGCCGTTCGCCGCCGGCATCGCCGCCGGCGCCGACGCGGTGATGATGGCGCACGTGGCCTACCCGCAGGTGGCGCCGGAACCGGCCGGCTATTCGCCGCGCTGGATCCAGCAGATCCTGCGCCAGGAACTGGGCTTCCGCGGCGTGGTGTTCTCCGACGACATCGGCATGGCCGCGGCGTTCGCCGCCGGCGGCGTCGCCGCGCGGGTGACCGCGCACCTGGACGCCGGCTGCGACGTGGTCCTGGTCTGCCATCCGGAACTGGTCGATGATGCGCTGCATGCCGTGCGCGATCGCCCGCTCAACACCGCCGCGCTGCTCGGCCTGATCGGCCGCGGCGGCCTCGGCTGGGACGGCCTGCTGGCCGACGCCCGCTACGGCCACACCCAATCCCATCTGCTCTCCACCTTCGGAAAAACCGCCTGATGTCCACTCTCACCATTGCCCAGGCCCTGGCCCAGGCCGACCTGCTGATCGATCGCCCGCGCATCGACCAGGCCATCGCCCACATGGCCGACGCCATCGCCGCCGACTACCGCGGCGAAACCCCGGTCTACCTGACCATCATGCACGGCGCGCTGCCGTTCGCCGGCCAGCTGGCGCTGGAACTGGGCAGCCGCGGCCAGGACCTGCAGCTGGACTACCTGCACGCCACCCGCTACCGCGGCGAGACCGTCGGCGGCGAACTGGTGTGGAAGCACCGCCCGGCCACCGCGCTGTACGGCCGCCGCGTGCTGCTGCTCGACGACATCCTCGACGAAGGCCTGACCCTGAAGGCGGTGCGCGCGTGGTGCCTGGAGCAGGGCGCCACAGACGTGCGCATCGCCGCGCTGACGGTCAAGCGCCACGACCGCTGCGTGCCCGGGGTCAGCGCCGACTACATCGGCGTCGAGGTGCCGGACCGTTACGTGTTCGGTTTCGGCATGGACGTCAACGAGGCGCTGCGCAACCTGCCGGCGATCTACGCGATGAAGGAGTAGGGCGCCGCGCGCGCAGTCGCGCGCCCGCTCCCCGGTGCCGGCGCCTCTCGCCGGTGCCGGCGTTCCCTTTCGTTGGAGGATCCACATGGACAACATCGCACTGGCCGTCATCGGCGGCACCGGCGTCTACAAGCTCGCACAGCTCGACGACGTGCAGACCCACGAGGTGCAGACGCGCTACGGCGCGCCTTCCGGCCCGGTGCGGGTCGGCACGCTGCTCGGCCACCGCGTCGCCTTCCTGGCCCGCCACGGCGAGGGCCATTCGCTGCCGCCGCACAAGATCAACTACCGCGCCAACCTTGCTGCGTTGCAGCAGATCGGCGCCACGCGGGTGCTGGCGCTGAACACCGTCGGCGGCATCACCGAGCGCTTCGGTCCGCGCGTGCTGGCCTGTCCGGACCAGTTGATCGACTACACCTGGGGGCGCATCTCCACGCTGTGCGAGGAGCCGGGCAGCGAGGTGCTGCACGTGGATTTCGGCCATCCGTATTCGCCGCTGCTGCGCAGCAAGATCCTGGCCGCCGCGCGCGTCACCGGCACCGCCCTGGTCGACGGCGGCTGCTACGCCGCCACCCAGGGGCCGCGCCTGGAAACCATCGCCGAGATCGCGCGGCTGCGCCGCGACGGCTGCGATCTGGTCGGCATGACCGGCATGCCCGAGGCCGGGCTGGCGCGCGAGCTGGGCCTGGACTACGCCTGCCTGGCGATCGTGGCGAACTGGGCGGCCGGCTGCGGCGACGCCGAGGAGATCACCCTGGCCGAGGTGCTGGCCAACGTCGAGGCGGCCTCGGTCGGCCTGCCGGAGCTGGTGGGGGAACTGGCGCGCGGGTGATTGTCTTCGCTGCGCAAGCTTTGCATACTCCGCCGGTGCGGCTGCCGCACAACCACCACCCATTCACTGCAAAAGGTCTCGCATCACCATGCCGAACGGTACCGTCAAGTGGTTCAACGACGCTAAGGGATTTGGTTTTATTTCTCCGGAAGACGGTAGCGCCGATGTGTTCGCGCACTTCTCCGCGATCAATTCCAAGGGCTTCCGCAGCCTGCAGGAAGGACAGCGTGTCAGCTACGACGTGACCCAGGGTCCGAAGGGCGCGCAGGCCTCCAATATCACGCCGGTCGAGTAAGCGAGCGCGTTGACTCGGTTGTGCCTTGAACCCCGCTTCGGCGGGGTTTTTTGTGGGAGACGCCGCGGTGGCGGCGTGGACAGGCAATGGACGCAATGACGCAAGGACTGCAGATCGGGATCGTCGGTTACGGCACCGCGGGCCAGGCGCTGGCGCTGCTGCTGGCACGCGACGGGCATCGCGTGCAGGTGTTCGAGCGCGCGGCGCAGCCGGGACCGGTCGGCGCCGGCTTCCTGCTGCAGCCGACCGGCCTGCAGGTGCTGTGGCGGATCGGCCTGCTCGAGCAGGCGTTGGCCTACGGCGCCCCGGTGCACCGCCTGTACGGCGAGACCCCGTGCGGGCGCGCGGTGATGGACATGCGTTACCGCGACCTGGACGCGCGCCTGTTGGGGCTGGGCATGCAGCGCGGCGCCTTGTTTGCCCTGCTGGCGCAGGCCTGGGACGGCTACGCCACGCTGCAGCGCGACACACGCATCGTCGCCATCGACGACACGCTGCGCCGGGTGCAGGACCAGCACGGCCGCTGGCACGGTCCGTTCGACCTGGTGATCGCCTGCGACGGCTCGGCCTCGGCGCTGCGCGCGCAGGTGCAGGCGACGCGGTTGGACCGGGTCTATCCGTGGGGGGCGCTGTGGTGCCTGCTGCCGCGCGGCGACTGGGCCTTCGCCGACGAGCTGCGCCAGCGCTACGTGGCCGCGCGCAAGATGATCGGCCTGCTGCCGGTGGGCACGCGTCCCGGCGATGCCGAGCCGCGGGTGAGTTTCTTCTGGAGCCTGCCGACCGCCGACTTCGACGCCTGGCAGGCGCGCGGCATGCAGCCGTGGCTGGACGAAATCGCGCAGTTGTGGCCGCAGGCGCGCGAGCGCCTTGTCCAAGTCGACGCGCCGGCGCAGCTGGCGCGGGCCAGTTACCGCGATGCGGTGCAGCGGCACTGGTACCGCGGCCGCCTGGTCCTGGCCGGCGATGCCGCGCATGCGATGAGTCCGCAACTGGGGCAGGGCGTCAACATGGCGCTGATGGATGCCTGGGCGCTGCGCGAGAGCCTGCGCACCGTGCCGGACCTCGACGCGGCGCTGGCGCGCTACCAGGCGCAGCGCCAGGCGCACGTGGCGGTGTACCAGTTCTGGAGCCGCTGGCTGACCCCGCTGTTCCAGTCCGAGCGCGCCCTGCCGGCGCGGCTGCGCGATGTCGGCATGCGCCCGGCCGGGCGCATGCCCGGCGGCCGCGGGCACATGCTGCGCGTGCTCAGCGGCACCCAGCATGGCTGGTTCGGCAAGCTGCCGTTGGCGCCGGAGTTCCTGCAGGCATTGCAGGACGCGATGGCGCGACGCGTGGCGCTGCCGTAGGCGGCGAGATCGCGGACGCGGTTGGACGCAAGCTTCGGTGATTCGTCGCGGCGACGGCGCGTGCAGAGCGCAACGCAGCGAGCGCGGTCCGACGGCAATGGTGCCGTGGTGTCGTAGGAGCGGCTTCAGCCGCGATCGGGCTTTCCCGATAAAGCCCGGTCGCGGCTGAAGCCGCTCCTACGACAGATGGCAATACATTGCGTTGCACTGTGGGAGGGGCTTCAGTCCTGACGCCTCTCAGTTGGTCGCGTCGGGACTGAAGTCCCTCCCACAACACGGCAGCGCACTTGCTGCTTCGGTCGCAGTGACGGGCTGCCCGGCGCGATGCCGAAGCTTTCTGCAGCAGTGTCGCCACGTACTCGCGCAACGCGTTGCGACTGCACTGTGGGAGGGATTCAGCCCCGACGCCCCTCAGTTGGTCGCGTCGGGACTGAAGTCCCTCCCACAATAGGGCAGCGCAGTTGCTGCTTCGGTCGCAGTGACGGGTTGCCCGGCGCGATGCCGAAGCTTTCTGCAGCAGTGTCGCTACGCTCTCGCGCAACGCGTTGCGACTGCACTGTGGGAGGGATTCAGCCCGACGCCCCTCAGTTGGTCGCGTCGGGACTGAAGTCCCTCCCACAACATGGCAGCGCAGTTGCTGCTTCGGTCGCAGTGACGGGCTGCCCGGCGCGATGCCGAAGCTTTCTGCAGCAGTGTCGCCACGTACTCGCGCAACGCGTTGCGACCGCACTGTGGGAGGGATTCAGCCCAACGCCCCGCAGTTGGTCGCGTCGGGACTGAAGTCCCTCCCACAACACGGCAGCGCACCTGCCGCTTCGGTTGCGGTCATGGGCTGCCTGGAAGATGCCGAAGTTTCCTGCGGCAGTGTCGCTACGCTCTCGCGCAACGCATTCCGGCTGCACTGTGGGAGGGGCTTCAGCCCCGACGCCTTGTTGGTGGAGGCGTCAGGACTGAGTCCCTCCCACAAGGTGATGCGTCCTCGCGGTGTCTGTTGACGATCGACCAGACGCACCCGCGCCCGACCTATGCCGCAGCCACCGGCAGGGCGAAGGCCGCGCCTTCGACGCAGGCGACCAGGCGCTCGCCCGGCGCAAGGACCGGGGCGACGCCGGCGGTGAAGTGCGAGAACGCCGGCAGCACGGTCATGCCGTCGCGCAGCCAGAATGCCGGCCAGCGCGGGCGCACGCCAGGCAATTTGGCCAGCGGGTGCAGGTGTCCGCACAGCACGTGGCGCCGCGTCTCCGGCACCGGGTCGTGGCGCAGCACGAACGGGCCGTCCTCTACCTGCGCGCCGAGCAGCGCGATGTCCAGCCCGGCGTTGGCGAGGGCGCGGTCGTGGTTGCCGGCGATCGCCGCCACCCGCAGCTGCGGATGTTGCGCGCGCCAGGCATGCCATTGCCGCTGCCAGTCGGCGTCGGGCGCAGCGCCGTGCAGTACGTCGCCGAGGATCCACAGTTCCAGTGCGTCCTGCGCCTGCAGCAGCGCCGAGAGCCGTGCAAGGTCGAGCGCGGTCCCCCCGCGCGGCAGGCCGATGCCGGCGCGGCGAAAGACGTCGGCCTTGCCCAGGTGCAGGTCGGCGATCAGCAGCCGCCGCCGCGCCGGCCAGCACAGCGCGCGGTCGCCGAGCAGGCGCATCGGCTCGCCGGCCAGGGTCCAGTCCAGTTCAGCGCGCATGGCGCTGCTCCAGTTGCGCCGCCGCACGCATCACCCGCGCCTTCCAGTCCTCGGTGCTGAGCTGGCCACGGATGCTTTCGGCCCACAGCGGGAACGCCAGCGGCGTGAGGCTGCGCGGGGTGTGCAGCGCCAGCTCGCGCGCGGCGCAATCGTCCAGGGTGGCGGCGAGCCGGGTCAGTTCCATCTCGCCCTGCAGCACCTCGCGCTCGGCCTGCGCCAGCAGCAAGTGACCGGGATCGAAGCGGCTCAGCACGTCGTACAGCAGGCCGCTGGAAGCCTGCAGCTGGCGCAGGCTACGCGGCAGGCGGCCGGGCAGGCTCGGCGGCAGCAGGCCGGCGACGCGGGCGATCTCGCGGAACTGGCGCCGCGCCAGTTCGCCCAGGTTGAGGCTCTCGCGCAGATCCTCGAACAACTGCGCCGGGCTCAGCAGCGCGCGCAGCAGCACTGCGTCGATCGGCGCATCCTCCGCCGGCGACAGCACCAGGCCGTAGTCGTTGGCGGCGAAGCTGAAGGTATTGCGCTGCCGTCGGCCCCAGCGCAGCGCCAGCAGCGCAGCCAGGCCTTCGTGCACCTGGCGACCGGCGAACGGATACACGAACAGGTGCTGGCCGTCGCGGGCGCGCACGCGCTCGGCCAGCAGCCGCTGTGGCGCCGGCAGGTCCGACAGCGCGCGCTGCAAGCCGAGCAGCGGCGCCAGCGCGCGCAGTTCGGCCTCGCCGCGCGGATCGGCGAACACCGCTTCCACTTCGCGGCCCAGTTCCGAGGACAGCGGCATGCGCCCACCCATCCATTTCGGCACGCTGCCGTCGCCGCCCTTGGCCAGGCGCACGTAGGCGGTCATGTCCTCCAGTCGCACCAGTTCCAGCAGGCGCCCGGCGAACTGGAAGCGGTCGCCGCGACGCAGGCGGCCGACGAACTGTTCCTCCACCGCGCCGAGCCGGCCGCCGCGCAGGAAGCGCACCGCGACGCTGCCGTCGCTGGTGATGGTGCCGATCGACAGGCGATGGCGCAGGGCGATGCGGCGGTCGTGCACGCGGTACAGGCCGTCTTCGTCCAGCACCACCTTGCGGTAGTCCGGGTATTGCGCCAGTGCGCGCCCGCCCTGCACCACGAATTCCAGTACCGCCTGCCAGGTCGGCGCATCCAGCAGGGCGAAGGCGGCGGTTCCGCGCACTTCGGCGTACAGCGCTTCGGCATCGAAGCCGCCACCCAGCGCGCAGGTGATGCAGTGCTGCGCCAGCACGTCCAGCGACAGCCGCGGCGAGGGCCGCGATTCGATGCGGCCATGGGCGATGGCGCGCCGCGCGGCGGCGTATTCGACCAGTTCCAGCGCGTGCGAGGGCACGCACAGCACATGGCCGGCCTCGCCGGGGCGATGCTTCGCGCGGCCGGCGCGCTGCAGCAGCCGCGCCACGCCCTTGGGGCTGCCGATCTGCAGCACCTGGTCGACGGCGGGGAAATCCACGCCCAGGTCCAGGCTCGAAGTCGCCACCACGCAGCGCAGGCTGCCGTCGCGCAGTCCCTGCTCGGCGGCGCTGCGCAGCGCCGGGTCCAGCGAGCCGTGGTGCAGGGCCAGCGTGTGCGGCTCTTCCGGCCACACCGAGGTCAACGCCTGGTGCCATAGCTCGGCCTGCGCGCGGGTGTTGGTGAACAGCAGGCTGGTACGCACCGCGAACAGCTTTTCCAGCACCCGCGGCAACTGCGCCAGGCCCAGGTGGCCGGCCCAGGGGAAGCGCTCGCCGACCGCCGGCGCCAGCGTCTCCAGGGTCAGCGTGCGCGGCTTGACCCCGGCCACGATCGGCGCCTGCGGCAGGTGCGGCAGCAGCACGTCGCGCGCTTCGTCCAGGTTGCCGAGCGTGGCCGACAGGCCCCAGGTACGCAGCGCCGGCGCCCAGCCGCGCAGCCGCGCCAGGCACAGCTGCAGCAGCACGCCGCGCTTGTTGCCGAGCAGTTCGTGCCACTCGTCGACGATCACGCAGCGCAGTGTCGCCAGTTGCGGCGCGGTGTCGGGATAGGACAGCAGCAGCGCCAGCGATTCGGGCGTGGTCACCAGCACGTCGAGCTTGCCGCTGCGCGCCAGGCGCTTGTCGCGCGCGCTGGCATCGCCGGTGCGCAGGCCGATCTGCCAGTCCAACCCCAGCGCCTGCGCCGGGTCGCGCAACGCGCGCACGGTGTCGGCGGCGAGCGCGCGCAAGGGCGTGATCCACAGCACCTTGAGATCGCGTTGCGCCTGCCGGCGCGCGCGCGGCGGCGTTGCGGCCCTGGCGGGGGCGGCGGCCGTGTGGGCGCCGCGTGCCGTCTTCTTCCTCGTGGCGGCCGCCTGCGTAGCGGCCTGCGCGCGCAGGCCTTCCAGCAAGGGGCCGCCGAATGCGGCCAGGGTCTTGCCGCTGCCGGTGGGCGTGTGCAGCAGCCCCGAGCCGCCGTCCAGATAATGCCGCCACAACGCGCGCTGGAACGGCAGCGGTTGCCAGCCCTGCTGCGCGAACCAGGCGTACAGCGGCGCATCGGCCGGGCGCCGGCGTGCCGCGGACGCGCTCATCGCGCCAGCGCCTGCAGCGTGGTCAGCCGGTCGGCCTCGGCGAACGGCTTGTCGTGGCGCCAGCGCAGGATGCGCGGGAAGCGCACGGCGATGCCGGACTTGTGCCGCCCGCTCTTGTTCACCGCCTCGAAACCGAGTTCGAATACGTGATACGGCGTCACCGCACGCACCGGGCCGAAGCGCTCGGTGGTATGCGCGCGGATCCAGCGGTCCAGCGCCAGGATCTCGCTGTCGTCCAGGCCGGAGTAGGCCTTGGCCACCGGCACTAGCTGCTCGCCGTCCCACAGGCCGAAGGTGTAGTCGGTGTACAGCGTGCTGCGCCGGCCATGGCCAGCCTGCGCGTACAGCAGCACCGCGTCGATGGTCAGCGGTGCGACCTTCCATTTCCACCAGTCGCCGCGGCGGCGGCCGGACTGGTAGGGCGAGGTGGCGCGCTTGAGCATCAGCCCTTCCACGCCGCGCGTGCGCGCGTCCTCGCGCAGCGTCGCCGCCTGCTCCCATGTCGCCGCCTGCACCTGCGGCGACAGCGTCAGGCGCGGATCGGCATGCGCCTCCAGCAACGCCTGCAGTTGCGCGCGGCGCTGTTGCAGCGGCTGCTCGCGCAGGTCCTGGCCCTCCAGTTCCAGCAGGTCGTAGGCGAGCACGCGCGCCGGCGTGTCGGCCAGGGTCTTGGCGCCGGGCTTGCGCCGCTGGATGCGGGTCTGCAGTGCGGTGAACGGCAGCGGCGTTGCGTCGCCCTCGCGCCAGACCAGCAGTTCGCCATCGATCACCGCATCGCGCGGCAGTGTCGCCGCCGCCGCTTCGATCTCCGGGAAGCGCCCGTCCAGGCGTTCCTCGCCGCGCGACCACAGCGCCACCTCGCCGTCGCGGCGGATCAGTTGCAGGCGGATGCCATCCCACTTCCATTCCAGCAGCCAGTCGTCGATGGCGCCGAGCGTGGCCGCTTCCGCCTCCAGCGGCGAGGCGAGGAAGAACGGGTAGGGCTGCTGGCGGTCGCTGGCCAGCACCTCGTCGGACAGCAACTGCTCCAGCGCCTGCGGCGTCGGCGACCAGGCACCGAGCATGCGCTGGGCGATGCGCGCGATGTCGATTCCCGACATCGCCGCCAGCGCCTGCTGCACCAGCCGCTGCGACACGCCCACGCGCAATGCGCCGGTCAGCAGCTTGTTGAACAGCAGGCGCTCGTCGAAGGCCAGGCTGCGCCAGCCGGCGACCACCGCGGCGCGGCGCGCGGCATCGTCCTGCGCGGCCACCGGCAGCAGGCGCTCCTCGATCCAGTCGCGCAGCGGCGCCGGGTCGGAGGTGTTCGCCGGGTCGTCGAGCAGCAGGGTCAGGGTTTCGGCCAGATCGCCGACGTGGTCGTAGCTGTCGTCCACCAGCCAGCCGGGCAGGCCGCTTTCCTGCGCGATCCATTCGCGCAGTTCGCGGGTGTTGGCGATGCGCCGCAGCTTGCCGCCGCTGAGCAGCCAGATCGCCCAGGCCGCGTCCGCTGGCGGCGCCTGCTCGAAATACGCGACCAGCGCGGCGCGCTTGTCCAGCGTCGCGGTGCTCTGGTCCAGTTGCCGGTACAGCGCGGCGAAGCGCTTCATTCCTCGCCACCGTAGTCGGTGCGGAACGCTTCGGCGGCGACGCCGCGTTCGTTGAGCGCGCGGATGATCGCGTCGGTGTTGCCGTGGGTGGCGATCACCCGGCGTGCGCCGGTCTCGTCGATGGTGCGCAGCAGGTCCGGCCAGTCGGCATGGTCGGAGACCACGAAGCCGCGATCGTAGTTGCGCCGGCGGCGGTTGCCGCGCAGCCGCATCCAGCCCGAGGCGAAGCCGAGCTGCGCGTGGCGGAAGCGGCGCAGCCACGGGCTGCCGGCCGCCGACGGCGGCGCCAGCACCAATTGCCCGGCGTAGTCGGCGCGCTTGTCCAGTTCGGCCACGGTGCGCGTCTCCAGCATCGCCACGCCGGCCTCGCGGTACACCGCCACGCCGGCCGCCACCGCGCCGTGCAGCAGCGCCGGTTGATCGTCCCACGGCTGCAGTTCGGCGAGCACGCGCTGCGCCTTGCCCAGCGCGTAGCAGAACAGCACGGCGGCCTCGCCGCGCGCGGCGCACTCGCGGCGCCAGGCGACGATCTCGCGCGCCACCGCGCTGGTGTCCGGCCAGCGGTACACCGGCAGGGCGAAGGTGGCCTCGGTGATGAAGGTATCGCAGCGCACCACCTCGAACGCCGCGCAGGTCGGGTCGGGCTGACGCTTGTAGTCGCCCGAGGCCACCCAGACCTCGCCGTCGACCTCGATGCGCACCTGCGCCGAGCCGAGCACGTGCCCGGCCGGATGCAGCGAGACCTGCGCCCGGCCGAGGGTGAAGCGGGTGCCGTAGGCGTAGGCGCGGTAGGCCTGCTCGCCCAGCCGCCAGCGCAGGATCGGCAGGCCGGCGGCGGCGCAGTGGTACTCGCCCATGCCCGAGCGCGCGTGGTCGCCGTGGCCGTGGGTGATGACCGCGCGCGGCACCGGCCGCCAGGGATCGATGTGGAAGTCGCCGGCGGGGCAGTACAGCCCTTCCGGGCGCAGCACCACCAGGTCCTGGGAAGCGGCAGTCGGCATGGGCGCCACTGTGTCCAAGCCGGTGTGCAGGAGATGAGAATCCGCCGCGCGCGTTCGCGGTCGCGCGGCGGATCGGCCACAATGCGCCCAGCGCTTCTGGGAGGGAGATGCATGCACACGGACCTGCCGGCGTTCGCCACGCATACGGTCGACAACCAGCCGCCGCCGTTCGAACCGCGCGATCTGTGGGCCGACGACGCGGTGCTGCGCGCGGCCATCGCGCGCGAGGGCGGCGCCGCCTTCGCCGCGGCGCTCGCGCAGTACGGCGCACTGGCCGGCGATGCGCTGTACCGGCTCGGCTTCGACGCCAACCGCGACCGCCCGCGGCTGCGCACCCACGACCGCTACGGCCACCGCATCGATACGGTCGAGTTCCATCCGGCCTACCACCAGTTGCTGGACGTGGCCAAGCGCCATGGCGTGGCCGGGCTGTCCTGGCACACCCCGCAGCCGGGCGCGCACGTGGCACGCGCCGCGCTGAGTTACCTGCACCATCAGGCCGAGGCCGGCACCAGTTGCCCGCTGACCATGACCCACGCCGCGGTCGCGGTGCTGCGCCGGGACCCGGCCTTGCGCGACTGGGCCGACAAGGCCGCCGCACCGCATTACGACCCGCGCGATATGCCGATCGCCGACAAGGCCGGCATCACCCTGGGCATGGGCATGACCGAGAAGCAGGGCGGTTCGGACGTGCGCCGCAACGCCACCGTCGCCACGCCGCTGGACGGCAATGGCGCGTACACCCTGGTCGGGCACAAGTGGTTCTTTTCCGCGCCGATGTCCGACGGCTTCCTGGTGCTGGCGCAGGCCCCGGGCGGATTGACCTGCTTCCTGCTGCCGCGGCGCCTGCCCGACGGCCGACTCAACGCGCTGCGGCTGATGCGGCTGAAGGACAAGCTGGGCGACTGGTCCAACGCCTCCAGCGAAGTGGAGTTCGCCGGCGCCTGGGCGCAGCGCGTCGGCGAGGAAGGGCGCGGGGTGGCGCGGATCATCGGCATGGTGATGCTGACCCGGCTCGACTGCATGCTCGCCGCGGCCGCGCAGATGCGCATGGCGCTGGCGCAGGCGCTGCACCATGCGCGGCATCGCGTCGCGTTCGGCAGGCGCCTGGTCGAGCAGCTGCTGATGCGCAACGTGCTGGCCGATCTGGCCCTGGAAGCGGAAGCCGCCACCGCGTTCGCGCTGCGCGTGGCGCGCGCGGTGGACGCGGCCGATGCCGATGCCTCGGAAGCGGCGTTCGCGCGCATCGCCACCGCGCTGGGCAAGTACTGGCTGTGCAAGCGCGCGCCGGCCTTCGTCAACGAGGCGCAGGAATGCCTGGGCGGCGCCGGCTACGTCGAGGAGTCGATCCTGCCGCGGCTGTACCGGCAGGCGCCGCTGAATTCGATCTGGGAGGGCAGCGGCAACATCCAGTGCCTGGACGTGCTGCGCGCGCTGGCGCGCGAACCGGCCAGCGCCGCCGCGGTGCTGGCGGAGCTGCAGACGGCGGCCGGCAGCGACCGGGCCTACGACGCGGCGCTGGACGCACTGCGTGCGCCGTTGGCCGGCAACGCCGAGGTCGACGAGTTCAGCGCACGGCACCTGGCCGAACGCATCGCGCTGGCCTTGCAGGCCGCGCTCCTGCTGCGCAGCGCCAGCCCGGCCGCCGCCGCGTTCGTGCGCAGCCGCCTGGCCGGCGCGCATGGACTGGCGTTCGGCACACTGCAGGCGGGTGTGCCGGTCGAGGAATTGTTGGCGCGGGCCTTGCCGTAGGCGTGCGGAAAGCTACCCATCGCGCGGCCATTTGCTGGAAAGTGGGCTGGCCAGCGCTTCTTTCTCCGGTCCGGAGAAGGTGCCCCGAAGGGGCGGATGAGGGCACGACAGCCAGCGCCGCCAGGCAGCACGTGCAGCGACCACCGGCATCGCGCGGCCGTACCCTTACCCCAATCCCTCTCCCGGCGGGAGAGGAGCTAGGCGCTTACGCATCCCCAATCCCCAATCCCCGCGCCACAGGCGCTAGTGCTTGCCGCGCCGCCCCCCGCGCAGCGGCGTCGCCTCGACGGAAAGCGTGAAGCTGCGCTCCTCGCCGTCGAGCATCGCGCCGACGCCGACGAGCTGGCGCTTGATCTCCTCGCCGCGGCCGTTGCGGATGCTCACCAGCACGGTGTATTCCCAGGCGCTGCCGTCGGCCGGGTGACGGATGCTGCCCTCCACCCGCAGCGGCACCAGCGCCGACGGCGCCGTCTGCTGCAGCACCGCCGAATCGAAGCGCAGGTGGTGCTTGCACGCCGGGCAGACGCTGGCGCTTTCGAGAATGGTGGCCTTGCAGTGCGGGCAGGTCCGGGTCGCCCCCGGACTGCCGGGACGCGGGCTGCTCATGCGCCGGCGTCGGACTCCGCGGGCTTGCCGCCCTTGCGGGCGTGCTTGTCGTCGTCCCAGCCGAAGTCGGCCTGGCCGCGCATGCGCGAGCCGGCGGCCACGGTCAGCGAGCCGGCCTTGACGTCGCCGATCAGCGCGCCGGAGGCCAGCAGTTCCACCCGCGAGGCCGATTCGATGTTGCCTTCCAGCTCGCCGGCGATGATCACCTTGTCGGCGCGCACGCCGCCGCTGAGCTTGGCGCCGGTCTCGATGGTGAGATCGCCCTGCACGTTGACGTCGCCCTTGAACTTGCCGGCGATGCGGATATGGCCGGTGCCCTCGATCTTGCCTTCGATGCTGATGTCGGCGGCGATCAGCGATTCCTTCGCGGCCGGGGCCGGGGCGGCGGTGCGGGCGGCAGGTGCGGCGGCGGCGACCGCGGCAAGCGGTTCGCCCGGGGCGGCGTCGCCCGGCGGGCGCGGTTCCGGCGGCAACGCGCCGTTGCCGGGAACCGGCGGCAGGCCGTCCTTGCGCGCGGGACCCTGATCTTTCCAGATGGACATGGGCTGTCGTCTCCAGTCGGGGGAAGCGCGACTATCGCCGCTCTATCGCGTCGGTTTTGTGACGCTTTCTTCAAAACGGCGGCCCGGCCGTGGCCGCCGCCGTTCAGCCCATGCCGTCCAGTTCGGGGTCGTAGGCCTGCACCTGGTTGCGGCCGCAGCGCTTGGCCCGGTACAGCGCCGCGTCGGCCTTGCGCAGCAGGATGCCGGCGACCATGCCGTCGCGCGGGTAGCTGGCCACGCCGATCGACATCGTCACCGCCGGCAGCGCCTTGCCGTCCACGGTCGCGCTCAGCTGCTGGGCCGCGCTGCGGATCTGTTCGGCGATCGCCTGCGCCTGCTCCGGGCCGGTCTCCGGCAGGATCACCGTGAACTCCTCGCCGCCGTAGCGGCAGGCGATGTCCTCGCCGCGCAGCCGCGTCGACAGCATCTGCCCGACCGCGGCCAGCAGGCTGTCGCCGCCGCCATGGCCGTGCAGGTCGTTGAACTGCTTGAAGTGGTCCACGTCCAGCATCAGCAGCGACATCGGCGTCTGCCGACGCCCGCAGCGGGCCAGTTCGTGGTTGAGCGATTCTTCCAGGTAGCGCCGGTTGAACAGGCCGGTGAGCGGGTCGCGGATCGATTGCAGGCGCAGCGACTCGCGCAGGCGCAGGTTGCTCAACGCCAGCGACAGCTGCTCGGCGGCGGCCTCGGCAATGGCGATGCGCGGCAGCGGGCCGGTGCCGCGCCCGGCCAGGAACACGAAGCCCAACTGCGTGCCCTGCGCGGACAGGGGGATGCAGGCGGTGCTGGCGCCGGCGGCATACGGATCCTCGCGCAGGTGCGCGCAGGCCGAGTCGTGGCCCTGCGCGTGCACGAAATGGCTCTTGTCCCGGCGCAAGGCCCAGCAGTCCTGCGGCGCCACGGCCGGCTCGCTGCCGACCGGCGGCTCACCCCAACTGACGATCTCCTCGGCGCGGTCGCGCGAGGCGCGCAGCAGGTAGACGCTGCCGCCGGTGTCGGGCATCAGCGCGGCGAGCAGGCGCGCGGTCACCGTCAGCGCCTCGGCCGGCTCCACGCAGCTCTGCAACAGACCGGTGTAGCGGCTGAGCGCGTTGAGGTCCGCACTGGTGCGCTCCAACTCGCGGATGCTGGCTTCCATCCGTTCGTTGGCCACCGAGGCGGCCTGCTCGGCGCTGCTGCGGTTGCGCAGCTCGCGGAACAGCAGCGCGTAGACAACGCCGACGCTGCCCAGCCCGAACGGGATGCCGGCCAGGGCCAGCGCCAGCAGCATGTCGGCGCTGCGCTGGTTGGACAGGTCGCGGCGCTGCAGCAACTGCAGCTCCACGTCGATCATCTGCTGCACCTGGTCGCGGAGCGCGCTGGAACTCTGGTACACGTTCCGCGCCATCGCCCGCTGCAGCGCTTGCAGCCCCTCGCGCTGGTACACCGCGAGCATCTGCCGCATCTGCGTCAGGCGCGTGTTCGTCAATTGCTGCAGCACCTGTACATTGGCGCTCTGCACCGGATTGTCGGAAACCAGCTTGCGCAGTTGCGCCAGTTGCCGCGGCACGCGCTCGGCACTGTCGTAGTAAAGGGCCAGATAGGCCTGGTTGTTGGTCAGTTCGTAGCCGCGCAACGAGGACTCGGTCATCAGCAAGGTGGCTTGCACCTCGTCGATGTTGCGCAGGACTTCGTGGGTGTGGGCGACGCGCTCGGCGTCGTAGATCGCGCGTTGCGCGCCGGAGAAGACGCCGAAGCCGATCAGCACGAAGACCGCGGCGGAGAACAATAGGGCTAGACGGGTCCTGGCCCGTACACGATGAAGAATCGGCATCGCAAAAGTCTACTGTGACGGTGCAAACGCCTTGGGCCGGCGTCACAAAAAAGACCTTCCGAACCGGTGCGGCGCACGGCGCGCGCCGCGCCGCAGGCGCCGCCCCCGCGCAGGCGGGGGCGGCGGTGACTCAATGGCCTTCGCGGTCGCCGTTGTGCGGATCGTCGTTGGCGTTCTCGCGGGCCTTGTCGGCGACCTTCTGTGCCGCCTGGGCGGTGGCCTCGCTGGCGTCGGCCGCCATTTCCTTGGCGGCGGCCGAGGCGTCCTGCACGGCGTCGGAGTTGGCGGCACGGTGCGCGGCGTCGCGGGCATCGGCGGCCACTTCGCGCCCGGCCTGGGCGACCTGGCCGGCGGCTTCCTTGGCGGCCTCGCCGGTCTGCTCGGCGGCGACCTTGGCATCGCGCTGCGCCTGCTGCGCTTCGGGACCCTGGCAGCCGGCCAGTGCGAGGGCGCCCAGCAGGGCCACGATCGGGGTCTTGTTCATGCGGCTTCTCCATGCACGGGTGGGTGACGCGGCGCAGCCTAGGCGGGCGCGCATGCAGCCCGCGTCAAGGCGGGGCCTGGACGCGGGGCAGTGTTCAGGAAGGCGTTACAGGCCGGGCGGGGAGGAGGCGCCCGTGTTGGCAAGCTTGCCACTGCGCTGCGCACGCGGGCAGTGCGCAGCGTGCGCGCTTCCGCGCGTCCGCGTTTGCGCGGCGTGCGGCGGCGATGCGTCTCCGGCGCGGCGTTCGCGGCTGGCGTTTGGCCGGTTGCGTGGTCGCTACCGGCAGTGGCGATGCGTCGTCCAGGTCATGCGTGAAGGTCTGCATGCGGCGAGCGCGGAAGCGAGGCAATGGCATGGCGCGTCGTCATGTCGGGCAGGCGCGCTTGCGATGCCATGCCGCGGGCGGATGCCTGCCGTGGCAGCGCCGCGGGGGCCATGCGTGGACTTCGTTGTCCGCGCTCGGAAACTCAAGACGGTGGTGCGGTCGCGGCGCTCTTCGCCGCGCTCATCAGCGAACATCAGGCAAAGAAAAAGCCGCTGGCGGACCAGCGGCTCTTTCGGAACTGCCTGAAGCGAGAAGTGATTACTTCTTGGCTTCCTGGGCGGCGTCCTTCGCCTTCTCGGCGGTGTCTTCCGCAGCCTTGGCGGTGTCGGCAGCCTTGTCGGCAGCGGCATCGGTCGGGGCAGCGGCAGCAGCGGCCGAAGCGTCGGCAGCGGTGTTGGCGGCGGTCGCGGCGGTGTCGGCAGCGGCCTGAGCGGCGTCGGCGGTCTGGGCGCCGGCGGCAGCCGACTGGTCGGCAGCAGCCTGCGCGTCGGTGGCGGCTTCGTTAGCCGAAGCGGCGGCGTCCTGGGCCTGCTCCTGCTTCGAGCACGCGGCCAGGGCCAGGCCCAGGGCCATTGCGATCAGCAGCTTGTTGATGCTCATTGTGTCTATCCTCGTCGTTTAGTTAGGCAACGCGCGAATGCGCGCCCTCAACATGATGACAAGCCAAAGTCGGCTGTCAAGCGCACGCGCATTCATTTTTGTGTTTCAGGGGTTAATGCCAATCAAATCAATTCGATGGCGACCGCTGTCGCTTCACCACCGCCGATGCACAGGGTGGCGATTCCGCGGCGGCCGCCACGGCTGCGCAACGCATTTAGCAATGTCACCAGCAGTCGCGCACCGG
Organism: Xanthomonas sp. NCPPB 901; assembly: GCF_056725085.1. Classification (NCBI taxonomy): domain Bacteria; kingdom Pseudomonadati; phylum Pseudomonadota; class Gammaproteobacteria; order Lysobacterales; family Lysobacteraceae; genus Xanthomonas; species Xanthomonas sp. NCPPB 901. Next base: position 3,470,165 of record NZ_CM161511.1, on the reverse strand, counting down.
AGGCGCCGATCGGATGGCCGAGCGCGCAGGCGCCGCCGTGGACGTTGACCTTGGCGTGGTCCAGGCCCAGTTCCTTGATCGGGACCATCGCCACCACGGCGAAGGCTTCGTTGATCTCGAACAGGTCGACCTGGTCCAGGCTCCAGCCGACCTGGTCGAGCAGCTTGCGGATCGCACCCACCGGCGCGGTGGTGAACCATTCCGGCGCCTGCGAGAACGTCGCGTGGCCGACGATCCGCGCCAGCGGCGCGACGCCGCGGCGGGCGGCCTCGTCGGCGCCCAGCAGCACCAGCGCGGCGGCGCCGTCGGAGATGCTCGAGGAGCTGGCCGCGGTGACCGTGCCGTCCTTCTTGAACGCCGGCTTCAGCGCGGGGATCTTGCTCACGTCGGACTTGCCCGGCTGTTCGTCGCTGTCGACCTGCACCTCGCCCTTGCGGGTGGCCACGGCGACCGGAACGATCTCGTCTGCGAAGGCGCCGTCGCGCTGCGCCGCCTGCGCGCGCGTCACCGACTCGATCGCGAACGCGTCCTGGTCCTGGCGGCTGAAGCCGAACTTCTCCGCGGTGGCCTCGCCGAACACGCCCATCGCCTGGCCGTCGTCGGGATTGGTCAGGCCGTCCCAGGCCATGTGGTCGACCGCCTGGAAATTGCCGTAGCGGTTGCCGGTGCGCGAGTTGGGCAGCAGGTGCGGCGCGTTGCTCATCGATTCCATGCCGCCGGCGACGACGATGCTGGCCGAACCGGCCTTGATCAGGTCGTGGCCCAGCATTACGGCCTTCATGCCCGAACCGCAGACCTTGTTGATGGTGGTGGCGCCGGTGGCGTCGGGCACGCCGGCCGCGCGCGCGGCCTGGCGCGCCGGGGCCTGGCCGAGGTTGGCCGGCAGCACGCAGCCCATGATGACTTCGGAAACGTCGGCGGCGGGGATGCCGGACTGCTCCAGCGCGGCGCGGATGGCCGCAGCGCCGAGCGTTGGCGTGGGCACGCCGTTGAACTGGCCCAGGAACGCGCCCATGGCGGTGCGCTTGGCCGCGGCGATGACGATCTCGGTCATGGCAAACCTTTACGGAAGATGTGCGTCGATTATCGGCCGCAGCGCCGGTTCTGCCAATCGCGTCAACCGCCGGGGCGGTCCTGTGGTCTGCATTCCGGTGTAAATTTGCCCAAGTTCAGCGCCGTCGTCGGCGGCCGCTAACGGGGGCAGTACCGGCGTGTATGGCCGGAAGACAGCATTGAGAGGGGAACACCATGCGGACATTGATGGCGCGGTCGCTGCTGGCGGCCGCTGTGGCGGTTGCGCTGACGTCCTGCGGAGGCGGCGGTGGCGGTGGCGGCAATCTGGTCCACGGCAGTCCGCCGCCGACCTCGCCGCCTCCGCCTCCCCCACCACCGCCGCCTCCGCCGCCGCCTCCGCCGACGTCGCCTCCGACCTCGCCGCCGCCGCCGCAGCCGGCCTTCGACGCGCACCTGACCTTGACCAATACGCTGGCCGCGCACGCCGCCGGCTACGACGGCAGCGGCTTCCGCATCGGCGTGGTCGACACCGGCGTCAACCGCAACCATCCGGCCCTGGCCGGGCGGGTGGTGTCGAACCTGATCTACGTCGATCCGAGCCAGAACAACACCGCAGTCGACGACGTCGACGGCCACGGCACCACCGTGGCGCAGCTGGCGGCGGGCAAGTCGGTCGGGCAGTGGCCGGGCGGCATCGCCCCGGGCGCGCAGATCGTGTCCGCGCGCATCATTGCCGATACCCCGCCCAAGGACGACGGCAGCGGCAGCGGCAACCAGGTCAGTGGCGGACTGGGCCTGACCCAGGTGCACCAGGACCTGATCAACGCCGGGGTCAAGGTGATGAACAATTCCTGGGGCGGCATCTACTGGACCGACCTGAACTCGACCAACGCCATCGCCGCCGAGTACCGCCCGTTCGTGCTCAGCTACGGCGGTCTGGTGGTGTTCGCCGCCGGCAACGAATCCAAGTCCACGCCCTCGGACATCGCCTCGCTGCCCAGCAAGGCCGGCCCCAACGGCACGCTGCCGGCGGCGGACCTGGAGCGCGGCTGGCTGGTGGTGGCCGCGGTCGACTCCAGCACCGGCACGCAGCTGGCCTCGTATTCCAACGCCTGCGGCGCGGCGATGCGCTACTGCCTGGTCGCGCCGGGCACCGAGGTGTTCGTCGATCCCAAGGCGACCACCTCCACCAGCAATCCCGATTACTACTACGGCAGCGGCACCTCGTACGCGGCGCCGCTGGTGTCCGGCGCGGCGGCGCTGGTCTGGCAGGCCTTCCCGTACTTCAGCAACGACCTGGTCCGGCAGACCCTGCTGGGCACCGCCACCGACCTGGGCACGCCCGGCGTGGACGCGACCTTCGGCTACGGCCTGCTCAACGTCGGCAAGGCGGTGCAGGGACCGGGCCGCTTCGACTGGGGTGATGTCACGGTGGCGTTCACCGGCAGCTCGACCTGGGCCAACGACATCGCCGGCAGTGGCGGCCTGATCAAGCAGGACAGCGGCACGCTGATCCTCAGCGGCACCCAGAACAGCTACAGCGGCGACACCCAGGTGCAGGGCGGCACGCTCAGCGCGGCCAGCCTCGGCAGTTCGAACGTGGCGATCAGCAATGGCGCCACCTTCGTCGGCACCGGCGCGCTCGGCGGCAGCGTCGCCAATGCCGGTACCTTCCAGGTCGGCGCGGCCACGCTGAGCCTGAGCGGCAACTACGTGCAGAGCAACAATGGCCGCCTGGCCCTGCTGGTCGGCGACAAGCTCTCGGTCGGCGGCAGCGCCACCCTGCAGGGCGGCTCGCTGTACGTGCTGGGCAAGCGCGACTACGTGGTCAACAACACCGCGTACAAGGTGCTGGAGGCCAACGGCGGACTCACCGGCACGTTCGCCTCGGTGACCACGCCGTCGAACGTGTTCCTAACCTCGTCGCTGTCCTACGACGCCACCAGCGCCTCGATCACCGTGCAGTCGCTGAGCGTCACCGCCGCCGCGGCCAGCTTCGGCAACATCACCGCCGCCACGCTGGCGTCGGCGACCCGCGTGGACGCGGCGTTCGCGCAGCTCAACACGCAGCTGAGCCAGGCCCCGGCCACGGTCGACGGTGCGCTGCTCAAGGCGGCCGGCGCGGTGCAGCAGTCGCCGAGCGTGGCGGCGGCGTCGGCGACCCTGCGCAGCCTGTCCGGCGAGGCGCATGCCGCGGCCACTGCGATGACCTTCGACACCATGGACCTGCAGCGGCGCGCGCTGTCCAGCCGCTTCGACACGCTGGTCCAGCAACCGCGCGCGGTCGGCGCCTGGAGCCAGCGCCTGGGCGAGACCGGGCAGGGCAGCTTCGCCGGCAGCCAGTTCCAGCTCGATGGCTGGCTGATGGGCCAGGACCTGCGCCTGGGCGAGCACGCGTTGGCCGGCTTCGCCTTCGGCGAGAGCCGCGCCAGCGACGCCGGCAGCCTGGACCGCAGCCGCAACCGCCAGGTGCAGGGCCAGGCCTACCTCGGCGCGGTGGCCGGCAATGCCTACGCGCTGGCGCAACTGGGCACTGGCCAGTACCAGCGCCAGCTCGACCGCAGCCTGCTGCTCGGCGATACCGTCGCCGACGCGTCCAGCCGCTACGCCGGCCGCTTCCTGTCCTCCAGCGTCGAGGTCGGCTATCGCGTCGGGCGCGGCCCGGCGTGGCTGACCCCGTATGCCGGCGCCGACTACAGCCGCATCGACAGCGACGGCTTCCGCGAGCAGGGCGGCGACGGCTTCGGGCTGATGGCCGGTGCCGCCAGTTCCTCGCGCAGCCAGGCGCTGGCCGGCCTGCGCGGCGGATTCGGCGGGCGCGGCTGGTCGCTGCAGGGCTATGCCGAATGGCAGCAGACGCTGGCCGCGCAGGGGCTGGACCGGCAGGCCAGCTTCGTCGGCGTGAACGCCTGGGCGCCGCTGGTGGACCTGCAGCCGGCGCGTTCGGGCGGCCTGTTCGGCGCCAGCCTGCAGACGCGCTGGAACGGGGGGCTGCTGGGGCTGGGCTACGACCAGCGGTTCGGCCCGCGCGGCGACGACCGTGCGGTGTCGCTGCGCTATCGCCTGGGCTTCTGATCCCGGACACGCGATCAGGCGCGTGCTGCGCCGGATCGTGGGCGGTCATGTACGGTCGGGACGTCCCGGCCTTGCGATCTGAGACCACGCCACCTGCGGTGCAGGCGGCGCGCGGCGTCACTCGCCGCGCAGATGGCCCATCGAGCGCGGTGCGGTGCGGCCCAGCGGCAGCTTGAGCTTGCCGATCGCCTGCATGCGCGCCTCGGCGATGCGGTCGGCGGCCTGTTGCGGCGGAATGTTCTCGCGCTCGGACAGGTCGAAGATCTTGCCGAGGTTGTGGTACATGCTGCGGATCAGCCGCATCGCGCGTTCGCGGTTGTAGCCGTCGATCTCCAGCGACACGTTCATCACGCCGCCGGCGTTGACCGCGTAGTCCGGCGCGTAGAGGATGCCGCGGCGGTGCAGTTCCTCGCCGACCGCGGGGTTGGCCAACTGGTTGTTGGCGGTGCCGCAGACGATCTTGACCTTCAGCCGCGGCAGCTTGGCCTCGTCGAGTGCGCTTTCCAGGGCGCACGGCGCCAGCACGTCGGCGGCGACGTCGTAGATCTCGTCCGGGGCCACCGCTTCGGCACCGTATTCGGCCACCGCGCGCGCGACCAGCGCCGGGTCCAGGTCGGTCACGTACAGCTTGGCGCCGCGTTCCTTGAGCAGCTTCACCAGCTCCATGCCGATGTGGCCCAGGCCCTGCACGGCGATGCTGGTCTTGCCGATCTCCTCATGGCCGAACTTGCGTTGCAGCGAGGCCATCAGCGCCTGCAGCGCGCCGTAGGCGGTGAACGGGGCCGGATCGCCGGAGCCGCCATGCACCTGGTGCACGCCGGTGACGTACTCGGTCTCCAGGTAGATCTGCTCCATGTCGTTGACGTCGGTGCCGACGTCCTCGGCGGTGATGTAGCGGCCGCCCAGCGAATCGACGTAGCGGCCGAAGGCGCGGAACAGCGCTTCGGACTTGTCGCTCTTCGGGTCGCCGATGATCACCGCCTTGCCGCCGCCGATGTTGAGCCCGGCCAGCGCGTTCTTGTAGGTCATGGTGCGGCTGAGCCGCAGCGCGTCCTGCAGCGCCGATTCGGTGTTGGCGTAGGGGCGCATGCGCACGCCGCCCAGCGCAGGGCCGAGTACGGTGTTGTGGATGGCGATGATCGCCTGCAGTCCCACGTCGCGGTTGTGGCAGAAGACGACCTGTTCGTGGCCGGTGTTGGCTAGCGTTTCGAAAAGCATGGGGGCTCCGCTGGCGTTGCAGGTGTCGGACACCATGGGTCCAGGAACGTGCCTGGTGGGTGGCGCAAAACAAAAACGCGACGGTTCCGGAACTGGCCCTGAGCGTCGCGATGGCGGCATTTTAAAGCAATTGCCGGCCGCCCGCGCGATGACGCTGCGGTCCGCGGGCACGGGCATCTCGCCGCGCTGTGCGACGCCAGGCGGCAAGCGGTGCGGGCGATCGCTTCGATCGCCTGATGGCGCCTGCCTGCGGGTGGCGTCGGCGTGAAGTGGTGTTGGCGGAGATGGGCAGACGCGGCGGCGGCCCGGGCCGGTCCTGTGTTGGCGGCGATGGACACTGGCGGGGCGGAATCGGTCGAATGCCGGCGCGACGGTGGCTGCTGCCGTGGCGGTGGCCCCGCATGCCACCGCGCCGCGGGTCACGCGCGCCGCCGGCACGGCGATCGCGCGACCATGGGGCGGGCGATGGACTAGCGGCGGACCCAATAGCCGGCGTGGAAGCGATAGGCGGGGCCGTAATGCTCCCAGCGCGGGCCGACGTAGACGTAGCCCGGCCGTTCCACCACGTAGCGGCCGGCGACCCAGACGTGGTGGTGTCCGTCCCACTGCCAATAGCCCGGCAGCCACACGTAGCCGGGCCGCACCACCACCCGTTCCACGCGCGGCGGCGGCGGCGCGGTGCGGACCGCCAGTTCCACCACCTCGCGCGCCTGCGCGGGCGCGACGGCCATGCCACCGGCGAGCGCGCCGCCGAGCAGGGAGGCCAGCAACAAGGGACGAGCGAACATACGATTCTCCGAAGGCATCGGCGGGGTGCCGATGCGGGAGGAAACGCCGCGGCCGGCGCGGCTGTTGACCGCGTCGCCGGCGCGCATTCATGCAGCGGATAGCCAGGCGCTGGCGCCGAGCGGCGGGACCGCCGCCGCGGGCGCGCATGCTGCAGCGCAACCTGCCCGCGCCGCGCCGCGCGCCTAGAATCGGGACATTCTCTTTTCGATGTCCGTCCGATGAGCATTCCCGCGTCCCGCGTTCCGTTGCCGCAGACGGACGCCAGTCCCTTGCGTTTCGTCACCGCCGCCAGCCTGTTCGACGGCCACGATGCGGCGATCAACATCATGCGCCGCCTGATCCAGGCGCAGGGCGCCGAAGTGATCCACCTCGGCCACAACCGCAGCGTCGAGGACGTGGTCCGCGCCGCGCTGCAGGAGGACGCCGACGCGATCGCGCTGTCGTCCTACCAGGGCGGCCACGTGGAGTACTTCAAGTACATGGTGGACATGCTGCGCGCGCGCGGCGCCGGCCACGTGCGGGTGTTCGGCGGCGGTGGCGGCACCATCACCCCGGAAGAGATCGCCGAGCTGCAGGCCTATGGCGTGGAGCGCATCTACCACCCGAACGACGGCATGAAGATGGGCCTGGTGGAGATGATCGAGGACGTGGTGGCGCGTGCAGGGCGCGCACGGGACGCGGGAGCCGCGACCCGGGACCCGGAGCAAGCCGGCACCTCGATTCCCGGCATCGACGACGAGATCGGCATCGGCAGGATGCTGTCGGCCATCGAAGACGGCGCGTTCTCCGAGGCCGAACTGGCCCTGCTGCGCAAGCAATGGCAATCCGGTCTGCCTCGCCCTGCCGAGCCCCGGATCCCGGGCCCCGGGGCTCGCAGCGGGCGCATCGCGCCCGTGCTCGGCCTGACCGGCACCGGCGGCGCCGGCAAGTCCTCGGTCACCGACGAATTGCTCAACCGCTTCCTGGCCAGCTTCCCGCAGATGCGCATCGCGGTGGTGTCGGTGGACCCCAGCCGGCGCCGCACCGGCGGTGCGTTGCTCGGCGACCGCATCCGCATGAACGCGCTGCGCAGCCCGCGCGTGTACATGCGCTCGATGGCCACGCGGCGCCAGCACGCCGCCACCAACCGGGTGCTGAAGGACTGCATCGCGCTGCTGAAGGGCATCGGCTACGACCTGGTGATCGTGGAGACCGCCGGCATCGGCCAGAGCGATTCGGAGATCGTCGATCTGGTCGATTTCCCGGTGTACGTGATGACCAGCGACTACGGTGCGCCGAGCCAGCTGGAGAAGATCGACATGCTCGACTTCGCCGAGCTGGTGGTGCTGAACAAGTACGACCGGCGCGGCGCCGAGGACGCGCTGCGCGACGTGCGCAAGCAGTGGCGGCGCAACCGTGCGGCATTCCAGTTGGACGATGAAGCGGTGCCGGTGTATCCGACCATCGCCAGCCAGTTCAACGACCCCGGCGTGAGTTGGATGTTCGTCAATCTGTGCCGCCTGCTGCGCGAGAAGCTAGCGACGCAGCCAGAGGCCGTGGCAGGCGCACCGGTGCACTGCGATTTCCGCCCGCAGTTGGACACGACGCTGAAGGAGCCGCGCGCCACCGTGTTGATTCCCGGCGCGCGCGTGCGCTACCTGGCCGAGATCGCCGAGCAGGGGCGGGCGCTCAATGCCGGGGTGCAGCGCCAGGCCGAGGCCGCCGACCGGGCGCAGGCGTTCTGGCGGGCCTTGCACGAGCTGCAGGATCCACAGCTGCCGGCGCAGCTGGAGCTGTATGCGGCGCACGACCTGCTGCCGGCGCCGCGCACCGCCGCCGATGCATCCGCTGACGCCGTGGACATGAGCCTGCTGTTGCTGCGCCAGCGCTACAACGATGCACTGCAGTCGCTCTCCAATGCGTCGCTGAGGCTGCTGCGCGAGTGGCCGCAACGGCTGAAGTCGATCACCGACCCGGTCACCGAATACGCGGTGCGCGGCAAGTCGATCCGGGTGGAGAACTACCGGCAGTCGCTGAGCCATCAGTCCATTCCGAAGATCGCCGCGCCGCGCTACAAGAGCTGGGGCGAACTGCTGACCTTCCTCGGCAAGGAGAACCTGCCCGGCAGCTATCCGTACACCGGCGGCGTGTATCCGTACCGTCGCAGCGGCGAGGACCCGATCCGCATGTTCGCCGGCGAGGGCACGCCCGAGCGCACCAATCGGCGCTTCCACTACCTGAGCGTCGGCCAGCCGGCGGCGCGCCTGTCCACCGCCTTCGACAGCGTCACCCTGTACGGCGAGGACCCGGCGCCGCGCCCGGACATCTACGGCAAGATCGGCAACTCCGGGGTCAACATCCCGACCCTGGACGACATGAAGAAGCTGTACTCCGGCTTCGACCTGTGCGCGCCGACCACCAGCGTGTCGATGACCATCAACGGCCCGGCGCCGATGATCCTGGCGATGTTCATGAACACCGCCATCGACCAGCAGGTGGAGAAGTACCTCAAGGGCGACGCGCAGCGCTGGGCGCAGGCCGAGCGCACCCTGGCGCAGTTGTTCGAAGGCCGCGAACGCCCGCGCTATCACGGCGCGCTGCCGCCGGGCAACGACGGCCTCGGCCTGGCCCTGCTCGGGGTCAGCGGCGACCAGCTGGTGGACGCGCCGACCTATGCGCAGATCAAGGCGCAGACCTTGTCCAGCGTGCGCGGCACGGTGCAGGCCGACATCCTCAAGGAGGACCAGGCGCAGAACACTTGCATCTTCAGCACCGAGTTCGCGCTGCGCATGATGGGCGACATCCAGCAGTATTTCGTCGAGCAGAAGGTGCGCAACTTCTACTCGGTGTCGATCTCCGGCTACCACATCGCCGAGGCCGGGGCGAACCCGATCAGCCAGCTCGCCTTCACCCTCAGCAACGGCTTCACCATCGTCGAGTACTACCTGGCGCGCGGCATGCACATCGACGACTTCGCGCCGAACCTGAGCTTCTTCTTCAGCAACGGCATGGACCCGGAGTACACGGTGATCGGCCGGGTGGCGCGGCGCATCTGGGCGCGGGCGATGCGCGAGCGCTACGGCGGCAACGAGCGCAGCCAGATGATGAAGTACCACATCCAGACCTCGGGCCGCTCGCTGCACGCGCAGGAGATCCAGTTCAACGACATCCGCACCACGCTGCAGGCGCTGTACGCGCTGTTCGACAACTGCAACAGCCTGCACACCAACGCCTACGACGAGGCGATCACCACGCCGACCGAGGAGAGCGTGCGCCGCGCGGTGGCGATCCAGATGATCATCAACAAGGAGCTGGGGCTGAACTTCTGCGAGAACCCCTGGCAGGGCAGTTTCATCGTCGAGCAGCTCACCGACCTGGTCGAGGAGGCGGTGTACAAGGAGTTCGAGGCGATCAGCGAGCGCGGCGGCGTGCTCGGCGCGATGGACACCATGTACCAGCGCGGCAAGATCCAGGAAGAGAGCCTGTACTACGAACACAAGAAGCACGACGGCAGCCTGCCGCTGGTCGGGGTCAATACATTCCTGCCCAAGGAGCACGCCGGCGAGACCGCGACCGAGATCGAGCTGATCCGTTCCACCGAGCAGGAGAAGGATCAGCAGATCGGCAACGTGCAGGATTGGCAGCGGCGCCGCAACGCGCTGGCGCTGGCCGACGACGGCGCCGGCCTGGGCGCGCTGCAGCGTACCGCGCGCGAGCGCCGCAACGTGTTCGCGGCGTTGATGGAGGCGGTCAAGACCCATAGCCTGGGCCAGATCAGCCACGCGCTGTACGAGGTGGGCGGCGAGTATCGGCGCAACATGTAGGTGTGGCGGCAGGACCCGGGCGGCTGGAAGCTGGCGCGGGTGCTCTGAATACGGCGATCGCGCGGCGCCCGAGCTGGCGCCGCACTGAGCCTGCGCGGCGCACTCGCCGCCCAGATGGAAGCGGTCAAGATCCAGAGTCTTGGCCAGATCAACCAGACAGTGATGCAGTGGGCGGCCAGTATCCGCGCACAACAGGCGCGAGAATGGCCGGCGCTGCGGCACGCCGCTTGCTTGTGACTGGGCGGCGCGATCGCGCGTTGTCCATGACCGCCTGATAGCGGTGGGCCACCGCATCACGTCGGCGTTGCGCAGAAGCCTGTGCGGCGTGCTTGAATGACACGGCGCGCCGGGGGGGGCGCGCACCGGTGGCCGGGCGCGGGGACCTGGCGATGTTTTGCGGATGACGACGATCGTGCCAATCATGTGGATTGCCATCAGTGCGCTGGTGCTGGGGCTGGGGGCCGGAATCTGGTGGTGGCTGCGCCGTGGTGGCGATGCCGCGCAGGCGCGCGCCGCCTCCGAGCAGGCCGATTTGCCCGATGCGCCGGCGGCACCCGCACGCGCCGCTGCGGTCGCGCCTGTTGCCGAGGCGGAGTCGGGCGTCGACCCATTCGCCGACCCAGCCCTGCTCGACCTGGATCCGGTAGCGGACGCGGCGATCCTCGCGCGCCTGTGCGAGCTGGCGTTCGCCGACCGGCCCGCGACTGCGGCGGGAGCGGCCGCCCCGACGGTCATGGCCGAGGCCGCCGCGGTGCTGGCGCGCATCGACGCGCATCCGCGCTATACGCCGCGGCGCCCGCACCTGCTGCCGCAGCTCACCCGCGCGATCAACGATCCGGCCGCCGGCGCCCACGCCATCTCCACGATCCTGGGCCAGGACCCGGCATTGGCCGGCAACCTGCTGCGCATCGCCAACAGCGTGGTCTACCGCCGCCATCCCGAGCCGATCGAGAACCTGGAACGGGCGGTGGCCCTGCTCGGCACCGAGGGCCTGCGCCAGATCGTGCTGGCGGCCCTGTTGCAGCCGGTGATCGTCGACGACGGCAGCGTCTTCGGCCGCTGTGCGGCGATCCTGTGGGAACACACCCTGCTGTCGGCGCACGCCGCCGCCCACGTGCCGGACCGCGAGGATGCCAACGCGGCGCAATTGCTGGCCCTGCTGTGCGGGCTGGGTGCGGTCGCGGTGGTGCAGGTGTTGCGCGATGCCTACGCACGCCACGGCGAGGTGGCGCCCACGCCGGCGGCGATGACCGAGATGCTGGAGACCTGGTCGTCGCATTGCGCCAAGGCGATTTCCACCGACTGGGGCCTGTCGCCGCGGGTGCAGCGGGCGCTGGAGGAACAGGCGGGCGATGCCGAGGTCGCGAGCATGAGTCCGCTCGGGCTGGCGCTGCGCCGCCATCGCGCCACTGCCGCCGCGCAGCTGGCGGCGCGCTACCGCCGCTAGGTGGCGCCGTTGGCTGGTGCATCCCGCGATTGGCCGAACCGTGCGGCAGCGGCGCTTGGCCATTCGGCGAGGCGGCAGGACATGGTCGTGGACGGCGACGCGACACCGCGTGCGGCGACGCGGGCGCGGATCAGCGTCGGGGACGCGACGCCCATGCCATGGACTGCGTTTGCCCGGCGCTCGCGCGTGCCGAGGCGCATTCGCGGGGTCATGCTGCGCGTCGGCAGCCTGGCGCTGGCCGCGGGCGGCGTCTTGGCGCACGACGTCGCGCCGGCGCTGGCATCGATGCCGCTTTGCTTGCTGGCGTTGTTGGCGCCGATCGCCGTCCATGCAGGCGGCCCCCTGTTCGCGGCGCGTGCGTGCGTCGCTGCCAGGTGGCCGCTCGGTGCCGCGTGGAGCCGGCCATGAGCTTGGCCGGGACGAAACGCGGTGCGTGGATGCCAGCGCCTTGGCTCAATCGGCTGCTGACCGGCGTGCAGGGTGTGTTGCTGTTGATCGGCGTCTCGGCGATGGCGGTCGGCGCCATCGCCCTGGTCCACGGCGTCTGGGCGCCGGGTATGGTCGAACTGCCGGTGATAGTGCTCAGTCTTCCGCTCGCGACCATGGCGACGGTCGCGCTGCACGAGTGCGGTCATGCGTTGGCTGCGCGGGCCGCGGGCATGATCGTCTACCTGATCCATCTCGGTCCGCTGCAACTGCATGCGCGCCGCCGTGGCTGGAGAATGCGCTGGCGGCGCGCTCGCCCCGGCCAACCGATGGGCTTCGTGTTGCCTGTGCCGGATCCCGCCCTGCCGCTGTGCAGGCAGTATCGATTGACGATCGCCGGTGGGCCGGCGGCCAATCTGCTGGTGGCCGCGATCGCATGGCTCGCCGCGCGAGGCGCCGGGGTGGACAGCAACCTGGGCGCATTCTGCGTTGGCGTCGGCGTGTTCAACCTGGCGGTTGCGCTGATCAATCTGTTGCCGGTGCAGGGCCGCTCGGGAGCGACCGACGGCTTGCAGTGGGTGAATGTCGCGCAGTGGCGCGACGCGGATGCGCCGGCATACGTGCTCGCCGAACTCAATGGGTGGACGTGCAAGGGCGTCACCGCGGACAAGCTGCCGCCGTCCCGCCTGGACGTGCTGGCACGCAGCGATCTGGCCCTGTGCCACAGCTGGTTCGCGTTGAAGGCGGCGCAACAGCGTGGCCAGTGGCGGGAGGCGGCGGACCTGCAACCGCAGATGGAACAGCGCCTCGCCGAGGCGGGACCCGCGGCCGCGCACTGGGACACGCTCGTCATGCTGCTGCGGTGCGAATTCGCGTTTTCGCGCGCAATGGCGGGAAGCGCCGAGGTCGAGCTGCTGGATGCGGGACTGACGGCGGACGCCGACTGGATCGCCCCTGCGCTGCGCCCGCGCTGCCAAGCGTTGATGGCCGTGCGGCGCGGCGACGCTGCGGCCGCGCAGGCGTGGTTGCGCCTGGCGGAGGCGGCGGCCGACGATCAGGTCGATCGCGCCCTGCGGACCACCGAAGCGGTGCTGCGCGATGCGATCCGTCGGCAGGCATGTCCGCAGGCCGAATGACCCGTGCTCCAGCATGGCCGCCGCCGTGCGCTGCCTGCACGAAGCGCGGCGCGATTTTGCCCCCTTATGTAGGAGTCATGTGCCAAGCAGGCCGGAGGCGGCCTGCGTCGCAGCGCGTTCCGGCTGCACGCATGCAGCCGGTGCGCCGGTGGCGTGGCGAGCGCGTCTGCCTCAGCGCAGCGGCACGTCGGCGACCTTGTCCTGGTAGTCGCGCTTGGGGTCGATGCCGAACAGCACCTTGATGCCGGCCACCAGGCTGGAGCCGTTGAGCCAGATCTGCGCGTGATCCGGATCCAGGCGCAGCAGCGCCAGCTTGGGATCGTCCTTGCCCTGTTCGTACCAGGCGTCGATGAAGCCGTTCCACAGGCGCTCGATCACCGCCTGGTCGTTGTCCACGCTGAGCGTGCCGCTGATGCTGGCGAACAGGTCGTGGTTCTTGGCGCTGAACGCCGCGATCACCCGCTGGCTCTGCGTGAGCTTCTGCACCAGCGCGTTGTCCTTGGAGGTGAAGAACCAGATCGGGCCGCCGTGATCGCCCTCGAACTGCGCGGTCATCGGCCGCGCGTGGCCGTCCTCGACGCCGTCCAGGCCCAGCATCACGGTGCGGTCGGACTTCAGTGCCTTCCAGAATTTCTCTTCCAGTTCCTGCGGGCTGGCCATGTGGATCTCCGAGCGGGCGACAGTGCCCGCCTGCACTGTGCCGGGGTGGGCGCGCGCGGTCCGTGATGGGAGGGTGCAGGCGATGTGGAGAGTCAGTGCGCGCGCGGCGCTGTAGGCACGGGCTGTGGTGCGGTGTGCGCTGGAGCGCCGCGCAGCGCTGCACGGCATCGTCGGCGGTGCGGCCCTGTCGGGGGCGCCCATCGTTCGCAAGGAGGTCGCCAGGGCATCGTGCGATCTGTACTCCACAGTTGTGGTGGTTCGAGCGCCAGAGTTTCTGGCGGGCTGGCTGCGCCGCGCGGAATGGTTCACGGCGCGCCGCACCGTGCACGGCGCGTGCATCCGCGTTTCACCGCGTGCGCATGCCGTGCTGGCTAGTCTGCGCGACGAGCGTCGGCCGCGTGCCGGCGCCCGCGCACGCCGCCACGGCTTGCGCATGTCCTCGTTACCGGGAAGACCGCATCATGATCAAGTGGGCCATCATCATCGCCATCATCGGACTCATCGCCGGCGCGCTCGGCTTCAGCGGCGTGGCGGGCGCGGCGATGGGCGTCGCCAAGTTCCTGTTCTGGGCCGGTATCGTCATCGCCCTGGTGCTGTTCGTGCTCGGCACGATGCTGGCCAAGAAGGTCAGTTGAGCCGAGAAGATCCGTTGAACAAGGGTGCTCGACCGCGCGGCGGGCAGGGCGCCCCGCCTTGGACTGCAGCGCGGACGCCGTGCTGCAGCATCGACGGACGCGACGCATCGCGTCGGCGCCCGCGTGCCCGGCGTGGGCCGGTGGACGTCTAGGCGTCGTTCGGAGTGTCAGCGTTGTCCGACGTGGTGCTGTCGTCGGACGCGGGCTTGGCCGCTGCGCGTGCTTCGCGCTTGCGCGCGTCCTTCTCTTCCTGCTGTTTCTTCTTGGCCAGCTCGCGCTGACGCTTTTCGAAGGAATAGTTGGGCTTGGCCAATGCGTTTCTGCCGTCTGGGGAATGGCATGAGTGTAGCGCGCTGCGCGGCGCTGGCGTGCGAAACGGACAGGCCGTCGTCGGGACGGCCTGTCCTAGGCGCAGGTGCGGGAGTACGGCCCTCCCGGACCTTGGCTTACGGGCTCAGGTACTGCTGGATGGACGAATACACGTCGGCGAAGCGCGAGTAGTAGTCGGGATCGTTCGGGGCGCTGCAGTACGAGCTGCCGCCATACAGGCCGCCGCGCAACTGATAGGCGCCGCTGCTGTTGACGGTGAACAGGCCGGAGCCGGACGAGCCGCCTTCGGTGACGCCGGTGTTCCACTGCACGCGGTACAGCGGCGACCTGCCGCCGGCCGAGGTGGACAGTGCGGTGACCGTGCCCAGCGAATACTTCTTGACGTCGCCGGCGGGGTGGTGGATGCCTTCGATCGCGGTGCCGGTCGAGCCGATCGCCGAACTGCTCCAGCCCGCGTAGAACGCGCCGCTGGGCGGGGTGCTCTTCAGCTCCAGCAGCGAGGTGTCGCGGGTGGTGTTGGCATGGCGCAGGTAGGCGCCGCCGCCGAGCGTGGTGTAGTTGGAGTTGACCGTGGAGCCACCGCAGGTGGTGGCGTCGTAGAACCAGTAGGTCTGCAGCGTGTTGGCCACGGCCTGGGTGCTGATGCAGTGCGCCGCGGTCCAGAACAGCGGCTTCTTCGGCGAATTGCTGTTGTTGAGCAGGGTGCCGGTGCACAGGTAGGTGCTGCCGCCGCTGGTGAAGGTCATCCGCGCCACCGACTTGGCCGCCGAGGTGAAGCCGGAGGTCGGATTGGCGCGGCAGACGATGTCGCGCTCGCACGAATCGCTCTCGCCGATCATCGGCCGCATCATCGTGTCGCTGGCGACCGGGCTGATGTCCAGGTGCGACAGCTGCGGGATCTTCAGCGCGAAGCCCTGCGGATACTGGCCGGCCGGCAGTTCGATCTCCACCACCATGCGCGCGCCGGCGATCACCGCCGACCAACCGGGCTGGCTGCCGGCGAAATCGGCGCCGCTCTGCTGGAACACGCGGCCGTCCTCGCCGGCGAAGCGCAGCGTCGCCTTGCCCGGATCGCCGGGCTGGGCGCCGCTGCCGCTGAGCTGCAGCGCCGCGCGCAGCGCCTGCGCGTTGGTCGAGACGATTTCGAAACTGGTGACCTGGGCGCCATTGGGCAGGGTCTGCCAGCGCAGGCGGCGCAGGTTGATCTCGGGCTTGGCGATGTCGCGGGAAAAGCCGATCTGCAGCGGCTGGCCGTTCTTGACCTGCTGCCCGCGCGCCTGCTTCATCGCGGCGGCCTTGGTGCTGTCGGGTGCGGCCAGTTCGATCAGGCGCGGCGCGTGCGCGCTGCCCGAGGTGAGGCTGCGCAGTTCCGCGCCGCCGAGCGCGGCGGCATCCGGACGCGCTTGGACCGGGGCGGAATCCATCTCGGCTGCTGGGGGAGTGGCAGCCATGGCGACGGGGGACAGGCCGGCAATACCGGCCAGCAACGCCATGTACAACGCATGCTTGCGATTCATCGATCTTCCTTCTGCGAAGAGGGACGAGACCATCCGGCAGGGGACCGGATGCCGTTGCACCCGAGTTCAGGGTGCCTGCCGAGGCTACGGGCGACGCCACGACCAATGCGTGCCCGACGTCACGCTCGGGAGGCCGGTTTCGTAGACAGCTGCACACATTGCGTGTGACGGCGGGTTATGCGTGAGGCATAAAAAAGCCCCTCCCGCGTGTGCGGGAGAGGCGATGCGAACGCCGTGACGCGAAGCAGCGCGCGCTCAGCGGCGCCGGTTCGACGGCACGAACTTGTACAGCTTGTTGACCCCGGTGCCGAAGTTGAAGCGGCTGTAGCCGGCCCCCCAGTACACCGCGCCATCGACGATCGCCGGTGCGCTGGACACCGAGCCGCCGGCATCGAAGCTCCACAGGGTGGTGCCGGTCTTCGCGTCGAGGACGGTCATCGCGCCGGACATCGAACCGGCATAGACCAGGCCCGGCGACGACGCCAGCGGGCCGCGGCCGCCGGCGCCGAACGCGGTCTGCACCGGATCGGTGCCCGGCACCTTGACCTGCCACAGGATCTTGCCGCTGCTCGCATCCAGCGCGGCCCAGGAGCCGGCGTTCCAGGTCTCGGTATTGCCCGGCGCCAGCGTGTACGGCGTGTGCCCGTTGTTGTTGATGGCCACGTACACGCGTGCGGCGAACGGATCCACCGACGAGCCCCATTCGATGCCGCCGGCGGTGCCGCCGGGGCCGACCTGGGTCGACCACACGGTCTGTCCGCTGTCGGCATCGAAGGCCCAGTACACGCCGCTCTTCTGCCCGGCGCCGACCAGCGCCTGCGGCTTGCCGTTGCGGATCACCGTGAACAGGTTGGCGCCGCCGCCGCTGAAGTCGTAGTCGGGCCCTTGCGGGTCCTGGCACAGGCCATTGGTCGGTGCGACCAGGCACGACAGCGACCACGCATCGGCGCCCTGCAGGCGGCGCGTCCACACCGGCTTGCCGCTGCGCATGTCCAGCGCCAGTACCGAATCGACGTAGTTGTCCGGCGCCATGCACGCCAGCTGCGCGGTCTTGTCGCCGTTGGCGTTCTTGACGCAGCTGGCCACGTCGGTCGGCACCGAGTAGTTGTTGCCGGTGGTGGCGTAGACGCGCTGGCGCAGCGGGTCGATCGCCAGCGTGCCCCACACCGACGCGCCGGTATAGCCTTCCGGCGTGGTGCGGAAGCTCCACAGCAGCTTGCCGGTCTTCAGGTCCAGGGCGGCGACGCTGCCGCGGAAGGAGTACTTGTAGCCGGCGCTCAGCCCGCCCCAGTCGCCGGAGGAGACGCCGACGTACACGCGGTCGCCGTAGATCACCGGCGAGGCGGTGATGCGTGCCTGCGGGTTGGACTCGACCAGGGTCTTCCACAGCAGCTTGCCGGTGCTCTTGTCGATCGCCAGCACGGTGCCGCTGGCCTGGTCGCCGACCAGGACGCTGTCGCGCGCGATCGCCGGGCTGTTGCGCGACAGCGAGCCGGCGATGCCGGTGTAGTCGGCCAGCTTCACCTGCCACACCGCCGTGCCCAGGTCGGTGTCGATGCGATACAGCTGGCCGCCCCAGTCCGGCACGTACAGCGCCGTGCCCTGCACGGTCGGCGTGGCCGACACGTCGCCCTGGGTGGTGAAGGTCCACGCGGTCTTCAGGCGCGCCGCGTTGGACGGCGTGATCTGCCATTCGCCGGGCGCGAAGCGGGTGTTGAGGAAGCCGCCGCCGGCGCTGTCCCAGAGGCTGTGCGTCGCGAACGGCGTGCCGCCGGAGAACGTGCTGCGCCATTGCGCGCTGGCGGCGGTGGTGTCGGCGCTCGCCGCTGCGGTGCCTGCGGACTGCGCCATCGCCATTGCGCTGAACATCAAGCCGGGAATCAGCGCCAGCCGCAGGCGGGAGTGGTTCTGGTGTGCATCACGCGTTTTCATGGATGTCCTTCGGGCTTGGGAGTGAGGATCCCCCCGTCACGTCCGCGGCCATCCTAGAAGCGGAAATCCTTGCGTGTCATGTACTTACGAAAAAGTTAGGGCGCGCGCAAAAGGTTGCGTCGATAGCGAAAAACGATGGCGGCGGCACCGCCCCGTCATGGTGCCGGCACGCGCGTGACGCATACCGACGCGAGGTGCGATGGCGGTCGCGGCACGGTGGTGCCGAGCATCGACCCGCACGGCAATGGCCGTGGCGTGTGGCGCGCGGCGATATGCACGATCGATCCTTCGCGCGGGATTGGCCGCGTGAGCGCGGGCTGAATCGCAAGGTCGCCGGACGATGAACCGCTGTCGCTGCGGCACTGCCGCATGGGCGATGCGGGTGCTTGGTTACACTGCGCGATCACTGTTGTCCGCACAAGGAACGCCTCGATGAAATGCCCCTCGCTGTTGTCCATCGCCATCGCGCTGTGCGCCACTGCAGCCGGTGCCGTGCAGGCGGCGACGCCCGCGTCCACCGCGGCGCTGGAGGGCAAGGTCGATGCGCTGTACACGCGTGCGCCGGACACGCTCAAGCCCGACGAAGTGAAGGCGATGCAGCAGCGCCTGCTGGACTGGGCGCAACTGCAGCGCTATCGCGCCGACAATGCCGCGCTGCCGGCGCCGGCAGCGGATGCGCCGCGCGTGGTGTTCTACGGCGACTCCATCACCGATGCCTGGGGCCGCCGCGAAGGCACGACGTTCTTCCCCGGCACGTCCGCCTACGTCAACCGCGGCATTTCCGGGCAGACCACCGCGCAGATGCTGGTGCGCTTCCGCCAGGACGTGATCGACCTGAAGCCGGCGGTGGTGGTGATCCTGGCCGGCACCAACGATCTGGCCGGCAACACCGGGCTGTCGACGCTGGAGATGATCGAGGACAACCTGCGTTCGATGACCGAACTGGCCCAGGCCCACCACATCAAGGTGGTGCTGGCCTCGGTGCTGCCGGTCACCGATTATCCGTGGCGGCCGGGCCTGCAGCCGGCGCAGAAGGTGCGTGCGCTCAATACCTGGATGCAGCACTACGCGCAGCAGCAGGGCGCGGTGTACCTGGACTACTACAGCAAGCTGAGCAACCGCGACGGCGGCATGGACAAGACCGTGGCGATCGACGGCGTGCACCCCAACACCGCCGGCTATGCGGTGATGGCGCCGCTGGCCGAGCAGGCGATCCAGCGCGCGCTGGCGCAGCCCTGAGCCGCCTTGGCCCCTCTCCCCCCCGGGAGAGGGGGTGAGGGTCGGGGCGCGGGCAACACTGATCGGCGAGGCCGCAACCGCAATCGCTCAGAACCGCTCGCCATCCGGCAGATAGCGCCATTCGCCCGGCGCCAGCTTGCCCAACGGAATGCGGCCGATGCGCAGGCGGCGCAGCCCGCTCACCTGCAGTCCGACCTGCGCGCACATGTCGCGCAACTGGCCCGGTTGCACGTGCTTGATCGCAAACCGCAGGCGCTGTTCGCTTTGCCAGCTGACCTTGCACGGCGGCAGCGTGCGCGGGCCATGGCGCAGCCCGTGCGCGAGCCGGTGCAGGCCGTAGGGCTGCAACGTGCCGCTCACCTCCACCACGAATTCCTGTTCCAGCGTGGCCGCGTCCTCGCTCAGCCGTCGCAGCACGCGGCGGTCCTGGCTCAGCACCAGCAGTCCGCTGGCCTCGGTCTCCAGCGGCAATGGCACGCTCAGGCGCAGGAAATGGCGCTTGAGCATGCGTACATCGCCGGCATCCAGCGCGCTGCGGTGGCCGGGCGTGGCCAGCGCGAGCGCGTCTTCGGCACGCAGTCCGGCCGGTTTGTGCAGCAGCAGCGTGACCGCCTGCGCCGGGCCGAGTTGCGCGTCCGCCGCCAGCGTCACCCGCTGGGTGGTGATCGGGGTCTGCGGCTCCTCGACCACCACGCCGTCGACGCTGACCCAGCCGCCCTCGATGTACTGCTGCGCCTCGCCGCGCGAACACGGCAGCAGGGCGGCGAGATGCTTGTCGAGACGGACGGGGCTGGACATCGGCACTGCAACGATCGGTCGGGCGCGCAGTGTACGGGCCGCGAGCGGGCGCCGCCACGCGGCGGCGTCTCAGCGCGCGTCCAGTTCCAACTGGGTCAGGTACAGGCGCAGGTCGAATTCCAGCCGGTGGTAGTCCGGCACCATGTGCACGCACAGCTGATAGAAGGCCTTGTTGTGCGCGCTTTCCTTCAGGTGCGCCAGTTCGTGGGCGACGATCATCGGCAGGAAGGACGCCGGCGCATCGCGGAACACGCCGGCGATGCGGATCTCGCGGCTGGCCTTGAGCTTGCTGCCCTGCACCCGCGACACCGTGGTGTGGGTGCCCAACGCGTGCTTCACCGCCTGCAGGCGATTGTCGTAGCTCACCTTGTGCAACGGCTCGGCGCTGCGCATGCAGCGGTCCTTCAGCGCCTGGGTGTAGTCGTACAGCTGGCGGTCGGTGCGTACCGCGTTGGCCTCGGAGTAGCGGCTGCGCAGCCAGTCGCCCAGGCGCTGGCGCGCGATCAGCTCGCGCACCTGGTCCAGGACCTGGGGTGGGTAGCCGACGAGATAGCGCAGTGTGTCCATGCCGCCACCTTAGCGTGCCGCGCGTTGCACGCGTAACCGCCGCGGGCCTGGGGCTTCGCGGGCGGGTGCCGGCGCTGCGGGTATCATGCGCTTTCCGAATCCGAGTCCGTGGACGCTTCCGATGCGCAATCCCCTGCAGGAGCAACTGCTCAAGGCCGGCCTGGTGAAGAAGAGCCAGGTGGCGCAGGTCGCGCGCGAGCAGGCCAAGGCGCGCCAGGGCAAGACCCCGCCGCCGCCCAGCGCCGAGCAGCGCGAGAGCGAGCGGCTGCGGCAGGAGCGGGTGGAGCGCGACCGGGCACTGTCGGCCGAGCGCAATGCGCAGGCCCGCGTGCAGGAGCAGCGCGCGCAGGCGCGGCAACTGGTCGAGAGCCACAAGCTCAAGGCCGACGGCGAGATCGACTACCACTTCACCGATGCCGGCAAGATCCAGCGGCTGCGGGTGGATGCGGCCTTGCGCGCGCAGCTGATCGCCGGCAGCGTGGTGATCGCACGGCTGGATGCCGGCTACGTGCCGATCCCGCGCGCGGTGGTGGAGAAGATCGTGGGCCGCGACCCGGCGACCATCGCCTTCGACGCGCTGGCGGCACCGCCGGCCAGCGGCGAGGACGATCCCTACTACGCCCGCTTCCAGGTGCCGGACGACCTGATCTGGTGAGGCGGACGCCGCGCGGCGCCCCATGAACGTCCGGGGAAGGTGAAGCCGGCGTGCATTGCATTCGCCGGCGCCGGCCGCATCATCCAGGCAAGGCAACAGTGCGGAGACGACCATGGCCACTGGGTGGGCAGGCGACGGCGCGGTGCAGGACCAGATCGATGCGACCGTCGAGGATGCGATCAAGCGGGCGCGCAGCCAATTGCCGCAGGGCGCGGGACTGAGCCATTGCGAGGACTGCGACGCGCCGATCCCCGAGGCGCGGCGCAAGGCGGTGCCGGGCGTGCGCCTGTGCGTGGCCTGCCAGGACGCGCAGGACCGCGCGCAGCACGAGCACAGCGGCTACAACCGCCGCGGCAGCAAGGACAGCCAGCTGCGTTGACGCTCAGTGGGCGCGGTCGGCGCCCGGCGTCGGCTGCGCATGCAGCGCGATGTTGAGCTGATCGACCACGATCGCCCAGTCGGCGTCTTCCAGACGCTCCTCGCGCAGCAGTTGCGCCTGCGCCGGCGTCCAGAACGGCGCCTCTTCCAGACGCATGGCATCGGGCAGCGGTGCGTGCTGGGCGATGAACCGGCGGATCTCCGGCTCGCTGTTGGGCAGGCCGAGCTGGGCGAAGAGGTCGGCGAACGGGTGAATGGCGGGTTCCATGCGGTACCTGGTCGGAAGGAGGAGAGGGCCGCGCGAGGCGACTGGCGTGGACCATACCCGCTGCGCCATGTGCGTGGCGTCAGCGTGGGGCCGTCGCGGCGCTCAGCCCAGTCCGGACGGAACCGGATGGCCGCGCCAGCGGCGCGTGCTGCGCTGGAAGAACAGGCTGTTGGGGATCTGCAGCACGCTCTCGCCGTCGCCGTCGCGTTCCTCGCGCAGCGTGGTGTAGATCAGGTTGATGTCGATCACCTGGCCCTTCAGGCCCGGCTTCTCGCCGTTCTCCAGCAACTCGATGTGGTCGTGCAGGCGGAACGGCCGCGTGGTGAAGATCAGCAGCGCGCAGAAGATGTTGGACAGCACGCTCCAGGCGGCGAAGAACGCCACGGCCGCGACCGCGGCGAACCCGGTGAAGGCGGTCCACAATACGGTGCCGGAGACGCCGAAGCGGTCCAGGATCAGCAGCAGCGCCGCGGCGTAGATGACGAAGCCGCTGCCGCGGCGGGCCATCATCACCAGTTCCGGCGGCAGCGCGTAGTGCTCGCCCAGGCGTCGGATCAGCCGCCGCAGCACGGTGCGCAGCAACCAGGCGCCAAGCACGATCAGCACGATCTGCGCGCCGGGCACGATCACGTCGAGCCAGCGGTGGGTCCAGGGTGGCAGCAGGGTATGCAGCGAGGGCATCGCACATCGGAGAACGCAGGGGAGCCGCGATGGTCGCAAGCGTGGCCGTCGCGGGCAAGTGCGGGAGCGGGCCGCGTACGGCACCGCAATGCGGCAGTCAGGTGGCGCGTTCCAGCGCGTCCCACTGGGCGTCGGTGACGTCCGGCAACGCCTCCAGCGCAGGTTTGGCGAACAGATAGCCCTGGTAGAGATCGATGCCCAGCGCGCGCAGCGCGTGGTACTCGGCGGGCGTCTCCACGCCCTCGGCGAGCACGCGGCAGCCCAGCGGCGCGGCCATCGCGACGATGCCGCCGACGATGTGGCGGCGCGCGGCGCTGGCGTCGATGCCGCGGATCAGCGCCATGTCCAGCTTGATCAGGTGCGGCTGGAAATCGGCGAGCAGGGTCAGGCCGGAGTGGCCGGCGCCGAAATCGTCGATCGCGGTGAGGAAGCCGCGCTGCGCGTAATCGCGCAGGATGCGCACGACCTTGGGCAGGTCGGCGATGCGTTCGGACTCGCTCAACTCGAAGATCAGGTCGCCGGTCGGCACGCCGAAGTGCTCGGCCGCCTTCAGGGTCAGGCGGATGCAGGTCGCCGGCTCGTACACCGCATTGGGAATGAAGTTGATCGACAGGCGCGTGCGCAGGCCCAGGCGGGCGGCAGTGGCGATCGCCTGCACCCGGCAGGTCTGGTCGAAGCGGTACAGCTGCTCGGGGCGCACCCGCGCCAGCACCTCCGCCGCGCCGCTGCCGTCCTCGCCGCGCACCAGCGCCTCGTAGGCGTAGAGCGAGCGTGTGGCGGCATCGACGATCGGCTGGAACGCCATGCGCACGGCGAAATCCAGCGGCTCGCCATCGCGGCAGTTGCCGCAGGCGGGCTGGCCGAGTTCCGCGGACAGGGAGCGCAGGAGCATGCCGAACCGAGACGAGGGGAGAGATCGCAGTATGCGCCTGCCTCGTGAAGACGGCGCCGTGCTTTCCGGGCCTGGCCTGGCGGGGCGCCCGCCAGGCCCGCCCCGACGCGCCGTCGCGGTGCGCGCCCGTGGCGGTGTGGATCCCGCGGGCATGCGCAAGCGTCCGTTGCCGCGTTGTTCCTGGTCTCCTTGGCACGCGCAATGCAGCGTGGCGTGCCCGGGGGACGAGGCGCGCCTAGCCGGCGTCGGCGACGTCGACCTTCTTCAGCACGCGGGTGGTGCCGAGCACCTCGACCCGGCCGCCGGCGCGGTGGAACGCGGCCAGATCGGCCTCGATGCGCTCGCGGCTGAGGCCCTTCTGCGCCTTGTCGGCGGTGCTGGCGCCGCGTGCGTTTCTGGCGCTGGGCGAAGCGGTGTTGCTGGTGGGGCGTGCCATGCTGGAACTCCTGCAGTCAGTACATCGTCAGGGGAATGCCGCGGGTCAACTGCTCGTGGTGGGTGCGGCGGATGTCGCGGCAGTACGGGCCGGCCATCGCGAACTTGCGGCAGATCGCCGGGCGCAGTTCGTAGATCGAACAGCACATGCGTGCGCCGTCCACCGCCACGCACCAGCCGTCCTCGTCGCGCGCCATCACATGCAGGCCTTCGCGGGTATGCTCGGTGAGATGCTCGGGGACGCGGTCGTCCGGCATCACCAGCACGGTCAGGCGGCAGCAGATCGCGTCGCAGCGGTCGCAGGCGATGCCGGTGTCGGTCGCGTCCCGCGCGGCCGCGCTCATGCGTGACCATCGCGATCGGGTGCCATCGGGCGGCATGGAGGCGGGAGCGGCAGGGCCAGACGCTCGGCGTGGAGCGTGGCAGGGGCGAAGGACATGGCGCTCCGGATGGATCCGGCCCGCAGCGGGACGGAGGTTGGCGCGAGGAGGAGGCGAGTCGGGCGACAGAAACGGCCGGACGAGACGCGCGTGGCGATATGACGCTGAAGCGTGGGGCCATGCTACGCCAGTTGTTGCGGCGCAGTGTGAACGGTGCCGGCCGCGCGGCGGCCCCTGTGGTGCGGCAGGCCGGTCGCAGGCGCCGGGAACGCGCGGCCCGCCTGCGCGGCGCTAGGCCTGCGCCGCGGCCAGCGCCAGGCCCTGCACCACGCCGAACGAGGGGTCGCCGTGGACCAGGCGCGCCTGCGGGAAGGCGGCGGCGACCAGGCGCTGCAGATACCCGGCGCGCGACATGCCGCCGGTCAGGAACACCGCGGCCGGCTCGCCGCCGATGTCCTGGCGCACCTGCGCCAGCAGTTCCTGCAGCGCCTCCAGGTAGCTGCGTGCGGCCTGCACCAGTTCCTCGGCCTGCACCTGCACCAGCAGCCCCGCCTCGATGTAGTCCAGCGTTTCCTCGTGCCGCTCGGCGTCGCTGAGGCGGATCTTGCTGCGCTCCACCGCGCGGTACAGGCGCGCGGTGTTGCCCGGCTCCTGCAACGCCCGCAGGCGCGTGTCGTATGGCGCCGGCACGGCGTCGTAGCGGTGCTGGCGGAAATCGCGCTGGCGGGTGGTGTCCTGCACCATCGCCGCTTCGACGTAGTGGTGCGAGGGCACGCGGGTGAGGCCGCGGCCGAACTGTGGCATGAACCCGGCCAGGCTCAGCGCCAGGTCGATGTCGGTACCGCCGCGCGGGATGCCCCAGGCACGGTGCACCTGCGGCGGAGCGTCGCCGCCGACGCTGGCGTAGGCGATGTCGGTGGTGCCGCCGCCGATGTCCACCACCACCGCGGCGTGGCGTTCGCGGCTGACCGCGTGGTAGTGCATCGCCGCGGCGGCCGGCTCCTCCAGGAAGGCGACCTCGTCGAATCCGGCGGTGATCGCCGCGCCGTGCAGGATCTCCAGCGCCTGCGCGTTGCCGGCCTCGCCGATCGAGCTGCGGAACTGCACCGGGCGCCCGAGCAGGGCGCGGCGCACCTGCACGCCCAGTTGCTGCGAGGCGGTCAGGCGGATGTGTTCGAGAATGTGCGCGGCGATGCCGGCGATGGTCTGGCGCGCGCGCGGATGCAGGTTGTAGCCCAGCATCGACTTGGGGCTCTGCACCAGGTTGCCTTCGCCCTCGACGAAGTACGCGTCCAGCGCGGCATCGCCGTAGACCGCGTTCTGCAGCAGCGCCGCGGAACTGCGCGGCTCGCGCATCTGCGCTTCCATCCACTGCCGGCGCACCACCCGGATCGCATCGCGGCGCAGCGCCTCGGGGCTGCGTTCGCGCCCGGCCGCGAGCGCATCGCGGCGGCCGGCCTCGATCAGCTCGTCCACCTGCCGTTCCAGCGCCGGGGTCAGGTCGAACTCGGCCGGGTCGCGCATCACCTCGGGGAAGTACACCGTGGTGCGGAACTGCTGTTGCGCGCCGAAGTCGATCGGCACCACGCGGCCGTCGATCACCGCGGCGGCGGCGGAATTGCTGGTGCCGAAGTCGATACCGAGGCGCATGACGGTGCCGGGGGCGGGAGGGGCCGCGCACTGTGGGGCAAGCCGCGGCGCGACGCAAGCGCGGCCGAAAAACGCACGAGGCCCGCATCGGCGGGCCTCGTGGGGAAAGGCGGAACCGGGTCGCTTACAGCGCGGCGCCGGCGTGGCCCTGGTTCTTTTCCTGCTCGGTGGCCTCGCGCACGCCGGCCACTTCCACCGCGAAATGCAGCACCTGCCCGGCCAGCGGGTGGTTGCCGTCGATGGTCACCAGTTCGTCGCCGACCTCGGTGACGGTGACCAGCAGCGGGCCCTGGTCGGTCTGCGCCTGGAACTGCATGCCCGGCGCCAGCGACTCGGCATCCGGGAACGAACCGCGCGGCACCTGCTGCACCAGTTGTTCGTGGCGCGGGCCGTAGCCTTCGGCCGGGATCACGTCGGCGGTGACCGATTCGCCGGTGCGCTTGCCGGTCAGCGCCTTCTCCAGGCCCGGCACGATGTTGCCGGCGCCGTGCAGGTAGCTCAGCGGATTGTCCGGCGAGGACTGGTCGATCACCTCGCCCGCATCGTCGGTCAGGGTGTAGTGGATGGTGGCGACAAGCCCGTTGGCGATCTCCATGGGAAACCTCGTTCAGTGAGTAAGGGGGATACGCCGGCACAGTCACAGCGCGATGAGAGGGTGCTACCCGGCTACCCTAACGAAAAGCGCCGTGGCGCCGCAAGTCGCCGCTGGTGCGGCGCATTCAGCCCGGCGGCGGCCGGCGCAGCGCGGTGCGCCGCGCCAGCCAGGTCTCCGGGGTCTGCGGCTTGACGAACAGGGCCTGCAGTTCCGGATGCTCGGCGCGCGCGGCGGCCTCGATGCGCTCGATGCAGGCTTCGATCTGCGCGGTGCTGCGCTGGTCCTCGAACTCGGCGCTGAGCGCGGCCACCACCTGGTCCGGCCCCATCTGCACGCTGAGCACGCCGTTGACCGCGCGCACGTCCGGATCGGCCGCGGCGATCCGGCGCAACGCGTCGCCGAGCGGGCGCGCCGCCGGCTCGCCGATCAACAGGCCCTTGGTCTCGCGAGCCAGCACGAACGCCGAGCAGGCCAGCACCGCGGCGATGCCGATCGAGGCCACGCCATCCAGTGCCGGCATGTCCAGCCACTGCGCGGCGAGCAGGCCGGCCAGCGCGATCAGCAGGCCGATCAGCGCCGCGCTGTCCTCCACCAGCACGGTGAACAGGCTCGGGTCCTTGCTCTCGCGGAATGCCTGCACATAGCTCAGGCGGCCCTTGCGCGCGCGGAACTCGCGCAGCGACACCCACCACGAGCCGCCTTCGAACAGCAGCGACAGCCCCAGCACGATGTAGTTGAGGGTGTGGTCGCTGGCCGGCTGCGGATCGCGGATGTGGGCGATGCCCTCGTACAGCGACACGCCGGCGCCCAGCGCGAACACCAGCAGGGCGACGATGAAACTCCAGAAGTACAGTTCGCGCCCGTGGCCGAACGGGTGGGTGGCGTCGGCCGGGCGCGCGGCGCGGCGCAGGCCGTACAGCAGCAACAGCTCGTTGACCGTGTCCACCAGCGAATGCACGCCTTCGCTGAGCATCGCCGAACTGCCCGAGATCGCCGCGGCGACGAACTTGGCGATGGCGATGGCCAGATTGCCGGCGAGCGCGGCGTAGATGGCGAGACGGGACCCGGATGAGGCGGACATGGCGTTCCTGCGGCTGGCGCGGCCGCACGGCGGCACGGGGCGGGCGACTACAATAGGCGGCTTCCCGTTGTCACCGTATCAAGGACTCCCCATGCCCGCCGCGCCCGCCTGCCCGCAATGCACCCTGGAAAACACCTATGTCGACGGCGCCAACTGGGTCTGCGCGGACTGCGGCCACGAGTGGTCGGTCGCGGCCGAGGCCGCCAACGACGCGGCGACGGTGGTGCGCGACAGCAACGGCAACGTGTTGCAGGCCGGCGACACGGTGGTGGTGATCAAGGACCTGAAGGTCAAGGGCGCGTCGATCCCGCTCAAGCAGGGCACGGTGATCCGCGGCATCCGCCTGGTCGAGGACGATGCCGAGCACATCGAAGGCAATTCGGACAAGATCAAGGGCCTGGTGCTGAAGACCTGCTTCCTGCGCAAGGCGTGAGTCCGGCGCGCCGGGCCGGCGCGCGCACCACGTCGCGGCCGCGCGCTCGGCGGGGTCCGTGGCACCTGCGCGGACGCAGATTGCCCGCAGGAGCGGCTTCAGCCGCGACAGGCGTCATCGCGACCGCCCGTCGCGGCTGACGCCGCTCCCACGCGCTGCTTCCGTTAGCCGATGGAGGCCGCCCGTCCAGGCGCCAGCTGCGCACCGCGTGCGTCCTGCGCGCCAATGGGAGAGGCGATCCCCGCGGCGTGGCCGTCGTCGCGCCTGGCGCGCGCCGGCGCCCAGCGTGCGCGGTGCGGCAGCTATCATGTGCAACGGCGCCGGGGGGCGTCGCCGGCCGGACCGGCGCAGACACGGAACAGGGGATGCACATGCGAACGTATACAGGGGCGACGGCTGCCGGCCGTCTGGCGCGCACGCTGGTCCTGGCATGGGGGTTGTGCCTGCTGGCGCTGCCGGCCTGGGCGCGCATGCAGGAGGTCAAGCCGGGGCAGACGCCGGAACTGGCGTCGGGCGAAGGCCTGGTGGTGGTGGCGGTGGACACCGACGTCGCATTGAGCGGCGTGGAGCTGAACAAGGACGGCAAGGTCTTCGGTGGTGGCACCATGTCCGGGCTCAAGCCGGGCATCAGCTACCGGCTCTACATCGCGCCGGCCGGCGACTACGCCTGGCGCAGGGTGCTGTTGACCCCGCAGTTCGGCTACAGCTTGCGCGACAGCGACGAGTTCCGCTTCCGGCTCGAACCTGGGCAGATCACCTACCCGGGCGACCTGCTGTTCCGGCCGGCCTCGTTCTTCAGCGGCGACATGGGCATGGTCAACCGCGCATTGGCGGCGATGGACTGGCTGCAACAGACCCATCCGGCGCTGTGGGCGCGCTACGCCCTGCGCTACGCCGGGCACTACCCGGATCCGTTCCCGGAGTTCTACCGCAAGGCGCTGGCGCAGCATCCCGACGCGCGTCCGGCGGCACAGGTGGCGCTGCGCACGCCGCCTATGCCGAAGGTCCTGCCGATCGCGCCGGCCACGCTGTTCCGCGACGGCCGCATCGCCGACCTCAGCCTGAATCCGCGCGGCGACCTGCTGGCGCTGCAGGTGCACGAGCGCAAGGACGAGTGGCGCATCGAACTGCTGGATCTGTCCAGCGATCAGCAGCGCCTGCTGGCCACCAGCGTCGAGCCGATCAGGCAGATGCTGTGGGCCGGCAACGACGCGTTGCTGTTCACCGTGCCGGTGAAGAACGGACGCGACGTGGTGCGCGGCATGCGCGCCGATACGGCGGCCGACGGCAAACGCAAATGGACTCCGCTGACCTTGCCCGATGGCGGGTTCCTGGTCGATGCCCTGCCGCAACGTCCCAACCAGGTGCTGTACGCCACCACCTTGAGCAACGGCGACAATGCGGTGCAGATCCTGGACGTGTCCAGCCAGGCGGCGATCGACCATTGGCGGCCACGCCTGCGTGACCGGCTCAACATCGGCCTGGAGCGCGACGTTGGCTGGTTGACCGATGGGGAAGGGCGGCTGCGCCTGGCCATCGTGCGCCGCGACGAAGGCTACGTGCTGCGCTACCGCGACGGCGCAGGCACGACCTATCGCGACGTGATGACGCTCGACCACCTGCGCGATTTCCAGCCGGTGGGCCTGTCTTTTGCGGCGGACGAGATCTATGCGGTGACCGACGACGGACGCGCGCAGCGGGAGTTGGTCGCCTACGACGTGGCCACGCGCAAGATCGTGCGTACGCTGTTCAGCCGCAGCGGGATCGACGTGGTCGACATGATCCAGGGCCCGCAGCGCACTCCGATCGGCGTCACCTACTACGAGAGTGGACGCCTGGTCAGCCACTACTTCGAAAATGCCGACGAGCGCCTGGGCCGCGCGCTCAGCGCGGCCTTGCCGGGGCGCAACGTGCAGATCGCCGCGCGCAATGCGGACGGCAAGCAGATGGTGCTTTGGGCCGACGCCGCCGACCAACCGCCGCAGCTCTACCATCTCGACCTGGACAAGCGCGTGGCGCGCACGATCGGCGAGGCCATGCCGTGGCTGCACGGCATGGCCTTCGCGCCCAGCGAGGTGTTCCGGTTCAACGGCCGCGACGGGCTGCCGCTGGAGGCCTTCCTGACCCTGCCGCCTGGTGCCGGACGCAAGCCGCTGGTGGTGTTTCCGCACGGCGGACCGATCGGCGTCGCCGATGCGCTGGGCTTCGATGCGGAGACGCAGTTCCTCGCCTCGATGGGCTACGCGGTACTGCGCGTCAACTTCCGTGGGTCGGACGGCTACGGTCGCGCGTTTCGCGAGGCCGGACGCGGCAGCTTCGGAACGTTGATCGAGGACGATATCGATGCGGCGATCGTGCAGGCGCAGACGCGCTATCCGCTGGATCCGCAGCGCATGTGCGTGCTCGGCGCCAGCTATGGCGGCTATTCGGCGCTGGTGATGACGATCCGCTGGCCGCAACGCTTCCGCTGCGCCGTGTCCATCGCCGGCGTGGCCGACCGGATCCTGTTCTACACCGCCAGCGACGGCGCGCGCAGCGCCGAAGGGCGCGCGAACCTGGAAAAGCGCCTTGGCGATCCCAAGGCGGAGCTGGCGCAGATGATCGAGACCTCGCCGCTGTACCACTACGACGCGATCAAGGTGCCGGTGCTGCTGGCGCACGGCCTGGAGGACCGCCGGGTGGACTACGAGCACACCCGGCGCATGCTGCGCATGCTGGACATGGCCGGCAATCCGCCGGTGGGGTTGAGCTTCAAGGACGAGGGACACGGTTTCGCCGACGTCGAGCATCGCGTCGCCTTGTGGAGCGGCGTGGCCGGTTTCCTGCAGACGCATCTGTCCGGCCCGGCGGCCGCACCGGTGCAAGCGGCGGCGCCCGCCAGCGCGCCGTGAGCGTCGCGGCGCAGAAACCGGGCACTCCCGCGTCCCGCTGCCGATGCGCGGCACTGCGGCGCACCGCGCATGCGGACCCGGCGCGCACTGCGGCATACACCGCATCGCGCAGGTGCGCTATGTCGACGGCGCCAACTGGGTCTGCGCGGACTGCGGCCACGAGTGGCCGGTCGCGGCCGAGGCCGCCAACGACGCGGCGACGGTGGTGCGCGACAGCAACGGCAACGTGCTGCAGGCCGGCGACACGGTGGTGGTGATCAAGGACCTGAAGGTCAAGGGCTCGTCGATCCCGCTCAAGCAGGGCACGGTGATCCGCGGCATCCGCCTGGTCGAGGACGATGCCGAGCACATCGAAGGCCACTCGGACAAGATCAAGGGCCTGGTGCTGAAGACCTGCTTCCTGCGCAAGGCGTGAGTCGCCGACGCGGCGGGGCGCCGCGCCGCGCGCCATGCAAGACGCGCGGCGGCGGCGCGCCGGCTCAGCCGCTGCGCGCCCAGGCGCGCGCCGGCAGCGCGAGGATCCAGGCCGCGCACAACAGCGCCAATGCGCTCCACGGCAGCGCAGCGACCCCGTAGCGCTGCAACAGCGCGCCGCCGAGTCCGCCGCCGACGGCGATCGCCAGGTTCCAGGTGGTGACGATCAGCGATTGCGCCAGATCGGCGGCAGCGCCGGCGCGGCGCGCCATCGCGGTCTGGAACAGCGTGGCGCAGCCGCCGAAGGCCAATCCCCACAGCGCCAGCGCCGTCGCCACCAGCGTCGGCGCCCGTGGCCACAGCGCCAGCGCGAGTGCCGCCAGCGCGAACAGCGTGATGCTCGCCAGCAGCAGCGGCCGCAGCCAGCGGTCGATCCACACCCCGACTCCGACGATGCCGAGCAGCGCGCTCAGCCCGAACAGCAGCAGGTAACGGTCCAGCGCGGGCTCGGGCTCGATCCGCGCCAGCAGCGGCGCCACGTAGGTGTAGAGCAGGTTGTGCGCCAGTACGAACGGCAGCAGCGTCGCCAGCACCTGGCCGACCCCGGGCAGCGCCATGACCCGGCGCAGCGGCAGTTGCGCCTGCGGCGCCTGGCCGGCGAAGTCCGGTACCGCGGCGCGCACCCAGGCGAGCAGCGTCAGGCTCAGCAGCGACATCGCGCCGAACGCCCAGCGCCAGCCCAGATGCTGCCCGAGCAGGGTCCCGGCCGGAATGCCCAAGGCCAGTGCCAGCGGCGTGCCGATCATCGCCACCGCGATCGCGCGGCCCTGCTGTGCCGGCGCCGCCATGCGGCTGGCGTGGCCGGCGAGCAAGGCCCACAGCAGGCCGGCGCTGACGCCGGCGAGCAGGCGTGCGGCCAGGGTCAACGCGTAGTCGCCGGATAGCGCGGTGACCGTGTTGGCGATGGCGAAGCCGGCGATGGCCAGCAGCAGCAACGGCCGCCGGCGCCAGCGCCGGGTCGCGCTGGTCAGCGGGATCGCGGCCAGCAGCGAGCCCAACGCGTAGACGCTGACCAGTTGCCCGATCCATGCCGCCTCGACCTGCAGCCCCGCTGCCATCGCCGGCAGCAGGCCGGCCGGCAGCGTCTCGGTGAGGATGGTCACGAACCCCGCGCAGGCCAGCGCGAGCAGGCCGCTCCAAGGCAGGCGCGGCGCGGCCTGCGGCAGCGCGGCGGCCCGACGCGGTGCCGGCGCCACGCCGTTCATGCGCCCGCGCCGCGCAGCGCGGCATACGCCGCATCGCGCAGCTGCCCGACGAACGCGCCGGACATGCCCTCGTAGAGCGTGTTGGTCAGCGCCACCACGCTCAGTTCCCGGGCCGGATCGACGAACCAGCTATGCCCGTAGGCGCCGCCCCAGCGCCAGCTACCGGGCGCTTCCGGGGTCGCGGTCGGCCGTGGGTCGCGCAGCACCGAAAAGCCCAGGCCGTAGCCCCAGCCCGGTGCGTCCGGCGGACCGAGTTCGCCGACCTGGGCGCGGCCCATCTCTGCGACCAGCGCAGCCGGCAGCAGCGGCGCGCCACCGCCCCGCAGCGTCTCCAGCAGTCGCAGCACGTCGCCGGCAGTGCCGACCATGCCGGCGCCAGCCGACGCGAACGCATTGCGGTCCAGCGCGCGCGAGGGATGGAAGACGATGCCGGCGCCGTCGGCAAACGGCGCGACCACTTCGCCTTCGCCCAGCCGATGCGGCGCAGGCCGGCCGTTGACGTAAGGCACCGCCAGGATGGCGGCGTCCTCGGCATGGAAGGCAGTGGCCCGCATCCCCAGCGGGGCGGTGACCAACGCATGGACCAGCTGCGCCAGCGGCTGGCCGCTGGCCGCCTGCAGCAACGCACCGGCGACGTCGATCGACAGCGAATAGCCCCAGCCGCTGCCCGGCGCGTACTGCAGCGGGACCTGCGCCAGCCGCCGCAGGTTCTCTTCCAGGCTCAGGCCGCTGTTGTCCATCCCGTCCGAGACGCCGGCGCGCGCAAGCGGGCCGCCTTCGGGTTCGAGGAAGCGGTAGCCGAATCCGGCGCTGTGGCTGAGCAGTTGGCGCAGGCTGATGTCCGGCACCTGGCCGTCGGCTAGGGCGGGGCGGAACCACGGCAGCCAGCGTGCGATCGGCGCGTCCAGGCTCAGGCGGCCCTGCGCCACCAGCGCCAACGCCGCAGTGGCGACGATCAGTTTGCTGACCGAGGCCAGGCGGAAGCGGGTCTCCTCATGCATCGGCCGCTGCGCCTCGCGGTCGGCCCAGCCGGCTGCGCGGCGGTAGACGCAGGCGCCGCGATGGGCGACCAGCACCACCGCACCGACCAGCCGCTGTTGCTGCAGGGCGGCGTCGATCGCGGCATCCAGCGGCGCGGCCTGGTGGGGCGACAGCGGTGGCTGCGCAGGGGAGGGAAACGCGGAGGCAGTGGTAGAGGAGGCGGGCATGGGCGCGGCGCTCGGTGAAGGGAGCTGCAGCGTGGACGCCTGCCGATTGCGGAAAAAGACGGGTAGAGTTCCTGGCTGCAAGGACACGAATGTCCGCAATGGGGCGCTGCGATGGACAGTCTGGGGAGCCTGCGTGGCTTCGTGCAGGTGGTGGAGAACGGTGGCTTCGCCGAGGCCGGGCGGGTGCTGGGCCTGTCTGCCTCGGCGATGGCCAAGAGCGTGGCGCGGCTGGAACAGTCGCTGGGTGTGCGCCTGTTCCATCGCAGCACCCGCAGCCTGACCCTGACCGCCGAAGGCCAGCTGTTCCTGCCGCGCTGCCGGCGCATCCTGGCCGAGGTCGAAGCGGCACGCGGCGAGCTGGGCAGCCTGGCGGCGACGCCGAAGGGGCGGCTGCGGATCAGTCTGCCGATGAACAACAACGTGCTGCTGCCGGTGCTGGGCGACTTCATGCGCGCCTATCCGCAGGTCCAGCTGGACCTGGATTTCGACGACCGCCTGGTGGACGTGATCGAAGAGGGGTTCGATGCCGTGCTGCGCGTGGCCGAGCCGGACGATTCGCGGCTGGCCTCGCGCCGCCTGGGCAGTTTCCGCCGCTGCCTGGTGGCCGCACCGGATTACCTGCAGCGCTGCGGCACGCCATTGCAGCCGGCCGACCTGCTGACGCATCAGTGCCTGCACTACCGCTTCCGCAGCAGCGGGCGCCTGGAAGCCTGGCCGCTGGGTGCGGCGGCGGCTGGCCTGCCGTTACCCGTGTCGATGGTCTGCAACAACATCGAGACGCGGCTGAACTTCGCCCTGCGCGGCTGCGGTATCGCCTTCCTGCCGGAGCATTCGGTGCGCGCCGAACTGGAGGCCGGCACGCTGCGCACGCTGCTCGACGACTATGTCGATTCCACCGGCACCTTCCATCTGTTGTGGCCGTCGAGCCGGCACATGCTGCCGAAGCTGCGCGTGTTCGTCGATTTCCTCGGCGAGCGGTTGATGTTCTAGGCGTGCCGGAAGCGGACAATGGCGTTGGGCAGCGGCATGGCCGGTTGCGGCATGCATAGCCGATATCCGCGATCTTGCTACTGCGGGCTGCGGCACATTGGCCGCAGCCA
Organism: Xanthomonas sp. NCPPB 901; assembly: GCF_056725085.1. NCBI lineage: Bacteria > Pseudomonadati > Pseudomonadota > Gammaproteobacteria > Lysobacterales > Lysobacteraceae > Xanthomonas > Xanthomonas sp. NCPPB 901. Next base: position 3,435,253 of record NZ_CM161511.1, on the reverse strand, counting down.
CGCAGCGGACATCAATCCAGCGTCGGGTAGTCGATGTAGCCCTTGGCGCCGCCGCCGTACAGCGTGTCGGTGTCGAGCGGGTTCAAGGGGGCGTCGCGACGCAGCCGTTCCACCAGGTCCGGGTTGGCGATGAACGGGCGGCCGAACGCCACCGCGTCGGCGCGGCCGGAGGCCACGGCGTCTTCGGCCAGCGCCTTGTCGTAGCCGTTGTTGACCAGCCACGGGCCATGGAACTTGGCGCGCAGCGCGGCATAGTCGAAGGCGATGTTGTCGCGCGGGCCGCCGGTGGCGCCCTCGATCACGTGCAAGAAGGCCAGGCCCAGCGGATCCAAGCGTTCCACCGCGCGCTCGAACAGCGGCTGCGGATCGCTGTCGCGCGCATCGTTGGCCGGGGTCACCGGCGACAGGCGCACGCCGGTGCGGTCGGCGCCGATCTCCTGCGCCACCGCCTGCACCACCTCGAACAGCAGGCGGGTGCGGTTCTCGATGCTGCCGCCGTAGGCGTCGTCGCGGTGGTTGCTGCCGTCGCGCAGGAACTGGTCGATCAGGTAGCCGTTGGCGGCATGCACTTCCACGCCGTCGAAACCGGCGGCGATGGCGTTGCGGGCGGCGCGGCGGTAGTCCTCGATCACGCCGGGAATCTCGTCCAGGCGCAGCGCGCGCGGCGCCGACACCGCGGTGAAGCCCTCGGCGGTGAAGGTCTTGGCGTCGGCGCGCAGCGCGCTGGGCGCCACCGGCGCGGCGCCGTCCGGCAGCAGGCTGACGTGGGAAATGCGACCCACATGCCACAGCTGCAGCACGATCTTGCCGCCGCGGCGATGCACTTCGTCGGTGATCGTCTTCCAGGCCGCGACCTGCGCGTCGCTGTAGATCCCCGGGGTGTCCTTGTAGCCCTGGCCCATCGGACTGATCTGGGTCGCCTCGGCGACGATCAGGCCGGCACTGGCACGCTGGCCGTAGTACTCGGCGGCCAGCGGCGAGGGGATGCGGCCTTCGCCTTCGGCACGATTGCGGGTCAGCGGCGCCATCACGATGCGGTTGGCCAGTGCGATCGCGCCCAGGCGCAGTGGCGTGAACAGCGGGGAAGCGGTATCGGTCATCGGTGTCTCTCGGTGGTGGGGGTAGCGCGGACCCTACAGCGGGACGCTGCAAGGCGCTGTGCGTACAGGAGATGGGGACGCATCCGGCGCTTTCGCGGCGGCGCGATGGGACAGTGCGTTGCTGCGGCTGCACGCTGGTCGGCGTGCCGCCGTGTCAGGCGCGATGCAACGCGGCGTTGCGTACGAGGGGATGCAGGGCTTGCTGCAATGCACAATAATGGGCAGCCCTTCTCTCGGGACGTGCGCATGACCTCATCCGCCACGGCGCCGCTGTCGCGGCGCGGCTACGTGCTGATCCTGTTCGCGCTGGCGATGGGCGGTTTCGCGATCGGTACCAGCGAGTTCTCCACCATGGGCCTGATGCCGTACATCGGCCGTGGCCTGGGCATCGATGCGCCGCACGTCGGGCACCTGATCAGCGCCTACGCGCTGGGCGTGGTGGTCGGCGCGCCGCTGCTGGCGATCCTCGGCGCGCGCTGGCCGCGCCGGCGCCTGCTGCTGGCGCTGATGGGCTTCTATGCGCTCGGCAATCTCGCCAGCGCGCTGGCTCCGGACTATCCGAGCATGCTGCTGGCGCGGTTCGTCGCCGGCCTGCCGCATGGCGCCTACTTCGGCGTGGCGACCCTGGTGGCGGCGTCGATCGGGCCGTCCGACCAGCGTGGTGCGGCGGTCAGCCGGGTGCTGCTGGGCCTGAACCTGGCGGTGCTGGTCGGCAACCCGCTGGCGACCTGGCTTGGCCAGGTGGCGCAGTGGCGCTATGCCTACGCCCTGGTGGCGGTGATCGCGGTGCTGACGGTGGTGCTGGTGGCGCGCCTGCTGCCGACCGATCCGCAGGAGGCGCGGCCCTCGCCGTTGCGCGAACTGCGCGCGTTCAACCGCACGCAGGTGTGGCTGGCGCTGGGCATCGGCGCGATCGGCTTCGCCGGCATGTTCTGCGTCTTCAGCTATCTGGCGCCGACCTTGATCGACGTCACTGGCGTCTCCGAGCATTGGATCCCGGTGGCGATGGGCGCGTTCGGGCTGGGTGGCTTGCTCGGCAATCTGGCCGGCGGCTGGCTGTTCGACCGCCTGCAGTTCCGCGCGGTGCCGCTGGTGCTGCTGTGGTCGCTGGCGGTGCTGCTGGCGTTCCCGCTGGCGGCGACCTCGCAGTGGGCGGTGCTGCCGGCGGTGATCGCGGTCGGCAGCATGGGCGCGCTGGCGCCGGTGCTGCAGACCCGCTTGATGGACGTGGCCAGCGACGCGCAGACCCTGGCCGCGGCCTCCAACCATGCCGCGTTCAACTTGGCCAACGCGCTGGGCCCGTGGCTGGGCGGGATCGCGATCGGCGCCGGCCTGGGCTGGACGTCCACCGGCTACGTCGGCGCGGCGATGGCGGTGGGCGGCCTGCTGATCTACCTGTGGGCGCGCCAGGCGGCACGGCGCGGCGCCTGCGCGCCCGCCGCCGGCTAACGTGCGCTAACGCGGCGGCCGCGCGGTCGAGGACAGCCGCCGCAGCGCGTCCAGCTTGCCCTGGTAGCGCGGTTGCGTGGCCGGGTCGGCGTGCGCCATGGCCTCGCGCAATGCCGCGGTGGCGCGGCGGGTATCGCCGCTGTGCAGGTAGGCGCGGGCCAGGGCGAAGTACAGCAGGTGGGCGCCGTCGTACAGGTGCAGCGCATGCCGGTAGTAGGCGATCGCCGCGGCGTAGTCCTGGCGTTGCTCCGCTTCGGTGCCGAGCAGGTATTGCTGGAACGGATCGCGCTGGCGCACGCGTGCCATCTGCGTCTGCAGCGCGGCCGCGCGCGCGCCGTCGCCCAGGCGCCGGGCCAGGGCGAGGGCATTGGATAGCGCCGGCAGGTGCTCCGGATCGATCTGCAGCGCCTTGGCGTAGTCGCGTGCGGCCGCGGCGCTGTCGCCATCGCGTACCGCCAGCACGCCCTGGTTGTTCCAGGCCCCGGCGAAGCGCGGATCCATCTGCATGGCCATCGCCAGATGCGCGCGCGCGCCGTCCAGGTCGCCGTCGACCATCAGTTCGGCGCCGCGGTTGTTGTAGTAGTGGGCGAGGGCGCGGCGGTCGGAAATGGGGTGCGGCCCACGCCGGTCCATCAGCACGCTGCGGTCCAGGTCGATGCTGCCGCGGCCGCTGTCCACGCGCACGCCGACGTTGACGTGGCCGACGTTGTACAGCGCGTTGCCGTCCTCGTACCAGCTCAGCACGCGGCGTACTTCCTGGACCTGCGCCGGCAGCCCGACGTCGCGCGCCATCGCCACGAACAGCAGGGTGAAGGACAGGCAGTTGACGCGGCCGCTGGCGTAGCTCTCGGCGACGCTGTGGGTGGCCTTGGGGTCGTACTGCAGGTTCAGGCCATTGGCGTCGAAGGCCAGCGCCACCAGTTGCTGCAGGCGCTGCTCGGCGTCGGCGCGCGGGTCGATACGCTGCCGCAGCAGCGCGTGCAGCGCCGGCGGCAGTTGCATGATCTGCTCCGGCGTCGGAATCGGCGTCGACGCGGTGGTCGGCACGGCGGTTGGTGGCGTCGCCTGCAGCGCCTGCGCAGGGCGCGATGGCGGCATCGGCGGCGCGGCGACCGCGGCGGCGGCGAGCAGGGCGAACGCGGTCCAGGCGAACATCACGCACCTCGCGGTGCCCTGCAGGGCCAGGGCTCGCCTGCACTATAGGCGCCTGCCGCCGGCGCGGGGAGGCGGCAGCGGCGGTGCCGACAGGCGGCATCCGGCGCCCGCGATCGGCGGTGGTCTTCATCCACAGGCGCTGTGGACGAGCATGGGGCAACGATGTGGATAAGTCGCTGCCAAGCAGGCGCCGCAATGCGCGCAGACAGGATGGTGAAAACTTCACCACATGCCTGTCTGCGCATTGCCGCCGATGAACGCGTGTTCACCCGGGGCAATGCGGCGTGACGAGCGAGCGCCGATGGCTCACGTGCGCTTTATGCCGGTCTGTCCAGCATCGCCATCACCACGCAACGCGGCAATCCTTTCGACCGCGCCGTGCGATATCCAGGTTCACCCCCCGTGTGCCCGTTGCGCGATATCGCCGGCCTCGCCACAGGAGTTCCCCATGAGCATCCAGAGCAAGACCACCCACAGCCTCAACGACCTCATCGCCATTTCCCGCGACGGCAAGGACTTCTACGAAGAAGCCGCGAAGAAGGTGGGCGACGCCGAACTGTCGGCGCTGTTCCTGCGCATCGCCGGCGTCAAGTCGGACATCGTCAGCAGCTTGAGCGCGGTGGTGCAGTCGGTCGGCGGCAAGCCGGAAGAGCACGGCACCCTGGTCGGCAGCATGCAGCAGATGTACGGCAAGGTCCGTGCGACGCTGGGCGACACCAAGTACGGCTACGTCGCCGAGCTGGAAGAGTCCGAAGACCGCCTGCTGAAGGCCTTCAACGAGACCATCGCCGACGCCGACACCCCGGTGGCCGCGCGCGACGCCGCCACCCGCCTGTTGCCGGAAGTGCGCTCCTGCCACGACGTGATGCGCACCCGCAAGCACGCGATGAAGAACGCGGCCTGATCGCCGTCCGCCGCCGGCACGGCACGCCGCCCTCGCGGCGCGCGCCGGGCCGGCGTGCCGGTGTCTGCGGCGGTGCGGCGCGCTTGCTACCATGCGCCCTCGACCGCTGCCCGACCCGATCGCGGCGCTTGCCGCTCCCGCCATGTGTCCCGATGCCGCGCCCGACGGCGCCCAGTTCTCGCTCGGCTTCGACGCGCCCGCCGCGCGCGAAAGCCTGTTCTTCGCCCTCTTGCCCGATGCGCAGACCGCGCAGGCGCTGCATCGCCTCGGTCGGCAGCTGTGCGAGGCGCGTGGCCTGCACGGCCGCGCGCTGCCGCCGGAGCGGCTGCATGTGACCCTGCACTATCTCGGCGAGTACGCCGGAATCCCGCCGCGACTGCTGCGACAGGCCTGCGCGGCCGGACAGACGCTGGCGGCCGCCCCGTTCGCATTGGCGTTCGACCAGGCGGCGACCTTCGACAGCCGCGCGCGCACTCGCCCGCTGGTCTTGCGCGGCGATGCCGAACCGGCGCCGTTGCAGGCCTTGCGCCAGGCGCTGCAGCAGCAGCTGGCCCGGCACGGTGTGGCCGCACGCGCCGACGGCGCCTACCTGCCGCACATGACCCTGGCCTACGTCGATCGGGCGCTGGCGCCGCAGCGCGTGCCTGCGCTGCGCTGGCAGGCAGCGTCGCTAAGCCTGATCCGCAGCGTGCAGGGGCAGGGCCGTTACCTGCACGAGGCGCGCTGGCCGTTGCATGCCGATGCTGCGCGGAGCGACGCATGAACGCGGCGCCGCTGCTTCTGCCCGATGCGCAGTGGGCGCAACTGCGTGCGGCCTACGCCGAGCCGCCGCGCGCCTATCACCATTTCGGCCACGTCGAGGCGGTGCTGGCGCACTACGCCGAGGTCGCCGCCGACACCGGCTGGCGGCAACCGCGCGAGGTCTACCTGGCCGTGCTCTATCACGATGCGGTGTACCGCGCCGGCCGCGGCGACAACGAAGCGCAGTCGGCGCGCCTGGCCGAGGCGGCGATCGCGCAGTGGCTGCCGGAGGCCGGCGTCGATGCGGCGCGGGTGGCCGCGCTGATCGAACTCACCGCACGCCACGGGCAATTGACTGTCGCGTCGGTGGATGCGGAGGCGGCGCTGTTCCTGGATTGCGACATGGCGATCCTCGGCGCCGCGCCGGAGGCCTTCGCCGCCTACGACCGCGCCATCGCCGAGGAATACCGCGCGGTGGTGCCGGGCTGGCTGTACCGGCGCAAGCGCCGCGCCTTCCTGCGCACCGTGCTGGCGCAGCCGCGGATCTTCCTCAGCGAGCGGTTCCATGCGCGCTACGACGCGGCCGCGCGCGCCAACCTGCGCCAGGCCATCGGCTGACCGGGCGGCGACCGCGGCCGGCACCGCCTTCTTCTACACTGCCGCGCCGGTCCGCCCCGGCCGCCACCACCGAGCCCCATGTCCGACCCTGCCGCCAACGCCGATCCCCGCCCGCAGGCGCCGCTGCCGCCGGCCCCCAGCGACTGCTGCGACAGCGGCTGCCCGTTGTGCGTCTATGACCTCTACCACGAGGAGCTGGGGCGCTACCGGCAGGCGCTGGCGGCCTGGCGGCTGCGCCATCCCGGCGCCGACGCGGACGGCTGACGGGCCTGGCGGCGCACGCGATCGGCGGTGTCCGGCGTACCCGGCATGAACCGCCGCGCCCGCTGCGCTTCGCGCCGCCGCCGTTCGGGATTATCTTTACACGCCTTTTCAGGATGGCCGGATGATGCAGAAGCGTGGCGGTTGGATGTGGGGATGTGCACTTGGCGGCCTGCTGGCCACCGCAACCGCCGGCGCGGCACCGGGCGCCGCCGCGCCCGCCGCACCGCGGGCCGGCGCACCGGCGGCGCCGGAAAAACTCAGCCACGGCCGCTTCGAGCAGGTGCCGGTGCTGTTGCCCAAGGGCAACGCGCAGCGCGTGGTGCTGTGGTTCGCCGGCAGCAAGCACGCCGACGCCGAGCGCATGCGCCAGGTCGAGGCGCTGCGCGCCGACGGTGCGATGGTCGCGGTGATCGACAGCGCGCACCTGCAGGCGGTGCTGGCCAAGATCGACGGCACCTGCGGTTTCTCCGCCGGCGACGTGGAGAATTTCTCGCGCTACGTGCAGGCCTATTTCCACGTGCCGACCTATCACCTGCCGCTGCTGGTCGGCGACGGCGACGGCGCCGCGCTGGCCTACGCGGTCGCCGCGCAGGCGCCCAAGCATCTGCTGGCGGGCCTGCTGACCGAGGATTTCTGCCCGGTGCAGGTGCTCGACGACCAGATCTGCGGCCCCGGCATCACCGCGCCGGCGCGCGCGCTGCAGCCGACCGCGCTGCCGGTGCCGTGGTTGGCGGCGCTGGACGCCAAGTCCCGGCGCGACCGCTGCACCAAGCAGAGCGATGCCTTCGTGCAGAAGGTGGCGCAGGCGCGGCAGTTCCGCCGCAGCGCCAGCGGCGATGCGCTCCCCGGGCTGCGCGCGGCGGTGCGTTCACTGGGCGACCGCCCCGGGATCAGCCTGCCGCCGACTCCGGCCGACCTGGCCGGGCTGCCGGTGGTCGAAGTACCGGCAGCCGCCGGTACGGCCGACGCCGACAACGGCAACGTGTTCGCCATCTTCGTCTCCGGCGACGGCGGCTGGGCCGGACTCGACCAGCAGGTCGCCGGTGCCCTGGCCAAGGCCGGCATCCCGGTGGTGGGCGTGGATTCGCTGCGCTACTTCTGGAGCGAGCGCACGCCGCAGGGCTTCGCCACCGACCTGGACCGGATCTACCGCCACTACAGCCACCTGTGGCAGCGCGGGCGGGTGGTGCTGATCGGCTTCTCGCAGGGCGCCGACGTGCTGCCGGCGGCCTACAACCAGTTGCCGGACGCGATGCGCGACCAGGTGCAGCTCACCGCGTTGCTGTCGGTGGGCAAGACCGCCGACTACGAGTTCCACGTGTCCAACTGGATCAGCTCCGGTGACGACGGCCTGCCGATCGCCCCGGAAGTGGCGAAGATGCCGCCGGCGCAGACCCTGTGCATCTACGGCGAGGACGACGACGACGCACTGTGCCCGGACCTGCCCAAGGGCGCGGTGCAGTTGGTCAAGCTGCCCGGCGACCATCATTTCCAGGGCGATTACGCGACGCTGGCCAAGCAGATCCTGCAGCGGATTCAGTAGACGCCGGGATTGGGGAGGGGAGTCGGGATTGGGGATTGGCGGGCTGGTCGCGCGTGCGGGCTTGTCCGCTCGCGCCGGCGCAGGAGCGGCTCAGCGGCGAGGCCTTGTCGGGAACGCGTCGCGGCTGAAGCCGCTCCTACAAAAACCCAAGCAGCGGTGCCGTTGCTGCCGCTGGGGAGCGTGTCAGACCAACGGACCAGGATGGGGCTGCGGTTGCCGCCGTAGGAGCGGCTTCAGCCGCGACGCGGACTGCTGAAATCTCGATCCCGCACGGCGACAAGCGTCGTGCGCTCTCACCGGGCGCTGCATGGCGGCCGTACCCTCACCCCAACCCCTCTCCCGGTGGGAGAGGGGCTAAGCGCTTTTCCTTCTCCCTGTGGGAGAAGGTACCCCGAAGGGGCGGATGAGGGGACGGAGCGACGCCTCGAAATGCCCGCAAACGCTGGAGCGCGCCCCAGCGACTCCCCCATCCCGGCCTCACTCCGGCTTGCGCGGATCCAGCGAGATCAGCCGGGTCACATCCAGCAGGGCCGCCGGCAGGTGCATGCCGCCGGGGGCGGCGAGGTAGCGGGTGCGCCAGGTGGGGGCGAACTTGGACTTGAAGCGGCGCAGGCCGGTAAAGCCGTAGAAGCGTTCGCCGTGGCGCACGATCAGGTTGCCGAAGCGGTTCCAGCGCCCGGCCAGGCGGTGCTGGGCCAGGCCCGACAGCGGCGCCATGCCCAGCGAGAAGCGCTTGTAGCCCTGGTCGCGGCCCCACAGGAACAGCTCGATGAACAGGAAATCCATGGTGCCCTTCGGGGCGTCGGCGATGTGCCGCATCAGGTCCACCGACAGCTCGTGGCCGGCCGGGGCCTGCCACAGGTTGGCGAAGGCCACGACCTTGCCCTCGAACTCCACCAGCGCGATCGGGAAGCGGCGCAGGTAGGCCGGGTCGAAGCTGCCCAGCGAGAAGCCCTTCTCGGCGCCGGCCTTGTCCTCCAGCCATTGCTGCGAGACCTCGGCCAGCACCGGCATCAGCGCGTCCACCGCGTCGGCTTCGACGATGCGGAAACTCAGCCCGCTGCGCTTGCCGCGGTTCCAGGCCTGGCGCAGGTCGGCGCGGTCGCGGCCCTCCAGGTGGAAGCCCTCCAGCGACACCATCGCTTCCTCGCCGAGCTTGACCAGGGTCAGGCCCAGGTCCAGGTAGGTCTGCCAGTGCTGCTCGCCGACCTGGTAGAACACCGGACGCAGGCCCATGCGGTCGGCTTCCTCGCGGAAACGCCAGATCAGCGCGCGGGCCACCTCCGGCGCGCCGACCGGGTCGCCCATCGCCACCAGCGAGCCGCCGTAGCGCTGCATCATCACGAAGCCGGGGCCCTCCTCGGCCTGCAGCAGGGCCTTGTCGCCGGTCAGCACCAGGCAGGCCTGGGTGTCGGTGGCCTCGGCCAGCACCGGCGCCAGCGCGTCCAGTTGCACGCCATCGGCCGGCGCCAGCGGCGAGCGGGTGCTGTGCAGCAGCCGCGCCAGCCCGAACACCACCACCGCCACGCTGACCAGCAGCACCGCGCGCAGCGCGCGCGGCGCATTGGCCGAGGTGGCGAACTCCCACCACAGCTCGTTCTGGTATTCCACGTGGCTGTAGACGAAGAACAGCAGCCAGATCGTGGCGATCAGCACCAGGCCGAGGTTGCGCAGCCACGGCCACGACCAGGCCTCGTCGAGCAGCGCGCCCTCGCGGTAGAACTCGCGGCGCGCGCCCCACAGGCCCACCGCCACCACCAGCGAGGACAGCGCCACCGAGACGTGGCCGCCGCGCAGCCAGGCCGGCAGCGGCAGCAGCACGCAGATGCCGATCGCCATCACCCAGGCCGCATGGCTGCGCCGCTGCAGGCCCTGGCCGATCAGCAGCAGCACCACGCCGCCGAGGCTGGCCAGCAGGTGCGAGGTCTCCATGATCGACAGCGGCGCCATGTCCTGGCGGCGCTTGGGGGTGGGCAGGGTGCCGTCGATGACCAGCGCCGCGCCGACCGCGAACACCGCCAGGGCGATGATCTGCGGCAGCCACGGGCGCAGCGTGCGCCAGGCCACGCGCACGCCGCCGGCACTGGCGACCAATGGCCGGCGCAGGCCGGACAGCGACGCCATCAGCACCGACAGCAGCAGCGGCACCACGTAGTAGGTGATGCGGTAGATCAGCGCCGCCGCCAGCACCGCCGCCGGCGCCACGCCGGGCAGCAGCTTGAGCAGGCTCCATTCGAACACGCCCAGGCCGGCCGGCACGGTCGAGACCAGGCCGGCCACCACCGCGACCAGATACAGGCCGACGAAGCCGATGTACTCGATCCCCGATTCGTTGGGCAGCAACACGTAGAACGCGGCGCTGGCCAGGCCCAGCTCGACCACGCTCAGCGCGGTCACGCCGAGGGTGGTGCGCCGGTCCGGCAGCCACAGCTCGTGGCTGCGCCAGCGCAGGGTGCGGCCGTCGCGGCCGGCGAGCAGCAGCATCGTGGCGAAGCCCACCAGCAGCGCGATGCCGATGGTGCGCACCGCGCTGGCGCCGACCGGCAGCGCCAGCGCCGCCGCCGCCGGCTCCAGGGTCAGGGCCAGCGCCAGCAGCAGCCAGGCGCCGAACACGAAGCCGAGCGTGCTCATCAGCACCACCTGGCCGATCTCGGCCAGGCTCAGGCCGACCCGGCCGTAGCCGCGCAGGCGCACCGCGCCGCCGGTCAGCGCGGCGAAGCCCAGGGTCTGTCCGACCGCATGCGCCAGGAACGCGGTGATGCTGATCCGCATCGGGTGCAGCTTGCGCCCGCTGCGGCGCAGGCCGATGGCGTCGAAGCCGATCAGGCAGGCGTAGCTGCTCAGCCCCAGCAACAGGGTCAGCACGATCTGGCTGAGGCTCAGCTGGTTGAAGGCGTGACGGATCGCGCTGTAGCCGTGGGTGCTGAACTCCGTGGCCAGCGCATGCAGCGCCAGGGCCAGGATCGCCAGGCTGGCCAGCACCGGCAGCGCGCGGCGCCAGCCGGGGACGGACGCGGGAGTGGAGGGCGCGGCGTCGGTCATTGCGGACGGGCGCGCGCGGAAAGGCGCCACGCGGCGCGCGACGGGGTCAGGGCGAAGCTGCAGGCGGAACGAAGACGGTCCATCGCGATACCGGTTGGGTGGTGTGCCGGCAGCGCCGGCGACGCGCATGATAGTGGAATCGTACGTCGGCACGGCGTCGGGACCGCGGCGCAGGCCGTCGTCCACGGCCGCGACGGCGGTCCCCGATCGCTCAGGAGCCTGCGATGCCCGCATCTGCAATGCCCGTGTGCATGCCCGCCCCGTCCGTGTCGCGCTGGCCTCGCGCGGCCGGCGCCGCGGCGCTGGCGCTGGCCCTGCTGTTCCTCGGCGTGGCCGTGGCGCTGCAGTTTGCGCGTGCCGACCTGCACTGGCAGCAGGCCACGTTGAGCCAGTACCTGCACGGCCGCGGTGGCCTGTTGCTGCGCACCGTATATGTCCTGCTGGCCGCCGGCGTGGCCGCGCTGGGGGCGGGCCTGTACGCGCAGGCGCCGCCGTCCGCGCGCAGCGGCGCGCCGACGCTGTTGTTCATGGGCGCCGCGCTCGGCCTGTGCGGGGTGGCGATCGGCGACAGCTATCTGCCGCAGCGCGCGCCGCTGCTGGCGCCGCTGGTGCACGGGGTGTCCGCGCAGACCGCGTTCCTGTGCGCGACCACGGCGATGCTGCTGCAGAGCGCCTGGTTGCGCCGGCAGCAGGCGTGGCAGCGCCGCGCTGGAGCACTGCTGATGCTGGCGGTGCTGGCGTTCGCGGCGCTGTGGGTGCATGTACTGTGGCGCGCGCCGCCGCGCGGGCTGACCCAGAAACTGGCGATCGCGCTGATCCTGGCCTGGCTGTTGCCGGTGGCGTATCGGCTGTGGCGGCCGGCGCCTGCAGCCGCTGCGCAATCGCGCGACAATGGCGCGGGTTTCCCACTACAGGACAGCGCATCATGATCCAGCGTTTCGATACCGGCCCGCGGATGTCGGAAATGACCGTGTACAACGGCGTGGCCTACCTGGCCGGCCAGATCGCCGACGACACCAGCGCCGACATCGCCGGCCAGACCCGCGAGGTGCTGGCGGCGATCGACCGGCTGCTGGCGCTGGCCGCCACCGACAAGAGCCGGATCCTGCGCGCGGAGATCTACATGACCGACCTGGCCGAGTTCGCCGAGATGAACAAGGTCTGGGAAGAATGGGTCAGCCCGGGCAACACCCCGGCCCGCGCCACCGTGCAGGCCAAGCTGGCCGATCCGGCCTGGAAGATCGAGATCGTCATTACCGCGGCCGCGTAAAGGCCGGGATTGGGGAGTCGGGAATGGGGAATGGGAAAGGCGGCGGTGCCGTCGCCTGAGCGACCGCGTAGAGCAGTTTCTTTCGCCGCGACGGGCGCCTCCGGTAAAGCTTGTCGCGGCTGACTGCAAGCTCCTCAGGATGCGCAGGCAATGCCGGGACTCGCGGGACGCCCATTCCCGTTTCCCCATTCCCCATTCCCGGCGCCCCAGCGCCTCAGCGCCTCAGCGCCTGACGAACCGGTAATGCGCCACGCCCCACTGCTGGCCCTGTTCGTAGCCGAACAGTTCCGCGCAGGCCATCCAGAACATGCGCCAGCGTTGCCACCAGATCTTGGCGTCGGCGCCGTAGGTGGCCTGCAGCACCGGCATCAGCGTGTCGCGGTGGCGGTCCTGGTTGTGCAGCCAGGCGTTGGCGGTCTTCTCGTAATGCTGGCCGGACAGCAGCCAGCGGCGTTCGATCGCCAGGTCGTCTTGGAACTGCAGCAAGGTGTCGGCCGCCGGCATCAGCCCGCCGGTAAAGAAGTGCCGGCCCATCCAGTTGTCCTCGCCCTGCACCTCGAACGGATAGGCCAGGTCGCGGTGGCAGAAGATGTGCACGAACAGTCGCCCGCCCGGCACCAGCCAATGGCTGACCCGCTTGAGCAGTTCGCGGTAGTTGCGCATGTGCTCGAACATCTCGATCGAGACCACGCGGTCGTAGCTCTCGGTCGGCAGGGTCAGGGTGTTGGCGTCGTGGGTGATCACCTTGACGTTGCTCAGCCCGCGCGCGCGGCACTGCGCTTCGATGTGCTCGCGCTGCGGCCGCGAGTTGGACACCGCGGTGATGCGCGCGCCGGGGAACCGTTCGGCCATCCACAGGGTCAGCGAGCCCCAGCCGCAGCCCAGTTCGAGGATGCGCTGGCGGTCGCGCAGCTGCGCGCGTTCGGCGTACAGCTGCAGCATGCGCTCTTCGGCCGCGTCCAGGTCGGGTGTGGTCGCGTCCCAGTAGCAGCTGCTGTATTTCAGGCGCTTGCCCAGGCACAGCTCGAAGAAGCGCGGCGGCACTTCGTAGTGCTGGCGGTTGGCCGCATCGGTCTCGATGGCGATGGCGCTTTCGCGCAGCGATTCAATCAGCAGGCGCTGGCGCTCCCAGGCCGCGTCGGCGCCGCCGGCGCGCGCGTCGCGCAGGCGCTGCGCGCACAGCCGGCGCATCGCCGCGCGCAGCACGGCGTCGGGCAGCAGGCCGGATTCGGCCAGGCGCGTGGCCAGCGGCTCGGCCGGCACGGCGGGCGGGGAAGAGGTGGCGAAGGTGCTGGACATGGCGGATCTCCTGGCGCGGGTTCAGTGCCGCGGCGGCATGGGGAAGAAGGCGCTGGTGCTGCGCTGGTAGTCGGCGTAGTCGCGGCCGCGCGAGCGCAGGGCCTGCTGTTCGGTGTAGGGAATGCCGGTGACCCGGTACAGGAAGGCGAACATCAGCAGCGGTCCCAGCGCGGCCACGCCGACCCACAGCGCGCCGCTGCCCACCGCCAGGAACACGTAGGCGAACCAGTGCACGAATTCGAAGAAGTAGTTCGGGTGCCGCGAATAGCGCCACAGGCCGCGGCGGCAGGTGGTGCCCTTGTTCGCCGGGTCGGCGCGGAACGCGGCCAGTTGCCGGTCGGCCAGGCTTTCCCCGCCGACCGCGACCAGCCAGGTCGCCACCGCCAGGGTGGTCCACACGCTCCACTGCGGCTGCGGGTTGTGCGCGGCCACCGACAGCGGCACCGCGAACGCCAGCACCACCAGCGCCTGGCCAAGGAAGAACGCCAGGAACTTGCGCTGGTCGCCGTGCCAGTGCTCGCGCAGGGCGCGATAGCGGCCGTCCTCGTGCGCATCGCCGAACACGCGCACGCCCAGGTGCCAGGCCAGGCGCGCGCCCCACAGCCCGCCCAGCACCGCGGTCAGCACGCGCGGCAACAGCGCGCCGTCGGCGCGCCAGGCGCAGTACAGCGCGGTCAGCGCCATGCACGCCGACCACAGCACGTCGACCACGCCGGCGTTGCGGGTGTGCCGCTGCCAGGCCCAGCCGGCGAGCATGACCAGCACGGTGAACACGCCCACATGCAGCAGCGGCCAGGCGTTCATCGCGCCGCTCCGCTTGCCGGCAGCGCCGGCGTGGCGACGATCAGGCGCCGCGTCGCCAGGCTCAGCAGGGTCAGCGCCGCGGCCCAGCCCAGCGCCAACGCCAGCAGCGCCTGCGGCAACGGTTCGGTCAGCGTCACCGCCTGCCAGCCGCGCGCGGCCAGCACATAGCCCAGCGGGCCGGCGCTGGCGCCGAACAGCGCCGCGCGCCAGGGATGGCGCATCACCCAGGCCAGCGAATGCTGGAAGGTCAGCGCGAAGCCGGCCCACAGCGCCAGGATCCACAGCGGCGGCCACGGCGCCGGCGGCGCGGCGGCGTAGCGCACCCAGTCGCCGGCGCGCAGCGCGGCATCCACGCCGGCGCCCAACGGCAGCGCCAGCGCCATCAACGTGGCATCGCCGCGGGCGCGGCGGCGCGGCCGCAACTGGTACAGCGCGAACAGCGCCAGCGCCGCCGGGCCGGCCCAGGCCAGCCCGTGCGCGGCACCGACCACCGCGGCCAGCCACAGCCCCTGCAGGGCGAGGTAGTTGAGCAGGTTGCTCATGCGTCGCCCGCCAGCGCCGGGGCGAACTGCGCCGGCCGCGCGCGCGGCTTGCTCAGCCACAGGTGCACGTCGCCGATCGAGCGCTCCAGGAAGCCGCCTTCGCAGTAGGCCAGGTAGAACTCCCACATGCGGATGAAGCGTTCGTCGTAGCCGAGCGCGCGCACCTGCGGCAGCCTGGCCATGAAGCGCTCGCGCCAGGCGCGCAGGGTCAGCGCGTAGCTGGGGCCGATGTCTTCGAGGTTGAACAGGCGCAGGTCGCTGGCGCGGGCGATCGCGCCGGTCATCGCCGCCACCGAGGGAATGAAGCTGCCCGGGAAGATGTGGCGCTTGATGAAGTCCACCGACTTCAGCGCCTGCGCGTAGCGGTGGTCCTCGATGGTGATGGCCTGGATCAGCGCCTGGCCGTCGTCCTTGAGCAGGCTGCCGACCTTGCCGAAGTAGGTGTCCAGGTACTGGTGGCCGATCGCCTCGATCATCTCGATCGAGACCAGGCGGTCGTAGCGGCCGTCGAGGTCGCGGTAGTCGCGCAGCAGCACTTCGACCCGGTCGGACAGGCCGGCGGCGGCGATGCGCTGCCGCGCCAGCTCGTACTGCTCGCGCGAGATGGTGGTGGTGGTGACGCGGCAGCCGTGGTGCCTGGCTGCGTGCAGGGCGAAACCGCCCCAGCCGGTGCCGATCTCGACCAGGTGGTGGTGCGGCTGCAGGTCGAGCTTGGCGCAGATGCGCTGCAGCTTGCGTTCGGCGGCGCGTTCCAGTGCGGCCTCGCCCAATGCGCTGTCGGCATCGCGGAAGATCGCCGAGGAGTACATCAGGTTGCGGTCCAGGAACAATTCGAACAGCGGGTTGCCCAGGTCGTAGTGCGCGGCGATGTTGCGGCGGCTGCCGGCGCGGGTGTTGCGCGCGAACGCGTGCAGGCCGCGCATCGCCAGGCCGCCGAGCCGGGCCAGGCCGGTCTCCATCGCGTCCAGGCGGTCGCGGTTGCGCACCAGCAGGCGCACCAGCGCGACCAGGTCGTCGCAGTCCCACAGCCCGTCCATGTAGGCCTCGCCGACGCCGACGCTGCCGTTGAGCGCGGCCTGGCGGTAGAAGCGCGGATCATGGATGCGCAGATGCGCCTGCAACGTGTCGGCGCCGGCCGCGGCCTCGCCCAGCGTGGTCAGCGTGCCGGCCTCTTCGAGGCGCAACTGGCCTTCGCGCAGGCCGTCCAGCGTGGCGAGCAGGCGCTGCCGCAGCAGGCGGTCGAGCCCGCGCAACGGCGGTGCGGCCGGGGCCAGCGCGGCGGCGGAAGAGGGCGCATGCGGAGCGTTCATCGGCGTTCTCGCGGAAGGGGAGGGTCGGGGTGGTCGTGGACCGGGTTGCCGCGCAGCCACAGCCGCAACGCCTGCCAGTGGATCTTGGCCATCACTTGCAGGGTCATCGCCGGATAGCGCAGCAGCGCCTGCGCCAGGCTGGCGCCGCCGAGGGCGCGGCGCTGCAGCACCAGGGTGGCGTCGAAGCGCCGCCGGGGCGTGGCCGGCGCGGGATCGAGCACGTCCATGTGCACGCGCAGCTGCGCGCCGGGTTCGCTGAAGCGCCAGGCGTAGGTATGCGCCATCGCCATGAACGGCGAGACGTGGAAGCGCTTGGCGAAGCGCCAGGCGTGCGTGGCGCCGTGGCTGCGCGCCTCGGCCAGCGGCAGCACGTAGGCATGGCGCTGCCGCCACGGCGTGTTGGTGATCTCGGCGACGATGCTGTGCAGTCGCTGCTGCGCGTCGTGGCAGTAGTAGAACGTGACCGGATTGAAGCAGTGGCCGAAGTAGCGCAGGTGGGTGAGCATGCGCACCGGGCCGAGCGGGCGTTCGCCGGTGTGCTGCTGCACGCGGTCGCGCACCGCCTCGTCCAGCGGCTGCGCGGGGTCGCCCAGGTAGTCGCTGCGGCGGAACTCGGCCAGGTTGCGCCGGTTCACCGACCACAGCCAGCGCCGCGCGAACACCTGCTGCAGTTCGTCCAGGTCCAGGTACAGCAGGAACAGCGGATAGCGGAACGCCAGCGCCTTGGGCGCGTAGCGGCGATGCCGCACCCAGCCGGTGTAGACCGCGCTGTGCAGGGCCTGCCGGGTCGTACCCGCCGCCGCCGGCGTTGTCGAGACGGCGCCAGCCGGCGGGGCGGACACGGCAGTGCGGCGCATCAGGTTCATGGCCAGGGTACCCCCAGCGCCGCGGCCACGTCGACCGCGCTGCGCAGGCCGTCCTCGTGGAAGCCGAAGCCCCAGCCGGCGCCGGCGAACCAGGTGTTGCGCTGGCCCTGGATCTCGCCCCTGCGCGCCTGCGCCGCCACCGACGCCTGGGTCTGCAGCGGGTGCCGGTAGCGCATGCGTCGCAGCACCTTGGCCGGGTCGATCGCATCGCTGCGGTTGAGGCTGACGATGAACGGCTGCGGCGCCTGCAGCGACTGCAGCGCGTTCATCCAGTAGCTGACCGTGCATGGCGCGTCCGGATCGGCCGGCACGTGCGCGTTCCAGGCGGCCCAGGCGCGGCGGTCGCGCGGCAACACGCGCGCGTCGGTGTGCAGCACGGTCTCGTTGTCCTGGTAGCCGATCGCGCCGAGGATCGCGGTTTCCGCGTCGCTGGGATCGGCCAGCAGGCGCAGCGCGTCGTCGGCATGGCAGGCCAGCACCGCATGGTCGTATTGCTGGGTGTCGGCGTCGCAGGCGACGGCGACGCTGCCGTGTGCGGTCCGCTGCACCGCGCGCACCGGCGTGCCCAGCCGCTCGCGCACCCGCCAGCGGCCGCGCAGCGCGCGCACGTAGCTGTTGGAGCCGCCGCGCACCACACGCCACTGCGGGCGGCCGCTGACCTGCAGCATGTGGTGGTTGGCCATGAAGCCGATCAGCTGGCGCATCGGGAAGTCGAGGATCTGCCGCGAGGGCGAGGACCACAACGCCGAGGCCATCGGCACCAGGTGCGCGTCGCGGAACACCTCGGAATAGCCGTGGCGCTGCAGGAATTCGCCCAGCGTGAGCGGCGCCAGCGTGGCGTCATGCAGCACCTGCGGTGCCTCCCGGTAGAACCGTCGCAGGTCGCGCAGCATGCGCCAGAAGCGCGGCGACAGCAGGTTGCGGCGCTGGCAGAACAGCCCGCCGAGGGTGCCGGCGTTGTATTCCAGCCCGGTGCGCTGCTCGTGCACCGAGAAGCTCATCGTGGTCGGCTGCGACTCCACCCCCAGCCGCGCGAACAGCGCGCTCAGCAGCGGGTAGTGCTGCGGATTGAACACGATGAAGCCGCTGTCCACCGCGTACTCCACGCCGTCCAGCTCGATCGCGTGGGTGTGGGTATGGCCGCCGAGATAGTCGGCCGCTTCGTACAGCGTCACCTCGTGGCGCTGCGACAGCAGCCACGCCGCGCCGAGGCCGGCGATCCCCGAGCCCACCACCGCGATCCGGCTCATCGGGCACGCGCCTGCGCGCGCACCAGCCCGGCCGGTACCGGCTTGAGCTCGCGGATCACGCCGGTCCACGACAGCACCGTCAGTCCGTACCAGGTCAGGTCCAGTTCCCACCAGCGGAAGCCCTGGCGCGCGGCGCCGGGAAAGAAATGGTGGTTGTTGTGCCAGCCTTCGCCGAAGGTCAGCAGCGCCAGCCACAGGTTGTTGCGGCTGTCGTCGCGGGTGTCGAAGCGGCGGCTGCCGAAGCGGTGCGCCAGCGAGTTGATGGTGAAGGTGGCATGGAACAGCGCCACGGTGGAGACGAAGAAGCCCCACACCAGCAACTGCGGGCCGTCGGTGCCGAGTTGCGGCACGTGGCGGTGCAGCCAGCCGCCGAGCAGGAACAGCGCCAGCGCCAGCAGCACCGGCAGCAACAGGTCGAAGCGGTCGAGGAAGCGCAGTTCGGGGAAGCGGCGCAGGTCCGGGATCGCCTCCCAGTCGGTGCGGAAGCCGCGCGGGGTCAGGAACCAGCCGCTATGGCTCCACCAGAAGCCGTGCTGACGCGGCGAATGCGGATCGGCCGGGGTGTCGGTGTGGCGATGGTGGTTGCGGTGGTGCGCGGCCCACCACAGCGGCCCGCGCTGCACGCAGGTGGCGCCGACGGCGGCGAACAGGAACTGCACCGGGCGCGAGGTCTTGAACGCGCGGTGGGCGAAATAGCGGTGATAGAAGCCGGTGAGCGCGAACATGCGCACCGCGTACATCGCCACCGCCATGCCGACGGCGAACCACGACACGCCGACCCAGAACACGCCCAGGCAGGCCAGGTGCAGGCCGATGTAGGGCGCGGCGCGCAGCCAGTCGATGCGGTCGGCGCGCGCTGGGTCGAGCTCCACGTCGGCGCTGGTGTCGAACCAGCGACGCAGGGTGCGCAGGATGCGGCCGCGCTGCGCGGGCGGCGTCGTGGAATGGGGGCGTTCCGGAACGGGACTCGACACAAGCGCGTCTCATTGGGGGACTTGGGGAGCGATACGGACGAAACCGGAAGACGGATGCACCCGCGTCGCGCGCCGTCCCCTGCGCGTGGTGCATGCCCTTCGCGCGTGGCGCACGCGTCCTGCACGCACGCCGAGGCGGCGCGGCGCAGGAACGATCGTGTCGCGACACCGCACGAAACCGCGCATGCATGACAGCGCGCGTATCCTGCCCGCGGCGCGGTGGCGGGCAAGTGAATACGCGTTGGCCGGCGACGGCGACGAGACGCGGCCGCGCGCCAGCGCTGCGGCGGCGCAGGGCCGCCGCGATCGCGATTTGTCTACGGCGCCAGCTGCAGCGTGCTGATGCCGCCCTTGGCCACGACCGGGCCGGTGGCGACGCCGCCGGGCGCGCCGCCGGGCGGTTCCATGGTCACCGCCAGCACCGCGCCGTCGTGGAGCAAGGGCATCAGCGCATCGGGAATGCGCGCCACGCGCGCCTTGGCCTCGTCGAACACGCCCATCGAGCGCGCCTTGCCGTCGGCCGGGATCAGCCACAGCTCGGGCACGCGCGCGTCGTCGTGGCTGCCGCCCAGCGGAGTGAGGGTGATGCTGCGCTTGTCGGCGTCCATCAGCGCCACGTAGCCGGGCTTGCCGTCGTCCTGCATCAGCGTGGAGGTCATCGCGATGCCGCTGGGCTTGGGCGTGGTGGTGGCGACCGGCGGCGGCTGCGTGGCCGGCGGCGGCACCGGCGCGCGCGCCAGCAGCAGCGCCAGCAGGCAGGCGGTGGCGGTGGCGAAGCCGCCGGCGCTGAGCCAGCGCCAGGTCCGCACGCTGTCCCAGAATCCGGGTGCGGCCGGCCGCGCACGCGGCGCCGGCGCATCCAGGCCCAGCGAGGCGCGGATGCGCACCCACACGCGTTCGGGCACCGCCACCGGGGCGATCTCGTCGGCCAGCGGCATCAGGTGCTGCTGCCATTGCAGCACCGCCGCGGCGAATTCGCGGTCGCTGTCGATGCGCGCTTCGGCGGCGCGGCGCTCCTGCGCGTCGAGCACGCCCAGCACGTATTCGCCGGCCAGCACGTCGCGCGGCGGCGGGGTTTCCTGCGGATCGGGCACGGAGGCGTTCATCGTTCCAGGCACGCTTTGAGTTTGGCCAGGCCGCGGCGGATCCAGCTCTTCACCGTGCCCAGCGGCGTGCCGCTGCGCTGGGCCAGTTCCTCGTAGGTGATGCCTTCGAAGAACGCGGTGCGGATCAGCTCGCCGCGCGGCGGCTCCAGTTCGCCCATGCACACGTCCAGGCGCCGTCCGGCCACCCGCCACTCGGTGTCGGCGAGCGGATCGCGACCTTCGTCCTGCAGCTCGCCGGCGTCGTCCAGCGCCACCGACTGCCGTGCCGGCGCGCGTGCGCGGAGGTAGTCGATGGCCTTGTTGCGGGCGATCATGGTCAGCCAAGTGAGGCCGCGCGCGCGCTGCGGATCGAACTGCGCGGCCTTGCGCCAGACCGCGGAAAACACTTCCTGCAGCACGTCCTCGGCTTCGCCGCGCTGCGGCACGATGCGCAGGCACACGCCGAACAGGCGCGAGGAGGTGGTGCGGTACAGGCGTTCGAACGCGGCGCTGTCGCCGGTGGCGGTGGCGACCAGCAATTGTCCTGCTTCGTCGTGATCGGGCGACTCGGTCATGCCGGGAGACGGTGGCGAAGGTCGGCGCGATGCTACAGGCTTTCGCCGCGGCCGTCGCTCATGCGCGCTGGCGTCGCCACAGCACGAGTGCGGCGAGCAGCAGGACGATCTCGAATGCGGCAAGACCGGTCGTGGTCGGGCCCACCGGCCACAGCCGCAGCAAGCTGGCGCTGCGGTAGAGCACGATGGGCACGTAGAACGCCAGCGCCAGGAGCAGGCCGGTGCGCAGTTGCCCGGTGCGGGCGAAGTAGCCGAACAGGAAGGCCATGCCCAACTGCAGGCCGCCGTAGATGACCAGGTATTCGGACTGGCCGGAGCGGTCCAGGCCGATATAGCCCACCGCCGCCGCGGTCTGCGCCGGCAGCAGCGTGCACCAGACTGCGAGCAGCGCGTACAGCGCGGCGTTGAACCACAGGTAGGCCTTGGCCATGGGGTGTCCTCGTCGAGGCGCGGGCGATGCGCAGGCATGGTTGTAGCGGGTGCGGCGGGGGCCGGCGTGAATGCGCTGGCGGCGCGGCTCAGCGCGCGCTGCATTGCGCGACCAGGGGGTGCTGCAGCGCCTGCTCCCAGGCGCCGGCGTCGGCCTGGCCGCGCAGGCGTTCGGGAAAGTCGATGCGCACGTTCGGGTAGCGGCCACGCGCGTCGCGGATATTGCCGACACCGCGAAATTCGAGCAGACGCCGGTCCTTGCGCGCATAGGCGACGCTGAGGTCGGGCAGCAGCGTGCCGTACCAGGCGGCCAGGCTCAGCGTGTAGCGCTGCACTTCGGCATCGGCCGGGCCGGGGCTGATGCGGAAGTCGAGCGTGCGCAGTTCGCTGGGCAGCACGAAGGCGATGCGCTGCGGCCCGCCGCGGCCCAGGCTGTCCCAGCGCTGGCGCAGGTAGGCGTCGAAACCGGCGTCGATCACCTGCGCCTGGTCGCTCTTCGGCAGCGGCGCGCGGCGTTCGGCCTGGCCCTTGGCCTGGCTGAACATCTCGCGTCCGCTACCGCTGCGGCGCACGCCCTCGCGGTAGCCGCTGCGCGCATCGACCAGTTCGAAGTCCGGCGCGGCGCTGCCGTCGTCCACGCGCTTGCGCGCGAACGCGGCGCCGTCGGCGCACTGGTACAGCACCAGACGCGCGCCATCCTCGCGTACCCAGTGGCTTTCGCGGTACAGCACCTGCTTGCCGTCGGCGGCGTAGGCGATGCCCTCGTAGTGCAGCATCGCCCGCGCCGGCGCGGCGGCGACCAGGGCGGCGGTGCCCAGGGCCAGCGTCAGCGGCAGGGACGCGCGGATGAACGGGAAGGCGGCGGTCGACGTCGGCATGCACGGCGCTCCGGTGGGATGACACCAGCACATACGCGGCCGGCGCCGATCCGGATGCGCCCGCCGAGGCGGCCGCGCTGCAGCGGCTGTCTCAGCGCAGGACGATGCAGTCCACCGGGCAGGCCGGCAGGCACAGCGCACAGCCGGTGCACAAGGGCGCCAGCACCGTGTGCATGTGCTTGGCGCCACCGACGATGGCGTCCACCGGGCAGGCCTGGATGCACTTGGTGCAGCCGATGCAGTCGGCCTCGACCACCCACGCCACCTGCGGCGGCGCGTGCGTGCCGCGGCGGCGGTCGTAGGGCAGGGCGGGGACCCCGAGCACCCGCGCCAGGGCGCGCGCACCGGCGTCGCCGCCGGGCGGGCAGCGGTCCACCTGCACCGTGCCGGCGGCCATCGCCTCGGCATAGGGGCGACAGCCGTCGAACCCGCACTGGCCGCATTGGGTTTGCGGCAGCAGGCGATCGAGGCGTTCGAGCAGGGTGTCGGGGGCGGGCGTCATGGCGGAGGCGGCGCGCGGCGGCGCCTTGGGGACTACAGTGCGAAGCAGAGCGCCGGCGGGGCCGGCCTGCACAGTGTAACGCGGCGTCCGCGTCGGCCTGACGGCGCCGCGGCGCGCAGCGTCATCGGCTCAGGCGATCCGGCGCCCGCGGTACCAGCGCTCGTGCGCCAGCGCCAGCATCGGCCGATCCTCGCGGCTGTCGCCGTAGGCGTAGATGCGCCGATAGGCGCTCAGGTCGTACTGCACGCGGATCAGCGCGGCCTTGCGCGGCCCGCAGTCGCCGTGGCGATAGCGGCCGGTCAGACGTCCGTCCTGCACTTCCAGGCGGTTGCAGATCATGTGCAGCCCATGCTGCGTGCACCAGGGCCGCAGATACAGGTCCAGCGAGCCGGAGACCACCGCCACGGTGTGCCCCTGTTCCTGATGCCAGGCGATCCGCTGCAGCATGTCCGGTCGCAGCGCCAACGGCAGCGCCTCCTGCGCATAGTGCTCGGCCTGGCGGGCGATCTCGTCTGCGTCGCGTCCGGCGAACACCAGCCGGGTGACCCGCGTGCGCAACGCTGCCGCCGACACCAGGCCCAACCGATAGCCGGCCAGCCAGGGGCCGACCGTCCAGCGCGCCCGCGCCTGCTGTGCCGGCGTGGCCACACGGCGCAGGAACCCCGAATAGGTATCGGCGGTGGTGAGGGTGTGGTCGAAGTCGAAGAGGGCCAAGTCCATGGGAATGGGGAATGGAGAAACGGGAATCGTGAAAGCGGGTCTGGCGGCGCGCTGGCAGCTTTGCGATTTCCGATTCCCGATTCTCCTTTCCCGGCCTCACCGCACCGGCATGCCCGGCTGCGCGCCGCTGTCGGCGTCGAGCAGGGCCAGACTGCCGCCGTCGAAACCGGCCGACAGGATCATGCCCTCGCTGAGGCCGAAGCGCATCTTGCGCGGGGCCAGGTTGGCGATGAACACCACGTTGCGGCCGACCAGCTTGTCCGGTTCGCCGTAGCTGCCGCGGATGCCGGAGAAGATCTGCCGCTTGCCCAGCTCGCCGGCGTCCAGTTCGAAGCGCAGCAGCTTGTCCGATCCTTCGACGAACTCGCAAGCCAACACCTTGCCGATGCGCAGGTCGAGCTTGGCGAAGTCGTCGATGCCGATGACGCTGGGAGTGGGGAGTGGGGATTGGGGATTCGTCACTGCCTTCGCCTCCTGCTTGGCAGCGGGGGCCGCGGCGGCGGGAGCGGGGGCGAGGGTGTCCTTGGAGGCGTCGGTCATGGCGTCGAGCAGCTTTGGGTCGATACGGGTGAACAGGGGGGCGTAGGGCTGGATCACGTGCGCCAGCAGCGGCGCCTGCAGGTCGTCCCAGGCGCCCAGCGGGGCCGACAGGAACGCCTCGGCTTCGGCACAGGTGCGCGGCAGCACCGGCTTGAGCGCGGCGGCCAGCACCCGGAACAGGTTCAGGCCCTGCGTGCACACCGCCTGCAGTTGCGCCTCGGCGCCGTCCTGCTTGGCCAGCACCCAGGGCTTGTGTTCGTCGATGTACTTGTTGGCCTCGTCGGCCAGGGCCATGGTCTGGCGGATCGCGTTGGCCGGGTCGTTACGCTCGTAGGCCTCGCGGATCGGCGCCAGGGCGGCAACGAAGCGCGCGTACTGCGCCGGGTCCGGCAGCGCGTCGGCGAGCGTGCCGCCGAAGCGCTTGTCGATGAAGCCGGCGCAGCGGCTGGCCAGGTTGACGAACTTGCCGACCAGGTCGGCATTGACCCGCGCCACGAAGTCGCCCAGGTTCAGGTCGAGATCGTCGACGCCGCCGGAGGACTTGGCCGCGAAGTAGTAGCGCAGCGCCTCCGGTTCCAGGCCCACGTCCAGGTAGGTGCGGGCCATGACGAAGGTGCCGCGCGACTTGGACATCTTGGCGCCGTCCACGGTCAGGTAGCCGTTGACGTGCAGCCGGGTCGGCGCGCGGTGGCCGGTGCCGTGCAGCACCGCCGGCCAGAACAGGCCGTGGAAGTTGACGATGTCCTTGCCAATGAAGTGGTGCAGCTCGGTGGCGGTGCCGGCCGCCAGGTGCGGCTCGAATGCTTCGCCCAGGCTCGCGCACAGGGTCTGGAAGCTGCTCAGGTAGCCGATCGGCGCGTCCAGCCACACGTAGAAGTACTTGCCCGGCTGGCCGGGGATCTGGAAGCCGAAGTAGGGCGCGTCGCGGGAGATGTCCCAGGCGCGCAGCCCGCCCTCGCTGTCCAGCCATTCCATCAGCTTGGCTTTGACCCCGGGCAGGGCGACGTCGCCGGCCAGCCACTCGCGCAGGAAGCCGTCGAAGCGGCCGACTTCGAAGAAGAAGTGCTCCGAATCGCGCAGCTCCGGCGTGGCGCCGGAGATCACCGACTTGGGCTCCTTCAGTTCGGTCGGGGAATAGGTGGCGCCGCAGACTTCGCAGTTGTCGCCGTACTGGTCGGCGCTGCCGCAGTTCGGACAGATGCCCTTGATGTAGCGGTCGGGCAGGAACATGCCCTTGGCCGGGTCGTAGAACTGCGCCACCGAGCGCCGCGCGATGTGGCCGCCGGCGTCGAGCTTGGCGTAGAACGCCTCGGTCAGGGCGCGGTTGGCGGCCGAGTTGGTCGAGTCGTAGTGGTCGAAGGCCACGCCGAACGCGGCGAAATCGCGCTCGTGGCTGGCCTGGACGGCGGCGATGAAGTTTTCCGGGGTGACCCCGGCCTTCTCCGCGGCGAGCATGATCGGCGTGCCGTGGGTGTCGTCGGCGCACACGAACCAGGTGCGGTCGCCGCGCAGCCGCCGCGCGCGCACCCAGATGTCGGCCTGGATGTAGCCGACCAGATGCCCCAGGTGCAGCGGTCCGTTGGCATAGGGCAGGGCGGTGGTGACGAGAGCGGTGGTCATGGCGGCCGGCGATGCTGGGGGCCGGGGATTATTGCATGGAGCCGGGAATGGGGAGTCGGGAATGGGGAATCGCCAGAGCGGTGGCCTGCGATCTGATGGGCCACGAGCAAGGTGCCTTCGCAGGCGCCTTGTCAGAGCGGGGTGGTATCAGGCCGGCAGATGCCGCTTTTACGATTCCCGATTCTCCACTCCCGATTCCCGGCTTCTATTGCATGGAGCTGGGAATGGGGAGTTGGAAATGGGGAATCGCCAGAGGGGTGGCCCGCGATCTGATGGGCCACAAAAAAGGCGCCTTTGCAGGCGCCTTGTCACAGTGGGGCCATCAGGTCGGCAGATGCCGCTTTTACGATTCCCGATTCTCCACTCCCGATTCCCGGCTTCTATTGCATGGAGCTGGGAATGGGAGTTGGGAATGGGGAATCGCAAGAGCGGTGGTCTGCGATCTGATGGGCCAGGAAAAGGGCGCCTTTACCGGTGCCTCGCCGGAAATGGGGTACATCAGGCCCGGCATGTGCCGCTGTGGACGATTCCCAATTCTCCACTCCCCATTCCCGGCTTCTAATGCATGGAGCCGGATTGGGGAGTTGGGAATGGGGAATCGCAAGAGCGGTGGTCTGCGATCTGATGGGCCAGGAAAAAGGCGCCTTTACGGGTGCTCGCCGGAAATGGGGTACATCAGGCCCGGCATGTGCTGCTGTGGACGATTCCCAATTCTCCACTCCCCATTCCCGGCTTCTAATGCATGGAGCCGGATTGGGGAATTGGGAATGGGGAATCGCAAGAGCGGCGGCCGGCGACCTGATGGTCCAAGAAAAAGGCGCCTTTGCAGGCGCCTTGTCACAGTGGGGCCATCAGGCCGGCAGATGCCGCTTACGATTCCCGATTCTCCACTCCCGATTCCCAGCTCCTACTCCCTTATCCAGGTCTGCGTCCGGCCAAGGGCCTCGATCCCGATGTAGCCGCGCATCTGCAGCTTCTTGCCGCCGTCGGTCAGGGTGACCTTGGCCTTGTAGGTCTTGCCCTTGGCCGGGTCCAGCACCGAGCCGCCGTCCCATACCGCCGTGCCGTCGGGCTTGAGGCCCCACAGGATGGTCATGCCCTTGATCGGCTTGCCCTTGCGCTCGCCGTCGCACTTGTCGCACATCGGGTTGGGGCCGTGGTTGGACTGCAGGATCTCGACCACCTTGCCGGTCAGCGTGCCGTTGGCGGCCTGTTCGATCTGCACGATCGACTTGGGCTTGCCGGTTTCGTCGTCGATGGTCTGCCAGCGGCCGACCGGCGAGGTGTCGGCGGCGTGCGCCATGAATGCCGCCGCGCTCAGCGGCAGGGCCAGCATCAGGGTCTTGAAGGTCGTGCGCATGTTCCCCTCCCGAGGGATGTCCGGTGCGGCCGGCGCGATGCCGGCCTGATTCGACTGTATACCCAAGCGTATGGTGCTGGGAATCTGCACTGCGGCATGCGGTTCAGCGTGGCCGGCGGCCGGCGTTCAGCCGTTCTCGTACAGTTCCAGCGGCAGTGCGTCGGGGTCGGCGAAGAAGGTGAAGCGGCGGCCGGTGTATTCGTCCACGCGGATCGGTTCGACCTCCACGCCGTGCGCCTGCAGGTGCGCGACGGCCGCGTCCAGGTCGCGCACGCGCAGCGCCAGGTGGCGCAGCCCGCAGGCTTCCGGGCGGCTCGGCCGCGGCGGTGGCGCGGGGAACGAGAACAGTTCGAGCTGGCTGCCGTCGGGCAGGGCCAGGTCCAGCTTCCAGGAGTCGCGGGTGTCGCGGTAGACCTCGGCGATCACCGGCAGGCCCAGGATGCGGCAATAGAAATCCTTGGAGCGCGCGTAGTCGGAGGCGATGATCGCCACGTGGTGCAGGCCGTCCAGGGTCAGGCTCATCGGCACAGCGCCTGGCCGAACTGCAGGACATGGCCGTCCGGATCGCGGATCGCGAACTCGCGCATGCCGTAGGCGAAGTCTTCCAATGGATAGACGATGCGTCCGTGCGGCTGCAGCCGCTGCCACCAGGCATCGACCTCGTCGGTGCGGAAGTACAGCGTGCAGGCGAGGTTGGCAGCGGGCGCGTCGGCCGCTGTCTGTTGCACGGCCAGCATCAGGGCCAGCGGGCCGTGCCGCAGCGATACCCAGCCCGTCGCCAGCGTGCCGCCGTCGCGGCGAAACCCCAGCATTTCGGTGTAGAACGCCAGCGCCGTGGCCAGGTCGGCACTGCGCAACATCGGGGTCAGTGCAGTGAAGGTCATGGGCTGATCCGGCGCGAGCGACATCGGGCGATCCATGCATGCAGCATAGCGCAGCGGCGCGCCCGTGCCGGTGCTGGTGCTGCGGTGCCGGTGCCATCTGCGACACTGCGCGTTCCACCGCTGCGAGGCCGCGCCATGCCGCACAACCCGCTCGCCGCCCTGCTGGCCGAGGACCGCTGCCTGGTGCTCGACGGCGCGCTGGCCACCGAACTGGAACGGCGCGGCTGCGATCTCGCCGATCCGCTCTGGTCGGCGAAGATCCTGCTGGAACAGCCGCAGCTGATCCGCCAGGTGCACCAGGACTATTTCGCCGCCGGTGCGCAGTGCGCGATCACCGCCAGCTACCAGGCCACGCCGCAGGGCTTTGCCGCGCGCGGCATCGACCTGGTGCAAGCGCAGCGTTTGATCGCGCGCAGCGTCGAACTGGCGCAGCAGGCGCGGCAGGACCATCTCGCGCTGCATCCGCAGGCGGGGACCTTGCTGGTGGCCGGCTCGGTCGGTCCGTACGGCGCCTTCCTGGCCAATGGCGCGGAGTATCGCGGCGACTACGTGCTGGCGCCGGCACGGATGCGCGCGTTCCACCATCCGCGCATCGCCGCGTTGGTGGCGGCGGGCGTGGACCTGCTGGCCTGCGAAACGCAGCCGTCGCTGGCGGAAATGGCGGCGTTGCTGGAAGTGATAGAGGCGTTCCCGCAGACCGTCGCCTGGTTCGCCTGCACGCTGCGCGATCCGATGCGCCTCAGCGACGGCACGCCGTTGCGCGACGTGGTGGCCTTGCTCGACGGCCACCCGCAGGTGGTCGCGCTGGGCGTCAACTGCGTCGCCCCGTCGCTCGTCACCGCGGCGTTGCGCCACCTCGCGACGCTGACCCGGTTGCCTTTGGTGGTGTATCCGAACGCTGGTGAGCGCTACGACGCCGACCGCAAATGCTGGCAGGCCGACGGCGCCGACGCCGGCACCCTGGCCGATCGCCTCGCCGCCTGGCGTGCGGCCGGCGCGCGCCTGATCGGCGGCTGCTGCCGCACCACACCGCAGGACATCGCGCAGCTGGCGCGGCGGTTGGCATCGCCGTAGCGACGAGGCCGATCGTTTGCACTCGGCCGCACGATGTCCTCGCCGGCGGTTGTCCAACGGGTGCCCGGGCTGGTGAGCCGCTTCGGGCTGTTGTGGGAGGGACTTCTGTGGGAGGGACTTCAGTCCCAACGCGTTGCAGTGAAAGGCGTCGGGACTGAAGTCCCTCCCACAAGGGGGCATGCACGCCCAATACCCTGATGGAACTGGCCTGCTATCCGCACCGAGTGGGATGGGGGCAACGGGAGGGCGATGGCACCAAGGGAACGTCGTTGCAGTTCCCACCGTTGTCGCGGCGCGATTGCAGTAGCTCGGCATGCCGGGGATTGCACTGTGGGAGGGACTTCAGTCCCGACGCGTTGCAGTGAAAGGCGTCGGGACTGAAGTCCCTCCCACAAGGGGGGCATGCGCGCCCAATACCCTGATGGAACTGGTCTGCTATCCGCACCGAGTGGGATGGGGGCAAAGGGAAGGCAATGGCGCCAAAGGAACGTCGTTGCAGTTCCCACTGCCGTCGTGGTGCACTTGCAGCAGCTCGGCATGCAAGGGACTGCACTGTGGGAGGGACTTCAGTCCCGACGCGTTGCAGTGAAAGGCGTCGGGACTGAAGTCCCTCCCACAAGGGGGGCATGCGCGCCCAATACCCTGATGGAACTGGCCTGCTATCCGCACCGAGTGGGATGGGGGCAAAGGGAAGGCAATGGCGCCAAAGGAACGTCGTTGCAGTTCCCACTGCCGTCGTGGTGCACTTGCAGCAGCTCGGCATGCAAGGGACTGCACTGTGGGAGGGACTTCAGTCCGACGCGTCCGGGTCGACGGCGTCGGGGCTGAAGCCCCTCCCATAGTGGGGACACAGCTCCCACAATGGGTCCACAGGCGCGATCTGTCTCCGTGCCGCCACTGCGGTTTTTCCGTAGGAGCGGCTTCAGCCGCGACCGGGCTTCACCAGGAACGCCCCGTCGCGGCTGAAGCCGCTCCTACGCGACCTCCGGCGATGCCGCGGGCCACGGCATCGCTTGCTCAGCCCTTCTTGCTCGCCACCCAGCGCTCGATCTTTTCCTGCAGCACGTTCAGCGGCACCGAGCCGTCCTTCAGCACTTCGGCATGGAATTCGCGGATGTCGAACTTGTCGCCCAGTTGCGCGCGGGCGTAATCGCGCAGTTGCATGATCTTCATCTCGCCGATCTTGTAGGACAGCGCCTGCCCGGGGATGGCCATGTAGCGCTCGGCTTCGGCCTCGGCATCGGTGCGGCTGGTGGCCGAGTTCTGCAGCATGTAGTCGATCGCCTGCTCGCGGGTCCAGCCCTTGCTGTGCAGGCCGGTGTCCACCACCAGGCGGATCGCGCGCCACAGCTCGTTCTGCAGGTAGCCGAAATAGTTGTACGGGTCCTGGTACAGGCCCAGCTCCTTGCCCAGCGATTCGGCGTACAGGCCCCAGCCTTCGATGAAGGCGGTCTCGCCGCCGAAGCGGCGGAACTTGGGCAGGTTGGTCAGCTCCTGCTGCAGGCCGAGCTGGAAGTGGTGGCCGGGAATGGCCTCGTGCAGGTACAGGTCTTCCGCATCCCAGGTCTTGCGGCTGGGCAGGTCGTAGGTGTTGACGTAGAAGATGCCGGGGCGGCCGTCCTCGCTGGGGCGCATGTACGAGCCGCTGGCGGCCGATTGCGCGCGGTACGGCTCGACCGGGCGGATCTCGAACGCGGCCTTGGGCTTGAGCGAGAACATGCGCGGCACCGCGGCGTCGACCCGGCCTTCCAGGCCGCGGTAGTAGGTCAGCAGCTCGTCCTCGCTCTTGAAGGTGAAGCGCTTGTCGGTCTGCATGAACTTGAAGAACTTCTGCATCGAGCCGCGGAAGCGCACCTGCTTCATCACCGCCTGGATCTGGCCCTGGATGCGCGCCACCTCGTCCAGGCCGATCTGGTGGATCTGGGCCGGGGTCAGGTCGGTGGTGGTGCTCTGGCGCACGTTCCAGGCGTACCAGGCGTCGCCGCCGGGCAGGGCGCCGATGCCGGCGGTGTTGCGCGTGGCCGGCAGGTATTCGGTGGCGATGAAGCCGCGCAGGGCGCGGTAGGCGGGCATGATGCGGTATTCGATCATGCGCTTGTATTCGGCGGTGATGCGCTGCTTCTCGGCCTCGGGGATGTCCGCCGGCAGATTGCGCACCGGGCCCCAGAACAGGCTCTCCTCGGCGGTGGGCTTGATGATCGCATCCAGCTGCGGCAGCACCTTCTCCATCAGCGCGCGCGGCTGCACCACGCCGGCCTTGATGCCCTCACGCATGTTGGCGATGGCCTGGTCGAACAGCGCCGGAATGCCGAGCGCGCGCCGCGACCAGTTGTCGTAGTCCTTGACCGTGCGGAACGGCTGCGCGCCGGTGCCCGAACCGAGCATCACCATGATGCTGCCGACGTTGTAGAACTGGTTCACCGGCTGCATCCAGCTCGGGTACTTCTCCGCCTCCAGCGCGTTGCGCGCATCGCCGACGAAGATCTCGTAGCTCAGCAGGTCCTGCCCGGTCAGACCGTCCTTGCCGATCGCCTCGGCCTTGGTCAGCCACTCCACGGTGAAGTCGTGCGACTGCTGGCGGAACGCGGCCGAGAGGAAGTTCGGCAACTGGTCGTTGTAGCGGCTGTCGCCCTGGAAGGTGGCCTGCAGCGGATTGAGCTTCAGCGAGGCCTCCCAGTAGTCGTCGTACAGCCGGTTCAGCTGCTGCGCCTTGGTCAGCACCACCGGGGCCGGCGCCGGCCGCGCCTTGCGCGCCTTGCTGGCCTTGGCGCGGGTCTGCGCGGTGGTCTGCTTGGTGGTCTTCTTCTTGGCCGCGTCCGCCGGGGCCGCCAGCGACAGGCTCAGGGCGGTGGCGATGGCGAGGGACAGCAGGCGGGAAAAGCGGGGCGGCATTGCGGGCTCCAACGACAAGCGAGCGGGGAGCTTGCCCGATCCGCACCGCGGAGGCCACCCGTGGCCGGTCCCCGCGGGCGCCTGCGACCCCCGGCGTGGGCCGCCGCCAGGCCGTGGCGGGCCAGGCGGCGCCGGCCTCTGCGGCGCTGCACGCCGGCCGCGCGCAAGCGCGTGCGGCGCGCGCGCGCGTATGCCGGCGTTCAGTCGGCGGCGGCTTCCTCGCGCAGTTGCTCGGCGCGCTCGGGGGTCAGGTAGTCGGTGATCAGCCGCCGCATCAGGTACAGCAGCGGGATCAGCAGCACCGCCAGCAGCATCTTGCAGATGTAGTTCAGCGTGCTCACCGCCAGGAACAGCTGCAGCGACCAGTGCTGCGGGCCGAGCACGAAGGCGATGTAGATCACCACGAAGCTGTCGATCAGTTGCGAGACCGCGGTGGAGCCGGTGGCGCGCAGCCACACGTGTTTCTCGCCGGTCACGCTGCGGATGCGGTGGAACACCGCCACGTCGATCAGCTGGCCGGCCATGAACGCGACCAGCGAGCCGGCGATGGTCCACATGCCCTGGCCGAACACCGCGGCGAACGCGGCCTGGTAGTCAGGCACGCCCTGGTGTTGCGCGGCGGTGACCCAGAAGCCGGCCGGGGCCAGCCCGATCGCGGCGAACGCGAACAGGAAGCCGTAGCCGATCAGCGCCACCGCCAGCCAGGAGATGAAGCGCACGCCGCGGCGGCCGAAGAATTCGTTGATGGTGTCGGTGAGGATGAACACCAGCGGCCATAGCAGGGTGCCCGCCGTGAAATTCATCGAGCCGGTCTGCCCGAACAGGTTCCAGTTCAGCGGCGCGATGCCCAGGGTGTCTTCCAGGGCGAAGATCTTGACCCCGATGAACTCGGCCAGCGCGGCGTTGACGCAGAAGAACGCCGCCAGGGCGATGAACAGACGGACCGCGCGATCGTCGAGCGTGCCGCGGCGCATCGGCGTCAGCGGTCCACGGTCCGGGTGAACGGCACGCTCTCCGGCGCCACCGCGCCGCCGGAGATGATGAAGCTCATCGCCTGGTCCACGCTCCAGTCGGTGGGCGTGAGCAGCTCCACCGGCACGATCTCGAGGTAGCCGGAGGTCGGGTTGGGGGTGGTCGGCACGTACACCGCGGCCAGTTCGCGGCCGGTGCCATGTTCCTTGATCACCCGCGTCACCAGGCCCACCGACTTCATGTCGCGGTGCGGGAAGTCGATCAGCACCACGCGCTGGGTGCTGCCGGGCTGGGTCTGCAGGATGTCCACCAGCTTGCGCACGCTGTCGTAGACCACGCTGGCCAGCGGGATGCGGCGCATCACCGCCTCGAACCAGCGCAGCAGGCGCTGGCCGATCACGCGCCGGCTGAGGAAGCCGACCAGCAGGATCACCGCCAGGGTGGCGATCAGGGCGATGGTGTTCTGCACCCATTGCGCGGTGGCCCAGCCCAGCTCGCGCGGGAACGAGGCGGCGATGCGTGCCGACAGCGGCACCACCCAGGGGCTGCTGATGCCCGAGAGCAGCACGAACACGAACTTGACCACGACCCAGGTCAGCCAGATCGGCAACAGAGTCAGCAGGCCGGTGAAGAACAGCCGTTGCAGGGACGGGCGCGGAGAGGGGGCGGGGAGATCGGGCGACATCCGCGTAGTGTAGTGGAGCGCGATGACCGTTGCTGCGGCGCCGCACGGTCTTGCGTCCACACCGTGCAGCTGCGATTGGGCTGGGAGGTGCGCGTGCTGCCCGAGCCGATGCGCGGTGCACGACGCGTTCGCGGCCAGGCCGCGTATTGGCGCGCGGTGTGCGCCGCCGGCCTGCGCTGGAGGTCCGGGCCTGGCGCGCCTGCGGGCTGCAGTGGGCGCGCTAGCGTTGCGGCTTGCGCTTGACGTACAGCTGCTTGCGCACCCGCGCCACCACCTCGCCCTGCGCGTCGACGACGTCGGTCTCGAACCAGCGCAGATGCTTGTCGCCGCCGGCGGTGGCCGCGCGCAGGTCGTCCAGCAGCGCCTGGTCCAGGTCGAACCGTGCGCTGACCGTGCCGCGGCCCGGGCGCACGAACTCGATGCTGCCGGCCTTGTCCCAGACGTAGTAGTCGCGCCCCAGGTTCTGCAGGGTCAGCAGCATCCAGAACGGGTCGGTCATGGCGAACAGGCTGCCGCCGAAATGGGTGCCGACGTAGTTGCGGTTCCAGGGCCGCATGCGCAGTTCGACCCGCGCGTGGCGGTAGTCGGCGCTCAGCTCGGTCACATGGATGCCGGCGAACAGGAACGGCGGCCACAGGTTCAGGCCCAGGCGGAACAGCGTTGGCTTCATTGCGCGGCGGTGGGCGGATCAGGAGTCGTCAGGGTACCAGACGCATGCGTATGGTGGTCCGGCAGGTCGTCGCTCAGCGCATAGCCATCGCGTCCGGCGCGCTTGGCGCGGTACAGCGCGGTGTCGGCCAGTTCGAAGAAGTCGCGCTCGCGGGTGTGTGCGGCGACGCTGGCGCTGTGCACGCCGAGGCTGGCGGTGATGGCGACGCTGCCGTTGGCCGCGCGCAGCGACAGCCCGCGGATGTGCTCGACCAGCGCCGCGGCGATCCGGCAGGCGTCGGCCGTGTCGGTGGCGGGCAGGATCATGACGAATTCGTCGCCGCCGAAGCGCGCCGCGACCTCGTGCGGGCGCCGCGCGTGCCGCGCTACCGCATTGGCGACCAGGGTCAGCGCGCGGTCGCCGGCGCGGTGGCCGAGGGTGTCGTTGTAGCGCTTGAAATGGTCGACATCGACGATGATCAGGGTCAGCGGCTTGCCGCTGCGGCGCGCCTCGTCCAGTTCGTGGCCGAAGGCTTGCTCGAAGCCGTGGCGGTTGAGCAGCCCGGTCAGGGCATCGCGTTGCGCCTGCTGGCGCCAGCGGGCGGCATGCAGGCACAGGCGGAAGCCGGCGACGATGGCCAGCGCCAGCAGGGCCGCGCCGGGGGCGAACCAGCGGCCGCTGGCCAGCACCCACAGCAGGCTGCCGATGGCGACCGCGGCCATGCCCGTCAGCGGCGCCAGCCAGTGCCAGCGGCGCGCGCGTTGCGCGCAGGACGTGCCCAGGCAGACCAGCAGGGTCAGCAACGCCGACACCGCCACTTGCGTGCTGCGCGACAGCGGCAGGATCGGATCGGCGCGCAGCAGCGTCGCGGCGACGTTGGCCTGGTACTCGGGCGCGCTCATGCCGCCGTCGGCGGACATCGGCGTCGTCACCCGCGGGCCCAGGCCGGTGGCGCTCACGCCGACGATCACCAGGCGCTGGCGCAGCGCCTGCGCCGGAATGCGGCCCTGCAGGACGTCGACGTAGGACACCTGGGCGAACGGCGCCGAGGGCGCGGCGAAGTGCAGACCGGCGTAGTCGGCGCGGTGCCAGGCATAGGGCGTGCGGGTGCTGGCCGGTGCCGGCGGCCGCGCCTGCCCGACCAGCGCGGCGCCCAACGCCGGCCAATGCGCGCTGCCGAGCCCGGCGCGCAGATACACGCCGCGCGACACGCCGTCGGCATCGACCGCGATCTCGGTATGCGCCAGCTGCGCTGCGGCGGCGGTGATGGCGGGGATCGGCAGCAGTTCCTGGGTCATCTCGGCGTCGCTGGCGCTGCCGATCACCGGCAGCACGGTACGGCCGTTGCGGCGCAGCGCCGCGGCCAGGCGCGCATCGTCGTCCGGGTGTAGCTGCTCGGGCTCGCTGAACAGCAGGTCCAGCGCCACCCGCTCGCTTCCGGCCGCGGTCAGCCGATCGAGCAGGCGCGCATGCACTTCGCGCCGCCACGGCCATTGGCCCAGCGCCTGCAGGCTGCGGTCGTCGATGGCGATCAGCAGCAGGCGCGGATCGGCCGGGCGTGGCGAGTGCTTGATCAGGGCGTCGTACAGCGCCTGGTCCAGCCGCCAGGTGGCATTGCTCAGGCTCAGCGCCGCGGCCAGCCCCGCTGCCGCCGCCGCGGCCACGGCGGCGGCGCGGCGCGGCCGCGCGGCGCTCACAGGGCCAGCCACAGCAGGACCGCCGCGCCGCCCGCACCGAGCTTGCAAAAGCGGCAGGGCAGGGTGATGGTCTGCGGCGCCGAGAACGGCGCGGCCTCGCCGTCGGCATCCAGCGTCTGCACGCGCACGTACCAGGTGCCGCGCCGCGGCCGCGGCAGCGCGACCTGCGGCTGGGCGACCGTGCGCTCGAGCAGGCGGTGGGTGAAGTCGGGATCGCGCGCGACCTGCACCCGGTAGTGCTGCGCGGCGGGATCGGCCTGCCAGCGCAGGGTCAGGGTGCCGCGCTCGGCCTGCGCCGGCGCCAGGCCGGGATCGACCGGCTCGTCGCTGAGCTGCAGTCGCAACGCCTGCCCGAACGGACCCTGGCGGCCCTGCGCGTCGCGCGAGGCGACGCGCCAGAAGTAGCGGCCGGGCGGCAACGGCTGCGGCGCGCGCAGGCGCGTGGCCGTGGTCTCCTGCTCGAGCAGCAGGTCCTGGAACTGCGCGTCGCGCGCCAGTTGCAGCACGCTGCTGCTGGCCTGTGGATTGCGGGTCCATTCGAAGCGCGGCCGCGCGATGCGCAGGCGCTGATCCTGCAGCGGTTGCACGGTCAGCGGCGGCAGCGGCGTGGCCCACACCCGCAGCGCGTGCTCGGCGTCTTCGCCTTCCACGCCGGTGGCGGCGATGCCGCGCAGCAGGAGCCGCAGGTCCCCGGGCGGCAGGTCGTCCAGCACCAGTGCGCTTGCCTCGGTCTCGCGGGCGTAGCGCAGGATCTCGCGCTGCTGCGCATCCAGCGCTTCGATGCGGTAGCGGCTGGCGCCGGCCAGCGGCGTCCACGCCAGCAGGTAGGGCGGGTGTTGCAGGCGGCTGCGCGCCAGGTCCAGCACCGGTGCCGGCAGCAGCGGTTCCGGCAGCGGCGCCGTCCCGGTGCCCACCCGCGCCGCATCGCCGGGCTGCAGCAGGCGCTGGCCGCCGCCGCCGGCGACCCGCACCGCGCCCTGCAGCACCTCGGTGGCGGCGAGCTGGTGGCCGTCGCCGGCGCCGACGCGGAAGCGGGTACCGCGCACGCTGCTGGTGCTGCTCGGGGTCTGGATGATGTAGCGCGAGGCAGGCCCGCTGGCGGGGATCACGTCGTTGCTGGTGCGGCCCTTCTCCAGCCGCACCCGCGTATCGACCATGCCGGTGGCGCCGTAGCGGAGCAACTGGTCGAAACGGACCAGGCTGTTCTCGCGCACCTGCATGCGCGAGCCATCGGCGAACTGCACGGTGGCGCTGGCGTCGGCGCCGGTCTGCAGCGCGCTGCCGATCGGCAGCGGCATGCCCTCCTGCGCCGACAGCGTCGCGCTGTCGGCGGTCTGCACGCTGATCTGGCCGCGCAGGGCGACCAGCCGTGCCGGTACCGGCTGCACCCGCAGCCAGGCGATCGGAAAGCGCAGCCGCGCCCCCGGCGTCAGCCGGTGCGGATCGGCCACCTGGTTGTGCTGGCCCAGCCGCATCCAGTCCATGCCCGGGCGCAGATAGCGCTGGCCCAGGTCCCACAGCGTGTCGCCGGGGCGCACCCGGTAGTGCCAGTCCTGCGCCATCGCGGCAGGAGCGAGCAGCAGGGCGATCCAGCACAGCAGGCCGGCGCGCCGGCGCATGCTTGCCCGGGAACGATGGACGGGCAGGGGCATGCGGCGGTCGTACTGATTCACATCATCTGTCCGGCAAAAGACCGGGGCGGCGCTGCCGGCGGGTCGGCAGGCAGCGTTCGTCCCTGATCACGGCATCCATGAGGCAGGCCGGGGGTGTCCGACTGTCGCGGCGGCTGGAGACGCCGTTGCCAGCTGCCGGAAATGCGATTGTAGTCTCAGAACAGCAGGGCGGACATCTTGCGGCGGTACTGCCCCACCAGGTCCTCGTCCTCGATCACCCGGAACGCATCGATCAAGGCCTTCTTCGGCAGGCCGTCCTCGAAACCGCGATCCTGGCGCAGCATCTCCAGGAACTGCTCCAGCGCGGCCGCGTCGTCGCCGCCGACCAGGTGGTGCACGCCCAGCAGGTAGCGCGCCTTGAGGTCGCTCGGATCCTGCGCCAGCGTGGCCTGCAGCGTCTCCAGCGGCGGTGCCGCCTGCAGCGCGCCGACGAAGCCCAACCGCGCCCGCGCCCGCACCGCGCGCTCGTCGGTGGCCAGGTTGGCCGGCAGCGCGTCGATCAGCGTCTCCGCCTCGGCAGCGGCGCCGATCTTGACCAGGGCCAGGGCCAGGTCCAGCTTCAGCTCGTCCTTGTCCGGCTCGGCCGCCACCGCCTCGCGCAGGCGCTGCACTTCGGCGTGCGGATCCAGCGGCGCCGCCGGCACGTCTTCGGCCGGTTCCTGCGCCGCCAGCGGCACGATCCCGTGCTGGGTCAGGAACTCGCGCAACTGGCCTTCGGGCAGCGCGCCGGGGAAGCCGTCGACCAGCTGCCCGCCCTTGACCAGGAACACCGTCGGCACCGAGCGGATCTGGAACGCCGCGGCGATCTGCTGCTCCTGGTCCACGTCGACCTTGGCCAGGACGAAACCGCCGTTGTATTCGGCCGCCAGCTTTTCCAGGATCGGGCTCAGGGTCTTGCACGGGCCGCACCAGGGCGCCCAGAAGTCCACCAGCACCGGCGTCTGCAGCGAGCGCTGCAGCACCTCGGCTTCGAAGGTCTCGGTCTTGGCGTCGAAAACGTGGGGCGTGTCGGACATGGGCGGCTTCATCGCAGGCGAGAGGACGCTCTGTATGGAGGCGACGCCGCGCCGATGCAAGGGCGCCGCCGCCGTGCCGCGCGTGCCGGCCGCGGCCGCAGCGGCGACAATGCCCGGCTGGAGGCGCCATGGCGGCGCGAAAGGACGGCAGCGGATGGGCGAAGTGAGCGAACGGGTGGTGCGTTGGATCGGGCCGCTGCTGGCGGTGGCCGCCGTGGCGGCGATGTTGGGGTTCGGCGCGGTCCTGCCCGGCTATCTGCCGTGGTCGCATCCGCTGGCCCTGCTCGGCGCGCGCGGCATCCCGCATGCCTGGGCTTTCAACCTGCTGGCGTTCGTGCTGCCCGGGTGCCTGGCACTGGCGCTGGCGCTGCGGCTGTTGCGCCGGGCCGGGCGCCAGGCGCCCTGGGCGTTGCGGGTCGGCGGGCAACTGCTGCTGTTGGCGGGACTGGCCTTCGCCGGCATGGGCCTGCTGCCGCTGGACCCGAGCGACCTGCAGGCGCGTGCGACCCAGTTGCATGCCAGCGCCTGGTTGCTGTGGGTGGTGGCCCTGGTGGCGGCCGCCGCCCTGCTGGGGTTGGGCGCGCGCCGCGATCCGGCCGCGCGCGGCTGGGCGGCGGTGGCGCTGAGCATGGCGCTGCTGGCGGCGCTGGGCGCGTTCGCGCTGGACCGGCTGCTGTCGCCGGCGCTGGCGCAGCGGCTGGTGTTCCTGCTGTGGTGGGGCTGGCTGGCGCTGCTGGCCTGCTGGCCGGGACCGCAGGCGGGGCCGCGCCGCGGCTGACCCGGCCGGCCTTGCGCAGTTGGCCGCCGCGGGCGGCCGTGCCATGGCCGCCGCCCGCTGGGGGCGCGCACGGCGCCGATGGCGCCGCGGCGGCGGTTCCGGCCCCTGCCGGGCGCCGCCGCGGCGTTCCGCGCCGCTGCCGTCCGTCGCCGGGATTGGAGCGGCTTGCCGCGCTACGGTACCCTTGGCCGCTTTGTTGCCGCCTGGCCCTTGCCCGTTTCCATGTCCGCCGTCGAGCCCACCGCCTACGACCCGCAGCAGGTCGAATCGTCCGCCCAGCAGTTCTGGGACGCCACCCGCGCCTTCGAGGTCGACGAGACCTCCGACAAGCCCAAGTTCTACTGCCTGTCGATGCTGCCGTACCCGTCCGGGGCGCTGCACATGGGCCACGTGCGCAACTACACCATCGGCGACGTGATCAGCCGCTACCAGCGCATGATCGGCAAGAACGTGCTGCAGCCGATGGGCTGGGACGCGTTCGGCCTGCCGGCCGAGAACGCCGCGATCAAGAACAAGACCGCGCCGGCGAAGTGGACCTACGCCAACATCGACCACATGCGCAGCCAGCTCAAGTCGCTGGGCTACGCCATCGACTGGTCGCGCGAGTTCGCCACCTGCCGCCCCGAGTACTACGTGCACGAGCAGCGCATGTTCACCCGGCTGATGCGCAAGGGCCTGGCCTACCGCCGCAACGCGGTGGTGAACTGGGACCCGATCGACCAGACCGTGCTGGCCAACGAGCAGGTCATCGACGGCCGCGGCTGGCGCTCCGGCGCGCTGGTGGAGAAGCGCGAGATTCCGCAGTGGTTCCTGCGCATCACCGACTACGCGCAGGAGCTGCTGGACGGCCTGGACCAGCTGCCGGGCTGGCCGGAGTCGGTCAAGACCATGCAGCGCAACTGGATCGGCCGCTCCGAGGGCCTGGAGATCCAGTTCGACGTACGCGACGCCGACGGCAGCGCGCTGGACCCGCTGCGGGTGTTCACAACGCGCCCGGACACGCTGATGGGCGTGACCTTCGTGTCCATCGCCAGCGAGCATCCGCTGGCGCTGCATGCGGCCAAGTCCAATCCGCAGCTGGCCGCGCTGCTGGCCGAGCTGAAGCAGGGCGGCGTCTCCGAGGCGGAATTGGAGACCCAGGAAAAGCGCGGCATGGACACCGGCCTGACCGCGGTGCATCCGATCAGCGGCGAGCAGGTGCCGGTGTGGGTCGCCAACTTCGTGCTGATGGGCTACGGCACCGGCGCGGTGATGGCGGTGCCCGGCCACGACCAGCGCGATTTCGAATTCGCCAGCAAGTACGCCCTGCCGATCCGCCAGGTGATCGCGCTGAAGGCGCCGAAGAACGACGACGAGCGCCACTACGATCCGAGCCGCTGGCAGGACTGGTACGGCGACAAGACCCGCGAACTGGAACTGGTCAATTCGGCCGAGTTCGACGGGCTGGACTTCCAGGGCGCGTTCGAGGCGCTGGCCGAGCGTTTCGAGCGCAAGGGCCAGGGCCAGCGCCGGGTCAACTACCGGCTGCGCGACTGGGGCGTCAGCCGCCAGCGCTACTGGGGCTGCCCGATCCCGGTGATCTACTGCCCCAGCTGCGGCGCGGTGCCGGTGCCGGAAGACCAGTTGCCGGTGCTGCTGCCGGAGAACGTGGCCCTGAGCGGCACCGGCTCGCCGCTGAAGACCGACCCGGAATGGCGCAAGACCACCTGCCCGCAGTGCGGCGCGGCGGCCGAGCGCGAGACCGACACCTTCGACACCTTCATGGAGTCGAGCTGGTACTACGCGCGCTACACCTCGCCCGGCGCCAAGGACATGGTCGACAAGCGCGGCAACTACTGGCTGCCGGTGGACCAGTACATCGGCGGCATCGAGCACGCGATCCTGCACCTGATGTACTTCCGCTTCTTCCACAAGCTGCTGCGCGACGCGCGCCTGGTGGACAGCGACGAGCCGGCGACCAACCTGCTGACCCAGGGCATGGTGATCGCCGAGACCTTCTACCGGCAGAACCCGGACGGCTCCAAGGACTGGATCAATCCGGCCGACGTGGACGTGCAGCGCGACGACAAGGCGCGGGTGATCGGCGCGGTGCACCGCGGCGACGGCCAGCCGGTGCTGATCGGCGGCACCGAGAAGATGTCCAAGTCCAAGAACAACGGCGTCGATCCGCAGGCCATGGTCGGCAAGTACGGCGCCGACACGGTGCGCCTGTTCTCGATGTTCGCCGCGCCGCCGGAGCAGTCGCTGGAGTGGAACGAGGCCGGCGTCGACGGCATGGCGCGGTTCCTGCGCCGGTTGTGGGCGCAGGTGCACAAGCACGCCGCCGACGGCGCCGCCCCGGCGCTGGACCCGGCCGCGCTGGACGCCGAGCACAAGGCGCTGCGGCGCAAGACCCACGAGACCATCGGCAAGGTCGCCGACGACTACGGCCGCCGCCACAGCTTCAACACCGCCATCGCCGCGGTGATGGAACTGACCAACGCGCTGGCCAAGTTCGACGACACCAGCGCGCAGGGCCGCGCGGTGCGCCAGGAAGCGCTGGAGGCCGCGGTGCTGCTGCTCAATCCGATCACCCCGCACGCCAGCCACGCGCTGTGGCAGGCGCTGGGCCATGCGCCGACGCTGCTGGAGGACGTGCCGTTCCCGCAGCCGGACCCGGCCGCGCTGGTGCGCGACGCGGTGACCCTGGCGGTGCAGGTCAACGGCAAGCTGCGCGGCACCATCGAGGTCGGCGCCGACACCCCGCGCGAGCAGATCGAGGCGCTGGCCCAGGCCGAGCCGAACGCGGCCAAGTTCCTGGAAGGGCTGAGCATCCGCAAGATCATCATCGTGCCGGGCAAGATCGTGAACCTGGTGGCGGCGTGAGCCGGCGCGCCGTTCCGGCCGCCGCGCGGCCGCGCGGCGCGGCAGGTCTCAACCCGCGTTCACGCAGCGTGCGGCAGGCTAGCGGCCTGTTGCCGCGCTCAGCCGGCTCCTCCAGACTGTGTCCATGACCCGACTCCTGCTCGCTTTCGTCCTCGCGGCGTCCCTGACCGCCTGCGGTTTCCACCTGCGCAACAAGCTGACCCTGCCGGCCGACACGCCGTCGGTGAAGGTGGTGTCCTCGGCACCGTACAGCGAGCTGGCCAAGCTGCTCGAGCGCGGCCTGCGCGCGGCCGGCGCGCAGATCGCGCCGAAGGACGTCAACACCGGCGTGGCCCGCCTGGAAGTGCTGTCCGAGCGCTGGGGCGACCTGC
Source organism: Xanthomonas sp. NCPPB 901 (assembly GCF_056725085.1). Taxonomy (NCBI): domain Bacteria; kingdom Pseudomonadati; phylum Pseudomonadota; class Gammaproteobacteria; order Lysobacterales; family Lysobacteraceae; genus Xanthomonas; species Xanthomonas sp. NCPPB 901. Next base: position 3,392,857 of record NZ_CM161511.1, on the reverse strand, counting down.
CGATCGCGCTCGACGCCGAAGGCCGCGCCCAGGAATACAGCCTGCGCTACGCGGCGATCTTCGTGTTCCGCCGCGCCGACGGCAGCGTGCTGGTGCCGCAGCAGGTGATCGAGCTGTCGCGCGACTACGTGTCGCCGCCGACCGACGCCACCGGTACCTCCACCGAGCGCGAGATCCTGGCCGACGAACTGCGCCGCGAGATGTCGGCCTCGATGCTGCGCCGGATCGACAGCGTGGTGCGCGCGCAGGTGCGCGACGGCAAGGACGTCAACGCCGCGCCGCCGTCGACCGACGGCACGCCGGTGGAAGGCAAGCCGGCCGACGCCACGCCGGCCGCAGGCAAGCCGGCGACCAAGCCGCAGCCTTGAGCCTCGCCCTGCCGCCTTCGCCGCCGCGCGCGGCGGCCATGCCGTTTGCTGCAGGCGCGCGGCGTTCGCCGCATGCGCCTGCAGCAGCGTAGGCTGTCGTCATGGAACTGCGTCCCGAACAACTCGCCACCCAGCCGGCGTCGCAGCCGCTGCAGCCGGTCTACCTGATCGCCGGTCCGGAAACCCTGCGCGTGCTCGAGGCCGCCGACGCGGTGCGCGCCCGCGCGCGTGCCGCCGGCATCAGCGAGCGCGAAGTGTTCGATGCCGACGGCCGCGACTTCGATTGGGGCCAGCTGTATTCCAGCTTCAACGCGCCCAGCCTGTTCAGCGCGCAGCGACTGATCGAACTGCGCCTGCCCAGCGGCAAGCCCGGCAAGGAAGGCGGCGAGGTGATCGCCGCGTTCTGCGCCGACCCGCCGCCGGACGTGGTGCTGCTGATCACCTGCAACGAATGGAGCAAGGCCCATCACGGCAAGTGGGCCGATGCGGTCGGGCGCATCGGCACCATCGCGGTGGCCTGGGCGATCAAACCGCACGAACTGGGCGACTGGATCGAGCGGCGCCTGCGCAGCAAGGGCCTGCGTGCCGACGCCGGCGCGGTGCAGCGCCTGGCCGAGCGGGTCGAAGGCAACCTGCTGGCGGCGGCGCAGGAGATCGACAAGCTGGCCCTGCTGGCCGACGGCCAGGGCCTGGACGTGGCGGCGATGGAGTCGCTGGTCGCCGATGCCGCGCGCTACGACGTGTTCCGCCTGGCCGAGGCCACGCTCGCCGGGCAGGCGCCGGCGGTGCGGCGCATGCTCGCCGGCCTGCGCGCCGAGGGCGAGGCGGTGGCCGCGCTGCTGCCGATCCTGATCAAGGAACTGCTGCGCACCGCGGCGCTGGCCAAGGTGCAGGCCGCCGGCGGCAACCTGGCGGCGGAGATGAAGGGGCAGGGCATCTGGGAATCGCGGCAGGCGCCGTTCAAGCGCGCCCTGCAGCGGCATCCCGAGCCGCGCCGCTGGGAACGTTTCGCCGCCGAGGCCGGGCGCATCGACCGCATCGCCAAGGGCCGCGCCGACGGCGACGCCTGGATCGCCCTGGAGCGCCTGCTGCTGGCGATCGCCGAGGCGCGGGCGGTGCGGTTGTTGGTGGTATGAACGCCGGGAGTCGGGAATCGGGAATCGGGAATGGGAACAGCGGCGCTGCGGTCCCGCCAGAGATCCCGCAGCCCGCGGCTGTTGCTTCTCCCCCATTCCCCATTCCCGATTCCCCACCACTGCACCTCATCTACGGCGGCACCTTCGACCCCATCCACAACGGCCACCTGGCGATCGCGCGGGCGGCGCGCGATGCCTTCGGGGTGCCGGTGCGGCTGATGCCGGCGGCCGATCCGCCGCATCGCGCGGCGCCAGGCGCCGATGCGCAGCAGCGCTGCGCGATGCTGGCGCTGGCGATCGCCGACACGCCGGGGCTGGTGCTGGACCTGCACGAGCTGCGCCGCGCGCAGGCCCGGCCCGGGGTGGCGTCCTACAGCATCGACACGGTGCGCGAGCTGCGCGGCGAACTCGGCGCCGACGCGCCGCTGGCGCTGCTGATCGGCAGCGACAGCTTCGTCGGCTTCAACGGCTGGCGCGATTGGCGGGCGCTGCTGGAGGCCGCGCACCTGATTGTCGCCGACCGCGCCGGCAGCGGCTGGGAGCGGGCGGTGCCGGCGGAACTGGCGCAGGCGGTGGCCGGGCGCTGGGCCGACACGCCGCAGGCGCTGACCGCCGCGCCGGGCGGCCGGCTGTGGTGCCTGCGGCAACCGCTGCGCAGCGAATCGGCCAGCCTGGTGCGGGCGCGCATCGCCGCCGGCGAGGACTGGGCGGCACTGCTGCCGCCGGCGGTGGCCGCCTACATCCGCGACCACCGCCTGTATGCACCCGGCGCCGCCGCCGGCGGCTGAATACGCGCCGTGCCGGGGTCGCCTATAATTCGCCCCATTCCATCGAGTTCGCCGCTTTGTCCAGTCAAGCCCACGTCATCAAGACCCAAGTCCCCAATCCACCGCCGCCGCTGCCGGTCCTGCTCGCCCACGTCCGCGAGGCAGTGGAGGAACTCAAGGCCAAGGACGTTGCGGAAATCGACGTGCGCGGCAAGTCCAGCGTCACCGACTACCTGGTCATCGTCTCCGGCACCTCCACCCGTCACGTCAAGTCGATCGCCGACGAAGTCATCAAGTACGCCAAGCGCCTGGACGTGATGCCGCTGGGCGTGGAAGGCGAGCGCGAGGCCGAGTGGGTGCTGGTCGACCTCGGCGACGTGGTGGTGCACGTGATGCTGCCGCGGGTGCGCGAGTTCTACGCGCTGGAGCGGCTGTGGACGGTCGGCGACCAGCCGCCGAGCGACGACGACGGCGACGACACGGCACGCGATGCCTAAGCGCCAGGCCGGGCTGCCGGAGGCCGTGTCCGGCCTTGCGCAGTCCGCGCGGGTTCGCGCCGGCACCGGTACCGGCACCGCCGCGCAGCCGCTGGCCACGCCGGCACGCAAGCGCTTCGATGCGCTGATCGAGCGCCTGGAGCGCACTCGCGCCGAGTTGCGCGATTGGCGCGAGGCGCTGCCGAGGTGGGAACAGCGTTTCCATGAGCAGGTCGAGCCGCTGCTGCAGGCGCGCGATGCGGCGCAGGCGCAACTGGTGCAGGACCTGGACGCGGCGCATGCCGCGCACAAGCTGGGCAAGCGCGAGCGCGCCGACCTGTCCGAGACGCTCTGCGCGCTGGCCGCGCCGCTGCTGGAACAGCCGGGATTCGACGCGCTGAAGCCGCTCCATGCGCGCCACTGCGGTACCCAGGGCGAGGGCGATGCGCTCGCCCTGGACGCGGCGATGCAGGCCGCGCTCGCCGCCGAGTTCGGCCTCACCGTCGAGGAGCTGCAGCACCTGCCGTGCCCGGAAGCGCTGTACGCGCAGTTGCAGCAGCGCCAGCGCCAGCAGCGTGCGCACGCGGACGGACGCGCGCAGCGGCATGCCCGGCGCCGTCGCGCCGGCGCCGGTCCCGCAAGCGCGAGCGGGTTCGATCCGCAGCAGGCGCGGCGCACGCTGTACCGCACCCTGGTCGCGGCGCTGCACCCGGACCGCGAACCCGATGCGCGGCAACGCGAACGCAAGACCGCGCTGATGCAGGAACTCAACCGCGTCTACCGCCAGGACGATCTGCTGGGCCTGCTGGAGTTGCAGTTGGAGATCGGCCAGTTGGATCACGCCGGGATCGCGGCGATGGCCGAGGAGCGGATCGGCGACTACGCCGCGATGTTCGCCACGCAACTGCAGCAGGTCGAGCGGGAGCTGGCGCAGGTGCTCGATGCGTTCGTGGCCGACTACGGCCTGGCCCTGGAGCGGCGCCCGCAGCCGCGGCGCCTGGATGCGCTGATGGCGCAGATCAAGCGCCAGTTGCAGGATGAGATCGCCTGTTTCGACGAAGACCGGCGCGCACTGCAGCAGCCCGCCACCCTCAAGCAGTGGCTGCGCCAGCAGCGTGCGGCCCTGGAGGCGCAGGACGCCGCCGAGGCGCCGACGTCGGCGGCGTTCGTGGCCGAGCGCGGGTGATGCGCGTGCGGCGATCGACGCCATGAAGGCGCGCCTCATCGCCACCGGCGAGCGCGCCCCGGCCTGGGTGGCGCAGGGCTTCGCCGAGTACCGCAAGCGGCTCTCGCACTGGCTGCCGCTGGACCTGGTCGAGATCGAACCCGGCCTGCGCGGCAAGGGCCGCGACGCGCAGCGCGCGATCGAGGACGAAGGCCGCCGGGTGCTGGCGGCGCTGCCGAAGAACGCGCTGGTGGTGGCGCTGGACGTGCCCGGCAAGCAGCACAGCTCCGAGCAACTGGCGCAGCGCATGGAGCACTGGCGCGGACAGGGGCGCGACCTGGCGTTCCTGATCGGCGGCCCCGAGGGCCATTCGCCGGAGGTACTGGCGGTCGCCAACGAATCCTGGTCGCTGGGGCCGCTGACCCTGCCGCACATGCTGGTGCGGCTGGTGGTGGCCGAGCAGCTGTACCGCGCCGCGGCGATGCTGGCCAATCATCCCTATCATCGCGCCTGAGCGCCTGAGCGCCTGAGCGCCTGAGCGCCTGAGTTCCTGAGTTCCTGGCCCTGATCGTGGCCTGGTGGCGGTCGCGTGGGGCGATGCGCGCGTGGACGCCTTCGCTCTCGTACGCATGCCAGGCCGGCAGAAAAAAGCCCGGGCTTGCGCCCGGGCTTTTTCTTTACCGCATTGCGACGTTCGCGATCAGTTGAACGTGTACTTGGCGCCCACCGTGAAGTAGCGGCCGACCGCGCCGCTGAAGTGCAGCGGGTTGTAGTTGACCGCGCCGTAGGTGGTCGGGTCCAGCGGTGCGATCCGGTCGAACACGTTCTGCACCGAGGCGTTCAGCTCGAAGGCCTCGGTGATGTTCCAGCGGCCCGACAGATCGAAGGTGGTGAACGAGGCGATCTTCTTGACCGGCGTACCGTCGGCGTAGAACGCCTGGTAGTCGCCGCCGCGGCGATCCTTGTTCTCGATGCTGTCGATGTAGTTGACCACGCCGCTCACACTCCATGTGCCCTGTTTCCAGGTGGTGCCGAAGTTGATGCGGTCCTGCGGCGTGCCGATGCAGTTGGTCACGTCGCAGTTGCCGTGCGTGCCCACGTAGTCGACGGTGGTGTCGCCTTCGGTGCGCTCGAACTTGAGCAGGTGGCTCCACTGCGCGTCCAGCTCCAGTTGGCCGGGGCCGATCGCGAAGGTCTGGCGGATGTCGGTGTCGATGCCGCGTACGCGCGAGGAGTTCGCGTTCACGTAGCCGGTGTTGACCGCCAGGATGGTGCCGCTGTTCGGCACGCCGCCGATGTTGTTGCTGTCGCGCAGGACGTTGCCGGCGGCGATCGCATCGGCGGTGCTGCCCTGGGCGATCTCGTTGGTGCGCTTGATCTCCCAGCCGTCCACGGTCAGCGAGGTGGTCGCCGTCGGTTGCAGCACGAAGCCCACCGAATAGCTCTTGGACTCCTCGGGCCGCAGCGCCGGGTTCGGGCGGGTGATGATCGCGACCGAGCGCGCGGTGCACTCGTTGGCCGGGTCGATCGCGCAGCGCACCGGATCGCGCGCGTTGGAGAACGCGGCCAGGCCGCCGTCGCCGTTCTCGGCCGGGTTCGGCGCACGGAAGCCTTCGGCATAGCTGGCGCGCAGCGCGATCCAGTCGGCCGGGGTCCACTTCACGCCGAACTTCGGCGTGGCCTTGCCGTCGCCGCCGTCGTACTTGTCGTAGCGCAGCGCCGCCGACAGTTCCAGTTGCTCCAGCACCGGCGCCGACAGCTCGACGTGCGCGGCGTAGACGTTCTGGGTGCCGTCGTAGGCCGAATAGCCCAGGCCGATGATGTCGCCCACATCGGTGTAGGTCTGCGGGGTCAGGCTGTTGCTGGTCTTGCGCCATTCGGCGCCGAACGCCAGGCCCAGCGGACCGCCCTTGAGGTCGGCCAGGCTGCGCGAGACGTTGAAGTCGAACATGTCCAGTTCGGACTTGGCGCGCGCGCTGATGGTCGGCGAGATGTAGTCGTACAGCGCCTGCGAGTTCAGGCTGGCGTTGTCGCCGATGCGCCAGGTGCCGGCGGGGCAGGCCGGGTTGCCGAGCACGCAGCGCACCGCGCTGTAGCGCAGGAAGCCGGTGCGCTTGTTGATCAGGTTGGTACCCGAGTGCAGGTAGCCGGTGTCGTAGCTCCACTCGCCCCAGTTGCCCTTCACGCCGACCAGGAAGCGGTTGAACTCGTTGGTGTTGTCGGTGACGCGCGGGCCCACGTCCCAGGCGCTGTAGCGTAGGCGCGCGGCGTAGGGCAGCGGGTTGTCGGGGTGGCCGGCGTAGAGCACGGTGGCGCCAGCGCCGCTGTTGGCGTTGACCGGACCGCCCGGGTAGCCCCAGCCGCCGGACACGGCCGACGGGGTGTTGGAGAACACGGTGTTCTTCTTCGAGTAGCCGATCTCGGTGTAGATCTCGCCGCCCTCGCCGAAGGCGAAGCTGGCGCGCCCGAACACGTTGACGTACTTCTCTTCCGGCGCCAGGTCGCGGAACTGCTGCGCCGGATCCCACAGGCAACCCTGCGCCTGCGCGGTGGCGTCGCTCTGGCCGGGGATGGTGGTCAGGCCGGCGCAGCCGGGGAGTGCCACCAGTTGTCCGGCGGTGTTGAACACCGAGCCATTGGGGCCGGTGCCGCCGGCGGTGCCGCCGCTGAGGTAGGCGCCGCCGAGGAACTGCGCGTCCTGCGCCGCGTAGCCCCAGCGCCGGATGTCGCCGGTGCCGATCCACTTGCGGTCCTTGCGGTCGCTGATCCTGATCGCGTCGGTCTTGCCCACGTCCAGGCTGAAGAACGCGTTCCAGCCGTCGCTGGCGAGGTCGCCGGTGCCGGCGGTCAGGGTCGCCTTGCGCGCATCGCCATCGCCGTCACCGGAGATGCCGTAGGAGCCGCGCAGGATCGCGCCCTGGAAGTCGCTGCGCAGGATGATGTTGACCACGCCGGCGATGGCGTCGGAGCCGTAGATCGCCGAGGCGCCGTCCTTCAGCACTTCGACCCGCTCGACCGCGTCCAGCGGGATGGTGCTCAGGTCGGTGAAGACCTTCTGGCCGTCGTCGGCCAGGCCGTAGGTGGCCATGCGCCGGCCGTTCAACAGCACCAGGGTGGACCCGGCACCCAGGCCGCGCAGCGAGATGCCGGCGCCGCCGCCGGCGAAGCCGTTGCCGAAGCTCTTCGGAATCGAGCCGGCGCCGTCGGCGGTCAGCGTCTGCAGGTATTCGGCCAGCGAGGTCTTGCCGGTGCGGTCGATTTCCTGGCGGGTCACCACCTGCACCGGAGACGGGGTCTCGGTGTCGGTGCGCGGGATGTTGGAGCCGGTGACGGTGATGCGGTCGAGATTGGTGGCCGCTTCCTGGGCGAAGGCGGCCGGGCCGGCGAGCGCAGCGAGAATGCCGGTGACGGAGGCGCACAGCAGGGAACGGCGGGTTGCACGCCGTTGCATCGAGGTGTTCACAGTTTCTCTCCTAACTGGAAACGTACGTTTGGGATTTCTGAACCACGGAGTGGCTGGCATCGGCGCCGGCCTGGTCGCATCAGGGTCGATGCGCCGTGAAGAAAATGTCAAAGATTCAGTAAAAACCCTTGGTCGATGAAGGCTTTATGCCGTTCATCCCAGTTTGCTCCGTGATCCAGTTCGCGCGGGTGGGGCGCTCTGCAGGTGCTGGAATCCGGCGGCGCCGCGTGCGTGTCCATGGCAGGAATCACTGAACGCGTGCATCGAGCTGGCCACGCCGACGCCCGATCGGCGGTGGACAGCCAGCACGGGCGGTCTTGGCGGGACTGGGAGGGTACGCCCCCAGATGGCGCATGTGTTCGCGGCAGTGGGGGCGCTGAGGCCGCCGGCTCATCCAGTGGTCCTTGTGGCGGTGCTGTGCCCTGCCTGGCGCGCAGTTCGGCGTCCGGACGATGCCGGGGTCCAGGGCAGATATGAGCGCGCTGCGGCGCATCGGCGCCACGCTGGAGAGTCGTCCAACGTGCGCTCCATCCGTCTAAAAACAGACACTTATCCCAGAATGGGGCGGCGGCAGTGACAGATCTCTAAACGCTTCCGGCGACAAAGTCATGGGCCAAGAGTTGCATTCTCGTGAAAATTTTGTTTTAAGTTAATCTCGCGTTAAGAAATTTGTTTTAGACGAAACAATTTTTCGTTACGAATTTCTTAATTCCTGGGTCGCACTGCATCGCGCAGCCAGGCCCTTCACGTGTCGTCAGGAGAGAGAGGACAGATGTCGAAGCACTATCCGAGCCGTGTCATGCGTCGTAGCGTATTGGCCGTGCTCCTGGGAGCAGCCCTCACGCAGGGCGTGGTCCATGCGCAGAGCACCACAGGTTCCATCTACGGCGTCGCGCCGGCAGGCGCGACCATCACCGTGCAGAGCGACACCGGTCTGACGCGCACTGTGCCGGTCGATAGCGCCGGACGCTTCAACATCGGCTCGCTGCCGGTCGGCACCTACACAGTCACCCTGAACAAGGACGGCCAGGCCGTCGATAGCCGCAAGGGCATCGGCCTGCGCGTCAGCTCGGGCACCGAGGTCTCCTTCGCCAAGTCCGACTCCACCGCCACGCTCGATACGGTGACCGTCAGCGCCAGCAACGTGGCGCCGGTGGACGTCACCACCGTCGACTCGCGCACGGTCATCACCGCCGAGCAGTTGCAGCGCCTGCCGCTGGCCCGCTCCGCCGAGGCGATCGCGCTGCTGGCGCCGGGCGCCGTGGCCGGCAGCGGCTACTTCGGCAACGCGGTGTCCTTCGGCGGCGCCGGCGTGTCGGAGAACGCGTACTACGTCAACGGTTTCTCTACCGGCAACCCGATCAACAACATCGGCGGCGTAAGCCTGCCGTATGGCGCGATCGACCAGCAGGAGGTCTATACCGGCGGCTACAGCGCGCGCTATGGCCGCTCCGACGGCGGCGTGATCAGCCAGATCGGCAAGCGCGGCACCAACGAGTGGCATTTCGGCGGCCAGGTGCTGTGGCGCCCGCGCGCCACGTCCGAGTCGCCCAAGGACGTGTACTACCCCGACGCGTCCCTGCCGAGTGGCTATGGCTATCAGGATCCGACGCTGACCGGCAAGCTGTATCGCTCGCGCAAGGACAACCCGACCTGGAGCAACGTGTACAGCGCCTATGCCGGCGGCCCGTTGATCGAGGATCGCCTGTTCGTGTTCGTCTCGGCCGAGCAGGAAAAGATCGACGGCGTGTCGACCACCGCGTCCGACAGCAGCACCGTGGCGCGCAACCATTGGAACCAGAACAAGCCCAAGGTCTACGCCAAGGTCGACTGGAACATCAACGACAGCAACCTGCTCGAACTGACCGGCATCAAGAGCAACGACCGCACCGGCGGCTACTACAACGCGTTCGACTACGCCACGCTGTCCGAGGGCGCGCGCAACACTGCCGTCGAACCGAACATCGTCAAGCAGAACAGCACCTACTACATCGGCAAGTACACCAGCTATCTCACCGAGGACCTGACCTTCAGCGCCACCTACGGTAAAAGCACCTTCGACAACAAGAACTACCCGGGCATCGTCAGCCCGGATCCGTACCTCAGCGGCGTGGTCTTCCAGAATCCGGCGGCCAACGGCGGCACGCCGATCCGCAACGGCCAGGGCGCGCGCAACCTGCTCGATGGCAAGGACAACACCCGCGGCCTGCGCCTGGACTTCGACTACCGCCTGGGCAACCACGATCTCGCCTTCGGTATCGACAACATCTACTACCAGGCCGAGAACGAAGGCCAGTCGATGACCGGCCCGGGCTATGCCTGGTACTACGCCAAGTCGTCCAGGCCGAACGCGCCGATCAGCTCGGCGCTGGGCGTCGGCGCGCCGGGTGGCCAGGGGTATTACGTGCGCAAGCTGATCTTCAGCACCGCGACCTCGATGACGGTCAAGCAGAAGGCCTACTTCCTCGAGGATCGCTGGCAGGTCAGCGACAAGGTGCTGCTATCGCTGGGTCTGCGCAACGACAAGTTCATCAACAGCAACAGCAACGCCCAGCCGTACGTGGACAGCGGCAACCAGTGGGCGCCGCGACTGGGCGCGACCTGGGACGTGCACGGCGATTCGACGCTGAAGGTCTATGCCAACCTGGGCCGTTACTTCCTGGCGCTTCCCAACAGCGTCGCGATCCGCGGCGCCTCGGCCTCGACCTTCACCAGCGAGTACTTCGCCTATACCGGCATCGACGCCAAGGGCAACCCGACCGGCCTGCGTCCGCTCGGCCCGGGCCCGGTGTCCTCCAACGGCGAGTACGGCATCGCCCCGGATCCGCGTACCTTCACGCCGAGCGACCTGAAGTCGATGTATCAGGACGAACTGATCGTGGGCTTCGACCAGGCGTTCGCCGAGAAGTGGACCTTCGGCGCGAAGGGTACCTACCGCAAGCTGCAGTCCGCCATCGACGACGTGTGCGATCCGGGCCGCATGCGCACCAAGCTGAGGTCGCTGGGGGTGGACCCGAGCACGGTCACCATCCCGGGATGCATCCTGTTCAACCCCGGTGAGACCAACAGCTTCAGCCTGGCCAACAGCAGCGGTGGCCGTACCAACTTCACCATGAGCAAGGCGGACTGGGGCTTCGACAGCTCGGCCAAGCGTGACTACGCCGCGCTCAACCTGTATCTGGAGCATCCGTTCGACGGCAAGTGGAGCACCCGTGTCGACTACACCTGGTCGCGCAACTTCGGCAATACCGAAGGCCAGTTGAAGTCCAACATCGGCCAGACCGACGTGTCCAAGACCCAGGATTGGGACGCCGCGGCGCTGATGGCCTGGGCCGGCGGCTACCTGGCCAACGATCGCCGCCACCAGCTGAAGATCTACGGTGCGTACCAGATCGCGCCGGAATGGATGGTCTCGGCCAACCTGCGCATCCAGTCGGGGACGCCGCGCGATTGCCTGGGTTACTTCAGCGCCAACGGCGTGGATGAAAGCTCTGTGGCTGGCGACCCGGTCGGTTACCGCTCCGCCTATCACACCTGTGCCGGTAGCGCGTCGCGGCCGGGCGATGCGGGTCGGACCCCGTGGACCAAGCAGATCGACCTGGGCGCGATCTATCGCCCGGCGTTCGCGGATCAGAAGCTGGCGTTCGGGTTGCAGGTGTTCAACCTGCTGAACGAGCGCAAGCCGGTCCAGCAGTACGCGACCTGGGAATCCAGCCCGTACACGGTGCTCAACACCTATGGCATGGGCAACTACTTCCAGACCCCGCGTTACCTGCAGTTGTCGGTGTCCTACGACTACTGATCCGGGACTGGCGCCGCGCGCGGCGTGAGTTTCACTGCCAGGCCCGCCTCCGGAAACGGGGGCGGGCTTTTTCTTTGTGTGCAGGGTCCTTCCTGGGAGTTGGAGGCTGCAATGGCGGAAACGCGCAAAGCCAGGGCCGGCGCGCGCCGAAGGTGCGGACTGTTTGCGATGGCGGCGAGGCGGGGATGGCGGCAAAGACCGCAGACGCACAGCGTTGGCCGGGCGCGAGGGGGGCTTGTCGCGTAGCCGATGCCGATGGCGCGTGGTGGCCGCGCCCTGTCTTCGATGGCCGATCCTGTGCACGCATGTCCCATGCCGGTGGGGTGCGGCCGGGACCCAGGCGCGCAGCCAGGTCGATGGGCGCGGCCGGAGCCGCTTATCCGGGCAATGGCCGACGCGCTCGGGCGTCGGCCATCGGTGCGCCGATGCTTAGCGATCGAGCGAGAAATCGATCGGCACCAGCCCGTACGCCTGCACCGGCGTGCCGTTCTGCAGCGCCGGCTTGAACGCCCAACGCTTGAGCACCTGGTCGCGCGCGGCCAGGTCGAGTGCCCGGTGGCCGCTGCTCTTCTCGATGCTGACCTGCAGCGGTTGCCCGTCGGTGCCGACCAGCACCCGCAGCAGCACGCTGCCCTGCAGATGCTCGCGCAGGGCGTCGCGCGGATAGGCCGGGGCCGGCGCGCGCAGGTACTGCAGCTGCATGCCTTCCAGTGGTGCGCTGACGCTGGCTGGAGGCTGGCTCGGGGCCGCAATGCTGGGCGTGGGATCGACCACGGGCGCCGCGTCCAGCGCCACCGGGCTGCTGTCGGCCAGCGGCGCCGGCGCCGGGGTCGGTGCCGGCACCGCCACGGGCGTGCGCGGCTGCGGCGGCCTCTGTTTCTCGGTCGTCGGCAGGGTCGGCGGCGGCGGCGTGACCTGGACCACGACGGGTTGCTGCCAGCGCGGCTGCGCCGGTTCCGGGGGCGCGGTCACGTGCGAGAGCGGAAGCAGCAGCAACAGGGCGGCCAGCAGGTGCAGGGCGATCGCGGTGCTGTAGGCCAGGACCCGGGACAGGTCGATGCGGAAGGACGGGGCGGGGAGTTGCGTGCGAACCATGGATCCACCTCTGCGATAGGAGTGTCGTGGACTGCGGTACGGGGAAACGCACGGGCGCGGCGGATGGGGTTGTCGCGCCCGTCGCGCTTGGACAGTGCGCCGGGCGCGGGCGCTTTGGCAAGCGGTGGCGGGGAACGGCGCCGGATGCGACAGTGGCGAGCGGGCGCCGCTTCCTGAGCCGGAAACGACGACGGCGCCCGCAGGCGCCGTCGTGAGGTGTTGCGGGACCAGGACTTACTTGCCCAGTTCGAACACCACGTCCAGGTTGACCGAGACACTGCTTTCGCCCGGTGCGACCGGCGTGTCGGCCTCGGCCTTCATCGCCATCGCGCGCATCATCGGCATCGGCGGACGCACCCCGCCGCCACCGCCCTCGGAAATGCTGACGATGCGCCGCACGCGCAGGTTCAGCGCCTTGGCGTAGCTCTGCGCGCGCGCCTGCGCCTTCTTCAGCGCGTCGACCCGGGCCTGGTCGTACAGCGGTTCCGGGTCGTCGATCTCGAAGGTGGGCCCGTTGATCTGGTTGGCGCCCTGCGCGGCCAGCGCGTCGAGCACCTTGCCGAGCTTGCCGATGTCGCGCACCTTGAGGTTCACCGAGTTGCTGGCCTGGTAGCCGACGATCTGCGGGGCCTGGTTCTCGACGTACTTGTACTGCGGGTTGAGGCTGACGCCGCTGGTCTGCACGTCCTTGTCGGCGATGCCGGCGGCGCGGATCGCGGCCAGGACCTTGGTCATCTGCTCGGCGTTCTGGCGCATCGCCGCGGCGCTGTCGGTGGCCTGGGTGACCACGCCGGCGGAGATGGCGGCCACGTCGGGCGCGCGCTTGGCCTCGGCCTGCGCGGTGATGTTGAGCAGGGTGCCGTCGGCGGGCACGGCATAGCCGGGCGCGGCGGATTGGGCGTGGGCGGTCATCGTGCCTCCTAGGGCGAGGGAAAGGGCCAGCAGCAGGGGACGGACGGACAATGCGCGCATCGTGGTTCTCCTTGTGAAGACGTTGGCGAGGGTGTTGCCGCGACGATGAACGCGTCGTGATCTTCGCTGGGGTCGAAGCGATCGTCCCGCAATTAGCGATCGTTCAGTCAGTCCGGTCGGGTTATCCTTCGAGCATGCTGTATCTCGCGTCCCGTTCCCCTCGCAGAAACGAACTGCTGACCCGCCTCGGCGTGCCGTTCCGGATCCTCGATCTCGAGGTGCCGGAAGTGCGCGCGGCCGACGAATCGGCGCAGGCCTACGTGCGCCGGGTGGCGCTGGACAAGGCCCGCGCCGGATTGGCGCAACTGGCCGCTACCGCCGACGCGGTGGTGCTCGGCGCCGACACCGAAGTGGTGCTGGAGGACCGCGTGTTCGGCAAGCCGGCCGACGCCGGGGACGCCGCGGCGATGCTGGCGGCCCTGTCCGGGCGCACCCACCAGGCGATGACCGCGGTGGCGCTGGTCGCCGCCGACCGCGAGGAGCTGGTGCTGGTGTCCACCGCGGTGACCTTCGCCGACCTGTCCGCGCGCGACATCGCCGACTACGTGGCCAGCGGCGAGCCGATGGGGCGGGCCGGCGCGTACGCGATCCAGGGCGGCGCCGAACGCTTCGTCAGCCGTCTCGACGGCAGCTATTCCGGGGTGATGGGCCTGCCCCTGCACCAGACCTTCCACCTGCTGCGCACCTTCGGAGTGCTGTGATGTCGCAAGAGATCCTGGTCAACGTCACACCACGCGAGACCCGGGTGGCCGTCATCGAGAACGGCATGCTGCAGGAGCTGCACATCGAGCGCGGCTGGCGCCGCGGCGTGGTCGGCAACATCTACAAGGGCCGCGTGCAGCGGGTGATGCCGGGCATGCAGGCGGCCTTCGTCGAGGTCGGGCTGGAGCGCGCGGCGTTCCTGCACGCCAACGACGTGGTGCGGCCGGCGCCGGTCGGCAACGGCGACACCGAGGAGGCGACGCCGCTGCCGGTGTCGGCGGCGGTGCCGATCGTGGAACTGCTGCGCGACGGCCAGGACATCGTGGTGCAGGTGGTCAAGGACCCGATCGGCAGCAAGGGCGCGCGGCTGACCACGCAGATCAGCATTCCCTCGCGCTACCTGGTGCTGCTGCCGCAGTCGCGGGTGATCGGGGTGTCGGCGCGGATCGAGGACGAGGCCGAACGGCAGCGCCTGAAGACCCTGGTCGCCGACCTGGCCGCCAGCCACGGCGGCTTCGGCTACATCATCCGCACCAACGCCGAGGGCCAGCCGGCCGAGGCCCTGGCCGAGGACATCGCCTACTTGTCGCGGGTCTGGAACGTGGTCGAGCGGCGCGGCCGCGACGGGTCGCCGGCGAGCATCATCTACGAGGACCTGAGCCTGCCGCTGCGCGCGGTGCGTGACCTGATCCGCAAGGACGTGGAGAAGGTCAAGGTCGATTCGCACGAGACCTTCGAGCGCCTGCAGGCCTTCGTCGCCAAGTACATGCCGGTGCTGGCCGAGCGCCTGGAGCTGTACACCGGCGACCGCCCGATCTTCGACCTGTACGGGGTCGAGGACGAGATCGCGCGCGCGCTGGACAAGCAGGTGCCGCTGAAGTCCGGCGGCTACCTGGTCATCGACCAGACCGAGGCGATGACCACCATCGACGTCAACACCGGCTCGTTCCTGGGCCAGCGCAACCTCGAGGAGACGGTGTTCCGCACCAACCTGGAGGCGGCGCAGGCGGTGGCGCGGCAACTGCGCCTGCGCAACCTCGGCGGCATCATCATCATCGACTTCATCGACATGGACGACGCCGAGCACCGCCGCCAGGTGCTGCGCACGCTGGAGAAGGCGCTGGCGCGCGACCATGCCAAGACCACGGTGTACGAGTTCTCGCCGCTGGGCCTGGTGGAGATGACCCGCAAGCGCACCGTGGAGAGCCTGGAGCGGCAGCTGTCCGAACCGTGCCCGGAATGCGGCGGGCGCGGCTCGATCAAGACCGCCGAGACGGTGACCTACGAGATCTTCCGCGAGATCACCCGCGCCGTGCGCCAGTTCGACGCGGCGCGGCTGCTGGTGATCGCCTCGACCAAGGTGGTGGCGCGCATCACCGACGAGGAATCGGCGGCCGTGGCCGAGCTGGAGGAATTCCTCGGCAAGACCATCCGCTTCCAGGCCGACGAACAGTACCTGCAGGAGCAGTTCGACGTGGTGTTGTTGTGAGGCCGGGAGTGGGGAATCGGGAATGGGGAATGGAGGAAGAGCGCGTTATCGGCGCTGATGCATTCCCGGATTCCTTTGCCGAATTTCACGTGGCAATGAGCGGTTCGTGTGCTGCTTTTGCGATTCCCCATTCCCGATTCCCCACTCCCCGCACTTGATGCACACCCCCCTGCGCCGCCGCCTGCGCCTGGCTCGCCGTTTCGCGTTCTACGCGGCGGCGATCGGGCTGGTGTGCGTTGCCCTGGCGGTGGGCGCGCTGAGCCAGGCGCTGCCGTTCGTCGAGCGGCACCCGCAGCAGGTGGCGGCGTGGCTGAGCGAGCGCGCCGGGCGGCCGATCCGTTTCGACCGGCTGGAGACCGCGTGGACCCGGCGCGGGCCGCTGCTGCGCCTGGACGGGCTGCGCATCGGCGCCGGCGACGGCGTGCGCATCGGCCAGGCCGAGGTGTTGG
Organism: Xanthomonas sp. NCPPB 901; assembly: GCF_056725085.1. Taxonomy (NCBI): domain Bacteria; kingdom Pseudomonadati; phylum Pseudomonadota; class Gammaproteobacteria; order Lysobacterales; family Lysobacteraceae; genus Xanthomonas; species Xanthomonas sp. NCPPB 901. Next base: position 3,376,973 of record NZ_CM161511.1, on the reverse strand, counting down.
TGTCGATGTACGCGGGACTGCTGCCTGGGCGCTCGTTCACCGAACTGCGCCTGCGCGGCCTGGCGCTGACCCTGCTGCGTGGCGACGACGGCAACTGGAGCGTGCAGGGCCTGCCGACCTCGGGGCAGGGCGGCGATCCGCTGGATGCGCTGCAGGGGCTGGGCGAACTGCAGGTCATCGACGGCCGCCTGCGCGTGCACGCTCCGTCGCTGGGGCTGGAAGCGCAGGTGCCGAAGATCGACCTGCGGATGCGCGTGAACGGCGAGCGCCTGCAGGTGGGCGTGCAGGGCTGGAGCGATCTGCAGCAGGCGCCGCTGACCGCGGTGCTGGACCTGGACCGCCGCCACGGCGACGGCCAGGCCTATCTGGCGGTGCGCCCGGCGGAGCTGGCCGGCTGGGCCGGCCTGCTGCATGCCGGCGGCATCGAACTGCAGGGCGGCGTCGGCGAAGTCCAGGCCTGGCTGGACCTGCAGCAGCACCGGGTCGCCGGGGTCACCGTGGACGCCACGTTGCGCGAGTTGCGCCTGCGCGGCGCGCCGCTGGCCGACGGCCGTACCCGGCCGCCGCTCACCTTCACCACCTTCCGGGCGAAGGCGCGCTGGCGCCAGATCGAGGGCGGCTGGCGGCTGGATGCGCCGCAGCTGCAGTTCGGCCAGGCCGGGCTGCCGTTGCAGCGCCTGGACGGCCTGACCGTGGCCGGCGGGCGCCGTTTCGCCCTGTTCGGCGACCACCTCGACGCGACGCCGCTGATCGCGGTGGCCGGGCTCAGCGACCGCCTCTCGCCCGGTCTGCGCAGTTGGCTGACGGTGGCGCGGCCGCGCCTGCAACTGACCCAGGTGGCGGTGAGCGGGGTGCCCGGCGGCCCGCTGTACGGCCAGGGCCGGCTGACCGAGCTGGCGTTCGCGCCGGCCGGCGGCGCACCGGGCGTGAGCGGGCTGCGCGGCCGCTTCGACGGCGATGCGCAGGCCGGCGAGCTGGCGCTGGACGCTGGCAGTCCGGTCCGCGTCGACTGGCCCAGCGGCTTCGGCGTGGTCCACCAGGTGCAACTGGCCGGGCGCATCGTGGCGTTCCGCGACGGCGATGGCCTGCGCGTGGCGACCCCGGGCCTGCGCGTGCAGGGCAGCGACTACGGCGCCGACGTGCGCGGCGGGCTGCGCTTCCAGGGCGACGGTTCGCGGCCGTGGATCGACCTGGCCGCCGACCTGCAGGACGCGCCGGTGGTGGCGGCGAAGACATTCTGGGTCCATTCCAAGATGAGCAAGGCCGCCACCGACTGGCTCGACGCCGCGCTGCAGGGTGGGCGCCTGCGCGACGGCCATGCGCTGGTCTCCGGCGACCTGGACGACTGGCCGTTCGCCGACCACAACGGCCGCTTCGAGGCGACCGCGCGGCTGGAGGACGCCAAGGTGCGCTTCCAGCGCGACTGGCCGGCGGTGGAGAACGTGGATGCCAGCGTCGCCTTCATCGGCAACGGCTTCGAGGTGCGCGGCCGCGGCAGCATGGGCGGGGTGCCGGTGGAGCAGTTGTCGGCGACGCTGCCCGATTACAAGGAAGGCCAGCTCAGCGTGCTGGCCAGCACCCGCGCCGAGACCGGCAAGCTGCTGGCGATGCTGCGGCAGAGTCCCCTGCATGCCCATTACGGCGACACCCTGGATGCGCTCAGCGCCTCGGGGCCGGCCGATGTCACCTTCGACCTGCTGCAGCCGTTGCGTGCCGATGTCGGCACCCACCACCTGCGCGGCACGGTCGACCTGCTCGGCGCGCACATCGCCGACAAGCGCTGGGACCTGGCCTTCGACGACATGCGCGGCAGCGCCACCTACAGCGATACCGGGTTCGCCGCGCAGAAGCTGAGCGTGACCTACCAGGGCCACCAGGGCGAGCTGGCGCTGCGCGCCGGCGACGGCGTGCAGGATCCGCAGCAGGCCTTCGAGGCGGCGCTGAGCGCGTCGCTGGACGCCAACGAACTGCTCGACCGGGTGCCGGACCTGGCCTGGCTCAAGCCCTACGTGCAGGGCCGCTCGCGCTGGAACATCGGCGTCGGCCTGCCCAAGACGCCCGACGGCGGCGCGCAGCCGCCGACCCGGCTGCAACTGCGCTCGGACCTGGTCGGCACCGAGCTGTTGATGCCGGCGCCGATGGACAAGGCGCCGGCGACGCCGTTGGCGACCTCGGTCAACGTGCCGCTGCCGGTCGGCAGCGGCCGCATCGAGGTGGCCTTCGGCAAGCTGATGGCGCTGGCCGCGCGCAGCCAGGGCGGCAAGACCGGCGTGCGCGTGGTGATGGGCAGCGACCACGTCGCCGACGATGCGCCTGCCAGCGGCCTGGTGGTGAGCGGGCGCACCGCGGCGCTGAACGCCATCGACTGGATCGGCGTGGTCAGCCGCCCCGATCCGAACGCCGCCGCGGCCAACGGCGGCGAAGACCCGATGCCGCTACGGCGCATCGACATCCTCGCCGACCACCTGCTGTTGCTGGGCGGGGTGTTCGACAACACCCGCCTGCGCCTGCTGCCGCAGGCCGACAGCATCGACGTGCACCTGGACGGCCCGGCCCTGGCCGGCGACCTCAGCGTGCCGACCAAGGACAGCGGCGTGCTCGGCGGACGCCTGGCGCGGGTGCACTGGCGCTCGGCTACCGCGGCGCTGCCGGTGGCCGACGGCGCGGCCACCGCGGTGGTCGCCACCCCGGCCAGCGGCGTGGCCGGCAGCGCCGGCCCGGTCCCGGCCGGCCCGTTCGCCGACACCCTGGACCCGGCCACGATTCCGGCGCTGGCGCTGGACGTGGACGACCTGCGCTTCGGCCCGGTCATCCTCGGCGCCGCCTCGCTGCGCACGCGCAAGCTCGCCGACGGCATGCAGGTGGACCAACTGCACCTGCGCTCGGACAAGCAGAAGATCGACATCAGCGGCGACTGGCGCGGCAAGGGGGCCACCGCGCATACCCAGCTCGACGCCAATGTCGACAGCCGCGACCTCGGCGAGTTGATGCAGAACCTGGATTTCGGCGGCCAGGTGCGCGGCGGCGAAGGCCAGCTGAAGCTCAGCGCGGCCTGGCCGGGCACCCCGGCCGGCCTGCAACTGGCCACGGTGCAGGGCCAGCTCGACGTGGCCGCGCGCAACGGCCAGCTGCTGGAGCTGAACCCGGGCGCCGGGCGCGTGCTCGGCCTGCTCAGCGTGGCGCAGCTGCCGCGGCGGCTGATGTTCGATTTCCGCGACTTCTTCTCCAAGGGCTTCGCCTTCAACCGCATCGACGGCCAGATCCGCTTCGGCGACGGCATCGCGCGCAGCGACAACCTGGTCATCGATGGCCCGGCCGCGGAGATCAAGGTGCGCGGCGAGGCCGATCTGCGCACCCAGCAGTTCGACCAGACCATCGACGTCAATCCCAAGTCCGGCAACCTGCTGACCGTGGTCGGCGCGGTGGCCGGCGGGCCGGTCGGCGCGGCGGTCGGCGCCGCCGCCAATGCGGTGCTGGGCAAGCCGCTGGGCAACATCGGCGCGCGCACCTACCGGGTCACCGGGCCATGGAAGGATCCCAAGGTGGACGTGATCGAGCGCGAATCGGCGCGGCCGCCGGCACCGCCACCGGCACCGGCGGGTACGCCCTAGAGCCCGTGCCGTCCGTAGGAGCGGCTGCAGCGGCTGTAACGCCCGTCGCGGCTGAAGCCGCTCCTACGGAAGGGACGTGGCGACGGCACAGATACCCGCGGCGCGCTGGCCATGCGCGTTCGGTGCCGCCCGCCGCTTGCGCTGCGCGCCTTCGTCCCCCATGTTGAGCCCATGAACGATCACGCCCTGAGTCTTGCCGAAACCCGCCTGTTGCTTCCCGCCGGCCTGGATGCCGCCAGCCTGGAGCGCGCCTTCGGCACGCTGCTCGGCCCCGGCATCGACTTCGGCGACCTGTACTTCCAGCATTCGCGGCGCGAGAGCTGGAGCGTGGAGGACGGCATCGTCAAGGACGGTGCCCACTCCATCGAGCAGGGCGTGGGGGTCCGCGCGATTTCCGGGGAGAAGACCGGTTTCGCCTATTCCGACGACATCCACCGCGACGCGCTGCTGGCCGCCGCGCAGTCGGCACGGGCCATCTCCCGCGACGGCGGCGCGCAGCCGGCGCAGGCGCTGCAGCGCGGCGGCGGCCGCGCGCTGTACCCGGCGCTGGACCCGGTGGACGCGATGGACAACGCGCACAAGGTGGAGCTGCTGCGGCGCCTGGACCAGTACCTGCGCGCCGCCGATCCGCGCGTGCAGCAGGTGATGGTGAGCCTGTCCGGTGGCGTGGACACGGTGCTGGTGGCGCGCAGCGATGGTGTGCTCGCCGCCGACGTGCGCCCGCTGGTGCGGCTGAACGTGCAGGTGATCGTCGAACAGCAGGGCCGCCGCGAATCCGGCTATGCCGGCGGCGGCGGCCGCTACGATTACGCCACGCTGTTCGCCGACGGGCGGCCGGAAGCCTTCGCCCGCGAGGCCTTGCGCCAGGCGCTGGTGAACCTGGAGGCGGTGCCGGCCCCGGCCGGGGTGATGCAGGTGGTGCTGGGGCCGGGCTGGCCCGGCGTGCTGCTGCACGAGGCGGTCGGCCACGGCCTGGAAGGCGACTTCAACCGCAAGGGCACCAGCGTTTACGCCGGCCGCATCGGCCAGCGCGTGGCCTCGCCCGGCGTCACCATCGTCGACGACGGCACCCTGGACGGCCTGCGCGGTTCGCTCAACGTCGACGACGAAGGCACCCGCACGCACTGCACCACCCTGATCGAGGACGGCGTGCTGGTCGGCTACATGCAGGACACGCTCAACGCGCGGCTGATGGGCGTGGCGCCGACCGGCAACGGCCGCCGCGAATCGTTCGCGCACCTGCCGATGCCGCGCATGACCAACACCTACATGCGCGCCGGCCAGCACGACCCGCAGGAGATGATCCGCTCGGTGAAGAAGGGCCTGTACGCGGTCAACTTCGGCGGCGGCCAGGTCGACATCACCAGCGGCAAGTACGTGTTCTCGGCCACCGAGGCCTATCTGATCGAGGACGGCAAGGTCACCGCGCCGGTGAAGGGCGCCACCCTGATCGGCAACGGCCCGGAGACCATGCAGAAGGTGCGCATGATCGGCCACGACCTGGCGCTGGACGAAGGCGTCGGCGTCTGCGGCAAGGACGGGCAGAGCGTGCCGGTGGGCGTGGGCCAGCCGTCGCTGCTGATCGACGGGCTGACCGTGGGCGGGACGGCCTAGGAGCCGGGAGTGGGGAATCGGGAATCGGGAATCGGCAAAGCGGGCGCCGCGGTGCGCTGCGGCAGTGCCGGCCTGACGGGTAGGCGCAGCGCGCGCCGCGCTCGCTGGGTTGGGCGAGTGTCGGCGGCCGTGCGCCGCAGCCGACGCTGCCGTACCTCAGTCGCGCGTGTCGTCGAACGCCTCGTCGTCGTCGGCGTGTTCGATTCCCGATTCTTCATTCCCCATTCCCGACGCACCAGCCAGCATCAGCTCGCGCAGTTCCCGAAACAGTTCCCGATAGGCATGCGGCGGCTTGTTCTTCAGCCGCTCGTCCTTGGCGTTGCGGACGAGTTGGCGCAGGTGCTGGCGGTCGGCGTCGGGATGCTCGGCCAGCAGTTCGGCCAGCGCGGCGTCGCCTTCGGCGAGCAGCCGCTCGCGCCAGTCCTCGACCCGGTGCATGGCCGCCACTTCGCGCCGCGCGCTGTCGCTGTTGACGTCCATGGCCTCGCGGATCGCCTCCAGCACCGCCTCGTCCTCGCGCCGCATCTGCTTGGCCAGGAACGCCAGCTGCCGCTTGTGCGCGATGTGCGAGGTGATGCGCTTGGTCTCGGCGATGTGCGGCAGCAGCGACTCGGGCACCGGCAGCTTGGCCAGCTGCGCCGGGGTCAGCGCCACCAGCTTCTCGCCCAGGCTCAGCACTTCCAGCGCCTCGCGGCGTTGCTGGCTGCGGCTTTCGCCGCGGAATTCACCGGTGTCTTCGTCGCGTCCGCGCATGCTCGTACTACTCGATCGGGCTGGAAATCAAATCAACAGATCCGGCCAGGACGGCCGGACAGGGGCGAAGGGATTCGCACAACAAGGATAAAGCATTGAACGCGATCACCCCCGATTTGCACCGCGACGACAGCCAGCAGCGCCTGGAGCGCCTGTCCGACATCGCCGAGCGGTTGCTGGCGCGCGCCCGCGCGCTCGGCGCCAGCCAGGCCGAGGTCAGCTGCAGCGAAGACCGCGGGCTGGACGTCAACGTGCGCCTGGGCGCGGTGGAGACGGTGGAGTCCACCCGCGACCGCGGTATCGGCGTCACCGTCTACTTCGGCCAGCGCAAGGGCAGCGCCAGCACCGCCGACCTGCACGAGTCCAGCCTGGAGGCCACCGTGGCCCAGGCCTGCGCGATCGCCCGCTACACCGAGGACGACGTGGCCGCCGGCCTGGCCGAGGCGGCGCTGATGGCGCGCGATCAGCCGGATTTCGACCGCTGGCATCCGTGGCCGCTGCAGGCCGAGGAAGCGATCGACCTGGCGCTGGCCTGCGAGGCCGCCGGCCGCGACGCCGATGCGCGGATCAGCAATTCCGACGGTGCCTCGGTCGGCAGCAGCGAGAGCCTGTCGGTGTACGCCAATTCGCACGGCTTCATCGGCTGCGAGCGCAGCACCCAGCATTCGCTCGGCTGCGCGCTGATCGCCGGGCAGGGCGACGGCATGCAGCGCGACGGCTGGTACAGCAGCGCGCTGGCGCGCGAGGACCTGGAGCGGGCAGCGGCGATCGGCCGCCGCGCCGCCGAGCGCACCGTGGCACGGCTGCAGCCGCGCTCGTTGCCGACCGGCGAGGTGCCGGTGCTGTTCGCGCCGGAGATGGCGCGCTCGCTGATCGGGCACCTGCTCGGCGCGGTGTCCGGCGGCGCGCTGTACCGCCGCGCCAGCTTCCTGCTCGACAGCGCCGGCACCCGCCTGTTCCCCGAGTGGTTCGCGATCGACGAGCGGCCGCACCTGCGCCGCGGCCTGCGTTCGGCGGCCTTCGACGGCGAGGGCGTGGCCACCCGCGAAGCGCCGCTGGTGCGCGACGGCGTGTTGCAGCGCTACGTGCTGGGCAGCTACTCGGCGCGCAAGCTGGGCCTGCAGACCACCGCCAATGCCGGCGGCGTGCACAACCTGCAGGTGGCGGCCAACGCGACCGACCTGCCGTCCATCGTCAAGGGCCTGCCGCGCGGCCTGCTGGTCACCGACCTGATGGGCAACGGCGTCAATCCGGTCACCGGCGACTACTCGCGCGGCGCCGGCGGGTTCTGGATCGAGAACGGCGAAATCGCCTATCCGGTGGACGAGATCACCATCGCCGGCAACCTGCGGCAAATCTTCCAGGACATCGAGGCGGTGGGGGCCGACATCGACGTGCGTTCGCACGTGCACATCGGCGCGGTGCTGGTCGGCAGGATGACGGTGGCCGGCAACGACTGAGCGCGGCCATGCCGCCACGCACGCCAGGATGCCGCGCGATGTTCCCCGCTCAGTCGGACAGCGCCACCAGCGCCGGCCACGCACCGGTACCCGCGCGCGAACGCGCGTTGGCGGCGCTTGCGCACGTATCGATGTGGATCGGCTTCTTGCTCGCCGTCAATGTGCACCTGGTCTACGCACTGTGGGGGCTGCTGGGGCTGTGGCTGCTGCCGGGAGCGCAATGGCTGGCGATGCGGCGCGGCCGCCCCTTCGCATGCCGAACATGCGCGCCAGGCCATGCTGCTGGGCATCGGCCTGTCGGTGCTGAGCGCGCTGTTGCTGGCGCCGTGTCTGTTGATCTTCGGCGCCGCGCTGCTGTTCGCACCGCTGCTGATCCTGATGCTGCTGGTGGCGATGTGCCTCACTCTGGGCGCCGCGGCCAGGGCCATGCATGGCCGGCGCTACCGCTATCCGCTGCCGTATGGGGCCGGTCGCTAGCGTGGCGCCCGGCGCGGCGAGGGCGTTCCGCTCTTCGCGAGGTCCGGCGCGGCGCGGCCGGGTCGCTTGACAGCGCTACGCCGGCCGCCGAGAGTGACGCGCCAACGTCTTGTCCTTCACCACCAAAGGAACGGAATACCGATGAGCGAATTCGACAACGTCACCGCCCCGCCGCCGCCGCCGGCCTCGGCAGGGCCGCAGGAAGACCGCACGGTCGCGCTGATCACCCATCTGTCCGGGATCATCGCCAGCTTCATCGTGCCGCTGATCATCTGGCTGATCAACAAGGACAACCCGGCCAAGGCGTTCCTCAACGACCAAGCCAAGGAAGCGCTGAATTTCCAGATCACGGTCGCCATCGCCTGGGCGATCTGCGTGGTGCTCAGCTTCGTGTTCATCGGCGCCTTGCTGATGCCGGTGGTGTGGGTGGTGAACCTGGTGTTCTGCATCCTGGCCGGCGTCAAGGCCAACGAAGGCGTCGCCTACCGCTACCCGTTCGCGTTGCGCCTGATCAAGTAAGCGCACCCGCGACACATCCAAGAAGGCCCGGCCTTTGCGCCGGGCCTTTTTTGTGCCCGGCGGGGAGGTGCGCCGCCGGTTCAAGCAGGTGTTCGGCGCGCATCCGCGTGTGCGCGAATGGACCGGAAGCGCAAATGTTTCGCGGTAGCACTGGGCTGCCCAGACCGAAGAATGGCGGGTGCCGTGGCGACGTCGTGCGGGGGGATCGCGCAAGCACCCGGGCGCCGATGGTCGGCGCCCGGGGCGATCAGGTCAGGGCGAGCCTCAGTTCTGCGACGGATTGTTTTCGGCGAAGTACTCATGGCTGTCGGCGTTCTTCACCGCGCGCGCCGGATTGCTGGTGGCCAGGCTCTTGGCCGAACTCTGGCCGTAGGCATAGTCCTGGGTGCCGGCGACCACGCTGAAATGGCTCATCTCGTGGATCAGCGTGCCGGCCTTGGAGTCGGTGCCGGTCAGCGGCGCGCTCCAGAACGCGTTGCACACGTAGATCTGGTACGGCTGGTCCGGATAGACGTAGGCGTAGGAGCTGTCGCTGCAGCCGCAGTTGATGGTGATCTGCCCGTTGTTCTGGTCGATCGCCGAGTCGATGTTGACGAAGTTGGAGGTGGCGGTGCTGTAGCGGCTGGCGTTGTAGGCGCCGAACCAGGTGGTGTAGCGCGCGCCGGTGCTGCCGCCGTTGAGGTAGGTCTTGGCGTTCTGCGAGTAGGTGCGCGCGGCGTTCACCGCGTTGCCGATGGTGCTGATCTGGCTGGTGCTGCACGAGGCGTAGTTGACGCCGTTGACCACCGCCTGCGGGCCGACCATCAGGTCGTTGCGCACGGCGCGGCCGCGGCCGCCGTCCAGCCACACCGTCAGCGGCGTGCTGGACAAGGTCTGCGGCTCGCCGTCGGCGCGCAGCATGCGCGCGCCATCGGCGAACGCGGCGCCCTGCAGCGGCGTGTCGAGGCGGATGCTGTAGGTGCCGCTGCGGGTCAGGTCGTAGGCGCGGCCCAGGTCGATCTGCGCGTGCCGCACTTCGCCCGGCTGCAGCACCACCATGTCCTCGGCGCGCGGCGCGGCGCGCTTGACCAGGCGCCCGACGTAATCCACCTGCTTGCCGTCGCGCTGGACCTGGAACAGGGCGGCGTCGAGATCGCCCAGCGGCAGTTCCCACTTGGGCACGCGCGCGACCTGCTCGCCGGTGTTGCGGACGGTCACCGCCATCTGGCCGCGCTGCTGGCCGTCGGCATCGGCGACCGGCGTCAGTTCGACCTGCAGCGGCACGGGCGCGCGCGTGAGTTGCGATTGCGCGGTGGCCGCCGAGATGATGCCGACCAGGCTGAAGCCGATCGCTGCCGAGATCCGGGATGCGTGTTTCATGCAGTCTCTCTCCGTGGAAAAGGGGCGCCCCAAGACAGGGGCCGAAGCAAACTAGCCCGGTGCTGCGCGCGTGCACGCCGCGTGCGCGTTTGTCTTCGATTTCGTCCAGAGAAGCGCGCGCCAGGTCTCAGTATCGGCACCGACGGCGCACAGCGCAGCGAGGCACTGTCGCGCTGCAGCGGCATTGCGGCAGCGCCATGCGCTGGCGCAAGGATGGCGTCGCGCTGCGCCGTGTGCGGTGTCCGCGCTTGCGTCGGGGATGCTGCGCGTTGCGCGTGATGGCGGCGACGTGCGTTGCCAAGGCGAAGAAGGTGTCAGGTCGCCAACGGCGTCCTTGCGATCCGCCGCAATGTGCGTGGCTCGGGATGGCCCCGATGACACGCTTTGCCGTGGCCGCCGGACGCGCACCGTCGTCCTGTAGGAGTCAACTGTCATGCCCCAGCGATAACCGGAGGAGCGTACGGTGCCTGATCGCGCGCGATGGCATTGAGCCAGCGCAGGAACTTGTGCATGCAGGCGACGATGGCGACCTTGGCCGGCTTGCCGGCCGCGCGCAAGCGCGCGTAGGTGTTGGCCAAGGGGGATTTGGCGCGGATGCTGGCCCAGGTGGCCATGTACAGCACGCCTCGCACGTCGGCACGGCCGCCTTTGATGCGGCGTTGGCCTTTCCAGCAGCCGCTGTCGTGATTGAACGGGGCCAGCCCGACCAGGGCGGCGAGCTTGCGTGGCGGCAGCGTGCCCAGCTCTGGCAACCGCGCGGCCAGCACTGCGCGCAGGATCGTGCCGAGCCCAGGTACCTTGGGCAAGCTCGAGCAGGTCTTGCCCTGCTGCTCGATCTCCTGCGTCAATGTTTGGATCTGCTGGTTCAGCAGGGCGATCACCTCTCGGCAGCGGTGTTGCACCTTGGCGCTGGTGATGTGCTCCAGGCGCCGCCGATGGGCATCGCGCTGGCCCACCAGGGTGGCACGCAGGTCCAGCAGTTCGCGAAGAGACTGCTGGTGCTCGGGCACCACGGTCGTGGGCGTGGTCGGGATGTGCTGGGCGGCGATGGCCAGCAGGCGCGCGTCCAGGGCGTCGGTCTTGGCCTGCAGGCCCAAGGCTTGGGCTAGCTTGCGCGGACGATCGGCGGCCATCCGCACTGCCGGCAGGGCCGCCTCTCGGAGCACCCGCAGCACGGCATGTTCGTAGCCGCCACTGGCTTCCAGCACGATCCGCTCGCAGCCCAGCGCCGCCAGGCGTTGGGCCAGCGCACGCTGCCCCTGTGGCGTATTGGGTTGGGTCCAGGCCTGCTCGTCCGGCAGGACATGAATGACCAGTTCGGCCTTGGATACATCGATCCCGACATAGCGCCGCATAGACGTTCTCCGCAGTAGACTCAGGAACGAGAGCACTCCTGCCGATGCCCATGCTTGTGGAGTTCGAGCTCGCGACTCGGGCAACTGTTCGGGCTGATGAGGCAGGAGATACGGGGTGCGGCGGCGCTGACTCCTACTCGTGCTTGCTGGCCCTGCGGCTAAATGGCCTGCCGCACTCCGCTCTCACCTACAACGATAGACCCTCATTTGACACAAGCGGCTTCAGCCGCGACTGGCGTTCCCGATGATGCGTGTCGCGGCCGAAGGGTGCCTCTAATAACTGCGGGACGCATCCTGTAGGAGCGGCTCTCTTCATCGCGGGCTCGCTCGCGATCAGTGCCGGCAAGAAATTCCACTGCCGCTGACAGCGCCGCTCCTGCGTGGCAATGCGTGCGGCAACCGCACGCTTCAGCGCTGAGTCAGTGCGCGCGATCGACCGCCAGCCGCGCCAGCGCCGCCAGCGTGTCGGCGGCGGCGCCGTAGCCGTGCAGGCTGTCCTGCATCGCCTGCGCCAGTTCGGCCAGCTTGGCCTTGGCGCCGTCCATGCCCAGCAGGGCGGGATAGGTGGATTTGGCCTGCGCCGCGTCCTTGCCGGCGGTCTTGCCAAGCTGTTCGGAGCTGGCTTCCACGTCGAGGATGTCGTCGCGCACCTGGAACGCCAGGCCCAGCGCGGTGGCGAAGGTGTCCAGCTGCGCGAGCGCGGCGGTGTCGGCACCGCCGCCGAGCGCCCCCAGGCGCACGCTGGCGCGGATCAGCGCGCCGGTCTTCAGCGCATGCATGCGTTGCAGGTCGGCGAGCGCCTGCACGCGGCCGGTGGCGTCGATGTCCAATGCCTGGCCGCCGCACATGCCGGCCGCGCCGGCGGCCTCGGCCAGGGTCTGCAGCCACTGCACGCGCAGCGTCGCCGCCGCGTCCTCGGCATTGGCCAGCAGCGCGAACGCCAGGCTCTGCAGCGCGTCGCCGGCGAGGATCGCGGTGGCTTCGTCGAAGGCGATGTGCACGGTGGGCTGGCCGCGGCGCAGGGCGTCGTCGTCCATTGCCGGCAGGTCGTCGTGGACCAGCGAATAGGCGTGGATCAGTTCCACCGCCAGCGCCGGCGCGTCCAGGCGCGCGGCCTCGGCGCCGAACAGCGCGCCGCTGGCGTAGACCAGCAGCGGGCGCATGCGCTTGCCGCCGCCGAGGGTGGCGTGGCGCATCGCCGCGTGCAGGCGCTGCGGCGCCAGCGTGGCCGCCGGCAACTGCGCCTGCAGGCCGGCTTCCACCCGCTCGCGCCAGTGCGCGAACGCCGCCTCAGCCGCCATGGGGCGGCACGGGATCGAAGGGTTCGGCGCTGTCGGGTTGCTCGGGATCGCTGAGCAGGCGCACGCGCAACTCGGCCTGCTCCAGCGCCTGCTGGCATTGCCGGTACAGGCCCACGCCGCGCTCGTAGGCGCTGAGCGACTGTTCCAGGCTCAGGTCGCCGGCTTCCATCTTCTCCACCAGCACTTCCAGTTCTTCGAGCGACTGCTCGAAGCGGGCGACCGGGGAGGCATCGTCTTGGGACTTCTTGGGCATGGCGAAAGTGTGCGCGGCGGCGGCAGCAGGGTCAATGCGACGCGGGTGCCGCCACCGGCAGCGGGTCCAGCACCAGGCGCGCGGCGTGCGCCTGCAGCCAGGCGTGCAGCGGCGCGGCCAGCAGGTCCGGGCCGGCGGCCAGCAACTGTGTGGCGTCGAACAGCAGCGGCAGCCGCAGGCGCTGCCACGGCGGTAGCGCCTGCGTCTGCAGCAGGTGCTTGAGCGACTGCGACTGCGCACGCCCCGGCAGGCGCAGGCGTTCGCCGCCGCGGCGTGCGCGCACCAGCAGCGGCGTGTCGAAGGCCAGCGTCGTGTCGGCCTGCAGGTGCAGGCGGCGGCCATCGGGCAACGCCAGCGGCGCGCGGCCGTCCCACTGCGCCTGCCAGTCGCCAGGCCAGGGCCTGAGCTCGCGTTCGGCGTACAACGTGTCGCGCCAGCTGCGCACGCAGGCGCCATGCCAGGCGAACTGCGCCGCGGCATCGGCGCGCGGCTGCAGCAGGTCGCGTTCGATCGCGGCCAGGCCGGCCGCCGGCAAGGGCGGCAGCCCGGCCTGCGCGACCCAGCGTCGCAGCACGCGTGCGCGCCGCGCCGCGGGCAGGGCGCGCAGCGCGGCGAGCGGGAGCGGGGCGCCGGGGCGGTCCTGCAGCGCGTCGAGCGCCGCGCGGTCGTCCGCCTCCAGCAGCGCGCCGGCGTCGGCGCACAGCTGCGCGCTGCGGGCGAGGGCGGCGTCGGCATGCGCCCAGCGCTGGCGCAGCAGCGGCAGCACCTGCAGGCGCAGGAAGTTGCGGTCGAAGCCGGGATCGGCATTGCTGGGATCGTCGATCCACTGCAGGCCATGCCGCTGCGCATGGGCGCGCAGCGCGCTGCGCGGTTGGGACAGTAGCGGCCGCCACAGGCGGCTGCCGGCGAAATCGGACAGCGCCTGCATCGCCGCCAGGCCATCCGGGCCGGAGGCACGCAGCGCGCGCAGCAGGAAGGTCTCGGCCTGGTCGTCGCGATGCTGCGCCAGCGCCAGCCATTCGCCGGGTTGCAGCGCCTGCGCGAAGGCGTGGCGCCGCGCCTGCCGCGCCGCCGCTTCCAGGCCGTCGCCGCTGTCGCGCGGGACCTGCACCCGCACCACCTGCAGCGGCACCGCCAGCGCCGCGCAGACCTGCGCGCAATGCGCGGCCCAGGCGTCGGCGTCGGCATGCAGGCCATGGTGCACATGCAGTGCGCGCAGGCCGGCGTCGCGGTAGGCGGGGTGTTGCGCGAGCAGGTGCAGCAGCACGGTCGAATCCAGGCCGCCGCTGAAGCCGATCAGCAGCGGCGCCGGTGCCGGATCGGGCAGTGCGGCGGCGAGGGCGGACAAGGGGGACGTGGAGACGCGCGGAGCCATCGCGTCACTGTAGACGCAAGCGCTTGCCAGCGCGACGCGCGACCAGGGCGATGTCTTTGAGCCTGAGCAGCGTTGTGGGAGGGACTTCAGCTCCGATGCCTTTCAGCTCAACGCGTCGGGACTAAAGTCCCTCCCACAAGAGCCGTTCTCGGCGCTCGGGACTATCCAGACTGCTTGCTCAGCAGGGCGCCCGCTCGATGTCGGTCGCCACGCGAAGCGCGGCCTGTGGCCAGCGCGCGACGGCGTCTGAAACAGCGCAAAACGTTGGCTAGCGTTCTGTGGGAGGGACTTCAGTCCCGACGCCTTTCAGTTCAACGCGTCGGGACTGAAGTCCCTCCCACAAGAGCAGGTATCGGCACTCGGGGCTGTCCCGGATGCTTGCTCAGCCCGGTGCCCGCTCGATGTCTGCCGCCAGCACGCGACGCCCGGCCTGTGGCCAGCGCGCGACGGCGTCTGAAACAGCGCAAACGTTGGCTAGCGTTCTGTGGGAGGGACTTCAGTCCCGACGCCTTTCAGCTCAACCCGTCGGGACTGAAGTCCCTCCCACAAGAGCAGGTATCGGCACTCGGGGCTGTCCCGGATGCTTGCTCAGCCCGGTGCCCGCTCGATGTCTGCCGCCAGCACGCGACGCGCGGCCTGTGGCCAGCGCGCGACGGCATCTGAAACAGCGCGAACGTTGGCTAGCGCCCTGTGGGAGGGACTTCAGTCCCGACGCGGGAATCTCTCACTTCGCGGCCGATGCGCTTCCCGCGACGTCGCGGGAGATGCGTTGCAGAGGACCAGCCTTGGCGACGTTGTCCGTGACAACGCGGCCAGGCCGCGCACGGTGATCGGCTCAGCGCGTCGGCGTCGGCACTTCGCGGTTGTGGCGATCGATGGAGTACCAGCGGCCGCCCTGCATCGACGTATGGCCGTCGGCGTCGGGAGTGCCGGCCCGGCAGCCGTCGCAGACCTGGGCGACACCGTGCTCGAACGGCCAGGCGAAGTCGTGGACCGGCGCGATCACCTCGCGCAATTGCCGGTCGTAGAAGCCGATGCGGCCGTCGACGATGCCGCGGGTCAGGCCTTCAGTGAAACCGTCCGCAGCGTTGTCCCAGGTGATCACCGGCAGGCTGCGGCCATCGGCGCGGACGTAGTAGAACCGTGCGCCGACGCTCAGCAGCGCCAGCCCGTCGCGATCGAAGTGCAGGCGGCGCAGCGCCTGCGGC
This sequence comes from Xanthomonas sp. NCPPB 901, assembly GCF_056725085.1. Taxonomy (NCBI): domain Bacteria; kingdom Pseudomonadati; phylum Pseudomonadota; class Gammaproteobacteria; order Lysobacterales; family Lysobacteraceae; genus Xanthomonas; species Xanthomonas sp. NCPPB 901. The sequence goes on along the minus strand of NZ_CM161511.1, from coordinate 3,361,688 downwards.
GTCAGCGCCAGGCGCCCGTCGGCGCCGAGCCGGCAGCCCGGCACTATCGGACGGTCGGTGGTCGGGTCGCCCAGCCGGCAGGTCTCGGCGGCCGGCTGGGCCGTGGCCGCCGGCACGGTGCCGAGCGCGGCCAGCGCAAGGACGCCAGCCGCCATGCGCAGGCGGCCGACGTGCAGCGGTGGCCGGCTCATTGCGCCGTGGCGGCGCTGCTCATGAACGCCGTCGGCTTGGGCAGTTCCACCGGGACGCCGTCGCCGTTGCAGGTGCCGGCCTGGCACAGCCGCGCGCGCAGCGTCGGCGTGGCCTGCACGATCACGTGGTAGATCACGTTCTCCTCCAGGCTGCCGCGGAACGCGGCGCTGCCGGGGCCGCGCGCCCAGATGCCGACGTCGTCGCCGCCGTGGGTCTCGGCCTTGGTCGGCACCAGCGCTTCCTGCATGAAGTCCGGGCTTTCGGTGTCGACGTGGGTCAGGTCCGGGCGGCCGTTGGCCGGCTCGAAGTTGCTCGGCGCATGCGGGAAGGTCTTGACCCCGGCCGGCTGCTGGTTGCTGGCGCCGGTGTAGCCGGGGCCGTTGGCGTAGCTGAGCGTGGCGTAGGGCTGGCCGTTGCCGTCCAGCGCCAGGTCGCCGGTGTTGGCGTCCTCGCCGCTGGTGCCGCGCACCTTGCCCAGGATCGGGTTGCCGCGCTGCGGGTAGCCGACGAAGTTCAGCGTGTGCGAGTGGTCGGCGGTGACGATGATCAGCGTGTCCTCGGCCGAGGTCGCGTCCGCCGCGGCCTGCACCGCCTGCGACAGGGCGATGGTCTCGTCCAGCGCGCGGTAAGCGTTGCCGGCGTGGTGCGCGTGGTCGATGCGACCGCCTTCGACCATCAGCACGTAGCCGTTCTGGTCCTGCGACAGGGTGCGGATCGCGGCGCGAGTCATCTCGGCCAGGCTCGGGTCGCCGTTGGCGCTGCGGTCGCGGTCGTGGTCGAACTGCATGTGGTCCGGCTCGAACAGGCCCAGCAGCGCCGGCGCGTGCTGCGCCGCTTCCAGTTGCCCGCGGGTCCACACGTAGGCGCCCTGCGGATGGCGCTGGCGCCATTCGCCGACCAGGTCGCGGCCGTCCAGGCGCAGGCCGACCTTGTCGTCGTACTCCGGGTCGCGCTGCTCGACGGTGGTGAACTGGCCGCGGCCGCCGGCCAGCATCACCTGCGGGCCGCGCCCGAAGCGCGCGCCGACCATCTGCTGGGCGATGTCGCGGCAGCCCTCGGCGACCGCCTTCTCCGGCAGGTCGGCATCGCTTTCCCAGTTGCGCTCGGGCACGTGCGCGTAGGTCGCGGCCGGGGTGGCGTGGGTGAGGCGGGTGGTGGTGACGATGCCGGTGCCCATGCCGGCGCTGTCGGCCAGTTCCAGCCAGCTCAGCAACTGCTTGCCGAGGCTGTCGGCGCAGGCGTCGCGCTTGCCGGCGGCCACGCCGATCGCGCCCATGTGGGTCTTCACCCCGGTGGTGATCGAGGTCATGGTGCCGGCCGAGTCCGGCGTCTGCGAATCGGTGTTGTAGGTCTTGCTCAGCGCGGTGGCCGGGAACGCCTCCCACGCCAGTTGATTCTCCTCGCCGGAGGCGCCCTTGCGCTGGCCGTCGAGGATGCGCGCGGCGGCGACCGTGGTCAGGCTCATGCCATCGCCCAGGAACAGGATCACGTTCTTGGCCTTGCCGCGCATCGCGCCATTGTTGGCGGCCTTGGCGGCGCCGCTGCGGTACCACCAGGCCGGGGTCTCGCCGGCCGGATGGGCCACGGCGGGGACGACGATCGGCGCGACGTTGGCGCTGGCGGCCGGTGCGTGCGGCGTGCTGGCGCAGGCACCCAGCAGCAGGGTGGAGGCGGCGGCGAGGGCGGAAACGGGAAGGCGCATACGCGGAACGGGTCCTGAACACGAAGTCCCCCGCATTATGCCGGCTGCGACAAGGCACGCCGATGACATGGCGCCTTTCCAGCCATGGCGTCGCCGCTGCTGCCGGGGTGCGCTATCGTGCGAAGCCCCCCCGATCTTTCTGGACAGCGTCGATGAAACTGGTGACGGCCTGGTTACGCATTCCGTTCTGGCAGCGCGTGGTCGCCGGCTTCGTGCTGGGCGCCCTGGCCGGCTGGGCGCTGGGCCCGACCGCGGAAACCTGGTTCAAGCCGCTCGGCGACCTGTACGTCACCCTGATCAAGATGATCGCGGTGCCGCTGGTGTTCTTCGCCGTCATCAACGCGATCTCGGCCCTGCACGGGCAGCAGTCGGTGGCCAAGCTGGGCGGGCGCACCTTCCTGTGGTTCATCGTCACCGCGGCGCTGGCGGTCGGCGTCGGCCTGGCCGTGGGCACCGTGCTGCAGCCCGGCGCCGGCCACCTGAGCCTGCGCGTGGACAGCGCCTGGACCCCGCGCGACGTGCCCAGCCCGGTGCAGGTGCTGCTGGACGTGGTCCCGTCCAACCCGTTCTATGCGCTGACCGGCATCGGCACCAAGACCAATGCCGCCGGCGAGACCGTGCTGGCGGCCGGGCGCGGGTCGATCCTGCCGGTGATCTTCTTCGCCGCGCTGCTGGGCTTTGCCATGGTCAAGCTCGGCGAGCGCGTGGCCGAGGCGCGCAAGCTCACAAAGCAGATGAGCGAGATCATGATCCAGGTCACCCGCTTCGTGCTGGAGATGACCCCGCTCGGCACCTTCGGCCTGATCGCCGCGCTGGTCGGCGGCTACGGCTTCGGCAAGCTGCTGCCGTTCGGCAATTTCGTGCTGGCGCTGTACCTGGCCTGCGCGATCCATATCGTGGTGGTGTACAGCGGCCTGCTGCTGGTGCACGGGCTGAACCCGTGGAAGTTCTTCCGCGGCGCCGCGCCGGGCATGCAGGTGGCCTTCGTCAGTTCCTCCAGTTTCGCCGCGATGCCGGTGGCGCTGCGTTCGATCACCCATAACCTGGGCGTCAACAAGGACTATGCGGCGTTCGCGGTGCCGCTGGGCGCCAGCATCAAGATGGACGGCTGCGGGGCGATCTTCCCGGCGCTGTGCGCGGTGTTCATCGCCCAGTACACCGGCGTGCCGCTGACCGCCAACCAGTACTTCGTGGTGCTGATCGCCTCGGTGCTGGGCAGCTTCGGCACCGCCGGCGTGCCCGGTACCGCGGTGGTGATGGCCACGGTGGTGCTGAGCGCGGCCAACCTGCCGCTGGAGGTGATCGGCTATCTGTACGCCATCGACCGCGTGCTGGACATGATGCGCACCATGACCAACGTGACCGGGCAGATGCTGGTGCCGGTGCTGGTGGCCAAGGAGACCGGCCTGCTCGACCGCGCCGTGTACGAGGCGGCGCCGAGCAATGTCGGCCTGGAAGAACCGCCGGTCGACAGTGCCGGCCAGGTGCGTTGATGCTGCCGTGCGCACGCCTGCGGACAGCCTGCGCGCGCAGCTGCGGCAATTGCCGGGACTGATACTCCACGCGGGTGTGCTGGTGCACGACGCGCTGCCCGACGACCCGTTCGAGCAGCGCTACCTGGAGCTGCGCCGCCGCGAAGGCCGGCTCTACAGCGACACCCAGGTGCGCACGCTGCCGCAGCCGCCCGGCGCGCTCGGCGCCAGCCACGAATGGCGGGTGCGCGCCGAATCCTGCCGGCGCCTGCTGCGCCACCTGCGCGCGCGCGGCGGCGATGGTCCGCTGCTGGAACTGGGCTGCGGCAACGGCTGGCTGGCGTATCGCCTGGCCAGCGGCCTGCAGCGCGAGGTCTGCGGCGTGGACGTCAACCGCACCGAACTGGCGCAGGCGGCACGGGTGTTCGCCGCCGAGCCGCGGCTGAGCTTCGTCGCCGGCGACATCTTTCGCTTGCCGCTGCCGGCGCAGCGGTTCGATGTCGTGGTGGTGCCGGCCTGCATCCAGTACTTCGCCGATCCGCGTGCGCTGATCGCGCGCCTGCTGCAGTTGCTGCGGCACGACGGCGAGCTGCACATCCTCGACAGCCCGTTCTACGCCGATGCGGCGCAGGCCCAGGCCAGCGCCGCGCGCAGCCTGCAGTACTTCAGCGGCCTGGGCCACGCGGATCTGGCGCAGCACTATCACCAGCACACCGACGCGGCGCTCGACGGCATCGTGCTGCGCCGTCTGTTCGATCCGCGTCGGCTGTCGGTGCGTTGCCTGCGCGCGCTGCGCTGGCGCCAGCCGCATTTCCCGTGGCTGTGCGTCCGCAAGCGCGACAACCTGGCGTTGGTCGCGGCGTAGCCGACCGCGTCGACCGCCGGCGTGCGGCGGCGTGCGGCAGCGGCACGCTGGCGGCGTCGCCGCTCGGCGCAGCGCGGCACTGCGCACGGCCGATGCGCTGTGGCGCTGGCCGGCTGGTTCTCCCCAGCGCATGGTCGCAAGGCGTCCTGCTGCGCCTCCGCAGGCGCGCCACTGCCGGCGGTGCGGCGTGCGTGCCGGCGCCGCTACAGCGCGTCCAGCTTGCGCCGTTCGCGTTGCAGGTCTTCGGCGCTGAGCGGCACGTACCCTTCTTCCGAATCGCGCTGCGCCTCCAGGATCGCCTGGCCTTCCCGCGACAGCGCCAGCCGCAGGTACTCCTTGACCAGTGGCGCGAGCGGACGATCGGGGGCACGGTCCACATAGAACTGCACGGCGGCGGACAGCGGGTAGCGGCCCTGCCGCACCGAGGCATGGTCGGGGCGGTGGAAGGCCTCGCCCGGTGCGTCCGCCAGCGGCAGCACGCGCACCTGCGACGACACCGCCATGGCGTCGATCCAGCCCAACAGACCGATGCCGCAGGGATCGGTGGCCACGGCGCGGATCACCGCCTCGCGCGAGGGCAGGGGCTCGTACTTGAGTGCGAACGGCCGCCCACCCAGGCGCGCGATGCGTAGGCCGGTGGCGAAGCCGCCATCGTCGCGCAGGCCGTAGGCGTGGATCCGGCGCTCGGCGCAGACGCCGCCCAGGCCTAGCTGCGACCAGGTGGTGAGGTCGCCGCCGGCGTGGCCATCGGTGAAGATCCGCGCGACCTGCGCCAGGGTCAAACCGGGCAGTGGATTGTCCGCATGCACGTAGACCGCCGGCGGGGTCTTGTGCGGCGGGCGCGGTCCGTAGCCGTTGTAGCCGATGCGGACCGGCGTGGCGTCGTAGCCGTGCAACTGGCGGAACGCGGCGCGGTCGCCGGGCCATATGTCGCGGGTCAGCGGCGCGAACAGCGTGGCCCCGGCGGCCAGCGCCGGCATGCCGGTGGACGAGCCGCGCATCACGGTGGCGAAGCGCACGTTGGGGTGGTGACGGACGAACAGTGCATTGAGTCGGTCGATGACCTCCTGCATGCCGTCGTTGCCGACGATGGTGACCGCGCCGTCATGGCTCAGGTAGGAAGCGTCTGCCGGTAGCGCGATCGGGCGCGCTACGTCGGCGGGAAGGTCGCCGGCGGTCGCGGCGACGGGGCACGCGAGCAGCAGCAACGACAGCAGCAGGAACGGCAACGGAACGTGGGGCCTGGTCATGGTGGTCAGTCGAGTTTCTCGCGTTCGCGGCGGGCTTGCTCGGCGGTCAGCGGCAGGTAGCCGCCCGACTGTGTGGCGATGATGGCCTGGCCCTCGCGCGACAGCACCAGGCGCAGATACGCCTGCGCCAGCGGGTCCAGCGGCTGCCCGGGCACGCGGCGCACGTAGAAGTGCAACCACCGGCCCAGCGGGTAGTCGCCGTCCACCACCTCCTGCGCGGTGCCGGCCAGCGCGCGCCCGCTGTGCAGGCCGAGCAGCGGCAGCTGGCGCACCTGCGCATTCTCCAGCCCGATCGCCGCCACGGCGATGCCGTCGGGGTCGGCGGCCACGTGCTGCAGCAGGCTGGCGCTGTCGGATGCGTATCGGGTGCGCGGCGCCAGCGCCCGGACGTGCAGGACCTCCCGCTGCAGCCAATGGCCGAAGCCGCTGTACTCCGGCGTGGCATAGGGCTGGATCGCGCGGCTGCCCCAGTCTCCGTCCAGGCCCAGCTGGCTCCAGTGCGACACGTCGCCGTCGGGATTGCCCACCGCCAGCACCTGCGCCAACTGTGCCAGGCTCAGCTGCGCCAGCGGGTTGCGCCGATTGACGTACACCGCCAGTGTCGTCGCCAGGCCGCCGGCGGCGCTGCCGGCGGTGTGCGCCACGCGGATGTCCAGCGGCTCGGTGCCGACGATCTTGCGGTACGGCACCTGTTCGATCGGATTGATCGCCCGGCCCATCGGCGCGAACAGGGTGCGCCCGAACATCAGCAGCGGCACCGCGCTGCTGGTGCCCTGGCCTTCGTCGGCGAACCGCACGCCGGGATGGTGGCGCGCGAGCAGTGCATTGAAGCCCTCGACCATGGCCTGCACGTGTTCGGCCCCGGCGATGCGGACGGCGCCATCGGCGCGCAGGTACGGCGCCGCAGCGTCGACGCGCACGGCGCGGGGGACATAGGCAGGCAACGCCGCATCCGGCGTCGGCGATGCGGCGGGGGCGGTGTCCGGCGTGGCCTTGGCGGCGCCCACGCTCGCGAGCAGCACGAGCAGCGAGCGCATGGACCAGCGATCGGCACGCCTCACAGGTCGATCTTGAGAGTGAACTTGAGCGTACGCGGCGCGCCGGCGGCCAGGCGGGTACCGGCGCCGGCCCAGTAGCGCTTGTCGGCGAGGTTGTCGACGTTCAACTGCCAACTGGTGCGCCGCGCGAACAGCGTCGTGACGTAGCGGCCGCCCACGCTCAGCAAGGTGATGTCGCCGAGCCAGGCCTGGTTGAGGTCGTTCACCGGGCGGCGACCGGTGTAGTAGGCGCCGCCGTTGAGCGAGAGCCCGGGCAGCGTGTCGAAGGCATAGGTCAGGAATGCGCTGCCGGTGCGGCGCGCGGCGTTTTCCGGCAACTTGCCGTCGTAGCGCGGGCCGATCTGCGCGAAGCGCGGGTCCAGCCACTGCGCCGAGGTCTGCCAGCCGAGCTGGCGGGTCAGCTGGCCCTGGGTGGACAGCTCGATGCCGGTGTAGCGCTGCTCGCCGTCGGCGGTGAACACGTTGTCGCTGTTGGTGTAGTAGCCCGGGCGGCGGATGTCGAACAGCGCCGCCGAGAGCAGGGTGCCGCCCGGCGCCTGCCAGCGCAGGCCCAGTTCCTTCTGCTTGCTGACGCCCGGCGCCAGGCGCTGGTTCTCGTTGGCGGTCCCGGCGGGCGCGGCCTCGCCTTCCTCCAGGCCTTCGGCGTAGGAGGCGTAAAGCGACAGGGTGTCGCCCAGTTTGTAGATGCCGGCGAGCAGCGGCGTGGTCTCGCTGGCGGTGTAGTGCGCGCTGCCCTGGTCGCTGCGGTACCGCGCGTAGCGCAGGCCGGCGATCAACTGCCAGTTCTTCCCGAAGCGCATGCGGTCCAGCGCGTACAGGCCGGTGTCCTCGGTGTCCAGCGCCGCGGTGGTGGGCGTGGTCGGGCGGGCGCCGTAGCTGACCTTGGTGATCACGCGCGGCGCGTACAGGTTTTGCGAGGCGATGACGTAGTTGCTCTGGTAGATCGGATCCTGGCCTTTGTCGGTGCGGCTGGTGCCGAGCGTCAGCTCGTGCGCGATCGGGCCGCTGGCGAACGTGCCGAACAGCTCGGCGCGCAGCAGATCCGAATCCACCGCGTGGCGCTGCAGGTTGCCGCGGATTGAGCCCTCGCCGCTGGCGACGCCGGCGTTGTTGGCGAAGCGGAAGATCGCCAGGCGGCGATCGCGCGCCATCTCCGAGTGGCCGGCTTCCACCGTCAGCGCCCAGCCGTCGGCCAGCGCGTAGTCGGCGCGCAGCAACGCGTTGCGCGTGGTGGCGTCGAAGTCCGCCCAGTCCGGGCCGACCAGGCGGGTGGGATCGACCGGGTGCGGCAAGGTGATCGTGCCGCCGACGGCGGTGGGCAGGTTCACCGCGGCCTGTTCGGTGACCCGGCGGCGGTCGTACTCGACGTCGCCCTTGAGCAGCAGCCGATCGCCGATGCGCCAGTCCAGCGCGGCAGACAGGAAGCGGTGGCTGCCGTCGCCGACCCCGTCCAGGTACGAGCCCAGTGCGCCGCCAGCGGCATTGACGCGCACCCCGACCTGGCGCTCGGCACCGAAGCGGCGCGCCACGTCGACGCTCCCCACCGCCGTGCCGTTCTGGTCCAGCGTCAGGCCGACGCGGGTGACCGGGGTGGCGCCGGCGCGCTTGGTGACGAAGTTGACCACGCCGGCCGGCGAGGTGAAGCCGTAGTAGAGCGCCGAGGCGCCCTTGAGCACTTCCACGCGCTCCTTGTCCTCCAGCGGCACCTGCGAGAAGTTCATGATCGGCATCGCGCCGTTGAGCCGGTAGTTGGTCCGGTTCTCCACCGCGATGCCACGGATCACCAACTGGTCCCAGGTATCGCCGCCGTTCTGTTGCCGGGTGACGCCGGCGGTGTTGCGCAGCGCATCGTAGAGACCGCCGGCGGCCTGCAGGTCCAACGCCTCGCGGGTGACCACGTTGACGGTGGAAGGCACATCCAGAATGTCGGCGCCGCGGAAGCTGCCGGCCTCGACGGTGCGCGGGTTCAGTCCGGTGGCACGGGGGGCGGTCACCGTGACCGTATCCAGCACCGTGGCGCTGTCGTTGTTCGCAGACGCGGTCTGCGGGGCCAGCGCGGGGCCGAACAGGCACAGTGCGCACAGGGGAAGTTGGCGAGGCGAACGCGTGCGGGGCATGGTGTCGATGGCAGGTGTTTGCAGCGCCCTGTCGGGTCCTGACGACCGCCCAAGGCGTTGACGATAGAAGGGGAGGGGAGACGGCTACGGCGCGTGATCGCGGCAATAGCTGAGTGAAATATTAATGATAATAATTATCAATTGCAATGTGATGCATTGCTCGGCACGCGCGGGGAATTTTCGCTGCGATCGATGCGGCCGGCGCCGCCCGCGCATGGCAGACTGCGGCCTCCTCCCCTGCATGGATTTCCGATGAGCGGCACGCAACGCGAACTGACTTTCCGCTTCCTGGCCGAGCCGATCGACGTCAACTACGGCGGCAAGGTCCACGGCGGCGTGGTGATGAAGTGGATCGACCAGGTCGGCTACGCCGCCGCGGTGGGCTGGAGCGGCCATTACAGCGTGACCGTGGCGGTGGGCGGCATCCGCTTCGTTTCGCCGATCCGCATCAGCGACATGGTCACGGTCAGCGCCAAGCTGGTCCACACCGGCACCAGCAGCATGCATTTCGCCATCGAGGTGCGCGCCCGCGATCCGATGGGCGGCGAGCCGCGCCTGTGCACCCATTGCATCATCGTGTTCGTGGCCCTGGACGGCGTCGAAGGCCGGCCGACTGCGGTACCGGCCTGGCATCCGGCCACGCCGGAAGACCATCGCCTGGCCGAGTACGCGCAGAAGGTGATGGAGCTGAGCAAGGGCATCGAGGACACCATCGCCCACTACCACGGCTGAGGCCGGGGCTTATACGCGCCAGTCCGCCGGCGCGGTCCGGCGGTCGCCGTCGAACAGGCGGCCGCCGTGCATGTCCAGTTCCTGCTGCGCCAACGCCAGCACCGGCGTGCAGTCAGTGCTGGCGAACAGGGCGGCGAAGGCCTGGTCGAAGCGTGCGCCCAGGGCCGGGTCCATTCGTGCCAGCAGGCGTGGAACCCACTTGCCGCTGCCGTACCAGTGGCCGCGCCCGCGCAGCGCCAGCTCCGCCAGGCGCGGATGCAGCAGGGCGCCGATCGCGACGATCTCGGCGGCGCTGCGCTCGCCGCACAGGTCGTCGATCAGGTCGGTGATTTCGTAGCGCAGCGCGTCCCGTTGCGCCGGCGTCAGCGGCGTTGGCCCGGCCTGCAGCCGCGCGGCGACCTGGCCCTGCAGCGCGCGGGCCGCGTCCGTCGCGGTGCCGACGATGGTGCCCTCGGCGATCATGTGCAGCAGGCTGGGGCGGCCGCGGGCGGCATCGTCATCGAGGAACCAGGCCAGGGTGCCCGGATCGTGCACGAAGGCCTCGACCGGTACGCCCTCGGCCAGGAACGACTCGCGGTGTGCGGCCGGCAGGCTGTCGTAGACCACCACCAGGTCGATGTCGGACAGGTGCGTGCCTGCACCGCGCAGGATCGAACCGGCGGCGAAGCCGAAGGCGGCGCCGGCATAGCGGGCGGACAGCAGCGATTGCGCGATCGCCAGTGCCTGGGCGGGCGTGGGCAGGGTGGGCGTGGCCGGCATCAGCGCAGCGCCTGCCGGTGCGGCCAGGACGTGGCCTGGCGACGGCGATCATCGGCACGGCAGGGGCGCAGGGCGGGCGAGGGAAGTGGTGTCATCGACATCCCGGTGACGCGATCGAGGCGGACCAGCTTAGCGTGCCGGCGGACAACGCGGACGGCGGCGATGACGCTCCAGGCGGGCCGCGCGGAACCGCAGCGGCAATGACGGCGAATAAAAAAGGCCGCTGTCGCCAGCGGCCTTTCTTCGCCTTGCATACAGACGGGGCGGCTTACATCGCCACGCGGCGCGCCTGCACGAACTTCTCGCCCCAGTAGCCGGAGGTCAGCGTGTCCACGCGCACGTCCTTGCCGCGGCTGGGGGCGTGCAGGAAGCGGCCCTCGCCGACGTACAGGCCGACGTGGTCGACGCGGCCCTTGCGGCCGAAGAACACCAGGTCGCCCGGGGCCAGCGCGTCGCGGTCCTTGATCAGCTGGGCGTTGGCCTCGCGGGCCATCTCGCGCGACACACGCGGCAGCTCGATGCCCAGCGCGGTACGGAACACGTAGCCGACCAGGCCGCTGCAGTCGAAGCCTTCGGTGTCCTCGCCGCCCCAGCGGTACGGGGTGCCCAGCAGCGCCATGGCGCGCTTGAGCACCGACTGCACCTTGTCGCCGCCCGGCACCACGCCTTCGCGCGGGATCGGCTGGGATACGTCGTAGTTGGCCAGCAGGCGGCTGATGTCGCCGGCGAACATCGCCGAGCGGTCCATCAGCGGAATGGTGTCGTTGGCGGCCAGGTGCGGCAGCAGGGCGGCCAGGGTGGCGGTCGCGGCGGCGTCGGCCTTGCTGCGCGACGGCGCGGATGCCTGGACAGCGGCGGCCGGCTTGGCCGAGGCGGTGACGGTAGCGGCCTGCGCGGGCGCCGGAGCGGTGGTCGCCACGGCGCTCACCGATGCTGGAGCGGGGGCGACGGTGGCGATCGCTTCCGGGACGACGGTGTCGGTGGAAGCGGACTGGGCCAGGGCCGGGAGGGCCGTGAAACAGAGCGAGGCGGTGCAGAAAAGACGGAAAGCGGTCCGGCGGGGAACGGCGGGCTTGCCTGGAGAGGTCTTGGCTTCGGTCGTCACGCTTGGATCACAAAATAAAACGATGGGGGATCATGCCCTGCTGGCGGCAAGAGAAAGTTCAAATAAAGTTAAATTTCCGTAATTATGAATGTGGGTGAAATCACAGTTCAGTGCAAAACCCGTTTCGCGCCGGTGTAATGGTCCCGCCAGTAGGCCCCGTCCAGCGAATCCAGGCGGACCGTTCCGCCGGTGCTGGGGGCGTGCACGAAGCGGCCTTCGCCGACGTAAATCCCGACGTGCGTCACACTTCCTGCGCTGCCGAAGAACACCAGGTCGCCGGTGCTCAGGCGTTGCGGGTCGATCCGCGGCCCCTGCACGGCGGCCAGCTCGCGCGAGGTGCGCGGCAGCCGCAGGTCGAGCATGTCGCGGTAGACGTAGGCGACCAGGCCGCTGCAGTCGAACCCGGACTCGGGGGTGTTGCCGCCGTAGCGGTAGGGCGTGCCGACCAGGCCCAGCGCGCGCATCAGCACCGCGTTGGCCGCGCCCGGATCGGCCGGCGCCACCTGCGGCCAGTCGCGCACCGCCACCGGCGCCGGGCGGGTGTGGCGGACCTCATGGCGTCCGCAGGCCGCCAGCGCGGCGGCGCACAGCAGCGGAAGCCACCACGGGAGCGCGCGGCGGCCGCGCGGCGAAACTGGCGTGTTGTGCATGGAGCCGGGATAATGCGCGACCTCAGAAGGCCGCCATCATGGCGGCGCTCCCGGCGGCCGACAAGCCGCCCATCCCGTCTGCCCCCGGCAGCCACAGCGCAGAGTGCACATGAAGATCGAAAAAGACCGCGTCGTCCGTTTCCACTACACCGTTTCGGAAGTCGGTCAGGCGCCGATCGAAAGCTCCAAGGATCGCGATCCGCTGGTGATCCTGATCGGCCACGGCAACATCATCCCGGGCCTGGAGAACGCGATGCTGGACAAGGCCGCCGGCGACAGCTTCGGCGTCGACGTGGCCGCCAAGGACGCCTATGGCGAGTACCGCGAGGGCCTGAGCCAGCGCGTGCCGAAGAAGCATTTCGGCGCGGCCAAGCTGCAGCCGGGCAGCCAGGTGGTGCTGCAGACCAACTTCGGCCCGCGCGCGGTGACCGTGCAGAAGGTCGGCATGAGCGTGGTCGACGTCGATCTCAACCACCCGATGGCCGGCAAGGACCTGCACTTCGACGTGGAGATCGTCGACGTGCGCGAGGCCAGCGCCGAAGAGATCGAGCACGGCCACGTGCACGGCGACGGCGGCCACCAGCACTGATCGCCCTGGCGGCGGCACCGGTCGCGCCGGTGCCGCCGGCCCTGGTGCCGCGCGCAGCGGCGCCGTCGCGCCGCCGCGGACGCCGGCGGCCCTCCTGATCGCGGCGAGGGACAATCGCCAGCCTTCCGCCTGGTGCCGCCTTGGCCACTTCCGCCCCCGTGTTGCAGCCCGTCGCGCCCGCCGAGCGCATCGCCACGCTGGACGTGCTGCGCGGCTTCGCCCTGCTGGGCATCCTGCTCATGAACATCGAGGGCTTCGTCGGTCCGCTGGACGCGGCGATGACCGGCCTGGATCCTGCCCTGCGCGGCGCCGACCGCATTGCCGATGCGCTGGTCTACATCCTGGTGCAGGGCAAGTTCTACACCTTGTTCTCGTTGCTGTTCGGCATGGGCTTCGCGGTGATGGCGCAGCGCGCCGAGACCGCGCGGCGCCCGTTCGGCGGCTTCTTCCTGCGCCGCAGCGCGGGGTTGCTGCTGATCGGCCTGTTGCACGCCCTGCTGCTGTGGTCCGGCGACATCCTGGTCAGCTACGCGCTGCTGGCGTTCATGCTGCTGGCGTTCCGCGAGGCGCCCACGCGCTGGCTGCCGGCGATGGCGCTGGTGGTGTATCTGTTCGCGCCGGCGCTGTGGCTGCTGATCGGCGCCGTGGCGTCGGCGGCGCAGGCCGATCCGCACGGTGCGGCGCAGTGGCAGCGCGACATGGCCCAACAGGCGCAGCACAACGCCGCGGCGCTGGCGCAGCAGCGCGCGGTGTTCGGCCACGGCAGCTACCTCCAGGCCACCGCGCAGCGCGCGCGCGACCTGGTCGAATCGCTGAGCGGGCTGTTGTTCAACGCGCCCACCATCTTCGGCATGTTCCTGCTCGGCGCCTGGTGCGTGCGCAGCGGCCTGGCCGCGCAACCGCAGCGCTTCCCGCGGCTGCTGGCGGTGCTGCGCTGGGGCGTGCTGCCGCTGGGCCTGGCGCTGATGCTGCTGAGCTTCCGGCTGGAGCCGTGGATGGATCCGGCGCGGCTGGATCTGCGCCTGACCTGCGCCTACGCCTTGGCCAGCGTCGCCAGTGGCCTGATGGCGCTGGGCTATGCGGCGTGGCTGGTACGCGCCGCGCCGGCGCTGCAGTGGCTGGCGCCGGCCGGGCGCATGGCGCTGAGCAACTACCTGCTGCAGTCGCTGGTGTGCACCACGCTGTTCTACGGCTATGGCTTCGGCTACTTCGAACGCTTGCCGCGCGCCTGGCAGATCCCGTTCGCGGTCGCGCTGTTCGCGCTGCAGGTGGCGCTGTCGCACTGGTGGTTGCGGCGCTTTCGCTTCGGCCCGGTGGAGTGGCTGTGGCGGTCGGCCAGCTACCTGCACTGGCAGCCGATGCAGCGCCGCGACGCGGCCTGAGCGCGGGCGCGGCGGTGGCGTCCTCACATCTGCCGCGTGGCCGGCCATGGCATGCTCCGCGGCGACCGAGACCTGCGACAGGACAGCCGATGGACGATGTGAGAGGCGGGCACCGGCCCGCCAGCGATGCCGCCCCGCCGCGCGCCGAGCGTGCGCGATGAGCGCGCCGATCCGCGATTACGACCTGCTGGTGCTGGGCGGCGGTTCCGGCGGCCTGGCCACCGCGTTCCGCGCCGCCAGCCACGGCGCGCGGGTGGCGATCCTGGAGCCGAACGCGCTCGGCGGCACCTGCGTCAACGTCGGCTGCGTGCCGAAGAAGGCGATGTGGCTGGCGGCGGACCTGGTCGAGCGCATCGACCTGGCGCGCGCGGTCGGTTTCGCCATTCCCGAGGCCACGCTGTCGTGGGCTGAACTGGTGGCGCATCGCCAGGGCTACATCGGCAACATCCAAGCCAGCTACCGGCGGCGGCTGGATGCCGATGGCGTGGTGCTGATCCCGCGGCGCGGGCGGCTGGTCGATGCGCACACCGTCGAATGCGACGACGGCGTGCGGGTCAGCGCCAAGCACGTGGTGATCGCCACCGGCGCGCATGCGCTGCGGCCGGACATCGAGGGCGCCGACCTGGGGCTGATCTCTGACGATTTCTTCAGCCTGTGCGAGGCGCCGCCGCGGGTGGCGATCGTCGGCGGCGGCTACATCGCGGTGGAACTGGCCGGGCTGCTGCAGGCGCTGGGCAGCCGGGTGGAGCTGTACGTGCAGGGCGAGCGCCTGCTGGAGCGGTTCGACGCGGAACTGGCGCGGCAGCTCGCCGAGAACCTGCGCCACCAGGGCGTGCGCCTGCATTTCGGTTATCGCGCCAGCGCCCTGCGTCGCAGCGGCGAGGGGCTGTGCGTGGTCGATGCGCAGGGACAGCCGGGCGACAGCGTCGACAAGGTGTTCTTCGCGATCGGGCGCCGGCCCAACAGCCGCGACCTGGGCCTGGAAGCGCTGGGCGTGCGCCTGGGCGACAAGCACGAGATCGTGGTGGACGCCTACCAGAACACCGACGTGCCGGGGCTGTATGCGATCGGCGACGTGGCCGGCAAGGTCGGCCTGACCCCGGTGGCGATCGCCGCCGGGCGCAAGCTGATGGACCGCGTGTTCGGCGACCGGCCGCAGGCGCGGCTGGACTACGAGAACGTGCCCAGCGTGGTGTTCTCGCATCCGCCGCTGGGCCAGGTCGGGCTGGGCGAGGAACAGGCGCGCGAGCGCTACGGCGCCGACGCGGTGCGCGTGTACCGCAGCAACTTCCGGCCGATGCTGCAGGCGCTGGCCGACTCGCCGCAGCGCAGCCTGTTCAAGCTGGTGTGCGTCGGTGCCGAGGAGCGCGTGGTCGGCTTCCACCTGCTCGGCGACGGCGCCGACGAGATCCTGCAGGGCTTCGCGGTGGCGTTGAAGCTGGGCGTGACCAAGCAGCAACTGGAGGACACCGTGGCGATCCATCCGACCTCGGCCGAGGAAGTGGTGCTGATGCGCTGAGGCGGCGTCGCGCGTCGTTGTTGCACGCGCGATCGGCACGGTTCGCCGGTGGGGACGGCGAACCGATGGCGGAGCGGCTTGGCATGCCGTCGCGTGCCGGCGAGGTGGGCCTGTCCACCGAAGCCGAGCACAATGGGGGCGTGTGCATCCGTCGCCATGCCGGGACCTGGGCCGGCTGTATGGCTGCGTCGGAGTGAGACCCCGTGCCGCGTCGATGAACCGAAGTGCGCGCTGGGCCTGCGGTGCGTCCGGCAACAGGCACACGATCGCCAGGTACGCCGAGCCGGCCGCGCTCAGGCGGGCCAGCGCTGCCTGAGCGCCGGCCGGCCAATTGGGTCGGCGGCGCCGACCTCTGCAGGATCTTCGTCCGCCACAGTGGCGATGCGACGGCCAGCCGACCGCGGCGCCGTAGAATGGCGGGATGCACGTTTCCTCTTGTCCTTGCCGCGGCGGTGCGCGATGAGCGCGCCCGGTAAGTCCAGCGCCATCGCTCCCGCCGCCCCGCAGGCCGGTCTCGGCGGCATCCTGCTCGCTGCCGGCGGCGCGATCGCGTTCTCCGGCAAGGCGATCATCGTCAAGCTCGGCTACCGCTACGGCGTCGATGCGGTGACCCTGCTGGCCTTGCGCATGCTGGTGGCGCTGCCGTGCTTCGCGGCGATGGCGCTGTGGGCGGCGCGGCGCGCGCCGCCGCTGCAGCCGGGCGACCGCTGGCGGATCGTCGCGCTGGGCGTGCTCGGCTACTACCTGGCCAGCTTCCTGGATTTCCTGGGCCTGGCCTACATCACCGCCACCCTGGAGCGGCTGATCCTGTACCTCACCCCGACCCTGGTGCTGCTGATCGGCGTGCTGCTGTGGCGGCGCCGGCCGCAGCGGCGGCAGTTGTGGGCGCTGGCGTTGAGCTACCTGGGCGTGCTGCTGGCGTTCGGCCACGACCTGCGCATCGGCGGCGCGCGCACGGCCTGGGGCAGCCTGCTGGTGTTCGGCAGCGCGCTGGCCTATGCGGCCTATCTGGTCGGCAGCGGGCAACTGGTGGCGCGGGTCGGCGCGGTGCGGCTGACCGCCTACGCCAGCCTGGTCGCCTGCGCGCTGTGCATCGCTCAGTTCCTGCTGCTGCGGCCGCTGCACGCGCTGGCCCTGCCGGCGCCGGTGTACGCGCTGTCGCTGCTCAACGGCACGCTGTGCACGGCGGTGCCGGTGCTGGCGACGATGCTGGCGGTGCAGCGCATCGGCTCGGCGCTGGCGGCGCAGATCGGCATGCTCGGCCCGGTCTCGACCATTGTGCTCAGTGTGCTGTTGCTGGACGAGGCGATGGGGCCGTGGCAGATCGCCGGCACCGTGCTGGTGCTGGGCGGGGTGCTGCTGGTGTCGCGGCCGGTGCGGGCGCGGCCGGCATGAGTCCACGGCGGGCGCCCGCAGCGGCGGCACTGGCCGCGCCGACGGCGGCCGAGGCGCATGCGCGGATCCTGGCGACGATCCGTGCGATCCCGCCGGGCCAGGTGCGCGGCTATGGCGAGGTGGCGATGCTGGCCGGGTTGCCGGGACGCGCGCGGCTGGTGGCACGCCTGCTCGGCGGCAACGCCGACCCCGCGCTGCCCTGGCACCGGGTCCTGCGCAGCGACGGCCGCATCGCCTTTCCCGAAGGCGCGCCTGGCTATCGCGAACAATGCCAGCGCCTGCGCGCCGAGGGCGTGGTAGTGCAGGGCGGTCGGGTGAAGCGCGCGCCGGCGCCGGCGCGCGATCTCGATGCCGAGGTGTGGGGACCGGCGTAGCGACGCCCGGCCATCATCCGTCCCTAGGAGCGGCTTCAGCCGCGACGGGCTTGACCGGGAACGCGCCGTCGCGGCTGAAGCCGCTCCTACGAAAGCTGCCACTGGTGATCTCCCTTGGAAGAGGGGGCCTGCTCTTGTCGGAGGGACTTCAGTCCCGACGCCTTTTGCGCAGTCCGCGGGTCGGCCGGCGCCGCTCGTCGCGACTGAAGTCGCTCCCACAGGATGGCGATCGAGACGGCTGTGGCGGTTCCCAGGGCACGCTCTAGGTCCAGAGGCGAAGGCCGCTGCATTGGTTGGGGTGCCGGCAAGGGCGAGCGGCTATGATGGGGGCAGTTGCCACGGACCTGACCATGTTTCCCAGACTTCCGCCCGTCACCCAAGCGCTGCTGATCGGCAACATCGTGGTGTTCCTGCTGCAGATGCTGCTCGGCATGGACACGTTCGCGCCCTTCATGCTGTGGCCGATCGGCGCCTTCGATGCGTTCTCGCCCGGGCAGAACTTCCAGCTCTGGCAGCTGCTGACCTACGGCTTCCTGCACGGCGGCTTCTCGCATCTGCTGTTCAACATGCTGGCGCTGTACATGTTCGGCGGGCCGCTGGAGCAGACCTGGGGCAACAAGCGCTTCCTGACCTACTACCTGGTCTGCGTAGTCGGCGCCGGCCTGTGCCAGTTGCTGGTCGGCTGGTGGATGCTCAGCAACGGCAACGAGCCGTATCCGACCCTGGGCGCCTCCGGCGGCATCTTCGGCCTGCTGCTGGCCTTCGGCATGCTGTTCCCGAACCAGCGGGTGATGCTGCTGTTCCCGCCGATCCCGATGAAGGCGCGCACCTTCGTCATCGTGTTCGGCGCGCTGGAACTGCTGATGGGCTTCACCGGCTTGCAGCCGGGCGTGGCGCATTTCGCGCATCTGGGCGGCATGCTGTTCGGCTGGCTGATGATCCGCTACTGGCGCGGCCAGCCGCCGTTCGGCAAGCGCAAGCCGCCGCGCCCGCGTATCGTGCGTTAAGAGCGCGGCGGGGCGGTCTGCCGCCCCGGTTCCTGCCCCTTGGCGCGGAATCAGCGTGGGCGCAGCAGCCGGTATTGTCGACGATCGCCGTCGGCCGGGCCGTTGGTTTCGACGTTGGCGCACAGGTGGCCCTGGCACAGGGTGACGTCGGCCGGGTTGTCGGTGCGCAGCCGTTCCGCGCGCAGTGGGTCGTCGCGGATGTCGTGTCGGTACTGCAGCAGCCAGCCGCCGCCGGCGTACCACCGTGGCGTTCTTCCACAGCCGGCTGCGCTGCACGCGCTGGATCCGCTTGAGGGTCACGGAACGTCGTTCGGAGGTGCTGGGCGATGACTGAAAAAACGGTGGCGGCTTACGTCCAACAGGCCGATGGTGACGTCGTCCGCATCCAGGTGCTGGATGACAGCGTACGCCCTGCGTTGGAACGCCTCGGTTTCTCGGACTGCGGTGGTGGCCGGTCGCAACTGTGCGCCGTCGACGCTACCGCCAAGGCGGCGGTTTTCGAGCAACTGCGGGTGATCGGCGTGGCGTTCTCGGCCGGGAAGGAATGGTGCCCTGCGGAGGTGTTCGAATTCCTGCGCGACCAGGGGCTGCTGCGGGGGCGCTATATCCGCATTGCCTGGAGCGCTCCCGCAGCGTATCGCCTGAGCCTTGAATGAGGCGATCGCGGGGTTTCCCGTCCGAGCGTCCGGGGAGCGCTCGGCCGAACCATCGCAGCGGCGCCGATCCTGCGCTGGCCGAAATTCGGAAATTTCGGCGCTGTTCTCGGCCTGGCGCGATGGCAAGCCAGGGCGGCGCAGTCGGCCCCGGGGCGTTCACGCTGCGGCGGGGAGCGCGAGGACCGCGCTCTCGCTGCATGCGTGCCCAGATGGGGGAGGCGATGGCACCGATCGCGACCTGCTGATACGACGACGGCGCGGTTGCCCGCGCCGTCTTGCTGTGTGCCTGGCCGGCGGCTAGCGCCGGCACCGGCTCACGGCCACAGGTGGATCTGCTCGGCCTCGCTGCGGACCATCGGCTGGCCCGGCTTGCAGGTGAAGGTCGCGGCGAAGGCGGGCAGGTTGGCCAGCGCGCCATTGGTGCGCCAGCGGCCGGGTGCGTGCACGTCGGCGGTGACCCGCTGCACCGCTTCGTTCGGCGACAGCTGCTGCGCCCACAGGCCGGCCCAGGCCTTGTAGAACGCCTGCTTGCCGGACTCGCTGGCGCTCGGCTGGGCGGCGCCGTAGGCCTGCCAGGCCAGTTCGACGCTGCCGATGTCGGTCAGGTCCTCGTCCTGGGTCAGCGGGCCGTTGACCTTGGCGCCCTTCACGCCGGGGAAGTCGTAGGCGCCGTACTGCGCGGCGGTGCGGGCGGCCAGCGCGTTCCAGGCGCTCTTGTCCTCCGGGGTCCACCAGTTGCGCAGCTGGCCCTGCGCGTCGACCTGGCTGCCCTTGTTGTCGATGGCGCCGATCAGCTCGTGCGCGACCATCGCGCCGTAGGCGCCGTACAGCGCCGCGGCGTCGCCGCCGGCCGCGTACACCGGCGGCTGCAGCACCGCGGCGGTGACGATCAGGCGGTTCTGGGCGATGTCGTAGGTCAGCGCCGGCTGCTGCGGCAGCACGTCCCAGCGGCGGTCGGCGTTGCCCTTGCCGATGCGCTTCATCTCCTCGCGGTGGCGCCAGGTGGAGGCGATCAGCATGTTGCCGCCGAAGCTGCCGCGGCCCATCGGCTGCACGGTGTAGTCCAGGTCGCGGCGCGGCGCGCCGACTTCGATCTTCAGCGCGGCCAGCTTGGCCTGCGCCTCGGTGCGCGCCGGCTCGCTCAGCCAGGTGCTGCGCTTGACCGCGGCGATCTGCGCATCGCGCACCTGGTCGGCGATGGTCTCGGCCTGGCGGCGGGTGTCGGCCGACAGATAGCGGGCCACGTACTCGCGGCCCAGCATCGGGCCGGCGGCGACGTTGATCGCGTCCAGCACCTGCACCCAGCGCGGCGGCGGCGCGACCTGGCCCTGCAGCACGCGGCCGCGGAACTCGAAGCTGGCGTCGCGGAAGCTCTTGGACAGGTACGGCGCCATCGCATCGCCCACGCGCCAGCGCAGGTAGGCCTTCCACTGCTCGGGCTTGATGCTGACGATCATGCCGTCGAGCTGCTTGAACATGTCCGGGTCGGCCATCGACACCAGGTCGTCGTTGACGCCCTGGGCCTTGAGGAAGGCGTCGAGCTGCAGGTTGCGGTACTGCTTGTTCAACTCCTTGGTCGAGATCGGCGCGTAGTTGTTGAACGGGTTGTTGATGCCGGCCAGCGACTTGGCGCTGCGCGCCAGCGCGGTCTCGATCTGCAGCACCGACTGGGTGTCGGCCTCGAGCCGGTCGGCCGGGGTGCCGGTCAGGGTCAGGATCTGCTTGACATAGTTACGGTAGCGGCCCATCAGCGCCACGGTGTCGGCGTCGGTGCGGGTGTAGAAGGCCGGGTCGGGCAGGCCCATGCCGCCCTGCATGAAGTAGCCGATGTGGCGGTCCAGCGCCTTCAGGTCGACGTCGGCGCCGAAATTGAACGCGACCGGGATGCCGATCTGGTGCAGCGCGGCGATCGAGGCCGGCACGTCCTTGGCCTTCTTGATCGCGTCGATGCGGCCGAGCAGCGGCGCGATCGGGTTGGACCCGTCCTTCTCCACCGCGGCCTCGTCCAGGCCGCTGGCCCAGAAGTCGCCCAGCGCCTTCTGCACCGCGTTCTGCGGCGACTGCATGCTCGCGTCGAGCAGGTCGCGCTGCTGTTGCTGGGCACGCGCGGCGAGCTGGCCCAGCGCGGTGACCGCGCCGCTCTGCGGCACCGGATTTTGCTTCAGCCAGTCGGCGTTGGCGTCGTCGTAGAAATCGCTGCAGGCGGCGCTGATCGGCGGGGCCTTGGCGGTGGCGGCGCGCTTCTTCTTGGGCGCGGCATCGGCTGCGGAGGCAAGGGCGATCAGGCCGAGGGCGACAGCGAGGGCAAGCGGACGGGCATTGGGCATCGGGAACGCATCCGGTCAGGATTAAAGTCGGCGGAGTTTAACAAGCCGCGGTGTGCAACTGTGGCGATGAACCACGCGGGCGAACCTATCGGGTTCAGTGAAGGACCGCTGTCGGCAGGGGGGCGCCGCCATCGCGGGCGCACGGCCGCGTGGTCGCCGTGGCGCGCTGGCGCCGCGGCAAAGAAAAGGCCCGGACATGCCGGGCCTTTTCGCGGGACGGCAGTGACGCCGGCGCTTACCAGATCACCACGCGCTTGTCGCCGCTGCGCACCATCGGCGCGCCCGGCTTGCACTGGAACGCGGTGGCGAAGGCCTCCAGGTTCGACGGCGCGCCGATCGCGCGGAACTGCGCCGGGGCGTGCGGGTCGGTGGTCAGGCGCACCATCGCGTTCTGCGGGGTGTACTTGGTGCGCCACACGGTGGCCCAGTTGATGAAGAAGTTCTGGTCGCGGCTCATGCCGCCGACCTTCGGGTCGTCCTTGCCCTCGGTGGCCTTCTTCATGGCGTCGTAGGCGGTGGTGAGGCCGCCCAGGTCGGCGATGTTCTCGCCCAGGGTCAGCTTGCCGTTGACGTGCTTGCCGTCGACCTCGTAGCCGTCGAACTGCTGGACCAGCTTGCCGGTGAGCGCGGAGAACTTCTTGGCGTCGGCCGGGGTCCACCAGTTCTCGAAGTTGCCGGTGGGCCCGAAGCGCGCGCCCTGGTCGTCGTAGCCGTGGGTCATCTCGTGGCCGATCACCGCGCCGATGCCGCCGTAGTTGAACGCGTCGTCGGCCTTCGGGTCGAAGAACGGCGGCTGCAGGATCGCGGCCGGGAACACGATCTCGTTCTGCAGCGGGTTGTAGTAGGCGTTGACCGTCTGCGGGGTCATGCCCCACTCGGTCTTGTCCACCGGCTTGCCGATCTTGCTCAGGTTGTACTTGTAGTTGAACGCGGTGGCCGCCCGCACGTTGTCCAGGTAGCTGTCGCGCTTGGTGGTCAGGCCGCTGTAGTCGCGCCACTTGTCGGGGTAGCCGATCTTCGGGGTGAAGGTCTTCCACTTTTCCAGGGCCTTGGCCTTGGTCTCGTCGCTCATCCAGGTCAGCTTCTCCAGGCGCGCCTTCAGCGCCTGGCTCAGGTTCTCCACCAGCTGCTGCATCTTGGCCTTGTCGTCGGGCGAGAAGGCGACCTTGACGTACATCTGGCCCATCGCCTCGCCGGCGCCGTCCTCGATGCTGCCGAGCACGCGCTTCCAGCGCGGCTTCATCTCGGCCTGGCCGTTGAGTTCCTTGCCGTAGAAGGCGAAGTTCTCCTGGGCGAAGGCATCGCTCAGGTACGGCGAGGCGCTGTCCACGGTGTGGAAGCGCAGGTAGGCGCGCCACACCGCCGGGTCGGTGTCGCCCAGCGCCTTGCTCACTTCCTGGTGGAAGGCCGGGATCGCCAGCGAGAACTTCTCCGGCACGGCGATGCCTTGCGCCTCGAAGAACTTGGTCCAGGAGAAGTTCGGCGTCAGCATGTCCGCTTCGGCCGGGGTGATCGGGTGGTAGGCCAGTTCGGCGTCGCGCGAGAGTTCCTCGCTGGACTTGGACACCTTGGCCAGGCGGGTTTCCAGCGCCACCACGTCCTGCGCCTGCTTGGCCGCGTCGGCGGCCGGTACGCCGGCCAGCTCCAGCACCTTGGCCACGTGTGCCTGGTAGGCCTTGAGCTTGTCCTGCTTGTCGGCGTCGACGTAGTAGCTGCGGTCGGGCAGGCCAAGGCCGCCCTGCATCGCGTAGGCCATGTTCATCGTCGAATTCTTGAAGTCGGCCTCGGCGCCGAAGCCGAACAGGCCGTTCTCGCCCTTGGCCGCGCTCTGGCGCAGGTACTCGGCGATCGCCGGGCCGTCCTTGAGGCCGTCGATCGCGGCCAGGTCGGCCTTCAGCGGTTCGATGCCCTGGGCATTGATCTTGGCTTCGTCCATGCCCGAGGACCAGAAGTCGCCGACGATCTTCTCCACGCCCTGCGGGTTGGCCGCGGCGGCGGCCTGTTCGGCCAGCTGGTGCTGCACGGCCACCGAGCGCTCGTCCAGGATCGAGAACGCGCCCCAGCTGCTGCGGTCCTTGGGAATTTCGTTGGCGGCCAGCCACTTGCCGTTGACGTAGCCGTTGAAGTCGTCGCAGGCGTTCTTGCTGGCGTCCAGGTCGTTGATGTTGAACGCGCTGTAGGCCGGCAGCTTGCTGGTGTCGAGCTTGAGCTCGGCCGGCGCGGCCGGCGTGGCCGCGGGGGCGGGCTTGGCCGCGTCGGCGGCCGGCGTGGCGCTCTCGGGCTTGTTGCAGCCGGTCAGCGCGGCGCTCACGGCCAGGGTCAACAGCAGCATCTTGGGATTGCGAAGGGTCACAGGCAGGCTCCAGGCCAACGTGGATAACAGGATGGCCCGGGCGGGCCGTGGCGAGACTCTACGCCGCCGCGGGAGGTTTCAGGGGTGTCGAAGGTCATGGGCGGCCCCGCGCGTTGGGCCATCGGCAGGGGCGCGGGGCCGTCGGGTCGGCAGGCCTGCCGGCGCTGGCTTACCATGCGGCCATGACCCGCGAACCGCCATGCGATGCCCTGATCGTGGGCGCCGGCCACAACGGCCTGGTCTGCGCCGCCTACCTGGCGCGGGCCGGCTGGACGGTGACGGTGCTGGAGCGGCGCGGGGTGGTCGGCGGCGCCGCGGTGACCGAGGCGTTCCACCCAGGCTTTCGCAACTCGGTGGCGTCCTACACGGTGTCGCTGCTGCAGCCGAAGGTGATCGCCGACCTCGACCTGGCCGGGCACGGCCTGCGCATCGTGCCGCGCCGGCGCAACAACTTCCTGCCGCTGCCGGACGGGCGTTACCTGCTGACCGGCGCCGGCCACACCCAGGCCGAACTGGCCAAGTTCTCCGCGCGCGACGCCGCGCGCCTGCCGGCCTACGAAGCGCGGCTGGAGCGGATCGCCGACGTGCTGCGCGCGCTGGCGCTGCAACCGCCGCCCAACGTCACCGACGGCGGCTGGCTGCAGGCGCTGCCCGAACTGCTGCGCGCCGGCCGCCTCGGCCGCCGCCTGCACGCGCTGGACGCGGAACTGCGCCAGGACCTGCTGGACCTGTTCACCATCTCCGCCGCCGAGTACCTGCAGCGCTGGTTCGAGAGCGACGCGGCGCAGGCGCTGTTCGGCTTCGACGGCATCGTCGGCAACTACGCCAGTCCCTACACGCCGGGCTCGGCCTACGTGCTGCTGCACCATGTGTTCGGCGAGAGCAACGGGGTCAAGGGCGCCTGGGGCCACGCGCTGGGCGGCATGGGCGCGATCACCCAGGCCATGGCCCGCGCCGCGACCGCCGCCGGCGCGCGCATCCGCACCGATGCGGGCGTGCGCGAGATCCTGGTCGAGGGCGGGCGTGCGGTCGGCGTGGTCACCGAGCAGGGCGAGCGGCTGCGGGCGCGGCACGTGGTCGCCAACGTCAACCCCAAGCTGCTGTACGAGCGCCTGCTCGATCCGGCGCACGTGCCGGCCGCCACCCGCGCGCGCATGGCGCACTGGCGCTGCGGTTCGGGCACGTTCCGCATGAACGTGGCGCTGTCGCGGCTGCCCAGCTTCAGCGCGCTGCCGGGGCCGGGCGACCACCTCACCGCCGGCATCGTGCTGGCGCCGAGCCTGGCCTACATGGACCGCGCCTACCACGATGCGCGCACGCACGGCTGGTCGCGCGAACCGATCGTCGAGCTGCTGATCCCGAGCACCCTGGACGAGAGCCTGGCGCCGCCCGGCCAGCACGTGGCCAGCCTGTTCTGCCAGCACGTGGCGCCGCAGTTGCCGGACGGGCGCAGTTGGGACGCGCACCGCGACGAGGTCGCCGAGCTGATGATCGCCACCGTCGAACGCTACGCGCCGGGCTTCGCCGCCTCGGTGCTGGGCCGGCAGGCGCTGAGTCCGCTGGACCTGGAACGCACCTTCGGGTTGATCGGCGGCGACATCTTTCATGGCGCGCTGAGCCTCAACCAACTGTTCAGCGCGCGGCCGATGCTCGGCCAGGCGGCGTACCGCGGCGCGATCCCGGGCCTGTTCCTGTGCGGCTCCGGCACCCACCCCGGCGGCGGCGTGACCGGCGCGCCTGGCCACAACGCGGCGATGGCGCTGTTGCGCGGTTGAGCCGTCGCCCGAACGGCGAGTGCGCTGCAGAAGCCGCGCGCGCAACGTCGTGCTGTGCCTGCGAGAGCAATTCCTGCGTAGTCCAGGCGCTTCGGTCAGCGCCCAACTGCAGCGCAAGGATGCGCGTGCTGCAGTAGCGGCAGAACTGCAAGGCCGACGCTTCCGCTTTTCGCAAACCAATCGCGGTGCAAGCGGCTGGGTTCCTTGCCTCCGTTTACCGTGGCTTGGCGCGGCGTGCTGGAGGAAGATGGCGGAGCGGCGTGGGGGCGCGCAATGCGTGCATCAGCCGGAGGCCTCCGGCTCGACCGGAGCAGGGACATCGCGTTGCGGGGGCGCTTCAGGCGCCGGGCTCGCCCATTGGGCGACGAACGTGGCGATCTTCTCTTCGATGCCGCTCTGGACGGTACGCAGGCGCAGGATGGGGATCCCGCTTTTGGCCAGGATGGCGTTCTTCAGGGCATCCCGATCGGCCTGATCGGGACGATCGTGATAGCCGCCATCGACCTCGATCACCCCCGCCGGGATTTTTCCCACCCGGAAATAGAGAACGAAATCGCAGCTGGCGCGCGTCATGAAGGCACGTTCGCGTTCCGTCAAATCCGGGTTGCGCGGCGATGCGACCTGATCCAGCCTGATCTGGCCGTGGTACGACAAGGCCCTGCATGTCGGGGCGGACAATGCCTCCCGCAGCAACTGTGCGACGATCTGCTCGGATCTGTAGCGCGAATCCTCAGGCCGCAAGCGGGCGTTCAACCGCGCCAACGACTGGTCGTACTCGCGGTAAAGCAGGTCGAAGGCCGATACCACCGGTGCCCGCACGATCTGCGCGTCCTGTGCGTAATAGGCGATGTAGCGCATCAGCGCGGCGATGTGGCCGTTATTGCCGGCGAACACCTCGTCGCCGGTCACCAGGGTGAAGCGGTGCTTGGCCCGCGACACCGCCACATTGATCATGCGCGGATCGTCGACAAAGTTCAGCCGTTCGCGTTGCTGGTTGTAGCGCTTCTTGTCCAGCACGGTCGAGAAAACGATTTCCTCGCATTCCCGGCCCTGAAACTTGTGCACCGTGTCTTTGACGAAATCCGCAGGCAGGTGCTTGTCGGAAAGGCTGACCTGTGCCCGGAACGGAGCGATGAAGCCACGGCCGTCGCGGTCCATCCAGACGGGGCCTTCTTCGGCATCGAGCAGTTTGAGCAGGGAGTCGAGTTCCCGGAGATTGGTGTTCTGGCGAGCGTGGTTGCCTCTGGCGGTCACCACCAGGCGCATGGGCGCTTCGCCGGTGTCCTTGGTCATCGGCACCAGGGCGTTGTCGTAGAACTGCTGATTACAGAACTGGATAATCCTCGGGTGGCAGCGGTAATGCTCTTTCAGCAGGGTTCTGGGCAGTGCGTCCTGGAATACGCCGATGCACGAATCGAGCAGGCTGTAGCGCTCGCAGTCGTAGGCCTCGGCGGGCGCTGGCAGGCCCAGCACCACTGGAATGTGCGCCAACTGGCGGCTGTCGCCGACCACGATCAAATTCTTCGCGCAGCCCAGTGGCAAGATGCCAGGCACGATGTCCTGCAGCGACGCCTCGTCGATGATCACGTAATCGAGGATCGCTCCCGGCGCGATCGAATTTACGATGGAATGCGTGCCGCTGCCCAGGATCGGAAAACGTTTCAAGAAGGCATCGAAATGCTGTTGGTACGTGCCGGCATCGAAGCTGTCCGGCGGCGGTGGCAGCCGTTGCAGATGTCGCTTAAGGTGGCGCATCGAAGCGGTTTTCAATTCATCCAGCAAGGCCTCGAAATTCCCCTGTGCCAACGCGTCGCGGCAGCTCTGCAGCTCTCCCGCTTTGTCCTGCAGTACCTTGTTGTAGTAGTGCATCTGTAGTGCATGGAACGCGGATAGCCGCGCATCGCCCTGGGCGAATGGTTTGGTGCGGAGGATCCCGAAATTGAACAGCAGCTCGACGCGGTCCTTCAGACGAATGCGCCGCTCTCCTAGATGGGCCAGGTAGGCCATCAGGTCCGTCGTCTCGCGCGGAGTCAGTCCATACCGGTCAAGCGAAGCGCCAGCCTGTACGCCATTGTCGGCCTGCCATTGCTGCAGGTAGTGTCGCTCGATAGTCAGTTCGTCGAGTTCGGTCTGCAATTGCGCGGCACGGTTATGGTCGTGCAGTTGTCGCTGGACGCTGGCCAGCAGGGCCTGAATCTCCTCTAGACTTGGCTCGGACTCGGACTCGGACTCGGACTCGGACTCGGGTTCGCTGGATGGCCACGGCGCCAGATCGGCGAAGAAATCACGGCGGTTGTGCTGGTTGCCGAGTCTGGCGACCAGATGGCTCAAGCCGCATTTCTCAAGTTTCTCATAGATGTTTTCCACCGCCGCATTGTTGTTGGAAAGCACCGCCACCGTCTGTCCGCGCAGCAGGATATTGGCCAGGATGTTGAGGATGGTCTGGGTCTTGCCGGTCCCTGGCGGGCCTTCGATGACGCTGACCTGCGCACGGAACGCCTGCTCGACCGCCGCGAGCTGGCTTTCGTTCAGGCCGAACGGATAGATCAGCCCCCGGCCTGGGGATTGCGTGCCATTGCACCCGGTGCAGTACGCCTGCAGGGCGGTGGCGGCGCTGGCGGGAAGTTTCCCCAGCTGGGACACGACATTTTCAGTGATATGACGCTCGGTCTCAGATTTCGCGCGTTCGTGCCGTGCCTTCGCCACGTCAATGAAATAGCGGAAGACAGGCAAATCCCGCATGTTCGTCGGCGCGATCAAGCCAATGCCGTCCATCTTGAAGACGTAAGGCTTTTCGTTGTCCGGATAGTGCACGACGGCATACCGTTCGCCGTAGACGGTCGCCTTGGCGATCGGAGTGACAACCGTGCTGCCTGGCTTGGTCAACAGCATCTCGCCCAGCTCGCGGGTGGGAGAAACGCGGCAGTCGCCAAGCGGGCGCGTGTAGGTCTTCCCGGAGGGGTAGTAACACGTCAGGTGCAGGGCATTGTATTTGTTGCTCCAATAAATCGCCCAGTCGCTGATCTTCGCGGTTTTGTCCTCGCCGCCCACATGGATCGATACCATAGGAACCTTTAGCTATGTGCGGACGGTCTCGTCCTGGTTTCGTCCCGGCTGTCGCATGCCGTCGTTTCTCCCATGTGGCCTCATCTTGCCAGCATTCTGCTCTTGGCAGATAGACGGTTACTGGGTTCGGTCGTGTGCCGGTCGCGTCGTGGACGCGTCATCGATCGACCAGAATGGTGGCGTCGCTGCGAATTCCCCGGGCTGGTCGACCTCGACCCGACTCCGGTTCCTGCATCGTTGGCTTGCGCGCAGGCATGCCGGAGCCGAAGGACCGGTCTGTGCGACACGTCCATAGTCCTGCATCTTGCCCGGCGGGATACGAGGTCCACGCGCGAATGTCCAATGCCGAAGCCAGGTGTGCCGTGCTGGGGGCGTGCACCGTCTCCAGGATGCCGGCCCGGGAGCGCGGCGACGGCCACAGGCAGGTGTGGACCAGGGAGGCAGCAACGTCACCAGCTGCCATTTCTATGGCATCGCTTTGGATATGGTGTTGCTGCGCGGGGCCGTGGAGGGTAAAACCTGTCGCCACGCGGTTCAGGGACGGTCGTTTTCTTCGGATGCGTGGTCGGCGCGCGCGCATGCCGCGCAGCAGTCATAATCGGCGACCGCCGCGCGTGCCCGCATGCCGCAGCGGCCAGCCTTCCAGGGGAGATCGGGCGCATCCATGAGCGAACAGGTTCAGCTCTACAACCAGGCCATCGCCGCGCTCAACCGCAGCGAGTGGGCGCAGGCGCAACGGATCGCGCAGCATCTGCTGCAGGCCTTGCCGCAGCATCCGGGGGTGCATTTCGTCGCCGGCGTGGCGGCGCTGGAGCAGCAGCAGATGCAGGCCGCGGCCATGCACCTGCACCAGGCCGCGACCCTGAATCCCGAGCGCGCCGACTACGCGGCGCAACTGGCGCGGGTGCTGGCGATGGGCCGGTTCCTGCAGGAGGCGCGCCGTTTCGCCGATCATGCCATGGCGCTGCAGCCCAGCGATGCGCACACCCTGGACACGCTGGGCGTGGTCTACAGCCAGGTCAACGAACATGCCGCGTCGCTGCAGGCGTTCGCGCGCGCGGTGCAGGTGGCGCCGCAGCAGGCCAGCTTCCGCTACAACCTGGGTACCTCGCTGCTGTTCTCCGGCAGGCTGCAGGAGGCCGAGGCCGAATACCGCGCCTGCCTGGCGCTGGAGCCGCGTTACTGGAAGGTGTATCTGTCGCTGTCGCAACTGCGCAAGTGGACGCCGGAGGACAACAACCTGGCGCTGCTCGACGCCGCGCTGGCGTCGGCCGGCGACGATCCGGACGCGGTGCTGTACCTGAACCTGGCGCTGGCCAAGGAGCACGAGGACCTCGGCGACTACCGCGCGGCCTTCCGCGGCTATGTGCAGGGCAAGTCGGTGCACAAGCGTGCGCGCGGCTACACCTCCGAGCGCGATGCGCGCCTGTTCGATGCCTTGCAGCGCACCTTCCGCGCCGACGACTCGCCGGTGGCGGGCTTCGAGAGCGAGGAGCCGATCTTCGTGATCGGCATGCCGCGCAGCGGCACCACGCTGGTGGACCGGATCCTGTCCAGCCATCCGCAGGTGCATTCGGCGGGGGAATTGCAGAACTTATCGGTGGCGCTCAAGCGCCTGACCGGCACGCGGTCGCCGGAGATCCTCGATGAGGCGACGCTCAGCCAGGTGCAGGGGCTGGACTGGCGGGCGCTCGGCCGCGCCTACGTCGAATCCACGCGCCCGGGCACCGCGCTGAAGCCGCGCTTCGTGGACAAGCTGCCGCACAATTTCCTCTATGCCGGCCACATCGCGCGCGCGCTGCCGAGGGCGAAGATCGTGTGCCTGCGGCGCGATCCGATGGATACCTGCCTGAGCAACTTCCGCCAGCTGTTCGCGCTGTCCTCGCCGTACTACGACTATTCCTTCGACCTGATGGACGTCGGCCGCTACTTCCTGCTGTTCGACCGGCTGATGGCGCACTGGAATGCCGTGCTGCCGCAGCGCATCCTGCAGGTCGACTACGAGGACCTGGTGACCGCGCAGGAGCCGACCACGCGCCGCCTGCTCGACTTCTGCGGCCTGCCCTGGGACGACGCCTGCCTAAGCTTCGAGCGCAACCAGGCGCCGGTGGCCACCGCCAGCGTGGTACAGGTGCGCACGTCGATGACGCGTTCCTACATGGGGCGCTGGCAGCGCTACGGTGAGGATCTGCACGAGCTGAAGGCGTTGTTGTCGGGGTTCTATCCATAAAGCCTTGAGCGGCCGTCCGGCCGGATCCTGCGGCGTCCGTCACCGGGCGCGATCGCAACCGCATCCGGCGCGTCGCCGTGGGTGCTGCAGGTGTGGCGCGTAGGGGCGACAGCCCACGCTGCAGATTCCTGCTCGCTGGCGAGGCTGCCGCAGGACGCATGGCGGGCGCTGCTTAGTCCAGGTCGGTCTGGATCCAGGTCGGCGAGTGATGGATGTCCATCGTCTGCAGGCGGCCTGGCCCCAGGTTCTCGAACCGGTGCGGCACGCCGGCGGGGCCGAAGACCACGTCTCCGGCCGCTGCCTCGAGCGTGCTGTCGCCGACGAAGAACCGCGCGCGCCCGACCAGCACCACGAAGGTCTCGTCGTACGGATGGACATGGCGCGGCGGGCCGTCGCCGATCGCCTCGGTGCCGTAGGTCAGCACGGTGACCGCGCCTCCCAAGGCGGCGCCGGCGACGACGCCGTGCCAGGGCGGCGGCGTGTCCGGGTCGAACAGCCGTGCCTGCGTCGCCGGCCGCCCATCCGCAGCGAAGGTGGTGGGATCGAAGTCGCGACGCGGCATGTTGGGCATCTCCATGGGACGTAGTGCGGCAGCGGATGCGCGACGAGGGTGAACGCCTCGGCGACGACGGATGCGCTGGGCGCGATTACAGCATGGACGGCTGGCGCCAGCGGCCACGGTGCCGGAACGCTGTCATGCGCAAATCGCGCGAGCCTGGCCGGGTGGTGTCTGCTGCGCGGGCTGGCCGGATCCCGCGCTTGCCAGCATGGGCGAGCGGGCCGCGAATCCGAGGCAAAAAAAAGCCCACCCTTGCGGGTGGGCTCCGTGACTGCCTGCGTTTGTTCTTACTTGCCGAACGAGTAACGCATTTCCAGGTAGTACGCACGGCCGTACACATCGAAGTTGTATTCGTTGTACGCCCACTGCGCGCTGCCCGGGTAGGACGCGTCGAACGGCGGCATCTTGTTGAACACGTTGGTCACCATCAGCGACAGCTCCATGCCCTCGAACGCCTTGTAGGTCACGCTGGCGTTGTGGGTGATGTGCGACGGCAGCTTGCCGGCGCGCGGGGCCGCGTAGCCATTGGCGCTG
Organism: Xanthomonas sp. NCPPB 901; assembly: GCF_056725085.1. NCBI lineage: Bacteria > Pseudomonadati > Pseudomonadota > Gammaproteobacteria > Lysobacterales > Lysobacteraceae > Xanthomonas > Xanthomonas sp. NCPPB 901. The sequence continues at coordinate 3,330,020 of NZ_CM161511.1, read as the reverse complement.
ATCGTGGCGGCGTAGTTCGGGGTCTTGTCGAACCAGTTCGCGTACCAGGTGGTCGAGAACTTGCCGATGTCCCAGGTCAGCGACGCGTCGGCCTTGCGCTTCGGATCGGTGCTCCAGTACGGATCGTTCAGCAGGTCCACCGGCTTGTCGCCCGTGTAGCGCACGTACTTGTGGCGCAGGTTCTCGCTGTAGCTGGCGATGGTGCTCAGGTCGCCCCAGCGGCCGAAGTCGTAGCCATAGCGGAACGAGGCGGTGACCGCTTCCAGCTTCTGGTTGGAGACGTTGACCTTCGGCGTGTAGATGCTGGTGATCTGGCCTGCGGCGTTGCGCGTGACCTGGGAGAACGTGGCCTGGCACAGCGCCGAGTTGGCATCGTCGATGCCGGCGCGGCAGCGGTAATCCTGCAGGCTCAGACCATTGGCGCTCTGCTGGGTGACCTCATCGCTGATGTCCCAGTTGAGGTAGTCCACGGTCAGCGCCATGCGGTCCACCGGCGACCACACGAAGCCCGCGCTCCACACATCGGCGTTGATCGGCTTCAGGTCCAGGTTGCCGGACTGCGTACCGAAGAACTGGCGGCTGGAGTAGGCGGCCGGGCAGTTGTCGGTATTGCCCGGCAGGTAGCCGCGCCGCGCGCACTGGTAGTAGTCGATGACGCTGTTGTAGTAGCCGCTCTTGCCCTGGTACAGGTCGGACAGGGTCGGCGCGCGGAACGCGGTGCCGTACTTGCCGCGCAGCAGCAGGGTCTCGAACGGACGGTACTCCAGCGAGATGCTGTAGGTCGGCTTGTCGATGGTGCGGCCGCTGGCCTTGAACGCATCGTAGCGGCCGGCCAGGGTGATGGTCAGCGGGTCGAACACCGGCATGCGCAGTTCCGAGGTCAGCGCGTAGCGATCACGCTGGCCGCCGCCGGCCACCGAGGTCAGGCCCCAGACTTCGCCGTTGAGGATCGCCGGCGCCGGATCGTAGTCCCACTTCTGCTTGCCGTACTCGCCGACCACGGCCAGGCCGGCGTCGCCGCCGGGCAGGCTGAACAGCTTGCCGTTGGTGGCCTGCACACGAATCATGCCGTCGGAGGTCTTGCTCTTGTTGGTGGCATGGCCGGTGAAGCTGGCGAACTCCTGCTGGGTGATCGGCGAGTAGAACGCGGCGTAGTTCGGCGAGTAGACCGGGTAGGTGCGTAGTACGGATCCAGGCCGAGCTGCGGACCCAGCACCTTGTTGATGAAGAACTGGTCCACGGCATTCTTGAAGCGGACGAAGTTCTGCTCCTGCAGCTTGTACTGGGTGTAGGTGACGCCGGCGTCGTAGTCCCAGTTCGACTGGCCGAGCTGACCCTGGGCGCCGAAGGTCACGCGCACCGAGTCGCTCTTGTCGCGGCTCATCGTGTCCTTGATGCCGTTGATGCCCATTTCCTCGGGCGCGAACGAGCGCTGCAGATTGACCAGGTCGTCCAGCTTCGGATCGTAGTAGTAGCCGAAGTCGGCGCCGGTGCCCCACCACAGGTAGTTGGAACCGGAGTGGTACTTGACCTCGTCGTGGCTGTAGAGCACGTCGCCGTACAGCTGCACGTTGTCGTTGAGGTCGTGGGTGCCGTGCAGGTAGGCCTGCAGCGACTTGGTGCCGCTGTCCAGGGTGCGGTAGCCCGGGGTGTACTTGGAGCCGCAGTAGTAGGTGTCGCCGAAGCCCGGGCGCTGCTGCTTGGCGATGGTGCCGCCGAACAGGCCGGTCAGGTTGTTGCAGTTGTTCGGGTCCAGGAACTTGTAGCTGGTGAACGGGCTGTAGACCAGGAAGTCGCGGCTCGGCAGCTGACGGGTGTAGCCCTGGGTGTTGAACTGCTTGGTCTGGTCGCGCTGATAGGCCCAGATCGGATCCTTTTCTTCGTACTGCAGACCGCCCAGGATGCTGGTGCGGCCGTCGGCCGAGGTCCAGCCGTCGGCGAAGGTCGCGCGGAAGTTGCTGCCGCCGCCCTCGGAATAGCCGCCGCCGCGGATGCTGAACACCGCGCCGTCCATCTTCTTCTTGAGGATGACGTTGATCACGCCGGCGATGGCGTCGGAGCCGTACAGCGACGACTGGCCGCCCGGCAGGATTTCGATGCGGTCGACCAGGTCGATCGGAATGCCGCTGATGTTGTTGAAGGTGTCGCTGCCGTTGTACAGCGCCGGGTAGTTCGACATCGGGCGGCCGTCGATCAGGTACTTCACGTAACCCGGCGGCAGGCCGAACAGGCTCACCGTCTTCGCGCCCTGGGTGAAGGTGCCCGAGCTCTGCCCGCCCTGCACGCCGCCGGTGGCGAACGAGCTCTTCTGCAGCACGTCGGCGACGGTGCTGAAGCCGCGCGCCTTGATCTCTTCGGCGCTGATCGTGGTGACCGGGGTGGCGGTCTCGATCTCGGTCTGGGGGATCAGCGAACCGGTGACGGTGATCTTTTCCAGATCCGTCGCCTTGTCGGTCTTGCCGTCGGTCGTGGCGTCCTGCGCGAAGGCGGCAAACGCGGCCGGAACAAGCATGGCGGAGGCCAGCGCGGCACTCAGGTGGCTGTGCTTGAAACTAGGAGTATGACGAGCAGTCATCTTTCTGTGTCCCCGAAAATCAATCGATAAGGCGAGGGGCCTCGTGCCGCGACATGTGCCTTGAAAGTGGGATCGCATCCTGCGATCAACCCAAACGTAACACGGACTTAACGCCGTTTGTACATGGGGATCACTTTTTTCGTCTACAGGCGAAAAGTGCCGCGATCAGGCGGGGAACGTCGGCAAATGCTGGCTCCCGACGCCGATGTAGACAAGTTGCGCGTTGCTTTGCACCATTGCAGGGCATTGTTTGTACAGCTTCATGAACGTGGCGGTGGCGCCTCGGCTTGCGCTCCGGAGGGCCTGCGTCGACTGGACGGCGTCGGGGTTGCCAGTCATTCCGCCCGATCGCCGACGCACCATTTCGGTGAGTAAAATGCGTCATCGTGGGGCGGGGAGCGCGGACGGTTTTGCCGACGGCGTGGCGTGGGTTGATCCTGGCGCCTGTGCGGGACGGTGCCGACGTCGATGCGCGAGGCGGGCGAACGGCGCGCCGCCGCCGTGCGCGGGCGCCATTTGCGCAACTTTGCCCGCGGTCGCGCCGCCTGCGGCGCGGGACCGCGCACCGGCACACTTGTATAGTCATGTGTCTGTGCGGCCCGCGATGCTGCCGCTCCCGGCGGCGCCCCCGTCGCGGTCCATGGTTCCTTTCGTCCTGCGCATGCCTGGCGTGCGCTGCCGACGCTTCCTGTTGAGTTTCCCGATGACCGAACGCCCGCGTCTCCCCGCCCACGCCGTCCAGCCCAAGCTTGCCCCGCACCCACGCATCCGCAACGTCATCGCCGTCGGCTCCGGCAAGGGCGGGGTGGGCAAGTCCACCACCGCCGTGAACCTGGCGCTGGCCCTGCAGCGCCAGGGCGCGCGCGTCGGCGTGCTGGACGCCGACGTGTACGGCCCCAGCGTGCCGGCCATGCTCGGCCTGAGCGGGCGCCCGGACAGCCCGGACGACAAGAGCATCGAGCCGATGCGCGCCTTCGGCATCGAGGCCATGTCGATCGGGTTGCTGGTGGACCAGGACACGCCGATGATCTGGCGCGGCCCGATGGCGACCTCGGCCCTCACCCAGTTGTTCGCCGACACCCTGTGGGACGACCTGGACTACCTGCTGATCGACCTGCCGCCCGGCACCGGCGACATCCAGCTGACCCTGGCGCAGAAGATCCCGGTGGCCGGCGCGGTGATCGTCACCACCCCGCAGGACATCGCCACGCTGGACGCGAAGAAGGCGCTGAAGATGTTCGAGAAGGTCGAGGTGCCGGTGCTGGGCATCGTCGAGAACATGGCGGTGCATACCTGTAGCCAGTGCGGCCATGTCGAGCATCTGTTCGGCGAGGGCGGCGGCCAGCGCATGGCGCAGCAGTACGGCGTGCCGCTGCTGGGCTCGCTGCCGCTGGCGATCGCGATCCGCGAGCAGGGCGATGCCGGCACGCCGATCGTGGCCGCCGCTCCGGAGTCGGCCGCCGCGCAGGCCTACCTGGCCACCGCGCAACGCCTGACCGAGGAACTGCGCAAGCGGCCGCGCGCGGCGATCCCGATCTCCGCCGCGCTGCGCTGAGCGGCGCGCGGCGTCTGCCGCGAACGCCCCGCGACCGGCTAGAATCGCCGGTCATTGCGGCCGGCCCCTTCCGCCGGCCGCGTTCCCGGCGCGCAGGCTGCGGCCGCCGCCACCGGCATCAGGAACCCCCATGAGCATCAAGAGCGACCGCTGGATCCGCCGCATGTCCGAACAGCACGGCATGATCGCGCCCTACGAACCGGGCCAGGTCAAGCAGGTCGACGGCCAGCGCATCGTCAGCTACGGCACCTCCAGCTACGGCTACGACGTGCGCTGCTCGCGCGAGTTCAAGGTGTTCACCAACATCAACTCGACCATCGTCGACCCCAAGCACTTCGATCCCAAGAGCTTCGTGGACATCGAGGCCGCCGAATGCATCATCCCGCCCAACAGCTTCGCGCTGGCGCGCACGGTGGAATTCTTCCGCATCCCGCGCGACACCCTGGTGGTGTGCCTGGGCAAGAGCACCTACGCGCGCTGCGGCATCATCGTCAACGTCACCCCGCTGGAGCCGGAGTGGGAAGGCCACGTGACCCTGGAGTTCAGCAACACCACGCCGCTGCCGGCGCGCATCTACGCCAACGAAGGCGTGGCGCAGATGCTGTTCTTCCAGTCCGATGCCGACGACGTCTGCGAGACCAGCTACAAGGACCGCGGCGGCAAGTACCAGGGCCAGACCGGCGTGACCCTGCCCAGGACCTGACCTTTCGATGGCGTGATCTGGCTGGCGACGTTTCTGCCGGTGGTCGCGTTCATTGGCTAGAGTTGGGCTGGGTCACGGATGCCCCGCGCCGCGGCGCGCTGCTGTGGCTGGCCAAGCTCGGCTGCTACCGCTAGCGACGATGGCCCGCGCCAGCGCCTGCTTGCACCAAGCGAGGGGGCGTCCCCCGTGCCGCTCGCGCGGCAAGCGGCTGGAGTGGGGAACCGCCTTGGCGAATCCCCACTCCCGAATCCCCAATCCCCGCCTTCGCTACTTGCCGCGCCCGAACAGCATGCCGACGCCGACCGCGACCAGGATCGCCGGCCACCAGGTGGCGATCAGCCGGCCCAGGCTCAGGTTGGTCCAGCCCAGGTTGTTGGCCAGGAACACCAGGCCGATCAGGATCAGCACGATGGCGGCGATCACATTGGATTTCATGGAGGCGCGGCTTCCGTAAAAAGGGCGCCTATCGTAGCCGTTGGCGCCAGGTCGCAACACGGGCCTGCAGTTCGGCGGCCGGCAGCCGCTGCGCCGCGCCGTTGCCCCACACCGGGCCAGGCCAGGCGGCATCGCCGGGATGCCGCCCCAGTAAGTGCACGTGCAGCTGCCGCACCACGTTGCCCAGCGCGCCGATGTTGAGCTTGTGCACGCCCGGTTCCTGCCGCAGCAGGTGCGAGAGCTGGTTGATCTCGGCCAGCAACAGGCGCTGCTGGCCGCCGTCCAGGTCGATCCATTCGCTGGCCTCGGCCACCCGCGGTACCAGCAGCAGCCACGGGAAACGTGCGTCGTCCATCAGCCGCACCTGCGACAGCGGGCCGTCGGCGACGAACGCGCTGTCGGCCTGCAGCCGCGGGTCCAGGACGAACTCGGCCATGTCGCGGCTCAGCCCAGGTGCTCGGCCAGGAACGCCAGGCTGCGCTCGCGGGCCAGCTCGGCGCTGTCGGCGTCGTAGTGGTTCGGATCGACGTGGCGGTCGAAGCCGTGCCCGGCCGGGTACACGAAGGTCTGCATCTGCGGCAGCTTCTCGCGGTGCTGCTGGATCGACTCGGCCGGGATGCTGCCGTCCTGCGCGCCGAAGTGGAACAGCACCGGCGCCTTCGGCGTCTCGTCCAGGAACTGGGTGTTGCGGCCGCCGTAGTAGCTCACCGAGGGCAGGCCCAGGCGCAGCGCCGCCAGCAGCGCGACGCTGCCGCCCCAGCAGTAGCCCAGCGTGCCGACCTTGCCGGCCGGCGCCAGCGCCTGCGCGGCCGCCTGCACGATGTCCAGGGCGCGGTCGAAGCCCAGCGCGCCGACCAGTTCCAGGCCCTTGCGCACGCCGTCCTGGTCGTAGGCCAGTTGCGCGTCCTTCTCCACCGGATCGAACAGCGCCGGCGCCAGCACCTCATAGCCGTGCACGGCGTAGCGGTCGGCGACCTGGCGGATGTAGTCGGTCACCCCGAAGATCTCCTGGATCACCACCAGGCCGCCGCGCGGCGTGCCCTCGGGCAGGGCGTGCCAGGCGGAAACCTGGCCGTGAGCGGTGTCGAGCGTGGTCCAGTGGCCCATGTCGGGGAGTCCTGTGGAGTGGGGGAGCGGCCGATTATCCATTGCCCGGGCTAAGCCGGGGTGAGCGGGCGCATACCCGGCCGCCGCCGCGGTGGCGGCCCCGGCCCGGTATACTCCGCGCGCTGTTTTTCTCCCAGGCCCTCCGGACCCAGGCCCCAATGTCTCTCGCGACCCCCAAAGTCGGCTTCGTCAGCCTCGGCTGTCCGAAGGCCCTTGTCGACTCCGAACGCATCCTCACCCAACTGCGCGTGGAGGGCTATGCGATCGTGCCCAGCTACGACGCGGCCGACGTGGTGGTGGTCAACACCTGCGGCTTCATCGACTCGGCGGTCGCCGAGTCGATGGAGGCGATCGGCGAGGCCATGGCCGAGAACGGCAAGGTCATCGTCACCGGCTGCCTGGGCAAGCGCTCGGAGCAGATCCGCGCGGCCTATCCGGACGTGCTGGCGGTGTCCGGCCCGCAGGACTACCAGAGCGTGATGGAAGCGGTGCACGCGGCGCTGCCGCCGCGCCACGATCCGTTCGTGGACCTGCTGCCGCGGGGGCGCGGCAGCAGCGAGGACGACATCGGGGTCAAGCTGACGCCGCGGCATTACGCCTACCTGAAGATCTCCGAAGGCTGCAATCACCGCTGCAGCTTCTGCATCATCCCGTCGATGCGCGGCGACCTGGTGTCGCGCCCGGTCGACGAGGTGCTGCGCGAGGCCGAACGCCTGGTCAAGGGCGGGGTGCGCGAGTTGCTGGTGGTGTCGCAGGACACCTCGGCCTACGGTGTGGACATCAAGTACGCGGAGCGCGAATGGCGCGGCCGCGCCTACCAGACGCGGATGAAGGCGCTGTGCGAGGGCCTGTCGGAGCTGGGTGCGTGGGCGCGCCTGCACTACGTGTATCCGTATCCGCACGTGGACGACGTGATCCCGCTGATGGCCGAGGGCAAGCTGCTGCCGTACCTGGACATCCCGTTCCAGCACGCCAGCCCGCGCATCCTCAAGCTGATGAAGCGCCCGGGCGCGGTCGAGCGCACCCTGGAGCGCGTGCAGCGCTGGCGTGCGCTGTGCCCGGAGATCACCCTGCGTTCGACCTTCATCGTCGGCTTCCCCGGCGAGACCGACGCCGAGTTCGAGCAGTTGCTGGAGTTCCTGGATGCGGCGCAGCTCGACCGCGTCGGCGCGTTCGCCTATTCGCCGGTCGAAGGTGCCAGCGCCAACGCGTTGCCGGATCCGGTGCCGGAAGAACTCAAGCAGGAGCGGTTGGCGCGGTTCATGGAGCGGCAGGCGGCGATTTCCGCGGCGCGCCTGGAAGCCAAGATCGGCAGCGTGCAGGAGTGTCTGGTCGACCTGCTCGAGGACGGCATCGCGGTGGCGCGCTCCAAGGCCGATGCGCCGGAGATCGACGGCCTGGTGCATATCCAGAACGGCGGCGAACTCGGGCTCAAGCCGGGCGATCTGGTGCAGGTGGAGATCACCGACAGCGACGAGCACGACCTGTTCGGCGATGCGTTGCCGGCGCCCGCCTCGCCGGCCAGGCCGCTGGACCTGCGGGTGCTCTGAGGCCGCCGCAGGCGGCGGCCGGCGTGGCGCCCAGGCGCCGCGCGCTTACGGCGCGGTGTAGTCCACCGCCACCACCACGAAGCTGTGGCGGCCGCCGGGCAGCTGCGCTTCCACTTCGTCGTCGATGCGCTTCTTCAACAGCGCCCGCGCCAGCGGCGAATCGATGCTGATCCAGCCGCGGGCTGCGTCGGTCTCGTCCGGGCCGACGATGCGGTAACGGCGCAGTTCGCCGCTGTCGGCATCCTCCAGCTCGATGTGCGCGCCGAAGAACACCGCCTGCGGGTCGGACGGCGCCTCGGCGACCACGCGCAGCGCTTCCAGGCGCTTGCTCAGGTAGCGCACGCGGCGGTCGATCTCGCCCAGTTGCTTCTTGCGGTAGGTGTACTCGGCGTTCTCCGAACGGTCGCCCTCGGCGGCGGCCGCGGCCAGCGCCTTGACCACCTCCGGGCGGCGCACCCGCCACAGCTCGTCCAGTTCGGCCTTGAGCCGGGCGTGGCCTTCGGGGGTGATCAGGGCGGTGCTTTTCTCGGCAGGGGGACGCCAGCGGCTCATCGGGGCGACTGCGGTGGAGCGGGGTGGCGATGCTAGCGCGTGGCTGCGGCTTGCGCACCCGCAGGCGATGTCTGAAGCTGGCACCGCCTCCCGGACCCAGACTTCGTTCGATGCTGATCCTGCCGCTGCACAAGCCGCTGTCGCGGGACAATTTTCCGCTGGTCACGCTGTTGCTGATCCTGCTCAACATCGCGGTGTACGCGGGCTGGCAGCGCCACGACGCGGCGCCGCTGCGGCAGGCGCTGCGCTACTACCTCGACTCCGGACTCGGCGCGCTGGAAGCGCCGGCCTATGCGCGCTACCTGGAGCGCAGCGGCCAGCGCGAGGCGCTGGCGAAACTGCAGCAGGTGCCGGCGGCCGAGCGGACGGCCTTCGTCGGGGCCGCCACCTTGCACGACGTGCGGTTCGTGCAGGCCCTGCGCAACGGCAGCGCCTTCGCCGACGCCGATGCGCAGCAGGCCTGGACGCCGCTGCGCGCGCGCTACGACGCGTTGCTGCAGCGCGTGTTCACCCTGCGCCATGTGCAGCGCAGCTCCGAATGGGCGCCGGCGCGCATGCTCGGTTCCGCGTTCCTGCATGCCGACGCCATGCACCTGATCGGCAACATGCTGTTCCTGCTGGCGCTGGGCACCCTGCTGGAAGGCGCGATCGGCGGCTGGCGGTTCCTGGCGGTGTACCTGCTCGGCGCGTTCGGGGCCAGCGCGGTCAGCCTGTGCTGGCGTTGGGGCGAGGCCGGTGGCGGGCTCGGCGCGTCCGGCGCCATCGCTGCGCTGATGGGGGCGTTCTGCGTGGTCTGGGGGCGGCGCCCGGTGCGCTTCTTCTACTGGGCGGCGGTGCTGTTCGACTACGTGCGCGCGCCGGCCATCGCGCTGCTGCCGCTGTGGCTGGGCTGGGAGCTGTACAACCTGCTGTTCAACGGCGATGCCGGCATCGGCTTCGACGCGCATGCCGGCGGGCTGGTGGTCGGCGCGCTGCTCGGCGCGGCGCTGGTGGCGACCGGGCAGACCCGCGAGGCGTTCCTGCGCGACGACGCCGGCGCACCGGCCGACGACCGCTGGGAGCGTGCGCAGCGGCATCTGGGACGGATGGAACATTTCCAGGCCGGCGCGCTGCTGGACGCGCTGGCCGCCGAAGCGCCGCAGCGCTTCGATGTGGCGCTGGCGCGCTACCGGGTGGCCGCCAACGCCGGCCAGGCCGCGTCGGCGCGGGCCAGGGCGCTGGACGTGTTGCGGCTGCCGGCAGCGTCGCTGCAGGAGGCACGGCAGCAGGCGGGGGTGCTGGCGGCGGCCGGCGCGCTGGACGCGCCGACGCATGCGGCGCTGTTCGCGCGCTGGATGGCGCTGGGCTTGTTGGCCGAAGCCGAGACGCTGCTGGCGCAGGATGCGGTCTCGCCGCGCGAGCAGCAGGCGCAGGCCTGGTTTCGGCTCGCGCTGGGCCACGGCGAGCGCCAGGCCGCGGCGGAGTGGCGGCGCGTGCTGGAGGCGCTGATCGTGCGCTATCCGGACCTGCCGCCGGCGGACAAGGCGCGGTTCCTGCTCGCCAACGCCTGAGCGCGCTGCCTGGCGCGCGCGGAGCAGCGGTGGCTGCGTCCGCGCTCCGCGCACGGCGGGACGCGCGCTAGACCGGCGCGATCGTCACCGCGCGCAACGCCGCCTGCAGCTTGCCGCGCTGCTGGTCGTCGTCGCAGTGGGTCAGGGCGTCTTCCAGCAGGCGGCGCGCCTGCGCGTCCTCGCCGAAGCGTTCGGCCAGCAGCAGGGCGGCCTGCAGCGACCAGGCGCTGCGCTCCGGTGCGTTCGGCCAGCCGCGCAGCGCGGCCTGCAGGCCGTCGGCGGCGAGGCGGAACTGGCCCGCCAGCTGCGCACGTTCGGCCAGCAGCGTGGCCTGTTCCGGCAGCAGCGGCACGAAGTCGGGATCGGCATCCAGCGCCTCGCGCTGCAAGGCCAGCGCGCGCCGTTCCTGCTTTTCCTGCAGCAGCCGGTGCATGTACTGGCGGGTATGTTCGCGGCGTTCGTCGTGGCGCGCGCTGCCGCGCAACAGGCGCTGGTACAGCTCGTGCACGCCCAGGCTCACCGCGCGGCTGCGCACCTCGCTGCGCAGCACCTGCAGCGCATCGTCGGTGTGGCCGTCGCGCACCAGTTGTTCGGCCTCGTCGAGCACGCGCTGGTCCGGGTCGTGGCGGGCGACGGCGTTGGCCGCCTCGGCGGCCGGTTCGTAGCCCAGCACGGCGTGATACTGGTAGACCAGATAGCCCAGCAGGTGGAAGGCGGCGAACAGGCCCCAGATCGTCACCACGGTGACCGCCAGGTCGGCGATTACCGGCGGCAGGACGCGCTGCAGCCAGGCGGCGGCGCTCAGCGCGCTGGCCTGGATCACGAACAGCAGGCCGAACGCGGCCAGGTAGGGCCAGCCGATGCGCAGCGCCAGGCCGATCGACACGGCCGGGTTCAGCGCGCGGCGCAGGCTACCGTCCATCGCCAGGGAAATCAGGATGCCCGGCTGCAGCAGCACCACCGCCAGCAGCATCAGCAGGCCGCCGACCGGCCCGGCCAGCATCAGCGCGGCGAACACCGCCATGCCGAGCAGGATCATCATCGCCAGCAGCCGCAGCACCACGCCGTCGCCGATGTCGAAGCCGCGCTCCGGCGCGTCCAGGTAGCCGTCGGCGGTGTGCCGAAGGATCTCGAAGGCGTACTTGTAGATCGCTAGGGTGGTGACGATGCCCAGGATCCAGCCGATGCCGGGCAGCATTCCCAGCAGGCTGCACAGGGTCAGCGCGATCAGCGCGTACAGTGCGCCGCCGCGCAGCGGGTACAGCGCGATGGCGCGGGTGCGCGCCCAGAACGGTTCGGGTGTGCTGCGATGTGCGCGGCTTGCGCCCACGCGCCGACGATCTTCCATGACTCCCCCTGTCTACGAAGTGCACCGATTGTGCAGTGCGGTCGGGACGCGCGCAATCGGGAGACGGGCGGGGCGGGGCGGGGCGGCTGCGCGATGCGGATGGCCGCACCGAGGGAGTGTGGTCGGCTGCGCAAAGCGCAACCGGGGCCGCCTGGCCCGCGCGCGTGCTGGCTACACTGCGCGGTCGAGCGGCGGGAGATGTGCGGTAGGTGCCGTGCCCGCCGTCCCACCGTGTTCCTCATGTCCTGGAGCCTTGCTTGGACCCCTCCTGCATTTCCGGCAATCCCCGCGTGCGCGTCACCCACATCGAAGTGCTGTCGGACAACTGGTATGTGTTGCGCAAGGTCAGTTTCGATTTCCAGCGTCAGGACGGCCGCTGGCAGCCGCTCACCCGCGAGGCCTACGACCGCGGCAACGGCGCGGCCATCCTGCTGTACAGCCGCGCCAAGGGCACGGTGATGCTGACCCGCCAGTTCCGCATGCCGACCCTGCTCAACGGCAATCCCGACGGCATGCTGATCGAAGCCTGCGCCGGGCTGCTCGACCATGACGATCCGGAGACCTGCATCCGCAAGGAGACCGAGGAGGAGACTGGCTACCGGATCGAAAACGTGCGCAAGGTGTTCGAGGCGTTCATGAGCCCGGGTTCGGTGACCGAGCGGCTGTACTTCTTCGTGGGCGAGTACGTGGACCGCGACAAGATCGGTGCCGGCGGCGGCGTGGCCGCCGAGGGCGAGGAGATCGAGGTGCTGGAGCTGGCGCTGGATGCGGCGCTGGCGATGATCGACAGCGGCGCGATCGTCGACGCCAAGACCATCATGCTGCTGCAGTACGCCAAGCTGCACGGGTTGCTGGGATAGCGCCGGATTGCGCGGATCCCGTAGGAGCGGCTGAAGCCGCTCCTGCGCGAAGCCAGTGGCCGGGATATCTCGGCGTGCGTCGCGCTCAGCGCTTGCCGCCGAAGATGCTGCCGAAGATGCCGCGCACGATCTGCTGGCCGATGCGGTTGCCGATGGTCCGCGAGGTCTGCTTGGCCATCGCCTCCAGCATGCCCTGGCGGCGCTTGGTGCCGAACACCGCGTCCTTGACCGCCTGGCCGAAGCCGCTGTCCTGCGCCTCGTCCTGCTCGCGGGTGCGCGCCGGCGGCGCGGCGCTCTGGTCGGCGCTGCGTTCGACGCGGCGCGCCAGCAGTTCCGCGGCCGATTCGCGATTGACCGGGGTGTCGTAGCGATCGCCGACCGGGCTGCCGGCGCGCACCTGCGCGCGTTCGGCCGCGGAGATCGCGCCCATGCGGCAGCGCGGCGGTGCGATCAGGGTCTGCTGCACCGGTGCCGGCACGCCCTTGTCCTGCAGCGTGGAGACCAGCGCCTCGCCGGTGCCGAGCTGGGAGATGGCCTTGGCCACGTCCAGCTTGGGATTGGCCACGAAGGTTTCGGCGGCGGTGCGCACCGCCTTCTGGTCGCGCGGGGTGTAGGCGCGCAGCGCGTGCTGCACGCGGTTGCCGAGCTGGCCGAGGATGCTGTCGGGCACGTCGTCGGGGAACTGCGAGCAGAAGTACACGCCCACGCCCTTGGAGCGGATCAGCCGCACCACCTGTTCGATGCGCTGCACCAGCGCCGGCGGCGCATCGTCGAACAGCAGGTGCGCCTCGTCGAACACGAACACCAGCTTGGGCTTGTCCAGGTCGCCCACCTCCGGCAGCCGCTCGAACAGTTCCGACAGCAGCCACAGCAGGAAGGTCGAGTACAGCCGCGGTTTGAGCACCAACTGCGCGGCGGCGAGGATGCCGATCACGCCGCGGCCGTCGTGGTCGACCCGCATCAGTTCGGCCAGGTCCAGTGCCGGTTCGCCGAAGAAACCTTCGCCGCCGTCCTGGGCCAGGCGCAGCAGCGCGCGCTGGATCGCGGCCACCGATTGCGCGCTGACCAGGCCGTACTCGGTGGAGATGTCCTTGCGCTCTTCCACCACCAGCGCCAGCAGCGCGCGCAGGTCGTCCAGGTCGAGCAGCAGCAGGCCGCGGTCGTCGGCCAGCTTGAACACGATGTCGAGCACGCCGGCCTGGGTGTCGTTGAGTTCCAGCACGCGCGCCAGCAGGGTGGGGCCCATCTCGCTGACGGTGGTGCGCACCGGGTGGCCGAGCTGGCCGTAGAGGTCCCAGAACACCACCGGGTTGGCGGCCGGCGCGTAGTCGCGCACACCGATCTGGGCGGCGCGCTGCAGCACCTTCTCGCTGCCGTCGCCGGGCATCGCCAGCCCGGCCACGTCGCCCTTGACGTCGGCCAGGAACACCGGCACGCCGATCCGCGAAAAGCCTTCGGCCAGGGTCATCAGGGTCACGGTCTTGCCGGTGCCGGTGGCACCGGCGACCAGGCCGTGGCGATTGCCCAGGCGCGGTTGCAGCAGCACCGCGATGTCGTCGGTCACGCCTTTGCCTAGCAGGATCGGGTCCATAACGGGGTCCACAGAGAGAGGCCTGGATTCTAAAGTGTCCGCGGCATGGCCGAGCATGTGCGCGCTGCGCTGGGTGCGCGTGGGACCGTGCAGGCACTGTCGCCGCTCGCCAAACGCGGTCCTTGCGTGGAGCGGCTGGCGGCACCGGCGTGGCGTGCCTGATTCGGCATGGCAACGGCTGGCGCACGCGGGGCGCGTGTTGCGCTGCGGGATGGCCGCCGGCGATGAACCTTGGCCCGCCGCGGGCCGGACCGTGGCCGCGGCGACCTTGCCGCGACGCGACGGCGGGGGCTACCCTGCGGCCTTTCCGTCGCCGCGTCCCACCATGCCCCTTCCGTTCCGCTTCACCCACGCGTGGCCCGTCGCGGCTGCCGTGGCGCTGACCTGCACCGCTCCTGCCGCCCACGCCCGCGTGTCCGCCCGCGACCAGGCCGCCATCGCCGTCCTCGACCAGCGCCTGGCCGCCGCCGAGAAGCGCTACAACGACGCCATGGTGCTGGTCGGCAACAGCGACCCCAAGGGCACCCAGGAAAGCGATGCCGCGCTGGAGGACATCGAGGACGTGATCCAGGCCTGCATCAAGCAGCGCGGTTGCGAGGTCGGCACCTACCTGGGTGCGTACAAGCGCCTGCTCAAGGCCAAGACCGACGCGCAGGGCCAGGCCAGCGACACCGATGCCGCCGACGACGATTCCGCGCCGTTGCAGGCCGATCCGGACCACATCAGCCCGCTCGCCGCCGACGTGCCGGAGGCGGCGCGTGCCGCGCGCCTGCTCAACGACAAGCGCCACGCCTTCGATTCGATGGTGGAGTACAACCCGGCGGTGCAGGCCGGCATCCGCCGCTGGCTCACCGACATGCGCCCGGCGCTGATGAGCAGCTACGAAAACTATCAGAACCTGCGCGCGATCATGTGGCCGGAATGGGAAAAGCGCGGCCTGCCGGAAGCGCTGCTGTTCGGCATCATCGCCAAGGAATCCAACGGCCGCGTGCACGCCAATTCGCGGGTGGGCGCCGCCGGGCTGATGCAGTTCATGCCGGCCACCGGGCGCCGCTTCGGCCTGGGCCCGGACGGCACCGGCTTCGATACCCGCTACGACGCGCGCAGCGCCGCCGAGGCGAGTGCGGTCTACATCAACGAGCGCATGGCCGAACTCAATCGCAGCGTCGAGCTGGCCCTGGCCGGCTACAACGGTGGCGAAGGCCGCGCCGCGCGCGTGTTCAACCAGATGCCCGGCCGCAGCTTCTGGGACGCCTCGGTGTACAACCAGTTCCCGGCCGAGACCAAGGACTACGTGCCGATGGTGATCGCCGCGGCGTGGATCTTCCTGCACCCGCAGCAGTACGGCGTGGCCTTCCCCAAGATCAATGCGCAGCCGGCCACGCTGCGCCTGGCCAAGTCCACCACCATCTACGAACTGACCATTTGCCTGGGCAGCGACGGCACCCGCGACGGCTACATGCGCGCGCTGCGCAACCTCAATCCGCGCTACGAGCCGGACGGCTGGATTCCGGCCGGGGTGACCATCAACGCCACCACCAAGATCGTCGGCCTGTACAACCGCTACTGCGTCAGCGGCCCGCGCGCCGACCTGGCGCGCGCGCTGATCACCGCCGACGTCACCGCCGCGGTGCGCAGCGGCAGCCCGGCGCCGGCCGCCGACCTCACCGGCAACGTCGCGGTGGGCGACGTCAGCCCGGTCGCCGGCGTGCCGACCACGGTCGCCACCGGCCGTCCCGCGCCGGCCAAGCCCAAGCAGAAGCAGGTGCGCAGCTACCGCGTGGCCAAGGGCGACACCCTGGGCCGGATTTCCGACCGCCACGACTGCGATCTGAAGGAGCTGGCCAAGGCCAACGGCCTGCGTGCGCCTGGCTATGCGCTGAAGCCGGGCGATTCGCTGAAGCTGGTGGGCTGCGAGAAGTAGCTGGGGGACCGTCGCTGCCGCATCGCGGGGAGAACCAGGCGGATTCCCATCCCTTCTCCCTCCGGGACAAGGTGGCGCGTAGCGCCGGATGAGGGTACGGGCGATCGCAGTGTCGGATGTGTGGCGTTTCCGTCAGCCGGCGCGCGTCGGCGGTGCTTCACCGTCATCGCGTCGGGACTGAAGTCCCTCCCACAGTGGGGGACTGTCGCTGCCGCATTGCTGGGAGACCCAGGCGGACTCCCATTCCTTCTCCCCCCGGGAGAAGGTGGCGCGCAGCGCCGGATGAGGGTACCGGCGATCGCAGTGTCGGATGTGTGGCGTTTCCGTCAGCCAGCGCGCGTCGGCGGTGCTTCACCGTCATCGCGTCGGGACTGAAGTCCCTCCCACAATGGAGGACTGTCGCTGGTGTGCCGCTGCAAGACCCGAGAGCTCCCATCCCTTCTCCCTCCGGGAGAAGGTGGCGCGCAGCGCCGGATGAGGGTACGGGCGATCGCAGTGCCGGACGTGTGGCGTTTCCGTCAGCCAGCGCGCGTCGGCGGTGCTTCACTGTCACCGCGTCGGGACTGAAGTCCCTCCCACAGTGGGGGACTGTCGCTGCCGTACTGCTGCAAGACCCGAGCGCGCTCCCATCCCTTCTCCCATCGGGAGAAGGTGGCGCGCAGCGCCGGATGAGGGTACCGGCGATCGCAGTGTCGGATGTGTGGCGTTTCCGTCAGCCAGCGCGCGTCGGCGGTGCTTCACCGTCATCGCGTCGGGACTGAAGTCCCTCCCACAAGGGCATTCCACAAGGGGCCGCGTAACGGCCCCTGTGCGCGTCAGTGCAGCAAGCGCGCCAGCGCCTGGCCCAGCCGCACCGGCGATTCCGCCGCCAGCGCCGGGTCGAACGCGGCCACGCCGGGCGGCAACAGCACGATCACCGTCGAGCCGTAGTTGAAGCGCGCCATCTCCTCGAACCGCTGCAGGGTGATCCCCTTGCCGCGCCAATCCTTGCGGGTGATGCGGTCGGCGTAGCGCGGGATCTCCACGCCGCTCCACACGGTTTCCACGCCGGACACCAGCAGCGCGCCGACCATCACCGAGACCATCGGGCCGAAGTCGGTGTCGAAATGGCAGACCAGGCGCTCGTTGCGCGCGAACAGGCGCGGCACGCTGCGCACCGCATCGGTGCCCACGCTGAACAACCGGCCCGGCACGTGGACGGTTTCGCGCAGGGTGCCGGTCCAGGGCATGTGCACGCGGTGGTAGTCGCGCGGTGACAAGTACACGGTGGCGTACAGGCCATTGGCGAATGGCGCCGCCGCGGCGTCGTCGCCGAGCAGTTCGGCGGCGGTGAACGACTGCCCCTTGGCCTGGAAGATGCGTCCGTTTTCGATCCGGCCGAGCTGGCTGATGCGGCCGTCGGCCGGCATCAGCAGCGTCCGCGGATCGGGGTCGGGGACGCGCGCGCCGGGCTTGAGCGCACGGGTGAAGAAGGCATTGAAGGTCGGGTAGGTGCGCGCATCCGGTTGCGCGGCTTCGCTGAGGTCCACGCCGAAGCGGCGCACCACCGTGTCGATCAGCCACTGCTTCAGCGCCGGCCGCGACGAGTAGGCCAGGCGCCGGGCCAGCGAGGACAGCAGCCGGTGCGGCAGCACGTAGGTCAGGCGGGTGGTCAGGCTCATGGGGCGGTGGCCTTGGTCAGCGCCTGCAGGTCGGCGGCGATCGCCGCGGCATCGAACGGCGGGCGGATCAGCCCGGCCTGGCGGCCCTGCGGGTCGAGCACCGCGATCGCGGCGGAGTGGTCCATGCTGTAGTCGTTCGGGTTCTCGGCGTAGTGCTTGCCGGGCACCTTCTGGAACACGAAGCCCAGCGCGGTGGCGAAGCGCTCCAGCTCGGGCACGTCGGCGGTGGCGGCGATGGTGTCCTTGTGGAAGGCGTGGGCGTACTCGCCCAGCCGCGGCAGGGTGTCGCGCTGCGGGTCGACCGAGACGAACAGCACGCGCGGGCGCAGCGTGTCCGGCAGGGTCTGCCATTGCTTCTGTGCGCGCGCCAGGTCGGCCAGGGTGGTCGGGCACACGTCCGGGCAGGCGGTGAAGCCCAAGAACACCAGGGTCCAGTGGCCCTTGAGCTCGCCCGGCACCAGCGGCGTGCCGTCGGTCTGGCGCAGGCGGAAGTCGGGCAGCGGCCGCGGCTGCGGGTACATGCGCACCGTGCGGGTCTCCGGCCAGGCCGGGGCGGCGGCGCCGCCGAAGTACTTCTGGGCCAGCAGCAGCCCCAGGCCGGCGGCCAGGGCAACCACCAGGACGATGCCGAAGGTGCGGTTGAACATACTGATTTCCCATGCAACGAACGCTCATCATAGCGGCCGGGCCTCTATAATCGGGGGCCAAATTGCCTTGCCTGTTGCCATGACTGCCGACGCGGCCGCCGAACTCCACACGATCATCGACCTGATCCGCTACGGCACCAGCCGTTTCAACGCCGCCGGGCTGAGCTTCGGCCACAGCTACGACAACGCCCTGGACGAGGCCACGCAGCTGGTGCTGCACGCGCTGCACCTGCCGCACGACCTGGGCCCGGCCTATGGCAGCGCGCGGGTCACCACGCCGGAGAAGGCGCAGGTGCTGGCGCTGTTCGAGCGCCGCATCGCCGAGCGCATCCCCGCCGCCTACCTCACCGGCGAGGCCTGGTTCGCGGGTCTCAGCTTCAAGAGCGACGCGCGCGCGCTGGTGCCGCGCTCGCCGATCGCCGAGCTGATCGAGGCCGGTTTCGAGCCGTGGCTGGCCGGGCGCCCGGTCGAGCGCGCGCTGGACCTGTGCACCGGCTCGGGCTGCATCGCCATCGCCATGGCGCACTACAACCCGAACTGGCAGGTGGACGCGGTCGACATCAGCGACGACGCGCTGAGCCTGGCCGCCGAGAACAAGGAACGGCTGCTCGCCGACAACGTCGCGCTGGTCAAGTCCGACCTGTTCGCCGGGCTGGGCGGGCGCCGCTACGGGCTGATCGTGACCAATCCGCCCTACGTCACCCACGCCGAGACGGACGCGCTGCCGCCGGAATACGCGCACGAGCCGGAGCTGGGCCTGCGCGCCGGCGACGACGGCCTGGACCTGGCGCTGAAGATCCTGCGCGACGCCCCGGCGCACCTGAGCGAGGACGGCTTGCTGATCTGCGAGGTCGGCGAGTCCGAGCGCGCGCTGGTGCAGCTGCTGCCGGAAGTGGACTTCGCCTGGGTCGAGTTCAAGGTCGGGCAGATGGGCATCTTCGCGGTGGAGCGCAGCGAACTGCTGGCGCACCACGCGCGCATCGCCGCGCTGGCCGCGGACCGGTGACGCGACGGCCATGAGCGCGAACAGTTTCGGCACCCTGCTGACCGTCACCACCTTCGGCGAATCGCACGGGCCGGCGATCGGCTGCGTGGTCGACGGCTGTCCTCCCGGCCTGGAACTGGACGCCGGCGAGTTCACCCACGACCTGCAGCGCCGCGCCACCGGCAAGAGCCGGCACACCTCGGCGCGGCGCGAGGCCGACGCCGTCGAGATCCTGTCCGGGGTCTACGAGGGCCGCACCACCGGCACCCCGATCGGCCTGCTGATCCGCAACACCGACCAGCGCAGCAAGGACTACACCGACATCGCCCGGCAGTTCCGCCCGGGCCATGCCGACTACAGCTACTGGCAGAAGTACGGCATCCGCGATCCGCGCGGCGGCGGGCGCTCGTCGGCGCGCGAGACCACCATGCGCGTGGCCGCCGGCGTCATCGCCAAGAAGTGGCTGGCGCAGCGCTACGGCGTGCGCGTGCGCGGCTATCTGTCCCAGCTCGGGCCGCTGCTGCCGCAGGGCTTCGCCTGGGAGGCGGTGGAGGACAACGCGTTCTTCTGGCCGCATGCGCCGCAGGTGCCGGAACTGGAGGCGTACATGGATGCGCTGCGCAAGTCCGGCGATTCGATCGGCGCGCGGGTCACCGTGGTCGCCGACGGCGTACCGCCGGGCTGGGGCGAGCCGATCTACGGCAAGCTCGACGGCGAACTGGCCGCGGCGATGATGAGCATCAACGCGGTCAAGGGCGTGGAGATCGGCGATGGCTTCGCCGCGGTGACCCAGAAGGGCACCGAGCACCGCGACCTGATCGCGCCGGACGGGTTCCAGTCCAACCATGCTGGCGGCGTGCTCGGCGGCATCGCCACCGGCCAGCCCATCGTCGTCTCGGTGGCGTTCAAGCCCACCTCCAGCCTGCGCCTGCCCGGCGCCACGGTGGACGTGGACGGGCAGGCGGTGGACGTGATCACCACCGGCCGCCACGATCCCTGCGTCGGCATCCGCGCCACCCCGATCGCCGAGGCGATGATGGCGCTGGTGCTGATGGACCAGGCCCTGCGCCACCGCGCGCAATGCGGCGACGTCGGCACGGTCACGCCGCGCATCCCCGGCGGTGGCGATGGCTGAGTCGCGGCCGCGGGTGTGGGTCAGCCAGCCGCTGTTCGACGACGTCGTCGCACGGCTCGGCGAGCATTGCGCGCTGACCACCACCGCGGACGTGACCCGGTATTCGCCGCAGGACCTGGCCGCGGCGCTGGCGCCGCTGGACGGCGCCCTGGTCACCCTCAACGAACGCATCGGCGCCGCCGAGATCGCCGGCGCGCCGCGCTTGCGCGCCATCGCCAACGTCGGCGTCGGCTACAACAATCTGGATCTGGACGCGCTCAGCGCGGCCGGCATCGTCGCCACCAACACCCCCGACGTGCTCACCGAGACCACCGCCGATCTCGGCTTCGCGCTGCTGATGGCGGCGGCGCGGCGCATCGGCGAGGCCGAGCGCTGGCTGCGCGCGGGGCAGTGGCAGCAGTGGTCGTTCCACACCATGCTCGGCGCCGATGTCCATGGCAGCACCCTCGGCATCCTCGGCATGGGCCGCATCGGCCAGGCCATCGCGCGCCGCGCCGCGGGATTTTCGATGCGCGTGCTGTACCACAACCGCAGCCGCCTGCCGGCCGAGGTGGAGCGCGCGCACCGCGCCGAGTACGTCGGCTTCGACGACCTGTTGGCGCGCGCCGACCACCTGCTGCTGGTGCTGCCGTACAGCGCGCAGTCGCACCACGTCATCGATGCCGCCGCGCTGGCGAAGATGCGGCCGACCGCGACGCTGGTGAACATCGCCCGCGGCGGCCTGGTCGACGAGGTCGCGCTGGCCGACGCGCTGGCCAACGGGCGCCTGGCCGCGGCCGGGCTGGACGTGTTCGAAGGCGAGCCGGCGATCCGTCCGGAGCTGCTGGCGCTGCGCAACGTGGTGCTGACCCCGCATATCGGCAGCGCCAGCGTGGCCACGCGCCGCGCGATGGTGGCGCTGGCGGTGGACAACCTGCTCGCCGCGCTGGGCATCGGCGCCGACGCCGGACGCCCGCCCAACGCGCTGAACCTGGACGCGATCGCCGCGGCCGGCGGCGCGCGGACGATTGCGGACAAAAAACGATAGGGAGCCTGCGGCGCCGCGCGCGGCGCGCACGGCAGGTTCCCCGAATCCACGTGGCAGTGCGGCTGTTCCTCCCCTTTTATCTTCCTGCGGATCGAATCCTTCCATGAGCAATGCAACCCGTCGTTTCAACGTCGCCGTCGTCGGCGCCACCGGTGCCGTCGGCGAAACCATGCTGAGCATCCTTGCCGAGCGCGATTTCCCCGTCGCCACCCTGTACCCGCTGGCCTCTGAGCGCTCGGCCGGCGGGCAGGTCGAGTTCAAGGGCCAGAAGGTCACCGTGCTCGACCTGGCGACCTTCGACCCGACCGGCGTGGACATCGCGCTGTTCTCCGCCGGCGGCGGCATCTCCAAGGAGTACGCGCCGAAGTTCGCCGCGGCCGGCGCGGTGGTGATCGACAACTCCTCGACCTTCCGCTACGACGACGACGTGCCGCTGGTGGTGTCGGAGGTCAATCCGCACGCGCTGAAGCACCGCCCGCGCGGCATCGTCGCCAACCCCAACTGCTCGACCATGCAGCTGATGCCGGTGCTGGCGCCGATCCACAAGGAGTACGGCATCGAGCGCATCAACGTGGCCACCTACCAGTCGGTGTCCGGCGCCGGCCGCTCGGGCATGGAGGAACTGGGCAAGCAGACCGCGCAGCTGCTGGCGTTCCAGGACATCGAGCCGCAGAAGTTCCAGGCGCAGATCGCCTTCAACCTGATCCCGCACATCGACGACTTCCAGCCCAACGGCTACACCAAGGAAGAGATGAAGCTGGTGTGGGAGACGCAGAAGATCCTCGAGGACAGCAGCATCCTGGTGAACCCCACCGCGGTGCGCGTGCCGGTGTTCTTCGGGCATTCGGAGGCGGTCAACATCGAGACCAAGCGCAAGATCACCGTCGAGCAGGCGCGCGCATTGCTGGGTCAGGCGCCCGGCGTGGAAGTGGTCGACGAGCACAAGGCCGGCGGCTATCCGACCCCGGTGACCCATGCCTCGGGCAAGGACCCGGTGTTCGTCGGCCGCATCCGCGAGGACTTCTCGCACCCGCGCGGCCTGAACCTGTGGGTGGTGGCCGACAACATCCGCAAGGGCGCCGCGCTCAATGCGGTACAGTTGGCCGAGTTGGTGGCGCAGGAGGGCTGAAAGGCCGGGATTCGGCTGTCGGGATTGGGGATTCGTAGCGCTGCGTAGCGCGGGCTGTTCCTGGGCTGCGTGGTGCGCAAATCCCGACAATCATGCAACGGCCAGTGGCGGATGCCCTGGCCGTTGTCGTGTCCGACGCTCGCGATGTGCCCGAAGGGGCGCTGCGGGCGCGATGATGAATGGCGTACCTTCAGCCGCGACGACGCATTCCTGGGAACGCCGTCGCGGCTGAAGCCGCTCCTACAGGACAAGGCGCGTTTCGCCGAGCCATGGCACAAGCGCGTGCAGTGCAGTGCGCGTCGGTCGCCAACCCACGATGGAACTGAAGCACTCGCGCACCCAACGCCACCGCGCACCGCGCCGCTGCCGCGTCCGCACCGAATCCCCAATCCCCAATCCCCAATCCCCAATCCCCAATCCCGGCTTCATATATATTGATGGCATGACTACAAGGGGCAGGGGCGGGATGCGCCTACAACCACGTTTGTTCCATCGCCGCGGCGGCGATGCGGCGTTCGCCGCGCGCGGGTTGCGTCACGTCTGTCGCGCCGCCGCTGCGCTGCTGTTGCTGGCCTGCAGCCAGGCCGCGCTGGCGCTGGGCCTGGGCGATATCCGCGTGCTGTCCAAGCCGGGCGAGCCGTTCCTGGCCGAGATCCCGGTGATCTCCAACGAGCCGGGCGAACTGGAGCGGGCGCGGGTGGCGCTGGCCTCGCCGGCGACCTTCGCGCGGGTCGGGCTGGAGCGCCCGCAGGGCCTGGTCAGCGATCTGCAGTTCCGCTTCACCCAGACCCGCAAGGGCCGCGCGGTGATCCAGGTCAGCAGCCGCATGCCGGTCGACGTGCCGTCGCTGAGCTTCCTGATCGAGGTCGATTGGGGCCAGGGGCGGCTGATCCGCGAGTATTCCGCGCTGATCGATGCGCCCAACACCGCCGCGGCCGTGGATGCGCCGGCGATCAACGCGCCGGCCGCGGCGCAGCCGTCCGACCGCATCGCCCGCGAAGCGTCCACGGCCGCCCCGGCGGCTGCGGCTGCCGCCACGCCGGCTGCCCCGGCGGCGCCGGGCGCCAGGCCGGCCGCCGCGCCGCGTCAGGCGCCGGCCCCCGCGGCCGCACCCGGCGATGCGCTGGCGCCGGTGCGCGCCGGGCAGACCCTGTCGCAAATCGCCGGGCAGCTCGCACGCGGCAACGGCCATTCGCTGGACCAGACCATGGTCGCGCTGCTGCGCGCCAACCCGGACGCCTTTATCCGCGGCAACCTCAACCTGCTCAAGCAGGGCGCGGTGCTGCGCACCCCGCGCGAGGAGGACCTGGCCAGCCTGGACGCCGCCGCGGCGGAGGCGGTGGTGCGCGAGCAGGCGGCGCAATGGCGCCAGGCGCGCGCGCCGGTGCCGCAGCCGGCCCAGGCGCAGCAGGACGCGGCGACAGCGCAGGCCGCGCCCAGGCCGGCCGCCGCCGCAGCCGGCGCACGCCTGGAAATCGCGCCGGCGGTGCCGGCGACGCGTCGCGAGGCGGGAACCAAGTCCGGCACCGGTGCCGGCGACCAAGGAGACATGGTGGCGACCCAACAATTGCAGCAGGCGCGCGAAGACCTCGCGGCACGCGATGCCGAGGTCCAGGAACTGCGCTCGCGGGTGGAGCAGCTCGAAAAGCTCAAGGCCCAGCAGCAGCAACTGATCGCGCTGAAGGACAGCGACCTGGCCGCGGCGCAGAAGCGCCTGGCGCAGGCCGGGCAGGCGACGCCGGCGGCCGCGCAGGCGCCGGCCAGCACGGGCTGGCCGCTGTGGTTGTGGGGCGGGGTGAGCCTGCTGGTGCTGGGCCTTGGCGCCTGGCTGCTGTCGCGCCGGCGCAAGCCATCGCCGCTGCCGCCGTTGCCGCGCGACGACGACGCGGCGCTGGCGGCGAGCGCCGCGGTACCGGTGGTCGCGCACCGCAATGTCGATGCGCCGGAACTGCCGCCGCTGGAGCCCGCCGAGCCGCTGGTCGAGGACGACCTGGTCAGCCGCGACGAGCATGCACGGGAGGAGCCGGAATTCACCGACCACGTCGACCATCCTGCCGACGATCACGCCGAGCACCACGTGGATCACCACGCGGCGCTCGACGACGACGCCTTCGAGCGCGCGCTGGCGCAGCAGACGCTGCGCCATGCGCCGGCCGATGCGCCGCTGTCCGCGGGCAACGACGACATCCATTCCGTCGACGCGGCCGACACCCATCCGCATGCCGCCCCGGCCGCCGAGTCC
Source organism: Xanthomonas sp. NCPPB 901 (assembly GCF_056725085.1). Taxonomy (NCBI): domain Bacteria; kingdom Pseudomonadati; phylum Pseudomonadota; class Gammaproteobacteria; order Lysobacterales; family Lysobacteraceae; genus Xanthomonas; species Xanthomonas sp. NCPPB 901. Next base: position 3,305,444 of record NZ_CM161511.1, on the reverse strand, counting down.
GCGGCCGAGGCGTCCTGGCGGCAACCGGCGCCGCTGTCCGCGGTGCCGAGCAGCGACCTGCATGGTGACAGCGATGCCGGCGCCGGCCGGCAGGAGCCGACCTGGCACCAGCCGGTGGCACCCGTGCCGGCACCGGCACCGACCGAAGCGCCGTCGCCGTATCCGCCGGTCGGCCGCGAGCGGCTGGAACTGGCGGTGGCGTACATGGACCTGGGCGACAACGAGACCGCACGCACCTTGCTGACCGAGGTTGCGGCCAGCGGCGACCCGGCCGCGCGTGCCGAGGCGCTGCAGTTGCTGGGACGGCTGGACTGATGGCGGCAGGCGGCGCGCGGCGCGCTTGCCGCGGCCGTCCGGCCTGGCTCGGGACGGCCTTGCGACAGCCTGCGCGTCGGCGGCGCGGGCGCGGCGCCGTGCCCGCGTTGCCGGCATTGCAGGTGCACTGCCACCGCGGCATCGCAGGCGCCCTGCGCTGGTCCAGGCATGCGGCCGCCGCACGGCGCGCCGACGCCGAGGTCGCACTGCAGTGGAGGTCGCCATGCGCTACGCGCTAGGGGTGGAGTACGACGGCAGCGAGTTCCAGGGCTGGCAGCAGCTCGGCGAAAGCGGCGGCCCCAGCGTGCAGGCGACGCTGCAGGCGGCGCTGTCGTCGGTAGCCGACGCGCCGGTGAGCGTGATTTGTGCCGGCCGCACCGATGCCGGCGTGCACGGCGAATGCCAGGTGGTGCATTTCGATTGCGATGCGCCGCGCCCGGCGCGCGGCTGGATGCTGGGCGCCACCGCGCGGCTGCCGCCCTCGGTGTGCGTGCGCTGGTGCGTACCGGTGGCCGACGACTTCCACGCGCGCTTCTCCGCCCGCGCACGCCGCTACCGCTACCGCCTGCTCAACCGCCAGGTGCGCCCGGCGCTGTACCGGCAGACCCTGAGCTGGGAGCGGCGGCCGCTGCAGGCCGAGGCCATGCACGCGGCGGCGCAGGCGCTGCTGGGCGAGCAGGACTTCAGCGCCTTCCGCAGCGTGCAGTGCCAGGCGCTGCACGCGCGGCGCGAGCTGCAGTCGATCGTGGTGAGCCGCAGCGGCGAGCTGGTCGAGATCCAGGTCCAGGCCAATGCATTCCTTCATCACATGGTGCGCAATATCGTTGGTTCCCTTGTCATGGTGGGAACGGGCGAAAAGCCGGTGTCCTGGATTGGCGAATTGCTCGCGGGACGCGATCGCCGCGTCGCCGGTCCGACGGCGCCGCCGCAGGGCCTGGTGTTCGTCGGTCCCCTCTATCCCGCCCACTGGACGCTTCCGGACGAGGTCACGCTATGAATCGCACGTTGTATCGCACCCGCATCAAGTTCTGCGGCATGACCCGCGCCGGCGATATCCGCCTGGCAGGCGAGTTGGGCGTGGATTCGATCGGGTTCGTGTTCGCCCATGGCAGTCCGCGGCGGGTGGCGCCGGCCGAAGCGCGGGCGATGCGCCAGGCCGCCGCGCCCATGGTCGACGTGGTGGCGCTGTTCCGCGACAACCCCAAGGACGAAGTGCGCGAGGTGCTGCGCACGGTGCGTCCGACCCTGTTGCAGTTCCACGGCGACGAGGACGACGGCTTCTGCCGCAGCTTCAACCTGCCGTACCTGAAGGCGGTGCCGATGGGCGGCGGCGAGATCAACGCGCGCACCCTGCAACTGCAGTACCCCAACGCCGCCGGCTTCCTGTTCGACAGCCACGCCCCCGGCGAAAGCGGCGGCTCGGGCAAGACCTTCGACTGGTCGCGGCTGCCGACCGGCCTGCACCGGCCGTTCCTGCTCGCCGGCGGCATCAATGGCGACAACGTGTTCGACGCGATCATCGCCACCCTGCCGTGGGGCGTGGACGTGTCCAGCGGCATCGAGAGCCAGCCCGGGATCAAGGACGGCCACAAGATGCGCAAGTTCGTCGAGGAAGTGCGCCGCGCCGACTGCCACGAGTTGAACACCAACTGCTAGGCCACGCGCGGCGCCATCGTCCGCGTCGCGCGCGTCAGCGTTGCAGTTCCTGCGTCAGCCACTGGGCCAGCGCCTCGACCCGGCCATCCTGAACCTCGCGGCGCGTGCACAGTGCCCACTGCCCGCCGGTATCGACGAACCCCCAGGGCGCCAGCAGGCGGCCATTGGCCAGGTCGTCGGCGACCAGCGGCTGCGGCGCGATCGCCACGCCGATCCCGGCCAGCGCCGCCTCCAGCAGGTAGTACAGATGTTCGAAGCCGGTGCCGTAGCGCAAGTGCGCCGGCGCCAGTCCCTGCGCCTCGGCCCAGGCCGGCCAGGCCTGCGGGCGCGATGCCGTATGCAGCAGCGGCAGCCCCTGCAGCGCCGCCGGCGCGGCCGTGGCCAGGGCCGCGGCCTGCGGCAGGGCGGGGCTGAGCACCGGGCCGATCCGCTCCGGCGCCAGCACGCGCACCTGCCAGTCCGCCGGCCACGGCGCCTGGCCCAGCAGCAGCGCCGCATCCAGGCCGTCCAGGTCGGCGGCGAAGTCGCCTTCGTGCGCGGACAGGTGCAGGGTCAGCGCCGGCAGGTCGCGCTGCAACGCCTGCAGCCGCGGGATCATCCAGCGGGCGAGGATGCTGCCGGGGCAGCCCAGCACCAGCGCGGCCGGGCGCGCGGGGCGGCGCAGCTCCGCCACCGCCTCGTGCACCTGCGCGAACGCCGAGCCGGCGGCCTCGCACAGGCGCGTGCCGGCGGCGGTCGGGCGGATGCCGCGGCCGTCGCGCTGCAGCAGCGGCAGCCCCAGTTCCTGCTCCAGCAGCCGCACCTGGCGGCTGACCGCGCCGTGGGTGACGTGCAGCTCCGCGGCCGCGGCGCCGACGCTGCGCAGCCGCGCGGTGGCCTCGAATGCGCGCAGGGCGTTGAGCGAGGGCAGGCGGCGTAGCGTGGACATGTGAGTTTTCCTGACGGTTCGTGTCAGACTTTATCGGTTTTTGTGCGTCGACGTGTGCGCTAAAGTGCAAGCCTGTCCTGTTGCCCTCCGGTTGCGCCATGTCCTCTGTCCCCGTCAGCGACTTCCACGCCTATCCCGACGCCGCCGGCCACTTCGGCCGCTACGGCGGCCGTTTCGTCGCCGAGACCCTGATCGGCCCGCTGCAGGAACTGGCCGCCGCCTACGACGCCGCGCGCCAGGATCCGGCCTTCATCGCCGCCTACGACAAGGATCTGACCCACTACGTCGGCCGGCCCAGCCCGATCTACCACGCCGAGCGGCTCAGCCGCGAAGTCGGCGGCGCGCAGATCCTGCTCAAGCGCGAGGACCTGAACCACACCGGCGCGCACAAGATCAACAACACCATCGGCCAGGCGCTGCTGGCCAGCCGCATGGGCAAGACCCGCATCATCGCCGAGACCGGCGCCGGCCAGCACGGCGTGGCCAGCGCCACCGTGGCCGCGCGCCTGGGCCTGGAATGCGTGGTGTACATGGGCGCCACCGACATCGAGCGGCAGAAGATCAACGTCTACCGGATGAAGTTGCTCGGCGCCACGGTGGTGCCGGTGCATTCCGGCTCGGCCACGCTCAAGGACGCGCTCAACGAGGCGATGCGCGACTGGGTCACCAACGTGCAGGACACCTTCTACATCATCGGCACCGTCGCCGGCCCCGACCCGTATCCGCGCATGGTGCGCGACTTCAACGCCATCGTCGGCCGCGAGGCGCGCGCGCAGATGCTGGCCGACTACGGCCGCCTGCCGGATGCGATCAGCGCCTGCGTCGGCGGCGGCAGCAATGCCATCGGCCTGTTCCATGCCTTCCTCAACGACGCCTCGGTGAAGATCTACGGCGCCGAGGCCGCCGGCGACGGCATCGGCAGCGGCCGCCACGCCGCCTCGATCGCCGCCGGCCGCCCCGGCGTGCTGCATGGCAACCGCACCTACGTGATCTGCGACGACGACGGGCAGATCACCGAGACCCATTCGGTGTCCGCCGGCCTGGACTACCCGGGCGTGGGCCCGGAACACGCGTTCCTGGCCGACAGCGGTCGCGCCACCTACCAGGGCATCACCGACGACGAGGCGCTGGCCGCGTTCCACCTGCTGGCGCACACCGAGGGCATCCTCGCCGCGCTGGAGTCCAGCCACGCCGTGGCGCAGTCGATCAAGCTGGCGCGCGAACTGCCCAAGGACGCGCTGGTGCTGTGCAACCTGTCCGGCCGTGGCGACAAGGACGTGCACACCATCGCCGCGCGCGAAGGGCTGGCGCTGTAACGCTGTTCCCTTCTCCTTCGGGAGAAGGTGGCGCGAAGCGCCGGATGAGGGGACGGGCGCAGCCCCGTAAGCCAAATTCCGCACCGCTTCGCCTCTTTTCCTCACCCAACCCCTCTCCCGCTCGGAGAGGGGCGCAAAGGTCCAACATGAGCCGTCTCGCCGACACCTTCGCCCGACTCGATGCCCGACGCCGCAAGGCCCTGATTCCCTTCCTCACCGCCGGCGATCCATCGCTGGAGGCGACCGTGCCGGCGATGCATGCGCTGGTCGAGGCCGGTGCCGACGTGATCGAACTGGGCGTGCCGTTCTCCGATCCGATGGCCGACGGCCCGACCATCCAGCGCAGTTCCGAACGCGCGCTGGCGCGCGGCGCCGGCCTGCGCTACGTGCTGGAGACCGTCAGCGCGTTCCGTCGCGACGACGCGGCCACCCCGGTGGTGCTGATGGGCTACCTCAACCCGGTGGAGATCCACGGCACCGCACGTTTCGCCGAGGAGGCGGTGGCGGCCGGCGTGGACGGCGTGCTGCTGGTCGACCTGCCGCCCGAGGAGTCGGCCGAGACCCTGGCGATCTTCGCCGACGCCGGCCTGGACCTGATCGTGCTGGCCTCGCCGACCACCAGCGATGCGCGCATCGCGCTGTTGTGCGATGCGGCACGCGGCTATCTGTACTACGTCAGCTTCGCCGGCGTGACCGGTGCCGACCGGCTGGATACCCGCGCCGCCGGCGACCGCCTGCGCCAGCTGCGCGCGCGCTGCCCGGTGCCGGTGGTGGCGGGCTTCGGCATCAAGGACGCCGCCAGCGCCAAGGCCATGGCCACCGATGCCGACGGCGTGGTGGTGGGCAGCGCGCTGGTCGCGGCGCTCGCCGAGGCCAGCAGTCCGCAGGCCGCGCGCGAGGCGGCCCTGGCGTTCCTGGCGCCGCTGCGGCAGGCGCTGGACGCGGGCTGAGCCACGCCGGGTCCGTACGCGAACGCCCGCCGCGCGCGGGCGTTCGTGTTTGCGGCGATGCCGCATCCGCGGCGCGCAAGCGCATGCGGCGCAGCGCCGCCAGTCGATGGCGCGCGCGGCCGCTGGTCCCGGAGCGTTTATAGGGTGCCGGGATGGGCGGCGGCGATGCCGCACGTCCCGCGGTCGGCGAGGGCCGCAGGCGCCCTGGCGGCGGCCGCGTCGGTGCCGGCCGGCCTGGCCGCTCCATGCGCCACCGTCTGCAGGCCACCGGGGGACCGAGTTAGACTGTCGCCCCTCTGCGGCTCTCGCGGCCGCCCAATGGATCGTCACATCGCATGAGTTGGCTCAGCAAATTGATGCCTTCGGGCATTCGCACCGACAGCACGCCCAGCAAGAAGCGCAGCGTTCCCGAAGGGTTGTGGGAGAAGTGTCCCAATTGCAGCGCCGTGCTGTACCGGCCGGAGCTGGAGGAGAACCTGGAGGTGTGCCCGAAGTGCGGCCACCACATGGCGATCCGCGCGCGCGCGCGCCTGGCCGCGCTGTTCGACGCCGACACCGCGCCCACCGAGATCGGCGCGCGCCTGGGCCCGACCGACGTGCTGAAGTTCAAGGACCAGAAAAAGTACGGCGAGCGCATCAAGGCCTCGCAGAAGAGCACCGGCGAATACGACGCGCTGGTGGCGATGCAGGGCCTGCTCAAGGGCCAGCCGCTGGTCGCGGCCTCGTTCGATTTCGCCTTCATGGGCGGCTCGATGGGCTCGGTGGTCGGCGAGCGTTTCGCCCTGGCCGCCGAGACCGCGCTGAAGATCGGCGCCCCGTTTGTGTGCTTCTCCGCCAGCGGCGGCGCACGCATGCAGGAAGGCCTGTTCTCGTTGATGCAAATGGCCAAGACCTCGGCCGCGCTCGGGCGCCTGCGCGCGGCCGGCCTGCCGTACGTGTCGGTGCTGACCCATCCCACCACCGGCGGCGTGTCGGCCAGCTTCGCCATGCTCGGCGACGTCAACATCGCCGAGCCGCACGCGCTGATCGGCTTCGCCGGCCCGCGCGTGATCGAGCAGACCGTGCGCGAGACCCTGCCGGAAGGCTTCCAGCGTTCGGAGTTCCTGCTCGAGCACGGCGCCATCGACCAGATCTGCGACCGCCGCGAATTGCGCGACCGCCTGGCCGACCTGCTGGCGATGATGATGCGGCAGCCGGCGCCGGCGAAGAGCGAGGCGGCATGAGGGCCGGGAATCGGGAAGCGGGAGTGGGGAATCGTGGTGCCGCGCGTGCGTTGCATCGCGCGGCAAGCGCGGGTTTGTCGCGATTCCTGGAAGTCTCCGGCTGTTCCCGATTCCCCATGTTCCATTCCCGATACCCCGCCGCATGAGCCCGCGCAAATACTTCGGCACCGACGGCATTCGCGGCCGGGTCGGGCAGGGCGTGATTTCCGCCGATTTCGTGATGCGCCTGGGCAATGCGCTGGGCCGCGTGCTGGTCGCCGGCGGCACCGCGCGGCCGACCGTGGTGATCGGCAAGGACACGCGCATCTCCGGCTACATGTTCGAGTCGGCGCTGGAGGCCGGGCTGGTCGCGGCGGGCGCCCACGTGCAGTTGCTCGGGCCGATGCCGACCCCGGCGGTGGCGTTCCTCACCCGCACCCTCGGCGCCGACGCCGGCATCGTCATCAGCGCCTCGCACAATCCGCATTACGACAACGGCATCAAGTTCTTTTCCGCCCACGGCGAGAAGCTCGACGACGCCACCGAGCAGGCGATCGAGGCGGCCCTGGACGCGCCGTTCGCCACGGTCGAGTCCGAGCGGCTGGGCAAGGCGATGCGCGCGCGCGAGGCGATCGGCCGCTACATCGAATTCTGCAAGGCCAGCGTGCCGCGCGGCTTCGACCTGCGCGGACTGAAGCTGGTGCTGGACTGCGCGCACGGCGCGACCTACCACATCGCGCCGCTGCTGTTCCGCGAACTGGGCGCGGAGGTGATCGCGATCGGCGCCGCGCCGGACGGACTCAACATCAACGCCGGCGTCGGCTCGATGCACATCGACAACCTCGCCGCCAACGTGCGCGAGCATGGCGCGCACCTGGGCATCGCCTTCGACGGCGACGGCGACCGCGTGCTGATGGCCGACGACCAGGGCAATCCGGTCGACGGCGACGGCCTGCTGTACGTGCTGGCCTGCGGCTGGCAGGCCAGCGGCCGCCTGCACGGGCCGGTGGTCGGCACGCTGATGACCAACTACGGCCTGGAACGGGCGCTGGCCGCGTTGCAGGTGCCGTTCCTGCGCGCCAAGGTCGGCGACCGCTACGTGCACCAGGCGCTGGTCGAACAGGGCGGGGTGCTCGGCGGCGAGGCCTCCGGGCACATGCTGTGCCTGGATCGCGCCACCACCGGCGACGCCATCGTCAGCGCGCTGCAGGTGCTGGAAGTGCTCAAGCGTTCGCGGCAGACCCTGCGCGAGGCGCTGGCCGGGCTGCAGAAGGTGCCGCAGCAGACCGTCAACGTGCGCCTGCAGCCGGGCGTGCGCCCGCTCGAGGCCGATAGCGTGAAGGCCGCGCTGGCGGCGGCGCAGGCGGCGGTGCAGGGGCGCGGGCGCGCCTTCCTGCGCGCCTCCGGCACCGAACCGGTGGTGCGGGTCACGGTCGAGGCCGACGATGCGACGCTGATGCAGCAGACCCTGGACGCGCTGGCCGAGGCGGTCCGTGACGCGGCGTGAGTCGGTCGCCATCGCCCTCTTCGTGGTCGTCGCCAAGGCGGTCACGTTCTACCTGCTGTATCGCCTGCTGCGCTGAGCGCGGCGTTTGTTCCCTTTTCACGAGATGACGGTTCCTGCCATGACTGCGCGCATTCCCACCCTCGACATCACCCGTTTCGACACCGACCGCGACGCGTTCGTCGCCGAGCTGGGCGCGGCCTACCGCGAGTGGGGCTTTGCCGGCATCCGCAACCACGGCATCGCCCAGGCGCAGATCGACGCGGCCTACGACGTGTTCAAGGCCTTCTTCGCCCTGCCCGAGGAGACCAAGCGCCAGTACCACCTGCCGGGCGGCGGCGGCGCGCGCGGCTACACCGCCTTCGGCGTGGAGACCGCCAAGGACTCCAAGCATTTCGACCTGAAGGAGTTCTGGCATATCGGCCGCGAGATCGCCGACGACTCCCCGTACCGCGCGGTGATGCCGCCGAACCTGTGGCCGAGCGAGGTGCCCGGGTTCCGCACCCACGGTTACGGCCTGTACCAGGCGCTGGACCAGCTCGGCGCGCGCGTGCTGTCGGCGCTGGCGCTGCACATCGGCCTGCCCGAGCACTATTTCGTCGACAAGACCGATTCGGGCAATTCGATCCTGCGCCCGATCCATTACCCGCCGATCACCGCCGACGACATCCCCAACGTGCGCGCCGGCGCCCACGAGGACATCAACCTGATCACCCTGCTGGTCGGCGCCAGCGCCGCCGGCCTGGAAGTGAAGTCCAAGCAGGGCGAGTGGGTGCCGTTCACCTCCGACGCCGACACCATCGTGGTCAACATCGGCGACATGCTGCAGCGCCTGACCAACCACGTGTATCCCTCGACCACCCACCGCGTGGTCAACCCGCCGGGCGAGCAGGCGCGCCAGCCGCGCTACTCGGTGCCGTTCTTCCTGCACCCGAACCCGGACTTCGTGATCGACGTGCTGCCGTCCTGCGTCAGCGCCGACAACCCCAGCCGCTATCCCGAGCCGATCACCGCGCAGGGCTATCTGGAGGAGCGGTTGCGGGAGATCAAGCTGAAGTAGCTGGGAATCGGGAATCGGGAGTGGGGAATCGGTAAAAGCGGGCGTCCGTGTCCAGTCTTGTCACAGGCCTTCGTCGGCTCGTGTTCCCTTTCCCCTTTCCCGTTTCCCCATTCCCGGCTTCATTCCACGCTTCTGAAGCGATGTGAGCCGCGGCCCATCATCCGCAACAGCAAGGCATTGGGCAGCAGTGCCGTCAGGCCGAGCAGGGTGCGGTAGACCGCGCCCGGGACCACCCGCACCTTGCCGCGTTCGGCGCCGTCGATGCCGGCGCGGGCCACCGCCGCGGTCTGCAGCCAGAGCCAGCGCGGCAGGGCGTTCATCTGTTCGCGGGTGCCGGTGACGTCGTGGAACTCGGACCAGGTGAAGCCGGGGCATAGCGCACACACGCCGACCCCGCGGTCGGCGTTCTCCAGGGCCAGCGATTCGCTGAAGCGGAGCATGAAGCTCTTCGCCGCCGCGTACAGGGTGTGGCCATCGGCGCCCGGCACCAGCGCGGCGAACGAGGCGACGTTGAGAATGCGGCCGTGGCCGCTGGCGCGCAGCGCCGGCAGCAGCCGCCAGGTCAGTTCGCAGACCGCGCCGACCATCACCTGCAGGAACGCCGCGTGCACCGCCCAGTCCTGGGCGATGTAGCGGCCGGGCACGCCGTAGCCGGCATTGTTGACCAGGATCCGCACCGCCAGCCCGCGCCGTTCCAGCTCCGCCACCAGTGCGGCCGGCGCCGCCGGGTCGGCCAGGTCGGCGACCAGCACTTCCACCGGCACCTGCGGCCGCAGTTCCTCGGCCAGGGCCTGCAGCAGCGCCTCGCGGCGCGCGCTGAGGATCAGCGGCACGCCGCGGCGGGCGTATTCGCGGGCGATCTCGCGGCCGATGCCGCTGGAGGCGCCGGTGATCAGGGCGTAGCCGGGAAGCTGGGGCATGGGGGTCTCCGGACCTGCAGCGGGCGATGGGGGAGGGCGGGACGGCCGGGACGATGCCTGCCCTTGGCGGCGCATCGGCTATCCTCTCGGCACTTTTTCGCCGGAGATGCGCCGATGCGACGCAAGATCGTAGCCGGAAACTGGAAATTGCATGGCACCCGCCACTTCGCCGCCGACCTGGTGCGGGAGATCGTCGCCGGGCTGCATGAGGCCGAGCACGAGGTGGAGGTGGTGATCCTGCCGCCGCTGCCGTACCTGGGCGACCTGATCGAAAATTTCGAGGACCGGCTGCTGCGCTTCGGCGCGCAGGACGTCAGCAGCAACGAGAAGGGCGCCTATACCGGCGAGGTGTCGGCGGCGATGCTGGTCGACGTGGGCGCGGACTACGGCCTGGTCGGGCACTCGGAGCGGCGCCAGTACCACCAGGAGAGCAACGAGCTGGTGGCGCAGAAGTTCGCCGCGGCCGTGCATGCCGGGCTGATCCCGATCCTGTGCGTGGGCGAGACCCTGGAGCAGCGCGAGGCCGGGCGGACCGAGGCGGTCATCGCCGCGCAGCTGGCGCCGGTGCTGGAGCGGGTCGGCGCCGAGGGCTTCGCCCGCGCGGTGGTGGCCTACGAGCCGGTCTGGGCGATCGGCACCGGCCGCACCGCCAGCCCGGCGCAGGCGCAGGCGGTGCACGCGTTCATCCGTGGCGAAGTGGCGGCGCGCGATGCTAGAATCGCGGATTCGTTGCCGATCCTGTATGGCGGTAGCGTCAAGCCCGACAACGCCGCCGAGCTGTTCGCGCAGCCGGATGTAGACGGCGGGCTGGTGGGCGGCGCCTCGCTGGTCGCCGCGGAGTTCCTGGCCATCGTGCGAGCGGCGGCCGCCTGTTGAGCGAACGGCTGCCGGTGGCGGCCGCTCGTCCCCCAAGTCGTACTGTCCGGACGGATTTCGAAATGCTGATGGTCATCCTCAATGTGGTCTACGTGCTGGTGGCGATCGCGATGATCGCGCTGATCCTGATGCAGCGCGGCGCCGGTGCGGCGGCGGGTTCCGGGTTCGGCGCCGGCGCGTCCGGTACCGTGTTCGGATCGCGCGGCGCGTCCAACTTCCTGTCCAAGTCGACCAAGTGGCTGGCGGTGGTGTTCTTCGCCATCAGCCTGTTCATGGCCTGGTACGCCGGCCATAGCGCGCGTCCGGCCGACGCCAATCTGGGCGTGATGTCGCAGTCCGCCACCCCGGCGCCGGCCGCGCCGGCCGGCGAACTGCAGGTGCCGCAGGCGCCGTCGGCTGCCGCTGCGGCCCCGGCTGCCCCCGCCGCCGCCCCGGCCGCCCAGCAGGCGCCGGAAAAAGCGCAAGAAAAGTCGCCTGCCCCGTCGCAGAAAGACTGAAGGCGGTTACAATATGCTGCGCGGCGGGATTGCCGTGCGGTTTTACGCAAGCCCAGGTGGCGGAATTGGTAGACGCACTACCTTGAGGTGGTAGCGACTTAGGTCGTAGGGGTTCGAGTCCCCTCTTGGGCACCATTGTTTGGCTACGGTTTCTGCGCGAAGGCATCACGCCCTCGCTCGGAGAATCGTCTATCCCATGCCTGCGCGGCACGCGTGCGGGCACAGGCAAGAGAGAATCGCGAGTGCTGGCCGAATATTTGCCGACCCTGCTGTTTCTGATCGTGGCCACCGGTATCGGCGTCGCGCTGATGCTGGTGGGGCGGTTCCTCGGTCCCCGGCGTCCCGACCTGAAGAAGCTGTCGCCCTACGAGTGCGGCTTCGAGGCCTTCGAGGACGCGCGCATGAAGTTCGACGTGCGCTACTACCTGATCGCCATCCAGTTCATCGTCTTCGATCTGGAAATCATCTTCATCGTGCCGTGGACGCAGGTGTTCATGGACCTGGGCGCTCGCTCCCTGGTCACCATGGGCCTGTTCGTCGGCATGTTGTTCCTCGGTTTTGTCTACGTGTGGAAGAAGGGAGCGCTGGAATGGGAGTGATTCAGACCCTGGATCGCCTGATGACCAACCCGATCCCGGAAGGGCGGGTGGACGACATCCTGCGTCCCGAAGGCGAGAACCCGCTGCTGGAGAAGGGTTACGTCACCACCAGCGTCGATGCGCTGCTGAACTGGGCGCGCACCGGCTCGATGTGGCCGATGACCTTCGGCCTGGCCTGTTGCGCGGTCGAGATGATGCACGCCGGCGCCGCGCGCCTGGACCTGGACCGCTACGGCGTGGTGTTCCGACCGTCGCCGCGCCAGTCCGACGTGATGATCGTCGCCGGCACCCTGGTCAACAAGATGGCCCCGGCGCTGCGCAAGGTCTACGACCAGATGCCGGACCCGAAGTGGGTCATCTCGATGGGTAGCTGCGCCAACGGCGGCGGCTACTACCACTACTCGTATTCGGTGGTGCGCGGCTGCGACCGCATCGTGCCGGTGGACGTCTACGTCCCGGGCTGCCCGCCGACCGCCGAGGCCCTGGTCTACGGCATCCTGCAGTTGCAGAAGAAGATCTGGCGAACCCAGACCATCGCGCGCTGATTCCTCTTTCCTCGAGAGCACGCCAAGCCCCCATGGCAGAGCAAGCATCTTCCTTTAGCGACCGACTCGGCGCCCGTTTCCCCGGCAGCCAGGTGTTCGTGGCCCTTCCGCGCGGCGAAGTCACCCTGGAAGTGCCGGCCGACGCCTGGCACGCCACCTGCCTGGCGCTGCGCGACGAGTTCGGTTTCGAACAGCTGTCCGACCTGTGCGGCGTGGACTACCTGGGCTATGGCAGCGACGAGTGGGATACCTCGGACGTGTCCTCGCACGGTTTCAGCCGCGGCGTCGAAGGCAAGGCCGTGGGCCGTTTCGCCTGGGGCGAGTTCCCCAGCGGCGAGGCCGCCGGCGGCGCGCAGCCGTTGCCGGTGCCGCAGCAGCGCTACGCGGTGCTGGCGCAGCTGATTTCCTACCGCCACAACCAGCGCCTGCGCGTGCGGTGCTACGCGCCGAACGAAGACCTGCCGGTGGTGGCCTCGGTCACCGACATCTGGCCGGGCGCGAACTGGTTCGAGCGCGAGGCGTTCGACCTGTTCGGCGTGGTGTTCTCCGGCCACCCGGACCTGCGCCGCATCCTCACCGACTACGGCTTCGTCGGCCATCCGTTCCGCAAGGATTTCCCGCTGATCGGCAACGTCGAAGTGCGCTACGACGAAGAGAAGCAGCGCGTGATCTACGAGCCGGTGACCTCGGTGGAGCCGCGCGTGGGCGTGCCGCGCGTGATCCGCGACGATGCGCGCTACCAGACCGCGGCGGGCGAAGCACAGAAGGAGTCCGCCAAGTGAGCGAGTACCACCAGGCGCACGAAGGGTTCGCCAGCAATCCTGCCGAAGCCAAGCAGGAGATCCGCAACTACACGATGAACTTCGGCCCGCAGCATCCGGCCGCGCACGGCGTGCTGCGCCTGATCCTGGAGATGGACGGCGAGACCGTGGTCCGCGCCGATCCGCACATCGGCCTGCTGCACCGTGGCACCGAGAAGCTGGCCGAGTCCAAGCCGTTCAACCAGTCGATCGGCTACATGGATCGCCTGGATTACGTGTCGATGATGTGCAACGAGCACGCCTACGTGCGTGCGATCGAGACCCTGATGGGGATCGAGGCGCCGGAGCGTGCGCAGTACATCCGTACCATGTTCGACGAGATCACCCGCATCCTGAACCACCTGATGTGGGTCGGCTCCAACGGCCTGGACCTGGGCGCGATGGCGGTGATGCTGTACGCGTTCCGCGAGCGCGAAGAGTTGATGGACGTGTACGAGGCGGTGTCGGGCGCGCGCATGCACGCGACCTACTACCGCCCGGGCGGCGTCTACCGCGACCTGCCGGACCGCATGCCCAAGTACCAGGAGTCGCGCTGGCACAAGGGCAATGCGCTGAAGCGCCTCAACGCCGCGCGCGAAGGCTCGATGCTGGACTTCCTCGAGGAGTTCACCAACACCTTCCCGGCGCGCGTGGACGAGTACGAGACCCTGCTCACCGACAACCGCATCTGGAAGCAGCGCACCGTCGGCATCGGCGTGGTCACCCCGGAGCAGGCCTACGCCTGGGGCATGACCGGCGTGATGCTGCGCGGCTCGGGCATCGCCTGGGACCTGCGCAAGAAGCAGCCCTACGCCAAGTACGACAGCGTGGATTTCGACATCCCGCTCGGCACCAACGGCGACTGCTACGACCGCTACCTGGTACGCGTGGCCGAGATGCGCGAGTCCAACCGCATCATCAAGCAGTGCGTGCAGTGGCTGAAGGCCAACCCGGGCCCGGTCATGGTCGAGAACTTCAAGGTGGCGCCGCCCAAGCGCGCCGACATGAAGGACGACATGGAAGCGCTGATCCACCACTTCAAGCTGTTCAGCGAAGGCTACTGCGTGCCGGCCGGCGAGACCTACTGCGCGGTCGAGGCGCCGAAGGGCGAATTCGGCTGCTACCTGATGTCCGACGGCGCCAACAAGCCGTTCCGCGTGCACCTGCGCGCGCCGGGCTTTGCCCACCTGTCGTCGATGGACGCGATCGTGCGCGGCCACATGCTGGCCGACGTGGTGGCGATGATTGGTACCTATGATCTGGTGTTTGGTGAGGTCGACCGATGAAGGCGACAGGTAATTTCGAAGCGGCGCGCGACGTCGATCCGATGGTGGTGCTGAGCGACAAGACGCGCGCGCACATCGATCACTGGCTGAGCAAGTTCCCGCCCGACCGCAAGCGCTCGGCGGTGCTGCAGGGCCTGCATGCGGCGCAGGAACAGAACCAGGGCTGGCTGACCGACGAACTGATCGCCGGCGTGGCCAAGTACCTGGAGCTGCCGCCGGTGTGGGCCTACGAGGTCGCCAGCTTCTACTCGATGTTCGAGACCGAGAAGGTCGGCCGCAACAACGTCGCGTTCTGCACCAACATCAGCTGCTGGCTCAACGGCGCCGAGGACCTGGTCGCGCACGCCGAGAAGAAGCTCGGCTGCAAGCTGGGCCAGTCCACCGCCGATGGCCGGGTCTACCTCAAGCGCGAGGAAGAATGCCTGGCCGGTTGCGCCGGCGCGCCGATGATGGTCATCAACGGCCACTACCATGAGCATCTGACCAAGGACAAGGTCGACGAATTGCTGGACGGGTTGGAGTAACGGCAATGGCACAGCATCCCCACGCCCCCACCGGTCCGGTCGGCCCCGCGCCGCAGCCGCACCAGGTGGTGTACACCACGCTGCACTACGACACCCCGTGGTCCTACGAGAGCTACCTGAAGACCGGTGGCTACGCCGCGCTGCGCAAGATCCTCGAAGAGAAGATCCCGCCGGAGCAGGTGATCGAGATGGTCAAGCAGTCGAACCTGCGCGGCCGTGGCGGCGCCGGCTTCCCGACCGGCCTGAAGTGGTCGTTCATGCCCAAGGGCGCGCCGCAGAAGTACATCCTGTGCAACTCGGACGAATCCGAGCCGGGCACCTGCAAGGACCGCGACATCCTGCGCTACAACCCGCATTCGGTGGTGGAGGGCATGGCCATCGCCTGCTACGCCACCGGTTCCACCGTGGGCTACAACTACCTGCGCGGCGAGTTCCACCACGAGCCGTTCGAGCATTTCGAGCAGGCCCTGGCCGACGCCTACGCCAATGGCTGGCTGGGCAAGGACATCCTCGGCAGCGGCATCGACATCGACATCTACGGCGCGCTGGGCGCCGGCGCCTACATCTGCGGCGAAGAGACCGCGTTGATGGAGTCGCTGGAAGGCAAGAAGGGCCAGCCGCGCTACAAGCCGCCGTTCCCGGCCAACTTCGGCCTGTACGGCAAGCCGTCGACGATCAACAACACCGAGACCTACGCCTCGGTGCCGGCGATCATCCGCAACGGCCCGGAATGGTTCCTGGGGCTGAGCAAGACCAAGAACGGCGGCCCGAAGATCTTCTCGGTCTCCGGCTGCGTGCAGAAGGGCGGCAACTTCGAGGTGCCGCTGGGCACCACCTTCGACGAACTGCTGGAGATGGCCGGCGGGCTGAAGCCGGGCCGCACCCTCAAGGGCGCGATCCCGGGCGGCGTGTCGATGCCGGTGCTGAAGGCCGAGCAGCTCAAGGGCCTGCAGATGGACTACGACACCCTGCGCGCGCTGGGCACCGGCCTGGGCTCGGGCGCGATCGTGGTGCTGGACGACAGCGTCTGCTGCGTGAAGTTCGCCTGCCGCATCTCGCAGTTCTTCCACAAGGAGTCCTGCGGCCAGTGCACCCCGTGCCGCGAGGGCACCGGCTGGATGCACCGCGTGCTGGAGCGCATCGTCGCCGGCAAGGCCACGATGGAAGACCTGCACCAGCTGCGCACCGTCGCCGGGCAGATCGAAGGCCATACCATCTGCGCCTTCGGCGAAGCGGCGGCCTGGCCGATCCAGGGCTTCCTGCGCCAGTTCTGGGACGAATTCGAGTACTACATCGTCAACGGTCATTCGATGGTTGACGGCAAGAAGCTGGAGGCAGCCGCGGCATGAGCGCGCAACCCAACAATCCCGGCGCGACCCCGGCAGTGGTGCCGGACGGCCATGTGACCGTCGAGATCGACGGCCAGTCGCTGGTCGTGCCGAAGGGCTCGATGATCATCCAGGCCGCCGACAAGGCCGGCATCCCGATCCCGCGCTTCTGCTACCACGAGAAGCTGCCGATCGCGGCCAACTGCCGCATGTGCCTGGTCGACGTCGAGAAGTCGCCCAAGCCGTCGCCGGCCTGCGCCACGCCGGTCATGGACGGCATGAAGGTGCAGACCCGCAGCGACAAGGCGCTGAAGTACCAGCGCAGCGTCATGGAATTCCTGCTGATCAACCACCCGCTGGACTGCCCGATCTGCGATCAGGGCGGCGAGTGCGAGCTGCAGGACGTGTCGCTGGGCTATGGCCGTTCGGTCAGCCGCTTCAACGAGCGCAAGCGCGTGGTGCCCGACGAGGACATCGGGCCGCTGGTCGCCACCGAGATGACCCGCTGCATCCAGTGCACGCGCTGCGTGCGCTTCACCGCGGACATCGCCGGCACCTACGAGCTGGGCGGCATGTACCGTGGCGAGAACCTGCAGATCGGCACCTACGACGGCAAGCCGCTGACCACCGAGCTGTCCGGCAATGTGGTCGACGTGTGCCCGGTCGGCGCGCTGACCAACAAGGTGTTCCAGTTCCGCGCGCGCCCCTGGGAGCTGGTGGCGCGCGAGTCGCTGGGTTACCACGACGCGATGGGTTCCAACCTGTTCCTGCACGTGCGCCGCGGCGAAGTGCTGCGCACCGTGCCGCGCGACAACGAAGCGGTCAACGAGTGCTGGCTGTCCGACCGCGACCGCTACTCGCACCAGGGCCTGTATGCCGAGGACCGCGCACTGCGGCCGATGCGCAAGGTCGACGGGCAGTGGCGCGAGGTGTCGTGGGCGGAAGGGCTCTCCGCCGCGAGCGAGATCCTCAAGGCCAACCGTGGCGACGCGCTGGGCGTGCTCGCGCATCCGTCCACCTCCAACGAGGAGGGCGCGCTGCTGGCGCGCCTGGCCGAGGGCCTGGACAGCGGCAACCTCGACCACCGCGTGTACAACCGCGATTTCTCCGATGCCGCGCTGGCCGAACCGTTCGCGCTGCCGCTGGCGGAGATCGAGCAGGCCGACGTGGTGGTGATCCTGGGCAGCAACCTGCGCCACGAACTGCCGCTGCTGCATGCACGCCTGCGCAAGGCGCGGATGCAGCGCCAGACCAAGGTGTATTCGATCAATCCGGTCGACTTCGACGTGGCCTTCGACCAGGCCGGCCGCCAGATCGTGGCGCCGTCGAAGTTCGCCGAGGCGCTGGCCGACGCTGCGCTGCGCGAGGCGGTGCAGGGTGCCGGCCGTGCGGTGCTGATCGTCGGCGCGCTGGCCGAGAACCATCCGCAGGCCGCTTCGCTGCGTACCGCTGCGCGCGAGTTCGCGACGGCCACCGGCGCGGCGCTGTGCCGCATCCCGCAGGGCGCCAACGCGCTGGGCCTGGCGCGCTACGGCGTGCTGCCGCGCAGCCGCAACGTCGCGGCGATGCTGGCCGAGCCGCGCAGCGCCTACGTGCTGTACGGCCTGGAGCCGGGCCTGGACTTTGCCGACGCCGCGGCCGCGCGCAGCGCGCTGGCCGGCGCCAAGGTGGTGGCGTTCAGCCACTTCGCCTGCGCCTCCACCCGCGACGTGGCCGACGTGATCCTGCCGATCGGCGCCCTGCCGGAAATCGAGGCGACGCTGACCAACCTCAACGGCAACGAGCAGCGCACCCGCGCCGGCGGCAAGCTGCCGGGCGAGGCCCGCGAGGGCTGGCGCGTGCTGCGTGCGCTCGGCGGCGAGCTGGGCCTGCAGGGCTTCGAGTTCATCGACCTGGCCGGGCTGCGCGATGGCCTGCAGCCGCGCGAGGTCGCCGCGGCGAGTTCGGCGCAGCCGGCACGCCAGGACCAGGGCCTGGAACTGGCCGCCAGCCCGGCGATCTACCGCACCGATGCGGTGGTGCGCCGTGCGCAGGCGCTGCAGCAGCATCCGCTGAACCGCGCGCCGGGCGTGGCGGTGCATCCGGACGAGGCCACGCGCCTGGGCCTGAGCGACGGGCAGATGGTCAAGGTCGGCACCGCGGCGGGTAGCGCCACGTTGCCGCTGACGACGGACAAGCGGGTCGCGCCGGGCGCGGCCTGGATCGAAACGGGCCACGGCGCGACCGCGCCGCTGGGCGCCGGTCGGGTGACGGTGGTGGCTGCATGAACGAGATGCTGTTGAACGTGGTCGACCCGCTGCACCAGTGGCTCCTCGGCCTGGGCGCCCTCGGCGTGGTCCTGTGGATCGTGCTGAAGATCCTGGTGATCGCCGTGCCGGTGATCGTCGCGGTGGCGTTCTACGTGGTCTGGGAACGCAAGCTGATCGGCTGGATGCACGTGCGCCACGGGCCGATGTACGTGGGCATGGGCATCTTCCAGGCCTTCGCCGACGTCTTCAAACTGCTGTTCAAGGAAATCATCCAGCCCAGCAGCTCGCACAAGGCGATGTTCGTGATCGCGCCGCTGATCACTCTGGCGCCGGCCTTCGCCGCCTGGGCGGTGGTGCCGTTCGACGCCAAGCTGGTGCTGTCCAACGCCAACGCCGGCCTGCTGTACCTGCTGGCGATGACCTCGCTGGGCGTGTACGGCATCATCCTGGCCGGCTGGGCGTCCAACTCCAAGTACGCCTTCCTCGGTGCGATGCGTTCGGCGGCGCAGGTGGTCAGCTACGAGATCGCGATGGGCTTCGCCCTGGTCGGCGTGATGATCGCCGCCGGCAGCCTGAACCTGAGCACGATCGTGCAGGCCCAGGCCGGCAACTCCGGGTTCTTCGACTGGTTCCTGATCCCGCTGTTCCCGCTGTTCATCGTGTACTGGGTGTCCGGCGTGGCCGAGACCAACCGCGCGCCGTTCGACGTGGTCGAAGGCGAGTCGGAAATCGTCGCCGGCCACATGGTCGAGTATTCGGGCGGTGCGTTCGCGCTGTTCTTCCTGGCCGAATACGCCAACATGATCCTGGTCAGCTTCCTGGTCTCGCTCTTCTTCCTGGGCGGCTGGCTGAGCCCGATCCAGGGCTGGGTCACCGCGGACGTCTCGCCGTGGGTCAACTGGATCTGGACCGGCGGTTGGCCCTGGCTGCTGATGAAGGTGCTGTTCTTCGCCAGCGCGTACATCTGGTTCCGCGCCAGCTTCCCGCGCTACCGCTACGACCAGATCATGCGCCTGGGCTGGAAGGTGTTCATCCCGCTGACGATCGTGTGGATCGCGGTGACGGCATTGATGGTGTTCTACGGCGTGATCCAGAAGGGCGTGTAAGCGATGAATAAAATCACCCATTACTTCAAGAGCCTGCTGCTGCTCGAGCTGCTCGGCGGCCTGTGGCTGACCTTGAAGTACACGTTCCGTCCCAAGTACACCGTGCTGTACCCGATGGAGAAGTTCCCGCAGTCGCCGCGCTTCCGCGGCCTGCACGCGCTGCGCCGCTATCCCAACGGCGAAGAGCGCTGCATCGCCTGCAAGCTGTGCGAGGCGGTGTGCCCGGCGCTGGCGATCACCATCGACTCGACCAAGCGCGAGGACGGCACCCGCCGCACCACCCGCTACGACATCGACCTGTTCAAGTGCATCTACTGCGGCTTCTGCGAGGAAAGCTGCCCGGTGGATTCGATCGTGGAGACCCAGGTGCTGGAGTACCACTTCGAGAAGCGCGGCGAGAACATCGTCACCAAGCCGCAGTTGCTGGCGATCGGAGACCGGCTCGAGGCCGAGATCGCCGAGCGCCGCGCCGCCGACGCTCCCTTCCGCTGAGGTTCCGAAATGGATTGGGTAAATATCGCTTTCTGGATCTTCGCCACCATCGCCGCGGTCGCCGCCGGCGCGGTGATCAGCGTGCGCAACCCCGTGTACGCGGTGCTGTGCCTGATCCTGACCTTCTTCTCCATCGCCTGCGTGTGGCTGCTGGTGGGCGCTGAGTTCCTCGGCGTGACCCTGGTGCTGGTCTATGTCGGCGCGGTGATGGTGCTGTTCCTGTTCGTGGTGATGATGCTGGACATCGACACCGCCCGCATGCGCGAGGGCTGGGTGCGCTACCTGCCGGTCGGCCTGGTGGTGGCGGTGGCGATGCTGGTGCAGATGATCACCCTGATCGGCGTCAAGGCGCGCAGCGCCGCGCCGTTCCCGGCCGACAACGCCGCCGCGCAGGCGGCCGACACCTCCAACATCACCTGGCTGGCCAAGACCCTGTTCACCCAGTTCCTGCTGCCGTTCGAGTTCGCCGCGATCATCCTGACCGTGGCGGTGGTGGCCGCGGTGATGCTGACCCTGCGCAAGCGCACCGGCATCAAGACCCAGAACCCGGGCGACCAGTCGCGGGTCAAGGCCGGCGATCGCCTGCGCATGGTCAAGATGGACGCCGAGAAGCCCACGCTCCACACTCCGCCGGCATCGCAGGAGGGCCAGCCATGATCTCCCTAGGCCATCTGCTGGCGCTCGGCGCGGTGCTGTTCTGCATCGCCCTGGCCGGCATCTTCCTCAACCGCAAGAACGTCATCGTGCTGCTGATGTCGATCGAGCTGATGCTGCTGTCGGTCAACATCAACTTCGTCGCCTTCTCGCGCGAGCTCGGCGACGCCGCCGGCCAGTTGTTCGTGTTCTTCATCCTGACCGTGGCCGCGGCCGAAGCCGCCATCGGCCTCGCGATCCTGGTGACGCTGTTCCGTACCCGCCACACGATCAACGTGGCCGAAGTCGATTCGCTGAAGGGCTGACCCGCAGATGGAAATTACGCTCTCCAAGAGTCTGCTGATCGCGGTGGTGCTGGCCCCGCTGGTCGGCAGCATCATCGCCGGCCTGTTCGGCCGTCAGGTCGGCCGCAAGGGTGCGCAGTTCGCCACCATCCTCGGCGTCGCGATCAGCTGCGCGCTGTCGTGCTGGACCCTGTACCAGCTGGTCGGGCAGGGCGCCTCGCCGTTCAACCAGAACCTCTACACCTTCTTCGAGGTCGGCCACTATTCGGCCCACGTCGGCTTCATGGTCGACCGCCTGACCGCGATGATGATGGTGGTGGTGACCTTCGTGTCGCTGCTGGTGCACATCTACACCATCGGCTACATGGCCGACGACCCGGGCTACCAGCGCTTCTTCAGCTACATCTCGCTGTTCACCTTCTCGATGCTGAGCCTGGTGATGAGCAACAACTTCCTGCAGCTGTTCTTCGGCTGGGAAGCGGTGGGCCTGGTGTCGTACCTGCTGATCGGCTTCTGGTTCAAGCGCCCGACCGCGGTGTTCGCCAACATGAAGGCGTTCCTGGTCAACCGCGTCGGCGACTTCGGCTTCATCCTCGGCATCGCCGGCGTGCTGCTGTGGTTCGGCACGCTGGACTACGCCACCGTGTTCGCCAACGCCACCGCGGTGCTGGGCAGCGAGGCCGCCGGCGGCCTGGCCCAGGTGCAGCTGTTCCAGGGGCATGCCTGGAACGTCTCCACCATCATCTGCGTGTGCCTGTTCATCGGCGCCATGGGCAAGTCGGCGCAGGTGCCGCTGCACGTGTGGCTGCCGGACTCGATGGAAGGCCCGACCCCGATCTCGGCGCTGATCCACGCCGCGACCATGGTCACCGCCGGCATCTTCATGGTGGCGCGCATGTCGCCGCTGTTCGAGCTGTCGCAGACCGCGCTGGACTTCGTGCTGGTCGTCGGCGCCACTACCGCGTTCTTCACCGGCCTGATCGGCATCGTGCAGAACGACATCAAGCGCGTGGTCGCCTACTCGACGCTGTCGCAGCTGGGCTACATGACCGTGGCGCTGGGCGTGTCGGCGTACTCGGCGGCGGTGTTCCACCTGATGACCCACGCCTTCTTCAAGGCGCTGCTGTTCCTGGCGGCCGGCTCGGTGATCATCGGCATGCACCACGAGCAGGACATGCGCAAGATGGGCGGCCTGCGCAAGTACATGCCGATCACCTACTGGACCAGCGTGATCGGCACCCTGGCGCTGGTCGGCACCCCGTTCTTCGCCGGCTTCTACTCCAAGGACACCATCATCGAGGCGGCCCAGCTTCATGCCGAGGGCGCGCCGTTCTGGAGCATCGCCAGCTACGGCTACTGGGCCGTGCTCGGCGGCGTGCTGATCACCAGCTTCTACAGCTTCCGGCTGCTGTTCCTGACCTTCCACGGCCAGGAGCGCTTCCGCGATGCGCCCGCGCACGACGACGCGCATCATGACGCCCACGGCGCGCATGCCCACGACGACCACGCCCACGACGATCACAGTCACGACGATCATGGTCACGGCCACCATGGCGCGCACGAGCCGCACGAGTCGCCGTGGGTGGTGACGGTGCCGCTGATTCTGCTGGCGATCCCGTCGATCGCGATCGGCTTCTTCACCATCGGCCCGATGCTGTTCGGCACCGACTGGGCGGGGCATCATGCCGCGGCGGCGATCAAGGGCCAGGCGGTCAGCTTCTTCACCGGCATCGTCGACTTCTACAATCCGGCGCGCGACACCGTCGGCGCGCTGGCCGAGGAATTCCACGGCCCGGTCGCGTTCGCCCTGCACGGCCTGACCCAGCCGCCGTTCTTCCTGACCCTGGCCGGTTTCGCCCTGGCCTGGATCCTGTACCTGTGGAAGCCGGAACTGGCGGCGAAGGCACGCAAGACCTTCTCGGTGCCGGTGTGGATCCTCGAGAACAAGTACGGCTTCGACAAGCTCTGGATCGGCGGTTTCGCCGGCGGCGGCCTGCGCCTGGGCAAGGTGTCGCGCGCGGTGGATACGTATGTCGTGGACGGCATCATGGTCAACGGCACCGCGCGCGTGATCGACCTGGCGGCCAACCTGCTGCGTCGCACGCAATCCGGTTTCCTCTATCACTACGCCTTCGCGATGATCGTCGGTCTCATTGCCCTGCTGGGCGTGCTGATGCATTTCTGGCGTTGACCTGTACGGAATAAGAACACGTGTCGAACTGGCCTCTACTCTCCATCCTGATCTGGCTGCCGATCGTCGGCGGCGCCCTGGTGCTCGCCCTGCGTGATGCGCGTGCGGCGCGCTGGGCGTCGCTGCTGGTGGCGTTGCTGACCTTCGCGCTCAGCGTGCCGCTGCTCACCGGTTTCGACTACGCCAGCGACGCGCTGCAGTTCGTCGAGACCCACGCCTGGATCCCGGCGTACAACATCGGCTACAACCTCGGCGCCGACGGCATCGCGGTGGCGCTGATCGTGCTGACCACGTTGGTCACGGTGCTGGCGCTGATCGGCGCCTGGACCTCGATCGACAAGCGCGTCAACCAGTACGTGGCCGCGTTCCTGATCCTGGAAGGCGTCACCGTCGGCATTTTCGCCGCCACCGACGCGATGCTGTTCTACGTGTTCTTCGAGGCGATGCTGATCCCGATGTTCCTGATCATCGGCATCTGGGGCGGCCCGCGCCGCATCTACGCCGCGGTCAAGTTCTTCCTGTACACCTTCCTCGGCTCGGTGCTGATGCTGGTCGGGTTGATCTACCTGTACCTGAAGGGCGGCAGCTTCCAGCTCGCCGACCTGTACCAGCTCTCGCTCACCTCCAAGGAGCAGACCTGGCTGTTCTTCGCCTTCCTGATCGCCTTCGCGGTCAAGGTGCCGATGTTCCCGGTGCACACCTGGCTGCCGGACGCGCACGTGGAAGCGCCGACCGCCGGTTCGGTGATCCTGGCGGCGATCGCGCTGAAGATCGGCGGTTACGGCTTCCTGCGCTTCAACCTGCCGATCCTGCCCGACGCCAGCAACGAGTGGGCGTGGCTGGTGATCGCGCTGTCGCTGATCGCGGTGATCTACGTCGGCCTGGTCGCGCTGGTCCAGGACGACATGAAGAAGCTGATCGCGTATTCCTCGATCGCGCACATGGGCTTCGTCACCCTCGGCACCTTCGTCGCCTTCGCCCTGGTCGGCTTCGGCAGCGTCGACGCCGCGCGGCTGGGCCTGCAGGGCGCGATGGTGCAGATGATCTCGCACGGCTTCGTGTCCGGCGCCATGTTCTCCTGCGTGGGCGTGCTGTACGACCGCATGCATACCCGCCGCATCGCCGACTACGGCGGCGTGGTCAACGTGATGCCGTGGTTCGCGACCTTCGCGATGCTGTTCTTCATGGCCAACGCGGGCCTGCCGGGCACCAGCGGTTTCGTCGGCGAGTTCATGGTCATCATGGCCAGCTTCCAGGCGCATCCGTTGCTGGCCTTCGGCGCGGCGACCACCCTGGTGATCACCGCCGCCTACACCCTGTGGCTGTACCGCCGCGTGTTCTTCGGCGAGGTCGCCAATGCGCACGTGGCCGAGCTGAAGGACATCAACGGTCGCGAGGCGCTGGTGCTGGGCGTGTTCGCGGCCGGCGTGCTGGCCCTGGGCCTGTATCCGAAGCCGTTGACCGACCTGATGGAGCCCTCGATCGCGAAGCTGGCGGCGCAGATCGCCACCAGCAAGCTGTAAGCGGCCGTCGAGCGTATTGATTCCAGAGATTTGATGATGACCACCCCTGCGCTGCTGCCTCTGACCACCGTCGACCTGCCGCCCCTGCTGCCCGAGCTGGTGCTGACGGCCGGTGCCTTCTTCCTGCTGATGCTCGATCTGTTCATCAGCGAGCGCAACAAGGTCTGGACCCACATCGTCTCGGTGGCGATCCTGGTCGCGGTGTTCGCGATGCTGGTGGCCGGCGTGGGCGGGCAGGGCGAGGTGTTCCACGGCATGTTCGTGCGCGATGCCGCCGCCGACGTGATGAAGACGGTGATCGTCGGCCTCAGCGCGCTGACCCTGATCTACGGCTGGAGCTACCTGCGCGAGCGCAAGCTGTACCAGGGCGAGATCCCGGTGCTGGTGCTGTTCGCCACCGTCGGCATGATGATCCTGGTCTCGGCCGGCAGCCTGCTGATGGTGTACCTGGGCCTGGAACTGCTGGCGCTGTGCTCCTACGCGCTGGTCGCCTCCAGTCGCGACAACGGCATGGCCACCGAAGCGGCGATGAAGTACATCGTGCTGGGTTCGCTGGCGTCCGGCCTGCTGCTGTACGGCATGTCGCTGATCTACGGCGCCACCGGCACGCTGAGCCTGGCCGGCATCCACGAGGCGATCTGCAGCGGCCGCGAGCACACCCTGCTGCTCACCGGCACCGTGTTCATGATCGCCGGCGTCGCCTTCAAGCTCGGCGCCGCGCCGTTCCACATGTGGCTGCCGGACGTCTACCAGGGCGCCCCGGCGCCGGTCGCGCTGTTCATCAGCTCGGCCTCCAAGCTGGCCGCGTTCGGCATGGCCTACCGCCTGCTGGAAGTGGGCGTGGGTCCGCTGGCGCCGCAGTGGCACTGGGTGATCGGCGGCCTGGCGGCGCTGTCGCTGGTGGTCGGCAACCTGATGGCGGTGGCGCAGAGCAACCTCAAGCGCATGCTGGCGTACTCCACGGTCTCGCACATCGGCTTCCTGCTGCTGGGCGTGGCCGGCGGCGGCGAGCGCGGCTACGCGGCGGCGCTGTTCTACGCGATCTGCTACGCGGTGATGTCCACCGCCTCGTTCGGCGCGATCATCGCGTTGTCGCGCAAGGGCTTCGAGGCCGAGAACATCGACGACTTCAAGGGCCTGAACGCGCGCAACCCGTGGATGGCGCTGCTGGTGCTGTGCATCATGGCCTCGCTGGCCGGCGTGCCGCCGTTCCTGGGCTTCTGGGCCAAGCTGGCGGTGCTGGGCGCGGTGGTCGCGGTGCCCGACCAGAACCTGTGGTGGACCGGTCTGGCGGTGCTGTCGGTGCTGTGCGCGGTGATCGGCGCCTTCTATTACCTGCGCGTGATCAAGGTGATGTATTTCGACGAGCCGGTCGGCGCGCCGCTGCCGGCCAACGACGACCGCGTGCTGGGCGTGGTGCTGGGCGTCAATGCGCTGGGCCTGCTGGCCTTCGGCCTGGCCTGGAGCCCGCTGATGGCGTGGTGCCAGCGCGCCTTCGCGCACCTGGCCTGATCGCGAACCGATCGCGAAAGGGCGGCTTTCCCGCTGTTTCCGCCAACGCCGCCGCAGGGCGGCGTTGGCGTTTTTGCATTTGGCGATGCGATTACTGTTTCGTTTTCCATCGTGTGCGGTTATCATGGCGTCCTTCGCACGGCAGCCTCGCTACCGCGTCGAGATGAAAATCAGGGCTTGCAATCGACGCACTGATTCTTCATAATTCCGCTTCTGCTGCGGGGTGGAGCAGTCTGGCAGCTCGTCGGGCTCATAACCCGAAGGTCGCAGGTTCAAATCCTGCCCCCGCTACCATATTTGTCTGCAGCGGCAACCAGTACACCGGTTGCCTGCGGCAGGGAAATCTGGGCTTCGCGATGACGCATGTTCCCGTCGTCGCAACCGGAATCCAGCGTGACCGGAGTTTTACCGGACAAGGGGCCCAGAGGGCCCTTTGTCGTTTCCGGGGTCCGGGAAATGCACGCAATCGACTCTTCAACCATTTCAGATGCAAGGCAGGCTGTGAGCGACAAGGCAAACGAAATCGCGACTCTGCTGGGCCCGACCGTGGACGCGTTGGGCCTGGAACTGCTGGGGGCCGAGTACCTGCCGGCTCCCGGCGGCGCCACGCTGCGCCTGTACATCGACGTGCCGCTGGCCGAGCAGCCCGAGCGCGTGGTCAATATCGACGACTGCGAGCGGGTCAGCCGCGAGGTCTCGGCGCAGCTGGACGTGGAAGACCCGATCAGCGGCAACTACACGCTGGAAGTGTCCTCGCCGGGCGTGGACCGGCCGCTGTTCAGCGCCGAACAGTTTTCCCGCCACCTGGGCGAATCGGCCAAGGTGGTGCTGAAGCTGCCGCAGCAGGGCCGTCGGCGCCTGCAGGGGCGCATCGCGCAGGCCGACGCCGCTGCCGGCCGCATTACCTTCGAGGTCGACGGCGCCGAACTGGCGGTGGACTTCGACAACATCGACAAGGCGCGGATCCTGCCTGACTGGGCGGCGCTGGGCCTGGCGCCGACCAAGCCGGGCAAGGGCCCCAAGCCGGCCGGCAAGAACGCAAAATCCAATAAGAAACCATCCAACGAACCGGCGGCCGACGAGGCTGCGCGCGGAGCGAAAGAATGAGCAAGGAACTGTTGCTGGTAGTCGACGCGGTGGCCAACGAGAAGGGCGTGCCGCGCGAAGTGATCTTCGACGCGATCGAGGCCGCCTTGGCGTCGGCGGCGAAGAAGCGCTACCCCGACCAGGACGTGCTGACGCGCGTCACCATCGACCACAAGGACGGCACCTACGAGACGTTCCGGCGTTGGGAAGTGGTGGCCGACGATGTGGTGATGGAGTCGCCCGACCGGCAGATCCGCCTGATGGACGCGGTCGACGAGGCCGAGGGCGTGGACGTCGGCGACTACATCGAAGAGCAGATCGAGAATCCGGACTTCGGCCGCATCGCCGCGCAGGCCGCCAAGCAGGTGATCGTGCAGCGCGTGCGCGAGGCCGAGCGCCAGCAGGTGGTGGATGCGTGGAAGGATCGCGTCGGCGAGCTGGTCACCGGCGTGGTCAAGCGTGCCGAGCGCGGCAACATCTACGTGGACCTGGGCGGCAACGCCGAGGCCTTCATTCCCAAGGACAAGGGCATTCCGCGTGACGTGCTGCGCGCCGGCGACCGCGTGCGCGGCTACCTGGCCGAAGTGCGTTCGGAGCCGCGTGGCCCGCAGCTGTTCATCAGCCGCGCCGCGCCGGAATTCATGATCGAGCTGTTCAAGCTGGAAGTGCCGGAAGTGGGCCAGGGCCTGGTCGAGATCAAGGCCTGCGCGCGCGACCCGGGCGACCGCGCCAAGATCGCGGTGCTGGCGCACGACACCCGCACCGATCCGATCGGCGCCTGCATCGGCATGCGCGGCTCGCGCGTGCAGGCGGTGTCCAACGAGCTCAACGGCGAGCGCGTGGACATCGTGCTGTGGAACGACAACCCGGCCAACTTCGTCATCAACGCGATGGCGCCGGCCGAGGTGCAGTCGATCATCGTCGACGAGGAAAAGCACTCGATGGACCTGGCGGTGGCGGAAGACCGCCTGGCCCAGGCGATCGGCAAGGGCGGCCAGAACGTGCGCCTGGCCAGCCGCCTGACCGGCTGGCAGCTCAACGTGATGACCGCCGAGCAGGTCGCGGCCAAGTCCGAGGCCGAGCAGGCCGTGGCCCGCCAGCTGTTCATGGACAAGCTGGAAGTGGACGAGGAGATCGCCGCGATCCTGGTCGCCGAGGGCTTCAACTCGGTCGAGGAAATCGCCTACGTGCCGGTCGGCGAGCTGCTGGCGGTGGAAGGCTTCGACGAGGACATCGTCGAGGAACTGCGTGCGCGTGCCCGCGACGCGCTGCTCAACGAGGCGCTGGCCGCCGAGGAGAGCGACGAGGATGGTGTGCCGGCGGCGGACCTGCTGTCGCTGCCGGGCATGGACGAAGCCACCGCCTACGCGCTGGCCGGCCATGGCGTGCGCACCAGCGAGGACCTGTCGGATCTGGCTGCCGACGACATCCTCGAGTTCGGCATCGAGGACCTGGACAAGGACCGCGCCGCGGCCCTGATCCTGGCCGCCCGCGCCGAGGAGATCGCCCGCCTGGAGCGCGGCGAATGAGTCAGCGATGAATGCCGCCCTGACCCGATCAGGGCTTAGAATCCGCGCTACCTTCGCACGCGGCGAGGGGGCGCCAACCAGATCATAGGATCCGAATGTCGCAGCAAACCACCATCCGCAAGCTGGCCGAACTGGTGAACACGCCGGTCGAGAAACTGCTGGTTCAACTGGCTGACGCCGGGATGAAGTTCAGCGGTCCCGACCAGGTCGTCACCAGCACCGAAAAGATGAAGCTGCTGGGCTTCCTGCGCCGTACCCACGGCAAGACCGACAAGCCGGTCGAGGAAGAGGCCCAGGCGGCGCCGAAGAAGATCACCCTGAACCGGCGCAAGCTGCAGGAAGTGACGGTCAGTGCCGGGCGCAGCAAGACCACGGTCAACGTCGAGGTCCGGCAGAAGCGCACCTACGTGAAGTCGGCCGAGGACCTGGCCGCCGAGCGTGCGGCGCCGGCCGCGGGCGGACGGGTGGACGACGAGCGCGCCGAGATCCTGCGCAAGCTGGAGGAATCCAAGCAGCGCAACCTGGCCGAGCAGCAGAAGCTCGCCGAGCAGGACCGTGCGCGCGCCGAGGAAATCGAGCGCAAGCGCAAGGCCGAGCAGGAAGCGCGCGAGCGCGCCGAGGCCGAGCAACGCGCGGCCCAGGCCGCGCTGGAAGCCGCGTCGGCGCCGCCGGCCGCGACTCCGTCTGCGGCGCCTGCCGCCGACCGCAACGCCGCCGCCCCCGCCGCGCCGCGCGCGCCGCGTCCGGCGGTGGCACCGCGTCCGGCCGGTGCGGCACATCCGGCCAAGCCGGCGGCGCCGCGCAGCGACGACCGCAACAATGCCAACAACAAGCACAAGACCCGCGGCTCGCACGTGATGGTCGCCGGGGTCGAGGACGACGACAGCACCAGCCGCTTCGCCGGCCAGCTGCACCTGTCCGCGGCCGACCGCGCGCGCCGTTCCAACGTGCGCGGCAAGCCGCGCGGCGGCAGCCACAGCGGCGGCCGTCGCCAGGCCGAGCCGTCGCGCAGCGGCGGCGGCGCGCATGGCTTCGAGCGTCCCACCGCACCGGTGGTGCGCGAAGTGGCGATCGGCGACACCATCACCGTGGCCGACCTGGCGCAGAAGCTCGCGCTGAAGGGCGGCGACGTGGTCAAGGCGCTGTTCAAGATGGGCGTGATGGCCACCATCACCCAGTCCATCGACCACGACACCGCTGCGCTGGTGACCGAGGAACTCGGCCACAAGCCGGTGCGTGCGGGCAGTGCCGACGCCGAGGACGCGCTGCTGGCGCACACCGAGGACGCGCAGGGCGAGAAGCTGCCGCGGCCGCCGGTGGTCACCATCATGGGCCACGTCGACCACGGCAAGACCTCGCTGCTGGACTACATCCGTCGCACCAAGGTCGCCTCGGGCGAAGCCGGCGGCATCACCCAGCACATCGGCGCGTACCACGTCGAGACCGACCGCGGCGTCATCAGCTTCCTGGATACCCCGGGCCATGCCGCGTTCACCTCGATGCGCGCGCGCGGCGCCAAGCTCACCGACATCGTGGTGCTGGTGGTCGCGGCCGACGACGGCGTGATGCCGCAGACGGTCGAGGCGGTCAAGCATGCGAAGGCGGCCGGCGTGCCGCTGATCGTGGCGGTCAACAAGATCGACAAGTCCGGCGCCGATCCGCTGCGGGTCAAGAACGAGCTGCTGGCGCAGGACGTGGTCGCCGAAGAGTTCGGCGGCGACACCCAGTTCGTCGAACTGTCGGCCAAGACCGGCCAGGGCATCGACACGCTGCTGGATGCGATCTCGCTGCAGGCCGAAGTGCTGGAACTGCGAGCGGTGGCCGAAGGCCGCGCCAGCGGCGTGGTGATCGAGTCCTCGCTGGACAAGGGCCGCGGCCCGGTGGCGACGGTGCTGGTGCAGCAGGGCGCGCTGAAGAAGGGCGACTACCTGGTGTGCGGCATCCAGTACGGCCGCGTGCGTGCGCTGTTCGACGAGACCGGCAAGCAGCCCGATTCCGCGGGTCCGTCGATCCCGGTGCAGGTGCTGGGCCTGTCCGGCGTGCCGGATGCCGGCGACGACTTCGTGGTCGTCGACGACGAGCGTCTGGCCAAGGACGTGGCGCAGCAGCGCGAGACCAAGCGCCGCGAGTCGCGCCTGGTGTCCTCGGCGGGCAGCCGCATGGAAGACATCATGTCGCAGCTCGGCAAGGGCGAAGGCCAGCTGTCGCTGAACCTGGTGATCAAGGCCGACGTGCAGGGTTCGGTGGAAGCGCTGAAGCAGTCGCTGACCGCGCTGTCCAACGAGCAGATCCGCATCAACGTGATCCACTCCGGCGTGGGCGGCATCACCGAGTCCGATGCGAACTCGGCGCTGGCGTCCAAGGCCACGGTGATCGGCTTCAACGTGCGTGCCGACGCCTCGGCGCGGCGCATCATCGAGACCAACGGCATCGACCTGCGTTACTTCTCGATCATCTACGACGTGATCGACCAGGTGAAGCAGGTGGCGTCCGGCCTGCTGGGCGTGGAGATCCGCGAAGAGATCATCGGTATCGCCCAGGTGCGCGACGTGTTCCGCAGCTCCAAGTTCGGCGCCGTCGCCGGCTGCATGGTGGTGGAGGGCGTGGTCAAGCGCAACAAGCCGATCCGCGTGCTGCGCGACAACACCGTGGTGTTCGAGGGCGAGCTGGAGTCGCTGCGTCGCTTCAAGGAGAACGTCGACGAAGTGCGCAACGGCACCGAG
The DNA here is from genome assembly GCF_056725085.1 of Xanthomonas sp. NCPPB 901. Classification (NCBI taxonomy): domain Bacteria; kingdom Pseudomonadati; phylum Pseudomonadota; class Gammaproteobacteria; order Lysobacterales; family Lysobacteraceae; genus Xanthomonas; species Xanthomonas sp. NCPPB 901. The sequence goes on along the minus strand of NZ_CM161511.1, from coordinate 3,273,789 downwards.
TGCGGTATCGGCGTGAAGGCCTACAACGACGTCAAGGCCGGCGACCAGATCGAGTGCTTCGAGCGCATCGAAGTGCAGCGTACGCTGTAAGAGCTGGGATTCGGGAATCGGGATTGGGGAATGGGAAGAGCGGGGCGCTGCAGGCGCGTCGCTCGTCCCGGCTCCTTCCCGATTCCTTTGTTCCGAACAACGAGATTTTCGATATGCCGACCAAATCCTTTCACCGTACCGATCGTGTGTCCGCGCAGATCCGGCGCGACCTCGGCACGATCGTGCATGCGGCCGTACGCGATCACGGCCTGCCGTCGGTCAGCGTGTCCGACGTCGAAGTCACCCGCGATCTGGCCCATGCCAAGGTGTTCGTCACCGCGCTGATGCAGGAACGCTCGGCCGAGGCGGTCAAGGGCCTGAAGGAACTGGCGCCGCAACTGCGCAGCGAACTGGCGCGGGCGATGAAGCTGCGCCACGTGCCCGAACTGCATTTCCACTACGACGATTCGGTCGATCGCGGCGAGCGCATCGACAACCTGCTGCGCGACATGCCGGAACTGCAGCAGGAGCAGGACGCCGACGGTCATGCCGTCGACGACGGTGACGCGGCGCCGCGCAAGGACTGAGTCCGCCGCCGACGCCGTGTCGTCGGCGTCCATTGTCTGACTGCGGACGCCGAACGCGGGCGTCCGTTTCGCAGCCGCGATCGCGGCGTGCTTTCATCCGTACGGCGTCCCGCTGTTCCTTGCGTGCCTGCGCTTTCCGCCCGTGCCGTTCGCATGCGCCGTGCCGGGGCTGGATCCGCCAATCCCGAATCCCCACTCCCCACTCCCCACATCCCCGTCCGCACCCCATGCCCGTCTTCGGCCCGCGCCTGCCCCGTATCGTTTTCCGCCGCCTCGATGGCATCGTGCTGCTCGACAAGCCGATCGGCATGAGTTCCAACGCGGCGCTGCAGGCGGCGCGGCGGCTGTTCCGTGCCGAGAAGGGCGGCCACACCGGCAGCCTGGATCCGCTCGCCACCGGGCTGCTGCCGCTGTGCTTCGGCGAGGCGACCAAGCTGGCCGGGCTGCTGCTCGGCTCGGCCAAGGCCTACGAAGCGGAGGTCGTGCTCGGTGTCACCACCGACAGCGATGACGCCGAGGGCGCGGTGCTGCGGACCCGGCCGGTGCCGCCGCTGGACGCGGCGACGCTGGAGGCGGCGCTGGCGCCGCTGCGCGGGCGTATCCGCCAGCGCGCGCCGATCTACTCCGCGCTCAAGCAGGGCGGCGAGCCGCTGTACGTCAAGGCGCGCCGCGGCGAGGCGATCGAGGCGCCGGAGCGCGAGGTCGAGGTGCATGCGATCGACGTGCTGGCCCATGCCGGCGAGCGCCTGCGCCTGCACGTGGCCTGCGGGTCCGGCACCTATATCCGCAGCCTGGCCCGCGACCTGGGCGAGGCGCTGGGCTGTGGCGCGCACATCGCCGCGCTGCGGCGGCTGTGGGTGGAGCCGTTCCGGACGCCGCAGATGGTCACCCTGGAGCGACTGCAGCACCTAGCCGCGCACGATCCGGCGGCGCTGGAGGCGCTGGTGCTGCCGTTGGCCGCGGGCCTGGCCGATTTTCCACCGGTGCGCCTGGAGCATGCTGCGGCGCAGCGTTTTCGCATGGGCCAGCGCCTGCGCGATCCGGCCTGGCCGCCCGGCCTGGCCGCGGTGTTCGACGCCGACGGCGTCGCGCTGGGGCTGGGCCAGGTCGATGCCAGCGGGCTGCTGGCGCCGCAGCGCATGTTCAATCCGTGAACGCGAGCGGTCGCGCGGGCGCTATCTGACCGCCGTTCAGTCATGACGCTGTCTTAACGCCTTGTTCCCCCGGGCCGGGGCCGGTACAATTTCGCGGCCTTTCCGGCACGCTGCGCTCCGGCGCAATCCTTCGCAATCGGCGAGCCAGGCGGTGCGTCCTCTGCACGTTCCTGCCGGCCCCGCATCTCTAGAGAAAACCTCATGTCCATCGACACCCAGAAAGTCATCGAAGAAAACAAGCGCGGCGCCGCCGACACCGGTTCGCCGGAAGTCCAGGTCGCCCTGCTGACCGCCCGCATCGAACTGCTGACCGGTCACTTCAAGACCCACAAGAAGGACCACCACAGCCGCCGCGGCCTGCTGCAGATGGTCAACCGCCGCCGCAGCCTGCTCGACTATCTGAAGAAGAAGGATGGCGAGCGCTACAAGGCGCTGATCGAGAAGCTCGGCCTGCGTCGCTGAGTCAACGAACCCCACCGCGGCGCAGTGATGCGCCGCGGTTTTGTTTTGGGTAGTACCGTGGCCCGGGATCGCTCCGCGCCACTGGCCGGATCCTCCCGGCCACCCGCCAGCGGCATGGGCCGTCAGCGGTCCATTTGCAGATAGCATCATCCAAGGAAACCCCGTGGCAAAAATCACCAAAACCTTCCAGTACGGCAAGCACACCGTCACCCTCGAAACCGGCGAGATCGCCCGCCAGGCCGGCGGCGCCGTCATCGTCAAGATGGACGACACCGTACTGCTGGTCACCGCCGTCGCCGCCAAGAGCGCGCGCGAAGGTCAGGACTTCTTCCCGCTGACGGTCGACTATCAGGAGAAGTTCTACGCCGGCGGCCGCATCCCCGGCGGCTTCTTCAAGCGCGAGGGCCGTGCGACCGAGAAGGAGACGCTGATTTCGCGTCTGATCGACCGTCCGATCCGTCCGCTGTTCCCGGAGGATTACAAGAACGAAGTGCAGATCATCGCCACGGTGATGTCGATGAACCCGGACATCGACGGCGACATCGCCGCGCTGATCGGCGCCTCGGCCGCGCTGTCGCTGGCCGGCACCCCGTTCAAGGGCCCGATCGGCGCCGCCAAGGTCGGCTACAAGAACGGCGAGTACATCCTCAACCCGACCGTGTCGGACCTGAAGGACTCGCAGCTGGAGCTGGTCGTCGCCGGTACCGCCAACGCCGTGCTGATGGTCGAGTCCGAAGCCGCGCTGCTGTCCGAAGAAGTGATGCTGGGCGCGGTCACCTTCGGCCACCGCGAGATGCAGAAGGTCATCAACGCGATCAACGAGCTGACCGTCGAAGCCGGCACCAAGCCGTCCGACTGGGTCGCCCCGGCCAAGAACGAAGCCATGATCGCCGCGCTGAAGGAAGCCGTCGGCGATCAGCTGGCCGCCGCGTTCCAGGTGCGCGACAAGCTGCAGCGCCGCGACGCCATCGCCGCGATCAAGAAGGACGTGCTGGCGCAGCTGGCGCCGCGCGCCACCGCCGAGAACTGGGTCGCCGCCGACCTGGCCAAGGAATTCGGCGAGCTGGAATACCAGACCATGCGCGGTTCGGTGCTGAGCACCAAGGTGCGCATCGACGGCCGTGCGCTGGACACCGTGCGCCCGATCAGCGTGAAGGCCGGCGTGCTGCCGCGCACCCACGGCTCGGCGCTGTTCACCCGCGGCGAGACCCAGGCGATCGTGGTCACCACGCTGGGCACCGCCCGCGACGGCCAGGTGATCGACGCGGTCTCCGGCGAGTACAAGGAAAACTTCCTGTTCCACTACAACTTCCCTCCGTACTCGGTGGGCGAGTGCGGCCGCTTCGGCGCGCCCAAGCGTCGCGAGATCGGCCACGGCCGCCTCGCCAAGCGCGGCGTACTGGCGGTGATGCCGACGATGGAAGAGTTCCCGTACACCATCCGCGTGGTCTCGGAAATCACCGAATCCAACGGTTCCTCGTCGATGGCCTCGGTGTGCGGCAGCTCGCTGGCGCTGATGGACGCCGGCGTGCCGGTGAAGGCGCCGGTGGCCGGTATCGCCATGGGCCTGGTGAAGGAAGGCGACGACTTCGTGGTGCTGTCGGACATCCTGGGCGATGAAGATCACCTGGGCGACATGGACTTCAAGGTCGCCGGTACCGCCGACGGCGTGTCCGCGCTGCAGATGGACATCAAGATCGAAGGCATCACCGAGGAGATCATGAAGCAGGCCCTGGCCCAGGCCAAGGCCGGCCGCCTGCACATCCTCGGCGAGATGGCCAGCGCGCTGACCACCCCGCGTGCGGAGCTGAGCGACTACGCGCCGCGCCTGCTGACGATCAAGATCCACCCGGACAAGATCCGCGAAGTGATCGGCAAGGGCGGTTCGACCATCCAGGCGATCACCAAGGAAACCGGCACCCAGATCGACATCCAGGACGACGGCACCATCGTCATCGCCTCGGTCAACGCGATCGCCGCGCAGGCCGCCAAGTCGCGCATCGAGCAGATCACCTCGGACGTCGAGCCGGGCCGCATCTACGAAGGCAAGGTCGCCAAGATCATGGACTTCGGCGCGTTCGTGACCATCCTGCCGGGCAAGGACGGCCTGGTGCACGTCTCGCAGATCTCCAGCGAGCGCGTGGAGAAGGTCGGCGACAAGCTGAAGGAAGGCGACGTGGTCAAGGTCAAGGTGCTGGAAGTGGACAAGCAGGGCCGCATCCGCCTGTCGATGAAGGCCGTGGAAGAAGGCGAGGGCGCGTCGGCCGAATAAGCCGCACGCTACCAGCGTCGTTCCAGGAAAAAGCGGGCTTCGGCCCGCTTTTTTCTTGCCCGGCGTTTGCGTCGGCCGCGACGGCGCGTCAACGGTGACGCCCTGTCGCGGCTGAAGCCGCTCCTACGCAGGATGATGGAGCGCTTGAGCCAGCGACTCAGCCGAGGCCGTCGTCGATCGCTGGAGAACGTCTCCAGATGTACTGGCAGCGACCTAGGGGCGACGAAGATGGTCACTCTGCCCGTAGCGCACGCTTGCGTAGGAGCGGCTTCAGCCGCGACCGGGCTGGCATGGCGATCTATCGGGATATCGGGTCGCGGCTGATCCCGCACCGGGGACAAGCGCCGCGCCTGTGGTGGACGTTCTCAGCCGAGGCCGTCGCCGATCGCCGGATAGCGCGCCAGATGCGCCGACAGCGGCCCGGGATGGGCGAGGTGGTAGCCCTGGCCGTAGCGCGCGCCCAGCGCCTGCAGCGTCGCCAGTTCGCTCTGGCTCTCGATGCCTTCGACGATCACGTCGGCGTTGGTTTCCGCGGCGAAGGACAGGATCGCCATCGCCAGCCGCTGCCGGCGCGGCTCGGCGTCGATGCCGCGGGTCAGGGTCAGGTCCAGCTTGATGATGTCCGGCGCCAGGTGCAGCAGGTGGCGCAGGCTGGCGAAGCCGGTGCCCGCGTCGTCCAGGGCGATGCGCAGGCCCTGCCGCTGCAGCAGGCCGATGGACTCGGACAGGCGCGGATAGTCCGGCGCCTGCAGTTGCTCGGTGATTTCCAGCACGATCCGCGACAGGTCATGGCCGTGCAGCAGCGCCTGCAGTTGCGGATGCAGCAGCGTCGGCGCGGACACGTTGATCGCCAGGTACAGCGGCGCCGGCAACTGCGTCAGCAGCTCCAGCGCCTTGCGCGCGGCGGCCAGTTCCAGCTCCAGCGCCAGCCCGACCCGGCTGGCGTCGTCGAACCAGCGCAGCGGCGGCAGCGCTGGCTGCGCGGGAAAGCGCGACAGTGCTTCCACGCCGACGATGCGCTGCGAGGGCAATGCCAGCACCGGTTGGGTCACGATCTGCAGGCGCGCCCCGGCGACGGTTTCGCGGATGCGCGTGGCGATCGCCGCCTTCTCGCGGAACGCGTGTTTTTCCGCGTTCTGGCGGCGCGTGATGTCGGTCTGCAGCGCGGCGCGGTCCATCGCCAGCGCCAGCGTCGCGCCGACCAGGGTCGCCAGCAGCTCCAGCGTGCGCACGTCCTGCGCGCTGTACGCGCCCGGCTGCGGCGCCATCACCTTGAGCACGCCGATGCTGCGGTCGCCGTAGCGCAGCGGCACCACCAGCATCGAACGCAGGCCGATGCGCCGGCACGCCGCGCGATCGACCCGCGGATCCTCTTCCGAATCGTCGCAGCGCAAGACCTGGCCGGTGCGCATGCACAGCCCGGACAGGCTGCCGTTGCTGGGCAGGCGCAGACCGAGGTGGCGCTCGGCGATGCCGCTGGCCGACCAGTACAGCATGTCCTTGCCGTCGCACATCTCCACTACCGCGCCGCTGGAGCGGGTCAGCTCCTGCGCGCGGCGGGTGACCACGTCGACCACCTGCAGCGGATCGCCGCCGGCCGCGGCGATCTCGCCCTGCGCCAGGATGATGCGCGACAGCAGCGCCGCGTCGTCCTGTGTCGCGACGGCGGCGTGCTGGATGAGGTCCGACATGTCGGATGCCTTGGCCATGTCCACATCATGTGGCACTGCGTCGGAGGACGGCAATCGGGCGACGTGCGCCTGGCATGGGCAGCGTGCGGAACTGATCGCTCCATCACGCTGCGCGAGCGCGCGTGCTCAGTCGCCGGCGCTGCCCTTGCGCGGTTTGCCATACAGGCTGCGCAACTCGTCCTTGGCCTGCTCCAGGACCTGGCGGCGCTGCGCCGGCAACTGGTCGCCGGCGCGATTGATGTAGAAGGTCAGCATCGACATGGCCGAACGATACGGTCCCGTGCGGCGGCGTGCGTGCAGGTCGGCCGATTGCTTGAGCGCGCGTGCGATGGCGGCTGGATCGTGGCCTTCGAACACGTTCGGCGCAACGCCGAGCGACGGTTGCGGGTCGCTGCTGCGGTGCTGGTTGAGGTCGTTGTGAGAGCGGTAAGGGCTGCTCTGTGCCATTGGTGATGCTCCTTGGCGATGGCGGGTGGAAGGTGCAACGCATGCGCAGTCCCGCAGTGCAGGACCCAGTGGCGGATGCCGCCGCCACCGCTGCCACACGCCGCAAGGCGAGGACAGTTCGACATCGAAGGGAGACGGAGGCGGAGGCGAACGCGCGCCGCCGCATTCGCGTGCGCGGGTGGTGCAGCGTCCCGCGCGCGTGATGGGCGATGCCGTTGTTCGCTGGTGGTGCCGTGCCGCATTCCGTTCCCAAAGGCGAAGCTTGCGTGTGATGCGCAAACGCTAGGCTGGGATACGTGATGCCTTCGACAACATAACCGCGCTGCGCGGAGCGCGTGGTAGACATTGTGTCGTCGGATGAACGCTTAATGGAAAACCCCTTAAAAACAGCGGCCGTGTGGCGGTGTGCTTGATCGTCGGGATAACGTCACCATTTTCATCGTCGAGGCCATGGCGCGAGACAGTCGCGTGGACAATGCGCACAGGTGGCATCGCCGGCGCGCCGCGCGTTCGTTGCGGCGGCGGCACAGGAGATCGCATGTCGTTGGCGCAAACGCGTTTCCATCCCGCCGTTGCACGTTGGTTCGAGCGGCGTTTCGCTGCGCCCACGCCGGCGCAGGAGCGTGCGTGGCCGGCGATCCAGGCCGGACGGCACACGCTGGTCGCCGCGCCGACCGGCTCCGGCAAGACCCTGACCGCATTCCTCGCCGCGCTGGATGCGCTGGTGCGCGAGGGCTTGCGCGACGGCGGACTGCAGGACCGCACCCAGGTGCTGTACGTGTCGCCGCTGAAAGCGCTTTCAAACGACATCCAGCTCAATCTCGAGGCGCCGCTGCAGGGCATCCGCGCCGAACTGGCGGCGCTGGGCTTGCCGGATGTGCAGATCCGCACCGCGGTGCGCACCGGCGACACGCCGCAGCGCGAGCGCGCGCAGGCGCGGCGGCGGCCGCCGCATGTGCTGGTGACCACGCCGGAGTCGCTGTACGTGTTGCTGGGATCGGTGTCCGGGCGTGAATCGCTGCGGCATGTGCGCACGGTGATCGTCGACGAGATCCATGCGCTGGCGGCGAACAAGCGCGGCAGCCATCTGGCGCTGTCGCTGCAGCGCCTGCAACACCTGTGCGAGGTACCGCCGTTGCGCATCGGCCTGTCGGCGACGCAGAAGCCGATCGCGGCGGTCGCGCGCTTTCTGGTCGGCAGCGCGGCGGTGCGAGATGGCGAGGCCGACTGCGCCATCGTCGACATCGGCTATGCGCGCGCCCGCGACCTGGCGCTGGAGGTGCCGCCGACGCCGCTCAGCGTGACCATGTCCGCCGACCAATGGCAGCAGGCGTACGCGCGCCTGGCCGAGCTGGTGCGCGCGCACCGCACCACGCTGGTGTTCGTCAACACCCGGCGCATGGCCGAGCGGACCGCGCGGCACCTGGGCGAACTGCTCGGCGTGCAGGCGGTGGCGGCGCATCACGGCAGCCTGGCACGCGAGACCCGGCTGCTCGCCGAGCGCCGGCTCAAGGCCGGCGACCTGCAGGTGCTGGTGGCCACCGCCTCGCTGGAACTGGGCCTGGACATCGGCGATGTCGACCTGGTCTGCCAGCTCGGCTCGCCGCGTTCGATCGCCGCGTTCCTGCAGCGCGCCGGCCGTTCCGGGCATGCGGTGGGCGGCACGCCGAAGGCGCGGCTGTTTCCGCAGTCGCGCGACGACCTGGTCGAGTGCGCGGCCTTGCTGGATTGCGTGCACCGCGGCGAACTGGACGCGCTGCGCATGCTCGATGCGCCGCTGGACGTGCTCGCCCAGCAGCTCGTCGCCGAGGTGGCTTGCCAGGAGTGGGAGGAGGACGCGCTGTACGCGCTGGTGCGTGGCGCCTGGCCGTATGCGGCGCTGCCGCGCGCGCAGTTCGATGCGGTGCTGCGCATGCTCAGCGATGGCTTCAGCACGCGGCTGGGGCCGCGCGCCGGCTACCTGCATCGCGATGCGGTGCATCGCCGCGTGCGCCAGCGCCGTGGCGCGCGGATGGCGGCACTGACCTCCGGCGGCACCATCCCCGAGACCGGCGACTACAGCGTGGTGCTGGAGCCGCAGGCGCAGACCATCGGCACGGTCAACGAGGATTTCGCGGTGGAGAGCCTGGGCGGGGACGTGTTCCAGCTCGGCAACGCCAGCTACCGCATCCTGCGCGTGGAAGCGGGGCGGGTGCGGGTGGAGGATGCGCGCGGCGCGCCGCCCAACATCCCGTTCTGGATCGGCGAGGCGCCCGGGCGCAGCGACGCGTTGTCGCTGGGGGTGTCGCGGCTGCGGGCCGAGGTCGCGCAGGCGCTGGAGCAGGGTGGGGCTGCGCAGGCGCTGGCCTGGCTGTGCGGCCCGCTGGCGCTGGACGCCGCCGCCGCGCAGCAGATCGTCGACTACCTGGGCCGCGCGCATGCGGCGCTGGGCGCCTTGCCGACCCAGCAGTGCATCGTGCTGGAGCGCTTCTTCGACGCTACAGGCGGTACGCAACTGGTGATCCACAGCGTCTACGGCAGCCGCATCAACCGCGCCTGGGGCCTGGCCCTGCGCAAGCGCTTCTGCCGCACCTTCAATTTCGAGCTGCAGGCGGCGGCGACCGAGGACGCGATCGTGCTGTCGCTGTCGACCCGACACAGCTTCGCCCTGGACGAGGTGGCGCGCTACCTGCGCGCCGCTTCGGCGCTGGACGTGCTGGTGCAGGCGCTGCTGGATGCGCCGCTGTTCGGCGTGCGCTGGCGCTGGAACGCCACCAACGCGCTGGCGTTGCCGCGCTTCACCGGCGGGCGCAAGGTCGCCCCGCAACTGCAGCGGATGAAGTCGGAGGACCTGCTGGCCACGGTGTTCCCGGACCAGGTGGCGTGCGCGGAGAATTTGGTCGGCGAACGCGAGATTCCCGAGCATCCGCTGGTGGCGCAGACCCTGCGCGATTGCCTGGACGAGGCGATGGACAGCGGCGGCTGGCTGCAACTGCTGCGCGGCATCGAGGCCGGCCAGGTGCGGGTGCTGGCGCGCGAGCTGACCGCGCCGTCGCCGCTGGCGGCCGAGGCCCTGGATGCGCGGCCCTATGCCTTCCTCGACGACGCGCCGCTGGAGGAACGGCGGACCCAGGCGGTGCACAGCCGCCGCTACCAGGATCCGGACAGCGCCGACGATCTCGGCCAACTCGACCCGCAGGCGATCGCCGCGGTGCGCGAGGAGGCCTGGCCGCAGCCGCGCAGTCGCGACGAGATGCACGAGGCCTTGCTCACGCTCGGTGTGGTGAGCGCGGACGAGGCCGCCGCGCGGCCGCAGTGGCAGCAATGGTTAGGCGAACTGGCCGGCGACGCGCGCGCCACCTGCCTGCACGGCGTCGATGGCGCGGCCGCGGCGCTGTGGGTGACGGCCGAAGCGCTGGCGGCAGTGGCGCCGCTGTACCCGCAGGCCGGCGCGCAGCCGGCGATCGCGATTCCCGAGGGCTATGCGGTCGCCGACTGGGACCGCGACAGCGCGTTGCGCGAACTGCTGCGCTGGCGTCTGGCAGGGCTGGGGCCGGTCACCGCGGCCGCGCTGGCGGCGCCGCTGCACCTGCCGCTGCGCGAGGTGCAGGCCGGACTGCTGGCGCTGCAACAGGACGGCTATGTGCTGGGCGGGCGTTTCAGCGCCGATGCCGATGGCGAGGAGTGGTGCGAGCGGCATCTGCTGGCGCGGATCCATCGCTACACCCTCGGCCGCCTGCGCCGCGAGATCGAGCCGGTGGCGCCGCGCGACTACGCGCGCTTCCTGTTCCGCTGGCAGCATCTGGATGCGCAGGGCCAGGTCGCCGGCGCCGACGCGTTGGCCGCGGTGCTGGCGCAACTGGAGGGCGTCGAGGCCGCGGCGCCGCTGTGGGAGGCGGAATTGTTGCCGGCGCGGGTGCGCGACTATCGCCCGGCGTGGCTGGACGAGGCCTGCAGCGCCGGACGCACGCTGTGGACGCGGCTGCGCCCCGGCGCCGGCGGCGCCGCGCCGACGCTGCGCAGCACGCCGATCCTGCTGCTGCCGCGGCGCAGCGCCGGGCATTGGTCGCGGCTGTCGCCACCGCCGCAAGCCGGCGCGCTGGGCTCGCGCGCGCGCAAGGTCGCCGACCATCTCGAGGCGCACGGCGCGTCGTTCTTCGACGAGATCGCCGAGGCCACCCGGCTGCTGTCCACCGAACTGGAGGCGGCGCTGGCCGAACTGGTCGCCGCCGGCCGGGTCCATTGCGACAGCTACGCCGGCCTGCGCGCCTTGCTGGTGCCGGCCTCGAAGCGGCCCTCGGCGCTGTCGCGGCGGCGGCCGCGGATGGCGCAGTACGGCGGCATCGAGGACGCCGGGCGCTGGGCGGTACTGCGCGCCGGTAGCGAGGCCGACGACCCGGCCGCGCGCAGCGAGGCGGTCGAGCACGTCGCGCGCACCCTGCTGCGCCGCTACGGCGTGGTCTGCTGGCGCCTGCTCGAGCGCGAGGCGGCATGGTTGCCGCCGTGGCGCGAGCTGCTGCGGGTCTACCAACGGCTGGAGGCGCGCGGCGAGATCCGCGGTGGCCGCTTCATCGATGGCCTGTCCGGCGAGCAGTTCGCCCTGCCGGAGGCGATCGGCCTGCTGCGGCAACTCCGCCGCCAGCCCGGCGACGGCAGCTGGCTGTGCGTGGCCGCCGCCGATCCGGCCAATCTGCTCGGCAGCGTGTTGCCCGGTACGCGGGTGCCGCGGGTGGCGGGGGCGCGGGTGCTGTACCGCGACGGCGTGCCGATGGCGAGCTGGGTCGGCGAGCGTTTCGAGCCGCTGCAGGACCTGGGGGCCGAGGAGCGCGCGCTCGCGCAGCGGCTGCTGCGTGGTGGCACGGCGGCGGAGCGGCGCACAGCGCTGGCGCTGCCTACTGTGTGAAGGCGCTGCCGCATGCGCGCGCCTGCGCAGCGCCAGTGCGCGCGGGCCGGCGTCGCTTCACGTTCTGTCTACAAATTAACGGGGTTGATATCCCACATCGTCCTCGGCGCAAGACCGGGGCGTTCTGCCATTGCAGAACAACTACGGCATCCGCGCCGCATGCGCCAAGCGTGCTTCTTCGTCGCTTCGCGTGCTGCGCCGCAACGCCTGCTGCGTATTCATGCAACGCCGCCGCGGCGCCTGCGCTATGCGGAATTCCGCAGTTTTCACGCGTTTTAAAGGCGCCGTCAATGACGCCGATAGCCCTCACGCACAGACGTTGCGGCGCAGCGTCCTCGCTCGCAGCAGAGCGGGTGTGTCCACTCCGCGAGGCGCTGCGGAACAGGTCCGGAGGCGCTGCTGGCGCCACCGGACGTACACGAAGAACTTGGGGAACATCATGTTGGGCAATATGAAAATCGGGGTCAGGCTGACGGTGGCGTTCCTGATCGTGGCGGCGATCGGCGCCTGCATCGGCTGGGTCGGCATCCGCAATTCGGGCCGGATCAACGACTACGCCACGGTGCTGTACGAGCGCGAACTGCTCGGCCTGTCGCACCTGAAAGAGGCCAACATCAATCTGCTCAATGCCGGTCGCGCGCGCCTCAATCTGCAGTTGGCCAGCACGGCGGAAGATCGGGCCAAGCACGTGGCCAATCTCGACAAGTACACCGCCAACGTGGTCGAGCACATGGGCAAGGCCAGGGCGTCGCTGGACGAGCCGGCGACGCAGGCCAAGCTGGCGCGCTTCGACCAGGTCTGGAAGACCTACCTGGAGCGGCGCGGCCAGTTCGTCGACTCGGTGATGCGCGAGCCGCTGCCGGAAGGCAATGCGCAGCTCGCGGAACTGTCGAAGAGCGTGCGCAGCAGCTCCGACGAACTGGACGCGCTGATGTCGGAACTGAGCGAAATCAAGGAGGCGAATGCGTCCAAGGCCAACACCGCCACCGACGAGATCTACGCCAGCAGCACCCGCACCATGCTGGCCATCGTGATCGGCGGCGTGCTGCTCGGCGTGGGCCTGGGCGTGTTCATCAGCCGCAGCGTGACCCGGCCGATCGGCAAGGCGGTCGGCGTGGCCAATGCGCTGTCCGCGGGCGACCTGAGCATGTCGATCGACGTGCGCGGCCGCGACGAGACCGCGCAGTTGCTGCTGGCGATGCAGCGCATGGTCGCCAAGCTGCAGCAGGTGGTCGGCGAGGTCAACGCCAGTGCGCAGAGCCTCGCAGGCGCGTCGGAAGAAGTCAGCGCCACCGCGCAGTCCTTGAGCCAGGCCTCGACCGAGCAGGCTGCCGGCGTGGAAGAGACCAGCGCTTCGCTGGAGCAGATGACCGCCTCGATCGCGCAGAACACCGACAACGCCAAGATCACCGACGGCATGGCCGCGCAGGCGGCCCGCGAGACCCTGGAAGGCGGCGAGGCGGTGGTGGCCACGGTGGCGGCGATGAAGCAGATCGCGCACAAGATCGGCATCATCGACGACATCGCCTACCAGACCAACCTGCTGGCGTTGAACGCGGCGATCGAGGCCGCGCGCGCCGGCGAGCACGGCAAGGGCTTTGCCGTGGTCGCCGCGGAAGTGCGCAAGCTGGCCGAGCGCAGCCAGGTGGCCGCGCAGGAGATCGGCGAGGTCGCCGGCTCCAGCGTGGAACTGGCCGAACGCGCCGGTCAGCTGCTGGAGACCATCGTGCCCAGCATCAGGAAGACCTCGGACCTGGTGCAGGAAATCGCCGCCGCCTCGCAGGAGCAGTCCTCCGGCGTCACCCAGATCAACGCGGCGGTGGTGCAGCTGAGCCAGATCACCCAGCAGAACGCCACCGCCTCCGAAGAGCTGGCCGCGACCGCCGAATCGATGAGCACGCAGGCCGTGCAACTGCAGGACAGCATGGCCTTCTTCCAGTTGTCCGCCGGCGCGCGCCGCGCCACGCAGATGCTGGATGAACACGAGGCGTCGCTGCCGTTGCGCACGGCTGGCACGCGCTGGGCGGCGCGTGCGCCATCGGCCGTCGCGCGCCGTGCCGGTGCAGGCAATCACGACCGCAGCGACGCGCTGCTGGGCCACGCCTGATCCTTTCCGTGGCGGCGCCGGTCGCGCCGCCGCTCCATGTCGCTGTCGTTGTCACAACTGCCCCATCGTCGGGAGAGTGCCGTGTTCAAGAATCTCAAGATCGCAACCAAACTCTACGGCGGCTTCGCCGTGGTCCTGTGCATCCTGCTGGCCCTGGCCGGCGTCGCCTACTTCAACGTGTCGGCGTTGTCGCAGGCCAACTACTGGAACACCCACACCTACAAGGTGATCGCCGAAGTCGATGCCGCGCTCAGCAGCCTGATCAACATCGAGACCGGCACGCGCGGCTTCTCGCTGACCGGCGAGGATGCGTTCCTGCAGCCCTACCGCGACGGCGTCGCCAGCTTCGACAGCCACCTGCGCACGGCGCAGGAACTGACCGCGGACAATCCCAAGCAGCAGGAGCGCCTGAACGCGCTGAAGCAGACCCAGGCGCAGTGGCTCAGCCAGGCGGTGCATCCGCAGATCGCGCTGCGCCAGAACGTCAACAGCGGCCAGGCGACGATGGAAGCGCTGAGCGCCGCGGTGCGCGCCTCCAAGGGCAAGGCCTACATGGATGCGATGCGCGATCGCATGGCCGAAGTGCGCCGCGCCGAAAGCGAATTGCTGGCGGTGCGCGCCGCCGAGGCCGAGCAATTGCAGCAGCGCACCAACCTCACCCTGATCGCGGGCAGCCTGGTCGCGGCGCTGTGCGCCTCGCTGATCGGTTTCCTGATCGCGCGCTCGCTGATGCGCGAACTCGGCGGCGAGCCGAGCACGGTGATGGAAGTCGCCTCGCGGATCGCGCGTGGCGATCTCACCGTGCAGGTGCCGACCCGCGCCAACGACAGCACCAGCGCGATGGTGGCGCTGCAAGCGATGGTGGAGCGCCTGGCGGAGGTGGTGGGCGAGGTCAATGCCGGCGCGCAGTCGCTGGCCGGTTCGTCCGAGGAAGTCAGCGCCACCGCGCAATCGCTGAGCCAGGCCGCCACCGAGCAGGCCTCCGGCGTGGAGGAGACCAGCGCCTCGCTGGAGCAGATGACCGCGTCGATCGCGCAGAACACCGACAACGCCAAGGTCACCGAGGGCATGTCGGCGCAGGCGGCGAAGGAGGCGGTGGAGGGCGGCGAGGCGGTGCTGGCCTCCACCCACGCGATGAAGCAGATCGCGCAGAAGATCGGCATCATCGACGACATCGCCTACCAGACCAACCTGTTGGCGCTGAACGCGGCGATCGAGGCCGCGCGCGCCGGCGAACACGGCAAGGGCTTCGCCGTGGTCGCCGCCGAGGTGCGCAAGCTGGCCGAGCGCAGCCAGGTGGCGGCGCAGGAGATCGGCGAGGTCGCCGCCAGCAGCGTGGGCCTGGCCGATCGCGCCGGCAACCTGCTCGGCACCATCGTGCCCAGCATCAAGAAGACCTCGGACCTGGTGCAGGAGATCGCGGCCGCTTCGCAGGAGCAGTCCTCCGGCGTCACCCAGATCAACCTGGCGGTGGCCCAGCTTAGCCAGGCCACGCAGCAGAATGCCGCGGCCTCCGAGCAACTGGCGGCGACCGCCGAGCAGATGAGCACCCAGGCCGAATCGCTGCAGCAGGCGATGGCCTTCTTCCGCCTCAGCCGCGAACAGGACGTGGCCGGGCCACGCCGCGCCGCGCCGGCGGCGCCCAGGCCGGCCGCCACGCGGCCGGTGCGCAGCGCCGGCAAGGGCCTGCGCCCGCGGGCACGCCCGGTTCCGGCCTACACGCTGGCGGATGCGCCGGACGAAGGCCAGTTCGTCAACTTCTGAAGGGGAAGCGCATGTACAACGATCGTTACGAGAGCGTGGCCGAGCACGCGCCGCAGGGCGCCTTGCAGTTCCTGACCTTCCAACTGGATCGCGACCTGTTCGGGCTCAACATCGCCGGCATCCACGAGATCATCGAGTACCGTCCGCCCACCCCGGTGCCGACCATGCCGGCCTGCGTGCGCGGGGTGATCAACCTGCGTGGCGCGGTGGTGCCGGTGGTGGACCTGCAGTCGCGGCTTGGTCGCGCGCCCAGCCAGGTCACCCGGCGCAGTTGCATCGTCATCGCTACCGGCGCCACCGACGAGGGCGGCGGCGCGCAGTCCTTCGGCCTGCTGGTGGACGCGGTCAACGAGGTGCTGGAGCTGTCGCCGCAGCAGATCGAGGCGCCGCCGGCCTTCGGCAGCGACATCCGCCGCGATCTGCTGCAGGGCATGGGCAAGCTGGAGGATCGGCTGGTGATCCTGCTGGATCGCGCGCGGCTGCTGCGCAGCGACGACATCGCCGAATCCGGCGTACCGGCGTTGGCAGCGTAACGTCCTGTCACGCCGTGATCCGTGCATCACGGCGGCCTCGCTAGGGTGGTGAAGCACGGGCATCCGCCCCAGCGAGGTGCACACCATGGCGAACAACGAGACCACCGAGTCCGGCAAGCAGCAGGGCATCCACGAGGGCCAGCAGGACCGTGCCCAGGACGACACCGCCAAGCAGCGGCCCGGCCTGGAGGACCAGAAACTGCGTGACGCGCACGAGCGCGGCCCGCGTTCCGGCCACGGCGAGATCGCGCAGGACGACAAGGGCTGAGGGGCCGCCGCGGGGACGCGGGCGCGGCGGCGCCAGCGTCCGAGCGATAGGGATGTTGGCCGCGTGCCGTCGGCGGTATCGCGCATGCGGCGCGGCGGCAGGCGATGGCTACGTGGTCGGCACGCCCTGGCGCTGGGGACTCCTGCACGGGCGGCGGGACATGCCAGCCAGGCTTCCACGCGATCGAGTCGGCCAGATTGCGGCAACGGCTGGGTGAGGTTGCCGCGCTCGCACGGCACCACGCCACACGCAGGGCCGCGCGGATCCTGGCGCGCCGCCAACAAAAAAGGCCAGAGAGCCTGGTGGCTTCCTGACCTCGTTTGCAAGATGGTGGAGCGGAAGGGGATCGAACCCTCGACCTTCGCATTGCGAACGCGACGCTCTCCCAGCTGAGCTACCGCCCCACATCAGACGCATAGTGTAACTGGGCGCGGGGCCGCGTGCCAAGGGGGGCAGTGCAACTCCGCCGCGCGCCGCCGATCGGGCCGATGCCATGTGCGACCGCCCTGTTGTCTACAGTGTCGGCATGGAGCCGATATACTCGGCGGCCGAAATCCCGCCTCAGGCGATTTCGTCCCGGATGAAATATTCCGTCCGCTTCAAACACTTTTTACAGATACGGGTCTTTTCAACATGACGGAAGTTCGCAACTTGCAACAGATCGCCGAAGCCAAGGCCAAGCTGCAGGAAGAAATGCGCAAGCTGGAAGAGCAGGAACGGCAGGCGCGCGAGGGCGAAACCAATGCCGCGCATGCCAACGTGCTGTCGCTGCTGGAGCAGTTCGCCGAGTTCTTCAGCGCCAAGCAGCGCAACGAGATCGCCGCCTACGTGACCAGCGCGGCGTCCAAGCCGGCCAGCAGCAAGTCCGCCGGCGGCCGCAGCGAGGTCAAGCCGAAGTACCAGTTGCCGCACACCGGCGAAACCTGGTCCGGCCGCGGCCGCACGCCCAAGGCCTTCGCGGCCTGGGAAGGCACCGCCGCCTACAACGAATGGAAGGCGCGGCATCCGGACCTGAAGTTCCCGCTGTTCAAGTACTGAGCAGACGAAAAAAGGCCAGGGATTCCTGGCCTTTTTTCATGGGCGCGCGTTTTTATGGAGGCGCGCGGCGTGCGGCGGCAGCCGCAGCGATTCGGCCGCGCGCCTTCAGCGTGCGCCGCCCAGCAGCGGCTGCAGCCGCGGTTCCAGTTCGCGCCGGCGCCAGCCCGCCAGCGGCTGCGGCCACTGCGCGCTTTCCAGCAGGGCTTCCAGGTGCTTGCGCGAGGCCAGCAGGCCGTCGGGCAGGCCGAGTTCGGCGCTGCGCGCGGCCACCGCGTCCTGCAGCCGCTTCAGCGCCGCCTTGTTGTCGTCGCTGGCGGCCAGCGCCAGCGGCGCGTCGGCCTCGTCGGCCAGCGGCGTGGTCAGCGCCTGCCACAGCGCATCGCTGAGCTTGCGTGGCGCCTTGGGGTGCTTGTCGAACAGCGCCAGCAGCGCCTGCCGGTCGTCCGGCGGAAACCGCGCCAGGGTGGCGGCCAGTTCGTTGTCCAGGATCCAGCTGCGCGGCTTGTCGCTGTGCCGGGCCTGCGCGTCGCGCCAGCGCAACAGGCGCAGCAGGCGCAGCTGCGCGGGGCGGTCCATGAACTGCGCCGAGCGCATGCCCAGGTGCGGCCAGCGCTCGCCGTCGTCCTGCTCGACGGTGCCGAGCAGGCGCTCGCCGTCCTCGTGCAGCCAGGCGCTGCGGTCCAGGGCCTGCAGCCGCGTCTGCAGCGCGTCGTGCATTGCGAACAGATGGCGGACGTCGTCGGCGGCGTACTCCAGTTGCGCCGGCGACAGCGGGCGGCGCAGCCAGTCCGAGCGGGTCTCGCCCTTGGCCAGGTGCACGCCGGTGATCTCCAGCACCAGCTTCTGGTAGCCCATGCCGGCGCCGAGTCCGGCCAGGCCGGCGGCGATCTGGGTGTCGAACAGCGGCCGCGGCAAGGTGCCGCAGGCGCACTTGAAGGCGACCAGGTCTTCGCTGGCGCTGTGCATGATCTTGAGGATGTCCGGGTCGCTCAGCCACGGCGCCAGCGCCTGCGGCATGCCCGGGATCAGCGGGTCGATCAGCAGGATCTCGCCGCCCACCGCCATCTGCACCAGCGCCAGTTGCGGCCAGTAGGTCCGCTCGCGGACGAATTCGGTATCCAGGCCGATGCGGGCCGGGCGCTGCGCCAGCCGCTCGCTCAGCTCGGCAGGTTGCTTGATCCAATATGGCACGTGATTTCCGTCGAATGCAGGGTTTGCTCAGGCAGGCGAGAATAGCCTAACGTCGCTCCGCCGGCCGCACGGCGCGCCGGGCGGGACGGCGTCGCCAGGGCCATGATTCGGAGGAAGGGTGCGCAGCAGCGGCGTTGTGATGGTCTGGACCGTGCTGGCGGCGTTGCTGGCCGGCTGCGCACGGCAGCCGCCCGCGCCGCCGGCCGACGCCGCGCCCAAAGCCTCCGTGCCCAAGGCCGCCGCCGCACGCGCGCCGGCGCCGGCCAAACCGGTGCAGGCGCCCAGCGTGACCATCGGCGGCGAGGACGCGGCCGAGACCGTGGCGCGCTGGCAGCCGCCGTTGCCGGTCTTGACCCGCAGCGGCCTGCCGCAGGCGCGGCGCCAGGCGGCGCGCGCGCTGGCCGAGGACCGTCTGTTCGCCGATGCGCAGTCGGCGATTCCGTTGTACCTGGCGATCCGCAGCCTCGCACCGCACGATCGCGTCGCGCAGGACGGCCTGCGCAAGGCGCGGCGGCGCCTGCTGCAGCTCGGCGCGCAGGCGCTGGGCGATCCGGAACTCTCCGAGCGCACGCTCGAGCAGGCCGCGCGCATCGCGATGGTGGCGCTGTGGCTGGATGCCGAAGACCCGGCGGTGCGGCGCCTGCAGCAGCGGGTGGAGACCGCCTCGCGCGTGCTGGCCTACAACCGCGCCGGCGAGGACGACCTGCGCGGCGGCCGCCTGGGCGAGGACGGCAACGGCGCGCTGGCCAATTTTCGCGAGGCGCTGCTGCTGGATGCCGACGATGCGCGCGCGCGGCAGGGCGTGGCGGCGGTGGAGAGCGCGTTGATCCGCCGCGCCGAGGCGGCTGCGGCGGCCTCGGATTTCGCCGCGGCCGGCAGCTGGCTGGCGCGCGCGGCGCGGGTGCGCGAGGACGCGCCCACGGTGCGCGACGCGCGCGCGCGCGTGGAGCAGGTGCGCGTGGCGCGCATCGCCGCCCTGCGCGATGCCGGCCTGCGCGATCTGGTCACGCCGGCCGGGTTGAAGTCGGCGCGCGAGCGCCTGGGCGATGTGCTGCGCATCGCCGATCCCGGCGATCCGGTGGCGGCGATGCTGCGCGAACGCATCGACCTGGCCACCCACTACGGCAGTTTCCGCCCCGGCCAGGTGTTCACCGACGGCATGCGCGACGGCGGCCGCGGCCCGCAGATGATCGTGGTGCCGCACGGCGGCTTCCGCATGGGCGCGGCCGAGAGCGAGCCCGGCGCCTCGCCGGCGGAGATGCCGCAGCACTACGTGCGCTTCGACCGCGGTTTCGCCATGTCGATCACCGAGGTCACCGTGGCCGAGTTCCGCCGCTTCGTGGAGGCGACCAAGGCGCGTCCGCGCGCCACCCGGCGCGGCCATTCCACCGTCTACGACGAGCGCAGCGGCAACTTCGTGCGCCGCAACGGGGTGGACTGGCAGTCGGACTACCAGGGCGCGCGCGCCGCGCCGAACAGCCCGGTAATGCACGTCAGCGTGCGCGACGCCGAAGCCTACGCGGCCTGGCTGTCGCAGCAGACCGGGCGGCACTACCGGCTGCCCAGCGAGGCCGAGTTCGAGTACGCCCTGCGCGCCGGCAGCCGCGGCCGCTATCCCTGGGGCAACGCCGGCACGCCGCCGCGCGGCAGCGGCAACTTCACCGGCGGCGGCGATGTCTCGCCCAGCGGCCGGCACTGGCGCAACGCCTTCGTCGGCTACACCGACGGATTCTGGGGCCCGGCCCCGGTCGCCAGTTTTTCCGCCAATGCCTGGGGCCTGCACGACATGGCCGGCAACCTCAGCGAGTGGGTCGCCGACTGCTGGCATGCCAGCTACCGCCGCGCGCCGGCCGACGGCGCGGCCTGGTACAACCCGGGCTGCCGCTCGCGGGTGGTGCGCGGCGGCAACTGGGCCAACGCGCCGGAACAGACCCGCGCGGCATGGCGGCTGATGCAGGATTCGGACAGCACCAGCGCGCGCGTCGGGTTCCGCCTGGTGCGCGGCATTTGACGCCGCCAAGTCGGTGCCGACGCTAGATTGCCTCACCAGTCAGCGAGGGGAACGGGATGAACGAGGTCTTCGGCCGCCAGGGCGGCGAACCGGGAGGCGGCCGCCGCGGGCCGTTGGGCGGGGTGCGCTGGCTGGTGCTGCTGGGCTTTGCGGTCTATGCCGGGTACTACTGGTTCTCCAACCGCAGCGAGGATCCGTATACCGGCGAGCGGGTGCTGATCGACCGCTCGTTGAACGTGGAGGACGAGAAGGCGCTGGGTCTGCAGGCCTATCGCGAGATCCTGGCGCAGGAACGGCCGCTGGACCCGCAGGCGCCGCAGGCGCAGCAGGTGCGCGCGATCGCGCAGCGGCTGATCGCCAAGGTTAACGTGGTCGAGGACGCGCTGGCCGCCGAACACGGCATGCAGGCGCAGCACGCCGCGCGCAGTTTCGACTGGGACGTCAACGTGATTCCGTCCGAGCAGGCCAACGCGTTCTGCCTGCCCGGCGGCAAGATGGCGGTCTACACCGGCCTGTTCCCGGTCGCCGGCAATGCCGATGCGATGGCGGTGGTGATGGGCCACGAGATCGCGCATGCGCTGCTGCGGCATGGCGCGCAGCGCATGGCCCAGCAGAAGCTGACCCAGATCGGGCAGATGGCCGGCGCCGCCGGCGGCCTGGACCCGCAACAGCAGCAGATGGCGATGGCGGCGATGGGCTACGGCTACCTGCTGCCATACGCGCGCAGTCACGAGACCCAGGCCGACGAAGTGGGCCTGATGCTGGCCGCGGCGGCCTGTTTCGACCCGCGCGAGGCGGTGCCGCTGTGGCAGCGGATGAGCGCCAGCAGCGGCGGCCAGGCGCCGCCGGAGTTCGCCTCGACCCATCCCAATCCGGGCACCCGCATCCAGAACCTGCAGGCGCTGATGCCCAAGGCGCTGGAGTACCGGCAACGCTTCTGCGAATCGGCGCGCAGCACCGCGCAGTGACGGTCCGCGCCTGGCTGCCTTGTCGCTGAACGCCGCGCGCGCGTCCATGCGCGCGTGCGCGGCGGCGGGCGCATGATGCGTTCCATACCATCAGGAGCACTGCCATGAAACGCCTGCTGCTGTCCGCTCTCTTCGCCACGGCCGCACTGGGCGGCTGCGCCACCAACCGGCTCAGCGACGACGAGCGCCTGGCCCTGTATCGCGCCCACGCCGGTGCGCCGGTGCGCGACTTCCAGTACTTCAACCAACTCAACGGCTGGACCGCGCTCGGCGACAGCGCGCTGGCGGTGTGGACGCGTCCGAACCAGGCCTATCTGCTGGAGTTCGCCGGCCCCTGCCAGGACCTGGATTTCGCGCCCAGCATCGCCATCACCCATTTCGGCAGCCAGGTCTCGGCGAAGTTCGACGACGTGCTGGTGCTCGGCGGCGGCCCCGGCGCGATTCGCCTGCCGTGCCGCATCGACAGCATCCGCCCGCTCGACGTCAAGGCACTGCGTGCCTCGGAGAAGGAACTGCGCGAGGCGAAGGTGCAGGAGCGGGCGCAGCAGGTGCCTGGGGGCTGAGCCGGGATTCGGGATTTGGGATTCGCTAGGCGGCGGGGCGGCGGGGCGAGTGCGGGGTTGCGCCGCCGCTCCCTGGCGCTACGGGTTGCAGCCTGGTGCGTTAGGTGTGGCGGAAAATGTGCGGCACGCCCTGATAGCCGCAGGGCGCACGCGTAGGCGCGGCTTCAGCCGCGACGGGCTTAGCGGTAACGCCCGTCGTGGCTGAAGCCGCTCCCACAGGACGCGTCCCGGCGTTATTGAGGTGCCCTGAAGCCGCTCCTGCGCGATGGCGTGATGCTGACGAAGTGCGTGGTCGGTGGTGTGCGCGCGCGACGCGACGACGCGGCGCCGCCGCTCAGGGCGCCTGGTCGGGCGCCACGTAGCCGTCGGGCTTGGCGGCGCCGCCCTGGAACAGGAACTTCTCCAGTTCCGCTTCCAGGAACGCGCGGTGCTTGGGGTCGCGCGGCGACAGCCGGTTCTCGTTGATCAGCATGGTCTGGTGCGCCAGCCACGCCTGCCAGCCGGCCTTGCCGATGTGCGCGAACACGCGCTTGCCGAGCTCGCCGGGATACGGCACGTAGTCGAGCCCTTCGGCGTCGCGTTGCTGGTACTGGCAGAAGACGGTGCGGGACATGGCAATTCCTGGCGATGCGCGCGGCGCCGCGCGCCGGTGCGCGCTAGAGGCCGTCGAGCAGTTTGCGGATCGGTGCGGGCAGGCCCAGCGTCGACAGGTCGGCGCGCGCCACCCAGCGCAGGTCGGCATTGTCGCCCAGCGCATCGCCCATGGCGACCTTGCGCAGGCGCAGCGGCTGCAGGTGCAGGCGGTAATGGCTGAAGGTGTGCACGATCGGCGGCAGCGCTTCGGCGTCGTCGTAGGCGCGCCCGCGCATCCAGCGCGCGTACCAGGCGCGCAGTTCGCTGTCGGTGTCGGCCTGCGGCAGGGTCCACAGCGAGGCCCAGATGCCGGTCGGCGGGCGCCGCTGCAGCAGCAGTTCGCCGGCGGCGTTCTCCAGCAGCAGGGCCAGCGCCTCGCGCTCGGGCAGGGTCTTGCCGGGCTTGGGCGTGGGCAGCGCCTCGACCAGGCCGTCGCGGCGCGCCACGCAGTCGTGCTGCAGCGGGCACAGCACGCAGGCGGGGTTGGCGCGGGTGCACAGGGTGGCGCCGAAATCCATCTGCGCCTGGGTGTAGTCGGCCATGCGCCGGTCGGGCACGGCGTCCACATGCGACTGCGCGAGCGCCCACAGCGGCTTTTCCACCGCCGGCAGGCCGGGGTAGCCGGCGATGCCGTGGTAGCGGGTCAGCACGCGCTTGACGTTGCCGTCGAGGATCGGGAAACGGTCGTTCCAGGCCTGGCTGAGGATCGCGCCGGCGGTGCTGCGGCCGATTCCGGGCAGCGCGTGCAGGGCCTCGAAATCGCGCGGCAGCTCGCCGCCGTGCAATTCCACGCAGCGCTTGGCGGCGGCATGCAGGTTGCGCGCGCGGGCGTAGTAGCCGAGCCCGGCCCATTGCGCCATCACCGCGTCGTTGTCGGCGGCGGCCAGCGCCGGCAGGGTCGGGAAGTGCTGCAGGAAGCGCAGGAAGTAGGGGATGACCACCGCCACCTGGGTCTGCTGCAGCATGATTTCCGACAGCCACACCCGGTACGGGCTGCGCGGATGCTGCCAGGGCAGGTCGTGGCGCCCGTGGCGGTCGAACCAGGCGAGCAGGCGGGCGGGGAAGGTGTCAGAGGGCTGGCGCATGCTGGCTTCAAAGTTCCTTCTCCCCACGGGAGAAGGTGCCCCGCAGGGGCGGATGAGGGGAGGGCTATTCCTTCTCCCCTCGGGAGAAGGTGGCCCGAAGGGCCGGATGAGGGTGCGCGCGAAGCCTAGTGCACTTGATTCCGCGAGACGCTTCGCGCCGCACCCTACACCCCAACCCCCGCTCCGCGCCCCGGCCCGCGCTTGCGGCGCGGGCGCTCCAGGGCACGCACGCCAGTGGCGCGCAAGCCGTGCCCTGTCGCCCCGGGGGGAGAGGGGCTTCAATCAGCCGCCCAATGCCTCCGGCAGCAAGGCGTCGACGAAGGCCTCGGCGTCGAACACGCGCAGGTCTTCGGGGCGTTCGCCGATGCCGGCGAAGCGGATCGGGATGCCGAACTCGCGGGCCAGGGCGAACACCACGCCGCCCTTGGCGGTGCCGTCGAGCTTGGTCACCACCAGGCCGGTGACGCCGACCGCGGCGTGGAACTGGCGCAGCTGCGACAGCGCGTTCTGGCCGGTGGTGCCGTCGATCACCATCAGCACCTCGTGCGGGGCGCTGGGGTCCAGCTTGCCGAGCACCCGGCGGATCTTGCCCAACTCGTTCATCAGCCCGGTCTGGGTGTGCAGGCGGCCGGCGGTGTCGGCGATCAGCACCTCGGTGCCGCGTGCCTTGCCGGCCTGCAGCGCGTCGAAGGCCACCGAGGCGGCATCGGCGTTCTGGCCCTGCGCGATCACGCTCACGCCGTTGCGCTCGCCCCAGGCCTGCAGCTGCGCCACCGCCGCGGCGCGGAAGGTGTCGCCGGCGGCCAGCATCAGGCTGTGGCCCTCGTCCTTGAAGCGCTTGGCCAGCTTGCCGATGGTGGTGGTCTTGCCGACGCCGTTGACGCCGACGGTCAGCACCACGAAGGGCTTGGCGTTGCGGTCGATGCGCAGCGGCTGCGCCACCGGCTGCAGGATCGCCAGCAGGTCGGCGCGCAGCGCCTGCTGCAGCGCCCGGGCGTCGGCGAACTCGCGCGCCTTCATGCGCTTGCGCAGGCTCTCGATCAGCGCGGTGGTGGCGGGGATGCCGACGTCGGCGGTGATCAGCGCGGTCTCGATCTCGTCGAGCAGGTCGTCGTCGAGCTTGGGATTGCGCGAGAACAGGCTGCCGACGCTGCGCGCGAAGCTGCTGTTGCGCAGGCGCTCGCGCCAGCCGGGCTTGCCGGCCGGGGCGGCGGGCAGGGCGTCGCTGCGTGCCAGGTCGGCGTCGGCGGCGGGCACGGACGCGGCGACAGGCGACGGCGCGGGTACCGCGGCGGAAGGCTGGGCGGGAACGGGTGTCGGCTGCGGCACGCTCGGCGCCGGCGCGGCGGCCGGCGTCGGCACATAGGCCTGCGGCGGCGGGGTGGGCGCTGCGGGCGGCAGCGGCGTCGGTTGTGGCTGCGGGACCGCGACCGGGGCGGGCGCCTGGACGGGGTGTTCGGCGACCGGCGCGGGCGTCGGCTCCGGGGCAGCGGCGGGGACGGGAGCGGCGGGCGCGGCCTCAGCGGCAGGCGGCGCCGACGGCGCAGGCGCCGCGGGTTCGGCGCTTGCCGGCTTGGGGAAGGCGGCGGCCAGTTCCTCGATGCTGTAACGCTGCGTGCGGCTCTCGCCGGCGTTGTCCTGGGGCTTGTTGCGGCGGAATAGGCTGACCATGGATGACGCGTGGACCGGAAACGCGGAATGCTACCACTTGCGACCTGAGCGGCCTGTGCAGCGGGGGCAGGCTGGGATGGTTGGCGGGATGGGATTTGTGCGTGCGGACGTGTGTGCGTGCTCGGGCGCGGCTCTCATCCCTGACTTGCGGATCAGCCGCGATCGGGATGTCCAAAGTGAAGCACGGTCGCAACGTGAAAGTATGGACGTGCCATGGCATTTCGATGCGATCGGCTGCGCCGGACCCTCACCCCAACCCCCGCTCCGCGCCCCGGCCCGCGCTTGCGGCGCGGGCGCTCAAGGGCACGCGCGCCAATGGCGCGCAAACCGTGCCCTTTCGCCCCGGCGGGAGAGGGGCTCGTGCATCCGCAGCGTCGCGATCCCAACGCCCGCATTCAGCCAAAAAACGAATCCCCATTCCCCATTCCCCATTCCCAGCTCTTCACAGCTTGCCCTTCATCGACCGGTAGTCGCGCGGGGTCATGCCGACGGTGGCCTTGAACTGGCGGGCGAAGGCGCTCTGGTCGGCGAAGCCGCACAGCTGGCCGATGCTGGCGATGCTGTCGTCGCCGTGCAGCAGGCGCATCGCCGCTTCGATGCGCATCTTGGTCAGCAGTTGCTGCGGGGTCAGCTGGAACACGCGGCGGAAGTGCCGCTCCAGTTGCGCCACCGACAGCTCGGCCAGGTCGGCCAGGGTCTGCACGCGCAGGTTGTCGCCGTAGTGCGCCTGCATGTGCTCCATCGCGCGGCTGATGCGCTCGTAGGCGGAATGGCGGCTGTCCGGCTGGCCCAGGTCGCGGGAGATGCCGACCACGCCGATCACCTCGTCGCCCTCGCACAGCGGGCGCTTGAAGGTCAGGCACCAGCCGGGGGTGCGGTTCGGGAACAGGTGCACTTCCAGCTGGTTCTCGATCACCTCGCCGCACAGCACGCGCCGGTCCTGCATGAGGTAGCTGCCGCCCAGCGGCAGCGGGAACACGTCCGCGGCCGATTTGCCGATCAGGTCGGCGCGGTGTTTCTTGCCCAGCCGCCGCACCAGGGTCAGGTTGACGTGGG
Source organism: Xanthomonas sp. NCPPB 901 (assembly GCF_056725085.1). Classification (NCBI taxonomy): domain Bacteria; kingdom Pseudomonadati; phylum Pseudomonadota; class Gammaproteobacteria; order Lysobacterales; family Lysobacteraceae; genus Xanthomonas; species Xanthomonas sp. NCPPB 901. The sequence goes on along the minus strand of NZ_CM161511.1, from coordinate 3,247,376 downwards.
TGTAGCGGCCGTCGCGATCCTTCACGAAGAACACCACGTCCGGCAAGGCGTCGAACAGCGTCTGCAGTTCCAGTGCCGAAATCAGAGTGTCCATGGCGTTCACCTGGGGGAGTGGGTGGCGGCGCGGGCGCGCTGCCGCGCGTCCCCGGATGTCGATGCTAGCCTAAGTCGGCGCTGCCCGGCGTTGTCGGGTTGTGCGAATTTCCGCATTTGCGACAGGCAAACGCTGCTAGCCGGCGGCGGGGCCGAATGTGAGCATGGCGCCATGCATACACTCGATGTCATCGACTCGCACAGCGCCGGCGAACCGACCCGTGTCGTCGTCTCCGGCTTCCCCGATCTGGGAACCGGTTCCCTGGCCCAGCGCCGCGAACTGTTCCGCACGCGCTTCGACCGCTGGCGCAGCGCCATCGCCTGCGAGCCGCGCGGCTCGGACACCATGGTCGGCGCGCTGCTGCTGCCGCCGGTGGCCGCCGATGCCTGCGCGGCGGTGATCTTCTTCAACAACGTCGGCTACCTGGGCATGTGCGGCCACGGCACCATCGGCCTGGTGCGCACGCTGGCCGACCTGGGCCGGCTGAGCCCGGGCACGCACCGCATCGAGACGCCGGTGGGCACGGTCGGCGTGGAACTGCATGCCGACGGCCGGGTCTCGGTCGACAACGTCGAGAGCTACCGCCATGCCACCGGCATCGACGTACAGGTGCCCGAGTACGGGCGCGTGCGCGGTGACGTCGCCTGGGGCGGCAACTGGTTCTTCATCACCGAACAGACGCCGTGCGCGCTGGAACTGCGCCACCAGCGCGCGCTGACCGCCTATACCGAGGCGGTGCGGCTGGCGCTGGAGGCGGCGGGCATCCGCGGCGCCGACGGCGGCGAGATCGACCATATCGAGATCAACGGGCCGGCGCCGGACGCCAGCGCCGATGCGCGCAACTTCGTGCTGTGCCCGGGCCTGGCCTACGACCGTTCGCCGTGCGGCACCGGCACCAGCGCCAAGCTGGCGTGCCTGGCCGCCGACGGCAAGCTGGCGCCGGGCCAGGTGTGGCGCCAGCAGGGCATCCTCGGCAGCGTGTTCGAGGGCAGCTATGCGCCCGGCACCCGCGGGGTATTGCCGCGCATCACCGGGCAGGCCTTCATCACCGCCCGCGCACAGTTGCTGCTCGATCCGCAGGATCCGTTCGCCTGGGGCATCGGCGCCGCATGAGCAGCGGTTTCGACCTGATCGTCGTCGGCGCCGGCATCGTCGGCGCGGCCTGCGCCGATGCGGCGGCCGCCGCCGGCCTGCGCGTGGCGATCGTCGAGTCGGGCAGCATCGGCGGCGGTTCCACCGCCGCGGCCATGGGCCATCTGGTGGCGATGGACGACGATTCGGCGGAACTGGCGCTGTCGGCGTACTCGCTGCGCCTGTGGGAAGAGTTCGCGCCGCTGCCGCAGGCCGAGTTCAGCCGCTGCGGCACGCTGTGGGTGGCGCGCGAGGCGCGCGAGCTGGCGGCGATTCCGGCCAAGATCCAGCGCCTGGCCGCGGCCGGCGTGCACGCCGAAGCGCTCGATGCGCAGCGCTTGTATCAACTGGAGCCGGCGCTGGTGCCGGGCCTGGCCGGCGGCATGCGCGTGGCCGCCGAGGCGGTGGTGTATCCGCCGCGGATGGCGCGCTACCTGGTCGAGCGCGCCTGCGCCGCCGGCGCGCAGCTGTACGCCGGGCGCCGCGCCACCGCGCTGGTCGCTGCCGGCGTGCGCCTGGACGACGGCAGCGCGCTGCATGGCCCGGTGCTGGTCGCCACCGGCTGCGCCCTGCCGGAACTGTTGCCGGAACTGCCGATGCGCGCGCGCAAGGGACAACTGGTGATCACCGATCGCTATCCGGGCTTCGTCGCCCATCAATTGCTGGAGCTGGGCTATGCCGACAGCGCGCATGGCAGCGACGGCAGCAGCGTGGCATTCAACGTGCAGCCGCGGCCGACCGGGCAACTGCTGATCGGTTCCTCGCGCGAATTCGACGCGACCGACCGCGCGGTGTCGATGCCGATGCTGCAGCGGATGCTGGAGCGCGCCTTCGCGTTCCTGCCGGGCCTGCGGCAACTGCAGGCGATCCGGGTGTGGACCGGCCTGCGTCCGGCCACGCCGGACGGGCGCCCGTACCTGGGCGCGGTGCCGGAGCGGCGCGATGTGTGGGTCGCGGCCGGTCACGAAGGCCTGGGCGTGACCACTGCGCTTGGCAGTGCGCGCGTGCTGCTGGATCAGTTGCTGCAGCGGCCCCCTGCCATCGATCCGGTGCCGTACGCGCCGGCGCGGGCGCTGGCATGAGCGCGCGGATGCTGCGCCTGCAGGTCGACGGCCGCGATGTCGAAGTGCTCGACGGCAGCAGCGTGGCCGCGGCGGTGGCGCAGGTGGCCCCGCATTTCCGCCGCTCGCGCAGCGGCCAGCCGCGTGCGCCGCTGTGCGGCATGGGCGTGTGCGCCGAATGCCGGGTGCGCATCGACCGCGTCGGCCAGTTGCGCGCCTGCATCACCCCGGCGCGCGACGGCATGCAGGTGTGGACCGATGGCTGAGCCGCGCGCCCACTACGAGGTACTGGTGATCGGCGCCGGCCCGGCCGGGCTGGCGGCGGCGCTGGCCGCGGCAGGGCATGGCCGCCGCGTCGGCCTGGTCGATCTGCAGGCGCGTGCCGGCGGCCAGATCTGGCGCCACGACGTGGCCCAGGCGCCGCCGCGCCTGGCCGCCCGTGCGCTGGCGCAACTGGCGGCCAGCGCGGTGACGTTCCTGCCGCAGACCCAGGTGCTGCTGGCGCAGGACCGGCAGTTGCTCACCGATGGCCCGGACGGCCCGCGCTGGCTGGGCTACGACGCGCTGGTGCTGGCCACCGGCGCGCGCGAATTGCTGTTGCCGTTCCCGGGCTGGACCCTGCCCGGGGTGACCGGCGCTGGCGGCGCGCAGGCGCTGGCCAAGCAGGGCTGGCCGCTGCACGGGCGGCGCGTGCTGGTCGCCGGCAGCGGGCCGCTGCTGCTGGCCTCGGCGGCGACGCTGCAGCGCCATGGCGCGCAGGTGCTGGGCATCGTCGAACAGGCGCCGTGGCGCGCGCTGGCCGCATTCGCCGCGCAATTGCCGCTGCGCTGGCCGGACAAGGCCGTGCAGGCGCTGGCGCTGCGCACGCAACTGGCCGGGGTCGGCTACCACGCCGGCAGCGTGGTGCTGGCCGCGCACGGCGAGGGCCGCGTGCAGGAAGTGGAGATCGACGGCCCGCGCGGTCGCCGCCGTCTGGCCTGCGATCAACTGTCGGTGGGCTACGGCCTGGTGCCGAACGTGGAACTGGCGCAACTGCTGGGCTGTCGGCTGGGGCGCAGCGGCGTGCACCCGTGCGTGGCGGTGGATGCGCAGCTGCGCACCAGCGTCGACGGCGTGTACGCCGCCGGCGAGGCGCTGGGCATCGGCGGACGCGATTGCGCGCGCGTGGAAGGCGCGATCGCCGGCCACCTGGCCGCCGGCCAGGACGCCGATGCGCAGGCGCTGCAGCCGCAGCGGCGACGCGCGCGTGCCTTTGCCGCGCTGCTGCAGCAACAGTTCGCGCTCGACCCGCGCATTCATGCACTGGCCGCGCCGGATACGCTGGTGTGCCGCTGCGAGGACGTGCCGCTGGCGGCGCTGCGCGGCTACACCGACCTGCGCGACGCCAAGCTGGCTTCGCGCTGCGGCATGGGCGCCTGCCAGGGCCGCATCTGCGGCAGTGCGCTGACCGAGCTGGGGCTGGCCGCGCGCGCCGACGATTTCTCCGACGACGGCCGCCGGCCGCCGCTGTTCCCGGCGCGGCTGCACGCGCTGGCCCATCCCTGTCCGGACCCGGGTCCGGACACCGCTTGCGCCGCGCCTTCGTGCGCGGCATCCCTTCGCAACTCTCCACAAGGTGTACTTCCATGAGCAAGGCTTCCTTCTGGTACGGCGTGCTGCCGGCCATCACCACCCCGTTCAACGCCGACGGCAGCATCGACCACGCGTTCCTGGCCAAGCATGCGCAGCTCATGGTCGACGCCGGCTGCACCGCGATCGTGCCGCTGGGCTCGCTGGGCGAGGCGGCCACGCTGAGCTTCGACGACAAGCTGGCGATCCTGAAGACCCTGGTGCAGGCGGTCGACGGCCGCATCCCGGTGGTGCCGGGCATCGCCGCGCTGTCCACCGACGAAGCGGTGCGCCTGGCGCAGGCGGCCAAGCAGGTCGGCTGCGGGGGCATCATGGTGCTGCCGCCGTACGTGTATTCCACCGACTGGCGCGAGATGGGCGCGCACATGCGCGCGGTGATCGCCGCCACCGACCTGCCGGCGATCCTGTACAACAATCCGATCGCCTACAAGACCGATTTCAGCCCGGCGCAGATCGCCGAGCTGGCGGCCGAGTTCCCGAACCTGCAGGCGGTCAAGGAATCCTCCGGCGACGTGCGCCGCTTCGCCGCGCTGGGCGAGCTGCTCGGCGACCGCCTGGTGCTGCTGGTGGGCATGGACGATGCGATCGTCGAAGGCCTGAGCATGGGCGCCAAGGGCTGGATCGCCGGCCTGGTCAACGCCTATCCGAAGGAGTCGGTGAAGCTGTTCGAGCTGGCCCGCGACGGCGGCTACCCGGCGGCCAAGGCGCTGTACGACTGGTTCCTGCCGTTGCTGCGCCTGGACACCGTGCCCAAGTTCGTGCAGCTGATCAAGCTGGTGCAGGAGAAGGTCGGCCTGGGCAGCGAGCGCGTGCGCGCGCCGCGGCTGGTGCTGGAAGGCGCCGAGCGCGAAGCCGCGCTGAAGGTGATCGACCACGCCATCGCCACCCATCCCGGGCACTGAGATGAGCATGCAACCGCTGTTGCTGGCCGGCCACTGGCAGGCGTCTCTGGAGGAGCGCGGCAGTTTCCGCGCCGAGGATCCGCGCGACGGGAGCGAATTCGGCCCGTCGTTCCCGGTCAGCGGCGCTGCCGACCTGGAAGCGGCGCTGAGCGCGGCGGCGCTGAGCGCCGATGCGCTGGCCGCGGCCGCGCCGGAACGCATCGCCGGGTTCCTGGAGGCGTACGCCGACGCGATCGACGCCGACCTCGCGCAGCTGGTGGCGCTGGCGCATGCCGAGACCGGGCTGCCGGTGGAGCCGCGCCTGGCCAAGGTGGAACTGCCGCGCGCCAGCGGGCAGTTGCGCCAGGCCGCGCAGGCGGTGCGCAGCCACAGCTGGGCGCAGCCGGTGATCGACACCGCGGCCGGCCTGCGCGCGCAGCTGGGGCCGCTGCACAAGCCGGTGCTGGTGTTCGGCCCGAACAATTTCCCGTTCGCGTTCAACGCGGTGGCCGGCAGCGATTTCGCCTCGGCGATCGCCGCGCGCAATCCGGTCATCGCCAAGGCGCATCCCTCGCATCCGGCCACCAGCCAGCGCCTGGCCCAGCTCGCGCACCAGGCGCTGCTGGCGCACGACCTGCCGGCGGCGACGGTGCAGTTGCTGTATCACTTCGATAGCACGCTGGGCCTGGAACTGGCCGGCGATGCGCGGCTGGGCGCGATCGGCTTCACCGGCAGCCGTGCCGGCGGGCTGGCGCTGAAGGCCGCCGCCGACCGGGCCGGCGTGCCAGCCTACGTCGAGCTGTCCAGCGTCAATCCGGTGTTCCTGCTGCCGGGCGCGCTGGCCGAACGCGGCGCGGCGCTGGCGCAGGAGTTCTTCGCTTCCTGCACCATGGGCAGCGGCCAGTTCTGCACCAACCCGGGCATCGTGGTGGTGCCCGAGGGCGAGGCCGGCGATGCCTTCGTCGCCGCGGCCACCGCGCATTTCGCCGCGGCCGCGCCGGCGCTGCTGTTCTCGCGCGGCGTGCTGGAGCATCTGCAGCGCAGCGTGGGCACGCTGCGCGATGCCGGTGCCGCGGTGCTGGCCGGCGGCGAGGCCGCCGCGGGGCCGGGTTACCGGCATGCGCCGACCCTGCTGGCAGTGTCGGCCGAGGCGTTCCTGCAGCAGCCCGAGGCGCTGCAGACCGAGGCGTTCGGCCCGGTCAGCCTGATCGTGCGCGGCGGCGGGCTGGGGCAGTTGACCGCCCTGGCGCGCAGCTTCGAGGGCAACCTCACCGGCACCCTCTATCGTGCCGCCGACGGCAGCGACGACCCGGCCTTCGCCGCGCTGGCCGCGGCGCTGCGGCCGCGGGTGGGGCGCCTGATCTGCAACAAGATGCCGACCGGCGTGGCGGTGAGCCCGGCGATGAACCATGGCGGCCCGTATCCGAGCACCGGCCATCCGGGCTTCACCGCGGTCGGCATGCCCGCGGCGATCCGCCGCTTCGCCGCGCTGCACAGCTACGACGGCGTGCCCGACGCGCTGCTGCCGGCGCTGCTGCGCGACCGCAATCCCGGCGGCGTGCAGCGGTTGATCGACGGCATCTGGAGCACCGCCGACGTGGAGCGCAGCGCATGAGCGAGCACAGCCAGATCGGCGGGCTGACCCTGGAGCAGGCGCATGCGCAACTGGCGCCGTGGCCGCAACGCGCGCCCGCGATCCACGAGCAGGAATACCGGCAACGCCTGGCCAACGCGCGCTCGCTGATGCGCGCGCACGGCGCCGACGCGCTGCTGATCGGCGCCGGCGCTTCGCTGCGCTACTTCACCGGGGTGCCGTGGGGCGCCAGCGAGCGCCTGGTGGCGATGCTGCTGACCGCCGAAGGCGATCCGCTGCTGATCTGCCCGGCGTTCGAGGAAGGCTCGCTGGACGCGGTGCTGTGCCTGCCGGTGCGCAAGCGCCTGTGGCAGGAACACGAGGATCCGCACGCACTGGTCGCCGAGGCCTTGCTGGAACTGGACGCGCAGACCCTGGCGCTGGACCCGGGCGTGGCCTTCGCGGTGCATACCGGCCTGGCCGCGGTGCTGGGCCGGATCGCGATCCGCGATGCGACGGCCATCGTCGACGGCTGCCGCATGCGCAAGTCGCCGGCGGAACTGGCGCTGATGCAGCAGGCCTGCGACATGACCCTGCAGGTGCAGCGGTTGGCCGCTGGGCTGATCCGCGAGGGCATCACCACCGCGGAACTGACCCGCTTCATCGACCAGGCGCACCGCGCGCTCGGCGCCGACAACGGCTCGACCTTCTGCATCGTGCAGTTCGGTCACGCCACCGCGTATCCGCACGGCATTCCCGGCGTGCAGGCGCTGCGCCCGGGCGAGCTGGTGCTGATCGACACCGGCTGCACCGTGCAGGGCTACCACTCCGACATCACCCGCACCTACATCTTCGGCGAGCCCAGCGAGAAGCAGCGGCGCATCTGGCAACTGGAGCACGACGCGCAGGCGGCGGCGTTCGCCGCGGTGCGTCCGGGCGTGGCCTGCGCGGTGGTGGACGAGGCCGCGCGCAAGGTGCTGCAGCGTGCCGGGCTTGGCCCGGACTACCAACTGCCCGGGCTGCCGCACCGCACCGGCCACGGCTGCGGCATGAGCATCCACGAGGCGCCGTACCTGGTGCGCGGCAATGCCTTGCCGCTGGCCCCGGGCATGTGCTGCAGCAACGAGCCGATGATCGTGGTGCCGGGCGAGTTCGGCGTGCGCCTGGAGGATCATTTCTACGTCACCGAAGACGGCGCGCAGTGGTTCACGCCGCCGTCGCCGGCGATCGACCGGCCGTTCGCCTGATGCGGGCGGCGGCGGCCCTGGCAGCCTGCGCGGCGTGTGCCGCGCCGTGCAGCGGACACACCCCGTCCCGCGGAGTCCACCGATGAAACACCTGCGCCTGCCCGTCGCCAGCGTGCTGGCGCTGGCCCTGACCGCCTGCCAGCCGTCCGCACCGCCGGCGCCCTCCGCGCCGGCGGCTGCGGTGCCGGCAAAGGCGGCCGCATCGCCATCGCAGGCCTTCGCCGCGCTGCTCGATGCGCAATGGCAGTACCACCTCGCGCACCATCCCGAATTCGCCAGCATCATCGGCGACACCCGCTACAACGACCGTTGGAGCGATTATTCGCCCGCCGCGCTGGAGGCCGAACGCCAGGCGACGACGGCGTTCCTGGCGCGCTTCGATGCGGTCGATGCCAAGGCGCTGTCGGCGCAGGAGCAATTGAGCCTGCAGATGATGCAGCGGCAGCTGCGCGACCGCCTGGAAGCGATCGCGCTGAAGAACGACGAGATGCCGCTGGAGCCGGTGGGCGGCATCCAGGTCGCGCTGCCGGGCTACGCGCAGGCGTTTCCGTTCGCCAGCGTCAAGGACTACGAGGACTACATCAAGCGCCTGCAGGCGATCCCGGCGCTGCTCGACCAGGTGGTGGCGCTGTCGCGCGCCGGCGCCAGGGACGGGCTGGTGCAACCGAAGTACCTGCTCGAGCGCATTCCCGCGCAGGTGCGCGAGATCGCCGCGCCGGCCGGCGCCGACAGCCCGTTCGCGCTTCCGCTGCAGCAGTTCCCGGCGGCGGTGCCGGAGGCCGAGCGGCCACGCCTGCGCGCGGCGATGATCGCGGCGATCGACCAGCAGGTGCGCCCGGCCTACCGCAAGCTCGCCGACTTCGTCGCCGACGAGTACGCACCGCAGGGCCGCCTCCACGAAGGCCTGTGGTCGCTGCCCGATGGCGCGCGCCGCTACCGCTATGCGATCCACACCCAGACCACCACCGATCAGTCGCCCGAGCAGATCCACCAGACCGGCCTGGCCGAAGTCGCGCGCATCGAGGGCGAGATGGGCGCCATCGCCAAACAGCTCGGCTACGCCGACCTGGCGGCGTTGCGCCAGGCGGTGGCGCAGCAGCGCCGCTTCTTCGCCACCTCGCCCGAGCAGATCCTGCAACGCTACCGCGACGCCATCGCGCAGATGCAGCCGCAACTGCCCAAGCTGTTCGGCACCTTGCCGAAGACGCCGCTGGAGGTGCGCGCGATGGCCGCGTTCCGCGCCACCGCGCCCGGCGCCGAGTACTGGCAGAGCGATGCGCAGGGCAGCAAGCCCGGGCTGGTGATGGTCAACACCAGCGACTACGCGCACCGCACCCTGGTCAACATCGAGGCCACCGCGTATCACGAGGGCGTGCCCGGCCACCATCTGCAGATCTCGCTTGCCCAGACCCTGCCGCTGCCGCCGTTCCGCCAGCAGTCCGGCTACAACGCCTACGTGGAAGGCTGGGCGCTGTACGCCGAGCGGCTGGGCAAGGAAGTGGGCTTCTACCGCGATCCGTACAGCGACTACGGCCGCCTGGCCGGCGAACTGCTGCGCGCCAACCGGCTGGTGCTGGACACCGGGGTGCATGCCAAGCGCTGGACCCGGCAGCAGATGATCGACTTCTTCCACGCGCATCCGTCCGACGACGAACCCAGCATCCAGTCCGAGACCGATCGCTACATCGTCTGGCCGGGCCAGGCGCTGGGCTACAAGCTCGGCGAACTGGACATCCTGGCGCTGCGCGAGAAGGCCAAGCGCGCACTGGGCGATCGCTTCGACATCCGCGCCTTCCACGATGCCGTCCTCGGCGGCGGCGCGATGCCGCTGGACCTGCTGAACGCGCGCATCGACGCCTGGATTGCCCAGGTCCAGGCCGGCGCCCCCGCCACTCCGGAGACCCCGCGATGACTTCCCGTTCCCGACTGCCTACCGCATTGGCCCTGGCCATCGCCTGCACCCTGGCCTGGCAAGGCGCCGCCGCCGCCGCCGCGCCGGCCGCGGCGTCCGCTGCGGCCTCCGCTGCACCCGCCGGCGATGCCGGTGCGCGCTTCAAGGCCCTGTACCAGCGCGAGTGGAAGTGGCGCCAGGAGCAGTTCGCCGGCGCCGACGACGAAGACGCGCAGGGGCAGGCCGCCGATCACCTGCCCAAGGTCGATCCGGCCACCCAGGCGCAGCGCACCGCGTATTGGCAGCAGGTGCTGCGCGACCTGGACGCGATCGACCCCAGGCAGCTGTCGGCGCAGGACCAGGTGAACTACCAGGTCTATCGCCAGCAGCTGCAGGTGCTGCTCGACCAGCAGCGCTTCCGCGCCTGGGAAATGCCGTTCAACAGCGATACCGCGTTCTGGAGCGACCTGGGCTTCACCGCGCGCGCCACCCTGCGCAGCCGCGAGGACTACCAGCGCTACCTCGGGCAGCTCGCCGACATTCCGCGCTACTTCGACGAACAGATCGCCAACATGCGCGCCGGCCTGGCGCGCGGTTTCGCGCAGCCGGCGGTGACGCTGCAGGGCCGCGACCAGTCGATCGCCGAGGTGGCGCAGGCGCCGGGCGAGAGCAACCTGTTCTACACCCCGTTCAAGCAGATGCCGGCGACGATCCCGGCGCCGCTGCAGGCGCAGCTGCGCGCGCAGGCGCGCACGGCGATCGCCCAGCAGGTGGTGCCGGCCTACGCCAAGCTGCTGCGCTTCATGCGCGAGGAGTACCTGCCCAAGGCGCGCCCGGCGCTGGCCGCCGAATCGCTGCCCGACGGCGTGGCGTACTACCGCGCGCAGATCCGCGAATACACCACGCTCGACCTCAGCCCCCAGCAGATCCACGCGGTGGGCCTGAAGGAAGTGGCGCGGCTGCGCAAGGAGATGGACAAAGCGATCGCCGACAGCGGCTTCAAGACCCCGCCCGGGCAGCAGACGTTCCCGGCGTTCCTGCATTACCTGCGCACCGACCCGAGGTTCTACGCCAAGACCCCGGAGGAACTGCTCAAGGATGCGGCGTGGATCGCCAAGCGCGTGGACGGCAAGATCGGCGACTACATCGGCCGGCTGCCGCGGCAGCGCTTCGCGATCGAGCCGGTGCCGGCGGACCTGGCGCCGTTCTACACCGGCGGCCGCGGCGGCCCCGGCATCTACCTGGTCAACACCTACGATCTGCCGTCGCGGCCGCTGTACAACCTCACCGCGCTGACCCTGCACGAGTCCTCGCCCGGGCATGCGCTGCAGATGCCGTTGGCGGCCGAGCAGGGCAACCTGCCGGATTTCCGCCGCTACACCTTCATTTCCGCGTACGGCGAGGGCTGGGCGGTGTACTCGGAATACCTGGGGCAGGAGATGGGGATGTACGACACCCCGTACGACCGCTTCGGCTACCTGACCTACCAGATGTGGCGCGCGTGCCGGCTGGTGATCGACACCGGCATCCACCACGACGGCTGGACGCGGGAGCAGGCGCAGGCGTTCCTGCGCGACAACACCGCGCTCAGCGAGCACGAGGTGACCACCGAGGTCGACCGCTACATCGCCTGGCCCGGACAGGCGCTGTCCTACTACCTGGGCGAGCTGAAGATCCTGGAGCTGCGGCGCAAGGCCGAGCAGGCGCTGGGCGAGAAGTTCGACATCCGCGCCTTCCACGATGCGGTGCTGGAGACCGGCTCGGTGCCGCTGCCGGTGCTGGAGCAGCGCATCGACCGGTTCATCGCCGAGGGTGGGAAATCGCCGTGGGGCGCCGCAACGAACGCACCGCTGGCGCCATGACGAACGCGTCGCCACGCGCCGGGATGGCGAACGGTCCTCGCCGCCGTTCGAGGCCATGGGGCAGGGTGGAGATGCGAGCGAGGGGATGCGGGTGAGGGGACGTGGTGCAGTCTTGAGCGGTCGAACTGGCACGAGGCTACGCCCGGACCCTCATCCGCCCCTTCGGGGCACCTTCTCCCGGAGTGAGAAGGGACGTACAAGCCCCTCTCCCCCGGGAGAGGGGTTGGGGTGAGGGTAGTGCGCGAAGCGCATGAGGGATTTCAGCTGCACGAGGCTACGCCCGGACCCTCATCCGCCCCTTCGGGGCACCTTCTCCCGGAGTGAGAAGGGACGTACAAGCCCCTCTCCCCCGGGAGAGGGGTTGGGGTGAGGGTAGGGAGCGCCGCAGATCGTTGAATCGCCAGTGACACCACTTCCAGCGGGAGACGCCATGGCCGCACAAGGCAAGTTCCACAAGCGCTTGAGCCTGACCGATCTGACCTTCATCGGGTTGGGCTCGATCTTCGGCTCCGGTTGGCTGTTCTCGGCCAGCCACGTCTCGGCGATCGCCGGGCCGGCCGGCATCGTCTCGTGGATCGCCGGCGGCGTGGCGGTCCTGCTGCTGGGCCTGGTGTACTGCGAGCTGGGTGCGGCGCTGCCGCGCGCCGGCGGCGTGGTGCGCTACCCGGAGTATTCGCACGGCGTGCTGCTGGGCTGGCTGATGGGCTTCATCACCCTGATCGCCTTCTCCAGCCTGATCGCGATCGAGGTGGAGGCGGCGCGGCAGTACGCGGCGGCGTGGTTCCCGTGGCTCAACCAGGCCGGCAGCACCCATCCCAGCGTCGCCGGCTGGCTGCTGCAACTGGCGCTGCTGGTGGCGTTCTTCCTGCTCAACTACTACAGCGTCAAGACCTTCGCCACCGCCAACAACATCGTCAGCGTGTTCAAGTTCCTGGTGCCGGTGCTGGTGATCGTGCTGCTGATGGCGCACTTCGATGCGCGCAACTTGCACGTGCAGGGCTTTGCGCCGTTCGGCGCGGCCGGGGTGGAGGCGGCGATCTCCGCCGGCGGCATCATCTTCGCTTACCTGGGGCTGACCCCGATCGTGTCGGTGGCCAGCGAAGTGCGCGATCCGCAGCGCAACATCCCGATCGCGCTGATCCTGTCGGTGGCGCTGTCCACGGTCATCTACGTGCTGTTGCAGCTGGCGTTCCTGGGCGGGGTGCCGGCGCAGCACCTGGCCAACGGCTGGGGCGGCATCGACAAGGCGTTCTCGCTGCCGTACCACGACATCGCCCTGGCGCTGGGCATGGGCTGGCTGGCGGCGCTGGTGATCTGCGATGCGATGATCTCGCCCAGCGGTACCGGCAACATCTACATGAACGCCACGCCGCGGGTGGTGTACGGCTGGGCGCGCAGCGGCGGCTTCCTGCCGGTGCTGACCAAGGTGGATGCCGCCTCCGGCATCCCGCGCCCGGCGCTGTGGCTGAGCCTGGGTCTGTCGGTGTTCTGGACCCTGCCATTCCCCTCGTGGGAGGCGCTGATCAACGTGGTGTCGGCGGCGCTGGTGCTGAGCTACGCGGTGGCGCCGGTGACCGTGGCCGCGTTGCGGCGCAGCGCGCCGGAACTGCCGCGGCCGTTCCGGCTGCGCGGCATGGCGTTGCTCGGCCCGCTGTCGTTCATCGTCGCAGGGCTGATCGTGTACTGGTCGACCTGGAACACGCTGTCGTGGCTGCTCGGCCTGCAGATCGCGATGTTCGCGCTGTACGTGCTGTACCGCCTGCCCAACGCCGCCGGCCGCGCGCGTCTGTGGCGGCAGATACGCGGCGTGCTGTGGCTGATCGTGTTCTTCGCCCTGGTGCTGGTGGTATCGCGCCTGGGTACCTTCGGCGGCAGCGGCTGGATCGCGCATCCCTGGGACACGCTGTGCGTGGCGGCGATCGCGCTGGGCTGCTATCACTGGGGTGCGCGCAGCGGCCTGCGCCCCGAGGAGCTGGCGCTGGAAGAGGACGACGGGGAATAACCGTTGCGTGTGTGGAAGGGCTTAGGAGCGGTTCTTGTCCCCTTTGTGGGATTGGCCGCGATGGGCTTTACCGGTAATGGCTGTCGCGGCTGAAGCTGCTCCTACGCAAAAAAGCGTGTTATCGAAGTGATTGGAAACTGTATGAACAAGTTCGTCGTATCGATCGTCATGGCCCTGGCATGCTGCACCGGTGCCGCACAGGCCGCCCCCAGCGTTGCCGACTACCAGCGTTCGCTGGGGCTGCGCGAGGCCTGGATCGGCCTGACCGAGAACGTGACCTGGCCGGCGCAGTGGCGCGACGACGGCGCGTTCTACTACCGCAAGACCGTGCCGGGCGGCTTCGCCTTCGTGGTCGAGGACGTGGCCAGCCAGCGCAAGCAGCCGGCGTTCGACCAGGCGCGGCTGGCACGCGCGCTGGGCGCGGCCACCGGCACCGACTATGCGGCGCTGCGCCTGCCGTTCGCGCGCTTCGCCTACGTCGCCGAGGGTGGCCAGGCGCAGGCGGCGATCGCCTTCGAACTCGACGAAACGCCGTGGCGTTGCACCCTCACCACCTATGTCTGCGCCCGCGCCGACAGCGGCCCGCAGCCGCGGCCGCGCGGCTTCGGCGTGGTGCGCGACCTGAGCGTGCCGGCCGATTCAACCCCGCGGCGCTCGCCGGACGGGCGCTGGGACGCCTACGTGGACGGCAACGCGGTGATGCTGCGCGCGGTGGCCGACGGGCGCACGTTGCGCCTGGCCGACGATGGCCGCAGCGACGATTTCTACGATCCGGAAACGATCGCCTGGTCGCCGGATTCGCAGCGGCTGGCACTGTACCGGGTGAAGCCCGGCTTTCCCCGCCGCGTCACCCGGGTCGAGGCGGCGCCGCCCGGCGGCGGCCAGCCGGTGGTGCGCACCCAGTTGTATCCCAAGCCCGGCGACGCGGTGGACATCGAGCGGCCGGTGCTGTTCGACCTCGGCGCGCTGGCCCGCGGCGGCATGCCCAAGCGCCTGGCCATCGACGATGCGTTGTTCGCCAACCCCTACCAGCTCTCGCCGATCCAGTGGCGCCGCGACAGCGCCAGCTTCGTGTTCGACTACGTGCAGCGCGGCTTCCAACGCATGCGCGCGATCGCGGTGGACGCGGCCACCGGCAAGGCGCACGTGGCGGTGGGCGAGGACGCCAAGACCTTCGTCTATGCCGACCGCAGCTACCACCACGATGTCGATGGCCTGGGCAAGGAGATCCTGTGGATCTCCGAGCGCGACGGCTGGCGCCACCTGTACCTGTTCGACGGCGCCAGCGGCCGCATCAAGGCGCAGGTCACCAAGGGCGAGTGGATCGTGCGCGACGTGTTGCGCGTGGACGACGCGCAGCGGCGCATCTGGTTCACCGCCAGCGGCATGGATGCGGGCAAGGATCCGTACTATCGGCAATTGTTCGCGGTGGATTTCGACGGCGGCCACCTGACCCGGCTGACCGAGGCCGATGCCGACCACGACGTGGCGATCGCCGACGACGGTCGCCATTACGTGGACGTGTATTCGCGTCCGGACATGGCGCCGGTGATGGAGCTGCATGCCATCGACGGGCGCCTGCTGCAGGTGGTCGAGCGCGGCGACATCCGCAAGCTGCAGGCCGCTGGCTGGCGCGCGCCGCAGACCTTCGTCGCCAAGGGCCGCGACGGCAAGACCGACATCTGGGGCATGGTGGTGCGCCCGCGCGACTACGACCCGCACAAGCGCTACCCGGTGATCGAGAACATCTACGCCGGCCCGCACGATTCCTTCGTGCCCAAGACCTTCTGGCCGTTCGGCTACCACTCCGGCGGCGACAAGCAGATCGGCATGCAGGCGCAGGCCGATCTGGGCTTCATCGTGGTGATGATCGACGGCATGGGCACCGCCAACCGCTCCAAGGCCTTCCACGATGTGGCCTGGAAGAACCTCGGCGATTCCGGCTTCCCCGACCGCATCGCCTGGCACAAGGCGATGGCGGCGCAGGATCCGTCCTACGACCTCGGCCGTGTCGGCATCTACGGCGCTTCGGCCGGCGGGCAGAGCACGCTGGGCGCGCTGGAGCGGCATCCGGACTTCTACAAGGTCGGCGTGGCGTATGCGGGGTGCTACGACAACCGCATGGACAAGATCAGCTGGAACGAGCAGTGGATGGGCTGGCCGGTGGACGCCAGCTATGCGCGCGCCTCCGGCGTGGACAATGCGGCCAAGCTGCGCGGCGACCTGCTGCTGATCGTCGGCGAGCAGGACAGCAACGTCGACCCGGCCTCGACCGGGCAGGTGGTGGACGCGCTGATCAAGGCCGGCAAGGACTTCGATCTGCTGGTCGTGCCCGGCGGCGAACACTCCGTCGGCCGCTCCACCGGTCCCATCGACTATGTGCAGCGGCGCCAGTACGACTTCTTCGTGCGGCATCTGTTGGGGGAGCCGACGCCGGCTTGGAACCGGCTGTAGGGAGCTGGGATTGGGGATTGGGGATTGGGGATTGGGGATTCGCAAAAGCGCATTGATTCCCTTCTCCCCTCGGGAGAAGGGGCCCCGAAGGGGCGGATGAGGGTACGGGGGATGCACCGAGTTCTGGGGCATCGCGGTGCTCCCGTACCCTCACCCCAACCCCTCTCCCGGTGGGAGAGGAGCTCGCCTTTCCCTTCTCCCCTCGGGAGAAGGTGCCCCGCAGGGGCGGATGAGGGTGCGGGCGATGCACCGAGTTCTGGGGCATCGCGGTGCTCCCGTACCCTCACCCCAACCCCTCTCCCGAGGGGAGAGGGGCTTTGAGCGTCGGCGCTGCCGCAGTTGCTCTTGCGAATCCCCAATCCCCAATCCCCAATCCCCGCCACTAAAGACATCGCCACATCAGCCGATACCCCGGCAAGCCTCCCTGCGCGCCCCGTCTGCCATGACCGCCATCGCTCCCAGCTCCTCGATCGCGCTGTCCGGCATGCGCGCTGCCGCGTCGGGGCTGCAGGTGCGCGCCAACAACATCGCCAATCTCGCCACCGACGGCTTCCAGCGCTCGGTGCCGGTGAACCAGGCGAGCGCCGGCGGCGGCGTGGTCGGCCAGGTGCAGCAGGCCGACGGGCAGGGCAGCGATCTGGTCGACGACATGGTCGGCACGCTGACCGAGCGCACCGCGTTCCAGGCCAATGCGCGGGTGCTGCGCGCGGCCGACGACAGCATCGGCAGCCTGCTCGACGTGCTCGCCTAAGCCGTCACCGCCGCGTCGCGCTGCCGCGACGCAGCACCGCCGCGACCACGTGGCTGTGCGGTTTTCCGCACCGATCCTCGGCACAGCGCACAAGACGCTGCGGCGCGCGCGGCGCACGATGCGACGATCGCATTGCATCGGGGACGGTAGATGGATCGGAGAGATTTCCTGCGTCAGGGCCTGGCGGTCGGCGCGGTCGCCGGCGTGGAAGCACTGGCCGGGCGTGCCGCCGCGGCACCGGCGGCCGCCAGCGCCGCGCGCCCGCCTGCGCCGCCGCAACTGCAGCCGCTGGCGGCCGACGCGCTCGCCGGGCACACCCTGCAGTGCCGTTTCGTCGAGGCCGGCGCGACCTGGGAGGTGTACGAGGATCTGCGCCAGCCCGATGGCGACCTGACCCTGCTCGGGCCGGGCGGGGCGCTGGTGCTGGGCAAGCGCACCGAAGCGGTGTACCCGGCCGCGCAGGCGCCGTACTTCGGCATGGCCCTGGCCGAGGTGGCGATGGCCGACGCCGACCTGCTCGCCGATCGCCTGCTGCGCGACGGCGACCCGAGCGCCGAGGCGGTGCGCGACGTGGCGCCGCCGCCGGCCTCGCAGCTGGACCCCAAGGACTACAACGGACGCCTGCCGTGGACCACCTTCGTCGGCACCCGCGAATGCGCCGACACCATGCCGGTGTACCCGGACGGGCGTACCCGCTGCTACCGCGCCATCCAGTCGTTCCCGGAGCTGGGCAAGGACGAACTGGTGCGGCGGCGTAGCGAAGGCCTGCTCGGCGGCTGGATGCCGGCGGTGCGCAAGGTGGTGCCCGCTGGCGAGAATCGCTACTACGACACCCTGCTGTTCGCCGACGTGCTGGCCGAGGACCGTTTCGTGGTGCAGACCTGGCACCGCAGCGCGCTGGTCGAGCACGGCAAGATCAGCAAGGTGGTGTACGGCTACAGCTATCCCGACTATCCGCCGCGACGCGGTCCGCGCAGCGCCGAGGATTTCTACCGTGGCATGCTCGCCTTCGCCGGCTACTGGCAGGCGCAACTCGCCGACACCGTGCAGGCGCAGACCCCGGACCCGAGCTGGCGCGACATGGCGCGCTTCGCCTTCGCCCGCGAGCTGGTGGTGCGCCCGGGCGGCACCTATCCCAAGTACGGCGCAGTGGATCGCGACTACTACGGCAACGAGTACGACGGCTTCCAGGACACCTTCACCAGTTCGCTGTACGCCAACCTGGAATGGGGCCGCTTCCGTCAGGCGGCGGCGGTGCTGGATGGCTATTTCAGCGATTTCGTGCAGGCCGACGGCATGGTCAACATGCGCGGCCCGGAGACCGGCCAGTTCGGGCTGACCCTGTCGCTGCTGGCGCGCTACCTGCGCTACACCGGCGATGCCGCACTGCTGCGCAAGCACCGCGACAAGATCGCCGCCACCGCGCAGGTGCTGGCCGAACTGCACGACGCCGGCCTGCGCCTGCCGGCGTCGGCACCCGGGCACGGCCTGATCCACGGCTGGAACGAATCCGATGCCTGCCTGTTCCCCGATCCGCAGGTGTGGTGGAAGCCGTACTACGCCAACAGCGCGCTGGCGGTGCGCGGCTGGCAGGACCTGGCCGCGGTGTGGCCCGGCATCGCCGGGCCGGGCGGGCAGGCCGCCGCGGCGCAGTGGCAGCGGCGCGCACAGCAGCTGTCCGCGCAACTGCTGCGCACGCTGCGCGGCAACGTCCGCCATGACCTGCAGCCGCCCTACATCGGTCCGTTGCCCGGGGTGAAACTCACCTTCCGCCAGTCGCTGCAGCAGGAACACCCCAGCGAGCAGGGCTGGCCGCACCGCGCCTACGCCGAACTGCTGCAGGCCGACGTGCTGCCCGACGACCTGGCGCACCTGGTCATCGACTGCGTGCGCGGCCACGGCGGCACCAGCCTCGGCGTGGTCGGCAACATCACCGCGCCGACGCCGGAGGCGCGCGACCTGCTCGGCTTCATCTCCTACGGCTATGCGCAGCAGTTGCTGCGCCTGGACCGCATCGAGGAATACCTGCTGTTCCTGTACGCGCACCGCTACCACGTGCATACCCGCGGCAGCTGGACGGCGGGCGAGGTCAGCGGCATCACCGGCGGCATGCCGCTGTTCTGCATCCCGGCGCAGATGACCATCCCGCTGCTGCTGCGCTGGATGCTGGTGTTCGAGGACAGCGCCGGCGAGGAACTGTTCCTGGCGCGTGCGCTGCCGCGCGACTGGCTGGGCAGCGGCGAGACGATCGCGATCGACGCGGCGCCGACGCGCTGGGGCAAGGTCTCGCTGGCGCTGCACGGGGATCCGGCGCGCAAGCGCATCGACGGCAGCGTGACGCTGCCGGCGCAGCGGCCGGCACGGACCTGGCTGACCCTGCGCGTGCCGGCCGGCACCCGCCTGCACGAGGTGCGGCTGGACGGGCAGCCGGCGGCGCTGTCGGGGCCGCGCAACGAACGTGTGCTGGTGCCGGCCGGGAGCGCGGCGACGGTGGCGATTTCGGCCGTCTACGGCTGAGTGGCGAAAAAGTCGGAAACGTCCCGCCGGCCTGCGGGGCAGTGCGGTATTCCGCACGTTTTCCCGATAAATACGACAAGACGCCGCGCGCGTCCTACGCGCACATTGTGACCGTGCAGTGAATGTCCAGGGGGAGATTCACTGCACCTCACCGGGGACGCAGCGCATGGGTCGTGCGCGTCGCCGTGCAGGCGGCGTCGGGATCGTCCCGTCCGGCGGCGCCTGCGTGGACACGTCCGTTTTCGTATCCGCCACACGCGCTGGCGATGGGGCGCCCGCCTGGGGAAGGGCGGCGCTCCGACGAACGCCAGGCTGCCGCTCAGGAGATTTCCGATGCCGTCTTTGCTCGAACGCGTTGCGCCGCTGCTCCCGTGTTCCTGGCGCGCCGCGCCGCAGCCCGGTCCGCTGGCCGCGGCGATCTGCACCGCCCTGGCCCTGCTCGCACCGGCCGCGCCGGCGCAGGAGGCGTCGACCCAGGACACGCAGGCGACCACGTTGGAACGGATCAGCGTCACCGGCAGCCATCTGCGCCGGGTCGATGCCGAGACCGCCAGCCCGGTCATCACCATCGACCGCCAGCGCATCGAGGACAGCGGCCAGGACACGCTCGGCCAGTTGCTGCAGCAACTGCCGGCGATGGCCGGCAACATGCCCAACGTCGCGCTCAACTCCGGCTTCAGCCATGGCCGTGCGCTGGTCTCGCTGCGCAACCTGGGACCCGAGCGCACCCTGGTGCTGGTCAACGGCCACCGCATGGCCGGCCCGGCCAGCAGCGTCGCCGCCGCGCCCGGCGTGGACGTCAACGCGATTCCGGCGGCGATGGTCGAGCGCATCGAGGTGCTCACCGACGGCGCCTCGTCGGTGTACGGCTCCGACGCCATCGCCGGCGTCGTCAACATCATCCTCAAGGACAAGTACGACGGCTTCGCCGCCACCGCCGACTACGGCCTGAGCACGCACGGCGACGGCAACCGGCGCTCGCTCGGCCTGGAGTGGGGCAAAACCTGGGACCGCGGCGGGCTGATCCTGGGGGTGAGCCGCAGTTCGATGAACGCGCTGTACGACAGCGACCGCGACTACGCGCGCACCGCGCAGAACTACCTCAACGGCCAGGTGGTCGAACGCCGCGGCAACGGCACCCGCGCCTTTCTCCGCAACGGCAGCGTGCTCACCCCCAACGCCGACCTGCCGCCGGGCCAGGTCACCGCCAGCGACTTCCACACCTACAGCCAGGCGGTCGAAGGCTACAACGCGTACACCGGGCAGTACCTGATCACCCCGGTGCAGCGCACCAACGCCTCAGCGCACGCCAGCTTCGACTTCACCCCGAACGTGCAGGGCTACCTGGACATGTTCTGGACCCGCAGCCAGACCACCTCGCAGCTCACCGCCTACGGCCTGGAACTGCCCAACGCCGCGCAGAACTACTACAACCCCTTCGGCAGCCAGCTCAGCCGCTACCTGCTGCGCTCGGTGCCGGCCAACACCCGCGTCTACACCTCGACGATGTACCAGACCAACATCGTCGCCGGGCTGCGCGGCAAGGTCGGCGACAGCAGCTGGCAGTGGGACGCGGCGGCCGGCTACGCGCACTACAAGGACACCCTGGTGCGCAACGGCTTCTCCATCACCTCGGCGCTGAACAACGCGGTGGGCGCCTCGTTCCGCGACAGCGACGGCACCCTCAAGTGCGGCACACCGGGCAACGTGATCGCCGGCTGCACCCCGATCAACGTGTTCAACCCCGACGATCCGGCCACCATCGCCGGCATCAAGGCCACCCAGAGCGCGGTCGACCTGATCGACGAGAGCACGATGAAATTCGCCGAGGCCAGCGTCAACGGCGACCTGTTCGCGATGCCGGCCGGCGCGGTGCAGGCCGCGTTCGGCCTGTCGTTCCGCAAGAACGGCTTCTCGCAGGGCACCAGCAACCCGGTGGCGGCGGCCGATGCGGAAGGCAACTGCGACTACAACGACGGCTGCATCATGAACCAGGGCCACGACGAGACCATCAAGGAGGCCTACGCCGAAGTGCTGGTGCCGCTGCTCAAGGGCGTGACCGGCGCGCAGGCGCTGAACCTCAACCTCGGCACGCGCTACTCGCGCTACGACTACTGGGGCAGCACCACCAACAGCAAGGTCGCGCTGGAGTGGCGGCCGATCGACAACCTGCTGATCCGCGCCACCGGCTCGCAGGTATTCCGCGCGCCGGCGCTGGGCGACCTGTACGGGTCGCCGTACAACGGCGTGGTCGACGACGTCGGCAGCTACACCGATCCGTGCAACGGCTACACCGGCGGCGGCAATCCTGCCGCCTGCGCCAACGTGCCGACCAACGGCAGCTTCGTCAACACCTCCACCTTCACCGTGCTCACCACCGGCTCGGCCAACGCCGGTTTCGCGATCAAGCCCGAGCAGGGCCGTTCCTACAACATCGGCGTGGTGTACGACCCGGGCTGGGCCGAGGGCCTGTCGCTGAACCTGGACAGCTGGCGCGTCACCCTGGACGACATGATCAACGGCGTCGGCCTGGATCAGGTGCTGCAGAACTGCTACGACGGGCAGAGCGCCTATTGCCCGCTGATCAAGCGCGGCCCCACCGGGCAACTGGTCAGCGTGACCGTACCGTTCGCGATCAACAGCGGCAAGGTCGACATCCGCGGCGACGACGTCGGCATCAAGTACGCCTTGCCCGAGACCGCCTGGGGCCGCTTCCGGGTCGGCGTCGATGCCACCTACCTGTCCAGCTACCGTTTCAGCGGCGACCCGCACAACTACGTGGGCGAACAATCCAGCTACGGCAACCTGCCGCGCTGGCGGGCCAACTTCACCGTCGACTGGGACAACGGCCCCTGGCATGCGAGCTGGAACACTCGCCTGATCGGACGGACCACAGTCGGCAGCGCCTACGAGGACTTCTGCGTCAACACCGCCGCCGACGGCAGTTGCGTGTACTTCCCGGTCGGCACGGTGACCTACCACGACGCCAGCGTCAGTCGGAAGTTCGAGCGCCTGCACAGCACCCTGGCGCTGGGCGTGAACAACCTCGGCGACCGCACGCCGCCGCGCTACTACGGCTACGCCAGTGCCGCCAACACCGATGCGTTCACCTACGACACGCTGGGGCGCTACTTCTGGGCACGGATCAGGACCGAGTTTTGAGTCGCACGCCTGCACCCGGTGGCGCCGCATCGCGCGTGCGGCGCGGCGCCACCGTCTTCCTTGGCGGCCTGCTGTTCGCTGTGGCGGCGTCGGCCACCGCCGGCGATCTGCCGGGCGGCGACGACGAAGGCCTGCAGCCCAGCAATGCCGCCCTCGGCATGCCGCGCTTCAAGGGCGATGCGCAGCCGCTGCCGGACAGCGGCGTGGCGTTCGCGCCGGGGCAGCGGCAGGGCCAGTTGCAGCGGGTGTTCGCCGCCGACCTGGCGGCAGGCGCCGGCAGTGCGCCCGGCCGCGATTTCTGGATCGACCGCATGCTGGCGCGGCAGGGCACCGGCGGCGGTTTCGGCGACAGCAACAACTGGCTGTTTACCCGCGGCCGCGCCGCCTATCTGTACACGCACACGCCGGATGAACCCGGCTTCGTCGGCGACGTGGCTTACGTGCACAAGACTGGCCACGACGCGCTGTTCCGCTTGCAGGTGGAACGCGACGGCGCGCCCGTGCCACTGGTCGAGGACAGCGCGCAGCGGCGGCAGACGCCGAGTTACTTCAGTAGCGTGTACAGCGACGCCGGCGTGCGCCTGCAACTGGTCAAGTTCATCAGCGAGCAGAACGTGGCGGTGGCCGAGGCCACGCTGTCCAGTACCGACGGCGTTGCGCACACGCTGACCCTGCGCGCGGTTTCGCCGATGGCCACGCATGCGCAAGGCGCCGAATTGACCGGTGCCTTCGTCACCCACAATGCCATCACCACAGTGTTCCCGCGCCTGTCCGGCGACGGCTTCGCGGTGCAAGGCGCGAGCATCGCGCGGCAGGTGGTCGTGCCGGCGCACGGGTCCGCGCCAACGCTGAAGGTGCAACTGGGGCTGGTCGCGCACGAACTGCCGGCCTCGCTGCAGGAATACCGGCGCATCGCCGCGCAATCGCCGCAGCAGGCCTATCGCGAGCACGTTGTCGCCTACAACCGTTGGTGGGCCGACAACCTGCCGTACCTGGATACGCCCGAGGACAATCTCGACAAGACCCTGTTCTACCGCTGGTGGTTGCTGCGCTTCAATTTCCTCGATGCCGCGGTGCCCGGCAACGACTACCAGTTCCCGGTGGCGATCGAAGGCGTGCTCGGCTACGACAATGCCATCGTGCTGACCACCGGCATGTTCATCGACGACCTCAAGTACCTGCGCGATCCGCTCTACGCGTACGGCTCCTGGCTCGGCGCCGGCGAGACCGCCGGCGGCGGCAAGTATGTGGACAACCCCGGCGCACCGGAGAACTGGTCCAACTCCTACGCCCAGTACCTCAGTGCGGCCGCCTGGCGCGCCTATCAGGTGCATGGCGGGCCGCCGGCGATCGCAGGGCAACTGGCGCGTTACGCCAGCGAAGACGTGGAGGCGTTGCTGCGCGCCTACGACCGCAACGGCAACGGCCTGATCGAATACGACTGGGCGGCGATGACCGGCAACGACGCCGATGCGGTGTCCTTCGACTGGGCCAAGCGGCATGGCGCGCCGCGCATGGACCGCAGCGAGAGCGCGTACGTGTACGCCAATGCGCTGGCCGCCGCACAGGCTGCGCATGTGGCTGGCGATGCTGCCACCGCAGTACGCATGCAGGCGCTGGCGGCGAAGATCCGTCGCGCCGTGCTCGAGGTGCTGTGGCAGGACCACAGCGCGCAGGCCGACGGCATGGGCCTGCACGGCGACCTGCTCAAGCAGCGCCAGGCCGACGGGCCGCGGCTGCCGGTGGACTGGAAGGAAACCAACAATTATTACCCCTTCAGCGTCGGCCTGATGCCCAAGCATGGCGATCCCGACGACGATCCCAAGTACGTGCGCGCGCTGCGCCTGTTCGCCGACGCCCGGCAGTTCCCGCTGTTTCCGTTCTACACCGCCAACCAGGCCGATGCGCAGGCGCGCGGGGAGGGCGGCAGCAACAATTTCTCGGTGATCAATTCCACTGTGGCGTTCCGCCTGCTCGGCAGCGTGCTGCGTGATTACCCGAGTCCGTACCTGGACGCGTCCAGTTATCGCAAACTGCTGTACTGGAACGCGTGGGCGCACTACATCGACGGCGACAACCGCTACCCGGACCAGAACGAATTCTGGGCGCAGGGCAGCGCCGCCGACGGCGGCCGCATCGGCTACCGCTCGTGGATCCACCATACCCAGCTCGGCGCCACCAACTTCACCGTGATCGAGGATGCGATGGGCTTGCGCCCGCGCAGCGACGCCAAAATCGAGCTGTATCCGATCGACATCGGCTGGGACCATTTCGCCGCCGACCGCCTGCGCTACCGCGACCGCGACCTGAGCATCGTCTGGGACCGCGACGGCCGCCATTACCGCGGGGCCGCGCCGAAAGGCTATTCGCTGTACCTGGACGGGCGCCTGGCCTTCACCGTCGACCGCCTGGCGCACGTGCTGTACGACCCGGCCAGCGGCCGCGTGCAGGCGTTGCCGGACGCGATCAACGCCGGCACGGCGCCGCTGCGGGTGCTAGCCGCGCATCCGCTGGCGCTGCAGGCGCCGCAGCAGGTGCGCTTTCCCGGCGCGGCGCGGATCGGCGCGGTGCTGGCCGATGCCGGACTCGACACCGCGCTGCCGCATGGTGCGCGCAACCTGGCGCAGGGCGCGGCGGTCAGCGCCAGCTATACCGCCGACGGATTTCCGGCCACGGCCGCGGTCGACGGCAGCACCGCCAATGAGCCGTTCTGGGGCACGGCCGGTTCGGGCAACACCCGCGACTGGCTGGAACTGGATCTGGGCCGGCCGCAGAGCCTGGACGACGTGCGCGTGTACTTCTATCGCAGTTCCTCGCCGCCGGGCGAACAGCACGGCTTCCCGTCGGGCACGCGTGCCGGCTACGCGCCGCCGTGGATGTACGTGCTGCAGTATTTCGATGCCGGCGCATGGAAGACCGTGCCCGGGCAGGTGCGCGATGCGCCGATCGCGCAGGGCAACCGCAACCGCATCCGCTTCCCGCCGCTGCGCGCGCAGCGTTGGCGCCTGCAGGTGACCCATGCCGGCGCGCTGCGTACCGGCATCAAGGAGATCCAGGCCTATGCCAGCGGCGCCGCGATACCGGTGGCGCACGGCAACCAGGCGCCGCGGGTCGAGGCCTGGCAGCAGGACGGCGGCGCTGCCGGCGGCGTGATGCGCCTGGTCGGCCGGGTCGGCGACGATGCGTTGCCGAACGGCACGCTGGCGCTGCATTGGCGCACGCTGCAGGCGCCGCCTGGCGGCGTGGCGCTGTTCGAGCAGCCGCAGGCAGCGGCGACCGAGGTGCGCTTCACCGCGCCTGGCGCCTACACCCTGCAATTGCAGGCCGACGATGGCGCGCTGCAGGGCCAGGCCGCGGTCGCGGTGATCGCCGCAGCGACGCCGGCCGGGCAGGCGCTGCAGGTGCAGGGCGAGGCCACGCCGAGTGCGCAGTTCACCGCCGGCCACCACCGGCTGCAGGCGCTCAACGATGGGCTGCTGCCGGCGCCGGACCAGGTGCCGGCCGCCGACCGCCGCTGGGGCAGTTGGGGACGTGCGCAGCCCGCCTCGGTGTGGGTGCAGTACCGGTGGCCGCAACCGCAGCGGTTGAACGCGGCGGCGCTGTACTTCTGGGACGACCAGCCACAGGGCGGGGTGGCGCTGCCGCGCGCGTGGACGCTGCAGTACCTCGACGGCACGCAGTGGCGCGACATCGCGGTACGCGGCGGCTATCCGGTGCAGGGCGATGGCGCGCCCAGCCGGGTGACGTTCGCGCCGGTGGTCACCACGGCCTTGCGCGCGGTGTTGCAGACCGCGGCGCAGGGCGAGGGCCGTTACGCGGTCGGCCTGGACGAATGGCAGGTGTTCGCCGAGCGTGCGGTAGCCACCGAAGCGGTGGACGTACGCATCGCGCCCGGGCAAGTGCCGGCGCTGCCGACGCACATCGCCGGCTACTTCGCCGACGGCAGCTGGGGCTGGCTGGGCGTGCGCTGGTCGCCACCGGATCCGGCGACGCTGGCCGGCGAGGGCCGCGTGCAGGTGCAGGGCCTGGCCGACGGCGGCGTGCCGGTGACGGCCAGCGTCTGGGTCCGCGCGACCGCACCTGGCCAGCTCACCACGGTGCAGCCGCCGCCGCCGTTGCACGTGCCTGTAGGGCAGGCGCCGACGCTGCCGGAACTGGTTGCCGTGCAGTACAACGACGGCTCGCGCGAGCGCGCGCCGGTGCGCTGGCCGCCGCTGGCGCCGGCCGCCTATGCGACGGCCGGACGCCTGAGCGTGGTCGGGCAGGCGCAGGGGCGCGAGGGCAGCGGCGAACTGCCGGTGCGGCTGGAGCTGGTGATCGAGGCGGAGGTGCCATGAGCCGCCCTCTCATGCGCAGCATGGTCGCCTGCCTGTTGCTGGCGTGCGCCGCCTGCATCGGCCTGGCCGCGGCCGCGGCGCCGGCAGTGCCGTGGTCGCGTCAGGTGCAGGCGCCAGGCAATCCGATCCTGGCCGACGGCCGCGACTATGCGGCCGACCCGGCGCCGCTGGTCGCCAACGGCAAGCTCTACATCATCGCCGGTCGCGACGAAGCGTCGCCGGAGGTCAACGACTTCGTCATGGACCGCTGGCAACTGCTGGTCACCGACGACGTCGGCAGTGGCCGCTGGACCTACTATCCGGCGCTGCTGCGCCCGCAGCAGGTGTTCGCCTGGGCCGCGCCCGGGCATGCCTATGGCGCGCAGATCGTGCAGGGCCCGGACCGGCGCTACTACCTGTATGCGCCGGTGCAGGAAGCGCACTCGCGCAACGCCGATCCGTTCGCGATCGGCGTGGCGGTGGCCGACAGCCCGCTGGGGCCATGGCGCGACGCGCATCCGCAGGGGCCGATCCTGTCGCAATCGCGGCCGGCACCCAACGCCATCCAGAACATCGACCCGACCGTGCTGGTCGACGACGACGGCCGCGTGTACCTGTACTGGGGCACCTTCGGCAAGCTGTTCGGCATCGAACTGGAACGCGACATGGTCACGCCGAAGGGGCAGACGGTGGCGGTGACCACGCTGGACGGCTACTTCGAGGCGCCCTGGCTGTTCAAGCGCAACGGCACCTACTACATGGCCTATGCCGGCAACCGTGCCGGGCCCGCCTCCGACTGCACGCCGACGCTCTACCACGCCTGCATCGCCTACGGCAGCGCGCCGTCGCCGCTGGGGCCGTGGACCTACCGCGGGGTGATCCTGCCGCCGGTGTCCTCGACGACTTCGCATTCGGGCATCGTGCAATTCAAGGGCCAGTGGTATCTGCTCTACCACACCGCCGACGCCAAGGGCGGCGGGCATTTCCGCCGCAGCGTGGCGATCGACCGATTGCAGTGGGACGACAGCCGGCAACCGGCGCGGATCGTGCCGGTGGTGGCCACGCGCCGGCCGCAACCGCCGCTGCCGGCGCAACGCAACCTCGCCCGCTACGCGCAGGCCAGCGCGTCCAACGGGCCGGACATCCCGCACCAGTACTGGATCGCCGCGCTCAACGACGGCCGGGTCAAGCGCAATCCCTTGCCGCCGCAGCTGTGGGGCAGTTGGACGCCGCATAACCCGCCGCAGCAGTGGCTGCAGTACAGCTGGGCGCAACCGGTGACGCTGCAGCGCAGCCGCATCCTGTTCTGGGCCGACCATCCGCCGGGCGCGGACAGCGGCGTGGCGCCGCCAGCGCGCTGGCGGCTGGAATACCGTCGCGATGGGCGCTGGTGGCCGCTGGCGCAGAGCGGGCGCAAGCCGGCGGCCGGCCGTTGGCAGACGTTGCGCTTCGCGCCAGTGACCACGCGCTGTGCGCGCGCAGTGCTCGATGCTGCCGGCGGCGATGGCCGTTACGCCGCGTTGGCGGTGCAGGAGTGGGAGATGCTGGCGCCGCACGCGCAGCGCCTGCCGCAGGCCAGCGCCGCCGATGCGCAGCGCTGCGATGCGCGTTGATGGACGCGGGCTTGTGACGAGGGTTCGGGTTTCCCAACATCGTGAGAGGAGGTGCTGATCGCATCAAGATCGCTGCAAGGTAAATTCGCTGCTGCCGCGCTGGATTCGGTCCGCGAATCCAATTTCTAACTTCACCGGACAAGAGGAATTTAGAATCGTGGAAACGACCGCTGCTGGATTTTTCCGCCTGGCCTCCGTGGTATGTCTTGCGTTCGTCCTGGCCCTGGCGTCGCCGCGTGTGCAGGCGGCGGCCGCCTGTACTGCCGGCCAATGGACCGCCAATCCCGACGACACGGACATGCCGGCCGTCCGCTACGAAACCGAACACTTCGCCTTCCGCTGGAAGGACGGATTGGATGTTTCGCAGGACCGTGTCGCCTCGGCAGGCAAGGAACTGGAACAGATATGGAACACGTACCTCGGCCGCATCGGCTTTCCTGAGCCTTACTGCAGTTCGCAGAAAAAGTACAAGGTCAGCGTCTTTCTGGATGACAGCTTCGGCCTGAACGGTGGCGTCGCCGACAGTGGCGGCATGGGCATGTGGATCAATCCGAATCAATTGGAGTACCACTGGGGCCTGGCGCACGAATTGACCCATGCGTTGCAGGGGAGTACGGACGGGTTGCGTGACTCGCCGTACGTCGGCTGGATCTGGGAATCGCACGCCGAATGGATGGCGCACCAGTATCTGCACGACAATCTGGGCTGTTCGGAAATGCTGGTGAACTACCCGCATCTCTACCTTGGCTCGACCCGCGACCGCTACTGCAACTGGCAGTTCATGGAGTACCTCAAGGATCGCTTCGGTTACGCGATCATCAACGATCTGTGGGCCAAGGCGCCCAAGCCCGGCGATTCCCGCCAGGCCGATGCCGACCCGTTCTCGATCATCCGCGACAACATGGGCTGGAGCCAGTCGCAGCTCAACGATGTGCTGGGCCAATGGGCCATGCACAACGTGACCTGGGACTACACCGACCCGGATGGGCGCGATCATGGTGCCTTGATGCGCCAGGGCTATGGCAGCAATACCGCTTTTGATCCGGAGCGCCCGTCCGACGCGGACAATGGCGACCGCGCACTGCGCCTGACCCGCTTGGACCCGGTCCAGGGGCAGGCGGGCAGCTACCAGGTGCCATTCGACTGGGCGCCGCAACGGTGGGGGTACAACCTGGTCCGGCTGGTGCCCGCGCAAGGCGCCGATACGGTCGTGGTGCGATTCCACGGCAATGTGCAGCAGACCTCGGCGGTGGACACGTTGCCTGGGCTGGCGAACGATCCGGAGACCATCGGTACTCCGGACTCGGATTGGCGCTGGGGACTGGTCGCGGTCGATGCGAACGGCAAGCCTCGCTACAGCGCCTTGCAGCAGGGCGCAGAGGCGTCGCTCTCGTTCCAGGTCAGCGACAGCGACACCGGTCTGTACCTGGTGGTCATGGGGACGCCGAGCAAGATGCAGAAGATCAAGTGGGATCAGTCCTACTATTCGATCTACCGCTATCCATGGCGCATCACGCTCGAAAATGCCTATCCGTCCGGGTTGCAGCCGGATGCGCCGACCCCGACCCGCGTCGGCAGCCGTCACCCCAATGGCGGTGGCTGGGTCGCCCAGAACGCCTATGTCGCGTCCACGGCCTATGTCGGTCCGAACGCGCAAGTGCTGGCGGGGAAGGTGCTCGGCGATGCTCGGATCGAGGACCACGCGACGATCCTGGGAGGAGAAGTGCGCGATGACGCCGTGGTCGGCGGGTTGAGCCTGCTGCAGGACGGCGTGACGATCGCCGATCGTGCTCAGTTGCACACGGTGTTCAAGGCCTCGGGAGCGTTCGGCGGGTTCTCCCTGTCCAGTTCCGCGCAGTTGCGTGGCGATGTCGAGCAGCGTGGCGCTTCGGCCAGCAAGGGCGTGTTTTACGGCTACGTGGATGCGGAGACGGTAACCAATCCCGACTATGGCGCCGACCTGACCGACGCGGTGCCGGAGGTCACGGCAACGCCGCGTTGATCGACTGAGGACTGCAATGCCGGCGGTGTCGCGGTTGCGGCACCGCCGCAGTTTCCCGATGCTGGCGTGACGCAACCTGTCGCGTAGGGATGCTGACCTGTGGAAGGGCGCGGCGTGCTGGCACGTTCGTTTGCAATGGGCGCATGGGCTGGTCGCCTGCTGCGCGCTGTGTCGCGACGTCCCATCGCCGGTGGCGGGTCGGCGCGGCGATTCGGCAAAAATCCGCATCTGCACGCAGCAGGGGG
Source organism: Xanthomonas sp. NCPPB 901 (assembly GCF_056725085.1). Lineage (NCBI taxonomy): Bacteria > Pseudomonadati > Pseudomonadota > Gammaproteobacteria > Lysobacterales > Lysobacteraceae > Xanthomonas > Xanthomonas sp. NCPPB 901. The sequence goes on along the minus strand of NZ_CM161511.1, from coordinate 3,216,945 downwards.
GACAAGACGCGTTGTCACCCGGATGACACAGTGACAACGGATCCGCCGGTCAGGTGCCCTGCAGCGTCGGTGTCCCGCCACCCCATACAGGAGCAGCTCATGCCTCGATGCGTTTCTTTCCCGCAGGCCGCGTCGCACGCGGGAGGCCGGCGATGAGCGGGCAGGGCACGCATCGGCACGGCGCTGCGTGTGCGCATGCCGTCGACGGCGCGGCCGGCGTTGCGCTGGATCCGTCGCGGCGTCGCTTCCTGCAATGGAGCGCGCTGGCGGTGGCGGCCGGGATGCTGCGGTTTCCGCTGGACGCCGCCGCGTCCACGCCCGGGCGGGTGCAGGCGCTGCCGTTGCAGCAGGTCACGCTGAAGCCGTCGCTGTTCCTGGATTCGCTGCAGACCAACCGCCGCTATCTGCTGGAACTGGAGCCGGACCGCCTGCTGCACAACTTCCTGCAGTACGCCGGCCTGCCGCCGAAGGGCGCGGTATATGGTGGCTGGGAGGGCGACACCATCGCCGGCCACACGCTGGGCCATTACCTCAGCGCACTGGCGAAGATGCACGCGCAGACCCGCGACCCCGTGCTGCGCGAGCGCATCGACTACATCGTCGCCGAACTGGCGCGCGCGCAGGCGCAGGATCCGGACGGCTACGTCGGCGGCTTCACCCGCAAGAACGACAAGGGCGAGATCGAGGGCGGCAAGGCGGTGCTGGAGGACGTGCGCCGCGGCATCATCAAGGGCAGCAAGTTCAACCTCAATGGCAGTTGGTCGCCGCTGTACACCCAGCACAAGCTGTTCGCCGGCCTGCTCGACGCGCATGCGTTGGCCGGCAGCACCCAGGCGCTGGCGGTGCTGTTGCCGCTGGCCACGTACACCGCCGGCGTGTTCGACGCGCTCGACCACGCGCAGATGCAGACCCTGCTCGACACCGAGTTCGGCGGTCTCAACGAGTCCTACATCGAGCTGGGCGCGCGCACCGGCGATGCGCGCTGGATCGCCATCGGCAAGCGCCTGCGCCACGAGAAAGTAATCGACCCGGCCGCGGCCGGGCGCGATGCCTTGCCGCACATCCACGCCAACACCCAGGTGCCCAAGTTCATCGGCGAGGCCCGCCAGTTCGAGGTCGCCGGCGATGCCGACGCGGCCGCGGCGGCGCGCTTCTTCTGGGAGACGGTGACCGCGCACTACAGCTACGTGATCGGCGGCAATGCCGACCGCGAGTACTTTCAGGAGCCGGACACCATCGCCGCGTTTCTGACCGAGCAGACCTGCGAGCATTGCAACAGCTACAACATGCTCAAGCTGACCCGACACCTGTACCAGTGGACGCCGCAGGCGCGCTACTTCGATTACTACGAGCGGACCCTGCACAACCACACCATGGCCGCGCAGCATCCGGCCACCGGCATGTTCACCTACATGACGCCGATGATCAGCGGCGGCGAACGCGGCTTCTCCGACAAGTTCGATTCGTTCTGGTGCTGCGTCGGCAGCGGCATGGAAGCGCATGCGCAGTTCGGCGATGCGATCTACTGGCAGGACGCCACGTCGCTGTACGTGAATCTCTATATCCCTTCGCGCCTGGACTGGCCCGAGCGCGACCTGGCGCTGGAACTGGACAGCGGCGTGCCCGACAACGGCAAGGTGCGCCTGCAGGTGCTGCGTGCCGGCGCGCGTACGCCGCGCCGGCTGCTGTTGCGGGTGCCGGCCTGGAGCCAGGGGCGCTACACGTTACGCGTGAACGGCAAATCCGCACGTGCGGCGCTGGCCGACGGCTACCTGGCGCTGGAACGCGACTGGCGCGATGGCGACGTGGTCGACCTGGAGCTGGCCACGCCGCTGCGGCTGGAGCATGCCGCCGGCGATGCGGACACGGTGGTGGTGATGCGCGGGCCGCTGGCGCTGGCCGCCGACCTGGGGCCGGTGAGTACGCCCTACGACGCGCCCGACCCGGCGCTGGTGGCCGCCGCCGATCCGCTGCGTGGCTTTGCCGAGCTGCCGCAGCCGGGCCATTTCCTGGCCAGCACCACGCAGCCGCCGGGCCTGACCTTCGTGCCGTTCTACGCCCAGTACGAACGCCGCAGTGCGCTGTACTTCAAGCGCCTGGGCCCTGCCCAATGGGAACAGGAAGCGCAGCGGCGGGCGCGCCGTCAGGCCGAGCAGGACAGCTTGCGCGCCAAGGCGGTGGACATGATCCAGTTCGGCGACGACGCATCCGAGCAGGCCCACCAGTTGCGTAGCGACACCTCCTTCGGCGGCGCCTACCGCCGCCAGCAGTGCCGCGACGTGCGCGGCAAGGGCTTCGTCGAGTTCCGCATGCGCGGCAGCGCGCAGCCGCTGGCCTTGCGCCTGCGCTTCTGGGGCAGCGACAAGGGGCGCTTCAACATCCTGGTCAACGGGCAATTGGCGGTGGAGGTGGCGGTGGAACGCGGCCAGGTGATCGATTTCGTCGACCGCGACTATCCGCTGCCGCCGGCGCTGACCCGCGATGCGCAGACGCTGACCTTGCGCATCGAACCGCAGCACGGCGACACCGCCGGCCCGCTGTTCGGCGGCTGGCTGATCCCGGCGTGACGCGGCGTGCGCGCACCGTCGGCATCGCCGCGCGCGGCCGATGGCAGCGTGTGCTTGTCGTGGTCGTGTCTGCGCGACACGGCGCCATGCCGCGGCATGGTTGCCGCGTGCCGGCGCCGAGCCGCGCACGACCATGCATGATTCCGCACGCGAAACCGCGAATCGCGACAAGACGTGGTCGCGTATCCACGTCACAGTGTGACCGTGTGATGAAAATCTGATCGCATCGTCGTACCGGCCGTGGCGCCGGCGCGCGCCACCGGAGCGCCGCCGTCGTCATCGGACGTCATCGCAGTAGCGGGGGAGCCGCGCACCAGCCGTGCGCGCAGGACATCGGCTTCCCCGCGGTGCGCCAGGCCGTCATGGTCCGGCGCAGGCACGCCACCGCAGGCGCCGCGCAGGCGCCACCGTCAGCAGGTCCGTCCGTCGGCATGGCGCCGGCACGGCGTCGTTCGGCCTGCGTTTGTCCACTGTCCCGTCTTCCCACCCTCCAGGAGTCCGCTCATGTCGTCTTCGCCGTCACGCCCTCGTTTCCGCCATGCCGCGACGCCGCTGGCGCTGGCGGTCGCCACCGCCTTGGCGCTGGGCAGCGCGGGAGCGGCACAGGCGCAGGAGGCCAGTGCCGACAGCGCCACCCAGACCCTGGACAGCGTCGTGGTCACCGGTTCGCGCCTGCGCCGCGTCGACACCGAGACCGCCAACCCGGTCGTGACCATCAGCCGCGCGCAGATCGAGGCCACCGGCAAGGCCACGCTCGGCGATCTGGTGCAGGAGTTGCCATCGATCGCCGGCAACGCCACCAACCCCAACACCAACAACGGCGGCGGCACCGGCGCCTCGGTGATCTCGCTGCGCGGCCTCGGCGAGAAGCGCACCCTGGTCCTGGTCAACGGCACGCGCCTGGCCAGCAACGATGTCAACGCGATCCCGGCGACCATGATCGAGCGGGTGGAGGTGCTCAGCGACGGCGCCTCGGCGGTGTACGGTTCGGACGCCATCGGCGGCGTGGTCAACTTCATCCTGCGCAAGGGCTTCGACGGCATCGAGGCCAGCGCCGATTTCGGCACCAGCTCGCGCAGCGACGGCAACCGCCGCAATTTCTCGCTGACCGCCGGCAAGACCGGCGAGCGCGGCAGCATCGTCGCCGGCCTGTCCTACCACGACATCGATCCGGTCTCGGCCGGCGCGCGGGCCTACTCCAAGGATGCGCTGTCGCTGATCGACGGCGTCGGGGTGAAGCAGGGCTCCTCGGCCACGCCGACCGGCAGCATCAGTTTCAACGACGGCTCGGCCGCGGCCAAGGCGCTGGCGGCGAGCAACGGCTGTTCGCGGGTCACCTTCAATGGCGGCAGCAGCAGCCCGACCAACGCCAGCCAGTACCACTGCTACGTCGCCTCGACCGATTCCTACAACTACCAGCCGTACAACCTGCTGCAGACCCCGCAGGAGCGCACCAACGCCTTCGTGCTCGGCAGCTATCGTTTCAACGATCACCTGGAAGGCTACGTCAACAGCTACTTCAGCAAGACCACCTCGTCCTCGATCATCGCGCCGATCCCGATCTTCGCCAACGGCGACAACTTCCTGGTCTCCTCGGCCAGCCACTACAACCCGTTCGGCGTCAACTTCGGTACCGATCGCAGCACCGGCACCTCGTACAACAACTTCAATACGCGCGCGACCGTGCTGGGCAATCGGCAATACCAGTACAACACCTACAATTTCCAGATCAATCCCGGCCTGCGCGGCAGCTTCGGCGACAGTTCCTGGCAGTGGGATGCCAGCCTCAACTACGGCAAGGTCAAGCAGAAGTCGATCAACCAGGGCTTCCTCGACTATGCCGGCTTCAATGCCGCGGTGGGGCCGTCGTTCCTCGCCGCCGACGGCACGGTCAAGTGCGGCAGCGCCGGCGCGGTGATCGCCGGCTGCACCCCGATCGACGTGTTCAACCTCAACGCCGCCAGCAACAAGGCCGCGCTGGAAGCGTTGGTGGTCAATCCGATCGTCACCAACGTCTACACGGTCAAGCAGTTCGAGGCCAATGCCAACGGCGAGCTGTTCGCGCTGCCGGCCGGCACGGTGAGCCTGGCCGCCGGCGTGTCCTATCGCAAGGAAAGCACCAGCACCGCCGCCGATCCGCTGTGGACCGGCGACGAGAACGGCATGTGCGGGGTGCTCGAGTTCTGCGCCTCCGTGCTCGGTGGCAGCTTCAGCGTCAAGGAAGCCTATGCCGAAGCGCTGTTCCCGCTGCTGGCCGGCCTGCCAGGCGTGCATTCGCTCAACCTGACCGTCGGCAGCCGCTTCTCCGACTACGACACCGTCGGCAGCAAGACCAACAGCAAGGTTTCGCTGGAGTACCGCCCGATCGAGAACCTGCTGCTGCGCGGCACCGCCTCGCAGGTGTTCCGCGCGCCCAACATCAGCGAGCTGTATGCCGGCGTGGCCGGCGACTCGCCGTCGGTCACCGACCCGTGCAACGGCTATACCGGCGGCCATGCCGCGGCCTGCACCAACGTGCCCACCGACGGCAGCTACCAGCAGGCCGACAACCAGGTCGGCGCCAAGGCCTCCGGCGCGGCGGTGGCCGGCTACCAGCTCAAGCCGGAGACCGGCATGTCCTACGACTTCGGCGTGGTCTACGACCCGGGTTGGGTCGAGGGCCTGTCGATGAGCGCGGACCTGTGGAGGATCAACCTCAAGGACACCATCACCCAGGTCTCGGCGCAGACCGTGCTCAACCAGTGCTACGCCAACGACGCCAGCGCGTTCTGCGCGCTGATCCACCGCAACGACAACGGCACCATCAATTACATCGCCGAGCCCACCGTGAACCTGGGCAAGCTGTGGGCCAGCGGCGCCGACTTCAGCCTCACCTACCGGCTGCCGGACACCGCCTGGGGTAGCTTCAGCGCCGGCCTCAACGGCACCTATGTGATCCGCTACGACATCAACCCCGACACCACCGACCCCAGCACGGTCACCATCCACAATGCCGGCAAGTACACCTACGCCTACGGCAACTTCCCGCGCTGGCGCGCGCTGGGCACGCTGAACTGGAACCTGGGCGACTGGAGCGCGTCGTGGCGCGTCCGTTACATCGGCCGTACCGAGATCGGCAGCGCCGATACGCGGCAGAGCCTGTCGGCCGACGCCGACCAGCCCGCCGTGGTCCGCGACATCGGCGCCTACGTCTACCACAGCGTGCAGGTGGGCTATCAGGTCAAGCCGTGGAACACGCGCTTCGAAGTAGGCGTGGACAACCTGGCCGACCGGCAGCCGCCGCTGTACTACGCCAACAACGTCACCAACGCCAACACCGACGTGGCCACCTACGATCTGCTCGGCCGCTACTACTGGGCGCGGGCGACGGTGAAGTTCTGAGGCGGAGCCTGTTGGCGCGGTGAGCGGAGTGCCGGTGCCGTGGCGGGGGGAGCCCGCCGCGGGACGCCCGAGTGGCGCGATTGCGCGTCGGCGGTGATGGCCGGCACGGCGTGCGGATCGCGCGGGCGCCATGCCTGCGCGGTCTAACATCCGGCATGGCGCATTACTCGATCGCGTCGCGCAGCTTCAAGAAAGCGTCTAATGACGGAAGCCCACGCGTGTAGGAGCGGCTTCAGCCGCGACGGGCGTTACCGGCATGCCTAGTCGCGGCTGAAGCCGCTCCTACACGACAACCATGTATCCCGCCGAGCCGTGGCAAAGCGCGTTGTTGGAGATCCCCCTCAATCGAGCAGCGCCAGCAGATCCTGGTGCAGGGCCTGCGGAATCCGCACGCCTTCGCTGCGGCTGCGTGCCCGCGCCTGATAGCGGCGTTGCGACGGCAAGCGCGCCCCGGTGGCCTCGTAGGCGGCGAAGAAGGCTTCCGCGCGGGCCAGGTGCGTGGCCCGGTCGGCGCCGAGGAAGCGCCCCGGATCCAGCGCCAGGATCAGTTCGCCGTGGTAGGGCGCAGCGCCAGCGCCGGCGTCGTGCGCCAACGATTCGGCGCTGGTGAGATCGCCGATCAAGGGGCCGGCGATCAGCTCGATCATCGCCGACAGCGCCGAGCCCTTGTGCCCACCGAAGGTCAGCATCGCGCCGCCGTCGGCGACCGCGGCCGGATCGGTGGTTGGCGCGCCCGCCGCGTCCACGCCCCAGCCTTCGGGAATCGGCTGGCCGGCGCGGCGGCGCAGCTCGATCTCGCCGCGCGCCACCGCGCTGGTGGCGAAATCGAACACGAACGGCGGCGCATCCACGCGCGGCCAGCCGAACGCCAGCGGATTGGTGCCCAGCAGCGGCGTGCGGCCACCGGCCGGCGTGACCCAGGCATGGCTGGGATTGCAGATCAGCGCGACCAATCCTGCATCGGTGATGCGTTCGATTTCCGGCCACAGCGCGGAGAAATGCACGCAGTGGTTGATTGCCAGTGCTGCCAAGCCATTGGCATGGGTCTTCTCGATCAACAGCGGCAGCCCGCGCTCGAACGCCAGCAGCGAAAACCCGCCACACGCATCGACCCGGACGATGCCGGGCGCATGGTCGTGCACGACAGGCTCGGCATCGCCCACCACCTTGCCGTTGCGCAGCGTCGCCACGCAGCCGAGCGTCCGGTACAGCCCGTGTGAGGCGCAGCCGTCGCGCTCGCCGGCGACGATGGTGTGGGTGAGGGCGTGCACGTGCGCGGCGCCGAAGCCGGCGTGGGTCAGGATGCGCTCGACCAGGGCGGTGGCCTGGTCAAGGGACAGGGTGATGGTGTCGCTGGGAGCCATCGAAAAAAAGGGAAGTGGGGGAGTGCTGGATTCTCGCCTGCGCTGGGCTGAGTGAGAAGCCTCAGGGCGTCAGTTCGAACGGGTGCGGATTGGCTTGGCCCTAGTGGGGTGCATTTGATCGCGGCCATGCGGGCGGTGCCGACCTTGCGGAAGACGATTCGCCCATCGGATGTTCAAAATTTTCTTGACAGCCATCCCTGAGCCGGTCCGATAATTCGGCGAGGCCAGGACCTGGCCCGTAGGGGATTTCGTTCAATCGATTGCCTCGTGCCCCGGCGCGATGGGGCATGGTGTTTTTTGCGATTTCGTCACCGCGATACTTCCGGCTAGGAGTATCGCGTTCGTCCAGAGGATTCGGTTCCCATCGGGCTGAAAGGGAAGAGGCAAGCGATGTTCAAGGTGAGGCTGGCGATCGGCATGCTGCTGGTTTGCGTGGGCGCGCGTGCGCATGCGGCGGACGAAGTAGCGCCCTACGAGGAATACGAGAAGAAGATCAAGGCCGCGCAGGTCGTCGGTCCGCTGAAAGGCGACATCTTCGGCGAGAACATCAGCCTCTACGATCTCAGCGTGGGTTTCCGTGCCACGGATGTGGACGTCCCGGGCAACAACGCATTGCCGGTGACGGTGGCGCGCGAGTTCAAGGTGATGAACCGACGCCAGGAGTACGTGGCGAAGGGGTTCGGCGACTGGGAAATCGATGTGCCGCGTGTCTACGGCGAGTTCCTGGCAGAAAAGGGCTGGATGACGACCAGCGATTCGCCCGCGGCGCGCTGTTCGGTACCGGCGCGCCCCGATGCTGCCATGACGGTCGATGGCACCACCTATCCTGGCACGGCCGACGATGTTTGGCATGGCTACTACCTGCATGTGCCGGGCGCCGGCGAACAGGAACTGCTGGTCGACAACCAGACCAAGACGCCGCGTCCGACCGATGGCGTCTCCCGCCCGTGGATCACCAAGGACGGCTGGCGCCTGGGCTGTCTGGCCAGCGTCAGCAACTATGCAGGCGAAGGCTTTCTCGCCATTTCGCCATCGGGGGTGAAGTACTACTTCGACTATGCCGTCGTCATCAACATCAAGCCTTATAAATTGACCATACATGGAAAGGTCGCCTCGGTTGCGCGAACGCGTATCGCCTTGATGGCGAGCCGCGTCGAGGACCGTTTTGGCAACTGGGTGACCTACAGCTACACGGGTGACAAGCTGTCCTCGATCCAATCCAGCGACGGGCGAGTGATCACCCTGAACTATGACGGCGATCTGATCAGTACTGTCCAGGCCAACGGCCAGACCTGGAGCTATGGCTACGAGTTCAGCACCGCCTATCCATGGCCACAGGGTGCCTATCGTCTGAAGACCGTCACCCAGCCCGACGGTGCGCAGTGGACCTACACGATCGCCAGCGGCAACATGATGCCGACGCGCGAGCCGCCTGCCGGCGGCGGCGCCAGCAATTGCGTTTCCGAACCGGACGCGATGAATGGCGCCGTCTCGCTGCAGATCACCCATCCCTCGGGCGCCAGCGGGGTCTTCGCGTTCGAGTACCAACGCCAGTATCGCAACCACACCCCGATCCACCCCTGCGACTACTCCGGGCAGGCGCCGACGCCCTACGTGCCTGGGTATTTCGACAACTATGTGCTGCAGTCGAAGACCATTACCGGTCCCGGCCTGCCGCAACGCGTCTGGAGCTATTTGGCCGATGCCCCGGCAACCAAGTTCTACACATCCGGTAAAGCTACCGATCCGTGCCCGACCTGCATTCCGAGCAAGACCGTCAAGGTCACCAATCCTGACGGCACGGCAACCGCCTACGAATTCGGTTTCATGTACGGGCTCAACGATGGTCGTTTGCTGAGCACGGCAGCCTTGGATGCGAACGGCAATACGGTCTCCAAGACCAGCAACACCTACTTCGCCGACAGCGACGTGGCCGCACAGCCCTTCCCGGCGGAAATGGGTCAGTCACTGCTGGGGATTCCCAATCCGCTGACCAATGTACTGCGTCCACTGCGCGGCAAGACCGTGCAGCAGGACGGCGCCAGCTATACCTGGACCGCCAACGGCTTTGACGCATTCGCCCGAACGCTCAATGTGACGCGTACCAGTCCATGGTATTCGCGCACGGATACCACCGAGTATTACGACGATCTGGGTAAGTGGATCCTGGGCCAGCGCACGAAAAGTACCAACACCGATACCGGATTGGTGGAGTCGCAGACCAGCTTCGACGGCAATGCGATGCCTACGCAGCGCTGGTCGTTCGGCAAGTTGCGCCTGACCCTTGGCTACAACGGCGATGGCACGTTGGCCACCGTCAAGGATGGCAACAACAACACGACCACCGTGTCCAGTTGGAAGCGCGGCGTTCCGCAATCGATCCTTTATCCGGATGGCACCACCGACGCGGCAATGGTCAACGACAGCGGCTGGATCACCGCGACCACCGACGAGAACGGCTATACCACCCACTATGGCTATGACGCGATGGGCCGGCTGACGAGCATCGCCTATCCGGCCAACGACACCGTGGCCTGGGTTTCTACCACGCAGGCGTTCGAGCAGGTCAACGCCAGCGAGTACGGACTGGCCGCCGGGCATTGGCGGCAGACCGTCGCCACCGGCAACGGGCGCAAGGTCACTTACTTCGACGCATTGTGGCAGCCGATGCTGACGCGCGAGTTCGACGCCGGCAACGAAGCCGCGACCCAGCGCTTCCAGAGGTTTACCTACGATCAAGACGGCCGCGCCACATTTGCCTCGTACCCTGGGAGCAGCGATGCACTGAGTACTGGGACCTGGACCAGATACGACGCACTTGGGCGCAAGACATCGGTCTCACAAGACAGCGAACCGAGTGAGGTGCTGACTACCTTGACAGAGTACTTGGCAGGCAATCAAACCCGCGTTACAGATCCACGCGGCAACAAGACCCTGACCGGCTACCAAGTCTTTGATCAGCCTGATTACACGACGCCGGTCTGGATCCAGCATCCAGAAGGTGCCTACACCGACATCAACCGCGACATTTTCGGCAAGCCGCTCTCCATCCGCCGCCGTGACGCCAATGGCACGATCTCGGTGACCCGCAGCTATGTCTACGACAGCTATCAGCAGCTATGCAAGACGGTGGAACCGGAAACTGGCGCTGCCGCCAACGGCTACGATGCCGCCGGTAATCTGGTGTGGAGCGCCACAGGCCTGTCGCTACCCAGCACCTCGTCGTGCGACGCGGATTCCGCCTTCGCCTCCGGGCGCCGGGTCGACCGCAGCTACGACGTGCGCAACCGCATCAAGGCGCTGAGCTTCCCGGACGGCAACGGCAACCAGGCCTGGAGCTACTGGCCGGATGGGGCGGTCAAGCAGATCACCACCACCAACAACGGCGTCGCCACCTACAACAGCTACGCCTACAACAAGCGGCGTCTGCTCATTGCTGAAAGCCAGGGCCAGGCCGATGGCGAGACCTGGGCGCTGGGCTACGCCTACGATGCCAACGGCCACCTTGCCGCGCATCGTTATCCGTCCGGGCAAACGGTGGACTACGCGCCCAATGCCCTGGGGCAGCCCACCCAGGCGGGCAGCTATGCCACCGGCGTGAGCTACTACCCGAACGGCGCGATCAAGCAGTTCAGCTACGGCAACGGCATCGTCCACACCATGACGCAGAACGCGCGTCAGTTGCCGGGTACCAGTCGCGACGCCTACGGCGACACCGCGTTCCTCAGCGACGGGTATGACTACGATGCTAACGGTAATGTCGCCGCGATCAGTGACGGCGCCACGGGTCGCGGTGGCCGCGGCAATCGCGACATGACCTACGATGGTTTGGATCGCTTGATTTCCACCAAGTCGGACATGTTTGGTCCCACGCCCGCGAGCTACAGCTACGACGTCCTCGACAACCTGACCCACGTCGTCGCGCCGGGCCGCGATCACTATTACTGCTACGACGCCAACTGGCAGCTCACCAACGTCAAGACTGGCAGTTGCGGTGGCAGCACGGTCATCGGCATGAGCTACGACCCGCAGGGCAACCTCAGCAACAAGAACGGCCAGGCCTTCGTGTTCGACTACGGCAACCGCTTGCGCCAGGCGACAGGCAAGGAGACCTATCGCTACGACGGCAACGGCCGCCGCACGTTGGCGCTGCAGAGCGCCGGCAACATCGGCTCGCTGTATGACCAGTCCGGGGCGTTGCGCTTCCAGAAGAATCAGCGCCAGTCCAAGTCCACCGACTACATCCTGCTGGGTGGCAGCTTGGTCGCCGAAGCCGATTGGCCGCTGGGCCAGCTCGCTTCGGTCAAGGACTACGTCAATTGGAATCCGGTCTCCGGCGCGACCCGCTACGTGGTCGAAGAGAGCGTGGATGGCGTCACCTGGACCGCGGTGTACGACGGCAGCCAGGGCAATTGGACCTCGTTGGCCAGGCCGGCAGGCACCTATTCATACCGCGTGACGGCTTGTACCGCCGATGGCAACTGCACCGCCGCCTCGAACGTGACGCACGACCAGCGACCGGCGGTGGACATCGTGCCCTTGCTGTATCAGCTGCTGCTGAACTGATCCCCTGGCTCGCTCCAGGGGAATCGGGGGCGAGCCTATTCCAAACATTGGAGAATTACATGTCGCGTTCGATCATGTCTGTCGTCGTCAAGATCATTGCTTTTTCCGTCATGGCGCTATCGAGCGGCAATAGCCACGCCGAATCGTACGAAGCGAAGAACCATGTGGTGACCCGGCTGTTCACCGGGTGGTCGGGAGAAGGGCTATACGTCAACACCGACGGCCAACTGCCCGCCGGAGCCAACTGTGGAGATGGCAATCGCTTCATCCTCGAGACGAACACCCCCATGCAGAAGGAGATGGTCGCGCTCCTGATGATGCTGCTGCAGAGCGGAAAGACTGCGGAGTTTCTTGTGGAGGGCTGCTCGGGCGGATCGATGAAGCTGAAAGCGGTCTCGATCGCGAAGTGATGGGATGCATGATCCATGCATGGCTAGGAGATGCGTTGCCGGTCGGGCCTGTGCAAGAGAGGTCTGTTCTGCAACACGTGTCGATGGTTCCAACTCGCAAGGACGAGTGATGTCGAATTTCCAGGGGATTCGTGCGGCAATGCGCCCAATGGCTGCAGCCGCCCTTTTATTGCTCGTCGCCTTTGGCGTCTCGGCGCAGACGGTCCGCTACATCCATACGGATGGACTCGGGTCTGTTGTGTTGGTGACGGACAAGGACCGTAACGTTGTTGAACGCCGAGAATACGAGCCTTACGGGAGTATGGTGAATCAGCCCGTGACGGATGGGCCCGGCTATACCGGTCACGTCATGGATGCAGCGACCGGGCTGATATATATGCAGCAGCGGTATTACGATTCGCGCTTGGCGGTATTTTTGAGCGTTGATCCGGTGAGTGCCTACGAGCAGCCGGTAAATCAGTTCAATCGCTATCGATATGCAAACGGAAACCCCTACACACTTATAGATGTGGATGGGCGGCAGTCATATTCGCCCTACGTTGATGCGTACTTGCGGCATTACTATAGAAATGGACTAAACAAGACGCCCCGAAATAAGAAGGAGGCACAGGCTGCAAGCAATTGGAGACAGATGTCTGATGCTCAAAGCGCATTTCACCAGCAGGGTGAAGATGGTGCTCAGAATACAAAGTGGGTTGATGATTCTGGGCATAATGAGGCTGTGTATGATGGGGGCGGAAACTTGGTTACTGATCTTCTCAATGGCGGAACGTATAATTATGCCTCTCCAGATGATTGGGGTGGCCACTTGATGTATGATGTTATTCCTTATTTATTGTGGGGGAATGGCCCTATTGTAGTCTCGCCAAATTCTGTAATGGGTTCAGCGCCGACACCAACAGTCACTATTGGATCTCCGGAGCCGGTTGGGGAAACGTCATCGGAGTCTCCACCACCTCCCCCACCTGAGATTGAAAAAAAAGACAGATAAGGGGTATATTTTTGAACGCTGTAGAGGTGCCTAAGAGATGAAAATAAAAAATCAAACCTTGGTGCTGAAAGTTGTTGCTTTTATCGCGGTGGTAATTTTATTTTTTCTGATTTTATTTGATAGGTATACCTATGATGACTATCATGTCGGAGTCTGCGATAATAAGCGTTTTGGATTGGTGGCCAATTTGGTCGGAAGCTTTGGCTCCGATCATCCTAGGGAGAGATCTTCTCCATACTACCTGAGAATAGAAATTGTTGGTGAAAATAAGGAGCGGTTGACCATTAGAGAGGTCGGTTTAATTTCAGTAGCATCAAGGAAGAAGGTTGATCTTCGTAAAGGTGAGAGGGTTGAAGTTAAAGATCCGCGAGGCTCTGTCTTGTCTGTGGTCTATTTAGCTGATTCTCTTTTTCTTGAGTATGATGATTATTTTCTTTATGGTGTGGTTGTTGTGCGGTCGGCAAGTAAAGATGAAAGTTTTGCTTTTTCATGTCGTTTTGATAGAAATGAATGGGGTGAGTGGCGCGTTCCTTTGTGGGACGCTTTGATGAGTGTCTGATTTTTTAACTGATTGGTTGGGTTATGGTTTGTGTGGGTTTGCTGTTGCATTGCTTAGTTGGTGTAGTGGGATGTGGTGTATTAGGGGGTGCTGTCAGGCCGACGTCTTCGCTGATTTGATTGGTAGGGCGGCTTGGTGTCCAATTTCTTGCTCCAAGGAAATTCGGCTGGAAGAAGCGCTCTTCCGAAGAAGATATCATCGACCTCTTGCGCGAAGTCTAAGCCAGGGGCAATCAAGGGCCTATGCTCTGCGGCCTGACTTCAATGAAGCCTCCTGTTATTTGTGGCGCAGTAAGTTCGGTGGCATGGGCGTGGCCGATGCTAAGCGGCTCAAGAGTCTGGAGCCGAGAGCGAGCGAAGAAATTGCTGGCCCGGCAGCTGTTCGATAACGACTCGATCAATGTGGCGCTACGAAAAATTAACAAGCTCACAGGCGCGTTGTGAACTGGTTTGTTATAGATGCAGCGCGCGGCAAGTGAGCGCCAAGCGCTGGCGATCATTGGGATGAGTGACAGCCCGCCGCGTTGTGTTCCGCGTGAGGATCGCAACGGGCAGCTCCGCGAGCACATCACTGCCTTGGCGCACCGGCACAAACGCTTATGGCGTGGTAGTAAGGGCACAATGGTCAATTACAAGCGTGTAGAGCCGCTGTATAAGCAGGAGGGGCGGCAGGTCAGGCCGCGCGAGCGCAAGAAAGTGCCGTTATGCTGAGCGGTACCCGCTGCCTCAAGTTGGTGCCCGCCAGTCAGGTATGGTCGATGGGCTTTGTGTTTGATTGCACTGGTGAAGGCCGCGTCATCAAGTACCTTGTGATTGTGGGCGATGCTACGCATGAAGCGTTAGCGGTTGAAGTGGATGTGCGATCTCCAGACATGGCGTAGTGCACGTGCTGGACCGGCTGTCATTGCTACTCGCCTTGCCGCAGGCAATCCGCACCGATAATGGCAACGATTTGTGTGGCAAGTCGATGGTTAGTTGCTCGCAAGAACACGGCATACAGCTTCGGCTGATCCAGTCAGGCAAGCCGGACTAGAGCGCCTATGGGAGTTGTTAAACGGCCGCTTGCGCGATGAAGTCCTCAACCAGCGCTATTTCCCAACACTGCTTCGTGCCCGCACAGAGGTCTAAAGTTGGCGCTGGGAATATAATGAAGAATTGCCCAGGAATGCCGTCGACAGGATGACGCGCGCCGAATACGCCAAGCAATTTAAAAAAATCTATGTCATTAATCCCGGATTTTGAGTCTGATGATTAAGGGTGGAGGCTTCGATTACGGGTCTGTAATCTTACTGGTTTTATGTTTTTTATAAACTCGCGGCGATGTCCTGTTCTAAGGGGTGGTAAATCTGCCGCGCTTCGATTAGTTCACGCAAGTGGATTTAATCTGGTGGCATCATGTCTGAGGCATTTGGAACGCAGGACAGTGCAACACGCGTGGACTTGCCTTAAAAACACGAAGCCGGCAAATCGCCGGCTTCGTTTCTCACACGCGTTGCCTGCCAAAGGCTTACACAGACAACTCCAACAACAACTTGTTAAGCCGGCGCACATACGCCGCCGGATCCTTCAGGCTGTCACCAGCCGCCAACGCAGCCTGATCGAACAGCACCTTCGCCAGATCACCGAAGCGCTCCCCATCGGCTTCCGCGTCCAGCTTCTCGATCAGCGGGTGCGACGGGTTGAACTCGAACACCGGCTTGCTCTCCGGCAGCTTCTGGCCGCTGGCTTCCAGGATCTGCCGCATCTGCAGGCCCAGGTCGCCCTGGCCGATGGCGAGGATCGCCGGCGAGTCGGTCAGGCGATGCGAGACGCGCACTTCGGCCACGTCGTCCTTGAGCACGTTCTGGATGCGCTCGACCAGGCCCTGCTTGGCCTTGGCGGCTTCTTCCTTGGCCTGCTTCTCCTCCTCGCTGTCGAGCTTGCCCAGGTCCAGGTCGCCGCGCGCCACGTCGACGAAGGACTTGCCGTCGAACTCGGTGAGGTAGCTCATCAGCCACTCGTCGATGCGGTCGGTGAGCAGCAGCACTTCGATGCCCTTCTTGCGGAACACCTCCAGGTGCGGGCTGTCCTTGATCTGCGCGTAGCTCTCGCCGGTCAGGTAGTACAGCTTGTCCTGGCCGTCCTGCATCCGCGCCACGTAGTCGGCCAGCGACACGTTTTGCGTGCCGTCGCTGCCGTGGGTGGAGGCGAAGCGCAGCAGGCCGGCGATCTTCTCGCGGTTGCCGAAGTCCTCGGCCGGGCCTTCCTTCAGCACCTGGCCGAAGTTCTTCCACACGCCCTGGTAGCGCTCGGCGTCGTCCTTGGCCAGCTTCTCCAGCATGTCCAGGGCGCGCTTGGTCAGCGCCGACTTCATCGAGTCGATCACCGGGCCGGACTGCAGGATCTCGCGCGAGACGTTCAGCGGCAGGTCGCTGGAATCGACGATGCCCTTGATGAAGCGCAGGTACAGCGGCAGGAACTGCTCGGCCTGGTCCATGATGAAGACGCGCTGCACGTACAGCTTGAGCCCGCGCGAGGCGTCGCGCTGGTACAGGTCGAACGGGGCGCGGCCGGGCACGTACAGCAGCGAGGTGTACTCCAGCTTGCCTTCGACCTTGTTATGACTCCACGCCACCGGGTTCTCGTGGTCGTGGGCGATGTGCTTGTACAGCTCCTGGTATTCCTCGTCCTTGATCTCGGTGCGCGGGCGCGTCCACAGCGCGCTGGCGCGATTGACGGTTTCCCACTCGGGGGTTTCCGGCGTGTCCTTGTCCTCGCCGTAGTGCTCCTTGGGCAGTTCGATCGGCAGGGCGATGTGGTCGGAGTACTTGCGCACGATGCCGCGCAGCTTCCAGCCGTCGGCGAAGTCCTTCTCGGCGTCCTTCAGGTGCAGCACGATGCGGGTGCCGCGCTCGGCCTTCTCGACCGTGGCGACCTCGAACTCGCCTTCGCCGCGCGAGGACCAGTGCACGCCTTCGCTGGCGGGCAGGCCGGCGCGGCGGCTGTA
Organism: Xanthomonas sp. NCPPB 901; assembly: GCF_056725085.1. NCBI lineage: Bacteria > Pseudomonadati > Pseudomonadota > Gammaproteobacteria > Lysobacterales > Lysobacteraceae > Xanthomonas > Xanthomonas sp. NCPPB 901. Next base: position 3,200,122 of record NZ_CM161511.1, on the reverse strand, counting down.
CACGTCGACCTGGTCGGCGACGATGAAGGCGCTGTAGAAGCCCACGCCGAACTGGCCGATCAGGTGCGAGTCCTTCTTCTGGTCGCCGGACAGGTGCTTGAGGAAGTCGGACGTGCCGGACTTGGCGATGGTGCCCAGGTGCGCGACGATCTCTTCGCGGCTCATGCCGATGCCGTTGTCGTCGATGGTGACGGTGCCGGCCTCCTTGTCGAAGCCGATGCGGATGCGCAGTTGCGCGTCGCCGTCCAGCAGCTCCGGCTTGACCAGCGCCTCGAAGCGCAGCTTGTCGGCGGCGTCGGAGGCGTTGGAGATCAGCTCGCGCAGGAAGATCTCCTTGTTGGAATACAGCGAATGGATCATCAGCTGCAGCAGCTGCTTGACCTCGGTCTGAAAGCCCAGGGTTTCTTTTTGGGTTTCCACGCTCATCGGTAGGTGCTCCATGAAGGATGGGCGGCCGCGCGGAGGAGGGCGCGGCTCTGCCGGCCGACATGGTGGCGGCCGCGGCCGGCTTCAAGCGCCGCGCCGCGCATACGCCGGTCAGCGGGCTGGTCTATGATCCGGACCCCGTTTCCGCCGCCCGCCGCCCATGCCGTCCTTGCGTTCCCCGTCCCGCCTGTCCCGGCCCCCGCGAGGCCGCCGATGAGCCGTCCCGGCGGCGGCCAGGTGCGGATCATCGGCGGGCGTTGGCGCAACACGCGGCTGCCGGTGCCGGAGCTGGCCGGGCTGCGCCCGACCTCCGACCGGGTCCGCGAGACCCTGTTCAACTGGCTGCAGCCGGTGCTGCCCGGGGCGCGCGTGCTGGACCTGTTCGCCGGCAGCGGCGCGCTGGGCCTGGAGGCGGTGTCGCGTGGCGCGGCCGGCGCGGTGCTGGTCGAGCGCGATCCCGGCCAGGCGGCGCAACTGCGCGCCACGGTCGCGCGGCTGCAGGCGCAGGACCAGGTGCAGGTGGTGCAGGGCGATGCGCTGCGCTGGCTGGCCGAGGCGCCGGCCGATGCCGCGGCCGACATCGCCTTCGTCGACCCGCCGTTCGCCGCGGGGCTATGGGACGCGGTGCTGCAGCGCCTGCCGGCGCGGCTGGCGGCCACGGCCTGGTTGTACCTGGAGTCGCCGGCCGGGCAGGCGCCGGCGGTACCGGCGCCCTGGGCGCTGTACCGCGAGGGCGGCAGCCGCGAGGTGCGCGCTGCCCTGTACCGGCGCACCGCTGCTACACTTCCCGGCGACCTTCACGCGGTACCCGACGCATGACCGTGGCCCATAGCCGCATCGCCGTCTATCCCGGCACCTTCGATCCGATCACCAACGGCCATATCGATCTGGTCAACCGTGCCGCGCCGCTGTTCGAGCAGGTGATCGTCGGCGTGGCGCAGAGCCCGTCCAAGGGGCCGACCCTGCCGCTGGAACTGCGCGTGTCGCTGGCCCGCGAGGCGCTGGCCGGGCACCGCAACGTGGAGGTCCTGGGCTTCGACACGCTGCTGGCGCATTTCGTGCGCTCGGTCGGCGGCGGCGTGCTGCTGCGCGGCCTGCGCGCGGTGTCCGATTTCGAGTACGAGTTCCAGATGGCGAGCATGAACCGGCATCTGATCCCGGAGGTGGAGACGCTGTTCCTCACCCCGGCCGAGCAACACAGCTTCATTTCGTCCTCGTTGGTGCGCGAGATCGCGCGCCTGGGCGGGGACGTGTCCGGCTTCGTGCCGCCGTCGGTGGTGCAGGCGCTGGTCCGGGCCCGCCAGGCCGCCGCGCAGCGTTGAGCCGCCCACCATTCACTGACGACACAGAGGGAGCCGTTCCATGAACACCACCGCACGCGCGTTGCTGATCGCTTCGCTGGCCCTGGGCTTCACCGCCTGCAAGAAGGAAGAGGCCGCCAAGCCGGTCGCCGACGCGCAGCCCGCGCTGACCGCCCCGGCCAAGGACGACGACGCCGGCTGGAAGAAGTACCTGCAGGAAGTGGCGATCCAGAACATGGGCAACGTCACCAACAGCCCGTTCCTGTACTACCTGCCGCCGGAATCGGATGCCGATTTCCAGGCCAAGTACGAGCGCCAGGTCGAGAGCGCCACCACCGCCATCGGCCGCGGCATCCAGCCGGGCAACATGCTGGCGTTCGGCTCCTCGGCCTCGGCCAAGATGGCCGACCTGATCGCCGCCGCGTTCGCCAAGGTCGAGCCGAACACCATGAAGGGCGTGCGCGTGGTCTACATCGGCGCCCCGGCCGACAACGCCCGCGTCGAAGCCGTGGTCAAGCCGACCGGCGCCGACTACATCTTCGTCGAAGCCAAGTAAGCCCCGCGCGGACCGGCGCGCCGATGCGCGCCGGTCCGGCGATTCCGCGCCGCCCGCAACGGGCGGTCGCGTCGCGCGGACGCGCTGCCTGCCGTCGCGCGGTTGCGCACTTCCGGGCAGGGCACAGGCGATGCGGATCTTCATCACCGGCCCCACCGGCGCCGGCAAGACCACCCTGGCGCGCCGGCTGGGCCGCCGTCACGGCATTGCCTGCCATGCTCTGGACGATCTGCACTGGGTCCGCAGCGCCGAGGGCGACGTCCGTCGGCCCCTCGAGGACAAGCGGCCGCTGCTGCAGCGCATCGTCGACGGCGAGCGCTGGATCGTCGAAGGCGTGCAGTTCAAATGGGCCGACGCGGCGCTCGCGCGCGCCGACCACATCGTGGTGATCGACGCGGCACCCTGGCGCACCCCCCCTGCAGATCGTGCTGCGCCTCGGCCGGCAGTGGCTGGGCCTGGAGGCCGCCGCCTATCGGCCGACCCTGGCGCGGCTGCCGCGGATGCTGGCCTGGAGCCGCGACTACCACCGCGAGGAGCGCGCGCTGCTGCTGGCCAAGCTCGCGCCGTTCCGCGGCAAGACCCTGCTGATCCGCCACAGTCGCGCGCCGTTGCCGCCGCCGTTGGGTTAGCCGCTGTTTGACCAGTCGGTTGCCGGACCGCTCCATGCGGAGGATGGCGCCAGCAAGGCCTGCCGATGCGCGGCGATCCAGGCGTCGATCGACCCGGGTCGGAACGTCTCCAGTCCAGGCTGTGCCTGCAGCGGCGCGGCGAGCAGCGCATCGGCCTGCTGCGGGAACTCGGCGAAGAAGCGGAACTTCGATGCCACCACGCGTCCATGGCCGGCGCCCAGCGCCGCGTCCACCTCGCGCTCGAACACATCCAGCGGCTGCGCGCGATAGCACACCGGGCGGCCGAGCCCGGCCGTGAGCCGCTGCACCAGTTCCGGGCCGGTCAGGCTCTCGGTGCCGGCGATCCGGTAGCAGTCGCCGTCCGTGCCGTACCGCAGCAGTGCCAGTGCAGCCTCGGCGCAGGCATCTGCCGAGGTCCAGGCGATGCGTTGCGCGGCGGCGATCGGCGGTGCGAAAACGCCGTGTGCCACGATCTCGGTACGCGCCGAGGGCTTCAGCAGGTTGTCCAGGTACAGCGTCGGCCACAGGATCGCGCAGGGCAGGCCGGCGTCGCGCGCCAGCGCCGCGAGGTCGGCGTTGGTGCGCAGACTGGGTTCCGGACACGGCGCCGGCAGCGGCGCGCTGCTCAGCTTCAGCACGAATGAGGTCAGCCGCGCCGCGCGCGCGGCGGCCAATGCATGTCGGGCCCGCGCCAGCGTCGTCTCGCCGGGGCCGGCGGGCAACTGCAGCACCGCGTGGGCGACGCCGCGGCTGGCCGCGTGCACGGCGGCGGGATCGTCCAGGTCGGCTGCGACCACCTCCGCGCCCAGTGCCTGCAGCGCCGCGGTGGCCGCGCCTTCGCGGACCAGGGCGCGGACGGCCAGGCCGTGGCGGCGTGCGGCGCGGACCACGGCGGCGCCCTGCACGCCGTTGCCGAGATAGACGAGGAGGGGACCGGAAAGGGGAATCGGGGACATGCGTTGGCTCCTGCTGGAGGGATCCGCCGCAGCAAGCCCGGTCGAAGGCGGCCCACGGACAGACCCCGGGACGATGGACACGGGGACTGTCGGGGAATCGCGCGGCACGGCGCGAACAGAGCCTCTCCGCCAGCGCGGAGAAGGGCCTGGGCCTACCGAGACCAGGCCAGCCATTTTCGACGCGGCGACTCTAGGCGTGGCCGGCACCGGCGTCAATCGCCACGGGCCGTTCGCTTCGCCGGTCCGGCGCGGCGGCGATACAGCATTCCGTACTGCGGTGCCGCCTTCGCGGGGCCGTCCCGCCCCGATCCGGTAAACTGCCCGGGTCAGTGCCGAATTGCGCCACATGTCCCTCAAGATCAACGAGCTCTGCGTCAACTGCGACGTCTGCGAGCCGGCCTGCCCGAACCAGGCCATCGCCATGGGCGAGACGATCTACGTGATCGACCCGGCCCGCTGCACCGAATGCGTCGGCCATTTCGACGAGCCGCAGTGCGTGGTGGTGTGCCCGGTGGAATGCATCGACCCGGACCCGGCCATCCCGGAAACCCACGCGCAGTTGCTGGCCAAGTTGCAGCGCCTGCAGCGCGATCACCCCGAGTTGTACCCACAGGAGCCCCCCGCCGCATGAGAAGCCTCGTCCGCCGTGTCCTGCTGCTCGCCCTGGTCCTGACGCCGTCGGCGTGGGCCGAGGCCCCGGTCGCCGAAGCGACTGCCACCGCCCCGGCCGCGCATCCGCCCGGCGCCGCCATCGCCAGCGGCCACCGGCTGGCCACCGAGGCGGGCCTGCAGATCCTGCGCGAGGGCGGCAATGCCTTCGACGCCGCGGTGGCGGTGTCCTCGACGCTGTCGGTGGTCGAACCGATCAGCTCCGGCCTCGGCGGCGGCGGTTTCTTCCTGCTGCACGACGCCAAGACCGGCAAGGACGTGATGCTGGACGCGCGCGAGACCGCGCCGGAATCGGCGACGCCGGCCGCGTTCCTGGATGCCAAGGGCGAACTGGACCGCGATCGCTCGATCAACGGCCCGTGGTCGGCCGGCATTCCCGGGCTGCCGGCGGCGCTGGTGGAACTGGCGACCAAGCATGGCCGGCTGCCGCTGCGGCAGTCGCTGGCGCCGGCGATCCGCATCGCCCGCGAGGGCTTCCCGGTGTACGCGCGCATGGCCGAGGGCTACCAGTCGCGGCGCAAGGTGATGGAGCGCTATCCCGGCACCCGCGAGGTCTACCTGCGCAACGGCCGGCCGATCGCCGAGGGCGACCTGTTCAAGCAGCCGGAACTGGCGAACACGCTGCAGTTGCTGGGCGACAAGGGCTTCGACGGCTTCTACCGCGGCGCCACCGCCAGGAAGCTGCTGGCCGGGGTCAAGCAGGCCGGCGGGCGCTGGACCGCGGAGGAACTGGCCGGCTACACGGTCAAGGAACGCACGCCGATCCGCTTCGACTACAAGGGCTGGACCATCACCACCGCGCCGCCGCCGTCCTCCGGCGGCATCGCCCTGGCCAGCATGCTGCAGATCCTGGAGGGCTACGACCTCAAGAGCATGGACCCGGTGCACCGCGTGCACCTGACCGTGGAGGCGATGCGCCGCGCCTACCGCGACCGCACCTTCTTCCTGGGCGACCCGGATTTCACCCACGTGCCGCAGCGCATCCTGCTGAGCAAGGACTACGCGGTGGGTCTGCGTTCGGGCATCAACCCGGAGAAGGCCACGCCCAGCGACCTGCTGTCCGGCCAGCCGACCCCGCTGGAAGACGACGAGACCACGCATTTCTCCATCATCGACGGCGAGGGCAACCGCGTCGGCGCCACCCAGACGGTCAACCTGCTGTACGGCTCGGGCTTGATCCCCAAGGGCACCGGCGTGCTGCTCAACAACGAGATGGACGATTTCGCGCTGCGTCCGGGCACGCCCAACGCCTTCGGCGTGATGGGCTACGCGGCCAACGCGCCCAAGCCGGGCAAGCGCCCGCTCAGCTCGATGTCGCCGACCTTCATGGAGAACGCGGACAAGGCGATCGTGCTCGGCACCCCGGGCGGCAGCCGCATCATCACCATGGTGCTGCTCGGCATCCTCGGCTACGACGACGGCCTCACTGCGCAGCAGGTCGCGGCGTTGCCGCGCTACCACCACCAGTGGCTGCCGGACGTGATCGAAGCCGAGACCGGCACCTTCGACGCGGCCACGGCGAAGGGCCTGGAAGCGATGGGGCATGCGCTCAAGCTGCCCGGCGACACCGCCGAGGACGGCCACGGCTCCAGCCACGTCTGGGGCAACCTGCAGACGGTGGAATGGGACAAGCGCCGCAACGTGCTCAGCGGCGGCAGCGACCCGCGCAACCCCGTTGGCAGCGCCGAAGTGCTGCAGACCGCGCCGGCGCCCTGACGCGCGTTTTGCGAATTTCCCATCCCTAATATCGACTCCCGAATCCCCGCCCATGAAGCTCTGGTCCATCCAAGGCAACGCGCAGAAACTCGATGGCGGCGCGATGTTCGGCAACGCGCCCAAGGCGCTGTGGCAGCAATGGGCCGCGCCCGACGACGGCAACCGCATCGCGCTGGCCTGCCGCGCGCTGCTGGCCAGCCCGCTGGCCGGCAAGACCGTGCTGTTCGAGACCGGCATCGGCGCGTTCTTCGCGCCGGCGCTGCGCGAGCGCTACGGCGTGCAGGAGGCCCGCCACGTGCTGCTGGATTCGCTGCAGGACGCCGGCTTCGCCCACACCGACATCGACGTGGTGGTGCTGAGCCACCTGCACTTCGACCATGCCGGCGGCCTGCTGGCGCCGTGGCGCGAGGGGGCGGCGCCGGAACTGCTGTTCCCCAACGCGCAGTTCCTGGTCGGGGCGGCGCACTGGCAGCGCGCGCTGCAGCCGCATCCGCGCGACCGCGCCAGCTTCATCCCGGAGCTGCCCGGCCTGCTCGAGGCCAGCGGCCGTCTGGAACTGGTCGACGGCGCGTACTCGCGCGCGCTCGGCGAGGCGGTCCGGTTCCGTTTCAGCGACGGCCACACGCCGGGGCTGATGCTGGCCGAGATCGTCGGCCCCCGCCACGGCGAGGACGGCCAGGCGCACGGCGGGGTGGCGTTCTGCGCCGACCTGATCCCGGGCCGTTCGTGGGTGCACGTGCCGATCACCATGGGCTACGACCGCAACGCCGAGCTGCTGATCGACGAGAAGCGCGCGTTCCTGGAGGACGCGCTGGCGCGCGACGTGCGCCTGTTCTTCACCCACGACCCGGACTGCGCGCTGGCGCAAGTGCAACGCGACGCCAAGGGACGGTTCGGCACCGTGCACGAACTGCCGGCGCTGCAGGCGCGGCTGCTGGCGGCCTGAGCGCGATCGCGGCGTGTCCGGCTGATGCACGCCGGGACGCCGCGGGCGCCGCGTCAAGCCTGCCAGCGCAGGGCGGTGTTGGTCGGCGCACCGGCAGCGGTGCCGTCCAGCGCCACCGAAAAGCCGATGGTGGTGATGCCGTCGCGGTGCTGCGCGAACACGCGCCCGCCGTGCATGGTCGCCACCGCCTTGACGATCGCCAATCCCAGGCCGTGGCTTTCGCGGCTGTTGCTGCGGGCGGCGTCGCCGCGGTAGAAGCGGTCGAACAGGCGCTCCAGATGCTCCGGCGCCAGCGCCACGCCGGGGTTGGAGAAGGCGATCTGCGCCTCGCCGCCGCGCTGCGCGATCTCCACCACGATCGGCGCGGCGTTGGCCGAATGCTGGATGGCGTTGTGCAGCAGGTTGGACAGCGCGCGCCGCAGCAGCGACTTCTCGACCTGGGTGACCGCATCGCCGCGCATCTCCACGCGCAGGCCGGCCTCGTCCAGCAGCACCTCGAAGAACTCCACGGTCTTGCCGACTTCCTCGGCCAGCGACGCGTCCTCGCACTGCCGCGCGCGCTGGCCCTGCTCGGCGCGGGCCAGGAACAGCATGTCGGCGACGATCGCGCGCAGCCGCTCCAGTTCCTCCAGGTTGGACTGCAGCACCTGGCGCAACTGCTGCGCGTCGCGCTCGCGGGTCAGCGCCACCTGGGTCTGGCCGATCAGGCTGGCCAGCGGCGTGCGCAGTTCGTGGGCGACGTCGGCATTGAAGCTTTCCTGTTGCGCGTAGGCGGCGTCGAGCCGGTCGAACGCCGCGTTCAGCGAGGCGCCCAGGTCCTCCAGCTCGCGCGGCAGCCGCGGCAGGTCCAGGCGGCGCCGGTCGTGCGGGCCGATGCGCTGGGCGTCGGCCGACAGCCGTTGCACCGGGCGCAGGCCGAGCTTGGCGGTCCAGTAGCCCAGCGCGCCGACCAGCGCGGTGCCGGCCAGTGTGACCAGCGCCAGGGCGATGTCGAAGCGGCGCCGGGTCAGCGCGAACGGGGTGCTGTCCATCGCCGCGATCAACTGCACCGGCGGGCGCACCGGCGTGGCCGGCAGCGCCTGGCCGATGGCCTGCCACGCCTGCGGATGCGCATCGGCGATACCCAGCGCCTGCGCATCGCGGATCTGCACCAGGCCGCTGCGCCCGCGGGTGGCCTGCGCCATCGCCTCGGCGCCGCGTCCGTAGCGGAACGCCGGGTCCTCGCTCCACAGCCAGAAGCGCAGGTCCGGCACGCTGGACACGCTGGCCAGGCGGGTGCGCGCATGCGCGGCCAGGTCCGGCGAGCGGCTGTTGACCAGCATGTACTGCACCGCGTCCATGCGCGAGTGCAGCTCTTCGCGCTGGTGACGGCGCAGCTCGTGTTCCAGCACCTGGTGCAGCACCAGCCCGATCAGGGCGAAGCCGAGCAGCGCGGTGGCCGCGAACAGGCCGGCCAGGCGCAGCGCGATCGAGGGCCGCGGCGGCGCTTGCGCGCGCCCTGCCGCGCTCATCCGGGCGCGTCCTCGCGTTGTTCCAGCACGTAGCCCATGCCGCGCACGGTGTGCAGCAGCGGCGCGCCGAACGGCACGTCGATCTTGGCGCGCAGGCGCTTGATCGCCACTTCCACCACGTTGGTGTTGCTGTCGAAGTTCATGTCCCAGACCATCTCGGCGATCGCGGTCTTGGACAGGATCTCGCCCTGGTGCCGGGCCAGCGCCGCCAGCAGCGCGAACTCCTTGGCGGTCAGGTCCAGCCGCTGCCGGCCACGCACGGCCTTGCGGCTGATCATGTCGATCTGCAGGTCGCCCACGCGCAGCAGCGTGCTTTCCTGGGCGCGGCCGCGCCGCGCCAGCACCTGCAGCCGCGCCAGCAGTTCGATGAAGGAGAACGGCTTGATCAGGTAGTCGTCGGCGCCCTCGCGCAGGCCCTTGACCCGGTCCTCCACGCTGTCGCGCGCGGTCAGCATGATCACCGGCGTGGTCTTGACCGACCGCAGCGAGCGCAGGATAGCGAAGCCGTCCAGGCCCGGCAGCATCGCATCGAGCACGATCACGTCGAAGTCGTAGTGCAGGGCCAGGTGCTGGCCGTCGATGCCGTCGTAGGCCACGTCGACCGTGCAGCCCTGTTCGCTCAGCCCCTGCTGCAGGTAGTCGGCGGTCTTGCGCTCGTCCTCGACGATCAGCACCTTCACGGCTGCAGCGCCTGCGGCGTGATGCGATGCGCGCGCCGTGCCTGGCGGCGCCGCATGTACCAGCCGTGCAGGCGGTCCAGGTACAGGTACACGATCGGCGTGGTGAACAGGGTCAGCAGCTGCGACAGCAGCAGCCCGCCGACCATCGCATAGCCCAGCGGCCGGCGCAGTTCCGAACCGGCGCCGTGGCTGAGCATCAGCGGCAGGCCGCCGAGCAGGGCGCACAGGGTGGTCATCATGATCGGCCGGAAGCGCATCAGGCAGGCCTCGAAGATCGCATCGCGCGAGGACAGCCCGCGTTCGCGTTCGGCATGCAGGGCGAAGTCCACCATCATGATCCCGTTCTTCTTGACGATGCCGATCAGCAGGATGATGCCGATCATCGCGATCACGCTCAAGTCGTAGCCGCCGGCCATCAGGATCAGCAGGGCGCCGACGCCGGCCGAGGGCAGGGTGGAGAGGATGGTCAGCGGATGGATGTAGCTCTCGTAGAGCAGCCCGAGCACGATGTAGACCGCGATCAACGCCGCCAGGATCAGGTACGGCTGGGTCCGCAGCGAGGCGCTGAACGCCTGCGCGGTGCCCTGGAAGCTGCCGCTGAGCGTGGCCGGTACCCGCAGTTGCGCCTGGGCCTGCTGGATCGCGTCCACCGCATCGCCCAGCGCCGCGCCCGGCGCCAGGTTGAAGGAGATGGTCACCGCCGGGAACTGGCCCTGGTGGCTCACCGACAGGTAGCCGGTCTTGCTGGTGTCGAGCGAGGCGAAGGTGGACAGCGGCACCTGCCGGCCGCTCAGCGGCGAGGTCAGGTACAGCCGCTGGAACAGCGACGGATCGCCCTGCAGCGCCGGCGTCACTTCCAGCACCACGTGGTAGCTGTTGAGCTGGGTGAAGTACTGCGCGACCTGGCGCTGGCCGATGGCGTCGTTGATGGTCGCGTCGATCTGCTGCGGGGTGATACCGAAGCTGGCCGCGCGCTGGCGGTCGATGGTGATGCTGGCGATCGGCGCGGCGTTCTGCTGGTCGGAGGCCACGTCGGTGAGCTGCGGCAATGCGCGGAACGCCTTGAGCAGCCGCGGCGCCCAGGTATTGAGCTCGTCGAGGTCGGCGTCGGTCAGGGTGTACTGGTACTGGGTGCGGGCCAGGCGGCCGCCGACGTTGATGTCCTGTCCGGCCTGCATGAACAGGGTGACGCCCTGCACCTGCGCCAGGCGCTTGCGCAGCCGCGCGATCACCTGGTCGGCGCTGGCGGTGCGTCCTGCGTCCTTGGGTCGCAGCGCGATCGAGAAGGTGCCGGAGTTGAAGGTGCTGGCGCCGCTCTGCATGCCGAAGGACAGCACGTCCGGATCGCGGCGGATGATGTCGGCCAGTTGCAGCATGCGCGTGCGCATCGCCGCCGAGGACGAGTCCTGCGCCGAATCGGCGGTGCCGGAGATGAAGCCGGTGTCCTGCTGCGGGAAGAAGCCCTTGGGCATCACCACGAACAGCGCCACGCTGGTGGCCACGGTCAGCAGGAAGCTGGCCAGGGTCAGGCGCGGATGCCGCAGCACCGTCTCCAGGCCGCGCCGGTACGCCGCCAGCATCGCCTCGAAGCCGCGCTCGAACGCGCGCGCCAGGCGTCCCTGCGGCTGCTCGGCGTGCGGTTTGAGCAGGCGCGCGCACAGCATCGGGGTCAGGGTCAGCGACACCAGCAGCGACATCAGGATGGTCAGGCTCACCGTCACCGCGAACTCGCGGAACAGCCGCCCGACGATGCCGCCCATCAGCAGCAGCGGGATGAACACCGCCACCAGCGACACCGAGATCGAGACCAGGGTGAAGCCGATCTCGGCCGCGCCCTGCAGCGCCGCCTGCAGCGGCGCCATGCCGTCCTCGATGTGCCGATAGATGTTCTCCAGCATCACGATGGCGTCGTCGACCACGAAGCCGACTGCGATGGTCAGGCCCATCAGCGACAGGTTGTCCAGGCTGTAGCCGAGCACGTACATCAGCGCGGCGGTGCCGAGGATCGCCAGCGGCACGGTCAGGCTCGGGATCAGGGTGACCACCGCGCTGCGTAGGAACACGAAGATCACCGCCACCACCAGCGCGATCGACAGCAGCAGGGTGAACTCCACGTCCTTCACCGAGGCGCGGATGTTCTGCGTGCGGTCGGCGAGGATCTTGACGCTGACGCTGGGCGGGATCGACGCCATCAGCTTCGGCAGCGCGGCCTTGACCTGTTCCACCGTGTCGATGACGTTGGCGCCGGGCTGCTTGGTGATGGCGATCATGATCGCGCGGCCGTCGACGATGCCGCTGTCGGCGGGCGCGGCGGCACCGGCGTAGCCCCAGGCGGCGATCTTGGCGTTCTCCGGCCCGTCCACCGCGGTGCCGATGTCGCGCACGCGGATCGGCGCGCCGTTGCGCCAGGCCAGCACCGCCTCGTTCCAGGCCGCGCTCTGCAGCAATTGATCGTTGGTGGAGACGGTGAAGGCCTGGCGCGCGCCGTCGATCGAGCCGGTGGCCGCGTTCACCGTGGTGGTGGCGAGCACGGTGCGGACGTCCTCCAGGCTCAGGCCCAGCGCCGCCAGCTTGGCCGGGTCGGCCTGCACGCGCACCGCCGGCTTCTGCGCACCGTACAGGTTGACCAGGCCGACGCCCGAGATACGCGAGATCTGCTGCGCCAGCACGTTGTCGGCGTAGTCGTCGACCTTGGTCAGCGGCAGCACCTGCGATTGCACCGCCAGGATCAGCGCCGGCGATTCGGCCGGGTTGATCTTGCGGAAGCTCGGCGCGCTCGGCAGCGCGCTGGGCAATTGCCCGGACGCGGCGTTGATCGCGGTCTGCACGTCGAGCGCGGCGGCGTCGATGCTGCGGTCCAGGTCGAACTGCAGCGTCACCTGGGTCGAGCCCAGCGCGCTGGTCGAGGTCATCTGGCTCAGGCCCGGGATCAGCGACAGTTGCCGCTCCAGCGGCTGCGCCACGTTCGAGGCCATGGTCTGCGGGCTGGCGCCGGGCAGGTTGGCCGAGACCTGGATGGTGGGAAAGTCGACCTGCGGCAGCGGCGCCACCGGCAGCAGCGGCCAGGCCACCAGGCCCAGCAACAGCAGTGCCGTGGCCAGCAGCGAGGTGCCGATCGGGCGTTTGATGAAGGCCGCCGAGACGCTCACGCCTGCGCTCCAGCCGTGGCCGGCTTGGCGTGCTTGGCCGGCTTGGCTTCGACCACCTTCGCCCCGGGGTGCAGCCGGTACTGCCCGTCCACCACCACCCGCTGGCCGGCCTGCAGGCCCTGGCCGATCACGGTCTGGCCATCGGCCTCGTCCAGCACCTGCACCGGCTGCTCGCGCACGCTGCGGTCGGCACCGACCACGTACACGAACTCGCCGTCCTGGCCGCGCTGCACCGCCGCGCTCGGCACCACCAGCGCGGCGCTGCGCATGCCCAGGGTGATGCGCGCATCCACGGTCTGTCCCGGCCACAGCGTGTGCGCCGGGTTGGCGAAGTGCGCCTTCAGGGCGATGGTGCCGGTGCTGGTGTCGATCTGGTTGTTGAGCAGGGCCAGCGTGCCGTGCGCCAGCACCAGGCCGCTGCCGTGCTCGACCGCGTCCACGCCCACGCCAGACGGCGCAGCCTGCAGCGCGCGGTTGATCTGCTGGAAGGCGCTTTCGGGCAGGGTGAACTGCACCGCGATCGGGTCGATCTGGTTCAGTACCACCAGCCCGCCGGCATCGCTGGCGTGGACGATGTTGCCCGGATCCACCAGCCTTGCGCCGGCGCGGCCGTCGATCGGCGCGCGGATGGTGGTGAAGTCCAGTTGCACCCGCGCGCTGTCGATCGCCGCCTGGTCGCTCTGCAGGGTGGCGCGCAGTTGCGTCACCAGCGCCTTCTGCGTGTCCAGGGTCTGGCGGGTGGTGGCGTTGTCCTGCAGCAGTTGCGTGTAGCGCTGCAGGTCGGCCTGCGCATTGCCCAGTTGCGCCCGGTCCTTGGCCTGCTGCGCGGTGGCCGCGGCCAATTGCGCCTGGTAGGTGCGCGGATCCAACCGCGCCAGCACCTGCCCGGCCTTGACGTCCTGGCCCTCGGCGAAGCCCACGTCGATCAGTTGCCCGTCGATGCGCGAGTGCACGGTCACCGAGGCGATCGGCAGCACGGTGCCGATCCCGGTCTGGCGGATCGGCACATCCTGGCGCAGCACCGGCGCGCTGGTCACCGGGACCGGTGGCGTGGCGGCGGCCGGCGCCTGGCGCGGGCGCAGCCACAGCGCCAGCAGCAACGCGACCAGCAATGCGGCGACGACAAGCGGCCAGCGCCGCCGCGGCGTGGCGCGAGGCGGCGGCGGATCGGCGGGGCGGACGGGAGCGGCGGTCGACATGGGTTACTCCGAGACGACTGGAGCCGGCGTGGCGCCCGGCGAGGCGCCGCGCACGGCGGGGAGACGAGTGCTGTCCCAGTCGCCGCCCAGCGCGACCAGCAGAGCGACCTGGGCGCCGAACTGGCGCGCTTGCACCTGCAGCAAGCTGCGTTGCGCGTCCAGCGCATTGGCCTGGGCGGCGATCACCGCGCTGTACAGCGCGGTACCGGCCTTGTACTGATCCATCAGCACGCGCTCGGCCTGCTGCGCGGCATCGGCGGCGCGGCGCTGTTGCTGCTGTTCGCGGGCCAGTTCGCGGGTGGCGGCGAGTTGGTCTTCCACGCCCTGGAACGCGCTCAACACGGTTTGCCGGTAGCTCGCGGCGGCCGCATCGAAGGTGGCTTGCGCCTGCGCGCGTTGCGCGCGGCGCGCGCCGCCGTCGAACAGCGTGCCGGCCAGCGCCGCGCCCACCGCCCAGACCCGGTTCGGCACGCTCAGCAGCGAGGCCAGCCCGGCGCCGTCGTAGCCGCCGCTGGCGCTCAGCGACAGGGTCGGGAACCACGCCGCCACGGCCATGCCGATGCCGGCATTGGCCGCGGCCATGCGTCGCTCGGCGCCGGCGATGTCCGGGCGCCGCTGCAGCAGGGCCGAGGGCAGGGCCGCCGGGGTCGGCGGCAACGCCGGCAGCGGTGCGTCGCTGGCCGCCAGCGAGAACTCGGAAGGGGTGCGGCCGAGCAGCACCGCCAGGGCGTGGTCCAATTGCCGGCGCGACAGCGCCAGATCGGTCGACGCGGCTTCGGTGCCCTGCAGGGTGGCTTCGGCCGCGGCCACGTCGGCGTCGCTGGCGACCCCGGCGCGCAGCCGCGCCTGGGTCAGCCGCAGCGCGTCGCGATACCCGGCCAGGGTGCGCTGGTACAGCGCCAGGGTCTGGTCGTCGAAGCGCAACTGCAGGTAGTCGGCCACCACCGCGGCTTGCAGCGACAGCCGCGCCTGCGCCAGGTCGGCGGCGCTGGCCTGGGCGTTGTCGCCGGCCTGTTCGACGCTGCGCCGGACCCGGCCCCAGAAGTCCGGCTCCCAGCTGGCGCTCAGCCCCACGGCATCGGTGTCGCGCAGGTCCGGCTTGGGGGTGACGGTGCGCGCGCGTCCGGCCGAGGCCTGCACGCCCAGCGTCGGCGCCTCGGCCGCGCGCGCGCTGCCGAGCAGCGCCTGCGCCTGCCGATAGCGCGCCTCGGCCTGGCGCAGGGTCTGGTTGGCGCGGTCGGCCTGGTCGACCAACGCATCCAGTTGCGGATCGCCGTAGCGCGTCCACCACGCCACCGCCGGGTCGGCCGCGGCCGGCGCGGCGGGCGTCCAGTGGCCGTCGGCTTCCGCGAACGGCTGCTGCGCGGTGGCCGGCGGCGCCGGGCGCACGTAGTCGGGGCCGGCCATGCAGCCGCCGAGCAGCACGCTCAGCAACGGCGCACTCAGCCGCCGCGCGAGCGGCGCCAGGCGACGGGAAGCGGGTGGTGGGGGCAGGGCGATCACGGGGGCGGCGCCGGCAGCGGAAACGGGCCTTCACCGTAGAAGCCGCAGGGCAACCCCACGCTGACGCCGCGCTGACGGCGCTGTCAGCGAGGCCGCCTGCGGCCGTCGCCGGCCGGGCCGCAGGCCGTGCCCGGCATGCCTGCGACGTGGCGCTTGCAGCCGTCATCATGGCCGGCCAGTATCGGCGCATGAAGCTGCCCCATCCCCTGTCCTGCCTGTTCCTCGCCTGCGTGCTGCTGGGCGGCTGCACCTCGCGCGCCGACACCTCCGTGCCATCGCCGATCCGCCTGAATCAGGTCGGTTTCCTGCCTGCCGCGAGCAAGCTGGCGGTGGTGCCCGATGGCCACGGCGAGGCGTTCTCGATCGCGCGCGCCGACAGCGACGAGGTGGTGCTGCGCGGCACGCTCGGCGCCGCCGCGACCTGGCCGCCGGCGCAGCAGACGGTACGCATCGCCGATTTTTCCGCGCTGCGCACGCCGGGCCGCTACCGCCTGCGGGTCGACGGCCTGCCGCCGTCGGACAGCTTCGTCATCGGCGAGGACGCCTACAACGCGCTGTCGCGCGCCGCGCTCAAGGCCTACTACTACAACCGCGCCAGCACCGCGCTGGACGGCGCCTACGCCGGCCGCCACGCGCGTGCCGCCGGGCATCCCGACGACCAGGTGCTGGTGCATGCCTCGGCGGCCTCGCCGGAGCGCCCGGCCGGCACCGTGATCGCCGCTCCCAAGGGCTGGTACGACGCCGGCGACTACAACAAGTACGTGGTCAACTCCGGCATCACCGTCTACACCCTGCTGGCCGCCTACGAGCAGTTCCCGGCGTATTTCGCCGCGCATCCGGAAGGCATTCCCGACAGCGGCGGCGGGGTGCCGGACATCCTGCGCGAGGTCGACTGGAACCTGCAGTGGCTGCTGGCGATGCAGGATCCGCACGACGGCGGCGTGTACCACAAGCTGACCAACCTGGACTTCGCCGGCATGCAGATGCCGGACCAGGCGCGCGCGCCGCGCTACGTGGTGCAGAAGAGCACCGCGGCCACGCTCGACTTCGCCGCGGTGATGGCCCAGGCCAGCCGTGTCTATGCGCCGTTCGATGCGCAGTTCGGCGGCCTCTCCACGCGCATGCTCAAGGCCTCGCGGCGCGCCTGGGCGTGGGCGCAGGCGCACCCGGACGTGGCCTACCGGCAGCCGGACGACGTGCACACCGGCACCTACGGGGACAACCAGTTCGACGACGAATTCGCCTGGGCCGCGACCGAGCTGTACCTGGCCACCGCCGACGACGCGTTCTATGCGGCGGCGATGGCGCGCGACGTGCCGGCCAGCGTGCCGGACTGGCGCCAGGTCGGCGGACTGGCCTGGATGTCGCTGGCGCAGCACCGCGCGCGCTTGACCCCGCGCGCCGACCAGGCGCGCATCGCCAGCGAGATCGAGGGCCTGGCCGATCACCTGGTGCAGGTCTGGCAGGGGTCGGCCTGGCGGGTGACGATGCGCGAGGCCGACTTCCACTGGGGCAGCAACGGCACCGCGATGAACCAGGCGATGATGCTGCTGCAGGCCTACCAGTTGCAGCGCAAGCCCGAATACCTGCAGGCCGCGCAGTCGCAGCTGGACTACGTGCTCGGCCGCAATCCGCTGGGCATGTCCTTCGTCACCGGCATCGGCGCGCGCTCGCCGATGCACATCCACCATCGCATCTCCATCGCCGACGGCGTGGCCACGCCGGTCCCCGGCCTGCTGGTCGGCGGCCCGCAGCCGGGCCAGCAAGATGCCGAGGCCTGCAAGCACGCCTACGTGTCGAAGCTGCCAGCACTGTCGTACCTGGACAAGGAATGCAGCTACGCCACCAACGAAGTGGCGATCAACTGGAACGCGCCGCTGGTGTACGTGAGCGCGGCGCTGCAGAACCTGCAGCGCTGAGCCACCGCCGGCGCGATGGCGCCGCTCACCCCAGGCGGGTGCCGAAGATGCGGTCGCCGGCGTCGCCCAGGCCCGGCAGGATGTAGCCCTTGTCGTTGAGCCGTTCGTCGATCGCGGCGGTGTAGACCTCCACGTCCGGATGCGCCGCTTCCAGCGCCTGCAGGCCTTCCGGGGCGGCGACCAGGAAGATGCCCTTGATCCGCCGCGCGCCGGCGCGCTTGAGCATGTCCACGGTGGCGATGAGGGTGCCGCCGGTGGCCAGCATCGGGTCCAGGATCAGCGCATCGCGCTCTTCCAGGCGGCCGGTGAGGCGTTCGAAGTAGGGCACCGGTTGCAGCGTCTCCTCGTCGCGCTGCAGGCCGACCACGCTGACCCGCGCCGCGGGAATCAACGCCAGCACGCCGGGCAGCATGCCCAGTCCGGCGCGCAGGATCGGCACCAGGGTGATCTTGGCGCCGGCGATGCGCTGCACCTGGGTCGGGCCGGCCCAGCCGTCCATCGTGTGGGTCTCGGTCTCCAGGTCGGCAGTGGCCTCGTAGCCGAGCAGGGTGCCCAGTTCGGTGACCAGCTCGCGGAAGCCCTTGGTGCTCAGCGCCGCGTCGCGCAACAGGCCGATCTTGTGTTGCACCAGCGGGTGGCGGACTTCGACGATCTTCATGGGCGCGCTCGCAAGGGGGAGGCGCACAGTGTGCCGCAGCCGGCTCCGGCGCCGCCAGGTGTCCGATGCCGGCGCATGCCGCGCGCATGGCCTGCGACGCGCCGATCGTGCGCGTCGCAGGCCATGCCGAGGCCGGGCTCAGGCCGCGGGGGCGAGCACTTCGGCGGCGGGCGCCTGGGTGCGCGCCGCGGCGACGCTGCGGGTCACGCCCGGCGCCGCGTGGCCCGTGTCGATCTTGAACAGCGCCACCGCCTGGGCCAGTTGCCCGGCCTGGTCTTCCATCGACCGTGCCGCGGCCGTGGCTTCTTCCACCAGCGCCGCATTCTGCTGGGTGGCTTCGTCCATCTGGGTCACGGTCTGGTTGACCTGCTCGATGCCGGCCGTCTGTTCCTGCGAGGCCGCGGAGATCTCGCCCATGATGTCGGTGACGCGCTGCACCGAACCCACGATCTCCTGCATGGTCTTGCCGGCCTGGTCGACCAGGGCGGAACCCTCGGCAACGCGGCCGACCGAGTCGTCGATCAGCGTCTTGATCTCCTTGGCGGCATTGGCCGAGCGCTGCGCCAATGTCCGCACTTCGGTGGCGACGACCGCAAAACCACGGCCCTGGTCGCCCGCACGCGCGGCTTCCACCGCCGCGTTCAAGGCCAGGATATTGGTCTGGAAGGCGATGCCGTCGATGACGCTGATGATGTCGGCGATCTTCTTCGACGAGGCTTCGATCCCGCTCATGGTCTCGACCACCTGGCCGACCACGCTGCCGCCCTGCGAGGCCACCGAGGCGGCACCGACGGCCAACTGGTTGGCCTGGCGCGCGTGCTCGGCGTTCTGGCGCACGGTGGAGGTCAGTTCCTCCATCGAGGCGGCGGTTTCTTCCAGGCTGGCGGCCTGCTGCTCGGTGCGGCGCGACAGGTCGTCGTTGCCGGTGGCGATCTCGGTGGCGGCGGCGTTGATGCTGACCGCCGCTGTCTGGATGCGGCCGACGATGCCGGTCAACTGGTCGGCGGTGGCGTTGGCGTCGTCGCGCATCTGCGCGAACACGCCCTGGAAGTCGCCGTGCATGCGCGCGGTCAGGTCGCCGGAGGCGATGGACTGCAGCAGGGACGACAGCTTGCCCAGGTTGCGATCGCTGACCTCCATCATCGCGTTGAGGTCCTGCACCATCAGCCGGAAGTCGTGCTGGAAGCGGCCGGCATCGCCGCGGGCGCTGAAATCGCCGGCCGCGGCGGCCGCGGCCAGGCGCTTGATCTCGGTGTTGATCGCCAGCAGGCTGGCCTTGGCCGCATCCATCGATTCGTGCAGCACCGCGCGGCTGCCGGGCAGGCGCTGTGCGTCGCGGCGCAGGTCGCCGTTGGCGTATTCGTTGAGCACGCCGATGGCGTCGACAAAGGCGTCCAGGTGCTCGAACATCATGGTGTTGATGCCCTTGCTCAGCTCGCCGTACACGCCCGGGAAGTCCTGCGGCATGCGGTGGCTCATGTCCTTGTCCGCGTGCAGTTCGATCATCAACGCGGTCTCGTGGGAGAAGCGCTGCAACTGGGTCTGCATGCGGCCCATCGCCAGCAGCAGGCGGCCGGGTTCGTCGCGCGCGTCGGTAGCCACGTCGTTGTCCAGGCGCCCATCGGCGATGGCCTCGGCGGCGCGGGTGGCGCGGGCCAGCGGCACGGTGAGGCTGCGGGTGATCATCCACGCCAGCAGGCTGCTGACCAGCACCACCGCCACGCCGCCGGTGATGAGCAGGATGCGGCCGCGGTCCATTGCCGCGGTGGCGGTGGCATAGGCCTGTTCGCCGTTGTTGCGCTGCCAGACCGCATAGCCGCCGATCGCTTCGCGCCAGCGCTGGGTGGCCGGCGCCGCCTGGTACAGCAGCACCTTCATCGCATCGTCGGACTTGTAGGTCAGCCCCAAGTCCAGCACCTGCTGGTTGAGCTCGGTCGCCTGCGCGTAGGTCCGGTTGATCTGCTCGCGCAGGGCGCGATCGCGCGGGCTGGTAGTGGGGATGGCGAACAGCTTGTCGCAGTACTCGCGATAGCGGCGCAGTTCCTTCACCATGATCTTGGCGAAGGCGATGTTCTCTTCCTGCGTGGTCGGCAGCACGATGTTGCGCAACTGGATGCCGATGTCCGAACTGGCGTCGAGCATTTCGTTGGTGTAGACGATGGTGGAAACCGTGCGGCGGGCGACAGTATCCAGCTGGCTGCGCGCTTGCGAGAGGGTGAGCAGACCACCCACCACCAGCCCACAGGACAGCAGGATGAGCAGGCCGAAGGCGAAGGAGAGACGTCGTGAGACGTTGTAGCGATGCAGAAGAGCGGTCATGCTCTGGTCCTAGCAAGAGGAATGGGAGTACCAGGGGACGGTCGCGGCACTGATTGATACGAAATGCAACGAATATTTCATGCAATCGTGACGGAAGTGCATATTCGTCTACCTCGTCTCTCCGTTAGCGGCCAGTTGATTGAGATCTTTAATTGGATCGATTGAGATGGTCTTTCCATCCCAGTTGTGGCCTTGCGGACGCGCACGGCGCTGGGCCCCGACGAGCGCAGCGCAGGGGGCCATAGAGGCAGAGAAGCGCACCGGGCGACCCGCCGAGAGGCGCGGTCGACGCCGGTGGCGCGATGAAAACGCGCGGTCTCAGTCGCGGTCGTCGCGGGTCCACAGCCCGCCGTGTTCTGACTTCACCGGAAATTTCGGCACCGGGCCATAGGCCGGCGCGCACAGTGCGCGGCCGTCGCGCACATCGAAGCGGGCGCCATGCAGCACGCATTCGATGCTGCCGGCGGCGGCGTCGAAGGTGCCGGGCGACAGCTCGTAGTCCTCGTGGCTGCAGCGGTCTTCCAGCGCATAGAACTGACCGTCGAAGTTGAACACCACGATCGGCGTGGCGGTCACCTCGTCCCACACCGTCTTCATTTCGCCGGGCAGCAGTGCGCCGTCGGCGCAGACGAAGGTCCAGGTCTCGCTCATGCGGCACCGCCCAGCGGCTTTTCCAGCACTTCGAAGCGCAGGTCGTCGCGGCGGGGCAGGCCGAAGCGCGCATCGCCGTAGGGGAACGGCTTCTTGATCCCGGTGCGGCGATAGCCGCGGCGCTCGTAGAAGGCGATCAGTTCGTCGCGCAGGTCGATCACCGTCATTCGCATCAGCGGCAACCGCCATTCCTGCCAGGCGATGCGCTCGGCCTCGGCCAGCACGGTCTTGCCCAGGCCGCCACCCTGCGCCTGCGGCTGCACCGAGAACATGCCGAAGTAGCCGGCACCGTCCTCGTCGGCGACGTGCGCGCAGGCGATCAGCACGCCGTCGCGTTCGGCCAGCAGCACCAGGCTGCGCGGGCGCAGGATGTCCGCGCGCAACACCTCGCGGTCGATGCGGTTGCCGTCGAGCAGGTCGGCTTCGGTGGTCCAGCCAGCGCGGCTGCTGTCGCCGCGATAGGCCGAGGTGACCAGGGCGGCGATGGCGTCGATGTCCTCGACGGTGGCGGTGCGGAAGGTCAGGGTGTGCATGGCGCGATTTTAGGGCGTGCCGCAGGGAATGGGGAATGGAGACTCGGGAATCGAGATGCGCGCGCTCAAGGCGGGAAGGGCGCCTTGAGCACCACTTCTGCCAGGCGAAGTCCGCACGTGCAGTGCTTTGCCGATTCCCGATTCCCGATTCCCTACTCCCGATTCCCGGCTCCAATCACGCCAACAGCGTCCGCACCTTGCGCAAGGCCGCCACGAAGCGCTCGATTTCCTCGTGCGTGTTGTAGAACGCCAGCGAGGCGCGGCAGGTGGCGGCGACGCCGTAGAACTGCAGCAGCGGATGCGCGCAGTGCTGGCCGGAACGCACCGCCACGCCTTCCAGGTCGAGCAGGGTGGCCAGGTCGTGGGCATGCGCGCCCTCGATCAGGAACGAGACCACCGCGGCCTTGCCCGGTGCGGTGCCGAACAGGCGCAGGCCGTCGATCCGCTGCAGCTCCTCGGTGAGGTGGGCCAGCAGTTCGGCCTCGCGCGCTTCCACGTGCTGCAGGCCGAGCGTCTGCAGGTAGTCCACCGCCGCGCCGAGGCCGACGAAGCCGGCGATGTTCGGGGTGCCGGCCTCGAACTTGTGCGGCGGGTCGTTGAACACGGTGCCGTCGAAGCTGACTTCCTTGATCATCTCGCCGCCGCCCAGGAACGGCGGCATCGCCTGCAGGTGCTCGCGCCGCGCCCACAGCGCGCCGGTGCCGGTCGGGCCGCACATCTTGTGGCCGGTGATGGCGTAGAAATCGCAGCCGATCGCGGCCACGTCCAGCGGCCGGTGCGGCGCGGCCTGCGAGCCGTCGATGACGCTGACGATGCCGCGCTTGCGCGCCTCGCGGCAGATCTCGCGGACCGGGTTGACCGTGCCCAGCACGTTGGAGACATGCGTCAGGGCCAGCAGCTTGACGTCGGCGGTCATCGCCGCGCGCAGCGCGTCCAGGTCCAGCGCGCCGTCGGCGGTGATCTCGGCCACCTTGATGGTGGCGCCGGTGCGCTGCGCGACCAGTTGCCACGGCACGATGTTGGCGTGATGCTCCATGCGCGACACCAGGATGGTGTCGCCGGCGCGCAGTCGCGGCAGTGCCCACGAGTACGCCACCAGGTTCAGCGCGAAGGTGGCGCCGCTGCACAGCACCAGTTCGTCGGCGCGCACGTTGAGGAACTGCGCCAGCCGGGTCCGCGCGCCTTCATAGGCCTCGGTGGCCTCGCTGCCGAGCGCGTGCACCGCGCGGCTGACGTTGGCGTTGTGGCGGCGGTAGAAGGCATCGGTCGCGGCGATGACCTGCAGCGGCTTCTGCCCGGTGTTAGCGTTGTCGAAATACACCAGCGGCTTGCCGTGCACCTCGCGCAGCAGCAGCGGGAAGTCGCGCCGGACCGCGTCCCAGTCCGGCGCCAGCGGCGTGGCGGCGTGCGTGGCGGGCCCGTTCATGCCACGCCTGCGGCGCTCAGCGCCCGCTCCAGCCGCGCCAGCAGGAACTCGGCTTGCGCCGGCGCCAGCGCGCGCAGCGGCTCGCGGCAGAACGCGGCGGTCAGCAACTGCTGCGCGCGCTCCTGCGGCAGGCCGCGCGAGCGCAGGTAGAACAGCGCATTGGCGTCGAGCTGGCCGACGGTGGCGCCGTGCGCGGCCTTGACCTCGTCGGCGTCGATCACCAGCACCGGCTGGGTATCGATCTCGGCGTCGGCGGACAGCAGCAGGTTCTTGTTCGACAGCGCCGCGTCGGTGCCGTCGGCACCGTGGCGGATGTGGATGCCGCCATGGAAGGCCACGCGGCTGCGCCCGGTGGCGACGCCGCGCCACAGCAGTTCGCAGGCGGTGTCGCGGGCGATGTGTTCGATGCCCAGGCGGGTGTCGAGCTGGCGCCGGCCGTTGCCGAGCAGCACGCCGTTGGCGACCAGCCGGGCGTTGTCGCCCTCCAGGCGCACGTTCAGTTCGTGCCGGGCCAGCGCGCCGCCCAGTTCCAGGTCCACGCGCCGGTACTGCGCGTCGCGCGCCAGCACCGCGTCGGTGCGCAGCAGCGCGGTGACGCCGGCCGCGTCGTCCTGCACGCGGGCGTGGGTCAGCTGCGCGCCGGCGGCCAGGTGCACGTGCGCCAGGCTGTTGCTCAGGTGCGCGGCGTCGCCGGCATGCAGGTGATGCTCGACCAGCGCCAGCGCCGCGTCCTGGCGCAGTTCGATCAGGTGCCGGTGGTGCCAGGCCAGGTCAGCCCCGGCGGCGGTGGAGACGAACACCAGGTGCAACGGCTGCTCCACGCGCACGCCGGCGTCCACCCGCAGCACGCTGCCTTCGTCGGCGAGGGCGGCGTTGAGCCGGGCGAACACCTCGTCGCTGCGTTCGAAGCGGCGGCCGAGGAAGCGCATGGCATCGTCGCCGCTGCGCAGGATGGTCGACAGGCGCTGCAGCTCCACCCCGGCCGGCAGGCCGGACAGGTCCGACAGCGCGTCGCTGGCGCGGCCGTTGACGAACACCAGGCGCGGCGCCGGGATGCCGTCGAGCAGCGCCGCGTCCACCGGCGCGGCGGCCTGCGGCGCGGGCGCGAAGCTGCGCCGTTCCAGCGCGCGCAGCGAGGTGTATTTCCAGGCTTCGCTGCGCGGGCCGGGCAGGCCGTCGCGCAGCGCCTGCTCCAGCGGCGCGCGGCGCGCGCCATCGCCATGGAACGCGGCGGCCAGCGAGTCGAGCAGGGCGCTCATTGCAGCGCCGCCTCGGGCGCCACGCGCTCCTTCAGCCAAGCATAGCCGTGCGCTTCCAGCTCCAGCGCCAGTTCGGGGCCGCCGGTCTGCACGATGCGGCCGTCGGCCAGCACGTGCACCACGTCCGGCTTGATGTAGTCGAGCAGGCGCTGGTAGTGGGTGATCACCACGAACGCGCGCTCCGGCGAGCGCAGCGCGTTGACGCCTTCGGCCACGGTCTTGAGCGCGTCGATGTCCAGGCCGCTGTCGGTCTCGTCGAGGATCGCCAGCTTCGGCTCCAGCACCGCCAGCTGGAAGATCTCGTTGCGCTTCTTCTCGCCGCCGGAGAAGCCCTCGTTGACGCCGCGATGCAGCAGCTCGTCCTTCAGGTGCAGCACCGCCAGCTTCTGCCGGACCAGCTTGAGGAACTGCATCGAATCCAGCTCGGCCTCGCCGCGCGCCTTGCGCTGCGCATTGAGCGCGGCGCGCAGGAAGTAGGTGTTGTTCACGCCGGGGATTTCCACCGGGTACTGGAAGGCCAGGAACAGGCCGGCGGCGGCGCGTTCCTCCGGTTCCAGCTCGAGCAGGTCGGCGCCCTCGAAGCGCACGCTGCCGTCGGTCACGGTGTAGCCGTCGCGGCCGGCCAGCACGTTGCCCAGGGTGGACTTGCCGGCGCCGTTGGGGCCCATGATGGCGTGCACTTCGCCGGGCTTCACTTGCAGCGAGAGGCCCTTGAGGATGTCCTTGCCGGCGACGGAGGCGTGGAGGTTGTCTATGGTCAGCATGATATTGGGAATCGGGAGTCGAGAATGGGGAATAGGGAAGAGCAGGTAGAGGTGCAGCGGAAAGATGCGGGAAGAGAACCGATTCCCGATTCTCCATTCCCGATTCCCGGCTTCGCAGGCGTCAGCCGACCGAGCCTTCCAGCGACACTTCCAGCAGCTTCTTGGCTTCCACCGCGAACTCCATCGGCAGTTCGCGGAACACCTGCTTGCAGAAGCCGTCGACGATCATCGACACCGCGTTCTCCTGGTCGATGCCGCGGGCGCGGCAATAGAACAGTTGATCGTCGCTGATCTTGGAGGTGGTGGCCTCGTGCTCGACGGTCGCGGTGGGGTGGCGCACCTCGATGTACGGGAAGGTGTGCGCGCCGCACTGCTTGCCGATCAGCAGCGAGTCGCACTGGGTGTAGTTGCGCGCGCCCTCGGCGCTGCGCTCCACCTTGACCAGGCCGCGGTAGGTGTTCTGCCCGCGGCCGGCGCTGATGCCCTTGCTGACGATCTTGCTCTTGGTGCGCTTGCCGATGTGGATCATCTTGGTGCCGGTGTCGGCCTGCTGGCGGTGATGGGTCAGCGCCACCGAGTGGAACTCGCCCACCGAGTCGTCGCCCAGCAGCACGCACGAGGGATACTTCCAGGTGATCGCCGAGCCGGTCTCGACCTGGGTCCAGGTGATCTTGCTGCGCGCGCCGCGGCACTCACCGCGCTTGGTCACGAAGTTGTAGATGCCGCCGCGGCCTTCCTCGTCGCCGGGGTACCAGTTCTGCACGGTGGAATACTTGATCTCGGCGTCTTCCAGCGCCACCAGCTCGACCACCGCCGCGTGCAGCTGGTTCTCGTCGCGCATCGGCGCGGTGCAGCCTTCCAGGTAGGACACGTAGGCCTGGTCCTCGCACACGATCAGGGTGCGCTCGAACTGGCCGGTGTGGCCGGCGTTGATGCGGAAATAGGTGCTCAGCTCCATCGGGCAGCGCACGCCCTTGGGAATGAACACGAAGCTGCCGTCGGAGAACACCGCCGAGTTCAGCGCGGCGAAGAAGTTATCGCCGACCGGCACCACGCTGCCCAGGTACTGCTTGACCAGTTCCGGGTGCTCCTTGATCGCCTCGGACATCGAGCAGAAGATCACGCCCTTCTCGGCCAGTTCCTTGCGGAAGGTGGTGCCGACCGAGACCGAGTCGAACACCGCGTCCACCGCCACGCCGGCCAGCTTGGCGCGCTCGTGCAGCGGCACGCCGAGCTTGTCGTAGGTGTCCAGCAGTTCCTTCGGCACTTCGTCCAGCGAGGCGTACTTGGGCCCCTTGGGCGCGGAGTAGTAGCTCAGCGCCTGGAAGTCGATCGGCGCGATGTCCAGCTTGGCCCAGTGCGGCATCGGCATCTTCAGCCAGTGCCGGTAGGCGGCCAGGCGCCATTCGGTCATCCATTCCGGCTCGTCCTTCTTCACGGACAGGGCGCGCACGACGTCCTCGTTGAGGCCGGGCAGGAACGAATCGGATTCGATGTCGGTGATGAAGCCGGCGTCGTAGCGACGTCCCAGCCGTTCCAGGATTTCAGCGTTTTCGGTGGCCATGGGGCTGCCTACAGGTCAGGTGGTCGCGAACCGCACGGCGATGGAGCGCCGCTTGGGATCGCCGGAAGGGGGGAGGGGGTGGAGCATCTGCGCCAGGGTCACGCCGCGCAGCGCGTCGGCGACCACGTCGTTGATCAGCCGCCAGTTGGAGCGCACGCCGCAGGTCTGGGCGATGCTGCACTGGCTGCCGTGGTGGCTGCATTCGGTGATCGCCAGCGGGCCTTCCATCGCCTCGACGATCTGGATCAGGGTGATGGCGTCGGCCGGGCGCGCCAGCCGGTAGCCGCCGCGCACGCCGCGCAGGCCCTCGACCAGGCCGGCCTGGGCCAGCGGCTTGAGCAGCTTGCTGACCGTGGGCGGCTCCAGCCCGGCCTGTTCGGCCAGTTCGGTCGCGCTCAACACCTCGTTCGGACGCGCGGCGAGCACGGTCAGCACGACGGTGGCGTAATCGGTGAGCTTGGTGACGCGGAGCATGGCGACACGGTGGGAGTTCAATGCGGACCGAAATTGTACTCTTTTGCGCCGCAGCGTCCAACCGGGCCGTTCATCTTTTCTTTCGATCGCTGCGATTCGGACCCGGGCCGGGCAAGGAATGGCCGACCGCCGCCCGCGGGCTTGGGATCGCGGGCGATGTGCGCCAGAATCTGCGCTTTCCTGTCCGGATCGCCGCATGCCCCGCAAGATCGCCGCCCGCAAGTCCCGCATCCATGGCAATGGCGTGTTCGCCGTGCTGCCGCTCAAGAAAGGCGAGCGGATCATCGAATACAAGGGCCGCCGCCGTACCCATGCCGAGGTCGACCGCGACGAGGCCGGCGACGTGGAGACCGGGCACACCTTCCTGTTCACCCTCAGCGACGACTACGTGATCGACGCCAACTACGAGGGCAACGACGCGCGCTGGATCAACCACAGCTGCGCGCCGAACTGCGAGGCGGTGATCGTCGAGGCCGAGGGCGATGACCGGCGCAAGGACAAGGTGGTGATCGAGGCGCTGCGCGACATCAAGCCCGGCGAGGAACTCACCTACAACTACGGCATCACCCTGGCCGAGCGGCACACGCCGCGGCTGAAGAAGATCTGGGAGTGCCGCTGCGGCGCCAGGAATTGCACCGGCACCATGCTGCAGCCCAAGCGCTAGCGCACGGGCCGCCCCATGCACGCCGCGCCGACGCGCGGTTCACGGCACTGCCACCGACGCGCTTCTACGGTGGCACTCCCCTAGTCGAGGAGTGTCCCATGAGCGCAATGCCTTCCCTTGCCGGCAAGCAAGTGGCTGTCCTGGCCACCGACGGTTTCGAACAGTCGGAACTGCAGGAGCCCAAGCGCCTGCTCGAGTCCTGGGGCGCTCAGGTCGACGTGATCGCGCCGGGCGAGGCGAGCAGCATCCGCGGCTGGGACAAGAAGGACTGGGGCGACAGCGTGCCGGTGGACAAGCGCCTGCAGCAGGCCCAGGCCGGCGACTACGACGCGCTGGTGCTGCCGGGCGGGGTGATCAATCCCGACAACCTGCGCACCGAGCCGACCGCGATCGCCTTCATCCAGTCCTTCGCCAGCGCCGGCAAGCCGGTGGCGGCGATCTGCCATGGTCCGTGGCTGCTGGCCGAGAGCGGGCTGGTGCGCGACCGCCAGGTCACCTCGTGGCCGTCGCTGAAGACCGACCTGTCCAATGCCGGCGGGCGCTGGGAGGACCAGGAGGTGGTGGTGGACGGCAACCTGATCACCAGCCGCAAGCCCGACGACATCCCGGCCTTCGCGCAGGCGGTGGCCAAGGCGCTGGGCTGAGTCCGGCGGCGGCATGGCGCCGCCGCGGCGCGGCGAGTGAAACAGACAGACAGCAGAACGGCGGCCGAGGCCGCCGTTTCTGCATGTCTGTCCAGGGCAGGCTCAGGCCGTGCCGGAGCGTGCATCTACTGCGCGGGAAGCGCGCCGGCCGGCACCAGCTTGCTGATGTCCTGGTTGAAGCGCACCACCAGCGTGCCGTTCTCCACGCCGGCCGACTGGATCTGCACGTCGCCGAGCATGGACGTCAGGCGCGGATCGAGTTTGTAGATCGGTTCCTTGCGCGCGTAGTCCTCCAGCCAGGCATTGAGCAACTCGCGGGTATTGGCGTCGAGCTTGCCGCCGCTGGCGGCCGGGCGGAAGTCGTCGATGGTCGGGGACTGCAGGTGGAAGCTCTGGCTCTGCTGGTCGTAGCGCAGGCCGCTGGTCAGCAGCACCTGGCCCAACGGCGTCGGCGTGCCGCCGCCGGTGGCCATGCTGAGGTCGAACTGCATCTTCAGCCGGTCGCCCGGCGGCAGGCTCAGCTTCGGGTCGCGGACGGTCATCTTGATCAGCCCGCCCAGCGCCTTGTGCGTCTGCGGGAAGCTGCCGTCCAGATAGTGCTGCACGTCGGCGGCGCCGACGCTGACCTGGCGGCCCTGGATGGTCGGCTCGGCCTGCGCCTGGGCGGCGGTGGCGAGCAGCAGCAGCGCCGCGGCGCGCAGGGTGAACTGGCGGAGGGTCATCGAGCGGGCCTTGGCAACGGATGAGGATTTCACCATAACCGCGCGCGGTGAATGCGCGATTAGCGGAATCGCTGCGCTGGCGCCGCGCTGCTTACGCGGCAGGCGCAGGCGCCAGCCGCGCCAGCAGCGCGTCCAGCGCCGGCTGCAGCGGCGCCAGCAGCGCGCGCGCCTCGCTGTCGCTGCGCTCGCCCAGGCTGCGCAGCAACTGCGTGCCGACGATCAGCGCGGCACGCTCGTCGCCGCGCAGGCCCGGCTGGCGCTGCGCCGCCTCGAGCAGGCGCATCCAGTCCTGCCGGCAGCGTGCCTCCAGCTCGATGGTGCAGCGGCCCTGGCAGGGCAGGCCGTCGTCCTGGATCGGGGTGACGGTGACGCGGTAACGTTGGGAGGCGGTCATGGCAGTGGCGCACGCGAAGTGTGCCTCCAAGATAGGCGCGGCCGGCCGCCACCACGAGCCTACTGCCCGCGACGCTCTGTTCCAGTGCTTCCGTTCAGCGTGCCGCGCGCAGCAGCGGCAATGGGTCGTAGGCGCCGCCTTCGGCATAGACGCCGTAATGCAGGTGCGGCGGCGTGCCACGCGCGTTGCCGCTGTCGCCTACCGCGCCGAGCGGGTCGCCGGGCTCCACCAGGTCGCCGACCAGCAGCCCCGGCGCCCATGTCTCCAGGTGCGCGTAGTAATGCCGCTGCCGGGCCGGGCCCAGTACCCAGACCTGGCGGCCGCCCAGGCCGCGCTCGGCGATGGCGACGACGATGCCGCGCGTCGCCGACACCACCGGCGTGCCGCGGCTGGCGAAGATGTCCACGCCGGCGTGCTGGCGGTCGCGCCCGCGCGGCGCGCCGAAGGTGGCGGCGACGCGCCGCGGATCCACGCCCTCGACCGGCATGTGAAGCGCGGTCGGCGCCGGTTGCCGCGCCAGCTCCCAGCCGATCCGCAGGCGGTGCGCCCACGGATGCCGCCACGCCCAGGCGGCGGCCACCGCCAGCCCCGCCAGCAGCGCCACGCGCAGCAGCCCGCGGCGCAGACGCTGCGCTGGCGAAGGCGCGGGCGTCGCGGCCATGCGCTCAGTCCGCGTGCAGGGCGGCCGCCTGTTCCTGCAGGCGCTGCTTCAGGGCGTCGTCGATGCCGAGCTGCCGTGCCAGTTCGTCCAGGTAGCTGCGCTCCATGAAGCCCTGCTCGTCGGCAGCGAGCAGGCTGGCCAGATACATTTCCGCGGCCATCTCCGGGGTGGTCGACGCGCGCGCCACTTCGGCCGGATCCAGCGGCTTCTCCAGTTCGGCATGCAGCCACTGCTGCACGTCGGCGTCGTTGCCGTGGAGGCGGGCGAACTCGCCTTCGATCAGGCTGCGTTCGCGTTCGTCCAGGTGGCCGTCCGCCTTGGCCGCGGCGACCAGCGCGCGCAGCACCGCCTGGCTGTGCTGTTCCACTTCCAGCGGCGGCAGCCGGTCCAGCGTCTGCGGCTCGGGTGCGGCGGGGCCGATCTGCTGGCGCCGGTAGTCGCCGTAGGCGCGATAGGCCATCAGCCCCAGCGCGGCCAGGCCGCCGTAGGTGGCCAGCTTGCGCGTGGTGCGGTGCTTGCCGAGCAGCAGGCCCAGCGCGCCGCCGCTGAGAGCTCCCTTGCCGAAGTCGGCGTTGAGCAGGCCGCCCAGGCCGCCGGCGCCCGGTTGCGCCGGTGCGGCGGGAGCGGTGCCGCCGGTCTTGCCCATGGCCTGGCCGGCGGCACCTTGCGCCGATTGCAGCAGTTGGTCGAGGAAGCCCTGGAGTTTCATGCACGCGGTCCTGTCGAAGTGAACCACCGGTATAGCCGCCGCGGCCTTAGCGGCCCGTCAATCCGCCCGCGCGGGCCGCGCAAAAAAAAACGAGACGGCCGGGGCCGTCTCGTCGGTGTGCTTGCCTGGATCAGGCGACGCTGCTCAGAGCGCGGCGTCCTTGAGCTTCTTCAGCGGGCGCACCTTGAGCTTGGTGGTGGCCGGCTTGGCGGCGAACCACTGCTCTTCCTTGGTGAACGGGTTGATGCCCTTGCGCTTCGGCTTGGCCGGCACGCTGACGGCGGTGATCTTCAGCAGGCCCGGCAGGGTGAACGAGCCAGCGCCCTTCTTGCTGACCGAACCGGCCACGGCGTGCTCCAGCGAGGCCATCACGGCGCGCACGTCCTTGGCGATCACGCCGCTGGTCTCGGCGATGTGCGCCACGAGCGCGGACTTGCTCAGCACGTCCTTGATCGGCTTGGGGGCGGCCGGCTTGGCGGCGGCCTTGGTCGCTGTTTTCTTCACTGCCTTCTTCGGGGCAGCCTTTTTCGCGGTCTTTGCCATGATGTCCTGATTCCGTATTTGGTGGTGTTGGGTCGCGCCGACCCCGTCGGCATGGCGAAATGTAGGGCATGTGCTACGCCGCGCCAATAGGCCGGAAGTAAAAAAACGCGAATAACCGCCGCGAGCGTGGACTTTTTCGCCGTTGGCCGGCACCGCCACCGGCACATCCGCGCGGCGGTGCGGGGCATTTGCCGCTGTGCGCGCGGCGAGCGCGATCGTCGCGCGGGAGCACGTCTGCGTCACGCGGCCTGGCCTATGGTCCGCCCTCCACTCACCGACAGGAGCCTCGCATGGGCATTTCGCGTCACGCCACCGCGCATTGGGAAGGCGATCTCAAGACCGGCCAGGGCCGTTTGAACACGCCGCAGAGCGGTCTGCTGCAGAACACCCGCTATGCGTTCAGCAGCCGCTTCGGCGACGAGAAGGGCACCAATCCCGAGGAACTGATCGCCGCCGCGCACGCCGGCTGCTTCACCATGGCGCTGTCGGCCAAGCTGACGGAAGCCGGCTTCCCACCGACCGCGCTGGATACCCGCGCCGACGTCGATCTGTCGATGGAGGGCGGTCCGCAGCTGTCGCAGATCCGCCTGAAGGTCAAGGCCGTGGTGCCGAACATCGATGCCGCGCGCTTCCGCGAACTGGCCGACGACGCCAAGCAGAACTGCCCGGTGTCCAAGGCGCTGAGCGCGGTGCCGATCAGCCTGGAAGCGGAACTGGGCTGAGTCCCGGCGCGGCCCGGCAGCACGCCGGGCCGCGATCGCCTGCGCCGCGCCTGCGGCACCGCCCACCGCCCGCCTGCCACGCAGCGTCTTTGCGGTGTGGTTTCTCTTCCGGCATCGCTCTTCCGGCATCGGCGCCAAGGTCGGCGCGTAGCTGTCGCAACGCTAAACGCGTGCGCCGCAGCGGTCCCAATTCAGTCTGGTTTCACCGCCTCGGATCGAGCATGCAGTCGCGCGATCCACGCGCCTGGAACCATCGCCATGAACAAGCTCTCGACCCGTCTGTTGACCGCTGCGCTCGCTGTCGGTGTCATCGGCTCCGCCGCCGCGCAGGATTACGGTTACACCCGCTACGACGACTACCGCGACCGCGGCTACGCGACCGGCACCTACGACTATGCGCGCGTGGTGCGCGCCGATCCGATCCTGGTGCAGGTCAACGGCCCGCGCGAGACCACCGAGCGCTGCTACGACCGTCCGGCCTCCGGCAGCTACGCCAGCGACTACGGCTACCGTGGCACCGACGGCGGCCGCACCGTCTCGTCGGTGGTCGGCGGCATCGCCGGCGCCGTGCTGGGCAGCCGCGTGGGCGGCGGCGATGGCCGCTTCGTCGGCACCGCGGTCGGCACCATGCTCGGCAGCCTGGCCGGCCGCTCGATCTACGACACCAACACCCGCGCCTACGGCGGTGGCTACGGCGGTGGCGTAGTCCGCGAATGCGACCCGGTGTCCTACCGGACCGAGCGCTACGACCGCGTCGACGGCTACGACGTGACCTACGAATACGGCGGCCGCTACTACCACACCCGCACCGCCTCGCCTCCGGGCGACCGCATCCGCGTCCGCGTCGACGTGCTGCCCGACTGACCTGTTGCCCGATTGACCTGCAGGGCGCCTCGTTGCGAGGCGCCCTTTGTTTTGCGCGGCCGGCCGCGCCTGCGGGGCAGGGCGGCGGCCGCTGGCGATCACGGCCAGTCGATGCGGCCTTCGATCACCGTCTGTACCTGACCGCCCGACCACACCTCGCCGGCCTCGTCCACGCACAGCGTCAGCAGCGCATCGTGGCCGACTTCGCGGCCCTGGCTGGCGACGTAGCGGCCGCCGTGGCCGGGCAGGGCGGCGCTGTGATCCAGCCACGCCGCCAGCACCGCATTGGCCGCGCCGGAGGCGGCGTCCTCGAAGCGCCGGCCGTTGCCGACGAAGGCGCGCACGGCCAGTGCATAGGCTTGGCCGCTGGCACGCGCGTAGGCGAATACGCCCATGCTGGCGGTGCTTTCGGCCAGGGCGGCGATCGCGTCCCAGTCCGGCGCCAGCGCGCGCAATGCCGCTTCGTCGGCCACTTCCACCAACCACCAGCAGCGGCCGCCGTCCATGCGCACCGGCGGCAGCGCGCCCAGCGACCAGCCGCGCAGCGCCGCCTGCAGGCGCGGATCGGCGGCATCGGCGATCTCCGCCACCTGCGCGCGCGGGGTGCGGATGGCGATGCTGCGTACCCCGGCATCCACGTCGACCCGCAACGGCAGCAAGCCGGCGATGCCGTCCTGGGTCAGCACGCCGTCGCGCGGCGTGGCGATGCCCGCTTCCAGCACGACGTGCGCGGTGCCGACGCTGGGATGGCCGGCGAACGGCACCTCCTTCTGCGGGCTGAACATGCGCAGGCCGTAGCTGGCGTCCGGCCGCGTCGGCGCGAACACGAAGGTGGTTTCCGGCAGGCGCGTCCAGCGCGCGATGGCCTGCATCGTGGCGTCGTCCAAGCCATCGGCATCGAGCACCACGGCCAAGGGATTGCCGTTGCCGGCGCGGGCGGAGAAGACATCGACCTGGAAGAAGCGGCGTGCGGCCATGGGGGAACTCCGGACTGCGGTGGGGGAGGCCGGAGCTTAGCAAGCGATCTTGTCAGCGATCACCACTTGCACCAGGCCGCCGATCCACGCCTGCTCCCCGTCCGGTCAGGCACCACGCCCAGCCGATGGTCCAGTCCCGGGCCGGCGGAAAAGACGTCCAGCTGCGGGGAGTCGTGCGCGCTCATCGGCGCTCCGTTGGCAGTAGAATCGGGGGTTGCGCCTGCGCATGCCGGCCTTTTCCCCACATCCTAGACACCCCCACTCCATGCCAGCTTCCTCTCCTGCCGATCGTTGGATCGTCCTCAAGTTCGGCGGCACTTCGGTGTCGCGTCGTCATCGCTGGGACACGATTGGGACGCTGGCGAAAAAACGCGCGGAGGAAACCGGCGCGCGGGTGCTGGTGGTGGTTTCGGCGTTGTCCGGGGTCACCAACGAACTGACCGCGATCGCCGACGGCAGCGCCGACAGCGCGCAACGCGTGGCCGTGCTGGAACAGCGCCACCGCGACTTCCTGGCCGAACTGGACCTCGATGCTGAGGCGGTGTTGGGCGAACGCCTGGCGGCGTTGCGTGGCCTGCTCGCCGATCCGCGCGCGGCCGAGCGCACGCTGGACTGGCAGGCCGAGGTGCTGGGGCAGGGCGAACTGCTGTCCTCGACCCTGGGCGCGGCCTATCTGCGCGCCAACGGCCTGGACATGGGCTGGATGGATGCGCGGCAGTGGCTTGACGCGCTGCCGCCGCAGCCGAACCAGAGCGCCTGGTCGCGGCGCCTGTCGGTGTCCTGCCAGTGGCAGTCCGATCCGCAGTGGCGCGCGCGCTTCGTCGCCCAGCCCACGCGCATGCTGATCACCCAGGGCTTCATCGCCCGGCATGGGGACGGCGGCACCGCGATCCTCGGCCGCGGCGGCTCGGATACCTCGGCGGCGTATTTCGGCGCGCTGCTCGGCGCCAGCCGGGTGGAGATCTGGACCGACGTGCCGGGCATGTTCAGCGCCAATCCGCGCGAGGTGCCGGATGCGCGCCTGCTGACCCGCCTGGACTACTACGAAGCGCAGGAAATCGCCACCACCGGTGCCAAGGTGCTGCACCCGCGCTCGATCAAGCCGTGCCGCGACGGCGGCGTGCCGATGGCGATTCTGGACACCGAGCGCCCGGACCTGCCGGGCACCAGCATCGACGGCAACGCCCGCACCGTGCCCGGGGTCAAGGCGATCAGCCGCCGCAACGGCATCGTGCTGGTGTCGATGGAAGGCATCGGCATGTGGCAGCAGGTCGGCTTCCTCGCCGACGTGTTCGCGTTGTTCAAGAAGCACGGGCTGTCGGTGGACCTGATCGGCTCGGCCGAGACCAACGTCACCGTGTCGCTGGACCCGAGCGAGAACCTGGTCAACACCGACGTGCTGGCGGCGCTGTCGGCCGACCTGGCGGAGATCTGCCGGGTCAAGATCATCGTGCCGTGCGCGGCGATCACCCTGGTCGGGCGCGGCATGCGCTCGCTGCTGCACAAGCTCTCGGACGTGTGGGCCACGTTCGGCAAGGAGCGCGTGCACATGATCTCGCAGTCGTCCAACGACCTGAACCTGACCTTCGTCATCGACGAGACCGACGCCGACGGGCTGCTGCCGATCCTGCATGCCGAACTGATCGACAGCGGTGCGATGCCGGTGGAGGAAACCGAGGTGTTCGGCCCGCGCTGGCGCGAGATCGCGGGCACCGTGCGGCCGCGGCCGGTGCCGTGGTGGCAGGGCGAGCGCGCGCATCTGCTGCGCCTGGCCGAGGCCGGCACGCCGCGCTACGTGTATCACCTGCCGACCCTGCGCGAACGCGCGCGCGCGCTCAAGGCGATCGCCGCGGTGGACCAGCGCTACTACGCGATCAAGGCCAACACGCATCCGGCGATCCTGCAGACCCTGGTCGAGGAGGGCTTCGGCCTGGAGTGCGTCTCCCACGGCGAGCTGCGCCGGGTGTTCGAGATCGTGCCGGAACTGTCGCCGCGGCGCGTGCTGTTCACCCCCAGCTTCGCGCCCCGCGCCGAATACGAAGCCGCGTTCGCGCTGGGCGTGACCGTGACCGTGGACAACGTCGAGGCGCTGCAGCGCTGGCCGGCGCTGTTCCGCGGCCGCAGCCTGTGGCTGCGCATCGACCTGGGCCATGGCGACGGCCACCACGAGAAGGTCAACACCGGCGGCAAGGCCTCCAAGTTCGGGCTGTCGGCGACCCGCGTCGACGAGTTCGTCGAGGCCGCGCGCGCGCTGGACATCCGCATCGTCGGCCTGCATGCGCACCTGGGCAGCGGCGTGGAGACGGTGCAGCACTGGCGGCGCATGTGCGACGAACTGGCCGGCTTCGCGCGGCGCATCGGCAGCGTCGAGGTCATCGACATCGGTGGCGGCCTGCCGATCCCGTACAGCGCCGACGACGAACCGTTCGACCTGGACAGCTTCGCGCAGGGCCTGGCCGAGGCCAAGGCGGTGCATCCGGCGTTCCGCCTGGCGATCGAACCGGGCCGCTACCTGGTCGCCGAATGCGGCGTGCTGCTGGCGCGCGCCACCCAGGTGATCGAGAAGGACGGCATCCGCCGGGTCGGGCTGGACGCCGGCATGAACGCGCTGATCCGCCCGGCGCTGTACGACGCCTGGCACGATGTGGCGAACCTGAGCCGATTGGAGCAGCCGGCCGAGACCGTGTTCGACGTGGTCGGGCCGATCTGCGAGTCCAGCGACGTGTTCGGCAAGCGCCGGCGCCTGCCGGCGGGCACCGCGCCCGACGACGTGATGCTGATCGCCGACGCCGGCGCCTACGGCTACAGCATGGCCAGCACCTACAACCAGCGCGAGTTGCCCCGCGAGGAGGCGATCGATGGGCGCGCAGGCTGAGTTCGTCGCGGGCAGCGCCGCCGCCGGTGCGGTGGCGATGGCCGCGGCCACCGCGCTGGACCAGTCCGGCACGGCGCTGCCGTGGACCGACAGCCTGAAGTGGGCGTTGCCGGCGCTGGTCGCGGCTGCGGCCGGCGCCTGGCTGGCGGTGCGTTGGCAGCGCCGCGGGCCCGCGGCGAGCACCGGCGCGCTGGCCCTGCGCACCTCGTTCCTGGCCGCGCTGGCCTACCTGCCGGCGCTGGCGCTGTATGTGCTGGTGGCCGTCCTGGCCTCTGCCGCGTCGGTGCCAGCCGGACAGCATTGGCAACTGTTGCTGATGGCCTTCGTGTTCGGCTGCCTGCCGCTGCTGTGGGCCGCCTTGCCGTTTTCGATGCTCGAATTTCTTCTGTGCCGCCGCTACCTGCGGCACACCCGTGTGCTTGCAGGACGTCCATGACCGCTTTCGACAAACAGCAGATCGCCACCTTCCGCTTCGTGCGCTGCGGCTTCGACGCCGACAGCGGCGTGGCGCGCCTGGTCTATGCGTTCGACGACGGCCCGGAGCTGGTGGAGACCATCACCGTGCCCGGCGCGCCGTTCGCACTCGACCCGGCGCGCGCGCAGGCGGCGCAGCGCGCCCTGCGCCTGCTGCACCTGATCGCCGGCGTCAGCTACTACAAGGCGGCGGTGCCGCCGCGCATCGTCATCGACGACTACGCCATCGATGCCGAGACCGCCGCGCTGCTGGACAGCGTGTACCTGCATGGCCTGGGCGAATTCGCCTACCGTAACGGCCTGGACCTGCGCGGACGCATCCGTTTCCCGGCCGCGGACGCCGGCGCGGCCGACGCGGCGGCGCTGGGGCTGCGCGCGCAGGCGCTGGTGGCGATCGGCGGCGGCAAGGATTCGCTGGTCAGCATCGAAGCGCTGCGCGCGGCCGGCGTGGCGCAGACGGTGACCTGGATCGGCGGCTCGCAGCTGATCCGCGCCTGCGCCGAACGCACCGGCCTGCCGACCTTGAACATCGGTCGCACGCTGGCGCCGGAACTGTTCGAACTGAACCGGCAGGGCGCGTGGAACGGACATATCCCGGTGACCGCGGTGAACTCGGCGATCCTGGTGTTCGCCGCGGTGCTGCACGACGCCGGCCAGGTGGTGTTCTCCAACGAGCATTCGGCCAGCTACGGCAGCCAGATCGCCGGCACCGGCGAGGTCAACCACCAGTGGTCCAAGGGCTGGGCCTTCGAGCAGGCGTTCGGCGCCCAGGTGCAGCGCTACGTGGCCGCGGACCTGCACTATTACTCGCTGCTGCGCCCGCTGTCGGAGCTGGCGGTGGCGCGGCAGTTCGCCAAGACCGACCACTACGACGCGCATTTCTCCAGCTGCAACCGCAATTTCCACATCCTCGGCGAGCGTCCGGCGCACCGCTGGTGCGGGGTCTGCCCGAAATGCCATTTCGTGTTCCTGGCGCTGGCGCCGTTCATGCCGAAGACGCGGCTGGTGCGGATCTTCGGCCGCAACCTGCTCGACGATGCCGGCCAGGCCGGCGGCTTCGACGCGCTGCTGGAGTTCCAGGACCACAAGCCGTTCGAGTGCGTCGGCGAAGGTCGCGAGTCGCGCGCGGCGATGGCCGCGTTGGCGGCGCGCGCGGAATGGAAGGAGGACGCGCTGGTGGCGCGCTTCATCCGCGAGATCCAGCCGCAGCTCGACCCGGCCGACCTGCGCGTGGAGCCGTTGCTGGAACTGGACGCGCAGCACCGCATCCCGGCCGACCTGTGGGAACGCGTGCGTGCGAATTTCGCAGCTTGAGGCGCGTCGGGTCGCGCTGTGGGGGTGGGGCCGCGAGGGCCGTGCGGCGTATGCGGCGGTGCGTGGGCGGGAATCGGGAATCGGGAATCGGGAATCGGCGGCGCCGCTGCCGCTGACGGTGTTCTGCTCGGCCGAGGAGGCCGCGGAAATCGCCGCACTGCACGATCCCGACCTGCGCGTGGAGACCGAGGCCAGCGCCGAGCGCCTGGCCGCGTTCGACGTCGTGATCAAGTCGCCCGGGATCAGTCCGTATCGGCCCGAGGCGCAGGCCGCGGCCGCGCGCGGCACGCGCTTCGTCGGCGGTACCGCGCTGTGGTTCGCCGAACACGCCGGGGCCGACGGGGTGGTGCCCGGCAGCGTCTGCGTCACCGGTACCAAGGGCAAGAGCACCACCACCGCGCTGCTGGCGCACCTGCTGCGCGCAGGCGGCCACCGCACCGGCCTGGTCGGCAACATCGGCGTGCCGCTGCTGGAAGTGCTGGCGCCGACGCCGGCGCCGCAGTATTGGGCGATCGAACTGTCCAGCTACCAGACCGGCGATGTCGCCCGCAGCGGCGCGCGACCGCAGCTGGCGCTGGTGCTGAACCTGTTTCCCGAGCACCTGGACTGGCACGGCAGCCAGGCGCGCTACATCGCCGACAAGCTCGAGCTGGTCACCCATGCGCGGCCGCGCATCGCGCTGCTCAATGCCGCCGATCCGCAGCTGGCGGCCCTGCAACTGCCCGACAGCGACGTGCGCTGGTTCAACCGCGAGGACGGCTGGCACATGCGCGGCGAGGTGGTCTATCGCGGCGACACCGCGGTGTACGACAGCGCGCAGGCGCCGCTGCCGGGCCGGCACAACCGCGGCAACCTGTGCGCGGTGCTGGCCGCGATCGAGGCGCTGGGGCTGGACGCGGCGGCGCTGGCGCCGTCGGCCGATCGTTTCCGGCCGCTGCCGAACCGGCTGCAGACCCTGGGCACGCGCGACGGCGTGACCTATGTGAACGACTCGATCAGCACCACCCCGCATGCCAGCCTCGCGGCGCTGGAGTGCTTCCGCGGACGGCGTATCGCGCTGCTGGTCGGCGGCCACGACCGCGGCCTGGACTGGCAGGACTTCGCCGGGCACATGCGCGATGGCGGCGCGCCGCTGGAGATTGTCACCCTGGGCGCCAACGGCCCGCGCATCCATGCGCTGCTGGCGCCGCTGGCCGCCGACGCCGGCTTCGGCCTGCATGCCGCGGCCGACCTGGCCGATGCGGTGGCGCTGGCGCGCGCGGCACTGGGCGAGCAGGGTGGCGTGGTGCTGCTGTCGCCCGGCGCGCCCAGTTTCGGCGCGTACCGCGACTACGTGGCGCGCGGCCGCCATTTCGCCGCGTTGGCCGGGTTCGACCCGAACGCGATCAGCGCCATTGCGGGGCTGGGCATCGCCTGAGTCGCAGCGCGGCGTCGGCGCACGCGCTGCGCTGGTGTCGCGCTGGCCGCCGCGCGTGCCGCACGTTGCGATGCGTGGCCCCTGGCCTGGCATGCGTGCTGCGGAAAGAACCTGCGCGGAAGCGACCGCCGGGCCGCCACGCGACGGCGCTGTGCGCCTTGTCCCAGAGCCATCGCCGGCCGCAGTCGCCCTCACCTCGACGTGCATGGCACGCTCTAGACTGCCGCCTGGTTCCCATGGGAGAAGGGCGATGCGCACACGTTCGACGATGCGGTGGGCCGGCGTGCTCGGCCTGGCCTTGGCGCTGCCGCTGCAGGCCTGGGCGGCGATGCAGGCCAAGCCGGTGGAGTGGCAGGTCGGCAAGGACACTTTCAGCGGCGCGCTGGTCTACGACGATGCCGAACACGACACGCGCCCCGGTCTGGTGATGGTGCCGAACTGGCGCGGCGTCAACGACTCCGCGGTGGAAAAGGCCAAGCGCCTGGCCGGCGACGACTACGTGGTGCTGGTGGCCGACGTCTACGGCAAGGGCAAGCGCCCGGCGAACGATACAGAGGCCGGGCAGTTCGCCGGCGCGCTGAAGAAGGACCCGGCCACGCTGCGCGCACGCGCGTTGGCGGCGGTGGCGGCGTTGAAGGCGCAGGCCGGCAAGGCGCCGCTGGATCCGGCCCGGATCGGCGCGGTCGGCTTCTGCTTCGGCGGCACCACGGTGCTGGAACTGGTCCGCGCCGGTGCGCCGCTGGCCGGCGTGGTCAGCCTGCACGGTGGCCTGGCCACCGCGGCGCCGGCGGCCGCAGGCAGCGCCAAGGCACCGGTGTTGGTGCTCAACGGCGCCGACGACAAGAGCGTGAGCCGCGACGACATCGTCGCCTTCGAGCAGGAGATGAACCGCGCCGGCGCCGACTGGCAGTTCGTCAACTTCAGCGGCGCGGTGCATTGCTTCGCCGAAGCCGACGCCAACAGCCCGCCGGGCTGCCAGTACAACCCGCGTGCGGCCAAGCGCGCCTACCGGATGCTCGAGGACTTCTTCGAGGAGCGGTTCGGCCGGGATTAGGGAGGTGCCGCGCGCTGCGCGCTTGGCGGGATTGGGGATTGGTAGAAGCGGTAGACCGCGCTTTGCCAATTCCGCTGCCGTACCCGACGTAGAGCGTGCGCGCCGCTGACCTGGCCGGGGGAGTCCGCAACGCGTCAGGTGTCATTCAAGTCGCGTTTACGAATCCCGATTCCCCAATTCCATCCGGTTTGCGAATCCCCAATCGCGGATTCCCAACCCCGTCCGGCGCGCGCAGCGCGCCGGATAGCGGCCAAGCGGGCCTAATGCACCCTTACGGCGTCTCTGAGCAGCGCTTGAGCGCGTGCGCCTGCGCCGCGGCGATAGCACCATTCATCGCTGCGCGCGCTTGCGGGCTGTTGCGCCAGCAGGTAGAGCCGAGCAGCGCCGCAGCCTGTTCGGTGAGTTGCACCGCATCGCAGGCGGCTAGCGCCTGCAGCGTATGCACACCCAATTGTTCCAGGCGCGCAACGACGGTGGGACCGACGCCTTTCACCGCCAACAGCACGGCGCGGTCCTCGGCGTTAAAGGCGGTCATGTCCGGGGCGGCTCTCAGTGTTTGCGCTCGACCGCGTAGCGCGCCAAGCCACGCAG
Source organism: Xanthomonas sp. NCPPB 901 (assembly GCF_056725085.1). Taxonomy (NCBI): domain Bacteria; kingdom Pseudomonadati; phylum Pseudomonadota; class Gammaproteobacteria; order Lysobacterales; family Lysobacteraceae; genus Xanthomonas; species Xanthomonas sp. NCPPB 901. The sequence continues at coordinate 3,158,689 of NZ_CM161511.1, read as the reverse complement.
CGCGGCCACCGCCTCGTTCTCCGGCAGGCCATCCAGGGCGCGCTCGGCGGCGGCGGCGTATTCGGCCGCGCGGCGGCGGCTGTAGTCGATGCCGCCACTGGCCTGGATCGCCGCCAGCACCTCCGGCATCGCGCTGGCCTCGCCCTGTTCGACGATCTGGCGCAGGCGTGCGCGGGTGGCCTCGTCGGCATGCGCCATCGCGTGGATCAGCGGCAGCGTGGCCTTGCCTTCGGCCAGGTCGTCGCCCAGGTTCTTGCCCAGGTCGGCGGCGTCGGCGGTGTAGTCGAGCACGTCGTCGGCGATCTGGAACGCATAGCCCAACTGCATGCCGTAGTCGTACAGCCGCTCCTGCACCGCCTCGCTGGCGCCGGAGGCCAGCGCGCCCAGGCGGGTGCCGGCGGCGAACAGCACCGCGGTCTTGCGCTCGATCACGCGCAGGTAGGCGGCCTCGTCGGTGTCCGGGTTGTGCACGTGCAACAGCTGCAGTACCTCGCCCTCGGCGATGCGGTTGGTGGTGTCGGCGAGCAGGCGCATCACCGCCATGCTGTCCAGCTCCACCATCAACTGGAAACTGCGCGAGTACAGGAAGTCGCCGACCAGCACGCTGGGCGCGTTGCCCCACAGCGCATTGGCGGTGCTGCGGCCGCGGCGCAGGTCCGATTCGTCCACCACGTCGTCGTGCAGCAGGGTCGAGGTATGGATGAATTCGATGATCGCCGCCAACTGGTGCTGCATCGGCCCACCGGCGCCGCAGGCGCGGCCGGCCAGCACCACCAGCATCGGCCGCAGGCGCTTGCCGCCGGCGGAGACGATGTGGTCGGCGATCTGGTTGATCAGCACGACGTCCGACGCCAGGCGGCGGCGGATCAGGGCGTCCACCGCGGCCATGTCCGGCGCGGCGAGCATCTGGATCTGGGGCAGGCCCAGGGCGGGGCTGAGGGATTCGGCGATGCTCATGCGGACAGGACTGGAAACGTGCGCAAAGTATAGGCTGCGCGGCCACATCCGTCCCGCGGTGGGCGCGCGCCGGGGCCGGAGGGCTTGCCGCGCCTGGGTTAGCCGCGCCAGGCGGGCCATGTGCCGGCAGGATTCCGACAGGCCAATGCGGCGTTTTCCGGGGTGCCCGCGGGCGCCTGGCGCAGGCCGGTCCAGCCCGGCGATGTTAGGATTGCTCCCCGAATCTTCTTTACCGCTCTGCGTGCCCCCCCGGCCGCGGAGACCCCAGACGGAAGCAGCTCATGGCCCGCGGCATCAACAAAGTCATCCTCGTCGGCAACCTCGGCAACGATCCCGACACCAAGTACACCCAGGCCGGCATGGCCATCACCCGGATCAGCCTGGCCACCACCAGCGTGCGCAAGGACCGCGACGGCAACCAGCAGGAACGCACCGAATGGCATCGCGTGGTGTTCTTCGGAAAGCTGGGCGAAATCGCCGGCGAGTACCTGCGCAAGGGCAGCTCGGTCTACGTCGAAGGCTCGATCCGCTACGACAAGTACACCGGCCAGGACGGCGTGGAGAAGTACTCCACCGATATCGTCGCCGACGAGATGCAGATGCTCGGCGGCCGCGGTGAAGGCGGCGGCGGCATGGGCGGTGGCGACCGTCCGCAGCGCTCGGCGCCGCCGCGCCAGGAGCGTTCCGGCATGGGCGGTGGCGGTGGTGGCGGGCAGGACTATGCCCCGCGCCGGCAGCAGCCGGCGCCGCAGCAGTCCGCGCCGATGGACGACTTCGCGGACGACGATATTCCGTTCTGAGTTTTCGCCGCCGACCCTGGCGAAATGGCGGGAACCGCAGGCCTGGCCGCGCTCCCGCCGGCATACCTTCATTGGTCTTGGATCCGGCCTGCACCGGGCGATGGTGAGCAGGGTGGAAGAGTTGAAATCGATCGAGAGGTTGGTCCAGTCGGGGGCAGGGCTGGAGCACGCCTTGGGGCGGACCTAACAGCGCGTGTGCGATGCATATGGCATGGGGTCGACGCTTGCCGGTATCTCGGCCAGGCAGTTCGGGGAGTAGGCGCGGGATCTGGCGGCAACGTGCGCCTGGCTCCAATGTGGCTGAATCATTGCCGGGCCTGGTACCTGTCTGCAATCGTCCTCTGAGACTGCGTCCGCTCGGACGCCTGATTGCCCTGAGCCTGACGCCACACCATGTCCGTTTCCCCTGCGGACATCGTTGGCTTCCAGTGTGCGCCACCTCAACTGACTGCCCGCAACGGGCGACAACGACAGTGCGTGCTGCAACCTGTGCGGCCATGGTACCGACCTGACGCAAAGGCGGGGCGTCAACCATCCCGCACTGAATCAGGCTTTCTCGCTATGGATCGGCCCGCAGCTTCTCCGCCTTGACCCTAGGCGAGCTGCGGAGATTGACGTGCGTGCGAATGCGTAGTTGCGATAGCGATGGATACGGCGCCTTTTACCGTCGTCGGATCGCCTTTCCGTAGCGCGTGTCCCTGGGGCGCAGGAGTGGCGTCGGGTCAGTGGTACCGCGCCAAGTTCAGTGGCGGATCAATGGAAGCGGCCACATTGATGCCTTCATCTCAATTGTGACTTTCATCACAATTTTTGTGATTGACTCTAAATTTGTGTCACACAATGTCGATACGTGATCGTTTTGTAGACAAATTATTTGGTTTTTGTCACGAAATAGCGTTAAGCCAATGTCAATGTCGGATCGATGCGATTAGCAGGAGGTTGGCTTACGGCAAGCCCTCTGTTTTGCGTCAAGTCGCTTTCGCCCTCGGTGAGGAGGGCGAACTGCATATGAATCCAGGATCACAGGGGGCGTCATCAATGAACAAAATTTTCCGCATCGTCTGGAACCGTGCGCTCGGCCAGATGGTGGTCACATCCGAACATGCCAGATCCACCTCGCGTGGCGGCCGGTCTGCTGTGCGCGGCCGGGACGGTACGCCATTTGTCCTGAATGGTATGAGCAGTCTGGCACTGGCACTGGCATTCACATTGCCCGCGCACGCCGCCAATCTCGCCATGCCGACCGGCGCGCTCCTGGACATCAATAACGGCTCGGCGTCCAACAGCGCCAGCAATACGCCAAACCAGTTCCAGGTGTACTCCGTCAATTACACCGCAACCAGCAGCGGCAACAATTACGTGCTGTTCGCGTTTCGCCAGGATCCGTCCTACTGGACCTTCGGCAATGTCGGCCTCTACGAGATCAACAGTTCCACCAACCTCTTCGATAATCCGCTTTTCGTGCGCGGCGGCGCGGCGAATGCGCAAAGCGGACTGCAGGCGCCTGCCGGCTGGGGCATCGTCTATCAGACCGGTACGACGCCGGAAGCAGCGGGTGTCTGGCATGCTCCAGGCACGTCCGGTCCGTCGACCACGAACGTGAACCAGGCGGGCGTCGCGGGCTCTTGGTACGACGGCGCGGTCGGCAGCTTCGATGGCATCTACCAGGGCATCAGCCTTGCCGCCGGCACGACCTACACCATCAGGTTCACGGCTTCCACCACCGGATTTGCGAATACCGCGGGCGCTGGCAACAACGACATCGAGCTTGGCGTCTACGCCGGCCAATGCGTCAGCCTCACCGGTCCTGCGGCCGACTGTACTCCCAACAATCCTTATTTCACGTCCCTGGCTTCCCCGTCGCAGACGCAGAATGCGGGTGGTCCCGCCTTAACGGTCATCAATCAGCCGACCACCACGACCACGCTCGGCAGCAACAACGGCAAGTTCGACGGCGGTACGTTGTTGCCGACCCAGGACACTACCCTCAACCAGACCTTCACCATCACCGACCATGGCGGCACGATCGACCAGGCCGGCCACCAGACGACGCTGACCGGTGCCATTTCGGACGATAGCGCAGGTACCCCTGGTGCGCTCACCATCGCCAACAGCGGCCAGGGCGGTGCGGTAACACTGACCGGCCAAAACGCCTATACCGGCCAGACCACGGTCAACACCGGTGCGACCCTCGCCATCGGCGGCGCGGGCAGCATCGCCTCGTCCAGTGGCGTGACCAACAACGGCACGCTCGATCTTTCCGGCGCAGGCGGCAACGTGACGGTTCGCAATATCGGCGGTCTGGGCGATGTCGCGCTTGGCAGCCACGATCTGGTGGTGTCGCAGGCCAATGGCGGCAGCATCGCAGGTACGGTCTCCGGCAGCGGAGGCGTCGACGTCAATGGCGGCACCCAATTGCTCGGCGGCAACAACACCTACACCGGCGGCACCCGCGTTACCAATGCGACGGTGCAGGTCTCCAGCGATCACAACCTCGGTGACGCGTCGGGCGGTCTGGCGCTGAACAACGGCACCCTGCACACCATGGGCAGCGTGGCTACCGCGCGCAATGTCGTGGTGACGGGCAACGGTACGTTCAATACCGATGCCGGCACCACCACCACCAGCACCGGTACGGTGTCCGGCAGCGGCGGCCTGGTGAAGAACGGCGCGGGCACGTTGGACATCGAAGGCGTGGCCGCGCACAGCGGCGGCACCACGGTCAACGGCGGCACGCTGGTGCTCGGCGGTGCCAACACCTACACCGGCGGCAACACGCTCAACGGCGGGACCCTGCAGATCTCCTCCGACGCCAATCTCGGCGATGCCTCCAATGGCATCGTCTTCAATGGCGGTGCGCTGCATACCACCGGCAACTTCGCCACCGGCCGCGCGCTGACGCTCAACGGCAATGGCGCGATCGCCACGGATGCGGGCACGACGCTGACCGCCAACAGTCCCGTGTCCGGCAGCGGCGGCCTGGTGAAGAACGGCGCGGGCACGTTGGACATCGAAGGCGTGGCCGCGCACAGAGGCGGCACCACGGTCAACGGCGGCACGCTGGTGCTCGGCGGTGCCAACACCTACACCGGCGGCAACACGCTCAACGGCGGGACCCTGCAGATCTCCTCCGACGCCAATCTCGGCGATGCCTCCAATGGCATCGTCTTCAATGGCGGTGCGCTGCATACCACCGGCAACTTCGCCACCGGCCGCGCGCTGACGCTCAACGGCAATGGCGCGATCGCCACGGATGCGGGCACGACGCTGACCGCCAACAGTCCCGTGTCCGGCAGCGGCGGCCTGGTGAAGAACGGCGCGGGCACGTTGGACATCGAAGGCGTGGCCGCGCACAGCGGCGGCACCACGGTCAACGGCGGCACGCTGGTGCTTGGCGGTGCCAATACCTACACCGGCGGCAATACGCTCAACGGCGGGATCCTGCAGATCTCCTCCGACGCCAATCTCGGCGATGCCTCCAATGGCATCGCCTTCAATGGCGGTGCGCTGCATACCACCGGCAACTTCGCCACCGGTCGCGCGCTGACGCTCAACGGCAATGGCGCGATCGCCACGGATGCGGGCACGACGCTGACCGCCAACGGTCCCGTGTCCGGCAGCGGCGGCTTGGTGAAGAACGGCGCGGGCACGCTGGACATCGAAGGCGTGGCTGCGCACAGCGGTGGCACCACGGTCAACGGCGGCACGCTGGTGCTCGGCGGTGCCAATACCTACACCGGCGGCAACACGCTCAACGGCGGGACCCTGCAGATCTCATCCGATGCCAATCTCGGCGATGCTTCCAATGGGGTGACCTTCAATGGCGGCAACCTCACCGTGACCAACACGATGAGCACGACGCGCGGTTTCAGCTTCGGTCCGCAGGGTGCGAGCATCACCACGCTCGACGGCGCCACGCTGTCCCAGCAGGGCGAGATGAGCGGCAGCGGCGGCCTGACCAAGCTTGGCGGCGGCACGCTGGTGGTGAGCGGCAAAAACACCTTCAGCGGCGGTACCCTCATCCAGGGCGGCGTGGTCCGTATCGACAGTGGCTCTTCGCTGGGCACGGGGCAGATCCTGCTGCAAGGCGGCATGTTGCAGACGGTGGCGACGCTGGGCACGAATCAGCAGGTTTTGCTCAGCGGCAACGCGGGCGTCGATGTGGCCACCGGCACTTCCACCGAACTGTCCGGCACCATCGCCGAGGCGTCCGGCAATGGCTGTTTCGTGAAATCCGGTGCCGGACGCCTGAACCTTTCGGGTAACGCGATCCTCGGCAGCGGAACCTGCGTGGCGGAGGGCATGCTCGCGGCGAACGGTGTGCTGGCGAGCAGCTTCGTGCAGGTCAACCAAGGCGCGACGCTGCGTGGCATTGGGGCGATCAGCGGCCCGGTGACCGTCGATGGCAAGCTGGCGCCGGGTGCCTCGCCCGGTACGCTCGTCGTCAGCGGCGATGTGAGGATGAGCGCCGCCAGTACCATGCAGATGGACATCGACGGTCTGGGAACCGCGCATGGTGTCGGCAACTATTCGCGTCTCCTGGTAGTCGGCGCCGGGCATCGCTTCTTCGCCAACGGCGTGTTGCAGCCTTTGTTGCGCGGCATGACCGGCAGCGCAAGCAATACCTATACGCCGGTTCTGGGCACGACCTTCCGCATCGTCACCGCCGATGGCGGCGTCGTCGGTCGCTTCAGCTCGATCGCTCCGTCCGATGGTCTGCCGACCAATGCGCGTTTCGTCGCCTTCTATGGTGTCAACAATGGCAATAGCATCGATCTGCGCGTCGCGCCGTTGTCCTATGCGCCGTTGCTGGGCGACGCCGCGAACCGCAACGCCCTCAACGTCGCCGGTGCGCTCGACAGCACCCTGAACGCGCAAGTGGCCGGATCGGCCACCGCTGCCCAGACCGGACTGCTGTATGCGGTGTCGTCGTTGGGCGCGACGCAAGTCGCGCCGATGGTCGCCAGTCTCGGCGGCGAAGTGCATGCCGATCAGGCCGCTGCCGCGCGCGTGGCGGGCCTCGGCATCCAGCGCGACGTCGCCGATCATCTCGGCACCGATGCGCAGGCCGCGGCCGGGCACCAGGCCTGGGCCAATGTGACCCGCGACGGCAACCGCACCGTCGCCGACGGACAGGGCTCGGGCTTCGATACCGGAACTGACCGCACCAGCGCCGGCATCGATCTGTATGCGGATGGCGGGACTGTCGTCGGCGTGGGCGCCAGTCACCACGACACCAGCGTGATGTCGCACGGCGGCCGTGGCAATGTCCGCGGCAACGCGGGCATGCTCTACGCGCAGCAGCAGGCGGGTCGTGTCGTGCTAGATGGCATCGTCGCCTACGGCTCCACGGATTGGCTGACGCACCGTGCCGATCCGCTGGGCGGCGCATCGATCGAAAGCCGGACATCGGGCAAGGACCTGATGGCTTCGACCGGCATGCGTTTCCCGATCCAGACGGCGGCGGGTAACCGCGTGGAGCCCTATGCCAGCGTGATCTGGCAGAAGGTCGAGCGCGACGCGATCAGCGAGCGCGGCGGTTCGCTGGCGGCGCTTTCGCTCGACGCCCTGTCGCAGACCGGCACACGGATCCTCGCGGGCGTGGCGTTGGGTTCGAAGGATGCCGATCCGCTCGCCGCCGAGCAGACCTGGCGTGCTGGTGTCGCGGTGGGCGCCGACACCGGCGACCTGCTGGATCCGACGGTGCACAACACCCTGGCCGGCCAGCGCTTCGAGACGGCGGCGCCCGAGATCGGCCGCGGCTTCGTGCAGTTGAACGCCAATGGCACGGTAAGGCTGGCCCAGAGAACCTATGTCTACGTCGGCCTGAACGCGGAAGTCGGAAAGAACCGCTCGGCGTACGGCATCACTGGTGGCCTGCGCGTCGCGTTCTGATCCAACGCAGGCGGTGGCAAGGGGAGGGCGGCCGTAAGGTCGCCCTTTTCGTTTTCGGCAGGCAGCGGCGATCGTGGCCCGTTGTTGCGCGCAGTGCCATCTGCGCGGCCCACGTGCGCGGTGCCGGAAGTCGCAGCGCCGCAGGCTGTGACGGATTACACTTCACGCGTACGTCACGCCACTAGGAAACTGGGGAACAAGGAATGAAGAAGGGGATGCGCGCAGTCGCGTTGTTGTGTCTGCTGGGAGCGGGGAATGCATGGGCGCAGGTGGATCTGGCGCCTTATCTGGTCAAAGAGCAGGTCGAAACATTGAAGCTGTCGCCGACCGGCGAGTATTACGCGGCGACGGTGCCGCTGGAGGATCGGACCGCGCTGGCGATCATGCGCCGTTCCGACAACAAGATCGTCGGCAGCTTCTCGATGGAGAAGAACACGCACGTCTCCGATTTCGTGTGGGTCAACGACACGCGCGTGCTGTTCAACATGGTCCAGAAGATTGGGCAGCGGGATGAGCCGTGGGGGACCGGAGAACTGTTCGCGATCAACGCCGACGGCGGGGCGGCGGAGCTGTTGGTGGGCCAGCGCGTCACCGGCAACGGGCCGGGCACGCTGATCCAGACCAAGAAGGTGGAAAAAGTTGCCGCGTATTTCGTTGGCCTGCTGCCCGGCGACGACCGCAACGTCATCATTCAGGCGGAGCCGTTCAGCACCAGCCAGGACCCTTACAGCCGCACCGAGATCATGGACGTCTATAGCGGCCGCCGGCGGTTGCTGACCGGTTCGCCCAAGGTGCGCGGTGCCAATTTCTACAGCGATGAGCAAGGCAAGGTGCGCTTCGCCTTGGGGGCGGATGCCGACAACGCCAAGAAGCTGTTCTATCGCGATACGCAGGGCAGCGACTGGAAACTGGTCAACGACGAAAACGTCAGTCACCACGTGGAGGCGCCGATCGGGTTCTCCGAGGATGGACATACCGCCTATCTCCTGGTCCAGCAGGCCAAGGGCAGCGACGTGATCGAGTCCTGGAATGTGGACAACGGGGAACGCAAGGTGGTGGCGCGCGATGCCCTGGCCGATCCCTACGCGATCATCTATCGCCATGGCACCCGCGTCCCGGTGGGTGTCCAGGTGCTGGGCGACACGCCGCGCAGCCTGTTCTTCGATAGCGCCTCGCCCGAAGCCAAGACCCAGCGTTCGCTGGAGGCGGCATTCCCGGGGCAGGCGGTGTACGTCACCTCCAGCACCCGCGACGGCCGGCTCAACTTGGTCAACGTGCAGTCCGGTCGTAACCCGGGCGAGTTCTACCTGTTCGACACCGTTGCCAAGAAGGCCGATTTCGTGTTCGCGCGTCGTGCCGCGCTGCAGCCGCCGAAGCTGGCGGAAGTGCGGCCGATCGCGTTGCAGGCGCGTGATGGTCTTGCGCTGCACGGCTTCGTGACGCTGCCGGCGGCGGCCAAGTCCGGCAAGGTGCCGATGGTGGTGATGCCGCATGGCGGTCCGTTCGGCGAGTCCGACAAGGGCATGTTCGATGAGGATGCGCAGATCCTGGCCAGTGCCGGTTACGCGGTGCTGCAGGTCAATTATCGCGGCTCGGGCAATTACGGGCGTGCGTTCAAGCAGGCGGGCGCCGGCCAGTGGGGCGGCAAGATGCAGGACGACGTCACCGACGCCACGCGCTGGGCGATCGACCAGGGCATCGCCGACCCGCAGCGCATCTGCATGTACGGTGCCAGTTATGGCGCCTATGCATCGTTGATGGGTGTGGCCAAGGAGCCGTCGCTGTATCGCTGCGCCGCTGGTTATATCGGTGTTTACGATCTACCAATGCTGTACGTCAAAGGTGATACTCAGCAGCGCGATTCAGGCAAGACCTACCTGAGCGAATGGGTGGGCTCTCCCAGCGAGCTGGCCGTGGTGTCGCCGGTGAATCTCGCCGACAAGATCAAGGTGCCGGTGTTCCTGGCGGCTGGCGGCGAGGACGAGCGCGCGCCCATCCAGCACTCCAAGAAGATGGAAGCCGCACTGAAGAAGGCCGGTGTGCCGGTGGAAACACTGTATGTCCCGACCGAGGGCCACGGCTTCTACACCGAGGAGCATCGCCGCGAGTTCTACACCCGGCTGCTGGCGTTCCTGAGCAAGTCGTTGGGTGGTGCGCAGGCGGCGCCGGCGGCAGCGAAGCAGTAGGCGGCTGTCGCCTGAAGAGGGCGCCGAGGCGCCATGCGCTACAGCTCTGCAGCATCAGAGCGGCCCGGTGCTTTCCGGGCCGCACTGATGCCGGTTGGACTCAGTAGCTCAGCGTGACCAACTGGCATTTGGAGGTCTTGCCGCCATCGTAGTCGTAGATGACGCGCAGATTCGCGCCCTTCGAATTGACCAGCGGCAGCAGGATCTGCCAGCGATTGGGTGTGCCCTCGGGGCCTTCGCTGACTTTCTTTAGGATTTCCGACTCCAGATCCGACGGCGTGTTGATGCCATCGGCCGGACCGCGATCGCGGACCCGGCTGTAGAAATGGAAGCCGTTGTCGGTCCATTGCGGCGGCAACATCTTGTTCCACGCCGAATTGGTTACCTGTTTCCATGGCTGGTCGATCTTGCCGCTCAGCCGGAACGGGTAGGGGCATGCGGCCTGAACCGACGCGCAGGTGCCGCAGAGCAATGCAAGTCCGGCCAGGCCGCGCGCCGCGACGCGTTTCCAGTGTGTTTTCATGCGATCTCCCTGAGTGAGCTTGTGTGTGATGGGCCTGGTCCTGATCGGACCGGGCGCCTGCAGGTTGCACCTGCCATTGCATGACGCGGAGAAGGCATCGGTTGTGAAGCCCTGGCGTTGCGGGGCCAGGCCGCGATCCTTGCCGGCAACCCGCTAAGCGCGCCTCGTGCATCATCCGCAGCAGTGGCGGCGCGGCAAGGAAGGCCAGGGGCGCGCGACCCGCGCCGGTCCAGGCAGCAGCCAGAACCGGTACACGGACCTGGCCGCCGCCTCGGCGACGTCGAGGAACTGGCCGTAGCGCGCGCTTTCCCAAGGCGAATGCCGCCGGCTGCCTGGCAGGTAGAACTGGCGTTGCCTCACATGCCGCCGGCCGTTTCGGCGTCGTCGTGCAGCCAGAGCTGCGTACGCTGGGACAGCGGCCTCGATGCCTGCTGACTGCGATTGTCAGGCAAACTGTCGAACGAAGCGCTCCAGCCAAAGGAACGAGATCAGCGGCGCCGTCAGCGGGCGTGCGCGCGTCGCCACCAACTCGTCCAGCAACTGAAGGGCAGCGTCTCGGTTGACCAGGCCCAAGTCGGCAAGGGCGCACTCGTTCAGTTGCAGGGTGATCGTCTTTGCCTGATGTGCGATCAGTCCAGGAAGCACATGGGCGAACGTTTCCTTGCAATAGTTTCGTGGAAATACGTCGCCTACGTTGGCGCGCAAGTACCGCCACATCGTTTCTCGATCTTTACGGCTCTGCAGAGGCAGGAGCCGACAAAAAGAAACCAAGTGTGGATCGCTCAACGGATTGACCGGCCAAAGGCCTCGCCGAAGCAGATGGGGAGCCTGGCACGCGCTCGACGCCAATACGGATGCAGACAACAGGCCGGCGGGAGCATCAAATCCGCTGATCGAACGTGATGCATTGAGCGCTCGGGGCGTCAACAACAGGTTCGCGCGACGCTTGGCTTCTGCGACCACCCTGTCGCCAGGACTGGCAGTGGGATGGTCCTCGTCACGGTATGTTGGGAACAGCTGGTCTCCGCCAATCCCGGTGAAAAGCCATTCGCTGCCCTGTGATTGAGCGCTGTCCCATAGATTTTCGAACGCTTCGAGATAGAACTCGGCAAGGGGATAGTTCGGTCGATCCGCACTGGGTTGCAGATCGAGCGTTGGCGGAAATGAATCGATAGGGATGCGCGTGTCGCGAAGGCCCAGCCTTTCAACAAGCATGCGGCGGCGTTCGGCCTGGGTTTGACTATGTCCCTCGTCGAGCAAGATTCCCAAGCTCACGAGGTTGTCATGCGATCGAGTCAGGGCGCACGCAACGGTCGCCGAGTCCATGCCTCCACTCAACTCCGCGGCCACCTGCTTCGATGCGGGTCGAATCGAAATCGCACGATGCAACAGTTGCTCGAATCGCTCTATGCCGTAGTCGATCAGTGCTTCTTCGGAAGGCGATAGGGTTTCAGCAGGCGAAGGATAGACGTAACGCGTCTTGCCCGGCTCCGCGTAAAGCGCGGCGCGTTCTGTCAGCATCACAACGCCCGAGCACAATTGCCTGGCGGAGTAGTCTGCGCTGAGTGCGAGACGCCGGCTGGTCATCTCCAGGTCGATGGTGGTGGGCCGGGAAAAAAAGTCGGCCAGATCGTAGGAGATTTCCACTGCGTCATCGGTGACCCGGCAGTAGACCGGCGCCGATCCGAGAAGGCCGGCGCGCAACTTCAGTCGGCATCCGGCCTGGGCCACTTCGATCATGAGATAATCAAGCGGCCATAGAAGGGCTTCTTTGTAAAGTTGGTTGAATCGATCGGCGTCGACCAACGCGCCCGTCTCGGTGTTTTCCCATGCGACATCCCTGCAACGCTCGCGTACCGTCGCGAACCATTGTCCCTGCGTGCGAACCACGACGGTTTCCACAGCGGAGTGACGGTAGGGCGCGATCTGGCTTTTGCCGAGACACAGGGTACTGTCCTGCCACACCGGGGGATGCTCGAGGTCGGGAAAAGCGATATTGGCCTTGATCATGGCGACTCGGCTGCCTGCGATCGGCGTTGTGTGGTCATCGCGCTTTCGGACAGAAGAACGCCGCCTGATGGCGGCGTTCTTTATCGTGGCGTCTTGATGGAATCGCCGTCGTTTTAGCTACCGGGTTTCGTGGAGAACCCGCGAGAATCTTCACCAAGATAGGGCTTCATCTCGCAGACGCCCGGCGCCGCGATGTTTTGCATGGGCTCGTCGAGCTGGATGGCGAACGGGTTGGAGTGAGAATCCTGTTTTTCGAGTTTGGCATCTTGAATTTTCATCGCGAAGCTCCTTTTCCTAATCGCATCGTCTTGATGGAATCGCCGTCGTTTTAGCCGCCCGGTTTGGTGGAATACCAGCGAGAATCTTCACCGGGATAGGGTTTCATCTCGCAGACGCCCGGCGCCGCAATATTTTGCATGGGCTCGTCGAGCTGGATGGCGAACGGGTTGGGATGGGAATCCTGTTTCTCGAGTTTGGAATCTTGAATCTTCATCACGAAGCTCCTTTTCCTTATGTCGTCATGCGGCGACGGATGGAACCTAGCACTGTGCTCATGGCATGACAAGTTAAGATGGATTAATCAAGGTTTCATTTGAAACTTTTAAATCAAGCCTGTTGAGCGCCGCTCTGCATCCATCGTGTCAACTGTTGCCTATGCATCAGGCGATGGCTGTGGCCAAGGAGCCTTCGCTGTATCGCTGCGCGGCAGGCCATGTCGGTGTGGATGAACCGCCGCTGATGTGTGTGAAGGGCGACGTCCAGCAGCGCGCCCATCGGAGCGATCGCCGTGAATGGTTGGGGCAGAGCAGCGACCTGCTTGCGGTGTCGCCGCTCATTCTGGCCGACTTGTGTCCTGGCCGCGGGCGCTCCAGCGGTCGCTATCGCGACTGCACTGGCGCCGGTCGGGTTCGGTGGCTCAGTGTGGCTGGCGGCGGGGATCGCCGTCCTCGTCATCGGCCACGCAACATGCGTCCGCGTCGACATGTGGACCGGTTGCGCCGCCGCGCGGGCGACGCCGCGGCTCAGCGCACCCCGTGCATCATCCGCCGCAGCAATGGCGCGGCAAGGAAGGCAAGGACGCCGCACCCCACACCGATCCACAGCAGCAGCCAGAACAGGTGCGCGTACTTGGCCGCGGCGTCTGCGATGTTGAGGGTCTGGCCGTCCGGCACCTCGATCGCGGCGAGCTTGCCGAACAGCGCCGCCAGGGCCTCGGAGAACGCGGTGGCCAGGAACCAGGTGCCCATCATCAGGCTGACCACGCGCGGCACCGCGAGCTGGGTCACCGCCGACAGGCCGACCGGCGACAGGCACATCTCGCCGGCCTCCAGCACGAAGTAGGCCAGCACCAGCCACCACACGCTGGCCATCTGTCCGGTGGCGCCGACCTGTTGCGCGGCCAGCGCCAGCGGCACGAAGGACAGGCCCGCCAGTAGAAGCCCCAGCGCCGACTTGGCAGGCTTGGACGGCTCGCGTCCGCGCCGCGCCAGCCACGCCCACAGCGCGGCGAACAACGGCGCCAGCAGGACCAGGAACAGCGCGCCCAGGTAGGTCAGCGAGCCGGCGGTCTGCGGCAGCACCAGGCAGTCGCGGACCAGGAACAGCAGCATCAGCGCGCTGACCGCGACGAACAGCCGCCGCGGTGCCGACGAGCCGGGGCGGCGGTCGGACAGCGAGGCCGCCAGCACGAAGCCCAGTGGCGCCAGCAGCAGCGAGGCGATCGACCAGGGCAGGGGAGTGCCGCCGCGGATCACCAGCGACGGCACGATGTCCTTGGTCATCAGCCGGTCGGTGAAGGTGACCCACGAGCCGTAGGTCTGCTCGTACAGGGTGAAGTACACCAGCGCCATCGCGATCAGCACCATCAGCGCGATCATCTGCTGGCGCTGCACCGGGGTGCACTGGGTGCCGGTGAACCAGGCGAACCACAGCAGCACCGCGCCCAGCACCAGCAGCATCAGCAGCAGGGCCAGGGAGATTTCCCCGCCGAGGCTGAAGGCGCCGTTGGCCGCGGCCCACATCAAGGCGGCTACCGGCAGCACGCCCAGCACCGCGCTCCCGTAGATCGCCCATTCGCGCGGTACGCCGAGCACGCGCTCGCGCAGCAGCGCGGGTTGCGCAGGCTCGGCGTGGCCGTGCAGGTATTTCTGGCCCCACAGGAACATGCCCAGGCCGAGCAGCATGCCGATGCCGGCGGCGCCGAAGCCGTAGCGCCAGCCGTAGGCTTCGCCGAGGAAGCCGCAGACCAGCGAGGCGAACAGCGCGCCGAGGTTGATGCCGGCGTAGAACAGCGAGAAGCCGGCGTCGCGGCGCGGGTCGTCGGCGGGGTACAGCTTGCCGACGATGGTGGAGATGTTGGGCTTGAGGAAGCCCACGCCCATGATGATCAGCGCCAGCGACAGGTAGGTCACGCCCAGGGACGCGGTGTCGCGGACCACCTCGCCGTTGATCCGGGTGGCGGCGTGGCCTTCGAAGGCCATGCCGATGTGGCCGAGCACCAGCAACAGGCCGCCGAACACCACCGCCTTGCGCATGCCCAGCCAGCGGTCGGCGAGCAGCCCACCGAGCACCGGCACGCAGTACACCAGGCCGCCGTAGGCGCCTAGCAGGTCGAGCCCGGCGTCGTCGCCGAACAGGTGGTACTTGGTCAGGTAGAGCAGCAACAGCGCCTTCATGCCGTAGAAGGAGAAGCGCTCCCACATCTCGGTGAAGAAGCAGACGTAGACGCCCTTGGGATGGCCGAGGAAATCGTCGCGCACGTCGCGCAGCGGCAGGGAGGACACGGACACGGCGACTCTCGGCGCAGGAAGGCAGCGGCGGAGTATAGGGGCGCTGGCGCCGGCCCGAATGGCGGTGCGCGGCATGGGCGGTGCGGAGGGAGGTCGGACCCTCACCCCAACCCCTCTCCCGGTTGGAGAGGGGCTGCTCTTCGTTCCTTCTCCCGGCGGGAGAGGGGCGACCATCTCCCGCTGCCTCTACGAATCCCCAATCCCCAATCCCCGCTCCCCAGGCATGTGCCACAAGCTGGGCGGCAGGAGGCTGGACTTGCCTCGCCCCAGACGCTAGCGTGCAGAGCGTTTTTGTCGTTTCAGGGGTAACCATGAACAACGCTGCCGCGCCGCGCCAGCTCACGTTCCGTGCCGTGGTGCTGGCGATCGTGCTGGCCGTGGTGCTGTCCGCCGCCAATGCCTACCTCGGGCTGTTCGCCGGCCTGACCATCGCCACCGCGATTCCGGCGGCGGTGGTGTCGATGGGGGTGCTGCGCCTGCTCGGCGGCGGCACCATCCTCGAGAACAACATCGTGCAGACCGGCGCCTCGGCCGGTTCCTCGATCGCGGCGGGGGTGATCTTCACCATCCCGGCGCTGGTGATCATGGGCTACTGGCCGGACTTCAAATACTGGTGGGTGCTGGGCATCGCCGGCATGGGCGGCCTGCTCGGGGTGCTGTTCTCGGTGCCGCTGCGGCGCTCGATGATCGTCGAGGATCCGCTGCCGTTCCCGGAGGGCAAGGCCGCCGCGGAAGTGCTCAAGGCCGGCGAGAATCCCGGGCCGGGGCTGAAGATCCTCGGCCTGTCGGCGGCGATCGGCGGGCTGGTCAAGCTCGGTGCGGCCAGCGGCCTGAAGGTGATCCCGGATACCTGGGCGCAGGCCACCTACATCGGCAGCAGCAAGATGGTCGGCTACGTCGGCACCAACCTGTCGCCGGCGCTGCTGGGCGTGGGCTACATCGTCGGGCTCAACGTCGGCATCGTGGTGCTGTCCGGCTCGATCCTGTCCTGGCACCTCGCCATCCCGCTGTACCAGCAGTTCTTCATGGGCTCCGACCCGGCGCTGGCGCAGAGCCTGGCCAATGCGCCGGCGGCCGAGGCCGCGTTCGGCATCTGGGCGGCCAAGGTGCGCTACCTGGGCGTGGGCGCGATGCTGATCGGCGGGGTGTGGACCCTGTTCTCGCTGCGCAAGTCGCTGCTGTCGGGCGTCAAGAGCGGGTTCGCCGCCGCGCGCAAGAGCACCGGCGGCGGCGTGGTGGCCGATACCGATCGCGACCTGCCGATGAAGTGGATGCTGGTGGCGCTGCTGCTGTGCACGCTGCCGCTGCTGGGCCTGTACCAGGCCATCGTCGGCCAGTGGCACGTCAGCGTGCCGATGACCCTCATCATGATCGTCGCCGGCTTCCTGTTCGTGTCGGTGTCCGGCTACCTGGCCGGCCTGATCGGCTCGTCGAACAACCCGGTCTCCGGCATCACCATCTCCACCATCCTGTTCGCCTCGGCGGTGCTGGTGCTGCTGCTCGGGCGCGATTCGCCGATCGGCGCGGTCGCCGCGATCATGATCGGCGCGGTGGTGTGCTGCGCCGCCGCGGTGGGCGGCGACAACCTGCAGGACCTGAAGGCCGGTTACCTGGTCGGCGCCACGCCGTGGAAGCAGCAGCTGATGCTGGCGATCGGTGCGTTCTCGTGCGCGCTGATCATGGCGCCGGTGTTGAACCTGCTCGCCCAGGCCTACGGCATCGGCGCGGCCACGCCGCAGCACCCCAATGCGCTGGCGGCGCCGCAGGCCACGCTGATGGCGTCGGTGGCCAAGGGCCTGTTCGGCGGCGAGCTGCCGTGGAGCATGATCGCCATCGGCGCCGGCGTCGGCGCGGCGATCATCGCCCTGGACGAGTGGCTGAAGAAGACCGGCAAGCGCTTCCGCGTGCCGGTGCTGGCCGCGGCGATCGGCATCTACCTGCCGCTGGAGCTGATGGTGCCGATCTTCCTCGGCGGCCTGCTGACCCATCTGGTCGAGCGCTTCCACAAGATCCGCGCCGACGACGAAGAGGGCCGCGACCGCGTGCACCGTCCGGGCACGCTGTTCGCCGCGGGCCTGATCACCGGCGAGGCACTGATGGGCATCGCCATCGCGGTGCCGATCGTGGCCTCCGGCCGCGCCGACGTGCTGGCATTGCCGGAGGCGTTCCACCTCAACCAGTGGTACGGCCTGGCCCTGCTGGCCTTCGTCGGCTGGCTGCTGTACCGCACCGGCCGCAAGGGCGACGCCGCGGCCGCACCGCGCGCGTAATCGGCGCAACGGCCTGCCGCAACGCAACATCCGAAGCCCGGCCCCGCGCCGGGCTTCGTGTTTGCGGCCGCGCCAGCGCGCCGCGTGCCGCCTCCGTTTCTCGCCGGCTGATCCGCACCGCGTGCATCGCTTGGTCCAAGAGCGAATCGCGCCCAGCCGCGTGCGCTTGCCGATGTCGCTCTCACCACCAAGGCCAGCTCCGGCACCGGCTTCCTGCGCTTGGCCAAGCCGGCGCATCGCGCTATCACTGCCGATCCCCCTCTCATCCAGCCGCGCGCAGGGCCGCGGTCCGCCCGCTCTCCACCACCTGGCCGGTGCGGATCTTCGTAGCCCCAGCCGAGCCAGCGCCTCGCGCTTACCAATCCCCAATCCCGATTCCCCATTCCCGGCCCCTCCATGACTTCAGTCCTTTGCACCACGCCCACCACGGCCCCTACCATCGACGTTTTGCCGTGTTCCGGAGATACCCGATGACCCTGCGCTACGCCTTGCTGCCCCTGGCCCTGCTGACCGCGCTACCCGCGCTGGCCGCCACCCGCGGTTTCGATGTCCGCGACATGGTCGCGCTGGACCGGGTGTCCTCGCCGCTGCTGACGCCCGACGGCGGCACGGTGGTCTTCGCCAAGCGGCAGATGGACAAGGCGCTGGAGAAATCCAGCACCAGCCTGTGGCTGCGCGACCTGCGTACCCGCGATGCGGCGCCGCCGAAGCGGCTGACCCCGGACGGCTGGAACGTCAACTCGCCGGAGCTGTCGGCCGACGGCAAGACCGTGTACTTCCTCAGCGCCAAGTCCGGCCGCCAGCAGCTGTACGCGCTGCCGCTGGCCGGCGGCGCGCCGCGCCAGCTCACCGATTTCGCGCTGGACGTGGACACCTACCGCATCGCGCCGCAGGGCGACCGCGTGGCCTTCAGTGCCAGCGTGTTCCAGGAGTGCGGTTCGGACCTGGACTGCACGCGCAAGCGCGTGGAGGAGAAAAAGCACGCCAAGAGCAGCGGCGAGGTCTTCGATCACCTGTTCGTCCGGCATTGGGACGCCTGGAACGACGGCCGCCGCAACAGCCTGTTCGTTGCGCCGCTGCCGACCGGCGCCAAGGCCAAGCCGGTCGTCGGCGCCTCGGCGCTCAGCGTGACCCTGGCCGGCGACATTCCCTCCAAGCCGTTCGGCGGCAACGAGGACTACATCTGGGCGCCGGACGGGCAATCCCTGGTTGCCAGCGTGCGCGTGGCCGGCCGCAAGGAACCGTGGTCGACCAACTTCGACCTGTACCGCCTGGACGCCGCCGGCAAGGCCGCGCCGGTCAACCTGACCGCGTCCAATCCGGCCTGGGACGCCGGCCCGGTGTTCTCCGCCGACGGCAAGACCCTGTTCTACCGCGCGATGAAGCGCCCCGGCTTCGAGGCCGACCGCTTCGGCCTGATGGCGATGGACGTGGCCAGCGGCAAGACCCGCGAGATCGCCCCGCAGTGGGATCGCTCGGCTGGCGACATCGTGCTGTCGGCCGACGGCGCCACCGTGTACACCACCGCCGACGACATGGGCCAGCATCCGCTGTTCGCGGTCGACGTGGCCACCGGCAAGGTCCGCACCGTGGCCGCCGATGGCAGCGTCGGCGCGCCGGTGCTGGCCGGCAACACCCTGGCCTTCACCCGCAACAGCCTCAAGAGCGGCGACCAGATCGTGGTCGCCGATGCCGACGGCCAGCAGCCGCGCGCCATCACCCCCAGCGCCGGCGAGATGCTGCCCGATGTGAAGTTCGGCGACTACGAGCAGTTCTCGTTCAAGGGCTGGAACAACGACACGGTGCACGGCTACGTGGTCAAGCCCTACAACTACCAGGAAGGCAAGACCTATCCGGTCGCGTTCCTGATCCACGGCGGCCCGCAGGGCAGCTTCGGCAACGGCTGGAGCTACCGCTGGAACCCGCAGACCTATGCGGGGCAGGGCTATGCGGTGGTGATGATCGACTTCCACGGCTCCACCGGCTACGGCCAGGCCTTCACCGACGCGATCAGCCAGCACTGGGGCGACCGCCCGCTGGAAGACCTGCAGAAGGGCTGGGCCGCGGCGCAGAAGCAGTACGGCTTCCTCAACGGCGACAAGGCCTGCGCGCTGGGCGCCAGCTACGGCGGTTACATGGTCTATTGGATGGCCGGCAACTGGAACCAGCCGTGGAAGTGCCTGGTCGACCACGACGGCGTGTTCGACAACCGCATGATGGGCTACGCCACCGAGGAGCTGTGGTTCAGCGAGTGGGAGAACGGCGGCACGCCGTGGCAGAACCCGGCCGGCTACGAGAAGTTCAACCCGATCCTGCACGTGGACAAGTGGAAGGTGCCGATGCTGGTGATCCATGGCCAGCAGGATTTCCGCATTCCGATGGAGCAGGGCCTGGCCGCGTTCGGCGCGCTGCAGAGCAAGGGCATCGAGTCCAAGTTCCTGTACTTCCCGGACGAGAACCACTGGGTGCTCAAGCCGCAGAACAGTCTCATGTGGCACGACACGGTCAATGGCTGGCTGAAGCAGCATATCGGCCAGTGAGGAACCTGGGGCCCGGGTTTCCCGGGCTCCTTTCTGGGGCATGGCCCAGGTCCCGGGATTGGGCATTCGGGATTGGGCATTGGGGATTGGGGAGCTTTCCCGCGATCGCAGCAATCCGATAGCCGTTATGGGAGGGGCTTCAGCTCCGACGCTTTAGCGGTAAGGCGTCGGGGCTGAAGCCCCTCCCACAAAAAGCAGGGGGCTTGCGGCGCGTCCGCTTCGCGAACGCGCGCGCATTGGCTGCTTTTTTGATCCTTGTCTCACCGCCAACCGCCAACCGCCAACCGCCAACCGCCAATCCCGAATCCCGAATCCCGAATCCCGAACCCCAGCCCACCGCCTAATG
This sequence comes from Xanthomonas sp. NCPPB 901, assembly GCF_056725085.1. Lineage (NCBI taxonomy): Bacteria > Pseudomonadati > Pseudomonadota > Gammaproteobacteria > Lysobacterales > Lysobacteraceae > Xanthomonas > Xanthomonas sp. NCPPB 901. The sequence goes on along the minus strand of NZ_CM161511.1, from coordinate 3,138,373 downwards.
CCCTCGACGCCCCTGATCACCAACGACATCGTCATCTTCGGTCTGATCGCCGCCACCTTGGGGGCGGTGTTCTGGAGCGCGGCGCGGCCGTCGGGATTCTGGAAGCGCTTCTACGGCATCGTGCCGGCGCTGCTGCTGTGTTACCTGATTCCCGGCATCTACAACACCGTCGGCCTGATCGACGGACAACACAATTCGCTCTACAACCCGGTTGCGCGCGACGTGCTGCTGCCGGCGGCGCTGGTGCTGCTCACCCTGACCGTCGATCTCAAGGGCATCCTGCGGCTGGGACCCAAGCTGGTGGCGATGTACCTGGGCGCGTCCTTCAGCATCATGCTCGGCGCGGTGGCGGCGTTCCAGATCATGAAGTGGCTGCATCCGGTCACCGTGGCCGGCGACACCTGGGCCGGCATGGCCGCGCTGGCCGGCAGCTGGATCGGCGGCGGCGCCAACATGCTGGCGATGCGCGAGGTGTTCCAGGTCGATGCCACCACCTTCGGCCAGTTCGCGGTGGTCGACGTCGGCGTCGGCTACGTGTGGATGGCGCTGCTGATCTTCCTGGCGCCGCGGGCGCCGGCCATCGACGCGCGCAGCGGGGCCGACACCCGCGGCATCGACGACCTCAAGCAGCGCATCGCGCGCTTCCAGGCCCAGCACGAACGCGTGGCCAGCCTTACCGACCTGATGCTGATCGTCGGCGTCGCCTTCGGCGCGGTCGGCCTGGCCCATGCGATCGCCACGCCGACGGCCGCCTGGTTCGACGCCAACGTCAGCTGGGCCAAGCAGTTCAGCCTGGGCTCGCCGTTCGTCTGGGTGGTGGTGCTGGCGACCACCTTCGGCCTGCTGCTCAGCTTCACCCGCGCGCGCACCCTCGAGGGCGCCGGCGCCTCGCGCATCGGCACGCTGTTGCTGTACTTCCTGATCGCCTGCATCGGCATGCAGATGGATCTGCTGGCGCTGTTCGACCGGCCCTGGATCTTCGCGCTCGGCCTGATCTGGCTGGTCGTGCACATCCTGTTGCTGCTGGCGTTGGGCAAGCTGCTGCGGGTGCCGTTCTTCTACTTCGCGATCGGCTCGCAGAGCAACGTCGGCGGCCCGGCCTCGGCGCCGGTGGTGGCCGCCGCCTTCCATCCTGCGCTGGCCCCGGTCGGGGTGTTGCTGGGCACCATGGGCTACGCCACCGGTACCTACCTGGCCTATCTGGTCGGGATCGTGTTGCGGGCGATGGCCGGGGCGGGGTGAGGCGCCTCACCCCGCTGTAGCGGCCGGAGCCGCCGCGACGAAGGCGTTCCGGAGACCTCCGTCGCGGTGCTGCTTGCAAGGGCGCCGCAGCGCCGCTGCGGGGCGATCGCTAGTGCTGCATCGCGACGCTGCGCTGCCGCTCTTCCTGCTGTTGCGGCGGCGCCTGCACGTTCTGCTGCTGCAACTGGCCGACGTTGGCCTGCGACGGCTCGTGGGCCGCGGCTGCGGTCTGCACCTGGCTGCGCAGGTGCGCCGGGTTCTCCGGCTGTCCCTGGACCGCGAACAGGCGGTCGCCATCGCGGCTGGGCAGCACCTGGTCGATACGCTGCAGGCCATCCCGGCCGGCGTGCGCGGCGACGCTGGCGGCGGTGTTGAGGAAGGCCGCGTCGTCGTGCAGGCCGAGCCGGTCGCGTTGCCCGTCCAACTGCACCACCGCGTCGTTGAACAGGCGGCTGCCGGTGGACAGCGTGCCCGGTTGCGCCTGGGCCTGACTCTGATTCTGCGCCAGGTCCTCGGCCTTCATCACCGAATCGATGCCGTGCAGGTCCAGGCGGTGCTTGAGCATCATGCCGGGGATCAGGCGCTGACCGAACGACAGCGGGTCCGGTTCCGGCAGCTGGATCTGGCGGCCGGCGGCGTCGGGCATCAGGCCGCGGGTGAGCAGGTTGTCTTCCTGCAGGTAGGTCAGCAGTTCGTTCTTGACGTGATAGCCGCGGATCAGCCCGTCGGCGGCGTAAGCCTTGGCGGCCTCGGCGTTCAGGCCTTCGCGTTCCAGGGTCTTGTTGTTCACGCCGGCGGCGTTGAAGGTCACCGCTGGCACGTCGTTGACCATCGACGAGGCCGCGGCCAGGCCGCCGCCCAGCGAGTGCCCGGAGATCAGCAGGTTGTCGCCGAAGGCCTGCTTGGCCTGGCTGCCGAGCTGGATCGCCGAGGCGTACTGCGCGTCGGAAAAGCCCAGGCCCTGGCCGAGGTTGTGTTTCCAGTCCTTCAGTTCGTCGGTGCCGCAGAACCCCAGTACCACGTTGCCCTGCGGATTGCGGTAGAACGCGGCGTCGAAGCCGCTCTTGGCGTCGTGCTGCAGGCGGGGATCGATGCCGGCGCGCTGCAGCGCGGCGTCGTCCATGCGCGACCAGCCATCGGGCAGCGCGGCGAAGGTCTCGGCGCCGCCGGCGCGGCGCTCGGCGGCGGTGTGGTAGAGGTCCTGCAGCAGCGGCGGCAGTTGCCGGTCCACCGCCTGCGGCTGCTGGCCGCGGGCCGCTTCGGAGAAGGAGGTGGACGGGTCGGACGGGGAAAGATCGCTCTGGTTCATGCGCGGCTCCGTGCGAGTGTGGCGACCGACCGCATCAGCGGGTCGCTTCCAGGGGGATGGCGTGGGCGCTCAGCCAGTCGCGCACGGCGTTGCGGGTCTGTTGCGCGCTGGCGTTGAGCAGGCGCTCGGGCGTGTTGAAGAAGTACGCCTGGAAGGTCTTGCCCTGCGCGTTGCGCAGGCTCGGATCGACCCCGGCCTGCAGCAGCTTGGGCACCCAGGGATTGCCGGCGCTGCTCTGCGCGGCCAGGTGCAGCAGCGAGTTGCCGGTGGCGTCGACCCGCTTGGGATCGGCGCCGGCCTTGAGCAGCATCTCGATCTGCGCGTCGCGCTTGCTCTGCACGGCGCGAAACAGCGGCGTCCAGTTCGCGCGCGCGCTCACCGGGTCGACCGGGGCGCCGTGCTGCAGCAGGAGTTGCAGGTATTGCGGATCCTTGGCCATGGCCGCCATGTGCACCACGGTTTCCTGGTCCATGCCCGGCAGCGACGGGTCGGCGCCGGCGTCGAGCAGCGCCGCCAGTGCGCGTGGCTGTTCGTTCCAGATGGCCCATTCGAGCAGGGTGAGGTGCTGGTCGCCGTGCGCGGACAGGTCCGTGCTGGGCGCCAGGGCGGCGATGCGGGCGACGTCGCCGCGCGCGATGGCGGCGGCGATGTCGGCGAGTGCGGGGTCGCGGAAGGCGACCGAATGGTCCTGCAGCGTGGCTGACATGGCGGAATGCTCCTTGGCGCCGGGCTGTGCGGCGCAACTGACCGAGAAGAACAGCGAGGTCGCGAGTGCGATCAGGGCGGGGACGGGCTTACGCATGCAAGGCTCCTTTCCTGTTCGCGGTCCTGGATGACGGCGCGCGTCCTGGCGCCGTTGCCGATGCTAGCAGCCGATGGCCGCGCGGTTGCGGCGGTTTTGTGACGATTTCCCCGGATTGCGGGCGACATCTCCACGGGGCGCAGGCGGTTTAACGGGAAACCAACGGAAACGGGGAGCGCCGGGCAGGCCGTCGCGGACGGGCGGGCGTGCAGGCATCGCGCTGCGTGCGCGTGTGTAGTGCGGGCACGTGGCAGCTGCGCGCGCGCAGCCGCAGGTACAGCATCGCGCCGCGTGTGCCGGCGTGGCGCGCGTCTGCTGCCCGTGCGCGATCGCGCGTGGCACCGCTGCTGCAGGCGGCTGCACAGGCCAGGGACATGTGCAGGGCGGCATAATGACGGTTTTCCCCAAGGAGCGCGCGATGACGGCGACCCCCTTCGACCTGTTGATCAGCGATTGCGACGGCGTGCTCGTCGACAGCGAGGTGCTGGCCGACCGAGTGATGCTCGACGCGCTGGGCGCCTACGTGCCGCGGGCCGAACTGGAGCGCTTCCTTGCCGGCAGCTTCGGCCTCACCGCGCAGGAGATCGTGCTGCGCGTGCAACGGCACTATGCGCTGGACCTGCCGCCGGGCCTGTGCCAGGAGATCCGCGCGCGCTCGGAGGCGCTGATCGCCGCCGAGGTGCAGCCGATCGACGGGGTGCGCGAGGCCTTGCTGGCGTTGCCGCTGCCGCTGGCGGTCGCCTCCAACAGCGTGCGCGAGAGCGTGGTCGCGTCGGTGGCGCGCGCCGGCCTGCGCGAGCGTGTCGGCGAGCGCATCTTCAGCGCCGACATGGTGGCGCGGCCCAAGCCCGCGCCGGACGTGTACCTGCTGGCGGCACAGACGCTGGGCGCGGCGCCGGAACGCTGCCTGGTGATCGAGGACAGCGCCACCGGCGCCAGCGCCGCGCTGGCCGCGGGCATGACCGTGATCGGCTTCACCGGCGCCGCGCACATTCCCGCCGGGCATGCCGCGACCCTGCGCCAGCTCGGCGTGGCCGCGGTGATGGAACACATGCGCGAGTTGCCGCAGACCTATGCGGAACTGGTGCGGGCCGCGGCGGCCTGAAGCGCCGGGATTCGGGAATCGGGATTGGGGAATGGGAGGTTTCCGCGAGCGCCCGGCATCGTGGAATGTCGTTCTGTTCGTAGGAGCGGCTCCCGCCGCACCGCGCTATCGGGAAGGCCTCGCGGCTGAAGCGACTCCCACAACAGCGACGCTGGCACTGCTCTCCGAGCGTTGGCGGCCGTCTGTGATCAGCTCAGAACTCTGATTGTCCGAAGGCGGCACGCGACGAATCCCCAATCCCGCTCCAATCCCGGCGCTCAACAGCGAAACGGCGATGCCTGTCCCAGGCATCGCCGCGTTCTTCAGCACTTTGGCCGCCGTGTGATCCGGTCGAATGGTCAAGCGCCTTCAGGCGCCGGCCACCAATCCCCAATCCCGACTCCCCAATCCCGGCCTTTCAACAACACCGAAACCCGCTCTTGCCGCCGTAGCGCGCCTCCTGGCGCTCGCGGAAGAAGGTCTTGTAGTCCATCGGCTGCCGGTCCGGGTGCTTCTCCAGCACGTGCCGCACGTAGTTGTCGTAGTCGGGGATGCCGCAGCACAGCCGCGCGGTCTGCACCAGGCGCCGCCACAGCCGGCGGTGCGCCTGGTACTGCCCGACCGGAACCAGCGCGCCGCCCATTACAGGTCCGCCATCTGGTGCGGCTGCAAGGCCACGTACGCGGTCTCGCGGTCGCTGCGCTGCGGGTTGCGGCGCGCGGCCAGGATGGTCTTGATCGCGTAGACCAGCACCGCGAACACGACGAACAGGAACAGCACGGTCAGCCCGGTGTTGACGTAGGCGTTGGTGACGATCTGCTGCATCTGCGCCACCGACTTGGCCGGCGCGGTGACGGTGCCGCTGGCGATGGCGTCCTGGAACTTGTGCGCCTGCGCCAGGAAGCCCTGCGACGGATTGGCGTCGAAGATCTTGATCAGGCCGGCGTAGGTGGTGCAGATCAGCAGCCACACCGCCGGCACCGCGGTCACCCAGGCGTAGCGGTCGCGCTTCATCTTGAACAGCACCACCGTGCCCAGCATCAGCGCGATGCCGGCCAGCATCTGGTTGGAGATGCCGAACAGCGGCCACAGCGTCTGGATGCCGCCGAACGGATCGACCACGCCGGTGTACAGCAGGTAGCCCCACAGCGCCACGCAGCCGGCGGTGCCGACGATGTTGGCGGTCCACGACTCGGTCTTCTTCAGCGCCGGCACGAAGTTGCCGAGCAGGTCCTGCAGCATGAAGCGGCCGGCGCGGGTGCCGGCATCCACCGCGGTGAGGATGAACAGCGCCTCGAACAGGATCGCGAAGTGGTACCAGAAGGCCATCATCGCGTCGCTGCTGTTGGGGATGGCCTGGTGCAGGATCTGCGCGATGCCCACCGCCAGCGTCGGCGCGCCGCCGGCGCGATGCAGGATGGTCGGCTCGCCGATCGCCGCGGCGGTGGCGGTCAGTTGCTCCGGGGTGATGGCGAAGCCCCAGGTGGTGCTGATGTGGTGCGCGGCGGAGGCGACGTCGGCGCCGATCACCGCGGCCGGGCTGTTCATCGCGAAGTACACGCCCGGGTCGATGATCGAGGCCGCCACCAGCGCCATCACCGCCACGAACGATTCCATCAGCATGCCGCCGTAGCCGATGTAGCGCATGTGCGACTCGTTGGCGAGCAGCTTGGGCGTGGTGCCCGAGGAGATCAGCGCATGGAAGCCGGACACCGCGCCGCAGGCGATGGTGATGAACAGGAACGGGAACAGGCCGCCCTTCCACACCGGGCCGTCGCCGCTGGCGGCGAACTGGGTCAGCGCCGGCATCTTCAGTTCCGGCATCACCACCAGGATGCCGATCGCCAGGGCGATGATGGTGCCGATCTTGAGGAAGGTGGACAGGTAGTCGCGCGGCGCCAGCAGCAGCCACACCGGCAGCACCGAGGCGACGAAGCCGTAGCCGATCAGCATCCAGGTGATCTGCGTGCCGGTGAAGGTGAAGGCCGGGCCCCAGGTCGGGTCGGCGGCGACCTTGCCGCCGAACCAGATCGCCGCCAGCAGCAGGATCAGCCCGACCACCGAGATCTCGCCGATCTTGCCGGGGCGGATGTAGCGCATGTACACGCCCATCATGATCGCGATGGGCATGGTCGCGATCACCGTGAACATGCCCCAGGGGCTTTCCGCCAGGGCCTTGACCACCACCATCGCCAGCACCGCCAGGATGATGATCATGATCAGGAACGCGCCGAACAGGGCGATGGTGCCGGGCACCTGGCCCATTTCCTCGCGCACCAGGTCGCCGAGCGAGCGGCCGTTGCGGCGGCTGGACAGGAACAGCACCATGAAGTCCTGCACCGCGCCGGCGACCACCACGCCGACCACCAGCCACAGCAGACCGGGCAGGTAGCCCATCTGCGCGGCCAGCACCGGCCCGACCAGCGGCCCGGCGCCGGCGATGGCGGCGAAGTGGTGGCCGAACAGCACGTGCTTGTTGGTCGGCACGTAGTCCAGGCCGTCGTTGTTGAGCACCGCCGGCGTGGCCCGGGTGGGGTCGAGCTGCATCACCTTGTCGGCGATGAACAGGCTGTAGAAGCGGTAGGCGATCAGGTAGATCGACACCGCGGCCACCACGATCCACAGCGCGTTGATATGTTCGCCGCGGCGCAGGGCGATGGTGCCGAGACAGAACGCCGCGACCACGGCCAGTGCGGCCCAGGCCAGCTTGGAAAACCCTTTCATCAGAACACTCCCCCACAAGGTGCGTGCAAGGGTCGCCTCGATGGCCTGGGGGGTCAATGGCGGGGAGGGCCGCCGGCCTAGTACTTTGGTCGTAGACAGTGGCCTCGCGCCTACGGGGAGGGGGTTGGGGTGAGGGTGCGGGGCGAAGATCTCGCAAAACTTGCCTGCACTGTCGGATGCTGCACGAGGCTGCGCCCGTACCCTCATCCGCCCCTGCGGGGCACCTTCTCCCGGGGGAGAAGGGACGTCATGGCTTCGAACGGGAGAAGGCGCCACCGCACGCGCTTTAGCCCCTCTCCCCCCGGGAGAGGGGTTGGGGTGAGGGTAGGGGGCGAAGCCCCTCGTAAACCCAGGCTTGCGCTGCCGGACGCTGCACCAGGCTGCGCCCGGACCCTCATCCGCCCCTGCGGGGCACCTTCTCCCGGGGGGAGAAGGGAGCAGCGGTCGCTCCGCCGCAGGCGATGGAACGATGGGTTGCGCCGGTCGCGGTTGGGCGCGCTGGCGGCGGCACCCATGGTGGGAATCTCATCAGGAGATCGCTCACCATGACCGCTTCCACCACCGTCGCCTCCGCGCGCATCCTGCGCGCCATCCGCGGCCACGCCACCGCCGACGGCGATGGGGTCAAGCTGACCCGCGTCATCGGCGGCGCTGCGCTGCCCGAGCTGGATCCGTTCCTGCTGCTCGACGAGTTCGGCACCGACCGTGCCGAGGACTATATCGGCGGCTTTCCCAGCCATCCGCATCGCGGCTTCGAGACCGTCACCTACATGCTCGACGGGCGCATGCGGCACAAGGACAACCACGGCAACGAGGGCCTGCTGACCCCGGGCAGCGTGCAGTGGATGACCGCCGGCCGCGGCCTGGTGCATTCGGAGATGCCGGAGCAGGAAGCAGGGCGCATGCGCGGCTTCCAGCTGTGGGTGAACCTGCCGGCGCGCGACAAGATGACCGCGCCGCGCTACCAGGAGTTCGCGCCCGAGCGCATTCCGGTGGCGCAGCCGGCGCCCGGAGTGACGGTCAAAGTGATCGCCGGCCAGGTCGGCGAGGTGCATGGCCCGATCGCGCAGCCGGCCACCGATCCGCTGTATCTGGACATCGCACTGGACGCGGGCGCGCGCTGGGCGTTCGAGTTGCCGGCCGGGCACAACGCCTTCGCCTACATGTTCGAGGGCGACGCGGCGCTGGGCGAGGGCGAGGCGGCGCGGGTGCTGCCGGCGCAGACGCTGGCGGTGCTCGGTGGCGGCGACCTGCTGCAGCTGCAGGCCGGCGCGCAGGGCGCGCGGCTGATCCTGGTCGCCGGCCGGCCGTTGCGCGAGCCGGTGGCGCGGCACGGGCCGTTCGTGATGAACACGCGCCAGGAACTGATGCAGGCCTTCGTCGATTTCCAGGAAGGGCGCTTCTGAGGGGCACGTTGCGCACCCGCTGTCTGTGCGCTATGCCGTCGTAGGAGCGGCTGACGCCGCTCCCACGTCGTATCGCGGACCGCCGGCCTCAGCGCTCCAGCGCCAGGCTCGACTGGCGCATGTCCAGGCCCTGCACCAGCGATTGCAGGGTCTGCAGTTCCTGGGTGTCGGCCGCGTCGATCCACACCTGGGCGAACTGGCCTTTCTTCAGTTCCGCGACCGCGATCCGGCGCGAGGCCAGGCCCGGCAGCTCGGCACCGCCGAGGTCCGGCCGGTACCAGTACACCTGCTCGCCGGCGATGGCGCCCTTTTCCTCGCGCAGATTGCGCTGCAGCGGAATGTTCGGATCGCGTGCGGTGAGCATCATGCCCAGCACCTGACGTCCGTCGGCGTCGCTGGCGCGGCAGACGATGAATCCCGTGTCGCTACGCTCGCTCCACTGCAGTTTGCTCTGCGGCGGCAGCGGCGGGCAGTTCTGCGCCTGTTGCGCGGTGGCGGCAGCGGCGGGCAACGCCGCCGCAGCGGTCAGCAGCGCCTTGCGCAAGAGTGTCTTCATTCGCGATGTTCCCCATACGCCGCGTTGCGACGCGTTCGATCCATACGCACGCCCGTGGCGTCGTCTGCGGGAGCGCCCATCCTGTGTGGGATCCCGGCAGTGCATCCCCCGACGCAGTGCGTGTCCCGTGTGCGGCCACGCGAGCAGCGCCGCGCCTGCACCATAGCCCAGCGCGGCTGCGCTGACAATTGGGATGCGGATTCCGGGATTTCCGCACGCACGGTACGGCGTGGCGGCACTGCGCGGGCGGTGGCGTACAAAGGCGGACGCGGCCGGCGGCATCTCGCGTGTAGGGCTGCACGGCCCAAGACGGGCCTGCCGCGGCCTCAGCGGCCCGGTTCGGGCAGCGGGATGAATTCCTGATCGTCGCCGGGGATGGTCCCGAAGCGGCCCTCGCGCCAGTCCTGCTTGGCCTGTTCGATGCGTTCGACCGAACTGGACACGAAGTTCCACCACAGGTGGCGCGGGCCATCCAGCGGTTCGCCGCCCATCAGCATCGCCTTGAGCGGGGTCTTGGCGCGCAGCCGCCCGCGCGCGCCCGGCTCGGGCAGGATCAGGTGCCGCGCCGGGATGTCCACGCCGTCCAGCTGCGCCTCACCCTCCAGAATGTACAGCGAGCGCTCGGCGTGCCGGGCGTCCAGGTCGAGTTCCGCGTCCGCCTCCAGGTCCAGGGCCACGTTGAGCGTGTCGGCGAACACCGTCACCGGCGATTCCTCGCCGTAGGCGCGACCGGCGATCACCCGCAGCCACGCGCCGTCGCGGCGTTGCTGCGGCAGGCTGGCGGCGGCATGGTGGTAGAACGCCGGTGCGGTCTCTTCCGCCGATTTCGGCAGCGCCACCCAGGTCTGCATGCCGTGCAGCGGGTGCGCATGTTCGCGCAACGCCGTCGGCGTGCGCTCTGAGTGGGAGATGCCGCGGCCGGCGGTCATCCAGTTGACGTCGCCGGCGCGGATCACCTGGTCGGAGCCGAGCGAATCGCGGTGGCCGATCTCGCCGGACCACAGGAAGGTGACCGTGGCCAGGCCGATATGCGGATGCGGGCGCACGTCCACGCCGTGGCCCGGCTCGAACACTGCCGGCCCGATGTGGTCGATGAAGACGAAGGGGCCGACGCTGCGCGCCTGCACACTGGGGACGGCGCGGCGCACTTCGAGGCCGCCGATATCGTGGACGCGGGGGGCGATCAGGGTGGGCATGCCGGCGCTCGCGGTGGCAGGGACGGAAGCGAAGCTTCGCATGCGCGGCGGCCGGGGTGCGGCGCCACCACAAGATGGACTGTCCCGCATGCGCTGTTGCGCGCCGGCACGACCTATCCTGCGCCATGCCGGGGTATGTCGCACGGTGATGCCGCTGCGCCGGAATTGCATAGTGTGAATTGCGCAAGCTGCTTGTCTGCGACGGTGCCGTGCGCCTGTGAATAATCGGGTCGCGCCACACCGGCCGCGCAGAGCGCAGGCGTGCACGGCGCGGCATCGATTCCTCTTCCCACAAGGAGCTAGCGCAATGAAATCCGCATCCAGCGTCTGCCGTCGGCGCCCCCTCCCATCGTGCCTCGGTGCCGCCCTCGTCGCCTGCGCCGCGTTCTCGGCCCAGGCGCAAGGCGTGCCGGACATGAACGTGCCCACCGAGATCATCAACGATCTGTGGGATGCGAAGGCCTTGCTGGTCAGCGGCGGACAGGGCAGTGGCTGCTACCCGGTCGCCGACGGCCATCGCGTCGCCGGCCCGACTCTGCGCACCAATGTCCGCTATACGGCGATCGGCATGGCGACCGCCGATTGCGCCGCCGGCAGCGGCATGGCCAGCGTCAATGTCCAGTTCTTCGCGCGCCCGCGTCCGGCGGGCATGTCCCTCCACATCGTCGACAACGGCATCGTCGTCAGCAACCGATGATCGACGCGGCCGCCGGCCGCGGCGCCCGGTTCAGAACAACGATCCGGTGTCCGCGGCCGGTGCTGGCATCGCGCCGCGGCGCGATGCCAGCCGGTCGGCCAGGCGGGTCGGTTCCGGCAGGCGGTAGCCGCGCAGGTAGCGCTGGGTCCACTGCCGCGCGCTGTCCACCGCCACGCGGTGCCCGGGCGAGACGATCAGCGGATTGCAGCGCAGCTTGCTGCGCAGCGCCCAGCCGACGATCTCGCCACGGTGCACGATGGGGCTGTGGTCGCCGGGCTGCGGCCCGGGTTCGTCGAAGCGGCCGGCCAGCAGGGTCTTGGCCACGCCGATGCTGGGCAGCCCGGTGACCACGCCGAAGTGCGCGGCGATGCCGAGCCGGCGCGGATGGGCGATGCCCTGGCCGTCGACGAACACCAGGTCCGGACGCTGCCGCAGCAGGTCCAGCGCGGCCAGCAGCGCCGGCAGTTCGCGGAAGCTGAGCAGGCCGGGCACGTAGGCCATCGCGGTGGGCACGCGGGCGACCTCGGCCTGGTGCAGCTGCAGGGTTTGCGCATCGAGCAGCACCGCGGCGGCGCGGGTGACCTGGCCATCGTCCTCGAAGCCCACGTCGAAACCGGCCAGCCAGCGCGGCGGGTCGGGGACGTCGTCCTGCAGGCTGACCTGGTGCGCCAGCGTCGCCTGCAGCGCGCGCGCCTGCACGATGCTGCCGTCCCAGTCGCCGAATACGGGGTGCGAAGAAGTCTCCATGCGCCGATGATCGTGCCATGTTCGTGGCTGGGGTGTGGAGGGGGCGGGAATGGGGAGTCGGGAACGGGGAATCGGGGAAGCCGGTTCCGAGTGGCGGCTGGCGATCAGGGCGCGCCCGGGTGCCCGACTTGCTGGGGACTCCGCCGTTGCGATTCCCCATTCCCGATTCCCCATTCCCAGCCACGAGCTACAATCCAGGGCCGCACGACCCACGCATTCCCCAACGGAGACCGTCGCAGTGACCCGCAAACTCGTACTGTTGCGCCATGGCCAGAGCCAGTGGAACCTGGATAACCGCTTCACCGGCTGGGTCGATGTCGACCTGACCGAGCAGGGCCGCCAGGAAGCCGTGGCCGCCGGCCGGCTGATGCGCGAGGAGGGGCTGCAGTTCGACGTCGCGCATACCTCGGTGCTCAAGCGCGCCATCCACACCCTGCAGGGCGCGCTGAAGGAACTGGACCAGGACTGGCTGCCGGTGCACAAGAGCTGGCGCCTCAACGAACGCCACTACGGCGGTCTGCAGGGTTTGGACAAGGCCGAGACCGCGGCCAAGCACGGCGAGGACCAGGTCAAGATCTGGCGCCGTTCCTACGACATCCCGCCGCCGCCGATGGACGCGCAGGATCCGGGCCATCCGCTGCACGACCGCCGCTACGCCACCCTGGACCGCAACGCGCTGCCGGCCACCGAGTCGCTGGCGACCACGCTCGAGCGCGTGCTGCCGTACTGGCACGACGCCATCGCGCCGCAGCTCAAGGCCGGGCAGACCGTGCTGGTCACCGCCCATGGCAACTCGCTGCGCGCGCTGTACAAATACTTGAACGACGTGTCGCGCGAAGAGATCCTCGAACTCAACATTCCCACCGGCATCCCGCTGCTGTTCGAACTGGACGACGACCTGCAGGTGCAGTCCTACCGCTACCTGGGCGATCCGGAAGCGGCGAAGAAGGCGGCCGAAGCGGTGGCCAACCAGGGCAAGGCGAAGTAAGCGCCAGGATCGGCACGCCGCCGGCAGGAGCACGCGATGGGTGGATTCAGCATCTGGCACTGGCTCGTATTGCTGGTCGTGCTCGCGTTCCCGCTGCTGATCGGCGTGGTGGTGTGGCTGGCGATCCGCGCCCAGCGGCACCGGCCGCCGGCCGCGGCGCCGCCGCCGTTGCCGCCCACCGACTCGGTCGAGCAGCGCCTGCGCGTGCTGGAGCAGCTGAAGGCGCAGGGACTGATCGACACGGCCGAGTACGCGCGTCGGCGCGAGCAGATCCTGTCCACGGTGTGAGTGCGTGAGGCGGCGGCTGGCGGCGGCGCGTCGTCGCGGCCGGCCACGACACGACGCGACGCGACACGACGCGACACGACACGACACGACACGACACGACACGAAACCATGCGCCGCTGGTAGCCGTACTGCACGGCGTGTCGCGTGCAGTGCGGGTTGCCGCCTCTGTACGGCCCAGGCCCTAAGTCGGAACGTCCTACCCGTCTGCTGGGAGCGGACGGACGGCTGCATGGCACCTCGCATCACCGGCTTTCGCCACACGCAAGCCGGCTGCAGCTTGTCCTGTAGGAGCGGCTTCAGCCGCGACGGGGCATTCCCGGAAGGCCGTCGCGGCTGAAGCCGCTCCTACGGGAGATGTCCCGACGTGATGAGCGCTGCGCTTCAGCCGTCGCTGGCGTCCACCCACACCCGCATTTCGCCCTCGCCGCGGTTGGCCCAGGCGAAGTAGGGCACGAAGGTCAGGAGCTGCGGTTGCCGCGCCGGCGGCGGCGCATCGTAGCGGTACAGCGGCGCGGTGGCCGCGTCGACGTCGCCATGCAGGCGCTCGCCCGTGGCCTGCAGCAGCACCTGGCCGGCCAATGCGCCGGTGCCGGGCACGGCCCGCAGCGCGGCGCTGGCGGGCAAGCGCAACTGGTGCAGGTCGGCGCCGTTGTCGGCCTGCTCCAGGCAGTACACCAGCGGCCCGCGCTGCACCGCGACCTTGCCGGCCAAGTGGCGCACGCGCGGGTGTCCGCTGACCCGCATCGGCGGCATCGGCAGGCGCAACTGCAGGGTGTCGCCGGACTGCCAGCGCCGCCGCAGCACGCAGTAGCCGTGCTGGCGGTACGCATCGATCGCCACGGGGTCGCCGTTGAGTCGCAACTGCGGCGCCTGGCACCAGTCCGGCAAGCGCAGGGCCAGCGCCGCGTCCACCGGCGCGCTGCAGTCCATGTCGAAGGCGATCCGGTCCTGCCACGGATACTCGCCGCGCTGGCGCAGGCTCAGGGTCTGCCCGCCGACCTCGAACCGCGCATCGCTGCCGACGTAGAGGTTCACGTACAGGGTGTCGTCGCGGCGGGTGTAGATGTAGTGGCCGAGCGAGGTCAGCACGCGGGCGATGTTGGGCGGGCAGCAGGCGCAGCCGAACCAGCGCTGGCGCACCGGCTTGACGTGGTCGAAGGTGTGGTTGCCGTGCACCGTGGGCGGGTGCACGTCCAGCGGATTGACGTAGAAGAAATGGCGCCCGTCCAGGGCCATGCCGCCGAGCACGGTGTTGTACAGCGCCCGCTCCATCACGTCGGCGTAGCGGCCGTCCGGCGCCAGCTGCAGCATGCGGTTGGCGAACATCATCAGCCCGATCGAGGCGCAGCTCTCGTTGTAGGCGGTGTCGTTGGGCAAGTCGTAGTCGACGCTGAAGGCCTCGCCGTAGCTCTGCGCGCCGATCGCGCCGGTCAGGTACATCTGCCGCTGGGTGGCGTTGTTCCACAGGCGTTCGCAGGCCGCGCGCAGGGTGGCGTCGCCGCTGTGCCGGGCCAGGTGCGCCACGCCGGCGTACAGGTAGACGAAGCGCACCGCATGGCCGACCGCGGTGTCCTGCAGCGCCACCGGCAGGTGCGCCTGGCTGTAGGCCTTGTCCTGGATCATCCAGGCCGGGCCGTGCCCGCCCCAGAAGAAGGTGTGGCCGCGCTTGGCGTATTCGGCGTCGTAGTAGTGCGGCGCGGTACCGCGCTGTTCGACGAAGTAGCGCGCCAGCGCCAGGTAGCGGGCCTCGCCCGTCGCTTCGTACAGGCGCATCAGCGCCAGCTCGATCTCCGGATGCCCGGGATAGCCGTGCAACTGGGTCGGGCCGGGGCCGAAGGTGGCGTCGATGTTGTCGGCGAGCCGGCACACGATGTCGAGCAGGGCGCGCTTGCCGGTGGCCTGGCAATAGGCCACGCCGGCCTCGATCATGTGCCCGGCGCAGTACAGCTCGTGGCACTCGGCCAGGTTGCTCCAGCGCTCCTGCGGCGCCTTCACGGTGAAGTAGGTGTTGAGGTAGCCGTCGGCCTGTTGCGCGGCGCCGATCAGCTCGATGGTGGCGTCGGCATCGCGCTCCAGTGCCGGATCCGGATGCTGCGCCAGCAGGTAGGCCACCGCTTCCAGCCATTTGGCCACGTCGCTGTCCTGGAACACCATGCCGTAGAACGCGCCGTCGCTGCGGCCGGCGGCGATGCGGAAGTTCTCGATGGCGTGGCTGGGTTCGGCATCGGCGACGTTGTCGTTGAGCGCGTCCCACTGATAGGGCAGCACCACCTCCTGCACCAGGCGCTGGTAGCGCTGCCAGAACGGGTCGGCGATGCGCAGGTCGGAAAGCGGCAGTTCCGGAGACGGCACGGGCGAATGCGGCATGGAGCGAAGATCCTGAAGGGTGGGGGAGGTCAGTGCACCGGGCGGGCGGCCAGGTCGGCGGCGATCTTGGCCAGCAGCGGCCGGCGCAGCCGGCAGCGCACGATCACCGCGGCCAGCAGCAGGTGCAAGCCGGCGGGGATCAGGGTTTCCAGCAGGGTGATGGCCTGCAGCGAGGCCGGACTCTGCCGGGCGGTGCCGGCGCGGTAGCCGGCGTAGACGAACAGCGCGCTGATCACCACCGCGCTCGAGGCCCAGGCCAGCTTGATGCAGAACAGGTTGAAGGCGAAGTTGATGCCCGAGGAGCGCACCCGGTTCTTCCAGGCGCCGTAGTCGTCGGCGAAGGCCATCAGCGAGAAGTGCAGCGGCAGCGCGAAGCCCAGCACCAGGCAGTGCACGAAGATCACCCCCAGCCACAGCGCCTGCTGCGCCGGCCCGCTCGGCAGCCACCACTGCGCCACGCCGAACGCGGCCAGCGCCAGGTTGGTGTGCAGGTATAGCGCCAGCGGGTCGAAGCGGCGGCACAGCGCGTTGACCACGATCGCGCCGAGCACCGTGGCCAGCGCCACCATCGCGAAGAACAGCGAGGCGTAGCCGCTGCCGCCGCCGAGCACGTAGGTGATGAAGTACAGATAGCCGCCGCCGCGGATGTTGTACACGTTGATCAGCAGGAACGACATCAGCAGCACCAGCCGCAACTGGTCGTTGCGCAGCAGGCCGCGCAGGTGCGCGCCGATGCCGGCGCCGCCGAGCAGGCTGGCCGGCACGCGTTCGCGCACGGCGAAGAAACAGCACAGGAACATCGCCACCGCCAGCGCCGCCAGCACGCCCACGCCGCGCTGGTAGCCGCGTGCGGCATCGCCGTTGCCCAGTTCCCGCACCAGCCACGGCAACCCGACCGACACCAGGAAGCCGGCGATGCCGCACAGCACGAAGCGCCAGGACTGCGCCGAGACCACGTCGCGGTGGTCGCCGGTCATGCTGTTGATCAGCGCGCAGTAGGGCACGTTGATCGCGGTGTAGCACAGCGACAGCAGGAAGTAGCTGGCGAAGGCATAGGCGATCTTGGCGTCGGCGCTGAGCTGCGGCGCGCTGAAGGTCAGCACGCAGGCGATGCCGATCGGTGCCGCCACCCACAGTTGCCAGGCGCGGAAGCGGCCCCAGCGGCTGCGGGTGCGGTCGGCGATCAGGCCCATCACCGGATCGGACACCGCGTCGGCCACGCGCAGCACGGTGAACAGGGTGCCGACCAGCGCCGGGGTCAGGCCGAACACGTCGGTGTAGAAGAAGGTGAGGAAATTGGCGATCAGGCAGGTGACCACCGTGCCGCCGGCATCGCCGAGGCCGTAGCCGAATTTCTCCAGGCGCGACAGGCGCGGCGTGGTCGTGGCCGGTGCGGCGTCTGCGGCGGCATGGCCGATGGCGGTCGCAGTCAACGGGGCGGCTCCTGGCGCGCGCAATCCGGCGCCAGCGCAAAGTGGCATGGCACTGCAACCGCGACAAGAGTCTGTGCGGTATAAAACCGGTACGATTCCGACCACGGTTGCCGCGCCGTCCATGCGCGGGGCCTTTTTTCAATTGCTGCAGTGCAGCGTCACGCAGGCACGGGGAGACGTTTCCGACATGCTCGAGTTCACCGTCGCCTATCCGATCCGGGTCCAGAACGGAGGCCTGTTCATCTCCCGCGGGGTGGGCGCGCATCCGGCGCGGGTGATCCAGTCCTACGAGCTGATCTTTGTCGAGCGCGGCATCCTCTCCATTCGCGAACAGGACAACGACTTCCACGTCGGCCCCGGCGAGACGCTGCTGCTGTGGCCGGGCCGCGCGCACGCCGGCCTGGGCCAGTTCCCGGATGACCTGCGGTTCTACTGGGTGCATTTCGAACTGGAACCGGGCGTGGCGCAGGCGGACCACGCGGTGCCGTTGTCGATGCCGCAGCGCACCGCGATCCGCGATCCGGAACGCTTCGTCGGCCTGTTCCGCTGGTTCCTGGCCGAGCAGGAGGAACGGCGCACGCTGCCGATGCTCGAGCCGATCGTGCTGTCGATGCTGCAATGCGTGGCCGGCGCCTGGCCGGATCCGCACGCGTCCGAGCGCGCCGGGGCGGCGCTGGCGTACCGCGCCAAGCAGTTGATCGGCACCCAGTTCCACACCGCGCTCACCGCCTCGTCGCTGGCCGCGCAACTGCACTGCAATCCGGATTATCTGGGCCGCATCTACCGGCGCAGCTTCGGCACCACGCTGACCGAGGCGATCCACCGCCAGCGCATCGCCTTCGCCGAGAAGCTGCTGCTGGTCAACACCTGCGCGGTGGACGATGTCGCGCAGCGCGCCGGCTTCAGCGACAGCGGTTACTTCCGGCGTGTGTTCCGCCAGCGCTTGGGCATGACCCCCAGCGCCTACCGGCGCCTGTACTGCAAGGAGCACATCAACTCGGGCTGAGGCGGCTGCGGGCGCAGGCGCGTCGCCGCCTGCCGGAAACGTGCTTGCGGCACTGCGCGTGCCGTCGGGTGCGCGGCAGGGGCAGGGCCTGGCCTGCCCGCGTTTGCAGGAGCGGCTTCAACCGCGACCGGCATTCATGGGAATGCTCCGTCGCGGCTGAAGCCGCTCCTACGGGAAAAGCCGCCTTTGCGCTGCGCTAGCTCAACTGCTGGCCGATCTCGCGTGCCATCGCGCTCAGCGGCAGGATCCTCTCCGCGCCGCCGCGCTTGATCGCTTCCTTGGGCATGCCGAACACGACGCTGCTCTGTTCGTCCTGGGCCACGGTGCGCGCGCCGGCCTGGCGCATTTCCAGCAGGCCGACCGCGCCGTCGTCGCCCATGCCGGTCATGATGATGCCCAACGCGTTGCCGCCGGCCGCGCGCGCGGCCGAACGGAACAGCACGTCCACCGACGGCCGGTGCCGATTCACCGGCGGCCCGTCCAGCACCTCGACGAAATACTGCGCGCCGCTGCGACGCAGCAGCATGTGCTTGCCGCCGGGCGCGATCAGCGCGCGTCCGGGCACCACGCGGTCGTTGTTGGCCGCTTCCTTCACCGCGATCTGGCACAGCGTGTCCAGGCGCGCGGCGAAGGCCGCGGTGAACTTCTCCGGCATGTGCTGGACGATGACGATGCCCGGGCTGACCCGCGGCAGCGCGGTCAGCACTTCCTCCAGCGCCTGGGTGCCGCCGGTGGAGGTGCCGATCGCCACCACCCGTTCGGTGGTCTGCGACAGCGCGCGCCCACCCTGCGCCGGCAAGATCACGTCGGCGGTGTGCTTGATCTCCGGCTCCGCCGGCGCCACTGCCGGGCGCGACGCCAGACGCTTGACGTTGGCGCGCGCGGCGCTCTTCACCGTGGCGATCATCTCCTCGGCCGATTCGGTGAGGAACTGCTTCAGGCCCAGCTTGGGCTTGGTCACCACCGCCACCGCGCCGGCGGCCAGCGCGTCCATGGTCACCCGCGCGCCCTTCTCGGTGAGCGTGGAGCAGATCACTACCGGAGTGGGGCGCTCGCTCATGATCTTGCGCAGGAAGGTGATGCCGTCCATCTTCGGCATCTCCACGTCCAGCACGATCACGTCCGGCCACTGCTGGCGCATCTTGTCCATCGCCAGCAGCGGGTCGGCGGCGGCGGCGATGACCTCGATGCCGGGCGCGTCGTTGAGCACGGCGACCAGCACCTGGCGGACCACCGCCGAGTCGTCGATCACCATGGCCTTGATCGTGGTCATGCGGGGTTCTCTCCTGGCGCGTCGGCGTTCATGGTTTGCGGTAGACCGACGGCGCGATCTGGACGACCTCGCCGTTGACCTCGTTGAGGCTCTCGGAGTGGCCGATGCAGAAGATGCCGCCACGCTTGAGCGTGCCCAGCACCCGCGTCACCACTTCGCGCTTGGTCTGTCCGTTGAAGTAGATCATCACGTTGCGCAGGAACACCACGTCGAACTGGCCCAGGTTGGGCAGCGGCGCGTTGAGGTTGGCGTGCAGGAAGCGCACGTGGTCGCGGATGCGGCGGTCGATCAGCATGCTGCCTTCGTACTCGCCGCGGCCCTTGAGGCAGTAGCGCTTGAGCATGGCCTGCGGCATGTGTTCGATGCGCAGCAGCGGGTAGTGGCCGGTGCGCGCCTTGGCCAGCACGCGGGTGCTGATGTCGGTGCCGACCACCTCGTAGGGGCGGCCCTGCAGGGTGTCGTCCAGCACCATGGCCATGCTGTAGGCCTCCTCGCCGCTGGAACTGGCCGCGCTCCAGCAGCGGAACGGCGCACTGCCGGTATGCGCGGCGGCGACGCTGCGCAGCAGCTCGAAGTGCTTGGGCTCGCGGAAGAAATAGGTTTCGTTGGTGGTCAGCAGGTCGATCGCGGTCTGCACCTCGCCGCTGCCCTCGCGGCTTTCCAGCAGCTTGAGGTACTGGGTATAGGTCTGCAGCGAATGCGCCTTCAGGCGCTTGCCCAGGCGTCCGCACAGCATGGCCTTCTTGGCCGGGGAGATGGTGATGCCGGTCGCGTCGAAGATGAAACGCTGGAACCGGCCGAATTCCTGCTCGGTGATGGTGTCGGTGCTGGTCATGGTCGTGCCGGTCAGTGGGTGACGCCCGAGGCGGAGGCGGGGCCGTGTTCGTGCAGCAGGCGGTGGTGTTCCAGCAGCCAGGCGTGCAGCGCGCCGCCGCCCAGCGGACGCGCCAGCAGGTAGCCCTGGCCGAAGTCGCAACCCAGCGCCTGCAGCAGATTCCAGTCCTCCACCGTCTCGATGCCCTCGGCGACGGTGCGCAGTCCCAGCCGCTGGGCCATGCCCAGGGCCGACTCGAGGACGGTGCGCAGGTTGCGGCTGCGGTGCGCGTCGTGGACGAAGAGGCGGTCGATCTTCAGTTCGGTGAAGGGAATGCGGGTGAGTTGCTGCAGCGAGGAGAAGCCGGTGCCGTAGTCGTCCAGCGACAGGCCGAAGCCCTGCAGCCGCAGCCGCGCCAGCATGCCCAGCGCGCTGCCGAACACCAGCGAGCTTTCGGTGATCTCCAGCACCAGGTCGGACGGGACCAGGCCGTGCCGGCGCAGTTGCGCCAGCAATTCGTCGAGCAGGTTCGGATCCTGCAACAGGCTCGGCGACAGGTTCAGCGCCAGGGTCAACGGGAAGCCTTCCTGTTTCCAGGCCGCCAGCCGCGCCATCGCCTGGTCGGCGACGCTGGCGGTGAGCGCATGGATCAATCCCTCGCGCTCGGCCAAGGCGATGAAGCGGTCCGGCGCGATCGGTCCGGCGCTGGGATGGCGCCAGCGCGCCAACGCTTCCACGCCGCCGACCTTGCCGCTGCGCATGTCGACCTTGGGCTGGTAGGCCACCTCGATGTCGCCGCGCTGCAAAGCCTGCCGCAGTTGCGCCGCATCGATCGCGCTGTCCGCCGCGGCGGATTCCTCGCGCGCATGCGGCGCCTGCGGGTGCGGCCGGGCTTGCAGGGCCGCCCCCAGTTCCTGCGCACGCAACGGTTTCTCCAGCCCGGCCAGCATGTTCAATCCGCTGGCACGCCCGACCTGCAGGGTCGATTCGATCAAGGCCGCGCCGCGTTGCGAGGCCACCACGATCGGCATCTGCACCTTGCAGCGCGCCAGCGCGTCGAGCAATTGCACCCCGTCCATGCCGGGCATCTCCAGGTCCAGGATCAGCAGGCCCAGGGCCGGCGCGCGGAGGCAGCGCGCCAGCGCCGCATGCCCGTCCCCGGCCTCTTCCACCGCCGTCGCCCCCAGCCGCAGGCACAGCGACAACGCGTGTTCCCGCTGCACCTGGCTGTCGTCCACGACCAGGATGGTGCCGAAGTCACTCAGGATGGCGGTGTCGTGGAAGGGAGGCATGCGCATGTCCAGCGGCAGCGGTTGGCGGGGCGAAGACGCAGCGCGCGCTGCGCTGCGTGGGTCACGCCGCCATGGTTTCCTCGGCCCCCGTTTCGATGCCGGCCATGGCGACGAACTCCTGGGTCGACAATACCGCATCGGCATCGAGCAGGATCACGAAGCGTTCGCCGACCTTGCCCATACCGTGAATGAAATCACGGCGGATGCCGGCGCCGAACGCCGGCGGCGGGGCGATGTCGCTGCCGGCGATCTCCAGCACCTCGCTGACCGCGTCCACCAGCAGGCCGAGCACCTGGCGCTCGTCGCCGTTGGCCACTTCGATGATGACGATGCAGGTGCGCTTGCTGATCTCGCTGGGCGCGCGGCCGAAGCGTTGCTGCAGGTCGACCACCGGCACCACCGCGCCGCGCAGGTTGATCACCCCGCGCAGCGCGGGGGGCATCATCGGCACGTCGGTCGGCGTGCGGTACTCGATGATCTCCTTGATGCCGAGGATGCCCACGCCGAACATTTCCTTGCCGAGCAGGAAGGTCAGGAACTGGTCCGTCGCCAGCTCGCCGGCGTCGGAGGGTGAGAGGGAAGCGGGAGCGTTCATGGCCGGGCCTCAGAAGGTTTCGAAATGGGCTTCGTCCAACGTGTCGGCCAGGACCAGCTGGCCGTTGGCCACCCGCGCGATCGGCTTGGAGGGCTGGCCGACGCGACCGCGGACACCAGGACGCCGTGCGGCGCCCTTGGCGATCGGGGCGGCCTGCAGCTTGAAGAAGCTCATCAGCTGCTGCAGCTGCTCGGCCTGCGCGCTCATTTCCTCGGCGGTGGCGGCCAGTTCCTCGGAGTTGGACGCGGCCTGCTGGGTGGTCTGGTTGAGCTGGCCGACCGCGGCGTTGATCTGGCCGACGCCGGAGGTCTGTTCCTCGGAGGCGGCGGTGATCTCCTGCACCAGGTCGGAGGTGCGCTTGATCGACGGCACCATTTCGTCCAGCAGCTTGCCGGCATTCTCCGCCAGCTCCACGCTGGAGCTGGCCACGTCGCCGATTTCCTGCGCCGCGACCTGGCTGCGTTCGGCCAGCTTGCGCACTTCCGCGGCAACCACCGCGAAGCCCTTGCCGTGCTCGCCGGCGCGCGCGGCTTCGATGGCCGCGTTCAACGCCAGCAGGTTGGTCTGGTAGGCGATGTCGTCGATGATGCCGATCTTCTGCGCGATCTGCTTCATCGCCTGCACCGTCGCGCGCACCGACTCGCCGCCATCCAGCGCCTGGTTGGAGGCCTTGCTGGCCATGCCGTCGGTGATCTTGGCGTTTTCGGTGTTCTGCGAGATCGAGGCGGTCATCTGCTCCAGCGAGGCGCTGGTTTCCTCGACGCCGGCGGCCTGCTCGCTGGCCGCCTGGCTCAGCGATTGCGCGGTGGCGCTGACTTCCTCCGAGGCGCTGGCCAGCGCTTCGGCACTGCCGTTGACCTCGGCGACCACCTGCGACAGGCGCGCGATGGTGTCGTTGACGTAGTTCTTCATCTCCGCGTAGGCGCCGTCGTAGTGCTTGTCGATGCTCTGGGTCAGGTCGCCTTCGGCCAGGCCGCCCATCACCCGCACCACGTCCTGGATGCTGCCGCCGGTGGTGGTGGCCAGCTCGTTCAGGCCCTGGCCCATCTCGCGCTGGAACCCGGCCAGTCCATCGAGCGCGACGCGCTCGGAAAAATCACCGCGGTTGGCGGCCGCGACCACGCGGCGCTGGCCGTCGATGACCAGCTTCAGCCGCTCGACCATGCTGCGCATCGCAGACAGCGCGCTGCCGCTGTCGTTGGCGCGCACCGCCACGACCAGGTTCAGGTCGCCCTGGGCGACCTTGTTGGCGATCTCCGCCACGTACGCCGGCTCGCCGCCCAGCAGACGGGTGAGGATGCGCACGATGAAGAACGCCACGACGACGCCGAGCAGCAACGAGGCGACGATGGTGGTGATGATCAGCGCGCGCGCGGAGGCATACAGATCGTCGCCGCGATCGCTGGCGTCCATCCCGCCCTTGACGTTCAGATCCACCAGCTTGTCGATCGCATCGGCGGTGCCGCGGAACAGTTGCCGCTGCTCGCCGTTCAGCACGGCCAGCGCTTCCTGCGTCTTCGCCTGCGCGTTGAGCGTCAGCAGCTGCTTGTGCAGTTCGTTGTAGCGGTCGAACTTCTTGGCGAAATCCTCGTACAGGGCGTGCTCTTCCGGCGAGGAGATCAGCGGCACGTAGGTCTTGCGGTTGTTCTCGAAGGCCTCGAGGGTCTTCGTCATGCGGGTGTCGTAGTCCTGCATCTCCGCCGGGTCGGTGGCGATGACCCGCTGCACTTCCAGCAGGCGCAGCTTGTTGAAGTTGGCGCTCATTTCCTCGATGTTGCGGATGCTGGGCATCCAGTTGCCGGCCATCTCCGTGGACGAGCCGTTGATCCTGGCCATCTGCAACGTGGCGAAGATGCCGCTTGCCAGCATCAGCAGCAGCACCAGGCCGAAGCCGATGCCGATGCGTGTTCCGATTTTCATGTTCTTGAACATTGTGCATTCCCCCTGTGGATGCGTGTGTGGTGACTGCGGGTATCAGAAACTGTCGAAATGCAGTTCGTTTGGCGGCGCCAGCGCGAGCGCGCCGTCGCTGTGGCCGAAGCTGCGCGAGCGCGGCGGCGACCTCCTGATCGGGGCGACGCGCGGTGTTTCGACCGGACGTCGCGGCGCGACCGCCTGGTTGGTGTGGAAGAAACTCATCAGTTGTTGCAACTGCTCGGCTTGCCCGCTCATCTCCTCGGCGGTAGCGGCCAGTTCCTCGGAGTTGGCCGCGGCCTGCTGGGTGGTCTGGTTGAGCTGGCCGACCGCGGCGTTGATCTGGCCGACGCCGGAGGTCTGTTCCTCGGAGGCGGCGGTGATCTCCTGCACCAGGTCGGAGGTGCGGCGGATCGACGGCACCATCTGGTCGAGCAGCTTGCCGGCGTTTTCCGCCAGGCCGACGCTGGATTCGGCGACTTCGCCGATCTCCTGCGCCGCGACCTGGCTGCGTTCGGCCAGCTTGCGCACTTCCGCGGCGACCACCGCGAAGCCCTTGCCGTGCTCGCCGGCGCGCGCGGCTTCGATGGCCGCGTTCAGCGCCAGCAGGTTGGTCTGGTAGGCGATGTCGTCGATGATGCCGATCTTCTGCGCGATCTGCTTCATCGCCGCGACCGTGGAGCGCACCGCATCGCCGCCCTCGGCGGCTTCGCGCGCGGCCTTGGTGGCCATGCCGTCGGTGATCTTGGCGTTTTCGGTGTTCTGCGAGATCGAGGCGGTCATCTGCTCCAGCGAGGCGCTGGTTTCCTCGACGCCGGCGGCCTGCTCGCTGGCCGCCTGGCTCAGCGACTGCGCGGTGGCGCTGACTTCCTCCGAGGCGCTGGCCAGCGCTTCGGCGTTGATGTTGACCTCGCCCACCACCTGCGCCAGGCGCGTCACGGTGGCATTGAGGCTGTCGCACAGCTCCTTCAGCTGGCCTTCGCACTGCACGTTGGCCTGCCGGGTCAGATCGCCGTCCTCGATCGCCTTGAGCACCACGCGCGCTTCGTCCAGCGGGCCGATCACCGCGTCCAGGGTCTGGTTGATGCCATCGACGATGCGGCGGAAATCGCCCTGGTGCAGGCCGGCGTCGGCGCGCACTTCCAGGCGCCCGGCGCTCGCCGCCGCGACCAGCAGGCTGGTGTCGCGGATCAGCGCCCGCAGGTTGGCGCGCACCTGTTCGATGGTGTCGTTGATGAACACCTTCTTGCCCGGGAACGTCTCCAGCGGCGCGTCGAAGTTGCCGCGGCCGAACTCGGCGATGCAGGCCATCGCCTTCTTCTTCACCGCGATGTGGCCGACCACCATGCTGTTGATGCCCTCGGCCATGCTGCGGAAGTCGCCCTCGAACAGGCTGCTGTCGATGACCACGTCGATATCGCCGGCGTCGTGTTCGGCGGACATGTGGTTCATCTGCGCGATCAGGCCCAGCAGGTTGCGGCGCACCTGTTCGACGGTGTCGTTGATGAACGCCTTCTTGCCCGGGAACGTCTCCAGCGGCGCCTTGAAGTTGCCGCGGCCGAACTCGGCGACGCAGGCGATGGCCTTCTTCTTCACCGCGATGTGGCCGTTGACCATGCGGTTGATCCCCTCGGCCAGGGTGCGGAAGTCGCCGTCGAAGCGATGGCTGTCGATGACCACGTCGATGTCGCCGGCATCGTGCTCGGCGGACATGTGGTTGATCTGCGCGATCAGTTCCAGCAGGTTGCGGCGCACCTGTTCGATGGTCTCGTTGATGAAGGCCTTCTTGCCGGGGAAGGTCTCCAGCGGCGCGCGGAAGTTGCCGCGGCCGAACTCGGCGACGCAGGCCATGGCCTTCTTCTTCACCGCGACATGGCCGGCCACCGCGCGGTTGACGCCATCGGCGATGTCGCGGAACTCGCCATGCAGCGTGCTGGGGTCGATCGCCGCGTCGATGTCGCCGGCCTCATGGGCGAGGACCATCTGCTTGATGCCCTCGTTGGCGCGGCGCACGTTGCCCTGCACCTCGCGCAACCCCACCACCAGCTCGCAGGCCTGTTCGCTGCCGACCTGCGGCAGCACCGCGTCGAACTTGCCGCGCGAGAAATCGTAGAGGGTTGCGGCGGTGACGCGGACCGAGCGTGCCGCGCTGCTCACGGTCCATCCGAGCACGAGCGCGGCCACTGCGCTGGCCGCGGCGCTCAGGGTCAGCGTCGTGGCCGCCGGCAGCGAGAGCGTGTAGGCGGCGAGGGCGGCCGTCAGCGGCAACGCAACGGCGATCGCGCTGGCGGTCCAGAGTTTGGAAGCGATGCTGAACTTGGTGGACATGGAGGCAGTTCCCGGACGGTCGGAGTGGATGGAACGATGGAGAGCGACAGGACACACACCAACGATGGCGGGCGGCGCCCCGGAGCGGAACGCCGCGTCAATGCGAGTTACGCCCTCGAGGGCGTGGTGCGACCCCGAGGGAAATGCACAGGCGTGGCCGCGTTGCCGGACGCGGCCGCCGCCGGATCAGGCCGCGAGCGCCTCGTGCGCCGGCTCGACCTGTTGCAGCAGCGAGGGCACGTCCAGAATCAGGGCGACGCCGCCGCTGCCGAGAATGCTCGAGCCGCTGATGCCCTTGACCCCGGCGAACACCTTGGACAATGGCTTGATCACCGTCTGCCATTCGCCCAGCAGGGTGTCCACCACCAGGCCGAAGCGCTGCGCACCCTGGCGGATCACCACGATGCTCTCGCGCGCCGGGCGTTCGCCGGCGATGGCGAACAGCGAACGCAGGCGCACGTAGGGCAGGATGCCGCCGCGCAGGTCGATGTAGTCGCTCTGGTAGGTGGCCTCGAACTCCACGCATTCCTCGACCGCGTCCAGCGGCACCACGAACACCGATTTGCCGACGCCGACCTGGAAGCCGTTGATGATCGCCAGGGTCAGCGGCAAGCGCACCGAGATGGTGGTGCCCACGTCCTGCTGGCTGCTGATGTCGACGCTGCCGCTCAGCGCGGTGATGTTGCGCTTGACCACGTCCATGCCGACGCCGCGGCCGGACAGGTTGGTGACCTTCTCGGCGGTGGAGAAGCCCGGCTCGAAGATCAGCGCGAATACCTCGCGGTCGGAGAGCTGGCGGCCGGGCTCGATCAGCCCGCGCTCCAGTGCCTTGGCCAGGATCTTGTCGCGGTTGAGGCCGCCGCCGTCGTCGCTGATCTGGATGACGATGCTGCCGGAATCGTGGAAGGCGTTGAGCCGTACCGTGCCGCGTACCGGCTTGCCGCGCGCCTGGCGCACCTCGGCCGGTTCGATGCCGTGGTCCATGGCGTTGCGGACCAGGTGGGTCAGTGGATCGGCGATCTTCTCCACCACCGACTTGTCCAGCTCGGTGTCCTCGCCGTTGACCACCAGCGCGATGTCCTTGCCCAGCTCGCGGGCGACGTCGTGGACCACGCGGTGGAAGCGGTTGAAGGTGCCGCCGATCTTGACCATGCGCAGCTGCAGCGCGCTTTCGCGCACTTCCTCGACCAGCCCGGCGAGGATCGAGGTGGACTCCAGCAACTGCGCGTCGCCGGTGCGCTGCGCGTTGGCGCCGGTGCTGGCGACGGCGATGATCAGTTCGCCGACCAGGTCGATCATGCGGTCGAGCTTGTCGGCGTCCACGCGGATCGAGCCGCCTTCGCCGCGGGCGCCCGCTGCCTTGGCGTTGCCGGCGGCAACGCTGCTGGCGGCCGGTGCCGCCGCCGCGGGCGTGGCTGCCGGCGCCGCCGCGGTCTCGAACCCGGCGAAGTCGTCGGCGCTGGCCTGGCTGCCGGCCTCGGCCACCAGCAGCGGCAGCGCCAGGTTGGCGGCGTCGCCGTCCGGGTCCACCGCCAGCACCTGCAGGTCGCAGTCGTCGCGCACGAACTCGAAGATGTCCTCGATCGCGGCCTGCGAGGCGTCCGAGCGCAGCAGGATCTCGAAGCCCAGGTAGCAGGCTTCCGGATCCAGGTCCGGCAGTGCCGGCACGTCGTGGTGATGCGTCCGCACCGCCTCCAGCGTGCCGAGCCTGCCCAGGCAGCGGATCAGATGCAGCGGCGAATTGCCGAAGCGCAGCGCGTCGGCGAACGGCCGCAGCGCGATCCGCCAGTAGCCGGTCTGCGCCGGCGCCGCCGCGACGGCGGCCGCCACGGCGACGGGCGCCGCAGTCGGTTGCAGATAGGTCTGCAGGCGATCCAGCAGCGGCGCGCCGTCGGCGGCCAGGGCGGCCTCGTCGGCCTCGGCGCCGGCCGCCGCTTCCACCAGCGCGCGGATGTGGTCGCAGCAGGCCAGCATCAGCTGGATCAGTTCCGAATCCAGCGCGACCGCATGTTCGCGCACCAGGTCCAGCACGCTCTCCACCACATGGGTGAAGCCGACCAGTTGCGCCAGGTCGAACAGGCCGCCGGAGCCCTTGATGGTGTGGGCGGCGCGGAAGATCGCGTTGACCGCGTCCGGGCCGGCTTCGCCGCGCTCGGCTTCCAGCAGGTTGCGTTCCATGTCCTCGAGCAGATCGCGGCTCTCGGCGATGAAGGTCTTCAGCAGATGGTCGAGGTTCATGGCCATGGGTCGAGTCGGTGGAGAAGTCAGTGGACGCTGCCGCCGGCGGGCGCCAGCGTGTCGTACAGGCCAAGCACGGCGAGCGCCTCGGCGACCGGTGCGCTGCAGTTCTGCAGATGGAATGGCCGTCCCAGTGCGCGCAAGGCCACTTGCGTGGCGAGCAGCAGCTGCACACCGGTGGCGTCGATCTCGGTCACCTCGCGCAGCTGCAGGCACACCCCGCCCGGATGCTCCAGCGCCGGCAGCAGCAAGGGCTTGAGTTCGCTGGCGCGGCGGATGGTCATTTCGCCGTCCAGGTGCACCTGCAGCGGCGAATCGTCTGATGTGGAACCCATGCGTGTACTCCTTAGGCGGGGCGGCAGGGCGTGTGTGCTCGATGAGAATAAAAATCATCGAGGCGTCGCAACGTTCTCCGTGGGCTAGGTATCGGCGTGTGCGGCGGAATAATTAGCGTCCAAGACACTTTTTTTTCCGATCGCTGCAATCGATGTCATAGGGCAGCGTGTTTTGCGCCCCGCGGCGGTTTTCCGGCGCGATGTTGCGAGTGCGATAGTATTTTTATGAATTAAAAACGCCGCGCTGCCGACGCGTTTTCCAGGTGTGACTTTGTAACTTCACACACCTAAATCGTTTTGGTTTCGATCGATCAATACACGGGATTACGGCAGGCGCTGCGCTTGCGCAGGAGCGCGATCAATAAAACGCGGGTACATCCATGAAATCATGAGGCACGGGCCGACCGGCGCGACATCGGCGCGCCGGTGCTCCTGTTCGCGCAGCCTCAGCGCGGCGACAGCGCCGCGAGCAGGCCGCGCGCGGCATTGAAGCGATCGGCCGCCTCCGGCAGCGGCAGCTTGAGCTTCAGCTTGTCCGGGCCGTCCATCGTGTACAGCCTGGGCTGCTTCTGGATCATCTGGATGATGGTCATCGGGTCCACGTTGGGCTTGGCCTCGAACACCAGGCGCCCGCCATGCTCGCCCAGTTCCAGCTTGCGGATGCCCAGCGCGTTGGCCTGCAGCTTCAGTTCGGCGATCGCGAACAGGTGCTTCACCGGATCCGGCAGCAGGCCGAAGCGGTCGATCATCTCCACCTGCAGTTCGCGCAGGCCGTCGCTGTCGCGGGCGCTGGAGATGCGCTTGTACAGGGTCAGGCGGGTATGCACGTCGGGCAGGTAGTCGTCGGGGATCAGCGCCGGCACGTGCAGTTCCACCTCGGCACCGCGCGCTTCCTCGCCGGCGTCCAGGTCCGGCAGCTTGCCCTGGCGGATGCTGCGTACCGCGCGTTCCAGCAGTTCGGTGTACAGGCTGAAGCCGACTTCGGCCATCTGTCCGCTCTGGTCCTCGCCGAGCAGTTCGCCGGCGCCGCGGATCTCCAGGTCGTGGGTGGCCAGGGTGAAGCCGGCGCCCAGTTCGTCCATCGAGGCAATCGCGTCCAGGCGCTTCTGCGCGTCCGGGGTGATGCTGCGCCGGTCCGGCACCAGCAGGTAGGCGTAGGCGCGGTGGTGCGAGCGGCCGACGCGGCCGCGCAGCTGGTGCAGCTGCGCCAGGCCGAAGCGGTCGGCGCGGTTGATGACGATGGTGTTGGCGTTGGGGATGTCGATGCCCGATTCGATGATCGTGGTCGACAGCAGCACGTTGAAGCGCTGCTTCTGGAAATCCAGCATCACCTTTTCCAGCTCGCGCTCGGGCATCTGTCCGTGGGCGATGCCGATGCGCGCCTCCGGCACCAGCTCGCTCAGCTCGCGCTGCATGCGGCCGATGCTCTCCACGTCGTTGTGCAGGAAATACAGCTGGCCGCCGCGCGCCAGCTCGCGCTGGAAGGCTTCGCGCAGCAGCGCGTTGTCCCACTGGGTGACGAAGGTCTGCACCGCCAGCCGGTTCGGCGGCGGGGTGGCGATGATCGACAGGTCGCGCAGGCCGGCCATGGCCATGTTCAAGGTGCGCGGGATCGGCGTGGCGGTCAGCGTCAGCAGGTGCACGTTGGCGCGCAGCGCCTTCAGCGCTTCCTTCTGGCGCACGCCGAAGCGCTGCTCCTCGTCGACGATGACCAGGCCCAGGTCCTTGAACTTCACGTCCGGC
Organism: Xanthomonas sp. NCPPB 901; assembly: GCF_056725085.1. NCBI lineage: Bacteria > Pseudomonadati > Pseudomonadota > Gammaproteobacteria > Lysobacterales > Lysobacteraceae > Xanthomonas > Xanthomonas sp. NCPPB 901. Next base: position 3,107,996 of record NZ_CM161511.1, on the reverse strand, counting down.
TGCAGCAGGCGGTGGGTGCCGACGATCACGTCGATGCTGCCGGCGGCGACCTTCTCCAGCTCGGCCTTGATCTCCTTGCTGCTCTTGAAGCGCGACAGCACCTCGACCTTGAGCGGGTAGTCGGCGAAGCGGTCGCGGAAGTTGCGGTAATGCTGTTCGGCCAGCAGCGTGGTCGGCACCAGCACCGCCACCTGCTTGCCGGCGCTGGCCGCGGCGAAGGCCGCGCGCACCGCCACCTCGGTCTTGCCGAAGCCGACGTCGCCGCAGACCACGCGGTCCATCGGCTGGCTGCTGGCCAGATCGCGCAGGGTGGCGTCGATCGCCGCCAACTGGTCGGGGGTTTCCTCGAACGGGAAGCCGGCGGCGAACGGCTCGTACATCGCGCGGTCCACCTGCAGCGCGAGCCCGGCGCGGGCCTGGCGGCGCGCCTGGATTTCCAGCAGTTCCGCGGCCACGTCGCGCACCTTCTCGGCGGCCTTGCGCTTGGCCTTGGTCCACTGCTCGCCGCCCAGCGAATGCAGCGGCGCGGTCTCGGCCGAGGCGCCGGAGTAGCGGCTGATCAGGTGCAACTGCGCGACCGGCACGTACAGGCGGTCGCCCTTGGCGTATTCGATTTCCAGGAACTCGCCGGGCATGCCGCCGGCATCGAGCACGATCAGCCCGCGGTAGCGGCCGACGCCGTGGTCCTCGTGCACGATCGGCGCGCCCTCGGACAGTTCGCCCAGGTCGCGGATGATCGCTTCCGGTTCGCGCCCGACGCGGCGGCTGCGCCGCGGCTGGCTGGCGCGCTCGGGGAACAGCTGGCGCTCGGTCAGCACCGCGATGCGCGGCTCCTCCAGCGCGAAACCGTCGTCCAGCGGCGCCACCGCAATGGCGAACCGCGCAGCGATAAGCCCCTCTCCCCCCGGGAGAGGGGTTGGGGTGAGGGTCCGACCGCTAGTGGAGTTCGTCTGCGCAGCCGTGGAACTTGCCGAAGCACCCGCCTTCTTCACTCCAGCCCGCGTAAGCGCCGCCCCCTCTTCCGGCGCTTCGCGCCAGCGTCTCCCGCTGGGAGAAGGGAGGAAGGCCGCGAAATTCGGCAGCACCTCCGGCTTCAACTCCGCGGCGGCCAACACCTCCAGCAGCGCCTCGCGGCGGCCGGGCGAGTCGGCCGCGATCAGCACCCGGCCCGGGTAGTGGTCGAGGAAACTCTTCAGCGCCGCGGCCGGCGCGGCGTCCTTGGCCGCCACCGGCAACGGCGGCAGCGGTTGGTCGCCCAGCGCCTGCGCCTCGTCGATGCGCGGGTGGTCGGCGGCCCACACGTCGATGCGCGGCAGGCCGTTGAGGCGCTCGCGCAGCGCGTCCGGCGCCTGGTACAGCTCTTCCGGCGCCAGCAGCGGACGCTCCACGTCGTGGCGGCGTTGCTCGTAGCGGGCCTGGGTCTGCGTCCAGAACGCGTCGGCGGCGGCGCCCACGCCCGGTGCGATCAGCGGCAGCACGCGCTCGCCCAGGTAGTCGAACAGGGTTGCGGTGGTGTCGCGCGCACCGCTGCTGCCGCGCGCGTCCTGGAAGAACAGCGGCAGGTAGTACTCGATGCCCGACGGCGCCAGACCGGCCTTCAGATCCTGGTACAGCGCACTGCGCCGGGTGTCCACGTCGAAGCGCTCGCGCAGCGCGGTCAAGACCCGCTCCACGCTGACGTCGTCCATCGGCACTTCGCGCCCGGGCAGCATGTGCACCGCCTGCACATGGTCCAGCGAGCGTTGCGATTCGGGGTCGAAGGCGCGGATCGAGTCGATGTCCTCGTCCAGCAGCTCGATCCGCAGCGGCGCGTCGGTGCCCATCGGGTACACGTCGAGCAGGCCGCCGCGCACGGCGAAATCGCCCGGGTCCATCACCTGCGGCACGTTGCGGTAGCCGGCGCTTTCCAGCCGGCGCTTCTCCGCATCCAGGTCCAGGCGCTGGCCCACGTGCAGGTCGAAGCTGCCGCCGACGATGTAGCGCAATGGCGCCAACCGCTGCATCAGCGTCTGCACCGGCACCACCACGATGCCCTGGGTCAGCGTCGGCAGCCGGTGCAGCGCGGCCAGGCGCTGGCTGACGATGTCCGGGTGCGGACTGAACTGGTCGTAGGGCAGGGTTTCCCAATCCGGGAACGGCACCACCGGCAGGCTGGGATCGTCGCCGAGCAGGCTATGCAGGTCGGCTTCGAGCTGATGCGCGCTCTGGTTGTCGCGGGCCACCACCAGCAACGGTCCGCGATGCGCGGACGCGGCGCAGGCGATGTGCCAGGCCAATGCGGTGGAGGACGCGGGAGCGCGCCAGTGCGCGCGGAGCTGGCCGGACTTGGGCAGCGGCGGAACGGGGAAGGAATGGGGCGGCATGGACCAACTAGTTTAGCAAGGTCGGGACCGGGGACCCGGAAGCGCAGGAGCCAGGGGCGCCGACGGAGCTCTGGCTTTCCCGGGTCCCGGGCCCCGAGTTTTCAGTTGCCCAGTTCCAGCACCACCCGCACCAGGTCCGGATTGTCCGGGTGCGGCATGCGCTGGAAGCCCAGCGACTCGGCCAGCTGCAGCATCGGCACGTTGCGTTCGAGCACGTCGCCGTAGAGCCGGTCCAGGTACTTGCGGCGCGCCCACTTGACCAGCTTGCGCATCAGTTGCCGGCCCAGGCCCTGGCCGGAGACGAAGCTGCTGACCAGGATCGCGTACTGCGCCTCGCGGGTGCCCGGGGTGATCGCCGCGCGCGCCACCGCGCCGACCACGGCCTCGCCCGGCGGCAGCGGTTCGGCCGCGACCAGGATCAGCTCCGACTTCGGATTGGGATGGGTGAGGCGTTGCGCCATTTCCTCGGTCAGCTCCTGCATCGAATGCAGGAAGCGCTCGCGGATCTCGGTCGGCCCGAGCAGGCCGAACGCGCCCTGCAGCGGCGCGCTGTCTTCCGGCCGGATCGGCCGGATCAGCAATTCGCGCCCACTGGGCAGGGTGAAGGTTTCATGCCACGGAGGCATGCGGTTGCGGGTAGCCATGGCCGTATGATCCTGGACGAAGCCTGGATTCTCGCATTACCCGACGCCCGCGCCCGTGAACGCAGCGTCCTGCGCATGTGCTGGTGCGGCGGTCTGGCGACAGTGGCGCTTCGTCCAAGGAAATGGGCGACGGTGACGACTTCGCATGCCGTCGCGTGTCCGCGGCGATCGGGCTCGGCCTGGCGGTATTGCTGGCGGTGTGCTGCTGGGGGCGCGCCTCGGCAACTCACCCCTCGCGCTTGAGCCATTCCAGGCGCGTGCTGGCGCCGCCTTCGCCCAGGTGTGCCTTCAGCGGCGGCAGCGCTTGCGCCAGCGTCTGCTCGAACTGCCAGGGCGGATTGAGCAGCAGCATGCCGCTGCCGTTGAGTCGCAGCGGCGAGTCGTCCGGACGCACCTGCAGTTCGGCGACCAGTGCCGACGCCACCGGCAGGGCCGCGGCCTTGCGGAAGAACGGCTGCAGGCTGCGGCGCTGCTTGATCGGGTACCACACCGCGCATACCGCCTGCGGCCAGCGCCCCAGGGTCTCGCGCAGCGCGGCCACGATCAGCGGATATTCGGCGTCCTGCGCCTCGTAGGGCGGGTCGATCAGCACCAGCCCGCGGCCGATCCGGTTGGCCCCGGATTTCGGCGGCAGGAACGCCTTGATCGCCGCATAGCCATCGCCGGCGTGCACCTGCACGCGGCGGTCGTGGGCGAACAGTGCCTTCAGTTCCGCGGCTTCCTCGGCCTGCAGCTCGCAGGCGGCGAGCCGGTCCTGCGCGCGCATGGCCTGCGCCACCAGCAGCGGCGAGCCCGGATACGCGACCAGGGCGCCTACCGGATTGTCGGCCTGCACCGCGCGCAGGTAGCGTTCCACCACCTCCGGCAGGGTTGGCTGGCCCATCAGTCGCAGCACGCCGGCGGCGGCCTCGCCGGTCTTGCGCGCCTCGTTGGCGGCGAACAGGTAGCGGCCACGCCCGGCGTGGGTGTCGAGCACGAAGAACGGGCTGTCCTTGCGCTTGAACGCATCGAGCAGCGCCAACAGCACGATGTGCTTGAGGACGTCGGCATGGTTGCCGGCGTGGAAGGCGTGGCGGTAATTCATCCGCGCAGTGTACGGGGCGCCACGCCAGCCGGCCATGCTTGGCGGCGATGCCGGCCCGGGGCCGGTTCGCGGGCACGGTACACTAGCCCGGCGACCGCCGCTGGCGGCCGCGCGGTGCCTCCCGGGCATGGTGGGGAGGTGCGGACGATGGGCCTGTGCATCCGGGCGCAGGCGTCGTCGCAGCGTTCGGGTGCGCAGTGCCAGTGCCGCGTGGGGCGGCCGGCGAGTGCCACGGTTTGCATGTCCATGTCTTCTTCCCTGTTGTTCGGTGTGCTGGCGCTGTCGTTTGCCGCATTCGGCGCCTCCCGTTCCGAGGCGTCCACTCCCCGCGCGGCGCAAGCCGCGGCGTTCGATGCACTGATCGAGGACGTCGGTGCGCACGGCAAGGACATGGCCGCCGACGAGCAGGCCTACCGCGTCGCGCACGCGCGCCTGCAGGCATTGCTGCCCGCCGACGACCCGGTGCGGCGCGCGCGCCTGGACGCCTTCGACTGCCAGCATTTTCCGCAGGGGCCGGCCGCGGCGGTGGAGCAGGCGCGGCGCGGCGAGCGCGGCGCGGTCGCGCGCGCGCATGTGCAGGTACGCCTGGAGTACCTGTTGTGCGAGACCTACGCGTTGTACAACGACGGGCAGCGTCCGGCCTATCTGCGGCCCGCCACCACGATCCTGGCGTTGACCAGCGCGCAGCGGTTCCCGCGCCTGCGCGCGGCGGCCTTGCGCATGCGCGCCTTCGCCGAGCGCGATGCCGGCCATTACGCGCAGTCGCTGCGCACGTTGCAGGAACTGCGCCGGCTCGACGCGCAGCGCGATGGCGGCTGGGTAGCGCTGCTGACCCTGATCGGCGTCGCCGACGCCTACCTGGACATGGGCCTGCCGGACCTGTCGCACGAGGTCGTCGCCGAGGTCCTGCAGCGGGCCAGGCACGGCGATGGCGGCTACATGCAGGCGCTGGCGGTGGAGCGCGAAGGCGCCATCGCCGAGCAGCGCGGCGACCTGCCGGCGGCGCTGGCCGCCTACCTGCGCGCGGCGGAGCTGCATGGCCGGCATCCGCAGGAGGGCTCGCAGGCGTCGTTGCTGCTGCGTGCGGCCCGGGTCAACGCCTTGCTGGGCCAGCTGCCGCAGGCGCGAGCGCAGCGGCAGCAGGCCGAGGCGCAACTGGTCGCGATGGGCGCCACGCGGCTGATGCGCGCGCGGCGCGACTACGTGGATGCGCTGATCGCCGCGCGCAGCGGCGACGCGCGAACCGCCCTGGCGCTGGCCGCGCAGGCCGAGCAGGGCTACCGCGCCAACGGCGACCTGCGCAGCCTCAGCGACGTGCTGGACCTGAAGGCCACCGCGCTGCGCGCGCTCGGTGCATGGCGGCAGGCGCTGGATGCGCGCGAGGCGCAGATGCGCGTGCAGCAGGAACTGGATACGCGCATGCAGCGCGAGCAATCGCAGTTCCTGATCGCCGAGTCGGAAAGCCGCGAGCGCGACCTGGCGGCACTGCAACTGGCGCAGAAGGCCGAAACCCAGCGCAACCAGCTGCGCGCGATGGAGCGCGAGGCGACCCTGCGCCGCGCGCTGCTGGGGGTGTTGCTGCTGTTGCTGGCGGTGCTCGGCGGCGTGCTGTTCCTGACCCTCGGGCGCCTGCGTGGCGCCCGCCGCGAAGCGCGCATCGACAGCCTCACCGGCGTGGCGTCGCGGCGCCAGGTCCTGGGCGAACTGGACGCCGCGCTGGCGGCGCTGCCGCGCGGCGGCCGCATGCCGCTGTCGGTGCTGGCGCTGGACGTGGACCACTTCAAGCGCATCAACGACGAGCACGGCCATGCGGCGGGCGACCAGGTGCTGCGGCTGGTCGCCACGACCCTGCGCCAGAGCCTGCGCAGGAGCGACAGCTTCGGCCGCACCGGCGGCGAGGAGTTCCTGGCCTTGCTGCCGGGCGTGGCCCGCGCCGAGGCGCAGGAGCTGGCCGGGCTGCTGCGCGAGGTGCTGGAACGGCAGTCGTTCGATGCGATCGTGCCGGGCCTGCGCCTGACCGTCAGCATCGGCCTCGCCGAGGCCGGCGCCGGCGAGAGCAGCCAGGCACTGCTGGCGCGCGCCGATGCCGCGCTGTACCGGGCCAAGCACGGCGGCCGCAATCGGGTGGAGCTGGCGACGCCGCCGGACGCGGCGGGCACGCGCGGCGGCCGCGGCGCCTGACGCGCCGGGTCCACTTGCGCCAGGCACGTGGCCGCGACGGGCGGGTCCGGTCGCCGACGTCAGATTCGCTTAAGAACCGTCGATCACCCTGCCGCATGGCGCCGCCCTGGCGGGTGCGGACTGCCGATGCCGGCCTGGTACGGCGCGGTTCCTGCACGCCCTTCATCCCCGCCCGGCGACGGCACGCAAGGTCGCGTCGTCGGCCACTCCACGCCTCTTTCGCTATGGTGACCCCATGCGCATCCTCCTGGTAGAAGACGATCTCTCGCTCGGCGACACCCTGCGTGCATGGCTGAAGCTCGATGGCTACACCGTGGACTGGCTGACCCGCGGCGACGAGGCGCGCGCCGCGCTGCGGGCGCAGCCCTACCAGTGCGTGCTGCTGGATCGCGGCCTGCCCGGGGTCGAGGGCGATGCCGTGCTGCGCGCGCTGCGTGCCGCGCGGGTGAGGACGCCGGTGCTGCTGATCACCGCGCGCGATGCGCTGGAGGATCGCGTGCAGGGCTTGGACCTGGGGGCCGACGATTACCTGGTCAAGCCGTTCGACCTGGAGGAGCTGTCGGCGCGGGTGCGCGCGGCGTTGCGCCGCGGCAGCGGCGGTGATCCGTGCGTGCTGCTGCGCCACGGCGCGGTGACGCTGGATCCGGTGGCCAAGCGTGTCACCCGCGATGGCGAGGTGGTGGCGCTGACCGCGCGCGAGTATGCGCTCCTGCATGCGCTGCTGGCGCGCAAGGGCCACATCGTCGCGCGCGGCGAGCTTGAGGATGCGCTGTACGGCTGGGGCGAGGAGGTGGAAAGCAACGCGATCGAGGTGCATATCTCGCACTTGCGCAAGAAGCTCGGCAGCACGCTGATCGCCACTGTCCGGCGCCAGGGCTATTGCCTGGGAGGATCGGCGTGATCCGTTGGTGGCGCGGCCGGGGCCGCGCCAACGCCGCCGCCGCCGCTGATCGGCGCTACTCGCTGCGCCGGCGCTTGATCGCCACCACGCTGGGTTCCAGCGTCGCGTGCTGGCTGGTCAGCCTGGCGATCATCGTCGGCGTGGCCTGGAACGAGACCAGCGACGTGTTCGACGATGCCCTGGAGGAAAGCGCGCGCCTGCTCGCCGCGTTCGGCCCCGGACTGCTGCAGGGGGCTGCGCAGGACGACGACGCTGCGGCGTCGCCGATCGGCGGGGGGCGGCTGTACTACCAGATCGTCGATCGCCACGGCACGGTCCTGCGACGTTCGCAGGAGGTGCCGTCGCGGCCGTTCGTGGCGCCGCACCAGGTGCACGGCGAGGACGCCACGCGCACCGTGCTGCACGTGCAGCGGCTGTGGCGCGTATACGTGCTGCATGCGCCCCGGCAGGACGTGTACGTGCAGGTCGCGCAGCCGCTGGAGGAGCGCAGCGAGTTGCTGGAGGACATGGCCGAGAACCTGGTCTGGCCGGCGCTGGCCTTGCTGGCGTTGCTGGCCGCGCTCAACGGGTGGGTCATCCGCCGGCAGCTGCAGCCGCTGGACCGGCTGATGCGGGAGATCGGCCGGCAGTCGCCGCAGGCGCTGGGGACGGTGTCGGCGCACGGGCAGCCCGACGAGGTGCGTCCGATCGTGGACGCGCTCAACGGCGTGCTGGCGCGGCTCGGCGAGGCGTTGCAGTCCGAGCGTCGCTTCACCGCCGACGCCGCGCACGAGCTGCGTACGCCGTTGTCGGCACTGCGCATGAAGATCCAGTTGATCCAGCGCACCCTCGGCGACGCGCCGGACCCGGCGCAAGCGCAGCCCCTGGCGATGCTGCGCGCCGACGTGGACCGGGCTACCGCGCTGGTGGAGAACCTGCTGATGCTGGCGCGACTGGAACCGCGCCAAGCCGGCAGCCTGGCATGCGAGACGGTGGCATTGGCGCCGTTGCTCGAGACCCTGCTGGCCGAACTGGCGCCGGCGGCCGCGGCCAAGGGCATGCGCCTGGAGGTGGCGCTGGCCGTCGACAGCGTGTGGGCGCATGGCGAACTGTTGCGCAGCGCGCTGCGCAATCTGCTCGACAACGCGGTGCGCTACGGCCGCCAGGGTGGGCAGGTGCACATCGACGCCGGCGCGCTGCGCGATGCCGCCGGCACGGTCACGGCCGTGCGCCTGGTCGTGCGCGACGACGGGCCCGGCGTCGCCCCGGCCGATCTGGCGCGCATCACCCAGCGCTTCTTCCGGGTCCTGGGTACCGCCACGCAGGGCAGCGGACTGGGCCTGTCGCTGGTCGAACGCATCGTCGCCCTGCATGGCGGGACCCTGCGGTTCGCATCGGGCGAGGGCGCCGGCATGACGGTGGCAGCGACCTTGCCGCAGGGCAGGGCGGCCTGACCTGCGTCGGCAGCGGCCGGCATCAGATTCGCTTCAGCTTCGCGTGGTCCCATGGCCTCCGTGGCGATTGGCCATGATCTTTCAGTGGAGTCCCCCATGCGCAAGCCCATCCTGCCTGCACGCGTCCTTGCCGTCCTCGCCGTCCTTGTCGCGCTGCCCGCCGGCCAGGCCATGGCCCAGTACACCGGCCCCAGCAGCGTGCAGCTGACCACGGTCAAGCAGTTGCTCGATCAGGGCAAGGACGACCAGCAGGTCGTGCTGCGCGGGCGCATCGTCTCGCACGACGGCGGCGACCGCTATACCTTCCGCGACGCCACCGGCAGCATCAAGGTCGAGATCGACGCGCATCGCCTGCCTGCCGGGCGCCCGTTCGACGACAAGGTCCAGGTCGAGCTGCTGGGCGAACTCGACAAGGACCTGCGTTCGCTCGAAGTCGACGTGGACGAAGTGCGCTTCCTGCGCTGAGCCGTCGCGGCCCGCCGCACGCGCCGGGCCCCGCTGCGCAGCGGGGGGCGCTGCGGCTATGCTGCGCGGCATGTCCACGCCCGCCGCCGCCTGTGTCCTCGTGGTCGAGGACGAACCCGCCATCGCCGACACCGTGCTGTACGCGTTGCGCAGCGAGGGCTACCAAGTGCGCCACTGCCAGCTCGGGCGCGAGGCCCTGGCGCAGTTGCGCGAGGGCGGCATCGACGTGGTGGTGCTGGACGTGGGCCTGCCGGACCTGAGCGGGTTCGAGGTCTGCCGCACGCTGCGCGGTTTCAGCCAGGTGCCGGTGCTGTTCCTGACCGCACGCAACGACGAGATCGACCGCGTGCTCGGCCTGGAGCTGGGCGCCGACGACTACGTGGCCAAGCCGTTCTCGCCGCGCGAACTGGTCGCGCGGGTGCGCGCAAGGCTGCGGCGCCCGGCGGCGGTCGTCGGCGATGCCGAGGCCGGCTGGCAGCAGCATGGCGATTTCGCCATCGACCGCGACGGCCGCCGCATCCGCTGGCGCGGCGCACCGCTGGACCTGACCCGCTACGAGTACGCGCTGCTGGCGGCGTTGCTGCAGCGGCCCGGCGCCATCCTCAGCCGCGCGCAACTGATGGACCGCGGCTGGGACAGCAGCGCCGACAGCGCCGACCGGACCGTCGACACCCATATCAAGACCCTGCGCGCCAAGCTGCGCGCGGCTGGCGCCGCGCGCGACCCGATCCGCACCCACCGCGGGCTCGGCTACGCGCTGGAGGCCTGAGGTGCGGCTGGGGCTGAAGCTGTTCCTGGGGTTCTTCCTGATCGTCGGCGTGGCCGCGTTCTTCGTGATGCGGGTGTTCGTCAATGAGGTCAAGCCGGGGGTGCGCCAGGCGATGGAGTCGACCCTGGTGGACGCGGCCAACGTGCTGGCGCAGATGGCCGCGCAGGATCTCAAGGACGGGCGCATCGGCAGCGGCGGTTTCGCCCGCGACCTGGCCGCCGCGCAACGGCGCGATCCGCGCGCGATGGTCTGGCGCTTCCCCAAGCACAGCGTCGACTACCGCGTGACCATCACCGATGCGGCGGGCATCGTGGTGTTCGACTCGCGCGGGCAGGACATCGGCCGCGACAACGCGCGCTGGAACGACGTGTACCGCACCCTGCGCGGCGAGTACGGCGCCCGCTCCAGCCCCGAGGCCGACGGCGACCCCAACCACACGGTGATGCACGTGGCCGCGCCGGTCTACGACCCGGCCGACCCGCGGCGGTTGATCGGCGTGCTGACCCTGTCCCAGCCCAACCGCAGCATCGAACCCTTCATCGTCGCCAGCCAGCGTAGCATCCTGTTGCGCGGCGCCTGGCTGATCGGCATCTCCGCGTTGATCGGGATCCTGATGACCTGGGGCCTGCTGCGCGGGATCGGCCGGCTCAACCGCTACGCGCAAGCGGTCAGCGCCGGCGCGCCGGTGCCACCGCCGCCGCCGCGCCGCGACGAGATCGGCGATCTCGGCCGCGCGCTGGAAACCATGCGCCGCAAGCTCGAGGGCAAGCAGTACGTCGAGCAGTACGTGCAGTCGCTGACCCACGAGATGAAGAGTCCGCTGGCGGCGATCCGCGGCGCCGCGGAACTGCTGCAGGAGCCGCTACCGGAGCCGGAGCGGCAACGCTTCGTGCGTAACATCGCCGAGCAGCAGCAGCGCCTCACCGAGACCATCGACAAGCTGCTGGCGCTGGCCGAGGTGGAGCAGCACGGCTGGCTGCAGCGACGCGAGCCGGTGGCGCTGGCGCCGCTGTGCGCGGACCTGGCCGAAGCGCTGGCGCCGCAACTGCAGGCGCGCGGGCTGCAGCTGCAGCTGCAGGCGCTGGACCCGGCGTTGGCGGTGTCGGGCGATCCCTACCTGCTGCGCCAGGCGCTGCACAACCTGCTCGACAACGCCATCGCCTTCTCGCCGGAGGGCGCGCTCATCGTGCTGCGTGCCGAACGCGGCGCCGATGCACGCGTGCTGCTGTCGGTGGAGGACGAGGGCCCGGGCGTTCCCGACTACGCGCTGGAGCGGGTGTTCGAGCGCTTCTACTCGCTGCCGCGTCCGGCCACCGGCCAGCGCAGCTCCGGCCTCGGCCTGCCGTTCGTGCGCGAGGTGGCGCGCCTGCACGGCGGCGACGCCAGCCTGCGCAACCGCGACGGTGGCGGTGCGGTGGCCTGCCTGGCGTTGCCGCTGGCCTGAGCAGGATCGATTCGCGCGAGGGCACGCTGGATGTGGGGTGCCGGCGTTCCCGCGTCGGGACTGAAGTCCCTCCCACAGTGGGGCGCGCGCCGCGTCGCAAGTACGCCGGCGTTCCAATCCCCAATCCCCAATCCCGAATCCCGAATCCCGAATCCCGAATCCTCCCACTTCACACCCACTTCACACCCACTTCAAATTCGCCTCAAACCCTGCCCACGCAGCGGCAGCATCCTGGCGCCCTCCCAACATGCGAGGCGGCCATGACGTCCCTGAAACTGCTCCTGCGATTCGCCACCATCGGCGGATTGATCCTGTTGTTGCTGATCCCGTTGCTGATGATTCGCGGCACCGTGCAAGACCGCCAGCACTACCGCGAGGAGGCGGTGCAGCGGGTGTCGCAGAGCAAGGCCGGCGAACAGCGTCTGCTCGGCCCGCTGCGGGTGATCCCGTGGACCCAGGAGCGCGACGTCGCGGTGCTCGATGCCGACGGCAAGCGCGTGACCAAGCGCGAGACCGAGAGCGGCTACGTGCTGCAGGCGCCGCGGCGGCTGCAGGTCGAAGGCGAACTGAAACCGTCGCAACGCCGCATCGGCCTGTTCAAGGTGCAGGTCTACAGCTGGCATGCGCGGCTGAAGGCCGAGTTCGACGATCTCGACTACGCCGCCGCCGACCGCCGCCGCTATGGCACGCCGTACCTGGTGATCGGCCTGCAGGACGTGCGCGGGCTGGTCGGCACGCCGAACCTGCGCGCCGATGGCCGCGCGCTGCCGCTGCAGCCGGGCTCGGAAGGATTGGCCAACCTTTCCAAGGGCGTGCACGCCTTGTTGCCGGCCTTGCACGATGCGCAGCAGGGGCGGCTCGCCGACCTGCACGACGTGCAGATGGAGTTCGTGCTCGACGGCACCCAGGCGCTGTCGATCGTGCCGGTCGGCGACGACAACCAGATCGCGCTGAGTTCGCCGTGGCCGCATCCGCTGTTCGGCGGCCGCTTCCTGCCCAACGAGCGCCGCATCGGCGCGCAGGGGTTCCAGGCGAGCTGGGCGCTGTCGTCGCTGGCGACCGGGGCGCAGGCGCAGCTGCAGTCCGCGCTGGAGACCCGCGCGCCGTCGCCGCTTCCGGAATCCGGCGGCCAGGACCTGGACGCGCTGCGCGTGGACCTGGTCGACCCGGTGGACGTGTATACCCAGGCCGAGCGCGCCAGCAAGTACGGCCTGCTGTTCGTGGTGCTGACCTTCGTCGCCTTCGGCCTGTTCGAACTGATCAAGCGCTTGCCGATCCATCCGCTGCAGTACCTGCTGGTCGGCCTGGCGCTGGCGATCTTCTTCCTGCTGCTGCTCAGCCTGTCCGAGCACATCCCGTTCTGGCAGGCGTATCTGGTCTCGGCGGCGGCCTGTATCGGGCTGCAGTTCTTCTATCTGTCCGGGGTGTTGCGCAGCCGCCTGCGCGCGGCCGGCTTCGCCGCCATGCTGACCGCGCTGTACGGCGCGCTGTACGGCCTGCTGGCCTCGGAAGACAACGCCTTGCTGATGGGCTCGCTGCTGCTGTTCGGCGTCCTCGGCGCGATCATGTGGATCACCCGCCGGATCGACTGGTACGCGCTCGGCGCGGCGCTGCGCTGAGCCGCCGCGAGGAGCGCCGGACATGCTCGCGCACCGTCATCTGCACCGCCGTCTGCAGGCGCTGTTGCCGGCCGCCCTGGAGACCCAGGGCCTGCACCCCGGCAACCTGCCGGCGCTGCTGGCGCGCAGCGCGCAGGCCGCGCTGGTCACCGCCGCCGACCGCGGCGGGGCCCTCTGGCTGCGCTTGAGCGAACGCAGTTGCGCCGCCCTGGCCGGCGACGCGGCAACGTTGTTGGCCAGCGCACTGCAGGCGCGTGCGGCCTTGCCTGGCGACGCCGCGCCATGGCGTTATCGCCGCTGGCGCCCGCTACGCCGCGATGTGCCCTGGGCCGCGGGCCAGGGCGCGCAGGACGCCGCCGATGCGTCCACAGCGGGCTTCGTCACCTGGGAGGCGCAGGGCCGTGCGCGGCTGCTGGTGCTTCCGGCGCAGGCGGCGCTGCTGTGCCGCTGGTGGCGCTGAGGCCGGGCGCCCGCGTCGACCGCGACCATGGCCGGCCCGATGGCCATCGGCGACAGCCATGCCGGTGGTGGCAGGACGCCATCGTCGGTCACGGGACGGGCAGGACGCGGGTGCAGGGAAGCGGCAAGGGCGTGCGCACTCGCATCGCCAGGCAGGCAGTGCAAGAGGCGCATGCGGCACAGGACAGGCAGGGCGCCCAAGCAGGGAAGTGGCAAGGCCGCGCACGCAAGGACATCGCCGGACAGGCAGCGCAAGGAAACGCATGCGTCACGGGATGGGCAGGACGCCCGCGCAGGGGCGCGGCAAGGAGGGACATGCAAGGACATCGCCAGGCAGGCAGCGCAAGGAAGCGCGTGCGTCACGGGATGGGCAGGACGCCCGCGCAGGGACGCGGCAAGGAGGGACATGCAAGGGCATCGCCAGGCAGGCAGCGCCAGGGAAACGCTTGCGGTAGAGTGCACGGATGCACTCTCCGCTCTCCATTCAGCGCCTGCGCGGCGCCGGGATCGTGCCGTTCCTGGACGCGGTCGCACAGTTGCGCATCGCGGTGTTCCGCGACTGGCCCTACCTCTACGACGGCGACCTCGGCTACGAACGCGACTACCTGGCCGCCTATGCCGCCTCGCCGGACAGCGTGTTCGTGCTGGCCAGCGACGGCGAGCGGGTGGTCGGCGTCTCCACCGGGCTGCCGCTGGCCGACGACGCCGAGGCCTTCGCCGCGGCCTTCGCCGGCAGCGGTATCGACCCGGCCGAGGTGTTCTATTTCGGCGAATCGGTGTTGTTGCCGCAGTACCGCGGTCGCGGCGTCGGCCACGCCTTCTTCGACGGGCGCGAGGCGCACGCGCGCGATCTCGGCCGCTTCCGCCTGACCGCGTTCTGTTCGGTGGAGCGGGCGCCCGACGATCCGCGGCGGCCGCCGGACTATCGCGGCAACGATGCGTTCTGGCGCAAGCGCGGCTACCAGCCGCAGCCGGCCTTGCGCATGCACCTGCCGTGGAACGAGGTCGACCGCGGCGAAACGCCGCATACCCTGGGTTTCTGGACCCGTGCGCTGGAGCCTGCCGCATGAAAGTCGCCGTCGCCAAGTATCCGATCGGCGCGCCCGCCGATTTCGCCGCCTTCGCCGACAAGCAGGCCGTGCTGCTCGGCGAGGCCGCGCAGGCCGGCGCGCAGCTGGCGGTGCTGCCCGAGTACCTGTCGCTGGAACTGGCCGCGACCTTCGGCACGGCCGTGTCGGCGCGGCTGCCGGCCTCGCTCGCCGCGATCCAGGCGCTGCATGCGCCGTACATGGCCTTGTTCGCCGACCTGGCGCGGCGCCACCGCCTGCACTTGGTCGCCGGCAGCTTCCTGCTGGACGGCGGGCAGGGGCGCTACCGCAATCGCGCCTACTGGTTCACCCCCGACGGCGGCCACGGCTGGCAGGACAAGCTGCAGTTGACCGGCTTCGAAAAGGCCACCGGCCTGATCGACGGCGGCGAGGCGCTGAAGGTGTTCGAGGCCGAGGGCGTGCGTGCCGGCGTGGCGGTCTGCTACGACAGCGAGTTCCCGCTGCCGGTGCGCGCGCAGTACGAAGCCGGCGCGCGCCTGCTGGTGGTGCCCAGTTGCACCGACACCGAGGCCGGCGCCACCCGCGTGCGCGTGGGGTGCCTGGCGCGGGCGCTGGAGAACCGCATCTTCGTGGCCCAGTCGGTGACCGCCGGCGTCGCCGAATGGAGCCCGGCGCTGGACGTGAACACCGGCGAGGCGACGCTGTACGCACCGATGGACGCCGGCTTCCCCGCCGACGGCATCGTCGCGCAGACCCGCGGCGAGCAGGTCTGGGCGATCGCCGAGCTGGATTTCGCCGCGTTCGAGGCCAGCCGCGGCAACGCCCAGGTGGCCAACGACCGCGACTGGCGCGGGCAACTGGCCCCGGCCGTGGTGCGCGCGGAGCTGAGCCGCTTCGCGTAGCGGGAAGTCCCCTGCGACTGCGCAGACGGCTCGCCAGGACCTGTCCCCCCGGCACCAAGCCGCTTGCACCACTGCCGAATCCCCACTCCCGAATCCCGCGGCGCCAGCAGGCGCCGCCACGGCAAGGTAAAATCGCCCGATTCCCGTCGTTTCGAGCGTTCCATGGCCTGCCGCACCCGTTTCGCCCCCAGTCCCACCGGTTACCTGCACATCGGCGGCGCGCGCACCGCGCTGTACTGCTGGCTGGAGGCACGCCACCGCGGCGGCGAATTCGTGCTGCGGATCGAGGACACCGACCGCGAGCGCAGCACCCAGGCGGCGATCGACGCGATCCTGGAGGCGATGGAGTGGCTGGGCCTGGACTACGACGAAGGCCCGATCTACCAGACCCGGCGCCTGGACCGGTATCGCGAGGTCGCCGAGCAGTTGCTGGCGCAGGGCAAGGCCTACTATGCCTACGAGACCCGCGAGGAACTGGACGCCATGCGCGAAGCGGCGATGGCGCGGCAGGAGAAGCCGCGCTACAACGGCGCCGCGCGCGAACTGAACCTGCCGCACCGCGACGATCCCAACCGGGTGATCCGCTTCAAGAACCCGACCGAGGGCGTGGTGGCGTTCGACGACCTGATCAAGGGCCGCATCGAGATCGCCAATAGCGAACTGGACGACATGGTGATCTTCCGTCCCGACGGCTACCCCACCTACAACTTCGCGGTGGTGGTGGACGACTGGGACATGGGCATCACCGAGGTGATCCGCGGCGACGACCACATCAACAACACCCCGCGGCAGATCAACATCTACCAGGCGCTGGGCGCGCCGGTGCCCAAGTTCGCGCACATGCCGATGATCCTCGACGAGCAGGGCGCCAAGCTGTCCAAGCGCACCGGCGCGGCCGACGTTATGCAGTACAAGGATGCCGGCTACCTGCCGCACGCGCTGATCAACTACCTGGCGCGGCTGGGCTGGTCGCACGGCGACCAGGAACTGTTCGGGCGCCATGAGCTGATCGACCTGTTCGACGTCAAGGACGTCAATTCCAAGGCCGCGCGCCTGGACATGGCCAAGCTCGGCTGGGTCAACCAGCACTACCTCAAGAGCGACGACCCGGCCACGATCGCGCCGCAGCTGGAGTATCAGTTGCGCAAGCTCGGCATCGACCCGGCCGCCGGCCCGGCCGCGGCCGAGGTAGTGGTGGCGCTGCGCGAGCGCGTGCAGACCCTGAAGGAAATGGCCGAGAAGGCCGAGGTCTGGTACCGCCCGCTGACCCGCTACGACGACGCGGCGGTGGCCAAGCATCTCAAGCCGGGCGCCGAGCTGGCGCTGGGCAAGGCCCGGGAGCTGCTGGCGGCGCTGCCGCAGTGGAGCCTGGAGGGCGTCGCCGCCGCACTGCACGACACCGCCGCGGCGCTGGAGATCGGTATGGGCAAGGTGGCGCAGCCGCTGCGCGTGGCCATCACCGGCACCCAGGTCAGCCCGGACATCTCGCAGACCGTCTACCTGGCCGGCCGCGACGAGGCCTTGAAACGCATCGACGCCGCGCTCATCAAGATCCCAGCGGGAAGCTGATTCCCGGGAGACCGCCATGTCCAGCAAGAAGACCGCCTGCACCGAGCCGCACCACCACGTCCACGACGCTGCCGACTTCGTCAAGGTGGTGGAGCGGGTGAGCCGCGAGCGCGGTCTGCGCCTGACCCCGATCCGTGCCAACGTGCTGCGGCTGATCGCCGAGGCCGGGCGCCCGGTGAAGGCCTACGACCTGCTGGAATGGGTGCGCGAAGGCAAGGGCGTGGGCGCCGACGCCCCGCCCACCGTGTACCGCGCGCTGGACTTCCTGATGGCCAACGGCTTCGTGCACAAGCTCGAGTCGGTCAACGCCTTCGTCGCCTGCCACCACCCGAGCAGCGCCCAGCATTCGGTGCCGTTCCTGATCTGCGACCGCTGCCACAGCGCGGTGGAGCTGGAGGACCGCGAGGTGGTCGCGCAGCTGGAGCAGCGCGCCAAGGCGCTGGGGTTCCAGCCGCAGGCGCAGACCCTGGAAGTGCACGGCCTGTGCGCGAAGTGCGCGGGCTGAGCCGGCGCACGTTGCTGGGCGTTGCGTGGCGACCGGGCAGACAGGGCAGGGCGTTCGATTGATCTGAGCCTGGCTGTCGCACGCGCGGGGTCTGCGTGTTGCGCCGCCGCGGGTAGGGCGGTTCCGTCACTGCGTTTTCTTGGCCAGCCCGGTTGCGGCCCTTTCGTGTCTCGCAGGGTCGCACGCCCGATCGCGTGAGGTGGTCGGGCGATCACTCAGTCCTGCACCGCGGCGCGCCCGCCCTCGCGCACCTGCTCCCAGTCCAGGCCGAACCGCGCCAGGTACTTGCGCAGGCGGTCGGCGTCGTTGGTGCTGGCGCGCTGTGTGCGCGACACGGCAAACAGTTCACGTCCTGCCTGCGATAGCGACTTTGCCGTCGCGCAGACCCGGACCACGTCTTCTAGTTGTACGCGGTCGAAGCGGTCCAGTTGCGCCGCCGCCTCGCCAAGCAGGGTATCCAGCGGCGAGGGTGGGGTGCCGTCGCGCCATTGCCGGCGTAGGCACTCGATTTCCTCCTCCACCAGCTCGAGTTGGATGCGTCCGGCATTGGCCAGCGTCGCCAGGCGCATCACCGAGGCGCTGAGGTCGCGGAAGTTGCCGTGCCAGCGCGCCTCGGCGCCGGTGGCGAAGGCGAGGTAGCGGCTACGCGCCTCGCGATTGAAGGTCACCCGCTGGTGCTGTTCGCGCGACCAGCGTTCCAGTTCGAAGTCCAGGTTCGGCTCGATGTCCTCGCGGCGTTCGGCCAGGCCGGGCAGGTGGTAGGTCCACAGGTTCAGGCGCGCCAGCAGGTCCTCGCGGAAGCGGCCTTGCGCGACGTGCTGGTGCAGGTCGCGGTTGGTGCCGGCGATCAGCTGGAATTCGCTCTCCACCTCGCGATCGCTGCCGACCGGCAGGAAGCGCTTCTCCTCCAGTGCCCGCAGCAGCATGGCCTGCTCGTCCAGGCCGAGCTCGCCGATCTCGTCGAGGAACAGCAGGCCCTGGTGGGCCGAGCGCAGCAGCCCCGGGCGGTCGCTGACCGCGCCGGTGTAGGCGCCCTTGGTGTGGCCGAATAGCGCGCTCATGGCGCCGTCGCCGCGCAGGGTGGCGCAGTTGACCTCGACGAAGCGCCCCGGCAACTGGTGCTTGAGCTTCTTCAGTTCGAACACGCGCTTGGCCAGCTGGCTCTTGCCGGCGCCGGTCGGTCCCATCAGCAGCATCGGCGCCCTGGAGCGCGTGGCCACGGTCTCGATCTGTTCGATCATGCGGTTGAACGCCGCATTGCGCGTGGCGATGCCGCTCTTCAGCAGCGCACGGTCCTGCAGTTGTTGCTGCTGGAAGCGCTGCGCGATGCGGTCGTAGCGCGACAGGTCCAGGTCGATCACGGTGTAGGCGCCGGCCTCGCCGCTGCCCTGTTTGCGCGGCGGCGAGGTCTGCAGCAGGCGTCCGGGGAAGTGCCGGCTCTCGGTCAGCAGGAAGCCGCAGATCTGGCTGACGTGGCTGCCGGTGGTGATGTGCAGGTAGTAGTCCTCTTCGTCCGGGCGGAACGTATAGCCAGCAAAGAAGTCGTGCAGGGTGGCGTACACCCCTTCGAAGTCCCAGGGGTCGGCGAGGTAGGTGTCGTGCAGCTGCACCTGCGTCTCCGGCGAGACCTGGCCCAGGTCCTCGCTCACCAGCTGCGCCAGCTTCTGGTAGCGGCGCAGGTCGGTCAGCAGCTCCAGGCGGCTGAGCAGGAAGTCCTCGTGCATCCCCAGCGCCACCGTCGGGCGCCACTTCTCCCAGCGTCCGGGGCCGCTGCCTGCATCCAGTTGGGTGCCAAGCATCCCGAAGACGACCTGTGGCTTGTTCATATCTATCCTTATAAGAATGCAGCCGAAATTATAGAAATATTCGGCATCGGACAAGCGCCTGTGTATCGTGAATCCGGTATTTTTCTTTACTTATCAATGAATTGGTGGGGCTTCTGGAAAGTTGGCACGGCCATTGCGACACCTGGGCATTACCAACGCGGGCCGTTCCCGCCAGGAGCCTGACATGGCCAATCTCACTTTGTTTTCGTCCTCGCGTGGCGCGCTGTTGCCGCCGGCGACCGTGCACAACGACGCGGGCGGCGCCGCCTATGCGCGTTCGCCGCGGGCGGCGCTGGCGCTGTACGCGGCCACCGGCTGCTTGAACGGCACCTTCCATGCCGGCGCCGAGCTGCAGCTGCAGCAGGTGCTCGGGCTGTGCGCGCAGGTCGATCCGGCCTTCGTCGCGCAGACCGCGATTTACGCACGTCAGGTCGCGCACATGAAGGACATGCCGGCATTGTTGTTGGCCACGCTGACCACCCGCGATCCGGACCTGTTCGCACGGGCCTTCCCGCGGGTGATCGACAACGGCCGCCTGCTGCGCAACTTCGTGCAGATCGTGCGCAGCGGGCAACTGGGGCGCAAGTCGCTGGGGTCGCGGCCCAAGCGCCTGGTTCGGCAGTGGCTGCAGCAGGCCTCGGCGCAGACCATCGTGCAGGCGGCGATCGGCCAGCAGCCGTCGTTGGCCGACGTGATCCGCATGGTCCACCCGAAGCCGGCCGACGCCGAGCGCGAGGCGCTGTACGCGTGGGTCGTGGGCAAGCCGTATCGCGAGGACGCGCTGCCGGCGATGCTGCAGGCGTACGAGGCGTTCAAGCGCGCCCCCTCGGGGGCGTTGCCGGAGTTGCCGTTCCAGTACTACACCGCCTTGCCGCTGACCGCGGCGCATTGGGCGGCGCTGGCACGGAACGCCTCGTGGCAGACCTTGCGCATGAACCTCAACACCTTCGCGCGGCATGGAGTGTTCGAGGATCCGGCGATGGTGGCGCAGGTGGCGGCACGCTTGCGCGATCCGGCGCAGATCCAGCGCGCCCGGGTGTTTCCGTACCAGTTGCTGGTGGCCAGCACCGCGGCCAGCCAGTTGCCGCCGCAGATCGGCCAGGCGCTGCGCGACGCGATGGAGATCGCGACGCGGCAGGTGCCGCGGTTGGACGGCAAGGTGGTGGTCGCGGTGGACGTGTCCGGGTCGATGGCCGCACCGGTGACCGGCTTCCGCCGTGGCGCCAGCAGCAGCGTGCGCTGCGTGGATGTCGCCGCGCTGATCGCGGCCTGCGTGCAGCGGGTCAATCCGCGCGCCACGGTGTTGCCGTTCGACACCCAGGTGCGGTCGCTGCGCTTGCGGCAACGCCAGGACGTGATCGCCCAGGCGCAGCAACTTGCCGCCCTGTGCGGTGGCGGGACCAGCGTCAGCGCGCCGTTGCTGCAGTTGAACGCGCAACGCGCGCCGGTCGACCTGCTGGTGCTGGTGTCGGACAACGAGAGTTGGCGCGACACCCGTAGCGGCGCGACTGCGACCATGCAGGCCTGGGCCGAGTTGAAGGCGCGGTGTCCGCAGGCGCGCATGGTCTGCATCGATCTGCAGCCGGTGGCCACCAGTCAGACGGTCGAGCGCGACGACATCCTGCATGTCGGCGGCTTCAGCGACGCGGTGTTCGACCTGCTGGCCACGTTCGCGGCCGAAGGCGCAGGCGCCAAGCGCTGGGTCGAGCGGATCGGGTCGATCGTGGTGTGAGGCAGGCCGAAAGCAAGGTTTACCCGGCGGGCAATGGGGCCCGCCGGGCTGCAGGAGACGCAGGATTTCAGTTGATGGAGGCGGCAGTTGCCGCTTCCCGGTTTCGCCGCCGGCGTCCACGAATGCCGATGGAACTACAGCCTTTTAAGCTCCAGGTCGCGGGTTCGAGTCCCGTCCACCCTTCGATGGGGTGGTAGCTCAGTTGGATAGAGCGGGAACGTTCCATCTCTCTTGTCGTGGCCGTCGTCGGTCCTGTTGTGCGCGTTGCCTGGCGGATGCAGGCGGGACTCCATCGGTCGCGGGTTCGAATCCCGCCCGCCGGTTGGCGGTAGCTCAGCGGTAGAGCGATCGTTCCGCAGACGGACTTGCCGCGTGAGGCGATGCGTTGGTTTTTGCGGTGAATGCAGGTGGAACTCCATCTGGTAGCCCTTCATGGGTCGGGTTCAAGTCCCGGCCGCGTGGCGGCAGAGCCGCCATGCGGAAGGTTCCACCCTTCCTCGTCACCGCGCTTTTTATTTGAAGATTCGTTGCACAAGGAGCAACACCATGAATACCGAACAGTACGACGTCATCGCGCAGCCGGGAGCGGCGCCGATCAAGCTGTGGACCCGCGGCGTGCCGCTGGAGGACGAGGCGCGCCAGCAGCTGCAGAACATCGCCAAGCTGCCCTTCATCCATCGCTGGATCGCGGTGATGCCGGACGTGCACCTTGGCAAGGGCGCGACCGTCGGCTCGGTCGTGCCGACGATCGGCGCGATCGTGCCTGCCGCGGTGGGCGTGGACATCGGCTGCGGCATGATCGCCGCGCGCACCTCGCTGGTCGCCAGCGATCTGCCGGATAACCTGGCGCCGATCCGCAGCGCGATCGAGCGCGCGGTGCCGCATGGACGTACGCCCGGCGCGCGCGACAAGGGCGCTTGGCAGACCCCGCCGGGCGCGGCAGTGGACGGCTGGTCGCAGCTGGCCAGCGACTTAGCGCTGATCTGCGAGCGCCATCCGCGCCTGCGCAAGACCAATAACCTGCAGCATCTCGGCACGCTCGGCACCGGCAACCACTTCGTGGAGATGTGCCTGGACGAGACGCAGCGGGTGTGGTTCATGCTGCACTCCGGTTCGCGCGGCGTGGGCAACGCGATCGGCAACCACTTCATCCAGTTGGCCAAGGAGGAGATGCGGCGCTGGATGATCAACCTGCCGGACCAGGACCTGGCCTACCTGCCGGAAGGCAGCCAGTACTACGGGGACTACGTGTTCGCGGTGGACTGGGCGCAGCGTTATGCGCGGATCAACCGCGAGATCATGATGCGCAGCGTGGTCGAGGCGGTCCGCACGGTGATCGCCAAGCCGTTCGAGGCGCAGGCCGAGGCGGTGAACTGCCACCACAACTACGTCAGCCGCGAGCACCACTTCGGCAAGGACGTGTTCGTGACCCGCAAGGGGGCGGTGAGCGCGCGCAAGGGCGAACTGGGCATCATTCCCGGTAGCATGGGGGCCAAGAGTTTCATCGTGCGCGGGCTCGGCAACGCGGACAGCTTCCATAGCTGCAGCCACGGCGCCGGCCGGGTGATGAGCCGCACCGAGGCGCGCCGGCGCATCAGCGTCGACGAACACGCCAAGGCCACCGCGCACGTGGAGTGCCGCAAGGACCAGGATGTGGTGGACGAGTCGCCGGCGGCCTACAAGCCGATCGAGGCGGTGATGGCCGCGCAGCGCGACCTGGTGGAGATCGTGCACACGCTGCGGCAGGTGGTGTGCGTCAAGGGGTAGCAAGAGGTGCCGGCCGGCGTGCCGTGCTGCCGGCCGGCGCCGATCGTCCGTGCGGATTTGTCTGCACGGGGCTTTCAACGATGGATTGTTTTGCAATGGACATGATCGAACTCGATGGCGCCGCGGGCGGCGGGCAACTGCTGCGCACGGCGCTGACGCTGAGCCTGTGCACCGGGATCGGCTTTACTTTCTTCAACATCCGCGGCGCACGTCCGCGGCCGGGCCTGATGCGCCAGCACCTGACCGCGGTCGTTGCCGCGGCCGCGGTCGGCCAGGCGTGCACCCACGGCGCGCAGCTCGGCGCGACCACGCTACGGTTCGAGCCGGGAACGGTCGTGCCCGGCGACTACCATTTCGCTACCGGCAGCGCCGGCTCGACCACGCTGGTGCTGCAGACGCTGCTGCCGGCGCTGTGGCGCGCCGGTGCGTCGTCGTGCCTGACGCTGGAAGGAGGCACCCACAACCCGCTGGCGCCTTGCGCCGACTTCCTCGCCGAGACCTGGCTGCCGGCGTTGCAGCGGCTGGGCGTGCGCGCTGCGTTGATGCTGGACCGGCACGGCTTCTATCCGGCCGGGGGCGGCGCGCTGCGTGCCAGCATCGCGCCCTGTGCGCAGATGCAGCAAGTCGCCTTCGATGCGCGTGGCGCGTTGCAGGCGATTGAGGCGCAGGTGCTGGTCTCGGGCCTGTCCGGCAAGATCGGCCGGCGCGAGTTGGCGATCCTGGCCGCGCGCCTCGGGGTGGATGCCAGCCCGCGCCACGTGCACAGCGTGCGTCCGGCGATGGGGCCGGGCAACACCGCGCTGGTGCGGGTGCGGCATGCGGCGCACGTGGAGGTCTTCGCCGGTCACGGCGAGCGCGGTGTCTCCGCCGAGCAGGTCGGCGAACGCCTGGCGGCGCAGGTGCGACGCTACCTCGACGGCGGCGCCTGCGTCGGCGAGCATCTCGCCGATCAGTTGCTGCTGCCGATGGCGCTGGCCGGCGGCGGCGCCTTCACCACCGACACGGTCAGCGCGCACCTGTCCAGCAATGCCCGGTTGATCGAGAAGTTTCTGCCGGTGGAGATTGCCTGGGAGCAGGTGGCTCCGCAGCAGTGGCGGGTGGTCGTGTCCAGCTGAGGGCGAGGGGACTGCCGCCATGCTGTGACCGCCCAGCATCGCTGGGCGGCCCGCCTCCGCATCACAGTGCGCGGTTGAAGCCCTGCACGATCTCCATGGAGACCTCGCGCGTGCCCGGCGCTCCCTGGAGTTGCCTGGATGCCGCCATTGCCGCGTCGACCGAACCGTAGTCGATCATGGCGCTGCCATCGACGTCCGAGGCATACACCACGCTGCCGCCGCTGCGGCGGGCCAGTGCCCGGGCCACATCCGGCGTGGTGCCGAACAGCTTGAGCTTGCCGGTGACCACCACCGGCTGACCGCTGCGTTCGTCGATCGCGGCGCGCAGCGCGGTCGCGTCCGCTGCGCGGGATTGCGTAGCCGTTGCGGTGCCCGCGCGGGCGTTGCCGCCGAGCACGATGGCATACGGTCCGACGCGGGCGGCGACGGTGCCGCCGCCATCGGCGGCAGCGACCTGGGCGCGTTGCGTTCCGGTGCCTGCCATCTGCGGCGCCGTGCGCACCGTGGCATCGGGCAGCAGACGGTAGGTACTGCGGCCGATCTGGAAGCGCGCGCCATTGGCTGCCTGGTGCAGTGCCTGGGCATCGGCGTATTGGGCCGATGCGGGCGCGGCCGCGGTCAGTGCAAGCACGGCGAAAAGAAAGAGCGTATTGGTCTTCATGTCAGTGGCCCACCACGCGGAGTTCGAAGTCCTGCAGTTGTTCCTTGCCGTGCGCGTCGAGCATGTCGGCGACCTCCAGGGTCCAAGACCCGGCCGCATCCTCGTCCAGGAAGGCGTTGCTGGCGGTCAGCGGGATCGACATGCCCTGGGTATAGACGTCCTTGTTCAAGGCCGAGAACGGGGTCATCACATAGCTGCGGGTGCCATGCGGAGAGATCAGCACCACGCGCAGGCGGCTGGGATCCTTGTGGGTGCCGTCGAAGTACAACTGCACCGTCTCGACCTTGAAGTGCTGCTTGATGGCCACGGTCAGCCTGGCCGGCGAGGCGACGCCGCCGATGGTGCTGGCCGCGTCGGTGGTGACCTGGTAGTCGGTATCCTGCAGCGGCGGCAGGGTGTTGAAGTGCGTGGCCGCCTCGACGGCCGCCGCGGCATCCACCAGCCCGAAGCCGTACCAGTTGCTGAAGCGATGGCCGGCGGCATTGGTGATCCAGCCGGGATCGATCACGCTGCCGTTGTAGAGCGCCTTCGGCTGCCCGCTGTCGATCGGCCGCGCGGTCGTGGCCAGGATGTATTTCACGTCGCGCCAGGTCAGTTGCGGATTCACGCCGAGCATCAGCGCCGTCACCCCTGACACCGTCGGCGTGGCCGAGGACGTGCCGTTCATGAGCCCGGTGTAGTTGCACGATGCGTCGATCGGGGACTTGCTGCCGTCCAGCGCGTTCTCCACCGGCACCCCGTCGCGGTTGTAGCCGGCGGCACAGCCGCTGAGGTCGGTGGTCACGATCGCCGGGTCGTAGTGGGGGTCGCTGGCGGTCGTCGCCGACCGGGACTGCTGGTAGCGCTTCTGCCGCCCGTATTCGCCGCCGAAACCGCTGACCCAGACCGCCGAGCCGGGGGACGAGTACGAACTGCGCACGCCTCGCGCATTCACCGCACCGACCACGATGGTGGTGATCAGGTCGTTATTCGGATCGACGTTGGCCAGGCTGCAGGCGACGTTGTAGCGCTTGGGCAGGTCCGGGCAATGATCGGCCAGCGTGCCTTGCGCGTCCGCGTAGATGAAACTGTTGAAGTCGTTGCCGGCCGCCTTGACGTAGATGGCGCCCTTGCCGTTGCGCCCGGCGCGCATGAGTTTTTCCCAGGCGTACTGCGCTTCGACCGAGACGTTGGGATAGAAATTGGAGACGATGCCCCAGCTGTTGTTGAAGATGTCCAGCGTCCTGGCCTCGGCGCCATTCCCCCAGGCATTGCGGAGCTTGTCGTCGCTCTGGTCCGAATCGAGGAAGTTGAAACCAGCCAGCGACGCGTCCGGGGCGACGCCGCGTCCGCCTTTGCCGTTCCAGCCCACCGCGGCGGCGATGCCGGCCACCGCCGTGCCGTGCGCGTCGCCGACGTCGCTGGGCTTGGGGTCGTGCGAACCGTCCAGGAAATTGTACGAGCCGTTGGGCAGGATGTTGGCGGCGAGGTCTTCGTGGTGGATGTCCAATCCGCCGTCGACCACGCCGATCTTGGCACCTGCGCCGCGGATGTGCAGTTCGTGCAGGACATCCACATCCAGGTCGACACCGGGCGTGGGAAGCGTGTCGCCGATGACCGCCTGGCCCTGGTTGTGCAGGTACCACTGATAGCGGAACAGCGGATCGTCGGCGGCGCTTGCGGCGGCCGCGGTAGTGCCTGCGGCGATGCCGAGCGCGAGTGCCGACAGCAGGACAGTGACCGGTCGTGTACAGGGAGGTGTCATGTGGCGGATCCAGGGGAGGTGAGGGACAGTCGATGGCGCTTGCCACGTGCATGCCAGGCATCGCCTGCGCAGTGCCGATCGAGGCGTTGCTTGCTGGCGTTCGCCATCCGGTCGGATACGGTCGATCGCCAAGCGCGGCGCAAGCTACCCGCATCCGGATTTCCGCCGCAAGCGCAACGCACACCGCGAAAATGACGTAGTTCGCATGTGTTTCGGTACTGTGCGGATCGCCGCGCGATGACGCGGGATTTCAGTCGAAACGCGCTGCCGGCGCGTGCAAAGCGTTTACAAAATGCTCCAGCGCGGCGTCGGCTTACGCAAGCGCGGGCAATCGGCGTGGTGCGAAGCCATCGGGAGTTGCGCACGCCATCGCCTGAAGCATGCGCCGCAAGCCCGGTTCTGCGCGGGAACGTTCAACGTGGCGGATGCCGACCAGACACACCGCGACGGATGCGATCCACCTTGCGCGCCAGGGTTGTTATCCTGGCGGGCGCTGCCGCGTTGCCAGGAAGGTCGTTCCGATGCGCACTCCCATCGCCTCCGTCCCGATCGCGCCCGCCCGGGCGCGCGCGTTGTGGCTGCACGCGCAGCGCCTGACCACGCCGGCGCCGTTCGGCCGCGGTGCCGAGGCGGTGCGGCAGGCCACCGCGCACCTGGGCTACGTGCAGATCGACACCATCCACGTGATCGCGCGCAGCCACCACCACGTGCTCTACACGCGCATTCCCGAGTACCGCGAACAGGACCTGGAGCAGGCGCAGTCGCAGGACAAGTCGCTGTTCGAGTACTGGACCCATGCCTTGGCCTACGTGCCGGTCGCCGACTACCGCATGTACGTGGCGCAGATGGCCCGGCGACGTGCGCAGGCCGACGCCAGGGGGGCGGTGGATGCGCAGGACTACGCGCGGCTGCTGCGGCGCATCCGCAGCGAGGGGCCGTTGTCGATCCGCGACATCGACGACGAGGTCCTGGTCGAGAAGACCCATCCGTGGGGTAGCCGCAAGCCGTCGCGGGCGGCATTGCAGTACGGTTTCTTCGGCGGCGACCTGGTGATCAGCCGGCGCAGCGGCATGCTCAAGACCTACGAGCTGGCGGCGCGGCATTTCGGCTGGAGCCGGCGGCCGCGCCCGGTCAGCGAAGCGCAGTTCGCGCAGTACCTGCTGCAGCGCGCGTTGCGCGCGCAGGGCATCGTCGGCGTGGAGTCGATCTGCTATGGGGAGACCGCCGCCAAACCGGCGGTGCGTGCGTTGATCGCCGCGGAGGTGGCACGCAAGCGCCTGCGCCCGGTGCATCTGCAGGGGCAGGAAGGCGTGGCCCTGTGGGCCGCGCCGGAGGTGCTGGACAGCGCGCCGCCGCCGCCGGACCCGACACGGGCGCAGCTGCTGTCGCCGTTCGATCCGCTGGTGATCCAGCGCAAGCGGCTGCAGCAGTTCTTCGGCTACAGCCATCGCTTCGAGGCCTACGTGCCGGCGCCGCAGCGGGTGCTGGGCTACTTCGCGCTGCCGGTGCTGGTCGGCGACCGCATCGTCGCCGCGCTCGACCTGAAGATGGACCGCCGCGCCGGCCGCCTGCTGGTCCAGCAATGGACCTGGCTGGAACCGCGACGCCCGGCGCTGCAGGCGGCGGTCGACGCGGCGCTGCAACGCTTCGAGCGGTTTCATCTGCCCTAGCGGCCCGTCGCCGTCACGGATGGCGGATGGCGCCCGCTCGACGGCAGCGGTATCCGCGGCGGAGCGCCGGGCGCCGGCACGGTGCCATACAGGGCCGATCGCAGGATCGCGACGGTCGCGCACTTCGTGCGCTGCGGTCCCCGCGAACGCGAGGCCTGCGAACGGCGACCAGGGTCACCTCGCGACCACAGGCCGCTGCTTAGGCTCCGGATTCCCCCTTCGCCTGGCCGCCGCATGTCCGCTGCCCGACACTGTCTCCATGATGCCCTCGACGCCTGCCGTCGCGGCGCGCCCGCGGTCCTGGCCGTGGCGATGGCCCGCGAAGGCTCCACCTACGCGCATGCCGGCGCGATGGCCTTGTTCGGCGCCGACGGTGCGCAGCAGGGGTGGCTCAGCGGCGGCTGCCTGGAGCCGGAGATCGCGCGGTGCGCCGCGGAGGCCGCCGTCGCCGGCATGCCGGTGTGGATGGAGATCGATACGCGCGAGGACGAAGACCTGCTGTCGGGTTCGTCCGCTGGTTGCCGCGGCCGCCTGCACCTGGCCTTGTTGCCGCTGCTCGCCTTGCCCGGTTTCGAGGAGCTGGCCCAGGCCTGGCTGCAGGGGCGCGGTGGCTTGACCCTGGCGCTCGATGTCGACGGCGGCATCGCCGCCAGCGTGGCCGATCAGGCGTTGCGGTGGTGCCTGCCGTGGCACACGCTGTCTGCGGCTCCGCGCGCTGGCGAGGTGCACGTGCCGCCGGTGCCGAGGGTCAGCGTCTTCGGTGCCGGCCCGGAAACCGCCTTGCTGCTGCCCTTGCTGCGGCAGTTGGGCTGGATGACCACCCTGGTCGAACAGCGGCCGCGCTGGTCTGCGTTGGCTGCGTTGGCCGATCGCGCCCTGGCGTGCACGCCGACACGCGCGCTGGCCGACTGTGCCGGCAGCGATGCGGCGCTGGTGATGCACCACAATTTCGAACTGGATCGCGAAGCGCTGGATGCGCTGGCCGGCAGCGCGATCCCGTTCCTCGGTCTGCTGGGGCCGGTGCGGCGACGCGAGGACCTGTTCCGTTTGCTGAGCCCGACGCAACGCGCGCAGTTGTCGCCGCGCCTGCATTCGCCGATCGGGCTGCGCCTGGGAGGCAATGGCGCGGAAGCGATCGCGCTGAGCATCGCCGCGCAATTGCAGGCCAGCCGGGCCGCGCCGCCGCGGCTGAGCGCGGTCGCGCAGGCCAGCGACAGGCTGCGGCGATCGCATCGCGATGCGCTGGCGGCGGCGCCGCGACGGCTGGCCGAGGGCGGCGGCTGATGGCGCAGGCGCACGCGGCGCTGATCCTGGCCGCCGGCGCCAGCCGCCGCCTCGGCCGTCCCAAGCAGACGCTGACCAGTGACGGTGAGCCGCTGCTGCGCAAGGTGGTGCGCCTGGCGCTGTCCACGGCGCCGACGCGCTGCGTGGTGGTGCTGGGCGCGCAGGCCGAGGTGCTGCATCCGCTGCTGGATGGATTGCCGGTGGAATGCGTGCGCAATCCGGACTGGTCCACCGGCATGGGCGGCAGCCTCGACTGCCTGCGTGCGGCGGTACGCGACGATGCCACGATCACCCACAGCCTGGTGCTCGGCTGCGACCAGCCCGCGCTGGCCGCGGCGCATCTGCAGGACCTGTTGGCCGCGGCCGCGCGCGCGGCGTCCGGCTGTGCGGTCAGCGCCTACGCGGGCGTGCGCGGGATGCCGGCGGTGGTGGCGCAGCAGTGTTGGCGCGCTTTGCCATTGGCCGGCGACGAGGGCTTGCGCGCGCTGTTCGCGACGCTGGCGGCGGACAGCCTGGGCTGCATCGCCGCACCGGCATTGGCGCTGGACCTGGACACGCCGCAGGACGTGGAGGCGGCGGTGGCAAAGGGGTGGCTGGATCCGTCGTAGCGGTTGCCGGCGGGCGCACGGTGTTGCGCGGGGCGTGCTGCGCCGTGCGCGAGGTGCGGCCGAACGGGGTCTCGGTTCAGACGGCGGTCGACGTCGGGGCGTTCGCCGTTGCGTTCGTCATGGTTGCAGGCGCTGCTGTGGCGCGTCGGCCAGCCACACCGCAGGAGCGGCTTCGGTCACGACGGCGGCACAAGCCGACATGGCGTTCTGCGTCGTTCGTCGTGACGGAAGCGCACCTCTCATGCTCTGCTTTCGCTGTCCTGCCGTTGGAGGTCACCTGAAGTCGCTCCCGCGGCGGCCTGGGTCGCGTCGGCTGGACGCAACGGTCGAAAACCCGATCGCGCTCAGCCGATCAACTTGTCCGGGGTGATCGGCAGGTCGCGGATGCGCTTGCCGGTGGCGTGGAACACGGCGTTGGCGATGGCCGCGGGAATGCCGACCATGCCCAGCTCGCCCATGCCCTTGACCCCGAGCGGGTTGACGATGGTGTCGTCCTCTTCGACGAACATGGTCTGGATCTCGTGCACGTCGGCGTTGACCGGCACGTGATAGTCGGCCAGCGAGGCGTTGAGCATGCGTCCGTAGCGATGGTCGATCTCGGTGCCTTCGCTGAGCGCCATGCCGATGCCCATCACCACGCCGCCGATCTCCTGGCTGTGCGAGGTCAGCGGATTCATGATCTTGCCGCAGGCGGTCGCCTCGATGACCCGCGTCACCTGCACCATGCCGGTATCCGGATCGACCTTGACCTCGATGAACTGCGCGCCGTGCGCGGCGGTCGCGTACTTTTTGCGTTCGGCCGAGGGCTTGGATTCGTGCACCACCTCCAGTTCCTGCAGGCCGTGCTGGCGCATCAGCTTGGCGACGTCCAGGCCGGCCTCGGGCTTGCCGATCGGGCGCAGCCGGCCATCGACCAGCTCCACCGCGTCCACGTCCAGTCCGCTGAACGCGGCCTGCCCGTCCTGCCTGGCCAGTTCCAGCAGCTTGTCGCGGATCTCGCGCGCCGCGCCATGGATCGCGCTGCCGACGCTGGCGGTGGTCCACGAGCCGCCCTGCGCGGGCGCCTTGGGCAAGCGCGTATCGCCGAGTTCGAACTGCACGCGCTTGGCGTCGATGCCCAGGTACTCGGCGGCGATCAGGGTCATCACCGTGTAGGTGCCGGGGCCGATGTCGGCCGTGGCGCTGCCGACCCGCGCGCTACCGTCGGCCTTCAGCACCACCCGCGCC
Organism: Xanthomonas sp. NCPPB 901; assembly: GCF_056725085.1. Classification (NCBI taxonomy): domain Bacteria; kingdom Pseudomonadati; phylum Pseudomonadota; class Gammaproteobacteria; order Lysobacterales; family Lysobacteraceae; genus Xanthomonas; species Xanthomonas sp. NCPPB 901. The sequence continues at coordinate 3,076,975 of NZ_CM161511.1, read as the reverse complement.
AGCGCCGGCATCTGCATCGCCGCCCAGGTGCCGGTGGCCATGCCCCAGCCGACCAGCAGGCGGCCGTCGCGCATGGAGCGCGGTTCGGGCGTGCGCTTGCTCCAGCCGAAGGTTTCGGCGGCCAGCGCGTAGCACTCGCGCAGCGCCTTGCTCGAGAACGGCTTGCCGCTGTCCGGATCGGTCTCGGCATAGTTGGCCAGACGCAGCTGCAACGGGTCCATCTTCAGCGCATAGGCCAGTTCGTCCATCGCGCACTCGATGCCGAACATCTGGCTGATCGTGCCCGGCGCGCGCATCGCCTGCGGCGTCGGCAGGTCGGTCTCCACCACCTCGAAGCGATCCTCCACGTTCGGACAGGCGTACAGCGAGCGCGCATTGCGGAAGATCGCCTCGTTGAACGCCTCGATGCGCGAGGTATTGAGCACGTGCCGGTAGCGGATCGCCTGCAGCGTACCGGCAGCGTCGGCGCCCAGGCCCAGTTCCACGCGGTAGTAAGGCCGGTAGCCATGGCCGCTGAACATCTGCCGCCGGGTGTAGACGATCTTCACCGGCAGGCCGACCGCCTTGGACACCGCGCCGAGCAGAAACGTGTAGTAGTTCGGGCGCAGGCACGAGCCGAACGCGCCGCCGACGAACAGCGACACCACGTTGACCTTGTCCAGCGGAATGCCGAAATAGCCGGCCAGCTGTTCGCGGTCCTGGTAGACGTTCTGGCTCTTGTTCACCACGGTCAGGGTGTCGCCGATCCAGTAGCCGATGCCGCCATGCGGCTCCATCGGGTTGTGATGCTCGACCGGCATCGTGTACGCGGCTTCCAGCTTCACCGGTGCGGCGGCGAACGCGGCGGCCGGGTTGCCGCGCGGCTTCGGCGTCTTGTCCGGGGTCGGATCGTGCGCCTGGTCGAGCAGCGCGTCGAAATCGGTGTGCGCGGTCTCGGCGGCGTAGTCCACCTGGATCAGCCGCGACGCATGCCGCGCCTGCTCGAAGGTGGCGGCCACCACCACCGCGATCGGCTGCGCATTGAAATGGATGCGGTCGTCGACCAGGGCACGGAACGACAGGTCCTCGCCCTTCTTCTTGACCTCATCGGACACCGGCTTGATCGCATTGAGGTGGGTCAGCACCTTGATCACGCCCGGCGCGGCCTCGGCGGCGCGGGTGTCGATGCGCACGATGCGGCCCTTGGCGATGGTGCTGGTGAGGATGTAGCCGTGGACCAGATGCGGGATCTGGAACTCCGCCGCATAGCGCGCCTTGCCGGTGACCTTGGCGTAGCCGTCGACGCGGCGCATTTCCTTGCCGATGTAGTTCATTGCCGGTTCTCCGGTTGGCCGCTCACGCGGCGTCGCTGCCGCTGGCGCGGTGCAGGGCGCGGATCATCGCGTGCGTGCCCATCGGGATCTTGTAGGCGTTGTGCGCCAGCGGCCGCGCCGCGGCCATCTCGGCCTGCGCGGCGGCGGCGAAGGCAGCTTCACCGACATGCTGCCCGACCAGCGCACGTTCGGCGGTGCGCGCGCGCCAGGGTTTGTGCGCGACCCCGCCCATGGCGATGCGCGCTTGGCGGATGCGTCCGTCCGGTTCCAGTGCCAGCGCCGCGGCCACCGAGACCAGGGCGAACGCGTAGCTCGCCCGGTCGCGCACCTTCAGGTAATGGCTGTGCGCGGCGAAGCTCTGCGCCGGCAGCGTGATCGACTCGATCAGTTCGCCGTGCGCCAACTGGTTGTCCAGGTCGGCGCGTGCGTCGGGCAGCAGGTGAAACTCGGCGAACGGGATCTCGCGGCGCGCGCCGGCGGGCGTGCGCACGTGCACGGTCGCGTCCAGCGCGGCCAGCGCCACGCACATGTCCGACGGGTGCACCGCCACGCAATGCGTGCTGTGGCCGAAGATCGCATGGGTGCGGTTGAGTCCCTCGCGTGCGCCGCAGCCGCTGCCGGGTTCGCGCTTGTTGCAGGGCAGGGCGGTGTCGTAGAAGTAGCCGCAGCGCGTGCGCTGCAGCAGGTTGCCGCCGTTGCTGGCCATGTTGCGCAATTGCATCGTGGCCCCGGCCAGGATCGCCTGGCTCAGCAGCGGGTAGCGCTGCCGCACCAGCGGATGGTTGGCGGTCTGGGTGTTGTTGGCGAGCGCGCCCAGGCGCAGGCCGCCGTCGTCGGTTTCGGCGATCTCGGCCAGGTCCTTGAGCCGGGTCAGGTCGACGATCTCGTCGGCACCGGTGACCCCTTCCTTCATCAGGTCGAGCAGGTTGGTGCCGCCGCCGAGGAAGCGCGCGTTCGGGTTGGCGGCGACACGGCGTACCGCGTCTTCCGGCGAGGTCGCGCGCTGGTACTTAAACGGCGTCATCGGCCACCTCCTTCGCCATCTTCAGGGCGGTCAACTCGGACTGGTCGACGTAGCGCCAGGTCAGCGGCCGCGGCGCGCCGCCGCTGTGCACGTCCTGGATGGCGGCGACGATCTTGGGGTAGGCGCCGCAGCGGCAGATGTTGCCGCTCATGCGCTCGCGCACCTCGGCGTCGCTGAGCTCGGTGACCGGCCGGCTGACGTCGGCGCTGGCGTGGCTGGCGTCGCCACGCTTGATCTCGTTGAGCAGCGCTACCGCCGAGCAGATCTGCCCGGGCGTGCAGTAGCCGCACTGGAATCCGTCGTGCTGCACGAACGCGGCCTGCATCGGATGCAGCCGCTCGCCGTCGGCCAGGCCTTCGATGGTGGTGATCTGCGCGTCTTCGGCCTGTGCGGCCAGGGTCAGGCAGGACAGGCGCCGCTCACCGTCGACGATCACCGTGCAGGCGCCGCACTGGCCGTGGTCGCAGCCCTTCTTGGTGCCGGTCAGCGCCAGGTGTTCGCGCAGCGCGTCCAGCAGCGTGGTGCGCGGGTCCAGCTTCAGCGCGTGTCGCTGGCCGTTGACCTGCAGGACCACGGGCAATGCGTTCTGCGGCGGCGCCGCCTTGGCGGCGGGTGCGGCGAACGCGGCCTCGCTGAAGAGGATCTGGCCGCCGGCGCTGCTCAGGCCGGCGGCCGAGAGCAGGGCGATGAAGTCGCGGCGCGACAGGCCGTTGATGCCGAGCCGGCGTGCGAGCGCGGCTTCGTCCTCGCTCAGCGGGGTATCGCGCGCGGTGTCGGCGCCGGACGCGGCGCCGGAACGGCTGGGGTCGTGCTGCATCGGTCTCTCCTGCCTGGGGACCGCCACCGCGCGCGCCGCGGCGCGGCATGGGGCGAGTCGACCTGGGTAGCGGCACCGCCATCGCGGCACCGGCGTGCGGGCACGCCTCGGCACCCAGGGGCAGCATCGCGGCGGTGCCGCGAAGGGATTGCGAAGAGCATGCGAAGGGACGGTGTCGAGGCCGCGACACGCGCGCGCGGAGGCGGGATCGGAGCGCGTTCGCCTGGCCCAGCCGGCGGCATTGGATGCAACGCGCCTACGCGCCTGCATCCGGGACAAGGACCGTCGCCATGGTCCCCACACGCGCATTGCTATCGTGGCGCGTGGTCCGCACGGATGTGTTGCAATGAAAAACTGGCTGTTCCTGTTGGTGGCCATCCTCGCCGAAGTGGTCGCGACCTCGGCGCTGAAGGCCAGCGAGGGCTTCACCCGGCTGTGGCCGACGCTGCTGGCGCTGTGCGGCTACGGCATCGCGTTCTACCTGCTGTCGCTCACCTTGCGCAGCGTGCCGGTCGGCGTGGCCTATGCGTTGTGGTCGGGCATCGGCATCGTGCTGATCTCGCTGCTGGCCTGGTGGCGGTTCGGGCAGGCGCTGGATCCGCCGGCGCTCCTCGGCATGGCGCTGATCGTCGCCGGCGTGGTGGTCATCAACGTGTTCTCGCGCAGCGCGCCGCACTGATCGTGGGCCGGCGAGGCCGGTCGCGCGATGCACTGCCGGCATGGCTCAGGCGGGCGATCCTTCCAGGCATGGCTGCATCACGCTGGCCAGCCAGTCGCTGAAGGCCTGGACGCGCCGCGACAGATGGCGGCGATGCGGGTAAACGATCTGGACCGGCATGGAGGGCGCGGGCCAGTCGGCCAGCACGGCGACCAGGTCGCCGCTGTGCAGATGCTCCTTGACGTCGAACGCCGGGATCTGGATCAGCCCCAGGCCGGCCAGGCAGCAGGCGATGTAGGTTTCGGCGTTGTTGGCCGCAACCTGTGCCGGCACCGCCTGCGTGCGCAGCCGTCCGTCCTCGCGCCATTCCCAGGTGGCGGTGTGGGGATGACCCGGCACGGCATAGTGCACGGCCAGATGGTTCCGCTGCAGGTCCTGCGGCGTGGCCGGGGTGCCATGCCGTGCGAGATAGGCCGGGCTGGCACAGTTGATCAACTGCAGTGCACCGAGCGGTCGCGCCACCAGGCTGCTGCCGGTCTCCAGCGTGCCGACGCGCAAGGCGCAGTCGATGCCTTCGTGGACCAGGTCGAGGGTGCGGTCGCTCGACCCAAGCTCCAGTTCGATGCGCGGATGCCGCGCGAAGAAGCCGGGCAGCGCCGGCGCCACCTGCCTGCGGGCGATGCGGCTGGGCAGGTCCACGCGCAACCGGCCCTGCAGGGACTGGCCGGACGGCCGGAACTGCTGCTCCAGTTCCTCGCTGTCGGCGACCAGGGCAATGGCGCGCTCGACAAGCGCCGCGCCATCCTGGGTCAGGCTCACGCGCCGCGTCGTGCGGCTGAACAGCCGGGTGCCCAGCCGGCTTTCCAGTTGCTGCACCGCCAGCGACACCGTGGGCCGGGGCAGCCCGAGTTGCGCGGCGGCGATGGAAAAGCCGCCGCTCTGGGCAACGCGAAGGAAGATGCGCAGTTGATCGATGCGGTCCATGGAACGGATCCATTGGTAGCGATTCCTGTCCAGTCTATGAGCAAACCGGCGATTTATTGACCGGAATGGCGAGAATACAGTCGTCGAACCCGATGACTGACTAGGAGTTCGCATGTCTCGACACAGCATTGCAGGCAAGGTCGTCCTGATCGCCGGCGGCGCCAAGAATCTGGGTGGGCTCATCGCCCGCGATCTGGCCACCAACGGCGCCAAGGCCATCGCCATCCACTACAACAGCGCCGCGAGCCGGGCCGATGCCGACGCCACGGTGGCCGCCATCGAGCAGGCCGGTGCCAAGGCGGTGGCCCTGCAGGCCGACCTCACCACGGCCGCGGCCGTCGAAACGCTGTTCGCCGATGCCGTGGCCGCCGTCGGCCGCCCCGATATCGCCATCAACACCGTGGGCAAGGTGCTCAAGAAGCCCATGGCCGAGGTCAGCGAGGCCGAGTACGACGCCATGGCGGCGATCAACAGCAAGGCGGCGTTCTTCTTCCTGAAGGAGGCCGGTCGGCACGTCAACGACCACGGCAAGATCGTGACCCTGGTGACCTCGCTGCTGGGGGCGTTCACCCCGTTCTATGCTGCCTACGCCGGCTCCAAGGCGCCGGTCGAGCACTTCACGCGCGCGGCGGCCAAGGAACTGGGCGAGCGCGGGATTTCGGTCACGGCCGTCGGTCCAGGCCCGATGGACACGCCGTTCTTCTATCCGGCCGAAGGCGCCGAGGCGGTGGCGTACCACAAGACCGCTGCCGCGCTGTCGCCGTTTTCCAGGACCGGCCTGACCGACATCGAGGACGTGGTGCCGTTCGTTCGCCACCTGGTCAGCGACGGCTGGTGGATCACCGGCCAGACCATCCTGATCAACGGTGGCTACACCACCAAGTAGGCCGCCGCGTCCGTTTCACGATGCCGCTGGTGCCCTGCGTCGGGCACGTGTGCCTGCATGAAAAAGGGCCGCCCGAAGGCGGCCCCGTGTGACACCGCGGCGAGCGCGCCCGATCAGAAGAACAGGCGCACGCCGAACGAGGCGCTGCGGCCGGGCAGCATGACGTCGTCCTTGAGGAACGAGGTGTGCACCCGCGCATCCTGGTTGGTCAGGTTGTTGCCGTCCAGGAACACTTCCCAGGCAGTGCTGCCGGCATCGACGTGATACGCCAGGTGCGCATCGACCAGGGTGTAGCCGGCGGTCGGGGTCTCGTTGACCGCCACCTTGTCCTGCTTCTGGTAGCGGGTGGCGCCCAGCGCGGCGCGCCAGTTGCTGGCATCCCAGCGCAGCTGCGCACCGTAGCGCGCCGGCGCGATGCGCGGCAGGTTGCCGCCGTCCTTCAGCCGCGCGCGCACGGTGTCGCCGAACACGCGCAGGTCCCAGGCGCCGCTGTCGTTGTCGGCCAGGTGGAAGGTGGCTTCGCCCTCGAAGCCGTGGAATACCGCATCGGCCTGGGTCCACTGGCGGATCGGCAGGAAGTCGTTGTCTTCCTCGTGGTACCACTGGCCGCCGGTGTCGACGATGTAGATGAAATCGTCGTAGCGGTTGTAATAGCCGGACACCTTGGCGTCCACCCAGTCGTTCTTGAAGTTCAGGCCAAGCTCGGCCTGGTTGGCCTTCTCGGTGCGCAGGTCGGGGTTGCCGATCTCGTAGGCGAGGGTGGCGATGTGCGGGCCGTTGGCGAACAGTTCTTCCTCGGCCGGGGCGCGCTCGGCGTGGTCGAGGTTGGCGGTCAGGCGCCACTGTTCGTTGAAGCGGAAGCCGCCGCTCAGCGACAGGCTCTTCGGGGTGAAGTCGCGGTCCACGCCGGTGTCGGTCTCGTACTTGATCTTGTCCACGCGCGCGCCGACTTCGGCCTGCACGCGGTCCCAGGTGTTGCGCGCCAGCGCGAACACGCCGAGGGCGCGGGTGTCGGTCTTGGGCACGAAGGCCTCTTCGCCGGTCGCCTGGAAGGTCGAATCGCTGCCCTGCACGCCGACCGCGGTCTGCCAGCCGCCGCCCAGGCCGAAGGACGCCTCCACGCGGCCTTCGTTGGCGCGCTTGTCGAACTTGGTGCCCACTTCCGCGCCTTCGAACTCGGTGTGGGTGTAGGCGGTGTGGCCGAAGCTGTAGCGCAGCGCGCTGCCGTCGCCCCACGGGTCGTTCAGCGCGCCCTTGAGCTCGAAGCGATCCTGATGCAGCTGCAGCGACACGCCGCGCTCGCCGGCGGCGGGGTCGCCCGGCTCGCCCGGGTTGCCGTAGTTGTCGCGGAAGCGCGAGACCGACACGCCGACGAAGCCCCAGTCGCCGGCCAGCGAGCTGCCGATCGAGCCGACCTTGGACTTGACGAACGAGTTCAGCTGCGGGCCCTGCGGCGTGTCGTAGTCCTTCAGGTTGCGATACACGCCGTCGGCATGGATCGACAGGCCGCTACCGTTGCCGGCATCGACGCGGAACATGTCGGTGTTGCCGCTCTTGTCGCCGCCTTCCCAGCGCGCCTCGGCGCGGCCGTGCACGCCGTCGACCGGGGTCTCGGCGATGCGCCCGTCGACCACGTTGACCACGCCGCCGATGGCGCCGGAGCCGTACAGCAGGGTGGACGGGCCCTTCAGCACTTCGATCTGGTCGGCCAGGAACGGCTCCACCGCCGGCGAATGGTCCTGGCTGACCGTGGACACGTCCTGCGAGGACAGGCCGTCGTTGAGCACCGCCACGCGCGGGCCGTCGAGGCCGCGGATGATCGGCCGGCCCACGCCGGGGCCGAAGTTGGAGCTCTGCACGCCGGGCAGGCTGGCCACGGTCTCGCCGATGCTGGCGCCGCGGTTCTCGTCCAGGCGCTCGCCGGCCAGCACGTCCACCGGCTGGCTCAGCGCGCCGGCGGCATCGCGCAGCGGGCTGGCGGTGACCACCACCTGGTCCAGGTCCTTCACGTGCCGGTCTTGCTTGTGGCCTGCGACATGGCGGCTGTCGCTGGCCGGCGGCGTGGCGTCGGCGGCGGCCGGCGCGGGGCTGGGGTCGGCGGCCAGCGCCAGCGAGGGGCTGAGCAGGCCAAGCAGGGCCAGGGACAGGGCGGAACGGCGGAGCGGGGCGGGACGGTGAGAGGGCATGGGCATTCCATTAGGAGGGACATTCGGGGCGACGCGCGCGCTGCCGGCACCGCATGGCGGCGGTGCACGGTCGAGGAAGAGGCGCGGGGCGCGCTGGTCGCCGGCGGCCGAATGTTATATTATTCTGTAACACATTCAACCCGTGCCGACCGTCATGTCCCCATCGTTCGATCTGCGCGCCGTGCTCGACCGTCTCGGCGCCACCGGCTCGCTGTTGTGCGCGGTGCACTGCGCGGTGCTGCCGCTGGCGCTGGCGCTGCTGCCGTCGTTGGGTCTGGCGATGTGGCTGGGCGAGGGCGTGGAGCGCAGCCTGGTGCTGTTCGTGACCTGCCTGGGCCTGTTCAGCCTGGTGCTCGGCTATCGCCGGCACCGCGCCTGGCAGGCCCTGGGTCTGCTGGTGCTGGGCCTGCTGGCGCTGTGGGCCGGCCTGCTGGTGCCGGCGCTGCACCACGCGGTGGCGCCGCACGCGGCGATCATGACCTTCGGCGGCACCCTGGTCGGCCTGGCGCATCTGCTCAACCTGCGCCTCAACCATGGCCACGTGCACGACGCAAGCTGCGCCCATTGAGCGCACGTGGTAGGCTTGCCGCCCTTGCGCGAGGGCGCCGACCGCGTTGGCCTCGCCAAACCCCGTGCGTCGCGCGGGGGTTTTCGCACATACATTCAGGAGTCGATGAGCATGGGTAAGGGTGACCGCAAGACCGCCAAGGGCAAGCGCTACAACGCCAGCTACGGCAATGCGCGCTCGCACAGCGTGAGCAAGGTGGCCGTGGGCGCTACCGCGTCGGTCGCGAAGAAGTCGGTGGTCAAGGCGCCGGCGGCCAAGAAGGCCGTGGCCAAGAAGACGGTCGCCAAGGCCGGCTGAGCCAGCCACCGGTTGCGACGAAGAACGCGGCGCTTGCGCCGCGTTTTTTTATGCCTGCGTGTATGGCTGGCGGTCGCCGCGAGGCACCGGTGAACGGCTTTGCGGCGGCAGCGGGTGAAGCGGAACGGGCTTCCCGATCGCGCCAGTAATCCGGGCCGCACGGCCGCTCAGTGCGGGCGTGGCGCGGCGGGGCCGTCGTCGTGGTCGTCGTGGCCGCTGCCGGCCAGGTCGGCGACCAGCGAGGTCGGCGCGTCCTCCTCGGCGGGCGGAGCGGGCGCTGGCGGCGGCGCCACCAGCAACAGCTCGGCCAGGCCGCGATAGATCGGCGTGCGGCAGACCAGGGCCGAGGCGCCGCGGGCGATCAGCACCGTCGCCAGGATCGGCAACAGCATGTCGCTGCTGTCGGTGAGTTCCAGCGAGATCACCGCCGAGGTCAGCGGCGCCTGGGTCACCCCGGTGAGATAGGCGCACATGCCCAGCAGCACGAAGATGCGCGGGTCCACGCCCGGCATCAGCACCGCCAGGTTGTGGCCGAGCCCGGCGCCGACCGCCAGGGCCGGCGAGAACAGGCCGCCGGGAATGCCGGCCACGTAGGACACCAGGTTCGCCAGCAGCTTCATCAGGCCGAATTCGTGGCCGACGCTGGCGTGCCCCTGCACCAGGCTGCGCGCCTGTTCGTAGCCGGTGCCGAACGCGCCGGCGCCGAAGATCAGGCCCAGCAGCACCAGCGCCAGGCCGCACAGCGCGGCCAGCAGCACCGGCTGCCGCCGGCGCAGCTCGCCCAGCCAGCGCGGCTTGCCGGCGACGGTGAGCAGCACCATGCGGGAGAAGGCGCCGCCGAGCAGGCCGGCGACCACGCCGCACAGCAGGATCGCCAGCCACGCCTTGCCCAGCGGCAGGCCGGCGGTGGCGACCCGGCCGAAGTAGGTGTAGTCGCCGAGCAGGCCCAGCGAGATCACGCCGCCGACGATCACCGCGGTCAGCAGGGTGCCGGAAAAGTGATGCTCGAAGCGCCCGCTCAGCTCCTCGATGGCGAACACCACCCCGGCCAGCGGCGTGTTGAACGCGGCGGCGATACCGGCGGCGCCGCCGGCCAGCAGGAAATGGCTGGCCTGACGCGCATCGCGGAAGCCGAACCAGCGCCCGAGCACGTACATCAGGCTGGCGCCGACGTGCACGGTCGGGCCCTCGCGGCCGATCGAGGCGCCGCCGAACAGGGCCATGGTGGTCAACATCAGCTTGCCGGCGGACACGCGCAGCGACAGGTTGGACTGGCGGAAACCGTCGTCGGTACGGTCCAGCGCGGCGATCACCTGCGGAATGCCGCTGCCGCGGGTCGGACGCAGCGCGCCGTTGGTCAGCCAGGCGAGCAGGGCGAACACGCCCGGGGTCAGGAGCAGCGCCCACCACGGCGAATGCGCGGTGATGCGCTGGAACATGTGGAAGGCGGCGTCGCTGGCCTTGGCGAAGACGATGGACACCAGCGCCACCGCCACCGCGCCGCCCCACAGGACGGCGCGCTGCTTCCAGCTCTCCTGCGAGATCAGCGGGCGCAGACGCTGGCGAAGGCGGGGCGGTTGCGCGGAATCGGGCGAGTGCATGCGGCAATTGTCGCATGCGTTGCCGTGGTCGGGCGTCGGTGCGCCGCCGCCGTTGCCGTGGCGCTCAGCGCAGCGCCGGCAGCAGCGCCTGCGGGTCGCCGTCGTTGGGCGCGGCGGGGATGCCGAGCAGGCGGGTCAGCAGCGGATACACGTCGACGTTGTCGATCGGCGCCAGGGTGACGCCGCGGCGGAACGCCGGGCCGCGGGCGACGAACACCGCGCGCATCGACGGCAGCGCCGGGTCGTAGCCGTGCGAACCGCGCAGGCTGCGCGGCTTCTCGGCGATGCGCGCGCGCGGCAGCGCATCCCAGCCCTCGTGCATCTGGCACACGATCGGCGGGATGCGCGGGTTGCTGCCGTAATGCCAGCGCGCCGGCAGCTCGCCCTTGCGCCAGCAGTCGTATTGCGGATGCGCACCGAGCAGCCGCGCCTCGGCCGCGGCCTCCTGGCCCGGACGCGGGGCGATGCCGACCGACTGCCCGTAGCTGATCACCGTGGCCTGCTGCGGCGACACCATCTCCTCCACCGCCAGCACCTGCTTGGGCGGCACCGCGGCCATGCCGTGGTCGGACACCAGCACCAGGTTGATCCGGTCCAGTTCGCCGCGCTGGGCCAGGCCGTCGAGCAGATGCCCGATCGCGGCATCGATCCTGGCGACGGCCTGCGCGTACTGCGGCGACTGCGGGCCGTGGCCGTGGCCGGCTTCGTCCACCTGTTCGAAGTACAGCGTCAGCAGCTGCGGGCGCGGCGCACTGGCGTCGTCGAGCCAGCCCAGCACCTGGTCGACCCGCGCGTTCGGCGGCATGTCCGCATCGAAGGCCTGTTGGCGGCTGGGGCGCACGCCCTGGATGGCCGCTTCGCTGCCCGGCCAGGCCCAGGTCGCCGCGTGCAGGCCTGCCTTCTCGGCACTCACCCAGATCGGTTCGCCGCCCCACCAGCGGCCGTCGCCGACCGCGGCGCGATCGCTGATCTGGAACGTGCCCAGCCGCGGGTCCTGCATGCTGTTGTGGACGATGCCGTGATGGTCCGGGCGCAGGCCGGTGGCGATGGTGTAGTGGTTGGGGAAGGTCAGCGACGGGTAGGAGGGCGTCATCCACTGCGCACGCACGCCGTCGTGGATCATGCGGCTCAGGTTCGGGGTGATGCCGCGATCGAGCATGTCCGCGCGCAGGCCGTCGATCGAAATCAGCAGCACCGGCGTGGGGGATGCCGCCGGCGCGGCGGCGCTGGCCGTAGCGGCCGCGTGCGGAGCCGGGGAGGGGGCGGAGGCGCAGGCACCGAGCAGCAGGGTGGCGCAGACGAGCGTGGAGCGCAGGGCGGAGGACATCATCGCGGCATGATACGGGGCCGCGGTGACGTGGCGAAGACACGGGCCGCCGCCGCGCCCATCGGCCCGCGGGCTGCGCGCCGCCGCCGCGTCGCCGCGGGGCCGCCGCATGGCGTGGCGCTCAGCCGAACAGCGCGGCCGTCGTGCCAGCGGCCGCGCCGCCGCCCTCGCGCCGCTCCAGCGCCAGCAACGCGGCCTTGGTCGGCAGGCCGCCGCCGAAGCCGGTGAGTGCGCCGTTGGCGCCGATCACCCGATGGCAGGGCAGCACGATCGGCAGCGGGTTGCGGCCGTTGGCGGCGCCGACCGCGCGCACCGCACGCGGCTGGCCGAGGTGCTGCGCCAGTTGCGCGTAGCTCCAGGTCGCGCCGAACGGGATCTCGGCCAGCGCCAGCCACACCCGGCGCTGGAAGTCGGTGCCGTGCGGCGCCAGCGGCAGGTCGAAGTGCTCGCGCTCGCCGGCGAAGTAGGCCAGCAACTGCTCGCGCGCGGCGCGCACCGGGACCGGATCGTGGATCCAGTCGGCGCGGCCGCGGGCGTCGTAGCGGTTCTCCGGGAACAGGATGTGGCGCACGCCGTCGGCGCCGACGGCCACGGTCAGGACGCCGATCGGGGTGGCGAAGCGGTCGTAGTACAGCGGGGACGCGGTCATGCGCGGGTCTCCTCGGGAGGATCGTTGGCCAGGTGCCACAGGTGCAGCACCGCGTAGGCGCGCCAGGGGCGCCAGGCCTGCGCGCGTGCCTCGGTGGCGCGTTCGCTCAGGCGCGCGCCGTCCGCGCCGAGCCTGCGTTGCAGCACCAGGTCGCCGGCGGGGAAGGCGTCGGGCTGGCCGAGCGCGCGCAGGGCGATGTACTGCGCGGTCCAGGCGCCGATCCCGGGCAGCGTGATGGCGTGGGCGACGAAGTCGTCCAGGCGCTGGCCGGCGCGGAACGACAGGCGGCCGTCCAGCACCGCCTGCGCCAGCGCGCGGATCGTCGCGGCGCGCGAGCGCGGCAGGCCGATCGCTTCCAGGGGCGCGGCGCGCAGCGCCTGCGGGGTCGGGAAGGCGCGGTCCAGCCCCGGCGGCTGGCCGGGCCGCGCGGCGCCATGGCGATCGACCAGGCGCGCGGCCAGGGTCGCCGCGCCGGCCACGCTGACCTGCTGGCCGAGCACCGCGCGCACCGCCACTTCGAACCCGTCCCAGCCGCCCGGCACGCGCAGCCCGGGGCGCCGCGCGATGGCGCGCGCCAGCAGCGGATCGTCGCCGAGCGTGGCGTGCACCGCGCGCAGGTCGGCGTCCAGGTCGAACACGCGGCGTACCCGGCGCACGATGTCGGGGATGGCGCGCGGATCGGCCGCGGCGATGTGCAGGCGCAGTTCGTGGCGCTGCGGATCGGCCTCGACGCGGATGCGGGTGGAGGCCTCGCAAGGGCCGAGCACGCGTTCGTAGCTGGCCTCGCCGATGCGTTCGATGCCGGGGATCGCGCGCTTGCGCAGGAACGCCAGCATCGCCGGGAAGTCCAGCGGCGGCCGGTAGCCCAGGCGCAACACCAGGTCGCCGCCGGGACTGTCGGCGCGCTGCTTGCGGATCGCCGAGGGCGGCATGCCGCAGCCGTCGAGGAAGGCGGCGTTGAAGCGGCGCAGGCTGTTGAAGCCGGCGGCCAACGCCACCTGGGTGATCGGCAACGCGGTCTCGGTGAGCAACTGCTTGGCCAGCAACAGGCGCCGGGTGGCGTGCACCGCCGCCGGCGTGGCGCCGAGCTGGGCGACGAACAGGCGCTGCAACTGGCGCGCGCTGATGCCCAGTTCGGCGGCCAGCGCGGCGACGCTGGCGTCCTGCAGCGCGCCCTCGGCGATCAGCGCCAGCGCGCGCCGCACCACCTCTTCGCCCAGGTGTTGCTGCGCCTCCGGCGACAGCTCGGGGCGGCAGCGCAGGCACGGACGGTAGCCGGCCGCGGCGGCCGCGGCCGCACTGGGGTAGTAGCGCACGTTGCTGCGCTTGGGCGGCGGTGCCGGGCATACCGGCCGGCAATAGATGCCGGTGCTGCGCACCGCGGTGAAGAACACGCCGTCGAAGCGCGCATCGCGCGACTGGCGGGCGCGGTCGTAGAGGGCGTGGTCGGCGGCGGCGAGGGCAGGCATGGCGCCAGTCTAGTCGGCCCAGGTGCGGCGGACTGGCCGTTTTCGGACAGCAATGCCGGCGCTGTCGCGTGGCCGTGGTGCCCGCGGTTTAGGCGCAGTTGGGGCGGCTCCGCCCCGCCACACTAGACTAGGTCCACAGGCGCCTGGCGCCTGCCTTTTTCGTGTTCGCCTTGGATCCCTGCTTGGCCGCTCCGTTCAGACTCTGCTGGTTGTCGCTGTGTTGCCTGGGCCTGATGGCGTGCGGGCAGCAGCCGACGTCGGCGCCGCGGACCGTCGCCGACAGCCCATCCGCCGACGGCGAACACATGGTCTCGATCGGCGCGCCGCCGGCGCCGCTGCCGCCTGCGGCCGCGCCCAAGCGCGATCCGCAGGCCTGGGACGAGGCCACCCTGGAGAACGGCGAGGCCTTCATCAGCTGCGACACCGATTATGCCGCCGAGGCCGGCGACGGCCAGCCGCTGGCCGGGCTCGATCGGCCTGCCGTGGAAGCGGCGCTGGCGCCGTGCCGCGAACGCGGGCTGATGCGGGTGCGCTATGTCGGCAAGATCAACGCCGGCTTCGCCGAGCTGGTGCGGCGCCTGGCCGAGGTGGCCCGGCAGACCGGCATCGGCAAGCGCGTGCTCGACCTGGATTCCAGCGGCGGCCAGGTCGAGGCGGCGATCCGCGCCGGCGACGCGATCGGCGAATCCGGCTGGACCGTGTGGGTGCGCGAAGGCTCGGTCTGCCACAGCGCCTGCGTGTTCGTGCTGGCCGCCGGCGACAACCGGCTGATCTCCGGCAAGGTCGGCATCCACCGGATGATGCGGATCAGTTCCACCGCGACCTCGCGCGCCGAACTCAACCGCGAGCTGCAGGAGGTCTATGGCAACGTCAAGGACTACCTGGAGCGCAACGGCGTGGCGGTGGCGGTGGCCGACCTGATGATGACCGTGCCCAACCGCAGCCTGCGCCTGCTCAGCAGCGACGAACTCAAGCAGTACGGCCTGGACGGCACCAACGCGGTGCAGGACGACCTGGAGCGGATCAAGCAGTTGCGCAAGTGCGGCGACGACTTCGTGCGGCGCAAGGATGCGTTCCTGGTCGCCTTCGACCAGGAGTGCAAGACCAGGAAGGACATGGACCTGGAGAGCCTGACCGCCTGCGGCCAGGCGCTCAAGCAGCGCTTCGGGTTCCCGGACCAGGCCTGCCCGATGGAAAGCCCGCTGTCGGAGATCGACGTGGCGACCCTGCCGCTGGCCTCGCCCGGCGCCTGAACGGAAACCGGGGCCTGCCGCGCCCGTTCACGTGGCCGGCATCCAGGCGGCGCTAGCGTCCGCGGCAACCCTCCCCGGAGCGCGCGCATGGCCGCCGGAACCCGCTTGATGCTGCGGCTGTATCTGCCCCCGGCGCTGCTGGCGCTGGGCGGCTTCGTGCTCGCCGAAGTGCTGCTGCACGTCGCCAACGGCCTGCATGCGCCCTGGCTGGCGCGGACCGGTTCGCTGCTGAGCCTGTTCGGCCTGCTCGCGGCCACCGCCTGGGCGCTGTGGGCCAGTTGGCGCGCCTGGCACCGCCAGCGCTACGCCGCCCCGGCCGCGGCGGTCCCTGGCGAGGAAGCGCCGTAGGCGCCGCTGCGCTGGCCCGCGACGACGGCGTAGACTGCGGCCACCGCCGCTGCCGAGCGATGTCCTTGCCCACGTCCGTCCCGTTTCGCCTGCCCGTCGTCCTGTTGGCGCTGATTGCCGGCGCCGCCTCCGCGCAGACCGCCGCACCGGTGCCGTCCACTGCGCCTGCAGCGCCTGCCGCGACGTCCGCCACGCCGCCTGCCGCGCCCGCGGCCGTGCCGAAACCGGCACCGCGCCATGCCGGCGCCGCCGCGCCCGCGCCCGGGCCGCTGGCCAAGCAGGATGCGCAGATGGCCCAGGCCGGGCTGCGCGCCGCGCAACTGGTCGATGCCGGGCGCACCGGCGAACTGTGGGACGGCGCCTCGGCGGTGGCGAAGAAGGCGGTGACGCGCGCGGTGTTCGTGCGCGAAGTCGACGCCGCGCGGGCGCGGCTGGGCGCGTTGCTCGGCCGCGGCGTCGCCAGCGTGGCGCGGGTGCAGTACGCCGCCGGCTCGCAGGTGCCGCCGGGCACCTACGTCAACATCAGCTTCCCCAGCCGCTTCGCCAACGCGCCGCAGCCGGTGCGCGAGCTGGTGTCGTTGCGGCTGGACGAGGACAAGACCTGGCGCCTGGTCGGCTATCACGTCGCCATGCCCGATTGAGCGGCATGCTGCGCGCCGTCTTCCCTTTCCCGGCGAAACTCCGATGCCCATCGAAATCCGCATGCTGGCCTGGGCGATCCTGCTCGGGATCGCGCAATTGCTGCTCGCTTCCGCCTTCGTCACCGCGCAGCGCGGCTTGAAGTGGAACGCCGGCGCGCGCGATGCGCCGCAGCCGCCGCCGGCCGGCGTGGCCGGGCGCCTGGACCGCGCGCTGCGCAACTTCCTGGAGACCTTCCCGTTCTTCGCCGCCGCGGCGGTGGCGGTGGCGGCGCTGGGCAAGGGCGATGCGCACACCGCGCTGTCGGCGCAGATCTACTTCTGGGCGCGGGTCGCCTACGTGCCGCTGTACGCGGCGGGCGTGCCGTACGTGCGCAGCCTGGTGTGGGTGGTGTCGCTGTGGGCGATCCTGCAACTGGTATGGGCGCTGTTCTGAGCGCCGCCGGCTGCGACCGATCGTCGCGGCGCTGATCCAGATCAAGGCCGCGGTGCGCGCTGGTCGTATCCTGGGCGGGTCCGATCACGGAGTCGCCGCATGCAAGTGGATATCGCCATCGTCGGGGCCGGCCCTGCCGGCCTGTGCTTCGCCCGCTCATTGGCCGGCAGCGGCCTGTCGCTGGCGCTGATCGAGCCGCAGCCGCGCGCGGCGTTGGCCGAGGCCGCCTTCGACGGCCGCGAGATCGCCCTGACCCATGCCTCGCGCGCGCTGCTGGAGCGGCTGGACCTGTGGGCGCGGATCGACCCGCAGGCGATCGCGCCGCTGCGCGATGCGCGGGTGATGAACGGCTCCTCGCCGTTCGCGCTGACCTTCGCGGCAGGCGAGGGCGGCCGCGGCGATCTCGGCTGGCTGGTGCCCAATCACCTGATCCGCCGCGCCGCGTTCGCCGCGGTGCAGGACCAGCCCGGCCTGCGCCTGCTCGACGGCGTCTCGGTGCAGGCGCTGCGCCGCGACGCGCGCCAGGCGCAGCTGCAGCTCTCCGACGGGCGCAGCGTGACGGCGCGCCTGGTGGTGGCGGCCGACAGCCGCTTCTCCAGCACCCGGCGCATGAGCGGGATCGGCGCGCAGCTCCGCGATTTCGGCCGCACCATGGTGGTGTGCCGGGTGCGCCACGCACGTCCGCACCATCAGACCGCCTGGGAGTGGTTCGGTTACGGCCGGACCATGGCCCTGCTGCCGTTGCACGGCAACGAGGCCTCGGCGGTGCTGACCCTGCCGCCGGAGCGCGCGCAGGCGCTGCTGGAGATGGACGAGGCGGCGCTGGGGGCGGAGATCGGCGCCTGCTTCGAGCATCGCCTGGGCGCGATGACGCCGCTGCTGCGGCCGCAGGCGTATCCGCTGGTGGCGGTGTACGCGCAGCGCTTCGTCGCCGAGCGCTATGCGTTGATCGGCGACGCCGCGGTCGGCATGCATCCGGTGACCGCGCATGGGTTCAACTTCGGCCTGCAGAGCCAGGCGCGGCTGGCGCGCGCGCTGCACGACGCGGTCGCGCGCGGTGGCGACATCGCCGCGCCGGCCTTGCTGGCCGGCTACCAGCGCGGGCACCGCCTGGCCACGCGGCCGCTGTACGAGGCGACCAATGCGATCGCCGCGCTGTACACCGACGACCGCCTGCCGGCGCGGGCCCTGCGCGGTGCAGCGCTGCGCGTGGCCGACCGGGTCGCGCCGTTCAAGCGGGCGATCGCGGCGCACCTGACCCAGCGGGTGGCGGCGGTGGCGCGCTGAGGACAGGCGCGCGGCGAGAGGAGGAACGCGTCGGCGCATGCGATGCGGCCTGCGGCGGGACGGTTGTCGCCAGGGCCGAGCCCGTTGTGCGCGTTCCTGTGGGAGCGGCTTCAGCCGCGACGGGCTTCAACGGGAACGCCTGTCGCGGCTGAAGCCGCTCCTACGCACAACTACGACGAGCAGCCTGGGCCCAGCAACCTCAGGTCGCACGCCGTTGCGCCGCAACGGCGACGCGCTGGGCGAGGGCGCCTTGCAGGTCGCCGGAGCGCTGCGCCGCGTCGATCGGGGCGATGGCCCATGCGCAGCCGGCATGGCGCAGATGCTGGCGCCAGTCGCCGGGCCAGGCTTCCAGTTCGTCCAGCGCCAGGTGGATGGAGCCGCCGCGCTCGGCATGTCCGCCGCGGATGGACTGGCCCAGGCAGAACGGCCGCGCCGCGTCGGGATCGAGGTGCGCCGTGTACACGTCGTGGTGCGGATCCTCCGCGGATGGCGCGATGTTGCGGATGCCGAGCGCGATCAGCATCGCCCGGCGACTCGCGGTGCACGGCGCAGCCGGCCGGCGCGTGGCGGGGCGGCTGCGCCGGCGGCGGTCATGCCTTGCCGAGCACCTGCACCTGCACCTCGCCCAACTGCACCACCTGGCCCGCGCGGACCTTGCAGGCCTTGCGCAGTTCGACCTCGCCGTCCACGCGCACCTGGCCTTCGCTGATCACGGCCTTGGCCGCGCCGCCGCTGTCGCACAGGCCGGTCAGTTTCAACAGGTGCTTGAGTTCCACGTAGTCGCTTTCTAGCTGGAGATCGATGGTCTGCATTGGGGGGCTTTTCGGAAATCGGCGCCCATTGTCGGTCATTCGCGGGCAAAACGCCCGCCATGTTGCGCGCCGCGCGCTGTCCTCGGCGCGGCGGGCTGCTGCGCCGGGCCTCCCGCGGCCGGCCGCCAGCGCCCGCATCCGGCAGTGCGGAGCGGGTCACGCCTGAACGGTGTCGTTCACCTGCTTTCGACATGCGGCCCGGCAGGGCGCACAATAGGGGCTTCTTTGCGCCTGCCGGTTCTCTGCGGCGCCCCCGGAGTCTCCCATGTCCCAAGATACCCCCGCGCCGCTGCTGTTCGCAGATCTCGGCCTCTCCCCTGCTGTGATGAAGGCGGTCGCCGACGTCGGCTACGAGTCGCCGTCGCCGATCCAGGCCGCCACCATCCCGGCGTTGCTGACCGGCCGCGACCTGCTCGGCCAGGCGCAGACCGGCACCGGCAAGACCGCCGCGTTCGCGCTGCCGATCCTGTCGCGGCTGGATTTCGACCAGCGCAAGCCGCAGGCGCTGGTGCTGGCGCCGACCCGCGAACTGGCGATCCAGGTGGCCGAGGCGTTCCACCGCTACGCCGCGGCGATCCCCGGCTTCCAGGTGCTGCCGGTGTACGGCGGCCAGCCCTACGTGCAGCAGCTGTCGGCGCTCAAGCGCGGCGTGCACGTGGTGGTGGGGACCCCGGGGCGGGTGATCGACCATCTGGACCGCGGCACCCTGGACCTGTCCGAGCTGAAGACGCTGGTGCTCGACGAAGCCGACGAAATGCTGCGCATGGGCTTCATCGACGACGTCGAGGCGGTGCTGAAGAAGCTGCCGGACTCGCGCCAGGTGGCGCTGTTCTCGGCGACCATGCCGTCGGCGATCAAGCGCATCGCGCAGACCTATCTGAACGACCCGGCCGAGGTGATCATCGCCTCCAAGACCACCACCTCGGCCAACATCCGCCAGCGCTACTGGGCGGTGAGCGGGCTGCACAAGCTCGACGCGCTGACCCGGATCCTGGAGGTCGAGCCGTTCGACGCGATGATCATCTTCGCCCGCACCAAGGCCGGCACCGACGAACTGGCGCAGAAGCTGCAGGCGCGCGGCCTGGCCGCGGCGGCGATCAACGGCGACATCCAGCAGGCGCAGCGCGAGCGGGTGATCCAGCAGCTCAAGGACGGCAAGCTCGACATCCTGGTCGCCACCGACGTGGCCGCGCGCGGCCTGGACGTGGAGCGGATCAGCCACGTGCTGAACTACGACATCCCCTACGACACCGAAAGCTATGTGCACCGCATCGGCCGCACCGGCCGTGCCGGGCGCAGCGGCGAGGCGATCCTGTTCGTCAGCCCGCGCGAGCGCGGCATGCTGCGCGCGATCGAGCGCGCCACCCGCCAGCCGATCGAGGAAATGCAGCTGCCGAGCGTGGACGCGGTCAACGACCAGCGCGTGAGCCGCTTCATGGAGAAGATCAGCGAGACCATCGCCGCTGGCGGCATCGACATGTACCGCGACCTGCTGCAGAAGTTCGAGGCCGAGAAGAACGTGCCGATGGTGGAAGTGGCCGCGGCGCTGGCGCGCCTGCTGCAGGGCGATACGCCGCTACTGCTGGCCCCGGATCGTCCGCGTCCGCCGCAGGGCGAACGCTTCGAGCGCCGCGAGCGGCCCGAACGCAGCGAGCGTGGCGAGCGCCCGGAGCGCCCCCGTTTCGAGCCGAAGTTCGAGCGCGAGGCGCGTGCGCCGCGCCGCGACGACGGCGAGCGCCCGGCGCGTCCGGCGCCGGCCGCGCGTGGCGAGGATTTCGACTACCACCGCGACGTCGGCAGCTTCGAGGCGCCGCGCCGCGACAAGGCGCCGAAAGCGCCGCGCGGCGCGCCGGAAGTGGGCATGGAGACCTACCGCATCGAGGTCGGCCACCAGCACGGGGTCAAGCCGGCCAACATCGTCGGCGCGATCGCCAACGAAGCCGGGCTGGAAAGCAAGTACATCGGCCGCATCGACATCCATGACGACCACTCGGTCCTGGACCTGCCGGCGGACATGCCGCGCGAGCTGCTGACGCACCTGAAGAAGGTCTGGGTCTCCGGCCAGCAACTGCAGATGCGCAAGCTCGAGGGCGACGATGCCGGCAGCGCGCCGTTCAAGCCGAAGTTCGCCCGTACCAGCAAGCCCGGCGGCAAGCCCAACGCCGCCGGCCCGCGCCCGGCCGGCCGCTTCGCCGCCGACCGCCCGCCGCGCAAGGGGCCGCCGAAGCGCTGAGAAGCTGGGAATAGGGAGGAGGGAATCGGGAATGGGGGGGGCGTCCCCGCTGCCGCTCCCTGCCTTCCTTCCCGAAGCTGACCATTGCCCCAGGCGGCAGTCGCCCGCTGTTGCCATTCCCCATTCCCGATTCCCCACTCCCAGCCCATGTCCACCCGCCTCAACAAGCACATCGCCGAGACCGGCTTTTGCTCGCGCCGCGAGGCCGATCGGCTGATCGCCGCGCGCCGCGTCACCGTCAACGGCATGCCCGGCGGGGTCGGGTCGGTGGTGGGCGAGGGCGACGAAGTCAAGGTCGATGGGCAGCCGCTGCGCGCGCGCGCCAAGGCCAAGAGCGGCCGCCGCCACGTCTACATCGCGCTGAACAAGCCGGTCGGGGTGACCTGCACCACCGAGAGCCAGGTCAAGGGCAACATCGTCGACTTCGTCGGCCACGAGCAGCGCATCTTCCCGATCGGGCGCCTGGACAAGGAGTCCGAGGGGCTGATCCTGATGACCAGCAACGGCGACATCGTCAACGAGATCCTGCGCGCGGAGAACCGCCACCAGAAGGAATACCTGGTGGCGGTGAACAAGCCGGTCACCGACGAATTCCTGCGCGGCATGGCGCGCGGCGTGCGCGTGCACGACCAGATGACGCTGCCGTGCCGCACCGCGCGGATCGCCAAGTTCGGCTTCCGCATCGTGCTGGAGCAGGGCCTCAACCGGCAGATCCGGCTGATGGCCGCCGCGTTCGACTACCGCGTCACCCAACTGCGCCGCGTGCGCATCGACAACATCAAGCTCGGCGCGCTGAAGCCGGGCCAGTGGCGCAATCTCACCGAGCAGGAGCTGCACGGCCTGCTGCCGCAGCGCCAGGAGTGGTAACCGCGTCGCAGTGTCGGCGGCCGGCCGCCGCCGCGCGGCCCGATTGCGCAGACAAGACGCCCGCCAGGGCTGGCGTCCGCTGCGGATTGGGCGATACTGCGCAACGCCAACCGTCGCTTCCGCCGGGTACTCCGTGATCAAGCCTCGCAAGCCCGACAACGAAGCCGCACGCCTGCAGGCGCTGCATGCGTTGCAGATTCTCGATACCGAACCGGAAGCGTCCTACGACGATCTGGTCGACATCGCCGCCAAGCTGTGCGGTACGCCTTCGGCGCTGATCTCGCTGGTCGACGACGAGCGCCAATGGCTCAAGGCGCAGCGCAACGTATGCCTGTTGAGCACCGCGCGCGACGAGTCGTTCTGCGGGCACACGATTCTGACTCCGGAACAGGTCATGGTGGTCGCCGACGCCACCGCCGATGCGCGTTTCCAGCACAATCCGCTGGTCACCGAAGGCGGGGTGCGGTTCTACGCGGGCGCGCCGCTGCTGACCCGCGACGGCCTGCCGGTCGGCACCGTGTGCGTGCTCGACAATCAGCCGCGCACCCTGCTGCCGGCGCAGCTGGAGGCGCTGCAGGCGCTGTCGCGGCAGGTGATGCAGCTGATCGAGCTGCGCCGCACCAGCCATGCGCTGGCGCTGCAACTGCGCGAGCGCGCCTGGTACGAGCAGCAGTTGCTGCAGTACCAGGATTCGCTGGAATCGCTCAACGCCGAACTGCTGGAGCAGGCGCGCACCGATCCGCTGACCGGCCTGCTCAACCGCCGTGCCTTCGCCACCGCGTTGATGGTCCACGCCGAGGCGGCGCAACTGGTCGCCGCGCCGCTCAGCGTGGCGATCCTGGATCCGGACTACTTCAAGAGCGTCAACGACCTGCACGGCCACGACAAGGGCGACGAGGTGCTGCTGGCGCTGGCCGACATGCTGCGTACGCGGATGGCGCCGGACAGCGTGGTGGCGCGCTACGGCGGCGAGGAGTTCGCGCTGTTGTTGACGGGGCTGGACGCGGCGCAGGCGGTGCGCCTGTGCGAGCGCCTGCGCCACGACGTCAGCCTGCTGCAGCTCGGCGTGCGGCTCACCGCCAGCATCGGCGTGGCGACCCTGCAGCCGCGCGAGAGCGCCGAGCAACTGCTCAAGCGCGCCGACCAGGGCCTGTACCAGGCCAAGCGCGCCGGCCGCGATTGCGTGTCGCTGGCGGCCTGAGTCGTTGCCAAGGGCGCGCGCCTGCGGAAGCGAGCGCGATCCCCCGCCGTCATGGGGCGCGGCTGAAGCCGCTCCTGCGATGGCCTTTGCCTGTGGCAGCCCCGCGGCTCAAGGCGAATCCCCAATCGCGAATCCCCACTCCCGGCGGGAGCGCGCCAGCGCTCACTCCACCGCGTTCTTCGCTTCGCAGGTCGCCAGCAGCTCCGGGTGCTGGAGCGGACGCGCGCGGGTCAGCAGCGGATGCAGGAACACCGCGCCCAGGATCACCGCCACGCCGAGGTAGAACAGCCCGGTGAGCTGGCGCTGCTCGTCCAGCAGCACGATCGCGAACACGATCGCGTAGACCGGTTCCAGGTTGGTGACCAGTTGCACCGCGTAGGCGCTGAGCCGGCGCAGCGCGACCAGGGCCAGGGCGAACGGCAGCAGCGTGCACAGCAGCGCCAGCGCGAGCAGCAGCGCGGTGTCGTGCAGGCTGGGCAGCACCAGCAACGGCCCGCTCAGGGCCGGCAGCACGAACGGCAGCAACGGCGCCAGCGCGGTCAGGGTCAGGGTGCCGGCACCCAGTTCCAGTGCGGTCACGGTCAGCGGATCGGCGTGGTCGACCAGGCGCTTGTTGAGCGAGCCGAACGCCGCCACCAGCAGCGCCGACACCGCACCGACCGCCACGCCGGCGCGCATCCCGTGCGGCACCCCGCCGACCACCAGGGCCACGCCCGGCAACACCGCCAGGCCGAAGGCCAGTTCGCTGGGGCGGAACGGCCGTTTCGCCACCCAGGGTTCGATCACCGCGGTGAACACCGGCGCCAGTGCGATGCAGGTCGCCGCGACCGAGGCGTTGGCCAGCTTGATCGCGCCGTAGAAGGTCAGCCAGTGCAGGCCGACCAGGGCACCGACCACCGCGTAGCCGAGCGCCAGTTTCGGCGTCAGCGCCGCCAGCCCGCGCCACACTCTTGGCAGCAGGGCCAGCGCGGCCACCACCATCAGCATCCGCCACCACACCAGCGGCAGCGCGGGCAGGGTGATCAGCTTGCCGAGGATCGCGGTGATCCCCCACAGCAGGACGCAGAAATGGATTTGCAGCTGGGCTTTGGTGGTGGGGGGCATCGGCATCCGCGTATTGTCGCGCAAACCGTCGCGCGGCGGTCGGATGCCGGGACGCGCGGTCAGGCGTGCGGTGCGGATGGCGACGCGGCCCGCGCCATCCTGCGCGCATAGGCGGCGGTCAGCGGCGGCACCAGCAGGGCCGTGACCACCACGGACGTCGCCACCAGTGCGGTCGCGGCGGGCGCGGCGGCCTGGAACTGCGGCGCCACCGCCGCCACCAGTGCCGGCGTGGCCACCGCCGCGCCGGCGGTGCTGGAGGCGGCCAGGCCGGCGCTGCCGTTGCCGCCGGCCAGCCAGCGATCGGCCAGCAGCAGCGGGATCCCGGTCGCGACGATCACCAGCAGGCCCAGTGCGACCCCAGCCACGCCGGCGTGGGCGACCATGCGCAGGTCCAGGGTGTTGCCCAGGGCGAAGGCGAAGAACGGAATCAGCGCCGGCACCGCGCGCGCGAACAGCGCGCGCAGCGCCGGGTCCAGGTTGCCGAGCGCGAAACCGGCCAGCAGCGGCAGCACCGCGCCGAGCAGCAACCGCGGTTCGAAGTGGGCGACGCCGGCACTGCCGAGGATCAGCATGGTCACCAGCGGTCCGGATTCCAGCGACATCAGCGCCATCGCGCCGGCCTCGCCGTGGCGGCCGTACTGCTGCATCAGCGCGGCGAACAGGCCGGCATTGGTCATGTCCATCGCCGCCACCAGCGCCAACACCGACAGGCCGCTCCAGATGCCGGAGACGATGCCGCCCGGCGGCAGCAGGCGCGCGGCGATCACCGCACTCAGCCACGCCACCGCGATCTTGGTCAGCACCAGCACGCCGGAGGCGCGCAGCACGCGGCCGCCGCTGCGCAGCCGGATCGAGGCGCCCAGGCAGAAGCACCACACCGCCAGGATCGGCACCAGCCCGCCGATCAGGCCCTGGGTGAACGAGCCGAACCAGGCGCCGGCCTGCGGCCACAGGGTGTGGCAGAGGGCGCCGAGCAGCAGCGGCGCCAGCATCATGCCGCCGGGAAGACGTTCGAGCGTGCGCTTGATCCGCATCGAGGGGCTCCGTATGTGGGGGCGCGGCCGGCGGCCGCGGACCGGCGATGGTGCCGGACGGGCGGTGTTGTACCGCGGCGCGGCGACGGCCGGGTGTCGCCGGCACCGCGCGGTCGATGCCCGGTTCAGCGTCTTGCGGCCACTGCGTTCAGCGTCGCGATTGCGCTGTGCCGGGCGTCGCGTGCGTGCGGCCGAGCGCGTCACGCCTGGGCGGCGGACCCCAGGAGCTTCAGCAGGGCCATCGCCGCGGCGGGATTGCGTTCCTTGGCGGCGCTGATGAAGTAGACGAAGACCTCGCGCGGCGTGGCGGCGGCCACCGTCGCATCGGCATGCGGCAGTTCCTGCAGGTCTTCGCCGCGGCGCCAGGCCTGGGCGCGCGCGGCCCAGGCCTGCAGCGCCTTGGGCGGGTAGCCATGGGCGACGTCGGCGCGGCTACGCATCAGCCGCGCGTAGACGAAGTCGGCGCCCAGGTCGGCGAAGGAAGGGAACTCGGGGGAATCGGTGAACACCGTGGCCACGCCGTGCCGGCGGGTCAGTTGCAGCAGGGCCGGGCCGACGCAGGCCGGATCGCGCACTTCCAGCACGTGGCGCAGCCGGCGTCCGTCGATCGCGCGCGGCAGCAGGTCCAGGAACGCGGCCAGCTCGTCCAGGTCCAGGCGATGGCCGTGCTCGAACTGCCACAGCAGCGGGCCGAGGCGGTCGCCGAGGCTGGCGATGCCGCCGACGAAGTCCTCGATCTGCGGGCCGGCGCCGGCCAGTCGCCGCAGCGCGGTGATGCGCTTGGGCGCCTTGGCCGAGAACAGGAAGCCCGGCGGTGTCTCGTCGCGCCAGCGCGCATAGGTCTGCGGCTTCTGCGCGCCGTAGTAGGTGCCGTTGATCTCGATGCTGGTGACGTGGCGGCTGGCGTATTCCAGTTCGCGACGCTGCACCAGGCCCTGCGGATAGAAGGCGCCGCCGCGCCACGGCGCATAGGTCCAGCCGCCGATGCCGACGCGGATGCCGTCCGGCGCGGCCGGGGCGGAGTCGAAGAGGTCGTTCATGCGGGCGTGTCCGGCTGCAGGCGGGGGGCGATTGTGCCGCAGCGCGGCGTTGCCGGGTGTCGTCGCGGGAATCGCGCGCTTGCGGGGCCACGGGCGGTGCGCGGCCGCGGTGCGTTCGCGACGTGCGCGATGCCGGCACGCGCGCGCGGAGGGTGGGGCGCCGCGGAGTCGTGCTGGCCGCGTCTTGCGAGCCGGACCGCCAGCGCCGGCGCCCACCGGGACCGCAGCCGGCAGCGCGCGGCAGCGCCGCGACGCAGCGTGGCTCCGCCGCAACGGGCCCGGCAGGCTCTACACTCGCCGAGTACGCGCGCGGCGGCGTGCGGCCTTGGTTTCCCTCTTCAGGAGCGATGCAGTTGAAGAACATTTCGATGGGCTGCGGCCTGTTGCTGGCGATGAGCGCCACCGTGCAGGCGCAGGCGCCTGTCCCCGCCGCGGCTCCCGCGCCGGCCCCGGCCGCGTTGCCGCCGGGGCTGCAGGATTTGGACGCGCAGGTGGAGCGTGTGCGCAAGCAGTTCGATGTGCCCGGCATCGCCATCGCCATCGTCCAGGACGGCAAGGTGGTGCTGGAGCGCGGCTACGGCGTGCGCGAACTCGGCAAGCCGGAACCGGTGGACGCGCAGACCCTGTTCGCCATCGCCTCCAACACCAAGGCCTTCACCTCCGCGGCGCTGTCGATCCTGGCCGACGAAGGCAAGCTCAAGCTCGAGGACCGGGTGGTGGACCACCTGCCGTGGTTCCAGATGTCCGACGCCTACGTCACCCGCGAGATGCGCGTGCGCGACCTGCTCAGCCATCGCAGCGGCCTGAGCCTGGGGGCGGGCGACCTGCTGTTCTGGCCGGCCACCAGTTACAGCAACGAAGAAGTGGTGCGGCGCCTGGCGCACGTGCCGCTGAAGGGTGGCTTCCGCGACCGCTACGCCTACGACAACATCCTGTACGCGGTGGCGCAGAAGCTGATCGAGCAGGTTTCCGGGCAGAGCTACGCCGACTTCGTGCGCCAGCGCATCTTCGTGCCGGTGGGCATGACCGGCGCGCGCATCAACAGCGACCACCTGCAGCCGGGCGACGAGGCCGCGGTCGGCCACGCCAAGTTCGACTTCCGCGCGCTGCGCACGGTGGCGCCACTGACCTGGTCCAACAATTCCGGCGCCGGCGGCATCTACGCCAACGTGCACGACATGGCCAAGTGGATGCAGGTGCAGCTCGACGGCGGGCGCCTGCCGTCGGCCGACGGCCAGGAACGTCAGCTGTTCAGCGCGCAGCGCCAGCAGGAGATGTGGCAGATGATCACGCCGATCGCCGTGTCCGAGCCGAGCGTGCCGGAACTGCTGCCGGCCAAGCCGAACTTCGCCGGCTACGGCGAGGGCTGGAGCCTGAGCGACTACCGTGGCGCCAAGCTGGTCTGGCACACCGGCGGCTGGCCGGGCATGGTCTCGCGGCTGACCCTGGTGCCGGAGCGCAAGCTGGGCGTGATCGTGCTGACCAACCAGGAAGTCGGCGCCGCGTTCAACGCGATCACCCTGCGGGTGCTCGACGCCTACCTGGGCGCGCCGGCGACCGACTGGACCGCCGCCTACGCCAAGGCCGTGGCCAAGGCCGACGCCAACGCCGACGAGGACTGGGCCAAGCACGTGGCCGCGCGTGATGCGAAGTCCACCCCGTCGCTGCCGCTGTCCGGCTACGCCGGCACCTACCGCGACCCGTGGTACGGCGACGTGGTGCTGCGCCAGCAGGGCAAGCACCTGGAACTGCAGTTCAGCAAGACCGCGCAACTGGTCGGCACCCTGGAGCACTGGCAGCACGACACCTTCATCGTGCGCTGGCGCGACCGCTCGCTCAACGCCGACGCCTTCGTCAATTTTGCGCTGACGCCCGACGGCAAGGTGCGCGAGGCGCGCATGCAGGCGATCTCGCCCTTGACCGATTTCAGCTTCGATTTCCAGGATTTGCTGCTGACGCCGGTGGAGTGACTGCTGGGAATCGGGAATAGGGAATGGGGAATAGGGACTGGTAGGAGCGATGCGCATGGGAAGCCGCTGTCGCGAACCCCCACTCCCCACTCCCCAATCCCGGCCCTACCGCGTTGCGGCTGAAGCCGCTCCTGCAAGGGGAAACGATGCGCACAGGCAGCCGCTTTTGCGATTCCCCATTCCCCACTCCCCATTCACAGCGTCACGAAGCATGACGCCGAATACGCTACCCTGACGCCCCTTTTCAAGCGTGGCGTGGCGATGTTCCGCTGGTTCGAGTCCCTGGTCGAGGTCTTCCCGAAGGTCGAGACGCAGATGCCGCCGCGCGGGGTGGTGCGCTTCTATCTGCACTATCTGCGCCCGCTGTGGCCGCTGCTGCTGGCCACGCTGCTGGCCGGTCTGGCGCTGGCACTGGTGGAAGTGGCGATGTTCGACTTCCTCGGCCGCATCGTCGACATGGTCGCCGAGCAGCCGGGGCCGGACTTCTTCCAGCGCCATGCCGGCGAACTGCTGTGGATGGCGTTCGTCGTGCTGCTGGCGCGGCCGCTGTTCGTGGCCCTGCACAACCTGCTGGTGAACCAGGCCATCGTGCCCGGCCTGAGCAACCGTGCGCGCTGGCTGATGCACAACTACGTGGTGCGGCAGAGCCTGGGGTTCTTCCAGAACGACTTCGCCGGACGCATCGCCAACCGGGTGATGCAGACCGGCACCTCGCTGCGCGAGTCGGCGGTGCAGATGGTCGATGCGCTCTGGTACATCGTCGTCTATACCGGCAGCGCGCTGTACCTGTTCGCGCAGGCCGATCCCTGGCTGATGGCGCCGCTGCTGGTCTGGGTGCTGGTCTACGTGGGGCTGATGGTCTATTTCGTGCCGCGGATGAAGCAGCGCGCCTGGATCGCCTCGGACGCGCGCTCCAAGGCGATGGGCCGCATCGTCGACGGCTACACCAACATCGCCACGCTCAAGCTGTTCTCGCACGCCGGGCGTGAGCAGGCCTACGTGCGCGAGGCGATCGACGAACTGGCGGTCAAGCACCGCGGGCAGACCCGCATGACCACGGCGATGGACAGCGCCATTGCCATCATCAACGGCTTCCTGATCGCGGTGACCTGCGGGCTGGCGCTGTGGCTGTGGAGCCGTGGCCAGATCAGCGTGGGCGCGATCACCCTGGCCACCGGCCTGGTGATCCGCATCCACAACATGTCCGGCTGGATCATGTGGACGGTCAACGGCATCTTCGAGGACATCGGCGCGGTGCAGGACGGCATGGAGACCATCGCGCAGCCGGCGCAGGTGCAGGACCGCGCCGACGCGGTGCCGCTGCGGGTGCAGCGCGGCGAGGTGCGCTTCGAGCACATCCACTTCCACTACGGCAAGCGCGGCGGGGTCATCGCCGGGCTCGACCTGCAGGTGCGCGCGGGCGAGAAGATCGGCCTGGTCGGGCCCTCCGGCGCCGGCAAGTCGACCCTGGTCAACGTGCTGCTGCGGCTGTACGACCTGGAGCAGGGCCGCATCCTGATCGACGGCCAGGACATCGCCGGAGTCACCCAGGAGAGCCTGCGCCAGCAGATCGGCCTGGTCACCCAGGACACCTCGCTGCTGCACCGTTCGATCCGCGACAACCTGCTGTACGGCCGTCCCGACGCCAGCGAGGCGCAGCTGCGCGCGGCGGTGGCCAAGGCACGTGCCGACGAGTTCATCGAGCAACTGCAGGACGGTGAGGGCCAGCGCGGCTACGACGCGCAGGTCGGCGAGCGCGGGGTCAAGCTGTCCGGCGGCCAGCGCCAGCGCATCGCCATCGCCCGCGTGCTGCTCAAGGACGCGCCGATCCTGATCCTGGACGAAGCCACCTCGGCGCTGGATTCGGAAGTGGAAGCGGCGATCCAGGACAGCCTGGACGAGTTGATGGCCGGCAAGACGGTGATCGCGATCGCCCACCGGCTCTCGACCATCGCGCGAATGGACCGGCTGGTGGTGATGGACCGCGGTGCCATCGTCGAGACCGGCACCCATGCCGAACTGGTCGCCCGCGGCGGCCTGTACGCGCGGCTGTGGGCGCGCCAGACCGGCGGTTTCGTCGCGGCCGAGTAGGGGGCCCAACTGGTCGGCACCTCCGGGCGCCGGCCGGCATGCAGAGAGGCCGCTAGGGAATGATGGCATCCGCCGGTTCGGCGCCGGCGGCCCGGCAATGCGACAATGCGCGGCTTACCGACGTTCGCCAGACCATGTCCCGATTGCAGTTCCAGCTCCACACCACCGACGGCGCCGCGCGCCGCGGCCGCCTGACCTTCCCGCGCGGGACGGTCGAGACCCCCGCGTTCATGCCGGTGGGCACCTACGGCTCGGTCAAGGGCGTGCTGCCCGAGCAGATCAAGGCGCTGGGCGCGCAGATCATCCTCGGCAACACCTTCCACCTGTACCTGCGGCCGGGCCTGGACGTGATCGGCGACCACGGCGGCCTGCACGGCTTCGCCCGCTGGGATGGGCCGATCCTGACCGATTCCGGCGGTTTCCAGGTGTTCTCGCTGGCGCACCGGCGCAAGATCAGCGAGCAGGGCGTCACCTTCGCCTCGCCGACCGACGGCGCCAAGGTGTTCCTGGGGCCGGAGGAGAGCATGAAGATCCAGCGCGTGCTCGATTCGGACATCGTGATGATCTTCGACGAGTGCACCCCGTATCCGGCCACCGAGGACGTGGCGCGGCGTTCGATGGAACTGAGCCTGCGCTGGGCGCAGCGCTCGCGCGACGCGCACGACGCGCTGGGCAACGACGCGGCGCTGTTCGGCATCGTCCAGGGCGGGGTGCATGCGGACCTGCGCAGCCGCTCGATCGAGGGCCTGCAGGCGATCGGCTTCGACGGCTACGCGATCGGCGGCCTGGCGGTGGGCGAGCCGGAGCACGAGCGCAACGCCATGCTCGAGCACCTGCATCCGCGCCTGCCGGGCGACCGCCCGCGCTACCTGATGGGCGTGGGCCGGCCGGAGGACCTGGTCGAGGGCGTGGCCCGCGGCGTGGACATGTTCGACTGCGTGATGCCGACCCGCAACGCGCGCAACGGCCACTATTTCACCACGTTCGGCACGGTACGCATCCGCAACGCCAAGTACGAGCGCGACCTGGACCCGATCGAGCCGGGCTGCGGCTGCCATGCCTGCAGCAGCGGCTACACCCGCGCCTACCTGCGCCACCTGGACCGCTGCAACGAGATGCTGGCGCCGATGCTGGGCACCCTGCACAACCTCTGGTACTACCAGAAGCTGATGGCCGACATGCGCGCGGCGATCGCCGCGGGAACCTTTGCCCAGTTCCGGCGGTCTTTCTATGCGGCGCGCGGGGTCGAAGCCACGCCGCTCCCGTCGGAGCAAGGCTGAAGCCCCTCTCCTCCCGGGAGAGGGGGTGGGGTGAGGGTCCGGGCGAAGCCTCGTGTCATTTCGACTGCACCAGGCTTCGCTCGTCCCCTCATCCGCCGCTGCACAGCACCTTCCCCCGAGAAGGGGACCATGGCCTGGCAGTGAGGCGGGGAGCGGGCGCCGCGGCCGTTCCCGGGGGGAGGGGAAGATCGTGGCATAATCGGCGGCTGCTTGTCGCCTCAAGGCAAACCAGCGGTCCGTGCCCCCAAGGGCGGCGGGCTGCCCAAACCATAGGACGCACCCGATGAATCCGCTCGATTTCCTGATCCCCGTCGCCCAGGCCCAGACCGCCGGCGGCACCGCCCCGGCCGGTGGCGGCCTGCAGATGTTCCTGCTGCCGATCATCCTGATCGCGGTGATGTACTTCGTGATGATCCGGCCGCAGATGAAGCGCCAGAAGGAACACAAGTCGATGCTGGACAAGCTCGGCCGCGGCGATGAGGTCATCACCACCGGCGGCGTGGCCGGCGTGGTCACCGATATCGGCGACAACTTCGTCACCATCGAAGTGGCCGACAACGTGCGCATCCGCGTGCAGAAGGGCGCCGTCGGCAATGTCCTGCCGAAGGGCACCCTGAAGTCCGCCTGATCCATTTCTCCTACTGCTAGGCGCGACGCCGGCGTGGCGTCGTGCGGGGTCCCGCAATGCTCGAGTTTCCGCGCTGGAAGTATGTCCTCATCCTGATCGTGCTGGCGTTGAGCGCGTTGTACGCGCTGCCCAACGTGTACCAGAAGGATCCGTCGGTCCAGATCACCGCAAGCCGCGGCGGCAAGATCGACGACGCCCTGCGCGAGCGGGTCCTCGCCGACCTGAAGGCGGCCGGGATCACCCCGAAGCGGGTCGACAAGGAAGGCGACAGCCTGATGGTGCGCCTGCCGAACCTGCAGGCGCAGACCCGTGCCAACGACGTGCTGCGCCAGCAGGTGGGCGAGAACTACACGGTGGCGCTGAACCTGGCCTCGACCGTGCCGGACTGGCTGTCGCGGCTGGGCGGCAAGCCGATGGTGCTGGGCCTGGACCTGGTCGGCGGCGTGCACTTCGCCTTGCAGGTGGACCAGAAGGCGGCGCTGGAAAAGCGCCTGGACGCCTTCGCCGAGGACATCCGCACCACCCTGCGCGACAACCGCCTGGCTTACCGTTCGGTCGAACGCCGTCCGGACAACAGCATCCAGGTGATCCTGGGCGAGGGCGTGGACGCCAGTGCCGCGCGCGCCGCCATCGCCAAGGCGCAGCCGACCCTGAGCTACGCGGTGTCCGGGCAGACCATCGCCGTGACCGTGCCCGACGCCGAGCTGAAGCAGATCGCCGCCGGCGCCATCGAGCAGAACCTGACCACGCTGCGCAACCGCGTCAACCAGCTGGGCGTGGCCGAGCCGATCATCCAGCGCCAGGGCGACGACCGCATCGTGGTCGAACTGCCGGGCGTGCAGGACACCGCCGAGGCCAAGCGCATGATCGGCGCCACCGCCACGCTGGAGTTCCGCGGCGTGGTCGACGGCAATGCCGAGGATGCGGTGCGCACCGGCAACATCCCGCCCGACGCCAAGGTCTACCGCCTGCGCGACAGCGGCGCCCCGGTGCTGCTGAGCAAGCGCGTGCTGGTGTCCGGCGACCAGATGGTCAACGCCACCGTCAGCACCGACCAGAACGGCATGCCGGCCGTGGCGGTGACGCTGAACAACGCCGCCGGCCAGCGCATGTTCGACTACACCAGCGCCAATACCGGCAAGCTGATGTCGGTGGTCTACATCGAGCGCATTCCCACCGTGACCATGGTCGACGGCAAGGAAGTGCGCAGCGTGCGGGTCAGCGAGGAGGCGCTGGCGCCGACCCGCATCGCCGGCGTGTTCGGCAAGAACTTCCAGACCACCGGCCTGGAGAAGACCGAAGCCGAGAACCTGGCCAAGCTGCTGCGCGCCGGTTCGCTGGCCGCGCCGATGGACTTCGTCGAGGAATACGTGATCGGTCCCAGCCTGGGTGCGGAGAACGTGGAGCGCGGCATCACCGCGGTGGTCTACGCGTTCCTGTTCACCCTGGTGTTCTTCAGCGTGTACTACCGCATGTTCGGCCTGATCACCTCGGTGGCGCTGCTGATGAACCTGCTGATCGTGGTCTCGGTGATGTCGCTGTTCGGCGCCACCATGACCTTGCCGGGCTTCGCCGGCCTGGCGCTGTCGGTCGGCCTGTCGGTGGACGCCAACGTGCTGATCAACGAGCGTATCCGCGAAGAGCTGCGCCTGGGCGTGCCGCCGAAGTCGGCGATCGCCGCCGGCTACGAGAAGGCCGGCGGCACCATCCTCGACGCCAACCTCACCGGCCTGATCGTCGGCGTGGCGCTGTACGCGTTCGGTACCGGCCCGCTGAAGGGCTTCGCGCTGACCATGATCATCGGCATCTTCGCCTCGATGTTCACCGCGATCACCGTGTCGCGCGCGCTGGCGGTGCTGATCTACGGCCGTCGCAAGAAGCTCAAGTCCGTGGCGATCTGAGCCGCGCACGCCACCTTCCGCACGACCCCGCGCCGATAGGCGCGGGTTCCAAAAAAACGCAGAGCGGTCTCCCATGAAAATCTTCCCGCTTCACCTGATCCCCAACGACACCAAGATCGACTTCATGCGCTTTCGGCGCCCGACCCTGGTGCTGATGCTGGTGCTGGCGCTGGCCTCGTTCGCGGTGATCTTCGCCAAGGGCTTCAACTACGCGCTGGAGTTCACCGGCGGCGCGCTGGTGCAGACCAGCTTCCAGAAGCCGGTCGACGTGGACCAGGTGCGCGAGCAGCTGGCCAAGGCCGGTTTCGACAACGCGCAGGTGCAGAACGTCGGCAGCGGCAACGAGGTGGTGATCCGCCTGCAGCCGCAGGGCGAGCACAACAACGAGGACATCACCAAGAACCTCGCCGAACAGGTGCGCAAGGCGGTGAGCACGCCGCAGAACCCGGCCACGGTCAAGCCGGGCGAGTTCGTCGGCCCGCAGGTCGGCAAGGACCTGGCGTTGAACGGCGTCTATGCCACGGTGTTCATGCTGGTCGGCTTCCTGATCTACATCGCCTTCCGCTTCGAGTGGAAGTTCGCGGTGGTGGCCAGCGTGACCGCGCTGTTCGACCTGCTGGTCACGGTGGCCTACGTGTCGGTGACCGGCCGCGAATTCGACCTGACCGTGCTGGCCGGCCTGCTGTCGGTGATGGGCTTTGCGATCAACGACATCATCGTGGTGTTCGACCGCGTGCGCGAGAACTTCCGCAGCCTGCGCGTGGAGCCGATCGAGGTGCTGAACCGGTCGATCAACCAGACCCTGTCGCGCACCGTGATCACCGCGGTGATGTTCTTCCTGTCGGCGCTGGCGCTGTACCTGTACGGCGGCGAGTCGATGGAAGGCCTGGCGCTGACCCACATGATCGGCGCGGTGGTGGTGGTGGTGTCCTCGGTGATCGTGGCCGTGCCGCTGCTGTCGATCGGTCCGTTCCAGGTCACCAAGCAGGACCTGCTGCCGAAGTCGAAGGATGTGGAGGCGTTGGCGCGTCGGCCCTGAGGGCGGGGAGTGGGGAATCGGGAATGGGGAATCGTCAAAGCGGGATTTCCTGGTCCTGAAACACGCCCTCCTGCGAACAAGAAAGCCGCGCGGATGCGCGGCTTTTTCTTTGTGCGGATGCGGGGTCTTCCGGCGCGGGCGGGGCGACATCCGCTTTGCGGCAGGAGCGGCTTCAGCCGCGACGCGTTACCGATAGCGCGTCGCGGTTGAAGCCGCTCCTGCCGCGCGTTGGCCGGCCTGCAGCGCCTTCCGGCGTCGCGAGCTGGGTCGTCGATGACGGCCCGCTCCTGCGCGGCGTCCGTGCCGCGCGGGGTGTAACGCCTAGGCCGCGTTGGCGGTGGCGCGGGCGACCAGTTGCGCCACCACCGGGTAGGTCTCGCTGCGTACCTGGAACTGGCCGACGATCTCCACCAACTCGCCGGCCTGCTGTTCCATCGCGCGTGCCGCGGCGGTGGCTTCCTCGACCAGCGCGGCGTTCTGCTGGGTGGTCTGGTCCATCTGGGTGACGGTCTGGTTGACCTGTTCGATGCCGGCCGACTGCTCCTGCGAGGCGGCGGCGATCTCGCCCATGATGTCGGTCACGCGCTGCACCGAGGCCACGATGTCCTGCATTGTCGTGCCGGCCTGCGCGACCAGGGCCGAGCCCGCACTCACCCGCTCGACCGAGTCGTCGATCAGCGTCTTGATCTCCTTGGCGGCGCTGGCCGAACGCTGGGCGAGGGCGCGCACTTCGCTGGCGACCACCGCGAAGCCGCGACCCTGTTCGCCGGCGCGGGCGGCTTCGACCGCGGCATTGAGCGCCAGGATGTTGGTCTGGAAGGCGATGCCGTCGATCACGCCGATGATGTCGGCGATCTTCTTGGAGGCGGCCTCGATGCCGTCCATGGTGGTCACCACCTGGCCGACCACCGTGCCGCCCTGCGAGGCCACCGACGCGGCGCCGGCCGCCAGCTGGTTGGCCTGGCGCGCATGCTCGGTGTTCTGCTTCACCGTGGCGGTCAGTTCTTCCATCGAGGCCGCGGTTTCCTCCAGGCTGGCGGCCTGCTGCTCGGTGCGGCGCGACAGGTCGTCGTTGCCGCTGGCGATCTCGCCTGCGGCGGTGTCGATGCTGGCCGCGGCCTGCTGGATGCGGCTGACCATGTCGGTCAGCTGCGCGACGGTGGCGTTGGCGTCGTCGCGCATCTGCGCGAACACGCCGTGGAAGTCGCCCTGCATGGTGTGGGTCAGGTCGCCGGCGGCGATCGCGCGCAACAACTGCGACAGCGCCGCCAAGTTGGTCTCGGTGCCGGTCATCATGGTGTTGAGGTTGGCGACCATGCCGCGGAAGGCGTGGCGGAAGCGTTGCTCCTCGCCGCGGCGGGAGAAGTCGCCCTGCGCGGCGGCGCGCACCAGCAGGTCGATCTCGTGGTTGATCGCGCCGAGGTTGCGCTTCACCTTGGCCATGGTCTCGGTCAGGATCGCCATCTCGCCCGGGAACTGCTCCAGGTCGCGGCTGAGGTCGCCTTCGGCGTACTCGCCCATCAGCGCGATCACCCGCTGGTTGACCGCGATATGGCTGTGCACCAACGCGTTGGTGTCGCGCACCATGCGTCCGTAGTCGCCCGGGAAACGCGCCTCGTCCATGCGGAAGCTGATCTGGCCGGCGGCATGCTGCCGGGCCATCTCGGTCTGCGCCTGGATCACCGTGCGCAGTTCTTCCTGCATCTGCCGCATGTCGTTGAGCAGCGATGGCGTCTGCGTGCGCAGGCGCACGTCCTGCGACAGGTCGCCGCTGGCGATGCGGCGCACCACATCGGCGGCGTAGGCCGGTTCGCCGCCGAGCTGGCGCATCAGGCTGTTGCGCACCAGCAGGCCGAGCAGGATCGCGGCGACGATGCCGATCAGCATGCCGCCCAGGCTGGTCCACTCGCCGGACTGCGCACGCGCCTCGCTCTCGGCCTTGCGCACCTGCAGCAGCGCGCGTTCGGCGTCCTCGTACTGGCCGATGGTGGCGCGCAGCCCGTCCATCTGCTGCTTGCCGACGGTCTGGAACGCGTCCAGCTGGGCGTCGTCGCTGTCGGCGGCGGTGACGCGCATGTGCTCCACCGCCTTGCGCTTGGTCGCCATGAATTGCGTGTAGTCCTGCATCAGGGTCTGCAGGCGCGCTTGCTGCGCCGCGTTGTCCGCGGTCAGCTGCTTGGACTCCTGCCACTGCGCGCGGAACTCGCGTTCGCCCAGTTCGAACGGTGCCAGGTAGGCCGGGTCGCGGGTCAGCGCGAAGCCGCGCGCGCCGCTCTCGATGTTGAGCAGGCTCACCAGCATGCGGTCGCCGAGGGTGATGACCTTGTAGGTGTGCGCGTCCAGCGCCGCGGCGCTGGTGAACTTGCGGAAGCCGATCAGGCTGGTGATGCCGACCAGCAATAACATGGCGATCACGCCGCAGAAGCCGATTGCCAGGCGCTTGGTGACGGTGAGATGATGAAAAGACACGCGGGATCTCCTGAAGATGCGAGAGAGCGGCGCAACCGGCGTCGTTGCCGCAGGGCCTGCAACGCGAACACGGTTGAGCGGGGGACCTCGGGCAAGATGCCCGCACCTGTATCGGCCGCGTTCCGGGGATCTTGAGGGCGGTTATTGGCTGCGCGCGTGGCGGGCGTAGCGCACAGGCCATGGCCCCGCGCGTAGGGGCCTGGCGTCGCCGTGTTCTACTGAAACGCCGATCAAGCATGAGTGAAGCGCGCGGCGTGCAGGACGTGAGCATGGTGTGAGCGCGCGGCTGGCGGCGCGTCGTGGCGCTGTCGTGTCTGTTGGCCGCTTGCCAGGCGCGCCGGCGCATGTCGCCTACGTTCGCATCTGCTGTCCGGTCGACGCTCGCATGCGTCCAGCGCCGTGCCGAGCCGTCGCGCGACCGGCACAGTTGTGGAATGGAGGCTGCTGCGTATCATTCGCGGCAAACGCGCGATAGCCCCGGGTGCGAGCGACGGCGATGGCAATGGAACTGTGGGACACGCAAGAGCGCTTCACCGCCGAGCGCCTGCTGCAGCGTGCCGCCGACCTCGCGGTGGCGCTGACCCCGATCGACATGTCCGCACGGCGGTTGCGCACTGCGCTGTTCTCCGGGCGCCTGCTCATGTGCGAGGTGCAGCCCGGGCTGATCGTCACCGCCAGCGACGTCCTGTACTTCAAGGGCGACACGGTGCAGTTGCAGGCCGATCCTGCGCTGAGCTGCAGCATCCTGCTCGGCGGCGAAGCGGAGCGGATGCGGATCGATCGGCACGCCGAGGTCTGCAAGCGCCTGGAGCACGCGGTGCTGATCGGCCACGCCCACCGCGTGCGCGTGGAGCGGCCGGAAATCGTACGCGCGCACCGCAGCCGCGATGCCGGCTTCATGCTCAAGCCGGCGTTCTTCGATCGTTTCGGGACGCAGTTGGCCGACGACGGCCTGGCGGGGCTGCGTGCGTTCGCCGAAAGCGACTACCGGACGGCGACGCTGGCGCGTTCGCCGCGCCTGCTCGGCATCGCCAGGCAGATCCTGGACTGCCCGTACAGCGGCCACCTGGGCCGCCTGTTCCTGGAGGGCAGCGCGCTCGCCCTGGTGGCGGAGGTGGCCGCCTTGCTGGCGCAGGAGCATTTGCAGGTGCCGCGGATGGGCAAACGCCGCTACGACCAGGTAATGCTGGCGCGGGCCATCCTCGACGCGCGCGTGGCCGCGCCGCCATCCACGCTGGCCCTGGCCCGGCTCGTGGGGGTCAACGTGACCACACTGCAGGCCAGCTTCAAGCAGGTGCACGGCGTCACCCTCTTCGGCTACGTCCGCGAGCAGCGGCTGCTGATGGCGCGTTGCCTGCTGCAGGAGTGCGACGTCGCCGCTGCCGAGATCGGCCGCCGGGTCGGGTTTTCCAGCCCAGCGGCATTCGCCACCGCCTACCGACGCCGCTTCGGCCATCCGCCGACGGCCGCAAGGCGCGGCACGCGCGCGCCCGGCTGAGCGCAGGGAGGCAGAAATTGCGTGGCGCGCAAGCGCGGTTGCGCCGCGCGAAAGCGCCTGCCACCGCCGCGGCGTTAGCCTAGCGGGAGTCGCCAGCGCCCCTCGTCGCGAGCCAGTCCCCGTCCCGATGAGGTCTTCCATGCTGCCCGCTGCATGCGCGCGCCGTTCCCGGTCCTGTCTCCCCGCGCTGCAACCGCTGCCGCTCGCCTGTGCGGCGATCGCCGGCCTGGCCTGCTTCGGCGCTGCCGCGCAGACGGAGCCGCAGGTGCCGGCGACGCTGCCACGCATCGTGGTGACCGCCGAGAAGCAGGAGCGGGCGCAGCGCGACACCGCCACCAGCGCCGACGTGCTGAGCGAACGGGAGCTGCGCCGGCGCGGCATCGTCAGCAGCCGCGACGCGTTCGCCGACGCGGTCAATGTCGTCTATCTCGGCCACGACAACGCGGCGCCGGCCATCCGCGGCATCGACGGCGCCGGCGCCGCGGTCGGCGTGGATGCCTACTTCGCCGGTTCGCGGCCGCGCCTGGGCATCACCGTGGACGGGCGGCCGCTGAGCTTCAACGAGATCGTCTTCGGCAGCAGCAGCCTGTGGGACGTGCAGCAGACCGAACTGCTGCGCGGCCCGCAGAGCCTGCTGCAGGGCCGCAACGCCATCGCTGGCACCCTGGCGATCAAGACCCGCGATCCGGTCTTCGCGCCCGAAGGCGCGGCGCTGTTCTCCGCCGGCGGTCACGCGCATTACCAGGGCGCGCTGTCGTTCAACGCGCCGCTGGTGGTCGACGAACTGGCCTTGCGCGTGGCCGCCGATGTGCAGCACCACGACAGTTTCTTGTCCTACAGCGGCTACCCGGGCGTGCGTCGCCCCGGGCGCTTCGAAACGCACAACGTCCGCGCCAAGCTGCTGTACACGCCGAAGGCGCTTCCCGGCGTGCGCGAGCTGGTCACCCTGCAGCACACCGATGCGACCGCACCGCAATCGGAGACCACGCAGTTCCCGTACACCTCCCGTGTCGCCAGCACGCCGCAGATGCCGGTGTTCCGGACGCGCGCGAATGCCGTGCTGTCCGACACCCAGTGGCCGCTCGGCGAGCGGCTCACGCTGCGCGGCCTGGCCACCGCGACCGACCTGCACGTCGAGCGCGACGCGTTACCGCGTTCGGGCATCGCCGATCTGGATGCCAAGCAGTACACGTTCGAACCGAATCTTGCGCTGGACCGCGGCGGCTCGGCGTTCAGCGGGCTGCTCGGCCTGTATCTGTTCCGCTCGCGGCAGGACGAGACCATCGACTACCCGTTCGACGAGCGCTTCCACGACCGCGTCGACACCGAGGCGCTCTACGCGCAGGGCACCCTGGCGCTGAGCGAGCGGGTGGACCTGACCGTGGGCGCGCGCTACGAACGCGAGCGCCACCGCCGCGATGGCGGCGACGCCGCCCGCTACATCGCCCTCGACCTCGACACGACCTGGCGCACCTTCCTGCCCAAGCTCGACCTGGCCTGGCATCCGAGCGGCGCATGGACGCTCGGCCTGCTCGCCCAGCGCGGCTACAACGCCGGCGGCGGTGGCGTGACCCTGGGCTACCCGCAGGCGACGATCTACAGCTACGCTCCGGAATACGTGCGCGACCACGAGCTGTACGTGCGCGGCGACCTGGCCGGCGGCAGGCTGCAGGTGAACGGCAATCTCTTTTACGGCGAGTACCGCGGGCTGCAACTGCCGTTCCTGACCAGCACCCAGCCCTACTACCAGTTCGTGATCCGCAACGCGCGGCGCGCCTACAACGCCGGTGCCGAACTGGGCCTGCGCTGGTTGCCCAGTGCGCGCGTCGATGTGCATGCCAGCCTCGGCCTGCTGCGCACGCGCATTACCGACGATGCCGGCTGGGGCACCCAGGGCAATGCCTTCGCCAATGCGCCGCGGGTCACCGGCAGCCTCGGGGCCAGTTGGCACGGTGTCTCCGGCCTGGACCTGAACCTCGACCTGCACCACAGCGGTTCCTACCATTCCGACGTGCAGAACACCCCGCTGGCGCGGATCCATCCGTACTGGCTGGGCCGCGCCAGCGCTGGCTACCACCTGGGCAACGTCTACCTGTTCGCCGGCGTCGACAACCTGTTCGATCATCGCGATCCGCTGATGATCTACGTGTTCGCCAGCGCCGGCGCGTACTCGGCCTACAACACCGGCACCATGCCCGAACCGCGCACCTGGTACGCCGGGCTGCGCGTGGATTTCCGCTGATGCGCGAGGGACCTGCGGCCGCGGTCGGCGCCACGCCCTGGTATCGGCTCAACCTGTGGCTGCACCGCTGGTGCGGCCTGGTGGCGACGCTGCCGTTTCTGGTGCTGTGCCTGAGCGGCACGGTGCTGATCTTCCACGAGGAGATCGACGCGGCGCTGGGCACGGTGCCCGCTGCGCAGGACGCCGGGCGGGCGCCGCCGCTGCCGCTGGCACGTTCGGTGGCGAACGTGCGCGCGGCGTTTCCCGGCGAGCGCGTGCTCAGCATCGGGCTCGACCCGCAAGCGCATCCCGGCGTGGCGATGCTGGTGACCGCGCCGCAGGACGAACGCGGCTTCGAGCACTACCGGATGCGCTACACCCGCCTGGGCGACGCGCAGCCGGTGGCCGACGCGGCGACGCGGCCCAGCGCGACGCTGACCGGCTTCCTGCTGGAGCTGCACGCACACTGGTTCCTGGGGCTGCCCGGCGAGCTGCTGGGCGCGCTGATCGCGCTGCTGGTGCTGATCGCGCTGCTGTCGGGCGTGGTGGTGTACTGGCCGCACGTGAAGAAGGTCGCGTTCGGCCTGTTGCGACGCGGGCGCGGACCGCGGCTGCGGCAACTGGACCTGCACAACACCATCGGCGCCGTGGTGCTGGGCTGGGC
Source organism: Xanthomonas sp. NCPPB 901 (assembly GCF_056725085.1). NCBI lineage: Bacteria > Pseudomonadati > Pseudomonadota > Gammaproteobacteria > Lysobacterales > Lysobacteraceae > Xanthomonas > Xanthomonas sp. NCPPB 901. The sequence continues at coordinate 3,035,182 of NZ_CM161511.1, read as the reverse complement.
GCTGACGGTCAGCCTGACCGGGGTCCTGCTCGGTTTCGGCACGCTGGCGCAGAGCCTGTGGCAGCGGACCGAACTGGTCGCGCTGCAACGCCAGCACGCCGGTCCGGCGGTCGACCGGCTGCAGCCGCCGGTGGACGTCGACCGCGCTCAGGCGGCGGCGTTGGCGGCAATGCCGCGCGGCTGGCACGTGATCTCGATCGTGTTCCCACAGACCGATTTTTCCACCGACCGCCACTACACCGTGCTGGTCGCGGGGCAGGGACTGGACCAGCGGCTGTTCCGGGTGGTGCTGGTGGACGCGGCCAGCGGCCAGGTCGCGGCCGCGGTGGAGCTGCCGGGCTATTTGAAGGCGATCGCGCTGGCGCAGCCGCTGCATTTCGGCGATTACGGCGGCCTGCCGCTGAAACTGCTGTGGACGCTGTGCGCCTGGTTAACGCTGTTCGTCACCGCCAACGGCGCCTGGCTGTGGTGGGACCGGCGGCACCGGCATCGGCGGGCAGCGGCGGCGCGCCAGCGCGGGGACCGGCGATGACCGGCGCGCGGGCGATCGCGTTGCTGTTGATGCTGGCGCTGGCCGCGATGGGCGGCCTGGTCGGCATGCTGCTGGCCGAGGGCGGCCTGGACCGGGTCTGCCTGGCGCTGGCCGTCGCGCCGCTGCTGGTCGGCGCCGGCTGCTGGTGGCGTTGGCGCCGATCCGCGCGCGCGGCGGGGAGGAAGCAGCCGTGAGCGCCGCGGCGCGCACCTGCGATCGGGTGCAGTGGGCGGGCTGGGCCGGCGTGCTGGGCGCGTTGTGCTGGATCGCCGGCGATGTGCTGATCGTCGGCCAGGTCGTGGCGCGGGCGCAGGTGCCGCTGCTGTTCCAGCACTACGCGGCGCAGATCGACGTGGAGATGGCCGAGCGCCTGGTCGCGGTGCCGCATTGGCGCTTGCTCGCCGGCGCATTGCTGCCGGTGTTCGCGCTGCCCTTGTACCTGCTCGGCAACTGGCATCTGTGGCGCGGGCTGCGCCCGGCCGGGCGCGGCTGGGCACTGCCGGCGACGCTGCTCCTGTTCCTCGGCTATGCCTGGTCGCCGCTGGCGCATGCGGCGTTCTACTTCGTCGGTGCGGTGTATCAGGCGCTGCCGGCGACCGATGCGGCCGCGCACCCGCCGCTGCTGGCCTTGGCGGCGGCGTTCCGCCGGGCGTTGCTGATCGTCTATGTGCCGTCGGTGGCCTGCTCGGCGTTGGGCCTGCTGGCGTTCTCCGCTGCCGTGGCCAGCGGACGCAGCGCCTATCCGCGCTGGTTCGCGCTGAGCGGCAATCCGCTGCTGCTCGGCGCGCTCGCCATCGGCGGCCCGCAATGGCTGCATGGGCCGCTCGCCGACGCCCTGAGCGGTGCCGGCTTCAATACGCTGCAATTGCTGCTGTACCTGCAGTCGGTGTGGCTGCTGCGCCGGCGCCGCGCGCGCGGCCGCGCCGGCGTGGCGCCAGCGCGCCGGATGCCGGCCCGCTGATCAGAACTTCGCGTCGAACTCCCCGGCGTAGCCGGTGTTGACGATCAGCTTCTGCAGCGCGTCGCCGACCTTGAGGTTGCCGGCCACCACCTGGAACTGCGGCGGGCCGCGGTCGTCGATGCGGCCGAGGGTGCCGCCCTTGAAATCGGTGACGCGGCCGCCGGCCTCGCGCACCAGCAGCACGCCGGCGGCGATGTCCCAGGCCTTCACGCCGGCTTCGAAGAAGGCGTCGCTGCGGCCGCAGGCGACATAGGCCAGGTCCAGCGCGGCCGAGCCGGTGCGGCGAATGTCCTCGGCCTGCACCAGCAGCGCGTCCACGCACTTGAGCTGGGGGCTGGCGCGCTTGCGCTCGCGCGGGGCGAAGCCGGTGTGGACCATGGCGCCATTGAGTTCCTTGCGCTCGCTGACGCGGATGCGGCGATCGTTGAGCACCGCGCCGTTGCCGCGGCTGGCGGTGAACAGTTCGTTGCGCAGCGGGTCGAAGATCACCGCGTCGACCGGCTCGCCGTTCTCGACCAGGGCGATCGACACGCAGTAGTGCGGGAAGCCGCGCAGGTAGTTGCTGGTGCCGTCGAGCGGATCGATCACCCACATGTAGCGGCCGCCGCCCTGCACGCCGCTTTCCTCGCCCATCACGCCGTACTCGGGGTAGGCGCGGCGCAGCTCCTTGACGATCACCTTCTCGGCATCGGCATCGACTTCGCTGGCGTAGTCCATGCGGTCCTTCTGCACCACGTTCAGCGCCTCCAGGCGGTTGATGTGGCGCAACAGGACGTTGCCGGCGAGGCGGGCGGCCTTGACCATGACGGTGACGGCGGGTTTTTGCATGGCAACGGCTCCCGGGAAGGCGGAGGTGGGTCTGAAGGGGGAAAAGAGCAATCCGGCGCCAAGGCCGGCCGCGCAGTTTACCATCTACGCCCCCGTTCGCTTCGCCTGCCGTGCCGCCATGACCGATTCCTTCCGTATCCGCTTCGTCCTCGTCGGGACCCAGCACCCTGGCAACATCGGTGCGGCGGCGCGCGCGATGAAGACCATGGGGCTGTCGCGGCTGGTGCTGGTGGCGCCGGAATGCGAGGTGGACACCGAGGCCTACCGGCGTTCGGCCGGGGCCGAGGACCTGCTGCAGCAGGCGCCGGTGCTGCCGGCGCTGGCCGATGCGGTGGCCGATTGCCGGCTGGTGCTGGGCTGCACCGCGCGCAGCCGCCGCGTGTCGCTGGAGGAGCTGCTGCCGGCCGATGCCGCGCAGCGCCTGACCGCCACCAGCGCCGAACCGGCGGAAGTGGCGCTGGTGTTCGGCCGCGAGCGCACCGGCCTGACCAACGAGGAACTGCAGCTGTGCCACGCGGCCGTGCACATTCCTTCCGATCCGGCGTTCAGCTCGCTCAACCTGGCCGCGGCGGTGCAGGTGCTGGCCTACGAACTGCGCCTGGCGCAGCTGCGCGCCGGCGCCCCTGCGCCCGCGCCGGCACCGGGCTTCCGCGAGGCGCCGGCCAGCCACGCGCAGGTGGAAGGGCTGTTCGGGCAATTGGCCGAGACCCTGGACGACATCGACTTCCACAAGGGGCGCGCCCCGGATTCGGCGATGCGCAAGCTGCGCCGGCTGTTCCTGCGCACCGAGCTGACCGAGCAGGAAGTGCGCCTGCTGCGCGGCGTGCTGTCCGACGCGCAGCGCATGGCGCGGCTGGCCGGACAGGCCGGAAACTGAGGCCAGGCCAGGCGCGAAGATGCGCATCGCGGCACGCGCGGCCAGACGCGGGCCCGGGGCGGATTCGCGGCGCGGCAGGCGTCATTCTGTGACGCTGTCACCGGCATGCGCTTTCGGCTAGGCTTTGCAAGGGCTACTTGGGGATCGTGGTTTGTCCAGTTCGCGTTGGCGGGTGGTCGTGGTGTGGCTGGCGCTGGCGATCTGCTGGCCCGTGTCCGTGCACGCGCGGCCCTCGGTCCTGGTGCTTGGGCGCATCAGCGACGATCCCAAGGCCCATTACGAGCAACTCAAGCCGCTGCTGGACTACGTGGTGCCGCGCATGCGCGAGGTCGGCATCACCTCCGGGCAGATCCTGATGGCCCGCGACAGCCAGCAGATGAGCAGCTACCTGCGCCGTGGTCGGGTCGACTGGGTCACCGAGACCGCCGCCACCGCGATGGCGCTGGAACAGCGCGGCGGCGCCAAGCCGCTGCTGCTGACCGAGCGCAACGGGGTGCGCGAGTACCACACCGTGTTCTTCGTGCGCCGCGACGCGCCGGTGCATGACCTCTCCGACCTGCAGGGGCGCACCCTGGCGCTGCAGAGCCAGCAGTCCACCAGCGCCTACATGGTGCCGATGATGACCTTGTTCGAGCATGGCCTGCACCCGGAGATCCTGCTCTCGACCAAGGACCAGCCCTCGGCGGAGACCGTCGGCTACGTGTTCGCGCGCTCGGAACTCAACATCGCCGCCTTCGTGCACAAGCACCTGGTGGATGCCGGGGCGTTCAGCAATCTCGACTGGGACGACGACCGCCGCCTTCCGCCGGCGTTCCGCCGCGACTTCCGGGTGATCTACCGCAGCGAGCCGTATCCGCGCGCGGTGGAGATGGTCCGCAGCGACCTGCCCACGGAGGTGGAGATGCGCCTGCGCGAGGTGTTGCTGCACGCCGCCGACGATCCGCAGGGACGTGCGGCGCTGCATCAGTTCTTCGGCACCTCCGGGTTCTACCCGATCGATCCCGCGTCGCAAAAACGCCTGGACACCCTGCGCGCCGGCGTGGCGCGGGTGAGGCTCGAAGTGGAATGAAGACGATGCGTTTCGGGTTGCAGGCCAGGTTCCTGCTGGCCATGGGTGTGGCTGCGTTGTTGGTGATGGCGATCCTGGCCCTGCTGCTGGAGCGTCAGGCGGCCATGCAGCGCGAGGTGCGCACGCTCAGCGGCAATGTCATCCACGGCCTGTTCGACAGCAGCATGCGCACCCGCGGCGAGTCGCTGGCGCGGCAGCTGGCCGATTCGCTGGCCAACCCGGTGTACTACTCCGACCTGGACGCGATCGGCACGCAGGTGCGTGGCGCGCTGGGCTATGTCGCGGTGGCCTACGTGCTGGTCTACGACGCCGACGGGCGGCTGATCCACGACGGTAGCGAGGATCTGGTCGGCTACGGCCAGCGCATGCGCGGGCCGATGGCCGACGCCGCGATCCGCGCCAAGGGCCTGCTGGCGCAGGAGTCGCCGGATTTCCTCGACGTGTCGATGCCGATCATGATCGGCGACCAGCGCGTGGGCGGGGTGCGGGTGGGCATGTCCTGGGCGCGCGCGCAGGAGTACGAGCGCAAGGCCGGGCAGAACCTGGACCAGCGCCTGGGCGCGCTGGGCAAGCGCCATCTCGGCTGGTTGCTGCTGTTGCTGGCCGCCCTCGGCCTGACCGCGGCGATGGTGACGGTCTACGTGCAGCGCACGCTGGTGGCGCCGTTGCGCTGGATGGCCGCCGCCGCGCGCCAGATCGAGGCCGGCAACTACGCGGTGGAACGCCGCGACAGCGGCCGCTACGACGAGGTCAGCGAACTGCTGCGCGCGTTCGGGCGCATGAGCGAGGCGATCGCCCGGCACGACCGCGATGTGCGCCATATGGCCTACACCGATGCGTTGACCGGGCTGACCAACCGGCTGGCGTTCCGCGAGGCGCTGGACCACCGCATGCTGTCGGCGCGCGCCTCGCAGCGCCGGTTGGCGCTGCTGTTCGCCGACATCGACGATTTCAAGCGGATCAACGACACCCTGGGCCACGAGGCCGGCGACGAGGCCTTGCTGCAGTTCGCGCGGCGCATCCAGCTGGCGGTGGAGCAGCTGGGCGGCGACGACGCGCTGCTAGCGCGTTTCGGCGGCGACGAGTTCGTGATCCTGGTCGAGGACGCGCAGGCGGCCAAGGTCGCCACCGCGCTGGCGCAGCGGCTGGTACAGGAGCTGCGCGAGCCGCTGCGCATCCAGGGCCGCGAGGTGTTCATGGGCACCTCCATCGGCATCACCGTCTACCCGGGCGATGCCGAGGACGCCTCGGCGTTGCTGAAGAACGGCGACATCGCCATGTACCAGGCCAAGCTGGCCGGCAAGAACTGCCATCGCTTCTACAGCCGCGCCATGGACTATGCGGTGGAGCGGCGCGTGCACATGGAGCACGAACTGCGCGGCGCCTGGGAGCGCGACGAACTGAAGCTGGCCTACCAGCCGATCTTCCGCACCCAGGACCGGCGCATGGTCGGCGTGGAAGTGCTGCTGCGCTGGCAGCATCCGGCGATGGGCACGATCTCGCCGACGGTGTTCATCGACGTGGCCGAACAGAGCGGCCTGATCGAAAGCATCGGCCCCAAGGTGCTGCGCGCGGCCTGCCGCGAGGCCACCCAGTGGCGGCGCGCCGACGGCAGCCGCGACCTGTTCGTCTCGGTCAACGTCTCGCCGCGGCAGTTGCGCAGCGGCGATCTGCCCGAACTGGTGGCCGAATGCCTGCGCGAGTCCGGGCTGCCGGCGGCGCAACTGCACCTGGAGCTGACCGAGACCGCGGTGATCGGCGACGAACTGCAAGCGGCGAGCATGCTGGCGCGGCTGCACCGCACCGGGGTCAAGGTCTGGCTGGACGACTTCGGTACCGGCTTCTCCGGCCTGAGCCACCTGCGCCAGGTGCCGGTGGACGGGGTCAAGATCGACAAGAGTTTCGTCGCCGACCTGCAGCGCGACCCGGACGACCTGGCGCTGACCACCGCGATCATCGCGATGGCGCACTCGCTGGACATCACCGTGGTCGCCGAGGGCATCGAGCAGGAGGCGCAGTTCGAGTTGCTGCGCGAGCGCGGCTGCGAACTGGGGCAGGGCTTCTGGCTCAGCCGCCCGCTCAGCGCGGAGGAATTCCGCAAGTTGCTGGCCAACGAGGGCGCGTCGCCGGCCGATGCCTGAGCATCGCCGCGGCACCGTGGTCTGCGGCCGCCGCTCGCGCGGCGGTCGCCGTCGCCGGGGTCAGGGCAGCAGCGGGCGCTTGCCGGTATCGCCGGCGATCTCGCGCACCAGCTTCGGCACCAGGTAGCCGGACAGGCGCGCGGCCAGCGCCTGGTGCAGCGCCAGCGCGGTGGCATCGTCCACTTCGAAGTGGGCCACGCCCTGCACCCGGTCCAACTGGTGCAGGTAGTAGGGCAGCACGCCGGCGGCGAAGCTGCGCTCGCTCAGCGCGGCCAGCGCCTCCACGCTGTCGTTGACCCCGCGCAGCAGCACCGCCTGGTTGAGCAGTTGCGCCCCGGCCTCGCGCAGGCGCGCCAGCGCGGCATCGACGCCGGCATCGAATTCGTTGGCGTGGTTGGCGTGGATCACGAACGCCAGCGGCCACGGCAGCGCGCGCAGCCAGGCCAGCAAGGGCGCGTCGACGCGCTCGGGCAGCACCACCGGCAGGCGGGTATGGATGCGCAGGCGCTTGAGCTGCGGCAGCGCCGCCAGCGCCTCGGTGAGTTCGGCCAGCTTGGGCGTGGCCAGCGACAGCGGGTCGCCGCCGGACAGGATCACTTCCTCGATGCTGGGGTCGGCGGCGATCGCCGCCACCGCGGCGCGCCAGCCGTCGCGCGCGGCGGTCTCGTCGGCATACGGGAAGTGGCGGCGGAAGCAGTAGCGGCAGTGCACCGCGCAACTGCCGGTGGCCACCAGCAGGGCGCGCCCGTTGTACTTGTGGATCACCCCGTCGGCCTTCTTGGCCGCCGCATCGCCGACCGCATCCAGGGCGAAGCCGGCGACCCGGCGCTGCTCGGCGTCGATCGGCAGCACCTGGCGCAGCAGCGGGTCGTGCGGATCGCCCGGGCGCATGCGCGCGACGAAGCTGCGCGGCACGCGCAGCGCGAACTGCGTCGCAGCCTGTTCGGAGACGCCCAGCGCCTGCGGGTCCAGGCCCAGCAACGCCAGCAGCTCGCGCGGATCGCGCACGGCGTCGCGCCAGGCCTGCTGCCAGCGCGGCGGCGCGGCGGCGGGCAGGGGCGGGGACGGCTGCATCGGGCGGGGGGCTGCGGTTATCATAGGCGGTCATCACACGAGCGCCCGCCGTTGCGGCGGAGCTTCCATTCTATCCGGCCGGCCGCCGAACGCGGCGGGTTTGCCTTACCCGAGGAGTTTCAGATGGCCAGCTACGGCATGAACGACGTCAAGAACGGGATGAAGATCCTGGTCAACAGCGAGCCTGCGATCATCACCGATACCGAATACGTCAAGCCCGGCAAGGGCCAGGCGTTCACCCGCGTCAAGTACCGCTTCATCAAGTCCGGGCGCGTGGTCGAAATGACCATGAAGGCGACCGACAGCGTGGAAGCGGCCGACGTGGTCGACACCGACATGCAGTACCTGTACAGCGACGGCGAGTACTGGCACTTCATGCAGCAGGAAACCTTCGAGCAGGTGCAGGCCGACAAGGCCGGCGTCGGCGACGCCGCCAAGTGGATCAAGGGCGAGGAAGATTGCGTGGTGACGCTGTGGAACGGCACGCCGATCCAGGTCACCCCGCCGAACTTCGTCGAACTGAAGATCGTCGAGACCGACCCGGGCGTGCGCGGCGATACCTCCGGCGGCGGCGGCAAGCCGGCGACCCTGGAGACCGGCGCGGTGGTGCGCGTGCCGCTGTTCGTCGGCCAGGAGGAAGTGATCCGCGTCGATACGCGTTCGGGCGAATACGTCTCGCGCGTCAAGTAGTTCCTGCATGCCCGCGGCTGCCGCAAGCCGCGGGCATGCACTTGCGCCGGCGTGCATGCGCCGGATGACTGCGCGGCGGTGACCGACCAGCGCCTGTCACGGCACCGCCGTGACACGCAGCCACGCCGACCGCGCCGACGCCCGGTCTCCGCGCGCGAGTTGGGCCTGGCGCTACGCCTCAGCGCCGCAGGACTGGACGCTGAGGTGGCGCGTCGCGGTGCTGCCGGCGGTGCGCGTGCGGTGCAGTGCGCCGGCCATGGTCGCCCCGCTGCTGGCGCGATTGGCGGTGCTGGCGGTAGTCGTGTTGCAGTGGACGGCGATGCGCGTGTCCCGGCGCCGTCTCGGCCAGGTCCAGACGGCAACCTGATCCCTCCCTTTCCAGAGCGCTTGCGATGACCTCCATACCCGAATCCTGCGACCTGCTGATCGAAGCCGGCTACGTGGTGCCGATCGAACCGCATGCGGTGGTACTCGAAGACCACGCGGTGGCGGTGCGCGGCAGCGAGATCGTGGCGGTGCTGCCGACGGCCGAGGCGCGCACGCGCTTCGCCGCCGCGCGCACCGTCTCGCGTCCGGACGCCGCGCTGCTGCCGGGGCTGGTCAACGCGCACACGCACAACCCGATGACCCTGCTGCGCGGCATCGCCGACGACCTGCCGCTGATGGTGTGGCTGCAACAGCACATCTGGCCGGTGGAGACGGCGGTGATCGGCCCGGAGTTCGTCGCCGACGGCACCGCGCTGGCCATCGCCGAGATGCTGCGCGGCGGCACCACCTGCGCCAACGAGAACTACTTCTTCGCCGACGTGCAGGCCGCGGTGTACAAGCAGCACGGCTTCCGCGCGCGGGTCGGCACGGTGATCATCGATTTCCCGACCGCCTGGGCCAAGACCTCCGACGAGTATTTCGCGCGCGCCTGCGAGGTGCACGACCAGTGGCGCGACGATCCGCTGGTCGGCATCGCCTTCGCCCCGCATGCGCCGTACACGGTCAACGACGCCAACTTCGAGCGGGTGCGGATGCTGTCCGACCAGCTCGAGGTGCCGGTGCACCTGCACACCCACGAGACCGCGCAGGAAATCGCCGATTCGCTCAAGCAGTACGGGCAGCGCCCGCTGGCGCGGCTGGATCGGCTGGGCCTGGTCAACGACCGCCTGATCGCGGTGCACATGACCCAGCTCACCGACGCGGAGATCCACCTGTGCGCCGAGCGCGGGGTCAGCGTGGTGCATTGCCCCGAATCCAACCTCAAGCTCGCCTCCGGGTTCTGCCCGGCCTGCGCGCTGCAGCGTGCGGGCGTGAACCTGGCGATCGGCACCGACGGCTGCGCCAGCAACAACGACCTGGACATGTTCAGCGAGAACCGCACCGCGGCGATCCTGGCCAAGGCGGTGGCCAACGATGCCACCGCGCTGGACGCGGCCAGCACGCTGCGCGCGGCCACCCTGGGCGGCGCGCGCGCGCTGGGTTTCGGCGAGACGATCGGCTCGATCGAACCGGGCAAGCAGGCCGACCTGATCTGCGTGGACCTGTCGGCGCTGGAGACCCAGCCGCTGCACAACGTGCTGTCGCAACTGGTGTACGCCACCGGCCGGCAGCAGGTCAGCGACGTGTGGATCGCCGGCCAGCCCAAGCTCAGCCAGCGCGTGCTGGTGGACATGGACGTGGAGGCCCTGGTCGCCAATGCCCGGCAGTGGCGCGAGCGTATCCGCAGCGTCCACGCCTGATCCGCTATGTTCGCCGTGCCGCGCCGCGCGCGCGGCCCCAACGAGAGTCCGCCATGACCGCTTCCGCCGCCAACGCCTCCGCCAATTTCGATCAGGCCGAACTGGACAAGTTCGGCGCCCTGGCTACCCGCTGGTGGGATGCCGACGGCCCGCAGAAGCCGCTGCATGCGCTCAACCCGGTACGCCTGCGCTACGTCGCCGAGCGCCTGCCGCTGCGCGGCGCGACGGTGCTGGACGTGGGCTGCGGCGGCGGCCTGCTCAGCGAGGCGCTGGCCAAGGAGGGCGCGCAGGTCACCGCCATCGATCTGTCGCCGGAGCTGATCAAGGTCGCGCGGCTGCACCAGTTCGAATCCGGGGTCGAGGTCGACTACCGCGTGCAGTCGGTCGAGGACCTGGCGGCGGCGCAGCCGGCCAGCTTCGACGCGATCACCTGCATGGAGATGCTCGAACACGTGCCCGATCCGGCGGCGATCGTGCGCGCCTGCGCGACCCTGCTCAAGCCGGGCGGCCAGCTATTCCTGTCCACCCTCAACCGTACCCCGGCGGCCTTCGCCCTGGCCATCGTCGGTGCCGAGTACGTGGCGCGGCTGCTGCCCACCGGGACTCACCGCTACCAGGATTTCATCAAGCCGGCGGAACTGGCCGCCTGGTTGCGCCAGGCCGAGTTGCAGTTGCGCGACGTCAGCGGCCTGGCCTACGAGCCGTGGCGCAATCGGGCGCGGCTGTCCTCGCGGACCGACGTGAATTACCTGGCTTGTGCTGCAAAGCCGGGAATCGGGAATGGGGAATAGGGAAGCGTTGCTGCCGCGTCACCGATTCCCGCGGGTGGTGCTGTTCGATCTGGATGGCACGTTGCTGGACAGTGCGCCGGATCTGCTGGCCGCGGCCAATGCGCTGCTGGCCGATCATGGCCGCCCGGCCTTGACCCTGGCGCAGTTGCGGCCGGTGGTGTCCAAGGGGGCGCGGGCGATGCTGGGCGTGGCCTTTCCGGATCTCTCTGGCGCAGAGCGCGATGCGCTGATTCCGGCGTTCCTGCGCCACTACGAGGCGCTGATCGGCCGCCATTCGCAGCCGTTCGACGGCATCCCGGAGCTGCTGCAGCGGCTGGAAGACGCCGGTAGCGTGTGGGGCATCGTCACCAACAAGCCCGAGGCGCTGGCGCGGTTGATCCTGCCGCAGCTGCAGTGGCAACGGCGCTGCGCGGTGCTGATCGGTGGCGACACGCTGCCCGAGCGCAAGCCGCATCCGTTGCCGCTGCAGGTCGCCGCGCAGCGCCTGGGCGTGGCGCCGCACGAGGTGGCCTACGTCGGCGACGACGAACGCGACATCCTCGCCGCGCGCGCCGCCGGCATGGCCTCGGTCGCGGTGCTGTGGGGCTACCGGCTGGACGAGGACGATCCGCTGGCCTGGCGCGCCGACGCGATGGTCGCCGCGCCGGCCGAGCTGTATGCCGCCGCGGCCTGGCCGGTGGCCGCCGCCGCGCCCTGACGCCGGTGCGGTCGCCGCGCGGCGGCGCCGCGCAGATGCCGCGACCGCCGCGTCGCCGCAGGCATGCCGACAGCGCTCGGCATCCACCGGTCGCGCACGTAAACTGCGCGTCCTGCGCAGCAACCGCGCCCACTTCCCCCGTCGCGCGACGCCCACGGCGCGCGCGCCCGAATCCGGATCCACCGATCGCATGAGCAGTTCGTCCGCCCTGGATGCCTTCCTCGACAAATGGCGTCGCCGCTGGCCGGAATGGGCCGTGGCCGAGGCCTTCGTGCCGGCGCCGCAGCGCGCCCGCACCGTGGCCTGGTTCGCCTTGCTGCAGGAGTTCGACGACATCCTCAACATCGCCGGCGATCCGCTGCCGGCCGACGCCAAGCTGGCCTGGTGGGGCGAGGAGCTGCGCAGCTGGGCCGGGCAGCGCTCGCGGCATCCGCTGGGTCGGGTGCTGGAGCCGGTGGCCGCGCCGTGGGCGCAACTGGCCGAGGCCTTGCCGAGCCTGCCGCAGGCGCGCGCGGCCGCGGCCGACACCGGGCATGCGCTGGAGCGGCTGGAGCCGTTCGCGCAGGCGGTGGTCGCGGTCGAGCGTGCGCTGTTCGCGGCCCCGGCCGAGGGCGCCGCCGTGCCGGTCGCGTTGCAGGTGCTGGCGCAGCGCCTGACCGAAGGCGGTGCCGCCACCGCGCCGCTGGCGCTGCGCGGTGGCGACGAGGTACAGCAGCGCCAGCGCTGGGCGCAGGCATTGCTGAAGCAGTGGCCGCGCCGTGTGCGCGGGCCGCGCGCACGGCGCATCCTGTCGGCGCTGGCGCGTGCGCGGACCGCGCAGCAGGCGGCCGCCACGCCCCGGCCGCCCGGACAGATGGCCACGCTGTGGCGCGCCTGGTGGGCCGGGTTGGGCTGAGCCGCCCGTTGCAGGGCGTCGCCTGGACTCAGTGGGCGCTGCCGGCGCCGCTGTTGGCGTATTCGGAGAAGCGATTGGCCGAGGTGCTGCAGCCGCTGCTGCAGTACGGCCGGCCGATGGTCGAGGCGTTCCACGGCGCGCTCTTGCGGATGTGGCCGCCCAGCACCGAATCGCGGATCACCACCTTGCCGTTGGGCGAGGTGCCGTCGACGTAGTTGGACAGGCTGCCCACGCTCTCGTCCCAGGCCCGCCCCAGCCACACCGTGCCGCTGCCGGGAGTGCCGACCGCATCGAAGGTGCTGCCGATGGCCAGGAAGCCGTAGCCGCTGCCGGGGCGGGTGCTGGGCGCGAAGATCACCCCGCCATCGTTGGCGCCGCGGCGCGCGGCGGTGTAGCGGATGGTGCTGCCGGCGAACACCGCCACGCCCGAGCCGAAGATGAAGTCGGTATCGCCCTCGATGATGCCGCCCTTGATGTAGGCGCGGATTACCGTGTTGGCGCTGCCGGCGCTGACCAGCAGGGTGTCCTGGTTGCCGGTCAGCACCACGTTCTCCAGCACCGCCTTGTCGCCGCGCAACGCCAGCGCCACCGCCGACTGGTTGCTGCCGCTGTAGGTGCCCTCGACGTAGCTGTTGACGATCGCCAGGTTGCGCGCCTGGAACTGCGCCGCGCGCACGGTGACGGTGCCGCTGTCGGAGGTGCCCACGGTACTGCTGGCGGCGTTGCTGGCGCAGGGATGGGTGGCGCTGCCGGTCGGTTTCGGCGTCGGGTTGGCGTTGCCGAAGCGGATCGTGGTGCTGGCCGGACTGCCGCCCAGGCCGAACAGGGTGAGCGGCGGCGCCGCGGCGGGGACGCAGACCACTTCGGTGTAGGTGCCTGGCGCCACGCTGATGTAGCGGCGCATGCTGCCGCCGGCGGCGACCGCGGCGTCCACCGCGGCCTGCACGGTGCGGTAGCGGGTGCTGCCGTCGGCCGCCACCGCGTAGTCGGCCTGCAGCAGCGCGACTCCGGCGCTCGGATCCCAGTTGTCGGTGACCAGTGCGCCGATCGGGCCGGCCTGCGCCAGGTGGCGGGCGACGGTCTGGTTGGCCGCCTCGCTGCTGGTCAGTTGCGGGCGCGACGCGGTCCCGGTCAGGGCCGGGGCGTCGGTGACGACCCCGGCCGCCAGGGCCAGGGTGGAGGAAAGCAGCAACCAGCGCGATACGGTCATGGAAAGCCTCCGCTCAAGGATAAGGGCCCGCGGCGGCGCCTGGAATGATACCGGTGTCATCCGGTCGTGCGATTCGGTGTCGGCAGCGGATCGGCGATGGTAGGGGCGTTTGCCTGTGGCGCCCGGCCGATGCCGCAGCCAGCGGCCGGTTGTGCCGTCTCCATCACGTTCGCGGTGCCGCAAGGGCGCAGATCGCCCGCGGGGAGCGGACGCCGCAGGGCCTTGCCGACGGTCGATTGCCGGCCCGTCGCGGCACTGCGGCATGGATCTGCGCGCGCCTGCCGACCGCGCGCCATGGCGTGATGGGGCCGTGAATTTGGATACGAGCGCGGTCGCGGCTTGCGCTACGCTCCATGGCAACGTCCGTTGGAACCCGTCGATTGAAGCGCCTGTGCCGTTGGTGCTGCCTGCTGCTGTGCCTGGGGATGGTCGGGTCGGCGCAGGGGCAGGAACTGCTGTTGCAGCGTCTGGTCGCCGACCCACCGGCGTCGGAGGTGGTGGCGGGGCGCTACGATGCCGCCTTCGCCGACGCCGGCCACGGCGCCACCCTGTACGAGCGCAGCAAGCGACCGACCTGGTGGCGCATCCGCGCCGACCGCGCGATCGGCAGCGAGGGCCAGCCGCAACTGGTGCTGCAGTCGCCCTACTTGACCCGGGTCGAGGCCTGGGTCCCGGGACGTGCTGCGCCGATCTGGCGCGCGATCTACGGCGCCGACGCCGACCTGCGCTACTCGACCCGCGCTCTGGTGATCGCCTTGCCGCAGGGGCTGCCGCGCGGCGCCTCGATCTGGCTGCGGGTGCAGGCGCCGGCGGCGATGCCGATGCCGGTGGGCATCGTGCCGCTGGCGCAGGTGCAGCGCGAGGATCTGCACTACGTCGGCTGGCGCGCCTTCATCCTCGGCTCGACCGCGGTGCTGGCGATCCTGGCGATCGCGTTGTGGGCACGCCTGCGCGAGCCGATCTACGGGTACTTCACCGCCAACGTGATGTGCGTGCTGCTGTACCTGCTCGGCCTTGGCGGCGAAGCGCGCGCGGTACCCGGCCTGGCCAGCGTGTTCGCGTCCTCGCCGACGCCGATGCGCATCGTCGCCGCGCTCGGCGGCTTCTTCATCATCACCTTCCAGCGCCGGCAACTGGAGATGCACCGGCAACTGCCGCGACTGGACCGGGTGCTGCGGCTGTGTGCGCTGTATCTGCTCGGCATCGCCGTGGCCTGTCTGCTGTCGGACGCGGCGGTACTGAGCCTGCTCGGCAATCTCGGGCTGATCGTCGGCGCGGCGCTGCTGCTGCCGTGCTGCCTGTTGCTGGCCTTGCGCGGGCAGCGCTACGCCTGGCCGCTGCTGGCCTCGTGGACCCCGCTGTGGATGCTGTGCGTGCTGCGCTGCCTGGAGCTGACCGGGTGGTTGCGTCTGGATCTGGCCGCGCCGGTGCTGGCGCACGGCATCAGCCTGGCGCTGGCGATCTCCTGCCTGCTGGTGACCTTCGGCCTGGCCGAGCAGATCCTGGAACTGCGCCGCGACCGCGACCGCGTCAGCCGCATGGCGACGGTGGACGAACTCACCGGCATGCTCACCCGTGGCGCGCTGCAGCAGCGCCTGGCCGAGGCGTTGCAGGATGCGGCCCGCGGCGACCGGCCGCTGGCGCTGGCCTACATCGACATCGACCACTTCAAGCGCATCAACGACATCCACGGCCATGCCGGCGGCGATGCCTGCCTGCGCTGGGTCGCCGCCTGTGCGCGGGCGCGCCTGCGCAGCACCGACATGCTGGGCCGCCAGGGCGGCGACGAGATGCTGCTGTTGATGCCGGGCGCCACCCTGGAGGCCGCGCGGCGCGTGGCCGAGGACATCCGCCAACACGTCGCCGCGCAGCCGCTGCCGCGCGACGGCCAGGCGCTGTCATGCACGCTGAGCATCGGCGTGGCGCAATGGCAGCGCGGCGAGAGCGTCGCAGCGCTGCTGCAGCGGGCCGATGCCGCGCTCTACGCCAGCAAGTCCGCCGGCCGCAACCGCGTCAGCGTGTCCACCCCCCACCGTGTCACCCACCAGGAGCCTCAGCCATGACTGCACAGCCCGCTTTGCCCGCGTTCGCTCCCGATCAGTTGCAGGTCGGCGACATCCTGTTGCAACTGGGCTGCGGCCCGGTGTCCGAACTGATCGCCTGGTGCGGCGACAGCATCTACAGCCATGCCGCGATCGTCGCCGACCAGGGCGACCTGATCGAGGCGGCGGCCAGCGGCGTGCGCCGCTATCCGCTGTCGCAGCGGCTGACCGACACCACCGACTACCTCATCATCGACGCCTACCGGCCGCTCAGCTACGCCGGCGTGGCGCTGGACGACGCCGACCGCGCCAGCGTGCTGGCGAAGGCGCAGTCGCTGCTGGGCGTTCCGTACCCGCTGGATAGCCTGGCCACGCTCGGGCTGCTGGTCGCCATCCGCGGCAAGTGGCCGCAGCACTGGCTGGCGCGCATCGTGGTGCGCGAGGCGCTGGATCACCTGGTGCGCGACAACCCCTCGCACATGGTGTGCAGCGAGGTGGTGTACCGCGCCCTGGCCGAATGCGATGCGACGCCGCCGGGCCGGCTGGCGCCGCAGATCGTCCTCAGCGGGCCGACCCATATGCCGTTCCCGGACCTGGACTGGAAGGCGCTGTGGCAGGAAGTGTGGCAACTGCTGCATCCGCACCGGCAGCAGGCGCTGGGCGACATCGCGCAGCGTCTGGCGGCGGTGGAGGGCGCACCGGCCAGCCTGGCCGCCTCGGCGCTGACCACGGTCGCCGACGAGGATCTGCTGAGCCGCGCCAACGCGGTCCGCGCCGGGCTGGGCCTGCCGCCGCTGCCGCCGGTCACCGACCAGGTGGACGACAACGGCGCGCTGCTGCGGGAAGCCGGCGAAGCGGCCCCGGGAACGCCCTTGCCGCATCCCAATCCCAAGCTGGTGATGCCGCTGGACCTGGCCAACAGCCCGTCGCATGTGGTGCTGGGGCGCCTGCTGGAGGTGGTCACGCCTGCGTAGCGAAACGCTGTGTGTGCGAGCGACCTCGGGGTACCTCTCGTCACTCCGGGACGTGTCCTGTGGGAACGGCTTCAGGGCAGCTTTCATCGCTCCGGGACGTATTTTGTGGGAACGGCTTCAGCCGCGTCGGGTTTTACCGGGAACGCCCCGACGCGACTGCAGCGCGTCGCCAGAGCCCAGCCGGCGCGCTTGTCGCGCTGCGCGGCGATCGAGGTGGCGCTTCGGGATGTACCACGCTGTCTGATGTAGGAGCGGCTTCAGCCGCGACCGGGCGTCCCCGGAAAAGCCTCGTCGCGGCTGAAGCCGCTCCTGCATTCGGCGGCCGCTGCGTTTTGTCCGCTCCGCGCCAGGCAACGACGCCGGTCATGCCGATGAAGAACGCGCCGCCGCGCGCCAGCGCACCCGACGCAGCAGCGCTTCAGGGCTGCTGCGTCCGCTCCAGCACCAGCAATGGGTCGATGCGCACGTCGAACCAATTCATCCCCCAATGCAGATGCGGCCCGGTCGCACGGCCCGTGGCGCCAACCGCGCCGATTACCTGGCCCTGGGCGATGCGGTCGCCGACCTTCACGTCGATCCGCGACAGGTGCAGGAAGTTGGAACTGACGCCATAGCCGTGGTCGAGCAGCACGGTGCCGCCGGTCAGGTACAGGTCGGGGGCGGCGAAGGTGATCACCCCGGCGGCCGGGGCCTTGACCGGGGTGCCGGTGGGCACGGCGATGTCCATGCCCGAATGACCGGCGCCGGGCTGGCCGTTGTAGACGCGGGCGTTGCCGAAGCGGCCGCTGATGCGGCCCTGCACCGGCCAGATGAAGGGCGCGGCGAAATCGGTGCGCGGGTCGTCGCGGTCGCGCGCGGCGGTGACCTGGGCCTGTTCGCGCTTGATCCGCTCGGCGATCGCCGGCGGCGGGTTCACCGTTTTCGGCGGCACCCCGTTGACCTGTTCCAGCGGCCAGTCGCGCGGCGTCACCGCGATCTCGACGGTTTCGGTCCCGCCGTCGGGGCGCTGTACGGCGATGCGCAGCGGACCGCGCTCGTCGCGGCCGATGCCGAACACCACGCTGCCGTAGTCGCTGACCCGCAGGGTGCGGCCGGCGTACTGCACGCGGCTGCCCGGCGCCACCTTGCCGATCACCAGCGCGCCCTGCGAGGCGCTGCGCGGGAACACGCTGCGCGCCTCGGCGCCCGCCGCGGCCGGCGTCTGCGCATGCAGCGACGGGGCGACTGGTGCGGTCAGCAGGACCAGCGCCAGTGCGGCGCCGGACAACACGGCGCCGCGCATCAGCGGTCGAACGCCAGGCGCTGCCCGTTGGGGCTGCCGACCAGGCGGGTGCCGTCCCAGGCCAGCACGCCGTTGATCCAGGTCGCGGCGATCTTGGAGCGGAAGCTGCGGCCTTCGAACGGCGACCAGCCGCACTTGAACAGCACGTCCTCGCGGCGCACGGTGAACGTGGTGTCGTCGATCAGCACCAGGTCGGCGTGGTAGCCCTCGCGCAGGAAGCCGCGTTCGTGCACGTCGAACAGCAGCGCCGGCGCGTGCGCGAACTTGTGCACCACCTGGGCCACGCTGAGCCGGCCCTCGTGGACCAGCTCCAGCGCCGCGACCAGCGCGTACTGCACCAGCGGCAGGCCCGACGGCGCCTGCGCATATGGCTTGCTCTTCTCTTCCCAGGTGTGCGGCGCGTGGTCGGTGGCGAGCACGTCGATCACGTCCTCGGCGATCGCGCGGATCAGCGCCTCGCGGTCGCTGGCGTCCTTGATCGCCGGGTTGCACTTGATCAGGTTGCCGAGGGTGGCGTAGTCGGCGCGGTCGAAGCGCAGGAAATGGATGCAGGTCTCGGCGGTGATGCGCTTGCCCTGGATCGGGCCGGGCGCGAACAGCGCCAGTTCGTCGGCGGTGGAGATGTGCAGCACGTGCAGGCGGGTGCCGTGCTTCTTCGCCAGCGACACCGCCAGCTGCGAGGACTTCAGGCAGGCCTCGCGCGAGCGGATGTCCGGGTGCATGTCCGGGGTCAGCGCATCGCCGTACTTCTGCTTGAACGCGGCCAGGGTCGCGTCGATGGTCGGGGTGTCTTCGCAGTGGGTGATGATCGGGGTCGGCGCGTCACGGAAGATCGCGTCCAGGGTGTCCGGGTTGTCGACCAGCATGTTGCCGGTGGAGGCGCCCATGAACACCTTGATGCCGGGGGCGGTCTTCGGGTCCAGCGTCTGGATCGCGGCCAGGTTGTCGTTGCTGGCGCCCAGGTAGAAGCCGTAGTTGCCCCAGGCGCGGCCGCGCGCGGCGTCGTACTTGGCCTGCAGCGCGGCGGCGTCGAGCGTCGGCGGGTTGGTGTTGGGCATGTCCATGAAGCTGGTCAGGCCGCCGGCCACCGCCGCCGCCGATTCGGTGGCGATGTCGCCCTTGTGGGTCAGGCCGGGTTCGCGGAAGTGCACCTGATCGTCGATCATGCCGGGCAGCAGCCAGCGCCCGGCGGCGTCGACCACGGTCTCGCCGTCGCGTGCGGCCAGTTGCGGCGCGATGGCGGCGATGCGGCCGTCGGCGATGCGCAGGTCGCCCTGGGTTTCGCGGCCTTCGTTGACCAGGCGCGCATTGACGATCAGTGTGGAAGCGGACATCTAGTGTTTTCCTTGGCAGCGGCAGGGTGGCGGCGCCGTGGGGTCGGGCACCGGGTCGAACCCGCCAGGATGGAAGGGGTGGCAGCGGCCGACGCGACGGGCGGCCATCCAGCCGCCGCGCAATGCGCCGAAACGGGCGATGGCGGTCACCGCGTACGCCGAGCAACTGGGCACGAAACGGCAGCGCGGCCCCAGCAGCGGGCTGATGAAGCGCTGGTACAGGCGCAGCAAGGCAATGAGAGCGCGGGCGATCACGCCGCCATGATATGCCACTGTGCTGGACTAGGCAGGTCGCTCGGCGTATACGCCGCGTTATTGCCGCGGGGGGTAGGGTAGGCTATAAAGGCCCGCTTTCCCGGGCCCCGGGAAGACCAAGGAAGAGCGTTCGTGGCTGCTAAAAAACCTGCAAAGAAGGCCGTCCAGGCCGCCAAGAAGCCCGCCAAGCCCGCCGCCAAGAAAGCGACGGGGTCAGCTCCCGGCAAACCGCTGAAGAACGCCGTGCCCGTCAAGCAGGCGGCGAAGGCCGCGCCGGCCAAACCGGCCAGCAAGGCCGTGGCCAAGAAGCCGGCGGCCAAGCCGGTGGCGGCTGTGCCGGCCAAGTCCGCTCCTGCCAAGAAGGCTCCGGCCAAGAAGGCGCCCGCCAAGCCGGCCGCACCGGCCAAGGCTGTCGCCAAGCCCACGCCCGCCGCCAAGCCGGCAGCGAAAACCGCGGCGGCCAAGCCTGTGGCCAAGGCCGCGGCCGCGCCCGCCAAATCCAAACCGGCCACCGCCTCCGTCGCACCCGCGGTGACCACCTCCGTACCGAAGTCGGCACCCAAGCCGGCTGCGGCCAAGCCTGTCCCGGTCAAGCCCGCCGCGCCTGCCGCTGCACCGGCTCCCAAGCCCGTTGCCGCCAAGTCCGCCGCGCCGTCGACCCCGCCACAAAAGAATCCCGTGTCCGTTTCGAAATCCTCCGCGAAAACCCCCACCAAGTCCGAATCCACCCCGAAGGCGCCGGTCGCCAAGCCCACCGGCAAGGTCGCCGTGGCCGTGACCGCCAAGTCCAATACGCCGGCCAAGCCGGCCAAGTACAAGGTGGTCGAGTACAAGACCGATGAGGCGACCGGCCGTCCGATCCTGCCCAAGGGCTACAAGCCGGCGGCGGACGAGGAGTACATGAGTCCGCTGCAGCAGGAGTACTTCCGCCAGCGCCTGCTCACCTGGCGCGCCGACCTGGTGGAGGAATCCAAGCAGACCATCGAGAACCTGCGCGACGAGGTCCGCGACATCGGCGACGAAGCCGAGCGCGCCACCCGCGAGACCGAGAACTCGCTGGAACTGCGTACCCGCGACCGCTACCGCAAGCTGATCGGCAAGATCGACAGCACGCTCAAGCGTCTGGACGCCGGCGACTACGGCTACTGCGTGGACACCGGCGAAGAAATCGGCCTGGAGCGCCTGGAGGCGCGCCTGACCGCCGAGCGCACCATCGACGCGCAGGAGCGTTGGGAGCACCTGCAGAAGCAGCAGGGCGACTGATGTTCCACGACGTCTCCTGACGTCTCGAAATCCCTTCGTATTCAATCGGAGGGAGGGACGTCAGGGTTTCATGACGTCACCCTGCGGTCCACGAAATACCCCCAATCCGGGGGTATTTTTGTAGGTATGTCACGGCCGATTCCGCTGTAGCTGCGAACGTCGTAGACGACGTGCGAGAGGTCGCACACCGCTCGCGACACGTTCGACGCGTTGCAGATGTGCAGCGCTTCTCAAGGTAGGCACTTCGACGGTGGCGGGCTGTTCCTCGACGTCCAGCCCAGCGCGCGCGAGGCGGATGGAGTACCGCTTCGGCAAGGCCGGGTCTGGATCACGCAGTGGACCCGTGGCACCTAGGAGCAGCCGCTCCCAGACTAGGCGGCCGTATCCAGCAAATACATGCCATAGACGGCGGCCACCATCACGAGCATCGCGATGGCAAAGAAACCGAAGCGCACGCCGCCACGGCCAGGGCCGCCCTCGCGCACGGCTAGTCGCGTCGCGAAGAAGCCGACGGCACAGAAGATCACTGCACCAACGAACCAGCCAAAAGACATGTTGGCGATGGCATTCATCAGACAGGCGAACGCCATGACGAAAAGAACGCCGATAAACGCTCTTGGACTCACTATTCCTTTCCCCCTATGTTCTCGCCCAACACGCGGCTCACGTCGCCCGACGAACCCAGCTCCGTCCGCATGACCTGTCAGGGCTTGCTCGACACAGCTCGCGGGACCGACAGGGCGACAGCGAACACGCATTGCGCGATGGTGCTTGAGAACAATAGCATCCACTGCGTTCAACAGCGCTAAGTCGCCCAACTTCAGGCACGCCATGATCTTTGGCGTGGTGATGGGGGCTTGTCCGTGGTACGGCAACAGGGGCAGCAAAGGTCGATATGTCGCTGGATCCATCTCGGATCTTATTGTTGGATGACGGCGCCTGGCAGCGTCTTCGGTGAAGCTGCGAATCCGCCGGAAGACAGACGGATCGCAGCTTGCTCTGCGCCGGGCGTGCCGTCTTCGAGCATGGTGTCCCACTCGCTCGACGCCGTGGCGACATGCGTCCTGCAGCGAGCTGATCGGGCTGTAGAAGCCCGGTGACTGCGGGTTGAGCAACACCCAGGCGAAGGCCGCCGGTCCGTTGCATTTCAGTCGGCCCGACACAGATGCCACAGCCCGGCAGGCGGTGCCAGCGATAGGCCCCGGTGGGCCTGCCACAGGAAGGCGGCCTGACGCGATAAGCGTGGGGCGTTGTCCCCGTCGGCTTTCGGCGGCCCATGTCCGGGCGACGCGCCTGCCGTGTGCTGCCGCGTGTGGCGGAGGCGATACCACCCCAAGAGGCTGGCGATGGAAGCGCCGTTGCGGCATGCGCGGCATGCGCGGCGTGTGCGCCCGTCCTGTGGCCGGAACCGTTGCCGATGCGTGGGTAAGGCTGCCGTTGACAGGCGGGCGTTTCCCGGCACGGACGGCGGCGTTCCTCAGCGCACGCCGTTGACCAATCCGCTTTGTGCGTCCTTGCTCAGCTTCAAGGCGGGCAGGGCAAAGCTGTCCAGCTCCTGCTTGCTGGTGGCGAGATCCAGCCCGATGACGGCCGAGGTGTCCGGATCGACCTCCAGGCCCAGCGGCATCGCGGCGAACTGCACGTAGTCGCGGCTGGCGTTCCATTGCGGCTGCCCACCGATGGCCTGCAGCACGCGATCGATGTGGATGCCGGCCGGCTGGCCGAGCAGATCGAATGGCAAGGGAGCGTCTGGATTGGCGAACGCGATCAGGTTGGTGACGCGGTCATGGCGAAAGCGCACCGCCAACTGGCTGTAGGTGAGGGCGGCGGCCGGCCGTGGCTGCTGCGCCAGCAGCGGGTTCAACCCGCGCGGGTACAGATACACCACACTGAGCGTGTCCGGGTGTGCCGCATCGCTGCGGGTGATGTCCGGCTGGCCCAGTGCGGCCAGAACCTGTTGCTTGCGCATGCCGAGCGCGACTGGACCGAGACGTGCGCATTGGCTCGGCAGGGTGGCCGCGTTGCTGGAGCCTGCAAAGGCCTGATGCAGCGCGAGGGTGCAGGCCGCCGCGTCGCCGGCGGCATGGGCCTGCGAGCAGGTCATGCAGAGAGCGAGCAGGCCGAACAGCGAGAAGAACCGGGATGCCATGAGAAATTCTCCGTGAGGGGGATGCGTGGCGAGGCGGGAGGCATTCCCGGCCTCGCCACAGGTGAATTAATTGCCGTGCCAGCCTTCGCGGTGCCCGTACGCGGTGATGAACGCGCTGCGCTGGTCGCTGTTCAACGACCCCCATTGATCGGACGGACTCAGGCCCGAATTGGTGGTGATGGTGGTGATCATCTCCGCGGTCGGATTCTCTTTTGGCGGCGACATGGTGGAGATGAGATCGCTCAGCGTGGCGGTGCCGCCGGCGTCGTTGTTGATGCGGTCCATGTCGGCCGCCGCGGCGTCCAATCCGGCTTGGGGGCTGGAGAAGATCGCAAAACCGCGGTCGTCGCCGAGCGTGCCGTGATTGTCCGCGAACGTGCCGGACCGGATGTCGAGCGGGTTGTTGTCGCGGTTGGGATGCGTGCCGGTGACTTGCTGCGTGCTGCCGTCGGCGGCGGTATAGGTCACCGTGGTGCCGCTGGCCGTCGCGGACGTGGCGGGGTCGTCGTTGCTGCCTGCGCCGTCGCCATCGCCGCCATCGCCGCCATCGCCCTCGCCACCGTCGCCCTCGCCGCCATCTCCTTCGCCACCGTCGCCTTCGCCTCCCTCACCACCTTCGCCTCCCTCGCCACCTTCACCTCCCTCACCGCCTTCGCCTCCCTCACCGCCGTCGCCGCCGTCGCCACCACCCTCCGATTCGATCGGTGCGGCGACTTCGTTGGTGGTGGCCATCTGCGCGGCCGCAGTCTTGTGCATCGCCATGTGGTGATGCGTCTTGGCTTTGGCGTGGTGCGTTTTCCTGTGCGCCTTGGCGTGATGAATCGAACTGGACAACGGATGCGCGCCGATGGATGTGCGCGTGCCGCCTGCAACCATATCGATTTCGATGATATCGAGCGTTCTCATGTTGATCCTTGAACAGAGGTGCGGGAAAAGTGCCGTCCCCGCTTCGGCTGATCCGGCGCGTGCGGCGTGGCCGACGATCGGATCGGTTCATGCTGCGTGCGGCGCGTCCCAGAGCGCGGGCAGGGCATCTGCCCGGTCCTGCGTGTGGTGGTGCGTTCGAACGCAAGGAAACTGGGGTCGCACGCTGCGTCGTGCGCGGATCGCGAACGCCAGGGCGGACCGCGGAGAGCAGGCGCCGCGCGTTTCCTCCCACTGCGTCCCACAGCCAAGGCGCAAGCGCCTATCCGATGGTCACATCCCATGCGTCGCCGCCGCTCCTTCTCTGGAGCACACCAACGTCAGGTCCAGGCGACGTATCGTCCAGTGCGATGGCGTGTCGATCGTCCCGGTCGCATGCACGTGGTAGGCAGGGCAGTCCGCATCTTCCTCGGGGTTGTCCTTGATGTCGCAATTGCCTTCGATCAGAAAGGTCTTGGCACCTTCGGCACTGGTACGGGCAAATTTCAATGCCGGACAGTCCCCGAACATCCTCGACAGGGCGATGTCATTCTTCAGCACGTAAGCGATCGCCTGTTCTCCCCCTGCTTGGGAAGAGGCTTGCATCGCCTGCAACGATCCTTGCACGGCGAAGGTGAGCGCCAGGACCGTGCACATGCGCAGTAACCAGATGGGCTTCATACGGAGAACTCCGAAGGCGGTTGTCCCCCGGGCTGGCCGGCGCCGGCGCGGGAGAGGAGATCGTGGGATGCGAACTACTTGAAGACGCTGATGTGGACGTGGGTCGTGTCGCCGCTTTCCCGGCTGGCCGGCGTCCAGTCCGCCGTTGGACTCGACCGGATGAAATTGCCCGCCGGACCCTCGACGTAGCTCACGTTGGGATTGTCCATCGCGGCGTTCTCCAGCGCTTGGGCGTTCTGCAGGCCTGCGCCGCTCGTGCCGACATGCACGTCGTTGATGATGTTGATATCGACGGCGTTGCCCGTGTAGTGAGCGGAATTGGGATCGTGGCTGCCGTTGGTCGTGGCCGAGATGTCGATGCTGTTGACGCTCTGATCGCCGTCGAGCACGGAGTTCAGTGTCGAGGCCATTCTGGATGTGACCGGGTTGTCGCTGCTCGAGCCGTCTTTCGTATTCTGATAGCTGATCGAAACCGTCCTGCCATCGGACGTCGTATGGCTGCTGCCTATGCTGGTATCGGCAGGGCCGTTGCCATCGGCGTCGTCGCCGTCGTCGTAACCGCCGCTGCCATCGCCTTCGCCGCCTTCACCACCCTCACCACCTTCACCCCCTTCGCCACCTTCGCCACCTTCGCCGCCTTCACCGCCTTCACCCCCTTCGCCGCCTTCGCCACCTTCGCCACCTTCGCCCCCTTCGCCCCCTTCGCCGATCGGCTCGACCTCTTCCATCCGTGCCATCTGCATGGTCGCGGACTTGTGCGCCACCATGTGCTGGTGGTGGATCTTGGCCTTCGCCCGGTGCGTCTTGTTGTGCGCTTTGGCGTGATGGATCGAACTGGACAGCGGATGTGCGCCGATCGATGTGCGCGTACCGCCTGCGACCATATCGATTTCGATGATATCGAGCGTTCTCATGGTGATCCTCGAACAGCTGTGCGGGGAAACGGCCGTCCTCGCTTCGGCTGATCCGTGCGTGCGGCCAATGAACGGCATGCACGGACCGATCCCGGCCATGCGCGGCGCGCGTCAGAATGCGGCGAGGGCGGGGCGCGCGCGTTGCTCGTGCGCGTCGCTCAGGCGCTCGAACGCATAGAGATGGTTCATGTAGGTGGATACGTAGATGCGCCGTTCGTCGGGCGAGATCGCCACGCCGTTGGTGACAGCGTCCGGCAACTGCAGTACACCGACGGTTTCGAGCGTGTCGATGTCGATCTCGACCACGCGGCCGCCGTTGCTGCCGACGATCACCCGGTTGCCGATCCGCTTGGGCGATGCGTACACCCGCGAACGCAGGTTGATCTTCTTGAGCAACTGCATCGTGTCGATGTCGATCACGTACAGATGGCGGTCGCCGGATCCGCAGAACAGCTTGTTGCCGGCGAACAGCGGCGTCGTGTAGCAGATTTCATCTGTCTGCCACTCGCCGCGCTTCTGGCCAGTGGCGACATCCAGGACATAGATGGACTTGTCGAACGAGGCAAATGCGGTCAGCCCACGACGCTCGTCCACCGCGGGCGCGTACTTCACCGAACGCCGCGTCTTGAAACGCCAGGCAATGCGTCCTGTCCTGGCGTCCAGCGCGAGCGTCTCATGGTCCGCGCTCCCCCAGATCACCAGATCGCCGCCTTCCCAGTAACCGGGCGAGCCGTGCTGCAGCTTCTGTACTTGGTGCTCCCATATCTTCTCGCCGGTGTCCATCGCATAGGCGGCGAGACTGCCCTGCGCCCACGGGCGGACATACTCGATGCCGACGTACATCAGCTTGTGGCGCGGCACCAGCAGCGGGGAAGCGCCGACCCAGTCGCCGTCCGGATGCGTCCAGATCTCCTCGCCGCTGGCCGCATCCAGGCAGTAGACGGTGCCGTTGTACGCACCGAAGTACAGACGCCCGTCGTGATAGGCCGGGCAAGACCAGATGCCTTTCTTGGTGTATGCGGCGCCGGTCACCGGGTATTCCCACACCAGCCCGCCGGTCTCGGCGGAGAACGCCTGCATCTTGGCGGCGTCGCAACCGCGATAGATCATGTCGCCGACCAGCAGCGGCGCTGACTTGGGGACCACATGGAAGGCAAAGCCTCCCGGCGTCGCCGTCCGCCAGAGTTCGCGGTACGCCTGGGTGGGATGCGGCGCGCTTTGTTCCTGCGGCAGGTCGAAGTCCTTGAGGGTGAACAGCGATTGCACCGAGATTGCGTGTGTTTTGCGCCACTGCATGCCGGCCTTGGACAGGAAATCGACCACTACGAACACCTCGCCGAGAGTGTGTCCGGCCGCTGCGATCACCGCGCGCGCCTTCTCGGCGCTGTTGCCGGAATTGAGCGAGTCGTCGACCAGTACGATGGGCAGATCGAGCACATCGCCCTCGATGGCGTTGCCCATGCCGGTGGTCTTGCGATCCTTGCGAATGATGAAGCCGTTGACCGGGCCGCGTTCCTTCGGTGCGGTCAACAGCAAGGCGGTGAGCAGCGGGATTGCCGCGGTTTCCAGTCCGCCGAGCTGGAAAGGGGGGCGCGCGGCGTTGCGCTCCCAGAACGCTGCGGCGATCTGCTCGAGCGCAGTGCGTCGCATGAAGACCCGACGCAGATCGAACAGCCAGAGGTAGGAGCCGCCCTTCTTGGTGATGAGGGGGATGTTCTCGGCGCTGGTGTGCAGGCCGACGGTCTGGATCAGGTCCCGAAGCGATTGCATGGTCATCGTGCAGCCCTGCTGGGGATGGGAGAGTGAGGGGGACGGCGGGTCAAGGAGACGCCGGAACGTCCATCGAGCCGAGATAGCGGTCCACGGCCGGTCCCCAGATCGCGGAACCCCCGTGGCCGAAGAACAGGTGGTGACCGTCGTCGCCGAAGGCGGAGGGCGTCACCAGGACGGCATGGCCGCCTGCCTCGGTGAAGGCACGATGCAGCGACGCGGCAAGTTCAGGTCCGAAGAAGCTGTCGTTGGCCGTATAGATCCACAGCATCGGCGTGGTGGCCTGTTGGCCGAATGTGGCGGCT
This sequence comes from Xanthomonas sp. NCPPB 901, assembly GCF_056725085.1. Taxonomy (NCBI): domain Bacteria; kingdom Pseudomonadati; phylum Pseudomonadota; class Gammaproteobacteria; order Lysobacterales; family Lysobacteraceae; genus Xanthomonas; species Xanthomonas sp. NCPPB 901. The sequence goes on along the minus strand of NZ_CM161511.1, from coordinate 3,007,818 downwards.
GCCGCAATCAACCTGTCGGGATGGCAGTTGCTGTTGGACTGGTCGTGGAAGTGGCCGCCGCGGCCGCCGGCCATGTTGACGAACGCGCTGACGTTGGGGTGCGGCAGGCTGTCGTACGCCAACGTGCCCCAGCCGCCGGCCGACTGTCCGACCACGATGGCGCCGGTCGGGCTGTAGTCGGGCAGCGCGGTCAGGACGTCCACGATGCGCTTGAGCTGGCGAGCGGTTTCCAATCCGGCCTTGACGTAGTCGGCGTGGTCGCAGCCGTCGTAGCCCTCGCTCCAAGGACCACCGGTGGCGCCGTAGCCGAGGCGCAGCACCAGTGCCACGGCGTAGTGGCGGCGCAGGAACCAGCGTGCCGATTCGCCATCGCAGGTTTCGAGGGTCATGCCTGGTCGGTCGGCTGCCTTCGCCGGTGAGCCGTGTGCGATGACCACCACGCGCGGGCGGCGGACACCGGCGGGGCGGCACAGCCGTCCTTGCAAGGTCCAGGGGTGTCCGTCCGGATCGGCGATGGGGATCTGCAGCGATTCGCCGAGGTCGGCATGCGTGCCGCCGAAGCCGCTGGCCGAGGCGATGCAGGGTGCCATACCGCAGAGCAGCAGTGCGGTCGCGGTCGGCAGGCAGCGTATGCAGGTGGATGACATGGTGGAGTTCCTCGCTGCGCCGGTATCAGCGTCGGACGCGCCGCATATGGAAGGTGATGGTCGAGCACAGCGTCGGGCACTCCCGTGCCGGGGCACGCGAGGCACGGGTGACGGCGCCATCGAACACCACCAGTCGACCAGGCCGCGGGCGGATGGAGATGCACTCGCGCGCGGTGTCGTAAAACACGGTTTCGCCCGCCCAATCGTCCTTCCATTCGGCGCTGGCGTAGAGCAAGGCGACACGCTCCTGATCCGACGGCTTGGCGTAGTGGTGCGCCACGCCGTCCTGTCCATGCGTGTGGCCGGTGACGTAGGCGCGGACCAGGCCGTAGTCCTGGGCCAGGTTTTCCTTGATCTGCGTCCAGATCTCGTGGAGCGGTTCCATCCCCGGGGTCGCCGCGAGGACATCGTCGTGGATCGCGCGCTCGTGCGCTTTGCGGCTGCCGCACAGATGGATATGCCAGGACGGCGCCACGTCGCCGAGCAACCCTGGATAGATGCCGTAGCACCAGCCGCCTCGACTGCGCAGCAGTTCGGGCAGATGCTGGACTTCGACGAAATTGTTGACGACTTGCAGGGACGACGCTTCCGACGCTGACACGATGGCGACCTCACGTTGGCGATACGGGGTGGGGCGATGCGGCGCGGCGAGCTGTCCGTCGCGCCGGTGGCAAGCTAGGAGGTGACAGGGGCGAGTGGGGCATGTGCCGCAGCCTGGCGCGTGCGGATGGCTCCTTCGTGCAACTCGATGACGCGATCGGCATGCGCGATCGTTTCAGGGCGGTGCGCAATGACGATGCGCGTGATGTTCAGGGCCTTGATCGCCTGGTTGAGCTGGCGCTCCAGCGCGAGATCGAGATGGCTGGTCGCCTCGTCCAGTACCAGGATGTGCGGGCGCCGGTACAGTGCGCGCGCCAGGAACAGGCGTTGTTGCTGGCCGCCGGACAGCGAGGATCCCATGTCGCCGACCAGGCTGTGGTAGCCCATCGGCATGGCCATGATGTCCTCGTGTATACCGGCCAGGCAGGCGGCATCCTCGATGTCCTGCGGCGTGGCGAGTGCGTCGAACATGCTGATGTTCTCGGCGATCGAACCGGTGAACAGGTGGTCGTCCTGCATCACGCTGCCGGTGATCGCGCGGTAGCGGGACTTGCCGAGTCGGCGCAGATCGAGGCCGCCGATCTCGATGGCGCCTTGCTGCGGATCGAGCAGGCCGAGCAGCACTCTCACCAACGTGCTCTTGCCGCACCCAGATGGGCCGACAATGGCGACCGATTCGCCCGCCTGCACCGCGAAACTGCACTCGCGCAGGATCCAGGGCTCGCCTTCGGCATAGCGGAAGCTGACCTTGTTGAAGGCGATGCTGGGCTGCGGCAGCGGGCCCGCATGCTCGCTGGTGGCGTGCGCTTCGGGCGGCGTCAGGACGATGTCGGCCAGTCGCTCGGCCTGCAGGCGCAGCATGCGAAGTTCGATCGCGTAGTCGACCAGGCTGGCGACGCGGCCGCTGAACTGGTCTCCGTAGGCCACGAAGGCGGTCAACATGCCCACGGTGAACTGGCCTTTCAACCCTAGCCACGCGCCCAGCCAGAGCACGCCCAGGCGCTGCGCGCCTGCCGCCAGGTTCTGCAATGCGGTGAACAGCATGTCCAGCCGCTGCACGGCGATGGAGGTATTCAGCGTGTCCGTCGCTGCATTGAGGTAACGCGCGGTCTGTTCGGCCTCTTGGTTGTTCAGGCGGATGGTCTGCACGCCGCGCACCGCTTCCAGGAATCGGCTGTGTTGCTTGGCGGTGACGGTGATCTGGCTGAGGTTGGCCTCGCGGTAGACGCGGAAGTACAGCAGTCGAAGTGCCGCATACACGGCCACCGCACCGAGGACGATGGCCGACAGCAAGGGGCTGTAGACGAACAGTACGACCAGGGTGACGCTGGCAAGCAGTCCATCGAGCAGGATCTCGACGAAGCGGGTGGTGAGCGTTTGCTGGATCATATCGATCGCGCCGAAGCGGGAGACGATGTCGCCGAGATGGCGCGTGCCGAAGTAGGACTGCGGCAGGCGCATCAGATGCTGGAACACGTTGCCGGTCCAGCCGAGGTTGAAGTGGGTGCTGAGCCACATCACCGTCCAACTGCGCAAGGCCGAGACGAGGGTCTCAAGCACGATCAGCAACGCGAAGCTCAGGCCGAGAAAGGTGAGCAGGTCATGGTCGCCGTCGGCGATCACCTGATCCACGACAAGTTGCATGAACAGAGGCGCCAGCAGCGCGAAGACTTCCAGTACCAGCGCCAGCCCGAAGATCTGCGTCAGTCCGCGGCCCAGGCCCTGCACCGAGCCGGCGAGCGCGCGCAGCGACACCGGCGGCGTCTCGCGTTGCCGCTGGAAGGTCGGCCCCCTGGAAAACTCGATCGCCACGCCGGTGAAGCGCCTGCCGACCTCGGCCATGCTGAGGTTGCGCACGCCCACCGCGGGGTCGTGCACGACGATCCCATGCTTGCCCACGCTGCGCAGCACCACGAAATGATCCATGTCCCAGTGCAGTACGCAGGGCGTCTGCAGTTGGCCAAGCTCTTCCAGGTCCAGCCGAAGCGGTCGGCATTGCAGTCCCAGCGTATGCGCGATTTCGATCAGGCGTCGTGCGGTCATGCCCTTCAGCGACAGACTGAAGCGGCGCCGCAGTGCGGGCAGATCGGTATGGTGACCGTGATAGCCGGCGATCATCGCGATGCAGGCCAGGCCGCACTCCGCGGCTTCCGCCTGCAGCACGTTCGGCAGCACGCGTGAGCGCCGGAAGCGCAGCCGTCCTGCGCGCCCGTCCTGCGCGCTTGCGGCCTGTGCCGGCGTGCCGTGATCAACGGATGCCCGGCTCACGCGCCGCCGCTCCAGCGGTGCCCCATGCCGTACAGCGGCTCGAAGATCCACTCGACGATCCGGCGCCGGTCCAGCAACATGTCCGCATCCAGCGCCATGCCCGGGCGCAAGGGCTCCTTGCGCCCATACGCCTCGACGTTCTGATCCGCCAGGTCCACGCGGGCCAGGTAGAGCGGATCGGAAGAGGGCGGAGTGCCGCCGCCGAGCAGCAACGTGACTTCGCCAGGCGTCAGTGCGCTGCGCGAGACGCTACTCACCACGCCATGGTGCAGGCCAAATTTCTGGTAAGGGAACGCCTGGTAGTGCAGGGTGACCTGGATGCCCGGATGGACGAAGCCGACCGCCTGGCTGGGAACCAGGATCTGCGCCTGCAGGGCCGAGCCGTCCGGGACGATGGCGAGCAGCGGTTGGCCCAGCGCGACCGAGGCGCCGGGTTTGACCAGCAGGGTGGCGACGGTGCCGCTGGCCGGTGCACGCAGCTCGCTGGCGCGCGTCGCTTCGTTCTGCGCCAACGTCTGTTCGACTTGCGCGAGTTGCCGGCGCAAGTCGTTGAGCTTGGCCGAGACCGCCAGCGGCAGTTGGGTCAGTTGGTCGTTGAGGACGCTCAGTTGCTGCCGGGTACTGGCGCGTTGCTGCTGCAGTGAACGCAATTGCGATTCGTCGGCGAGCAACGCCGATTGCTCCTGTTCGACCTGCAATGCCGGGATGTAGCCGCCGGCGACCAGGCCCGACCATTTGTTCACCAACTCCTGCACCAGCTGCATCTGCTTCTTCTCGATCGCGATCTGCGCGTCGATCTGGACCAACTGCTCCTTCAGTGCGGCTTGCTGCGTGCGATTGTCCTCTGCCTGCTTGTCCTGCAGCTGCTGGGTATCGCCGATGTCCTGGCGCAGGCTGCCTGCTTGGCGCTGCAACTGCGCGCTGACGCTGGCTGCCGTGTTGCCGAGCGCCTTGCTGGTGTGCTCGCCGGACAGCGATACAAGGACCTGTCCACTCGCGACCCGGTCGCCTTCCGCGACGCCGACATGGTCGATCACGCCGAGCGTATTGGCGGTCAGGCTGATCAGGCCGGCGCGCGGGACCAGAAGCCCGGTGACATGGACGCGCTGGGTGTAGTGGCCGAAGAACAGCCACATCAGAACGGTGGTGGCGATGCCGAGAGCGACGAAGGTCCACGCTCTGGTCGAAAGTGGCGTTGCCAGCCGCACCGTCCCCAGCCATGCCTGGCTTCGGGCGTCCACTGCCTCGTCACGGAAAAGCGAATGTTCCATTCGGCTGATTCCATCCGTGTTTCATAAGGGGGCCGCGCGTTTCGATGTGCGTCCATTTTCGAAAGCGGGTTGGAACTTAATCCTTGGGAGATAATTTCGGCGACTTCTTTCGTCTTCCTTTCTGGGTTTGCGGACTTTCCATCTTGTCTACGAAATGCATTCTCATGATATTGGCGAGTGGTGGATTTGACTTGGAAATTCCACTGCTTATTGCCGGAACCGGAGTGTCTTCGATAACTGTCGAGGAGCTTTAAATGTGCCTGTCATAACGATGTCGCATAATGACGGGCGTGGTATATCGCCATGTCGTTTCTGACAATCCATGTCATTGCCTGCAAATTATTTCAATCATGTATCCGGTGCTGCATCGATAATGGAGTGCCACGCTTGAGTCGCAATTCCGATTTGGCCGGGCCATCCGTGCCCAAACGCCGCCGTCGTTGGCGCTTGCCGGTCCTGATCGCCTTGTTCCTGCTGGCGCTCATTGCGCTGGGGCCACGGGTCAGCGTGGCCCTGCCGCAGGTGGCGGCGCCGGCGGTGCCGCAGGATCCGTTGGCGCTGCAGGCCTGGATCGATGCGCGCGAACGCGCCACGCCGGGGGTGCGCCCTGACAACCAGGCGCGGATCGTCTGGGCCGATCCGGCGCATCCGGGGCGACGCGCGTGCGCCATGGTCTATCTGCATGGCTTTACCGCCAGCCAGGGCGAGGGCGCGCCCACGCACGTGCGGCTGGCGCGCAGCTTCGGCTGCAATCTGTATCTGCCGCGCCTGCCCGGGCACGGCTTGGTCGCGGCCGATGCGCTGCGCGGCGTCGATGCCGGGCGCCTGCTCGCCAGCGCGGCCGAGGCGCTGGCGGTGACCCGGGTACTGGGCGAGCGGGTGGTGGTGATCGGCAATTCGATGGGCGGCGCGCTGGCGCTGCAGGCGGTGGCGGCCAATCCACGCCAGGTGCAGGCGCTGGTGCTGTGGTCGCCGCTGGTGCGCGAGTACGGCGATCAGCTGCAACCGATGCTGTGGCCCTGGGGCGCGCAGTTGCTGGCGTGGACGCACAACGGCGGCGATCCGATCCTGCGCTATCCGGTCGACAGCGCCTACTGGGCCGATGCCACGCATCTGGATGGCTACCGTGCGCTGGCGGCGCTGACCCGCGGCGGCATGCAGCCGGCGACCTATGCGCGGATCCATGTGCCGGTGTTCCTCGGCTACTACTACCGCGATCCGCAGCATCAGGACCGCACGGTGTCGGTGGCGGCGCTGCAGGCAATGTTCAAGCAACTGGGCACGCCGCCGGCCTTGCGCCAGGCGGTGGATTTCCCGGGTGCCGACAATCACGTGCTGGCCTCGCCGATCCGCTCGCGCGCGGTGCCGGCGGTGTTCGCCGCTACCTGCCGGTTCCTGGCGCGGCAGGGCGGCCTGGTGCAGCCGGCCGGCGTTCCGGATTGCGCGCATGCCTGGGCCGACGACGAGGCGCAGGCGCGCGCCGTGGCGGCCGCACGCTGAGTGCGGCCGTTGCGGCGGAGCCGAAGTGCGTTGGGCGGCGCGCAGGCGCCGGTGGCGCTGCGCGGGAGGCGCGGCGAGGCCGCGCCGTCGCCGCGCCCGCCGGGCGCCGCCGCGCGCGCGCCGTCAGCCCGGGTCTACTGCAGGTCGCGCAGATCCAGATTGCGCAGCTTGGGCGCCTTCCAGCTGGTGACGCCGACCACGCCCAGGGTCACGCAGCCGCCCAGCACCACCGCCGGCACCAGGCCGATCAGCCGCGCCATGACGCCGTCGTAGAACGCGCCCAGTTCGTTCGACGAGCCGATGAAGATGCCGTTGATCGAGGACACGCGGCCGCGCATCGCGTCCGGCGTGGCCAACTGCAGGATGGTCTGGCGCACGATCACCGAGACGCCGTCGCACATGCCGTAGGCCAGCAGGATTGCCGCCGACAGCCAGAAGTGCCGCGACAGCCCGAACGCGATGGTGCACAGGCCGAAGCCGGCCACCGCCAGCAGCAGCACGCGTCCGGCGTTGCGCTGCAGCGGGTGCCGCGCCAGCCATACGCCGACCAGGATCGACCCCAGCGCCGGTGCGCCGCGCAGGATGCCCAGGCCCTCGGGGCCGTAGTGCAGGATGTCGTGGATGAAGGCCGGCAGCATCGACACCGCGCCGCCCAGCAGCACCGAGAACATGTCCAGGGCCATCGCGCCGAGCATGATCTGGTTGGAGAACACGAACTGCGCGCCTTCGGCGATGCTGCGGAAGATCGGCGCGCGCGGTCCTTCGTGCACCGGCTCGGCGACGCGCAGCAACCACAGCGCCAGCAGCGCCGCGCTGGAGGCGCCGATCGCGGTGCCGTAGGCCAGGCTCTTGCCGCCCCAGCCGACCAGCAGGCCGCCCAGCGCCGGGCCGAGCACCATGCCGGCCTGGAACGCCACGCTGCCGACGCTGGCGCCGCGCGCGTAGGCCTCGCGGGGCAGGACGCGGGCGAACAGGGCGTTGTAGACCGGCGACAGGAAGGCGCGCGCGGCGCCGGTCAGCGCGATCGCCGCGTAGATCGGCCACACCCCGTGCGCGGACAGCCAGCCACGGCTCACCGCCAGCAGCACCGCGGCGGTGGCGATCAGGCCGACGCTGGCGAGCATGCCGAGGTAGCGCCGCGGCAGGTGGTCGACCAGGTAGCCGGCGAACGGGGCGATGCAGAAGAACGGCAGGATCTCGGCCAGGCCGATCAGGCCCAGCGAGAACGGATCGCGGGTGATCTCGTAGATGTGCCAGCCGACCGTGACCGCGACGATCTGGTAGGACAGCATCGCCAGGATGCGGTAGGCCAGCACCAGGGCGAAGCCGGGGTGCGCCAGCAGCGTGCGCAGGGTGTGCGGGGTGGGCAGGGGCGCGCTCATGCCTGCTGCGCGCGCGCCGTGTCCTGGATGAAGGCCAGCAGCGCGGCCAGGCCGTTGCTGCGGGTCGGCGACAGGTGCTTGCCCAGGCCGATGGCGGCGACGAAATCCGGTGCGGTGGCCAGGATGTCCGCGGCGCTGCGCCCGGAATAGACCCGCAGCGCCAGGTAGATCAGCCCGGAGACGATCGCCGAGTCGCTGATCGCATGGAACACCAGGCGTTCGGCATTGCCCTCGGGCACGATCCACACCATCGACTGGCAGCCGTGCAGGCGATGCTCCTCGGTCTTCCAGTGTTCGGGGAAGGCGGGCAGCTTGCGGCCCAGGTCGATCAGGTACTGGTAGCGCTCGGACCAGTCGCCGAAGAAGCCGAATTCCTCGGCGATGGCGGCCTGGGCGTCGGCGGGCGTGGGTTCGAGCGGAAAGTCGGTATCGGTCATCAGCAATCCAAGATCAAGCGATGTAAGCCCCTCTCCCTCCGGGAGAGGGGTTGGGGTGAGGGTCCGGGCGCAGCCTCGTGCACTGTCGATGCCATTCGCTGGGCCTTATGGCTCTATGCTTCGCTCGTACCCTCATCCGCCCCTTCGGGGCACCTTCTCTCCAAGGGAGAAGGGAACAGCCGTGCGCCCTTTTTCTAAGAGCGCCCGGTCACCCGCGTTTCCAGCGTACGCCCTGCGGCGTGTCCTCCAGGACAATGCCGGCCTCGGCCAGTTCCTTGCGGATGGCGTCGGCGCGGGCGAAGTCGCGGGCCTGCTTGGCGGCGCTGCGGGCGTCGATCAGCGCCTGGATGCGGGCGTCGTCGTCGCTGCCGGCGCCCTGGAACCAGACCTCGGGATCCTGCTGCAGCAGGCCCAGGGCCAGGCCGGCGCCGAGCAGGCGGCCCTTGGCCTGGCGCAGCGCGTCCGCGCGCGGCGCGGCATCGGCGGGGTCGGGACCGCCGGCCGGCGCCAGCTCGCGCAGTTTCTGCCGCGCCTGCGCCGCCAGGGTCGACAGCACCGACAGCGCCAGCGGCGTGTTGAGGTCGTCGTCGAGGGCGTCTTCGATCTCGGCCGGAATGACCGCCTCGGCATCGATGCCCTGCAGGTCGCGCAGCGTCCCGTACAGGCCGTCGAGCCGGGCTACCTGGGCGTGGATCAGGGCGTCGGACCAGTCCAGCGGCTGCCGATAGTGCGCGCTGAGCAGCGCGCAGCGCAGCGCCTCCGGCCGATGCCGGGCGATCAGGTCGTGCACGGTCTCGATGTTGCCCAGCGACTTGCTCATCTTGGCGCCGCTGAAGGTCAGCATGCCGTTGTGCAGCCAGACGCGGGCGAAGGTGGCGCCGCCGTGGGCGCATTCGCTCTGCGCGATCTCGTTCTCGTGGTGCGGGAACTGCAGGTCCACGCCGCCGGCATGGATGTCGATGGTCTCGCCCAGGTGCGCGGCGGCCATCGCCGAGCATTCGATATGCCAGCCGGGACGACCGCGACCCCACGGCGAGTCCCAGCCCGGCAGCTCGTCGCTGGAGGGCTTCCACAGCACGAAGTCGCCCGGGTCGCGCTTGTAGGGAGCGACCTCGACCCGGGCGCCGGCCAGCATCTCCTCCGGGTCGCGCCGCGACAGCTTGCCGTAGTCGGCGAAGCTGGCCACCGCGAACAGCACGTGGCCTTCGGCGGCGTAGGCGTGGCCGCCGGCGATCAGCCGCTCGATCATCGCCACGATGTGCGGGATGTGCGCGGTGGCGGCCGGCTCGATGTCCGGCGGGGTCACCCCCAGCGCGGCCATGTCCTGGCGATAGATGGCGGCGAAGCGGTCGGTGATGGCCGAGATCGGCACGCCCTGCGCCTGCGCGGCGGCGTTGATCTTGTCGTCCACGTCGGTGATGTTGCGGGCGTAGCGCAGCTTGCCGTAGCGGCGCCGCAGCAGCGCCGCCAGCACGTCGAACACCACCGGGCCACGGGCGTTGCCGATGTGCGCGTAGTTGTAGACGGTGGGGCCGCAGACGTAGAGCGTCGGGCCGGCCACCGGATCGAGCGGTTCGAAGGCGTCGACCCGGCGGGTCAGGTTGTTGTGCAGGCGCAGGCTCATCGGCATCGGCGGTGGGGAAACCGCCCGATTCTACCGGCAGCCGCCCCAGGGCGGGTCATCCGTCTCCGCGCATGCGGTGCCGCAGCTGCGCGGGTCTGTGGGCAAGGACGCGCGAGGACGTGGCCGGCGCTCCGCGCCTGTGCGATGACGTGGCCGCGGATCCGCGCCATCGCGGCCGGTCGGGTGGGGCGGGCAGGGCGCGCGACTCGACCGACCGCCAGCCAGGCGCTGCACCACGCCAGGGCGGTACGCCTGACAGATCCGACGCGGCGTGCCCGCGGGGGAGGGCGCGCGCCAGGCCGGCGGGCGCGGCCGTCGGCTCGCGTTCAGCCCGACGCAAGCCGCCATGCCTACACTCACTGGTCTGCCCTTGCGAAGCCTGCTGCCGATGCGTCCTAACCCGTTGTTGCCGCTGGTCGGCATCCTTGCCTGCGCCGCCGCGCCGGCCTGGGCGCAGGACTCCGAGGCGCGCAACCGGGTGGTGGTGATCGAGAACGTCAAGCTGGATTACGCCCAGGTGCTGAACGTGGAGCCGGTGTACCAGACCCTGCGCGCCACCCGCACCGAGCAGCAATGCGACCCGGCGCCCACGCCGGCACCGGCGGCGCGGGCGCCCAAGCCGGCCGAGGACGACAGCCGCTTCAACCGGTTGATGGATTCGGTGAAGGACATCTTCAGCCGCCGCCACGAGGAGCCGGCCCCGGCGGCCGCGCCGGCCACAGCCCCGGCCGGGGGGCGCAACTGCCGGACGGTCGAGGTCGGCCGCGAGTTCCGCCGGCCCATCGCCTACGACGTGGACTATGTCTACAAGGGCACCAAGTACCGCTCGCGGCTGCCGGAAGATCCCGGCAACCGGCTGCGCATCCGCGTCTCGGTGGCGCCCTACGTGCCCGACGCGGTGGTGGTGCCGCCGCGCTGAGCGCCGCGCGCTTGCGCCTGTGGCGTGCGCGTGCGAGGATGCGCGCCGATGAAAGCGAACCTGCCCCAGCACGATCTCAGCGCCGCACGCATGGCCTCGGGCATGACGTCGCGCGCGCGTCGACCGGAATCCCACATTCTCGCTGGGTAACCGGAGCGTCGTGCCGTTCGTTCTGAAAACCCAGCCCGAGGCTGGGTTTTTTCGTTTTCATCGCCCGGAAAAGTTTCACCCGTAAAGAACCTTCCTGTAGAACTTCCCGCGCGTCCCGCGTCCCCACCGCTGCAAAGGATCGATCGATGTCTCTGAAGCACTTCTTGAACACCCAGGACTGGAGCCGCGCCGAGCTGGACGCGGTGCTGACCCAGGCGGCGCTGTTCAAGCGCAACCGCCTCGGCAACGAGCTGAAGGGCAAGTCGATCGCGCTGGTGTTCTTCAACCCCTCCATGCGCACCCGCACCAGCTTCGAGCTGGGCGCGTTCCAGCTGGGCGGCCACGCGGTGGTGCTGCAGCCGGGCAAGGACGCGTGGCCGATCGAGTTCGACCTGGGCACGGTGATGGACGGCGACACCGAAGAGCACATCGCCGAGGTGGCGCGGGTGCTGGGCCGCTACGTGGACCTGATCGGCGTGCGCGCGTTCCCGAAGTTCGTCGACTGGGCCAAGGACCGCGAGGACCTGGTGCTGAAGAGCTTCGCCAAGTACTCGCCGGTGCCGGTGATCAACATGGAGACCATCACCCACCCGTGCCAGGAGCTGGCGCACGCGCTGGCGCTGCAGGAGCACTTCGGCAGCAGCGACCTGCGCGGCAAGAAGTACGTGCTGACCTGGACCTACCATCCCAAGCCGCTGAATACCGCGGTGGCCAATTCCGCGCTGACCATCGCCACCCGCCTGGGCATGGACGTGACCCTGCTGTGCCCGACCCCGGACTACGTGCTCGACGAGCGCTACATGGGCTGGGCCGCGCAGAACGTGGCCGAGAGCGGCGGCTCGCTGACCGTCAGCCACGACATCGACAGCGCCTACGCCGGCGCCGACGTGGTCTACGCCAAGAGCTGGGGCGCGCTGCCGTTCTTCGGCAACTGGGGCCCGGAGAAGCCGATCCGCGACCAGTACCAGCACTTCATCGTCGACGAGCGCAAGATGGCCCTGACCAACAACGGCGTGTTCTCGCACTGCCTGCCGCTGCGCCGCAACGTCAAGGCCACCGACGCGGTGATGGATTCGCCCAACTGCATCGCCATCGACGAGGCCGAGAACCGCCTGCATGTGCAGAAGGCCGTGATGGCGGCGCTTGCTTCGCAAGCGGGAATCGGGAATCGGGAATAGAGAATCGTCGCAGCAACAGCCTTCGCCCCCACTTTTACGCGTCATCAAGGAAACCGCCATGAGCACCGCTTCTCCCATTCCCGATTCCCCTGTCTCCACTCCCGGCACCAAGGACATCGTCCTCGCCTTTTCCGGTGGTCTGGACACCAGCTTCTGCATTCCCTACCTGCAGGCCAAGGGCTATGCCGTGCACACGGTGTTCGCCGACACCGGCGGTGTGGATGCCGAGGAGCGCGACTTCATCGAGAAGCGCGCGGCGGAACTGGGGGCGGCCAGCCACGTCACCGTCGACGGCGGCCCGGCGATCTGGGCCGGCTTCGTCAAGCCGTTCGTGTGGGCCGGCGAGGGCTACCAGGGCCAGTACCCGCTGCTGGTGTCCGACCGCTACCTGATCGTCGATGCCGCGCTCAAGCGCGCCGAGGAGCTGGGCACCAAGACCATCGCCCACGGCTGCACCGGCATGGGCAACGACCAGGTGCGCTTCGATCTGGCGGTCAAGGCGCTGGGCGACTACGAGATCGTCGCCCCGATCCGCGAGATCCAGAAGGAACACACCCAGACCCGCGCCTACGAGCAGAAGTACCTGGAAGAGCGCGGCTTCGGCGTGCGCGCCAAGCAGCAGGCCTACACCATCAACGAGAACCTGCTCGGCCTGACCATGTCCGGCGGCGAGATCGACCGCTGGGAAGCGCCGGGCGAGGGCGCCCGCGGCTGGTGCGCGCCGCGCAGCGCGTGGCCGACCGAGCCGCTGACGGTGAAGCTGAAGTTCGTGCAGGGCGAGGCGGTCGAGCTCGACGGCAAGGCGCTGCCGGGCGAGCAGATCCTGGCCAAGCTCAACAAGCTGTTCGCGCCGTACGGCGTGGGCCGCGGCGTGTACACCGGCGACACCGTGATCGGCCTGAAGGGCCGCATCGTGTTCGAGGCGCCGGGCCTGGTGGCGCTGCTGGCCGCGCATCGCGCGCTGGAGGACGCGGTGCTGACCAAGCAGCAGAACCGCTTCAAGCCGGACGTGGCGCGCAAGTGGGTGGAGCTGGTCTACGAAGGCTTCTACCACGATCCGCTGAAGACCGACCTGGAAGCCTTCCTGAAGTCGTCGCAGGCGATGGTCAACGGCGAGGTGACGCTGGAGACCCGCGGCGGCCGCGTCGACGCGGTGGCGGTGAAGTCGCCGCACCTGCTCAACGCCAAGGGCGCGACCTACGCGCAGTCGGCGGACTGGGGCGTGGCCGAGGCCGAGGGCTTCATCAAGCTGTTCGGCATGAGCTCGACGCTGTACGCGCAGGTCAACCGCTGAGTCGTGCCGCGGGTGACCGGACCTCTGGCCCGGTCACCCGTGGAGGATCGTTTGCCTCCCATCTGGACCGTACCGCCATGTCCGCCGTGATCGAACCGGTCGCGCGGCAGTTCGAAGCGTACAACCGCCGCGACCTGTCCGCCTTCCTTGCCTGCTTCGCCGAGGATTTCGTCTCCTACCGGATGCCGGCCGTGTCGCCTTCGCTGCAGGGCAAGGGCGCGCTCGCCGCGTTCTACGCCGAACACCGCTTCAACAACCCCGCCTTGCGGGCGGAGCTGGTGTCGCGGACGGTGCTGGGCCAGTGGGTGTTCGACCACGAGCGGATCCACGGACTGGCGGCGCAGGCGCTGGAGACCATGGCGGTCTTCGAGGTCAGGGACGCCTTGATCCGCACGGCCTGGTTCTATTCGAGTTGAGCGGCGTGCTCCCCGTTCGTCCGCCTGCGGCAGGCGCTGCCTGCTTGCGCTCCCCATGCGTTCCATGAAGGATCCCGACGCGATGCGTTCCCCGTTGCGTATCAGCACCGACAAGCAGGAACTGGATCTGCCGTTGATCCATCGCTTCCTCAGCGAGCAGGCCTATTGGTGCCTGGGCATCCCGCTGGACACGGTGCGGCGGGCGATCGCCGGTTCCCTGTGCTTCGGCGGCCATCTCGACGGCGTGGGGCAGGTGGCGTTCGCCCGGGTGATCAGCGATGGCGCGACCTTCGGCTATCTCGCCGATGTGTTCGTACTCGACGCCTACCGCGGCCGCGGCTACGGCAAGCAGCTGGTGGCGGCGGTGATGGCACACCCGCACCTGCAAGGCCTGCGTCGCTTCCTGCTCGCCACCTCCGATGCGCATGCGCTGTACGCCCAGCACGGCTTCGCCGCGCCGGCGCGGCCGCAGACGCTGATGGAAATCGCCCATCCCGACCTCTACCGCACCAGCCCCACGGCGGCCTGACCCACCATGACCGATCTGCTCACCTCCACGCTCGATCACCTGCAGGCGCTGGTGTCCTTCGACACCCGCAATCCGCCGCGCGCGATCGGCCCCGACGGCATCTTCGACTACATCCGCGCGCAGCTGCCCGGCTTCGCGGTGGAGGTGATCGACCACGGCGCCGGTGCGGTCAGCCTGTACGCGGTGCGCGGCACGCCGAAGTATCTGTTCAACGTGCACCTGGACACGGTGCCCGATTCGCCGCACTGGAGAGCCGATCCGCACGTCATGCGGCGCCTGGACGATCGCGTGGTCGGCCTGGGCGTGTGCGACATCAAGGGCGCGGCGGCGGCGCTGCTGGCCGCGGCCAATGCCGGCGACGGCGATGCCGCGTTCCTGTTCTCCAGCGACGAGGAAGCCAACGACCCGCGCTGCATCGCCGCGTTCCTGGCCCGCGGCATCGCCTACGAGGCGGTGCTGGTGGCCGAGCCGACCATGAGCGAGGCGGTGCTGGCGCACCGCGGCATCAGTTCGGTGCTGATGCGCTTCGCCGGCCGCGCCGGCCACGCGTCGGGCAAGCAGGACGCCGCGGCCAGCGCGCTGCACCAGGCGATGCGCTGGGGCGGTCGCGCGCTGGACCACGTGGAGTCGCTGGCGCACGCGCGCTTCGGCGGGCTGACCGGGCTGCGCTTCAACATCGGCCGGGTCGAGGGTGGGATCAAGGCCAACATGATCGCGCCGGCCGCGGAGCTGCGCTTCGGCTTCCGGCCGCTGCCGTCGATGGACGTGGACGCCTTGCTGGCGACCTTCGCCGGCTTCGCCGAGCCGGCCGCGGCGCATTTCGAGGAGACCTTCCGCGGCCCGAGCCTGCCCTCCGGCGACATCGCCCGCGCCGAGGACAAGCGCCTGGCCGCGCGCGACGTCGCCGATGCGCTGGAGCTGCCGATCGGCAACGCGGTGGACTTCTGGACCGAGGCCTCGCTGTTCTCCGCCGGCGGCTACACCGCGCTGGTCTACGGCCCGGGCGACATCGCCCAGGCGCACACCGCCGACGAATTCGTGACGCTGGAGCAACTGCAGCGCTACGCCGCCTCGGTGCACCGCATCATCAACGGCGCGCGCTGAGCCGCACGCCTTTCCCTGTCGCCCGGACCGATCCCGCGATCGCGTCCACCCCGCATTCCTTCGGACACCGCCCCACGCCATGCACGCCAACCGCCAAACCCGCCAGACCATCGTGCGCCTGCTTTCGAGCATGGCCAGCGCGAAGGAGATCAGCCAGTACCTCAAGCGCTTCTCGCAACTGGACGCCAAGCGCTTCGCCGTGGTCAAGGTCGGCGGCGCGGTGCTGCGCGACGACCTGGAGGCGCTGACCTCCTCGCTGTCGTTCCTGCAGGAGGTGGGGCTGACCCCGATCGTGCTGCACGGCGCCGGCCCGCAGCTGGACACGGAACTGTCCGCCGCCGGCATCGAGAAGCAGACCGTCAACGGCCTGCGGGTGACCTCGCCGGAAGCGCTGGCGATCGTGCGCCGGGTGTTCCAGGCCTCCAACCTAAAGCTGGTCGAGGCGCTGCAGCAGAACGGCGCACGCGCCACCTCGATCACCGGCGGGGTGTTCGAGGCGCAGTACCTGGACCGCGACACCTACGGGCTGGTGGGCGAGGTCACCGCGGTCAACCTGGCGCCGATCGAGGCCAGCCTGCAGGCCGGCTCGATCCCGGTCATCACCAGCCTGGGCGAGACGCCCAGCGGGCAGATCCTCAACATCAACGCCGATTTCGCCGCCAACGAACTGGTGCAGGAACTGCAGCCGTACAAGATCATCTTCCTCACCGGCACCGGCGGCCTGCTCGACGAACAGGGCAGGGTGATCGATTCGATCAACCTGTCCACCGAGTACGACCACCTGATCGCGCAGCCGTGGATCCATGGCGGCATGAAGGTGAAGATCGAGCAGATCAAGGACCTGCTGGACCGGCTGCCGCTGGAGTCGTCGGTGTCGATCACGCGCCCGGCCGACCTGGCCAAGGAACTGTTCACCCACAAGGGCTCGGGCACCCTGGTGCGGCGCGGCGAGAAGGTGCTGCGCGCCACGGCGTGGAGCGAGCTGGACCTGCCGCGGCTGAAGACCCTGATCGAATCCAGCTTCGGCCGCACCCTGGTGCCGGACTATTTCGACAGCACCCGGCTGCTGCGCGCCTACGTCAGCGAGAACTACCGCACCGCGGTGATCCTGACCGACGAGGGCGGCTATACCTACCTGGACAAGTTCGCGGTGCTCGACGACGCGCAGGGCGAGGGCCTGGGCCGCGCGGTGTGGAACGTGATGCGCGAGGAGACGCCGCAGCTGTTCTGGCGCTCGCGCCACAACAACCAGGTCAACATCTTCTACTACGCCGAGTCCGACGGCTGCTTCAAGCAGGAAAAGTGGAAGGTGTTCTGGTACGGCCTGGAGACCTTCGAGCAGATCCAGCACTGCGTGGCGCACTGCGCCACGCGCACGCCGACCCTGCAGGGTTGAACGGTCCCTTCGCCTAGGAACGACCCCATGTCCAGCAACGATTCCGTGCTTCCCGAGGCCTGGCGCCGCGTGCCCACGCTGCGCGGCCGCCACGTCAGCCTGGAGCCGCTGCAGGCGGCGCACGCCGAGGGCCTGCGCAACGCCGTGCGCGGCAGCGGCCTGGACGCGCTGTGGTATACCAGCGTGCCGGCGCCGGAGCGGGTGGACGCCTATGTCGCCGCCACGCTGGAGGTGCAGGCGCTGGGCCGGGTGCTGCCGTTCGTGGTGCGCGATGCGCACGGCGAGATCGTCGGCAGCACGCGCTTCTACGGCCTGGATCCGCAGGTGCCGACGCTGTCGATCGGCTACACCTGGTATGCCCCGCGGGTGCAGCGCACCGGCCTGAACACCGAGGCCAAGCTGCTGCTGCTCGGGCATGCCTTCGACACGCTCGGCTGCCTCAGCGTCGTCTTCGAGACCAGTTGGTTCAACCAGGCCTCGCGCACCGCGATCGCGCGGCTGGGGGCCAAGCAGGACGGCGTGCTGCGCAACCACAAGCGCCACCCCGACGGCACCCCGCGCGATACCGTCATCTTCTCCATCATCAATACGGAATGGGCGGGGGTGAAACGCCACCTGCAGTTCCGCCTGGATTCGCACGCATGAGCACGTCTCCCGTCTTCTCCATCGGCATCGTCGGCGCCCGCGGCCATACCGGCGCCGAGTTGATCCGCCTGATCGCGGCGCATCCGCAACTGCGCCTGGCGTTCCTGTCCTCGCGCGAGCTGGACGGGCAGCGCGTCGATGCGCACCACGACGCCTACCAGGGCGAACTGCGCTACGAGAACCTCGACCCGGAGGCGGTGGCGGCCAAGCGCGCCGACGTGGTGGTGCTGGCGCTGCCCAACGGCAAGGCCGCACCCTACGTGGCGGCGCTGGACGCGGCGGTCGCCGCCGGTGCGGCCGATCCGATCGTGGTCGACCTGTCCGCCGACTACCGCTTCGACCCGGCCTGGTACTACGGCCTGCCGGAGCTGACCCGCGCGCGCTATGCCGGACAGCGCCGCATCAGCAATCCCGGCTGCTACGCCACCGCGATGCAGCTGGCGATCGCACCGTTGCGCGAGCACCTGGCCGGTCCGCCGCAGTGCTTCGGCGTGTCCGGCTACTCCGGCGCCGGCACCACGCCGTCGGACAAGAACAACCCCGACCTGCTGCGCGACAACCTGATGCCGTACGCGCTGACCGACCACATGCACGAGCGCGAGGTGTCCGCGCAGCTCGGCGTGCCGGTGGAGTTCATGCCGCACGTGGCGCCCCATTTCCGCGGCATCACCATGACCGTGAACCTGTGGCTGCAGCAGCCGCTGAAGCTGGAGGCGGTGCAGCAGCTGTATCGCACGCGCTACGCCGACGAGCCGCTGATCGAGGTGGTGGACGCGGCGCCGTGGGTCAGCCGCATCGCCGGCCGCCACGGCGTGCAGCTCGGCGGTTTCACCCTGGCCCCGGGCAACAAGCGCCTGGTGCTGGTGGCGACGCTGGACAACCTGCTCAAGGGCGCCGCGACGCAGGCGATGCAGAACCTCAATCTGGCGCTGGGCGTGGCCGAGCTGACGTCGATCCCGCCGATGCACGCGCCGGAGTAGAGCGCCCACGTCACCGCTGCATCTATGACGGACGCAGCGCGCCGCTTTCCGAATCCCCATTCCCCAATCCCCATTCCCGGCTTCCCCAATGACCACTCTCCTCTGGCAAAAACCCGGCGTCGCCGTCGACACCCAGATCCAGGCGTTCCTGGCCGGTGACGACGTGCTCCTGGACCGCGAGTTCTTCCTGCACGACATCGCCGCCAGCGGCGCGCACGCCGAAGGCCTGCAGCGCATCGGCATCCTGTCCGCCGACGAACTGGCCGGGCTGCAGCGCGAACTGGCGGTGCTGGCCGAGGATTTCCGCAGCGGCGCGTTCGTGCTGGATGCGCGCTTCGAGGACGGCCATTCGGCGATCGAGGCGCGGCTGACCGAACGCCTGGGCGATGCCGGGCGCAAGATCCACACCGGGCGCAGCCGCAACGACCAGATCCTGGTCGCCACCCGGCTGTGGCTGAAGGACAAGCTGGCGCGGCTGGCGCAGTTGAGCGCGGAGATCGCCAAGGTCGCGCTGGACCGCGCGCAGGCCGAGCGCGACCTGCCGGTGCCCGGCTACACCCACATCCAGCGCGCCGTGGTGTCCTCGGCCGGCATGTGGTGGGCGGGCTGGGCCGAGGCCTTCATCGACGATGCGCTGCGCGCCCGGGACACCTTGTGCCTGGTCGACTGCAATCCGCTCGGCACCGCCGCCGGCTACGGCGTCAACCTGCCGCTGGACCGTGCGCATACGACCGCCGCGCTGGGCTTCGCGCGCCTGCAGGTCAGCCCGATCTACGCGCAGCTCTCGCGCGGCAAGTTCGAGATGGCCGCGCTGGAAGCGCTGGGCAGCGCCACCCTGGACCTGCGCCGCCTGGCCTGGGACCTGTCGCTGTTCACCAGCGGCGAATTCGGCTTCGTCGCGCTGCCGGCGCAGTACACCACCGGCAGCTCGATCATGCCGAACAAGCGCAACCCGGACGTGATCGAGCTGATGCGCGCCACCCACGCCAGCGTGGCCGCGGCGCGCACCGAGATCGAACAGTTGCTGTCGCTGCCGTCGGGCTATCACCGCGACCTGCAGAGCAGCAAGGGCGCGATCTTCCACGGCTTCGGCCGCGGCCTGGCGGCGCTGGAGCTGCTGCCGGCGCTGCTGGCCAACCTGGAGTGGCGCGAGGACAAGCTGCGCGCGGCGATCGATTCGGGCATGTACGCCACCGACGTGGCGGTGGAAGCCGCGGTGGCCGGCGTGCCGTTCCGCGAGGCCTACCAGGCCGCCGCCGCGTCCGCCGACAGTGCGGGGCAGGGGCGCACGCCGGAAGGCAGCCTGGCCGCGCGGGTCTCGCCCGGCGCCGCCGCCGATCTGCGCCTGGACGAGCTGCAGGCGCGTTGGCACGCGCTGGGCGGCTGATTCCTTGGAGAGGCTTCGGCCCCGCGCCTTGATCCTGTGGGAGGGGCTTCAGCCCCGACGCCTCAGCGCTAACGCGTCGGGGCTGAAGCCCCTCCCACAAACAGCATTCGCTGCGACGCCGAACATTCAAACCGATTGCAGAAGGAACGCCGTACGATGAAATACTACCTGGTGCTGGCGATGCGCAAACCCAACTTCGACGAGAGCGTGGTCGCCCCGCACTTGGCCTTCCTCGACGACCTGCGCGCACGCGGCTTGCTGGCGCTGACCGGCGGTTTCAGCGACCGCAGCGGCGGTGCCTACCTACTGCAGGGCGTGGACGACCTGGCGCAGGCGCAGGCGATCGTCGCAGCCGATCCGTTGGCGATCCAGGGCAGCTCCGATCTCACCGTGTACGAATGGAACACGCGCTGATCCAATGACCACACAAACGCCATCGCCCTTCGCCGAACAACGCCTGCCGCCCTGGCGGCGCGCGGTGCTCAAGGTCGGCAGCAGCCTGCTGGCCGCCGACGGTGGCGGCCTGACTCCGCGCTTCGCGCTGGGCCTGGCGCAGTTCGTGTCGGCCAACCTGGTGGCGGGCCGCGAACTGGTGATCGTGTCCTCCGGCGCGGTCGCTGCCGGCCGCGCCATCGTGCCGAAGGCCGCCGAAGCGGGCGCGGCGCTGGCCGCGCGGCAGGCGCTGGCCGCGCTCGGCCAGGCGCAGCTGATCGCGCTGTGGCAGCGCTTCTTCGAACGGCCGGTGGCGCAGGTGCTGTTGACTCACGACGACCTGCGCAACCGCCGCCGCTACCTCAACGCACGCGCCACCCTGGGCGAGCTGCTGCGGCTGGGCGCGCTGCCGGTGGTCAACGAGAACGACACGGTCTCGGTGGACGAACTCAAGCTCGGCGACAACGACAATCTCGCCGCGATCGTCGCCGCCCTGGTCGATGCCGATGCGCTGTTCATCGCCACCGACATCGACGGCCTGTACACCGCCGACCCGCGCCGCGACCCGCAGGCGCAGCCGCTGCATGAGGTACGGGAGCTGAGCGCGGCGGTGTTGGCGATGGCCGGCGGCAGCGGCAGCGGCGTGGGCACCGGCGGCATGCGCACCAAGCTGGAGGCCGCGGCCAAGGCCGGCGCCGCCGGCATCGAGACCTATCTGTTCAACGGGCGCAGCGCCGAGGTGGTGCGCGGCCTGGCCCAGGACCGCCTGCGCGGCACCCGCATCCATGCCGCGCGCACCCGCATCGCCGCGCGCAAGTACTGGCTGCGCCACGTCCCGGTGGAGCCGGGCGCGATCCTGGTCGATGCCGGCGCTGCGGCCGCGTTGCGCGACAAGGGCGCCTCGCTGCTGCCGGGCGGCGTCGCCGGCGCCGTGGGCGAGTTCCGCCGCGGCGACATGGTCGAGGTGCGCCTGCGCGACGCGGCCGGCGAGCACTGCCTGGCGCGCGGCGTCAGCCAGTACGCGGCAGTGGACATCCGCCGCATCGCCGGCCGCCACTCGCGCGACATCGAGGCGATCCTGGGCTACAACTACGGCGAGAACGTGATTCATCGGGACGATCTGGTGGTGTTGCGGGAGTCGGGAATCGGGAATGGGGAATCGGTCTGATCGCGCCAGCCCCGCGCCGGCCGCGCCGGCGGCGGCGATCGCGCCGCAACGCCGACACCCGCGTCGCGCCTCGCGCTCGCCGCCGCTCATTTCCCCGGCATAGCGCGTAGCCTTTTCGAATCCCGAATCCCGAATCCCGAATCCCGAATCCCGAATCCCGAATCCAGCCACCGGAGCCCCCAATGACCTCCATCCGCACCCAGGCCCTGCAATGCCGCGATGCCGCGCAAGCGCTGGCGCAGTTGTCGTCCTCGGCCAAGCAGGCCTTGCTGCAGGCGATGGCGGCGGCGCTGGAAGCCGATGCGGAGGCGATCCTGTCCGCCAATGCGCGCGATCTGGAGGCGGCGCGGGCCAAAGAGGTCGGCAGTGCGATGCTGGATCGGCTGGAGCTGGACCGCAAGCGCCTGGACGGCATCGCCGCGGCGCTGCGCGAGGTGGCGGCCTTGCCCGATCCGGTCGGCCAGGTCACCCGCGACGACGTGCGCCCCAACGGCATCCGCGTGCAGAAGATCCGCGTGCCGCTGGGCGTGGTGGCGATGATCTACGAGGCGCGGCCGAACGTCACCGCCGACGCCGCGGCGCTGTGCATCAAGGCCGGCAACGGGGTGATCCTGCGCGGCGGTTCCGAGGCGATCCACTCCAACACCGCCATCGCCGCGGCGCTGCGCCGGGCGCTGCGCGAGGCCGGCATCGGCGAGGCCGCGCTGACCCTGGTCGAGGACCTGCGCCGCGAGACCATGCTGGAACTGCTGCAGCTCCACGACATCGTCGACCTGGCGATCCCGCGCGGCGGCGAGGGCCTGATCCGCTTCGTCGCCGAGCATGCGCGGGTGCCGGTGATCAAGCACTACAAGGGCGTGTGCCATCTGTTCGTCGATGCCTCGGCGGACCTGGAGCTGGCGGTAAAGCTGCTCATCGACGGCAAGACCACGCGGCCGGCCGCCTGCAATTCCCTGGAGACGCTGCTGGTGCACGCCGACGTCGCCGCGCGCTTCCTGCCGCTGGCGGCGCAGGCGCTGCGCCAGCGCGGCGTCGCCCTGCGCGGCGATGCCGCCACCCGCGCGCTGCTGCCGGACATCGACAGCGCCAGCGACGACGACTACGCCGCCGAGTACCTGGACCTGATCCTGGCGGTGGCGGTGGTGCCGGACCTGGACGCGGCGATCGCGCACATCCGCCGCTACGGCTCGGACCATACCGAGGTCATCGCGACCGGCGATCCCGCCAACGCCGAGGCGTTCGTGCAGGCGCTGCGCGCGGCGGTGGTGATGGTCAACGCCTCCTCGCGCTTCTCCGACGGCGGCGAACTGGGCCTGGGCGCGGAGATCGGCATCTCCACCACGCGCCTGCACGCCTACGGCCCGATGGGCCTGGAAGCGCTGACCGTGGAGCGCTTCGTGGTGCGCGGCGAAGGCCAAGTGCGGCACTGACAGGCCGCGTCGCGCGGCCTCACCCGGATCGCTGCCGTCGGCGGCGCTGCCGGGCGCTGGCTGCCATGATCGCGCGCGGCATCCGTACGTCTGCCCCATGGTGCCCGGTGTCGGCCTGGGCCGATCGCACGTTGCCGGCGCCGCGACCGCAGCGGGCGACCCAGCCTTCGTCACTTGCCTAGCGCCGCGGGCTCGCCTAGCGTCGGGGATTCGCCTTCTCTCGGGATCCCATCGCTCATGCGTCGCATCGCTCCCTGCCTGCTCGCCGCCGCCGTCGCCCTCGCCACCACCGGCGCCGCGTTCGCCCAGACCGCGCCGATGACGCCGGACATCACCGGCAAGCCGTTCGTCGCGCCGACCGCGGCCAACGACTACGTCAAGCGCGAGGTGATGATCCCGATGCGTGACGGGGTCAAGCTGCACACGGTGATCGTGCTGCCCAAGGGCGCGCACGGCGCGCCGATCCTGTTGACCCGCACGCCCTACGACGCCAGCGGCCGCGCCAGCCGCCTGGCCTCGCCGCACATGCGCGATCTGCTGCCGCAGGGCGACGAGGTGTTCGTCGACGGCGGCTACATCCGGGTGTTCCAGGACATCCGCGGCAAGTACGGCTCGGAGGGCGACTACGTGGTGACCCGGCCGCTGCGCGGGCCGCTCAACCCGACCAAGGTCGACCACGCCACCGACGCCTGGGACACCATCGACTGGCTGGTCAAGCACGTGCCCGAATCCAACGGCAAGGTCGGCATGATCGGTTCGTCCTACGAAGGCTTCACCGTGGTGATGGCGCTGGCCGATCCGCACCCGGCGCTGAAGGTGGCCGCGCCGGAAAGCCCGATGATCGACGGCTGGATGGGCGACGACTGGCTCAACTACGGCGCCTTCCGCCAGGTCAACCTGGACTACTTCACCGGGCAGATGACCCGGCGCGGCAAGGGCGAGGGCATCCCGCGCCAGGGCTACGACGACTACAGCAACTTCCTGCGCGCCGGCTCGGCCGGCGACTACGCCAAGGCCGCCGGGCTGGAGCAGTTGCCGTGGTGGCGCAAGCTCACCGAGCACCCGGCCTACGATGCGTTCTGGCAGGAGCAGGCGCTGGACAAGGTGATGGCGCGCACCCCGCTGAAGGTGCCGACGATGTGGCTGCAGGGGCTGTGGGACCAGGAAGACATGTGGGGCGCGATCCACAGCTATGAGGCGATGGAGCCGCGCGACACCGGCAACGACAAGAACTACCTGGTGATGGGGCCGTGGCGGCACAGCCAGGTCAACTACGAGGGCGCCTCGCTGGGCGCGCTGCAGTTCGACGGCGACACCGCGCTGCAGTTCCGCCGCGACGTGCTCAAGCCGTTCTTCGACCAGTACCTGGTCGATGGCGCGCCCAAGGCCGACACCCCGCCGGTGCTGATCTACGACACCGGCGCCAACCACTGGGACCGCCTGCAGCGCTGGCCGCTGAGCTGCGCGCAGGGCTGCCCGGCGCAGAGCAAGCCGCTGTACCTGGAGGCCGGCGGCCGCGTCTCGTTCGAGGCGCCCAAGGCCGGGCAGGGCGAGTACACCGAGTACGTGTCCGACCCGGCCAAGCCGGTGCCGTTCGTGCCGCGCCCGGTGGTGTTCGGCGACCGCGACATGTGGACCACCTGGCTGGTGCACGACCAGCGCTTCGTCGACGGGCGCCCGGACGTTCTGACCTTCGTCAGCGAGCCGCTGCAGGCGCCGCTGCGCATCGCCGGCGCGCCGCAGGTGCACCTGCAGGCCTCCACCAGCGGCAGCGACAGCGACTGGGTGGTGAAGCTGATCGACGTGTATCCGGACCAGATGGCCTCCGCGCCGAAGTTGGGCGGCTACGAGCTGCCGGTGTCGCTGGCGATCTTCCGCGGCCGCTACCGCGAGAGCTTCGAGCATCCGGCGCCGCTGACCCCGAACCAGCCGCTGGCCTACAGCTTCGGCCTGCCCACCGCCAACCACACGTTCGAGCGCGGCCACCGGGTGATGGTGCAGGTGCAGTCCAGCCTGTTCCCGCTGTACGACCGTAATCCGCAGACCTACGTGCCCAACATCTACTTCGCCAAGCCGGGCGATTACCAGAAGGCGACGCAGCGGATCTGGCACACGCCGCAGCAGGCCAGTTTCATCAGTCTGCCGGTGTACTGAGCCCGGGAGTGCCGCGCACCGGCGGTGCGCGGCGGCACGCGCCACGCCGCCGACCATCCAGGGTCGGTGGGCCGATCGCTGTGACAGGCGCGGGCGTGTGCCCGCGCCTGGTCCCCATGCAGTCGTCGCGTGACCGCAATTGCGTGACCGCGGAAGCCGCCAGCCCGGCGCGGTCCGGCAAGTGCGGCCGACCTCCGACGTTGGCGCAACCGCCCGGCTGCTTCTTATGCAGCCACGCCGGTCGGCGCCAATTTTCCGTGGTTTTGCGCAAGACCCTTGAAACACTCGCAGCAGGCTTTGTGAAAAAGTCGTCGCTGTTGCGTGGTGCGAAACACAGTTGCGTGACAAATTTGTGTCAGTTCATTGCCTTCATGTGTCGTCGTTGCCAATGATTGGCGCGTGCAAACGGAAGGGGGACCGCGTAACGCCAGTTCGTTGGCGGATATGCGGCACGATGGATCCGGACCTGAGGTTGGGCACCTCGCACGTCAGGCGAGGCATGTCGGCGCAGTGTCACCTGCACAGGGTTTTTGCCGTCTTGCCGTCTGAACTGCTCTGGCTTTTATCAGGAGTGCCCGTGATGTCATTGGACGCCGCCGGTTCGTCTCGTTCGCCCCGCCACGCGCCGCCGCGCCGCCGCCCGCTTCATCCCTCGATTTCCCCTTTGCAACGATACCGACGCTAGCCGCCGCTACGTCCATCGCGACGTGGCGCCTGGCTGTTCGTGGGCTGCGTTGCTCGATCACCGATCCAATGCGTGTCGTGGACCAACAGGGCCGCGCGGGTGACGTGTTGCCTGCGTACGGCGTCCCGTCGTATCGCTCGCCGCCCGCCCTTGGCTCGCGTTCGCAGGCTTTCGCCCAATCTCGCGATAAGGAGTGTTCGCCATGAGTATCCAGGTCAAGGTTGTCCCGCACAGCGCCGACGTCACCCGCGCCCCTGCCGTCCCGCTGCCGGCCGACGGCGTGGTGCGGCTGACCCAGGCCAGCCAGGTCGTGCTGGACGTGCCGCCCGACAGCGTCGCCGCCTACAGCCGCGACGGCGACGATCTGCTGGTGCGGATGAAGAACGGCGAGACGGTCCGCATCGCCCACTTCTACGATGCCGCCTCGGAGCCGAGCCAGTTGTTCCTGACCCAGGAGGAGCAGCTGCTCGCGGTGCAGTTCGCCGGCGCCGGCGAAGGGACCGCGTTGCTGGCCAGCTATGCGCCGGTGGGGACCGAGGCCGGGTTCGAATCCTTGACCGCGGCCGGCGTGGGAGCGGCGGCCGGTGGGCTGGCTGCGCCCTTGCTGATGGCGGGCGGCGTCGCACTCGGCGCGGGCGCGTTGGCCAGCATGGGCAGCGACGACGACCGCAACGAGATCGTGCAGCCGCAGCCGGCGGTACCGGCCGCGGCGAGCAATCTGCAGATCTCCACCGACGGCACCCAACTCACCGGCATCGCGCAGGCCGGCCACTCGGTCCTCATCGATGCCGATGGCGACGGGCAGATGGAAGTGGTCGTCGTGGCCGGCAGCGACGGCAGCTTCGTCGCGACCCTGCCGACGCCGCTGGTCGATGGCGAGATGGTGGCCGTGGTCGTCACCAGTCCGGTGGGCGTCACCAGCCCGCCGGCAATGGTGCAGGCGCCGGACGTCACTCCGCCCGGTGCGGCGGGCAACCTGCAGGTCGCGGCGGACGGCAGCAGCCTGACCGGCACCGCCGAGGTGGGCGCGACGGTGGGCGTGGACACCAACGGCGATGGCGTGCCGGACGCGACCGCCGTGGTCGGCAGCGACGGCGGCTTCAGCGTGCCGTTGCAGCCGCCGCTGACCAACGGCGAGACCGTGACCGTGGTGGTGACCGATCCCGCCGGCAACACCGGCCCCGGCGCCAGCGTCAACGCGCCCGATACCACGCCGCCGGCGGCGGCCGGCGATCTGCAGGTCTCGGCCGACGGCGGCAGCCTGACCGGCACCGCCGAGGCGGGCGCGACGGTGGGCGTCGATACGAATGGCGACGGCCTTCCCGACGTCACCGTCGTGGTGGGCGGCGATGGCAGCTTCAACGTGCCGTTGCAGCCGCCACTGACCGACGGGCAGACGCTGACCGTGGTGGTGACCGATCCGGCCGGCAACAACAGCCCCCCGACCAGCGTGCAGGCGCCGGACCTGCTGGCGGCGCCGATCATCCAGGCGACCAACGGCAGCGTGATCGCCGGCACCTCCGAAGCGGGCGCCAGCATCACCCTGAGCGACGGCAATGGCGCGCCGATCGGCCAGGCCGTCGTCGATGCCGCCGGCAACTGGAGCTTCACGCCGGCCACGCCGCTGCCGGACGGCACGGTGATCACCGCGGTCGCCAGCAATGCCGCAGGCACGGTCAGTCCGCCGGCGACCGCCACCGTGGATGCGGTGGCGCCGGCGGCACCGCTGCTGCAACCGAGCAACGGCAGCGTCGTCGCCGGCAGCGCCGAGGCCGGTGCGACCGTCACCGTCAGCGACGGCAACGGCACGCTGATCGGCCAGGCCACCGCCGATGCGTCCGGCGCCTGGAGCCTGACCCCGGCCACCCCAGTGCCCGACGGCACCGTGCTGACCGCCATCGTCACCGACGCGGCCGGCAATGCCAGCGCGCCGGCGACCACCACGGTGGATGCCGTGGCCCCGGCTACCCCGGTGCTGCAGCCGAGCAACGGCACTGCGATCGTCGGCAGCGCCGAAGCCGGCGCGACGGTCACCGTCACCGATGGCAACGGCGCGCTGATCGGCCAGGCCACGGTCGATGCGTCCGGCAACTGGAGCATCACCCCCGGCGCCGCGCTGCCCGACGGGACGCCGATCAACGTGGTGGCCACGGACGCGGCCGGCAACGCCAGCGCGCCGGCGACGCTGACCGTCGATGCCGTGGCGCCGGCGGCGCCGGTGCTGCAGCCGAGCAATGGCGTGGCGATCGTCGGCAGCGCCGAAGCTGGCGCGACGGTCACCGTCACCGATGGCAACGGCACGCTGATCGGCCAGACCACGGCCGATGCGTCCGGCAACTGGAGCGTCATCCCCGGGGCCGCACTGCCCGACGGCACCGTGATCACCGCCGTGGCCACCGATGCGACCGGCAACGTCAGTGCGCCGGCGACGACCACGGTCGATGCATTGGCGCCGTCGGCGCCGATCCTGCAGCCGAGCAATGGCGTCACGATCGCCGGTACCTCGGAAGTCGGCGCGAGCGTCACCGTCAGCGACGCCAACGGCACACTGATCGGCCAGGCCACGGCCGATGCGTCCGGCAATTGGAGCATCACCCTCGGGGCGGCATTGCCCGACGGCACCGTGATCAGCGCCATCGCCACCGATGCGGCCGGCAACGCCAGCGCGCCGGCGACGACGACCGTCGACGCGCTGGCGCCGTTGGCGCCGGTGCTGCAGCCGAGCAATGGCAGCGCGATCGTCGGTACGGCGGAGGCCGGTGCGACGGTCACCGTCACCGATGGTGCGGGTGCCCTGATCGGCCAGACCACGGCGGATGCGTCCGGCAACTGGAGCATCACCCCGGGTGCCGCGTTGCCCGACGGCACCGTGGTGATGGCCATCGCCAGCGATGCCGCCGGCAACGCCAGTGCGCCGGCGACGCTCACGGTCGATGCGTTGGCGCCGTCCGCCCCGATCCTGCAGCCGAGCAATGGCGTGGCGATCGTCGGCAGCGCCGAAGCTGGCGCGACGGTCACCGTCACCGATGGCAGCGGCGCGCTGATCGGCCAGACCACGGCCGATGCGTCCGGCAACTGGAGCGTCACCCCGGGGGCGGTACTGCCCGACGGCACGGTGATCACCGCCGTGGCCACCGATGCGACCGGCAACGTCAGCGCGCCGGCGACGACGACGGTCGATGCCGTGGCGCCGTCGGCGCCGATCCTGCAGCCGAGCAATGGCGTCACGATCGCCGGTACCGCGGAAGCCGGGGCGAGCGTCACCGTCACCGACGGCAACGGCACGCTGATCGGCCAGGCCACGGCCGATGCGTCGGGCAACTGGAGCATCAGCCCGGGGGCGGCATTGCCCGACGGCACCGTGATCAGCGCCATCGCCACCGATGCGGCAGGCAACGCCAGCGCGCCGGCGACGACGACCGTCGATGCGCTGGCGCCGTCCGCGCCGGTGCTGCAGCCGAGCAACGGTACTGCGATCGTCGGTACCGCCGAAGCCGGCGCGACCGTCACCATCACCGATGGCAACGGCACCCTGATCGGCCAGACCACCGTCGATGCGTCCGGCAACTGGAGCATCACCCCAGGGGCCGCGTTGCCCGACGGCACCGTGGTGACGGCCATCGCCACCGATGCGTCCGGCAATGCCAGTGCGCCAGCGACGCTCACGGTCGATGCGTTGGCGCCGTCCGCGCCGATCCTGCAGCCGAGCAACGGCGTGGCCATCGTCGGTACGGCGGAGGCCGGGGCGACCGTCACCGTCACCGATGGCGCGGGCGCGCTGATCGGCCAGACCACGGCCGATGCGTCGGGCAACTGGAGCGTCACACCGGGGGCCGCCTTGCCCGACGGTACGGTGATCAACGCCGTCGCCACCGACGCGGCCGGCAATACCAGCGCACCGGCGACGTTGACCGTGGACGCCTTGGCACCGGCCGCTCCGATCCTGCAGCCGAGCAACGGCGTGGCGATCGTCGGCACGGCGGAGGCCGGCGCGACCATCACTGTCACCGATGGCAACGGCACGCTGATCGGCCAGGCCACGGCCGATGCGTCGGGCAACTGGAGCGTCACGCCGGGGGCCGCATTGCCCGACGGCACCGTGATCAGCGCCATCGCCATCGACGCCGCCGGCAACGCCAGTGCGCCGGCGACGCTGACCGTGGATGCCTTGGCACCGGCCGCTCCGATCCTGCAGCCGAGCAACGGCGCCACGATCGCCGGTACCGCGGAGGCCGGGGCGACCGTCACCGTCACCGACGGCAACGGCACGCTGATCGGCCAGGCTACCGCGGATGCGTCCGGCAACTGGAGCGTCACGCCGGGGGCTGCGCTCCCCGACGGCACCGTGATCAACGCCATCGCCACCGATGCGGCCGGCAATGCCAGCGCCCCGGCGACGTTGACCGTGGATGCGCTTGCGCCGACTGCCCCGATCCTGCAGCCGAGCAATGGCGTGGCGATCGTCGGCACGGCCGAAGCCGGTGCAACCATCACCGTCACCGACGGCACCGGCGCGCTGATCGGCCAGGCCACCGTGGATGCGTCCGGCAACTGGAGCGTCACCCCGGGGGCCGCATTGCCCGACGGCACCGTGGTGACGGCCATCGCCACCGATGCGTCCGGCAATGCCAGTGCACCGGCGACGTTGATCGTGGATGCGCTTGCGCCGGCGGCGCCGATCCTACAGCCGAGCAATGGCGTGGCGATCGTCGGCACCGCGGAGGCCGGGGCGACCGTCACCGTCACCGACGGCACCGGCACGCTGATCGGCCAGGCCACCGCGGATGCGTCCGGCAACTGGAGCGTCACGCCGGGCGCTGCGCTCCCTGACGGCACCGTGATCAACGCCATCGCCACCGATGCGGCCGGCAATGCCAGCGCCCCGGCGACGTTGACCGTGGACGCCTTGGCGCCGGCCGCCCCGATCCTGCAGCCGAGCAACGGCGTGGCGATCGTCGGCACGGCCGAAGCCGGCGCAACCATCACCGTCACCGACGGCAACGGCGCGCTGATCGGCCAGACCACGGCCGATGCGTCGGGCAACTGGAGCGTCACCCCGGGGGCGGCGCTCCCCGACGGCACCGTGATCAGCGCCATCGCCACCGACGCGGCCGGCAATGCCAGCCCGCCGGCGACGTTGACCGTGGATGCGCTGGCGCCGGCGGCGCCGTTGGTGTCGATCAGCCTGGACGGCAGCCTGCTCAGCGGCACCGCCGAGGCCAACGCGCAACTGCGCGTGGTGGTGAACGGCGATACCACCAATCCGCTGCTGATCCAGGTGGACGGCAACGGCAGCTTCAGCCTGCCGCTGTCGCCGCCGCTGGTGATCGGTCAGGCACTGTCGGTGGTGGCGGTGGATGCCGCCGGCAATGTCAGCCCGCCTGCGCTGCTCACCGCGCCGGACCTGTCGCCGCCGCTGCTCAGCGTGCCGGAGGCGGGCGATACCTGGGTCAACGCCGCCGAGATCGGCGATGGCATCCAGGTGCTGGTGCAGTTGCGGCCGGCCATGCTGGTCGGGCAGGTGGTGACCGTGCACTTCGCCGGCCAGAACGGCTACGAGGTCGACGTCAGCCACACCCTGACCAGCGCCGACCTGAGCGCCGGCAACGTGCTGGTGTCGGTGCTGCCGCCCAGCGGCGGCGCGGCATTGCCGCAAGGGGCGGCGACGGTCACGGCCGACCTCAACGGCGGTCCGCTGTCGTCCTCGGTCGGCTTCACCATCGACACGGTGGCGCCGGCGACGCCGGTGCTGTCGCTGGTCGGCAGCCTGCTGACGATTTCCAGCGAGCCGGGCGTCGCGCTGACGGTCAACGTCAACGTCGGCGGCGTGCAGGCCACCGCCACGCTCGCCGCCGACAACAGCGGCCTGGCCTCGCTGGACCTGCTCACCGGCCTGGACATCGACCTGAGCTGGGCGCAGCTGCTGAACGCGCAGGTCTCGGTGGTCGGTGCCGACCCGGCCGGCAATCCCAGCCCGGTCGTCTCGCTGGGCGTGGGGACCAACATCGCCCAGCCGCTGACGCTCGGCGACTTCGGCGTGGACTTCTCGCTGCTGCCGGCGACGTTCGGCTTCAGCGGGCAGGCCGAGCCGAACGCGAGCCTGGCGATCCGGGTCATCACGCCGGCGCTCAATGTCGAACTCACGCCGATCCAGGCCGACGCCAATGGCGACTTCGCCCTGAACCTGCTCAGCTCCAGCGTGCTGAACCAGCTCGGGCTGACCGCCTCGGGCCTGCTCAACCTGGGAACCCAGGTGTCGTTCGAAGTGGTGGGCACCGATACGCAGGGCAACGACAGCGCCCGCTACGGCATCAGCCTGTCCAGTAGCGGCGTCAGCCTGGGCATCGGCGAGATCAGCGTGTTCGGCACCGCCGTCAACGACATCCTGTCCGGCGCCGACGGCAGCAGCGAACGCATCCTCGCCGGCGACGGCAGCGACCTGATCTTCAACGTCGGCAGCGGCGACCGGGTCGTTGCCGGCAACGGCGACGACACCATCCAGATCACCGGCAACACCTTCGCCAGCATCGACGGTGGCGCCGGCTTCGACACGCTGTTGTTCGCCAACGGTATCGATCTGGACTACAACGCGGCGGGCATCGGCACCCTGAGCAACATCGAGCGCGTCGACCTCGGCAAGGGCGATTCCGGCAGCACGCTGACCCTGACCGCGGCGGAAGTGCTGGCAATCACCGACAGCAACGACACCCTGCAGTTCACCGGCGACGGGGCGGATGTGCTCAACGTGATCGGCGCGGTGGACAGCGGCACCACCCAGGCGATCGACGGCATCACCTATCACGTCTACAGCTTCGGCACCGCGACCTTGCTGGTGGAGGACAACACCCTGGCGGTGGTGACGGCCTGATGGCGAAGAAGGGGGCAGGGGACCGGCGCACGCGCCGGTCCGCTCTGGCGCTGGCCCTCGGGCTGTGGCTGGCGCTGCCGGCGTGCGCCTGCGCGATGTCGCTGACGCAGGCCGTGCAGCGCGGATTGGCGATCGAGCCGCAGTTGCGCGCGGCGATGGCCGACGCGGCGCGCGCCGCCACCGACGTGCGCATCGCCCGCAGCGGCTACTACCCGGCGCTGTCGGTCGCCGCCGGACCCAAGGCGCTGGACCCGGGCGAGGTGGTCTACGACGTCAACCTCTCGCAGATGCTGTACGACTGGGGCCGCGTGTCGAGCCGGGTGGCGAATGCGCGCGCGCAGCAGCGCGGGCAGGACGCGGCGGTGGAGGTGGCCGCCGACGATGCCGCGCTGCAGATCGTGGAGGTGTATCTGGACGTGTTGGCCGCGCAGCAGCGGCTGCAGGCGGTGCAGGCGCACCTGCAGCGCCTGCAGGTGATCGCCGACCTCAGCCAGGCGCGCAGCGGCGGCTACGCCGACCGCAGCGAACTGGAGCGCACACGGCTGGAACTGGCCCGCGGCCAGGACCAGTTGGCCACCGAGCAGGGCGTGCTGCAGGAGGTGCGCAACCAGTTCCTGCTGCTGGTCGGCGCCGAGGCCGAGGATCTGGTCGAACCGGAGACGCTGGAATTGCCGCAACTGGCGCCGCCGTTGCTGGCGCAGGCGGTGGACGCCTCGCCGCTGCTGCGCAAGGCCGGCGAACAGGTGCGCGCGGCCGAGGCGGAGCTGCGCGAGGCGCGCGCGGCATTGAAGCCGCAACTCAATCTGGAGGCCGCCGCGCTGCGCCGCGACGTCGGCGGGCGCCTGCAGAACGATTCGACCATTTCGTTGCGGCTGAGCATGGACGTGCTCCAGGGCATGTCCACGTTCCTGCGTCCGCAGGCCGCGCGCCAGCGCCTGGAAGCGGCGCAGTGGAACATGCAGGCGATGCGCCGCGAGGTGCTGCGCACCGTGCAGACCCTGGCCGACAGCGGCGAGGCCTTGCGCGGGCGCGAACAGGCGCTGCTGCGGCAGGCGCAGCAGGCGGTGGAAGTGGCCGAGCTGTACCGCGAGCAGATGAGCGTGGGCCGGCGCGAGGTGATCGAGCTGCTGAACGTGCAGCGCGAACGCCTGGAGGCCGAGCGGCAATTGATCAGCCTGCGGATCGAACGCAAGCGCCTGCGCTATCGCGCGGCGGCGCAGATCGGCGCCTTGCGCGCGCTGTTTCGGGAGACGACGCATGCAGGGTGATGGGGGGATCGGGGCATCCGCGGTGACGCCGCGGGCCGGGGGCGCGGATGGGCTGCGCGAAGGCTTGCTGTTGCTGTGCCAGCGCCTGGGGCGGCCGTTGAGCGATGCCGAACTGGTGGACGGCATCGCCCTGGTGCAGGGACGCCTGCCGCTGCACCTGGTGCCGCGCGCGCTGCGCCGTGCCGAGCTCACGGCCGAGGTGCTGGCCTATCCGCTGGACGGCATGGACCGCTACCTGTTGCCGGCGCTGCTGCTGTTGCACGATGGGCGCACGGTGCTGCTGGAGGCGATCGAGGCGGGACAGGCGCGGCTGCTGCTGCCGCATGCCGGCGGTGGCGAGCAGGCGGTACCGGTGGCGGAGCTGGAGGCGCTGTACAGCGGTTCGGCGGTGTTCGCCAAGCCGCGCTTCCGCGACGACGGGCGCATCGGTGGTTACGCCGGCAGCGCGTCGGAACATTGGTTCTACGGGCCGCTGAAGAAGCTGTGGCGCTCCTATGCGGAGGTGGCGCTGGCGGCGATGGTCGCCAACCTGCTGGCCATCGCCACAGCGCTGTTCGCCATGCAGGTCTACGACCGCGTGGTGCCCAACGCCGCCTTCGACACGCTGTGGATCCTGGCCAGCGGCGTGGTCCTGGCGATCGTGATGGAAGGCGTGCTGCGCACCCTGCGCGGGCAGTTGCTGGCGGTACTGGGCAAGCGCCTGGACCTGCAACTGTCCACGCTGCTGTTCTCGCGCGTGTTGGCCATGCGCATGGCCGCCAAGCCGGCGTCGATGGGCGCGTTCAGCACCCAGGTCCGCGAGTTCGAGTCGGTGCGCGAGTTCTTCACCAGTTCCAGCGCGGCGCTGATCAGCGACCTGCCGTTCGTGGCGATCTTCCTGGGCATCATCGCCCTGATCGGCGGCCATGTGGTCTGGGTGCCGCTGGCCGCCTGCGTGCTGATGGTGCTGCCGGGGCTGCTGGCGCAGCGCCAGCTGGGCGAACTGTCGCGGCAGAACCTGCGCGAAGGCGCGATGAAGAACGGCCTGCTGCTGGAGGCCTTCGAGCATCTGGAGTCGATCAAGGCCGCGCGCGGCGAAGGCCGCTGCCAGGGGCTGTGGGAAGCGCTGACCGCGCAGTTGTCCGCCTCGGCGATGAGGACCTACGCGCTGACCACCGCGCTCAGCTATGCCGCATCGGTGGTGCAGCAACTGGCTTACGTCGGGGTGGTGGTGTTCGGCGTGTACCGCATCCAGCAGGGCGCGATGAGCGTGGGTGCGCTGGTGGCCTGCTCGCTGCTGGCCTCGCGCGCGATCGCGCCGCTGGGACAGGCCGCGGCGGTGCTGGGGCGCTGGCAGCACACCCGCGTGGCCATGGAGGGCCTGGATCAGCTGCTGGGGGCCGAACAGGAGCGGCCGCCGGGCAAGCGCTTCGTGCACAAGCTGCGCGTGCGCGGCGACTACCGCCTGGAGGCGGTGCGCCTGCGCTACGGCGAGCAGCCGCCGGTGCTGGACGTGCAGGCGCTGCGCATCGGTGCCGGCGAGCGCGTGGCGCTGCTGGGCGGCAACGGCGCCGGCAAGTCCACGCTGCTGCGGGTGCTGGCCGGCCTGCTGGATCCGCACGCCGGGCGGCTGTTGCTGGACGACGTGGCGATCGCGCAGATCGACCCGGCCGACCGCATGCGCAACATCGGCTACCTGCCGCAGGACGTGGCGCTGTTCCATGGCAGCCTGCGCGACAACCTCAACCTGCACGGCGCCGCGCTCGGTGACGACGAGCTGTACGCGGCGCTGGACGGGGTCGGGCTGGGCACGTTCGTGCGCGCGCATCCGTTCGGGCTGGACCTGCCGATCCAGGGCAACGCCAGCCTGTCCGGCGGACAGCGCCAGGCGCTGGGACTGGCGCGGCTGCTGCTGCAGGATCCCAGCGTGGTGCTGCTCGACGAACCCACCGCGGCCTTCGATCAGCACAGCGAACAGGTGTTCATTGCCTACCTGCAGCGCTGGCTGGGCGCGCGCACGCTGATCGTCAGCACGCACAAGCGCAGCATGCTGGAGGTGGCGCAGCGCGCCGTGGTGCTGCGGCAGGGGCGGGTCGTGGTCGACGGGCCCGTGGAGCAGGTGCTGCAGGGCAACCGGGTGCAGGTGCCGGCGACGGCAGTGGCGGGCGGCCATGGCTGAGCGCGCGGCGGTGGCGGTGCGGCGGCGGCTGGGCGATCCGCTGCTGGCGTCCACGCATCCCTGGTACCGGCCGCTGCTGTGGACGGTGCTGGCGACGGTGGCATTGTTTCTGGGCTGGGCGGCCTGGGCCGAGCTGGACGAAGTCACCCGCGGCGACGGCCGGGTGGTGCCGTACAGCCGCATCCAGAAGATCCAGAGCCTGGAGGGCGGCATCCTCGATCGGCTGCTGGTGCAGGAGGGCGAACTGGTCAAGCCAGGGCAGCCGCTGGTGCGGCTGGAGCGCACCCACTTCCTCACCAACTACCAGGAGTCGGTCAACCAGGCGCAGGTGCTGCATGCGGCGATCGCGCGGCTGGAGGCGGAAGTGCTGGGCAAGAACAGCATCGCCTTCCCGCCGCAGATCGCCGGCGAGCGCGCCTTGCTGCAGTCCGAGCGCGACCTGTTCGACGCGCGGCGCGGCAAGCTGGCCGAAGGCACCCAGGCGATCCAGCATCAGATCGCCCTGGCCCAGGATCAGTTGAACATCGTGCGCCCGCTGGTGGCCAAGGGCGCGGTCAGCCAGGTCGAGGCGCTCAAGCTCAGCCAGGACATCGCCACCCTGCGCGGCCGCCTCGGCGAGCTGCGCAACAGCTATTTCCAGGAGGCCTACACCGAACTGGCCAAGCGCAAGGCCGATCTCAGCGCGCTGGAGCCGATCGTGCAACAGCGCCACGACCAGTTGCGCCGCACCGAGATCCTGTCGCCGGTGCGGGGGCGGGTGAACACCGTGCTGATCAATACCCACGGCGGGGTGATCCCGCCGGGCGAGCCGATCATGGAGATCATCCCGGTGGAGGAGCGGCTGCTGGTGGAGGCGCGGATCAAGCCGCGCGACGTGGCGTTCCTGGTGCCGGGCATGCAGGCCCGGGTCAAGATCACCGCCTACGACTACACCATCTACGGCGAGTTGAACGGCACCGTCGAGCAGATCAGCGCCGACACCATCGAGGAGCAGACCGCGCAGGGCAAGGAGTCGTTCTACCAGGTGCTGATCCGCACCGACGGCAGCCAGTTGCGCCGCGGCGGCGACACGCTGCCGATCATTCCCGGCATGGTCGCCGAGGTCGACATCCTCACCGGCAAGCGCAGCGTGCTCAACTACCTGCTGCGGCCGCTGCTGAAGGCGCGGTTGCGCTGAGCGCGGCCGCGGTCGGCGCCGCTCAGCTGCGCGATTCGACCAGCGAGAGGGTGCAGGTCTCGCCTGGGGCGGATTGCGTGTAGTCGAAGCGCGAAAGCTTCTTGCCGGCGGTCTGCGCGGCCAACAGGCTCGCATACGCGGCCTTGCCGAACTCGTCGTTGAGGGTGAAGTAGACGATGTCGAACTTGCAGCTGGCGGAAAACGCGTCCTTGACGCTGAAGTAGGCGGTGCCGCCGCCCTGCACGCCGAGGCGGTCCACCGCCTTGTCGGTTTCGGTCACCGCGGCGGCGGGGGCGCAGTAGAAGGCGATCAACGAGAGGCAGAGGGCCGCTGGCAGTTTCATGGTGGCGTGTCCGTTTGTCGGAGTCGTGAACGTCGAAACGGGCATGCCGCCGCCTCGCCTCCGGCACGCGTCGTCGCCGAAGACGGAGGGGCTGATGGATGCGCCGGTTCCCCGTCGCCATTGTGGCAAAAAGCCAGGCCCGGGAGTGAAAGCCCGGCTGCCTTGAGGATGGAGGCGGCTGCGAAGAGGCGGCGGCCGCGCGGTGCGGCCGGTCGCGGATTGCAGGCACAAAAAAGCCCGGAAAACTGTGGTTTTCCAGGCTTCTTGTGACCTTGAAACTGGTCGGGGAGACAGGATTCGAACCTGCGACCTCTACGTCCCGAACGTAGCGCTCTACCAGACTGAGCTACACCCCGAAGGAGCCGCACATGATACGGAGGTCTTCCGCATTCGGCAAGCGCCTTTGCAAAAAAATTTCAGTCGGTCGCGTTGGCGGCGTCGGCGGCGTTGCGCTCGCGGGCCTCGAACCACATGCCGTTGAGGATGGCGGCGGTGGAGGCCAGGCCGACACCGAGAATCCAGGCGAAGTACCACATGATCGTTCTCCTTGCGGGTGCGTCAGTACGCGTTGGGGTTGTCGTCCAGGGAGGCGGGGGTGACCTTGCCCTTCAGCACGCGGTACACCCAGGTGGTGTAGGCGAGGATGATCGGCAGGAACACCACGGTGGCCAGCAGCATGATCCACAGGGTCAGGTGGCTGCTGGAGGCGTCCCACACGGTCAGGCTGGAACCGGGCTGGCTGGAGGACGGCAGCAGGAACGGGAAGATCGCAAAGCCCACGGTCAGGATGATGCCGGCGATGGCCGCAGCGGAGGCGAGGAAGGCCAGGCCGCCGCGGCGCTTGCGCAGCAGCACCGCGCTGAGCAGCAGGCCGAGCAGGCCGGCGGCCGGGGCCAGGGCGGTCAGCGGCATGGTCTGGTAGTTGTGCATCCAGCCGCCGACCTCGCCGAGCACGGCGGTCTTCAGCAGCGGGTTGGTGGCGCCGTCGGTGACCACCTGCGAGGTGACCGCGTAGCCGGGCAGGCCGCCGGCCACCCACACCCCGGCACCGGCGAACAGCGCACAGGCGACCAGTGCGGCCACGCTGCCGTAGCGCGCCGCGCGCTCGGCCACCGGGCCGTCGGTCTTCAGCACCAGCATCGCCGCGCCGTGCGCCACCAGCATGCTCACGCTGAGCAGGCCGGCGAGCAGGGCGAACGGCCTCAGCAGGCCGAAGAAGCTGCCGGTGTAGAACACCCGCAGGGTGTCGTCGAAGTGGAACGGCACGCCCAGCAGCACGTTGCCCACCGCCACGCCCATGATCAGCGCGGGGACGAGGCCGCCGACGAACAGCGCCCAGTCCCACCCGTTGCGCCAGCGCTGGCCGGGCAGCTTGCCGCGGAACTTGAACCCGACCGGGCGCAGGATCAGCGCGAACAGGATCACGAACATGGCCAGGTAGAAGCCGGAGAAGCTGACCGCGTACAGCGGCGGGAAGGCGGCGAAGATCGCGCCGCCGCCCAGGATCAACCAGACCTGGTTGCCCTCCCAGACCGGGCCGATGGTGTTGACCACCAGCCGGCGTTCGGCGTCGGTCCTGGCCACGAACGGCAGCAGCGCGCCGACGCCCAGGTCGAATCCGTCCATCACCGCGAAGCCGATCAACAGGATGCCCAACAGCAGCCACCAGATCACGCGCAGCGTGGTGTAGTCCAATGCAATGAAGTCCATGGTGTGTCTCCTGCCGGGGTCAGAGGTGGCCGGCGGCCGCGGGCGCGGCGATCGGGGTGACGGGACGCGGGGCGGGCTGCAGCAGGGCCGGCAGCGCGTCCGGCCCCTTGCCGATCGCCTTGAGCATCAGCTTGATTTCGATGATCAGCAGCGTGGTGTAGATCGCCACGAAGCCGGCGAGGGTGATCAGGATGTCGTGCAGGGCCAGGCCGGAGGCGGCGTAGAAGGTGGGCAGCACGCCTTCCACCGCCCACGGCTGGCGGCCGTACTCGGCGACGAACCAGCCGCACTCGATCGCGATCCACGGCACCGGCAGCGTCCACAGCGCCAGCTTCAGGAACCAGCGCTTGTCCTCGAAGTTGTGCTTGCACGAGAACCACAGCGCGGCGGCGAAGAAGGCGATCAGGTAGAAGCCCAGCCCGGCCATCACCCGGAACGTCCAGAACAGCGGCAGCACGCGCGGCACCGTGTCCAGCGCGGCCTTGGCGATCTCCTCCGGGGTGGCGTTGAGGATGTCCTCGCGGTAGCGCTTGAGCAGCAAGCCGTGGCCCAGGTCCTGCCAGTGGCGGTCGAACACCGCGCGCGCCTCGGCGTCGTTGCGGTTGGCCTTGAGCCGCTGCAGCGCGCCGTAGGCGATCTGCCCGCCGCGCACGCGATGTTCGGCGCGCTTGACCAGTTCCAGGATGCCCGGCACCGGCGTGTGCAGCGAGCGCGTGGCGATCAGGCCCATCAGGTACGGCACCTTGATCGCGTAGTCGTTCCTGCCGGTGGCCTGGTTGGGGATGCCGAAGGCGGTGAAGTCGGCCGGCGCCTGCTCGGTTTCCCACATCGCCTCGATCGCGGCCAGCTTCATCTTCTGGTGTTCGTTGGCGGCATAGCCGCTTTCGTCGCCCAGCACCACCACCGACAGCGACGACGCCAGGCCGAACGCGGCGGCCACCGCGAACGAGCGCCGGGCGATGTCGCGGTGCTTGCCGCGCAGCAGGTACAGCGCGCTGATCGACATCACGAACACCGCGCCGGTCACGTAGCCGGCGCTGACCGTGTGCACGAACTTGGCCTGCGCCACCGGGTTGAACACCACCGCCATGAAGTCCACCACTTCCATGCGCATGGTGTCCGGGTTGAACACCGCGCCGGTCGGGTTCTGCATCCAGCCGTTGGCGATCAGGATCCACACCGCCGACAGGTTGGTGCCCAGCGCCATCAGCCAGGTCACCATCAGGTGCTTGACCGCCGACAGCTTGCTCCAGCCGAAGAAGAACAGGCCGATGAAGGTCGCTTCCAGGAAGAACGCCATCAGCCCTTCGATCGCCAGCGGCGCGCCGAAGATGTCGCCGACGTAGTGGCTGTAGTAGGACCAGTTCATGCCGAACTGGAACTCCATCACGATGCCGGTGGCCACGCCCATCGCGAAGTTGATGCCGAACAGCACGCCCCAGAACAGGGTCATGCGCCGCCAGACCTCCTTGCGGGTCATGACGTACACGCTCTCCATGATCGCGAGCATGAAGGACAGGCCCAGCGTCAGCGGGACGAACAGGAAGTGGTACATCGCGGTCATGGCGAACTGCAGCCGCGACAGCTCTACGACAGTGGTGTCGATCATGGCTGTGCTACCTCGTGGAAAATGTGCATCTGGGTGGCCGAGTGGCGGGAGATTGGAGGCGATCTTCCGCCTGGGGCGCGCGTTCGACCTTGATTCAGATCAATGTGCCGAACCGCCGCGCCCGGCATCGTGGCGGCCACGGCGATTCCAGCCCCGCAAGTGCCTTCCCGCTAAACTGGCGGCTCCGTTCGCCGCGCCGAGCCTGTTTTGACCGATTCCGCCGAGCCGTCCACCGCATTGCCCGCCGACACGCCGCACCAGCGGCAGCAGCGCATGCGTTGGCTGGATGCCCTGGCCGCGGCGGCACGCGGCCGCCAGCGCCTGGCCGCGGCGGCGATCAGCGCGTCCGGCGCGCTGCTGATCGTGCAGGCCGGCGCCATCGCCTGGCTGGTGCAGGCGCTGCTGGTGGAACGCCGCGACCTGGCGCAGGCGCTGCCGGCCTTCGGCCTACTGGCAGTAATACTTGCGCTGCGCGCCGCGCTCGGGGCCGCCGCGCAGCGCGCCGCCGGCGACGTCGCCGACGCGGCGAAACTGGAATTGCGCCGGCGCGTGTACCGGCAGCTGCTGCAGCGCGGGCCGCTGTGGCTGCGCGGGCAGCGCAACGGCGAACTGGGCGAGCTGCTGCTGGCGCATGGCGATGCGCTGGACGGCTACTACGCCGGCTACCTGCCCGCGCGCTGGGAAGTGAGCGTGGTGCCGCTGCTGATCGTGCTGGCGGTGGCGTGGAGCGACTGGGTGGTGGGCCTGATCCTGCTGTTCACCGCGCCGTTGGTGCCGATCTTCATGATGCTGGTGGGCTGGGGCGCCGAGGCTGCCGGCCGCCGCCAGTTGCGCGAACTGGCGCGGATGGGCGGGCACTTCGCCGATCGGCTCAAGGGCCTGGGCCTGCTACGCCTGTACGGCCGCGGCGACGACGAACTGCGCGGGATCGCTGATGCCGCCGAGGGCGTGCGCGAACGCACGCTGAAAGTGCTGCGCATCGCGTTCCTGTCGTCCACCGTGCTGGAGTTCTTCGCCTCGGTCAGCGTGGCCATCGTCGCGCTGTACCTGGGCCTGAGCTACCTGGGCATGATCGCCCTGCACAGCAGCGTGCCGACCCTGGGCACCGGCGTGTTCTGCCTGTTGCTGGCGCCGGAGTTCTACGCGCCGCTGCGGCGGCTGGCCGCGCATTACCACGACCGCGCCAATGCGCTGGCCGCGGCGGCGGAGGTGGAGCGCCTGCTGGAACGCCTGCCGCAGGGCACGGAGGCGCCGGCGATGCGCGCCGAGGGCGCAGCCGCGTCCGACGACGCCGCTGCAGCGACCGTCGCCGGACCTGCCGCAGTCGCGCCGAGCGCGGCGCCGTTGCTGCAGGTGCGCGCACTGCACCTGCGGCCGCTGGGCGCGCGCTGCGATGCCGTGCGCGGCCTGGAGTTCGACCTGCATGCCGGCCAGCGCCTGGCCCTGGTCGGCCCCAGCGGCAGCGGCAAGAGCACCTTGCTGGAAGCGCTGGCCGGATGGCTGCCGCCGCGCGCCGGTGCCGTGCAGATGCGCGCGGGACTGCGCATCGGCTACGCCGGGCAGCGGCCTTATCTGTTCCACGGCAGCATCGCCGACAACCTGCGCCTGGCCGATCCGCACGCCAGCGCGGCGCAGCTGCGGGCCGCGGCCGAGGCGGCGCAGGTGCTGCGTTTCGCCGCGCGGCTGCCGCAGGGGCTGGACACGCGGATCGGCGAGCGCGGCTTCGGCCTGTCCGGCGGCGAGGCGCGACGGATCGGCCTGGCGCGCTTGCTGCTGCGCGATCCCGAGCTGCTGTTGCTGGACGAACCGACCGCGTTCCTGGATGCGGAGACAGAAGCGGAACTGCTGCGCACGCTGGCGGCCTTCGCCCGCGGCCGCAGCGTGATCGTCGCCACCCACAGCGAGGCGGCGATGCGCTGGGCCGACGCCGTGCTGCGGCTGCCGGCACGCGACGCCGCAATCGCGACCGCGGGAGCCACGCCATGAGCGGCGCGGCGCGCGACACCTTGCGCAGCGTGTTCGGCCGCCATCGCGGCCGCCTGCTGCTGACCGCGCTGCTGGTGCTGTGCACGATGCTGGCCGGGGTCGGGCTGCTCGGCCTGTCTGGCGGCTTCCTGACCGCCGCGGCGCTGGCCGGCGCGGTCGGCATGGGCAGCGGTTTCAACTTCTTCTCGCCGTCGGCCGGCATCCGCGCGCTGACCTTCGCCCGCATCGCCTCGCGCTACGGCGAAAAGCTGGTGGGGCACGACGCCACCCTGCGCATCGCCCGCGACCTGCGGGTGTGGTTCTTCCGCCGCGCGTTGCCGCTGGCGCCGGCACGGCTCGGCGCCAGCCGCACCGGCGAACTGCTGGCGCGGCTGATGTCGGACATCGGCGAGGTCGACGGCCTGGTGGTGCGCGCGCTGGCGCCGCTGGCGGCATTGCTCGGCGTCGGTGCGATCGGCATCGCCGCGGCGGCGGCGATCCATTGGCCGGCGGCGCTGGTGCTGGCCGCGCTGGCGCTGGCGATCGGGCTTGGCGTGCCGTGGGTGGTGGCGCGCGGTGGCGAGGCCCGCGAGCGCGCCCGCGCGCAGCAGCGCGAAGCCTTGCGCACGTTGGCCTACGAAGGCCTGGAGGGCGCCGCCGACCTGGCCGCGCTGGAGGCGCAGGCCGCCTGGATCGCGCGCGTGGACGCCAGCGCGCAGGCGGTGCGCGGCGAAGACCGGCGCCAGCGGCAGCGGCTGATCGGCGGCAACGCCCTGCACGCGCTGTGCGCTGCGGCGGGTCTGCTGGCGATGCTGTGGGTGGCGCTGGGCGCGGCCCGCGCCGACGCGATCAGCGCCGAACAGGCCGCCGGCCTGCTGTTCCTGACCGTAGCCCTGCTCGAGGTCTGGGCCGGGGCCGGCCTGGCCTGGCAGGCGCTGCAGTCCGGCCGCGTCGCCGCGCGGCGGCTGCAGGCGATCGCCGGGCAGGCGCCGCCGGTCGTCGACCCGGCGCAACCGCACGCGCTGGCGGCCACGGGCGAGGTGCAGTTCGACGAGGTGGTGTTCGCCTGGCCGGGCGAGACCCGGCGCGTGCTCGACGGCGTCACCCTGCGCATCGCCCCGGGCGAGCGCATCGCCATCGGCGGCGACAGCGGCAGCGGCAAGACCACCCTGTCGGCGTTGTTGCTGCGGCTGTGGGACCCGCAGCAGGGCAGCGTCCGCTATGCCGGCGTGGACCTGCGCGAGGTCGCCGAGGCGCAGTGGCACCGCCGCATCGCCTGGTTGCCGCAGGGCGCACCGGTG
Source organism: Xanthomonas sp. NCPPB 901 (assembly GCF_056725085.1). NCBI lineage: Bacteria > Pseudomonadati > Pseudomonadota > Gammaproteobacteria > Lysobacterales > Lysobacteraceae > Xanthomonas > Xanthomonas sp. NCPPB 901. The sequence goes on along the minus strand of NZ_CM161511.1, from coordinate 2,963,823 downwards.
TTCGCCGGCAGCGTGCGCGACAACCTGCGCCTGGGCGATCCTGATGCCGATGACGCCCGCCTGCAGCGGGTGCTGGCCGACGTGCGGCTGGACGCCTGGCTACAGGAGGTCGGCGGCCTCGACGCCTGGCTCGGCGAGAACGGCGCCACCCTGTCCGCCGGCCAGGCGCGGCGCCTGGCCCTGGCCCGCGCACTGCTGCGCGAGGCGCCGCTGCTGGTGCTGGACGAACCCACCGAAGGCCTGGACGTGGACACCGCGCAGGCGCTGCTGCGCGACCTGGCACAGGCGCTGGGCCAGCGCAGCCTGCTGCTGATCAGCCACGATGCGCTGCCGGAAGGCGTAGTGCATGTGCGCTATCGGTTGCAGGAGGGGCGGTTGCAGGTCGAGCCATAGCGCAGTCCCGAGCGACATCGCCGCGACGCGTGTGCCGAGGCACCCTGCGTCGGGACTGAAGTCCCTCCCACAAGAGTCAGGTGCGCTTCTCCATGTTGCAGGAAGCTTTTTGTGGGAGCGACTTCAGTCGCGACGAGTGGAGTACAGAACTTCCTGGAAGCGAGCCGTTAGGCCAACCACGACCGAAGGAGCGCGGACTCCTCCGCTCCCCACAGCCAACAAGGCACTCAATCGCTAAAGCGCGTCCAGAAACGCCTGCACCGCCGGCCCGAACCGCGCGAAATCGACCAGGAACGCATCGTGCCCCTGCGGCGAATCCAGCCCCAGGAACTGCGCCTGCGCGCCGCCGGCGCGCAGGCCGTCGGCGATCTGTTGCTGCTGTTGCACCGGGAACAGGATGTCGGTGTTGGCACCGATCGCCAGGGCGCGTTCGATACGGATCGTGGCGATGCCGGCGAGCACGTCGCCGCCGGCATGTTCGGCCAGGTCGAACCAGTCCATCGAGCGGCTCAGGTACAGGTAGCAGTTCGGGTCGAAGCGGCGCACGAAGCGCCGCGCGTGGCCTTCGAGATAGCTTTCGACCTGGAACTCCAGGCCGAACGGATCGTCGTCGGCCTGGTCCGAATCCAGCCGCACGCGGCCGAAGCGGCCGTCCCATTCCAGCGCCGAGCGGTAGGTGATCACGCCGAGCTTGCGCGCCATGCGCATGCCCGACTCGGGATAGCTGGTCTCGTCGTAGTCGCCGCCATTCCAGTTCGGGTCCAGGCGGATCGCCTCGCGCTGCAGCGAGCGGATCGCGATCGAGAACGGCAGCGCCTGCGCGCTGCCGGAAATGTTGATGTGGCTGCGCGCCAGGCCGGGATGCCGGTGCAGGAAGGCCAGGGCGGTCATGCCGCCCATCGAGTTGCCGATCACGCAGGCCAACTGCGCGATGCCCAGCGCTCGCACCACCTGCGCGGCGGCATCGGCGCCGTCCTCGACCGACAGCTCCGGAAAGCGCAGGCGGTACGGCTGGCCATCGTCCGGATGCGGCGAGGCGGGGCCGGTCGAGCCCTTGCAACTGCCCAGCGAGTTCACGCAGATCACGAACCAGCGCTGCGTGTCGATCGGCTTGCCGGGGCCGAGCATGGCCTCCCACCAACCGGGCGTGGCATCGTCGGCATTCGCCGCGGCATGCGCGTCGGGCGACAGCCCGGTGACGATCAGAATCGCATTGTCGCGCGCGGCCGACAGCGTGCCCCAGGTTTCGTAGGCGACCCGCGCAGCGTGCAACTGGCCGCCGCGCTTCATCGGGAACGGCGAGGGCAGGGCGAGGAAACGGCTGCCGGGCGGGATGAATTCGGTCATGCGCCGATTCTAGCCGCGCGGGCGCGATGCGCGGGTGCGGCGGCGCTGTCCGCGGGTCGCCGGCTTGCAAGCATCAGCTCTCGGACACCACCGTGCCCTGGTGGTAGACGATCTTCCAACCGTCCGCGGTCCGCCGCCATAGCGTGGCCCGCCGCGTGCGGCGTTCCGGTTGCAGCAGGGTATAGGTCAGCAGATAGGTGTCCGCGGCGATCTGCTGGCAGCGGAAATCCTGGGTTTGCCAGTCCGCTTCCTCGCTGCCGTCGTGGCGACGCGTCGCCAGCACGTCGAGGACGTGCGCGCGGCTGTAGCGCTGTCCCGAGGCGCCGACCTCCCAGAAATCTTCCGTGGTCATGCGTTCGAAGTCCTCGCGCGCGGTGCCGAATTCCGGTCGATGGAAGATCGGTTCGCGCCGGCGCAGTTCTTCGAGGACGCCGAGCAGGGCGGGAGCGGTCTGCAACGATGGTTCCATGCGCGCATCTTCGGGTCGACCAGGCCACGATAGCGCAGCGCAGGGCGGTACTCCATCGTCGATGCGCCGCGGCGCGGCACGGTTTACGGCTTGCCGATCACCAGTTGCACTGGCGTGGCGGCCGGTAGGTCGACGGTGACCGCTGCCGATTCCAAATCGCCGTCCTGGCGCATCGCGTTACCGCTGGCCGACAGCCGCGCCAGCACCTGCACCTGCTTGAGGTCCGAGAGCTTCTGCGTCGGCATCGGGCTGTCCGCATCGCGCAGCGTCACCCGCAGCGGCAGCGCCTGCAGCGGGTGCTTCTGCACCGCCACCGGCATCGGCGGGCCGCCCGGCACGCGCGCGATCACGAACACGCTGGCGTCGCCGCGCAGGCGCACGCGCGCGGCGAACGCCGGGTCCAGCGACACCGCCACGGTCAGGCCGGTGTTCGCCGGCGCCTTGGCCTCCTGCGTTGCTGCGGCCGCGCTGCCGGTGGCGGGCAGGGCCGGCAGCCCGGCAGCCGCGCGGGCGGCGTCGATCTGCGGCCGCAGCGCCGCGGCAGTGGCCGCGTCCACGCGCGGCAGCAGCGCTTCCCAGGTGGCGGCCGCGGCGGCGTGCTGGCCGCGCTGGCGCTGGGCGATGCCCAGGAACCAGGCGCCGCGTTCGCTGCCCGGCGCCAGTTGCAGGGCATGCCGCAACCAGGCCAGCGCCTGGTCGTCGAACTGCCGTTGCGGGTCGGCCAGCGCACGCGCCTCGGCCGCTTCGATCAGCAATGGCGCCTGCTCCGGTGCCAATTGCACGGCGCGTGCGAAGGCGTTGGCGGCCTCGGCGGCGTGCCCCAGCGACAACTGGCTGCGGCCAAGCAAGGCCCAGCCGTCGGCCCGGTTGGGATCCCTGGCCAGCGCCGCTTGCAGTTGTTGGACGCCGTCCTCCAGCGTGCGTGGCGCCTCGCGGTTCTGTGCCTGCAGGGCGCGCGGCGTGCCGACCAGGGCGTACAACGCCGCCGTCGCCACGCCCAGCGCCAGCACCGCGACCGTCAGCAGCGCGCTGTTGCGGCGGCCGCCGCGCAGCGGCCACAACACCATCGCGAAGACCAGTGCCGCCAGCGCCACCGCCGCGGCCGACATGCCCCAACTCAGCATCGCCTCACCATTCCTGTTCGTCCTGCAGCGGCAGCGCGGTCGCTGCCGGCGCGCGCCGTCGCAGTATCCGGAGCAGCACCACCGCGCCGCCGGCCAGCAGCAGCAAGGGGCCGAACCACAGCAGCCAGGTCCGCGCTTCCAGCTGCGGCCGGTACAGCACGAACTCGCCGTAGCGATCGACCAGGAACTGCTTGATCTGTGCGTCCGACTTGCCCTGGTGCATCAGCTCCAGCACTTCGCGGCGCAGGTCCATGGCGATCTGCGCGTGCGAGTCGGCCAGCGATTGGTTCTGGCATTGCACGCAACGCAATTCCGCGGTCAGCGCATGGAAGCGCGCTTCCTCGGCGGCGGAGCGGTAGGCCAGCGGCGTCGGGTCGGACACCGGGTCGGCGCCGGCCAGCGCCGACCATGCCAGCAGCGCCAGCAGGCCCAGCCGCAGCGCAGGCCGGCCGCGCCTCATGGCGTGGCCGCGCCCTGCGTGCGCGTCGGCGGGGCGTCGCGCTCGGCCTGTTGCAAGGCCGGTAGCAGCTCGTCGCGGATGATCTGGTCGGTCAGCGGGCCGGCGTGCTTCCAGCGCACCACCCCGCGCGCATCGACCAGGAAGGTCTCCGGCGCCGCGGCCACGCCCCAGTCGATGGCGGTGCGCCCCTCCGGATCGAACAGCACCGCCAGGAACGGATTGCCGAGCTGTTCCAGCCAGCGCAGCGCGTCCTCGCGGGTGTCCTTCCAGTCGTAGCCGATCACCCGCACGCGCTTGCTCAGCGCGAAGCGGGTCAGCACCGGGTGTTCCTCGCGGCAGGCCGGGCACCAGCTGCCCCAGACGTTGAGCACGTACGGCGCGCCGAGCAGGTCGCTGCTGCGCACGCGGATCGAGGCGTCGTGCAGCAGCGGCAGCGCGAACGCCGGCGCCGGCTTGCCGATCAGCGCCGACGGCAGCGCGTCGCGGTCGGCGCTGCCGGAGCGCTGCACCGCATACACCAGCAACGCCAGCAGGCCGAGCAAGAACAGGGCGCCCAGCAGGATGGCGGGCAGCGGCAGGCGACGTGGAGCGGGAGCGGACATCAGGGGGTCTCCGGAGAACGACGGAAGCGCCGGTCGGCGGCGGTGACGAAACCGCCCAGCGCCATCAGCGCCGCGCCAAGCCAGATCCAGCGCACGAAAGGTTTGACGTGCACGCGCATCGCCCAGGCATTGCCGCCCAGCGGCTCGCCCAGGGCGACATAGACGTCGCCGAACAGACCGGGGTGGATGCCGGCCTCGGTCATGTTCTGGCCGCCGCTGGCGTACAGGCGCTTTTCCGGGTGCAGCAGCGTCAGCGGGCGATCGTCGCGCAGCACCTGCACGTGCGCGCGTTCGGCCACGTAGTTGGGCCCCTTGCGCTGGTCCAGGCCCTGCAGTTCGAAGCGGTAGCGGCCCAGGTCCAGGTGCTGTCCGGGCGCCAGCGCCACCTCGCGCTGCTGCTCCAGCGCCTCGACCAGCAGCGCGCCGGCCAGGAACACCGCGATGCCGGTGTGGGCCAGGGTCATGCCCAGCATCTCGGCGGTGAAGCGGCTGCCCTTGAGCTGCCGCCGGCTCCACACGAAGCGCGCGGTGCCCAGCAGCACCCAGGTCGCGGCGGCGACGCCGGCGGCGGTCTTCCACGCGCCCTGCGGCGCCAGGAAGAAGCCGATCGCGCCGGCCAGCAGGGCCAGGCCGGCCCAGGGCGCCAGCAGCGCCAGCGGCCGCGACGCCTGTTCGCGCTGCCAGCGGGTCAGCGGGCCGAACGGCAGCAACGCGACCAGCGGCGCCATCAGCACGATGAACAGCGTGCCGAAGTACGGCGGCCCCACCGACAGTTTGCCCAGGTCCAGCGCATCGGCCAGCAGCGGATACAGCGTGCCCAGCAGCACCATCGCGCAAGCGCAGGTCAGCAGCAGGTTGTTGGCCAGCAGTAGGGTCTCGCGCGAGGCCGGGGCGAAGCGCTGCCGCGTGTCGTCGGCCGCGGCCGCCACGCGGCCGCCGCGCAGCGCGTACAGCAGCAGCGCGCCGCCGCACAGCAGGCTCAGGAACACCAGGATGAACAGGCCGCGGGCAGGATCGGCGGCGAAGGAGTGCACGCTGGTCAGCACGCCCGAGCGGACCAGGAAGGTGCCCAGCAGCGACAGCGAGAACGCGGCGATCGCCAGCAACAGGGTCCAGGCGCCGAAGCTGCCGCGCTTTTCGGTAACGGCCTGCGAATGCAGCAGCGCCGCGCCGGCCAGCCACGGCATGAAGCTGGCGTTCTCCACCGGGTCCCAGAACCACCAGCCGCCCCAGCCCAGTTCGTAGTACGCCCACCAGCTGCCGAGCGCGATGCCGATGGTCAGAAAGCCCCAGGCCACGTTGGTCCACGGCCGCGTCCAGCGCAGCCAGCGCGCGTCGACCTGGCCGTCCAGCAGCGCCGCCACCGCGAACGCGAACGGCACCGCGAAGCCGACGTAGCCGGCGTACAGCAGCGGCGGATGGATCACCAGGCCGGGATCCTGCAGCAGCGGATTGAGATCGCGCCCTTCCAGCGGTGCCGGCAGCAGCCGTGCGAACGGGTTGGAGGTGAACAGCAGGAACGCCAGGAAGCCCACGCTGACCAGCGCCAGGGTACCGATCACCCGCGCGACGACCTGGGCCGGCAGCCGCCGCGAATACAGCGCCACCGCGCCGGTCCACAGCGCCAGGATCAGCGTCCACAGCAGCAGCGAGCCCTCGTGCGCGCCCCACACCGCGGAGTAGCGGTATACCAGCGGCAGCAGCGAGTTGGAGTTCTCGGCGACGTAGGCGACCGAGAAATCCTGGGTCACGAACGCATGGGTGAGGATGGCGAAGGCGCCGGCGACCAGCGCCAGCTGCGCGAACGCCGCCGGCCGCGCCACGCCCATCCAGCGCGCATCGCCGCGCCGCGCGCCGGCCAGCGGCAGCACGGCCTGCAGCACGGCGGTGAGCAGGGCCAGGATCAGCAGGAGCTGGCCAACCTCAGGCAGCACGGCGCTCAAGCCGGAACGCGTCATCGAGGACGCCAGGATGCGCTGCTAGGTGTCCACACGGAAAACCGGAGGTCGGCAAGCAGTGCCGAACGAAGTGGACCATTGCATTGCATGGACGCAGCTCGGCGCTGCCCATGATCGGGGGCATGCTTCTGCTGCGACCATTCCCCACTCCCGATTCCCGATTCCCGCCCCTCAGGCAATTCACTGCACCGCCCCCACATCGTGCTTGCGGTGCGCGCTGCCCATCTTGTCCGCCAGTTCCTTCGGCATGTAGGTCTCGTCGTGTTTGGCCAACACGTCCTCGGCCACGAACACGCCGTCGCGCATGCTGCCGGTGGCCACCACCGCCTGGCCCTCGCGGAACAGGTCGGGCAGGATCCGGTCGTAGCGCACGGTCAGTTGCGCATCGCCGTCGGTGACCCGGAAGTGCGACTGCAGCGCGCCGGGGGCGCGCTGGAACGAGCCTTTCTCGACCATGCCGCCGAGGCGGAAGCGCGCGTGCGCGCCGGTCTTGCCGGCCAGCACCTCGGCCGGGGTGTACAGGTAGGCGGTATTGCGCTGCAGGGCCATCGCCACCAGCGCGGTGGTCAGGCCGGCGGCCAGCACCAGCAGCATCAGCCACAGCAGGCGGCGCCGGCGCTGCGGGTTCATCGGCTCAGCTCCAGCGGCGGCGCCGGTTCGGCCTTGGCCTGGCGCTTGCGTTGCGCGCGCAGCCGCGCCGCCCGCAGCGCCGCGCGCACCTGCAGGCGCGCCAACACGAAATCGGCCAGCAGCACCCCGGCGAACACCGCGTAGGCACCGACCACGTAGGGCAGGTAGTTCATCCGCGCGCCTCCGCCAGCTGCGTCACCCAGTCCTTGCCGGCCTCGCGGCGCAGGTTGTCGGCGCGCGCGCGCGCCAGCAGCGAGCCGGCGAACCAGAACTTGGTCGCGGCCACCATCAGCCACAGCGGCGGCAGCATGCTCGGGTCCATGCTGGACTGGCCGAACAGGCGGATGGTCTGGCCCTGGTGCAGCGAGTTCCACCACACCACCGAATAGCGGATCACCGGCAGCAGCACCACGCCGACGATGGCCAGCAGCCCGGCCGCGCGCGCGGCGCTGCGCCGGTCCTCGATCGCCAGGTACAGGCCCATCACGCCGATGTACAGGAACAGCAGGATCAGTTCGGTGGTCAGGCGCGGGTCCCAGTCCCACCAGGCGCCCCACATCGGCTTGCCCCAGATGCTGCCGGTCAGCAGGGTGATCAGGGTGAAGGCGGCGCCGATCGGCGCGCAGGCCATGGCCAGGATCTCGCACAGCTTGATCCGCCAGACCTGGGCGATGGCCGCGTACACGGCCATCAGGCCGAACACGAACAGGCTCATCCAGGCGCTGGGCACGTGGATGTAGAGGATGCGGAAGGCGTCGCTCTGCAGGCGGTCGGCCGGCACCACGAACAGTGCCTGCCAGATACCCACGCCGGCCAGCAGCAGCGCCGCCAGGTAGCACCACGGGGTCCAGCGCGCCGCGAAGCGATCGAAGGTCGGCGGCGAACCGAGTTGGTGGAACCAGCGGACGAGAGAGGCCATGCGGACGATTCTAGCTGGCGGAAGGCGGGCTTCGTTGCGACAACGACGGAACGGCGATGGAGCACTGCGCTTGCATGGTACGTCCGCCGCTGCGCCAAAGGCTCAGCTCAGCGAGATGCGGATCGCCGCGGCCGCCGCCAGCGGCGCCAGCACCAGGCCCGCGACCAGGCCCGCGGCCAGCAACAGCAGGCCACCGGCCGGGTCCAGGCCCTGCGCCGCCGCCGCCACGCTGCCGGCACCGAACACCAGCACCGGCACGTACAGCGGCAAGGCCAGCAGCGCGACCAGGATGCCGGCGCGCTTCATGCCCACCGTCAGCGCCGCGACCACCGCGCCGAGCAGGCTCAGCAAGGGCGTTCCCAGGGCCAACGATGCCAGCAGCACCGGCATGCGGTCATGCGGCAGGTGCAGCAATTCGCCGAGCAGCGGCGCGGCCACGATCAGCGGCAATGCGGTGGTGGCCCAGTGCAGCAGCACCCGCACCAGCACCAGCCAGGCCAGCGGCACCGGCGCCAGCAGCCATTGCTCCAGCGAGCCGTCCTCGGCGTCGCTGCGGAACAGGCTGTCCAGCGCCAGCAGGCCGGCCAGCAGCACCGCCAGCCACAGCGCGGCACCGGCCACTTCGCCGAGCAGGCGCGGCTGGTTGCCCAGCGCCAGCGCGAACAGGGCCACGATCAGCAGGGCGAACAGCGCCGGCTGCAGCGCGTCGCCGCGGCGCCGCCACAGCAGGCGCAGGTCGCGCAGCAGCAGCGCGCGGGTGGCCTGCCACAGGGAGGGAACGGGCGCGGCCAGGCTCATGCGGCGACTCCGCTCAGGCTCAGCATGCGCGTGCGTACCGGCGGCGCGGCATAGGCGCCATGGGTGGTGACCAGGGCCGCGCCGCCGCTGCGCAGGTGCGCGGCGATCATGCGGTTGACCAGGGTGATGCCGTCCAGGTCGAGGTTGGCGTAGGGCTCGTCGAGCAGCCACAGCGGCGCCGGCGACAGCCACATCCGCGCCAGCGCCAGGCGCTTCTTCTGCCCGGCCGACAACTGCCGCACCAGCGTGTCCTCGTAGCCGGCCAGGCCGACGATGGCCAGCGCGCTGCCGGGCATCTGCTTGGCCCGGCGCCCCTGCAGCCCGCACAGGTAATGCAGGTTCTCCAGGGTGCTCAGGTCGGCCTTCAGCGCGCCCAGGTGGCCCAGGTAGGCCATGAAGCGGGCGCGGTCGCCGCGCCGCACCGGATGGCCGTCGATCTCGATGCGCCCGGCCTCGGCGCGCAGCAGGCCGACCAGCACCCGCAGCAGGGTGGTCTTGCCGGCGCCGTTGTCGCCCTGCACCAGCAGCGCCTCGCCGGCATCCAGGTGGAAGTCCAGCGGCCCGAACACCGCGGCGTCGTCGCGGGCGAACGTGAGCCCGTGCGCGGCCAGCAGCGGTGGCGGGGTGTACAGCGGATCGGTCATCGGCGAAGGCCGCGGCGGAGGGCGCGGCGGCGGGCGGCAAGGGAAGGCGCGCATTGTATCGGCATGCGGGCGTCCGGCGGATGCCGGCGGCGGCCATACGCGGCGATGCGCGTGTGCTGTTTCGGGGGGAGCGGCGGGCCGCTGGCGCATCGCCGGCAAGCGGCTTTGCGTACACTCGGCGTTTTCCCGCTGCTCGCAGATCCCCCGCATGTTTCCGCAGACCAAGCTGCCCAAGGTGGGCACCACCATCTTCACCGTGATGTCGCAACTGGCCGCCGAGCACGGCGCGGTCAACCTGGGCCAGGGCTTTCCCGACTTTCCGGTACCGCCGCGGCTGATCGAGGCGCTGGACCGCGCCATGCGCGAGGGCCACAACCAGTACCCGCCGATGACCGGGGTGCCGGCGCTGCGCCAGGCGATCGCCGAGAAGGCGCTGCGCTGCTACGGTGCCCAGGTCGATGCCGACACCGAGGTCACCGTCACCAGCGGCGCCACCGAGGCGCTGTTCAACGCCATCCACGCGGTGGTGCGCCCGGGCGAGGAGGTGATCGTGCTGGATCCGGCCTACGACAGCTACGAGCCGGCGATCGACCTGGCCGGGGCGCATGCGGTGCACGTGCCGCTGGACCCGCACACGTTCGCGGTGGACTGGGAGCGGGTGCGCGCGGCGATCACCCCGCGCACCCGCCTGCTGATGCTCAACAGCCCGCACAACCCGTCCGGGGCGATGTTCGGCGCCGACGACCTGCAGGCGGTGGCCGAACTGCTGCGCGGCAGCGACATCTTCCTGATCTCCGACGAGGTCTACGAGCACATCGTGTTCGACGGCCGCCGCCACGAGTCGGTGCTGCGCTGGCCGGAGCTGCGCGAGCGCGCCTTCGTCGTCTCCAGCTTCGGCAAGACCTATCACTGCACCGGCTGGAAGATCGGCTACGCGATCGCCCCGCCGGCGCTCAGCGCCGAGTTCCGCAAGGTCCACCAGTACAACACCTTCACCAGCTTCGGCCCGGCCCAGCACGCCTTCGCCGCGATGATCCGCGAGCAGCCCGAGCACGACGAACAGCTCGGCGCCTTCTACCAGGCCAAGCGCGACCGCTTCCGCGAACAGTTGCTGGGCACCCGGCTCACGCCGCTGCCGGTGCCGGGCGGCTATTTCCAGCTGGTGGACTATTCGGCGGTCAGCGACTTGCCCGACACCGAGTTCGTGAAGTGGCTGACCATCGAGAAGGGCGTGGCGGCGATCCCGCTGTCGCCGTTCTACCAGGATCCGCCGCAAGGTCAGCGCCTGGCCCGGCTGTGCTTCGCCAAGAACGAGGCGACGCTGGATGCGGCGATCGAGCGGCTTCGCGCGCTGTAAGCGCGCGAAGCCGCCGGGAATGGGGATTCGGGAATCGGGAATAGTGAAGGTCGCTGTCGCTTAGCGACTCCCCATTCCCGATTCCCCATTCCCGCTTTTAGGCCATCTGCCATGGGTAACGCCTACACTGGGCCTGCTGTGCCTGGTCGGCACGATCTGCATCGGAGGACGTTGGGGATGACACAGGTGGCACAGGATCTGAGGATCTCGCTGGTCCAGGGCGATACGCGCTGGCACGCCCCGGCCGGCAACCGCGCGCATTACGCCGAACTGCTGGCACCGCTGGCGGGCGTCACCGACCTGGTGATCCTGCCGGAGACCTTCACCAGCGGCTTCTCCAACGATGCGCTGGCGCAGGCCGAGGACATGGACGGGCCGACCGTGGCGTGGATCCGCGAGCAGGCGGCGCGGCTCGGTGCGGCGGTGACCGGCAGTGTGCAGTTGCGCGTGCCCGGCGCCGATGGCGAGGCCAAGGTGTTCAACCGCCTGCTGTGGGCCACGCCGGACGGCGCATTGCAGCATTACGACAAGCGCCATCTATTCCGCTACGGCAACGAGCACCTGCGCTACGCCGCCGGGCGCGCGCGCCTGTGCGTGGAGTGGAAGGGCTGGCGGATCAATCCGCAGGTCTGCTACGACCTGCGCTTTCCGGTGTTCTGCCGCAACCGCTACGACGTCGAACGCCCCGGCCAACTGGATTTCGACCTGCAACTGTTCGTCGCCAACTGGCCGTCGGCGCGCGCCTACGCCTGGCGCACGCTGCTGCGCGCGCGTGCGATCGAGAACCTGTGCTTCGTGGCGGCGGTCAACCGCGTCGGTGTGGACGGCAACGACCTGCACTACGCCGGCGACAGCGCGGTGATCGATTTCCTCGGCCAGCCGCAGTTGGAGATCCGCGAGCGCGAACAGGTGGCGACCACCACGATCTCCGCCGCTGCGCTCGCCGCGCACCGCGCGCGCTTCCCGGCCATGCTCGATGCCGATGCCTTCAGTCTGGACGACTAGCCGACACTTCATTACTCTGGAAGGCTCACTCTGTGCTGAGTCCGGAGGGCTCCCCTTGTAAGAGCCCCTCCTGCAGGATCGTGCGGCGAGCTTGGCGGGTGCACTGTGGGAGGGACTTCAGTCCCGACGCATTGCGCCATCGGAAAGCACGCTGCTTCGCGCGTCGCCGCTGCATGCCAGTTGACTCCTGCAAAAGCAACGAGCGGTCAGGCCGGGCCGCCGCAAACGCGTTTTAGCGATACTTCGCGCCGGCGTCGCGTACTGCATGTGCCCCGGCCACGCCGGCACCAGTCCGCCGCAAGTGGAAATGCCGGCTGAACGTGCGCGCGACGCCTCGTCAACCTTGTCGCGGCCGCGACGGACCCATTGCTACCCTCGCGCCTCGTCCACCCATCGGTAATGCCCACATGATCAAGTCGCTTTCTCTGCTCGCGCTGCTGGGCGCGGCCGCGCTCGCGCCGCAGGCCCAGGCCGCCGGCAATATCGATTGCAAGCTCTCCTTCAACCTGTCGGGCTGGTCGGTGTTCTACAAGACCGCCAAGGGCACCGGCACCATCACCTGCAACGACGGCGCGGTGATCCCGGTCAAGATCAGCAGCAAGGGCGGCGGCCTGACGGTCGGCAAGTCGAAGATCGTCGGCGGCCGCGGCACCTTCAGCGGCGCCTACAGCCTCAACGACCTGTTCGGCACCTACGCCGCCGCCGAAGCGCATGCCGGCCTGGTGAAGTCCAGTACCGCGCAGGTCGTCACCAAGGGCGACATTTCGCTGGCCCTGGCCGGGACCGGCGAAGGCGTCGATCTTGGCGTCAACGTCGGCAACTTCGTGATCGAGCGCCGCAGGTAAGGCGCCGCGCCCTGGCTGCGGTGGTGCCGCAGCCAGGGCGGATACAAAGCGAACGGATCGAATCCAGGCGCAGTGCGCCTGGATTCTGTTTTGGGTCACCGGTTTCTCGAGGCGATCGACCGCGCGCCGGCCGCACGCTGGATCGCAATGCGACCCGGCGAAGCGCGTCCTGCGCGAGGACGCGCTTCGCGTGCTCTGCGCTTACTGCTGCGCGAACACCCAGGCCAGCTCGCCGCGCAGCGGTTCCGGCGCCGCCAGCGCCTGGCGATACAGGGTGCGCGCCACCCAGCAGGCATCGGCGTCGCTGGCCTTGGTGATCTGCGGCAGGACGTGCAACAGGCGTTGTTGCTGATCGGCAGGCAGGGACCTGACCAGGCTGCCCATCGCCTCCTGGATCCTTTGCTGCGACACCACCTGCGGCTGGGTGTTGCCCAACGCGGCCTCGGTGGCTTTCAGCGAGATATCGAACCAGCGGTCGATCTGCGCCTGCGGCAGTTTTTCCAGGCCGCCGAACATCGCTGCGCCCAGCGCCTGCGCATCGTTCGGATTGCCGCCGCGGGCCAGCAGTGCGCACTGCGGCACGTCGACCTTTTCGCTGACCTGGGACAGGATCTCCAGGCGCTGTTCCAGCGTGTCGCGATCCAGCCGCGCGATGCCGCTCTGCGCCAACTTGAAACCGACCTGCTGCGCCTGCGGGCCGCTCTGCTTGAGCAGCGCCACGTAGCGCGGATCGCTGGCCAGCTTGCGCAGCATGCGATCGAACGGTGCGTGCAGCGGCGAACTGGCGGGGTAGGGGTTCTGCGCTGCGGCGATTTCTTCCTGGGCCTTCCGGCAGGCGCCAAGGCTGAGCACGCCGGCGATCAGCAGCGGCAGGGCGATCTTCATCTTCCGTGTCATCGGGGTTCCTGGGTCGGGATGCCGCCGAGGTGCCGGCGGCAAAGCGCCGCAAGCATATCCGGTGTGTGCGTCGTGTGGTCAAGGCGCACATGTGGGGACGCCCCGCGGCCACCCGTTGACCCATCGGCCAACGCGCGATGGCGCGGATGCCGACGGCGGCGAGGAGCGGGGCGCCGCACGCTGCTGCCGCCGGCGCAGCAAAAAGGGCGCCGCTTGCGCAGGCGCCCTTGGAACCGCTCGGGGCGAGGGCCGGCGCGCGCTGCGCCGGCGCCGCGACTCAGCCGCCGCGCGGACCGCGGTTGCCGCCGCCACCGGGACGGCCACCGCCGCCCGGACGCCCGCCGGCCGGGCGGTTGCCGCCGCCGGGACGTCCGCCCGGACCCGGGCCGCGCTTCTGGCCGCCGGCCGGGCGCGCCGCGCGCGGCGCGGCGCCGTAGGGGTTGAAGCCGGGGTTGGCGTGGTCGGAGGGGAAGCTCGGCGCGTTGGCCGGGTGCCCGTAGGGATGCGCCTTGCGCTGCTGGCCCTGGCCGCGTGCCTGGCCACCAGCGCCCGCACCGGCGCCGGCACCGGCCGGGCGCGGCTTGGCGTAGGGACGCCCCTGGCCCTGGCCCTGGCCTTGACCGCCGCGACCGCCGGGGCCGGCGTTGCGGTGGCCGGTCGGGCCGGTGCTGACGCCCTCCGGCACGTACCAGGTGCGGAACGCGGCCGGGTTGCCGTCCGGCAGCGGCTTGGGGCCCTTCGGCGTGCGCTGCTTGAACGGCTTCTGCGCCTGCTTGGCGGCCATCTCGCCGCTCACCGTCAGCCCGCCGTGCGGCTTCTTGCCGCCGCGGCCGCGGCCGCGGTCCTCGCGGAAGGTGTCGAAGCGGCGCAGCTCGCGGCCTTCGTCGGCGGTGTTGTGGCCGTTGACGTAGGCGTTGCCGCCGCGGCCGACCTGCACGGTGGCCTTGGCCGCCTTGCGCTGGCCGATCACCGGCTGCAGGGTCAGCGCCGACGGGGTGCCTTCCTCCAGCTTCAGCTCGGCGCGCAGCGCCTCGACCTTGTCCTGCGCCAGCTCCATCGAGTGCCCGCGCAGCAGTTCGCGCGGCAGCGCGATCTTGCCGTAGCGGGTGCGCTTGAGCCGGCTGACCTGGCAGCCCTGCGATTCCCACAGGCGTCGCACTTCGCGGTTGCGGCCTTCCTTGACCACCACCCGGAACCAGTCGTGCGAGTCGGTGCCGCCGATGCGCTCGATCTCGTCGAACTTGGCGCCGCCGTCCTCCAGCAGCACGCCGCGCGAGAGCCGCTCGATCATGCTGTCCGGCACGGTCTCTTCGCCTTCCGGGGCGCGCACGCGCACCACGTACTCGCGCTCGATCTCGTAGGAGGGGTGCATCATCGCGTTGGCCAGCTCGCCGTCGGTGGTGAGCAGCAGCAGGCCGGTGGTGTTGATGTCCAGGCGGCCGATCGCGATCCAGCGCGCGCCCTTCAGCGCCGGCAGCGCCTCGAAGATGGTCGGGCGGCCTTCGGGATCTTCGCGCGTGGTCACTTCGCCTTCGGGCTTGTTGTAGATCAGCACGCGCGAGGGTTCGGTCAGCGCGCTGGCGACGAAGCTGCGGCCGTCCAGCTCGATCTTGTCGCCGCTGCGGATCGACATGCCGGTCTGCGCGACCTCGCCGTTGACCTTGACCAGGCCGTCGGCGATGCGCTGTTCCAGCGCCCGGCGCGAGCCCAGCCCGGCCTGGGCCAGGACCTTGTGCAGGCGTTCTTCCAGTTTCGGCTGCTCGGCGGCAGCGGCGTCGCGCTTGAGCGAGAGCTTGTTCAACGACAGCTTGCGGGAGGTGTCACTCATTTACTTGGCTCCGGCCGGCGCGTTGCGCGTCGGCCTGTGGTTCGGAATCGGCATCGTCAACAGCCACGGTCGTCGTCGCGACGGCGTTGTCTTCGGCTTCGTTCGCATCCGCCGCGCGCTCTCCCGGCGCGGCTTCGGGTTCGCCCGTCGGGGCGGTCGTGGAATCCGTGGCCGTCGGCGCGTCGGCGTCGTCGGTCGCGGGGGTGTGCGGTACTGCGGTGTTGCTGGTGTCTGTGTCTGTAGCGTCTGCGGCCTCGGCCTCGGCCTCGGCTGCCTGCGCCGTCGCGGCAGGCGCGGCGGAGTCGCTGGCGGTCGCGGCCTGCGCCGGGGTGTCGCTCTGGCCGTCCTGGCCGGCGTCGCCGCCCGGCGCGGCGTCGGCCTGGGCCATGTCGCCGACCGGCAGCGCGTCGCGGTCCAGCGGCAGCTGCGGTTCCAGTTCGCCGATGTCCTTGAGTTCGGACAGCGGCGGCAGTTCGTCCAGGCGCTTGAGCCCGAAGTAGTCCAGGAAGGTCTTGGTGGTGCCGAACAGCGCCGGCTTGCCCGGCACGTCGCGGTGCCCGACCACGCGGATCCATTCGCGCTCTTCCAGCGCCTGGATGATGTTGCTGCTGACCGCCACGCCGCGCACCTGCTCGATCTCGCCGCGGGTGATCGGCTGCCGGTAGGCGATCAGCGCCAGGGTCTCCAGGGTGGCGCGGGTGTAGCGGGTCTTGCGCTCGGTCCACAGCCGCGCCACCCAGGCGTGCACGTCGCTGCGCACCTGGTAGCGGAACCCGGAGGCCACTTCGACCAGTTCCACGCCGCGGCCCTCGCAGGCCTCGCGCAGCAGTTCCAGCGCGCGCTCGATGCTGCCCGGCGGCGCGGGTTCCTCCTCGGGGAACAGGCCGTGCAACTGCGCCAGCGGCAACGGCTGGTTGGCGGCGAGCAGGGCGGCCTCGACGATGCGGTTGATCAGCGCTTGATCCATGCGGGGGCGGGGTCTCGGTGGGCTCAGGTGGTGGCGTCGGCGGCGTCGCTGTCGTCGAACTCGCTGTTGAACTGCAGCGGCGCGTTGGTGTTGCCCAGCGCCAGCGACTTGACGTAGATCGGCGGCAGCGGCGGCCGTTCGGCGGCCTCGGCGGGGACGTGCGCCAGCGGCTCCTGGACGATGTCCAGCAACTGCTCCTTGGCCAGTTCCAGCAGGGCCAGGAAGGTCACCAGCACGCCGAGCTTGCCTTCCTCGGCACTGAACAGCGATTCGAAACGGTGGAACTTGCCGTCGTCCAGACGGCCCAGCACATCGCCCATGCGCTGGCGCACGCTCAGCGCCTCGCGCTTGATCGCGTGGCCGCTGAACAGTTCGGCGCGCTTGAGCACGTCGTACAGCGCCAGCAGCATTTCCTTCAGCTCCACCGGCGGCGGCAGCTTGACCGCGGCGCGGTCCGGCACGTGGGCGTGCGCCGGGGTGGTGTCGCGGTCCTGCCGCGGCAGCGCGTCGATGTCCTCGGCCGCCTGCTTGAAGCGTTCGTACTCCTGCAAGCGGCGGACCAGTTCGGCGCGCGGGTCCACTTCCTCGCCGTCTTCGGCCGGCGGCCGCGGCAGCAGCATCCGCGACTTGATCTCGGCCAGGATCGCGGCCATCACCAGGTATTCGGCCGCCAGTTCGAAGCGCAGCTCCTGCATCACGTTGATGTAGTCCACGTACTGCCGGGTGATCTCGGCGACGGGGATGTCCAGGATGTCCAGGTTCTGCCGGCGGATCAGGTACAGCAGCAGGTCCAGCGGGCCTTCGAACGCGTCCAGGATGACTTCCAGCGCATCCGGCGGGATGTACAGATCCTGCGGGATCTGCAGGACCGGCTGCCCATGCACCACCGCCAGCGGCATTTCCTGCTGCTGTGGCGGGGTCGTCTGGGTTGGCGGGTTCGCGTCGAGCGCGAGTTCGGAGGTCATCGGTTGGACATCGGTGTTGCGGTAGCGAAGGGCCGGGCAGGCGCGACCCGGCGCGGCTCCTTGCCGGCAGTGCTGCGGTTCAATGGCGCGTCGTCCCCGCAACGCGCTCGGTACTTCAACAAGACACACGACGCACGCCACGCGTGTCGCGGCGGCGGGAACTGCAGAGGAGGACGTCTGCGCGGGCGGTGTCAGGCAGCGAATCGGTCGTCGGAAGGGGCTTGGGGTCGCCGATCACCGACGGGCCGCTGCATCCGGCCGCGTGCAATGGGACCAAGGGTAATGCGCCGGCGGGGTCGATGTCCAGCGCCGCCGCGCCGGGGCAGGTCCTACAATGCGCACGGACGGTTACAGGAACGAAGGCAGGCCGATGATGTGGTACGTGATCGAGGGGTACGACGTGGACGATGCGCTGCCGCGGCGGGCGGCGGCGCGGCCGGCGCATCTGCAGCGGCTGACCCAGCTGCAGGAGGCCGGACGGCTGTTGCTGGCCGGGCCGTGCCCGGCGATCGACGCCGAGGATCCGGGCCCGGCCGGCTTCAGCGGCAGCCTGGTGGTGGCCGCGTTCGACTCGCTGGCCGAGGCGCGGGCCTGGGCCGAGGCCGATCCCTATGTGGACGCCGGTGTCTACGCCCGGGTCGAGGTGCGGCCGTTCCGCAAGGTGCTGCCATGAGCCAGGTCGGCGCCGAGCGGGTGGCGCGGATCCGCGCCGCGCTGGAGGCGGCGTTCGCGCCGCAGGCGCTGGAGGTGGAGGACGACAGCCACCGCCATGCCGGCCACGCCGGCGCGCGCGATGGCCGCGGGCATTTCAATGTCCGGGTCGTCAGTACGGCCTTCGCCGGGATGGCGCCGCTGGCCCGGCACCGCGCCGTCTACGCGGCGCTGGGCGAGATGATGCAGACCGACATCCATGCGCTGTCGATCCGCGCCGAGGTGCCGGGCGCGGCCGGCTGACGCCCGGCGGCGGATGGGGGCGCCTGCTTCGAAAAGAGGGGCACACCCCGCGGAAAATCGGAATCGGCACCTGGATTATGTTGCGTTGCGGCACGATTCCGACCGGTTTTGCATTATTCAAGCAACTGAAAAACAAGACTTTTATTAGGTAGGCAACAAAGGGCTTCTGCCTCGCGCTGAAAACGATTACAGTCCGCGCCAGTTTCTCAAGGTCTCTGCCGTGGAGGGCGGCACGATGGCGAAGAGCGCGGTTACCATCAAAGACGTTGCACGCGAAGCCCGGGTCTCGGTGGCCACCGTGTCGCGTGCGCTCAATGGCCATGAGAACGTGGCCGCGCCGGTGCGGACCCTGGTGCTGGAAGTGGCCGAGCGCCTGCGCTACAGCCCGCATGCGGCGGCGCGCAGCCTCAGCAGCCGCCGCACCCAGACCCTGGGGGTGGTGCTGCCCGACCTGTACGGCGAGTTCTTCTCCGAACTGATCCGCGGCATCGACGGCGCCGCCCGCGCGCGCCGCCAGCACCTGCTGGTGTCCAGCTACCACGGCGACCCGGAAGAGCAGGGGCGGGCGCTGCGGGCGATGCGCGGGCGCGTCGACGGCCTGCTGGTGCTGTCGCCGTATGCCGAGCGCCCGGGTTTTCTCACCGACAACCTGCCGCAGGCGCTGCCGACGGTGTTGATCAACACCCACCTGCCGGGCACCGAGTACCCGGTGCTGAGCATCGACGACCATGCCGGCGCAGTGGCGATGACCGAACACCTGCTGGCGATGGGACATCGCCGCATCGCCTTCATCGGTGGCCCGGAACTGAATTTCGACGCGCGCGAACGCCTGCGTGGTTTCCGCGACGCCATTGCGCGCCATCCCGGCGAAGCGCACGGCCAGGAGTTCCCGGGCGACTTCGACGAAGCCTCCGGGTATCGCGCCGGACAGGCGATGCTGCAGGCGGGCACGCTGCCCGATGCGGTGTTCGCCGCCAACGACATGACCGCGCTCGGCTGTCTCTACGCCTTCACCCAGCACGGTGTGCGCGTGCCCAACGACATCGCGTTGGCTGGTTTCGACGACATTCCGCTGGCGCGTTTCGTTCACCCGTCTCTCACCACCATGCGCGTCAGCATCGCCGGGCTTGGTGAGCAGGCGATGCATCGTCTACTGCAACTGATCGATCGGCCCGACGCGGACGACGGGCGGCGGCAGACCCTGGTTCCTACGTTGGTCGTGCGCGATTCCAGCACGGCCCGTTCCTGATGCGACGCGTGTTTCGCGCCGCATCGCTTGTTCCACTTCGTTTCATCGAAGCACCACGCACCACCCATAACGAGCATCACGTCTTCCTGGAGGGAAAACCCCACATGCACCACACCCCGCACTCCGCCCGGCCCACGCGCAAGCTGTTGAGCTGCGCCCTCGCCAGCTGCCTGTTGCTGGGCGCCGCGCCGGCATTCGCGCAAAGCACCGGCGCCACCATTCGCGGACAGGTCAAGGTCGATTCGGCGCCGGCCGCGTCCGCGCAGGTCACCGCCACCAATCTGGCCACCGGTCTGAGCCGCAGCGTGCAGGCCAGCAACGGCATCTATTCGGTCGGCGGCCTGCCGCCGGGGTCCTACCGCATCGACGTCACCGCCGACGGCAAGACCACCTCGCAGAACGTCACCGTGCAGGTCGGCCAGACCGCCACCCTGGACCTGGGCGTGGGCGGCGAAGCGGCCACCGCCAACGGGCAGGGCGCGACCACGCTCGACGCAGTGCAGGTGCAGGCGCCGCCGGTGCTGGTGGAGACCCGCACCTCGGAGAACGCCACCTACATTTCCAACGCGCAGATCGAGAAGCTGCCGCAGGCCACGCGCAACTTCCTGGAGCTGGCCGACAGCGTGCCGAGCGTGCAGTTCCAGCGCGACGCCAAGGGCAACACCACGGTGCGCTCCGGCGCGACCTCGGCCAACGGCACCAACGTCTACATCGACGGCATCAGCCAGAAGAACTACGTGCTGACCGGCGGCGTCAGCGGCCAGGATTCCAGTCGCGGCAACCCGTTCCCGCAGTCGGCGATCGGCGAGTACAAGGTCATCACCTCCAACTACAAGGCCGAGTTCGACCAGGTCAGCAGCGCGGCGATCGTCGCCTCGACCAAGTCCGGCACCAACGATTTCCACGGCAGCTTCTTCTGGGATACGACCAACGACGACTGGCGCGCCGAGAGTCCGCTGGAGCGCAAGGCCGGCCAGCGCGACGATTTCTCCGAGACCCAGTACGGCGCCACTTTCAGCGGCCCGATCCTCAAGGACCGCGCGCATTTCTTCGTGGCCTACGAGGCCAAGGAATACACCACGCCCAACACGGTGATCCCCGGCGGCATCTACGCCGACCGCGTCGACCAGTTGCCGGCGCAGCTGCAGCCGCTGGTCGCCACCTACAGCACGCCGTTCAAGGAAGACCTGTACTTCGGCAAGATCGACTGGACGCTGGGCGACAACAACCTGTTCGAGCTGACCGGCAAGTACCGCAAGGAAGACGAGCTGTCGGACATCGGCGATACCACCACCTACCAGCACGGCAGCAGCAACGGGCAGAAGGAAAAGCGCGCCAACCTGCGCTGGCAGTACAGCGGCGAGGCCTTCCTCAACGACCTGAACCTGAGCTACGAGAGCGCGTTCTGGACCCAGACCCCGCTCACTGACGGCAGCGGCTATGTGCTGTCCTACGTGCCGCAGGCCGGCAACGAGACCACCATCCTCAGCGCCGGCGCCGGCAGCAGCTTCCAGAACAAGGGCCAGAAGGGCTGGACGCTGCAGGACGACCTGACCCTCAACAGCCTCGACTGGCACGGCAGCCACACGATCAAGATGGGCCTGAAGTACAAGGACATCCAGCTCGACTCGACCCAGATCAATCCGGCCAATCCGCAGTACTACTACAACATCCTCAGCGATGTCGGCACGCCGTACCGGGTGCGCTTCGGCGACACCGGCGACGGCGGTTCGGTGCAGTCGCAGAACAAGCAGTACGGCATCTACCTGCAGGACGACTGGGAGGTCAACGAGCACCTGACCCTGAACCTGGGCGTGCGCTACGACTACGAAAAGACCCCGTCGTTCCTGGACTTCGTCACCCCCGCCGACGTCGCCAGCGCGCTGCTGAACTGGCGCAACCTGGACAACGCCAACTACGACATCGCCAACTACATCAGCACCGGCAACAACCGCAAGGCGTTCAAGGACGCCTGGCAGCCGCGGCTGGGCTTCTCCTACGACCTGTTCGGCGACCAGGCCCACGTGATCTACGGCGGCGCCGGCCGCGCCTACGACCGCAACCTGTTCGACTACCTGGCGCTGGAGCAGCTCAACAACAACTTCCGCTCCTACAGCTACTACTTCAGCAGCGCCAACACGCCGTGCCTGGGCCAGCCGTGCGTGGCATGGAATCCGAGCTATGCGACCCAGGCCGGCCTGGACGGGCTGGCGGCCTCCAACACCGGCGGCGCCGGCGGCGGCCGCGAGGTCTACCTGATCGACAACAACATCAAGGTGCCGTACTCCGACCAGTTCAGCCTGGGCATGCGCAACATGGTGCATTTCTGGGGCAACGACTGGTACACGGACGTGACCCTGAGCCGCATCGTCAGCGAGGACGGCTTCGTGTTCCTGCGCGGCAACCGCCGTGCCGACGGCTCGTTCTTCCTGCCCGGCACCACCTCCGGCGTGCCCACCGACTCGCCCAACGGCTACAGCGCGATCGTGCTCGGCACCAATGGGCTGAAGACGCGCAACAACCAGTTGGCGCTGAAGCTGGACAAACCCTACGACAAGGAGTCCGGCTGGGGCCTGACCGTGGCCTACACCTTCTCCGACGCGAAGGAAAACCGCCAGTACGGCGAGCACTACGCGCTGGACCAGCCGTCGATGGCCGGCTACGGCTGGCGCGAGGCCGGCGGCATCCCGAAGAACCGCCTGGTGGTCACCGGCATCTACGATCTGCCGTACGCCATCACCCTGTCGGCCAAGCTGTCGCTGGCCAGCCAGACCCCGCGCTACGGCACCAACTGCCTGGCGGGCAACGACCAGTGCTATATCATCCAGTACAAGCCGGACGCCACGCTGGGCTACAAGGAATTCAGCCTGGCGGCGAACAAGGAATGGGATACCGGGTCGGGCATCAAGTTCAACGTGCGCGCCGATGTCATCAACCTGTTCAACTGGACCAATTACGCGGACTACAACACCGATACCGGCACCTACGCCGATCTGAACACGGCGTTCGGCACGCCGAACGGCGTGCTCGCTTCGCCGATGCGGACGTTCAAGCTGTCATTCGGTTTGAACTGGTAAGTTGGGTCGCCGCGGCTCCCGTGCCACGGGGGCCGCGGCGATGGAAAAGCGGGTTATTTTTTGCGTGCGTGTAAACGATTTCACGGGGGGCACGATGAAGAAGCAGTGCAGTTTCATCAGGTTTTCGTTGATGTTGATGGCAGCAGGGGTGCTGCTGACGGCCTGCAAGAAGACCGAGGAGCCGAAGGCGGTGGAGAAGAAGCCGGTCAAGGTGATCCTGGTCGAGGCCGAACTGCCGCCGAAACCGTTGAAGCCCGAGCTGCCGCAGCTGTTCGGCGACATTGAGCGGCGCACCTTCCAGTTCTTCTGGGACACCACCAACGAAACCAATGGCCTGACCCCCGACCGTTTCCCGTCGCGTCCGTTCGCCAGCATCGCCTCGGTGGGGTTCTCGCTGACGGCGTATCCCATCGGCATTGAAAACGGCTGGATCAGCCGCACCCAGGCGGTGGATCGCACCTTGACCACGCTGAAGTTCTTCCGCGATGTGCCGGTTGGCCCGCAGCGCACCGGCAAGGCCGGCTACAAGGGCTTCTATTACCACTTTCTCGATATGCAGAACGGCCGCCGTTACGATAGCTGGGTGGAGCTGTCGAGCGTGGATACCGCGCTGCTGATGATGGGCGTGCTGTTCGCGCAGTCGTACTACGACGGAGACGACCCGCGCGAGAAGGAGATTCGCGAGATCGCCGACACGCTGTACAAGCGCGTGGACTGGACCTGGCTGCAGGTGCGCGATCCGTTGATCTCGATGGGCTGGTTCCCCGAGAGCGGGTTCATCAGCCACGACTGGATGGGCTACAACGAAGCGATGATGCTGTACGTGCTGGCGTTGGGCTCGCCGACCCATGCGGTGAGCCCGGACGCGTGGACGGTATGGACCCGCACCTACAACAACGACTGGGGCGTGTACTACGGCCAGGAATACTTGTCGTTCGGGCCGATGTTCGCGCACCAGTACAGCCATGTCTGGATCGACTTCCGCGATATCCAGGACCAGTACATGCGCGAGCGCGGCATCGACTACTTCCTCAACAGCCGGCGCGCGGCGCTGGCGCAGCGTGAGTACGCCATCGCCAATCCGATGAAGTGGAAGGACTACGGCGAGAATGTGTGGGGCCTGACCGCCAGTGACGGTCCGCAGAACACCGAGCAGGAATACCGTGGCGAACAGCGCCAGTTCCGTCACTATTCCTCGCGCGGCGCCGGCCTGCGCGAGAACTTCGACGACGGCACCATCGCGCCGACCGCAGCGGTAGCCTCGCTAGTGTTCGCGCCGGAGGTGGTGATTCCGGCCACCGAGGAGATGCACAAGCGCTACGGCGATTTCATCTACTCCAGCTACGGTTTCCTGGATTCGTTCAACCCCAGCTTCAACTACGATATTCCGCTGAAGACCGGACGCGTGGTGCCCGGCCGCGGCTGGGTGTCCAGCGATTACATCGGCATCGACCAGGGGCCGATCCTGGCCATGATCGCCAACTACCGCAACGAGTTCGTCTGGAACGTGATGAAGAAGAACAAGTACATTCGCACCGGACTGGAGCGCGCCGGCTTCACCGGCGGCTGGCTCACCCCGGAAGGCGAGGCGCAGCCGGTGCCGAAGAAGGACGAGCAGGCCGCTGCGGCGCGGGCGATCGGCATCGCCGAATCGCGTGCCGCCGCTGCGCAGGCGCAACAGAATCCCGACCAGCGCCAGCCGCAGAAGCCCGAATGAGCACACGCATGATCGGTCGTTGGTTGTCGTTGGGCCTGTTGGTCGTGGCCGTGTGCGGATGCGCGCGCGCGCCGCAGGGCGAGGTGGTGCGGTTCTGGGCGATGGGCCGCGAGGCCGAGGTGGTGGCCGAGCTGATCCCGCAGTTCGAGAAGGAGAACCCCGGCATCCACGTGGACATCCAGAACATCCCCTGGACCGCCGCCCACGAGAAGCTGCTCACCGCCTTCGCCGCCGACGGGTTGCCGGACGTGTGCCAGCTGGGCAACACCTGGATTCCCGAGTTCGCCGAACTGGGCACGCTGCAGCCGCTGCAGTCGTACGTCGACCGCTCCAAGGTGGTGGATCCGAAGGACTACTTCCCCGGGATCTGGGACACCAGCGTCATCGACGGCCAGCTCTACGGCATCCCCTGGTACGTGGACACGCGCCTGCTGTTCTACCGCAAGGACATGCTGCGCGAGGCCGGGGTGACCAAGCTGCCGCAGACCTGGGCCGAATGGGAACAGGCGATGGCGGCGGTGAAGAAGCACGTGGGGCCGAAGCGCTACGCGATCCTGATGCCGCTCAACGAGTTCGAGCAGCAGCTGTCGCTGGGACTGCAATTGCCCGATCCGCTGTTGCGCGACCACAACAACTACGGCAACTTCGAAAGCCCCGGCTTCCGCAAGGCGCTGGCGTTCTACGCCAACATGTTCGAGCAGGGCTGGGCGCCGAAGATGTCCGAGACGCAGATCTCCAACGTCTGGGACGAGTTCTTCAACGGCTTCTACGCCTTCTACATCTCCGGCCCGTGGAACATCCGCGAGTTCCGCAAGGTGCAGCCGGCGGCGCTCAAGGACCAGTGGGGCACCATGCCGTTGCCGGGCCCGGACGGCCCCGGCGCGGGTATCGCCGGCGGCACCAGCCTGGTGATCTTCCGCAAGTCCGAGCACAAGGACGCGGCGTGGAAGCTGATCGAGTTCCTGTCGCGGCCGCAGATCCAGGCGCGCTTCCACGCGCTGATCGGCGACATGCCGCCGCGGCGCAGCACCTGGGCGTATCCGTCGCTGGCCGACGATCCGCTGGCGCATGCGTTCCGCGACCAGTTGGAGCGGGTCAAGCCGGCACCGAAGGTCCTGGAGTGGGAGCGCATCGTGCAAGAGATGCGGCTGGCCACCGAGCGGGTGGTGCGCGGCGGCGAACCCCAGGAGAAGGCGATGCGGGAACTGGACAAGCGGGTCGACGAGATCCTGGAGAAACGCCGCTGGATCCACCAGCAGCACCGCGAAGGCACGGCGGCGCCGGCCGCGGGAGCGGCCCCATGAAGCGCGGTTCCCTGATCGGCTGGCTGTTCGCCGGCCCGGCGCTGATCGTGATCGGCGTGTTCTTCGGCCTGCCGGTGCTGTCGGCGCTGGCGCTGAGCGTCACCGACTTCGACCTGTACTCGCTGGCCGACCGCCACAACCTGCGCTTCGTCGGCTTCGGCAACTACATCGAGTTGCTGCAGACGCCGATGTTCTGGAAGTCGCTGTGGAACACCACGTACTTCGTGATCGTCGGCGTGCCGCTGTCCATCGGCGCCTCGCTGGGCGCGGCGCTGCTGCTGAACGCGCCGGTGGCGCGCTTCAAGGCGCTGTTCCGCACCGCGCTGTTCGCGCCGGTGGTGACCACGCTGGTGGCGGTGGCGGTGATCTGGCGCTACCTGTTCCACACCAGCTACGGCCTGGTCAACTACGGCCTGGCGCACCTGGGCATCGGCCCGATCGACTGGCTCGGCGATCCGCACTGGGCGATGCCGACGATCATGCTGTTCGCGGTGTGGAAGAACTTCGGCTACAACATGGTGATCTTCCTCGCCGGGCTGCAGGCGATCCCGCAGGACCTGTACGAGGCCGCGCGCATCGACGGCGCCTCGAAGTGGCGGCAGTTCCTGCACATCACCCTGCCGATGCTCGGGCCGGTGCTGCTGGTGGTCGGGGTGATCACCGTGTCCGGCTACTTCCAGCTGTTCGCCGAACCCTACGTGATGACCCGCGGCGATCCGCTGCAGAGCACGGTCAGCGTGCTGTACTACATGTTCGAGGAAGGCTTCAAGTGGTGGAACCTCGGCCGCGCCTCGGCGGTGGCGTTCCTGCTGTTCCTGATCATCCTGGGAGTGACGACGGTGATGCTGCGCTTCGGCCGCAAGAGGGACCTGGTATGAGCCGGGAGATCGGCGCCTCGCGCTGGAACACGCTGCTGGTCAACGGCGGGCTGCTGCTGCTCGCCGTGATCAGCCTGGCGCCGCTGTTGTGGATGGTGTCGGTGTCGTTCATGCCGGCGGGGCAGGCCAGCCGCTTCCCGCCGCCGATGCTGCCCACCGGCGCCACCCTGGCCAACTACGGCGAGCTGTTCTCGCGCACCGGCATGGCGCGCAACTTCGCCAACAGCCTGCTGGTGTCCTGCGCGATCACCTTCGGCTCGCTGCTGATCAACACCATGGCCGGCTATGCCTTCGCCAAGCTGCGCTTCGTCGGCAAGGAACGGATCTTCCAGATCCTGCTGGCGGCGCTGGTGATCCCGGCGCAGGTGGCGATGCTGCCGCTGTTCCTGCTGATGAAGCAGCTGCACCTGGTCAACAACTTCGGCGGCGTGATCGTGCCGGCGCTGGCGACGGTGTTCGGCATCTTCCTGGTGCGCCAGTACGCGCGTTCGATCCCGGACGAGCTGCTGGAGGCCGCCCGCATCGACGGCGCCGGCGAGTTGCGGATCTTCTTCCAGATCGTGCTGCCGATGCTCAAGCCGGTGCTGGTCACGCTGACCATCTTCACCTTCATGGCCGCGTGGAACGACTTCATGTGGCCGCTGATCGTGCTGACCGACCAGGAGCACTACACCTTGCCGGTGGCCCTGGCGGCGCTGTCGCGCGAGCACATCATGGACGTGGAGATGATGATGGCCGGCGCGGTGGTCACGGTGGTTCCGGTGCTGGCCCTGTTCCTGGCCCTGCAGCGCTACTACATCCAGGGCCTGCTGCTCGGCAGCGTGAAGGGGTGAGGGAACGCGCTTGCGCGCCACCGGCTCGCGCGTTGCCGAACGCCCGGCCATGGATGGCCGGGCCGGACGTTCTGGTGTGGGATAGGTTCGCCACGGATGGCGGCAGCGAAGCGGAACCTCGAGCGCCACTGGCGCGCGTTGCGCCGAACGCCCGATCATGGACGGCCGGGCCGGGCCTGTAGGAGCGGCTTCAGCCGCGACCGCAGGCCGCACCACCAGCCGGGCCGCCAGGGCCGACGCCCTCCAACAGACGCAGACACGCAACGAAACGAACAACGGGGAACGCGATGAGGGACGGGATGGCGACGAGGTGCGCACGCGCGATGCTGGCGATGCTGGGACTGGCGGCCGCCCATGCCGTCGCCGCGCCGCCGACCTCCACGGTGACGCTGGACAGCTTCAACGATCTGGACAAGTGGCAGATCGTCGTCTCCAACCAGGTCACCGCCTCGACCCGGCTGGTGCAGGCGCCCAGCGGCGGCCGCGCCAAGGCGCTGTGCCTGGACTACGACTTCAACGGCGTGTCCGGCTATGCCGGCATCCGCCGCAGCGTGCCGATCGACTACCCGGACAACTATCAATTCTCGTTCCAGTTGCGCGGCGATTCGCCGAGCAACGACCTGCAGTTCAAGCTGGTCGACGCCAGCGGCGACAACGTGTGGTGGGTCAACCGGCCGCGCTACGCGTTCCCCACGCAATGGAGCACGGT
Organism: Xanthomonas sp. NCPPB 901; assembly: GCF_056725085.1. Taxonomy (NCBI): domain Bacteria; kingdom Pseudomonadati; phylum Pseudomonadota; class Gammaproteobacteria; order Lysobacterales; family Lysobacteraceae; genus Xanthomonas; species Xanthomonas sp. NCPPB 901. The sequence goes on along the minus strand of NZ_CM161511.1, from coordinate 2,935,894 downwards.
CACCTTCAAGAAGCGGCAGATCGACAAGGCCTGGGGGCCGAGCCCGGAGAAGGAGCTGACCCGCAGCGCGCAGATCGAGTTCACCATCTACAACCAGGTCGGCGGCGCCGGCACGGTGTGCTTCGACCAGCTGACCCTGACCCCGTTGCCGCCGCAGGACACCTCGCCGCTGACGGTCAAGGTCAGCACCGATACCGCCCCGGCGCTGGAGCAGCGCATCGCCGACGGCAAGCCGGACACGGTCTGGTACAGCGGCAACGCCAAGACCCAGACGGTGATGCTGGACCTGGGCAAGGTCCGCGAGTTCGGCGGCGCCAAGGTGCAGTGGGCGCCGGGCGTGTACGCCTCGCGCTACACCGTGCAGGGCTCGGCCGACGGGCGCAGCTGGCGCGAGTTGCGCACCGTGACCGCCGGCAATGGCGGCACCGACTGGCTGGCGCTGCCGGAGACCGAGGCGCGTTATGTGCGCTTCGACCTGCAGGACGGCCCCAGTTTCCGCTACGGCATCGCCGACATCGCGCTGCAGCCACTGGCCTTCGCCGCGACCCAGAACGATTTCATCAAGTCGGTGGCGGCGCAGTCCACCCGCGGCTGGTTCCCGCGCGGCTTCAGCGGCGAGCAGCCGTACTGGACCATCGTCGGCCTGGACGGCGGCCGCGAACAAGGGTTGGTCGGCGAGGACGGCGCGATCGAGGTGGGCAAGGGCGGCTTCAGCATCGAACCGTTCCTGCTGCTGGACGGCAAGCGCCTGAGCTGGGCCGACGTCAAGACCGCGCAGAGCCTGCAGGACGACTACCTGCCGATTCCCAGCGTGGACTGGAGCCACGACAACGCCGCGCTGCGCGTGACCGCCTTCGTGCAGGGCGAGCCGGAGCAGGCGCAACTGGTGGCGCGCTACCGGCTCAGCAACCCGAGCAAGCAGCCGCACGACTACACCCTGGCGCTGGCGGTGCGCCCGTTCCAGGTCAATCCGCCCAGCCAGTTCCTCAACACGGTCGGCGGGGTCAGCCCGATCCGCTCGCTGGCCTTCGCCGGCGCGCAGGTGCAGGTCAACGGCCAGCCGCGGGTGTTCGCGGTGCAGAAGCCCGACGCCGCCTACGCCAGCGCGTTCGACGCCGGCATCGACATCGAACGGCTCGGCACCGACGCCAGCGGCCTGCCGCAGCAGGCGCAGGACCCGGACGGGCTGGCCTCCGGCGCGCTGCTGTACCGCGGGCGCCTGGCCCCGGGCGAGGTGCGCGAGGTGGCGCTGGTGATCCCGCAGACCGGCAATGCCGGCCCCGGCCTGCCGCCGGGCTTCGACGCGGCGCGCGCGCAGCAGCAGGTGGCGGCGCAGTGGCACGAGAAGCTGGACCGCGTGCAACTGCACGTGCCGGCGCAGGGCAAGGCGGTCACCGACACGCTGCGCACCGCGCTGGCGCACATGCTGATCTCGCGGATCGGGCCGCGTCTGCAGCCGGGCACGCGCTCGTACTCGCGCAGTTGGATCCGCGACGGCGCGATGATCTCAGAAGGCCTGCTGCGGCTGGGCCGCGCCGACGTGGTCCGCGAGTACGTCGAATGGTACGCGCCGTACCAGTTCGCCAACGGCATGGTGCCGTGCTGCGTGGACGATCGCGGCAGCGACCCGGTGCCGGAGAACGACAGCCATGGCGAACTGATCTACAGCGTCGCCGACTACTACCGCTACAGCGGCGACCGCGCGTTCCTGGAGCAGATGTGGCCGCACGTGCTCGGCGCCTACACCTACATGGAGCAGCTGCGGCTCAGCGAACGCACCGACGAGAACCGCGCGCGCAATGCCGCCTTCTACGGCATGATGCCGGCGTCGATCAGCCACGAGGGCTACTCGGCCAAGCCGACGCACTCGTACTGGGACAACTTCTGGGCGCTGCGCGGCTACAAGGACGCGGTGAGCATCGCCGCCGAACTGGGCCGCATCGACGACGCCGCACGCTTCGCCGCCTCGCGCGACCAGTTCCGCCAGGACCTGTACGCCTCGCTGGAGAGTGCGACCCAGCAGCACCACATCGACTTCCTGCCGGGGTCGGCGGAGCTGGGCGATTTCGACCCGACCTCCAGCACCATCGCGCTGGCACCGGGCGGCGAGCAGGGCCGGCTGCCGCCGACGCTGCTCGACAACACCTTCGCGCGCTACTGGAGCGAGTTCGTCGGCCGCCGCGACGGCACCCGCGAATGGAAGGACTACACCCCCTACGAGTGGCGCAACGTGTCCGCGTTCGTGCGCCTGGGCTGGCGCGAGCGCGCCTGGGAGGCGACGCAGTTCTTCTTCAAGGACCGCACGCCGCAGCCCTGGAACCAGTGGGCCGAAGTGGTCTCGCGCACGCCGCGCAAGCCGTTCTTCCTCGGCGACCTGCCGCATGCCTGGGTCGCCTCGGACTTCGTGCGCTCGGTGCTGGACATGTTCGCCTACGCCCGCGACGTCGACGACAGCCTGGTGCTGGCCGCAGGCATTCCGGCCGACTGGTTCGACGGCAAGGGCGTGGCGATCGAACAGTTGCGCACCCCGCAGGGCCCGTTGAGCTACCAGCTGCGGCGGCAGAAGAACCGGCTGCTGCTGAACATCCCCGAGGGCCTGCGCGTGCCCAGCGGCGGCCTGGTGCTGCCGTGGCCGTACCCGGGCGAACCGGGCCGCACCCTGGTCAACGGCGAAGCGGCGCAGTGGGAACACGGCGAACTGCGCATCCATGCGTTGCCGGCGGATGTGCAGATTGAGGTGCGGTGAAGCTGGGATTGGGGAGTCGGGATTGGGGATTCGTAACAGCAAAAGCAAAAAAGCGCCGGCATGCCGGCGCTTTTTATGCTGGCCGTAGCTTGGCACTTCGCTGTACGCACCTCAGCGATATCCCCCAGCCTTGAGTAGCGGGTCTCTTTAGAGTCCAGGTTTCATCGTAGCGGTTTTTGCCACGAGCTGTTGAGCATAGGACGCCGGCGTCAGGCCACCTAGGATCTTCTTCGGTTGTTCCTCGTTGTAGTCCCTCCGCCCGGTTTCAATTTCGTGCGAGCGTGCAGCAATGTCGGGAACCAATGCTCATTGAGACATTCCCCGCGAAAACGACCGTTGAAGCTTTCGATGTAGGCGTTCTGATTGGGCTTGCCTGGCTGGATCAGGCGCAGTTGCACGGCTCGCTCGTGGACCGATGCCACCACCACCTTGCCGCAAAATTCCTTGTCGTTGTCGGTCCGTATCACCTGTGGCAAGCTTCGACTCACTGCCAGTCGATCCAGCACCTGTGCCACCTGCACAGACCGCGATGATAGCCGGATAGAGCTGTGATATTCGCTCATGAAGCCGTTAGACTGCGGTCTTTCGGAGGGGCACTATGGCTGATTTCTTGGAGATTTTGGTTCTCGTGCTTGTGGTCGCGGTGTTGTTCAACGTTGTGACATTTAGGGGGCGAGTGATTCGTGAACTGCGCGAGCATTCCGGTCAGCAAAGCAGAGAAATTGCCGCGTTGAGACAGGTATTGGACGCAGTTGCGGATCGCGTGCTTCTCAGTCGCGAGCAACGGCGCGTCAAATGGTTTGATGAACTGCCGCCTTTCGACCTGGATGGCTTCAAGTCCCTGAGCTGTGATTCCGAGCGTGAGTTGATCATGGCTTGCGGCGGAAGCGATGACGCCGAAGTGATTGGCTTGCACTACCGGCACGATCGACTTGAGTTTCGTACCGATGGCGAAAAGGACGCGGTCGCCTACGGTGTTGCTCGCCCATGGGCAACGGTTGAGAATCGTCCGGTTAAGATCTATCTCAATCAGTACGCGCTCACATCTAAAATTGTTGGATTGGAGAAAGACGGTTTCGTCAAGCTTGCACCGCATAGTGCTCGCCTGCCTGAGTGATAGTGTCGATGGGGGATGTTTATGGTTTGGTTGGTGGTTCAATTTTGAGGGGGTGGCGATATGCTGCATCCCGCCGATATGGAGACCCGAGTTTCACTATTTTTGATTCGTTTTCTTGCGCGAGCCGCTGACATCCTGAGATGGCTGCGCAGTTGTGCGCACAAACCCGGTTGTGACCGCAAAAAAAAGCCCGCTGTACGCGGGCGTCTGCTATGTTGTATGAGTGATTAGGAGTCTTTAAATTCAACTTCCTTGTGTTTGGAATGCCTTGGAAGTTTGGTATCTACTTCCGAAGCGATTTCGTCGGTAATAAGGCGGACCGTTCTTTGAGCCGTTTTTGTAAAGGCCGGTTTTGTCTTGCTGGCCGAGTGGAATATGCGTAATTTACGGAAGAAATCGCCATTGAGTTGACCATTTCCGCAATTCGCCGCAATCAGTTCCCCGCTTGCACCGTTCTCCATCTCTTCAACGATGCGCGCAACGGACAGTGCGGTCCTGCTATCAATATCGTGAACTTTCTTGACCATCTTGTTCTCCTGCCCAGAGGGCGAGACAAGGTATAAGCGCAGCGCGCCGCAAAGACAAGCCGTAAGCTGAACCGCCAGGGGGTGCAGCGCTGTTGCGTCGTGTGCAATCAGAAGACCGAGCACCAAATATTCGTATGGGCCACCGCTCGCAACCCTAGCGGCTGTGGTCGTGGGCTTGCCGAACCAGTGTATAATTTTTCAGCAATGGCGTGCTTGAGACATGCCGTTGCTCAAGCAATCGAGCGTGACCGGCTGTCCAGTGCGCAAACCGACCAGTTCGTCCTTGCGGGATGGGGTTCAGCAAAGTCACGGGCCGGTCGTGTATCCCCGTGCCTTCACGGGCCAGGATAGGTGAGCGCCGGTACAGGGCGGGCTACTCAGTAACGGTCCCTGTGACCCTAAGCCTCAGTCCCTTAAATCGCTTGTCCACAAGCGAGGTGTTTAGATACGCCTGATCCAGCCAGGCAAGCTCAATCAGAACGCCTAAATCGAAAGCTTCAACGGCCGTTTTTACTACGAATGTCTCAATGAGCATTGGTTCTCGACATTGCTGCACGCCCGCACCGAGATTGAAACCTGACGGCGGGAATACATCGAGGAACGACCGAAGAATATCCTGGGTGGCGTGACGCCGGCCGCGTATGCTCAACAGTTCGCGGCAAAAAAGCGCTAGGATGAGCTGATGGTGCGGTGTCGGTGGTTAACCTGCTTTCTGAAAAAAGGGTTCAAGCTCCACTATGTCGTTGCGGCTTGATATTGCCATTTTTGTAGAAGGCGCTGGGAGCGCACTTTACTTTTTCGAATCCCGTTTCCAAATCTAGGTCGACGTTATTGCGATTGCTTCCGCTTCCGCAGCGCTCTCATGCACCATCCACTAGCCACGATGTAGACACGTCCGACAGTAAGGCAGGAAATTGGGAGGGCAGGAATCCCAACAGCAAACAAAAATCGCCGGCATGCCGGCGATTTTTGTTTCTGGAGTCTTGAGTCGTGAGAGCCGAGGTTCTGGCTGTTAACGATTCCCCATTCCCCAATCCCCATTCCCGGCTAAGCGCTACCGCGCCGCCGCCACAATCGCCGCCGCCTTCGCCGAGCTCTCGCGCACCTTGTCCCAGGCGCCGTCGGCCAGCCAGTCCTTGGGCACCATCCACGAGCCGCCGATGCAGACCACGTTGGGTTGCGCCAGGTACTCGGCGGCGGTGCTTTCGCCGATGCCGCCGGTGGGGCACAGCTTGAGTTCGGCCAGGGGGCCGGCCAGGCCCTTGAGCATCGCCAGGCCGCCGACGGCGGAGGCGGGGAACAGCTTGCACACGCGGAAACCGCGTTCCATCAGCGCCAGCAGTTCGCTCGGGGTGGCCGCGCCCGGCACCACCGGCAGCGGCGCCTGCGCCAGCGCGTCGGCCAGGGTCGGGGTGGTGCCCGGGGTGACGATGAAGTCGGCGCCGGCGTCGATCGACTGCTGCAGCTGGGTGGCGGTGAGCACGGTACCGGCGCCGATCACGATGTCCGGCAGTTCGCGCTTGAGCATCGCCAGCGCTTCCATCGCCACCGGGGTGCGCAGGGTCAGTTCGATCGCCGGCAGTCCGCCTTCGAGCAGCGCGGCCGACACGCGGCGGGCCTCCTCCAGGCTGTGGACGGTGACGACGGGCAGGATGCCGGCCGCGCGCAGCAGTTGTTCGGCCTTGGTCTGGTGTTCGGCGATGGTCATGAGTGTCTCGGTTGCGAGGGGGCGAGGCCCCGGCCGCGCACGGCCGGGACAGGGGAGGGCGAGCGGCGGCGCCGGTCAGGCGTCCTTGGCCTCGTGCGGCGCGGCGGCGGCTTCGGCATCGCGGCCCAGGTCGTACTCGGCGTCGTAGTTCCACAGGTCGCCGTCGGCGGCCGGCGGGCCGCAGGAGATCGACAGCGCGCCCTGGTCGGCGGGGCCGACCATGCGGCGGTTGAGCCCGAACAGGTTGCGGCCCAGGTCGTGCGCGGCCGGCGCGGTGTTCGGCGCCAGCGGGCGTGCCGCCCACTCGGCGGCGTCGACCAGCACTTCCAGGGTGCCGGCCTCGCCGTCCAGGCGCACGATGTCGCCTTCGCGCACCCGCGCCAGCGGGCCGCCGCGCGCCGCTTCCGGGGTCACGTGGATGGCCGCGGGGAACTTGCCCGAGGCGCCGGACAGGCGCCCGTCGGTGACCAGCGCCACGCGCCGGCCCTGGTTCTGCAGCAGGCCCAGCAGCGGCGCCAGCGAATGCAGTTCAGGCATGCCGTTGGCCCGCGGCCCCTGGTAGCGCAGCACCACCACGAAGTCGTGCGGCAGCGCGCCGGCGGCATGCAGCTTGTTCAGCGCCTGCGGCGCGTCGATCACCACGGCCGGGGCTTCGATGGTGCGGAACTGCGGCTTCACCGCCGACAGCTTGATCAGCGAGCGGCCGAGGTTGCCGCGCAGCAGGCGCAGGCCGCCCTGCGCCTCGAACGGGTTGGACGCCGGGCGCACCACCGCCTCGTCGGCGCTCTTGGCCGGGCTCGGCACGTAGGCCAGCTTGCCGTCCTGCAGGCACGGCTCGTCGCCGTAGGCGCGCATGCCGCCGGGCACGATGGTGGCCAGGTCGTCGTGCATCAGCCCGGCGTCCATCAGTTCGCGGAACACGAAGCCGATGCCGCCGGCGGCGGCGAAGTGGTTCACGTCGGCCTCGCCGTTCGGATACACCCGCGCCAGCAGCGGCACCAGCTGTGACAGCGCGTCCAGGTCGTCCCAGGTCAGCACGATGCCGGCCGCGCGCGCCACCGCCAGCCAGTGGATGGTGTGGTTGGTGGAACCGCCGGTGGCCATCAGCGCGACCACGGCGTTGACGATGGCGCGCTCGTCGATCAACCGGCCCAGCGGGCGGAAGTCGGTGCCCAGCGCGGTGATGCGCAGCGCGCGCTCGGTCGCCTGCTGGGTCAGCGCCTCGCGCAGCGGGGTGCCGGGGTTGACGAAGGAGGCGCCGGGCAACTGCACGCCCATCGCTTCCAGCAGCACCTGGTTGGAGTTGGCGGTGCCGTAGAAGGTGCAGGTGCCGGGGGCGTGGTAGGACGCCGATTCGGCGGCCAGCAGTTCCTCGCGGGTGGCCTGGCCGGCGGCGTAGCGCTCGCGCACCTCGGCCTTCTGCTTGTTGGGGATGCCCGGGGTCATCGGCCCGGCCGGCACGAACACCGCCGGCAGGTGGCCGAAGGCCAGCGCGCCGATCAGCAGGCCGGGCACGATCTTGTCGCACACGCCCAGGTACAGGCTGGTGTCGAACATGTCGTGGCTCAGGCCGATCGCGGTGGCCTGGGCGATCACGTCGCGCGAGAACAGCGACAGCTCCATGCCCGGCCGACCCTGGGTCACGCCGTCGCACATCGCCGGCACGCCGCCGGCGACCTGCGCGGTGGCGCCGAGCGCGCGCGCGGTGCTGCGGATGATCTCCGGGTAGTGCTCGAACGGCTGGTGCGCCGAGAGCATGTCGTTGTAGGCGGTGATGATGCCCAGGTTGGGGGTGATCCCGCCTTCCAGCCGGCTCTTGTCGGTGGGGCCGCAGGCGGCGAAGCCGTGGGCGAGGTTGCCGCAGCTCAGGCGGCTGCGGAACGGGCCGTCGCGCAGCGCGGCATCGATGCCGGCCAGGTAGGCGCGCCGCGACGGCGCACTGCGCTCACGGATGCGTTCGGTGATCGCGTGGAGGGTTGGATGCAGGCTCATTGGCGGAAGTGGCTATGAAGGGGGGAATCGGGAAACGGGAATCGGGAATCGGAAGAGCGGGAATCGGCAAGGGGAATCGGAAGAGCGGAAAAGCGTCAGCGCGCAGCCGTTGCGAATCCCTAATCACCAATCCCCAATCCCCGCCTCACTCGCACCAATGCACGCGCAGGCGCGCGCCAGGCGTATCGAAGGCCACGCGGATCGGGTATTCGTGCGGATCGGTGCCGGCCAGGGCGCGCTCCAGCACCTCCAGCTTCTGCTTGCCGCGCAGCAGCAGCATGCGCTGGCCGATCGGCGCCAGGCCGGCCGGAGTCAGGGTGATGCGCAGCGGCCAGGTGTTGGCGCCGGGGCAGCCGGTGGCGTCGAGCGCGGCGTAGGGCAGCGGGTTGGCCAGGGCCTTGTTCAGGTCGGTGGCGCCCGGGAACAGCGAGGCGGTGTGGCCGTCGCCGCCCATGCCCAGCACCGCCATGCAGGCGGCGGGGGCGTGCTGCGCGTGCAAGTTGGCGGCGTGCACGCAATCCTGCAGCGGCTTGCCGACCCGCACCAGCGGTTCGAAGCGCGCTTCCTCGGCGCGGTCCAGCAGGCTGTGCCGGACCAGGTAGGCGTTGCTGTCGCTGTCCTGCGGCGACAGCCAGCGCTCGTCGACCAGGCCGACTTCCAGCTTCGACCAGTCCAGCGGCAGCTCGGCCAGCGCCTGGTACACCGGCGCCGGGGTGGTGCCGCCGGACAGCAGCAGGCGCGCGCCGCCGCGCCGCTGGATCTCCTCGCGCAGCGCGGTGCCGATCTCGGCCGCCGCCGCGTCGATCCATTCGTCCGGATCGTCGTAGCGGATCAGCGTGATGCGGTCGGACAGCGTGGGGCTCATGCAATGGCTCCTGGGGATTGCCGCGCGGCGTCCACCGCGTAGGCGGCGGCGCCGAGCAGGCCGGGACGGGGGTGGGTCACCGCCAGCGACGGCACCCGCGCCATGATCGACGAAAACCGGCCCTTGTGCTCGAAGCGCTGGCGGAACCCGGAATGCTGGATCGCGTCGAGCATCTTCGGCACCAGCCCGCCGGTCAGGAACACGCCGTCCCAGGCGCCCTGCATCAGCACCAGGTCGCCGGCGATGGCGCCGAACACGGCGCAGAACACGTCCACCGTGCGCATCGCCCGGTAGTCGCCGTGCGCGGCGCGCGCGGTGATGTCCTCCGGCTGCAGCGGGCCCGGATCGTCGCCGGCCATCTCGCTGAGCGCGCGGTGGATGTTGACCAGGCCGGGGCCGCAGATCAGGCGCTCGTTGGAGACGCGGCCGAACTGCTGCGACAGCAGTTCCAGGATGCGGATCTCCTCCGGCGTGCCCGGCGGGAAGCTGACATGGCCGCCCTCGGTCTCCAGCGGAAAGCAGCGCCCGCCGCGCACCAGCAGGCCGCCCACGCCCAGGCCGGTGCCGGGACCGATCACGCCGTAGTTGCGCGGCACCTCGATCGCCGACGGCGTCCAGCTGGCGCCGCCGACCTGGACCACGTCCTGCGGCCGCAGCAGGCTGATCGCCATCGCCTGCGCGGCGAAGTCGTTGATCAGGTGCAGTTCGTCGAAGCCGAGCATGGCGCGGGTGCGCGCCCGCGAGATCACCCAGGGATGGTTGGTGATGCGCGCCTCGTCGCCGTCGACGCGGCCGGCGACCGCGAAGGTGCCGCTGCGCGCGTCCACCCCGGTCTGCTCCAGGTAATGGCGGGCGGCGTCGCCCAGCGAGGGGAACTCCACCACCGCGTAGGTCTGGGTGCTGTCGTCGAGCAGCGGCACCGAGGCGTCGAGGTCGGCCAGGGCGAAGCGGGCATTGGTGCCGCCGATGTCGGCGACCAGCACCGGGCGTTGCGGCGCGCTCACGGGGCGACCCGCGGCGCGGCGCCGGCGTGATCGCAGGACACGTAGGCCTGCGCTTCCTGCGGCCCCCAGCTGCCGGCCGGGTAGGGCAGCAACGGCAACTGCGCCTGCGCCCAGGCGGCGCTGACGCTGTCGATCCAGGCCCAGGCGGCGCGCACCTCGTCGTCGCGCACGAACAGCGCGTGGTTGCCGTTGAGCGCGTCGAGCATCAGCCGCTCGTAGGCGATGCGCCGGTGCAGGCCGGTGGGCACCGACAGTTCCAGTTCCAGCGGCTGCAGTTCCAGCGCGCCCCATTCCGGGCCGGCCAGGCTGCTCATCAGCCCCAGTTCGATGTTCTCCTGCGGCTGCAGCTGGAAGGTCAGCCGGTTCGGCGCGGCCTGCTGCGCGGTCGGGCGCTCGAACAGCCAGTGGGTGACCGGCTTGAGCGTGACCACCACGCGGGTGGAGCGCTCGGCCAGGCGCTTGCCGGTACACAGCCGGAACGGCACGCCGGCCCAGCGCCAGTTGTCGATGTAGGCGGTGACCGCGGCGAAGGTTTCCACGTCGCTGCCTTCCGGCGGCTGGTAGGCCTGCGCCGGCTGGCCGTTGACGGTGCCGGCGGTGTAGCGCCCGCGCACGCTGTCGCGGGCGGCATGCTCTGCGCTCAGCGGACGCAGCGCGCGCAGCACCTTGACCTTCTCGTCGCGGATGCGGTCGGCTTCCAGCGACGCCGGCGGCTCCATCGCCACCAGGCACAGCAACTGCAGGATATGGCTCTGCACCATGTCGCGCAGCGCGCCGGAGCGCGCGTAGTAGGCATCGCGGCCGTCCACGCCCTCGCTCTCGGCGACCAGGATGTCCACCGACTCGATGTAGGTGCGGTTCCACACCGCTTCCAGCAGCGTGTTGCCGAAGCGCAGCGCGATCAGGTTCTGCACCGCGGCCTTGCCCAGGTAGTGGTCCAGGCGGAACACGCGGTCCTCGTCGATCAGCGCGCCGATCGCCTGCACGATCTCGCGGGCGCTCTCCGAATCGTGGCCGATCGGCTTCTCCAGCATCAGCCGGTGCGGCGCGGCCAGCGCCCCGCCCAGGGCCAGGCCCTGGCAGGTGCTGATGTACAGCCCCGGCGGGATCGCCAGGTAGCTCACGCAGCGGCGCGTGGTCAGGTCGCGCACGGCCGCGGCCACCGATTCGGGATCGCGCAGGTCCACCGAGCGGTAGTCGATGCGCGCCAGCAGCGCCTGCACGATGGATTCGCCGATCTGCGGCATCGCCGCCTGCAGGCGCGGCTTGAGGATCTCGTGGAACTTGGCGGTGTCGTGCGGCGACAGCGCCAGCGCGCGGATGCGGAAGTCTTCCGGCAGGAAGCCGTCGTCGAGCATGCGCAGCAGCGAGGGGAACAGATAGCGCTGGGCCAGATCGCCGGTGGCGCCGAACAGCAGGAAAGTATCGTGCATCGACCGGGTTTCGGTTTCGGGTGACATGTCGTCGATCACCTGGGGGCTAGTAGGGACGTGGCGTGGGAAAGCGTACGGCGGGAACGGCCTGTATCCGGCCGGTTCGGGCGAGGGCATGAGGCGGGATGGCCGCCAGGCGGGAACGCACGATCCAGGAGATGAATACGACTGCCAGACCTCTGAGCATACCTCTCCGATGCCTCGTACTGCAGGCCGGATGACGACGGCGCGCCGGATCGGCGGCTGGCGGATCGCATTGCGTGCCCTCCCAGGCTCGATGTTGCCCCGTGAAAACGGTTACATGGCAGAATACCGCATCGCGCTGCATTGTTGCCTGTGCGCAGGCACGATGCGACGCGAATTCGTATGCACTGCCTTCGGGAGGGACCGGCGGCAGCCCGTTCCTCCTGCCGGAAACCGGATACATGGCGAAAGTACAACTGGACAACATCCGCAAGGTCTACGACAACGGCCAGGTCGCCGTGCACGGGGCCAGCTTCGAAGTGGCCGACGGCGAACTGATGGTGCTGGTCGGGCCGTCGGGCTGCGGCAAGTCCACGCTGCTGCGGATGATCGCCGGCCTGGAGGAGATCAGCGGCGGCGAGCTGCGCATCGGCGAGCGCGTGGTCAACGAGGTGGCGCCGAAGGACCGCGACATCGCCATGGTGTTCCAGAGCTATGCGCTGTACCCGCACATGACCGTGGCCGAGAATCTGGCGTTCGGGCTCAAGCTGCGTGGCGAGAGCAAGGAGGTCATCCGCCAGCGCGTGGCCGCCGCTGCCGACACCCTGGGTCTGACCCCGATGCTGGACAAGCTGCCGCGCGCCATGTCCGGCGGCCAGCGCCAGCGCGTGGCGCTGGGCCGCGCGCTGGTACGCGAGCCGGCGGTGTTCCTGCTCGACGAGCCGCTGTCCAACCTGGACGCCAAGCTGCGCCATTCGGTGCGCACCGAGATCGCGCAACTGCACCGCAAGCTCGGCACCACTATGATCTACGTCACCCACGACCAGGTCGAGGCGATGACCCTGGGCCAGCGCATCGTCGTGCTCAAGGACGGGCTGATCCAGCAGATCGACACGCCGATGGCGCTGTACGACCGCCCGGCCAACCTGTTCGTGGCCGGCTTCCTCGGCAGCCCGGCGATGAACGTGCTGCGCGGGCGGCTGGTCGAGGACGGTGGCCTGCAGCTGCAACTGGACGACGGCGGCCGGGTGCCGCTGCCGGGCGCGCAGGTCGCGCAGGTCGCGCCGCAGTGGCTGGGCCGGGAGCTGGCGATCGGCGTGCGCCCGGAGCATCTGCAGCCCAGCGACGCGGCGCAGGGTGGCTTCGACGCCACCATCGAGGTGATCGAGCCGGTCGGCAACGAGATCTTCGTCAATCTGAGCCATGGCGCGCAGCCGCTGGTGATGCGGGTGGCGCCGCGCGCGCTGCCGGGCCTGGGCGAGCGCCTGCGGGTGGCGGTGCGCGGCGACGCGCTGCACTTCTTCGATGCCGAGAGTGGGGTGCGCCTGGAGAGCCGGGAATCGGGAACCGGGAACCGGGAATCGCAATAGCGACACGCCAGGCGCAGGCGCGTTCAGCGCGCCAGGCCGTCGACCAGTGGCTGCCAGTGCGCGGCGTGGCCGTCGATCTGCAGGCCGCTGGGCGGCGCGTCGTCCAGCGGCAGTACCGCCAATGCCAGGGTGCCGGCGACGCTGACCACGCTGCCGAACGGCTGGCCGTCGCGCAGCACCGCCGCGTCGGCAGGGACCTCGGCTTCCACCTCCAGCAACTGCACCGCGCGCTTGGCCTTGCCCAGGAAATGGGTGCGGGCGACGATTTCCTGGCCGGGGTAGCAGCCTTTCTTGACGCTGAAGGCGTGCAGCCGGTCCAGGCCCAGTTGCTGCGGCGTCCACTGTTCGCGCTGGCTCGGCGCGAGCCGGGCCAGGCCCAGGCGCAGGTCGGCCGCGCGCCAGGCCGCCGCCAGCGCCGGCTCGGCCGCCGGCGCATCCGCCGCCGGCACCAGGCGCAGCGTGCGCGGCAGGCCGGCGCCGCCCATGTCCAGTTCGATCACGCCGGCCTCATCGCGCGCCCACGCCGCGCCCCGGGCCTGCTCCGGTAGGCTCAGGCAGCCGAACGCATGCAGCGTGTCCTCGGCGGTGATGCGCAGCTTGCGCCGGAACACGAAGCGGCCCAGCGCCGCCGCCAGGTCCTCGGCACCGCCATCGGGCAGCAGCATCAGCAGGGCGTCGTCGGCCTGGCGCAGCAGCGCGAACACCGCGATCACCCGGCCCTTGGCGGTGAGCCAGGCGTTCCATTGCCAGCGGCCGACCGCCAGCGCCTGGACGTCGTTGGCGAACTGCGCATGGGCGAAGGCCACCGCATCCGGACCGCCCAGGGCCACGTATTGCAGGTGAGGCAAGGCGGAAAAACCGCCGCGATCGAGATTCAGGTTGTCAGGCACGAGAGGGGAGGACTAAAATCGATGCGTTGTGAGACCCGCATGATAGGCCAACCAACCCCCACACCCGAGTCCGATCCCGAAACGCAGCGGCCCGCCGAGGACACCCCTCCGCAGGCCGAGCCTGCGCCGCGGGAGATCGGCGGACGCGGCGGCCTCGAGCCGACGCGCTACGGCGACTGGGAGAAAAACGGACGCTGCATCGATTTTTGAGCAGCTTTGAGCCAACGCGGCCTTAAGCACGCCGCCCAGCCGAGACAACGAGCCAAGCGCATGGCGACCCGCGAACGTCCTCTTTCCCCTCATCTGCAGGTCTATCGCTGGCAGATCCAGATGGCCACGTCCATCCTGCACCGTGCCACCGGCATCGTGCTGTCGGTCGGCGCGCTGATCATCGCCGCCGCGCTGTTGGTGCTGATGCTCGGCCCGGCCTCCTGGAACTGCTTCCGCGGCATGGCCGGCGCCTGGTACGGACAGGTGTTCCTGTTCGCCTGGAGCTGGGCCTTCGCCTACCACCTGTGCAATGGCCTGCGCCACATCGTGCAGGACTTCGGTCATGGCTTCAGCATTCCCGCGTTCGTGCGCAGCAGCTGGATGTCGGTGATCGGCAGCCTGGTGATCGTGGCGCTGATCTGGGCCTACGTCCTCAACGGAGCTTCCGCATGAGCCGCTACCGCACCCCCCTGAAGAACGTCCGCGGCCTGGGCGCGGCCAAGACCGGCACCGAGCATTTCGTGTTGCAGCGGCTCACCGCCACTGCGCTGGTCGGCCTGACCGTGTGGTTCCTGGTGTTCGTGCTGAGCCTGCTCGGCGCCGACTATGTCACCGCCACCGAGGCCGTGGCCAAGCCGTGGAACGCGGTGTTGCTGGTCGGCTTCCTGATCGCGATGTTCTGGCATGCGCAGATCGGCCTGCAGGTCATTCTCGAAGATTACGTGCACAACTCGCTGCTGGCCCTGGCGCTGCAGACCACGGTGAAGTTCGTCGCCGTGCTCGGCGCGATCGTCGGTGTATTCGCGGTCGCCCGCATCGCGCTGGGCAGCGCCTGATCGGCGCCCGGAACAGGAATTCAGATTCGATGTCCGCTTACAAGATCACTGAACACAAGTACGACATGGTCGTCATCGGCGCCGGCGGCGCCGGCCTGCGGGCGACCTTCGGCCTGGCCCAGAAGGGCCTGCAGACGGTCTGCCTGACCAAGGTCTTCCCGACCCGTTCGCACACCGTGGCCGCGCAGGGCGGCATTTCCGCCGCGCTCGGCAACATGGGCGAGGACGACTGGCGCTACCACTTCTACGACACCATCAAGGGCTCGGACTGGCTGGGCGACCAGGACGCCATCGAGTACATGTGCCGCGAGGCGATCCCGGCGATCATCGAGCTGGAGCACTACGGCGTGCCGTTCAGCCGCACCGAGGACGGCAAGATCTACCAGCGTCCGTTCGGCGGCATGACCACCAAGTACGGCGAAGGCCCGTCCGCGCAGCGCACCTGCGCCGCCGCCGACCGTACCGGCCACGCCATGCTGCACACGCTGTACCAGCAGTCGCTGGCGCACAACGCGCGCTTCATGATCGAGTACTTCGCGCTCGACCTGATCTTCGACGAGGAAGGCGTGTGCCGCGGCGTGCTCGCCCTGGACATGGCCGAAGGCTCGCTGCACCTGTTCCGCGCCCACGGCGTGGTGCTGGCCACCGGCGGCTACGGCCGCGCCTACTTCAGCGCCACCTCGGCGCACACCTGCACCGGCGACGGCGGCGGCCTGGTGATGCGCGCCGGCCTGCCGATGCAGGACATGGAGTTCGTGCAGTTCCACCCGACCGGCATCTACGGCGCCGGCTGCCTGATCACCGAGGGCGTGCGCGGCGAAGGCGGCATCCTGCGCAACAGCAGCGGCGAGCGCTTCATGGAGCGCTACGCGCCGCACTACAAGGACCTGGCCTCGCGCGACGTGGTGTCGCGTTCGATGACCATCGAGATCCGCGAAGGCCGCGGCGTCGGCGAGCACAAGGACCACATCCTGCTCGACCTGACCCACCTCGGCCCGGGCGTGATCGACGAGAAGCTGCCCGGCATCGCCGAGAGCGCACGCATCTTCGCCGGCGTCGACGTGCACAAGCAGCCGATCCCGGTGATCCCGACCGTGCACTACAACATGGGCGGCATCCCCACCAACTACCACGGCGAAGTGGTGCGCAAGGATGGCGACAACCCCGATGCGGTGGTGCCGGGCCTGTACGCCATCGGCGAGGCCGCCTGCGTGTCGGTGCACGGCGCCAACCGCCTGGGTTCCAACTCGCTGCTCGACCTGGTGGTGTTCGGCCGCGCGGTGGCCAACCGCTGCGCCGAGACGATCAAGAGCGGCGCCCCGCACAAGGGCCTGCCGGGCGACGCCTGCGACAAGGCGCTGGGCCTGCTGGACAAGCTGCGCAACGCCAACGGCAGCACCCCGACCTCGGTGATCCGCGACAAGATGCAGCGCACCATGCAGTCCGACGCGGCGGTGTTCCGCACCAGCAAGACGCTGAAGGAAGGCGTGGACAAGATGGCGGAGATCTTCGCCAGCTTCGAGGACGTGAAGGTGTCCGACCGCTCGCTGGTGTGGAATTCCGACCTGATCGAGACCTACGAGCTGAACAACCTGCTGCTCAACGCGGTGGCGACGATCAACTCGGCCGAGCAGCGCAAGGAAAGCCGCGGCGCCCACGCCCACGAGGATTTCCCCGACCGCGACGACGTCAACTGGCAGAAGCACACGCTGGTCACCGTCGACGACAAGGGCCAGTGCAGTTTCGACTATCGCCCGGTGCACATGTACACGCTCAGCAAGGACGTGGACGTGGTGCCGCCGAAGCCGCGCGTTTACTGACCACAGCCGGGAAACGGGAGTAGGGAATCGGGAATCGAGAACAGCGCATGCGCTCTTCGCTCCCGCTTCCCATTCCCCATTCCCCAATCCCCATTCCCGGATTTTAAAGCCATGGCAGAGTTCACCCTCCCCAAGAATTCCAAGATCGGCAAGGGCAAGCACTTTCCCGCCAAGGGCGCGAAGAACGTGCGGACCTTCAAGGTCTACCGGTGGAATCCGGACGACGACAGCAACCCGCGGACCGACACCTACGAGGTGGACCTGGACGCGTGCGGCCCGATGGTTCTGGACGCGCTGATCAAGATCAAGAACGAGATCGACCCGACCCTGACCTTCCGCCGCTCGTGCCGCGAAGGCATCTGCGGGTCGTGCGCGATGAACATCGACGGCACCAACACGCTGGCCTGCACCAAGGCGATCAGCGACTGCGGCAAGAAGGAGGTGCCGATCTACCCGCTGCCGCACATGAGCGTGGTCAAGGACCTGGTGCCGGACCTGACCCACTTCTACGCGCAGT
This sequence comes from Xanthomonas sp. NCPPB 901, assembly GCF_056725085.1. Classification (NCBI taxonomy): domain Bacteria; kingdom Pseudomonadati; phylum Pseudomonadota; class Gammaproteobacteria; order Lysobacterales; family Lysobacteraceae; genus Xanthomonas; species Xanthomonas sp. NCPPB 901. The sequence continues at coordinate 2,918,676 of NZ_CM161511.1, read as the reverse complement.
ACGCCTCGATCAAGCCGTGGATCCGCACCCAGACGCCGCCGCCGCCGGACCGCGAGCGGCTGCAGTCGCCGGAGGACCGCAAGAAGCTCGACGGCCTGTACGAGTGCATCCTGTGCGCATGCTGCTCGACCAGCTGCCCGAGCTACTGGTGGAACGGCGAGCGTTACCTGGGCCCGGCGATCCTGCTGCAGGCCTACCGCTGGATCATCGACTCGCGCGACGAGGACACCGGTGCGCGCCTGGACGATCTGGAAGATCCGTTCAAGCTGTACCGCTGCCACACCATCATGAACTGCGCGCGGACCTGCCCGAAGGGGCTGAACCCGGCGCTGGCGATCGCCGAGATCAAGAAGCTGATGATGGCGCGCCGCGCCTGATCGCAGCGGCGTACGTTCCAAGCGGCGGGCCTGCCCGCCGACCGCGCGGCACCGGCTTTCGGGTTCGGTGCCGCGTTCGTTTTCGGCGGCTGCCATGCGGCGCCGCCCCCAGGCAAGGGCGCATGCGATGGACGAGACCACCGAACTGAAGAAGCTGCGCTGGCGCTGCCGGCGCGGCATGCGCGAACTGGACCAGCTGTTCGGCCGCTACCTGGACCGGCGCTGGGCGCAGGCGTCCGAGGACGAGCGCGGGGTTTTCCTATACCTGCTCGATTGCGAGGACGATAAGTTGTGGCGCTGGTTCATGGGCTACGAGGCCTGTCCCGATGCACGCGCCGCCGATCTCATCGCTTCCATCCGCGCCATGCCGGCTTGACTGGCGCCCCTCGCGCTGGCTGCTGGCCGCGCTGACCCTGCTCGGCGCGCTGGCGCCGCTGTCGCTGCTCGGCTCCGACCTGCCGCCGCGCCTGGCCTGGCCGGCGGCCGCGCTGGCGCTGCTGTACGCGGCGTGGCTGCTGCGCCGCGAGGCCAGGCGGGCGCCGCGCACGCTGCTGCTTCCCGCCGGTGCCGGCGCGGCCAGCGTCGACGGCGCGGCGGTGAGTGACCTGCAGGTCGCCTGGCGCGGGCCGCTGGCGTTCGTGCGCTGGCGCGACGCGCGGGGGCGCACGCAGCGCCTGGCGTGGTGGCCGGACACGCTGCCGGCGGCGGCGCGACGTGAACTGCGTCTGGCCGCTGCTGCCCGTGCCGCTTCGTCTGCGCCGCCGCAAATGGCACCATAGCCCTCCCTGGACGGTGGCTGCGCATGTTCAAACCCTTACCCGTGGCGATCGGCCTGCGCTATCTGCGCGCCAAGCGCCGCAACAACTTCATCTCCTTCATCTCCATGGCCTCGATCCTCGGCATCGCCCTGGGCGTGACCGTGCTGATCACCACCCTGGCGGTGATGAGCGGCTTCCAGAAGGAGATCCGCGACCGCCTGCTGCAGATGGCCGCGCACGCCACGGTCAGCGCGCAGGGCGCGCCGATGCAGGACTGGCAGCACGCGGTGGACGTGGCCATGCGAGACAAGCGCGTGGCCGGCGCCGCGCCCTATGTCGAGGAAGAGGCGCTGCTCACCGGCCAGCGCAACCAGCCGGCGATCGTCCGCGGCATCCTGCCCAAGGAGGAGGCCAAGGTCTCGGTGCTGGCGCAGAAGATGAAGCAGGGCTCGGTCGACAGCCTGACTCCCGGTTCCTACAACATCCTGCTCGGCCAGGAACTGGCGCTGTGGCTGGGCGTGGGCGTGGGCGACAAGGTGGTGGTGATGCTCGGCGAGCCGCAGGCCAGCCCGATGGGCATGGTGCCGCGCTACAAGCGCTTCACCGTCAGCGGCATCTTCGAGGCCGGCTACAACGAGATCGACCGCGGCCTGGCGGTGACCAGCATGCCCGACCTGCAGCGGGTGCTGCGCATGGGCGACGGCGTCACCGGCGTGCGCCTGAAGCTGTACGACATGGACCAGGCCTGGAACGTGGCGCGCGACCTGGCGCTGAACCTGCACGGCCCGTACATGGTCAGCGACTGGACCCGGGAGAACGCCAACCTCTACCAGTCGCTGAAGATGGAAAAGACGGTGATGGGCATCCTGCTGTCGCTGATCATCGCGATGGGCGCGTTCAACCTGGTGTCCTCGCAGGTGATGCTGGTGACCGACAAGCAGGCCGACATCGCCATCCTGCGCACGCTGGGGCTGAGCCCGGGCGGGGTGATGCAGGTGTTCATGGTGCAGGGCACGCTGATCGGCGTGATCGGCACCATCGCCGGGGTGATCGGCGGCATCGTGCTGACGCTCAACCTGGAGCGGATCCTGGCCGGCATCGAGGCGGTGTTCAACATCAAGCTGCTGCCGGAGGACGTCTACTACATCACCGGCCTGCCCACCGACATGCAGCCGCACGACGTCATGGTGATCACCATCGTGGCGTTGCTGATGAGCTTCCTGGCCACGCTGTATCCGGCCTGGCGCGCGGCGCGCACGCAGCCGGCGGAGGCGCTGCGCTATGAATGAGGGCCGGGAATCGGGAATGGGGAATCGGGAGTTGGGAATGCAGAAGCCACAAGCGGAGGCGGCGATCCGCGCCGAAGGCCTGGCCAAGACCTACGCCGAAGGCAAGATGCGCACGCCGGTGTTCGACGGCCTGGAGCTGAGCGTGGCGGCGGGCGAGACCGTGGCCATCGTCGGCGCCTCCGGCGCCGGCAAGAGCACCTTGCTGCACCTGCTCGGCGGCCTCGACGTGCCGACCTCCGGCGAGGTCTACGTGGCCGGGCAGCGCATGTCGGCGCTGACCGACGCGGCGCGCGGGCAACTGCGCAACCGCTCGCTGGGCTTCGTCTACCAGTTCCATCACCTGCTGCCCGAGTTCACCGCGCTGGAGAACGTGATGATGCCGGTGCTGCTGGGCGGTGCGCCGATCCAGGACGCCGATGCGCGCGCGCGCGCGCTGCTGGAATCGGTGGGCCTGGGCCATCGCCTGGAGCACAAGCCGGGCGAGCTGTCCGGTGGCGAGCGCCAGCGCGCGGCGGTGGCGCGTGCGCTGGTCAATCGTCCGGCCTGCGTGCTCGGCGACGAGCCGACCGGCAACCTCGACGACAAGACCGCGGCCAACGTGTTCGCGCTGATGCTCGAACTCAACCGGGCGCAGGGCACCAGCCTGGCCCTGGTCACCCACGACCGCAGCCTGGCGCGCAAGCTGGACCGCGTGCTGGAACTGCACCAGGGCAAGCTGCGCGAACTGGCGCCTGCGGACGTCTGAAGGAGCGCGGCGGCGGCGCACTGCGCCGCCGCATCGCGTGTCGCCGGACCATGCACATGCCCGGCGAGCGCCAGGGTCTGGAGGCGCTTGCGATGCGTCAGCGCATGGCCACTACGCTTCCTGCCGCAGCCACTGCAAACACGCTGCACGATGCTGTCCTGCTAGCCGGTGCACTACGTCGTCGGGACTGAAGTCCCTCCCACACGGCACCCGACGGCCACGCGATAGTCGCTGTGGGAGCGGCTTCAGACGCGACGAACGACGCCGGACACATCGCCGGCCTGGTTGACTGTCGGCTTCGAGACTCCTCCTGCTCGAGCGTCTGCCTTCAACGTGCCTGGCGCTGGCGCCACGGTGTGGCATCGCGCGTCCATGCAGGACGCGCCCCTACGCGATCGCCCCTTTCCAACACAACGATGGCGCCCGACCGGGCCTCGTCCTTCAGGGAATCACTCGCTGCGCGCGCAGCCGCGTGAACAGTTCCAGGAACGAGGCGCGGCTGTCGTAGTAGCCGAGGAAGCCCAGGTCGCGGCTCTTGGTCATGTCGTTGACGCATTCGATCTCGCGGCCGAGGTCGGCGTCGGTGTGCCACCACGAGGCAAGCTGGTTCACGTCCGCCTGCACCAGTCCATGGCGTTCGGCGATTTCGCGCCACAGGGCCGGCGCGGTGTCCTGCAGGCGCGGTTGCAGCGGCATCGGTGCATCGGGGTAGGGGGCAGCGTCCAGGCCGAAGAACGCGGCGATCTCGCCCCACATCCAGCGCCAGCGGAACACGTCGCCGTTGACCGTGTTGAACGCCTGGTTGCGTGCGGCCGGGCTGGTCGCGGCCCAGGCCAGCTGGCGGCCGAGCAGGCCTGCATCGGTGAGGTCGGTGAGGCTGTCCCATTGCGCGCGCGAACCGGGGAACACGAACGGCTGCCCGGTGTGCTTGCACAGCGTCGCATACACCGCCAGGGTCACGCCCATGTTCATCGCATTGCTGCCGTTGGCCTGGCCGATCATGGTGTGCGAGCGATGCACGCTCCAGCCGAAGCCGTGGCGCGCGGCGGCGTCGAACAGCAAGTCTTCCAGCGTGTAGTAGAAGTTTTCGCCCGGCTGCCGCGGTTCGCTCTCGCGGAACGGCGTCTCCGCCTTGCCGCTGCCGTAGTGCTCGAACGCGCCCAGGTAGTGCTTGGTGCCGGTGACCAGCGCCATGTGCTGCAGCGCCGCGCCGTCGAGGCCCTCGCACAGGTGCCGCAGCATCGCGCCGTTGGCGGCGACGTTCTCCTTCTCGGTGTCGCGCCGCGTCCAGGTGCAGAAGAACACGTGGGTGATCGGCAGCCCGCGCAGCGCGGCCACGGTGGCGTCGCGGTCGAGCAGATCGGCTGCCACGGGAATCATGCCGTCCTGCTGAACCGGGCGGCGTGCCAGCCCATAGACGGTCCAGCCGTCGGCGACCAGCACGTTGGCGAGGTTGTAGCCGGAGATGCCAGTGACTCCGACGATCAGAGCGATGCCCTTGCGCATGCGCGCACTCCTTAAACGACGTTGGGCATCGCACCATAGACGCAAGGCGATGAAGCTGTGGCGAACTGCGCCAGGACTGTGACGCGGCGCGCGCTCGGGCGTCAGGCAAATTCTGACCCGTCGCCGCGGCGTAGACCGATGGCCTGCGCAGAGAGGCGATGCGACGCTGGTGTGGCGAGAGCGATGCCGTTGCGAGATGTGCAGGTCGCGCGATGTCGTGCCGCTGCTTCCGATCCGTCGATGCCAAGGAGGGCCAGCACATGCAACGGACTGCAGACGCCGAGCCGTGCGCAGCTGCGCTCGCCCGCGCCCAGTGCTGGCCTGCCGTGTCGCCGTTTTGTCCTGCGGTTGCCGCCAGTCTCGCCGCCGGCGTTTTGGCCGCTTTGTGGCTGCCGCGCCTGCCGCCCTGGCCGCTGGCCGTGGCGATCCTGCTCGCCGGGGCCTTGCTGTATGTGGCGGCGCCACGCTGGCGCTGGCTGGGGGCGTTCGCGATCGGCGCCGGCTGGCTGGCGCTGGTCGCCGGCATGGTGCTGGCGCGGCAGTTGCCGGCCGACTGGGAAAAACGCGTGGTCGGCGTCCGCGGCCAGGTGCTGGAACTGCCGCAGGCGGAAACCCGCCGCACCCGCTTCCTGTTCCGCGTGGATGCCGATGCGACGCAGCCGGCGCCGTTGCGCGGGCGCCTGCTGCAACTGGCCTGGTACGACGACTTCGGCGCCAGGCAGGTGGGGCCGCGTGCTGCCCTGCGTGCCGGCGCGCGTTGGCAACTGCAGGTGCGCCTGCGCGCGCCGCGCGGCCTGAGCAATCCTGGCGGCTTCGACGCCGAGGCCTATGCGCTGGCGCAGCGGATCAGCGCCAGCGGCTATGTGGTGGCGCCGCATGGGGCACTGCAACTGGCGCCGGGGCAGGGCATCGACGCCTGGCGCGCGGACATGTCCGCACGCATCGCCGCGGCCGTGCCGCAGGCCTCGGCGCGCTATGTGCAGGCGCTGGCGCTGGGCGACACGCGGAGGCTGGACGATCGCGACTGGCGCATCCTGCGCGCTGCCGGGCTGACCCATCTCATCGCCATTTCCGGTTTCCATGTCGGCCTGGTCGCCGGGGCCTTCGCGCTGCTCGGTGGCGGCCTGTGGCGGTTGTGGCCTGGGTTGGGGCGCTGGTGGCCACGGCGGCAGGCCGCGGCCGCGCTGGCGTTGTTCGGCGCCAGCGGCTACACCCTGGTGTCGGGCATGGCCCTGCCGACCGTGCGCACTGCGCTGATGATCGCGGTGGTGGTGGCGGCACGGCTGTGGCGGCGGCCGGTGCGGGTCGCCGACGCACTGGCGCTGGCGGCGATCGCCATGCTGCTCTGCGACCCGCTGGCGGTGCTCTCGGCCGGCTTCTGGCTGAGCTTTCTCGGCGTCGCCTGGCTGGCCTGGTGCATGCCCGACGCCGGCCGCGGCTGGCGCGAGACGCTGCGCAGTTTTTTGACCGCGCAGGGCGTGGCCACGGTCGGCCTGCTGCCGGTGAGCACGATGCTGTTCGGGCAGGCCTCGTTGGTCGGGCCGCTGGCCAACCTGCTGGCGATTCCCTGGTGGAGCCTGGTGGTGGTGCCGCTGGCCCTGCTCGGTACCGCGCTGGAGGCGCTGCATGCCGGCGCGGGTGCCTGGCTGTGGCGCCCGGCCGCCGCCTGCTTCGACCTGACCTGGCCATTGTTCGTGGCCCTGGGCGAGAGCCGCTTCGCGCTGCGCTGGTTGCCGGAGGCGCGCGACTGGGCGTTGCCGCTGGCCCTGCTGGGCGCATTCTGGCTGCTGCTGCCACGTGCGGTGCCGGGCAAGCCGCTGGCGGCGCTGCTGTGGCTGCCGTTGCTGTGGCCGCCGCTGGAGCGGCCGCGGCCCGGCGAGGTGGAGTTGCTGATGCTGGACGTGGGGCAGGGGCTGTCGTTGCTGGTGCGCACCGCCCACCACCAGGTGCTGTACGACACCGGGCCGGCGGTGGAGGACGGCTACGATGCCGGCGAGCGCGTGGTGGTGCCGGCGCTGCATGCGCTCGGCGTGGCGCGGCTGGACCGCGCGGTGATCAGCCATGCCGACAACGATCACGCCGGCGGGCTCGGCGCGGTGCGTGCAGCGCTGCCGATCGGTCTGGTCCAGGCTCCGGCCGGCGCACCGTTGCCGGTCGACCGGCCCTGCGTGGCCGGCAACGCTTGGGACTGGGATGGCGTGCGTTTCCGCTTCCTGCATCCGGCGCCGCACTTTCCCTATCTGCGCAACGAGTCCAGTTGCGTGCTGCGCGTGGAGACCGCGCACGGTGCGCTGTTGCTGGCCGGCGACATCGGCGACGTGATCGAGCGCAAGCTGCTGCGCGAGGCGCCGCAGGCGCTGCGCGCCGACGTGGTGGTGGCGCCGCACCATGGCAGCGCGCATTCCTCGCAGCCGGCCTTCGTCGCCGCCACCGGCGCGCGGCTGGTGCTGGTGTCGGCCGCCTACGGCAACCGCTTCGGCCATCCCCATCCGGGCGTGGTGGCGCGTTGGCAGGCGGCTGGCGCCGAGGTCGTCGGCACGCCGCAGGGCGGTGCGCTGCGCGTCTGGCTGGGCCGCGCCGGCCTGCAACTGCGCGAGCGGCGGCCGTGGCGGGCGCGGCTGTGGGACGCGGCGGAGCGGGCGCGGGCGGCTGCTATCCTATCGGCCAGTGAACGAACGGCCGAGCGTGCCGGAGGGTTGCGACGTGTGGGAACTGGTCAAGGCCGGTGGCTGGCCGATGGTGCCATTGCTGCTGTTGGGCGTGGTCGCGCTGGCGATCGTCCTGGAGCGGTTCTGGAGCCTGCGCCGTAGCGAGGTGTTGCCACCGGGACTGGGCCAGGAAGTGCGCAACTGGGCCACGCGCGGCAAGCTCGACCCCACCCATATCGAATCGCTGCGGCGCAATTCGCCGCTGGGCGCGCTGCTCGCCGCCGGCTTGGACGTGCGCAATCGCCCGCGCGAGATCGTGCGCGAGCGCATCGAGGACACCGGCCGGCATGTCGTGCACCGCATGGAGCGTTACCTGAACGCGTTGGGCACGGTCGCCTCGGCCGGGCCGCTGCTGGGCCTGCTCGGCACCGTGGTCGGCATGATCCAGATGTTCCTCGGCATCCTCGACCATGGCCTGGGCGACGTGAACCAGCTCGCCGGCGGCATCGGCAAGGCGCTGGTGTGCACCGCCACCGGCATGATCATCGCGGTGCCGGCGCTGATCTTCCATCGTCATTTCAAGAGCCGCATCGCCGGCTACGTGATCGAGATGGAGCAGGAAGCCACTGCGCTGACCGACGCGCTGGACGGCCATGGCCGTGCCGCGGCGCCGGCCGCGCCGGCACGCGGCGCCGCGCCGAACGCCGCGACGGCCAAGGGCTGAGCCGGTGCGGATCCGCGACGACCGTGGCCATGACGAGCCGCAGATCGACCTGGTGCCGTTGATCGACGTCATCCTGGTGCTGATCATCTTCTTCGTCGTGACCACGACCTTCGATGCCCGGTCCACGCTGCAACTGCAGTTGCCCAACGCCAGCGACCGCAATGCGCCGCCGCCGGCGCGCGCGCTGAGCGTGCTGATCAACGCCGACGGGCGTTACTTCATCAACGACCAGGAAGTGCTGCGCACCGACGTGGAATCGGTCAAGCGCAGCATCGCCCAGGTCGCCGGCGACGACCGCGAGCAGCCGGTGCTGTTGCGCGCCGACGCGCGCACGCCGTACCAGGCGGTGGTCACCGCCCAGGACGCGCTGGGCCAGCTCGGGTTCCGGCGCATCGCCATCGCCACTGCTCCCGAAGTCAACAGGGACGGAAGCTCCAAGTGAATCTACCAACCGACGTGCCCGTCCAGGATTCTCCCTGGCGGACCTATCGCCGCCTGTTGTCCTATGCCGGCGGCTACCGCGGCCTGCTGCTGATCGCCGGGGTCGGCGCGCTGCTGGAAGCGCTGGCCGGCTCCGGCTTCCTGGCGCTGATGAAGCCGATCACCGACGAGACCTTCATCGCGCGCAATCGCGAGCTGGCGATGTGGCTGCCGCTGCAGATCGTCGGCCTGTTCGTGCTGCGCGGCATCGCCGGCTACGTTACCGACATGTCGATGGGACGCGCGGCGCGCAGCATCTCCCGCGATTTCCGGGTCAACGTGCTGGACAAGTACCTGCGCCTGCCGGGCAGCCGCTTCGACGCCGAGCCGGTGGCCTCGATGCTGGTGCGGCTGGGCTCGGACAGCGAGCAGGTCGCGCAGGCCGCGGTCGACGCGATGAAGGTGATGGTGCAGCAGACCCTGCAGATCGTCGGCGCGCTGGCGGTGATGCTGTGGTACAGCTGGACCGTGACCGTGACCATCCTGCTGGTGGCGCCGCCGCTGGCGTGGGTGATGGACCGCGTGGCCAAGCGTTACCGGCGGGTCAGCCACCGCATCCAGGAGAGCAACGCCGAACTGATGCAGGCCGCCGAGCAGGCCCTGTCCGGCAACCAGGAGGTCAAGGTCTACGGCGCCCGCGCCAGCGAGATGGAGCGCTACCAGCACCTGGCCGACACCAACCTGCACCTGGCGATGAAGGTCGAATCCACCCGCGGCATCTCCTCAGCCGCGGTGCAGTTGCTCGGCGCGATCGGCCTGGCCGCGCTGCTGCTGATCGCCGGCCACGAGGCCCTGGCCGGGCGCCTGACCGCCGGCGAGTTCGTGTCGCTGATGACCGCGATGATGGCGATCATTCCGGCGCTGAAGAACCTGACCAATGTGCAGAACATGCTGCAGCGGGGCGTCGCCTCGGCGCAGCGGCTGTTCGTGGTGCTGGATGCGCCGGAGGAACAGGACAGCGGCACCCGCCACATCGAGCGCGCGCAGGGCCGGATCGAGTTCCGTGACGTCACCGCCGCCTATCCGGGGCAGGCGCGGCCGGCGCTGGCCGAGGTCAGCTTCGTCGCCGAACCCGGCACCGTCACCGCCATCGTCGGTCGCTCCGGCAGTGGCAAGTCCAGCCTGGTCAAGCTGATCCCGCGTTTCTACGATCCGAAGTCCGGGCAGATCCTGCTCGACGGCCATCCGCTGCAGGAGTATCGCCTGGAGGATCTGCGCCGGCAGATCGCCCTGGTCGGTCAGCAGGTGATGCTGTTCGACGGCAGCATCGCCGAGAACGTCGCCTACGGCGAAATGCGCGAGGCGGGCCCGGCGCAGTTGCGCCAGGCGGTCGCCGACGCCAACGCCATGGAGTTCGTCGACCACCTGCCGGACGGTCTGCAGGCGCAGGTCGGTGCCAAGGGCGGACGCCTGTCCGGCGGCCAGCGTCAGCGCCTGGCGATCGCGCGGGCAATGCTCAAGGACGCGCCGATCCTGATCCTCGACGAGGCGACCGCGGCGCTGGACAACGAATCCGAGCGGCTGGTGCAGGACGCCTTGCACCGGTTGATGCCCGACCGCACCACGCTGGTCATCGCGCACCGGCTGTCGACCATCGAACACGCCGACCAGGTGCTGGTGATGGACCATGGCCGCATCGTCGAGCGCGGCACCCACCACGAGCTGCTGGCGCTGGGCGGGGTCTATGCGCACCTGCACAGCATGCAGTTCCGCGAAAGGCAGTACGGATGAGCGAGCGCGGGCCGCACACCCCAGCCTACTGGTACGGCACGGGCGCGCCGCCGCTGCACGCGCGGCTGCTGACCCCGCTGTACGCGGCGGCGATCGCGCTGCGCCGCGCGCTGTACCGGCGCGGCTGGCGCAAGCGCCACAGCATCGCCGTGCCGGTGGTGGTGGTGGGCAATCTCACCGCCGGCGGCACCGGCAAGACGCCGCTGACCATCGCCCTGGTGCAGCGCCTGCGCGAGGCCGGCTGGAACCCGGGCGTGGCCAGCCGCGGCTACGGCCGCAGCCAACCGCAGGAGCCGCGCTGGATCGAGCCGGGCACCTCGGCCGAGCAGGGCGGCGACGAGCCGGTGCTGATCGCGCGCAAGACCGGCGTGCCGGTGCGGGTGGACCGCGACCGTGTCGCCGCGGCGCGCGCGCTGCTGCAGGCCGGCTGCGACATCGTGGTCTGCGACGACGGCCTGCAGCACTACCGCCTGCAGCGCGACATCGAGATCGAGGTGGTGGACGGCCAGCGCCGCTACGGCAACGGCCGCCTGCTGCCGGCCGGGCCGCTGCGCGAGCCGGTGGCGCGCGGCAGCGAATGCGATTTCCGGGTCATCAACCTGGGCCAGGCCAGCGACAGTGGCGAGCTGCAGGCCGGTTTCGGCGAATGGGCGATGCGCCTGCGCATCGACAGCGCGCAGCCGTTGCGCGGCGGCCGTGCGCGGCCGCTGCGCAGCTTCGCCGGCCAGCGCGTGCATGCCGTCGCCGGCATCGCCCACCCGCAGCGCTTCTTCGACATGCTGCGCGCGCAGGGCATCGGCGTGGTGCCGCATGCCTTTCCCGACCACCACCAATACCGCGCCGCGGACCTGGCCTTCGGCAGCGAGTTGCCGGTGCTGATGACCGAGAAGGACGCGGTCAAATGCGCCGCCTTCGTCAACGATTGGTGCTTCAGCGTGCCGCTGGTGGCCGAGCTGCCGGCGGCGTTCTGGATCGGCCTGCTGGATCGGCTGGACAAGCTGCGTGGCCGCGCGGGCGAGTCCGGCGACTAGCGGCGCCTCCCATCCTCTGTTTTCGCCACGATCAAGGCGGATCCACTGTGTCCTGTAGGAACGGCTTCAGCCGCGACGGGGCGTTCCCGGTCATGCCTGTCGCGGCTGAAGCCGCTCCTACAGGACGCTTTCCTTCGTAAGAGGCGCCCTGGCGACACGCAGTCGCCACGGCGCTCGGGCCTGTCGCGTCGCGCGATGCACCGCCGTTCCGATGGCGCATGCGCCGGCCGTCGTACCTTTCGCGATCGCAATCGCCAGCGGCCTGCGCTAGAACCGGTAGGTCAGTGACAGCGCGGTGTTGCGGGGCGCGCCATAGTAGCCCTGCGCCCAGTACAGGCTGTTGATGTACTTGCGGTCGGTGACGTTGTAGACGTTGAGCGTCGCGCTGAGCCGCGGCGTGATGGCGTACTGCGCCATCAGCCCCAGCAGCGCATAGCTGCCCTGGCGGGTATAGATGGGCGTGCCGGCCGTGTCCACGGCCTCCTGGTCGCGGACGATGGCATCCTGCCAGGTCAGCGTCGCGCCCAACTGCAAGGCTTCCCATTGCGGCACGGTGTAGGTGGTGGCCAGCTTGAAGGTGCGGCGCGGCACGTAGGTGCGCACGTTGCGCCCGTCGTCGCCCTTGAGGCTCAGTTGGGTATAGCCGGCGTTGAGCTGCCAGTGCGCGCCGATCCGGCCGGCGACGTCGAACTCGTAGCCGGTGGAGGTGGCGTCGATCGGCCGGTAGGTCTGCACGGTGCCGACGAAGACATCGGCTTCGGCGGTGTTGTCCTGCTTGGCGCGGAACAGGGCGAAGGAGGCATTGACCCGCTGCTGCAGCCACTGGCCCTTGATGCCGAGCTCGGCGTTGCTGCCGGTGATGGGATCGAGCACCTGCAGGTTGCGGTCCAGCTCGGTCTGCGGGTTGAAGATCTCCGCATAGCTGGCGTACAGCGCGTAGTTCGGGGCGAAGGTGTAGACCGCGCCGACGAACGGCGTGGTCTTGCTGTCGTCGTAGGCGTGCTGCACCCCGTAGTTCTGGCCGCGGCTCTCGATCCTGGTGTGGTTGACGCCGGTGATCAGCTTCAGCGTCTCGCCCAGGTTCCAGCGCGCGGTGGCGTAGGCGGTGCGGCGGGTGATGTCGAACTGGGCGCCGTCGGAGAAGGCATCGAAACGCGGCTTGGGATAGGCGCCGGTCCAGTCCTGCAATGGCGGCAGCGGCGTGCCGATGTCGTTGCCGTACCAGGACACCTGGTCGGCCTCCACGCGGCCCCACTGTACGCCCACCACCAGCTCGTGCTCGCGCCCGCCGAGCGCGAACGGTCCGCTTGCGGACACGTTGGCGTACTTCTGTGTTTCGGTGCTGCCGTATTGGGAAGGATAGGAGAACAGGCCCAGGCCGGTCGCGCGGTCGGGGGTGCCGTAGACATAGAACAGCTGGGCATCGTTGTCGAGCCTGCGGTAATTCAGCGCCAGCGTGAGCTGCCAGTCCGCGCCCAGGTCCTGCCGCAGTTCCAGGAACCCGCGCTTGTCTTCGGTGGTCCAGTACGACCAGTCGGCCGAAGTGCTGGTGGACCGCGCGAAATCCGTGGCACTGCCATCGCTGTAGTACAGCGGCAGTGCACCCCACATGCCGCCGGTGGCGTCGTTCTTTTGATCGCTGGCGCCCATGCTCAGGCGGGTGCGATCGCTCAGATCGGCTTCGACGATGCCATAGACGCTGTGCTTCTTCAGCGCATAGCGGTCCAGGTAGCTGTCGCCGTCCTGGCCGGCGGCGACCACGCGGCCGCGCACGCTGCCGCTGGCGTCGAGCGGGCCGGACAGGTCGGCATCGAGCCGCCGCATGTCCCAACTGCCCACCGTCACTGCGGCGCTGCCTTGCAGGTCCTCGGTGGGCCGCTTGCGCACGAAGTTGATCGTGGCCGACGGATTGCCGGTCGAGGACAGCAGTCCATTGGCGCCGCGCAACACGTCGACCCGCTCGTACATCGCGGTGTCGAGATCGCCCTCGGCGCCGCCATTGGTGAACGGCAGACCGAGGCCGTCGACCTGGAAGTTGACGACGTCGAAACCGCGCGCGCTGTAGTAGGTGCGATCGGTCTCGATCTTCTCGACGTTGATGCCGGTGGCCAGCGCCAGCACATCGTTGGCGTTGCGCAGGCCGAAGTCGTCCATCTGCTCGCGGCCGATGCTGCTTACCGACTGCGGCGTCTCCAGCGGGCTCAACACCAGTCCGGTGCCGGTGGCGCTGGGCGGCGGGGTATAGCCGTCCTTGCGCTGCGCGACCACGTCCAGCTTCTCCAACTGGGTCGGTTCCCGGTCGCCGGCCGCCACCGCGTCGGCCGCGCTGGCCTCGGCGGCGCCGGCCGCGGCCGGCAGCAGCAGCGCGGCGATGGCCAGGCACAGTGCGCGGCGCGTAGGGGTGGAAGAGGCCTGCGCAGCGGATCGGAGGGAGCGAGCGGGAAGGTTCATCTGGTGGGGTCTATAGAATGGGCAGGAGGCAGCGCCGTCGTCGCGCCAGAGGCTGTCGCAGCTGGGCAGTCCGGTCACGTCAAATGGCGAATGCGAACTATTCTCAATAATTGATGGAGAAAGATCAATTCATGGTCGGATTCGCTTCGGTCCAGTACGCGCCTGCCGCCGCGGCCATCGACGCTCCCGCCGCCGGCGCGGTGGCGGCATGAGCGCCGCCGTCCCGCCCTTCGTGGTCGCCATTCCGGCCCGCTATGCCGCGTCGCGGCTGCCGGGCAAGCCCTTGCGCGCGCTCGGCGGCGAGCCGCTGATCCGCCACGTGGCGCGGCGCGCGCTCGCCGCCGGCGCGGCGCAGGTGTGGGTGGCCGCCGACGACGCGCGCATCGCCGCCGCGGTGGCCGACCTGGACGGCGTGCACGTGGCCACGACCTCCAGCGACCACGCCTCCGGCACCGATCGCCTGGCCGAATGCGCCGACATCGCCGGCTGGGACGATGCGACCCTGGTGGTCAACCTGCAGGGCGACGAGCCGTTCGCGCCGGTCGCCGGCATCGTCGCGGTGGCCCAGACCCTGGCCGACAGCGGCGCGGAGATGGCGACCCTGGGCACGCCGGTGGACGCGGCCGAGCACCTGTTCGATCCCAACGTGGTCAAGCTGGTCCGCCGCGCCGATGGCGATGCGCTGTACTTCAGCCGCGCGCCGATCCCCTGGCACCGCGACGCCTTCGCCGCCTCGCAGGCGCAACTGCCGCTGCCCGGGCCGTGGCTGCGGCATATCGGCATCTACGCCTACCGCGCCGGCTTCCTGCGCCGGTTCGCGGCGATGCCGGCGGGCGCGCTGGAGCGGATCGAGTCGCTGGAACAGTTGCGGGTGCTGGACGCCGGCTTCCGCATCGCGGTGGCGCTGTCGCCGGCGCCGTTCCCGCCGGGCGTGGACACGCCCGAGGACCTGGCGCGCGCCGAGGCCTACCTGCAGGGGCAGGCATGAAGCTGCTGCTGGTGTGCCTGGGTAACATCTGCCGTTCGCCGATGGCCGAGGGCGCGCCGCGCGAGCACCTGCAGCGCTCGCCGCTCGCGGCCCAGGTGCAGGTCGACTCGGCGGGCACCGGCGATTGGCACCGCGGCGAGCCGCCGGACCGGCGCGCAATCGCCTGTGCCGCCGCCCATGGCGTGGACATCGCCGGGCTGCGCGCGCGGCAGCTGCGCGACCGCGACTTCGCCGAGTTCGACTGGATCCTGTGCGCCGATGCGGCCAACCTGCGCGAGGTGCGCCAGCGCGCACCGGCGTCGGCGCACGAGCGCGTGGCGCTGTGGCTGCCGTGGGCCGGCGTGCGCGGCCGCAGCGAGATCCCGGATCCGTACACCGGCGGCAGCGCGCAGTTCGAGCAGGTCTGGCAACTGGTAGACGAAGCCGCCGCCGGCAGCGTGGCACGACTCTCCGCCGACCTGGGCTCCGGCATAATCGGCCGATGACTTCCACCGCCGCCCTGGAACTTTCCGCGTCCGGCGCCTGGCTCAACGCGGCGCCGATCCGCCTGCGCGACCTGCGGGGCCGGGCGCTGGTGCTGGCCTTCGTCAACGCCGCCTCGGTGTGGTGCGCGCAACGCCTGGCCGAACTCGGCCAGTGGCAGGCGCGCAATCCCGGACGGCTGCAGGTGATCGTGGTGCAGGTGCCGCGCTTCGACAGCGAGCGCGAACCGCAGCGGGCGCTGAAGCTGCTGCGCAGCCAGGGCGTGTCCGCGCCGATCCTGCTCGATGCCGACTGGGGCGCCTGGCAGCGCTTCGGCGTGCAGGCCTGGCCGACCCTGGTCCTGATCGACGCCGGCGGCGTGGAGCGCGAGCGCCTGGTCGGGATCGGCGGCGCCGAACTGGACAAGGCCCTGCACGCGCTATGCGCCGGGCAGCCGCTGCCGCTGGACGAGGACCTGCGCGACGCCCGCGAGACCCAGCCGGAGCCGCGCCTGCCGCTGTGCTTCCCGACCGGCTTGGCGCTGGCCGAGGAGCGCCTGTACGTCGCCGACAGCGGCCATCACCGCATTCTCGAGTGCAGCACCAACGGCCGCGTGCTGCGCCAGTTCGGCATCGGCACCGCCGACTTCATCGACGGCGCGATCGGCGAGGCGGCGTTCCACCGCCCGCGCGGGCTGGCCGTGGAGCGCGGCGCGCTGTACGTGGCCGACGCCGGCAACCATGCGCTGCGCCGGATCAATCTGCTCACTGGCCATGTCGACACGCTGTGCGGCAACGGCCGCGCCGGCGAGCCGGTGGAAGGGCCGGTGGAGCAACCGCTGCTGGCGCCGCTGAACCATCCGCAGGACGTGGTCATCGCCGACAACCAGGTGCACCTGGCGATGGCCGGCGACAACCGCATCTGGAGCTACGACCTGGGCAGCCGCAGCCTGCGCTGGCGTGCCGGCGCGGGCGCGCTGGAGCTGCGCGACGGCAGCGGCCACCTGGCCGCGTTCGCCCAGCCGTGCAGCGTGGCCGCAGTGCAGCAGGTGCTGTACGTGTGCGATGCGCTGGGCTCGGCGGTGCGCTCGATGCAGTTGCGCGGCGACCTGGTGCAGACCTTGCTCGGCGGCCAGGGGCCGTGGGATTTCGGCGACGAGGACGGGCCGCGCAGCCGCGCCCGCCTGCAGTTCCCGCAGGCGATCGCGCTGAGCCCGGACGCGCCGCTGCTGTGGATTGCCGACAGCGGTAACGGCAGCCTGCGCAGCCTGCGCCTGGGCGGCGGCGAACTGTCCACCGCGGCCTTGCCGCGGCGCCTGCATGGCCCGGGCGGGCTGGCGGTCGGCGCCGGCACGGTGTGGATCGCCGAGACCGACGCGCATGCGGTGCTGCGCTACGACATCGCCAGCGGCGAACTGCACGACGTCGCGATCGGCGAATGAGTACTCCTGCAGCGCCGCCGTTCGACGGCAAGGCCTTTGCCGCCAACCTCAGTACCGCGCCCGGCGTCTACCGCATGTACGCCGCCGACGACACCTTGCTCTATGTCGGCAAGGCCGGCGCGCTGCGCAAGCGCGTGTCCAGCTATTTCAGCGGTTCGCCGAAGAATGCGCGGACCATGGCGATGCTGGCGCAGGTGGCGCGCATGGACGTCACCGTCACCCGCAGCGAGGGCGAGGCGCTGCTGCTGGAAAACCAGCTGATCAAGTCGCTGTCGCCGCGCTACAACGTGTCGTTGCGCGACGACAAGAGTTACCCGTACGTGCTGCTGACCCGCGAGGAGTGGCCGCGGATCACCCTGCACCGCGGCCCGCGCGCGGTGCCCGGGCGCTACTTCGGTCCGTACCCCGGCGTCACCGCGGTGCGCGAGACGCTGAACCTGATGCACAAGCTGTTCAAGCTGCGCAGCTGCGAGGACAGCGTGTTCCGCAACCGCTCGCGGCCGTGCCTGCAGTACCAGATCGGCCGCTGCAGCGCGCCGTGCGTGGCGCTGGTGGCGGCCGACGAGTACGCCGAGGCGGTGCGCCGCTCCACGCTGTTCCTGGAAGGGCGCAGCGACCAGCTCGGCGAGGAACTGGTGCAGGCGATGCAGGCGGCCAGCGAGCGCCTGGAGTTCGAACGCGCCGCGCGCCTGCGCGACCTGCTCGGCTCGCTGCGCAGCATGCAGAGCCGGCAGTACGTGGACGGCCGCGCCGCCGACCTGGACGTGCTGGCCTGCGCGACCCAGGGCGCCAACGCCTGCGTGCTGCTGCTGGCGTTCCGCGACGGGCGCAATCTCGGTACCCGCGCGTTCTTCCCCAAGACCAACGGCGAGGACAGCGCCGCCGAGGTGCTGGGCGCGTTCGTGTCGCAGTACTACGTCGAGCACGCGCCGCCGCGCGAGGTGCTGCTGGACCGCGAGATTCCCGACGCCGACCTGATCGAGGCGGCGCTGAGTTCGGCCGCCGAGCGCAAGGTGCAACTGAAGTGGAACGTGCGCGGCGAGCGCGCCGGCTACCTGGAACTGGCCAGCCGCAACGCGCAGGCCACCCTGGTCACCGAACTGACCAGCCGCAACGCCCAGCACGCGCGCAGCGAGGCGTTGCGCGAGATGCTCGGCCTGGCCGAACCGGTCAAGCGGGTGGAATGCTTCGACATCAGCCACACCATGGGCGAGGCCACGGTGGCTTCGTGCGTGGTGTTCGATGCCAGCGGCCCGGTGCGCAGCCAGTACCGGCGCTACAACATCAGCGGCATCGAGCCGGGCGACGACTACGCGGCGATGCGCCAAGCGATCGAACGCCGCTTCCGCCGCGCCGCCGAAGGCGAGGGCAAGGGCGATGCGGTGCTGCCGGACGTGTTGCTGATCGACGGCGGCGCCGGCCAGGTGGCGCAGGCCAACGGCGCGCTGGCCGACCTGGGCGTGGACGGGGTGCTGCTGATCGGCGTGGCCAAGGGCGCCGAGCGCCGCGCCGGCCACGAGACCCTGGTGATGCCGGACGGGCGCGAACTGCGTCCGGGCGCGGCCTCGCCGGCGCTGCAGTTCATCCAGCAGGTGCGCGACGAGGCGCACCGTTTCGCCATCACCGGCCACCGCGGGCGCCGCCAGAAGGCGCGCATGACCAGCAAGCTGGAGGACATCCCCGGCATCGGCCCGCGGCGCCGCGCCAGCCTGCTCAAGCATTTCGGCGGACTGGCCGGTCTCAAGGCCGCCGGCGAGGCCGAGATCGCGCGGGTGGAGGGCATCAACGACGCACTGGCCGCACGAATCTACGCTAACCTGCACGGACTGCCGGTGCCCGATCCGGCAGGCGAGTAGAGCAGCGCAATGAAGTTGACCATCCCCACCTGGCTCACGCTGCTGCGGATCGTGATGATCCCCGTGCTGGTGCTGGTGTTCTATCTGCCGTACACCTGGACCAACTTCGCCTCGGCGGCGATCTTCGGCCTGGCCGCGTTCACCGACTGGCTGGACGGCTGGGTGGCGCGGCGCTACCACCAGTACTCCGCGTTCGGCGCGTTCCTGGATCCGGTGGCCGACAAGCTGATGGTGGCGGTGGCGCTGTTTTTGATCGTGCAGGGCCATCCGACGCCGTGGATGGCGTTCTGGGCGGCGGTGATCGTCGGCCGCGAGATCGCGGTGTCGGCGCTGCGCGAATGGATGGCCGAGATCGGCCAGCGCGCCAAGGTGCGCGTGGCGATGATCGGCAAGATCAAGACCACCGCGCAGATGGTGGCGCTGCTGTGCCTGCTGTACTCGGTGATGCCCGACGGCTCGCCGCCGGAAAGCGTGTGGATGGGCTTGTTCATCTTCCACGTCGGCGACTGGACGCTGGCGATCGCGGCGATCCTGACCCTGTTGTCGGGCATCCAGTACCTGCATGCGGCCTGGCCGAGCCTGCGCGACGACGAGCGTGCGGCGATGGCGGAAAAGAACGCGAAAAAAATCGAAGGCAATGGTTGACAGCCTGCGCGTACCCGGTAGAATTCGCGGCCTCAAGCGGGAATAGCTCAGTTGGTAGAGCGCAACCTTGCCAAGGTTGAGGTCGCGAGTTCGAGTCTCGTTTCCCGCTCCAGATCATGAAAACAGGGCCTTCGGGTCCTGTTTTCGTTTTGGGCGAACGCATTGGCCGCGCATCGTGCGAACGCGCTGCGATGGCGGATGGCGCGTGTGCATGCGTCGCGGCCATCGTGCATCGCCTTATCCCTTCGTGCGCTCGCCAACGAGCCAGCGCTGTGCGCAACGGATCACCCCGTCAGCGCTCAGCTTGTCTCGATCTGCCGCAGCCGCATTGCGGCTCGCCGCTGCCATGAAGCGGCCGTACCCACGTATCGGCCCGCGGTTGCAACCGCGCGCATCGCAACCCCCGGCGTGTTCGGCGATGCGCATGGGCTGCGGTGCTGCCAGGCGCTGCCGGTGGTGGCGCGCCAGCAGCGACCGCATCGTGCGGGCGCGCGATTCGGCAGGTAACGCGAGTTCCCGTGCCGGCTCAGGGCGCAGGCGTGGGCGCGCGGAAGCCGGCATGCCCGCAAGCGGCGTCATAGGCGTAGTCGCCTGCGGCGAGTAGGTGGCGGCCGCTGTTGATGTGCGCCGGTGGCATCTTCAGCGGACCGCGCCACTGCACGCTGTCCGGCGTCGCCGCCTTGCCGTCGCCGACCGCAAAGCCGTAACCGAATACCGGCTGTCCCGTCGCGTCGACGACGTCCAGGCGCAGTTGGGTGGCGTCCGGCACCACGCGCGTGGCATGGCCGGCGATCTGCGCGGTCTGTTGCAGACCATCGGGCGTGGCGGGCGGCACCACCGGGTTGAGCATCATGTAGGACACGCCGGTATCGGGCAGCAGCTTGCCGCAGACGCGGTAGTCGCTGCCGCTGCCGGGGAAGCTGGCGCAGGCGGTGGGCGCCTGCCAGTCGCTGGGTGCGCCGGCGCTGGCCGGGCCACGCCGCAGCGGTACCAGCGCGAAACCGGTCAGCGCTTGCTTGCTGACGCCCAGGGTGATGCCCTTGGCGCCGACGATGTAGCCGGGGCTCATGCGCTGCGCGCGCATCTGCGCCAGGTTGAGGAACGGGTTGCGCGCAGCGTCGACGCCGCGGTCGTAGCCCACGCCCATCATGCCGAAGTGCGGGGAAATGGTGCTGCAGTTGCGCAGCACCTGCGTGTTGCTGCTCAGTGCAGGGCTGCCGTCGTAGCCGGCGCAGGTGGCCGGCACCTGCGCCAGCGGCTCGGGTTGCCGGGCCACGCTGGCGACATCGCAGGTGCACTGCGCGGCCAGCACGGTGATGCGGTCCACGCGCGCGGCGGCGGTCTTGCCGTCGGCGGAGATGCCGAGCCGCATCGGCACGTCCACGTACTTGCCGGGGTGGTACTTGCTGTTGCTGGAGTAGAAGATGTGGCCGGGCGTGCTGGAGGCGTCCCAGGCGCTGCGCAGCGCAGCGCTCAGCGGCACCACCACGCCGGTGGAGCCGGTATCGACCTCCAGCACCTGGCTGCCGCTGCTGCGCCCATCGGCATCGCTGCCGAGCTGCACGCGCACCTGGTAGGCGAATCTCGGCGTGGCCTTGGAGACCAGCGGCAGCTCCACGGTCTGCGACTGCAGCGCGCAGGGCTGCGCGGCGGCGGCGCTCGCGGCCAGGCACAGCGCGGTCCCGCTCCAGCGTGTCCATCGGTTCATGGCAATGCCTCGGTTGGGTGTGGCGTCATGCTAGAGCGCGGGAACGCGCCGCCCGCGTGTGGCGCAGTGCGAGGGCGCGCTTGTCTACCGCGGCTGGCGTGGCGCTGTGTTGATCATTCCAGCGGCGCCATGACGCCATGGCGTCACCTGCATGGCTTGGCGCAATGCGGAAATCACGAACGCAAAAAGGGCCGCAAAGGCGGCCCGATTCGCTGCATCATCAAACTGGAGGCCTGGGTCGGAATTGAACCGGCGTACGCGGATTTGCAGTCCGCTGCATAACCACTCTGCCACCAGGCCGGTGGACGGATGTCTTGCCGCAACGCCTGTAGCGCCTGACAAAACAAAGCCCCGCTGGCGGGGCCCTTGTGGCGGGAACTGGATACTGCCCTGTAGCAATAATCCAACGTGTTGATTCAAAAGATGTTTTGAATCAGTCCAGCGCACAACGGACTGCATTGTGTACTAAGCCCCCCTGGCTTGGCAAGCCTGTGCTCCAGACTGTTATGTCTGGTCGTCCTCTTGCTGGTCGTGGTGAATTCGCGATTGGCTCAGTGCGATTGGTAGCGATATGCGCGCCAGTACGCCTTCGCCAGTGTTGCGTGGCTGTCGCGGTCCCGCGTCGCTGCTTGCCGTAGTGGCAGTTGTCGTCGGCGTCGCAGTTGCTGAGGTAGATCTTGTCGGCGAGATCGCGCGGGTTCGAGGCCGGGCTCCAACGGTCGCGGAGCAGCGCGTCGAACAGGGTAAACGCGGGGGCCACGGTGTGCGCGGCGTCCGGGTCGTCGCGGTTGGCTCGAGGGATTTGCTGTAGCTCAGGGGTGGCGCCCAGTCGTTCGCGGCCATGTAGGTCAGGCCGGCGCGCTTGCTCGCCTTGCGTTCGGTGCCGTTGCCGGCACGATCTGCTTCGCCCAGGCAGTGGCTTCGCCATTCGATCCTGATGCCTTTCCCGCCGTGCGCCGGGTGGCGACCGGCAGCGGCAGCGCCGGCTACGGCTGTGCGTGTCTGACGCTGCGCGCGCGGGCCGACACTCAGGTGGCCCGCATCCTCGCCGCGTATTCCCTGTCGCTGGCGACCTTACTGGCTACAAGGCAAGGAACTGGAGAATCCGCCAAAGTAGAGTGTCGCCACGGTACGCGCTCGGTGTCGCTCCGTCGGTCGCGGAAACGAAAAAAGGAGCCGAAGCTCCTTTTTTGGATTTCCATTCGCAACGCAGGATGCGAATGAAGCGATTTGGAGCGGGAAACGAGACTCGAACTCGCGACCTCAACCTTGGCAAGGTTGCGCTCTACCAACTGAGCTATTCCCGCTTGGGAGGCGGCATTCTACACGCCTGCCCAGGGGCGCGCTAGCCCTTCTTTGCAAAAACATGTCCGCTGCCGGTCCTGGCAGGTGGGGGCCGCCTCTCGGCGTGTGCAATGCCGCAGCGGCGCCGGCTCACGCCGCCAGCCACCACCAGGCCAGCAGCGCCGCCAGCAGCATCGCCGCGCCGCCCAGCAGCCGCGGCCGCCGCCAACCGCGCCGTGGTTGGCGGTCGATGGCATTGGCGCCGGCCCGGCGCAGCAGACCGCGTGCGAACCCATGGCGATCCATGCTGCGGTCGCAGGCGTCGATGCAGGCGCCGCAGGCGGTGCAGGCGTAGTGCGCGCCGTTGCGCGGATCGATGCCGGCCGGGCAGGCCTGCAGGCAGGCGTCGCAGGCCACGCAGTCGCCGAGTTGCTCGGCGCTGAACTTGGGCAGGGTGCCGGCATACGCGGCCAGGGCCTCGCCGCGGCTGCCGCCCTGGCCGGCGAGCTGGGCGATGCTGGCGCGCAGGGCATAGTCGCGGGCGGTGACGGGGTCGAGCAGGCGCCGCCGGCGCTGGGCGACGCTGCCCAGGCCGCATGCGCGGGCGCCGCGCGGTTCGCCGCGCATCGCGTCGTAGCCGACCAGCGGCGTGTCGCGGTCGCACAGTAGCGGTTGCAGGCGCGCGTAGGGGCAGAAGTAGCGACAGGCCTGGCTGCGCAGGAAGCCGGCATTGCCCCAGGTGGCCAGTGCGTAGAACAGCACCCAGAACGTCTCCCAGCCGCTCCAGGCGAACGGATGCAGGCGCGCGACCAGGTCGGCGATCGGCACGAAGTAGCCGACGAAGCTGACTCCGGTCCACAGCGCCACCGTTGCCCACAACAGATGCCGCGCCGCGGCGGGCCAGTCGGCGAAGCGACGCTCGATCCAGGCGAAGGCATGGCTCCACACCGTCTGTGGGCAGGCCAGGCCGCACCACAGGCGCCCGGTCAGGGTGGTCAGCAGCGCCAGGACCGCGGCGGCGACGGCCAGCGCCAGCAGCAGCCAGCCGACGTCGTGCGGCCACAGGGTTCGGCCGAACAGGTCGAAGCGCCGCGCCGGCAGATCCAGCAGCAGGGCCTGCCGGCCCTGCCAGCGCAGCCACGGCAGCAGGTAGAAGGCGGCGAACAGCAGCCACAGCACGACACGCCGCACTTGCGTGTAGCGCTGCGGCGGTGCCGGGCTCGCCTCCGTGGCAGGACCGGTGATCAGGCGCAGGGGGATCGGGCGGGGCAGGCGCATGGTGCTCAGGACAGTGGCGTGGCGTCGCCGTCGTGCGGCGTCGGGCGCAGCAGGAAGCCGGTCAGCAGGCTAGAAGCCAGGGTCGCCAGCCAGAACATGAAGAAGCCCACCGTGTAGCCCAGCTCGCGGCTCAGCTGGCGGCCGGGGAAGGTGATGTCGCGCAGCGCCAGCGGATCGACCAGGGCGAAGAACAGCACGCTCATCGCTCCGGCGACGAGGAAGCTCGGCCACAGGATCACCCCCAGCCGCTGCACCAGGGGGCGCGGCGTGCCGGGATCGAGCGGGTCCAGCAGCGGATCGTCGGGAGAGGCCATGACGGTGGGTTCCATCGCGAAAGAGGGATGCGGCATGCGCCAAGGGGGCAGCAGCGCCACAAGCGCCACACACGTCGCCGCGCCTGCCAGCCGCCTGGCCGCCGATCCCCCGTCGACACCGGCGTCGGCGCATGCCGCAGCCGCAGACTAGGCAGCGCGGGCCGCGCCGACATTGATCCTGATCAAGGCCGCCGCCGCGCCGGCATGGAGACTGGTGGGGTCGAGCGACGCGGAGCGCAGCATGCAGGACGAGATCGTGGGGATGCTCTTGCCGGGGCCGGACCTGTGCAGCGAGGCCGAGGTGCGGGCCTTGGTGGAGGCGTTCTACCGCCGCGTGCGCGCCGATGCGGATCTGTCGGCGGTGTTCGCCGCGCACATCGAGGACTGGGATGCGCACCAGCAGCAACTGTGCGATTTCTGGTCGGCGATGCTGCGCGGGACGCGACGTTTCCGCGGTGCGCCGATGCCGCGGCACATGGCCATGCGCGAACTCAGCGCACTGCTGTTCCAGCGCTGGCTGGGCCTGTTCCGCGCCACCACCGCCGAGCTGCCGAACGCGCCGATGCGGCTGTTGGCCGACGCCATCGCCCAGCGCATCGCCGAGACCTTCTGGCGCCGCCACCAGATGAGTTGGCGGCCGTTCGAGCCGGTGTCGCCGCTACCGCCGGCCGCGTGCGCGGATTGATCCAGGTCAAGGCGGCCGCGCCGGGTGCCGCGCATGCTCGGCGCATGGACCTCCTCTCCGCGCCCGATCCCTCCGCCGCCTGGACCTTCGACGCCGACCTGCTGCGCCGCTACGACCGTCCCGGCCCGCGCTACACCTCGTACCCGACCGCGCCGCATTTCCAGACCGGCTTCGGCCCGGCGCAATTGTTCGCCGCGGTGCAGGCCAGCGATCCGCGGCGGCCGCTGTCGCTGTACGTGCACGTGCCGTTCTGCCGAAATCCTTGCTTCTACTGTGGCTGTCACCGGGTCATTACCCGCGACCCGCAGCGCGGCCACGCCTACGTGCAGCGGCTGCTGCGCGAGGCGGCGATGATGGCCGCCTGTTTCGAGGGCGAGCGCGAGGTCGTGCAACTGCACCTGGGCGGCGGTACGCCCAACTTCCTCGCGCCGGAGCTGTTGGGCGAACTGGTGCAGGGCCTGCGCGGCCTGTTCCGCTTCAGCCAGGCACCGGACCGCGAGATGTCCATCGAACTGGACCCGCGCACGGTGACGCCGCAGGACATCGCCGCGCTGGCCGCCCTGGGCTTCAATCGCGCCAGCCTCGGCATCCAGGACTTCGACCCGCTGGTGCAGCAGGCGATCAACCGCCGCCAGGGCGTGCACGAGACCCTGGACATCCTGCGCGCCTGCCGCGTGCACGGCCTGCGTTCGGTCAACGTGGACCTGATCTACGGCCTGCCGCGGCAGACCCCGACCGGGTTCGCGCAGACCCTGGAGACGGTGATCGCGGCGCGCCCGGACCGCCTGGCGGTCTACGGCTACGCGCACATGCCGCAGCTGTTCAAGGCGCAGCGGCGCATCGCCGAGGCCGACCTGCCCGACGCCGAGCAGAAGCTGGCGCTGCTCGGCCTGGCGGTGCGCAGGCTGTCGGCGGCCGGTTACCGGTACATCGGCATGGACCACTTCGCGCTGCCGCAGGACGACCTGGCGCGCGCGCAGCGGCAGGGCGGCCTGCACCGCAACTTCATGGGCTACACCACCCACGCCGACACCGACCTGCTCGGCCTGGGCGTCAGCGCGATCAGCCGCATCGGCGCCAGCTACAGCCAGAACCAGCGCGACCTGCCTGCCTGGGAAGCGGCGGTGGATGCCGGTGACAGCCCGGTATTGCGCGGCCTGCACCTCAGCGCCGACGACGCCGTGCGCGCCGAGCTGATCCAGCAACTGATGTGCCAGGGGCGGGTGGACGTGGCAGCGCTGGCGCGGCGCCACGGCATCGACTTCGCCAGCTACTTCCGCGAGGAATTGCGCGCGCTGGCTCCGCTGTGCGCGGACGGCCTGGCCGACTACCGCGACGGCGTGGTCCAGGCTACCGCCCGCGGCCGCCCGTTGCTGCGGCTGATCGCCATGTGCTTCGACCGCTACCTGCGCCAGCCCGACCAGCCGGCACGCTATTCGCGCGCGATCTGAGCGCCGCGGGTTCCCTTGCCGTTGGCATCCCCGGTGTCGCCGTGGCGGCGGCGCCGGGGACTTTTCGGTGGAGTTGTGAGGGGGGCGATGTCGACAGGCCATGTCCCGAGTCGCGCAGCGTGGCGGATCGGTATCGCCCCGCAGTTCACAAGCGCCGCGCGATCAGGCACGCTACGCCCCAGCAAGCCCGGATGGCGAAACTGGTAGACGCATCGGACTTAAAATCCGCCGGGGGCGACCCCATGCCGGTTCGATTCCGGCTCCGGGCACCATCGGTGCGTAAGCGTTTGAGTGCTCAGGCGGCTCCGATCGCCTTCGCTACTGTGCGGTCTTTGTGCAGCCCACTAAGAGCGGCTAAAAAAGCTGTTTGAACACGTCTGTTGAGCCGTCCCTGTGCGGCGATGGCTCGCCGTGAAGACATCGGCACAGCGCCATGCAAGCGCATCCAACCCTTGATCCCGCAGTGCCGCCTTCGCCCAAGCGCGGCAGGCCGCGCGTAGACGAGCAAAGCGCACTCGGCGGAATCGTTATGTGCTGCGCACTGGCATCCCCGACCGGTACGCCAGCGTACCCTTGGCTCTGTATTTATTGAGACGGCCGGTCTAATATCCGGGCATGGAGCCTCCAATCGCCTCAGTGCAAGCCCGCCGCGGGCGGCCGCCACGGTCGGAGCGCGCGTTGCAGGACACGCGCGACCTGCTGTTGCGCGCCGGTCTCGAAGTGTTGACCAGCCAGGGCTATGCGGCCACCGGCATCGACGCCGTGCTGTCCCGCGTCAAAGTGCCGAAGGGATCGTTCTATCACTACTTCAGCAGCAAGAACGCGTTCGGCCTAGCGGTGCTCGAGGCGTACGACGCCTATTTCCTGCGCAAGCTCGATCGTCATCTGCAAGCCGACGAGGTGCCTGCCTTGCAGCGTCTGCAAAGCTTCGTCGAGGACGCCCAGGAGGGCATGGAACGCTTCGAGTTCCAGCGTGGCTGCCTGGTCGGCAACCTCGCTCAGGAAGTGACGACGCTGCCCGGCGACTTTCGCGTGCGTCTGGATGCCGTGCTGCTGGGCTGGCAGCAGCGGGTGGCCGACTGTCTGCGTTTGGCGCAGGCGGAGGGCGTGCTGGCCGCGCATGCAGATGCAGATGCCCTTGCGGCGTTCTTCTGGATCGGCTGGGAGGGCGCGGTGCTGCGTGCACGGCTGGCGTGCAGCGTCGCGCCGATGCAGGTGTTCGCGCGGGGCTACTTCGCCGGACTGCCGCGATAAATGGGTTTTCTTTCTATCTCATCAAGGAGTGCTCATGTTCAACGCCATCCTCATCGACAAGGACGATGCCGGTTATCGCGCTGCGCTGCAGCCGCTGGATGAAGCGGCCTTGCCGCCGGGCACGGTCACCGTGGAGGTCGCGTACAGCACGCTCAACTACAAGGACGGATTGGCCATCACCGGCAAGGGGGGCGGCGTCGTGCGTCGCTTCCCGATGGTGCCGGGCATCGACCTGGCCGGCACCGTGCTGCATAGCGAAGATCCGGCCTACCGCGCCGGCGATGCGGTGCTGCTCAACGGCTGGGGCGTGGGCGAGAAGCACTGGGGCGGCCTGGCCCAGCGCGCACGCGTGGACGGCGATTGGTTGATTCCCTTGCCGCAGGCACTGAGTGCCCGCCAGGCGATGGCGATCGGGACGGCCGGCTACACGGCCATGCTGTGCCTGCTCGCATTGGAGCGCCACGGCCTGCGTCCCGAGCATGGCGAGGTGCTGGTCACCGGCGCCAACGGCGGCGTCGGCAGCTTCGCCATTTCCCTGCTGGCGCGCCGCGGCTACCGCGTGGTGGCCTCCACCGGCCGTCCGCAGGAAGCGGAGTATCTGAAGGCGCTTGGCGCGCAGGAGATCGTCGACCGCGCGACGCTGTCGCACCCAGGCAAGCCGTTGCAGGCCGAGCGCTGGGCCGCAGCGATCGATTCGGTCGGAAGCCACACCCTGGCCAACGTATGCGCCGGTACGCGCGCCGATGGTGCAGTGGCGGCATGTGGTCTGGCGCAGGGCATGGAATTTCCCGCCACCGTCGCGCCCTTTATCCTGCGCGGGGTCAGCCTGCTCGGGATCAACAGCGTCACCCGTCCCAGGCACGAGCGCATCGAGGCATGGTCGCGGCTGGCGAAGGATCTGGACCTGTCACAGCTCGACGCCATCACCCGCGACATCGGCCTGGGTGAGGCCATCGGCGCGGCACGCGATCTGCTCGACGGCAAGGTGCGCGGACGCTTGGTGGTGGACGTCAATCGCTGAGGGGAGGGCGATCGCCCCAGCGGCGGATCTCGACCGCTGCGCCGTGTGCAAGCCACCGGTCGGCCCGCCATACCCGCCGGTCGACGCCGGCGGTGTGGCGCTTCTTGAAGCTGTGCCCGGGGGCGCATCCGTCGCCGCATGCGGATGCGGTGCTGGCGCCAAGGCCCAATGGAGCCGGGCCCGGCGTTGCTGCTTGCTTCCCTGACAGACATGGGCCGCCCTGCCGAACGCGGTGAGGCGCCTTCGGCGTTGGAAGTGAGGTCGTTTATGTCCCGATGGGGAATGGCGTGCCTGGGCGGGCACGGCGTCGCTCCGTCCTGGACGGATGTCCACGTTTGCGAGCTTCCTCGCCGTAAACACGCGCAACTGCGCCGCGGCATGCTCTGAAATGAAGGCCGCTCCCAGGGGGCGGACGCGAGCGTCTTCGCGTCCTGATCCCGGGCTACCGCTGCCACGCGCCAGTGCCGGGTATGCGCCGGCCTACCACGCCCAACGTGAACGCTCCGCTTTCTTTCACCTGGCCGAAAGGAGTGCGAAAGACAGCGTGCCTAGGCTCTGCCCCCATCAGCCGGAGAGCCACCTTGCGCGCCCAATGGAACATTCTTTGCGATTTTGACGGTACCGTGTCCCTGCAGGACGTGACCGACAGCCTGCTCGAGCACCTCGGGCGCCCCGGTTGGCAGGCGCTGGAGGACGACTGGGTCGCCGGTCGGATCGGCGCCCGCGAGTGCATGAGCAAGCAGGTCGCGCTGCTCGACGGCGACGTCGATGCGCTGCACCGGGTGCTGGATGCGGTGCGGATCGATCCGGCCTTCGTGCGCTTCGTGGCGCAGGCCGAGCGCCTGGGCATCCCGCTGAGCATCGTCAGCGATGGCCTGGACTACGGCATCGCCCGGATCCTGGCCCGCCACGGCCTGCACCATCTGCCGATCATCGCCAACCGCCTGCTGCGCACCGATGCGGGCCAATGGCGCATGGCCTCGCCGCATGCGCGGCCGGATTGCCCCAGCGGCACCTGCAAGTGCGCGGTCATGGCGCAACAGCCGCCGGAGCGCGCGACCTTGCTGATCGGCGACGGCCGCTCCGATTTCTGCCTGGCCGGCAAAGCCGACCTGGTGTTCGCCAAGGACGGGTTGCTGCGTCACTGCCGCGCCAACGGGATCGCCCATTGCGCGATCACCGGTTTCGACGACGCCATCGCCCTGTTGCCCGACCTGGCCGTGCCGGCCACGGCCGCCGTGTCCTTCCCGCTTCCCGTCACCCAACGAGCCTGATCCCGATGAACCGGAATGTTTCGCTTTCCTCGCTCGCACCGCTGCATGGCGATGCCGCGCCCGATCCGGAGGCGCTGCTGCGCACCGGCGCCGACCACCAGCGCGCGCTGAGCGATGCGCAGATGCTGGCCGACGAGGCCCAGTACTGCTCCTATGGCGACACCGTGCACTACAGCGAGCCGCCGCGCATCTTCGGCCGCTGCGACGGCAGCTACCTGTACGACACCGAGGAGGTGCCGTACCTGGACCTGCAGATGTGGTACTCGGCGGTCAACTTCGGCTACGCCAATCCGCGCCTGAACCAGGCGCTGACCCGCCAGATCGAGACCCTGCCGCAGGTCGCCAGCCAGTACCTGCACCCGACCAAGATCGAACTGGCCAAGACCATCGCGGTCGACGCCGAGCGCAAGTGGGGCCGCAAGGGCCGCGTGCACTTCAACGTCGGCGGCGCGCAGTCGGTGGAAGACTCGCTGAAGCTGGTGCGCAACGCCAGCGCCGGCAAGAGCCTGGTGTTCGCCTTCGAAGGCGGCTACCACGGCCGCACCCTCGGCGCCTCGGCGATCACCTCGTCGTACCGCTACCGCCGCCGCTTCGGCCATTTCGACCGCGCCCAGTTCATCGAATTCCCGTACCACTTCCGCGGCCCCAAGGGCATGTCCAAGGAAGAGTACGGCGAGCAGTGCGTGGCCAAGTTCGAGCGCCTGTTCGAGACCGAGTACAACGGCGTGTGGGATCCCAAGGCCGGGCAGTGCGAGTACGCGGCGTTCTACGTCGAGCCGATCCAGGGCACCGGCGGCTACGTGATCCCGCCGCCGAACTTCTTCACCGGTCTGAAGCGGGTGCTGGACAAGTACGGCATCCTGCTGGTGGTCGACGAAATCCAGATGGGCTTCTTCCGCACCGGCAAGCTGTGGGCGATCGAGCATTTCGGCGTGACCCCGGACGTGCTGGTGTTCGGCAAGGCGCTGACCAACGGCCTCAATCCGCTGGCCGGCATCTGGGCGCGCGAGGAGCTGATCAACCCGACCGTGTTCCCGCCGGGTTCGACCCACTCCACCTTCGCCTCCAACCCGCTGGGCACCGCGGTCGGCCTGGAGACCATGCGCATGCTGGCCGAGACCGACTACGAGTCCATGGTGATGGCCAAGGGCGCGCACTTCCTGGACGGCCTGCGCGACCTGCAGAAGCGTCATCCGGAAATCGGCGACGTCGATGGCCTGGGCCTGGCCCTGCGCGCGGAAATCTGCCAGGCGGATGGCTTCACGCCGAACCGCAAACTGCTCGACACCATGGTCGACATGGGCCTGGAAGGCGAGCTGCGCCACAACGGCAAGCGCATCGGCCTGATCCTGGACGTGGGCGGTTACTACAAGAACGTGATCACGCTGGCGCCGTCGCTGCACATCAGCCACGAAGAGATCGACCTGGGCCTGTCCTTGCTGGACCAGTTGCTGACCCGCGCCAAGCAGGTCGCATGAGCCGGGCGGGAGACGACGCGCGCGGTTCGCGTTGCCTCCCGCCGTTCGCCGCGGCGGCGGGCGCTTCAGCCCGCCGCGCGCAGCGCGATCACCGCATTGAGTCCGCCGAAGGCGAAGGAATTGCTCAGCACCGCCTGCACGTGGCGGGCGCGTGCCTGGTTGGGCACGTAGTCCAGGTCGCATTCCGGATCGGCATCGAGGAAGTTGGCCGTGGGCGGGACCACCTGCTCGCGCAGCGCGCCGAGCGCCGCCACCAGTTCCAGCGCGCCGGCCGCACCGAGCGCATGGCCGTGCACCGCCTTGGTCGAGCTGACCGCCAGCACCTCCGCGTGCGCACCGAATACCTGACGCAGCGCCTTGGTTTCGCAGCGGTCGTTGGCCTGCGTGCCGGTGCCGTGGGCGTTGATGTAGTCGATTTGTTCCGGCGCCAGGCCGGCATCCTGCAGCGCCTGGCGCATCGCCGTGGCGGCGCCGTCGATGCTGGGCGCGACGATGTCGCCGGCATCGGAACTCATGCCGAATCCCGCCAGTTCCGCCAGCGGCCGCGCGCCGCGGGCGGCCGCGTGTTCGGCGCTTTCCAGCACGAACATCCCGGCGCCTTCGCCCAGCACCAGGCCGCTGCGCTGCGCGCAGAACGGCCGGCAGGTGTCGTCGCTGACCACCCGCATCGCTTCCCAGGCGCGGATCAGCGGCAGGCTCAGGCAGGCTTCGCTGCCGCCGGCGATGGCCACGTCGGCCAGGCCGTGGCGGACCATCAGCGCGGCCTGGGCGAGGGCGTGGTTGGCCGAGGCGCAGGCGCTGGACACGGCGAAGGCCGGGCCGCGCAGGCCGAAGGCGATGCTGATCTGGCTGGCCGGGGCGTTGGCCATGCTGCGCACGATGGTCAGCGGATGCAGGCGTTCGGCCTGGTCGCGGTACAGCCGGCGCGATTGCTCGTCGCGGCTGAGTTCGGCGCCGACGCCGGTGCCGACCACCACCGCGCAGCGCGCGCCGAGCGCGGCATCCACGCGCAGGCCGGACTGGGCGACCGCCTCGCCGGCGGCGACCAGGGCCATCTGGGTCATGCGGTCGAGCTGGCCGGGGGCGATGCCGCCGGTCTGCGTGGCGTCGGGCGCGAACCCGGGCAGGGTCGCGGCCACGCGCATCTTCAGGGTGCTGAGCGGATCGGGCGAGGGCAGGGCGGCGATGCCGCTGCGGCCGGCGCGCATCGCGCTCCACAGCGCCTCGGCGCCGAGGCCGAGCGCGCTGACCGCGCCCATGCCGGTGATGACGACGCGCCGCGCGTGCGGAGAGGCGCCCATGACGCGTCAGTGCGCCGGTTGCGCCGCGCCGGTCGCCGCCTTGGCCGCCAGGGCGTCCTCGACCGCCTGCACCAGCTTGCCGAGCGAACCGTCGTCCAGGTTCGGGTCGCGCTGCGGGAAGGTGATGTCGAAGTGCTCTTCGATGTCGAACAGGATTTCGATGGCCTCGAGCGAATCCACGCCCAGGTCCTGCAGCTTGGCATCGGGGGTCAGGCGCGCCGGGTCGATCTCGCCATGCTTGGCGACGATGCTGTGGATTTGCGACTCGATGGACGGGGTCATGGCAGTGCTCCGCGAAATGAAGGGCCACCGTGCGGCACCCGCCGCCGGTGGATCGCACGCTGCGGCCTGGGCCGCAGCATCCATTCTCCACGCTAGACGATCAATCTTGCAGATGCCTTTCGTCAACCAACTCGAGCCGCAGGCCTTGCAGCGGCAGTTCCTGCAGCACCCGCCGTCCGGCTTCCTGATCCAGCCCCTGGAGCACGGGGTGCCGGCCTTCGAGGCCGATTTCGACCTGCTCACCACCGCCGAGCCGGCGCTGCGCGCGCGGGTGGCGCGGCTGCCGCTGCAGCGCCTGTGGCAGCGCCTGCTGCGGCCGCGCACCAGCTTCGTCGGCAGCACCGTCAGCGAATACGCTTGGCTGCCGCGCGCGGCCGATCCGGCGCAGTTGCCGCGGCAGTGGCGCGCGCAACTGGGCCGGCGCCGGGCGCTGATGATCGTCAAGGACGTGCCGCAGCGCTCGCCGCTGCTCGATGCCACCGACAACGCCTGGGCGCAGGCGTTCCTGGACGCCTGCGAGCGCACTGGCTACGTGCTGCTGCGCGGGCAGGCGCTGGCCTGGGTGCCGATCGACTTCGCCTCCACCGACGAGTACCTGGCGCGGCTCTCGCGCGGGCGCCGGCGCAACATCCGCCGCAAGCTGCGCTCGCGCGCCGAGCTGGAGATCGAGGTGCTGCCGACCGGCCCGGCCTTCGCCGATCCGGCGCTGCGCGCGCACTGCTATGCGCTGTACCAGGAGGTGTATGCGCAGAGCGAGATCCATTTCGACCTGCTTACCGCGCCCTTCTTCGATGCGCTGCTGACCGACGCCGACTCGGGCGGGCAGGTGTTCGTGTACCGGCACCAGGGCCGCATCATCGGCTGGAACCTGTGCTACGTGCATGAGGGCCGGCTGCTGGACAAGTACATCGGCCTGCACTACCCGGATGCGCGCGAGCACAACCTGTACGCGCTGAGCTGGATCGAGAACCTCGACTACGCCTGCCGCCATGGCCTGACGGCCTATGTCGCCGGCTGGACCGATCCGGAAGTGAAGGCGCAGCTCGGCGCCAGCTTCACCTACACCTGGCATGCGGTGTACCTGCGCAATCCGCTGCTGCGCGCCGTGCTGCGGCGGCTGCGGCCGCTGTTCGAATCCGACGACGTCGGGCCGGCCGCCGATGCCGCCGAGGAGGACTGAGATGCGCACGCCGGTCCTGCTCGATCTCGACGCGTCGCTGGGTGCGGTGCCCGACGCCGTGCGCCTGCCGCTGCGCGACTGGTGCGACGGCCTGCGCTTCGCCTGTTCGATGGCGCGGCTGCGCCGCTTCGGCGCCGCGCTCGACCAGGCGCTGCCGGCGCAGTACGGCACGGTGCTGCTGGGCAGCGGCGATTTCCACCACTTGAGCCTGCCGCTGATCGTGCGCCTGGCGCAGCGCGCGCAGGCGCCGCTGCGGGTGGTGGTGTTCGACAACCATCCGGACAACATGCGCTTCCCGTTCGGGGTGCACTGCGGTTCGTGGGTGCGGCGCATCGCCGCGCTGCCGCAGGTGGCGCAGGTCGAGGTGGCCGGCATCACCTCCGGCGACGTCGGCTCCGGCCATGCCTGGGAAAACCATCTGTTGCCGCTGTACCGCGGCAAGCTGCGCTACTGGTGCAGCGGCGTCGATGTGGGCTGGGCGCGGCGGCTGGGCCTGGGCCGGGCGGTGCGCGGCTTCGCCAGCGTCAGCGAACTGAGCGACGCTTTCGTCGACCACCTGCGACGCACGCCGATGCCGACCTACCTGTCGCTGGACAAGGACGTGCTGGATCCGCAGGACGTGCGCACCAACTGGGACCAGGGCCAACTGCGCGTGCCGCAGTTGCTGCAGGCGATCGACGCGCTGCGCGGGCAGGTGTGCGGCAGCGACATCACCGGCGAGGTCTCGCTGGCCCATTATCCGCAGTGGTGGAAGCGCAAACTGGCGGCGCTGGACGCGCAGCCGGAGCCGTCGCCGGCGGATCTGGCGGCGTGGCAGGCGCAGCAGCACGCCTTGAACCTGCGGTTGCTGGCGGCATTGGACGCGGCCAGCGTCGGCTAACCCGACCGCTGCCAAGGCGGTGCCTCCTGGGCGTCGTGGCAGCGACAGGCGCCAGGATGCAAGCCTCGCGCGGTTCGCTTGCGGCCGATGGCCGCTACGGTCGTTCGATGGGGCGCGTGGATCGCGGAGGCGGACTGCCGGACACCTCCGGTGGGCTGCTTTTGTGACAACCAAGCAAGAGCGCAGGTCGTGCCGTGGGAGCGGCTTCAGCCGCGACGGGCGTTACCGGTCATGTCTGTCGTGGCTGAAGCCGCTCCTACAACAGAGGACGCTTCCCGTCGTTACCGGTTGCGCGTGCTGGCGAATGCCGCCCCGTCGCGGGTCAGGCGCTCGGCGCAGCGGCGTGCACCAGGTCTAGGTCCAGCGGCGCCGGCCCGACCGTGCCGGCGCAGGCCGCCTGCAGGGTGGCCACGATGCTTTCGAAGCGTGCCTCGTCCAGCCAGGGGCTGTTGCTGATGCTCAGGCAGCGCGCGGCGAAGTCGCTGGCGTTGGGCATCGGCGTGCGCGCGACGATGCCGTCCAGGTAGTCGTAGTCGGGCAGGGCATGCACGAACGGCACCGCCACGCCCAGCCCGCGCGGCCATAGTGCGGCCAGCACCGCTTCGCGTGCGGCCGCATTGGGCAGCAGCACCATCAGGATCGGCCAGCTGCCCTGGGCGCCGGGGGAGTCGGCGATCACGCTCAGGCCGGGGATGCCGGCCAGGCGCGCGCTGCGGCGCCGGCCCTGTTCGCGGATCTGCGCCAGGAACGCCGGCCAGCGCGCGCTGGCGCGCACGCCCACGCCTTCGCGCCAGGCGCCGACGGCATGCTGGGCGATGGCGGTGCCGAAGCGGTCGCCGGCCGCGCCCACGCGGTCGCCGCGGCGCAGCGCGCGGCGCACCGGCAGGCCGTAGGCCCAGCGCAACGGCTGCGGCCGGTACAGCGCGGCGTAGCCGAGCAGTTCGAGGCTGCGCCGCAACTCCCAGCGCCAGTCGCGCTGGCCCAGGCGCGCGGCGGTGTCGGCGAGGTCGCGCTGCAGCGGCGCATGCCGCGACATCAACAGCCCGCCTTCGTAGAGAGTCAGGCCCTTGCCGGCGGCCAGGCTGCAGAAGCCGATATCTCCGCCCAGGCCGGCCGGGCGGCCGTCGGCGTGCACGCCGCCCAGCGCCTGCGCCGCGTCCTCGATCAGCAGCGCGCCGCAGCCCTCGGCGGCGCGGCGCAGCGGCGCCAGGTCGGTCAGGCGTCCGCCCAGATGGGTGGCGATGATCGCCAGGGTGTCGCTGCCGCAGCGTTGCGCCAGCTGCGCCGGGTCCAGGTCCAGCGAGCCGGGCAGCAGATCGCACAGCACCAGCTGCAGGCCGCAGTGCGCCACCGCCAGCGCCACCAGCGGGCAGGTGTAGGCCGAGACCAGCACCTGCCGGCGTCGGCTGGCCGCGGCCAGGGTGCGCAGGGCCACGATCAGCGCGGCGGTACCCGAGCAGGTCAGCAGCGCCTGCGGCAGGCCGAGCGCGCTGGCCAGGCGCGTGCGCGGGCGGCCTGGCCACAGGTCGCGCCACTGCAGCGGCAGGCCGGCGGTCGGCGGGATCTCAATGCGCATCGGCAGGGTCCGCGCGTTCGCCGATCGCCAGGCAGACGATGCCGCCGACGATCAACGCCGCGCCCAGCGCCTGCAGCAGGCCGATGTGTTCGTTGAACCACCAGGCCGACAGCAGCATCACGCTGACCACTTCCAGATGCGAGGCGGCGAAGGCCGGGCCGATCGGCGCGTGCTCGAGCAGCTTCATCCAGGTGAAGAACGCGCCGATATAGCCGAGCAGCGCGGCGTACAGCCATGGGCTGCCCAACAGGCGCAGCACCCAGGCCAGTTCGGCCTGCGGCGGGAACGCATGGGTGCCGGCCAGCTTGAAGCCGATCTGGGCCAGGGTGTCGAAGCTCAGCAGCAGGGCGAAGCCCACCGCGTAGCGATGCAGCGGCGGCCGGCTCACGAGCCCAACCCCACCACCGCCACGCCGGCGCTGACCAGGCAGATGCCGGCCACCTGCATGCGCCCCAGGCGTTCGCCGAACAGCCAGCGCCCGGCCAGCATGATCGCCACGATGTTGATCGAGCCCAGCAGCACGCCGCGGCCCAGCGGTACCAGCGACAGGAACGCGGTCCAGGCCAGGAACTCGAACACGTAGCAGCCCACGCCCAGCCACAGCTGCGGCTGGGCGGCCATGTTCCGCCAGCGCGCCATGCCGCTGCCCTGCGGGTGGCTGGCGACGTACTTGAAGGCGAGTTGGCCGGCGGTGTCCAGCGCCACCGTCGCCAGCCAGATCGCCACCACCGGGCCGGTCATCGCCATCAGGCGGCGGCCTGCTGCGGCGCGGACAGGGCGGCGAAGAACCGCGCAAGGCGCGCGCCGAGCACGCGCCGTTCGCGGTCCAGGGTGATCATGTGGTAGCTGTCGTGCAGCAGCAGCAGTTCGGTCGGCCCGGAGACGTTGGCGATCACCAGCCGCGCGTTGCGCAGGTCGGCGATGTCGTCCTCGGTCGCGTGCGCGACCAGGCACGGTGCGACCACCTTGGGCAGGTTGCGGCGCACGTCGCGCGAGAGCAGGTACATCTCGGCCAGGGCGTGCCAGGGGTTGCCGGGCAGGCCGGCGGCGCTGCTGTCGCCGCCGAGCATGGCGCTGCTGACCTGGGCGCGGATGCGCTCGTCGCGCAGGCCGTACGGCGGCTCCTCCAGGAACATGCGGCGCTTGCCGATGCCCAGGCGCTTGAACCACGGCAGCAGGAACGCCAGCCGCGCGCGCTTGGGGATGTTCCAGCCGTCGTAGCGGAAGGTGGCGCCGAGCACGCCGACCCCGTCCACCCACTGCGGACGCTCCTGCGCCAGGCGCAGCGCCAGCAGCGCGCCCATCGACAGCCCGGCCACGAACAGCCGGTCGACCTGGGGCCGGATCCGGGCCGCTGCGGCCTCGACGCTGGCGTACCAGTCGCGCCAGCCGGTGGCCAGCAGGTCGTCCTCGTCGCCGCAGTGGCCGGCCAGTTGCACGCCGTAGACGCTGAAGCCTTCGCGGTTCAGGCTCTTGCCGAGCAGGCGCATCTCGCTGGGCGTGCCGGTCAGGCCATGGATCAGCAGCACGCCGTTGCGGCCGCCCTCGAAGTGGAACTCGGCAGATTGGATCATCGGAATGGACGCGGCTGCGCAGTCTCGTTAATCCGTGCAGGGTGGCCGCTGCGCGTTTCAGCAGCCTTTCGCCGCGGCCGCGGCGTGCGATGTTCAGCGCTTGGCCGCGGCCGGGTTGCGGAAGCGTACCAGCACGCGCTGGCCCAGGCGCAGGGTCGAGGGCTGGGTGAAGGCCAGCACGCAGGCCACGCTGCGGTCGTTGCCGGCGGGCGTGGCGTCGTCGTGCAACTGGGTGGGACCGTAGGCCGGCGCCAGCCAGCGCACCACCGCCTCGCCGAGCACGGTCTGGCGGCCGTCGTCGCTGATCACCTCCGCGGCCATGCCCGGGGTGACGCTGCCGGCATAGCTTTCGTTCAATTCGGCGCGGACCAGGCGCGGCGCATCCGGCAGCAGGGTCAGCAGCGGCGCGTTGGCGTCGCTGCGCGCGCCGACCGCGGCCGACAGCTGCAGCACGCGGCCGGCCACCGGCGCCTGCAGCCGGTACTGCGCGCGTTGCAGCTCGGCCGCGCGCACCTGTGCGTCTGCCAGGGCCGCATCGCTGCGCGCGCTGTCCAGCGCGTCGACCAGACTCTGCACCGCGTCGCTGGCGTCGTCGGCGCTCTGGCCGTCGCCGGCGCCCAGGCGCGCGGCCTCGGCCAGCCGCCGTTGCTTCTGCTGGGCGCTTTGCAGGCGCTGCTGCAGTTGCTTCAGGTGGGTGGCCGCGGCCTGCGCGCGGGTGCGGGCGATGTCCAGTTCGACCGCGGCGGCGCGGTCGTCGCCGGCGACCAGCAGGGCGCCTTTTTGCACTGCGTCGCCTTCGTGCACCGGCACCTCGCGCAGGGTCGCGGCGACCGGCAGGCCGAGCTTGAGCACGCCGCCTTCCACGTCGATGCGGCCGCGCGCCACTGCCAAATAGGCGGCGGGGGCGGCAGCCGGCGCGGCGGCCGGCGTGCGGTCCGAGGGCGCGCATGCGGCCAGCAGCAGGCTCAGCAGGGGCGCGGCGGCGAACGCTTTCATGGGTCGGGATTCCGTGAGGGCAGGGGCGAGGGCGGCGCGTTCACGCGGCGGTCGTCGAGGATGCGGCCGTCCTCCATCGACAGCACGCGGTCGGCGTGGCGGATCAGGCGCGGGTCGTGGCTCACGCACAGCACCATGGTGTTGTGGCGGCGTGCGATGCGGTGCAGCAAGTCGATCACGATCTGGCCGTTGCCGGCGTCCAGCGCGCTGGTCGGTTCGTCGGCGAACAGCAGCGCCGGGTGCTTGGCCAGCGCGCGGGCGATCGCCACGCGCTGCTTCTCGCCGCCGGACAGTTCGGCCGGGCGCAGGTGCTGGCGGTGGGCGATGCCGACCTCGGCCAGCGCTTCTTCGGCGCGGCTGCGCACCTCGGCGGGCGCCAGGCCCATGTACTGCAGCGGCAGCCGCACCTGGTCCAGCGCGCACAGCGCCGGAAAGAGATTGAAGCCCTGGAAGATGAAGCCGGTGTGGCGCAGGCGGAACTGTTCCAGCGCGCTGGCGCCGAGCGCGCCCAGTTCCTCGCCCAGCGCCAGCACCTGGCCGGCATCGGCGCGCTGCAGGCCGCTGAGGATCGACAGCAGGGTGCTCTTGCCGCAGCCGGACGGGCCGGAGATCAGGGTCAGTTCGCCCGGCCACACCTGCAATTCCACGTCGCGCAGCACCGGCGTGCGCAGGCTGCCGGAGACGAAGCTCTTGCACAGCCCGCTGCCGCTGAGGGTGGCGGCGGCCGGGTGCAGCGCGGCAGAGGCGACGATGCGGCTCATCGCAGCAGCAACGCTGGATCGGCGCGGCGCAGCCCGCGCAGCGCGGCCAGGGCCGAGACCACGGTCAGCAGCATCACCGCGCACACGCACAGCCCCCAGCCGCCGGCGTTGAACGCCACCGGCACGTCGTGCGCGCGGGCCAGCGCGACCAGCGCCGCGCCCAGCGCGCTGGCGCCGATCAGGCCCAGCGCGCCGACCCAGGCCGCCTGCTCCAGCACCACCCAGCGCAGGTTGCGCATGCTCACGCCCAGCGCGTTGAGCGTGGCGTACTCGCGCGCGGCGCCGAGCACGGTGCCCAGCAGGGTCTGGCTGGTGATGGCCACGCCGACCAGCAGCACGATGCCGCCCAGGAACAGCACGCCGGAGCCGGCGCCGGTGTCGAACATCCAGAACAGGATGCTGCGCCGGGCGAAATCGTCGGCGCTCCAGGCTTCCACGCGCGGCCGCGTGACCGCGCTGTCGATCGCCTGCGCCACCGCCTGCGGGTCGGCGCCGGGGCGCAGCTTGGCCACCATGTAGGTCGGCCAGTCCGGATGCGCGGTGTCGCTGTTGAGCGCGCGCGCGGTGTCCAGCGAGGCCAGCACGTTGACCCCGCCCAGCGCGCGCAGGCCGCGGCCGACCCCGATCACCCGCACGCGGTGGCCGTTGATGCGCGCGCTGCTGCCGACGGCGACGCCCAGCTTGTCCAGTTCCGCGCGGTCCACCACCACAGTGTCCGGCTCGCGCAGCGCCGCGCGCAGGGCCGGGCTGAGCAGGCGCGAGAACATCAGCCCGCCGTCGCGGGTGTCGATGCCGGAGATGTAGACCGAGACGGCACCGGTGTCGCCGGGGCCGCGCCAGTCGCCGTCGAACCAGATGAACGGTTCGATCTGCGCCACCCGCGGGTCCAGGTACAGCGGCGCGGCCGCGTCCGGGTCGATCGCGCGGCCCTGGTCCACGCTCTGCGTGCCGGGATAGCCCAGCCACAGGTCGGCATCGGAGCCGGAGACGTAGACGCTGGCGCTGCCGAAGATGCCCAGCACCAGCGCGGTCTGCAGCAGCAGCAACAGGCTGGCGAAGCCCACCGACACCACCACCGGCAGGAAGCGGCGCCACTCGTAGCGCAGGGTCTGGCGGGCCAGCGCGACCATCAGGGCTGCGCGCCTTCGCGCTCGCTACCCGGGATCGGCGCGGTGGCGCTGCCCAGTGCGGTGTGCAGGGCGACGTAGGCCAGGTCGCGCTGGCGCTGCGCGTCCAGCAGTTCCAGGTCGGCCTGGTCGCGCGCGGCCTGCTGCGTGGCCACCTCCAGGTCGCTGCCCAGGCCCAACTGCCGGCGCTGTTGCGCGACGTCGCTGGCCTGCTGCTGTGCCTGCAGCACCTGCTGCTGCGTCTCGACGTTGCGCCGCTGCTGTTCGAGCGCGGTCAAGGCGTCCTCGACCTCGTTGACCGCCGCCAGCACGGTCTGCCGGTAGGCCAGGGTCGCCGCTTCCAGCAGGTCGCCGCGTGCCTTGGCCTTGGCCTGGCGGATGCCCCAGTCGAACAGCGGGATGTCGATCACCGGGCCGAACGAGGCGATGCCGTGGGTGGCGGTGCGGCGATGGGTCAGCAGGCTGGTCGACCAGCGGATCGCGCCGCCCAGGCCGATGCTGCCGTAGCGGTCGGCACGGGCGATGCCCAGGGCGCCGGCGGCGCTGATCACCTCGGCCTCGTGCGCGGCGATGTCCGGGCGCCGCCGCAGCAGGTCGGCCGGCACGCTGTCGACCGCGGCGATCTGCAGTTGCCCCGGCGCGGTGGTGGCCGCGGCCGTACTCCATGCCGGGTCGGGCGTGTCGCGGCCCAGCAGCACCGCCAGGCGCCGCGCGGCCGCGGCGGCGGCGTCGCGCGGTTCGTTCACCGCGCTCTGCGCCTGCAGCGCCGCGGCCTGCGCCTGCGCGGCGCTGGCCGGCGTGGCCAGATGCAGGTCGACCAGGGTCTGCTGCAGGCTGGCCTGGCGCTGGCGCGCGGTGGCGATGTCCTGCAGCAGGCGTTCGGCCTGCTGCGCGTGGCGCAGGTCGATCCAGTTGTGCGCCACGTCGGAGATCGTCGCCGCGCGCACCTGCGCCAGGTTGGCCTGGGCGCTCTGCAGGTCGCCGCGGGCCATGCGGTTGGTGGCTTCGCCGCGGCCGAACAGCGGCAACTCCCATTCCGAATCGACGCCCACGACCAGGAACGAGGCGCTGGCGTCCGGGTCGATCGGGTCCTCGGTGCGCGCGCGCAGCTGCGGCCGCAGGGTCGCGTCGGCGACCGCGTCCAGCCGCCGCGCCGCGCGCAGCCGCGCCAGCGCCTGGCCGACCTCGAGATCGTCCCGCAGCGCCTGCGCGACCAGCGCGTCGAGCTGCGGATCGTGGAAATCCTGCCACCAGGCGCTGCCCGGCGGGCGCGGCACGGCCGCCTGCGGCGTCGCGCTGCTCCACTGTGCGGGCAGCGACGGCTGGCGCAGGTCGGGGATGCGCTGGCTGGCGCAGCCGCCCAGCGCGAGCGCGGCGGCCAGCGCCAGCAGCGCGGCCGGGCGGGGGCGTAGGCGGCTCATGCCTGCGGCTCCGCGCCGGCCGGCAGGTCCAGTTCCGCGCGCAAGCCGCCCAGCGCCGAGCGCCGGTAGCGCAGCGTGGCGTGGTGGCGGGCGGCGATGTTGGCGACGATCGCCAGGCCCAGGCCGGTGCCGCCTTCGGGCGCGTCCGGGGCGCGGAAGAAGCGCTCGCCCAGGCGCGGCAGCAGGGCATCGTCGATGCCGTTGCCGGCGTCGTCCACGGCCAGGCGCACGGACAGCGCATCGCGCCGCAGGCTGACCGTGACCACGCGGCCGGCGGCATGGCGGAAGGCATTGTCCAGCAGGTTGTCGAGCAGCTCGCGCAGCGTATAGCTGTCGGCGGCCACCCAGGCCGCCGCGTCGTCGTCGCCGCCGTCGTAGCCCAGGTCCACGCCGGCGTGCAGCGCGTCGGGGATGCGCTCGGCCAGCGCCTGCGGCAGCCATTGCGCCAGGTCCAGCGGCAGCAGCGGACGGATGCTCTCGCGCGGCGCCTGGGTGCGGGTCAGCGCCAGCAACTGGGTGGAGGTGCGGGTGGCGCGGTCGGTCAGCTGGCGGATGTGCTGCATCGCCTGCGCGGTGTCCTCCGGGCGATGGCTGGCCTGGGCGCGTTGCACGTGCATGCTCAGCCCGGCCAGCGGCGTGCGCAACTGGTGCGCGGCGTCGGCGAGGAAGCGCTCCTGCAGCGCCATCATGTGCTTGAGGCGGCCGAGCAGGCCGTCGATGGCCTGGGTCAGCGGCAGGATCTCCACCGGGATGTCCGGGCCGGACACCGGGCTGAGGTCGCGCTGGCTGTCGTCGAGCCGGCGCACCGCCGGCTCCAGCATGCGCAGGCCGACCCGCACGCCGTGCCAGACCAGCACCAGCAGGGAGCAGGCGAGCAGCAGTTCGGTCGGCAGCATCAGCATCAGGATCTCGCGGGCGCGGCGGTGGCGATCGTCCAGGGTCTCGGCCACCGACACGGTCAGCCAGTCGCCCGGCTCCAGCGCCGAGGGCAGCAACAGGCTGGCCACGCGCACCGGCACGCCGTTGTCCATGTGGTCGTCGTAGAGCATCACCCGGCCGACCTCGACCGGATCCGGGCGCGCGGGAATCGGCTGGGTGCTGCCGCTGATCACCCCGTGGCGGCGGCTGTCCAGCTTGAAGAACACCCGGCCGTCGCTGCTGTACTCCAGCAGTTGCCGCGCCTGCAGGGTCAGCGGCATGCGCTCGCCGGGGTCGTTGACCGCGTTGGCCAGGCCCTGCGTGTCCTCCTTCAGGTCCATGTCGTGGACGTGATTGGTGTACTTGAGCATCAGCAGGTAGAACAG
This sequence comes from Xanthomonas sp. NCPPB 901, assembly GCF_056725085.1. Classification (NCBI taxonomy): domain Bacteria; kingdom Pseudomonadati; phylum Pseudomonadota; class Gammaproteobacteria; order Lysobacterales; family Lysobacteraceae; genus Xanthomonas; species Xanthomonas sp. NCPPB 901. Next base: position 2,875,395 of record NZ_CM161511.1, on the reverse strand, counting down.
CGCCGAGACCACCAGCATCAGCAGCATGGTCGGGATCAGCAGGAACGCCAGCAATCGCCGGCGCAGGCTGGGATGGCGGTATGCCGGCGACTGCGCGGCCGCGGTCGCGCTCACTGCGGGATCTGTGCGTGGTCGGCGGCCGGTGAGGCGGCGCGCGACTCCTCCAGCAGATAGCCCAGGCCGCGGATGGTGCGGATGCCGACGCCGGCGCCATGCAGCTTGCGGCGCAGGCGGTGCATGGAGATGTCCAGGCCGTTGTCGGTGATTTCGTGTTGCCAGTCGCACAGCGCCTCGGTCAGCTGGCTGCGGCTGACCACGCGCCCGCTGCGCAGCAGGAGGGTTTCCAGCAGGGCGAACTCGCGCGCGGTCAGGTCCAGCGGCTGGTCCTGCAGCCACACCCGGCGCCCGGCCAGGTTGATGCGCAACTGGCCCAGCACCAGTTCCGGCACGCCGCCGCTGCTGCTGCGGCGCAGGAGCGCGCGGGTGCGGGCGAGGAACTCGGACAGTTCGAAGGGCTTGATCAGGTAGTCGTCGGCGCCCTGGTCGAGCGCGTGGATGCGGTCTTCCACCGCGTCGCGCGCGGTCACCACCAGGACCGGGATCTCGTCGCGGCGCGCGCGCAGGCGTTGCAGCACCTGCAACCCGTCGCGACGCGGCAGGCCCAGATCGAGGACCAGCAATTGATAGCTTTCGCTACCGAGCGCGCGTTCGGCGGCGGCGCCATCGCTGACATGATCCACCACGTGGCCGCACTCGGCGAGCGAGTCGCGCAACGCAACGGCAATGGACGTATCGTCTTCGGCGACCAGAATGCGCATGGCGCGGAATGCTTGCAACGGGGATGTGGGAAAACCGTCGTAATCGGCGGTCGCGAAGGCGCTACGATGGGATTCGTTAATGTAGCGTCGATGACGATTGTGCGGCAGGCGACGAGGCCTTGTCATCCACGGCCCCGCAGGCGCCGGGTGGAGGCGTCGCTGCGGCCATGTCGGAAAAGTCCTACACGCGGACGCGGTGTCGGCCGATCGTCACGGCCCGCGTGCCCAGGCACCATGCACCTGTCGGCAACGTCACCGCTCCCGCGCCAGGGAGACGGGCTCGCACGGAATCGAACGGATCTCGATTCGCCGGCCACTTTTCGTTCCCGCAGGCGCCGACGGACCGGTGCAGGTTCACTGCGATCGGAATCACAGGGAAGGAAACGCACGAGGCCCCGGCATGCCGGGGCCTCGTGCGTTCTGCGTTCTGCGTGCGGGTGGGCGAGCCAGTGACCTGCGTATGCTCGCTGGTCCTGGCCCGCGGTCAGCAGCGCGTGGGGACGGTTGCGCTGCCGGCAATGCGGTCGAGCGTGCCGCACCTGCGCTCCACGCGCGTTCGCCCCGGCTGGCGCCGGCGCTGTGCCCGGTTTCCCCGGAAACCCAAGCGGGCCGGTTCGTACCTGGCAAGCGGATGCGGCCAGCCGCCAGGCCCTCTCGCGATGGCGCCTGCCCGCATCCGACGGCGAACCCGCGACAACACGGGGGTCGCCGCCGGGACATCCAGCGGGCGCCTCGGCAAACCACAACGTTCGCCGAGACATGCACCTCAAGGCGGCCCGATCACCTCAGCCGCGGTGCCCCGCTTTTACGATTCCCCCCTCCCGATTCCCGATTCCCAGCCTCAAAGCGTCCAATCCAGCCGCAAGCCGGCCACCAGGGCATTGGGCAGGTCGCGGGTGCGCGAGGGCTCGTTGAACTGGTCCGGATGCACGATGTAGTGCAGGTTCGGGGCGATGCGCAGTTTCGGGGTCACCTCGATGCCGTAGCTCAGTTCCATCATGGTCTGCGCGCGGTGCGGGGTGCCGCTGCCGCCGGCCGCGGCGCGGGCCAGGCGCAGGTCCTCCAGGGCCTCGTCGCTGTAGTGCTGCTGGGTGACGACGAAGGCGATGTTGTCGTTCGGGCGGCTGGCGAAGGTACCGCGCTGGACCAGGCCCAGTTCCAGGAAGTGGTCTTCGATCAACTGCCCGGAGGTGCCCTTGAGCACCGAGCCGAACAGCACCAGGCCGCGGTTGCTGTCCGGGTCGGGGCGGGTGACCTGCTGTTCGAAGCGGAAGAACGCGCCGGAGCGGCCGTTGCGGGTGGCGTAGTCCAGCCCGCTCAGCCGCGACGGGTTGCCGTTGCGGTCGTTGAGCGGATCGCGGTAATCGGAGTTGTCCTGCCAGCCGCCCAGCTCGTACAGCGCCGGCAGGCGCGCGCCGCTGGCCTGGGTGCTGTAGCCGATCGCGTAGGGCACGATCACCCCGGTGCGGTCGTTGGTGCTCCAGTTCAGGCCGTGCTGGCCGCGCTCGGCCTGGATCGGGTTGACCTCGTAGGCGCCGACGTGGACGTAGACGTTCGGCGTCACCCAGGCCTTGGCGTGCGCGGCCCAGCTCGACACCGGCCAGTAGGTGAAGTTGCTGGTGCGGAACACGAAGGTCGGGTTGCCGCAGGCCGAGTTGCCCTGGAAGTAGCCGCACAGCTCCGATCCCAGGAAGTGGATGTTGGCCACGCTGCGGCCGGCTTCCAGTTCCAGGCGGTCGTTGAACAGCTTCTGGTCGATGGTGAAGTTGGCCAGGCGCGTGCCCTGGCCGCCGTAGATTTCCTGCACCGAGGTGCTGTTGCCGATGTTGCCGTTGGCCAGGTTGGTGCCGTGGCGGTTGATGCCGTAGACCTTCAGCGTGGCGCCGTTCCAGCCCATCAGCCGTTGCAGGTCCACGTCGGTGCCGAACATCAGCTGTCCGGCATAGGCGCTGCCCTGGTGCTTGCCGCCGTCCAGCGAGACCGCGGCCTCGCCGGTATAGGCGAGCTTGGGCGTGAACGCGTCGCTGGCGTCCTGGGCGTGGGCCAGCGGCGCGGCGAGGGCGAGCGCCAGTGGGGCGAGGGCGAAGGGCAGGCGCGAGACGAGGGAATGGGACATGGGTGGGACTCCTCAGCAAGGGAAGGCCGGCGCGCCGCCCACGGCGGCGGGGAGGGGCATCGCCAGGGCGACGCGCCGGCGCATGGACGGGACTAGGCGACGACCGGCTTCTTGAGCACCCGCAGCGCGACCGCGGTGACCACGGTGCCGGCGAGCAGCGCCACCAGGTACATGCCCAGGTGGGTGACCGCATTGGGGATCGGCAGCACGAACACGCCGCCGTGCGGCACCTTCAGTTCGGCGCCGGCGGCCATCGAGATCGCGCCGGCCAGCGCCGAGCCGAGCATCAGCGCGGGGATGGTGCGCAGCGGGTCGCGTGCGGCGTACGGGATCGCGCCTTCGGTGACGAAGGCCAGGCCGAGCACGCCGGTGGCGGCGCTGCTGCCGCGCTCGTCCTGGGTGAAGCGGTTGCGGAACACCCAGGTGGCCAGGGCGATGCCCAGCGGCGGGGTCATGCCGGCGACCATCGCCGCGGCCATCGGCGTGTACACCTGGCTGGCGATCAGGCCGGTGGAGAAGGCGTAGGCGGCCTTGTTGACCGGCCCGCCCATGTCGAAGGCCATCATCGCGCCCAGCAGCAGGCCCAGCAGCACCGCGCTGCTGCCCTGCATGCCGCGCAGCCATTCGGTCAGCCAGGCCAGCAGCTCGGCCACCGGCTGGCCGACCACGTAGAGCATGGACAGGCCGACCAGCAACGTGCCCAGCACCGGCAGGATCAGCACCGGTTTCAGGCCTTCCAACGTGCGCGGCAGCTTGATCGCCCGGTTCAGCGCGGCCACGCCGTAGCCGGCGATGAAGCCGGCCAGGATGCCGCCGATGAAGCCGGCGCCGAGGTTGGCCGCGACCATGCCGCCGATCATGCCCGGGGCGATGCCGGGGCGGTCGGCGATCGAGTAGGCGATGTAGCCGGCCAGCGCCGGCACCATCAGGGTGAAGCCGGCCTTGGCGCCGATCTGGAACAGCGACCAGGCCAGGGTGCCCTTGTGCGCGTCGTCGAAGGCGTAGATGCCGCCGAGCGCGAACGCCAGCGCGATCAGCAGGCCGCCGGCGGTGACGAACGGCAGCATGAACGACACGCCGGTCATCAGGTGCTTGTACGGCCCCGCGGAGCGCCCGCCCTGGGCCTTGGCCGGGGCGCCGCCGCCGTTGCCGGCGGCGTGCACGCTGGCCTCGGCCAGGGCCTTGCGGATCAGTGCCGGGCCGTCGTTGATCGCCGGCTTGGTGCCGCTCTTGAACAGGCGCTTGCCGCCGAAGCGGCCCAGGTCGACCTCGCGGTCGGCGGCGATCAGCACCAGGTCGGCGGCGGCGATCTCCTCGGCGCTGAGCGCGTCCTGCGCGCCGACCGAGCCCTGGGTTTCCACCCGGATCTGGTGGCCCAATGCCTTGGCCGCCTGCTGCAGACCCTCGGCGGCCATGAAGGTGTGGGCGATGCCGGTGGGGCAGGAGGTGATGGCGACGATGCGCTTGCTGCTGCCGCTGCCAGCGCTGGCGGCCGTGGCGCCCACGGCGGCGTCGGACGCCGCCGCGGCCAGCAGCGGCGCCAGCACCGCGCCGGCGTCGGCCAGCACCGCGTCCAGCGCGCTGCGCTGCACGCTGCGGCCGCCGAAGCGGGCGGCATCGGCGTCGCCGTCGCCGACCAGCAGCAGCAGCGCGGCGGCGGGCGCCGCGGCCAGGTCCAGCGGGGCGATCACGCCCTGCGGCGTGCGCACCTCGGCCTGCAACACCGCGCCCCGCAGCGTGGCGGCATGGCGCAGCGCCTCGGCGGCGAGGACGGCTTCGGTACTGCGATCGCCGGCGGCGATCACCACGAGAATCGGATTCATGCGGGCTCCCGATGAGCGCAAGAGGGCGCGGCGCACAGCGGCGACGCGGCGGAAGTCATGACAGGGTCTCGAGGCCGACCGCGGCGGCCAGCTCGGCCAGGCGCTCGCGCGGCAGGCGGCGGGCGACGCCGCTGCCCAGCGTGGCCACGGCGAAGGCGGTAGCCTGGCGCGCGCAGGTGGCCAGGTCGGCGTCGGCGCGCAATGCCGCCACCAGGCCGGCGACCATCGCGTCGCCGGCGCCGACGCTGCTGCCGCCGGTCACCTGCGGCGGCTGCGCCAGCAGCGCCTGCTCGCCGCGCACGAACAGCGCGCCGTCGCTGCCCAGCGACACCGCGACCAGGCCGATGCCACGCGCCAGCAGGGCGCGCGCGGCGCCGAGCAATTCGGCGGTGCTGGCCAGCGGCGCGCCGGCCCACTCCTCCAGTTCGTGGCGGTTGGGCTTGATCGCGAACGGCAGTTGCGCGCGCGGGGCGTCCAGTGCGGCGTGCAGCGGCGCACCGCTGGTGTCCAGCAGCACCCGCGCGCCGGCGGCCGCGGCCTGCGCCTGCAGGTGCCGCCAGGTATCCGTGGCCAGGCCGCCCGGCAGGCTGCCGCAGAGCACCACCGGCAGGCCCGGGCGCAGCAGGTCGGCCAGGCGCGCGCCGATGGTGTCGAGCTGCGCCTGGTCCAGCGCCAGGCCGGGCAGGTTGATGTCGGTGGTGGCGCCGCTGTCGGCGGCGACCAGCTTGAGGTTGGTGCGGGTGTCGCCGGGCACGCGCAGGCAGCGGTCGTCGATGCCGCGGGCGGCGAACAGCGCCTCGAACGCCTGCGCGTTGTCTGCGCCGAGCGCGCCGAGCGCGGCGCAGCGCAGGCCGGCGTCGGCCAGGCAGGCGGCGACGTTGATGCCCTTGCCGCCGGCGATGGCGTGGGCGCTGCGCGCACGGTGCACCTGGCCCGGTTGCAGCCGGTCGATCGCCACGGTCAGGTCGATCGCCGGATTCAGGGTGACGGTGACGGCATCGACGCTCATGCGCCGGCTCCGCCGTCGAGCGCGCGCACGTCCGCCGCGCTCTCGCAGTCCAGCGCGCGCTGCGCCAGCGCCTGCAGCGCGTCCAGGCGGCTGCCGCGCAGGCGCGCCTTCACCGCCGGGATGTCGTTCGGGGTCATCGACAGCTCGTGCACGCCAAGCCCGGCCAGCAGCGCCGCGCCGAACGCATCGCCGGCCAGCCCGCCGCACACGCCGACCCAGCGGCCGTGGCGCGCCGCGCCCTCGACGGTGGTACGGATCAGCCGCAGCACCGCCGGATGCAGGCTGTCGGCCTCGGCGGCCAGGTCGGGGTTCTGCCGGTCGATGGCCAGGGTGTACTGGGTCAGGTCGTTGGTGCCGATCGAGAAGAAATCCGCATGCTTGGCCAGCGCGTCGGCCTGGATCGCCGCCGCCGGCACTTCGATCATGATGCCCAGCGGCACCTCCGGCGCCTGCAGTTCCGCACGCAGGCGCTCGCATTCGGCGCGCAGCGTCAGCAGTTCCGCGACCGAGGTGATCATCGGGAACATGATCGCCAGGCGCGCGCCGTCCTTGGCCGCGCGGTACAGCGCGCGCAGCTGCGGTTGCAGCAGGTCGGCGCGGCGCAGCAGCAGGCGCGCGCCGCGCACGCCGAGGAACGGGTTTTCCTCGCGCGGCAGGTTCAGGTGCGCGACCTGCTTGTCGCCGCCGATGTCCAGCGCGCGCACGATCAGCGCGCGGCCGTCCAGCGCCTGCGCCATCGCCGCGTAGGTGGCGTACTGCTCGTCCTCGCTGGGGGTGCTGCCGCGCTCCAGGAACAGGAATTCGGTGCGCATCAGGCCCACGCTCTCGGCGCCCTGCGCCAGCGCCGCGGCGACCTGCTCGGGCAGGTTGACGTTGGCGCCGATCTCCAGGCGATGGCCGTCCTCGGTCTGCGCCGGCTGGTTGCGCTGCTCGGCCTCGCGCGCGCGCAACTGCTGCTGTTCCTCGATGTAGGCGCGGGCCGAGGCCAGGTCGGCCTCCGACGGCGCCAGGTACAGGCGGCCGCTCGTGCCGTCGACGATGACCGTGGCGCCATCCTCCAGATCCAGCAGGTCGGCGCCGCCGGCGACCAGCGCCGGCAGGCCGAGGGTGCGCGAGAGGATCGCGGTATGCGAGGTCGGGCCGCCCACCGCGGTGGCCAGGCCGAGCACGCGGCTGGTGTCGAGGTGGGCGGTGTCCGACGGCGACAGGTCGTGCGCGAGCAGGATGCACGGCGCGGTCGGCAACTGCTCCAGGCTGCCGCCGGCCAGGCTCGGATCCAGCTGCGCCAGCACCCGGCGGCCGACATCGCGCAGGTCGCTGGCGCGGCCGGCGAGCACGGCGTTGCCCAGCGCCGAGAGCCTGTTGGCCAGGCGCTCGACCGACTGCTGCCAGGACCAGGCGACGCCGTGGCCCTCGACCATCAGCTGGCAGGCCAGGGTGATCAGATCGGTGTCGTTGAGCAGTTCGGCCTGGGCGCGGAAGATCGCCGCGTCGCCGGCGCCGAGGCGGCGCCGGGTGTCGTCCTCGATGGCTTGCAGTTGCGCGCGGGTGCGCTGCAAGGCGTCGTGCAGCAGGGCGCCGCCGTCGCTCAGCGGCACCGGCGTGTCCGCCACCGCGACCTCGTGGCCGGCCAGTTTGTGCACCACGCCGATCGCCAGGCCCGGGCTGGCGCCGATGCCGACGATGGCCGGCTGCGCCTGCGGCGGGGTCCAGCCGGCGAGCGGTGCGGCGCGGCGTTGCGCGGCGGCCTCGGCGTCGGCCTGCTCCTGCGCGGTCAGGGCGTCGATCACGCTGCGCAGCCGCGCCAGCGCCGCGGCGGCATCCTGGCCTTCGGCCGAAATGGTCACGCTGTCGCCGGCGTGCAGGCCCAGTTGCAGCAGCGACACCAGGTTCTTGGCGTCGCCGACCTGGTCGCCGGCGCGCACCTGGATGCGGGCGGCGAAGCCGCGCGCGGTTTCCACCCAGCGCGTGGCCGGACGCGCGTGCAGGCCGGTGGGATAGCGCACGGTCCAGTCGAAGCGCTCGGCCAGGTCGCTGGCCGGCGCGGTGGGCGCGGCCGGGGCCGCATCCTCGCTCAGCGCGGCGACGATCGCCTGCGGGTCGTCGCTGGCGAACAGCGCCTCCAGCCGCGGCTGGTCCTGGATCAACCGGGTCAGCCGCCGCAGCAGGGCGATATGGGTGTCGGACTGGGCGGCGATGGCGACCACCAGGTGCGTGGTCTGGCCCGGGTTCCACTCCACGCCGTCGCGCAGCTGCAGCACCGCGATGCCGTCGCGGCGCACCAGGTGGCGGTCCTCGCCGGTGCAGTGCGGGATCGCCACGCCGTGGCCCAGGAAGGTGTTGGCCAGCGCTTCGCGGCGCAGCATGCTGGCCTCGTAGGCCGGCGGCACGCAGCCGGCGGCGACCAGCAACTGCGCCGCCTGGGCGATCGCGTCGGCCTTGTCGCGGGCCTGGACATCGACCCGGACCAGATCGCTGGAAACCAGGGGGGAGGAGGGCGTCTGGGACACGCGGAATCCTTGAGGGTGGGCGGCGAGTGGCGCGCAGTGTGGGAACGTTCCCAGTCAATCGTCAATGTGCAGTGCACAAATCCTTCGGAAATGCCCGGTGTTACCATCGGGAAACGCCAGCCGACAGGGGGTCGAAATGAAAATGATGCGGGAACGTTGCCAGTGAGCGTCAGCATTCATGACGTGGCCCGGGTCGCTGGCGTCTCGACCTCGACGGTATCGCGGGCCCTGGGCCAGGGCCCGGTCAGCGAGGAAGTGCGGGCGCGGGTGGAGGCGGCGGTGCGCGAAACCGGCTACCGCCCCAACCTGATGGCGCGGCGGCTCCGCTCGCAGCATTCCGGCGTGATCGGCCTGATCGTCGCCGACATCCGCAATCCGTTCTTCACCGCCGCGATCCGCGCGGTCGAGGACGTGGCCTACCGCGCCGGCATGCGCGTGATCCTGTGCAATACCGACGAAGACCCGCAGCGCGAGGCGTTGTATCTGCAACTGATGCAGGAGGAGCGGGTCAGCGGGCTGATCTTCGCCCCCACCCGCACCACCCAGAGCCAGTTGGGCAAGTTGGCCTTCGACCATCCGGTGGTGCTGCTGGACCGCGCCGGCAAGGGCGGCGCGCACGACAGCGTGGTGCTGGACAATGCCGCGGCGATGGCGGCGCTGGTCGATCATCTGGTCGCCCGTGGCGCGCGCCGCATCGGCGGTCTGTTCGGCAAGACCAGCAGCACCGCCGCCGAGCGCCGCGACGGCTATCTGGAGGCGGTGCGCGGGCACGGCCTGGCGCCGGACTACCGCGAGGTGACGCCGAGCGCCGAAGCGGCGATCGCCGAGGTCCAGGCCTGGCTGGCGCAGGCGCCGCGGCCGGACGCGCTGGTGGCCAGCAACAGCCTGCTGCTGATGGGCGCGCTGAAGGCGGCGCGCGGCGCCGGCCTGCGCATTCCGCAGGACCTGGCGCTGGCCGGCTTCGACAACGAAAGCTGGACCGACCTGGTCGAACCCGGCATCACCGTGATCGAACAGCCGGTGGAAGAGATGGGCCGCACCGCGATGTCGCTGCTGCTGGAGCGGATGAACGCGCCTGCGCTGCCGACCCGCAAGGTGGTGCTCAGCGGCCGCTGCATCGTGCGCGGATCGAGCCTGCGTTGACCGCCGCGGGGCTTTGTCCGCTGCCCGCGCGCAGGTGAGGCGGAGCGCGCGGGGCGCTGCGGCGACCCTGATCTGCCGCAGCGGGGGCCTCGCGGATCGCCTGCTCGCTTATTCGCTACCGTCCGGACGCGGATAGTCGTGCTCGGGATCGGCGTGGTCGTGCTTGGGATCGCTGTCCGGTTGGTCGCGCTCTTTCCACTGCGCGTCGTCGTTGCGCAGCTTGTCGGGCGTGTGGCTGCGCTGCTGCGAATCGTGGGCGTTGTCGCGGTTGGGCGTTGCCATGGCGGGACCTCGTGGATCAGGCGGGGGTGTGCGCCGGATCGGGATTGCGGTCGCGCTGCTCGGACCCGTCGAGGCGTGCCCAGCAGGCCACGACCAGGGTTTCGGCATCGCTCCAGGCGATGCGCGGCCAGGGATGCTCGGCGTCGTAGCGCTGACGCAGGCGCTGCAGTCGCACGTCGTTGGATTCGCGCGGCAATTGCAGGAACACGTCGCAGGCCATCTTGATCAGGCGCGCATGCTCGCTGAACGACTGCGACCCCAATTGGCCCGCCGCGTGCAGCGCTTTCCAATGCGCCAATTCGGCTTCGACATCCACGAGCAGGCTCGGAGCGTGACTCACGCGAGTTCTCCTTGAGTGAGAGGGATAGAGGGAGGCGGGTGGTGCCCCCCTGGCAACGACCGCTGCACCACCCTAGGCGGTGGCGCGTAAAGGCGAGGTGGTGCTCATGTGGTGTGCATGACAAAACCCTTGCGGGTGTCGCCACAAAGCGTGATGCCCACCGCCGACTTTCACGCATGGCGTCGTGAAGGCGACCATCGCCGCGCGTGAAGACGCACCACGCGCGCGAGCGCGGTGTTCCGCGGATCGGCTTGGTCTGCGCCGCTCGCACGCCTTACCATGGGCGGCGTCCGCGTGCGCGGGCGCCCCGACTTCCACCATCACGCGCCGACGGCCGCCGCTGCCGGCGCCCGTAAAGGACTGGCATGCCCGTTGCCCCTGTGCTCGATTCCGCGCCGCCGCGCATCGCCGTGATCGGCCTGGGCTACGTCGGCTTGCCGCTGGCGGTGGCGTTCGGCGCCCGCCACGACACGCTCGGCTACGACATCGACGCGCAGCGCGTGGCGCAACTGCGCGCCGGGCACGACCAGACCCTGGAACTGGAGGCCGAGGAGCTGCGCGCCGGCGTGCACCTGCGCTACAGCGACGACGCGGCGGCGCTGCGCGACCGCAACGTGTACATCGTCACCGTGCCGACCCCGATCGATGCGCACGAACAGCCGGACCTGCAGCCGCTGCGCCAGGCCAGCGAACTGCTGGCCGGCGTGCTCAAGCGCGGCGACCTGGTGATCTACGAGTCCACCGTCTATCCGGGCACCACCGAAGAGGTGTGCGTGCCGCTGCTGGAGCAGGGCTCGGGATTGCGCTGCGACGTCGATTTCCATTGCGGCTACAGCCCGGAGCGGGTCAACCCCGGCGACCGCCAGCGGCGCCTGGCCGACATCCGCAAGATCACCTCCGGCTCGAACCCGGCCGCCGCCGACGCGGTGGACGCGCTGTACGCCGGCATCATCGCCGCCGGCACCTGGCGCGCACCGTCGATCCGCGTTGCCGAGGCGGCCAAGGTGGTGGAGAACATCCAGCGCGACGTCAACATCGCCCTGGTCAACGAGCTGGCATTGATCTTCGACCGGCTCGGCATCGACACCCAGGACGTGCTGGACGCCGCCGGCACCAAGTGGAACTTCCTGCCGTTCCGGCCGGGCTTGGTCGGCGGCCACTGCATCGGCGTGGATCCGTACTACCTGCTGCACAAGTCCGAGAGCGTGGGCTACCACCCGGACCTGATCCACACCGCGCGCCAGGTCAACAACCGGGTCGGCGCCCACGTCGCCGCGCGGGTGCAGGCGCTGCTGGCCGGCAAGGGTGTGGCGATGGCCGAGGCCGCGGTGCTGGTGCTCGGCGTCACCTTCAAGGAGAACTGCCCGGACCTGCGCAACAGCCGCGCGCTGGAACTGGTGCAGGCACTGGCCGCCGCCGGCGCCCGCGTCGATGCCTGCGATCCGTGGGCCGATCCGCAGGCGGCGCAGGCGCACGGCGTCGACCTGTCGCCGGAACCGGTACCCGGCCGCTACGACGCGGTGGTGCTGGCGGTGGCGCACGCGGCCTACCGCGACCTGGACGCGGCGCAGATCCGCGCGCTCGGCAAGCCCGGTCTGGTGGTCTACGACGTCAAGTCGGTGTGGCCGCGCGCGGCGGTGGACGACCGCCTCTAGGCACGCCGCCGGGAGCGGCTGGCCGTTCGCGCGGCGGTGTGGCGCGGGAGGCGAGCATCGGCAAGCTGTACCCGGGCGGAGCGGACCTCGCCGCCACTGCCGCGCCCGACCCGCGACACCCTCTACACTCGCCGGATTCCGACTCCTGCGAGGAACGCGATGCACCGTTACCTAGCCTATATCGCCAGTTGCGTGCTGCTGGCGCTGTCCATCGCCCTGTGCGCGATCTGGCCGCTGTGGGGCTGGGCCGTGGCGGCCTTCGCGATCCTGGCGGGACTGGGCACCGTGGACCTGCTGCAGACCCACAGCACCCTGCGCCGCAACTATCCGATCCTGGCGCATTTCCGCTACGGCCTGGAATCGGTCGGCCCGGAGATGCGCCAGTACTTCCTGCAGAGCGACATCGAAGAAGCGCCGTTTTCGCGGCAGCAGCGCGCCCTGGTCTACCAGCGCGCCAAGAACGTGATGGACGTGGTGCCGTTCGGCACCCAGCGCAGCACCTACGCGCCGGATTACGAATGGATCAACCATTCGCTGGCCACCAGCGAGATCGCCGACCACGATTTCCGGGTCACCATCGGCGCGGACTGCGCGCAGCCGTACGCGGCCAGCGTGTTCAACATCTCGGCGATGAGCTTCGGCGCGCTGTCGGCCAACGCCATCCGCGCGCTCAACGCCGGCGCGCGCCAGGGCGGCTTCTACCACGACACCGGCGAGGGCTCGATCTCGCCCTACCACCGCGAGTGCGGCGGCGACTTGGTGTGGGAGATCGGCTCGGGCTACTTCGGCTGCCGCGACGAGGACGGGCGCTTCGACCCGCAGCGCTTCGTCGCCAACGCCACGCTGGAGCAGGTCAAGATGATCGAGATCAAGCTCTCGCAGGGCGCCAAGCCGGGCCACGGTGGGGTGCTGCCGGCGGCCAAGGTCAGCGCCGAGATCGCCGCCACCCGTGGCGTGGCCATGGGCCGCGACTGCGTGTCGCCGTCGCGGCATTCGGCGTTCTCCACGCCGCTAGAACTGCTGCAGTTCGTGGCCCGGCTGCGCGAACTGTCCGGCGGCAAGCCCACCGGCTTCAAGCTGGCGATCGGCCACCCCTGGGAGTGGTTCGCCATCGCCAAGGCGATGCAGGAAAGCGGCCTGTACCCGGATTTCATCGTCGTCGACGGCGCCGAGGGCGGCACCGGCGCGGCGCCGGCGGAATTCATCGACCACGTTGGCGTGCCGATGCACGAGGCCTTGTTGTTGGTGCACAACACCCTGGTCGGGCTGGACATCCGCGAGCGCATCAAGCTCGGCGCCGCCGGCAAGATCACCAGCGCCTTCGACATCGCCCGCACCCTGGCGCTGGGCGCAGACTGGTGCAACGCCGCGCGCGGCTTCATGTTCGCGCTGGGCTGCATCCAGTCGCTGAGCTGCCACAGCGACCGCTGCCCCACCGGCATCGCCACCCAGGACCGTCGCCGCTGGCAGCATCTGGACCCCACCGACAAGGCCACCCGGGTCGCGCACTACCACGCCAACACGCTCAAGGCGCTGCGCGAACTGCTCAGCGCCGCCGGGCTGACGCATCCTTCGCAACTGGGGCCGGAACACATCCTGCGCCGCATCTCGCAGGTGGAGATCCGCTCGCTGGCCTCGCTGTACCGCTACCTGGAGCCGGGCGAGCTGCTGCGCACGGTGCCCGACCACGCGGTCTTCCACGACTACTGGGGCGATGCGCGCAGCGATTCGTTCCAGCCGCCGGAGCGGATCCGGCGCCTGCGCGACAGCAAATCGGAATGAGCGACACGGCGCTGCCGGTGCGGTTGCGGCCTGGGCTGCACGAGGACATTCCGACGCTGTGGGCGTTGCGCACCCGCTGCGTGCGCGAGGTCTGCAGCAGCCATTACCCGCCGGAGGTGATCGCGCGCTGGTCGGCGGCGCCGGCGCCGGCCGGGTACCGTGCCCTGGTCGCTGCCGGCGGCGCCCTCGTCGCTGAGGATGCCGCCGGTCGCGTGCTCGGGTTCGGCATCGCCGACCTGGCGGGTGCCGAGATCGACGGCCTGTTCGTCGACCCGGCGCTGCGCGGTGGCGGCCTCGGCCGGCGCCTGCTGCAGGCGCTGGAGCAGCGCCTGGACGCCTGCCCGCGCATCCATGTGGCGGCGGCGCTCAATGCGGTGCCGTTCTACCGAGCGCAGGGCTATGCGGTGGTGCGCGAGGGGCGCTATCCCCATCCCAGCGGGATCGCCCTGGACTGCGTGTTCATGGAGAAGCCCGGCGCGACGGCGCCACGCTGAGGTCGGTATCCCACAACATTGCGCCGATGCGGCGGCCGCGGCTTTTTTGCGCTGCCGCATCCGCGGCGCATGCTCGCCATCGCTGCCGCCGCCCGTTATCGTGCCGGTTCCTCCTCAGCGTCCTGCGCATGAACCAGCCCTCGGTCCCCGACGTCCTTCCCGCGCCGTTGCCCGACGACGAGGCCGAACGGCTTCGCGCGCTGGCGCAACTGGGGATGCTGGACACCGCGCCGGAGGCGGTCTTCGACGACCTGATCTGGCTGACCAGCCAACTGTGCGAGGCGCCGATCGCAGCGGTCTCGCTGATCGACGAACGCCGGCAATGGCTCAAGGCCAGTTGCGGCCTGCCGGCCGACAACACCACCTATCCGCGCGAGCTGGCGTTCTGCGCCCACGCGCTGCTGTCGCCGCAGCTGCTGGAAGTGACCGACGCGACCATGGACCCGCGCTTCGCCCGCAACCCGCTGGTGCTCGGCGCGCCGCACATCCGCTTCTATGCCGGCATGCCGTTGCTCGGCGACCGGGGCCACATCTACGGCACCCTGTGCGTGATCGACCTGCACCCGCGGCAACTGGACGCGCGCCAGCGCGAGGGCCTGCAGCGGCTGGCCAGGCAGGTCACCGCGCATCTGGAGGCGCGCCGCGACGCGCGCATCGCCCACGACCAGGCCAAGACCCTGAGCCTGTTGCTGGAAACCATGCCCGACGGCGTGGTCTCGTGCCTGGCCGACGGCACGCTGGGCGAATTCAACCAGGTCGCGCGACAGTGGCACGGCGCCGATCCGCGCGCCTTGCCGCCGGCGCAATGGCCGCAGTACTTCGACCTGTTCGATGCCAGCGGCCAGCGCCTGCTGACCAGCGACGAGGTGCCGCTGGTGCGCGCCTGGCGCGGGGAATCGGTGCGCGATGCGGAAATCGTGATCGCCGCCAAGGGACAACCGTCGCGCAGCGTGCTGTGCAACGCGGAGCGGTTGTACGGCGGCGATGCGCGTGGCCTGGGCGCGGTCTGCGTGATGCGCGACGTCAGCGCCGAACGGGCGGCGTCGCACGCGGCGCTGCTGGCCGGGCAGCGCTTCTCCGGCGCCTTCTCGGCGGCCGCGCACGGCATGGCGCTGGTGTCGCTGGAGGGGCGCTGGCTGGACGTCAACGACGCCTTGTGCGCGATGCTGGGCTACAGCCGTGCGGAGCTGCTGGCGCTGCGTTTCCAGGACATCACCCACCCGGACGATCCGGCCGAGGATATGGAACTGGTGGCGGCGTTGATCGCCGATCGCGCCAACGAGTACCGCATCGAAAAGCGCTACCGCCACCGCGACGGCAGCAGCGTGCGTGCGCGCCTGTCGGTCTCGCTGGTGCGCGACGAACAGCGCCGCCCGTTGCATTTCGTCACCCACATCCAGGACATCACCGAGCAGCACCTGGCCGAACATCGCCTGCGCGACAGCGAGGCGCAGCTGCGCACCATCGCCGACAACGCGCCGGCGCTGATCGCCTACCTCGACCGCGACCTGCGCTACCAGTTCGTCAACCGGCCGTACGCGGAATGGTTCGCGCTGGCGCCGGAGCGCATCGTCGGCCGTCGTCTGCACGAGGTGCTGGATCCGCAGCAGTTGGCCCTGCTGCAACCGCACCTGTCGTCGGCGCTGCAGGGCATGCCGGCGCAGTTCGACGCCGAGCTGTGCGATGCCGCCGACACCTTGCGGATCATGCACTTCAGCCTGATCCCGGACGTGGCGCTGGCGCCGCAGCGGGTCGGCCTGCACCTGATGATCAGCGACATCACCGGGCAGACCCGGCTGGCGCGGTTGCTGGAGGAGCGCGCACTGCGCGACGAACTGACCGGGCTGCCGAACCGGATGGCCTGGAACCAGACGCTGCGGCGGCGCATGAACGAGCGCCGCGGCCAGGGTCAGGTGGCGGTGATGTTCCTGGATCTGAACGACTTCAAGAGCGTCAACGACCGCTTCGGCCATCACGTCGGCGATGCGCTGCTGGTGCATTTCGCGCGCTTGCTGCAGGGCTGCCTGCGCGGGCAGGACAGCATTGCCCGGCTGGGCGGCGACGAGTTCGTGGTCCTGCTGGAAGGGCTGGCCGACGCCAGGCGCGAAGTGCTGGCCGCCGCGGCGCGGATCATGGACGCGTGCGCGGAGGGCTGCGTGGTCAGCGGCCGGCCGCTGCCGCTGCAGCCGAGCATCGGCATCGCCGTGCAGGCCGGGCCCGGCTTCGATCCGGTCCTGCTCACCCAGCGCGCCGACGAGGCGATGTACGTGGCCAAGCGCGATCCGCAGGCGCGGGTGCAGATCGCCACGCTTTGAGCGCGGTCCGCTGACGCCATCCCGATGTCCGTGCCTGCGGCGACGGCGCCCGACGCCGACGTGCCGCGCCGCGGCTACCGCGTGGCGTCCGCGGCGACGCGGCGGAACGCGAAGTGCGCGTCGCCGGCGTCGAGCGTGCCCTGGTCGGCATCGCCGGGCGTATCGAAGCCGATGACGATGTCCTGCGCGCTCAGGAAGAACGCATGTTCCGACGCGGGAATCAGCGGGTACGCCTGGTCCTTGCGCAGCTCCACCAGCAGGCGCCCCTGCGCTTCGCGGATCTGGAACGTGCCCAGCTCGGCGATGGCGAAGTTGCCGACGAAGCGCCGCCCGGCACGTGCAGCGCGTGCATCTGTTCGCGCAGCGTCAGCCGTGCGCCGGCCTGGTCCTGGGCGACGACGGCCGGCAACAGGCCGTGCTCCACCTGCCGCCTCGTCTGGCCGGAACCTGGCGCGGCAGTGGCGGCGAGGGCGCTGGCGGCGATGCCGAGCGCGAGGAAGCGGATCGATGGACGCATGCGTCGCGCCAGGCGGGAGATGCGCTGCGCACCGCGAGCCAGCCGCGGTCGCCACGGCCCTGCAGGGATACGACCTGCGGCCACAGCGTCGACAGGCCCGAAGGTCACTGGCCGTTCCGGCCAACCGCCGCGCCGGCGTTGCTCAGGCGGTGGCGCGCTGCAGCCAGGCCACCGCGCCGCGCCCGGCGCGCACGCCGCTGGCGAAGCACGCGGTGAGCAGGTAGCCGCCGGTCGGCGCTTCCCAGTCGAGCATTTCGCCGGCGCAGAAGGTGCCGGGCAGCGCCCGCAGCATCAGCTGCGCATCCAGCGCCTCCAGGCGCACGCCGCCGGCGCTGCTGATCGCCTCGGCCAGCGGGCGCGGGCGCAACAGCGTCAGCGGCAGGCGCTTGAGCGTGGCCGCGGCCTGCGCCGGGTCCTGGCCGGCCTGCTTGCCGAGGATTTCGAACAGCAGCGCCGCCTTGACCCCGTCGATGCCGGCCTGGCGGCGCAGGTGCTCGCCGAAGCTGCGGCCGCCGCGCGGCTTGCCCAGCTCGGCCTGCAACCGCGACAGGTCCCGGCCGGGGGCCAGGTCCAGCCACAGCGTGGTCGGTCCGTGGGCGGCGATGGCCTCGCGCAGGTCCGCGGCCAGCGCATAGATCAGGCTGCCCTCGATACCGTGCTCGCCGACCACGCATTCGCCCTGCAGCGACTGCGCGCGGCCCTGCGCATCGTGCCAGTGCGCGACCACCGGCTTCAGCGGCGCGCCGGCGTGGCGTTCGCGGAAATGCACGCTCCAGTCCACGTCGAAGCCGCAGTTGGCCGGCTGCAGCGGCGCCAGGTCCACGCCGCGCGCGCGCAGCGTGTCCTGCCAGGCACCGTCGGAGCCGAGCTGCGGCCAACTGCCGCCGCCCAGCGCCAGCACGCAGGCCTCGGCCTGCACGCGCTGCTCGCCGTCGGCGCCGGCGAAGCGCAGCGCGCCGTCCGCGTCCCAGCCCAGCCAGCGCTGCTGCACGTGGAAGCGCACGCCGGCGTCCTTCAGCCGCCGCACCCAGCCGCGCAGCAGCGGCGCCGCCTTGCGGTCCAGCGGGAACACCCGCCCGGAACTGCCGACGTAGGTCTCCACGCCCTGCGCCTGCGCCCAGGCGCGCAGCGCGTCGGCATCGAAGTCGGCCAGCCAGTCGCCGACCGCCGTCGCGCGCTCGCGGTAGCGCGCGACGAAGCGCTCGAACGGATCGGAGTGGGTCAGGTTGAGGCCGCCCTTGCCGGCGATCAGGAACTTGCGTCCGACCGAGCCCTTGGCCTCGTACACATCGACCTCGGCGCCGGCGGCGCGTGCGGTCTCGGCGGCGATCAGCCCGGCCGGGCCGCCGCCGACGATGGCGAGGCGGCCGCGCAGCGGCGCGGCGTGCTTGCTGGCGGACATCGGCGGGTGCGGCTCAACGCGGCTGGACATCGAGCAGTTCGACCTCGAACACCAGTGACGCGCCCGGCGGGATCACCCCGCCGGCGCCGCTGGCGCCGTAGCCGTAGTCCGACGGCAGCATCAGCAGGCGCTTGCCGCCCACGCGCATGCCGGCCACGCCCTCGTCCCAGCCGCGGATCACCTGGCCGGCGCCGAGTACGAAGCTGAAGGGCTGGCCGTGGTCGGCGGAGGCATCGAACTTCTCGCCGCGCTTGTCCTTGGCGTGCTCGTCGTACAGCCAGCCGGTGTAGTGCACGGTGACGCGGCTGCCGGGACGGGCCTCCGCGCCGTCGCCGACGCGCTCGTCGGTGGCCTGGAACGCGGCGATGCTGCCGCCGGGCGGCGGCCCCGGCGGCGTGCAGCCGCCGAGCAGCCAGGCCGGCAACGACAGGCTCAACAGCAGCAGGATTCGGCGCATGCGGGAGGTCCACGGCGGGCAGGGCGTGCAAGGGTAGCGCATCGCCGCAGCGGCTATCATCGGCGCATGGCCAAACTGCTGCTCAATCTGCGCCACGTGCCCGACGACGAACGCGCCGAGGTCTGCGCGCTGCTCGACGCCGCCGGCATCGGCTACTACGAAACCCGCGCCGGCACCTTCGGCATCTCCGCCGGCGGCATCTGGTTGCGCGAGGACGCTGAGCAGCCGCGGGCCAAGGCGTTGCTGGCCGAGTACCAGGCCAGGCGCGGCGAACGCGCCCGCGCCGAGCGCGCCGCGGCGCTGCGCGACGGCAGCGCCGAGACCTTCGCCAGCCTGCTGCGGCAGCGCCCGCTGTTCGTGCTGGCGACGCTGCTGGGCATGCTGCTGGTGGCCTCGCTGGTGCTGCTGCCGTTCCTGCTGCTGCGCGGTTAGCAGCGACGGCGCTGGTGCTTGGGGCGAGGCATCAACACGCCGCCCCGACGCACCCGTGCGCGCAAGGGGCGATCGGTATCCCTGCAGCGGTCATAGGTCGCAAGCTTTAAAATGGGCCGATGATCGCCAACACCGCCGCCTACCACTTCGTCGCCATCGCCGATCCCGACGCGCTCGCCGCGCAATTGCACGCCTGGGCGCAGGACGGCGAGCTGCGCGGCACCATCCTGGTGGCGGGCGAGGGCATCAACCTGTTCCTGGCCGGCGCGCCGGCGGCGATCGACGGTTTCTACGCGCAACTGCGCGCCGATCCGCGTTTCGCCGATCTGCGCGTCAAGACCAGCCCCAGCGCACAGCAGCCGTTCGCGCGGCTGAAGGTCAAGGTCAAGCCGGAGATCATCAGCTTCCGCCGCGACGCCGCCTCGCCGCTGGCGGCGGCGCGCGCGCCGGCGGTGGCGCCGGCCACGCTGCGGCGCTGGCTGCGCCAGGGCCACGACGACGCGGGCAAGCGCGTGGTGCTGCTGGACACGCGCAATGCGCAGGAAGTGGTCCATGGCACCTTCGCCGGCGCGTTGACCCTGCCGATCGTCAAGTTCACCGAGCTGCCGGAGGCGCTGGCCCCGCATCGCGCGGCGCTGGCCGACGCCACCGTGGTCAGCTTCTGCACCGGCGGCATCCGCTGCGAAAAGGCGGCGCTGTGGATGCGCGCCGACGGCATGGACAACGTGCTGCAGCTGGACGGCGGCATCCTCGGCTACTTCGAGGAAGTGGGCGGCGAGGGCTACGACGGCCGCTGCTTCGTTTTCGACGAACGGGTGGCGCTGGATCCGCAGCTGCGGCCGCTGGTGGACGTCGTGGCGTCGGCCAGCGATTGATTGCTGCGGCGGGGATTCGGGAGTCGGGATTGGGGATTGGCAAAGGCGGTTTGCTGCCAGATGGTGCACTCGGCCCGTCAGGTGAGGCACCAGCCGCTCCAACGACTCCCCATTCCCGATTCCCCAATCCCCACGCCGTCAGGCGTATTGCATCTTGCGCGTCATCCCGCCGTCGACCACGAAGTCCTGGCCGGTAATGAAGCCGGCCTGCGCCGACAGCAGATAGACCGCCAGCGCACCGATGTCCGGCGGCGTGCCGACCCGCCCGGCCGGGTGCTGCGCATGGTCCTGCCGCGACAGTTTGGGGGCGCGCCGCGCGGTCGGCTTGCGCCAGGCGTCGGTGGCGATCCAGCCCGGGCTGATGCAGTTGACCCGCACGTCCGGACCGGCGCTGATCGCCAGTGCATGGGTGAACGCCACCAGCCCGCCCTTGGACGCGGCGTAGGCCTCGGTATCCGCTTCGGACTGCTGCGCGCGGCTGGAGGCGATGTTGACGATGGCGCCGCCGCCGGGGCTGTCGCGCAGTGCCGGCAGCGCGTGCTTGCTGCACAGGAAGGCGCCGCCCAGGCTCGCCCCCAGCCGCTGGTTCCATTCGCGCAGCGACAGCCGTTCCAGCGGTCCTGTATGCGGATCGGCGATGCCGGCGTTGTTGACCAGCCCGTCGATGCGGCCGAACCGGGCCAGTGCGGCATCGACGAAGCGGCGCACGCTGGCCTCGGCGGCCACGTCGACGCGGCGGAACAGCAGGCGCTCGCCGGCGTCGAGTTCGGCCACGCAGGCGCGTCCGGCGTCGGCGTCGAGATCGCAGAAGGCGACCCGCCCACCAGCGCCCAGCACCGCTTGCACCACGCCGCGGCCGATGCCCTGGGCACCGCCGGTGACCAGTACCACGCGGTCGCGCAACGGCAGGGCGGGAACGGGGGCGGGCGGCGGAATCAGCGACATGGGGGTGACCAGGCAAGGGCAGGGGGGCGTCAGCGTAGCCAGGGTTCCGTGCAACTGGCGTGGTAGCAGCAGGCCAAAGCCCCTCTCCCCCGGCAGAGGGGTTGGGGTGAGGGTACGGTCGCGCAGCGCTCGCGCCGATCTGACGATACGAGGCTTCGCCCGTACCCTCATCCGCCCCTGCGGGGCACCTTCTCCCGAGGGGAGAAGGGAGACGCCAAAGCCCCTCTCCCCCCGGGAGAGGGGTTGGGGTGAGGGTACGGAGCGCGCAGCGCTCGCGCCGATCTGACGATACGAGGCTTCGCCCGTACCCTCATCCGCCCCTGCGGGGCACCTTCTCCCGAGGGGAGAAGGGAAAGGCCAAAGCCCCTCTCCCCCCCGGGAGAGGGGGTGGGGTGAGGGTCCGACAGCCAGCCAACCGTCCTCCCCAGCCCTCCCACCGCGCACCACGCCCAGCGCAAATCAGCGTTCCGGCCGCGCGCCCTGCAATCGACGCCGCGCGCCCCCACATCGACGGCATCGCCTGCAGGAACCCGTTTCGCCATGATGCCGATCTCCATCCTCGACCTCGCTCCGGTCTGCGAAGGCAGCGACGCCACCGCCGCCTTCGCCAACATGCTGGACCTGGCCCAGCACGCCGAACGCTGGGGCTACCACCGCTACTGGCTGGCCGAGCATCACAACATGCCCGGCATCGCCAGCGCCGCCACCGCGGTGCTGATCGGGCATGTGGCCGGCGGCACCAAGCGCATCCGCGTCGGCGCCGGCGGCATCATGCTGCCCAACCATGCGCCGCTGCAGGTCGCCGAGCAGTTCGGCACCCTGGCCTCGTTGTATCCCGGGCGCATCGACCTGGGCCTGGGCCGCGCGCCCGGCACCGATCAGGCCACCGCGCGCGCGTTGCGGCGCTACTTCGACAGTGCCGACCAGTTCCCGCAGGACGTCGCCGAACTGCTGCGCTATTTCGAGCCGGCGGTGGACGGGCAACTGGTGCGCGCCGTGCCCGGCGCCGGCATCGAGGTGCCGGTGTGGCTGCTCGGCTCCAGCCTGTTCAGCGCGCGTCTGGCCGCGGCGATGGGCCTGCCGTTCGCCTTCGCCTCGCATTTCGCCCCGGATGCGATGGACGAGGCGCTGGCGGTGTATCGCCGCGAGTTCCGCGCCTCGGCGCGGCTGCAGGCGCCGTACGCGGTGCTGGCCTTGAACGTGGTCGCCGCCGCGTCCACCGCCGAGGCGCGACGCCTGTTCACCACCCAGCAGCAGAGCTTCGTCAACCTGCGTCGTGGCCGCCCCGGGCTGATCCCGCCGCCGATCGACGACATCGAGGCGTTCTGGGCGCCGCACGAGAAGCTGGGCGTGGAGCGGGCGCTGGCCTGCACGGTGCTCGGCGATGCCGAGACGGTCGCACGCGGGCTGTCCGACTTCGTCGCGCGGCACCGTCCGGACGAGCTGCTGCTGACCGCGAACATCCACGATCACGCGGCGCGCTTGCGCTCGTTCGAACTCGCGGCCGCGGCCTGGACGCAGGTCGCCGCCGCGGCGTGATGCGCAGGCGTGCGCGTGTGTCTACGAGCGCAGACGCGCGCAGGTGGCAATCGCCACATTTACGTTGATGCGCATCACGCTGTGACGTGCTTTCACGATGTTTTGATTTTGGCGGGTATGTGATCGTCTCGCGACGCGCATTGAGCGTGGCGTTCGGCCCAGCACATGGGCGTATCAACGACGCAAACAGGGGATCGGCAATGAACGCACAGCCTTCGACGACGGCACCGGTGCACGAATGTGGACTGGAAGCGGCCTTGCAACAGCTGAGCAAATGTCTGGAGCGCGTGCGCGGCCAGGCGACGGAACGGGCAAGCCAGGGCGCGTCGCCGCGCCCGTCGCACATGCGCAACGTGTTCGCCAGCGAGGCGGAGCTGTCCCTGGTGAAGTGAGCCGGCAGCGGAACGCTGCGCTGCCGCGCGGCGATCAGCGCAGCTTCTGCATCCATTCCCGGCCCAGGTCCACCACCTGGTCCGAGGCCAATCCCAGGCTCAGCGCCACGGCGACGCTGCCCAGCCACGACAGCAGCATCAGCCCGCCGTCGCGCTCCAGCAAGGCCAGCGCGAACAGCAGCAGCATCGCGCCGAAGGCGTAGTTGGTGAACGGGATCGGCAGCGACAGCAGGATCCCCAGCACGATCAGCAGCAGGCCGCTGAACGCACGCGCCGGCAGGCTGTCGACCAGCATCGGCAGGCGCGGCTTGAGCAGCCGGTCCAGGCGCCGCAGCCACGGCGCGATGCGGCCGACGAAGCGCTGCATGGTGCGGCGGCGCGGCCCGCGTTCGCCGATGAAGCGCGGCAGCCACGGCTTGCGCAGGCCGATCAGCATCTGCACGCCGATCAGCGTCACCAGCGGCCCGCTGATGCCGCCGGCCAGGCCCGGCACCGGCAGGAACGCGGGCAGGATCGCCACGAACAGGAACACGCCGAACGCGCTCTGTTGCAGGTCGGCGAGGATCAGCCGCAGCCGCAGGTGTTCCTCG
Organism: Xanthomonas sp. NCPPB 901; assembly: GCF_056725085.1. Lineage (NCBI taxonomy): Bacteria > Pseudomonadati > Pseudomonadota > Gammaproteobacteria > Lysobacterales > Lysobacteraceae > Xanthomonas > Xanthomonas sp. NCPPB 901. Next base: position 2,851,959 of record NZ_CM161511.1, on the reverse strand, counting down.
GGGTCGCCGAGGACGAAGGTGTCGAGCAGGGTGCGGATGCCCTCGGCGCTGTAGCCGTGGCCCCGGTCCTGGTCCTCGTCGCCGGGCGCCTTACCCGGTGATGTCATCGCTGTTCTCGTCCTGCAGCTTGCGCAGCAGCAGCTTGTCCACGCGCGCGCCGTCCAGGTCGACGATCTCGATGCGCCAGCCGGCCCAGTCGAAGAACTCGCCGGCGTGCGGGATGCGCCCGAAGTAGTAGATGCACAGGCCGGCCAGGGTGTTGTAGTCGCCTTCCTCGGCGCTGGGCAGCTCGGCGCCGCCCAGCAGTTCGCGCAGGTCCTCGATGGCCAGCGAACCGTCGATCAGCAGCGAGCCGTCGGCGCGGGTCACCACCAGCGCGTCCTCGTCGGCGGTGTCGGCCGACTGCAGGCGCCCGACCACCGCGCCCATCAGGTCGCTGATCGTCACCAGGCCCTGGATCTCACCGTACTCGTCCACCACCAGTGCCATCGACTGCTGCTCCTCGCGGAAGATCTCCAGCAGCTTCATCGCGTGGGTGGACTCGGACACGAACAGGGTGTCGCGCAGGTTCTGGAAGAGCTGGGTGGCATCGCCGTCCATGCGCGTGACCAGCGATTTCACCTCCAGCACGCCGGCGATGTCCTGGTCGCTGCCGCGGTACACCGGGTAGCGCGAGAACTCGTGTTCGCGCATCACCTGCAGGTTGCGCTGCGGCTCGGCGTTGGCGTCGAGCCAGGCGATGCGGTTGCGCGGGGTCATCAGGCTGTCGGCGGTGCGGTCGCCCAGGCGCATGACCCGGTTCATCATGTCGCGCTCGTGCACGTCGATCACGCCGGCCTCGTGGCTCTCGGCCACCAGCATGCGGATCTCCTCTTCGGTCACCGAGGCCGATTCCTGCTTGCCCAGGCCGAGCAGGCGCAGCACCAGCCGGGTCGAGCGCGACAGCACCCACACGAACGGCGCGGCGATCCTGGCCAGCCAGCCCATGGGGATGGCGACGAAGCCGGCGATGACCTCCGAGCGGGTCAGCGCCAGGCGTTTGGGCACCAGTTCGCCGAAGATCAGCGTCAGGAAGGTGATCAGCACGATCGCCAGGGTCTTGCCGATCAGCGCCGACCACGGCTGCGGATCGCCGAACAGGGTGAAATTGGCCGCCAGCGCCGGGAACAGCGCCTGCAGCTTGGCGGCGATCGCCACGCCGATGGCCTCGCCGCCGAACACGCCGGTCAGGATGCCGATCGCGGTGATGCCGATCTGCACGGTGGACAGGAAGTGCTCGGGGTTCTCGGCCAGCGCCAGCGCCTTGGCCGCGCGCGTGCTGGTCTGCGCCATCTGCTTCAGGCGGCTCTTGCGCGAGGTCATCAGCGACATCTCGGACATCGCGAAGAAACCGTTCAGCAGCACCAGGGCTGCCACGATCAACAGTTCAAGCATGCGCGCGCTCCTTGGCGCCAAGGAAAGCGGGGACATGGGCGCCGTCGCGGCGCGGGGGAGGGGGGCTAGGGTGATCGTCCATAGGGTGCGCCCGCGGAGGGCGCGGCAGCGATGGTAGCAAACCCGGACCGGGGCCGCGTCCACGCCGCGCCGACGGCGCCCGGGCCTGCCGCGGCACCGCGACTACCCTCAGGTGTCAGCAAACAGTCATAATTCCGCCCCAGTGCCGTCCTTCCCGCGACGGCGGGAAGCGCGTTGCATGTTTTCGTTGCAGACCATCTTCGGTTCCGGCAAGCAGTTCTACACCCTGCTCGACGAGGCGGCGCAGGCCGCCTACGACAGCACCAAGGCCCTGCACGCGATGATGCGCGAGTCCGACCGGCAGCCGGCGCTGGACGGCTTCAAGCTGGCGCGCCTGCGCGAGCGCGCGGCCTCCGACAAGATCGGCCAGGCGCTGGTGGACAGCTTCATGACGCCCATCGAGCGCGAGGACATCGAGGCGCTGGGCTCGGCGCTGTACAAGATTCCCAAGCAGGTGGAGAAGTTCGCCGACCGCTACTCGCTGGCGATCCAGCACCTGGAGCACATCGACTTCGCCCCGCGCGCGGCGATGCTGGAGCAGGCCGCGGCGGTGGTGGTGGAGATGGTCCACGACTTGCGCCACATGAACCTGGACCGGATGAGCGCGCTCAACGACAAGCTGCGCTCGCTGGAGAACGAGGCCGACCGGCTGATGCTGGAGCTGTACCGCGACATCTACTCCGGGCGCCTGGACAACCTGCAGATGTTCCTGCTCAAGGAGTTCTTCGAAATCCTGGAGAAGGCCATCGACCGCTGCCGCGAGGCCGGCGTGGTGGTCTACCAGATCGTGCTGAAGAACTCCTGATGGACGCGCTGCGGAGTTGCTGCCTGCGCGGCCGTGGCGCCCTGCGCGCGCCCGCCGCCGCCGCCGCCGCGTGCGTGGAGGCGCGCCGATGCTGACCCTGGTCCTGATCGTGATCCTGGCGGCGCTGGTGTTCGAGTTCATCAACGGCTTCCACGACACCGCCAACTCGATCGCCACGGTGGTCGCCACCAAGGTGCTCAGCCCTGGCTGGGCGGTGATGCTGGCGGCGGCGATGAACCTGGTCGGCGCGCTGACCGGCACCGCCGTGGCGATGACCATCGCCTCCGGCCTGCTCAATACCGAGGTGGTCGCGGTGACCCCGCAGGTGGTGCTGTGCGCGCTGCTCGGCGGCATCGTCTGGAACCTGATCACCTGGTGGAAGGGCCTGCCGTCCTCGTCCTCGCACGCGCTGATCGGCGGCCTGTGCGGCGCCGGCCTGGCCGCCGCGCACAACAACTGGGGCGCGCTGATCTGGTCGCAGAACGTCGGCGACTGGGCCAAGAACAAGGGCCTGCTGTGGAAGGTGTTCGTGCCGATGGTCACCTCGCCGATCGCCGGCTTCCTGCTCGGCATCGCGGTGATGCTGCTGCTGTGGGCGGCGATCGCCGGCCTGGCCAAGCTGGGCGGCCCGCTCGGGCGGCTGGCACGGCCGCGCTGGGTCAACGCCTTCTTCGGCAAGGCGCAGATCGCCTCGGCCGCGTACATGGGCTACGCGCACGGCCACAACGACGCGCAGAAGACCATGGGCATCATCGCCATGACCCTGATCGGCGCGCAGAGCACCGGCGCCCTGGACGAGCTGCCGTCGTGGCTGGCGTTCCTGCACCCCGACGCCCATCAGGGGCCGGGCATCGCCACCTGGATCGTGCTGACCTGCGCGGTGGTGATGGCCGCCGGCACCGCCTCCGGCGGCTGGAAGATCATCAAGACCCTGGGCCACAAGATGGTCAAGCTGCATCCGATCCACGGCTTCGCCGCCGAGACCAGCTCGGCGACGATCCTGACCCTGGCCGCGCACTTCGGCATGCCGGTGTCCACCACCCACAGCATCTCCACCGCGATCATGGGCGTGGGCTTCGCCAAGAACCCGCGCTCGCTGCGCTTCGGCGTCATCGAGCGCATCGTCTGGGCCTGGATCCTGACCATCCCCGCCGCTGCCGGCGTGGCGTATCTGATTTTCCGGGCGTTCGCGGTGTTTGGTTGGGTGTGAGGGGCGGGGAATCGGGAATGGGGAAACGGGAGTCGTAAAGGCGCTGGCGTCCCAGGCATGGCGATGCCGTGTGCCTGGCTCGGCTCGCTTTCTGATGCTGCGATGAGCGCCGCTTCCGTGGCCCTCTTTCAGAGGGGCGGGGAATCGGGAATGGGGAAACGGGAATCGTAAAGGCGCTGGCGTCCCAGGCACGGCGATGCCGTGTGCCTGGCTTGGCTCGCTTTCTGATGGTGCGATGAGCGCCGCTTCCGCGGCCCTCTTTCAGAGGGGCGGGGAATTGGGAATGGGGAAACGGGAATCGTAAAGGCGCTGGCGTTCCAGGCATGGCGGTATCGTGTGCCTGGCTCGGCTCGCTTTCTGATGCTGCGATGAGCGCCGCTTCCGCGGCCCTCTTTCAGAGGGGCGGGGAATCGGGAATGGGGAAACGGGAATCGTGAAGGCGCTGGCGTCCCAGACATGGCGATGCCGCATGCCTGGCTCGGCTCACCTTTCTGGTAGAGTGACGAGGGCCGCTTCCGCGGCTCTCGTTCAGAGGACCGATGTCGGCAGAGGGATGCCGGGAACTGGGAATGGGGAGATCGGAATCGTAAAGGCGCCGGCGTCCCAGGCACGGCGATGCCGCGTGCTTATCGCGACAACGCTCCGAACAAACCAGGTCGCCTCACTGCGTCGCATGCCGGGGAGTCGCTCCTGCGATTCCCCACTCCCGATTCCCCATTCCCATCAATTGGCCCGATACATCGCCAAAACATCCTGCCGCAACGCACGCTGGCTGTCGGCGCGGTTGTAGAACATGTGGCCGCCGGGGTAGTTCTTGACCTGCACGCGGGTCGGGTCGTTGCCCATCACCGGTATCTGGTCCACGGTCAGCACCGAGCCCATGAATGGGCACGACAGGTCGTTCCAGCCGTGCACGATCAGTACGCGCAGCTTCGGGTCGATCGCCACCGCCTGGCGCAGTTGCGTCACCGAGCCCTTGCGCAGTTCGTCGTCCCAGTCCCACAGCCGGTTCACGTCGTAGTTCAGCGCCTGGTAGCGGGCGTCGATCTTCCAGCCGACCACGCGGGTCACGAAATCGACCATCGCGGTGGTGGTGGGGGCGATGATGCTGTCCAGCAGCGGGTCGTTGGCGCGCTGCTCGGGGGCGTTGGGGAAGGGGTCGAAGGCGGTGACGTTGGAGTCGTAGCGGCTGCCCAGTTCGCCCTTGTCGCGGAACACCTCGCGCAGGTAGGCCTGGGTCTCCAGGCGGCCGCCGGCGCGGCGCACGAAGGCCGGGTCCAGACCGGTCATCGCGGTCACCTGCTGGATCATGCGGGTGGTGCCGGCCGGGTCCGAGCGCCCGCGCAGCAGCGCGGTGACGTAGTCGCCGCGGGTGTAGTCGATCACCTGGCGCATCGCCTCCGGGGTCAGCTTGCCCTCGCGCTCCAGGCGCGCGGCGGCGATCGACGGCAGGGTCAGCATCCATGGCAGCGGCGAGACGTCGCCGTTGTCGTCCAGGGTCGGGTTCAGATACGGCGAGACCAGGACCACGCCGTTCATCGCCACGCCGAGCTTGGTCTGCAGGTAATGGGTGATGCGCGGGCCGCGGAAGCCGCCGTAGCTTTCGCCGACCAGGTACTTGCGCGATTGCAGGCGCTGGTTCTTCAGCAGCCAGTCGTAGATGGTGCGCGAGAGGTACTCGATGTCGGCCTGCGGGTTGTAGAACAGCTTCTTGGCCTGCTCGTCGGCCACGCGCGAGCGGCTGAAGCCGGTGCCGACCGGGTCGATGAACACCAGGTCGGTGAAGTCCAGCCAGGTGCCGGGGTTGTCGTGCAGTTGCGCCGGTGCCGAGGCGCTGTCGCCCTCGCTGCCGAACGCCACCACCTTCGGCCCGATCGCGCCCAGGTTGAGATACACCGACGCCGCGCCGGGGCCGCCATTGAGCGCGAAGGTGACCGGGCGGTCCTTGCCGTCCATGGTGTAGGCGGTATAGACGACGTCGGCGACGACCTTGCCCTGCTTGTCCTTCACCGGCAGCGTGCCGACCTTGACCGTGTAGCGCAGCGTCCTGCCATCGAGCTGGGTGGATTGGCTGGTCTGGGCGTCGGCCGGCAGCGGCGCCAGTTCGGCGGCGGCGGGCTTGTCGCCCTTGTCGGCATTCGCCGCATCGGCATCGGCATCGGCGGCCAGCGCCGCGCTCATCGGCATCGCAGCCAGCAGCACGGCCAGCAGGGCGGAGGGGAAGGTCGGCACGGGCAGTCGCTCGCAGAGAGGGGACCGGCATGCTAGGCCGCGGCGCCGGCGCGGCGGATGTGCACAAAGCCATGGTCGCCGGCGGCGCGGCCGCGGGATGGCGAGGCATCGGCGCTGGCTACAATCGCCGGCTCGTCCATGTCCAGTCCGTTCCGCATGCCCATCTTCCGTTCCCGCCTGCTGCCGTGCCTGTCGCTCGCGGCACTGCTGGCCGGCTGCGCCGGCGTGCCGCCGCCGGTGGCCGACGCGCCGTCCGCGCACGATCCGCATGCCCACGATCGCCAGCGCCTGTGGCGGTTGCTGAGCACCCGCTGCCTGCCGCAGGCGCGGGCCGGCGCCGATCCGGCGCCGTGCAGCGAGGTGCATGCCGACCCCGGCCAGCGCTATGCCCTGATGAAGGACCTGCGCGGCGACTACCAGTACCTGCTGATCCCGACCGTGCCGGTCAGCGGGATCGAGGATCCGCGGGCGCGTGCCGCCAGCGCGCCGAACTGGCTGGGCCTGGCCTGGCAGGCGCGGACCCGGGTCGCGCAAGCGCTGGGCCGGCCGCTGCCGCGCGACCTGACCAGCCTGACGATCAATCCGCCCTCGGCACGCTCCCAGGACCAGTTGCACATCCACATCGACTGCCTGGCGCCGCAGGTGCGTGACCAGCTGCAGGCGATGCAGGCGTCGATCGGCCCGGCCTGGGCGCCGTTGCCGCAGCCGCTGCACGGCCACGCCTATCGGGCCATGCGCGTGGAGGGCGAGGCGCTCGATGCGAATCCGCTGGCGCTGCTGGCGCGCGCCTTGCCGCCGCAGCAGCGCATGGCACACCAGACCCTGGCGGTGGTCGGCGCCGACTTCGCCGACGGCCGCCCCGGCTTCGTGCTGCTGGCCGCCACCGCGCTCCCCGGCGATGGTGTCGGTGCGGAGGAGCTGCAGGATCATGCGTGCACGGGCGTGGTGCCGACGGTGCCCGCGCACGGCTGACGGCCTGGGCGTCCGTCAGTGCTGTGCATGCAATCAAGAGGGCGCTACGGCACCCACCGGCCGTGCCGAGCGCAAGCGGGTATGGTGTGGGAGGGACTTCAGTCCCGACTGCACGATGTCCCGACTGCACGATGCCTGGGCATCTGCCTGCTTTGCGCGTCGCGACGGAAGGGCGCCTCGAATAATCCGCTTTTGCCGCGGATCAGGCTGTTTCGTATGGCGGCTTCCGCCGCGACGGGCTTACCCGGGAGCGCCCGTCGAGGCGGAAGCCGCTCCTACAGGACGTGTCCCGGCGTTGTTAGAGGTGCCCTGAAGTCGCTCCCGCACGATGCTCTCGGGAGCAGGCGCAACCCGCTAGCGTAAACGCGATACGGTTGTTGCCGAGCGGGCCGGGGAAGCGGCATCGGCATCGCCACGCACGCGCTGACAGGAAGCGTCAGCGCGCGCGTGCCGCCTCAGACCTCCAGCGACGCCAGGTCGCCCTTGGTCTCCAGCCACTGCTTGCGGTCGCCGGCACGCTTCTTGGCCAGCAGCATGTCCATCAGCGAGCGGGTCTGGTCGCCGTCGTCCACGGTCAGCTGCACCAGGCGGCGGGTGTCCGGATGGATGGTGGATTCGCGCAGCTGCTGCGGATTCATCTCGCCCAGGCCCTTGAAGCGGGTGACGCTGACCTGGCCCTTGATCTTCTCGCGCTCGATCTTGTCCAGCAGCGAGCGCTTCTCTTCCTCGTCCAGCGCGTAGAACACCTGCTTGCCCACGTCCACGCGGAACAGCGGCGGCATCGCCACGAACACGTGGCCGGCGCGCACCAGGGAGGGGAAATGGCGCAGGAACAGCGCGGTCAGCAGGGTGGCGATGTGCAGGCCGTCGGAGTCGGCGTCGGCCAGGATCACCACCTTGCCGTAGCGCAGGCCGTCGATCTCCTCCTTGCCCGGGTCGCAGCCGATCGCGATCGCCAGGTTGTGCACTTCCTCCGAGGCCAGCACGCTGCCGGAGGCCACTTCCCAGGTGTTGAGGATCTTGCCGCGCAACGGCAGGATCGCCTGGAAATCCTTGTCGCGGGCCTGCTTGGCGCTGCCGCCGGCCGAGTCGCCTTCGACCAGGAACAGTTCGGTGCGCGAGAGGTCCTGGCTGATGCAGTCGGCCAGCTTGCCCGGCAGCGCCGGGCCCTGGGTGACCTTCTTGCGCACGATCTGCTTCTCGGTCTTCAGCCGCGCACTGGCGCGGTCGATGGCGATCTGCGCGATGCGCGTGCCGGTTTCCACGTTCTGGTTCAGCCATAGGCTGAAGGCGTCGTGCGCGGCGCCCTCGATGAAGCCGGCGGCCTGGCGCGAGGACAGGCGTTCCTTGGTCTGGCCGCTGAACTGCGGGTCGGTCATCTTCAGCGACAGCACGAACGCCACCCGGTCCCACACGTCTTCCGGCGCCAGCTTGACGCCGCGCGGCAGCAGGTTGCGGAAGTCGCAGAACTCGCGCAGCGCGTCGGTGAGGCCGCTGCGCAGGCCGTTGACGTGGGTGCCGTGCTGCGCGGTCGGGATCAGGTTGACGTAGCTCTCCTGCACCAGCTCGCCGTCCACCACCCAGGCCACCGCCCAGTCGACGATCTCGCGGTCTTTCTTCAGGCTGCCGACGAACAGCTCGGCCGGCAGCAGCTCGCGTTCGGCCAGTTCGCCGCGCAGGTAGTCGCGCAGGCCGTCCTCGAAGTACCAGGTGTCCTGCTCGCCGGTGGCCTCGTCGTGCAGCTTGACGGTCAGGCCCGGGCACAGCACCGCCTTGGCGCGCAGCAGGTGGCGCAGCGCGCGCACCGCGAACTTCGGCGTGTCGAAATACTTCGGGTCCGGCCAGAAGCGCAGGCGCGTGCCGGTGTTCTTCTTGCCGACGCTGCCGACGATCTCCAGCTTGGAGGCGGCGTGGCCATCGGCGAAGGCCATGCGGTACTCGTTGCCCTCGCGCTTGATGAACAGCTCCACGTGCTTGGACAGCGCATTGACCACGCTGACGCCGACGCCGTGCAGGCCGCCGCTGAAGGTGTAGTTGCGGTCGCTGAACTTGCCGCCGGCGTGCAGCCGGGTCAGGATCAGTTCGACGCCGGAGATCTTCTCTTCCGGGTGGATGTCCACCGGCATGCCGCGGCCGTCGTCCGACACCTCGCAGCTGCCGTCCTTGTACAGCGTCACCTCGATGTGCCGGGCATGGCCGGCCAGCGCCTCGTCCACGGCGTTGTCGATGACTTCCTGCGCCAGGTGGTTTGGCCGAGCGGTGTCGGTGTACATGCCGGGCCGGCGCTTGACCGGGTCCAGGCCAGAGAGAACTTCGATGTCGGCGGCGTTGTAGCGGGTATTCATGCGTCTCAGCAGGTGGCGCGAAGCAGATCCGGAAGTGTGCGGTCTGCGGCGCTTTTTTGCACGTCGCCGGTGTTCAGGGCGGGTGCGGTGGCGCCGCGCTACGCTGGCCCTGGAAAAACCGCGACGTCGCCCACATCTTCGTCGCACGTCTCAAAGGAGTCCGCCATGAACGTTCGCAAGCTGTTGACCCTGGCCGCCCTGGTCGCCGCCGCGGTGGCCGTGCCGGTCGCGATGGCCCAGGCGCAGAGCGCCGATCCGGCCGCCTCCGGCGCCGCCGCCTACGAGGCGCAGGTCGCCAAGGAAAAGGCCGAGGCCGACGCCAAGGCCAAGCGCCGCGCCGCCGCGGCCGCCGAGCACAAGGCCGGCAAGGATGCGGCCGCGCCGAAGAAGGAAGAGGAAGAGGAAGCGCGCAAGCCCTGAGCCTGCGCACGCTTTCCGGCACACGACGCCCCGGTCGCCCGGGGCGTCGCTTTTTTGTGGGGCGGCTGTTGCGCGAAAGCGCTTGGGCAAATCCGCTTCACCCGTTAAACTATGGCTTTCCGGGAGGCCTTTGAGCCATGACCCCCCTGATCTTCGTTACCGGCGGCGTAGTGTCCTCGCTTGGCAAGGGCATCGCGGCCGCTTCGCTTGCGTCCATTCTCGAAGCACGTGGCCTGTCGGTCACGATGATGAAGCTGGACCCCTACATCAACGTCGACCCGGGCACGATGAGCCCGTTCCAGCACGGCGAGGTGTACGTCACCGACGACGGCGCCGAGACCGACCTGGACCTGGGCCACTACGAGCGCTTCGTGCGCACGCGGCTGTCGCGCAAGAATTCGGTCACCACCGGGCGCATCTACGAGAACGTGATCCGCAAGGAGCGCCGCGGCGACTACCTCGGCGCCACCGTGCAGGTCATTCCGCACATCACCGACGAGATCCGCCGCTGCGTGGACGAGGCCACCGCCGGCTTCGACGTGGCCCTGGTGGAGATCGGCGGCACCGTCGGCGACATCGAATCGCTGCCGTTCCTGGAGGCGATCCGCCAGGTGCGCACCGAGCGCGGCGCCGAGAAGGCCATGTTCATGCACCTGACCCTGGTGCCGTACATCGCCGCGGCCGGCGAGCTGAAGACCAAGCCGACCCAGCATTCGGTCAAGGAACTGCGTTCGATCGGCATCCAGCCGGACGTGCTGCTGTGCCGTTCGGAACAGGCGATCCCGGATTCGGAGCGGCGCAAGATCGCGCTGTTCACCAACGTCTCCGAGCGCGCGGTGATCAGTGCCGCCGACATCGACGTGCTCTACGGCATGCCGCTGGAGTTGCACCGGCAGGGCCTGGACGAGATCGTCATCGACCAGTTCAAACTGCGCGACAAGGTCGGCGCGGCCAACCTGTCGGAGTGGGAGGCGGTGGTCGACGCGATCAAGCATCCGCTCGACGAGGTCACCATCGCCGTGGTCGGCAAGTACGTGGACCACCAGGACGCGTACAAGTCGGTCGGCGAGGCGCTCAAGCACGGCGGCCTGCGCCAGCGCACCAAGGTCAACCTGAAGTGGCTGGAAGCGCAGGACCTGGAAGGCAGCGACATGGCGGCGCTGGCCGACGTGGACGGCATCCTGGTCCCGGGCGGTTTCGGCGACCGCGGCTTCGAAGGCAAGGTGCTGACCTCGCGCTACGCGCGCCAGCACGGGGTGCCGTACTTCGGCATCTGCTACGGCATGCAGGCGGCGGTGGTCGACTACGCGCGGCACGTCGCCGGGCTGGACGCGGCCAACAGCACCGAGAACGACCGGCAGTCGCCGTACCCGGTGATCGGCCTGATCACCGAGTGGCGCACCGCCAGCGGCGATGTCGAGAAGCGCGACGAGAAGTCCGATCTCGGCGGCACCATGCGCCTGGGCCTGCAGGAACAGCGGCTCAAGCCGGGCACGCTGGCGCGCGAGCTGTACGGCAAGGACGTGGTGGCCGAGCGCCATCGCCACCGCTACGAGTTCAACAACCGCTACCGCACCCAGCTCGAGGACGCCGGCCTGGTGATCGCCGCCAAGTCGATGGACGACACCCTGGTGGAGATGGTGGAGCTGCCGCGCGAGACGCATCCGTGGTTCCTGGCCTGCCAGGCGCACCCGGAATTCCTGTCCACGCCGCGCGACGGCCATCCGTTGTTCATCGGCTTCGTGCGCGCTGCGCGCGAGAAGAAGGCCGGCGGCAAGCTGCTGAAGGAAGCGCGGGCGTAATGCCCGCGCCGACAACGTGGCTCAGCGCTGCCTGCGAGCGCTTGCTCGTGCTGGGGCTGTTGCTGGTGGCGCTGGCCGCGGCGGCGTTCTGGCTCGCAGTGCTGGTGCGGTATGTGCCGTTGGGCGGTGTGTTGGCGCGGCCCGGGCTCGGCGACGGCTATTACATCGTCGTGACCGTGGTCGCCGCCCGTCGCGCCGCGTCCGTACTTTTTCTCACTGGCACGCCGCTTCTGCTGCTTGGCGGCCTGGTGCATTTGCTCAAACATAGGAATTGACGACATGAAGCTCTGTGGATTCGAGGTCGGCCTTGACCAGCCGTTGTTCCTGATCGCCGGCCCGTGCGTGATCGAGTCGATGCAGCTGCAGCTCGACGTCGCCGGCAGGCTCAAGGAGATCACCGGCCGGCTGGGCATCAACTTCATCTTCAAGTCCAGCTTCGACAAGGCCAACCGCACCTCCGGCACCAGTTTCCGCGGCCCCGGCCTGGAAGAGGGGCTGAAGGTGCTGGAAGCGGTGAAGACGCAGATCGGCGTGCCGGTGCTGACCGACGTGCACGAGTACACGCCGATGCACGAGGTGGCGGCGGTGGTGGACGTGCTGCAGACCCCGGCGTTCCTGGTGCGGCAGACCGATTTCATCAAGAACGTGTGCGCGGCCGGCAAGCCGGTCAACATCAAGAAGGGTCAGTTCCTGTCGCCGTGGGACATGAAGCCGGTGGTGGAGAAGGCCAAGTCCACCGGCAACGAGCAGATCATGGTCTGCGAGCGCGGCGCCAGCTTCGGCTACAACAACCTGGTCAGCGACATGCGCTCGCTGAGCGTGATGCGCGAGACCGGATGCCCGGTGGTGTTCGACGCCACACATTCGGTGCAGTTGCCGGGCGGGCAGGGCAGCAGTTCCGGCGGCCAGCGCGAGTTCGTGCCGGTGCTGGCGCGCGCGGCGGTGGCCGTGGGCGTGGCCGGTGTGTTCGCCGAGACCCATCCGGATCCGTCCAAGGCGCTGTCCGACGGCCCCAACGCGTGGCCATTGGACCAGATGGAAGCGCTGCTGGAAACGCTGATGGAACTGGACGCGGTGACCAAGAAGCACGGCTTCTCGCGCTTCGCGTGAGGCCTGCGCTACCGTTGCGGGCTGCGCGCTGCGCCTGGCTGGATGCGCCATCCTGCCGGGTGCCCGCGCCCGCGTCGGGATGACCGCGATGACCGCGCGTGGCCGGTGCTCCTGGGGGCTGTGCGCGCTGCTGCTGTCGCTGCTGGCCTGGGCGGCGTTGGGCGTGGTGCTGTTCGCCTTCACCCGCGCGATCGGCGCGCCCGGCGACGGCGACCACGGCATTCTGGCCATGCAGCCCTGGATCGTCGGCGGCCTGCTGGTGCTGGCGGTTGCCGGGCTGGGGACATTGATCGCTGCCGCGCTGGGCTGGGCGCTGCGGCGCGGCCGGGTCCTGGCCGGCATCGCCGCCGGCCTGCTGCTGGCGATGCTGGCCTTGATCTTGCTGTTCCTCGGCGGGATCCCGCTGGGCGCGGTGGGCCTCGGCTGAGGCGGCATTTGGCAAGGAACGGGCGGCCGGGGATAATCAGCCGGCATTCGTTTCCGCCCCCTCTTCCTACAGGTAACCGGCCCGCCCATGAGTACGATCCGCAGCATCCACGCCCGTGAAATCCTCGACAGCCGCGGCAATCCCACGCTGGAAGCCGATGTCATCCTGGAGGACGGTTCGTTCGGTCGTGCCGCGGTGCCCTCGGGCGCGTCCACCGGCACCAAGGAAGCGGTCGAACTGCGCGACGGCGACAAGACCCGCTACCTGGGCAAGGGCGTGCGCAAGGCGGTGGAGAACGTCAACACCACCATCGCCGGCGCGCTGCAGGGCTTCGACGCCGCCGACCAGCAGGGCCTGGACCGCCGCCTGATCGATCTGGACGGCACCGAGAACAAGGGCCGCCTCGGCGCCAACGCGCTGCTCGGCGTCTCGCTGGCCAATGCGCATGCCGTCGCCGCCTCGCGCAAGCAGCCGCTGTGGCAGTCGCTGGCCGCGGGCAATACCGCCAACCTGGCGCTGCCGGTGCCGATGATGAACATCATCAACGGCGGCGCGCACGCCGACAACAACGTCGATTTCCAGGAGTTCATGGTGCTGCCGGTCGGCGCCGCCTCGTTCTCCGAGGCGCTGCGCGCCGGCACCGAGATCTTCCATGCGCTGAAGTCCGTGCTCAAGGGCCACGGCCTGTCCACCGCGGTCGGCGACGAGGGCGGCTTCGCCCCGGACTTCCGCAGCAACGTGGAAGCGCTGGACACCATCCTGGAAGCGATCGGCAAGGCCGGCTACACCGCCGGCGAAGACGTGCTGCTGGGCCTGGACGTGGCCTCCAGCGAGTTCTACGACAACGGCAAGTACCATCTGGTGGGCGAGGGCAAGCGCCTGACCAGCGAGCAGTTCGTCGACTTCCTCGCCGACTGGGCCGCGCAGTACCCGATCGTCAGCATCGAGGACGGCCTGGCCGAGGACGACTGGGCCGGCTGGAAGCTGCTCACCGACCGCATCGGCAGCAAGGTGCAGCTGGTCGGCGACGACCTGTTCGTGACCAATCCGAAGATCTTCAAGCAGGGCATCGAGTCCGGCACCGCCAACGCGATCCTGATCAAGGTCAACCAGATCGGCACCCTGACCGAGACCCTGGAAGCCATCGCCATGGCCGACAAGGCCGGCTACGCGGCCATCGTCTCGCACCGTTCCGGCGAGACCGAGGACACCACCATCGCCGACATCGCCGTGGCCACCACCGCCACCCAGATCAAGACCGGCTCGCTGTGCCGCAGCGATCGCGTGGCCAAGTACAACCAGCTGCTGCGCATCGAGGAGGCGCTGGGCAGCGCCGCCCGCTACGCCGGGCGCAGCGCCTTCGTTTCGCTCAAGCGATAAGCCGTGCGCAACTGGCGCTGGCTGCTGCTGGTGCTGGCGGGACTGCTGGCGTGGCTGCAGTACCGTTTCTGGCTCGGTCCGGGGAATTCCGGCGAAGTGCTGGTGCTCGAAAGCCAGGTCGAGCACCAGAAGCGCGACAACGAAGGACTGCAGCAACGCAACGCCGCGCTCGCCGCCGAGGTCAAGGACCTCAAGGACGGCGAGGCGGCGATCGAGGAACGCGCACGCAGCGAGCTGGGCATGATCAAACCGGGCGAGAAGTTCTACCGCGTGGTCGAGAACGCGCCGGTGTCGACGCCGGCCGGCACGGCGGCGGGCGCGCAGCCGGCGCCTGTTGCGCCGGCGCCGGGCGAACAGCCCTGATGGCCACGGTCTGGGCCGTGGTCCCGGCGGCTGGCCGCGGCACCCGTTTCGGCGGCGCTACCCCCAAGCAGTATCTGCAGGCGGGCGGGCGCCCCTTGCTGGCGCATGCGCTGGAAGCGCTGCTGGCGCATCCGGCCGTGGCCGGGGCGATGGTCGCGCTGGGCGCCGACGATGCGCAGTGGCCGGGCTGGACCGAACTGGCCGGCAAGCCGGTGCTGACCTGCCTGGGCGCCGGCAGCCGCGCCGGCTCGGTGCTGGCCGCACTGCACGCCTTGCCCGAGTCGGTGAAGGCGGACGATTTCGTGCTGGTGCACGATGCGGCGCGCCCGAACCTGGCGTTGGCCGACCTGGACCGGCTGCTGGAAGCGGGGCGCGGCGATCCGGTCGGCGCGATCCTGGCCGCGCCGCTGCGCGACACGCTCAAGCGCGCCGGCGACGACGGCGGCATCGACGGCACCGAACCGCGCGCGCGCCTGTGGCGCGCGCTGACCCCGCAGCTGTTCCGGCGCATGCAACTGAGCCGCGCGCTGGAGCAGGCCGCCGCGGCCGGCGTGGAAGTCACTGACGACGCCATGGCGATGGAGTTGCTGGGGCTGCGGCCGCTGCTGGTGGAAGGCGCCGAAGACAATTTCAAGGTGACCACGCCGGCCGACCTGGCGCGTTTCGAGTTCGAACTGTCCCAGCGACGGAGCGGCTGATGCGGTTCGAGGATGCCGTGGCGTTCGCCTGGCTGCAGCAGGCCAGCGGCGAGGCGATCGTGGTCGATGGCGAGGACATCGGCCACGAGGCCCACGCCAACCTGTGGGCGTTCTCGCCGTCCGCGGAGCAATCCGCAGGCATCGACGTCGCGAGCGTGGCACGGTTCGTGGAGGCGGTCGCCGACGATCGGCAGGCCACGCTGCGTGCGCAAGCGGCGCCGGCGATGACGTTCTACTGCTGGCACGACGGGCAGGCGCGGCAATTGCGCTTCAGCCTGGTGTCCTCGGCGCATGGCCGCTTGCCGTTCCGCGTGCCCATCCGGCAGACGCCGTTGCCGGCGCTGGTCGAGCGCATCGTCCAGGCCGACTGGCGCAACCCGCGGTGGGGCGCAGCGGACGTGGAAGAAGACGCGATGCCGGCTTCCGAGGCCTTGCCGGTCTACATGCGCACGCTGCACCCCGGCGTCTGACCGTCAGGCGGCCTCGACGCTTTTCACGAACAGGATTCCCATGTCACACAGTGCTTCTGCTCCTCCCTCCTTCCGCATCGGCCAGGGTTACGACGTCCACGCCTTCGGCGAGGGCGACCACATCATGCTCGGCGGCGTGCGCGTGGCGCACGAGCGCGGCGTGCTCGCCCACAGCGACGGCGACGTGGTGATCCACGCGCTGTGCGACGCCTTGCTCGGCGCCTTGGCGCTGGGCGACATCGGCCAGCATTTCCCGCCGTCCGATCCGCGCTGGAAGGGGGCCGACAGCGCGCAGTTCCTCGATCACTGCGTGGGCCTGCTGCACGCGCGCGGCTGGCGCCTGGGCAATGCCGACGTCACCGTGATCTGCGAGCGGCCCAAGGTCGGCCCGCAGGCGCAGGCGATGCGCGAACGCCTGGCGGCGCTGCTGCAGGTCGAGCTGGACTGCGTCAGCGTCAAGGCCACCACCAGCGAAAAGCTCGGCTTCACCGGCCGTGGTGAGGGCATCGCGGCGCAGGCGGTGGCCCTGCTGGTGGCGCTGTGAGCGAGCTGCCGCGCGCGTTCGGCGCCGCGCCGCTGCAGGCGCGCATGCGCAGCACCGCCGAGGATTTCCAGGTGGACGAACTGCCCGCGTTCGCGCCCAGCGGCGAGGGCGAGCACCTGCTGCTGAGCGTGCGTAAGCGCGGCATGAATACCGCCTTCGTCGCGCGTCGCCTGGCGCAGTGGGCCGGGGTCGCGGAACTGGCGATCGGCTATGCCGGCATGAAGGACCGCCACGCGGTCACCACCCAGCGCTTCTCGGTGCATCTGCCCAAGCGCGTGGCGCCGGCGCTGGAGAGCCTGCAGGACGCGGACCTGCAGGTGCTGGAGGCGCACTGGCACAACCGCAAGCTGCCGCGCGGCGCGCTGGCCGGCAACGGCTTCGTGCTGGTGTTGCGCGAGGTGCGTGGCGAGCGCACGGCGATCGAGGCGCGGCTGGCGCAGATCGCCGCGCGCGGGATTCCCAACTGGTTCGGCGAGCAGCGCTTCGGCCGCGACGGCGGCAACGTCGGCGCCGCGCTGGCGATGTTCGGCGGCCGCCGGGTGCGGCGCGAGCAGCGCTCGCTGCTGCTGTCGGCGGCCCGGTCGGAACTGTTCAACCGGGTGTTGGCCGCACGCGTGGCCGCCGGCAACTGGGACGGCGCGCTGGACGGCGAGGTGTGGATGCTCGATGGCAGCCGCAGCGTGTTCGGTCCGGAACCCTGGTCGGAGGCGCTGGCCGAGCGCCTGCAGCGCTTCGACATCCATCCGTCCGCGCCGCTGTGGGGCGCCGGCGAGCTGCGCAGCACCGAGGCGGCGCGTGCGCTGGAACTGGCGGCGCTGGACGAGGCGGTCGCGCTGCGCCTGCGCGAAGGCGTGGAGCGCGAGGGCCTGAAACAGGAGCGGCGCGCGACCCGCCTGCGCGTGGCGGACCTGCAGTGGCGCTGGCTGGACGGGCAGGGCGATGCGCTGGAACTGCGGTTCGCGCTGCCGCCGGGCAGCTACGCCACGGCGCTGTTGCACGAACTCGGCCAGGTCGAAGAGGCGCCGCAGGCGTCCACCGAGGCTTGAGCGTCGCGCGGCGGGCGGGTCTGCACGCGGCCGCTGGCGAGGCTGGCGCCAGGCCATGGCATGCGAGCGATTCGCCGAGTGGGAGAGGCAACGCCTGGCGCGTCGGCCGCGACGCGCGCTAGAACCGGTAGGTGCCGGTCAGCAGCAGGTTGCGGCCATCGGGCAGCGGCACGAAGGTCTCGTCGAACTCGTCGGCATACAGCCGGCGGTTGAAGACATTGCGCATGCCCACGGTCACGTCCCAGGCATCGGTGCGGTAGGACACGTTCGCATCGACGCTCGCTTGCCCGGGGATCCTGATGTATCCCCCGCCCAGGCGCCGGCCGAGGGTGTGGTCGCGCGCCAGGATGCCGCCCGCCACGCCCCAGCCGCTCCAGCGGCTGTCCTGGAACTGGTAGCTGCCCCACAGGGTGAAGCGCGTGCGCGGCACGCCGGTGGTCGGCATGCCGTCGCGGCGGCCGATGCGCGCCAGCGCCAGGCTGCTGCTCAGCTCCAGGCCCGGGGCGGGCGCGCCGACGAAATCGAGGTCCAGCCCATGGTTGCTCTGGCTGTCGATCGGCCTGGCGAAGTACGACGGATGCGCCAGCACCAGATCGAAACTGCGGTCGACGGTGATCACGTAGTACGCGACGGTGAGCCGGGCACGGTGTTCGAACAGATCGACCTTCGCACCGGCCTCCACCTGTCGCGACAGCGCGGGCGGCAGCGGCCGGCCGTTCCTGCCGAGCACGGTGCTCGGCGCGAAGCCGTTCATGCTGCTGGCGTACAGCGACGCCTCCGGACTCAGCTTGTAGACCACGCCGACATTGGGCACCCAGCGGCGCCTGCGCAGCTGGCGCAGCTTGCCCTTGGCGTCGTAGTTGGAAATTTCGTAGGCCGAGCGGCGCAGCGCCAACAACACGTCCCAGTGCTCGCCGATGCTGATCTGGTCCTGCAGCAGGATGCCGCTGCGGCTCGACCAGGGGCTGCCGGGGTAATGCAGGATCCCGCGCCGCGAATGCGGCCAGTTCACCGGTCCCAGTCGCTCGTCGCCGAAGACGTCGTAGTGGCGGCGGTGCATCCGGATGAAGTAGTCGCTGCTGCCCAGGCGCGCGCGCGTGTAATCCAGGCCCAGGGTCACGGTCTGCGTCAGCGCTCCGTCGCCGAACGTGCCGACCAGGTCGTTCTGGACGGTGTAGTACGCCGTCGTGTTGCGGTAGGCCTCGGCATAGGCCCGCACGACGCCCTTCGGCGAAGGCGACAACATGCCCCAGTTGCGCGCCTCGATCGCCTGGGTCACATACTGGCCGCGGCTGCGCAGTTGCCAGCGGTCGCTGAGCCGCTGATCGAACAGGTAGTAGGCGCGCTGGGTGCGGTAGGCGGTGTGGTCCTGCCGATTGCCGAGGCGCAAGCTCCTGGGCGTCATCGCCGACACGCGGTTGCGCAGCAGCAGCGCGTGGTCGGCGGCCGGCTGGCGATCGGTCACGCGCTGCACGCCGAGCACCAGGCGGTTGTCGTCGCCCTGCCAGGCGATGGACGGCGCCAGGTAGGCGGCGTTGCGCGGGCCGTAGCCCTGCGCCGTGGCATCGGCATGCTGGCCGGAGACGATGAGGCGATAACGCAGCGGCGTGGCGCCGATCGGCCCGGTGGCGTCGAGCCCGGCCTGCACGTCGCCGCGTTCGCCGAGGGCATAGCGCAGCGCGCGCTGTGGCGTGCGCTGCGGCTGCTTGGTGACGACGTTGATCAGTCCACTCATGTCGCCGCCGTTGCTGTCGCCGAGGATCGACTCCGGGCCCTTGAGCACCTCGACCCGTTCCACGCCGATCATCGGCGGATAGCCGCCGAGCCCGACGAAGCTGTTCGGCATCCCGTCGGTCATGCCGTTGCCGGTGTAGATGCCGCGGATCTTGAACAACGGCGCGCGCAACGGGTTTTCGATGTGCTGCACGCTGGCCACGTTGCGCAGGGCGTCGGCGACGGTGCGGGCCTGTTGCGACGCCATCAGGTGCGGGGCGACGACGTTGACCGACTGCGGCACGGCGATGGCGTCGGCGGCATAGCGCAGCGCGTCGCTGGCATAGGCGGGCACGTCGCCCATGGTGCGCTCGGTCAGCGCCGCGACGTCGATCTGTTCCAGCAGCTTGGGCGGGGTGCCGGCGCTGTGGCCATCCGGGGCATCGGCCGGTACCGCCTCGGTGGCGGCCGGCGTGACCGCCACCGTGTTCGCGTCGAGCAGGCGATAGGCCAGGCCACTGGACTGCAGCAGGCGCTGCAGCGCCGTTTCCGGCGCGAGCACGCCTTGCACCCCGTCGCTGTGCAGCCCGGCCAGCGTCGGGCTGGCGGTGACGACCTGCACGTTGGCCTGCTTGGCATACGCGATCAGCGCCGTGGACAGCGGCTGCGGCGGGATCGAGAAGGCGATCTGCCGTGCGTCGGACGCGAGGGCGGTGGCGAGGGCAGGGTTCCCGGGTACGACTTGCAGCGCCAGGCTGCTACAGATGATCAGTCGCCTCAGCCCACGCACTGCACTTCGCCCCCCAGCGGAAGCGCAAATTATGCCATGCGCGACAGCGCCGACGGCGTGCCTCTGGGCCAGGCGATCGCCGCCGGCCGCCCAGGGCGGCCGGGGCGGGGACGGCATCGCCTAGCGGCGGCTCAGCACGATCTCGTCCTTGCCCTGGCGCACCTGCAGCGGGAACACCTGCGGCAAGGCCGCGGTCCACTGCGCCGTCGCTTCGGTGTCCACGCTGCCGGTGAACCTCAGTCGCGCCAGGTCCGGGTCGGCCAGGCGCAGCGGACGGTCGCTGTAGCGGTTGACCCTGGCGATCACCGTGTCCAGCGGCGTGTCGACGAACTCCAGCCGATGATCGCGCCAGGCCGTGGCCTGCTCCACGCTGATCTTGCTGACCTGCAGCGTCGGCCGGGCCGGATCGTAGGTCACGCGCTGGCCGGCCACCGCTTCCAGCCCGCCGCTGCCGTCGGCCGGTACCTGGCCGGCGCCGTAGATGCGGACCCGGCCTTCGGTGACCGCGACTTCCACGCGTTCGCCGTCGCGGCTGACATCGAAGGCGGTGCCCACGTCCAGGATCGACACGCCGCCGGCATCGACCACGAACGGACGCCCGGGGTGATGCGCCACTTCGAAGAAGGCCTCGCCGGCGATCAGGTCCACGTGGCGCTGCGCGGCGCTGAACCGCGTGCTCAGCCGCGAGGCGCCGCCGAGCGCGATCTTCGAGCCGTCCGCCAGCACGATGTCCTGGTGGCGGCGGATCGCGCTGCCGTAGACCTGGGTGACCGGTGGCGCATGCAACTGCCGCCACGCCAGGGCGCCGCCGAGCGCCAGCACGCCGATGCAGGCCGCCACCTGCAACGGCCGCCAGCGCGAGCGTGAGCGCGGCGGCGCGAAGGTGCGCACGAGTTCGTCGCGGGCGGCGGCATCGAGCGCACGCAGGTCGCCGCCGAGCGCGTTGATCCGTTCGAACGCCTGCAGATGCCGCGGGTCGGCCGCGGTCCAGTCCAGCCAGCGCGCGACGGTGTCCTCGCTGCTGTCGGGTTCGCGCAGCAGGGTCCACCAGCGCGCGGCGTCGTCGAGGATGTGCTTGTCGATGCCGCTGTCCATTACGGGATCTCCGCTTCGTCGAAGCGTTTGCGGCAATGCGCGAGCGCGTTGGCCACATGGTAGCGGACCATCCGTTCGCTCACGTTCATCGCCTTGGCGATCATGCCGAAGTCCTTGCCTTCGATCACGTGCAGCACGAAGGCGCGGCTGGTCTTGGCGGGAAGTTCCTTCAGTGCCCGGGTCAGCTGGCGCAGTTGTTCGCTGGCCGTGGCGTGCCGCTCCGGAATCGGCGACAGCGGCAGATCCTGCTCCGGCAGGTCCACCGCCGCGTTTTCGCGGACCTTGCGCATGCGCAGCCGGTCCACCGCCAGGTTCGAGGCCACATGGAACAGGTAGGCCCGCGGCGACGCCAGCGCGTCTTGACGCTCAAGGGTCACGATGCGCATGTATGCCTCCTGTGCCACGTCCTGCGCGTCCGCCATCGAGCCGAGCTTGCAGTGCAGGAAGGCGAGCAGGGCATGGTGATGTTCCTTGAACAACGCGGCGACGTGCTGCGCATGCGCCTGTTCCGGCGACGGCGCGCCCTCGGTGTGCTCGGCCCGGCTCACGAATGCTGATGCTCCTGGAGGGAAGCGGCCGCGGCAGTATAGCCAGGCTCACTGGTCGCCACGCGGCGCGGCGGCGCAGGCCGCCGGCAGCGCGGCGGCCAGCAAGCCCTCGGCGTGCGTCCGCAATGCCTCGCGGCGGCGAAACGCCGCGCGATGCTGGCTGGGCACATCGGCCACGGTCTTGCGCGCCGGGGTCAGCGGCAACGCGAACCAGCCGTCGGCGATGGGCGTACCGCCTTGCTCGATCCAGAACGCGTCGTAGTCGGCCAGGAACACGTCTCGCTTGCGCTGCAGCGGATGCGCAGAATTGCAGACGGCGCGGATCGCCTGCGCGCCGATGCGCTCGGCGAAGGTGCAGGCCAGGGACAGCATCAGTTGCTTGGGCCGCAGCCCGTGCATCTGCTTGGTCAGCGCGCGCACCACGTCCCGGGCGTCGGCGCCGTTGGGCCCCTGCAGGCAACCGATCAGCACCGTCGGATGGGCGGCGTCGCCGGTCACGGTCAGCACCAGGCGATACAGCTGGCGTCCCGCCGCGTCGCTGAGCTGCAACCAGAGCTCGCCTTCGCAGCTCATCGGCGCCGGCGGCAGCAGCGACAGCGTCAGTGCGCTGCCGTCGTGCAGCGGCAGCGTCCCCAGGTCCGCCTGGCCTTGCCGGTAGATGGCGTCGAACAGCGCGTGCGGCAGGCGATCGAGCAGGAACCGGTAGTGTTGCCGCAGATGGCGCAGGCGCGCCGAACGGTTCCAGCGGGTGTTGACGAAGCGGTGCAGGTGGCGCTCGAGCAGGCGCGGATCGCGCGCCGCATAACCGTGCATGCGCGGCTCGCGCTGCAGTTCTTCCAGAAAGCGGCGGTGCGCGGCCGGTACGGACAGCGCGCGCACCAGGTACTTGCCCGCCTTGATCACGCGCTGCCAGCGATTGCCGTGCCAGTCCGTGCGCCCCTTGAACGAAGCCAGGAACAGTGCCGGCCACTGCGCGGGCGTCGTGGAGCCGGCGACCCGCGACGGCGCCGGTAGCGGCCGCCGTGGCCGGGCGGTGTGCGCCGGCGCTGCCTCGAAGTTCGCGGCGCTCGCGGAAACATCCACGATATCAGTGGGTTGCAGAAGGAATTCGGTGGTTGCGTCGGTCACTTTCGGCTCGCAGAGGGGCGGTACTCTCTGACAAGACGTTTCAGCGGGCGAAAATTGAAATGCGATCGTGCATTTCCAGCACGGGGCGCGCGACGGTGGTCCGGTCGGGTGGGATGTGGTCGAGCTGGAGGCTGCCGCGCCGGGGACGAAGGCGTCTCGGCTGCCGCTTTTGCGGCGACCGACAGGGACGGCTTCAGGGCACCTCCCACTCACGAGGAGACGAAATGTCCTGTAGGAGCGGCTTCAGCCGCGACCGGCCCTCCCGGTAACGCCCCGTCGCGGCTGAAGCCGCTCCTACATCCGTCCCGCGCGAGCCGATGAGCACAGCACTGACGGCGTGCGCAGCCAGCGATGGCGCACCCGAACCGGAGCACAGGCGCCACGCCCGGCCCGAGCGTGACCGGCGTCGCGCGCAGTGCCGCTCAGCGTCGCGCCAGCAGCACCAGCATCGCGCCGGTGCCGCCCTGCGCGGGCGGCGCCGAATGGAACGCCAGCACATCGTTGCGCTGGCGCAGTGCGCGGTCCACCAGGTTCTTCAGCAGCGGCACGCCGCCCGATTGCAGGCCCTTGCCGTGCACGATGCGCACGCAGCCGAACTCGTGCGCATGCGCCTCGGCCAGGAACTGGCGCAGCAGCGCCTCGGCCTGGGCGGCGGTGGCGCCGTGCAGGTCCAGTTCGTCCTGGGCCGAGAACTGGCCCTTGCGCAGGCGCTGGAACAGCCGCGCCGGCAGATGCTCGCGGCGGTAGCTGGCCACATCGCCGGCTTCCAGCGGCGCGCGCTCGCGCAGCAATTGCTGGAACTCGCCCTGCGCCTCGGCCTCGTCGCGCTCGGCCATGCGCGCACGCGGCTTGGGGCGCGGTTTGGGGTTGGCCGGCGGCGTCGCGTTGAGCGGGGCCACCTTGCCGATCGCCGCGCGGAACAGCGCGGCGGGGTCTTCGTCGTCGGAATGCGCCATGCGCACAGCTTAGAGCGTGCTGCGCGGTTTGAGGTGACCGTGGCGTCGCCGGCAGTGCCGGGGCACGGCGTCGCCGGCGCGGAACGGTCGCGCTGTATTCCTCGGGCGCGCAGCGCATCTGGCGCGCGGTGCGACGGTGGTCGCCGCGATCGCCGGCGCGCTGTCAGCGACCTGGCAGGGCGCATCCGGTATCATGCACCGGTTTTCGAGGAGCACCATGCGCGTATTAGTGAGCAACGACGACGGCGTCGACGCCCCCGGCATCCGCATGCTGGCCGAGCAGTTGCGCGGCGCCGGCCACGAAGTGACGGTGGTCGCACCCGACCGCGACCGGTCCGGCGCCAGCAATTCGCTGACCCTGGATCTGCCGATCCGGCTCAAGCGCATCGATCAGCACACCTGCAGCGTCGCCGGCACCCCGACCGACTGCGTGCACCTGGCGCTCACCGGCATGCTGGAGTTCGATCCGGACATCGTGGTCTCCGGCATCAACAATTCCGCCAATCTCGGCGACGACGTGATCTATTCCGGCACCGTCTCGGCGGCCATGGAAGGCCGCTTCCTCGGCCTGCCCGCAGTGGCCGTGTCGCTGGTCTCGCACAACCACGACCCCCGGCATTTCCAGACCGCCGCGCGCGCGGCGGTGGAGATCGTGGCACGGCTCAAGGCCGATCCGCTGCCCGCCGACACCATCCTCAACGTCAACGTGCCCGACCTGCCGTGGCAGGAGATCAAGGGCTTCGAGGTCACCCGGCTCGGCAACCGCCACCGTTCCGAACCATGCCTGCCGCAGACCGACCCGCGCGGCGCCACCGTGTACTGGATCGGCCCGGCCGGGCGCGAGCAGGACGCCGGTCCCGGCACCGACTTCCATGCGGTGCGCACCGGCTTCATCTCGATCACCCCGATCCAGGTCGATCTGACCCGCTACCAGGCGTTGGAAAAGGTCGCCAGCTGGGTCGGCGGCCTGACCGAAGCGCTGGGCCGCCCGGCATGACCCCGCGGTTGCGTCTGCAGCCGGAAGCGATCGGCATCGGCATGACCTCCCAACGCGTGCGCGACCGCCTGGTCGAGCGCCTGCGCGAGGCCGGCATCCGCGACGAGAGCGTGCTCAACGCCGTGCGTACCGTGCCGCGGCATCTGTTCATCGACGAGGCGCTGGCCTCGCGCGCCTACGAGGACACGGCGCTGCCGATCGGCCACGGCCAGACCATCTCCCAGCCCTGGGTGGTGGCGCGCATGACCGAGACGGTGCTGGAGGCGACGCCGAAGAAGGTGCTGGAAGTCGGCACCGGCTCCGGCTACCAGGCGGCGATCCTGGCCGCGCTGGGCCTGGAAGTGCACACCGTCGAGCGCATCGGCGACCTGCTGCGGCAGGCGCGCAAGCGCTTCCGCCAGCTCGGCATGAACGTGCGCAGCAAGCACGACGACGGCCGCATCGGCTGGCCCGAGCACGGCCCCTTCGATGCCATCGTGGTCACCGCCGCGGCGCCGGCGCTGGTCGATGCGCTGGTCGAGCAGTTGGCCCCCGGCGGCTGCCTGGTGGCCCCGGTCGGCGGCCCGTCCGCGCAATCGCTGATCCGCCTGCGCCGTGCTGCCGACGGCCAGATCGAACAAGACGTCCTGGCGCCGGTGACCTTCGTCCCGTTGCTGTCGGGCATGCTGGATTGACCTCCCGGAGCCACACTGGATGAAGATTTTTGGGCCGTTGTACGAACGTGCCATCGCCTGGTCGCGGCATCGCCGCGCGCCCGCGCTGCTGACCGGTCTCAGTTTCGCCGAGGCCATCGTGTTCCCGGTGCCGCCGGAAGTGATGCTGGCGCCGATGTCGCTGGCGCAGCCGCGGCGCGCGCTGTGGTTCGCCACGCTGAGCCTGCTCGGCTCGATCGCCGGCGCCGTGATCGGTTACCTGCTCGGCCATTTCGCCTTCGCCGCGGTGCAGCCGCTGATCGAATGGCTGGGCTGGACGCAGAAGATCGACGCGCAGGTCAACTATCTGCGCGAGGTCATCGCCGAGTCGCCGTGGCGTGCGTTCTGGTTGCTGGTGCTGGCCGGCTTCACGCCGATCCCGCTGAAGATATTCACCTGGGCCTCAGGCATCGTTGGAGTGCCGCTGCTACCGTTCCTGGCGAGCATGCTGGTCGGGCGCGGCAAGCGCGTGTACCTGGTGGCCGGAGCGATCCGCCTCGGCGGGCCGCGCGCCGAAGCGGCGTTGCGCCGCTGGATCGAGCCGCTCGGCTGGGTCGCCTCGGCGATCCTGGCGCTGCTGGTGGTGTGGGTCATATGGAGAGCGAAGGTCGGATGAGCGTCGATCGGGTGGTGCGGAACGGCCTGCGTGGCGGCCTGGGTGTGCTGGTGGCGTTGGCGCTCGGCGCCTGCAGCAGCGCCACGGTGGTCCGCACGCCTGGCGGCGCGCCCGTGCGCGGCAGCGCAGCGGCCTCGGCACCGCGGGTCTCCGTGCCCAAGCCCGGGGTCAGCGCCACCGTGCGCCGCGGCGACACGCTGTACGCGATCGCCCGCGCCAACAACATCACCCCGCAGGACCTGGCGGGCTGGAACGGCCTGCAGCCGCCGTACACGATCTATCCCGGGCAGTCGCTGCGGCTGTACCCGCCCGGCGGCGGCAGGGGCGCCGCACGTCCCGGCACCGCCACCGCGGTGGTACCGCCGGCCGCCGGCAGCGGCGCGGCGGCACGGCCGCCGGCGGCCGCTGCGCCGGCGCCGGTCAGCAGCGGCTTCTCCTGGCGTTGGCCGGCCGATGGCGTGGTGGTCAGCCGCTTCGTCAGCGGCGAAACCACCAAGCAGGGCGTGGACATCGCCGGCAACAACGGCGAAGCGGTGCGCGCCGCCGCCGATGGCGTGGTGGTCTATTCCGGCGCCGGCCTGGTCGGTTATGGCGAACTGATCATCGTCAAGCACAACGAACAGTGGCTGTCGGCCTACGGCCACAACCGCAAGCGTCTGGTCAACGAGGGCCAGAACGTCAAGGCTGGCCAGCAGATCGCCGAGATGGGCCACAGCGGCGCGGCCCGCGACATGCTGCACTTCGAGATCCGCTACAACGGCAAGCCGGTCGACCCATTGCTGTACCTGCCGCCGAAGTAACCGGCCGCAGCAGCGTATCGGCTGTCCGCCTTTGCCTTCGCAAGAGGAGGACGGTCATGCGAGCGTGATCGCACGCGCGCGTTCGACGGTCCGTTGAACTGCCTCGCCGCTGACGGCCGGCAGGCTAGGGAGAGCCGATCTCACACGGGGCGCCACCGGGCACGCACTCCTCTGTGGGAGGGGCTTCAGCCCCGACGCGCGGCGCTCGACTCGCGCGGCAGACCTCGCGCAGCAATCTGCGGAAGGCCAAAAAACTCAGGCGGCTTCTCCGCCGTGATCGCATTGTGCCCGCCGCGCGAATAGGCGGTGGTTGAGGCCGCTGGGGCCAACAGCCAGGGCGGTCGCGGCGCCCGGCGACGACGCCGGACTCAGTCTTCGAGCAGGAACCCGACCGCCACGCGCCGGCCTTCGGCGGCCAGCACGTTGTAGGTGCGCGCGGCGGCGGCATTGTTCATCACCTCGATGCCGATGCCGCGGGTCAGGAACAGCGCCATCACCGCCGCCGCGGGAAACACCTGGCGTTCGCCGGTGCCGAGGATCACCAGCGCCGGGTTGAGTTCCAGCAGCGGCTGCAGATGCAGCGGCTGCAGTTCGCCGGCCAGCGGCGCCTGCCAGTCCTCGACCAGGGTGTCCGGCGCGAGGATGAAGCTGCGGGTCAGCACGCGGTCGTTCACCTTGGCCTGGCGGCCGTCGGCCATGCGCAGGGCGTAGGCGTAGTCGGGCAGGTCCTGGGTCAGTTGCATGGGGGCACCGGAGGCGCGCTCAGGCGCGCGGCAGCACGATCTGCCGGTCTTCCTTGGCCGGGCGATACAGGATCGCGGTATGGCCGATCCGCTGCACCAGCACGCTGTGCGACTGTTCCACCAGGCTGCCGATGGCGGCGTCGCGGGCCTCGCGGTCGTCGCCGCCGACCTTCACCTTGACCAGCTCGTGGCGCTCCAGCACCTCGTCCAGTTCGGCCAGGAAGGCCGGGGTGACGCCCTTGCTGCCGATCTGCAACAGGGGTTTGAGGTCGTGGGCCAGGCCGCGCAGGAAGCGGTTCTGGGCCGAGGTCAGGCTGATCGACATGCAGGCGGGAGCAGGGTTGGCAAGGGCGATCAGGGTATCATGGCCGCCCCTCCCGACCGTGCGTCCATGGCCACCCGCAGCAAAAGCAGCCAACGCTGGCTCCGTGAACATTTCGCCGATCCCTTCGTGAAGAAGGCCCAGGCCGAAGGCATGCGCTCGCGCGCGGCCTACAAGCTGGAGGAGCTGCTGCAGCGCGACCGGCTGCTCAAGCCGGACATGGTCGTGGTCGACCTCGGCGCCGCGCCGGGCGGCTGGTCGCAGCAGGTGCGCAAGTCGATGGGCGACCGCGGCCGGGTGCTGGCCCTGGACATCCTGGAGATGCCGCCGCTGGCCGGCGTCGAGTTCCTTCACGGTGACTTCAGGGAGGACGCGGTGCTATCGCAGTTCGAGGCCATGCTGGGCGACACCCCGGTGGACCTTGTGCTGTCGGATATGGCCCCCAATAAGAGCGGAATGGATGCGGTCGACCAGCCGCGGATGATGCATCTGGCGGAACTGGCGATGGCGTTCGCCGACAGCCACCTGAAGCCGAATGGCGCGTTCCTGATCAAGCTGTTCCAGGGCGTGGGGTTCGACGACTACATCCGCGACATGCGCCGCCGCTATGAGAAGGTGACCATTCGCAAGCCGGCCGCGTCGCGCAAGCGCTCGCCGGAGGTCTACGCCCTCGGACAGGGCAAGCGCACCCAGATCAAGTAAGCTGAACGCAAGGCTGAACCCGCAATGCCACGCATCGAGACAGAGTTGAAGGGACACCGGAGCCAATGAGGATGAACGACTTGACCAAGAATCTGCTGTTGTGGGTAGTCGTCGCCGTCGTGCTGATGGTGGTGTTCCAGAGCTTCTCGCCGCGGCTCGCCGGCGGCCAGGGCAGCGACACCGTGACCTACTCCCAGTTCCTGAAGGACGTGGACGCCGGGCGGGTGAAGTCGGTCGATTTCACCGACGCCACCAACCTGTCGGTCAACGCGATTCGCTTCAAGCGCGCCGACGGCAGCGAGGGCACGGTCTATGGCCCGAGCGACGACAAGCTGATCGACGTGCTGTACAGCAAGAACGTGGACATCACCCGGCAGAAGCCCGACAACGGGCCGAGCTTCTGGTCGTTGGTGCTGAACTTCCTGCCGGTCATCCTGATCATCGGCTTCTGGCTGTTCATCATGCGCCAGATGCAGGGCGGTGGCGGCGGCGCCAAGGGGGCGATGTCCTTCGGCAAGTCGCGCGCCAAGCTGCAGGGCGAGGACCAGGTCAAGATCACCTTCGCCGACGTCGCCGGTTGCGACGAGGCCAAGGAGGAGGTCGGCGAACTGGTCGACTTCCTGCGCGACCCGACCAAGTTCACCAAGCTCGGCGGCAAGATCCCGCGCGGCGTGCTGATGGTCGGCCCGCCCGGCACCGGCAAGACGCTGCTGGCCAAGGCCATCGCCGGCGAGGCCAAGGTGCCGTTCTTCAGCATCTCCGGTTCGGACTTCGTGGAAATGTTCGTCGGCGTCGGCGCCAGCCGCGTGCGCGACATGTTCGAGCAGGCCAAGAAGCACGCGCCGTGCATCATCTTCATCGACGAAATCGATGCGGTCGGCCGCCACCGCGGCGCCGGCCTGGGCGGCGGCCACGACGAGCGCGAGCAGACCCTCAACCAGTTGCTGGTGGAGATGGACGGCTTCGAAGGCGGCGAGGGCGTGATCGTGATCGCTGCGACCAACCGCCCCGACGTGCTGGATCCGGCGCTGCTGCGTCCGGGCCGCTTCGACCGCCAGGTCGTGGTCGGCCTGCCGGACGTGCGCGGCCGCGAGCAGATCCTCAAGGTGCACATGCGCAAGCTGCCGCTGGCCGACGACATCGAGCCGATGGTGATCGCGCGCGGTACCCCGGGCTTCTCCGGTGCCGACCTGGCCAACCTGTGCAACGAGGCGGCGCTGTTCGCCGCGCGCGAATCGGTCAAGGAAGTGCGCATGGACCACTTCGACCGCGCCCGCGACAAGATCCTGATGGGCGCCGAGCGCCGCTCGATGGCGATGAGCGAGGACGAGAAGACGCTGACCGCCTACCACGAGGCCGGCCACGCCATCGTCGGCCGCCTGGTGCCCGAGCACGACCCGGTCTACAAGGTGACCATCATTCCGCGCGGCCGCGCGCTGGGCGTGACCATGTACCTGCCGGAGGGCGACAAGTACTCGATGAACCGCGTGGCGATCGAGTCGCAGCTGTGCTCGCTGTACGGCGGCCGCGTCGCCGAGGAACTGATCTTCGGCACCGACAAGGTCACCACCGGCGCCTCCAACGACATCGAACGCGCGACCAAGATGGCGCGCAACATGGTCACCAAGTGGGGCCTGTCCGACGAGCTGGGGCCGATCGCCTACGGCGAGGAGGACGATGAGGTGTTCCTGGGCCGCTCGGTGACCCAGCACAAGAGCGTCTCCGACGACACCGCGCGGCGCATCGACGAGGTGGTGCGCTCGATCCTCGACAAGGCGTATGCGAAGACCACGCAGATCCTCACCGAGAACCTGGACAAGCTGCACACCATGTCGCAGTTGCTGCTGCAGTACGAGACCATCGACGCGCCGCAGATCGACGCGATCATGGAAGGCCGCGATCCGCCGCCGCCGATGGGCTGGAACAGGTCCGGCAAGGACGGCGGCAACGACAAGGGCAATTCGCGGCCGCTGCCGCCGATCGCCGGGCCTGCCGAGCAGGTGTAATCCCGGCGCGGTCACGCGGAGACAGAAAGCCAGGGAGCGATCCCTGGCTTTTTTTATCGGCGCCGGCCTGCCCCTGGCGGTGCCAGGCTCGTCGCCGCGCCACGGGTGGGCGACAATGCCCGCTTCGCTGTCGGCACGAGGCCGGTCGATGCGCGCGTCCTGCGGATCGCTGCAGCGTCGGTCCCGGCGCCGTCGTCCAGGGCGGCGCCATCGCCGCGCTCGCCGAGCCGCTTCGCCGCCTGCCGCGGCCACCACCAGGAGACCCGCCGATGTTCGACACCTCGCCCAGCCTGCAGTGCGGCGCTCGCCGGCTTTCGCTCGATCGTCCGCAGGTGATGGGCATCGTCAACGTCACTCCGGATTCGTTCTCCGATGGCGGCGCCCACGCCAGCGTGGAGGCGGCGGTGGCGCATGGCCTGCGCTTGGCCGAGGAGGGCGCCGACCTGCTCGACATCGGCGGCGAATCGACCCGTCCGGGCGCGACCCCGGTGTCGGTGGAGGAGGAACTGCGGCGGGTGATCCCGGTGATCGAGCGGCTGGCCGCGCAGACCGCGTTGCCGCTGAGTGTGGACACCTTCAAGCCGGAGGTGATGCGTGCCGCAGTCGCCGCCGGTGCCGGCATGATCAACGACGTGCAGGCGCTGCGGCAGCCCGGCGCGCTGGACGCGGCCGCCGAACTGGGCGTGCCGGTGGTGCTGATGCACATGCCCGGCGACCCCTATGCCGCCGGCAGCGCGCCCGGCTACGACGACGTGGTCGGCGAGGTGCACCGGTTCCTGGCCGAGCGGATCTTCGCCGCGGAGATGGCCGGCATCGACAAGCGGCGCATTCTGGTCGATCCGGGTTTCGGCTTCGGCAAGAGCACGGCCGACAATCTGCAGCTGTTGGCGCAGTTGCGACGGCTGGTCGGGTTGGGCGTGCCGGTGCTGGCCGGGCTGTCGCGCAAGCGCAGCATCGGCGAGCTGACCGGGCGCCAGGCGCCGGAGCAGCGTGTGGCCGGCTCGGTGGCCGCGCACCTGCTGGCCGCGCAGCGCGGCGCGGCGCTGCTGCGCGTGCACGACGTGGCCGCCACCGTCGACGCGCTGAAGGTCTGGCAGGCGTTGCAGGCGGTGCCGGTGCCGCGCGCCGCCAACGCGTCCGCTGCGGCGACGATCCGCTGGCCGGACGAGGACTGATGGCGGCCGACCGGCGCCCGCGCGCGATCGCGCTGATGGGCCCGACCGCCTCGGGCAAGACCGCCGCGGCGATCGCCCTGGCCGAACGCTGCGGCGGCGAGATCGTCAGCGTCGATTCGGCGCTGGTCTACCGCGGCCTGGACATCGGCGCGGCCAAACCGGATGCGGCCGAGCGCACGCGGGTGCCGCACCACCTGCTGGACCTGCGCGATCCCTGGCAGTCCTATTCGGCGGCCGAGTTCGCCGCCGACGCGCGCGCCGCGCTGGCCGCGATCGTCGCCCGCGGGCGCCTGCCGATCCTGGCCGGCGGCACCGGGCTGTACTTCCAGGCGTTGCTGGAGGGGCTGGCGCCGATGCCGGCGGCCGACCCGCAGCTGCGCGCGGCGCTGGCCGCGCAAGCGCAGGCCGAAGGCTGGGCGGCGCTGCACGCGGAACTGCAGCGGGTCGATCCGCTGGCTGCCCAGCGCATCCGTCCGGGCGATGCCCAGCGCATCCAGCGGGCGCTGGAGGTGTACCGGCTCAGCGGGCGGCCGATCAGCGCCTGGCAGGCGCAGCCCGGTCCGCCGCGGTTGCCGCTGCGGGTACTGAAGCTGGTGCTGGCGCCGGCCGAGCGCGCCGTGCTGCACGAGCGCATCGAAGCCCGCTTCGATGCGATGCTAGGGCAGGGCTTCCTCGACGAGGTGCGCGCCCTGCGCGCGCTGCCGGAGATGCGGGCGGTGGCGCAGCCGCTGGCGCTGCCGGCGGTGCGCGCGGTCGGCTATCGCCAGGCCTGGGAGTACCTGGAGGGCGCCGGCGACGCGGCGGACTTCCGCGCCCGCGCCATCGCCGCCACCCGCCAGTTGGCCAAGCGCCAGCTCACCTGGCTGCGCGGCGAGCAGGACGCGCGCTGGTTCGACCCGGCGCGAGACGCCGGGCGCCTGCAGGCGGCCGTGGATGCCTTCTTGGGCTGATCCGGACGCCGGCTGCGCTGTGTTGGGGCCCGCGGGCGTGTAACATCGGCGTTCCGGACCGCGGCAGGGGAGCTGGAGTGCCGACCCGGACAATAAAAACAATAATTTGGGAGTCAAGCATGTCCAAGGGGCAATCCTTGCAGGATCCTTTCCTCAACGCGCTGCGGCGCGAACGGGTGCCTGTCTCGGTGTATCTGGTCAACGGCATCAAGTTGCAGGGCACGATCGAGTCGTTCGATCAGTTCGTGGTGCTGCTGCGCAATACCGTGAGCCAGATGGTCTACAAACACGCCATTTCCACCGTGGTGCCGGCGCGCAACGTGCGCGTGGGGCCGGGCGGCGGTTATGTGCAGCAGAACGAAGGTGGCAGTGCGGGTGATGACGAAGTCGAGTAGTTCGGTGGTAAAGCGCGGAGCCGCGGGTGTTTGATCGGTCGCGCCGCGGCGAGCACGCACTGCTGATCCAGCCCTACGCGGGTGGTCCGTTGGAAGACGATGTGCTGGAGGAGTTCGCCGACCTGGCGCGCTCGGCCGGCGCCAGCATCGCCGCCACCGTGACCGCGCGCATCGACAAGCCGAGTCCGGCGACGCTGATCGGCAGCGGCAAGCTGGAGGAGGTCAAGGCCGCCGCCGATGCCAGCGGCGCCGATCTGGTCCTGGTCAACCACGCGCTCAGCCCCGGCCAGGAACGCAACCTGGAGAAATACCTGGAGCGGCGCGTGATCGACCGCACCGGGCTGATCCTGGACATCTTCGCCCAGCGCGCGCGCAGCCACGAAGGCAAGCTGCAGGTCGAACTGGCCCAGTTGCGGCACATGGCCACGCGGCTGGTGCGCGGCTGGACCCACCTGGAGCGCCAGCGCGGCGGTTCGATCGGCCTGCGCGGTCCTGGCGAAACCCAGCTGGAAACCGACCGCCGCCTGCTGCAGAAGCGGGTGGAGCAGTTGCAGAAGCGGCTGGAGAAGGTCGAGGTCCAGCACACCCAGATGCGCCGCGCGCGGGTGCGCAGCGAACTGCCGCGGATCGCGGTGGTGGGCTACACCAACGCCGGCAAGTCGACCCTGTTCAATGCGCTGACCGGCGCCCAGGCCTACGCCGCCGACCAGCTGTTCGCGACCCTGGATCCGACCGTGCGGCGCATCGCCCTGCCTGGCGGCAACGCCATGCTGGCCGATACCGTCGGCTTCGTGCGCAACCTGCCGCACGAGCTGGTGGCGGCGTTCCGTTCGACCCTGTCCGAGGCGCGCGAGGCCGATCTGCTGCTGCACGTGGTCGACGCCGCCGATCCGCTGCGCGAGGAGCGCATCGCCCAGGTCGACGAGGTGCTGCACGCGGTCGGCGCCGGCGAACTGCCGCAGTTGCTGGTATTCAACAAGATCGACCGCATCGACGGCGCCGAAGTGCGCCACGACGCGCAGGACGGCGTGCCGGACGCGGCGCGGCGCGAACGGGTGTGGATCTCCGCCCGCGACGGTCGCGGCCTGGACCTGTTGCAGCACGTGCTCGGCCAGCGCCTGGGGCTGCGCCACGTGCAGGGCAGCCTGCGCCTGCCGCCGGATGCCGGACGCCTGCGCTCGCAGTTGCATCAGTTGCAGGTGATCCGCAGCGAGCAGGCCGACGAGGACGGCTGGCTGCTGCAGGTGGACATCCCGATCACCGAGGCCGAGCGCCTGGCCGCCGCGGCCGACGGCGCGCCGATCCGCGCGCTGCTGCCGCCGCGCGAGCGCGAGGAGTGGCAGCAGCGCTAGCCGCATCGCGTCGCCGATGCGGCGCCTGCGCGCGCCCGCGGTGCCGTGGCTGACGGCCGGCCATCGGCCGGCGCGCGCAGGCGCGACAGCCACGGCGAATTGGGCTACAAAGCGCATTGGTTTCCCGAGCTGTGCCATGACGCTTCCCACCGATTCGGATCTGTTGCAACAGGCCACCGCGCTCAGCGAGCGCTTGCGCACCGCGCGCGAGCGCCTGGTCACCGCCGAAAGCTGCAGCGGCGGTTGGATCGCCAAGGTGATGACCGACGTCGCCGGGTCCTCGGCCTGGTTCGACTGCGGCATCGTCGCCTACAGCTACGAGGCCAAGCAGGCGCTGCTGGGCGTGCGCCCGCAGACGCTGGAGCATCACGGCGCGGTCAGCCGCGAGACGGTGATCGAGATGGTCTCCGGCGCGCTGGTCAACTCCGGCGCCAGCGTCGCGGTCGCGGTGACCGGCATCGCCGGCCCCGGCGGCGGCTCCCCGGACAAGCCGGTCGGCAGCGTCTGGCTGGGCTGGAAGCGCCGCGGCGGTTATGCCAGCGCGCAGTTGTTCCACTTCCCGGGCGATCGCGACGCGGTGCGCCGGCAGACCGTGGCCGCCGCCCTGCGCGGCCTGGCCGCGCTGCTGTGATCGTGGCCGCGCGCCTTCCCCGAGGATGAGCGCGATGTGGGAGGCGCTGAGCACCGTCCGCGACCTGGGACGCCTGCAGGAAATCGCCTCGGTGCTGATCCGCTACGGGTTCGGCGACGTGGTCCGGCGCATCGGCATGGCCGACGTGCTGGAGCGCGCCGGCCGCCTGCTGCATTGGCACAACGCCGAGGAGATGCTGCGCATGTCGGCGCCGCAGCGGGTGCGGCGCGCGCTGCAGGATCTCGGCCCGACCTTCGTCAAGCTCGGCCAGGTGCTGGCCACCCGCGTGGACCTGTTGCCGCCAGAGTGGACCGACGAACTGGGCGAACTGCAGAACGCCGCGCCGGCATTGGACTACGCGCAGATCCTGCCGCAACTGATCGAGGCGCTTGGCGAGGCGCCGACGGCGATCTTCGCCGAGGTCGAGGAGGCGCCGCTGGCCGCCGCCTCGCTGGCGCAGACCCACCGCGCCTGGCTGCACGACGGCACCGCGGTGGTGATCAAGGTGCGCCGCCCCGGCATCCGCGAGGTGATCGAGGCCGACCTGCGGCTGCTGGCGCGGCTGGCCGAGATCGTCGAAGCGCGCGCGGCGGACCTGAAGCGCTACCACCCGGCCGCGGTGGTGCACCAGTTCACCCTGTCGCTGCGCCGCGAGCTGGACTTCGCCGGCGAGGGCCGCAACGCCGAGCGCATCGCCGCCAACTTCCAGGGCCACGACGAGATCGTGATCCCGCGGGTGCACTGGCAGTGGACCTGCGAGACGCTGAACGTGCAGGACTTCGTCGCCGGCATCGGCGGCCGCGACCTGGCCGGGGTCGAGGCCGCCGGCCTGGACCGGCGCCGGCTGGCGCGCACCGGTGCCGACATCGTGCTGAAGATGGTGCTGGAGGACGGCTGTTTCCACGCCGATCCGCATCCGGGCAACATCTTCTACCTGCCCGGCGAACGCATCGCGGTGATCGACTTCGGCATGGTCGGGCGCATTTCCGAGCAGCGCCGCTACCAGGTGGTGCAACTGCTGCACGGGCTGGTCACCCAGGACGCCGAGGCGGTCGCCGACATCCTGCTGGAGTGGACCGACGGCGAGGTCGAGGTCGACGAGGCGCACCTGCAACTGGAGATCGCCGCCTTCGTCGATCAGTACCGCGGCGTGCCGCTGAAGGACCTGCGCGTGGGCGCGATGCTCGGCGAGGTCACCGCGCTGCTGCGCCAGCACGCGCTGGCCCTGCCGGCCGACCTGGCGCTGATGATCAAGACCTTCCTGACCCTGGAAGGGGTCGGGCGCCAGCTCGATCCGGACTTCGACATGGCCGGCGCCGCCGCTCCGTACCTGGAGCGGGTGATGCTGCAGCGGTTCGCGCCGCGGGCGATGGCCCGGCGCGGCCGCCGCACCGTGCTGGGCGCGCTGGAACTGCTCGGCGACCTGCCGCGCGATGCCCGCCGCCTGCTGCAGGCGGCGCGGCGCGGGCGGTTGCAGTTGAACGTGGAGACGGGCTCGCTGAAGGGCTTCGGCGACCAGGTCAACCGCGCCGCCAACCGCCTGACCATGGGCATCGTCACCGCCGCGCTGATCATCGGCTCGTCGATCGTGATGAACAGCGTCGGTGGCATTTCCAGCCGCTGGCTGCTGGCGATCGGCGTCTGCGGCTTCATCGGCGCGGCG
The DNA here is from genome assembly GCF_056725085.1 of Xanthomonas sp. NCPPB 901. Classification (NCBI taxonomy): domain Bacteria; kingdom Pseudomonadati; phylum Pseudomonadota; class Gammaproteobacteria; order Lysobacterales; family Lysobacteraceae; genus Xanthomonas; species Xanthomonas sp. NCPPB 901. The sequence continues at coordinate 2,815,346 of NZ_CM161511.1, read as the reverse complement.
CTGTCGGGCGTGTGGATCCTGTTCTCGATCTGGCGCAGCGGGCGCTGAGCGTGGCGGGCGCCTTCGGGCATAGTCCGCCGCAGGCGTCGAGGGGTCTGTTGGCCCAGGCATCGCCCCGCTTCCACAGGAGCGCCGGCGCACACGTTCTCCTCTGTGGGAGGGGCTTCAGCCCCGACGCGACGTACCCAAACCGTGCGGCACACATCGCTCTGACGTTCTGTAACGCCCTGGGAGGACGCGAGAGGCCGCGACGCACCTATCGATGATAGGCGGCCATCGCAGGCTGTCGTGCGGCCCAGCCGAATAGGCCGGCGATGCTGTCCGCCGGCACCCTCGATCCACACATCAGTTGCTCGTCAGTCGATTTAGTAGTATTACTACTAACCATGGACCTGACCGAAACCCAGCAGGCGATCCTCGACCTGATCGCCGAGCGCATCGAACACGATGGCGTGCCGCCGTCGCAGACCGAGATTGCCCGCGCCTTCGGCTTCAAGGGCGTGCGCGCGGCCCAGTACCACCTGGAAGCGCTGGAACAGGCCGGGGCGATCCGCCGCGTGCCCGGGCAGGCGCGCGGCATCCGCCTGCTCGGCGGGGCGGCGGCGCCGGCGCCAGCGGCGCAGGTGGACAGCGCCGACGTGCTGCGCCTGCCGGTGCTCGGACGCGTCGCCGCTGGTCTGCCGATCGGCGCGGACATCGGCTCCGACGACTTCGTGGTGCTGGATCGGGTGTTCTTCTCGCCGGCCCCGGACTACCTGCTGAAGGTGCAGGGCGACTCCATGCGCGACGAAGGCATCTTCGACGGCGACCTGATCGGCGTACACCGCACCCGCGATGCGCGTTCCGGGCAGATCGTGGTGGCGCGCATCGACGAGGAGATCACCGTCAAGCTGCTGAAGATCGGCAAGGACCGCATCCGCCTGCTGCCGCGCAACCCGGACTACGCGCCGATCGAAGTCCTGCCGGACCAGGAGTTCGCCATCGAAGGCCTGTACTGCGGGCTGCTGCGGCCTAACCGCTGATGCCGCGTCCGCAGCAAGGCATGCACTACAGCGCCGGCCGGACTTTTCCGACCCCAGACATCGCCATTCGCCGCTGCCGTTGCCCGGTCCGGACGAATTATTTTCATCTCGCCACGCACTGTCTCAGTCCGTGCGATACCAGGCCCTTACATTGACCTCACTCCGCAAATCCTCCTCACCTTCCAAGGACACCACAATGGACGAGAACAAGAAGCGCGCGCTTGCTGCCGCCCTGAGCCAGATCGAGAAGCAGTTCGGCAAGGGCTCGGTGATGCGGATGGGCGATCGCGTCATCGAAGCGGTGGAAGTGATTCCGACCGGCTCGCTGATGCTGGACATCGCGCTGGGCATCGGCGGCCTGCCGAAGGGCCGCGTGGTCGAGATCTACGGTCCGGAATCCTCGGGCAAGACCACCCTGACCCTGCAGGCCATCGCCCAGTGCCAGAAGAACGGCGGCACCGCCGCGTTCATCGACGCCGAGCATGCGCTGGACCCGATCTACGCCGCCAAGCTGGGCGTCAACGTCGACGAGCTGTTGCTGTCGCAGCCGGACACCGGCGAGCAGGCGCTGGAAATCGCCGACATGCTGGTGCGTTCCGGTTCGGTGGACATTGTGGTGGTCGACTCGGTCGCCGCGCTGACCCCGAAGGCCGAAATCGAGGGCGAGATGGGCGACCAGTTGCCGGGCCTGCAGGCGCGCCTGATGAGCCAGGCGCTGCGCAAGCTCACCGGCAACATCAAGCGCTCCAACACCCTGGTGGTGTTCATCAACCAGTTGCGCATGAAGATCGGCGTGATGATGCCGGGCCAGAGCCCGGAAACCACCACCGGCGGCAATGCGCTGAAGTTCTATGCCTCGGTGCGCCTGGACATCCGCCGCATCGGCGCGATCAAGAAGGGCGACGAGATCATCGGCAACCAGACCAAGATCAAGGTCGTCAAGAACAAGCTGGCGCCTCCGTTCAAGCAGGTCATCACCGAAATCCTCTACGGCGAAGGCATCAGCCGCGAGGGCGAACTGATCGACATGGGCGTGGAAGCAAAGCTGGTCGAGAAGGCCGGTGCCTGGTACAGCTACGGCAGCGAGCGCATCGGCCAGGGCAAGGACAACGCCCGCGGTTACCTGCGCGACAACCCGCAGGTCGCGGCCAAGCTGGAAGGCGAGCTGCGCGAGAAGTTCCAGCCCACGGAAATCGCCCCCAGCGAGGCCGAGGCGGAAGACGACGACGCGTAATGGTTTTCTGCCGGGGGAGCGGTGGAGTCAGTGCCGCTCGTCTCCCTCGGCAGTCTTGAGCAAGCCAGGAGGGCGCGCGCCAGGGACGGCGCATTTCGAGAGTAGGGTGGCTGGCGCATGAGCGACGAACACGCGCAGGAACCACGCCGGCGTCGCCGGCAAGCGGAGCAGACGCCGCTGCAGAAAGCGCTGGGCCTGCTGGTGCGGCGCGAGCATTCGCGCAAGGAACTGACCCGCAAGCTGCGTGCGCGTGGGGTGGAGGCCGAGGCCGCCGCAGCGGCGGTGGAGCGCCTGAGCGACGAGGGCTGGCAGGACGATGGCCGTTTCGCCGAACTGCTGGTGCGCAGCCGCGCCGGAGCAGGTTACGGCCCTTTGCATATCCGCGCCGAACTCGGCACCCACGGCCTGGACAGCGAGGCCATCGCCACCGCGATGGGGGCCTTCGAGGGCGATTGGACCGAAAACGCCCGCGATCTGGTCCGGCGTCGCTTCGGCGCTGCCGGGGCGATGGACCTGCCGCAGCGGCGCAAGGCCGCCGATCTGCTGGCGCGGCGCGGCTTCGACGGGGACAGCATCCGCGCCGCAGTGCGCGACGCTGCGGAGGACTGAGCGGGCCGGGCCTGCTACCCTTGGCGGGTTGTCTTGTCCGGTTTCCTTGGCGCCCTCACTTATGAGGGAGCTCCAGGAAGCCCGTCCGCTCGTCTATAGCCAGCCCATGAACGCACCCGCCAAATTCTCCACCTCCCAGATCCGTAGCGACTTCCTCGATTTCTTCAAGGGGAAGGGCCATACCATCGTGCCGTCCGCGCCGCTGGTGCCCGGCAACGATCCGACGCTGCTGTTCACCAACTCCGGCATGGTGCAGTTCAAGGACGTGTTCCTGGGCGCCGAGAAGCGTAGCTACGTGCGTGCGGCGGACGTGCAGCGCTGTCTGCGCGCCGGCGGCAAGCACAACGACCTCGATTCGGTCGGCTATACCGCACGTCATCACACCTTCTTCGAAATGCTCGGCAACTGGTCGTTCGGCGACTACTTCAAGAAGGACGCCATTGCCTGGGCCTGGGAGCTGCTGACCCAGGTCTGGAAGCTGCCGGCCGAGCGCCTGCTGGTCACCGTCTACCACACCGACGACGAGGCCTATGCATTGTGGCGCGACATGATCGGCGTTCCCGCCGAGCGCATCGTGCGCATCGGCGACAACAAGGGCGCGCCCTACGCCTCGGACAACTTCTGGCAGATGGCCGACACCGGTCCCTGCGGCCCGTGCACCGAGATCTTCTACGACCACGGCGCGCACATCGCCGGCGGTCCGCCGGGATCGCCCGACGAGGACGGCGACCGCTTCATCGAGATCTGGAATCTGGTGTTCATGCAGTTCGACCGCCAGCCAGACGGCACCCTGGTGCCGCTGCCGGCGCCTTGCGTGGACACCGGCATGGGCCTGGAACGCCTGGCGGCGATCCTGCAGCACGTGCACACCAACTACGAGATCGACCTGTTCCAGACGCTGATTCGCAAGGCGTCCGAGCTGACCGGCACCGCCGACCTGGAAAACAAGTCGCTGCGCGTGATCGCCGACCATATCCGCGCCTGCGCGTTCCTGATCGTCGACGGCGTGCTGCCGTCCAACGAAGGCCGCGGCTACGTGCTGCGCCGGATCATCCGCCGCGCCCTGCGCCATGGCTGGATGCTCGGCGTGCGCCAGCCGTTCTTCAGCAAGCTGGTGCCGACCCTGGTGGAGCTGATGGGCGAGGCCTATCCGGAACTGGCCGCGGCCCAGGACACCGTCCTGCGTGCCCTGCAGGCCGAGGAGGAGCGTTTCGCCGAAACCCTCGATGCCGGCATGAAGATCTTCGAGGACGTCGCCGCCAAGGCGCGGGATGGGGTGATCGCCGGCGAAGACGCCTTCCGCCTCTACGACACCTACGGCTTCCCGCTGGACCTGACCCAGGACATCGCCCGCGAGCGCGCCTTGCGCGTGGACGAGCAGGGCTTCGAGACGGCGATGGACGAGCAGCGCCGGCGTGCGCGCGAAGCCGGCAAGTTCGGCGGCGGCGTGCAGCTGCCGGCGGACCTGGTGGCGACCCTGGCCCCAACCGTGTTCCTGGGCTACGACAGCCTGCAGGCCGATGGCCTGCGCGTGGTCGCCCTGCTCAAGGACGGTCGCCCGGTGCAGTCGGCCCAGGCCGGCGACGCGGTGATCGTGTTGACCGACAAGACCCCGTTCTATGCCGAATCCGGCGGCCAGGTCGGCGATCTCGGCACATTGACCGCCGCCGGCACCCGCCTGGCGGTCACCGACACGCAGAAATTCGCCGGCCAGTTCCATGGCCATGTCGGCACGCTGGAAGAAGGCAGCCTGAAGATCGGCGACGTGCTCGCCGGCCAGGTCGATGCCGAACGTCGCGGCGCCACCATCCTCAACCATTCGGCGACGCACCTGCTGCATGCGGCCCTGCGCGAGGTGTTGGGCACCCACGTGCAGCAGAAGGGCTCGCTGGTGGCGCCGGACCGCCTGCGCTTCGACTTCTCGCACTTCCAGCCGATCGGGGCCGAGGAACTGGCGCTGATCGAGCGCAAGGTCAATCAACAGGTCCGCGCCAACAATGCCGCCGAAGTGCATCAGATGGGCATGCAGGAAGCGCTGGATTTCGGGGCGATGGCGCTGTTCGGCGAGAAGTACGGCGAGCGCGTGCGCGTGCTCAAGATGGGCGACTATTCCACCGAACTGTGCGGCGGCACGCATGTCGGCCGAACCGGCGACATTGGCCTGTTCAAGATCACCAGCGAGGGCGGCGTGTCGGCCGGCGTGCGCCGCATCGAGGCGGTGACCGGGCAGGGCGCGCTGGACTACGTGGCGGCCGAAGAGGCCCGGCTGCGCGAGGCGGCCGATCTGGTCGGCGGCAACAGCCATGACGTGGTCGACAAGATCCGCCAGCTCGGCGACCGCTACAAGCGCATGGAGCGGGAACTGGAGGCGCTGAAGGCCAAGCTGGCGTCCGGCGCCACCGCCGACCTGGCCGGATCGGCGGTCGACGTTGCCGGCGTGAAGGTCCTCGCGGTGCGGCTGGAAGGCTTCGACGCCAAGGCCCTGCGCGACGCGATGGACCGCCTGAAGCAGCAACTGGGCGACAGCGTGATCGTGTTGGCCGGCGCCAGCGAGGGCAAGGTCGCCCTGGTCGCCGGCGTGAACGGCAGCCCAATGGGACGGGTCAAGGCCGGGGAACTGTTGAGCCACATCGCCGGTCAGATCTCGGGCAAGGGCGGCGGCCGCCCGGATCTCGCCCAGGGTGGTGGCGAGGACGGGCCCGCCCTTGCTCCTGCGCTCGCGGGCGTCCCCGCCTGGGTCAAGCAACATCTCCCCTGAACATCAAAGCCGCGCGCCTTGCTGGCAAGGCGCGGCTTCCCGTAACATCACCCCTCTTTTCACTTTCATTATGAGGCGTGCCGCAGTGCGGGCGCCGTGCCGGTGAGACCCACCGGTTCCCTGGAGAATTTTAAAAATGTTGATCCTGACTCGCCGGGTAGGCGAAACCTTGATGATCGGCGATTCGGTCACCGTGACGGTGCTTGGGGTCAAGGGCAATCAAGTGCGTATCGGCATCACTGCGCCGAAGGACGTCGCGGTGCATCGCGAGGAGATCTACCAGCGCATCCAGCGCGGTGACGAGCCCAGCTCGCACGGCGGCGGTCACGGCGATCAATCTGCCGATTGATGCGCGGAAAGGGTTTACCTGAGGCCCCATAACCCGGTATTCTTCGCGCCCGGTCGCGGAATATCCGCAGCGCATAAATCCGGAGTGATGCCCGAGTGGCTGAAGGGGCTCCCCTGCTAAGGGAGTATAGGGTCAAAAGCTCTATCGAGGGTTCGAATCCCTCTCACTCCGCCAGTGTCAAAGAAACGCCCGCAAATCAACGATTTGTGGGCGTTTTTCTTTTTCGCCACCTTGGACACTCGCTTGGACACTTCCATGCGAGTAGCGCACTCCCTCACGCGCGGCGAGACCGGCCGCTACTACGTTCGTTTGCGCGTTCCTGCTGACCTGCAGGCACGCTTCGGGCGCAAGGTGATCAAGCGCAGTGCCGGCACGACGTGCGATCGCGCCATGCGTGCGATGCGCTGCTGCTTGCGGTGCCTCAAGCCTTCGTAGCGCATCAGGCATCAGGAACGGCCGCCAGGGTCGGCGCTGGAGGAGCTGGTGAGGAGTCGGAGGGCAGGTCATCGCTTGATGAGTTCTGGCCTCAAGCGCGTGAAGCGCTCAGGTGCAGCCTTGTGCGGGTCATTGGAGAGACGAGGCCAAGGATCTGTCGCTGTTTCGGCAACTGACCACAGCGTGCAGCCGTGCAGCGATATCGGAGAGACGTAGGTGAAGCGCGTCGCTCAGCGCCAGCGCGGCGTCCAGTGTTTGGATCGCGGCGGGGGCCGTCCGCAGTCCATCGCGCCTTGGCGAAACATCCACCAATGCGGGCGCGTCGCGAGCGCCAGCATGGCGGTGTGTGCATGGAATGGCGCCACCTCGCGTGGGCTGGCATGCAGCATGCAGTTCCAACACAGCACTATCGGCTAGATCACATCCGCACCGACCTGCTAGGGCGATACACAGCTGCTTCCGAGCGCAGTCGAGCCCGCAATGCGCGGTGCCTCATAGCGCTGCCGACACGGCCCATGAGCATAGGAGCGGCAAGCGACTTCAGGACGTTCTGATGTCTGATCGCCATGCACGTCGTCGACTGGACGTTGCGACACAGCGGATTGAACGCGGCAGTGATTGCGATGCCGCGTTCGATTCACAACCAATTCCAAGACGTGTGCGACTCCTGAGAATCTATGGCGCCGGGCGAATCGGCAGATCAGCGCGTCGGCAACGTGCCAGTCGTTCCCAGAAGCTCCCCGGCCCTGGAAGGCAAGGGAGCACGAAGGCCTGAAACTCAGCCGCGCGCGTGGTCGCGCGCCTTGCCCACTTCGCTTTGTACCTTGCCGGCATTCTTCTGCAACTTGCCTTCGACTTCCTTCATCTTGTTGCCGGTGACCTTGCCGGCGACTTCCTTGATGGTGCCCTTGATCTGGTTCTTGGCGCCTTCGGTGCGATTCTTGTCCATCGTTGACTCCGCAGTAGGGATGCCCTCAAGTGGGCATCGCCAAGCTGCGCGCCGGCCGGTGGCGCGCGAGTGAAAATTGGGTGGACTCGCATGCGCCATTTAGGCGGCGGACGGGTTGCGCGCCGACGCTTGCGCTGCGCGTTCAGTACCAGCCGAGATACAGGGTGGCTACGCCCCAGGTGTCGATCAGGCCGTGCGCGAGGATCATCGCCCACAGGTTGCGCCTGGAACGCAGATAGGCATAGCCGAACAGCATGCCGACCACGCCGGTCAGCAGGATGCCGGAGGCGCCTTGCGCGGCGTGCATCAGGCCGAACACCACGCCGCCGGCCAGCGCGGCGATCCAGCGGCCGCCGCGCAGGCGCCCGAGCAGCGCATCGAGTTGGTGCATCAGGAAGGCACGGAACACCAGTTCTTCGCCGAGCGCCGCGCTCAGCCATGCCGCGCCGATCAAATGGGTCGTGGCCTGGACGTTGCCCTTGAGCGCGCCGTAGGCGCTGTAGTCGGTCTTGTGCCCGGTGAGGGTGTCGATCAGCGGCTGCAGCACCGGCGTGATGCAGCCGATCGTCAACAGCACCAGCAGCGCCGTCCAGCCCAGCAGTGCGCCGACGCGCGGTCGCTGCACGCCGCAGGCTGCGAGCGTGCGCGTCTCCAGCCACACCAGCGCCAGCCCGAGCAGGCCGACGACGGGCATGCGCCAGGGGAACGGCAGCCAGGGATAGGACGCCAGCACGAGGATCGCCGCGCTCAGCGCGATGCGCAGCAGTGGATGGCGCATCACGGAGATGCCGGGAGTCGCGTGGATGGTGCCTTGGGTCGAGTGGTGCATGCCGGGCGGTGCGATGAGTGGACGCTCAGCGTAGCGAGCTGCCACGCTCGGGCACCGTGCCAAAGGCCATGCAGGCCATGTGCACTGCAGGACGCGGTTGCCGGTCTGCAGGCTGCGAAGATGACGCGCTGATTCGCCAAGCGGGGTTGCGACCGATCTGTGCGTGGCCGCGCGCGCTGCAATCGGTACGCGCGTCTTTGCTGGTGCCTAGTCTCGCCGCCAGGTCCTGTCCGAGCATCACTGCATTCGCATTCGTGGTCTCGTATCGGAGGTTGTCTGGCGATTGCTGCGAGGGAGCGTCAGGTCGAGTGCGACACGCTCGCGCGGTGAAGACATCGCTCCATCACTCCTGTTCGCTTGCTCATGTCTGCGCGCGACCTTCCGTAGAAGCCGGATGCCACGATTGAACGCATGCAAAAGCGGCGGTCGATGTCGTCAGTCGGTGCGTTTGCGCGGGCAGGGCAGGCTTGTGGACCTACCGACACCACTGCGCATCGCGTCGCACGCATTACCTTGCTCGCAGCAAGAGTGCCAGCGACGCCATATGCCTATCCCCCCGCGCGCGCGTGCTGTCAGCGCACGAGAGCACGCCCCCGCGCGTCGCCAACACCTGATTGCTGGCGACGCGCGATATCGTCCGCTGTCGAGCGTGCGGTGGTGTGCGCCCGTTAAGCGCCCGGCGCCTGGCACTCGAACACGCTGACGCTGCGCGGCGGCGCCAGGAACTCGCTGGCGTCAGTCGGCATGCTGTCGACCTGCAGCGCGTCGTCGGTGGACAGCACCAGCTTCCAGTGCAGTTGCTCCTCGGAGGAGGGCAGCACGAAGCTCACGCCTTCGTGGTAGGCATTGATGACGATCAGCAAGGTGGCGTCGTTGGCCAGTTCCTTGACGCCTGAGGTCTGCGCCTTACCTTCCAGCAACAGGCCGACCGAGCGTGCGCCGGCATCGGTCCAGTGCGCCTCGTCCATCTCGGTGCCGCCGGGATTGAGCCAGGTGAGGTCGCGCACGCCGGCTTCCTCGTTGTACTGGCCGTTGAGGAAGCGGCCGCGGGTGAGGATGGGATAGCGTCGGCGCAGCGCGCTCAGCGCCTTGACGAAGGCGGTGAGGCGGCCCTCGGTCGGGTCGCGCTTCCAGTCGATCCAGGTGATCTCGTTGTCCTGGCAATAGGTGTTGTTGTTGCCGCCCTGGGTCTGCGCGCGCTCGTCGCCGGCCAGCAGCATCGGCGTGCCCTGCGACAGCAGCAGCGTCGCCAGCAGGTTCTTCATCTGCCGCTCGCGCAGTTGCAGGATGCCGGCGTCCTCGGTGTCCCCCTCGGCGCCGTAGTTGCACGAGCTGTCGTGGTCGGAGCCGTCGCGGTTGTCCTCGCCGTTGGCGTCGTTGTGCTTGCCGTTGTAGCTGACCAGGTCGTGCAGGGTGAAGCCGTCGTGCGCGGTGATGAAGTTCACCGAGGCCCACGGCCGCCGCCCGCGCCGGTCGAACAGGTCGGCCGAGCCGGTGAAGCGGGTGGCGAACTCGGCGAGCTTGCCCTCGTCGCCCTTCCAGAACGCGCGGGCGTTGTCGCGGAACTTGTCGTTCCACTCCGACCAGCCCGGCGGGAAGTGTCCGACCTGGTAGCCGCCGGGACCGCAGTCCCAGGGCTCGGCGATCAGCTTGACCTGCGACAGCAACGGATCCTGATTGCAGGCGTCGAGGAAGCCGCCGCGCTGGTCGAAGCCGGTCGGCTCGCGGCCGAGGATGGTGGCCAGATCGAAGCGGAAGCCGTCCACGTGCATCTCGCCTGCCCAATAGCGCAGCGAGTCGTTGACGAACTGGATCACCCGCGAATTGCTCAGGTTGAGCGTGTTGCCGGTGCCGGTGTCGTTGATGTAGTAGCGCTTGTCCTCGGCCAGGCGGTAGTAGCTGGCGTTGTCGATGCCGCGGAAGGACAGGGTGGGGCCCAGTTCGCTGCCTTCGGCGGTGTGGTTGTAGACCACGTCGAGGATCACTTCCAGGCCCTGGCGGTGCATGGCCTTGACCATGTCGCGGAACTCGTCGCGGTGGCCGCTGGCCAGGTAGCGCGACTTGATCGCGAAGAAGCCGAGCGTGTTGTAGCCCCAGTAGTTGCGCAGGTCCTTGTCGAGCAGGTGCTGGTCGTCGAGATAGGCGTGGACCGGCAGCAGTTCCACCGCGCTGACGCCCAGTTCCTTGATGTAGCGCAGCACCGCTTCCTGGGCCAGTCCGGCACAGGTGCCGCGCAGCTCCTCCGGCACCTGCGGGTGGCGCATGGTGTAGCCGCGCACGTGGGTTTCGTAGACCAGGGTCTGGTTCCACGGCGTGAGCAGGCGCACGTCGTCCTCCCAGTCATAGGTGTCCTCGACCACCACGCACTTGGGCATGAACGGCGCGCTGTCGCGTTCGTCGAAGCTGAGGTCTCCGTCCGGATGGCCGACGGTGTAGCCGTACAGCTCGTCGGCCCAGATCAGGTCGCCCTCGAGTTCGCGCGCATAGGGGTCGAGCAGCAGCTTGTTGGGATTGAAGCGATGGCCTTCGCTGGGCGCGTACGGGCCGTGCACGCGGTAGCCGTAGCGCTGGCCCGGCTTCACGTCGGGCAGGTAGCCGTGCCAGATTTCGTTGGTGTACTCGGGCAGGTCCAGCCGCGTCTCGGTGCCGGCCTCGTCGAACAGGCACAGCTCCACGCGGGTGGCATGCGCCGAGAACAGGGCGAAGTTGGTGCCCTGTCCATCGAACACGGCGCCGCGCGGAAAGGGACGCCCTTCGCGGATGCGCGAGGGGGTGGCATAGGCGGCGCTGGTGGGGTGGCGCATCGGCAGGCTCTCGGCCGGCATGCCGGCAGTAGGGGAGGGAGAGCGGAAGCATTGACGCGGAGGCCGTGCAGGACGCGTTACGGGGTGCCGAGGGTGGCGTGAGGACGCGAGCGCGACCTGCAGCCGATGCAGCGACCCGCGCGGCGACGCCATGGCGCCGTGGCGTGGGCAGGTGGCGCGCGCCCCATCCGCCCGGTCCGGGATGGCCCCGGGCGCGACGTTGCCCGACGCACTCAGCGCGGCAGGTCGAACAGCAGGAACTCGCTGTCCTGGGCGTCGGCGAACTGCAGGCTGGCCTCGTCGACCGCCTGGAGGGCGTCGCCGGCCTGCAGGGTCTGGCCGTTGACGCTCAGCGTGCCGCGCACCACCTGCACATAGGCGCCGCGCCCGGCCGCCAGCGGATAGTCCAGGCGCGCATCGCCGTCGAGGATCGAGGCGTAGATGCGCGCGTCCTGGTGGATGCGCACCGCGCCGTCCTCGCCCTGCGGGGCGGCGATCAGGCGCAACTGGCCGCGCTTGCTGTCCGGGGTGAAGTGCTTTTCCTCGTAGCCCGGCGCGATCCCGGCGCGCTCGGGCAGCACCCAGATCTGCAGGAAGTGCACCGGCGCGCTGGCGGAGTGGTTGAACTCGCTGTGGGTGACCCCGGAGCCGGCGCTCATGCGCTGTACGTCGCCGTAGCGCAGCACCGAGCCGTTGCCCATGCTGTCCTTGTGCTCGAGCGCGCCATCGACCACGTAGGACAGGATCTCCATATCGCGATGGGCGTGGGTGCCGAAGCCCTCGCCGGGCTGCACGCGGTCTTCGTTGATCACCCGCAGCGGCCCGAAGCCCATGTGGCGCGGGTCGTGGTAGTGGCCGAAGGAGAAGGTGTGGCGCGAGGACAGCCAGCCGTGTTCGGCGCGGCCACGGGTATTGGCGGGGCGGATCTGCAACATGGGAGGCTCCTTGGTGGCTTGGATATGCAAGTGAATCGAAAAGGGCCGAATCGGCGCGCGCTTCGGATTGGAGACAAGTATCGGCGCTGTCGCCGGGTTTGAAAAACGGATAGATTCGGCATCCATCATCGAAAAATTCGAATGCTCAAGCTCAGTCTCGATGCCCTGCAGATCCTCGACGCCATCGACCGTCGCGGCTCGTTCTCGGCCGCCGGCAAGGCCTTGCACAAGGTGCCCTCGACCATTTCCTACACGGTCGCCAAGCTCGAGGAGGACCTGGGCGTACAGTTGTTCGAGCGCCTGGGGCCGAAGGCGGTACCGACCGCCGCGGGCGCCGAGCTGCTGCGCGAAGGCCGGCACCTGCTGCGCGCGGCCGGCGACCTGGAGCTGCGCGTGCGCCGCGTCGCCTCCGGCTGGGAGACCGAGTTCGCGCTGGGCCTGGATGCGGTGTTCGCGCCGGAATGCCTGGCGCAGGACATGGCGGCGTTCTACGCGGTTGCCGATTGCACCCGGCTGCGGGTGGTGCAGGAATCGCTGTCCGGCACGTGGGAGGCGCTGCTGGACCGGCGGGTGGATCTGCTGGTCGGTGCGGCTGGCGAGGGCCCCAGCGGCGGCGGCTACGTGGCCGAGCCGCTCGGCTCGCTGCCGTTCGTGTTCGCGGTCGCGCCCGGGCACCCGCTGGCGCAGGCGCCGGAACCGCTGAGCCGCAGCCAGTTGAGCGCGCACCGCGCGATCGCCGTGGCCGATTCGGCGCGGCGGCTGCTGCCGCGCACCGTCGGGCTGCTGTTCGGCCAGGACGCGCTGACCGTGCCGGACATGCGCAGCAAGTATCGGCTGCAGCTGGCCGGGCTCGGTTTCGGCTTCCTGCCCGAGCCCTATGCGCGGGCGGCGCTGGCGCGCGGTGCGCTGGTGCGCAAGACGGTGGAGGAGCCGAAGCCGGACGAGGTGTTCCAACTGGCCTGGCGCAGCGGCGAGGAGGGCGCGGCGCTGGCCTGGTGGCGCGCGCGGATGCGCCAGCCGGGGGTGTTCGCGGCGTGGCTGGCGCAGATGGCGCTACGGCTGGACGAGGGCGTGTGATGCCGGTCGGCACGACGGCGGCCTGGTCGTCGGCAGGGCGTTGCGGCACGGCGGCCACCGCGGCCTTGGCTGGTTGCGTACAGCGTCGTCTCGGTGCATGGCGGGCCGCTTGTCCGCAGGTGGGCCGTGCGTTGCGTCGTACCGGCGCCATGCGGTTTGCAGGGGTGCCGGTCCCTTGGTTGCGCACCGCCGGTGCCTTCGCCGCGTCGCGCTGCATGCGCTGCGCGCGGCGATGGATGGGTCTGTTCCGCCAGTGATGCCGTGGCACCCACGCGCGCCGCGGGTGCCGGGAGGATAATGCGCGGCATCCCCTTCCTCTTCTCTGCGCCCGGCATGCCATGCAGGACCTGATTGCGCGCTACGGACTCGGGCTGGTCTTCGTCAACGTGCTGGCCTTGTCGCTGGGCTTGCCGGTGCCGGCGCTGCCCACGCTGATCCTGGTCGGTGCGACCTATGCGCTGCTCGACGGGTCGGCGATGTGGGGTGCGCTGCTCGGCGCGTGGTCGGTGTCGATCGCGGCCAGCCTGGTCGGCGACCTGCTGTGGTTCGGCGCCGGCCGCCGCTATGGCACGCGCACGCTGCAGTCGCTGTGCCGGCTGTCGTTGTCGCGCGATACCTGCATGAAGCGCACCGAGCGCTTCTATGCGCGCTGGGGCGTGCGCGTGCTGGCGGTGGCCAAGTTCGTGCCCGGGTTGTCGATGGTGTCGGTGCCGATGGCCGGCGCGATGCGCACGCGGCCGGCGGCCTTCCTGCGCTACGACGCGCTGGGGGCGGCGCTGTGGGCCGGCGGCGGATTGTTGCTGGGCCTGTGCTTCGCCGACCAGGTGCAGTCCCTGCTGGACTGGCTGAGCCTGCTCGGCCGGCGTGCGGCGCTGCTGCTGCTCGGCCTGCTGGCGCTGTACGTGGGCTACCGCGCCTGGCGCCGGCATACGCTGCGCCAGGCGATGGAGACCCTGCGCATCGACGTCGACGAACTGCATGCGCTGCTGCAGGGCGAGACGCCGCCGCTGCTGCTGGACATTCGCGCCCCGGGCTATCGCGGGCTGGAGCCGTATGCGATCCCCGGCGCGCTGGAAGTGGACGATCGCCAGGTCGACGCGCTCGTCGAGCGCTTGCCGCGCGACCGCAGGATCGTCATCTATTGCGCCTGCCCGAACGAGGTCTCGGCCGCGGTGCTGGCCAAGCGCCTGCGCCAGCACCAGTTCCAGGACGTGCTGCCGCTGCGCGGTGGCCTGGATGCGTGGCGGGCGGCGGGCCATCCGCTGGTCGCGCTGGATGCTGGCAGCTCCGCGCCCCCGCCGTCATCGGGACGTCGGATCGCGGCCTGAGCCTGCCGCGCGGCGGCGCCTGGTTGCGGCATGCCGTCGCCCGCTGCGGCTTGTTCGCCTGTCCCGGATCGGCATACGCTGCGTCATCGAAGCAGGGATTGCAGGCAAGGAGCGCAGCGATGCGAGCGAGGCTGTGGGGACTGATTGCCGTCGGGCTGTTGCTGGCGCCGGCGTACGGCACGGCGCAGGCCGGGGGTGCGGCCGCCGCCGGGCCTGCGGCATGCGTCCCGGTCAACAATGTCGACAGCTGCTGGGAAGATGGCGTCGCGGCGGAGCGGCGCAAGGACGGCGCTGCCGCCTTGGCCGCCTACGTGCGCTCCTGCGATGCCGGTCTCCAGCAGGGTGGTTGCTACGAGGCCGGCAAGCGCTATCTGCTCGATCCTGCGGTGCGCGACGGCGCTGCCGCGGAACCCCGCCTGCGCGCCGTGTGCGATTCCGACGATGTCGGCCTGGGGCCGTATGCCTGCAAGTATCTGGGCCTGCTGTATCGCGACGGGATCGGCGTGGCGCCGCAGCCGGCGTTGGCGGTGTCGCGGTTCGCGCGCGCCTGCTTCCTGCACAATGCCGCGCCGTTCATCGATGGCGAGGGCTGTGCACTGCTCGCCGAACGTGTGCTGGCCGCAGACGATCCCTCGCAATCCGGCACGCCCTGGCCGCGCGACTACGTCGCCTACCTTGCCTATGCCATGGGCTGTACCGATGGCATGCCGGCGCAATGCGGCAAGGCCCAGGCGCTGTACGCGCGCGCCGTCGCCGGCGAGGCCACCTGGTTGGCGCGCTGCGAGGACGTGATGGGCGGGCGTGTGCCCGCCGGCACCTGTCCCTTGCTGGCCGATCCCGCCGTCGCCCGCGGCGCGGACGCGCGACAGGCGGTGCGCCGCACCCTGGTCGACCTGTTTCGCGAGGCGACCGGCCAGCGTTGAGCATTGCCGTCGGTGGAGTGGGGGAGCTGGTGCGCACGTCGCCGAAGCGTGCCGCGTTGCGCCGCAGCGCCATGGCGTGGCGCACGAGGTCGCCGCGCAGCGTGGCGTGGCGTGTGCGTTCGCCGGCACGCAGGCAAAAAAAAACGACAAGCGCTGGCTTGTCGTTTTTGATCTGACTGGTGCGCCCGGAGAGATTCGAACTCCCGACCGCCTGGTTCGTAGCCAGGTACTCTATCCAACTGAGCTACGGGCGCGTTGTCAGGCGCGGGATTATTCACGAGTTGCGGCGATTCGTCTACACCTGCGTGTCGTCCGCATGGCATTGGAGGGCGAGTGCGCCATCGCGTGCTGCCGGCAGCGATCGCATCGCGGCGCCAGGGCAAAAAAAAACGACAAGCGCTGGCTTGTCGTTTTTCATCTGACTGGTGCGCCCGGAGAGATTCGAACTCCCGACCGCCTGGTTCGTAGCCAGGTACTCTATCCAACTGAGCTACGGGCGCGTCGTCAGGAGCGGAATTATGCGGGAGTCGATCTGGCCCGTCAATGCTCTTTCCCAAAAAATTCACCGACCCTCGGCCAAGAGCGCCGCGGCCACCGCCGTGGGCCGCTTCATCCAGGCGAAGTGGTCGGCGGCCACGCCCAGCTGCGCGGCATCCAGGCGGCGGATCTGCATCTGCGGTGCCGGTGCGGCGAGTTTGTCCAGCAACCCGCGCAGCGAGCTTTCCGGCGCCAGCCAATCGTCCTGCAGCACCACGCCGCGCACCGGCAGCGCCAGTTGCGCCAGACGCGCTTCCAGATCGGTGGCCAGGCCGGCCGCGGCGTAGCGGCCGCTCCGGCCCACGCGCGCCCAGTCGGCGATCAGACCCCGCGCCTCGGTGCCGCCGAAGCCCAGGCGGCGGCCGTGCAGTACGCCCTGGCGCTGCGCCAGCCACGGCAGCAGGCGGTACGCCAACGGCAGCAGATAGCCGCGCGGTGCGGGAAAACGCCGCCAGTATGGCGTGCCGCTGGCGACCAGCCACAGCGCGGCGAAGGCCTGCGGCTGTAGGCTGGCGTAGCAGCAGGCGAGCTGTCCGCCGAGGCTGTGGCCGCCGACGAGCAGCGGCGGCGCGATGCCGGCCGCGGCGATCGCCGCCTGGCTGGCAGGCAGATCCAGCTGCAGCAGGGCGCGATAGCCCCAGTCGCACTGCCGCGACGGCCGCAGCGCACTGCTGCCGTTGCCGCGCCATTCGTGCAGGAACACGGCGACGCCGTGCGCGGCCAGCGCTTCGGCGAACGGCAGGTAGTGGCGCGCGGCCACGCCCAGCGCCGGCAGCCACAGCAGCGCCTGCCGCGGCGCGGCGGGAACGCGCGCCAGCAAGGTCCAGCGATGGCCGTCGGTCGCGGCGACGGGCAGGGCGTGCTCGGCGATCGCCGTCGCGCTGATGGGGGCCGCGCTCATGGGCCGCGCGCCGCGCCGAAATGGTCCAGCACCGCCACGTCGCCGCGGCCGGGCCGGTAGCTGCCGCGCAAGGCGCGCGCCACGTAGTCGATCGCCGCTTCGCAGGCGGCCGGCAAGGCCAGGCCCTGGCACAGCTGTGCGGCGATCGCCGCGGCCAGGGTGCAGCCGGTGCCGTGCGCGTCCAACGCCAGTCGCGCATGGCTGAACTCGCTGCGGCTGACGCCATCGTCGTAGCGGTCGATCACCCGCTGGCCTTCCCGCAAATGGCCGCCCTTCAGCAGCACCGCCTGCGCGCCGGCCTCGAGCAGCGCCGCGGTGGCGTGCTCGGCGTCGTCGGCGGTGTCGATCGGGCGGCCGAGCAGCAGTTGCGCTTCCGGCACGTTCGGCGTCACCAGCGTCGCCAGCGGCAACAGGCGGCTGCGCAGCGCGTCCAGGGCGTCGTCCTGCAGCAGCGTGGCGCCGCTGGTGGCCACCATCACCGGGTCCAGCACCACCCATGGCGGGCGGTACTCTTCCAGTGCATCGGCGACCAGGTGGATCACCTCGGCGTTGGCGAGCATGCCGAGCTTGACCGCGCCGATGTCGAAGTCGGCGAAGCAGGCGTCGATCTGCGCGCGCAGGAACGGCAGCGGCGGCACGTGCACCGCGGTGACGCCGCGGGTGTGCTGCGCGGTCAGCGCGGCCACCGCCGACAGCCCATGGACGCGGTGCGCGGCGAAGGTCTTCAGATCGGCCTGGATGCCGGCACCGCCGCCGGAATCGGTGCCGGCGATGCTCAGCGCGGAGACGACGGTGGGTTCGCTCATGCGCCGATTGTGCAGGGCTGGCGCGGGTTATGCACTCGCCGGCGCGCGGTGCCGGTCATCGCTGGCAGGCGTCGCGCGGTAGGGTGCCAGCGCGCGTGGCGGGCGGCGGCCACGTCCCCGGCTCGAGTGCCGCTTGCGCCGGCGCCGATACCGCGTCATGCGCCTGGAACGTGTGCGGCGCAGGCCTGCCCGGTGGCGCATCGGTAATCCGCACCGCGCCGGGCGCCGCCTTGCGCGGGCCCGCCTTCAGCGTTCGCGGTTGCGGTAGTGCGCCTGCAGCGCGTACAGGGTGCCGACCGTGCCGGTCAGCAGGGCCGGTCCCAGCAGGGCGTCGAAGCCGACCTGTCGGTAGGCCCACGCGCCGAGCACGCCGCCGCACAGAAAACCGCCGATGATCAGCAGGCTCAGGCGGATGCGCCGGCGCGGCAGCGGCAGGCCGTGCAGCGCCTGGCCCAGGCCGATGCCCAGGTCGGTGAACATGCCGGTCAGGTGGGTGGTGCGCACCACCGCGCCGCTGTAGACGGTGGTGGTGGCGTTTTGCAGGCCGCAGGCGATCGCGGCGAGCACGGCGCCGGCCAGTTGCTGCTGCTTGAACGCCTGCATCGCCGCCAGCAGCAGCAAGGCTTCCAGCGCCAGCGCCACGCCGTAGCGGCGGCCCAGGCGCAGGCGGCTGTCCTGCACGATGAAGCCGCCGAGCATCGACCCGCCGAGGAAGGCCAGGACCACGCCGGCCAGTTGCGCGATGGCGCGCGCGTCGCCGTCGGCCAGGGCCGCGCCGAGCAGGGTGGTGGTGCCGGTGAGATGGGTGACCGCCTGGTGCTCGAAGCCGAGATAGCCGACCACGTTGACCATGCCGGCGACCGCGGCCAGCGCGCCGGCGAAGGCCCAGGCCCAGCGTGGCAGTTCCAGGTTCATGCCGTGCGCAGTGCGGCCGCGGCGCGGCCGCCGCGGTGTGCGGCGGCATCGGCGTGCCGTCGTGGGCGCCTGCCTGCGGCCATCTCAGCGTGCGCCGTTGACCGCGATCTCGGAGAAGCGGGCGCTGGCCGGGTCGTAGACCGCGCCCCAGAAGCGGCTGCCGCCGCCGCAGGCGCGGACCGCGTCGACCGCGGGGTCGCGCGCGCTGCTGTCGTCCGGCGCGAAGGCGTTGACGTAGATCGCCTGCTTGCCGCGGTACAGGATGCCGACGTACTGGCGATCGGACGCGCTGGGGTCGGCGATCTGCGGCTGCAGTTGCGCCAGGTGCGCCTCCAGCGCGGCGATCTGTTCCGGGGTCGGGATCCAGTAGCCGCTGACGTCGCCGTCGTGGTGCGCCGGGCTGTCGCGCGCGCAGGTGTCCAGTACCTGCGCGGCGGTGCTGTTGCGGGTGACGATCCACGACTGCCCGGCCTTGACCGCGGTCGGCACGGTGGCCGGCCCGCGCGCGGTGGCGCAGGCGCCGAGCAACGCCATCGCCAGCGCCGCCCCGGCCAGGCGCGCGCCGGCCGCGGTCACAGGACCTCCGAGGCGTAGTCGGCCAGGCGCGAGCGCTCGCCGCGGCGCAGGGTGATGTGCGCGCTGTGCGGCCAGGCCTTGAAGCGGTCCGCCGCGTAGGTCAGGCCGGAGGTGGTCTCGGTCAGGTACGGCGTGTCGATCTGTTCGACGTTGCCCAGGCACACGATCTTGGTGCCGGGGCCGGCACGGGTGATCAGCGTCTTCATCTGCTTCGGGGTCAGGTTCTGCGCTTCGTCCAGGATCAGGTAGCGCGACAGGAAGGTGCGCCCGCGCATGAAGTTCATCGAGCGGATCTTGATGCGGCTGGCGAGCAGGTCGTTGGTGGCCTGGCGGCCCCAGGTGCCGCCTTCCTGGGTGTGGGTGAGCACTTCCAGGTTGTCGGTGAGCGCGCCCATCCACGGCGTCATCTTCTCTTCCTCGGTGCCGGGCAGGAAGCCGATGTCCTCGCCGACGCTGACCGTGGCGCGGGTCATGATGATCTCGCGGTAGCGCTGCTGGTCCATGGTCTGCGCCAGGCCGGCGGCCAGCGCCAGCAGGGTCTTGCCGGTGCCGGCGGTGCCGAGCAGGGTGACGAAGTCGATTTCCGGGTCCATCAGCGCGTTGAGCGCGAAGTTCTGTTCGCGGTTGCGTGCGGCGATGCCCCACACCGCGTGCTGGCCGCTGCGGAAGTCGTCGACCAGCGCCAGGGTCGCCTTGCGCTCGGCGTTGACCTTGACCACGCGCAGTTCCACTTCGTCCTCGCCGGGCAGGTACAGGTACTGGTTCGGATACCAGTCCTCGTCTGCGGCCAGGGCGATCTCGTAGCAGGTACGGCCCTTGTCGCTCCAGCTGCGCAGGTCCTGGTTGTGCTTCTGCCAGAAATCCTCCGGCAGTTCGATCGCGCCGGTGTACAGCAGGCTGAAATCGTCGAGCGCGCGGTCGTTCTCGTAGTCCTCGGCGACCAGGCCGCTGATCGCGGCCTTGATCCGCAGGTTGATGTCCTTGGACACCAGGATCACCGGAACCTCCGGGTGCTCCTCGCGCAGCGCCAGCACCGCGGCCAGGATCTTGTTGTCCGGGGCGACGCTGCCGAAGCTGCGCCCCGGCTCGACCGGACGCACCTGGAAGTACAGCCGGCCGATGCTGCCGGTGCTCTTGAGCTGGATGCCCTGCGGGTGGCTGAGCGGAATGCCGGATTCGATCTGCTCGGCGCCGGCGCCCTCGATCAGCTCGTTGAGGAAACGGCTGACCTGGCGCGCGTTGCGGCTGACCTCGGACATGCCCTTCTTGGCATTGTCCAGCTCCTCGATCACCTGCATCGGCAGGAACACGTCGTGTTCCTCGAACTTGAACAGCGCGGTCGGATCGTGCATCAGCACGTTGGTATCCAGCACGTAGATGCGCTTGCCTCGGGTCATCGTGGATTCCTGGAAGAGGAGCAGGGACGAACCATCGCTGCCTGCGGGGCAGGGCGATGCGGGGTACGGGAAACGGCAGTGGTCACTGCTGGGCGGCGGCCTGCAGCGCGTCGAGCACGGCCTGGGCGTGGCCGGGGACCTTGACCTTGCGCCAGCTGCGGACCAGTTGGCCGGTCGGCGAGATCAGGAAGGTGCTGCGCTCGATGCCCAGCACCTGGCGGCCGTACATGTTCTTTTCCTTGATCACGTCGAAGGCGCGGCACAGCGCTTCGTCGGCGTCGCTGACCAAGGCGAAGCGGAAACCCTGCTTGGCGCAGAAGTTGTCGTGCGACTTCACCGAGTCGCGCGACACGCCGAGCACGGTCGCGCCGGCCTGCTCGAACTGCGGCAGCAGCGCATTGAATTCGATGCCTTCGGTGGTGCAGCCGGGCGTGCTGTCCTTCGGGTAGAAATACAGCACCAGCCAGCGGCCGGCGTAATCGCCGAGCGTGGCGCTGGCGCCGCCGGACAGCGCCAGCGGCAAGGCCAGCGTGCTGCGCTCCAGGGTGTCGCCGTCCTTCATCGGGTGTCCTCCGCGTGCATCGCCATCATCTGCGTTCGATTGCGTCGGTGTCCAGCGCGGCTCAGAACTTCATCGGGTCCATGATCGCGTCCAGGTTGAGGTGGTCGCAGAACTCGAGGAAGTCGTCGCGCAATGCGGCGATGTGCATGTTCGCGGGCACGCCGATCGTCACCTGCGCCGAGAACATCTCCGCGCCGGTCTGCATGGCGCGGTAGCGCGTGCTCTGCAGGTTCTCGATGGTGATGCCCTGGCGGTCGAAGAAGTCGGCCAACTGGAACAGGATGCCCGGTTTGTCGGCGGCGATGACTTCGACGATATACGGCAGCAGGTTGGACTGCGCCTGCTTGGCGCCGGTGCGGTACCACACCAGCTTCATGCCTTCCTCGCGGTCGAGGCGGGTCAGCATGGCTTCCAGCTTGGCCACCGAGTCCCACGAGCCGGTCGCCAGCGCGGTCACCGACACGTCGCGGCCGACGGTGGCAAGGCGCGCATCGACCAGATTGCAGCCGCTGTCGGCGATGCGACGCGTCACCGGCAACAGCGGCGACTCCGGATGCGTCGTGTAGGCGTTGATCAGGAGGTGGTTTTCGGTCGGCGCGGGCCGGGGCGTGGTGTCGGTCAAAGGGGCTTCCGGCATTGCGTAAGGCTGAACGGCATCCGGGCGGTTGCCCGGCATGGTGTGCAGCATACTTGCCCGCGCTTTCGGGCCGCAAGTAACATGCGGGGCGACCCTGCCTCGCGTGCGGGGTCGAACCGTCCGCGCGCCCTGCGTGGCCCTCATCTCCCAGCGAGCACCCGGCATCTTGTCCCTCTCCGGCATCATCACCGCCCTGGCCACGCCCTTCCAGGGCAATGGCGACCTCGACCTCGACGCCTGGCAGCGGCTGCTCAAACGCCAGCTCGACGGCGGCGTGCAGGGGCTGGTGGTAGCCGGCTCGACCGGCGAGGCGGCCACGCTGCTGGACGCCGAATACGACCGCATCCTGCGCGAGGCGGTGCAGGCGATCGGCGGGCGCGTGCCGGTGCTGGCCGGCACCGGCCTGTCCGGCACCGCCAAGACCGTGGCGCTGACCCGCCGCGCCGCCGCCAACGGCGCGCAGTACGCGCTGGTGGTGACCCCGCCGTACGTGCGCCCGACCCAGGCCGGCTTGATCGCGCATTACACGCAGGTCGCCGAGCAGGGCGGCCTGCCGGTGGTGCTGTACAACGTGCCCGGCCGCACCGGCTGCGACCTGCTGCCGGAGACCGTGGCGCAGCTGGCGCAGCACGCGAACATCGTCGGCATCAAGGACGCCAGCAGCGACCCGCAGCGCATCGCCGCGCTGGCCGCATTGCGCAGCGACCGCTTCGCCGTGCTCAGCGGCGACGACGGCAGCGCCGCGCAGGCGATGCTGGCCGGCTTCGACGGGCTGATCTCGGTGGCCTCCAATGCCTTGCCGCGCGCCTACCGGCGCCTGTGCGACCTGGCGCGCGCGCGCCAGGCCGAGCCGGCGCAGGCCTGGGACGCGCGGCTGCAGCCGTTCCATGCGTTCTGCGGCATCGAATCCAACCCAATCCCGGTCAAGGCGCTGCTGCAGCGTGCCGGGATCGGCCAGGGCCTGCGGCTGCCGCTGCTGCCGCTGTCCGCGGCGCACCACGCCACGGCCGACCGACTTGCCGCCGACGCTGTCGCGTTGGAAGACCTATCCAGCCGCGAAACGCTCGCGGCCTGACCCCAGGAGATTGATTGATGCGTGCTTCCGTTCCCTACGTCCGCGTGCTGTCGGCCGCCGTGCTGGCGACCACCATGGTCGCGGCCACCAGCGGTTGCAGCTGGTTCCACAAGGGCAAGCCGCGCGGCGACTACGCGCTGGCGCCCGAGATGCGCCCGCTGGAAGTGCCGCCGGATCTGACCACGCCCGACACCTCGGCGGCGATGAAGGTGCCGGCGCTGGCCTCCACGCAGCGTCCCGCGGCTCCGGCCGGCCAGGCGCCGGCGGCGTCGAACAGCGGCTTCGTGGTGCCGGGTGCGCGCGAGCAGGTGTTCGGCCAGGTCGGCGACGCGCTGGGGGCCATTCCCGGCGTGACCATCGCCAGCCGCGCGCAGCTGCTGGGCTCCTACGACGTGGCCTACGAGGGCAGCAACTTCCTGGTGCGCGTGGTGGCGGTGGATGCCGGCGTGTACGTCTCGGCGGTGGACCCGCGCGGCCTGCCGGCCAACGGCGAGGCGCCGGTCAAGCTGATCGCGGCGCTGAAGGCCAAGCTGGGCCACTGATCCGGTTGCGGTCCGGCGCGTGCGCCGGACGCAATGCGGTTCCGAATGCGAAACGGGCGCCTTGGGCGCCCGTTTCGTTTGGCCAAGATGCGGCTTCGGCCGCCAACGTTTCGCTTGGGCATCTCGGTCGCGGCTGAAGCCGCTCCTGCGACCGCGTCATGGCGGTGGATGCCGGTGTACGTCTTGGCGGTTGATTGCGCGGCCTGCTAGCGGTGAAGCGTCGGTGGCGTTGGCGGCCAAGGCCGAATCCCATAGTGGTTTATGGATCGGAGCCCGGCTTTCCGCGCTCAAAACGCGAAACGGGCGCCCTGGGGCGCCCGTTTCGTCTTTTGTAGGAGCGGCTTCAGCCGCGACCGCGTGTCCCCGGGACATCCGTCGCGGCCGAAGCCGCGCCTGCGGCCGTCGCGCGGTTACTTCTGCAGCAGCGGCAGCTTGTTCGGCTTGCCGTCCCACTCGGCGGCGTCGGGCAGCGGTTCCTGGCGCGTGGTCAGCACCGGCCAGGCCTTGGCCAGTTCCGCATTGAGCGCGACGAAGCCTTCCTGGCCGGCCGGCACGTCGTCTTCGGGATAGATGGCGTTGGCCGGGCATTCCGGTTCGCACAGGGTGCAGTCGATGCACTCGTCCGGATCGATCACCAGGAAGTTCGGGCCGGCGTGGAAGCAATCCACGGGGCACACTTCCACGCAGTCGGTGTATTTGCACTTGATGCAGTTTTCGGTGACGACGAAAGGCATGGCTCGATCCGGCGATTAACCCGGAGATTCTAATGCAAAGCGGCGGCCGCGCGGGCCTTGGCCGGCGCGCGCGGCTCAGCCGGCGAGGCCGCCGTGCTGCTGCGCCAGCCGGTACAGGCCGCGCGCGGCCAGGTCCTCCGGGTGGGTGCGCACGCTGCTGCCGAGCGCGGCCAGCGCATGCGCGTAGCGCGCCAGCAGGCCGCTGCCGCCAACCAGGTGCACCACCGGCGGCAAGGCGGCGTGCGCGCGCAGTTCGTGGCCGATCAGCAGGCCGGACAGGTAGGACGGCGCCGCCGCGGCGCTCAGGCGTTCGAACAGGCCCAGGCTGCGCACGCCGAACAGATGGTGCAGCAGCCCGCCGGGGTCGCCGCTGCGTTGTACGCCGGCATCGAACGCGGCCGCATCGAAGGCGCCGTCGTCGGCGTCCATCAGCCGCGCCAGCAGGCTGTGCGTGCGCAGCAGCGCGTACAGTTCGCCGGTCATCATCGTCGCCAGCGAGGCGATGCGCCCGTCCTGCAGCGTCACCCACTTGCTGTGGGTGCCGGGCAGGCAGACGTGGTGGACGTCGGCGCCCGGCGATTGCGCTGCCAGCTCTGCGAGCAGGCCGATCAGCTGGGTCTCCTCGCCGCGCATCACGTCCGGCACGGCAGCGGCGGCGCTGGCCACGCCGGGCACGAACCACAGCGTGCGGCCGGGCAGGGCCGGATCCTGCAGCGGCTGCATCGCCGCGGCCAGCGCGGCGGCGTCGGCCGGGCAGGGCGCGTACGGCAGTTCGATCCAGCCGTTGCGGCTGCCGATCATCCCGCACAGGACGACGTCGCCGTCCCAGCCGTCGATCAGCGCGGCCAGGGTCGCGGCGAAACGGCCCTGGCAGGCGGCGATGCCCTGGTCGCTGCGACGTTGTTCGAGGATGCCGCCATCGGCGTCGAGCCGATAGCCGCGCAGGCTGCTGGTGCCCCAATCGACGACGATCATGCGCTGGCGATGCGTCCTTCGGGCAGGCCGGCGATGCCGACCGCGGCGACGTACACGCCGCCGGCCTGCGGCGTGCGTGCCAATTCGTCCTCGCTGTGATCCTGCCGCGAGGTGCTCAGGTACAGGGTGCCGCCGTCGGCGCCGCCGAGGGTGGGACAGGTGGGGTGCTTGACCGGCAGAGCGACGCGGCGCTCGACGCTGCCGTCGGGGCGGTAGCGCACCACCTGCCAGGCGCGCCATTGCGCGTTCCACAGGTGGCCTTCGGCGTCGACGATGGCGCCGTCCGGCTCGGCGCCGGGGTGGTCCAGCTCGGCGAACACGCGGCTGTTGGCGGTGTGCGCGGTGTCCGGGTCGTAGTCGCAGCACAGGATGCGCGGCTGCACCGAATCGCAGTAGTACAGGGTGCGGCCGTCGGCGCTGAAGCAGATCGCGTTGGGGATGGCCACGCCCGGCAGCGGCAGGCGGCGCAGGCCGTGGCGCGCCGACCACTGGTAGAAGCTGCCGACCGGTGCCTGGTCGGCGCGCTCGCTCATGGTGCCGAACACGAAGTTGCCGTGGCGGTCGGCGCGGCCGTCGTTGCTGCGGGTGTCGTCGCGCTCCGGCTCCACGTCCGCCAGGTGTTGCAGCGGCAGCGCGCTGTCGGCGTCGGCGGCGGCATCCGGATCGGCGGCGTACACGCCCTTGGCCAGCGCCAGCAGCAGGCGGCCGTCGTCGAACAGGCCCAGGCAGCCGGGGCGGTCGGGCAGGTCCCAATGCCGGCTGACGTTGCTGGACGGATCGTGGCGCCACAGGCGGCGGCCGCTGATATCGACCCAGAACAGCACGCCGCGACGTTCGCACCACAGCATGCCCTCGCCATGCGCGCAGCGGCTGTCCACCGCCAGGGTGGCGGTGTGGCGGGCGGGGGACGCGGCGGTCATCGGCTCACCACTCGGCGATGCTGCCGTCGGCGTGACGCCAGATGGGGTTGTGCCAGTCGGGTGGGTTGGCGTTGGCATGGCGCAGGCGCTCCTCGTCGATTTCCACGCCGAGGCCCGGTTTGGGCAATGCGGCGATGCTGCCGCCATTGTCGCAGGCGAAGTCGTCCTTGTTGAGCACGTAGTCGAGCAGGTCGGCGCCTTCGTTGTAGTGGATGCCGATGCTCTGTTCCTGCAGCACCGCGTTGTGCGAGACGAAGTCCACCTGCAGGCAGGCGGCCAGCGCCACCGGGCCGAGCGGGCAGTGCGGCGCCAGGCCGACCTCGTAGGCCTCGGCCATGCTGGCGATCTTCAGGCATTCGGTAATGCCGCCGGCGTGCGAGAGGTCCGGCTGCAGCAGCGACAGGCCGCCGGCCTGCAGCACCGGCTTGAAGTCGAAGCGCGAGAACATGCGTTCGCCGGCGGCCAGCGGGATCGGCGTGGACGCGGCCAGCCGCGGGTAGTACTCGGCCTGCTCGGGCAGCACCGGCTCCTCGACGAACAGCGGCTTGAACGGTTCCAGTTCGCGCAGCAGCACGCGCGCCATCGGCGCGGCGACGCGGCCGTGGAAGTCGATGCCGAAGTCGATGGCGGTGCCGAACGCCTCGCGGATCTGCGCCACCTTGGCCACCGCCGCATCGACCGCGCGCGGGCCGTCGATCAGCTTCATTTCCTCGGTGCCGTTGAACTTGAAGGTGTCGAAGCCGAGGTCGCGGTAGTCCTGGATCTGCGCGATGGTCGCCGCCGGGCGATCGCCGCCGACCCAGCGGTAGGTCTTCATGCGGTCGCGCACGCGCCCGCCGAGCAGTTCGTACACCGGCACGCCCAGCGCCTTGCCCTTGATGTCCCACAGCGCCTGGTCGATGCCGGCGATGGCGCTCATCAGGATCGGGCCACCGCGGTAGAAGCCGCCGCGGTAGAGCATCTGCCAGATGTCGTTGATCCGCGCCGGGTCCTTGCCGATCAGGCTGTCGCCGAGTTCGCGCACCGCGGCCTCGACGCTGCGCGCGCGGCCTTCGATGACCGGCTCGCCCCAGCCGGTGATGCCTTCGTCGGTCTCGATCTTCAGGAACAGCCAGCGCGGCGCGGCGTGGTAGGTGGTGAGACGGACGATCTTCATGCGCGGTCCAGATAGGCGTGGCGGAAGGCGGCGGCGTGCGCCTGGGTCTGTGCGAGCGACTGGCCGGGGCGGTACAGCTCGCCGCCGATGCCGGCGCCGATCGCGCCGGCGCCCAGGTAGTCGTGCAGGGTCTCGGTGTTGACGCCGCCGACCACGAACAGCGGCACCTGCGCCGGCAGCACTGCGCGCAGGGCGCGCACGTGGCCGGGGCCGTAGGTCGCCGCGGGGAACAGCTTGAGCATCTGCGCGCCGGCATCCAGCGCGTCGAACGCCTCGGTGGCGGTGGCGAAGCCGGCCACCACCTGCAGGCCGCGCGCCACCGCGTGGCGGATCACCGGCGGGCGCGTGTTGGGGGTGACGATGAAGCGCGCGCCGAGGTCGGCCAGGGCGTCGACCTCGCCAATCTGCAGCACGGTGCCGCCGCCGATCCAGCAGTGCTGCCCGAACGCCTGCGCGGCCGGGCCGATGCTGTCGGCCCAGCGCGGCGAGTTGAGCGGGATCTCGATCGCGTCGTAGCCGGCATCGGCCAGCGCCCCGACGTGCGCCAGCGCGTCCTCGGGGGTGAGACCGCGCAGGATCGCGATCAGCGGGAGTCGAAACGGGGAGGCGGCGGACATCGGAGTACCTGGGGAAGCGGCAGTGACGGAGGCGCCCGGCCAGCGCGGCGCAGCGGCGGGACCGGACGGCGGCGGCCGCGGTCCGCGCCCGTGCGTCGGCGCGCTGGCGCCAACCCGGCTGCCTTCGCTGCCGACGGGCGGTGCCCGACGGCGGCGACGCCAGCGGGGGGCGCGATGGGCGGTTAGCCTGCGCGCGTGAGCTATGCTCTGCAAATGAAATTTTAGGCATATTCTATTCCGCCGCCGAATAGGCGGCGCCGCCCTCAGGACGCCTGCTCACGATGAATGCTTCCGCCAACCCCTGGTTCAACGCCGCGCGCCTGAAGACCCGGCACCTGTTGTTGCTGCTGCAGTTGCACGAGCATCGCTCGGTGCTGCGCGCGGCCGAGGCGGCCAGCATGACCCAGCCGGCGGCGTCCAAGCTGCTGGCGGAAATGGAGGACCTGCTGGGGGTGAAGCTGTTCGAACGCCACGCGCGCGGGGTCGAGCCGACCTGGTACGGGCAGGTGCTGATCCGCCGCGCACGCGCGGCGATGTCCGAAATCGGCCGCGCCCAGGAGGAGATCGCCGCGCTGTGCGAAGGGCGCATGGGCCAGGTCTCGATCGGCACCGTGGTCAATCCGGGCACCAACCTGGTGCCGCAGGCGATCGCCGAGGTCAAGCGCGAGTTTCCCGGCATCCTGGTGCGGGTGGAGATGGACTACAGCCGGCCGCTGGTGGGCAAGCTGCTCGACGGCCAGCTCGATATCGTGATCGGGCGCATCCTCGGCCCCTACGGCGCCGAGGCGCTGGAGTTCGAGCCGCTGGCCGACGAGCCGCACTCGGTGATCGCCCGCGCCGGTCATCCGCTGTCCACCCGCGCCGATCTGCGCCATGCCGACCTGGCCCGCTACGGCTGGGTGCTGCCGCCGGCCGACAGTGTGCTGCGCGCGCGCCTGGACGCGATGTTCCTGGAGCACGCGGTGCCGGCGCCGCAGAACGTCATCGAGACCTCGTCGCTGCCGGTGATGACCAGCCTGCTGCGCGGCAGCGACCTGCTGGCCGCGCTGCCGGCCGAGGCGGTGGCGCCGTACGTGCAGGCCAAGCTGCTGACGGTGCTGCCGATCGCGCTGGGCGTGCGCATGGAATCGTTCGGCATCGTGCGCCGCCGCGACTATCTGTTGCCGCCGGGGGCCGAACGCGTGTTGCTGGCCTTGCGCAACGCGGCCAAGCGGCTGTACCCCGAGCGCGCGGGGAGTCTCTGAGCGAGGTTGCCGCAGACGCTGCAGACGCACGCGCTCATGCCGAATCCGCTGCCGTCACCATGCTGTGGTACGCATCCCGCTAGTCTGGAATCGCATAGCTCGGCGTGAAACTTTCATTTGCTTCACGCAAACCGCATTTCTAGTCTCGGCCGATCGCGATAGCGACCGGCCTGCCGATCTGCGCAGCGGCGCAGTCCGATACGGCGGCGGCTGAGACCGAGGCCGTCACAACTCGCAGGACGGCGCCGTTGGCGACCGTCGCCCGTGTCCGTGTGCATGTTCCTGGGAGGGAAAACAGCATGGCATCGCAGCATCCCCGTGGTCCGGCCTGGCCGACCGCAGCGTCACGCCGTCCCCGCGTTTTGCCGCGCTCCCTCATCGCGTTGAGCATCGGCCTGCTGCTCGGCGCGCAGGCGTCGGCACAGGAGGCGGCGCCCGCGGCCGCATCGCCTGCCGCCCGGCAGAAAGACGACCCCGTGACCCAGCTCGACGCGGTCCAGGTCCAGGGCGTGCGCGGCAGCCTGATCAAGTCGCAGTCGATCAAGCACGATGCCGAGCAGATCGTCGATTCGGTCAGTGCCGAGGACATCGGCGCGCTGCCGGACCGCAGCGTCACCGAGACCCTGCAGCGGGTCAGTGGCGTGACCATCGACCACTTCATGGCGCGCAACGATCCGGACCACTTCTCGGCCGAAGGCAGCGGGGTGATGATCCGCGGCATGACCCAGGTGCGCGGCGAACTCAACGGCCGCGACAGCTTCAGCGCCGCCAGCGGGCGCGGGCTCAGTTTCGAGGACGTGCCGGCCGAACTGATGGCCGGCGTGGACGTGTACAAGAACCCGTCGGCCGAGATCATCGAAGGCGGCCTCGGCGGCACGGTCAACCTGCGCACGCGCATGCCGTTCGACCAGCCCGGCCGGGTGATCGGTTTCACCGCCGACGCCAACTACGGCGATCTGAGCAAGACCTACAAGCCCTCGGGCTCGTTCCTGTTCAGCGATCGCTGGAACACCGGGCTGGGCGAGATGGGGCTCATGCTCGATGTCGCGAACTCCGAGCTGGCCACACGCAGCGACGGCATCCAGGTCGAGCCGTTCGTGCGCCGCACCGATCCTGCGCTGCTGGCCGGCACCACGTTCGACAAGGTCTACGTACCGGGCGGGGTGAACTGGCGGCAGATGGATTTCGAGCGCAAGCGCAAGGGCGTGGCGGCGGCGTTCCAGTGGCGCCCCAGCGATGCCACCGACCTCTATGTGCAGTACCTGCGTTCGTCCTACGACATGAACTGGCGCGACCGCGCCGCGTTCTTCAACGACGACACCAACGCCATCGTGCCGGCGCCGGGCACCACCTTCACCTACGACAGTGAAGGCCGCTTCGTCAGCGGCTCGCCGGTGTCCACCTCCTGGCGCGGCAACGTCACCGGCAACGACGGCGTGCGCTTCTACACCGACAACCGCTACGCCCAGCAGAGCGCCACCACGTCCGACCTGTCCGGCGGCTTCACCCATCGCCTGACCGACCGGCTGACCGTGCGCGGCGACATGCAGTTGGTGCGCTCGCAGAGCGACGTGCTGGATTTCACCCTGTTCAGTTCGATCTACCTGCCTGGCCTGAACGTGGATCTTGGCGGCCGTTACCCGGCCGTGACCCTGGCCGACCCCGGCTACACCACCGACCCCGCCAACTACTTCTGGAGCGCGGCGATGGACCACCTGGCGAAGAATCGCGGCCGCGAGCTGGCCACGCGCTTCGACCTGGAATACAGCTACGACGACAACCCGTGGCTGCGCACCTTCCGCGCCGGCATCCGCGCCACCGACCGCACCCAGACCAACAAGAACTCCGGCTACAACTGGGGCGTGATCAGCGACAACTGGGCCACCATCCCCGGGACCAGCACCGGCCTGGCCGACCTGGCCAGCTTCATGACCGCTTCGTCGTCGCTGTACAGCTACTCGAACCTGTTCCGCGGCAAGGTGAACGTGCCGACGCAACTGGTCTTCCCGCGCAACAGCGCGGTCAAGGACTACGCCGGCACCTCGGCGCTGATCGAGCAGATCGTCGCGCTGCGCGGTTATGGCTGGGCACCGGACCAGTACCAGTTGCAGGACACCAACCGCCAGTTCGAGCGCACCCAGGCCGCGTACATGGTGATGTACTTCGGCAACGACGAGGCGCTGGGCGTGCCGGTGGACGGCAACATCGGCGTGCGCGTGGTGCAGACCAGGACCGAGGCGGCCGGCTACGGCCAGTATCCCGATCTGTCCGCCACCTCGGCCCCGGACGCGCTCAAGGCCCAGTACAACGGGCAGTACTTCCCGAACAACGCGCGTGGCCGCTACACCGACGTGCTGCCGAGCCTCAATGTGCGCTTCAAGTTCTCCGATGCGCTGCAGCTGCGCCTGGCCGCCTCCAAGGCGATGGCGCGGCCCGACTACACCCAGTTGCAGCCCTACCTGCTGCTGGCCACGACCCTCAACGACGACGGCACGCCGAAGGAATGGACCGGCACCGCCGGCAACCCCAACCTCAAGCCGATGAAGGCCGACCAGTACGATGCCGCGCTGGAGTGGTACTTCGACAGCAGCGACATGATGTACCTGACGCTGTTCTACAAGAGCGTCAAGGACTACTTCTCCAACCAGACCGTCACCGAGAACTACGGCGGCCAGGATTTCCTGGTCACGCGCCCGTACAACATGGACAAGGGCCGCATCCGCGGCTTCGAGTACGGCTACACCCAGTTCTTCGATTCGCTGCCGGGCTGGATGAGCGGCTTGGGCGTCAATGCCAACTTCACCTTCGTCGACAGCAGCGGCGGCGTGAACACGGCCACCGATCCGTACACCAAGACCACCGTGACCGGCGTGGCGTTGCCGCTGGAAGGCCTGTCGCGGCGCAGCTACAACCTCGCCGGCATCTACGAGAAGGGGCCGCTGTCGGTGCGCCTGGCCTACAACTGGCGCTCGCGCTACCTGCTCACCGCCAGCGACGTGGCGACCAAGCTGCCGACCTGGTCGGACGACTACGGCCAGCTCGACGGCTCGGTGTTCTACCGGTTCACGCCGCACCTGCAGTTGGGCATCCAGGCCAACAACCTCACCAATTCGGTGACCAAGGTGCTGATGGGGCCGACCTCCTACAGCGACGGCGAAGTCGACCCGCGCCTGTACACGCGCAGCTGGTTCGTCAACGACCGCCGCTACTCGCTGGTGTTGCGCGCCAACTGGTAGGCGCCACGCCGCGTCCGGCACCCGGTCCGCTTGCGGCGAGGCAGGCGGACCGCGTACCGGCCCTTCCCCCGACGCAGGATCCGCTCATGGCCGTTCCCTTGTTCCCCACCGTTCGCCGCCTGGCCCTGCTGGCCCTGGCGAGTGCGTCCTGGCCGGCCGCGGCCGCGCTGGAATTGCCCTTGCTGTTCGACGACGGCGCGGTGCTGCAGCGCGATGCGCCGATTCCGCTGTGGGGCTGGGCCACGCCCGGCGCGCGCATCCAGGCGTGCCTGGACGGGGCCAGCGCCAGCGCGGTCGCCGGTGCCGACGGCCGTTGGCAGTTGCAGTTGCCGGCGCATGCGGCCGGTGGCCCGTACGTGCTGGAGGTGCAGGGCGACGGCAGCCGGCGCCGCATCGGCGACGTGCTGATCGGCGACGTGTGGCTGGCCAGCGGCCAGTCCAACATGGAGTGGCCGCTGGCGCAGGCGCGCGACGGCGCGCGCGAGGTGGCGGCGGCGACCGATCCGCAGTTGCGCAATTTCAAGGTGCCCAAGGCCTGGGCGGCGCAGCCGCAGCCGCGTCTGCCGGGGGGCAATTGGGTCGCGGCGACGCCGGCCACCGCCGGCGCGTTCTCGGCGGTGGCGTATTTCTTCGCGCGCGACCTGCGCCAGCACACCGGGGTGCCGATCGGCATCATCGACAGCAGCTGGGGCGGCAGCGCGATCGAGGCGTGGATGGACGCGGCCTCGCCCGGCGTGGACGCGGCGCAGCTGCGCACGCGCATCGCGCAGATGCAGGCCAAGGACGCGCAGGACCTGGGCGAGACCCGGCGGCGCCTGGCGCGCTGGCCGCAGCCGGCCGCAGCGGAGGCGGATGCAGGCTGGGCCGCCGCCGATCTGGACGACCGCGACTGGGACCGCCAGCCGCTGCCGGGGCTGTGGGAGCAGCACGGCTATGTCGGCATGGACGGCGTCGCCTGGTACCGCAGCAGCTTCACCTTGAGCGCGGCCGAAGCCAAGGCCGGCGCGGTCCTGGGCATCGGGCCGGCCGACGATGCCGACACCACCTATGTCAACGGCGTGGAAGTCGGCCAGACCGAAGGGCGCTACACCGAGCCGCGCCGCTACCGCGTGCCGCCGTCGGCATTGCGTGCCGGGGCCAACCACATCGCGATCCGGATCGTGGATACCGGCGGCTTCGGCGGCATTTCCGGCGATGCGGCAGCGTTCTTCGTGCAGCCCGACGGTGGCCAGCCGCGCGCGCTGGCCGGCGACTGGCGGTTCCGCCCGGGCAAGGTCACGCTGGCCGCCAACGACGACAAGAACCAGGTCCCGACGCTGCTGTACAACGCGATGATCCATCCCTTGCAGTCGTTCCCGGTCAAGGGCGTGATCTGGTACCAGGGCGAGAGCAACGCCTACCCATACGGCGCGCTGCGCTACCGCGAGCAGTTCGCCTCGTTGATCGGGCGCTGGCGGCAGGAGCGTGGACAGCCGCAACTGCCGTTCCTGTGGGTGCAACTGGCCAACTGGAAGGCCGGCAACGACCAGGGCGACCTCAGCCCGTGGGCGCAGTTGCGCGAATCGCAGACCAGGACGCTGGCGCTGCCGGCGACCGGGCAGGCGGTGACCATCGACATCGGCATGCCGGACAACATCCATCCGACCAACAAGCAGGACGTGGGGCATCGCCTGGCGCTGGTCGCGCGGCACGTGGCCTATGGCGACACGCTGGTCTACAGCGCGCCGGTGTTCGCGCGTGCCACGTTCGCCGACGGCCAGGCGCGGGTGGTGTTCGACATGATGGGCAGCAATCTGGCGGTCCGCGGCGGCGGCGATACGCTGCGCGGTTTCGCCCTGGCCGGTGCCGATCGTCGTTTCCACCCGGCGCAGGCGCGCATCGAGGGCGACCAGGTGGTGGTCCGCAGCGCCGAGGTGCCGCAGCCGCAGGCGCTGCGCTACGCCTGGAGCGAGAACCCCGAGGATGCCAACCTGGTCAACCGCGAACAGTTGCCGGTGGGCCCGTTCCGCACCGACAGCTGGTGAGGCAGGGCACGCGCCGCATGCGAGGAATCGGGTCTCCGCCACGCGCGTCGCGCCGCCGCTGGCGGCTGCCGTGCCTGCTGCCGCTGCTGCTGGCCGCCTGCCAGGCTGCGCCGGATGCGCCGCCGGCTCCGGCGCGCGCGGGCGCCGCTAACGCCGCGCCCTCGGCGCCGGTAGGGGCGCCGATCCCGCGCCTGGTCAGCAGCGACGGCCGCCACGCGCTGCTGGTCGACGGCGCGCCGTTCCTGATCCTGGGCGCGCAGGTCAACAACTCCAGCAACTATCCGGCGGCGCTGGCGCAGGTGTGGCCGGCGATCCGCGCGCTGGGGCCGAACACGGTGCAGGTGCCGATCGCCTGGGAGCAGGTGGAGTCGGAAGAAGGCCGTTTCGATTTCTCCTTCGTCGACACTCTGTTGGCGCAGGCGCGCACGCAGCGGGTGCGGCTGGTGCTGCTGTGGTTCGGCACCTGGAAGAACAACGGTCCCAACTACGCGCCGCACTGGGTCAAGACCGACGATGCGCGCTTTCCGCGCGTGGTCGCCCGCGACGGGCGGCGCCTGGGTTCACTGTCGCCGCTGGCGCCGGCCACGCTGGAGGCCGACCGCACCGCCTTCGTCGCGCTGATGCGGCATCTGCGCCAGACCGACCCGCAGCGCACCGTGATCCTGGTGCAGGCGGAGAACGAACCGGGCACCTACGGCAGCGTGCGCGACTTCTCGCCGATGGCGCAGCGCGTGTTCGACGGCCCGGTGCCGCCGGCCCTGCTGCAGCGGCTCGGCAAGCCGCCGGGCAGCTGGGCGCAGGTGTTCGGCGCCGATGCCGACGAGATCTTCCACGCCTGGCACATCGCGCGCTTCATCGACCGCCTCGCCGAGGCCGGCAAGGCCGCGTATCCCTTGCCGATCTACGTCAACGCGGCGCTGCGCGGCCCGTTCAATCCCGGCCAGCCGGGGCAGTACGCCAGCGGCGGCCCCACCGACAACGTGCTGGACGTCTGGAAGGCGGCGGCGCCGCACATCGACCTGCTGGCGCCGGACATCTACATGCCCGAGTACCCGCTGTACACCACGGTGCTGCAGCGCTACGCGCGAGCGGACAACGCGCTGTTCGTCGCCGAGACCGGCAACCGCCCCGAGTACGCGCGCTACCTGTATCCGGCGCTGGGCCACGACGGCATCGGCTGGTCGACCTTCGGCATCGACTACAGCGGCTACTCCAACTATCCGCTCGGCGCCAAGCGGGTGGACGCGCAGGCGCTGGCGCCGTTCGCGCTGGGCTACCGCGCGGTGGGCATGGGCATGCGCGTGTTCGCCAAGGCCGCCGCCGCGGGCAAGTTGCACGGTACCGCCGAGGCGCCGGGGCAGGCGGTGCAGGAGCTGCCGCTCAACGCGCGCTGGCGCGCCACCGTCACCTATGGCGTGCCGCAGTTCTGGTTCCAGGGCGAGCCGCCCGGCAATCCCACGCCGATCGGCGCGGCGCTGATCGCCGAGCTCGGTCCGGACACCTTCCTGGTCACCGCCCAGCACGCGCGGGTGACCCTGCATCCGGCCAGCGCGGCGACCGCCAACATGCTCTACGACCGGGTCGAGGAGGGCGTGTACGACGGCGAGCACTGGCAATTCCGGCGCAACTGGAACGGCGACCAGACCGATTACGGGTTGAATTTCTCCGACGTACCGCAGTTGCTGCGCGTCACGCTGGCGACCTACTGATGACGCGTCGGCGCCTGTGGCGCCGCGCTGCGTGATGATCCAAGGGAGTGAACATGCACAACGCCAACCGTCACCTGCTGCCCTCGTTGCCGCGCCTGTTGCTGCTGTCGCTGTCGCTGTCGCTTGTCGCCGCGTCCGCTGCCGCGCAGCAGGTGACCCGCGATGCCGATGGCGTCACCGTGCATCCCAGCGCCAAGGGCGCAGCGCCGGTGCGCCTGCAGGTGATCGACCGCGGCATCGTCCGGGTCAGCGCCGATCCGACCGGCACGTTCCAGCGCACGCCCAGCCTGATGCGGGTGCCGGTGCAAGGCGACACTGGCTTCGCGCTCGAGCAACACGGTGAGACGGTGGAACTCAGGACCGCCAGGCTGACCGCGCAGGTGTCCACCGTCGATGGCCATGTCGGCTTCGCCGATGCGCACGGCACGCCCTTGCTGGCGGAAGTGGCGGGCGGGCGCAGCTTCGCACCGCTGCAGGTCGAAGGGCGCCACTACCTGAGCGTGCGCCAGCGTTTCGTCTCGCCGCCCGACGAGGCCTTCTATGGGTTCGGGCAGCACCAGCAGGGCTGGATGAACCAGAAAGGCCACGACATCGAGTTGCTGCAGAGCAATCTGGACATGGCGGTGCCGTACCTGGTGTCCAGTCGCAACTATGGCATCCTCTGGGACAACAATGCGATCACCCGCTTCGGCGATCCGCGCGGGCTGCAACCGCTGCCGGCGTCGCTGCGCCTGTACGACGCGCACGGCAAGCCCGGTGCGCTGACCGCGCACTACGCCATCGACGGCAAGCCGGTGCTGGAGCGTCGCGAGCCCGACATCGACTATCAGTACATCAAGGACCTGGCGACGTTTCCCGCGGCCGCCAAGCCCGGCGACAAGCGCCGCGTCCAGGTGCGCTGGGAAGGCCAGGTCGAGGCCGCGCGCGGCGGCACGCACACCTTCTCGCTGTATGCCAGCGAGTACGCCAGGCTGTGGGTCGACGGCAAACTGCTGATCGACCGCTGGCGGCAGAACTGGAATCCCTGGCATCACGAGTTCGCGCTGCAGCTCCAGCCCGGCCAGCGGCATACCCTCAAGGTCGAGTGGGACCTGATCGACCCCAGCTACATCGCGCTGCTGCATCGCGATCCGCTGCCGGCGGCCGAGGCCGGCGACCTGTCGTTGTGGTCCGAAGCGGGGCAGATGATCGACTACTACGTGGTCGCCGGCGACAACGCCGACCAGGTCATCGCCGGCTACCGGCAACTGACCGGCAAGGCGGTGCTGCTGCCGAAGTGGGCCTACGGTTTCTGGCAGAGCCGCGAGCGCTACAAGACCCAGGACGAACTGCTCGGCGCACTGGCCGAGTACCGCCGGCGCCAGTTGCCGATCGACAACATCGTGCTCGACTGGTCGTACTGGCCGGAGAACGCCTGGGGCTCGCACGACTTCGACCGCAGCCGGTTTCCCGACCCGGACGGCATGGTCAAGGCGGTGCACGCCAGCCACGCGCAACTGATGATCTCGGTCTGGCCGAAGTTCTACCCGACCACCGCCCACTACAAGGAACTGGACGCGGCCGGGCACATCTACCGGCGCAATGTCGCCGTGGGCGAACTGGACTGGATCGGCAAGGGCTACACCAACGCGTTCTACGATCCGTACGCGGCCGACGCGCAGGCGATCTACTGGCGGCAGATCGACGAAAAACTCAACCGCAAGGGCATCGATGCCTGGTGGCTGGATGCCGACGAGCCCGACGTGCACTCCAACCTGGACATCGCCGAGCGCAAGGCGCGCACCACGCCGACCGCGCTGGGACCGTCCACCGAATTCTTCAATGCCTACCCGTTGCCGCATACCCACGGCGTCTATGCCGGCGATCGTGCCGCCGACGGCAAGCGCGTGTTCATCCTGTCGCGCAAGGGCTACGCCGGCGTCCAGCGCAACGCGGTAGCGGTGTGGAGCGGCGACATCGCCTCGCGCTGGGAGGACATGCGCGAGCAGATCTCCGCCGGCGTCAACCTGTCGATGTCGGGCCTGCCGAACTGGACCTTCGACATCGGCGGCTTCGCAGTGGAGAAGCGCTACGAGACCCAGGACCCGGCGCACCTGCCGGAATGGCGCGAACTCAATACACGCTGGTTCCAGTTCGGCGCGTTCGTGCCGCTGTTCCGCTCGCACGGCCAGTTCCCGTACCGCGAGATCTGGAACATCGCGCCGGAGGGTACGCCGTACTACGCCAGCATGACGTACTACAGCCGCCTGCGCTACGCGCTGCTGCCGTACATCTACACGCTCGCCGGCGACACCTATCACCGCGACGGGGTGATCCTGCGCGGCCTGCCGATGGACTTCCCACACGATCCCAAGGTCGCCGACATCGACGACGAGTACCTGTTCGGGCCGGCGTTCCTGGTCGCGCCGGTGACCCGCTTCGGCGCGACCTCGCGCCCGGTATACCTGCCGGCGGGGACCGAGTGGATCGACTTCAACAGTGGCGTGCGCCACGCCGGCGGCCAGACCATCGAGGCGCCCGCGCCGCTGCAGCGCATGCCGCTGTTCGTGCGCGCCGGCGCCATCGTGCCGATGACCCGCGTGCAGCAGTACGTCGACGAAACGCCGGAGGCGCCGCTGACCGTGGTGGTCTACACCGGCGCCGACGGTCGTTTCTCGCTGTACGAGGACGACGGCACCGGCTACGGCTACGAGAAGGGCGAATTCAGCCGCATTCCGCTGCAGTGGGACCAGGCGCGGGGCGTGCTGCGCATCGGCGCCCGCGAAGGCCGTTGGCCGGGCATGCAGGAACGGCGCGCTATCCACGTGCGCTTCGTCGACGGCCCGCGCAAGGACGCCGGTGCACTGGAACCCGAGGCGGACGCCAGCGTGGAGTACCGCGGCCAGCCCTTGCAGGTGCCACGCAAGGGCAGCGCCCATGCCGCCGTGGTAGGGGCGGGATGAGCCTAGCGCGACGCGCGCGCGGCGGCGTCCACCCCGGTTGCCGCATGCTGGCGATCGTGGCGTGCTGCGTGGGTTGGCGATGCAACGAAGCGCATGCGCGACCGCAACCGCGTCATCGCTGCGAGCGCAGAGAAGCAGGGAGCTGCGGCGCATTCAGCCCCTCTCCCACCGGGAGAGGGGTTGGGGTGAGGGGACGGCGCGAAGCGCTGGCGCCCTCAACCAGCACAGGCCCTTACCGCGCGCAGGCTCTGCCCGCACCCTCATCCGCCCCTGCGGGGCACCTTCTCCCGGTGGGAGAAGGGATGCACTGGTCGACCGTGCTCCGGCGCACTATGCGCACGCTTTGCGCATGTGCTTTGCGCAGTGCATCAAAACGGTGGCGTGTGTGGATCCGCTCGGCACGCATGTGCGGCCAGCTCCGCGCTGCGCACAGCGCGTGCGATCTGCACATGCACGGCGGCCAATCCCGGCGGGACGGCGCGTTGCTACCGTCTTCGCGCGCTATGTTTGACTGCAGGCAAACGGCGTCCGCCGTACAACTGCAGCGCCGCGCGTGCGGCGCTGGCCGGCTGCGAGAACGGCCAGCATCATGCGCGGCGGAGCAACGCGCACAAGCGCACTACACTCCGTCCCTGGCGCGCTGCCCGGTGCGCCGATCTTTTCCTGGAGCGACGATGGACCTGGCGGTACGCACGATGTGGCGGGTAGGGCAATGAGTCTGTACATCGGCCTGGACGTGGGCACGCAGAGCGTCAAGTTGCTCGCCTACGATGCCGGCAGCCGGCAGGTGGTGGCCACCCACGGCCATGCGCTGGAGTTGATCAGCCGCGACGACGGCACCCGCGAGCAGCAGGCGCAGTGGTGGATCGACGGCATCGTCGCCTGCTTCGCCGCATTGAGCGCCGCGCAGCGGGCGCAGGTGCGGGCGATCGCGGTGTCCGGGCAGCAGCACGGCTTCGTGCCGCTGGACGCGCAGGGCCAGGTCACCGCGCCGGTCAAGCTGTGGTGCGACACCAGCACCCAACGCGAGTGCGAGGAGATCATGGATGCGGTCGGCGGCGCGCAGCGCTGCGTGGAACTGGCCGGCAACCCGATCCTGGCCGGCTACACCGCTTCCAAGCTGCCGTGGACGCGCAAGCATCGCCCCGAGGCCTATGCCGCGATGACCTCGGTGCTGCTGCCGCACGACTACGTCAATTTCTGGCTCACCGGCGAGCGCTACACCGAGGTCGGCGATGCCTCCGGCAGCGGTTGGCTGGATGTGCGCACCCGGCAGTGGTCGGCGCCGCTGCTGCAGGCGATCGACCCGCAGCGCGACCTGGCCGCGGCGTTGCCGCCGCTGGTGCCGACCGAGACCAGCTTCGCCCTGTCCGCCGCGGCGGCGCAGACGCTGGGCCTGCCGCGCGAGGTGCGCGTGGCCACCGGCGGCGGCGACAACATGATGGCCGCGATCGGTACCGGCAACGTGGTGCCCGGGCGGCTGAGCATGAGCCTGGGCACCTCGGGCACGCTGTTCGCCTATGCCGAGCGCCCGGTGGTGGACGCACAGGCGCGCTGGGCCGCGTTCTGCTCTTCCAGCGGCGGCTGGTTGCCGCTGATCTGCACGATGAACTGCACCGTCGCCACCGAGACCATCGCGCGCCTGTTCGGCATCCGGACCGGGCAAGGCGAAGAGTTGCTCGCCGCCACCGAACCCGGCGCCGGCGGGCTGGTGCTGCTGCCGTTCTTCAACGGCGAGCGCACACCGGACCTGCCGGCCGCGCGCGGCTGCCTGACCGGCATGGACCTGCACAACACCACGCCGGCGCACTTCTATCGTGCGGCGATGGAAGGGGCCAGCTACAGCCTGCGCAACGGCTTCGACGCCTTCGTCGACGCCGGCCTGCAGTTCGATGCCATCTCCCTCACCGGCGGCGGCAGCAACAGCGCCGGCTGGCGCCAGCTCATCGCCGACCTGTTCGGGTTGCCGGTGCACGTGCCGGCGCAGGCCGAGGGCGCGGCGTTCGGCGCCGCGCTGCAGGCGCTGTGGGCCGATGGCTGGGCGCAGGGCGAGCGCGCCAGCCTGGCCGAGGTGGTGCTGCGGCACCAGCAGGACGACCCGGCGCGGTCCGCGCAGCCGGATGCGCAGCGCGGCGCGCAGTACCAGGCGCACTACCAGAGCTTCCGCCGGCATCTGCAGGCCATCGGCCCGCTGTACGCCGCGTGATTCCCTTTCCCCCGCAACGCACCAGGACTTCGTGATGAGCACTTCCGTCTACACCGGCGCCAAGGAATACTTCCCGGGCATCGGCCGCATTCCGTTCGAAGGCAAGGCCTCGGACAATCCGCTGGCGTTCAAGGTCTACGACGCCGGCAAGCGTATCGGCGACAAGACCATGGCCGAGCACCTGCGCTTCGCCGTGGCCTATTGGCACAGCTTCTGCGGCAACGGCGCCGATCCGTTCGGCCCGGGCACGCGCGCCTATCCCTGGGACGCCGGCAGCGATGCGCTGGGCATGGCCGAGGCCAAGGCCGATGCCGCGTTCGAGTTCTTCACCAAGCTCGGTGTGCCGTACTACTGCTTCCACGACGTGGACCTGGCGCCGGACGCCGAGGACATCGGCCAGTACGAAAAGAACCTCAAGCACATGGTCGGCATCGCCAAGCAGCGCCAGGCCGACACCGGGGTCAAGCTGCTGTGGGGCACCGCCAACCTGTTCTCGCACCCGCGCTACATGAACGGCGCGGCGACCAACCCGGACTTCGACGTGGTCGCGCGCGCGGCGGTGCAGGTCAAGGCCGCGCTGGAGGCGACCGTGGAACTGGGCGGCGAGAACTACGTGTTCTGGGGCGGCCGCGAGGGCTACGCCTGCCTGCACAACACGCAGATGCGGCGCGAGCAGGAGCACCTGGCGCGGTTCCTGGCCCTGGCCCGCGACTACGGGCGCAGCATCGGCTTCAAGGGCAACTTCCTGATCGAGCCAAAGCCGATGGAGCCGATGAAGCACCAGTACGACTTCGACAGCGCCACCGTGGTCGGCTTCCTGCGCCAGCACGGCCTGGACCAGGACTTCAAG
The DNA here is from genome assembly GCF_056725085.1 of Xanthomonas sp. NCPPB 901. Taxonomy (NCBI): domain Bacteria; kingdom Pseudomonadati; phylum Pseudomonadota; class Gammaproteobacteria; order Lysobacterales; family Lysobacteraceae; genus Xanthomonas; species Xanthomonas sp. NCPPB 901. Next base: position 2,773,533 of record NZ_CM161511.1, on the reverse strand, counting down.
CTCAACATCGAGGCCAACCACGCCACGTTGTCCGGGCACAGCTTCGAGCACGACCTGCAGGTGGCCAGCGACGCCGGCCTGCTCGGCAGCATCGACGCCAACCGCGGCAACCCGCAGAACGGCTGGGACACCGACCAGTTCCCGGTCGACCTGTACGACACCGTGGGCGCGATGCTGGTGGTGCTGCGGCAGGGCGGGCTGGCCCCGGGCGGGCTCAACTTCGACGCCAAGGTGCGCCGCGAGTCGTCCGATCCGCAGGACCTGTTCATCGCCCACATCGGCGGCATGGACGCGTTCGCGCGCGGCCTGGAAGTGGCCCATGCGCTGCTCACCGCCTCGCCGCTGGAGCAATGGCGCCGCGAGCGCTACGCCAGCTTCGACAGCGGCGCCGGTGCGGCCTTCGCCACCGGCAAGAGCACGCTGGCGGATTTGGTCGCGCACGCCGCGCAGGCCGGCGAGCCGACCCAGCGCAGCGGCCGCCAGGAAGCCTACGAGAACCTGATCAACCAGTACCTGCTGCGCTGAAACCGATGCGCGGCGGCGCGCTTGCCGTCGTCGCGCACGCGCTTTCTGCCCGCCGGCCGTCTCCCCTTGCACGCCACCAGGTGAACCCATGTCCAGTGTTCCGATCGATCGCCACGCCGACGCCGGCGAGAACACCCGCCTCATCATCCTGATCAGCTGCGTCGCCACCATCGGCGGCTTCCTGTTCGGCTTCGACAGCGGCGTCATCAACGGCACCGTGGACGGCCTCAAGGAGACCTTCCAGTCCAGTTCCGCCGGCACCGGCTTCGAGGTCGCCTCGATGCTGCTGGGCTGTGCGGTCGGCGCGTTCCTGGCCGGCTCGCTGGCCGATCGCTGGGGCCGGCGCACGGTGCTGATCGTGTCGGCGGCGCTGTTCCTGGTGTCGGCACTGGGCGCCGGCGCGGCGCACAACTCGGGGGTGTTCGTGCTGGCGCGGATGATGGGCGGTTTCGCGGTGGGCGCGGCCAGCGTGATGTCGCCGGCCTACATCGCCGAGGTCGCCTCGGCGCGCTACCGCGGGCGCCTGGCCACGGTGCAGCAGATCGCCATCATCGGCGGCCTGTTCTGCGCCTTCCTCAGCAACTACCTGCTGGCCAAGGCCGCCGGCACCTCCACCGAGGCGCTGTGGCTCGGGCAGCCGGCCTGGCGCTGGATGTTCTGGATGCAGGCGCTGCCGTCGGCGGCGTTCCTGATGCTGTTGCTGGCGATTCCCGAGAGCCCGCGCTTCCTGGTGGTGAAGGGCCGCCGCGAGCAGGCGCTGGCAGTGCTGACCCGGCTGTACGGCGCGCGCGCGGCACAGACCAAGCTGACCGAGATTTCCGCCTCGCTGTCGGCCGACCAGCACAAGCCGCGCCTGTCCGACCTGGTCAGCCAGGTCACCGGCAAGATCCGCCCGATCGTGTGGATCGGCATCGGCCTGGCCACCTTCCAGCAACTGGTCGGCATCAACGTGGTGTTCTACTACGGCGCGGTGCTGTGGCAGGCGGTGGGGTTCTCCGAAAGCGACGCGCTGCTGACCAACGTGCTGTCCGGTGCGCTGAGCATCGGCGCCTGCCTGATCACCGTGGTGCTGATCGACCGGGTCGGGCGCAAGCCGCTGTTGTGGATCGGCTCGGCCGGCATGGCGGTATCGCTGGCGCTGGTGACCTTCGCGTTCGCCAGCGCCTCGCTGGATGCGGCCGGCAAGCTGGCGCTGTCGCCGGGCATGGGGCGGCTGGCGCTGATCGCGGCCAACGTCTACGTGATCTTCTTCAACATGTCCTGGGGCCCGGTGATGTGGGTGATGCTGGGCGAGATGTTCCCCAACCAGATCCGCGGCTCCGGGTTGGCGGTGGCCGGCGCGGCGCAGTGGATGTCCAACTTCGCCATCACCGTGACCTTCCCGATCCTGCTCGGCAGCATCGGCCTGGCCGGCGCCTACGGCATCTACACCGTGGCCGCGTTCCTGTCGGTGTTCTTCGTGCTGCGCTACGTCTACGAGACCAAGGGCAAGGAACTGGAGCAGATGCAGGGCTGAGGCGGAGGCCGGCGCGCGCAGGGCGCACCGGCATCGTCGGATGCGGCGTGGCGCGGCGCGCGCGCGCCGTGCCCGGCGCACTGCCATTGCAGGTCGCGGCTGGAGGCGAGCATGTCCACGCTGCCCCAACTGGACACGACGTCCCCGCCAGGGCCGGCACGGGGCCGTCGCGATACAGGCTGTCGTCGCCGAGCAGCACGTCGTAGCTGCCGCACTCAGTTCTGGCACAGCAGACACGGCCGGGCTGAAGAAGGCCACCGGGCTGTCGCCGGCCTGCGGCACGCGGGCGAGCGCGCCGGCCTAGGTCGGCGTCGCCGCACTGCCGCCGCGTAGACGTCGCCGCTGATCTCGGCCCCCACCGTCGTGCGCTCTGCAGGACGTGGGCGCTGCTGTCGTCGGGGCCGTTGAAGCTGACATCGGGCACCGCACGCGTGCCGTGGAGTGGCGATGGCTCGATATGTTACTTTATAACAATTGAAGCTTTTCCCACCGCCTTCTCCTCGCTCCTTTGCCGCCTTGCCCATCCGATGAACCTGCCGATGCCCCCGCCGTTGCCCGATGTCGCCACCGATGAACCCTCGCAGATCGCCGCCCCGCTGAACTGGGTCGGCATGGACGGTATCGCGTTGCCGCTGTGCCTGGAGGCGGGGGAGGGTGGGATGCCGGCAGCGGTGCCGGCGCAGGCCGCGCTCGCCGTGGACCTGCCGTCGGCGCAGGTCAAGGGCATCCACATGTCGCGGCTGTACCGCCTCCTCGACGACTGCGCGCAGCAGCCGCTGTCGCCGTCGCGGCTGTCGCAGTTGCTGCGGGCGATGGTGCACAGCCACGCCGACTGCGCCTCGACCGCGGCACGGGTGTCGCTGCGCCTGGAACTGCTGCGCCGCAGTCCGGCGCTGCGCAGTCCGGGCCTGGCCGGATGGCGGGCGTATCCGCTGCGGATCGACGCCGAGCTGCGCGGCGACGTGGTCCGCCTGGGGCTTGGCGTGGATCTGCTGTACTCCTCGACCTGTCCCTGCTCGGCGGCGTTGGCACGGCAACTGCTCAGCGAGGCCTTCGTGCAGCAGCACCCGGACGAGGCGTGGCTGCCGCGCGAGGCGGTCGCGGACTGGTTGCTCCAGCACGGCAGCCACGCCACCCCGCATAGCCAGCGCAGCGTCGCCTCGATCCGGATCGGCGTGTCGGCACGCGCAGTGCGTTTCGACCCGGAGGGCGTGATCGCGCTGGCCGAGCAGGCCCTGGCCACGCCGGTGCAGGCGGCGGTGCGGCGCGCCGACGAACAGGCGTTCGCGCGCCGCAACGGCGAGAACCTGATGTACGTGGAGGACGCCGCACGGCGCCTGCAGCAGGCGCTGGGCGCGCGCTACGCCGAGGTGCGCGTGCAGGTGCGGCATCTGGAGAGCCTGCACGCGCACGATGCGGTGGCGGAGACCGCGTCGGCGGCCGGTGCATTGGCCGAGGCCGCCCACTGAGATCCGACGCCAGGCGGCTGCCTGCCGTCGGCCGAACGACTCGGCCCGCGGCGACGGCCTGACGGGCCGCGACCATCCGGGCAGCCTGGCGGCCACGGACTTTTGTGGGGGTAAGGGGGCAAGCCCGCGGCGCATCACATCCGGGGCGGCCGGTACCTGCGCCCCTTGTGCCGACCCACCGTCGCTTGCCTTGCGGGTCCCCAGAACGCAGAAAACCCCGCCAGGGCGGGGTTTTTGCGGTGTTGCGCTGCAGGCGAGGCGAGGATGGCGCTCCCTAGGGGACTCGAACCCCTGTTTTAGCCTTGAGAGGGCCACGTCCTAACCACTAGACGAAGGGAGCGTTTGGTCGCGTCGATTGCAGCGCGCTAGTATATGGGTCTCGCCGCCCTTCGGCAATCCCGCAACCCGATACGGAAGCGCCATCATCAATCCGCCAGTTCCATCGCCATTCACCCTGCGCGCGATCCCGCGCGATCAGCATCCCATCTCGCGCAAGGACATCAGCCCCAACGCCCTGCGCGTGCTGTACCGGCTGCGCGAGGCCGGCTTCGGCGCGTACCTGGTCGGCGGCGCGGTCCGCGACCTGCTGGTCCAGGTCCAGCCCAAGGACTTCGACGTCGCCACCGACGCCACCCCCGAGCAGGTCAAGCAGTTGTTCCGCAACTGCCGCCTGATCGGCCGCCGCTTCCGCTTGGCGCACGTGGTCTACGGCCGCGAGATCATCGAGGTCGCCACCTTCCGCGCCAACGTCGACGACGGCAGCGGCGACCGCGAGCTGGACAACGGCCGCCTGGTCCGCGACAACGTCTACGGCAGCATCGAGGACGACGCGGTGCGCCGCGACTTCACCTGCAACGCCTTGTACTACGCCATCGAGGATTTCTCGGTGCGCGACTACACCGGCGGCTTCGAGGACGTGCAGGCGCGGCTGATGAAGCTGATCGGCGACCCCGAGCAGCGCTACCGCGAGGACCCGGTGCGCATGCTGCGCGCGGTGCGCCTGGCGGCCAAGCTCGATTTCGAGATCGAGGCCGGCACCGCCGAGCCGATCCCGCGCCTGGCCGGGCTGCTGGCCGAGGCCGCGCCGGCGCGGCTGTTCGAGGAAGTGCTCAAGCTGTTCCTGTCCGGCCACGGCGTGGCCAGCTTCGAGGGCCTGGAACGGCACGGGCTGCTCGCCGCGCTGTTCCCGGAGAGCGCGGCGGCGCTGCGCTCCAACCGCAGCGGTGCGCTGCGGCGGATGCTGATCGAGGGCCTGCGCAACACCGATACCCGCGTCGCCAACGACGAACCGGTGTCGCCGGCGTTCCTGTTCGCGCTGCTGCTGTGGCCGGCCTACTGCCGCGCGCTGATGACCCTGCAGAAGCAGGGCATGCAGATGGAGGAGGCGCAACGCCGCGCCGCCGACCGGGTGACCCTGCACCAGTTGAGCACCGTGGCGCTGCCGCGGCGCTTCTCGCTGCCGATGCAGGAGATCTGGCTGCTGCAGTCGCGCTTCAGCTCGCGCCAGCGCAAGCGGGTGATGCGCACGCTGTCGCATCCGCGCTTCCGCGCCGCGTTCGATTTCCTGATCGTGCGCCAGTCCGCCTCGGACGAGCATGCGGCCGACATCGCCTACTGGCGCGAGCTGCAGCAGCAGCCCGGCTACGCGCCGCCGCCGCGCGGCTTCGATCCGGAGGTGGACTACGCCGGCGACGAGCTGGCGTTCGCGCCGCCGGCCGACAGCGAAGAGACCCCCAAGCGCCGCCGGCGCCGGCGCCGCCGTCCGGACGCCGCCAGCCCCGTCGAGTGAGCGCCGCGACCCAGGCGCCGGTCCAGGCCTGCATCGGCCTGGGCGGCAACCTCGGCGACGCCCAGGCGACCCTGCGCGCGGCCCTGGCCGCGCTCGACACCTTGCCGCAAACCCGCCTGCTGCGCGCCTCGCAGCTGTACCGCAGCCCGGCCTGGGGCCGCGAGGACCAGCCGGACTTCATCAACGCCGCGGCGCTGGTGGCCACCACGCTGCCGGCGTCGGACCTGCTGCAGGCGCTGCTGGACCTGGAAAGCCGCCACGGCCGCCAGCGCCTGCCCGGCGAGCGCTGGGGCCCGCGCACCCTGGACCTGGACCTGCTGCTGTACGCGCAGGACGTGATCGACCTGCCCGGGTTGCAGGTGCCGCACCCGTTCCTGCACCAGCGCGGCTTCGTGCTGCTGCCGCTGGCCGAGATCGCCGCCGAGGCGGCGATCCCGGGGCATGGAACGGTGCGTGACGCACGCGACCGCATCGAAACCGGCGGGATCGTGCCAATCGGTAGATAATGCTCGGCTCATTACCGCAGCACATGAGCTTATGAGCAGCCACGCCGACAGCAAGCCCTGGACCGTTCCCGCCCTGGCCGAGGCCAAGCGCCGCCAGCAGAAGCTGGTGATGCTGACCGCCTACGACGCCGGCTTCGCGCGGACCTTCGACGCCAACGGCGTGGACCTGATCCTGATCGGCGATTCGCTGGGCATGGTGGTGCAGGGCCACGACTCGACCCTGCCGGTGAGCGTGGACGACATCGTCTACCACACCGCCGCGGTGGCGCGGGTGCTGCAGCGGGCGCTGCTGGTGGCCGACCTGCCGTTCCAGTCCGACGCCACCCCGGAGCGGGCCCTGGACGCGTCGACCCGGCTACTGCAGGCCGGGGCGGAGATGGTCAAGCTGGAGGGCGCCGGGCACAAGCTGGAGGTGATCCGCTTCCTCAGCGAGCGCGACATCCCGGTGTGCTCGCACCTGGGCCTGACCCCGCAGTCGGTGCTGACCTTCGGCGGCTACAAGATCCAGGGCCGCGAAGACGCCGCCGCGGCCAAGTTGCTCGCCGACGCCAAGGCGGTCGCCGCCGCCGGCGCCGCGCTGCTGGTGCTGGAATGCGTGCCGTCGCCGCTGGCCGCGCGGATCACCGCCGAGATCGCCATCCCCACCATCGGCATCGGCGCCGGCCCCGGCTGCGACGGCCAGGTGCTGGTGATGCACGACTTCCTCGGCCTGGACAGCGGCCACCGCCGCCCGCGCTTCGTCAAGGACTTCCTGGCCGAGGGCGGCTCCATCGCCGGCGCCGCCCGCGCCTATGCCGACGCGGTGCGCGCCGGCACCTTCCCCGACGCCGAACACGCCTACGCCAAATGATCGAGACCATCACCGACCTGGCGCGGCTGCGCGCCGTCGTCACCGGCTGGAAGCGCCAGGGCCTGCGCGTGGCCTTCGTGCCGACCATGGGCAACCTGCATGCCGGGCATTTCTCGCTGGTGATGCTGGCCCGGCAATACGCCGACCGCGTGGTCTCCAGCGTCTTCGTCAATCCGACCCAGTTTGGCCCGAACGAGGACTTCACCCGCTATCCGCGCACGCCCGAGGCCGACACCAGCGGCCTGGAAGGCGCCGGCTGCGACGTGCTGTGGCTGCCGACGGTGGAAAGCATGTATCCGCTGGGCGTGGAGCTGGCGCTGCGCATGCACACGCCCGGCGTCAGCGAAGTGCTGGAAGGCGCCTGCCGGCCCGGCCATTTCGACGGCGTGTGCACCGTGGTCGCGCGCCTGTTCAACCAGGTGCAGCCGGACCTGGCCGCGTTCGGCAAGAAGGATTACCAGCAGCTGGCGGTGATCCGGCAGATGGTCGCCGACCTGGCGTTCCCGATCGAGATCCTGGGCGGCAGCATCGTGCGCGAGGCCGACGGCCTGGCGATGAGTTCGCGCAACCAGTACCTGTCGGCCGAGGAGCGGCCGCGCGCGGCGCAGATCCACCGCACCCTGCGGGCGATGCGCGAGGCCCACCTGGCCGGGCGCCCGCGCACGGAGGTGGAGGCGGCGGCGACCGCGCAACTGCAGGCGGCCGGCTTCGAGGTCGACTACAGCGTGCTGCGTCGGCCCGACCTGAGCGAGCCGCAGGACGACACCGGCCCGCGCGTGGCGCTGATCGCCGCGCGCCTGGGGCGGACCCGGCTGATCGACAACCTGGAATTCTGAGCGGGGCAGGCCACGGTTGCCGTCGTGGGAGCCGCTTCGGCCGCGACCTGGGCTTGCCGTAGGCCCGTCGCGGCCGAAGCGCTCCGACGGTGCGGGGGGCGAGGCGGCCCGGCCACCACCGCCACCTAACCCTCGGCTGCTAAACTGCGCGTCTTTCCTGACCGCAGTCCCGTCCCATGCAACTGAGCCTGTTGAAGACCAAGATCCACCGCGCCACCGTCACCCATTCCGAGCTGAATTACGAAGGCTCGATCGCCATCGACGGGCTGCTGCTGGAGGCGACCGGCATCCGCGAGTTCGAGCAGGTGCACATCTGGGACGTGACCAACGGCGCGCGTTTCAGCACCTACGCGATCCGCGCCGACGAGGGCAGCGGCATCATCTCGCTCAACGGCGGCGCCGCGCGCCACGTGCAGGTCGGCGACCTGATCATCATCGCCGCCTTCGCCGGCATGAGCGAAGAGGAAGCCGCGCGCTTCCAGCCGACCCTGGTCTACGTGGACGGCAACAACAAGATCACCCACACCAACCACAGCATCCCAAAGCAGGCCGCATGACACAGTCCACCGGTTTCGACGCACTGCATTCCCACGCCCAGCGCTTGCGCGGGGCGCGCCTTCCCGACCTGCTGGCGGCCGAACCCGGCCGTGCCGAGACGTTGGCGCTGCAGGTCGGACCGCTGTACTTCAATTTCGCGCGGCAGAAGTACGACCACGCCGCGCTCGACGCGCTGCTCGCGCTGGCCGCCGACCACGACCTGGCCGGCGCCTTCCAGCGCCTGTTCCGCGGCGAGAAGGTCAATGTCACCGAGGACCGCGCCGCGCTGCACACCGCGCTGCGCGGCGACCTCACCGGCGCGCCGGTGGCCAGCCAGGCCCACGCCAGCGCGCGCGAGGTGCAGCAGCGCATGCGTGCGCTGATCGACGCGCTGGCGCAGACCGAGGTCACCGACATCGTCAGCGTCGGCATCGGCGGTTCCGATCTCGGCCCGCGCCTGGTCGCCGATGCCCTGCGGCCGGTCGACGGCGCCCGCTTCCGCGTGCATTTCGTCTCCAACGTGGACGGCGCGGCGATGCAGCGCACCCTGGCCACGCTGGACCCGGCGCGCACCGCCGGCGTGCTGATCTCCAAGACCTTCGGCACCCAGGAGACCCTGCTCAACGGCCAGATCCTGCGCGACTGGCTGGGCGGCAGCGAGCGCCTGTACGCGGTCAGCGCCAACCCCGAACGCGCCGCCAAAGCTTTCGACATCGCCGCCGGCCGCGTGCTGCCGATGTGGGACTGGGTCGGCGGCCGCTACTCGCTGTGGTCGGCGGTGGGCTTCCCGATCGCCCTGGCGATCGGCGCCGACGCCTTCGAACAGCTGCTCGAGGGCGCCGCGCAGTTCGACGCGCACGTCCTGAGCGCGCCGCTGGAGCGCAACGTGGCCGTCCTGCACGGGCTGACCACGCTGTGGAACCGCAACCTGCTCGGCTACGCGACGCAGGCGGTGATGACCTACGACCAGCGCCTGGCGCTGCTGCCGGCCTACCTGCAGCAACTGGTGATGGAGAGCCTGGGCAAGCGCGTGCGCCTGGACGGCAGCCCGGTCGAGGCCGACACCGTGCCGGTGTGGTGGGGCGGCGCCGGCACCGACGTGCAGCACAGCTTCTTCCAGGCGCTGCACCAGGGCACCAGCATCGTGCCGGCCGACTTCATCGGCTGCATCCGCAACGACGACCCGTACACCGTCAACCACCAGGCGCTGCTGGCCAACCTGCTGGCGCAGACCGAGGCGCTGGCGAACGGGCAGGGCAGCGACGATCCGGCCCGCGACTACCCGGGCGGCCGCCCGAGCACGCTGATCCTGCTCGACGCGCTGACCCCGCAGGCGCTGGGCGCGCTGATCGCGATGTACGAGCACAGCGTGTACGTGCAGTCGGTGGTCTGGGGCATCAATGCCTTCGACCAGTTCGGCGTGGAGCTGGGCAAGCACCTGGCCAGCCAGCTGTTGCCGGCGCTGCAGGGCCAGTCCACCGAGATCGCCGACCCGGTGACGCGGGCGGTGCTGGCGCGGTTGCAGGGCTGAGTGTGCCTCCGGTCGCGCGAGCCCAAGCGGCTCGCGCGATCCGTCGGGGTGCCGCGCGCTGCCCTATGCGTCGTCCAGGCGCAGCCCCACCGGGTCGCCGGTGAGATAGCCCACCGCCGCGCCGTAGCGGTCCTTGTAGTTGGCGCGGATCAGCGGATCCAGCTGCGCCTTGACCTTGTCGTGCAGCGGGCTTTCCCAGTCGCCCGGGTGCTGGAAGTTGCTCATCACGTAGGTCCAGCCATGGATCTCGTCGACCGCATGCAGGCCGGTAGATTCGGCGCCGGCCGGCACCGACAGCAGCCGCGACAGCGTGCCGGTGTCGACGTTGTAGGCCCACAGGAAATTGTTCACGTGCATGGCGCTGTCCTCGCCGATGAACAGCGTGCGCAGGCGTTCGGAGAACTTGATGTTGTCCGGATTGGCGATGCGCTCGGGGTCGGCCAGATTGCCCAGCGGATCGGCGGCCGGCAGGTCGCGGCCGGTCAGCGCGGGCGGCGCGCTCATGGACACCGGCACCCAGTCGCTGCGGATCGGCTGGCCCAGATGGTCGCGCTGGCCGCCGCGCAACGGCAGCGCATAGATCGCGCCGGCGGTCGGGCCTTCCACGCGGATGTCGCCGGAGCCGTCGAGCATGCTGCCCTGGATGTAGGACATCGCCGAGTAGGCGATGCGGTCGCGGGTGTCGACCGTGGTGCCTTCCATCTTGGTGAAGCCCAGGCTGCCGCCGACCAGCGCGGCGTAGCGGTGGGTTTCGAGGAAGGCGGCGGCCCGTTCCATGCCTGGGCGCAGCCGCACCCAGTTGAAGCCGCCGCTGTAGGGAATGCGGGTATAGCCGGGGTCGCCCGGATCGCGCGTGGCCACGTCCATGATGTCGCCGATGCGCAGCACGTCGGCCATCGCTTCGATCTCGTCGCTGCTGGCGCTGCCCAGGCGGATCCAGTCCAGCGTGGCCGCGCCGGGGCCGCTGGCCGAGCGCTGCCGCCACTTCGCCACGTACAGGGTGCCGCTGGACAGGTCGCAGTCGCGGTCGGCGACGAACAGGAACAGGCCGCCGTTGCTGGCGTCGTCGCCCATCAGCACGGTGCGCCGGTCCGGCATCACCTGCACCAGTTCGTGCGAGATGCGGCCCAGGCAGTAGTGCTTGCGGATGCTGCCGCTGCCGTCGGGGTGCACGGTCACTTCCGGCAGGTGCCCGTAGTGATACGGATTGGCGCGCTTGGGATCGCCGTAGAGGTGTTCGCTGAAGCGCTGGAACTGGGTGTTGCCGGCGATGCTGGCGGCGTCCGGTTCGTATTCCTCGCTGGACAGGTGCGTGTTCCAGGGCGAGAGGCTGGCGCCGCAGGTGGTCCACAGGCCATGGACCGCCGAGGTGTCGACGTTGTGGTACTTGACCAGGCGCAGGTGGCCGGTGCGCGGATCCTGATCCAGGGTCAGCACCGCGATCGGCGCCGGCAGCTGGCGGTAGGTGCCGTTGCCTGCGAGATCGCGCGTGGTGTACTCGAACTGCACCACCGCGAACACCGTGTTGCCGCGCACGCCGGGCACGTGCGCATGCGGCAGGGTCAGCAGCGAGGAGCCGTCGGGACAGTCCGAGAAGAACGCGCGTTCGCTGCCGGGGACCGAGCGGTCCAGGATCGGCCGGTTGTGGATGTCGTAGTAGCCGCCGGCCAGCACGGTGCCGCCGGCGCCGTCGGGAACCTGGTCGCCGGTCATGAAGAACGGGCGATAGGCCAGGGCGTAGCGCTGGCGGCTGCCGTCGTGCAGAACCACCTCGACATGCGAGCGCACGCTGGTGCTGGCCATCGCCGCCGGGTCGGCCAGCGACGGCGCCGGCATGCCGTCGAAGCTGACCGCGCGCACGCGCCGCCGCGGCGGGCGGCCAGGTCGCGGCGCAGCGTGGGCCGGCAGACTGGTGGGCGTGCCGCCGCTCGCGAGCGCGGCGGCGGACAGGCTGCCCAGCGGCAGCAGGGAGGTACCGGCCAGCAGGCGCAGGGCACGGCGGCGACCGGAATCGGGAAGATGCGACATCGGGGGGCTCTCCATTACGGGCGGGATACCGGCCACTCCCCCTCTGTGCCGGCCCGGCCCAACCTAGGTGCGCTTGGTGACACGCGTTTGAAATTCGCCACCGGGCGTGTCCAGCCCGTCACACGGCCGCCGCGCCGCGGCCTTGCGCAGTGCGCGGTCCGGTTGATATTGCGCCGCAGCAAACACGGCGGCAGCGGATGGTGCGGCGGCGCGCGGTCGACGACCTGGAGGCGGCCCGCCACAAGCGAAGCCGGTATTCCATCGCTATAGCGTCAGCCGATATCCCGGTGGCATCGCGGCATACCTGTCGGTGCGGTTGACAGGGGCGGGGCGATTCGGGAAGCGTAGGCGCCGGCCGCACACCCGTGTTGCGGTCCGGCCGCGACATGGCATGCGGTCGCCGTTCCTGGGAGGGAGTCTCTTGCCTACACAGCCCGTTGGCGCACGCGCGCCGCTTCGCACTGCCCTGGCCGCGGCCGCCGCGCTGGGTCTGCTGGCCCTGGCCGCGGCCGCTCCCGGCCGCTCGGCCGCGGTCGCTCCGCCGCCGCCCGCACCGGCGCCGGTCCATCCCGAGCTGTGGCCCTCGCCGGTCTGGCCGCTGAAGGAGGATCCGGCGCTGGAGGCGCGCATCACCACGTTGATGGCGCAGATGTCGGTGGAGCAGAAGGTCGGGCAGATCGTGCAGGGCGACATCGGCAGCATGACTCCGGAGGACGTGCGCAAGTACCACATCGGCTCGGTGCTGGCCGGCGGCAATTCCGATCCCGGCGGCAAGTACGACGCCAGCCCGGCGCAATGGCTGGCGCTGGCCGATGCCTACTACGCGGCGTCGATGCAGAAGGACGGCGCCGGCCCGGCGATTCCGATCCTCTTCGGCATCGACGCGGTGCACGGGCAGAGCAACATCGTCGGTGCCACGCTGTTCCCGCACAACATCGGCCTGGGCGCGACCCGCGATCCGGAGCTGATGCGCAAGATCGGCGAGATCACCGCCGTCGAGACCCGTACCACCGGCATGGAGTGGACCTTCGCCCCGACCGTGGCGGTGCCGCAGGACGACCGCTGGGGCCGCACCTACGAGGGCTACTCCGAGTCGCCCGAAGTGGTGGCCAGCTTCGCCGGCCAGATGGTCGAGGGCCTGCAGGGCGTGCCCGGCACGCCCGGCTTCCTCGACGGCACGCACGTGATCGCCTCGGTCAAGCATTTCCTCGGCGACGGCGGCACCACCGACGGCAAGGACCAGGGCGATACCCGGATCAGCGAGCAGCAGTTGCGCGACATCCACGGCGCCGGCTATCCGCCGGCGATCGCCGCCGGCGCGCAGACGGTGATGGCCTCGTTCAACAGCTTCAACGGGGTCAAGATGCACGGCAACAAGGTCATGCTGACCGACGTGCTGAAGGGACAGATGCATTTCGGCGGCTTCGTGGTCGGCGACTGGAACGGCCACGCCCAGGTCCCCGGCTGCCGCAAGGACGATTGCCCGGCCGCGTTCAACGCCGGCGTCGACATGCTGATGGCGCCGGACAGCTGGAAGGGCTATTACGAAAGCGCGCTGAAGGCGGTCAAGTCGGGCGAGATCCCGATGGCGCGGCTGGACGATGCGGTGCGGCGGATCCTGCGGGTGAAGCTGCGCCTGGGCCTGTTCGAGGCCGGCAAGCCGTCGCAGCGTCCGCTCGGCGGCAAGTTCGCGCTGCTCGGCGCGCCCGAGCATCGCGCGGTGGCGCGGCAGGCGGTGCGCGAATCGCTGGTGCTGCTGAAGAACCAGCGGCAGGTGTTGCCGCTGAAGCCGCAGATCAAACTGCTGGTGGCCGGCGACGGCGCCAACGACATGGGCAAGCAGGCCGGCGGCTGGACCCTGAACTGGCAGGGCACCGGCACCAAGCGCGCCGACTATCCCAACGGCACCACCATCTGGGAAGGCCTGCAGCAGCAGGTCGGCGCCGCCGGCGGCAGCGCCGAACTGGCGGTGGACGGCAAGTTCACGAGCAAGCCGGACGTGGCGGTGGTGGTGTTCGGCGAGCATCCCTACGCCGAGTTCCAGGGCGACATTCCGACGCTGCTGTACAAGCCCGGCGACGACAGCGACCTGGAGCTGATCAAGTCGCTCAAGGCGCAGGGCATCCCGGTGGTGGCGGTGTTCCTGAGCGGGCGGCCGCTGTGGGTGAACCGCGAGATCAACGCCGCCAACGCCTTCGTCGCTGCCTGGCTGCCGGGCTCGGAAGGCGCCGGCATCGCCGACGTGCTGCTGCGCAAGCCCGACGGCAGCGTGCAGTACGACTTCCACGGCAAGCTGAGCTTCTCCTGGCCGCGCACCGCGGTGCAGTTCGCCAACAACGTCGGGCAGAAGAACTACAACCCGCAATTCGCCTTCGGCTACGGCCTGCGCTACGACGACAAGGGCGATCTGGGGCGGCTGTCGGAGGTGTCCGGCGTGTCCGGCGCGCAGGCGCTGGGCGGGGTGTACTTCGACCGCGGCAAGCTGGCCCCGGGCATCAACCTGATCCTGTTCGGCGGCGGCCAGGCCAACCAGCCGGTGGCGAGCCTGCCGGCGACGCTGGCCGACGGCGCGCTGAAGGTCAGCGCGGTCGACCACAAGGCGCAGGAAGACGCGCGCCGCTTCGTCTGGTCCGGCGGCGGCAAGGCCGGGCTGGCGCTGGTGCTGCCCAAGCCGCTGGACGTCTCCCGCGAGAGCAACGGCGACGTGCAACTGCTGCTCACCGCGAAGGTGGAGGCGGCGCCGGCCGGCGCGGTACGCATCGGCGTGGCCTGCGGCACCGGCTGCGCCGCGCAACTGGACCTGGGCAAGACCCTGGCCGCGCTGCCCAAGGGCGAATGGCGCACCCTCGGCGTGCCGCTGAAGTGCTTCGCCGCGGCCGGTGCCGACCTGACCCGGCTCGAGCGGCTGCCGGTGATCGAGAGCGACGGCGCGCTGGACCTGGCGCTGTCGCGGATCGCGCTGGGCAGCAGCAACGACGCGCAGCACGTGGTCGATTGCCCGCGGCACTGAGCGGCGGCGCGACGGCCGCGAACGGGTTTCTTGAACGAGCGGCGCCGCCCGTGCGGGCGGCGTCTTGGACAACGGTGCGACAGGGCTGCGGCCCGTAGGAGAAGGCAGTGGGGTTGGCGACGTTGGATGTGGCGATCGTGGTGGTGTACCTGGCGGGCATCTTCATGCTCGCGCAATGGGTATCGCGGGAGAAGGCCGGGCACCGCAAGAGCGCCGAGGACTACTTCCTGGCCAGCAAGACGCTGCCGTGGTGGGCGATCGGCGCCTCGCTGATCGCGGCGAACATTTCCGCCGAGCAGATCATCGGCATGGCCGGCTCCGGCTACGCGATCGGCCTGGCGATCGCATCCTACGAATGGATGGCGGCGCTGACCCTGCTGATCGTCGGCAAGTTCTTCCTGCCGATCTTCCTGCGCAACGGCATCTACACCATGCCGCAGTTCCTGGAGCAGCGCTACGGCAAGTGGATCCGCACGCTGATGGCGGTGTTCTGGCTGCTGCTGTACGTGTTCGTCAACCTGACCTCGATCCTGTGGCTGGGCTCGATCGCGGTGAGCCAGGTCACCGGCATGGACCAGACCCTGGCGCTGGCGCTGATCGGCGTGTTCGCGCTGGTCTACCAGCTGTACGGCGGGCTGAAGGCGGTGGCGCTGACCGACATCGTGCAGGTCACCCTGCTGGTGCTGGGCGGCCTGCTGGTCGCCGGCCTGACCCTGTCGCGGATCGGCGACGGCGCCGGCGTGCTCGCCGGCTTCCGCCACCTGTGGAACACCCACCCCGAGCACTTCCACATGATCCTGTCCAAAGACAATCCGTTCTACAAGGATCTGCCGGGCCTGAGCGTGCTGCTCGGCGGACTGTGGGTGATGAACATCAGCTACTGGGGCTTCAACCAGTACATCATCCAGCGCGCGCTGGCGGCCAAGAACATCGGCGAGGCGCAGAAGGGCATGGTGTTCGCCGCGTTCCTGAAGCTGCTGATGCCGGTGGTGGTGGTGGTGCCGGGCATCGCCGCGGTGGTGCTGGCGCCGGACCTGGCCAAGCCCGACCAGGCCTATCCGACCATGATGCAGCTGCTGCCCAGCGGCATCCTCGGCCTGGTGTTCGCCGCGCTGGTGGCGGCGATCGTGGCCTCGCTGGCGTCCAAGATCAATTCGGTGGCGACCATCTTCACCCTGGACTTCTACGCCAAGTTCCGCCCGCAGGCCGACCAGCCGCAGCTGGTGCGGGTCGGCCGCGTGGCCGCGGTGACGGCGGTGCTGATCGGCATCCTCACCGCGCGGCCGCTGCTGGGCAACTTCGACCAGGGCTTCCAGTTCATCCAGGAATTCACCGGCTTCTTTACCCCGGGCGTGGTGGTGATCTTCATGCTCGGCCTGTTCTGGAAGCGCGCCAACGAGGCCGGTGCGCTGACCGCGGCGATCGGCTCGGTGCTGCTGTCGTTCGCGCTGAAGAAGCTGTGGCCGGAACTGCCGTTCATGGACCGCATCGGCCTGGTGTTCGTGCTGTCGCTGGTGGCGGCGGTGCTGGTGTCGCTGCTGACCCCGCAGGCGCCGGCGCGCGACCTGATCCGTACCGACGACGTGGGCTACGGCACCACGCTGGGCTTCAAGTTCGGCGCCGCCGCGGTGATCGCGATCCTGGTGGCGCTGTACGCGGTGTTCTGGTGAGCCGCGGGCGGGCCGTGGCGCGGCACGCTCAGGCGTCGCCGCCCTGCCACGGCTCGGCCAGCCAGGCGTCGAGCGCGTCGGCCGGCATCGGCCGCGCGATCCAGTAGCCCTGGCCTTCGTCGCAGCCCCAGTCGCGCAGCATCCGGTACACGGTTTCGCTCTCGATGCCCTCGGCCACCACCTGCTGGCCGAAGTCGTGGCCGAGATGGATCATCGACGGCACCAGCATGCTGTCGCTGCGGCTGCCGGGCAGGGCGCGGATGAACGACTGGTCGATCTTCAGCGCGCTGGCCGGGATGTTCTTCAGGTAGCCGAGGTTGCTGTAGCCGGTGCCGAAGTCGTCGATGGCGATCTTCACCCCGAGCGCGCTGATCTGCCGCAGCTGTTCGGCCACCCGCTGCGGATCGCGGATCATCGCGCTCTCGGTGAATTCGATCTCCAGCGCACCGGGCGCCAGCGCGTGGCGTTGCAGCAGCGCCTGCAGCCGGGCGATGAAGTCGGCCTGTTCCAGGTCCACCGCCGACACGTTCAGCGACACGCTGAAGCCATAGCCGCGCTGCTGCCACAGCGCCGCCTGGGCGATGCCGGTGCGCAGCACCCAGGCGGTGATGCGGCTCATCAGCGCGGTCTTTTCCGCCAGCGGGATGAAGTCGTTCGGCGCCACCGTGCCCAGCAACGGATGCTGCCAGCGCAACAGCGCCTCCACGCCGACGCAGGCGCCGCTGCGCAGGCTCACCCGCGGCTGGTAGTGCAGGCTCAGCTGGCCCTGCGCCTCCAGCGCCTCGGGCAAGGCGGCCAGGATCCGGAAGGCATTGCGCTGGTTGGCGTCGTGGCCGGGTTCGTACAGGCTCCAGCCCAGGCCGCGCTGGCGCGCCATGTCCACCGCGGTGGTCAGCGAGCGCACCGTATGGTTGGCGCTGAGCGCCCCGTCCAGCCGCACCGCGCCCAGCGACGGGCTGGCCGCGTGCGGAATGCCCTGGTGATCGATCGCGGTGGCGAAGGCGGCGCAGACATGCTCGCACCAGTGGCGCAGCCGCGCCTCCTCGCTGCCTTCCATGATGAACACGAAGGTGGTGGTGTCGATGCGGTACAGCGGCAGGCCGCCCAGGGCCTGACGCAGGCGGTCGCGCGTGGCCAGCAGGTAGCCTTCGGCGTACTCCCAGCCCAGTGCCTTGACCATGTCGCGGAAGTACGCGACACCGCAGACGTCGATCGCCACCGCGGTGTCGTGCTGGTCCGGGCCCTGCAGCGACAGCCACATGGTCAGGTCGTCGTTGAAGCGGCTGCGGTTGGGCAGGCCGGTCAGCGGATCGACGAAGCCGGTGTTGCGCAGGGTGTCGATGCGCGCCATCAGCAGGTCGCGCAGGTCCTGCAGGGTGCGGCGCGCGACGTCGTCGAACTCGCGGTGCGGCTCGGTATCGATCACGCACAGGGTGCCGAGGCTGGCGCCTTCGGCGGTCAGCAGCGGCGCGCCGGCGTAGAAGCGGATGAACGGCGGTCCGGTGACCAGCGGGTTGTCGCAGAAGCGCGGATCCTCGCGCGCATCGTGGACCACCATCAGCTCCGGGCTGTGGATCGCGTAGGCGCAGAAGGCCTGGCTGCGCGGCGTCTGCGCCACGTCCAACCCGACCCGCGACTTGAACCACTGGCGCTGTTCGTCGATCAGCGACACCAGCGCGATCGGCACCCGCAGGTAGCGCGAGGCCAACTGCGTGATCAGGTCGAACATCTGGTCCGCCGGCGTGTCCAGCAGACACAGTCGGCGCAGCGCGTCGAGCCGCTGCGGTTCGTCCAGCAAGGCGGGCGGGGGAGATTTCAACATGCCGAGATAGCGGCCCCGCGAGCGGGGACTTGAGCGCCGGCCAGGGGCGCGGTTCAGGCCGGCGCCGCGCCGCTCAGCGCGGTGGGTCGCGCTGCGGGCTGGGCCGCTTGGCCAGCTTGCGCTGCAGCGACCGGCGGTGCATGCCGAGCAGGCGCGCGGCGGCGGAGACGTTGCCGCCGGTCTCGTGCATGGCCTGCTGGATGTGCTCCCACTGCAGGCGGCTGAGCGGGGTCATCGCGTCCGGCACCTCGCTGCCGTCCTCCTCCTCGTCCTCCTCGGCCTCCAGGCCGATCGCACGCAGGATCATCGGCACGGTGGCCGGCTTGGGCAGGTAGTCGTCGGCGCCGAGCTTGATCGCCTCCACCGCGGTGGCGATGCTGGCGTAGCCGGTGACCAGCAGGATGCGCATGTCGGCGCGGATCGCGCGCAGCGGCTGGATCAGCGCCAGGCCGGATTCGTCGCCGAGCTTGAGATCGATCAGCGCGTAGTCCGGCGGGGCCTCGGCGGCCAGCGCCAGCGCGGCGGCGGCGCTGTCGGCGGTGCGCGTGTCCAGGCCGCGGCGGGCGAGGGTGCGCTGCAGGGTGCGCAGGTACAGCGGATCGTCGTCGACCAGCAGGCCCAGCGGGGCGTCGGTGTTCATGCGGAGGTCTCCAGGGCGAGCAGCGGCAGGCGGAAGCCGACCCGGGCGCCGTGGTCCGGCGCCGGCTCGGTCCACAGCTCGCCGCCCAGGCGTTCGATGGTCGCATGCGACAGCGCCAGGCCCACGCCCATGCTCTCGGGCTTGCCGCTGCGGAACAGGGTGGCCGGCAGGCCGACCTGGTTGGCGTCGAAGCCGCCGCCGTAATCGCGCACCTCGCCGACCAGTTCGCTGCCGGTGACGCGCACGTTCAGGTCCACCTGCGGATGGCCGGCGCGTTCGCCGGCGTCGGCGGCGTTGTTCAGCAGCACCTGCAGCAGGTGGCCGATGGCGCTTTCCATGCGCAGATGCAGCGGCGCGTCGTCGTTGCGGCGCAGGCGCACGGTGGGCCGCACCAGCTGCCACTGGTGCAGCACCTGCGCCAGCGACACGGTCTGCCCGCCGGCGCGCTGCGCCGGGGCCGCCAGCGCCAGCACCCGTTCGCGGCACTGCACCAGCAGTGCGCGCAGGGTGTCCAGGTCCTCGCGCAGCTCCGGCTGGGTACTCTGTTCGGCGATGTCGTCGGTGAGCAGGGTCATCGTCGCCAGCGGCGTGTTCAGTTCGTGCGCCACCGAGGCGGCGTGGGTGGCCAGGGCGACGATGCCCTCGTTGCGGGTGAAGCGCTCGCGCAGCAGCGCCAGCTCGCGCTCGCGTTCGCGCATGGCCATCGCCAGGCGCGTGGAGAACACCAGCACCACCACCGTGGACAGCAGGAAGTTGGCGGCCATGCCCCAGCGCTGCAGATCCAGCGCCTGGTAGGGGCCATGCGGCAGCGGCAGGCCGAACAGGGCGCTGACCGCATAGCCGGCCACGCAGGCCACCGCCACCGCCAGCGCCCAGCGCAGCGGCAGCGCCAGTACCGCCAGCGCGATCAGCACCAGGAACAGCGAGCCGAAGGCGTTGCCGATGCCGCCGCTCCAGCCGACCATCCAGGTCAGCACGGTCACGTCGACCAGGATGTGGCCGAAGGCGGTGGCCGGCGCGGCCGAGTCGGCATGGCGCAGGCGCAGTTGCGCGTACAGGTTGAACAGCGCCAGCACCGCCACGCCGGCCCACAGCGGCGCCTGCGGCAGCGGCAGCTGCAGCGGCCAGGTCGCCACCAGGATCGTCGCGGCCTGGCCGGCGGTGGCCAGCCAGCGCAGGCTGCACAGGGTGCGCAGGAAGGAGGCGTCGGTGGAGTCCATGCTGCGCATCGTATGCGCTGGGCCGGGGGCCTGCCTGCGACAAACCGTCGCAGCGGCGCCGGCCTCGCTGAATCGCCGGTGCCGGCGCATGCGGCAGGATGCGCGGCGCAGGCTAAAATGGGCGCATGTACGACGCCGTCAGCCGCCCCACGCCTCCCGCCGACGCCGCGCCCTGGGCGCGCCGTCTCACCCAGCCGGTCCGCATCGGCGGCGTCACCATGGGCGGCGGCAAGCCGGTGGTGGTGCAGTCGATGACCAACACCGACACCGCCGACGTCGCCTCCTCGGTCAAGCAGGTGGCCGAACTGTGGCGCGCCGGCTCGGAACTGGTGCGCCTGACCGTCAACAATGCCGAGTCGGCCGCGGCGATCCCGCGCATCGTCGACAAGCTGCGGATGATGGGCATCGAGGTGCCGCTGATCGGCGACTTTCACTACAACGGCCACCAGCTGCTGGCCGCCGAGCCGGCCTGCGCGCAGGCGCTGGCCAAGTACCGGATCAACCCCGGTAACGTCGGTTTCGGCAAGAAGAAGGACACCCAGTTCGCGCAGCTGATCGAGTTCGCGCTGAAGTACGACAAGCCGGTGCGCATCGGCGCCAACTGGGGCTCGCTGGACCAGGCGCTGGCCGCGCAGCTGATGGACGAGAACTCGCGGCGGGACGTGCCGTGGGATGCGGGCCGGGTGCTGCGCGAGGCGCTGATCCGCTCGGCGCTGGACTCGGCCGAGCGCGCGGTGGAACTGGGCCTGGGCCGCGACCGCATCGTGCTCAGCTGCAAGGTCAGCGGCGTGCAGGAGCTGATCGCGGTGTACCGCGACCTGGCGCAGCGCTCGGACTTCGCCCTGCACCTGGGCCTGACCGAGGCCGGCATCGGCAGCAAGGGCATCGTCGCCTCCAGCGCGGCGCTGGCGGTGCTGCTGCAGGAAGGCATCGGCGACACCATCCGCATCTCGCTGACCCCGGAGCCGGGGCAGCCGCGCACCCAGGAAGTGATCGTCGCCCAGGAGTTGTTGCAGACCACCGGCCAGCGCGCCTTCACCCCGCTGGTCACCGCCTGCCCGGGCTGCGGCCGCACCACCTCCGAGTTCTTTCAGGAGCTGGCCAAGGTGGTGCAGAACCACGTCCGCGCGAAGATGCCGGAGTGGAAGGTGACCCACCCCGGCGCCGAGAGCATGACCCTGGCGGTGATGGGCTGCGTGGTCAACGGGCCGGGCGAGTCGCGCCATGCCAACATCGGCATCTCGCTGCCCGGCACCGGCGAGGCGCCGGCCGCGCCGGTGTTCATCGACGGCGAGAAGAAGGTGACCCTGCGCGGCGAGAACATCGCCCACGAGTTCGTGGCGCTGATCGACGACTACGTCGAACGCACCTATGTCCGCCGCACCGGGTGAGTCCGCCGCCGAGGCGGCCGGGCTGCGCCGCTGGCTGCGGCTAAATGCCTGGCGCGTGGTCCTGCTGTTCGCCGGGGTGCTGCTGCCATTGGGCGTGTTCGTGGCCCTGGCCGAGGACGTGCACGCACTCGAAGATCTGTATTTCGACGAGCCGCTGCTGTGGAGCATGCGCGGCCTGACCAGCCCCGGCTGGGACCGCTTCTTCACCGTGGTGACCGAGGCCGGCTACCAGTACGGAGTGATCCCGCTGGACACGCTGATCGTGCTGGCGCTGCTGGGCCTGCGCCGCTGGCGCGAGGCGTTGTTCGCGGCGCTGTCCTTCGTCGGCTCGGCGCTGCTGAACATGGGCGCCAAGCAGTTCTTCCAGCGCGACCGGCCCAGCCTGTGGGAATCGATCGCGCCCGAGCACCACACCTTCAGCTTCCCCAGCGGCCACGCGATGGGCTCGATGACCCTGGCCGCGGTGCTGATCGCGCTGAGCTGGCGCACCCGCTGGCGCTGGCCGGTGCTGTGGCTGGCCGGCAGTTTCACCCTGCTGGTCGGCGTGTCGCGGGTGTACCTGGGCGTGCATTACCCCTCCGACATCCTCGGCGGCTGGAGCGCGGCGCTGGTGTGGGTGGTGGGGCTGTACCTGCTGCTGTTCCGCGGTGAGCGCCGGCCGCGCTGGCGGGCGCGGCGCGCGCTCGCCGCCGCCGACTCCCGCTGACGCCGGCCGCCGCCTACCAGCTCGAACTGGCCCCGCCGCCCCCGGAACTGCCGCCGCCGGAGGAGGAGTCGCTGCTGGCGCTGGAAGACGACGCGGAGGATGAGGACGAGGCCGTCGACTCGGCCGCAGCGCGTTCCTTGGCGGCCTGGGCGGCGTGGTAGCTGGCGGTGTAGGCGAACACGCCGGGGGCGGTCTCGGCGATGTGGCCCTTGTGGATCAGCGCAGTGCGCCGCCGCGCCTGCGCTCTCAGGAAGCGGCTGTAGCGCGGCGGCGAGCGGTAGCGCTGCGCGGCGATCGTCAGGGTCAGCACCAGGATCAGCAGTTCCATCGCCAGGAAGATCGCTGACATCGTCATCGACCTGGCCGACAGCAAGAACACGAAGATGCCGGGGTTGGCGCTCAGGAACAGGCGGATGAACCACTCCCAGAAACCGGCGCGTGCATTGTCCTGGACCAGTTCCTCGGGCTTGGCCGCCAGGCGCGGATGCCGCCGCAGCAGGCGCCTGCGCAGATGGCCGGTCCAGGCCCGACGCAGCGGCAGCAGCAGCCACACCAGCACCAGCAGGCCGGTCCAGGCGATGGCCCCGCGTCGCCAGTCCGTGCCGTCGTCGGCCGGTTGCGCCAGTTCGGCGAGGGTTGCGGGATCCTGCGCGGCGGCGCGACCCATGAAGGCGAACGCGGCCACGATGGCGTCGGCGGTGTCGCCCTGGCGCAGGCGCGGTGCTAGATCGTCGTCCAGCGCGTGCCGCGCGACCACGTCGGGCAGCACGCCTTCCAGACCGTAGCCGACTTCGAAGCGCGAACGCCGCTCCTGCATCGCCAGCACCAGCAACAGGCCGTTGTCGCGGCCTTGCCGGCCCAGCCGCCAGGTGCGAAAGGCGCGTTCGGCCAGGCGTTCGATCGGTTCGCCCTGCAGCGACGGCACGAGGTAGACCGCGCCCCAGATATGCTGGCGGTCGCGCAGGCGCTGCAGCGCCGCGTTGATCCGTTGCGTGTCTTCCGCGCTGAGCGTGCCGGCGGGGTCGACCACGTTCGGCGTGTAGGGCGGAATGGCGACGGCGCAACTGCCCAGCGCCGGCCACAGCAGCAGGGCCAGGAGCAGCAGGGGAGCGCGCCGGATCGGGACCCGGGCGCGCTGGGCGCCGGCGTTGTGGTAATGGACGGTGGCGGCGGCGTGCCGGGCCTGCCTGTGCATCGCTAGGCCAGGCTGTGCAGGGCGGCGGCGCGCGCATGCAGCGCGGTCGTGTCGAACAGCGGCATCGCCGCGTCGGCGGGGCCGATCAGCAGCGAAATCTCGGTGCAGCCCAGGATCACCGCCTCCGCGCCCTGCGCCTGCAGCCCCGCGATCACCTCGCGATAGCGCTGCCGCGACGGCGCCAGGACCAGACCCTGGCACAGCTCTTCGTAGATGATGCGATGCACGTCCTCGCGTGCCGGCGCATCCGGGATCAGCACCTCGAAGCCGCGCCGCTGCAGCCGTTCGCGGTAGAACGCCTGCTCCATGGTGAAGCGCGTGCCGAGCAGGCCGACGCGGACGATGCCGGCGGCCTGCAGCGCATCGGCGGTGGCATCGGCGATATGCAGCAGCGGCAGCGGGACCGCCGCGGCGATCGCGTCGGCGACGCAGTGCATGGTGTTGGTGCACAGCACCAGGAAATCGGCGCCGCCGGCTTGAAGCGCGCGCGCCGAAGCCGCCAGTGCGGCACCGGCCGCCTCCCAGTCGCCGTCGTGCTGGTACTGCGCGATCTCGTGGAAGTCCACGCTGTGCAGCAGGATCCTGGCCGAGTGCAGTCCGCCCAGCTGCGCGCGCACCGTCTCGTTGATGTGCCGGTAGTAGGGCAGGGTGGATTCCCAGCTCATGCCGCCGATCATGCCGATGGTCTTCATCGTGCGTGGCTTGCCATGGGTGTGAGTACGCAAGGATGGTAGCGGCATCGGCCGCGCGCAGCGACTGCGCACGGCACCCGCGCCGGCGATCGCCGGCACGTCGGAGCGCGCTGGCGCGGCAGGTCTGCCACTAGGCGTCCAGCGTCGGCGGCGTGCCGGCGCCGGCGCGCGCTGCACGCCGTGCCAGCACGGTCTCGCGGTGGGCGATGTAGGCGTTGGCGCCAAGGATCACCAGCGCACCCAGCACGGTGCCGCCGTCCGGGGTCTCGTCGAACAGCCACCAGCCGAACAGTGCCACCAGCGGTAGTTGGGTGAAGCTGATCGGGGTCAGCGCGGAGACCTCGCCGAGGCGCAGCGCGTGCGTCCACAGCACCTGCCCGAGGGTGCCGAACAGGCCGGTGGCCAGCAGCCACAGCCACTCGCTGCCCTGCGGCCAGCGCCACACGCACAGCGCCGGCAGCAGCGACATCGGCACCCAGAACGCGTAGGTGTAGAACACCACGGTGTTGGCGTCGTCCACCCGCGCCAGTTGCTTGATCTGGATCGCCACCAGGGCGCTCATCACCGCCGCCAGCACCGCCACCAGGGTGGCGGGACTGAACGCGGCGGCGCCGGGGCGCACGATCAGCAGCACCCCGGCGAAGCCGCACAGCACTGCCAGCCAGCGCCGCAGGCGCACCGTCTCGCCCAGCCACAGGGCGGCGGCCAGGGTCGCGAACAGCGGCGTGGAGTAGGACAGGGCGATCGCCTGCGACAGCGGCAGGTGGCCGATCGCCCAGAACCCGGCCAGCATCGACACCAGGCCGATCGCGGTGCGCAGCAGGTAACGCGGCAGCTGCGCGGTGCGCGGCAACGGCCGGCCCGGCCGCAGCAGCATCGGCAGCAGGAACAACAGGCCGAACAGGTTGCGGAAGAAGGCGATCTGCAGCGTGGACAGCTGCGCCGAGGCCAGCCGGATCGCCACCACCATCAACCCGAAGGCCATGGTGCTGGCCAGCATCAGCAGCGCCGCGCGCAGCGGCGTGGGTGCGGCTACCACTGCGCGCCGACGATGCGCGGTTCCGGTTCCAGGACCAGACCGAAGCGCTCGCGCACCGAGGCGGTGATGCGCCGCGCCAGCGCCAGCAGCTCGGCGCCGCTGGCCTGGCCGTGGTTGACCAGCACCAGCGCGTGCGCGGCGGACACGCCGGCGTCGCCGTCGCGGTGGCCCTTCCAGCCGCAGGCCTCGATCAGCCACGCCGCCGACAGCTTGCGCTGGCCGTCGTCGTCGCCGGGGAACACCGGCAGGGCCGGATGGGCGTGCTGTAGCGCCAGCGCCTGTTCCAGCGGCAGCAGCGGGTTCTTGAAGAAGCTGCCGGCGTTGCCGAGCAGGTCCGGGTCGGGCAGCTTGCGCCGGCGGATGTTGATCACCGCCTGGGCCACGTCGGGCGCGCCGGGCGTGGCGATGCCCATCGCCTGCAGCTCCTCGCCGATGCCGGCGTAGTCCAGGCGCAGCGCGTGCAGCCGCGGCAGGTTGAACTCCACCGCGGCGATCAGATAACGGTCGGGCTGGCGCTTGAACAGGCTGTCGCGGTAGCCGAACTCGCAGGCGGCCGCGTCCAGCCGCACGAAGCGCGCGTCGGCGCGGTCGTAGGCCTCGACCACGTGCACGAACTCGCCCATCTGCGCGCCGTAGGCGCCGATGTTCTGGATCGGCGCGGCGCCGACCGTGCCGGGGATCAGCGCCAGGTTCTCCAGGCCGGACAGGCCCTGCGCCAGCGACCACATCACCAGTTCGTGCCAGCCCACGCCGGCGCCGGCGCGGACGATGGCGTAGTCGGCGCGGTGCTCCAGGGTGTCGATGCGGCCGTTGGCGAAGCGCAGCACCACGCCGGGCGCATCGCCGGCGAACAGCATGTTGCTGCCGCTGCCCAGCGGCAGCAGCGCGGCGCCGGCCAGCTCCGGCGCCAGCAATGCCTCGGGCAGCGCCTCGGGGGCGAAGATCTGCAGCAGCCACGGCGCCTGCGCGGCAACGTGGAAGGTGTTGAGCGCCTGCAGCGGCGCCTGCGCGGTCAGCGACCAAGCCGACGCACTCATGGGGCGGCCACGGCGCCGCGGCTGGGCGCTTCGCGGCGCCGGCGCATCGCCTCCACGCACTCGCCGATCAGGTCCGGCCCGCGGAACACCAGCCCGCTGTAGCACTGCACCAGCGCCGCGCCGGCGGCCATCTTCGCCACCGCGTCGGCGCCGGAGAGGATGCCGCCGACGCCGATCAGCGGGATGCTCTCGGGCAGGCGCGCGCGCAGCCGGCGCAGCACCAGGGTCGACTGGCCCAGCAGCGGCGCGCCGGACAGGCCGCCGCTTTCCGCGCCCAGCGGCTCATGCTCCAGGCCGGGGCGGGCGACGGTGGTGTTGGTGGCGATCACCCCGTCCACCTGCAGGTCCGACAGCACCCGTGCCGCCGCGTCGATGTCGCTGTCGCTCAGGTCAGGCGCCACCTTCACCAGCATCGGCACGCGCTTGCCGTGGCGCGCGGCCAGGGCTTCCTGCGCCTCGCGCAGGCGCGCGATCAGCTGCCGCAGCGCCTGTTCTTCCTGCAGCTCGCGCAGGCCGGCGGTGTTGGGCGAGGAGATGTTGACGGTGACGTAGTCGGCCAGCGCGTAGACCTTTTCCAGGCAGTGCAGGTAGTCGGACGCGGCGTCCTCGTTCGGGGTGTCCTTGTTCTTGCCGATGTTGATGCCGAGCAGGCCGCGCCGGCGCCGCGCGCGCTCGACGTTGCGCACCAGCGCATCCACGCCCAGGTTGTTGAAGCCCATGCGGTTGATCACCGCCTGCTGCCGGGGCAGGCGGAACATGCGCGGCTGCGGATTGCCGGCCTGCGGACGCGGGGTGACGGTGCCGATCTCGACGAAGCCGAAGCCCAGCGCCAACAGCGCGTCGATGTGCTCGCCGTTCTTGTCCAGGCCGGCGGCCAAGCCGACCGGGTTGGGGAAGTCCAGGCCGAAGGCGCGCGTGGGCATCGGCGCGATCGTGCGCGCCAGCAGCGGATTGGTGCCGGTGCGGTAGGCCAGTTCGATCGCGCGCAGGCCCAGGGCGTGCGCGCGCTCGGCGTCGAAGGCGAACAGGAACGGTCGGGCGAGGGAATACATGGCGGGTGGCTCAGTTCAGCGTCCCGGCGAAGGCGCGGGTGCGGTAATGGAACGCGACGACGCCGTCGCGCTGGTGCCGGTCGAACAACGCGCGCAGCGCCTCCAGCATCGGCGCATGGCGCGGGTGGCCGGGCAGCGGCGCGTAGGAGGACGACAGCAGGCGGCCGCGCAGCGCCTCGAAATCCATGCGCTGCTCGTTGGGGAACTGCGCGGTGCCGCGCAGGCCGGCGCCGAACCAGCGCTGCATGGTCGCATCGTCGTGGTAGCGCTCGGCCACCGCGCTGTAGTCGGTGCCGTACTCCAGCAAAAGTTGCTCGTAGCCCTGCAGGAACGGCGTGGCGTCGAGCAGGCGCGAGTTCCAGTACACCAGCGCCAGGCCGCCGGGGCGCAGTACCCGTGCCCATTCGCGGCGCACCGCCTCCAGGTCGAACCAGTGGAAGGCCTGCGCGGCGCTGATCAGGTCGACGCTGGCGTCGGCCAGGGTGGTGGCCTCGGCGCTGCCGTCGATGGCGCGGAAACCGGGCAGGTCCTGCAGCAGCGCCACCGCGGCTTCGCGCATCGCCGCGTTCGGTTCCACCGCCAGGGTCGGGTGCCCGGCCTGCAGGAACATGCGCGTGGAGATGCCGGTGCCGGCGCCGATGTCGGCGACCAGCGCCTCGTGCGCCACGCCCAGTTCGCCGTGCACCCAATCCAGCAGCGCCGGCGGATAGCTGGGGCGGTAGCGCACGTAGTCGGCGACCCGGTCGCTGAAGCGCTCGCGCGGCGCGGCGGCATCCCGGCTCACGACTGGGTGCTCGCGAACCAGGCCAGCCCGCCGAAGAACAGCACGAACGCCAGCACCGCCAACACCGCCAGTACCACGGCAGCCCAGCCCAGGATCAGCCCGGCCACGGCCAGGCCATCGCCCTGGAAGCGCTGCGGCTGGCGGCGGATCTCCGCGCGGGCCAGGTGCCCGGTGATGATCGCGCCGAGGCTGCCCAGCACCGGCATCAGGGTCCAGCCGAGAATGCCGGCGACCAGGCTGACCACGGCGAGGGAATTGGTTTCGCGAACGGTGCTCATGTGGATTCCTCGTGCGAGCAAGGCGGCATGCGCCAGGCAGACGCGCGCGTGCGCGGGATTAGCGAATTATCCCAGAAGCGCGCCTGGCGTGCGCCGCTCATGCGGGGATGCGCCCATGTCGCAACGCATGCGCCCAGTGCGGCCGGCCGTTGCGCTCGGCCTGCGCGGCGGCGCTGGCGTGGTCGTAGTCGATCGCGTGCAGCTGCGCGTGCCACTGGCCGTCGCGGTAGTCGAGCACGGCGTAGCGCGCCTGCGGCGTGCCGGTTTCGACCCGGTGCGGTTGCGGATGGGTCTCGGCATAGGCGGGCAGACCGACGCTGCCGGGATTGCACAGCAGGCGTCCGTCGTCCAGGCGCAGCGTGCGCGGCAGGTGGCTGTGTCCGCACAGTACCAGTGCCGCCGGCGGCGCGTCGCCCAGTCGCTCGCGCACGCGTTGCGCATCGGCGGCGCGCAGCCGCGGCGGTTCCAGTTCGTCGAGCAGCCAGCATAGGTCGTCGTGCGGCGTGCCATGGCACAGCAGCGCATGTGGCAACGACAAGGTCGGCGGCAGTGCGGCCAGCCAGTGCCGCTGTGCCGGCGTCAGCTGCGCATGGGCATAGGCGTCGCTGGCGCCCATGGCCGCCGGTTCCAGTTCGCTCAACTGGCGCTCGTGGTTGCCGCGCACCGTGGGCAGCGCCAGCGGCATCAGCCGCGCGGCGGTTTCCCGCGGCCACAGCGGGCCGGAGACGATGTCGCCCAGGTTGACGATCCGGTCCACGCCGCGCCGTCCGATATCCGCAAGCACCGCCTCCAGCGCGGGCAGGTTGCCGTGGATATCGGAGAGCGCGGCCAGGCGCATCTTACAGATCGAACTTGATGCCCTGCGCCAGCGGCAGCGAGTCGGAGTAGTTGATCGTGTTGGTCTGCCGGCGCATGTACACCTTCCACGCGTCCGAGCCGGATTCGCGGCCGCCGCCGGTGTCCTTCTCGCCGCCGAAGGCGCCGCCGATCTCGGCGCCGGAGGTGCCGATGTTGACGTTGGCGATGCCGCAGTCGCTGCCGGCCGCGGACAGGAACTTCTCCGCCGCCTTCAGGTTCTGGGTGAAGATCGACGAGGACAGGCCCTGCGGCACGCCGTTCTGCATGTCGATGGCCTCGTCCAGGGTGCTGTACTTCATCACGTACAGGATCGGCGCGAAGGTCTCGTGCTGGACGACCTCGTCACTGTTCTTCAGGCCGGTGACGATGGCCGGCAGCACGAAGTTGCCAGGACGGTCCAGCGCGGTGCCGCCGGTCTCGACGGTGCCGCCGGCGGCCTTGGCCTTGGCGATCGAGTCCAGGAACTGCTCGACCGCGCCGCGGCTGTTCAGCGGGCCCATCAGGTTGGCCGGGTCGGTGGGATCGCCGATCTTGCCTTCGACCTGCTTGTAGGCCTTGACCAGCGTCGCCAGCACGGTGTCGTAGATCGATTCGTGCACGATCAGCCGGCGCGTGGTGGTGCAGCGCTGGCCGGCGGTGCCGACCGCGCCGAACACGATGCCGGGCACCGCCAGCTTCAGGTCGGCGCTCTCGTCGAGGATGATCGCGTTGTTGCCGCCCAGCTCCAGCAGGCAGCGGCCCAGCCGGCGCGCGCACTTCTCGGCGACCACGCGGCCGACCTGGGTGGAGCCGGTGAAGCTGATCAGCGGGATGCGGGTGTCCTCGACCAGGCGCTCGGACAGGGCCACGCCGGCATCGTTGATCAGGAAGAAGATGTCCGGGAAGCCGGCGTCGCGCAGCGCCTCGTTGCAGATCTTCATCGACGCGATCGCGGTCAGCGGGGTCTTGTTGGACGGCTTCCAGATGCAGATGTCGCCGCAGATCGCCGCCAGGAACGCGTTCCAGCTCCACACCGCGACCGGGAAGTTGAACGCGCTGATGATGCCGACCAGGCCCAGCGGCTGGTACTGCTCGTACATGCGGTGGCCGGGGCGTTCCGAATGCAGGGTGTAGCCGTACAGCATGCGGCTCTGGCCGACCGCGAAATCGGCGATGTCGATCATCTCCTGCACTTCGCCGTCGCCTTCCGGCTTGCTCTTGCCCATTTCCAGCGCGACCAGCGAACCCAGCGCGTCCTTGTGCTTGCGCAGCGCCTCGCCGCACAGCCGCACGGCCTCGCCGCGGCGCGGCGCCGGGGTGGTGCGCCAGACCTTGAACGCGGCCTGGGCGCGCGCGATCACCGTCTCGTAGTCCTGCTCGGTGGTGGCCTGCACCTCGGCGATCACGGCGTTGCTGGACGGATTGAGCGGCTGCAGCACGCCGGCGCCGGTGGCGCTGGACCACTCGCCGTTGCCGAGATAGGTACCGGAGTTGGTGGCGGCGAGGCCGAGCGCCTTGAGCAGGTCAGCGGACATGGAATCTCCTGGGTTCGTTGCGACAGGGAAGGCGACCGCAGGCGGGGGACGCGGGACGCGATTAGCCGGCAATTTTAGCAGACCCCACGCAGTCGGCCGCCGCCGCCGGCCTGGGTGCCCGGCGAGCGCAAAAAACCCGCAGGCATGCCGTAGAATCCCCCGGCAAGCCCAATGGCCCCGTAGCTCAGCTGGATAGAGCGGTCCCCTCCTAAGGGACAGGTCGTGCGTTCGAATCGCGCCGGGGTCACCATGTCGTGCAGGTCGGCGGCCGCGACCGCCATGCCGCTGCGGCCCTTGCCCGCATTGCCGATGCAGTACGCGCCGCCGCCGCGCGGCGACGCTGAACCGCGCGTGGTCGCGCCTGCCTGCAATCCTGCCTGCAATAACGCCCTCTACACCTTGTGCCGACGCGGCCTGAGCATCGCCCTGCGTAGGCTGCGGACGTCGACCACTGCGGCTTGGCGGCGGTTCGCGCTGCCACTTTGCATTGCCGCGGGGGCGACGGACGACGCTGGCGGCCTCGCATTCCGCCACGTCCGCGACAAGCGTCCCGCCCGCAGCGCGTGCGGCGGGGCGATCGCCGCCGCGCATCGGCGGTCCTGGTCGCCTTGGCGTGATGGCCGGCTTGCCGGCCTGCACGCGGCGACTCCCACCCCTATGCGAAGCAGGAGTCACCGATGAACACAGCGATGAAGATGGTCCTGGTCGGTTCGATGCTGGCTGCCCTGGCGGCATGCAAGCGCGATGGCGACCAACCGGCCACCGATCCGAATGCGGCCAACCCGCCGGCAGCGGCCGACGGCAGTCCCGCGGGCGGCAGCACCGCCCCGGCCGGCACCACCGGCGGCGACGCGACCGGCACTGCGACCGGCACCGATGCCGGGCAGGGCACGATGCAGGGGCAGGATACGTCGCAGGGCATGCCGCCCACCACGACGTCGCCGACCACCCCGCAGGATCCCGCCAATCCGGATCCGCAGCAGCCGCCGACGCAGCCGCCGACGACCGACCAGAAACAGCAGTAAGGGTTTGCGCAAAGCGCGCGGCGCCGCCGGCGTCGCGCGCCCGCGGCGCGCCATCGCGCGGACCTGGGTTCGAGGCCTTGTCCTGACGCCCAACGCGCCCTGCGCCGCGGCGTGACGCAGTGTTTTCCGGCTCGGCGCGATAGTCACTTTTGCAACCGTTTGCCCGGGCCGCGGCGCCGATGCTGCGGTCGCACACGCGGTGCTTGACAGCGCCCCGGCGCATGATGTCCTCTTGCGTTCATGCCTCTGGTTCTCGCCCCCATCGCCACCTCGCTTCCGCGTTCGCTTCGGCACGCGGCAGCGGCCGTTGCGGGCATTACCACCGGTATTACCACCCTCACCATTCGCCCGGTGCGGCCCGTCGTTTTCGCCTGATTGTCGAACACCACGGCCCCGCACCCGGATCAGGATGCGGGGGACTCCCTCGGCCTGATGCGAGCGGGGCCTCCACTCCGAGGTCTCCCATGTCGTCCCCCGCTGTCGCCGCTTCGCCTGATTCCGCTGTAGAGCCTGCGCTCGCCGCCGCCACCGTCGTGCACAAATTCGGCGGTACGTCGGTCGCCGATGCCGAACGCTATCGTCATGTCGCGCAATTGCTGCTGGCGCGCCCGGAACGTCTCCAGGTCACCGTCGTTTCGGCGATGAAGGGCGTCACCGATGCGTTGATCGGCCTGGCCGACCTCGCCGCGCGCGGCCACGGCGACTGGCGCGAGCGCTGGCACGAGACCCGCGCCCGCCATCGTGCCGCCGCAGTGGCGTTGCTGGGCGAGCACGCCGGCGCCACGGTGGAATGGCTGGACGCGCGCTTCGAGCACCTGGCCGAGATCCTGGCCGCGCTGGCGGTGATCGGCGAACTGCCGCGGGAAGTGCTGGACCGCGTGCAGGGCCTGGGCGAGGTGTACTCGGCGCAGCTGCTGGGCGACCACCTGCGTGCGCTGGGCGAGGACTGCGCGGTGCTGGACGCGCGCGAGGTACTGGTGGTCGATCGCGGCGAACTGGGCGTGGACGTGGACTGGGAGGCCAGCGCGCAGCGCCTGGCGCAGTGGCGTGCGCAGCACCCGCAGCAGCGCATCGTGGTCACCGGCTTCGTCGCCCGCGACCGCGCCGGCCGCATCACCACCCTCGGCCGCAACGGCAGCGACTACTCCGGCGCGATCTTCGCCGCGCTGTTCGACGCCACCGAACTGCATATCTGGACCGACGTCGACGGCGTGCTCTCGGCCGACCCGCGAGTCGTGCCGGAAGCGGTGCAACTGGAAACGCTCAGCTACGACGAAGCCTGCGAACTGGCCTATTTCGGCGCCAAGGTCGTGCACCCGCAGACCATGTCGCCGGCGATCGAGCGCGGCCTGCCGATCATCATCCGCAACACCTTCCAGCCCGAGCATCCGGGCACCCGCATCACCGCCAGCAGCGCCACCAGCGGCCCGATCAAGGGCCTGACCCTGAGCCCGGACCTGGCCGTGCTCAACCTCGAAGGCACCGGCCTGATCGGCGTGCCCGGCACCGCCGAGCGCGTGTTCGCGGCACTGCGCAACGCGCGCGTGTCGGTGGTGATGATCTCGCAGGGCTCCTCCGAACATTCCATCTGCTGCGTGGTGCGGCAGAACGAGGCCGAGCGCGCGCGCGATGCGGTGCTGTCGGCGTTCGCCCACGAACTGGTGGTCGGCCAGGTGCAGCGCGTGCAGCTGACCACCGGCATCAGCGTGCTGGCCGCGGTCGGCGACGGCATGGCCGGGCAGCCCGGCGTGGCCGCGCGCCTGTTCGAGTCGCTGGGCCGCGCCCAGGTCAACATCCTGGCGATCGCGCAGGGCTCGTCCGAGCGCAACATCTCGGTGGCCATCGACAGCGCGCATGCGACCAAGGCGCTGCGCGCCGCGCATGCCGGTTTCTGGCTGTCGCCGCAGACCTTCTCGGTCGGCGTGATCGGGCCGGGCAACGTCGGTGCCGCGCTGCTGGACCAGTTGCGCGCGGCGCAGCCGCAACTGCTGGCCAAGGCCAATCTCGACCTGCGCCTGCGCGCGGTCGCCTCGCGCAGCGCGATGCGCCTGGAGCCGCGCGCCTTCGCCGGCGACTGGCGGCAGGCGCTGGCGGCCGGCCAGCAGCCGACCGACCTGGACGCGTTCACCGCGCACCTGCTGTCGGCGCATCTACCGCATGCGGTGATCATCGACTGCAGCGGCAGCGCCGACGTCGCCGACCGCTATGCCGGCTGGCTGGCCGCCGGCATCCATGTGGTGACCCCGAACAAGCAGGCGGGCGCCGGGCCGCTGCCGCGCTTCCACGCCATCCGCGCCGCGGCCGCCGCCAGCGGCGCGCGCTTCCGCTACGAGGCCACGGTCGGCGCGGGGTTGCCGGTGATCACCACCTTGCGCGACCTGGTCGATACCGGCGACGCGGTCACCGCGATCGAAGGCATCTTCTCCGGCACCCTGGCGTGGCTGTTCAACAAGTACGACGGCAGCGTGCCGTTCTCGCAACTGGTGGCCGAGGCGCGTGGCATGGGCTACACCGAACCGGATCCGCGCGACGACCTGTCCGGCACCGACGTGGCGCGCAAGCTGGTGATCCTGGCGCGCGAGGCCGGCCACGAGTTGAGCCTGGAGGACGTGGCGGTGGAGAGCCTGGTGCCGGAGGCGCTGCGCCAGGCCAGCGTGGACGACTTCATGGCGCGCCTGCACGAGGTCGATGCCGTCTTCGCGCAGCGGCTGCAGGCGGCCAAGGCGCGCGGCTGCGTGCTGCGCTACGTGGCGCGGCTGGCGCCGGGCCATGCGCCCAGCGTAGGCCTGGTGGAATTGCCGGCCGACCATGCCTTCGCCAACCTGCGCCTGACCGACAACGTGGTGCAGTTCACCACCCGCCGCTACTGCAACAATCCGCTGGTGGTGCAGGGGCCGGGCGCCGGTCCGGAAGTGACCGCCGCCGGCGTGTTCGCCGACCTGCTGCGGGTGGCGGCGGGCGAGGGCGCGCGCCTGTGAGCCGGATGCAGACGCTGGCGGCGGCTGCCATGGGCTCGGCCGCGCTGCCGGAGCAGGCGCGCGCGTTCGCGCCGGCCTCGGTGGCCAATGTAGCGGTGGGCTTCGACCTGCTCGGTTATGCGGTGGAGGGCGTGGGCGACACGGTGACGGTGCGCCGCATCGACGCGCCCGAGGTGCGCATCGCCGCGATCCGCGGCACCACCGTGGCGTTGCCGCTGGAGGCGGCGCGCAACACCGCCGGCGCTGCGCTGATCGCCCTGCGCGAGGCGTTGGCGCTGCCGTTCGGCTTCGAACTGGAGATCGACAAGGGCATCCCGCTCAGCTCCGGCATGGGCGGCTCGGCGGCGTCGTGCGTGGCCGCGCTGGTGGCGGCCAACGCCTTGCTCGCCGCGCCGCTGTCGCGCGACCAGCTGTATCGCTACGCGCTGGACGGCGAGGCGGTGGCCAGCGGCAGCCGCCACGGCGACAACCTGGGCCCGATGCTGCTGGGCGGGCTGGTGCTGTCGACCCTGGAGCGGCTGGTGCCGGTGCCGGTGCCTGGCCACTGGCACAGCCTGCTGGTGCATCCGGACGCGACGCTGGAGACCCGCCACGCGCGTGCGGTGCTGGCGGGCGACTACCGGCTGGGCGAGTTCGTGGCGCAGAGCGCGAATCTGGCGCTGGTGCTGGCGGGCTGCCATGCCGGCGACGCGGCCCTGGTGCGCGCCGGCTTGCGCGACGTGCTGATCGAGCCGCGGCGCGCGCCGCTGATCGTGGGCTTCGATGCGGCCAAGGCGGCGGCGTTGGCGGCGGGGGCGATGGGCGCTGGCATTTCCGGCGCCGGCCCCAGCGTGTTCGCCTGGTTCGCCACCCGCGCCGAGGCCGAGGCCGCGGCACCGGCGGTGCAGGCGGCCTTCGCCGACGCGGGCTTCGGCAGCCAGCACTGGGTCTCGCCGTTGCAGTGTCCGGGTGCGACGTTGTTGTAGTCATTTATTGGAGCGGTGCGTCGTCCGCGCCGCTGTTGCTGTTGTTAGTGTCGTTGCTGTTGCTGTTGCTGTTGCTGTTGCCGATTTCGAATTTGCTTTTGTTGTTGCAGTCGCTGTCGCTGTCGCTGTCGCTGTTGCTCTGGTTGTTGCTTTTGCTTTGCTGTTGCCGTTGCCGTACCGGGTTCCCTTCCGAAGCGGCGGCCAGCGCGGGGAAAAACCCGAAGGGCGGCGTACATGGATGTACGCCGTCCGCGGCAGGGGCAGGATGCCCCTTCCGCGGATCCCCGTGATGGACGCGGACCCGGAGCGCGCAGCGCGGAGGGCGCGAGGCAGGGCGCGCTTTCTTTTGGTTACTTTTCTTTGCGCGAGCAAAGAAAAGTAACTCGCCCGCAAGGGCGAAAGCTTTGCTTCTGCTGTTGTCGTTGCTGTGGTTGCTGTGGTTGCTGTGGTTGCTGCGTTTGGAAGCTTGAAAGCAACAGCAAAGGCTTTCGCCTGACGGCGAGTCACTTTGATCAGCCTTCGGCTGCTGAGAAGCGCTTCTTTGCTTGTGCAAAGAAAAGTAACCAAAAGAAAGCACACCCCGCAGCGCGCCCTCCGCGCTGACGCGCTCCGGGTCCGCAGCCACGACGGGCATTTTTCGACGGCACATCCATGTGCCGGCGAAAAACGACGCGCATCCTGCGCGTCGCCCTTCGGGTATTCGCCCGCCGCGGCTGCCGCGCCGAGGGGCCCCGGGTGAAGCAGAAGCGCAACAGCCAAAGCGACAGCAACAGCTAGAGCAACAGCAACAGCTAGAGCCAAATTCAAATCCAAGAATGCCAGTGCGACCGAATTTCCCTGCCACCGGAACCACCATGAACTTCATTTCCACCCGTAACGCCGCACCCGCCGTCTCGCTCAGCCAGGCCATCGCCGCCGGACTGGCGCCCGACGGCGGCCTCTACGTGCCCGAACGCATGCCCGCCGCCCGCGACCTGCGTGCCGGCGCCAGCCTTGCCGAGACGGCCGCGCAGCTGCTGGCACCGTTCTTCGAGGGCGATGCCCTGGCCGCGGAACTGCCGGCGATCTGCGCCGAAGCCTTCGACTTCGCGGCGCCCCTGCAGCCACTGGCCACGCCCGGCGACCATGCGCTGGAGCTGTTCCACGGGCCCACCGCCGCGTTCAAGGACTTCGGCGCCCGCTTCCTGGCCGCCTGCCTGACCCGGCTGCGGCGCGG
Organism: Xanthomonas sp. NCPPB 901; assembly: GCF_056725085.1. Taxonomy (NCBI): domain Bacteria; kingdom Pseudomonadati; phylum Pseudomonadota; class Gammaproteobacteria; order Lysobacterales; family Lysobacteraceae; genus Xanthomonas; species Xanthomonas sp. NCPPB 901. Next base: position 2,736,854 of record NZ_CM161511.1, on the reverse strand, counting down.
CGCGCCGACGCCGCTGACCATCCTCGTCGCCACCTCCGGCGATACCGGCGCCGCGGTCGCGGCCGCGTTCCATCGCCAGCCCGGCCTGCGCGTGGTGGTGCTGTATCCGGACGGGCGCGTGTCGCCGCGCCAGGCGCACCAGCTCGGCTGTTTCGGCGACAACATCCAGGCGCTGCGCGTGGCCGGCTCCTTCGACGACTGCCAGGCGCTGGTCAAGCAGGCGCTGAACGACGCCGAGCTGCAGGCGCAGGCGCCGCTGAGCTCGGCCAACAGCATCAGCCTGGGCCGGCTGCTGCCGCAGATGAGCTACTACGTGCACGCAGCGCTGCAGCACCATGCCGCGCATGCGCAGCCGCTGAACCTGGTGGTGCCCACCGGCAATCTGGGCAATGCACTGGCCGCGATCCTGGCGCGCGCGCTGGGCGTGCCGCTGGGCCGGATCGTGCTGGCGACCAACGCCAACCGCGTGCTGCCGGACTTCTTCGCCGGCGCCGACTACGCGCCGCAGCCCAGCGTGGCGACCCTGGCCAACGCGATGGACGTCGGCGCGCCGAGCAACGTCGAGCGCCTGCGCTGGCTGTACCTGGGCGACGATGCCACGCTGCGCACGCAGTTCCAGGCGTACTCGGTGGACGATGCGCAGATCCGCCAGACGATCGGCGAGCGCTTCCGTCGCTATGGGGAAGTGCACTGTCCGCATACCGCCACCGCGCTGCATGTACTGCAGCAACTGCGCGCCGAAGGCGCCGAGGCCGACGCCGGCGACTGGGCGGTGGCGGCCACCGCGCATCCGGCCAAGTTCGAAGGGGTGGTGGAGCCGCTGATCGGGCAGCCGGTGCCGGTGCCGCCGGCGTTGGCGGCGCTGCTGCAGCGGCCGGCGCAGGCCGAGCCGATCGCGCCGGACTACACGGCGCTGCGCGCACGGCTGCTGGCCGACTGAGGCGCGCGCGGGCGCGCCCGGCGGCTCAGTCGGTCGGCTGCAGCCGTTGCCAGGCGGCCAGGACGATGCCGCGGACCTGCAGCCAGTCCAGGCGCGAGCGCGGATGGTCGCGCAGGAACACGTCGCGCAGTTGCGCGACCACGTCCTCCACGCGCTGGCCGTGGTACTTGAGGTAGGCGTCGTAGGCCAGCTTCAGTGCCGGTTCGTAGTCGTGGAAGACGTAACCGGGCTGATGGAAGCTGCTGTGCGCGAACTGCGCCTTCCAGAACTCCAGTTCGCGTTCGCGGTCCAGCATCACGCAGGCGCGCGAGGCGTGTTGCATCTCGATGGCGACGGCCATGATGGCCCTCCGAGTGGTCCCCCCCACCGGCACCGCGGCGGCGCCGCAGGTGTGTTGCGCACGCAGTCTATGCCGCGCGGGTGCGGACGCCGCGATGGCCGGCTGAAGCGTTCAGCGCTGGCGTCGCCGCAGCGCTGCCCTCGACGGCACGCAGGCCGCCAGCCGCTGTCGGCAGCCGGCATGGCCAGGTTGTCCACATGCGGTGTGGAGCATTGCCCTGGAATCCTGTGGATAAGTGCCTGCGCGCCCCGTGGCGGCGGCATGCGACGGGGACTGGCGAAAAAATCGCCGGGCCGGTCCGCTCAGTCTTCGTCCGACGCCAGCCGGTGCAGCGCGGCGAAGTCGCGGATCTCCACCACGTGCAGTTGCGGCAGCGCGATCAGGCCCTGCTGGCGCAGCTTGGTGAAGGTGCGGCTGACCGTCTCCATGGTCAGGCCGAGATGGTCGGCGATGTCGCCGCGGCCCATCGGCAGCACCACCTTGTTGCCGGCATCGCCCTGGCGCGCCGCGCGCGCGGCCAGCTTCAGCAGGAAGTCGGCCAGTTTCTCCGCCGGCTGCAGCCGTGCCAGCGCCAGCGCCGCGTCCTGCGCCGCGTCCAGTTCCAGGCAGGCGCGCTGCAGCAGCTTGCGCTCCAGGTGCGGGAACTGGCTGCGCAACTGCTGCATCTGCGTCACCGGCACCCGGCACACCCGGCTGTCGGCGATGGCTTCGATGTCGTGGCGGTGCCTGGCCGATTCGCTCAGGCCCACGTAGTCGCCGGGCAGCACGAAGCCGGCCACCTGGCGGCGCCCGTCGGCGAGGGTGCGGACCAGGCGCAGCGCGCCGGCGGTGACGGTATAGACCGCCTGCCGCGCCTCGCCCGTGCGCGCCAGGGTGGCACCCGCGGGGTAGGTCTGCGAGGTCGTGGCCCGTTCCAGCGCCTGCACCTCGTCGCAGGCCAGCGCCGAGCAGATCGCCAGGTGGCGGACCGCGCAATGCAGGCAGTCATTGCCGCGCGGCGCGCGCGGGACGTCCGCTTCGGCATAGGGCAAGGCGAACCCGGAAGGTGGCCTGTTCATGGGCGTGGCAGCGGCGTCGGCACCGGCGAATGATACGCCGATGCGGCCGGGCGTGGCCGGTGCGGCTAGAATTGGCGTCCCGCTCGCCCCCGAATCGCAGGAGTTCCGCTCGTGATCAAGCCCCGTACGCCGCCCGGCATCATGGAATTGCTGCCGCGCGAGCAGATCGCGTTCCAGCGCATGCTGGACGTCATCCGCCGCAATTACGAGCGGTTCGGGTTCCTGCCGGTGGAGACGCCGGTGTTCGAGCTGTCCGACGTGCTGCTGACCAAGTCCGGCGGCGAGACCGAGCGCCAGGTGTACTTCGTGCAGTCCACCGGCGCGCTGGCCAATGCCGCGGCCGAGGGCGGCGAGGGCGGATTGCCGGAGCTGGCGCTGCGCTTCGACCTGACCGTGCCGCTGGCCCGCTACGTGGCCGAGCACGAGCACGAACTGAGCTTCCCGTTCCGCCGCTACCAGATGCAGCGCGTGTACCGCGGCGAACGCGCCCAGCGCGGCCGCTTCCGCGAGTTCTACCAGTGCGACATCGACGTGATCGGCAAGGACGCGCTGAGCATCCGCTACGACGCCGAAGTGCTGGCGGTGATCCACGCGGTGTTCGCCGAACTGGGCATCGGCGATTTCGCCGTGCAGTTGAACAACCGCAAGCTGATGCGCGGCTTCTTCGAGAGCCTGGGCGTGGCCGAGGGCGAGCGCCAGCTCGCGGTGCTGCGCGAGGTCGATAAGCTGGACAAGCGCGGCGCCGACTACGTGCGCGAGACGCTGACCGGCGAGGGTTTCGGCATTCCCGCCGAACAGGTGCAGCGCATCCTCGACTTCGTCGCGGTGCGCTCCAGCGGTCATGACGATGCGCTGGCGCGGCTGCAGGCGCTGGAGGCCGATGCCGCGTCCAGCGCGATCCTGCGCGAAGGCGTGGCCGAATTGCGCGAAGTACTGACCCTGGTCAAGGCGCTGGGCGTGCCGGAGACCGCGTACTGCCTGAATTTCTCCATCGCCCGCGGCCTGGACTACTACACCGGCACCGTCTACGAGACGCTGTTGACGCACTATCCGCAGATCGGCTCGATTTGCTCGGGCGGCCGCTACGAGGACCTGGCCAGCCACTACAGCAAGTCCAAGCTGCCCGGCGTGGGCATCTCCATCGGCCTGACCCGGCTGTTCTGGCAGTTGCGCGAGGCCGGGCTGATCGACGGCATCGCCTCCAGCAGCGTGCACGCGATGGTGGCGCTGATGGACGAGGCCAAGCTGGACGACGCGCTGGACATCGCGCGGCGCCTGCGCGCCGGCGGCATTAATACCGAAGTGCAGATGGAGCCGAAGAAGATCGGCAAGCAGTTCCAGTACGCGGCCCGCGCCGGCATTCGCTTCGTGGTGCTGGCCGGCGACGACGAACTGGCGCGCGGGGTGGTGGCGGTCAAGGACCTGCTGCGCGAGCAGCAGTTCGAGGTCGCCCGCGACGAACTGGCCAGCACGCTGCAGGTGGAGCTGGAGCAGGCCAAGGTCATGGCCTGAACGGATGGCGGCGGCCCGCATTGGCCGCCGCATCACGAGCGCATCGGACGCACGAGCGCGCTGTGATCGGTGATGCCATTTTTGGTCGCCACCGCAGAGCCGTTGGCGCGCCAGGGTGGCTCCGCAACAGAAGTGGAGCGGCCGCTCCCGCCGTGGCCCGCGCTGTGGGGCGCTTGCAGGTGGGACTGGAGTCATCCTCCTGCGGCACATGCGTCGTGACTGAAGGTCCTCCCGCAACGTCCAGTTTCGCGATGGGCCGCGCGCTTCACCGCAAGGGCTGGGCGTCTCGCCCGGAATCAAATGACCTGCGGAGGAGCGGCTTCAGCCGCGACGCGTTACCGGGAACGCCTGTCGCGGCTGAAGCCGCTCCTACAGGGCCCCTACGGGACCCCTGCAGGACCGCGTCCCGGAGTTACTAGAGGTGCCCTGAAGCCGCTCCTTGCACGGGCTGCAGCGTGTCTTGCCAGGTCACGGCAAGCGGGACCGAGTGGGGGCGCATCAGCCGCGCACGGGCATTTCCGCCGAGGTCCGCTCGCGGCTATGGCCGATCCTGCAGCAGCCGCGCACCCCGCAGCATCGCCTTCAGCGCGCTGCGCTGCGCGCCATCGGCCGCCGGCCACCCCTGCCATGCCAGGCACAGGGCGAGGGCGGCAAAGCACGTGCGGCGCCTCCGGCGCCCCAGCAGTGGCGGTCGTTGCCGATCCTAGCGGTCGCCGGGCGGTGCTTCCTGCCGCCGCGGCCGGCGGATTCCGCGAAATCAGGCCGGCCAGGGCGCTTCGGCGGCAGGGCGCCGGCGCCTCCGGCAGGATCGCCTGTCGGCTGAACGGCCAGTGCGCTGTGACCTGCGCAAACTTGACCTTGTAACAGCGTGCTATTACATTAGCGCAATGAAACAACGTCCCGCCCCTGCAGCAGACCGCGATAGCGACGCCTCGTTCAAGGCGTTGGCGCGCACCCTGGCCCAGCTCGGCAAGCCGCAGGAAGTGGCGGCGTTCCTGCAGGACCTGTGCACGCCGGCCGAGCTGGAGGCGATGGCGGACCGCTGGCGGGTGGTGCCGCTGCTGCTCAAGGGCGTGCCGTACCGCGAGATCCACGACCTGACCCAGGTCAGCGTCACCACCATCGGCCGTGTCGCACGGACCCTGGAATATGGCGCCGGCGGCTATGCCGCGGCGCTGCGCCGGCAGACGGCGCGCCCCTCCGATTCCCACTGAGATGTCCTGATGAGTGCTTCCCTGGCAGCACCGGCCCGCGACCGGCTGCGTATCGCGATCCAGAAGAGCGGCCGCCTGGCCGAGCCGGCCCGTGCGGTGCTGGCCGCCTGCGGGCTGAGCTGGCGCGAGAGCCGCGACAAGCTGTTCTGCTACGGCGAGTCCTTGCCGGTGGACCTGCTGCTGGTACGCGACGACGACATTCCCGGCCTGATCGCCGACGGCGTGTGCGATTTCGGCATCGTCGGCCGCAACGAACTCGACGAGCAGGCCGGCGAGCGTCGCCGCAATGGCCTGCCCGAGGCCTATCGCGCCCTGCGCGGGCTGAACTTCGGCCATTGCCGGCTGATGCTGGCGGTGCCGGAGAGCTGGGAATGGAGCGGCCCGCAGCAGGTGCAGGGGCTGCGCATCGCCACCAGTTATCCGGCGGTGCTGGCCGAGTGGCTGGAGGCGCGCGGCATCGCCGCGCAGGTGGTGGAGCTGTCCGGCTCGGTCGAGATCGCGCCACGCCTGGGCACCGCCGACCTGATCTGCGATCTGGTCTCCAGCGGCGCCACCCTGGCCGCCAACCAGCTCAAGCCGGTGGAGACGCTGCTGGAGAGCGAGGCGGTGCTGGCCGGCCCGGTACGCGAACCGGCCGACGCCCGCGCCGGCCTGGCGGCGATGCTGCTGCGCCGGCTCGACGGCGTGCTCAAGCTGCGCGACAGCAAGCTGCTGATGTTCCGCGCCGCGCGCGAGCGCGTCGCCGACCTGGCGCGGCTGCTGCCCGATGCCGAACCGCTGGTGCAATTGCCCGGCGACGCCGATGGCCCGCTGCAGCTGCAGACCATGTGCCACGGGGCGATCACCTGGCAGCGCATGGAGGAACTGGAGCGCGCGGGCGCGCAAGGCTTGATGGTATTGACGGTGGAGCGGTCGCTGGCATGAATCGATTGGAGTGGAGCGCGCTCGACGCGCAGGAGCGCACCCAGGCGTTGACCCGGCCGGTGCAGCGCGTCGCCGACCGGACCCGCAGCGCGGTGGCGCAGGTGCTGGAGGACGTGCGCAGCCGCGGCGACAGCGCGCTGCGCGAACTCACCGCGCGTTTCGACGGCGTGGTGCTGGAAACCTTCGAGGTGAGCGCCGAGGAATTCGCCGCGGCCGAGGCGGCGGTGCCGGCGCCGTTGCGCGCGGCGATGGCCGAGGCGGCGGCGCGGATCAATACCTTCCACCGCGCCGGCATGGCCCAGCCGTACGCGGTCGAGACCGCGCCGGGCGTGGTCTGCGAGCGCGTGGTGCGGCCGATCGGCCGGGTCGGCCTGTATGTGCCGGCCGGCAGCGCACCGCTGCCGTCGACCGCGCTGATGCTGTGCGTGCCGGCGGCGCTGGCCGGCTGCCGCGAGGTGGTGCTATGCACGCCGCCGCGCGCCGACGGCTCGGCCGATCCGGCGGTGCTGGTCGCGGCGACGCTGTGCGGGGTGGACCGGGTGTTCAAGCTCGGCGGCGCCCAGGCGATCGCCGCGATGGGCTTCGGCACCGACAGCGTGCCGTCCTGCGACAAGCTGTTCGGCCCGGGCAACAGCTACGTCACCGAGGCCAAGCAACAGGTGGCGCAGGCCGGCGCGGCGGCGATCGACATGCCGGCCGGTCCGTCCGAGGTGCTGGTGATCGCCGATGCCGGCGCCGATGCCGCCTTCGTCGCCGCCGACCTGCTGTCGCAGGCCGAGCACGGCCCCGACTCGCAGGTGCTGCTGCTGTCCGACAGCGCCGCGCTGATCGAGGCGGTCGAGAACGAACTGGAGCGGCAACTGGCGACGCTGCCGCGCGCGGCGATCGCCCGGCAGGCGCTGGCCGCGTCGCGGCTGATCCGCGTCGACACCCTGGAGGAGGCGTTCGCCATCAGCAACCGTTACGCCCCGGAACACCTGATCCTGGCGCTGCGTGCGCCACGCGACTGGCTGGACCGGGTCGAGGCGGCCGGCTCGGTGTTCCTCGGCGACTACACCCCCGAGGCGCTGGGCGACTACTGCAGCGGCACCAACCACGTGCTGCCGACCAGCGGCGCCGCGCGCGCCTACAGCGGGGTGAGCGTGGCCAGCTTCCAGAATTTCGTCAGCGTGCAGAGCGCCAGTGCCGCCGGCATCGCCACGATCGGCGGCTGCGCGGTGCTGATGGCGCGCGCCGAGGGCCTGGATGCGCATGCCAACGCGGTGGCGCTGCGCATGGAGAAGGCGGCATGAACGCGGCCTCCGACGCACGCGCCGTACTGGCGCTGGTACGCCCGGACCTGCGCGAGTTCGCCGGCTACTCGTCGGCGCGCAGCAGCGCGCTGCAGGGCGAGGTCTGGCTCAACGCCAACGAATCGGCCTGGGCCAACGCCGCCGACGGCGACGCCGGCAATCGCCGCTACCCCGATCCGCAACCGCCGGCGCTGCGCGCGGCGCTGGCCGCGCTGTACGCCTGCGTCCCGGAGCAGCTGCTGCTCGGCCGCGGCAGCGACGAGGCCATCGACCTGTTGCTGCGCGCCCTGTGCGAGCCGGGCCGCGACGCCATCGTCATCACCCCGCCGGTGTTCGGCATGTACGCGGTGTGCGCGCGGCTGCAGAACGCACGCGTGGTCGAGGTGCCGCTGCGCGACACGGCCGACGGCCTGCTCACCGACGTGGATGCCGTGGTGGATGCCGCGCTGAGCCAGATGGCCAAGCTGGTGTTCCTGTGTTCGCCGGGCAACCCGGGAGGTGCGGCGATCGCCCTGGCCGACATCGCCCGCGCCGCCGAGCGCCTGCACGGACGCGCGGTGCTGGTGGTGGACGAAGCCTATGGCGAGTTCTCCGACGAAGCCTCGGCCACCACCTTGCTGGCGCGTCACGCCAATCTGGCGGTGCTGCGCACCCTGTCCAAGGCGCACGCGCTGGCGGCGGCGCGGATCGGCTGCGTGATCGCCGACCCGGCGCTGATCGCGGTGCTGCGGCGCTGCCAGGCACCGTATCCGATCCCGGCGCCGTGCACGCAACTGGCGTTGGCCGCGCTGCAGCCCGAGCCGCTGCGGCAGACCGCGGCACGGGTGCAGGAGGTGCGCGCCGAGCGCACGCGCATGCAGGCGGCGCTGGCGGCGTTGCCGGGCGTGCGCCAGGTGTATCCGTCGCAGGGCAATTTCCTGCTGCTGCGCTTCGACGACGCCGAGGGCGCGTTCCAGGCGCTGCTGGCGGCCGGGGTGGTGGTGCGCGACCAGCGCGCCGCGCCGGGCCTGGGCGATGCGCTGCGCATCACCCTGGGCACGCCGGCGCAGAACCAGCGCGTGCTCGGCGCGCTGCAGGCCTGGAGGGCGGCGGCATGACCCCGATCCTGTTCGTGGACCGCGACGGCACCCTGATCGAGGAGCCGGCCGACTTCCAGATCGACGCCTACGAGAAGCTGCGCTTCGTGCAGGGCGTGATCCCGGCCATGCTCAGGCTGCGCGACGCCGGTTACCAGTTCGTCATCGTCACCAACCAGGATGGCCTGGGCAGCGAGGCCTACCCACAGGCCGCCTTCGACGGCCCCAACGACCTGATGCTGCAGATCTTCGCCAGCCAGGGCATCGTGTTCCGCGAAGTACTGGTCGACCGCAGCTGGCCGGCCGACAATGCGCCCACGCGCAAGCCCGGCATCGGCCTGATGCTGCCGTACCTGCAGGACCGCAGCATCGACTGGGCGCGCTCGGCGATGGTCGGCGACCGCGTGACCGACATCCAGTTCGCCGAGAACCTGCGCATCCGCGGCTTCCAGTTGCGCACCGCGCAGTTCGGCGGCGACTGGGATTGGGCCGGCATCGCCCACGAGCTGGCCGATGCGCCGCGGCGTGCGCGGGTACAGCGCGACACCAAGGAAACCCGCATCGCGGTGGAACTCGACCTGGACCTGGCGCGCGACCCGCACTGCGCCACCGGTCTGCCGTTCTTCGACCACATGCTGGAACAGATCGGCAAGCACGGCGGCTTCGCCCTGGACGTGCGCGCCGAGGGCGACCTGCACATCGACGAACACCACACCATCGAGGACACTGGCCTGGCCCTGGGCCAGGCGCTGCGCCAGGCGCTGGGCGACAAGCGCGGGATCGGCCGTTACGGCTTCACCCTGCCGATGGACGAGACCCTAGCCAGCGCCGCGCTGGACTTCAGCGGGCGCCCGTACTTCGTGTTCGAAGGCGAGTTCAAGCGCGAGCGGGTCGGCGACATGCCCACCGAACTGGTGCCGCATTTCTTCCGCTCGCTGTGCGACGCGGCCGGGCTGAACCTGCACCTGAGCGTGCGCGGCGACAACGACCACCACAAGGTCGAGGCCTGCTTCAAGGCGCTGGCGCGCGCCCTGCGCCAGGCGCTGCGCCGCGAGGGCGCAGCGCTGCCCTCGACCAAGGGCGTGCTGTGAACCGGCGCGTCGTGAACACGGGGAGGGGACGATGAGCACGGTGGCATTGATCGACGCTGGCGGCGCCAACCTCGGGTCGGTGCGCTATGCGCTGCAGCGGCTCGGTGTGGAGCCGCGGCTGGTGCGCGACGCGGCCGGCCTGCAGGGCGCGGACCGGGTGATCCTGCCGGGCGTGAGCGCTGCGCCGCATGCGATGGCGCGGCTGCACGAGCAGGGCCTGGTCGACGCGTTGCGCACGCTGGAGGCGCCGTTGCTGGGCATCTGCCTGGGCATGCAGTTGCTGTTCGAGCGCTCGGAGGAGGGCGATGTCGATTGCCTGGGCCTGCTGACCGGCGTGGTCCGGCGCATGCCGCCGGCGCTGGGCATCCGCGTGCCGCACATGGGTTGGAACCGGCTGCTGCCGCTGCGGCCCTCGTCGCTGCTGGCGGGCGTGCCCGACGGCGCCAGCGCCTACTTCGTGCATGGCTATGCCGCGCCGGTCACCGGCGACACCGTCGCCGCCTGCGATCATGGCGGCCTGTTCACCGCGGTGGTACAGCACGGCCGCCGCTGCGGCGCGCAATTCCATCCCGAGCGCTCGGCCGACACCGGCGCGCGCATCCTGCGCAACTTCATCGAGACCGATTTCCCATGAGCTTCGTCGTCTATCCCGCCCTGGACATCCGCGACGGCCGCGTGGTGCGGCTGGCGCAGGGCGACTACGCCCGCGAGACCCACTACGGCGACGATCCGCTGCGCCGTGCGCAGGCCTTCGCCGAGGCCGGCGCGCAGTGGATGCACCTGGTCGACCTGGATGCGGCCCGCGCCGGCGGCTACACCCTGGCGCCGTTGCTGCAGCGCATCCGCAGCGAGACCGGGCTGCAGGTGCAGACCGGCGGCGGCGTGCGCTCGCGTGCCGACGTGCAGCGCCTGCTCGATGCCGGCGCCAGCCGTGTGGTGATCGGCTCGCTGGCGGTGCGCGACCGCGAGTCGGTGCTGGAGTGGCTGGGGGAGTTCGGCCCCGAACGCATCACCGTGGCGCTGGACACGCGCCAGGACGCGCAGGGGGTGTGGCGGTTGCCGGTGCACGGCTGGACCGAGACCTCGTCGCTGAGCCTGGATGCGCTGGCCGGCGAGTACGCCGCCGCCGGGCTGGTCCATCTGCTGTGCACCGACATCGCCCGCGACGGCATGCTGTCCGGGCCGAACCTGACACTGTATGCGCACCTGCGGCAACTCGCGCCGGCGCTGGCGGTGCAGGCCTCCGGCGGCATCCGCGACGCCGCCGACGTGCGCGGCGCGCGCGAGGCCGGCTGCGCCGGCGCGGTGCTCGGCAAGGCGCTGCTGGAAGGGCGCCTGCGCCTGGACGAGGCGCTGGCATGCTGAGCCGGCGCATCATCCCGTGCCTGGACGTGCGCGAGGGGCGCGTGGTCAAGGGCGTCAAGTTCCGCGACCACGTGGACATGGGCGACATCGCCGAGCTGGCCTTGCGCTACCGCGACCAGGGCGCCGACGAACTGGTGTTCTACGACATCGGCGCCAGCCCGGAAGGGCGCTCGGTGGACTACGCCTGGGTCGAAAAGGTGTCGCGGTTGCTGGATATCCCGTTCTGCGTGGCCGGCGGTATCCGCGACGTCGCCACCGCGCGTGCGGTGCTGTATGCCGGCGCCGACAAGATCTCGATCAACTCGCCGGCGCTGGAGCGGCCGGCGCTGATCGCCGAGCTGGCCGAGGCCTTCGGCGTGCAGTGCGTGGTGGTCGGCATTGATTCGATCCGCGAGGACGACGGCCAGTGGCGCGTGCGCCGCTTCACCGGCGACCCGAGCAAGACCCAGGCGCTGCGCGTGCGCACCCTGGACTGGGTGGTGGAGGCGCAGCGCCTGGGCGCCGGCGAGATCGTGCTCAACTGCATGGACAACGACGGCGTGCGCCGCGGCTACGACATCGCCCAGCTGCACGAGGTGCGCGCGCTGTGCAAGGTGCCGCTGGTCGCCTCCGGCGGCGCCGGCGAGATGCAGCACTTCGCCGACGTGTTCGAGCGTGCCGACGTCGACGGCGCGCTGGCCGCCAGCGTCTTCCACAGCGGCGCCATTCCCATTCCCGAACTCAAGCGCTTCCTGCGCCAACGACAGATCGAGGTGCGCGATGGCGCATGAACATTCCCACGACGCAGACGCCGCCGACGCGGCGCTGGACTGGGGCAAGGGCGACGGCCTGCTGCCGGTGGTGGTGCAGGACGCCGCCACCTTGCGCGTGCTGATGCTGGGCTACATGAACCAGGAGGCGCTGGCGGCCACGCGCCGCAGCGGCCAGGTCACCTTCTACAGCCGCAGCAAGCAGCGGCTGTGGACCAAGGGCGAAAGCTCCGGCCATGTCCTGCAGGTGGTGGCGATCGACACCGACTGCGATCGCGACACCCTGCTGGTGCTGGCGCATCCGCACGGGCCGACCTGTCACCTCGGCCGCGACAGCTGCTTCCCGCAGGCGCCGGGCCAGTTCCTGGGTGCGCTCGATCGCCTGGTCGCGCAGCGCGAACGCGAGCGGCCCGCCGGCAGCTACACCACGCAACTGTTCGAGAAGGGCACGCGGCGCATCGCGCAGAAGGTGGGCGAGGAGGGCGTGGAGACTGCGCTGGCCGGCGTCGCCCAGGGCGACGACGAGCTGCTCGGTGAGTCCGCCGATCTGCTCTACCACCTGACCGTGCTGCTGCGCGCGCGCGGCCTGGGCCTGGCCGACGCGGTGGCGGTGCTGGAAGCGCGGCACCGCTGAGCCTGTCCGGCGCGGTCACCGCCGCGTCGGCGTAGCTGGCTACAATCGGGGGACCCTCGGCTTCCCCGGATGTTCCGCATGCTGCGCACCGTCGTCCTCGCCTGCCTGTTGGCTGCCGCCGCGCCTGCCGTGGCGCAGACCGCGACGATCAGCGGCAGCGTCTACCAGGAACGCGACAACGCCCCGGGCCGCGGCCCGGGCGATACCGGCGTCGCCGGCGTGCAGGTGTCCGACGGCGTGCACATCGTCCGCACCGATGCGCAGGGCCGCTACCGCCTGCAGGTGGAGCCCGGCCGCACGGTGTTCGTGATCAAGCCGGACGGCTACAGCTTCGCCAGCGCCGGCAACGGCCTGCCGGACTACTGGCGGCACTACGCACCGGCCGGCTCGCCCACGCTCAAGTACCCGGGCATCGCGCCGACTAGCGGCGCCACCGACCACTGGGATTTCGCGTTGCGCGCGCAGCCCAAGGCCGACAGCACCGAGGTGCTGGTGTTCGCCGATACCCAGACCGCGTCGATGACCGACGTCGGCTACTACGCTCGCGACATCGTCGCGCCGTTGCGCGGCAAGACCCGTGCGCGCATCGGCACCACCCTGGGCGACGTGGTCAGCGACGACCTGTCGCTGTATCCGGCGCTGAATGCGGAAACCGCCAAGCTCGGCGTGCCGTGGTTCCACGTGCCGGGCAACCACGACCTCAACTTCGACGCGAGCGACGACGTCGAGTCGCTGTCGAGCTGGCGCGCGGTCTACGGCCCCGACACCTACGCGGTGGAGGAGGGCGGCGCCAGCTTCGTGTTCCTGGACGACGTGGTCTACCAGCCGCAGCAGCAGCCCAAGTACATCGGCGGCCTGCGCGCGGACCAGTTCGCGTTCCTGCAGGCCTACCTGGCCAGCGTGCCCAAGGACCGGCTGGTGGTGCTGGGCCTGCACATCCCGTTGTTCGACGCCGCGCCGGGCAAGCAGACCTTCCGCCACGCCGACCGCGCGCGGCTGTTCGCGTTGCTGCAGGAGTTTCCGCACGTGCTGGTGCTCAGTGGCCACAGCCACACCCAGCGCCACTACGATCATGGCGCCGACGAGGGCTGGCACGGCGCGCAGCCGCTGCACGAGTACAACGTCGGCGCGGCCTGCGGCGCGTTCTGGTCCGGGGTCAAGGATGCCGACGGCATTCCCGCGGCGACGATGGCCGACGGCACCCCGAACGGCTACGCGCTGCTGACCGTGCGCCGCGACGGCGGTTACGCGCTGGCCTACCACGCCGCCCGCGCCGCCGACGACGTCCAGATCGGCCTGCATGCGCCGAAGGTGTTGCGCCGCGGCGCCTATCCGGCCTGGGGCGTGTACGCGAACGTGTACATGGGCGAGGCCGACAGCCGCGTCGAGTACCGCGTGGACGAGGGAGCCTGGAAGCCGATGCAGCGTGTCGAACAGCCCGATCCGGCGCTGCTCGCCGAGAATGCGCGCGACGATGCTGCCGATGCGCTGCGTGGTTACGACCGCTCGCCGGAAGCGATTCCCTCGCAGCATCTGTGGCGCGGCGCCTTGCCGACCGACCTGAGCGTGGGCGCGCACCGCATCGAGGTCCGTGCGTTCGACCGCTGGCATGGCGAGCAGCGCGCCAGCGGCAGCTACCGCTTGCAGGATGCGAACCCGTGATGGGATTGCGGCGGTAGGCGGTGGTCGGTAGAAGCGCGTGCAGTGATGCTGCATGCTCGATTACCGTCACTGCCGCGACAGGGTTTTAGGCGGCCATGCGTTTCAGGCGTCGGGACTGAAGTCCCTCCCACAGTGCGCCGATCAGCGCCTCGCAGCGTCGGACCCATGTAGGAGCGGCTTCAGCCGCGACGAGCGAAGCGACGATGCCAGCCGGTGTGGTCCGCGTTGGACACAACGGAAATCTCTCGCCGACGGTGCGCTCCGGTGGTGTTGGAGCGTAACTGCCGCCATCGCAACGCCCCATGTAGGAGCGGCTTCAGCCGCGACAAGCGCAGTGAGGTGGCCGCGCGTCATCCTCCGCAAAACCAAGACGCTCGCGTTCCACACGCGCCAAGCCGACCCCAGAAACGAAAAAACCTCCACGAAGGAGGCCGACGAACCGAATGATCCTGGCTGGCGAGCGAAGGCTGGCGGGCGGTTGGATCGGGGGCGCAGCTGGCTGGCGAAACGCGGCGGGCTTGCTGCGGCAGGCATTCTAGCGAGCGCGCACGCGGCGCGATCGAACGCGAATCACTCTCATCTTTCCGGCCTGCGGCAGGGATTCGGGCTTACGTGGGCGAGGGCAGGATCGGCCGGCAAACGCGAGAGAGCGCGCACGAGCGCCGCATGCAGTCGATCCCGCGTCCTGCGCGGTTGCATCACCGCACGGGCGTGCGCTTCGTCGGCGGTGCCGGGTCCTGGGCGCGAATCGGCGCGGCGGGCGTAGCCGCTGCACCACGCTCGCCAGTCTGCTCGCCAATCTGCTCGCCATCTGCCGCATCCGGCGCATTCGCCGCGTCGTCCGCATCGGGTTCCGGATACGGATAGGGTGGCGCCGCGGCGTTCGGCAACTGCGCGCGCCAGCGCTGCAGCCATGGCCCGATCCGCGCGCCGACGTACAGCTGCGGATACGACGGCGCTTCGCCCTCGGCCCGCTCGCGCGCACTGATCTCGGCGCTGGCCAGGCGGTAGCTCTCGACGAGGTCGGTGGTGCGCGCCAGCGCGTCGATCAGCCAGGCACGGCCGAAATAGGTGGCGCTGGCGGTGTTGCCGCAGCCGAACGAGGGCCGGTCGCGGCGCGCGGCGGTGATGACCAGGGTGTCGGCGGTCTTCAGCGCCGGCACGAAGCCGCCGGAGTAGCAGGCGGAGATCACGATGATGCGGTTGCGGATGCCGGCGTCGTCGAGCAGGCGGCGCAGTTCCTGCGGGGTGATGGTGTCGTACTCGGCATCCTCGCCGGGACCGAACTGCAGATACAGCTCGTGCTGGTCGGTGCCGTGGCTGCTCAGGAACAGCAGCAGCGCGTCCTCGCGCGGGTCCATCAGCTTGCCGATACGGTCCAGCGTATCGGCCAGGTTGTCGTAGGAGGCCTGCGGCGCGTAGGCGTGCGCGCCGAGATTGTCGCCGTGGTTGATCAGGGTGGCGATACGGCCGGCGGCGCCGAAGCGCTGCGCGAACAGCTGGCGCAGGTACAGCACTTCGTTGCGGAACACGTCCTCGCTGGCGTCGCCGGCGAACCCGACCACGTACAGGTCGGGGATGCCTGGGCGCTGCGGCTGCAGCGCCGCCAGCGCCCGACTCAGCTGCGCCTGGTCGACCGGGTCCTGCGCCGCTTCGTCCTGCGCGGTATCGGCCGCGCCGGCCGGCATGGCACCGGCATCGGAGTGGCAGGCGGGCAGGGCCAGCGCCAACAGCGCGGCAGAAAGCAGCCGGCCGCGCAGCACGGCGAGCGGCCGCCGCAGCGTCGCCAGGGCGGCGATCAAGGCAGCGATGGGCCTGCGCATGCGCGGGCTCAGAAGCCCAGGTCGGCGAAGCTCTCCGCGCGGCGGTGGCCGTTGCAGGCCTCGCCCTGGCGCGGTTGCGGGTAATCGTCGCGGCGGTCGATCAGCACCGTGTCCAGGCCGGCGGCGCGGGCCGCATCCAGTTCGGCGACCACGTCGGACAGGAACACGATCTGCGCCGGCGCCACCCCGATCGCCTCGGCGATGCGCGCATAGCTGGGCTGCTCGCGCTTGCCGCCGATCTCGGTATCGAACCAGCCGGAGAACAGCCCGCGCAGGTCGCCGGCGTCGCTGTGGCCGAAGAACAGCTTCTGCGCCGGCACCGAGCCGGACGAGTACACGTACAGCGCACGGCCCTGGTCGTGCCAGCGGTGCAGCGCCGGCGCGGCGTCGGGGTAGATGTGCGCGGTGAAGTCGGCATCGCGGTAGCCGGCTTCCCAGATCATGCCCTGCAGCGCCTTCAGCGCGGTGTGCTTGCGGTCCTGGTCGATCCAGCCCTGCAACGTCTCCACGATCACCGCATCGGTGCAGATGCCGCCGCATTCGGCGGCCACCGCGTCCAGCCAGTGCCGCACCTGCGGCTGCTGGCCGTGCTCGCGCACGAAGCCGGGCAGGGCGCGGCGCGCGTAGGGGAACAGCACGTCCTTGACGAAGGAGATGCTGCTGGTGGTGCCTTCGATGTCGGTGAGAACGATGCGCGGCTCGGTCATCGCTCAGTGCGCCTCGCCGCGCAGCTTCGCCTCGTAGCGCGGGAAGCGCTGGGCGATGTCGGTGCCGGTGAAGTGGCCGACCCAGCCATCGGGCTCGGTGAAGAAGCGGATCGCGACGAAGCGCGGCTCCGGCCCCATGTCGAACCAGTGGTGGGTGCCGTCGGGCACGGCGATCAGGTCGTTCTGCACGCACTCGATCTCGTAGACCTTGCCGTCCACGTGCAGGGTGAACAGGCCGGAGCCGGCGACGAAGAAGCGCACCTCGTCTTCCTTGTGGAAGTGCTCGTCGAGGAACTTCTTGCGCATCTCCTCGCGCTGCGGGTTGTCGGGCGCGATGCTGACCACGTCCACGGTCTTGAAGCCGTTGGCGGCGACCAGGCGGTCGATGTCGGTTTTGTAGGCGGCCATGACCGCCTCCGGCGTGGCGCCGGCCTCGATCGGCTGGTTGGCCTGCCAGCGCTCGAAGGTGACGCCGATCTTGCGCAGTTCGGCGGCGATCGCGTCGCCATCGCGGCTGTCGAACAGCGGCGCGTCGGGAGTGGTGTCGGCGAAGATGCGGAGTCGGCTCATGGCGGCGGGCGAAAGCGGCAGGGGGGGGACGAAAAGGGTAGCAGGTGCGCGGGCGGCGGCCGTTGCGGCGCTGGAACGCTGTCGCGCCGCGGCCGATCAGCCGGCGGCGCGCAGCTTGCGCAGTTCCAGCTCGCAGTGCAGCAGGAACTCGAAGGCCTCCAGGTGGCGGCGCGCCTCGGCCATGTCGCGGCCCCAGGCGTACAGGCCGTGGCCGTCGATCAG
This sequence comes from Xanthomonas sp. NCPPB 901, assembly GCF_056725085.1. Classification (NCBI taxonomy): domain Bacteria; kingdom Pseudomonadati; phylum Pseudomonadota; class Gammaproteobacteria; order Lysobacterales; family Lysobacteraceae; genus Xanthomonas; species Xanthomonas sp. NCPPB 901. The sequence continues at coordinate 2,719,675 of NZ_CM161511.1, read as the reverse complement.
GTAGCCCCACAGCGGCGTGCGGTCGAGCAGGGCGTCGACCTGCGCGGCCAGCACGGTCATGTCCTGGGTGTTGGCGAACACCGGCAGGTCCACCGCGGTCTCGTGGGTCTGGTTGCCGTGCAGCGCTTTCAGCAGCTCATAGCCTTCCAGGCGGATATGGCCCTGCGGCGCATACAGGCGCGAGGCGATGGTCTGCACCGGCGAATGCGTGTGCAGCACGCAGCCGATCTCGGGGAAGCGCCGGTACAGCTGGGTGTGCAGCAGGGTCTCGGCGGACGGACGCAGCGGCCGGCCGACGGCCTGGCCGTCGAAGTCCACCACCATGATGTCCTCTTCCACCAGCCGGCCCTTGTCGCGGCCGGAGACGGTGATCGCGGCATGGCGATCGTCCAGGCGGTGCGAGAAGTTGCTGCTGGTGGCCGGGGTCCAGCCGGCTTGCGAGAGTTCGCGGATGTTGTCGATCAGCAGGTGCGCCAGCGTGCGCAGGCGCTCGGAATCGTAGGGCAGTGCGTTCATGCGCGTAGTGTAGGGCTTGACGGCTGGATTGGGATGACAGCTGGCTGCACCCAGTAGCGCCTGCTCACGCCGTACCCTTACCCCAATCCCTCTCCAGAGGGATCGCGAGCGGTCGGACCCTCACCCCAACCCCTCTCCCGGGGGGAGAGGGGCGCATGGCTCAACCTTGGTTGGTGCGGCGCAGGCGGCTGTGGCGGTAGCCATAGCCGAAGTAGATCGCCAGGCCGACGATGGTCCAGCCGACCATCAGCATCCAGTTGTGCGCGGTCATCTTCGACAGCAGCGCCAGGCAACTGAGCACGCCGGCGATGCAGATCGGCCAGGCGAACGGGATGCGGAACGGGCGCGGCAGGTCCGGCTGGGTGCGGCGCAGGATCAGCACGCCGGCGCAGACCGCGGCGAAGGCGATCAGGGTGCCCATCGAGGTCAGTTCGCCGAGCACGTCCAGCGGGAACAGCGCCGCCAGCAGGGCGATGCCGATGCCGGTGATCACCGTGTTGATGTGCGGGGTGCGGTAGGTCGGGTGGATCTTGGTGAACACCGGCGGCAGCAGGCCGTCGCGGGCGATGATCATGAAGATGCGCGGCTGGCCGATGATCATCACCAGCACCACCGAGGACAGGCCGATCAGCGCGCCGATCTCCACCACCACGCGCAGCCAGGCCAGTTGCGGATGCGCCGCGACCGCGGTCACCACCGGCTCGTCGGTGCCCAGTTGCGTGAACGGCAACAGCCCGGTCATCACCGCGGCCATGGCCACGTACAGCACGGTGCAGATCAGCAGCGACAGGATCATGCCGATCGGCAGGTCGCGCTGCGGCCGGTGCGACTCCTGCGCCGCCACGGAGACCGCCTCGAAGCCGATGTAGGCGAAGAACACCATCGCCGCGCCGCGCAGCACGCCGTCCAGGCCGTACTTGCCCGGGCCTTCGTTGGCCGGGATGAACGGGTGCCAGTTGGCCGGATCCACGTACTTCCAGCCGGCGGCGATGACCAGCACGATCAGGCCGCTCTTCAGCACCACCATGGCCATGTTCATCGCCGAGGACTTGCGGATGCCGACGTAGCACAGCCAGGTCAGCAGCAGCACGATGGCGGCGGCGGGCAGGTTGGCGATCGCGCCGGTGGGCTGCAGCTTGCCGTCCAGCGGCGCGTTGACCAAGGCCGCAGGTAGATGGATGTCGAAGTGATCGAGCAGGCTGAGGAAGTAGCCGGTCCAGCTCACCGCCACCGCCGAGGCCGACACGCCGTACTCGAGCACCAGCATCCAGCCGATGAACCAGGCCGCCAGTTCGCCGAAGGTGGCGTAGGTGTAGGTGTAGGCGCTGCCGGAGACCGGCACCATCGCCGCGAACTCGGCATAGGCCAGCGCGCAGAACGCGCAGCACACCGCGGCCAGCACGAACGAGAGCATGATCGCCGGCCCGGCGTGGTTGGCCGCGGCCTGGCCGGTGATGACGAAGATGCCGCCGCCGATCACCGCGCCGATGCCCAGAGCGGTCAGGCCCCAGGGACCGAGCGCGCGTTGCAGGCCCAGTCCGCCGGCGTCCTCGTGGCTGGCGTGGGGGTGTTTGGTGGCCAAGAGTTGTTTGAGCATCGAGCGGTTCCAGCCGGGCGCGGCGCGCGAGGAGAGGGGATGAACGCGAAGACCGGCGCGGGCGCCGGTCTTCGGGGCAACGGATCAGGCCTTGGCGGCCAGGCGGCTGTTGCGGATGCCGTAGAAGAAATAGATGCACAGGCCGATCAGGGTCCAGCCGACGAACACCTTCCAGTGTTCCTGGAACGCCTGGAAGAACAGGCCGACGCAGAACAGCGCGCCCAGCGGGCACACCGCCCAGAACCACGGCACCCGGAACGGCCGCGGCAGCTCGGGGCGGGTGAAGCGCAGCACCATCACGCCGACGCAGACGGTGGCGAAGGCGAGCAGGGTGCCCATCGACACCAGTTCGCCAAGCACGTCCAACGGGATCAGCCCGGCCAGCAGCGCGGCCAGCACACCGACCACCACGGTGCCGACGTAGGGCGTATGGAAGCGCTGATGGACCTTGCCGAACAGCTTCGGCAGCAGGCCGTCGCGGGCCATGGTGTAGAAGATGCGCGGCTGCGCCATCAGCATCACCAGCACCACCGAGGACAGGCCGGCGATGGCGCCGATCTCGACGAAGGTCTTCAGCCAGGCCAGGTGCGGGTAATGCTCCAGCGCGGTGGCCACCGGCTTGGCGGTGCCGAGCTGGGTGTAGGGCAGCAGGCCGGTCAGCACCGCGCAGACGATGATGTAGATGATGGTGCAGATCGCCAGCGACACCAGGATGCCGATCGGCATGTTCTTCTGCGGGTCCTTGGTCTCGCCGGCGGAGGTGGAGACCGCATCGAAGCCGATGTAGGAGAAGAACACGATGGACGCGGCGCGGAACACGCCGCTCCAGCCGAACTCGCCCGGGCCGGTGTTCTCCGGGATGAACGGGTGCCAGTTGTCCGGGTTGATGTAGAAGACGCCGACGCCGACGAACAGGCAGATCACCGCGATCTTGATCGCCACCACGATGGCGTTGGCGAAGGCCGACTGGGTGACGCCGATGTAGCACAGCGTGCTCACCGCGGCGACGATCAGCACCGCCGGCAGGTTGACGATGTTGCCCGAGGCGACGAAGGCGTGGCCGGTCCACGCCAGCGGCGCGCCGGCCAGTTCCGCGGGGAAGGGCAGGCCCAGCGTCGTGGTGATGAAGCTGATCAGATAGGCCGACCAGCCGACCGCGACGCTGGAACCGGCGAACAGGTACTCCAGTACCAGGCACCAGCCGATGAACCAGGCCACGCCTTCGCCCAGGGTGGCGTAGGAATAGGAGTAGGCGCTGCCGGACACCGGCAGCATCGCCGCGAATTCGGCGTAGCACAGCCCGGCGAAGGCGCAGGCCAGGCCGGCGAACACGAACGACAGCATCACCGCCGGGCCGGCGTGGTTGGCCGCCGCCTGGCCGGTGAGCACGAAGATGCCGGCGCCGATCACCGCGCCGATGCCGAGCATGACCAGGTGCTTGGCGGTGAGGGTGCGTTTGAGGGTGGCTTCGCCCTCCAGACTGCCTTCGAACGGTTCGCCGGCATCGACGTGGCCGGCGGGTTCGATCGGCTTGACCCTCAACAGAGACTTGAGCATTCGGTGCATCCCCAGGTGGCGGTACGGGGCAAATGGCCCCGGCAATGGCGAAGCGCCGGGCCCGCAGCGGGCGACGCAAGCGTCGTACCATGCCAAAGCCGGCCGGCCGCCACAAGCCGCGCTGCATCCTGGGCGGCGATAATGGCCGCCCCTGAATGCGAGAACGCCGATGCCGGAGCCGTCCCTACGCCAGCAGTTGCAGGCCCACGCCCTGCAGTGCCCGGACCAGGCCGAGGTCGCCGCGCAGTTCCTGGCGGTGCTGGACGATGCCGCCGATCCGTTCGTGCGCGCACGCCTGGATGGCCATTTCACCGGCTCGGCCTGGCTGGTCAGCGCCGACGGCACCCGCACCCTGCTGACCCATCACCGCAAGCTGCAGCGCTGGCTGCAACTGGGCGGGCACGCCGACGGCGACCGCGATCTGGCGCGGGTGGCGTTGAAGGAAGCCGAGGAAGAGTCCGGGTTGCCCGGCCTGGCGCTGGAGGACGGTGCGCTCTTCGACCTGGACCGGCATTGGATTCCCGCCCGTGGCGAGGTGCCGGGGCACTGGCACTACGACGCGCGCTACGTGGTCCGCGCCGGCGCCGACGAGGCCTTTGCGGTCAGCGCCGAATCGCTGGCCCTGGCCTGGCGCCCGATCGCCGACCTGCTGGACGAGGCGGACCTGGATCCGTCGCTGCGGCGCATGGCGCGCAAATGGCTGCAACGACAAGCAGCCCCTCTCCCTCCGGGAGAGACGTCGGGGTGAGAGTGCGGGCGCGAAGCGCGTGCGGTGTTTGGGTTGCGCGAGGCTGCGCCCGGACCCTCATCCGCCCCTCCGGGGCACCTTCTCCCGCCGGGAGAAGGAAGCGCCGGCTTCGGCTGGATGGCTAAGCCCCTCTCCCCCCGGGAGAGGGGGTGGGGTGAGGGTCCGGGCGCGAAGCGCGCGCGGTGCTTGGGCTGCGCGAGGCTTCGCCCGGACCCTCATCCGCCCCTTCGGGGCACCTTCTCCCGCCGGGAGAAGGAAGCGCCGGCTTCGGTTGCATGGCTAAGCCCCTCTCCCCCCGGGAGAGGGGTTGGGGTGAGGGTCCGGGCGCGAAGCGCACTCGCCAATCCCCAATCCCTAATCCCCAATCCCCGCTAGTAAAGAATGCGCGTCCGCAACGTCCCAGCCACCTGTGCCAGTTCGTCCTTCAACACCGCCGCCTGCTCGACGCTGGCGCCGACGTCGATCACCACGTAGCCGACCTTGGGGTCGGTGCGCAGGAACTGGCCGTCGATGTTGACGTTGTGGCGCGAGAACAGTTCGTTGATCTGCGACAGCACGCCCGGCACGTTGCGGTGGATGTGCAGCAGGCGCAGGCTCTCTTCGTGCTCGGGCAGGGTCACCTCGGGGAAGTTGACCGCCGACAGGGTGCTGCCGTTGTCGCTGTAGCGCACCAGCTTGGCCGCCACTTCCACGCCGATGTTGTCCTGCGCCTCCAGCGTGCTGCCGCCCACGTGCGGGGTCAGGATCACGTTGTCGTGCGCGGCCAGCGGCGATTCGAACAGGTCGCCATTGCCCTTGGGCTCGATCGGGAACACGTCCACCGCGGCACCGCCGATGTGGCCGCTGCGCAGCGCCGCGTCCAGCGCATCGATGTCGATGACGGTGCCGCGCGAGGCGTTGATCAGATGCGCGCCCGGCTTCATCTGCGCCAGCTGCGCCGCGCCGATCATGTTGCGGGTGGCCGCGGTTTCCGGCACGTGCAGGGTGACCACGTCTGAGCGCGCCAGCAGGTCGTCCAGGTCGGTGGCGGTGCGGGCGTTGCCCAGCGACAGCTTGGTCTCGATGTCGTGGAAGATCACCTGCATGCCCAGCGACTCGGCCAGCACGCCGACCTGGGTGCCGATGTGGCCGTAGCCGACGATGCCCAGCACCTTGCCGCGGGTCTCGTGGCTGCCGGCGGCCGACTTGGACCAGCCGCCGCGGTGGCATTCGGCGTTCTTCTGCGGAATGCCGCGCAACAGCAGGATGGCCTCGGCGATGACCAGTTCGGCGACGCTGCGGGTGTTGGAGTAGGGCGCATTGAACACCGGGATGCCGGCCAGTTCGGCCGCGTCCAGGTCGACCTGGTTGGTGCCGATGCAGAAGCAGCCGACCGCGATCAGGCGCTTGGCCTGGGCCAGCACCTCGGCGCTGAGCTGGGTGCGCGAGCGGATGCCGACGATGTGCGCCTCGGCGATGCGCTGCTTGAGTTCCTCTTCCGGCAGCGACTTGGCGTGCAGCTCGATCTGCGAGTAGCCGGCCGCGCGGAACACGTCGACGGCGGTCTGGCTGATGCCTTCGAGCAGCAGCACGCGGATATCCTGCTTCGGAAACGAGGTCTTCTTGGGCGACATTGCAGTAAAGGGAGCGATGGCCAACGGGCCGGTCACTATGCCAGATGGCTCCCTGCTTTGGTGCGCCGCAATAGGATGCCGGGAGACCGCAGGTGCAACGCCGGCGAAAGGTTTCAGGTGCATCGATTGATCAGGGCCGGCACGGGATTGGGGAGTCGGGATTGGGAATGCGTAAGCGCCGCGAGTTGCTGCCCGCAACTGGACGCCGCTGCGCAACGCTGGCAGGCTTGAACGATTGTCTACGCCCCGACCTCTCCGCCCATGACCGACCCGCGCCTGGATGCCCTGGCCCTTGCCGTTCCCACCCTGCGCCTGAAGACCGACCCGGCCGACCTGGAGCACTACGGCCGCGACTGGACCCGGCGCTGGACCCCGGCGCCGCTGGCGATCGCGTTGCCGGCGACAGTGGAGGAGGTGCAGGCGGTGCTGCGCTGGGCCAACGATCATGCCGTGGCCGTGGTGCCCTCCGGCGGCCGCACCGGCCTGTCCGGCGGCGCGGTGGCCGCCAACGGCGAGCTGGTGCTGAGCCTGGAGCGGATGAACAAGGCGCTGGCCTTCGACCCGGTCGACCGCACCCTGACCGTGCAGGCCGGCATGCCGCTGGAGGCGGTGCACAACGCCGCGCGCGAGCACGGCCTGCTGTACCCGGTGGACTTCGCCGCGCGTGGCTCGTGCTCGATCGGCGGCAACATCGCCACCAACGCCGGCGGCATCCGCGTGATCCGCTACGGCAACACCCGCGAGTGGATCGCCGGGCTCAAGGTCGTCACCGGCAGCGGTGACCTGCTCGAGCTCAACCGCGGGCTGATCAAGAATTCCAGCGGCTACGATTTCCGCCAGTTGCTGATCGGCTCCGAAGGCACCCTCGGCATCGTGGTCGAAGCGACCCTGCGGCTCACCGACCCGCCGCCGCCGAGCAACGTGATGTTGCTGGCGCTGCCCTCGTTCGAGGTGCTGATGCAGGTGTTCGCCGCGTTCCGCAGCCGCCTGCAGCTGGAAGCGTTCGAGTTCTTCACCGACCGCGCGTTGCAGCATGTGCTGGCGCACGGCGCGCAGGCGCCGTTCGAGACGGTCTACCCGTACTACGTGGTCACCGAGTACGCCAGCGGCAACGAGGCGCAGGAGGCGGCGGCGCTGGCCGCGTTCGAGACCTGCATGGAGCAGGGCTGGGTGCTGGACGGGGTGATCAGCCAGAGCGAGGCGCAGGCCGCGCAGTTGTGGCGCCTGCGCGAAGGCATCACCGAAGCGGTGGCGCGCTACACCCCGTACAAGAACGACGTGTCGGTGCGGATCTCGTCCATGCCTGCGTTTCTGCAGCGCACCCAGGCGCTGCTCGGCGAGGCCTATCCGCAGTTCGAGGTGGTGTGGTTCGGCCACATCGGCGACGGCAACCTGCACATCAACGTGCTCAAGCCCGACGCCACCGCGCCGGCCGAGTTCATCGCCGCCTGCGAGCAGGTCACCAAGCTGCTGGCGCAGGTGCTGGCCGAGCATGGCGGCAGCATCTCCGCCGAGCACGGCATCGGCCTGGTCAAGAAGCCGTACCTGGACAGCACCCGCAGCCCCGACGAGATCGCGCTGATGCGCGCGGTCAAGCGCGTGTTCGATCCGTCCGGGCTGCTCAATCCGGGCAAGCTGTTCGACCCCTGAGTCCGGTGCCGCCGCCGCGCGGCCCGTTCAGGCGCTGCGCCCGGCGGACCGCTAGGCTATGCGGCGCGGCGGCGGCCGCCCCCTTTTTCACGATCCTGCTTGGAACGATTGCGATGACCCGAGTGACCGCGCGCTGCGCCCTGCTGTTGGCCCTGATCCTGCCCGCGTTCGCGCAGGCGTCCAGCTTCGCCGGCACCTCCGCCGGTTCGGCCTCGGCCGGTTCGGCCGGCAGTTCGGCGTCGTCGGACAGCAGCTCCAACAACGACAAGGTGGTGCTGCAGGCGCGCGACGACGCGGCCGGCTTCGTCGCCAGCGCCGGCCGCATCCGCGGCGCGCAACTGGAAGCGGCGCTGCGCGTGCTGCGCGAGCGCAACCCGCAGGCGCAGCAGGCCAGCGACCTGGAACTGGCGCAGGCGATCCTGGCGCTGTGACCGCGCGCCGGCCACGGCGCCTCGGCGCGCGGTGGCTGGCGGTGCTGGCGCTGGCCGCTGCGCCGCACGCAGCGGCCGCGCCGCTGTCCGTCGACGACACCGGGCTGAGCGCCGCCGAGCGCACGGCCAGCCAGGCCGTGCTGGCCGCGGCGCAGGCGCGGCTGCCGCCGGCCTGGGCTGCGGCGCTGCCCGCAGGGCTGCCGCTGCAATGGCGCGACGACCTCCCCGCGCAGGTGCACGGGCGCGCGCAGGCACGGCGCCTGCTGTTGAACAAGCGCCTGCTGCGCGACTGGATGGCGGCGGAGGGAGACGGCGCCGATCCGGCCGCCGACCCCGCACGGCGACCGGCACTGGCCGCCGTGCTGCACGAACTGGCGCATTTTTACGACCGCGCCGCGGCGGGGCGGCTGTCGTCCGATCCGCGCCTGCTGGATCTGGCCGGTTGGCAGGTCAGCCCGATGCGCTTGGGCCTGCGCCGCGGCGACAACCGCTTCACCGAGCGCAGTCCGGACCGCTACGAATTGCAGTCGCCGGCCGAGTTCGTGGCGGTGAATCTCGAGCACTTCCTGCTCGATCCGGACTACGCCTGCCGCCGGCCGGCGCTGGCCGGGTACTTCGCCGCACGCCTGGCCTGGACACCGCCGCGCGGCGATTGCGCACCCGGCCTGGTGTTCGTGCAGGATCCGCTGGCCGAGCGGACCGCGCTGCTGCAGATCGACCCGGCGCGGGTCTACGCGGTGGACTACCTGCTGGCCGACGGCAATGCGCAGCCGATGAGCCACTGGGGGCACAGCATGCTGCGCCTGGTGATCTGTGCGCCCGGGCGGCCGCTGGGACCGCGCTGCCGGCTGGACCTGGCCGAGCACCGGGTGCTGTCGTTCCGCGCCTTCGTCGACGACGTGCAGATCTCCAGCCTGCGCGGGCTGACCGGCTCCTATCCGTCGCGGCTGTTCGTGCTGCCGCTGCGCCAGGTGGTGGACGACTACACCCAGGTGCAACTGCGCGGCCTGCAGTCGCTGCCGCTGCGGTTGTCGCGCGAGGAGATCGCCGCGCTGCTCGAACGCGCCGCGCAACTGCACTGGAGCTACGACGGCCGCTACTACTTCCTCAGCAACAACTGCGCGGTGGAGACCTACGCCTTGCTGCACGACGGCGTGCCGCGGCTGGCGGCCGCGCACCTGTCCGGGATCAGTCCGACCGGCTTGCGCCGGCGCCTGGTCCGCGCCGGCATCGCCGATGCATCGGTGCTGGACGATGCCGACGCGGCGGTGCGGGAGGGATACTTCTTCCCGGCGGCGAGCGCGCACTTCGCGCAGATGTTCGCGGTGGCGCGCGGTTCGTTGGCGTTGCCGGCCCGCACTGCCGACGCGTGGCTGGACCTGCCGGCCACGCAGCGCGCGCCGTGGCTGCAGCGCGGCGACCTGCGCGCCAGCGCCGCCTTGCTGCTGCTGGAGAACGCCGCGCGCCGTCGTGCCGAACAGCGCGGTCGCGATGCGTTGAAGCGGCGCTATCTGGGCAAGCCGCTGCCGTCCGCGGTGGCCGGTGCGGGCGGGGGCGATGCGGGTGGCGACACCCGCGACGCCGCCAGCGCGGTGCGTGCGGTGCTGGCCGAGCAAGGCCTGCTGAGCCAGCCGGCGAGCCTGCTGCAGGGGCAGCCGGGGTATGGCCTGCCGCAGGCGCAGGAACGCGCCTGGCTGCAGGTCCAGGGACAGGCGCGGATCGTGGCGCTGCGCGACGATGGCGCCGCGCTGCAGACGCGCTTGCGCGGCCTGCTGCCAGCGCCGCTGCAGGCGGACCTGGCGCAGATCGATGCCAACCTGGCGACGCTGGGCGAACGCCTGCGCACGCTCAATCGCGAGGGTGGCGGGCTGCAGCTGCGGTCGCCTTCCGTGTTGCAGGAGGGGGGCGGGCAACCGTAGTGCGGCATGCGCGGTTGGTCAGGGAGGCCGAAGGGGGCATCTCGCATTTGGTCGACGACGTCGCGGTCGCGGCTGAAGCTGGGACCGCGACGCGGCCGGCGGTGAGTCCGCGGCATTGGCTGGTTGCAGGTGCAGCCTTTTCGTCATCAAAGGAGGCCGATAGTTCCAGTCGTCGGGACTGAAGTCCCTCCCACAGGGAGCGGCCCATTTTTTCGCCCATCTTTGAGGGAGCGGCTTCGGCCGCGAGAGCGAAGCGCGAAGGCGAATCGGCTGGGGCAGTCGTCGCGACTGAAGTCGCTTCCACAACAAACGCGGTGCAGCCTCCGTCCATTTTGCAGGAGTGGCTTCAGCCGCGACGCGCGAAGCAGGGAAACCGCCTGATGTCGGCCGCCGTCAGGGCTGACATGCACTCCCGCTAGGGCACGACCTTGCCGGCCCGCAGGCCGCCGTCACGGCAGCTCGAGACCGACATCCTCGCCGTAGCGGCGCAACCAGGCGTCGCGTGGCGGATCCTGGCGGTACTGCGCTCGCAGCTTCGCCCAGGTCTGTTCATTGCCGTCGCAGTACGTGTCCATCGCCTTTTCCAGGTCGCGACGCCGCGCGGCGTCGTAGGGTTCCTCCCCGGCGAAATGGCTGCAGGTGTCCTGGCGGGCGACGAAGGCGCGGATCGGCTCGGGCATCGAGCAGAAGCCGGCGTGGTGCTCGGGATCGACCGCGTCCGGAATCGTGCATGCGGGCTTGGCCGCGGCCGCGGCGGCCGGCCTCACCGGCGCGGCGAGCGCCAGCGCCGGCAGGGCCAGCAGCAGGCCAAGGCAGGCGCACTGCGGCGCATGCCCGGCGCTGCCGGCGCGGGCGGCACGGCGCCCGCGCATGGGACTCAGTCGGCGCGGCCGGCGAATTCGCCGGTGGTGGTGTTGACCAGCACGCGCTCGCCGTTGCCGATGTACTCCGGCACCATGATCTCGATGCCGGTATTGAGCTTGGCCGGCTTCGGCCGCTTGGTGGCGGTGCCGCCCTTGAGCTCCGGCGGGGTCTCGATCACTTCCAGGGTCACGCTCTGCGGCAGCTGGATCGCCACCGGCTGGTCGTCGATGACCTGCACGTAGATGCCGCTGAGGCCCTCGGTGATGTAGCCGGCATCGGTGCCGATCGCATCGGCGTCCAGGGTGTAGGGGGTGTAGTCCTCGTCGTCGAGGAACACGAACGCCTCGCCGTCCTTGTAGGAGAACGTGGCCTGGCGGCGCATCAGCTCGACCTCGCGCAGGTCGTCGTCGCCGTCGAAGCTGGCATCGAGCTTGTTGCCGCCCGGCACGCTGTACATCACGAAGCGGAAGCGCACGTTGCCGCCGCGGCCCTGCGGCGAGCTGCGCTCGATGTCGCGGATCTGGTACACGCCATTGTTGTATTCGACGACGTTGCCTTTCTTGATTTCGTTGGCTTTCATGAGAGCTGGGAATCGGGAATGGGAAATAGGGAATCGGAACAGCGTCAAGCGGGCGGAGAGGAGCAGCGGGTGGGAAGCGCCCTTGCGATTCCCCATTCCCGATTCTCCATTCCCGGCTACTTCGGCGCCAACCGCACCGCGCCGTCCAGGCGGATGGTCTCGCCGTTGAGGTAGCGGTTGCGCAGCAGGAACATCACCGTGTCGGCGAATTCGTCCGGGCGGCCGAGACGCGAAGGATACGGGATCGCCGCGGCCAGCGACTGCTGCACGGCCTCGGGCATGCCGTCGACCATCGGGGTCCAGAAGATGCCGGGGGCGATGGTGTTGACGCGGATGCCGAAGCGCGCCAGTTCGCGCGCCATCGGTAGGGTCATCGCCACCACGCCGCCCTTGGAGGCGGCGTAGGCGGCCTGGCCGATCTGGCCTTCGTAGGCGGCGACGCTGGCGGTGTTGACGATGACGCCGCGCTCGCCGTCCTCGCCCGGGGCGTTGTGCTGCATCAGGTCGGCGGCGGCCTTGGCGACGTTGAAGCTGCCGACCAGGTTGACCATCACCGTGCCCTGGAAGGTGGCCAGCGGCATCGGCGCCTCCTTGCCGAGCACGCGGCCGGCACCGAGGATGCCGGCGCAGTTCACCGCCGCGTTGAGTCCGCCGAGGAAGTCGCGTGCCGCGCCGAGCTGGGCGGCCACCTGGGCCTCGTCGCTGACGTCGGTGCGCAGGTAGCAGGCCCGCTCCGCGCCCAGGGCGGCGACCGCGGCCGCGCCCTTGTCGTCGTTCAGGTCGAACAGCGCCACCTTGCCACCCTCGGCGACGATGCGTTGCGCCACCGCCAGGCCGAGGCCGGACACGCCGCCGGTGACCACCGCGTTGAGATCGGCAAGCTGCATGGATGTTCCCTCCCAGGAAAACCGCCATTTTAGAAGGTGTTGCGCCGTTTGCGGCGAGACGTCGTGGCAGTGGCGCTGTGGGGTGGGCGTGGGCAACGCCGCCCCGAGACGCGGCATCGGCGCTGTGCTGGGGAGGACAACGTGGACAGCGGTGCCGGTGCCACGCCGAGACGGTGTCGTGCGCTTCGCCGGAATTGCCGCGTCGGCGCGCCGCACGCCTCGTCTCAAGGGCATGTCCAATCGCGTGCGTCCACCACGATCCAGCCGGGTGCAGGTTGCTCTCCTGTAGGAGCGGCTTCAGCCGCGACAGGCTTTCCCCGGGACCGCGCCTGTCGCGGTTGAAGCCGCTGCTAAAGGACGCTTCCCGTCGCTGTGCGAGGCGCCCTCAGCACGCGCAGGGGCGTCTCGGCGGACGTCATGCATGGCCGCCAGGTGCGGCCGTGCCGCCCGTGCCGAGCACCGCCGCGGCGCTCAGGCCTCGGCGGCCAGCGCCTGGCCGACCTTGCTGCCGGTCGGCCGGCCGAGTTTCTGCGCCAGCCAGCGCCCGGTCGCGGCCAGCGCCGGCAGGTCGATCCCGGTCTCCACCCCATTGCCGTGCAGCAGGTAGACCACGTCCTCGGTGGCGACGTTGCCGCTGGCGCCCTTGGCGTAGGGGCAGCCGCCGGCGCCGGACACCGCGGCATCGACCACGCGCACGCCTTCCTCCAGGCAGGCGGCGATGTTGGCCAGGGCCTGGCCGTAGGTGTCGTGGAAGTGCACCGCCAGCGCCGCCATCGGCACCGCCGCGGCGACTGCGCGCAGCATCGCCCGCGCCTTGCCGGGCGTGCCCACGCCGATGGTGTCGCCCAGCGAGATCTCGTAGCAGCCCATCGCATGCAGCCGCTGCGCCACCCGCACCACGTCGGCCAATGGGACGTCGCCCTGGTAGGGGCAGCCGAGCACGGTGGAGACGTAGCCGCGCACCTTGACCCCGTCCGCCGCCGCGCGCTCGAGCACCGGTGCGAAGCGCGCCAGCGATTCGTCGATGCCGGCATTGGTATTGGTGCGGTTGAAGGTCTCCGAGGCGGCCGTGAACACCGCCACCTCGCGCACGCCGACCGCGGCGGCGCGCGCGTAGCCCTGCAGGTTCGGGACCAGCACCGGATAGTCCACGCCCGGCACCTGCGCGATGCCGGCGTAGACCTCGGCCGCATCGGCCAGTTGCGGCACCCACTTCGGGCTGACGAAGCTGGTCGCCTCGATGCTGCGCAGGCCGGTGCGTCCCAGCCGCGCGATCAGCTCGATCTTGTCGGCGGTGGCGACCCAGGCCTTCTCGTTCTGCAGGCCGTCGCGCGGGCCGACTTCGACGATGCGCACGCTGTCGCTCATCGCGCACGCTCCCGCGCCGGGAGTGTGCGCGTGCAGCGCGATGTCGGTCGGACGCCGCGCACGAGACGGGAAGCAACGAGGGTCATGGGAGACTCCTGATAAAGATGGGCGGTGCGACGGCGGCAGGCGCGGTCAGCGCCGCGCGCGCCGGCCCGAGGCGACGGATCAGGTCGCTGCCGGGCGGTGACAGACCGCTTCGATGTTGTGGCCGTCCGGATCCCGCAGGAACGCGCCGTAGTAGTGGGGGTGATAGTGCGGGCGCAGGCCGGGGGCGCCGTGGTCGCGGCCGCCGGTGGCCAGACCGGCGCGATGGAACGCATCCACCTGCGCGCGGCTGGCGGCGACGAAGGCCACGTGCACGCCATTGTCGCCGGCGTCGCGGCCGCCGTCGGCGATCCAGAAGCTGGGCTTGCCGTCGCGGCCGAAACCGACGTGGCGCTGGCCGCCGCTCGCTTCGGCGCTCACCTGCATCACCACGTCCAGGTCCAGCGCGGCCAGGGCGGCGCGGTAGAACGCCAGGCTGCGTTCGAAATCGCTGCAGCGCAGGCCGAGATGGTCGATCGGGTTCATGGGCTGGCCCTCCAGGCCGGTTCGCGTTTCTCCAGGAACGCAGTCAGTCCTTCCTGGCCCTCGGCCGAGACCCGCAACTGCGCGATCAGGGCCGCGTTGGCCTGGTCCAGCGCATCGCGCTCGCCGCCGGCGGCGACCCGCCGCACCAGGGCCTTGGCGCCGGCCGCGGCCAGCGGCCCGGCCTGGCCGAGCAGGGCGACCTGGCGCTGCACGGCCGCGTCCAGTGCCTCCGGCGCCACCGCCTGGTGCACCAGGCCGATCTGCGCGGCGGTGGCGGCGTCGAAGGTTTCCGCGCTGGCGAACCAGCGCCGCGCCTGGCGCGCGCCGATCGCGGCGACCACGTACGGCGAGATCACCGCCGGCAGCAGGCCCAGGCGGCTTTCGCTGAGCGCGAACCGCGCATCGGTGGCGGCCACGGCGATGTCGCAGCAGGCGACCAGGCCGACCGCGCCGCCGAACGCGGCGCCTTGCACCCGCGCGACGGTGGGCTTGGGCAGTTCGTCGAGCAGGCGCATCAGCCGCGCCAGGGCCAGCGCGTCGTCCAGGTTCTCCTGTTCGCCGGCGCCGGCCATCGAACGCATCCACTGCAGGTCGGCGCCGGCCGAGAAGGCGGGGCCGGCACCGGCCAGGACCAGCACCTGCACCTGCGGATCGGCGCCGATCTGCAGCAGGGCGTCGCTAAGTTGCGCGATCAGCGCGGCGTCGAAGGCGTTGCGGACCTCGGGTCGGTTCAGCTGCAGCGTCAGGACCTTGCCGGATCGTTGCAACAACAGGACATCGCTCATCGAACACGCTCGTACAAAGGGGAAACGGCAGCCATACGGCGATCATAGCCGGCTGTGCCGGCGCCGCCATGACGCGCCGCGGCGATGCTACAATTGATAACCATTCTTATCGACGGATCGTGCTGTGACGTTGTCCGACATGCCGTTGCGCAGCAGCGCCCTCGTGGAATCCGTGCACGACCGCCAGCCCAACGACGCCATCGCCCGGCGTCTGCGCGAGCTGGGCTTCGTCGCCGGCGAACAGGTGCAGGTGCTGACCAGCGGGCCGGTCGGCGGCGAACCGCTGCTGGTGCAGGTGGGCTATACGCGCTTCGCGCTGCGGCGCAGCGAGGCGGCGCGGGTGCAGGTCAGCGCGCTGGACGAGGTGCGGCCGTGAGTGCGGCCGCCGCGCCGCTGCGCCTGGCCCTGGTCGGCAACCCGAACTGCGGCAAGACCGCGCTGTTCAACCAGTTGACCGGCAGCAAGCAGAAGGTCGCCAACTACGCCGGCGTCACCGTCGAGCGCAAGGAGGGCCGTTTCCGCGCGCCGTCCGGGCGCGAATTCGCGGTGCTGGATCTGCCCGGCGCCTACAGCCTGCAGCCGGCCAGCCTGGACGAGGCGATCACCCGCGACCTGTGCCGCGGCTTCTACCCGGGCGAGCCGGCGCCGGACGTGCTGGTGTGCGTGGTCGACGCCACCAACCTGCGCCTGCACCTGCGCTTCGCGCTGGAGCTGCGCGAGCTGGGCAAGCCGATGCTGGTGGCCCTGAACATGGTCGACGCGGCGCAGCGCCGCGGCATCCAGATCGACCGCCAGGCGCTGGAGCAGGCGCTGGGCGTGCCGGTGATCGAGACCGTGGCGGTGCGCCGCAACGGCGCGCGCGCCCTGGTCGAGCGCCTGGACACGCTGGCGCCCGCGCTGCCGCCGGCAGTGGCGCCGGCCGAGGGGCAGGGCGACTACCACCAGCAGGTGCGCGCGATTCTTGCCGCGGCCGTGTCGATGCCGACCCGCACCTCGCGCATCGATGATGCGCTGGACCGCTGGCTGCTGCATCCGGTGGCCGGCCTGTTGACCCTAGTGCTGGTGATGTTCCTGATCTTCCAGGCGGTTTTCGCCTGGGCGCAGCCTGTGATGGACCTGATCGACGGTGGGACCAAGGCGCTAGGCGTCTGGGTCGGCGGAACGCTGCCGGAGGGGCCGCTGAACAGCCTGCTGGTGGACGGCATCATCGCCGGCCTCGGCGGCGTGGTGATCTTCCTGCCGCAGATCCTGATCCTGTTCGCCTTCATCCTGGCGCTGGAGGAATCCGGCTACCTGCCGCGCGCGGCGTTCCTGCTCGATCGCATGATGGCCGCGGCCGGCCTGTCCGGCCGCTCGTTCATCCCGCTGTTGTCCAGCTTCGCCTGCGCCGTGCCGGGGATCATGTCCACGCGCAGCATCCAGGACCCGCGCGACCGCCTGGCCACCATCCTGGTCGCGCCGCTGATGACCTGTTCGGCGCGCCTGCCGGTTTACACATTGCTGATCGCCGCGTTTGTGCCGCAGAAGCAGGTGTGGGGCGTGCTCAATCAGCAGGGCCTGGTGTTGTTCGGCCTGTACGTGGCGGCGATCGTCAGTGGATTGGCGGTATCGTGGACGATGAAGAAATGGCGCCGCGACAAGGGCGAGCATCCGCTGCTGCTGGAGCTGCCATCCTACCGCGTGCCGCACCTGCGCGACCTGGCGCTGGGCCTGTGGGAGCGCGCGGCGATCTTCCTCAAGCGCGTCGGCGGCATCATCCTGGCGTTGACCATCCTGCTGTGGTTCCTGCTGAACTTTCCGGCGCCGCCGGCCGACGCCACCCTGCCGGCGATCGACTACAGCTTCGCCGGCCGCATCGGCCACGCCATGACCACGGTGTTTTCGCCGCTGGGCTTCAACTGGCAGATCTGCATCGCGCTGATCCCCGGCCTGGCCGCGCGCGAGGTGGCGGTGTCGTCGCTGGCGACGGTGTACGCGCTGTCGGCGGCCGACGACGATGCCGCCGCGCAGGCGCTGTCGCCGCTGATCCACGACGGCTGGTCGCTGGCCACCGCGCTGTCGCTGCTGGTCTGGTACATCTACGCGCCGATGTGCATTTCCACGCTGGCCACGATCAAGCGCGAGACCAATTCGTGGAAGCAGATGAGCTTTGCCGCGTTCTACCTGTTCGCGCTGGCGTATCTGGCCTCGCTGGTCACCTACCAGGTCGCGGTGGCGCTGGGAGCCGGCTGAGATGAGCGCGTCGCTGCTGCTGCAGTACCTGGTGATCGCACTGGCGGTGCTGGTCAGCGCCTGGGTGGTGCTGAAGAAGCAGTTCCCCGGTGCCGCGCGCAAGCTGCGCGGTGCGCTCGCGCTGCGCCTGCTCAGGCCCGGCCGCGCGAGCTGGCTGCAGGCGCTGGGCCGGCGCATCGCGCCGCCGGTCAGTGCCGGCACCGGTGCCTGTGGCGGCTGCGACAGTTGCGGACCGACGCCGCCGCGGCGGCACTAGAGGGCGTGCCGGCCGGCGCACGCTTGTGCGCCGCACATGCGTGCCGCGATGGCCGCGATTATCCTATGCCGATGACCACCTCCTTCCCGTTCTCCCGCCGTGCGCAGGCGCTGACCAGTTCGGCGATCCGCGAAATCCTCAAGGTCACCGAACGCCCGGAGGTGATCTCCTTCGCCGGCGGCCTGCCGTCGCCGGAGACCTTCCCGGTCGCGCGCATGCGCGAGGCCTGCGACAAGGTGTTGCGCGACGCGCCGCAGGCGGCGCTGCAGTACGGCCCCACCGAAGGCTATCTGCCGCTGCGCGAATGGGTGGCGGCGCGGCTGAGCCGCGACGGCGCCAGCATCCGGCCCAGCCAGGTGCTGATCACCACCGGTTCGCAGCAGGGCCTGGACCTGCTCGGCAAGGTGTTCATCGACGAGGGCAGCAAGGTGCTGGTGGAGACGCCCAGCTACCTCGGCGCGCTGCAGGCGTTCTCGCTGTTCCAGCCGGCGTTCGCGGCGATGCAGTCGGACGACGACGGGCTGGTGGTGGACGCGCTGGACGCGCCGCAGCTGGACGGCGCGCGCTTCATGTACGTGCTGCCGAACTTCCAGAATCCGACCGGGCGGCGCCTGCCGTTGCATCGGCGCCAGGCGCTGGTCGCGCGCGCGGCCGAGGCCGGTGTGTCCATCGTCGAGGACGATCCCTACGGCGAACTGTGCTACAGCGGCGACACCCTGCCGAGCCTGCTGTCGATGAACCCGGACGGCGTCATCTACATGGGCTCGTTCTCCAAGGTGTTCGCCCCGGGCCTGCGCCTGGGCTACCTGGTCGCGCCGGAGGCGGTGCACGCCAAGCTGGTGCAGGCCAAGCAGGCCGCCGACCTGCACACGCCGTCGTTCAGCCAGCGCATCGTGTACGAGGCGGTACAGGACGGCTTCCTGGATGCGCACATCCCCGGCATCCGCGCCCTGTACGCCAGCCGCTGCGAGCAGATGCTCGCCGCCCTGGCCAAGTATTTCCCCACGCAGGTGCGCTGGAACCGCCCGGCGGGCGGCATGTTCATCTGGGTCGAACTGCCGCAGGGCATGGACGGTGGCGCGCTGCTGAGCAAGGCGATCGAGCGCAACGTGGCCTTCGTGCCGGGGGCGCCGTTCTTCGCGGTCGCGCCGCAGCGCAATACGCTGCGGCTGTCGTTCGTGACCGTGCCGGCCGAGCGCATCGAGACCGGCGTGCGCATCCTTGGTGCGCTGTTGCAGGACGAGGTCGCCGCGCACAGGCGCGCGACGGCCTGAGCCCGGCATCGGGTCAGGCGATGACAGCTCCTGATTCCGCCGTGGCGGCGTGGACCATCGATGCGGTCCTGGTCGGTCGCGCCCAGGCGTTCACCCGTCCAGGCAGCCGCAGCGCGATCGACAAGCGGCCGCAGGCCGGGCGTCTGCGCATCGGCCTGGAGGGGCTGGAGCTGGACGAGCAGGGCGACCGCCGTGTGCATGGCGGCCCCGACAAGGCCTTGCATCATTATCCGCGCGACCATTACCCGGCCTGGCGCGAGGAGCTGGGCGCGCATGCCTTGCTGGACGCGCCGGGCGCGTTCGGCGAAAACCTCAGCAGTTGCGGCGTGACCGAGGCCAACCTGTGCCTCGGCGACCGGCTGCGCCTGGGGACGGCTGTGGTCGAGGTGTCGCAGTCGCGGCAGCCGTGCTGGAAGCTGTCCGACCGCTTCGGCGTGGCCGCGCTGGCGCGGCGCGTGCAGGACAGCGGCCGCACCGGTTGGTACTACCGTGTGCTGGAGCCCGGCGAGGTGGCCGCCGGCGACAGTCTGGTGCTGCTGGAGCGTCCGCATCCACAGTGGTCTCTGGCGCGCCTGGTCGGCCTGCTGTACCGGCGCGAGATCGACCCGGCGCAACTGCAGGAGGTGCTGGCGCTGCCGCTGGTGCCGAACTGGCGCACCTTGTTCGAGCGGCGCTTGGCGCACCGCGCGGTGGAGGATTGGGACAAACGCTTGTTGGGGCAGGCGGCGGCCGAGTAGGGCGGTCGATCGCTCCGGCGAGTGCGCTCCCCTCTCGGCGGGAGCGGTGGCGTCGACAGGTGCATGCCCGATTGGGTGGGTGCAACGCGTCGGGGCTGAAGCCCCTCCCACAATGCCTTGCCAGCGGCGTCGTTGACCGTCTGTAGGAGTCAACTGTCATGCCCCAGCGATAACCGGAGGAGCGTACGGTGCCTGATCGCGCGCGATGGCATTGAGCCAGCGCAGGAACTTGTGCATGCAGGCGACGATGGCGACCTTGGCCGGCTTGCCGGCCGCGCGCAAGCGCGCGTAGGTGTTGGCCAAGGGGGATTTGGCGCGGATGCTGGCCCAGGTGGCCATGTACAGCACGCCTCGCACGTCGGCACGGCCGCCTTTGATGCGACGTTGGCCTTTCCAGCAGCCGCTGTCGTGATTGAACGGGGCCAGCCCGACCAGGGCGGCGAGCTTGCGTGGCGGCAGCGTGCCCAGCTCTGGCAACCGCGCGGCCAGCACTGCGCGCAGGATCGTGCCGAGCCCAGGTACCTTGGGCAAGCTCGAGCAGGTCTTGCCCTGCTGCTCGATCTCCTGCGTCAATGTCTGGATCTGCTGGTTCAGCAGGGCGATCACCTCTCGGCAGCGGTGTTGCACCTTGGCGCTGGTGATGTGTTCCAGGCGCCGCCGATGGGCATCGCGCTGGCCCACCAGGGTGGCACGCAGGTCCAACAGTTCGCGAAGAGACTGCTGGTGCTCGGGCACCACGGTCGTGGGCGTGGTCGGGATGTGCTGGGCGGCGATGGCCAGCAGGCGCGCGTCCAGGGCGTCGGTCTTGGCCTGCAGGCCCAAGGCTTGGGCTAGCTTGCGCGGACGATCGGCGGCCATCCGCACTGCCGGCAGGGCCGCCTCTCGGAGCACCCGCAGCACGGCATGTTCGTAGCCGCCACTGGCTTCCAGCAAGATCCGCTCGCAGCCCAGCTCCACCAGGCGTTGGGCCAGCACACGCTGCCCCTGTGGCGTATTGGGTTGGGTCCAGGCCTGCTCGTCCGGCAGGACATGAATGACCAGTTCGGCCTTGGATACATCGATCCCGACATAGCGCCGCATAGACGTTCTCCGCAGTAGACTCAGGAACGAGAGCACTCCTGCCGATGCCCATGCTTGTGGAGTTCGAGCTCGCGACTCGGGCAACTGTTCGGGCTGATGAGGCAGGAGATACGGGGTGCGGCGGCGCTGACTCCTACTCGTGCTTGCTGGCACTGCGGCTAAACGGCCTGCCGCACTCCGCTCTCACTTACAACGATAGACTCTCATTTGACACAAGCGGCTTCCGCCGCGACGAACGAGGCCGCGCTGTATCCGAAGCGCGGCGCCGTCCGCCTCGAGCATGCTCCGTGCAAGGCGATGCGGGTGCAGCGTCGATCGCGTAACGGCAGCAGGGCTCCCGCGTGAGATCGGGCGGTCCGGCGTCGGGGCTGAAGCCCCTCCCACAGGGGGTGTCCGATCGGCTGCGCTGTCTCTTGGCAGATGCCAAGTGCCAAGTGCCGAGTACCAAGTGCCTCGCTCGGCGGCTTTTGGGTCGCTTCCAGTGCCTCCACAGCCTTGTGGGAGGGGCTTCAGCCCCGACGAGTGAAGCATCGCCACGTCCGAGGCGGTGCGTCGGGCGCTTGCGTCTCCGGTGCACGCGCCCTCTGTCGCAGTCGCGCGCAAACCGCTAGCCTTGTGCCGATGACGACTTCTCCGCTGCGTGTGTTGATCCATGGTGCGTCCGGCCGCATGGGCCAGGCGTTGTTGCGGCTGGCCGCGCAGGACCCGGCGCTGCAGGTGGTGGCCGCGGTGGTGCGGCGCGCGCCGGCGCAGCGGGTGATCGACGGGGTGCCGTATTTCGCCGCGGCCGAGCTGGGCGGGGTGCCCGCTTTCGACGTGGCGATCGATTTCAGCCTGCCGCAGGGCTTCGACCCGGTGTTGGCCTTGTGCACGGCGCGCGGCGCGGCACTGGTGTCCGGCACCACCGGGCTGGAGGACGCACAGCGGCAGGCGCTGGCCGCCGCCGCCGACCGCATTCCGCTGATCTGGGCATCGAACTTCAGCCTGGGTGTGGCGGTGCTGCACGATCTGGTCGAGCGCGCCGCCGCGGCGCTGCCGGGCTGGGATTGCGACATCGTCGAATCCCACCATGTGCACAAGCAGGACGCGCCTTCCGGCACCGCGCTGACCCTCGGCGCAGCCGCCGCGCAGGGCGGCGCCACTGCGCGCTACGCCAGCCTGCGCGCCGGCGACATCGTCGGCGAGCATCTGGTGCAGTTCGCCGGACTCGGCGAGCGGGTCGAACTGGTGCATCGCGCCAGCAATCGCGACATCTTCGCCCGTGGTGCGCTGCATGCCGCTGCGCGCCTGCCGGGGCGTGCGCCCGGGGCCTACCGGCTGCGCGACCTGCTCGGCTGAACAGGCACTTCACCCAAACGGCTGGCGCGGACCGCCCCGCGTCGGTACAATTCTCGCTCGCCTGTTACCCATCGCCACGGACCCGGAGAAGCGCCGAGTTCGCGGTTTCTTGCAGCCTGCAAGTTGGTGGGGCAGGGTTCCTCTCTCCCCAAGGCGAACCCCGTGACTCAACCCGCAATCCTTGTCCTTGAAGACGGCACCGTGTTCGAGGGCGAATCCGTAGGCGCTGCCGGCCTGTCCGTCGGCGAAGTGGTGTTCAACACCGCCATGACCGGCTACCAGGAGATCCTCACCGATCCCTCCTACGCCCGCCAACTGGTCACGCTGACCTATCCGCATATCGGCAACACCGGCTGCACCGACCAGGACGACGAGGCCGCCCAGGTCTGGTCGGCCGGCCTGATCGTGCGCGACGTGCCGCGCCGCCCGAGCAACTGGCGCAACCGGGTGGCGCTGCCGGACTGGCTGATCCAGCGCGGCGTGGTCGCCATCGCCGGCATCGATACCCGCAAGCTGACCCGCATCCTGCGCGAGAAGGGCTCCCAGAACGGCGCGCTGATGGCCGGCGACGTGAACGTGGACACCGCGCTGGAAGCGGCGCGCAAGTTCCCGGGGCTCAAGGGCATGGACCTGGCCAAGGTGGTGTCCACCGACACCGCCTATCCCTGGCGCGACGGCCAGCTCGACCTGGACAGCAACGCGTTCGTGCAGGCCGAGCCCAAGTTCAAGGTCGTCGCCTACGACTACGGGGTCAAGTACAACATCCTGCGCATGCTCGCCGAGCGCGGCTGCGAGGTGACCGTGGTGCCGGCGCAGACGCCGGTCGCCGAGGTGCTGGCGATGAACCCGCACGGCGTGTTCCTGTCCAACGGCCCCGGCGACCCGGCCCCGTGCGACTACGCGATCGCCGCGATCAAGGAACTGCTGGCGCGCAAGATCCCGACCTTCGGCATCTGCCTGGGCCATCAGTTGCTGGCGCTGGCCGCCGGCGCGCAGACCCTGAAGATGGGCCACGGCCACCACGGCGCCAACCACCCGGTGCAGGACCTGGACAGCGGTCGGGTGATGATCACCTCGCAGAACCACGGCTTCGCGGTGGACGAGGCGACGCTGCCGGCCAACGTGCGCGTCACCCACCGCTCGCTGTTCGACGGCAGCAACCAAGGCATCGCGCTCACCGACGCGCCGGCCTTCAGTTTCCAGGGCCACCCGGAAGCCTCGCCGGGCCCGCGCGACGTGGCGCCGCTGTTCGATCGCTTCACCGCGCTGATGGCGGCGGCAGGCGCATGAACGTTCGCCAGCTGATGTTGGCAATTCTTCTGGCCTGCACTGGAGCTGCAAATGCCGCCGACGTATCGGAGGCGCAAGCGTCGCAACTTTTTCAGATCATCGGATTGAAAGAGGCGGCGTCTATCTACGCCAGGGACTCGGTGGCGGCGGCGCCGTTGTTCCAGAAGCTCGGTTCAGATCAGAAAGGCTGCATCGCTGGGCTCGTGGGAGAGGCGATCGCGCTGAATACCATGGCGCAGTTGAAGACGATCTTCCAGGATGACGATACGGCGGGGCGCTGGATCGCGTTTTCTGGAACACCTGCTGGCCAGCGCTACATGCACTATGTGGCCGCGAACGCAAAGGCCGTTTTTCTGAATCAACCCAAGCCTGATGGCGCCGAACTGCTGCTTGGAATGAGCCCTGATCAAGCGGCGCAGGCGCGTGAATTCATCTCTTCGCCTGCGGGAATGGTGTTTCGCGCGGCACCGCCTCTGACTGTCCCCACCATGACGGAAGAGCAGCAGGCCGCGCTCGGGGATGAGCTCATCCATCGTTGTCGATTGTCCGAACATGATGTTTCCTGAACGACTTTAAACGTTAGGCGCTCAGCCTCAAAAACGTCGAAAGCCCAGACTTCGAGAAAGAAATGCCCAAGCGCACCGACCTCAAAACCATCCTCATCATCGGCGCCGGCCCGATCGTCATCGGCCAGGCCTGCGAGTTCGACTACTCCGGCGCGCAGGCGTGCAAGGCATTGCGCGACGAGGGCTACCGGGTGGTGCTGGTCAACAGCAACCCGGCCACGATCATGACCGACCCGAACATGGCCGACGCCGTGTACATCGAGCCGATCAACTGGCAGACGGTCGAGAAGATCATCGCCAAGGAAAAGCCCGACGCGCTGCTGCCGACCATGGGCGGCCAGACCGCGCTGAACTGCGCGCTGGACCTGGCCGACCACGGCGTGCTGGAGAAGTACGGCGTGGAGCTGATCGGAGCCAAGCGCGAGGCCATCCGCATGGCCGAGGACCGCGAACTGTTCCGCGTGGCGATGGGCGAGATCGGCCTGGAGTGCCCGAAGGCGGCGGTGGCGCACACCCTGGAAGAGGCGCTGGAGATCCAGGCCACGGTCGGCTACCCGACCATCATCCGCCCCAGCTTCACCCTCGGCGGCAGCGGCGGCGGCATCGCCTACAACCGCGAAGAGCTGATCGAGATCGTCGGCCGCGGCCTGGAACTGTCGCCGACCAGCGAAGTGCTGGTCGAGGAATCGGTGCTGGGCTGGAAGGAGTTCGAGATGGAAGTTGTCCGCGACACCGCGGACAACTGCATCATCGTCTGCTCGATCGAGAACCTGGACCCGATGGGCGTGCACACCGGCGACTCGATCACCGTGGCCCCGGCGCAGACCCTGACCGACAAGGAATACCAGCGCCTGCGCGACGCCTCGATCGCGGTGCTGCGCAAGATCGGCGTGGACACCGGCGGCTCCAACGTGCAGTTCGGTATCAACGCGCAGACCGGCCGCGTGGTGGTGATCGAGATGAACCCGCGCGTGTCACGCTCCTCGGCGCTGGCCTCCAAGGCCACCGGCTTCCCGATCGCCAAGGTCGCGGCCAAGCTGGCGGTGGGCTACACCCTGGACGAACTGAAGAACGAGATCACCGGCGGGCTGACCCCGGCCTCGTTCGAGCCGTCGATCGACTACGTGGTCACCAAGATCCCGCGCTTCGCCTTCGAGAAGTTCCCGCAGGCCGATGCGCGCCTGACCACGCAGATGAAGTCGGTGGGCGAGGTGATGGCGATGGGCCGCACCTTCTCCGAATCGCTGCAGAAGGCGCTGCGCGGCCTGGAGACCGGCAAGATCGGCCTCGACCCGACCGGCCTGGACCTGGCCAGCGAGGACGACCTGGCCGCGCTCAAGCGCGAACTGAAGGCGCCCGGCCCGGAGCGGCTGTTCTACGTCGCCGACGCGTTCCGCGCCGGCATGAGCGTGGAGCAGGTGCATGCGCTGTCGTTCATCGACCCCTGGTTCCTGGACCAGATCGAGGAGCTGATGGCGCAGGAAGCGCAACTGGCCGCCGACGGCCTGGGCGCGCTGGACGCGGCGCGTCTGCGCACCCTCAAGCGCGCCGGCTTCTCCGATGCGCGCCTGGCGCAGCTGACCGGCACCAACGAGGCCGCGGTGCGCGCGCTGCGCCGCGCGCACAAGGTGCGCCCGGTGTACAAGCGGGTGGACTCGTGCGCGGCCGAATTCGCCACCAGCACCGCCTACCTGTATTCGACCTACGAGGACGAGTGCGAGGCCGCGCCGAGCGACCGCGAGAAGATCATGATCCTCGGCGGCGGCCCCAACCGCATCGGCCAGGGCATCGAGTTCGACTACTGCTGCGTGCACGCGGCGCTGGCGCTGCGCGAGGACGGCTACGAGACCATCATGGTCAACTGCAATCCGGAGACCGTGTCCACCGACTACGACACCTCCGATCGCCTGTACTTCGAGCCGCTGACCCTGGAAGACGTGCTGGAGATCGTCGAGCTGGAGCAGCCCAAGGGCGTGATCGTGCAGTACGGCGGGCAGACCCCGCTGAAGCTGGCGCGCGCGCTGGAGGCCAACGGCGTGCCGGTGATCGGCACCTCGCCGGACTCGATCGACCTGGCCGAGGACCGCGAGCGCTTCCAGCAGCTGGTCGACCAGCTCGGCCTGAAGCAGCCGCCGAACCGCATCGCCCGCAACGCCGAGGAAGCGCTGGTGCTGGCGCGCGAGATCGGCTATCCGCTGGTGGTGCGCCCGAGCTACGTGCTCGGCGGCCGCGCCATGGAGATCGTCTACGGCGAATCCGACCTGGCGCGCTACGTGCGCGACGCGGTCAAGGTCTCCAACGATTCGCCGGTGCTGCTGGACCGCTTCCTCGACAATGCGGTGGAAGTGGACGTGGACATCATCGCCGACCATAGCGGGCAGGTGCTGATCGGCGGCGTCATGGAGCACATCGAGGAAGCCGGCGTGCACTCGGGCGATTCGTCCTGCTCGCTGCCGCCGTACTCGCTGTCGGCGGCCACCCAGACCGAGCTGCGCCGCCAGGTGGTCGAACTGGCCAAGGCGCTGCACGTGGTCGGGCTGATGAACACCCAGTTCGCGGTGCAGGTCAACGATGCCGGCGACGACATCGTCTACCTGCTGGAAGTGAACCCGCGCGCCTCGCGCACCGTGCCGTTCGTGTCCAAGGCGATCGGCGTGCCGCTGGCCAAGATCGCCGCGCGCTGCATGGCCGGCAAGACCCTGGCCGAGCAGGGCGCGCTGAAGGAAATCGTGCCCGACTACTACTCGGTGAAGGAGGCGATCTTCCCGTTCGCCAAGTTCCAGGGCGTCGATCCGATCCTCGGCCCGGAGATGCGTTCCACCGGCGAGGTGATGGGCGTGGGCCGCAGCTTCGGCGCGGCGTTCGCGCGCGCGCAGGAAGCCGGCGGCATCAAGGCGCCGCCGCTGGGCAAGGCCTTCGTGTCGGTGCGCGACCCGGACAAGCAGCGCGTGCTGCCGGTGGCGCAGGCGCTGGTCGAGCGCGGCTACACCCTGGTCGCCACCCGCGGCACCTGCGCCTGGCTGCAGCAGCACGGCCTGCAGTGCGAGCAGGTGAACA
Organism: Xanthomonas sp. NCPPB 901; assembly: GCF_056725085.1. Classification (NCBI taxonomy): domain Bacteria; kingdom Pseudomonadati; phylum Pseudomonadota; class Gammaproteobacteria; order Lysobacterales; family Lysobacteraceae; genus Xanthomonas; species Xanthomonas sp. NCPPB 901. The sequence continues at coordinate 2,692,760 of NZ_CM161511.1, read as the reverse complement.
AGGTCGCCGAGGGCCGCCCGCACATCGTCGACCTGATCAAGAACGGCGAAATCGTGTATATCGTCAACACCACCGAGGGCCGGGCGGCGATCTCCGACTCGTTCTCGATCCGCCGCGAAGCCCTGCAGCATCGCGTCACCTATTCGACCACGGTCGCCGGCGCGCGTGCGCTGGTGCATTCACTGGAATTCCGCGGCACCGGTCCGGTCTGGGCGCTGCAGGAACTGCACAAGGAGCTGGAAGCGTGAGAGCCCCGATCACCATGCAAGGCGCGCAGCGGCTGCGCGAGGAACTGGATCACCTGAAGTCGGTCAAGCGTCCCGAAGTCATCACTGCGATCGCCGAGGCGCGCGCGCATGGCGACCTCAAGGAGAACGCCGAGTATCACGCCGCGCGCGAACAGCAGGGTTTCATCGAAGGCCGCATCAAGCAGTTGGAGAGCGAGCTGTCGCACGCCGAGGTCATCGACGTCAGCAAGCTGGCGGTCGGCAGCAAGGTGGTGTTCGGCGCCACCGTGACCCTGGCCGACGTCGAGACCGACGAGGAAAAGCGCTACCAGTTGGTCGGCGACCTGGAAGCGGACATCAAGCAGGGCCTGATCGCGATCTCCTCGCCGTTGGCGCGCGCGCTGATCGGCAAGATGGAAGGCGACAGCGTCAGCATCGACGCCCCGGCCGGACGCCGCGAGTACGAGATCGTCAGCGTCGCCTACGTCGGCTGATCCGATGGCCGTCGCCACCTTGCTGTTGCCGGAGCGGGTGCGCCTGGCCGGCGCCGTGCTGGCCGGCGAGGTGGCGCGCGCGTTCGGTCGTGCCGACCGCGTGCAGGCCGCACCGGGCGGGGAGGCGCAGTTGCGGCGGCACTTCGTGCTGGCCGACGACAGCCTGCCGGCCGCGGCGCTGACCCGGCAACTGGACGCCAGCGATGCCGGCGACGGCCTGTGGCTGCGTGCCGATCCGGCCTACGTGGTGCCGGACATGCAGGGCGCGCGGCTGATGGCGCATGGCGACATGCTGCCGCTGGACGCGGTGGACCTGGACGCGCTGCTGCCGGCGGTGCAGGGCCTGTTCGCCGAGAGCGGGCTGCCGCTGGACGCGCCCGATCCCACCCGCTGGTACCTGCGGCTGCCGGCCGACAGCGTGCTGCCGGCGTTCGCCGCGCCCGCGCAGGTGCTCGGTGCGGATCTGTTCGATCACCTGCCGCAGGGCGAGGACGCGCGCCGCTGGCGCGCCCTGCTGACCGAGGCGCAGGTGCTGCTGCATCAGCACCCCTGGAACCGCGAGCGCGTCGCCCGCGGCCAGCCGGCGATCAACTCGCTGTGGTTCTGGGGCGGCGGCCGCCTGCCGGCCACGGTCGGCACCGCGCACGCGCAGGTGCGCAGCCGCGACCCGCTGTTGCGCGCACTGGCCCAGGCCGCCGGCATCGGCGTCGCCGAGGCGCAGGCGCCGCGGGTCGATGCGCTGGTCGACCTGCGCCAGCTGCGCGCGCCCGAGCAGTTCGTCGGCGAGGTGGTGCAGCCGCTGCTGCAGGCGCTGCGCGAGGGCGAACTGCAGCAACTGCAGCTGGATTTCGAGGACGGCACCTGTTTCCGCATCGCCCCCGCGCAACGCTGGCGCCTGTGGCGGCGGCCGCTGTCGCGCCTGGACGCATGAGTTCGGTCACGCGCATCGTGCGGCGGCCCGTGGCGGCCGCGGCCGGCCCGTGGCACGCGGCCACGTTGCCGCTGTTGCGGCGCATCTACGCCGCGCGCGGCGCGCACGACAGCGACCTGGCGCAGCCCAGGCTGGCGCAGTTGTTGCCGCCGGATGCGCTGAGCGGCATCGATGCGGCGGTGGCGTTGCTGGCCGAGGCGATCGCCGCCGGCAAGCGCATCCTGGTGGTCGGCGATTTCGATTGCGACGGCGCCACCGCCTGCGCGGTGGCGGTGCGCGGGCTGCGCCTGCTCGGCGCCGCGCAGGTGCTGCACGCGGTGCCCAATCGCATGGTCCACGGCTACGGGCTGTCGCCGGCGCTGGTGGCGGAACTGGCGCCATTGCGGCCGGACCTGCTGGTCACGGTGGATCACGGCATCGCCTGCCATGCCGGCGTCGCCGCGGCCAAGGCGCTGGGCTGGCAGGTGCTGGTCACCGACCACCACCTGCCGGGGCCGACCTTGCCGCCGGCCGATGCCATCGTCGATCCGAACCTGGCCGGCGACGCGTTCCCGAGCAAGGTGCTGGCCGGCGTCGGCGTGATCTTCTACGTGCTGCTGGCGCTGCGCCGGCACCTGCGCGCGCAAGGTGCGTTCGCCGCCGCGCCGCCGGACCTGGGCGTGCTGCTGGACCTGGTCGCGGTCGGTACCGTCGCCGACCTGGTGCCGTTGGACCCGAACAATCGCGCGCTGGTGTCGGCCGGCCTGCGCCGGCTGCAGCGCGGCGAGGGGTGTGTTGGCCTGCGGGCGCTGATCGAGGCCAGCGGCCGCGACCCGGCGCGGCTCAGCGCCAGCGACATCGGCTTCGCCCTGGCGCCGCGGCTCAACGCCGCTGGCCGCCTCGAGGACATGGCCCTGGGCATCGAACTGTTGTTGTGCGAGGACCCGCAGCAGGCGCGCGCGATCGCCGCGATGTTGGAAGAGATCAACGCCGAGCGCCGCGCCGTGCAGCAGCAGATGACCGACGAGGCCGAGGCGGTGGTGGCGCAGGCGCTGCTGGCCGCGCCCGAGCAACCGCCGGTGGCGGTGTGCCTGTTCGATGCGCAGTGGCATCCCGGCGTGATCGGCCTGGTCGCCTCGAAGATGAAGGACCGCCTGCACCGGCCGGTGATCGCCTTCGCCCCGGCCGAGCCGGGCAGCACCCAGTTGCGCGGCTCGGCGCGTTCGATCCCGGGCTTCCACATCCGCGATGCGATGGCGGCGGTGGAAGCGCAGCGGCCAGGGCTGATGGAGAAGTTCGGCGGCCACGCCATGGCCGCCGGCCTGAGCCTGCGCCAGGACGCGTTGGCCGAGTTCGAACAGGTGTTCCGCGCGCATGCGCTGGCCAGCCTGGACGCGGAACTGCTGCAGGCTGAACTGCTCAGCGACGGCATGCTGGACCCGCACGAACTCGACCACCGCCACGCCGAGGCGCTGCGCCAGGGCGGGCCGTGGGGGCACGGCTTTCCCGAACCGCTGTTCGACGGCGAATTCGAGGTGCTGCAGTGGCGCGTGCTGAAGGAGCGCCACCTCAAGTTGAGCCTGCGCTGCCCGGGCCGCGCCGCGCCCTTGAACGCGATCCACTTCAACGGCTGGCACGGCCGCGAACCGGGCCGGCGCGTGCACGTCGCCTACCGCCTGGTCGCCGACGACTACCGCGGCGGCGACGCCGTGCAACTGGTGGTGGAGCACTGCCAGCCGCTGGGTGATTGAGTCCCCGGCGGTCTGCCGGCGCAGGCGGCGCCGTACCCTCACCCCAACCCCTCTCCCGGTTGAAGAGGGGCGATGCGGCTTGCTTCTCCTGCCTGGAGAAAGTGGCTCGCAGGGCCGGATGAGGGGCGGGTAGCACAGGCAATGATCGGGTGCGCCGCGCGTGCCGGCCCCTCATCCCAACCCCTCTTCCGATGGGAAAGGGTCGACGCGGCTCCCTTCTCCCCTCGGGAGACGGTGTCCCGCAGGGGCGGACGAGGGGAGGGCGCGGCCTCGGTCGCCTCACGTCCGGCAGCACGCCCCCAACCCCGTTGCGCCATGGCGGACGTTCTAGCCATACCGTCCCATCAAGGAGCGATCCATGCCGTTCATCGTGCGCAGAGGCCTGTGCGGGTTGTTGCTTTCGTTGTCGGCGTTCGCCGTGGCAGCCGCCGGCGCGCGCTCCGCCGTACCGCAGCAGCAGTTGGTCGCCCCATTGCTGCGCACCGACGCCGGCGAGCGCCCGGTCGAGCTGCGCGCGGCGACGGTGCGTGCGCATGCCGCCGCCGGCCTGGCCGAGACCACGGTGGAGTTGGAGTTCTTCAATCCCAATGCGCGGGTGCTGGAAGGGCAACTGGCGTTCCCGCTGCGCGCGGGGCAGCAACTCAGCGGTTTCGCCCTGGACATCGACGGGCAGATGCGCGACGCGGTGCCGGTGCCCAAAGAGCGCGGGCGCCAGGTGTTCGAGGCGGTCGAGCGGCGCGGCGTGGATCCGGGCCTGCTCGAGCAGACCGCTGGCAACCAGTTCCGGCTGCGCGTCTATCCGCTGCCGGCGCATGGCAGCCGCCATGTGCGCCTGGTCTATCGCGAATCGCTGCCGCGCACCGCGACCGGCTGGCAATGGCGGTTGCCGCTGGCGTATGCGGCCAGCGCGAGGTCGCTGCAGGTAGCGCTGAGCACGCAGGCCGCGCCCATCGAGCACGCGCTGGCGGCGCCCGGCATGCGCCTGCTGCCGACAGCCGACGGCGGTTATGCGGTGGCCTGGTCCGGGACCCCGGCGCAGTTGCCGCCGGAATTGACGCTGTCGCTGCGCGCGAGCGCGGCGCCGCGCGTGGCGACCGGCGTCCACGAGGGCCAGCGCTATTTCCAGGCGCTGGTGCCGATCGCCGACCTGCATGGCCCGCGGCCGCTGCCGCAACGCATCGGCCTGCTGTGGGATGCGTCCGGTTCGGCGCGGCAGCGCGATATCCCCGCCGAACTGGCCTTGCTGCAGCGCTATTTCGCCGCGGTCGGCACGGCCCAGGTCGAGTTGATCGTGCTGCGCGACCGCGCCGAGGCGCCGCGCCAGTTCCAGGTGCGCAATGGCGACTGGGGCGCCTTGAAGGCGGCCTTGCAGGCCGAGCAGCCGGATGGCGCCAGTGCGCTGGGCGCCTGGCAACCGGCGGCGCAGGTGCAGGAGTACCTGCTGTTCAGCGATGGCCTGGGCAACTACGGTGCGCAGACCATGCCGACGCTGGCACCGGGACAGCGCCTGTATGCGATCGACTCGGCCGGCGCGCACGCCGATGCCGCGCGCCTGGCGGCGATCGCCGAAGCGCGTGGCGGACGCGCGATCGCGCTGCAAGGCCTGCAGGGGGTGCAGGTCGCCAGCGAGCGCCTGTTGCAGCGCGGCGGCGAACTGGTCGCGATGGCGGGCAGCCAGGTCGCCGATCTGGTGGCCGAGTCGCGCTACGCCGACGATGGCTACCTGCGCATCGCCGGGCGCCTGCTGGGGCCCGACGCGGCGCTGCAGCTGGAGATCGCCACGGCGGCCAGCACCCGCCGCCTGCGCCTGCCGCTGCGTGCGGCCGCTGAGGTGCCCGGCGATCTGGTCCCTGGCGCATGGGCGCGGGCCATGCTGCGCAGTCTGTCCGCCGACCCGCTGGGCTCAGCTGCGCGCCGCCAGGCATTGGCCACGCGCTTCGGCCTGGTCAGCGCCGACACCTCGCTGCTGGTGCTGGAGAACGTCGACGACTACGTCCGCTACGCCATCCCGGCGCCGCCGGCGCTGCGTGCGGCGGTGGCGCGCGCGCAGGCGCAACGCCAACAGACCAATGACGACACGCGCAAGCAACGCATCGACCGGGTCGCCGAGGCGTTCGCGCAGCGCGTCGCCTGGTGGCAGCGCCGCTTTCCCAAGGACGCGCCGCCGCAGATGGTCGCCCAGGAACGGCAGCGCCGCGCCGAGACGGCCGGACAGGACGGTGCCCCCATGGCAGCGGTGTCCGCATCGATTGCGATGGCGCCGCCCTCGCCACCGGCGCCTGCCGCCATGGAGGCGCCGGCACCGGCACCGGCACGGATGCTGGCCGCGCCGGCGAGCCTGGACGCGATCGCCGTTGCCGGCGACGCGGGCGCATCCGCGGCCGGCGGCAGTGCAGGCCCCGTCACGATCTCCCTGGCCTTGCAGCCCTGGCAGCCGGATTCGGCGTATGCGCGGCGCCTGCGCGCAGCCGCGGCGGAGGCGGTGTATCCGCTGTACCTGAGCGAACGCGCCGCGCACGCCGACAGCGTGGCGTTCTATCTGGACGTGGCCGACGTCCTGTTCGCGCGCGGGCAGCGCGAGTTGGCCCTGCGGGTGCTGTCCAACCTGGCCGAGCTGCAGTTGGAGAACCGTCACGTGCTGCGTGTGCTCGGCTACCGGCTGCTGCAGGCCGGCCGCGCCGATCTGGCGGTGCCGGTGTTCGAGCAGGTAGTGCGGCTGGGCGAGGAGGAGCCGCAGAGCTTCCGCGACCTGGGCCTGGCCCAGGCCGCGCGCGGCGACGCGCAGGCGGCGATCGCGCAGCTGTACCAGGTGGTGGTGCGCGACTGGGACCCGCGCTTCGACGGGGTGAGCATGATCGCGCTCAACGAGCTGAACGCGATCGTGGCGCGTGCGCCGCAGCCGCTGGATACCGGCTTCGTCGATCCGCGGCTGCTGCGCAATCTGCCGCTGGACCTGCGCGTGGTGCTGAACTGGGACAGCGACAACAGCGACATGGACCTGTGGGTGACCGATCCCAATGGCGAGCGCTGCTACTACGGCAACCGCGCGACTTACCAGGGGGGCCAACTGTCGCCGGATTTCACCGGCGGCTACGGGCCGGAGGAGTTCTCGCTGCGTAGGGCCAAGCCCGGCAAGTATCGGGTCGAAGCGAACTTCTTCGGCGACCGCCAGCCGCTGGTCACCGGCGCCACCACCTTGCACCTGCAACTGAGCACGGGCTGGGGCACGGCCGCGCAGCGCGACCAGCAGGTGACGTTGCGCCTGATCGAGCGCAAGGAGACGGTGCTGGTCGGCGAGTTCGAGGTGCGCTGAGCCGGCCGTGGCGCGTCGGCGTGGCCATGCCGGCGCGCTACACTTCGCTGATGTCCGATCCATCCGGCGCCAGCGCCTATTCCCGTTTCCAGCCCTGGCGCCGCAGTTTCGAGATCGGCTTCTGGGTCGTGTTGACCCTGATCAACGCCACCGCCAACAGCGTCACGGTGCTGATCGATATTCGCAAGACCGGGCTGCACTTCGCCGCGTGGGAACCGGTGGTGTGGGAGTGGTCGAGCAATCTGATGTTCCTGCTGATCGTGCCGTTGGTGGTGGTGCTGACCCGGCGCTACCCGCTGCACTGGGACACCTGGCGACGCCGGCTGCCGGGCTATCTGCTGGGCAGCGTGGCGCTGTCGGTGCTGCACGTGCTGGGGATGGTCGCCCTGCGCAGCCTGGTCTACCGCCTGCAGGGTCAGCACTACGACTTCGGCCCGTGGCCGCAGGGCCTGGCCTACGAATACCTCAAGGACGTGCGCAGCCTGGCCTCGATCGCGCTGTGCGTGGAGATGTACCGGTTCCTGCTGCGGCGCTGGCAGGGCGAGGCGGCGCTGCTCGGCGCGCCCGACGCCGGCCCGCCGGTGGGGTCGCTGGAACGGCCCGAGCGCTTCCTGGTGCGCAAGCTGGGCCGCGATTTCCTGGTCGCCGCGGCCGACATCGAATGGCTGCAGGCCGCCGGCAACTACGTCAACCTGCGCGTGCGCGGCCACGACTATCCGCTGCGCAGCACCATGGCCGCGATCGAGGCGCGGCTGGATCCGGCACGGTTCGTGCGCATCCACCGCAGCTACATCGTCAACCTGGCCAGCGTGGTCTCGATCGAGCCGCTGGAGGCGGGCGAGGCGCGGGTGCACCTGCGCGACGGCAGCCAGGTCCCGTGCAGTCGCCGCTACCGTGCCGCGCTGCGCGTGGCGGCCGGGGAGGGCGAGGCCGCCGCGGTCCAGTAGCGCTGTGGCGCGGCGGCCGGAATTGCTAGAATCGCGCTCTTGTCTGCCGGAAAACGCCGCAATGATCGAACTCAATCCGATTCGCCACCGCATCGCCGATCTGTCCGATCGGGTGCTGTCGCTACGGGGGTTTCTTTGACTACGACGCCAAGAAGGAGCGTCTAGAGGAAGTCACCCGGGAGCTGGAGAGCCCCGACGTCTGGAACGACCCCGAGCGCGCCCAGGGCCTTGGCCGCGAACGCGCCAGCCTGGAGAAGACCGTCGGCGGCATCGCCAGCGTGCTCGATGGCCTGAACGAATCACTGGAATTCCTGGAACTGGCCGAGAGCGAGAACGACGAGGCCACCGCGCAGGCGGTGCTGGCCGACGTCGACCGCTTCCAGGCGCAGGTGGAGAAGCTGGAATTCCAGCGCATGTTCTCCGGGCAGATGGACGCCAGCAACGCCTTCGTCGACATCCAGGCCGGCGCCGGCGGCACCGAGGCCCAGGACTGGGCCGAGATCCTGCTGCGCATGTACCTGCGCTGGTGCGAGTCGCGCGGCTGGAAGACCGAGCTGATGGAAGTCTCCGGCGGCGAAGTGGCCGGGATCAAGTCCGCCACGCTGCGCGTGGAAGGCGACTTCGCCTACGGCTGGCTGAAGACCGAGACCGGCGTGCACCGGCTGGTGCGCAAGTCGCCGTTCGACTCGGACAACCGCCGCCACACCAGCTTCACCTCGGTGTTCGTGTCGCCGGAAGTGGACGACAACATCGACATCGACATCAACCCGGCCGACCTGAAGACCGACGTGTACCGGTCCTCCGGCGCCGGCGGCCAGCACGTCAACAAGACCGAGTCGGCGGTGCGCATCACCCACGTGCCCACCGGCATCGTGGTGGCCTGCCAGACCGGGCGCAGCCAGCACCAGAACCGCGACAACGCGATGAAGATGCTGGCCGCCAAGCTGTACGAGCTGGAGATCCAGAAGCGCAACGCCGAGCGCGATGCGGTGGAGGCGACCAAGTCCGACATCGGCTGGGGCAGCCAGATCCGCAACTACGTGCTCGACCAGAGCCGGATCAAGGACCTGCGCACCGGCGTGGAACGCTCGGACACCCAGAAGGTGCTCGACGGCGACCTGGACGAGTTCGTCGAGGCCAGCCTCAAGTCCGGCCTGGAAGCCGGCGCGAAACGCAGCGACGCCTGAACCGGCGGCCTCCGTCCTGGCGACGGAGGCCGTGCCGCGGCACACGGCCTCGCCGGCTGGTGCATTCTTTCCCTTCCTCACGCATCCCCGATCCCATGACCGAGCAGACCCCCGCGCCGTCCCTTCCCGTCGACGAGAACAGCCTCATCGCCGAACGGCGCGCCAAACTCGCCGCGCTGCGCGCGCAGGGCGTGGCCTATCCGAACGATTTCCGCCGCAGCGACTTCGCCGGCGATCTGCAGGCCGAGTTCGCCGACGCCGAGCGCTGGACCGCCGAGGCGCTGGAGGGGCAGGGCCGCAGCCTGCGCCTGGCCGGGCGCCTGCTGGCCAAGCGGGTGATGGGCAAGGCCAGCTTCGTGCAGCTGCAGGACGAGTCCGGGCGCATCCAGCTGTTCCTGCAGGCCAACGCCCTGGGCGAGGCCTACGACGCCTTCAAGGGCTGGGACATCGGCGACATCATCGGCGTGGAGGGCGGGCTGACCCGCACCAAGACCGGCGAGCTGTCGATCAAGGCCACCGGGCTGCGGCTGCTGACCAAGGCGCTGCGCCCGTTGCCGGACAAGTGGCACGGCCTGTCGGACGTGGAGCAGCGCTACCGCCAGCGCTACGTGGACCTGATCGTGTCGCCGGAGGCGCGCGAGGTGTTCGTCAAGCGCTCCAAGATCATCCGCGCCATGCGCGCCTGGCTGGACGCGCGCCGCTTCCTGGAAGTGGAGACGCCGATGATGCACTACATCCCCGGCGGCGCCACGGCCAAGCCGTTCACCACCCACCACAACGCGCTGGACCTGGACCTGTACCTGCGGGTGGCCCCGGAGCTGTACCTGAAGCGGCTGGTGGTCGGCGGCCTGGAACGGGTCTACGAAATCAACCGCAATTTCCGCAACGAAGGCGTCAGCACCCGGCACAATCCGGAATTCACCATGATGGAGCTGTACGAGGCCTACGCCACGTACCACGAGGTGATGGACCTGACCGAGAACGTCATCCGCGACGTCGCCCGCGAGGTGCTGGGTACCACCCAGGTGCACTGGGACGGCGCCGACATCGACCTGGCGCCGGCGTTCCGCCGCTGGCGCATGGACGAGGCGGTGCGCCACCACAACCCGGAGATCAGCGTCGCCGACTGCACCGACCGCGAGGCGCTGCTGCGCCACTGCGAGCGGCTGAAGATCCGCACCAAGCCGTCCTACGGCTGGGGCAAGCTGCTGCTGGAGATCTTCGAGGCCACCGTCGAGCACACCCTGATCCAGCCCACCTTCATCACCGACCACCCGGTCGAGGTGTCGCCGCTGGCCCGCTCCAGCGACACCGAGCCGGGCTATACCGATCGCTTCGAGCTGTTCATCAATGGCAAGGAGATCGCCAACGGCTTCTCCGAGCTCAACGACCCGGAAGACCAGGCGGCGCGGTTCCAGGCCCAGGTGGCGGCCAAGGAAGGGGGGGACGACGAGGCCATGCACTTCGACGCCGACTACATCCGGGCACTGGAAGTGGGACTGCCGCCGACCGGTGGCCTGGGCATCGGCATCGACCGACTGGTAATGTTGCTTACCGGCAGCAGCTCGATCCGTGACGTGCTGCTGTTTCCGTACATGCGTCCGGAGGCTTAACCTAGCCGCGGACGAGGTGGCGCGGTTCTTGCACTAGGCGTTGCACGCAAAAGGAAGTGAGGTGGACGGGTCGGCGTGATTGGGCGCAGGCGCGTTCCCGTTGTCGTCTCAGCAGCCCGCGCAGATGCGACGGGCGGAGGATTGCAGATGCATGATGCCAGCATGAGCCTCTCCGGCGCGTCCTCGAACGGGGACCGTCTCCACTGGGCGGACGGAAGCGACAATCGTTTGAACATCGTCATCGTCGACGATCAGACCTCCGCGCGCACGATGCTGCGGCATGTCATCGAGGACATCGCCCCGGAACTGACCGTGCGCGACTTCGGCGACTCGCAGGCCGCGCTGGCCTGGTGCGAGGCGGGCAAGGTCGATCTGCTGTTGCTCGACTACCGCATGCCGGGCATGGACGGGCTGGAGTTCGCGCGGCGCCTGCGCCGGCTGCCCAAGCACCGCGACATTCCCATCATCCTGATCACCGTGGTCGGCGACGAGCCGATCCGCCAGGCGGCCCTGGAAGCGGGGGTGATCGACTTCCTGGTCAAGCCGATCCGCCCGCGCGAGCTGCGCGCGCGCTGCCACAACCTGCTGCAGCTGCGGCTGCAGAGCGAGAACATCAAGCAGCGCGCGATGTCGCTGGAGCAGCGCCTGCTGGCCAGCATGCGCGAGGTCGAGGAACGCGAGCGCGAGACCCTGTCGCGGCTGGCGCGGGCCATCGAGTACCGCGACGTCGGCACCAGCGCCTACCTGGAACGGATGGCGCACGTGGCCGGGCTGATCGCCGAGCAACTGGGCCTGTCCGAGGACGAGGTGCGGGTCATCGAGATGGCGGCGAGCCTGCACGACATGGGCAAGATCGCCATTCCCGACGCGGTGCTGCTCAAGCCGGGCAAGCTCAACGAGGACGAGATGGCGGTGATGCGCATGCACCCGCGCATCGGCTACGAACTGCTCAGCGGCAGCCAGAACCGCTTCATCCAGGTCGGCGCGCTGATCGCCCTGCGCCACCATGAGCGCTACGACGGCAGCGGCTACCCGGACGGCCTGGTCGGCGAGGCGATTCCGCTGGAAGCGCGGATCGTGGCGGTCGCCGACGTGTTCGACGCGCTGATCTCGCCGCGCCCCTACAAGGAAGCCTGGACCATGGATGCGACCCTTGCCTATCTGTACGCCCAGCGCGGCCGCCTGTTCGACCCGCGTTGCGTGGACGCGCTGTTCCGCGGCCGCGAGCAGCTGCAGGTGATCTGCGAGAAATTCTCCACCGCCTCGGCGCGACCAGGAGTCTGACATGATCTCGGCGATCAGGTTGGTGCGGCAACGCTTCGCGGAGCGCAAGGATACCGAGCACGGCCAGGCGTTCGTCCGCATCTGCATGGTCGCGCTGATCCTGGCGTACGAACTGGCGTTCTCGCACGATTGGGACATCGCCCCGCGGCAGCGCGCCTACGTCATCGGCCTGACCCTGATCTCGCAGGCCGTGGCCCTGGCCTTGATGACCTGGATCCTGGTCCGGCCGCAGCGCTCGGACGTGCGCCGGATCATCGGCATGGTCGCCGACTACGGGCTGATGTCGATGGCGATGAGCGCGATCGGCGAACCGATGGCCTGCATCTACGTCGTCATCATGTGGGTCACCATCGGCAATGGCCTGCGCTACGGCAACCGCTATCTCTACTTGGCCGTGGCCATGGCGGTGGCCAGTTTCAGCATCACGCTGATGACCAGCGAGTACTGGATCGCCAATCGCGGCCTGGGCATCGGCCTGCTGGTCGGCCTGGCCGCCATCCCGCTGTACCTGTCCGGGCTTTTGCGGCAATTGACCAGCACCACCGCCGAGGCGCGCCGTGCCAGCGAGGCCAAGAGCCGCTTCCTGGCCAACATGAGCCATGAGTTCCGCACCCCGTTGAACGGCCTGTCGGGCATGACCGAGGTGCTGGCGACCACGCGCCTGGACGCCGAGCAGCGCGAGTGCGTCAACACCATCCAGGCGTCGGCGCGCAGCCTGTTGTCGCTGGTCGAGGAAGTGCTGGACATTTCCGCGATCGAGGCCGGCAAGCTGCGGCTCGACAAGCGCGATTTCTCGCTGCGCGAAACCCTGGAGGGGATCAGCCTGATCCTGCAGCCGCAGGCACGGGCCAAGCACCTCGCCTACCAGGTGGATGTCGCCCCGGACGTGCCGGACTATCTTTCCGGCGATCCGGGTCACCTGCGCCAGGTGCTGCTGAACCTGGCCGGCAACGCCATCAAGTTCACCGAGGCCGGCCGGGTCGATATCCGGGTGCGCCTGCACAAGAACGAGCAGGGGCAGCCGAAGCGCCTGAGTTTCGACATCGTCGATACCGGGATCGGGGTCGCGCCGGACATGCGGCCACGCCTGTTCGAGGCGTTCGAACAGGCCGACGTCGGCCTGGCGCGCCGCTACGAAGGCAGCGGTCTAGGCACGACGATCGCCAAGGGCCTGGTCGAGGCGATGGGGGGCAGCATCGGCTACCAGGAGAATGCGCCGCGCGGCAGCCATTTCTGGTTCGAACTGCCGTTCGTGGCCGCGGCGGTCCCGACGTCGGCGGACTTCGGTGCGCCGGCGGCCAGCGTGCCGGCGGCCGCCGAGGAGGTCGATACCAGCGGCAACGTCATCGCATTCTCCGATCCGTTCCTGCGCCACCGCGCGCGGGTGCGCGGCATGCGCATCCTGGTTGCCGACGACCACGCCGCCAACCGCATGGTGCTGCAGCGCATGCTGCAGAAGGCCGGCCATCGCGTCATCTGCGTCGATGGCGCGGAGGCGGTGCTGGACGCGCTGGCCGAGACCGAATTCGATGCGGTGATCGTCGATCTGCACATGCCGGGCATGAGCGGCCTGGACATGCTGCGGCAGTTGCGGGTGATGCAGGCCGGCGGGCCGCGCACGCCGGTGGTGGTGCTCAGCGCCGACGTCACCCCCGAGTCGATCCAGCGTTGCGAGCAGGCCGGCGCGCGCACCTTCCTGGCCAAGCCGGTGGTGGCCAACCGCCTGCTGGATACGCTCTCCGACATCGCCATGGAAGGGCGCTTGCGGGTCGGCAGCGAGATGGCGGCGCGGCAGGGCGCGGTGTCCAGCGAGGGGGTGCTGGATTCGTCGGTCCTGGACGAACTTGCCGGGCTCGGCATGGGCGACGGGTTCGAACGCGAATTCATCTCGCAATGTCTGAACGATGCCGAAGGCTGCCTCGGCGGCATGCAGATCGCCGGCGAAGCCGAGCACTGGGAACGCCTGCGCGAACATGCGCATGCGATCAAGGGCGTGGCCAGCAATCTCGGCCTGATCCGGCTCGCCAGTCTCGGCGGCGAGTTGATGCAGATGCCGGAATGGCAGGTGCGCAGCGAGTGGCGCCCGCGCCTGATGGCGCTCAACGCCAGCCTCACCGAAGGCCGCGAGGCGCTGGAACTGCGCGCCCGGCAGAGTGCCGTGCACGACGGCGAGCTGCGCTGAGGAACGCCCGGCGCTGGGCCGGGTCATTCCCCCCTTGCCGGCAGCGATACCACGCTCAGGCGGCGACGCCCGCTTGCGCGCGCCGGACCTGGGCGCGTACCAGCCGATCCATCGTCCGCAGCGATTTTTCGCCCAGGGCCAGCGCGGCGTCCACCCAGATTTCCGTCACCGCAAGCAATTCCTCGCGGCGCACCGGCTGCACCACGGTGCGCATCGCGTTCATCCCCAGATGCGCCAGCGGCGCGCGTCGTTGTTGCTGGATCAGATCGCGTACGGCTTCCTTGCCCTGACCCTTGGGCACCAGGACGTCGACGATGCCCATGGCATGCATCTCCTGGCTGCTGAAGACATGGCCACCCAGGATGAGCTTTTCCGCGGCATGCGGCGCGATGCGGCGGCTGAGGAACGAATACGCGCCCATGCCCGGGAACAGGCCGAACATGATTTCCGGCAGGCCCATGCCGACATCCTCTTCGGCCACGATCAGGTGGCACGACAGCGCCATTTCCAGGCCACCGCCGAGCGCATCGCCCTGTAGCAGGGCGATGGTGCTGAAGTTGCCGCCGAGTCCTTCGTGGAAACGGTGTACGCCATCGATGCAGCTTGTCGCATAGGCCATCAGCCCGGCGCGATCGCGGCGGCGGATGCAATGGCCGAACAGTTCCAGATCGCCGCCCAGATTGAATGCGTTGGCATCGGACGCCAGCACCAGGCTGCCCAGCCGCGCCGACGTCAGGTTGCGGGGCTGGCTGATGGAGGCGAGGTAGCTGTGCATCTCGCGCATCAACGTGGGATGGAAACAGGGCCGCTGTTTGGCGGCGTTGCCTGCATGCATGTACAGCCAGTGGCTATCGTCGTCGCCATCCGCATCGATGCGGATGCTGGAATAGGCGCGGGTACGGGGCAGCGTGTCGATCATGCTCATGGCGGGCTCTCGGAAAGACGCCCGCGGAGATGGCGTGGCGCAGCGGGCGAGTGCGTTTCCACCCGGCGGATGCTACACCTGGGTGCCGCGGCCGGAACTCGCCCCGCCAGCGCCTGCACGGGCGCCGCATGGGCGCCCGCTGGAGCTGCTTACTGCGGCGGCGGCGCGTCGCGCAGCTCGCGCCGCAGGATCTTGCCCACGTTGGTCTTGGGCAGCTCCTTGCGGAACTCGACGATGCGCGGGTGCTTGTAGCCGGTCAGGTTGGCGCGGGCGTGCGCCTTGACGTCCTCGGCGGTGAGGTTGGGGTCCTTCTTGACGATGACCACCTTGACCACTTCGCCGGACTTCTCGTCGGGCACGCCGACCGCGGCCACTTCCAGCACGCCGGGCATCATCGCGATGACGTCCTCGACCTCGTTCGGATACACGTTGAAGCCGGACACCAGGATCATGTCCTTCTTGCGGTCGACGATGTAGAAGAAACCCTGCGGATCCATCCGCGCCATGTCGCCGGTGTGCAGCCAGCCGTCGGCGTCGATGGCGCTGGCGGTTTCCTCCGGTCGGCGCCAGTAGCCCTTCATCACCTGCGGTCCGCGGATGCACAGTTCGCCGACCTCGCCGGGCGCCAGGATGCGGCTCTGGTCGTCCTTGACGCAGGCGTCGGTGGAGGGGATGGGCAGGCCGATCGCGCCGTTGTATTCGGTCAGGGTCAGCGGGTTGATGCAGGCCGCCGGCGAGGTTTCGGTAAGGCCGTAGGCCTCGACCAGGGTGACGCCGGTGACCTGCTTCCAGCGCTCGGCCACCGCGCGTTGCACCGCCATGCCGCCGCCGAGGGTGAACTTCAGCGAGGAAAAATCCACCTTGTCGAAGCCGGGCGTGTTGAGCAGGCCGTTGAACAGGGTGTTGACGCCGGTGAAGGCGGTGAAGCGGGTCTTTTGCAGTTCCTTGACGAAGCCCGGCATGTCGCGCGGATTGCTGATCAGGTGGTTGAGCCCGCCCAGCTTCATGAACACCAGGCCGTTCGCGGTCAGCGCGAAGATGTGGTACAGCGGCAGCGCGGTGATGATGACTTCCTTGCCTTCCTCCAGCTTGCCGGTCGCCGCGATCCAGGCGCCGGCCTGCAGCATGTTGGCGACCAGGTTGCGGTGGGTCAGCATGGCGCCCTTGGCCACGCCGGTGGTGCCGCCGGTGTACTGCAGGAAGGCGATGTCGTCCGGCGCGATGTCGATCGGCGGCAGCGTGTGCAGGCGGCCGAGGGTCAGCGCGTCGCGGAAGCGGATCGCATTGGGGATGTCGTAGTCCGGGACCAGCTTCTTGACGTACTTCAGGACGAAGTTGACCAGGGGACCCTTGGGGAAGCCGAGCATGTCGCCCAGGCCGGTGGTGATGACCTGCTTGAGCGGGGTGTCGGCGAGCACTTCCTGTACGGTGGTGCCGAAGTTGTCGATCACCACCAGTGCGCTGGCGCCGGAATCGATCAGTTGGTGGCGCAGTTCGCGCGGGGTGTACAGCGGGTTGACGTTGACCACGGTCATGCCGGCCAGCAGCACGCCGAAGGTGGCGATGGGGTACTGCAGGCAGTTGGGCATCATCAGGGCGACGCGGTCGCCCTTCTTGAGTTGCAGTTCGCCCAGCAGGTAACCGGCGAATTGCCGGGCCAGTTCGCCGGCGTCGCGGTAGGTCAGGGTCTTGCCGAAGTTGCAGTAGGCGGGGCGGTCGCCGAACTTGGCCACGGAGCTTTCGAAGACGGCGGCGACGGAGCGGTATTCATCGACATCGATGTCGGCGCCAACGCCGGCCGGATAACTCTGCAACCACGGACGATCCAGACTCATATTCCCCCTCCAGGAAACGTGTTGATGGGCTCACAACGGACAGTATCCGTCAGAACCGGCAACGGCAGCATACCGTTCCGTAGGGAAAAGGCGAACAGGGACGGGGTGGGGTGGCTGGGAGTCGTTGATTTCCTTGGGGTGGCCGTGGTGCACGTTGAGCGCTTGTAATGCTGCAGCGAGTGCTGGCGCTTTGGAGTCGCCTGCTGGGCAGTGTCAAGCAACGGCTTTCGCCCTTGCGGGCGAGTTACTTCGATCAGCCTTCGGCTGCTGAGAAGCGCTTCTTTGCTCGCGCAAAGAGAAGGTAACCAAAAGAAGCGCTTTACCACAGCCGAAGGCTGGTCAAGCGCGCCCTGCCTCGCGCCCTCCGCGCTGCGCGCTCCGGATCCGCGGCCATCCCGGGGATCCGCAGAAGGGGCATCCTGCCGCTGCCGCGGGCGGCGCACATCCCTGTGCGCCGCCCTTCGGTTTTTCCCCACGATGGCCGCCGCTTCGGAAGGGAAGCTGGTAGAGCAGGAGCAAACGCAACAGCAACAGCAACGGCGGTCGCGGGGCTGATCAGTGATGGATCTGGTTCCTTCGCTGTCGGCGGCGCTGTGCAATGCGCTGGCGCTGGGGCCGCGCTTTCGCGGTCGGAAAACGCAAAGGCGGGTTGGCGTGCAGCCAAGCTGCCGGGGCATGTCATGCATCAGGCCGCTGTGCCGGCCGCGCGGGCGCGCTTGCGAACCAGTGGTCAGCGCTGCCCAAAAAAATGCCCCCGCGCAAGCGCGGGGGCGGACCTTGGGGTCGAACCCGAAGGTGGGTCAGCGCGCAGCCAACTGCCGCAGCACGTACTGCAGCAGGCCGCCATGGCGGAAGTACTCCACTTCCTTCGGGGTCAGCAGCATCACCGCTACCTCGAAGGACTGCGCACTGCCGTCGGCCTTGGTCGCGACGACCTTGGCGCGCTTGCTGGCGCCGTCCTGCAGGCCGGTGATCTCGAACACTTCCGAGCCGTCCAGGCCCAGGCTCTGTGCGTTCTGGCCGTCGAGGAACTGCAGCGGCAGCACGCCCATGCCGACCAGGTTGGAGCGATGGATGCGCTCGAAGCTCTCGGCGATCACCGCCTTGACCCCGAGCAGGTTGGTGCCCTTGGCCGCCCAGTCGCGCGAGGAACCGGTGCCGTATTCCTTGCCGCCGATCACCACCAGCGGCACGCCGTCGGCCTTGTACTTCATCGCCGCGTCGTAGATCGCCAGCTTTTCCGGCTGGCCGTCGCCGGACGGGTAGTACAGGGTGTTGCCGCCTTCCTCGCCGCCCAGCATCAGGTTCTTGATGCGGATGTTGGCGAAGGTGCCGCGGACCATGACGTCGTCGTTGCCGCGGCGGCTGCCGTAGCTGTTGAAGTCGGCCGGCTGCACGCCGCGTGACTGCAGGAAGCGGCCCGCCGGCGAGTCCTTCTTGATGTTGCCGGCTGGGGAGATGTGGTCGGTGGTGATCGAATCGCCGAACAGGCCCAGCACGCGCGCGCCGTGCACGTCCTCGATGCGGCCGACCTGCATGGTCATGCCCTCGAAGTACGGCGGGTTCTTGATGTAGGTGGAGGCGCTGTCCCAGGCGTACAGCTCGCCGTCGGGCGAGGCGATGGTGTTCCAGCGGTTGTCGCCCTTGAACACGTCGGCGTAGTTCTGCTTGAACATCTCTGGGCCGACCGTGGCGGCGATGGTGTCGCCGATCTCCTTGTTGCTCGGCCAGATATCGCGCAGGTACACGGGCTGGCCATCGTGGCCGGTGCCCAGCGGCTCGCGGGTCAGGTCGATGTCGGTAGTGCCGGCGATGGCGTAGGCAACTACCAACGGCGGCGAGGCCAGGTAGTTCATCTTCACTTCCGGATGCACGCGGCCTTCGAAGTTGCGGTTGCCCGACAGCACCGAGGCCACCACCAGGTCGTCCTTGGCGATCGCCGCGGAGACGTCCTCCGGCAGCGGGCCGGAGTTGCCGATGCAGGTGGTGCAGCCGTAGCCGACCACGTAGAAGCCGAGCTGTTCCAGGTCGTCCATCACCCCGGCCTTCTTCAGGTAGTCGGTGACCACCAGCGAGCCTGGCCCGAGCGAGGTCTTGACCCATGGCTGCGCCTTCAGGCCCTTGGCCACGGCGTTGCGCGCGAGCAACCCGGCGCCGAGCATGACCGCCGGGTTGGAGGTGTTGGTGCAGGAGGTGATCGCCGCGATCACCACCGCGCCGTCGCGCAGGCGCCAGCCGGCGCCGCTGGCCTCGGCGTCCTGCGCCTGCGCCGCCTGGGCGCCGACCGCGGTGCCGCCGCCGCCTTCGTTCTTGAGCCGGTCTTCCTGCGCGGCGTCGCTGCGGCGCTTGGCGCGCGCGTCGGCGAACGGCACCAGGCTGTCGCGGAAGTTGCGCTGCATGTCTTCCAGCAGCACCCGGTCCTGCGGGCGCTTGGGGCCGGCCAGCGACGGCTTCACCTCGCCCATGTCCAGTTCCAGGATCGCGCTGTAGCTGGCGTGCGCGCTGTCGCCGTCGTGCCACAGGCCCTGCGCCTTGGCATAGGCCTCGACCAGCGCGATCTGCTCCTCGTTGCGCCCGGACAGGCGCAGGTAGGTCAGCGATTCGGCGTCGATCGGGAAGATGCCGCAGGTGGCGCCGTACTCCGGCGCCATGTTGCCGATGGTGGCGCGGTCGGCCAGTGGCAGGTGCTGCAGGCCGTCGCCGAAGAACTCGACGAACTTGCCGACCACCCCGTGCTTGCGCAGCATCTGCGTCACCGTCAGCACCAGGTCGGTGGCGGTGGCGCCCTCGGGCAGCTTGCCGGTGAGCTTGAAGCCCACCACCTGCGGGATCAGCATCGACGAGGGCTGGCCGAGCATCGCCGCCTCCGCCTCGATGCCGCCCACGCCCCAGCCGAGCACGCCGATGCCGTTGATCATGGTGGTGTGGCTGTCGGTGCCGAACACGGTGTCCGGATAGGCGATCGCCTCGCCGTCGCGTTCGCCGGTCATCACCACCCGCGCCAGGTGCTCCAGGTTGACCTGGTGCACGATGCCGGTGTTCGGCGGCACCACCTTGAAATTGTCGAAGGCCTTCTGGCCCCAGCGCAGGAAGCCGTAGCGCTCCTTGTTGCGCTGGAATTCGATCTTGCCGTTGAGGTCCAGCGCGTCGGGCTTGCCGAACACGTCCACCTGCACCGAGTGGTCGATCACCAGTTCCGAGGGGATCAGCGGGTTGATCTGCTCCGGGCGTCCGCCGAGCTTGACCACCGCGTCGCGCATCGCCGCCAGGTCGACCACGCAGGGCACGCCGGTGAAGTCCTGCAGCACCACGCGCGCCGGCATGAACGCGATCTCGGTGTCCGGCTCGGCGGTCGGCTGCCACTGCGCCACCGCTTCGATGTGCTCCTTGCCGACGGTCGCGCCGCCGTCCTCGTGGCGCAGCAGATTCTCCAGCAGGATCTTCAGCGAGTAGGGCAGGCGCGAAATGTCGAAGCGCTGGCCGAGCTTGGGCAGGCTGAAGTAACCGTAGGTCTTGCCGCCGACGTGCAGTTGGCTGCGGGTGGAGAACGAGTCGTTCATGCGGGGGAACTCCTGATTGCGGGTGGCTTGCAGTGGCCCGCTGTCGTGGGCCTGCTTGCGAGTGCCGGGCCGTTGCGTTGCCGGCACTGCGTCGCGGGCGCGGCGCGGCCGGAAGGCGCGGCGGCCCAAGGCGTCGGGCGGAAGCTTACACGTTCAGATGTAGCGCCCGTGTCACGGCTTGCCGCGCCATTGGCTCATCAGCATCTGCAGGAAACGTTCGGCGCTGGGCGAGAGCAGCGCGCTGCGCCGGCGCACGATGCCGATGGTGCGCGAGACCACCGGGTTGCCGATCGGCCGGGTCACCAGGATCGGATGCTCGCCGTCGGGCGTGGCCATCTTCGGCAGCACCGACACGCCGATGCCGGCCTCGACCATGCCCAGCGAGGTGGACAGGTGGGTCACTTCGTAATGCCAGCTCAGCTTCAGGTTCTCGCGCGCCAGCGCGCCGTCGAGCAGGGTGCGGTTGCCGCTGGTGCGGTGCACGGTGATCAACTGGTGCTGGGCCAGATCGGCCCATTCGATCCGGCGTTTCTTCGCCAGCGGATGGTCGCGGCGGCAGGCCAGCACGAACGGGTCCTCGGCGAGTACGTCGAAATCCAGGTTGGGATCGTTGGCGCCCATGAAGTTGATGCCGAACTCGACCTCGCCGCGTTCCACCGCCTGCAGGCCTTCGGTGGCCGGGATGTCGAGGATGCGGAAGCGCACGTGCGGATGCGCCTCGCGGAAGCGCGCCATCACGCTGGGCAGGAAGTAGAACGCGGCCGTGGGCAGGCAGGCGATGGTGACGGTGGCGCCGCGCGCATCGTCGTGGCCGCGCACCGAAAACAGCGAGCCGTCGAACTCCTCGATCATGCGCCGCACCAGCGGCAGCAGGTTCTCGCCGATGGCGGTGGTGGCCACGCTGCGGGTGGTGCGCTCCAGCAGCGGCGACCCCACCGCCTGCTCCAGCTTCTGGATGCGCCGGCTCAGCGCCGGTTGCGACATGTGCAGCGCCTCGGCCGCGCGGTGGAAGCTGCGCGTCTCGGCCACCAGCAGGAACGCGCGCAGGTCGAGGATTTCGCAATTGATGCTCATTGGTAATCAATCATCGAGAAATTAGCAATTCACAGATTAATTGAGGCCATGCCAGTATCGAATCAGACGAAGACATTCATCTTCATGGCGCATCAATCTACACCATGTCCAACGATCTGACCGGCATTCCCTGCGTGCTCATGCGCGGCGGCACCTCCAAGGGGCCGTTCTTCTTCGCGCCGGACCTGCCGGCCGATCCCGCCCGCCGCGATCGCCTGCTGCTGGAGGTGATGGGCGCCGGCCACCCGCTGCAGATCGACGGCATCGGCGGCGGCAACGCGCTGACCAGCAAGGTCGCCATCGTCGACCGTTCCAGCCGCGCCGATGCGGACGTGGACTATCTGTTCGCGCAGGTGCGGGTCGAGCAGCAGGTGGTGGACACCTCGCCCAACTGCGGCAACATGCTAGCGGCGGTGGCGCCGTACGCGATCGAGCGCGGCCTGGTGCAGGCGCAGCATCCGCGCACCCAGGTGCGCATCCACAACGTCAATACCGGCAAGCTGATCGTGGCCACGGTGGAAACGCCGCATGGCCGGGTGGTGTACCGTGGCGAGACGCGCATCGCCGGGGCGCCCGGCGCGGCGGCGCCGATCTGGCTGTCGTTCCTGGACGCGGCCGGCGCGCGCACTGGCAAGCTGTTGCCGAGCGGGCGGGCGCAGGACACCATCGACGGCGTCGCGACGAGTCTGGTGGATTGCGCCATGCCGATGATGTTGCTGCGCGCCGCCGATCTCGGCGTGCGCGGCGATGCCTCGCCTGCCGAGCTGAATGCCGATGCCGCGCTGCTGGCGCGGCTGGAGGCGCTGCGGATCCAGGCCGGCGCACGCATGGGCATCGCCGATGCCGGCAGCAAGGTGATTCCCAAGCCGGTGCTGCTGTCGGCGCCGCAGCATGGCGGCGACCTGCAGGTGCGCTATTTCATGCCGCAGCAGTGCCACACCGCGCTGGCCATCACCGGCGCGGTCGGCATCGCCACCGCGGCGGCCACGCCGGGTACCTTGGCCAATACCTTCGTCGACGATGCGGCGCTGCCGCGCCGCATCGTCCTGGAACATCCGAGCGGCGCCCTGGAGGTGGGATTGAGCCGCAGCGCGGCCGATGCGCCGATCGTCGCCAGCGTGGTGCGCACCGCCCGCCGGCTGTTCGAAGGGCGGGTCTTCGCGACCTCGCCCATGTCCAACGAGGCCCGCCAATGGATCTCCGCGGCATGACATGACCTGCACCGGCCGGGCGCCTGCATGCACGCGTGCGTCCGCGACCGACAACGTACACGCTTCAATCCTGGGAGGGATCGATGTTGTCCAGAACGTTCTTCACCGCGGCGCTCGCCGCGGCCGGTCTGCTGCTCCTCACCGCCTGCGGCAAGGGCGGCGGTGACGCGGCGAGCGCCGACACCGCGCCCGTGCGCATCAGCGTCGGGTCCTACAACCTCAACAACCTGCCGTTCTTCATCGCCGACGCCAACGGCTACTTCGACCAGGTCGGGCTCAAGGTCAAGACCGAGAACTTCGCCCAGGGCGGCTCCAAGGTGCTGCAGGCGCTGGTGGCCAACTCCACCGACGTGGCGGTGGGCTTCTACGACCACACCATCCAGATGCAGTCCAAGCGCAAGGACGTGGTCGCCTTCGTGCTGCTCTCGCGCAACTCCGGGCTGGTGCTGGCCGGGCGCAACGACACCGCCTTCGATCCGGCCAGGCCGCAGACCATCAAGGGCCTGAAGGTCGGCATCACCGCGCCCGGGTCCTCGTCCGACTTCTTCGTGCGCCATTACCTCTCGCGCAACGGCATCGCCGAGAGTGCGGTGTCGCTGATCGGCGTGGGTTCGGGCGCGGCCGCGGTGGCGGCGCTGGAGCAGGGCAAGATCGACCTGTTGGTCAATTACGACCCCGCCGCGACCCTGATCAGCGAGCGCAGGATCGGCAAGATCCTGATCGATGCGCGCAGCGACGCCGGCGCGCGCCAGGTCTACGGC
Organism: Xanthomonas sp. NCPPB 901; assembly: GCF_056725085.1. NCBI lineage: Bacteria > Pseudomonadati > Pseudomonadota > Gammaproteobacteria > Lysobacterales > Lysobacteraceae > Xanthomonas > Xanthomonas sp. NCPPB 901. The sequence continues at coordinate 2,669,486 of NZ_CM161511.1, read as the reverse complement.
GGGCTGTATCCGACTTCGGTGATGTACGCCAACCGCAGTTTCCTGGAGCAGCGCCCGCAGGATGCGGAGAAGATCGTGCGCGCCGAGCAGATGGCCCTGCGTTTCATCGCCGACCATTCCGCCGAGGAGATCGTCGCCGCCTTGCCCGATGCCTATGTGTCCGGCGACCGCGCCACCTATGCGCGGGCGGTGGAGAACGCGCGCGCCATCTTCACCCGCGATGGGCGCTTCGTCGCCGCCGACCTGGAAACCCCGCTGACCGTGCTGCGCGAGTTCAACCAGGACGTGGCGCGCGCAGACATCGACCTGTCCAAGACCTACACCAACGCCTTCGTGGACCGCGCCAGCGGTGCGGCGAAGGCGGCCCAACCGTGAGCGGAGGAACCATGGCACGCAACGCTACCGTGCAACGCCTCAACGGCGCGCCGCACCTCGACCCGGCGCAGACGATGGTCGCGATCAACCACGTCACCATGTCCTTCGGCGACTTCACCGCCGTGCGCGAGGTGGACATCCAGGTCGCCGATGGCGAGTTCCTGGCCATCGTCGGCCCCACCGGCTGCGGCAAGAGCACCATCCTCAACGCGGTGGCCGGGCTGCTGTCGCCCTCGGCCGGCGAGGTCGTCATCGACGGCCAACCGGTGGCCGGCGTGCAGGAGGCGGTCGGCTACCTGTTCCAGCAGGATGCGCTGCTGCCGTGGAAGACCGCCTTCCAGAACGTGGAGCTGGGCCTGCGCTTCCGCGGCGTGGCCGAGGCCGAGCGCAGGCAGCGCGCCAACGCCTGGCTGGCCAAGGTCGGCCTGGCCGGGTTCGAGCACCGCTATCCGCACCAGCTCTCCGGCGGCCAGCGCAAGCGCGTGCAGATGGCGCAGGCGCTGATCGTGGAGCCGAAGGTGATCCTGATGGACGAGCCGTTCTCGGCGCTGGACATCCACACCCGCCACCTGATGCAGAACGAGCTGCTGCGGCTGTGGCAGGAGCAGCGCCGCTCGGTGATCCTGATCACCCACGATCTGGAGGAGGCGATCGCGCTGGGCGACCGCGTGGTGGTGCTGTCCTCCGGTCCTGCCAGCCGCGTGGTGCGCAGTTTCGACGTGGACCTGCCGCGTCCGCGCAATGTCGCCGAGATCAAGCTCGACACGCGTTTCACCGACCTGTACCGCGACATCTGGGCCTGCCTGCGCGGCGAAGTGGAGAAGAGCTATGCACGCCAAGACTGACAAACTGATCCAGCTCGCCCTGGTCGTGGCCGTGTTCGGCGGCTGGGAGGGCGGCATCGCGCTGGGCCTGATCGACCCGTTCTTCTTCCCGGCGCCGACCGCGATCGTGCAGCAGGCCTGGACCTGGTTGTCCGATACCGGGTTCTACCAGCATGTCTACATCACCCTGACCGAGACCGCGCTCGGCTACGTCATCGGTACCGCGCTGGGCGTGGCCGGCGGCGTGTGGCTGGGCCTGAGCCGGCGCTCGGCGCGGATCCTGGATCCCTTCATCAAGGGCTTCAACGCCATCCCGCGCGTGGTGCTGGCGCCGATCTTCGTGCTGTGGCTGGGCCTGGGCCTGTGGTCGAAGGTGGCACTGGCGGTGACCCTGGTGTTCTTCACCACGTTCTTCAACGCCATGCAGGGCGTGCGCGAGGTCAATCCGGTGGTGCTGGCCAATGCGCGCATCCTCGGCGCCAACCGCCGCGACCTGCTGCGCCACGTGTACTTCCCGGCCGCGGCGAGCTGGATCCTGTCGTCGCTGCGCACCTCGGTGGGCTTCGCCGTGGTCGGCGCGATCATCGGCGAATACCTCGGCGCCTCCGCCGGCCTGGGCTACCTGATCGCGCAGGCCGAGGGCAACTTCAATGCGGTGGGCGTGTTCGCCGGCATCATCATCCTGGCCGCCTTCGTGCTGATCATCGACGCATTGCTGGACGTGATCGAGAACCGCCTGATCACCTGGCGTCCCAACGCGCAGGGCCAGGCGACCAGCTGACGACCGCGCAGGCGCGCCCCGGCTCGGCCGGGGCGCGCCTGTCGCGCGCACCGCATCCCCCGCACCATCGCAACGGGCCAGCGCCGGGCCAGGCGCCCGGCTGGCCGGAGAGACCCGATCCATGCATTCACATCCCGTGCTGCCGCGCGCAGCGCTGACGCTCGCCCTCGGCCTGCTGTTGGGCAGCGCCGAGGCCGGCGCGCAGACCGTGCCGGCCGCGCCGGCCACGCTGAGCCAGGCCGAATTGACCGCGCTGGTGCGCCAGCAGGCGCAGCAGATCCAGCAATTGCAGGCGCGGCTCGACGCGCTGCAGGCGCCTGCCGCACCGCCGGCCGCCGTGGCCGCGCCGGCAACCGCGGCGCCGGCGCTGGAAGGCCGCGTCGCCGCGCTCGAGTCGGCGCAGGCCAAGGCGCCGAAGGTGTCGTGGTCGAAGGGCGCGCCGGAGTTCGCCAGCGCCGACGGCAACGTGGCGTTCCGGCCGCGCGGCCGCCTGTTCGTCGATGCCTCCAGCACCGACGGTTCCGCCGCCAGCCAGCGCAACCTGTCCGGCACCGAGATCCGCTCGGTGCGGCTGGGCGCCGAAGGCCGCTACGGCCTGCTCGGCTGGGTGGTGGAGGGCGACTTCGCCGACAACGAAGTCGCCTGGAAGTCGGTCTACGCCACGCTGGAGCACCGCCTGTTCGGCCTGCCGGCCGACCTGAGCATCGGCAATCGGCTCAACGATCGCGGCATCGACGGCGCCAGCAGCACGTCCAACACCCCGTTCCAGGAGCGCAACGTGGTCGGTACGCTGATCCTGCCGCAGCGCGGCCTGTTCGGCGTCGGCCTGACCGAGCGCGTCTACGGGCGCGATTGGCACGCCAGCCTGTCGGTGTCGGGCAACGACCTCAACAATGCCGGCGACGACAACGACAGCCTGGCCTGGGCGGCGCGCGCGCACTGGAATCCGCTGGTCGGCAAGGCCGCCACCGTGCACCTGGGCGCCTGGGCCTTCCACGAGGAGATCGCCGCCGGCGCCAGCGGGGTGCTGCGCAGTTCGGCGATCGCCGGGCACTTCAACGACCAGGTCCGGATCGCGCCGGGAACGCTGCTGGGCGCGAAGCGCAGCGACGGCTACGGCACCGAGCTGGCCGGCGTGTTCGGCCCGGCCTGGGCCAGCGGCGAATGGGGCAGGCGTAACCTGCACGGGCGCGGCGCCGCGGGCGGTTACGACCTCGCTCACCAGGCCTGGGCGGTGTCGGCCGGCTGGTTCCTGTCTGGCGCGCTGCCGGCGTATGTCGGCAAGACCGGCACCTGGGGCCGGGTCAAGGTCGCCGCCCCAGTCGGCGCCGGTGGCGCCGGCGCCTGGGAGCTGAAGCTGCGCTACGAGGACGTGGACTACGCCGAACTGCCGGGCGGCGGCCGCGGCCATGCCTGGACGCTGGGCACCAACTGGTACCTCAACGATGTCAGCCGGCTGATGCTCGACGTGATCCGCTGGCAGACCGACAACCGCAGCGGCAGCGTGCAGGGCCCGGACCAGGGCACCACCTTCAATGGCCGTCTGCAGGTGGCGTTCTGAGCCGCTGAGAGAGGGCGGGGCGGCCCTGCGTTGGCGGGGGCCCCGGCCCCGGCATCCGCAAGGGGGGGGCGTGCGGTGGCTGCCGAGGACGCCGCAAGGCCGTGCGTCACTGGCGGCACCGCGCCCGGTACCTGACCGCGCGCTGTGCCGGGGCGCGTCCGGCGCTGGCGGTATGGCCGCTTGAGTATGTATAATCCGTGCATACCGAACCGGGCCTACACCAATGGAAGCCACTGTCGCCGAACGCGGTCAGATCACTCTTCCCAAGGCCGTGCGCGATGCGCTGGGCCTGAGCAAGGGCACCATCCTGAAGGTGGAGCTCGATGGCGGCCGGATCATCCTGCGCAAGAGCGTGGACGATGCCATCTCGCGCGCCCGCGGCCGCTTCAAGCTCGACGGCTTCGCCAGCACCGACGAGGCGATGCGCGCGATCCGCGGCCGCGCCCCGGGCGATCCGTTCGAACCCGACGCCGGCGCATGATCGCCATCGACTCGTCCGTGCTGGTGGATCTGCTGGCCGACGGCCCCCAGGCCGACGCCGCCGAAGCCTGCCTGCGCCAGTGTCTGAGCACCGGCCCGGTCGTGGTCTGCGACATCGTCCTGGCCGAAGTGTGCAGCGCGCTGCGCGACGGTGCCGAGGCGTTGTCGGTGCTGGAAGACATGAGCATCCGCTTCAGCGCGCTGGAGGCCAAGTCGGCCTTGCGCGCCGGCGAGATGCAGCGCCGCTTCCGCGCCCGCGGCGGCAAGCGCGAGCGGGTGGTGGCCGATTTCCTGATCGGTGCGCATGCGCTGCTGCAATGCGATGGCCTGATCACCCGCGACGACGGTTTTTTCCGCGATTACTTCAAGGGCCTGAAGATCATCGTCCCCAAGCCCGCCGGTTGACGCCGCGCAGCCGATACCCCCCATCCCCACCGTTTTTTCCCGGAGAACCCGTATGTTGGAAGCCTACCGCCACCACGTAGCCGAGCGCGCCGCGCTGGGTATCCCGCCGCTGCCGCTGAGCGCGCAGCAGACCGCGCAGGTCATCGAACTACTGAAGAACCCGCCGGCCGGCGAGGAGCAGTTCCTGGTCGAACTGCTGAGCCACCGCGTGCCCGCCGGCGTCGACGACGCCGCCAAGGTCAAGGCCTCGTACCTGGCCGCGGTCGCCTTCGGCAGCGAGAAGACCCCGCTGATCTCGCCGACCCGCGCCACCGAACTGCTGGGCACCATGCTCGGCGGCTACAACATCCATCCGCTGATCGAGCTGCTGGACAACCCGGAGTTGGGCGCGGTCGCCGCCGAAGGCCTCAAACACACGCTGCTGATCTTCGACGCCTTCCACGACGTGCAGGAGAAGGCCGAGGCCGGCAACGCGCATGCCAAGGCGGTGCTGCAGAGCTGGGCCGAGGCCGAGTGGTTCACCAGCAAGCCGGAAGTGCCGCAGAGCCTGACCATCACCGTGTTCAAGGTGCCGGGCGAGACCAACACCGACGACCTGTCGCCGGCGCCGGACGCCACCACCCGCCCGGACATCCCGCTGCACGCGCTGGCGATGCTGAAGAACAAGCGCGACGGCGCGCCGTTCGAGCCGGAAGAAGACGGCAAGCGCGGCCCGATCCAGGCCATCGCCGACCTCAAGGCCAAGGGCCACCTGGTCGCCTACGTCGGCGACGTGGTCGGTACCGGTTCCTCGCGCAAGTCGGCGACCAACTCGGTGCTGTGGTGGACCGGCGAGGACATCCCGTACATCCCCAACAAGCGCTTCGGCGGCGTGTGCCTGGGCTCGAAGATCGCGCCGATCTTCTACAACACCATGGAAGACGCCGGCGCGCTGCCGATCGAGCTGGACGTGTCGCAGATGGAGCACGGCGACGTGGTCGAGCTGCGTCCGTACGAGGGCAAGGCGCTGAAGAACGGGCAGGTGATCGCCGAGTTCGCGCTGAAGTCGGACGTGCTGTTCGACGAAGTGCGCGCCGGCGGCCGCATCCCGCTGATCGTCGGCCGCGGCCTCACCGCCAAGGCGCGCGAGTTCCTGGGCCTGCCGGCCTCGGACCTGTTTCGCCTGCCGATGAACCCGCCCGATACCGGCAAGGGCTTCTCGCTGGCGCAGAAGATGGTCGGCCGCGCCTGCGGCCTGCCGGAAGGCCAGGGCATGCGTCCGGGCACCTACTGCGAACCGAAGATGACCTCGGTGGGCTCGCAGGACACCACCGGCCCGATGACCCGCGACGAGCTGAAGGACCTGGCCTGCCTGGGCTTCTCCGCCGACCTGGTGATGCAGTCGTTCTGCCACACCGCGGCGTACCCGAAGCCGGTGGACGTCAAGACCCACCACACCCTGCCGGAGTTCATCTCCACCCGCGGCGGCGTGTCGCTGCGCCCGGGCGACGGCGTGATCCACAGCTGGCTCAACCGCATGCTGCTGCCCGACACCGTCGGCACCGGCGGCGACTCGCACACCCGCTTCCCGATCGGCATCTCGTTCCCGGCCGGCTCCGGCCTGGTCGCCTTCGCCGCCGCCACCGGCGTCATGCCGCTGGACATGCCGGAAAGCGTGCTGGTGCGCTTCAAGGGGCAGATGCAGCCGGGCGTGACCCTGCGCGATCTGGTCAACGCGATCCCGCTGTACGCGATCAAGCAGGGCCTGCTGACCGTGGCCAAGCAGGGCAAGAAGAACATCTTCTCCGGCCGCATCCTGGAGATTGAAGGCCTGCCGGAGCTGAAGGTGGAGCAGGCGTTCGAACTGTCCGACGCCTCGGCCGAGCGTTCGGCCGCCGGTTGCACGGTGCGCCTGAACAAGGAGCCGATCGTCGAGTACCTGACCAGCAACATCACCCTGTTGAAGTGGATGATTGCCGAAGGCTATGCCGACGCGCGTTCGCTGGCGCGGCGGATCAAGAAGATGGAGGAGTGGCTGGCCGACCCGCAGCTGCTCGAGCCCGATGCCGACGCCGAATACGCCGCGGTGATCGAGATCGACCTGGCCGACATCCACGAGCCGATCGTGGCCTGCCCGAACGACCCGGACGACGTGAAGACGCTCTCCGACGTCGCCGGCGCGGCGATCGACGAAGTGTTCATCGGTTCGTGCATGACCAACATCGGCCACTTCCGCGCCGCGGCCAAGCTGCTGGAAGGCAAGCGCGACATCCCGACCCGCCTGTGGGTCGCGCCGCCGACCAAGATGGACGCCTCGGAGCTGACCAAGGAAGGCCACTACGGCACCTTCGGCGCCGCCGGCGCGCGCATGGAAATGCCGGGCTGCTCGCTGTGCATGGGCAACCAGGCGCAGGCGCGCGAGGGCGCCACGGTGTTCTCCACCTCCACCCGCAACTTCCCCAACCGCCTGGGCCGCAACACCAACGTGTACCTGGGCTCGGCGGAGTTGGCGGCGATCTGCTCGCGCCTGGGCCGGATTCCGACCAAGGACGAGTACATGGCCGACGTGGGCGTGATCAAGACCAGCGGCGAGCAGATCTATCGCTACATGAACTTCGATCAGATCCAGGACTACCAGGACGTGGCCGACACGGTCGCCGCCTGATCGCTGCGGCGATGCGCTGACGCGACGTGCCGCCCACGCGGCACCGTCGCAACGAAAAAGCCCGGCAATGCCGGGCTTTTTTCGTGGGCGCTGCCGGTGTTTCGCGGCGCCGCGCCAGCCGCCTGCGCCTAGGCCGGCGGCGCCGGCGCATGCGCGTGCAACCACTGCTCCAGCGCCGCGGCCGGCAGCGCCGGCGCGAACAGGAAGCCCTGCAGCACGCGGCAGCCCAGCCGTGCCAGGAACGCGCGTTGCGCTTCGGTCTCCACGCCCTCGGCAACGGTGTGCAGGCCCAGGGTCTCGCCGATGCGCAGCACCGAGGTGGTCAGCGCGCGCGAGGTCTGGCAGTGCTCCAGGTCGCTGACGAAGCTCATGTCCAGCTTGAGTTCGTTGACCGGCAGCTGGTGCAGGTGGCTGAGGCTGGAATAGCCGGTGCCGAAGTCGTCCAGCGACAGCAGCACGCCGCAGGCCTGCAACTGGCGCAGGTTGGCCAGCGCCGCGCCGGTGTTGGAGAGCATGACGCTCTCGGTCATCTCCAGCGCCAGGTCGGCCGGCTGCAGGCCGCAGGCGGCGAGCAGGCCTTGCACCCGCGCCAGCAACGCCGGGTCGGCGAAATTGTTCGCCGACAGGTTCACCGCCACGCGCGGCACCGGGATGCCGCGCCGGCGCCAGTCGGCCATCTGCCGGCAGGCTTCGCGCAACACCCACTGTCCCAGTTCGTCGATCAGCCCGCATTCTTCGGCCATCGGCACGAACCGCGCCGGCGAGATCGCGCCGAGATTGGGATGTTCCCAGCGCAGCAGCGCTTCCACCCCGTACAGCGCATTCGGCGCCTGGCTGTGCAGTTGCGGCTGGTAGTGCAGTTGCAGCTTGTTGTGGTGCAGGGCATCGCGCAGGGCGGTCTCCATCGCCACGCGTTCCTGCGCCATGCGGGTCATGTCGGAACTGAAGTAGCGCACGCTGTCGCCGCCCTCGCGCTTGGCCCGGAACATGGCCAGGTCGGCATGGCGCAGCAGGGTCTCGATGTCGTGGCCGTCGTCGGGGAACATCGCCACGCCGATGCTGGCGCTGGGGTGCAGGGTCACCTGGCCGACCACCAGCGGCTCGGCCAGCGCCAGCAGCAGGCGTTCGGCGACGCCGGCGGCCTGTTCGGCGCTGCACTGCGGCAGCATCAGCACGAATTCGTCGCCGGCCTGGCGGCCGACCAGATCGGCCACGCCCAGGGTGTCGCCGATGCGCTGGGCGATGTCGCGCAGCAGACCGTCGCCGGCGGCATGGCCCTGGGTCTCGTTGACGCGCTTGAAGCGGTCGATGTCCACGAACAGGATCGCCACCGGCGTGCCGTGGTGTTCGGCGTCGGCCAGCGCCTGTTCGGCACGGGCGCTGAACATCACCCGGTTGGGCAGGCCGGTGAGGGAGTCGTAGAAGGCGAGCTGGTGCACGCGCGCCTTGGTCTGCTCGCGTTCCAGCGCCAGTGCGCACAGGTGTACGCACAGTTCGATCAGGCGCAGGTGCCAGGCCAGCGGCTCGCACACCTGCCGGTAGCACAGCGCGAAGCTGCCGAGTACGCGGCCGCTGCTGGACTTGATCGGGGTGGCCACGCAGGTGCCCAACTGCACGTGCTCCACCAGCCCGACGTAGTTGGCGAACAGCGGGTCGGTGCGCGGGTCGCGCACCAGCACCTGCTTGCCGCGCCAGATCGAGGTGCCGAGGGCGCCGGCACGCGGCCCCGCATGCATGTCGGTCATGGTCTCGGCGAACAGCGCCGGCATGCTCGGCGCCGCCAGCGGCTGCATGCAGCCGCTGCCGTCGACGCTGACCAGCACCGCCAGCGCCTGCGGCGCGATGCGTTCGACCTCCTTGCAGATCAGGGTCACCACGTCGATCAGCGGCTGTTCGCGGACCAGCGCATCCAGCACGTTCTTGTGCAGCACCTCGTGCATCTTGCTCTGGGTGATGTCGGTGAACGAGAGGATGTAGCGCTGTTGGCTGCCGTCCTCGCCGGCGATGGGGGTGGCCACCAGGGTGGCCCACAGCGGGGTGCCGTCCTTGCGATAGGCCAGGATGTCGGCCTGGTGGCCGAAACCGGCGCTTACGCGCTCGCGGGTCTGCTGCACGGTCTGCATGTCGGTGCCGGGGCCGGTCAGCACGCTGCTTGGCAGGTGGCCCAGGACCTCGGTTTCGGTATAACCGAATACCTGGCTGAAACCGGCGTTGGCGTAAAGGATGTTCAGCTGCGGATCGCAGACGAGGATGGCGTTGTCGCTGGAGTCCAGCGCCAGCGACAGCAGCCGCATCCTGGCGTCGCGGGCGCGCTCGGCGCTGATGTCGCGCACGAACAGGACCTGCAACTGGCTGTAGCTCTGCGGTGCGCGTGCCGCGCTCACCGCCAGCCAGCGCGCCGCGCCGTCGTGGTCGCGCAACACCAGTTCGTAGTTGCCGCTGCCGTCTTCGTGCAGGCAACTGGCGAGGAAATCCGCGCGCACCTCGGCGTCGACCAGGTCGCCGAGCGGATACCCCAGCACCTGCGCGCGCGGGCGGTTCCACAGCGCCTCGGCGGTATGGTTGAAGGCGACCACGCGCGCCTGCGGATCGACGATCAGCACGCCGTCGGGCGCGTAATGCAGGCAGTGCAGCAGGTCCAGCTCGGAACGGGCGCTCGCCACCCCCGCTGCCTCGACGCCAGCGTCGCTGGGCGCGCTCAGGGTGGTGGCGCGACGGCCCGGCATGCGGTCAGCGGGCCTGTGCGGACAAGGCGATCAAGCGTTCGGCGATCCTGTCCAGCGGCAGCACTTCCTGCGCCGCGCCCAGGCGGAAGGCGGTGCCGGGCATGCCCCAGACCACGCTGCTGGCCTCGTCCTGGACCAGGGTGCTGGCGCCGGCCTGCAGCATTTCCAGCAGGCCGCGGGCGCCGTCGTCGCCCATGCCGGTGAGGATTGCGCCGATGGCGTTGGCGCCGGCGTTGCGCGCCACCGACTGGAACAGCACGTCGACCGCCGGCTTGTGCCGGTTGACCGGCGGGCCGTCGTCGATCTTGCAGCGCCAGCGCGCACCGTCGCGGATCACCTGCAGGTGCTTGCCGCCGGGCGGCAGGTAGGCATGGCCGGGCAGGATCGCTTCGCCTTCGCTGGCTTCGCGCACGGCCATCGCCGAGTGCCGGTTGAGGCGGTCGGCGAAGGCGCTGCTGAAGCCGGCCGGCAGATGCTGGGTCATCACCACCGCCGGGGCGTCGGCCGGCATGCCCTCCAGCACCACGCGCAGCGCCTCGGTGCCGCCGGCGGAGGCGCCGATGGCGATCAGCCGGTCGGTGGTGCGGAACTTCAGCGAGGACACCGCGGCGGGCGTGGCGGTGGCGGCGCCCGCCGGCTTCGGCGTGGCCGCCCGGTCCAGCGCGCGGACCTTGGCCTTGGCGGCGTTCTTGACCTTGGCGATGATCTCTTCGGCGTACTCCTCCAGCCCGCGGGCCACGTCGAGCTTGGGCTTGGAGACGAAGTCGACCGCGCCCAGCGACAGCGCCTGCAGGGTGGTGTCGGCGCCGCGTTCGGTCAGCGAGGAGATCATCACCACCGGCGTGGGCCGCAGCCGCATCAGGTTTTCCAGGAACGCCAGCCCGTCCATGCGCGGCATTTCCACGTCCAGGGTGATGACGTCCGGGTTCAGGCGCTTGATCTTCTCGCGCGCCAGCAGCGGATCGGCGGCCGAGCCGACCACCTCCACGCCAGCGGCGCCGGACAGGATCTCGGTGAGGATCTGCCGCACGACCGCGGAGTCGTCGACGATCAGGACACGGCAAGGGGCTTCCAGGCTCATTCGAACAACTCCACGGCGCCGGTGACGGGGGCTTTGGCGAGACGGGCGCGCACTGCCGACTCGGCCGCGGCGATTTCGGCTTCCTCGTGCGCATGCGGCAGGCGCTGCACGACCACGCGGCCGGTGCCGGGGAAGAACCAGATCTTGCGCGGATGGATGCCGCGCAGATCCTCGGCCACCACCGGGATATGCTCGGCCTTGAGGTAATTCAGCACGAAATCGGCGTTGCGCGTGCCCACAGGATTGTTGGTGAAGCCCTTGAGCACGTTGCCGCCGCCGAACACCTTGGCTTCCAGGCGGTTGCGGGCGGCGCCGCGCTTGAGCAGGTCGTTGATCAGCACTTCCATCGCATAGCTGCCGTAGCGCGCCGGCGCGCCGTCGCCGCTCTGGCCGTCGGGCAGCATGAAGTGGTTCATGCCGCCGATCTTCAGCAGTGGGTCGCGGATGCAGGCGGCCACGCACGAACCGAGGATGGTGGTCAGCGCGGTGTCGTCGTCCACCACCAGGTACTGGGTCGGCAACAGCTTGGCCGCCATCGTCTGGAAGCGCGTGTCGTGATAGCGCATCACCTGGTCCAGGGCCATCGCCGCGGCAGTCATGAGCGATCCTTCTGCGCGCGGCGATACAGCGTGCGGCCGCAAGGCTGGATCAGGTCGGCCGCGTGCAGATAGTTTTCCGAATGGCCGGTGTAGAGCATGCCCTCGTCGTCCAGGTGCGGGATCAGCCGCGACAGGATGCCGCGCTGGGTGGGCTTGTCGAAATAGATCATCACGTTGCGGCAGAACAGCGCCAGGTACGGGCCGGCGACGTCGTAGCGCGGTTCCAGCAGGTTGAGCTGGCGGAACTCGAGCAGGTCGCGCAGCGCCGGCAGTACCCGGCACTGGCCTTCGTTGGCGCCGCTGCCGCGCTGGAAATACTTGCGCTTGAGCGCCGGGTCCAGGCTGGCGACGCGTTCCAGCGCGTAGACGCCGCGCGAGGCGGTCGCCAGCACCTGGGTGTCGACGTCGGTGGCCAGGATCCGCACCGGCGGGGTCAGCGTACCGAAGGCCTCGCAGGCGGTGATCGCCAGCGAGTAGGGCTCCTCGCCGGTGGACGAGGCGCAGGACCAGATCTTCAGCGGCGCCGCGCCGGAATGCTTCTGCAGTTCCTCGCGCAGCCGTTCGAAATGGTGCGGCTCGCGGAAGAACGAGGTCAGGTTGGTGGTCAGCGCGTTGGTGAACGCCTCCCATTCGTCGCCGCCGTCGCGCTCAAGCCAGTCCAGGTAGTCGCGGAACGAGCGCAGGCCCAGCACCCGCAGGCGCCGCGACAGCCGGCCGTAGACCATGTCGCGCTTGGCTGGGGCCAGGGCGATGCCGGCCTTCTGATAGATGAGGTCGCAGACCCGCTTGAAATCGCGGTCGCTGAAGTCGAAGTCGCGATTGTCGGAACCGGGGGAGGGCGAAGCGGGAGTCTGGATGGCCATGGTACGCAGCGAGGGTCGGTCAATCGGGTTATCGGCCGGGAGCGGACGAAATTGACAGCCGGCGGTCGGCGACGGCCGCCGGCGGTGGCGTACTCAGAACTCCTGCCACTGGGCCTCGCTGGCGGCCGCCACGGCCGGGCGCGACCGCGCCGCCGGGCGGGGTCTGGCGCGGACCGGGGCCGGGCCGGTCCGCGCGCCCGGGGGCCGTGCGGTCGGAGCGTTGGCGGCCGCGCCGTGGTGGGTGTCCAGCTTGAAGGCGGCGATGGCCGCGCCCAACTGGCCGGCCTGTTCCTCCATCGAGCGTGCCGCGGCGGTGGCTTCCTTGACCAGGGCGGCGTTCTGCTGGGTGCTCTCGTCCATCTGCACCACGGTCTGGTTGACCTGCTCGATGCCGGCGGACTGCTCCTGCGAGGCCGCCGAGATCTCGCCCATGATGTCGGTGACGCGCTGCACCGAGGTCACGATCTCGCTCATGGTGCGGCCGGCCTGGCCGACCAGGGCCGAGCCTTCGGCGACGCGGCCGACCGACTCGTCGATCAGCGTCTTGATTTCCTTGGCGGCGGTGGCCGAGCGCTGGGCCAGGGTGCGCACCTCGCTGGCGACCACGGCGAAGCCGCGGCCCTGCTCGCCGGCACGCGCGGCTTCCACCGCCGCGTTGAGCGCCAGGATGTTGGTCTGGAAGGCGATGCCGTCGATGACGCCGATGATGTCGGCGATCTTCTTCGAGGATGCCTCGATCCCGTTCATGGTGGTGACCACCTGGCCGACCACGTCGCCGCCCTGCGAGGCCACCGCGGCGGCGCCGGCCGCGAGCTGGTTGGCCTGGCGGGCGTACTCGGCGTTCTGCTTCACGGTGGAGGTCAGTTCCTCCATCGAGGCGGCGGTGCGTTCCAGGTTCGCCGCCTGCTGCTCGGTGCGGCGCGACAGGTCGCCGTTGCCGCTGGCGATCTCGTTGGAGGCGACGTTGATGTTGGCGGCGGCGGCCTGGATGCGCCCGACGATGGCCGCCAGCTGCGCGGCGGTGGCGTTGGCGTCGTCGCGCATGCGCCCGAACACGCCATGGAACTCGCCGTGCATGCGCGCGGTCAGGTCGCCGGCGGCGATGGACTGCAGCAAGGTCGACAACTCGCCCAGATTGCGGTCGCTGACCGCCATCATCGCGTTGAGGTCCTGCACCATCGCGCGGAAGCCGTACTGGAAGCGGTCCGGGTCGCCGCGCGTGCCGAACGCACCGGCCGCGGCGGCTTCCGCCAGTTGCTTGATCTGCTCGCTCATCGCGGTCAGGTTCTGCTTGGCCATGTCCATGGTCTCGGTGAGCACGGCCTTTTCGCCGGGCAGGCGATCCATGTCCTCGGACAGGTCGCCGATCGCGTAGCGCTGGATGATCTGCAGCAGCCGCATCTTCACCGCGATGTGCGAGGCCACCAGTTCGTTGGTGCCCTTGACCATCTGTCCGTACTCGCCGGGGAAGGCGTTCTCGTCCATGCGGTAGCTGATGGTGCCGCGCGCGTGCTGTTGGGCCATGTCGTCCTGCGCGCGGATCACGGCGTGGATGCGCGAGCGCATGATCAGCATGTCCTCCATCAGCTCGCCGATCTCGTCCTTGCCGTGCGGATAGGTGGCCCCCTCCAGTTCGCCGCGCGCCACCGCCTGCGACAGGCGCTTGGCCGCGTGCAACTGGCGGGCGATGCCGCGCGCGATCAGCCAGGCGGTGACGCCGGCGAACAGCACGGCCAGGCCGAGCAGCGCCAGGATCAGCATCTTGGTGTTGGCCAACTGACTGTCGGCGCGCTCCATTTCCCGATTCAGTGCGGCGACGTTGTACTGGGTCAGTGCCACGAGGCGGTCGAACAGGGTCCGGCGCAGCGCCCGCGAGCGGGTGTCGGAGATCGTCTGCGCGCCCGCCACGTCGCCGGCGCGCAGCGCCGCGCCCATCTCGGCGTTGGCCTGCAGATAGGCCTTGAGCGTCTCCTGCACGCCGGCGTACATCTGTGCCTGCCTGGCGTCGCGCATCATCGCCGCGATCACCTGCTGGTTCTTCGCCACCTCGGCGCGCACCTGCTGCATGCGCTTGAAGTAGTCGGCCTGGGCCTGCGGATCGTCGGCGCGCCCCAGTTGCGCCAGTTCGTAGGTCCGGAACTCGCCCAGATGCGCGCGGATCTCGGCCAGGGCCTGGGTCGCCGGCATCCAGTCGTGCTGGATGTGCTTGAGTTCGGCGATGGACTGGTTGGTGCGGGAGTAGGTAAAGCCCCCCAGCACGACCGTCAGCAGCGTGGTCAAGGCGAAGGCGAAGATCAGCTTGTCGCGGATTTTCAGGTGCGCGAGTACGTTCATGGGCATTCCAGGTGCAGCGGCGGTTGGAAAAGACGAGGGTGACCGCGCGGTCAGCCGACGCAGGCGAGGCGAGGGCGGGCCAGCGCCAGGGCGCCGTGCCGGTCCAGGCCGTCCCGGGCCGTGCGTGCGCGGGTCCGCCGCGCCGGGCAGGGCCGCGACGCGGATGACGGCCGCGGCAGCCCGGTGGCCGCGGCGTGGCGCCGCCGCAGGAGGCTGGACGATGGCGAATGTCGGCGGCTAGGCATCACGTGCTCCCGGAACGGTCGCGGTCGCGCCCAGGCGGTGTCATGCCCGGGTCACACAGCGTGATCCTGATATCGACTAGCGCGGCGATTGCTTGAATCGCCACGCGGGGATCGCCGCCTGCTGCCTGTTGGTTCCTATCGCAGCGGTAAGGCCGCTCAATCGGCGTCGTTGGTTGGGGCCGCGGTGCGCACCAGCCGCAGCGCGGTCGGCCGTGTCGCCGCGCGTGCCGTGCCTGCGCCGCCAGCGTTCGCGCCGATCGGCGCCGCGTCCAGCCGGAACACCGCCGCCGCCTCGCCGAGCCGGCGGCCCTGCTCTTCGAGCGCCCGTGCCGAGGCGCTGGCTTCCTCGACCACGGCCACGTTCTGCTGGATCGCCTGGTCCATCTGCGCCACGGTGCGGCTGACCTGCTCGATGCCCATCGACTGCTCCTGCGAGGCCGCGGCGATCTCGCCGATGATGTCGGTCACCCGCTGCACCGAGGCGACGATCTCCTGCATGGTGCGGCCGGCCTGGTCGACCAGGGCCGAGCCTTCGGTCACGCGGCCCACCGAGTCGTCGATCAGGGTCTTGATCTCCTTGGCGGCGCCGGCCGAGCGCTGGGCGAGGGTGCGGACCTCGCTGGCGACCACGGCGAAGCCGCGGCCCTGTTCGCCGGCGCGGGCGGCTTCCACCGCCGCATTGAGCGCCAGGATGTTGGTCTGGAAGGCGATGCCGTCGATGACGCCGATGATGTCGGCGATCTTCTTCGAGGACGCCTCGATCCCGTTCATGGTGGTGACCACCTGGCCGACCACCTGGCCGCCCTGCGAGGCCACCGCGGCCGCGCCGGTGGCGAGCTGGTTGGCCTGGCGGGCGTGCTCGGCATTCTGCTTGACGGTGGAGGTCAGCTCTTCCATCGAGGCGGCGGTCTCTTCCAGGTTGGCGGCCTGCTGTTCGGTGCGGCGCGACAGGTCCTCGTTGCCCGCGGCCAGTTCGGTGGTGGCGCCGTGGATGCTGCGTGCCGCGCTCTGGATGCGGCCGACGATGTCGGCGAGCTGGTCGGCGGTGGTATTGGCATCGGCGCGCATGCGCGCGAACACGCCGTGGAAGTCGCCCTGCATGCGTACGCTCAGGTCGCCGGCGGCGATGGCCTGCAGCAGCGTCGACAGCTTGTCCAGGTTGCGGTCGCTGACCTCCATCATCGCGTTGAGGTCCTGCACCATCAGCCGGAAGTCGTGCTGGAAGCGGCCGGCATCGCCGCGGGCGCTGAAATCGCCGGCCGCCGCCGCCGCGGCCAGGCGCTTGATCTCGGTGTTGATCGCCAGCAGGCTGGCCTTGGCCGCGTCCATCGACTCGTGCAGCAGCGCGCGGCTACCGGGCAGGCGGCGGGCGTCGCGGCGCAGGTCGCCGTTGGCGTACTCGTTGAGCACGCCGATGGCGTCGACGAGGGCGTCCAGGTGCTCGAACATCATGCGGTTGATGCTGGCGGCCAGGTCGCCGTACACGCCGGGGAAATCCTCCGGCATGCGGTGGGACATGTCCTTGTCGGCGTGCAGCACCGCCATCCGCGCGGTCTCGCTGGAGAAGCGTTCCAGCATCGTGATCATCTCGCCGGTGGCGCGCAACATCTCCCCGGTCTCGTCGCGGCCGGGATTGTCGATGCGCACGCTGAGGTCGCCGCGCGACACCGCGCGGATCGCCTCCAGGCTGCGCGACACCGGGCGCAGCACCGAACTGCCGATCAGCCAGTTGATGCCGAAGGTGAGCAGCACCAGGATGCCGCCGGCCAGGGTCATCAAGCCGGTGAAGAGCAGCGCCTGCGCCTGCACGTCGTCCATGTACACGCCGGTGCCGATCACCCAGTGCCAGGGCGCGAACGCGGCATTGTAGGAGACCTTCTCCACCGGCTTGGCGTTGCCGGGCTTGGGCCAAAGGTAGTCGACATAGCCGCCGCCGGCCTCGGCCACCTTCACGAATTCGCGGAAGACCGGTTTGCCGTCGGCGCTGAGCACCTGGCCGATGTCCTTGCCGACCAGATCGTGGCGGGTGGGATGCATCAGCATGGTCGGATGCAGGTCGTGCACATAGAAGTAATCCACGCCGTCGCGGGCGCGCATCGACTCCAGGGTGCGCAGGGCGGTGCGCTGCGCCTCGGCCAGGGGCATGTTGCCCTTGTCCACCTCGGCGGCATAGGCGCGCACCACCCCCAGCGCCAGCTCGATCTGGCTCTTCAACGCCTGCTCGCGCGTGTTGCGGATGTCCAGGTACTGCATCCGCGCGGCGAGCACCGCCAGCAGCACGATGCCGGTACCCAGCAACACGGTCTGCCACAGGAACTTGCGGCGCAGCGGCAGATCCGAGAGACGCGTGAACAACGAGCGAGACGACATCGACCTGATCCTTGGAGAGGTTCCCTGAGGTTTAACGGCCCCGGGGACGGTGAAATTGAGCGTGCGGCGCCACCGATTCGTAGACAGTCCCGGCGCTGGCGCAGCCGCGAAAAAAAATCCCCGGCGCGAAGGCCGGGGAGAGGGGATGCAGCGACAGGCCGGGCCGGTCTCAGAACTCCTGCCAGTCCGAATCGGCCAGCGCCGGCTCGACCTTGCGGGCGCGCACCGGCGCCGGCTTGGCGGAGGCCACGGCCGCAGGCTTCTTCGCCGCCACTGCCGGCTTCGGCGCGGCCACGGCGTGCGGTACCTGCGCCGCCGCGGTCTGGGCCGACTGCTCGACACGGAAGATCGACACGGCCTCGATCAGCTGGCCGGCCTGTTCCTCCATCGACCGCGCCGCGGCGGTGGCTTCTTCCACCAGCGCGGCGTTCTGCTGGGTGGTCTCGTCCATCTGGGTGACGGTCTGGTTGACCTGCTCGATGCCGGCGGACTGCTCCTGCGAGGCCGCGGCGATCTCGCCCATGATGTCGGTGACGCGTTGCACCGAGGCGACGATCTCGGTCATGGTCTGGCCGGCCTGGCGCACCAGGGTCGAGCCGTTGGCCACCTGGCTCACCGAGGCGTCGATCAGGCCCTTGATCTCCTTGGCGGCGTTGGCCGAGCGCTGCGCCAGGGTGCGCACTTCGCTGGCGACCACGGCGAAGCCGCGGCCCTGCTCGCCGGCGCGCGCGGCTTCCACCGCGGCGTTGAGCGCCAGGATGTTGGTCTGGAAGGCGATGCCGTCGATCACCGAGATGATGTCGGCGATCTTCTTCGAGGAGGCCTCGATGCCGCTCATGGTCTGGACCACCTGGCCGACCACGTTGCCGCCCTGCGAGGCCACGGTCGCGGCACCGCCGGCGAGCTGGTTGGCCTGGCGCGCGTGCTCGGCGTTCTGGCGCACGGTCGAGGTCAGTTCCTCCATCGAGGCGGCGGTCTCTTCCAGGTTGGCGGCCTGCTGCTCGGTGCGGCGCGACAGGTCGTCGTTGCCGGCGGCGATCTCGCTGGCGGCGCCGTTGATCGCGTTCGCCGCCTGCTGGATGCGGCCGACGATGGCCGCCAGCTGCGCGGCGGTGGCGTTGGCGTCGTCGCGCATGGTCGCGAACACGCCCTGGAAGTCGCCGTGCATGCGCGCGGTCAGGTCGCCCTGCGACAACGCGGTCAGCAGCTTGGACACTTCGCCGATGCTGTCGCCATTGGCCTGCAGCAGGCCGTTGAGCTGCTGCGCCAGCTGCAGGAAGAAGCCGTGCTTGCCTTCGATGCCGACACGCCCGCTGAGGTCGCCGGCGGCGGCCTCGCGCACGATCTTGGCCACTTCCTGCTCCACCTGCGCTTCCAGGGTGCGGTCGCGCGATTCGCAGACGAAGCCGATGTGGGCGCCGTGCTGGTCGCGAATGGCGGTGATGGTCTGGGCGATGCGGGCGTCGGCGTAGGCCATCTCGCGCTCCATCACGCCCTTCTTTTCCAGCTCCGCCAGGGTCTTGGGATCGTGCTGGTTGCCGTACTCCAGCACCGTCACCTGCGAGCCGACCAGCGGCAGGCTCGAATCGAAGGCCGGCGCCACCGAGTGGATCTGCTCGGCGTACTTGTCGGTGAGGCCCTGCATCGACGGGTTGGCGTAGACGATGTTGTAGTCCAGGTCGACGATGAACATGCCGATCGAGGAATTGTCCAGCGCGGTGCGGATGCGCAGGTTCTCGGACGCGACCGCGGCGTCGCGCTCGATGCGCCCGCGCAGGTCCTGCTGCATGCGCTTGAGCGCCTGCATCAGCTCGCCGATTTCGTCCTTGCCACTGGCATCGATGTGCCCGTCGAGCTTGCCGCCGGCGACATCGCTGGCCACCTTGACCGCGTCGCGCACGCTGTTGGCCAGCATCCGCCCGAACAGGAAGGCCATGCCGATCGCCGCGCCCAGGCCGATCAGCAGACAGATCAGCAGGGTCGCGGAGGCCTTGCGGTAGGTACCGCTGGCGGCGTCGGCGGCGACCTTGGCCTGGCGGTCGTTCTCCGCGATCAGGGCCACGACGTCGTCCACGACCTTGTTGTGCAGGGTGCGGGTCTCGCCGGTGAAGGTGTCGATGGCGTCGTCATGCAGGTCCAGCTGCAGCATTTCGTTGACGGACTGGTAGGAGGCGCTGGCCTTCTTCCAGTCGGCCACCAGCCGCTCGTAGATCTTCTTTTCCTGCGGGCTGCCGATCTTGGGCGGATAGTCGGCCAGGATCTTGTCCAACTGCTTCTTCAGCTCGACCGAGCGCGCGGCCGATTCCTTCTTCAGCGCATCGCTGCTGCGGATCAGGCTCTGGTAGGCCGCGTTGCGGTACTCGCCCAGGATGCCGCGCATTTCGCCGCCGGTGCGCACGCTCGGCACGACCTGCGACGAGAGGTTGCCGGTCACGCCATTGAGCGAGTTCAGACCGCGATAGGCGGCCACACCCTGGATGAGCATCAACGCCAGTACGACGCCGAACGCCAGCATCAGCTTGGGCATCACCTTGAGATCTTTTATCCACTGCATGAGCGCGTTTCCCGTAATTCGGAGGGGGCGGCAAGGGGAGAGAACGGCAAACGCCGCCGCGCCGGACCGCCTGCACGGGTCCAGCACGGCGGCGTCCGGGCTTACTTGATGGTGGCCAGCTTCAGGCTGGACGGCGCGCTGACCTGGATTTCGGCGCGCGAGCTGTCGCGCTCGATCTTGCCGATCACGCACACGTCCTTGCCTTCCAGGGTCTCCGGCGGGAAGCCGAACTTGCTGCGGTCGGCGCCGGCGATGCGGGCGGAGAAGGTGTGGCGCGGGAACATGCCGCCCATGTACAGGAAGGTCGGCTCGCCTTCGGAGTTCTGCGCGTACTTGGCTTTCTCGACCTTGCCGCAGACCATGCCGTCCTTGCCGACGAAACGGGTGGCCATTTCCGGCGGGATCATCTGCTGGGACTGGGCGAAGGTGCTGGGGCTGGCGGCGAGCAGCAGGACCAGCAGCATGGGAAAGTTCGGTTTCATGGGGCGACTCCTTGAGAACGGGGGATGAAGTGAGGGCTGCGTGATGGCTAGCCACCCTTCAGCTATCGGCGTGAAGTCGGGGAACTTGATTCGAGCAAGTGATAAGTAGTTCGCATTTCAAATAAAAAACCCGCCGTGAGGCGGGTTCTTCTTGCGTCGGGCGGCCGCCGTGGCGGCCGGGCTCAGGCTGCCTCGTCGACGTGGGCGTGCTGCTGGCCGAACTCGGCGCTGTCGAGCAGGGTCTCGATATCCAGCAGGATCAACATCTTGTCGTCCTGGGTGCCGATGCCGGAGATGAAGCGGGTGTCGACCGCCGCGCCGAACTCGGGGGTGGGGCGGATCTGCTCTGCGTTCAGCGGGATCACGTCGGAGACGCTGTCCACGACGATGCCGACCACGCGGTTCTCGACGTTGAGCACGATCATCACCGTGAAGGCGTCGTAACGGGCTTCCTTCAGGCGCAGCTTCAGGCGCAGGTCGATCACCGGCACGATGGTGCCGCGCAGGTTGATCACGCCCTTGATGTACTCGGGGGCGTCCGGGACCCGGGTGACCGAGTCGTAGCCGCGGATTTCCTGCACTTTGAGGATATCCACGCCGTAGTGTTCTTCGCCGAGGGTGAAGCTGAGGAATTCGCCGCCGGTGGCGCCGGAGGTGGAGGTGGTCTTGTCGTTCATCGTGTGCTCCTGGTGCGCACGGGATTGCGGATGGTGGCGTGAGAGGGGAAAGCGCGACTCTGATGCTAGATCGGCGCGGCGCCGCCGAACTTTAGACCCGATCGACTGGCCGGGTCCGGCGTTCAGGAAAGCACGCCGCTCTTGCGGGCGCTGCGCTGGCGCTCGATCCGGAACACGTAGCGCTGGATCGCCGCATCGGCGCCGCGCGGCAGGTCCAGGAAGCGCATGCCGACCCGCAGCGTGTCCTGGCCGTTGGCGAGCTTGGAGACATACATGTTGCAGACCTGCAGGGTCAGCCGGATGGGATCGGCGTCGGGCAGCTGCAGCACGCAGTTGGGGTAGCTCTGCTGCAGTTGCGGCATCGGCTGGCCCTCTACCAGCGCCACCGCCAGGCCGCCGCCGCTGATGTCCACCACGCGCAGCTTCAGTTCGACCAGGCCGGCGTCGTCCTCGATCCGCAGCACGCACAGCGGCGACTCGGTGATCGGCGTCTCCAGGCGGAAATGCTCGCGCCGCTGCAGGTAGTACAGCGATTCGGGCAGCGGTGCGCGGAAGCCGGACTGGCCGTTGTGGTCGGTGCGTTGCGGGCCTTCGATGCGAAAGCGCAACCGCACCCTGTCCAACTGGGCGAAGCACAGCAGGTAGTCGGCCTGTTCGGCGGCGCGGTTGGAGGCTTCGTTGACGCTCAAGTCCAGCAGCACGCTGTCCTCGTCCAGCTCCAGCAGCGCGGTCGAGAAGGCCTGGTCGCGACCGCCCACGTGCGCGCTGACCTGCGAACGCTGCTGGATCAGCGACTGCAGCAACTGGCGGATCTGCCGCGGCTTGGTCAGCAGGAAACGGTCGTCCTCCGCTTCTTCTTCCGGCGAAGTCGGGGCAGGGGAGTCGCTGGGAGTGCCTTCGGCCATGGTGGAGACGGGGACTGGAGGTGGGTGGGGCGGCGCTGCGTCGAGCCGCCACACGCATGCTATCGGCTGAGCAGGACGTTTTTGTAGGCCGGCTGCACCTTGCCGCCGGCGGCCGCGCTCAGCGGCGGGCGCTGCTCCAGGGTGAAGGATGCCACGGCGCGCGCCAGGGCGCCGGCCTCCTGTTCCATCGAGCGGGCGCTGGCGCTGGCTTCCTCGACCAGGGCGGCATTCTGCTGGGTCGCCTCGTCCATCTGCGCGACGGTCTGGTTGACCTGCTCGATGCCGGCCGACTGCTCCTGCGAGGCCGCGGCGATGTCGCGCATGATGTCGGTGACGCGCTGCACCGAGGCCACGATCTCCCGCATGGTGGAGCCGGCCTGGTCGACCAGGGCCGAGCCTTCGGTGACGCGGGTCACCGAGTCGCCGATCAGGTCCTTGATCTCCTTGGCGGCGCCGGCCGAACGCTGCGCCAACGTGCGCACCTCGCTGGCGACCACGGCGAAGCCGCGGCCCTGTTCGCCGGCACGCGCGGCTTCCACCGCCGCGTTCAAGGCCAGGATATTGGTCTGGAAGGCGATGCCGTCGATCACCGAGATGATGTCGGCGATCTTCTTGGAGGAGGCCTCGATCCCGCTCATGGTCTGGACCACCTGGCCGACCACGCTGCCGCCCTGCGAGGCGACCGTCGCCGCGCCAACCGCCAACTGGTTGGCCTGGTGCGCATGCTCGGCGTTCTGCTTGACGGTGGAGGTCAGCTCCTCCATCGAGGCGGCGGTTTCCTCCAGGCTGGCGGCCTGCTGCTCGGTGCGGCGCGACAGGTCGTCGTTGCCGGCGGCGATCTCGCCGGCGGCGGTGTTGATCGCGTCGGAGGCGCCCTGGATCTGCCGCACGATCGCCGACAGTTGCGCGGCGGTGGCGTTGGCATCGTCCTTCATGGTTGCGTAGACGCCCTGCAGGTCGGCGTCGATGCGCCGCGACAGGTCGCCTTCGGCGAGGGCGCGCAGCAGCTGCTGGATGTGGCCCAGGCCGGCGGCGCCGGCGGCGAGCATGGCATTGATCTGTTCGCCCAGCTGCAGCAGGAAGCCGTGCTTGTTGTCCAGGCGGATACGCCCGCCGAGGTCGCCGGCGACCGCGCCGCGCACGATGCCAGCGATCTCCTCTTCCACCGCGACCTCTTCGGTGCGGTCGGCCCATTCCACCACGAAGCCCAGCCGGTTGCCGGCGGCGTCGGTGACCGGATTGACGATCAGGCGCATGGTGTGGCCGCCGACGCGGATCTGTGCGCGGTGGGTGCCCTTGAGCTCGGCGAGCATGCGCGCCTGGTGTTCGGGATGGCGGTGGAACACGTCGATGGTCTTGCCCAGCAGGGTGCTGGCATCGAACTGGGGCAGGTCGCGGCGCAGGTCCTCCTGCACCTCGCTGAGCATCTGCAGCAGCGGGCGGTTGACGTAGACGATGCGGCGCTCGGCGTCGGCGATCATCACGTTGGTGGTGACGTCGTCCAGTGCGCTGCGGATGCGCAGGGTCTCGCGCTGGGCCTCGCTGTCCTGCTCGCGGCTGCGCAGCAGTTGCGCGTTGGCCGCCACCAGGGTGTGGGCGATGGAGCCTTCCGGCAGGGCCAGCGTGCGGATCGCGGCCGGCAGTGGCTGCTGCTGGGCGATGGCGCGCGCGGCCTGCGCCAGGTCGTGCGGATCGTGGCCCACGTCCAGCAGTTGCCGGCGCATCTGCACCGCCATCGGCACCAGGATCGCCGCCTCCACCGCCACGTACAGCGCGTGGATCGCCAGGATGCCGATGCCGGCCTCGGCGGCGAACACGCGGACCGGCAGGCCGCGGTGCTGTAGCCAGAAAAACAGCACGTGATGCACGGCGATCGCCGCGGACGCGACCACGATCGGCCGCCAATCGCGGTAGTACAGCAGCAGCGCGATCAGCAGGATGACGCCGAAGTGCACCTCGATCATGCCGCCGGCCTGCTGGATCAGCGTCGCCGCCAGCACCATCAGACCCAGTGCCACGGTGCAGCGGCTCAGCAGGCTGCCCGGATGCAGCTTCACCTGCAGGGCGACCACGGCCAGGGTCGGCAGGCTGACCGCCAGCCACGGCGTCCACGCACCCTGATGCCAGGCAGCGGCCAGGCTGGCGAGGGTGGCCAGCGCGGCCACCGCCACGAACAGCCGGTCGGCCTGTGCGGCGAGTTCCTGCAGGTAGACGTAGCGCTCGTTGCCGACGAGAAAACTGCCTTGGGTAGGCGAGGCGCTCATGCGAAGGGTTCCTTGGAGTCGGGGGGACATCCGCACTGGGCGGGAGAGATCAGCGGCGAGGCGCCGCTGGTGGCCAGCAGTCGCGAGATCAGCGCCGCGGCGGCGATCGGCGTGCCGCATCCGGCCAGTTGCGCCGGACCCGCATAGATCAGGCGCGACTGCGCGTCGAGGACGATAAGCGGATAAGGCAACGCCGGCGGCGCCGGTCGGTCGCGCAGGTCGACGCTGTGGACGCCTGGCAGCGCGAGCGCCGCAGGCGCGGCGCATGCGCAGCCGGCGATGCGCAGGCGGAACGCCACGGCCTGGCCGGCGGTGCGGGTGATGGGGGCGAAGGCCAGCAGGCGCGCGCGAATGGCCTCGGCACTGTCGGCCGGTGGCGGCGTGGCGAGCGCGACCAGCTGGCTCGCCGCCCAGATGCTCCAGAGCACCAGCAGCACCAGTCCCCATGGCAGGCGGGCGAGACGTCGCGGACGGGGCGTCGTGGCGGAACGTGCCTGCGGCATGGAAGATCGGCCAGCGTGACGCCGGCACGCACCGGCTTTTCACGTTATCGACAGTGCGCCTGGTTCCTTAAGGTTGCATTCATCACAATTCACTGTGTGGTAACGACGCTGACGGCGCTTTCGCTCGCAAGCGCTGACTTACGCGCCTGGAAACGCGATCGGCCGCAGAACGGCCGCGGCCGATCGGGCCGTGCGCCTTGCCGCCCGGCGCAAGCATTGCGTTGGCCGGGGGCAGAGCGGGTGGAGACCGGCGGCCGCGCGGGCCGGCTCAGGCGGCTGCGTGAGCCGGCCTGCGCGCGGACGGCAGCGTCGGCGCGCGGGCCGAGGGCGCCGCCTCCACCTTGAATACCGCCACCGCTTGGCGCAGTTGGCCGGCCTGTTCCTCCATCGAGCGCGCGGCGGCGGTGGCTTCCTCCACCAGCGCGGCGTTCTGCTGGGTGGTCTCGTCCATCTGGGTGACGGTCTGGTTGACCTGCTCGATGCCGGCCGACTGCTCCTGCGAGGCGGCCGAGATCTCGCCCATGATGTCGGTCACGCGCTGCACCGAGGCGACGATCTCGGTCATGGTCTGGCCGGCCTGGCGCACCAGGGTCGAGCCCTTGGCCACCTGGCTCACCGAGGCGTCGATCAGGCCCTTGATCTCCTTGGCGGCGTTGGCCGAGCGCTGCGCCAGGGTGCGCACTTCGCTGGCGACGACGGCGAAGCCGCGGCCTTGTTCGCCGGCGCGCGCGGCTTCCACCGCGGCGTTGAGCGCCAGGATATTGGTCTGGAACGCGATGCCGTCGATCACGCTGATGATGTCGGCGATCTTCTTGGAGGAGGCCTCGATGCCGCTCATGGTCTGGACCACCTGGCCGACCACCGCGCCGCCCTGCGAGGCCACCGCGGCCGCACCGCTGGCGAGCTGGTTGGCCTGGCGTGCGCGCTCGGCGTTCTGCTTCACGGTGGAGGTCAGTTCCTCCATCGATGCGGCGGTTTCTTCCAGGCTGGCGGCCTGCTGTTCGGTGCGGCGCGAGAGGTCGTCGTTGCCGGCGGCGATCTCGCTGGCGGCGCCGTTGATGCTGACCGCGGCGGTCTGGATGCGCGCCACGATCGCCGCCAGTTGTTCGGCGGTGGCATTGGCGTCGTCGCGCATCGCCGCGAACACGCCCTGGAAGTCGCCGTGCATGCGCGCGGTCAGGTCGCCGGCGGCGATGGACTGCAGCAGGGCCGACAGCGCCTGCAGGTTGCCGTCGGCGGTGGCCATCAGCTGGTTGAGGCTGTCGACCATCAGCCGGAAGTCGTACTGGAAGCGCTCGGTGTCGCCACGCACGCTGAAATCGCCTGCGGCAGCCGCCCCGGCCAGATGCTTGATCTCGCGGTTCATCGCGGTCAGGTTGCGCTTGACCGTGTCCATGGTCTCGGTGAGCGCGGCCTTCTCGCCGGGCAGCCGGTCCATGTCCTCGGACAGGTCGCCGATGGCGTAGCGGCCCATGATCTGCGCCAGGCGCTCGGTCACCGCGATGTGCGCGGCGGACAGGGCATTGCTGTCGCGGACCATGCGCCCGTAGTCGCCGGGGAACAGGCTTTCGTCCATGCGGTAGCTGGTCTGGCCCGCATCGTGGCGCCGCGCCATCTCGGTCTGTGCGGCCAATACCTCGCGCAGTTGCTGCTGCATGCGCTGCATGTCGGCCAGCAGGCGCCCGCTTTCGTCGCGGCTTGGCACCACGATCCGGGCATCCAGGCGTCCCTGGGCGATGTCGGCGGCGACCCCGGCGGCGCGGCGCACGTTGCGGGTGAGGGTGCTCAGGGTATGCACGCACACCGCCGCGATCAGCAGCGTCAGCAGGCTGAGCCCGGCCACTGCGGTCCACATCGCCTGCAACGAGGCGTCCAGGTGCCGCTGCGACTGGCGTTGCAGTGCCTGCAGCGCGGTGGCGCTGAGGCCGTGCAAGGCCGCGTCCCAGCCGTGCAGGGCCGCGTTCCAGCGCTGATCGGCATCGGCGCCGCCGCCATCCAGGGCCTGCGCCAGCTGCGGCAGGGCGCGATCGGCGACGGCGGCCTCGGCGGCGACGGCGCGCGCCAGCGCCGGGTCCGGTTGCTCGAGCAGGCCCAGGGCCTTCTTCAGCTCATGCCGCAGGCGTGCGTGGTCGCGCGCGAGCTCGGCGATCTGCGCGCGCAGGATCGGCAGTTCGGCGCCGGCCTGGGATGGGGCGCGCATCGCATCCAGGCGGGTCAGGGTGCTGCTGGTGACCGGCGCGTAGATCAGGCTGCTGACCACCAGGTGGTAGCTTTCCACGTACGGCGTATACACCAGCTGGCTGTCGTCGCGCAGGGCGTCCAGCGCGTCGTCGGCCTGGTCGGCGACCGTCGCGGAGTCGTTGCGCCGGGTCTGCAAGGTCTGCTGCAACCGCGCCAGCGCCGCCGTGCTGCGCTCGAAGCCGGGCAGGGCCGGCACGGTCCGCTGCAGTTCGCGCAGCGCACGGTCGGCGCTGGCGCGTGCCTGCGCCGCGTCGGCGGCGCCGCCGACTTGTTCTTCCTGCAGGGCCGCCAGCAGCGTCAGCATCTGGCGCAAGGGCGCATAGCTGCGCAGCTCGGCGCGGCTCACTTCCACGCCGTCGTTGAGCGTGCGGGTGTACAGCAGCAGGGGAATCACCAGCCCGATCAGGGCCAGCACGCCGATCAGGCTGAGCTTGCGCGCAATGGGAAGGTCGTGCCAGACCCGCCAGCGGGAGCGGCGTTCGGAGGCGGGCGGAGCGGCGTTGTTCGCGGGGGGCGACGTCATTGCGCGGGTCTCTGAGGGAGAGCGAAGGAAGGCAGGCGCTCCATAGGGAATGCATGCCGTGGGAATACGGGTGGAACCGGACGACCGTCGAACCTCGCCTGGCCCGGATGCGCGTCTGCAATGGGATTGGCAGCGCTCGACCGGGCCGGGCAGATCTTTAGCGGCCGCCACGGAGGAAACTTTGAATCTGTGATGGCCGCCGAATTACGCCGGCACCGTGTTACGTGTGCCACCGCGAGCTCGATCGGGCAGGACATACGCGGTACGCGCTTGTGCGGATGCAGCCGCGAGGCAGGTCCTTGCGCGATCCGCGCGCGGCGGCATGGTCCTGGTGTTCATGGGGCAGCGCGAAGCGATGCCGGGGCGGCCGTGACCGGCGCGGCGACCTGCATGCGGCCATCCACCCTCGCCCCAGAGGGGGACGGTATGCCGCCTTCGCACGCGGGGCCTGCAGCAGGCGTCGCTTGCCCGGCGTCGTTCGGTATCGACGGGCGCGTCATCGGAGTGGGGAAACGCGGGGCGGTTCCGCACCGGCGTGCCGCGAGCGATGGGGCCTAGTAAGGGTCGGACCGGCCGTCGCCGGCTGCGCGTGTCCGCGCCGCCGGCGTTCGATCGGGCCCAAAATGGCGGCTGTGCCGCATGTACGGGCGTGGTGGCCAGACCGCAGGGGCCTGGCCAATGTGGCCTCAGAACTCCTGCCAGGCGTCGCCGTTGCTGGCGGCGGCCACGACTGCGCGGCGTGCGGCCGGTTGCGGCGTCGGGCCGGCCTTGGTCGCGCTCCGGCCCGCCGGCTTGGCCGGCACCGCGCGGACCGCTGGCGGCCGCGCGGTCGTAGCAACACGGTCGATCTTGAACAGCGCCACCGCATCGCTCAGTTGCACGGCCTGTTCCTCCATCGACCGCGCCGCGGCGGTGGCTTCTTCCACCAGGGCGGCGTTTTGCTGGGTGGTCTCGTCCATCTGGGTGACGGTCTGGTTGACCTGCTCGATACCGGCCGACTGTTCCTGCGAGGCCGCCGAGATCTCGCCCATGATGTCGGTGACGCGCTGCACCGAGGCGACGATCTCCTGCATGGTGTGGCCCGCCTGGCCGACCAATGCCGAGCCGGTGGCGACGCGGCCGACGGAGTCGTCGATCAATGTCTTGATTTCCTTGGCGGCACCGGCCGAGCGCTGGGCGAGGCTGCGCACCTCGCTGGCGACCACGGCGAAGCCCCGGCCCTGGTCACCGGCGCGGGCGGCTTCCACCGCGGCGTTGAGCGCCAGGATGTTGGTCTGGAACGCGATGCCGTCGATGACGCCGATGATGTCGGCGATCCTCTTCGAGGAGGCCTCGATGCCGCTCATGGTCTGGACGACCTGGTCGACCACGCTGCCGCCCTGTGCGGCCACCGCGGCCGCCCCCACCGCCAACTGGTTGGCCTGACGGGCGTGCTCGGCATTCTGCTTGACGGTGGAGGTCAGCTCTTCCATCGAGGCGGCGGTCTCTTCCAGGCTGGCGGCCTGCTGTTCGGTGCGGCGCGACAGGTCGTCGTTGCCGGTGGCGATCTCGCTGGCGGCGGCGTTGATGCTGACCGCCGCGGTCTGGATGCGGCCGACGATGCCGGTCAACTGGTCGGCGGTGGCGTTGGCGTCGTCGCGCATGGTGGCGAACACGCCATGGAACTCGCCTTCCATGCGCGCGGTCAGGTCGCCGGCGGCGATGGCCTGCAGCAGCGAAGACAGCTTGCCCAGGTTGCGGTCGCTGACCTCCATCATCGCGTTGAGGTCCTGCACCATCAGCCGGAAGTCGTGCTGGAAGTGCGCTGCATCGCCGCGGGCGCTGAAGTCGCCGGCCGCGGCGGCCGCCGCCAGGCGCTTGATCTCGGTATTGATCGCCAGCAGGCTGGCCTTGGCCGCATCCATCGATTCGTGCAGTACCGCGCGGCTGCCGGGCAGGCGACGCGCGTCGCGGCGCAGGTCGCCGTTGGCGTACTCGTTGAGCACGCCGATGGCGTCGACGATGGCGTCCAGGTGCTCGAACATCATGGTGTTGATGCCCTTGCTCAGCTCGCCATACACGCCAGGGAAGTCCTGCGGCATGCGGTGGCGCATGTCCTTGTCGGCATGCAGCTCGATCATCCGCGCGGTTTCGCCGGAGAAGCGCTGCAACTGGGTCTGCATGCGGCCCATCGCCAGCAGCAGGCGGCCGGGTTCGTCGTGCGCGTCGGTGGTCACGTCGTTGTCCAGGCGCCCGTCGGCGATGGCTTCGGCGGCGCGGGTGGCGCGGCGCAGCGGTCCGGTCAGGCTGCGGGTGATGGTCCACCCCAGCAGGCCGCTGACCAGCAGGACGGCGAGGCCGCCGGCGATCAGGACGATGCGGCCGCGCGCCATCGCCGCCGAGGACGCCGTATAAGCGTCCTGGCTCAGGCGCCGCTGCAGATCGGCATTGGCGCGGATCGCCGCCTGCTGCTTCTCCATCGCCACCGACGCATCGCCGAGCAACAGCGCCTGCGCCTGCGCGTTCTGGTCCTTTTCGCCCAGTGCCAGCACCTGGTCGTTGAGTTGCATCGACCGCGTCCGCGCGGCCTGGATCACGGCCATGGCCTGGTGTTCGCGCGCACTTGCCGGCATCGCCGACAGCGCATCGTGCGCGGCCTTGTAGCGCGCCCGGTTGGTCTTCACGATGTTCAGCATCTTCTGGTTGGCCGCATCGCCCTGGACGATGCTGATGGCCAGTAGCCCGATCTGCACATTGGTGTTGGCATCCAGCATCTCGTTGGAGAGCCGGACCTTCTCCATGTTGCCGTTGACGATGCTGTCCAGTTCGCGATGCGCCCTGGTCATGGTCAGCAAGCCCATGGCGACCAGCACGCCGGACAGCAGGATGAGGATGCCGAACGCCATGCCCAGGCGCCGGCCGACGTTGTAGCGTTGCAGAAGTGCGTTCATAACCGACCTTTCGGGGGAACAGGAGGAGTCGGGGTCGCAGGTGCTGGCAGGCCAGCCATGCGATGTGTCATGGCGATGCGCTGCCACTGCCTGGATATCGACATGGCGGGCGGAAATTGAGCGGTGCTGTGGTTCTCGTTGGCGGGCGCTTAGGAAGCTGTCTGGAAAGCAGACGGAGTGGTCGACGCGGGCAGAATCCGACACTATTCCGACATGCGATGGCGCGGACTGGGCGCATCTACGCCTTGCCTGTCGTGGGTATGCGCCTACGACAGGCAAAGCGGATGTCGGATGTTGCCGCCGGGACCGGTCGCCGTGCCGCCGGCACGGCGACCGCGCGACTCAGAACTCCTGCCAGTCGCCGCCGACCACGGCCGCGGCGCGCTTGGCGGGTTGACGCGGTGTGTGCGCCACCGCCTTGACGGCGCGCGGAGCGTGGGGAGCCACGGCCGGTGCCGGTGCCACGCGCACGCCAGCGACGGCAGCGGCACCGACGCTGTCGATCTTGAACAACGCCACCGCATCGCTGAGTTGGCCGGCCTGTTCCTCCATCGACCGCGCCGCGGCGGTGGCTTCTTCCACCAGCGCGGCGTTCTGCTGGGTGGTTTCGTCCATCTGCACCACGGTCTGGTTGACCTGCTCGATGCCGGCCGACTGTTCCTGCGAGGCGGCCGAGATCTCGCCCATGATGTCGGTCACGCGCTGCACCGAGGCGACGATCTCCTGCATGGTGCGGCCGGCCTGGTCGACCAGCGCCGAGCCCTCGGTCACGCGGGCGACCGAGTCGTCGATCAGCGTCTTGATCTCCTTGGCGGCACCAGCCGAGCGTTGGGCGAGGGTGCGGACCTCGCTGGCGACCACGGCGAAGCCGCGGCCCTGGTCGCCGGCACGCGCCGCTTCCACCGCCGCGTTCAAGGCCAGGATGTTGGTCTGGAAGGCGATGCCGTCGATCACCGAGATGATGTCGGCAATCTTCTTGGAGGAGGCCTCGATGCCGCTCATGGTCTCGACCACCTGGCCGACCACGTTGCCGCCCTGCGAGGCGACTACCGCCGCACCGGTGGCGAGCTGGTTGGCCTGGCGGGCGTGTTCGGCGTTCTGCTTGACCGTTGAGGTCAGCTCTTCCATCGAGGCAGCGGTTTCCTCCAGGCTGGCGGCCTGCTGCTCGGTGCGGCGCGACAGGTCGTCGTTGCCGGCGGCGATCTCGCTGGCGGCGGCATTGATGCTGACCGCGGCGGTCTGGATGCGGCCGACGATGCCGGTCAACTGGTCGGCGGTGGCGTTGGCGTCGTCGCGCATGGTGGCGAATACACCGTGGAACTCGCCGTCCATGCGTGCGGTCAGGTCGCCTCCGGCGATGGCTTGCAGCAGTGCCGACAGCTTGCCCAGGTTGACGTCGCTGACCTCCATCATCGCGTTGAGGTCCTGCACCATGCGTTGGAAGTCGTGCTGGAAACGCTCGGCATCGCCGCGGGTGCTGAAGTCGCCGGCCGCGGCGGCCGCCGCCAGGCGCTTGATCTCGGTGTTGATCGCCAGCAGGCTGGCCTTGGCCGCATCCATCGATTCGTGCAGCACCGCGCGGCTGCCGGGCAGGCGACGCGCGTCGCGGCGCAGGTCGCCGTTGGCGTACTCGTTGAGCACGCCGATGGCGTCGACGATGGCGTCCAGGTGCTCGAACATCATGGTGTTGATGCCCTTGCTCAGCTCGCCGTACACGCCCGGGAAGTCCTGCGGCATGCGGTGGCGCATGTCCTTGTCGGCGTGCAGTTCGATCATCAACGCGGTTTCGCCGGAGAAGCGCTGCAACTGCTGTTGCATCGCGTCCATCGCCAGCAGCAGGCGGCCGGGTTCGTCGCGCGCGTCGGTGGCCACGTCGTTGTCCAGGCGGCCGCTGGCGATGGCTTCGGCGGCGCGGGTGGCACGGTCCAGCGGTCCGGTCAGGCTGCGGGTGATGGTCCGGGCCAGCAGGCCGCTGACGACCAGCACCAACAGCCCACCGCCGATCAGCATGTTGCGGCCGCTGGCGATCGAACGGGTCCCTTTGGCGTAGGCGGCCTGCAACTGCTCGTTCTGGAGATCCACGTTCTCGCGAATGTAGCCGTTCCAGGTCAGCGTGGCAGGACGCGAGCGCTGGATCAGCAGCGCTTGCGCTTCGTCGTTGCGGCTGGCGAGGGACAGCGCGATGACCTGGTCGTTCAGTGCGCGGGCGGTCGCCCGTGCCGCGTCGATCTTGGCACGCACCACCGTGCCTTTCGCGGAGGGAGGAAACTTGTCCAGCTCGGCGCGCAACTCGGTGTAGCGCTGACGGTTGTTCCGGACCTCGACCAGCGCTTGCTGGTTGAGCGCGTCGCTGGTCACCATCGCCAGGGTGCCTAGCGCGCCAAGGATCTTGTTGTTGGCGTCGAGCATGTCATTGCTGATTCTGGTCTTCTCGACGTTGTTCTTGACGATCTGGTCCAGTTCGGTCTGAGCCTGCGACATGGAGACCGTCCCGGCCACGACCAGCAGACAGGACAGCAGGATCAGCAGACCGAAGGCACCGCCGAGGCGGCGTCCGACGTTGTAGCGTTGTAGAAAGGCGTTCATTGGTCGTCCTGTTCGTTGACTGTGAAACGCAGCCACTACTGCTGCGTCCATGCGGGGCTCCCGCGACGCTGACGCGGGCGGAGCAGCGGAGCGCGGTGGTCAGACAAGAACAGAAACCAAGTGCCTTGCTGTATGACGCGGAAACGCCGTCGCTCGAATGTAATATCGGCGTCACGACGCGATGCTCGATAGGTCGTTGGTCGTAAGACGATTCCCGACGCTGTCTAGTTCATTTCCTTACGCGGTCAGCGGCTGCCATTGCGTGCCGATCGCGTCGGCGATCGCCTGGGCGTTCGGCTGGGACGCCTGTGGAGCGTGCGCTGGGTGTCCCGGCAAGGCCGCCGCAACCGGATCCGGGGCAGGACCGGTGGTACGGGCGGCGCGCTGTTCCAGCCGGAACACCGCCACCGCGTCGCTCAGCTGCGCCGCCTGGTCCTCCATCGACCGCGCCGCGGCGGTGGCTTCCTCGACCAGGGCGGCGTTCTGCTGGGTGCTTTCGTCCATCTGCGTGATCGTGCGGTTGACCTGCTCGATGCCTGCCGACTGCTCCTGCGACGCCGCGGAGATCTCGCCCATGATGTCGGTGACGCGGCCCACCGAGGCCACGATCTCCTGCATGGTCTGGCCGGCGCGCTGCACCAGTTCCGCGCCGGTGGCGACGCGGCCGACCGAGTCGTCGATCAGGCCCTTGATCTCCTTGGCGGCGTTGGCCGAGCGTTGCGCCAGCACGCGCACCTCGCTGGCGACCACCGCGAAGCCGCGGCCCTGTTCGCCGGCACGCGCGGCTTCCACCGCGGCATTGAGCGCCAGGATGTTGGTCTGGAAGGCGATGCCGTCGATCACCGAAATGATGTCGGCGATCTTCCTCGATGCGGTCTCGATCCCGCTCATGGTGTCGACCACCTGGCCGACCACCGCGCCGCCTTGCGAGGCGACCGCGGCGGCGCCGGCGGCGAGCTGGTTGGCCTGGCGCGCGTGCTCGGCGTTCTGCTTGACCGTGGAGGTCAGCTCCTCCATCGAGGCGGCGGTCTCTTCCAGACTGGCGGCCTGCTGCTCGGTGCGCTGCGACAGGTCGTTGTTGCCCTGGGCGATCTCGGTGGCGGCGCTGTGGATGTCGCCGGCGGCGCGCTGGATGCGGCCGACGATGTCGGCCAGGCGCTCGGCGGTGCCGTTGGCGTCGTCGCGCATGGTGGCGAAGATGCCGTGGAACTGGCCGTGCATGCGCGCGCCGAGGTCGCCGTCGGCCAGCGCGCTGAGCAGTCGCGAGACCTCGGCGATGCTGATCGCGTTGGCGTCGAGCAGGCCGTTGAGTTGCTGCGCCAGCATCAGGAAGAAGCCCTGCTTGCCGCTGCGGTCGATGCGCTGCGACAGGTCGCCGGCGGCGGCGCTGCGCACCACCGCGGCCACTTCCGCCTCCACCCGCGTCTCGGCGGTGCGATCGCGCCATTCGCAGACGAAGCCCAGGTGCGTGCCCTCGGCGTTGCGGATGGCGGAGATCTCCTGGGCGATGCAGACCTCGCGATAGCGCACCTCGCGCTGCGCCGCGCCTTGCCGATCCAGCCGCTGGTAGATTTCCGCGTCCTGCGCATTGCCGACTTCCAGCAGCGTCACCGACTGGCCCAGCAAGGGCGCAGCGCGGTCGAACGCCGGCGCGCTGGCGCGGATGTCCTCGGCGTAGGTCTGCAGCAGGGTCTGCAGCGCGTTGTTGGCGTAGATGATGGTCAGGTCGGGGTCGGCGATGTACATGCCGGTGGACGCGTTGTCCAGGGCGGTGCGGATGCGCAGGTTCTCGGCGGCGACGCTGCGCTCGCGTTCGATGCGTTCGCGCAGCTCGCGTTGCATCCGCGCCAGCGCCGCCATCAGGCTGCGCCCGTGTCGGGCCGCGACCGGAATGGGCTGGTCCAGGCGGCCTTCGGCGATGTGCTGGGCGGCGTCCATCGCCACCCGCGGCTCGCCGCCGAGCAACTGGGCGACCGAGCGCAGGATCCAGGCCGCGGCGGCGACCAGGCACAGCACGGCGACCAGCACCGCGCCGGTCTGCTGCCAGGTGGCGTGCTGGCTCTGCCGCTCTGCGGCGGCACGGCTCTGATCGTTCAGCGCCAGGATGCGATCGCTGATCGCGTCCATCTCGGTTTCCAGCCGAGCGAATTGCGCGGTGAAGTCCGCATAGGCGGCGTTGCTGTCGCCCTGGGTCTCGGCCAGTGTCACCACCTTGTCGGCCGCCGCGATGTAGCGCTGCAGCGCCGGTCCCGCCGCATCGAGCTGCGCGCGCACGTTGCCGTCCAGCGGCAGCGTGCGGTTGTCGTCCAGCGCCTTGCGGAACGCGCTGGCGTGTTCGCCCAGGGCGGCGCGCGCGGCCTTGACCCCGTCCGCGTCCTGTCGCGCCGCCGCCAGCAACGCGGCGGTCACGTCGCCGCGCAGGGCGTCGTGCATCATGTCCGCCTGCATGTGGTTGCG
Source organism: Xanthomonas sp. NCPPB 901 (assembly GCF_056725085.1). NCBI lineage: Bacteria > Pseudomonadati > Pseudomonadota > Gammaproteobacteria > Lysobacterales > Lysobacteraceae > Xanthomonas > Xanthomonas sp. NCPPB 901. The sequence goes on along the minus strand of NZ_CM161511.1, from coordinate 2,634,076 downwards.
CAGCGCATCGGAGGACACGACCTGCGTGGCGACCGAGCGCAGCAGCGCTTGCTGCGCGCCGTAGCCGACTCCGCCCAGGGCGAGCAGGGCGAGCACCGCCACCAGCACCAGGATCCCCAGCATATGCATGATTTTCATCGGTGTGGCCCGATCAGAAACGGAAGGACAGGCCAGCGCCGAGCGCGTGGTCCGGCGAACGGTCATTGAGGCCGCGGCTGTACACCACGTCCAGTTGTACGTCCTGGCTGAGCAGCCAGGCCGACCCCACGTCGAGCAGGGCGATGGTGCCGCCGTCGTCGGCATGCGCGATCTGCGGCAGCGCCAGTTCCACGAACGAGCGGGCGCGGTCGGTCCAGGCCTTGCCCAGCACCACGCCGAAGATGCCGGCGGTATAGCGGTGCCCGCCGTCGCCTTCGTCGCGGATCACGCCGGGCATCATTCCCAGCGAAACGCTATCGCTGAGCTCCCATTCGGCCACCAGGCGGAACGAGGGGCGGGCGCCGCTGCCACGCACGTCGCGCGCGCCGCTGGGCAGATCCACGTGCAGCAGCCAGGCCAGCGAGGCACCGCCGACCTCGCTGGCCAGGTGATGCTTGAGGCCGAGCGAAATGTCGGAGAAGCCGGAGACATCGTCGCCGACGGGGACGTCGACCGTCTGCCAGCCGTCGGTTTCCAGGCGCAGTTCCCAGGTCGGGCCGATGCCGTAGCGGAACAGGGTCGGCGTGGCGTAGCCATCGACAGTGCCGTCGCGCTCCCAGGCCACGCTGGTTTCCACCTGCAGGCGGCGGTCGCCGGCGGTGAGGCTGGATTCGACGAAGTCGGGGCGATCGGTGGCGATCGGCTCGACCTCGGCGTGGACTTGCCCGGCGAGGCCGGCCAGGCCGCACAAGGTCAGATAGGTGGCGATAATGCGTCGCTGCATGGTGGCTCCCTTGGCGGTTCGGTCGGAACCGGGGATCCGGGCGCAGTGCGGCCGGCGCCGGGGGGCGCGTCGCGGTGCCCACGGCATGGTAGTTCCGGTTTCTATATCGACCCTGACGACCGTTTCTTTACGAACGTGACGTGCTAAGCGCTCTTCCGCGGGCCTCGCTCAGGGCCGTGCGGCAGTGCCGCCAGGCGCGCGAGGCGCCGCGGCGGTGGCGGCATGTGATGCAGCCGCTCAGAACTCTTGCCACTGCCCGTCGTCCGCCGGCACGGGCGTGCGTGCGACCGCCTGCAACGGGGCCGCTGCCGGTCGCCGCGGTGCCGCCGCCGTGGCCGCAGCTGGCGCGGGCGACGCTGGACGGCGCGCGGGTGCCGGCGTAGCGGGTGGCACGACGCGGGTCTCGAGCTTGAACAGCGCCACCGCCTGGTTGAGCTGGCCGGCCTGGTCTTCCATCGACCGTGCCGCGGCGGTGGCTTCCTCGACCAGCGCCGCGTTCTGCTGGGTGGCCTCGTCCATCTGGGCGATGGTCTGGTTGACCTGCTCGATGCCGGCCGATTGCTCCTGCGAAGCCGCGGAAATCTCGCCCATGATGTCGGTCACGCGCTGCACCGAGGCGACGATGTCCTGCATGGTAGTGCCGGCCTGTTCGACCAGGGCCGAGCCCTCGGCGACGCGCGTGACCGAATCGTCGATCAGCGTCTTGATCTCCCTGGCGGCATTGGACGAACGCTGCGCCAGCGTGCGCACTTCGCTGGCGACCACGGCGAAGCCGCGGCCCTGTTCGCCGGCACGTGCGGCTTCCACCGCCGCGTTGAGCGCCAGGATGTTGGTCTGGAACGCGATGCCGTCGATCACGCTGATGATGTCGGCGATCTTGCGGGACGAGGCCTCGATGCCGGTCATCTTGTCCGAGACCTCGCTGGCCAGTACGCCGCCCTGCGAGGCCACCGCGGCCGCGCCCGCGGCCAATTGATTGGCCTGGCGGGCATGCTCGGCGTTCTGCTTGACCGTGGAAGTCAGCTCTTCCATCGAGGCGGCGGTTTCCTCCAGGCTCGCGGCCTGTTGCTCGGTGCGGCGCGACAGGTCGTCGTTGCCGGCGGCGATCTCGCTGGCGGCGCCGTTGATGCTGACCGCGGCGGTCTGGATCCGCGACACGATGGCGGCCAGCTGTTCGGCGGTGGCATTGGCGTCGTCGCGCATGGCCGCGAACACGCCCTGGAAGTCGCCGTGCATGCGTGCGGTCAGGTCGCCGGCGGCGATGGCCTTGAGCAGCGTCGACAGCGCCTGCAGGTTGCCGTCGGCGGTGGCCATCAACTGGTTGAGACTGTCCACCATCAGCCGGAAGTCGTACTGGAAGCGTGCGGCGTCGCCGCGCACGCTGAAGTCACCGGCCGCGGCGGCCCCGGCAAGGTGCTTGATTTCGGTGTTCATCGCGGTCAGGTTGCGCTTGACCGTGTCCATGGTCTCGGTGAGCACGGCCTTTTCCCCGGGCAGGCGCTCCATGTCCTCGGACAGGTCGCCGATGGCGTAGCGGCCCATGATCTGCGCCAGGCGCAGCTTGACCGCGATATGCGAGGCGGCCAGCGCATTGCTGTCGCGGACCATGCGCCCGTAGTCGCCCGGGAAGGCGCTCTCGTCCATGCGGTAACTGATCTCGCCGGCATCGTGGCGCTGGGCCATTTCCTTCTGCGCATCGAGCACCGCGCGCAGCTGCTGCTGCATGCGGTGCAGCGATCCCAGCAACTGCCCCAGTTCGTCGTTGCGCGGCGACTGGATGCGGCTGTCCAGGCGGCCGGCGGCGACCGCACTGGACACCTCCACCGCGCTGGCCAACGGCTTGACCACCAGCCGCCGCAGCAGCAGGTAGAGGCCGCCGCTGAGCAGCAGCGCGGCGCACAGGCCGACCGCGGCGATGGTCCACAGCAGGGAGCGCGCCTGCGCCATCAGTACCGCCTTGGGCACCGCCACGCCCAGCGCGAAGCGCTCCTGGGCCTGGCCGATCTGCAGCGGCACGTACACCTCCACGTCGCTGGCACCGGTCTGCGGATCGACGGTGTCGCGGCTTACGGTCTTGCCCTGGGCGACAGTGGCCAGCAAGGCGCGGGTCGCCGGATCGTGCAGCGTCTTGCCGACCAGCGCGGGATCGCGGTCGGCGATGATGGCGCCGCCGGGCGAGAGCAGGCGCACGTGGCCTGCGCCGAGCGGGCGCAGCTTGGCGATGCGCTGCTGCAGCCCGGCCAGGCCGAAATCGGTGGTGACCACACCCAGGAACTTGCCGTCTTCCAGGATCGGCGTGCTGACCGTGGTCATCAGCACCTTCTGCCCGGCGATCTCGTAATCGTAGGGTTCGGCGACGGTCGGCCGCAGCAGCTTGCGCGGATTCAGATACCAGTCGCCGGCACCGGCCACGTCGTAGTCGCGCAGCGGATCGCGCACGAGTTTTCCGTTCTGCCAGGACCAGTACACCATGTAGCGGCCGCTGGCGTCGTGGCCGGGGGTGTTGACGTAGTCCGCGTCCTTGCCGTCCAGCGCCTGCGGTTCCCACAGCGTGCCGACGCCGGTCCAGTCGGGGTGCTGCTGCAGCTCGCGGCGCAGGCTCTCGCTGAACAGGTCGCGTGCCTTGTCCTGGCCGCGCTGGGCGAGCAGGGCGTTGGCCAGCGCCTGGTTGGAGACGGCGGAAGCGCCGATGGTGTTGCCGATGTGCTCGGATTCCAGGTACGCGGTGTCGGTCATGCGGACCTTTGCGGAGGCGAGCAGGGCGGAACTGCTGCGGGCATAGATGATGGCGGCGGTAATGCCGAAGCACAGCAAGGCGATCGCGGCCACGCCCAGCATCAGGCGGGTGGCGACACTGCTCGGGCGTGTGGAGGGCGTCGTGGACATCGCGGTCGTCTCGAGGGAGGGGAGGGACAGAGCGCGCCGTCGTGGACTGGAGCCTTCTGCCTGCAGACAGAGCAGGCAGGAGCGGAAACGTGCGCGACGATCTCTTATCGGCACAACATCCCAGAAATGTAGCGGGCATCGAGGTGCGGCGCGCCTGGCGTTGCGGCACCGAGGCGGGGCGGGGGGCCGGTCCCGGAAGCGCCGTCGCCCGCGGCGGACGGCGCAGGGCTGCAGGCGTCCGCGCGCCGTCGGCGCGTGCCCGATCGCCGGGCGCGCGGCCGCGCCGCAGGATGCCGCCGGCTCGTGGCGGACGCTGGAAGGTCGGCAATGAAACTGAAAAGCCCCGGGGAGCGATCGCTCCCGGGGCCGGTGAGGCGAGGCGGGCGGCAGCGGCGCGCGCTCAGAACTCCTGCCAGCTGTCGTCGCCTGCCGCGACCGCGACCGGCCGGGCCGATGCCCGGACCGGGCGGACGGCGGGCTTGGCCACCGGCCTGAGCGCCGTCCGGGCCGCCGGGCGGCGCGCGGTGCTCGGTGCGCTGGCCGCAGCCGGCTGGCCGAGCGGGGCGCTGCTCGCCTCGATCTTGAACACGGCCACGGCCTGGCTCAGCTGGCCGGCCTGTTCCTCCATCGAGCGCGCGGCGGCGGTGGCTTCCTCCACCAGCGCGGCGTTCTGCTGGGTGGCCTCGTCCATCTGGGTGACGGTCTGGTTGACCTGCTCGATGCCGGCCGACTGTTCCTGCGAGGCGGCCGAGATCTCGCCCATGATGTCGGTCACGCGCTGCACCGAGGCCACGATCTCGGTCATGGTCTTGCCGGCCTGGTCGACCAGGACCGAGCCTTCGGTCACGCGCTGGACCGAATCGTCGATCAGCGTCTTGATCTCCTTGGCGGCATTGGCCGAGCGCTGCGCCAGCGTGCGCACTTCGCTGGCGACGACGGCGAAGCCACGGCCCTGTTCGCCAGCGCGGGCGGCTTCCACGGCGGCATTCAGCGCCAAAATGTTGGTCTGGAAGGCGATGCCGTCGATCACCGAGATGATGTCGGCGATCTTCTTGGAGGAGGCCTCGATGCCGCTCATGGTCTGGACCACCTGGCCGACCACGCTGCCGCCCTGCGAGGCGACCGCCGCTGCGCCGCTGGCGAGCTGGTTGGCCTGGCGGGCGTGCTCGGCATTCTGCTTGACGGTGGAGGTCAGTTCCTCCATCGAGGCGGCGGTTTCCTCCAGGCTGGCGGCCTGCTGCTCGGTACGGCGCGAGAGGTCATCGTTGCCGGCGGCGATCTCGCTGGCGGCACCGTTGATGCTGACCGCGGCGGCCTGGATCCGCGACACGATGGCGGCCAGCTGTTCGGCGGTGGCATTGGCGTCGTCGCGCATGGTGGCGAATACGCCTTGGAACTGGCCGTGCATGCGTGCGGTGAGGTCGCCGGCGGCGATGGACTGCAGCAGGGCCGACAGCGCCTGCAGGTTGCCGTCGGCGGTGGCCATCAGCTGGTTGAGGCTGTCGACCATCAGCCGGAAGTCGTATTGGAAGCGCTCGGTGTCGCCACGCACGCTGAAATCGCCTGCGGCAGCCGCCCCGGCCAGGTGCTTGATCTCGCGGTTCATCGCGGTCAGGTTGCGCTTGACCGTGTCCATCGTTTCGGTGAGTCGGGCTTTTTCGCCGGGCAGGCGCTCCATGTCCTCGGACAGGTCGCCGATGGCGTAGCGGCCCATGATCTGCGCCAGGCGCTCGGTCACCGCGATGTGCGAGGCGGACAGGGCGTTGCTGTCGCGGACCATGCGCCCATAGTCGCCGGGGAACGCGGTTTCGTCCATGCGGTAGCTCATCTGGCCGACGTCGTGGCGCTTGGCCATGTCGGCCTGCGCGGCGAGCACCGCCTGCAACTGGCTCTGCATCTTGTCCATGCTCAGCAACAGCACGCCGGCCTCGTCCTTGCTGCGCAGGTCGATCGTATTGTCGAGCTTGCCGCGCGCGATGGCGTCGGCCACGCCGATCGCGGTGCCCAGACGCTTGAGCAGTTGCCGGCGGATCACGATCGCCAGGCCGATCGCGGCCACGATCACCAGCAGGTTGCCCAGCAGCACGGCCCACTTGTTCTGCGCGCGCACCGTGTTCAGGGTTGCGCTGCGCTTGGCCAACAACCCGCTTTCCTCGTTGTGGAACTCACCGAGCAGACTGCGGATCGTTTGCATTGCCTTGCGATCGCGCGCTTCGCGGAACACCGACACGACCTGCGCCGGATCGTTGGACTGCTCGCGCAGGGCGGTCACCTGCTTTTCCACGTTGACGAGATCGTCGAACGCGGTATGCAGCTTTTCCAAGCGCGCCTGCTGGCGTGGATTGTCCGAGGTCAACTGCTTGGCCTCGGTGAAGTTCTTGTCGAAGTTGGCTTGGCCGTTGATGAAGGGCTGCAGGTGTTGCTTGTCGCCCGACAGCATGTAACCGCGTGCGCCGGTTTCAACGTTCAGGGCGTCGAGCCCCATCATGTCGCCGGTGGCCAGCACCTTGTAGGTGTGGTCGTTCATGTCGGCGGCATTGTTGAGCGAAGAGAGACTGCTGAGGGTGATCGAGCCGATGATCACCGTGATCAGCACGATGACCGAAAAGCTGAGCGCGAGTCTTGCGGAAAGACTGAGATTCTTGAGCGTCATCGTCGTATTCCTGGTGGAAAAGTGGTGCGTTGGGGATGGCGTACCCCGTGCCTGAGTCGATGTCCGCGTAGGCGCTGGGCGCTGCCCTATATATTCATGCTGTGAATTTAAATAAACTAATTGATAGTTATTCTTTAAATAAACGTTTGCGATTGAAGCGTTTACTGCACTCTGACTTGTCTTGCTTTAGTCGCTTGATGACACGGCGCATTCAAATTTGTAGACAATTTGTGTGAGCAACACCCGTATCGGCATGTGCGCTTCGTTCTTGAAGCCGCCGTGACGCGCGAATTTAGCTTTGCTTCACATTGACTTCACGTCAGTCGGAATGGGGTTCACGCTCTGCTCTGCGTGGGTGCGTTGCAAGGGGGCTCGGGCCATGCGCGCTGGTGCAAAAAAAGCCCGGGAGCTGGCGCTCCCGGGCTTGGATCCTCTGTGTCCGTGGCAGGTGGGTGAGGCGATCAGAACTCCTGCCAGTCCGCGCCGCCGCCACTCGCGGCCGCGGCGATGGCCACCGGCCGGCGTGCGTTCGCCTTCGGGGCAGGTGACTTGGCCGTCGGTCGCTTGGGGGTAGCGGTGGCGAGCGCCGGCGGCGGAGCGGCAGCGTGGTGGGCCGCCGCCACTGCCTGCTGGTCGATCCTGAATAGCGCCACGGCCTGGCTCAACTGCCCGGCCTGATCCTCCATCGAGCGCGCGGCGGCGGTGGCTTCCTCGACCAGCGCGGCGTTCTGCTGGGTGGTCTCGTCCATCTGCATGACGGTCTGGTTGACCTGCTCGATGCCGGCCGACTGCTCCTGCGAGGCCGAGGCGATCTCGCCCATGATGTCGGTCACGCGCTGCACCGAGGTCACGATCTCCTGCATGGTCTTGCCGGCCTGATCGACCAGGGCCGAGCCTTGGGCGACGCGGACCACCGAGTCGTCGATCAGGTCCTTGATCTCCTTGGCCGCATGCGACGAGCGCTGCGCCAGGGTGCGCACTTCGCTGGCGACGACGGCGAAGCCGCGGCCTTGTTCGCCGGCGCGCGCGGCTTCCACCGCGGCGTTGAGCGCCAGGATATTGGTCTGGAAGGCGATGCCGTCGATGACGCTGATGATGTCGGCGATCTTCTTCGAGGAGGCCTCGATGCCACTCATGGTGTCGACCACCTGGCCGACCACGCTGCCGCCCTGCGAGGCCACCGCGGCCGCGCCGGTGGCGAGCTGGTTGGCCTGGCGGGCGTGCTCGGCATTCTGCTTGACGGTGGAGGTCAGTTCCTCCATCGACGCGGCGGTTTCCTCCAGGCTGGCGGCCTGCTGCTCGGTCCGGCGCGACAGGTCGTCGTTGCCGGTGGCGATCTCGCTGGCGGCGGCATTGATGCTGACCGCGGCGGTCTGGATGCGCGCGACGATCGCCGCCAGTTGTTCGGTGGTGGCATTGGCGTCGTCGCGCATGGTCGCGAACACGCCCTGGAAGTCGCCGTGCATGCGCGCGGTCAGGTCGCCGGCGGCGATGGACTGCAGCAGGGCCGACAGCGCCTGCAGGTTGCCGTCGGCGGTGGCCATCAGCTGGTTGAGGCTGTCGACCATCAAGCGGAAGTCGTACTGGAAGCGTGCGGCGTCGCCGCGCACGCTGAAGTCGCCCGCGGCAGCCGCCCCGGCCAGGTGCTTGATCTCGGAGTTCATCGCGGTCAGGTTGTGTTTGACCGTGTCCATGGTTTCGGTGAGTCGGGCTTTTTCGCCGGGTAGCCGGTCCATGTCCTCGGACAGGTCGCCGATGGCGTAGCGGCCCATGATCTGCGCCAGGCGCTCGGTCACCGCGATATGCGCGGCGGCCTGTGCGTTGCTGTCGCGGACCATGCGCCCGTAGTCGCCGGGGAAGGTGCTTTCGTCCATGCGGTAGCTGATCTGGCCGGCGTCGTGGCGCTGCGCCATCTCGGCCTGCGCGGCGAGCACGGCCTGCAGTTGCTGCTGCATGCGTCCCATGGCGTTCAACAGGCGGCCGGTTTCGTCGCGGGCCTCGGTGCGCACGATGTTGCGCATGTCGCCGTTGGCGATGGCTTCGGCGGTGCGCGTGGCCAGGCCCAGCGGTGCGGTCAGGCTGCGGGTAATGGTCAGCGCCAGCAGCGCGCTGAGCACCAGTGCCAGCACGGTGCCGCCGATCAACAGCATGCGGCCGCGGTGCATCGCATCCAGCGCCGACTGGTAGGCGTCGGCCGCCTGCGACTTCTGCCGATCGGCAAACTCGCGGATCTTACCCTGCCACGCAAGGGTCGCCGGCAGTGCTTCGCGATTGAGCATCTGCACCGCCTGGGCGGTCTCGCCCCTCTCGCCCAGCGCGACGATGGCGTCGTTGATCTTCTTCGCGGCGTTGCGCTTGGTGTCCATGTCGGCGCGGATGGCGCGGCCGGCGGCGGTGCTGGACAGCGCGTCCATCTTGGTACGCGACGCGGTGTAGCGCTCGCGCTGCTTGGTGAACGTCTCCAGCGCCTGCTTGCGGATCGCCGGGTCGGTGGAGGTGGTGTAGGCGCTCAGCGCGACCAGCACGGAGGAATTGGCATCGAGCATCTGGTTGCTGAATTCGATCTTCGCCATGCGATCCAGCACGATCATGTCCAACTGCTTGCGCGCGTCGGCCATGCCGGACAGCCCGATGACCACCAGGATCACCGAAAGAAGAATCAGCAGGCCGAATGCCGCCGACAGGCGGACACCGACGTTGTAGCGTTGCAGAAAGCGGGTCATTTCATTCTCCAAAGAACGGGAAGGCAGGTCGGCGCGCAGGGAGGCGGCGCCGGCGGTTTACTCGGGCAGACGCGAAAGATCCGCGCTGGCCGCGACCGCAGTCACATGGCGTGATGACGGGGGCGCGGCAGGCAGGTCGTTCGAAAGCACCGCAGTCGCGACGGCGGCCAGGGTGTCGGCATGCCCCATCTCCACCCGCAATCGCCGACGGCGTCGGCCGGTCGCGCGGTGGATGCGTTCTTCGTGTCGCAAGATCGCATGCATGTTGGACCCCCCGTGAACGGATGAAGGAACGGCGCGCGGTGTAATGCGCGGGGAGCCGGGATGGACGCGACCTGAAGGACGCCGTGGCAAGAACCGCAAGTCGAACCCGCACCCATGCCGGCGGCATGCGCGAAAAGATCGATCGTCAGGGCCTGCTCGCTTCCCCCCGGTTGTTCCGACTTCAGCGATCGGCAGCGTGCGCCGAGCGTTCCCTCTGAAGCGCAGGCGGACCTCCCCAGGTCGCACCGGCACGCACCGATGTAGACAAAAAACGTGCGCCAAACCTTGTATCGACAGCGGTGCGGGAATCTTTAGCGCGACATCGCGCTCGCGCGCGCAGGCACTCGCGCCGCGTGGCCCGCTTGGCGCACTGGGGCGCAGCCGGACCTGATGCCAGCAGCATCTTTCTGCTGCCGATCCATCGCGTCCGCGCTATCGCCGCTGCAGCAGCGGGTGCTGACGGCGGTGATGGAGGTGTGCGGACGGCCGGCGCCGGCAGTGGGCGTGATGGGGGCGGGCCCGCTGGATTCCAGCGTCGCCGAGCAAGCCCGGAGCGGCGTCTGCGACGGCATGCGTACGGCGGCCACGTCGGGGCCGTCCGACGAGCGGCAGGCGACCGAAGACGCGTCGGCAGGCGAACCCGCCGACCAGCCTACGGCGACACCGCGCGGTCGCACGACGCGGCACGTCGAACGCTTCGAGGCTCGAGGCATGCCGCCGTGCAGGCGCGCGTCCATCGGCAGCGTCATCTCGTTCCAGCATGGCCACATCCGAGATGGGAGCGGCCGTGGGGACACGGCCGCTGCGTGGCGTCGACGGGGCAAGTGTTCAGAACGCTTGCCAGTGACAGGTGACAGCCTAGGCGAGTGCAGCGGACGGCAGCGGCGCCGGCCGCAGCGTGCGAGCGTGCACCGAGGGCGCGCCGCGCGGGGCGGGATGCGAGGTCCGTGCGATGGTGGCCGGCGCTGCCGCAGGCAGCGTGTCCAACTTGAACACCGCCACGGCGTCCTGCAACTGCGTGGCCTGTTCCTCCATGGAACGCGCCGCGGCCGTGGCTTCCTCCACCAGGGCGGCGTTCTGCTGGGTGGCCTCGTCCATCTGGGTGACGGTCTGATTGACCTGCTCGATGCCGGCCGACTGTTCCTGCGAGGCCGCGGAGATCTCGCCCATGATGTCGGTCACGCGCTGCACCGAGGCCACGATCTCGGTCATGGTCTTGCCGGCCTGGTCGACCAGGACCGAGCCTTCGGTCACGCGCTGGACCGAATCGTCGATCAGCGTCTTGATCTCCTTGGCGGCATTGGCCGAGCGCTGCGCCAGCGTGCGCACTTCGCTGGCGACGACGGCGAAGCCACGGCCCTGTTCGCCGGCGCGGGCGGCTTCCACTGCGGCGTTCAAGGCCAGAATATTGGTCTGGAACGCGATGCCGTCGATCACCGAGATGATGTCGGCGATCTTCTTGGAGGAGGCCTCGATGCCGCTCATGGTCTGGACCACCTGGCCGACCACGCTGCCGCCCTGCGAGGCGACCGCCGCTGCGCCGCTGGCGAGCTGGTTGGCCTGGCGGGCGTGCTCGGCATTCTGCTTGACGGTGGAGGTCAGTTCCTCCATTGACGCGGCGGTTTCCTCCAGGCTGGCGGCCTGCTGCTCGGTACGGCGCGAGAGGTCATCGTTGCCGGTGGCGATCTCGCTGGCCGCGGCATTGATGCTGACCGCCGCGCTCTGGATACGGCCGACGATGCCGGTCAACTGATCGGTGGTGGCGTTGGCGTCGTCGCGCATGGTGGCGAATACACCGTGGAACTCGCCGTCCATGCGTGCGGTCAGGTCGCCTCCGGCGATGGCTTGCAGCAGTGCCGACAGCTTGCCCAGGTTGACGTCGCTGACCTCCATCATCGCGTTGAGGTCCTGCACCATGCGTTGGAAGTCGTGCTGGAAACGCTCGGCATCGCCGCGGGTGCTGAAGTCGCCGGCCGCGGCGGCCGCCGCCAGGCGCTTGATCTCGGTGTTGATCGCCAGCAGGCTGGCCTTGGCCGCATCCATCGATTCGTGCAGTACCGCGCGGCTGCCGGGCAGGCGACGCGCGTCGCGGCGCAGGTCGCCGTTGGCGTACTCGTTGAGTACGCCGATGGCGTCGACGATGGCGTCCAGGTGCTCGAACATCATGGTGTTGATGCCCTTGCTCAGCTCGCCGTACACGCCCGGAAAGTCCTGCGGCATGCGGTGACGCATGTCCTTGTCGGCATGCAGCTCGATCATCCGCGCGGTTTCGCCGGAGAAGCGCTGCAACTGGGTCTGCATGCGATCCATCGCCAGCAGCAGGCGGCCAGGCTCGTCGCGCGCGTCGGTGGCCACGTCGTTGTCCAGGCGGCCGTCGGCGATGGCCTCGGCAGCGCGGGTGGCGCGGCCCAGCGGTCCAGTCAGGCTGCGGGTGATGCTCAGGGCCAGCACGCCACTGACCAGCAGAACGGCGATACCACCTGCGATCAGCATATTGCGGCCCTGCGCCATCGCCTGGTTGGCCTTGCCGTAAGCGGCTGCCGTCTCCCGTTCCTGCAAGGCCACGTTTTCGCGGATCTTGGCCTGCAGGGCGGCCGTCACCGGCCTGGCTTTTTCGTTCAGCAGCGTTTGCGCTTCGTCATTGCGATTGGCGTTGGCTAATGCGATCACCCTGTCGTTGAGCTTACCTGCCACGACGCGCTGCGCGTCGATGTCCGCACGCAGCTGCTTCACGCTTGCGTTAGATGGCGGGAACCCATCGAGTTCCTTGCGCAAGTCGGTGTAGCGCTGACGCGCTTGCTGGATTTCGGTCATCTCCTTCCGGTTGAGCGCCTCGTCCGACACCATGCTCAATGCACTCAACGCGAGCAGGATGCGGGTGTTGGCGTCGAGCATGCCGTTGCTGATGCGGATCTTCTCGACGTTGACCTTGACGATGTGGTGCAACTCGCTTCGCGCTTGCGCGATGGAAACCAGGCCGGCAGCCACCAGCAGGCAGGACAGTACGATCAGTAGACCGAAACCGCCGCTGAGGCGGCGGCCCACGTTGTAGCGTTGCAGGAACGAAGTCATGGTTGAAACCCCTGGTCGAATGAAGGAGCTGCTGCGCGCGCTCCGAAGCGATCGGGAGAAACCCATCCCGTGACCGGCGTAGCATCGTGATGAATTCGCGACCTTGCCTGGGGGTGCACGAACACCGCGTTCCACCAACGCCGACACAGGATCAGTTTTCCCTTCCCCTGACACATCGGCTTCAGCGATCGGCATGACGCAACCGTTCGTTCCCCCTGAAGCGCCGGCGCACACCTCCCCAGGCGTGGCCGGTCCGCACGTGTAGACAAAAACTGTGCGCAAGAGCCGTATCGGCAGCTGTGGCAAATTCTTTAGGGTCGAGTCTTGATGGTGTCTGGCGTTTCGCTGTGCCGGAACGATGACTGCGCGGCGCGAGGCGGGTCACGGCAGGCGGGTTGGCGTCGTGGCCGTCATGGAATCGGCGGCGCCCACAACGCAAAAGCCCCGGCATCGCTGCCGGGGCTCGTGTGGGACGTGACGCGGGAAGATCCTGCGGTCAGGCCGCCTGCTGCACTCGCAGCGAGCGGACCAGGCCGCCGATGTCCACGATCAGGGCGACGCGGCCGTCGCCGAGGATGGTGGCACCGGAGATGCCGCTGATGCGGCGGTAGTTGTTCTCGATGTTCTTGACCACCACCTGCTGCTGGCCGATCAGCTCGTCCACTTCCAGCGCCAGCTTCTGCCCGTCGGCCTCGACCACCACTACCAGCGGTTCTTCGCTCTGCTCGATGCGGCCGAAGCCGTAGGAGTCGCTGAGCGAGAGGATCGGCAGGTACTCGCCGCGGACCCGCAGCACGCGGCCTTCGCCGGCCATGGTGCGGATGTCGTCGGCCTTGGGCTGCAGCGCCTCGATGACGTAGGCCAGCGGCAGGATCAGGGTCTCGCCGGCGACCGCCACGGTCATGCCGTCGAGGATCGCCAGGGTCAACGGCAGACGGATCAGCACGCGGGTGCCGCGGCCGGATTCGCTTTCCAGCTGCACTTCGCCGCCCAGGCCCTGGATGTTGCGGCGGACCACGTCCATGCCGACGCCGCGGCCGGACAGGTCGGTGACCGCATCGGCGGTGGAGAAGCCCGGGGCGAAGATCAGATCCCAGACTTGCGCATCGCTCGGGTTGTCCGGCACCGCGATGCCGCGTTCGGCGGCCTTGGCCAGGATGCGGCTGCGGTTGAGGCCGGCACCGTCGTCGCTGACTTCGATGACGATGTGGCCGCCCTGGTGCGAAGCCGCCAGGGTGATGGTGCCGGTCTCGTCCTTGCCGGCGGCGCGGCGCGCCTCCGGCAGTTCCAGGCCGTGGTCGATCGAGTTGCGCACCAGGTGCACCAGCGGATCGGCGATCTTTTCGATCAGGCCCTTGTCCAGCTCGGTGCCCTCACCAATCGTGCGCAGGCGCACCTGCTTGCCGAGGCGGGTGGACAGGTCGCGGACCAGGCGCGGGAAGCGGCGGAACACCGCGTCCACCGGCAGCATGCGCACGCCGATCACCGCTTCCTGCAGGTCGCGGGTGTTGCGTTCCAGCAGGTCCAGGCCGGCGAACAGGCGCTCGGCCACGGCCTGGTCCAGGCCGGTGGAGACCTGCTTGAGCATGGCCTGGGTGATGACCAGTTCGCCGACCAGGTTGATCAGCGCGTCGACCTTGTCGACGCTGACGCGGATCGAGCTTTCCGCTTCGTGCGCGGCGGCGGCGTTGCCGGCCGGCGCGTTGGCGGCCACGGCGGCGGCCGGCGCCGCGGTGGCGGCGGTCGGCGGCGCGGTCAGCACCGGCGCCGGCGCGGTGGCCAGGCTCGGCGGCGGCACCGGGCGGATCTCCAGTTCGCAGTCGTCGATGACCCAGGCGAAGGTGTCTTCGATCGCGCTGCGCGGGATCTTGCCGACCAGGCCCAGGTCCCAGGCCAGGTAGGCCTCGAGCGGGTCGAGTTCGGCGAAGCCGGGCAGGCGGGTGCTGCGGCAGGCGACCTGCAGCGGGCCGAGGTGTTCCAGTTCGCGGATGATGCGCAGCGGGTCGTTGCCGCTCATGAACAGCGACGGCGCGGGGGTGAAGCCGATCTGCCAGGCTTCCGGTTCGGCCGGCTGGTTCGCCGCCGGAGTGGCGGCGGTCGGCGCGGCCGGGCCGCCGTTCAGCGCGTGCTGCAGGCGCTCGTGCACCGCCTTGACCGCGGCCGGATCGGCCGGGACGCCGTGTTCGGCTTCGCGCAGCAGGGCGCGCAGCACGTCCACCGAGCCGAGGATGGCGTCGATGGCGTGCGCCTCGACGTCGCGCTTGCCGGCGCGCAGCTCGTCGAGCAGCGTTTCCAGCACGTGGGTGAGGCCGGCCATCGCCTCGAAGCCGAAGGTGGCGGCGCCGCCCTTGATCGAGTGCGCGGCGCGAAACACCGAGTTGATGGTCTCGGGATCGCGATTGCCTTCTTCCAGCGACAGCAATCCGGCTTCCATCGCGTCCAGTCCTTCGCGGCTTTCCTCGAAGAAGGTGGCGTGGAAACGCTGCAGGTCCATGCTCATGGGGCGGGAATCCGGAAAAGGAGGAGGAGAGGGATCAGCCCAGGACTTTCTGGACGGTGGCGATCAGCTGTTCAGGATTGAACGGCTTGACCAGCCAGCCGGTGGCGCCGGCGGCCTTGCCCTCGGACTTCTTCTCCGCCGCCGACTCGGTGGTCAGCATCAGCATCGGGGTGAACTTGTAGTCCGGCAGCTGCCGCAGCTCGCGGATCAGGGTGATGCCGTCCATGTTCGGCATGTTGACGTCGGTGACCACCGCATTGAAGCGCTGGCCCTTGGCGCGGCCCAGCGCGACCGCGCCGTCTTCGGCTTCTTCGACGGCAAAGCCGGCCGAGGTGAGGGCGAAGGAGACCATCTGGCGCATCGACGCCGAATCGTCCACTACCAAGATACGTGCGCTCATGCCGCGTTCTCCACAGATTTCAGATTGTCAGGGGTTGCAGGAAGGCCCAGCGATTCGCTGACCCCTAGCAGGCGGGCCGCGTCGCGAAAGGTCGCGTTGCAGGCCTCGAATTCGGTGCGCTTGCCGTCCTTGCGACGGGCATCGACGAACGCGCACAGCACCTGTACGGATGCGGTGTGGATGCGGCGGACTTCGCCGGCGTCCAGCCGCAGCACGTCGTCCGACGCAAGGAACGCGGTCAGGCGTTGTTTCAGGTCGGCGCTGGTCTCGATGCCGAGATCTTCGCCAAGGGGGACTGTGCTCATCATTGCTCCGCACCAATGGTTCTATGGCAGATAACGGCCGTGGCCTGAAAAGCTTTAGCGGCGCTTGGTAAAGTGCGGCACCGTTCGCAGTTGCCGCCTGCCGAGCCCCGGGTCAGTGCAGCAGTTGCTCGGCGTCGAGCAGGATCATCGGCTGCTGCGCCAGCCGCGCCACGCCGCGGAACAGATGGTTGGAAATGCGGCAGATGCGGGCGTTGTCCGGCGGCTCGATTTGCTGGTCGCTGAGGCTGGCCACGTCTTCCACCGCGGACACGCGCAGGCCCAGGGTCTCGCCGTTCTCCTCCAGCACCACCACGCGGGTCAGCATGTCCATCTCGATCGGGGCCGCGCCCAGGTGCAGGCCGAGGTCGAGCACCGGTACCACCTGGCCGCGCAGGTTCATGATGCCGAGCATGGCCGGCGGGGTGCCGCGCAGCGCCAGCAGCGGCACCGGCAGCACCACTTCCTGCACCTTCAGCAGTTCCAGCGCGTAGGCCTGCTCGCCGCAGCGCAGGCGCAGCCAGCGGGTGCGGCGCTCGGACAGGCGGTCGGGGGCGATGGCCGAGCCGTGTGGCACGCTCGGCGCCATGAAGGACTGCAGGTTCGGCGGCAGCTTCGCGCCGGCGGCCTGGGCGCGGCTGGCTTCGGCGCGCCGTTCCGGCGGCACCGCCATCGGCGGGCGCTTGATCGCGCGCGCGGCGGCGGCATCGTCTTCGGCGGCCAGGTTGCGCGGCACGGTGACGCGCTGCCGCTCCATCGCCGCGACCGCGTCCAGGTCGGCCTGGCGCTCGGCCTGTTGGGCCGGGGTGAGTGCGGCGGGCGCGGCCGCCTGCTGCGACATGATCCCGGCCAGGGCCGGATCCGAATCGGCTTCGGCCAGCACCGCGGCAGCGATCTGCTCGGGTGTCGGGCCGGTCGGCGCAGGCGCCAGGGCGTGTTGCGACATGATGCCGGCCAGGGCCGGATCCGAATCGGCTTCGGCCAGCACCGCGGCAGCGATCTGCTCGGGTGTCGGGCCGGTCGGCGCGGGCGCCAGGGCTTGTTGCGACATGATGCCGGCCAGGGCCGGATCGGCATCGGCTTCGGCCAGGACTGCGGCAGCGATCTGTTCGGGCGTCGGGCCGGTCGGCGCGGGCGCCAGCGCCTGCTGCGACATGATGCCGGCCAGCGCGGGATCGGCATCGGCTTCGGCCAGGACTGCGGCAGCGATCTGTTCGGGTGTTGGGCCGGCCGGTGCGGGCGCCAGCGCCTGCTGCGACATGATGCCGGCCAGCGCCGGATCGGCGTCGGCTTCGGCCAGGACTGCGGCAGCGATCTGTTCGGGCGTCGGGCCGGCCGGTGCGGGCGCCAGCGCCTGCTGCGACATGATGCCGGCCAGCGCGGGATCGGCGTCGGCCTCGGCCAGGACCGCGGCGGCGATCTGCTCCGGGGTCGGCGCGGCCGCGGCAGGCGCCGGGGTCTCGGCGTCCGCGTGCGCGTCGGCGACCGCGACCGCTGCGGGACTCGGCGGCGGCGCCTTCTGCTCCTCGGCGATCACGTCGTGGAGCAGGCCTTCCAGATAGTCGTCGAGGATGCCGGGGGTGCTCATGCGGCTTGCTCCATCGGTGTCGCATCGCTGGCCAGCAGCCATTCCAACGCGCGGCGGTAGGCGGCCAGGCCGCGGCCGGGGTAGTCGCCCGGCACGCCGGGCACGGTCAGCGCCTTGACGTTGCAGATCTTGGTGTCGACCGGGATCGCGTCTTCCCAGACCCGCTCGGCGTAGCTGTCCTGCATCTGCCGCAGGGTCTCGTTGCCGGCGCGGGTGCGCTTGTCGAACAGGGTCGGCAGGATCGAGGCGGGCAGCGGACGGCGCCGCGAGCGCTCGACCATGTCCACGGTACGGACCATGCTGGCCAGGCCGTGCAGCGCCAGCGGCTCGGCCTGGGTCGGGATGACCACGCGGTCGGCCGCGGCCAGCGCGTTGATCATCAGCAGGCCCAGGGTCGGCGGGCAGTCGAGCAGGATGTAGTCGTGCTGGCCGGCGTGGCGGGCCATCGCCTGCTGCAGCGCCAGGCCCAGGCCGGGCTGGTTGGCGCTGCGCCGTTCCAGCGTGGCCAGCGCGGTCTGCCCGCAGACGAAGCTCAGGCGCTCGACGGCGGTGTCGCGGGCCAGCGCGGCGAGTTCGCCCGGCGGGGTCGCGAACAGGTCCAGCACGCCCGGCGGCTGCGGTTCCTGCGGCACGTCGAAGGCCCGGGTCAGCGAGGCGTGCGGATCGAGATCGAGCATCAGCACGCGGTGTCCGAGCATGGCCAGCCCACGGCCCAGGGCCAGCGTGGTGGTGGTCTTGCCCACGCCACCTTTCTGGTTGGCGATCGCCCAGATGCGCATCAGTTGACTCCTTCAATGGCAGGTACTGCGCGGGGCGCGCCGGCGTTGCCGGCGGCCGCCGCGGCGGGGGGTGTGGTGGTGGCCGGCGCGGCGCCGGCGCTCAAACGGTCGGAGGCCGACGGCGTCGCATCGCCGCTGGCGCCGGAATCGGCCAGGATCACCAGCACCACGCGGCGGTTGGCGTTGCGGCCGGCCGGCGTGTCGTTGCTGGCGCGCGGGCGGAACTGGCCGTAGCCGATCATCGACAGCCGCGAGGGCTGCAGGCCCTGGTCGGCGAACAGGTGGACCACGCTGGCCGCGCGCGCCGCCGACAGCTCCCAGTTCGACGGGAACTGCTGGGTGGCGATCGGGGTGTTGTCGGTGTAGCCCTCCACGCGCACCCCGTTGGGCACGCCGGCCAGCACCTGCGCCAGTTCCGCCAGGGTGGCGCGCGCGCTCTGGTCCAGCGCGGCCGAGCCGGAGCCGAACAGGATGTCGCTGTTGATCTCCACTTCGATCCACAGCCCGGCGCGGCGCACGGTGATCAGCTTCTTCTGGATCAGCGGCGCCAGCGCGGCGCCGAGGCGGTCGGCGATGCTGTCGAGCTGGCGTTGCGCACGGCGCAACTGCTGCGCATCGCGCAGGTCGTCGCCGCGCTGCGCGGTGCCCGAGGGCAGGCGGTTGGGGTCGGGCAGGGTCAGCGCCGGGCTGGACTTGATCGGGGTCGGCCGTTCGCCGCCCTGGCCCTGCAATGCATGGTCGCCGACCTGCACCGGGCGCAGCGTCGTTGGGGTGCCGCCGAACGCGGCGCTCATCGCGTCGGCCATGACCCGGTATTTGGCTTCGTTGACCGTGGACAACGCGTACATCACCACGAAGAAGGCGAGCAGCAACGTCATCAGGTCGGCATAGGGGATGGCCCATGCCTCGTGGTTGGCGTGCTCGTCGTGGGCGTGCTTGCGGGCCATTCGGAACTCAATGCAAGAATCCGGCCAGTTTCGATTCGATGTTGCGCGGGTTCTCGCCCTGGGCAATGGCGATCAACCCTTCGATGACCATTTCGCGCTCGCCGCAGCCGCGCTTGATCACGCTCTTGAGCTTGGCGGCCATCGGCAGGAACAGCAGGTTGGCCGAGGCGATGCCGTAGATGGTGGCGGTGAAGGCGGCGGCGATGCCGTGGCCGAGCTTGCTCGGGTCGGCCAGGTTCTTCATCACCGCGATCAGGCCCAGCACCGCGCCGATGATGCCAAGGGTGGGCGCGTAGATGCCCATGCCCTCGAACACCTTGGCCGCGGCCAGGTCGCAATGTTCCTGGCCTTCCAGGTCGATCTCCAGCATGTGCCGGATGGCCTCCGGTTCCACGCCGTCCACCAGCATCTGCAGGCCCTTGCGCACGAACGGATCCTGCTGCTGCGGCACCTGGTTCTCCAGGCCGAGCAGGCCCTGGCGGCGGGCGATATTGCTCCATTCCACGATCTGCTTGAGCAGCGCCTGGCGATCGCTCGGCGGCGGCCACAGGATCCACTTGGCGATCTGGAACGCACGGCGGAACACCGCCGGCGGGGTATGCACCAGGATCGCGGCCACGGTGCCGACGATCACGATCACGAACGCAGCCGGCGACCACAGCGCCGACATGCCGGCGCCCTTGAGGATGCTGCCGCCGATCAGCGACAGAATCGCCAACAGCAGGCCAATGAGACTGAGCTTGTCCATGCAAGAGGTATCGGCAACGGGGCTTGGGACTTGATGGTAGGGGGCCGGGAGTGGGGATTCGGGATTCGCTGCAGCCGGGATTGGGGAATCGGGAGTGGGGATTCGCAAAGGCAAGCCGCACGGAAATCTGGGGTCGGCTGTTGTGGGAGCGGCTTCAGCCGCGACGCGCGGACCTCGGCGTGTCGCCGGCGCGCACTGCGACATGCGTCGGCGAGAGACAGGAGGCCAGGGGCATTCGCTTTCGCCAATGCAGATTCCCCACGCCCGGCTTTACCGCGTCGCGACTGAAGTCGCTCCCACAAGGAAGGGATAGCAGCGGGGAACCGCTGTTGCGCTTCCCGAATCCCCATTCCCGAATCCCAGCCTCACCGCGTCGCGGCCGAAGCCGCTCCCACAGGGAAAAACGAGGCGCACGGGGCCGCTTTTGCGATTCCCGAATCCCCATTCCCCATTCCCGGTTTCACCGCAGAAGACAAGAAGGCGCAAGGAACCCTGCTCTTACGATTCCCCAATCCCCATTCCCCACTCCCGGCTCTCAGGCCTTCAAGCCATCCACATCCAAAATCAACGCCAGACGGCCGTCGCCGATCAGGGTGGCGCCGGCGTAGCCGGGCAGGCCGCGCAGCGAGCGCGGCAGCGGCTTGATCACCACTTCCTCGCGGCCGCGGACCTGGTCCACGACCAGGCCCATGCGCGATTCGCCGGCCTGCAGCACCACCACGGTGAGCAGCGGCAGTTGCGGGGCGTCGATGTTGAGCCACTGGCGCAGGTCCACCAGCGGCAGGGTGTGCGACTGCCGGTCGAGCACGGCGCGGCCGTCGAACCAGCCCAGCGAGCGGCGCGGCGCATGCAGCACTTCCACCACGCGCGCCAGCGGCAGCGCATAGACGGTGTCGCCGGCCTGTACCAGCAGGGTCGGCAGGATCGCCAGGGTCAGCGGCACGCGGATCAGGAAGCGGCTGCCGCGGCCCAGCTCCGACTGGATCTGGATCTGCCCGCTGAGTTCGCGGATGCGCGACTGCACCACGTCCATGCCGACGCCGCGGCCGGAGATGTCGGTGACTTCGGACTTGGTCGAGAAGCCGGGCAGGAACACCAGGTGCAGGCATTCCTCGGTGCTCAGGCGGGCGGCGGCCTCGGGGTCGATCAGGCCCTTCTCGCGCGCCTTGGCGCGCAGCCGTTCCGGGTCGATGCCGGCGCCGTCGTCCTGCACTTCGATGCTGACGTAGTCGCCTTCCTGCTGCGCCGACAGGCGCACGTGGCCGCCGCGCGGCTTGCCGGTGGCCTCGCGCAGCGCCGGGGCCTCGATGCCGTGGTCGATCGCGTTGCGCACCAGGTGCACCAGCGGATCGGCCAGCGCTTCGACCAGGTTGCGGTCCAGTTCGGTGTCGGCGCCGACCAGTTCCAGTTCCACTTCCTTGTTGAGCGAGCGGGCGACGTCGCGCGCCACCTTGGGGAAGCGCGAGAACACCTTGCCGACCGGCTGCATGCGCGTGCGCATGACCGCCGACTGCAGGCGCGCGGTGGCGATGTCCAGGCTGCTGACCGCACGGTCGAGTTCCTCGTCGCGCAGGCGCACGCGCAGGGTCTTGAGGCGGTTGCGCGAGAGCACCAGTTCGCCGATCAGGTTGACGATCGCGTCCAGGCGCTTGGTGTCCACGCGCACGGTCTGCTCGGGCTCGGCGGCCTTGGCCGGGGCGGCCGCGGCCTTGGGCGCGGCGCTGGGCGCGCGTGGCGCAGGCTGCAGCGCCTGCGGCGTGGCCGCCGGCGGCGCATCGCCGTGCAACTGGTCCAGCAGCGCCTCGAATTCGTCGTCGCTGATCAGGTCCGCATCGCCCGCGGCGGCGGTGGCCGGGGCTGCTGCCGGCGCCGGCGCGGCGCTCTTGGCCGGGGCCGGCGCGGCGGTGCCGTGCGCGTCGAACTGCGCGATCAGTTCCGCCGGCGCGCGCGGCGGCTCCTGGCCGTTGCCGAACGCGTCGAGCATCGACTGCAGGTAGTCCAGCGACTGCTGGGCGGCGTCGAAGTGCTGCGCCTGCAGGGTGGCCTGGCCGGCACGGGCCATGCCCAGGGTTTCCTCCGCGGCGTGGCACAGCTCGACCATGGCGGTGATCGCCAGGAAGCCGGCGCCGCCCTTGAGCGTGTGGAAGCCGCGGAACACGGCGTTGAGCTGGCCGCTGTCCTCGGGCGCCTGCTCCAGCGACACCAACTGCTCGCCGAGCCGGTCCAGGATCTCCTGGGCCTCGATGATGAAGTCGGCAGCGATGTCGTCGGGTACGGCGCTCATGGCTAGAGCCTGCCCGCGCGGTTGCAATCGGCCACGTTGGCGTGTCCGGTTGCCAGGTGGCTGCGCGCGGCGCCGCGACAGGCCGACCGCCTGTTCAAGCCGTGCGCGGCCGCCTGGGGAGCGGACACGGCAACCCGAAGGGCCGCGCTTGGGTGCGTGCGATCCTGCGTCATCATGCGGTCGTCTGTTGACATAAATTCCCTCGTTCTTTCTCGCCGTGCGCGCACCCGAGTGCGGCGTGGCCTAGTCCAATCGCCCGGGCACGCTCTAGAGTCCCAGTCCGGACAGCAGGTCGTCGGCGTCGTGCTGCGACACGCCGTGGCGATCCAGGCCGGGCAGGACCGGGCCGGCCAGGGTGCCGTCGGCCTTGCGTTCTTCCTTCGGCGGCAGACCCAGCGCGCCGAAGCCCTCGTGCACGCGGCGCACGATGCCGGCGACGCGGCGGATGATCTGCCCGGTCAGGTCCTGGAAGCTCTGCGCCAGGGCCATTTCGGTGAGGTTGTGGCGGATCTTGTCGAGGATCTCGCCCTGGTCGCCGCTGAGGCCGCCGGCGGCCAGCTGGTCGGCCAGCGCACGGCATTCCTCGGCCAGGTCCAGGGTGCGGTGGCTGGCCTGTTCGGTCATCTCCACCACGTGGTCCAGGCGCGAGCAGGCATCGTCCAGTTCGCCGGCCTCGCTGGGCACCACCGGCAGTTCGCCGAGCGCCTGCCCCAGATCGCGCGCAAGCCGGCTCAGGCCCTGCATCATCGGCCGTGTGCGCCAGGCGGCGAGGGTGTCGATCTCCCTGCGCCAGCCGGCCTCGTCGCCGTTTTCCAGCGCGTCGAGCGCGCCTTGCAGGCGTTCGATCAGGGCGGTGCGTTCGGCGGTAGCTTCCATTTAGGCGGTCGCTCCCAGGCGTTCGAAGATCTTGCCCAGCTTCTCCTGCAGCGTCTGCGCGGTGAACGGCTTGATGATGTAGCCGTTCACGCCGCACTGGGCGGCCTCGATGATCTGCTCGCGCTTGGCCTCGGCGGTGACCATCAGCACCGGCAGGTGCTTGAGCTTGTCGTCGGCGCGGATGTTGCGCAGCAGGTCGATGCCGGTCATGCCCGGCATGTTCCAGTCGGTGACCACGAACTCGAACGGCGCCGAGCGCAGCGCGACCAGGGCGCTGTTGCCGTCTTCGGCCTCGGCGGTGTTGGTGAAGCCCAGATCGCCGAGCAGATTCTTGACGATGCGTCGCATCGTCGAGAAATCGTCCACGATCAAAATCCGCATGTTCTTGTTCACCACTGACTCCTAAGGGTTCCTATTCTTCGTCTTCCAGACCGGCATCGGCGACCTCGAACGCCTTCAGGCGTCCGCGCAACCGTACCGTGGCCTGGCCATGGATCTGACACACGCGCGACTCGCTGACCCCGAGCACCGCGCCGATTTCCTTGAGGTTCAATTCCTGCTCGTAGTACAGCGACAGCACCAACTGCTCGCGTTCGGGCAACTGCGCGATGGCCTTGCCCAGCTCGCGGCCGAATTCGCTGCGCTCGAGCATCTGCTGCGGATTGGGTCCGCCCTTGGCGATGGTATCCAGTTCGCCATGGTCCTCGATGCGCGACTCCAGGCTCAGCACCTGGCCGCGGGCGGCATCTTCCATCAAACGCAGGTATTCGGGAAGCGGCATGTCCATCGCCGCGGCCACTTCGTTGGCGGCGGCGGCGCGGCCGGTGCTCTGTTCGATCTTGCGGATCGCCGAGGCGGCGTCGCGGGCGCGGCGGTGCACCGAGCGCGGCACCCAGTCGCCGCGGCGGATCTCGTCGATCATGGCGCCGCGGATGCGGATCGAGGCGTAGGTCTCGAACGAGGCGCCCTGTTCGGCGTCGTAGCTGCGCGAGGCCTCGATCAGGCCGATCATGCCGGCCTGGATCAGGTCGTCGATCTCGACGCTGGCCGGCAGCCGCGCCGCCAGGTGGTGGGCGATGCGCCGGACCAGGTCCGAGTGCTGGGCGATGTAGTCGTTGGCGCTGTTGCGCTGGACGGCGCGGTAGTGGGCGGCGGCGTTCATGCGGCCACCCCGCGCTGGATGATGCGTTCGACGAAGAACTCGACGTTGCCGCGCGGGGCGGTCGGCGCCTGCCAGCGCGCGGTGCGCCGGGCGATCTCGGCGATCGCCTGCGCCGACGGGCTGGACGGGTAGGCCTTGACCACCGGCTGCTGGCGCTGCACCGACAGGCGCAGCCAGTCGTCCTGCGGCACGCAGCCCAGGTAGTTCAGCGACACGTCGCCGAGGAACTTCTCGCAGACCCGGCTGAGCTTGTCGTACAGCAGGCGGCCTTCGTTGAGGTCGCGGACCATGTTGGCGACGATCTGCACCCGGTCCACGCCGCGCTCGCGCGAGAGGACCTTGATCAGGGCGTAGGCGTCGGTGATCGAGGCCGGCTCGTCGCAGACCACCACCACCGCGTCCTGCGCGGCCTGGCAGAAGGTCAGCACGCTGTCGGTGATGCCGGCGGCGGTGTCGACGATCATCACGTCCAGCTCGCGCTGCAGCTCGGAGAACACGTTGACCAGGCCCACGTGCTGGGCCGGCGGCAGCTCGGCCATGTAGCGGCGGCCGGAGGCGGCGGGCACCACCATCAGCCCGTTGGGCAGGTCGATCAGCACCTCTTCCAGGGTGCAGCGCCCGGCGACCAGGTCGGCCACGGTGAACTTGGGGGTCAGCCCCAGCAGCACGTCGACGTTGGCCAGGCCGAGGTCGGCGTCCAGCAGCAGGGTGCGCTTGCCCATGTCGGCCAGCGCCATGGACAGGTTGACCGAGATGTTGGTCTTGCCCACGCCGCCCTTGCCGCCGGTCACGGCGATGGTCCGCACCGGACCCAGCGGTTCGTTGCGCGTCGCCGACAGGGGAAAGGCATTGGTCAGATTGACGTAGTCACGCGACGGCATGGGTCTGCTCCGGAGTACAGGGCTTATCGGCAGCGCGCCGCAAATCTTCAAGGCGCAATACCAGGCTGGCGGCGTTGGCGCGGTGCAGGTCGTCCGGCACACGCTGTCCATCGGTCACCCAGGTGATGGGGAGGCGGTGGTCCACGACCACCGACAAGGCACTGCCGAACCGCCCGGTCTCGTCCAGCTTGGTCAGGATGACCCCCTGCGGGTCGGCGCCAGCGAACCGGCGCACCACCTCGTCCAGGTCGGAGAAATGGGCGTTGGCGGGGAGGACCAGCAAGGACCGGACCACCCGCGAGGCGCGCAGCCAGTGCAGCTGCGCGGCCAGGGCGCGGTCGCGCTGGCCCATGCCGGCGGTGTCGATCAGGACCAGCTTGTAGTCGGCCAGGCGCTCCAGCAGCAGCTGCAGCGCGGCGTCGCTGTCGGCCTCGTGCACGGCGATGCCGAGCTGGCGGCCGTAGCTGTGCAACTGTTCGCGGCCGCCGACGCGGATGGTGTCGGTGGTGACCAGGGCCACGTCGCGGGCGGCATGGCGCTCCAGGAAGCGCGAGGCCAGCTTGGCGATGGTAGTGGTCTTGCCGGCGCCGGTCGGGCCGATCAGGGCGATCACGCCGCCTTCCTCGAGCGGGTCCAGCGCGGCGATCGGCAGGCGCTTGGACAGCAGGCCCAGCATCAGTCCGCGGCCGCGGTGCAGCTCCAGGTCGGCGGGGATCTGCATGACCACGTCGCGGATGATGCCGCTGTCGAAGCCGTAGTCGTCCATCAGCTCCAGCGCCTGGGCGCGGACCGGCGAGCCGCGCAGGCGCTCGTCGGTGAGGCGGTTCATCTCGCGCTCGATCATCTGCCGCATCAGCGCCAGTTCGTCGCGCAGCTGCGTCAATTGTTCGTCGTTCTGCGGGGCGGGGAAGGTCGGCACCGCCGCCAGTGCCGCGGCCGCCGGGATTCCGGCAGCGGCCGGCGCCGGCGCGATCGGCGCGGCCGGGGCGCTTACCGGGGTCAGCGCCACCGCGGCGACGTCGTCGCGCCAGGCCGGCGCGGCCTCGGCGGCCGGCGCCGGGGTGGCGGCGAACGGGCTGGGCAGGGGTACGCTGATCGGGGCGTTGCGGAACACGTCCTCGGGAATGCTGAACTCGGCACGGGCCGGCGCTGGCGCCACCGCCGCAGCTGCAGCCGCAGCCGCAGCCGCAGCCGCAGCCTTGGCCGGCGCGGGCTGGCGCGCGGCGGCGGCCGGGGCGGCCGCGCCCGGCATGGCCGAGGCGGCCAGCGCCGCCGGCTGGGTCAGCGGCCGTGCGGCGGCGGCGGGCGCGGCATTGCCGCGGCGTTCGCTGATCGCGGCCATCATCGCCATCGCCGGGCTGGCCGCGGCGCTGTCGCCGCGTGCGGCACGCGGGGCGGCCGCGGCCGGGGCCTGCGCCGCCGCGGCGGCGCGCGGCGCCTCGTCCGGGCGCACCGCATCCAGCGCCCGCTGCACCAGGGCTTCGTCGTAGTTGCTGGCGGCGACGATCTCGATGCCCTCGTCGGTGCGCCGGTTGGACAGGATCACCGCATCCGGCCCGTGCTCGTCGCGCACCATCCGGAAGGCGGTGCGCATGTCGGGGGCGACAAAGCGTTTGATCTTCATGGGTGGAAGCCGGGAATGGAGAACGGGGAATGGGGAATGGACGCGCTGCCGGTGCCGATACGTGGCGGGCCGCGGTGCCGTGTCTGGGTTGTGGTGATCGTGTTCATTGCTCTCTCCGCTTCCGGGACAGGGGGACGATTCCCCATTCCCTGTTCCCGATTCCCGTCATCTCAACTGATCGTGCCCACCAGCTTCAGCCGCTTGTCTTCCGGCACTTCGCTGTAGGACAGGACCGACAGCGCGGGGACGCTGTGGCGGACCAGGCGGGCGAGGGCGGCGCGGACCTGCGCCGGCACCAGCACCACGGCCGGTTCGTTGCGCGCTTCCTGCTTGCTCACGCAGTCCGCCAGACTTTGGTGCAAGCGTTCGGCCAGTCCGGGTTCCAGCGCCGCGCCGTTGCCCTGGGTGGAGTCTTGCAAGACACGTTCCAATTGCGGGGCCAGGGTGAACACCGGCAGTTCCGGGGCCATGCCGGCGATCTCCTGGACGATGAAACGGCCCAGGGCGTTGCGCACCGCGGCGGTGAGCGCGCCGGGTTCCTGACTCTGCGGGGCGTGTTCGACCAGGGCTTCGACGATCTTGCGCAGCTGCCGCACCGGGATCTTCTCGATCAGCAGGTTCTGCAGCACGCGCACCACCACCGACAGCGGCAGCGCCTTGGGGGTGAGGTCCTCGACCAGCTTGGGGGCGCTCTTGGCCAGGGTGGCCAGCAGCTGCTGCACTTCCTCGTGGCCGAGCAGTTCCGGGGCGTGCTCGCGGATCAGGTGCGAGAGGTGGGTGGCGATCACCGTGGCCGGGTCGACCACGGTGTAGCCCATGGTCTCGGCCTGGGCGCGCAGGTGCGGCTGGATCCAGATCGCGTCCAGGCCGAATGCCGGGTCCTTGCCGGGAATGCCGTCGATCTTGCCGAGGGCGCCGCCCGGGTCCAGCGCCAGTTCGCGGTCCGGATGGATGTCGGCGGTGGCCACGGGGACTCCGTGCACCAGCAGGCGGTAGGCGTTGGCCGGCAGTTCCAGGTTGTCGCGGATATGCACCGGCGGCACCAGGAAGCCGATGTCCTGGGTCAGCTTGCGGCGCACGCCCTTGATCCGCGCCATCAGCTCGCCGCCCTGGGCCTTGTCCACCAGCGGGATCAGCCGGTAGCCGACTTCCAGGCCCAGCGGGTCGATCGGGCGCAGTTCGTCCCAGCCCAGTTCGGCGTTGGCCTGGGCCGCGGCTGCGGCCTGTGGCGCCGCTTCGGCGGCGGCCGGCGGCGGCTGCAGGCTGCGCTTCCACATCTTCCAGGCCAGTAGGCCCAGGATCAGCGCCAGCGTCAAGAAAGCGACGTTGGGCATGCCCGGGATCAGGCCGACCAGGCCCATGATCGCCGCGGCCACCGCCAGCGCCTTATGCTGGCCGAACACCTGGCCCATCATCGAGGCGCCCATGTCCTGCGAGCGCGAGGCGCGGGTGACCAGCATCGCCACCGCCGAGGACACCAGCAGCGCCGGCAACTGCGCGACCAGGCCGTCGCCGATCGACAGCAGGGTGTAGGTGGAGGCCGCCTGAGCGAACGGCATGCCGTGTTGTAGCACGCCGACCGCCATGCCGCCGATCAGGTTGATGAACAGGATCAGGATGCCGGCGATGGCGTCGCCGCGGATGAACTTGCTGGCGCCGTCCATCGAGCCGTAGAAGTCCGCTTCCTCGCGCACTTCCTCGCGGCGGGCCTTGGCTTCCTCGCGGGTCAGCAGGCCGGCGTTGAGGTCGGCGTCGATCGCCATCTGCTTGCCGGGCATGGCGTCGAGGATGAAGCGCGCGGTCACTTCCGACACGCGCCCGGCGCCCTTGGTGATGACCACGAAGTTGATGATGGTCAGGATCGCGAACACGACGATGCCGACCGCGTAGTTGCCGCCGATCACGAATTCGCCGAAGGCCTCGATGACCTTGCCGGCGGCGCCGTGGCCGTCCTGGCCGTTGATCAGGATCACGCGGGTGGAGGCCACGTTCAGCGCCAGGCGCAGCATCGTGGTCATCAGCAGCACGATCGGGAAGATGCTGAACTCCAGCGGCCGCTTCACGTACACCACCGCCAGCAGCACCATCAGCGAGATGGCGATGTTGAAGGTGAACAGAGCGTCCAGCACCGGGGCGGCCAGCGGCACCACCACCATCGCCAGCATCAGCAGCACGATCACCGGGGCGCCCAGCCCGTGCTTGATCATGTCCATCACTTTGCGCGTGTTCATCTGCGCGGCCGGCTGGCTCATGGCTGGCTCCCCGGGGCGAATTCATCCACCTCCAGCGGCGGCAACGGCGGCATCGGCCCGCTGCGCCAGGCGCGCAGCTGGTAGACGTACGAGAGGACCTGCGCCACCGCCGAATACAGTCTCACGGGAATTTCCTTGCCGAGTTGGCCTTCCCTATACAAGGCGCGTGCCAAAGGCGGCGCCGAGATCACCGCCACCCGGTGCTGCTCGCCGACCTCGCGGATGCGGAAGGCGATCTCGTCCACGCCCTTGGCGACCACGGTGGGCGCGCGCATGCGCCCGCTCTCGTACTTCAGCGCCACCGCGTAGTGGGTGGGGTTGACCACCACCACGTCGGCCTTGGGCACCGCTTCCATCATCCGCCGCTGCGACATCTGCATCTGCATCTGGCGGATGCGGCCCTTGACCTCGGGGCTGCCGTCGCTTTCCTTCATTTCCCGGCGCACTTCCTCCCGGGTCATCTTCAACTTGCGGATGTAATTCCACTTCTGATAGGGCGCGTCGATCGCGGCCAGCAGCGCCAGCGCGCCGGCGGTGTACAGCAGCAGCCGCAGGGTGAAGCCCAGGCCGTGGCCGATCGCCTGCTCCAGCGGCTGCAGCAGCAAGCCGCGCAGGAAGTCGACGCTCCCCCACAGGCACAGCACCGCGGCGCCGCCGACGAAGCCCATGCGCAGGATCGACTTCAGCAGTTCGGCCAGGGCCTCGGCACCGTACATCCTGCTCAGCCCGGCCATCGGATTGAGACGGTCGAACTTGGGGATCAGCGCCTGGCCGGAGAAGCGCAGGGTGCCCATCAGCACCGGTGCGGCAAAGCTGGCCGCCAGGCAGATGCCGACCAGCGGCAGCACCACCCAGAGCAGGTTCAGCAGCAGGTCGCCGAAATGGCCGAACATGGCCTCCGGATGCTGGCGCATCGACAGGTCCGGGCGCAGCGCCTGCTTCAGCCAGGCCACGGCGCCGGCGGTCAGCGAGGTGGACAGGCCCATCAGGGCGAAGACGCCGGCGCTGAACACCGCGGCTGTCGCCAGCTCGCGCGAATGCGGGACATTGCCCTGTTCGCGGGCTTCGCGCAGGCGTTTGTCTGTGGGCTGTTCTGTGCGCTCTGCGCCTTCTTCGCTCTCGGACATCGGGGGATGCGCTCGGCCAGGATCGACCCTACGCGCTGCAAGGACCGTGCCGGTCCGTGCCGCGCTTGCCCCGGCGCTGCCGGGGGGCGCCTCCGACCGCGGCGGCGGCTAGGCCGGCTGCAGCTCCACCCGGTCGCGGCCCAGGTGCTTGGCCTGGTACAGCGCCGCGTCGGCCCGCGCCAGCAGGTGCTGCAGCGGCTCGCCGGGCTGGTACCAGGCCACGCCGATCGAGGCGGTGATCGCCAGCTGCCGCTCGCCGATGCGCAGCGGCTGGCCGGCGATGGTGGCGCGCAGGGCCTGCAGCCGATCGCCGCAGCTCGGCGGCAACCCCGGCAGCACCGCCAGCAGCTCCTCGCCGCCGTAGCGGCCGACCAGGTCGGCGTCGCGCAGGTTGGCATTCAGGCGCCGCGCCACCTCGATCAGCACCGCATCGCCGACCAGATGGCCGTGTTCGTCGTTGATCCGCTTGAAGTGGTCCAGGTCGATCATCGCCACCGCCAGCGGGATCTGGTCCGCCCCGCAGCGGCGCATCTGCGCCGCCAGCGCCTCGAGGATGCCGGCGCGGTTGAGCAGGCCGGTGAGGGCGTCGTGCGAGGCCTTCACCGCCAGTGCGGCGCGGGCGATCTCCAGTTCGCGCTTGTCGTGCTCCAGTTCCTCGGTGCGCCGCGCCACCAGATCGGCCAGTTCGCGCTGGCGCTGGTACAGGCGACGTTCGCGCCAATGCAGCAGCGCCACCGCCAGGCCGCCGCCGAGCAGCAGGTACAGCGCCAGCATCGGCTGGCTGCGCCACCACACCGGCGCCACCGAGAACGCCACCCGCAGCGGGGCCGAGGCGCGGCGCCGGTAGGCATCCAGCAACTGGATCTCCAGCACGTAGCTGCCCGGCGCCAGCGGCGGTTGCTCGAACTCGAAATTGGGCGTGTGCAGCCAGCGGGTATGCGCGCCCTCGAAGCGGTAGCGGAAGCTGATGCGGTTGCGTTCGTCGTACAGGTCCGGGGCCCCGACCGCGATGTGCAACGGATCTTCGCTCCAGCGCAGGCGCGCGCCCGCGGCGATGGGCACGCCGCCGCGGCTGAACTCCTGCAGCGCCAGCCGCGGCGCCTGCGTCGGAAACAGCCGCGCCGGGTCCAGCAGGTGGGTGACGCCGCGGCTGCTGCCGAGCCACACCGAGCCGTCGTTGTCCTCCAGGAAAGCCGATTCGGACATGTCGTTCCAGAGCAGGCCCTGCGCCTGGGTCAGCCGCGACCAGGCGCGTCCGTCGTACACGTCCACACCCTGGTTGTGGCAGATCCAGATCCAGCCGTTGCGGGTGCGGCGCAGGCTGTAGAGCTGCAGGTCGCTCAATTGCGCATCGGCCGGCTGCAGGTGCAGGGTGTCGCCATCGAGCCGGCCTTGCCAGACGCCAGGGCCGTACAGGCTGGCCCAGGCCTGGCCGTCGTCCAGGACCAGCAGCTTGCTGAGCACCGGCTGCGCCGGCGCGCCGTCCAGCGTCAGCCGGATCGGCGTCCAGGTCTCGCCGCGCAGGCGGAACACGCCGGTCATGCCCACCACCAGCACGCTGCCGTCGTGGCGCTGCTGGATGTCCGAATACTCGCCGCCCGGCAGCGCCCGCACCGGCTCCGGCACCGCGTCGGCGTCGGCCTGCGCCAGCAGGTAGACGCCGCGGTTGGTCAGGATCCAGACCCGGCCGCGCGCATCCACGAACAACTGCTTGGCGATGCCGTCCAGCGGCGGGTAGGCGCGCAGCAGCCGGCCCTGCGCGTCGTAGCGGCGCAGCATGCCGACCGACCCGATGCTCCACAGCGTGCCGTCCGCGGCGCGTTGCAAGCCGATCATCTGGGTGCCGTTGTCGCTGGCCCAGCGCTCGAAGCGGCCGTCCTCGCGCAGCCGATCGACGCCGCCCTCGTTGCCGACCAGCAGGTCGCCGCGCTGGGTGCGCTGGATGCTCCAGGTCGGCGCCCGGCTGATGCCCTGCGACACGTCCCAGTTCTCGATCCAGCCATAGCCGTTCCAGCGCAGCACGCCTTCGCCGTCCATGCTCAGCCACAGGTCGCCGGCCTGATCGAAGTGCATCGCGACGATGTTGCCCTCGGGCAGGCCGTGGCGGCCGTCGAAGCTGCGCCAGCGGCCGTGCTCCCAGCGCGCCAGGCCCTGGTTGGTGCGCACCAGCACGCGGCCCTGCGGGTCGAGCAGGATCGGCGTGCGCAAGGTCACTAGGGCCGGTCCGTCCAGGCCCGGCGGGGTCTGGTCCTGGAAGCGCGTCGTGCCGGCCGGTCGCCGCATCACCGTGCGGTTGCCGACGACCCACAGGGTGCCGTCGTTGTCGTGGACCGCATTGCGCCACAACTCGGGCGGCAGGCCATCGGCCTGGTCGTAGCGGGTGGCGCGGCCATCGGCATCGACCCGGCACAAGGCCTTGGCGCAGCCCAGCCACAGGGTGTCGTCGGCCACGAACAGGTCGTGGACATCGGCCAGTTCCGGCTGCCGCGCCAGCGTCGCCGCATCGAACAGGGGCTGCAGTTGCCATCCCTTTCCGTCGGCCTTGCGCACCGCGCGCAGGACCCGGTGCTCGTCGAGCACCACCGTGCCCCAGGCCGGCGTGGCCAGGCGCGGGCGGTTCAGCCGGCGCTGCGAAGGCAGGCTGGTGTGCTCAAGCGGAATCCACCGTGCCGGAGCACCGTCGCCGACGTAGATCGCATCGAAGGTCGCCACCCACAGGCGCTGCGCGGCATCCTCGGCCGCGTCGGAGATGTAGTGGCCGCCGCGGCCCTCCAGCGGCAACTGCTGGAACTGATCGCCGTTGAACGCGTACAGGCCGCTTTCGCTGCACACCAGCAGGCTGCCGTCGCGACGCTGCAGCAGGCAGGTGTCGGCGAGGCCGAGCAGGCCCTGGTCCTGCGCGTAGTGCCGCAACGGAATCACCTGGGCCTGCGCGGCCCCGCTGCAGGTCAGGGCCGACAGCAGCAGCCACAGTGGCCAGCGCAGGCATCGACCCCGCAACGTACGCATGCGCCGCTCAGCCGCCGCGACGCCGCCGTGGGGCACGGCGATGGCAGGCACGAGCGGGCGCTGGCGGGCGATGGGGCATGGCGTGCGCGGACGGCGAAGGAAGGGACGGACAGCGGCGATCGGCAGTGTAAGAACGGCCGGCGTCGCCGGCGCTCATCCTGGCGTCACACCGATGGCATGCTGCCGGTATCGGCCGCGTCGCAGCTTAGCTTGAGCGCCGGCTATGCGGTGAGCGCGCGCGCGGCGTCGAAGGCGGCGTCGAACAGGCGCTGCACCGGCGGCCCCATCTCGCCGACCAGCACCGCCAGCAGCGCAAGGCCCAGCACCACCGCCACCGGCAGGCCGAGCTGGATCGGGTTCAGCGACGGCGCGGCCTTGGCGAGCGCGCCGAAGGCCAGGTTCACCGCCATCATCGCCACCATCACCGGCAGCGCCAGCGTCACCGCGCCGCGCATGATGCTCATGAAGAAGTTCGGCGCCACCGAGGCCATGGCCTGCGCATCGGGCAGGGCGGTACCGATCGGCAGCGCCTTGTAGCTGTCCACCAGCAGCGACACCACCGCCAGATGCCCGTTGGCGGTGAAGAACATCATCCCGAAGGCCAGATAGAACCACTGGCCGATCACCGGGGAATTGACCCCGCGCAACGGATCGGCCATCTGCGCGAACCCCAGGCCGGTGCTCTGCGAGACCAGTTCCCCGGCCATCGCTCCGGCCTCGAAGATCAGCCGCAGCATGAAGCCCATGCTGGCCCCCACCGCCAACTCCCGCGCCACGCTGAGCACCACCGCGGCATTGAACCCATCCCAGTCCGGCACCGGCGGCAGCAACGGCGCCAGCGCCATCGCCAGCGTCCCGGCCAGGATCACCCGCACCCGCCCCGGCACCGCCTTGGTCCCCACCATCGGCATCACTGTCAGCATCGCCCCGATCCGCAGCATGGTCCACAGAATCGCCCCGACCATCGCGAACGCCCGCGACCCATCGACGACCATTTGCGTGGCGGCATCCATCAGCCTAAGACCCCGGCAGACATCACGAAGGAACGGCCAGTCTCGACTGCGCAACGCGAGCGACCTGCAGCCGAAGACAGACCGGCGAACCCCCGAACAACAACGAACACAGCACGACCGGCAATGAAACCAAAGCCAAAGCGGCTGTGGCAGTAGCGTTCGTTTTTGCCGTTGCTGTTGCTTCGCTCTTGATCCACCGGGTCCCCTCCGCAGCGGCGGAGCTGGCGGGTCAAACCCCCCGCAGGGGGGCGGCGCACAGGGACGTGCGCCGTTTTCGGCCGGGGCAGGGCTCGCCGGGAAAAGGCGAAGCACTGCTTCGCCCCGGCGGGCGGGCAGGCGCCGCGAGGCGACTGCCCCGGACTTGGCTGCGAAGCAGACAAGCCCCGTCCGAAAATCCCGTCAGCGGAGCGGACCCGCGTAGCGGGCGCTGCGGCGGGGTGTGCTTTCTTTTGGTTACTTTTCTTTGCACAAGCAAAGAAAAGTAACTCGCCGCCAGGCGAAAGCTCTAGCTGTTGCTCTCCAAACCTAGAAAAGCGAGCAGAAGAGGCATCCACTACACAGGGAGCGATCAGGGCAGCAGGCGCAGCCATCCCCGCTACCCAATCAAATGCGGAATACGCTGAAACAGCATCGTCGTGTACTCCACCAGGTGCGCCAGCAGCATGCTGCCCGTCGCGAACAACATCGCCGTCAACGCCACCACCTTCGCGATGAACGCGATCGTCGGCTCATTGAGCTGCGTCGCCGCCTGGAACACACCGATCACCACACCCACCGCCAGCATCGCCAGCAACAACGGCCCGGCCACCCACAACACCGTGATCAGCCCGCCACGCAGCTCGGTCAACGCCAGTTCCGGACTCATCGCCTCAGACCCCGTTGAAACTGGCGGCCAGCGTGCCGACCGTCAGCACCCAGCCATCGACCAGCACGAACAGCAGGATCTTGAACGGCGCCGAGATCAGCATCGGCGACATCATCATCATGCCCATCGACATCAGCACGCTGGCGACCACCAGATCGATGATCACGAACGGAATGAAGATCAGAAAGCCGATCTCGAACGCCGTCTTCAGCTCGCTGGTGACGAACGAGGCCACCAGTACCTGGAACGGCACCGCGTCCGGGCCGCTGTAGGTGCCGTTGCCGGCCATGCCGGCGAAGGTCATCAGGTCGGTCTCGCGCACCTGCGCCAGCATGAACGCGCGCAGTGGCTGCGTGGTCAGCGTCCACGCGGTCTGGAAATCGATCTGGCCGTTGAGATACGGGCTCATGCCCTGGCCCCAGGCCTTTTCCCACACCGGCATCATCACCAGCGCGGTCAGGAACAGCGCCAGGCCCATCAACACCTGGTTGGACGGCGTCTGGCCGGTGCCCAGCGCCTGCCGCAGCAGGCCGAGCACGATGGTGATGCGGGTGAAGGCGGTCAGCACCAGCAGCATCGACGGCAGCAGGGTGATGGCCGTCATCAGCAGCAGCGTCTGCAGCGGCAGGCTCACCGGCTGCGCGCCGATCTTGCCGACGTTGACCTGCGGCAGCGAGGGCAGGGTGGGCGCGGCGTTCTGCGGGTTCTGCGCGGTCGGCGTGGCGGCCGGTGCCGCGGCGGCCTGCGCCCAGGCGAACGCGGGCAGCAGGCTCAGCGCCAGCAGGATCAGCAGCAGGCGCAGGCGGCGGGCGTTGCGGTTCCAGAAAAACGGCATGTCATTTGTCCTTGCGCAGCTTCTGCGCCAGAAGCTGGGCGAAATCGGGAAGCTGCTTGAACGGCTTGATCGCGGGCAGGGTCGGCGCGGGCGCCTGCGGCAGCGGCGCGGGCAGCTGATGCAAGGTGCGTACCCCGCCGGGCGACACGCCGAGCAGCAACTGTTCGCCGTTGACCTCGACCACCACCACCCGCTCCTTGGCGCCGACCGCCAGGCTGGCGACCACGCGCAGGCCCTGCGCCGGGCGGAAGCCGCTGCCGGGCAGGCGCTTGAGCACCCAGGCCATGGCCAGGATCAGGCCCAGTACCAGCAGCAGGGCGAACACCGCACCGAGCAGGCTGGGCGCCGACGGCGCCGCGTTGCCGACGCCCGCGCCGTGCTTGGCGGTCTGCGTGGCGACGGCGAGCAGCAGGCTCACCGCAATCTCCGGATGCGCTCGCTGGGGCTGACCACGTCGGTCAGGCGCACGCCGAAGCGGTCGTTGATGGTCACCACTTCGCCGTGCGCGATCAGGGTGCCGTTGACGTACACGTCCAGCGGCTCGCCGGCGCCGCGTTCCAGTTCCACCACCGAGCCCTGGTTGAGCTGCAGCAGGTTGCGGATCGGAATGCGGCTGCGGCCGACTTCCAGCGACAGCGTGATCGGCACGTCTAGGATCACGTCCAGGTTCAGATCGTTGGACTCGGCCATGGCCTCCGGCTGCAGGCTGTCGAACTGGGCCGGCGCCGGCTGGGTGGGATCGGTCTGGGTCATGGCTGGTCTTCCTGTGGAGCGGGGCGGCGGCGCGGCGCGCCGGGGGGATGGGTGGCGGTGATCTTCACCGCGTTCTGGCCGTGCGAAATGCCGAACTCGCCGGTGAACACCGGGATGTTCTCCACGCACAGCGGCACCTGCTTGGGCAGGTCGATCGGGAGCACGTCGCCGATCTTCAGCCGGGTCAGCTCGCGCAGGCTCATCTGCTTCTGCGCCAGCACGCTGGAAATGGTGACCTCCGAGCCGAACAACTGCTCGCGCAGCATGATGTTCCAGCTCTCGTCGCGGTCCACGCGGTCGCTCTGGATGCCGGCGTCGAGCAGTTCGCGGATCGGCTCGAGCATCGAATACGGCAGGGTCACGTGGATCTCGCCGCCGCCGCCTTCCAGCTCCACGTGGAAGCGGCTGACCACCACGTACTCGCGCGGGGTGACGATGTTGGCGAAGTGCGGGTTGACCTCGGAATTGAGGTACTCGAAGTCCACTTCCATCACCGGCGCCCAGGCCTCGGCCAGGTCGGCGAAGGTCTGCTTGAGCATCAGCTGGATCACCCGCATCTCGGTCGGGGTGAACTCGCGACCCTCGATGCGGGTGGGGTAGCGGCCGTCGCCGCCGAAGAAGTTGTCGACCACGGTGAACACCAGGGTCGGCTCGAACACGATCAGGCCGGTGCCGCGCAGCGGCTTGAACTTGATCAGGTTCAGGTTGCTCGGCACGTACAGCGAGTGCATGTAGTCGTTGAACTTGATCAGGTCGATGCCGCGCACCGACAGGTCGGCCGAGCGCCGGATCAGGTTGAACAGGCCGATCCGCCACAGCCGCGCGAAGCGCTCGTTGACCATCTCCAGGGTCGGCATGCGCCCACGGATGATCCGGTCCTGGCTGGAGAAGTCGTAGCTGCGCGCTTCGCCCGGCTCGGCCGGCGGCGGCTCGGTGTCCACCACGCCGGCGTCGACGCCATGCAGCAGGGCGTCGATCTCGTCTTGGGAAAGCAGGTCGGTCATCGCGGCAGCGCCTTACTGGGTGACGAAGCTGGTGAACAGCAGTTCTTCCACGCACTTCTTGCCGGTCTCGGCGGTCATCAGCTTCTGCGCGTCGGCCAGCGCCGCGGCCTGCAGCTTCTTGCGCCCGGCGATGTCGGCGATGTCCGGCGCCTGCACCTGCGAGAACAGCATCAGCAGGTGCGCGCGGATCGCCGGGGCGTTCTCGGTGATCAGCTTCAGTTCTTCCGGGTCGCGGGTCATCAGCTGCACTTCCAGCTGCAGGTAGTGCGGGCCGTCCTCGGCGCCGCCATTGAGGTTGACCACGAACGCCGGGTCCATCGCGAAGTACTGCGCCGGTTTGGGAATCTCGGCGGTCTTCTCTTCGGCCTTGGCGTGGCCGCCCTCGGGCTTCTTCAGGAAAAAGAACGCGCCGGCACCGCCGCCGCCGAGCACCAGCACCGCCGCGACGACGATGATCAGCAGCGTCTTCTTGGACTTGCCGCCTTCCGGGGCATCTTTGGCGTCTTTCTTGGATTTGTCGGCGGCTGACACAGAGCGGGCTCCTGGAGGGGGTCTGCCCCTAGGGATGCAATCGCCGTGCCGAAACCGGGCGGCTGGCGCGCCGGGTGTTTGACGGGGGGGGCGCGCCGTGCGGGCGCGGGCCAAGACCGTTGCGGGAGAAGGGGCTGGGAGGGGCGGCGGGGCGTCGGCCCCGACGCTTTCGGGGATGGCGCGTCGGGGCTGGAGCCTCTTCCACAGGGCGAATCGCCCGGCCGCGGTGGCGCCGCCGCCGCCAGGATCAGGCGTAGGCGTCGAGCAGGCCGCGCTGGCGCAGCACCATCGCCGGAATCCCGACGCTGCCGGACAGGTCGTCGGCCAGCTCGGTGCCGCTGCGGCTGCCGCCCTGCGGCGTGCTCTGCGCATTGGCCTGCTGTTGCTGCGGCGGCTGCTGGCCGACGTCGGCCTGGCCGAGCTGGAAGCCGTGCTGGCCGAGCATGTCGCGCAGGCGCGGCAGGCTGTTTTCCAGCGCCTGGCGCACGTCGGCCTGGGCGCTGATGAAGCTGGCGTTGACCTGGTCGCCGGTCATGTGCAGGCGCACCTCGACCGGGCCGAGCTCGGCCGGATTCAGCTTGATGTGGGCGTGGCCGATCTTCTGGTCGGCCAGCCAGCTGATGCGCGCGCCCAGTTCCTCGTCGAACTGGTTGCCGTGCAGGTTCGGGGTCGGCGTCGGCGAGCCGCTGAACGGCTGCGGATCGGCCAGCCGCGCCGCGGCGTGCAGCGGGGCCGCCGCCGCGGTCGGCACAATCGCGCTGGGGTCGGCGGCGGGGGCGGCGTCGCCACTCTCGCCGCTCTTGCCGCCAGCCGCGGCGGCGACGGCGGCCAGCGCCGCCAGCGGGGCCGCGGTCTCGGCGCCGCCGGCCTTGCCGGCCGACCCGGCCTGCGTCGACAGCATCGCGCCGAAGCCGCCGGCCGCCGAGGCTGGGGCGGTACCGGCGGCGGTGGCGGCGGTGGCGGCGTTCGGATCGGTGGCGCCGGCCGCGGTCTGCGCCAGCGCGTCGCCGCCGCCGAGCAGGGCCGCGGCGCCGTTGGCCACGGCGCCGGCGACGCCGACCGCCAGCCCGGCCGCCGCACCCAGCGGGGTCGCGGTGGCCGCCGGCAGCACGGCCGCGCCGATCGCCGGCAGCAGGCCCAGGCCGATGCCGGCCAGCCCGGCCGGCGGCCAGGCGCTCTCGTCGGGCTTGGCGTCGTCGCGCTTGTCGTCGCTCTTGCCCTTGTCCTTGCCGGCCGCCTTGGTCTCGGTGCTGCTCTTCTCGGTGTCCTGGGCGACCTTGTCGCCGGCCTGGGCGGTGCGCGCCGGATCGCTGGCGGTGTCGTCCGCGGCGGCCGGACGCTTGTCCGCCTGGTCCTTGCCGGCGGCCTGCGCCGGCTTGGGCGTCTCGCGGGCGGCAGGCTTGGGCGCGGTGGTGCGTGCCGAGCCGCTGCCGCCACCGCCACCAAGCAACTTGGCGAAGTCCTTGCCGCCGGTGCGGTCAGTGCCCTGGGCGTCGTTGCCGCCGCCGATCTGGCTGGCGCGGCCGCTGCCGGCCAGCGCGGAAAGCGCGTTGTTCATCGTCCATCTCCGTCATCGTGTTCGTCGGCGGTGGCCGCCAGGCGCGCGCGGCGTGCGCCGAGGTCGTCCATCTCGCGCTGGCTGCGGCGGTCGTCGACCTTGCGTTCCTGTGCGCGGTAGCTGGCCGCGAGCTGTTCCAGCACCTGCTTGTCGCGGCTGGCCAGCAGTAGCCGGCTGCGCTCCATCTCCACCTTCTCGCGGTTGCGGTCCACGGTCTGGCACTGCTGCTGCACCGCGCTCTCCAGCCGGTCCAGGAACGCACGGCGGTTGGCCAACTGCGCCAGGCTGGTCGCGGCCATCTGGCTGTTGGCGTACTCCTCGGCGTAGCGGCGCAGTTCCTCCAGCCGCGACTCGTGGGTGGCCAGGGCGCGCTGGCGCTCGGCGAGATCGCGCGCGACCTCGTCTTCGTGCTGCTGGGCGCGGCGGAGCAGGGGATCGAGACGTTGCGATTGCATCATGGCTTAGTTCTCGCGGTCGACCAGGCGCTTCAGGGCGGCCTGGCTATGGGGCAGATCTGCGGCTTTGGCGACGTCCTGTCCGAGGAACTCCATGATCTCCGGCCAGCGCTCCAGCGCTTCGTCCACGGCCGGATCGTTGCCGCGCTGGTAGGCGCCGATGGTGATCAGGTCGCGGTTGGCCGAGTACGCCGCCACCAGCCGCTTCAGCGCGCGGATGCGCAGCCGCCACGGTTCGTCGGCGATGTCCTGGACCACGCGGCTGACCGAGGACTCGACGTCGATGGCCGGGTACAGGCCGCTGTCGGCGACGCGCCGCGACAGCAGGATGTGGCCGTCGAGGATGGCGCGGGCGGCATCGGCGATCGGGTCCTGCGGATCGTCGCCCTCGGTGAGCACGGTGTAGAAGGCGGTGATCGAGCCGCGGCCCTTGGCGCCGTTGCCGGCACGCTCGACCAGCGCCGGCAGCTTGGCGAACACCGACGGCGGATAGCCGCGGGTGGTCGGCGGCTCGCCGACCGACAGGCCGATCTCGCGCTGGGCCTGGGCGAAGCGGGTCAGCGAGTCCATCAGCAGCAGCACGTTCAGGCCCTGGTCGCGGAACCATTCGGCGATGGCGGTGGCGCGGTAGGCGCCGTGCAGGCGCGCCAGCGGCGGGCGGTCGGCCGGGGCGGCGACCACCACGGCGCGGCGCAGGCCTTCCTCGCCCAGGGTGGTCTCGACGAAATCGCGCACTTCGCGGCCACGTTCGCCGATCAGCCCGACCACGATCACGTCGGCGGCGGTGTAGCGGGTCATCATGCCCAGCAGGGTGGACTTGCCGACGCCGGAGCCGGCGAACAGGCCCACGCGCTGGCCGCGGCCGATCGGCAGCAGCGCGTTGATCGCGCGCACGCCCACGTCCAGCGGGGTGGTGATCGGTTCGCGCGCCAGCGGGTTGATCGACACGCCGGCCATGCCCACCGAGCCTTCGGCGCGGATCGGGCCCTTGCCGTCCAGCGGCACGCCGTCCGAGTCGATGACCCGGCCGAGCAGGCCTTCGCCCACTTCCACGCCGCCGCGGCGGTGCAGCGGCACCACCCGCGCGTTGGGCAGCAGGCCGTGGGTTTCGGCGCTGGGCATCAGCGAGGTGCGGTCGCCGGAGAAGCCGACCACTTCGGCGTCGACCCAGCCGCCGTCGACCTCGACCTTGCAGGTGGCGCCCATCGGCGCCTCGCAGCCGACCGCTTCCAGGGTCAGGCCGACCGCGCGGCGCAGGATGCCCTCGCGGATCAGGCCGCGGCCGGCGGCCGCGTCCAGATCGAGCTTGCCCAGGCGGCCGGCCAGGCGCAGGTTGCGCGCATCCAGCCAGTCGCCGGGGTGGGTGCCGGACAGCGCGCTCACAGGCCCGCTCCGGACTTGCGCATCACCGTCTCCAGGGCCGCGCGCAGGCGCGCCTCGAGGGTGCCGTCGATGCGCACCGATTCGGCGTGCACGCGCAGGTCGCCGCGGCTCAGGCTCAGGTCCGGCACCAGCCGGATGCCCTGGTCCATCAGCGTCAGCAGCGGGGTCAGCGCGGCGATGTCGTCCGGGTGCAGGCGCACCTCGACGTCGCGGCGCGCGCCGCCGACCGCGTCCAGCGCCTCGGCGACCAGTTCCGACAGCAGCACCGGGTCGGCCTGGTAGGCGCGGCCGACCAGGCTGCCGGCGATGCGCACCGCCAGTTCGCCGAGCGCGCCGACCACTTCGTTCTCCAGCCGCGCCAGCGGCCGCGAGAAGTTGTCCAGGATGCCTTCGATCTGCGCGGTCAGGCGGCGGATCTCGGCCTGGCCCTGGGCCAGGCCCTCGGCGTGGCCGCGTTCGAAGCCTTCGTGCTGGGCCGCGGCCTCGATCGCCTGGATCTCCTCCAGGCTCGGCGGACGCAGCACCGGTTCGTCCGGCAGGGCGTCCTCGTACGGCAGCGCCGCCAGCGGGGGCGGGGCATCGAGTTCCGGCGCCAGCCAGCGCACCACGTTACCGTTCATACCATGGCCTCCGCACCGCTGCCGCCGAGGCTGATCACGCCCTCATCGGCCAAGCGCCGCACGATCGCCAGGATCTCCTTCTGCGCGGCCTCCACGTCGGACAGGCGCACCGGGCCGCGCGCCTCCATGTCTTCGAGCAGGATCTCGGCGGCGCGCTGGGACATGTTCTTGGTGATCTTTTCGCGCACCTTGATGTCGGCCCCGCGCAGGGCCAGGCCGAGGCGATCGCCGCTGACTTCGCGCAGCATGGTCTGCAGCCCGCGGTCGTCCAGCTCCACCAGGTTGTCGAACACGAACATCAGGTCCTGGATACGGCTGCCCAGGTCGGCGTCGATCTTGCTGATCGCCGACAGCACGCCCTGGTCCGCGCCGCCGTCCAGGAAGTTGAGGATGTTGGCCGCCACCTTGACCCCGCCGACGTTGGACGACTTCAGGTTCTGGTTGCCGGAGAACTGCCGCTCCATGATCTCGTTGAGCTCGTTGAGCGCGTGCGGCGGGATGCCGTCGAGGGTGGCGATGCGCATCAGCACGTCGGCGCGGGTGCGCTCGGGCAGCAGCTTCAGCGCCTCGGCGGCCTGGTCGCTGTCCAGGTGCGCCATCACGAT
The DNA here is from genome assembly GCF_056725085.1 of Xanthomonas sp. NCPPB 901. NCBI lineage: Bacteria > Pseudomonadati > Pseudomonadota > Gammaproteobacteria > Lysobacterales > Lysobacteraceae > Xanthomonas > Xanthomonas sp. NCPPB 901. The sequence continues at coordinate 2,591,455 of NZ_CM161511.1, read as the reverse complement.
GGCGATGATCTGCGGATGCTCGTTGCGCACCAGGTCGGCGATGGAGCGCGGGTCCATCCACTTCAGGGTGTCCAGGCCGGTGGTGTTGCGGCCCAGCAGGATGCGGTCGATCAGGCTGCCGGCCTTGTCGGCGCCCAGCGCCTGCACCAGCACGTTGCGGATGTAGTCGTCGGCGCCCACGCCGAGCGAGGTCTTGCTGCCCAGTTCGGCGTTGAATTCCTCCATGACCTTCTCGACCTGCTCGCGCGAGATGCCGCTCAGCGTGGCCATGGCGATGCCGATCTTCTGCACCTCCTTGGGGTCCATGTGCTTGAGCACCTCGGCCGCGTCGGTCTCGCCGAGCGACAGCAGCAGCACGGCGGCGCGCTGGGTGCCATTCATTGCGTTCGCATCAGGCTTCATTGGCGACCCATCCCTTCACGACCTGCGCCACGCGCTTGGAATCCTGTTTGACCGCTTCGCGGGCCTGGCGCAAGCGTTCCTCGTAGGCGTCGGGCAGGGCGATGGCGGGGTTGCCGCCGCCGCTGAGGCTGGCGGTGTCCTCGCCCAGCGACGGCAGCAGCGAGGTGTCGTCGTCGAGCATCGACAGCTTGGCGTCGCGCGGCTCGTTGCCGTCGCGGTCGTGGCCGACCGCCGCCGCCGGCGCGGGACCGGCGATCTGGCGCAGCGCCGGGCGCAGCACGCCGAACAGCAGCGCCAGCACCACCGCCGCACCCAGCACCAGGCGCAGGCCGTTCATCACCCGCGGATCTTCCCACCAACCGGGCTTGTCGGCCGCTTCCGGGGCCGGGCGGACGAACGGAGCGTTCATCACCGAGACGGTATCGCCGCGTTCGGCGTTGAAGCCGACCGCCTGCTTGACCAGGCCTTCGATGCGGGTCAGCTCGGCGGCGCTCAGCGCCTGCTCGGTCATCTTGCCCTTGGCGCCCGGCCGCATCACGTGGTCGACCAGCACCGCCACCGAGACGCGCTTGATCCGTCCGGGCGGCTGCCGGGTGTGCTGCAGGGTGCGGTCCAGCTCGTAGTTGCGGGTGGCGCTCTTGGAGCTTTCGGTCGGCGTCGCGGCGGCGGCCTGCTGGGTGCCGGCAGTGGCACCGGCGGCGGCCGGGGCGCCGGTGGCGCCCGGCTGGCCCGGCGCGCTGCCCGGCGAGTTGCTGGTGGCGCCGGGCGCGCCCTGCGGGCCGGCGGTGCTGGTGCTGCTGTCGCTGACCTGCTCGCTGCGCAGCTTCGGCGGGTCGCCGTTGTACAGCTCGCGCGCTTCCTCGGTCACCGAGAAGTCCATGTCCACGTTCACTTCCGGGTTGACCCGGCCCGGGCCGGTCATCGGCTCCAGCAGTTCGCGGATGCGCTGGTTGTAGGCGCTTTCCTGGCGTCGCACCTGGTCGAACTGGGCGGCGTTGAGCGCGGCGTCGCTGTTGGGGTCGGCGATGGTCAGCATGCGCCCGCTCTGGTCGACCACGGTGACGCGGTCCGGCGCCAGGTCGGGGATGCTGGAGGCGACCATGTTGACGATCGCATCGACCTGGTTGCGTTCCAGGGTGGTGCCGCCGCGCAGCTCCAGCACCACCGAGGCGCTGGCGGCCTCGCGCTGACGAGTGAACGCGCTCGGCTTGGGAATGGCCAGGTGCACCCGCGCCTCGCGCACCGGGCGCAGGCTGGCGATGGTGCGCGCCAGCTCGGTTTCCAGGGCGTGCTGGTAGCGCGCGTTCTCCACGAACTGGCTGACCCCGAAGCCGGGATCCTTCTCCATCACCTCGAAGCCCATGTTGCCGTTGTCGGTCAGGCCGGCGCCGGCCAGCTTCAGCCGCGCGTCGTACAGCTTGTCCTCCGGCACGGTGATCGCGCCGGTGGCCGGGTCCAGCTTGAACGGGATCTGCGCGGTGCGCAGCAGGTCGGTGGCCTCGGCCGTGCCTTTCTCGTCCAGGCCGGTGTACAGCGGGGTGTAGGCGGGCTTCTGCGACCAGAAGAACACGAACAGGCCGGCCGCCACGGCCACCGCGATCATCGCCATCAGGCCGATGCGTCGGGTGATCTGCAGGCTCTGCAGGCGGTCGAACCAGGCGCCCGCCTTCTCGCTGTTGAATGTGTCTTTGCTGATCGCAAGCGCCATCGTCTTCTACCCTTACAGCGGCATGTTCATCACGTCCTGATACGCCTGGACGAGTCGGTTGCGGACTTCCACGGTAGCGCGAAACGCCACCTGGGACTGTTGCGCGGCCAGCATCACCTTGGCCAGGTCGGCGCTGGGGTCGCCCAGTTCGAAGGCCTTGGCGAGCGCGCCGGACTTCTGCTGGGCCTCGTTGACCCCGCCGATCGCGTTGCGCAGGGTCTCGGTGAAGCTCGGGCCCTGCACGCCTTGGTTGCCGGCCAGGCCTTCGATCGCGTTGCTGCGGCCGACATCGCCCACCCGCGTCTGCGCCGCCTGGCCGACCTGGCCCTGGTAGCTGCGGATCTGCGAAAGGATGGAACTGATGGAGTCGCTCATACGGTGAAGTCCCTGCCGGGGGATGGCTTGCCCGTATGCAATGCAAGCAGCGTGCCGAAACCGGATTCAGGCGCCGCGACCGCCGCCGCCGGCGCGCGGGCAGGGCGGCCGACGGGCGGTGTCGGGTTCCCGGCGCCGGCGATGCCGGCGGCGTAGTGGGCCGTCCTTGGCGCGTCGGGCGGTTGACGCCGTGCGCGCCGTCACAGCCGTGGCGACGCCGGCGCAGCCCCCGGCGGCGGTGGCAGCGTCGGGTGGATCGGTCGGGTCAGTCGGGCAGCCAGGCCGCCCGCCATGCCTGCAGGTTGTCTCCCTGCAGCAGCCAGTCGCGGTGCACCGCCGCGCGCAGGGCGGCGCCGGCCGCGGTCCGCGCCGGCGCGTCGGCCAGGTGCGCGCGGATCGCGTTGACCCAGTCGCGGAAGCGGTTCTTGACCAGGGTGACCGGCAGCCCGCCGTCGCGGTAGGGCGGCAGGTCGCTGGCCACCACCGGATAGCCGCAGGCGCCGTACTCGAGCAGGCGCAGGTTGCTCTTGCAGCGGTTGAACAGATTGTCTTCCAGCGGCGCCAGCGCCAGGTCCAGGCCGAGCGCGGCCAACGCCTGCGGATAGCGGGCGAAGTCCACGCCTTCGTGCACCTCGTGCACGTGCCGGCGCAGCCGCTCCGGGCACAGGCCCATGAACACCCAGTGCACCTCGCCGGCCAGGGTCTGCACCACGTCGGCGATCAGCTCCAGGTCGCCGGTGTGGCTGAGCCCGCCGGCCCAGCCGATCCGCGGCTTGGCCGTGGCGGACGCCGCCGGTGCCGTCAGCGCGCCCCACAGCTGCGGCTCCAGCCGGTTGCGCACCACGCGGATGTCGCCATGCAGGCCGGTCAGCGCCTCGGCCAGGTCCGGCGTGGACACGGTGACCCGGTCCACCAGCGCGGCCGCGCGGCGCAAGGACCGCAGCACGTCCTTGGGCATCTGCTCGCGATGCGCGCTCTTCAACGGCAGGTTCGGCAGGTAGTCGTCCAGTTCGTAGACCATGAACGCAGTGCCGAAACGGCGCATGCGCTCGATCCGCGCCAGTTCCGCGTCGCCGACACGGCGTTGCAGCACCACCGCGTCGGCGCCGATGCGCTGCAGTTCCACCGGGTCGAGCAGGCGTGCGTAGTACAGGCCGTCGATCTGCGCGGCCGCGGCCAGCGCCTGGAGTGGCTGGATCACCCGGTACTGGCCGCTGCCGAAGGTGTCGCCCGGATGCGCGAGCACCCGTGGCAGTGGCTTCCACGACAGCGGCTGCCAGGAGAATTCGGACTCGGTCAGCTGGAAGCCGCCGGGCTGATCCAGGCCCAGGCTCGGCGAATAGGCCGGATCCTGGGCCAGCGCCGGCAGCCAGCGCTGCAGCAGGGCCTCGTCGGCCGCCTCGCTGCGCGTGGCCGGGGCCGGCTGCAGCAGCAGCGCCTGCGGTGTCCACACGGTCCAGGCGCCGGCCGCCGCGGCGCGCAGGCACAGGTCCACGTCGGCGCCGCCCTCGGCGAAGCCGGCCGCGTCGAATCCGGACAGGTGCTCGAACAGCGCCCGCCGCACCAGCAGGCAATGCGCCGACACCGCGCTGTAGCGGTGCGCCACCTGCAGCCGGCCCATGTAGCCGGGCTGCGCCATCGCTTCGCCGGCGAAGGCGTGGCCGGCACCGGCCAGCAGGCCCGGCAGCAGGCCGGCATGGGTGATGCGGCCGTCGGCGGACACGCCCTTGGCGCCGACGATGCCGACCTCCGGCCGCTGCGCATGGTTCATCAGCGCGTGCAGCCAGCGATCCTGTACCGCGGCGCTGTCGGCGTCCAGGAACAGCAGGTAGTCGCCCTGCGCCTGGGTGGCGGCGAGGTTGTGCGCCTCGGCCTGGCAGACCCGCTGTTCCAGCGCGAACACGCGGATGCGGCCGTTGCCCAGCTCGGCCACCGCCTGCATCCACGCGGTGATCTCCGGTGCCTGGCTGGCGTTGTCCACCAGCAGCAGCTCGTAGGCCGGGTAGGCGGTCTGTTCGAGCAGGCTGACCACCGCGCGCTGCAGCGCCGGCAGGTTGTCCTGCGCCAGCAGCACGATCGAGACCGGCGGCTGTGCGGGGTGGCCATAGTCGATGTGGAACAGGCCGCTTGGCAGCGGTTCGACCGAGGCCTGCGGATAGCCGCGGGCCTGCAGGTGCGCGGCGATCGCGCGCTGGCGCGCCTGGCTGCCTGCTTCGGTGCTGCCCGGCGCGGCGACCAGCAGCGGTTCCGGCAGGTGCGCGATGCCGTCGCCGCCTTCGCGCAGGAACAGCCGCAGGATCAGCTCCAGTTCGCTGGCGCCGTCGTAGCCCGGGTCGAAGCCGTCCAGCGCCTGCACCGCGGCGCGGCGGAACACCCAGTGGCCGGCCATGGCCAGCGGATTGCCCAGCAGCAGGTCCAGGTCCGGGTCGGGCCGCAGCAGCGGCGCCAGGTGATCCGCGTCCATGGCCAGCCATTCGTCCGCATACAGGGCGTTGCACTGCGGGTGCTGCGCCAGTTCCTGCAGCAGCCGCAGCAGGCCGCCGGCGCAGAAGCGGCTGCCGGCGGCCACGCGCAGGCACCAGTCGCTGGCCGGCGCCGCCTCCAGCGCGGCCTGCAACGCCGCCGCATCGGCCGCGGCCGGCAGCGGCGGCAGGATCTGCACCCGCGGGTCCGGCCACGCGGCGAGCGGCGCATCGCCCAGCACCAGCGCCTGCAGCTGCGCGAACGGCGCGCCCTCCAGCAGCAGGCTGTCCAGGGTCGCCGCCAGCGCGGCGCGGTCGGCACCGCGTGCGTCGACCAGCACGGCCAGCCGCGGCGCGCCGCCCAGGGCGGCCAGGCGCGCGTCGAGCAGCGCGCGCTGCGCCGGCGTCAGCTGCCGTCGCGCTTGCCAGTCGCGCAATGCGCCTTGCACTAGGACGCGGGCGTAGGCGTCCTGGATCGCCTGCAGCAGGTCCACCGGCGCGCCCGGGCCGCCGCCCAGCGGCGTCACCGTGACCTGGCGGACATCGCCATCGCCGCGGTACCAGCCCATCGCGCGCACGCCGTTGCGGAAGTTGGCGTGGCCCTGGTCGCCGATGCCGGGCTGGTCGCGGCCGACCTGGCTGTACTGGTCCTCCGACACCCGGAAGCGGGTCAGCGGCCGCGCCAGCAGCGCCAGGTGGCCGCGGTGCAGCAGCTTGGCGTACAGCGCCAGGTCGCCGACCCAGTTGATCACCTTGCCGGCCAGCGTCATCAGTTCGTCGCCGATCTCCAGCAGGTCGCTGCGCCGGCACAGCACGCAGCTGGGCTCGCCGACGAAGTTGATGGTGTGGTCGGCCAGGAACGACAGCAGCTCCGGCCCGTCCAGCAGCACGTCGCCGGCGAACGGGAAGGCGGTGGCGGGAATGTCCTCCAGCGGCGCACCGTCGCTGTCGATGCGCTGCCGGCGCGAGGAGGCCAGCAGGATGTCCGGCGCGGACTGCATCGCCGCGACCAGCGCGGCCACGCAGTCCGGCGCCAGCACGTCGTCGTCGTGCAGGAACTTCACGTACTCGCCCTGGGCCAGGGCGATGCCGCGCGCGGTGCTGCCGAGTTCGCCCAGGCGGCTGGGATTGCGGTGGTAGCGGATCGGGAACGGGGCGGTGGCGGCGCGGCGCTTCACCACCTCGGCGATCGCCTCGGTGGGGTTGTCGTCGCAGATGACCAGTTCCAGTGCCGGATAGGTCTGGGCCAGCACGCTGTCGAGCGCCTGCTCGAAGTAGCGCAGCTTGTAGGCCGGCATGACCACGCTGACCAGGGGCGGGTGGGGCATGAACGATGGACCGTGTCGAAAGGGGAAATGCCGGGCTCGGCCGCGAGCGACATCGCGGTCGAGCAGAGCGATTTCTGTGTCCTGCAATATGTGTGCCGATGGAAGGGCGCTGCGATAAAGCCCAAGGTGACGGGGCGTGGCCTGCCCTCTGTAGGCGGCTAGAGGGGCGGCATGAACGTGGCTGTCCCGGGGCACTGCCTTCGATAGGCCTTGCAAGCTTGATGCAGGGTCAGCGCAGTATTTGCGTATCGCTCTCTGCAGCGACTTACTTGGCCATGCCGCCGAAGACGAGGATGCAGGCCGTCGCCTCACTTGCCCATAACTGCGTCGAATTCCTGACGGCACAAGGCGAGGTGGCGCGATAGCGAGGCGGACGTCGCACCGTCACTTTTCTTTGTTACGCTGGCGCTGCTTCATCTCAAAACACAGGGGGAAATATGATCAAGCGTAAAGCTTTGGCGTTCATTGCGCTCGCGCTGGCGGCAGGATCCTCGCAAGCGTGGACCTTGGTGTATGGGACGGACGCCAATGGGAATGTTTCGGCAGGCTCGTTGCAAACGCTGCGTACGGCCGTGGACAATGGCGCGGATCTCAAGGTCCTGGTGACGGCACCAAATCAGAATACCCAGCATACCTGGGGCGTTCTTTGCACGAACACCTCCATGAAGCTGGATTCTTCGCAGGCCCTGGTGTGTGTCGGGCACGACGATTATGCGATGAATATCGGCATGGGCAGCCAGTTCGGCGAGCCCAGCAATCCACCCTTTTCGGCCCATTTCGTCATCAATACCTCGGGGGAGTACGCTGAGGCCGATATGAAGCTGGGCACCGGCGAGGTCGTCTCGAAGTCGAAGTACGTCTATCCGATGCGCTGGTACGTGAATTGATAGAGGTTGAAAAGGTATTCCTTCAACATCCTGATTGCTTTGGATTGAGTTGGTGATCAATAGCACTCAGTCGATCACGGTGTAGCACGGCGCGGCGGTAGACCCGTAAGGGCGCCGTCGCGCGATCGGAGCAGATGCGTCGCGCCGATGCGTATCTGCGTCATTCAACGTAGAGCTTGGTGTCGTAGAAGTAGCAAGAATACTTGCGCAGGCGGAGCCTGGCATCCGGCAGGATCCGATCCAATTCGGCGACGATGTCCGGCAGATCGAACGCGTGGTGGTAGCAGGTGATGACCATGTGCGGACGGCAGCGCCCGATCGGCTCGGTGGCGCCACGCAGTACCTGCGGCTCGGCGCCTTCCACGTCCATCTTCAGCAAGGTGCCGCGCTCGACAACGTCGTCCAGGCGCAAGCAATCCACGCGCGCGGTGCGGCTGCCGTCGAGACGGCGTCCCATGATGCTTTGTGCGTCGCACGCCAAGGTGCCGGCGGTGTCGGCGACTGCCGCGTTGTACAGCGTGGTGCGGCCGCCTTCCTCAGCCAATCCCTGTTGCAGAGCGGCATAGTTGGCCGGGTGCAGGCATCCCAGTCTCGCGTAGTGGCGCGTCGTATGCGCTGAATCGGACAAACAGTACGCTGCCACACTGTTGGTGCGGTGCAGCGGGAGCTCGATCGTGATGTGTGCCGCGGGGCGTCGCGCGGCAGGGCGGTCAACGCAGGATGCGGGCGCCGCCTGGCATCAGCGCGTCGTAGAAACAGCGGTCCGGCAGTACGTCCGGCACGGTGCCGGGCAGCAGCCATTCGCTGTGCCGGCCGATGCTGGTACCGCTGCGGGTCATGCTGCCACCGCCCAGGGTGCTGCCCTGGCCGATCTGGGTGCCGCGGCCGAGGTGCACGCCTGCATGCAGGGTAACGCAGACGCCGACGCGCACGTCCTGTTCGACGATCACCTGGCGTTCCAGCCAGCTGCCGGCGCCGATGCTGCTGCCGGCCGCCAGGTTGCAGCCGGGGCCGACATGCACGTTGCCGAGCAGGCGCACGCCGGTATCGACGTGCGCCTGTGGCCAGATCAGGTCGATGCTGCCGTAGCCGGCCAGGCGCACGTCGGCGAGCAGCTTGTGTCGCGACTGATTGATCGCGCGTTCGTCCATGGCAACGAATACGTCGGTCGCGGCGGGCGGGTGGCTGGCATACAGGACCCCCAGGTCGAAGTTGTAGCGGTCAGGCGATTCCAGGGCGATGCCCACGTGGGCCAGGCCGCAGGCCTGCGCGGTGCGTTGCGCCTGTTCCAGCGCATGGCCCTGGCCGATCAGCACCAGCGTCTTCATACCGCTTGCTCCAGCACGTTGGCGCGGTACCACAGGTGCTGGCGCACCAGCTCGGTCTCGTAGTCGCCGTGCGTGAAGGGTAACGAATGCGGACCGATCCCAGCCTGCATGCGTTCCAGCAGTGCCGTGTCTTCCGCGATCACCAATCGCTCAGCCCTGATCAAGCTGCTCAGCAAGGCGGTGAAATCGGTACGCGCGTCTTTGCGGCGCGCGGTCATGACCCACAGGTGATAGTCGGTTTCCCCTGGAGCGACGGGGTCGTACTGCTGCAGCAGGAAGTGGTCGCCGCGCACGCAGCAGAAATTCACATTCGGATAGATGAACCAGTTGTAGTAGGCAGAGTCCGCGCCGTAGCGCTCGCAATGGCGCCGGAACCAGTTGTCCTGCGGCACGATCGCGCCCTTGGCCGCAAAGCTCAAGCGATGCAGCGGCGTGGGAGCGTGCGCGCTCAGGAGTTGCTCGACATCGGAAGGAACATCGGCGGCGCGCTCGATATTGGCTGGTGTCCTGTCCGTCTCTGTCATCAGCGGACCGAAGGTCTTTGGATGGACGAACGGGACATGGTTGTAGTCCTTCACGTTCTCCATGTTGAGCTTCCAGTTGTAGTGCACGCGGTGGCAGCTGTAGGCGATCTGCGAATCCAGATGCGAGGAGGCCGTCGCGACATTTTCTAGGAACGCCGGCGCGAACTGCTCCTCCAGCGCTAGCGGCCGTTCGGCCATGTTCACGAACAGCAGCTCGCCGACCTGCTGCAGATGCAGCTTGGTCAGGCAGATGCCGGCCTTCTCCTCGGCGGTGAACTGGTACAGGCCGGAGTTGGGCAGCCCGCGCAGTTCGCCCTCGGCGCCGAACGACCAGGCGTGGTACGGGCACACCAACGGACGCTTGCCGTGCGACTCGATCTGGATCGCCGATTGCCGGTGCGGGCACTGGTTGAGAAAGGCGCGGATGCCGGCCTCGGTGCGCTGCACCAGCACCGGCACCCCGGCCACCTGGCGCGCGAAGAACTGGTTGCGCTCGCGCACCATGGAGGCGAAGCCGACGAAGATCCACAGCTTGCCGAACAGCCGCTGCTGTTCAAGGCGCAGGCTGTGCGGGCTGGTGTAGTGCTCGGCGTCGAGGGCGTGGCGGGTCATGCGGAGGGCGTCCTGCGCGCGGGGTTAACGGCTGAAGATGGTACGCGCCGGATTCCCGGCGACGGTGACGTTGGGCGGCACGTCGCGGACCACCACGCTGCCGGCGCCGATCACCGCGCCGTCGCCGATCGCGATGCCAGGCAACACGGTGGCGTGCGGATGGATGACCACATCGTTGCCGATGCGCGCGCCGCCGCCGACGAACACGAAGTTGCCGATCTGCACGTAGTCGCCGACGATCACGTCGTGGCCGAGGATGGTGGTGGCGAGGATGGTGACGAACTCGCCGATGCGGCTGTCGGCGCCGATCGACACGCCGACCTCGAACAGGCTGCCGCGGCCGATCGGGGTCTCCGAAGCTTCGCGCAGGCGCGGACGCAGCACCATGAAGTCGGCGCCACGCGCCAGCAGCGGCTGGCTGTAGCGGCGGCGCGCGGCCGGGTCGCCGAGCGCGCACACGAACAGGTCGCCGGGCACCGGCTGGTAGGTGTCCGGGTCGCCGAGCAGCGGCCAACGCAGACCGGGGCCCAGTTCACTGCGGCTGTCGAGGAAGCCCTTGATGTCCCAGGCCTGGCCGTAGCCCGGATCGTCGTTGCAGGCCATCGCCGCGATGCCGCGGCCGAAGCCGCCGGCGCCGACGATCAGCACGTGTTTCGACACGGTCATACGTACTCCACGCCGCCATCCATGCTGAAGGCCTGACCGGTCACCTTGCCGCTGGCTGTCGAAAGAAAATACAGACATGCCAGAGCGACATCCTCGGGAGTGCCGATGCCCAGCGGGTAACGGGCGCGGTTCTCCTCGAGCCAGGCCCTGTCCTCGCTGGTCAGCGGTGTTTCGACCAGACTGGGGCACAGCGCATTGGCGCGGATGTTACGCCGCACCAGTTCCAGTGCCAGCGGGCGCAGGGTGCCGATCAACGCGGCCTTGGAGCCGGCATAGGGGCCGACGCCGACGGTACCGGTGAGCGCGGCGATGGAAGACAGGAAGACGATCGAACTGCCGGGGCGCAGCGACTGCCGCGCCAGCAGATGCCGGGTGAGCATCGTCGGCGCGATGTAGTTGATCGCCATCACCTCGTTGAGGAACGGTTCGCTGACCAGTTTCATCGGCGACAGACCGCGGATGCCGGCGCTGTGGACGATGCCATCGAGTGGACCGCACTCGGCGGCGAGGCGCTGTACGGTGACTGCTTCGCTGAGGTCGCCGGCGAACAGGCGATGGCCATCGCCAGGCAAGGCGTCCAGTACGGCCTGCAGGCGCACCTGATCGCGTCCGGCCACGATCAGGCGCGCACCCGCGCCGGCGCAGGCGTGCGCCACCGCCGCGCCGATCCCCTTGGAGGCGCCGGTCACCAGCACGGTCTTGCCGTCCAGTCCATACAACGCGCGCAGCAGCGCGGAAGGCTCGTCCAACAGCCGCATTGATGTTTCCAGGTTCATAGGCGCATCGGTAGGGAAAGACCGCCGTCGATGGTCAGCGTGCTGCGGGTGATCCAGCGGCTGGCGGCGGACAGCAGATAGACCGCGCCCTTGGCGATATCGTCGGCATCGATGCGTCCCAGCGGCGTCAGGCTGATCTTGTCTTCCATTTTCGCCTTGGCGCCGAGGGCGTCGAGCATCGGTGTATCCACGTAGCCGGGCGCGATGCAGTTGGCACGGATACCGCGTTTGGCCTGTTCCAGGGCCAGCGTGCGTACCGCGGCCTCCAGGGCGGCCTTGGACCCGGCGTAGCCGGCGCTGGCCTGCGGTGCTGCCCGCGCGGTCAGCGCGGAGACGTAGACCAGCGAGGCACCCGAGGCCAGGCGACGTTTGGCCAGCAACTGTTGGGTCAGCGTGAGCGGCGCCAGATAGTTCACCGTCAGCATCTGTTGCAGATGCTGTTCGCTGGCCATGTGGAAGGGCACCAGCGTCGCGATCCCGGCGCACGAGGCCAGCCCATGGTAGTGCTCCGCGGCTTCCAGCAGCCGCGTGCGGGTCGCCTGCTCGGTGAGGTCGCCGTCGATGGCGCGATGCCCGTCGCCGTGCAATGCGTCGGCGACTGCCTGTAGCCGTGTGCGGTCGCGTCCGTTGAGTACCAGGCTGGCGCCGAGGCGTGCGCACAGCGCAGCCACGGCGGCGCCGATGCCCGAGGAGGCACCGGTCACCAGGATGGTCTTGCCTTGCAACCCGAAGGCGTCGGTGGGTGCGGCAGGCGCCATCGTCAGGACTCGATCAGGTCGGGGAACACCGCACCGTCGATATCGACCAGGCAGGTGCCCCAGGACAGGCCGATACCGAAGCCGCACAGCAGCACGCGCTTGCGGCCTTCTTCCAGTTGCTTGTTGATCCGCGCGGTCATGGTCACCGGCAGCGAGGCGCCGCTGGTGTTGCCGAAATCGTGCAGGGTCGATGGCACCTTTTCCGTGGGCAGGCCGAGCTTCTTGCGGATGCTCTCGTTGATCATCCGGTTGGCCTGGTGGAACACGAAGTAGTCGATCTCGTCCTTGGACACGCCGCTGTAGTCGAGCAGCTTCTGCACCGCCGGCGGTACCCGCTGGGTGGAGAAGCTCAGCACCGCCACACCGTCCAGCTGCAGGTCGGTGCCGCGATGCCAGCGATCGTGCTCGTTGGCCCGGTAGGGGATCAGGTGCTGCACCCCGACCGGTTCGCGGTGGCCGCCGACCGGCAGGATGATCGCGCGGTACCCGCTGCCGTCGCTGTTGAGGTCGAAATGCATCGGCGCCGCGTCGGCGCTGAATTCCAGTGCGGTGGCGGTACCCGAGTCGGAGAAGATCGGATCCTCCAGGTTGGCGCTGCGGTCGCCGACCAGCAGCAAGCCCTTCTTGACGCCGCCGGCGGCGATCATCGAGCCGAGCAGGTTGATGCCGAACGGGTAGGCCGAGCAGCCCAGGTTGACGTCGAAGGCCACCGTGGCGTGCGACAGGCCCAGGCGGTCCTGCAGGATGATCGCGGTGGCCGGGATCAGATAGTCCGGCGACTGGGTGACCACGATCAGCGCATCGACCTCTTCGCGCTGCCACTGCAGGCGTTCCAGCAGCACCTGCGCCGCGTCGAAGGCCAGGTCGGAAAAGCATTGCCAGTCCGCGGCCATGCGCCGCGTCTCGATGCCGATGTTGCGCACCAGCCGCTCGCGCTCGGAGCGGATCTGCGGCCGGCAATCGGTGAGATTGGAGACGACGCGCCTGGGCACGCAGGTCGCCATCCCGGCGAAGCGTACGTTGCGCAGCGTGGAGGTCGGCATGCTATGCCTCGGTCAGCTGGTAGAGATCGCCGAGGGTGATCACGGCGGCCAGGTGCTCGCCGGTGATGGTCTTGCCGTACTCCGAGTCGAACATCACGATCACGCCCAGCGCGGCCAGCGAATCCCATTCGGGCAGTTCGCGCAGCACCGTGTCCATGGTCACCGCGACCGGATTCTGGAAATCGGTGGCCGACAGGAAATTCTCGATAAACGTCTCTTGGCTCATGCTGCTGGTTCCACGGGTTGGGCGAAGGAGGAGGGAGGGACGAGGGTGCGACGGGAATCGGACATGGGCATGACGCCGCCCGCCGCGGCGATCAGGTCGACGATGGCGTCCACCTGTTCGGCGGACAGTCCGGGGAAGATCGGCAGGCACAGCACGCGTTCGGCCATCTGCCGCGCCACCGGCAGGCCCGCCGGGGCGGACGAGGGCAGGCCGCGGTACATCGGGAAGTCGCTGATCAACGGGTAGAAATAGCGGCGCACCAGGATGTCGTGGCTGCGCAGCAGCCGGTGCAGTTCGTCGCGGGCCAGCGGGAAAGCGTCCTCGACCAGGATCGGGAACGAGGCGTAGTTGGACAGCGCCGGCGCCCGCGGCGCCAGGCAGCGGATGCCCGGCACCTGCGCCAGGCGCTGCCGGTACTGCGCGTCGATCGCCCCGCGCTGCGCCAGCGCGGCATCGATGTGCTGCAGTTGCAGCAGGCCGAAGGCGGCGTTGATCTCGCTCATCTTGCCGTTGATGCCGGTGGCGACCACCGTGGTCTCGTCGACGAAGCCGAAGTTCTTCAGCCGGCTGATGCGCTGGTAGGTCTTGGCGTCCGGGCAGACGATGGCGCCGCCCTCGAAGGTGTTGAACACCTTGGTGGCGTGGAAGCTGAGCACGCTGAGGTCGCCATGGCGCAGGATCGAGCCGCCGGCGTCCTTGACCCCGAACGCATGCGCGGCGTCGTAGATGACCTTGAGGTTGTAGGTGTCGGCGATGCGCTCGATCGCGGCGCTGTCGCAGGGCGTGCCGTAGCAGTGCACCGGCATGATCGCGGTGGTGTGCGGGGTGATCGCCGCCTCGATCTTGAGCGGATCCAGGTTCATGGTCTGCGGATCGATGTCCACGAACACCGGCTTGATCCCGCGCCACAGCAGCGAGTGCGCGGTGGCGACGAACGAGTACGGCGTGGTGATCACCTCGCCGGTGATGCGCAGCGCCTGCAGCGCGGTCAGCAGCGCCAGGGTGCCGTTGGTCAGCAGCGCCAGGTGGTTGACCCCCAGGTACTCGGCCAGCGCCTTCTCCAGCGCACGGTGCATGTCGCCGCCGTTGGTCAGGATGCGGCTGCGCCAGATCTGTTCCAGGTAGGGGACGAACGCCTCCAGGGGCGGCAGCAGCGGACTGGTGACGGGGATGGCCATGGAACCTGCCTGGCGACGGGTGGAAGTCCCCGGTGCGGAACGCCCCGCCCGGTGCTGTGGAAACGTGAAGCAAGCCACATGCCAAACGCGCTGTCCACTGTCGGCGTGGCCGAACGGCAGGCGCTGTCGGCGAGGCGTGGCCGTCGTCGCCGCGAATGCGCGCAGCGCGCCAGCGCCCGCGTGGATCCGGCACGCAAGGCAAAAGGAGGGAAGGAGATGACGTCCAGCGGCACACCGTGCCGCCGGGTGCGACCGCACCCGGCGCCGTGTGTCGGCTCAGCTCGCCAGTTCGGTCTGGTCGCGGTCGATGCCGTACTTGCGCAGTTTCTCGACCAGGGTGGTGCGCCGCAGGCCCAGCAGCTGCGCCGCATGCGCGACCACGCCCTGGGTGCGCTCCAGCGCCTCGTTGATCAGCGCCAGCTCGATGTTGGCCATGTGCCCGCGCAGGTCCAGGCCGCTTTCCGGCAGCGTCGCCGCGGCCGGCGCTGGCGTCTCCGCGTCCGCGCCGCCCGGCTTGCCGCCGACATGCAGGTCCACCACGTTGGGCACCCGCCGCGGATCGGCCGCGATCGGCGCCGGCGGCGCCGACACGTCGATGGACGAGGCGAAGTCGCCGCGGTAGCGGGCCGGCAGGTCCTGTACCCGCACCAGGGCGCCCGGATGCAGCACCGCCAGGCGCTCGACCAGGTTCGTCAGCTCGCGCACGTTGCCCGGCCACTCGTAGCTGCGCAGCGCCTGCAACGCCTCCTCGGAGAAGCGCACTTCGCCGCGCCCGGTGCGCGCCAGCTGCGCGGCGATGGTGTGCACCAGCGCCGGCAGGTCGTCGCTGCGTTCGCGCAGCGCCGGCATCTCGATCGGGAACACGTTGAGCCGGTAGAACAGGTCCTCGCGGAACTGGTTGCCGGCGATGCGTTCTTCCAGGTTGCGGTGGGTGGCGGCGATCACCCGCACGTTGCAGCGGATGGTGACGTTGCCGCCGACCCGCTCGAAGCTGCGTTCTTGCAGCACCCGCAACAGCTTGACCTGCATCGGCAGGCTCATGTCGCCGATCTCGTCGAGCAGCAGGGTGCCGCCCTCGGCCATCTCGAAACGGCCCTTGCGCGCGCTCAGCGCGCCGGTGAACGAGCCCTTCTCGTGGCCGAACAGTTCGCTCTCCAGCAGATCCGGCGGGATCGCGCCGCAGTTGATCGCCACGAACGGACCGTCGCGGCGCGGCGACTGCTGGTGGATCGCCCGCGCCACCACTTCCTTGCCGGTGCCGGACTCGCCCAGCACCAGCACGGTGGTGTCGAATGCGGCGACCTGGTCGATCAGCCGGCGCAGGCGGGTCACCGCCGCGCTGGTGCCGGTCGGGCCGTTGTCCTGCGCGGCGCCGGCCTGGTGCTCGGCGTCCAGCCGCTTGAGGCTGGCGCGGCGCAGCAGCGTTTCCAACTGGGCGTGGCGCAGCGGCGCCTCCAGCTGCCACACGTTGGCCTCGTGCAGGCCGTGGCGCTGCGCGAACGCCTGCGCGTCGCCGTTGAGCAGCAGCACCGGCGGCGGCAGCGAACTGCGCGCCACCCAGCCGAAGAAGGCATCGGCCTGGTCCTGATCGTCGAGCCCGCCGACCAGGATCGCCATCCACTCGGTCTGCCGGTGCCGGCCGGGCTGCACGTCGGCGACGTCGGTGACCCAGCGCGGGTTGAGGTCCATGAATTCGAGCAGGCTCACGGTCCGCTCGGCGCGCACCGCGTCGTCATCGATCACCAGGATCCGCGATTCGCTCATGCCGGCACTCCTTCGGTCCGCAGCCCCTCCAGGATCGGCATCACTTCCTGGATGTAGGACAGCTTGC
Organism: Xanthomonas sp. NCPPB 901; assembly: GCF_056725085.1. Classification (NCBI taxonomy): domain Bacteria; kingdom Pseudomonadati; phylum Pseudomonadota; class Gammaproteobacteria; order Lysobacterales; family Lysobacteraceae; genus Xanthomonas; species Xanthomonas sp. NCPPB 901. The sequence goes on along the minus strand of NZ_CM161511.1, from coordinate 2,575,351 downwards.
TGACGAAGTTGTCGGCGCCGGCGCGCATGGCGTGCTCGCGGTGCTCGGCATCGTCGAAATGGCTGGCGATCACGATATAGGGCGCCTGGTCCTGGGTCTTGATCAGGCGCGTGGCCTGCAGGCCGCCCATCTCGGGCATCGCCAGGTCCATCAGCACCACCTGCGGGCGCAGCGACTCGGAGCGCTCGATGGCTTCCAGGCCGTTGGCGGCGCTGCCGATCACTTCCATCCAGTCGAGCTTGCGGAAGTGGCGCATGGCGGCGTTGATGAAACCTTCGTGGTCGTCGACCAGAAGTACGGACAGTTTGTTCATATGCGTCGTTTTTCCTTAGCCCGCACGGGCCAGCAGCGGTTTGCTGCCGCGGCGGCGTTCGCGTGCGGGAGCGATGTCCAATTGTTCACGATACTTGGCGACAGTGCGCCTTGCCACGTTCACGCCCTGTCGCGACAGCAGCCCGGCGATGGCCTCGTCGGCCAGCGGCCGCCCGGCCGGTTCGGATTCGATCAGGCGCCGGACCATGGCGCGCACCGCCTGCCCCGACACTGTGGCGCCTTCCAGGCGCACCGCGAAGAAGTGCTTGAGCTCGAAGGTACCGCGCGGGGTCTGCAGGTACTTGCCGGTGGTGATGCGCGAGACCGTGGACTCGTGCATGCCGATCGCGTCGGCCACTTCCTTCAGGGTCAGCGGCGCCATCGCTTCCTCGCCCCTGACCAGGAAGGCGGCCTGGCGCTCGACGATGGTGCGGGTGGTGCGCAGCAAGGTTTCGTAGCGCATCGACAGGCCGCGGGTCAGCCAGCGCGCTTCCTGCAACATTTCGCGCAGCGGCTGCGCGGCGTCGCCGGCCTCGGCCAGGGCGCGCTCGTGCATCGGGTTGACGGTGACGCGGTGGGTGGTGGCCGGGTTCAGCGCCACCCGCCAGGTGCCATCGGCGTGCCAGGCGACCACGTCCGGCAGCACATGGCCCAGGTCCTGCGGCTGCAGGCTGTCGCCGGGGCGCGGCTGCAGCGACAGGATCAGCCGCACCGCCTCGCGCACGTCGTCGGCCTCGGCATCGAGCTGGCGCCCGAGCAGGGCGTAGTCGTGGCTGGCGAGCAGGGTGAGGTCGCCGGCGAGGATGCGGGCGGCCAGGTGGCGGCCGGGCACGCGGCCGGGCAGGTCGCTCAGCTGTGCCTGCAGGCACTCGCGCAGGTCGCAGGCGCCGAGACCGCCCGGGTCGCCGTGCAGCAAGCGCTGGCGGACCGCTTCGGCCTGCGCCACGGACAGGCCCAGACGGGCGCTGGCCAGCTGTTGCAGGGTGTCCAGCGCGCCGTCCAGGTAACCGGCGTCGTCGCAGTGTTCCAGCCAGAACGCCGCCGCTTCCAGTTCGGAGGCCGGCAGTTCCAGGGCCAGCCGCTGCAGCACGCGCAGGTGCGGATCGGTGGACTCGCCCGCGGCGATGCGCTGCAGGCGGTCGTCTTCGCCGTCGTTCCAGCCGGCCGCCGGGATGTCCCACATCGAGGATTCGGGCAGTTCGTCGAATGCCGCCGTGTCCAGCGCCACGTCCTCGTGCTTCACCACCGGCTCGATCACGCCCTCGGGTTCTTCCAGCTCGAGCAGTGGATTGGTCTCCAGCGCGCGACGGATTTCCAGCTCCAGTTGCATGCCGTCGAGCTGCAGCAGCCGGATCGACTGCAGCAGTTGCGGGGTCAGATGCAGTTGCTGGCCCAGTTGGGCGGAAACGGTCGGCTTCATGCGGACTTCCTCGGTTCGGCGCCAACCCTCTGGCGCCCGTGGAACGCATAGTGCTTGTCGCCCGACGGTAACAGAATCGGGGGGTTCCTGAGGAGGGTAGTCAAATTCCCGACAGGGTGTCAGGAATTTCCCGACATGAAGCTCCTGGGCGACGGACAGTCGACGGCGCAACGCCTGATACGACGGGGGTTCGGCGGGGTCGACACGCCTGCTGACCGATTAAGGCAAGCGCTATGCCAATGCTAGGTGTCGGGATGCCGTCCCCAGTTCAGCTCAGCTCGCCCTGGTGGCGTGCGGCCAACAGGACCAGATCGTTGGCGCGGCGGCAGCCCAGCGATTCCATCATCCGCGCGCGGTGGGTCTCCACGGTCTTGACGCTGATGCCCAGGTCCGAGGCGATTTCCTTGTTGCTCTGGCCGCGGCCGATCTGGCGCAGGATCTCGCGCTGCCGCGGCGACAGGGCGGCGATGCCCACCGGGCGCTCGCGGCCGAGCATGGGCGCGATCATCTTGGAGGAGATCTGCGGGCTCAGGAACACCTGGTTGGCGCTGGCCGCGCGCAGCGCCAGTTCCAGCTCCAGCGGGGCGGCATCCTTGACCACGAAGCCGGTGGCGCCGCGGTCCAGCGCGTCGCGCACATGCACCGGGTCGTCGTGCATGGACATCATCACCACCCGGGTCTTGGGCGAGCTGTGCAGCACGTCGGTGAGCGCGTCCAGGCCGCTGCGCCCGGGCAGGGACAGGTCCATCAGCACCAGATCGGGGCGGTGCAGGGTGGCCAGGTCCACCGCCTGCTGCGCATTGCTGGCCTCGGCGACCACGTCGACGTCGGCAAACGTCTGCAGCAGCCGGCTCAGGCCGGCGCGTACCAGGGTGTGATCGTCGACGATGATGACTCGCACAGTGCAGGTCCTTCTATTCAGATCCGCACATTAGCCGAGCCGCCCGCCGCCGCCAACACCTTGACGCGGCGGCCGCCGCTGCCGGGCCGGTTCAGCGCGCCCGCCGGCTGTCGGCGATCTGCCGGCGGTGCAGCCGGAACAGGTGACGTTCCAGGGCCTCTTCCAGGCCCGGCGGCTGTGTCTCGAACCGTAGCCAAAGTTGCACCACGCCGGCGGTGGTGGCCTCGGCCAGCACCCGGACCGGCAGTTCCAGGTGGTCCGGCAGCCAGTCCGAGGGCTGCAGGCGCAGCAGGCCGGCCGCGCCGGGCGTGGCGCCCGAGCGGGCGCCCAGCTCCAGCCGCACGCCCCGGCGCGACCAGCGCAGCGGTCGCAACGGCAGGGCATCCTCGTGCTGGCGGGCCAGCCGGCCCAGCAGCACCAGCATCAGGTCGAGCTTGGCCTCCATCCGCTGCGTCTGCGCGGTCGCCTCGCTGCGGTCGTCGCCGCCGTCCTCGCCGCGCAGATCCTCGATCTGCGCCAGGCTGCGCAGCAGCGCCTCGCCGGCGGCGAGCCGGCCGGCGCCGTTGCCCAGGCGGAAGTCCGCCGGCAGCGCCAGCTCGCAACTGAGCGTGTCGTGGAACAGTTCGGCGTCTGCGGGATGCTGCGCGGCGCCGTCGGAGCCGGCGTTCATCCCAGCAGTCCGGCCTGCGAATAGATCCGCGCGGCGTGGCTGGACTGGCGGCTGGCGCGCAGCCAGGCCGCGGCATGATCGCGCTCCATGCGCATCTGCGCGGTCACCGCCTGCTGCAGGGCGAGCAGCGGCTTCAGCGCCTCGCGCGAACGGTCGGCGCCGTCTTGTTGCAGATACGCCTGCAGGCGCCGCGCATGGTCGGCGACCATCGCCTGGGCCAGGGCATAATCGTCGCCACGCAGAATCTCGCGCAGCTCGTGCAGGTCGTTGTGCAGGTCGGCGAGCTGGATGCTCACGATGCGCTCGCCGTGGCCAGTTCACGCTGCTGCGCGGGAATGGCGGCCCAGGCCGCGTCGATCTCGCTGAGCAGTTCCAGCGCTTCGGTCAGCGCGGCGTCGTCGTTGTGCAGGTTGGCTTCGGTCAGCCGGTGCATCACGTAGTCATAGAGCGCCGACAGGTTGCCGGCGATCTCGCCGCCGGCCTCGTGGTCGAGCGAGCCGTTGAGATGGCCGACGATGGCGCAGGCCTCGCCGATCGCCTTGCCCTTGCGCGCCTGGTCGCCCTGCGCGAGGCAGGCCTGGGCCTGGCGGATGCGCTGGCAGGCACCGGCGAACAGCATGGCGACCAGCTTGTGCGGATCGGCATCGGTAACGCTGGTGGAAATGCCCATCTTGCGATATTGCTCAGCGTACTGGCGGCTGGAACCGTACATGGAAAACTCCCTCGGGTGGACTGGCGGGGCCTGGTGCCGTGCCGGTTGGCGGCGACGCCGGGCGGTGGTTGCCGCAGATCCACAATGACTGTCGATACTCTTCATATCGGCCGCGACGCGCTTCGACTTGAGCCGCGACCAGACGCGCGTCAGCTGAATTGCTTGGTCAAGTTGTCGCTCGTGGTCTGCATCTGCGTCACCAGCGTCTCCATCGCGGTGAAGCGCGCGGTGTACTGGTCGGTCAGTGTCTGCATGCGCGCGTCCAGATCGCTGAGCTGGTCGGTCAGGTCGGAGATGTGCTTGTTGAGCGCGTCGGTCCGTTGGGTCAGCGTGCCGCTGGTGCTGTCCAGGTTGCTCTTCAGCAGCGTGCTCATCCCGGCACCGAAGCTGCCGGCGCTGCCGAGCATGGTCTTGGCCGCCGACGGATCGGTGGCCACGGCGGTGTCGAACTTGCTGCTGTCCAGGCTCATCACCCCGTCCTTGTCGATGGTCACGCCGAGCGCCATCAGGCCGCTCACGTTGTCGCTGACCAGCCGGCGCAGCGACTGCTGCAGACCGCGCACCATCGCATCACCGGTCATCGGCGAGGCCTTCTTGTTGGTGGCGTCGTAGGCACTGGACGACTTGAGCACGCTGTTGGCGGAGTTGTAGGCGCTGACCAGGGCGGTCAGATTGGCCTTCAGCGGGCTGTTGTCGGGGGTGATGTTGAGATTGAAGGTGGTACCGGAAATGGCCTTGGTGAGATTGAGCGCCACGCCGGGCACCAGGTCGGCGATGGTGTTGCTGCTGGAGGTGCGCTGGAAGCCGTCCACCTTCACCACCGCGTCGGCGGCGGCGACGGTCTGGGTCAGGCCGCCGTTGTTGCCGGGCGGGTAGGTGAGATTGGCCAGGCCGCCGTCGCCACCGGAGGTGGTGATGGTCAGGGCGCCCTTGCTGCCGGTGTCGACCGCGTTGAGCACCAGATGGTCGCCATCGTCGGCGGTGACCACGCTCGCGGTCACGCCGGCGCCGTTGGCGGCCTTGTTGATGAAGGCGGCGACGTCGCTGAGCTTGCTGCCGGCATCGACGTTGATGTTGAGCGTGGTGCTGCCGTAGGCGATGGTCAGGGTGCCGCCACCGACGACCGCGCCACTGGCATAGGCCGACGAGGTCAGCTTCTGCGCCTGCGCCAGCTTCACCACCTCGATGCCGTACTTGCCGGCATTGGCGCTGGAGGTGACCGTGGCGGTATAGCCTGCGCCGTCGTCGATGCTCGCCTTGTAGGCGCCCTTGTCGGCGCTGTCGGAGACGGTACTCATCGCCGTCTGCAGGTTGGACAGCGCGCTCTTGATCGTGCTCAAGGACGATAGCTGCGCACTGGAGGCGGTGCCATCGCGGTTGATACGGTCTTCCTGCGGCTGACGTTCCTTCGACACCAGTTTGGCGACGAAGGAGGGGATGTCCAGGCCTGAGCCGATCGACGTGGTGGACATGATCGCGTTCCTTGAAGGGGCGGGCGCGCGACGCGCCAGCGGCTGAGGGGAGTATCGGCGCGCGGGGTCGCTTCTTGAGCGCCGCCCGCGCATTGTTGCGGCCCCAAGTGCGATGCAAATCCTGTGCCGCTTCCGCGTGCGTCAAAAAAAGCCCCTCCTTGCGGAGGGGCCCGGTGGTGCGGTGCGGCGTGTCGCGCTTAGCCCTGGAGCAGGCTCAGCACGCTCTGCGGCGCCTGCTTGGCCTGGGCCAGCATCGCGGTACCGGCCTGCTGCAGGATCTGCGTGCGGGTCAGCTCAGCGGTTTCCTTGGCGTAGTCGGTGTCGCGGATGCGGCTGCGCGAGGCCGACAGGTTCTCCGAGGTGGAGCTCAGGTTGGCGATGGTGGAGGTGAAGCGGTTCTGGATCGCACCCATGTCGGCACGCGAGGAGTTCACCGCCGTCAGGGCGTTGTCGATGATGCTCAACGCCTTCTGCGCACCCTGGAAGGTGGAGATGTCCACGTCCGCCAGGTAATTGGTGGTGCCGGCGGTAGCGGCGGCGCTGCTGGCGATGCCGCTTTCGTCGACGGTGAGGCCGGTGCCGGAAGAGATGGTGGACGCAGTGAACGAGAAGTCCTGGCCGCCCTTGACCGATTCCAGCTTCAGCTTGTTGTTGCTGTCCAAGGAGGCGTACACACCGGTCTGGGCCAGCTTGTCGTTGATGGCCGAGGCGATCTTCTTGGCCACGTCGCCACCGGCGTCGCCGGCAGCGACCGAGACTGCGGCGATGGCGACGCCGTTGACGACCATGCCGGAGATGCTGCCGCTGGCGGTGGCACTGCCCGAGGAGACCACCGCGTTGGTGGTGGTCTGGGTGGCGGCGAAGCCAGCCTTGCCCAGCGAGGCCGCGCTGGCGTTGACGATGGTGTTGATGCCGATGGTCTGGCCGGCGTCGGCGCCGACCTGGAACAGCGCGCCGGAGAACGAACCGTCCAGCAGCTTGGTGCCGTTGAAGTTGGTCTGGCTGGAGACGCGGTCGATTTCCGAGGCCAGCTGCTTGACTTCCGAGTTCAGCGCGCCGCGGTCGGTGGTGGAGTTGGTGGCATTGGCCGACTGCACCGCCAGTTCGCGGATACGCTGCAGGTTGTTGCCGATTTCGACCATCGCGCCTTCGGCGGTTTGCGCCAGCGAGATGCCGTCGTTGGCGTTGCGCGAGGCCACGTCCAGACCACGGATCTGGGTGGTGAAGCGCTCGGAGATCGCCAGACCGGCGGCGTCGTCCTTGGCGCTGTTGATGCGCAGGCCCGAGGACAGACGCTGGATCGTCGTCGCCAGGCTGGCGCTGGTGGTGTTGAGGTTCCGCTGAGCGTTCAGCGACATTACGTTGGTATTGATGACCTGTGCCATTTTGATATCTCCTCTAAGCGATTTGTCCGGCAACCTGTTGCTGCCTGGAGCCTCCGCAGGGGGCCATCAATTGGCCAGTGCCGCTGCTGATACAAGTAACGGCACTCGGTGCGCAACCTTTAGCGATTCGCTGCGAAAAAAAACAGCAATTCGCTGATTTGCAACGAGTCCGGAGTGCAGCGAAAAGCTTGTTTCGGCCGAGCTTCGAGAAACTTTAGGTTGCATTGCGCATGTCCGGTACACCGGTGGCAAGACGCTGGGGATGACGTCGGTGTCACCGAGGTGGCCGCCGGCGATGTACTTGAGGAGTTGGTCGTAGCGTTGTCGCAGTCGCTGTACGAACGACTGACGTACTGGGGGGAGGTAGGCAGCGGCGCAGTCGCTTGGCCATCTGGTCGATCGTCTCCCAGTCGTCCTGGGCCACGACTGGAACAGGTCGCAGCGCATGCGTGCTTTGGCCGATCACCAAGCGACCAGAGCGGCCAGGCCGAGCCAGTCCATGCGCTGCGGCCAAGGCCGCGCGGTACGCCGGCACGTCGAACACCTGCATCTGGCGCAAACGCGGTTGCGTTCGGGAGAGGCCTGCCACGCGCTTGGATCAAGGCATAAAAAAGGCCCCTCCTTGCGGAGGGGCCCGGTGGTGCGGTGTGGCTGGCGGCGCTTAGCCCTGGAGCAGGCTCAGCACGCTCTGCGGTGCCTGCTTGGCCTGGGCCAGCATCGCGGTACCGGCCTGCTGCAGGATCTGCGTGCGGGTCAGCTCGGCGGTTTCCTTGGCGTAGTCGGTGTCGCGGATGCGGCTGCGCGAGGCCGACAGGTTCTCCGAGGTGGAGCTCAGGTTGGCGATGGTGGAAGTGAAGCGGTTCTGGATCGCACCCATGTCGGCACGCGAGGAGTTCACCGAGGTCAGCGCGTTGTCGATGATGCTCAATGCCTTCTGCGCACCCTGGAAGGTGGAGATGTCCACGTCCGCCAGGTAATTGGTGGTGCCGGCGGTAGCGGCGGCGCTGCTGGCGATGCCGCTTTCGTCGACGGTGAGGCCGGTGCCGGAAGAGATGGTAGACGCAGTGAACGAGAAGTCCTGGCCGCCCTTGACCGATTCCAGCTTCAGCTTGTTGTTGCTGTCCAAGGAGGCGTACACACCGGTCTGGGCCAGCTTGTCGTTGATGGCCGAGGCGATCTTCTTGGCCACGTCGCCACCGGCGTCGCCGGCAGCGACCGAGACTGCGGCGATGGCGACGCCGTTGACGACCATGCCGGAGATGCTGCCGCTGGCGGTGGCACTGCCCGAGGAGACCACCGCGTTGGTGGTGGTCTGGGTGGCGGCGAAGCCGGCCTTGCCCAGCGAGGCCGCGCTGGCATTGACGATGCTGTTGATGCCGATGGTCTGGCCGGCGTCGGCGCCGACCTGGAACAGCGCGCCGGAGAACGAACCGTCCAGCAGCTTGGTGCCGTTGAAGTTGGTCTGGCTGGAGACGCGGTCGATTTCCGAGGCCAACTGCTTGACTTCCGAGTTCAGCGCACCACGGTCGGTGGTGGAGTTGGTGGCGTTGGCCGACTGCACCGCCAGTTCGCGGATACGCTGCAGGTTGTTGCCGATTTCGACCATCGCGCCTTCGGCGGTCTGCGCCAGCGAGATGCCGTCGTTGGCGTTGCGCGAGGCCACGTCCAGACCACGGATCTGGGTGGTGAAGCGCTCGGAGATCGCCAGACCGGCGGCGTCGTCCTTGGCGCTGTTGATGCGCAGGCCCGAAGACAGACGCTGGATCGTCGTCGCCAGGCTGGCGCTGGTGGTGTTGAGGTTCCGCTGAGCGTTCAGCGACATTACGTTGGTATTGATGACCTGTGCCATTTTGATATCTCCTCTAAGCGATTTATCCGGCAACCCATTGGTGCCTGGAGCCTCCGCAGGGGGCCATCAATTGGCCAGTGCCGCTGCTGGTATAAGTAACGGCGGTCGGTCCGCAACCTTTAGCGATTTGCTGCGGAAAATAGGCCGATCCGGCGATTTGCAACGCGTCCGGAACACGGCGAAGAGACTGTTTCGGCCTGGCGTTGGCAAACTTTAGCGATCCGTGCGATTTGTTTACGGCGGCTTTGGCAATGACGATCTTTGTATAACGCGAAAGGCCCGGAGGCGTCGCCGCGCTCCGGGCCTTTCGGTATATCCGGGGAATCGCCGATCAGCCGAGGCGATCGAACAGGGACATCTTCTGCATCTGGGTAAAGATGGTCTGTGCCGCCTTCAACGCCGACTGTTCCAACTGGTACTGGGAAATGGCCTGGGCGTAGTCGAGGTCGCGCAGCGAGGACAGCGTGGTCTTCAGGGTCACGTCGTTGGCGGAACGCAGGTCGGTGGCACTGTCGATCGCCGCCAGCTGGGCGCCGCCGGCGGCACGCGCGTCGATCAGCTTCGACGAGGCCTGGGTGATGTCGCGCATCGACGACTGCAGGCCGTTCTGCAGGGCGGCCTTGGCCGCGGGGGTGATGGGGTCGGTATTGAGCAGGTCGACCAGGTCGCTGATGCTGGAGAACACGTCCTTGGTGGTCGACGGGCCGATCTGGAAGCTGTCGCCGGCCGCGGGCGCGCCGTCCACGCGCATCTTCAGCCCGGGCAGGCCGATGCTCTCGCCGGCGGCATAGGTGCCGGTGTTGACCACGGTGCCGCTGCTGTCGCGCACCTCGTAGGTGGTGGCGGCGGTGAACACGACGTTGTAGCTGCCGCCGTTCCAGGCGCTGCCGGAACTGTCGCGGCTGAAGTCCAGCAGCAGGCCGGTGCCGGTGTTGCCGGCGGCCGCATGCGCGTCCACGGTGCCGTCGCCGGTGGGCACGCGCATGAAGATTTCGCTGCCGGGCAGGGTGTCGGAGACCTTGGTGTCCGGCGCCACTTCCACGCTGCGCTGGGTCTGGTTGCCGCTGTAGACCACGTTGCCTGAGACCACGGCGAAGGGCGCCGCGTCGTCGGCGGTGCCGCCGAACAGGTAGCGGCCGGAGCCATCGGTGCTGTTGGACAGGCTCAGCAGGCTGTCGTGCAGGGTCTTCAGCTCGGCGGCGATGGCCTTGCGGTCGGGGGTGGTGAGCGCCGAACTATTGGCTTCCACCGCCAGATCCTTGACCCGCGCCATCAGGTCGCCGGCCTGCGACAGCGAGTTCTCCTGCAGGTTGAGCCGGTTCTGCACGTTGGTGGCGTTGTCGCCGAAGCGGGCCAGCGCGGCCACGGTGCGATCCAGGCTGACCGCGGTGCCGGCGGCGACCGGGTCGTCGGCCGCACTGACCAGGCGCTGGCCGGTGGAGAGTTGCTGCTGCAGGTGCGAGATCGTCGCCTGCTTGCCGAGCATGGTGTTGAGCGACTGATTGAAGATCATGCCGCTGGAGATGCGATTGCTCATCGGACCGCGCTCAGGATGGACTGGAACAGGGTGTCGGCGGTGGAGATCAGGCGCGAGGCCGCCTGGTAGGCCTGCTGCAGCCGCAGCATGTCCGCCGCTTCCTCGTCGAGATTGACGCCGGACAGCGAGTCGCGCGCATCCTGGGCGCTGCTCTGGATCACGTCCTGCGCGTCGGCCGCGTACTTGGCCTGGCGTGCCGACGAGCCGATCGTGGTGGTCAGGCCGGCCACCGCGCCGTTGAGGGTGATGGTGCCGCCGTTGAAGGCCTTGGCATCGTCCAGGTTGGACAGCAGCAGGGCATTGCCGTTGTTGCTCGAGCCGACCCCGGTGGGACCCACCGCGAAGCTGTCGCCGGCGGACGGCACGCCGTCCATGGTCAGGCTCCAGCCGTTGGCGCTGATGGTCTGCCCGGCGGTGTAGGTCTGCGGCGCGCCGCCGTTGATCGAGTAATGCGTGGAATCGATGAAGGCGATGTTCGCCGGCGTCAGCAGGTTGGCGTTGCTGGCGTCGGTCGCGGTGACGTTGCTGACCTTGCCGGTGCCCAGGTTGTTCAGCGTGGCGCTGGCCTGGATCGGCGTGGCCGCGGCGATGCGCGAGGGGTCGCTGATGGCGACCGACAGCTTGTTGATGGTGTTGGCGGTGGGCTGCAGCAGGAACTTGTCGCCGCTGGCGGCGGTGCCGGACACCTGCAGGGTCACGCCGTTGACCACGAACGGGTCGGTACTGGTGCCGGACCCGCTCATCGGGACGCTGGCGCCGGTGTCGGCGCGGCTGGCGTTCCAGCTCGTGCCGTTGTAGGTCAGCAGCAGGTTCTGCCCGTCGAGCTTGCTCAGGTCGCTGACGCTGGCGGTGAACGCCGCCGTGCCGGTGTTGGCGCTGTTGCCGTCCACGGTCGGCGGCGGCAGATTGAAGAAATCCCCGCCCATCTGCCCATACAGGTCCATGCCGGCGTGGTGCTGCTGGTTGTAGGTGCTCGCCAGGCCGGTGGCGATGCGACCGAGTTCGGCCTTGGTCGGATCCAGGACGGTGCTGCGGAACTCCAGGAAGCCGCCGATCTGCCCGCCCAGCGCCTTTTCGCTCAGCGGGGTCGAGCCGCCCTGGGTCTTCACCGCGATCTGCAGCCGCTCCGGCTGGTAGGGGTCGGGACTGGCGACCAGCGTCGAGGCGTTGGTGCCCACCACCATCGCCTGGCCGCCGGAGGTATAGACGTTCATCATCCCGCCGTCTTGCTGGATGACGCTGCCGCCGGTGTAGCCGATGAGCTGGCTGATCATCTGGTCGCGGCGATCGAGCAGGTCCGGCGCGGCGGCGTTGGCGTTGGAGCCGATCTGGCCATTGAGCTTGGCGATCTCGGTAGCCAGGCGGTTGGCTTCGGCGGTGCCGGCCAGCAGGCCGTTGTTGACCTCGCTGCTCAGCGAATCGAGCTGGCCGTTGAGCTGCTTGAAGCGGGTGACCAGCGAATTGCCGGCGTCCAGCAGGTTCTGCCGGTTGGCGCTGGCCGAGGCGTTGGAGGACAGGCCGGTGGTGGCGTCGAAGAAGTTCGACCACTGCCCGGCGAGGCTGGTGGCCTTGTCCGAGAACAGCCCGTCCACGCGGCTGGACAGGCTGGACAACTGCTTCAGCCGCGCGACTTCGCCGGTGCTGTCGAACAGGCGCGAGATCGCCAGTTGGTCGGCGACGCGGGAGATGTCGTTGATCTGGGTGCCGTTGCCGATGAACTGGCTGCCGTACTGGCTGGGGACCGTCGTCGCGAACGTCGTCCGCTGCCGGCTGTAGCCGTCGGTGTTGATGTTGGCGACGTTGTGGCTGACCGTGGACAGGGCCCGCTGGAAGGCGAGCAGGGCGCCGGTACCGGTGGAGAGGATGGACATGGGCGGCTACCTCAGCGGCGCACGAGGCCGGACGAATCGACGGTGCTGGCCAGCACGCGTTCGATGCCGCCGGCGGCGGCGCTGCCGATCGCGGCGACCGCGCGGCCGATGGTCGGGCCGCCGGCGATGGCGGCGATCTTGGCCGCGTAGGCCGGGTCGGTGGCGTAGCCGGCGCGCTGCAGGCCCTGGGCGAAGCCGCGGATGTCGGTGCCGGCCTTCAGCGCCTGCTGGTAGCGCGGATTGGTCTTCAGCAGGCGCACGTAGTCGGCGAAGCTCTCCGCCGGCGAGGAATAGGCGCGGAAATCGGCGGTCTGCGACTGCTTGACCCCGTCCACGTACTCGTGGGTGCCGGTGGTCACGCGCTCGCCGCTCCAGCCGGTGGCCTTGATCCCGAACAGGTTGTTGGAACTGGCACCGTCGCCGCGGGAGATGCCGCGGCGGCCCCAGCCGGTTTCCAGCGCGGCCTGCGCAACCAGGGCGCGCGCGTCCACGCCCAGTTCCTGCGCGGCCTTCTGCGCATGGTTCCAGATCTTGGCGACGAAGCCTTCCGGGGTGCGCTCGCCGAGGCTGGCCGCGGCGGCATTGGCGGCCGCCGCGGCGCTGGGATCGATGGCGCTGCCGCTGTCGGCGGCCGCCTGCAGGTTCGACCAGCGGTCGTCGGCGCCGGCCCAGGACAGGCCGGCGCTGCCGTCGGCCGGGCTGCTGCCGATGGCCTGGTGCATGGCGCTGCTCTCGCGGCCGGCGATCATGTCCAGCACCTGGTCGACCTGGTGCTGCGGGGCCGCGCCATCGGCGCTGCTCCACGGGCCGACGCCGGCGCCGGCCGCGGCACCGGCGCCGAGTGCGGCCTCGCCCTGCAGCGGCATCGGGCCGTTGCCGGACTGGCCGGACACCAGCGAGTAGGCCTTGGCCGCCTTGGCTGCGCCCAGCGCCGTGTTGGGCGTCTCGCTCGCCGCCGGCTGCCCGCCGCCGAGCTGCTTGGCGATCATTGCCGCCAGGCCCAGCCCCTTGCCGTCGGTCAGGCCCTTGGCCAGCTGCTGGTCGTACATGTCGCGGAAGGTCTGGTTCTCGCCCGGGAACAGCGAGTTGCCGAAGCTGGCCTCGCGCATGCTCTTGACCAGCATGTTGGCGAACTGCCCTTCGAGCTGGCGCGAGACCTTGTCGATCTTGGCCGGATCGTTCTGGGTAGAGGCGTGCAGGTCGAAGGGAGCGGCCGAGATACGCATGTCAGATCACCTCCAGCTCCGCGCTCAGGGCACCGGCCTGCTTGAGCGCTTCCAGAATCGCGATCAGGTCGCCAGGCGCGGCGCCGACCTCGTTGACCGCCCGCACGATCTGATCCAGCGAGGTGCCGCCCTCGAACTTGAACATGCGGCTGCCTTCGTTGGTGGCGGTGATGGTGGACTTGGGCGTAGCCACGGTCTGGCCGCCGCTCAGCGCATTGGGCTGGCTGACCTGGGTGCCTTCGCTGATGGTCACCGTCAGCGAGCCGTGCGAGATCGCCGCCGGGCTGACCCGCACCTGCGAGCCGATCACCACCGTGCCGGTGCGGGCGTTGACCACCACCTTGGCCGGCGCCGCGCCCGGCGACAGCTCGACGTTCTCGATGCGCGCCAGCAGGCCGATCCGCGCGCTCTGGTCGGTGGGCGAACGCACCGCCACGGTGGAGCCGTCCACCGCGTGCGCGCTGCCCGGGCCGAAGGTGCTTTCCAGCGCCGAGACCATGCGCGAGACGGTGGTGAAATCGGGCTGGTGCAGGTTCAGGGTGATCTCGCCGGTGTTGCCGAACACGTCCGGCAGCGCACGTTCCACCGTCGCGCCATTGGGGATCAGGCCGACGCTGGGCACGTTCACCGAGATCCGCGAACCGTCCTTGCCCTGCGCGCCGAAGCCGCCGACCACCAGGTTGCCCTGCGCGACTGCATAGACCTGACCATCGGCACCTTTCAGCGGCGCCATCAGCAGCGTGCCGCCACGCAGCGAGATCGCGTTGCCGATCGAGGAGACGGTGATGTCGATGGTCTGGCCCGGCTTGGCGAACGCCGGCAACTGCGCACTGATCGCCACCGCGGCCACGTTCTTCAGCTGCGGATTGACGTTGGCCGGCACGTTGACGCCCAGCTCGCCGAGCATGTTCTTCAGGCTCTGCACGGTGAAGGGCGCCTGGCTGGTGCGATCGCCGCTGCCGTCCAGGCCGACCACCAGGCCGTAGCCGACCAGCGCGTTGTTGCGCACGCCGCCGACCTGGGCCAGGTCCTTGATGCGTTCGGCCGCGGCCGGCGCGGCCAGGCCGGCGCACAGGGCGACGGCGGCAAGCAGGCGGCAGGGCAGGGACAGGAGATTCATGGCGGGCCTCAGTACGGCGAGATGCGCGAGTTGAAGAAGCGGCTCAGCCAGCCCATCGCGTTGGACTGCGCGACCGCGCCGCGGCCGCCGTAGGCGATCCGCGCTTCGGCCACCTTGCTGGAGGGAATGGTGTTGTCCGGGGCGATGTCGGCGGCGCGGACCACGCCCTGCACCTGCACCAGCTCGTCGCCCTGGTTCAGGCGCAGGTTCTTCTGGCCCTGGATCACCAGGTTGCCATTGGGCAGGCGCTGCATCACGGTCACGGTGATGCTGCCCTGCATGGTGTTGCTCTGCGCGGTGTTGCCCTTGCCGGCGAAGCTGCGGTCGCCGCTGGTGGCGTTGTTGAGGATGTTGGTGCCGTTGACGGTCAGCGGCGCGCCGAGCAGGGTCGGCGTGGCCATGGTCACCGCGTCCTTCTTGCTGATGCTGGTGTTGGCGGTGCTGCTGGCGGCGGTGCTTTCGACCAGGGTGATGGTCAGCAGGTCGCCGACGTCGCGGGCGCGGCGGTCCGAATACAGCTGCAGGCCGGGACCGGCGGCGTAGATCGCACCGGCGGTGGGCTGCGCCTGCGGCGCCATCACCGGCACGATCGGCGCCATCGGCGCGTACGGACGCACGTCGCCAGCGGCCACGCCCAGGCCGGCGCAACCGCCGAGCAGGACCGGCAGCAACAGCGCGGCGGAGAAGGAGAGGGAGGACAGGCGCGACATGGCGGATTCCGGAGGCGAAGGGATCAGACGTTGTTGTTCAGATAGCCGAGCATGGAGTCGGTGGTGGAGATGGCCTTGGCGTTCATCTCGTAGGCGCGCTGGGTCTCGATCATGCTCACCAGCTCTTCCACCACATTGACGTTGCTGCCTTCCAGCGCGCCCTGCGCGATCTTGCCGAGGCCGTTGAGGCCGGGCGTGCCGTTCGTCGCCGGGCCGGAGGCGGCGGTTTCCACGTACAGGTTCTGGCCCTGGGCCTGCAGGCCCGAGGGATTGATGAAGTCGGTCAGGGTCAGCGCGCCGACCTGCAGCGCCGCGGCGGTCCCGGCGATCTGCACGCTCACCGTGCCGTCGGCGCCGATGGTCACCGACTGCGCGCCTTCCGGAATCTGGATGCCCGGCTGGATCGGGTAGCCGCTGTTGGTGACCAGCTCGCCCTGCGCGTTGATCTGGAAGCTGCCGTCGCGGGTGTAGGCCGAGGTGCCGTCCGGCATCTGCACTTCGAAGAAGCCGCGGCCGTTGACCATCACGTCCAGGGCGCGGTCGGTCTGCTGCTGGCTGCCCTGCTCGAAATCCTTGGCGGTGGCGACCACGCGCACGCCGGTACCCACCTGCAAGCCGGAGGGCAACTGCGTCTGCGAGGAACTGGCACCACCGGGCTGCCGCAGCTGTTGGTACAGCAGGTCCTCGAAGTTGGCGCGGTCGCGCTTGAAGCCGGTGGTGTTGGTGTTGGCCAGGTTGTTGGAGACGACCGACATGCGCGTCTGTTGCGCATCCAGTCCGGTCTTGGCGACCCACAAAGCCTGATTCATGACCCGAATTCCTCTGATGGTGGCCCCGGCACGACGCGCCGGGGGCGCAGGGACTGATGCATGTGCCGTGCCAAACCGGCGCCTGCGGGCGCCGCGGCGCGTCTTAGCCGTTCAGGCGCAACAGCGTGTTGGCCGACTGCGCGTTCTCGTCGCCGTTCTTGATGACCTTCACCTGCATTTCGAACTGGCGCTGCAACTGGATCATCTGCACCAGCGCGCCGGCGGCATCGACATTGCTGCTCTCGAGCACGCCGGTCCGCAGCGAATTGCCGGTGGCGAGCGCGAAGGCCTTGGCCGGATCGTCGCTGACGTTGCGCATCAGGCCGTCGGGGCGGCGGGTGAGCTGGTCCGCCGGCGCCTGCACCACCTTGAGGGTGGCGATGGTGTTCATCGCGGTGGGGGCTTCGCCCAGCGGCACGATCGACACCGTGCCGTCATTGCCGATTTCCAGCGACTGGTGCGGCGGAATCGCCACCGGATTGCCCTGGTCGTCGAGCACCGCATGGCCGCTGGCGGTGACCAACTGGCCGTTCGGGGTCAGCGCCAATTCACCGCCGCGCGTGTAGGCCTCCTTGCCGTCGGCGGACTGCACCGCCAGCCAGCGATCGGCATCCAGCGACACATCCAGCGGATTGCCGGTCAGGTGCTGCGCGCCGACGTCGCGGTTGAAGCCCTGGTCGATATGCACCGCATCGATCCGCGACGGATAACCGGCGCCGGGAATCCGATAGGCCTCGGTATTGGCCAGCGCCGCCTTGAACCCGGAGGTCTCGACGTTGGCCAGGTTGTGCGACACGGTGGCCTGCGCCTGCAGCGACGCGCGGGCGCCGGTCATGGCGACGTAGAGGGCTTTGTCCATTGGAGGGAACCGGGAATGGGGAATCGGGAATGGCGGAAAGCGGGAGGTCGGTGGCGGGAACCGCGTTCACGATTCCCGTTTCCCCATTCCCGATTCCCGTGGGTCATCAACGCATGTTGATGATCGTCTGCGTGACCTGATCCTGGGTCGAGATCACCTGCGAGTTGGCCTGGAAGTTGCGCTGCGCCACGATCATGTTGACCAGTTGCTCGGTCAGGTCGACGGTGGAGGATTCCAGCGAGCCGGACTGCACGCTGCCGAAATCCGAGGTCGCCGGCGAGCCGGTGCGGGCGATGCCGGACGCCGAGCTTTCCGCCCAGGCGTTGTCGCCGAGCGAACTCAGGCCCTGCGGATTGACGAAGTTGGTCACCGCGATCTGGCCCAGCGCCTTGTCCGCGTTGTTGGAGTAGCGCGCGTAGACGATGCCTTTCTCGTCGATGCTGATCGAGTTGAGCTTGCCGCTGGCGTAGCCGTCCTGGGTCGCGCCGCGCAGCGCGAAGGCTTCGCCGTACTGGGTCGAACCGAACACGTTCAAGGTTAGCGACAGGGTGCCGGCGCCCGTGGCGGGGGTGAAGGAGCCCAGCGGGATATTGCCGTCGGCCGGGCTGACCAGCGCGCCGCTGTTGGAGAACTGCAGCGTGCTGGCGCCGCCGGCGGCCACGCCGTCCACGTAGTTGTAGACGGTCCACTGGTTGGGCGTGGAGGTCTTGACGAAGTACGAGGTCTGCACGTGCGCCACGCCCAGCGAGTCGTACACCGTGGTGCCGCCGCTGGAGTTGTTGTAGCTGTTGGCATCGTTCGGATTGAACGTGGTCACCGTCGGCGGCTGGGTGTTGCCGGGCAGGGTAAAGGTCAGGTTGACCGTGCCGGTCTGCTTGGGCGGGCTGTCGGTGGTCAGCAGCTGCAGGTCGCTCAGGGTGCCGACCGCGAAGCCGTTGCCGTTGCTCGCCGGCGGGAACACCTGCAGGCGCGCGCCCTGCGGATTGACCACATAGCCGTTGGCGTCGGTCTGGAAGTTGCCGGCGCGCGAGTACACGCGGGCGCCGTTGTTGGACAGGGTGAAGAAGCCGGAGCCGGAGATGGCCAGGTCCAGGCTGCGCCCGGTCGGATCGATGGTGCCCTGCGAGAACTGCTGGGCGACGTTGCTGACGCGTACGCCCGACCCCACCGCGTTGCGCGCCAGGCCGTAGCCGTTGAGCGTGAACTGGTCGGCGAACTCGGCGCGCGAGCCCTTGAAGCCGGTGGTGTTGGCGTTGGCGATATTGTTGGCGGTGACGTTGAGGTCGGTATTGGCCGCCCTGAGGCCGGACAGCGATGTATTGAAACCCATGGTGGACTCCTGAGGATTGTCGGGCGTGGCGTTAGCTGACGCGGAGGACGTTGGTCAGCGGCGTGGTGCCGAGCCCGGTCAGATCGAGATAGATGCCGTCCGACCCGATGATGGCGCTCTCGACCGGCGCCTGGACGTACGTGGACAGGGACAGTTGGTTGCCCTGGGCATCGGTCTGCCCAGCGGTGATGCTGTAGCTGCCGGCGGGCATGCGCTTGCCGCTGGCGTCGGTGCCATCCCAGGCGAAATCGAGCTGGCCGGCCTTGTCGGTGGTCAGGCTGATCTTCTTGATCGGTTGCCCGTTGGCATCGCTGACGGTGACGTCGACCACGCCCGCGGCCTTGGCCGCGACCAGGCCGCCGGTGCTGCCTTCGGCGGCCAGCGGCAGCGTCGCCGACGGCACCAGCACCTTGTGCCCGATCAGGTTGGCGCCGCGCAGCACCTGGTCGGTGCTCATCGACGCCGACAGCGCGGTGACGGTCTTGTTGAGGTCGCCGATGCCCTGCACGGTGGACAGCTGCGCCATCTGCGCGACCATCTGGCTGTTGTCCATCGGCTTGAGCGGGTCCTGGTGCTGCAATTGCTCGGTCATCAGCTTCAGGAAGTCGGCCTGCTGCAGCGCCTTGTTCTTGGTCGTGTTGGTGTTGCCCGAGGCGGTCAGGCCCAGGCTGGAATAGGCATCGGTGGAGGTGGTGACGCTGGTCATGGAAGCGATCCTGGGACGTGACGCGGCGGAAGGAGGGCGGCTCAGCGGCCCATGGTCAAGGTGGCCAGCGCCAGTTCCTTGGCGGTATTGAGGACCTCCACGCCGGCCTGGTAATTGCGCGAGGCGGAGATCAGGTTGACCATCTGCGAGACCGGGTCCACATCGGGCGAATAGATGTAGCCGTCGGCGTCGGCGAGCGGATGGCCGGGTTCGTAGCGCTTGATCGGCGGCGCGTTGGTCTGGGCGATTTCCTTGACGTTGACCGAGGTCAGGCTGCTGTCGTGCGGGTTGCGCACCGCCTGGAAGATCGGCTCGATCGGCTTGTAGGCCGCCTCCGCCGAACCGGCCACCGAATCGGCGTTGGACAGGTTGCTGGCGATGGTGCTCATGCGCACCGACTGCGCCTGCAGCGCGGAGCCGGCGACGTCGAAGATCGGCAGGTTGCTCATGCTTATTGGCCCGTGATCGCGGTGAGCATGCTGCGCACCTTGGATTCGAGGAAGCTCAGCGAGGCGCGGTACTCCAGCGCGGCGCGGCCGTAGGCGGCGCGTTCGGCGTCCGGATCGACGGTGTTGCCGTCCATGCTGGGCTGGCTGGCGGCACGGGTGATCTGGAACGGGTTCAGGCCATCGCCGCCGACCGCGATGTGGCGGCTGTCGTCGACCGCCAGCTGGGTGCCTTCGCGCTGTCCCTGCGCGGCACGCATGGCCGCGTCGAAATCCAGGTCCTGGGCCTTGTACCCGGGCGTGTCGACGTTGCTGAGGTTGCTGGCGATCAGTTTCATGCGCTGCTCGCGCAGCGGCAGGGCGTCGCCGTGGACGCCGAAGTAGGCTGTGATCGGATTGGACATGGCACGATCCCGCGGTTCGTTGCCGAAACCACAGGCAAGGCGCGTGCCAAAGCCCGGCGCGGGGCCCGGGAAATCAGCTGATCGGCCACCGGACGCCGGCAGCGTCCGCGGTATCCATTAGGCGCCAGGCCGACCGTGCGGCGGGCCGCGGCGCCTTGGTCAGGCCGCCTGCGCGGCCGCGGCCACGACCCGCAGCCGGGTCAGCACGTACTCGGCCAGCTCGGTGGGGCTGTACTTGGCGACGAAGGCATTGGCGCCCACGCGCTCGACCATCGCATTGTTGAACACGCCCGACAGCGAGGTATGCAACAGCACGTACAGGCCCGACAGGCCGGGGTGGCGGCGGATTTCCGTCGTCAGCGTATAGCCGTCCATCGCCGGCATCTCGATGTCCGAGATGACCATGGCGTAGCGTTCGGCCGGGTTCTCGCCGGCGGCGTGGATCTGCAAGAGATGGTCCAGGGCTTGGCGGCCGTCCGAGAGCAGGGTCGCGGCGACCCCGAGCTGGTCCAGCACGCTGCGGATCTGCTGCCGCGCCACGCGCGAGTCGTCGACCACCAGCACCTGCAACTGCGGGCCGGTGAGCGCCAGCGATGGATCCAGGTTGGCCTCGACCCGGGTCTGGGCGATGTCGGCCAGCACGCTTTCCACGTCGATCACCTGGATCAGCTCGCCCTGGAAACGGGTCACCGCGGTCAGGTAGCTGGACTCGGCGCCCAGTTCCGGCGGCGGGTGGATGTCCTCCACCGCGATATTGACGATGCGTT
The DNA here is from genome assembly GCF_056725085.1 of Xanthomonas sp. NCPPB 901. Taxonomy (NCBI): domain Bacteria; kingdom Pseudomonadati; phylum Pseudomonadota; class Gammaproteobacteria; order Lysobacterales; family Lysobacteraceae; genus Xanthomonas; species Xanthomonas sp. NCPPB 901. The sequence goes on along the minus strand of NZ_CM161511.1, from coordinate 2,554,845 downwards.
CCACGCCGCTGACCAGGAAGCCCTGCACCGAACGGTTGAACTCGGTCACCACCAGATAGCCTGGCGCCGTGTCGGCGTTGGGCTCGCGCTCCGGGTGGCCGATGGCCAGGCCCAGGTCGAGCACCGGCACCGAGCGCCCGCGCACGTCGGCGACGCCGGAGAATTGCAGCGGCAGCCCCGGCACCTGGAACAGCTCCGGCCGGCGCAGCACTTCCTGCACCTTGAAGACGTTCACGCCAAAAAGCTGACGACCGCCCAGCCGGAACAGCAGCAGGGCGAGCCGGTTGTGGCCCGCCAAGCGGGTGCGCTGGTCGATTCGGTTGAGAAGGTCATGACTCATGGCGTTCATATCGGCGCCGTCGCGGTGGAACTTGAGGGCGCGGTCCGGATCGGGTGTGCGGTTTGCGGCACGGCCTTTGCATGGTGCCGGCGACCTTTCCCAGAGAGACGGCGATGCGCCCGATCCTATTGCTGGTCCTGCTGGCGGCGACGCCGGCCTGGGCCGCGGACTTCCAGCCGGTGGACTCGATCCGGGCCGCGGCGCTGTCGCTGGCCGGGGCCGACGCCGATGCCGAGGCGACCCTGGACCCCTCGGTGCGGGTGCCGCTGTGCCCGGTGCCGTTGCAGGCCCAGCCGACCGGCACCACGACCGTGGAAGTGAGCTGCCCGCGCGAGACCGGCTGGCGGCTGTTCGTGCCGGTCAAGGTGCGGCGCATGCAGCACGTCCTGGTGCTGGCGCGCGGCCTGTCCGCTGGAGAAACCATCGGCGCGGCCGATATCGTTCCCGAGAAGCGCGACGCGGCGCGCATCGTCGGCGCCGCGATGACCGAACCGGAGGCGGCGATCGGCAAGGTGGTGCGGCGGACCCTGCCGGCCGGCACCTTGTTGTCGGCCACCGATCTGGTCGCGCCGCGGCTGGTCCGGCGTGGCGACAATGTGGCGCTGGTGGCGCGCAGCGGCGGTCTGGAAGTGCGCATGTCCGGGCGCGCACTGGGCGATGCGGGCGAAAACGAGCGGGTGACCGTCGAAAACCTGTCGTCCAAGCGCATCGTTCAGGGAACTGTGTCACAAAATGGCGACGTTTTAGTGACGCGATGAGATCCCGGCTAAAGTTCTCCGACGCTGTGCCGTTACTTACCCCGAACCCGTAACAGGATGTCCGTCATGACCCAGAAAATTGAAGGGAGTTTGCCGAGCCCGGCCACCCTTCGCACGTCGTCCGTCTCGACCAAGGCCGCCTCCGGCGCGTCCGAGGAAGGCAAGGATCGTGCGGTCGGTGCGGCGGCTGCTACCGACAGCCTGCGCCTGACCGGCGAGGCGTCCGGCCTGCAGACCCTGCAACGCCAGCTCTCGGCCGCTCCGGCGGTGGACAGCAGCCGCGTCGATGCGGTGCGCTCGGCACTGCAGAACGGCAGCTACAAGATCAACCCCGACGCGATCGCCAGCCGCATGATCGACATGGATCGGCAACTCGGCGCATGAACACGCCCGTGACCAACCCCCTGCAGCAGCTCAGCGACGCGCTCGCCGGCGAGCGCCAGGCGTTGTTGGATCACAACGTGGAAGGCCTCATGCAGGCGACCAGCGCCAAGCTGGCGGCATTGCGCGCACTGGAGGCCGACGTGCCCGCCGGCGCCGAAGCCGAACTGCGCCTGCGCGAGCTGGCCGACGCCAACCGCGCCAACGGCGCGCTGCTGTCGCGGCGCCGGCGCGAGGTCAATTGGGCGCTGCGCCACCTCGGCCGCAGCGAGAGCGCGTCGTCCTACGACGCCAACGGCGAATCCAGCACGCCGCTCGCTCAGCGTCCCCTGGCGATCGCGTAAGCCGCAGCACGGCGCGCATCCGCCGGCGGCAACGGCGTATATTGGGCGTCCATCGATCGCCCGTCGCCTGTCGTGAATTTCGCCGAAATCAATCCCAACGCACCGCTTGCCCTGCCTCCACGCGAGAGCCTGCTCGCCCTGAGCGAACTGTTGTACGAAGGCGTGGTGCTGTTCCGCGCCGATGGCCAGTTGCTGTTGGCCAACCGCGCCGCGCGCCGCCATCTCTCCAGTGCCGATGCCGGCGCGTTGGGTTCGCATCTGGCGCAGTGGCTGCCGGGCGATGCGCTGTCGCAGGCGCGCGGCAGCGGCCGCTGGAGCGGCAGCCTGCCGACCGAGCAGCACGTGGTGCTGGCCCATCTGTACTTCCATGCCGACGCGGCCGGCGGCCATTACCTGATGCTGATCCAGGGCATCGAAGGCCAGCAGGACTACGAACAGGAGCTGCAGCAGCGCCACGCCGAACTGCGCCAGGCCTACCTGCGCCTCAACGGCGCCCAGGAAAAACTGCTGCAGTCGGAGAAGATGGCCTCCATCGGCCAACTCGCCGCCGGCGTCGCCCACGAGATCAACAACCCCATCGGCTACGTCCATTCCAACCTGGGCAGCCTGCAGGAATACCTGCGCAGCCTGTTCACCCTGATCGAGGCCTATGAGCGCGCCCTGCGCGCGCCGGATCCGAAGGCGCTGATCCCGGAGATCGACGACATCCGCAACCGCTTCGACATCGACTTCATCAGCCGCGACCTGCCGCAGTTGATGGCCGAGTCGCGCGAAGGCATCGAACGGGTCACCCGCATCGTCCGCGACCTCAAGGATTTCTCCTATTCCGGCCGCGAGGAGTCGTGGAAGCTGGTGGACCTGCACTCGGGCCTGGAATCCACGATCAACATCATCTGGAACGAGCTCAAGTACAAGGTCACCCTGGAGCGCCACTACGGCAACCTGCCGCTGGTGGAGTGCCTGCCGTCCGAGCTCAACCAGGTGTACATGAACCTGCTGCTCAACGCCGGCCAGGCGATCGGCGAGCGCGGCACCATCGTGGTCAGCACCGGCCAGGACGGCGAAGAGGTGTGGATCGAGTTCAAGGACTCCGGCGCCGGCATTCCGGCGGACCTGCTGCAGCGCATCTTCGACCCGTTCTTCACCACCAAGCCGGTCGGCAGCGGCACCGGCCTGGGCCTGTCGATCTCCTACGGCATCATCAACAAGCACCACGGCCGCATCGACGTGAGCAGCGCCGTCGGCGACGGCTCCACGTTCCGGATCGTGATTCCGGTGAGGCAGCCGAAGTAGCTGGGAATGGGGAATCGGGAATGGGGAATCGGAAAAGCGGGAGCGCTGCCGCTATTGGCTTCGGTGCCGCCGATGTCGCCACATTGACCTGACCTGAAAAAAGAAGAGCCGCGATGCGGCTTCTCCCATTCCCGATTCCCCATTCCCCAATCCCGGCTTTTCAGGGCCCCGCATCCCGCCGCTGTTCGTCGTGGGTGCGGAAGGCCTGGCGGATGTGTTCGCGGAGTTCGTCGTCGTTCCAGGGCTTGGTCAGGAAGCGGTAGATCGCGCCGCGGTTGATCGCGTCGGTGACGGTGGCCAGGTCGGTGTAGCCGGACAGGACCAGGCGGATGGTGTCGGGGTAGAGCATCTTCACCCGGCCCAGGAACTCGGTGCCGCTCATGTCGGACATGCGCTGGTCGGACAGGATCACCTGCACGTCGTTGGTGGCGAGCAGGTCGAAGGCGTCGCGGACGTTGCCGGCGGCGAGGATGCGGTAGCCGTCGCGGCGGAACAGGCGCACCAGCGAGCGCAGCACGTTCTCTTCGTCGTCGAGCAGCAGCAGGGTGCGGTCCGGGCGGGTCTCGGTGAACGATTCCGGGCGCAGGTAGCGCCGCCGCAGGGCCATGCCCGCCGCTTCGGCGGACATCGGTTCGCCGAACAGGTAGCCCTGGAAGATGTCGCAGTCGTTGCGGCGCAGGAAGCCCAGCTGCGCCTGCGATTCGACGCCGTTGGCGATGACCACCATGCCCAGTTGGTGACCCATGGCGATGATCGCGCGGGCGATTGCCGCCTCGCGGTTGCCGGCCGGCGCGCTCTTGATGAAGCTGCGGTCGATCTTCAGCTTGTCCACCGGGTAGCGCACCAGCGCGCTGAGGCTGGAATCGCCGGTGCCGAAATTGTCCAGGCTCAGGCTGATGCCTTCGCGGCACAGGTTGGCCAGGGTTTCGTGGACGAAGTTGACGTTGTTGGTCAGCGCGCTCTCGTTGATCTCCAGCACCATCATCTGCGGCGGCACCCCGGCCGCCTGCAGCGCCGACATCACCTCGTTGAAGAAGGTCGGGCGCAGCAGTTGCAGGGTGGACACGTTGACCGCGATGGTGAAGTCGTCGAAGCCCTGGTCGCGCCACAGCCGCGCCTGGCGCAGCGCGCCTTCCATCACCCAGGTGCCGATCTGCACGATCACGCCCAGGCGCTCGGCGGTGCGCATGAAGCGCTCCGGCACCAGGATGCCCAGGGTCGGCGACTGCCAGCGCAGCAGCGATTCCATGCCGACCACGCGGCCATCGCGGGCGCTGACCATCGGCTGGTAGCGCAGGCGCAGTTCGCCGTTGGGAATGGCGTCGACGATCTGCCGCGAGATGATGCTTTCGCTGTGCGCGCTGGGCGGACCGTCGGCGGCGTACAGGCGCACCAGGTTGCCGCCTTCGCGCGCGGCCTGGTAGACCGCGTCCTCGGCGAAGTCGAGCAGGGTCGACAGGCGCGTGGAATGCTCGGGGCACAGACTCACGCCGATCTTGCCGGTCATGAACAGCGTGTACGGCAGCACCGACAGCGGCAGCTCGATCTGCTGCCGGATCTCCTCGGCGAAGGCCTCCGGCGGCGGCACGTCGGCGGTGCGCGGCACCGCCATCACCAGTTCGTCGCTGCCATGGCGCCACAGCAGGCCGCGGCCGCGCAGGTGCGCCTGCAGCCGGTGCGCGAGCAGCGCCAGCGCCTGGTCGCCGACCTCCGGGCTCATGTTCTCGTTGATCGAGGCGAAGTGGTCGATGTCGATGTGCAGCAACATCACGCCCGGCCCGCCGGCCAGCGCCTCGGCGACCATGCCGGACAGGGCGGGGTGGCCCGCACCCAGGCGCGACGGCAGTTCGTCGTCCATGGGCAAGGCGCTGGCGGGATTCCACATCGGCTCAGGTTCCAGGAGAGGGCGACGGCGATGCCGCGGTGGCGTAGGGCAGGCACAGCGTCACCCGGGTGCCGGCGCCCGGCGCGGTGTCGATCTGCAGGGTACCGCCGGCGCTCTGCGCGCGCTCGCGCATCACGATCAGGCCCAGGCCGCGCGGTCCGGCCGGGTCGAAGCCGTCGCCATCGTCGACCACTTCCAGGCGCAGGCGACGGCGTTCCTCGTCGCCGAGGGTCATCCGCACCTCGCCGGCGCTGGCATGGCGCAGCACGTTGGTCAGGCTCTCCTGGGCGATGCGGAAACAGGCCTGCTCGACCTCGCCGCTGGGGCGCTCGGGCAGGGCGGCGATGTCCAGGTGCAGGCGCACCGGCGAGGCGCGGAACAGCATGCCGGCCTGCCAGCGCAGCGCCGCCTCCAGGCCCAGCGCGTCCAACTGCGGCGGCCGCAGCAGCGTGGACAGGTTGCGCAGCTTGGTGATGCTGCTGTCGGCCAGGCTCACGATCTCGTCCAGGTCCTCGCGGCGGCGCGCGGCGTCGGTTTCGTCCAGCGCCGCGTGCGCGGACAGCTTCATCGCGGTGATCGCCTGGCCGATGTCGTCGTGCAGGTCGCGCGAGATCGCGCGGCGTTCGTCCTCCTGCAGCGAGAACAGGCGCCGCGCCATCGCCTGCAGCTCGCGGTTGCTCTGCGCCAGTGCGTCGCGCATGCGCTCCGGTTCGCTGAGGTCGCGCACGATCAACAGCTTGCAGTCGCGGCCGCTGTAGCGGACGTTGCCGAACGACAGCCCGGCGTGGAACAGCGAGCCGTCGCGGCGGCGCATGCGCGCGGTGGCGCCGCGTTCGCCCTTGGCACCGGCCGCGCCCATCCGCTGCCGCACCTGCGCCAGGTCGGCGCTGTCGACCAGGCCTTGCAGGGGCTCGCCGAGCAGGTTCTCGCCCTCGAAGCCGAATTGCCCGGCGCAGGCGGCATTGGCGTACAGCACGTGTTCCTGGTGCAGGATCGCCACGCCGTCCGGCAGCACCCGCACCAGTTCGCGGAACTGTTCCTCGCGCTCGTGCAGCAGGCGCCGCGAGCGCTCGTGCTCGGTCACGTCCTGCAGGGTGCCGTGCACGCAGGCGCCGCCGTCGTCGTCGCTGGCCGACTCGGCGCGCAGGTGCAGCATGCGCGCCTGGCCGTCGGCGGCCAGTACCGGCAGCAGCATGTCCAGTTGCAGCGGCGCGCTGCCGCACAGGTCCTCGATCACCCGCTGGATGCGCGCCTGCGACGCCACGTCCGGCGGCACCAGCAGTTCCTCCAGGCGGTGCTGGCGCGGTTGGTCCGGCACGCGCCGGCCAAGCATCCGGTAGACCTGCTCAGAATAGCGGCCCAGGCCGCTGGCCCGGTCGAGTTGCCAGGAGCCCAGCCGCGCGATCGCCTGCGCTTCCTGCAGATGCTGCAGGGCCTGGTCGCGGCGGCGCTGCGCGTCGTATTCGGCGCTGCGGTCGCTGACCACCACCAGTCGCGCCTGCCGGCCGTGGTAGTCCAGGCTGGTGCTGCGCGCCTCGGCCATGCACTGGCTGCCGTCGCGCAGGCGCAGCGGCTCGGCCACCACGCAGGTCTTGGACGGGGTCTGCCGGATGGTCTCGATCACTTCGGCCAGGCGGGCGCTGGCGCTGGGCGGCCACAGCCGGGCCAGCTCCAGGCCCACGAATTCGTCGTGCGACCAGCCGAAGAAGGCGACCGCGGCGGGGTTGACGTCGAGGATGCGCAGGCTTTCCAGGTCGTAGACCAGCATTGGGCTGGGATTGGCGTGGAACATCTGCCGGTAGCCGGCTTCCGACAGCGCCAGCCGGGTGTGCGCCTGCACCGCGGCGCGCACCAGCGGGCGCAGCAGGTAATACAGGGCGACCGCGGTCAGGGCCAGGAACAGGGCGTCGTTGACCAACTGCAGGACGATCAATGTGTCGGGATCGTCTACGAAATGCACCAAAATCAGGTCGCTGCCAATCGACAGCGCCAGTCCCAGCAGCACGTACAGCAGCACCACCCGCCAGATGCCGTGGTCCAGGCGTTGCGCCAGGCGCATGCCGGAGGTCGCCTGGATCGGCGGGGCGCTGTCGCGTTGTGGTTGCATGCCCCGGCAGCCTGCTGCGGTGGTCCGTGTCCGGCGGACATCTTAGCCGCTGACGGCCGCCGCGGCCCATCGCCGGGCGGTGCCGGCGCTCAATTAATGCCGCCGGGTGCCGTTATCACCTTCGACCGCTGGCCTTCAGGGCGGCGAAACGGAGCATCTCGGCGTGGATCAAGGCGTCATCGCAAGCTTGCTGCAGCACCCGCTCACCTCGGCGCTCGTCCTGTTGGACGCCGACGGCAGGCCGCTGGCGGCGAACCGGGCAGCGCAGGCACTGGAGCTGCCGCGCACGGTGGAGGCGTACGCCGAGCTGTTGCGTGCGGTCCGCGAGCGCCTGCTCGGCGGCGAGACGATGCTGGCCTGCGCCTTGCCCGGTACCGCCGGGCGGCGCCTGGACGGCTGGTTGCGCGCGGTCCGCGACGACAGCGGCGGCCTGCTGGCCTATACCCTCAGCGTGCCCGAACCGGTCGGCAGCGACGGTGCCACCCGCTGGGAGATCGCCCTGGACAGCGCCGAGCACGGCCTGTGGGACTGGGACATCCCCAGCGACACGATCTTCCGCTCCGAACGCTGGAAGCGGATGCTCGGCTACGCCGGCGATGCCCCGGCCGATGGCCTGAACGCGCTGCTGCCGCTGGTCCACGGCGACGACCAGGAGCGCCTGCGCCAGGCGATCCGCGCGCACTTCGAGGGCCGCACCGAAACCTACATGTGCGAGTTCCGCCTGCGCCGGCAGGACGGGCAGTGGCACTGGATCCTGGACCGCGGCCGCATCGTGGCGCGCACCGCCGACGGCAGCCCGCTGCGCATGATCGGCACGCACACCGACATCCACGAGCAGAAGCTGCTCGAGCAGCGCCTGCGCGACCAGCAGACCCTGCTGCGCGAGGCGCAGCGCATGACCCGCATGGGCAGCTGGTCCTGGGATCCGCTGCGCGACCGGGTGTGGTGCTCGCGCGAGTTCCTGCGCGTCACCGGCCTGGACGACCAGCAGGCGCCCAACAGCCGCGGCTGGCTGCGCCTGCTCAGCCGCGATTCGATGGCGCAGGTGGTCTCGATCTGGCGGCGCATGGTGCGCGAGGCCAAGCCGGCCAATTTCGAGGTCGAGCTGGTGTGCGGCAGCGAGGCGCCGCTGCACCTGCGGGTATGGGCGCAGCCGCAGCTGGAGGCCGACGGCCGTATCCAGCGGGTGCTCGGCCAGGTGCAGAACATCACCGAGCAGCGCCAGACCGACGCGCTGATCCGCTGGCGCACCGAACTGCTCAACCGGGTCTCGGCGCTGGGCAAGATCGGCGGCTGCGAGATCGAGGTCGGCACCCGGCGCATGCAATGGACCGAGGAGTGCTACCGCATCCATGGCCTGCGCAAGGAGGTCATCGACCTGGACCACGCCCTGGCGCTGTACACCCAGGACTCGCGCGACGCGTTCGAGTCGGCGCTGGTGCGCATCGCCCAGGGCGGCCTGCCTGAGCAACTGGACCTGTGCTTCCATCGCCCATCCGGGCAGCGCATCTGGGTGCAGGTGCTGATCGAGCTGGACGAACGCGACGGCCTGCCGCAGCGCTTCGTGGTGCTGTTCCGCGACATCACCCGCGAGCGCGAGGCCAGCGAGCGCATCGAATTGCTGGCCCACTACGATTTGCTGACCGGCCTGCCGAACCGCCAGCTGCTGCGCGAGCAGGCCGAGAAGGCGATGCACGATGCGGTGGGGCGCGGCACCACGCTGGCGATGCTGTTCGTCGACCTGGACGGCTTCAAGAGCATCAACGACTCCTTCGGCCACGCCACCGGCGACGCCTTGCTGAAGCTGGCGGCCACCCGCATGCACCAGCAACTGCGCACCAGCGACCTGTTCGGCCGCTTCAGCGGCGACGAGTTCGTGGTGGTGCTGCGCGACCTGGCCGAGCCCGGCGACGCCGGGCACGTGGCGCGCAAGCTGATCGCGGCGCTGGCCGAGCCGCTGCATAGCGGCGAGAACGTGATCAAGATCGGCGCCAGCATCGGCATCGCGCTGATGGAGGAGGGACGCCAGGACTTCGATGGCCTGCTGCGTGCGGCCGATGCGGCGATGTACGCGGCCAAGGAATCCGGGCGCAACACCTGCCACTACTACAGCCAGGACGTGCTGCTGCGCGCGCAGCGGCGCCTGGAGATCGAACATGCCCTGCACGGCGCACTGGACCGCGAGGAGTTCGCGCTGGTGTACCAGCCGCTGGTGCACGCGGCGGGCGAGCGGGCGCCGGCGGTGGAAGCGCTGCTGCGCTGGCACCGTCCCGGCCACGGCCACTGCAATCCGGCCGAATTCATTCCCATCGCCGAGGAATGCGGCGAGATCGTGCGCCTGGGCGATTGGGTGATCGGCGAGGCCTGCCGCCAGGCCGCGGCCTGGGATGCGGCCGGGCTGAGTTTCGACCGGGTCTCGGTGAACGTGTCGGCGATGCAGTTGCGCGACCGCGGCTTCGCCGAGCGGGTGATCGAGCTGTGCCAGCGCAATGGCTGGTCGCCGAAACGGTTGGAATTGGAGCTGACCGAGTCGGCGCTGATCCGCGACAGCGAGTCGCTGCGCCGCTGCTTCGAACTGTTCGAGCAGGAAGGCGTGCTGCTGGCGGTCGACGATTTCGGCACCGGCTTCTCCAACCTGCATTACCTCAACCGCTTCCCCGTGCAGCGGCTGAAGATCGACCGCAGCTTCGTGCAGGACATGCTGCACGACAGCGGCACCGCCAAGGTCACCCAGGCGATCGTGCAGCTCGGCCACGCGCTGGGCATGCAGGTGGTGGCCGAGGGCGTGGAGACGGCGCAGGAAGAGGCGCTACTGCGCGAGCAGGGCTGCGACGAGATCCAAGGCTATCTGCACTCGCGGCCGTTGCCGCCGCGCGAGCTGGCGGCGTGGTTGCGCGCGCGCCAGCAGGTGGCGCCGGCCACGCATCCGCGGCTGGTGCTGGCTGCGCAGTGAATGCGCCGCCGCTGCTGCGCCGCGCGCACTTGCGGCGGCGCAGCAGCTGGCTATACTGCGCGCGCCCATCGTTTCCCGGCCAGAGGCCACCTTCCTTGGACAGTCATCCTGGACCGACGCTGCAGCGACAGAGCTGACAGGACCGCCACGGTCTGGGTCGTCCCAGATGGGTCCCGTCCGCTCAGGACGGGATCGTTCGCCAGCCCCTTGCGTCGCTGGCCTTGATTCCGAAAAAGCGCAAGCCGATCCGCGAGGACTCCGAGCGTAGCCCCTGGCGTTGCCCGTCGTCGGAGCCGCCCATGCGCCTGCCATCGCCCCTGATCCATCCGCCGCCGCCGCTCGGCCGTGCGCTGCGGCGACGCCATGCCTGCACCGCCGCGCCTGCGGATGCCGGCGCGGCCGGCAGCGGCTGACGCACGGCGTACATCTTCCGCGGTCACACTGGGCGGTCCGCTTCGCGGCCTGCGCCAGCGTCCTTCTTCCCTGCGGCCCCGCCTGCCGCTCCTGCCGGATTTCCCTATGCTGCCATTCGCTCGCGACCGCTCCGCGCCCGAACAGCTCGCCGCCCGCCCCGGCGTGCTGCCCAACCTGCACGATCTGGCGGTGTTCGGGTTGCTGCTGGGGCTGGGCGCGTTGCTGCTGCACGGCGCCGCCGACATGCGCGCGCCGCTGCCGCCGGCGGGCACCGCCGCGGTGTCGCTGGATCTGTGGCAGTTGCCCGAGTACGGCCTGCGCACCACCTTGCGCATGTTCGCGGCGATGGCCGCCTCGTTGCTCTTCACCTTCGTGGTGGCGACCCTGGCCGCCAAGAGCCGGCGCGCCGAACGGGTGATCGTGCCGGCGCTGGACATCCTGCAGTCGGTGCCGGTGCTGGGCTTCCTCACCTTCACCGTGACTTTCTTCCTGGGCCTGTTCCCCGGCCGCCAGATCGGCGCGGAGCTGGCCTCGATCTTCGCCATCTTCACCAGCCAGGCCTGGAACATGGCGTTCTCGTTCTACCAGTCGCTGCGCAACGTGCCGCGCGACCTGGACGAAGTGGCGCGCGGCTTCGGGCTCAGCGCCTGGCAGCGCTTCTGGCGGCTGGAGGCGCCGTATGCCACGCCGTCGCTGATCTGGAACATGATGATGTCCATGTCCGGTGGCTGGTTCTTCGTCGTCGCCTCCGAGGCGATCAGTGTCGGCGACCACACCCTGGAATTGCCCGGCATCGGCTCGTACCTGGCGCTGGCGATCGCCCAGCGCAACTTCGCCGCGGTCGGCTGGGCGGTCGTGGCGATGGCGGTGCTGATCGCGCTGTACGACCAGTTGCTGTTCCGCCCGATCGTGGCCTGGTCGGACAAGTTCCGCGCCGAACTCACCGCCTCGCAGGACAAGCCGCAGTCGTGGCTGTACGACCTGCTGCGGCGCACGCGCCTGGCCAAGCGCCTGGTCGCGCCGCTGGCCTGGGTCTGGCAGCGTGCGATGCTGCTGCGCTGGGCACCGCGGCGCCAGCCGCAGCCTGCGGCCGCGGCGCGCCCGTCCGGCGGCAGCGGGCTGTGGGGCGACCGGCTGTGGAGCGCAGCGCTAGCCTTGGCCGGCGCGGCCGCGGCCTGGTTCGCCTACGACTACGGCCGCCGCCATCTGGGCCTGCACGACCTCGCCGAGGCCTTCGGCGGCGGCCTGGCCACACTGTTGCGGGTCGTGGTGCTGATCGCCCTGGCCAGCCTGGTGTGGGTGCCGATCGGCGTGTGGATCGGGTTGCGCCCGAAGGTGGCGCAGCGGGTGCAGCCGCTGGCGCAGTTCCTGGCCGCGTTCCCGGCCAACGTGCTGTTCCCGTTCGCGGTGCTGGCCATCGTCCGCACCGGCGCCGATCCCAACATCTGGCTGTCGCCGCTGATGATCCTCGGCACCCAGTGGTACATCCTGTTCAACGTGATCGCCGGCGCCAGCGCCTTTCCCACCGATCTGCGCGAGGCGGCGAGCATCTACCACCTGCGTTCGTGGACCTGGTGGCGGCGGGTGATCCTGCCCGGCATCTTCCCGTACTACATCACCGGCGCGCTGACCGCGTCGGGCGGTTCCTGGAACGCCAGCATCGTGGCCGAGCTGGCCAGCTGGGGCCATACCCAGGTGCAGGCCTACGGCCTGGGCGCCTACATCGCCCGCGCCACCGCCGCCGGCGATGGCGCGCGGGTGCTGCTCGGGGTGGCGGTGATGTCGCTGTTCGTGACCCTCTTCAACCGTGCGGTATGGCGACGCCTGTACGTCTTCGCCGAACGCCGCCTGCGTTTCGACTGATTCCAGGAGACCGACCATGAGCTATTCCGCAAGCGTGCCCGAGCGCGCCCCGCTGGTCCGCGTGCAGGGCGTGCGCAAGAGCTACGACAAGGGCGGGGCCACGCCGCTGGTGGTGCTGGAGGACGTCGACCTGACCCTGCACTCGGGGCAGATCGTGGGCCTGCTCGGCCGTTCCGGCTCGGGCAAGTCGACCCTGCTGCGCGCCATCGCCGGGCTGCTGCAGCCCAGCGCCGGCAGCATCGCCTTCCGCGACGCCGCGCCGGGCCAGGTGGCCGACGACATCGCCATGGTGTTCCAGAGCTTCGCCCTGTTCCCGTGGCTGACCGTGCTGCAGAACGTGGAAGTGGGCCTGGAGGCGCGCGGCGTGGCCGCCGACGAACGCCGCCGGCGCGCCCTGGCGGCGATCGACCTGATAGGCCTGGACGGCTACGAGGGCGCCTACCCGAAGGAACTGTCCGGCGGCATGCGCCAGCGCGTGGGCCTGGCGCGGGCGCTAGTGGTGCGGCCGAAGCTGCTGCTGATGGACGAGCCGTTCTCGGCGCTGGACGTGCTCACCGCCGAGACCCTGCGCACCGACCTGCTGGACCTGTGGTCGGAAGGGCGCATGCCGATCGAATCGATCCTGATGGTCACCCACAACATCGAAGAAGCGGTGCTGATGTGCGACCGCATCGTCATCTTCGGCGCCAACCCGGGGCGAGTGATCGGCGAGATCGAGGTGACCCTGCCGCAGCCGCGCAACCGCCTGGCACCGGCGTTCCGTGCCCTGGTCGACGACATCTACGCACGCATGACCGCCAGCCCGCAGCGGCCGCAGACCCGCGAGGGCGTGTTCCCGGGCAGCGGCATCGCCATGGTCCTGCCGCGGGTGTCGAGCAACCTGCTGGCCGGCCTGATCGAGGCCGTGGCGGCCGAGCCCTACCACGGCCGCGCCGACCTGCCGCCGCTGGCGGCAGGCCTGCAGCTGGAAGTGGACGAACTGTTCCCGATCGCCGAGACCCTGCAACTGCTGCGCTTTGCCGTGTTCGAACAGGGCGACCTGCAACTGACCCCGGCCGGGCAGCGCTTCGCCGAGCTGGGCACCGATGCGCGCAAGCAACTGTTCGCCCAGCACCTGGCCACCTATGTGCCGCTGGCCGCGCACATCCGCCGCGTGCTCGACGAGCGCCCGGCGCATCACGCGCCGGCGCGCCGCTTCCGCGACGAGCTGGAAGACCACATGTCCGAGGCCTACGCGGCGGAGACGGTGCAGGCGGTCACCAGCTGGGCGCGCTATGCCGAGTACTTCGCCTACGACAAGCAGGCGGATCTGTTCTCGCTGGAGAATCCGAGCTAGCTTGAGAGACGTTGCGCGCCGAGCGTAGGAGCGCGAGAAATGTTGGGCGTCGAGCGTAGAGGCGGCTTCCGCCGCGACCCGACGCCGACGATGGCATCAGGCGATGGGATATCCCCGCAGCCTGGGCCGCGACGGATGGCACGGCCTAAGGAGCGCACTCGCCACGCGCAAGCCAGGGTGTAGGAGGGACTTCAGTCCCGACGGCAGGAGGCATCAACGCGCCGGATGGCGCCACGCGTCGCGACTGAAGTCGCTCCCACAGGAGGCCATCCCGCGATCCGGCGCTGGACAGGGTGCATGCGGCCGGCCAGGCATGTGTCGCTGGCTCGTCGCGACCGTACGCTGCTGCGCTTGGTGGCCTTTTGCCGCAGCCTGGCGAGACACGCTGTTGGCCGACGTAGGAGCGGCTTCAGCCGCGACGGAGCGTTCCCAGTAAGCCCGTCGCGGCTGAAGCCGATCCTACAGGATGCGTCCCGGAGTTATTAGAGGTGCCCTGAAGCCGCTCCTACAGCCGCGGAGCGCGTATGAGCCGCTCGGCCGCGTGCGCCCAGGCGAAATGGAGCGGGATGACGTTCTGGCGGTGCCCTGAACTCGCTCCCACAGCAAGCTCCACACGCTGCCACCACTGCAACCGCGATCGGCTCAGTCGCCGTCGTAGAGCGGGAAGTGCACCAGCGGCGCCGGCGTGCCGGCGGCGGCGACCGCGCTGCCGTTGAGGCCCATGTCCCAGGCCAGGCCGGCCCACACCGGGTCGGCGATGCGCGCGTCCTGCGGTGACGGCCCACGCGCGATCAGCAACTGCCGCAGCTCGGCCTGGGCCAGCGCCTCCAGCCGTCGCAGGGTGTGGCCAGGCTGTCGCGGCGCGCTCACCGGCCGGACCACGGGGTCCGCCACCGGCTCGGACGAGGGCGCGTGTGCGCTGCTGCGTTCATCGCAGGACATGGCCGCAACTCGGGACAGGGACTGGAGATGCATCGACATCGACGGGGCCGGAGGGGAAGGGCAGAGACGACAAGCCCCGGCAGGGGCCGGGGACTCGTCGGTTCATGGCGCGGAGGACGACAAGGCGCGCTTAGAACAGCTCGACCGTACCGGCACCCATGCTCTGCTGCGCCACCGGCTTGTGCGGCGGACGCTCCCACTCGGTGCGCATGTCGCGCAGGCGGTTGCCGACCCGCTGCAGGGCGTCGATCAGTTCGTGGTCGAACACGCCGCCATTGCGGTGCAGCAGCTCCTGCAGCGCCACGGCCTCGCGGTTGATCGCGGTCAGGCGGTCCAGGTGGGTGTGCACGCCGCCCAGGGCCTGGGTGGCGATGTCCTCGAACTGCAGGGCGCGTACCGCTTCGGCGACGCTGCTGTCGATGGCGCGGCCGCATTCGGAGATCTCGCGCATGCCGTCGCCCAGCGAGTGGTTGATCGCGGCCACGTTGTCCAGCATCGCCGCGGCCTCGGCCCGCGCCTCGCGGGAGCGGTCCATGTCGCGCGAGGCCATGTGCGAGACCGTCTCGCGGACCTTGGCGATGGCGTCCTTGGAGCTGTGCGCCAGCTTGCGGATCTGCTCGTTGAAGGTGGTCGAGCGCTCGGACAGGTTGCGCACCTCGTCGGCCACCACCGCGAAGCCGCGGCCCGCCTCGCCGGCGCGCGCCGCTTCGATCGCCGCGTTCAGCGCCAGCAGGTTGGTCTGGTCGGCGATCGACTTGACGTCCTCCAGCAGGGCGAAGATGCCGTCCAGGTGCTGGGACATGTCGTCGATGTAGTGCACCGTGGTGCTGCTCTGGCCGCTGACCTGCTCCAACGCCTCCACCAACTGCTCCATGCGCTGGCTGGCATGCTGGGCGAAGCGGGCCACGTCCACTCCGGCGCCGCCGTCTTCGCCGGCGCGGTCGACGATGCGGGCCAGGGCCACGCTCTGCTGCCGCGATTTGCGGTTCATCGCCTCGAAGCTGCCGCCCAGGCCGCTGACCGCCTGGCGGATCAGTTCGCGGGCACGTTCGATCTCGGAGCGGGAGCCCTCGATCTCGTTGCCGACGAAGCTGCGCAGTTCGGTCAGCAGATGGTCCTGTTCGCGCATGACCTTGGCCTGCTCCGGCGAGCGCCGGCTCTGGCTGTACGCGGTCCAGCCGGCGAAGCCGAGCCAGCTCAGCGTCATCGTGGTGAGGATGGCCCAACGGACCGGGGCCGGCCAGTCGAAACCGGCGGCGATGGGGAATAGCAACGTCAGGGCGAGCGGGGCGGCCAGACGGATCAGGAGGCGTGAGTACATAGACGTTCTCGGCAGAGTCACGGTTGCTGTATCGGCCGTCCCCCCGGTGTCTTTAGCAGCGCCGTTGCCGGATCGTCGAAACCTACCGGCTTTCGCACGATCGGCGTCGCAAAACGCGCCGCGGACCGCACGCAGCGGGCCCGCTGTGCTGCCGCGGCAGGCTCAGCGCAGCGCCCGGTCCACGGTCTCGCGCATGCGCCGCTTGGCCAGCAGGAAATCCCACAGGCTGCCGCCCATCTGCCGCCACAGCACCGCCGCGCGCACCGCCGCCAGCAGCAGCGCGCGGATCTCGGCCACCACCCCGGCCTGGCCCAGGTAGTGCGGATTGCCTTGCACCATCACCCGCGGGCGCAGGTGGCTGATGGTGTCGGCATAGAGCTGGCCCAGCGCCGCGATCACCTCGGGGTGGGTGCTGTCGCCATGGCGCTCCAGCAGCGGCCCGATCCGGGCGAGGCCGGCGTCGACCTTGGCGTCGGTCGCGGCATCGCCGGCGAAGCGCCGTTCCAGCTGGATCACCGCCAGCGCCAGCCGCGGCAGCACCTCGTCCTGGCCCTGGTTGCGGAAGTAGTTGTGCAACAGGCGCAGGCCCGGCGCCAGGTCGGCGCGGCGGCCGTAGACCGCCTCGGGGCTGGGCGCGTCGAGGCGGAACACGCTGTCGAGCAGGGTGCGCACCAGCGACGCCTCCGACTGGCCGGTCTCGGCGATGCGCCGCACCTGCTGCAGGGCCTGGGCCATGCCCGCCAGCGCCAGCATGCGCGCGTCCATGGAATCGGTCATCGAATGGTGTCCTCGTGTACGGCAGGGGCCTGCTGCGCCAGGCGGCGCTCCAGCGGGGCATCGGTGGTGGCGATCACGGCGCCGCCCAGGCATTCCTCGCCCTGGTACAGCACCAGCGACTGCCCGGGGGTGACGGCGCGCTGCGGGCGCGCGAAGCGTACAGACAGGCGACCGTCGTCGCCGACCTCGACCGTGCACGGCTCGTCGGCCTGACGATAGCGGGTCTGCGCGGTGCAGTCGAAGCGCCGCGCCGGCGGCGCCCCGGCGATCCAGTGCGCGGTCTCGGACTGCAGCCGGCCGGCCATCAGGTAGGGGCTGTCGCGGTCCTGGTCGACGTACAGCACGTTGCGGGCGACGTCCTTGCCGACCACGTACCACGGCGCCGCGGCGCGGCCGCGCACGCCGCCGATGTTCAGGCCCTCGCGCTGGCCCAGGGTGAAGTAGAACACCCCCGGATGCTCGGCCACGACCTGCTCGTGCGGGTCGCGGATCTCGCCGCGCCGCGCCGGCAGGTAACGGCCCAGAAACTCGCGGAAATCGCGTTCGCCGATGAAGCAGATGCCGGTGGAATCCTTCTTGGCGTGGGTCGGCAGGCCGGCCTCGCGGGCGATGCGGCGCACCTGTTCCTTGGGCAGCTCGCCGACCGGGAACAGGGTCGCGGCCAGTTGCGCCTGGCCCAACTGATGCAGGAAGTAGCTCTGGTCCTTGTTGCGGTCCAGCCCGCGCAGCAGCCGCCAGCGGCCGCCGACGCAATCCACCCGCGCGTAGTGGCCGGTGGCGATGCGCTCGGCGCCGAGGTCGCGCGCCGCATCCAGGAAATGCTTGAACTTGACCTCGCGGTTGCACAGCACGTCCGGGTTCGGCGTGCGCCCGGCCGCGTACTCGGCCAGAAAGTGCGCGAACACGCCTTGCCAGTACTCCTGCGAGAAGTCGCGGAAATGGAACGGGATGCCCAGCCGCCCGCACACCGCCACCGCATCGCGGCGGTCTTCGTCGGCACGGCAGTCGCCGCTGCCGTCGTCGGCCCAGTTCTGCATGAACAGCCCGGACACCGCTGCGCCCTGCTGGGCCAGCTGCCAGGCCGCCACCGACGAATCCACGCCGCCGGAGACGCCGACCATGACCGCTGCGCCGTTCATGCCACCTGCCGCAGCAGATCCAGCGGGTAACGGCGCCCGGCCAGGAAATCGGCCACCACCTGCCACACCAGGGGGCTGCGCCAGCGCGGCGCGGCGGCTTCCAGCTCGGCCGGGGTCATCCACAGCGCACGCACGATGCCGGTGTCCAGCGGCCGCTGCGCATCGTGCGCGACCGCATCGGCGGCGAAGGCGAAGCGCAGGTAGTGGCGGCCGTTGTCGGCCTTCCACTGGTAGG
Organism: Xanthomonas sp. NCPPB 901; assembly: GCF_056725085.1. NCBI lineage: Bacteria > Pseudomonadati > Pseudomonadota > Gammaproteobacteria > Lysobacterales > Lysobacteraceae > Xanthomonas > Xanthomonas sp. NCPPB 901. The sequence continues at coordinate 2,536,757 of NZ_CM161511.1, read as the reverse complement.
CGCCGATGAACGCGGTCGGCCGCACGTGCCAGCCGGTTTCCTCCAGCGTCTCGCGCACCGCGGCCTGGACCAGGCTCTCGTCCGGCTCCAGATGGCCCGCCGGCTGGTTCAGCACCAGCGCTCCGGCGATCGCTTCCTCGACCTGCAGCAGGCGCCCGTCGCGCACCACCACCGTGGCCACGGTCACGTCGGGCTGCCAGGGGGCCGCGGCCGCCGTCATCAGAACAGGTCCTTGCCGCCGTTGAGCTCGGCGTCCATCGCGTCGGCGCCGCGCGCGGCCGCCTCCAGCGCCTCGCGCAGCGCCGTATCGTCGGCATCGGCGGGGAGCTTGACCACGAACACCGCGGTGCCGCCCTGGCGCACCCAGCCGCCGAGGATGTCCGACTGCGCGTCCTCCAGCAGCCGGTTGGCGACGCTGGCGGGCAGGCTGTCGCCCTGCGCCTGGTAGGCCGGCGACCACACCTCGCGGATGCGGTAGCTGCCGAAGGTCTCCACCGGCGAGCGCACGTAGGCGAGCTGCTTGCGCTCGCGGCCGTGGTCGCGCAGGCCGAACAGCACCTGGTAGTCGCCGTCCTCGTCGGCCTGCACGTCGTAGCCCAGCGCCTGCAGGCGCTTGCCCAACGCCGCATCCGGCGGCGCGGCGGCCGCCGGCAGGGCGGCGGCGAGCAGCGCGGCGAGCAGCGGAAGCTTGGGGAACATCGTCGAATGCATGCGGAGCGCCATCGAAAGGAGGGGAATTGTGCGGGCAGGGCCGGCGATCGTCCAATCCGGGCCGGCAGCCCCCGTATATAATGGGCGGATGCCCCGCAAGAATTCCCCCGAACACGACCATGGCGTCGTGGTGGAGACCGGCAAGCCGGAGATCGCCCGCCCGCCCATGTATCAGGTGCTGCTGCTGAACGACGACTACACCCCGATGGACTTCGTGGTGACCGTGCTGCAGCAGTTCTTCGCACTGGACCTGGAGCGCGCCACCCAGGTGATGCTGCACGTGCATACCCGCGGCCGCGGGGTGTGCGGGGTGTATACCCGCGAGGTGGCTGAATCCAAGGTGGCTCAGGTGAACGAATTCTCGCGGATGAACCAGCATCCCCTGTTGTGCACGATGGAAAAAGCCTGATAGTGGGAGGCGTCGGTCACCGGTTTGCCCGGACTAACGCGGTGTGAACACACTGATCCGATAGGGTTGTGGAAATTCGCAACTCAAGCCACATATTGTTGGCAACAGACGTCGGAGTACACCATGTTCAGCAAAGATCTCGAGCAGACCATCGGCCAGTGCTACAAGCGCGCCCGGGAAGCCCGTCATGAGTTCATGACGGTGGAGCACCTGCTGTTGGCACTGCTCGACAATCCCTCCGCCCAGGCCGTGCTCAAGGCCTGCGGCGCCGACGTCGACCGCCTGCGCAGCGACCTGGAACAGGCCATCGACGCCTCGGTCGCACGCCTGGCCGACGATGACGGCCGCGACACCCAGCCGACCCTGGGCTTCCAGCGCGTGCTGCAGCGGGCGGTCTACCACGTTCAGTCCTCGGGCAAGAAGGAGGTCAGCGGCGCCAACGTGCTGGTGGCGATCTTCGGCGAGAAGGACTCGCATGCGGTGTACTTCCTGAACCAGCAGGACATCACCCGCCTGGACATCGTCAACTACCTGTCCCACGGCATCGCCAAGATGGGCGAGGACGGCGAGCACCCCGCGCCGGCCGATGGCGAGCCCAAGGGCGAGGCGGGCGAGGGCGAGGCCAAGGGCGACGCCCTGGCCGAGTACGCCACCAACCTGAACGAGCAGGCCCGCAACGGCCGTATCGACCCGCTGGTGGGCCGCGGCGACGAGATCGAGCGCACCATCCAGGTGCTGTGCCGCCGGCGCAAGAACAACCCGCTGTACGTGGGCGAGGCCGGCGTCGGCAAGACCGCCATCGCCGAGGGCCTGGCCAAGCGCATCGTCGAGGGCAGCGTCCCCGAGGTGCTGGCCGACGCGGTGATCTTCTCGCTCGACCTGGGCGCGCTGGTCGCCGGCACCAAGTACCGCGGCGACTTCGAGAAGCGCCTGAAGGGCGTGCTGACCTCGCTGAAGAAGGTGCCCAACGCGGTGCTGTTCATCGACGAGATCCACACCATCATCGGCGCCGGTTCCGCCTCCGGCGGCACCATGGACGCGTCCAACCTGATCAAGCCGGCGCTGTCCTCGGGCGAGCTGCGCTGCATCGGCTCGACCACGTTCCAGGAATACCGCGGCATCTTCGAGAAGGACCGTGCGCTGGCGCGGCGCTTCCAGAAGATCGACATCGTCGAGCCGACCGTGGGCGAAACCTTCGAGATCCTGCAGGGCCTCAAGCCCAAGTACGAGGCGCACCACGGCGTGACCTACGCCGACGACGCGCTGCAGGCGGCGGTGGACCTGTCGGTCAAGCACATCGGCGACCGGCTGCTGCCGGACAAGGCGATCGACGTGATCGACGAGGCCGGCGCGCGCCAGCGGCTGCTGCCGGAAGGCCAGCGCAAGGAACTGATCGACATCGAGGAGATCGAGACCATCGTCGCCAAGATGGCGCGGATCCCGGCCAAGCAGGTCAGCGCCACCGACAAGGACGTGCTGCAGCACCTGGAGCGCAACCTGAAGATGGTGATCTTCGGCCAGGATCCGGCGATCGAGACGCTGTCCTCGTCGATCAAGCTGGCGCGCTCGGGCCTGGGCAATCCGGAGAAGCCGATCGGCAACTTCCTGTTCGCCGGCCCCACCGGCGTGGGCAAGACCGAGGTCACCAAGCAGTTGGCGCTGCAGTTGGGCATCGAGCTGGTGCGCTTCGACATGTCCGAGTACATGGAGCCGCATTCGATCAGCCGCCTGATCGGTGCGCCCCCGGGCTACGTCGGCTTCGACCAGGGCGGCCTGCTGACCGAGAAGATCGTCAAGACCCCGCACTGCGTGCTGCTGCTGGACGAGGTGGAGAAGGCGCATCCGGACATCTTCAACATCCTGTTGCAGGTCATGGACCGCGGCGTGCTCACCGACACCAACGGGCGCGAGGCCAACTTCAAGAACGTGATCCTGGTGATGACCACCAACGCCGGCGCCACCCAGGCCTCGCGGCGCTCGATCGGCTTCACCCAGCAGGACCATTCCACCGATGCGATGGAGATCATCCGCCGCAGCTTCACCCCGGAGTTCCGCAACCGCCTGGACGCGGTGGTGCAGTTCCAGCCGCTGGCCTTCAGCCACATCCTGCGCGTGGTCGACAAGTTCGTGATCGAGCTGGAGATGTTGCTGCAGGAGAAGCACGTGTCGCTGTCGGCGACCCCGACCGCGCGCGACTGGCTGGCCCAGCACGGCTTCGACCCGCTGATGGGCGCGCGGCCGATGGCGCGGGTGATCCAGGACAAGGTCAAGCGCCCGCTGGCCGACGAGCTGCTGTTCGGCAAGCTGGTCAACGGCGGCCGCGTCACCATCGACGTGCGCGACGGCGAGCTGGTGGTCGACACCCAGGCCGAGCCCGAGCGCCTGCTGCCGGCGACGGTGGACTGAGGCCGGGCTAGGGCGACAGGCACGCCGAAAGGCGGCTGCAGAGGCTGCAGCCGCCTGGCGAGGTCACCGTGGTTCCACCGATGCAGACGCGAAAAGGCGGCCATTGGCCGCCTTCTTCATGTCCGCCCGTGGCGGATTACTTCATGCGGTAGGTGATGCGACCCTTGGTCAGGTCGTACGGGGTCATTTCGACCTTCACCCGGTCGCCGGTCAGGATGCGGATGTAGTTCTTGCGCATGCGGCCGGAGATGTGAGCGATGATTTCGTGCCCGTTTTCGAGCTTGACCCGGAACGTGGTATTGGGCAACGTCTCGCTGACGGTGCCTTCGAATTCGATGGAGTCGTCTTTCGACATGTAATCCTGTGCGATTCGGAACGGCCAAAGGCCTGAAGAGCGAGGATTTTACTCGCCTGGGCCGCGCCATGCAAAGTTTGCGTTAATCCCGCTCAGCCCTGGGCCAGTTCCAGGGCCGCCAGCGTCCCGAATCGCGACGTCCACGGCCCGGTCTCGGCCGGAGCCGCCACCAACGGGGCGATGGCGCCCAGGAACCGCGCGCGCGGCCAGCGTTCGGCGCCCAGGCTGAGCAGGTGGTCGTTCTCCACCTGCGCGTCGATCAACGGCCAGCCCCAGCCATGCAGGCGCCGCGCCAGCGCTGCCAGCGCCACCTTGGAGCCGCCGCTGCGGGCGCTGAACATGCTCTCGCCGAAGAACATGCGCCCGCGCGCCACGCCATAGATGCCGCCGACCAGGTCGCTGCCGTCGAAGACCTCCACCGAATGCGCGTGGCCGGCCTGGTGCAGGGCCAGGTAGGCGTCGCGCATCGGCGCGGTGATCCAGGTGCCGTCCTGGCCGCGGCGTGGGAGTTGCGCGCAGGCATCGATGACCTGCGCAAAGGCGGTGTCGGCGCGTACCGTCCATGGCGAGCGCCGCAGGCTGCGGCGGAAGCGCGAGGACAGGCGCACGCCGTCGCTGCGGAACACGGTGCGCGGGTCCGGGCTCCACCACAGGATCGGCTCGCCGTCGGAGTACCAGGGGAAGATGCCCTGCGCATAGGCCGCGAGCAGGCGGGTCGGCGTCAGGTCGCCGCCGACCGCGAGCAGGCCGTCCGGCTCGCGCAGGGCGCTGGACGGCGGCGGGAACGGGGCGGCGGGATCGGCCGCGAGCAGGACAGGGAGACGACGCATCGCCGCAAGCCTAGCCGATGCCTCAGGCGTCGTGGCGGAACGGCGAGTGGCGCTGCAGCGCCGCCGCATGCTGGCGGACCTCGGCGCGCTCCTGCGCGCACCACTCGGCCAGCGGCACGCGGAAGCCGGGGTCGGCGATCCAATGGCGGCTGCGCACCAGCCGCGGCAGGAAGCCGCGGGCGATCTTGTGCTGGCCCTGCGCGCCCGGCTCGAAGCGGGTCAGGCCCTCGCGCAGGCAGTACTCGATGCCCTGGTAGTAGCAGGTCTCGAAGTGCAGGCCGGGCAGGGGCTCGCCGCCCCAGTAGCGGCCGTACAGGGTGTCGCCACCGCGCAGGCAGAACGCACCGGCTACCGGGGTGTCTTCGTGCATCGCCAGGAAGATCAGCAGGTTGCACGGCATCGTTCGCGCAAGATGCGAGAAGAAGTCCAGGGTCAGCGCCGGCGAATTGCCGTAGTCGTCGAAGGTGCGCAGATAGAACCCGTACATCGCCTGCAGGTCGGCGGCGCTGGCCTCGTCGCCGTGCAGCACGCGGAAGCCGATGCCGGCGCGCTGCACCTTGGCGCGTTCCTGGCGGATGTTCTTGCGGTGCTTGTGGTCCATCGCGCCCAGGTAGTCGTCGAACCCGCTCCAGCCGGCGGCGTTGTGCCACTGGTACTGCACGTCGTTGCGCTCCAGCCAGTCGGCGCCGAAGGCGGCGTCCTCCTCGGCACGATGGAAATTGACGTGGGCCGAGGACAGGCCGCTGCTCTGGGTCAGCGCCTGCATCGCCGCCAGCAGCTCCTGCCGCGCCGCCGGGTCGCGCGCCAGCAGCCGCGGCCCGGTCACCGGCGAGTAGGGCACCGCGCACAGCCACTTGGGAAAGTAGTCCTGGCCGTAGCGCGCGTAGGCATGCGCCCAGGCATGGTCGAACACGAATTCGCCGTGCGAGTTGCTTTTCAGGTACCCGGGCGCGGCCGCGACCAGGGTCTCGCCGTCCCAGACGGTGAGATGCAAGGGACTCCAGCCCCAGTCCGGGCGCAGGCAGCCGTGCTGCTCGAGGCCGGCCAGGAAGGCGTGGGCGACGAAAGGGTTGCGGCCGTCGTGCAGGGCGTCCCAGTCGCCCGCGGCGACCGCGTCGAGCCGGCGCAGCCAGCGGATCCGGCTCATCGCCGGGACGGCGCGCCGCCGCGGCTGGCGTAGCGGTCGGCCATGCCGCCCACCACCCGTGCAGACGCGCGATCGCGGCCGGCCAGACGCCGGCAGCTCAGCGGAGGCGCGAACTCAGGCACCCTTGTCCAGATAGCGCTCGGCGTCCAGCGCGGCCATGCAGCCGAAGCCGGCCGAGGTGATCGCCTGGCGGTAATGCTGGTCGGCGACGTCGCCGGCGGCGAACACGCCCGGCACCGAGGTCTCGGTGGCGGCGCCGCCCAGGCCGGAGCGGATCTCCAGGTAGCCGTTGTGCATCGCCAGTTGGCCATCGAACAGCTGGGTGTTGGGGTGATGGCCGATGGCGACGAAGAAGCCGTGCGCTTCCAGGTCGCGGGTGCTGCCGTCCTGCACCGACTTGACCCGCACGCCGGTGACGCCGGCCTCGTTGCCCAGCACCTCGTCCACCTGGTGGTGCCAGACGGTCTCGATCTTGCCGGCGGCGACCTTGGCGAACAGCTTGTCCTGCATGATCTTTTCCGCGCGCAGGGTGTCGCGGCGGTGCACCAGGTAGACCTTGCGGGCGATGTTGGACAGGTACAGCGCCTCTTCCACGGCGGTGTTGCCGCCGCCGACCACGACCACGTCCTGGTCCTTGTAGAAGAAGCCGTCGCAGGTGGCGCAGGCGGACACGCCACGGCCCTTGAACGCCTCTTCCGAGGGGATGCCCAGGTACTTGGCGGTGGCGCCGGTGGCGATGATCAACGCATCGCAGGTGTAGTCGCCGCTGTCGCCGCTGAGCCGGAACGGGCGCTGCGACAGGTCGGCGGTGTGGATGTGGTCGAAGATCACCTCGGTCTCGAAGCGCTCGGCATGCGCCTGCATGCGCGCCATCAGGTCCGGGCCCATCAGGCCGTGGGGGTCGCCCGGCCAGTTGTCGACCTCGGTGGTGGTCATCAGCTGGCCGCCCTGCTGCAGGCCGGTGATCACCACGGGCTTGAGGTTGGCGCGCGCGGCGTAGACCGCGGCGGTCCAGCCGGCCGGGCCGGAACCCAGGATCAGCAGGCGGGAATGCTTGGCGGAATTGGCGGCAGAGGGGCTCATGTATACTCGCGAACAGGGTGAAATGGCGGCCGAAGCGCGGCATTGCGCGAGTTCCGGACGAAGGCGCATAGAGTGGCGGCCGGCCTGGAACGAATCAAGCCGCGTGGCGGAAACGCTGCGGCCCGTCGCCACCGCCGCCGCCCTCACGCGCCATTGCGTGTCTGCACCGGGCGCCGCCGGACGGCCGCTCGGGCGTGACCGGACGATTCAGCTACCGACTGCTGAAATGCAAGGGCGAGTCGTTTATTATCAATCACTAACGATGCATTTCTAAGGTCTGGTCATAGCGTGGCGAAGCAGGTTCCGGAACGCGGCAAATCCCAGGGCGCCAACGCGGCGGCACGCAAGCAGGGCGCCGCGCCCAACCCGCGCCGGCAGAAGCTGTGGCGCGACCTGGCGCTGATCGCGATCGCGCCGCTGCTGCTGTACCTGCTGGCCAGCCTGGCCACGTACTCGGCGACCGATCCGGGCTGGTCGCATACCGGCAGCGTGGTCGCGCCGGTGCACAACATGGGCGGCAAGTTCGGCGCCTGGATCGCCGACGTGCTGCTGCAACTGTTCGGCTACGTGGCCTTCCTGCTGCCGGTGGTGATCGGCGCGATCTCCTGGATCGCGCTGTTCGGCATGGACCAGGACGGCGATGGCGAGGCCGACCTCGGCCCGGCGCTGCGCCTGGTCGGCATCGTCGGTTTCCTGATCGCCGCCACCGGGCTGTTGCACCTGCGCCTGTTCGCCGGCGACGTGGCCGGGGCCGGCGGCATCCTCGGCAAGCTGGTCGGCAACTCGCTCGGCGCCGGGTTCGGCGCGCTCGGCGCCAACCTGTTCGTGCTGGTGCTGCTGCTGGTGTCGGTGACCCTGGCCACCGGGCTGTCCTGGTTCGCGGTGATGGAGCGCATCGGCAAGGCGGTGATGACCCTGCCGGCGCTGGCCCGGCGCGGCACCCAGCAGGCCAACGAATGGCAGCAGACCCGCGCCATGCGCGAGGAACGCGAGGAAGTGCGCAAGGTCGACGCGGTGCAGCGCGCCAAGCGCGAGCCGGTCAAGATCGAGCCACCGCCGGCGCCGGTGGTGGAGAAGAGCGAGCGCGCCAAGCGCGAGCAGCAGATCCCGCTGTTCCACGGCACCGGCAGCGACCCGTCCGGGGTGCCGCCGCTGGCCCTGCTGGACGACCCCAAGCCGCAGGCCAAGGGCTATTCCGAGGAGACCCTGGAAACCCTGTCGCGGCAGATCGAGTTCAAGCTCAAGGACTTCCGCATCGAGGCGCAGGTGGTCGGGGCCTATCCGGGCCCGGTCATCACCCGCTTCGAGATCGAGCCGGCGCCGGGCATCAAGGTCAGCCAGATCAGCTCGCTGGACAAGGACATCGCCCGCGGCCTGTCGGTGAAGTCGGTGCGCGTGGTCGACGTGATCCCGGGCAAGTCGGTGATCGGCCTGGAGATCCCCAACGTCAGCCGCGAGATGATCTATCTCAGCGAGCTGCTGCGCTCCAAGGAATACGACAAGTCGGCCAGCCCGCTGACCCTGGCCCTGGGCAAGGACATCGCCGGGCGCCCGACCGTGGCCGACCTGGCGCGCATGCCGCACCTGCTGGTCGCCGGCACCACCGGCTCGGGCAAGTCGGTGGCGGTCAACGCGATGGTGCTGAGCCTGCTGTACAAGGCCTCGGCCAAGGACCTGCGGATGCTGATGATCGACCCGAAGATGCTCGAACTGAGCGTCTACCAGGGCATCCCGCACCTGCTGGCGCCGGTGGTCACCGACATGAAGGAGGCCGCCAACGGCCTGCGCTGGTGCGTGGCGGAGATGGAGCGCCGCTACAAGCTGATGAGCGCGGTGGGCGTGCGCAACCTGGCCGGCTTCAACAAGAAGGTCAAGGACGCGCAGGACGCCGGGCAGCCGCTGATGGACCCGCTGTTCAAGCCCAACCCGGACCTGGCCGAGGCGCCGCGGCCGCTGGACACGCTGCCGTTCATCGTCATCTTCATCGACGAATTCGCCGACATGATGATGATCGTCGGCAAGAAGGTCGAGGAACTGATCGCGCGGCTGGCGCAGAAGGCCCGTGCCGCCGGCATCCACCTGATCCTGGCCACCCAGCGGCCCTCGGTGGACGTGATCACCGGCCTGATCAAGGCCAACATCCCGACCCGCATCGCCTTCCAGGTCAGCTCCAAGATCGACTCGCGCACCATCCTCGACCAGTCCGGCGCCGAGACCCTGCTGGGCCATGGCGACATGCTGTACCTGCCGCCGGGCACGGCGATGCCGGACCGCGTGCACGGCGCCTTCGTCAGCGACGAGGAAGTGCACCGGGTGGTCGAGCACCTCAAGGCCAGCGGCCCGGCCGACTACATCGAGGGCGTGCTCGACGAGGTGCAGACCATGGGCGACGGCACCGTGATCGGCGCCACCGGCCTGCCCGAAGCCGGCGGCGGGGGCGGCGACGAATCCGACCCGCTGTACGACGAGGCCCTGCGCATCGTCACCGAGACCCGCCGCGCCTCGATCTCCGGCGTGCAGCGGCGGCTGAAGATCGGCTACAACCGCGCCGCGCGGCTGATCGAGGCGATGGAAGCCGCCGGTGTGGTCAGCCCGCCCGAACACAACGGCGACCGCAGCGTGCTGGCGCCGCCGCCGCCGAAGTGAGGCGCACCGCGCCGTCCGCCGGCGGTGGCCGGCGCCAGCCTGGACCGATGCCGCCGCGCCCCGCACGCTGGCTGCTGGGATCGGCGCTGCTGGCACTGGCCAGCCTCGCCACGGCGCCACCGGCGCCGGCCGCAGGCCATGACGCCGCGCCACCGGCCACCGCCGCCCCGGTGGTCAGCAACAACTACAGCTACGTGCGCTACCGCGCCGACTACGAGGTGCGCGAGGACGCCACCAGCGTGGAGACCGACGAATACGAGCTGCTGCTCAAGACCAAGGCCGGCGTCGACCAGTTCAGCCAGGTGCGGCTGGGCTACAGCGAGAAGCTGGAGACGCTGGAGGTGCTGGCCGCCTACACGCTGACCCCGGACGGCCTGCGCCACGACGTGCCGGCCGACAAGATCTACACCCAGGAAAGCTACTCCAGCGCCGCGGCGGCGATGTACGCCGACCGCAAGGTCAAGGTGGTGGTGTTTCCCAACCTGATGCCTGGCGCGCGCCTGGTGTACCGGGTGCGCCGCACCCAGAACGTGCCGTACTTCCCGGGCTACTTCAGCCTGTGGGAGACCTTCAGCGTGTTCTCCCAGTACGACGACGCCACGGTGACGCTGCTGGCGCCGCGACGCCTGCAGATGCATCTGTACACGCGCGGCGTGCAGGGCAGCGACACGCCGACGTTCGACGGCGACCGGGCGCGCTGGGAATGGCGCTACAGCCGCCGCGAGCCGATGAAGAGCCAGAACTGGTCGGCGGCCACCTGGGAGTTCAGCCCGACCATCATGGCCAGCAGCTTCCGCCGCTGGGCGCAGATGGCCCAGGCCTACCAGCGCAGCAGCGCCGCCGCCGCGCAGGTCACGCCCAAGGTGCGCGCCCGCGCCGAGCAGATCACCGCCGGCATCAGCGACCGCCGCGCGCAGGCCGCGGCGCTGTACGCATGGGTGGCGCGCAACATCCGCTACGTGGCGGTGTACCTGGGCAACGGCGGGCTGCAGCCGAACAGCGCCGACAGCATCCTCGATACCCACTACGGCGACTGCAAGGACCACACGGTGGTGCTGGAAGCGCTGCTGGCGGCCAAGGGCATCGCCAGCACGCCGGTGCTGATCGGCGCGCAGGGCGGGCCGACCCTGCCCGAGGTGCCGGTGCTGGGGCGCTTCAACCATGCCATCACCTATCTGCCCGAGTTCAAGCTGTACGTGGACTCGACCAGCCCGTACGCGCGCTTCGGCCAGTTGCCGGCCGGCGACCTGGGCGCGCCGGTGCTGCACACCGCCGACGGCACCCTGGCGCGCACGCCGCCGGACGACGCCAAGCGCAACCGCTATCTGGCCGAGACCGACTACCGCTTCGCCGCCGACGGCAGCCTGAGCGGCATCACCCGCCTGGACAGCGGCGACGTCGGCGAAGTCGGCCTGCGCACCATGTTCGTGCAGCTCAACGCGCAGAACCGCACCCGCATCGAGGAATCGATCCTCGCCGCCTCCGGCTTCGACGGAAGTGGCGAGCTGCTGCTGCAGGGCGCGCCGCAGGACCTGAGCCGGCCGTTCGGCTACGCCTACCGCTTCCGCGCCCACGACTACGTGGACTTCGGCGTGGTCGGCGGCATGAGCCTGCCGCTGATGCCCGGCGCCGACTCGGTGCGCGGGGTCTACAGCACCGCCTCGGCCGAGCGCAACCTGACCCCGTTCTACTGCAACGACAACGCGCGCCGCGAGACCTACCGGCTGACCTTCCCGGACAGCGTGCCGATCATCGCGATCCCGGCCGACACCCATTTCCGCAACGCCGCCGGCGAGTACGCCGCCACCTGGGTGCGCGACGGACAGACCGTGACCGCCACGCACACGCTGCACCGGCGCGCCATCCACGGCCCGGCGGCGCTGTGCCAGCCGCAGGACTACGCCGCCTTCCGCGAGCTGTACCAGCAGGTGCGGCGCGGCTTCCGCGGGCAGATCCTGTACGGCGACCTGACCCGGATGCAGACCGGACCATGAGCCGCCACGCCCTCTGATCGCCTATTCAGGCGCGCCGCGGCACACTGCCCACACTCCATCCGGAAATCCATCCGCATGCTTCGCACACTCCGCTACACCGTCCTCGCCACCGCGCTGCTGGCCGGCTCCGCCTTCGCCGGCGCCCGCGAGGACCTCACCGCCTTCACCCGCGGGCTGAAGGGCCTGGACGGCCAGTTCGCGCAGAAGGTCTACGACGGCAAGGGCACGCTGAAGGAAAGCTCCAGCGGCCGCGTCGCGCTGTCGGCGCCGCGCCTGTTCCGCTGGGAGTACCGCAAGCCCTACACGCAACTGATCGTCGCCGACGGCAGCAAGGTCTGGGTGTACGACCCGGACCTGAAGCAGGCCACGGTGCGCACGCAGGGCAGCGAGGAACAGAACAGCCCGCTGACCGCGCTGATCGACCCGGGCAAGCTCGACCGCCAGTACGATGTCAGCGAGGAGGCGGTGGCCCGCGACGGGCTGCAGTGGCTGACCATGACCCCGAAGGTGGACACCGAGGCCAGCTTCCAGATGGCCAAGCTCGGCTTCGACCGCAATGGCCTGGCGCGCATGGAAGTGGTCGACCCGGTCGGCCAGCGCACCGAGATCAGCTTCAGCGACTGGAAGCGCAATCCGGCCTTCGCCGCCGGCACCTTCCGCTACGTCCCGGACAAGGACGTGGACGTGGTCGGCGACCGCTGAGAAGTGGTCGACCCGGTCGGTCAGCGCACCGAGATCAGCTTCAGCGACTGGAAGCGCAATCCGGCCTTCGCCGCCGGCACCTTCCGCTACGTCCCGGACAAGGACGTGGACGTGGTCGGCGACCGCTGAGCCGGCGCCACCGCGCGCCGTCGCCAGGTGGCGGCGGCGCGTTGCGCTTCAGTCGGGACAGCTCTGCACTTCGATGCTGACGTGGCCCAGCGTGGCCACGCCCTGCAGGCGCGCGTGGTAGAACGCCGCCGGCCGCGGTTTGTGCGTCACCAGCGACACGATCGCCGCGTGCTGGCCGGGGCCGATCCGCCACACGTGCAGGTCGGCGATGCGCTCGTCGTCCTGCTGCAGGCGTTCGCGGATCTGCGCCTGCAGCGCCGCCGGCGCCGAGGCGTCCAGCAGCACCGCGCCGGTGTCGCGCAGCAGCGCCAGCGACCAGCGCGCGATGACGATGGCGCCGACGATGCCCATCAGCGCATCGGTCCAGGTCCAGCCCAGGGACTTGGCCAGCAACAGGGCGACGATCGCCATCACCGAGGTCAGCGCGTCGGCCAGCACGTGCAGGTAGGCCGAGCGCAGGTTGTGGTCGGCATGCGCATGCCGGTCGTGGACTGCCGCCTGTGCCGGCGCGGCATGGGCACGCCCGTGGTGATCGTGGTGATCGTGGGGATGGGGATGGTCGTGCGCGTGATCGTGGCCGTGCCCGTGGTGGCGCTCGTGCGCGTGGTCGCCGTGCCGATGCGCGGCTCGGGCGTGTGCAGGGGCGTGGTCGTGATGATGGCCGTGACCATGCCCGTGATCGTGGTGGTGGTCGGCCCCCAGCATCCAGGCGCTGAGCAGGTTCACCAGCAGGCCCAGGGTCGCGATCCACAGGGCCTCGTCGTAGGCGATGTGCACCGGCTGCGCCAGGCGCAGCGCCGACTCCACGCCGATGCCGAGCGCGATCAGCGCCAGGATCAGCGCGCTGGAGAAGCCGGCCAGATCGCCGACCTTGCCGGTGCCGAAGGTGAAGCGGGGATTGTGCCGGTGCCGCCGCGCGAACCAGTAGGCGAAGCCGGCCAGCGACAGCGCACCGGCATGGGTGGCCATGTGCAGGCCGTCGGCCAGCAGCGCCATCGAGCCGGTCCACCAGCCGGCGACGATCTCCACGAGCATCATCACCGTGGTCAGTGCGACCACCGACCAGGTGCGGCGCGCATTGCGCTCGTGGCGCGTGCCGAGGAAGTCGTGCTGATGGGTGAACGCATCCAGGGTGTCGTGGTGGCTCATGGCGGACTCGGCCGGGCAGGGAGGCGTCGCGATTCTAGCGCTGGTGTCGGTTCCGCGCAGGCTGGCCACGCCCGTCCGCCTGCACCCAGAACACGTACGGCAGGCAGAGCGTGCACGGGCCGCGGCGATAGAATGGGCGCATGGCCAAACGCAGACCCTTCGCTTCCGACACCCCCGATCTGCTGAGCGTCGACCGCGAGGCCATGCGTCCGCTGGCCGAACGCATGCGCCCGCGCACGCTGGACGAGATGGTCGGGCAGAAGCGCCTGCTGGCGCCGTCCAGCGCGCTGCGCCGCGCGGTCGCCGCCGGCCGCGTGCATTCGATGATCCTGTGGGGGCCGCCCGGCTGCGGCAAGACCACCCTGGCGCTGCTGCTGGCGCAGTACGCCGAGGCCGAGTTCAAGGCGATCTCGGCGGTGCTGTCCGGGCTGCCGGAGGTGCGGCTGGTACTGGCCGAGGCCGCGCAGCGCTTCGCCGACGGGCGCCGCACGGTGCTGTTCGTCGACGAGGTGCACCGCTTCAACAAGGCGCAGCAGGACGCGTTCCTGCCGCACATCGAACGCGGCACCATCCTGTTCGTCGGCGCCACCACCGAGAATCCCTCGTTCGAACTGAATTCGGCGCTGCTGTCGCGCTGCCGCGTGCACGTGCTGGAGGCGGTGTCGCCGCAGGACATCGCCGAGGCGCTGCAGCGGGCGCTGCACGATTCCGAACGCGGGCTCGGCGCCGAGCAGCTGCGGGTCTCCGACGCGGCGCTGCTGGAGATCGCCGGCGCCGCCGATGGCGACGTGCGGCGTGCGCTGACCTTGCTGGAGATCGCCGCCGAACTGGCCCAGGACGAGGGCGGCGAGATCACCGCGCAGACCCTGCAGCAGGTGCTGGCCGACCGCATCCGCCGCTTCGACAAGGGCGGCGAGCAGTTCTACGACCAGATCTCGGCGCTGCACAAGTCGGTGCGCAGTTCCAACCCGGACGCGGCGCTGTACTGGCTCACGCGCATGCTCGACGGCGGCTGCGACCCGGCCTACCTGGCGCGGCGGCTGACCCGCATGGCGATCGAGGACATCGGCCTGGCCGATCCGCGCGCGCAGTCGATGGCGCTGGAAGCCTGGGACATCTACGAGCGCCTGGGCAGCCCGGAAGGCGAACTGGCGTTCGCGCAACTGGTGCTGTACCTGGCCAGCACCGCCAAGTCCAACGCCGGCTACGCCGCCTTCAACCAGGCCAAGGCCGAGGTGCGCGAGACCGGCACCCAGGAGGTGCCGCTGCACCTGCGCAACGCGCCGACCAAGCTGATGAAGACCCTGGGCTACGGCGCCGACTATCAGTACGACCACGACGCCGAGGGCGGTATCGCCCTGGACCAGACCGGCTTCCCCGATGCGATGGGTGAGCGGGTCTACTACCGGCCGGTGGAGCGCGGGCTGGAGATCAAGCTCAAGGACAAGCTCGACCGCCTGCGCGCGGCGCGCGAACGGGCGCGGGCTGACAAGGCCGGGCGCTCGCCTTCATAATCGGGGCACAGGAGATGGCATTCCTCCTCGAACCGCCCGCAGCACTGCGCGCTGATGATGCCTGCCCAACCCCCGCCGGGGTGGCAGGTCCGTGCCCCGGCATCGTCCTTGTGGAGAATCCGATGCCCGTTCCTTCTCGTCTTCCTGCTGCCGCTCCGGCTTCCGTCTCGCGGAGGCGCGCATGAACCTGTCCCTGTGGTGGCAGCAACTGCTGCTGGCGATGGCCGGCGGCGCGGTCGGCTCCGGTATGCGTTTCGCGGTCGGCAGCGCGCTGCTGCAGCGCTACGGCGCCGGCTTCCCGTGGGGCACGCTGGCGGTGAACCTGGCCGGCGCCTTCGTCGGCGGTTTCCTGCTGGTGTGGATCGAAGGCCGCGGCGCCAGCGCGCCGTACTGGCGGGCGCTGCTGATCGTCGGCCTGATCGGCGGGCTGACCACATTCTCCTCGCTGATGATGGAAAGCATGGTGTTCGTGCGCAACGGCCGCCTCGGCATGGTCCCGCTGTACCTGGCGATCACCCTCGCGGCGGGACTGGTGCTGGTGTTCGCCGGCGCACGCACGGCGGCCGAGCTGCGCGCGCCGACGGTGACCGCCGAGCGCTGAGCGGCCGGGCGCGCGCCTATCCCAGCAACGCGGCGCCCACGCCCAGCGGTGGCGCCAGCAGCGCCAGCGGCACGATCAGCCGCGGCCGGTACGGCAGCAGGCCCAGGGTCAGCAGCGCCGCGCTGGCGCTGAGCGAGCCCACCCACAGCACCGGGCCGATGCCCCAGCCGTGCGCGGCGACGCAACAGGCGAGCGCCGCGCCCAGCAGCAGCCAACCGGCGACCTGCAGTTGTCGCAGGCGCGGCGCGGCGGCGCGGCGCGCGCCGTACAGGTCGAGCTGGTGCTTTTCCATGCCCAGGCACAGCGCGACGAAGCCGGAGAACGCCAAGCACAGGCCGAGCACGGTCATGCGCCCTCCGTGGCCAGGACCGGCTTGCCCGAGCCGCCGCGCTCGCGGGCGCGGCGTTCGGCCGCCGACAGCGGCGGTTGCCAACGCTGCATGCGCCGCGCGGCCAGGGCCAGGGCCAGGCCGAGGAACAGGCAGACCAGGTCGAACCCGGCCAGCGCCCAGTCGCCGGCCAGCAGGCTCACGCCCAGGTGCGCATCGGTGGTGATGGCGTTGAGCAGCGGCAGCCCGCCGAACAGCGCCGCCCCCGCATACAGTTGCCAGGCCCACATCGCGCGCTTCGGCCACACCTGCGCGGCGAGCAGGGCCGCCGCCCAGGCCAGGAAGAACACCGCCGCTTCGCGCTCCGGGCGCGCCTCCAGGTGCAGCGGCAGCAGCCGGTTGCCCCAGAAGTACGCGGCGAAGGCGATCGGCAGGCCGGCGACGGTGCCGATGTTGAGCGCGTCGACCAGGCGCAGGCCCAGGCCGATGCGCCCGGCCTTGGCATGCTTGGGCCGCTCCTTGACCGCCCACAGGATCGCGCCGCTGGCCACCATCAGGCAGCCGAGCAGGCCGCAGCCGAAGAACAGCCAGCGCAGCCAGGGGCCGGCGAAGTGCGCCAGGTGCAGGCCATACAGGGTGCTGCGGGTTTGCGCGGCGGCACCGAGCGTGCCGCTGCGGCCGAGGATCTGGCCGCTGCCGGCGTCCAGCAGCAGCGACGGTGCGTCGTAGCCCAGCCGCTGGCCGTCGCCCTGGCGGATCTGGATGGCCGCGGCGGCATCGCCGGCGTTGTACACGGTGAAGCCGGCGATCGGCGCCTGCGCGCCCCATTCGTGGCGCGCCACGTCCAGCAACTGCGCGATCGGCAGCATGCGTCCGGGCGTGCCGCTGGCCTCGCGCAGGTTTTCCGGTTCCTGGAAGGCCTCTGCGTAGAACGCCTGCTCGGCATCGGGATAGGCGCTCTTGATGCCCCAGGGCAGGTACATCAGCATCAGCGTGACCAGCCCGGTGTAGGTGATCATCGCGTGGTAGGGCAGGGCGAGCACCGCGCTGGCGTTGTGGAAGTCCAGCCACGAGCGCTGGCCCTTGGCCGGGCGGAAGGTGAAGAAGTCCTTGAAGATCTTCTTGTGGGTGATGACGCCGCTGATGATCGCCACCAGCATGAACATCGCGCAGAAGCCGACGATGTAGCGCGCCCACAGCGCCGGGATGTAGTGCAGGTCGAAGTGCAGGCGGTAGAAGAAGTCGCCGCCACGGGTGTCGCGGGTCCGGCTGGCCGCACCGCTGACCGGGTCGAGCAGGGCGCTGCCGAACATCTCCTTGCGGCTCTGGCGGGCGCCGTCGGCCGGCGGCGGATTGCGCCAGAACAGGTCGGTGAACGGTGCGCGCGGGCTGGCCAGCGACACGAACCACTGCGGCGACTGCGGCGCCTCGCGCTGCAGCAGCGCCACCGCACGCGCGGCCACCACGTCGGTGCCCGGTTGCGCGCGCGGCAGTTCCGGACGCATCCAGCGGCTGATTTCGTTGCGGAAATAGCTGGTGGTGCCGGCCATGAAGATCAGCAGCAGCACCCACGACACCAGCAGGCCGCTCCAGGTGTGCAGCCAGGCCATCGATTGGCGGAATCCCTGCTTCATGGCGCGTGCTGCTGCAGCCAGGCGATGGCCAGCGCCATCGGTGCCAGCAATGCCGCGATGCCCAGCCAGGCGCGCCCGGCGCTGCGCGCGGCGAACGCCCACAGCGCGGTGCAGGCACAGACCAGGATGCCCAGCATCATCCCGCTCAACACCGCCTGCGCGCGCACCGATGGCCACAGCAGCGGCAACAAGACCGAGGTGGCCGCGGCCAGCGTGTAGCCGCCGACGATGGCGGCGAGGGTGCGGGCGAGCACGCCCAGCCAGGGCGGCAGCACACGCGCGGCCGCGGTGGGCGGGGTGGGAAGGTGTGGCGGCGCTGGCGGAACTGGGTGCATGGGAGCCCGTCGAGAGAGGCACCGGCTTGGCGACAGGGCTAGGCGGAGCGGGATGGCGGCAAAGGCGCGTGCTTAGTTAATGATACTCATTCCTATTTTCGACGCAAATCCGTAACTTGGCTGGCGTCGTGTGGCCGGCAGTGGCTGGGGACGGCGGCGTCGATGGCTTCGGCGGCCGAACTCCTGCACCATCGGTCCGGCCATCGGACTGCCTGGGGATGCCATGAAGATTCTGGTCGTCGACGACTACCGCACGATGCGGCGTCTCATCCGCATGCTGTTGGGCCAGCTCGGCTACGACGACGTGGTCGAAGCGGCCGACGGCGAGGCGGCACTGGCCGCGATGCGGGCGGAGAAGATCGGCCTGGTCATTTCTGATTTGAACCTGCAGCCGATGACCGGTCTGGCGTTGCTGCAGGTGGTTCGCAGCGACGCCGTGCTGTCCTGCACGCCGTTCCTGATGGTGGTCGCGGAGGCGCGCAGCGACAAGGTGATCGCGATCCGCGAAGCGGGCGTCAGCGGCTATATTGTCAAGCCGTTCAATGCGGACATGCTGAAGGAGAAGCTCGCACGTGTGCTCTGAGTGGATTGCGGAGCGCTGGTGCGGTCGGGAGGGTGGCGTCAGCGTAGTGTAGCGGTCGCTGTGCTTGGTGCGGCGGTCATTGCATCAGCGGCGGCAATCTTCTGCGTTACCGCGTCCCGCAGCGGCGACGCGGCGGGCAGCAGGGTCAGCAGGTGGCGCCAGTCGCTGGCTGCGTCGGCATAGCGCTGTTGCTGGAAGGCGGCGATGCCGCGCATCCAGAGCGCCCGCTGGTTGTCCGGTTCTTGCGCCAGCACCCGGTCGAGCATGGCGCGTGCGGCGCGGCCGACGGCCAAGTCCGTGCGTTGCGCCATGTCGGTCTCGGCCCAGCCGAGCAGGGCCTCGACATTGTCCGGGGCGATCCGCAGGGCCTGCGCATAGGCCTGCTGCGCATCGTGGGGGCGCCGCGCCTGTTGCGCCTCCCAGGCCTGCCGCAGCCAGCCTTGCAGCCGCTGCGCGGTCTGCTCCGGTGCGGCCGGCGGCAACGGCTGCAGTGGGACGCCGGCCAGGGCCGCCGGCGTGCCGATGTGCCAGTACAGGCCGGCACCGAGCAGCGGCAGGCCCAACGCCAGCAGCACGGCGATGCCGCGTTGCGGATGTGCGCCGGCGTGCGCTGCCAGCAACGGGCGCAGCACCGCGAACAGGGCGATGCCGAGCATCGCCGTGGCGGCGAGGGCGAAACCGAGCGTCACCAGGCGTCCTCCGCGTCCGCCGTCGCGGCGCCGATCGCGCGGCGGCGTTGCCGCAGCATCGCCAACACCATCGCGGCACCGCCCAGCAGCAACAGCGCCGGCCCGAACCACAGCAGCCAGGTGGCCGGCGCCAGCGGCGGGTCGTACAGGACGAAGGCCGAGTAGCGATCGACCATGTACTGCTTGATCTGCGCGTCGCTGCGTCCGGCCTGCAGTTGCGCGAACACCTGGTGGCGCAGGTCGCGCGCCAGGGTCGCGTCGGAATCGGCCAGGTTCTCGTTCTGGCAGACCAGGCAGCGCAGTTGCGCGGTCAGCTGCTGGAAGCGCTGTTCCTGCGCATGGTTCTTGAAGGGCAACGGGTCGACCGCTTGGGCGAACGCCGGCAATGCACCGCCCAGCAGCCACAGCAGCACCAGCAACCGCCGCCACGGCGTGCGTCGGCGCGTTGGGGCGGCGATCGCGCTCATCGCCGTGCCCCATCGAGCGCCGCGATCGCCGGACGCAACTCGTCGGCCAGCACCTGCGGCGTCAGCACGCCGACATGCTTGTAGCGGACCACGCCGTCGGCATCGATCAGGAAGGTTTCCGGCGCGCCGTACACGCCCAGGTCGATCGCGCGCTGGCCATCGCTGTCCACCAGCACCAGCGCATACGGATTGCCGCGCTGCGCCAGCCAGGCGGCGGTGTCGTGCGGATCGTCGCGGTAGGCGTAGCCGACCAGCGCCACGCCCAGCTGCCGGGCCTGCGCCATCAGCAGCGGATGCTCCTCGCTGCAGGCCATGCACCAACTGCCGAACACGTTGAGCAGATACGGGCGGCCACGCAGCTGCTGGCTGCCGCTGCGCAGGTCCGGGCGGTCCAGGCGCGGCAGCGCGAACGCCGGCACCGGCTTGCCCAGCAGCGGCGAGGGCACGGCACGCGGATCGTGGCTGCGGCTCCACCACAGGCCGAACCCGAACAGCGCGGCCAGCAGCAGGAAGCCGGCTAGCGGCAGCAGCCGGCTCATGGTGCGGCGCCGGCGAGCGCGGCCGGCGTAGCGGCGCTGTCCACGATCGGCTGCGCGCGCAAGCGGCGCGCGCCGGCGCTGACGAAGCCGCCGAGCATCATCAGCAGGCCGCCGGCCCAGATCCAGCGGATGCAGGGCTTGTCGTACAGGCGCAGGGTCCAGCCGTATTCGATGTGCTGGTCGTCGACCGGTTCGCCTAGCGCGACATACAGGTCGCGCAGCACGCCGGCGTCGATCGCCGCCTCGGTCTGGATGCGCTCGCTGCTGTACAGGCGCTTCTGCGGATGCAGCACCGCCACGACCGCGCCGTCGCGCAGCACGGTCACGGTGCCTTGCTCGGCCTTCCAGTTGGGGCCGTCGACCAGGCGCACGCCGTCGAAGCGGAACGCATGCGCGCCGATCTGCGCGCTTTCGCCGGGGGCCAGGCGCACGTCGCGTTCCACCGACAGGCTCTCCGACAGCAGCACGCCGGCCACGAACACCGCGACCCCGGCATGCGCCAGCAGCATGCCGGCCAGTTCGGCCGGAAAGCGGCGGCCGCGCGGGGCGCTGCGCCAGCGGGTGAGCGCATACAGCGCGGTGCCGACGCCGACCCAGGCCGCGGCGGCGACCCCGGCCACCGCGCGCAGCGTGCCGGCGCTGAGCAGCCACGCCAGCAGTGCGCAGGCCAGGGCCGCCAACCCGGCGCGCGCGGCCACCGCCCGCAGCGCGCCCGGCTCGGTGCGACCCCAGCGCAGGTAGGGACCGAACGGCAACAGCAGCACCATCGGCAGCATCAGCAGCGGGAACAGCAGGCCGAAGTAGGGTGGCCCGACCGAGAGCTTGCCCAGCTGCAGCGCATCGCCGAGCAGCGGGAACAGCGTGCCCAGCAGCACCATCGCCGCGGCCACGCTCAGCATCAGGTTGCCGACCAGGATCGCGGTCTCCCGCGACAGCGCGGCGAACGGCTTGCCCGCGGGCAGGCGTGGCGCGCGCAGCGCGTACAGCAGCAGCGAGCCGCCGACCACCAGCACCAGGAAGCCGAGGATGTACAGGCCGCGGCGCGGGTCGGCGGCGAAGGCGTGCACCGAGGTCAGCACGCCGGAGCGGACCAGGAAGGTGCCCAGCAACGCCAGCGAGAACGCCAGGATCGACAGCAGCAGGGTCCAGGCGCCGAGCGCGCCGCGCTTCTCAGTGACCGCCTGGGTGTGGATCAGCGCCGCGCCGACCAGCCACGGCATGAAGCTGGCGTTCTCCACCGGATCCCAGAACCACCAGCCGCCCCAGCCCAGCTCGGCGTAGGCCCACCAGCTGCCGGCGACGATACCGGCGCTGAGGAAGCCCCAGGCGACGTTGGTCCACGGCCGTGCCCAGCGTACCCAGGCCTGGTGTTGCTCGCCGCCGAGCAGCGCGGCGATGGCGAAGGCGAAGGCCACCGAGAAGCCGACGTAGCCGGTGTACAGCACCGGCGGATGCAGCACCATGCCCGGGTCCTGCAGCACCGGATTGAGCTCGCTGCCATCGCGCGGCATCGGCGACAGCCGCGCGAACGGATTGGAGGTGAACAGGACGAAGGCCAGGAACCCGCTGGCGATCAGCCCGAGCACGCCGAGCACGCGCGCGGCGAAGGCCTCGGGCAGATGCCGGCCGCTGCGCGCCAGCGCCACCGTCCACAGGTTGAGGATGGCGATCCACAGCAGCAAAGAGCCCTCGTGCGCGCCCCACACTGCGGCCAGCCGGTAGTACCAGGGCTGCGCCAGGTTGGCGTTGGCGGCGACGTAGCGCACCGAGAAATCCAGTTGCAGCAGCGCGTAGCCGAGCAGGGCGAAGGCCAGCCAGGCGAAGCCGGCCTGGGCGTAGGCCGCCGGCCGCGCCACCGCCATCCAGGCGCGCTGGCCGCGCCAGGCACCGAGCAGCGGCAGCACGCCCTGCACCAGCGCCAGCAGCAAGGCCAGGATCAGTGCGCACTGGCCGAGTTCGGCGCTCATCGCGCCGCGCTCCCGGCGCCGAGCGGCGCAGTCGGACTCATGGCCGCGCCGTCGCCGCAGTGGCCGCCGCAGTGCGATTGGCATGGGCCTGCGCCATCGCGTTCTTCAATTCCTGCGGCATGTAGGTCTCGTCGTGCTTGGCCAGCACTTCGGTGGCGACGAAGCGCGCGCCCTGCATCGAGCCGGTGGCGATCACCGCCTGGTTGTCGCGGAACAGGTCGGGCAGGATGCCGGTGTAGGCGACCGCCGTGGCGCCGGCCTTGTCGATCACGGTGAACCGCACCTGCAGCGCATCGGCGCTGCGCGTGATCGAGCCGGCCTTGACCATGCCGCCGAGCCGGAATACCCGGTAGTCCTTGGCCGCGCCGGCCTGCACCTGGCTGGGGGTGAACAGGTAGCTGATGTTGTGCTGCAGGGCCAGCACGAACAGGCCGGTGGCCAGCGCCGCGGCGCCGAGCAACAACAGCACCAGCAGCAGGCGGCGCTTACGGGTGGGATGCATCGCGCGCTCCGGTGCTGGCGGTTGCGTTGCCGCGGGCGCGGCGGGCCTGTTCGCGGGCCACTTGCGCGCGGATCCCGGCGAGCAGGCGGCGCTGGCGGCGGCGCGGCAGCAGGCTGTCCAGGAGCAGCACGACCAAGGCCAGCGCGTACGCGCTCCACACGTAGACGGCGTAGCCGCCCATCGCCCAGAAGCCGCTCATGCCGCGTGCTCCGCGGGCAGCGGTGCGGTGTTTGCCGGCGACGCCGGCACCGGCGCTGCCTGCAGTGCGATCGCCCGCACCCAGGCCTTGCCGCGCTCCAGCGCCAGCAGGTCGGTGCGCATGCGTCCGCACAGGCTCGCGACGTAGTAGCACTTGCTGGCGGCCACGCCGAACAGCAGCGGCCACAGCATCGACAGCGGCATCTTCGACGGACCCAGCACGCGCACGGTGGACCCCTGGTGCAGGGTGTTCCACCAGACCACCGAGTAATGCACGATCGGCAGGTTGATCAGCCCGACCAACGCCAGCAGCGCGGCGGCGCGCGCGCCCTGGCGCGGATCGTCGATGGCGCGGTGCAGGCCGATCACGCCCAGGTACAGGAACAGCAGCACCAGTTCCGAGGTCAGCCGCGCATCCCAGGTCCACCAGGTGCCCCACATCGGCCGGCCCCACAGCGAACCGGTGCACAGGGTGACGAAGGTGAAGGCGGCGCCGATCGGCGCCGAGGCCATGCAGGCGATTTCCGCCAGTTTCACCCGCCACACCAGCGCGACCAGGCCGGCGATGCCCATCGCCGCGTAGACGAACAGGCTCATCCACGCGCACGGCACATGCACGAAGAGGATGCGGTAGGCGTCGTGCTGCTGGTAATCCGGCGGCGCCAGCACCAGCCCGCCGTAGCCGGCCGCGGCGCCGAGCAGCACCGCCGCGGCCAGGCTCCACGGGCGCACCGCGCCGGCCAGGCGGTAGAAGGTCGGCGGCGCGCCGAGCCGGTGCAACCAGAGCGGGATCCAGGAACGCATGGCGGGCCTTCAGCGGGCGAGGGGGGCGCTGCGCGGCAGTGCCTGCACCGCGGCGGCGGCGTCCACCTGCAGCAGGCCGTCGCGGGTGCGGCTGGTGCGCAGCAGCAGGTCGTGCACGCTGCGCGCGTCCAGGTGCGGCGCCAGCGCCAGCAGCAGCGCGACCACGCCGCTGACGTGGGCAGTGGCCATCGACGAGCCGGAGGTGAAGTCGTAGCCGCCATTGGGCTGGGTGGTGAGGATGTCCTCGCCCGGCGCGCTGAGCACGCCCGCCGGCGCTGGCGTGGCGGCGCTGCTGCGCACCACGATCACCCCGGGAATGCCGTCGGGAAAGCCGTCCAGGCGGCCGTTGGGCGGCATTGCCGCGACCACGATGCGGCCGTCGCGCAGCAACTGCTCCAGCAGCTTGCGCAGCAGCGGGTCGGCCGGGCCGCCCAGGCTGAGATTGACGATGCGGGCACGGGTATCGCCGATCGCCGCCAGCGCCTTGGCCAGGGTGAAGGAGTTGCAGCCGGCGCCGGCGCCGGGGCGCTGCGGATACCAGCAGGCCTTGTACACGTCGAGCATCGCCTTCGGCGCGATGCCGACGATGCCCAGGTGGTTGTTGCTGCCGGCGGCGATGATGCCGGCGACCTCGGTGCCGTGGTGGTCGCGGTTGAACGCGCCCGGATCGGCGGCGACCAGGTCGCGGGTGCTGCGCAGGCGCCCGCGCAGGTCCGGATGGGCGGTGTCCACGCCGGTGTCGACGATCGCCACGTCCACGCCCTGGCCCTGGCTCAGCGCCTGCGCGGTGGCCGCGTTGGTGGCGGCGAAGCCGCGCTGCATGTCCACGTAGGGGTCGTTGTAGCGCAGCGGCTGCGTCGGCGCGGCCGCGGCCTGGCCGTCGGCCGAATAGGTGCCGAAGTCCTGCAGCGGCTGCGACAGCGCCACCCGGTCGTCCTTGGCCAGTTGCGCCAGCAGCGCCGCGCGGTCGCTGCCCGGCGCCGGCTCCAGCACCACGCAGTACAGCCCCAGCGCCTTGATCGGCCAGCCGGCGACCTGGCGCAGGCCGTAGCGCGTGTTCAGCGCCTCCAGGGTGGCCACCGCCTGGGTGCCGGCGCCGTAGTAGCGTGCGGCGGCGTAGCCGAGCAGGTTGGAGCCGGCGTGGCGGCTCGGCGCGGCCATCGGGTTGGCCACGGCGAGGACGATCTGGCGCTGGCTGTCCAGCGCCGGCGACGGATCCAGGCTGGGCGCCTTGGCCGCGGCCGCGGGATCGGTGACTGCCGCCGGCGCGGCATGGGCGCAGGCGCCCAGCCCCAGGCAGGCGGCGAGCAGGATGGCCAGACGCAGCGTCATGGTGCGGCGATCGGCTCGGCCAGGCGGATGCCGGCGGTGGCGCGCAACTGCTGCACGCTGCGCTGTGGCTGCGCCGGTGCACCGGCCTGGATCGGCACCACGGTGTAGGCGCCGGCGGCGTTGGGGCCGCCGATCACCCGCAGCTGCAGCTTGCGCAGCAGCGCGTCCCAGTCGGCCAGGGTCATGCGCGCATCCGGCACCACCCGGATCGCGTTGGCCGCCAGCGGCTGCGCGGCGTCGCTGAGGGTGCGGTAGGCGGCGCTGCGCTCGTGCTCGGCGGACAGGCGCATGCCCAGCACGCCCAGGCCCACCGCCTGCAGCAGGGCGGCGGCGACCAGCGCCCGCGTGGTCCAACTGGCGCGGCGGCGCGGCGGCTGCGCCTGCGGCAGCGGCGCGTCCAGGCGCTGCAACAGGCGCTGCAGCCCGGCCTCGGCGTCCACCGGCACGTCGCTGGGCAGGGTCATGGCCATGCGCAGGCGGTTCTGCTGGGCGAACTCGGCGCTGCAGTGCCGGCACTTGGCCAGGTGCGCGACCAGCCACTCGTTTTCTTGTTCCGTGGCGCTGTCCTGCAGCACCCACGGCATCAGTTCCCAGGCATGCGCGCACTCGTTGCCCGGCTCGTTGAAGCCCGTTTTCATCACGCGCTCTCCGTCAGCGTGGACGCGCCGCCGGCCAATCCCGGCAGCACGTTGCGAAGCTTGACCCGGGCATGGAACAGCCGGGCCTTGATGGTGCCCACCGGGCACTGCATGATCGCGGCGACCTCTTCCAGCTTGTGGCCGAGGCCGTAGACCAGTTCCACCACCAGGCGCTGGTCGGGCGACAAACGTTCCAGGCCCTTGCCGAGCCAGTCGCGCAGCTCGCGGTCCTCGTCCGGGTCGGCCGCCGCGGCGTGGTCCTCGGCCAGCGCGCCGTCGTCGATCGCCTCGTCGCTGTGGTGGCGGATCGCCTTGAGCCCGCAGCGGTAGGCGATGCCCATGATCCAGGTCGAGACCTGCGAATCCCCGCGGAAGTCGCCGGCCTTCTGCCAGACGATCCAGAAGCAGTCGTTGATCGCTTCCTCGATGATGTCCGGGCGCCGGGTCAGCCGCGACAGGAACCGGCACAGGCGGCCGTGGTAGGCGCGGTACAGGCGGGCCAGCGCCTCGCGGTCGCTGGCCGCCATGCGCCGGAGCAGCATGCGGTCGGTGGCATCGCCGAGCAGGTCGGTGTCGTTCATGGGGGCAGGGGTGGCAACGGGCACCGGTATGTGCCGGGGCGGCACGGAAAGGTTGCGCTCGAATCAGAAGCTGCGCGAGACGCTGGCCACCCACGGCCACAGGCCGCGGTCGGTATAGCCGGTGTGGGCGTTGCCGAACACGCGGTCCATCTCCACGCTCCAGCGCCCGGCGTTCCAGATCAGCCCGGCGTGGCCGTAGCGGTAGTGCGCGGTGGACACCAGCCCGTACAGGGCCGGCGGCGCCTGGCTGATCCCGACACCCGCCGCCAGCGACAGCGGGCCGGCCAGCGGCTGGTGCGCGGTCAGGTCGAGCGCCCCGTACCAGCGCTGGTGCAGGCCGCTGTCGGGCATGCGGAAGGCGGCCAGCGACAGGCTCAGGCGGTCGCGGTAGCTCCAGCCCAGGCTGAGCTCGTCGCGGTTGAACAGGCGGTCGGTGCGCGTGCCGGGGTAGCGGTACAGCAGCGCCTCGGCCTGTAGCTGCCAGCTGTCGGACAGGGTCCAGCTGCGCGACAAGCCGACGCTGCCCATCAGCACCTTGCCCGGCGCATCCAGCGCCACGCTGGCCGAGCCGCTCAGCGACCAGCCCGGCGCCGGCAGCCAGAACAGCGCGCCCTGCAGGGTCGGGGTATTGCGGGTCACGGCGATGCCGCGGTCGACCAGTTGCGAGCTGATCCCGGCCGCGCCGCCGACGTCGCCGGCCAGCGCGACCGGGGCGTGCAGCGCTGCGAGCGCCAGGCCCAGGCCCAGGGCCAGGGCCGGGCCGGCGCCTGGACGCGCCGATGGCCGGAGCGCGCTCCCGCGACGGCCCGCGTGCATGTTCAGCATGCGCGGCCCGCACTGCGGCGCCGCGTTGCGGCGCGGGGCAGGGACGGGGCACCAATGACGGCTGGGGGCACACGCACGGCGGTTCGATGCTCGCAGGTCAGGGGAACGGCACGGGCGCGGCGCGATGGCCGGCCCGTCGGGCGCCGAATATGACCGGATCGGGCAGTCAGTTCAATGCAGGCTGTGCAGATAGGCGATCAGGTCCTGCAACTGCTTGGTGTCGTCGAGCCCGTCGTACTTCATCTTGCTGCCGGGCAGCGCCTTGGACGCCGGCTGCGACAGGTAGCTGCGCAGCTTGTCGTCGCTCCAGGTCCACTGGCTCTGCTTCATCGCGTCGGAGTAGTTGTAATCGGACACGCTGCCGGCGCGGCGCCCGACCACGCCGAACAGGGTCGGGCCCTTCTTGTTCTTGGCCGGGGCGGCGCTGTGGCACTCGGCGCATTCGCTGGCGAACACGCTGGCACCGGGCGTGCCGCCGGCGGCGTGCGCGCTCGACGCCAGCGCGGCGGCCAGCGGCAGCAGGCCGGCCAACAGGCGGCGCAGGGGGAGGGCAGTGGCGGGTTTCATGCGGGAAGCTCCGTGCGGGGGAATCAGAAGGCGAGACTCAGGCTCAGCGCGAACTGGTTGAGGTCGCGCGGGCGGGTGACCGGGATGGCCCCGAACACGTTGCCGGTGCTGCCGTTGAACTTGCTGAAACGGAACCAGGTCGCGGACAGGCGCAGGTTGGAGATCGACGAGTAGCTGTCGTCCTTGCCGAATGGCGCCCACGAGGCGCTGATCAGGTTGCTGGTGGTGTCCGGTGCGCCGTACGGGCGGTAGCGGAACGGATCGTCCGAGCCGCTGTTGATGAAGTGCGCCAGCAGCAGGCTGTAGCTCTGCCTATACGTGTAGTTGAGGCTGATCGACTGGTCGCGCACGCTGGCCCGGCGCGGGCCGGCCAGGGCCGGATTGGTCGGGTCGATCAGCGCGCTGCCGTAGCGGCGGCGTTCGTAGATGTTGAGGTAGCCGAGCTTGAGGATGTGCTCGCGGGTGCCCAGGAACTGGTAGTTGAGGTCGTAGCCGAGATCGGTGAAGTCGTCGCGCGGACCGGTGCTGCGCGGCAGCTGCCGGCGCGTGGTCAGCGCGACCACGCCGGCGGAGAAGAACTGCCGCTTGAGGTCCTTCATGTAGCTCAGGCGCAGGTAGCCGGTGTCGCTGAGCGTGCCCGGATCGCCGCCGACGGCGTAGCCCAGGTCGTCCTGGGTCGACACCGGCAGGGCGGTATAGGTGCCCAGTTCGCCGTACCAGTTGCGGTCGTACAGGCCGTAGACGCTGCTGCCGATCACCCGGTTGGACAGCGACGACTGGTTGAGCAGGGTGGTCGAGCTGGCGTAGGCCGAGGCCGGGCCCAGGCCGGAGGCATTGGGCAGCATGCCGATCGGATCCTGGCTGCCGGGGTTGTTGTTGACGCTGACGCCGAGCAGCGCGTCCTTGCCGCCGACCTGGAAGCGCTTGAGCACCGCGCGCAGGTCCACGTTGTCCAGGCGCGTGCTGTAGTCGTTCCTGCCGTTGTTGCTGGTGGCGACCTTGACGTAACCGCCGACGTTGTCGGTGATGCGCCCGGCCAGGTACAGGTCGGCCTCGCTGAAGCGGGTGCGGCTCTCGCCGCGCGCCGGCACGCTGCGGTTGGCGGTGAGCTGCGCCGAGACCGGGATCTTGGTGCCGTTGCCGTCGCTGTCGGTATAGCCGCCGAGCTTGAAGCGCATGCCGTACGGGGTCAGCGCCGGGCCGTAGGCGCCGATGTGGCAGTCGGCGCAGGAGGAGCCGGTCTGCCGCGCGAACGCCGGCACCGCCGCCGCGCGCGGGCTCAGCACCAGCAGCAGCGAGCCCAGCGCCGACCACAGCAGCGCCTGCTCGGCGCCGCGCGTCCTGTCGCTGCGGGAGGAGGTGGAGAGGGACGACGGGGCCTGGTGCATGCGGGGAGTCCTTTGGCGGGTGGGTGCGGCGACGGACGCGAACGAGAGAGGGAAGGGCGGCTCAGTGGCGGCGCAGGAACGGCAGCATCCGTTGCAGCACGGCATCGCGGCGCACGAGGTGGTGCCACAGTGCCGCGCCGATGTGCAGCAGGATCAGCGCCAGCAGCAGCCAGGCCGCATCCACGTGCCAGGCGCCGAGGCGGTCGGCCAGATCGGGATCGGGCGCGACCAGCGCCGGCAGGGTGGCGCCGAACAGATGCACCGGCTTGCCCATCGACTGGCTCAGCGCCCAGCCCAGCAGCGGCAGGGTCAGCAGCAGCGCGTACATCACCACGTGGGTGGCGCCGGCCAGGATGCGCATCAGCGCCGAACCGGCCTCCGGATCGTGGCGCTTGCCCAGGCGCATCCGCAGCGCCACGCGCAGGCAGAACAGGCCGAGCACGAACAGGCCGAAGTGGCGGTGGCCTTCCAGCAGCCATTGCCGCCACATGCGGCCTTCGACCTCTTCGCGCAGCAGGATCAACCCCGCCGCCAGCACCAGGCACAGCACGGTGAGCCAGTGCAGCCACACCATCGGCCGCGGCAATGCCGCCGGCGCGGCAACGGAGGGAACAGGCGGTGGCGGCGCGGCCGGCGTGGGGACGGTCATGGCGGTAGGCGGTGTCCTTGGGCGAGACGAGGCGGAACTGCGGCGCGATGCCGTTGGGCTTCGCTGCAGCGGTGGTCGTCGATGGGTGCCGGCGTTGCGGCGAAAGGTTGCGTCGCGACGCGCGCCGGCCTCGCGCAACCTTTCCGCGGACGCGCGGCACTCAGCCTGGACACTCCGATGCGGAGCCCGGCTCGGGCACTCTGATGGCAATCGAACGAATCCAGTTGCGGACGCACGGCGACGCGCGCGGACAGCTCGTGGCGCTGGAGCCACAGCGCGACCTGCCGTTCGACATCCGCCGCGTGTACTACCTGTTCGCCACCCGCAACGGCGTGCACCGCGGCCAGCACGCGCACCGCCATCTCAACCAGTTGGCGGTGGCGCTGCACGGCTCGGTGTCGTTCCTGCTCGACGACGGCAGCGGCCCGGTGCAGGTGGTGCTGGACGATCCGTGCCAGGGCCTGCTGCTCGGCAGCATGGTCTGGCGCGATCTCTACGACTTCAGCGAGGACTGCGTGCTGATGGTGCTCGCCGACCAGGCCTATGACCCGACCGACTACATCCTCGACTACGACGAGTTCCTGCGCGAAGCCGCGGGCATGCGCCGGCAGGAGGCCTAGCGATGGCGCGCCCCCTGGTCATCGTCGGCGCCGGCGAACTGGCGCAGATCGCCTGCGAATACTTCACCCACGACAGCGACTACGAGGTGCTGGGCTTCAGCGTGGAGCGCGACTACCTGTCCACGCCGACCCTGGCCGGCTTGCCGGTGGTGGCCTATGAAGAACTCGAGCGGCTGTATCCGCCGTCGCAGGTGGAGGTGTTCGTGGCGATCCCGGCCAGCGGCCTCAACCGGCTGCGCACGCGCTTCTACCTGGACGCCAAGCGCCGCGGCTATCGCATGGCCAGCTACGTCAGCTCCCGCGCCTTCGTCTGGCGCAACGTGGAACTGGGCGAACACTGTTTCGTGTTCGAGCACAACGTGCTGCAGCCGTTCACCCGCATCGGTGCCAATTGCATCCTGTGGAGCGGCAACCACATCGGCCATCGCACGGTCCTCCACGACCACGTGTTCGTGGCCTCGCACGCGGTGATTTCCGGCTATTGCGAGATCGGCGCCAGCAGCTTCGTCGGGGTCAACGCCACGCTCAGCGACCGGGTCAAGGTCGCCGCCGACAACGTGATCGGCGCCGGCGCGCTGCTGACCCGCGACACCGAGCCCGGACGCCTCTACGTCGGTGCGCCGGCGCGGGCGGTGGCCGGCAAGTCCAGCTTCGACGTGACGCTGTGAGGCGCATGTTCGGATGGCACAAACGCGGCCTGGTGTTCGCCACCGCGCACGACGGCGTCGGCGGCTGGATGCGGCACTCGGCGCTGACGCCGACGCCGCTGCGGCTGGATGCCGAGCGCCTGCGCATCTACGCCGGCTTCCGCGACGATGCCGGGGTCAGCCGCATCGGCTACGTCGACGTGCGTGCCGACGATCCGACCCGGGTGCTGGGCGTGAGCGCCGAGCCGGTGCTGGACATCGGCCGCGCCGGCTGCTTCGACGACAACGGCATGATCCTCGGCGACGTGGTGCACGGGCCGGACGGCCTGTACCTGTTCTATGTCGGCTTCCAGCAGGTGGCCCGTGCCAAGTTCCTGGCCTTCACCGGCCTGGCGGTGTCCACCGATGGCGGCGACTCGTTCCGGCGCCGCCAGGACACGCCGCTGCTGGATCGCGCGCCGGGCCGCAGCATGATCGCCGCGGTGCATTCGGCGCGCTACGAAGATGGCCGCTGGCGACTGTGGTACGCGGTGGGCGACGACTGGGAATGGATCGGCGGCACGCCGTATCCGCGCTACCACATCCGTTGCGTGGAGACCGACGACCTGCAGGCGATCCCGCGCCAGGACACGGTATGCCTGCAGCCGCAGGGCGAGGAATACCGCATCGGCCGCCCGCGGGTGTACCGGCAAGATGACCGCTACCTGATGCTCTTCACCCACGGCAGCCGCGACGGCGCCTACCTGCCGGGCATGGCGGTCAGCGACGACGTCCGCCGCTGGCAGCGCTGCGACGCCGCGCTGGGATTGCCGCTGTCGGCCGAAGGCTGGGACGCGCGCACGCTGTGCTATCCGGCGCTGATCCGCCACGGCCAGCGGCTGCTGCTGTTCTACAACGGCAACGCCATGGGCCGCGACGGCTTCGGCGTGGCCGAGGCGACGCTGCCGGCCGGCATGCGCTGGGAGGACGCCGATGCTGTCGGTTAGGGCCTACACCGCGGCCGATGCGCCGGCATGGGACGCCTTGGTGGACGCCTCGCGCAACGGCAATCTACTGCACCGGCGCGGCTACATGGACTACCACGCGGCGCGCTTCGCCGACGTCTCGTTGCTGGTCGAGGACGCCGGCACGCCGGTGGCGGTGTTTCCGGCCAACCGCGAGGGCGATGCGGTCAGCAGCCACGCCGGCCTGAGCTATGCCGGCCTGCTGTCGACCCACGCATTGCGCGCGACAGCGACGCTGGAGGCATTCGAGCGGATCGCCGCGCACTACCGCGGCATCGGCGTGCGCACGCTGCTGTACAAGGCGGTGCCGCATCTGTTCCACCGCAGCCCGGCGGAAGAGGATCTGTACGCGCTGCACCGGCTCGGCGCGCAGTTGCAGCGCCGCGACTTGTCCTCGGCCGTCGCCCTGCGCGAGCCGCCACGCTTCGCCGTCGCGCGCAAGCGCTCGGTCGCCAAGGCGCGCCGCGCCGGGCTGCGCGTGCAGCGCGTGGAAGACCCGGCGCCGCTGCATGCGCTGCTGGACGAGGTGCTGCAGCGCCACGACGCGCGTCCGACCCACAGCCTGGAGGAATTGCGCCTGCTGTGCGCGCGCTTCCCGGCGCAGATCGTGCCTTACGAAGTGCGCGACGGCGCCGAGCTGCTGGCCGCCACGTTGGTGTACGACTTCGGCCATGTCGTCCACACCCAGTACCTGGCCTGCTCGGAGCAGGGCCGCCGCGCCGATGCGCTGAGCCTGCTGCTGGCCGAGCTGATCGAGCAGGTCTACGCGCAACGCCAGTTCCTCAGCCTGGGCATTTCCACCGAGCAGCAGGGCCAGGTGCTCAATGCCGGCCTGGTCGAGCAGAAGGAGCGCTTCGGCGCGCGCGCGGTGGTCCACGATTTCTACCGTTGGGAGTTGCAATGAGCCTGCCGCCGGCCAGCGTGCCGTTCCTCGACCTGCGCGCCGGCAACGCACGCCATGCCGACGCGCTGAAAGCCGCGGCGGCGCGCGTGATCGATTCCGGCTGGTATGTGCTCGGCGAGGAACTGGACGCGTTCGAGCGCGAGTTCGCCGCCTACTGCGGCAGCGCCCACGCCATCGGCGTCGGCAACGGCATGGACGCGTTGACCCTGATCCTGCGCGGCTACCGGGCGCTGGGCCGGCTGCACGACGGCGACGAAGTGCTGGTGCCGGGCAATACCTTCATCGCCAGCTTCCTGGCGATCAGCGAGAACCGGCTGCGGCCGGTGCCGCTGGAGCCGGAGGCGGCCAGCTTCAACCTGGATCCGGCGCAGGTGCAACGGGCGATCGGCCCGCGCACGAAGGCGATTCTGGCGGTGCACCTGTACGGGCAACTGGCGGACATGGCCGCCTTGCGCGGCCTCGCCGAGCAGCACGGCCTGCTACTGATCGAGGACGCGGCGCAGGCACATGGCGCGCGCCGCGACGGACGCCATGCCGGCAGCTTCGGCGACGCTGCCGGCTTCAGCTTCTTCCCCGGCAAGAACCTGGGCGCGCTCGGCGACGGTGGCGCGGTGACCACCGACGACGACGCGCTGGCGGCGCAGATCCGGGTGCTGCGCAACTACGGCTCGGACATCAAGTACCGGCATCTCGTGCAGGGCGTGAACTCGCGCCTGGACGAACTGCAGGCGGCGCTGTTGCGGGTCAAGCTGCGCCATCTGGATGCGGACATCGCCGCGCGCCGCGCGATCGCCCAGCGCTACCTGGACGGCATCGCGCATCCGCAGATCGCCTTGCCGCAGGTGGCCGACCCGGCCGCGCATGCCTGGCATCTGTTCGTGGTGCGCAGCGCGCAGCGCGATGCGCTGCAACGGCACCTGCAGTCCCAGGGCGTGCAGTGCCTGGTGCATTACCCGACGCCGCCGCACCGGCAGCCGGCCTATCCGGAACTGGCGACGCTGCAGCTGCCGCTGTGCGAGCGGCTTGCCGCCGAAGTACTGAGCCTGCCGATCGGCCCGACCCTGGACGAGGCGGCGGTGGCGCAGGTGATCGACGCCTGCCGGCGTTTTGGCGGCGTGGCGGCATGAACGTGCTGCGCAGCGGCGTGTACAGCGGCGTGGCCACCGCGGCCAAGCTGCTGGCTGCGTTGCTGGTGCTCAAGCTGGTGGCGGTGTACGCCGGTCCGGCCGGGGTCGCCCGGCTCGGCCAGTTCACCAGCCTGATGTCGCTGCTGGCGGTGCTGGCCGGCGGCGGCATCGGTGCCGGCGTGGTCAAGTACGTGGCCGAGTACCGCGACGATGCGCCGGCGCTGACCCGGCTGCTCGGCAGCGCGCTGGGCTATGCCTTTGTGGCCGCCTGCGCGATGGGCGTGGCCGCGCTGCTGTGCAGCCGCCCGATCGCCGAGCGCCTGCTCGACGATGCGCAGTATCAGCCGCTGATCTGCGTGCTGGCGGTGGCGCAGCTCGGCATCGCCCTGGCCAACTACATCCTGGCGGTGGTCAACGGCTTCATGGACGTGCGCCGGCTGGCCTTCATCCAGGTCGCCGGCGCGGTGCTGAGCGTGCTGCTGGTGGCCGCGCTGGCGCGTGGGCTGGGGTTGTACGGGGCGTTGCTGGGCCTGGTGCTGGGGCAGGTGGCCTGGCTCTGCGCCGGGGTGCCGGCGCTGCGGCGCAGCCCGTACTTCCGCCGCGAGATGCTGCGCATCCGCTTCGACCCGGCGATGCTGCGGCGGCTGGCCGCGTTCTCGACCATGACCCTGGCCTCGGCGCTGCTGCCGTTGCTGGTCAACATCGGCGTGCGCGATCACCTGGCCGGCCAGTTCGGCTGGCGGCAGGTCGGCGACTGGCAGGCGGTCAGCCGCGTCTCCGACGCCTACCTGCTGTTCTTCACCACCGCCATCAACGTCTACTACCTGCCCAAGCTGGCGGCGCTGCACACGCGCGAGGCGCTGCTGCAGGAACTGCGCGGCGCCTACCGCTACGTGCTGCCGGCGGTGGTGCTGGCCGCGGCGGCGGTGTACCTGTGCCGCGACGGCATCACCCGCCTGCTGTTCTCCGAGGATTTCGCCGCCGCACTGCCGCTGTACGCGCCGCAGTTGCTCGGCGACGTGCTCAAGATCGCCTCCTTCGCGCTGTCCTACCTGATGCTGGCCAAGGCGATGACGCGGCTGTTCGTGCTGTCCGAATGCCTGTTCGCGGCCAGCTACCTGGGCCTGGTGGTCCTGTTCACCGCACGCATGGGCCTGATCGGCGCGGCCTACGCGTTCGCCTGCAACTACGCGCTGTACCTGCTGTTCAACGTGCTGGTGGTGCGCCGCTACCTGCGAGGACTGCGCTGATGGACGCACCGCAACCGCCGCCGCCACTGCCGCTGGTGTCGGTGCTGATCCCGGCCTACAACCACGCGCGCTTCGTGCAGCGCTGCCTGGACAGCGTGCTGGAGGATCCGTACCCGCACAAGGAACTGGTGATCGTCGACGACGGCTCCAGCGACGGCACCGCCGAGCGCATCGCCGAGTGGATCGCGCGCCATGGCGACAAGCTGCACGTGCGCTTCTGGCCGCGCGAGAACCTCGGTATCGCCGCCACCCTCAACCACCTGGTGGCGATGGCCCGCGGCGAGTTCCTGCGCCTGGGGGCCAGCGACGATTACCTGTTGCCCGGCGGGCTGGGCGTGCAGGTGGCCTACCTGGGCGCGCATCCGCACAAGGCCGCGGTGATCGGCGACGCCATCGTGGTCGACGCGCAGGACCGCACCGTGCACCAGAGCAGCATGCGCGACCTGCACCGCGTGGACAAACGCCTGTACCTGAGCGAGGCCGGCATCCGCCGCGCGGTGATCCGCCACTGGGCGGTGAGTGGGGCGGTGGCGCTGGTCCGGCGCAGCGCGCTGCAGCCGGGCGCGGCATGGGACGAGGGCCTGCGCATCGAGGACTGGGATTTCTTCCTGCGCCTGGTGGCGCGCGACGCCCTGGGCTTCCTGGACGTGGCGGTCTGCGCCTACCGCGTGCACGCGCGCAACGCCAGCCGCACCCGGCACCTGCCCAGCCGCCTGGCCAACCTGGCCGAGTCGCGGCAGGTGGCGCTGCGCCGCGCGCGGCTGTTCGATCCGGCCTGCCGCACCTTGCTGCAGGCGCAGGCGCACTACATCGCCGCCAAGATCGCGTTCCTGCGGCGCAGTCCGCTGGCGCTGGGCGGCCACCTGCTGGCGCATGCGTGGCTGTCGTTGTTGGCCCGGCTGCGTCAGCGCGGCCAGCCGGCACTGGCGCAGCGCACATGAGCCGGTTGTTGCGCCTGCCGTCGGCCTATTTCGGCCTGCCGCTGCTGCTGAGCTGCGCGCTGACCCTGCTGACGTTCGACCTGCCGCCCAGCTATTTCGCCGGTATCGCGCTGCTGGCCGCGGTGGCGCTGGCGACGCTGGGGCTGGACGCGCTGCTCGGCATCCGCCTGCCGCCGCTGGCGGCGTTCCGGGCGCGCGAGTACGCCGGCACCCGCGAGGCCTTCGTCGCGCTCGGCCTGGCTGCCGCGGTGGGGCTGTTCTGCCTGCTGGACCTGCTGCTGTTTCCGATTCCGTTGCTGCACAACCCTTCCGCCTACGCCGACCTGAGCCCGCTGCAGGCGCACGTGCGGCATGTATCGAACATGTGCTGGATCCTGCCGCCGATCGGCCTGCTGTGCGTGCGCGCGCGCGGCGTGCGCAACGCACTGCTGCTGGCCGGCTTCGCCTTCCCGGTGCTGGTGATCGACCGCAACCGGCTGTTCGCGGCGGTGTTCAGCGTCGGCCTGCTGCTGTTGCTGCGCCGCGACCCGGCGCGGCCGCTGCCGTGGAAACGGGTGCTGGCGCTGCTGTGCGCCGGCGCCGCCGCGTTCTCGTTACTCGGCACGCTGCGCTCCGGCTCGCTGGATTCGGTGGCGTTGCCGTTCGGCGCGCTGTACCGGGCCGCGCCGCAGGGCATCAAGTGGCTGCTGCTGTACATCGGTGCCGGCCCGTACAACTTCGGCGCGCTGCTCAGCAAGGGCTACGCGAACACCAGTTTCCTGGTGAACCAACTGGTGCCGCTGAGCGGTTCCATTGCCACCGCCGGCACCGGCATCCCGCTGGATGCGCCGAACATCAATGTCGGCACCGAGTTCCTGCCGTTCCTGCTGGCCGGCGGCCCCGGTGCCGCGCTGGCGGCGATGCTGGCGCTGTACGCGGCGCTGCTGTGGAGCGTGCGCCTGCTCGGCCGCGGCGTGGCGCTGTTCAACCTGCTGGTGTTCCTGCGCATCGCCTACGCCTGCGTGATGTCGCCGTTCGCGCCACAGGCCTTCACCTGGACCAATGCCGGCTTCGTCGCGCTGTGCCTGCTGCTGCACGCCTGCAGCGCCTTGCTGCCGAACCGCCGCGATGCCGCAGCGGCCACGGCGTTGCCTTCCCTTTCCTCGAGCTGCCCGCTGCCATGACCGACACCGCCATGCACCAAGACGAAATCTACCTGATCGACCTGTGGCGGATCCTGCGGCGGGAATGGCGCTGGTGCCTGCTGCCGCTGCTGCTGGCGTTGGCGCTGGCGGCGCTGTTCCTGCACGGCGCGACCCGGCAGTGGCAGGCCACCGCCTGGGTGCAGGTGGGCGAGTTCGGCCCGACCCCGGCCGGGCGCGACCCCAAGCTGGAGCCGTTCCAGCGGGTGATCGACCGGATCAAGACTCGGCAGTTCCAGGACCAGGTGCTGCGCAGCGCCGACGTGGCGCCGGACAGCCGCCAGGCCGCGCTGTACCGCGACAGCCTGAAGCTCGACCCGGACCCGTACGCCAACCTGATCCAGCTGAGCGTGCGCGCCGAGTCGCCGCGGCAGGCACGGCAACTGGCCACGGCCACCATCGCACGGCTGCAGGCGCTGCACCGGCACATCCAGGCCGGCCCGCTGCAGCAGGCCACTGCGCGACTGCAGGAACTGGCCGCGGACATCGCCGCGACCCAGGCCGAGCGCGAGCGCCTGCTGCAGCAGCAGCGCGACGGCCGCGGCAGCGTCGAGCAGCAATTGCTCGGCAACATGTTGCTGTCGGAGAAAACCACCACGCTGCGCGGTCTCAAGGCCGAGCGCGAGGATCTGCTCGGCCGGCTCGGCGCCCGCTACACCTACGACACCTCGGCACCCTGGGAGACCTATGTGCCGCCGCGTGCCGCGTTCCCCAACCCGGTGCTGGTGCTGGCCGCGGCGCTGCTGGCCGGGCTCGGTGGCGGCGTACTGGCCGCGGTGGCGCGCGATGCGCTGCGCCGGCGCCATACGCGGCCAGCCAGGGCGACCACCGCCATCGCGTAAAGGCAGCGCGCCGATTCAACCAAACGCCGCTGCCGCCGCACCTACCTGCAAGACCGCGCGATCGGTTCATGTGGATTCCGACAAGGGCAGGGCAGTGGAGAGGGGCAGGTGACAGCGAATGGCAAGGCCGGCGCCGCGGCGCGCGCGGCGACTCTGGACCCGGTGCGGCTGCTGGACACGCAGCGCGCCTTCGACAGCGTGGCCGCCGACTACGACGGCCCGCGCGGCAACAACGCGCTGATCCAGCGCATGCGCAAGACCTTGTGGGACACGGTGGGCACGCAGGTGCCGGTCGGCTCGCGGCTGGTCGACCTGGGTTGCGGTACCGGCCTGGATGCGCACGCCTTCGCCCAACGCGGCTACCGCGTGCTGGCCACCGACTGGTCGCCGCAGATGGTCGAGCGCACCCGTGCCCGCACGCAGGATCCGACCCTGCACGGGCGGCTCAGCGTAGCGCATGTCGGCATCCAGCAGCTGGATCTGCTCGACGGCGAGTTCGACGGCATGTACTCCAACTTCGGCCCGCTCAATTGCGCGCCGGATCTGCCGCAGGTCGCCGGCCAGTGCGCGCGGCTGCTGCGCCGCGACGGCCGCCTGGTGTTCTCGGTGATCGGCCGCCTGTGTCCGTGGGAGCTGGGCCATTACCTGCTGCGCGGGCGGCTGCGCCGTGCCGGCGTGCGTGCCGCGCGCGGCGCTACCGCGGTGGGCATGAACGGGCACACGATCTGGACCTGGTACTACCTGCCGCGCGAGTTCTAT
Source organism: Xanthomonas sp. NCPPB 901 (assembly GCF_056725085.1). Taxonomy (NCBI): domain Bacteria; kingdom Pseudomonadati; phylum Pseudomonadota; class Gammaproteobacteria; order Lysobacterales; family Lysobacteraceae; genus Xanthomonas; species Xanthomonas sp. NCPPB 901. The sequence goes on along the minus strand of NZ_CM161511.1, from coordinate 2,497,780 downwards.
CGCGCGTTCGCGCCGCATTTCGCGCTGGAGTCCTACCGCGCGCTCAGCCTGTGCCTGCCGCCGCCATACCTGGTCGACCACTACCAGCGCCACCCGCGCCTGGGCGAGGCGCTGGGCCGCCTCGACGACCGTATCGGCGGCTGGCCGCTGCTGCGCGACATGGGCGACCACTTCCTGATCGTGATGCGCAAGCGCTGAGCATGGCCGTGTCTGCCGCCGCCGTCGAAATCTGCCTGGAGGGTGCGCGCATCGCGCAGGCCGCCGGCGCGGTGCGCGCGCCGCTGGCGTTGCATGCCAGCCGTATCGCCGCGGCGGCCACGCCGGCGGCGCTGCGCATCGCCTTGCCCGGACATGTAGTGCTGCCGGGCCTGATCAACGCCCACGAACATCTGCACGTCAACGCGGTGCCGCCGCTGCCGCAGGCCGCACCGTTCGCCAACAGCTATGACTGGATCGCGGCCTTCGCTGCGCATTTCCGTATCCCGGCGGTGGCCGCCGCGCTGGCCCTGCCCAAGCCGCTGCGGCTGCGCCACGGCGGGCTGAAGAACCTGCTGGCCGGGGTGACCTGCGTGGCCCACCACGATCCCTGGCATGCGGCGCTGGATGCGGCCGACTTTCCGGTGGCGCTGTTGCGCGACTTCGGCTGGAGCTACACCTTGCACGGCCCCGACTACGGGCCGCCGCTGGCGCACAGCTTCGCCGCGGCCACCGCCGCCGGCTGGCCATGGATGATCCACCTGGCCGAAGGCACCGACGCGGTGGCCGCCGGCGAACTCGCCGAACTGGAGCGGCGCGGTTATCTGAGCGGCAACACGGTGCTGATCCACGGCGTCGGCCTGCGTGCGGACGACGTCGCGCGCGTGCTTGCCTGCAACGCGGCGGTGGTGTGGTGCCCGAGCAGCAACCTGACCCTGCTCGGACGCACCCTGGACCCGCAGCGCCTGAGCGCCGCCGGGCGCCTGGCGCTGGGCAGCGATGCGCGGGTCAGCGGCGGCCGCGACCTGCTCGACGACCTGCGCCTGGCCGCGGCCCATGGCCTGGACGCCACTCAGGCGCTGCGCCTGGCCACGACCGCCGCGGCCGGCATCCTGTGCTTGCCCGATCGCGGGCACCTGGCGCCGGGCGCGCACGCCGATCTGGTGATCGTCGCCGACCGTGGCGGCGCGCCGGCACAGAGCCTGGTCGGGCGGCCGCGCAGCGCCCTGCGTGCGGTGGTGCGCGCAGGGCGGCCGCGAATTGCCGATCCCGACTTCGCCGCATGGTTCGCCGCCGCCGGTGTGGACACGGTGCCGGTGACGCTGGACGGGGTACCGAAACTGCTGGCGGCGGAGCTGGCCGACCCCGCGCTGCTGGCGCTGGAGCCGGGCCTGGGACTGCGAGCAGCGCCGCCGCGCGCAGGCGCGGAACAACGTCTGCAGAGCTGCCAGGCATGAACGCCGTCCCGACCCTCGATCCGCTCGCCGCCTACGCCCTGTGGGCGGACAGCTACCCGGCGCAGGCGCACAACCCGGTGATGCAGGCCGAGCAGCGCGCCATGCTGGCGCTGCTGCCGGCCACGCTGCATGGGCACTGCGTGCTCGACGCCGGCTGCGGCAGCGGCCGCTACCTGCGGCATGCGCTGCAGCGCGGCGCCGACCACGTCACCGGCGTGGACCTGTCGCCGCCGATGCTGGCGCGCGCCGTGCAGGAATTGGCCGACGTCGATGCCGGCCGCTGCACCTTGCGCGAAGGCAGCCTGGAGTCCTTGCCGGTCGCCGACGCCAGCGTGGACCTGAGTCTCTGCGCGCTGGCGCTGGGGCACCTGCCGCAGTTGCCGCCGGCCCTGGCGGAACTGCGCCGCGTCACCCGGCCCGGCGGCTGGGTGCTGTGCAGCGACGTGCACCCGATTGGCCCGGCGCTGGGCTGGCGCCGCGACTTCAAGGCCGGGGGCCAGCGCTATGCGGTGCGCCACACCCAGCACCTGTACAGCCACTGGCACGCCGCCTGCGCCGCGCTGGGGCTGGCCATCGATGCGGTCAGCGAACCGATGCTCGACCCGGCGGACATTCCCGCCGGTGCCCATTTCGATCCCGCTGCATTGCAGGTGCCGGTGGCCCTGGTGCTGCGCCTGCGGCGCCTGCCGTGACTCCCGTCCTGCGTTCGCCCGCCATGCCCTCCACACCCAACACGCTGCTGGTCAATCCGCCCATTACCAAGCCGGCCAGCGCCCGCTTTCCGCTGTCGCTGCTGCATCTGGCGGCGGCGTTGGACCGCCACGGCGACAGCCGCATCATCGACGGCAACGTCGACCGCGACTTCATCGAGCGCAGCCTGCAGGCGCTGCAGGCGCAGCGCTACGACGCGGTCGGCATCAGTGTGATGGGCGGGCCGCAGCTGGCGCCGTCGATCGCGCTGTCGCAGGCCATCCGTGCGCGCTTCCCGGCGCTGCCGATCGTCTGGGGCGGCTATTTCCCCACGCTGTACCCGGACACCGCGCTGGCCGCGCCGTACGTGGACTACGCGATCCGCGCGCAGGGCGAGGACACCTTGCCGGAATTGCTGGCTTCCCTGCGCGGCGAGGGGCCGGTGCTGGCGCAGATCGACGGGCTGTCCTGGAAGCAGGACGGTGTCGTGGTGCACAACCGCAACCGCGCCTTCCAGCGCGGCGACAAGCTGCCGTCGCTACCGTACGAAAAACTCGGCGAGCCGCGCCGCTATCTCGGCCGCACCTTCCTTGGCCGCCGCACCGCCGCGCACCAGGCCGCGCTGGGCTGCCGTTTCCGCTGCACCTTCTGCGGGGTGGCGGCGATGTTCGGCGGCGCCACCGCCTTGCCGACCGCGGCACGCCTGGAACGCGAGCTGGGCTATCTGAAGTACGGCCTGGGCGCCGACGCGATCCAGTTCTTCGACCACAACTTCTTCGACCGCGAAGCCGACATGATCCCGCTGCTGGAGGTGATGGCGAAGCTGGAACTGCCGTGGTGGTGCTACGCGCGCGCCGACGCGCTGCTCAACCTGTCCGAAAGCACCTGGACGCTGGTGCGCAAGAGCCGCCTGCGCATGGCCTACATCGGCGCCGAGTCGCCCAGCGGGGCGATGCTCAAGGAGATCCGCAAGGGCACGCGTCCCGACCAGACGCTGGAAGTGGCCGAACTGTGCCGGCGCAACGGGGTGATCCCGGAGCTGTCGTTCATGGTCGCGCCGCCGCAGGACAGCGAACGCGAGACCGAACAGACCTTCGAGTTCATCCGCGAATTGAAGCGGATCAACCCGCAGTCGGAAATCATCGTCTACGTGTACACCCCGTTGCCGGACAGCAGCCGCCACGCCAAGGACCGCGGCCGCCGCGCCGGCATGCCCTTGCTCGACCGCGACGGCGTGCCGGTGCAGTTCCCGCGCACGCCGGAGGAGTGGGCGCAGCCGCAGTGGGTGGACTATGCCTGCCACGCCGATGCGCCCTGGCTCACCGAGGCGCTGCGCCAGCGCATCCGCGATTTCGTCACCGTGCTCGGCTGCCGCTATCCCACCGCGCAGGACCCGCGCTCGCCGGGCTGGGCCAAGCGCGGCCTCAGCGCGCTGGCGGCGTGGCGCTACCGCTACCGGCGCTACGACCGGCCGTGGGAACTGAACCTGGCCAACCGGCTGGTGCGCCTGCACCGGCCGCAGGTGTCCGGGATCTGAGCATGGTCGGGAACGCCGCCCGCGCCGTGCACGCCGTGCAGCTCAACTTCGTGCCGCTGCCGGACGGGGTGACGCCGGACCAGGCCTTCGCGCTGTGGCCGTCGCTGGCCGACATCGCCGACGCGGTGGCCAGCGCCGGCACCCGCGTCTCGGTGATCCAGGCCGCCGCGGTCGATGCGCAGCTGCGGCGCGGCGGCGTCGACTACCACTTCGTGCGCCGCGCCGATGCCGGGCGCCGGCGCCACCTGCGGCGCATCGCCGCGTTGCTGGCCGCGCTCGACGCCGACGTGGTGCACGTGCACGGCCTGCAGTTCGCGCGCGAGGCGGCGATGCTGGCGCGCTGGCGGCCGTCGCGGCCGATCCTGCTGCAGGACCACGCCAACCGCCCGCCACGCTGGTGGCGGCGGCCGCAGTGGCGGCGCTGGTACGCCGCCGCGGCCGGCATCGCCTTCACCTCGCTGGAACTGGCACGCGGCTTCGTCGGTGCCGGCCTGTTCGCCGGGTCCACCCGCCTGTTCGCCATTCCCGAATCCAGTTGCCGCTTCACTCCCGGCGAGCGCGACCAGGCGCGCCGCGACAGCGGACTGGACGGCGCGCCCTGCGTGCTGTGGGTCGGCCATCTGAGCGAAGGCAAGGATCCGCTCACCGTACTCGACGGCGTGGCCCGCGCCAGCGCGCACTTGCCCGGGCTGCAACTGTTCTGCGCGTACGGCGAAGCGCCGCTGCTGCCGGTGGTGCAGCAGCGCATCCAGGCCGATCCGCGCCTGGCCGGCCGCGTGCACCTGCTGGGCAGGGTGGAACATGCGCAGATCCAGACCCTGATGCGCGCGGCCGACCTGTTCGTGTCCGCCAGCCTGGTCGAGAGTTGCGGTTACGCCGCGCTGGAGGCCTATGCCTGCGGCGCGGTGCCGGTGCTGACCGATATCCCGGCGTTCCGCGCGCTCAGCGATGGCGGCCGGGTCGGCGCACTGTGGCCCTGCGGGGATGCCGACCGCCTGGCGGCCGCGCTGTTGCAGGCATCGCGCGAAGGACCGTCGCCGGCGCTGGTGCGCGCGCACTTCGATGCGCAGCTGTCGTTCGCCGCGGTCGGGCGGCGCTGGGCGCGCGCCTATGCGCAGTTGCTCGGCGCCACGCCGCGGAGCGCGGCATGAAGCTGGCGCTGGTGGTGCCGGGCGGGGTCGACCGCAGCGGCGCGTACCGGGTGATCCCGGCCTTCCTGAGCCTGATCGAACGCCTGGCGCGCGTGCACGAGCTGCATGTGTTCGTGCTGCACCAGGAGCCGCTGCCGGCACAGTGGAATCTGCTGGGCGCGCGCATCCACAACATCGGCGCGGTACGCACGCGCTGGCGCGCGATCGCGGCGATCCGCGCCGAACATCGCCGCGCGCCGTTCGACCTGGTGCAGTCGCTGTTCTCCGGCCACTGCAGCCTGATCGCAGTGGCGGCGGCGCGCTGGCTGCGGCGGCCGAGCCTGGTGCACATCGCCGGCGGCGAACTGGTCGCGCTGCCTGCGATCGGCTACGGCGGCCGGCGCAAATGGCAGGGCCAGCTGCGCGAGGCATTGGTGTTGCGGCTGGCGAGCGCGGTGACCGCGGCCAGCGCGCCCATCCTCGACAGCCTGCGGGCGCTGGGCATCGCCGCCGAACGCGTGCCGTTGGGCGTGGACCTGCGCGCCTGGCCGCCGCGCCCGCCGCGTGCGCGCGGGGACGGGCCGGCGCGGCTGCTGCACGTGGCCAGCCTCAATCCGGTCAAGGACCAGACCACCCTGCTGCGCGCTCTCGCCGCGCTGGCCCGCGCCGGGGTCGACTTCCGCATCGACCTGGTCGGCGTGGACACCCTGGATGGTGCAATGCAGCGCCTGGCTGCCGCGCTGGGCCTGGGCGAACGCGTGCGCTTCCTCGGCTTCAAGACCCAGCGCGAACTACGCCCGCTGGTGGAGGCCGCCGATCTGCTGGTGCTGTCGTCGCTGCACGAAGCCGGGCCGCTGGTGCTGCTGGAAGCCGCGGTGGCCGGGGTGCCGACCGTGGGCACGGCGGTCGGGCATCTGCTGGAATGGGCGCCGTCGGCGGCGCTGGCGGTGCCGGTAGGCGACTGGGCCGGGCTGGCCGATGCGCTGCGCCAGGTGCTCAGCGACGACGAACTGCGCCTGCGCCTGGCCTGGGCGGCGCAATGCCGCGCCGTGCGCGAGGACGCCGACGGCAGCATGCGTGGCTTCAGCGCGCTGTACCAGCGCCTGTGCGCATCGCGCAACGCCGATGGGCGGCGCGCGGCGCAGAATGGCTGACCTGGCACACGCCGTCGCCAAACAGCGGCAGCGTCGCGTTTGTCTGCCGCTGTCAGCGGTTCTCCAAGCGCTCGCTCTGGTCGCGGCAAGGCCAGAGGCGTCGATCGGTGTTCGCATACCTGCGCATTCGCCACGCACAACGTCGTCCCGTCGTTCCGCAGGAGCGGCTTCAGCCGCGACGAGGCGTTCCTGGTGAAGCCAGTCGCGGCTGAAGCCGCTCCTACGGTTGCTGCCGCGCACATCGACGGCTGCCAGTGGCTTGACTGGCCGCGGTGCAGCGTTTCCGACCGCAAGCGGCAGTTTCGGAAATGGCGTGTCGCGGTTGAAAGGGACCTCGAATCACCTGCGTTCGCCACGCATGACACTGTCCCGTAGGAGTGGCTTCAGCCGCGACAGCCTTGCCGGGAAAGCCTGCTCGCTGCTGATCCCACATCGGGACAAGAACCTGCTCCGCGTGTGCCTCTTGTCGTTTTTGAAACTCCCCGAAGCCGCTCCTGCAACCAGGCCGATCACCACCGCTGTGCCGAAAGGCGCACGTCAGTCCGACGGCGGCGCATAGCCCTGCAGCGCGGTGCGCACCGCATACAGCGTGTCCATTCTTGGCACCGGGTGCAGCAGCCGTTGCAGCACGCGACGGTGCTGCGGCAGGCGCACCCAGTCCTGGCCCTGCAGCCACAGTTGCGTGCGGATCATCTCGGCCCGTTCCTGCCGGCTTTCCGCCGACGGATGCAGGCGCTGGCGCAGAGCATCCAGCACCTCGCGGCCCGAACGCGCCCATTCGATGCCCGGCAATGCCGGCAGCCACAGCTGCGAGCACGACGCCGCGGTCAGGTCCAGCCCGCGCGCGCGCAGCCGCAGCAGCGGCGGGCACTGCGCACGCAATTGCGCGAGTACCGCCGGCGGAATCGCCGCGCGGTAGTAGCGCAGCATCAGCCGCAGCGGCGGCCACGCCCACCAAGCATCGGCGCCGGTCACGACCTGCCAGTCGCTGGCGCGCATGCGCAGGGCGAGCAGGGCCAGGTCGTGCAGGTGCATCAGCCGCAGGCTGCGGCTGCATAGCCCGCCGGCCGCGTGCAACAGCAGGTGGCGCATCAGCGCACCGTTGCTCGGGTAGGGATTCAGGCCGGGCATGCTGTCGTGCGTCAAGATCCGCTCACCGAGATCGACCGTGCGCAGCGGCAGGCGCTCCTGGAGGCGCACGTGCAGTTCGATGTTGATCGGCGTGTCGCGGTGCTCGCCCAGCGCCGGCACGGCCTGCGCCTGCGCCGGGCGGAAGGTCTGGTGCTTCCACTGCGCGAACTCGGCCACGTAGCCCAGCGCGCCGAGCAGCGTCGCGGCGCGCTCGGCCTCCTCCGGGCGCACCAGCAGGTCGATGTCGGCCATCGGTCGGTCGCCCGGCCGATACAGGCCTTGCGCATGCAGCGCCGCGCCTTTCAGCGGCACGATCGCCAGGCCGGCGGTCCGCGCCAGGGCGTCGATCCGCTGCAGCAACGCGGCGATGCGCTGATAGCGATGCGCCACATGTTCGCGCTGTGCGTCCAGGAACGCGCGCCAGCAGGGGTCCGGCCACTGCGAGCGCTGGCTCAACAGCGGCGCCACACCGTGCGCGACCGCCACCGCCGCGGCCAACTGCCAGTGCAGGGCGCTCCAGTCCGGCATCGGCGCACCGGGGCGCGCCAGTTCGTGCGCCAGGGTTTCGGTGGTCAGGCGCAGGCCGCGGCCGATGCGCCGCAGCGGTAGCTGCGCAGGCGCCTGTGCCGATGCCGGCAGATCGACCGTGGCGGCTGGAGACGATGGCGTCGCGTTCATGAGCGCTGCACCAGGAGTGGGATGCGGCGGCTGCCGCCAGCGGCGACCGCCTTGGCTGCCGGCGCTGGCGGCGCGTCGGTCCGATGCTGCGCCTCGCGCGCGATCAGCGCCGCCCAGTCGGCTTCCAGTACCGCCCAGTCCCGCGCATGCGCCTCGGCAGAGCGCGCAGCCTCGCGGCATTGCAGCTCCACCTGCCGGTGCAGCAGGTCGCGCACCTGGCGGTAGAACGCCGAGTCGTAGGCGCCGCGGAACATCATCGCCAGGTCGTCGCTGTCCTGCCAATGCGTCTTGCGCCCGAGCTGGTCCTTGACCTGCTGGTAGAACACGGTGCCGGGCAGGGGATAGGACACGCTGACGCCGATGTCGTCCGGCCGCGCCTGCGCCAGCAGCCGGCGCGTGGCGAGGATGTCGTCCAGCTGTTCGTCCAGGTAGCCCAACTGCAGGAAGAAGCCGACGCGGATGCCCTGCGCGCCCAGGCGCCGGCGCGCGGCGATCACGTCGTCCACGTCGGTGCCCTTGGTCATCTTGTCGAGGATGCGCTGGCTGCCGCTCTCCGCGCCGATCCAGGCCTCGCGGCACCCGGCCCGCGCCAGGGCCATGGCCATGCGTTCGCTGCACAGGTCGGCGCGGGTCTGGATGGTGAAGGGCACCGAGCCGTCGGCGGCGGCCAGCGCGTCGGCGAAGTCCTCCACCCAGTCGACGTGGAAGCCGAAGATGTCGTCGGCCATCCACACATGGTCGGGCGCGACGCCACGCTTGAGTTGGGTCATTTCCGCGGCCACGTCCTGTGCCTCGCGGCGTTTGTAGTGATTGCCCCAGATCGGCTTGGCGCACCAGTTGCAGCGGAACGGGCAGCCGCGCGAGGCGGCCATGTTCAGGCTGAAATGGCCGTGCCGCTGCTGCCAGAACGCACGGTAACGCGCGATGTCCAGCAAGTCCCAGGCCGCCGTCAGCGACAGCCGCGGATCCGGCGGCCGCGCGCCGATCTGCGCGCGTTTGAGTTGCGGCAGCACCGCGCTGGCGACCTCGGTCAGGCCGGCTACCCAGCGCGCCGGGGCGATGTCCGGTTGCGCCTGCAGGCGCACCACCAGCTCCAGCAAGGCCGCGATGCCTTCGCCGATCAGCACCGCGTCGGCACCGGCGGCGAGGAACGCCTCCGGATGGTCCGACGCGTCGGAGCCGGCGACGATCACCCGGCTGCCGCCGGCGCGCGCCTCGGCGATCATCCGGCACGCGGCATCGCGCATCCGGCTCAGGCACATCTTGGTGAGGAAGTTGAAGTTGTCCTCGTAGAACACCACCAGGTCCGGCCGCTGCGCGTGGACCGCACTGCCATAGTCCTCCACGCCCTCGGCCAGCATCGCGTCGAACAGCGTCACCATGTGCCCGTGCTGGCGCAGCAGCGCCGCCACCTGCAGCGTGGCCAGCGGCGGATACGGCTTGCCGCGTTCCCACTGCTTCGGGTCGTAGCGCAGGAAGTAGGAATGGCTGACCTGGATCTTGAGCATCGGCGGAAGGTCTCGTTCGGCGCCGCGGGGGAGGGGGCGCATGCAGCGGTGGCCGCGCGCAGGTGGCCGTGGCGGTAGGTGCCGGGGCTGCGCCGTTTGGTTGCGCGCCGCGCCGGCGCCGCCGGCGCAACCTTTGGCCGCGGCAGGCGCACCCACGCTGCATTCCCTCAAGCGACTGTTCTCCAATGCAGCGATCGACTTTGCGGGCCCTGGACGTGGAGGCGAGCGACCACGCCGCGCCTGCCGTCGCCGTCGGCGGCGCCTGCGATCCGTTCCATACCCGGCTGCGGCGCCCGCACACGCTCAGCAAGCAACTGCTCGGTGGCCGTTTCCACTTCGAGAGCAACAGTCCGGCGCTGCTGGCGTTGGTGGAAGCGGCATTCGGCGCGGTGCCAGCGCATCGCCTGCCGGAAAGCGCCGCGTTCCGCATCGAACTGACCCTGGTGGACCGCGCCGATGCGCCGTACGCACTGGCGCTGGAGCCGCCCCCGGTGCAGACCCATTCCGGCGCCGGCGTGCTGAGCGGGGTGATCGACGCGCACAACTACGTGGTGCTGGTGCCCGAACAGGGCAGGGCGCTGGTGATGGTGTCCGAAGACATGCTCGCCCACGCCTATCACGTGCGTTACGAACTGATCGAGTTCGCGGTGTTCGTGCTCGCCGCGCGGCGCATGGGCCTGGTGCCGCTGCACGGCGCCTGCGTCGGCCGCGACGGCCGCGGCGTGCTGCTGCTCGGCGGCAGCGGCGCCGGCAAGTCCACCCTGGCCCTGCACAGCCTGCTGCGCGAGCTGGAGTTCCTCGCCGAGGACGCGCTGTTCGTCGCGCCGCAGTCCCTGCTCGCCACCGGCATCGGCAACTTTCTGCACCTGCGGCCGGAATTGTTGCGATGGCTCGACCCGCAGACCCGCGGCTGGATCGCTGCGGCGCCGATCATTCGCCGCCGTAGCGGCGTGCGCAAGCACGAAGTGGACATCCGCCAGGGCGATGGCCGCCTGGCGCAGGCGCCGTTGCAGCTGGTCGCGGCGGTATTCGTCTCGGCCACGGTGGCGGCCGATCCGCAGCGGCTGCTGCGGCCGGTCGCCAATGCGGAGGTGGCGGCGCGCCTGGCCGCGGACCAGCCTTACGCCGCGGGCCAGCCGCAGTGGCCGCTGTTCGTACGCCAGTTGCAGCGGCTGGGCGTGTACGAACTACAGCGCGGCACACATCCGGAGGCCTCGGTCGATGCGCTGCAGACGCTGCTGGCCTGAGTCGCCGCGTCGCGCGACGATGCCGGCAATGAGGGGCGCTGGCGCGCGTGCGCATTGGTTGCGCACGGCATCGATGGTCCGCCGCGCGGACGCTCGCCGATGAGTGCGCGTCCGGATCCGGCCTCGCACTTGCTGCGCGCCTTCATTGCCGTGCTCGGCCGCGGCGAGCGCCTGCGCATCGCCTGCTATGTGCTGCTGTCGCTGCTCGGCGCGGTGGCCGGTGCCGTCGCCGCGGTCGCGCTGGTGCCGCTGGTGCAACCCGGCCATGTGCTGACCCTGGCCGGTCACGCCTTGCCGTTGCCGCATGGTTTCTTCGCGCAGACCCTGCTGTTCGTCGCCGCCAGCGGCGGCTTCGCCCTGCTGCGCTGGTGGGGCACGCGACTGGCCGCGGACCTGGCCAGCCGCCATGCGCTGGACCTGCGCCGGCAGGTGCATGCGCGGCTGCTGCAGGCGCCGCTGCCGGCCCTGGCCGATGCCAGTTCGGCGGAGATCGCCAACCTGCTCACCTACAACGTCGAGATCGCGGTGCAGGGCTTCAGCGCGCTGCTGCAGCTGCTGGTGGCGGCGATCACCGCGGCGGTGAGCCTGGCCGCGGCGTTCCTGGTCTCGCCGATGCTGGTGCTGGCGCTGCCGCCGCTACTGGCGCTGGGCCTGCTGGCCTTCCGCATCGCCGGCCACGAACAGGCCCGGGTCAGCCGCCAGTACGTCGCCGACATGACCCGGCTGTTCTGGCTCAGCGAGGACTTTCCGCGGCGCCTGCGCCACGTGCGTTCGTTCGCGCGCGAGGCACGCGAGCAGGAGGCCTACGAGGCGATCGCCGGCCGGCTCGCCTACGGCTACGCGCGGCAGCAGGCGCTGGTCGCCTCCGGCCGCCTGCTGCTGGAACTGGCGGCCGTGGCCGCCATCGCCGCGATCATGCTGCTGGCCGGGGTGTGGCATGGCATCGACCGCGGCGCACTCATCACCGTCGGCCTGCTGCTCGGGCGACTGCTGCCGTACCTGGTCTCGACCCGGCAGAGCGTGCAGCAGCTGCGCTCGGCCGCGCCGGCACTGGCGCTGTGGCAACGCTATGTCGCGCTGGGCACGGCATCGCCTGACGCGCCGACCACGGTGGCGGCGCCGGCGGCTGCAGAAACAGACACAAGGTTGCCGTCGGCGGCGCCGATCGAAATCGAACGCATCGGCCTGGCGCCGCCGCTGGCTGCAGTCGCCTTGCGCGACCTGGTCCTGGCGCCGGGCACCCTGACCCTGATCAGCGGCCCGTCCGGGGTCGGCAAGAGCAGCCTGATGGATGCCCTGGCCGGCATGGTCGCGCCACCGCAGTTCGCCGCCCACTGCGACGGTCGCGCGCTCGACTTCGCCGGCTATCGCGCCGCACTGCAGCCCTTGGCCTATGTCGCCCAGGGCGTGCGGCCCTGGCACCACAGCGTGCGGCAGTGCCTGGCCTGGGCGGCGCCGGCCGCGAGCGAGGCGGCGATGTGGGAGGCCTTGCGCGACGTCGGCCTGGCGGCGCGTCTGCACGGCGACACCGGCCTGGACACCGCCGCGCACGGCGCCGGCGCGCGCCTGTCCGGCGGCGAACTGCAGCGGCTGCTGCTGGCCCAGGTGCTGCTGCGGCAACCGCGCGTGGCGCTGCTGGATGAAGCCACCAGCGCGCTCGACGCCAGCGCCGAGCAGCAGGTCTTGGGCACGCTGCGGCGCCGGCTGCCGCATACCGCCCTGGTGGCGGTCTCGCATCGTCTCGGCCTGTCCGCCATCGCCGACCAGTGCGTGATGGTGCAGCGGGCAACCGTGGCGCCGTTGCTGCTGGCGGACCGCGCGTCCTGAGCGCGTCGGCAACGGCCCGCGCGGCCCGTGCCGGCGCGGATGGCCACGCTCCTTTCGCCATGTGCACGTCCGATTCGCTAAAGTGCGCCGCTTGGTTCGCAGCGCATCGACGCCCTGCGCCCGATCCGGCGCGGGGCAGGGCGCCAGTCGCGGGCGATGGCAGCAGGCGCAGCGCGATCGCCAGGAGCCAGCCTCGGATCGACATGATGACCAGCGGTGCCCGTGAACTGTTGAAGTGGATCGCCCTGGTCCTGATGACCGGCGACCATGTCGCCAAGGTGTTCTTCGGCGGTTATGTGCCGGTCGTGTCCGAACTCGGCCGCATCGCCTTTCCCGTGTTCGCCATCGTCCTGGCCTACAACCTCGCGCAGCCCGGCGTGGACGCACTCAAATCGTTCCGCCGGCTGCTGCTGTGGGGCATCCTGGCGCAACCCGCGTATGGCCTGGCCTTCGGCTTCTGGTTTCCGTTCAACATCCTGCTGAGCTTCGCCCTGGCCAGCGTTGCCATCTGGAGCATCCAGCATCGGCAGTGGGTGCTGCTGGGCATGTGCAGCGTCGTCGCGCCGCTGCTGGTGGATTACCAATGGTCCGGCCTGGCGCTGGTGCTGTCGGCCTGGTGGCTGTTTCGCGCAGCGGTCGAAGCGCGGGGCGGCGCATCCGCGGCGATCGTGCCCGGCGCAGTGGGGGCGTGGCACGGACGCGGCCTGCGACTGATCCTGGTCGCGGCCGGCTTCGGCCTGTTGTGCTGGTACAACCGCAACGGCTGGGCGCTGCTGGCGATTCCGCTGCTGGCAGTGCTGGCGCCGCGCAACGTCCAGGTCCCGCGGATGCGTTGGGTGTTCTACGGGTATTACCTCGGACATCTGACGCTAATCGCAGTCCTGGTGAGAGTATTGGCGGCGTAGTGCATGCGGAGGCGGCGAGGCCTCCCAGGCTTTCTCGATTGACGCAGGCCACGCCGCCAAGACCGTCGCTCTACCCGGGCCCGGCCGCCCCACCCAGACGCACGGGCGTTCGCTAACCGCATGAAGCAAAGCCCCGCAAGCGGGGCCTTGTCCGGATGGACGCGATGTCACGCGTAAGCCACGCCGGTCGCACTCACCCCTTCGGGAGATCGCACTTCATCTTTCCATCCACGTAATAGGGCTTGGGAACGTCCGGATTCTGGCTGGTCTTCTCGAACACCACCTCGAACGAGTTGGAATCCGGCGTGCCCTTGCGCGACGTGCAGGCGTCCTGCAACTTCTTCTTGACCGCCGCGATACCCGCTTCGCGGTTGGCGCCATCGGCGCTGTTGGTCAGATTGGCGACCTCGGCGAAGGCCGGCGAGGCGAGGCCCAGCAGGCTTCCAGCGAGCAAGAATGCGTGCAGCGTCTTCATGGCGTCTCCTTGTTTTTGATGTCCGTACGCAGTTGGAGGAGCACTTCTCCGCACCGATGGCATCGCCTGGCGCAGCGGGCGCCTTCCAGCGCGAGGCCAGGATAGGGAGCAGCGGTTAAGGCTTCGTCGGGATGGCCGCGGCACCAGAGGGCAACACCGTCCGACAGAGCACCGAAGCGCTTCGGTGCGCAGCTTCACACGCCGGCCGATGACGTGATGAAACACGCACCGGCCCGCCATCTGCTCGACCCTGAAGACGCAAGCCTCCAGCGCGACAGCACACGCTATTCGGTCCGCGGCGCCTCGTAGTTCTGGCCAGGCTGCAGCGTCGTCACGTAGGGGCCGTTCCAGTCGCGGTCGAAGATGCGCGTCAGCGTGTCGGCCGGGCCCTTGCCCTTGACGAACACCGAGGCGTCCACCGCGGTGTTGAAGTAGCTCCATTCCCAGTTGCCGGTGCCGATGACGCTGCTGCGGTCGTCGGCCACCGCATACTTGGCATGCTCGACCCGCGCATACGGGATGAAACCCTGCGGCGCCGGCGGCAGGCGGCTGAACTTCACCGTGATGTTGGGCAGCGCGGCCAGGCTCTTCAGATACGCCTGCATCGGTTCGCGCAGCGCCCAGTCGGCGACAATGATGTGCACCTGCACGCCGCGTGCGGCGGCATCGCGGATGGCGCTGTCGACCGGCGTCCACCAGCCCTTGGGCCCGAAGCTGCGGATCGCCGAGAGCGTCATCACCTGGATGCGCAGCGCCTGCTGGCTGGAGCGGATCATGTCGACCAGCGCAGGCTCCTCGGCAGTCACCCAGGCCGGCTGCAGCGCCGGCGGGCTGAAGGCGGGGAAGGCGATCAGCGGCGCGGCGCTGCCGGCATCCAGCAGCACCGGATCGGTGGCGGTGGCCGGGGCGAAGTCCGGCGGCTGCACGCCGCGTGCCTGCGCCTTGGCCAGATTGCCTTCGTCGGCCAGGCGCCAGCTGTAGTCGAAACTGGCGGCGAAGGTCTTGGCGAACCGTGCGTCGTCGATGCGCGCGCCGATCTCGTGGATCTGCTCCAGCGCCCGCCAGTCCCAGTTCTGGCTGCCGACGAACACGCTGGCGTCGTCGACGATCATGTACTTGGCGTGCAGCACGCCGCCGGTCAGCGTATCGACCGGCAGCACCCGCACGGTGATGCCGGGCACCTTGCCCAGCCAGGCGACGCTGTCCGGGTTTTTCGCGAGGAACGTATGGTCGACCAGCAGGTGCACCGCCACGCCGGCGCGGGCGCGTGCGGCCAGCGCGTCGAGGACCGGAGTCAGGCCGGTGCCGGGCTTCTCGGAGATGTAGAACGCGGCGATGTCGATGCGCTGCCTGGCGCCATTGATCATGGCCAGCCAGGTCGGCTGGGTGCGCGGCACCCCGGGCTCTCCATAGACGCTGGCCTCGGGCACGCTCTCGACGATCTGGAACTGCGAGGGCTGTGGCCGGGCCTCAAGCCCGGTCGCTGCCGAGAGCAGCAGGCAAGCCAGCGTGGCGGACAAGACGCGACGCGCGCGATGCGCACTGGCGAGGGAAGAAAGACGCACGTTGAGGGTCCTTGCGGAAGCTGGGAAGTGGATGCCGGACGGCTGTGCGCGTGCATGCTACCGGCAGCAGCCGTGGCTGGGCAGCCCGCGGCTGTCGCGTACCTGTCATAGAGAGGCGCGTGCAGCGAACGTGATCCGGACGGGAAGGCCAGGGCCGTGCGCGCCGACAGCGCGCCAGGGTTCGGGATGCCGCCGGTGCGCGTCAGTCGCAGCGGCCGCCACTGGCCTGATGACCTTGGGCGAGCAGGGGATCAGGACATCGCCTCCCATCCGTACGAGCACGCCGCGGCCAGCGCCACTTGCGGTGCGGCCTTCGGCAGCAGACAGCCGCCGACGTTGCACCCCACACCCAACCACCGCGGCAGCCGAGGATGACGGCTCAGCCGCGACCGTCGGCGAATGCCGCCTGCGCCTGCGCGAACCACAGCAGCACCTGCTGGCGATGCGGCTCGCCCCAGCAGCGGACGAACTGCTGGGTGTGATGGTCGGTGGGGTCGTTCAGCGCGGCGATGCGCTGCGCGATATAGGCCGGGTCGAGGCGCAAGCCGCAGTCGACCTCGATGCAGTGGCGCCAGGCGGTGTAGCTGTCGGGAATGATGGAAGACACCATGGAAGTCCTTGAAGTTCGGCGCCCATCGCGGCGCCTGCCCGCCGTGCGACGGACTTCTGTCGTGGTCGCAGGCGAACCGCGGCTGACTGACGGCAGCGGCCGGCTTGCATCCATGCGATTATTCACTAATGTTATAGTGTAACTCAACCGATGCAATGCATATGCGACCTGGCATTTCCCTGATCCTGTTGCTTCTTTTCGCCAGCTCGCCCGCCACCGCCGCGGTCCGCCACCACGGCCCGCACGTGCACGGCCAGGCCAACCTGGAGGTCGCCGTGGATGGCCCGGCGGTGGAGGTTCAACTCAGCGCGCCGGGCATCGGCATCCTCGATTTCGAACATCCCGTGCGCGACGCCGGCGAGCGCCGGCGCCTGGACGCCGCGGTCGCCACCCTGCGCGGTGCCGGCTGGTTGCAGTTCCCGGTCGCTGCGGCCTGTTCGCTGCGCAGCGCGCAGGTCACCACCGAGGGCTACGCCGTGGCGATGGCCGATCCGGACGAACCCGGCCACAGCCATGCCGAGTTCCACGCCCGATACGCGTTCCACTGCGCGCAGCCGGCACGGCTCGACCACCTGCAGGTGCTGCTGCCGCAGCGTTTCCCCGGGCTGCACACGGTGCTGGTGGACGTCGCCACCGCGGCCGGCCAGGGCCGCACCGAGGTGGTGCCCGGGCAGACCCGGGTGAAGCTGCCGGAATGAGCCAGCAGCACGTCGTCGAACTGACCGAGGTGCGCTTCGGCTACGCCGGTGCCGCCGCGCCGGTGCTGGACATCGCCGCGTTCGCGCTGCCGCGTGGGCAGCAGGTGCTGCTGCGTGGCGCCAGCGGATCGGGCAAGAGCACCTTGCTGGCGCTGATCGCCGGCGTGCTGCAACCCACTGCCGGTTGCGTGCGCGTGGCCGGGCAGGACCTGGCGGCCTTGCGCAAGGCCGCGCGCGACCGTTTCCGCGCCGACCACTGCGGCGTGGTCTTCCAGCAGTTCAACCTGCTGCCGTTCCTCAGCACCCGCGACAACATCGCACTGGGCCTGCAGTTCTCCGCGCGCCGCGGCCGGCTGGGGCCGGGCACGCGGGCGCTGGACGCGGAGATCGAGCGGCTGATGGTCGCACTGGGCCTGGACGTGGCGGCGCTGTGGTCGCGACCGGCCGCACGCCTGAGCGTCGGCCAGCAACAGCGCGTGGCCGCCGCACGCGCATTGATCGCGCGCCCGCCGCTGCTGCTGGCCGACGAGCCCACCTCCGCCCTCGACCCGGTCGCGGCGCAGGCGTTCCTGCAATTGTTGTTCGCCGAGTGCCGGCAGGGCGGCACCAGTTCGATCGTGGTCAGCCACGATCCGTCGATCGCACCGCTGTTCGACGCCCAGGTCGACCTGACCACGCTCAACCGGGCCAGCGCCGGAGGCGTGCGATGACCCTGTTGAAGCTGGCCCTGGCCAGCCTGCGCAGCCGGCGCCTGGGGGTGGCCTTGACCGTGCTGGTGATCACCCTGAGCGTGACCCTGCTGTTGGGCGTGGAGCGGATCCGCACGCAGGCGCACGAGGGTTTCGCCAGCACCGTGTCGGGCACCGACCTGATCGTCGGCGCGCGCTCGGGCCCGGTGAACCTGTTGCTGTATTCGGTGTTCCACATCGGCGACGCCACCAACAACGTGTCGTGGAAGAGCTACCAGGACCTGAGCACGATGCCTGACGTGAAGTGGGCGGTGCCGCTGTCGCTGGGAGATTCCTATCGTGGCTATCGGGTGGTCGGCACCAGCACCGGATTCTTCGAGCACTATCACTACGGCGCAAAGCATCCCCTGGCATTCGCGCAGGGCAGGGCGTTCGACGACCTCTACGATGCGGTGATCGGCGCCGACGTCGCCGCCGCGCTCGGCCGCCACCTCGGCGACGAGATCGTGCTGACCCATGGCACCGGACGGATCAGCCTGGCCACCCATGCCGACAAGCCGTTCCGGATCGTCGGCATCCTGCGCCGCACCGGCACGCCGGTGGATTCCAGCGTGCTGGTGTCGCTGCAGGCGATCGAGGCGATCCATGTCGACTGGCGTTCCGGCGTGCGCCTGCCGGGCCACCACGTCAGCGCCGCGCAGGCGCGGGCGATGGACCTGACCCCGGACACCATCACCGCCTTCATGCTCGGCCTGAAGACCCGCATCGCCACCTTCTCGGTACAGCGGCGCATCAACGAGTATCCGGAGGAAGCGATGCTGGCGATCATGCCGGGCGTCACCCTGCAACAGCTGTGGGGCACGCTGGGCACCGCCGAAGGCGCCCTGCGCATGATCGCCTCGCTGGTGGTGCTGCTCGGCCTGGTGTCGATGGTCGCGCTGCTGGTGGCCACGCTGCAGGAGCGCCGGCGCGAGATGGCGATCCTGCGTGCGGTCGGCGCGCGGCCACGCGACATCGCCTGGCTGCTGCTGTTCGAGGCTGGCCTGGTCACCGTGGTGTCGTGCGCGCTGGCGCTGCTGGTGGTGACCGCGGCCAGCTGGCTGGCGCGCGGCTGGGTGCTCGATCATTTCGGCCTGGCGATCAACCGCATCGCGCCCAGCGCGACCGAGTGGGGCTGGCTCGGCTGCGTGCTGCTGGCCGGCGTGCTCGCCGGCATCGTGCCGGCCTTGCTGGCCTATCGCCGCACCTTGGCCGATGGCCTGTCGCCGGAGCTGTGAGCATGGGCCGCTGGATACTTCCCTTGCTGGCGCTCACCGTGGTGTGCGGCTGCGGCCGGCAACAATCCGTGGCCCCGAAACAGCCGCAGCAGACCGCGGCGGCGCAGCCGGCACCGATCGCCGAGGCGGCGATCTACCCGCCGCTGGGCGAGCCCGATGCAGACGGCTATCGCGAACTGGACTGGAGCGCGATGCTGCCGCCGGCCGAACTGAAGGCGCTGGAAAACAATGAGGAACCGCCGGTCGACCACACGGGCAAGCGTGCGATGCCGCAGACCGGCACCTACAACACCGTGGCCGCCGTGCTGGCGCGCAAGGTGCGCCTGCCGGGCTACGTGGTGCCGCTGGACAGCGACGACGCCGGCCGCGTGCGCGAGTTCCTGTTCGTGCCGTACTACGGCGCCTGCATCCACGTGCCGCCACCGCCGCCGAACCAGATCGTGCATGTGCGCCTGGACAGCCCGATCGACCCGCCCGACATGTACAGCCCGTTCTATCTGACCGGCCAACTGCGCGCCGAGACCCTGCACGGCGAACTCGCGGGCACCGCTTACACGATGGAGCAGGCCCGCCTGCATCCCTATGAAAAAGGCTGACCGCCATCTCCCGCTGGCCGCGGTGCTTTGCCTGCTCGTGGCCTGCCACGGCGACGGCGACGGCGACGGCGGGCAGCACGGCACCACGTCGGCACCAGCGCCGGCGGCCACGCAGGCGACCACGCAGGCGACCACACGCGCGACCACAGCAGCCGACGGTGTCCCGGACATCGTCGAACGCTGGGAACAACTGGCACCGGCCAACGACATCTACCAACGCCCGCCGCCGCGGATCAGTGCGGCGTGGCGCGGTGACGCCGCGGTGATGGATCAGGCGGCGCCCGTCGACGATGGCCCCTCGGTGGTCAACGGCATGCCGATCGACCATTCCGGCACCCGGCGCGCCGCGCAGTTCGGCTCGTCGCAAGTGGTGAAAGGGCTGGAAGGCAAGCGCTTCGCCCTGGACGGCTACGTGGTGCCGCTGGAAAGCGACGACCAGGGCAAGGTCAGCGAACTGCTGTTCGTGCCGTTCTATGGCGCCTGCATCCACGTGCCGCCGCCGCCACCGAACCAGATCCTGCACGTGGTGCTGCGCACGCCGATCGACGTGCCGGAGCTATGGGATCCGTTCCACCTGCAGGGGCGGCTGCATCTGGCTACCTTCAAGGGCGACATCGCCAATGCCACCTATGAGGCAGAGGACGCGTCGATCACCCCGGTGCAGGGCTGAGTGCGCAACTCCCTACGCTTGAAGCCGCCTAGCTTGCGGGTGACCGTGCTCGCCGTATGCGCGATCGTCCTCGGCGGAGGCGGCATCCTGCTGATGGTGCATGCGCACCGGCAGGCGGCCCCCACGCAGCGCACTGCGACCACCGCGGCCCGGCCCGCGATGGCTCCCGCGTTCCATGTCACATCGCTGCCCGACGATGCGGCCGGCAAGCGCATCACTGCGCTGCTGCACAGCGACCCCGCATTCGCGCGCGATGCCGCGTTCCTGATCGCGGCCAGCGTGCGCGAACGCTGCGCACCAGCGCATGCCGGCGAGCTGGCGAAGATGGCCAACCGCGCGCGCCTGCCGGTGCTTGCCGCGACATCCGACGTGACGACACGCGAACCCGACCTGGACCAGCCGATCTACCAGGCGATCCAGCGCATCGCCGCCGCCGCGCCATGCGGCCGCGCGCTCGACCTGACAGCGACCGGCCTGCCGTTGCAACTGGACCCGGAACGCTACGCAGCAGCGTTCCCCGACAGCTACTACCAGCCGACGCTGGACAGCGTGCCGCACGAATACGCCGGCCAGCCGCTGGGTACCCGTGCCGCGCAGGAATGCCAGTCGATCGCCTACGCCGTGCTGCCGCTGGGCCGGGACGGCTGGCAGTGCAGGGCGCTGTGGTCCGGCATGCGCCCGCGGATCGTCAGGGCCTGCGAGCAGGCCCGCAGCGAAGGCGGGCAGGGGGCGGGTGAAGCGATTCCGCCGGAGGTTGCGAATCGGCTGACGCCGGTGGTGGCTGGCATGTTGGAGAAATTGCCTCAATACTGCCGGTAAGGATACTGCCCTTTGTGGCTTTGCTTCAGTTGCGGGATGAGTGAGCAATGATGAGAAACGCGCAGCTAAACCGGATCCCTAGCATTGAGCTGCAGTTGCTCAAGTGGATTGAACTGGTTGATGAGGGGAGTATTCCGGATTGTGTGAATCTACAGCGCGCTGGCACCCGACTCTGGATCAAGCGCGCCCGCCACCGCTTGCCCGGCTTTGGCGATGATGTGAGGGTGCTCACCTTGAGCAACGTCCAAGTCAATCGCCGATCAAAAGGAAAGGGCTGGTTTACCGGTTTTTTAGACTTGTGCGACACCTTGATGCCCTGGCCTGCTCTCTATGTGGAGTGCGTGCAGAATGAGCGCCTGGCCGACTTCCTAAGTCGACAAGGATTCATTGCACTGCAGTACGATAACTTCTATCGCGCATCCAAACGCTGGCGCGCAATCAATAGCTGGACTTCCGAAGATATCAGCGACGCGCAGCGCGCGGCCAATAGTGCTCATGTGCGTCCGCTTTTTGATGAACCTGCAGCGATCGCTGAGCTTGCTGGAATGCTCAACCTGCCTTTGGCCTCCAAGCGACTCCTAGGAAACTTGGATCAAGCGGCGGATTAGATCGATTTATCGGGGGTAGGGCAGGTCTGCTATCAGCCCAGCGCTGACAGGTCCGGTCGAGACCACGCTTCACTGAGGATCGGCTTTTCGGCTATTCCTACCCCACCGACACGTTTGTACGAGGTTGCTTGCTTTGATGCGGCCAAATACCGCCCCCCTTACGGCAACACACTGAGTAGCAGTTCAACAGATCAGCGGCTGAGCTAAGAATGTAGTTAAAATGGTAGCTGCACTCGGAGTAGGAACTATGGGATACGACCCTTTTGAAGACAGTGAGCTTGCGAATCTTCCGCCGGAGGCCTATGGCAATGTCTTCGATACAGACGGCCCATTTGATCCTGACAATAACTGGCTCAGAACCGCGGAGCGCGACGACCAGCTCACTGCGATGCGGGAGTGGTTTCTGGCTCGCTATTGCGACCCTACTCATGAGACACCCTACAATGGCCGGGAAGGGGGCTACTTGTTCATCAATGGCGGCCCCTATGACCCAGGGGATGAGATACCTGACCGTTTCTCCGGAATCGTGGATGAAGACCTGATTCAAGAGGTAGTTGATGAGTTGGTGGGCGAGCACGGTGACGCCTGGGCCCCCGTTAATCACGCTCCAGATGATGAATGGGATGAGCGTTTCGATTTCGATGTAAGTGCCCGTTCCGCACCGCTTGCTAGGCTCAGAGAGCGGCTCGCACAAGCTAAGAAGATACTTGGCTTGCAGGGCGATGCGGAAACCAAAGACCTGGCTATGAAGCTGGTCTTCAGTAATTCTATCGGTGTTTTGGAAGCGTTTCTTTACGAGACGGTCTACTACTGGGTCGACAACGATAAAGCGGTTCTGGAGAGCATAGTCAGGAAGCTGCCGGTCTTTCGAGACGAAAAAATCGCTTTGGGCGAGATGTTCGAGCGCCAAGAAGGGTTGGTGACCCATGTCAAAGGCCACCTGCAAAACATGGTCTGGCATCGCTGGGACAAAGTGGTGCCGTTCTTTAAGCTTGGACTGGAGATCAAGCTACCAAGTCTGAAGGCATTCGATGCACCACTTCAAAAGCGCCACGACATCGTTCACCGGGGCGGATACGACAAGGTAGGCGATTCCGTGCAGATTTTGCGTGAGGAGCTTGATGCGCTATTCGTAGCTATCGAAACGTTCGCTTTCGAGGTGGACAAGCTACTCATTGAGCGCGCTGAAAAAGTGGCTGTCGTAGATGGAGAGCTTCCCGACTTCTAGAAGCAGGCATCCTGATTCCTCGCGTCCGATTGATCAGCAGAACTAGGTTGATTGGCGGTGCTGGACCGATCTAAGATCAACCGCCACAGAGCTCATAAGGCAATACGCTAGCCGGTGAGGGTAGGAAACAGCACCCGCATGAGTAATCTGCATCCATCCAGACCTTGGCCTGTCGTAATGAGCGCGTAGTGGGGCTGGGCGATATCGGCCATTAACGATAGCCCGATGACACATGGAAGCGCTCGAAAGTAGCTTCGTATCTGTTCTGTGGCGTCCTGCAGTGCGCTGAGCTACGCTACGGCAAGCCTGACCCGGGCACAACAGGGCAGGGTGCAAGCGGGTCTATTGTTGCTGCCGCCTGTCGGCGGCGCGAACCTGGGCGGACAGAGGCCTACAGAACTCCCTTGCTGAGCAGCAGCAGGCCGACATGGTGTTTGCTGCACTGTGTGCCCGGTTGGCTACACTAGGGAGGAGAGCGGCGCGTGATCGGGGTAGCGCCGGCCAGTTTCCTGACGAACGGAACATCGAAGGGGAGGCACCATGATTTCTATCCTCCACACGGCCGACTGGCAGATCGGACGGGTGTTTTCGCAGTTTGAGCCCGATGATGCGGCCGCCTTGTTCGAGGCGCGCTTCCTGGCGGTGGAACGACTGGCGAGCATGGCGACCCAATATCATGTCGATGCCATCCTCGTCGCTGGTGACGTATTCGAAGCGCAGACGGTTACGGAGAAGACAATCCGTCGCCTGTTCAATGCGATGGCGGGCTTTATTGGACCTTGGGTACTGATCCCGGGCAACCACGATGCGGCGCTGACAGAATCGGTATGGACCCAGGCCCAGCGCCTACACGCGGTGCCCTCCAATGTCCTGCTATGCCTGGAACCCAAGCCGGTGGTGGTGGCGGAGAAATTCACCGTTTTGCCTGCGCCATTGACACAACGCAATACCTACAATGATCTGACCGACTGGTTTAGCACCGCCCCGAGGCAGGACGACTTACCGCGGATCGGCCTCGCGCACGGCTCCGTGCAGGGCATCCTCTCTGAGGACATCGACTCGGCGAATCCGATCGCCGCTGGCAGAGCCGAGGAGGCCGACTTGGCTTACCTGGCACTAGGCGATTGGCATGGGGCCAAGCGTATTGATGACAGGACCTGGTACGCCGGCACGCCGGAAGCCGATCGCTTCAAAGACAACGACTCAGGTCAGGTGTTGCTGGTGTCCCTTGCAGGCCAAGGGGCCCCTGCCACGGTCACACCGGTGCCGATCGGTAGGTATACCTGGCGCCAGATAGACTGGCACGCGGCGGTAGACGCGGAAATCGATGTACTGGTCGAAAAGCTTGAACGGATCGCAAGCGAAGACGTCCTCCAGGTCCGTGTCGCTGGCACCTGCAGCTTGACGGGGCATCGCAGGCTGGCCGATGCACTCGCTGCCGCGAGCGCAAGGGCCCGTGCAGTTGTCTGGGACACCTCAGGATTGCGGCTCGAACCGACTGAGGAAGACATGCAGGCGCTTCACGCCGATGGTTTCGTGGGTGAGGTGCTGCAAGAACTTCGCGCAGAGCAGACTGGTCAGGCCAGCGAACTAGCACGTGATGCCATCCTCGCCCTGGCCAGGATCCTGGACGGCCGCCGCCCTCGCGCAGGAGCCGGCGCATGAAACTCCATCGTCTTCGCATCGACGGCTTCAAGCGCTTCCGTGATCCCCTGGAGTTGGGCGATCTTGTAGAGGGCCTCAACTTATTCATTGCGCCTAATGAATCCGGAAAATCCACCGTTGCTGAAGCAATCCGCGCGGCTTTCTTCGAGCGACACAAGTCCAGTTCGGTCGTCGGACTGCGACCTTGGAATGACCCCTCGGCAACGCCCACGGTGGAGATTGACTTTGATATTGCCGGCAAGCCTGCCCGCCTGACCAAAGCATTTCTTGGCAAGAAGCGCTGCAACCTGGTCATCGACGGTCGGCAGCTCGACGGACTTGCGGCAGAAGACCATCTGGGCGGCCTGCTCGGCTTCAGCTTTGCCGGCAAAGGGGCCAGCACGCCCGAGCACATGGGCATTCCGGGCCTGCTTTGGATCAAGCAGGGTTCCTCGCATGACATTGCCAAACCGGTGGGATTTGCCAGCGATTACCTTCGCAATGCGTTAGGCGATGCGCTGGGAGAACTGGCCGCCAGCCAGGGCGACGAGATCATTCGCATTGTCGAGGAGGAACGCAACGAGCTGTTGACGCCGTCGACAGGTACCCCACGCGGAACGTACCAGGAAGCGCTCAAGCGCTCGTCGGCAATCGAGGGGGAACTGGCCATCTTGCAAGCGGACATCCAAGCCTATCGGGGCGGGGTTGATCGACTGGCAAGCCTTCGGCTCGCGCATGACCGAGAAGCGGCTGAGCGCCCTTGGCTTGTCCTGCAAACCCAACTTGCCCAAGCCCAGGCGCAGCTGGCCGATGCCCAAGGTCTAGCCCAACGAAAAGCAGCACAGGACCTCGTCCTCACCCAGGCGACAGCGCACGTCACCGCCCTGCGTGACCAGCTTCAGGCGATGGAGCGCGAACAGGACGCCCTCAGCGTACGCCAAGCGAACCTGAAGGCTACCGAAGACTTGCTGCAGCAAGCCCGAGGTCACCTACACGCCTGGGAGCCACGTCACGCTGCGGCCGTGGGAACCAGCCAACGGGCACGCGAACACCTGCGGCTGGCCCGCTTGGCCGCCGAGCGCCAGGGGCAGCAAAGAACTGTCACGGACCTGACCGCGCTTGTCGCCACCCTGCAACACAATCACCACGAAGCACAGATCCAGCAGAACAAACTGACCAACCTGCAGGCCGATGCGCTCGCGGTAGCCGTGCCGTCGGATCAGCTCGATCGACTGAGAGCGTGCTCGGAAGACCTTCGTACCGCGCAGGCCAGGCTGGACGCGATCTCGACCACCCTTGAGTTCGAGCTGGACGCCACCGCGAAGGTACAGGTTGGACAGGCGCCACTAAGCGATACCAAGCGCCTGGCCATCGAGACCCGCACCGATATAGACATCGACGGTGTCGGCCGGATCACGGTCGTGCCGGGCGGTGAAGACCTGGAGGTTCTCATTGCAGCACGTAATCGCCAACAGGATGAGCTGACCACGCTGCTCCAATCGATCGGGGTTGGCAGCCTGGCGGCGGCTGAAGAGCGTGCGCGACGCCATGTCCAGCGTGTGGCCGAGGCGGAAGCCTCCGCGGCGGTGCTGGCGGCCCATGCGCCCGAGGGACTCGCTGCATTGGCTGCGGAGTTGGCGGCGCAAACCGCCAAACTCGCCGATGCCCGGTCCGCCCTGGATACGTTGGCCGAAGACACTACCTCGTCGGCGCTCACGGTATCCCAAGCCGAGTCCGAAGACCTCGCCGCCCGCGACGCCTTGGAGGATGCTTCAACGGAGCTCAACGAGGCCAAGTTCGCCGTCGGCGAGGCAAGTGCGCAGGCTAAGGCAGCGGCAGAGGAACTCGCCGCTCTACAAACAACATTGGATGATCCCCTCAGGACTGCCAAGAAGACCGAAGTCAGTCAAGCGCTGACCGATGCGCGGGCACAACAGAGCACCGCCCAGAGCCAGGCTAGCGAGCTGGCCCAGCAACTGCAGACGATCAACCTACTAGTGCTGCAGCAGGATGTCGAGCGCCTGGATCGTAGCGCCAAGCAAACAGTGGCTGCGCACACTCAACGCAATACGGATATCACCCGCCTCGAAGCTGAGTTGGAAGCAAAGGGTGCGTTAGGCCAAGAGGAAGCCGCTGCAGAGAAGATGCGCGAGCTTGAACAGCTACGCCGGCGGTGTGAGGAGCTCGGGCGCCGCGCAAAGGCGCTCGATCACCTGCTCAAACTGCTCAGTGAGAAGCGATCTGCACTGGCGCGACGACTGCGTGCTCCGTTGCAGAAGCATCTCAATCACTATCTCCAGATACTATTTCCTGGCGCTCACGTCGAGGTCGGCGAAGACTTGTCTCCAGGGGCCGTCACCCGCATGGGCGCAAATGGTGCCGAAACTGGCAAATTCCTGGAGCTAAGTTTCGGGGCACGGGAACAACTGGGCGTGGTGGCCCGACTGGCCTATGCCGACTTGCTCAAGGAGGCGGGCAAACCCACGCTCATCATCCTTGACGATGCCCTGGTACACACCGACCAGGAGCGCCTCGGGCATATGAAGCGGGTTCTCTATGATGCGGCGAACCGTCATCAGATCCTGATCTTCAGCTGCCACGCCGAGGCCTGGCGAGACTTGGGCGTAGCCGCACGAAGCCTAGCTTAGCTGGACATCCAAACCCGGCCGCTGCCGCCACCTGCGTTGCACGTCAAGTGGCGGGGGCGCTGAGACAAGTGAGAATCCTGAAGGAGTAGGGACGTGCTGATAACGATGGTCGAGATTGGGGACTACCGGAAGCTGTTGGCCGCGCGCATTGCGTTCGCCCCCGATAAGACGGTGCTGGTGGGCGCCAACAATAGTGGCAAGACCTCCGCCATGACCGCGTTGCGTCGTTTCCTTGTCGATACGCGTGGGTTTTCCATCAACGATCTGTCGCTTGCGCATTGGCAGGCCCTGAATGCGCAAGGGGAGACTTGGGAGGCGGCGATAGCCGCGGACACAGAGTTGCCTGCGCCCGGCATTCTGGAGTTCCTGCCGCAGCTGGATGTGTGGCTCCAAGTCAAGAAGGGCGAGATGCATTATGTGCAGAAGCTGCTTCCTACGCTGGATTGGAAGACCGCCCCTCTTGGCGTTCGGTTTCGCTTTGAGCCCGAAGACGCCGTCAAGTTCCAGCAGGAGTACATCGCGGCGAGAAGGAAGGCGGCTGACATCACGGTCGCTGCAGCCCAAGCTGTCGAAGGGAAGGAAGATCCGCCCCAATTGGAGCTCTGGCCGCTCAATCTGATCGACTTTCTGGAGCGTCGCCTGCGGACCTTCTTTAAAGTGAAGGCATATTTGTTGGACCCGGCGAAAGTCGAGGAACCCACTGATGGCGTTGCCCGCATGCAGGCCCTGTCCGATGACGCCGAGCCCATTGAGGGCAATCCACTTGACGGCCTCATCCAGATCGATGAAATCAGCGCGCAGCGAGGTTTCGGGGCCACCAGTAACCGTACGCAGCGCGACGATGCAGGCGCAGATGCACGCAGTGCAGGTCGGCTCTCCACCCAGCTTCGCTCTTACTATGACAGGCACCTGGACTGGCGTGACACCCCGGAACTGACCGATATCAAGGCCATGGAGGCACTGGAGAAGGCGCGCAAGGCCTTCGATGACAGGCTATCGGAAGCTTTCGACAAAGCGCTGATCGAACTGCAGAAGCTTGGCTATCCGGGCATATCCGACCCGAAGCTGAAGATTGCTACCAAGCTCAAGCTGCAGGACGGCTTGAGCCATGAGTCCGCCATTCAGTACGAAATCCCCGCGGCGGCGGGTGAGCATATGCACCGCTTGCCGGAAGACTCCAACGGACTGGGTTACCAGAACTTGGTCTCAATGGTCTTCAACCTGATGAGCTATCGCGATGCATGGATGCGGGTGGGCAAAGCCGGAACAGGACACGATGTAAAGCCTACGCCGCCGCTGCACCTGATGTTGGTCGAAGAGCCCGAGGCGTATCTCCATGCCCAGGTACAACAGGTGTTCATCAGGCACGCCTATGACGTGCTACGCAATGATCCTGCCCTTGGAAAGTCGCTTGATTTCAGCACGCAACTTGTCGTGAGCACCCATTCCAGCCACATCGCCCATGCCTGCGATTTTGCGGCGCTTCGCTACTTCCGGCGGCTTCCCCCTTCCGAGGGGCGCAAGACCCCCACCGCCTGCGTGGTCAATCTCTCATCAGTCTTCGGCAAACCGGACCAGACGGAAAAGTTTGTGGCGCGCTACCTCAAGGCGACGCATTGCGACCTGTTCTTCGCCGACGCCGCTATTTTCATCGAAGGCAGCGCCGAGCGCATCCTTGTTCCCCATTTCGTCGAACAGGCCGATGTATTCGAGTATCTGCGGACCCGCTATATCACCTGGTTGGAGGTGGGCGGCAGCCATGCGCACCGGTTCAAGGGTCTGGTGGACACCCTGGGCCTGACGACATTGATCATCACCGACCTCGACGCGAAGGATCCGGCTTCCAACGAAGCCAAGACTCCGGCGCTAGGCAAGGGACTTGAAGCGCGCAATGAAACGCTGCGCTCTTGGGCACCCAAGCAGACCGATGTCGATGTCCTCATGAAGCTGGAGGAAAAGGAGAAAGCCATCGTTCATCCCAATGGCTATGCAGTGCGCTCCGCATATCAGACGGGAGAGAAACTGAAGCTCGGGGCAGTCGCTGTGGAGATCCACGCCAACACGTTCGAAGACGCCTTGCTCTACAGGAATTTTGATTTTTTCAAGACCCGCAAAGCCACTGGCCTGGCGGGCAAGTTCCGGGCCATCGCCGATGCCGCCCAAGACGGCAATCAGCTGACAGCCGATGTCGCCAAGGCGATCAAGGAAGGTGATAAGGCTGAGTTCGCCCTCGAGC
Organism: Xanthomonas sp. NCPPB 901; assembly: GCF_056725085.1. Classification (NCBI taxonomy): domain Bacteria; kingdom Pseudomonadati; phylum Pseudomonadota; class Gammaproteobacteria; order Lysobacterales; family Lysobacteraceae; genus Xanthomonas; species Xanthomonas sp. NCPPB 901. Next base: position 2,468,777 of record NZ_CM161511.1, on the reverse strand, counting down.
TCTTGTTCAGCGACGACATTGAGCAACTCCAGGTGCCGGCCTATATCGAGCATGGATTGCTGTGGCTGGCCGAGCAGCTGAAGCGCAAGGAGGCCGATCTTGCTCCCAAGGCCGGTGCAGCATGACCAGTGAGGCCGCCGCAGTCCCCAACGATGAACTCGATCGTCATGTGGACGAGGAGATCAAACACTGCCTCGATCCCCAGGCTCCCAGAAGCTTCTTCCTGTTCGCCGGAGCTGGCTCGGGTAAGACTCGCTCGCTGGTGGGGGCCCTGGACTACCTCCGCGACACGGCCGGCGCACGCCTGAGAGTCCGTGGGCAGAAGGTCGCGGTCGTCACCTACACCAAGGCAGCGCGTGATGAAATTATCCGGCGCACGCAGTTTGATCCCATCATCGCCGTGTCCACGATCCACAGTTTTGCCTGGACCTTGATTGAAGGATTCAACCACGACATCCGGGAGTGGCTCCGGGTTTCACTCAAGGCCGACATTGAGGACCTGCAAGCCAAGGAAGCCAAGGGGCGCGCAGGCACGAAAGCTTCCGCGGAGCGGATCGCCGACATCGCGTCCAAGACACGACGACTAGCTCGACTCGACACGACCAAGACCTTCGTCTACAGCCCTGACGGTGACAACCGGGGCAGGGACTCGCTCAATCACGCCGAAGTGCTACATCTGGCGGGAGATTTCTTGAAGTCCAAGCCCGTGCTCCGGCACATCCTGCGCGATGGCTATCCCTACATACTGGTTGACGAAAGCCAAGATACAAACCGTCATATCGTGGAAGCCTTGTTCACCTTCCAGGCCGCGCACAAGGACGAAGTTGTGGTCGGCCTCTTCGGCGACATGATGCAGCGCATCTACGGCGATGGTCAGCCGGGCTTGGGCGAGAACCTGCCCGATGACTGGGCCACACCAACCAAGCGGCTGAACTTCCGGTGCCCGCGGCGAGTGATCGAGCTCATTAACAAGATCCGTGAGTCCACTGATCAGCAGACACAGATCCCCAGTAGCACCGCGATCGAAGGGCATGTACGGATGTATGTGCTTCCCTCCGAAGGGATCGATAAGATTGTCGCAGAGAAAGCCATCTGTGCTCACATGGCCGGTCTTACTGCCGATCGGGAGTGGCTGGATGAGGATGCGGTCAAAGTGCTCATCCTAGAGCATCGCATGGCGGCCCTTCGGATGGGGTTTGATGATTTGCTCGCAGCGCTCTATCCAGTAACACAGTTTCGGACGTCGTTGCTGGATGGCTCACTGCTTGCAGTCAACTTCTTCTCGAACCTGATCTTGCCGCTATGGGACGCCAAGGACGACAAGTTTGGCACCGCACGGATCATGCGGGCAGCTTCACCCTTGCTGAGCCCATCTGCGCTGAAGCAAGCTTCGGATCAGTTTGAGCAGTTGGGCAGGGCGCAGGCGGCCGTGGATGCGCTGGTTACACTACTCGATGGTAATCCGTCCGTGACGTTTGGTGAGGTCCTACATAACGTGGCCGAGACTGGCCTTTTCGCAATCCCCGACACGCTCAATGTTGCCTTGGCTGCCACTGCTGCTGAAGCGAGCGACGCTGAGGACGAGCAGGAGCGCAGCGATCGAGACAAGGCCATCGCCCAGTTTTTGGCGACCCCCTTTCTGCAGGTACGGGCCTACGCCAAGTACGTCAGCGGCAAGGCTCGTTTTGATACGCATCAGGGCGTGAAAGGACTCGAGTTCCCCCGCGTCATGGTCGTCATGGACGATCACGAGGCACGCGGCTTTCTATTCAAGTACGAGAAGCTTTTCGGGGGCGGCGCTGACGACGGTCAAACCGGGTCGACCCGTAGGTTGTTCTATGTTACCTGCAGCCGCGCGGAACGCTCACTTGCATTGGTCGCTTACGCCGCTAATCCGGCACGGATTGCGGATCAGCTCCTGGCCACGGGCTGGTTCAAGCCTGAAGAGGTTTTGATCGGCCCGTCATGAACCTTCTCGGCCGCAGTCAGGAACCGGGGCCGCTCAGCATCAAAATTCCTTTTGTTTCTAGTCCTCCAGCAGTCGAGCAGCTGGATTCGCAGAAGCTCCACCGGTCTGGAAATACCCCATGACACTCGACACCGACCGGTGTTCGGTCAGTTGCATGATCGCCGGCAGCGTCACACCTTGGCGGCTGGCCTCGGTCACGAACCCTGACCTTAGACTGTGCCCGCCAAAATCCCCCTCCAGTCCAGCCAGTCGCGCCCGCCGCTGTACGATCTCGCCTACCGCGGCCGGAGACAGGGCAGGGCCGACGCGCTGCTTCCAAAGCCGTCGGAAGATCGCCCCTTCGGTGATCCCGGCTGCGTCCAGCCAGGCCTGCAGCGCGAGGGCGGCCCGATCGAGCACCGGCTTGTCCGGGGTCGAACTCGCGGTGACACCGGCCTGCTGGGTCTTGCTGTGCTCCAGGCGGTAGATGTAGCCCGCCTCGCCGATCCGGCGCAGGTCGCGTAGGTCGGCGGCGGCGATCTCACTGCGCCGGCGCCCGCCGCTGGCAAACCCGAAGCAAAGTAGGGCGCGATCCCGTATTCCTTCCAGGCTGTCGTCGCAGGTGGCCAGCAGGGCTTCCAGCTCGGGCAGGGTGATCGCGGTCTTCTTGCGCGGCCGCTCGCCGCGTTTGACGGCGGCTCGGGCGGCGCGGCTGAGCACGGTGCGGATCGCTGGCTGTTCGCAGGGATTGGTCGCCTGTTTGAGCCTGTGCGCGGTGGACAGCACGGCAACCCGATGACGCACGGTGGCCAAGGTCCATGGCCCAAGCTTGGCCTTCAGGCCGGCCGCCACCAAGGCCTGGTCCACGATCGGCGGCAACTCCCACGCCAGCTCACCGTCAGTCGAGCGGCGCTGCACGTGATCGACCACAAACTGCAGCACAGTGGCTTCGGGCACCGGCAATGCGAGCTCGATGCCGTAGCGCGCCGCATGCCAGCCGGCCCAGTAGCGCAGGGCACTGGTGTAGCTGCGGGTGGTGTTCTCGGCCGCTGCTTCGGCCAGCAGCTCGCGCGCCGCGTCCGCCGCCTATTGCGCCAGCTGTTCGGGCAGTACTAGCTGGTGGACGGTCTGGGCGAGGGCGGCACTAGTGGAATTAGCATCCATAGTATGTAATTTACGCTACGAATAAGCAGGCGTAGCCACGATAATCATCACTTATCGCGAGTACGCCAACTGCGGGGCAGGGCGCTAATCCGGGAGGCACTTCAATGGCCAGAGGCATCACAGAATCAGACGTCCACGCCGCCGCCGACGCGCTTGTCGCGCTTGGCGAACGTCCGACCGTCGAACGCATCCGTGCTCATCTTGGTACAGGCTCCCCGAATACCGTCGTTCGGTGGCTGGAGACATGGTGGCGCGAATTGGGGACGCGCCTGGCGCAAAACGACCAGATCCGCGTAGTCACAGCCAATGTGCCCGAGGCAGTGGCAGCCCTGGCAGGGCAGTGGTGGGCGTTAGCTCTTGACCATGCGCGGAACCATGCCGATGAAGCCATCGCCAGTGAGCGTGCCACCCTACTGAGCGCCCGAGATGAATTAGAACGCGATCGCCACAGCATCCAGGCCGAACTCGGCCGGCTTAGGGGCGAGGCAGAGGTGGCTCATCACGCCGAACAGCTCGCGACAGCCCGCGCCGGCGAACTCGAGCGTCTCGTTGCGCAACTCCAGCAGCAGCTAGATGAGTTCTGCCAGCAGCGCGACGCGGCAACACTGCGTGTATCAGAAGTAGAAAGAGCCTGCGAAGCACTGCAGATTCAGCTTCAGCATGTGCAGGAAGCGGCGCGTGCTGAGCGCGACACTTTGACCCAGCATGTGCGTGCTACGGAAGACCGTGCACATGCGGAAGTGGATCGGGCGCGCCAGGAGACCAAGGAGGCTCAACAGCAACTGATGAGCCTCCGAAAAGAAGTTGCAATGACCGAACGGCTGCATGGCGAGGAGCTTGAGCGCGCGAAGGCCACGGTCTCTCAGACTCGCCAGGAACTTACCGTCCAGCAAGCGCGTGCCGACGCGTTGGAGGCACAGCTGGCCAAATTGAACGATCTCCCTGCGGCACTCGAAGCGGCTTGGTACCAACGTGTTGGACACGGTCAGCCCAAGCCTCCTAAACCAGCACGCTCTAGGCGTAGTCGCGGCAAAGTGGCTGCAACCTGACACCGATCGAGCTGCTGTGCATAGCGACACTGGCACGAAGAGCGTCCACGCGTTACTTTGGATCGTGTCCTTGGAGAGGGAAAAAAGCCTTTGAAATCAAGCAGGGGCACGATCCAAGCGAAAAGGACACGAACTAAAGAAACTGACAAAGCCACAGCCAGGCCCAGCGTAAGCGCGCCCGCACCGTGCACAGCCAATTTCGCATAATGTATCTTATGTTAAATGCAGTTCGCTACTACTGGGGACTCCTTCGGCTGCTACTGGCATCACTCTTGCGTCCCGGCAAGCCTCCCCGAGGTCAAGGAAGGATTGACGCATGTGTGAGTATCTGAGCGGTCGCTTCGCGGGCTGGCGTGTGGCCGGCAACTACCTAGTCAGTCCAGACGGCGACAGGATGACGCCCGAACGGCTGAAAGGTCTAGCGTGGCGCGATCACATGGAACTGCTGCGGGCTGGCTACGCATCACGGCGCAAGGCGGAAGCTGGCCGCAAAAGAGCCGGTCAGCAGATAGTGAAAGTCGTCGTCGTTGACCTTGCAGCCTGGCGGGATCGACACTTCGGACAGATGGCTGGATAAGGCGTCTACGCAGGGGCAAGCCCCTGCACCCCAAAATGACACTCAAGCAGCCAGGGGAACGCATGGAAAGCACACAGGAAGAACAGCAGCCACAAGACGCCCGGGAACGACCGGAATACCTGCCTCAAACGAAACGCGACGGATCTGGCCTGGGATGGACGCTGGCAGTAGGCCTCTGCATGGCAGCGGCTATCGCTGGAGGTGCTGCAATCTACGTCCGAACGGTAGCGGACTGGCATAGGGCCAAAGAGGAAAAAGCCTCCCGCATCGAGACGGAGCGAGAGACAGGAAATACGGCACCGGCAATCCAGCAGGAAAAATACAGACAACTTCGGATTTCTGAAATACGCGCTCAAAGAGAGCAGCAAGAACGTGACCGACAAGCGTTACAGCGCGGGGAAACACGTTGCATCAACGGCACGCTATTCAGACGGATACCAGGGGGATGGGAGAACGTGCCTGGCCGCCCCTGCCCTTAAAGCCCCTATTCCCTGTTCTTGGCACGGGCGAACAGAAACAGGTAGATCCGAAACACCCCATACGCGAGAAGAACAAAGCCCTGAATCCCGGCAACCGTTTGCGCAATGTTCATGATGGCGTTAGACCCTCAAGAAGAGTTAGCACAACAACGAGAAGACCAAGATGAGCAACATAGTAACCATAGAATGCCCAACGGGTACGCGGAAACGAAATCGGCACATAGGCAACAAGTAGCATAGGCATGGCAAGGAGCGACCAAACACTACCGTTGTAGGCGCAAAGCGCAACAGCGGGAACGACGATGCCGCAAAGTGTGACCACAATGCGGCGTGCCGGCGCGCTGAAGTACCACCAGGCACCGACGACCACGGCAAGGCCGGCCCATTGGTAATCAACGAACAGCGGCCCAGGAAGTGCGCAAACGGCAAACAACGCCCATCGCCTGCCCTGCACCGCCCAAATCGCGCCCGCGGCGAGTGCAAACGCACACAGTACGTTGAACGGTAACAACTGGCCGAAGGCGAGCCAGTAGACAGGCGTCGCAACGACACCCCAAGCAAGCAGGCGACGCACCGATTTGAGTACGTCCGCGCCAGGCTGGGCCAGGTTATAGGCCAGGATCATGGCGAACAGCGGAAACGCAACACGGCCAGCCTGCGAAAGAACCGGCACGTAAACGAGCCCGAAGACCTTAAGCACATGGTCGCCCGTCATGGCCAGTACGGCGATCCACTTAAGCAACTCGCGGCCGCCGCTAGTCATCACATGTCCAACGTCGTCGGAGGCGTGTAGGTGTCACCGACCTTGGACGGCGACTCAGGGAACGTCCCCTGCGCCCTAGCGCGCCGCTCGATAACCCCACCAGGCGAACTCACAGCGGCGTGCGCCTGCTGCTGCGGTTGCTGCTGCACCTGCTGTTGCTCGCGCTGCTGGCGATACGGGTTGTAGACCGCCCCCATACGCGCAATGCGCCTGCACTCGCCCTGTGAGATCTCATAGATCGTAGATTGCTCAGTAAGGCACGTGCACGAAAAATCACTATGCTGCCCCTCCGCATCAAGCCCAGGGCGGCTAGACATGCAATACAGCGCGGGGTCAGCGGTCACCTGACGCTGATCAAACACCGGCGCCGTCCACGGCATCGTTGCAAACCTTGGTAGATGCTGCTTGGCGTAGTCGGCGGCATCGATAAAGTGCCGTTCGGTCGATCCGCCAGCGACAAACGCGCCGGCTTGGCCTGGGGCGGCTGACGCCGCTCCCTGGCCGGCGCCGGCGACCCTGGCCGTCATGGCCTCCGGCCGGACAGCACGATAGCCGAGGAACGCGAACACGATTGCAGCAACTACCATGGCAGGCAACAAGATCACGCGCAGCGGAATTTTGCGCTTGATCGTGTGCATGGTGGCCGACGTGTAGTCAGCGTAATGCTGGCTAGGCAGCATGCGCGTTTTACGCAATGCAGCATCTCGGCGCGGAACGCTCTTAACGTCCTCCTGTAACTCCTGCCAGCTAAAAACATCAATAAGCGACGTGCCGAAGCGGCGCACAACATGGTGATGGTTCTGAATCAGCGACCGCGCGAACGGGTACAACTGCACAGGCATCTGCGTCGTCCAAACGAAGTCGATGCCGCGATGACGATGCTCAGCAAGACCAAGCACATGCGGCGGCGTAGACTGCCGAGTGGCATCGTGCAAGTGACCGAACCATTTCCAAGCCTCATCGACATAGATCAACGAACCATCGGGGACAATATGCTTTCCCTCAGCATCGACCTTGTTCCACTCGCGCGGATCGTCTAGCACAGTAGCCAAGCCAGGCTTAAGGCCATCAATGCCAGCTGCGAACAAAGGCCGCGACCCATCTTGAGCAGCCTTGCTGAGGTGCTCAACCATGAGCAACGTTTTGCCGTTGCCAGGAAGTCCGGTGAACAGTTCGATAGGCATTAGGGCTTAGCTCCGAATCCACGCTTAAAGAGGAACAGCCGGCCCTGCATGATCGCGTGCTTGGCAGCCACAGCCGAAATGATCATCGTCAAAGCTCGGTCGAAATTGAGAACACCCATCCACTGCATGGCAGTGGCACCCAACTGCCCGCCCCCACCAAGGCCCTGCGCGTAGCCCTTAAGCAGATCGATGGCCGGATCAATGACCATCTTGATCGTGCCGAAATTGATGCCGAGCCACGCTAGCGCGGTCATCACCCAAAGGCCGATCCGCGAACGAAACAGCCACGACAGCGCTGCAATGAGCGCGCCAACAAGAGCAGGCATTAAGACTCTCCCCCGGCGCTAATGATGCGCAGCGATGCGAGGGCAGCAAACACCAGCACAAGCTGCCCACCAAGGACAAGAAACGAACAGAAGGCAGACGTGTCAAAGTGGATCGACTGACCGAACACAGAGACATCAGGAATCGTTGGGCAAGACCTCGCATAGCCGAATCCGGACGTATCGAGCTTGCCATCACCGACAGTCGAATTGCTGCCATCAGTGAACGCGCCAGACGGATCACCCGCCCCACCGATATCAGGGCTACCAGCGTCACCCGTCACCGCACCACGTACCGCGGCAAGATTGGCGCTATCGGCCGCACCAAAGCCACCACCCGACTGACCGCCACCCGCAGCGAGCTTTTCAACAGCGCATGCGGTACGCCATTGCGTGAGGAGCGAGGCGTACTCCATCGCGTCGCACTTCTCACCAGTGCAGATGGGCGGCGTGCTGCAGGCGCCGCCTGCGATATTGCGATTGCGGCGCGTGTTGCAGTCGATGCGCCATTGAATGCGAGCCTGACCGCACATCACGGGATCGCCGCTGCAAGACGGCGGAGAGTCGCAGGAATCGCCGCCGGAGAAGGACGATTTGTCATCCTTACCATCGTCGTCGCTGTCTTCGTCGTCAGGCTTGCCGTCACCATCCTTGTCGGGTTTGCACGTCCCATCAACGCCCATGGCCTGCCCCGAAGAACAAGCGTCGGGCTTCTTTACGCAGCTGCCGTCAGGGCCTTTTACCTGGCCCTGAGGGCACTCGCTTTCCTTCGCCTTACAGGTGCCGTCCTGCTGCTGCACCATGCCATCAGGGCAAGGCTCAGGGGCGCACTTGCCGGACGAATTGGGAACCTGACCTTTCGGGCATTCTTCCTTGCTGGGCTCGCAGACGCTAAGGACGCCATTCCAGTAGAAGCCGGGGCCGCACTTGCTGGGGAAATCAGTGGTATTGCAGGTGGTACCGATGTACTGGCCAGTGCTGGTACCGTCAGGATTCTTGAACCACGCCTGCTCGCAACCATCGCTACAGGAAATAGAGCCAGACTTAGGATTGAACGTGGACGTGAGCGACGGAAGTGCACTGCACAGCGTGGCGTAGAACTCGGTGTCACCGAGAACGGTTGTACGACTGCCACCGGCTGGCCTGCCGTCAATGACAGGATCGTATTGACCACCAGCGGCAGAGCCGGACATGCGACAGCCGGCCTCAATGTAGGTCCAATCAGAATGGGTCGCCTTGAAGTCTGCAACCTGCGCGTCGCAGGAGGCGCTGGCGTGGCCCTGATTGCAGTGCGCAGAAACCGGGCAGGAAGCGGTGCCCCAAGCGGCGTAGACAGGGGCAGACCAGAGTGCGCAGGACATAAACACCGCACACGACAGCAGAGTGATTAGCAAACGTATCGGAAAGCATGCATTCGTGCGCATCAGTCGAAATCCACGAACACGATGACGCAAGCGACGCACCACGCGAACAACCAAATCCAGCCTTCCATATGACCCCCTTAGAGACCGGCGGGAGGGAGTCGGCCCTGCCCGCCGGTGGTCGTTACATGGCGCGACGCACCCACTTATAGACCTTGATGCCGACCAGCACGATCAGCACCGCGGCGCCGATCTTGGCGATCGGGTCGGCGGCCGCATTGATGGCCGACGTCACGGCGCTGACATCGACCGCGGAACTGCCGCCGGAGGCGAACGCCGGCGCGGCGATGGTGGACAGGGCGGCCAGGGAAACCAGGCCGGCGAACTTACTGCGATTGAACGATGCGAACATGTGTCCTCCTCAGGACTGTTGGATTTTCTTGCGAACAAGCCGGAACGCGTATGCCACCGCCCACAAAAGCGCGATGGCCTGCCCGATGGACTGGGCGTCCGCAACCGTCAGTTCCGGCAACAGAGACGGCTGCGGTATCCAGATCGGGGCCGAACACGTCCCCGTCTGCGCGTCGAGGTCGCGCTCTAGGCAGGCGGGGACGAATACGGCCATAGCGATCAGACCGCTTTGGAAGGCTGCGGACGGGCTGCGCTAACCGGATCGACCAGCGTCATGCGACGGGCAAGCTCGATGCCGTAACGGCCCGGCACGAGGTCAGTGGTCACGTCCCATTCCTTGACGGCGCCGAGCGGATAACCCTTGTCCAGGCCGTCCACCTCGACCTCGACCTGAATCCGCATGGCTTCGGTTTCGAGGGTGGCGCGCTGGCTGTAGATGGCTTTCTGCATGCCCTTGGAGGTGGTGACGGTGCGGGTCTCGACAGCGCTGTTGATGGTGATCTTCGGAGCGTTCATGGTGATTTTCCCTTTGCGTTCGATTGGTCGATTTATGAGGCGTCTCTGCAAATTTCGGGCAGTACTGTGGGGTCAAGCTAAGTCCCCCCCTACCCCCCCGAAGGCGGGCGTGGCGGAGCGCTTGTTGACCCGTTGCGCGATGCTTGCATCAGTCCGCCCGGTGATCCTCTGTGCTGCTGGCTAGGCCGGGATCAGGCCGTTCTGCTCGGGTCGTGCGGTGTAGTCGATTTGCGGTGGGGTCCATGCCCCAAAGTTCTTGCTAAAATCGACCATGCCGCCCTTTGTTACGTACTTGCTCACGTAGCCGGTGATATCCGCCTGGCTGCGCGGTGCTTCGATACGATTGCGGCCGAATTCGCGGTACCACCATTCATGCCAGGCGTAGCGACTGGCGAGCCGGTTGAGGTCATCGGTAGGTGCAGCTGCGACGGCGTGGAAATGCAGACGGCCGTCGCGGTGCCATTCCTGCCCACGCGCCCACTGGATGCCGCCATGCCACCGCCCTGACCACTTCGGACCGTAGACCTCGCGGTTGAGGCAACTGACGAAGTACCGGAACGCCTTGTCTGCGGCTTCGTCGTGCATGCCACCGTTGCGGCCGGATTTGCTGGGACGAAACGTGAGCGTCCAGAACTGTTGCCAAGGGATGCGCTGTAGCAACTCGGCATAGCCTTGCGCTTGCCGATCAACAGGCCGCACGTCGTGCAACAGGTCAGTTGCGCATCCACTGCATTGAGCGTCTGAAGACTGCCCCCGCAGTGGTAGCACGGACGGTTCGGAAAGTGCGCGCTCATGGGGCATCGTCCTGCCCCGATCCGATGCGCCTGATTCGTTCCTCAATCAGTCGTTCGATTCGGTCACGTTCTTTTATCGTCGTCGCAGCGTTGCGCTTTTCGTACAGTTGCCAAAGCTTCAAATTTTGGTCAGTCATGACGACTCCCCCAAAGACCCACAATCGACCGAACCACAGACGAAAGCAGACCAGCAGCCGCCAGAGGAATCACACAGATCATTGCGAGCATCACGCAAGCAATGAGGTGATCGAAAACAGTGAACTTAGACCAGTCGAGGTTAGCCACGGCGCACCTCACGCTTGGCCTCTTCGACCATCACATAGGCGCGGTACTCGGCTGCAAGCTGCGCGGAATAGCGTCGATCCTGCCAGGCGAGGATGCGCAGCAAACCAGCAGAAACGGAGAAGACAGACATGGCCCCAAACAGGGCGAGCAATGCGGGCATCATTGAGACACCATGGCGACGCGACGAACGCGAAAGTCACGAATCACCAACGCAAAAAGGCGCCCGTGTTCGACCTCGCGAGCAACATGTTCCAGCTTCTGTTCCTGCGCATCGTGCCAATCTGTGCACACGTCAACGACCACCCAGCGGCGACCGTCGCGTTGCTGAATTTCGTATTCGTGCAGCATGCGATACCCCCGAAGAAAAGGGCGCGTTATGCGCCCTTCCCCTTCTTCGGCGAGGAAGCCGGGCCAGCGTCGGCAGACGCATCAGCCGGAGCAGGCTTGGTCGGCTTGATCTTCTGAGCGGTGAACACCGCCGCGAGGATGTGACGCGAGACCTTCGTTTGGCCGAGTTCCGCGAACTCCAGCGCAGCACGCTGCAAGTCCACAATCCGCGGCTGAAGGCGGGTGTACTGATCGATGTCCATGTGTTGCCCCTTACCCCTACCCTGTGACCCAGACACCCCGGGGGGTGCCGGGGGCTGGGGTGCAGCCCATTTGGGATGCACTTGCAGTGTAGCCTAAACGGTACGCACTGCATACCTTTTGGAGCGCATCAATGCACATCAACAGCCTCGTAGAACTAGCTATTCAGCGTTCGTTAAGAGGAAGCCTGCGGGGTCTTGCCGACCAAATGGGAATCTCGAGTGGCGTGCTAAGCCAGTGGAAGCTAGGCAACAAGCCGATACCCGATGAGCGCATTCAGCAACTGGCACGCATTGCTGGCCAAGACGCTGGGCCTTGGCTGCTACTGATCCATTCAGAGCAGGATCAGGGAGAACTTGGCAGGGAGTGGGCGAAGCTCTACAAGAGGCTGAGCGCAACAGCCGTCGTATTTTTATGCGTAATTGGCATGGCTGGAAACGCCCTATCTGCGAAGGCTTACGAAAGCAACGCGCCTCGTATGTATCTTATGTAAAATTCAGATGCCGCAGGGCTACTCACGTCCGCGTCACCCATTCAACGCTTCTCCAGCCGCCGTCGTATCTGCGACATCTGCTTGGCGCTGAAGTTGCTGCCGTGGCGATCCAGCAACGCGACCACGGTCGCGTGCGCCTCGTCTGCCCGGCGTTGCAACTCCTGGATGGCCGCGTGCTCGATGGCTTGCCACTCCTCGGCGGTCTTGCCCGTTGGGACGACCTGGCGCTGGCGATTGGTATCCAATGCGGTACTCACGTGGAAGCCTAGGACTGAACGTCTCCGTTGCGGACTTTACCGCACCGATCTCACGCTTGCCGTTTGCGCGGATGTGGCGCAGGCGCACTGCCGCGACCCGCGCCAGCATCACCTGCCAACCCGGACGGCAACCGCACCTGGGCGCATAGTCCGCCGCCGTCGCGATTGGCGAACTCCAGCGCGCCGCCATGCGCCTGGCAGATGGCCGCGGCGATCGACAGGCCCAGGCCGCTGCCGCCGGAATGGCGCGCGCGCGAGTCGTCGGCGCGCCAGAATCGGTCGCCCATCCGCGCCAGCGCCTCCTCGTCGACGCCGGGGCCGCGATCGGCGACGCGGATCAGCACGCCATCGGCATCGGCCTGCGCCTCCAGCGCCAGTTCGCCGCCGGCCGCGGCATAGCGCAACGCATTGTCGATCAGCACCGACAGCACCTGGCCCAGGCGGTCTCGGTCGGCACTGATGTGCAGTTGTTCGGGAATGCGCACCTGCACCTGCATGCCGGCCTCCTGCAGCGGCTGCGCGGCCCAGGTCAGGCGTTCGCGGACCAGCGCGCCGAGCGCGAACCGCTGCGGTTCCAGCATCAGCTGGTTGGCGCGGGCCATCGACAGCAGGTGCAGGTCGCCGACCAGGCGATTGATCTGCTCAAGCTGGCGCTGGACCATGCGCAACTGCTCCTCGCTGCTCGGGAACACCTGGTCGAGCATCCCCTGCACCCGCCCCATCGCCGCGTTGAGCGGCGTGCGCAGTTCGTGCGCCAGCATCGCGCTGGACTCGCGCACCTCGCGCTCGTATTGCTGCAGCTGCGCGCTCATGCCGTTGAAGTCGATCGCTAGCCCGGCCAGTTCGTCCGGTGCACCGGGCACCACGCGGGCGCGCGCGGCGAAATCGCCGTCGCTGATGCGCCTGGCTGCCTCGGCGACGTTGGAGAACTGCCGCGACAGCGGCCGCGAGGCGAGCAGCCCGCAGACCACGATCACCGGGATCGACGCCAGCACCATGCCCGCCAGCAGCCACCAGTCGCGGCTGGCCAGCCCGGGCAGGAAGTCGGCCACGTCGTAGTAGGTCTCGAACAGTTCCCACAGACGCCGCGCATTGCTGTGCGGATCCTCGCGCAGCTGCAGCATCTCCTGCCGCGCCTGCGGCGGCAGGCGGCTCAGGGTGGACACGTCCCAGATCGCGAAGCGCAACACCATGCCCAGCGCGATCGCGATGATGGTCAGCACCGCCAGCGCGCTCATGCGCAGGCCCACCCACTGCCACAGCGGCGCATGGCCCTTGCGGCGGAACCAGGACCAGTTCATCGGAAGCGGTAGCCGATCGCACGCACCGTCACCAGCAGGCCGGTGACTTGCTCGTGTTCGAGCTTCTTGCGCAGGTTGTGCACGTGCGCATCCACCACCCGTTCCAGCGCATCGCTGTCGGGCAGGCAGATCTCCAGCAGTTCGCTGCGGGTGAAGGCCTTGAACGGCGTCTTCATCAGTGTCGCCAGGATGTTGAACTCGGTCGGGGTCAGCTCCAGCGCTACCTCGTGGCCGTCGGCATCGCGCACCGTGGCGCGCACCGCGGCGGTATCCACGGTGAGCCGTTCGTGGCGCAGCGGCTCCTCGCTGGTGCGCGCCGGCGCGGCGCGGCGCAGCACCGCAAACACCCGCGCCACCACTTCCTTGGGGCTGTACGGTTTGACCACGTAGTCGTCGGCGCCGTAGCGCAATGCACCGAGCTTTTCCGGTTCGTCGCCCATCGCGGTGACCATGATCACCGGGGTATCGCTGCTGCGGCGGATCGTGGACAGCACCTCGGTGCCGCTGAGCCGCGGCAGCATCACGTCCAGCAGCACCAGGTCCGGCTTCCACTGCGCATGCACCGCTACCGCCTTCTGCCCATCCTCGGCGATCGCGACCTCGAAGCCGTCGCGGCGCAGGTAGGCCTCGAGGATGCTGGCGCTGTCGGCATCGTCTTCGACCAGCAGGATCTTCTTCGCGTGCATTGCCTGGTGCCCGTGGTTGACGTCTTGATGGAATCTTGAAGATTCCTAGAAGGCGGCTTGAACATGTCCGCCGATATTGGCAGTCGAGTTCGATCACCCGACCGCCACCATGATTCTACCGTCCCCATTGCTTCGCCCGCGTCGCCTCCGCGCCCTGCTCGGCCTGCTCGCGCTCGCCCTGGGCGGCTGCTCGCTGGCGCCGGTCTACCAGCGCCCGCAACCGGCGTTGCCGCCCACGCTGGGCGCGACCGCTGCGACTGCGGCAGCCGCCCCGAACCGCAACGAGAATGCGCTCACCGACCAGGAACGGCAATTCGTGCGGGCCTTCTCGCCGCAGCACGATCTGACCCCGCTACTGACCCAGGCGCTGGTTCACGACCCGGACTTCCGCAACGCCGTGCTGACCGTGCAGCAGGCACGCGCGCAGTACCGCATCGAACGCGCGCAGCAGCTGCCGCAGCTCGGCCTCGATGCCCAGGGCACGCGCCGCAGCTACGACGACGCGGCCATGCAGGCGCGCTATGGCCAGAAGCTCAGCACCGTCGCAGTCGGTGTGGACGGCTTCGAGCTGGACCTGTTCGGCAAGCTGGCGTCGCTGTCGGCGGCGGCGCAGCAGCGCTACCTGGCCTCCGAGGACGGCCGCCAGGCGGCGCGCGGTGCGCTGATCGCCGAAGTCCTGCGTGCCTACACGCTGGAGCGCGCCGCGCTGCAAAACCGGCAACAGGCGCAGACCATCGCCGAGCGCAGCGCCGCGCTGCTGGCGATCGCTGCGCGCCAGCAGGCGGTCGGGCTGATCTCCCGCGATGCACTGGACCGCCAGCGCCACGACGACGACCAGGCGCAGGCGCGCGCGCAGCAGGCCGCCAGCGACCACGGTGCCGCCCGCCGCGCCCTGCAACTGCTCGCCGGCTATACCACGCCCGACGGCATTGGCACGCTGCAAGACCTGCTGCCGGATGCCGAGCAGGACGACGGCCACGCCTGGCGCGACCTCGATTCGCAGGTGCTGCTGCAGCGCCCGGATGTCCGCCAGGCCGAGGCCGAACTGCGTGCGCGCAACGCCGATATCGGTGCCGCGCGCGCCGCGTTCTTCCCGTCGATCCGCCTGAGCACGTCACTGGGCACCGCCAGCGAGGCACTGAACGGCCTGTTCATGCCCGGCAGCCGCACCTGGAGCTTCATGCCGCAACTGCTGCTGCCGCTGTTCGACGGCGGCCGCAACCGCGCCAACCTGGATATCGCACAGCTGCGCAAGGACGCCGCGGTGGCCGACTACGAGAAGACCGTGGAAGCGGCGTTCCGCGAGGTCGCCGATGCGCTCGATGCCCTGCCGGCACTGCAGCAGCGCGAGCGCGGCGAACGGATCAACCTGGAACGCGAGCGCCAGCGCGTGGCGCGCCTGCAGCAGCGCGTCGCGCAAGGCCTGCAGGACCGCCCCGAACTGCTGGCCGGCGACATCCAGGCCGCGCAAGCCGAGCTGGCGCACCTGCAGGCGCGGCAGGAGCTGCTGCTCGATCGCATCGCGCTGTTCCGCGCGTTCTACGGCGTGCCGCTGCCGCACGCGCCCTGACTTTTCCCCCGCACGAGGTTGCCCCGATGAAACATGTCCTGTCCGTTCTCTCGCCGACGCTGACCGTGGCCGTACTGGCGCTGCCGCCGGCAGCGCACGCCGCCGACACCAATGCCGCGTCCAGCGCCGGCCTGTTCGGCGACCGCACCCAACTGAGCGTGGGCGCCGGCGCCATGCTGACGCCGCGCTATCCCGGTTCCGCCGACGATCGCGTACAGGCGGTACCGGTGTTCTCGGTGCAGCGCGGCATCCTGTTCGCGGACACGGTGCGCGGCACCGGCGTGCAGTTCCAGACTGCGCACGGCTTCTCCGCCAGCCAGTCGTTCGGCTACGACCTGGGCCGCCTGCAGCGCAACAGCAGCTGGCGCCCCGGCTCCAAGAGCCTGGCCGGCATGGGCGACGTGCCCGGCGCGATCACCGCGCGCAGCCTGGTCATGCAGCAGCTCACCTCTTACCTGGCGCTGGATGCCGAGGCCGAGTTCGCGCTGAAGGACGGCGCACGCCGCAACCGCTACCGTGCCGGGGCGCGCTTCACCCTGCTGCAGGCCGCGGCCGACACCGTGACCCTGGACCTGGACGCGCATTTCGGCGACCGCCGTTTCAACCAGGCGTACTTCGGCGTCACCGATGCGCAGAGCCTGGCCAGCGGCTTCCAGCCGCACCGGGCCGATGCCGGCGTGTACGCCTACTCGGTCGGCGCCGAATGGGACCACACCCTGTCGCCGCACTGGACCGCCTCGCTGCTGCTCGACGCCACCCGCTACGTCGGCCCCGCCGACGGCAGCCCGGTGGTGCGTCGCCGCGCCGGTGCCGGCGGCGGCG
The DNA here is from genome assembly GCF_056725085.1 of Xanthomonas sp. NCPPB 901. Lineage (NCBI taxonomy): Bacteria > Pseudomonadati > Pseudomonadota > Gammaproteobacteria > Lysobacterales > Lysobacteraceae > Xanthomonas > Xanthomonas sp. NCPPB 901. The sequence goes on along the minus strand of NZ_CM161511.1, from coordinate 2,452,206 downwards.
CCACCGTCACCTACACCTTCTGATCGCTCTCGGGACACCGCCGACCATGACCCTGCGCCCTACCCTGCTTCTCACGCTGTGCCTGCCGCTGGCCGCGCTGGCGCTGTCCGGCTGCGGCCGCGAGGCGGCACCGCCCGCCGATGCGCCACGCGCGGTCAAGCTGGAAACCGTCGCCGGCGACGCCGCGCACGACAGCACCCGCTACCTCGCCCAGGTGCGCCAGCAACAACGCGCCGACCTCGGCTTCGAAGGCGGCGGCCGCATCGCCGCCATCGCCGTGGACGTGGGCGACCGCGTCCACGCCGGCCAGGTGCTCGCACGCCTGGATCCGGAACCGAACGCCCTGCGCCTGCAGCAGGCCGAGGCCGGCGTCGGCATCGCCGCGGCCGAGCTGCAGCAGCAACAGACCCAGCTCGCCCAACAGCAGGCCATGTTCGACGACGGCGCCGCCTCCGCGGCGACCCTGACCGCGGCCAAAAGCGCCTTCGCCGCGGCCCAGGCGCGGGTCCGCAGCACGCAATCGGACCTGGCGCTGGCGCGCCGCGCGGTGCGCCAGTCGGAACTGCGTGCGCCGTTCGACGGCAGCGTGGTGGCGCGACTGCAACAGCCCGACAGCCTGGTCAGCGGCGGCCAGCCCGTGCTGCAACTGGACGGTGCCGATCGCGCGCAGGTGCTGGCGACGCTGCCGGCCGATCGCGCGGCGGCGCTGCAACCCGGCCAGATCGTTCTGGCCTACCGCAGCAACACGCCACAGCAGGCCTTGCCGCTACGCCTGCATAGCGTCTCCGCACGCGTGGATGGCGGCGCCACCGTGCAGGCGCTGTTCGACAGCGCCGGCGCCGATGCCGCGCAACCGCGCAGTGGCGAATCGCTGCTGCTGGCGCTGCCCGACAGCGCCGCCAACCAGCCGCCGAGCGTGCCGCTGAGCGCGCTGCTCCCGAGCATGGCCGATGGCCAGAGCATGGTGTTCGTGTACCGCCCAGACAGCGGCCGCGTGCGCCGCCGCCAGGTCGTCACCGGGCGCAGCGATGGCGGCCGCGTGCAGATCCTGCGCGGCCTGGCCGCGGGCGAGCGCATCGTCGCCGCCGGCGCCGCCTTCCTCCACGACGGCCAGCACGTCGTGCCGTTCCGCCCCACCACCCGCCTCGGCACCGTCTCGCCATGAACCTGACCCGCGCCACCCTGCAGTCCAGCCGCCTGGCCCTGTTCAGCGCCGCCCTGCTCCTGATCGGCGGCATCGTCACCTTCCTCGGCTTTCCCTCGCAGGAGGAACCCAGCGTGACCGTGCGCGATGCGATCGTGCAGGTCGGTTTCCCCGGCATGCCCAGCGAACGCGTGGAGAACCTGCTCGCGCGCCCGCTGGAAGAACGGCTGCGCGAGGTCAGCGGGCTGAAGAAGATCGTCACCACCATCCATCCCGGCAGCGCCATCGTGCAGGTCACCGCGCAGGACAGCGTCAAGGACCTGCCGGCGCTATGGCAGCGCGTACGCAGCAAGGCGGCCGAGGCCGGCGCCGAACTGCCCGCGGGCACCCAGGGGCCTCTGGTGGACGACGACTTCGGCCGCGTCGCCATCGCCTCGATCGCGGTCACCGCGCCGGGCTTCAACACCGCCGAGATGCTCGGCCCGCTGCGGCAGATGCGCGCGCAGCTGTACGCCGTGCCCGGCGTCGAGCGGGTCACCTTCCACGGCCTGCGGGACGAGCGCGTCTACGTCGCCTTCGACCGGACCAGGCTGGGCGAAGCCGGCCTCACTCCCGCCGCGGTCGCGCAGCAACTGCGCGCGCAGAACGTGGTCGCCGGCGGCGGCCTGGTCGCCGCGTCGGGCATGGCGATGACCGTGACCACCTCCGGCGAAGTGCGCGACCTAGACGCGCTGCGCAATACCCCGATCGCCACGCAGGGCGCCGACGGCCCGCGGCAGATCCCGCTGGCGCAACTGGCACGCATCGAACTGATGCCGGTGGACCCGCCGGAGGCCGCTGCGATCTACCAGGGCCAGCCGGCGGTGGTGGTGGCGGTGTCGATGGCGCCGGGCAACAACGTCGCCGAGGTCGGCAAGGCGCTGCGGCGCACCCTGGGCGAAACCGCCAAGGCGCTGCCGGTGGGTTTCCAGCAGCACGTGGTCACCTTCCAGGCCGACGTGGTCGAGCGCGAGATGGGCAAGATGCACCACGTCATGGGCGAGACCATCGTCATCGTGATGGCGGTGGTGATGCTGTTCCTGGGCTGGCGCACCGGCCTGATCGTCGGCGCGATCGTGCCGCTGACCATCCTCGGCGCGCTAATCGCGATGCGGGCGCTGAACGTGGAACTGCAGACCGTCTCCATCGCCGCGATCATCCTGGCGCTGGGCCTGCTGGTGGACAACGGCATCGTCATCGCCGAGGACATCGAGCGGCGCCTGGCCGCCGGCGAAGAACGCCGCGCCGCCTGCGAGGCCGCCGGGCGCAGCCTGGCGATCCCGCTGCTGACCTCCTCGCTGGTGATCGTGCTGGCGTTCTCGCCGTTCTTCTTCGGCCAGACCAGTACCAACGAGTACATGCGCTCGCTGGCGATCGTGCTGGCGGTGACCCTGCTCGGCTCCTGGCTGCTCAGCATCACCATCACCCCGCTGCTGTGCATGTACTTCGCGCGGGCGCACGCCGCGCCGGCCGACGGCCACGGCGAGACCTACACGTCCAGGCCATACCGCCTGTACCGGCGCGCGATCGAGGCGCTGCTGGCGCACAAGGCGCTGTTCCTCGGCAGCATGCTGGCCCTGCTGGCACTGGCGGTGACCGTACTGGTCTCGGTGCCGTACAGCTTCCTGCCGAAGTCCGACCGCCTGCAGTTCCAGATGCCGGTGACCCTGCAACCGGGCAGCGATGCGCGCGAGACCCTGCGCACCGTGCAGTCGATCAGCCAGTGGCTGGCCGACCGCCGGCAGAACCCGCAGATCGTCGACAGCATCGGCTACGTCGCCGACGGTGGCCCGCGCATCGTGCTCGGCCTGAACCCGCCGCTGCCGGCGGCCAACATCGCCTACTTCACCGTCAGCGTGCGGCCGGGCAGCGACATCGATGCGCTGATCGCCAAGGTGCGCACCCACCTGCGTCAGGCCTACCCGGCAGTGCGCGCCGAGCCCAAGCGCTTTTCGCTGGGGTCGACCGAATCCGGCGTGGCGATCTACCGGGTGATCGGCCCGGACGAAGCGCAACTGCGCCGCCTCGCCGCCGGCATCGCCGACGCCTTGCGCGCCCTGCCCGGCACGCTGGACGTCAGCGACGACTGGGATAGCCGCATTCCGCGCTACGTGGTGCAGGTGGACCAGGCCAAGGCGCGCCGCGCCGGCGTCGCCAGCGAGGACATCGCCCAGGCGCTGCAACTGCGCTACGGCGGCGTGGACGCCTCGGTGATCCGCGACGACGGCAGCAACGTGCCGATCGTGCTGCGCGGCGACAGCGACCCGCGTGCGCGCGGCGGCCATCCCGGCGACACGCCGATCTACCCCTCCTCCGGCGCTGCGCCGCTGCCGCTGGCGGCGGTCGCCGACATCCAGTTGAGTTCGGAACCCTCGACGATCCAGCGCCGCAACCTGAGCCGCGCCATCACCATCACCGGCCGCAACCCCGACCTGACCACCGACCAGGTGGTGGACGCACTGGCCGACAAGGTGGCGGCGCTGCGCCTGCCGCCGGGCTACCGCATCGAAATGGGCGGCGAACTGGAGGACGCCGCCGAAGCCAACCAGGCGCTGCTGCAATACATGCCGCATGCGCTGGGCGCGATCCTGCTGCTGTTCGTGTGGCAGTTCAATTCGTTCCGCAAGCTGTTCATCGTGGTCGCCAGCATTCCGTTCGTGCTGATCGGCGCCACCCTGGCCCTGCTGGTCACCGGCTATCCGTTCGGCTTCATGGCCACCTTCGGCCTGCTCGCGCTGGCCGGCATCATCGTCAACAACGCGGTGCTGCTGCTGGAGCGGATCGAGGCCGAACTGGCCGACGGACTGAGCCGGCACGAGGCGGTGATCGCCGCAGCGGTCAAGCGCCTGCGCCCGATCGTGATGACCAAGCTGACCTGCATCGTCGGCCTGATCCCGCTGATGCTGTTCGCCGGTCCGCTGTGGACCGGCATGGCCATCACCATGATCGGCGGCCTGGCGCTGGGCACGCTGGTGACCCTGGGCGTGATCCCGGTGCTGTACGACCTGCTGTTCGCGCGCCGCGCTGACGCGGCGAAGGCCACGGCATGAAGTGGCGACGCTGGCGTCGCGTGGGCCTGGCCTGCGTGGTGCTGGGACTGGCGCTGTGCGCCGGCGGCTGCGCCAGCGTCACCCTGCAACGCGTGGATGCGGCGCACTACATCCAGGCCAAGCGTGGCGATGCGCTGAGCGCCGCGCGCCCCAGCGACGCGGCCCTGCAGACGCTGAACGTCGCCGGCCTCGACGCGACAGGCTGCACGGCAAAAGTGCAGCCGTGCATCGACCAGTTGCTCGGCAGCGCCGACGTGGACCAGGAACGCGCCCTGGCCACGTCGGCGGAGCTGTCGCTCCTCGCCGCGCAACGGGCCGCCAGGCAACAACCGGACAGCGATGCCACCCTGACCGCCTGGCTGCAAACCGCGCGCTACGCCTACGCCTATCTGTTTTTCAGTGGGCGCACGCCCAGCGACCGCGCCTTCGAGGAACGCCAGACCCAGGTACGCGACTATTACAACTATGCCGTGCAGCAGGCAGTGACCGCGTTGTTCGCGCGCTACCAGCGGCATCCGCCCGCCACCCACGACGCCGATGCGCCGATCGCCGCCCTGCCCGACTGGACAGTGACGCTGGATGCCAGCGGCGTCGGCAGCCCGCAGGACATGCCGATGCCCGAGGCGATGCTGGCGGCCAGCGGCCTGCGCTTCGACGGCTTGCGCAGCGTGTATCGGCGCGACGGGTTCGGCGCGGAAATGGTCGCGGTCCTGACGCCGCCAGCGGCGGATGCCATCGACGGCGCCGACACAACTCCCGCCTACAGCGACATGCCCACGCCCAACCTCACGGTGGTGCTGCGCTTCGACGGCCACTCCCTCCAGGAAGTGTTGGCCACGCGTGTCGCGCGCGTGGACGTCCACGACCCTTCGCTCCACGAGCGGGTGGCGGTGGGCGGTGTCGACGTGCCACTGGCCGCCAACTTCAGCGCGGGCTACGGCGTCTGGATGGCGCACGCCGGTTTCGCCGCGCAATCGCTGCGCACGCTGCTCGGCCTGGGCCACGGCATCGACCGGCCGCATGTGTTCCTGACCCAGCCCTACGATCCGAACCGGCGCGTGCTGGTGCTGCTGCATGGGCTGGCCAGCAGCCCGGAGGCCTGGGTGAACCTGGCCAACGACCTGCTCGGCGATCCGCGCGTGCGCGAGCGCTACCAGATCTGGCTGGTGTACTACCCGACCAACCTGCCGATTCCCTACACCCACCTGCAGGTTCGCACTGCGCTGGAGCAGACCCTGGACCGACTCGATCCGCAGCGCCGCAGCGTCTCCGCACACGACATGGTGCTGATCGGGCACAGTATGGGCGGCGTGCTGGCGCGCTTGATGGTGTCCTCCAGCGACGGCGATCGCCTGTGGCGCACCCTGTTCGACGAGGCGACGCTGCAGCCGAAGGCACGCCAGGCGCTGCAGGCCAGGCTCGGCCCCATGCTGCATTTCGCGCCGATGCCGGAAGTGTCCGAGGCGATCTTCCTGGCCACCCCGCATCGTGGCACACCGGAGGCCGGCGGCACGCTCGGCGAACTGGCGCGCGCCCTGGTCGGCCTGCCCCGGCGCGTCCTCGATCAGTTCCGGGACATCGCCGGCAAGGACATGCTCGGCACGCTGCCCAACAGCATCGACAGCCTCAGCGACCACGATCCCTTCCTCCGCGCCGCGGCGCAGCTGCCGATCTCAGCGCAGGTGACCTACCACTCGATCATCGGGCGTGAGGATCCGCGCGTGCCGCTGGCGCAGTCCAGCGACGGCATCGTGCCGTATTGGAGCGCCCACCTATCCGGCGCCGCCTCGGAGACAGTGATTGTTTCGGGGCACAGCGTGCAGCGGACACCCGAGGCGATCCGGCAGATCCGCCGGTTACTACGCTGTAGCCCCTCTCCCATCGGGAGAGGGGTTGGACTGAGGGGGCGCGCGCAGCCAAGTGCCATCAGGGTGCACGGCGCATGTCCGCACGCTCGGAATGATGATGAGCGGCCGGACCCTCATCCGCCCCTTGGGGGCAGCTTCTCCCGGAGGGAGAAGGGACAAGCCAAACTCCCTCTTCCTCCGGTAGAGGGGTAAGGGTACGGGCGCAGCCTCGCAGACCATGGAGGCAAGCAGGAAAGGAGAAGCAGGCCCATCGCTCGAACCATCAGGCGATCCAGCCGCCACCAATACACACTCTGCAGCCCTCTTCCGTTCATCGCCCACGGCTACAGCACGCACAAAAAAACACCCGGCAATGCCGGGTGTCTTCGAAAAGTGGCGTCCCCACGGGGATTCGAACCCCGGTCGCCACCGTGAAAGGGTGATGTCCTAGGCCTCTAGACGATGGGGACGCAGATAACGATGTTGCTTTGCGGACGGCCTATGTCCGAAAAGTTGGTGGAGCCAGCCGGGATCGAACCGGCGACCTCTTGCATGCCATGCAAGCGCTCTCCCAGCTGAGCTATGGCCCCACGTGTACTGGCAGAAGCGGAATCATACCCGACTTTCTTCCGATGTACAAACCCCGCACTCATTGGTTTGGCAGAGCCGAACCCGGATGCGCGCGAGGAATTCCTGCAAATTGGCGTCCCCACGGGGATTCGAACCCCGGTCGCCACCGTGAAAGGGTGATGTCCTAGGCCTCTAGACGATGGGGACGCTGTTAACGATGTCGCTTTGCGGACAGGCCTACGTCCGAAAAGTTGGTGGAGCCAGCCGGGATCGAACCGGCGACCTCTTGCATGCCATGCAAGCGCTCTCCCAGCTGAGCTATGGCCCCACGTGCTGCGAGGAGCGGAATATTAACGATCGTGATCGGCACACGCAAGCGTTTTTTTGCGCAACGTTGGCGACGCCGCAAATGCCCTCGCCGCATGTGGCGGAATGCGCCCACGCGCCTGCATTGCGCAGTCCATGTGCCTCATGCCCAGCGATGGACGCGGCCGGCGGACATCGCCACACGCAGCGTCCGCACGCCGGCGCAGCCCGCCGCCGCCCATCGCCGGCGATTGCCGATATCGGCACAACGCGGCGGCGCGCATGCAAGCATCTCGCGACGTGGCGCTACATCTATATAAGTACCCAGGCACGCCACCCCACTGCCAACTCCCTCATCCGCCCTGCCCTGACGACAGCGAGCACGGAGGCGCTGGCGGCGTGGCCGCACAGTCGGCTATACTCCGCGGCCGCGCCGAAGTGGCGGAATCGGTAGACGCAGCGGACTCAAAATCCGCCGCCCTTAAAAGCGTGTGGGTTCGAGTCCCACCTTCGGCACCAGGACTGACGGCAGCTTCGGCTGCCGTTTGTTTTTTGCGCGGCCGCCGCGCGCGCCGGTTGGCGCCGATCACAGGTAAACGCTTCATCTTCCTGGGGCCATTTGTCTAGGCGGGGGCGGCGGGGGTCCCGCTATACTTTCCGTTCCCAAACCTTAACGAGCAAGCGATGTCGGCATTGCGGGGCCTGCGTATCCTGGTGGTCGAGAACGACGAGATGAACGCCACGCTGCTGGAGTTGCAGCTTGCCCAGGCCGGTGCCGAGGTGGTCGGCATCGCCGCCACCGTGCAGCACGCCCTTGCACTGATCGACAGCGAACGCCCCGACCGGGCCGTGCTCGACTTCCGGCTCTCCGCTGGCGAGACCAGCGAGCCGGTGGCCAGGGCGTTGAGCGAACGCGGCACTCCCTTCGTGCTCGCCACCGGCGTGGCCGCCGACGCTCTGCCCCTCGGCTTTGCCGCCGGCGTGGTGCTGACCAAGCCGTATCTGTCCGAGCAGTTGATCCGGGCGTTGCAGGACGCTCACGCCAAGATGACCGCACGCCCCTGAGAATCCTCGGCTGTAGCCCGCCGCCTGGCGGAATGATTCGAGGGATTCAGCCATCAACGCCAAGGACTGTTCGCCGCCTCCTGTCCGGTTTCCGGCCGGCAGCGCCACGGGAGCCTTGCTGCGCGCCATTGATTGGCACAAGCACGAACTGGGCCCGATGGAGCATTGGCCGCGGAGCCTGCTGACCGCGCTGTCGATCTGCCTGAACTCGCGATTCCCGATGGCGGTGCGCTGGGGCGAGCGCATGTTCAACCTCTACAACGACGCCTACGTGCCGATCCTCGGACTGCGGCACCCGCAGGGTTTCGCGCGGCCGATGGAAGAGGTGTGGCCGGACGTCTGGCCCGAGGTCCGCGCGCAGGCCGACCAGGTGCTGGCCAGCGGCGAATCGACCTGGAACGAACATATCCCGTTGACGATGATGCGCAACGGCTACAGCGAGCAGGTGTATTTCACCTTCTCCTACAGCCCGCTGTTCGACGACGAGGGCCGCATCGCCGGCGTGCTGTGCGTCTGTACCGAGGACACTGCGCGGATCACCCTGGCCCGCGAGCGCGACGCGCTGCTGAAGGCACTGGAGGCGCAACGCGCGCAGATGGCCGATGCCTTCGAGCAGTCGCCGGCGGCGCTGGCGATCCTGCGCGGCCCGGACTACGTGATCGAGACGGTCAACCGTCGCTACCAGCAGTTGATCGGACCGCGCGAGGTGGTCGGCCGGCCGCTGACCGAGGCCATCCCGGAAATCCAGCAGCAAGAAGGCTTCATTCGCCTGCTCGACAACGTGCGCGCCAGCGGGCTGCCGTTCATTGGCGAGTCGATGACCTTCAACCTGCGTCGCACGCCGCACGAAGCCGCCTCGGAAACGACGCTGGAGTGCGTCTACCAGCCGATGCGCGACGCCGGGGGGAAGGTCAGCGGCATCCTGGTGCACGGCATCGACCGCACCGAGCAGGCGCGCGCGCAGGCGCACGACAGCTTCCTGTTGATGCTCGAGGACACGCTGCAGAACCTGCACAGCACCGAGGCGATCTGCGAGACCGGCGCGGCCCTGCTCGGCCAGCACCTGCGCGCCAACCGCTGCGCCTACGCGATCGTCGAAGCCGACGAAGACACGTTCGACGTGCGCGCCGACTACGTCGACGGCGCCGAGCACCTGACCGGGTGCTCGCGCTTCAGCGACTTCGGCGGCGACCTGCTGGAGTGCATGCGCGAGAACCGGCCGTGGGTGGTGCAGGACACCGACACCCACCAGCCGCCGATGCGCACGGACGACCCCAACTACCGTCGCCTGGGCATGCGCGCGGTGCTCACCGCGCCGCTGCACAAGGCCGGCCGCCTGGTCGCGGCGATCGGAGTGCACCAGGCCCAGCCACGGGTGTGGACCTCGGCCGAGATCGAACTGGTGCGCCTGGTCGCGGCGCGCTGCTGGGAATCGATGGAGCGCGCGGGCGCGCAGGGCGAGCTGGCCAGCAGCGCCGCACGCCTGCGCGAACTGGCCGATGCGATGCCGCAGATCGTGTTCACCGCCACGCCCGACGGCCACGTCGACTACTTCAACCGCCGCTGGTACGAATACACCGGGCTGCCGGTCGGCGAGGCCGGCTACGACAGCTGGCGCAAGGTGCATACCGAGGAAGGCCTGGCGCGGGTGATGGAGGTGTGGCCGGAGGCGCTGCGCAGCGGCAAGCCGTACGAAATCGAGTATCCGCTGCGCCGTCACGACGGCGAGTACCGCTGGCACCTCGGCCGTGCCCTGCCGATCCGCGACGACAGCGGCCGCGTCGTCCGCTGGATCGGCACCAATACCGACATCCACGACCGCCGCCTGGTCGAGCAGCGCCTGCAGGAAAGCGAACTGCGCTTCCGCCAGCTGTGCGACAACGCGCCGGTCATGATCTGGATGTCCAACGCCGACGGCGACTGCGAGTACATCAGCCGCCAGTGGTACCTGTTCACCGGGCAGAGCGAGCAGGAAGCGCTGGGCAGCGGCTGGCAGGAAATGATCCATGCCGACGACCTGGCCACGGTCGGCCGCACCCTGGCGCGCGCCTGCGCCGATCGTCGCGCCTACACCCTGGAGTACCGCCTGCGCCGCCACGACGGCGAATACCGCTGGTGCCTGGATACCGCCACGCCGCGCTTCAGTTCGTCGGGCCAGTTCCTTGGCTTCATCGGCTCGCTGCTGGACATTTCCGAACGCAAGCGCATCGAGAACGCCACCGCGGCCGAGCGCGCGGCGCTGGAGATGATCACCACCGGCAAGCCGTTGAACGCGGTGCTGGATGCGATCGCCCGCGGCATCGAGTCGCAGAGCGATGTCGGCCTGCGCTGCACCATCATGCTGGTCGACGAGCACCGCCAGTGCCTGCTGGAAGGCGCCGCGCCGAGCATGCCGCAAGGCTTCCGCAAGGCGGTGCAACGCCTGCCGATCGACCCCGACACCGGCTGCTGCGGGCGCGCCGCCTACCTGCGCCGGCAGGTGCTGTGCAGCGATGTGCGGGTGAACCCGCATTGGCAGGCGTATCTGGCCACCGCCCTGGAGGCGGACATCATCGCCTGCTGCTCCACGCCGATCCTGGCCAGCGACGGCGAGGTGCTGGGGGTGGTCGCGATGTACTACCCGTTCGTGCACTACCCCAACCCGCACGAACAGGACCTGGCGCGCTCGGCCTCGCACCTGGCCGGCATCATCATCGAGCGCCGCGGCACCGACCTGCGCCTGCAGCAGTTGCTCGCCGCCGAGCAGAGCGCGCGCAGCGAGGCCGAACGCGCCAGCCGCATGAAGGACGAATTCCTGGCCACGCTCAGCCACGAACTGCGCACGCCGCTCAACGCGATCCTGGGCTGGTCGCGGCTGATGCAGGACGCGGCGGTGCGCGAGAAGGAGCTGGCCAAGGGCCTGGAGGTGATCGAGCGCAGCGCCCACTCGCAGGCGCAGATCATCGACGACCTGCTGGACATGAGCGCCATCCTTTCCGGCAAGGTGCGCCTGGAGGCCGACGACCTGGACCTGCGTGCGCTGCTGAGCGAGACCATCGATGCGGCCCGCCCCGGCGCGCAGAACAAGGGCATCGATATCGTGCTGGTCGCCAACGACGCGACCGCCCTGCCCTATCTCGGCGATGCGATCCGGTTGCAGCAGGTGCTGACCAACCTGATCGGCAACGCGATCAAGTTCACCCCCAGCGCCGGCACGGTCACGGTCACCCTGGACAGCACCAGCACCCACGTGCGCATCGCCGTCGGCGATACCGGCGTCGGCATCGACCCGGCGTTCCTGCCGCACGTCTTCGACCGCTTCCGCCAGGCCGATGCGAGCAGCACGCGCAGCGCCGGCGGCCTGGGCCTGGGGCTGGCCATCGCCAAGCAGCTGGCCGAGCTGCACCAGGGACAGTTGTCGGTCAGCAGCGACGGCGTCGGCCTCGGCGCCACCTTCACTCTGCTGCTGCCGCGCAACGATCAGCAGAGCCTGGCCCCGATCCGCCGCGACGACGTGGCGCTGTCCGGCGGCATGCTGCGGCGTGGCGGCGTGCGCCTGGACGGGGTGCGCGTGCTGGTGGTGGACGACGATATGGATTCGCGCGGCGTCACCCAGCGCTTCCTGCAGGAAGCCGGTGCCGTGGTCGAAGCCGCGGTGTCCGCCGACGATGCCGAAGCGCTGCTGCGCGAACGGCCGTATGCGTTGCTGGTCAGCGACGTCGGCATGCCGCGCCGCGACGGCCACAGCCTGATCCGCAGCATCCGCGCCCGCGGCGCTGGCGCGGCCAGCCGTATTCCCGCCATCGCCCTGACCGCCTACGTGCGCGGCGAGGATCGTGCGCTGGCCCTGGAGGCCGGCTTCGATGCGCACCTGGGCAAGCCGGTGGATCCGGCCAAGCTGCTCGGGCTGGCCGCATCGCTGGTGGCGCCGCCAGCGGCCGCGCTCACCACCGACCAGAGCCCGCGCGCCGAACCGGCCTGACCCCGGCGCGCTTTCCGGCGACGCCGGGCCCGGCTCGACCGGATCGCCCAGCGCCTGCGTGCAGGCGCTGGGCATTCCACCTCAGCCGCGCTTGGCGCGGGCGAAGGCGTCGGCCAGCGCACTGTTGACCGGCGCGGCGGCCGCAGGCCGCGGCTTGGCGCTTGCGCCGCCCTGGTTCCCGCCGCGCGCGTCGCGCTCGCGCCGCAGCGGGCCGCCAGCGCCGCGTGCGCCACTGTCGCGATCGGCGGGACGCGCCGGCGCCGGCGTGTCGTCCAGGCGCCGGGTCAGCGCGATGCGCTTGCGCGCCACGTCCACCTCCAGCACCTTGACCTTGACGATGTCGCCGGCCTTGACCACGTCGCGCGGATCCTTGACGTAGCTGTCCGACAGCGCGGAGATGTGCACCAGGCCGTCCTGGTGCACGCCGATGTCGACGAACGCGCCGAAGGCGGCGACGTTGCTGACCACGCCCTCCAGCACCATGCCCGGCTTGAGATCCTTGATGTCCTCCACGCCGTCGGCGAAACGCGCCGCCTTGAACTCCGGGCGCGGGTCGCGGCCCGGCTTCTCCAGTTCCTTGAGGATGTCGCGCACGGTCGGCAGGCCGAACTTCTCGTCGGTGAACTGGTCCGGCTTGAGGCCGCGCAGAAAGCCGCCGTCACCGATCAGCGCCTTGATCGGCTTGCCGGTGGCGCCGACGATGCGCTCCACCACCGGATAGGCTTCCGGGTGCACCGCCGAGGCGTCCAGCGGTTCCTCGCCATCGGCGATGCGCAGGAAGCCGGCGCACTGCTCGAAGGTCTTCTCGCCCAGCCGTGGCACCTTGAGCAGATCCTTGCGGCGCTTGAACGGACCGTTGTCGTCGCGGTGGCGCACGATGTTCTCGGCCACGCTCGACGACAGCCCGGACACCCGCGACAGCAGCGCCGCCGAAGCGGTGTTGACGTACACCCCGACCGCGTTCACGCAGTCCTCGACCCGCGCGTCCAGCGCCCGCGCCAGGCGATACTGGTCGACGTCGTGCTGGTACTGGCCCACGCCGATCGCCTTGGGCTCGATCTTGACCAGCTCCGCCAGCGGATCCTGCAGGCGCCGCGCGATCGACACCGCGCCGCGCAGCGACACGTCGAGCTGCGGGAATTCCTTGGCGGCGAATTCGGAGGCCGAGTACACCGAGGCGCCGGCCTCGCTGACCACGATCTTCTCCAGCTTCAGCTGCGGGTTCTGCTTGATCAGGTCCGCGGCCAGCTTGTCGGTCTCGCGGCTGGCGGTACCGTTGCCGATCGCGATCAGCTCCACGCCGTGCTGCGTGCACAGCTGGCGCAGCGTGTGCAGCGACTGGTCCCACTGCCGGCGCGGCTCGTGCGGGTAGATGGTGTCGGTGGCCAGCAGCTTGCCGGTGGCGTCGACCACCGCGATCTTGCAGCCGGTGCGGATGCCCGGGTCCAGGCCCAGGGTCACGCGCGGCCCGGCCGGCGCCGCCAGCATCAAGTCCTGCAGGTTGTCGCCGAACACCGCGATCGCCTCGGCCTCGGCCTTTTCGCGGGCCTGGTTGAACAGGTCCAGCAGCAGGTGCATGTGCAGCTTGGCGCGCCAGGTGAGACGGCACGCATCCAGCAACCAGCGGTCGCCGGGACGGCCCTGGTTGGCGATGCCGGCGCGCAGCGCGACGCGGCCTTCGGCGTACTGATGGCCGGCTTCGGCGTCGCTGCCGGGATCCAGCTCCAGGTACACGATCTCCTCGCGGCGCGCGCGGAACAGCGCCAGCAGCCGGTGCGAGGGAATCTTGGCCAGCGCTTCGGCGTGGTCGAAGTAGTCGCGGTACTTGGCGCCTTCCTGCTCCTTGCCCTCGGCCACGCGGGCGCGGATCACCCCGACCTCGCCCAGCCAGCTGCGCAGTTCGCCGACCAGCGCGGCATCCTCGCCCCAGCGCTCCATCAGGATCGCGCGCGCGCCTTCCAGTGCGGCCTTGACGTCGGCCACGCCCTTGTCGGCATCGACGAAGCCGGCGGCGAAGGTCTCCGGCACCAGCGCCGGATCGGCCAGCAGGCCGTCGGCCAGCGGCTCCAGCCCCGCTTCACGGGCGATCTGCGCGCGCGTGCGGCGCTTGGGCTTGTACGGCAGGTACAGATCTTCCAGCCGCGACTTGGTGTCGGCGGCGACGATCTCCGCGCGCAGTGCGTCGCTGAGCTTGCCCTGCTCGGCGATGCTGGCCAGCACCGCGGCGCGACGCTCTTCCAGTTCGCGCAGATAGGTCAGGCGCACTTCCAGGTTGCGCAACTGGGTGTCGTCCAGCCCGCCGGTGACTTCCTTGCGGTAGCGCGCGATGAACGGGACGCTGGCACCCTCGTCGAGCAGGGCGATGGCGGCGCGCGCCTGCGCCGGCTGCGCGCCGATCTCGGCGGCGATGGTGGTGGCGATCTGCTGGGCGAGCTGAGTGTCGTGCATTGCGTCCGGCCGAAGCCGCCTTGCGGAAAACCCGCATTTTCGCAGTGCGCGCGCCGCCGGGGAACCCGTTGACAGGGGCGCGCCGACCTGGCCGCCTCAGGTGACCCCGGTCGGGCCGTCGAGCACCATGCGCACCTTGCGGGTGAGTTCCTGGCGGTTGTAGGGCTTGGCCAGCACGTCGAACTCGGTGCCGCCGGCGTCGGTACGCTCGATCGAGGACTCGGCATAGCCGGTAGTCAGCAGCACCTTGATCTTTGGCCGGCGCCGCCGTGCCTCGCGCGCGAGCATCACCCCGTTGAGGCCCCCTGGCATGATCAGGTCCGAATACAGCAAGTCCACGTGCACGCCGGTGTCGAGCAGCTCCAGCGCCTCGCGGGCATTGTAGACCACGTGCGTGGCATAGCCCTGGTCCTCCAGGAACAGCCGCGCCAGCTCGGCGATGTCCGGCCGGTCCTCGACGATCAGGATGGTCTCGTCGCCCTGGCGGTCGAACGGACGGCGCGTGCGCGAATCGCGCGGCGCCATGTTCTCGACGTTGTCGTCGATCGGGAAGTACAGGCGCACGGTGGTACCGTGGCCCTCCTCCGAATACAGGCGCACCGCGCCGCCGGACTGCTTGGCGAAGCCGTACACCATCGACAGGCCCAGGCCGGTGCCCTTGCCCTCTTCCTTGGTGGTGAAGAACGGATCCAGCACCCGCGTCAGCACCTCCGGCGGCATGCCGCTGCCGTTGTCGGTGATCGACACGCACACGTAGTGGCCGGGCAGCAGGTTGTCGTAGGTGGTGGGCTCGTCGGCGCGCACCGAGACGTTGCGGGTCTCGATCACCAGGCGCGGCGCCGCCTGTTCGGCCATGGCGTCGCGGGCGTTGATCAGGATGTTCAGCACCGCCACTTCGGCCTGGGTGGGGTCGATCCGGCAATTGCGCAGGTCCGGGGCCAGTTCCAGCGAAAACGCGATGCCGTCGCCCAGCGTGCGCTCGGCCACATCGCTCATCCCGGCGACCAGGGCATTGAGGTTGAGCACCCGGCCTTCCAGCTTCTGCTTGCGCGCGAACGCCAGCAGCTGCTGGGTCAGGCGCGCGGCCTGGCCGGCGGCGTCGCGCGCGCGATCCACGCTCTTGCGCAGCAGCGATGGGTTCAGCGGATCGCTCTCGACCGCGTGCTCGATCAGTTCCAGGTATCCGGACATGACCTGCAGCAGGTTGTTGAAGTCGTGGGCGATGCCGCCGGTGAGCTGGCCCAGCGCCTCCATCTTCTGCGCCTGGCGCAGCGCGTCCTCGGCGTCGCGGCGGCGGCTGACGTCCAACTGCGAGCCGAAGAAGTACACCAGCTCGCCGCGGTCGTCGTAGACCGGGGAGATGTACAGCGCGTTCCAGAAGCTGGACCCGTCCTTGCGGTAATTGAGGATCTCCACCGCGATCTCGTCGTGCGAGGTGATGGCATCGCGGATGCTGCTGACCGTCTCGCGGTCGGTGTCCGGCCCCTGCAGGAAGCGGCAATTATTGCCGATCAATTCATCGCGGCCGTAGCCGGTCATCTCCAGGAACGCGCGGTTGACGAAGATGATCGGATTGTCCGGCTGCCGCGGATCGGTCACGATCATCGGCATGCGCGTGGTTTGCACCGCAGCGAAGAAAATATCGCTGCGTTGATTGGACATGTCGGTGGGTGCGTCAGGGTCGACGGTCGTCGGCGGCGCCGGGTTGTTGCTGATTTCTGGTGCGGGCATGGTCGATGGCAGGTCGATGCGAACCGTCGCTGGCCCGCCTAGGCGGGCGGCCACACCGGGGTTCGCACGCCGGCGTCAACGCGAATAATACCTGTGCAGCCGTTCCACGACGATCTCGTCCTGCAGCGACTCCAGCGCCATGATCCGTACCTGCCGGTCGCTCACCGCGAGCACGCGCTCGACGTAGATCTCCGGGCCTGCCTCGGTTTCCTTCATGGACTTGCGGAAACCGTAGGGCATCACCCCCTTCTCTCCGTCCTTGCTGCCACCGATATACAGAACGACCGACATGACGCTTCCTCTACAGGGAATTCGTGGAACTGGCGCGCACCATACACAGCACCATGTGAGGGACTTCTGCACCGAGGTTAATCCTGGCTGTTTGCCCGAACAGGACCTCCGCCCCGCCTCACGCGGACTTAACCGGGCCTGCGCGTAAGTCGCACCTTCTTTACGCGTCGGGGGGCGCCATGGATCTCAAGAGCGGTTATCCCTTCTGGTCCGTCCGCAACGGCCTCATGCAGAGTTTTCCGCAGCTGCGCGACGACGTGCGCTGCGATGTCGCCGTCGTCGGCGGCGGTATTACCGGCGCGCTGATCGCCGAGGAACTGAGCACCCACGGGCACGCCGTGACGGTCCTGGAGCAGCGCGACATCGGCTGGGGCAGCACCGCCGCCAGCACCGCTTTGCTGCAGTACGAGATCGACACCCACCTGATCGACCTGGCCAAGCGCTATGGGGAACCCGCCGCCGCCCTCGCCTACGGCGCCTGCGCGCAGGCGCTGGAGCAGCTGCGCGAGCTGGTGCGGCCGCTGCGCGACGTCGACTTCGCGCGCAACGACAGCCTGTACTACGCCAGCAAACGCCGGCATGTGCGGGTGCTGCAGGAAGAACTGGAAGTGCGTGCGCGGCACGGCCTGGACGTGGAATGGCTGGATGCGCGAACGCTGGACGCGGACTACGGCATCCAGGCGCACGGCGCGATCCTCAGCCACCAGGCGGCGCGGGTGGACCCGTACCGCCTCACCTACCGCCTGCTCGGCCGCGCGTTCCGCCGCGGCGTCGGCGTCTACGACCGCACCCGCATCGCGCGGATCGTGGTCAACGGCCGCGGCGTGACCCTGCACACCGACCAGGGCGTGCAGGTGCGCGCCGGCCATGTGGTGATGGCCGCCGGCTACGCCAACCAGCATTGGCTGGACCAGCGCGTGGCGCGCAACCGCAGCAGCTACGCCTTCGTTAGCGACCCGCTGGACCCGTCCGCGCTCGGCCCACTGCACGACACCATGGTCTGGGAAAGCGCGCGGCCGTATCTGTACCTGCGCAGCACCGGCAATGGCCGCATCGTCGCCGGTGGCGAGGACGACAGCGTCGACGTGCCGGCGCGCCGCGACGCGCGTGTCGACAGCAAGGCGCGCACGCTGTCGCGCAAGATCGCCAAGGTGATGCCCGGGCTGGAGCTGCAACCGACCTTCGCCTGGGCCGGCACCTTCGCCGAGACCGAGGACGGCCTACCCTTCTTCGGCCCGCACCCGCAGCACGGCCCGCGCGTGCAGTTCGCGATGGCCTACGGCGGCAACGGCATCACCTACAGCATGATCGGCGCCGGCCTGCTGCGCGCGCAGATCGAGCGGCATGCGCATCCGCTCAAGCGCCTGTTCGGTTTCGCCCGGCTCGACTGACGGCACGACCATGGATACACCCGCAGGAGCGGCTTCAGCCGCGACCGGCATTCCGGTAAAGCCTGGTCGCGGCTGAAGCCGCTCCTACGCGGCAACCTGGGGCATGGCGAAAGTCAGGTGGCAGGCGCGATGCACTCAGCCACCGCCCGGCCACCAGCCGCGGCCATGCAGCGCATAACGATCGGCGGCGCGTTCCAGCGGATTGCGCACGCTGACTCCGCCGCAGGCCAGGTATACCGGCAGGAACAGCGGCCCCAACAGCATGTACTGCAGCACGTGCGCCCGTTCGTGGTCGCCGAGGCGCACCGCGGGATGCCGGCAGCGACCGGCGGCGTGCTCGTAGGTGGCGCAGGCCACGTCCAGATCGTCGGCGCTGAGCAGGATCACGTTGCCCAGGGTCATCGCCCCGCGTGGCCGCAACGGCACCCGTTCGAACACCAGCGCCAGCTCGCGGCGACTGAAGCGCGGGCGCGCGCCGAAAGCCAGCGCGAGCGTGCCGGCGAACACACCCAGCAAGGTGTTGGGCAAGGTCCACAGGACCCCGGCGGCGATGCCGGCACGGCGCCAGGCCAGCGGCAGCGGCCGCGTCAGTCGGCCTCGTTGGGAATCAGCAGCCACAGGATCAGGTAGACCAGGATGCCGGGGAACGCGGCTGAGACGATCGACCCGACCACGTACAGTACCCGCAGCACGGTCGGATTCCAGCCGAAACGGTGGGCGATGCCGCCCATCACGCCCGCGATCATGCGGTCGTTCAACGAGCGCGACAGCGAGCGGGGTTGCGACATGGCGAAGGCTCCAGCAACGGCGGCGATCCACTCTACCCGCAGCGGTGCGGGCGCCGCGTGAGGGCGTGAGGCGCTCTGCGCTCAGTGCCCGCCATCGCGCTCGGCCAGCCACCGGTGCAGCGCCGCCGGCACTTCGCGCTGGGCGCGGCCGGAGACATAGATGCCGATGTGGCCACCGCGGAAACTCAGTTCGGCGTAGTCGCGGCTGCCGACCACGCCGCGCAGCGCCCGCGAGGCGTCCGGCGGCACCAGATGGTCGTGCTCGGCGTAGACGTTGAGCACCGGCATGGTGACCCGGCCCAGGTCCACCGCGTGTGCGCCGATGCGCGCGCGGCCATGCATCAGCGCGTTGTCCTGGTAGAACTGCTTGACGAACTCGCGGAAGGTCTCGCCGGCCAGGTCCGGCGAATCGAAGATCCATTTCTCCATGCGCAGGAAGTCCTCCAGCGCCCGCGGATCGTCGAGGATGTCGAGCAGGCCGACGTATTTCTGCAGGTTCAGGCGGAACGGCTTGAGCATCAGGTAGCTGATGTTCATGAGGTCCGCCGGCACGTTGCCCAGCGTGTCCACGAACAGGTCGACGTCGACCTGGCGCGCCCAGTTGGACAGCATGTTGTCCGGCGTTTGGAAATCCACCGGCGTGACCATGGTGATCAGGTTGCGCACCTTCTCCGGCTGCAGCGCCGCGTAGCACAGCGAGAAGGTGCCGCCCTGGCAGATGCCCAGCAGGTTGATCGGCGCACCGTCGCCGGCGGCGCGTAGGTGGTCCACCGCGCCGTCGATGTAGCGCAGCAGATAGTCTTCCAGGGTCAGGTAGCGCTCGGAGCGGTCCGGGTAGCCCCAGTCCAGCACGTAGACGTCCTCGCCCAGCGCCAGCAGGCCCTGCACCAGCGAGCGGTCGGCCTGCAGGTCGACCATGTACGGGCGGTTGACCAGCGCATAGACGATCAGCAGCGGCACCTTGGCGCTGGGCGGGCGTTCGCCGACGAAGCGGTACAGCACCACCTTGCCGTCGCGCCACACTTCCTGGCGCGCGGTGGCGCCGTAGTCCACCGCGTCCAGGCCCGGCAGCACGCGCAGGCCTTCGAGCAGCTTGCGCTGCAGCTCCAGGGTTTCCTGGACCAGATCGTCGCTGCTGAAACTCAACGGCCCTTTCATGCGCGGCTCCGGCGCGCGGCGGGCGTGGTCGCGGCCCGCCGCGGCTTGGTGGCGGAGGCAGCCTTCGCTGGCTTGGCGGCGTTCGATCTGGATTTGGAGTTGGATTCGGGCACGACGGTTGCCGCCCTCGACGCAGCGGGCTTGGCCGCGGTCTTCCTGGCGCCTTTCTGCGGCACGGCCGGGGCCGCGGCAGCAGGCGAAGGCGCATCCGCGGTAGGCGCGCCCTGCCCTTCGGCGCGCTCCAGCCGGCGCAGCCGCCGTTCCAGGTCGGCGATACGCCGATGCGCGGCATCCAGTTCGGTGCGCGTGGGCAGGCCCACCTGCTCGCAGACTTGCTCGGTCTCGCGCTGCAGCAAGGCGCGCAGGCGCATCTGCGCGTTGGCGACGTCGGCGTAGACCTGGCGGAACTCCGGCGACAGCGCGGCCGCCGCATAGGCCTCCTCGGCCGCGTCGATCCACAGATCGAACATCGCCCGCGCATTGGTCAGCTGCCGGCCCGGTTCCTCATGTTCGCGCAGCTTTTCCTCGAACAGGCCGAAGGCCCGGTCGATGGCGCCCTGCAACAGCGCCATATAAGCCTGCAACTGCGCCTGGTAGTCCTGCTGCGCCTTGGCCAGCGCCTGCCAGCGCGCCTGGTGGTTGCGTGCCGGGCCGAACCCGGGCATCTGCAGCCATGGCCCGCTGTCGCGCTGCAGGCCCTGCAGCCACTGCGCGGCCTGCTGCAACCACGGGTCGATCCCGCCCTGGCCGGTGCCGCGCACCGCGCCCAGCAGCCACTGCAGCAGCTGCTCGCGCTGGCCCTGTACCTGCTGTTTCCAGGCCTCGGCGACATCGGCGCTGCTGGCGTCGCGGCCGGCGAACTGCGCCGCCACCTGCTGCATCGCGCCAAGCCAGTCGCCGGCCTGCTGCTGGAACCGCGCCACCGCGTCCTCGGCCTGCGGCGCGCTGCCGCGCGGCAGCCACTGGCTCCAGGCCGCGATCGCCTCGCGCCAGGAGCCGGCGCCATCGCTCGCCGAGGCCGCCGGTGCCGGTGCGCCCTGGCGCAGCGCGGCGTTCCAGGCCTCCCAGTACTGCCGCGTCATCGCCTCGAAATCGCCGGCGCCACCGCCGCCGCTAGCCTTCATCGCCACTCTCCCGAACTGGCCTGCGATGATAGCAACCCACCGCGATCAGGGCTTGGGAATGCGCAGCGTCTTGCTGATCATCAACGAGCCGGACAGCGCGAACAGCAGCGCCAGCGGGTGCAGCAGCCACGGCCCCAGCCGCCACTCGCCCCACCACAACGCATCGCCGATATGGCCCAGGTGCGCAGCAATCGCCAGCACGATGACCAGGCCCAGGCTGCTCGGGATCGGCGTGCCCTCGAAGTACGGCACCTTGTCGCCGTCGCCGGCCAGTTGCTCGGCGGTGACGTTGTAGCGCGCCAGGCGGCTGACCCCGCAGCAGACGAAGAAGCTCAGCACCAGCCAGTCCCAGCCGCCCTGCATGCCGCAGGCATAGGCCAGCGCGGCCGGGGCGACACCGAAGGAGATCACGTCGGCCAGCGAATCCAGTTCGCGGCCCAGGGTCGAGGACGACTTGCGCCAGCGCGCCACCCGCCCGTCCAGCGCGTCGAACACGAACGCCAGCGGGATCAGCGCCATGCCGAACAGCAGGTCGCTGCGACGGCCGTCCTGCAGGAAGCGCATCGCCGCGAACACCGCGCCGGTGCCGCAGAAGGCATTGGCCAGGGTGAACCAGTCGGCCAGCTGGAACTCGCGCAGCATGGAAAAGTGGCGTTTCATCGGCATAACCTGGCGGATCCGGCGTGAGCGGCGAGCGACGGCACAGGGTAGCGTGGCGCCGCCGCACTGGCGAGCGGCGCCGCTGGCTGCTGGGCGTCGCGGCCCGCTGCTACGCTGGCGCTCCCCACTTCCGCGCAGGTATTGCCCATGCAGACCGTCCTGATCACCGGTGCCGCCAGCGGCATCGGCGCCGGCATCGCCCACGAACTGGCCGCCGGCGGCCGCCACATCGTCGTCAGCGACCTCGACCTGGACGCCGCCGAGGCGGTCGCCGCGCAGCTGCGCCAGGCCGGCGGCGCGGCCGAGGCGGTGGCACTGAACGTGGCCAGCGCCGACAGCATCCAGGCCGCGCTGACGGCGCTGAGCCGGCCGGTGGACGTGCTGGTCAACAACGCCGGGCTGCAGCACGTGGCGCCGCTGCAGGAGTTCCCGATGGAGCGGTGGAGCCTGCTGGTGGAGGTGATGCTGACCGGCGTGGCGCGGCTGACCCAGGCGGTGCTGCCGGGCATGCGCGCACGCGGCTTCGGCCGCATCGTCAACATCGGCAGCATCCACTCACTGGTCGCCAGCCCGTACAAGAGCGCCTACGTCGCCGCCAAGCACGGCCTGGTCGGCTTCTCCAAGGTGATCGCGCTGGAGACCGCCGACACCGACATCACCATCAACACGCTCTGCCCCAGCTACGTGAAGACGCCGCTGGTGGACAAGCAGATCGCCGACCAGGCGCGCACCCGCGGCATTTCCGAGGCCGACGTGATCGCCCAGGTGATGCTCAAGCCGATGCCCAAGGGCGTGTTCATCGCCTACGACGAGCTGGCCGGCTGCGTGGCGTTCCTGGCTTCGCCGGCGGCGCGCAACATCACCGCGCAGACCATCGCCATCGACGGCGGCTGGACCGCCCAGTAGCGCTGCGGCAACCGTGCGCCTGCCGGCGTTGGCGATTTTTTCGCCAGTGCCGGCGCAGCCCTTGCGCCGCAACGCGGCGGCGCGCTTATCCACAAGGTTTGGGAAATTCCATCCACATCGGCTGTGGAGAACTGCGCGAGCGGCTGGCGAATTTTTCGCCAGCGCGAACATCCGCCCAGCGATTTCAGCGACTTGGCGCAGTTGCCCACATGCTTGTGCAGAATCCATCCACAGCCGGTGTGGACAAGCGCCGCGCGTGGCAGCGACGCCGGCCTAGACCCGAGAATAGCGCCAGGACAGCATGCGTCCGTCGCGGTACGGCATGACCCCATGAAACGGGCGCGGGTCGCCGTCGAACACCAGCGGCAGGAAGTGGCGATCGCCCTCCCACAGCGGCAGCGTGTCCATCTGCGCGATCGGCACCCAGGCCAGCGTGCCCTCGGCGTTCTCGGCGAAGGGCTCGCCGTCGTAGGCCTCGATCAGGAACACGAAGCCCAGCCAGTCCTCGCCGTGCTTGCCGAACCCCGGCCAGCTGATGGTGCCGCGCAACTGCAGCGCCTCGCAGGTGATGCCCGCCTCTTCCAGGATCTCGCGGCGCATGCCGGCCAGCACGTCCTCGTCCGCCTCGACCTTGCCACCCAGGCCGTTGTACTTGCCCAGGTGATGGTCGCCGGGACGCGCATTGCGGTGGACCAGCAGGACCTGGGTGCGGTCGGGCGAGAGCACGTAGCCCAAGGTGGCGACGATGGGGGTGTAAGGCATGCGGCGGCGGCGGATGGCGAGGGGCGCGCAGTATGCCGCATCCGCGCTGCGGCCCGGTCACGCCGGAGCGGGACAGCCGCCTAGACCGCCGGCGTCGCGGCGTCGTGCGGCACGCGCGGCAGCGGCGGTGCCGGCCGCAGCGTGGCCACGCCGTGACCGCGCTCGGCCAGGTATTCCAGCCACTTGCCGAGGAAGGTGTTCATGCGCATGCGGTGGCTGATCAGTTCCGCCGGCGGCGGGTACAGCCCCATCACGTCCTGCCAGCGGCGGCCGACATAGCAGTGCGTGGTCTCGGCCTGGCGCGCGTCCAGGTACAGGCGCACGTAGGCCGACGGATCCGGCTCGCCGGTCAGCGGGTCGCACAGGTCGTAGGTCAGGCGCAGTTCGACGGTGTAGCGGTGGCGCTCGATCACGTCCAGGCGCAGGTCCAGGCCATCGCCGATGCTGGACACGTAGCTGCCGGCCGCCAGGTCGGCCGGCACGAACAGGCGGTTCAGGTGCAGGTAGTTCTCGGCGTACAGCCCCATCAACCAGCCGAAACGGCTGAGTCGGGGGATGCGTTCGCTGCGGGTCAGGGCGTGCTGCATGGACCGATCCTACACGCTGGATCGCGCCGGCGGCAGCATTGACGGATCGGCGCCGTGGGCCTACCGTGGAGATCCATGCGACGACGTGCGGAAATGCCGTTTTCGCCAGGAACGGCCCCGCCCGTCGCGCTGCCCGCTCAGAACATTTCGCGCTGCAGTCCCAGCGTCGCCAGCACCTTGCTGGAAATCTCCTCGATCGAGGTGTGCGTGGTGCTCAAGGTCGGAATCCGCTCCATGCGGAACATGGTTTCGGCCGCCGCCACTTCGCGCCGGCAGGTCTCCGCATTGGAATAACGCGAATTCGGCCGCCGCTCCTGGCGGATCTGCTGCAGCCGCTCCGGATCGATGGTCAGCCCGAACAGCTTGTTGCGGTAGGGGCGCAGCCGCGGCGGCAGCCGATCGCTCTCCAGGTCCTCGTCGGTCAACGGATAGTTGGCCGCACGCACGCCGTAATGCAGCGCCAGGTAGATGCAGGTCGGGGTCTTGCCCGCGCGCGAGACCGCCACCAGGATCACGTCGGCCTCGTCGTAGGTGAGCGCGATGCCGTCGTCGTGCGCCAACGCGAAGTTCATCGCGTTGATGCGACGGTGATAGGT
Source organism: Xanthomonas sp. NCPPB 901 (assembly GCF_056725085.1). Lineage (NCBI taxonomy): Bacteria > Pseudomonadati > Pseudomonadota > Gammaproteobacteria > Lysobacterales > Lysobacteraceae > Xanthomonas > Xanthomonas sp. NCPPB 901. The sequence goes on along the minus strand of NZ_CM161511.1, from coordinate 2,427,782 downwards.
CTCGAAATCCACCAGACCGTGCGCCTGTCCCACCCGCGAGTGCCGCGGCGCGTTCAGTTCGCGCTCCAGCGGCTCGATGAAGGGCGCGAACACGTCGAGCATCAGCGCCCCGCTTTCGGCGAGCAGCATGCTCAGCTGCGGATCGACGCAGGAGTTGACCACGATCGGCCGGACCTGATAGCGCTCGCCCGCGGCATGGATGCGCTGCGCGGCGTCGCGGGCTTTTTCCGGATCGTCGACGAAGGACATGCGGTCGGTGACGAAGCTGAAACCGCTGAACTGGGTGAGCAGGCTATGCCCAATGGTTTCAGCGGTGATACCGGTTCCATCGGACACGTAGAACACCGGTCTGATCGTCGACATTGCCTGCATTCTCCTGGCTGAAACCCAACGGATGCGCCCGCTTCGCTTGTGCCCGCTCGGGTGCGCACTGCATCATATCGGCTTCTTCCCTCACGGACGCGGCCATTCAGCCCGCCTCGGGCGATGGCCTAACGGAGCATCGCGCTTGAACGAGAACATCCTGTGGTTGCATGAGCTGCGCCTGGCCGACCTGGCCCGCGTCGGTGGCAAGAATTCCTCCCTCGGCGAAATGATCGGCAACCTGGCGGGCCTCGGCGTCTCCGTGCCGGGCGGCTTCGCCACCACCGCCGAGGCGTTCAAGGCCTTCGTCGCCCACAACGATCTGTACCAGCGCATCTTCGACAAGCTGGCCACGCTGGACGTGGAAGACGTGGGCGCGCTCACCGCCGCCGGCAAGGAGATCCGCGGCTGGGTGATCGACGCGCCGCTGCAGCCGGAGCTGGACCAGGCGATCCGCCAGGCCTATGCGCAACTGTGCGACGAGAACGGCGGCGGCCACGTGGCCGTGGCGGTGCGCTCCTCGGCCACCGCCGAAGACCTGCCCGACGCCAGCTTCGCCGGCCAGCAGGAGACCTTCCTCAACGTGACCGGCGCCGACGACGTGGTGCACAAGGTCAAGGAAGTCTTCGCCAGCCTCTACAACGACCGCGCCATCGCCTACCGCGTGCACCACGGCTTCAAGCACGAGGACGTGTTCCTCTCGGCCGGCGTGCAGTTGATGGTGCGCTCCGGCGTCGGCGCCTCCGGCGTGCTGTTCACCCTGGATACCGAGTCCGGCTTCCGCGACGTGGTGTTCGTTACCTCGAGCTTCGGCCTCGGCGAAATGGTCGTGCAGGGCGCGGTCAATCCCGACGAGTTCTACGTCTACAAGCCGACCCTGAAGGCCGGCAAGCCGGCGATCCTGCGCCGTTCGCTGGGCAGCAAGCTGATCCGCATGGTGTATTCGGACGTGCCCGGCGAGCGCGTGCGCATCGAGGACACCCCGGCCGAGCTGCGCAACACCTTCTCGATCAACGACGAGGACGTGCAGGAACTGGCCAAGCAGGCGCTGGTGATCGAGCAGCACTATCAGCGGCCGATGGACATCGAGTGGGCGAAGGACGGCGTCAGCGGCAAGCTGTTCATCGTGCAGGCACGCCCGGAGACGGTGAAGTCGCGCGGCCATGCCACCCAGATCGAACGCTTCGCGCTGCAGCAGCGCGGCGAGGTGATCGCCGAAGGCCGTGCCATCGGCCAGAAGATCGGTGCCGGTGTCGCCCGCGTGGTGCGCAGCCTGGAGGACATGAACCGGGTGCAGCCCGGCGACGTGCTGGTCGCGGACATGACCGATCCCGATTGGGAGCCGGTGATGAAGCGCGCCTCGGCGATCGTCACTAACCGCGGCGGCCGCACCTGCCACGCGGCGATCATCGCCCGCGAACTGGGCGTGCCGGCGGTGGTCGGCACCGGCAACGCGATGGAACTGGTCGAGGACGGCAAGGAAGTGACGGTCAGCTGCGCCGAAGGCGACACCGGCTACATCTATGGCGAGCGCCTGCCGTTCGAGCGCACCACCACGGATCTGGGCAACATGCCGCCGGCGCCGCTGAAGATCATGATGAACGTGGCCAACCCGGAGCGCGCATTCGACTTCGGCCAGCTGCCCAACGCCGGCATCGGCCTGGCGCGCCTGGAAATGATCATCGCCGCGCACATCGGCATCCATCCCAACGCACTGTTGGAGTACGCCAAGCAGGACGCGGCGACCAAGAAGAAGATCGACGAGAAGATCGCCGGTTACGCCGATCCGGTGAGCTTCTACGTCAACCGCCTGGCCGAAGGCATCGCCACGCTGACCGCGTCGGTGGCGCCGCACCCGGTGATCGTGCGCCTGTCGGACTTCAAGTCCAACGAGTACGCCAACCTGATCGGCGGCAGCAACTACGAGCCGCACGAAGAGAACCCGATGATCGGCTTCCGCGGCGCCAGCCGCTACGTCGATCCGAGCTTCGCCGCCGCGTTCGCGCTGGAATGCAAGGCCGTGCTCAAGGTCCGCAACGAGATGGGCCTGGACAACATGTGGGTGATGATCCCGTTCGTGCGCACCCTCGAGGAGGGTCGCAAGGTCGTCGAGGTGCTGGCCAGCAACGGCCTGCGCCAGGGCGAGAACGGCCTGAAGATCATCATGATGTGCGAGGTGCCGTCGAACGCGCTGCTGGCCGAGGAATTCCTGGACATCTTCGACGGCTTCTCGATCGGCTCCAACGACCTGACCCAGCTGACCCTGGGCCTGGATCGCGACTCCTCGATCGTGGCGCACCTGTTCGACGAGCGCAATCCGGCGGTCAAGAAGATGCTGTCGATGGCGATCAAGGCCGCGCGCGCCAAGGGCAAGTACGTGGGCATCTGCGGCCAGGGTCCGTCGGATCACCCGGACCTGGCCGAGTGGCTGATGCAGGAAGGCATCGAGTCGGTGTCGCTGAACCCCGACACCGTGGTCGACACCTGGCTGCGCCTGGCCAAGCTGAAGAGCAAGGGCTGATGGCGATGGCGCAGTCGTGGCTGACGGCCCTGACCGCGGCCGCCGCTCCGGCGGCGCCGGCCACGCGCCCGCTCGACTGGCGGGCGCTGGACTGGTCGCAGTACGCGCTCAACTGGAGCGTGGCGATCCTGATCCTGGTGGTCGGGATGTGGATCGCCAAGCGCCTGAGCCTGTGGCTGCAGCGCGCCCTGCTGCGCGCGCGGGTGGAAACCACGCTCAGCAACTTCCTGCGCAATGTCGCCTACGCGCTGATGCTGGTGCTGGTGCTGGTCACCGCGCTGCAGAAGATCGGCGTGCCGCCGACCTCGCTGTTCGCCGTGCTCGGCGCCGCCGGCCTGGCGGTGGGCCTGGCGCTGAAGGACTCGCTGTCCAACATCGCCTCCGGGGTGATGCTGATCGTGCTGCGGCCGATGCGCGACGGCGACCACGTGGTGGTGGCCGGCCAGGAAGGCGTGGTGGACGAGATCCGGATCTTCCAGACCCGCATCCGCACCTTCGACGAGCGCATGGTGACCCTGCCCAACAGCACCATCACCACCGCGCCGATCGTCAACTACAGCACCCTGCCCAACCGGCGCCTGGAGATCACCGTCGGCGTCGGCTACGGCGACGACCTGAAGAAGGCGCAGGAACTGTTGCTGCAGATCGCCAAGGACAATCCGAACATCCTGAAGACGCCCGCCCCGTTCGTGCAGGTCACCAACCTGGGCGAGAGCACGGTGGACCTGATGCTGTTCGGCTACGCCAAGAACGGCGATTTCGGCGCGGCCAAGAGCACCACGCTGGAACAGATCCGCAACCAGTTGCTGGAGAACGGGCTGAGCATTCCGTATCCGCAGCGCGACCTGCACGTGTACCACCACGATGCCGACGGCCGCCCGATCGCCGAGCTTCTGACGAAGGGCGTCACCGACGACGGCGAGACCAAGCCGGGCCCGCCGCTGGCGCGCTGAGCGGCGGCATCCCCCTTTCTGTGTTCCCTGCATCCGCCCGACGCGCGTCGGGCGGCGTGTCGCATGCGCCCGCAGGCGTCCGGACCGCGGATCAGCCCTCGCCCTGCCCGCCCAGCCTGCCCATGAACGGACGGTAGTAGCGCAGTTCGGCGATGGAGTCGTGCACGTCGCTGAGCGCGGTGTGCGAGGAGGCCTTGGTCAGGCCGGCCGACACCGTCGGCGCCCAGCGCCGCGCCAGTTCCTTCAGCGTCGACACGTCCAGGTTGCGGTAGTGGAAGAAGCGCTCCAGCCGCGGCATCTGCCGATGCAGGAAGCGCCGGTCCTGGCAGATCGAGTTGCCGCACATCGGCGAGGTGCCGGGCTTGCACCACTGGGTCAGGAACGCCATGGTCTCGGCCTCGGCCTGGGCCAGGGTGACCTTGCTGTCGAGCACGCGCTGCCACAGGCCGGAATGGCGGTGCTGGTTGCGGTTCCACTCGTCCATCGCCTCCAGCGTCTGCAGCGGATGGGCGATGGCGAACTCCGGGCCTTCGGCCAGCACGTTGAGCTGGGCGTCGGTCACCACCGTGGCGATTTCGATGATCGAATCGCGATCGGTATCCAAGCCGGTCATTTCCAGATCGATCCAGATCAGCCGATCGTTCGCCACGTGCGCTTGCGCCATATCACCGTCCTGTCGTTCGCGGCGGCGAGGCCGGCGCGGAAGTGTCGTATCAGCCTTCAATGATACCGTGCGGCCTGTGCGATCGGCAGGGGCCCGATGCCTCAACCGCCGAGCAGCGGCTTGCCGCGCTTGGCGCGGAAGTAGTTGGTCAGGCGCAAGCTGGCCTCCGTCGCCAGCACGCCGCCGCGGACCTGCACGCGATGGTTGTGGCGCGGGTCGGCGAGCAGGTCGAACACGCTGCCGCAGGCGCCGGTCTTGGGATCGGTGGCGGCGTAGACCAGCTCCGCCACCCGCGCGTGCACCACCGCCATCGCGCACATCGCGCATGGCTCCAGGGTCACGTACAGGCGGCTGCCGACCAGGCGGTGGTTGCCGAGCCGGCGGCCGGCCTGGCGCAGCGCGACGATCTCGGCGTGCGCGCTGGGATCGTGCTCGGCGATGTTGAGGTTCCATCCCTCGCCCAGTACCTCATCGTCGGCCGAGACCAGCACCGCGCCGACCGGGATCTCGTCGAACTCGCGCTCGGCGCGCTCGGCCAGGGCCAGCGCGTGGCGCATCCAGTGCTCGTCGCGCGCCCGTTGCGCATCGTCGCCGACGCTCATCGCGCCGCGCCGTGCTTGCGCACGAACTCGGCGAACACCGTCAGCGTCGCTTCGCTGACGTGGTGTTCGATGCCCTCGGCATCGCGGCGCGCGGTATCCGCGTCGATGCCCAGGGCCAGCAGGAACTGCTCCACCGTCTGGTGGCGCTGCCGGCTGGCCGCGGCCAGCGCCTCGCCCTCGGCGGTCAGGAACACCCCGCGATACGGACGCTGCACCACCCAGCCGCCCTTGACCAGGCGCTTGAGCATCTTGGCCACGGTCGGCTGGGCCACGCCCAGGCGCGCGGCGATATCCACCTGCCGCGCTTCGCCGCCGTCGGCGAGCAGGTCGGAAATCAGCTCCACGTAATCCTCGATCAGCTCCAGGCGGTGCGCCTCGCGCACCTGGCGGAAGCTTTCGACCTGCACCTCGGCGTCGAGCAGCACCGCCTGCGGCGCCATCGACTTCCCGCTTTTCTGCATCGCAACGCCCTTGTCCGGTGCCGGCGCCCCGCCGGCCACCTGCCTATTCTGGCCGAAATCCTGGCTATCGCAGCGATTTGAATTGCCAATGCTAATCCATATAGCACCTGCTATATACTCGTTCGCACCCCGCCCACCCCGTCGCCGCCATGGCCGTTCCCCTGCCCCTTCCCCAATCCGCCGACGCCCAGGCCAGTCGTGGCGAGGCCCGGCCCAGCCTGGGCGCCATGCACGCCAGCGTCGCCGTGCCGCGCGGCGGACTGGGCTGGCGCCGCTTCCTGGCCTTCCTCGGGCCGGGCTACATGGTCTCGGTCGGCTACATGGACCCCGGCAACTGGGCGACCGACATCGCCGGCGGCTCGCACTTCGGCTACCTGCTGCTGTCGGTGATCCTGCTCTCCAACCTGATGGCGATCGTGCTGCAGGGCCTGGCCGCGCGCCTGGGCATCGCCACCGGCCTCGACCTGGCCCAGGCCTGCCGCGCGCACTACTCCAAGCCGGTGAACCTGCTGCTGTGGCTGGCCTGCGAGGCGGCGATCGTCGCCTGCGACCTGGCCGAGGTGATCGGCACCGCGATCGCGCTGAAGCTGCTGTTCGGCATCCCGCTGACCGCCGGCGCGATCATCACCTCGATCGACGCGCTGCTGGTGCTGTACCTGATGCGCCGCGGCTTCCGTGCGCTGGAGGCGTTCGTGATCGCCCTGCTGACGGTGATCTTCGTCTGCTTTCTGGTGCAGATCGTGCTGGCCGCGCCGCCGCTGCGCGAGGTGCTGGCCGGCTTCATCCCGCGCACGCAGGTGGTGACCGACCCGGCCGCGCTGTACCTGGCGATCGGCATCATCGGCGCGACGGTGATGCCGCACAACCTGTACCTGCACTCTTCGATCGTGCAGACCCGCGCCTACGAACGCACCGACCAGGGCCGTCGTTCGGCGCTGCGTTGGGCGCTGGCCGACAGCACCATCGCGCTGAGCCTGGCGCTGTTCGTCAACGCCGCGATCCTGATCCTCGCCGCCGCGGTGTTCCATGCCCACGGCCGTACCGACGTGCAGGAGATCGAGCAGGCCCACGAACTGCTGGCGCCGATGCTCGGCGTCGGCCTGGCCTCCACCCTGTTCGCGGTGGCGCTGCTGGCCTCCGGCATCAACTCCACCGTCACCGCCACCCTGGCCGGGCAGATCGTGATGGAAGGCTTCCTGCACCTGCGCCTGCCGTCGTGGGCGCGGCGCCTGCTGACCCGCGGCCTGGCGATCATCCCCGTGGTCGCGGTGACCTCGCTGTACGGCGAACAGGGCACCGCCAAGCTGCTGGTGTTGAGCCAGGTGGTGCTGTCGATGCAGTTGCCGTTCGCGGTGATCCCGCTGGTGCGCTTCGTCACCGACAAGCGCCGCATGGGCCCGTTGGTGGTGCGTCGCGGGCTGGCCTGGCTGGCCTGGGCGATCGCCGCGCTGATCGTGGTGCTGAACCTGAAGCTGCTGGCGGATATCTTGCTGCACTGAGCGCGGGGCAGCCGCAGCGCGCCGGGTGCGCGCGCCTGCCGAGCCTGGCCCGCGTTCCCGCATCAGTGCATTCAAGGCACATCGGGCGGGTTGCTGGGTAAAGCTGCGCACATGGCCGTGCTGCCCGGCCATGTGCGCCGCCTCCCGCTCATGTCTTGGCCGACGTATCGAACAAGGCCGTGTAGCGCCGCTGCATCTCCTGCGGCGTCACCGACTCGATCGCGTGGCCGATCAGCCAGCGGTGACCGAAGGGATCGCGCACCGTGCCGGAGCGTTCGCCGTAGAAGTGGTCCTGCATCCCGCGCTCGAGCGTGCCGCCGGCGGCGACCGCGCGGGCGACCAGCGCGTCGGCATCGTCCACATGCAGGTGCAGCGTCACCGGCGTGGCGCCGAGATGTTCGGGGCTGCGCACGCCCATGTCCGGATATTCTTCCGACAGCATCAACGTGTGGCCGTCGAGATCCACCTCGGCATGGCCGACGCGCCCGTCCGGCTCGGTCAGGCGGAACAGTTCGCGCGCGCCGAATGCACGCGCGTAGAAGTCCATCGCCGCGGCGGCATCGCGCACGCACAGGTAGGCATAGAGTTCGTGGATCGCCATGACAGGTCCTTGTGTGGAGTGCAGGCCCATTGTGGAACCCTGCGCATGCGGCGTCTTGCAGGAAATTGACCTGCGCCGCGCTCAGCGCGGCACGTGCCGTGGCGCGGCCGGGTCCGCCATGCGACGCCAGGCGGACGGCGCGACACCGGCCACGCTGCGGAAGGTATTGGTCAGATGCGCCTGATCGGCGAAGCCGCTGGCGGCCGCGATCTCGGCCCAGCCCAGCGATCGGTCGCAGGCCAGTTCCAGCGCATGCGAGAAGCGCTGCAGCCGCAGCCATGCGTTCGGTGCCAGGCCGGTCGCCTGCCGGAACAGGGCGATGCAGTGCCGATGGCTGAGCCCGCTGGCGCGCACCATGGTCTCCACGCGCAGCCCCGGCTGCCAGGCGCGCAGAAGCATTGGCGCCAGCGCTGGATGCAGCAGCGGCGGCCGGCCACCGGCACGCGCGATCAACCACTGCTCGAATGCCGCCAGTCGCGCCGGCGCGTCGGCGCCTGCATGCAGCCGCTCCAGCAGCGCGTCGACCTCGCCGGCGGACAGCAGCAGTTCCAGCGGCGTGTGGTGCCCGGCCAGCGCCGATTCCGGCACGCCGAGCAGCACGCCCGTGGCGCCGGGACGCAGCATCGCACCGACCGAGACCGCGGGCTGTGCGACATCGCGCACGTGGTACGCCATGCGGACGCCCCCCACCACCGCATGGCCCAGGCAATGGCCGCGCAGGTCGGCCGCGTGGTCGAACACCCGCAGCGGCGCGCCGCCGATGCGCACGGCCAGATGCGTGGCGCCGGTCGGCAGCACATGCTCGCGCGCGTGCGGCCGCACCGCCGCCGACACTGGCGCGGGATCGTGTGCCCACACCGACGTCACCAGGCCGCGCAATGCGGGAACGGGAGGTCGATGCACGGAAGCCATGGCCCGATGCTACGCCTCCCCCTGCCCTGTCGATAGACGCCTCGGCGCCGTCTTCAACCCGGTGACCGGAGGACTGCCGTGCGCGCTCGGCCACGCCCTCGCCGGCATCGATCCGGTGCGATGATGACGGAACATCGAGGACGCTCTTCGGCATGACATGCACGGCGTGCCCGGGACGGCCTGGTCGAATCCGTTGTGGCAGGACGCCAGCATTGCTGAAGCCCCTCGGCGCTTGGCGGTCGCTGTCCTGCGTCGAGTATCGCCTGGCCGTGCAGCGCCGGCGCGGCCGCGCTCGCATGGCGCGGCATCGAAGCAGGCAAGCACGTGTCGCTGCATGCGCGAGCGCGAGCGGTAAGCAGGACGCCGTCGGTGCAGCGTCGAAATGCTGGAAGTGGCAATGCCGCCGCAGCTGCCGAATCCGGCGCGAGACGAACGATCGCGCTAGGGTGCATCCACCCACCGCTTGCGACACACCGCACACGGCTGTCTACAACAGCAACTGTCTACCCTCGACACCGATCCGGCTTATACAGTAGCCGCGACACACCACGGATGGCGGGGATGGCCGCGGGAAGAGACATCGCCAGAGGCGTTCTACTCAGCGTTGCCTACTGCGCCACCTTCCTGCTGGCCTGGCGCTGCTCCGTGGACCAGTGGTATCTGCCGGCGGGCGTGCGCGTCGCCAGCCTGCTGTTTTCCCCCGTCCGGCGCTGGCCGTGGTTGATGGCGGGCGATGCCGCCGCGCTGCTGACGCTGCGGATCCCCATGAGCGGCACCTGGGGCGCGAGTGCGGCCTGGGCGTACCTGAGTCCGTTCCTGCTGATGCCGGCCGTGGCGCTGCTGCCGGTCCTGGCGCATCAGCGCATCCCGGATCTGGCGCGCAACGATCACTGGCTGCTGCCGCTGATCCTGGCGACCGCGCTGTGGAGCACGCTCTGCAACATCGCGATCAACACCGCGCTGGGCGGCCCGGCCGGGCCGGCGCCGCTGGACGTGCTGCTGCGCTACTGGCTCGGCGATTACCTGGGCAGCTTGATGTTCGTGCTGCCGGCGCTGCTGTGGTTGCGCCGCGACGAGCCGATCAGCATGCGCGCCTCGCTGCTGCACGAGGGTCTGGCCTGCATCGCCGCGGTGGTGGCGCTGTCGGCGGCGATCGCCGTCGTCGGCGACGCCGTGCTGCGGCAGGTGCTGATGGTGCTGCTGGTGGTCCCGGCGATCGTGCTGACGCTGCGCCATGGCTGGCGCGGTGCGGCACTCGGCGTGGTCCTGGCGAACGTCGCCGTGGCCTTGTCCATGCCCAAGGTCGTCGCACCGGGCATGCACGATGCCGATGCGTTCGTGGTGCAGATCCTGCTCGCCGCCACGGCCACGGTGATGTTCGCGTTCGGCGCGCGGATCTCCGCCGCCTACCGGCACATGCGCGAGGACGGGCGCCTGCGCGAGCAGGCGCTGGCCTTCGCCCAGGCCGGCTACCTGTCCGCCGAACGTACGTTGCGCCGGCGGGTGGTCGACTACACCGACCTCAGCACGCAGATCAACAAGCTGCGCCGCGACGTGGTGGAGGATCTGCGCGCGCGCGGCCACTACGCCGCCGCCATGCAGATGACCCGCACCGGCATGATCCAGGCGAAGCTGCTGGACGATTACGTCACCGCGCTCTACCCGCTCGGCATCGAAACGCATGGCCTGTACCACACCCTGCGTTCGTCGAGCTTCGGCAATCTCTGCGCCACCGAGTTCCGCTGCAGCCTGCAGGGCGATCCGCGGCGCCTGTCGCTGGGCCTGCAACTGGTGGCGTATCGCTGCATTCTCGACGCCATCGAGACGCTGCCGGTGGCGCACACCCATCTGTTGCGCGCGCGGGTATGGAGCGCCCGGGGACGGCACGGCATCGCCATCCGCATTACCGCCGATGCCGCCATGCTGAGCGCGTTGCGGCGCCGCTCGGCGGAGCCCGAGCGGGAACTGGCGGTGCGGCTGCAGGCGCATGGCGGCACCTGCCGGCGCCGCCATGCGCTGAGCTTCAGCTTCCTGGTGTCGGAAAGCCGCGCCGCTCGCCTCACTCCACCGCGGTGACCTCCCACGCGTCGCCGCGCGCCTGCGTGCGCACGCGCACCACCACATCCGCGCTCCGATAGACCACGCGGGCCGGCGTCGCAGGCGAGGCCGTCAGCGACACGCGCGCCACGTCGCTGCCCATCGGCAGTACCCATAGCGTCTTGCCGATGCGGCCGACCGCGGCGCGGACCACGCCGTTGGCGTCGTTGATCTGCACGTAGTTCACGCCATCGCGCGAGAACTCGTAGATGCGCCAGGACGCATCGGTGGCCAGATTCAGCGCCCTGGGCACGCTCTCCCCCAGGCCCTTGCCGACGACCCCATGCCCGCCGGAGGGGCAGCACGACTGCGCCTGCGCCTGAAAGGACAGCGCCAGTCCCGCCGCGACCACGATTGCCAAGCCCTTCGCCTTCGTCTTCATTCCATCGTTCCTTTCCCACCCGGGGAGTTCCGCCTGCGTCTCAGGCTGGATCAAGGTACGTGGTCCGGGACGGGAAGCGGTTGACAAACACCATCACGAAGACAACGTGCGGCCGATCGCGGCGATACGGCCGCGCGCCCCGCGATCCGACCGTCGCCGCGGCCCATCCGCTGGCCTATCCGGCGCCAGGCCGCTCGACATCGGCGAGCGCATCGCGCAAGAACGCCACGGAACGGTCGGCCACCAAGCCCGCCAGCGGCGTTCGGTGCGGCGAACCGATGGCATGCGCCCCGTGGCGAACGCCTGCACGCGTTTGCGCCCCGGCGGCGTCCCCAGCGACGCGAACATGGCCAGCATCGCCGGCACGGACACAGTCCGGTCTTCTGCGCCCTCCAGGCCGCGGCAGTAACCCAGGAACACCGGACAGCCGACGCGCGGCCAGGGCGGTTCGGCGGCGTACTTGCGGAACGTCTCGCGCAGCGTACGGAAGCCCTCGGGATGAATCGCACTGGACCAATACGCCTGGACGGCCGGCGTACGTTGCCGGCCGTCGACCCAGGGCGCGTGCGCGGCGCAATGTCGATCCAGCAGCGCCGGGTCGGCAGCCTGGATGCCCGGCGACCACGCCACGACGACGGCAACCTCGGCGGGCCGCACCGCCGCCAGCCAGAGCGCCAAGGTGGCACCGAGCGAGCTTCCGACGATGCCCACCCGATCCCCCATCGTGCGGACCTGGTCGAGCGCCGCGCATGCGGAGGCCTCCAGGCGCGCGCTGCTCAGCCCGCGTATCGCATCGGGTGCGGCCTCGCCATGGCCTGGCCAGCGAAGCACGTACAGATTGGCCGCCAGCGCGTCGGCCATGCGCTCAGGCAGCCGCCGGCTTCGCCGGGACTTGCCGAAACCCCATGCAGGTAGAGCAGCGCGACGGGAGTACGCGCGCCCTGCCCCAGGCGCCAGTGCGCTCTCGCCTGCGTCCCGGGCTTCGGAGGCGGCACGCCGCCGCCATCGCGCAGTTGGGCTTCCACGCCAGTCCCGCCGCCTTCTCGCGTCACTGCCCGGCGCCGACGCGCTCGACGCTCGACAGTGCGGCGGTCCGCGCCTCGATTGCGCGAACGACCGCGATCATGTCGTCGTCGCCAAGCCCCAAGGCCTGCGTCTCCGCATAGAGGGCGAGGCAAGCATCCATCTGCGGCGACGCGATGGCCGCCTCGCGGGCCGCGTCGACGATCAGGCGGCTGTTCTTCAGCACGTCCGAGATGCCCGCCTGCCGCGCGAAGTCCCGATCCCTGGCTTTGGCGGCCTTGATCCGCGATACCTCGCTCGCCATCGGGCCGGCATCGAGGATCGCCGCAAACCGGTCCAGATCGAGGCCGTGGCGCGCGGCAAAATGCGTCGCCTCGGCGAGGCCGGTCACCATGGTGATCAGAAACACATTGATCGCCAGCTTCATCCGCAATGCGTTCGGAGCCGGACCGCAATCGAACATCGTCCGGCACATGGGCGCGAGCAGCGGCCTGACTGCGGCAACGTCGTCCGGTGCGCCCGCCAGCATCCCGACAAGCGCGCCGTCCTCCGCAGGCCGGCGCGAGCCCGAGACCGGCGCCTCCACATAACGCCCGCCTGCGTCCTGGATCGCCTGCGCCAGCGCCAGCGAGTAGGCCGGGCGCATCGTGCCCATCGCCACGATCCTGCGGCCGGCGACACGCGGCGCAAAATCCGGCGATGCGCGCGCGAGAACCGCGTCCGTCGCGGCCTCGTCCGCGAGCATCAGGACGACGGTTTCGGCATGCGCGAAGACATCGGCGGCGCCAGGCATGGCCGTCGCACCGAGCGCCAGCAACGGCGTGCAACGTGCTGCGGAGCGGTTCCAGACGATCAGCGGCATCCCCGCACGCGCCAGCGTGGTGGCCATCGGCAGCCCCATCGTGCCGAGTCCGATGAAGCCGAGCGGCGTCGATCCAGTCATCGCGTTCTCCTGTTTCCCGAAAGGCTAGCCCATCCCGGACGACTTTAGAATTTGCGCTGTCCGCCGTGTCGATTTCACGATCCGCATGGATGGCAACTGCGCTGCGAGAGCGCAGCGCTGCACCCCTTCGAGAGGTTCTACCGACATGATGAAATGCAAGACCACCACGCTCGGGATAAGACGCTCCCGCCCCGATGAGGGAGATCGCGCACTGCAGATCTGGCGCGACGCGGTCGCGGCGACCCACGACTTCCTGTCGCCGCCGGATCGCCTGGCGATCGAGGCACTGGTGCGCGGGTTTCTTCCGCAGGCCCCGCTCTGGTTCGCCGTGGATGCGCGCGACCATCCGCTGGCGTTCATGCTGATCGACGATGGGCATCTGCAGGCGCTGTTCGTCGACCCCGCGTATCGCGGGACCGGCGTGGGGGCGGCGCTCGTGCGCCACGGGCTGGCGCTGCATCCGCGCATGACGACCGACGTCAACGAACAGAACCACCAGGCCGTCGGCTTCTACGAAAGGATGGGCTTCAGGCGCACAGGCCGTTCCCCGTTCGACGACCAGGGCAAGCCGTATCCGCTGATCCACCTGGAATATGCGCGATGAGCGGCCTGCGGTACGGGTGAGTGCCGACCGTGGATGGTTGGTCGAGGAACAGCGCTTGGCTTCGGCGTCCTCGTGTGGGCGCACGCCATGCCCCGGCTACCCAGCCGTTCCAGCGCTCCACTCCTCGGCCAGCAGCCCATAGATGAGCGCATCGCGGAGACCGATGTGGGTACGCCATTCGGCCCGCAAGCGGCCCTCCAGGCGGAAGCCGAGCGCCGTGAGCAATGCGATGGAGGGCCGGTTGTCCGGATCGGTATCGGCGAAGAGGCGCCGCTGTCCCTCGGCGAACAACTGCTCGATCAACAAGGCGACCGCTTCGCGCGCATACCCGCGCCCCTGCGCCTCGCGTGCGAGCAGGTAGCCGATTTCGGCCACGCCTTCGCGCCTCTGCCCGGCCGCCACGAACCCGATCGCGCGGGCCTGGCCCGCCGGCACGATCGCCCAAGCACGCCAGTTCGCATGCCCATCGGCGGCGAAGGCATCGCGCAGCTCTTCGACACGCGCGAACGGAGCGCGCGACCACCAGCGCATGCTGGCCGGATCGGACATCGTCGGGAACAACGCGTCGGCGTCGGACGCCTGGCGCGGACGCAGCGACAGGCGCTTCTGCGCGGCAGGATTCCAAGAAGCATGCTTGTCGATCACTGTCTTCGCACCTGTGCCTGTCGATCCATGTTGCATCCGGGACGACCTCATCCAGAAAACCAACTGCCGCAGCCCCGAGGCAGATCGGTCGCGTTCACCGTCGTGGTCACGATCAGCCCTCGGATACTGCGCGAAACGTCTCCATCTTTTCAATGCGCGACACCGCATCACCGCGCATTTCGGTCTTCGGGCCGGTGGTCCGCGTCGTCCCAAGGTTAGGCCTTGGATTCGCGACCAGCGACCAGCGGCCTCCAACGGGTCCAGTCGATCGCGCGAGACGAGGTCCTCCAGCCGCGAAACCGCTTCGTTGCCAAGCGAGGTGTTACGCAAAACGGCCACTGCGTCTTCTGGCAACCGGCGCATCAGGGCCTGGCGCATCCGCCTCAGCCCATCGGATGCCGTGTTCACGGATCCCCACATCCCAACGGGCATCGCCATTGGATGCCTGCGATCCGATGCAGCGCACAGCCCGCGCAAGAACCGCCGCGCGCCCCTGCCCGTTTCCACCGCGCAGCCGACACGAAAACAGGCGGCGCCCCCGCCATCGAGGCAGGGCGTCTATGCGATCCGCGCGACATCCCCCGCAAGCCGTGATCCTGCAGCGCCATGACGTCAACAAACCGCACAACGGTCGGATGCAATCAGAAAAATTTTCTAATAGTATTATTCAAAACAGACAGCCCCCCACGGCGGCACCAGTCCCAGCGCACCATGTCGAGCGTTGCCATCACCGAAATCATTGAGCCCCTGGACGTCGACAACGTTCCGCGCCCCGTCGTCGCCCTGAGTGCCACCTCGGTGACAAAGGACTGGGAAAATGCCCGGCATCGGCACCACAAGGCGCAGCTGATCTACTCCGTTCGCGGTGTCCTGAATTGCGAAATCGAAGACGGCGTCTGGATCGTGCCGCCGCAGTGCGCCATCTGGATTCCCGGCGACCTGCCCCACGCGGCACGCGGGTCGGGCGAAACCGAGTGCCATTGCCTGTTCGTCGATCCCGCCGCCGCCGCCGATCTTCCGACAGCCTGCTGCACCATTGCGGTATCGCCCCTGCTGCGCGAGCTGCTGCTGAAGGTGGCCGGCTTTCCTGCCTTGTACCCGCTGGGAGGGCGGGAAGATCGGCTGATTGCCGCCTTGCTCGACGAGCTGGTGGAAGCGCCGGTCGAGGACCTGCATCTGCCCATGCCGCGCGACGCCCGATTGCGCCGCCTCGCGGAACTGCTGCTGGCCGACCCAACGGACAAGACCTCGAAGGCCGTTTGGGCGACCCGCATCGGCATGAGCGAGCGCAGCATGAGCCGCCTGCTGCTGCACGAAATCGGCATGAGCTTCGGGCGCTGGCGCCGGCAACTGCACGTCATCCTGGCGCTTCAGCGCTTGACCAAGGGGGACAGCGTGCAGACGGTGGCGTTGGAACTGGGATACGAAAACGCCAGCGGGTTCGTCACCATGTTCCGCAAGGCCGTCGGCAAGCCGCCGGCACGCTATCTTTCCGACCGCAGGAACGGCGCCGAGCTTGCTCCCGTGCCCGGCATCGTGCTGCCCAACGACATCTCGCATTGATCGGATCAGGCCCGCCTGGTTGGTGACCTTCGATCGTCCTCTGCCACCCCATGCGCCGCAGTGCGGAGTTGCCCGCACCGCGCACACGTGGTGGTGATGGTGAAGACCGTCTCGGCGTCGAGCACGAAGCCCTCCTTCCCGGCAAGCGACCGCAGGTGCGCACGCAACACGGGGTCTTCGATGAACACCAGTCGCGCGCCACAACGACAGCGCAGCGTGTCGTGGCGCGCGGTCAGCAGGTCGGGCTTGATCGCGTAGAACGCACGCCCGCGCGTGCCTTCCGTGCGAACCAGCAAGCCGGCGCCCCACAGATCGTGCAGCGCGCGATACACCGATCCCGGCGTAAGGCGATCGCGCCCACCGCTCAGGAGGCGGTACACCCGGCTGGCATCGAGACAACTCGGCGCCGCCTGCTCCAAGGCGCGCAAGACATCGGCACGCGCGGGCGTCGGTCGCAGCTTGTGCGCGATCAGGCGCCGTTCCTGCGCCGCCACCGGCGATCCGGCGTCGGCATCGGCCGCCGCCGTAGGCTTCGCCTTGTGGTTGCCCGACTGCGGCGTCTTGCGTCCGAAGGATGCAATCAGATCCACGATCCGGGGCGTTTCATCGCAGGGCTCCATTCCATCTTCCTTTGCTGTGCCAGATCTCCGACATTCGAAAACGCGGAGCGGCGTGGCGTGGGTAACTCGGGAGAAGCGCGATGACGGGAGGCCAGCGCGCCGGTACGCACAGGTGCTACCGTGTCGCAGGCTGCTCCCATCCTCCACCCAGCGCCTTGAACACGCTGACGCGTGCGGAACCCACGCGCTGGTCGGCAGTGGTCACTTGCAACCTCGCGTCGATCAGGCTGCTCTGCGCTACGAGCACGTCGAGATAGCTGATCGAGCCGGCGCGATAGCGCTGATCCGCCAACCGGAAGGCGTTCTCGGCCCGGTCACGCGCTTCGATCAGCGCCTCGCGCTGCTGCATCGCGGCACCGTAGGCGCTCAACGATTGCTCGGACTCCTTCAGCGCGTTCAACACTGTCCCGTCGAAGCCGGCCAACGCGCCGTCGGCTTGCGCCTTGGCCTGCGCGATGCGGCTGCGTGCGACCATCGTGTTGGGAAAGCTCCAGGAGATCAGCGGTCCCAACGAGAACGACCAGGTACGATTGCTCCTCAGAAAATCGTTGCGCAGGTAGCTACCCGACGCCCCCAGCGTGACGCGCGGATAGAGGTCGGCCACCGCCACGCCAATCCGTGCCGTATCGGCGGCCAGTTGCCGCTCGGCCTGGCGCACGTCCGGGCGGCGACGCAAAAGCGCGGCGCCATCGCCGATCGGCAGTGCCTGCGCCATCTCCGGCGCCCTGTTGCAGGTACGCGCGGCGTCGGGCACGTGCGAGGGCGTGCGGCCCAGCAGCGCGGCCAGCTCGAACAATGCCGCCTCCCGCTGCCCCTGCAACGGCGGCAAGATCGCCCGGGCCTGCGCCAACGTGACGCCGGCACGCTCCACGTCCAGATGCGACGCCGCGCCGGCGTGTTCCTGACGGCTGACCAGTTCCAGGCTGTGCTGGGCCAGCGCAATGGACGAGCGCGCGACGTCGATGGACTCGCCATAGGTGCAGGCGTCCACATAGGCTCTCGTCGTCTCGGCGACGACAACGACCTTGGCGGCATCATGCGCGGCCGCGACCGCATCGGTGTCGTCGCGTGCGGCCTCGATGTCGCGTCTGACCCGGCCGAACAGGTCGACTTCGTAGGCGACGTCGAGTCCGCCGCTCTCGCTCCATTGCGTGGGTGCCCGGCCGGCTCCCGTCCATGTGGTCTGGTCGCGGCCGTAGCGTGCGCCAGCCGACACCTCGGTCGAGGGGAACAGGCCGCCACGGGCTTCCCTGTAGACGGCCCTTGCACGGTCGAGGTTGGCGAGGCTGACCCGCAGATCGGAATTGGCCGACAGGGCTTCCTGCACCAACGTATCGAGCGCGGGATCCTTGTACAGCCGCCACCAGTCCGGCGGTGGCGACGCGGCGGCGTCCATATCGGCCGGCTGGCTGACGAAGGCGCCTGCAGCGGTGTGCGGCGTGACCGGCGGACGGTAATCAGGACCACTGGCGCAGCCAGCGGTGACACCGGCAGCGACGACCGCCATCAACATCGCGCGGCCAGGAAGTCGCGTGGTTGCACGCGAGGCAGTCGGCATGCGAAAGATCCGTTCAGAGCGCGACATCGGGAGCCTCCGCGGTCGCGAGTTCGCGGGCGCGCGGACTTTCCGCCGCTGCGCGGTGATCCTTGGCGATGAAGCTGTAGATGGTGGGCAGCACGAACAGCGTGAAGAAGGTGCCGACCAGCATGCCCATCACCACCACGATGCCGATGGAGAAGCGGCTGGCCGAGCCCGCGCCGTCCGCGAACAGCAAGGGCACCAGCCCCGCGACCATCGCCGCCGTGGTCATCAACACCGGGCGCATGCGTACCGCCGCCGCTTTCTCGATCGCCTCGATGCGGCTCAGGTTGTCGTGGTGCTGGATATGGTTGGCGAACGTGACCATCAGGATGCCATGCTTGGAGATCAGCCCGATCAAGGTGACCAGTCCGATCTGGGTGTAGATGTTGAGCGTCGCGTAGCCGAGCCACAGCGGCACCAGCGCGCCGCAGACCGCCAGCGGCACCGTCACCAGGATCACCAGCGGATCACGCAGGCTCTCGAACTGCGCCGCCAGCACCAGGAAGATGACCACCAGGGCGAAGCAGAACGACACCAGCAGGCGATTGCCTTCCTGTACGAACTGGCGGCTGTCGCTGAGCCAGTCCACGCTGGTGCCGGGGGGCAGCGGCTGCGACTGCAGGAAGGCGACCGCCTCGCCCATGCTCACGCCGGGGGCCGGCAGCATTTCCAGCGTGGCCGAATTCATCTGGCCGAACTGGGTGAGCTGGTTGGCCTGCGGACGCATCTCGACGCGGGTGACGGTCGACAGCGGCACCAGCGCGCCGGAGGTCGTCTTGACGTAGAAACGCCCGAGATCCTCCGGGGTCATGCGTTCGCTGCCGCGCACCTGCGGGATCACGTCGTAGGAGCGGTCGTGGAAGTTGAAGCGGTTGACGTAGTTTTCGCCGACCAGCACGGCCAAGGTGTCGGCGATCGACTGCATGCTCACGCCCATTTCGCTGGCCTTCGCATTGTCGATCGTGACGTGCGCCTGCGGGCTGTCGAAGGACAGGTCGTTCTGCACATAGAGGAACAGGCCACTGGCATACGCCGCGGTCTTGATCTTCTCGCCGGTCTCGTACAGCGCCTTGAAGTCATCGGGCGAGCGCAGCACCATCTGCACCGGCAGCCCGCCGCTGGAGCCGGGCAACGGCGGTAGCTGCACGGCGGTCAGCGTCTCGCCGTCGATGGCGCCGCCGGCGGCCTGGATCTGGCCTTGGATGTCGGCGGCCGATCGCGTGCGTTGCGACCAGTCCTTGAGGATCGCGCCGCCGACCATCATGTTCTGGCCGCCGGCATAGTCGCCGATGTTCATGAAGCTGCTGTCGAACTCGTGAATCGACTCGAACAGCGTCTCGATCTGCTGGGCGTAGCGCGCGGTGTAACCGACGCCTGCATACTGCGGCGCCTTGGTGACGACAATGACCACGCCCTGGTCTTCGGTCGGCGCCAGCTCGTGGCGGGTACCGGCGAACAACACCACGATCGCCGCCAGCACGACCGCGCCGACCAGCAGGACCGCGCCGCGCGCGGCCAGCGTGTGGGCCAGCAGGCGTCCATAGAACGCGGTCAAGCCCTCCATGGCGTGTTCGATCCGCTTCGCCAGCCGCCCTTCGCCCTGCTTGGAACTGAGCAGCATCGAACTCATCACCGGCGAGAGCGTCAAGGCGACGATCCCAGAGACGATGACCGAACCGGCCAGGGTGAAGGCGAATTCCTTGAACAGCGCGCCGGTCAGCCCCCCCATCATGCCGATGGGCGCATACACCGCCGCGAGCGTGATGGTCATGGCGATCACCGGCCCGACGATCTCGCGGGCGCCGAGCAATGCCGCGCGCACCGGCGTCAACCCCTCCTCGATGTGGCGATGGATGTTCTCCACCACGACGATGGCATCGTCCACCACCAGGCCGATCGCCAGCACCATCGCCAACAGGGTCAGCAGATTGATCGAGAAGCCGCAGGCCAGCATCAGCGCCGCCGTGCCGATCAGCGACAGCGGAATGGTGACCACCGGAATGATCACCGCGCGGAAGGTGCCGAGGAACAGGAAGATCACCACGATGACGATCACGATCGCTTCGATCAGCGTGTGCTTCACCTCCTCGATGGAGGCATTGACGAAGCGCGCCACGTCGTAATTCGGCGCGACGGTCAACCCCGGCGGCGCCATCGCGCGAATCTTGGGCAGCAATGCGTTGGCCTGCTTGACGATCTCCAGGGGGTTGCCATCGGGCGTGGGTTGGATGGCGACGAAGATCGCAGGCACGCCGGTCGCGAACGACAGGTTGTTGTAGTTCTGGCCTCCGACCTCGACGGTGGCGACATCCGACAGCCGCACCACGCCGCCGCCGGGACTGGACTTGACGACCATCTGGCGGAAGTCCTCCACGCCGCGCAGGTCGGTAGCCGCGCTGATGTTGGTGATGGTCAGCGAACTCTTCAGTTGGCCCGGCGCGGCCTGCACATTGTTGGCGCGCAGCGCGGCCGAAATCTCGCCGGCCGACAGCCCATGCGCGGCCAAGCGGACCGGATCGATCCAGATGCGCATGGCCAGCGACTGCCCGCCGAAGACGTCGGCCGAGGCCACCCCGGGAATGCTGGTGAACAGCGGCTGCGCCACCCGGGACGCGAAATCCGTCACCTGCGGGACCGAGAGCGTCTTGCTGTAGAAGGCGATGTACTGCACCGCCGTTCCGCCCTCGGTGGACTTGCTGATGACCGGATCGGTGACGCCCGCCGGCAACTGGTACTTGACCTGCTGCACCTTGGCGAGCACTTCGGTCATCGTGCGATCGGCGTTGGCGTTGAGCACCAGACGCGCCTTGATCTCGCTCTTGCCCTGCTTGGTGGTCGAACTGAGGTATTCGATGCCGCTGGCCGTGGCGATGGATTGCGCGATCGGCGTGGTGACGAATCCCTGCATCACGTCCTGGGTCGCGCCCGGAAGCGACGTGCTGACCGTGATGGTGGCGTTCTCCAGGTAGGGGTACTGCCGGACCGGCAGGAGGAAGACGGCGGTGGCGCCCATCAGCAGGATCAGCAGACTGACGACCAGTGCGAGGATCGGGCGGCGGATGAAGATGTCGGTGAACTGCATGGCGCCGTCCTCTACCGTGCGCCAGCGGCGGAGGCGACCGCCTTGCCCGCAGGCGGCATCGCGGGCGCTGGCGCATTGATCTTCACCATCGCCCCCGGCGGCAGCCGGTTCTGCCCGGCCATCACCACGATGTCGCCGGCCTTGACCCCCTGGGTCACGACGACGTCTTCGCCGAGTCGGCGCCCGGTGACGACCGGCACGGCGACCGCCTTGCCGATTCCCTGCGCGTTGGCATCGCGCACCAGCACCACGCTGTCGCCGGAAGCGGATGTCTGGATGGCGGTCAGCGGCAAGACAATGCCGTCGGCCTTGATCGGCAAAGTCAGCCGGGTCGTCGCATACATTCCAGACTTCAGGAGTCGATCGGCGTTGGGCAGCAGTGCCTGCACGACCACGTTGCGGGTTTCGCCGTCGATGCGCGGCTCGATGCTGCTGATGCTGCCGGTGAACACCTTGTCCGGCGCGGCGTCCACGCTGACCTGCACCGCCATGCCCGGCGCCAGCTTCGGCAAGTCCTGCTGGGGAAGCGTGAAGTCCACGTAGAGCGGGTCGAGCTGGGTCAGCGTGGCGATCGCATCGCCGGCGTTGAGGTACTGGCCGGGATTGATGCGCCGGATGCCGATCTGGCCGGAGAATGGCGCACGTATGCTCTTCTGCTGGATCCTTGCGTCCAACTGTCGCACTGCCGCCGCGGCCTGGGCGGCCTCCGCTTTGTGTTGTTCGAACACCTCGCGCGGTTCGGCGCCGGTGGGGGCCAACTCCTGCGAGCGCCGCAGTTGCGCCTGGGCGAAATCGGCCTTTGCCGCCGCCGCCGCACGATCCGCTTGTTCGGGAGCGTCATAGAGCTGCACCAACGCCGCGCCCTCCTTGACGGTCTGGCCGGCTTCGAAATGGATGGCGGTCACGCGGCCCGAGGTGTCGGGAGCCAGCAGCACTTCGCGCACGGCTCGCACGTTGCCGACGGCCTGCAACTCGTCGGCCACAGCACGGGATTGGGCGCGGATCGTCGAGACCGGCAACGGCGGCATGCCATGGGCGTCGGCGCCGCTGCCACGGGTGGCGCGCCAGGCATAAAGCAGGCCGAAGACCACGACCAGGCCGACGACGCCGATGGCAATGGGCTTGGCGCGGGAGAGAGAGGCGCTCATGCACGGCCTCCTTGCGCGTACGAGGTCAGGGACGCGCGCCACCGGTGGCGGCGCGCCATTGCGCGGAAGCAAAGCAAGTGCATTGGGGGGTGTCCTCGATAAGAAGCAGCGCCTGCTCAGCCGAGCAGGCACGCGCGGCCGACAGGTGGCAAACCACGATGACGCGCAGCCTAGCCAGGAGTGGCCAGAACCACATTGCGACATCAGGTCAACATATTGCGCATTACGGCCAGCGCCGACGCGCGATGACGAATGACCTGAATGAATAACAATCTGGCCCAGATTCGCCATCGAGCCAGCGCGCCACGTTGTTAAATGGCACGTCTAAACGCTAATGAGTATTATTTGATGTGCGATTTCACGGATGCTGGCACGTCCCAGCGGCAAATCGGTTGGCGCGCCTTCCCTGCTGCACTGCATGAACGCAAGCCCGCGTCCCGCAACCTGCTGGGCGTCGCGGTGGGGGCGGCCATCCTCGTCAGCGCGCAGAACGCATTCGCCGCCGAGTCGGCGCAGCGATCGAACGAGGCCGGAGAAAACACGCCCCACGAAACGCAGACCTTGCCGGCCGTCAAGGTCACGCGCCGCACGGATGCGGCCGCGACCGAAGGAACCGGCTCCTACACCACGGGCGAGACGGCGGCGGCCACGCGCCTGCCGCTGTCGCTGCGGGACACGCCGCAGTCGGTCACGGTGATCACGCGCCAACGCATGGACGACCAGCAACTGACGTCGGTGCAGGGCGTGCTGGAGAACACCACCGGGATCGCGTCGTATCAGTCCGACAGCGAACGCACGAGTTTCTACTCGCGCGGATTTCTGATCAACAACCTGCAGTACGACGGCATTCCCACGGTGGTCGGCAACATCGTCAACGGCAGCGGCATCGGTTCGCTCGATACCGCGTTCTACGACCGTGTCGAGGTCGTGCGCGGCGCCTCCGGCCTGCTGACCGGCACCGGCAATCCCTCGGCCGCCATCAATCTTGTGCGCAAACGTCCGACCCCGGAATTCTCGGCGTCCGCCTCGCTGGGCGCGGGGAGTTGGGACACCTACCGGGGAATGGCCGACGTCTCCACGCCGTTGACCCAGGACGGCCGCATCCGCGCGCGCGCGGTGGGCACGTACCAGGACGGCCATTCGTACCTCGACCGCTACAAACCGCAGAGGAAATCGTTCTACGGCATCATCGAGGCGGATCTGACCGCGGACACGACGCTGAGTGTGGGCGTCGACTATCAGGACATCACGCCGAAGGGCGCCACCTGGGGCGGCATGCCGCTGTGGTTCAGCGACGGCACGCAGGCGGAGTACCCGCGCTCCAGCAGCTATTCCCAGGACTGGAGCCGTTGGGACACCACGCTCAAAACCGGGTTTGCCGAGATCGAGCATCGCTTCGGCAACGGCTGGACGCTCCGCGCCGTCGCGAACCAGTACCGCACGGACTACGACGCCGAGCTGCTCGGCCTGGTCGGCCGCCCCGATCGCGCCACGGGACTGGGCGTCTACCCCAACGGGGCATATCCGGTCGCGCTGGCGTCCGACGGGCGGAGCCGGCAAAACACCGTCGATGCGATGGCCAGCGGCCCGTTCGAACTGCTGGGCCGCCAGCACGATCTGGTGCTGGGGGCGACGAGCTCGCGCCGCACCGCCAGCCAGCGCGACATCGCGCCCTTCTATGCGGGCTTCATGCCGGTCGATGTGTATGACCTGAGCCAACCCTATCCTCGGCCCGACTTCGCCGCCATGACCTGGATACCCACCGGCACCCGGATCAAGCAGAGCGGTGTCTATGGCGCAGCCCGCTTTTCCCTGGCCGATCCACTGCACCTCATCGTCGGCGGCCGCGTCAGCAACTACGACATCGACGACACCGCCGGCAACAACAGGCTGCACTACAAGAAAACGGGCGAGTTCACCCCGTATGCGGGCTTGATCTACGACCTCGATACGACCTACTCGGCCTACGTCAGCTACACCGGCATCTTCAACCCGCAAACGGATTACCGGGACAGCAAGGGCAACGTGCTCACGCCGTCCAAGGGAAAAACCAAGGAACTCGGCCTGAAGGGCAACTACCTCGACGGACGCCTGAATGCGTCGATCGCCGTGTTCGAAACCACGCTGGACAACGCGGCGCAGAGCGTCGCCGGGACCTATACGCCAGGCGGCGCGCAAGCCTACAAAGGCGCCGACGGGACAAAGTCGCGCGGCATCGAGCTGGACCTGCAAGGCGAGTTGGCGCAGGGCTGGAACATCGCTGCAGGCATCGCGCACTTCACCGCGGAAGATGGCGATGGCGTCCGCCTGAATTCGCAACTCCCGCGCACCACGGCCCAGCTCTTCACCACCTACCGATTGCCGGGTGCGGGGAGCAAGTTGACGCTGGGCGGCGGCGTCAAATGGCAAAGCCGCATCTACGAGGCGCCCAATACCGGCACCAGTTCACTGGGCGGGGAACAGCGTTCCTATGCCCTCGCCTCCCTGCTGGCGCGCTACGCCATCACGCAGAAGGCCCATCTGGCCGTGAACGTCAACAACGTTTTCGACAAGAAATACGCGCTGCAGAAGGGCGACTTCGACACCGTGAGTTACGGCGCACCGCGCAACGTGATGGTGACGCTGGACTACACGTATTGATGCGCTCGCAGGCAATGCGTCATGCGGTTGAGAACCCGCCGTCATCCCGCCATCGATTTCAGAGAACCCACCCATGCCACTTCAGCCCTCCACCCCACGACGCCCTACCCAAGACGCGACCATGCACGCCCCGAACAGGGTCGCATTGTTCTGGTTGACGACCGCGACGGGTGTCGTGCTTTTCGTGACCTTCCAGTTGTTCTTCTACGTCAATACCTTCGTGAGAGCGCACGGAGCGACAGCGGCCATCACGTTCGACCCCGGCATCCTGTGGATGTTTTCGGTCTTCTATGGGTGCTGGATCGTCACGGTGCTGCTCGCCCTGATCGGAACCCGCCGGGCGCAAGGAATCGCCCTGGTCCTCGGCGGCGTGCTCGTCGTCCTGAATACCCTCGGAGGAATCGCGGACGGGCTGCGCGACGGCTGGTATGTCGCGCTCTCTGCCCTGCTCTTCATCACCCTGCCCGGTGCGTTCGCCATTGCGATCACCTGGCGGCACATCAAGCGTCAAGGAGTTGGCCATGCCCATGAATAGTTCGAACTTCCCCTTGGTCTGGATGAACCTGTCCCAGGAACCCGGGCATGACCACCAGAAGGACTTCGACGCGTTCGAGGCGAACCTGCGGCGCGGGGAGCCGTTCGTGATCCTGAGCGACAGCACGCCGAGCGAAGACCACGAGCACACGCCGGAAGAAAAGAAACGCACGGCGCTGTGGATGAAAAAGCACAAGCTGGAACTGCGAAGGCTGGTCCTGGCGATGATCCAGATCGAACCCAACCCGGCCAAACGCGTCGGCTACAAGGCCTTCGCGGTCCTGTTCGGCAAGTTCTGGGGTTACCCCATGCTGCTTGCCTCCTCGCGCGAGCAGGCAGTGGAGATGGCGCAGGAACTGCTGTCGACGCGCGGGACCTCTTCTCGCTGACGGCCCACGCAGGCGGACCTCGCAGCAATCCCCGCCGTCGAGCGTCGTCGCGGCGAGCGGCTGCGCCAATCGCTGTTCGGTCAGTGGCGTCTACGGCATCGGCAGCCTCCGCCTGCCATCCTCGAGCATCGTCCAAGAACCGCGGGCGAGCATGACGCTGCGGGGGGAACGACGCGCCGCCAGCGCACGGTCATGGATCGATGCCGCAGACCGGTTCAGCGGTGTTCGTGGTCCACAACGTCCGCTCCACCGGATCAGACGGCGGCTCCGGTCCTCGGCGCTGCGGAGTGGCACGGTGGATCTACTTCAGCCCCCGGTGGCTGAAGCAGCAGCCGCACCAGCGGATTCGGGAAACGCCGCGACATGGTGACGGCGTGGAAGGTCTCGACGATGTCCGGCAGTTGATCGCCTTCCACCAGGACGCCCGCGGCGATCTCGTCCTTGACCACGATCGGCGGGAGCACCGCCAGGCCGAGGTCTTCGCGGGCCAGCAAGCGCATCATCGCCATGTCCTCCACTTCCGCCACGATCTGCGGCCGCACGCCCAGGCGATCGGCCAAGGCGTCGAAGCCGGCGCGCACGCTGTTGTCGACCGTCGGCAGGATGATAGGGTGGTTGCGCAGGCGATCGGCAATGCTGGCGGCATGACCCAAGCGATCCGGCGTGCCCACCAGGCTGACCGGATGCTGCGCGAGCCGGTGGGAGACGAATGGGGTCAGCGCATCGCCGGGCGGCGCCTGGTTCAGCAGGACGACGTCGAGATTGAGCGCCTCGAGCGCCCGCAGCAGTTCGCCCGCACTGCCGGAGCGAAGGATCAGATCGATGTCGGTACGGCCGAGCAGCGGACGCAGGAACTGCATCTGGAAGTTGCGCGACAGCGTGGCCAGCGAGCCGACCCGCAGCGCCTGCCGCGCCGCGCCTGTCTGCCGCAGCGTGCCCAGCAGTTCGTCGCCGGTGGCGAAGATCGCGTCGGCATGGTCGAGCGCGATCTGCCCCGCCTCGGTCAGGTGCAGCTGGCGGCCGCGCCGCTCGAACAACGCATGGCCCAGCCGCTCCTCGAGCTTGCGGATCTGCACCGACAAGGCCGACTGCGTGAGGTTGAGCCGCTCGGCGGTGCGGGTCAGGTTGCCGTCGTGGGCGACGGCCCAGAAGTAGCGCAGGTGGTTGTAGTTCAGGGCGGTCATCGTTCGATAATAACGAACGAAACCGTTAAAACAATGAATTTTTGTTCGTCCCCGCCGATCGCTATCGTGGCGCCGCCCGCCACCGCGCCCGATCCGAGGGGATTGCCTTGTCGCTCTATCTGCTACCGCTCTCCGCACCGTTCCTGCTGCTGGTCGCCGCCATGTTCGGCTTCGTCCGCAGCGGCCGACGCCCCCGCCTGCTGCCCGTGGTCGCGGAAGGCGCCGCACTCGCCGCGCTGCTCGTCGCGATCGCCGCGCTGGCGCTGCTGCTCGTTCGCGGCGCCGGCGATAGCGACTTGATCGGATGGAGCGGGATCGGCCTGTCGGTCCGGCTCGATGCGGTGAGCACCACGATGCTGCTGCTGGTCGCCTTCGTCGGCTGGATCGTGGTGCGCTACACCCGGACCTATCTCGATGGCGAGGCGCGGCAGGGGGATTTCACCGGCTGGCTGTGCGTCGCGCTCGCGGCGGTGCTGCTGCTGGTGCAGGCCGGCAACCTGGTCCAGGTCGTGGTGGCCTGGATCGCGACCAGCGTCGCGCTCAATCGCCTGCTGCTGTTCTATCCCCAGCGCGTGGCGGCGCGGCGTGCCGCGCGCAAGAAGCGCCTGTTCTCCAGCATCGGCGCCATCGCCCTGCTCTGCGCAACGCTGCTGGTATGGAGAAGCCTGGGCACCACCGACATCGCCACCATCAACGCCCTGGCCCGCAGCGGCCAGCACGACTGGCTGCTGACGGCCGCCGCCGCACTGCTCGCACTGGCGGCGGTGCTGAAATCGGCGCAGTTCCCGACCCATGGCTGGCTCACCGAAATGATGGAGGCGCCCACGCCGGTGTCGGCGCTGCTGCATGCCGGCGTGGTCAACGGCGGCGGTTTCCTGCTGATCCGCTTCGCCGACCTGATGCTCGCCGCTCCTGGCGTGCTCGCCGTGCTGGCGATGCTGGGCGGGTTCACCGCGCTGTTCGGCGCGCTGGTGATGCTGACCCAGCCCGCGGTCAAGACCTCGCTGGCCTGGTCGACGGTCGCGCAGATGGGCTTCATGGTGCTGCAGTGCGGGCTGGCGCTGTTCCCGCTGGCGCTGCTGCACATCGTCGCGCACTCGCTCTACAAGGCGCATGCGTTCCTGGCCTCCGGCGGGGCGGTCGAACAGGTCGCGGCCATCCGCCGGCCCGGGCCGGTCGCCGTCCCCGACGGAGCGGCGGTCGGCCGCGCCTTCCTGATCGCCCTGGCGATCTACGTCGGGATCGGCGCCGCCTTCGGGTTCGCCTTCGGCTTCGGGCACAAGTCGCCGCAGGCGCTAGCCCTGGGCGCCATCCTGATCTTCGGCGTGGCCTATCTGCTGGCGCAGGGCCTGGCCGATGCCGCGCCGCGCCCGCTTACCCGCAGGACCGCGCTCTACGCCAGCGCCGCCGCGGTGGGCTACTTCGCGCTGCAGACCGCCGCCGAATGGCTGACCGCCGGCGTGCTGCCCGCCACACCGGCACCGGGCCGGCTGGAGTGGACGCTGATGGCGCTGGCCGTTCTGAGCTTCGGCCTGGTGGCGGTGGCGCAGGCGCTGTTCCCGCTCTGGGCCGCGCACCCGGCCGCCGCCGGACTGCGCGTGCATCTCTCCAACGGCCTGTACGTCAACGCCGCCATCGACCGCCTGCTCGGCGGCTGGTCTGTGCGCAAGACGCCGTGACCCCCAATCGCCAGGACACCTCCATGCTGATGACCGCGACCGACGCACCGCCCCTGTCCCACGCTGCAATCATCGCCGCCGCCGAGCGCGCGGCACGCGCCATTCCTCCGCTGTGGCCGCTCGCCTCGAGCGTGGCGGTCAATCCCTTCCTCGGCCAGGCCGGCGAACCACTGGCCACGGCCGCGGCGCGGCTGCGCAATGCCGCCGGCATCGCCCTCACCATGCCGCGCTCCTGGTATGCGGAACGGCTGCAGTCCGGCGAAATCGCCGCGGCGGATCTGCAGGCGGCTTTCCACAACGCGCCGGCAGCGCTGCGCCCGCCGACGGTGTCCGCGCTCAAGCATGCCATCGCGTGCGAGCGTCCCGGCCCGCAGGCGATCCCGACCGTCGCCGATCTGGCGCGCGACGCGGCGGCAGTCGACTGGCCGGGCATCGTCAACGAGCGCATCGGGCACTGGGCCGCCGCCTATTTCGACCAGGGACAGGCACTGTGGATCGCAGGGCACTCCGGCAGCGCCTACAGCGCGTGGCGACTCGTCGCGACCCACGATCTGACGCCGGAAATCGCAGGGCTCACCCGATTCGCACAGCAGGTGGCGGACGCGCCAGCGACTGCCGAGGACGCGATCGTCGAGGGAGTCGCGCGCCTCGGCCTCTCGCCCGACGCCCTGGACGGCTATTTCCACCGACTGCTGACCACGCTGGGCGGCTGGAGCCAGGTCGCCCGGTATCGGCTCTGGCAAGCGGAGCTGAGCGGCGGAACCGATGCCTGCGTCACCGACCTGCTGGCCATCCGCATCAGCTGGGACGCCGCGCTGTTGGGCAAGTTCGGTGCGGCGATCGCGTCCGAGTGGCGATCCGCCATCGCCGCCTACGCCACGCCGGTTGCGGCGACATCGGAGGATGTCGTCGACAGTATTCTGCAGGAGGCGGCCGAACGTGCGGCGCAGCGGCGGCTCGACACCACGCTTGCAGCACCTGCTTCAGTCCCTGCCGCGCCTTCCCGCATGGCGCTGCAGATGGCCTTCTGCATCGACGTGCGCTCGGAAGTGTTTCGGCGCGCACTGGAAAGCCTCGACGCCGGCATCCAGACACTCGGATTCGCCGGCTTCTTCGGGCTGGGCATCGGCCATCGGCGGTTCGCCTCGGACGTGGTCGAGGCGCGTCTTCCCGTGCTGCTGCCCCCGCGGGTGCACACCTGCTGCGGCGAGACGACGCCGACGCTGGCCGAATCGGACCTCGCTGCGCGGATCGCCGCACGTGCCAAGCGCGCCTGGGGCCGCTTCAAGCTGGCCGCCATTTCCTCGTTCGCCTTCGTCGAAGCCGCCGGCCCGATCTACGTCGGCAAGCTGCTGCGCGACGGACTGGCGCTGAAACGGCAGGACGCGCCGAACGATCCCGCACCGCGCCCGGCCGACACCCTCGACCTCGACACGCGACTGGGCATGGCCAGCAGCATCCTCAAGGCAATGTCGCTCACGACAGGCTTCGCACGACTGGTCGTGCTCGCCGGCCACGGCGCCAACGTGGTCAACAATCCGCACGCCAGCGCCCTGCATTGCGGCGCCTGCGGCGGCTACTCGGGCGAAGTGAACGCACGGCTGCTCGCTGCGCTGCTCAATGACCCCGAGGTGCGCGCCGGTCTCGCCGAACGCGGCATCGCGATCCCCGCAGACACCCTGTTCTTGGCCGCATTACACGACACCACGACCGATGCAGTCACGCTCTACAGCGCCGACCATCCCTCGCCCGAGCATGCCGCCGACATCGACCAGGCGGTACGTTGGCTGCACGCCGCCGGCGCGCTGGCGCGTGGCGAGCGGGCACTGCGCCTGCCGCGCGCGCAACGGAGCGAGGACATCGCGCATCGCGCCCGCGACTGGGCCGAACTGCGCCCGGAATGGGCGCTGGCCGGCTGCCAGGCCTTCATCGCCGCGCCCAGGTCGCGCACCGCCGGGCGCGACCTGGCGGGGCGCGCCTTCCTCCACGACTACGACTGGCGCCGCGACGAGGGCTTCGGCGTGCTGGAGTCGATCCTGACCGCCCCGGTCGTGGTCGCCAGCTGGATCAGCCTGCAGTACTACGGATCGACGGTGGCGCCCGAGGTCTTCGGCGCGGGCAACAAGCTGCTGCATAACGTCACCGGCGGCATCGGTGTGGTCGAGGGCAATAGCGGCCTGCTGCGCGGCGGATTGCCGTGGCAGTCGGTGCACGACGGCGAACGGCTGATCCACGAACCGCTGCGGCTGTCCGTGCTGATCGAGGCACCGGCCGACGCGATCACCGACATCCTCGAACGTCACCCGCAGGTTCGCGCGCTGTTCGACAATCGGTGGCTGCATCTTTTTGCGCTGGACGACGCAGGGGCGATGGCGTCGCGCTACATCGGCGACCTGCGCTGGGAGGCGTGACTCCAGCGATTGACGGCTCACCAAGCCCAATGAGTCGGACGACACGACAGTGTCCTTCGACGATGACGCATAGGTCGCAACGACGCCAGTCGCTGTCGTTCAAGCGGAAGCGCACGCAAGAGACACGCAGTTGTCCAACCGCGCCAAATCCTTCGCCGGCGCGTCGCCGATCGGGTCAGCGACACAAGTGCGTCGCTGTCGTCCACGACGGATGTTCGAACGTCCGTACCATCCAGTCGGTAAACGCGCGTACCTTCGCGGGGGTGTGCTGGGCCGAAGCCCTGACCACGTACATGGTCTCCTCGCCCTGCACCTCCCAGGACGGCAGCACTTCGACCAGACGTTCTTCATGCAGCGCGTTGGCGACGACCCAGTCTGCGCAATATGCCACGCCAGCGCCTTGCAGCGCCGCGTGCATCGTCGCATCGATGTCGTTGGTTGCAAACCGTGAGCGGATACGCACCGCGTGTCGTTTCCCTTGCCGGCACAGATGCCACACCGGATGCGACGCCATCGGCGTGAACCCGATGCACGCATGCGCAAGCAGGTCGCGCGGATGACGGATCGGCGGATGCGACTGCAGATAGGCCGGCGATGCGCATAGCAGCCGGCGCATGCTGGCCACGTGCCGTGCGACAAGCCGATTGTCGTCCAGCCTGCCGATGCGCACGCCCACGTCGAAACGCTCGGCAATCAGATCGACAAAGCGGTCAGTGAAGTCCGCTTCCACTTCAAGCGCCGGATAACACGCGAGAAACTCGGGCAGTTTCGGCGCGATCCAGCGACGGCCGAAACCCGCCGGCAGGGTGATACGCAGCAATCCGATTGGCGCCGCACTCAACTGACGCGCTTCTTCCTCACCGCTGCGTATCAGTTGCATCGCCTCCTGCACACGCTCGCGCAGGCGCGTGCCGGCATCGGTGGGGGAAAGGCGGCGCGTCGAACGTTCGACGAGCCGCGTGCCGAGGCGCGTTTCCAGCTTCTTCAGACGCCGCGAGATGACCGAACTGTCGCGACCGAGCCGCCGCCCCGCGGCCGTGAAGCTTCCCGTTTCGAGCACGGCGAGCAAGGCGCCGATTTCGTCCGCTTCCACGCTGTTCATTCGTGCACCAGGCGCAAGGATGTTGTGTTTTTCGGATCGATTATAGGAGTTCTACAGGCATAACGTGCACGTCCTCGATCACCACGCGGAGCAACCCGACATGCGCGCCTTCCAACTAGCGTCTGGAGAAGCCTGGCAACTTTCCCTGGGCCAGGCACCGGTGCCGCGCCCGGCGGCGGACGAGGTGCTGATCCGGCTGCATGCGGCCGGTCTGAACTATCTGGATCTGATGGTGGCGCGAGGACGGCTGGGCGATACCACGCCGCCCTTTGTCCTCGGCACGGATGGCGCAGGCGAGATCGTCGAGATGGGCGCGTCCGTCCGCGGCTGGACGATCGGAGATCGCGTGATGTCGGGGTTGATCGTCGACTGGTCGGCGGGCCTGCCGAGCGAAGCGACCACGCGGCGCATTCGTGGCGTCACCATGCCCGGTTCGCTCGCCGAGTATGCCGTCGTGCCAGCCAGCGCGCTGGTCCGCATCCCGGACGGCATGCCCTACACCCAGGCGGTCACCTTGCCGATCGCGGCCACCACCGCGTGGAACGCAATTTTCAAGAGCCGCACCGGCCCGGCGTCCACCGTGGCCTTGCTCGGTACCGGTGGCGTGAGCCTGTTCGCCTTGCAGTTCGCCAAGGCGGCGGGCGCGCGGGTGATCCTGTCCTCATCCTCGAATGAAAAGCTGGAGCGGGCACAGCGGCTCGGCGCCGACGTGCTCATCAACTACACCACGACCCCGGCGTGGGACGACGCCGTGCTCGAAGCGACCGACGGCCAGGGAGCGGACCTGGTGGTCGAAACAGTGGGTGGCACCACGTTCGCAAGGTCGATCAATGCCGCGCGGATCGGCGGTACCGTTTACGTGGTGGGCTTTATCGGAGGGATGGAGGTCAGCATGCCCGTGTTGCCGGTGATGGTGAAAACGCTGAACATCCTGGGCAGCCAGACCGGTTCCACCCGCGATCTGGCGCAAGCCGTGCAGGCGGTGCGTCAGGCACGCATCGAACCGGTGATCGATCGGGTGTTTCCGTTCGACGCC
Organism: Xanthomonas sp. NCPPB 901; assembly: GCF_056725085.1. Lineage (NCBI taxonomy): Bacteria > Pseudomonadati > Pseudomonadota > Gammaproteobacteria > Lysobacterales > Lysobacteraceae > Xanthomonas > Xanthomonas sp. NCPPB 901. The sequence continues at coordinate 2,394,542 of NZ_CM161511.1, read as the reverse complement.
GCCGCCGATGCCTATGCTTACCTGGCCTCGGGCACACACTTCGGCAAGGTGGTGATCTCGATCAATTGAGCATCGGATGCGCGTCGAGCAGCCACAGGCGGCAGCGCCCCCCCCCCCAACTGGACGGTCAGCACCTCTGATCACAGACTGCGTGTCGGCTCCGCCAGCCAGCTCCGCTCAGCTCGCTCGGGTACCGGCCCTCAGCACGTCGCCGGCATCCTTCAGCACGGGCAGCGACCGACATAACTGCATCACGTGATCGGCCTGCGATTTGGGCAGCACGCCGGCCGCGAGATCGGCGAACTTGGCCTCCAGCTGCCGAGCGCATTGCGCTCGCTGCTGGAGGTCTCCAGCAGCGGGCCGCGCAGTGCAATCAGGCCGTAGATCATCGTGAGCAGCCTCGCCAGGTCGTTGATCGCGTTCTCTGTGCCCGGTGAGCGTAGCGCCATGCGGTGTCGCTTGCCAGCGGGGCATCCTCGCGTCGCCATCGACGATCGCATCGGCCGCGTCACTGCGCTATCGGCCCATCCAGACCGGCGCGTGCGCCCTCCCTTCCTGCAGGAACCGGCCTAGCGCGCTTGAACGCGCTTCTGCCGCGTTCCGTCCAACGACCAGCGCGCATGCCAATCGATGTGGAAGCCATCGCCTTCGAGTCGCAGCGGCAGCCAGACATAGCGTCCATCGATGGCGTTCCCGGGGTTCCAGCGATCGCCCATGTAGATGAAACGATCCGGCTGGCCCGGCATGGGCAGGATGTAGGCACTCTGGCTGTGGAAGGTGAGCGCGGCATCTTCGCCTTGCGCGGGATTGCCGAATTCGGTCCACGGCCCCATCGGCGCCGCCGCGCTGGCGCCGTGCGCGGTGTTGGGCTTCCAGCCCGTGCACTCCGAGCCCATGAAGAAGTAGCGCCCGGCATGCTTGAAGATCGCCGGCGCCTCCAGCCACTGGTCCACGAAGATGCGCTGGTAGTCCCGCTCGGTATCCAGGTAATCGGCCGTCAGGCGCGTCACGTGCATGGTGGCGTTGCCTTCGGAGCTGTAGAACAGATAGGCCGTGCCGTCGTCGTCCTGGAACAGCGTCATGTCGCGCGACTGCTGGCCGTCGGGCTGGAACGAGCGCAGGTAGCGGTACGGCCCGGCCGGCGCTTCGGCGACCGCCACGCCCACGCGGGCATCCTTGTAGCCATGCCCTGCCCGTTCCAGATGGAACCACATCACGTACTGGCCGGTGGCCGCGTTATGCAACACTTTGGGACGCTCGATGATGGCGCCGTCGGCAATGTCCGACGCGGGATCCGTCGCCACCGGCAACGCGATGCCACGCGCATCCCAGTGCAGCAGGTCGCTGGACTGATAGACCGATACGCCGACATGCGCCGCGTTGCCGCCCTTGCCCGCGGTCTTGTATTCGCCAAACCAGTAATAACTGCCGTCGGGCGCCTTGAGCATCCCGGCGCCATGGGCGTTGATCACCTCACCCTGGCGGTCGTGCCAGAGCTCGCCAGGCGCGATAGCCGCTGTTTTGTCGGCGGCTGAGGCCAGCAAGGGCGCAAGCAGCAAAAAGGAGATCGCGACGGTGAAGCCGCGGCCTCCGATCAGCCCTTTGCGAATCGACATTGCGCACGCCGCCACCGTTCGCCCCATTCCCGCATTCCTCGTAATCAGTCCCACAGTCACATCAAACGCATGGCCGACATACCCCTGGCGTCACGTCGGCTTTCCCGTGCGATCCCATCGACGCTGGCCCTCTTCCATGGCGATCGCGAGCAGTACGGACGCCTGCTGCCCGGCAAGCGCTACGACCGGGATCAGGTCGATACGGTAGCCGATCCGTGTTTCGCGCGTTGCGCCGCTCCTCGTTCCGCCCGCCGACAAGCGCTCCTACCTGTCCAACGCGGCGTCATCGCTGCGCGAAGAAGTCGTCGAACATCCTCGCGAGCGCCTCTGGCTGTTCCTCCGGGATGAAGTGTCCGCTCCTGTCGACGGTCTCAGCGCGCAGGTCGTCGGCGAAAGCGCGCAACGGGCCGGCCATGTCGGGGATCGAACCTTGGTCCGCGCTGACGGCCAGGACCGGCATGGTCAGCTTGGCGTCGCGGATCAGGGCACGGTTCTGCTCGGCGGAACGCGCGACGGCGCGATAGAAGGCAAGCCCTGCCCGCAGCGCGCCAGGCATGCTGAAGATGCGGACATACTCGTCGAGATCGGCATCGCTGAAGCTCCACGGGCTGGCCGCCTTGCGGCGCAGGAACCAGTCCAGATACACGCGCTCGCGGCCGGCGATCAACGCCTCGGGCAGATCGGCCACGGCATGGAAGGCGAAGTGCCAGGTCTTCCAGGCGCGATCGGGTGCCGCCGGCAGCATGTCCGGTAGCGTGACGCCCGGGATGCCGGCATCGAGAAGAGCCAGACGGTCGACCTCCCGAGGGAACATCAGGGCATAAGGCAGAGCGACCCACGCGCCGATGTCATGGGCGGCCAGTCCATAACGGGAGACGCCGATCCGTTCGAGCAAGCCGTGGATGCGGCGCGCAACCGTTCCGGTGTCGTAACCATCGAGTGGCTTGTCCGAATCGCCTTGGCCAGGAAGGTCAAGGGCGATGAGCCGGAAGCGACCCGCGAGCAGCGGCATCACCTTGCGCCATGCGAACCAGCTTTCGGGATAGCCGGCGAGCAGGACAAGCGGCGGCGCGTCCTCCGGTCCGGTGGTCACGTAGTGCAGGCGCACCCCGTCGACCGTTTCGAAGGTATGGCGGAAGGAATGGTCGTCCGTTGACGACGTGGTGCGGGCATGTGCGGGCATGGTGCTCCTCGTGGGATTCAGTCGAGCATCTTGAGAGCGGTCGTGATCAGTTCGGCGTGGTGCGCCGGGTCATGCAGCTTTCCGAGCGCACGAAGGCCCTGCAGCAGGCCGAGCAGCAGCTCCGCACAGGGCTCGACCGCAAGATCGCCGCGGATCGAACCATCGCGCTGTCCATCACGAAGCGTCGCGATCAGGGCCGCCCGGTTTTCGTCCAGGGATTTGCTGAGGGCGTCGCGCAGCGGATCGTCCAGCGTCGTCGCCTCGATCAAGCTCGCCAGCACGAGGCAGCCGCGCCGCCCCTCAGCGCCGGAGGCGGACTCGAGGTAGAAGCGCAGGATTTCGGCGATCCGCTCGCGCCCGTTCAACGCGCCTTCGAGCCTGAGCGCCAACTGCTGGCGCCGATGTTCGAGGTAATAGGAAAACGCGGCCGAGAAGACCTGCCGCTTGTCCTTGAACGCCTTGTAGAGACTCCCCGCCGTCAGACCTGTGGCCTGTTTGAGATGGTCGATCGACGCTCCGTCGTAGCCATGCTCGCGAAACACCGGCACGGCCCGGGCGATAGCCGCCTCGAGGTCGAAGCTGCGCGGCCTGCCCATGGGCCGCCGGGCGTTTGATGAGGCGCGGTTGGTCATGCCTCAATATAGGAAATGATCGTTTCCAATGTCAAGAACCGAGGATCCTTGCGAACGGCCCTCGTCCTCTTGCGGACCGGCGATGTCGTGGAGCGACGGCCATCCCCGGCCCTCGATCATGTCGCGGATGCATCACCCGCGAAGAGAGCGAGCAGGCTCTGCGGTGCGGTGTCGTCGAACATCACCCTCAGATTGCGCGCGGCTTCCGCGGCAGCGGCGGCGCTCCGGGGAAACAACGCCGACTCGTACAGGCGCAGCCCGGTCTCCATGTCGTCCGGATGGGCCGCGATGGCCCTGCCCAGTTCAGCGCCATCGAACATCGCAAGATTGGCCCCCTCGCCGGCGAACGGCGACATCAGGTGGGCCGCGTCGCCGAGCAGCGTCACGCCCGGCACAGGGTCCCAACGATGGTCGATCGGCAGCGTATGGATCGGGCGCAGGATCGGTGTCGTATCGCTGTCGGTGATGAGCGATGTCAGCGCCGGCGCCCAGTCCTTGAATTCAGTGAGGAATCTGTCCCCGACGGCGAAATCGCCTAGCCAATCCTCCGGTTGGTTCAACGCGACATAGGCATGAAGCACCGCGTTGACCTCGCGATGCGCGAAGATGCCCTTGCCTGGCGCCGGCGCGAACATGGCGCCGGCACCCACTGCGGCGGCCGCCGCCTGGTGTCGGGTATCGACATCGTGGAGATAGGTCTCCAGGAAGGTCGTCCCGGTATAGCTTGGCGTTGCGGCCGACAGGAGCGGCCGGACCTTCGACCATGCGCCATCGGCGCCTACGAGCAGATCGGTGTCGATGCTCGATCCATCGGTGAAATGGAGCCGGTGCCGCCCGCCGCCGATCGACGCCGCGCTCGAGAGACGCTGCCCCCAGCGGATCAGCTCGGCAGGCAGGGAATCGAGCAGGATGCGGCGCAGATCGCCCCGTTGCACCTCCGGCCGCGTGCCGTGGCCGTCATCGGGCTCGTCGAGAAGCACCCTACCGTCCTTGTCGAGCACCCGCGAGGCTTGCCCTCCCACATGGATGATGCCGCGGAATTCCTCGACCAGGTCCGCTGCTTGGAGCGCGCGTTGGCCGTTGTGTTCGTGAATGTCGAGCTGGCCGCCCTGCGGCCGCACGTCGGGCGAGAGCTCGCCTTCGTAGACCGTCGCGGGAATCCCATGAAGATGCAGGACCCGGGCAAGCGTGAGCCCGCCGAGCCCCGCGCCGATGATGGCGATGGAACACTGGTGTGGACGCTGCGCCATTCAACCCTCCTGCCGCATCCAGTCGAGCATCGCGCCGACCTTGGGCTGCCACCGCAGTTCGGCGCGTGCGCGCGTTGCCCGCACCTGACAGTGCGAGCCGAAGACGAAGGCATAGGTCTCGTCGACATGCGCGGCCGCCTCTTCAACCGACCAGGACTGCGCTTGGCCGAGGCCGAGACGATCGGCGATGGCCCGGGCCAGGTCGGCGAAGGTGTTCTGGCCGTTCTCCACCAAATAGCGGCTGCCAGCCGGCGCCTTGTCCAATGCGAGCATGTAGAGGTCGACCAGGTCGCCGATATGGACGTTCGACCAAACGTTGGCGCCGCTCCCGATGAAACGTGCGACGCCATCCTTCTCCGCTTGCCGCTTCAACCGCGGCACCATGATGCTTTCCCGGTGCAGGCCTGCGCCCCAGCCGTAGATGCAACTGTTGCACAGCACGATGGACCGGACGCCGCGCGCGGCGGCGTCCAGGATGTGCCGATCGATGCTGGCGCGATCGCCGAACTCCACCTCGGAGGGCAGCGGCGCGTCGTCGTCATAGGTCTGCTCGGACGCCCCGCCACGCGTGTCCTGCGCGTACAGGCCGGTTCCGCTGGTCTGCAACAGCGGCTTGCCCGACCCGGAGAGCCCTTCGATGAGGGCCATCGCCGCCCCTCGGTGATCGCTGTCGGCCGCGTTGACGACACCATCGGAGGCGTACGCCTCGCGGACGATGAGATCACGATCGTCCAGATGGCCGAGCACCGGCACGATGCCCCTGCGCGCAAGCTGCTCCGCCTTCGCCTCGTCCCGAATCAGCCCGCGCACCTGATACCCGTCAGCCACAAGCCGGGCCGCGACGGCGCCCCCGATAAAACCGGCTGCGCCGGTCACAAAGATGGCCACGGATCCTCCTCGTCTACGCATGGAATGCCGTTCCAATACAATGGAACGGCATTCCATTGCTGTCAACTTGGAATGTCGTTCCAAAAATGCAACGATGCCGCATGAAGCAGACAAAGCGAAAGGTTCGGAGACGGCACACGGCGCTTTCGCGTGAGCAGATCGTGGCAGCCGCCATCGACCTGCTTGATCGCGATGGTGAGGCGGGGCTCACCTTCAAGTCGCTCGCCACGCAGCTGACGACCGGCTCAGGTGCGATCTACGGCTACATCTCCAACAAGAACGATCTGATGGTCGCCGCCTCGGACGCGGTCATCGCCCAGGTGCATCGCGACAGCGTGTCCGCCGAGGATCCGCGAAGTTCGATCAGGGCATTCGCCCTGGGGATGTTCGACGCGTTCGACGCGCATCCTTGGGTGGGAGCCGCGCTGACCCGGATGCCGGGTCAATCCCCACTAGTGCGCGTTTTCGACACTGTGGGCCAACATGTCCGTGCCCTTGGCGTCCCGTCTGACAAGGAATGGGCCTCGGCGATGGCGGTGTTCAGTTACATCGTCGGCGTGGGCGTCCAGAACGCCGCCAACGCGCAAGCCGCACGCGCGCTCGCCCTGGACAGAACCGAGGCACTGGCGGCGCTGGCGGGAAGCTGGTCAGCGCTCGATCCGGCGAGTTATCCGTTCGCGCAAACCGTCGGATCGCAACTCCGTGCCCATGACGATCGCGCCGACTTCCTCGCCGGCATCGACATCCTCATCGCGGGAATGACGCGCGATCACTCCCACTCCATCATCAACAAGCCGTCCAAACCCGCATGGCTAAAGGGATTGGTTTAGATCGACATCAGGCCTTACCGTCGCTTTTACCGTCAAAGGCGCAAATCTTTTGCTGGCGCGGGTTATGGAGCGATTTGCGCGGCAGCGACACCTTTGACCTTATCGTCGATCAGGTTGCATCTTAGCGCGCCCGAACTTGCCATGGAACCCTGCTCTTCGCCTGATTAAAAGGGCATGCCATGAGTGATCTGCATGCCCCGCTGGGATCAGCAACGGGCACTTTCAACTCAATCACTTGAATAGTCCGGGGTTCCTATCCGACTGAAGTAGGCACCGAACCGTTCTACCAAGGAGGGGATGAACAATGGGGACAGCGAGGCAAAACGAAGAGGCGTCAGTTCATCGAATGCCTGCTCAGCCGCCATAGCTTTCAGGTGATGAAACTGGACCATCCATGGACCTCTGGCCTGACCTGCAACATCCCGCATCGGATGCAAGAAATGTTGCTTGGGCGTCCCCTCGTGCTGTACCAGCTTCTTCATCTCCCTTTCAGCCTTTTTGGCGTTACTGCTGCCCTGCAGTTCGTTCCACTTGGCAGAAATATCCTCGCATGACGCCAAGAGTATCGTGGCAACCTTCCCCTGGTTGGCCAAGTCACAGCGCGGCGTAACCACAACCCATGTGCCGCCGTCGTGCTGAACGAGATCACCAGTATCGAGCCGCGCTTTCAACGGAGGAACGAAATACGCCTCTTCCGGATGGGTTGCATCGCCACCGGCGTTCAACATGGAATCATGCACGTGCGCAACGACGTGGCGAGCAACAACTTCTGTCAGATCCGCCCCTTGAACTGTTGAACTGGTCCAGTGACTCCAGCGCGGCCAGATCGAACGAAAGAAAACCTTGGCTGTCTCTCGGTTGAATGCGCTCTTTGCGCCTCTCAGCCGCAGGAAGACATCCTTGTTCTCACCGAGCCAAGTGAAGACCTGCGGCAAACCATCGGCCTTGTCCATGACTCTGACCTGCGGACAGTCATAGCCTCCTGTATCGGCATCGGCACGTTGTCCGGTATAGACCACTACGCCAAGAGGTTGGGCCGCCAGAATGTGGCGGACCAAGTCATTGCCCTGGCTGTTGTTGTCATTGACACCAAGCTCGACCTGCAAACGGAGATCCACGACTACGGCGTCAAGTCGATGCAGATCAAGCTGTCGCTTGGCATCGGCAACATTCTTGGACGTTGCCATCTGGACTCGGAAGCCCTTGTTTTCCTCATCCGCATTGTGGGCGGCAATCGCGTCCTCCCACTCGGATATCTTCGAATCCTCGTCTTCGACGATGAGGATCTTCAATTCTGCGATTGGTGATGTCATTTAAGTGGCGCCTTCTGCATCTCGATCACGAAAGTTGTCTGATCCGCCTCAGCGTCAAAGGCAACATCCCCCTTGCTTGCCCGCATCGCTTCCCTAGCTATGGCCAGCCCGATACCAGAACCCTCGGTCTTGAGGGAGAAGCCCGGGCTGAACATCCGCGCATGGAACCGTTCGTCGATCAATGGACCGTTGTTCGAGATAGAAACGCGGACGTACTTCTTCGATTGGCTGATGGAAAAGACAAGCCTTCTCGGCCTCGTCGGACTCGTTCCAAGCCAATGGACGGCGTTGTCAATGATGTTGAGAACTGCAGCCATGAGGTCAGACTCGTAACCGACGACGGGCGCAATCTGCTGCTCTGGCAGGTCATAGATCACTTCGATAGCCGTGTCGTTAATCGCATCGCCAAATAGAGCCACACACCGACGTAATACCTCCTGGACATTGAACGCTTTGGGGCGCCCACGCTTCTTTCCCGAAACGGGATCAAGCGACTTGAACAGTCTGCTGAGATGCCCCGATGACTGGCTGATCGAACCAGCCTCTTTCCCGAACGAGCCACGGAAGTGCTTTCCGAAGGCACTCTGTTCCTCAAGTCGGGGGGCTCCATCCACGAGTCTTTTAGAACGTGTGGATATATCAGAGAGGAATCGGCGGCCATCATGCAGCACCTGGGCCACGACCAGACCGAGTGTTGACCTGGAAGCAAGAGCCTGCTGATAGGTCTCAAGCTCGTCGATCGACGTCTTCAATGCGGCGCTGTCTTGCTTGATAGCGCGCTCCATCTTCTCCCGGTACCTGGGCGGCAGGCTTGCGACCACTCTGCTCGTTGCACGCAGACTGGCATTGCTCCTGACTTCATCGGTGTCAACGCTGGTCTTCCTGCTGAGCCCAGCACTCTGCCGGAAGTCCTGTCGCATCGATTCGACATGCGCAAGCACGTCAGCTATCAGTCGCTTGAGCCGAACGAATGAGCCATTGTGCTCAAGACCTTCCCGGCTACTACGTTCGACAAGGCCCGACACCTTTTCATCAGGGATCTCCACGATTCCCCACACCTGGTTCAAGCCCAGCTTTCTCGAAGGGTTCTGGACACGCATGCGCTCCAGTTCAAGCCAGTCGGTTTCCGCATCACCATAGGGACGTATGCGGAACCCGCCCCGGTAAATGCCTATCCCGATGCTCTCGTCGAGTACTCTTCTCGCATCAAGGCGGCCGATCGAACCCAGGCCTAGCTTCTCGAAAAGCTCCACGATCGCATCACCCTCGCGATCGTAGATGTTCAGCCTCAGGCCGACCCTCCCACAGGGCGCCTCTTCCGGAGTCAGTTCCGATGCGGGAATCTCGATGGGCTGGGGCTTCGCATCTCCACGCTGGTTGACGAAAGTGCCTTTGAAACAGCCTTTGGTGTCGAAAGAGCCCTTGACCATGTAGTGGAAGACACGATCGATGCTGAGCGGCCGGATCTCGGTCGGGTCCCGTGAGGCAGAATCATCGCTTTCGATGAGGTCCAGTGCACCAGAAACTAGCGGCGGGCCGTCAAAACCGTGGATTTCCTCTTTGAACCCCGATAGATCGAGGTATATCCGAAAGTCCCCTTCTTTGGTCGCGATGGGCGACACCATGCGACGCAATTCGCGAACCAGGGCTTCCAGCTGTTTCCTGGTCCAATTATCCCGCAGCGCCCTGATCTGCAGCTCCACCCCGGGGACCTCTCCACGCACACCAGGTCTGGTGGTCAAGTCAATCTCTACCTCGTCAAGGTATTTGGATTGCTCGAAGCGTCGCCAGTCGATGTCGATTTCGCTGACCTCGAGCCGGCGCCCCGAGGTCTTGTGCGCTGTGCGGAGGTGGAGCAGCCGCCCCAGTCTGCCTGTCGCGAAACGGCCGACGCCCTTGGCGCCGAGCATCGTGCGACCACTGGGGCTGAGACGCCGCTCCACCTTGTCGGAGGTTGCAGGTTCGAACCACTTGTCTACAAGGTCCGCAGCTGACATGCCGTGCCCGGCATCCTTCACCGTAATGACACCGGCATCTCCTTCCCAGCGCCCGTCCTCAGGCGGAACGATCGCGATATGCACGTAGGGTGAGTCGGCATCAAAGGCGTTCTTGACCAGTTCGATGAGTGCCGCCTCTGGACCGCTGATGAGCTGGTCCCCGATCGTCCGGACTATTCTTGCCCTAGGTCTCAACCGTGGCATAAACTCTCCCGTTTTGTTGCTTTGATACCATTTTTCCAAGCATCAGTAACGATATTTTGCAGGATAGCCTGGTCACTCTTCCATTGACTTGGTAGCCTGGCTCCAAGGCAACAGGACTGGGGACCTCTGTGATGGCAATCAAAACCTTTGTAGACCTGTTTTGCGGTGGCGGACTCGGGGCGCGCGGAGCAGTGACGGCCGGCTTGCAACCGCTGGTTGCCGTTGATCTCTGGGACATCGCCTGCAATACCTACAAGGCCAACTTTCCTTCCGCCACGGTACTGAATCAGCGGATCGAGGAGATCGATCCGCTAGTCTATGCAACACCAGGTAGCGTTGACGTGCTTCTGGCGTCACCCGAGTGCACCAACCACTCGGTGGCAAAGGGATCTGCACCCAGAGATGAGAAGAGCCGCGAAACAGCGATGTACACCGTGCAGTGGATTGCCGCCCTGCAGCCGCGCTGGTTCGTGATTGAGAACGTGAAGGAGATGAAGAACTGGACGAGATACCAGGAGCTGATCGACATGCTCAAGGCTCTGGGCTACCAGATGCGCGAGGAAGTAGTCAACGCCGCTGACTTCGGCGCACCACAGGCCCGTGTCCGACTGTTCCTGATCGGAGGGCTGAATATGCCCCCCCCATCTATCCGCCCTGCCCCGGACACTCACAGGAAGACGGTCAGGGACATTCTTGATCCGGAAGGCAGTTGGCCAGAAACCCCGCTCTTTGTTGAGGGCCGCGCCGAGAACACCGCCGCCAGAGCCCGGAATGCGATCAAGACCCTGGGAGCCAATGCAGAGTTCCTGCTTGTGTATTACGGCTCTGGTGGGGAAAAAAGCTGGCAGACCCTCGATCAGCCCCTTCGGACAGTGACGACGATCGACCGGTTCGCTCTTGTCCGCAAGAGCGGCAACAGGTACGTGATGCGCATGCTGCAACCGACCGAACTTGCCCGGGCAATGTCACTGCCGGACCACCACCACTTCCCCGTCGGAAGCCGACGGGAGAAAGTGAAGCTGTGCGGCAACGGTGTATGCGCCTCGGTCGTCGAGAACATTGTCAGGTGCCTTCAGGAGGCCACGAACATGCATCCCGCCGGCGCTACGATGAGCCTTCAGCCGGTACCGGACGTGGACGCCCGAAGATCGCAGACAGTCTGAGCGACAGCGCCACCGTATCGCGGGTCTCACACTCCCATATCTCCACGACACGCCAGCCGGCGCGCTCCAGTTCCTCCCTCTTCCGGGCATCGCGGGAGACGTTAGCTGCGAACTTCTTCTGCCAAAAGTCCTCTCTCGTCTTCGGCGTTGCCGCCAAGCCGCAATCGTGGCGGTGCCAGAAGCAGCCATGCACGAAGATCACGGTCTTATGGCTCGGAAACACGATATCCGGCCGCCCGGGAAGTTCACGCACGTGAAGTCTGAACCGCAGGCCAAGGCAATGAGCGGCGGACCGTACCGATCGTTCGGGGCCAGTGTCCTTGCCACGAATTCCTCGCATCATCTGGCTCCTGACCTCGGGAGTCACGATATCCATACAGCCTCCGTATCGCTCTGACACACAAAAATACGCTGCACAGAATAAAGCTCCGCGCAAAGCATCCCCGGCAAGCCGAGTTTCCATGAAGAGGTGCTTCCTACCACGGAAGGCATCGTCGTCGTTAGACTGCATACATGAAGAGACAGCATCTCTCGGACGCGGAACAGGCATTGTTCACCAGCTTGCGCGATCTGCAGGCTCATGCAGCTTACATCTGGCGGGGTCATGAGAAGGAAGGTCTCATTGCACTCGTGAGGGCGCTCGACTCCGTTGCCACGGCGTCCTACTTGGATCCGTCTTCCTCAAGCGACAGGGCGACCATCCAGCGACAGCTAAACCGCACGATGGTGCGAATGGGTACCGCATACGCCCTGCGGCCATTGCTTTCCGCAGTAAGGGACCAGGGTGATGGAGTTCCTTTCGCCCCCACCCACCAGAAGGTGGCCGAGTTTTCCTACGCCTATCTGCTGTCGTGCGGACAGTTGGTGTTCCTTTCCCGACTGGCTGCACTCGAACGCTACGGACTCGCACGCACGGAGCGTATCGGCTCCGGTCATATCAGGATCGAGACAGCAGGAAGCGCCGCAGAACAGGCGCTCCTGTTTACCCTACGCAGAACGTACAACGGCCAGGATTTTTCTCCACAGCGCTCTGCAGAACAATGGAAAGAGATCCACGCCAGGATGAGAAGGTATGTCGACGTACATGACAACTGGTTCATCCGGTACGAGAACGACTGGGAGATCGTGACGGCCTACCGGGAAAAAGCCGAGTCACTGGGACGAGGCATTCTCGAAGCCGAGGCGCTTCCGGACGACGTCAGGATCGGCGACCGCTGCTTCGGCGAATGGAAGGAAGCCTGCGAGCAGGCACTAGGGAGAGTCCTCGCCCACATGGACTTTGCGGCCATGCTGAAGGAGAAGAGGCCATCCATCGTCCTAAGGGACATTCTTACGATTTTTGCACGCAGGGAAGACGTGGAAGCCGTCTGGGAAGAGGCCGGGCTTGAAAGGGATCGCATCCCGCCGACGATGCGCGCGCTGACGCTGGCGATCGACGGCCTGGATGACTGGGAACACGCCTACGAGACGCCCACGTCGTTCTACGTCGATCTCGGAAAGAACTTCGTCCTGCTGCCATGCTTTGGCGCATTGACCAACCCGTACTTCGCCCTCTTCCGGCATCTCCGGAGTACCTACAGAAAGGATTGGGACAGCGGCGTCGATCGTCGAGAAGCCGTTTTCCGCGCTGATATAGCCAGAGTCTTTCCTTCGCCCCGGTTCAAGGTCCCGCTACGCGGCTACAGGCTGTATCGACCGGATGGTTCCATGTTGACTGACGTGGATGCGATCATCGTAGACATGCAGACCGGCCTTGCCGTGCTAGCGCAGCTCAAATGGCACGATGTCTTCGGTTTCTCGTTGGCAGAGCGGGAGAGCCGCAAGCGCAACATAGGCAAAGCCAACGAATGGGTCGAACGGATTTGGGCGTGGGTTGATGGACGAACGTCTGCCGAGATACTCCGCGAACTCCGGATCGAGGCACCGGAATCGGATCGGCCTCCCCTGCTCTATGTGATCGCCAAATATGCTGCCCGATTCGCCGGAGACAGCGGCCAAGATCAACGTGCATCCTGGCTAGGCTGGCCGGAGATCATACATGCAATGGGCAGCGAAGCCATGGATAAGAACCCGCTCTCGCAGATACCGATCACGATCCATCACCTACAAGCGCAATTCGAGTCATCTGAAACAACCGAAATGGAATTTCAGTTCCGTGGGCTGCGAGTCACGCTACAAATCAGAGTTTCGTTGGGGCAAGATTGAGGACTCTTCTCCATGCCAGCAATTGGGCTCGACTGCGTCGTATGCGGCCTAATCCGCTCCTTGGAAGATCGACGGAACCCTCGATCCCTCGCCACGAAAGCCTCCAGCATGTGCGGGATCAACGTCACGGCATCGACGGCCTCGCCGTACGTCTGCGCGTGCAGTGCGGCGTAACGGTCAAGGTCGGCCTTCAGGCTGCAGCCGGTCGAGCGCGGCCTTCAGGCGCTGGTAGTCGCGCAGCGACTTGCCGCGCCCGATGAAACGCAGGATCTCGTAGGGCGTGGCACGCATCGGCCGCGAGGGCCGCAGGCCCGCGTCCTGCGCTTCGACGATCTGCGAGGCCGCCCAGATCAGCACGTCGGCATCCCAGATCGTGGCGATGCCGTGCTGGGCCGTGCCTTCCACACGGATCGTCACGTTGCCCGCGCGGAAGTCGATGGGCTGGACCCGCTTGGACTTGGCGAGCGAGAAGAACGGATAGGCCATCAGGTCCTGGCTGTCGCGCGGCGCCATGTCGCCGGGCAAGGCGCGGAACAGGTCGAGCTGGTCGCGCTCCTGCAAGGGCCGCTGCAGCATGGGCAGCTCCGGGGTGGACATGGCGACGGCGCCCCGCGCGCCCCGCTCAGCGCGCACGGCTGTCGGCCGCGTGGTGGTCGGCGTAGGCGGGGTCGGACGTCGTCTCGAAACTGCGACCGGCGGCCCAGGCATCGAGGTCGGCCACGGCATACATGACGCGGCGGCCGAACTTGCGGAACTTCGGCCCCCCACCGATCACGCGCTGCTTTTCCAGCGTGCGCGGCGACAGGCGCAGATACGCGGCGGCTTCGTCGTTGGTGAGATAGCGCTGGGGCTGGGCCACCGCAGTGGTGGGTGCGGCGGCAGGCTGCAAGGTCGCGATGGACTCCAACTGGTGGAAGGCCAACCGGAACTCGGTCGGCGATAGCGCCCGGTCCTTCGGTACGAAGGTGGCGATCGAGGCCGCCGCCACGTCGTTGGCCGGGTTGTCCACCCGCTCGCCATGCAGGACGGCGAAGGCATAGACCTGCTTCACGATGTCGCGGACGTGCACCGCCGTAGCGGGCGCCCCGCGCGCCTTCACCTTGTGGCACAGGGCCCGCAGGTCATCACCGGTGATCTCGTTGAGCAGCCGGTTCTGGAACACGGGCAGGATGTCGCGGTCGACCACGTGCTTGGGCATCGCGCGCGCGCTGTCGGCCATCTTGGCGTCCGTCAGCCACTTGAGCGCCACATCTCCAAAGCTCTTGGCCGCGGTCAGCCGACGCTTCTCGCGCTGCTTCTCCAGCGCCGGGGAGCGGCCCGCAGCGACGGCCTTCTTGGCGTCGAGCAGCTTTTCGCGGGCCATCGCCAGGGAGATGCCGCCTGGACCATAGCACCCGATGGTCAAGGTCTCACGGCGCCCGTTGAGACGTTAATCGTAGCGGAAGGTGACGGTACCGACGGGCGATACCGTCACGTACATCCCATCCCGGTCGGAAGCCTTGTAAGTCAAGGACTTAGACTTCAGGTTGCGCAGTGCAGTGTCGGTCAACATCGAGGGTTTTCCTCCTGTTCGTGACGGCTTTTACCGTCAGGGGTCAGGAGACCCGTCGATGCCCGGAAAGCCGCATGAAACAAGCTTTCCTGAGGAGTGTTTTACCGTCAAAGACCGGTTTGGTCTCAATAGTAAACGGGAGGGTCTTGATCAGACCTCCGGTTCGTACCGTCAGCTCTACCGTCAACCTATTTCGCTGACCGGCGATAGCCACGGTGACTTATTTCCTTTAAAATCAATATGTTATGGCACTTCTCGATTGCTGGCGATAGTCCCCGAAGGACCTGATTTCACTCCCACTCGATCGTCGCCGGCGGCTTGCCCGAGATGTCGTAGACCACGCGCGAGACGCCGCGCAGTTCGTTGATGATGCGGTTGCTGACGGTGCCGAGGAAGTCGTACGGCAGGTGCGCCCAGTGCGCGGTCATGAAGTCGATGGTCTCCACCGCGCGCAGGGCGATCACCCATTCGTAGGCGCGGGCGTCGCCGACCACGCCGACCGACTTGACCGGCAGGAACACGGCGAAGGCCTGGCTGGTCTTGTCGTACAGGTCGGCCTTGCGCAGTTCGTCGATGAAGATGGCGTCGGCCTTGGCCAGCAGTTCGGCGTACTCGCGCTTCACTTCGCCGAGGATGCGCACGCCCAGGCCGGGACCGGGGAACGGATGGCGGTAGACCATGCTGCGCGGCAGGCCGAGTTCGACGCCCAGGCGCCGCACCTCGTCCTTGAACAGTTCGCGCAGCGGCTCGACCAGGCCCAGCTTCATGTGCTCGGGCAGGCCGCCGACGTTGTGGTGGCTCTTGATGACGTGGGCCTTGCCGGTCTTGCTGCCGGCCGATTCGATCACGTCCGGGTAGATGGTGCCCTGCGCCAGCCACTTGGCGTTGCGGAGCTTGTTCGACTCTTCGTCGAAGATCTCCACGAACAGGTTGCCGATGATCTTGCGCTTGGCTTCCGGATCGCTGACGCCGGCCAGCGCCTGGAAGTAGCGGTCGGCGGCATTGACCCGGATCACCTTGACGCCCATGTGCTCGGCGAACATCGCCATCACCTGGTCGCCTTCCTGCCAGCGCAGCAGGCCGGTGTCGACGAACACGCAGGTCAGCTTGTCGCCGATCGCCTTGTGCAGCAGCGCGGCGACCACCGACGAATCCACGCCGCCGGACAGGCCCAGGATCACCTCGTCGTCGCCGACCTGGGCGCGCACGCGGGCGATCTGGTCCTCGATGATGTTGGCCGCGGTCCACAGGGTCTGGCAGCCGCAGATGTCGACGACGAAGCGGCGCAGCAGGGTCTGGCCCTGCAGGGTGTGGGTGACTTCCGGATGGAACTGCACGCCGTACCAGCGCTTGGCCTCGTTGGCCATGGCCGCGACCGGGATGCGGTCGGTGACGGCGGTGATGGTGAAGCCCGGCGGCACCTGCGACACGTGGTCGCCGTGGCTCATCCAGACATTCAGGCGCGGCTCTCCGCCGTGGTCGCTCAGGCCCTTGAACAGCGCATCGGGGTGGATCACGTTGACTTCGGCATGGCCGAACTCGCGCTGGTCCGCCGCCTCGGTGGCGCCGCCGAGCTGCGCGGCCAGGGTCTGCATGCCGTAGCAGATGCCGAAGATCGGCAGGCCGCTGTCGAACACTTCCTGCGGCGCGGCCGGCGCGCCCGGCAGCGTGGTCGATTCCGGGCCGCCGGAGAGGATGATGCCCTTGGCGCCGAAGCCGGCGATCTCGGACGGATCGTGGTCCCAGGCCCAGATCTCGCAGTACACGCCCAGTTCGCGAATGCGCCGCGCGATCAACTGCGTGTACTGCGCACCGAAATCGAGGATGAGGATCTTGTCGCTGTGGATGTTGGTCATCTGGGCCGGGAATCGGGAACGGGGAATCGGGAATGGGCAAAGCGGTGCAGACGCTGGTTCATCGATTCCCGACTCCCGATTCCCCATTCCCGGATGGGCATCAGCCCATCCTGTAGTTCGGCGGTTCCTTGGTGATCTGCACGTCGTGGACGTGGCTCTCGCGCTGGCCGGCACCGGTGATGGTGACGAACTTCGGCTTGGTGCGCATGTCCTCGATGGTGGCGCAGCCCACGTAGCCCATGGTCGCGCGCAGGCCGCCGACCAACTGGTGGATGATGCCGCTGAGCGGGCCGCGGTACGGCACGCGGCCTTCGATGCCTTCCGGCACCAGCTTGTCAGCGTCGGAGGCGTCCTGGAAGTAACGGTCCTTGCTGCCCTTCTCCATCGCGCCCAGGCTGCCCATGCCGCGGTAGCTCTTGTAGCTGCGGCCCTGGAACAGTTCGACCTCGCCCGGGGCTTCCTCGGTGCCGGCGAACAGGCCGCCGACCATCACCGTGGAGGCGCCGGCGACCAGCGCCTTGCCGATGTCGCCGGAATAGCGGATGCCACCGTCGGCGATCAGCGGGATGCGGTCCTGCAGCGCCTCGGCGACCATGTCGATCGCGGTGATCTGCGGCACACCGACGCCGGCGACCACACGCGTGGTGCAGATCGAGCCTGGGCCCACGCCGACCTTGACCGCGTCGGCACCGGCGTCCATCAGCGCCAGCGCGGCGTCGCCGGTGACGATGTTGCCGCCGATCACCTGCAGCTGCGGGTAGGTCTTCTTGACCCAGGCCACGCGCTCGATCACGCCCTGCGAATGGCCGTGCGCGGTGTCGACGATGACCACGTCCACGCCGGCCGCGGCCAGCAGTTCGATGCGCTGTTCGGTGTCGCCACCGACGCCCACCGCGGCGCCGACCAGCAGCCGCGTGGCGGCGTCCTTGGCGGCGTTGGGGTTGTCGGTCTTCTTCTGGATGTCCTTGACCGTGATCAGGCCGCGCAGCTCGAAGCCGTCGTTGACCACCAGGATCTTCTCGATGCGGTGGCGGTGCAGCAGTTGCAACACCTCCTCGTCGCTGGCGCCTTCGCGCACGGTGACCAGGCGATCCTTCTTGGTCATGATGTGGCGGACCGGATCGTCGAGCTTCTTCTCGAAGCGCATGTCGCGGCTGGTGACGATGCCGACCAGCTCGCTGCCGTCCACCACCGGCACGCCGGAGATGTTGCGGGCGCGGGTCAGTTTCAGCACCTCGCCGATGGTGGTGTCCGGGCTGACCGTGAACGGCTCGGTGATGACGCCGGCCTCGAACTTCTTGACCTTGGCCACTTCGGCCGCCTGCTGCGCCGGGGTCAGGTTCTTGTGGATGATGCCGATGCCGCCGAGCTGGGCCATGGCCACCGCCAGGCGGTGCTCGGTGACCGTGTCCATCGCCGCCGACAGGATCGGCAGTTTCAGGCGCAGGTCGCGGGTCAGCCGGGTTTCCAGGCTGACGTCCTTGGGCAGGACGGTCGAATGGGCGGGGACGAGCGAGACGTCGTCGTAGGTGAGAGCTTCAGCCTGGATGCGTAGCATCGGCGGACCCGAGTGTGGGGAAGCGCGGCATTTTAACGCATTTGCGGCGGGGATTGGGGATTCGGGAGTGGGGATTCGGAAGAACAGAGCCTTCCACAGCAGCCGTCGTATGGTTGCCGTGGGCGCCACAAGCCATCCCGGATGCACCCGGGATCGCCCTTTGCTGTTGCTTTAGCGAATCCCGACTCCCGACTCCCGAATTCCCGCCGCCTCAGCGGCCTCGATCGTGTTCTGCATCAGCGTCGCCACGGTCATCGGCCCCACTCCGCCCGGCACCGGCGTGATCCAGCTGGCGCGCTGCGCCGCCGCGTCGAAGCCGACGTCGCCGACCAGGCGACCGTCGTCCAGGCGGTTGATGCCGACGTCGATCACCACCGCGCCCGGCTTGACCCATTCGCCCGGGATCAGCCCCGGCCGGCCCACCGCCACCACCAGGATGTCGGCGTCGCGCACCCGCGCCTGCAGCACGTCCGGTGGGGTGAACTTGTGGCAGCAGCTGACCGTGCAGCCGGCGATCAGCAGTTCCAGCGCCATCGGCCGGCCGACGTGGTTACTCACGCCGACGATGGTGGCGTTGCGCCCGCGCACCGGCTGGTCGGTATGCGCCAGCAGGGTGACGATGCCGCGTGGCGTGCACGGGCGCAGGCCGAACTCGCGCAGCGCCAGGTGGCCGACGTTCTCCGGATGGAAGCCGTCCACGTCCTTGCGCGGATCGATGCGGTGGATCAGCCGGCTGGCATCGGGAATGCCCGGCAGCGGCAGCTGCACCAGGATGCCGTGGATCTTGGGATCGGCGTTGAGCCGGTCGATCAGCGCCAGCAGCTCGGCTTCGCTGGTGCCTGCGGGCAGGTCGTAGTCGAACGCCTCGATGCCGACCTTCTCGGCCGCGCGGCGCTTGTTGCGCACGTACACGGTGGAGGCCGGATCGCCGCCCACCAGCACCACCGCCAGCCCGGGCCGCGGCTGCCCGGCCGCCAGCCGCGCATCGACCCGTGCCTTGAGTTGATCGAGCAGGTCTTCGGCGATGCGCCGCCCGTCGAGGATGCGGGCCGGGACGGAGGAGACGGGCGCGGAATCGGTCATCGGGGCGGGCGGGTGTAGAGTCGGGGGATGTCCATTGTCCCCGATTCCGCCATGACCGACACCACCCGCATCGAAGCCGCCGCCTTCCGCCGCCTGCTGCAGCACCTCAATCAGGACCGCCCCGACGTGCAGAACATCGACCTGATGATCCTGGCCGGGTTCTGCCGCAACTGCCTGGCCGACTGGTACCGCGAGGCGGCGGCGGCCGAAGGCGAGGTGCTCAGCAAGGACCAGGCGCGCGAACGCGTCTATGGCATGCCGTTCGCCGACTGGAAGGCGCAGCACCAGGCCGAGGCCACCCCGGAACAACTGGCCGCCTTCGCCGAGGCGCAGCGCAAGCACGGCTAGCGATGTTGCGCTTCGCCGGAGTCGCGCTCGCCATCCTCGTCGCCGCCTATCTGGTGGTCTGCGCCCTGCTCTACCTGGGCCAGCGCGACCTGCTGTATTTCCCGCAAAGCACGCGGGTCGCGCCGGCGCAGACCGATATCGCGCTTCGGCGCGGCGCGGACGTGCAGGTTCGCGGCTGGCGGGTCAATCCCGGCCGCGACAAGGTGCTGCTGTACTTCGGCGGCAATGCCGAGGATCTGCGCGAGGCGCGCGCGCAGCTGCAGGCCGCCCTGCCCGACTACAGTCTTTACCTGCTGGCCTACCGCGGCTACGGCGCCAGCGATGGCACACCCAGCGAGACCGCGCTGGTCGGCGACGCCGTGGCGCTGTACGACCACGTGCGCGCCGCGCAGCCGCAGGCGCAGATCGCGGTGCTGGGGCGCAGCCTCGGCAGCGGCGTGGCCAGCCAGCTGGCGGCGCGCCGCGCGGTGTCGCGGCTGGCGCTGGTGACGCCGTTCGACAGCCTGGTCTCGGCGGCGCAGGCGCACTATCCGTGGGTGCCGGTACGCTGGCTGCTGCGCGATCGCTACGACTCTGCGCGCGCCTTGCGCGCCTATCGCGGCCCACTGCTGATCCTGCGCGCCGGCCGCGATCAGGTGGTGCCGCCGGCCAGCACGGATGCCCTGCTCAAGGCGTTGCCGCAACGCCCGAGCGTGGTCGCGTTCGCGCAGGCCGACCACAACGACATCAGCGCCGATCCAGGCTACGTGCAGGCGCTGCAGGCGTTCTTGCGCTGAGGCGACATCGCTCAAGCGGCGTACTCGGCAGATAATTGTGGGAGTCAACTGTCATGCAGCCGCGACACGCGAGGTGGTGTGTGCTTTCCGATGGCCCGCTGCGTCGGGACTGACGTCGCTCCCACAGTGCACGCGGCGGGCTCGCCACACCCCCTGTGGGAGCGGCTTCAGCCGCGACGGGCTCTACCAGCAATGCTTGGTCGCCACTGAAATCGCTCCCGCTTAGGGCACCGTGGACAGGGTGCCGTGCCGTGGCTAATCGCCGCGACGCTGCTCGCCGGCCTCCGCCGGCACGCCTTCCGGATTGAGCCTGCGGCTCTCGCGCCGCGGCGGCGTGAACGGGGTCGGCGTGGGCACCGCCGGGGTGATGTTGCCGTACATCAGGCCAGCGCCGGCGCGCACGGTGCCGGCGGCGATCTCCAGTTCCAGCCGCTCGGCGTCGCGGCGGCGGATCTCGCGGGCAATGGCGCGGGCCTCGCCTTCGTCCATGCCCAGTTCGATCAGCGCGGCCTGGCCGAATTCCACCGCCGATTCGAAGGTTTCGCGGATGTGGTAGTCGACGCCGGCGGCGATCAGCTCCAGCGCGTGCTCGCGGTCGTAGGAGCGCACCAGCAGCTTGGCCTGCGGGAACTCGTGCCTGGCCAGCTCGACGATGCGGTTGGCCGCCTGGCGGCTATCGACGCATACCGCGATGGCGCGGACGCTGTGCGCGCCGGAAGCGTGCAGCACGTCCAGGCGGGTGCCGTCGCCGTAGTAGATCTTGAAGCCGAACTTGGCCGCGCTCTGGATCATCTCGATGTCGTTGTCGATGATGGTCACGTCGACGTCGCGCGCCAGCAACGACTGGCTGGCGACCTGGCCGAAGCGGCCGAAGCCGATGATCAGCACGCTGCCGGTGAGACCGTCGGCCGGATCCACGCCTTCCATCGACGGCGCCTCCACCGGCGCCCAGCGCCGGTACAGCAACACGAACAACGGGGTCAGGGCCATCGACAGCACCACGATGGCGGTCAGGTTGGCGTTGATCTGCGCGTCGATGACACCGGCGCCGCTGGCCGCGGCGAACAGCACGAAGGCGAACTCGCCGCCCTGCGCCATCAGCACGCCGCGATCCAGCGCCTGCGCATGGCCGCTGCCGGTGAGCCGCGCGACCAGATAGATGCACGCGGCCTTGGCGGCCATGAAGGCGAGCACGCCGCTGAGGATCAGGGT
Organism: Xanthomonas sp. NCPPB 901; assembly: GCF_056725085.1. Taxonomy (NCBI): domain Bacteria; kingdom Pseudomonadati; phylum Pseudomonadota; class Gammaproteobacteria; order Lysobacterales; family Lysobacteraceae; genus Xanthomonas; species Xanthomonas sp. NCPPB 901. Next base: position 2,372,876 of record NZ_CM161511.1, on the reverse strand, counting down.
CCAGTTGGCGGCCACCACCGCCAGGTTCAGCGCCATGCCCACGCCGAGGAAGAACAGCCCCAGCAGGATGCCGCGGAACGGTTCGATGTCGGCTTCGATCTGGTGGCGGAAGGTCGACTCGGACAACAGCACGCCGGCCAGGAACGCGCCCATCGCCATCGACAGCCCACCGAGCTGCATCAGCAGCGCCGCACCCAGCACCACCAGCAGGGCCGCCGCGGTCATCACCTCGCGCGCCTTGGCCGCGGCCAGCAGCCGGAACAGCGGGTTGAGCAGCCAGCGCCCGGCCGCCAGCAGGCCGACGATGGCGGCGGCGCCGACACCGATGCCGATCCAGCGCGACGGCGCCGACGCATCCGTCGGCACCGGCGCCATCCACGCCACCACCGCCAGCAGCGGCACGATCAACAAGTCCTCGAACAGCAGGATCGCCACGATCTTCTGCCCGGCCGGCAGGGCGAGGTCGCCGCGCTCGCCGAGCAACTGCATCACCACAGCAGTGGAGGTCAGCACGAAGCCGGAGGCGGCGATGAAGGCCACCGGCAGCGGAAACCCGAAGGCCAGGCCGACGCCGGTCAGCACGCTCGCGCAGACGAGGATCTGCGCGGCGCCCAGGCCGAAGATCTGCTTGCGCAGGCTCCACAGGTGCGATGGCCGCATCTCCAGGCCGATCACGAACAGGAACATCACCACGCCCAGTTCGGCGACGTGCAGGATCGCCTGCGGATCGGAGAACCAGCCCAGGCCGAACGGACCGATCGCCAGGCCGGCGGCGAGATAGCCGAGCACCGAGCCCAGGCCGAGCCGGCGGAACACCGGCACCGCCACCACGGCCGCGCCGAGCAGCGCCACCACCTTGATCAACTCGCTGCTGTCGGCTGGACTGGTCATGCGCCGATTCTACGCACAAGGCCGGAGCATCCCCATGGATCGGAATGCGACCTGAGACGCGGCGCACTGCGTGCTGCGCGCAATGTGCTTCTCGCGAGACATGCGTGCGTTCGTGCGCCGGACGGTCGTTCGATCGACACAACCCACACCTTCCTTCTCCCACCGGGAGAAGGTGCCCCGCAGGGGCGGATGAGGGTGCGGCTGCCGCTGCGCGCAACGAAGACCAGCGCAGACTGGCATCGCGAGACGCTTCGCGCCGTACCCTCACCCCAACCCCTCTCCCGGGGGGAGAGAGGCTTGCGCCTTCCTTCTCCCATCGGGAGAAGGTGCCCCGAAGGGGCGGATGAGGGTGCGGCTGCCGCTGCGCACAGCGAAGGCCAGCGCAGGCCGGCATCGCGAGGCGCTTCGCACCCTACCCTCACCTCAACCCCTCTCCCGGGGGAGAGGGCTTGACGCACGGCTGCAGCTAGCCCTCAGCGCCGCAAAACCGCGCGTAGTCGATGTAGCCGGGGAACGGCCGGCCGGGCGCGCACAGCGGGCACTGCGGATCGGCGGACAGGCGGGTTTCGCGGAAACGCATCGCCAGCGCGTCGAAGTGCAGCAGGCGCCCGCGCAAGGGTTCGCCGATGTCGAGCAGCAGCTTCAATACCTCGTTGGCCTGCAGCAGGCCGACGATGCCGGGCAGCACGCCGAGGACGCCGGCGTCGGCGCAGTTCGGCGCGAACTCCGGCGGCGGCGGCTCCGGGAACAGGCAGCGGTAGCACGGCGCCTGGCCGCGCCGGCGGCCGGCATCGAACACGCTGACCTGGCCCTCGAAGCGCTGCACCGCGCCGTACACCAACGGCTTGCCCAGCTTCACGCAGGCATCGTTGAGCAGGTAGCGCGCGGGGAAATTGTCCGAGCCGTCCAGCACCACATCCACGTCCTGCAGCAGCCGCTCGACGTTGTCCGCGGTGACCCGCTCGCGGACCGCCTCCACCCGCACGCCCGGGTTCAGCGCGCCCAGGCTCGCCGCCGCCGAGTCCACCTTGGCCTGGCCGATCCGCGCATCGCCATGCAGGATCTGCCGCTGCAGGTTGCTGCGCTCGACCACGTCGTCGTCGGCGATGCGCAACCGCCCCACCCCGGCCGCGGCCAGGTAGAAACCGGCCGGCGACCCCAGGCCACCGGCGCCGACCAGCAGCACGCGCGCGGCCTGCAGCCGGCGCTGGCCATCGACACCGACTTCGGCCAGGCGCAGATGCCGCGAATAGCGGTCGAAGAAGTCGTCCTGCTCCGGGGCCAGCGCCGGCCGCTGCAACGGCAACCCCTCGCGCTGCCAGCGCGTCGTCCCGCCCAGCACCGAGGCCACCTGCGTGTAGCCGGCCTGAGCCAGGAACACCGCGGTGTCGTGCGAGCGCTTGCCGCTCTGGCAGATCAGCAGCACCTCGGCGTCGGTGCCGAGATAGGCGGCCGGGTCGGCCTGCAACTGCGCGCGCGCCACGCCCTGTGCGCCGGCGGCCATGCCGGTGGCGCGCTCGTGCTCCTCGCGGATGTCGATCAGGCGCGCGCCTTGCGCCTGCCGTGCCTGCGCCTGTGCGGGGGTCAGTTCTCGAATGCCCATGCGCGCATTATCGGCGCAAACCCGGCGCACGTCCGCCCTGCGCGCCGTGGCTCAGTACGGCACCACCTCGACCACGTCGCCGGCCTGGAACTGGCGCGCGCCCTCCTCCAGCCGCAACAGCACGTCGCTGTCGGCGGCGCCGCGCAGGCGATGCGAGCCGTCGGCGGGATTCGGTTCGGCCCACAGCTGCCCGTGCGCGTCGCAGCGCATGCGCCCGCGCAGGAACTCCAGCCGGTCGTGGCGCTTGTCCCAGCCGGTCGCCAGCCGCGCGCGCCAGGCCCTGTGCGGCTCGCCACGACGCTGCAGCGCATCCAGCAACGGCCGCCCGATCGCCAGGAAGGTCGCCAGCACCGACACCGGATTGCCCGGCAGGCCCAGGAACAGGGCGCGGTCCCACTCGCCGAACAGCAGCGGCATGCCTGGGCGCATGCGCACCTTCCAGAACAGGATGCGGCCGTGCGCGGCCAGCAGCCGCGGCAGATAGTCCTTCTCGCCGGCGGAGACGCCGCCGCAGGTCAGCACCACATCGAACGCCGAGGCCGCATCGGCCAGCATGGCCTGGATGCGCTGCGGATCGTCCGGCAAGGTCGGCCAGGCAGTCGGCGCCAGGCCGAGCAGGCGCAGCTGCGCCATCAGCATGTCGCGGTTGCTGTTGTAGATCTGCCCCGGCTGCAACGGCAGGCCCGGCTCGACCAGTTCGTCGCCGGTGGCGAACACCGCCACGGTCGGCCGCGCCGCCACCGTCAGCTGGTCCACGCCCAAGGCCGCGGCCAGACCGATGCGTGAGGGCGTCAGCAGCATGCCGGCCTCCAGCACGCGCTCGCCGGCACGCACGTCCTCGCCGCGCGCACGCACGTGCGCGCCGGCAACGAGCCCGTCCGGGACCTGCACGAGACCATCGTGCTCGTGCACGTTCTCCTTGATCACCACCGTATCCGCCCCGGCCGGCAGCGGCGCGCCGGTGGTCACCCGCAGGCATTCGCCGGGCGCGAGCGCCTGCTGCCGATCGGCGCCGGCGAACTGCTCGCCGGCCAGGCGCAAGTCGGTCGGCGCCCCCGGGGTCAGGTCGGCGTGGCGCAGCGCGAAGCCGTCCATCGCGCTATTGGCGAACGGCGGCAGGTCGATCGGCGCATCCAGCGGTTCCAGCAGGATGCGCCCATCGGCGCGCGACGCGGCCAGGCGCTCGCTGTTGACGGGACGGGCATGCGCGGCGGCGGCGACGATCGCCAGCGCGTCGGTGTAGGCGATCCGGGAGGGATAGTCGGTCATGGTGGCGGCAGGATACCCGCTGCAACCAGATCCTGCGGCGTGTTCAGATTGCCCAGCACGACGTCGGGCAACACCAACGGCCGCATCCGCAGACGTTGCTGCAAGGCGCGCGGCGCGTAGCGGGCAGCCGCCAGCGCCTGGTCCAGCGCCGGGCACAACGCCGCAAGCCGATACAGCGCCACCAGCGGCTGGGCGCCGGCGGCATCCTCGACCACCGTGCCGTCCTCGCCCGCGGCGGCGGCCAGCCGCGCCGGCAGGTCCGGCGGCAAGCGGCACAGGTCGACCGGCACGGTCAGCAGCCAGGGCGTGGCGCAGGCGGCGGCGAGCGCATCCAGCCCGGCGATCGGTCCCAGCGAACGTTCCGCCTCGGCCGGCGCCGCGACGCGGTCCGGCAGCGCCTGCAGGCCGAGAGCGGCATAGCGCGGCAGGCTGCGGTTGGCGCTGACCAGCACCGCGGACACCTGCGGCGCCAACGCCTGCAGCAGCCATTGCACCTGCGCCTGCCCGTCGCGTTGCAGCCAGGCCTTGTCGCAGCCGCCCAGGCGTTGCGCGCAGCCGCCGGCGAGAATGCCCAGGGTGATCGCGCGCTGCGGGTCCATCGCGCGGCTACTTGCCGCGGACGTGCTTCATCAGGCGCCGCTTCTTGGCGATCTGGCGCTCGGTCAGCACGTTCTTCTTGCCTTCGTACGGATTGGCGCCTTCGCGGAACAGGAAGCGCACCGGCGTGCCGACCAGCTTGAACCGCTTGCGGAAGAAGTTCTCCAGGTAGCGCTTGTACGATTCCGGCAGCACCTTCAGGCGCGTGCCGTGGACGATGAAGGTCGGCGGGTTGCTGCCGCCCGGATGCACGTAGCGCAGCTTGGAGACGTGTCCGCGGATGCTCGGCGGCGGATTGCTCTCGTAGGCGATTTCCAGCGCCTGGTTGACCTCGCTGGTGCTGAACTCGCGCACCGCCGAGGCGTGCGCGCGATGGATCGCCTGGAACAGCTCGCGCATGCCCGAGCCATGCTTGGCGGAGATGCGCACCGCCTCGGCCCAGCTGACGAAGCCGAGCTTGCGAGACAGCAGGTCTTCGGCCTGGGCGCGCTGGTAGTCGCTCTGCCCGTCCCACTTGTTGATCGCCACCACCAGAGCGCGGCCGGCATCGAGGATCGCGCCGAGCACGGTCGCGTCCTGGTCGGTCACGCCTTCGCCGGCATCGAGCATCAGCACCGCCACCTGGCACTGCTCGATCGCCTGCAGCGTCTTGAACGCGCTGAACTTCTCCACCGCCTCCTCGACCCGGCCGCGACGGCGCAGGCCGGCGGTGTCGATCAGCCGGTACAGGCGGCCGTCGCGCTCCAGGTCCACCGCGATCGAATCGCGGGTGGTGCCGGGCACCTCGGAGGCGATCATGCGTTCCTCGCCCAGCAGGCGATTGACCAGGGTCGACTTGCCGACGTTCGGGCGGCCGACGAAGGCGATGCGCATGCGCGCCGGATCGGTGTCCAGGGTCTCGCCGGCGCCCTCTTCCGGCAGCCGCCCCAGGACTTCGTCGAGCAGGTCGTCGAGGCCGTGGCGGTGCGCCGCGGAGACCGCGATGGCGTCGCCGAGGCCGTAGCGCGCGAACTCGGCGCGTACCTGGTCCTCATCGGTGCCGTCGATCTTGTTGATCAGCAGCAGGGTCGGCCGCGCCAGCTTGCGCAGCCAGGCCAGGATCTCGTCGTCGAGCGCGGACGACCCCTCGCGGCCGTCGACCACGAACAGGATCAGGTCGGCCTCGCCGGCCGCGGCCCGCGCCTGCTCGGCGGTGGCGCCGGCCAGGCCTTCCTCTTCGCCGGAGATGCCGCCGGTATCGACGATCACGAACGGGGTGTCCGGCGCCAGCCGGCACACCCCGTAGTGGCGATCGCGGGTGACGCCGGGCTGGTCGTGGACCAGCGCGTCACGGCTGCGCGTCAGCGCGTTGAACAGCGTGGACTTGCCGACATTCGGCCGTCCAACCAGGGCGACCAGCGGCAGCATCGCGACATCCTTCCCTTGTTATTGACCCAACCGGAACGCGGTCAGGTCGCCTTTGGTGTTCTGCATCAGCAGGATCCCGTCCGCGACCACCGGCTGCGCCACCAGCGGCTTGCGCCCCACCCGCTCGCGCGCGGCGAACTCGCCGTTGTCGAGCCGGAGCCAGTGCAGATAGCCCTTGTAGTCGCCGACCACGGCGTAATCGCCCTGGATCGCCACGCCGGTCAGCGAACGGCGCGCCAGCCCCGGCTGCGACCACATCGCCGATCCGGACGCCTTGTCCAGCGCCCACACGGTGCCGGCATTGTCGGCCACCACCACGTTGCCGGAGCTGACGCCGACACCGCCGGCACCGCCATGGTCGCGGCTCCACAGCGGGCGGCCGCTCGGGCCTTCCAGCGCCACGGTCTGGTTCTTGAAGCTGGTCGCGTACAGCGTGGTGCCGTCGAGCACCGGCGCGCCGTCGACGTCGGCCATGCGCTCCAGCTCGGTACGGCCTTCCGGCACGCCGATGGTCTGCTCCCACAGCACGCGGCCGTCCTGCATCGCCAGCGCGGCCAGGCTGCCGTCGTCGTTGCCGATGAACAGCACGCCCGGACCGGCCACCACCGGCGCGTTGCCGCGCACGGTCAGGCTCGGCAGCTCCTGCGCATTGAACCAGCGCTGCTGGCCGGTCGCGGCATCGAAGGCGGTGGTGCGGCCGTCGTTGCTGCGCACAAACACCGTGTTCTGCGCGATCACCGGCGCGGCGATCACTTCGTTGGGGACCTGGGCGCGCCACTTCTCGGTACCGGTGGCGGCATCGAGGGCGATCACCTCGCCATCCAGCGCACCGACCACCACCAGGCCGTCGCCCACGCCGGGGCCGCCGGCAAAGCGCGGCAGCGGACGCTTCTTCTCCAGGCGCTTGCGCTCCTTGGCCTGCAGCTTCTCGTTGCGCAGGCGCTGCTTGTAGGCGGCGCGCTCGTCCTTGGACAGGTTCTTGCCGGACTCGCTCTCGACCTGGCTCTTCGGCTGGTCCTCGGCCTGCGACAGCTGCTGCTTGCGGGCCTGCTTGGCGTCGTATTCCCAGAGCGTCTTGCCGGTCTGCAGGTCCAGCGCGTAGACCGTGCCGGAGGTCGCGGCCGCATACACCTTGCCGTCGGCCACCACCGGGTGCTGGCGCACGCCGATGCGGCGCTCGCCCTTGCCGGCGTCGGTGGACCACAGCTTCACCACCTTCACCGACGGCGTGAAATCGACCAGTTCGGCCGGCTCGGCGGCCTTCTTGGCGGCCGCATCCTTGCCGGCGAACCAGCCCTTGACCGTGCTGCAACCGGACAGCGCCAGACCCAGCAGGGCCACGGTGGCGACGCGCTTGAACATGACTACCTTCATCAGATCGGCTCCGCGGCATTCGGCACGCTGCCGCCCGCATCCATCAATTTCATTTCGACCACGCGCCGCTGCGGCGAGGCCACGTCCAGGCTGGTCAGCGCCTTGGCGTACGCATCGCGCGCCGCGTCGCGCTTGCCCTGCGCGATCAGCGCATCGCCGCGGATCTCCAGGCCCTGCGCATCGGTGGCCGAGGCCACCAGCGGCAGCGCATCCTGCGGCTTGCCGCCGGAAATCAGCAGCCGCGCCACGCGCTGGTCGACCAGCACCTTTATTTCGCCGTCGGCCTTGAGCGCACGCAGCGTGGTCAGCGCAGCGTCGGACTTGCCGGCATCGACCTGCGCCTTGGCCAGGCGCAGCGCCGCCAGTTCGGCGTAGATGTTGGTCGAGCCCTGCTGCAGTTCGGCCATCTCCTTGGCGGCCTTGTCCAGCTGATTGGCCTGGATGCTCTTGAGCACCGCCTCGTAACGGGCATTGGCCTGGGCCAGGTCGTTGGACCGCTGCTTGGTCCACCACTGCCAGCCGATGATCGCGCCAATGCCCAGGACGATGCCGCCGATCAGGCCGGCGCCGTTCTTCCTGAGCCAAGTGCGGACGCGTTCGCTTTGTTCGTGCTCGTCGAGCAGGTCGTCAATCGCCATGCGTACTCTCGCCCCGCCGCTACGACGGGACATGGAATGTTGAAGATGAGGAACCGCGCCGCCGTCACTCGGAGGCAGGCACCACGGAACCGTCAGAGGATACCGCAAAGCGCGCCACGTTCGCGCGCCTGAACGGGGTCAGATCCACGGTACTCCCGGCTTGCTGAACCTGGACCGCCGACGCATTGCCCAGCACCACGCGCCCGACCTGGCCCGGCGCATAGGTACGGCTCTCGCCTGCCTTGAGCAACGCCTTTTCCACCGGTGTGCCGTCCGGCGCGAGGACCTGCACCCAGCTGTCGCCCTGGAACGACAGGCTCAGCCCCTTCTTCTCCGGCTCCGCTTCCTGCGCCGGACGCGGCATCGGCGTCAGCGACGCGATGTACGGCGCGGTGTTCGCCGCCGGCCGCGCGGCCGCCGGTGCGGCCGGTACCGCTGCCGCCGCAGTGCCATTGACCGGTGTCGCCGTTGCCGCGGCGGGACTGCCGGGCGCGCCCGGCACCACGTCCAACGAGGCGGTACTGGGACCGCCATCGTCGGCGAAGTGGCTGCGGGTGGCGTACCACACCGGCACCGCCAGCCCGGCGGTGATCACCACATAGACCATGCGCCGCGTGGCGCTCTCGAGCATGCGCCGCAGCGGCGGCGTGTGCGTGTGGCTGATCAGCTCCACCGGCTGCACCGGCGCGATCTGCGCGGTCTGCAGCAACGGCTCTAGATCCACGCCGAGCAGGCGCGCATAGCTGCGCAACTGCCCGCGCACGAACACCGGCGCGCCGAGGCGCTGCCACTGCTCCGACTCGAGCGCCTGCACCACATGCACCGGCATGCGCAACCGGCCACCGACGTCGTCGATGCTCAGGCCCGCCGCTTCGCGCGCTTCGCGGAGCTGTTGCCCGCAGCCTTTGGCGCCATCGAAAGCGTTCGGATTGGAATCACTGATCACAATGCACTAGCCCCGGGTGTCGTGGTCGCGGCATCGGGAAACTCCTTGCGCAACCGCTGTTGGTAACGGCCGGCGGCAGCCTTGTCGCCCAGCCTTTGCTCAATCTGAATAGCAAGTTGTAACACGGAAGCGGTGGCGGGCGCAGCCGCCAGCCGCCGCTCGGAGAAGGCCCGCGCCTCGAAAAAGCGCCCCTGCGCGGCCTCGTTGCGCGCCATCGCCTCCAGCGCATAGGCGTTGTCCGGATCCAGCTCCAGCGCCTTGCGCAGGTCGCGCTCGCCGCGTTCGCGCTGACCGACCTGCAAGGCGCAGCCGCCGGCATTGGCCAGCGCCGAGGCCGGCGTGGCGTAGTCCTGCAGCGCGAGCGCACGGTCGAACCAGGCCAGCGACTCGGCCGGCGAGCCGTTCGCGCACAGCCAGGCGCCGTAGTTGTTCAAGGTCGCGCCGCTGCTCGGCGCCAGCTCCGCGGCCTTGCGGTACAGCGCGCCGGCGCCGGCGGCGTCGCCGCGGCGATCGGCGACCACCGCCAGCACGGTCAGCGCCTCCACCGACTCCGGATCCAGCGACAGCGCCTTGCGCGCATGCGTCTGCGCGGCGCCCAGGTCGCCGGAGGCCAAGCCGTTGGCGGCCAGGCCGAGCTGTTCCTGCAAAGCGACGCGCGACTTCACCGCGCGGCTGTCGCGGAACGCGTAATGCGGCTGCACCTGCTCGGCGGTGCGCACGGTGCCGGTCTTGGCCGCGATCCAGTTGCAGCCGGGCAAGGCCAGCAACACGGTCGCCGCCGCCCCGAAGCAGAAGCCCTGGTTACGCCGCCGCATCCCGATCCGCCCGCGTCTGCAATTCGCGCTTGAACTCGGCCTGGCGACGGGTGCGGTCCATGACCTGCCCCTTGAGCTGCCCACACGCCGCGTCGATGTCGTCGCCGCGCGTGCGCCGCACCATGGTCAGCACCTGCGCATCCAGCAGGATCTTCTGGAACGCGCGGATCTCGGTGTCGCCGGAGCGCTCGTAGCGCGTCCCCGGGAACGGATTGAACGGAATCAGGTTGACCTTGCCGGCGTTCGCCGCCTGCACCGCGTTGTCGAACTGGCGCATCAGCCGCGCCAGTTGCCGCGCGTGCTCGGGCTGGTCGTTGATTCCCTTCATCAGGGTGTATTCGAACGTCACCGACTCGCGGCGCTTGTTGGCGCGCAGGTAGCGCGCGCAGGCCGCCATCAGTTCGGCGATCGGGTATTTCTTGTTGAGCGGGACCAGGGTCTCGCGCAGCGCGTCGTTGGGCGCGTGCAGCGACACCGCCAGCGACACGTCGCTCTCGCTGGACAGGCGGTCGATCTGCGGCACCAGGCCCGAGGTCGACAGGGTCACGCGCTTGTTGGCCAGGCCGTAGCCCAGGTCGTCGCGCATCACGCTCATCGCGCGCACGACGTTGTCGAAATTCATCAGCGGCTCGCCCATGCCCATCATCACCACGTTGGTGAGACGACGCATCTGGTGCGGCACGTTGCCCAGATGCCGCGCCGCCACCCACACCTGGCCGATGATCTCGGCGGTGGACAGGTTGCGGTTGAAGCCCTGGGTGGCGGTGGAACAGAAGGTGCAGTTGAGCCCGCAGCCGACCTGCGAGGACACGCACAGCGTGCCGCGGGTCTTGTCGGGGATGTACACGGTCTCGATCGCGTTCTTGCCGTCCACGCCCATCGCCAGCAGCCACTTGTGGGTGCCGTCGGCGGAGGGCTTGTCGAACACGATGTTGGGGACGACGACCTCGGCATGCTGCTGCAGCTTGGCGCGCAGCGCCTTGCCGAGGTCGGTCATCTGGTCGAAGTCGGTGACGTAGCGGTGATGGATCCACTTCATCACCTGATGGGCCCGGTAGCGCGCTTCGCCAAGGGTCTCGGCGAAGAAATGCTCCAGGCCCGCGCGATCGAGGTCGAGCAGGTTCTGCTTGGCCGACGCGCCGTTCCGCACGGGATCGGCGATGGCCAAGGAAGGATGGACGACCTCGTTCACGACGACCTCGCTTAGCGCGAAACCACTTCGGTGGCGGCGAAGAAATACGCCACTTCGTTGGCGGCGTTCTCGACCGAGTCAGAGCCGTGCGCGGCGTTGGCGTCGATCGAATCGGCGAAGTCGGCGCGGATGGTGCCCGGCGCGGCGTCCTTCGGGTTGGTGGCGCCCAGCAGGTCGCGGTGCGCGGCCACGGCGTTCTCGCCTTCCAGCGCCTGGATCATCACCGGGCCGGAGATCATGAATTCGACCAGCGCGTTGAAGAACGGACGCTCGCGGTGCACCGCGTAGAAGCCCTCGGCCTCGCGGCGCGACAGCTGCTTGTACTTGGCGGCCACGACCTTCAGGCCGGCCTTCTCGAAGCGCGAGTAGATTTCGCCGATGACGTTCTTGGCGACGGCATCGGGCTTGATGATGGACAGGGTGCGCTCCAGCGCCATGGAAAGTTCTCCGTTGGGCGGGCCACTGAAGGCCCGAGGTTAACATGAAAAAAACCCGCGTCAAAACGCGGGCTTAGCCAGAATTGCGATGGACAATTCTATCCAATCGGCGCCGGCTTTGCACGGCCAGGCCTGAATCGTGCTGCAAAGCAGCATGACGCCCCCGCCGCCCGGGCCTAGACTCAAACAATCGTTTGATTGATTCTGGCGGCCGCATGGCAAAGCAAGCGCACTTCTCCACCAAGGACCGCATCCTCAGCGCGGCCGAGGAACTGTTCGCGCAGCACGGCTTTTCCGGCACCTCGCTGCGCCAGGTCACCAGCCAGGCCGACGTCAACATCGCCGCGGTGAACTACCACTTCGGCTCCAAGGAAAACCTGGTCAACGAGGTGTTCCGGCGGCGCATGGACGAGATGACCGCCGCGCGCATGGCGCAGCTGGAGGCCGCGCAGCGGCAGCATCCCGGCCAGCTCGGCCCGGTGCTGGCGGCCTTCGTCGAGCCGGCCCTGGCGATGGCCCAGGAGCGGCAGAGCGGCGGCGCCTTCGTGCGGGTGATCGCCCGCGCCTACGCCGAGAACAACGACAGCCTGCGCCAGTTCCTGTCCGACCACTACGGCCACGTGCTGCGCGAGTTCGGCAAGGCCATCGCCGCCTGCGTGCCCGGGCTGAGCAAGCAGGAACTGTACTGGCGCCTGGACTTCCTGGCCGGAGCCCTGACCTACGCCATGGCCGACTTCGGCCTGATCAAGCGTCCCGCCGGCGTCAGCGAGGGCGCGCACCGCGCCCACGCCGCCCGCGAACTCATCCGTTTCGCCGAAGCCGGCTTCCTCGCCCACTCGGCGCCCTGATCCCGCAAACGTTGACCCACAGAGGCTGATCGCTATGTCCAATCCCCTGCTAGTCCGCCGTGCCGCCGTCCTGGGCGCGGGCGTGATGGGCGCGCAGATCGCTGCGCACCTGACCAACGCCGGCGTCGACACCGTCCTGTTCGATCTTCCCGCCAAGGAGGGCCCCGCCGACGGCGTGGTGCTCAAGGCGATCGCCAACCTGACCAAGCTCAGCCCGGCGCCGCTGGCCAGCACCGCGCTGGCCGAGGCCATCACCCCGGCCAACTATGAATCCGGGCTGGAACAGCTGCGCGGCTGCGACCTGATCATCGAAGCCATCGCCGAGCGCATGGACTGGAAACAGGACCTGTACAAGAAGATCGCGCCGTTCGTGGCCGACCATGCGGTGCTGGCGTCCAACACTTCCGGCCTGGGCATCAACGCCCTGTCCGACGTGCTACCGGAGCAGTTGCGCCACCGCTACTGCGGCGTGCACTTCTTCAACCCGCCGCGTTACATGCACCTGGCCGAGCTGATCCCGGCCAAGCACACCGAGCCGGCGGTGCTGGAAGGCCTGGAAAGCTTCCTGGTCACCACCCTCGGCAAGGGCGTGGTCTACGCCAAGGACACACCGAACTTCATCGGCAACCGCATCGGCGTGTTCTCGATCCTGTCGACCATCCACCACACCGAACAGTTCGGCCTGGGCTTCGACGAGGTCGATGGCCTGACCGGCCCGCTGGTGGGCCGTCCGAAGTCGGCGACCTACCGCACCTCCGACGTGGTCGGCCTGGACACCATGGCCCACGTCATCAAGACCATGGGCGACACCCTGCCGAACGATCCCTGGCATGCCTTCTTCAAGGCGCCGAAGTGGCTGGAGGCGCTGATTGCCAAGGGCGCGCTCGGCCAGAAGACCGGCGCCGGCATCTTCCGCAAGGTCGGCAAGGACATCGTGGTGCTGGACCTGCAGAAGCAGGACTACCGCCCGGCCGACCGCGCCGCCGCACCGGAGGTGGTCGAGATCCTGAAGATCAAGCACCCGGCCGAGAAGTTCGCCAAGCTGCGCGAGAGCCAGCACCCGCAGGCGCAGTTCCTGTGGGCGACCTTCCGCGACCTGTTCCACTACAGCGCCTACCACCTGGCCGACATCGCCGAGACCGCGCGCGACGTCGACCTGGCAATCCGCTGGGGCTACGGCTGGGCGCTGGGCCCGTTCGAGACCTGGCAGGCCGCCGGCTGGAAGCAGGTGGCGCAATGGATCGCCGACGACATCGCCGCCGGCAAGAGCATGAGCAGCGCACCGCTGCCGAACTGGGTGTTCGACGGCCGCGACGGCGTGCACTCCGCCGAAGGCTCGTACAGCCCGGCGCGCGACGCCAAGCTGCCGCGCTCGGCGCTGCCGGTGTACAAGCGCCAGCGTTTCCCCGATCCGCTGCTGGGCGAGAAGTTCGCGCAGGGCGAGACCGTGTTCGAGAACGACGGCCTGCGCATGTGGCACGACGGCGACGACATCGCCGTGGTCAGCTTCAAGACCAAGATGAACACCGTCTCCGACCAGGTGCTGGACGGCCTGCAGGACGCGGTCGGCCGCGCCGAGAAGGACTTCAAGGGCCTGGTGCTGTGGCAGCACAAGGAACCGTTCTCCGCCGGCGCCGACCTGGCCGGCGCGCTGGGCCTGCTGCAGGCCGGCAAGGTCGACGCGTTCGAGGCGATGGTCGCCAACTTCCAGGCCACCAGCCAGCGCATCAAGTATTCGCTGGTGCCGGTGGTCGCGGCGGTGCGCGGGCTGGCGCTGGGCGGCGGCTGCGAGTTCCAGATGCACAGCGCCAAGACCGTGGCCGCGCTGGAGAGCTACATCGGCCTGGTCGAGGCCGGCGTGGGCCTGCTGCCGGCCGGCGGCGGCCTCAAGGAAATCGCGGTGCGCGCGGCGCAGGCCGCGGGCCCGGGCGGCGACGTGTTCGCCGAACTGAAGAAGACCTTCGAGACGGTGGCCATGGCGAAGGTCTCCACCTCGGCGGTCAACGCCAAGGAACTGGGCCTGCTGCGCGGCACCGACAAGGTGGTGTTCAACAGCTACGAGTCGCTGTACATCGCCAAGGCCGAGGCCCGCGCCCTGGCCGAGGGCGGCTACCGCCCGCCGCTGCCGGCGCGACGCATCCAGGTCGCCGGCGACGTCGGCATCGCCACCTTCAAGATGCTGCTGGTCAACATGCTGGAAGGCCGCTTCATCAGCGAGTACGACTACGAGATCGCCACCCGCATCGCCACCGTGCTGTGCGGCGGCGAGGTCGACCGCGGCGCACTGGTGGACGAGGAATGGCTGCTCAAGCTCGAGCGCAAGCACTTCGTCGAACTGGCCCAGCAGGAAAAGACCCAGGCGCGCATCGGGCACATGCTCAAGACGGGCAAGCCGCTGAGGAACTGAGAATCGGGAATGGGGAATCGGGAACGGAAGCGCATTCCCGGCTCCTCCTTCTCTCCCTAATTTTCTGCCGGAAATAGGACTGCTGCAGATCGCGCGAATCGCTTCACGATTCCCGACTCTCCATTCCCTATTCCCGGCTTTCGGAGAAAGCCATGAGCAAACAGATCCAGGAAGCCTACATCGTCGCCGCCACCCGCACCCCGGTCGGCAAGGCGCCCAAGGGCATGTTCCGCAATACCCGTCCCGACGACATGCTGGCGCACGTGTTGCGTGCGGTGGTGGCGCAGGCGCCGGGCATCGACACTTCGCGCATCGACGATGCGATCATCGGCTGCGCGATGCCCGAGGGCGAGCAAGGCATGAACGTGGCGCGCATCGGCGTGCTGCTGGCCGGCCTGCCGAACTCGGTGGCCGGGCAGACCATCAACCGCTTCTGCTCTTCCGGCATCCAGGCGGTGGCGCTGGCCGCCGACCAGATCCGCCTGGGCAACGCCGACCTGATGCTGGCCGGCGGCACCGAATCGATGTCGATGGTGCCGATGATGGGCAACAAGGTGGCGCTGTCGCCGAGCGTGTTCGCCGACGACCACGTGGCCATCGCCTACGGCATGGGCATCACCGCCGAAAAGGTGGCCGAGGAATGGAAGGTCTCGCGCGAGGACCAGGACGCCTTCGCCCTCGCCTCGCACCAGAAGGCCATCGCCGCGATCGCCGCCGGCGAGTTCCGCGACGAGATCAGCCCCTACGAGATCGTCTCGCACCAGCCCGACCTGGCCGGCAACGTGATCGCGTTGCGCAAGAAACTGGTCGATACCGATGAAGGCCCGCGTCCCGACAGCTCGATCGAAGGCTTGGCCAAGCTGCGCCCGGTGTTCCGCAACGGTCAGTTCGGCGGCAGCGTCACCGCCGGCAACTCCTCGCAGATGAGCGACGGCGCCGGTGCGGTGCTGCTGGCCTCCGAGCAGGCGATCAAGGACTACGGGCTGACCCCGCTGGCCCGCTTCGTCAGCTTCTCGGTCGCCGGCGTGCGTCCGGAAGTGATGGGCATCGGCCCGATCGAGGCGATTCCGAAGGCGCTCAAGCAGGCCGGCCTGACCAAGGACCAGCTGGACTGGATCGAGCTCAACGAAGCCTTCGCCGCGCAGTCGCTGGCGGTGATCCGCGACAGCGGCCTGGATCCGTCCAAGGTCAACCCGCTGGGCGGCGCCATCGCCCTGGGCCATCCCCTCGGCGCCACCGGCGCGATCCGCACCGCCACCCTGGTGCACGGCCTGCGCCGGCACAAGCAGAAGTACGGCATGGTCACCATGTGCATCGGCACCGGCATGGGCGCCGCGGGGATCATCGAGGCGCTGTAAGCGCGCGGCGCCCTACCCTCACCCGGCCCTGTGGGCCACCCGATGGGAGAAGGGAGCAGCACATAGCCCCTCTCCCACCGGGAGAGGGGTTGGGGTGAGGGTCCGGCATCAAGCATTGCTGTACAGACCAGCGCACACACGAAAAAGGCAGCCTCACGGCTGCCTTTTTTGTGTGTCATTCGACCTATCGGTCGAATCAATTGCTTAAAGCCACTGCATCAACACTCAACCAGCGCGCCACCCTGCACCGGCGCGCGGCGCCAGGCTCACTCCTCGGCAAGCATCTGGCTCAGCTTTTCGCGCGCCGGCTTGGCCAGCTTCTTGTTCTCCAGCGCGAAGCGGATGGTCGCCTCGACCAGGCCCAGGTGGGTACCGCAGTCGAAGCGGGTGCCCTCGAAGCGGTAGGCGTCCACTTCCTCGCTCTTCAGCAGCGCGGCGATGGCGTCGGTCAGCTGGATCTCGCCGCCGGCACCGGTGCCGGTGCTTTCCAGCAGTTCGAAGATCTTCGGGCTGAGCACGTAGCGCCCCACTACCGCCAGGTCGCTCGGCGCGTCTTCCGGCTTGGGCTTCTCCACGATCTGCGCGATGCGGCCCTTGCGGCCGTCGAAGGCATCGGTCGCCACGATGCCGTAGCTGGCGGTGTTCTCGTGCGGCACGTCTTCCACGGCGATCACGCTGGCGCCGCTGCGCTCGTTCAGATCGGCCATCTGCTTCAGCGCGCCGTCGCCGCGGTTCCAGATCAGGTCGTCCGGCAGCAGCACCGCGAACGGCTCGTCGCCGATCACCGACTTGGCGCACAGCACCGCATGGCCCAGGCCCAGCGCTTCGGCCTGGGTCACGAAGATCGCGCGCACGCCGTCGGGCAGCACGTGGCGGATCATTTCCAGCTGTTCGTGCTTGCCGGCACGCTCCAGCTTCTGCTCCAGTTCGTAGGCCTTGTCGAAATAATCCGCGACCGCGTGCTTGTAGCGGTTGGTGACAAAGATCAGGGTGTCGCAACCGGCTTCGATCGCCTCGTCCACCGCGTACTGGATCAACGGCCGATCGATGATCGGCAGCATTTCCTTGGGAACGGTCTTGGTAGCGGGAAGGAAGCGGGTACCCAAACCTGCGACCGGGAATACTGCCTTGCGGATTCTCTTGCTCATCAGAGCCTTCTGGCCTCGCGTGCGGGAAATGGAACGATTGTAGCGGAGCCGTCGTGACCGTCTTGCTGACGCAAGGGCGCGAACTCCGGCATGGTCATGCGCAACACCTTCTCGATGGTGTCGCTGTCGTAGTCGGCCACCGCGGCGCGCAACTGCTGCACGCCGCGCAGCACGTCCTCGCGCGAGAAACTGCGCACGCCCGCCTCCAGAATCTTCGGATGCGAGGTGGGCCGGTAGTTCTCGTCGGCGTAGAACAGGGTCTCGTGCAGTTTCTCGCCGGGGCGCAGGCCGGTATAGACGATGGCGATGTCGCGCCCGGGCTGCTTGCCCGCCAGGCGGATCATCTGTTCGGCGAGCAGGCGGATCGGCACCGGCTCGCCCATGTCCAGGGTGTAGATGGCGCCATGCGACGCGGAAGCCGCCGCCTGCACGATCAGTTGGCTGGCTTCGGGAATGGTCATGAAGTAGCGCGTCACCTGCGGATCGGTGACCGTCACCGGGCCGCCCTGGCGGATCTGCTCGCGGAACAACGGCACCACGCTGCCGGCCGAATCCAGCACGTTGCCGAAGCGCACGGTCACGAAGCGCGTGCTCACCGCCTGGTCGTCCAGCGACTGGCACACCATTTCGGCGTAACGCTTGGACGCGCCGAGCAGGTTGACCGGATTGACCGCCTTGTCGGTGGAAATGAACACGAAGGTCGAGACCTTGGCCGCAACACAGGCACGCGCCACGTTCTCGGTGGCCAGCACGTTGTTGCGCACCGCCTCGCGGCACTGCTGTTCCAGCAGCGGCACCTGCTTGTAGGCGGCGGCATGGAACACCGCGTCCGGCTCGGCCACCTGCATGGCGTGGCGAATCACCGCCGGATCGCCGCAGTCGCCCAACACGCACTCGATCTCCAGATCGGGGAAAGTGCGGTGCAGGTCGGCATGGATGGTGATCAGCGACAGTTCGTTGATCTCCAGCAGCACGATCTTGCGCGCGCCGTGACGCGCGCACTGCCGGCACAACTCCGAGCCGATCGAACCGCCGGCGCCGGTGACCAGCACGGTACGCCCGGACAGCCAGCCCTTGATCAGCTTCCAGTCCGGCGTCACCGGCTTGCGCCCGAGCAGGTCCTCGATCGCGACCTCCTTGAGCTCGCCCGGCAGGTAGTGGCCCTCGAGCACGTCGAGCAGGCGTGGCACGGTGCGGAACGGCAGGCCGGTGCTTTCGCAGATCGCCACCACCCGCTGCATGCCGGCCGCGTCCAGCGACGGGATCGCGATGACCAGCAACTTGGCCGCGGTCTCCTTGGCGATCGCGCCGGCTTCGTCGATGCGGCCGAGGATCGGCAGACCCTGCAGCTTGGCACCGTGCAGATGGCCGGCGTCGTCGACGAAGCCGACCGGGTGGTAGGCGCCGGAACGGCGCAGGTCGCGCACCAGCGCCTCGGCCGCACGGCCGGCGCCGACGATCAGCACGCGCCGCGCGGTGTCGTCCGAATGCGCGATCTGGTAATCCTTCCAGGCGCGGTACAGCAGGCGCGGCGCGCCCAGCAGCGCCGACAGCGCGAACGGATACACCATCAGCACCGACAGCGGGATCGCATCGAAGCGGCTGTAGGCCAGCCCCAGCACGATTGCCACCAGGCCATAGAAGCTGGCCTTGAAGATATTGAGCAGGTCGGGAACGCTGGCAAAGCGCCACAGCCCGCGGTACAGGCCGACCTTCCAGAACACCAGCCCCTGCGCCACCAGCACGATGGCGGTGTTGAGGTTCCACAACGGCAGCGGATGCTCGCCGGGGAGCATGGTGTAGCGCGCCGCGTGCAGCAGTTGCCAGCAGACCCAGACGATGGCCAGATCGTGGACGACCACGGAGGCCTTGGGAAACAACTCGGTGACTCGGTCGCGCGTGGAGAGCATTCAGTGATCCATGAGAGTTCGGCGCATCCGCTTGCGCAAAGCCAGCCAAAGCACACCTGCCGCACAGAACCAGGCGAGCGTCAGACCCGCCTGCGCGCTCACGTCCAGGGGCCTGCCCAGCCGCGCAATTGTAATCGCGACAATGCTGAATAGACCGTAGGCGAGCGTCACGACAGTATGGCTGCTGCCGGTGTGTACCCAACGCTGATAAAAATGTTGCGTGTGTGGTTGCCACCAGCGTTCGCCGGCGAGCATGCGCGCGGCGAGCGTGAAGCCGGCGTCGATGGCGAAGGCCGACAGCGGCAATGCCGGCAGCCAGGGCGCCTGCCCTCCGACGACGATGCACCAGGCGAACAACGCGGCGATCAGGTAGCCGAGTGCGCCACTGCCGACATCGCCGAGGAAAATGCGTGCCCGGGGGTAGTTGAACGGCAGAAATCCCGCGCACGCCACCAGCAATACCCAGCATGGCCAGCGCAGCGGCGCCGGCAGCAACCACGCCAATCCCAGGGCGGCCAGCATCGCCTGGCTGCTGGCCAGACCATTGATGCCATCCATGAAATTCCAGATATTGATCAACGAAACCGTCGCCAACCCTACCAGCGCGACCACCCACAGCGGTTGGTTCGTTTTGTAGACAAGTGCAGCCAGCAGGGTCGCCGCCGCCACATGCACCAGCAATCGGAGCCCCGCAGACAGCGACCGGTGGTCGTCCCACCAGCCGATGCCGGCCACCAGCAGCAGGCCGGCCGCGACGGTGGCGATGCCGGTGCCGTGTTGCGGCCACTGCAACGCCGCCCAGCCGAAGCCCAACAGGACCGCCGCCACGATCGCCACGCCGCCGCCACGCGGCGTCGCCACGGTGTGGCTGCGCCGCTCGCCGGGCGCGTCCATCAGCTTGCGTTTGAGTGCGTAGCGGCGCGACAGCCAGGTGCCGGCCGCACTGACTGCCCCGAGCGCCAAGAGCAGCGCGGCTCCTGCGATGGGCACTACACCACCGCGTAGTTGAGCAGAGGCTTGACCGTGCCCCACTCCTTGCAACTGGGGCATTGCCAATGATGGGTGCGCGCGCCGAAACCGCAGCGGGTGCAGCGGTAGCTGGGGTTGCGCACCAGCAACTGGTCGGTGATGTGCTTGAGGTCCTGCAGGGTCGCGGTGGAGTCGGCGCCCTCGGCCAGGGTCAGGTCGATCAGCGCGGACTCGCCGCGTACCGACGGGCGGTCCTTGAGTTGCCGGCCCAGGTAGGAGCGCGCGGCGGAAATGCCTTCCTGCGACTCCATCAGGCGGGTCAGCGCCAACACCGGTGCGATGCCGCGGTAGTGCTCGGTCATTTCCGACAGGAACGCGCGCGCGCCGCTGAGATCGTTGCCGCGGCGGTAGCACTCCATCAGCGCCGGCATGATCTCCGGCAGGTAGTCCGGGTCATGGCGCGCGGCACGCTCGAAGGCGCGGATGGCGGCCTCGTCGTTGCCGTCGTCGACGTCGATGCGCCCTTCCAGGATGCCGGCGCGCACCGACTTGGCATCGGCCTGGTAGGCGCGCGCGATCGCCGCCCGTGCCAGGTCGTTCTTGCCCGAGGCGCGATAACGGTCGGCCAGCTCGCATTCGAACTGGGCGATCAGCTTGCCCATCGGCTCGCCGGTCACCTCTTCGTAGCGGGTGGCGTTGTCGATGGCCTTTTCCCAGTCCCGCTCGGCCTGGTAGATGCTGATCAGGTGCTTGAGCGCCTGCGGCGCACGCTGGTCGATCTGCGCCAACTCGGTGAACACGGTTTCGGCGCGGTCCAGCAGCCCCGACTTCATGTAGTCCTCGCCCAGCGCCAGCAGGGCCTGCACGCGCTGCGCATCGCTCAGGTCGCCGCGCTGGACCAGGCCCTGGTGCAGGCGGATGGCGCGATCGACCTCACCGCGGCGGCGAAACAGGTGGCCCAGCGCGACCTGGGTCTCGAAGGTTTCCTTGTCCAGTTCGGCGATGTGCAGGAACAGCTCGATCGCCTTGTCCGGCTGCTCGTTGAGCAGGTAATTGAGGCCGCGGAAATAGGTGCTGGAGAGCCGGCTGACCTGAGTGTCGCCATGGCGCTGGCCGCCACGGCGGCCGATCACCCAGCCGCTCAGCGCCGCCAGCGGCAGGAACAGGAAGAACCAGAACCACTCGGTCAGAAAGTCCATCGAAGATCAGCGTCCGTCCAAGGGCTGGTGGGCAGCATGGGGAGAGACCGGCGCAGCGGCCGGCGCAGCGGCGTTCGCGGCCTTGTTGGCGCGACGCAGCTTGGCATACAGGGGAATCACCAGGGCCGCCAGGACCAGCGAGGCGCCGATCAGCACGCCGGCGAACAGCGAGACGATGATGGCGATGCCGGAGGTGGTGGCGATGCTGGAGAACACGAAGTTGATCTGGATCGGCTGCGAATTGAGCGACCCGATGACCAGGCCGGCCAACAGCAACACCAGCAAAATCAGCAGTCGTGCAATCTTCATGAGCAACTCCAGCGTCGGGAGACACTAGATTAGCCGAACAGGCGTGGATTCCGGCAAGCGCCGGACGCCGGGCTCAGGGCGTATCGGATTCGACCGGGACGACGCCGCTGACGCGCTCGCGCAGCTCCTTGCCGGGCTTGAAATGCGGCACGTGCTTGCCGGGAAGCGCGACGGACTCGCCGGTCTTGGGATTGCGTCCCAGGCGTGGCGGCCGGTAATGCAGGGAAAAGCTGCCGAAGCCGCGGATCTCGATGCGATCGCCGCCGGACAGGGCGCCGCCCATCATTTCCAACAACGACTTCACCGCCAGATCGACGTCGTCCGACTTCAGATGCGCCTGCTTGCGCGCCAGGATTTCGATCAGCTCGGATTTGGTCATTACGGATTCGTGCAGTGGGGGCCGCAACCTGGCACGGCCCGGGAAACCGGGCCGTGCCAGAAACGCTGCGTGTGGCGGATTACTCGGACTTGTTGCCGTTCAGCTGCGCGCGCAGCAGCGCACCCAGCTGGGTGGTGCCGCCCGACGCGGACTGGTATTCCTCCAGCACTTCGCGCATTTCGGCATCGTCCTTGGCCTTGATCGACAGCTGCAGGGTGCGGCCCTTGCGGTCCATGCCCACGAACTTGGCTTCGATCTTGTCGCCGACCTTCAGGTGCTGGCTGGCGTCGTCGACGCGCTCGTTGGCGATGTCGCGCGCGGCAACGTAGCCTTCGATGCCGTCGGCCAGGTCGATCGTGGCGCCCTTGGCGTCCACTTCACGCACCACGCCCTCGACCTTCGAGCCCTTCGGGTTGGCGGCCATGTACTGGCCGAACGGATCCTGCTCCAGCTGCTTGACGCCCAGGCTGATGCGCTCGCGCTCCGGGTCCACCGCCAGCACCACGGCTTCCAGCGTGTCGCCCTTCTTGAAGTTGCGCACGATGTCTTCGCCGGTGGTGTTCCAGCTGATGTCCGACAGGTGCACCAGGCCGTCGATGCCGCCGTCCAGGCCGATGAAGATGCCGAAGTCGGTGATCGACTTGATCTGGCCGGACACCTTGTCGTTCTTCTTGTGGGTGGCGGCGAAGGTCTCCCACGGATTGGCGGCGACCTGCTTCATGCCCAGCGAGATGCGGCGACGCTCTTCGTCCACGTCCAGCACCATCACTTCGACTTCGTCGCCGACCTGCACGACCTTGGACGGGTTGACGTTCTTGTTGGTCCAGTCCATCTCGGACACGTGCACCAGGCCTTCCACGCCCGGCTCGATCTCGACGAACGCGCCGTAGTCGGTGACGTTGGAGACCTTGCCGAACACGCGGCTGTTGGCCGGGTAGCGACGGGCGATGTTGTCCCACGGATCCTCGCCCAGCTGCTTCAGGCCGAGGCTGACGCGGTTACGCTCGCGATCGAACTTCAGCACGCGCACGTCCAGCTCGTCGCCGACGTTGACCACTTCGGACGGATGGCGCACGCGCTTCCAGGCCATGTCGGTGATGTGCAGCAGGCCGTCGATGCCGCCCAGGTCCACGAACGCGCCGTAGTCGGTCAGGTTCTTGACCACGCCCTTCAGGATCGCGCCTTCCTGCAGCTTGTCCATCAGCTGCTCGCGCTCTTCCGAGTGCTCGCTCTCGACCACGGCACGACGCGAGACCACCACGTTGTTGCGCTTGCGGTCCAGCTTGATCAGCTTGAACTCCAGTTCCTTGCCTTCCAGGTAGGCCGGGTCGCGCACCGGGCGCACATCCACCAGCGAACCGGGCAGGAACGCGCGGACATCCTTGATGTCCACGGTGAAACCACCCTTGACCTTGCCGCTGATGCGGCCGGTGATGGTCTCGTTCTTCTCCAACGCTTCTTCCAGCTCGTCCCACACCATGGCGCGCTTGGCCTTCTCGCGCGACAGCACGGTCTCGCCGAAGCCGTTCTCGAGCGAGTCGAGCGCGACCTTGACCAGGTCGCCTTCGGCGACGTCGATCTCGCCAGCGTCGTTACGGAACTGCTCGATCGGCACGATGCCTTCGGACTTCAGGCCGGCGTTGATCACCACCACGTCGCCGCGGACTTCCACGACGGTACCGGTGACGATGGCGCCGGGCTTCAGCTTGGCCAGGTTGGCTTGGCTGGCTTCGAACAGTTCGGCAAAAGATTCGGTCATTTGAAATTACTCTAGTGGACACACGGACAGGACGTTTTCTTCTGGAAAACAGCGACTGCCCACCTGGTTAGTCGGCCCGAACAGCGGCCGGGTGTGGAATGGAAAAACCGCAGCGCGGAATTGCGCGGCGGAGCCTTTGACACATTGCTGGAACATGGGTGTTGCGGATGTTGCGAGAAACCGGCGGCCGCCATGACGAGGCCACCCTGCTGCCCTGCCCCTGCGCGCCGCTCAGATCGGCAGCAACTGCAGGACGCGGCCCACCACCTGGTCGATGTCCATCCCGGTGGTATCGAGGAGGACGGCATCGTCTGCCGGCCTCAGCGGCGCCACCGCGCGTTGGGCATCGCGTGCGTCGCGGGCCATGATCTCGCGCAGCAGGTCGTCGAATATAACGGAAACCCCTTTTTCCTTCAACTGCTTATGCCGGCGCTGGGCGCGTTCCTCGGCGCTGGCGGTCAGGAATACCTTGTACGGGGCGTCCGGGAAAATCACCGTGCCCATGTCGCGACCGTCGGCGACCAGCCCCGGCGGGGTGCGGAAGGCCCGCTGGCGCTGCTTGAGCGCGGCGCGCACCTCGGGAATGGCGGCGATCGCCGAGGCCACCGCGCCGGTGGTCTCCAGGCGCAGCTCGTCGGTGGCGTCGGCGCCATTGATCCGGACCCGCAGGCCGCCGCCGGCGACCTCGTCGAAGTCCACTCGGGTATCGAAGGTGCAGCGCACCAGGGCGGCGGCGTCGGAAATGTCCAGGTTGGCCCAGCTGGCCGCAACCCCGACCGCCCGGTACAGCGCCCCCGAATCCAGG
Organism: Xanthomonas sp. NCPPB 901; assembly: GCF_056725085.1. NCBI lineage: Bacteria > Pseudomonadati > Pseudomonadota > Gammaproteobacteria > Lysobacterales > Lysobacteraceae > Xanthomonas > Xanthomonas sp. NCPPB 901. The sequence goes on along the minus strand of NZ_CM161511.1, from coordinate 2,348,616 downwards.
TAATGCCAGCCCAGGCGGGCGGCGACGATGCGGCTGACGGTGCCCTTGCCGGCCCCGGAAGGGCCATCGATGGTCAGGACGGGAGCGGGCTCGTTCATGCGGTTCCTCGGGACGGGGGCGGCGCATTGTAGCGCCGACGCCGGCCCGGCTGGCGCAAGCAGTTGAAACCATGAAGAAAACCAGGCTACAATCGCCGGCTTACTGATCCCGCGACATGGTTTCGGCCGTGCCGCCCTCCTTCGAATCCACAAGTTTACGCCGAGGTGTGCCATGAAAGTCCTGTCCTCCCTGAAGTCGGCGAAGGCCCGTCACCGCGACTGCAAGGTGGTCCGCCGCCGCGGCAAGGTCTTCGTGATCTGCAAGTCCAACCCCCGTTTCAAGGCGCGTCAGCGCTGATCCGACCCGGCCTGCCCTGCCGCACCGCGCGCAGCGGTGGCCGGTCGTCGACGAAAGCCGCCTTCGGGCGGTTTTTTGTTGCCGAAGTTTGCTGTAATCGGCGTTCGTCCTCTGGGGAGTCCACCTGATGAAGCATCGTCTGTCCATCCTGCCGCTGCTGGCCGTGTTGGGCCTGGCCGGCGGCGCCCACGCCGAGACCTTGCTGGTCGATCGGGTCAAGGAGGAACCCGCCGCGGCGCTGCCGACGCGCGGCCTGAGCATGGCCCAGGTGCAGGCGCGCTACGGCGCCCCGCAGCAGAGGCTGGAGCCGCGCGGCGGCCAGAAGCGGCAGTGGCCGACCATCAACCGCTGGGTCTATCCCGCCTTCACCGTGTACTTCGAGAAGCAGAAGGTGGTGGACGTGGTCGCCAACAAGGCCGATTCCAACGAGATCGGCCCGAAGCCGGCGATCCGCTGACGCCGGTCCCGCGCCCGCTGGCGGGCGCCCCTGCCGGACGCTCCGGCGCGGCCGTGTCGCGGTCGCCCGGCCGTGGTCCCGCACAAAGCCCCTGCATCTGCCGGTGCCGGGATATGAATGCCACGCCCTGGCGCGATGCCGGGCACAACCTGAGTAGTCGTCGCAATGTCTGATCGCCTTCGCCTTCCCGCGGAATGGGAACCCCAGTCCGCCATCCTGATCGCCTGGCCGCATGCCGGCACCGACTGGGCCGAGCGCCTGGCCGAGGTCGAGGAGACCTACATCGCCCTGGTCGCGGCGATCGTGCGCTTCCAGCGGGTGCTGATCTGCGTGGCCGATGCCGACCTGCAGACCTATGCCGAGGCGCGGCTGCGCTCGGCGCGGGTGGACATGCAGCGGGTGCGTTTCGTCGAGGCCGACTACGACGACACCTGGCTGCGCGATTCCGGGCCGATCACCCTGGCGCGCGCAGGCGGCGGCTTCCAGTTGCTGGATTTCCGCTTCACCGGCTGGGGTGGCAAGTTCCAGGCCAGCCGCGACGACCAGCTGGTGAGCGTGCTGGCCGAGCAGGGCCTGTTCGCCGACAGCGACGTGCGCCGCATCGATTTCGCCCTGGAAGGCGGCGCCATCGACTGCGATGGCGCCGGCACCCTGCTGACCACCTGGCAGTGCCTGCACGAGCGGCACCCGCAGCGCAGCCGCGAATCGCTCAGCCATGACCTGGCCGAGTGGCTGGCCCAGCAGCGCGTGCTGTGGCTGGATCACGGCTACCTGGAAGGCGACGACACCGACGCGCACATCGACACCCTCGCCCGCTTCGCCAGCGCCGACGCGATCGTCTACCAGGCCTGCGACGACGCCGGCGATTCGCACTACGCGGAGCTGCAGGCGATGGGCGCGGAGCTGGCCGCGCTGCGTACCGCCGACGGCGCGCCCTATCGCCTGTTCCCGCTGCCGTGGGCGCAGCCGGTGATCGACCAGGGCCGGCGCCTGGCCGCGTCCTACGCGAATTTCCTGATCGTCAACGGCGCGGTGCTGATGCCGGCCTACGGCGACCCGGCCGATGCGCAGGCGCAGGCGGTGATGGCGCAGGCCTTCCCGCAGCACGAGATCGTCCCGATCCCGTGCCGCGCGCTGATCTGGCAGAACGGCAGCCTGCACTGCATCACCATGCAGTTGCCGGCCGGCCTGCTGGCGGACTGAGCCGCCGCGCCGCCGCCGCCCACTGGCGCAGCGCCGACCACACCCTGCCGCCGCCATGCGCGGCGCGGGATTCATCTCCCCGGAACCTGCCGCGCGGCCATCCGCGCTACCATGCCGGTTTACCGCGAACCTTGATTCCGTAATGAGCCGAAACACTCTTTCCGTCGCGCTGATCCAGGAGCGCAACCACGGCGACGCCGCGGCGAACCTGGCAGCGATCGAATCGCGTGTGGCCGAGGCCGCCGCGCAGGGCGCGCAGTTGGTGCTGCTGCAGGAACTGCACAACGGCGCGTACTTCTGCCAGCACGAGTCGGTGGACGAATTCGACCTGGCCGAACCGATTCCCGGCCCCAGCACCGAGCGCCTGGGCGCGCTGGCCAAGCGCCATGGCGTGGTCCTGGTCGGCTCGCTGTTCGAGCGCCGCGCCGCCGGCCTATACCACAACACCGCGGTGGTGTTCGAGAAGGACGGCAGCCTGCTGGGCAAGTACCGCAAGATGCACATCCCGGACGATCCGGGCTTCTACGAGAAGTTCTACTTCACCCCGGGCGACCTGGGCTTCACCCCGATCCAGACCTCGGTCGGCCGCCTCGGCGTGCTGGTGTGCTGGGACCAGTGGTACCCGGAAGCGGCGCGGCTGATGGCGCTGGCCGGCGCCGAACTGCTGCTGTATCCCACCGCGATCGGCTGGGACCCCAACGACGAACAGGCCGAGCAGGAACGCCAGCGCGATGCCTGGATCCTCAGCCACCGCGGCCATGCCGTGGCCAACGGCGTGCCGGTGCTCAGTTGCAACCGGGTCGGCCACGAGCCGTCGCCGCTGGGCGCGGCGGGCATCCAGTTCTGGGGCAACAGCCACGTGCTCGGCCCGCAGGGCGAGTTCATCGCCGAGGCCGGCAGCGAGCCGACCGTGCTGGTCTGCGACGTGGACCTGCAGCGCAGCGAGCACGTGCGGCGGATCTGGCCGTTCCTGCGCGACCGCCGCATCGACGCCTACGGCGACCTGCTGAAGCGCTACATCGACTGAGCCGCCCCGCCTTGGACGACCTGCAGCTGCGTGCGGCCGAGGCCGCCGACGTTCCCGCGATCACCGCGCTGTACGCCGACGAGGTGCGCCGCCACGTCAACACCTACGAGGACGTGGCGCCGGACCAGGCCGAGATGCTGCGGCGCATGCAGGACGTGACCACGCGCGGCTATCCGTACCTGGTCGCCTGCACCGCCGACGGGCGCCTGGCCGGCTATGCCTACGCCAGCAGCTACCGGCCGCGCGCCGCGTATCGCTGGACCGTGGAGGACACCGTCTACGTTGCTCCCGCGCTGCACGGCCGCGGCGTCGGCTCGGCGCTGTTGCAGGCGCTGATCGCCGCCTGCGAGGCGCGCGGCTTCCGGCAGATGATCGCGGTGATCGGCGAGCCGGGCAATCACGCCTCGGTCCGCCTGCACCAGCGTTTCGGCTTCGCGCCGGTCGGCGTGTTCCGCGGACTCGGCCGCAAGCACGGACGCTGGCTGGATACCCTGCAGATGCAACGCCCACTGGGCCCCGGCGCCGACGAGGCGCCCTCCGATGAGTGATGGAATGAACGCAATTTCCCAGGCCGACGGCGACGACGCGCTGTTCGACGGCCAGCCCTACCGCATCGTCGAACGCGACGGTGTCCGCTATACCCTGCTCGGCACCGCGCACGTCTCCCTGGCCAGCGTCGCTGCGGTGGAACGGGCGATCGGCAGCGGCCGCTTCGACGCGGTGGCGGTGGAACTGGACCCGCAACGCCTGCAGGCGCTGACCGATCCCGACGCGCTGACCAAGCTGGACCTGGTGCAGGTGATCCGCAAGGGCCGCGTGGCCCTGTTCGCCGCCAACCTGGCGCTGGCCGCCTACCAGCGACGCCTGGCCGAGCAACTGGGCATCGAGCCCGGCGCCGAGCTCAAGCGCGCGGTGCTGCTGGCGCGCGAACGGCAACTGCCGGTGTACCTGGTCGACCGCGAGGTCGGCCTGACCTTCAAGCGCGCCTCCAGCCGGCTCGGCTTCTTCGGCAAGCTGAAACTGGCCAGCAGCCTGCTCGGCGGCCTGTTCGCCTCCGACGAGGTCGGCGAGGCGGAGATCGAGAAGCTCAAGCAGGGCGACATGCTCGAAGCCAGCTTCGGCGACTTCGCCAGCGAAAGCCCGGCGCTGTACGAGACCATCATCGCCGAGCGCGACCGCTATATGGCCACGCGCCTGCGCGAGGAACAGGCGCAGCAGCGCGCGCTGGCGCTGCCTGGCGCCGCCGAGCCGCTGGACGGCAGCGCCGGCGTGCGCGAGGTGCTGGCGGTGGTCGGTGCCGGCCACCTGGCCGGCCTGGCGCGGCACCTGCAGGGCGACCAGGACGATCCGGCGACGCTGCGCAAGGCGCTGGAAGACGTGCCGACCAAGAAGAAGGTGCCGTGGATCACCCTGACCCTGACCGCACTGGTGCTGGGCGGCGTGGCCTGGGGCTACTGGCACGGCGGCTTCGCGTTGGGCACCGACCTGCTGCTGCAGTGGGTGCTGTTCACCGGCGGCCTGGCCGGGCTGGGCTGCATCCTGGCCGGCGGCCATCCGCTGAGCGTGATCGCCGGCGCCATCGCCGCACCGCTGAAGCCGTTCCGCCCCGGCGTGCCGGCCGGCGCGTTCAGCGCCCTGGTCGAAGTGCACATGCGCAAGCCGGCCTACGGCGACTTCCTGGCGCTGCGCGACGACGCGCAGAACCTGCGCGGCTGGTACCGCAACCGCGTCTCGCGGGTGGTGCTGACCTTCCTGCTGACCAACCTGGGCAGCATGCTCGGCGTGTGGCTGGCCGGCTTCCGCATCTTCGGCAAGCTGGCGGGTTGAGGAATCCCGCGCGGCGGCCGACGTCGCCGCGCACGTTTTGCCCTTGTGGGAGGGGCTTCAGCCCCGACGCTTCAACGGTACGGCGTCGGGGCTGAAGCCCCTCCCACGGTTGGTTTTCGAGCGGGCACGCCGCCCACGCATCAGGACGCCGGATGCGCTGCCGCGGCGCGCTGCCCACGCGCGCGCCGCACTAAGCTCGCCGCGCCATTGCTGAGATCGTCCAGGATCGCGTAGATGGTCGGCAGGAACAGCAGGCTGACCACGGTCGAGAACGCCAGGCCGCCGGCGATGGCGCGCGCCATCGGGTAGTAGGCCGGGCCGTCGCCGAACATCTGCGTGGTGGTCAGCGAGATCGGCACCATCGCCAGGATCGCCGTGCCCATGGTCATCATGATCGGCCGCAGGCGCTCGCGCGAGCCCTCGATCAGCGCCTCGGTGCGGCCCAGGCCGCGCCGGCGCAGGTTGTTGATGTGTTCGATCATCACGATGCCGTTGTTCACCACCACGCCCATCAGCACCAGGATGCCGATGAAGGCCATGATCCCGAAGCTGGTGCCGGTGATCCAGAACAGCCAGAACACGCCGAACACCGAGAACAGCACACCGCTCATGATCGCCACAGGAAACAGCAGCGATTCGAACATCGCGGCCATCACCACGTAGATCATCACCAGCGCGATCAGCAGGTTGAACAGCATCTGCCGGCTGGCCCGGTCGTCGTCCTGGCCTTCCACGCCATCGAAGCTGTAGCGGTAGCCGACCGGGAAGTCGACCGTCTTGAGCGTGTCCTCGATCGCCTGCTTGGCTTCCGGCGCGGTGACCTTGGCGCCGAGGTTGGCGGTGATGGTCAACGTGGTCTGGCGGTTGGTCCGGGCGATCTGGGTCGCGGCCGCGCGCGGACGCACATCGACCAGGCTCAGCAACGGCACGCTGCGCCCGTCCTGGGTACGCACGTTGAAGCTGTCCAGGTCCTCGGGGGAGGTCTGCTCGGCGCCGGCGAAGCGCACCCACACCGGCACCTCGTTGTCGCCCTGGCGGAACTCGCGCAGCGACGCCCCGCGCAGCGCCAGGCCGACGAAGCTGGCCACCTGTTCGGCGCTGAAGCCGAACGCGGCGGCGCGCTCGCGGTCCACCCGCACCGCCAGCTCGGTGCTGCGGTCGCCGCTGTCCACGCGCACGTCGCGCAATTCCTTGCGCCGTGCCAGCAGCGGCACCACGTCGTCGGCGAGTGCGCGCAGCGCCTCGGTGGAATCGCCGACCAGTTGCACCTGCACGGTCTGCCCGCCGCCGTTGCCGCCATCGCCGTCGTTGCTGTTGCCGACGTGGAAATCCACCAGCGCCGAGCGCGGCAGGTCCTTGCGGATGCGTTCCATCAGCGCCGGCAGGTCGCGGACCTGCTTCAGGTCCACGGTCAGGGTGGTGCTGCTGCCCTCCTCCTCGCTGAACCAGGAATACACCTGGGTCACGTGGTACTGCGCGCGCCGCGCGTCGATGAAGCGTTCCAGCCGGGTCACTTCCTCGGCCATCTGCTCGCGCGTGTAGGCGCCCTTCCACTGGTAGCCGATGAAGACCTGCTCGCCGCCGTCGCCGCCGAACATGTCCTGCTTGGTCTGCATCATCGGGATCACGCTCAGCGCGCTGATCAGCACGATCGCGCTGACGCTCCAGCCGCGATGCGCCAGCGACCAGGCCAGCACCCGCGCGTAGCGGCGCTGCAGGCGCGGGATCAGCCCGTGCGGGGCATGCACCAGCGCCGGGGTGCGCATGCGCGCCGACAGCATCGGGATCAGGCTCACCGCCACCAGCCACGACGCCAGCAGCGACACCGAGATGGTGATGGCGATCTGCGACATGAAGATGCTGATGTTGTTGGTCTCGCCGAACAGGTTCGGCAAGAACACGATGCAATGGCACAGGGTACCGGCCGACAGTGCGATGGCGACGTTGCGGGTGCCGACGATGGAGGCGCGCTGCGGCTGGTCGGGCATGCGCTCGCGCTCCTGGTAGATGCTCTCCACCACCACCACCGCGTTGTCCACCAGCATGCCGACCGCCAGCAGCAGGCCCATCATGGTCAGGATGTTGAGGGTGACCCCGGCGAAGTACATGAAGCCCAGGGTGATGGCGAAGCAGATCGGGATCGCCAGGGTCACCATCAGCGTCGACGGCCAGTGGCGCAGGAAGAAGAACAGCACCGTCACCGACAGCAGCAGGCCCACCGCGCCGGCTTCGGCCAGTTCCGCCAGCGACGCGGTCACCGCCTTGCCCTGGTTGTCGATGACCTTGATCTGCACGTCGCTCAGCGCCGGCTGCTTGCGGATCTGTTCGACCTCGGCCAGCACCGCGCGCGAGACCTCGACCAGGTTGGCGCTGCGCTCCTTGAACACGTCCAGGCCCACCGCCGGGCGCCCGTCCAGGCGCCGGCCGTAGCTCATCCGGGTCGGTTTCAGGCGCACGTCGGCGATGTCGCCCAGGCGCAGGCCCTTGGCGTCGATGACCAGGTCGCGCAACTCCTGCAGGTCGCGCAGTTCGCCGACCGGCTGCACCCGCAGGCGCTGGCCGTTGTCGTCGATCTGCCCGGCCGACAGCGAGAAGTTGAGCTTGCCCAGGCGCTCGCTCAGCGCATTGAGGCTGAGGTTGTGCGCACTGAGTCGGTCCGGGGCGATGGCGATCTCGACCTCGTTCGGCGGCGCCCCGGACACCGACACCTTGGCCACCCCGGGAATGCGTTCCAGGCGACGCTTGAACTCGCGGTCGAGCATGTCGTACGCGCCGGTCAGGTCGGCCGCGCCGGCCAGGCGCACCTTCAGCACCGGCTGGTCGCTGCTGGACCACTTGAACACGTTGTAGCGCCGCAGGTCCACCGGCAGATCGGCGCGGATCGCATCGATGCGTTCGCGCGCGTCGGAGGCGGCGATGGCGATGTCGCGGTCCCAGTCGGAGAACTCGATGAAGATGTTGGCGCCGTCGGCGGTGGCGGTCGAGCGCATGCGCTTGATCCCGGTCATCGTCGCCAGCGCCTCCTCGGTCGGCCGCACCAGGTTGCGCTCGACCTCGTCCGGGGTCGAGCCGGTGTACGGCAGCTGCACGAACAGGAACGGCGCGGAGATGTCCGGCAAGGCCTCCAGCGGCAGCCGGAAGGCGGCGATCAGCCCGACCACCACCAGCGATACGAAGCACATGATGGTGGTGACCGGACGGCGGATGCTGAACTCGGCGACGCTCATGCCGGTGCGCCCTCGCCGTTCTGCAGGCGCCGCTCGCCCTGCTCGCGTTGCCGCGCGCGCCGCCCGCGCTCGGCGTAGTACGCGTCGCTGCGGCGATCCAGGCGGTCGTAGACCACGGGGATCACCAGCAGGGTCAGCAGCGTGGACACCAGCAGCCCGCCGATCACGGTGATCGCCATCGGCGCGCGCACCTCGGCGCCCTCGCCGCTGGCCACCGCCAGCGGCAGGAAGCCGAACAGCGTGCACAGCGTGGTCATCACGATCGGCCGCAGCCGCGAGCGTGCGCCTTCGATCAGCGCCGCGCGCTTGGCCACGCCGTCCTCGCGCAACTGGTTGACCTTGTCGATCAGGATGATCGCGTTCTTGGTCACCAGGCCCACCAGCAGGATCAGGCCGATGAACACCACCACCGACACCGGCTTGCCGGTCAGCAGCAGCGCCAGCACCGCGCCGACCAGGGCCAGCGGAATGGTGAACAGGATGACGAACGGATGCAGCAGCGATTCGAACTGCGAGGCCATCACCAGGTACACCAGGAACACCGCCAGGCCGAACGCGAACAGCAGCGAGCGCGCCGACTGCGCCAGTTCCTCGCCCTGCCCGCCGATGTGCATGCCGACGCCGGCGCCGAGCGGATCGCGCGCCACCATCTCGCCCACCTCGCGCACCGCGCCGCCCAGGTCGATGTCGCGCAGGTTGGCCGAGACGATCGCCACGCGGATCTGGTCGGCGCGGTGGATCTCGCTGGGGCCGGTGGTGGCGACCACATCGGCGACTGCGTCCAGGGTCACCGGCCGGCTGCTGCCGGGATTGACGATCAGCCGGCGGATGCTGTCGACGCTGGCGCGGTCGCTCTGCTGCGCGCGCACCAGCACGTCGATCTTGCGGTCGCGGAAGCTGTAGCGGGTGGCGACGTCGCCGCGCACCTTCTTCACCACCACGTCGGCGATCTGCCGCGTGGTCAGCCCCAGCGCGCCGGCGCGCTCCTGGTCGAAGCGGATCTGGATTTCCGGGAAGCCTTCCTCCACCGTGGATTTGACGTCGGCGAAGTGGCCGTTGCCACGCAGCAGCGCCGCCAGCTTCTGCCCGGCGTGCTGGATGGTCGGCAGGTCCTGGCCACGCAGTTCGATTTCCAGCGGGGTGGAGAAACTGAACAGCTCGGGCCGGCTGAAACCGACCTGCACGCCCGGATGGTTGCGCATCGTCGCGCGCATGCGCTCGCTCTGCTGCGCCTCGAACTGCGCACTGCCGCCACCGGCCATGGCGATGGTCAATTTGCCGATGTTCTCGCCGCTCTCGGTGGGATTGGCGTCGAGCCGGGTGCCGCTGCCGCTGACCCCGTACAGCGCCTGCACACCAGCATCCTTGCCGTGCACCTGCTGCAGTTCGCGCACCAGTGCATCGGTCTGCCGCAGCGGCGTGCCGGCCGGCAGCTTCACGGTCATCTCGAAGCGGTCCTGCGCCAGCTGCGGGATCAGGTCGGCGCCCAGCAGCGGCGCCACCGCCAGGGTCGCGGCGAAGGCGAGCGCAGCCAGCCCCAGCACCCAACCCGGACGCGCCAGCGCGCCGGGCAGCAGCCGCAGGTAGCCGCGCTCGGCCAGCGCATACGGCGCCATCGCCAGGTCGCTGGCCTTGCGCATCACCGGCGCGACCACCGCCACCGCGCCGCGCCACAGCCGCACGCACAACCAGGCGACGCCGAAGAACACGCCGCGTGCCGCCGCGCCGGCACCGTGCCGGCTCCAGGCCAGCGGCTTCAGCCAGCCGCGCTGCGGCCGCCAGCGCGGCGCCGCCGGCTCCGCAGGGAACGCCAGCGGCGCACGCCCCTTGAGCGAGCTGAGCATCGGGATCAGGGTCATCGACACCACCAGCGAGATCGCGATGGCGATCGCCACGGTCAACGCCTGGTCGCGGAACAGTTGCCCGGCCACGCCCTCCACGAACACCAGCGGCAGGAACACCGCGATCGTGGTCAGGGTCGAGGCGACCACCGCCATGCCCACCTCGCGGGTGCCGACGATCGCCGCATCGAGCACGCTCAGCCCGCGCTCGCGCGCCTTGGCGATGCTTTCCAGCACCACGATCGAATCGTCCACCACCAGGCCGGTGGCCAGCGCCAGCCCACCCAGCGACATCACGTTGAGGCTCAGCCCGAGCTGGCCCATGAAGAAGAACGTGGTCACGATCGACACCGGCAGCGACAGGCCGATCACGAAGGTGCTCCAGCCGTCGCGCAGGAACAGGAAGATGATCAGGATCGCCAGCACGCCGCCGATCACCGCATCCTTCTTGACGTCGCCGATGGCGTGCTCGATGAAGCGCGACTGGTCTTCCAGCGTGGTCAGCTCGGCGTCGGCCGGAATCTGCGCCTTCAATTGCTCCAGGCGCTGGCGCAGCGCCGCGGCGGTGGCCACGGTGTTGGCGTCGCCTTCCTTGTAGATGGCCAGTTCCACCGCCTCCTTGCCGCCCAGGCGGATGATCGCCTCGCGTTCCTTGTAGCCCTGCCGCACCTGCGCCACGTCCTTGAGCCGGATCGGCATGCCGCCGGCGACTGTGGTGGTATTGCTGGACGTCGCGCTCTGCGCCGCCGACGCCGCCGCCAGCGCTGCTTCCGAGCCGGTAGAGGCCGCGATCGCGTACATCTGCTGCAAGGCGGCGTCGGCCGCGTTGCCGCCGGCGCCCTGCGTCGTGAGCAACAGGTTGCGGATCTCGTCCAGGTCGGCGAACTGATTGACCGTGCGCACCAGGTAGCGCTGCGTGCCCTGCTCCAGGCGACCGCCGGAGAGATTGACGTTCTCGTCCTTGAGCCGCGCGATCACCGTGTCGATCGGCATGTTGAGCTGCGCCAGCCGCTGCTGGTCGATGTCGACCTGGATCTCGTCCTCCAGGCCGCCGCCGACCTTGACCGCGGCCACGCCCGGCACCGGCTCCAGCTTCTTCTTCAGGTCCTCGTCGGCATAGCGGCGCAACTGGGTCAGCGCGCGCACCGCCTCGGCGTCGCTGTGCGCGGCGGTCTTGCTCGACAGCACCAGGCGCATGATCGGCTGGGTGGAGGGATTGAAGCGCAGCAGCACCGGCGCCTTGGCCTCCAGCGGCAGCGACAGCGCTTCCATCTTGTCGCGCACCTCCAGGCTGGCCTGGTCCATGTTGGTGCCCCAGGCGAACTCCAGCACCACATCGCTCTGCCCGGTGCGCGACACCGACTTGAGCTTGCGCAGGTTCTTGACCACGCCGACCGCTTCCTCCACCGGCTCGGTCACCAGCGTCTCGATCTCCGACGGTGCGGCACCGGCGTACTCGGTGCGCACGGTCAGAGTCGGATAGCTCAGGTCCGGCAGCAGATTGACCTTGAGCCCGTGCAACGCGATCGTGCCGAACAGCACCATGGTCAGCGTGATCATCGCGATGGTCACGCGGCGGCGGGTGGCGAATTCGACCAGGCCGCCGCCGTGCGCACCGGCAGGCGCAGGCGGTGCGTGCGCGTCGGAACCGGCGCCGTGCATCAGCGCGCTCCGTCGGCGCTGGCCGGCGCGGCGTCGGCCACTACACGCTGCGGCGCGATCACCTGCACGCGGCTGCCGTCGCGCAGCGCGACCTTGCCGGCGGTGACCACCTGGTCGCCGGCCTGCAGGCCCTGGCGGATCTCCACCCACGGGCCTTCGGCATAGCCCAGCGTGACCGGCACCCGCGCAACCTTGCCGGCGACCACGCGGAACACCGCCGGCTCGCCGTCGTCGAGCAGCGCCAGCCGCGGCACCACCAGCGCATCGGTGCGCTGGTCGTAATCGATGCGGATGCGGCCGAACATGCCCGGCTGCAACGCCTGCGCGCCCTCGTCGAAGGCGCAGACCACGCGGAAGGTGCCGCTGCCGGCATCCACCACCGGCGCGATGCGGTCGACCCGGCCGCGGAACTGCTTGCCCGGCAGCGCATCGGCCAGCAGCGTCACCGGCTGCCCGGCCTTGAGCGTGGCCAGTTCGCGCTCGGGCACGTTGAGCGTGGCTTCCAGGCGCGAGTCGTCGACGATGCGGAAGATCGGCGTGTTGATCTGCACGAAGTTGCCGGTCTTGATCGAGCGCGAGGCGATCACCCCGGAGATCGGCGCCGTCACCGTGGCGTAGGACAGCTCCAGCGCGGCCAGTTGGTGTTGCGCACGCACGTTGGCCAGGTCGTACTTGATCTGGTCGACGTCGGCGGCGCTGACCAGTTGCTGGCCGACCAGTTGCTGCGAGCGCCGGTAGTTGTTCTCCAGCTTGCGCAACTGCGCCTCGCTCTGCGCCAGCGCCAGCCGCGCGCGGTCCGGATCCAGCCGCACCAGCGGCTGCCCGGCGCGGACCTGCTGGCCTTCCTCGGCCAGCACCGCCAGGGCCACGCCGGCGGTCTTGGCCACCACCTGCGATTCGGCGCGCGCCTCCAGCGCCGCGGTGCCGCTGTAGCTGGCCGCCACCGCACGGCGGCTGGCCGCGGCCACTTCCACCGGCACCGCCTCCGGCGCCTTGTCGCCGTCGGCGGCCTTGGCCTGCGCCTCGGCGGCCGGCTTGCAGGCGCCGAGCAGCAGCGTGGTGGTGACCAGCAGCGCGGCAGCGCAGCTGGCGGTGCGGCGCGAGAGCGGTCGCGTCATCGTCGTGTCCCCGGTGGATGGCGTAAATGGTGTTGTAGATAAGTAGATCACCAATTGGCATCCTGTCGAATGCCCCAAAGGTCACGGGTCGCCCGCCGCGGCCAGTTTCGGAGCCGCGGAAGGTGAGGCTATACTCGGGCCGTTCCGTGTTCCCCCACGCCGGAACCCCAATCCGTCCTCCGGACCACGAAACCATGCGCACGCAGCCGCTAGCCGCTTGTTTTGCTCTGGCCGTACTCGTTTCTGTTGGGGCCGCCCCGGCCATGGCGCAGACCGCGCCGGCACCCGCCGCTCCCGCCGCCGCTACCGCGGCACCCGCCCCCATTCAGGGCAACGCCGCCAACGGCCGGGTGCTCACCTACACCTGCCAGGGCTGCCACGGCGTCACCGGCTACAAGAACGCCTATCCCAGCTACCGCATCCCCAAGATCGGTGGGCAATCGGCGCAGTACCTGACCCAGGCGCTGACCGAATACCGGCTCGGCAAGCGCAAGCATCCGACCATGCAGGCCCAGGCGGAAAGCTTCTCCGACCAGGAGATCGCCGACATCGCCGCTTTCCTGTCCACCCTCAAGTAGGCCTCCCATGCCGAACGCCGCGCACGCCTTGCGTCCCGCCCTCGTCCTGCTTGCCGCCCTGTGCCTGGGGGCCTGTTCGCAATCGCAGGTGGAATCCACCAGTAAATCCGCCGGCGACCCGGGCCACGCCAGCGGCGAGCACGGGTCCGGCTCCTCCGCCGGCCTGCCCGGCGGGCGCATCGACGCCGGCGACAAACTGGCCCACGCCAAGGGCAAAGCCACCGGGCAGAGCTGCATCGACTGCCACGGCGCCGACGGCAACGCGCCGATCGACCCGACCTATCCCAAGCTCGGCGGCCAGTACGGCGACTATCTCGCGCATGCGCTGCAGGCCTACCGCGGCGGTACACGCACGCATCCGCTGATGAGCCCGCAGGCGGCGCAACTGAGCGACCAGGACATCGCCGACCTGGCCGCCTACTTCGGCTCGCGCAGCAGCCAGTTGCGCGATTTGCACGGTGTGAACTGAGCGGGCGAGGCCTGAAGGGTCAGGCGCAGCGTCGGATGACGTGCACTGTCGCCTGCACCGCGCTGCGCCCAACGCGAACGACGCAAGGGCGCACGGCGTGACCCCGAGGCGCCACGGTCGACGCGTGGCCATCGCATCGCCGCTTTTACTCGCTGCGCGACCGCATTCCAGCCCTATCCATGCGTCCGGCATCACGTCTCATGGCGGCTCTTGATGCACACGAAAAGCATCTTGGCCGATGCTGCCGCGGGGAGCGTCTAGGCACACGCGTAGGAGCGGCTTCAGCCGCGACTGGGCTTTCCCGCAAATCCGTCGCGGCTGAAGCCGCTTCTACGACACAGCACGATGCGCGGCAGGTGATTGAAGGTGCCCTTTCGCCGCGACGCGTCCTCATCGCGAAGGCCCAAAGACAACCTGCTTCCGCCACAAGCACGCCGGATGCGCACGCCTTGTGGGAGCGGCTTCAGCCGCGACGGCTTTACCGGGGAGGCCCGTCGCGGCTGAAGCCGCCCCTACAGGAGCCGTTGCGGCGTTATTAGAGAGCTGCTCTGAAGCCGCTCCCACAGGGCAAGCTGCGTCCGGCTCACGTGTGCTGAAAGCAGGCGATTGGAGGCGCCCTCATGTTGTGCCAGGTGGGCACACCGCCACCGCCGCTCAGCGGCTGCCGTTGTCTTCCTGCAACTCACGCTTGAAAGGCACGTTCGGCGGCGGCCGCGCGCCGGCCGGCTGCTCGTTGAGATTGGGGTCGGTGATGCTGCAGCCACCGCCGACCTGCAGGATCGAGATCACGCAGGAAATGCTGCTGCCGGTGCCGGGAATCGGGATCTTCACCGACTTGATGCCGCGCCGCACCCACTCTTCCAGCAGCGTCGCGTTCGGCAGCCAGTACTTGTCGAACGAGGTCGGCGTGTAGTCGTACGGCGGACGCTTGAGCCACTCGCCGGCCTTTTCGATGCGCTCGCGCGTCCAGGTGTCGGTCTCGGAACCGGGCGCGCTGCGCGCCGGCGCCTGCTCGTTGCCGCGCCCCTCGGCCAGGCGCACGCTGCCGTCGGCATTGAACAGGCCACTGCCCTTGCTGGCGCCGGCCCCGGCATCGCCGGGGCGGTTGCGCGCGGCCGCGCCCCAGTCGTCGCCGCGCTGCGGCGTGGCCCAGCCGCCATCGCGGGCGACCGGCGCCGGACCGCTGCCCGCGGCCGTGGCCTGGCTGCCCGGTGGCGCGGTGCCGGCCACGGGCGCCGCCGACTTGGCGGTGGCGGTGGCGCTGGCGGTGGCGGCGACCGAGGCGGCGGCTGCCGGCTGCGCGGTCGGCGCAGTGGCCGGTGCCGCCTCCGGGCTGGCGACCGGGGCGGCGGCCGGCATCGGTGCAGGCGCACTCGCGGTAGCCGTATCGGTGCGCGGCGTCGGCACTTCGATCTGCCGCACCTGCGGCACCTCGGCACTGCGCAGCACCGGCGTGGGCGCCGGCGTGCGCAGCTGTGGCACCGGAATCTGCACCTGCGGCAGCGGTGCCGGCACCTCGCGTTCGCGCACCTGCACCTGCGGCGCGGCCGGGCGCGGCACCACGATGTCGCGCGGACGCAGTTGCGCCACGGTCGGCACGTCGGTGACCACCTCGACCTCGCGCACCGGCACCTGCACGTCGGGCGGCACGATCGCGCGCGGTGCCGGCACCGGCACGCGCACGCTCGGCGGCGGCGGCAACACGAAGTCGCGCGTGGGCGTGGGCGTCTCGGTCACCTGCAGCGGCTGCTCGGCCGGCGGCGGTGGCGCACTGGCCGTGGCTTGCGCGGGTGCTGGCGGAACGGGTGCCGGCGCTGCGGCCGCTGGCGGCGCAGGCGCAGCAGCGGCTGGCGGCGTCGGGTGCGGCCGCGCGGACACGGCGCGCTGCGCACGCGGCGGGGCCGGCGACGTCGCGGCGGCGGTCGCCTCGGCCGGCGCACCGCCGCCGCTCTCGGCAGGCGTGCCGCGGCCGACGAATTCCACCTGCACGCGTCCGGCCTGATCCGCGTCGGCGCGCGGCGGCAGCCAGCGCACGAACGCGACCCACAGCAGGAACACCGCGAACAGCAGATGCAGCAGCAGGCTGAGCAGCACGGCGATGCGCCGCCACCAGCGCTGGTCGTACGGCGCCGGATCCCAGTGCTGCCACCACAGGCGGCGGAACGCCTGCCACAGCGGCAGCGCCGGCAGGCGCAGGGTCGCAGGCGGCTGCGCCGGCGGCATCGCCGCGATCAGCTCGGGGGCCGCGAACGGCCGCGGCACGGCAGGTTGCGCCGCGATCCAGTGCGCCCACCCGTATGGCAGGCCGGTGCGGCGGTCGCGCAGCAGCTTGCGCGGCGTGCGCGCCAACAACACATCCAGGATGTCGGTGGCGCGCGTCACCGGCAGCGGGACGTCAGGCGGCCGAATCGCGCGGAATGTAGGGAGCGCTGCCGCTGTCGTGGTCGGTGGCGTCGCGCACCGCGGTCACCCCCGGCACGCGGCCCATCAGCGTCTTCTCGATGCCCTGCTTCAAGGTGACGTCGGCCATGCCGCAGCCGTGGCAGCCGCCGCCGAAGCGCAGCAACACCACGCCGTCGGCGGACACTTCCTGCACCGCCACGCGGCCGCCGTGCTGGGCCAGCTGCGGATTGACCTCGTTCTCCACCACCCAGCGCACCCGCTCCACCAGCGAGGCCGCCTCGCCCGGGGCCTCGCCCTTGATCTTGGGCGCCTTGATGGTGAGCTGCTGGCCGGTGCCCTGGGTGACGTAGTCGATTTCCGCGCCGTCGAGCCAGGCGACGCTGTCGGCGGCCACGTACAGGGTGAAGCCGGCGCAGTCGATCGCCCATTCGTCGCCGGCCAGGTCCGCCGGTTCGGCGAACTCCAGCCGCGCATCGGCGCGCGGGGTGCCGGCATCGACCGCGCTCAGGCGCACGCCCATGCCGGGCACGGCCTCGCGTTCGAGCAACTTGCGGAAATGGGCCTGTGCGTTGTCTGAGATCTGGATCATGCGGGTATTCTAGACCCTTCCACGCCCTGCGCTCATCGCAGGCGTTATGTTTGACCGGCCCCGCCCGTTCCGCCGCAGAGACCCCCATGAACGACCTGATCCCGCTCGTCCAGGCCCATTGCTCGCCCTGCAAGGGCAGCGAGTACAGACTGACCCAGGCGCGCCTGGCCGAACTGCTGCCGCAGGTGCCCGGCTGGGAGGTGATCGAGAACGGCAACGCGATCAGCCGCACCTTCCGCTTCCCCGACTATTACCGCACCCTGGCCTTCGTCAACGCGCTGGCCTGGATCGCGCACCGCGAGGACCACCATCCCGACCTGGGCGTGCACTACGACCGCGTGGTGGTGCGCTATTCCACCCACGACGTCGGCGGCCTCAGCGAGAACGACTTCATCTGCGCCGCCAAGGCCTCCGCCCTTCCGGAATGACCCCCATGACCGCTGTCGCCCGCCCCCTGATCCCCCTGTTCTCCCTCGCCTGCCTGAGCGCCGTGCTGCTCAGCGCCTGCGGCCAATCCCAGCAATCGCAGCAACACACCGTGACGCAGCCGCCGACCGAGGTCGCCGCGGTGAAGACGCCGCCGCCGGACTACCCGATCGACGTGGCCTGCGCCGGCATCGGCGGCAAGGTGGTGCTGAAGGTGGTGGTCGGCGTGCAGGGCACGCCGACCGACGTGGCCGTGGTCACCGGCAGCGGCCAGGCCAAGCTCGACGCCTCCGCGCAGGAGGCCGTGCGCGGCTGGACCTTCAAGCCGGCCACCCGCAATGGCCAGGCGGTGCCGTGGACCATCCAGGTGCCGGTCAACTTCAACCCGCCGCAGCCGCGCCCGGACCGGTGCTTCGCGCTGGACGCGCAGGCGCACAAGGCCGGCTGAGTTGGCGCCGCGCCCGCGCGGGCGCGGCACATCCCTTCACGCGACACCCGCACCGCGCCGGGTTTGATCGACGCCTCGTTCTCGGAGCCGCCGGCGCATGCTGGAGATCCCGCTGCACAATGTCCTGGTCGCGCTCGGCGTGACCCTGGCCGCCGGCCTGGCCACCGGCCTGGGCAGCGTGCTGGTGTTGTTCAGCAGGGGGCCCAATCCGCGCCTGCTCGCCTTCGGCCTGGCGTTCTCCGCCGGCGCGATGGTGTACGTGTCGCTGACCGAGATCCTCGGCAAGTCGATCGCCGCCTTCAGCGACGCCTTCGACCCGCGCCTGGGTCAGGCCTATGCCACCCTGGCGTTCCTGGCCGGCATGGTGCTGATCGTGACCATCGACCGGCTGGTGCCCAACCCGCACGAAAGCCTCAACAGCCGCGATCCGCTGTTCCGCGACGACAACCGCGCCTACGTCAAGCGCGTCGGCCTACTCACCGCGGTGGCGATCACCGCGCACAACTTCCCCGAGGGCCTGGCCACTTTCTTCGCGACGCTGGAAAGCCCGGCGGTGGGCATGCCGCTGGCGTTCGCCATCGCCGTGCACAACATCCCCGAAGGCATCGCCATCGCCGTGCCGGTGCATTACGCCACCGGGCGCAAGTCCTACGCCTTCGCCGCCAGCCTGCTGTCCGGCCTGGCCGAGCCGATCGGTGCGCTGATCGGCTATGTCGCACTGGCACGCTTCCTGTCCGATGCGGTATTCGGCGCGGTGTTCGGGCTGATCGCCGGGGTGATGGTGTTCCTCGCCCTGGACGAATTGCTGCCGGCGGCCAAGCGCTACGCGCAGGGGCACGAAACGGTGTACGGCCTGGTCGCGGGCATGGCCACGCTGGCGCTCAGCCTGGTGCTGTTCCGCCTGTCCGCACCGGTCTGAACGCACCGGCCGGCGCCGGCTGAACGCGCGCTCGCTGGCCCGTGCGACAGCGCCGCGCAGAAAGGTCGCAGACACCCAAGGCAGCGCATCCTGCGGCCACCTTCGCCCCGCTCCGATGAGGTGTCGCATGGATCTCCGTCCCCTGCCCCCGGCCAGGCTGGCCCTGTTCACCGCGCTGAGCGTGGTGGTGCTGGGCGCGTGCCAGCGACATGACGCGTCCGCCCCCGCGGCACAGGCCGATGCGCCTGCCGCGGCACCGGCGGCGGCGCCCTACGTGCCGCCGACCGCCGACCAGCTGTATCAACTGGTGGCGCCGATCGCGCTGTTCCCGGACAAGCTGCTGGCGCAGACCCTGGCCGCCTCGGTATACCCGGACCAGGTGGTGTCCGCGCAGGACTGGCTGCGCAACAACCGCACCCTGTCCGCCACCGATCGCCTGCAGGCGGCCGCGGCGCAGCCGTGGGATCCCAGCGTCAAGGCACTGACCGCCTTCCCCGACGTGGTCGACCAGTTGGCCAGCAACGGCGACTGGACCCGCGCGCTGGGCGATGCCTACGCCCACGATCCCAACCAGGTGCTGGATGCGGTGCAGGTGATGCGCCAGCGTGCGCAGGCGCAGGGCCACCTGCGCAGCACCCCGCAGCAGCGCGTGCAGGTGGTGCAGCGCAGCGTGGTCGAGCCGGCGCCGGCCTATGCCGACGCGGTGCCGCCGCCGACCCGCACCATCGTCATCGAACCGGCGCAGCCGGACGTGGTCTACGTGCCGCGCTACGATCCCGACGTGGTCTACGGCGCCCCGGTCAACGTCTACCGCGAGTACCGCTACCGTCCGCCGCGCCCCTACTACGACACCGGCGACCTGGTCACCGCCGGCCTCATTTCCTTCGGCGTCGGCGTGCTGGTCGGCGACGCCCTCGAGCACCACCACCACAGCGTGTTCGGCTGGCTGGAACCGGCGCCGCCGTGGCACAGCTGGGGCTGGAACAACTGGGGGGTGAACTGGGACGCGCCGCCGTCGGCGCCGAACTACGTGGTCTACCGCAACAGCGTGTACGCGCCGCGCACCACCATCATCAACAACCATTACGACAACCGCAGCTACGTGCACAACGACTACCGCGGCGCGCCAACGCCGGCGATGCCGATGGGCGGTCCGGGTGGGCAGCAGGCCTTCGCTGCCGCGCATGCGCCGGGCGCCGCGCTGACCGCCGCGGCGATGGCGGCGCGTGCTCCGGCGGCGGCGTTCGGCCCGGCACGCGCCCAGCCCGGCGCGATGCCGCAGACCATGCCGCACTTCACCAGCCAGATGCTGCAGGCCGGCCGCCCGGTGGCGGCGATGCCACCGCCGATGCAGCGCCCATCGGCTGCGGGCCTGCCGGCGGCCATGGCCGCCGCGCGCGATCCGCGCTTGCTGCCCGGCTTCGCCCAGCGTGCCGCCGCACCGCAACGCTCCCTGGCGATGGCCCAGCCGAATGCGCCGCGCACCGCCCCGTCGATGCCGGTGCCGCAGTTCCACGGCCGGCCGGTGCCGCAGGCGCTGACGCCGACACCGGTGACCCGCGAGGCATTCGCCAATCGCGGCGGCATGCCGGAAGCGCGCTACGCCGACGCGCCGCGGCGCGGCGACCCCGGCATGCAGCCGTCCGGCTTCGCCCGCGAGATGGCACGCACGCCACCGCCGCGCGAGGCGATGCCGGCCGACGCGCCGCGCGCCCAGGCCTGGCGTGCGCCGGCGCCCGAACGCCAGGCGCGCGCCCCGGAGATGCCGCGCGAGGCGATGCGCGCGCCGATGCCGGAACCGCGCCAGGAGCAGCGCGTGGCCCGGTTCTTCCCGCCGCCGCGCATGCCCGCGCCGCGGCCGGCCGACGCGCGGTCGGCACAACGGCCGACACCCGCCCACCACGACGGGCGCCACGACCACGATCATCACGAAAGCTGAGCGCAATGCGCGGGCGGCAGCGCTGCCGCCCCGCCCCCGGCGCGCGGGCCTCAGCCGAGGCGGTTCAGCGCCTCGGCCAGCTCGTCGGCCAGCGGCGCATTCAATAGATAAGGCGTCTTGCCGTCGTCGAGGCTGAACTCCAGCGACGCCGCATGCAGGAACAGGCGCTTGAGCCCGATCTGCTCGCGCAGGCGCTTGTTGACCGCCGGATCGCCGTACTTGTCGTCGCCGGCCACAGGATGTCCCAGGTGCTGCGCATGCACGCGGATCTGGTGGGTGCGGCCGGTCTCGATCCGTACCTCGCAATAGGAATGCCCGCCGCGCCGTTCCAGCACCCGGAAATGGCTCAGCGACGGCTTGCCTGCCGCGTTCACCTGCACGTGGCGCTCGCCGCCCTGGCGCAGGCCGATGTGCAGCGGCGCGTCCACGCTCATGGTGCCGTCGGGCATGCGCCCGACCAGCAGGGTCAGGTAGCGCTTGCTGATGCCGCGGCCCTGGACCCGGTCGTCCTCGCGCATCAGCGCCTGCAGCTCGGTCAGCGCCGAGCGCTTCTTGGCCACGATCAGCAGCCCGGAGGTGTCGCGATCGAGCCGGTGCACCAGCTCCAGCGACTGATTGGGACGCAGCGCACGCAGCGTCTCGATGGCACCGAAACTGATGCCGCTGCCGCCGTGACTGGCGACGCCCGAAGGTTTGTTCAGCGCCAGCAGCCGCGCGTCCTCGTAGACGATGGCCGCCTCCAGCCGGGCCATGAACGCGTCCGGCGGCGCGCTCTTCTCGCCCTCCTCGGCCAGCCGCACCGGCGGGATGCGCACCTCGTCGCCGGCCTCGAGCTTGCGCTCGGCCTTGGTGCGGCCGCCGTTGACCCGGACCTGGCCGCTGCGCATCAGCTTGTAGATCAGGCTGCGCGGCGCGCCCTTGAGCTGGCCGAGCAGGAAATTGTCTACGCGCTGCCCGGCCCTGTCTTCCGGGACCTTGAGAATGCGCACCGCGCTGGTCGCGACATCGCGCGGCTTCGGAGGGATCGGGGGGGAAGTCATCGGGCAGTTTATTCTGTTACACTCGGGGGGCGAGATAAGGGTTTGATTTCGTTGGAAGTTAGTTGAGGGCCAGAAGCCCGGCTTACGACGATTCCGGCACAGTGCGCGACCACCGCCCCCGGGGCGGCCATGTTAGCGGCTCACCGGCCTACCCGGCCATCGCCGGATGCCGCAAGCGTCCGCGCTGAACATGCCCCGCGTGGCGCCCAGCCTGGCTGGAGTCGCCGCCGGTCCTGAACCACCTAAAAGCAAGAAGCGCTCCCGCGGTTCGCCGTGGTGTCGTAGCGCTGGAAACCCAAGACGCCCACCCCGCGCCTGCGCGATGGGCGACGAAGCGTGACCAGAAGCGAAACCCCATGGCGTTCCGCGCGGTAGCAGCGCGAGGAACGCAACAATGAAGCGAATGCTGATCAACGCCACGCAGGCAGAAGAACTGCGTGTGGCCATCGTGGACGGCCAGACCCTGTACGACATCGACATCGAGCAGCCGTCCAAGGAACAGAAGAAGTCCAACATCTACAAGGGCCGCATCACCCGGCTCGAGCCCTCGCTGGAAGCGGCCTTCGTCGAATACGGCGGCGAGCGCCACGGCTTCCTGCCGCTGAAGGAAATCTCCCGCGATTACTTCCAGGCCGGCGTCGACCACAACAAGGCGACGATCCGCGAGCTGCTGCGCGAGGGCCAGGAAGTCGTGGTGCAGGTGGACAAGGAGGAGCGCGGCAACAAGGGCGCGGCCCTGACCACGTTCATCTCCCTGGCCGGCCGCTACATGGTGCTGATGCCGAACTCGCCCAGCGCCGGCGGCGTCTCGCGCCGCATCGAAGGCGAGGACCGCGCCGCGCTGAAGGAAGCGCTGGACAAGCTGAACATCCCCGACGACATGGGCGTGATCATCCGCACCGCCGGCGTCGGCCGCGATGCCGAAGAGCTGCAGTGGGACCTGGACTACCTGCTGCAGGTGTGGAAGTCGATCGCCGAGGCCGCCCTGGCCAAGCCGGCGCCGTTCCTGATCTACCAGGAATCGCGGCTGATCATCCGCGCCCTGCGCGACTACCTGCGCGCCGACATCGGCGAGATCCTGGTCGACACCGAGGAGATGTTCGGCGACGCCAAGGAGTTCATGCAGCAGGTGATGCCGCAGAGCCTGCGCAAGCTCAAGCACTACACCGACGACATCCCGCTGTTCAACCGCTTCCAGATCGAGTCGCAGATCGAGGCCGCCTACGAGCGCAGCGTGCGCCTGCCCTCCGGCGGCTCGATCGTGGTCGACCAGACCGAGGCGCTGACCGCGGTGGACGTCAACTCCTCGCGCGCCACCAAGGGTAGCGACATCGAGGACACCGCGTTCCAGACCAACCTGGAAGCGGCCGAAGAGGTCGCGCGCCAGCTGCGCCTGCGCGACCTCGGCGGCCTGGTGGTGATCGACTTCATCGACATGGCCTCCAACAAGCACCAGCGCGAGGTCGAGAACCGCCTGCAGAACGCGCTCAAGTACGACCGCGCGCGGGTGCAGATCGGCCGCATCTCGCGCTTCGGCCTGCTGGAGATGAGCCGCCAGCGCCTGCGTCCGTCGCTGGGCGAATCCAGCCAGATCGTCTGCCCGCGCTGCGACGGCCACGGCCGCATGCGCAGCGTCGAGTCGCTGTCGCTGTCGATCATCCGCGTCGCCGAAGAGCATGCGATGAAGGAGAACACCGGACAGGTGCTGGTGCAGGCCCCGGTGGAGATCGCCAACTACCTGCTCAACGAGAAGCGCCGCGCGCTCAGCGAGATCGAGAAGCGCCACGACGCGCCGATCGTGATCGTCGCCGACGAGCAGTTGCACACCCCGCACTACGAAGTGACCCGCCTGCGCGAGAACGAGCTGGGCGAGGAAAGCACCAAGCCCAGCTACCAGCGCGGCACCCCGCGCAAGCTGCCGGTGCACGCGCTGACCAAGGCGCAGTTGAACATTCCGGCGCCTGCGGTGACCAATGTGAAGCACTCGCAGCCGGCCCCGGTGCGCGAAGTGGCCGAGGAACCGGTGGCCGCGCCGGCACCGGCGCCGGTCGTCGCGCCCGCCCCGGTCGCACCGCCGGCCACCGGCGTGGTCGGCTGGCTGAAGCGCATCTTCGGCGCCGGCGACAACCCGGCACCGGCCCCGGCCGCCGCCGAGCCGGCGCAGCGCCAGCGCCCGCAGGACGGCAACCGCAACCGTCACGACCGTGGCGATCGCAACGACCGCAATGCGCGCCGCGACGGCAACCGCACCGGTGGCCAGGGCGGTAACGCCGCCCGCGGCAACGGCAACAACGGCGGCGGCAACGCGCGCCGCGACGAGCGCCGCGCCGGCAATGGCGCCGCCGCGTCGGCCGCGCAGCAGAACCCGCAGCCGAAGGCGCCGCGCAACGAGCAGGCCGCGCAGCAGGCCAAGCCGCAGCAGCCGCCGCAGACGCCCAAGCCGCCGAAGCAGCAGCAGCCGCAGAACCCGCCGCGCCAGCCCAAGCCGCAGCAGGAGCCGGCACAGGCCACCGTGCAGGGCGACAAGCCGCCGCGCCAGCCGCGTGCCGACGAGGCCGTCGCCAAGCCGCAGGCCGCGCCCGTGACGCCGGTGCAGGACGCCACCACCCTGGCCGCCGCCGCGGTCGCCGGTGGCGCGATCGCCGCGTCCCAGGAGCCGGCAGCGGCCGTCGAGACCGCCGCCGCCGCACCCGTGCAGCCGGCGCCGACCGCTACGGCAGCCGGCATCGACGAGCGTGAAAGCGCCGCGGAAACCGCGCAGGCCGTGCCCGCCGGCGAAGGCGCCGATGGCGAGGACGGCACCGGCGACGCCGGCGGCCGCCGCCGTCGCGGCCGTCGCGGTGGCCGCCGCCGCCGCCGTGGCAATGGCGAAGCCGGCGCTGCCGGCGATGCCAGCGGGCTGGACGATGCCGATCTGGATGCCGGCGACAGCGACGGCGAAAGCACGCCGGCGCCGAGCCGCAGCCAGCCGGAGTTCGACTTCGACGACGACGCTGCCGGCGACGACGCCCCGGCCAAGCCGCAGCCGCCCGTGCAGGAGAAGCGCGAGCCGCGCCGCGAGCGTCCGGCCGCCGCCAGCGCGCCGGCACCGGCCAGCGATGTCGTGCCGGCAGCTGCGCCGGTCGCTATCGACCCTGCGCCCGCGCACAGCGCCGCCGCGGCGGTGCAGCCGGCCGCTCCTGCCGACACCGTGACCGCCGCGCCTGCGCCGACCGCGCCGGTCGCCACCACCTCGGGCGCCAGCGATGCCGCCGCGGCCCACGCCGACACGGTAGTGGCTGCTGCGGCTCCGGCAGCCGTCGCCGAGACCACGCCGGTCGTGCAGGAGAGTGTCGCCAGCGACCACGCGGATGCGCCGACCGAGCGCGCAACGTCCGCCGTCGCGCCTGCCACGCCGCAGCCGCACGCGATCGGTACCGTCGTCGAGCAACCGACCGCCACCGCCGCCAAGGCGCCGGTCGCGGAAGCGGACGCCGCCGATACCACGGCCACGGTCGAGGATCCGGCGGGCGTGACCGCGCCGTCGGCGGCCACCGTCGCGCCGAGCGCGGCGCCGGAAGTCGCCGCCGCACCCAGCGCTCCCGCGGAGCCGCGTGCGCAGGAGGTAGCCCCGGTCAAGCCGGCTTACGCACCGGTGCAGACCACCCTGCTCGACGCCTTCGCCGACGCACCGGCACAAGCCCCGCACGGCGGCGAAGCGCCGGCCGCCACATCGACCGCGCCTGCATCGGTCACCCCGGCGAGCGACAGCAGCGCCGCGGTCGCCACGCCGGCCGCGCAGGAGCAGGTCGCAGCTGCAGACGAGGCGGACAAGAAGGAACGTGCCGCCACGGCCGCGCAGTCCGCAGCGCATGCGTCGCAGGCCGCGGACAAGGCGGACGGCGACGAGCACAAGGAGCGCGGCTGATCCACGCTGCGTCCGCTGCGGCATGAAAGAAGCGGCCTTCGGGCCGCTTTTTTCATGGGCGCGATGACGCGCTCCCCTTGAGGGCGCTCAGGACGATCGCGCTTGCGCCGACCAACGGCCACGCGGTGTCCCCGACGGCGGCTCGCGCGAGCGCCACTGCAGCGTCGGCACGGGACGCGCGCATGCAAGGGCACCTCTGAACCCGCTTCCGTCGCCATCGAGCCGGATGCCGCATGTCCCGTAGGAGCGGCTTCGGCCGCGACGGGTTTCCCGGTGACGCCCGTCGCGGTTGAAGCCGCTCCTACAGGACCATTACTAGCGGTGCCCTGCAGTCGATCAGCAGCCGCGAACGGATCCGTTCGATCGCGCCCACACAACGCAAAAGCGGCCCGAAGGCCGCTCTCGTGCAGACCCGGACACCCCGCGATTACAGCGGGTGCGCCGGATCCAGCAATCCGTACTGGGTGGCCAGCCGCGCCAGGGCGATGTTGTCCTGGATGCCGACCTTCTCGAACAGCCGCGCCTTGTGCGTGTTGACGGTCTTGGCGCTGAGGCTCAGGCGCTTGGCGATGTCCTCCTGGCGCAGGCCGCGGGTCAGCAGCAGCGCCACTTCCAGCTCGCGCGGGGACAGCGCGTCGAACGGCGAACCGCCGCCTTCCAGATTGGCCAATGCCAGGTTCTGCGCGATGTTGGCGCCGAGGTAGCGCTTGCCCATCGCCACGTCGCGCACCGCGCGCAGCAACTCTTGCGCATCGCCGGCCTTGCCGACGTAACCGGACGCACCGGCTTCCAGCAGGCGCTTGGGCAGCGGGCCGTCTTCCAGCACCGACACGATGATGACCTTGGTGCCGTGGTCGCCCTTGACGATGCGCTCGGTGACTTCCAGGCCGCTGACGCCGGGCATGTGCAGGTCGCACAGGACGATGTCCGGCTTCAGCTGCCGGATCTGCGGGAGGGCCGTTTCACCGCTGTCGGCCTCGCCGATGATCTCGATATCCGTTTGATTCGACAGGATCAGCCTCATGCCCGTTCGGACAAGAGCGTGATCATCGACCAGAAAAACCCTGATGGCCATCTCGTATAACCCCAACGCAGCGGATACCGCACGATCAGACTATCTGCGTGAATTATTCAGGGCAATACGATTTCGTAGACAAACAACGACGCTTCACGATGTGCTCATCCGCACCTCGCGAAACGTCATGCTGGCGTCATCAAAACCCTGCCGAGCTTACTCAAGGCTCGGCACGCAGGGTCGAGTGACCTGCCTGCGCTCTCCTGTGGGAAGGCGCACGACGGTTCCTGCGTCAGGCGGGGCCAGTATGCTGGCGCGGCGGGGAAAGCGTTATCAGGACAATCCTGATCTGACGTAAGAATTATCTGACATCCACCCTACCCGCTTCCGGACACCGCGTCGCTGCGGCGGCCGGACAGGGCCGCCGCGATTTTCCGACACGCGGTTCGGAAACGGACGATACGGGACGCTCCGTACGACGCGCCCACGACCGCCGAGGCCGCCCGCGGCGCACTGCCCGGGTGAACACGATCCGTCCGTCTGCCGCGCAGGACCACGCCGCCTGCCTGGCGCTGTTCGACAGCCCGCTTCCGCACTTCTTCGACCCGGCCGAGCACTTCGTCAACGACATCCGCAGGCGCTTTTGCTCGATCGACATGTTGCGCTGAACGCCGCTTCGGTCCGCGCTTGGCCTGTGCATGCACGCGCATCGAAGCCGCTACCGACGTCCGGCTGCGGCAGTTGGGTACCATGCCGACATCGCGCAAGCGCCCTTTTCGTCCCAGCGACGCATTGCCATGCCCCGTTCCGCGCCGTCCGCACCGACCATGCGCGCCGATCCAGCCCCGCTGTTCTGGCGCGACCCGGCGCTGCCGTTCGTCGAAAGTCGCCGTGCCTGCGACAGTCGCGCCTGCTACAGGCCGCACCTGCATCCGACCTACTCCATCGGCGCGGTGGACAGCGGCAACAGCCTCTTCCGCGGTGCCGAGGTCGGCCCGATCGCCCTGCATCCGGGAACGCTGGTGTTCGTCCCGGCCGAGCGTGTGCACGCCTGCAATCCCGCGCCGGATTCGGCGTGGAGCTACCAGATGCTGCATCTGGATGCGGACTGGCTGCAGGCGCTGCGCGAGGAAGACACCGACGCCGCCACGCGTGCGGCCGAGTCGATCCGCATCGTCGATGCGCCGGCGGCCTACGCGCGCTTCTGCCAGCTCAATACGCTGCTGTTCTCCGACGCCGAGGCCGGCGCCAAGGAAGCCGCGCTGATCGCGTTCCTCGGCGACCACGACACCGCGCAGGGCCTGCGGATCGAGCCCCCTTGCGCGCCAGCGCACCTCGCCGCGCAGCTGCGCCCGGCGCTGCAACGCCTGCGCAGCGCCCCGGCCGCCGACATCGCCCTGCAGGAACTGGCCGAGCTGGCGGCAATGAGCCGCTATCGCCTGATCCGTGCATTCCGCACCGTCACCGGGATGACGCCGCATGCCTGGCAACTCAATGCGCGCATCAATCTCGCCAGGGCGCGCATCCGCCAGGGCGAACCGTTCGCGCGCCTGGCGCAGGAGCTGGGCTTCTCCGACCAGGCGCATTTCCAGCGGGTGTTCAAGGCGCATGCGGGCGTGCCGCCGGGCCGTTTCCGGCCACCACGCCCATAGCGGCAGCGCAATTTCGTTCAATCCGCGCCTTGCCGCGATCGGCACACTGCGCCGCACCGCGTTCACGTGTGGCCCGATGGAACAGTTCCTGATGATCGCCGCAGCGCACTTCCTGGCGCTGCTTTCGCCCGGCCCCGACTTCTTCCTGGTCGCCCGCACCTCGCTGGCTGCCGGCTGGCGCGTCGCCAGCGGCGCGTGCCTGGGGATCGCCCTGGCCAACGGCGTGTTCATCGTCGCCGCCTTCGCCGGCACCGCGGCCTTGCGCGCGGACAGCCGCGTGTTCGTGGTCCTGCAACTGGCCGGCTGCGCCTACCTGCTGTATCTGGGCCTGCTGTTCGTGCGCCACGCCGGCCAAGGCACGCTGGAGATCGCCGCCCAGCCACGCCGCGCTGCGCCCGCGGCGTCGGGCGCAGCGTGGTGGCGCGCGGCCGGCATGGGCGCGCTCTCCGGCCTGCTCAATCCGAAAAACGCGCTGTTCTACGCCAGCCTGGCGGCGATGCTGACCGGGCCGCACGCCAGCGTCGGCTGGAAGACGTTCTACGGGGCCTGGATGTTCGGCGTGGTGCTGCTGTGGGACATCCTGGTCGCCGTCCTGATCGGCAACCAGGCGGTGCTGCGCCGCTTCGCGCAGGCGCTGCCATGGCTGGAACGCGGCTCCGGCATCGTCCTGATCCTGCTCGCCGTGGGCGTGCTGGTGGCGCTGGCGCTGCGCTGAGGCATTCGCGCTGTCGTGTTCGCCCTCACGCGGCCAGCGCGTAGCGGCGGCAGTGTTCCAGATAGCCGGCTTCGTGATGGCCGGCGAGCGCGACCACGCTTTCCCAGAGCCACGACGGCGCGTCGATGGCCTTGCGGCGATCGGCGTCCAGCAGCCGCAGCCATGCGGTGCGGGTCCTGGGCTTCATCTGCCGCGCATGCGCCTTGCCGACGACGAAGGCGAGATAACGCGCCGAGCGCACCGCTTCGACGTGATTGAACTGGTCGACCTCCAGCTTCAGGTCGCGCGGCGAGAGCTCGCGAATGAACAGCGAGCGGCCCAGCATCCGCACCGGCAGCATCCTGCTGCCTAGGTACGGCGACAGCGCCCGCGCCGCGGCGGTCACCCGTTCGGCGTTGTCCGCCGGCATCCGCGCACCGGGCGCGGCCGGTGCGATCGGCGCGACCGCTTCCTTCAGATCGACCAGCGCATAGGACCAGTGGCCCTTGCCGGTCTTCAACGCGACGATCGCCGCGTAGCGCAGCAGGCCCAGCGAACTGCAGCCCTTCATCCAATACGCGGCATCGACCAGGCGCACTTCGCGGTCCTTGGGCTTTCCCTTCAGCGACAGCACCATCTGCGCCACCGCCGGGTCCGCGAACAGCCGCTGCAGCGCCTCGCGCTCTTCCGGCGCCAACGCCCAGAACTTCTCGCCCAGCGGGATGCGCGGCTCCACCGCCTGCAGGCGTTCCTTGGCCAGGTGGCGCCAGCGCCGGCCGAAGGCCTCGCGGCGGATGCTGCGCACGGTCTCGGGTTCGGCACCGGGGTGATCGCGGGTCGGATCCTCGATGGCGGCGCGATAACCGTCGATCATCGCCTCCATCATCCGCGCGGTGGTGACGCCGGGCAGGTCAGATCCGCGTGCCGCGGTGGCCAGCGACAGGCCCAGGCGGATGAGATCGTGCGCGGGATTGCCGATCACGCCCTGGTCGAGGTCACGGATCTGGATCTCGACGCGACCCTCGCCGTCGGCGACCGGCCCCAGGTTGCCGAGATGGCAGTCGCCGCAGATCCAGATCGCCGGGCCCGTCGGCACGCGCCGCGCCGCCGGCGACGCCGCCAGCCATTCGTAGAACCTGGCGGTATTGCCGCGCACGTAGGCATGCGCGGAGCGGGCCATCTTCGAGGTGCGCTTGTTTTCGAGAATGGCGAGGCGTTCGGCGGGGCTGGGCATGGTCGAAGCGGAGCAGATAGCGTATGGGTCACGCATGACGGCGCAGACGCTAGCAGAGCCGAACGCAATGGACCGTGCACGGCAGGCGCGCCCGCAACGCGTTCCGCTGTCGCCGGGGACCGCGCGGCGGTGGCCCGAACGCAGCCGCGCGGTGCGTCGCGGGTCCGATCGGCTGCTCCCGTGACTGGGCGAGCCTGCGGCGAGCGGTCCGCGCCCGCACGCCGGCCTGGGCAGGCGCCAAGCGGAGACGTCGACGTGATCTTAATCACACCCCCCGCTATGCTCCGCGCACCTCACATAACTTAGGGAGAAGTTCATGCGTCTGACCATGCCGGCAACGCTTGCTGTCTGTGTGCTGCTCGCCGCCTGCAGCAAGGGCGGCGACAAGAACGGCGACAATGTCGCCATGTCCAACGCCTCCGTCGCCGACGTGGCCAAGGTGCAGGCGGCCAAGCTGCAGCCCGGCGAATGGGAGATGCGGATCGAGCAGGTGAGCAGCGAGACCACCGGCGGCTCCGGCAACACGCCGCAGATGCCGAAGATGCCGCCGAGCACCGCCAAGGTGTGCCTGACCGCCGAGCAGATCAACAATCCGTCGAGCATCTTCGGCAGCGCCTCGCCGATGCAGAAGAACTGCGTCTACGACACCTTCAACATGAAGGACGGCAAGATCGACGCGAAGATGCATTGCACGATGGGCGACATCAAGGTCGAAGGCACCAGCACCGGTACCTTCACCGCCACCGAGATGGCGTCGGAATCACACTCCACGGTCAGCGGGCTGCCCGGCGGCATGTCGATGAAGACGCACATGAAGCTGGACGGCAAGCGCCTGGGCGAGTGCCAGCCGGGCGACCTGAAGGCGGGCGAGCCCAAGGCGCCGGCAGCCGGCTGAGCCAGCGCGTCCGCGCGGGCGATCAGGGAGACGCGACGCCGATCCCCTTCTTTGCAGCGCCGCGATGGTTCACCATCGCGGCGTTTTTTGTTGGCGCCTGCACAGCACCGCCCGCGGCGCCGCGAACACGGCGCGATGCCGTGGACTACTTCAACGCCCGCCAGGCCCGGCCGGCACGGAAGGCGCGCTCCAGCGTCGCCGCGAGCAGGCAGATCTTCAGCGTCTGCGGCAGGATGCCGTCGCCAGGATCGCTGGGCGTGCCCAGCACCACCGAGAGCTGGTTGGCGATCGCCTGCCACACCACCTGCGGATGCGGGCCGATCAGGCGGGTCAGGCCCATCCAGGCCCAGGCCGAGGCCCAATCCAGGGCGCGATACAGCACGATCAGCGTGACCAGCGCCGCCAACCCTGTCGCGCCGGCGAGCTGCACGCTGTTGGCGGCGGCGCGATAGCGCGAGACCGTGCCCGCCCAGAAATGCCCGATGAAGTCGCGCAACCAGGTCGGCAGCTTGCGCCACAGCCCGAGCGTGCCGTCGACCTTGCGCGACCACCTGCCGGAGGCGTTTAGTTCGGCGTTGTGTACGTCGTAGCGGTAGATCAGCGCAGCCAACGCCAGCCAGACCACCGGCAACAGGGCCGAGAAGAAGATCACCACCAGCGTGTCCGCCACGCCCGGCGGCGCCTGCTCCACCGCACCCGGCAACGCGGCATGCGCAACGCCGATCGGATGGCTGATGCCCTGCCACAGTTGCTGGCCGAGATCGGCGATACGCAGATGCGCCAGCCAGCGGAACACCCCGCCCTTCCATTCGGTGAGCACGTACATGCCGACGAAGGTCCAGCCGGCTTCGCACAGCACGATCAGCACGTTCCACGCCGGATGCGTGCTGCGCTGCTTCTGTTTTTTCGCGGCGCGCCGGATCAGCCACAGCAGCGCCACCGAGGCCGCCAGCCACCAGCCGCCCGACACCTCGAACAGGGAGCCGGTGTAGGTCGGGTCGAACGGGTTGAACTGTCCCAATCCCTCGCGCCCGTAGGCGCGGATCGTCTCGCCGAGGAAGCCCCAGGCGGCGTAGTAGGCGAAGAACGGCACCAGCGCCTGCGACACGATCGTGGACAGGCGGCGCCAGCGCGCCCTGCCCGCGTCGTCCGCTGCCGGCGCATCGTGTTCGGGCAGTGCCGCGCTGGCGATCGCCGGCAAGGCCGGGCGCAGCGTCTCGAACAGCAGCACGATGACCACCAGCTTGACCAGCACCACCAGCGTCAGCGACAGCAGACCGGCAAGCCGGTTGCGATAGCCGATCCACACCGCGGCCTGCATCAGCAGTTCGTTGAGCAAGACCCCGGCCAGCGCCACGGCCAGCAGTTGCGGCAGGTAGCGGACCCACAGCCGCAGCGTGTCGCCGATCAGCCCCAGCGGCCCGCCGCGCAGCGCCGTCTCAGTCATGGCCTTGCTCCCGCGCGAAGCGAAGAAAATGCGGGCGACCGCCGCGCGTGCTCACGGTGAGCTGCAGCTGCGCGGCCACCGCACGCGGGACCAGGTAGTAACCGTCGATCGCCAACGGCACGCCCGGCTTGGCCGCGGACACGGCCAGCCCATCGCAGGCCACGCCGGGCGGCTCGCCCGGCCTGGCCAGGGCACGCTGCAACAGGTCCGGCACGGTGTCGATCGCGGCCCAGGAACGGCCCGAGCCATCGACCAGCGTGAGCCTGCAATCGCTCCACTGCGCGCCGGAGGCGCCCGGCACGAGCGACAGCCGCGTGCGCACGAAGGTGCGATCGGCGGGCAGGCCCGCCACGAGCGGTAGCACATCGACCGACGCGAGCCGCACCGTCGCCCCGTCGTAGTCCGCGGCCTGCGCCGTCGCCACATCGACCGGCCGCCATTCGCGCGCATGCAGCAGTTCCACGGCGTCGCGCCAGCCGGTCGCGGCCATCGTGCACGGCACCAGCACCACCAACGCCGCAAGCGCGAGCCAGCGCATGCGCCGCTCGGAAACGGCAGGACCCACATCGCGTTCAGAGGCGTGCATGCAGCGCATCCAGATCGAGCACGTCGGTGACCGCCGCTCCGGCCGGCAACGGCGGATAGCGCACCTGCGCCTCGGCCGTCAGTTGCGGGTCGCGGTCCTCCGACAGCACCAGCGTGCCGCCTGCCGTAGAGAGCGCGGACGGCAGTTCGAACACCAGGACGTCCTTGCGTTCCAGCCCGGGCTGCAGCGTCTTGATCGACGACAGCACCGCATCGCCCATCTCCGCGCGGCCGCTGGCGCGATAGCGGCGCCCGTCGGGCGTCGCCCAGACCCGCCCGTACACGCGCGCGGTCGCGCGCGCGACCTTCGAACGCACCGGCACCACCAGCCACACGCCACCGCTGTCGCGCTGCTGCACCGCACCCGCCGCCTTGAAGCGGATCGCGTGCGCGAGCTGCGGCGTGCCGGCGGCCACGGCCAGATTGTCGGTCTGCACCCACGCGCCGGGCGCCCCGGACACCGCGATCGGACCGGTGATGCGCTCGTAGCGCGGCATCGTCCAGCGCATGCCGGCGAGCAGCACGAAGCCGAGCAGCAGGATCGCGACGGCGGCCAGCCGCTTCACGGCGCACCTGCCGGCGTACCGGGACGCGACGCCCCTAGCGGCAGTTCCACGACCCCGACCGGATGCGGATCGGTCCACAGCGGCTGCGCATAGAGATTGTCGAAGGCCTTGAAGGTACGGGCGGTGACATCGAAGCGCACGCGCCCCGGCGCCCGCTCCGTCGCCGGATAGGTCCAGACCAGCGCGATCTGTTCCGGCAGGCCCGGCTGCAATTCGGTCGTGGCCGCGCGGTCGCGTAATAGATAAGCCGTCGGCCGCGCATCGGCCCCGCGCGGCGGCGCCTTCAGCGCCACCGCCTGCACCAGCGAGCCGCTGGTCTGCGTGGTGCGATTGGTCGCCTGCAGATACAGCACGATCGCCTTGCGACCTTCGCGCGAGACCGTCTCGCCATTCGGCAGCCGATCACTCGCCTCCGCACGCACGAAGCGCAGCGACCACTCGCCCGCGGCAACGTCCTTGCCGGCCTGCAGCGCGGGCGGCACCGGCACCTCCCTGGCCTCGAACAACCCGATGCCCCACCCCACCACGATCGCGGCAATGCCACCGATCCCGGCCAGCATCCGTGTCCGCCACTGTCCTAAGGAAGCTTTGCTCACCAAACTGGGTGACCCTTTTGGAGCTCGGGCGGAACGTAGCACTGGCCAGCGAAAAGATGCAACCAAACCGTATAGTGGACTCATCAGCAAATTCACCAAGCCGAACACTGTGCGGCTGCAGCTCTCCTGCGTATTGAATCAGACGATCTCGCCCGGGCTTCCGTATGCCCCCCTGGACAGTCATCATTTGCGCAATTTCGCCCGGTCGCGCAACAGCAAAGCCGCCCGGGCGGCTTCAGACGAAATGAATTTCACAAATATAGATTTCACAAAATAACCTTATGCATCAAATATTTGCGAGTTATTTCAGGAATTTTTTTAAATAAGATTTTCGTCCATAAAGCCCGGGCTACTGGATCTAGTTGCACGATGTCTCGAGGCATGCTGAAATCCATTCGTCCGCTCGCCTCGGACGACAAGGGGATCCACATGAACGACAAGATTATCAAGCCGCCATACACCTCATATAAGAGCTTCTTGACCCTTATGAGTGATTTGCGGAATCACGACGTGCTGCCCGCAGCAATCGACCGCAGCTTCCTAAGCAAGCGTTCCGGCTCCGAACAGTCTGCGCTTATCGCAACGCTCAAGTGGTTCAAGTTGGTTGATGAGGTCGGGATCCCCACAACGCTTCTGGATGAGTACATCGCAGCCGACGAGGAGAAAGCCAAGTCCATGCTCAAGGACATGGTGATTGAATCCTACGGCGCCATAACCAATGGAACTTTCAACCTGCGTAGCGCAACAGCTGCGCAGCTCGCAGAACAGTTCAGGCAGTATGCGATTAGTGGCTCAACACTGGCGAAGTCCGTAACTTTCTTCTTGGCAGCGGCGAAGGACGCGGGTGTCGTAGTCAGCCCTTTTGCGAAGGCGCCACCAATCGCCGGGAACGCAGGGAGCAAACGTAAGACAAAGCCAACGACCGCAGCGCAAGTCACTCCGACGCCAACACCCTATCCAATGCAGAAGACAACTCCGCTCGCGGGCGAAGGCATGATCTCTATCCCGATCCCGATCTTCGGCGGAAAGAATGGGCAGATCGTTTTGCCAGACAAAATGACCGAAAAGCAATGGAATTCGGTCGTAAAGATGACGCAGTACATCCTCGAGAACTATCGCGAGACGATGGGGGAGGAAGAGAACGAGGACGAAGAGGAGGATAACGACCTATGAGAAGAACAGAAGGCCGCCCGTTGAAGCCCGCTACCGCGGGCGGCAAAAAAAAGCCCCAACCCAAGTCCCCATCGCAAAATAGGCTTGAGTTGAGGCGCTAGGCAGGCAAAACGCCGGTGTGGATGGTCCGGTGTTGAGATCGCCTTTGGCGAGGCAGTCTCAACAATCCTCCGGACCTCCGCACTGGCATCACGGCATGGCAGTCGGGGGCGTCCCTCTGCTGGTTCCGAGGCCCTTACAGCAAGGGGAGTATAGCCCCTAGGACTTGGAATTCCGATATCGCCCTCACAAACCGGCTTTGCAGGAAGACTTATGTCCCACGCCAAGACGGTGCATGTGTGTGCGTATACGCGGTTCCGGAAGGGCCGCCTGGAGTACGTCACTTCACATTGGCGCAGCCCTCCGGGCTAGGCGCAACACCCGGGAGCGCCCTTCGGGGCGCCTCCCGTCCTTGCAAGAACGAGCCCTTCGCAAAAGCATTGCGCAAGATGCACTCGGCTAGCGAGAGCCATGCCTACCTATATCCCTTCGCCACTTGCTGAGCGGTGTCGCAGTGCTGATGGATCAGGCGCGTGTTCGCTGCCGTATAGCCATAGATGGCATGGATGCGGTCGAGAACAGCACCCTTCTCGGGCAGCACTTCATGGCAAAGCGGACACACGCCGCTTTGCTCCTTCATCTTGAACCGCTTCAGCCGACGCCGCTCCGCCGGCTTGCTCCGCTCGTCATATGCCAACTCCTTGGCGATCTTGCGGCGATAAGCGAAAAGCAACTCGGGATCGCCGTCACTCAGAGCGCGAAGCCGCTCGCGAATCTCAACCAGGAGCACGCGGGCTAGTTTGAGCTGTTCGGGTGTTAGGCGCGGGTTGGACATACGCGACGACAGCTCCTGCAGCCAGCAGGCATACTTTCCACCCGCCTAACAGACAACCTCTGACTCGGACATGGGCAAGAGAATTTCTGAGTCCGTAATAGTTTCCTACGGAAAAGCACTATCTGGCGGAGAGAGTGGGATTCGAACCCACGGAAGGTTTGACCCTTCGCCGGTTTTCAAGACCGGTGCCTTAAACCGCTCGGCCATCTCTCCGTTTGCGAACGCGGCGGTGCTGCGGAAGAACGTCGCAGCCGCTTGAAGCGCAGCGCCGCGGGAGCGCGACGCTGCAGTGCCTGCCCCACTCGAGGCGGTCGGTGCCGCTGACGGCACCCGATGCTCCCCGAACCCGGGGCCACCGACACAGGCGCGCATTTTCGCACGCCCGTGGCGGTTTTGCGCGACCGACGTGCGCGGCCGGCGTCTCGCTCAGCCCGCTTCGACCGCCATCGCGCCCAGGGTCGAGTGCTTGGCCTTGGTGCGTTCGGGGCAGTTGCCGCCGCAGTCCAGGCGCGAGGCCTCGATCTGGCGCGGCAGGTGTTCGGCGAGGAAGTCGATGAACACGCGCACCGCCGGCAGCAGGCCGCGGCGCGAGGCGAACACGGCGTGACAGATGCCCTGCGGCAGCGACCATTCCGGCAGCACCACTTCCAGTTCGCCGTTGCGTACGGCTTCGGCGCAGACGGTCTCGGGCAGCAGGGTGATGCCGAAGCCGTCCTTGACCATCGACTGCAGCAGCGGGAAGTCGAAGCCGGCCACGCGCGGCTGCAGGTCGACGCGGCGTACTTCGCCGGCCGGGCCGTGCAGTTCCCAGCGCTGCCGCGCCTCGTCCTCGCTGATGCTGAGGGTGACGTGCGAGGTCAGTTCCTCGGGGTCCTTGGGGCGGCCGGCGCGGTCCAGGTACTTGGGGCTGGCGACCAGCAGTTCCTGCACCTGGCCGAAGCTGCGCATCACCAGGCTGCCGTCGTCGTCCAGGCGCGAACGCACGCGCAGGGCGACGTCGTAGCCTTCGTTGATGATGTCGACGCGGCGGTTGCTGATGTTCAGTTGCAGCCGCACCTTGGGGTATTGGTCCAGGAACATCGGCAGCAGCTTGGGCAGCTGCATCTGCGCCAGCGACACCGGCACGCTGACCCGCACCAGGCCGCGCGGCTCGGCGCTGAGCCGGTCGACCACCTCGCGCGCGGCCTGCGCCTCGGCCAGCATGGTCTGGGCGTGGCGGTGCACGCTCATGCCCAGGTCGGTGACCGCGAAGCGGCGCGTGGAGCGCTGCAGCAGGCGCACGCCCAGGTCGCTCTCCAGCTGGCTGATGCGGCGGCTCAGGCGCGATTTTGGAATGCCCAGCGCCCGCTCGGCGGCAGCGAACCCGCCGTGGTCGACCACCATGGCGAAGTAGTACAGATCGTTGAGGTCATGCATGTTCTTTCGATATTTAGAACGATGGGGACAATCGGATCCGGTTCATTCTACTCCTACAACGAATTTCGCTGCAGGGACGCCGGTCGCGCTTGCGTCGCGATGCTCGGGCAGGGAGATAAGCGCGGGAAGGGTACCCCCGGCCGGGCTAGCGCGAGGTGACGGGCGTGGGGTTCGGCACACGCGGAAGGCCGCACACGGCGGGTGCTGCATGGCGCGGAAGGCAACGCGCGCGAATGCCCTGCCCCGCCCGATCGACCATATGCGGGCGCAAGGTGGGAGGCGACTGCCTCACGGGAACGCGCCTGCGCGCGGCGTCGCGCACGATGCGCCGCCGCCGCGACGACGGCGCCTGGGGAGACGCCGGGATCGCCCGAGGCCGACGCCCCGGGACTGGGCGATCAGCCGATCCGTTCG
This sequence comes from Xanthomonas sp. NCPPB 901, assembly GCF_056725085.1. NCBI lineage: Bacteria > Pseudomonadati > Pseudomonadota > Gammaproteobacteria > Lysobacterales > Lysobacteraceae > Xanthomonas > Xanthomonas sp. NCPPB 901. Next base: position 2,310,579 of record NZ_CM161511.1, on the reverse strand, counting down.
GCGCCGCCCATGTAGGGGCGCAGCGCGTCGGGCACGGTGATCGAGCCGTCGGCGTTCTGGTAGTTCTCCATCACCGCGATCATGGCGCGGCCGACCGCGGTGCCGGAGCCGTTGAGCGTGTGCAGCAGCTCGGGCTTGCCGGTGGCCGGATTGCGCCAGCGCGCGTGCATGCGCCGCGCCTGGAAGTCGCCGCAGTCGGAGCAGGAGGAGATCTCGCGATAGGTCTGCTGCGAGGGCAGCCACACTTCCAGGTCGTAGGTCTTGCTGGCGGAGAAGCCCATGTCGCCGGTGCACAGCAGCATCTTGCGGTACGGCAGGCCCAGCGTCTCCAGCACCACTTCGGCGCAGCGGGTCATGCGCTCGTGTTCGGCGGCGCTGTCCTCCGGGCGGCACACGCTGACCAGTTCCACCTTCTCGAACTGGTGCTGGCGGATCATGCCGCGGGTGTCGCGGCCACCGCTGCCGGCCTCGGAACGGAAGCACAGCGAGTGCGCGGTCATGCGCAGCGGCAGGCGCTCGGCCTCGACGATCTCGTCGCGCACCAGGTTGGTCAGCGAGATCTCCGAGGTGGAGATCAGGTAGCGCTTCTGTTCGCCCAGCGCGGTGGCGAACATGTCTTCCTCGAACTTGGGCAACTGGCCGGTGCCGTACAGGCTGTCGGCGTTGACGATCACCGGCACGTTGGTTTCCTGGTAGGCATGCGGGCCGGTGTGCAGGTCCAGCATGAATTGCGCCAGGGCGCGGTGCAGGCGTGCGATCGGCCCGCGCAGCACGGTGAAGCGCGCACCCGACAACTTGGCCGCCGCCTCGCTGTCCAGCCAGCCGTGGCGTGCGCCGAGTTCGACATGGTCCTTGACCTCGAAATCGAAGCTGCGCGGGCTGCCCCAGCGCTGCAGTTCGACGTTGTCGGCCTCGTCCTTGCCGACCGGCACGTCGGCCTGCGGCAGGTTGGGAATCTCCAGCGCCAGCGCCTCCAACTGCGCGCGGATCTCGTCCAGGCGATGCTCGGAGGCCTTCAGCTCGTCGCCGAAGCCGGCCACTTCGGCCATCAGCGCGGTCACGTCCTCGCCCTTGGCCTTGGCCTGGCCGATCGCCTTGGAGCGGCTGTTGCGCAGGCTCTGCAGTTCCTGGGTCCGCACCTGGATGCGCTTGCGGTCGGCCTCCAGGGCCTCCAGGGCGGCCACGTCCAGCGCATAGCCGCGACTGATGCGCAGACGCTCGGCGAGGTCGGCGGGCTGTTGACGAAGCAGGACGGGATCGAGCATGGGCGCGGGTGCTAAGGGGAGCGAATCGGGGATTATCGCCTGTCCGTCGCGGTTTTGCCGCCCCGGTGCCGACGCGGCGTGCGATTCACCGCGGCTATGCCAGAATCGGGCGGTTCCCCACGGTGAGCCTCATGTCCACGTCACCCTCGTCCTCCAAGCCCGGCATCGTGCTGCATTTGCCGCGGCGCCTGCTCGCGATCGTCGGCATCGCCTTCGCCGCCGGCCTGCTGCTGTTCCTGGTGGTGTGGCTGGTCGGACGCAAGGACAACGATTTCTACAAGCCGCAGCCGGCGCAGGTGCAGCAGGACACCGAACAGGTGAAGCCGCTGCCCGAACCGCTGCCGGCCGGCAGCGCCGCCAGCAGCATGCCGCAGGCCAAGCCCGCGCCCGCCGACGACGCGCCGAAGCTGGTGGAGACCGCGCCGGCGCCGCCGCCGGCCACCGAGGCGCCGGCCCCGGCCGCGGGCAGCGACGCCGCCGGTGGCACGGCCACCGCGCTGGCGCCGGGCGACCGCCCGGTGCCGCTGGAAGGACAGACCCCGCCACCGCGCTACCCGCCGGCGGCGCTGCGCCGTGGCGATGCCGGCACCGTGGTGGTGCGGGTCGAGGTCGATGCCAGTGGCGCGCCCGCCGGCGTGGCCCTGGTCCGGCGCAGCGGCTCGCGCGACCTGGATCGCGCGGCGATGGAAACGGTACGCCGCTGGCGGTTCCGCCCGGCGCAGCAGAACGGCCATGCGGTGCCGGCCAGCATCGAGATCCCGTTCGACTTCAAGCCGGGGCCGTAACTGAACCGGCACCCGGACGCGCAGGCCGCGTTCACATCGGGGTGACACCGCAGGGACGGGGCCTGGGCGACACTGGCCCCGCTCCCACGCCACCGGAGTTGCCGCCATGCCCACCTCCTACAAGCCGACACAGCCGCTGGATGCGTGGAAACGCGGTGCTGCGCGTCCGGCGATCCAACGCGAGCCGCGTGCGCGCGCCGATCGCGGCTCGCCCTGGGCCTGGGTGATCGTGATTGCGCTGGTCCTCGCGATGGCTGGCTGGTGGCTGGCGCTGGAGCAGAACGACGAGGACAGCGGCGCCCCCTCCACGACCTCCACACCGAAGGCAGACCCGCCGCGCCCGCAGCCGGCGCACTGATCGCGGACGGGCCGCAATCGCACCTCTTCGTCGGCCAAGCCGGCGCGCTTCTCCTCTCCTTCCCTCTTCGTAACGCAGTCGACACGCAGGCTGGCTGCCACGGCGTGCCCCGACGTTGCGACGTCCTGACCCTGCCAACGTCGCCGCGCGAGGCGCTGCACCGAGCAAGGCACGCGATCAGCAGACGCTCACACGCTTTCGCCTGTCACGCCTTCGCGCGCGTCGCCTGCTGCCCAGCGACCGCGGCGACGGCCGCCGCGATCCGATCGAGCATCGCATCGTCGGTGTGGGCGATGTTGAGGCGTACGTGCTGGTCCACGCCATGGCTCGAGAACGCCCTTTCGTGCGCCAGCATCATGCCGTCTGCACGCAGCATGTCCGCCACTGCAAGCGCGTCGACGCCTTCGCCGAACGCGACCCACAGGTACATGCCCGCCTCCGCCTCCATCGCCCGCCAGCCGCGGGCGCGGATCTTGGCAAGCAACGCATTGCCGCTGGCAGCCAGCTTTTTTTGCAGCCTTTCGCAGTGCTGCTCGTAGCCGCCCTCGGTGAGCAGGTGGTGCACGAGCTGGTCCGTGAGCAGAGAGGAATGGATGGAGCCGACCGAGCGCATCAACAGCAGCTTTTTCATGCGCTCGCTCCCCGCCGCCAGAAACCCGGCGCGCAGCCCGGGGGCCACGGTCTTGGAAAAGCTGCCGATATGGATCACCCGCTCCAGATGATCGAGCGCGGCAAGGCGCGTGACCGCGCCGAGCTTGCTGCGCGGAAGCAGGTCGCCATGGGTGTCGTCGTCCACGATCCACATCGCATGCTGCTCGGCGAGCTTGAGCAGCTGATGGGCCTTGCGTGGCGACATGCTGGTGGAGGTCGGGTTGTGCAGCACCGAGCTGCAGAAGAACGCTTTCGGCTGATACTTCTCGCACAGGTCCGCCAGCTGCTCCAGGTCGGGACCATCCTGCAGGCGGCGCACACGCAGCACCCAAAGGCCGCTGGCCATGAGCCGCTGGGTATGGATGAACGATGCCGGCTCCTCCACCACCACATACTGCCCCTGATAGAGAAAGGACCAGATCACCAGGTCCAGGGCATCGGTGGCGCCCGCCGTTGTCACGATCTGCTCGGCGCTCGCGCTGATGCCGATCGTACGCAGCCTGGCACTCAGCGCCTCGCGCAGGGGCAGCCAGCCGCCGATGTCGGAGTATTCGAACAGGCTCCTGCGCGGCCGTGCGGCCAGCGCCTGCAGGGCCTGGGCCAGCGCCTCGGTGCCGATCCATTCGACGGGCAGCGTGCCCAGCGCCGAGCCGCCATGCCGCTGGTCCGAGTGCAGCAGGTGGCTCCAGGAAACCGGCGCCGTAGGCCCGGCCCACCCTGCGGCCGGGGCCGATTTGCCCAACTGGCGGGCCTGCGGCGACACATAGAAACCCGAGCCACGACGGGCTTGCAGATAGCCGGCCGCCACCAGCTTGTCGTAGGCACGCAGCACGGTTTCATTGCTGATGGCCATGCTGGCGGCCATCGCCCTGACCGACGGCAGGCGCTCACCGATCTCCAGCGACCGCTGTTCGATCCGCTTGCTGATGTCGTCGAAGATCCGGTCGATCAGCGGCCCGCTGACGCGGCCGGCCGACGGCGCGGCCTTGCGCTGTTGCTTGGAACCGTTCTTCGCTGGACGGGGAGCTGGCATGGACGGAGCGTGTACTGGAGAAAAGGGGGAAGGTGGAGCCACGGGATCATAGACCGTCGGCCCCCGGACTGGCCGCATTCGGCAAATTGATGCCTGCAGTTGCCGGCCGCCTTGCCGGCTTGCCCATTCAGCGACGACGTCTGGCGCACCAACCCGGGGCGAAACCTAGCCTTGGAGCGCACCTCAACGTGTCGCAATGCACCAAAACCGTTCAATACACGATGGGCAACCCGCGCGTATACGCGCCGCTCCCTACCCGCGTGTGACATCACGATAAATTCATCTGTACCAAACACTTTTCGCGTGGCATGCTCGGCCAATGCACCTGCTGACGGGGATGGCGTGCCGGGAGGGTCGCCCCGGGGTGGATCGCATGAAAAGCGTACTAAACACCTGACTTGTAGCTACGGAACACCGCATCGCGTCTGTTGAGCGCGATCTGCCACCCACGCCACTCCAGAGGATTCCACCGTGTCTCCCATCAAGTCCCCGCTCCGTCCGGCTCCGTTTCGTTCCACCGCGATGTACGCCGCCCTCACCCTCGCCCTGCCAGCGAGCGTGCATGCCCAGCCGCAGGACAGCCCGGCCGCCACGACGCAGGCCGGCCCGACGCCCATGAACTTCACCATTCCGGCCGGCCCTCTCTCTGCCACCCTGCAAGCGATCGCACGGATCAGCGGGACCGCCATCCAGTTCCAGGACAAAGACGTACAGGGCATCGGCGCCCCCGCCATCTCCGGGCAGACGACCGCGCAGGGCGCGGTGCAAGCGGCCGTCTCGGGCAGCGGGTTGACCATGGCGTCGGCCTCCGATGGCTCGATCCGCGTGTTCGTGCAGCAACTCGATTCCGTCACCGTCACCGCCAAGCGCGACGAGGCCGAAACCGGGTTCCACGCCTCCAGATCCTCTACCGGTACGCGCGGCGACTCCGATCTGCGCGACGTGCCGCAGTCGATCACCGTGCTGACGGCCAAGGTGCTGGAGACCCAGCAGTCCGCCACCGTCGAAGACGCGTCGCGATGTCGCCGGCGTGGTGGTGCAACCCGCGACGCAGGGGTCCAGCGGTTTCAACATCCGCGGCTTCGGCGCGAACGCCGCCACGCTGTCCAATGGGCTGACCGATCCCAATTCGGTCAAGACCAACGTCGCCGGCGTGGAGCGCGTCGAGGTGCTCAAAGGACCGCAAGCCCTGCTCGCCGGTGCGAACGCCATCGGTGGCACGCTGAACATCGTGACCAAGAAACCGACGACCGACTCCATCCGCGATGCATCGGTCAGCTATGGCAGCCATGCCGAACGCACCGGCACCCTCGACCTGGCCGGCGCCATCAACGGCAGCAAGGAATTCAGCTACCGCCTGATCACCTCGGCCACGCGCGCCAGTCGCAGCTCCGCAGGGTACGACGGACGTTCGCAGCACTACGGATTGGGCGAGGTGCGGTGGAAGACGGCGGATACGGATTTCATCTTCGGCGTGTCGGCCGACGACTCGCACACGCCAATCGACCGGTACACGGTGGCGATCCGCGGCTTCATCGAGCCGCCTCCCTCCACCCTGCCCGGCAACAAGAGCAATGGCGTCGATGCCGACACGCGCTCGGTGTTCTACACGTTGCAGCACTCCTTCTCGAACGCACTGGAATTCAACAGCCGCATGCAACGCGTCAGCACCGACCTGGATCTGGCGCTGTGGACACCCCAGTTTCCGGTCAGCGTTTCCAACCTGCTGCTGAGCTATAGCGGCACCATCAGCCGCTCGAACCAGACCACCACCAGCGGCGATCACTACCTGAGCTACCGGTTCGTGACCGGGCCGGTGGAGCAACGCCTGGTGGCCGGCGTCAACCATACCGATTACAGCTTCGACCAGACCCAGTACAACGGCCCGAGAGCGGTGGTCCGCTTCGACCAGCCGACCCAGTACCCCTTCCCTGCCCTGGTGCGTAGCGATGGCAGCCGCTCCTACCGCAGCTACTCGCCGCAGGAACAACTGGGCCTGTACCTCCAGGACACCCTGAAATGGGAGCAATGGACGCTAGTGGCGGGCTTGCGCCACACCCGCATGGACACCGGACCCGGCTTCACCACCGTGTACACGAATCCCCCCACGCCCGACATGACGACACCCAAGCGATCGTTCAGCAAGAACACCGTCAATGCCGGACTGATCTACAACCTGGACGCGAACATCTCGATCTACGGCAGCTACGCCGAAGGCTTCATGCCGCTGTTCTCCGACCTGACCATCTGCGGCACGTCGTCGTCGTCCACCCCGCCCACCCAGTCCAAGAGCAAGGAGCTGGGCATCAAGAGCAACGTGGACGACCGTTTTTCCTGGTCGGCCGCCGTGTTCCAGATCGATCAGTTCAACCTGCTGCAGCGCAACCGCGCGCTCAACTGCAACACCCTGATCGACGGGCAGCGATCCAGAGGCGTGGAACTGGAGGCAGCGGGCAACCCCATGCCCGGGCTCAACCTCATCTTCAACTACTCCTACAACAAGCGCGAGAGCCTGTTCGATCCGAACCTGCTGCCCGGCGCAGGACCGCGCACCCAGGTCAGCCTGTGGAGTACCTACGATTTCCAGTCGGAGCGATTGCGCGACCTGAGCGTCGCCTTCGGCATCAGCGCATGGGACGACTCCGTCCTGGGCATCAGGAAAGGACAGCCTAGCGCACCCGGTGGCGCCCGCATCGATACCGGCATCGCCTACACCCAGCCGAGGTGGTCGCTGCGTCTGGGCGTGAAGAACCTCGCGAACCGAACGCTGTACGGCTTTTCCAACTCGACCCTGTTTGTTCCCGTCTACGACAAGCGTACGTTCACGCTCACCTATCAGTTCAAGCTCTGACCATGAACGTGCAACGCCACCGTCCCCGCCTGCGCGACCTGATCCTGCCCTACTGGACGTCGCGCGAAAGCTGGCGCGGCTGGGTGCTTCTCGCGACACGGATGTTGCTCATGTTCACCAGCGTCTACGTCGCCGTCTGGGCCAACCAGTTGTCGGGCCAGGTGGTGGATGCACTGGTGAAGCGTGAGTGGAACGACATCTGGCGCAGCCTGGGCCTGTCATGGATCGCCGGCATCCTGGCGATGCTGGTCTCCATGGTGCTGCTGTTCGCGATCACGGAACTGCAGCAGTACGAGTGGCGCACCGCCATGACACGCTGGTTCGTCGACGCCTGGACCCGCCAGCGCACGTACTACGCCATCGAGCGGGATGGCGGCCTGGACAACGCGGACCAACGCATCTCGCAGGACATTCCGCGGTTCATCGAGCTGACGCTGCAGTTGTTCCTCAACCCCATCCAGGTGGTTGTCGGAGCCGCGTCCTTCACCGTCATCCTGTGGAACCTGTCCGGCACGCTGCGCTTCACGCTCTGGGGCATCGACTTCGCCATTCCCGGCTACATGGTCTATCTGGTCTATGCGTACTCGGCAGGTTCGCTGCTGATCTCGCATCTCACCGGCCGCCCGTTGATCTATCTGTTCAATCGCCGCCAGACCGTGGAAGCCAATTTCCGCTACCGCGGCATGCAACTGCGCGAGAACGCCGAGCAGATCGCCTTCTACGACGGCGGCGCGCAGGAAAAGCAGCGGCTGGATGCATCCTTCGAGGACGTAAGGGCCAACTGGCGGGACATCATCGCGCGCAACGTCAAACTGATCCTGGCGCGCGAAACCTACTCGACGATCTTCTCCTCCCACCTCCTGCCGACCGCGGCAGCGCTGCCGCGCTATCTCTCGGGCGCCATCACGATGGGCGACGTGACGCGCGCGGGCGGCGCCTTCACCGCCGTCAGCAGCAGCCTGGCCTTCTTCAGCCATGCCTACGTCACCTTCACCGAATGGTGGGCCCTGGGCAACCGACTGCGCGATCTGCTGGGCGCCATCCAGGAGGTCAACGCGCCCTCCCCCGGCATCCACATCGGGCGTGCCACCGGCGATGCCATCGCAGCGCAGAACCTCGCCCTGCACAAGCCGGACGGAGAACAGTTGGCCGCCATCCCAGAACTGCGCATGCGCCGGGGCGAACGCTGGCTGGTGCGCGGCACCTCGGGGGTCGGCAAGAGCACCTTGCTGCGCGCCGTCGCCGGCATCTGGCCTTACGGTGAGGGCGAGATCGGCCACCCGCAGGGCGGACAGCTGATGTTCCTGCCCCAGCGCAGCTACATCCCGCAGGGCACGCTCAAGGCCGCGCTGTGCTATCCGGGGCAGCCCGAGGATTTCGACGACGCGCGCGTGCGCCAGGCGCTGCATGAAGTGCGCCTGTCAGCGCTGGCGGATCGGCTTTACGACAGCGACCGCTGGCAGCAGAAGCTCTCCGGCGGCGAGCAGCAGCGACTGGCGATCTGCCGTGCGCTACTGCACCGGCCCGACTATCTGTTCCTGGACGAGGCGACCAGCGCGCTGGATCCGGACACCGAACAAGCGCTGTACCAGGCCCTGCTGCACGCGTTGCCGAACGGCACGTTGATCAGCGTCGCGCACCGCGAATCGCTGGCCTCCTACCACGACCACGTGCTGGACCTCACGCCGCGCCGCTGCGAAAGCGGCAGCCAGGCCGGCGACGGCGCAGAACCCTCTCCGACGCCGGCCTGAATCGGCCTTCGCACATATCTGGTTTCTTTTCTCCGTCACCACAGGACCGAACCATGTCTTCCCACGTCACCGCCATCACCGAAGCGAGCTTTGCAGAACACGTCCTCCAATCCTCCGGCCCCGTCCTGGTGGACTTCTGGGCCGAATGGTGCGCTCCCTGCAAGCAGTTGCTGCCCATCCTGGACGACATCGCAGAGGACTACGCCAGCGATGCGCGCGTGTGCAAGATCAATGCGGACGAAAACAAGGCAACCATGCAGCAGTTCCACGTGCGCGGCCTGCCCACCATGATCCTGTTCATGGACGGCCAGGAAAAAGCCCGCCTGGTCGGCCTGGTCTCCAAGACCCGGATCGCCCAGCTCATCGACGACTGCTTGGAAGGCTGACATGCCCCTGCGCGCATACCATGGCGACCCAGACCTGCGCCGGCAGGCGATCGACACGCTGCAATCCCTGGAAAAGGCCGGGCGATGGGAGCATCGCCCGCTGTACTGGAACGGCGAGGTCGGCAGCTTCATCGGCAGCCTGCTGCAAGGCGACGACCTGGACCGCTGGGAAGCCGATTACGGCCTGCCGAAGTGGCTCGCCCTCACGATCGATTCGATGGTCGCTGCCAATTCGACGCTCGGTGTGTCCTGGGGCATCCACCTGATGCAGGGCATTGCGCCTGGCATGGCGATGGACACCGCGGGTAGCCGCAGCCTCCTGGAGCTGCTCAACGGCCAAACCCACGGACTGAACCACCTGGACGCTGCCGCGGGCCTGGCCGAAGCGCTGGAAGGCGTGGCCGCGCTGCATGCGGCACGCCTGGCGGGCCAGGACATCGACAGCGCCAGCTGGCGCAAGGCACGCCGCGCGGCGGTCGCGCAAACCGATGCGCAGACGCCCGGGTCGGTGGCCGCATCCGTGGGAACGTGCATCGAAGCCGCGGCCTGGGACCCGATGCAGTCCCGCAGCGCCGTGTCGGACACGCTGCGCGGCTGGATGAACGCACGTATCGCCGCGAACATGGCCGTCTACCCCTGGGGCCAGGCAGAAGACGACGACATGAAGCAGGTGCTGGAAACCTTGCATGCGGAAGACGTGGCCGGCCGCGAGCCCGGGGACACCAACTACACCAATGTCTTCACTCTGCTGGAGCAAAAGCATCCCGAGAAAGCGAAGCGGCTGAGAGCCTACTACCGACAACAGAAGAGCCAGTACGGCAAACAGTGGCGCCAGGCGGCGCTGGTGATGCAGAACATCCTGCATGCGGCCGACGGCGACGCGCCCGCAGCGCTCATCCCCCGCAAGCACCTGTTCGCCAACCCGGCGCGGGCCTCCATGAGCATCAGCCCGGACGGGCAATGGCTGGCATGGCTGGCAGACGGCGATGGCGTGATGAACATCTGGGCCGCGCCCAGCAGCAACCCGCGCGAGGCCCGGCAGATCACCCGGGACACGCGTCGCGGCATCCAGAGCTTCAATTGGACCTACGTTCCCGGCATGCTGCTGTTCTCGCAGGACCGCGATGGCGACGAGAACTTTCAGGTGTTCGGCGCCGACCTCTCGGACGGGAGCCTGCGCGCCTTGACGCCTTCGGCGGCCGGCGTCCGCACGGGCGTGCAAAGCATCAGCCGGGAGCGGCGCGAGGAAATCGCGATCGTCTCGAACGCGCGCGACGCACGCTTCTTCGATGTGCATGTGCTGAATCTGCACACCGGAGAGATGCAGTGCATGGAAGAGAACACCGGCTTTGCCGGCTTCGTGGTGGATGCGCGCTACCAGGCGAAGCTGGCCGTGCGCAACACACGCGATGGCGGCAGCGAATGGCTGCGGCGCGATGCCGCCGGGGTGTGGCAGCCCTGGCAGGTGTTCTCGGCGGAAGACGGCCGCAGTTCGGCCCCCTCCCATTTCGACGTCGAGGGCCGCACGCTGTACGCCTACGACAGCCGCGGTCGCGACACCGCCGCACTGGTAGCGATCGATTGGAACAGCGGCGCCATCACCGTGCTGGCTGAAGACCCGCGCGCCGACATCGGCGGCATGATCACCGATGTGGCCAGCTACCGTCCCCTGGCCTACGGCGTGACCTACGAGCGCTTCAAGCTGCACATGCTGGACGACGCGATCGAGCGCGACATCGAAACCCTCGACGGCTATGCCGGTGATGGCGAATGGCGCCTGACCTCGCGCACCGAAGACGACCAGCAATGGGTCGTCGCCCTGTCGTCCGATACGCGACCGTCCTCCACATGGCTGTATGACCGCAAGAAGCAAGCCATGCAGCACCTGCTGGATCTGCGTCCCGAACTCACCTGGGTTCCGCTTGCGCGGATGCAGCCGGTGGTCATTCCGGCGCGCGACGGCCTTTCGCTGGTGTCCTACCTGACGGTGCCCGCAGGCTCCGAGGGGGGCGACCTGCGCACCACCTCGCCGTTGCCGCTGGTGATGCTGGTGCACGGCGGCCCCTGGTCGCGCGATGGCTTCGGCTTCAACCCCATGCACCAATGGCTGGCCAACCGCGGCTACGCGGTGCTGAGCGTCAACTTCCGCGGCTCGACCGGCTTCGGCAAGCGCTTCGTCAACGCCGCGGACGGCGAATGGGGCCGCAAGATGGACGAGGACCTGGAAGACGCCGTGACCTGGGCCATCGAGCGCGGCATCGCCGATCCCAAGCGCTTGGCCATCTTCGGCGGCAGCTACGGCGGCTACGCGGTGCTGTCGGCGCTCACCCGTTACCCGTCGCGCTACGCCTGCGGCATCGACGTGGTCGGGCCGTCCAACCTGGAAACGCTGTTGGCATCTATTCCGACCTACTGGGAGGCGGACCGCATCCGCCAGCACCGTGCGATGGGCGACCCGGCCACCGCGGAGGGACTGGCTCAACTGCGCGACCGCTCGCCCCTGCATCGCGCCGCGCAGATCTGCGCGCCGCTGCTCATTGCCCAGGGCGCGAACGACCCGCGCGTGAAGCAGGCGGAGTCCGAGCAGATGGTCGCCGCCCTGCGGCAGAGCGGTATCGCGGTGACCTATGCGCTCTACACGGACGAAGGCCATGGCTTCGTGCGGGAAGCCAACCGCATGTCGTTCAATGCGCTGTGCGAAGACTTCCTGGCCCGCCACCTGGGTGGCCGCGCCGAAGCGTGGTCGGCAACGGACTACCCAGGCCATTCGCTGCTGCTGGCGCACCATACCGCACGCCATGTCGCATGAGGGGCGCTGTCGCCACCGGTTGCGCGCTATCGCGTTCTGCACGTAGCGCGCATCCGACAGCGCGTCTGGTCCACTGACCGACGGGCATTGCGTGGACGCATCGAGCCAATCGCGCGGCGGCCTGAAGGGCCGCCGCAGGTTTTTCGTCGCACCGGGAGTGGGGGCAGGCGGCAGGTCGCCGGTGGCCGAGCGGCGATCGCGGAGGCGAGATGCGCCACGGCGCCGGCACCGTGTGTCCGCGTTCCACCGCGCACGCGTTCGCGACACGCACGCGAATCGCTCCGGGTGCGCAGCGCTCGAGTCATGCACCCCGGCCTGCGGTTACGCAGGCCGGAAGCGTCCTCAATCGGCTGCGCGCAATCCGAATCCGGCGCCGCGCGCCAGGCTGTCGAAGCCCGGGAACGACGTCGCCACGTTCGCCACGTCCTCGATCCGCACCTCGCCCTGCGCCAGCTGACCGGCGATGGCGAAGGCCATGGCGATGCGATGGTCGCCGTGGCTCTCGATGGTCCCCGCGCCTAGCGTGCCGCCGTGGATGGTGGCGCCGTCCGGGGTTTCGTCGACGACGATGCCGAGGCTGCGCAGGCCGGTGGCCATCGCCGCCAGGCGGTCCGATTCCTTGACCCGCAGTTCCGCCGCGCCGCTGACCACGGTCTGGCCGTCGGCGGCAGCCGCGGCGACGAACAGCGCCGGGAACTCGTCGATCATGTCCGGCACCACGGCCTCAGGAATCCGCGCACCGCGCAGCGGCGCGTAGCGCACGCGCAGGTCGGCGACCGGCTCGCCGCCGTGTTCGCTGTGGTTGTGTTCGACGATGTCCGCGCCCATCAGCCGCAGCGCCGCAAGCAGGCCGGTGCGGCGCGGATTGAGCCCGACCGCCTTGAGGGTGATGTCCGAGCCGGGAATGATGCTGGCGGCGACGATAAAGAACGCCGCCGAGGAGAAGTCCGCCGGCACCGCGATGTCGGTGGCGCACAGGCGCTGGCCGCCGCGCAGCCGCGCCTGGCCCGGCGCGAACGCGATCTCCACGCCGAACGCGGACAGCATGCGCTCGGTGTAGTCGCGGGTGGGATGCGGTTCCTGCACCGAGGTAACGCCTTCAGCGTAGAGCCCGGCCAGCAGCACCGCCGACTTGACCTGGGCACTGGCCACCGGCGAGACGAAGTCGATGCCGCGCAGCGGCTGGCCGCCATGGATGCGCAGCGGCGGCACGCCATTGGCCTCGGTGTCGATGCGCGCGCCCATCAGCGCCAGCGGCTCGGTCACCCGGCGCATCGGCCGCTTCGACAGCGACGCATCGCCGACCAGCACGCTGTCGAACGGCTGCGCCGCGAGCAGCCCGGCGAGCAGGCGCATGCCGGTGCCGGCGTTGCCGCAATCCAGCGCGCCCTGCGGCGCCTGCAGCCCATCCACGCCCACGCCATGCACGATGCGCTGCGACGGCGACGGCGTCTCGATCCGCACCCCGAGCTTGGCAAAGATCGCCGCCGTCGCGCGCGTATCCTCGCCCTCGAGAAACCCCTCGATCCGCGACGTGCCATCGGCCAACGCCGCGAACATCACCGCCCGGTGCGACACCGACTTGTCCCCCGGCACCGTCAGCGTGCCCTGCAGCGCAGTGCCGCGCGTTGCGATCCAGCCTTGCTCGTTGCTCATCATCGTTCCTGAAAGTCCAACCACCCGAATATCCACTACCACCCGACGACACGGATGCCGCTAACGCGCGTTGGCGCTACCGCTACGACTACCGTACCCACTCCCTCACCGCTGTTGCTGTTGCTGTTGCTGTTGCTGTTGTTCTTGCTGTTGTTCTTGCTGTTGCAGTTGCTCTCAATCCCCCGTGAGGGCTGGCGGACACGACGGGTAAAACCCCGCCAGGGGCGACGCGCAGGATGCGCGTCGTTTTCGGCAGGCACATGGATGTGCCTTCCGAAAATTCCCGTCGTGTCCGCGGACCCCGCGCGCAGCGCGGGGCAGCCCGCCCGGGGGTGTGTTTCTTTTGGTTACTTTTCTTTGCACAAGCAAAGAAAAGTAACTCGCGCAAAGCGCGAAAGCCTTTGCCTTTAGCCTTTGCCTTTAGCCTTTGCCGTTGCAATTGAAGAAGAGATTTCACCTTCCAGGGAACGCCTGGTCGCGGCTGAAACCGCTCCTACAGGCCCGCCTCTCGTCGTGCCCAAAGCGCCCTGCAGCGGTCAGAGCCGAAGCAACAGAGCAACCACCTCAAGGCACCGCCACCGGATACGACCCCAACACCTTGATCTGCGCCGAATGCGCCTTCAACTCCGCCAACGCCGCCTTCATCGCCTCATCCTCCACATGCCCCGCCAGATCGATGAAGAACCCGTACTCCCACTTCGCCTGATGCGAAGGCCGCGACTCGATCCGGTTCATGCTGATCCCATGCCGCGCGAACGGACTGAGCACATCGAACAGCGCACCCGGCTTGTCGTGGATGAACACCAGCACCGAGGTGCGATCGTGCCCGGACGGCGGGAAGATCTGCCGCCCGATCACCAGGAAGCGCGTGGTGTTGTCCGCGTCGTCCTCGATCGACTTCATGATGACCTTCTTCAGCGCATACACATGCGCCGCGCTCTCCCCGCCGATCGCCGCCGCATCGTCGGCATTGCGCGCGCGGCGCGCGCCCTCGGCGTTGCTGGAGACCGGAATCTTCTCCACCTTCGGCAGATTCGCGCGCAGCCAGCCGGCGGTCTGCGCGAACGACTGCGGATGCGCATAGATCCGCTCGATCGCGTCCAGCCGCCCGCTGCGCGAGAGCAGGAACTGGTGCACGCGCAGCTCGGTCTCGCCGCAGATCTTCAGATTGGAGGTCAGGAACATGTCCAGGGTGACCTGGATCGTGCCCTGCCCCGAGTTCTCGACCGGCACCACCCCGAAGTCGGCGTTGCCGCTTTCCACTTCCTGGAACACTTCCTCGATGGTGGCCATCGGCAGGCCCACCGCCGAACGGCCGAAGTGCTTGAGCACCGCCTGCTGGCTGAAGGTGCCTTCCGGCCCCAGGTAGCCGATCTTCAGCGGCTCCTGCTGCGCCAGGCACGCGGACATGATCTCGCGGAACACGTGCACCAGCACTTCGTCGCTGAGCGGGCCCTGGTTGCGGTCCACCACCATGCGCAGCACCTGCGCCTCGCGCTCGGGGCGGTAGTAGTCCACCGCGGCGGCGAGCTTGCCCTTGGCCTTGCCGACCTGGTGCGCGAACTGCGCGCGCTCGGCGATCAGCGCCTGGATGGTGCGGTCGATCTCGTCGATCTTGGCGCGCACGTCGGCCAGGGCCGGCGTGGCGGCCGGCGCCGGTTCGGCGGACTTGGATTTGGCCGGCTTGGCGGCGGCGGGGGATTTCTTCGGCTTGGCGGCCATGGATCGGGGGTTCCTCGGTGGTCCGGATCGCCGCAGCGATCCGGTCGCGGCTGACGCCGCTCCTGCAAAAGATCGGCGACTCAGCCGTGGCGCTGCTGGAAGTCGTGCATGAACGCGACCAGCGCCTGCGCACCGGCCAGCGGCATGGCGTTGTACAGCGACGCGCGGATGCCGCCGACCGCCTTGTGGCCCTTCAGCGCCAGCAGGCCGGCCGCCTTGGATTCGGCGACGAAGCGCGCGGTGAGGGTCTCGTCCGGCAGGAAGAACGGGATGTTCATCCGCGAGCGCACCGCCGCCACGACCTCGTTGCGGTAGAAGCCGCCGGAGGCGTCGATCGCCGCGTACACCAGCGCCGACTTGGCCTGGTTGCGCGCGGCGAACGCCTCCACCCCGCCCTCGGCCAGCATCCACTTGAACACCAGCCCGGCCAGGTACCAGTTCCAGGTCGGCGGGGTGTTGAGCATGGAGTCGCGCGCCACGTGCGAGCGGTAGTCGAAGATGTCCGCGCGCGGCTGCCCGGCGCGTTCGAGCAGGTCGCGGCGGAGGATCACCACCGTGACGCCGACCGGGCCGAGGTTCTTCTGCGCACCGGCGTAGATCAGCGCGTACTTGCTCACGTCGATCGGCTCGGAGGCGATGCTGGAGCTGAAGTCGGCGAACAGCGGCACCGCGCCGACGTCCGGCGTGTCGCGGAACTCCACGCCGTGGATGGTCTCGTTGGCGGTGATGTGCACGTAGGCGGCATCGTCGCGCAGCTGCCAGTCGGCGCGCGGCGGGATGTCGCGGAAGCCGCCGGCCTCGCTGCTGGCGGCCACGTGCACGTCGACGTAGGGCCCGACCTGCTTGATCGCGGTCTTGCTCCAGTGCCCGGTCACCACGTAGTCCACGGTCTGCCCGGGCGCGGCGAAGTTCAGCGCCAGCAACGCCTGCTGGGTGGTGGCGCCGCCGGCCAGGAACAGCACGGCGTAGTCGTCGGGAATGCCGATCAGCCGGCGCAGGTCGGCGTCGGCCTGCGCCGCCACCTCCATGAATTCGGCGCCGCGGTGGCTCAGCTCCACGATCGAGGCGCCCACGCCGTTCCACTCCAACATCTCCGCCTGCGCCTGGCGCAGGACCGATTCCGGCAACGCAGCGGGGCCGGCACTGAAATTGAACGCGCGCGTCATGGGACACCTATCGGACAGGACCCCTAGTATGCCGCAGCGCAACAGCTTGTTGCCCGGGCAATTTAGGTTGCATTTGCATCCATTCGCCCGGCGTATGCGTAGTCTGTGCTGAAGTCCCCGTCACCGCTCGCCCCCTTCGCTCCAGGAGTCCGCCATGTCGTTGCGCGATGCCCTCACCGTCCCCAGCCGCGAGATCACCGACGAAGCGGTCTACCGCGAGCGACGGCGCTTGCTGCAGGCCCTGGCGCTGACCCCGGTGGCCGGCCTGGTCGGCTGCGCCGACGCCGAGCCGCCGGCACCGCCGAAGACCGTGGTGACGCCGGAGCAGGCGCGCAGCGGGTTCCGTACCAACGAGGAACTGACCCGCTACGAGGACGTGACCAGCTACAACAACTTCTACGAGTTCGGCACCGACAAGACCGATCCGTCGAAGGCGGCCAAGACCCTGCGCACCTCGCCGTGGTCGGTGAAGGTGTCCGGCGAGTGCGAGAAGCCCGGCACGCTGAGCCTGGACGACCTGCTCAAGGGCCACACGCCCGAGGAGCGGATCTACCGCCTGCGCTGCGTGGAAGGCTGGTCGATGGTGATCCCGTGGCTGGGGGTGCCGCTGGGCGAGGTGCTCAAGCGCTTTGCGCCGACCTCCAAGGCCAAGTACGTCGCCTTCACCACCCTGGCCGATCCGCAGCAGATGCCCGGCATCCGCTACAGCTCGATCGACTGGCCCTACAAGGAAGGCCTGCGCATCGACGAGGCCATGCATCCGCTGACCCTGCTCGCCACCGGCCTGTACGGCAAGCCGCTGCCGCAGCAGAACGGGGCACCGCTGCGGCTGGTGGTGCCGTGGAAGTACGGCTTCAAGAGCATCAAGTCGATCGTCGAGATCCGCTTCGTCGAGCGCATGCCGGAAACCGCCTGGCACGAGCTGCAGCCGTCCGAGTACGGCTTCTTCTCCAACGTCAATCCGGCGGTGGACCATCCGCGCTGGAGCCAGAAGACCGAGCGCCGCATCGCCGGCAAGGCCAGCAAGCTGTTCGCCGAGCGCATTCCCACCCGCCCGTTCAATGGCTATGCCGACCAGGTGGCGTCACTGTATGCGGGGATGGATCTGAAGAAATGGTATTGAGCGGAGGCCGGGAATGGCGAACCGGGAATCGGGAATGGGAAACGCGCGGCGCCGGGTGGTGGCGTCGCGCGATGGCTGGCACCACGGTCGGCGCGTCTCATGCCGCCTTTGCCCACACCGCGCGATGACGGCGCATGGCTAAGACCTCGACTTCGTTGATTGCCGCCAAGGCGGTGGTGCATGCGCTGGCGCTGGCGCCGATGGCGTACCTGGGCTGGCAGTTCTGGCAGGTGTGGCAGACCGGCGGCGACGCCCTGGGGGCCGATCCGGTGGCCGAGGTCGAGCACCGCACCGGGCTGTGGGCGCTGCGGCTGTTGCTGCTGACCCTGGCCATCACCCCGCTGCGGCAGTTGACCGGACAACCGGTGCTGCTGCGGTTCCGGCGCATGCTCGGGCTGTACGCGTTCTTCTATGCCAGCGTGCATCTGGCGGCCTACCTGGGGCTGGACCTGCGCGGCTACTGGACGCAGATCTTCGAGGAGATCGTCAAGCGTCCGTACATCACCGTCGGCTTCCTGGCCTGGCTGCTGCTGGTGCCGCTCGCGGTCACCTCCACCCAGGGCTGGATGCGCCGGCTCAAGCGCAACTGGGGCAAGCTGCACAAGGCGATCTATGCGATCGGCGTGCTCGCCGTGCTGCACTTCTGGTGGCTGGTGAAGTCGGACATCCGCGAACCGCTGCTGTACGCGGCGATCCTGGCGGTGCTGCTGGGCTGGCGCGGCTGGCGGGCGCTCAGCGCGCGCCGAACCACAGCAGGCCGCTGAGCGCGGCGGCCAGCAGCAAGGCGCTGAGCAACAGCCACGGCCAGCGCCGCACGGTGGCCGGGCGCGGGGCCACCGCCGGCGTCAGCGCCAACGCGGCCAGGGCCGGGTCGTCGCGCAGCGGCTCGGCACCGACCATCTGCGGCACTTCCAGCACGAACCGGTGCTGGGCATCGAACACGACCTGATCGCCGGGCTGCAGCCAGCAGCTGCGCACGGCGATGCCGTTGACCTGGGTCTGCGCATCGCCGAAGCCGCGCAGCAGCACCCGCTCGCCGTGCCGCTCCAGGCGCGCGTGCTGCTCGGCGCAGGCCGGATCGTCGATGCGGATGTCGCAGTCGCGCAGGCGGCCGACGCTGCGCACCCGGTCCACGGTGAAACTGCGGCCATGGTGCGGGCCGCCGACACCGCGCAACACCAGGCGCGGATCGTCGTGTTCGGCCTCGCTGACCTCGGGCAGGCGCTGCAGCGGCTCGCACTTGCCCTGCACCACCATCTCCACGCCGTCGGCGTAGACCGCGTCGCCGGCGCGCAGCAGGGCCATGCGCCGCACCGGGCGGCCGTTGACATGGATGCCGCGGCTGCCGTTGGCGACCTGCAGCCACAGCCCGCGCCGGTCGAGGCAGAATTGCGCCAGCAGCAACGCGCCCTGGGTGTCGTCGACCACGCTGACCTGGCCGGAGGCCAGCCGCACGATGCGATGCACGCCCGCGCGCAGGGGCCGGTCGGGATGTTGGCGGTTGCTGAAATGGACTTGCAGATCGTGCACGGCGGGCAGCCTAGCAGGTTGCCCGCGCGCGCAGAAGCGCGCGCGCTGGACAATGCATCGCGCATACGCACAATGCCTGATCGTTCACGCGGGCACCCGCCCGCACAGGAGCCAGCATGTCCAGCATCGACATCCGCCACGACCACGCCATGTCCCCCGCGCAGGCCCGCAAGGCCATCGAAACCGCCGCCAGGAAACTGGCCGAGCGCTTCGACCTGGAATCGCACTGGGACGGCGACGCCCTGCTGTTCTCGCGCTCGGGCGTGGACGGCCGCATCGAACTGCTGCCCAAGCAGGTGCATGTCACCGCCGAGCTGGGGTTCCTGCTGTCGGCGATGAAGGGCACGGTGGAGAGCGAGATCCGCCGCGTGCTGGCGGAAAAGCTGGGCTGATGCGCGATCGAGCCCCTCTCCCACCGGGAGAGGGGTTGGGGTGAGGGTACGGCGCCAAGCGCTGGTGGAACTGACTACACGAGGCGCGCCCGTCCCCTCATCCGCCCCTCCGGGGCACCTTCTCCCGAGGGGAGAAGGAACAGTTCAAGCCCCTCTCCCCCCGGGAGAGGGGTTGGGGTGAGGGTGCGGCGCGAAGCGCTGGTGGAACTGGCTAAACGAGGCTGCGCCCGTCCCCTCATCCGCCCCTGCAGGGCATCTTCTCCCGAGGGGAGAAGGAACGACCAAAGCCGCTCTCCCCCCGGGAGAGGGGTTGGGATGAGGGCGCGGCCCCCGACTCACTCCAACGCAAACGGATCCGGATCGCCCGCGAACAACCGCCGCGACACGGCGCGCTCGGTGGTCTCGATATCGCCGATGAAGCCTTCCGCGTCGCCCAGCTTGGAGAACGCGTCGAAGCCGCGCTCCAGGAAGCCCTGCAGTTCCGACAACCCGGCCGCCTTGGCCGGGCCGCGCGCGAAGCGCAGCAACATGCGCACGCCGGGCGTGTGCACCGCGTTGGCCAGGCCCAGGCCGACGCGGGCGATCAGATCGATCTGGCGCTGGCGCAGCCGCGGCAGTCCGGTCTGCCGATAGGCCTGGGCATACAGCGCCTCGTCCAGGCGCTTGCGCCGTGGCGCCAGGGCCTGCAGCGCCGCGGCCATGCGCAGGTCCAGGGCGTGGGTCAGCGCGCCCAGCTCGATGCCGTCGGCGACCGTGTCCAGCAACGCCGCCGGCATCAGCCGCTGCATCATCGGCAACACCTTGACGATGTCGGCGTCGCGGCGGCTGAAGTCGCGGTCGCCATAAACGTCGGTAAGGAAGAACATCGCCGCCGGGCGCCGCTGCGGATCCTCCAGGAAATGCTCGAAGCTGCGCTCCAGCCGCTGCGACTGCCAGCGCCGCAGTTCCTGCAGCCAGCGCAGCGCGTTGCGCGGTTCGCGCACGGGGTCGTGCAGCGCCTGGTGCCACGCCAGGCGGCGGCCGAGTCGTTCCAGGACGGGATTGCTGCGCGCCATGGCCGCCGATGATGGTCGCAGCCCGGCACGACCGCAAGCGTCGCCGCGCTCG
This sequence comes from Xanthomonas sp. NCPPB 901, assembly GCF_056725085.1. NCBI lineage: Bacteria > Pseudomonadati > Pseudomonadota > Gammaproteobacteria > Lysobacterales > Lysobacteraceae > Xanthomonas > Xanthomonas sp. NCPPB 901. The sequence goes on along the minus strand of NZ_CM161511.1, from coordinate 2,289,994 downwards.
GCTACACTCGCGCCACTGCCTCCTGCGGACCGCGCATGCTTTCCCTCCATAGCGCCTCGCCCCGTCCCCATTCCAACGGCCGCATCGGTCTGGCCATCGCCGGCGGCGGCCCGATCGGCGGCATGTACGGCCTCGGCGCGCTGCGTGCCCTGGACGAGGCGCTGGACGGACTGGACCTGACCCGCCTGGATTGCTATGTCGGGGTCAGCTCCGGGGCCTTCCTCACCGCCGGCCTGGCCAACCGGGTCAGCAGCGCCGAGATCTGCCGGATCTTCGTCACCGGCAACAGCGACGATGCGCACTTCCGCCCGGAAGACTTCCTGCGGCCCAACGTCTACGAGTACCTGCGCCGCGCCGCGACGCTGCCGCGGCTGGCCTACGGCTGGTGGCACGACCTGCTCACCGAGCCGCGCAAGACCCGCTGGTCCGACCTGATCACCCGCTTCGGCGGGCTGGTGCCCAGCGGCCTGTTCGACAACGCCGGGGTCGAGCGCTTCCTGCAGGACGTGTTCAGCCGCCGCGGCCGCAGCAACGATTTCCGCGACCTGGATACCAGCCTGTTCGTGGTCGCGGTGGACCTGGACAGCGGCCGCACGGTGCGCTTCGGCGAGCCGGGCATGGACCACGTGCCGATCTCGCTGGCGATCCAGGCCAGCGCCGCGCTGCCGGGACTGTACCCGCCGGTGCAGATCGACGGGCACCATTACGTGGACGGCGCGCTGCGCCGCACCATGCACGCCTCCACCCTGCTGGAGCGCGGTATCGACCTGATGATCGGAATCAACCCGCTGGTGCCCTACGACGCCACCCATGCGCCGCGCCGCAATGGCCACATCGACCGCGCGCGGCTGCTCGCCGGCGGCCTGCCGGCGGTGCTGTCGCAGACCTTCCGCACCCTGCTGCAATCGCGCATGCAGGTGGGGCTGGAGAAATACGCGCAGCAGTACCCGCAGGTGGACCAACTGGTGTTCGAGCCCAACGCCAACAACAGCGAACTGTTCTTCACCAATCTCTTCAGCTACGCCGCGCGCCACCGCGTGTGCCAGCTCGCCTACCGCAACACCCTGGCCGACCTGCGCCGCAACGCGCAGACACTGGAGCCGCTGCTGGCCGCGCACGGCATCGCGCTGCGCCACGCGATCCTGAACGACCGCCACCGCACCTTCCTCGATGGCGTGGACGTGCAACCGCGGCGCATGACCGAGACCACCGCGCGGCTGCGCCGTGCGCTGGACGACGTCGACCAGGTCATCGCCAACCGCCGCGCCAGGCGCCGCACCCACCGTTCGCCGGAGGCGTAGCGCCGACGTCGCCCGCGTACGCCGCTTGCCCGCTGCGCACGCTGGTGTGATTACTCTAGTCACAGTCCCGAGTCTCAAACTCCGCCACTCATCCGCCGAAGGAACCGCACCGTCATGGCCACTCTGAAGAAATCCGCGCGCAAGAAGCGCAGCACCGCCACTGCCGCCGACGACACCCTGCAGGCGCAGGCGGAGAAGCTGTCCAAGCGCCTGGGCGAATCGGCGCAGCAGGTCTGGCTGGCCGGGGTCGGCGCCTTCGGCCGCGCCCAGGCCGAAGGCGGCAAGCTGTTCGAGACCCTGGTGAAGGAAGGCCTGAGCCTGGAGCAGAGCACGCGCAAGCTGGCCGGCGGCGGCGTCGACGCGGTGCGCGATGCGGTGGAGAACCGGGTCGGCCAGGCCCGCGAGCGCGCTGCCGACACCTGGGACCGCCTGGAAAAGGTGTTCGAGGACCGCGTGCAGCGCGCTCTGCGTCGCCTGGAAGTGCCCAGCCGCGAGGACCTGGGCGCGCTGATCGAACGCGTGGACGCGCTCAATGGCGAACTGCGGCATCTGCGCGGCGGCCGTGCGTCGCAGGCCTCGGGCAAGGCGCCGGCAACGAAGAAGGCCACCAAGAAGACCGCCGCATCGCACGCCGGCACCGCCAAGCGCGCGGCACCGGCGCGCCGACGCGCCGGCCCGGTGGTCGCCAAGGTCGCGCCAGCCAGGAACGCAACCGCGCCCAAGCGCCGCAGCCGCACGCAAAGCGCGACGCCGACCCCGGCCGAGTAACCGGATTGTTGCAAAGCAACACGTTTTTCCAGACAATCGAAGCGGACCCGCCAGTCCATCAGAAGACCGTTTGCTCCCCTCCCCTCTCGGCTTCGGACTGGCGGGTCTTCTCTTGTCCGCCTTCCACCGCCGTCGCCTTGCCGGCGCCGTGACACGCTGGCGATACACTGACTTCTTTCGGCGCGTGTGCGGGTGCGAGCATGTTTTCCTGGATAGCGGCCGCGATCTTGGCGATCGCGGCATGGCTGGCGGCCAGTCTCTACCTGTGGCTGGTGCGGCGCCGCGAGAATGAGACCACCGCCGGACTGCATGCGCTGGCCGGCCTGCACTGGCGCGATTTCTCCTACATGGTGCGGCGTGCGATGCGCGAACAGCGCGACCTGCACGATGCGGCCGTGGACGACGCCGCGTCCAAGGAACCGCAGAGCGACTTCGTGATGACCCGCGGCGATGCGCGCTGGCTGCTGTCGTGCAAGCACGGCCGCGCGTACCGCATCGGCTCGGCCGCGGTCAACGAACTGGGCGCGGCGGCGCGGCTGATGGGCGCGCAGGGCGGCATCCTGATCACCGAGGGCAAGGTGCAGCGCGACGGCATCGCCGCGGCCGAGAAGCAGGCGGTGGAAATCCTCGACGGCCGGCGCATCTGGCCGATGCTCAAGCGCTACCTGCCCAGCGAGCTGGAAGACGGCGTGATCGGCGCCAGCCGCCGCCGCGCGCAGCGCCACATCGCCATCGCCGGCCTGGCCTCGCTCGCGTTGGGCGTGGTGACCGGGGTCGGTGCGTTGGCGCTGCAGCAACCCGAAGCGACACCCGCATCCGTGGCCGCGCCCGCGCCTGCGCCCGCCGCTGCTGCGGCCCACACGCAGGCGCCAGCCACGTCGACGACTGCCAGCGAGGCTGCGCCCCAGCAGGCGCTCGATGCCGGCGGCGATCTGGCCGAGCCCGACCCCGCCACCGAACAGCGCAATCGCCAGAACCTGTCCAAGGCCCTGGCCACCACGCCGGGCGTGATCCGTGGCATCTGGCAGACGCAGATGACCCTGGTGGTCGACCGCAGCGGCGACGATGCCCAGGTGTGGCCGCGCATCTGCCGCGAAGTGGAACGCTACCCGACCCTGCGCACGGTCCGCATCCAGCTCAATCCCCGCCCCGGCCGTGCGGAACCGGTGCGTTGGCGGCAATGTAGGACGTTTTGAGCCGGGATTGGGGAATCGGGAATGGGGAATCGGTAGAGCGGGCTATCGGCATGCCGTGCACATGCGCGCGCACCTGTCTGACAAGACAGCAGTGGCACCGCGTGCAGCCAGCGCTTTTGCGATTCCCGATTCTCCATTCCCGATTCCCCGCCCCGCTACCAATGCACGCCCCGCATCAACGCAGCAAACGCGATCTGCTCCTGGCTCGGTTTGGCCTCGCGTAGCGCCTTGCGGTCGCCCTTGGCCGCGGCCGAATCGGGGAACAGTTCGAAGGCGGTGTTCATCACCACCTCGTAGGCTTTCGGCGCCACCGCGTTGACCAGGGCGGCGAAGATGCCCAGGCGCGTGGCCACGCGGCTGGGGCGTTCGATGATCGCCTTGACCATCAGGTCGGCGGCTTCGTCCACGCTCAGCGTCGGCACGCTGTCGTACATCTTGGTCGGGGCGATCATCGGCGTCTTCACCAGCGGCATGTTGACCGTGGTGAAGCTGATGCCCTTGCCCGACAGCTCGCCCTGCGCGCAGCGGCTCCAGGCGTCCAGCGCCGCCTTGGAGGCGACGTAGGCGGAGAAGCGCGGCGAGTTGGCCAGCACGCCGATCGAGCTGACGTTGATGATATGGCCCTTGCGCCGCGCGGTCATGCCCGGCAGCACGCCCATGATCAGGCGCAGGCTGCCGAAGTAGTTCAACTGCATGGTCCGCTCGAAATCGTGGAAGCGGTCGTAGCTCAGTTCGATCGAGCGGCGGATCGAGCGGCCGGCGTTGTTGATCAGCACATCGACATGGCCGTGCGCCTCCAGCACGGTCTTGAGCAGGCGGTCGCAGTCGGCCAGGTCCGACAGGTCGGCGGTGTAGGCGAACACCTTGCCGCCCTTGGCGTTCATCGCGTCGCGTGCGGCATGCAGTTCCTGCTCGCCGCGCGCCACGATGATGGTGATGGCGCCGGCCTCGGCGACGCGCTGCGCGGTGGCCAGGCCGATGCCCGAGGAACCGCCGGTGATCAGCACCACCTTGCCGCGGACCTTGCCCTTGAGCGAGCGGTCGACGAACAGGTCCGGATCCAGGTGCCGCTCCCAGTGATCCCACAGGCGCCAGGCATAGTCCTCCAGCCGCGGCACGGCGATGCCGCTGCCCTTGAGCGCGCGCTCGGTCTCGCGGCTGTCGAAGCGCGTGGGATAGGTGATGAACTTCAGCACCTCGCGCGGGATGCGGAAGTCGCGCAGCAGCATGCCGGTGAAGCGGCGGATCGGCGGCAGGCTGCCGACCGCGGCGCGAATGCTGGAGGGCACGAACGCGAACATGCGCGCGTCCACCCGCAAGGTCATTTCCGGGGCGTGGCCGGCACGGCAGAACACGTTGAGCACCTCGCCCACCCGCAGCGGCTCGGGGTCGGTGAGGTGGAAGGTGTGGCCGTCGAGCTTGGGCTTGTGCGCGATGTGGTCCATCGCATCGGCGACGAAATCCACCGGCACCAGGTTGATCCGGCCGCCCTCGATGCCGAGCATCGGCGCCCACGGCGGCAGCAGCTGGCGCAGCTTCTTGATCAACGGGAAGAAGTAGTACGGGCCGTCGATCTTGTCGATGGCGCCGGTGCGCGAATCGCCGACCACCATCGCCGGGCGGTAGATGCACCACTTGATCCGGGTCTCGGCGCGCACCAGCGCCTCGGCGTCGTGCTTGGTGCGCAGATAGGGATCGTCCAGCCCTTCGGCTTCCTCGAACATGTCCTCGCGGAAGATGCCCGGGTACAGCCCGGCCACCGCGATCGAACTGGTGTGGTGGAAGATGCCGGCGCCGAGGTGCGCGGCCAGTTCCAGCGCGTTGCGGGTGCCGTCGAGGTTGGCGACGCGCTGTTCCTCGGCCTTGGCGGTGAGGTCGTACAGCGCGGCCAGATGGAAGAAATGCTTGACCTTGCCGTGCAGCGCCTTGCGCTGCGCCGCAGACAGCCCGCAATACTCGGCGCCGACGTCGCCATGCAGCACCACCAGGCGCTTGGGATCCCAGCCCTGCTCGCGCACCAGCGCATCGAACTTGCGCTGCGACTCCTTGCGCAGCAGGACATGCACGACGCCCTTGCGCCGCATCAGCCTGGCCATCAGATAGCGGCCGATGAAGCCGGTGGCGCCTGTCACGAAATACGTCATGCCGAACCATCCCTCGTTCCGCGGCCACGGCCCCTCGCCCAGCCTCGGCGCTAACTTGCCAGAGTGCGGCAGGCAGGACAAACGCACGCCGGCGTATGGCGCGCATGCGGCGCCGCAGCATCGTGCACCGCCGAGGCGACTGCGGGCACCTCGCCCTCCAGTTTCGCCACCATCCAGCCGATGTAGTTCGCCCTTTGCGAGCGGCGCTTGCTCCCCGCTTGTGGGATCGGCCGAGACGCACGCGTTTTTGGTAACGCCCGTCGGGCACATCCACTCCCCCCCGGGCAGGTACGCGTAGAAGCGGCTGTTGCCCCCTTTTCGGGACCAGCCGCGATGCAGCGTTCCGTGGCATGCCGTCGCGGCTGGAGCCGCCGCTGCGCGATGCGGTGATGCAGGCGAAAGCAGGCGTTCAGCGCTGCAAGTCAGGCACTCCCGGACGATGCGTGCATCGTATGAGCGCCGCCGCGCGCCGGACTCAGCGCGCGCCGGGCGAGAACCGCGCGACCAGGTCGTAGGTGTCGCCGAGGAACACCTGGCGCACAAAGGTCACCGCCTGCTCGCCGCGCCAGGTGCGGCGGTCGATCAGCAGGCAGGCGGTGCCGGCCGGTACCTGCAGCCGTGCCGCCTGCGCGGCACTGGCGCCGACCGCGCTGATGCGGTGTTCGGCGCGGGTCCACGGCACATGCTGCAACAGCCAGCTGCCGGGCACGGTGACCGCGAAGTCCATCTGCAAGGCCTCCGGCACCGCCACCGGATTGATCACCCGCTCCTCCAGCGCGAACGGGCGGCCGTCGGCGTAGTGCAGGCACTGCAACGCCAGCAGGCTGCCGCCCGCGGCGACCTCGGCCTCCTGCGGCAACGCCGCGCGCGGCGCGCGCTGCCGGCGTTCCAGCAGTTCGAAGCGATAGGCATGGCCACGCGCGGCGACCTCGACCGGGATGTCCGGGATCTCCAGCGCGACCTGCTCCATGTGCGGATGCGGGCGCGCCACGAACGAGCCGGCGCGGCGCCGGCGTTCGATCATGCCGGCGTCGGCGAGCAGCGCCAGCACCTTGTTGACGGTCATGCGCGAGCAGCCGTACTGCGCCATCAATTCGTGCTCGAACGGGATGCGATGGCCGGGCGGCCATTCGCCGCTGCGGATGCGCGCCTCGATGTCGCGGCGGATGCGCTGGTTGAGCGGCAGCGCCGGTGTGGCCGGCGTCATCGGCGGCCCGCGCCACGGCGCGTAGACCATCTCGTATACGTTGCGCGCCTCATGCGTCCAGCAACCGGGCCAGCGCACGCGCGTAGCGGGCGGCGACCGCCTCGCGCTGCAGGTGGCGGCCCTCGCGGACCAGCTCGCGGCCGTGGCGCCACACCGAACGCACCGCACCGCCGCGCGCGGCGAACACCCAGCTATCCAGCCAGGCGTCGCCATGGCGCGCCTGCATTGCCGGATGCGCGGCGTCCAGTTCGACCAGGTCGGCCGGCGCGCCCTCGCGCAGGCCCTGGGCGACGCCGAGCGCCTGCGCCGCGCCCTGCGCGGCGGACTGGAACAGGAAACGGCCGCTGGACAACGCGGTGTCGCCGGTGAGCACGTTGCGCCCGCGCAGGCCCAGGCGCTGGCCGTATTCGAGCAGGCGCAGCTCTTCGGCCGCGTCGATCAGCACGTTGGAGTCCGAGCCCACGCCGAAACGGCCGCCGGCGCGCAGGAACGCCGGCATCGGGAACAGGCCGTCGCCGAGATTGGCCTCGGTGATCGGGCACAGCCCGACCACCGCGCCGCTGGCGGCGATGCCCTGCACTTCGGCGGCATCGACATGGGTGGCGTGCACCAGGCACCAGCGCGCATCCACCGGCGCGTGCGCCAGCAGCCACTGCACCGGCCGCTGCCCGCTCCAGGCCAGGCAGGCGTCGACTTCGCGGGTCTGCTCGGCGATGTGGATGTGCACCGGGCCGTCGCACAGCGGCAGCAGCGCCGCCAGTTCGTCCGGGGTGACCGCGCGCAGGCTGTGCGGGGCCAGGCCCAGCACCGCGTCGTCCAACCCCTGCAGGGCGCGGCGGCTGCCGTCCAGCAGCGCGGCGAAGCCGTCCACGTCATGCAGCAAACGCTGCTGCGCCGGGTTCGGCGCGGCGCCGCCGAAATCGGCGTGCGCGTAGAACACCGGCAGCAGGGTCAGGCCGATGCCGCTGGTGTGCGCCGCGGCGGCCAGGCGCTGCGCCATCTCGGCACGGTCGGCGTAGGGCCGGCCGTCGGCGGCGTGATGCACGTAGTGGAACTCGCCGACCCGGGTAAAGCCGGCCTCGAGCATTTCCACGTAGGCCTGCTCGGCGATGGCCTGCAGATCGTCGGGGTCCAGCCGCTGCAGGAAGCGGTACATCAGCTCGCGCCAGCTCCAGAAGCTGTCGCCGCTGCGGCCGCCGATCTCGGTCAGCCCGGCCATGCCGCGCTGGAAGGCGTGGCTGTGCAGGTTGCCCAGCCCCGGCACCACGATGCCCAACTGGCGATCGCCCAGGACGGCAGCCACGCCGCTGTCCACCGTAACGATGCGGCCGCCGCGCACGCCGATGCGCACGTCGCGCGCCCAGCCCTGCGGCAGCAACGCGTGCGCGCACCAGAATTCGCCCGATCCCGCGTTGCCGCTGGCCTGCTGCTGCACCTGGGTCTGCACTGGACACCCTCCATCGACCGCAATATTGTATATACAAAATAACCGACGAGCCCGCCCGTGACCATGCCCTGCGACACGCTCTGGCACAACGCGCACCTGATGACGCTGGACGCCGAGGATGGCGGACTGGGCCTGGTCCGCGACGGCGTGGTGGCCTGCCGCGACGGCCGCATCGTCTATGCCGGCGCGGCCGCGCAGTTGCCCGGCCCGCTGTCGGCGCAGCGCAGCGTCGACTGCGGCGGGCGCTGGATCGGCCCCGGCCTGATCGACTGCCACACCCACCTGGTCTATGCCGGCAACCGCGCCGGCGAGTTCGAGCAGCGCCTGCTCGGCGCCAGCTATGCCGACATCGCCCGTGCCGGCGGCGGCATCGTCTCCACCGTGCGCGCCACCCGCGCCGCCGACGAGGACGCCCTGCTCGCCGCCAGCCTGCCGCGGCTGGACGCGCTGCTGGCCGAAGGCGTGACCACGGTGGAGATCAAGTCCGGCTACGGCCTGACCCTGGAGGACGAACTGCGCCTGCTGCGCGTGGCGCGGCGCCTGGGCGAACTGCGCCCGGTGGCGGTGTCGCCGACCTTCCTCGGCGCGCACGCGGTGCCGCCCGGCGCCGAGGCGCAGGCCTACATCGACGAGGTCTGCGAGCGCATGATCCCGGCGGTCGCCGCGCAGGGCCTGGCCGAGGCGGTGGACGTGTTCTGCGAGCACCTGGCGTTCACCCCGGCGCAGACCGAGCAGGTGTTCCAGGCCGCGCAACGGCATGGCCTGGCGCTGAAGATCCACGCCGAACAGCTGTCCAACCAGGGCGGCGCGGCGCTGGCCGCGCGCTACGGCGCGCGCTCGGCCGACCATGTCGAATACCTGGACGACGCCGGCGTCGCCGCGATGGCCGCCGCCGGCACCGTGGCGGTGCTGCTGCCGGGCGCGTTCTATTTCACCCGCGATACCCAGCTGCCGCCGATCGCCGCGCTGCGCGCCGCCGGCGTGCCGCGCGCGCTGGCCACCGACTGCAACCCCGGCACCTCGCCGCTGACCAGCCCGCTGCTGGCGATGAATCTGGCGGCGACGCTGTTCCGGCTGACCGTGGCCGAGTGCATCGCCGGCTTCACCCGCGAGGCGGCCCGCGCGCTCGGGCGCCAGGATCAGGTCGGCCGGCTGCGCGCCGGGCTGGCCTGCGACCTGGCGATCTGGGACATCGCCGAACCGGCCGAATTGGTCTATCGCATGGGCTTCAACCCACTGCATGCGCGTATCTGGAGAGGACAATGAGCGACGACGAGATCCTGCTGCGCCCCGGCGCGGTCAGCCTGGCGCAGTGGCGCGCCGTGTACCGCGGCGCCGGCGTGCGCCTGGACCCGGCCTGCACCGACGCGGTGCTGCGCAGCGCGCAGGCGGTGGAGGCGATCGTCGCCACCGGCGCGCCGGTGTACGGCATCAACACCGGCTTCGGCAAGCTGGCCAGCGTGCGCATCGAACGCGACGACCTGGAAGCCCTGCAGCGCAACATCGTGCTGTCGCACGCGGCCGGGGTCGGCGCGCCGATGCCGGTGCCGGTGGTGCGGCTGATGATGGCGCTGAAGCTGGCCAGCCTGGCCCAGGGCGCCTCCGGCGTGCGGCCGCAGACGCTGGCGCTGCTGGAAGCGCTGCTGCGCCATGAGGTGATCCCGGTGGTGCCGTGCCAGGGCTCGGTCGGCGCCTCCGGCGACCTGGCGCCGCTGGCGCACCTGGCCACGGTGATGCTGGGTGTCGGCGAGGCCTTCGTCGGCGACGCGCGCCTGCCGGCGGCGCAGGCGCTGGCGCGGGCCGGGCTGCAGCCGCTGACGCTGGGCGCCAAGGAAGGCCTGGCGCTGCTCAACGGCACCCAGTACTCCACCGCGTATGCGCTGGCCGGCTTGTTCGAGATCGAGCGCGTGTTCCAGGCCGCGCTGGTCGCCGGCGCGCTGTCCACCGAAGCCGCCAAAGGCTCGGACACCCCGTTCGATCCGCGCATCCACGCGCTGCGCGGCCAGCCCGGGCAGATCGCCACCGCCGCCGCGCTGCGCGCCCTCATGCACGACTCGGCGATCCGCGATTCGCACCGCGACAACGACGTGCGCGTGCAGGACCCGTACTGTCTGCGCTGCCAGCCGCAGGTGATGGGCGCGGCGCTGGACGTGATGCGCCAGGCCGCCACCACCCTGGCCACCGAGGCCAACGGCGTGTCGGACAACCCGCTGGTGTTCAGCGACACCGGCGAGGCGCTGTCCGGCGGCAACTTCCATGCCGAGCCGGTGGCCTTCGCCGCCGACATGCTGGCGCTGGCGGTGTGCGAGATCGGCTCGATCAGCGAGCGCCGCGTCGCCATGCTGGTGGATCCGGCGCTGTCCGGGCTGCCGGCGTTCCTGACGCCCAAGCCCGGCCTCAACTCCGGTTTCATGATCCCGCAGGTCACCGCCGCAGCGCTGGTCTCGGAGAACAAGCAGCGCGCCTATCCGGCCAGCGTCGATTCGATCCCGACCTCGGCCAACCAGGAAGACCACGTGTCGATGGCCGCGCACGGCGCGCGGCGCCTGCTGGCGATGGCCGAGAACGCGGCCAACGTGGTCGGCATCGAGTTGCTGGCGGCCGCGCAGGGCTGCGACTTCCACGCGCCGTTGCGCTCCAGCGCCGCGCTGGAGGCGGCGCGCGCGCTGCTGCGCGCCCGCGTGCCGGCACTGCAGGACGACCGCTACTTCCACCCGGACATGCTGGCCGCCACCGCGCTGGTGCGCGACGGCACGCTGGCAGCCGCTGTGGAGATGGCGTTGCCTGAAGTCATGTCCTGATCCAAAGAACCCGTCGTAGGAGCGGCTTCAGCCGCGACAGGGCTTTACCGGGTAATGCCCCGTCGCGGCTGAAGCCGCTCCTACAGAACAGCACAACGCGCGAGGCCGTATGACATCCCTGCCCGACTGGCTCAGTGTGCACCGCGGCGATGCGCCGCTGATCCTCAGCTTCCCGCATACCGGCACCGCGCTGCCGGAACCGCTGGCCGACGGCTTCGTCTCGCCGTGGCTGGCGCAACGCGATGCCGACTGGTGGGTGCACCTGCTGTACGACTTCGCCACGGCAATGGGCGCGACCACCGTGCGCACGGCGATCTCGCGCTCGGTGATCGACGTCAACCGCGACCCGGCCGGGGTGTCGCTGTATCCCGGGCAGAACACCACCGGGCTGTGTCCGCTGACCACCTTCGACGCGCAACCGCTGTACCGGCCCGGCGCCGAGCCGGATGCGGCCGAGATCGACGCGCGCCGCACGCGCTGGTTCGTGCCCTACCACGCCGCCCTGGACGCGGAGATCGCGCGCCTGCGCGCGCTGCACCCGGCGATCGTGGTGTACGACGCGCATTCGATCCGTTCGCGCATCCCGCACCTGTTCGACGGCGAGCTGCCGCAGTTCAACATCGGCAGCGCCGGCGCCACCGGCGCGGTGGATACCAGTTGCGCGGCGGCGCTGACCGATGCGGTCGAACGCGTCTGCGCCGGCAGCGGCTTCAGCCACGTGCGCAACGGCCGCTTCAAGGGCGGCTGGAGCACCCGCCACCACGGCGCGCCGGCCGACGGCGTGCACGCGATCCAGATGGAGCTGGCCTGCCGCGGCTACATGCACGAGCCGGACACGGTCGACCCCGCCAGCTGGCCTTCGCCCTGGCAACCCGACGCCGCCGCGCCGCTGCGCGCGGTACTGCAGCAGGTGCTGCAGGCATGCCTGGACTTCGCTCGCCACCCCACCGCGTCCGGTCGCGCTGCCGACTGACGCGCGCACCGCGTTCCGCCTTCCGCGCATCCACCTGAGGATTCCCGCATGACCCGCCTCGACGCCACCCGCCGCATCCACGCCCCCACCGGCAGCACCCTCACCGCCAAGAGCTGGCTGACCGAAGCGCCGCTGCGCATGCTGATGAACAACCTGCACCCGGACGTGGCCGAGCGCCCGCAGGAACTGGTGGTGTACGGCGGCATCGGCCGCGCCGCGCGCGACTGGGAGAGCTTCGACGCCATCGTCGAAACCCTCATCCGCCTGGACGACGACCAGACCCTGCTGGTGCAGTCGGGCAAGCCGGTCGGCGTGTTCCGCACCCATGCCGACGCGCCGCGGGTGCTGATCGCCAACTCCAACCTGGTGCCGCGCTGGGCCAACTGGGACCACTTCAACGAGCTGGATCAAAAGGGCCTGGCCATGTACGGCCAGATGACCGCCGGCAGCTGGATCTACATCGGCGCCCAGGGCATCGTGCAAGGCACCTACGAGACCTTCGTGGAAATGGGCCGGCAGCACTACGGCGGCGACCTGTCCGGCAAGTGGCTGTTCACCGGCGGCCTCGGCGGCATGGGCGGCGCGCAGCCGCTGGCCGCAGTGATGGCCGGCGCCTCGTGCCTGGCGGTGGAATGCCGCAAGAGCAGCATCGACATGCGCCTGCGCACCGGCTACCTGGACACCTGGACCGATTCGCTGGACGAGGCGCTGCGCCTGATCGCCGAAGCCTGCGCGGCGAAGACGCCGCGCTCGGTCGGCCTGCTCGGCAACGTCGCCGACGTGCTCGCCGAGCTGCTGGCGCGCGGCGTCAGGCCGGACCTGCTGACCGACCAGACCTCCGCGCACGACCCGGTCAACGGCTACCTGCCGCAGGGCTGGACCGTCGCGCAATGGGACGAAAAGCGCGTCTCCGCGCCGAAGGAAGTCGAACAGGCCGCGCGTGCCTCGATGGCCAACCACATCCGCGCCATGCTCGGCTTCCATGCCCTCGGCGTGCCCACCGTGGACTATGGCAACAACCTGCGGCAGATGGCGCTGGAAGAAGGCGTGGCCAACGCCTTCGACTTCCCCGGCTTCGTCCCCGCCTACATCCGGCCGCTGTTCTGCCGCGGCATCGGCCCGTTCCGCTGGGCCGCGCTGAGCGGCGACCCGGAGGACATCGCCAGGACCGACGCCAAGGTCAAGGAACTGATTCCCGACAACCCGCACCTGCACCGCTGGCTGGACATGGCCGCCGAGAAGATCCAGTTCCAGGGCCTGCCGGCGCGGATCTGCTGGGTCGGCCTGGGCGATCGCGACCGCCTGGGGCTGGCGTTCAACGAGATGGTCGCCAAGGGCGAACTGAAGGCGCCGGTGGTGATCGGCCGCGACCACCTGGACAGCGGCAGCGTCGCCTCGCCGAACCGCGAGACCGAGGCCATGGCCGACGGCTCGGACGCGGTGTCCGACTGGCCGTTGCTCAACGCCCTGCTCAACACCGCCAGCGGCGCCACCTGGGTGTCCTTGCACCACGGCGGCGGCGTCGGCATGGGCTTCTCGCAGCACGCCGGCATGGTCATCGTCTGCGACGGCACCGAGGCGGCGGCCAAGCGCATCGCCCGGGTGCTGTGGAACGACCCGGCCACCGGGGTGATGCGGCATGCCGACGCCGGCTATCCCATCGCCCTGGAGTGCGCCCGCGACAAGCACCTGGACCTGCCCGGCATCCTGCGCTGAGGCCGGCGCGGCGTCCGTCGCCTGGCGGCGGCGGACGGCCGGCGCGGCGCGGCGCCAAACCGGAACTGCGTCACCGCTTGGACGATACGCCCTCAAGATCGGCCGCAACACGCCGACAAGGGATGCAACGTTTCAAGGAGCCTGCATGGGCATCCTGATCTATCTCACTCCTGCCGTGGCGCTGTGGGCTGCCGTTGCCACAGCGTTCGCGCATGGCTTGTTCCAGCGTCTGGGGCATGCCTATCAGCGCGACGCGACTGCGAAGGAGACGATCGCGCGGTATCAGGCGGCGCTGAGCCAGCTGAAGGCGCAGGCCGCCGCCAGCGCGCAGGAACTGGAAACGCTGCGCCAGGACCACGAGCGCCTGCGTGCGACCTACGAGTACGAGTCGGCACCCGCGGCGGCCGCGGCCGCGCCTGCAGGCGCGCCTGCCACGGCACCACCGAAGGCGGCGCCGGTGTCGCCCCCTGCAGCGCCGCCGTCGACCATCGCCCTGGCGCAGATCGACATCGCCGACGAGGTCGGCACCCTGCTCGCGCACGTCGCGCGGGTGGCGCGCAGCATCCGCCGCTACAGCGCGTTCAGCCGCGGCCACAACGGGCCGGAGCCGGCCAGCGCGCGCTACGACCTGCACTGGCTCTCGGACTGCCTGCACAACCTCGACCAGGTCGGCCACGCGCTGGCCCGCAACAACATGGAAACCCTGACCGCGGCCTGCACCGAACTGCTGACCATGTACGAGCAGTACCTGCGCGACGGCTCCGGCTACAACAGCCGCGACACCTTCCAGCGGCTCGGCAGCCAGGTGCCGCTGGCCGAAGTGACCGATGCGATTCGTTCCATCGCCGCCAAGGCCTCGCTGGCACGGCAGGCACAGGCCGCGCAGGAACAGGCCGCGCATGCGCACGAACGCATCGCCGACAGCCGCCAGACCGACGCCTTGCCGATGCTGTAACGGCGGCAGCCGTGCCGGCGACCGCGGCCGCCACCGGCCGCGGCCCGCGTTGACCGGGCCGGTCGCCCGTGCTGTGATGCCTGCCGGTCAGGGCGGAGCGGGATCATGGCGGACAGCAAGGCGGCCTTCGAGAAAGCGGTCCAGGACATCAAGCAGCGCGCGGAGCGTCCCGACAACGACACCCTGCTGCGGCTGTACGCGCTGTACAAGCAAGGCTCGGAGGGCGACGTGAGCGGCACCAAGCCCGGCTTCTTCGACTTCGTCGGCACCGCCAAGTACGAGGCCTGGGCCAAGCTCAAGGGCATGCCCCAGGCCGAAGCGCAGAAGAAGTACGTGGACCTGGTGAAGAAGCTGCTGGCCTGATGGCCCGCGACACCCGACGGCGCATCCTCGAGACCGCCCTGGCGATGTTCAACGCGCAGGGCGAGCCGCACGTCACCACCAACCACATCGCCGACGAGCTGGAGATCAGCCCCGGCAACCTGTACTACCACTTCCGCAACAAGGACGACATCATCGAGCACCTGTTCGCGCGCTACGAGGAGCGCATGGACGCGGCGCTGGCGCTGCCGAGCGCGCGGCTGCCGGGGCTGGAGGACATCTGGCTGCAGTTGCACCTGGTGTTCGAGTGCATCTGGGACTACCGCTTCCTGTACCGCGACCTGGTCGAGATCCTCAGCCGCAGCCGGCGCCTGCGCCTGCGCTTCGCACGCATCCTGCGCCGCGCCGACGCCAGCGTGCAGGCGGTGTTCGAGGGGTTGGCGCAGACCGGGGCGATGCGCGCCAGCGTCCAGGAAAGAAGCGGCGTGGCCACCAATGCGCTGGTGGTGGCCACGTTCTGGCTCAACTACGCGGCCGCGCGCGGCGAAAAGGACGAGCAAGTGGCGATCCGCCACGGCATCGTGCAGGTGATGCAGCTGATCGCACCGTTCCTGCGCGAGGCCGAGCGCGCGCACCTGGCCACGCTGATGGAAGCCTATCTGGATTGAGGCGCCCTGCCCCGCGCGCCATCGCGCGCGGCATCGCGCCGCTCAGCCGGCAGCGGCTGGGCCGTCGAGCCGGTAGACCTTGCAGACCAGACCCGGCGGCGTGCGATAGGTACGAAAGCCGATGGCCTCGTAGTACGCCTGCCCGAGCGCATTGTCGGCGGCGATGCTAGCGTCGATCTGCGTCAGCCCGGCGCTGCGCGCCGCCGCACAGGTGGCCCGGAACAGCGCACTGCCGACCCCGCGCCGCGCCGCACGCGGATCGACATGGGTACCGATGATGCCCCAGCCCTCGGCGACATCGTAGGCATTGCCGACGCGCGCGATGCGCAGCGACTGGAAGCCGAGGACGCCTCCGTCGGCGCCCTCGGCCAGCACGCACTGGAGGCGGTCGGCATGCTGCAGGTAGGTCGCGCGCACCGTCGCCGGATCGGTCGGCGCCTTGCGCCGCCCGGCGGCGAAGATGGCGTTCTGCACGGCGGCCATCGCCTCGGCATCCTCAAGTGTCGCAGGCCGGATCCGCATGGTCTCGCCGTCTCGGGTCGGGTGGGGACGGCGAGTATGCCCGAGCGCGGCCGGCCACCGCGCGTGCGCGGCGCCGGGTCAGGCGCCAGCAGTTCGCCTGCGGGTGGCGCGCTTGGCCGGGCTGCGCTTGGCCGCAGCCGGCTTGGCGCCGCGCTTGCTGACGCTGTGTTTGCTCGTCGCGGCGCGCTTGCGCGGCTGCGGACGCGCCTGCAATCCCAGCTTCACCAACACCGGCTGCAGGCGCGCCTCGACCTCGGCGCTCAACGGCTGCACCTGCTCGCGCAGCGCCGCAGCGCCTTCGCGCACGCTGGTCTCGGCGTCGCCGGCCAGTTGCGTGGCCAGCGCCTTCAGCGTCGCCGCGCCCTGCGCGGCATCGGCCGCGGCGGCGAGCGCACGCTTGCGGGTCAGCGCGACCACGCCCAGCCCGGCCAGCCACAGGTGCCGTGGGTTCAGCCGATCCGAGCGCAGCGCGGGGGTGGAACGCTTCTTGGTCGCCATCGCACGATCTCCAGACGGGCCGGCAGTGGCCCCGATGCGCGCCATGCTCGCGCCGGCGGCTTGAGCAAACACACTATCGGCCACCACCCTTGCCACGCGCCGGCGCCCGCGCCATGCTCGGCGCGGACGCCGTGGCCCGGCGCCGCACAGGGAGATCCGCATGGCAGCAACATCGGGCGCGTGGGCGCCGTTTCCATACGACGCCAAGGCCTACGCCTACGCCGGCGATGCGTTGAAGAAGGCCTGGCCCAAGCTGCACGCCGGCGACCGCGAACCCTATCCGGATCCGGCGCGCGCGCAGGCGCTGCTGGACGCCGCCGGCAAGGCCGGCAAGGGCCACGACGCGCAGACCCTGTCGGCGGCGCTGATCGAGGCCTGGCGGGCCTTCCACCACGGGCAGTTCCAGCAGGCCTACGCGGCCGGCAAGGCGCTGGGGGTGTTCGGCGCCTCGGTCGCGGTCAAGGCGATCGGCATCCACGCCGGCTACCTGGTCGAGGACGACAAGGAGCAGTTGCAGCGACTGCAGCAGGCCGCGGCGCTGGCCGAAGCGGCGATCGCCGCCCTGCCGGACGAGGCCAACAGCCACTACCGCCACGCGTTCGCGCTGGGCCGCTACAGCCAGGGCCTGAGCATCGTCAAGGCGCTCAAGCAGGGCATCGCCGGCAAGGTCCGCGCGTCGCTGGAAGCGGCGCTGGAGCTGGAGCCCAAGCATGCCGAGGCGCACATGGCGCTGGCCCTGTACCACGCCGAGATCATCGGCAAGGTCGGCGCGATGATCGGCGGCCTGACCTACGGGGCCAAGGCCGCCAGCGCCGAACAGCACATCCAGCAAGCGCTGAAGCTGGTCCCGGACGCGCCGATCGCCCACGTCGAGCACGCCAACGTGTTGCTGTTGCTGCACGGCGACAAGCGCGAGGACGCCGCCGCCGCGGCGTTCGAGAAGGCCGCCAAGCTCAAGCCGCGCGATGCGATGGAAGCACTGGACGCGGCGTTCGCGCGCGACCAGCTGGAATAAGCGCCGCGCTCCCTCTCGCGGCAGGCTTCGCCAAGCGGATCAGGGCGACGACAGGCGTCGAAGCGCACCGTTGTCGGCGCAAGCGCGCCGGTCGGCGAACCTTGCCGGCGGACGTCGCCACGCGCGTCGAGGAGCCAGCCGCCGCCCCTCGGCAATGCACGAGGCGTACGCGCTAGGCGATGCAATGCTCGGGCGCCGCACGCAGCAGACGCAGCCGGGCAGCGATCGGGAACAGCCACGGCGGCTGCGATCAACATGTTCGGGAATGCGCGCCTTGCCAGATGTCTACTGACCGATGCACACGGCCGACTAGGATGCCGGCATCGGCCGGAGCCGGCTGCCCCATTCGGGGAAATGCACGGAATCGCATTGGTATGGCGCTCACGCATTTCTTCGAATAGCACCCGCGGTGCGGGATGCTTCCCTCGACGAAGGAGTCGTTATGAGCAGCAAAAAGGATCTTCCATCGCGTCGTCATGCACTGGCCGTCGCCACCCTCGCCGCCTTGTCCCTCGGTATCGGCACCCCCGCCCTTGCAGGTCGCGTCGAACTCAGCGCGTTGTCCTCGGAGACCTCGTTCGATCAATTCATCGTCAAGTATCGCGACGACACGGCGACCGTTACCGGCAAGGCAGCCCTGAAATCCTCGCTCGACCAGGCCGCGCAAAGCCTGCCTGCGGTCGCTGGCCGCCCCCTGGTCATAACACCCTCGCGCCGCCTGGCCATCGGCGCCGAGGTGTTCAGGACCGATCGCAGGCTCGATCGCAAGGAAGCCGAACTGTTGATGCGCCGGCTGGCAGCGGATCCAAGCGTCGAATACGTCGAGATCGATGCCCGCATGCAGGCCTTCCTGAGTCCGGACGACCCCAATTTCGCTCAGCAATGGGGCTATACCGACGCGGATGCCGGGATCAAGGCGGACCAGGCCTGGGACCGGTCCAGCGGCCAAGGCGTCGTCGTCGCCGTCCTGGACACCGGCATCACCAACCACAGCGACCTCAACGCCAACCTTCTGCCGGGTTACGACTTCATCAGCAACGCCACCACGGCCCGGGACGGCAACGGCCGCGATTCCAACCCGAACGACGAGGGCGATTGGGCGACCGCCAACGGGTGCTACACCGGCTCGCCGGCGACCAATTCCAGCTGGCATGGCACCCATGTCGCCGGCACCGTCGCCGCCGTCACCAACAACGCAAAAGGCGTAGCCGGCACGGCCTTCAATGCCAAGGTCGTGCCGATACGCGTACTCGGCACCTGCGGCGGCACGCTGTCCGACATCGCCGACGCCATCGTCTGGGCATCGGGGGGCAGCGTCAGCGGAGTTCCTGCCAACCCGCATCCCGCCGAGGTCATCAACATGAGCCTTGGCGGCAGCGGCGCCTGCGGCAGCACCTACCAGAACGCGATCAACAGCGCGATCAGCCGCGGTACCACGGTGATCGTCGCCGCCGGCAACGGCAATATCGATGCAAGCAATGCGCGTCCCGCCAACTGCGGCAACGTGATCGCCGTCGCCGCGGTGGATCGGAACGGAGCGCGCTCGGTATGGAACGCAAGCCAGCAATCCAACTACGGCAGTACCGTCGACGTGGCCGCTCCCGGATCGGACATCCTCTCCACCCTCAACACCGGCACCACCACGCCCGGCAACGAAAGCTACGCCTACTACAACGGCACCTCGATGGCGACGCCGCACGTCGCAGGCGTGGTGGCGCTGATCCAGGCGGCGGCAGCGGCGCCCAAGTCGCCGGCCGACATAGAAGCCATCCTGAAGAACACCGCCAGTCCGTTCCCCGCCACGCCGGACCGTGCCATCGGCAGCGGCATCGTCAACGCCAAGGCCGCGGTCGACGCGGTCGCTCAGGCGACGCCCAATCTCTACGCCATTTCGCGACTGGGCGGCTCCGCCACCACCGAGGTGCATCGCCTCAATGGCAGCGATGGCTACCAGACATTCCTGTCGCAGCAAGCCACCGCGTTGGAGCAAACCGGAAACACTCCGTCTTGGGCATTCGCGGTCGCCGACGACAACGGCGACGGCAAGAACGACCTGTACGCGATCAAAAAACAGGCCGCGACGACCGAGATCCATGTGCTGAACGGCGCCAACGGCTACCAAAGTTTCATTGAACAGCAGACCAGCGCGCTGGAACCCACCGGAGCCGACGCCCGCTGGGTGTTCCTTGTTGGCGACTACAACCACGATGGTCGCCCGGACGTTTACGCGATCAAAAAACAGGCGACCGGCTCGGCAACGACCGAGGTGCACGTCCTCGACGGTGCCGACGGCTACAAGAGCTTCCTGCTGCAGTCGGCGACCGCCCTGGAGCAGACCGGGACAGATGAATCCTGGGCATTCGGCCTGGGCGACTACAACGGCGATGGGACCACCGACCTGTATGCCATCCGCAAGCAGGGTGGCGGCTCGGGCACGACCGAAGTCCACGTGCTCAACGGCGCCAATGGCTATCAGAGCTTCCTCGGTCATCATGCCACCGCGCTTGCGCAGGTCGGTTCCGATGCGAGTTGGGCCATAAACGTCGGCGACCACAACCACGACGGCAAGCCGGACATCTACGCGATCACCAAGCAGGGCGGCGGCAGCGGCAAGACCGAGGTCCATGTGCTGAACGGCGCCGACGGCTACCAGTCCTTCCTGACCCACCAGGCGACCGCACTGCATCAGACCGGCAGCGACCATGCGTGGGAGCTGCTCGTAGCCAATCCGTAGGCGATCCGTAGGCAATCGCGGAAAGGGCAGCGTATTGGCAATGCATGAACGACGACGCCGGCATTGCGCCGGCGTCGTCGTTCGCTCAGGAGCGGATCACTCCTCGGAAGCGGATCACTCCTGCGGCGGGGCCGCCTCGGTCGCGCCGTCGGCGACGCCCTCCTCGCCCGGCAGCACGTCTTCCTCGACCAGCGAGCCGTCCAGGCGTTCCACCGCCTGCAGCTTCTCGCCCTTGGACAGGCGGATCAGGGTGACGCCCTGGGTGTTGCGGCCGACGCGGGAGATTTCCGAGGCGCGGGTGCGCACCAGGGTGCCGCCATCGGAGATCAGCAGCACTTCGTCGCGGGTGCTCAGCAGCACCGCACCGACCAGCTTGCCGTTGCGCTCGCTGGTCTGGATGCCGATCACGCCCTGGGTGCCGCGGCCCTTGCGCGGATACTCGCCCAGCGGGGTGCGCTTGCCGTAGCCGTTCTCGGTCGCGGTGAGGATGTAGGCATCGGCCTCCTCGCCGTTGCGCGCCTCGGCATCGGTCTCGGCATCCGCCGCGGCGTCGACGTCGTCGGCGTCCTCGTCCTGGCCCACGGCCGGCTCGGCCACGATCAGGCTGACCACGTACTCGCTCTTGGCCAGGCGGATGCCGCGCACGCCGCGGCTGCTGCGCCCGGTCGGCTTGACCCCGCCACGGCTCTTGCGCCGTGCGCCGCGGGCCTCGTCGCCGTCCTCGCCGGCGGCCTCGTCGTCGGCCACCGCACCGTCGTCGGCAGCGGCCTCGTCGAGCACCGCATCGTCGGCTTCGTCGTCCTTGGGCCGCTCGGAGAAGCGCACGGTCTTGCCGTTGGAGGCGAACAGCAGCACGTCGCGCTCGCCGTCGGTGAGCGCCACGCCGATCAGCGCGTCGCCCTCGTCCAGGTTGATCGCGATCTTGCCGATCTTGCGCTGGAACGCGAACTCGCTCAGCGGGGTCTTCTTGACCATGCCGTTGCGGGTGGCGAAGAACACGTAGCGGCCCTCGGCGTACTCGCGCACCGGCAGCACCGCCTGCACGCGCTCGCCGTTCTCCAGCGGAATCCAGTTGACGATCGGGCGGCCGCGCGCGTTCGGCCCGGCCTCGGGCAACTGGTGCACCGGCAGCCAGAACACCTTGCCGCTGCTGGTGAAGGTCAGCAGCGTGTCGTGGGTGTTGACCAGCCATAGCTGGTCGATGAAATCCTCTTCCTTGGTCGCCGCCGCGCTGCGGCCGCGGCCGCCGCGGCGCTGCGCGCGGTAGGCACTGACCGGCTGGCGCTTGGCGTAGCCGGCATGCGACAGCGTCACCACCACGTCTTCCGGCGCGATCAGGTCGAGGATGTCCAGATCCTCCTCGCTGTGGCGGATCTCGGTACGGCGCGCATCGCCGTATTCCTCGCGGATGTTGACCAGCTCCTCGCGGATCACCTGCAGCAGCACGTCCGGGTTTTCCAGGATGCGGATCAGCCCGGCGATCGCGTCCAGCAGCTGCTTGTATTCCTCGGTCAGGCGCTCCTGCTCCAGGCCGGTCAGGCGGTGCAGGCGCATTTCCAGGATCTGCGTGGCCTGCACTTCGGTCAGCTGGTAGCCGCCGCCGACCAGGCCGACGCCGCTGGGCAGGTCTTCCGGGCGCGAAGCCTCGGCGCCGGCCGCGTTGAGCAGCGCGCCGACCAGGCCCGGTTGCCAGGTCTTGGCCAGCATGCGCTCGCGCGCTTCGTTCGGGTTCGCCGAAGTCTTGATCAGCTCGATCATCTCGTCGATGTTGGCGAGCGCGACGGTCAGGCCTTCGAGGATGTGCGCGCGGGCGCGCGCCTTGCGCAGTTCGAAGATGGTGCGGCGGGTGACCACTTCGCGACGGTGGCGGACGAACGCCTCCAGCATCTGCTTGAGGTTCAGCAGCTGCGGGCGGCCGTCGACCAGCGCCACCATGTTGATGCCGAACACCGACTCCATCTGGGTCTGCTGGTACAGGTTGTTCAGCACCACGTCGGCGGCTTCGCCGCGCTTGACCTCGATGTAGATGCGCATGCCGTCCTTGTCGGACTCGTCGCGCAACTCGCTGATGCCCTCTAGTTTCTTTTCCTTGACCAGCTCGGCGATCTTCTCGATCAGCCGCGCCTTGTTGACCTGGTACGGGATCTCGGTGACCACGATCGCTTCGCGGCCGTTGTCCTGGATCTCGATCTCGGCCTTGGCGCGCATGCGCACGCGGCCGCGGCCGGTGCGGTAGCCGGCGACGATGCCGGTGGTGCCGTTGATGATGCCGGCGGTCGGGAAATCCGGGCCGGGGATGTGCTCCATCAGCCCGTCGACGTCGATCTGCGGGTTGTCGATCAGTGCCAGGCAGGCGTTGATCGACTCGGTCAGGTTGTGCGGCGGGATGTTGGTGGCCATGCCCACCGCGATGCCGGCCGAGCCGTTGACCAGCAGGCTCGGGAAGCGCGTCGGCATCACCGACGGTTCCTGTTCCTTCTCGTCGTAGTTGGGCTGGAAATCGACGGTTTCCTTGTCGATGTCGGCCATCATCTCGTGCGCGAGCCGCGACATGCGCGCTTCGGTGTAACGCATCGCCGCCGCGGAATCGCCGTCGACCGAACCGAAGTTACCCTGCCCGTCCACCATCATGTAACGCAGCGAGAACGGCTGCGCCATGCGCACCAGGGTGTCGTACACCGACTGGTCGCCATGCGGGTGGTACTTACCGATGACGTCGCCGACGATACGCGCCGACTTGTAGTAGGGCTTGTTGCTGTGCGCGCCCAGCTCGTTCATCGCGAACAACACGCGGCGATGCACCGGCTTGAGGCCGTCGCGCGCATCCGGGAGGGCACGCCCCACGATCACGCTCATGGCGTAATCGAGGTAGCTCTTGCGCATCTCGTCTTCCAGGTTGACCTGGATGATTTCCTTGGCGGATTCTGCCATTCGGGTTCCGTAAGTCTGGTGGCGGATCGACCACGACGCCGGCCCGCGATGGGCGGGCCCGCCGCGGCTGGACGCCTACGGCGCACGGCGGTCGATCGAACCGCCGGATTCTATCATGACGGGCGCCCGATTGCCCGGTTTTGCCGGCGCGAACAAGCACTTGCGCGCCATCGGCGGCGCCCGGCGGGCGCCGTCGCGTTGCCCCGGCTCAGCCGCCGAAGGCGGCGCGCATGCGCGCCGGGTCCGGGCGCTCGATGACCCCGCGCTCGGTGACGATGGCGTCGATCAGGTCGGCCGGGGTCACGTCGAACACCGGGTTCCAGGCGGCGATGCCGTCGGCCACGGTGCGCGCGCCGCCGACGCCGAACAGTTCGCCCGGATCGCGCTGCTCGATCTCGATCTGCGCGCCGTCGGCGGTGTCCATGTCCACGGTGGACGACGGCGCCACCACCATGAACCGGACGCCATGGTGGCGCGCGGCGATCGCCAGCTGGTAGGTGCCGATCTTGTTGGCGGTGTCGCCATTGGCGCAGATGCGGTCGGCGCCGACGATCACCCACTGCACCGCCCCGGTCTTCATCAGGTGCGAGGCCGCCGAATCGGCGATCAGAGTGGCGTCGATGCC
Organism: Xanthomonas sp. NCPPB 901; assembly: GCF_056725085.1. Lineage (NCBI taxonomy): Bacteria > Pseudomonadati > Pseudomonadota > Gammaproteobacteria > Lysobacterales > Lysobacteraceae > Xanthomonas > Xanthomonas sp. NCPPB 901. The sequence continues at coordinate 2,266,172 of NZ_CM161511.1, read as the reverse complement.
GTCCTGCTGCAGCTCCCACACGGTCAGCCGCGCGCCCTGCAGCCAGGGCCGGGTCTCGCCGGCGAACACCTTGGCGATGCGCTGCTGGGCGACGCCGGCGCGGATCACGCCCAGCGCGGTGCCGAAGCCGGCGGTGGCCAGCGAGCCGGTGTTGCAATGGGTCAGCACGCCGCTGCCCGGCGCGATCAGGCCGGCGCCGAGCGCGCCCATGTGCCGGTTGGCGGCCAGATCCTCTTCGGCGATCGCCTGCGCCTCGCGCTCCAGCACCGAGCGCCAGTCGCTGCCGGCCGTGCCCAGTGCGCTGCGCATGCGCGCCAGCGCCCAGGCCAGGTTGACCGCGGTCGGGCGCGCGGCGTTGAGCCGCTGCAAGGCCGGCTCCAGCTTGAGCAGCGCCTCGGCGCCGTGCTCGGCCTGCACCTCGCGCGCGGCCAGCACGGTGCCCCAGCCGGCGGCGATGCCGATCGCCGGCGCGCCACGCACGGCCAGGGCGTGGATCGCCGCGGCGACCTGGTCGCTGTCGGTGCAGCGCACGTGCTCCACCGCGAACGGCAGCTTGCGCTGGTCGAGCAGTTCCAGCGCGTCGCCGGTCCACAGGATCGGGCGGATATGGTCGTAGCGGGCGTAATCGATATCGAGGGCGGCGTTCATCGGGCCATTGTAAACGCCGCCGATTGCCGATTGCGGACGGGGTGCGGCGTTGCAGCGCCGCGCCGCGCGCTCAGTTGACGCCGAACTCGGCGCGGCAGCCCTTGTCGACCCAGATGCCGTCGCGGTCCCAGCCCCAGCTGTCGTCCTGCACGCAGGGCGCGCCGGACAACTGCCGGCGCAGTTCCACACGCTCCTGGACACTGACGCCGCAGCGGCGCCGCGCCTTGCCCTTGGATTCGCACAGCACCGGACGGGTTCCGGCGGGAAACCCAGACCCGTCGGCGGCGCCGATCTCGAATTCGCCGCGGCAGCCGCGCGCGACCCAGATCTCGTTGCGGCGCACGCCCCAACTGCGCTCCTCGCGGCACGGCACCGACGACAGCTGGCGCATCAGCCGCACCGGCGCCCCGCGCAGCATCACCGGGCAGCTCTCGAGGCGGCCATCGGACTCGCAGCGCAGCACGCGGCGCATCGCGCTGCGCGGCGTCTCCCCCGGATTGGGGCGGAATTCGGCGCGACAGCCCAGGGTCACCCACACGCCGGTGGCGTCCGAGCCCCACTCGCTGCCGCGGATGCAGTCGTTGTCGGACAGTTGCCGCACCAGTTGCACGCCCTGCGCGGTCGGCATCGGGCAATGCACCCAGGTCATGTCGCGCGACTCGCAGCGCACCACCGCGTTGTCGTACGCATCGGCGTCCTGCGCTGGCGACGGCGTCGGCCACAGGCTTGCCGCCAATCCCAGCCAACACCAGCCACCGAGCCCGTACGCCCACTTCATGCTTGGCTCTGCCCCTATGCCTAGAACCTGAACAACGAAGACCTGCCGGCCGCGGTGTGCGCATGCCGAGTCCGATCAAACCATCATCGATGTGGACAACGCAACAACGCGCCTCGGCGCTTCCTGACCGGCGGTTCAGGCATGCGCGAAATCGTAGGCGAGCACGTCGCCGATCTGCGTGGTGCCGCGCATCGCCATCAACAGCCGGTCCACGCCGACCGCCACGCCGGCGCAATCGGGTAGCGCCGGCAACGCCTGCAGCAGGCGTTCGTCCAACGGCGGCAGCACCGCGCCGCGCGCCTGGCGCAGCGCATGGTCGCGCAGGAAGCGCCGGCGCTGCTCGGCGGCATCGTTGAGCTCGTGGTAGCCGTTGGCCAGTTCGTAGCCGCCCAGGTACAGCTCGAAGCGCTCGGCCACCGGCGGGTCGCCGTCGCGGATCCGCGCCAGCGCGCACTGGCTGGCCGGCCAGTCGTGAACCACGGTGAGGCGATCGGCCGGGAACGCCGGCTGCAGGCGGTGGGTCATCAGCAGGTCCAGCCAGTCGTCGCGGCCGAGGCCGTCGGCGTCGATGCGGATATCGCGCAACGGCTGCTGCAGCGCGTCCAGCGGCGCGACGAACGGATCCAGCTCCAGCCCCTGCAGGAACAGCTCGCGGTAGCTGAGCACCTGCAACGTGGCGCTGCGTCCGACCAGGGCCAGCGCGGTGCGCACCAGCTCCACCGTCTCCTCGATCAGCTGCCGATGGTCCCAGCCGACGCGGTACCACTCGAGCATGGTGAACTCGGCATTGTGGCGGCCGCCGGCCTCGCCGTTGCGGAACACCCGCCCCAATTCGTAGCAGTCGCCGATGCCGGCGGCGAGCAGCCGCTTCAGCGGATACTCCGGCGAGGTGCGCAGCCAGCGCAGCGCCGGGCCGGCATCGACATGACCGCTGAAACGGGTCTGGAAGCTGTCGATGTTCGGCTCGGTGTTGCCGGCCGCCGACAGCATCGGCGTCTCCACTTCCAGCACGCCGCGCGCGGCGAAGAAGGCGCGGATGGCGGCATTGAGCCGCGCGCGCAGTTGCAGGGCGGACAGCAGGTCCATCACGGCGCCGTCTCGAGCCGGCGGCTCAGTTGGTCGCGCGCGTCGTCGCGGTAGCCCAGCCCCAGGTACAGGCGCTTGGCGGCGGCGTTGTGGTGGTTGACCTCCATTCGCAGCACGTCCGCGCCCAGCGCGCGGGCGCGCGCCTCGACCAGCGCCACCGCCTGCCGGCCCCAGCCACGGCCGCGCGCGGCCGGGCCCAGGTACAGCTCGTCGAGCAGCAGATAGCGCCCGCCGAGTTCGACGCTGAAGCAGGCGGTGATCAGCGCGTAGCCGACCACCGCGCCATCCGGCGCCAGCCACAGCAGCGCCTCGCCCAGCGCCGGCTGGGTCAGCAGCGCCTGCAGGCCGCGCGTCACCCGCGCCGCATCGAAGGCGATCCCGTCCTCGGCATAGAAGGCCTGCAGCATCGCCAGCAAGGCCGGCTGGTCGGACACGCCGGCGGTGCGCCAGCGCAGCGCCTCGGGCGTCGCGGCGAGCGCGCTCATCCGGCCTGCTCCTGCGCCTGCAGGAACGCCAGCAACTGCGCTTCGTCCCACACCGCCACGCCCAGTTCCTGCGCCTTGTCGAGCTTGGAGCCGGCGGCTTCGCCGGCGACCACGAACGCGGTCTTCTTCGACACGCTGCCGGCGACCTTGGCGCCCAGCGCCTCCAGTCGCGCCTTGGCCTCGTCGCGGGTCAGCGCCGACAGCGTGCCGGTCAGCACCACGGTCTGCCCGTCGAGCGGACCGGCGTGGCGCCGGGTCTGCGCCGGTGCGGCATCGAGCAGGCGCCGCATCGCCGCCTCGGCGTCGAGCAAGGCCTGCTTCTGCGCCGGATCGGCCAGGTACGCCGCCAGGTTGGCGGCACCGGCGGTGGACAGGCCCGCCCCGGTCCAGCCGCTTTCGTTGGCGCGCAGCAGCGCGTCCAGCGTGCCGTAGGTGGCCGCCAGGCGCTGCGCGCTCTTGCCGCCGAGCTTGTCCACCGGCAGCGTGCCGAGCAGATGCGCCAGGTCCAGCCGCTCGCGCAGTTCCGCCGGCGGCGCGCCCTCGTCGGCGAAGCGGATGCCGGCGGCGATCAGCGCATCGACCACCGCGGCGTTGCCGGGCTGCTCGAAGAACGTGGCGATCGAACGCGCCACCTCGCCGCCGATGTCCGGCAGCGCCTGCAGCAGCACCGCCGGGGTGCTGCGCACGAACGCCAGCGAGCCCAGCCAGTAGGCCAGCGCCTTGGCCGTGGTTTCGCCCAGGTGCGGGATGCCCAGCGCGAACAGGAAGCGCGGCAGGGTCGTGGCGCGGCTGGCGTCGATGCCGGCGACCAGGTTCTCGGCCCACTTGCTCGCCAGCTTGCCGCCCAGGTCCACCGCCAGGTGCGCGCGCAGGAACTCGGCGCGCCGCCACGGCGCGGCGTCGTCCTCCAGCGCGGCGCGGCCGGCCGCGTCCAGCACCAGCGCGCCCTTGCTGTCCTCCAGCGCCTGCAGCAGGTCGGCGGCGGTGGCCGCGTCCAGCGCGGTCTTCATCCGCACCAGGTCTTCCACGCTCAACGCGTACAGGTCGGCCAGCGACTGCACGAAGCCGAATTCGACCAGGGCGTCGGCCTGGCGTTCGCCCAGGCCTTCGATGTCCAGCGCGCGGCGCGAGGCGAAGTGGCGCAAGGCCTCCTTGCGCTGCGCGGCGCAGGCCAGGCCGCCGCTGCAGCGCCAGGCCACCGCGTCCTCTTCCTTGACCAGTTCCGAGCCGCACACCGGACAGGCCGCCGGCATCGTCCACGGCACGGTGCCGGGGGGGCGCCGTTCCTCGATCACCCGCACCACTTCCGGGATCACGTCGCCGGCGCGGCGCACGATCACCGTATCGCCCTCGCGCGCGTCCAGCCGCGCGATCTGGTCGGCGTTGTGCAAGGTGGCGTTGGTGACGGTAACGCCGGCGACCTGCACCGGCTCCAGCCGCGCCACCGGGGTGACCGCGCCGGTGCGGCCGATCTGCACCTCGATCGCGCGCAGCACGGTGGACTGTTCCTGCGCCGGGAACTTGTGCGCCAGCGCCCAGCGCGGCGCGCGCGAGACGAAGCCCATCGCCTGTTGCTGGTCGTAGTCGTCGAGCTTGTAGACCACGCCGTCGATGTCGTACGGCAGGCGGTCGCGCGCGGCGCCGATGCGGCGGAAATAGGCGATCAGGCCGTCGAAGCCGGTGGCGGTGTCGGCCTCGGGCGCGACCGGGAAGCCGTAGTCGCGCAGCAGTTGCAGCGTCTGCGAGTGGGTTTCGGGCAGTTCCAGGCCGCGCACCTCGCCCACCGAGTAGGCGAAGAACGCCAGCGGCCGGCGCCGCGTCACCGCCGGATCGAGCTGGCGCAGCGAGCCGGCGGCGCCGTTGCGCGGGTTGGCCAGCAGCTTCTCGTTGCGCTCCAGCGCCTGCGCATTCCAGGCGGCGAAGGCGGCGCGCGGCATGTAGATCTCGCCACGCACCTCCAGCACCGCCGGCGGCGCCGCGCCGAGATCGCGCAGCTTCAGCGGCACCGAGCGCACCTGGCGCAGATTGGCGGTGACGTCCTCGCCGGTGCTGCCGTCGCCGCGGGTGGCGCCCTGCACGAACACGCCGTCCTCGTAGCGCAGGCTGATCGCCAGGCCGTCCAGCTTCGGCTCGACCGAGAACACCGGCGCGGCCAGGTCGAGTTCGCGCTCGATGCGGCGCTCGAAATCGGCGACCTCGGCAAAGCGCGTGCGGTCGTCGGCCTCCTCGGCCACGCCCGGCGTTTCGAAGGCATTGGCCAGCGACAGCATCGGGATCGCGTGGCGCACTTCCGGGAAGCCACCATCCGGCCGCGCGCCGACCCGACGCGTCGGCGAGTCCGCACTGGCCAGTTCAGGATGCGTGGCTTCCAGCGCCTCCAGCTCGCGCATCAGCGCGTCGTACTCGGCATCGGGGATCGACGCATCGTCAAGCACGTAATAGCGGTGGTTGGCGTCGTCGATGCGCTGGCGCAGGTCGGCGGCGCGCTGCTGGGGATCGGGAGTTGCGGTCATGCGCAGCGGAAAAGCGGGTAACGGAGAGGGGGGCGATAGTAGCTGGAAGGCAGGGATTGGGGAGTCGGGATGGGGGATTGGCTTAACCGCCGGGATTGGGGATTGGGGATTGGGGATTCGCAAGAGCCGAAGCTCGGACTTCTGGCGTCGGCGGCGGTCGTACCCTCATCCGCCCCTGCGGGGCACCTTCTCCCGGTGGGAGAAGGGAGTGTGCGCTGCACCATCGGTGTCAGTGCACGCTTTTGCCATCCCCAATCCCCAATCCCCAATCCCCAATCCCAGCCCTCAAGCCATCCCAAATCCCACTGCTCGCCCCTCGCTCCCTTGCCCCGCCATTAACACCCCGTTAACGTTGCCTCCCCCGCCCGCTCTGGAGAGCCCCGTGCCGCTACCGGTCTCACGCCGTTCCTTCCTCTCCCTGGCCACCTCTGGCCTGGCACTCGGCGCCGTCGGCCTGGCGCCCGTCGCGGAGGCAGCGCGGCGCAAGGCGGCCGCCGCCACGGCCGCCACGCCCGGCGTGGCGCCGGCGGCCGGCACGGTGTACCTGAACTTCAACGAATGCCCGCTTGGTCCCTCGCCCGCGGCGCTGGCGGCGGCACAAGCGATCCTGCCGCGCAGCGGCCGCTATTTGTTCGAACTGTCGGACGCATTGATCGCCGCCTTCGTCGGCCAGCAGCACCTGCCGGCCGACCACGTGGCCGTCTATCCCGGCTCCAGCGAGCCGCTGGCCCGCGCGGCGCGCGCCTTCACCACGCCGCGCGCCGGCGTGGTGGTGGCCGATCCGACCTTCGAGGCGGTGGCCGATGTCGCCGCCGCCCATGGCGCGCCGGTGCGGCGGGTGCCGCTGCGCGCCGACGGCGCACACGACGTCAAGGCCATGGCCAGCGCCGACCCGAACGCCGGCCTGATCTACCTGTGCAATCCGAACAATCCCACCGGCTCGGTGACCAAGCGCGCCGACATCGAATGGCTGCTGGCCAACAAGCCCGCCTCCAGCGTGCTGCTTGTCGACGAGGCCTACCTGCACTACAGCGAGGAGCCGTCGGTGATCGACCTGATCGGCCAGCGCCAGGACCTGCTGGTGCTGCGCACCTTCTCCAAGCTGTACGGCATGGCCGGCCTGCGCCTGGGCCTGGCGGTGGCCGCGCCGGGGCTGCAGACCAAGCTCGCCGCGTTCGGCCAGAATCCGGTGTCGGTGCCCGCCCTCGCCGCCGGCATCGCCAGCCTGCAGGACCCGCAACTGGTGCCGACCCGCCGCGCCGAGAACGCGCGCATCCGCAACGACACCATCGCCTGGCTGCAGAGCAAAGGCTACAAGTGCCTGCCGTCGCAGGCCAACTGCTTCATGGTCGACGTCAAGCGCGACGGCGCCGCCTTCGCCGCGGCGATGGCCAAGCAAGGCGTCATCGTCGGCCGCAGCTGGCCGATCTGGCCGAAGCTGGTCCGCGTCACCGTCGGCAGCGAAGCGGAGATGCTGCGGTTTCGGGATGCGTTTGCTAAGGCGCGCAAGTAGCTTGGGGCCGGGAATTGGGAATGGAGAATCGGGAATCGTCGAAGCCGGTTGCCGTGCAGCTCAGGCGTGGCTGGGCTTGCCCTGGCCTTGTTGTTCCCGCCTCACGATTCGCCAGTGCTGGCGCCAGCGCGCCAGGAGTGGGAAGTCGGGATTCGGGGTTGGCTTAACGGCCGGGATTCGGGATTTGAGATTCGCCAGAGCAAAAACCAGGGGGTCTGACATCGGCGGCAGTCGTACCCTCATCCGCCCCCTCTTCGGGGGCGCCTCCCCCCGAAGAGGGGGCCATGGTGCCGGCGGGAGAAGGGAAAAGCACGCGTGGCATCAGCGACAGGGAATCGCTTCTACGATTCCCCATTCCCGTTTCCCCATTCCCAGCCCCACGCTACCAGCGTGGGGCTTTCGTCAACGGCGGCGCCTGGTGCTGCCGGTCGTAGGCGCGCAGGTCGTCGCGGATGTGGGCGATGCGCTGGCGGCCCAGGGCGTTGCGGCTGTCGTCCAGGACCACGCCGTCGAGCAGTTCGCCCATGCGCTGCACGGTCGGCAGCATCTTTTCCCAGGCGTCGAGCGCGGTCAGCGGCGCCGGCAGAGTCAGGAAGAAAGCGATCGCTGGGGTCTCCATCTCGCGGATGTGCGCCATGTCGAAGCTGCCCGGCTTCATGATGCTGGCCATGCTGAAGATCGGGCCGCGCTCGGGATGCCCCTCCACCAGGCGGTGGAACACGTTCATGTGACCGAAGGTCAGGCCGGTCTTCTCCGCGGCCACCACGATGTCCTCGCCGCGCAGCACCTGCCCGGCGCGGGCGGCGACGTACAGCGAGACGATCTTGTCGAAATCCTGGCTCGGCCGCTTGCCGAGGTCGGCACCGGGCGCCTCCGCGGCGGGCAGGCCCAGCTCGGGCTGGTGCGCCTCGCCATCCGCGCCGGGCGCGGCCAGCGCGTCATCGCCAGCGGCCGCCTCGCCCAGCGAGGGTTCGCGGCGCGGCGCGGCCGGATCGGCCGGCTCCACGCGCCGGCCCTGGCTCGGTTTCTTGGGGCGGCCGAACAGGAAGATCGCCGCAATCAACAGCAAGCCGGCGGCGAGGATGCCGATGCGTAGCATTGCCATGTCGGACATTCAGGGGTTACTCCGGCAAGGGTACACAGGGGGAAAATAGCGGCCTGGTGCGCACGAGGTTCGCCAACACGGGAACATCGCCGCCACGCATAGCACGTCCTTTAGCATGTCACGTCAGGCCGCGCCCGCCAAACGCGCGGCCTCCTCCAGGTCCACGCTGACCAGGCGGCTGACGCCCGGTTCGCGCATGGTGACGCCGCTGAGCTGGTGCGCCGCCTCCATCGTCGCCTTGTTGTGGCTGACGAACAGGAACTGCACTTTCTCGCTCATTTCCTTGACCATCGCCGCCAGGCGGCCGACGTTGGCCTCGTCCAGCGGCGCGTCGACCTCGTCGAGCAGGCAGAACGGCGCCGGGTTGAGCTGGAAGATCGCAAACACCAGCGCCACCGCGGTCATCGCCTTCTCGCCACCGGACAGCAGCGAGATGCTGGACACGCGCTTGCCCGGGGGCCGCGCCATGATCGCCACGCCGGTGTCCAGCAGGTCCTCGCCGGTCAGCTCCAGGTAGGCATGGCCGCCGCCGAACAGGCGCGGATACAGCGCCTGCACGCCGGAGTTGACCCGGTCGAAGGTGTCCTTGAAGCGGCCGCGGGTCTCGCGGTCGATCTTGCGGATGGCGTCTTCCAGGGTCTCCAGCGCGGTGTTCAGGTCGACGTCCTGCGCCTCCAGGTATTCGGCGCGCTGCGCGGCCTCGCCGTACTCGCTGATCGCCGCCAGGTTGACCGGCTCCAGCCGGCGCATGCGCGCGTCGATCTGCTGCACCGCCTGCTCCCACTCGGCCGGGTCGGCGTGTTCGGGCAGGCCGTTGATGACGTCCTCGAGCACGAAGCCGGCCTTGACCACCGCCGCCGACAACTGCTCGGCGCTGAGCACCAGCGCCTGCTGGTCGAGCCGGCGCTGGGCGATGCGCTCGCGCTGCGCCAGCGCCTGTTCGTCGCGCTGCTGGCGGGTCTGCTCCAGCGCGCGCAGTTCGTTGTCGATGCCGTCCAGCAGCGCGCGCGCCTCGCCGAGCACGCGGTCGGTGCGCACGCGCTCGCTGAGCGCGGCCTGGTGCTCGGCCTCCAGCGCCAGCACCGGCGAATCGCCCTCGTTCAACTGCGCGCTGAGTTCGCCCAGGCGCGCGTCCAACTGGCCGCGCTGGTTGCCCATGCGCTCCAGCGCCTGGCTCAGCGAGGCGATCTGGGTGCGCTGCGATTCCAGGGTCAGGGCCAGCGCATGCGCGGCCTCGCGTACCCGCCGCGCGGCGTCGCGGGCCAGGTCGCGCGCCTCGGTGAGCTGGCGGCGCTCGCTTTCCAGCGCGTGCCGGACCGATTCCAGGTCGCCCATGCTGGTGACCGCGTCCTCCAGCTTGGAGCGCGCCTCGCGCGCCTGCTCGCGGCTGCTGTCGAGGGTTTCCAGCAACTGCGCGACCTCCAGCTCGATGCGCTCGATGCGGGTGCGCGCGGCGTCGACCTTGCCCTGCTGGCTCTGCAACTGCCCGGCCAGTTCGGAGGCGCTGCGGTGCGCCTGGTACAACTGGCGTTGCGCGTCCTCGCGCTGCTGCTCGCCGGCCAGCAACTGCGCACGCAGCTCACCCAGACGGTGCTCGAGGTCGGCCTCGCGTTCCTGCAGCGTCTCGATCTGGCCGCGCAGGCTCTGGATCTCGCGCTCGCGCAGCAGCGCGCCCTGCTTGGCCGCGCCGGAGCGCGACACCCGCAGCCAGCCCTGGCCCAGGCGCGCACCGTCGCGGGTGACGATGGAATCGCCCTCGCCCAGCTGCGGCAGCAGGTCGCGCGCAGCGGCCAGGTCCTCGGCCGCGTGCAGCCGCGCCAGCAGCCGGCGGATCGCGATCGGCCCCTGCACCTTGGCCGCGAGCGAGGTCGGCGCGAAGCTCTCGGCCGCCTCGGCGCCGCTGACCAGGGCGATGCGGCCTTCGCCGAGTTCGCCCAGGGCGTCGACCAGGGTTTCCGGCGCCTCCACCAGCACGCCTTCGATCAACTGCCCGAGCGCGCCTTCGACCGCGTTCTCCCAGCCGCTCTCCACGCTGAGCCGCTCGCCGACGCGCGCTGCCGAATCCAGCCCGTGCGCCTGCAGCCAGGCCACCGCCGCACCCTGCTCCTGGCCGAGCGCGGCCTGCTGCAGGGTTTCCAGCGACGACAGCCGGCCACGCGCGGCCTGCGCCTGCTTGCGCACGTCGGCCAGTTCGGCCTGCGCGGCGCGCTGCTGGTCCTGCAACGCCGCCACCGCCTGCTTGCGCGCCTCGACCTGCTCGGTCAGGCCGTCCAGCGCGGCGCGCTGGGTCTCGTGCTGCAGTTCCAGTTGCGCGAAGGCCTCGGCCAGCGCGTCCAGGTCCAGCCCGGCGCGCTCGGCCAGCAGCGCCTCGCGGCGGCGCTCGGCCTCCAGCGACTGCCGGTCCAGGTAATCAACGCGGGTGCGCTCCACTTCGCCGGCGCGCGAGGCTTCGGCGGTGTTGCGCTGGTGCGATTCCCAGCGCTGCTGCCAGTCGGCCAGGCGCGCCTCGGCCTCGCGCAGCGCTTCCTGCTTGTATTCGTTGTCTTCCTGCAACTGCTCCAGCTGCGGGCCGGCCACGTCCACCGACTCGCGCAGCAGCGCCAGCTTGGCTTCGTCGGTGCCGATGTGCTGGCCGAGCTCGGCCAGCGCCAGTTGCGTCTCGTCGCGCGCCTTGTGCAGGCGCTGCGACAGGTCGCGCTGGTGCTGGATCTGCTGCTCGATCCGGGCCAGGGTGCTGCCGACCTTGTAGACCTCGGCCTGCGCGGTGCTCAGCGCTTCGGCGGCCTCCTCGCGGCGCACGCGGCCGGTCTCGATGCGCGCTTCGGCATCGCGCTGCTCGGCGATCAGCTGCTGCAGGCGGGTCTCTTCCTGGCCCAGGGCCTCGCGCAGGCCCTGCAGGCGCCCGTCCAGGCCGCGGTATTCCAGTGCCTTCCACTGCGCGTCCTTGATCCGCCGTTCTTCCTGCAGCGCCTGGTACTGCTCGGCCTGGCGCGCCTGGCGCTTGAGGTGCTCGAGCTGCTTGCCGATTTCCTCGCGCAGGTCGCCCAGGCGCTCCAGGTTCTCGCGGGTGTGGCGGATGCGGGTCTCGGTCTCCTTGCGCCGCTCCTTGTACTTGGAGATGCCGGCGGCCTCCTCCAGGTACACGCGCAGGTCCTCCGGGCGCGCCTCGATGATCTGGCTGATCATGCCCTGCTCGATGATCGAGTAGCTGCGCGGGCCCAGGCCGGTGCCCAGGAACAGGTCGGTGATGTCGCGGCGCCGGCACTTGGTGCCGTTGAGGTAGTAGCTGCTGCTGCCGTCGCGGCTGACCTGGCGCTTGACCGAGATCTCGTTGAAGGAGGCGTACTCGCCGGCGATGGTGTGGTCGGTGTTGTCGAAGATCAGCTCCACCGTGGCCTGCGACACCGGCTTGCGCGCCGAGGAACCGGAGAAGATCACGTCGGTCAGCGAATCGCCGCGCAGGCGGCTGGCCGAACTTTCGCCCATCACCCAGCGCACCGCGTCGATGATGTTCGACTTGCCGCAGCCGTTCGGACCGACGATGCCGGTCATGTTGGTCGGCAGGTGCAGCGTGGTCGGATCGACGAAGGACTTGAAGCCGGACAGCTTGATGGTCGACAGGCGCATGGTGCGGGCAATCCATGGCAGGCGCCGCCGGCATTCCGAGCTGCGCTGCCGCTAGTGAAGATCCAGGTGAGGTCCTGCTTCCAACCCATTGATGCGGCTACATCGCCGGGCCGAAATCGGACGCGAGTCGCTGAGTATAGCGGCCCCTGCGCGACGCTGGGGCGGCCCACGCCGGGCAGCGGCAATGCGACGGCGATCGCATATGCAGGCGAGCGGCCCCGGCCGGCCGTGCCGGTCCGGGCCGCACGGCCCGCCGATGGCGGCGCAGGCCGGCAAAAACGACACGGGCACCTTGCGGTGCCCGTGTCGGTACAGCGATGACGCCGCGATCAGGCGTCGGCTTCGACCACGACCTTGACCGTGGTTTCCACGTCGGCGTGCAGGCGCACCAGCACCTCGTACTCGCCGATGTTGCGGAACGCGCCTTCGCCCAGCACCACTTCGCCCTTCTCCAGCGGCAGGCCGGCGGCGGTGAAGGCCTCGGCGATGTCGCGCGGGCCGACCGAACCGTACAGCTTGCCTTCGGTGGAGGCGTTGGCCTTGACCGTCACGCTGGCGCCTTCCAGCTTGGCGGCGCGGCCTTCGGCGTCGTCGTGGATGGCCTTGGCCTTGGCTTCGTACTCGGCGCGCTTGGCTTCGAACTCGGCGATGTTGGCGGCGGTGGCCGGCACGGCCTTGCCCTGCGGCACCAGGTAGTTGCGGCCGTAGCCCGGCTTGACGTCGACCTTGTCGCCGAGGCCGCCCAGGTTGGTCACTTTCTGCAGAAGAATCAGTTGCATGGTCTTGCTCCGTTATTCGTTAGCGCACGCCCGAAGGCGCCCGCAACGCTTGCTGTCCGAATAGGAGAAGCCGGGATTCGGGATTCGGGAATCGGGATTTGCGCCCGATCGGCACCGCACTCTTCAATCGCCAGACTTCGGTTGAGTGCCCGCACCGGCAGGTGCGGGCCATGTCGCTCCGGGAGACCCGGATCAGACGTCGTGGTTGTCCGTGTACGGGATCAGCGCCAGGAAACGCGCGCGCTTGACCGCCGTGGCCAGCTGACGCTGGTACTTGGACTTGGTGCCGGTCACGCGGCTCGGCACGATCTTGCCGTTCTCGGTGAGGTACTGGCGCAGGGTGTTGAGATCCTTGTAGTCGATCTCCTTGACGCCCTCGGCGGTGAACTTGCAGAACTTGCGACGACGGAAGAACTTGGACATGAGCGTGCTCCTTAGGCGGCTTCGGCGGCGTCGCCGTCGGTTTCGGTGGCGGCGGCGGGCGCATCGCCCTCTTCGTCGTCGCGACGACGGCGCTCACCGCGCTCGGGCTTGTCGGCCTTCTCGTCCTTGCTCTTCATGATCAGCGACTGTTCGGTGTCGGCGCCGTCGCGCTTGATCACCAGGTGGCGCAGCACCGCGTCGTTGAAGCGGAAGCTCTCGACCAGCTCGCTCAGCACGGCCTGGTCCACTTCGATGTTCAGCATGACGTAGTGGGCCTTCACCAGGTTCTGGATCGGGTACGCCAGCTGGCGGCGGCCCCAGTCTTCCAGACGGTGGATGGTGCCCTTGCCGTTCTCGACCAGCGACTTGTAGCGCTCGATCATGGCCGGGACCTGCTCGCTCTGGTCCGGGTGGACCAGGAACACGATTTCGTAATGACGACTCATGGTGTTTACCTTTCGGATGTGGCCTTGCGGCCGGACAGCCCCCCGCGGTGCGACGGCGGTGGGGCAAGGACTCCTGCCGGGAAGGCAGGAAGCCGCACATTATGGCGCAGAAGGACCGCTGTGGACAAGCTGTCGGGTGGACGGCGCTGGATTGCTGTGACGCCGGGACCGGGGACCCGGGGCCCGGGACCCGGAAAAGCAAGACCGCCCGGCCTTTTTCATGGCGAGATGCCGGACCCACCGTTGCATTGGGGCAGATCGCACCGCGTTTCCCGGCCCCCCGATCCCGGGCCCCGAGTCCCGGCTTCTCACCCCATATCGACGTGCAGCCGATGCTGTCCGCACTGCAGGCAACGGAACAGGCAGCCGACCAACGTACCGTCACGGGAGATGCGGGCCAGCAGCCAGTCCGCATCGCGCGGGGTGACCTCGACGATATCGGGCATGACCTCCTCCAGGATCTGCGCGAGATCGTCGCGGCCGGCGTAGCCCAGGAAGGCGCAGGGCCGGTCGCAATGGCTCAGCCACACCGGCTGCTGCCACGCCGAATACCCCGGGGTGCGCGTGCAGATCTCCTGCAGCAGCGCAGCGTCGATGGCCGGCGGCGGGTCGTCCGGGTCGGGCGAGACGCCCTCGATCCCCGCCCAGTCGTTGAACTCGCCCTCGAAGCGCGCCGCGGCGCGGCCGTCGGCGATGCACCAGGGACACAGGTACTGCGGGCCGTCGCCGGCACAATAGAACGGCCCCCGGTAGCGCCATGCGCGGGCGTCGCCACAACAGTCGCACACGCCGGCTTCCTGCGCGAAGCACAGCGCATAGGCGTTGGGGTGATGCAGAAACTGAGGCAGCTGCATGCGAAAACCGCGCCGCCCTTGCCCTGCGCCCCCGGGAGGAGGCCGCCTGGCCGCCGCGGCGACGCTCAGGGCGCGGTGGCGTGCGTGGCGTCGGTGGTGAAGCTCTCGCCACAGCCGCACTCGGCGGTGGCGTTGGGATTGCGGAACACGAAGGTCTCGCCCAGGCCCTGCTTGGCGAAGTCGATCTCGGTGCCGTCCACCAGCGGCAGGCTGGTCGCGTCCACGTAGATGCGCACGCCGTCCTGCTCGAACACGGCGTCGTCCGGACGCGCCTCGCGCGCCAGGTCGGTGACGTGGCCCCAACCCGAACAGCCAGTGCGCTCGACGCCGAAGCGCAGTCCCAGCGCACCCGGCGTCTGCGCGACGAAGCGCTGCACGCGGGCATGGGCGACGGGGGTGAGGTGGACGGCCATGGGGGGAACTCCGGCGACTGCGAACGGACATTATAGGGAGGAAGGCGGCCGATCGCCGCCACGCCTCGCAAGCGCTGCGCTCGAGCCAGTACACTTGCCCCTTCCATATCGAGTCGCTGCGGCGAGGATTCAAGTCATGACGGTGGTGAGCGTTGCACATGCGCTGGCCGGGAAGATCCCGGAAGGCGGAGAAGTCACGGTACGGGGATGGGTGCGCACGCTGCGCGGATCTGCCGGACTGGCTTTCATCAACGTGACCGACGGCTCCTGCTTCGCCCCGATCCAGGTGGTGGCGACCGATGCGCTGCCCAATTTCGACGAGGTCAAGCGACTCACCGGCAGCTGCTCGCTGATCGCCAAGGGCGTGCTGGTGAAGTCGCAGGGCAAGGGCCAGTCGTACGAGATCCAGGCCAGCGCGATCGAGGTGGTCGGCTGGGTCGAGGATCCGCTGACCTACCCGATCCAGCCCAAGCCGATGTCGCCGGAGTTCCTGCGCGAGGTCGCGCACCTGCGCCCGCGCACCAACCTGTTCGGCGCGGTGACGCGCATCCGCAACTGCCTGGCGCAGGCGGTGCACCGCTATTTCCACCAGAACGGCTACAACTGGATCAGCACGCCGATCATCACCACCTCCGACGCCGAAGGCGCCGGGCAGATGTTCCGCGTCTCCACCCTGGACCTGGCCAACCTGCCGCGCGACGCGCAGGGCCAGGTCGACTTCGGCCGCGACTTCTTCGGCAAGGAAACCTTCCTGACCGTGTCCGGCCAGCTCAACGTCGAGGCCTACTGCCTGGCGCTGAGCAAGGTCTACACCTTCGGCCCGACCTTCCGCGCCGAGAACAGCCACACCACTCGCCACCTGGCCGAGTTCTGGATGATCGAGCCGGAGATCGCCTTCGCCGACCTGGCCGAGGACGCGCGGGTGGCCGAGGATTTCCTCAAATACCTGTTCCGCGCCGTGCTGGACGAGCGCGCCGACGACCTGGCGTTCATCGCCGAGCGCGTGGACAAGACCGCGATCAGCAAGCTGGAGACCTTCATCAACTCGCCGTTCGAGCGCATCGAGTACGGCGACGCGATCGGCCTGCTGCAGAAGTCCGGGCAGAAGTTCGAATTCCCGGTGGAATGGGGCCTGGACCTGCAGACCGAGCACGAGCGCTGGCTGACCGAGCAGCACGTCGGCCGCCCGGTGGTGGTGACCAACTACCCCGAGCACATCAAGGCCTTCTACATGCGCCTGAACGACGACGGCAAGACCGTCGCGGCGATGGACGTGCTGGCCCCCGGCATCGGCGAGATCATCGGCGGCAGCCAGCGCGAGGAGCGCCTGGACGTGCTCGACGCGCGCATGCTGCAGTTCGGCCTGGACCCGCAGCACTACGGCTGGTACCGCGATTTCCGCCGCTACGGCACAGTGCCGCACGCCGGCTTCGGCCTGGGCTTCGAGCGCCTGGTGGTCTACGTGTGCGGGCTGAGCAACATCCGCGACGCCATCCCCTACCCGCGCGCGCCGGGCAGCGCCGAGTTCTGAGGCGAACCGGGGAACGCCCGCCATGATCCTGTTCTTCGCGCTGTGCTTCGTCGGCGTGGCGATCGCCGGGGCCAGTGCGTTCCTGATCTTCTGGCCGCTGACCCTGGTGCACATCCGCGACCGCCATCCGCCGCTGGTGGCGGCGTTCGGGCCGGGCGCCTTCCTCAAGCCGGCGGCGCTGGGCTGGCTGCTGGCGCGGCGCTACCGCCCGCTCGGCGACCGCGGGCTGTCCGGGCTGGCGACGCCGGCCTGGCTGTCGCTGCTGACCATCTTCTTCGGCCTGGGCATGGCCGCCCTGCTCTGGCTGCTTTCCCTGGTGATCCCATGACTTCAGATTCTTCCACCCACGATCAGTGGTACCTGGCCAGCCTCGGCCGCCTGCTGGTGTGGGCGCGCCTGCGCGTGCGCGCCGCCGGCACCGCCGAGGTGCTGGACAGCGACGGCAACACGCTCAGCTACGACAGCGAGGACACCGCCCGCGCGGCGCTGTTCGACGCCGAGTTCGTCGCCTTCGACGGCCTGGACGAGGACGATGCGCGGGCGCGCGGCTTCTCGTTGGGCGAGGTGTCGCCGCCGCAGGCCGACGACGACGCCGGCCTGCGCGGGCGCATGACCCAGACCCTGGGTGCGCGCGCCTGAGCCGGCGATGCACGTTCCGCCCGCCTTCGCCGAAAGCGACCTGCACGCGCTCGATGCGCTGATCGCGGACAACCCGTTCGCCACCCTGGTCACCGTCGCCGACGGCCTGCCCTGCGCCACGCCGTTGCCGGTGCTGTACCGGCGCGACGGTGAGCGCATCCTGGTCGAAGGCCATTGGTCGCGGGCCAATCCGCAGGCGCGCCACGCCGGGCCGGCGCTGCTGCTCGTGCATGGCCCGCACGCCTACGTCTCGCCAAGCTGGTACCCGGACAAGGACGCGATGGCGCGGGTGCCGACCTGGAACTACGCCACCGCGCAGTTGCACGGGCAGTTGCATCCCAGCGACGACGAAGCGTTGCTGGCCGACGTGGTGGCGCGGTTGAGCGAACAGCACGAGCGCGCCATCGGCAGCGATTGGCGCTACGAGCCGGACAACGCGGCGCACCGGCGCCAGTTGCGCGGCATCGTCGGCTTCCGCTTCGAGGTCGAGCGGGTCGCGCTGAAGTTCAAGCTCAACCAGAACCACCCGCCGGCGAACCAGGCCGCGGTGCGCGAGGCGCTGCAGGCCCAGGCCGCGCCCGGTGCGCAGGCCGTCGCGGCGCTGATGCGCGCGCGACGCCCGGACTGAGCGGCGCGGCCGCGTTGCTCAGCCGCACCGGCTGTCGTGCTCGTGCTGGTCGCGATCGGCGCGGCGCGCGCTGTCCCGGCCCCCTTCCAGCGGCGACAAGCCCTCGCGGATCGCATAGCGGGTCAGTTGCGCGATGCTCTGCATGCCGAGCTTGAGCATGATGTGCTCGCGGTGGGTGCCGATGGTCTTGACGCTGATGTCGGGCCATCGCTTCGCACTCGGCGCGCAGTTGCGACAGGATGCCCGGCGCCGGCCAGCATCTTGATCCAGATGTTCATCGCATCACTCCTGGACGGACACGGCGGCCGGCGCTGCGCGCGGCGGATTACGGGTTGGTGGGCGCACGCTCCAGCAGCCCGCTGTCCCGACGCATCCCGGCGGGTTCGATGACCTGCAGTTCGATGCGTCCGTCCGGCCTTGCGTGCAAGGTGAGCTGCCCCCCGCTCAGGCGATCGCAATAGCCGCCATGGGCGATATTCAACGAATACACCGCCGTTCCTTCACGCAGGCCGACGTAATACGCCTGCACTCCGCACTCGCGTGGCGCGCCGTAGCGCAGTCGCACCGTGGGATTGCCGGGCGCCTGCGGCGTCGCGGCGACGCTCAGTTCCACGACGACGTCCCTATCGCCGCGCTCTGGGTGGACCATTCCGCGCCACGTACCCTGCAGCGGGCTGGGCTGGCCCGGGTCGGAATGCAGCACCACCGGCAGGTCCTTGCCGTCGACCGTCAGCCGCAGATCGTCGCCACTGCGCTGCACGCGCAATTGCTTGCCCATCTGCTTGTCGCAGTAGGCGCCACCGTTGATCGAGTCCAGCGCGAAGGCGCCATCCTGTTGTGGCTTGACCAGCAACGTGCAGTTCAACGGCGGGCCGAACACCAGCCTGGCCTTGCCGTCGCGCTGAACCAGGCGCACCGACGCCAGGCGCTGCGGGTCCAGCGTCAAGGTGCCGTTCCAATCGCCAGTCGGGAGCGCCTCGGCGCTGGCCGCTGCGGCAGACGTGGGCGCCTGCGGCGCGGCGCCGGCAGCGGACGGCAAGGCCAGGCACAGCGCCAGCCAGAGCGGGAAACGCGCAACACCACACGAACGGATACGCATGCGACTCTCCTGTTGGGATACGAAAGGGAAAACGAACGGCGCGGTCAGGACAGACCGAACCAGAGCAGCGCCGACACGGCCGCCACCAGGCACAGTAAGGCAAGCAACCATAGCGCCCGGCGCCGGCGCAACCGCTGCGTGCGGGCCAGCGAGCGCAGGTCGATGTGCAGTTCTCGGCACCACAGGTCGGTGTCGTGCCGCGACAGCAGCAAGCCGTGTCTACGCATGGGCCGTCTCATGGGCGGGATCGTGCGGGGCGACCGGTTCGGACAGGTGCCACAGCTTCAGCCGCTGCCCGTCGAACAGCACCTCGCCGACCGGGGTATGGGTGCCGCGGAACAGGATCTGCAGGCGCTGGCCGGGCCGGCGTGGCCGGCGCGGCGCCACCTGCAGCGCCAGACGCGGCGCCTCGTCCGGCAGCTCCACCACGTCCAGTTCCACGTCGAACGACAGGGCCAGTTCGCCGATCTGCGGCAGCTGCCAGGCGCGCAGTCCCCACAGCGGGATCTGCAACGCCGGCGGCTCGGCCTCCTCCGCCCCCCCCCCTGCACGGTTTCGGCCGCACCGAGACGTGGTACTTGGCCGAGTTGTCGGAGCTGCGCGTGTTCTCCTTGCTGGTGGCGACCGAGCCCTGGATATGCACCTTGGCCTTGAACAGGCCGAAGCCGTATTCCACGTCCGCCGACAGCGACGCCGAGGCATCGGTCTTTTCCTTCGCGGAGAAGGACGACATCACCTCCATGTCGAAGGTGATGTCCACGGTCTGGATGCTCAGGCTCGGCACGTTGACGATGGCCAGCAGCGGCACTTCCAGTTCGCCCGGTGTGGACCTCGAGGAAGTCTGCGCAGCGGCCCGCGTCGGCTGGATCGGCATAAAGTCCGATCCGGCACTGCCTGCGTCCCGAGACGCCGCGGGACCTCGCACGCCGGGCGGGCAGGCGGCAGCGAACCGGGCGCGGCAGCGAACCGGGCCGCGCGCCGGCCGCGGGCTTCTGGGATAATGCCCGGCTATGAGCAAGATCGAACAACTGCTGGACAACAACCGCTCCTGGTCCGAACGCATCAACCGCGAGGATCCCGAGTTCTTCAGCCGCCTGTCCAAGCAGCAGACCCCGGAGTACCTGTGGATCGGCTGCTCCGACTCGCGGGTGCCGGCGAACCAGATCATCGACATGGCGCCGGGCGAGGTGTTCGTCCACCGCAACATCGCCAACGTGGTCGTGCACACCGACCTGAATTGCCTGTCGGTGATCCAGTTCGCGGTCGAGGTGCTGAAGGTGCGGCACATCCTGGTGGTCGGCCACTACGGCTGCGGCGGCGTGCACGCGGGCCTGACCCGCGCGCGGCTGGGCCTGGTCGACAACTGGATCCGCCACGTCACCGACGTGGCCGAGAAGCACGAGCAGTGCCTGCAGCAGGCCGGCGACCTCAGCCTGCAGCACGCGCGCCTGTGCGAGCTCAACGTGCTGGAGCAGGTGGTCAACGTCAGCCGCACCTCGATCGTGCGCGACGCCTGGACGCGCGGCCAGGAACTGACCGTGCACGGATGGGTGTACAGCCTGCGCGACGGCCGCGTGCACGACCTGGGCATGGCGCTGGAGCGCATCGAGGACCTGGCGCCGCGCTACGATGCCGCCCTGGCGCGCATCCGCCAGGACCGCGAGGACCGCTGAGCGGCGCGCCGCTCGGCCATTTCCGCCCAAGGATCCGCATGCTCCCCGGCCCGCTCAACCTGCACGCCTGGATCGACGCCCACCGGCATCTGCTGAAGCCGCCGGTGGGCAACAAGTGCATCCACGCCGGCGACTTCATCGTGATGGTGGTCGGCGGGCCGAACGCGCGCAGCGACTACCACTACGACGAAGGCCCGGAGTGGTTCTACCAGCTCGAAGGCGAGATGGTGCTGAAGATCCAGGAGGACGGGGCGGTGCGCGAGATCCCGATCCGCGCCGGCGAGACCTTCCTGCTGCCGCCCAAGGTGCCGCATTCGCCGCAGCGCGGGCCCGACTCGGTGGGCCTGGTGATCGAGCGGCAGCGCCTGCCGCACGAGCAGGACGGCCTGCTGTGGTTCTGCGAGCGCTGCAACCAGCTGCTGTACGAAGCCTACTTCCCGCTGCAGGACATCGAGAGCGACTTCCCCCCGGTGTTCGCGCGGTTCTACGCGTCCGAATCGCTGCGCACCTGCGGCCGCTGCGGCCACGTGCATCCGCTGCCGGCGGCTGCCGCCGCGCCGTGACCGCCCTGCGCCCGCGCCGTTCCGGTTGGCGATGCTGCGCAGCCTGATCGCGCTCAAGCCGCGCGACGTGCCGGTGCGCGTGGCCCTGCGCAACACCGCCGCGGTGGTCGCGCCGCTGGCGCTGGGCGTGGCCGCCGGCCATGCCGAGCTGGGCCTGGCGGTGTCCACCGGCGCGCTCAACACCATGTTCTCCGACCAGCCCGGCCCGTACCGGGCGCGGATGCAGCGCATGCTGATGGCGGCGCTGGCGGCGGGCATGGCCGCGTTGCTGGGGATGCTGATCGGCGCGCACACGCTGGCGCTGGCGCTTTGCGCCCTGCTGCTCGGCCTGGGCGGCGGCCTGCTGGTGGCGCTGGGTCCGGTGGCGGCGCGGGTCGGGCTGACCAGCATGATCCTGCTGGTGGTCAGCGCCGACGTGCGCCTGCCGCCGTGGCAGAGCGTCGGCGTGGCCACGCTGATCTTCGCCGGCGGCGTGCTGCAGATGCTGATGGCGCTGGCGGCCTGGCCGCTGCAGCGCTACCGCCCCGAGCGCTTCGCCCTGGCCGACCTGATGCGGCAACTGGCCGGCATCGCCCGCCAGCGCCCCGGCGCGACCGCGGCGCCGCCGGCCACCGAGGCGGTGCTCGAGGCGATGGTGATGCTGCACGGCGAACACCGCTCGCGCGGACGTGCGGTGCAGGCGTTCCGGGTCATCGCCGAACTGTGCGAACGCGCGCGGCTGGAGCTGCTGACCCTGGCCGACCTGCACGGACGCCTGGAGGCGACATCGCCCGCGCGCTTGCCGATCGAACGCGTGCTCGAACGCAGCGCGGTGGTGCTGGACCAGCTCGCGCACGCGCTGGACAGCGCCGAGGATCCGGATGCGGCCACTGCGTCGATGACCGGGTTCGACGACCTGGTCGACGCGCTGGCGCAGGTGCAGGCGCAGACCGAGGACACCCGCGAACGGCGCCTGCTGCGCATCGCCGTGGCCCGCGCGCAAGGCCTGGGCGGCCAGTTGCGCGCGTTGGTGCGCAACAGCCGCTGGGCCAGCAGCCGCGGCGAGATCCAGGCCGAGCTGGCCGAGGCGCGGCTGCCGGCGGCGCTGCGCCCGTTGGCGCCGCTGCAGACCCTGCGGGCGAACCTGAACCTGTCCTCGGTGGCGTTCCGCCATGCGCTGCGCTGCGGCGTGTGCCTGGCCCTGGCGGTGCTGTTCGCCCGCTGGCAGGCGATTCCGCATGGCTACTGGATCCCGATGACCACCGCGATCGTGCTCAAGCCGGATTTCGGCGGCACCCTCAGCTTCGGCGCGCTGCGCGTGGCCGGCACCTTCGCCGGGCTGCTGCTGGCCACCATGCTGGCGCACTTCGTGATGGACGGGGCGGTGGTGCGGCTGCTGTTGCTGACCGTGTTCTGCCTGGGCTTCCGCCTGCTGACCCAGGTCAACTATGGGCTCGGCGTGGCCAGCCTGACCGGCATGCTGGTGCTGTTGCTGTCGTTCGAGGGCATGGCCCCGGGCGAGGCGATCGGCGAGCGCATCCAGGCCACCGTGCTCGGCAGCGCGCTGGCGCTGGCCGCCTACGCGCTGTGGCCGACCTGGGAACGTAAGCACATCCGCGCCATCCTGGCGCAGTTGCTGCTGGCCTATCGCGACCATCTCGACGCGGTGCTGGAGGGCCGCCTGCAGGCGCTGCCGGACACCCGCGCGGCCTCGCGCACCGCGCGCACCAACGCGCAGGCCTCGATCGAACGCCTGCGCGGCGAGCCGCGGCGCAGGCGCAACCTGCGCGAACTGACCCTGGCCGAATCGGTGCTGGCCAACGGCAACCGGCTGATCCGCGCCTCGCTGGCGCTGGAGGCGGTGCTGCGCGATGCGCCGCCGCTGCCACCGCTGCCGGAACTGCAGCAGTTCCGGCAGCAGGCGCATGCCGCGCTGACCGAGCTGGCCGAGGGCCTGCGCACCGGCACGCCGCCACCGCAGGCCAGCCTGCGCGCCGCCGAGCGGCGCCTCGCCGAGGCGCTGGCCGCGCAACCGCAGGACGGCAGCGATGGCGGCGCGCTGGCCGCGCTGGCCGACACCAGCGACCGCGTCGCCGACAGCATCGGCACCCTCACCCACCTGGTCCGCAGCGCACTGCTGCCGGCCGCGGCCGCCGCCAAGGAGCCGCCGCCGGCGACCGCGCACCGCAGCGGATGAACGCGCTGCCGCGGCGCGCCGGCCGCGCAGGCAGCGCCGGACAGGCCCGCGCGGCATGGCCCCGCGCCATGCCGCCGCGCACTCACCTCACGCCTTTCCATACGCTCTAGACTTTCGCCTTGCTTCCCGGAACCCAATGCCGATGAACGAGATCCTGTCCCGCCAGCACGCCATCGCCCTCGACGCCGCCGATCCGCTGCGGGCCCTGCGCCAGGAATTCCTGTTCCCGCAGCACCAGGGCGCCGACCAGGCCTACTTCGTCGGCAACTCGCTGGGCCTGCAGCCGCGCGGCGCGCGCGCCGCGGTGCAGGAGGTGCTGGACAAGTGGTCGTCGCTGGCGGTGGAAGGCCATTTCAACGGCGACACCCAGTGGATGACCTACCACGAGCTGCTGGCCGCGCCGCTGGCGCGCCTGGTCGGCGCGCACCCGCACGAAGTGGTGGCGATGAACACGCTGACGGTGAACCTGCACCTGCTGATGGTCAGCTTCTACCGGCCCACCCGCGAGCGGCCGGCGATCCTGATCGAGGCCGGCGCGTTCCCCTCCGACCAGCACGCGGTGGCCTCGCAGATCCGCTTCCACGGCTTCGACCCGGCCGCCGACCTGATCGAAGTGCAGCCCGACGGCGCCGACGGCACCGTGTCGCTGGCGGCGATCGAGCGCGCCATCGCCGAGCACGGCCCGCGCCTGGCGCTGGTGCTGTGGCCGGGCGTGCAGTACCGCACCGGCCAGGCCTTCGACCTGGCCGCGGTGGCGCGGCTGGCGCGCGCGGCCGGCGCCGCGGTCGGCTTCGACCTGGCCCACGCCATCGGCAACGTGCCGCTGCACCTGCACGACGCCGCCCCGGACTTCGCGGTGTGGTGCCACTACAAGTACCTCAACGCCGGCCCCGGCGCGGTCGCCGGCGCCTTCGTGCACGAGCGCCACGGCCACGGCGACACCCCGCGCTTCGCCGGCTGGTGGGGCCACGACAAGCGCACCCGCTTCCGCATGGCGCCCGAGTTCGTCGCCGCGCCCGGCGCCGACGGCTGGCAGCTGAGCAATCCGCCGATCCTGAGCATGGCGCCGCTGCGCGCCTCGCTGGACCTGTTCGAGCGCGCCGGGCTGGACGCGCTGCGGCAGAAGTCGCAGCGGCTCACCGGCTACCTGGAGACGCTGATCCGCGCCCGCCTGGCCGACACCCTGCAGATCATCACCCCGTCCGACCCGGCGCAACGCGGCTGCCAGCTGTCGCTGCGCGTGGCCGGCGGCCGCGCGCGCGGCCGGGCGCTGTTCGAGTACCTGCAATCGGTCGGCGTGCTCGGCGACTGGCGCGAGCCGGACGTGATCCGGATCAGCCCGGTGCCGCTGTACAACCGCTACCGCGACGTCTACCGCTTCGTCGAGGAAGTGGAAACCTGGGCCGGCGTCTGACCCGCCTCTCTCGCGCGGCCAGCGGCCGCGCTTTCCGGACACCCCATTGAACGCATCCCCCCGCAGCATCACCCTGATCGGCGCCGGCCTGGCCGGCTCCCTGCTCGCCATCCTGCTGTCGCGCCAGGGCTGGCAGGTCACCGTCTACGAACGCCGCGGCGATCCGCGCGTGCACGATTACGAGCGCGGCCGCTCGATCAACCTGGCCCTGGCCGAACGCGGCCTGCACGTGCTGCGCCAGGCCGGCGCCGATACCGCGGTGATGGCCAAGGCGGTGATGATGCGCGGACGCATGGTGCACTTCCCCGACGGCCAGCAGCAGCTGCAACGCTATGGCCGCGACGACAGCGAGGTGATCTGGTCGGTGCACCGCAACGACCTCAACATCACCCTGCTGCAACTGGCCGAGCAGGCCGGCGCGCGCATCCACTTCTACCGACGCCTGCACACGGTCGACTTCGACGCCGGCTATGCGCGTTTCATCGACGACCGCGACGACCAGCCGCACGACATCCGCTTCGACAGCATGATCGGTGCCGACGGCGCCGGCTCGGCGCTGCGCGCGGCGATGCAGCGCAAGGCGCCGATGGCCGAGCACATCGAGTTCCTCGACCACTCCTACAAGGAACTGGAGATCCCGCCGGGCGCCGACGGCGGCTTCCGCATCGAGCCCAACGCCCTGCACATCTGGCCGCGCGGGCACTACATGTGCATCGCCCTGCCCAACCACGAAGGCACCTTCACCGTCACCCTGTTCCTGCCCAACAACGGCGAGCCCAGCTTCGCCACCGTACGCAACGGCGAGGAAGCGCTGGCGCTGTTCGCGCGCGATTTCGCCGATGCGCTGCCGCTGATGCCGCAACTGGCCGAGCACTGGGAACAGCATCCGCCCGGCCTGCTCGGCACGCTGCGGCTGGAGCGCTGGCACCTGGACGGCCGCGCGGTGCTGCTGGGCGACGCCGCGCACGCGATGGTGCCGTTCCACGGGCAAGGCATGAACTGCGCGTTCGAGGATTGCGCGGCGCTGGCCGCGCACCTGCAGCGCGAGCCGGACCTTGCGCGCGCCTATGCCGCCTTCGAGGCCGAGCGCAAACCCAATGCGGGGGCGATCCAGCAGATGGCGCTGGAGAACTACGTGGAAATGCGCGACCGCGTCGGCGACGCCGGTTTCCTGCTGCAGCGCGAACTCGGCCAGGCGCTGCAGGCACGGCATCCGACCCGCTTCGTCCCGCACTACACCATGGTCACCTTCCTGCGCACGCCGTACGCGCAGGCACTGCAACGCAGCGAGGTGCAGCACGACATCCTGGTCGAGGCCACGCAGGGCCATAGCGACCTGTCGCGGATCGACTGGACCTCGCTGGAGCGGATCGTGCATGCGCGGCTGACGCCGCTGGAGGGGGCGCATTGATCCGGCGTACCCTATCGGGACGCTCCGTCTTCTGTAGGAGCGGCGCTACGTGGCCTCGGGCCATCAGCCGCGACGGACATTCCCGGTAATGCCCGTCGCGGCTGAAGCCGCTCCTACACAAGCACGCCACGTTCCGCGCCTCTCCGGCCTTGCCCGCACCATTCGACCCTGCATGCCCGACAGCTTCCTCTTCTACGACCTGGAAACCTTCGGCGCCGATCCGCGGCGCACGCGCATCGCGCAGTTCGCCGCGGTGCGCACCGACGCCGAACTGAACGTGATCGAGGAACCGATCAGTTTCTTCGTCAAGCCCGCCGACGACCTGCTGCCCTCGCCGGTCGCCACCCTGATCACCGGCATCGCCCCGCAGCAGGCATTGCGCGAAGGCGTCAGCGAAGCCGAGGCGTTCGCGCGCATCGCCGAGCAGATGGCGCGGCCGCAGACCTGCACGCTGGGCTACAACTCGCTGCGCTTCGACGACGAGTTCGTGCGCCACGGGCTGTTCCGCAATTTCCACGATCCCTACGAACGCGAATGGCGCAACGGCAACTCGCGCTGGGACCTGCTGGACATGCTGCGGCTGATGCACGCGCTGCGCCCGGAAGGCATCGTCTGGCCGCAGCGCGAGGACGGCGCCACCTCGTTCAAGCTGGAGCAGCTGGCATTGGCCAACGGCGTGCGCGACGGCGATGCGCACGAGGCGCTGTCCGACGTCTACGCCACCATCGGCATGGCCCGGCATTTCCGCCACAGCCAGCCGCGGCTGTGGGAGTACGCGCTGAAGCTGCGCGACAAGCGCTTCTGCGGCAACCTGCTCGACGCGGTGGCGATGCAGCCGGTGCTGCACGTGTCGATGCGCTATCCGGCCGCGCGCCTGTGCGCGGCGCCGGTGCTGCCGCTGGCACGGCACCCACGCATCGACAGCCGGGTGCTGGTGTTCGACCTGGAAGGCGACATCGAGCCGCTGCTGCGCTATACGCCGGAACAGATCGCCGACCGCCTGTACACCCCGCAGGCCGACCTACCCGAGGGCGAACAGCGCATCCCGCTCAAGGAGGTGCATCTGAACAAGGCACCGGCACTGGTCGCCTGGGCGCACCTGCGCGAGGCGGATTTCGCCCGGCTGCGGCTGGACCCGATGCAACTGCTGGCCAAGGCCGCGCGCCTGCGCGAGGCCGGCCCGGCGCTGGCGGAGAAGGTGCGGCGGGTGTTCGCCAGCGAGCGCGCCGCGGTGCCGGCCGATGTCGACGCCTCGCTGTACGACGGCTTTTTGGCCGATGGCGACAAGCGCGCGATGGCCCAGGTCCGCGCCACTCCACCGGCGCAGCTGGCCGCTCTGGAAGGACAGTTCCGCGATCGGCGCCTGCCCGAACTGCTGTTCCGCTACCGCGCGCGCAACTGGCCGCAGAGCCTGTCCATCGCCGAGCAGGCGCGCTGGGACGACTACCGGCGGCAGCGCCTGCAGCAGGACAGCGGCCTGTCCGAACTGAGCTTCGACGCCTTCCACGCGGAGCTGGCCGGTTTACGCCTGGCTCACCCGCAGGATGCTACCAAGCAAGCCCTGCTCGACCAGTTGGCCGCCTGGGGCCACGACCTGCAACGCAGCCTATGACCAGCTATTTCAGCGATGCCAGCTTCAAGTTCCTGCGTGCCCTGGCGCGGCACAACGACAAGGCCTGGTTCAACGCCAACCGGCACAAGTACGAAGAGCACGTGCGCCAGCCGTTCCTGCGCCTGATCACCGATCTGCAGCCGGACCTGGCGCAGGTCAGCGAACATTTCCGTGCCGACCCGCGCGGCGTCGGCGGCTCGCTGTTCCGCATCCACCGCGACGCGCGCTTCTCCCACGACAAGTCGCCGTACAAGACCTGGCAGGGCGCGCGCCTGTTCCACGAGCGGCGCAAGCAGGTGCCGGCGCCGTCGTTCTACATCCACCTGCAACCGGGCGAAAGCTTCGTCGGCGCCGGGCTGTGGCATCCGGAGCCGGACACGCAGCGCAAGGTGCGCCAGTTCATCTTCGACAATCCCGGCAGTTGGAAGGCCGCCGCGCACGCGCCGGCGCTGCGCCGCCGCTTCGACTTCGAGGAAAGCGAGATGCTGGTGCGGCCGCCGCGCGGCTTCCCGGCCGACTTCGAATGCATCGACGACCTCAAGCACAAGAACTGGGTATTCTGGCGCCAGCTCGACGATGCGACGATGACCGGCCCGCGGCTGCGCACGCAGATCGCCGCCGACCTGCAGACGCTGGGCCCGTTCGTGGACTACCTGTGCGCGGCACTGGACCTGGAATTCTAGAACGGCAGCGTTTTTCCGTAGGAGCGGCTTCAGCCACGACAGGCATTCCCGTCAACGCCCGTCGCGGCTGAAGCCGCTCCTACGCGAGCTGAGGACATCCCATGAAGAAATGGCTGGCATTGCTGTCCCTCGCCCTTGTCGCCCTCGGCGGCTACGTCGTCGCCGGGCCGTACCTGGCCATCCGCGGCATCGACCAGGCGCTGCGCGAGCGCGATGCCGCGGCGCTGGAGCACTACGTCGACTTCCCGACCCTGCGGGTCAACCTCAAGGCCCAGGTGGACGATGCGCTGGTGCGCCGCGCCGGTCCCGACCTGCAGTCCAGCCTGTTCGGCGGCGCGCTGCTGTCGCTGGCCGGCGGCCTCGGTGGGATGAGCGTGGACGCGCTGGTCACCCCGACCGGCATCGGCGCGCTGATGCAGGGCGACGTGTTGTGGAAACGCGCCAACGGCGACACCGTCGGCGGCGATACCTACGCCGCGCCGCGCCCGCCGCAACCGTTGCACCAGGCCGAACATCGCTTCGAATCGACCACGCGCTTCGTGGCGACCGTGCACACCGCCGACGGCACCGCGGTGCCCTTCGTCTTCACCCGCGAGGGCTTGCGCTGGAAGCTCAGCAACATCCTGTTGCCGCTGTAGGCGATGGCGGGCGGCACAAGGCATCTCGGCTGAACGCCCGAGGTGACGTCAGAGCGCGAGCACGCGACGCCCTCCTGTGGCGATGACGTTCAGAGCACCTGCAACAATCCGTTTTTGCCAAGCATCCGCCTGTCTCGTAGGAGCGGCTTCAGCCGCGACCGGGCTTTCCCTGCAAGGCGGTCGCGGCTGAAGCCGCTCCTACGCGGGTGCCCTGGCGTGATCGGGGCTCCGTTCCGTCGCGACGATCGAAGGGCCGATGTTTCCCCAGGCAGCATGCAGTCGGGACTGAAGTCCCTCCCACAGGAGGCACAGGCCATCGGCCGCGATACGCCGTCCTGCCCAGATGGGTCAACCGGTCACTGGACGCATAGTTGCGCATCGTGCCGCTCTGCGTGCCGCAGGCGCCACGTCGATCGGCGGGTGAGCAAGCCGGTGGCGGCGATGGCAACCGAAACGGCACGAGGGAGTGCACGCGCACAACGCAGCGCACCGGCACGCCGGCCCTCGGGGACACCATGACCCGATGTCGCCAGCCAGGCCCCGCCTAGCGCGGCGCGTCCCGCCCGGGTCTGGCGGCCATCGCCTGTTGCAGGCGCAGGAACGGCGTGCGCAGTTGCCAGCGCGCCGACCACGGCAGGCGCGCCAGGGCTGCGTGCGCGTCCAGCGCCGGCAGCGCGCCGGTCCAGGCGAACACCACGTGGTTGTCCATCTGCGGCTCGTCCAGGCGCAGAACACGGCCGCCGAACAGCGCGCGCAGATGCGCCAGGTGGCGGCGCGTGTCGGTGTCGTACAGGTTCACCGCCAGCACCCCGCCCGGCGCCAGCGCCGCATGGCAGTCCTCGTAGAAACCGCGGCTGAGCAGCGCCGCCGGGATGCCGTCGGCGTCGTAGGCGTCGAGCAACAGCAAGTCGTAGCGATCGCGCCGTTGCGGCAGCAGCCGCGCGCCGTCGCCGTGCACGGCCTCGAAGCGCGCGTCGTCGTCCGGGATGCGAAAGGCCGCGCGCAGGGCCAGCACGTCGGTATCGGCCTCGATCGCCTCGATCCGCGCCTGCGGCAGGTGCCGATAGCAGAACTTGGCCTGCGAACCGCCGCCGAGGCCGACGATGCCGATCCGCCGCGGGTCCGGGCGCAACAGCAGCGCGCCGAGCATGCTGCGGGTGTAGCCCACCTGCAGCACGTCCGGCCACCACGTGTACATGCGGCTCTGGGTCACCTCGCCCTTGAACTGCAGGCTGGTGTAGCGCCAACCGTGGCGCACGTAGGGCCGCCCCGGACGCAGCGCGGCGGGTGCGTCCGAACCTTGCCGCAACAGGCGGCGCAGCACGGTCCAGCGACCGCCGCCGGGCGTGTCGCTCACGGCGTGGCGATGTCGTTGGCGACCCCGTGCGGCACATGTCCGGCGGCGACGCGCTCGCGGGCGGCGCTGTCGATGTTGTGCTGCGAATCGTCGAAGAAGATGTCCGCGCCGAACGCCTGCAGGAACGGGCCCTTGTGGCGGCCGCCGAGGAACAGCGCCTCGTCCAGGCGCACGCCCCATTCGCGCAGGGTGCGGATCACCCGTTCGTGCGCCGGCGCCGAACGCGCGGTGACCAGCGCGGTACGGATCGGCGAGGCCTCGCCGGCCGGGAACGCGGACTGCAGCGCGTGCAGCGCCGACAGGAAGTTGCGGAACGGCCCGCCGGTCAGCGGCTCGCGCGCGTTCTCGCGTTCGTAGCGGCCGAACGCCTCCACGCCCTGCTCGCGCGAGAAGCGCTCGCCCTCGTCGCCGAAGATCACCGCATCGCCATCGAAGGCGATGCGCAACTGGGTGGACAGGCGCCCGGCATCGATCGCCCCGGCGGCCGCGGCCGCTTCCTGCGCATGCTCGCCGGGCGGCTTGGGCAGGATGGTCGCCGCGGCGATGCCGTGGCTGAGCGCGCGGCGCACCGACTCCGGGTTCGCCGACAGGAACAGGTCGGTGCCGAACGGCTTGACGTAGGGCCAGGTCGCCTCGCCGGAGGTGAAGGTGGCGCGGACGATGCCCAGGCCGTAGTGCTGGATCGAATTGAAGATGCGCAGCCCGGTGTCGGCGGAATTGCGCGACAGCAGGATCACCTCCACCGGCGGCGTCTCCGGCGGCGTGCCCTGGTTCAGCGCCAGTAGCTTGCGCACCACCGGAAACGCCACCCCGGGCGCCAGCACATCGTCCTCGCGCTCGCGCTGGTACGCGCTGTACGCCTCCACCCCTTCGCGCTCGAACAGGGCATGGCCCTCTTCCAGATCGAACAGGGCGCGCGAGGTGACCGCGACGGTGAGCAGACGGGGGGAGTTGTCGGACATTGTTGGCGGGGAGTGGGGAATCGGGAATGGGGAATAGGTAAAAGCGGTTTGCAGGCGATGAATTTATCCAGGGAAAGGGTGTTATCAGGAAACCGCTCTTGCGATTCCCCATTCCCGATTCCCCACTCCCCGCCCCTACACCATAAATTGCTCGCTCAAGATCCGCTCCTCCAGGTTGTGCTCCGGATCGAACAGCAGGGTGACCAGGCGGTCGCGGGATTCGCGGATGGTGACTTCGACCACGTCGCGGGTCTCGTGCGAGTCGGCGGTGACGCTGACCGGGCGCTTGTACGGGTCGAGCACGCGGAAGCGCACCTCGATGTCGGCCTTGAGGATCGCCCCGCGCCAGCGCCGCGGCCGGTAAGGCGCGATCGGGGTCAGCGCCAGGGTATGCGAGCCCAGCGGCAGGATCGGCCCGTGCGCGGAGGAGTTGTAGGCGGTGCTGCCGGCCGGGGTGGACACCAGCACGCCGTCGCAGATCAGTTCGTCGACCCGGGTCTGGCCGTTGAGGTCGATGCTCACGTGCGCGGCCTGGCGGGTCTGCCGCAGCAGCGAGACCTCGTTGTAGGCCAGCGAGCCGGTGGTGGCGCCGGATTCGGTCTGCGCGCGCATCTCCAGCGGCCGCAGCTTGGCCGGCTCGGCCTGGGCCAGGCGCGCGACCAGGTCATCGTCGCGGAACTGGTTCATCAGGAAGCCGACCGTGCCCAGCTTCATGCCGAACACCGGCTTGCCCAGGCTGCCGTGGCGATGCAGGGTCTGCAGCATGAACCCGTCGCCGCCGAGCGCGCACAGCACATCGGCCTCGGCCGGCTCGCAATCGCCGTAGCGCGCGACCAACTGTTCGCGCGCCCGCTGCGACTCGGTGGTGACGCTGGCGAGGAAACAGATGCGGGGCGAGGACGGCATGGGCGCATTCATGGCCATGATCATACCTGCCTGGGGGGAAAGCCGGGATTCGGGAGTCGGGATTCGGGATTGGCAGAAGCGGGCTATCGCGTCGGAGACGGGACAGCCAAGCGCGCGAAACTGCGCAGCCCGAAAGGCTGCGATTCGGGAGTGGGGATTCGGGATTGGCAAAAGCGGGCAACGGGATCGGAAGGCACACCGAGAAATCGAGAAAGCGCTGCGCCGTTGCGAATCCCCACTCCCGACTCCCCAATCCCCCCACCACGACAGCCCCCTCGCCCATCCCACATTCCTCCCTGGAGGAAAGCCCCCCTTCTGTTAAGGGGGGCGCGGCGAAGCCGCGGGGGATAGGCAAGGCCGCCGTGCGGTGCCAACCGTTTGCGCCGCAAACGGTTGGGTCAGGCCCGCACGGGTCTGACCACGGGGCTACACCCCGTGCGCCGTCACCCCGTGCGCCGCCAGCTGGCCCAGCCGCTGCACCGCCACCGACACGGTCGGGTAGTCCAGCGTCTTCTGCGCGGCCAGTTCCTGCAGCATGTTCAACGTGAAGCGCAGGCTGCTGTCGTCGCGCTGCAGCCAGTGCTGCACCTTGGCCTCGGCGGTGCCGCCCGGCAGGCTCAGCGCCTGGCCGGCCAGCGCGCTGTGGTGCTTGGCCAGTTCGTCGCGCAGCACGCCGCGGGCCACCGCATGCCAGCGGCCGTTCACCTCCAGCGCGTCGATCTGCTCGAACAGCCACGGCAGCTGCAGCGCCTCGCCGAGGCGGAAGTGCACCTTCGACACCTCCACCGGCTTGAGCTTGCGGGTGCGCGCCATCTCGATGATGTCGAACGCCGGCTCCAGGAAGCGCAGTTCCGACAATTGCTGCGCCAGCGCCGGCGGCAGGCCCTTGTCCTGCCACTCCTGCACCAGCGCCTCGTAGCGCGGCCGCTGCGAATCGGGCAGCACGCCGGAGGCGACGCGGATGTCGTTGAACGGCTCGTAGTAGCGCTCCACCGCCGCGGTGATGCCCGGCATCGGGCCCGGACGGAACAGCAGCCAGCGCACGAAGGCGCGCTGCAGCGTCCAGATCACCTCCAGCGCGTCGATCTGCACCGACTCGGGCACCTTGCCGTCCAGCGCGTCGATCTGCGTCCACAGCGCGCGCGCATCCAGCGTCTCGCGGCTGATGGTGTAGGCCTTGGCGACCTCGGCGATGCTGCGGCCGGTGTCTTCCTGCATGCGCATCAGGAAGGTGGCGCCCATGCGGTTGATGGTGGTGTTGGTCACCGCGGTGGCGATGATCTCGCGCTTGAGGCGGTGCCGCTCCATCGCATCGGCGTACTTCTTCTGCAGCGGCTTGGGGAAGTAGCGCTGCAGTTCCTTGGACAGGTACGGGTCCTCGGGGATGTCCGACTCCAGCAACTGCTGGAACGCCACCAGCTTGGAGTAGGACAGCAGCACCGCCAGCTCCGGCCGGGTCAGGCCCTGGCCGCGTGCCTTGCGCGCGGAGATCTCCGCGTCCGAGGGCAGGTATTCGATCTGCCGGTCGAGCAGGCCCTGCGCTTCCAGGGTGCGGATGAAGTGCTGCTTGGAGCCCAGGCGCTTGACGCTCATCCGCTCCATCAGGCTCAGCGCCTGGTTCTGGCGGATGTTGTCCCACAGCACCAGCTCGGCGACCTCGTCGGTCATCGACGCCAGCAGCTTGTTGCGCGCGTCCAGGGTCAGCTTCTTGGCCTGCACCACGTCGTTGAGCAGGATCTTGATGTTGACCTCGTGGTCGGAGGTGTCCACGCCGGCCGAGTTGTCGATGAAGTCGGTGTTGAGCAGCACGCCGGCCTGCGCGGCCTCGATGCGGCCGAGCTGGGTCAGGCCGAGGTTGCCGCCCTCGCCGACCACCTTGCAGCGCAGTTCGCCGCCGTTGACGCGCAGGCCGTTGTTGGCGCGGTCGCCGACGTCACCGTGGGTCTCGCTGGCGGCCTTGACGTAGGTGCCGATGCCGCCGTTCCAGAACAGGTCCACCGGCGCCTTGAGGATGGCGTGCATCAGGTCGTTCGGCGAAAGCTGCTTGACGCCCGGCTCCAGGCCCAGCGCCTCGCGCACCGGCGCGCTGATCTCGATCGACTTGAGCGTGCGCGGGTAGATGCCGCCGCCGGCGCTGATCAGCTTGGCGTCGTAGTCGGCCCAGCTGGAGCGCGGCAGCTTGAACAGGCGCTCGCGCTCGGCGAAGGACGCCGCCGCGTCCGGGTTCGGGTCGAGGAAGATATGACGGTGGTCGAACGCGGCCAGCAGGCGGATGTGGCGCGACAGCAGCATGCCGTTGCCGAACACGTCGCCGGACATGTCGCCGATGCCCACGCAGCTGAAGTCCTCGTTCTGGCAGTCGCGGCCCAGCGCGCGGAAGTGGCGCTTGACCGACTCCCAGGCGCCGCGCGCGGTGATGCCCATGCCCTTGTGGTCGTAGCCGACCGAGCCGCCGGAGGCGAATGCGTCGCCGAGCCAGAAGCCATGGGCCAGCGCCAGGCCGTTGGCGATGTCGGAGAACGTGGCGGTGCCCTTGTCGGCGGCGACCACCAGGTACGGGTCGTCCTGGTCATGGCGCACCACCTGCGGCGGCGGCACGATCTTGCCGCCGACGATGTTGTCGGTGATGTCCAGCAGGCCCTGGATGAACAGCTTGTAGCAGGCGATGCCCTCGGCCAGCACCGCGTCGCGGTCGCCGCCGACCGGCGGGCGCTTGCAGAAGAAGCCGCCCTTGGCGCCGACCGGCACGATCACCGTGTTCTTGACCATCTGCGCCTTGACCAGGCCCAGCACCTCGGTGCGGAAGTCCTCGCGCCGGTCGGACCAGCGCAGGCCGCCGCGCGCCACCGCGCCGAAGCGCAGGTGCACGCCTTCCACGCGCGGGCCGTACACGAAGATCTCGCGGTACGGGCGCGGCTTGGGCAGGTCCGGCACCTTGGCCGAATCCAGCTTGAAGCTGATGCAGTGGCCCAGCCCGCCATCGGCGGTGCGCTGGTAGTGGCTGGTGCGCAGGGTCGCCTCGATCACGCCCTTGAAGCTGCGCAGGATCCGGTCCTCGTCGAGGCTGGCGACCTGGTCGAACAGCTTCAGCAGCGCGGCCGAGACCGCCTCCAGCTGCGCCTCGCGGCTGCCGCTGCGCGCGTCGATCACCGGCTGCAGCACCTTCAACGCGGCGTCGTCGCCGTTGGCCAGCAGGCGCAGCTGCGCCGCCAGCGCGGCCTGGCCCTCGGCGATCTGCGCCTTGCTCTCGCTGCCGGTGGCCGGATCGAAGCGCGCCTCGAACAGTTCCACCAGCAGCCGCGCCAGCAGCGGATAGCGGTTGCAGGTCTCTTCGACGTAGGCCTGCGAGAACGGCACGCCGGTCTGCAGCAGGTATTTGCAGTAGCCGCGCAGCACCGCGACCTGGCGCCAGCTCAGGCTGGCGCCGACGATCAGGCGGTTGAAGCCGTCGTTCTCGGCGTCGCCGCGCCAGATCCGCACGAATGCCTCGCACAGCGGCGCGTCGGCGGCGGCCACGTCGATGCTGCCGGCCAGCGGCTCGACCTCGAAGTCCTGGATCGACAGCGGCGTGCCGTCCACCACCAGCCGGTACGGACGCTCGGAGATCACCCGCAGGCCCAGGTTCTCCATCATCGGCAGCACGTCCGACAGCGGCAGGTCGTCGTGCTGGCGGTACAGCTTCAGGCGCAGGCTGTCGGCGCCGTCGCGGCGCAGCGCCTGCAGGCTCAGGTGCAGGTCTTCCGGGCCGCGCAACGCGGCCAGGCGCTCGACGTCGCGCGCGGCGATCTGCGCGCTGGACTCCTCGATGTAGCCGGCCGGCAGCGCGCGGCCGTAGCTGGCGGCCAGGCGCAGGCCGTCGCGCTCGCCGCGGCTGGCCACCAGCGCCTCGCGCAGGTCGTCGTGCCAGTTGCGCAGCAGGTGCGCCAGGCGCGACTCCAGCTCGCTGGTATCGAACTCCAAGGCTTCGCCCGGCTTCGGCCGCACGATCAGGTGCAGCTGCGCCAGCGGCGACTCGCCCAGCACCACGCTGGAATCGATGTACTCGCCGTGCAGCGCGTCCTTCAGCAACGCCTCGATGCGCAGGCGCACGTCGGTGTTGAAGCGCTCGCGCGGGATGTACACCAGCGCGGAAATGAAACGGCCGTACTTGTCGCGGCGCAGGAACAGGCGGCTGCGCACCCGCTCCTGCAGGCCGAGGATGCCCATCGCGGTGCGGTACAGCTCCTCCTCGTTGGACTGGAACAGCTCCTCGCGCGGCAGCGTCTCCAGGATGTGGCGCAGCGCCTTGCCGCTGTGGCTGCTCGGGGTCAGCTCGGACTTGCGCATGACCGAGTCGAAGCGCTCGCGCACCAGCGGGATCTCCCACGGGCGGCGGTTGTAGGCGCTGGAGGTGAACAGGCCGAGGAAGCGCTGCTCGGCGACGATGCGGCCCTTGGCGTCGAACTCCAGCACGCCGATGTAGTCCATGTAGCCGCTGCGGTGCACCCGCGAGCGCGCATTGGTCTTGGTCAGGATCAGCGCTTCCTTGTTGCCCGACTCGCTGAGGCCGTGCGCGGCCAGCGTGCGCACCGGCCGCGCCGGCGACTTGTCCTGCCCGCGCAGCAGGCCCAGGCCGCTGTCCTCCAGCGGCGCCAGCACGTCTTCGCCGCCCTGCTTCTCCACCCGGTACTCGCGGTAGCCGAAGAAGGTGAAATGGTCGGCCGCGGCCCAGCGCAGGAATTCCTGCGCCTCGCGCCGGCCCTTGTCGTCCACCGGCAGGCGCCGCGTGGTCAGGTCGTCGGCCAGCGCCAGCATCTTCTCGCGCATGCTGCCCCAGTCGCGCACGATGTTGCGCACCTCGCCGAGGATGCGCCGGATCGCCGCTTCCACCTGCGCCATGTCCTCCGGCGGCTGGCGGTCGATCTCCAGCGCCATCAGCGATTCCGGTTTGCCCTCGCCCACGTTCTCCAGCACGCCGCCCTTGTCGCGCTGCATGCGCAGCACCGGATGGCCGAGCACGTGCACGCCGATGCCCAGCTCCGCCAGCGCCATGCTCACCGAGTCGACCAGGAACGGCATGTCGTCGTTGACGATCTGCAGCACCGTGTGCGACGACTCCCAGCCGTCGTCCTTCAGGCTCGGGTTGAACACCCGCACGTTGACCGTGCCCGGCTTGCGCTTGCGCGCGAATTCCAGCATCGACGCGGCCAGCGCCGCCCACTCCTGCGCGCTGTGGTGGGGGAACTCGTCCTCCTCCATGCGCTTGTAGAACTCCTCGGCGAACGCCTGCGCCTCGTCCTGGCGACCGCCCGGATAGCGCTTGCGCAGCGCCGCGAACACCGGCGCCAGGCTGAAACCGCTGGCGGCCGGCGCCGCATCGATCACCTTGGCGGTGGCCGGGACGGCCGCGGCCGGCTTGGCCACCACCGCCGCCTTGCGCGGAGCGGCGGGCTTGGCCGCCGCCTTGCGCTTGGCAGGCGTCTTGGCCGACGACGTGGCCGACTTGGGGGCGGAAGGGGTCGCGGAGCTGCGGGCGGCGGCCGTGGATTTGGAACGGGAAGCGGCGTGTTTGAGTTTCATGACGGAGAGCAGCAACGATGCTCGATGGGAAAGCGCGAATTGTACCGGTGCGCCGTTCAACTACCTTGCTGCATCGCAAACCGACGACATGCCGGAGACGACGCGCCAGATCGCGCAAAGTGTCTACAACATCGCCTTCACGCCGCGGTCACCATGCTTTCCCGGCACCGGCCGTTGTCAACAAGAACGCCCCGGTGTCAAGGCTGTTCTAATTCTAAACTGGACGGTATAGTCCACAATCAATGAGCACCCCCCTCGCCTCTGTCGCGCAGCGCCAGGCGCGCGACCAGCGCGTGTACGCCGCCGTGCGCGACCTGCTGGCCGAAGAAGGCATGGGCCTGAGCATGGAGGCGGTGGCGGCACGCGCCGGCTGCTCCAAGCAGACCCTGTACAGCCGCTACCGCAGCAAGCAGGACCTGCTGCAGCGGGCGCTGCAGGACCACCTGGACCTGGCCACCGCGCACCTGGAGCCGGCGCAGGACGACCTGCGCGCGAGCCTGCTGCGGTTCGCCTGCGAGTACCTGGAGCAGTTGTCCGAGCCACGCGTGGTGCAGAGCACCCAGCTGATCGCCGCCGAGTCCCGGCATTTTCCCGAGTTGTCGCGGGCCATGTTCCGCGACAGCGTGGAACGCCTGCTGCACTGCCTCAGCGACTGCCTGCGCGGCGCCACCGCCCGCGGCCAGCTGCGGCATGACGATCCGCACTTCATGGCCGAGCTGCTGTTGAGCATGATCGTGGGCATGGATTTCGAGCGTCAGCGCTTCCACAGCGCGCATCGCGGCGACCGTGCCGCGCAGCGCGCCTGGGCCGAGTTCGCCGTGGACGGCTTCCTGCGCGCGTTCGCCGCGCCTTCTCTTTCTTCTACAAAACCAGACCGGAGTACCACCCGATGACCTCCCCGTTGCGTTCTCTCGCCCTGGCCTGCGCCGTCGTGGTGGTGTTGGCGTCCTGCAAGAAACAGGATCAGCAGCAGGCCATGCCGCCGCCGGAAGTGGGCGTGCTGCAGGCACAGCCGCAGACCGTGCCGCTGCAGCGCGAACTGGTCGGCCGCCTGTCCGCGTTCCGCAGCGCCGACGTCCGAGCCCGCGTGGCCGGCGTGCTGGAAAAGCGCCTGTACACCGAAGGCACCGACGTCAAGGAAGGCCAGCCGCTGTTCCAGATCGACCCGGCGCCGCTGCGGGCGACGCTGGCCTCGGCGCAGGGCCAGCTGGCCGCGGCCGAAGCCACCTACGTCAACGCCAAGGCCGCCGCCGCCCGTGCGCGCAGCCTGGCGCCGCAGGCCTACGTGTCCAAGTCCGACCTGGACAGCGCCGAAGCCACCGAGCGCAGTTCCGCCGCCGCCGTGCAGCAGGCCCGCGCGGCGGTCGAAACCGCGCGCATCAACCTCGGCTACGCCACCGTCACCGCGCCGATCGCCGGCCGCGCCGGCAAGCAGCAGGTCACCGAGGGCGCCTTGGTCGGCCAGGGCGACGCCACGCTGCTGACCACGATCGACCAGATGGACCCGCTCTACGTGAACTTCTCGATGAGCGCCGACGAACTGGCGCAGTTGCGCCAGGCGCAGACCGAAGGCAACGTCGCCCTCAACCCCGAGGACAAGTCCACCGTGCAGATCAAGCTCGGCGACGGCAGCACCTACGCGCATGCCGGCACCCTGGACTTCTCCGGCGCCACGGTCGACCCGAGCACCGGCTCGGTGACGCTGCGCGCGCTGCTGCCGAACCCGGACCGGGTGCTGCTGCCCGGCGCCTTCGTCAGCTTCGCGGCCAACCTGGGCGAGCGCAAGGGGGTCTACCTGATCCCGCAGGCCGCGGTGCTGCGTGACGCCAAGGGCGCCTACGCCATGGTCGTCGGCAAGGACGGCAAGGTGCTGCGCAAGGACCTGAC
This sequence comes from Xanthomonas sp. NCPPB 901, assembly GCF_056725085.1. Classification (NCBI taxonomy): domain Bacteria; kingdom Pseudomonadati; phylum Pseudomonadota; class Gammaproteobacteria; order Lysobacterales; family Lysobacteraceae; genus Xanthomonas; species Xanthomonas sp. NCPPB 901. The sequence goes on along the minus strand of NZ_CM161511.1, from coordinate 2,226,764 downwards.
CACGGTCGGCCAGCAGGGCGACAAGTGGATCGTCAGCGGCGGCCTGCAGAGCGGCGACCAGATCGTGGTCAGCGGCCTGCCCAAGGTCAAGGAAGGCGCACCGGCAGTGGCCAAGCCGTGGGATCCCAATGCCGCCGCGCAGGGCCAGGGCCCCGGCGCGGCTCCCGGCCAGGGCGCCCAAGGCGCCGCGGCGCCGGCCAAGGGCGCCGCCCCGGCGCAGGGCGCAGCGCACGGCGACGCGCCGGACGCCGCCTCGCATTCCGACCAGCCGAAGCAGTAACGGACTCCCCCCATGCCTAAGTTCTTCATCGAACACCCGGTCTTTGCCTGGGTGGTGGCGATCCTGATCTCGCTCAGCGGCGTGATCGCCATCCTCAATCTCGGCGTCGAGTCCTACCCCTCGATCGCCCCGCCCCAGGTCACCGTCACCGCCACCTATCCCGGCGCCAGCGCCAGCACCACCGAACGCTCGGTCACCCAGGTGATCGAGCAGCAGCTCACCGGCATCGACCACCTGCTGTACTTCAGCTCGTCGTCGTCCTCCAGCGGCAGCGCCACCATCACCCTGACCTTCGAAACCGGTACCGATCCGGACATCGCCCAGGTGCAGGTGCAGAACAAGGTGTCGCTGGCGACCCCGCGCCTGCCGTCGGAAGTGACCGCGCAGGGCGTGGTGGTGGCCAAGGCCAACGCCGGCTTCCTCAGCGTGATCGCGCTGCGCTCGGACAACCCGTCGATCGACCGCGACGCGCTCAACGACATCGTCGGCTCGCGCGTGCTGGAGCAGATCTCGCGCGTGCCCGGCGTCGGCAGCACCCAGCAGTTCGGCGCCGAGTACGCCATGGACATCTGGCTCAACCCGCAGAAGCTGCAGGGTTACCACATGTCCGCCAGCCAGGTGTACAGCGCGATCGGCGCGCAGAACGTGCAGTTCGCCGCCGGCTCGCTCGGCTCGGACCCGGCGCCGCAGGGCCAGTCGTTCACCGCCACGGTCAGCGCCGAGGGCCGCTTCACCTCGCCCGAGCAGTTCGAGAACATCATCCTGCGCGCCGACAGCAACGGCACCGTGGTGCGGCTAAAGGACGTGGCCCGGGTCGCGTTCGGCCCGACCAACTTCGGTTTCGACACCCAGTACAACGGCAAGCCGACCGGCGCCTTCGCGATCCAGCTGCTGCCCGGCGCCAATGCGCTGAGCGTGTCCGAGGCGGTCAAGGCCAAGATGGACGAGCTGCAGCCGAGCTTCCCGCAGGGCGTCACCTGGTTCACCCCGTACGAGAGCACCACCTTCGTCAAGATCTCGATCGAGGAAGTGGTCAAGACCCTGGCCGAGGCGATCGTGCTGGTGTTCCTGGTGATGCTGGTGTTCCTGCAGAACTTCCGCGCCACCATCATCCCCACCCTGGTGATCCCGGTGGCGCTGCTGGGCACCTTCCTGGGCATGTGGGCCATCGGCTTCACCATCAACCAGCTGACCCTGTTCGCGATGGTGCTGGCGATCGGCATCGTGGTCGACGACGCGATCGTGGTGATCGAGAACGTCGAACGCATCATGTCCGAGGAGCACCTGGCGCCGAAGGCGGCCACGCACAAGGCGATGACCCAGATCACCGGCGCGGTGGTGGCCATCACCGTGGTGCTGGCGGCGGTGTTCATCCCCTCGGCGATGCAGCCCGGCGCCGCCGGCGCGATCTACAAGCAGTTCGCGATCACCATCGCCATGTCGATGGGGTTCTCGGCGTTCCTGGCGCTGAGCTTCACCCCGGCGCTGTGCGCGGCGTTCCTCAAGCCGACCCACAACGACAACCCGAACTGGGTCTACCGCACCTTCAACAAGTACTACGACAAGCTGGCGCACCGTTACGTCGGCGCGGTCGGCAATACCATCCGCCGCGCGCCGCGCTGGATGGCGGTGTTCGCCCTGCTGTTGGTGCTGTGCGGGTTCCTGTTCACGCGCATGCCGGGCAGCTTCCTGCCGGAAGAGGACCAGGGCTTCGCGCTGGCGATCGTGCAGCTGCCGCCGGGTGCGACCAAGACCCGCACCAACGAGGTGTTCGCGCAGATGCGCGGCGTGCTGCAGCAGCAGAAGGCGGTTGAAGGCATGCTGCAGGTGGCCGGCTTCAGCTTCCTGGGCCGCGGCGAGAACGTGGGCATGGGCTTCATCCGGCTCAAGCCCTGGGAAGAGCGCGACATCGCCGCCGGCGACCTGATCCAGCAGTTAAACGGGATGTTCTACGGGATCAAGGACGCGCAGATCTTCGTGGTCAACCTGCCGACCGTGCAGGGCCTGGGCCAGTTCGGCGGCTTCGACATGTGGCTGCAGGACCGCACCGGCCAGGGCGAGGAAGCCCTGCTGCAGGCGCGCAACATCGTGCTCGGCAAGGCCGCCCAGCGCCAGGACGCCCTCGCCGGGGTGCGCCCGAACGGCCTGGAGAACTCGCCGCAGCTGCAGCTGAAGGTGGACCGCGTGCAGGCGCAGTCGATGGGCCTGTCGGTCAACGACATCTACCAGTCGATCCAGCTGATGCTGGCGCCGGTGTACGTCAACGACTTCTTCTACGAAGGCCGCATCAAGCGCGTCAACATGCAGGCCGACGCACCGTTCCGCACAGGTCCGGAGTCGCTGCGCAACTTCTACGTGCCCAGCAGCACCGCCACCGACAGCAGCGGGCTGCCGCAGATGATCCCGCTGAGCACGGTGGTGAGTTCGGACTGGATCTACAGCTCGCCGTCGCTGAGCCGCTACAACGGCTACTCGGCGGTCAACATCGTCGGCAACCCGGCCCCGGGCGGCAGCTCCGGCCAGGCGATGAGCGCGATGGAGAACATCGTCAACAACGACCTGCCGCCGGGCTTCGGCTTCGACTGGAGCGGCATGTCGTACCAGGAGATCATCGCCGGCAACACCGCCACGCTGCTGCTGGTGCTGTCGATCGTGGTGGTGTTCCTGTGCCTGGCGGCGCTGTACGAGAGCTGGTCGATCCCGGTGTCGGTGCTGCTGGTGGTACCGATCGGCGTGCTCGGCGCGGTGGCGTTCTCGCTGCTGCGCGGCCTGCCCAACGACATCTACTTCAAGATCGGCCTGATCACGGTGATCGGCCTGGCCGCCAAGAACGCGATTCTGATCGTCGAGTTCGCGGTGGAACAGCGGGCGATGGGCAAGACCCTGCGCGAGGCCGCGGCCGAGGCGGCGCACCTGCGCTTCCGCCCGATCCTGATGACCTCGTTCGCGTTCATCCTCGGCGTGCTGCCGATGGCGATCTCCACCGGCGCCGGCGCCAACGCCCGCCACGCCATCGGTACCGGCGTAATCGGCGGCATGCTGTTCGCCACCGTGCTGGGCGTGCTGTTCATCCCGCTGTTCTTCGTGATGGTGCGGCGCATGCTCGGCGACAAGCTGGACGAACCGTCGAAGGAGTTCACGCAGATGCAGGAAGCCGGCCTGGCGCGGCATCAGCCGGATCGGTGAGGGGCCGGGAGTGGGGATTCGGGAGTGGGGATGCGTGAACGGATCCCTCCCGGTCCTGATCCTTCCGCCCTGTAGAGGCAAAACAAGAAGCGGCCGCAAGGCCGCTTTTTGTTGTCCGGGAATCTAGTCGGGAAGCGCGGTCCAAAACCCGGCGCAAGACGGAGCGCTCTTTGAAGGCCGAGCGCTCCTTGTGGGAGGGACTTCAGTCCCGACGCATTGCAGCCCGAATGCCGCTCACCCCTTTTTCCACAAAAAGAAAAAGCGGCCTTGCGGCCGCTTCTTCGTGATTCCTCAGCCGATTCAGGAACCGGCTAATCCCCGATCCCGACTCCCGGCCTCACCGCAATCCCGTCTCGTTACGGGCGATCACCAGGCGCTGGATCTCCGAGGTGCCCTCGTAGATCTCGGTGATCTTGGCATCGCGGAAATAACGCTCCAGCGGCATCTCCTTGGAGTAGCCCATGCCGCCGTGGATCTGCACCGCCTGGTGGGTGATCCACATCGCCGCCTCGGAGGCGGTCAGCTTGGCGACCGAGGCCTCGGTGGTGAAGCGCTGGCCCTGCCCCTTCAGCCAGGCCGCGCGCAAGGTCAGCAGCAGCGCCGCATCCAGCTTGCACTTCATGTCGGCGATCTTGGCCTGGGTCATCTGGAACGCGCCGATCGGCGCGCCGAACGCCTTGCGCTCCTTCACGTAGGCCAGGGTGGCCTCGTAGGCGGCGCGGGCCAGGCCGATCGCCTGCGAGGCGATGCCGATGCGGCCGGCGTCGAGCACGCTCATCGCGATCTTGAAGCCCTCGCCCGGGGTGCCCAGCACCTCGTCGGCGCTGGCCACGTAGTCCTGGAACTCGATCTCGCAGGTGGCCGAGGCGCGGATGCCCAGCTTGGGCTCGGTCTTGCCGCGGTGGAAGCCCGGCTTGTCGGTGTCGATCACGAAGGCGGTGATGCCGCGCGCGCCCTTGTCCGGCTCGCTCATCGCGAACAGCACGATGTACTTGGCGACCGGGCCGGAGGTGATCCAGCTCTTCTTGCCGTTGATGACGAAGCTGCCGTCGTCCTGACGCACCGCGCGGCACCGCATCGCGGTGGCGTCGGAACCGGACTGCGGCTCGGTCAGGGCGAAGGCGCCGATCTCGCGGCCCTCGGCGATGGCGCGCACGTACTGTTGCTTCTGCGCCTCGTTGCCGTTCTTGAGGATGCCGACGCAAAACAGCGAGTTGTTGACCGACATGATGGTCGAATGCGCCGCATCGCCGGCGGCGATCTCGACCATCGCCAGCACGTAGGCGATCGGGTCCATGCCGGCGCCGCCGTACTCCTCGGGCACCTCGATGCCCATCAGCCCGTTCTCGCCCAGCAGGCGGATGTTCTCCAGCGGGAACTCGCCGGTACGGTCGTGCTGCTCGGCGCTGGGAGCGATCCGCTCCTGGGCGATGCGCCGCGCCACGTCCTGGATCATCAATTGCTCTTCGGTAAAGCTGAAATCCACGTCGAACCCCTCCCGGGCTTGTTGGTGCGGCCATTGTAGCCGCGCCAACCATACGCCGGCGTGTGCAACTTGACCGGGACCGCCGCGCGGACCAAAATATCTCTATATCGCGATAGGAAGATATTTATGGATCTGGAGGACTGGTCGTCCCGGCTGAAGGTCTTCGCCGACGCCACCCGCGTGCGCCTGCTGGCGCTGCTGGAGCAGGAAGAACTGACCGTGGCCGAGCTGTCGGCGATCACCCGCCTGGCGCAGCCGCGCGTCTCGACCCACCTGGCCAAGCTCAAGGAGGCCGGGCTGGTGCGCGACCGCCGTGCCGGCGTGTCCGCCTATTATCGCTTCGACGAGGCCCTGCTGGACCCGGCCCAGCGCGCATTGTGGCTGGCGCTGAGCACCGGCAGCGACGATCCGCTGCTGCGCCAGGACGCCGAGCGCGTGGCCGCGGTGCTGGCCAACCGCGCCGCCGACCAGAACTGGGCCGACTCGGTGGCCGGCGACATGGAACGCCACTATTCCCCGGGCCGCACCTGGGAAGCGCTGGCGCGCACCGCCCTGCCGCTGCTGGAGACCGGCGACGTGCTCGACATCGCCTCCGGCGACGGCGTGCTGGCCGAACTGGTGGCGCCGCACGCGCGCCGCTACGTCTGCATCGACACCAGCGCGCGGGTGGTGGCCGCGGCCAGCGAACGCCTGCGCCGGCTCGGCAACGTGGAAGTGCGCGAGGGCGACATGCACGCCCTGCCCTTCGCCGACGCCAGCTTCGACCTGGTGGTGATGATGCACGCCCTGACCTACGCCACCAAGCCGGCGCAGGCGGTGTGCGAATCGGCACGGGTGCTGCGCCCGGGCGGGCGCCTGCTGCTGTGCAGCCTGGCGCGCCACGAGCACAAGGCCGCGGTGCAGGCCTACGGCCACGTCAACCTGGGGTTCTCGGCCAAGGAACTGCGCAAGTTCGTGGGCAAGGCCGGGCTGGAGGTGTCCAGCCTGGAGACCGTGACCCGCGAGAAGCGCCCGCCGCATTTCGAGGTGATTTCGTTGATTGCGGGGAAGCCGGGAATCGGGAATGGGGAGTCGGGAATCGAAAAAGCAACCGCCAAGGCCAAGGCGGCCGCAGGAGATGTCGCATGAGCACCATCGCTCCTCCCCCATTCCCCATTCCCCATTCCCCACTCCCGGCCTCCCAATGGCTCCACCCTCAGCGCGCCGAATCGCTGCTGCAGGCCCTGTCCGAGCGCATCCTGATCATCGACGGGGCGATGGGCACGATGATCCAGCGCCATGGGCTGCAGGAGGACGACTACCGCGGCGCGCGTTTCGCCAACGGTTACGACAGCGCGCAGGAGGCCGGCCACGTGCACGGCCCCGGCTGCGACCACGCGCCGCAGGGCCACGACCTGAAGGGCAACAACGACCTGTTGCTGCTGACCCGGCCGGAGGTGATCGCCGAGATCCATCGCGCCTACCTCGACGCCGGTGCCGACCTGCTCGAGACCAACACCTTCAACGCCACGGCGATCAGCCAGGCCGACTACCACCTGGAACACCTGGTCTACGAGCTCAACAAGGCCGGCGCGCAGGTCGCGCGCGCCTGCTGCGACGCGGTCGAGGCACTGACGCCGGACCAGCCTCGGTTCGTGATCGGCGTGCTCGGCCCGACCAGCCGCACCGCCTCGATCAGCCCGGACGTCAACGACCCCGGCTTCCGCAACACCAGCTTCGACGAACTGCGCGCCACCTACCGCGAGGCCATCGACGGCCTGATCGACGGCGGCGCCGACACGCTGATGGTGGAGACCATCTTCGACACGCTCAACGCCAAGGCCGCGCTGTACGCGATCGAGGAGGTGTTCGACGCGCGCGGCGGGCGCCTGCCGGTGATGATCTCCGGCACCATCACCGACGCCTCCGGCCGCACCCTGTCCGGGCAGACCGCCGAGGCGTTCTACGCCTCGGTCGCGCACGGGCGGCCGCTGTCGGTCGGGCTGAACTGCGCGCTCGGCGCCAAGGACCTGCGGCCGCACGTGGAGACCCTGGCACGGATCGCCGACGGCTACGTCAGCGCGCACCCCAATGCCGGCCTGCCCAACGCCTTCGGCGAGTACGACGAAACCCCCGAGGAAATGGCCGCGACGCTGCGCGAGTTCGCCGCATCCGGGCTGCTGAACCTGGTCGGCGGCTGCTGCGGCACCACCCCGGCGCATATCCGCGCCATCGCCGAGGCGGTGCGCGGACTGCCGCCGCGCGTGCCGCTGGCGGCGTCGGCGCAGGCCGCCTGAGATGGCCGTACCGCGTACGCCCGCCCCCGCCGCCTGTACCACCGTGCGCATCGCCGTCTGCGTGCCTGCCTGCACGTCCCCGTTTTCGGAACGCTGATCATGTCCTCCGCCCGCTACACCCGCCTGTCCGGCCTGGAGCCGTTGCTGCTGACCCCGGACCTGCTGTTCGTCAACGTCGGCGAGCGCACCAACGTCACCGGCAGCGCGCAGTTCCGCAAGCTGATCAAGGAAGAGCGCTACGAGGAAGCGGTGGAGGTGGCGCGCCAACAGGTCGCCAACGGCGCGCAGATCCTTGACGTCAACATGGACGAGGGCCTGATCGACTCGGAGAAGGCGATGGTGCGCTTTCTCAACCTGATCATGTCCGAGCCGGACATCGCGCGCATTCCGATCATGGTCGACTCCTCCAAGTGGAGCGTGATCGAGGCCGGCCTGAAGTGCCTGCAGGGCAAGAGCGTGGTCAACTCGATCTCGCTCAAGGAAGGCGAGGCGCCGTTCGTCGAACAGGCGCGCAAGGTACTGCGCTACGGCGCCGCGGCGGTGGTGATGGCCTTCGACGAGGTCGGCCAGGCCGATACCTGCGCGCGCAAGGTGGAGATCTGCACCCGCGCCTACCGCATCCTCACCGAGCAGGTCGGGTTCCCGCCGGAAGACATCATCTTCGACCCGAACATCTTCGCGGTGGCCACCGGCATCGAGGAGCACGACAACTACGCGGTCGACTTCATCGAGGCCACCCGCGAGATCAAGCGCAGCCTGCCGCACTGCCACGTCTCCGGCGGTGTGTCCAACGTGTCGTTCTCGTTCCGCGGCAACGAGACCGTGCGCCAGGCGATCCATTCGGTGTTCCTGTACCACGCCATCGCCGCAGGCATGGACATGGGCATCGTCAACGCCGGCGGCATGCCGATCTACGACGAGCTGGATGCGGAACTGCGCGAGCGCGTGGAGGACGTGATCCTCAACCGCCGCCGCGACGCCACCGAACGCCTGCTGGAGATCGCCGAGCGCTACAAAAAAGCGGGTAATCGGGAATCGGGAATCGGGAATCGGGAAAAGCTGGCATGGCGCGAGAAGACGGTGCGCGAGCGGTTGAGCCATGCGTTGGTGCATGGCATCGACGAGTTCGTCGAGACCGACACCGAGGAGGCGCGGCAGCAGGCCACGCGGCCGCTGGACGTGATCGAAGGCCCGTTGATGGACGGCATGAACGTGGTCGGCGACCTGTTCGGCGCCGGCAAGATGTTCCTGCCGCAGGTGGTGAAGTCGGCGCGGGTGATGAAGAAGGCGGTGGCCTACCTGCTGCCCTACATCGAGGCGGAGAAGCTGCGCAGCGGCGACACCGGCAAGTCCAACGGCAAGATCATCATGGCCACGGTCAAGGGCGACGTGCACGACATCGGCAAGAACATCGTCGGCGTGGTCCTGGCCTGCAACAACTTCGACGTGATCGACCTGGGGGTGATGGTGCCGACCCAGACCATCCTCGACCGCGCCCGCGCCGAGAACGCCGACATCATCGGCCTGTCCGGGCTGATCACCCCGTCGCTGGAAGAAATGACCCACGTCGCCCGCGAGATGCAGCGGCAGGGCTTCTCGATGCCGCTGCTGATCGGCGGCGCCACCACCTCGCGCGCGCACACCGCGCTGAAGATCGACCCGCATTACGCGGCGCCGACGGTCTGGGTCAAGGACGCCTCGCGCGCGGTCGGCGTAGCGCAGTCGCTGATCTCGCGCGAACTGCGCGCGGCCTTCGTCGCCGCCAACGACGCCGACTACGCCGAGATCCGCCAGCGCCACAAGAACCGCGGCGACGCCAAGCGCCTGGTGTCGCTGGCGCACGCCCGCGGGCAGCGCTTCGACGGCGGCTGGGACGCCTACACCCCGCCGGCGCCCAAGCAGCCCGGCCTGCACGTGTTCGACGACTACCCGCTGGACGACCTGGTCCCACTGATCGACTGGACCCCGTTCTTCCAGGCCTGGGAACTGGCCGGCAAGTTCCCGGCGATCCTCACCGACGAGATCGTCGGCCAGCAGGCCAGCGAGCTGTACCAGGACGCGCGGGCGATGCTGCAGCGGATCGTCGAGGAGAAATGGCTGACCGCCAAGGCCGTGTTCGGGCTGTGGCCGGCGCAGTCGGTGGGCGATGACGTTGTGGTCCTGACGGACCGGGAATCGGGAGACGGGAATGGGGAATCGTCAGGCGGGACTGCGCCGCTCGACCATTCCCGATTCTCCATTCCCCATTCCCTGCATTTCCTGCGACAACAGGTCGACAAACCCGCAGAGCGCCCGGACTTCTGCCTGGCCGACTTCATCGCCCCGCGCGACAGCGGCAAGCAGGACTGGATCGGCGCGTTCGCGGTCACCGCCGGCATCGGCATCGAGCCGCACGTGGCGCGCTTCGAGGCGGCGCACGACGACTACAACGCGATCCTGCTCAAGGCCCTGGCCGACCGCCTGGCCGAGGCGCTGGCCGAGCGCCTGCACCAGCGCGTGCGCACCGAGTTCTGGGGCTACGTTGGCGACGAGGCGCTGGACAACGAGGCGCTGATCGCCGAGCGCTACCGTGGCATCCGCCCGGCCCCTGGCTATCCGGCCTGCCCCGACCACAGCGAGAAGCAGACCCTGTTCGCCCTGCTCGACGCCGGACGCAACGCCGGCATGTCGCTGACCGAGAGCTTCGCGATGCTGCCGACCGCAGCGGTGTCCGGCTACTACTTCAGCCACCCGCAGAGCCAGTACTTCGTGGTCGGCCGGCTGGGCAAGGACCAGCTCGCCGACTACGCGCGGCGCAAGGGCGTGTCGCTGCAACAGGCCGAGCGCTGGCTGGCCTCGAACCTGGACTACGATCCGGAGTGAGCCGGGACCGGCCGCCGGTGCGCGCAGCATCGTCTATATCGCCCCCACCCGCCTTCGAGCCATCGCCAATGCCCATGCCCATCGCGTCGCCGCTGAAGATCGTCGTCACCGGCAGTGCCGGCCGGGTCGGCCGCGCGATCCATATCCGGCTCGCGCGCGAGCACCGCGTCAGCGGCTTCGACCGGACGCCCTGCTCCACCGCCGACTGGGTCGGCGACCTCGACGATGCCGCGCTGCTGGCGCGGGCGCTGCAGGGCGCCGACGCGGTGATCCACACCGCCGCGCTGCATGCGCCGCATGTCGCGCACGTGCCGGCGGCGCGCTTCCGCCAGGTCAACGTCGACGGCACTCGCCGCGTGCTGGATGCCGCCGCGGCGGCCGGCGTGCGCCGCCTCGTCTTCACCAGCACCACCGCGCTGTATGGCAGCGCGGCCACGCCCGACGGCACCGCCGCCTGGGTCGACGAGACACTGACGCCACAGCCGCAGACCATCTACCACCACACCAAGCTGGAGGCCGAGGCGCTGCTGTGCGAGGCCGCCGGACAGGGCGGACCGAGCGTGCGCATCCTGCGCATGTCGCGCTGCTTCCCGGAGCCGGTCAACGTGATGGCCGCATTCCGCCTGCATCGCGGCATCGACGCGCGCGACGTCGCCGAGGCCCACGTCGCGGCGTTGCGGCATGCCGGGCCGGCGAGCGCGACGTTCGTGATTTCCGGCACCACGCCGTTCCAGCGCGAGGATTGCGCCGAACTGCACCGCGCGGCACCGGCGGTCCTGCAACGTCGCGCCCCGGCGCTGGTGGCGGCATTCGCGCAACGCGGCTGGGCGCTGCCGGAACGGATCGACCGCGTCTATTCGCCGCAGCGGGCGCTGGACGCGCTGGGCTGGCAACCGCGCCATGGGTTCGCGGAAGTGCTGCACCAGTACGACACGCACGTGCCCGAGGTGCTGCCGCCGAACGACGGGCGCGCCGCCAGCGAGTGAGCGCGTCGGCTCAGCGCAGCAACACCGAAATACCGAAGCCGCCCTGCCAGTCCGGGGTCTGCGCCGACAGGCCGCGCAGCACCGACAGGTCCAGTTGCACGCGCTCGGCGAACAGCCAGGTGACGCCGCTGCCGAGCGCGCGCATCTCGTCCTCGCCGCCGCCGATCCCGGCCTCGACGTAGGCGCTCAGCGTATCGCCGGCATAGAAGGTGTAGCTCGGCGAGACGCTCCAGCCGAAGCCATCCTCGCTGTCGCTGAGGTTGCCGTACAGCGCCAGGCTGCGCCCCTCGGGCAGGTCCCAGCCGGCACTCATGCCCAGGTCGTAGCGGTGGCCGGCATCGCCGTACGGCGCGCGCCCGACCGGCCGGCTGGCGCTGCCGAGCAGCGCCCAGGTGAAGCCGTCGCTGGCGCTCGGCAGCGCCTGCTTCAGGCCGAGGCTGGCGTCGCCGCCGCTGTGCCCGCGCCGGTCCTGCCCGCCGCCGCGCACGCGTTGCCACACCTGGCTGTCAATCGCCATTTGCAATTCGGTGCGCGCGCTCAGGCCGATCCGCAGCCGGCTGTTGGCGACGTACTCGGTGCTGCGCACCTCGCCCGCGCGGTCGTAGCTGCCATCGAAGAACGCCTGCTCCCAGGCCACCTGGCCGCGCTCCAGAGTGCTTGAGGCGAAACCGATGCCGGGCCGGTCGAACGCCGGCGCGTCCTCGGCGCAGGCCACCCCACTGGTGCCGGCCTGGACGGCCAGCAGCAGCGCGCCGCGCATCAGGACGGCCGCCCCGCGTCGGCAACGACCGGTGACGACGGAGGCCTCCATTGGCCGCAATGGATGCGACGGACGCGGCGCGGTAGAACACGGAACAAGCATGCGCGAACTCCTTGCGCTGCGGGAAATGAAGGGCTGCGCCTCAAGGCGCGGGCGGCGAGTGTGCCTGGGTCGCCGCGAAGTGCGATGTGAAGCCCGGCAGCAGCACGCGGTTGCCATAGCCGCTGAGGTGATCGGCATCGAAGAACAGCGGGCGTCCGTCGCGGCGGCCGGTGCATTGCTGCGCATCGCACAGCAGCGGCAACGGGTCCCACACCGAGGCATGCGGCAGGCGCGCGGCGATGCGCTGCAGGCTCTGCAACACCGGCGCGCGGTAGCGCTCCATCGTCGCGCGCGGGATCGAAATGCCGTGCGCGCAGATCGGATTGCCGCGGTTGAACCAGTCCGAACACCGATACGGCGGCGCGCGCAGCACCGGCTTGGGCGCCTCGAAAACGATCCGTACGCCGCGTTGCGCCAACGGCTGCAGCAGCGCCACCGCCGCGTCCTCGCCCGCCGCGCGCGCGGCCTGCGCCGCGGTGCCCTCCTGCTCGGCCATCACCGCGTTCTCGTCGAACACGCGGTCCTGCTCGGCCAGGCGCAGCACCCGCAGGGCGGGCAGGAACAGCACATCGCCGTCGCGCGCGTGCGCGGTGACGTCGGCCAGGGTGCTGCGCTCGTAGGCCTGGCAGCCGGGATTGCTCGCCTGCCAGGCCTGCAGCCCGACGATCGGGCAACCGCCGACGCCGTACAGGCGCACCGGCACCCCGCTCTGCAGCGCGAAGCGCCGCAGCAGTTCGTTGTAGGCCAGCGCATGCGAGTCGCCGGCAACGAACAACTGGCCGCCGTCGCGGTTGTGCAGCGTGCAGGCCCCGCGCGCGAACAGCTTGGCGCTGCCCACCTGCACCGGCACCTGGCTGGTCTGCAGCGCGCACTGGGGGAACTCCCGGCGCAGGCCCTTGGCGTAGGCGTACCAATCCAGCGGATGCCGGCTGACCGTGCTCAGCCCGTAGTAGCGCTGGGCGTTCTGCAGCAGCGCATGGGTACCGGCGGCGAGCAGCACCAGCCCCAGCCCGGCCGCGATGGTGCGCGCCGGCGTCCGCGCGCGGCCGATGCGGCCGTGCCGCCACGGCAGCTCCACCCAGCGGTACGAGGCCAGCGCCAGCCCGACCACCAGCAGCAGCGCGGCGACCCTGGCCGGCGCCGATTCCAGGCCGACGGTCCAGCGGAACAGCACGAACACCGGCCAATGCCACAGGTACAGCGAGTACGACACGCGGCCGATCGCCACCGGCACGCGGTGCGCCAGCGCGCGGCGGGTCCAGCCGGCCGGTGCGCCATGCAGCAGCGCCAGCAGGCCGAGCGTGCCCAGCACCGGCCACACGCCGTCCGGCCACGGCGAGTGGCCCGGACGCGCGCGCCACAGGCCGACCGCGACCGAGCCCAGCGCCAGCGCCAGCAGCGGCGAGCGCCAGGTCCAGGCGCCCGGCGGCGGCGCCTGGGTACCGGCGTCAAAGTGTCCGCGCAGCGCCAGCACCTGGTACAGCAGCACGCCGCTGCCGAGTTGCCAGAACCGCGCGGTGGTCAGATAGAACGCCGCCGCGGCCTCGCCGGCATCGCGGCTGCGCAGCCAGGCGAACGCCAGCGAGGCGGCCGAGGCCAGCGCCACCAGCAGCGTCGACCACAACCGGCCGCGGCCGCCGCGGTTCCAGGCCAGGAACAGCAGCGGGAACAGCAGATAGAACTGCTCTTCCACGCCCAGCGACCAGGTGTGGGTGTACGGATTGAACTCGGCCTTGGGCGAGAAGTAATCGTTGCCGGTCGCGGCCAGCACCCAGTTGCTGAGGCCGACGAAGGCCATGCGCCCGGTCTTGGCGCTGGTTTCGCTGAGCCAGGACTCGGGAATGAACAGCCCGCTGGCCAGCCCGGTGAGCAGCAGGCACACCACCAGCGCCGGCGCGATGCGGCGCAGGCGCCGCGCGTAGAACTGCACGAACACGCCCAACTGCCCGGCCGCCGGCAGGCGTTGCAGCGAGGCGCTGACCACGAAGCCGGAGATCACGAAGAACATGTCCACGCCGGTGAAGCCACCCGGCAGCCACGCCGGATCGAGGTGGTAGGCGATCACCGCCAGCACCGCGATCGCGCGCAGCCCGTCCACGTACGGCAGGTAGCCGCCGCCGGCTTGCGGCGGCGTGCGCAGGCGCCCGGCGTCCTGCATACCCGTCCCTGGGAGTGCCACGCTTACCAGACCAGGTCGTCGGGGATCTGGTACTTGGGATCGGCGTAGGGATCTTCCTCGGCCGGCGCGTTCGGATCCACCCGCAGCGCCACCGCCGCCGGGAAGATCGCCTCGGCCTGGTCCAGCAGCGCCTTGGTCACCAACAGGTAGCGGCCGTTCTGCTGCAGCACGCCCAGTTCGCCGGCGTTGAGCGCCTTGAGCTGGTCGGCAGTGACGTAGATGCGCTTGATCTTGCCGCCATAGGGGAAGTGGCGGGCAATGTCGGCCTCGGCCTGGTTCAGCGCCTGGCCCTTGAGCAATTCGTCGAGCTTGGCCCGCGCCTCGCGGCGCAGGCGCGCTTCTTCCTGCTTCTGCCGCTCCGCCTCGATGCGCTCGTCCTTCTCGCGCTGGGCGCGGATCGCGTAGGCCTTGGCCAGGTCGATGTCCTCGCGGCTGCGCGGCGGCCGCGCCGACTGGCCGCCCGCGCCCTGCGGCTTGCCGTTGCCGTGCGGCTTGCCGTTGCCCTGCGGGCGGCCACGCCCGCCGCCCGGCTTGCCGGGCGTGGGCGCGCCAGCGGGAGCGCGCTCGCCGCGCGCCCCGGCCGGTGCCGGGCGCTGGCCCGGCCGTCCCTGCGGCCGCGGCGCGGCAGGCGGGGCTTTGCGTTCGGGTTTCGGCGCAGGCTTGAAGCCCAGGCCCAGCAACTGCTCGCGGAGGGTATCGCTCATCGGGACGGCATCGGTCGGTTCGGGGAATCAGTAATGCGGCGGCGGCGGTTCGTCGGCCGGATCGGCGTAGAGCGTACTGCGCACCTTGCCCAGATCCTCGAGCAGGTGGCGCAGCAGTTCGGCGTTGCGCTGGCTTTCGATACGCGCCTCGGCCAGGGCATCGCTCATTTCCGCCAGCGCCTGCTCCTGGAAGGAGAGGCGCGTTTCCAGCTCGATCAGGCGGTTCTCCAGCAACCGGTCCTGGGTGGAAAAATCATGCTGCATGGATCGAACGTCCGCGACCGATGCCGTAATACGCCAGGCCGAAGCTCTCGATTTCCTGCGGATCGTAGAGATTGCGGCCGTCGAACACCACCGCATCGCCGATCAGTTCCTTCATGCGGGTGAAGTCCGGGCTGCGGAACTGCTTCCATTCGGTGACCACCGCCAGCGCGTCGGCGCCTTCCAGCGCGTCGAAGGCATCGCTGCAGAAGTGCAGGTCGGCGCGCTCGCCGAAGATGCGCTTGGCTTCGTCGGTCGCCTCCGGATCGTAGGCGCGGACCGTCGCGCCCGCTTCCCACAGTTGCGCCAGCAGGCGGCGGCTGGAGGCGGCACGCATGTCGTCGGTGTTGGGCTTGAACGCCAGGCCCCACACCGCGAAGGTCTTGCCCTTGAGCGACTGCGCCGCACCGTAGTGGCGCTGGATCAGTTCGTACAGATGGCCCTTCTGCGCCTCGTTGACCGCTTCCACCGCATCCAGCAGCCTGGGCGCATGGCCGTACTGCTGCGCGGTGCGCGCCAGCGCCTGCACGTCCTTGGGGAAGCACGAGCCGCCGTAACCGGCGCCCGGGTAGATGAAGTGCCAGCCGATGCGCGGATCCGAGCCGATGCCCTGGCGCACCTTTTCCACGTCGGCGCCGACCCGCTCGGCGATGTTGGCGATCTCGTTCATGAAACTGATCTTGGTCGCCAGCATCGCGTTGGCCGCGTACTTGGTCAGTTCGGCCGAGCGCACGTCCATTTCCACGATGCGGTCGTGGTTGCGGTTGAACGGCGCGTACAGGCGGCGCAGGCGCGCGGCCGAGCCGGGCTTGCTGCTGCCGATGACGATGCGATCCGGGCGCATGCAGTCGGCGACCGCGTCGCCTTCCTTCAGGAACTCCGGGTTGGAGACCACGTCGAACTCGATCGCCTCGCCGCGCGCCTCCAGCTCGGCGGCGATCGCCGCGCGCACCTTGTCGGCGGTGCCGACCGGGACCGTGGACTTGTTGACCACGACGGTCGGCCCCTGGATGTGCTGGCCGATGGTGCGGGCCACCGCCAGCACGTACTGCAGATCTGCGCTACCGTCCTCGTCCGGCGGCGTGCCGACGGCGATGAACACGATATCCCCATGCGCGATGGCGCTGGCCGCATCGGTGGTGAAGAACAGCCTCCGTGCGGCGTGATTGGCCTTGACCATCGGCGAGAGGCCAGGCTCGTAAATCGGGACCACGCCCTTGTTGAGCCCATCCACTTTGGCTTGGTCGATGTCCACGCACACCACATGGTGGCCGACTTCGGCCAGACAGGTTCCGGTGACGAGCCCGACATAGCCGGTGCCGAATATCGCTACGCGCATGTAATCTCCTTTCGGTTATTGAAGGATGCCCAACAGTTCCACGTCGAAGGTCAACATCGCATCCGGGCCGATCGGGCCGCCCGGCGTGCCCTGCGGGCCGTAGCCCAGGTTGGAAGGAATCCAGAAACGGTACTTGGAGCCCACCGGCATCAGCGCCACGCCTTCGCTCCAGCCCGGCACGACCTGATTCAGAGAGAACTCGGCCGGCTGGCCGTTCTTGTAGGAGCTGTCGAAGACGGTGCCGTCGAGCAGCTTGCCTTCGTAGTTCACCCGCACCTTGCTGGTGGGCGTCGGCCGCTGGCCGCTGCCCTCGCGCAGCACCATGTACTGCAGGCCGGACGGCGTGGTGATCACGCCCTTCTGGTTCTTGTTCTGCGCCAGGAAGGCGTTGCCCTTCTGCTTGTTCTCGGTCGCCACGGCGGCCTGCTTGGCGGCGCCGAACGCCTGCAGCGTGGCCATCGCCTGCTCCTGGGTCATCGCGGTCTGGCCCTTGGCGAACACGGTGCGCACCGCGCCCATCAGCGTCGGCAGGTCGATGTCGTTCTGGATCCGCGCCAGCGACGGACCGACCGCACGGTCGCCCAGCATCAGGCCCACGTTCTCCTTGGACACCGGCGGCGGCTGCGTGCCCGGCGCCATGCCCGGCACCGGCTGGCCGTTGCGCGCCGCCAGCTGCGTACGCAGCGCGGCGTCGGTGGCCTGGGTCTGTTCGTCGGACAGCAGCGGCTTGCCCTGCTTGAAGGCGTTCTCGATCGCGCGCTGCAGCGCGTCGACGTCGATGTCCTGGGCGATGGGCTCGAACGAACGCGCCACATCCATGCCGATCGCGTAGCTGACCTTCTGCTTTTCCGTGCTCAGCGTCGTCGCCGTGCTGCCGGCCGCCGGCGCCTGCGCCGACGCATGACCGGCGACCATCGCCATCCCCACCACCAGCGACGCCACGGCGCCGCGCATTCCCATCTTCATTCGCTACTTTCCCTGGAAGTGAACTGTGTACTGGATGCGCCGGGGTGGCGCGGAGGCCGCATTGTCGCACGCGCGGCCGAGATGTTGACCCGCTTTCAGTGCGACGCCGGCTGCGCTTTCAGTTCGCGTTCGATGGCGCTGCGCAAGGCCGGATCGTCGGGCGCGACCTTGCTCGGAAATTGCGCGACCACGCGCCCGTCGCGGGCGATCAGATACTTGTGGAAGTTCCAGCCCGGCGCCACGCCGGTGGCCTGGGTCAGTTGCTTGTACAGCGGCGTCGCGTCGTCGCCGATCACATGCACCTTCTCGAACATCGGGAACTTGACCCCGTAGGTGAGCGTGCAGAACTCCTGGATCTGCTTCTCCGAGCCCGGCTCTTGGCCCTTGAAGTCGTTGGACGGGAAGCCGAGCACGCTGAAGCCCTGCGCCGCGTACTGCTGCTGCAGCTTCTCCAGGCCGTCGTACTGCGGGGTGTAGCCGCACTTGCTGGCGGTGTTGACCACCAGCAGCACCTTGCCGCCGTAGGTCTTGTTCAGGTTCACCTTGTCCTTGCCGGCCAGCGGCCGGTAGTCCTGGTTCAGCAAGGACCCCGCCCAGGCACTGCCGACGGTGCCGGCAGCGGCCAGGATCGCGAGGAAAAACAGACGCTTGGAAACTTTCATGGGGCACCGTCGGAGAGAAAGGGAAGTCGCGCACGACCAGGTCGGAAGTTGGGGATCCCGCGTGTTGACATGCCGTGTAACGGTGTTATAGTTAAATACAACACCACTCATCCAGAGCAGGTCCCACGATGAATCGCAAACGCCTCCAGCGCAGTCTTCCGGCCCTGGTCATCGTCGGCACCCTGCTCTGCGCGAGCTGGATCGGTACTCAACGCCACCAGGGACGGTCGCTGGATTATGGCGCCAGCACGCCGCACGACGACAGCGCCACCGGCGCCGCACCCGCCACCGTCCCGACGGTGCGGCGCCTGCGGGCCTCGCTGTCCGTGCCTTATTTCTCCTTCGCGCGCACCTTGCGCCCACGGAGCTGACCATGAGCGATATCCAATGGAGCGACGGCGCTCCGATCTACCGCCAGCTGAAGGAGCGCGTCATCGCGATGATGCTCGACGGCATCCTCAAGCCCGGCGACGCCCTGCCCTCGGTGCGCCAGGTGGCCGCCGAATACCAGCTCAATCCGATCACCGTCTCGCGCGCCTACCAGGAACTGGCCGACGAGGCCCTGGTCGAGAAGCGCCGCGGGCTGGGCATGTTCATGACCGAGGAAGCGGCGCAGAAGCTGCGCGGCAGCGAGCGCCAGCGCTTCCTCAACGACGAGTGGCCTCTGGTGCTGGAACGCATCCAGCGCCTGGGCCTGACACTGCAAGACTTGTTGCCACCGGGGAAAACGCCATGACTGCCGCTGTCGCATCCGAATCCGTCGTCTACGCGCAGGGGTTGCGCAAGACCTACAACCACAAGCCGGCGCTGGCCGACGCGTCCTTCGCCATCGCGCCCGGCCGCATCGTCGGCCTGATCGGCCCCAACGGCGCCGGCAAGACCACCGCATTGAAGGCGGTGCTGGGCCTGACCGCGGTGGAAGGCGAACTGCGCGTGCTGGGCATGGACCCGCGCAAGCAGCGCGACGCGCTGATGAACGAGGTGTGCTTCATCGCCGACGTGGCGGTGCTGCCGCGCTGGATGCGGGTGCGCGAGGCGATCGACTTCGTCGCCGGCGTGCATCCGCGCTTCGATCGCGCCAAGTGCGAGCGCTTCCTGGCCAACACCAAGCTTTCGCCCAAGCTGCGGGTGCGCGAGATGTCCAAGGGCATGATCGTGCAGTTGCACCTGGCCCTGGTGATGGCGATCGACGCGCGCCTGCTGGTGCTGGACGAGCCGACCCTGGGCCTGGACATCCTGTACCGCAAGGAGTTCTACCAGCGCCTGCTGGAAGACTACTTCGACGAGCAGAAGACCATCGTCATCACCACCCACCAGGTGGAGGAGATCGAGCACATCCTCACCGACGTGCTGTTCATCCGCGACGGCCGCATCGTACTCAGCGCCGACATGGAGCACATGGCCACCCGCTACACCGAACTGCTGGTGCCGGCCGAGCGCATCGAGGCGGCGCGCGCGCTGCAGCCGATCGACGAACGCGGCCTGCCGTTCGGCAAGTCGGTGTTCCTGTACGACGGCGTGCCGCAGGCGCAGCTGGCCGCGCTCGGCGAAACCCGCACCCCCGGCCTGGCCGACCTGTTCGTCGCCATCATGAAGGGCACCTACGCATGAACGCTCCCGCCAAATCGATCTCTCCCGTGTCCACCTTCCAGTGGCTGCTCAAGCGCGAGTTCTGGGAACACCGCGGCGGTTTCCTGTGGGCGCCGGTCATCACCGGCGGCATCGTCGCCACGCTGTACGCGGTGCTGTCGATCATCGGCAGCATCGCCGGCCACAACAACGGCGGCGGCGCGCGCGCGAACGACCTGGAGTTGGACGCACATGCCCAGAACATCCACCAGATCATCGGCGCGGTCGGCGACGGCACCATGCTCGCCGGCGTACTCCTGGCCTGCATCGTGGTCGGCTTCGTGGTGTTCTTCTACGCGCTGGGCGCGCTGTACGACGACCGCCGCGACCGCAGCGTGCTGTTCTGGAAGTCGCTGCCGCTGTCGGACACCGGCACCGTGCTGTCCAAGGCCGCCTGGGCGCTGCTGCTGGCGCCGCTGCTGGCGATCGGCGTCGGCCTGCTGATCGGCCTGGCGCTGTGGGTGGTCACCGCCCTGACCCTGTCGGTCAACGGCATCCCGCAGAGCACCGCGGTGTTCACCGAATCGCACCCGCTGCGCATCATCGGGATGGTGCTGGCCGCACTGCCGGTGCAGGTGCTGTGGTCGCTGCCGGCGATCGGCTGGCTGATGCTGTGCTCGGCCTGGGCGCGCAGCAAGCCGTTCCTGTGGGCGGTGCTGATCCCGATCCTGGGCTGCGTGACCGCCAGCATGATGGGCATCCTGCCGATGCTCAATGTCAACCACAAGCTGATCTGGTACACCGTGGTCTACCGCGGCCTGCTCAGCGTGCTGCCGGGCAGCTGGGGTCCGGTGCTGAACGAGCAGGTGGCCGAGACCCACATCAGCGGTCCGCAGGACCTGGTCAATGCGATCCATCTCGGCGACAGCTGGGTGCTGTTCCGCGACCCCGACATCTGGATCGGCGCCGCCGTCGGCGTGGCCTTCATCGTCGCCGCGATCTACGTGCGCCGCTGGCGCGACGAAGCCTGATCGCACACCCGTCTCCCTTCCCTTTTCCGTAAGGAGTGTTCCGATGCGCAAGACCCTCATCCTGTGTGCGCTGCTGTCGCTGCCGGCCGTCGCCATGGCCGACGACTGCAAGTATTCCGAACCGCGCGAACTCAAGCTGGACCTGGCCGGCGTCAAGTCGGTGCTGCTGGACGTGCAGCAGAACGACCTCAAGCTCAGCGGCGCCAGCGGCGGCGACTACGCCCTGCGCGGCCGCGCCTGCGCCTCCGACGCGGACATGCTCAAGGAGCTGACCCTGCGCCAGCGCCGCGACGGCGACACCCTGGTGGTGACGCTGAAGCACGAGGGCAAGATCCACGGCATCAGCGTCGGCAATCGCTACGCCTACCTCAACGTGGCCGGCAGCATCCCGGCCAACCTGCCGGTGCAGCTGCAACTGGGCTCCGGCGACGCCGAGATCAGCGGCGTGGCCTCGCTCGACGCCAAGATCGGCTCCGGCGACCTGCATGCGCAGGGCATCCGCGGCGCGGTCAGCGCCACGGTCGGCTCCGGCGACATCGAACTGCGCAATGTCGGCAGCGTGGCCCTGCCGACGCTGGGCTCGGGCGACGTCAAGGCCGACCAGGTCGGCGGCGACGTCAAGGTCGGCACGGTCGGCTCCGGCGACTTGACCGTGCACGGCGTGCGCGGCGGCGTGCAGGTCGACAACGTCGGCTCCGGCGACGTGCAACTGCGCGACGTCAGCGGCAGCGTCGCGGTGCAGACCGTCGGCTCCGGCGACCTGGACGTGGGCAACGTCGGCGGCAACCTGAGCGTGCAGAAGGTCGGCAGCGGCGACGTCACCCACCACGGCGTGCGCGGCAGCGTCAACCTGCCCAAACCGCGCTGATCCTCCCCAGCGCCTTTCCCTTCCGCACGAGGACACGCCCATGCAGTACCGTTCCCTGCCCCTGGCCGGCGTCGCCCTGGCCGCGCTGCTCTCCCTCGGCGCCTGCCAGCGCTCGGCGACGTCGAACGACCGTGTCGTCGTCGATCACGGCGGCGCGCAACACCTGACCTTCCTCAACGGCGACCTCACCCTCAAGGCCGATGGCCAGCCGCCGGCCACCATCACCCGCGACGGCAAGCTGTTGATCGACGGCAAGCCGGTCGCGCTGGACGCCGAGCAACAGCGCCTGCTGCTGGCCTACCGCAGCCAGATCGACGCGGTGGGCAAGCAGGGCCTGGAGGTCGGCAAGGCCGGCGCGGCGCTGGGGGTGAAGGCGGCCGGCGATGCGATCAGCGGCGTGCTCAGCGGCGACACCGAGCACATCGGCGAGCAGGTCGAGGCGCAGGCCGACAAGATCAAGCAGGCGGCGCTGAAGATCTGCGACCAGGTCGCCGCGCTGCGCGCCGCGCAGGACGCGCTGATGCAGAAGGTGCCGGCATTCCGCCCCTACTCCACCCTCGACGACAGCGACGTCAGCGACTGCAGGCACTCGGCCGCGTGATCGGCGGCAGCCTCGCTGCCGGGATCACCGCCCACAACGCCCGCTGTGACCGGCAGCCGCGCAAGCGCCTGCCGGTCGGGGTGCGGTCTCAGCGGGCGTACTGTTTCGCGCCGGCCACGCAGACCACCGCCACCAGGGTCACCGCCAGCATCGTCCAGCTCACCGTTTCGTGGAGCAGCAGCGCGGCCAGGCCCAGGCCGATGAAGGGCTGGAACAACTGCAACTGCCCGACCGCGGCGATGCCGCCCTGCGCCAGGCCGCGGTACCAGAACACGAAGCCGATCAACATGCTGAACAGCGAAACATAGCCCAGGCCGAGCCATGCCGGCATCCGCACATCGCCGAACGATGCCGGCCGCGTCAGCAGGGCCAGCGATAGCATCACCGGTAGCGACAGCACCAGCGCCCAGCAGATGACCTGCCATCCGCCCAGCGTGCGCGACAGCCGCGCGCCCTCCGCATAGCCCAGCCCGCAGAGCACCACCGCGGCCAGCATCAGCAGATCGCCCTGCAACGAGGCATCGAGACCGCCCAGCGCCGCATAGCCGACGACGCTGCAGGCGCCGGCCAACGAGAAGCCCCAGAACGGCGGACGCGGGCGTTCGCCGGCGCGCACCACGGCAAAGACCGCCGTGCACAACGGCAGCATGCCCACGAACACGATGGAATGCGCCGAGGTGACATGCCGCAGCGCCAGGGCGGTCAGCAGCGGAAACCCGACCACGACCCCCAGCGCGGTCACCGCCAGGGCGGGAAGCTCGATGCGGCGCGGCCGCGGTTGCCGGAACGCCAGCAGCAGCGCCAGCCCGAGCAAGGCGGCGATACTGGCGCGGGCACAGGTCAGGAATACGGGGGAAAAATCGGCGACCGCGACGCGGGTCGCGGGCAACGAACCCGCAAAGATCGCCACGGCGATACACCCGTTGATCCAGCCGGCGGTCGTTTTTTGCATGCGCGTCTCCTGTTGTATCGCCGTTCCAGTAGACGCCGCGGAAGGCGGATCCGACCAGATACGATCCACTACGATTTGGCTGTACTGTTATGCCTCACGCTCCAGTACAGCCGACCACGTTGGACACACCCGCCCCCCACGGCACGCGCATCGACGCGGTGATGGCCGATATCCGCGCCCGGATCGCCGCCCGCACCTGCCTGCCGGGCGCGCGCCTGCCCTCCGTGCGCACGCAGGCGCGCGCGCTGCGCGTGTCGGTGTCGACGGTGGTGGAGGCCTACGAGCGGCTGGTGGCCGAAGGCGCGATCGTGGCGCGACCGGGGTCGGGCTTCTACGTGGCCGGGCCGGTGGCGCCGCTGGCGCTGGCGCACCTCGGCCCGAAGCTCGACAGGCAGATCGACCCGCTGTGGGTATCGCGGCAATCGCTGGAAGCGGATGCGCGCGTGCTCAGGCCCGGCTGCGGCTGGCTGCCGCCGGCGTGGCTGTACGCCGCGGGGATGCGCCGCGCGCTGCGCACGCTGGCGCGCGCCGACACCCTGGAACTGACCGAGTACGCCACGCCCCTGGGGCATCCGGGCCTGCGCCAGTTCCTGTCGCGACGGCTGGCGGGCAACGGCGTACAGGCGCCGCCGGAGCAGATCCTGCTCGCCGAATCGGGAACGCATGCGATCGACCTGATCTGCCGGTTCCTGCTCTCGCCGGGCGACACCGTCCTGGTCGACGACCCGTGCTACTTCAATTTCCACGCCTTGCTCAAGGCGCATCGCGTGCAGGTCGTGGGCGTGCCGTATACGCCGAACGGACCGGACGTGGCGCGCTTCGAGGCCGCCCTGCAGGCGCACGCGCCGCGGCTGTACATCACCAATTCCGGGCTCCACAACCCCACCGGCGCGACCCTGTCGGCGGCGACGGCGCACCGGCTGCTGATGGCGGCCGAGGGCTCGGACCTGGTGATCGTCGAGGACGACATCTTCGCCGACTTCGAGATCAGCCCGGCGCCCAGGCTGGCGGCCTTCGACGGCCTGGCGCGGGTCATCCAGCTCGGCAGCTTTTCCAAGACGGTCTCGGCGTCGCTGCGGTGCGGCTACATCGCGGCGCGGGGCGACTGGATCGACGGCCTCGCCGACCTGAAGATCGCCACGAGCTTCGGCAGCGGCCGGCTGGCGGCCGAAGCCGTGCTGATCGCGCTCACCGACAGCGGCTACCGCAGGCATCTGGAGACCCTGCGGCGCCGGCTGGCGGAGCAGATGGCCAAGACCGTGGCACGGCTCCAGGGCCTGGGCATCCGGCCCTGGCTGCTGCCCCAGGCCGGCCTGTTCCTCTGGTGCCGGCTGCCCGCGGGCATGGAGGCCGCGGCGATCGCGCGCGCCTGCCTGCAGGAGGGCGTCGTCCTGGCGCCCGGCAATGCCTTCAGCCAGTCGCTGAGCGCCGGCGATTTCCTGCGCTTCAACGTCGCGCAATGCGCCGACGAGCGAATATTCACGGTGCTCGCGCGCGCCATGCAGTCCGTGCCGCGGCAGCGCCGCTAGCGCGCGGCAGGCGCATGCCGCCGCGACCGGGGCCGCCGCACGTTCTAGAATGCCGTCACTCCCCTACCGCACCGCCCCCATGAAGAAGACGCTGTTCGCCTGGTTCTCGCTGCTGTCGCTATGCCTGCTGCTCGCCGCCTGCGGCGGACGCGGCGGCGAGACCGCCTCCTCGCGCGCCGAGCGCAGCAAGCCGCGGGTGGCGGTGGACAGCATGACCGTGATGCTGCGGCGTGCGCCGGCCGCCAACGCCACCATCGGACCGGACGGCAGCCTGCGCATCGACGACATCGAACTGCCGTTGCCCGCCGCCCAGCGCAGCGAGCTGCAGCAGTTGTTCATGCACCTGCAGATGCAGCGCCAGCAAACCCTGGAGACCGCGCCGCCGGACCCGAACATGCGCTCGGTCGGCTTCGCGCCGACTCCGGAAATCACCGCAGCGCAGGCGGCGGTATTGCGCGACATTCCCTCGCTGCAGCCGTACCGCGACAGCTTCGGCAACCTGCAGGCCGAGCGCCGCTGAAGCGGCGACCGCGCTGCGCTCGCGCGTCTCCGCCCTCCGTCCTCCGTCGATCGGCCGATGACCGTCGCGGTGACCGCGCGAGCGATCCGACCCGACATCGGCGTGGTCGGCCGTCTCACGGCAGGGCAGACCGCCCTCCCGTCCCGATGTAACGACACGTTCCAGGAAGACCCGGATGCGGATCGCGGCCATCCAATGCGCGGCCATCGACGACGACCTGGACGGCGCCTGCCAGGTCATCGTGCAGCGCCTGCGCTGGGCCGCCGCGCAGGCGATCGACCTATTGGTATTCCCCGAAGCGTTCCTGCTCGGGCATTCCTACGATGCGCAGACGATCCGCCGCCGCGCCCGCCAGGCATCGGAGGCGGCGCTGGACGCGCTATGCCGACACGTGGCGGGCTTCGAGACGACCCTTGTCATCGGCGCATTCGAACTGCGGCCTCCGCACGTCTTCAATAGCGCGCTGGTGGTCGAGCACGGCCGGATCGCCGGACGCTACGCCAAGGCCCATCCCAACGAACCGGTGGTGAGCGCGGGTCGCGACTTCCCCACCTTTGTCAGGTCGGGCCTGCGCTATGGCATCAATGTCTGCAACGACGCCAACCATGCCGACGCCGCCGCGCGGATCGCTGCGCAGGGCGCCGCCCTGATCGTGTACCCGCTCAACAACATGCCGCCGCAGACCGCGGCGCGCTGGCGCGCGAGGAGTCTGCAGAACCTGGTGGATCGCGCGCGGCAGACCCATTGCTGGATCGCCTCGGCCGACGTGACCGGCATGGCGAATGGATATGTGAGTCACGGCTGCACCGCGATCGTCGCGCCCGATGGCCGGATCGTGGCGCGTGTCCCCGAGTCGAGCGAAGGCGCGGCGGTGTACGACGTGCCGAAACCGCCGCCTGCGGCAACGCGCGGTTGAAAGGAACCTCCAACAAGCTGCGTTCGCCACGCATTTCGCTGCCCGGTAGGAGCGGCTTCAGCCGCGACAAGCGCGCCCGGCCTGGTCGCGGCGGATCCGACAAAAGGGGCGCAAGAACCGTCTCTGCGCATGCCTGTTATCGGTATGAGGCTCCCTGAAGCGGTGCACCGCCCACCCGCGCACCGCGCCGGCGTCCGCGACGGGGCGCGGCGGCGCGGTCACGGGCCAAACTCAGCCGCCGCCGCCCGCGCCGGCGTGGATGCCGCCTTCGGTCAGCGCGGCGGGGTCCAGCAGCCGGCGCAGTTCGTCCTCGCCGAGGCCGCTGTCCTCCTTCGCCACCTCCAGCACCGGCCGGTTCTCCTTGTAGGCGCGCTTGGCGATCGCCGCGGCCTTTTCGTAGCCGATGATCGGATTCAGCGCGGTGACCAGGATCGGGTTGCGGTCCAGCGCCTCGCGCACCCGCTCCTCGCGCACCTTGAGCCCGGCGATCGCCGAGTCGGCCAGCAGCAGCGACACGTTGCTCAGCAACTGGATCGACTCCAGCAGGTTGGCCGCAATCAGCGGCAGGGTCACGTTCAACTGGAAGTTGCCGGTCTGCCCGGCCACGGTGATCGCGGTGTGGTGGCCGATGACCTGCGCGCAGGCCATCACCGTGGCCTCGGGAATCACCGGGTTGACCTTGCCCGGCATGATCGAGCTGCCCGGCTGCAGCGCCGGCAGTTCGATCTCGCCGAGGCCGGCCAGCGGCCCGGCGTTCATCCAGCGCAGGTCGTTGGCGATCTTGATCAGCGCCACCGCCAGCGCATTGAGCTGGCCGGACAGTTCCACCGCGTCGTCCTGCGCGGCCAGGCCCTCGAACTTGTTCTCGGCGCTCTCGAAGCTGTGGTCGGTCAGCGCCGACAACGCCTTGGCGACCTTGCCGCCGAAGCGCGGATCGGCATTGATGCCGGTGCCGATGGCGGTACCACCGAGCGGCAACCGGCGCAGGCGCTTGAGGCTGTCGTCGATGCGCGCCTGCGCCGACAGCAGTTGCGCCGACCAGGCGCCGAACTCCTGGCCGAAGGTCAGCGGCATCGCGTCCATCAGATGGGTGCGCCCGGTCTTGACCACGCCCTGCAGTTGCTTGGCGCGCTTGTCGATCACCTTGCGCAGATGCTTGAGCGACGGCAGCAAATGCTCGCGCGCGGCCAGCAGCGCGGCGACGCGGATCGCGGTCGGCACCACGTCGTTGGAACTCTGGCCGAGGTTGACGTGATCGTTGGGATGCACTGCCGGCAGCGCCTTGCCGCCGTGCTTGCCGGCGCCCTTGGCATGACGGTTGGCCAGCGTAGCGATGACCTCGTTGGCGTTCATGTTCGACGAGGTGCCCGATCCGGTCTGGTAGATGTCGATCGGGAAATGCGCGTCGTGGCGGCCGTCGGCCACCTCCAGCGCCGCGGCCTGGATCGCCTTGGCGACGGCCTTGGGCAACAGCTCCAGATCGGCGTTGACCCCGGCCGCGGCGGCCTTGATCAGGCCAAGCGCGCGGATGAAGCCGCGCGGCATCGGTCGCCCGGACACCGGAAAGTTCTGCACCGCACGTTGGGTCTGCGCACCCCACAAGGCGTCCGCAGGCACCTGCAGTTCGCCCATGCTGTCGTGTTCGACCCTGTATGTGTCACTCATCGCGCAATCTCCGCATCTGCATGAAAGGAATCCATCGGCGCCGTCGTCGGACGTCCGGGGAGGCAGGCTGGCGGGCGTGCGGCTGGCGCGCGCATTATCCGCGGCGCAGCGCCCCGCGTCAGCCAGTGTGCGCCGGCGGATGTTAGGAATGCCTGGAGGCGTGTGCGCCCGGCCGGGGCCTGCCACGCGCGGCAGGCGCAGGCCGGGACACGGATGGCCTGCGCGCCGGAGCGTTGCGCGCGTGCTGCGCGAATACTGGCGGCTAGGCGTGGGCGCCGCATCGTCACCGGAGAAGCAGCCATAAGATGCCACGCCGATGCCGTTGCCGCGCGCGGCGACGACACCGGCGGGACCGGCGGCCTTGCGCCGCCGGCCCGGAGGCTCAGCGCTGGCGGTTGCTCTGGAACACCAGGTCGTTGTAGCGCTTCATCAAGCGTGCCGGCGAGCCTTCCGGCGCGACGATCGGATTGTCCAGCGAGCGCCGCTCGAATTCGCTGTACGGAACCTTGTCCGCCACCCGCTTGATCCGCGCCTTGGCTTCCTTGCGGAAATCCTCCGCGGCGCTCTCGAAACCGCTCCAGTCGGACTTGCCCGGCTCCTGGTTGGCGACCTTGGCGTGCGCTTCGTCGGACAGGCTGTTGAAACCGGCCACCAGCGCCGTGGCCTTGGCGGTGTCGAAGTCGTCGTCCTGCATCAAGCCGACGATGTCCTTGGCCTCGAGCATCATCGACAGCCGGTAGAAGTCGCGGGTGCGGCCCTCGGCCTTCTCCATCGCCTTCAACTGCTCGCGCTGCGCGGCATCGTTCTGCGCGTCCAGCTCATGGCTGAACGCCTCGCTGGCCTCGTGGAATTCGGACAGCGCGGCCATCAGCGGCGCATGCAACTGCTTACCCTTGGCGAACTGGTCGTCCTGGTAGTCCTCGCGGTCGTAGTAGTCGCGGGCCTGGTTGGCCAGCGGCTGCAGCGTCTTCAACGCGGCCTGATAGCGCTTCGCCGCCGTATCCAGCGCCGGCAACGCCGGCTTGGCCGCGATCGCCTGGGTCATCGGCGCGTCGCACAGCTTCATCGCGTATTCGTCGATCGGGGCGGGCCCGTACACGCTGGTTTCCTTGCCGGTGGGACCGGCCTTAGGGTCGGCCATCCAGCGGATGTACTGTTGCGCGCCTTCGTGGATGCGCCCATCGACCTTGTTGAAGCATTCGATGTAGGCATTGAGCTTGCTGGTCAGCGCCTGGTCCGCGGCGCTGGCGGCAGCATCGGCGGATGCATGGCTGGCATCGGCACTGGCATCGGAATCGGTCGGCGTGGCGGACGGCTTGCCACCGCATGCGCTCAGGAAAACGGACACAGCGACGGCCAGCGCCGCCACACGCAAAGAGGATTTCATATAGGAAAGGACGATATTGAAAACGGTTACAGAAAGTCTAGCAAACCAAAAGATCGTCGCAGCGTGATGGCGGGAGGGCCGGGATTGGGGCGTCGGAATCGGGGATTCGCAAGCGCGGTTGCGCGCTCGTCCAGGTGATTCGTTGGCGACGCTCGCCTGTGACGGACTGCGCGAGACGGCGCGTGCCGGCGGCGGCCACGCAGCGCATCGGCTAGACTGCGGCGACGTATCACCGATGGAACTCTCACGCCGCCATGGGCGACGCATCAGACTGTAGATGCCGGCGCACGCTGCGCCGGGCCACGCACCCCGCCGTTTCC
This sequence comes from Xanthomonas sp. NCPPB 901, assembly GCF_056725085.1. Taxonomy (NCBI): domain Bacteria; kingdom Pseudomonadati; phylum Pseudomonadota; class Gammaproteobacteria; order Lysobacterales; family Lysobacteraceae; genus Xanthomonas; species Xanthomonas sp. NCPPB 901. The sequence goes on along the minus strand of NZ_CM161511.1, from coordinate 2,197,357 downwards.
AGCCCGCCCACCCCGCGCCATGACGCGCCAGCGGCGCGCGCCGGGGAACGCAGATGATCGGCAACCTCCTGCTGCTGGCACTGGCGATGCTGCTGGTGCTGCTCAACGGCTTCTTCGTCGCCGCCGAGTTCGCCCTGGTCAAGCTGCGCCACACCCAGGCCGTGGGCCTGGCTGAGCATCACGGCTGGCGCGGCCGCCTGCTGCTCAACGTGCACGGTCACCTCGACGCCTACCTGTCGGCCTGCCAGCTCGGCATCACCCTGTCCTCGCTGGGCCTGGGCTGGGTCGGCGAGCCGGCCTTCGCGCACCTGCTGCAGCCGCTGTTCGACCTGCTGGGGCTGAGCGAGGAGGCGGCGCGCCTGAGCGCCTTCATCATCGCCTTCAGCGTCATCTCGTTCCTGCACATCGTGCTCGGCGAACTCGCGCCCAAGTCGATGGCGATCCGCCGCCCGGAGCGCATGTCGCTGTGGACCGCCGCGCCGCTGTACCTGTTCTACTGGGCGATGTACCCGGCGATCTGGCTGCTCAACACCAGCGCCAACACGCTGTTGAAGGCCATGGGCTGGGGCGACATCGAACATGCCTCGCACCGCTACTCGCGCGAGGAACTCAAGCTGATCGTCGGCCGCCAGCAGCCCGCCGGCGATGCGCGCGACCACGAACTGACCCTGATGAGCCATGCGCTGGAGTTGCCGGAGCTGGTGGCCGGCGACCTGATGCGCGCGCGCGACCACCTGCGCGCGTTCCGCGACGGCATGCCGCTGGAGGCGGTGCTAGCCGAGTTCGCCGACAGCCGCTACAGCCGCTACCCGTGGTTCGACCGCGACGGCGAGCAGGTGCTGGGCATTCTGCACATGAAGGACCTGCTGGTGGAGATCGCACGCGGCCGCCGCAGCGACGACCTGCGCCCGCTGCTGCGCCCGGCCAACCTGATCGCGCTGGAGACGCCGGTGCCGCTGGTGCTGGAGCGCTTCCGCAGCGGCGCCACGCACATGGCGCTGTGCGTGGACGAGCACGGCCGCATCCTCGGCTACTTCACCCTGGAAGACCTGCTGGAAGTGGTCGTCGGCGACATCGAGGACGAGCACCCCCACGTGGTCAAGGACGCGCCGACCCGCGGCGCCGACGGCAGCGTGCTGGTCGCCGGCTCGACCTCGATCTTCCGCCTCGAGCGCCTGCTCGGCCGCGACCTGCGCGCGCCCGAGCACCTCAATTCGGTCGGTGGGCTGATCGTGCACCGGTTGCAGCGCCTGCCCGAGGAGGGCGAGCGCCTGGAGCTGGACGGGCACCTGTTCACGGTCAAGCGCATGGCCGGGCACCGCATCCAGGCGGTGAGCGTGCGTCTGGCGCCGGCCGAGGCCGCGCCGACGTAGAATGGCGCCCCCGCCCGACACCACCGCCCGCCCCGCCATGTCCGATTCCGCCCTGCTCGCCCTGTCCCCGCTCGATGGCCGCTACGCCGGCAAGGTCGACGCCCTGCGGCCGATCTTCTCCGAATACGGCCTGATCAAGGCGCGGGTGAAGGTGGAGATCGAATGGCTGCTGGCGCTGGGCGCCGAGCCGGGCATCGGCGAGCTGGCCGCGTTCTCGCCGGCGGCGGCGCAGCGTCTGCGCGCGTTGGCCGACGGCTTCGGCGTGGAGCACGCGGCGCGGGTCAAGCAGATCGAGCGCACCACCAACCACGACGTCAAGGCGGTGGAGTACTTCATCAAGGAACAGCTCAAGGACGACGCCGAACTCGGCCCGGCCCTGGAGTTCGTGCATTTCGCCTGCACCAGCGAGGACATCAACAACCTCAGCTACGGACTGATGCTGGAGCAGGCCCGGCGCGAGGTGCTGCTGCCGACGCTGGACGCGGTGATCGCCACGCTGCGCGCCCTCGCCCATGCGCAGGCCGCGCAGCCGATGCTCTCGCGCACCCACGGCCAGACCGCCTCGCCGACCACCCTGGGCAAGGAAGTGGCCAACGTGGTCGCGCGCCTGCAGCGGCAACGCCAGCAGATCGCCGCGGTCGAGCTGACCGGCAAGATCAACGGCGCGGTCGGCAACTACAACGCCCACGTCGCCAGCTACCCCGACGTCGACTGGCCGGGCTTCGCGCAGCGCTTCGTGGAAAGCCTGGGCCTGGTGTTCAACCCCTACACCACCCAGATCGAGCCGCACGACAACGTCGCCGAACTGGGCGACGCCACCCGCCGCGCCAATACCGTGCTGATCGACCTGGCCCGCGACATCTGGGGCTACATCTCGCTGGGCTACTTCAAGCAGAAGCTCAAGGAAGGCGAAGTCGGTTCCTCGACCATGCCGCACAAGGTCAACCCGATCGACTTCGAGAACGCCGAAGGCAACTTCGGCATCGCCAACGCCCTGTTCGAGCACTTCTCGGCCAAGCTGCCGATCAGCCGCTGGCAGCGCGACCTCACCGACTCCACCGTGCTGCGCGCGCTCGGCACCGCCTTCGGCCACACCCAGGTGGCGCTGGACTCGCTGGCCAAGGGCCTGGGCAAGCTCACCGTGAATCCCGAGCGCCTGGACGCCGACCTGGACGCGGCCTGGGAAGTGCTGGCCGAAGCGGTGCAGACGGTGATGCGCCGCCACGGCCTGCCCAATCCCTACGAACAGCTCAAGGCGCTGACCCGCGGCCAGGGCATCACCGCCGCGTCGATGCGCGCCTTCGTCGAGAGCCTGGAGCTGCCGGAGGACGCCAAGCAGCGCCTGCGTGCGCTGACCCCGGGCGGCTACGTCGGCCTGGCCGAGCGGCTGGCGCGCGGCATCTGAGCCGCGGCCCGTCCATCCTGGGTTAATCCGCCGCGGGCATGCTGAGGGTTCACAGCAGAGCCCCGTGATGAAACGCACCCCGTTGTTTGTGCTGCCGCTACTGGTCCTGGCCGGCTGCGCACAGGCGCCCCGCCCGCCGGCCGGCGATGGCGCCCACGCCGCTGCCGGCCGCACCCTGGTTATGCTCGCGGCGGCACCGTCCGCCGGCGATATCGCCGATGGCGACGAAGGCGACGCCGAGGCACCGATCCGCATGGCCGCCTCGGCCAGCGGCGACATCGACTGCGACGGCCGCGACCTCAACATCGTCGGCCGCGACGCCACCTTAGTGCTGCACGGGCACTGCGCCACCGTCAGCCTGTTCGGCCGCAATGGCAACCTGCAGATCGAGCGGGCCGACACCCTGCGCGTGCTCGGCGACGACGCCCAGGTGGCGATGCGTGGCGACGCCGGGCAGGTCGCGCTGTTCGGCCGCAACGGTCGGCTGCAGATGGCGCGCATCGCCACGCTGGAGGTGTCCGGCGACCAGAACCAGCTGCAGGCCAGCGAGATCGGCACCATCGCCCTGCACGGCAACGACAACGCCATCGTCCAGCGCAGCGGTCGCGCGCGGGTCGATGACGGCGGCCGCGACAACCGCATCCTCGGCCAGTAACGCCACAGCGCCCGCCCGCGACGCGGTTGCGGCGCGCCGCCGCCGTCCCGACGCGGCCGGCGGGCCGCAGGGCCCCTGCCGCCGGATCGCCGCGGCCGACGCCGATCCGGCAACTCCCACGATGGCTCCACGCGCCAAACCGGCGGACAATGGCCGGGTTCGGCCGGCGCCGCTGCGCGCCCGCCCTTTCCTTCCGCGTTGCAAGGACCCACCGCACATGGCTGCCCGCAAGACCGTCGCTCCCGCCTTCGAACTCCACGCCCGCCCCGGACAACCGCTGGGCATGCCCGCGGCGACCTTCCTGCGCGACTACTGGCACAAGCGCCCGCTGCTGATCCGCAACGCCTTCCCCGGCTTCGTCTCGCCGATCGAGCCGGGCGACCTGGCCGGCCTGGCCTGCGAGGAGGCGGCACTGTCGCGACTGATCGAGCACGACCGCGCCAACGACCGCTGGCGCGTGCGCAGCGGCCCGTTCCAGGAGCACGAGTTTCCCGGCATGCCCGACCACGACTGGACCCTGCTGGTACAGGACGTGGACAAGTGGGATCCGGACATCCGCGCCCTGCTCGCGCAGTTCCGCTTCCTGCCGCGCTGGCGGGTGGACGACGTGATGGTCAGCTTCGCCGCGCGCGGCGGCTCGGTCGGCGCGCACGTGGACCACTACGACGTGTTCCTGCTGCAGGCCCACGGCCACCGCCGCTGGCAGATCGACGCCAGCGCCGCGCTGGGCCGCCCGGCGCCGCCGACCGACTTCCGCGACGACGTGGAGCTGAAGCTGCTGCGCCAGTTCGAGCCGACCCACGACTGGGTGCTGGGGCCGGGCGACATGCTGTACCTGCCGCCGCTGGTGCCGCACCACGGCGTCGCCGAAGACGCCTGCCTGACCTTCTCGGTGGGCATGCGTGCGCCGTCCTCGGCCGAACTGATCGCCGATTACCTGGACACCCTGATCGACGGCGCCGACGAGACGCTGCGCTACCACGACGAGGACCTGCAGGCGCCGGCCGACCCGTACGAGATCGACGCGGCGGCGATGGGCCGCGTGGTCGAGGCGCTGAACGCGCTGCGCATGAACGACCCGGACCGGCTCGGCGCCTGGTTCGGCCGCTTCATCACCACCTACCGCGCCGCCGGCGAGATCCTGCCGCCGGCCGGGCTGCCGCCGGCGGCGGAGATCGCCGCGGCGCTGGAACAGGGCCTGGTCCTGCAGCGGCATCCGTGGGCGCGGCCGGCCTGGCGGCGTGCCAGCCGCGGCGCGATGCTGTTCTGCAGCGGCCTGGAGTTCGCGCTGCCGGTCAAGGACGCCAAGCGCCTGGCCGCGGCCGAACACATCGACGGCACGGACTACGCGGCGCTGTCGGCGGCCGGCAAGCAGACCCTGCTGGCGCTGATCGAAGGCGGCTTCTACCAGCCGCTGGATGCGCAGGACGACGCCGACGACGCCGACGAGCACGCCGAGGCGACCTGATCCGACCATGCCCGGCCCAGGTTTCCGCATCGCTGCGCTCGACCCCGTCCGCGACGGCGCCGAACTGCGCGCGCTGCGTGCCGCGGCCGGCACCGTCGCGGACCCGGCCGACGCCGCCGCGGCCCAGGATGCGCTGGGAGAGCACCTGGTGGCGCGCAGCGACGACGGCCAGGCGGTCGGTGCGGCCCGGCTCGGCGCGGACCGGCGGATCGCCGCGTTGACGGTGCTGCCGGACTGGCGCGGGCGCGGCGTCGGCAGCGCACTGCTGCGCGACCTGATCGCGCAGGCACAGCGCCGGCACTGGCCGCAACTGGAGCTGCACGCCCCGGCGGCGGCCGTGGCGTTCTGCGCCCGCCACGGCTTCCTGCCGCCGCCGGGCGGCGCGGCCGCCGACGCAGCGGCGGTGCCGCTGCGCCGCCGCTTCGACGGTGCCGCGGCAATAGAGGACGCGGCGATGGCGATCGCCGCCAGCATCGCGGTGCTGGCCCAGGCCCGCCGCCAGGTACTGATCCACAGCCGCGCGCTGGATCCGGGCCTGCTCGACGATGCCCGGGTGCTGGAGCAGTTGCGCCGCTTCGCGGTCGCCGCGCACGCCAAGCAGGTCTGGGTGCTGCTGCACGACGCGGCGGCGCCACAGCGCGCCGGCGCACCCTTGCTGGCGCTGGCGCAGCGCTTGCCCAGCGTGTTCCAGTTCCGCGAAGTCAGCGATCCGGTCGACCGCAGCGACGCCACCGCCTACCTGGTCAACGAGGGCGGCGGCTACTACTTCCGTGGACTCGGTCACCGTTACGACGGCGAAACCGACCTGCTCGGCGGCGGCCGCGCGCGCCAGCTGCGCACGTCCTTCGCCCGGGTCTGGGAGCGTGCGCGCCCCTGCAGCGAGCTACGCGCGCTGGGCTGGTGACGCGGCCGCGACCACGCCGCCGCATGCGCCATGGATGAACCGGGATCGGCCCGACCACGCCGAATGCACACCCCGGCAGGTTCATGGGGGTATAATTTTTTCGCTTGATTACGCCCGCGCGGCCCCCGCGTCCGCCGGTCCCTACCGCAAGCCAACCCAACAAAGCGACCCGACCCCACCATCGTGGACAATCTACTCAAGCAGTTTGCGCAGTCATCGCAACTCGCCGGCGGCAATGCCGCCTATATCGAAGACCTGTACGAACAATATCTGGTCTCTCCCGACAGCATCGATCCCAAGTGGAAAACCTACTTCGACGGCTTCCAGGGCCGCGATGCCGGTGACGTCCCCCACTCTGCGGTCATCGCCCACATCGCCAGCGCCGCGCGCCAGGCCGCCAACAGCGGCACCGGCCCGAGCGGCGACGAGCGCGAGCGCCATGTCGGCCGCCTGATCACCGCCTACCGATCGCGCGGCCACCTCGGCGCGCGCCTGGACCCGCTGGGCCTGACCCCGCCGGTGAACCCGCCGGACCTGGGCCTGCCGTTCCACAGCCTGTCGGAAAGCGATTTGGGCAGCGAGTTCAGCACCGGCGGCCTGGGCGGCCAGCCGCGGATGAAACTGCGCGACCTGCTGGCGCGGCTGAAGGCGACCTACACCGGGTCGATCGGCAGCGAGTTCATGCACATTTCCGAGTTCGAACAGCGCCAGTGGATCTACCAGCGCCTGGAGAACGCGGGCGGCAACATCGCCGGCGACGCCGCCAGCCGCCGCCGCACCCTGGAGCGGATCACCGCCGCCGAGGGCCTGGAGCGCTACCTGCACACCAAGTACGTCGGCCAGAAGCGCTTCTCGCTGGAAGGCGGCGACTCGCTGATCCCGATGATGGACGTGCTGGTGCGGCGCGCCGGCAACGACGCGGTCAAGGACATCGTGATCGGCATGGCCCACCGCGGCCGCCTCAACGTGCTGGTCAACACCCTGGGCAAGAACCCGCGCAAGCTGTTCGACGAATTCGAAGGCAAATTCGAGCACGCCCACGACGACCGCGCCCACACCGGCGACGTGAAGTACCACATGGGCTTCTCCGCCGACGTGGCGGTGGCCGACGGCAAGTCGGTGCACTTGGCGCTGGCGTTCAACCCCTCGCACCTGGAGATCGTCGATCCGGTGGTGGTCGGCAGCGTGCGTTCGCGCCAGGAGCGCTACGGCGACGCCGCGCGCAAGTCGGTGCTGCCGGTGATCATCCACGGCGACGCCGCGTTCGCCGGCCAGGGCGTGGTCATGGAGCTGTTCCAGATGTCGCAGGCGCGCGGCTTCGCGGTCGGCGGCACCGTGCACATCGTGGTCAACAACCAGATCGGCTTCACCACCAGCGCCCGCGACGACGCCCGTTCCACGCTGTACTGCACCGACGTGGCCAAGATGATCGGCGCGCCGGTGTTCCATGTGAACGGCGACGATCCGGACGCGGTGGCGTTCGTGGCCAACCTGGCCTACGACTTCCGCCAGCAGTTCAACAAGGACGTGGTCATCGACCTGGTCTGCTACCGCCGCTGGGGCCACAACGAGGCCGACGAGCCGGCGGCGACCCAGCCGGTGATGTACCAGACCATCCGCAAGCACAAGACCACCCGCGAGCTGTACGCCGCGCAGCTGGAAAGCGAAGGCGTGCTGCAGGCCGGCGAGGCGCAGGCGCTGGTCGACGGCTACCGCAACAAGCTCGACTCGGGCGAGTACACCACCGAGCTGGCGACCCGCAAGCCCGACGAATTCGCCATCGACTGGTCCAAGTACCTGTCCGGCAAGCTGACGGACAAGGTCGACACCACGGTCAAGCGCAAGACCCTGGACCAGCTGGCCAAGATCATCACCACCATCCCGAGCGGCGTGGAACTGCACCCGCGCGTGGCCAAGATCTACGAGGATCGGGTGAAGATGGCCGCCGGCGAACTGCCGGGCGACTGGGGCTTCGCCGAGAACCTGGCCTACGCCACCCTGCTCGGCGAAGGCCACAAGCTGCGCCTGGTCGGCCAGGACGCGGGCCGCGGCACGTTCTTCCACCGCCACGCGATCCTGCACGACCAGAAGACCGACAGCTACTACCTGCCGCTGCGGCAGCTGGTGGAGAACCCGGAAGACGCCACCGTGATCGACTCGCTGCTCAGCGAGGAGGCGGTGATGGGCTTCGAGTACGGCTACTCCACCACCGATCCCAATGCGCTGTGCATCTGGGAAGCGCAGTTCGGCGACTTCGCCAACGGCGCGCAGGTGGTGATCGACCAGTTCATCGCCGCCGGCGAAGCCAAGTGGGGCCGTATCTCCGGCCTGGCGCTGTTCCTGCCGCACGGCTACGAAGGCCAGGGTCCGGAGCACAGCTCCGCGCGCCTGGAGCGCTTCCTGCAGCTGTGCGCGCTGGAGAACATGCTGGTCTGCGTGCCGACCACCCCGGCGCAGGCCTTCCACATGATCCGCCGGCAGATGCGCATGTCCACGCGCAAGCCGCTGGTGGTGATGACGCCCAAGTCGCTGCTGCGCCACAAGCTGGCGGTGTCGACGCTGGAGGAGCTGGCCGACGGCGAGTTCCAGCACCTGATCCCGGACGCCAAGGCCGACCCGAAGAAGGTCAAGCGCGTGGTCGCCTGCTCGGGCAAGGTCTACTACGACCTGCTCGAGGACCAGACCAAGCGTGGCCAGGACGACGTCGCGATCCTGCGCGTGGAGCAGCTGTATCCGTTCCCGCGCGCGCTGCTGGCCGCCGAACTCAAGCGCTACGGCAATGCCACCGACCTGGTCTGGTGCCAGGAAGAGCCGCAGAACCAGGGCGCCTGGTACCAGATCAAGCACCACCTGCAGGCCTGCCTGGCCGACGGACAGAGCCTGCACTACGCCGGCCGCGCCCGTTCGCCGTCTCCCGCCGCCGGCCATTTCGCCGAGCACGTGGAAGAACAGCTGAAGCTGGTCGCCGATGCGCTGCTGAATCCGTTCAACGACCAAGTCGCTGAATAAATCCCTTTTCACATTCCAAAAAAGACACCACTAGGACGCCCCCTGCAATGGCCACCGAAGTCAAAGTTCCGGTACTGCCCGAATCCGTATCCGATGCCACCATCGCCAGCTGGCACAAGAAGGCCGGCGACGCGGTCAAGCGCGACGAGAACCTGGTGGACCTGGAGACCGACAAGGTCGTGCTGGAAGTGCCCTCGCCCGTCGACGGCGTGCTGAAGGAGATCAAGTTCGAGACCGGCGCCACCGTGACCAGCTCGCAGATCCTGGCGATCATCGAGGAAGGCGCGGTCGCCGCCGCGGCGCCGGCAGAGGCCAAGGCCGCCGAGGCACCGAAGGCCGAGGCGCCCAAGGCCGCCGCCGCCGAAGCGCCGAAGGCCGCCAAGGCCGAGGCGCCGAAGGCTGCCGGCGATGTCTCCAGCCTGCCGCCGGGCGCGCGCTTCAGCGCCATCACCGAAGGCGTGGATCCGTCGCAGGTCGAAGGCACCGGCCGCCGCGGCGCGGTGACCAAGGAAGACATCCTCAACTACGCCAAGAACGGCGGCGCCGGCAAGGCCAGCGGTGCGCGTCCGGAAGAGCGCGTGCCGATGACCCGCGTGCGCAAGCGCATCGCCGAGCGCCTGATGCAGTCGAAGAACTCGACCGCGATGCTGACCACCTTCAACGAGGTCAACCTGGCCAAGGTCTCGGCCGCGCGCAAGGAACTGCAGGACGAGTTCCAGAAGGCCCACGGCATCAAGCTCGGCTTCATGAGCTTCTTCGTCAAGGCCGCGGCCAACGCCCTGCAGCGCTTCCCGCTGGTCAACGCCTCGATCGACGGCGACGACATCATCTACCACGGCTACAGCGACATCTCCATCGCCGTGTCCACCGACAAGGGCCTGGTCACGCCGGTGCTGCGCAACGTCGAGCGGCAGTCCTTCGCCGACATCGAGCAGGGCATCGCCGACTACGCCAAGAAGGCGCGCGACGGCAAGCTGAGCCTGGAAGAACTGCAGGGCGGCACCTTCACCGTGACCAACGGCGGCACCTTCGGTTCGCTGCTGTCGACCCCGATCATCAACCCGCCGCAGAGCGCGATCCTGGGCATGCATGCGATCAAGGAGCGTCCGATCGCCGAGAACGGCCAGGTCGTGATCGCGCCGATGATGTACCTGGCGCTGTCCTACGACCACCGCATCATCGACGGCAAGGACTCGGTGCAGTTCCTGGTCGACATCAAGAACCAGCTGGAAAACCCGGGCCGGATGCTGTTCGGCCTGTAAGAGCCGGGAATCGGGAATGGAGAGAGGGGAATGGGACAAGCGCCCATTTCCCTGCCCTGTTCCCGCCTGGACCTGGATGGGAGGCGGCAGGCGCATGCGCTTTTGCGACTCCCCATTCCCTATTCCCCATTCCCGTGTGAGCGAATGAAATGAGCGAACAATACGACGTCGTCGTCATCGGTGCCGGTCCTGCCGGCTATCACGCGGCCATCCGCGCCGCCCAGTTGGGCCTGAAGACCGCGTGCATCGACGCGGCGCTCGGCAAGGACGGCAAGCCGGCGCTGGGCGGCACCTGCCTGCGCGTGGGCTGCATCCCGTCCAAGGCGCTGCTGGATTCCTCGCGCCAGTTCTGGAACATGGGCCACCTGTTCGGCGAGCACGGCATCAGCTTCAAGGACGCCAAGATCGACGTCGCGGCGATGGTCGGGCGCAAGGACAAGATCGTCAAGCAGTTCACCGGCGGCATCGCGATGCTGTTCAAGGCGAACAAGATCACCCCGTACTACGGCTTCGGCGAGCTGCAGCCGGGCAACGTGGTCAAGGTCAAGCAGCACGACGGCAGCGAAGTCGAGCTCAAGGGCACCAACGTGATCCTGGCCGCCGGTTCGGATTCGATCGAACTGCCGTTCGCCAAGTTCGACGGCGAGACCATCGTCGACAACGTCGGCGCGCTGGACTTCACCGAAGTGCCCAAGCGCCTGGCGGTGATCGGCGCCGGCGTGATCGGCCTGGAACTGGGCAGCGTGTGGAAGCGCCTGGGCGCCGAGGTCACCATCCTCGAAGCGCTGCCGGACTTCCTGGCCCTGGCCGATGCCGAAGTGGCCAAGACCGCGCTGAAGGAATTCAAGAAGCAGGGCCTGGACATCAAGCTCGGCGCCAAGGTCTCCAAGACCGAGGTCACCGGCAAGGGCAAGAAGCAGGAAGTCGTCGTCACCTATAGCGATGGCGAAGGCGAGAAGAGCCTCACCGTGGACAAGCTGCTGGTGGCCGTCGGCCGCCGCGCCGCCACCAAGGGCCTGCTGGCCGAAGGCACCGGGGTCAAGGTCAACGAGCGCGGCCAGATCGAGGTCGATGCGCACTGCCACACCGGCGTCGACGGCGTGTGGGCAATCGGCGACTGCGTGCGCGGGCCGATGCTGGCGCACAAGGGCTTCGAGGAAGGCATCGCGGTCGCCGAGCTGATCGCCGGCCTGCCCGGCCACGTCAACTTCGACACCATTCCGTGGGTGATCTACACCGAGCCGGAAATCGCCTGGGTCGGCAAGACCGAGCAGCAGCTCAAGGCCGAAGGCGTGCCGTACAAGGCCGGCAGCTTCCCGTTCGCGGCGATCGGCCGTGCGGTGGCGATGGGCGAGCCGGCGGGCTTCGTCAAGGTCATCGCCCACGCCGAGACCGACCGCGTGCTGGGCATGCACCTGGTCGGCGTCGGCGTCTCCGAACTGGTCCACGAAGGCGTGCTGACCATGGAGTTCAACGGCTCGGCCGACGACCTGGCGCGCATCTGCCACGCCCACCCGACCCTGTCCGAAGCGATCCACGACGCGGCCATGGCGGTGAGCAAGCGGGCGATTCACAAGGCCAATTAAGGCCGGGAAACGGGAGTGGAGAATCGGGAATGGCAAGCGCATTCCCGGCACTCCACTCCCACCGCATGACGCCGGACTCAGGTCCGGCGTCATGCGTTTCGGCTTTTGGTTTTCCCATTCCCTATTCCCGACTCCCCATTCCCGATGAAAAGCATCTGCGTCTACTGCGGCTCCAATGCCGGCAACAAGCCCGCCTATGTCGAACGTGCCACCGCGCTGGGCACGCGCATCGCCGAGGAAGGGCTGCGACTGGTCTACGGCGGCGGCAATGTCGGCCTGATGGGCACCGTCGCCAATGCGGTGCTCGCCGCCGGCGGCGCGGTCACCGGCGTGATTCCCAAGCAACTGGCCGATTGGGAGGTCGCGCACCGCGGCCTCACCGAGCTGGAAATCGTCGGCTCGATGCACGAACGCAAGTCGCGCATGTTCGACCTCTCCGACGCCTTCGTCGCCCTGCCCGGCGGCTTCGGCACCATGGAAGAGATCTTCGAGATGCTCACCTGGCGCCAGCTCGGCATCGGCAACAAGCCCTGCGCCTTCCTCGACGTGGAAGGCTTCTACGCCCCGCTGATCGGCATGATCGACCGCATGGTCGAGGAACGCTTCCTGCACCCGGACCAGCGCGCCGACCTGTGGTACGGCAGCGACATCGACACGATGCTGGGCTGGATGCGGGACTACACGCCGGCGCAGGCATCGAAGTGGATCGACGAAAAGCGGCGCAACGCGTTGCGCTAAGAGGTGCCTGACGCGCGGCGAGTTCGTGGCGCGTGGCGACGCGCTACAGAGTCCGGCGCTCCACGGCTCCTGCGGTGCGGATCGACGAAAGCGGCGCAACGCGCTGCGCTGAGAGGTGCCTGACGGGCGGCGAGTTCGTGCCGCGTGGCGACCGCTTAGGTCACCGCATACAACGACAGGACGTGTCGTGTAGGAGCGGCTTCAGCCGCGACGGGCGTTCCCGGTAAAGCGCCGTCGCGGCTGAAGCCGCTCCTACACGATAAGCTGCCATGGCGAAACCTTCAGTCGCTCCAGCGTCGGAGGATGACGGAGGCGCGAATCGAACAAACGCGCCGCAACGCATCGCGCTGCCGCCAACGGGAACGTGCCGACAGCAAGCGCCACGCGCACCGCGACCCGCGCCACGTTCGATCGCCTCAGAGCTGTTGCGGCGCGGCGGCCGGGCGCCCCAGCAGATAGCCCTGTCCGTAATCGCAGCCCAGTTCGCGCAGGGTCGCCAGTTGCTGCTCGGTCTCGATGCCTTCGCCCACCGTCTCGATGCCCAGGGTGCTGGCCAGGGCCAGGATGCCGCGTACCAGCGCATGGCTGCCGGCGCCGCCGTCGCCATCGCCCTGCAGGCCGGCGACGAAGCTCTGGTCGATCTTCAGCACCGAGATCGGGAAGCGGTGCAGGTACGACAGCGCCGAGAAGCCGGTACCGAAATCGTCCAGTTGCGCCAGCACGCCACGCTCGCGCAGCGCCTGCAGGATGGTCAGGGTGCGCGGGGCGTCGTCGAGCAGCGCCACCTCGGTGATCTCCACGCGCAGGCGGCGCGGATCGGCGCCGGCGGTGTCGATCAGCCCGAACAGCCGCTCGGTGAAATCCGGCGAGCGGAAATGCCGCGGCGAGACGTTGACCGAGACGTAGCCGCCCTCGCTCTGCGCCAGGCGCCGGATCACCTGCGCGTACAGCAGCCAGTCCACCTGCTCGATCAGGCCGCTCTCCTCGCCCAGGTCGATGAACTGGCTCGGCACCAGCAGCCCGCGGCTTTCGTGGCGCCAACGCAACAGGGCTTCGTGGCCGATCACCTCGCCGTCGCGCAGGCGCACGATCGGCTGATAGAACGGCTCGAAGTCGCGGTTGTTGATCGCGCGGCGCAGGTCGGCCTCGAGATCCAGGCTGCGCAGCGCCGCCTCGCGCATGGCCTCGTCGAACACCACGCAGCGGTCCTGGGTCTGCGCCTTGGCCCGGTACATGGCCGCGTCCGCGTCGCGCAGCATCTCCTCGCCGTTGTGGTAGCGCGGATGCCAGGCGGCGATCCCCAGGCTGCCGGACGGGAACAGTTCGCGGCCGGCCACCCACATCGGCTGGCCGAGCACGTGCAGCAGGCGCCGCGCCAGTTCGCGCGCGCCGTCCAGGCCGTGCTCGCTCGGCGTCAGCACCGCGAATTCGTCGCCGCCCAGGCGCGCCACCACGTCCTGGCCGCGGATCGTGGAAACGATGCGCTTGGCCACCTGCACCAGCATCTCGTCGCCGGCGGCGTGGCCGATGCTGTCGTTGACCAGCTTGAAGCGGTCCAGATCCAGGAACAGCACGGAGAAGGTCTTGCCGCCACCACGCGCGCGGGCGATCGCCTCGCTGAGCCGGTCCAGCAGATGCGAGCGGTTCGGCAGCCCGGTCAGCGCATCGTGCAACGCCTGGTGGGTCAGGCGCTGCTCGGCGCGCCAGCGTTCGGCGATCTGCGCCAACAGTTGCTGGTTGACCTCGGCCAGTTCGCGGGTGCGCTCGTCCACGCGCTGTTCCAGCTCCGCGTGCGCCTGCCGCAGCCGCTCCTGCGCGCGCTGCCGCGCCAGGCCGTTGCCGACGTTGTGCGCGACGAAGGTCAGCAGGCGCTGGTCGTGCTCGGTGAACCGCACCTTGGCGATGTAGCTCTGCACCACGATCGCGCCGACCACCTCGCCTTCGTCGAACAGCGGCACGCCCAGCCAGCTGTACGAACGCCTGCCGTAGCCCTGTACCTCACCCCGCGCCACCAGCTCGTCGATCGAAGCGACGTCGAGCAACTTCGGATGCCCCATGCGCATCACGTATTCGGTCAGGCCGCGACCACGGCCCCGTTGCGGCCGGTACGGCGTGTACTCGTCCACCGAATAGACGAACTCCAGGTGCTTGGCGTCGTCGGACAGCAGGGCGATGTACAGGTTGCGCGCATCGATCAGCCCGCCGACGATGGCATGCACCTCGGCATAGAACTGCTGCAGGCTCTCCGAACGGATCGCCAGCTCGGCAATGCGGAACAGCGCCAACTGCAGCGTCTCGGCGCGCTTGCGCTCCTGGATCTCCTCCTGCAGGTCGTGGTTGGCGCGCTGCAGTTCCTGGGTGCGCAGATGCACGCGCCGCTCCAACTGCACCTGCGCGTGGCGCCGGTCCATCGCGGTCTGCACGTGCTGCGCCACATAGGCCAGCAGCGCACGGTCGGCATCGGTGTAGCGCAGCGCGTGGTCGTAGTCCTGCACCACGATGGCGCCGCACACACGGCCCTCGCGCAGCATCGGCACACCCAGCCAATCCTGGCTCTCCGGGCCATGCTCGGTGTTGTCGCCGACCCTCAGGCGTTCGCGCACCTGCTCCGACGGTCCGCGCACTGCGCGGCCGTGGCGCAGCAGGCCGACGGTGAGGCTTTGCGGCATGTCGCGCAGGAAGTGGGTCTGCTGCGGATCGGCGACGAAATCGTCGTGGCGATCGCAGAAGTAAAGAAAACGCATGCTTTGCTGGTCTTCGTCGTACTCGACGATGTAGCAGTTCTCCGCGTACATCAACGATCCCAGCACCGCATGCACGCGCTGCAGCATCTGGCGCATTTCCAGATCGGCGCCGGCCAGGTCGGCGATCTCGTACAGCGCCTGCTGCAACTGCTTGGATTTTTCCAGGCCCTCGATGCGCGCGCGCATACGCTCGGTGTCGAGCAGGTTCAGGCCGAACGCGACCGCGGCATCGCACCAGGCCGCGCGTTGCGCCGCGTCCAGGGGCTGCGCCAGCTGCGCGCCGATGGCCACGCAGGCGCCCTCGGCGCTGCGGTGCACGTGCAGCACGTGCAGCACCGCCGGCGTCGTCGGCAGCGGCCCGGCGTCGGCCAGCGCCTGCGCGACCAGCGCCTGCAGCCACTCCGGCGCCTCCGCGCTGGCGCCGTACAGGCGCCCGACCACGCCGTCGCCGCAGCCGATCGCCACCGCGCTGCCGGGCGGCAGCAGGCCGCACAAGGCCTGCGCCGTGCGCATGGGCGCATGGCCGCCGGACGAGTCTTCGCGGACGGTGGCGGACGAATTGAACGGCATCGACAACGACTCTCCTGCAGGGCCCCCCGGAACGGCTCCACGCTCGCCCTACGCCATCAGCATACCCGTTGCATGAACCGATCGACGCCCGATCGACCCCGAAGCGGCGAGATGGACGTTTGTCTCCCCATGTTGTCCGAACTGCCCCCCTTGGCTCCCACTCCCCGGCCCGCGCCTCCCGACTATCCGCCGGCCCGGCGAACGCTTAGGCTTGCCGCCGTGGACGCCCCGGTCGAAGCGAGCGACGAAGCCCTGATGCTGGCCTACGCGGCCGGCGATGCGCGCGCGTTCGAGACGCTGTATCTGCGCCACCGCGGCCGTCTGTACCAGTACCTGCTGCGACAGCTGCGCGATCGCGCGCTGGCCGAAGAACTGTTCCAGGACGTGTGGCAGCGGGTGATCGCCGCCCGCCTGGACTGGCAGCCGCAGGCCGCGTTCAGCACCTGGCTGCTGCGCATTGCCCACAATCGCTTGGGCGACCATTGGCGCGCGGCCAAGCATCGCCCGCCGGCGCCAGCCGACGCCGACCTGCGCACCGCCCGCGTGCAGGACCCCGACACCCCGGAGCGGCAACTGTCCGCCTTCGAACAACGGCGCCAGCTGCAACTGGCGCTGGATGCGCTTCCCGAGGAGCAACGCGACGTGCTGCTGCTGCGCCTGGAGCAGGAATTGAGCCTGGACGAGATCGGGCAGATCACCGGCGTCGGCCGCGAGACGGTCAAGTCGCGGCTGCGCTATGCGATGGACAAACTGCGCGCGAGGCTGGGCGGATGAGCGCCGACGAACCGCTGACCCCGGAAGAGCGCGCGCTCGCCGAACGTCTGCGCCTGGGCCGGCAGGCGCTGCCACCGCCGTCGCTGGATGCGGCGATCCTGGCTGCCGCGCGCGCGGCGGTCGCGCCGGGTGCCACCGAGATCGCGGAATATCCCAGCAGCGCCGCCGAACGGGCGCGGGCGCAGGCCACCGCAGCACCAGCCGCACCGATGGCGGCAACGCCCGCCAATTCCACCTCGGCCTCGGCAGTGGCTGCACCGACGTCCCCCGCCACGGCACGTTCGCGCTCGCGCTCGCGCTCGCGCTGGCCAACCTGGCTCGGCCTGGCCGCCTCGCTGGTGCTGGTGGCCGGCATCGCCTGGCGCGGGCGCCCGCCGGCGCCTTCCGCGCCGGCACCGGCGGCGCTGCCCGCCCCGGCCGTCGCGCCCGCGCCAACGCCTGGCGCAGCGCCGCCACCGCCTTCTGTGGAAGCGGCGCCGCCTGCCGCCGCGCCGGCGGCAGCCACGACCGCAGCACCGGCCGCGACGGCCTCCGCGCGCATGGCAGCGGAGGCGCCAGCCACGCCGCCGCCGCAGCGCGCGCCGCAGGCGCAGGCAGGCGAGCCGGCACCCGCGGAGCGCATGGCGCCGGCTCCCGCGCCACCGGCCATGGTGGCGCCCTCCACACCGCCCGCCCCGGCCGCCACGGCCGCCCCGGCCGCCACGCCGGCGCCGGCGCCGGCAGTCGCAGCGGAGCACGACGCGCCTTCCGCCGAACCCGACACCGCGCGACAGGCCGCACCGGCCACGATGGCCCTGCGCGCGCCGGCGCGCGCGGCGACGGCGCAGGACACTTTGATGCGCAGTGCGCAAACCGACAGCACCATGCAGGCCAAGCGGGCTGCGTCTGGTGCGCACACCCAGGCCACGACGGCCGCGGCATCGGACGCGCATGCGCCGCCCCCGTCGACGTCGACCGCCACTCCCACCGCCGCCGCGCCGACGCCCCCCTCCGCCGCAGCCCTGGCGGCCGCGACGGAGGCCGATGCGCGCCTGCCGCCGCGCCGCTGGCTGCAGCGGATCCGCGAGCGCCGCGACCAGGGAGACCTGGAGGCGGCGCGCGCCAGCCTGCTGCGCTTCCAGCGCGCGCATCCGCACCGGTCGGTACCGGAGGATCTGCGCGCGCTGTTGCCGGACTGAGCCGCACCGCGCCGACGCGAGCCCCGCGACGGGCCGGCGGCGCGTGTCGTCTACAATGCCGCCGATGCCCGATACGCTCCCGCACCCCGTCAGCCACAGCGTGGAGATCAAGCACAGCCGCTTCGTGGCCCACGCCGCGCCGATCGCCGACGCCGGCGCGGCCCTGGCGTTCGTGCAGCAGGTCTCGGTGGCCGACGCCACCCACAATTGCTGGGCCTACCGTCATGGCGACGAGTACCGCTCCAGCGACGACGGCGAGCCCGCCGGCACCGCCGGCCGGCCGATCCTGGCGGCGATCGACGGCCAAGGCTTCGACCGCGTGGTGGTGGTGGTGACGCGCTGGTACGGCGGCATCAAGCTCGGTGCCGGCGGCCTGGTCCGCGCCTACGGCGGCACCGCCGCCGAATGCCTGCGCCTGGCGCCACGGCAACCGCTGCTGGCGCTGAGCCTGCTGACCCTGCACTGCGGCTTCGACGACCTGGGCGCGGTGCATGCGGCGCTGGGCGCCTGCGCCGCGGAAAAACTCGACGAACGCTTCGATGCCGGCGGCGCCGAACTGCGCCTGCGCCTGCCCAGCGATCGGGTGGACGCCTTGAAAACCCGCCTGCGCGACGCCACTCGCAATCGGGTCCGCTGTTCGGAACCCGCTCCCGCATGAACACCCCGTCGGCCGACCAGGCCAAGTCGCTGCGCAGGCTCGGCAGCCTGCGCACCCTGTGGCCATTCGTGCGACGCCGGCGCGGCCTGTTGATCGCCTGGCTGGTGGCGCTGGCGATCTCTTCCAGTGCCACGCTGAGCCTGCCGGTGGCGGTGCGGCAGATGATCGACCACGGCTTCAGCGACAGCAGCCGCATCAACCAGTCCTTCGCCCTGCTGTTCGCGGTCGCCCTGGTGCTGGCGGTAGCCACCGCCACGCGCTTCTACTTCGTGTCGCTGCTCGGCGAGAAGGTCGTCGCCGACCTGCGCGAGCGCCTGTACGCGCACCTGATCGGCCTGCATGCCGGCTTCCACGACCGCAACCGCAGCGGCGAACTGGTCTCGCGCCTGTCGGCCGACAGCGAACTGCTGCGCGGGGTCATCGGCAGCACCATGTCGGTGGCGCTGCGCAGCACGGTCACCGCGATCGGCAGCGTGGTGATGCTGTGCGTGACCAGCCCGCATCTGGCCGCCTACACCCTGCTGGGCATCCCGCTGGCGGTGCTGCCGATCGTGCTCGGCGCGCGCCGCCTGCAGAAGATCTCGCGCGCCAGCCAGGACCGCGTCGCCGACGCCAACACCCTGGCCGCCGAGACCCTGGGCGCGGTGCGCACGGTGCAGGCGTACGCGCGCGAAGGCTACGAACGCGGCCGCTTCGGCGAGGCGCTGGCGCAGACCGTGGCGGTGGCGCGGCGCCGGGTCGGCGCGCAGGCGATGATCACCGCCGCGGCCATCGTGCTGATCTTCGGCGCCATCGTGCTGGTGCTGTGGTCGGGCGCGCACGAGGTCGCCGCCGGCGAACTGAGCGCCGGCGCACTCGGCCAGTTCGTGCTGTACGCGATGTTCGGCGGCGGCTCGGTGGCCTCGCTGGCCGAGGTCTGGAACGACCTGCAGCGCGCCGCCGGCGGCATGGGCCGCATCGCCGAGCTGTTCCAGGAGCGCCCCGAAGTGGTGGCGCCGGCGCAGCCGCGCGCGTTGCCGCAGCCGCTGCGCGGCGAGGTGCGCTTCGACAACGTCAGCTTCCGCTATCCGCAGCGCCCCGATCACCCGGCGCTGGACGGCTTCGACCTGCACGTGCGACCCGGCGAGAGCGTGGCCCTGGTCGGCCCGTCCGGCGCCGGCAAGAGCACGGTGCTGGCGCTGCTGATGCGCTTCCACGATCCGCAATCGGGCAGCGTGCAGGTGGACGGCCTGGACCTGCGCACGCTGGACCCGTCGCAGCTGCGCGCGGCGATCGGGCTGGTGCCGCAGCACCCGACCCTGTTCGCCGCCAGCGCCGCCGACAACATCCGCTACGGCCGGCTCGAGGCCAGCGAGGCCGAGGTCGAGGCCGCCGCGCGCGCGGCCGAAGCCGATACGTTCCTGCAGCAACTGCCCGACGGCTACGCCAGCGAACTGGGCGAACGCGGCGCACGCCTGTCCGGCGGCCAGCAGCAGCGCATCGCCATCGCCCGCGCCCTGCTCAAGGACGCGCCGATCCTGCTGCTGGACGAGGCCACCAGCGCGCTGGACGCGCAGAGCGAACATGCCGTGCAGCATGCGCTGGAGCGGCTGATGGCCGGGCGCACCACCCTGGTGATCGCGCATCGCCTGGCCACCGTGCTCAAGGCCGACCGCATCGTGGTGATGGACCACGGCCGCATCATCGCCCAGGGCACGCATGCGCAGCTGCTGGCGCAGGGCGGGCTGTACGCGGAGCTTGCTCGCCTGCAGTTCATCGACTGAGCACGCCGCCCTAACGACCGCGGGACTACGGTCGGACCGCGTCTGCGCTGCGGCCGCACGCACCGCGGCCGCCGCTCCGGCGCCCCGCATTCGATGCAGCGTTCGACAGGAGGCTCCAGATGTCCTTTCGCCAATTGCCCGCCCTCGGCCCCGACGGCGAGGCCTATCTGATCACCGAGTTCCAGGACGACGCGCCGCGCCAGCAGCAGGCGCAGCACGACGCGCACCACGACAGCGGACTGCGCTACGAACTGGCCGACGGCCGCAAACTGATCCGCCGCGGCCAGCAGTTCGTTACCACCGGCGGCGAGTTGACTCTGACTGCGGTCTAGCGCCACGGCCCTGGATCATTGCTGTGCCCTGTCATCGCCACTGGCGTTCGGGGCACTGGCGGCGAACTGGTGAATTTTTCGCCACACCTCTTGACAGGCTTGCCCCGCAAGGCGCGCCGACAGTTATCCACATGTTTGCGCAGTGGCCATCCACATGCGCTGTGGATGAATCTGGAGGTGGGGACGTCGTGCGTCCATGTAATCGGGGTCGCGGCTGAAGCCGCTCCTACGGTGGCCTTGCGTGCTTTTGTAGGAGCGGCTTCAGCCGCGACGAGGGAAGCCGTGCGCGTTCCGACGGCGCAATGCGTCGGGACTGAAGTCCCTCCCACAGTACCCCAGCCAACCCGCCGCAAGTCCCTGTAGGCGCGGCTTCAGCCGCGACGGCGTTCTGCGCAATTCACTCCGCCAGCACGCGCCCAATCCCACTGGCATCGATCTCCGCCGCCGCCCTGCGCACGGCCCCGGCATCGCTGGCCGGATCGAAGCCGAGCCGGAAATGCAGCTCCCCCGCCTGGGTACGCGAGGAATGGATCGAGGCCAGGTTGACCCCGTGGCGCTCGAACACGTGCAACAGCGCGCGCAGCGAGCCGGCGCGGTCTTCAGGCAGGTACACGCTGAGCGCGGCCTGCTCGGTCAGATCGGCCAGCAGGTAACCGACGCGCTCGTAGCTGTAGTTGCCTTGCGCGATCGCCGCCTCGCCCAGCGCCTGCCGGTTGGCGTCGAGGAACTCGGCGCGGAACTGCGCGCGCGCCGCGTCGTCGCCGCGGCCGACCTGCGCGCGCAGCCGCGACAGTTGCGCGATCAAGCCGTCCAGCACGTCGCCGACATGCGGATTGCCGAACTGGATGTCCTCGTAGATGGCAGGATTCAGGGCCAGGATGCGCGCGATGATCGCGGTATCCAGCTCGAACGAGGCCGAGCGGTACGGCAGCAAGGCCTGCAACGGCCCCAGCGCCGGCGCATGCGCGCGCAGCACGCCCGCCTGGGCCAGGTGCGTGGCGTGGACCATCGCCTGCACCAACGCCATCACCCGGTCGTGGTGCTCGGGCGTGGTGCGCACGCACTCGCCTTCCAGCGCCGCGCACATCTGCTGCAGCCAGGGCTGCCACTGCGCCACGCGCGCCTCGCACACCACCAGCACGCGGCCCTTGAGCGTGGGCGACTTGGGCGGCGCGGTCATCGGGTGCAGCCCGGCCACTTCCGCCTGCGAGGCCAGCATCGCCGCCACCGGTCCGGCCTTGACCGAGGTGACGTCCAGCCACAGCTGGCCGCGCTCGCGGCCGGCGGCGCGCCGCACGTAGTCGCCGATCAACGTCGGGGTGTGGCGGATCGGAGCGGAGAAGATCAGCACCTGTGCCTGTTGCAGCAGCGCCTCCGGCGCCAGCGACTGCGGGTCGGCCGGATCGTGGCCGACCACCTCCAGCTGCATGCGCTCGCGGAAGAAACGGCCCAGCCAGCGCCCGTAGGCACCGGCGCTGCCGACGATGCCGACGACCGGGCGCAGGCTCACGCCAGGCGCTCGGCGACGAAGCGCAGCGGGGTGGCCAGCGCCGCCGGCGCCGCCGCCAGCACGTCCAGTTCCTCCACGTCCGCGGCCAGGGTCGCCTCCAGCGCCGCATGCACGCCGGCGATGGCGCGGCCGATCGCCGCCTCGAACGCCTCGCCGCGCAACAGGAACGCCACCAGCAGCGCCATCAGCACATCGCCGGTGCCGGCCACGTCCACCGGCAGCAACGGCGAACACCAGCGGTAGACCGCGTCGCGGCTCACCGCCAGCGTCACCAGTTGCCCGGCATCGCCGCCGACGCTGTGCGCGAGCACCCACTGCGGCCCGCGCGCCAGCAACACCCGCGCCGCGGCGATCGCCTCGTCCTGGGCCAGCGCCGGCATGCCGGTCAGGCGGCCGAGTTCGAACGCGTTCGGCGTCACCAGCCATGCATGCGGCAACAGGCGCTCGGCGAAGATCGCTTCCAGGCCCGGCTCCACGTAGGGACCGGTGTGCGTATCGCCGATCACCGGGTCCAGGCAGTAGCGCAGCGTCGGGCACTGCGGCAGCGTGGCGTCGAGCCAGTCGGCGAAGGCCGCGCCATTGCCGACGCTGCCGAAGTAGCCGGAGACCAGCATGCGCGCGCGTTGCGGCAGGCCGCGCTCGCTGGCGCCGAGCAGCAGGTCGGCGAACCAGTCCGACGGCAGCACCTTGCCGCGCAGCGTAGCGTAGAACGGCGCATTGCTCAGCAGCGTGGTCGGGATTTCGGCCACGCGCAGGCCCAGCGCGCGCAACGGCGGCACCGCCGCGCTGTTGCCGGCGTGGCCGTAGACGAGTTGCGACTGCACGGAAATGACATCGACCGGCGTCGGCCCGTCGGGCCGCTGGCGGCGGCCATGGATGAGATGACTGTCTGCGGAGGCGTCGGCTGCGTTCATCGCCGTAGTGTAGCGCCAGCGCAAGCACGCCCAGAGGCGCGCAGGCGCGGTGTTGCGCGGCTTTCAGCAATAACGACCGCATGCGCGCGTCGACAAGAACGCGTCGCGGCTGAAGCCGCTCCTACGTTGCTCCGTCTTCTCCGCCGATTGCGGCTCGGCTGGGCGATGTGGGATTGCAGGTGCGTGGGGTTCCACGCGCATCGCGCCTGCCGTCGTAGGAGCGGCTTCAGCCGCGACGCCTTACCGACAACGCGTCGGGGCTGAAGCCCCTCCCACAAAAAGCCTTGCGGCAACCGGCAACGCCCGGAAAATCCCGAATCCCGGCTTTCTCCAGCCGCAGGCTGGCCATCCCGAACCCCAAATCCCGAATCCCGACTCCCAGCCTTACGACGTCATCCGATCCCAGAACCCCTTCACCCCATCGATGAAAGTCGCCGACTTCGGCGAATGCTTGCGCGCGTCCTCGCCGGTGAAGGTGGATTCGAACTGCTCCAGCAGCTTGCGCTGGTCGGCGGTGAGGTTGATCGGCGTCTCCACCACCACCCGGCAGTACAGGTCGCCTTCGCTGCGGCTGCGCACCGAGCGCACGCCCTTGCCGCGCAGGCGGAACAGCTTGCCGGTCTGGGTCTCGGCGGGAATGCGGATCTCCGCCTCGCCGCCCAGGGTGGCCACGCGCACGGTGTCGCCCAGGGCCGCCTGCGAGATGCGGATCGGCACCTCGCAGTGCAGATCGTCGCCGTCGCGCTGGAAGATCGCATGCTCGCGCACCCGCACTTCCACGTACAGATCGCCCGGCGGGGTACCGGCCGGACCGGCCTCGCCCTCGCCCGACAGGCGGATGCGGTCGCCGTTGTCGACGCCGGCGGGAATCTTCACCGACAGCACCTTGGTCTCTTCCACGCGCCCGGCGCCGCGGCACACGCCGCACGGGTTCTGCACGATCTGGCCGCGACCGGCGCAATGCGGGCAGGTCTGCTGCATGGCGAAGATGCCGCGCTGGATGCGCACCTGGCCGCGCCCGTGGCAGGTGCCGCAGGTCTCGACCTTGCCGTCCTCCGAGCCGCTGCCGTGGCAGTGCTCGCACTCGCTCAGGGTCGGAATCTCGATGCGGCGCTCGGTGCCGGCCACCGCCTCCTCCAGGTCCAGCTCCAGCACGTAGCCGATGTCGGCGCCACGCCGCGGCGCACGCCCGCCACCGCCGGCCCCGCCGAAGATGTTGCCGAAGATGTCGCCGAAGATATCGCCCATGTCCGGGCCGCCGGGACCGCCGCCCATGCCGCCCATCCCGTGCTCGAACGCGGCGTGGCCGTGCGCGTCGTACATGCGCCGGCGGTTGCCGTCGGACAGCACCTCGTAGGCTTCCTTGCATTCCTTGAACGCGGCCTCGGCAGCTTGGTCGCCGGGATTGCGGTCCGGGTGGTACTTCATCGCGCAACGGCGATAGGCCTTCTTCAGCTCGTCGTCGCTGGCGGTGCGGGCCACACCCAGCACTTCGTAATAGTCGCGTTTGCTCATAGCTGGGAATAGGCGGTGGAGAATGGGGAATGGTTCAAAACGGGCATCCTTTGGCGATACGTCATAGCGGCGTTGAAACCGGGAACCTTAAACGGCGAAGGAGCGGAGCCTGAGCACCGCTCCTTCGAAAACCGATTCCCTACAGCTGGGTCACGCCTTCTTGTCGTCCTTGACCTCGGTGAACTCGGCGTCCACCACGTCGTCGGACGGGGCCGAGGCGTGCGCGCCGCCGCCGGCGTTGCCACCCGGCTGCTGCTCGCCGGCGGCCGCGGCCGCGTACAGCGACTGACCGGCCTCTTCCAGCGCCTTGGTCTTGGCCTCGATCTGGCCCTTGTCGTCGCCCTTCATCGCGGTTTCCAGATCCGCCAGCGCCGACTCGACCTTGCCGATCACGTCACCGCCGACCTTGCTGCCGTGCTCGGTGATCGCGCTGCGGGTGGCGTGGATCAGGCCGTCGGCCTGGTTGCGCGCCTGCACCAGCTCGTGGAACTTCTTGTCTTCCTCGCGGTTGGCTTCCGCGTCGGCGACCATCCGCTGGATCTCGTCGTCCGACAGGCCGGAACCGGCCTTGATCTCGACCTTCTGTTCCTTGTTGGTCTTCTTGTCCTTGGCCGACACGTGCAGGATGCCGTTGGCGTCGATGTCGAAGGACACCTCCACCTGCGGCAGGCCGCGCGGCGCCGGCTCGATGCCGGACAGGTCGAACTTGGCCAGCGACTTGTTGAAGCGGGCCTGCTCGCGCTCGCCCTGCAGCACGTGCACGGTCACCGCCGACTGGTTGTCCTCGGCGGTGGAGAACACCTGCGAGGCCTTGGTCGGGATGGTGGTGTTCTTCTCGATGATCTTGGTGAACACGCCGCCCAGGGTCTCGATGCCCAGGCTCAGCGGGGTCACGTCGAGCAGCAGCACGTCCTTGACGTCGCCGGCCAGCACGCCGCCCTGGATCGCGGCGCCCAGCGCCACGGCCTCGTCCGGGTTGACGTCCTTGCGCGGTTCCTTGCCGAAGAACTCGGCCACGGCCTGCTGCACCTTCGGCATGCGGGTCTGGCCACCGACCAGGATCACCTCGGTGATGTCGCTGGCGCGCAGGCCGGCGTCGTTCAGCGCGGTGCGGCACGGGTCGATGGTGCGCTTGACCAGGTCCTCCACCAGCGCCTCGAGCTTGGCCCGGGTCAGCTTGATGTTGAGGTGCTTCGGGCCCGACGCGTCGGCGGTGACGTATGGCAGGTTGACCTCGGTCTGCTGCGAGGACGACAGTTCGATCTTGGCGCGCTCGGCGGCGTCCTTCAGGCGCTGCAGCGCCAGCGGATCCTTGCGCAGGTCGATGCCCTGGTCCTTGTTGAACTCTTCGACGAGGTAGTCGATGACGCGCTTGTCGAAGTCTTCGCCGCCCAGGAAGGTGTCGCCGTTGGTGGCCAGCACTTCGAACTGCTTCTCGCCGTCGACGTTGGCGATCTCGATGATCGACACGTCGAAGGTGCCGCCGCCCAGGTCGTACACCGCGATCTTGCGGTCGCCGCCCTGGGCCTTGTCCAGGCCGTAGGCCAGCGCCGCGGCGGTCGGCTCGTTGATGATGCGCTTGACGTCCAGGCCGGCGATGCGGCCGGCGTCCTTGGTCGCCTGGCGCTGGCTGTCGTTGAAGTACGCCGGCACGGTGATGACCGCCTCGGTGACGGTCTCGCCCAGGAACGCCTCGGCGGTCTTCTTCATCTTCTCCAGCACCTGCGCGGAGATTTCCTGCGGCGCCAGCTTGCGGCCGTCGGCGGTGGCCACCCAGGCGTCGCCGTTGTCGTGCTGGACAATGCCGTAC
Source organism: Xanthomonas sp. NCPPB 901 (assembly GCF_056725085.1). Lineage (NCBI taxonomy): Bacteria > Pseudomonadati > Pseudomonadota > Gammaproteobacteria > Lysobacterales > Lysobacteraceae > Xanthomonas > Xanthomonas sp. NCPPB 901. Next base: position 2,171,189 of record NZ_CM161511.1, on the reverse strand, counting down.
GGCACCAGGCCGATGTCCTTCTGCACTTCGGCGTCGGTGAACTTGCGGCCGATCAGGCGCTTGACCGCGTAGAAGGTGTTCTTGGGGTTGGTGACGGCCTGGCGCTTGGCCGAGGCGCCCACCAGCACTTCGCCGTCCTTGGTGTAGGCGACGATCGAAGGCGTGGTGCGGTCACCCTCGGAATTCTCGATGACGCGCGCCTTGCCGCCGTCCATGATCGCCACGCACGAGTTGGTGGTGCCCAGGTCGATGCCGATGATCTTGCCCATTGCGATGACTCCTGAAAGGTCGTGTTTCCGGCCAGTGCCGGGATCTGATTCGGATATAGGGATGGCCGCAGGTCATTCAAGCCATCGCCGCAAATTAGCGTTCCACTCATGCCGCGCCGGGTTCAGGCGCGGGCGGGCGGCCCCGCTCAGTCGTGCTTGGCGACCACGACCAGCGCCGGGCGCAGCAGGCGCTCGTTGAGCAGGTAGCCCTTCTGGAACACCTGGATCACGTGGCCCGGGGCGACGCCCTCGGCCTCGGCCTGGCTGATCGCCTGGTGGTGGTCCGGGTTGAACAGCTGCCCGGTCGGGTCCAGCAGGGTCAGGCCGTTGTCGGCGGCGACCTTCAGCAACTGCTTGTAGGTCAGCTCCAGGCCGTCGCGCAGCGGGCTGGGCTCGCTGCCGGCCGCGGCCAGCCCCGCGTCCAGACTGTCGAACACCGGCAACAGGTCGCCGAGCAGGCGCTCGTTGGCGAACTTGCGCGCCTGCTCCACGTCGCGGGCGATGCGCTTGCGCTGGTTCTCCAGGTCGGCCCGCTCGCGCAGGACGTCGGCCTTGACCAGCGCCAGCTCGCTGCGCAGCGTCTCCACTTCCGCCTGCAGCGGATCGGTCGAGGGCTGCTGCGCCTCGGTGAGGTGTTCGGAATCGAATTCGGGGTGCTCTTGCGTCATGTCCGTGTCCCTGGCGGGGTGCGTCCCGCCTTACCCGACCACCTATGTGGGCGTCCGGGGCGGATTCAAGACGCCTGAGTGCCGGGAATGGGGAATCGGGAATGGGGAATGGCGAGCCGCGGCTGGATCGCGGGCTGGCGGATGGCACCGTGGCGCGTCACGAAGCGTGTCAGCGGTCGCTGGGCGGGGCCGGGTCCAGGCAGGCGCCGAGGACGTCGGCGGCGGTCTGCACCAGGGGGATGACGCGGTCGTAGTCCATGCGCTTGGGGCCGATCACCCCGAGCACGCCCAGCACCTGGCCGCCGGCCATGTACGGGGCGGTCACCAGCGACACGCTCTTCAGCGGCACCATGCCGGTCTCCTCGCCGATGAAGATGCGCACGCCCGGGGCGCGGATGGTGCGCTCGAGCAGTTGCAGGATCTCGCGCTTGCTGGCGAAGACCTCGAACAGTTCGCGCAGCCGCTCCAGGTCCGACAGGTCCTGCACGCCCATCAGCTTGGTCTGCCCGGCCAGCACCACGTCGTCGCCGGCCGGGGCCAGCGCCTGCTCGGCCAGCTCGACGCTGTGCGCCAGCAGTTGCTCCATCTCGTCGCGCGCATGGCGCAGGTCGCGCAGCAGGCTGGCGCGGATGTCGGCCAGCGCCCGCCCGGCGAAATGGCGGTTCAGATAGTTGGCCACCCGCTCCAGCTCGGCCGGTTCGTAGGCCTTGCGCGGCTCGATGACCCGGTTCTGCACCTCGTTGTCGGCGAACACCAGGATCGCCAGCACCCGCCGCGCGTCCAGCGGCACGAAGTCGATGTGCCGGAACGCGAACTGCTCGCGCTTGGGCGCGCTGACCACGCCGACGAAGTGGGTCATGGCCGACAGCAGTTCCGAGGCGCTGCCCAGCAGCGCCTGGGTGCCGGCGGCATTGGCCATTTCCGCGCGCAGCCGCGCCACCTCGCCCTCGGCCGGCGGGCGCATCTGCACCAGGCTGTCGACGAACACGCGGTAGCCGGTGGCGGTGGGCACGCGCCCGGCCGAGGTGTGCGGCGAGCTGAGCAGCCCGGCGTCCTCCAGGTCGGCCAGGATGTTGCGGATCGTCGCCGGGCTCACGTCCAGCCCGGCATGGCGGGCCAGGGTCTGCGAGCCGACCGGCTCGCCGTCGCGGATGTAGCGCGAGATCAGCGTGCGCAGCAGTTGCCGGGAACGCGGATCGAGGGCGGAATGGACCGGAGAAGCACGCATGGAATCACCCCGTGAGACTGGTCCTTAGATAATGTCTGCACGCCGGCTTGGCAAGTCATTGGCCCACCTACCCGCGCATGCTAGCGTTGCGCGGCCCCGGATGCAGACCCCATGCTCAGACACCTCTCGATCAAGGATTTCGCCGTCGTACGCGGCACCGAACTGGAATTCGGCCCAGGCATGACCGTGGTGTCCGGCGAAACCGGCGCCGGCAAGTCGCTGATGGTGGACGCGCTCGGCTTCCTGTCCGGGCTGCGCGCCGACAGCGGCGTGGTCCGCCACGGCGCCGACCGCGCCGAACTGTCGGCCGAGTTCGCGCTGCCCGACAGCGCCCCGGCGCGCGCCTGGCTGCGCGAGAACGAACTCGACGACGAGGACCACTGCCAGCTGCGCCGGGTGATCCGCGCCGACGGCGGCTCCCGCGCCTGGATCAACGGGCGCCCGGTGACCCTGTCGCAACTGGCCGAGCTGGCCGGCCACCTGGTCGAGATCCATGGCCAGCACGAACACCAGGCCCTGCTCTCGCGCGGCAGCCAGCTCGGCCTGCTCGACGCCTACGCCCGCAACGAGGCCGAACGCGCCGCGGTGCGCGCCGCCGCCGCCCGCTGGCAGGGCCTGCTGAGCGAGCGCGAGACCCTGCTGGCGCAGGGCGACGTCAGCGACCGCATCGGCTTCCTGCAGCACCAACTGGCCGAACTGCAGCGCGAGGATCTGGATCCGGCGGCGATCGCCGCCCTGGACGCCAACCACCGCCGCCAGGCCCACGCCGCCGCGCTGATCGGCGCCTGCGAGGGTGCGGCGCAACGACTCAACGGCGACGAGACGCCGGCCGTGCTGGACCTGTTGCAGCAGACCCGCCACGAACTCGGCAAGGTCGGCGAGTACGACCCGCGCCTGGCCGAGGTGCAGGCGCTGATCGACAGCGCCGGCATCCAGTTGGAGGAAGCGCTGGCGCTGATTGACCGGGTCCGCGACGACCTGGATGCCGACCCCGCGCAGTTCGATGAGATGGAACGCAAACTCGGCCGCCTGCACGACCTGGCGCGCAAGCACCGGATCGGGGTGGACGCACTGGCCGGGCACCGCGACGCGCTGCTGGCCGAAGTGGAGAGCCTGCGCGGCGCCGGCGAACGGCTCGACGTGCTCGACGCCGAGATCGCCCAGGCCACTCAGGCCTGGCGCGACGCCGCGGCCGCGCTGACCGCCACCCGCGAGCGCGGCGCGCAGGCGCTGTCGCGCGACACCACCGCCCTGATCGGCGAACTGGGCATGGGCGGCGGCCGCTTCCTGATCCAGCTCGAGCCGCACGAGAGCGAACGGCCGGACCCGGCCGGCGCCGAGCGGGTCGAGTTCCTGGTCGCCGCCAACGCCGGGCAGCCGCCGCGCGCCCTGCGCAAGGTCGCCTCCGGCGGCGAACTGTCGCGCATCTCGCTGGCGATCGAGGTCGCCGCGCTGGGCCTGGACGCGGTGCCGACCATGGTCTTCGACGAAGTGGACTCGGGCATCGGCGGCGCCGTCGCCGACATCGTCGGCAAGAAACTGCGCGCGCTCGGCGAGCAGCGCCAGGTGCTGTGCGTGACCCACCTGCCGCAGGTCGCAGCGCAGGGCCATGCCCACTACCGGGTCAGCAAGGCACCGGTCGAAGGCATGACCCAGAGCTCGGTGGAACTGCTGGCGCCGCGCCAGCGCGAGGAAGAACTGGCACGGATGCTGGGCGGGGTCGAGGTCAGCAAGGAAGCCCGCGCGGCGGCCAAGCGGCTGCTGCTCAGCGCCGGGTGAGACACGGGGGGCCGACGGCGCCGCTAGGCGCCGGCTGGCGCCCTGCCCCTAGCGCCGGCCTGGAGACGCTGCACCGGCTAGTCAGACATCTCTCTCCGGCCTGGCTGCGACGGAGGTGATCGGCATGCGAGGTCGCGGCTGAAGCCGCTCCTACGGCTTGCGCCAGGGGCACACCCAGCGGGCACCTTGTGGGAGGGACTTCAGTCCCGACGCTTTTCCCCGACCAGCGGGTTGACCGGCACGGCGCATCGCGACTGAAGGGCACCTCTCATCGCCTGCTTCCGCCGCAATGAAGCGGGATGCCGAGTGCCCCGTAGCGATTAGAGCGGCCTCAGCCGCGAGCCGACAGTCCGCCAAGTCCGCTCAGACCCCAAGGCCACGCATGCGCGCCGCTGCCGAGCCGGTATCGCCGCGGCATGAGGTCGGCGTTGTGCACCAAGCCATCCGTCGAGCGGCACCAAAGCCCCTCTCCCCCCCGGGAGAGGGGTTGGGGTGAGGGTCCGTCGGCGAAGCCCCAGCACATCTCCCGCGCCGGTGGCGCACCGGCTGGCCGGGCGCACCCGGCCGCCAGGACTACCCCTTCTTGCCGCTCGGGCGCTTGCTGCGCACGTACAGCACCAGGGAATGCTCTTCCAGTTCGTAGCCGTGATCGGCGGCGATCTTGCGCTGCAATTCCTCGATTTCCGCGCTTTCGAACTCGATGATCTTGCCGGTGTCCACGTCCACCATGTGGTCGTGGTGGCCGCCGCGGTCCAGTTCGTACACCGCCTGGCCGCCCTCGAAGTTGTGCTTGAGCACCAGCCCGGCCGCCTCGAACTGGGTCAGCACCCGGTACACCGTGGCCAGGCCGATCTCGTCGCCGTGGTCCAGCAGCTGCCGGTAGATCTCCTCGGCGGTCATGTGGTGCCGCGCCGATTTCTGCTCCAGCAGCTCGAGGATGCGCATCCGGGGGTGCGTGACCTTCAGGCCGACTTTGCGCAGATCGTGGGATTCCATGGCGTCTCCGTTCATAGCTGGTTTATCGCCAGCTGCCTGGGAATGGGTCGCGGCGGTCGCCGGGAGTGTATCATCGACGCGATTTCATTCAGCCCTGTCCCCGATGCGCAATCTCCTGCTGGTCGCCGCTGTTGCCCTGTCCACCGCTGGCTGCGGCATCATTTACAAGCAGCCCATCTACCAGGGCAATCTGATCGAGCCATCGGCCGTGGAGCAGCTCAAGGTCGGGCAGAGCAAGCAGCAGGTCAACGCGCTGCTGGGCACCCCCTCGATTCCGGACCCGTTCCACGCGCAGCGCTGGGACTACACCTCCACCGAGCGTCTGGACCGCCTGGGCCATACCGAGATCAAGAACTTCGTGGTGTTCTTCGACAACGACCTGGTGACCCGCTGGGAAGGCGATTACTTCCCGGACCAGGACGAAGAGCTGGCCAAGAACAGCGTGCGCCAGTTCGGCCGCAACCTGGCCAAGGACAAGAAGAAGCAGCGCCGCGGCGAATGAGCCGACGGCCCCGCCCCGCCCCGCCGCTCAGCGCGGCTTGGCGCGGCGTCGCCTGGCGTCCTTGGGATCGATCAGCAACGGCCTGAGCAGTTCCACCCGGTCGCCGTCCTGCAGCAGCCGCGTCGGCGCGGCGACTTCGCCGTAGACCGCGCACGGCATGCCCGGCGTCGCCCCGGGCAACGCGGCGGCGGCCAGCGCATCGGCGACCGTCGCCCCCTCTGGCAGTTCCAGCCGGCGGGACACGAAATGCTCCGGCCAGGCCAGCACCACTTCGACCTGCATCGCGGCTAGCCCGGTTCCTGGTCGGCCACGCGCACGAAGTCGTTGACCATGCGATCGGCCAGGCTCTGGAAGCCCAGCGCCAGCGCCGGCCCCAGCAGGCGCGAGGCGGGTTCGAAGTCGAGCATCAGGCTGACCTTGCTGGCGTGATCGTTGAAGCCCTGGAAGGTCCACTGCCCCTGCAGGCGCTTGAACGGGCCGTCGCGCAGTTGCATATCGATGCGATCCGGGCGCTGCAGGCTGTTTTCGGTGGTGAACCAGGTGCGGAACGAACCCAGCCCCAGGTCCAGCCGCGCCACCAGGAAGCGGTCGCTCTGCTCGAGGATATGGGCCGCATCGCACCAGGCGAACCGGCGCGGATAGGCGGCGACGTCGTTGACCAGATCGAACATGCGTGTTGCGGCGTGTTCGACCAGGGCGCTGCGGCGGATGATAGGCATTCGGGACGGGAAGTGGGACCAAGACGTTCGGGAGGCCCCGAATCGGAGACAATAGCAAGATGAGCAAGAAACCCGTCAAGGATAAAGCAAACGGCGCGGCGGCCAACAAGACCATCGCCCTGAACAAGCGCGCGCGCCACGAGTACCACCTGGAGGACCGCTACGAGGCGGGCCTGGCCCTGCAGGGCTGGGAGGTGAAGTCGATCCGCGCCGGCCGCGCCAACATCGGCGAGAGCTACGCCTTCGTGCGCCAGGGCGAGCTGTTCCTGTTCGGTGCGCAGATCACCCCGTTGATCCAGGCCTCCACTCATGTGGTCGCCGACGACCGGCGCACGCGCAAGCTGCTGCTGCACCGGAACGAGATCGACAAGCTGATCGGCCGCGTCGAACGCGACGGCTACACCCTCGTGCCCACCGCGATGTACTGGAGCAAGAACAAGATCAAGCTCGAGATCGCACTGGCCAAGGGCAAGCAGGATCACGACAAGCGCAACGCGGCCAAGGACCGCGACTGGGCCCGCGACAAGCAGCGGATCATGCGCCGGCACAACAAGAATGCCTGAGGAGCGGGGATTGGGGAGTCGGGAGTGGGGATTCGCAACGGCGGCTGCCCCACCCGCCCAGTCTCTCCCGTAGGAGCGGCTTCAGCCGCGACCGAGGACGACCGAGAGTTGAGGTTTGGGATTGGTCGGTCGCAACAGCAGCTTCCCTGCCCGCCCAGCCTCTCCAGTAGGAGCGGCTTCAGCCGCGACCCAAGGCTGCCGAGAGTTGAAGCTTGGGATTGCTCAATCACAACGGCAACTTCCCTGCTCGCTCGGTCTTTCCCGAAGGCGCGGCTTCAGCCGCGACCGAGGACTGGGGATTAGAGACTGGACGCGCAACGGCAGTTCCCAGACGCACCAGCTCAGCCGCAAGCTCGGGACTCACCCGTCGCAGGCGCGCCGATGCCCGTGTGGGAGCGGCTTCAGCCGCGACGCGCTGAAGTGGGAATCTCGCCGCGATGCGGACGCGCCGGTTGCAGAAGGCGCGCCAGCCCGTTTCAAGCCATCACCCCGCCACGCTGGCATTCAGCCATGGCGACGAAAGCAGATTCCCGCATGAAAAACGATTGTGGCCTGGGAACCGCTGTTGCGAATCCCCACGCCTAAATCCTCAATCCGCGCCTCACCGCGTCGCGGCTGAAGCCGCTCCTACAGGACCGGCAAAACGGGCCGAGGCGCCGCCGTTGCGAATCCCCAATCCCAAATCCCCACTCCCAGCCCCACTCACGTTCCACCCAGCATCCGCATCAAGCTCGGCAACCCGCTACCCTGCATGTAGCGATCGCGCTGCAGATCCAGGCACTGCGCCAGCACCAGTTGCTTGACCCGGTCCGGTGCGCCGATGAACTCGCGGCGCACCGACAGGAACGCGGCGATCAGCCCGGACACATGCGCCGCGGCCATGCTGGTGCCGCTCATCTCCACCATCCAGGTACCCGGATCCTCGAGCACATAGCCGTGGTGCGCCGACAGGATCTTTTCGCCCGGTGCGACCAGATCGGGCTTGTAGCGGCCATCGGCGGTCGGGCCGCGCGAGGAGAAATACGAAATGCCGTAGCTGTGCGGGCTGCTCTTGTGCACCGAGCCCACCGCCAACGATTCCTCCAGGTTGGCCGGGTCGCCGATGCTCAGGTCCAGGTTCAGCGGGTAGGCCTCGCCATCGCCCTGCATCAGCCAGGCCAGGCCGTCGTTGCCGGCCGCGATCACCACCACCACGCCCTGCCGCCAGAGCCGGCGCAGTTCGTTGCACAGCGGAGTGAAGCCGCAACCATAGCTCTCGGCGTCGAAGTAGCCGCCCAGGCTCAGGTTGACCCCGTGCACCACCAGTTCGCCGGCACGCTCGTTGAGCTCGGCCACCTGCTGCACGCCCTTGATGATCCACGAGTCGCGGCCGTTGCCGTCGTCGTCCAGCACCTTCAGCCCGTAGAGCCGCGCCAGCGGCGCCATGCCGGCGAACTGCAGCGGCGCGGCGGCCGGCAGGCCCGGCAGCGGCGCCTGGCATTGCCCGGCGATGATGCCGGCCACGTGGGTGCCGTGGCCGTTGCCGTCGAGCGCGTCGAAACCGGCCTCGCCCGGGCGCAGCGCGCGCGGGCGCCCGCGCTGGGTGCAATCCCATTGCGCCAGCACCGTCGCCGGCTGTCCGGACGCGTGGAAATGCGGATGCGCCGCGGCGATGCCGCTGTCCAGCACCGCCCAGCCGATGCCGGCGCCGAGCGCGCGATAGGCCACCTGCGCCGCGTCCACCTGGATCGTGCTGCGCGACTGGTAGATCAGCGCGCGCTTGCCCGCATCGCGCCACAGGCGCTTCAGGTTGAGGTCGCGATAGCGCTCGCGCAGGCTCTCGATCTCGAACCGGGTCAACCGCGCCGACACGTAACGCTGCAGGGTGTCCTCCAGTTCGATCTGCGCATCCAGCGCCTCGCCGTGCAAGCCGGTGGAGGCCTCGGTGAGCGCGCGCAACGCGGCGATCAGCGCGTGCTTGCGCTGCGCCGGATCGCCGGCATCGGACAACCGCTCCAGCTCGATCAGCACTTCGTGCCGATAGTCCGGCGCGCGCGCCTCCAACTGGTCGGACAGGTCCTTGATCAGTACCGGATGCGCGATCGGCTGATCGAAGCCGACTCCCACCGCGCGCCGCACCTCGGCACGCACGTCGGGGATGGACAGGTAGCCGGCGGCGGAATGCGGGTTGTGCTGCCAATCCGGATTGATCTTCGCCCCGGCGATGTTGTGGAAGCGCCCGTCGGCATCGGCGATGTCGTCGCCGAGATCGGCGTCCAGGGCCACCGGGTCGCGCCGCTCGGCGACATTGACCCAGCGCGCCACGCAGGCCGGAAACGGCAACTTCGGCGTGCCGGTCCATTCCTTGAACATGCTGCGCACCACCGGCAGCCCCAGCGGCGAGCCGAGCGTGAGCAGCAGCGACACCTCGCAGTCCTGGGGCTGCAGCTCGCGCAGCACGTCGTAGGCGATCAGCGAGCCCTGGCTGTGCGCGATCACCACGAACGGACCGCCACCGGCGCGGATGCGCTGCAGCAGGCTCTCGCGCATCTGCGTGCGTCGCGCCGGCACGAAGAAGAAGTCGTGCACGTCCTGCAGCAGCGCCGCGGAGATCAACTTGAGCAGCGCGCGGTTGAGCACGTCGACCACGCCTTGCGCATGCACGTCGGCGCTCGCCGCAGGCGGTGCCGCCGCCTCCACTTCGTCCAGCAGTTGCTGCAGCCGCGCACGCTCGGCGTCGCTGGTGGCCAGCGTGTCGGCGAGCTGGCGCAGATCGGCCAGTTGCGGGGCCAGGCCGAGCGCGCTGAGCACGCGCTGCTCGGCCTGGTTCAACACCGGGCCGCGGTCCTGATCCTGGCAGTCGCCCGGCTCCGGCGACGGATAGCGTTCGCGATTGACCCAGTAGGCCATGCGCGTGCGTTCGCCCATCGCGCGACCGAACAGCGCGCGGTCCCACTGGCAGCGCAACACCTCGGCCGGCGGCTTGTTGCCGATGCCATGGATGTAGACGACCGTGCGTGCCCGCCCTTGCGCCAGCGAGCCTGCGCCGGTGGCCTTGGGCCGCAGCGCGGTGTCGGCCGGCGGCGTGGCGGGAGGCGCCGCCGCGGCGCGCCGGCCGGTGCGGGGAGCCGCGGCGTTGGACCTGGGCGGCGCAGCGGCTGGTGCCGATGCAGGCGCCGTTGTCGACGCACCTGCCGATACCGTCGCGGCCTTCTGCGCCGTTTTGGCGCCGGCGCCGCCGCTTGCGGCCGTCCTGGCCGCCGCCGTCGGCTTGCCGTCGGATGTCGACTGCGCCTTGGCCGAGGCCTTTGCGCGGGCCGGGGTGGAGGACGTGACGGGCGTCTTGGACACGCGTCCGCTGCTGCGGCCACGCGACTGTCTGCTTGCCATTGCGCTGCTCCATGCTGGGGGTTGCCTGGGGGACCGCGCCGCGGCAGGGCCGGCGCCGCAGTGAAGCCAGCTTAAGCGCGGCCTGTCGCAAGACTTGTGACTGCCCTCCCCGATCCCTACACTGTGCAGGTCAGCGTTTGACGTTGTCCCCGGGGGTGCACTGGTTTCGACGGGGGTTGCAAAATCGCTTGGCGCATGCCGAGGGGGCAGCTTTCCTCGTAAATCCAGCCGCAAACTTATAGTTGCCAACGACGACAACTACGCACTGGCCGCTTAAGGCCTAGCCCCGAAATCGCTTGTGTCCGTGCTCGCGACGTAGGGTCATTATCACGGAATCGCCGGTGGTGGCTGCCTGTCAGCCATTGGCTAAATCAAGCAGGCTGGTCCCGGGATGCGCTTCGCACATCGTGCTGTCCCGGGGCGAGATCCAACGATGAGCTAAGCATGTAGTGCCGGGGATGGAGTGCCTTCGGACGGCGGTTCGATTCCGCCCACCTCCACCATATGATCGCGGAAAAGCAGTAAACGCTTGATTCTGCGAAGGTTTGGCCCGGGGTTTGATGATCGATTTGAGCCTGGTCTAGGTATCAAACGAGGTATCAAACCCCGTGCCGAAGCCTTACTTTCTGCGCCGCCCTGCTGGGCTCTATGTGCGCTTCATGTGCGCTTCTTCGTTCCTACTGATCTTCGAGCACTCGTTGGCTCGCGCTACTTGGTGCGCCCCGTTTGTCTACCGATGGGCGATGTTGCCTGTCTGGCTGCTTCGCGTGCGGCTGTGGCACTCTCCCAAGCATTCGATCGGATGCGGCAGGACGCGAGCATGAAGGACGACTTGCTGAGCCAAGCGCTGGCCACGTTAAGAGGAAACGAAGCTCGGCCCTACACCATCAAGGTCGGCGCCATGGAGCTGTCCGCCAATGGGGCCGAAGATCATGCGTTGCTACTGGACACACTGAAACACCTTGCGCCTTCCCGTCTGGGCTCATGCGGGAACGCAGCCCCGCTGCTGTGAGAGCACTCGGCCGTAAAGCAGCAGCCTGTTGCTCAGAAGCGGCTAGGAAGAAACAGCATCCACGGCGTAGTTTCTCGTTCATCGGCCTGACAAGGCTAAGTGCGCTTCCCACAAGATCCGGCGCGTAGTTGCCGATCAGGAGTGTCGCGGCTCTCGCATCGTCGTGAGCGGCTGTCAGAAGCGCCGCCGCGATACGATGTGCAAGTGTTGCAGGACCGGCCAGTTGCAATTCGCCTCTGATCTCTGCTGCACGGATCAACGCACGGTTGGCATCGATCGACCGCTGATGGCTTCTATTCAAGGCATCAATCTCCTTTATCTCCCCATGCGACTACAGCTTAGATTGGTCACCGTTGGACGCCAGGTCTGAAGTGATTTCTTCTGCAACAGCAGTCATGCTCCTAAATGCCTTTGGGTCGGCATCGCTGCCCTGATAGTGATGAAGCCTGATCAATGCTTCCCTGAGCACCTCTGCTGCTAATTGCGTGGCAAGGTGGCGATCACGCTGGAACTCCATCATGCGATCGTGGTGATTGCCATGCAGGATTTGCGACCGGCACTCGTCATAGATGCGCTTGACCAAAGCTCTGAGGGTAAGTTGAACTGCCCCATTCGTCACCAGGGCGTGTTCTTGACGTCCTGTAATATGCATAACGAGACTCAGGATGCCACCAAACCTTCCTCCACAGGCCAGCACATCCAGCGATGTTCCAAGCTTGGCAACCGCAATAGCGTCGCTTCGCTCCCGCTGCGCTTCTGCATACCAGTCCATGGCTGTCGCCCAACGACTGGCCAACTGGGGATGAGGATGTTTGCTGGGGTCAACTAGGCAGTCCAGAACCATAGCGATTGCATCCAACTCCCCTTTTACCCGCTCAAAGTGAGATTTAATTTCCTCAGGAGGGAACTTAGTCAAGCGCTGGCTGGATATGCGGCGGGGCGACCAAAGGAAGCCATCGGTTTCAATGATGTCTTGAACTTCTGATGGTGGTAGCCGTTCGCATTGAAGCGCTTGTTGGTAGAACGCACCTTGTTGCCCGATCAGCAGGGAAGACGCATCCAGCGCCGTTTTGCAGGCGATCTCTGCGCGCTGGCGCGAAAAGTCTGTGTCCAAGCCACTAATCGTGACTGCCAGCACGGCGGGTGAGGAGCGAATAACGGGAAGGACCAGTCGGGCCAATCCCTCCTTAGGCTCATCGGCCTTTCCGTCAAGCACCGCGCGAACAAGACTCTTCCACTGCGCGTTATCCACCGCGTTGCCGGGGAATTGCTCCTTGGCCCAGTCTGCAAATTCGACGCCTTCAAGCCATCGATCCCAAGTCATAAAAGAGACCGGTCCGATGGACCACTCTCCAAGTGATTCAACACCCAGTGTCCAGGCAGGAAGGTAGTGGCGCTTAGACTGAGTGCGATCATTGAGCTGCCGTAGAAGCTCATCGCGCAGCAAGAGAAGCGGTTTATCGGTGACAAAGGCTTGCGTTGCGTGGAGTTCGGTGACTGTTTGGCGAAGCATCAGCCCCAGACTATTTTCATCAATCTGGTGTCCAAGGGGACCAGGCTCCACATGCAGCTGAGCCGTTAGACGATGCATCAGCAAGACAGCCTGTTGCGTGAAGTGCCGCTGCTCACCCGACTTCGCGGTGGAAAAGTTGGGAAAACCAAAACCTCTCCAAAATTCGTCGCTTGAAATCACCTCAGGCCGATGCGTGTAATCCAACTCATCGATAAGCTGCCGAAGCAAATCATCAGGCCCCACTGCACTGGTCATCGCTATATCCCCCCCTGACACCTGCGAAGGCACGTTCAATGTAAGATCAGGCGGAGGTGAAGCCTACAAACCTTTCCACCTGCGCTCTTACGTCTTCGTCGTTGATGCCTGGGCGATGCTCGATCACATTGACGTAGCATTTCCGCATGACCTTATGCATCCGAGACTTCCTCGCCAAATATTCTTCGTCTACATAACCCATCGTTTCCACCACCATCTCACGACCTCTTGAATTAATGACAAAATCAGGACGATAGGAAGTCTTAGATCTAGGCTCAGTCAGATCCACATACGGCTTGATGATTGAGTAAGGGTTTTCGCGTTTTTTCATTTCCCCTTGGCGCTCCGCAATCAGAGCAAGCGTTTGACGCTCTAAGTCGGAGTCAACAAGGAGCAAGCCACCGAAATCGTAAGCTGGGTGAACATATGCTTGGACGATCTCAGCCGTCTGCTTTCCTGCTACTTTCGCGACAAGGCCAATAGCAACATAGGGGCCAATTGTCCCCGGACCAGGCAATCGAACACGACCATTCACTTTCCAGCTTTTTGGCGGCGAATTTCGATCACGGGGATCGATCAAATACATGGCGCCGCTCGCGTCACGCTGACGGTCACAAAGTCCAATCACAAATCCATGCGGCGACAACGACCTTGGCCAATTCGATGCTTTTTCGACCTTCTTAGCAATCTGTTCAAGACGGTATAAATTCTGACCAATGAAATCGCTTGCTGGAATTTTCTGCTCTCCATCCATCCAAAAACCTTTCGCAGCTTCCATCAGCTTGGATGCATCGCGCCCCATAGAGCGGGAGCTGGCCACGACACGATTTAGGCCTGCACGCTCCAATAGCGTAAAAAGAACACGAGCCAGTTTCGGCGTCGATGTTGATTTTGAGCTTCCCGTTGAACTTTTGTGATTTTCTCCACTTACAGTAGGTCCGTCGGTTGATTTAAGCACACCGAGCGCACCGACTGCTACGCGCTCGGCAAGGCTATGTCCGAGATTTGCGCCAGGAAGCCGGTAGAAGCCGCATGCCTCATCATGCAACCCGCGCGCGTTGTTTATCACCAATGTCAGAGGTCGGAGCGTTGAGTTCTTCCGAGCAACGAATAACACCGGTGAATGCTCGGGGTCGTTGCTTTTGCAGCTGCAAAGAAGCCAACAACCGGACTTAATCAGCTCATCAAGAACGGTATGAGCACGGGAACCGACCTTGGCGGACTTTCCCAGATCTGCAAATGCTTGGGTAAGCACATCAACGTCGCTTTGACTGAGCTTTCCCAAAGGATTGGGTTTTGCACCTGGCAAGAAATGCCCGACTCTGGTAAGCGTGATAGTCTTGGTCTGCATGCACGCACTGTGGCAGTTGCGTCATGAAGCAGTCAAGCAGTGCTTTGCGGGCTTACAGGCGACGTATTCCTATCACATCGGCGCCACCTTGAGTCTTGTTGCGCAATGTCTTTGCTTCGGCTACTGCTTTGGCAAGATTTACCAAGTAGGCCTCCTGTTCGATGTGCATCCTCAGGTTCGCCATAAATGCTCTGGGTTGTAAGGACGAAATTTCTGTCCGAATGAGTGCTTTTTCCTTCCATGAGGCGGGATCGGGCATTGGGAGGATATGGCGCGCGGAAGGCCTTGGCTCATGCCAAGGCCAGCCCGAAAGACGGATAGGGCCACCCAGGTAATCGGCGTGCGCTGCAATCCAAGGCCATCGTTGTGGTTGACGTTTTAAAGGATTAAATCCGCAGGTAGTCAGCCATGCTTCAACATCAGCTTGCAAAGCAGCATCGCCATCCAAATAAGCACGGGCAAAATGACGAGCTGCACATGTGTGCCATTCAATCCGCAGCCACCTGAGCCACCACTGCTCCCAGACCTCGCTGAGCGACGAAACGGAGGTGCCTGCATTGGGATACCAATACAGCTGTCCTGAGGTATGTGTCATCCACCAGCGTTCCCCTAGCGGCTGCTCGTCGCCGTCGGCACGCGATAGAAGAAGATCTGCTCTTCTAAAATACGCGGCGCTTGCTACATCATCGGCGATGATCGAACCACTCATTGGTTGATCGCTGGCATATGTTCTTTCACCTGAGCACACTAGTTTTAATCAATCAAATGTCAAGCCGCGATGCGCGCTTAAACACCGAGTTGAGCAACTCGAACATCTTGAATCTCGTCTTCTTGCCGCCCGGAAATGACGACCACACACAACCGATCAGCAAAGCCTCAACAGCAATCACAGCAACGCTAGCGAGGCAAAGGACCCGCAACGAAGTCTCTGCCTCAAACTTTGTCTAAGTCCACCGATGCATGGCGACTTGATGTCTTCATGTTGACAATTTTCATCTTCGCGAGCTAGTTCACATCTTAGTCAATCGGCAGTTGACCCGCTTAGCGTGCTGTTAGATACATGTCTCAACCGCGTGCCACTCCGTGGCAAAGGGGCACGGTTGCGTCGCTCCCACCACACCGGCACCGAGCCGGTTTCGGCTGTCTGCTCCACCTCCGTCAACTCGCGCGTTGCTCAACAGGCACGGCCCTTGTCCGTGCGTGCTGGGTTCATGCGCCCTGCCCAACCACATGGAGAAGTGCACTATGCGATTCCGGATCTTCCTTGCCGTCTTCCTGCTCACCACTGCCAGCGCTGCGGCGCAGGCTCAGGTCGTCACGCTCAACAAAGGCGGCTTCATCTTGACCTACGATTGCACCGAGCACACCGCTACACGATACGAATACTCGCTCAACGCCGACACCGGGTCTGCCGCGCGTCCGTCCGACTTCAAGCTCGATACGACGCTTCCGAGCGGCTGTGGCGGCCAGACCTCGACCAAGTCGTATGCGAGCGTGCGCTCGGGCTACGATCGCGGCCACCTGGTCACGTCGAACCACATGGACTACAACTCGACTTACATTGTTCGCGCCAACTTGATGTCGAACATCGTGCCGCAGGTGTCCGGTTTCAACCAGGGCATCTGGGTGCAGGCGGAGAACGTCGCCGAGTGCTACCGCGATATCAAGCCGGTGAAGGTCTACGGCGGCGTGGTCTTCGGCGACACGTCGAACGACTACTTCCTGTCGAGTCATGGCATCCGCACCCCGGAATACTTCTGGAAGACCATCATCACCACCGATCCGAGCACGGGCGCTGAGAAGGCGATCAGCTGGATCATCCCGAACCAAACTGGTCTGGGCAGCCTGGACGACTACATCGTGTCGATCGCTGATCTGGAAGAACTCATCGGCGCGGGCAATGTCGGCATCACTGCGTCGTCTGCGGTCAAGAACATGCTGCCGACGTCGACCTGGAAGCTACCGAGTAACTGCGATCTGAGCTGAGCTTAAAGGTGAGCCCAAGGTTCAAGCGAGCCTTGGGCTTGCCGCTAGTGGCGTCATAGGCGGTTGCCTAGCTGTTACGATCCTCATTGAAGCGGCAGAAGACTTCCTACAGCTTCCGCCTTTTTGCTGGCTGCTTGCTAGCCTTCTTAATCGCCTTGGCCTTGGCGGCAAACTTCGGGGCACTCAGGTCAAGGCCACGCACGGTAAGAAATGCATCGCTACCAAGCGTCGCCGCCAGCTGCTGTGCTTCGCCGTCGAGGCGTCTAATCACCTCATCGAAGCAGACCTCTCCGCCAGTGACCGGATCATCCCAAGTCTTATCGCCCTTCCACGAGATTACCAAGGCACCCACGCGTCGCTGCTCTGGCAGCAGATACTTCTCCATAAGCTGCTCGCGAAGCGCCTTCTGGAAATCGACAATGCTGTAGCCGTTCTCTCCGACTTTTAGCTCGATAACAGCTTGGATTGATGGGTCGGACTTCGACACCAGCCGGATGTCGGTCTCCTTCTCATCGCCTGTCACGCCCTCTTGTGTAACGATGTAACTTTCACCAGCAAGGCGCTCAAACTCCGCTGATAAGGCACGCCTCAATAGACGTTCTTTTTCGTAGAGAGCCCAGCCCTCGCGATGCGATGAGTCTCGGAAAAGATTGTCTTCGATCTCATCTAGGCGTCCGGTCAGCACATGGGCCATCTGCTGACGCGTTCTGGGGGAGATCTCAAGCTTCGTTTCCAGTTCCCTGACCTCGCGCTCAGTCAGCACCTCTGCGTCGAGTTCTTCCGCAAGTTTTTCTCGGCGGAGCGCGATGATTCGGTCACGATAGTGCGCGACCTCAGGGTCGCCTGATAAGCTCAGTTTCGCTCGCGAAGCGTCCTCTCCCTTCATCTCCATTAGGGCGTTGAACAAGCCTGATCGTGCATACTCCGCATTCTCGCGGTTGCCGACTGATCGCACGCCTTCGACTGGGTCGTCGTCCTTTCTGCGCACATGGCGGTGTGCTAGCCGTAGCAGTCGAAGAATGAGGTCGGGCCGTTCACCCATAGAGCCGGTGCCAAGGCTCGCGTGGTGTCCGAAGAGCGCGCCAACCCACTTGACGACTTTCGATTCCTTTGCGGGCGTGACTGGTTTAGAGAGCTGCTCTAAGGTGTCAACGAACGCTTCGGCATCCAGGCGACCCAAGATTGGCAACCAAAGGTCGATGTTCTTGGGATCAGGCCTTCCAGTCGTCGCAGCGATCGCCGCGCTCCGAAGAAGCGCGGCGTCTTCTGGCGACCCATGGACGAGCAGGAAGTCGGCAGCGTTTCCGATGTTGCGCCGCTGGATATCAGTTAGACGCTGCTTTGAAACGGCCCTGCGCACCCAAGCTCGAACCCGAGGCAAGAGAAGATGCGCCACCGAGTCCGCGCTACGCCGCACGTATTGCAGAAGCATGCTGTGCGGGTCAGCATTCCTCCCTAGCTCTTCTGACAATTCACGCCCGATTACAGCGTCTACGGCAACGGGATGTCGGATCGCTAGCTGCTCTAGCCAGGGGGGAAGACTATTGAGTTCCAGAAGCGCGTAGCGACAGGCTAGCTCAGCTTCCTCAGCGCTTAGCTTGGCTGCCCAAGCAGGATCTTCCGCCTCGGCATAAACTCCTGCCAAACCCATACCCCAACTAACTAGCGTCGTGTTCTTGTGTTCCTCATCACGCTCAGATCGAAGCGTAGGCTTCTCACGGCGCCAAGCCGCAGCAAATGCCTTCTGGAAGCGGCATGCAAGCTCCTTGCTCAACATCCTTTCGATGAAACCGCGATTCCATCCCGCTTGCGAGCGTGCGCTGCGGTCGTTTTTCATGACTTGCCAGAAGTCCCATAACGTGTTCTCGACGCGGGCATCTGAAAAAGCTACGTCAGGTCTTTCGCGAAGTTCACGATGGAAATGCTGCCAGCTCGCAGCCCCTTCCGCATGCTTCCTGCGACGGGCTTCCTCGCTTTCAGCGGCCGTTCTCTCCCACTCAGAGAGTTCGCCGCGCTTGAGGTAGGCGCTTTGGAAGGCTTCAATCCTTGCCTCCAAGTCGTGCGCGTCGGCAGCTGTTGCGCTTAGTTGAGCGATCCAACTGTCAGGATCGGACTTATGCGGCGTCCACTCGATTGCAACTTCCAATGCAAGTGCGCGATCCCAAGACTTTTTTTGAGTATCTGCAATCGCCGCCAATACCCACGGCTCGTCGCGCTGCAAAACGGGTTGGTAGCCGCCCTCCCATCGCAAGTGATGGAGCCGAGGCTGCGTGCTTCGCTCACTTTTTGGGTGGTATTTACGCGCGATGACGTCTTGTGCCCAGAACACGCCAGAGCGAACCGAGTTGGGCGCTTCACTCAGAGCTACACGTAGGTCCTTGACTTCGTCCCTAGTTTCATAGCTATTGACCGTAAGCAAGAGCGAGAGGGCAATGCCCTTGATCAACCCCGCATCACACCGATGATCGCTTAGGCGCCGCAAGCAAACTGCCAGCAGCGCCGGGACCAGATCCTGGCGCCTTGATTGCAAGCGATAGAGCGACTTGTCCCAAGTCAGTCCCGCATTGACCAGAATAGATATTTGCTTCTGCATCAATAGAAGCGTATCGGCATCGAAGTGAGAGCGCTCCACGACAATGGTGAAGTAGGTGATTGATCCCGAGTAAGTTCGGCTTTTCGAGCCTTGCCTGCCGAAGATCTGCATGAGTTGCTCGACAGACATTCTGCTCGGAAAGAACTCAATCACCACGCGATCGACGAGAGCAGGTGGCCAGCCAGGCGCGCCGGCGGCGACCTCATCGAGCAGTGAAAAAATTCGCGGATCATCGAGCCGGGATAGTGCTAAGAGGGCACTGATGCGGCTACCCATCTCGGCTTCGGCATCCACCGCAGCTTCGTGGGCTAGATCCGCGTTCTCCTCCATATGTCCCCAGCCAATCAGCCCTAGCAAGGTGTCTCGAACCTCTGGATTTTCGATGCCGCTCTTCCAGAGGCCCGCCACATCTGCCGTGAGATCTTTCAACGCGAAGCGCTCGACTTGAAGGCTAGGCACGGCCTGGCCGCGCCACCCGCCTTTGCCGAAGCGATTGACATAGCCTTCCAGTGCGGCGCGGCGAAGCGGCACATCGAGCGACTCAGGGTCGCCTGCGTGGAGAAGCAGTTCGGGTTCGTGCTCGATGACCTCTTCACGTATGAAGGCGTCATGCGGAGCTAGCCACGCCACCACAGGGCGCATTGCTGGCTTTACGATGCGCTCACCCTCATGCGTGCGTGCGAAGAGCAGTTGCGCAACCTCACGATTTGGAAGCCCTCTATTTCTAAGTTGGCGAAGTCGCTCGGCCGCCAAGAACTCAATGGACGATCGGTGGTAAAAGCGCACGCGACCATAGTTGGCAAACCCAAAAAGCCCACGCTCGAGCAGGGTATCGAGGTGGTCGCCCCTCCAATCCGGAAGCACTTGTGCGGGATCAAGAGCGCCGTCCGCCGAGGCTCGGTCTCCCCCTTGTCCATGCCAGATATTGAACTTGCGTCCTAAGAGGGCAGTGAGCGCCAGGCGTGCAGCACCTTCGCGCGCCTTGATGGGCTCCAATGAAACGCGCTCATGGCGCGTGTTGTTCGGACGCAGCCTGATCTCAATCGCCGTATCCACCTGATCGCGGTGCGAACGGATGTAGCCGTTCTCTTTCCAGTCACCGCACAACTCAAGGAAGTCCAGCGGCCTGCGCGCGAAGTCGTGTGCGTTTCGCGAACTGATTGCCTTAAATAACCCATCTAGATCAGTGATACCAGCGGTCTTGGCCATTGCCCGCATTTGCTCTTCGCTGAGCGGTGCGAGAGCGACATTCCTCCACGCCGGGGCCTTATCTTCCTGTTTTTCTTGCATTTTTTCGCGCATCGCAATACTCGCGAAGGCGGCCTCTGGATCCATCTGCACTTCGACCACCGGAACCGGGAGATGCTTGGCAATGATCTCGCGATCAAGCGGAATAGGCCGAGTGGTAATCACGATCGTGGCTCTCCCCAGATGCCCCGCAAGTGATCTAGCGACGGACTTGATTGCGCGCTCAAAGCTTGAAAGCGTCAACTTCAACTCATCGATCGAGTCAAAAAAGAAGATCGCGCGCTCTGTCTGGGCCAACTTCCAACTATCAAAACGAGTTTGTTCCTCAGGGGAGAATCCGTCTTCGATTGAAAGCGAAGCAAGCGCGGACAACTCCACAAAGAATGCAGTGCGTCCCTCGCCCCACAGAGACTCCGCTATTTTCTTGCACTCAAACGTTTTGCCCATTCCGGCCTCGGAAACGATCAACACCCGATCGGATTCCAACAGATTTTCCCAATCGATCTTGCGTCCCCCCGGAAAGTTGGCCAGAAACTCGGCGGTCTCTATGCTTTCAACCTTCTCATCCGGCAGATCAAAGAAAGAGCGAACGACAGCGGTGTCGGTAATTGCCATATGATTACGAGTTCCTTCGTCGTATCGTTTTCAAGCGGCGCGCGGGCATGCCGTCTCAGCTTGCTGGTGGTGGGCTCTGAGCAAAGATAGAACTTGGGGATGGGAAAGGCCACCAGCCGCATACTGTGTCAACGGGGGGCAGTGAACTAGCAAGAAAAAATGCCTGGTCGGCCACAAAAAAGCCCCGGTCAACTCGGGGCTTTGTCTACTACCTGCTGAGAAGATTAGCCGGGATATTTTGGAAACTTCTCATCCGGGTGATTCTTTTTCCATTCTTGATAAGCCGATGTTCCTTCCCAAGCCTTGAACGCCAAGGGCGTGCGACCGCGACCAGACCAGGTCTCTTGCGTGTGCGGCAGCCAATACTTCGGAGCAACCTCCTTCTTGGTGCCAGCAGCCTTCTTCGGGCGACCTGGGCCGCTAGAACCACCAACCTGAGCCGCGATGTCGGCTTTTTGCTTGGCGGTGAAGTGCTGGCCGAACCGGCTCAGCAGATCAGAGACTTGAAGAAAAGCATTGGACGCTTCTTGTTCAAGGAGTGTTGCTTCCTGTTCTTCGAGCTTTTTCAGCTCTTCGGCGAGTTTTTCTTTTGCGGAAGCGATGGTATCAAGAGTGAGCTTAGACATTAGTAGGTCTCAACGGGATGCACGCAAATTATGCCATATTAAAAGCTCTGTAAGGCAATCAGCGAGCTATCCCGAATAACTTTTTAAGAACGCCGCAATTTTTTCAGTTTCCCTTAGAGGCAATTCTTCCACGTCTCCCCATAGAGTTCCGCCGTCATCCATAGTTCCAGCAACATGGAAGTGCACATGACCTATGGTCTGGCGAGCATCGATTCCGTTGTTCTGCCAAACAGCTATTCCAGGGCGTCCATAAGCCGCATCGATCAATCGTGCCGCTTCTCTCACCGCAAGAATCAACGCTTTTGCGTGTTCATCATCAAGATCTATGATTGTCGGGCAATGCTTTACCGGGATGACAAGCAAATGGGGTTTCCCCCGCTGCTCCCTTGTCACAAGTGTCGCGGTCAGTTCATTTCGGCATAGTATGGTGTAGGGTCGCTCTCCCCGCAGATACGCACAAAAAGCACAACTTTCGTTCTTTGGAAGCTCGATGTTACTGCTTGTCATCACGAGCTTCTCAATGATGAAAGAAAGGCCTGTAATTCAAGGCGATCGAGCTTTTTAAACACGGCTGGTGGAACAACGACTGTCAACTGATCAGACACTTTACTTTTGCGGGACGCGAACATAAAAGAAAGAATAATTAGCCTTATCGAATCTTGTGCGGGAAGAATACTGGAAATTCTTGACGGGCCACCTCCCCACGGGGTGATTGAAATAGGCTGACAGTTCCCTGTCGCAACCACCTCACTCCAGAGGTCAAACAGGCTCTTCGTTAACCCTTCTATTTGGGAGCTGGCGGAGTTATTTACGTCCATTTCGGAGTAAGCAGAAAAGAATAATTTTCTAGCCTTACTTTTTACTACTGCGACAGTCCCTATTTCGTATCGCACTGTTTTGCCTGGCTTGATCAGTGGCTCGATCGGCGCTTTGCCTTTAAGTGCATTGTCCAAATCAATGTCGAGCCGCTCGTAATCAGATCCGTA
Source organism: Xanthomonas sp. NCPPB 901 (assembly GCF_056725085.1). Taxonomy (NCBI): domain Bacteria; kingdom Pseudomonadati; phylum Pseudomonadota; class Gammaproteobacteria; order Lysobacterales; family Lysobacteraceae; genus Xanthomonas; species Xanthomonas sp. NCPPB 901. The sequence goes on along the minus strand of NZ_CM161511.1, from coordinate 2,148,911 downwards.
AAAATGGTCAATTGCCTGACCTAATAGGGTCTTCTTTTCGATTATCTCAGGCGTCTTGGTGTCGAATGTATTACATATACCAATAACCAGATGATCTTCGTCCTGCTTAAAAATATCCCCTTTCTTTATCTTAATCTTGGTTTCAGGTGAGGAATATTCACACTCAATTGGTCTGGGCCAAGTCACTACAAAAGCGATAACAACGGAAGCAATCACTGCCAAGGCGAAGCCCACTCCTCCGAGGACATGTGAATGCTGTGGAAAAAAAAGGAGCCATATCCTAATTGAGGCGACAATTGTTCCAAGCACGGCAAAACACTTTACAAAGTAGTGGCGCCAGAAACGCCACGTTTTCATGTCCTGCATCAACTCACGCATTGGGATGCTACCTGTTAGAGCCCGAGATTTTCATAGACGCTGGCCAAGTAATAATGAGGCCCTTCACCCCGCTTGGTGGCGTAGTTCGGCGCATAGTCGTCGAGCGCAAACTTGATGATTTTTGGCTGAAATGACACAGACATTGTGTAGTATTTGGCATCCAAGAATGGATCAGGAATAAAATTCCTGTCGATCTTGCGATCGCCATCTAAATTAGCGACAACAACTGGAAGATCAAATTCTTTAATTACCTCAACTTCATGTGCCAAAAAAGAAGAGCCGTCACCCCCCTTTTTCTTTGCATGAGCACTCCCCAGTAAGACAATTTGCTTTGCGTTCTTCAAGCGCTCACGCAAATTTCGTTTGATCGTCTCAGGTTTACTTGTATCGCGGGAGACGAAAAGATCATGGGCATCGTAAAAGTTAAAGTCAATCTTATCGTTGTCCCGCCATGCTTCCATGAGACGATAAAGCTTGATGTCCTCACTGGCAAAAGCGACATAAGTTTTATTTCTATAACTCATAACGAAAATTCCTTTTCGGTTTATTTGACGGGAAAACGCCCTGGGATCAGCTCATAAAGAACATCCAGAGAACTTGGGTCAATCGACGGTTCATACTTTACCGCCCAAGCCTGTAGCTGACTTTCGCTGACTTTAGAGAGGTGATTGACATCAAGCTCATGAATCAAGGGAACTGCCCCAACTGACTCGTTGGATACCGAATCCATCGCCAAGCTGCGTCGATTTTTTCGAGCATCGGATAGCTCCCTCTTTTGGATTATTTTTGATATTGCAATCTCAGCGTAAATCCAAGGGGATGCTGTTTGCGACTTGTTGTTAATCGTTTTTCCTGGCGTCAAAGATTCAGGGGTAGTAAGAAAGAACAGGCATTCGCACTTATCTATCATTTCACCTATCGCCATAGCGAGCATCATATGCACATGGCTTGTTGAGAGGTTTCTCTTCTGATAGTCGTAAATATCTCCACTCTCTTGCAAGCAATACTTATTGTCTATCTTTCTGAGAAGTGCGTCTGCGCTATTCCAAACTACTGAGTCAATAAAGGCAGTCAGTCCGAATTTTTCTTGTAACCAACCGGCCAAACGGAATGCTTTGTCTTCATCGTTATGGGAGTGGGATATGAAGACGTCGGCTTTTACCGTTGGAAACCATACCTTACTCAGAGAACTAGCGTCGAGTTTTCCATCCTCGTCGAGGTAGGAATCTAACGTGTTACTCACTACAAAACTTTGTTGCTCTCGAATCACTCGACCCCGCGCAGCATAAGGGCTTCCGAAAGACTCGGATAAATCTCCTATCTGAAAACCTCGATGCATTTCTCTCCCCTGTTACAGCTCGGCTGCTATTACTTGTAAAAAATCCTCCCTGAGATGGATCGTAGCTGAATAGACTAGAAGCCGTTGTAGGAAAACTCTGATATCTACTGGGTCGGTCGATTTGTCTACATTCTTAACAACTCGCGGATGCTCCATTCTCATGGCATCTTGAGATATCATCTGAGGTATCAAAGCAGGCGGTTTCGTTGGACCCAGAATTCTTTAGGGTCAATGGCTTGCGTCAGGGCGTACTCAGGCTCCGCCCACCTCCACCATCCAAACGTCCAAGGACGTGCAAACAAGGCTGGAATCCCGATCGTATCGAGGTTTCCGGCTTTTTTTGTGCCCGATGCTGGCCGGCAACACGCGGAACGGCACCACCAGAAGCGTCACGCTCGCCACTAGGATCAACCAATTGTGCGGTCGCATGCCATGATGAGAAGGATGCCAACGGCCCCGCATCATCTCAAGTAAGCCTTGCGATCGCTCGCTGAGGAACGGCCATGAAACGCATTCTTTTCGTTTCCATCCTATGGATGGCGCTGCTCGACACCGCACAGGCCGGCGAACCAGAGTTTGCGCAGGTGTCACCAGGCGTGTGGATGGTGACGGTCAAGAACCATGCCGGCATCTTCGCCAGCGCTGCGACGACCAAGCGCAAAGCACTTCTCGCCGCCAACGCGTTCGCCGCCACCAAGGGCATGCAGGCGGTACCGGTGGCAATGGAAGCGGTGGACGCAGGCGGACCGGGCCAGTGGCCCTACGTCGAGTATCAGTTCCGTCTAGTCCCGCTAGGTTCCGATGAGACCGTCGGGTTGCAGCCGCGAGCCGACATGCAAATCGAGGTGAACGCGAGCGCGACATCGCCGGCCGCAACCAGTGATGCTCCGCGCGCACTCGGCGCGCAACCCGATCTATACGCCGAACTGCTGAAGCTCGACGATCTACGGAAGAAAGGCCTGCTCACCGATGCCGAGTTCCAGGCGCAGAAGGCCAAGCTGCTGTCGCGCTAGCCGCGTCGATAGCAGCACTCACGCAGTGTTCCTTCTACACGTTACGGAAGACTGCCACGTTGCCAGCGAACGAAACGCGCCCCACCCCATCGCGCACGCCGGCGCGGAACTGACAGCCGCCGGGACAGCAGCCGAAAACAATTCCAGCTTCCACCATCGGCTCCTGCGAAACACGGAGGAGCACGCCCTTCGTCCCGAGACTAGTTCCGACTCAACCCGCGATGGTCTGCACCGACCCCGAATCGACCCGGATGCCGGCGCCATTGATGAAACTGGCGCGCTCGGAGCAGAGAAACGCGACCGCCGCCGCCACCTCTTCCGGCCGGCCACGCCGCTTGAGGACCATGCCGGGGCGCTCCTCGTCCAGGAACGACGACACCGCTTCATCGAAGGTCGTTCCCTTCTCCTTCGCACGCTTGTGCATCATCGCGTCGGTCATCGGGGTATGGATGAACGCGGGCGACACCGTATTGACCAGCACGTTGTCGCCGCCGTAGGCCTTGGCCAGGCCCTTGGCGAGGCTCAGGATCCCCGCCTTCGACGCGCAATAGGCCAGCTCGTCCACGTAGGGTTGCACGGCGTCCTCGGACGCGAACAGCACGATCCGTCCCCATCGGTTGCGGCGCATCGCGGGAATCGCCTCGCGGCACATCCGCACCGCGCCCATCAGGTTGATGTCCAACGTCTCGAGCCACCCGGCATCGCTCACGTCCAGAAAGTCGCCGGTCGCGCCGGTGACGCCGGCCGCGTTGACATAGATATCCGGATCGCCCAGTTGCGCCCGGACCTGCGCCCAGATCTGCGCGACATCGTTCGCACGCCTCACATCGCCCGCCACGGCGATGACCTCGCCCAGGCCCGACAGTTCGGACAGCGCCTCCTCGAGCGTGCCATCGGCGCGGTCGGTGATGGCCACGCGGACGCCGGCCTGCAGCAGTTGCCGTGCGGTTTCCTTGCCCATGCCCGAGTCGGCGCCGCTGATCAGGGCAATGCGATGGTTGATGCCTAGGTCCATGTCGATGTCCTCGTTGTAGTGAAGGGGAAGCAACCGCCTATTGCGCGAGAAACCGCTCCGCGGTACGCAGGCCGAGCGCCATCTGCGTCAAGCCGGGATTGGCCGCCAACGCACTGGGAAACACGGAGTTGTCGCAGACGTAGAGGTTGCCGATGTCGAACGAACGGCCATCCGGATCGACCACGGCCTGCGCGGGATCGCGGCCCATCCGGCAGGTGCCAAGCGTGTGCGCCGAACGCGCGGCGGCGAAGATGTCCTGGGCGCCGGCCGCCTCCCAGATCGCGCGCAGCGTGCGTGTGGCGTGGGCATCGAGCGCCTGTTCGTTGGGGCCGTAGCTGAAGTCGATGCGCGCCTTGCGCAGGCCGAAGGCGTCGCGCTCGTCGGCGAGCGTCAGGCGATTGGCGTCCTGCGGCAGGCATTCGCCATTGATGCCGATGCCGGCCAGGCGGTTGTAGCGCGTCATGGTCCGCACCAGCGCGGCGCCCCAGCGTCCGGCGCCGCGCGCCAGGGTGTTGGCGAGCGTCACCGGCTGCACGCCCAGGCTCTGGATCAGATAGCCCCCGGCAAACCCGGCATGCGCGGGGCGCAGCATGTCCTCGCTCATCAGCGACGAGGGGTAGCCGCGGTTCATGCGCATGTCCATGTCGAACGCGCCCCAGACCTGGGTGGCGACATGCGCCATGAAATTGCGCCCGACCTGGCCGCTGGAGTTGGCCAGTCCCAGGTTCAGCAGCAAGCGCGGGGTTTCCACACCACCAGCGCACAGGAACAAGGCCGAGCAACGCTGGCGCAGTTCGCGCTCGCCCTGCCGGTAGACGACGCCGCTGACTGCGCCACGGCCGTCGCGCTCGATCCCGACCACCCGGCAATCGGTGCGCAGGTCGGCGCCATGCGCTCGTGCCAACGGCAACCAAGTCGTATCCACACTGACCTTGGCGCCGTTGCTGCAGCCCTGATGACACGCACCGCAATTGTTGCAGGCGACCCGCATGCCCCAATGCGGCTGTTCGTGCGTGCGGGTGACCAATGCCGCCGGTGCATCGGCGGCGGTGATGCCGAGGGCACGGCAGCCGCGCGCCATCGCCTCGGCAGGCGCGTTGCGCTGGGCGGGCGGGAAGGCATAGCAGCGCTCGCCATCCCATGGATAGACCGCCGGCCCGGACACGCCGATGAAGCGTTCGACACGCTGCAGATAGGACAGCAGCTCCTGATGCGGGATCGGCCAGTCTTCGCCCTGGCCGGTCTGCGTTCGCAGCTGCAGATCGCGCGGGTCCGGGCGCGGGCAGAAGGCGCCCCAATGCAGCGTCGAACCGCCGAGCCCCGCACCGGAATTGTTCGGGCCGAATGCCGTCGGCGTGCGCCCGCCGCTGAGGCGCTCGTCCATCCAGTAGATGTCCGTCGCCAGCTCGTCCGCGCGGTGCGCGTCCGGGCCGAACGCCGCGCCGGCTTCCAGCACCACCAACGAGACGCCGGCCTGCGCCAGCCGCGCGGCCAGCGGACCGCCGCCGGCGCCACTGCCGACCACGACCGCATCCGCTACAGCAGCCGAGGCGACGGTCATGGATCAGCCTTGGGCAAAAGCTGCCACGCCTCGCGCCGATCGGCGGCGGTTTCCTGGTAACCGGGGCTGCCCGCGCCCAATCCGCCCACGGCGAAGCCGTCGTAGCCCAATGCGGCCATGGTGACGGGAAGGCTTGTCCAGATCCGCACGGTCTCGGCGCGCAGGTCTTCGAACCAGGCGGCAAGTTGTGCCGCGCTCCATCCGCAATCGGCACAATCGCCCGCCTCGCGCACGAAAATGGCATGCAGCCAACGATCCTGCTCCTGTGCGGACAAGGCGGCGAACCCGCCCGACAGTGCGTCCAGCGCATCGAGCCCCAGCGGCCAGGCGAGACGATCGGGGGGCAGGTCGGCAAAGCGCCATCCGTCGCCCACCCCGGTGGCGAGATCGACGTCGATGCGGCGTGCGATGTCCCTGGCGTCGCCGGCACCGTCCAGCACGCGTTCGACCACCGCGGCCAGCGTGCTCGACTGGCGCGCGCTCAATACCCCTTTCGCCGCGCTGGACGGCCCTGCGTGGCGATGCAGCAGCGTCTTGCGCATCTGCGGCGCGACACGCTCGGCGTTGAGCAACGCCACGAAGTCGTCGGGCAGCCGGCGTGCTGCGGTGCCGTCGACATGCGCGGCGATCAACGCCGCGAGCGCCTGCGGCTGTTCGTAGGGGATCAGGTGCGCGGCCTGCGCCACCACCGCGAGGCGCGCGTCGCGGTAATGCGGCAGGTTCCAGCGCCGCTGCGCCGCTTCGTCGAGATCGCCATCCTCGCTGCCCGCGACGATCAGGGCGGGCACTTCGATGCAGCCGGCTTGCGCCGCGCAATCCTTGCGGCTGCCATGCGTGAGCCAGGCGTTCCATGCGCGCGCGCTGCTGCGCAGCACATCGTCGACGGCGCCGTCGCGCGGCGGCGTCGGCAACGCCGTCGCGCAGTTGTCGTCGACGAACTGCTCGGCCTGCTGCCGCGTGGGACCGGCGGCGGCGAACCAGGACAGCATGGTCTGCCGCCGGGATTCGTCCATCGGCTCGGGCGCGGGCGGCGATGCGGCCACCAGGACGACCCCGGCCAGGCCGGCGAGTCCGGCCATGCCGTCGCGTGCGCGCGCCGCGGCCAGGGTGGCGATCTTCCCGCCCATGCTGTGGCCCACGACATACCAGCAGTCGGGCCTGTCCCGCGCGACCTCGCCCGTGAACCAATCGACCAGCGCCGCCACATCGGGACGGCGCAACGCCGGCGCATTGCCGAAGCCCGGAATGTCCAGTGCGATGCAGTCGAAGCGCGCGTCCAGAAACTCGATCACCGCAGACCACTCGCGCCCGCTCGAGCCGAGGGCGTGCAGGAAGTACAGGACCGGTTTTCCCATGGCGCACCTCGATGACGGTCACGCACGATGGAACAGCCCTCGTCCACGCCACGTGCAGGCCTGCGCGGGCGCGTGCCGTCTTCACCGCGCGTCGGCAGGCCGGCCACTACCGTCGGCCTGCCCTTGCTTATTGCGCTTTCTTCATGCCGCATCGACACGCCATGCCGGAATCGACGACGTACCAGCACCGCGCCAACGCGTGTTGGTGCGGAGCCTGAGCGCGTGCCCGCGACCGCCCGTCGGCGTCGTTCGACCCATACCGCTGAGCGCACCGATGGCGCATTGCCGATCGAGCAGTATGGCGCGCTTGGCGAAGGACGCTCGGTCGCGTTGACCGGGGCGGACGGCTCCATCGATTGGTGGTGCGCGCCCAACATGGACAGCGCGCCGTTGTTCGACCGGCTGCTGGATGCGGAGGAAGGCGGTTACTTCGTTCTCGCCCCGGACCAGCCGTTCCGCAGCGAGCGGCACTATCGGCAAGACAGCAATGTCCTGGTCACCACGTTCACCACCGCATCCGGACGGGCGACGCTGACCGAGTCGCTCAACAGCGGGCATGCGGGACGACTGCCCTGGTGCGAGCTTGCGCGGCGCATCGAGTGCCAGCGCGGAACAATGCGCTTCCGGCTGGAGCTGAAATTCAGCTTGCGGGCCAAGAACGCCAGCCCCTACTGTTCCGCGATCGGCCCGCACACCGTGTTCCATGTCGACCGCCTGCTCGGCGTCATGATCCATGACGACCGGCTGACCTGCGCGTGGTCGGACCACGGCGTTCGCGGCCATATCACCGTCGCGCAGGGGCAACGCGCGACGGTCGGCCTGGTCGTCGGCGAGGACGAGCCGCTGGTCGCCCCCACCATCGAGGAGATCGACAACCGCATCGACCTGACCGACAAGGAATGGCGGGCATGGTCGAAGAACGTGACGTTCTCCGGCGAGGGCCGGGACTTTTTCCTGCGCAGCGCGCTCGCGCTCAAGCTGCTGCTGTATTCGCCCTCCGGCGCCATCGCCGCGGCCGCGACGACGTCGCTGCCGGAACGGATCGGGGGAGACAAGAACTTCGACTATCGCTACGCCTGGGTCCGCGATGCCGGCTACACCATCCAGGCGTTTCTCGCCGCGGGCCTGGAAGCGGAATCGAAGGCCGCGTTCACCTGGCTGATCCGGCAACTGCGGCAGCACGGCCCGAAAGTCGTGTTCACCCTGGACGGCGGAGTGGTTCCCGACGTCACCGAACTGGAGGCCGCCGGCTATCGCAACACCCTGCCGGTGGTGAAAGGCAATCTCGCCGGCGCGCAGCACCAGCACGGCATCTACGGCGACATCTTCGAGACCGCCTATTGCTTCGTGAGCCGCGGCAACATCCTGGACGCGTCCAGTGCCGAACTGCTGTCGCGCCTGGCCGACCAATGCGCCGATCGCTGGCGCAAGGCCGACTCGGGGATCTGGGAACTGCCCGAGCTGCAGCACTACACCATGTCGAAGGTCAGCTGCTGGCAGGCGCTGGCCAGGGCCGTGGAGTTGGCCGATCAGGGCCAACTGCCGACGACCTGTCGCGATCGCTGGGAACGCGAGCGCGACAGGATCAAGGACTGGATCGAAACCCACTGCTGGTCGGACGCGCAACATGCATTCGTGATGTATCCGGGAAGCGATAGGCTGGATGCGTCGGTGGCGCTCGCCGCGCGCTTCCGCTTCGACGGCAAGGATCGCCTGCTGTCCACCCTCGACGCGATCGACCGCGCGTTGGGGGCCGGCGTGTTCCATTACCGCTACTCCGGCATGGCGCAGGAAGAAGGGTGTTTCGTGGCGTGCTCCTACTGGATCGCCGAAGCCTATGCCCGCCTGGGACACAAAGCCAAAGCCAGGAAACGGCTGATCCAGCTCAACGCCGCGCTGGATCGCTGCGACGGCCTGTTGAGCGAGATGGTCGATCCGCATTCCGGCGGTTTCCTGGGCAACTTCCCGCAAGGACTGAGCCATCTCGCCCAGATCATGGCGATGTCGACCATCGAGAACACGCAAACCAATCCGGTGAAACTCCGCCCACACGCCAAGAAGAGGAAGACGCGATGAACGATCGACTGAAGATGCAGGACCCACGCGAACAATACCCCAAGCCGCCGTTCCCGCCGCAGCCGCAGCCGGTTCCGGGGAAGGCGTCGGACATGGACCCGGTTCCCGACCATGGCGAGACCAGCTACCGCGGCTCGGGCAAGCTGACAGGCCGCCGGGCGCTGGTGACCGGCGGCGACAGCGGCATCGGTCGCGCCGCGGCGATCGCGTTCGCCCGCGAGGGCGCCGACGTGGCCATCTCCTTCCTTGCCGAAGAGGCGTCGGACGCGCAGGAGGTCATCGCCCTCATCGAGGCCGAAGGACGCAAGGCGATCAGCCTTCCCGGCGACATCACCGATCGGCACTGGTGCACGGCGTTGGTCGAGAAGGCCGTTGCCGGCCTGGGCGGCCTGGACATCCTGGTGATCAATGCGGGGCGGCAGCAGTATCGGGAAGAGATCGGCGAAGTCAGCGACGAGGATTTCGACAAGACGCTGAAGACCAATCTCTATGCCATGCACTGGATCTGCCGCGCCGCGGTGCCGCACCTGCCGGCGGGCGCCGCGGTGATCACCACCGCGTCCATCCAGGCGTACGACCCGTCGGCGATCCTGCTCGACTACGCGACCACCAAGGCCGGTATCGTCGCCTACACCAAGGCGCTGGCGGCGCAGTTGAGCGAAAAGGGCATCAGGGCGAACGTGGTGGCACCGGGTCCCTTCTGGACCGCGCTGCAGTCCTCTGGCGGCCAACCGATGGAGGCGGTCACCCAGTTCGGATCGAAGACGCACTTCAAGCGCCCCGGCCAGCCGGTCGAAATCGCCCCGCTGTATGTGCTCCTCGCCAGCCAGGAAGGCAGCTACCTGACCGGCGAGGTGTTCGGCGCGACGGGTGGCACCGGCGTCGCCTAGCGCGGCGCGTTGCAGGCACACGGTCGACGCGGTTGCGCGCCCATGCGCGCAATCGCGTTTCCAGTCGCCGGGCCACTTGGCCTTGTGCCGCTGAAAGCGCGGACGCCAGCGGAGCTTTCGTTGCGACCGCGTCCATCCACCAGCGCGCGGGCTGCGGATGGTGCGCGGCAGGCGCAGACACCGCGCGTCACGGCGTACGCTCCGAGCGCAGCGCAATGAACGCCATCGCGCTGCGCCTGCATCGCTACCAAAGACACGAAAACGCATCGCCAGACCGGTGTGCCTGGCGATGCGCAAGGAAGTGGTCCAGCCGCGGATGCTTGCATCCTTGAAGCAGCCCCGAGCGTTGCCTTCGGCCGCACAGCTGGTACGCGTAGGATGCGGCGGCGTCCGTTACGGCGGCGTCCTTGAGGCGTTGCGGAATGATGTCGACGCGACCGCGCCGCGGAACGCGCCGGACGCACGCCCCGCTCGGCGTCCGGCGCTCCGCCTGCCGGAGGCCACCTTCATGGCGCGCCGACGCCCCCGTCACCGCTGGCCTGTAGGGTGGAATGCCCTGACCGCTCCGAGACTGCCCGCCATGCCCTTGACCCAGGAACAACTGCGCATCCTGCAGGACATCCACGCCACCACGCCGGTCAGCGAAGCGGAGGCGGCCTGGGCGGTGCGCGAGAACTATGCGGCGCAAGGCGAGGACGGCGATCTCGCGCTGAACCAGAAGGGCTTGAAGGCCATCGACGGCGACGCGGCGTAGTCGTCCTCGCCGGCGTGTCGGGTTCGCCATGCCCTGCCGGCGCGATGCCAGCGCACCACGTCGCGGCGATCCCGTCATCGCATCGACGCGCACGGCGCCAGCTGGAGGCCAGCACCACGTCCGCTGCGCCGCCGTACGCGGCGGCTCGAGCCACCCCGACCCGGGCACGCCCGTCGTGTGGCGCAACCGACCTCTTCGCAACCTCCGTCCCGGCGTCAATGCGATGCCGTCGCGACGCACAGCGTGTCGACAATCGCGCGACGTCCTGTTCAGCAGCGGAATGAAAACCACAAAAACAGGTCGGGCACGGAACTTGCCTCTGCGTGCGCAGCATCCTTCCGCCTCTGCTGACGTCACCATGTCCGTCGCCCGCCCCAGCTCGCCCATCCACCTTGCCCATGCACTGATCCGGGGTCCTTCTCCGTGAGCGGCGCGGGATTGACCCTGCGCCGGCACTTCCGACTCGGCATCATCAAGGTCCTGGGTCCGTCCACGGCGGCGGTGCTGCTGCTGTTCGCCGCCTACCAGATGGCGATCGGCGCGCCATTGAACGCGCTGGCCGGTGCCGCGCTGGCCGGATTGGCCGCGCTGGCGACCTGGCTGGCGCTGCACCGCGGCGACGGCCGCATGGATCCGCTGCTGTCGCTGAGCTGGTTGCTGGGCAGCGCCCTGGCCTGCCATGCGCTGCGCCATGCCGCGGTGCCGTGGCTGTACCTGGTGATGATGAGCAACTTCTTCGTGGTGACGCGCCATGTCGCGTTGGCCTGCAACGCCACCCTGATTGCGGTCCTGCTGGTGGTCACGCCGAGCGGACTGGGCGCCGAACACCTCTTCTCGATGCTGGCGGTGTCGTTGCTGATCACCGGGCTGGGCTACATGCTGGCGTTGCGGGTGGAAGGCGATCGCGTGCAACTGGAGCAACTAGCGTCGCACGACCCGCTGACCGGGTTGCCGAACCGCCGCATGCTCGAGCGCAGCCTCTCGCAACGGCTGGCCGACCCGCGCCGCGCCAACCGCCGGCATGGGCTGATCGTGCTCGACATCGATCATTTCAAGGAGGTCAACGACCTCTACGGCCATGCCGAGGGCGATCGGGTGCTGGCCGAGCTGGCGGCGCTGCTGCGCGCGCAGGTCCGCGCGCCGGACGAGGTGTTCCGGTTCGGCGGCGAAGAGTTCGTGGTGGTGGCGCGGCTGCAGTCCACAACCGAACTGTCCGCCTTCGCCAGGCGCCTGCACGACGCCGCACGCGCCGCGCTGCGCGGTCCCAACGGCACGATCACCGTCTCGCTGGGCGCGGCCATGCTCTGCGACGAGGTGCAGTGGCACGACTGGTTCTCGCGCGCCGACGCCGCGCTGTACCAGGCCAAGAACAACGGACGCGACCGCTACGTGATCGCCGAGGACGTCGCGCAGGACTGAGCGGCCGGCACCCGCGGGCAGGAGCGGCTTCCGCCGCGGCGGGCTACACCAGAAACGCCCATCGCGGCGGAAGCCGCTCCTAAAGGCAACCCTGCATCCGGCCCGATGGTGAGACGAGATGGGCCGCCAGGCATCGCGGTGCGTGCAGTCGGCCCGCACCGCGGACTTCGCAGCCTCCCGCTCAGCGCGCCTGCACCGCGGACGCCGCCACCGCGGTGGTCGCCACGTCCCTGCCCGCCTCCGTGCCCGCATCCTGGCCCCAGCCGCCGAGCGCCTTGTACACCCGCACCACGCCGATGTTCACCGCGGCCTCCGCGTCGGCCAGGTCGGCGTTGGCGGTGAGTTGCGTGCGCTGCGCATCGAGCAGGGTCAGGAAATCCTCCGACCCTTCGCGATAGCGGATCTGCGCCAGCGCCTCGGCGCGCTGCGCGGCCTGCGCCTGCTCGGCCACGATCGCCAGCCTGGCCTGTTCGTGGGCATAGGCGGTCAGCGCGTTCTCTGTGTCCTCCAGCGCACCGAGCACGGCCTTCTCGTAGTCGGCGGCGGCGCCGTCGGCCTGCGCCTCGCTGGCGCGCAGGCGCGCGCGCACGCTGCCCAGGTCGAACGCCGCCCACTGGATCGATGGGGTCAGCGACCAGGCCTTGCTGCGGCCGTGCAGCAAGGCGCCGGCGTCGCCGGACAGGAAGCCGACGAACCCGGACAGGCTGATCCGCGGAAACAGATCGGCGGTGGCCACGCCGACGCGCGCGGTCGCCGCCGCCAGCCGGCGTTCGGCGATGCGCACGTCCGGACGCCGGCGCAGCAACTGCGTGGTGTCGCCCAGCGGCAAGGCCCGCGCATAGGCCGGGGTCGGCTGCGGCGCCAGCAGCGCGTCCAGCGTGCCCGGCGGCTTGCCCAGCAGCACCGCCAGCCGGTGCCGCGCCTGCGCGGCGTCGACTTCCAGCAGCGGGATGTCGGCCTCGATCGCCTTCAACCGCGCGCGGCTGCTCTGCACGTCCAGTTCGCTGCCGGCACCCAGCCGCCAGCGGGTCTCGGTGAGGCGCTGGGTGTCGTGCAGGTTGTCCAGTGTGGTGCGCGCCAGCGCGATGCGCTTCTGCGTGCCGCGCAGGGCGAAGTAATTGCGCGCCACCTCCGCGGCGACGGTGACCTGGGCGTCGGCCAGGCCGGCCTGCTCGGCCTCCAGATTCGCGCGCGCGGCTTCGCTGGCGCGGCGCTGGCGCCCGAACAGATCCAGTTCCCAGCCGGCATCGAAGCCCAGCCGATAGCTCTCGGTAAGCACGCGTGCACCGCCGGCGTCGGCATCCGGCGCCTTGCCGCGGCTGTAGTCGCCATCGGCGGTGACGTGCGGCGCCTGGTCCAGGCGCTGCTCGGCGAAGACCGCGCGCGCCTCGTGCACGCGCGCCAGGGCGATGCGCAGGTCCAGGTTGGCGACCAGGCTGTCGTGCACCAGCTGTTCCAGCACCGGATCGTCGAACTGCGCCCACCAGGATGCGACCGGCGAGTCGGTCGCGAACACCGGCGACGCCGCGCCCTGCAGCGTCACCGGCGGCTGCGCCGGCGCGTGGTAGTCGGGGCCGACGCTGGCGCAGGCGCTGAGCAGCGCCAACGCCAGCGCGCCGAGTGCGGGACGGATCACCATGGCAGCACCTGTCCGACATGGGTGTAGCTGCCGGTGGGACCGTCCGCGTCGAGCAGCGCCATCATCACGCTGCTGCGGGCGCCGTCGGCCACGTCCAGCTCGCCCTCGCCCCCATTCATGTCGGTCTTCACGTAGCCGGGGTGGATGGTGTTGACCTTGATCGGGGTGTCGCGCAGCTCGTGGGCCAACTGGATGGTCCAGGCATTCACCGCGCTCTTGGACACGTTGTAGGCCGGCACCTTGAAGTCGTAGATCGGCGAACCGGGCTGGCTGTGCAGCGTGAGCGAGCCGAGCAGGCTGGAGACGTTGACGATGCGCGCGGCCGGCGCTTCGCGCAGCAGCGGCAGGAACGCCTGGGTGACCGCGATCAGGCCGAACAGGTTGGTGTCGAAGGTCTCGCGCCAGGTGTCCAGGCGCTGCTGCGACACGCTCAGGCGCAGGTCGTCGCGCAGGATGCCGGCGTTGTTGACCAGGATGTCCAGCCGCCCGTGGCGCGCGCGCACCGCCTCCACCGCGGCGGCAATGCTGGCGGCGTCGGTGACGTCCAGGGTCAGCGGCTCGACCGGCAGGCCCTCGCCCTGCAGTTCCAGGGCCGCGGCGCTGGCGCGGGTGGCGTCGCGCCCGGCCAGCAGGGTGTGCACGCCGGCTTCGGCCAGCTGCCGCACGGTATGCAGGCCGATGCCGCGGGTGGCGCCGGTGACCAGGGCGATCTTGTGTGCTGCGTTCATTGCGAAATTCCTGAGAAGGATGGGAAAAGGATCAGCCGTGCGCCGGCGCGTCGGCGTGGGCCGGCGCATGCGAGACCAGCGGCCGCCCGGCCAGCTTGCGCAGGGCGACATAGAACACGGGAGTGAGGAACAGGCCGAACAGGGTCACGCCGAGCATGCCGGCGAACACGGTGATGCCGGTGGCCGAGCGCACTTCCGCGCCCGCGCCATGCGAGAACACCAGCGGCACGGTGCCGGCGATGAAGGCGATGGAAGTCATCACGATCGGGCGCAGGCGCAGGCGGCAGGCCTGCAGCGCCGATTCGACGATGCCCTTGCCCTGCAGTTCCAGTTCGCGGGCGAACTCGACGATCAGGATCGCGTTCTTGCACGCCAGGCCCATCAGCACCACCAGGCCGACCTGCACGAACACGTTGTTGTCGCCGCCGCTCAGCCACACCCCGAACAGCGCCGACAGCAGCGTCATCGGCACGATCAGGATCACCGCCAGCGGCAGCGTCCAGCTCTCGTACAGCGCGGCCAGCACCAGGAACGCCAGCAGCACCGCCAGCGGGAACACCACCAGCGCGGCGTTGCCCTGGGTGGCCTGCTGGTAGCTCAGGTCGGTCCATTCGATGTCCATGCCGTTGGGCAGCACCTGCTTGGCGATCTGGGTGATCTTGGCCATCGCCTCGGCCGAGGACAGCGATCGCGCGTCCGCTTCGCCGGCCAGGTCGGCGGCCGGATAGCCGTTGTAGCGCAGCACCGGGTCCGGGCCGTAGGTCTGCTTGATCGTCACCATCGAGCCGATCGGCACCATTTCGCCCTGGGCGTTGCGGGTGCGCAGCCGGGCGATGTCCTCCACGCTCTCGCGGAACGGCGCATCGGCCTGGGCGATCACCTGCCAGGTGCGGCCGAACTGGTTGAAGTCGTTGACGTAGGTCGAGCCCAGGTAGGTCTGCAAGGTGTCGAACAGGTCGGTCAGGGCCACGCCCTGGGCCTTGGCCTTGACCCGGTCGACCTCGGCATCCAGCTGCGGCACGTTGGCCTGGTAGGTGCCGATCGGGAAGCTCATGCCCGGGGTCTGCGCCACCGCGCCCTGCATGGCGCTGACCGCGTTCTGCAACGCGCCGTAGCCGAGGTTGGCGCGGTCCTCGATGAACAGCTGGTAGCCGTTGCCGTTGCCCAGGCCGAGGATCGGCGGCGGCATGAAGGCGAACGACATGCCCTCGCCCAGCTGCGAGATGCGCTGGTTGATCTCGGCATTGATCTCCAGCGCGCTGCGGTGGCGCTGCGCGAACGGCTTCAGCGGCAGGAACACCACGCCAGTGTTGGGCGTGTTGGTGAACTGCAGCGCGTTCAGGCCCGGGAACGAGATCGCATGGGCCACGCCGTCGGTCTGCATGGCGATGGTGGCGACCTTGCGCAGCATCGCGTCGGTGCGCTCGATCGAGGCGCCTTCCGGCAGCTTGACGCCGGCGATCAGGTACATCTTGTCCTGGGTCGGGATGAAGCCGCCCGGCACCGCCTTGAACATCAGCCCGGTGACCAGCAGCAGCGCCACGTACACCGCGAACACCGCGCCGCGGCGGCCGAGGATGCGCGACACCGCGCCCTGGTAGCGGTCGGAACTGCGGTGGAAGAAGCGGTTGAACGGACGGAACAGCCAGCCGCCGAACAGCCGTTCCATGCCGCGCGACAGACGGTCCTTGGGCGCGTCGTGGCCTTGCAGCAGGCGCGCGGCCAGCGCCGGCGACAGGGTCAGCGAGTTGATCGCCGAGATCACCGTGGAGATGGCGATGGTCACCGCGAACTGCTTGTAGAACTGCCCGGTCACCCCGGACAGGAACGCCATCGGCACGAACACCGCGCACAGCACCAGCGCGATCGCGATGATCGGCCCGGACACCTCGCGCATCGCCTGGTGCGCCGCCGCCAGCGGGCTCAGCCCCTCCTCGATGTTGCGCTCCACGTTCTCCACCACCACGATCGCATCGTCGACCACGATGCCGATCGCCAGCACCAGCCCGAACAGGGTCAGCGTGTTGATCGAGAAGCCCAGCAGGTACAGCGCGGCGAAGGTGCCGACCACCGACACCGGCACCGCGATCAGCGGAATGATCGAGGCGCGCCAGGTCTGCAGGAACAGGATCACCACCAGCACCACCAGCAGCACCGCCTCCAGCAGGGTGTGCACCACCGCGCTGATCGAGTCGCGCACGAAGATGGTGGTGTCGTACACCGCCTCGTACTTCACGTCGTCCGGGAACTGCTTGGTCAGCTCGTCCATCTTGGCGATGACCTGGTCGCGGATCTGCAGCGCGTTGGCGCCGGGCGCCTGGAAGATGCCGATGCCGACCGCGTTCTTGCCGTCCAGCTGCGCGCGCAGGGTGTAGTCGCCGGCGCCCAGCTGCAGGCGGGCGACGTCGGACAGGCGCACGGTCTGGCCGTCGGCGCCGACCTTGAGCACGATGTCGCCGAATTCCTGCTCGGTGCGCAGGCGACCCTGGGCGTTGATCAGGGTCAGGAACTTGCTTTCGGGCATCGGCTCGGCGCCGAGCTGGCCGGCGGAGACCTGCACGTTCTGCTCGCGCATCGCCGCGACCACGTCGCTGGCGGTGAGCCCGCGCGCGGCCACCCGCTCCGGGTCCAGCCAGGCGCGCATCGCGTAGTCGCCACCGCCGAACACCTGCGCATCGCCCACGCCCTGGATCCGCGCCAGCGCGTCCTTGACGTGCAGGCGCGCGTAGTTGCGCAGGTACAGGGTGTCGTACTTGCCCTTGGGCGAGGTCAGGTGCACCACCATCAGGAAGGTCGGCGACTGCTTCTGCGTGGTCACGCCCTGCCGGCGCACGTCCTCGGGCAGGCGCGCCTGCGCCTGCGCCACGCGGTTCTGCACCTTGACCGCGGCATCGTCCGGATCGGTGCCCGGGCGGAAGGTCGCGGTCATCTGCAGCACGCCGTCGGAGCCGGCGACCGACTTGATGTACATCATGTTCTCCACGCCGTTGATCGCTTCCTCCAGCGGCGTGGCGACGGTCTCGGCGATGACCTTGGGGTTGGCGCCCGGATACACCGTGCGCACCACCACCGAGGGCGGCACCACGTCCGGGTATTCGCCGATGGGCAGCAGCGGGATGGCGATCAGGCCCGCGGCGAAGATGACGATCGACAGCACGGCGGCGAAGATCGGCCGGTCGATGAAGAATCTGGAAAAGTCCATGGGTGGTGGTCCTGGAAACGGATGGAACGGGAGGCCGGGCACGGACGCAGGCATGCCGGTGGCGGCGCCGGGCCAGCGCTGGCCCGGCGGGCACGGCCGGCGGTGGCCGGCCGGTGCTGCGTCGACGCCCGCGACTCAGTCGAGGGCGACGGCCTGGCGCGGTGCGGCTGGGGACGTGGTCTGCGCGATCGGCTTGGCCTGCACCGGCATGCCGGGCATGAACACCTTCTGCACGCCGTCGACGATGACCTTGTCGCCGGCGGACAGCCCGCTCTGCACGATGCGCAGGCCTTCGGCGCTGCGGCCGAGCTGCACGTCGCGCCGCTGCGCCTTGCCGTCCTTGTCGACCACGTAGACGTACTTGCGGTCCTGGTCGGTGAGCACCGCGCGGTCGTCGATCAGCACCGCGTCGAAGCGGCCGCTGCCGAGCAGCCGCACCCGCGCGAACAGGCCGGGAGTGAAGCGGCGATCAGCGTTGTCCAGCAGCGCGCGCACGTGGATGGTGCCGGTGCTGCGCACCAGTTGGTTGTCGAGGAAATCGACCTTGCCGGCATGCGGATAGCCGTCCTCGCCGACCAGGCCGACCTGCACCGGCAGGCCGCCATCGCGGTCGCTCGGGCGCTGGCCGTCGCGCGCCATCTGCGCATAGCGCAGGAAGGTGCCTTCGTCGGCATCGAAGTACACGTGCACCTTGTCCAGCGACACCAGCGTGGTCAGCACGCTGGCGCTGTCGCCGGCGCTGACCAGGTTGCCGGCGGTGACCATCGCGCGACCGGCGCGGCCGTCGATCGGCGCGCGCACCTGGGTCCATTCCAGGTTCAGGCGCGCGGTGTCCACCGCCGCCTGCGCGGCCAGCACGTCGGCCTGCGCCTGCTCGGCGGCGGCACGCCGCTGCTCCCAGCTCTCGGTGGAGATGGCCTGCTGCTCGGACAGGGTCTTGGCCCGCGCGGCCTCGCTGGCGCTGAGCTTGGCCTGGGTGCGCGCGCGCGCCAGCTCGGCCTCGGCACGCGCCAGTTCGGCGCGGTAGCTGCGCGCATCGATGGTGAACATCACCTGGCCTTTCTTCACTTCCTGGCCTTCGACGTAGGCGACCTTGTCGATGTAGCCGGACACGCGCGGGCGCAGGTCGACGTGCTCGACCGCCTCGACACGGCCGCTGAACTCGTCCCACTGGCTGATCTGCTTCTGCAGCGCGGGCGCCACGCCCACGCTCGGTGGCGGCGGCGCACCCTGTTCGTTGGCGTGGCTGCCGCAGGCGGCGAGCGTGGCGACCAGCAGCGCCACCGCCAGCGGGCGCAGGGCGCTCGGCAGCAGGCGCGACGGCATCGGAATCGGATTCATGGAGAGACCTCGTGGGGGGAGAAGGAAAACGGCAACGCGGTCAGCAGGGCGTTGCGCGGCTGGGCGAAGTGGCGGCGGTCGATCTCGACCAGGGCGCGGTCCGGCCGCGCCGGATCGGCGAGCAGGTGGACCACGGCGCGGCCGACGCCGAGGGTGGTGAACCACTCCGGGCAATCGTCGATGGCGGCGTCGCTGCGGCACACCGGCTCGGACAGCGACAGCAGATGCACGTGCACGCCCAGCGGCTTGGCTTCTTCGTGCAGCACCTGGGCGAGCATGCGGATCGCCGCCGCCGCCACCGAGCTGTCGCCATGGCCGGACCAGGCGCGCAGCGCGCACGGGCTGCCCAGCAGCACGTAGCGGCCGCCGCGCGGATGTTCGGCCAGCAGCGGCAGCAGGTGCCGGGCCGCGGCCAGGTGCGGCAGCAGGTCCGCATCCAGGCGCTTGCGCAGCGCGCTCAGCGGCCGCTCCAGCAGGCGCCCCGGCCGCAGCGGACTGCCCAGGCACACCACCACCGCCGCCAGCGGCCGCGGCCGCTGCGCGACCTCGGCCGCCAATGCCGCAGCGGCCGCGTCGGTGCCGACCGAACCGCACAGCACGTCCAGGCCGGGTTCGTCGCGGTGGCGCTCGCGCAAGGCGGCCAGGCGAGCGCGGTCGCGCGCCACCGCCAGCACCGGGCTGCCGGCCTCCAGCAGCGCCTGCACCACGCCCTGCCCGACCGTGCCGCTGCCGCCGAGGACCAGGACCTCGGGGGCCAACGTCCCGCTCACGGGACTTTTCCTCCCACCGACGGGACAATCGCGATGCGACCCAGCCGATCGCTGCCCGACGCGCTCAGGCGCAGGCTGCCGCCGCCCTGCCGCCGCGGCGGCGGCGTGAACTCGCGAAACGCTTTCGGGTAAAGGGATTGCGCCGCCGCGACCGGCGCGGAACGGCGCCGCGGCTGGCGATCGGGGCAGGCGAAAAACTGGATCAGGTGGCGCATCGACATGGCAAAGACCGTCGGGGATGGCGAATGCGAACAAATTAGGCGCCAAAGCCGCACTTGATTAGTCCGAATTAAGGGGAATAATCGTCCCGCTATCGGTCCAATCGTCTCTCCCTCAAGGAACCGCCATGAGCCACGATCTGAACGACACCCTGATCTTCGTCAAGGTGGTCGAGCAAGGCAGCTTCATCGCCGCGGCCAATGCCCTCCGCCTGCCCAAGACCACCGTCAGCCGCAAGGTGCAGGACCTGGAGGCGCGGCTGGGCGCGCGCCTGCTGCACCGGACCACGCGCCGGCTCGGGCTGACCGAGGCCGGCGCGGTCTACCACGAGCATTGCCAGCGCATCGCCCGCGAACTGGAGGAGGCCGAGAGCGCGGTCGGCCAGCTGCAGGCCGGCCCGCGCGGCTGGCTGCGCTTCAGCGTGCCCTACTCGGCCGGCATCTCCTGGGTCGCGCCGATCCTGGGCGAATTCCACCGCCAGCACCCGGAAGTGCGGCTGGAAATGATCATGACCAGCGACAAGGTCGACCCGATCGCCGAAGGCGTGGATGTGGCCCTGCACATGGGCACGCTGCCGGATTCGACCATGGTCGCGCGCAAGCTCGCCACCTTCCGCACCCAGGTCTTCGCCAGCCCCTACTACATCGAGCGCCACGGCGAACCGCTGCATCCGGACGACCTGCAGCACCACCGCACGCTGGCGCTGAGCAACGGCCGCAACGGCGGCAACCGGTTGTGCTGGCCGCTGCGCAACGGCAAGCAGAGCGGCGAGTTCCTGGTCCAGCCGATCCTGCTGGCCAACGATTCGGCGGCGCTGATCGGCGGCCTGGTCTGCGGCGAAGGCCTGGTGCTGGCCAGCGACGCGACGATCAAGCCGCTGATCGAGGCCGGCAAGGCGCGGCGCGTGCTCGGCGGCTGGGTCGGGCCGGACCTGGACTTCAACGCGGTGTTCCCGGGCGGGCGCATGCTCTCGCCGAAGGTGCGCGCCTTCGTCGACTTCCTGGTCGACAAGCTCAACTTCGACGTCAGCTACATGATGGCGCAGTGTCCGGCCAAGCTGGCCACGCAGCAGGCCGAGGATGGCGCCGAGTTCACTCTGTGCAGCGGCGTGGCGATGAACACGCAGTCGCTGGGCAGCGTGCCGCGCATCGCCGCCGCGCCCGTCCCCGCGCCTGCGGACGCGGCGCTGGAGACCGAAGCCGAGGACGAGGAGGACGCGGCGCTGGTCTGAACCGCGCCGCGCACGCCGCCGCGCAGCGCATCGGCACGGCGGAAACGCGAACGGGCCGCAGTGCGGCCCGTTCGTTGTCGCTATCGCCGCAACCGATCAGCCGGCGGAGGCGCGCAGCGGCACCAGGCGGATCTCCACGCGGCGGTTCTGCGCGCGGCCGGCCTCGGTGCTGTTGTCGGCGATCGGATACTTCTTGCCCGCGCCCAGGGTCTGGATGCGCTCGGGCTGCACGCCCTGCGCGGTCAGGTACGCGGCCACCGAGGAGGCGCGCTGTTCGGACAGGCGCTGGTTGACCGCATCGCTGCCGATGTTGTCGGTGTGCCCGACCACTTCGATCATGGTCTGGTTGTATTCCTTCAGGGTGCTGGCCACGCCGTTGAGCGCCGAATAGAACTGCGGCTTGAGCGTCGACTGGTTGAAGTCGAAAGTGATGCCATCGGGCAGGTTGAGGGTGATGTTGTCGCCGTCGCGGCGCACATCGATGCCGGTGTTGGCGGTGCGCTCGCGCAGTGCGCGCTCCTGCCGATCCTGGTAGTTGCCGATCGCCGCGCCGCTGAGCGCACCGATGCCGGCGCCGATCATCGCGTGCTGGCGGCGCTCGGTGGCGCTGCTGCCGCTGAGCAGGCCGGCGGCCACGCCGATCGCGGTGCCGATCAGCGCGCCGCGGCCGGTGCGGTTCTGCTGCTCGGTGGGGTTGCCGTATTGGTCGCGCTGCACGTAGGAGCCGCCGGTGGCGCAGGCGGACAGCACCAGCGCACTGGCCAGGGCCACGGATATTCCGCGAAGGGCGGTCGTTTTCATGGTGTTCTCTCCCGAACCTGGATTGACGTGGCCGCAGCATAAACAGCGCCACGCGAGGCGCGGATGAACGCCGCCAGGCGCGCGATGCGTCCGGTTCAGGAAGACGGCAGCAGGCCCTCGGCCTCGGCCGCGCGCAGCGGCTGCTCCCAGTCGCTCATCAGCGCCAGGTACAGCAGCTTCTCGAATTCGGCGCCGACCCGCCGCATCACCGCGTCCGGGTCGGGAATCAGCCGCGCATCGCCGATCAGGCCGAAGTGCACGCGGTGGTTGTAGCTCATGATCGACACGCCGACGCCGATCGAACCGGTCTGCGGCACCCAGAACATCATCTCGCGCACGCGGCTGCCGGCCAGGTACAGCGGCTGCTGCGGCCCCGGCACGTTGGTCGCCACGGTGGTGGCCTTGCGGCTGAACAGGTCCAGCGCCGCCGACTGCAGCGCCGCCGGCGCCATGCCCACCGCGGCCAGCAGGCCGAACACCACCATCGCCTGGCGCGACTGCTTGAGCTGCCGCATCGACTCGGCCACGCGCTGCAGGCGCCGCACCGGATTGGCCTCGCCCACCGGCAGCTCCAGGAACACCAGGCCGAAGTGGTTGCCGAGCTTGCGCGCGTGCTCCAGTGGCCGCAGGTTGACCGGCACGGTGGCGCGCAGGGTCACCCCGTCCAGGCGCTCACCGCGCTCGAGCATGTAGTCGCGCAAGGCGCCGGCCATGGTCGCCATCAGCACATCGTTGACCGTGCAGTCGCAGGCGCGGCCGACCGCCTTGACCTCGTCCAGGTCCAGCGGCTCGGCCCAGGCCACGCGCTTGCTGACGCCGAGGCGGCCGCGCAGCAGCGTCGGCGGATCGTCGGCCAGCAGCAAGGCATTGACCAGTTCGCGGCCGATCAGCCCGCCTTCGCGCGCCAGCATCGTCGGCAGGTTCGGGTCCTGCGCCATCGCCCGGCCCTTGTCGAGCATGCGCCCGCCGAGCTTGAGGTAGCGGTCCACCGCGCCGACCCGGCGCACCACCTCCTTGCCGTCGTCCTTCAGCCAGGCCTGGCCGAGCTGCGCCGACGGTTCCGGCGTGCGCTGGGTATCGGTCAGCGACAGCAGCACCTGCACCAGCGCGATGCCGTCGGCGTAGCTGTGGTGGATCCGCGCCACCAGCGCCGAGCCGCCTTCGTAGCGTTCGATCAGGTGGAACTGCCACAGCGGCTTGGTCTTGTCCAAGGGCGTGGACGCCATCTGCCCGGCGAAGCGCTCCAGCGCCTTCTTCTGCCCGCGCCCGGGCAAGGCCGACAGGCGCACGTGCCAGTCCAGGTCGAAATCGTCGTCGCGCTGCCAGTACGCGCCGGTGGCGGTCTCCACCGGCTTCTGCAGGAACCGCGGAAAGGCCAGGAAGCGTTTGCGCACCAGGTGCTTGAGCGCCGGCAAGGTCAGCGGCTCATCGAACATCAGCACGCCGGTGATCATCATCGGATTGGTCGGCCGGTCCATCCGCAACCAGGCGGTGTCCACGCGCGACATCGGTTCGCGCGGCGGCTTGCGGCGAGCTGAGCTGGTGGCCATGCGGGCTCCTGTCCGAGCCCGGAGTGAATCATGGCCCCGCGAAGGGCGTCAATCGCGCCGGCGTCCATGCTGCGCTGCGCAATACGGCACGACGCTCAGCCGGCGGCGGTCTCGCGGTAGGCGGCCAGCGCCGCATCGCGGCCGGCGGCCAGGTCCACGATCGGCTGCCGCGGATAGTGCGGCGCGGCGCGGGCCAGCCGCTGCGGCGCCTGCCACGGGGCGAAGCGCTCGGCCACCGGCAGCGCCGCCAGTTCCGGCACCCAACGCGCGATGTACGCGCCCTGCGGATCGAACTTCTGCGCCTGGGTCACCGGGTTGAACACGCGGAAATACGGCGCGGCATCGGCGCCGGTACCGGCCACCCACTGCCAGCCCAGCGTGTTGTTGGCCAAGTCGGCATCGACCAGGGTGTCCCAGAACCAGCGCGCACCCTCGGACCAATGCATGCGCAGGTGCTTGCACAGGTAGCTGGCGACGATCATGCGCACGCGGTTGTGCATCCAGCCGGTGTGCCACAGCTCGCGCAGGCCGGCATCGACGATCGGCACGCCGGTGCGGCCGCGCTGCCAGGCGTGCAGTCGCGCCGCATCGGGCTTAGCCCAGCGAA
Organism: Xanthomonas sp. NCPPB 901; assembly: GCF_056725085.1. Taxonomy (NCBI): domain Bacteria; kingdom Pseudomonadati; phylum Pseudomonadota; class Gammaproteobacteria; order Lysobacterales; family Lysobacteraceae; genus Xanthomonas; species Xanthomonas sp. NCPPB 901. The sequence goes on along the minus strand of NZ_CM161511.1, from coordinate 2,125,023 downwards.
AGCGCTCGAAGCGCGGATTGAGATTGCGCTCGGGCGTGTCCGGGAAATGGTGCAGCAGGTGATGGGCGAAATCGCGCCAGCCGAGCTGGCTGATGTAGCCGTCGATCGCCGCGGCGGTGGCGGCGCGGCGCTGCTGTTCCAGCGTCGCGACGATGCGCCACGGCGCGATCTCGCCGAAGTGCAGATGCGGCGACAGCCGCGAGGTGCCGACCTGGTCCGGGCGGTCGCGACCGGCGAGGTAGTCGCGCAACGCGCCATCGACGAATACCTCCAGCGCCTCGTGCGCCCCCGCCTCGCCCGGCTGCCACGCCTCCCAGAAACCGCGGTCCCAGTCCAGCGCCGGGGCCAGGCCGAGCCGCTCCAGCGGCAGGCTTTGCAGGTCCGCGGGCGGCGGCGGCAGGGTCTTCGGCGCAGGCTGCAGCGCCGGCACCTGCCAGTGGCTCAGCGCGCTGCGCCAGAACGGGGTGAAGACCTTGTACGGGCCACCCTGCTGGGTCGCCAGTTGCCAGGGTTCGAACAGCAGCGCGCTGTTGTGGCTGTGCACCTCCAGGCCCTGCTCGCGCAGGTCGCGTTTGAGCCGCGCATCGCGCGGCTGCGTGGCCGGCTCGTAGCGGCGGTTCCAGTACACCGCCTGCGCGCCGCAGTCCTCGATCACTTGGCGCAAGGCGGTCTCGGCCGGGCCCTGGCGCAGGACCAGGCGCGAGCCGCGTTCGCGCAGCTGCGCATCCAGCGCCGCCAGCGAGCGCTGCAGCCAGCTGCGCGAGGCCGCGCCCGCGGCCCACGCGCCCTCGTCCTCCGGGCTGTGCAGGTACACCGGCACCGGCGTATGCCCGGCGTCCAGGGCGGCCTGCAGGGCGGGTTGATCGTGCAGGCGCAGGTCGCGCCGGAACCAGACGATGGCGTAGCTCATGCGCGAACGGGACGCAGCGAAGGACGCGCCATGATACGGATCGGGTGCAGCGGCCAAGTGAGCATGCGGCGACGTGTACCGCACGCGCTTGGCGATGCCGGTTGGTGTGCGGCGGGTACCGCCCTGGCCCGATTTCGTAGACATCGCCGCGCGCCGCGCACGTGCGCCTCGCCGCCCCTGCTATAACGCCGGGGCGGGCGCCGTCATGTCGAAGCGGCGCCGCGACCGCTGCTGTTGGATGACGTTCCGGGGAAGGACGTCATCCGTGCTTTCGCTGCACCGCGCACGACACGGCCACCGCCGTCTCGCGCGCACGGGGACATCCGCCATCGCCGCTGCGACCTCACCGCCACCACGGCCGGCGGCGCGGCTGCGTGCGCCCCGAACCGCCCGCGTACGGACCTGCACCGGCAGGGCCGCGACGCGCTGCGGGCAGTGCACGGCGCAGCGCGCTCATGCCCATCGCCGACATCCGCAAGACCTTCAGGAGAGCAAGACCATGGATAAGCGCATCGCAAAAGCCCTCGTCACCCTGGCACTGAGCCTCGCCGCCCCGCTGGCGATGGCCTGCACCACCGAACCGGGCGAATTCCAGAACGAAGTCAGCGCCGATAACGGCATCGAATGTGGCGGCGGCGGTGGCGGCGGCAGCACGCCGGTCTACACGCTGCAGGGCGTGATCCAGAACCAGGGCTACGAGTCCGACAACCGCCCCGCCGGCGGCAAGCGTCTGAAGATCCGCGCCTACTCGCGCTTCGCCAACGCCAACAACGATCGGGTCGACGCCCGCTACATCAACGTGCGCTGCAACGCCTACGACCAGGTCGGCAACGGCTACACCACCGACTACGACGAGGAAGGCAACGGCGCGCTGGTCGACGTGCACTTCACGTCCAACTTCGTCTATGGGATCTACCGCAAGATCACCGTGGTGTGCACCCACCACGCCGAGTACGGCGCCAACACCTACGACGCCACCAGCAACGCCGAGATCGAGATTCCCTACTGATCGTCGCGCCATGCGGACGGTGCCCGGAACACTCCGGGCGCCACACGTGTCACCGCCGTTGCCCGCGGATGCGGGCGGCGGCTTACTCGAACGCGCCCACCGAATCGTGCGCGAGGTTGTCGAAGCGGGTGTATTCGCCGAAGAACTTGAGCTTGCACGAGCCGGTCGGGCCGCCGCGGTGCTTGCCGATGATGATCTCGGCCAGGCCCTTGTCCGGCGAATTTTCCTTGTTGTAGTAGTCGTCGCGGTAGATGAACACGATCATGTCCGCGTCCTGCTCGATCGCGCCGGATTCGCGCAGGTCGGCCATCACCGGACGCTTGTCGGTGCGCGTTTCCAGCGAGCGGTTGAGCTGCGACAGCGCGATCACCGGCACTCCCAGTTCCTTGGCCAGGCCCTTGAGCGAGCGCGAGATCTCCGAGATCTCGGTGGCGCGGTTCTCGCTGTTGCCGGGCACCGACATCAGCTGCAGGTAGTCGATCACGATCAGGCCCAGGTCGTGTTCGCGCTTGAGCCGGCGCGCCTTGGAGCGCAGCACTTCCGGCGACACGCCCGGCGTGTCGTCGATGAAGATCTTGGTCTCCTTGAGCATCTTGATCGCGCCGGTGACCCGCGCCCAGTCCTCGTCCTCGAGCTGGCCGGTACGCAAGCGCTGCGCGTTGATGCGGCCGTTGGAGGAGATCAGGCGCATCGCCAGCTGCGAGGCGGACATTTCCATCGAGAACACCGCCACCGCCTTCTTCGACTTGATCGCCGCGTACTCGGCGATGTTCAGCGCGAAGGTGGTCTTGCCCATCGCCGGACGCGCGGCAAGGATGATCAGGTCGGTCGGTTGCAGGCCGGCGGTCATCGCGTCGAAATCGTTGTAGCCGGTCGGCAGGCCGGTGATGTTGCCGCCGTTCTCGAAACGGTTGCGCAGCTCCTCGAACGCGTCCTTCAACGCGCCGGGCATCGCCACGAAGTCGCTGCGCCCGCGCGCGCCGGCCTCGGCGATCTGGAACACGGCCTTTTCCGCCGATGCCAGCAGTTCCGCGCTCTCGCGGCCTTCGGGCTGGAAGCCGTCGTTGACGATGGTGGTGCCGACCTCGATCAACTGCCGCAGCACCGCCTTGTCGCGGACGATCTCGGCGTAGGCGGCGATGTTGGCGGCCGAAGGCGTGGTGCTGGCCAGCTCGATCAGGTAGGCGCCGTCGCCGACCATCTCCAGCTTGCCCTGCGATTCGAACCACTCGCCCAGGGTCACCGCGTCGAACGGGCGCCCCTTCTCGGCCAGCTCGCGGATCGCGCGGTAGATCAACTGGTGATCGCGCCGGTAGAAGTCCTTGTCGGTGAGCTGGTCGTTGACCCGGTCGTAGGCCTCCGGCGCCAGCATCAGGCCGCCGAGCACGGCCTGTTCGGCCTCGATCGAGTGCGGCGGCACCCGCAGTTGGTCGAGACGCGGCTCGCTGCGTTCGTTGCGCTCGCTTTTGCGATCGCCACGGTAGCCGGGACGGGCGGACATAGGCTGGGTCTTCTCTGTGGGGCGCGGGGCGCCGGGCGCGGCCTCACCGCGGCCCGGGTGCCGATTTTAGTCGCCGCGCTCGGCCGGGGCTAGGGCGCGGCGCCTGCACGGGCCGCGGTGCGCAGCGCGGCGGCTCGCCCGCGCTGGGGACAAGTCTGGGGACAAGCGGTTGAAAACCTCGCCCATGCCCTGCCGCACAAGGCCCCCGGCCCGATCCGCGCGCCACCGACGGCGCGCGTGGCGCGGCTCAGGCCTGCAATTCGTCGACCCAGGCAATGAACTTGTCGACGAAGCCGGCGAGGAACTTGCGCGTGCGCTCGTCGTCGATGGCGCCGTCCTCGGCGATCAGGCCTTCCTTGAACTGCAGAAAGATCTCCGGCTGCCCGAGCACCGGCATGTCCAGGTAGGCCAGCACGTTGCGCAGGTGCTGCTGGGCCAGGGCGCTGCCGATGGCGCCCGGCGAGGTCCCGCAGACCGCCGCCGGCTTGCCGGCGAAGGCGCTCTCGCCGTACGGCCGCGAGCCCAGGTCGATGGCGTTTTTGAGCACGCCGGGGATGGAGCGGTTGTATTCCGGGGTGACGAACAACACCGCATCGGCGCTGCTGACCTGGGTCTTCAGGCGCCGGCCCTGCTCCGGGTAGTCGTGGTCGTGATCCTGGTTGTACAGCGGCAGGTCGCCGATCTCGATGTACTCGAAGCGCGCACGCTCGCCGGCGAGTCGCTCCAGCGCGCGTGCCAGGCGCCGGTTGAACGACTCCTTGCGCAGGCTGCCGACGAAAACGGCAATGCGGTACTGGCTCATGGCGTTGCTCCTAACCGAATGGACCTGCAGGCTAGCTGCCGGTGCGCGGCCATCAGGTGAACGCCGCTGGCGGCGCGGCCAGCGCCAGCCGCGCGCGCACCTGCTCCGGCAGCGGCGGCAGCGCCACGAAACCCGGCGTCGCGCGCACCCGCTGCAACCAGTCGCACAGCGCCGGATAGCGCGCCAGCGCGATGCCGGCATCGCCGGCGCAGTGGGTGTAGGCGAACAACGCGATATCGGCGATGCCGTAGGCCGGGCCGGTGAACCAGGCCTGCGCCTGCAGGTGCTGCTCCATCACCGCCAGCGCCCTCATCGCCCCCTCGCGCAGGCGCGGCAGTTCGGCGCGGCGCGGCGAGTCGGCCGGCGTCCAGCCGCAGACGAAGCGCGCCACCGCCACGTAGGGTTCGTGGCTGTATTGCTCGAAGAACAGCCAGCTCAGCGCCTGCGCGCGCTGCCAGGGATCGGCGGGCAGATAGCCGGTGCCCTCGGCCAGCCAGCACAGGATGGCGTTGGATTCGGCCAGCACGCGCCCGTCCTCGCGTTCCAGCAGCGGCACCTTGCCGTTGGGGTTCTTGGCCAGGAACGCCGGGGTGCGGGTCTGGCCGTTGGCGCTGTCGATCTCCACCCAGCGGTAGGCGCAGCCGAGCTGATCCAGCAACAGCCGCACCTTGTAGCAATTGCCGGACAGCGCCATGCCGTACACGGTCAACGGGAAACGTTCGGATGTCACGCATCGCTCCTGTGTGGAATTCTGTCCCCGCCGCGGCTCAACGCCGCGCCTGCCAGTGCGCCCGCGACTGGCCCCAGACCTCGATCGGCTCCTGCGCCAGCGGCTCCGGCAATTGCCCCGGGCGCAGATACCGCGAACCGAGCTTGCCCGCCACCGCCTTGGAGTTGGCGTTGTCCGGGGCGATGACGTGGATCACCTCGCTCCAGCCCAGGTGCGCGAATGCCCAGTCGATCGACGCCGCGGCCGCCTCCGGCGCATAGCCGTGGCCCCAGTACGCGCGCGCGATGCCCCAGCCGACCTCGGTGCCCGGCCAGCCGTGCGGCTGCCAGGGACCGACCCGGCCGATCCACTGCCCGCTGCGCTTCTCGATCACCGAGAACATCGCAAAGCCCTGCAACTGCCAGCTGCCGACCATCGCCGCCAGGCCGCGCCAGGCCACCGACGGCACCTGCACGCCGCCGAGGTGGTGCATGGTCTGCGCATCGGCGGCGAAGGCGCAAAACGCCGCAAAATCCTCGGCACAGGGCGGGCGCAACAGCAGCCGCTCGGTCTCCACGCGCACATCGAAAACACTCATCGTCGGTCCTCCTGCAGAACGCGCCCGGATCCGCGCGCGGGCCATGGGTCAAAACGCATTGATGCCGGTCAGCTCGCGCCCGACCACCAACTGGTGCACGGTCTCGGTGCCTTCGTAGGTGATCACCGATTCCAGGTTCAGGGCATGGCGGATCGCGCCGTAGTCGGTGGTGATGCCGGCGCCGCCGAGCAGGTCGCGGCACTCGCGGGCGATGTCCAGCGCCATGCGCACGTTGTTCCACTTGGCCAGCGACACCTGCGCCGGCTGCAGCGTGCCGGCGTCCTTGAGCCGGCCCAGTTGCAGCGCCAGCAACTGCGCGGTGGCGATGCGCCGCGCCATGTCGGCCAGCTTGATCTGTGCGCTCTGCGTCGCCGCCAGCGGCCGCCCGAACAGCAGGCGCTCGCAGGCGTAGGCCAGCGCCTCGCGCAGGCAGGCGATGGCCGCGCCGATCGCGCCCCAGCTGATGCCGTAGCGGGCCTGGGTCAGGCAGCCCAGCGGGCCCTTGAGTCCGCGCACGCCCGGCAGGCGCTGGCTGTCGGGCAGACGCACGTCGTCGAAGAACAGCGCCGAGGTCACCGAGGCGCGCAGGCTCATCTTGTGCGCGATGTCCTGGGTGCCGAAGCCCGGGGTGCCCGCCTCGACCAGGAAGCCCTGCACGCCGTCCTCGGTCTGCGCCCACACGATCGCCACGTCGGCGATGCTGCCGTTGGTGATCCACATCTTGTTGCCGCGCAGGCGCCAGCCGTCGCCGTCGCGCACCGCACGGGTCTGCATCGCCGCGGGGTCGGAGCCGCCCTGGGACTCGGTCAGGCCGAAGCAGCCGATCGCCGTGCCGGCGGCCATCGCCGGCAGCCAGCGCTGGCGTTGCGCATCGCTGCCGTAGGCGTGGATCGGATACATGCACAGCGAGGACTGCACGCTGACGAAGCTGCGCAGGCCGCTGTCGCCGCGCTCCAGCTCCTGGCAGATCAGGCCGTAGCAGACCGCGTTGAGGCCGCCGCCGCCCTGCCCCGCGGGCAGGCTGGCGCCGAGCAGCCCCAGTTGCGCCAGTTCCGGCACCAGCTCGCGCGGGAACCGCGCCTGGTCGAAGGCATCGCCGATCACCGGCAGCACCTTGGCGTCGACGAAGCGCGCCACCGCCTGCTGGATCGCGCGTTCTTCCTCGCTCAGCAGCGCGGCTACGTTGAACAGGTCGTCGCAAGGCAGGGGCATGGCGGTGTCCACGGCGAAAGCCGCATTGTATCGGCCCTGCCCGCGCCGCCACCCGCAAATAGACGAAGGCCGGCGCAAGCGCCGGCCTTCGGGGAGACACACCGGTGGCGGATCAGCGCTGGCTGACGGCGCTGTCGCCGGCCGAGGCGGTCTGGGTGACCAGGCGGCCGTCCAGCACCGGCAGGCGGTCGCTGTTCGGGCGGTCGTCCATGCGCACGGTCTTTTCCTGGCCGTCGTAGCGGTAGGTCACGTCGTAGCCCTTGACCACGTCCTGCGTGCCCATGGCGATGCGGCTGCCCGGCTTGCTGTCCATGCGCATGGTGCCGGTGGTGCCGTCGTCGTTGCGGTAGGTCACGTTGTAGCCGGTGATGGTCGAGGACTGCGCGGTGCTGTTCTCGGTGTGGCACTGGCGCTCGGTGCGGTCGACCACGCGGCCGCCGACGTGGTTCTGGTCGATGCGGTTGCCGATGAAGCCGCCGGCCACCGCGCCGGCCGCGGTGGCGGCCTTGCGGCCGTTGCCGTGGCCGACCTGGTTGCCGAGCAGGCCGCCGACCAGCGCACCGACCACGGTGCCGCCGACGTTGCCGTCGCGCTCGGGCAGGCGCTCCTGCACCACCACGTCGTTGCACACCTGGCGCGGGGTGGTGGTGGTGGAGGTCTCGCGCAGCGGCTCGGTGCCGATCACCTGGGCGTAGCGCTGCTGCTTCTGGGTGATCGGATCGACCCGCACCACGTCGGCGTACTCGAGCTTGCCGCCGACGCTGTTGTCCATCGCGCTGTCGCCGCGCGTATTGTCCAGAGCCGGGCGCACGTCGCTGCTGGCGACGTCCACCGGCTTGTCGCGATTGTTCATGAAGGCTGCGGTGGCGACGCCGCCGACCAGCAAGGCGCCAGCCGCGACCAGAACGGTTGTCGTAGTGCTTTTCATGTGTGCTCTCCTGCGGGCTGACCGCGTTGTCTACGGTGCTGTGATTACCACGCCGAAGCTGAACCGATCCGCTCCCTATTCAGTAACGCGGCGGATACGCGGCTGGTAACGTCCCCGGAACGTCGCCATATCGCGGCTGTTAGCGTTTCCACCGCTGCCCCGGAGAACCTGCCATGCCCAACCCGATCGTGTATCCGCTGCTGCGCTGGGCGGGCAAACTGCGCTACCCGACGCTGTTCAAGATCACCGCCGGCCTGTTCGTGCTGAGCGTGCTGCTGCCCGATCCGGTGCCCTTCATCGACGAGATCGTGTTCGGCCTGGGCACGCTGCTGCTGGCCAACTGGAAGACCCGCACGCCGGCGCAGGCCACCGAGCCGCTGACCTCGACCGCGCAGCGCGTGCGCCGCTGATCGCCGATGCAGTTGATCGACAGTCACTGCCACCTGGACGCGGAGGAGTTCGACCCCGACCGCACCGCAGTGATCGCGCGCGCGCAGGCGGCCGGCGTGCAGGCGCAGGTGGTGCCGGCGGTGACCGCGGCGTCCTGGCCCAAGCTGCGCGCGGTCTGTGCGGCCGCACCCGGCCTGTATCCGGCATACGGCCTGCATCCGCTGTTCCTGGCCGAGCACCGGCCCGCGCACCTGCAGACCTTGGAGGAATGGATCGAACGCGAGCGGCCGTGCGCGATCGGCGAGTGCGGCCTGGACTTCTTCGTCGAAGGCCTGGACGCGGCCGAGCAGCAGCGCTACTTCGTCGGACAGCTGCAGTTGGCGCGCCACTTCGACCTGCCGGTGATCGTGCACGCCCGGCGCGCGGTGGACGCGGTGATCCTGGCGATCCGCCAGGTCGGGCGCGTGCGCGGCGTGGTGCACAGTTTCGCCGGCAGCGCCGAACAGGCCGCACAATTGCGCTCGCTGGATTTCCTGGTCGGCCTGGGCGGGCCGGTCACCTATGCGCGGGCGCAGCGCCTGCGCCGGCTGGCCGCCGCGCTGCCGTTGCAGCAGCTGCTGCTGGAGACCGATGCCCCGGACCAGCCGGATGCGGCGATCCGCGGCCAGCGCAACGAACCGGCGCGGCTGCGCACGGTGCTGGACACGATCGCCACGCTGCGCGACGCATCCCCCGCGTCCATCGCGGCGCAGACCACGGCCAACGCGCGACGCCTGTTCGGCCTGCCCGAGCCACGCGCCGACGCCGCCGATCCGGCCTGAGGCAGGATCGCGTTCGCAGACAGGCGGCGCCGCGCGCCGATGCCGCAGCGATGCGCCAGCGCACCGCCGCCACGCAAGGCACCGAGCGCCTCACGGCGGGCGCGGACCGCAGCAACACGCCCGACCGCCGCTTGCCGCGCACCTTTCGCACGAAACTGTGAACTGGGCTACCGGATCGGCCTCTTTTGGCAGGGTTTCGGCGTGCTCGCTTCTGCTACTGTGCACCGCGCTGAAACGGCGAGCGGAGTGTTTGTCCGCCAGGCACCGGAGTGTGAACCCGTTCGCTCTCAGCGAAGGCTCGGCGGCCGGCTCGATGGCACGCGTTCTGGCAGATCGGATCATCCTGGCGTGAAACAATCGGCAAGCCGTTCCCCCTACCCGCTTCTCCACAGCGCGCGGTGCGCGCGTGCGATCTCCTCGACCGCCGCCTTTCCCGCGCGGACGGCGACCGCGCGCATGCGGGCGCCGTGGCGATGAAGAGTGGCGCCGGGTCGGAAAAATACGCCTCCAACGGCGAAAGCTGGGTCACGCTGAAGTTCCGCGACGGCAATCGCAGCCGCAAGATGCGCAGCACCCTGACCCTGGCCGGGGTGTCGTGCACCACGCTCGGCGTCCTGTGGACCATGTGCTACCTGTACTACGGCCGGCCGGAACTGGCCTTCGCCTTCGTCGGACTGACCGCGGTCGGCCTGCTCGCACTCGGCCGACGCCATCAGTGCGACGAGGCCTCGCTGTCGCTGGTCGCGCACGGCATCTTCGTGGTGGTGCTGGTGATCTCGATCATCGACGCACCGATCGGCACGGTGCCGCGCTCGGTACACACCTATTTCCTGACGCTGGCGGCCGGCGCGCTGTTCGTGTTCGAGCGCAGCCGCAGCTACCGCGCGCTGGTGTTTCCCATGGCGTGCCTGGCCGCCTTCGTCGCCTTCGGCTCGGGCGAACTGGACTGGCTGGCGCCGCATGCGTCGCCACCGTTGCGGATGCGCCAGCTCGGCGCGGTGTCCAACCTGGCCTGCGCGGCCGGACTGCTGGCGGCGATCCTGCACATCTACCGCAACGACGTGAACGCGCGCATCTCGCTGGAACGGGAACTGGCGCGGGCGGTCGGCAACGGCGAGATCGAGGTGCTGTACCAGCCGCAGGTCAACGCAAGCGGCAGCATGCTCGGGGCCGAGGCGCTGGTGCGCTGGCGGCATCCCAGCGGCAAGCTGCTGACCCCGGACAAGTTCATCCCGCTGGCCGAAGAAAGCCAGTTGATCCGCGAAGTGGGCCTGGAAGTGCTGCGCCAAGTCTGCAGCACCCTGCGGCGCTGGTCGCACGACCCGGACCTGCGTGCGCTGGTGGTGGCGGTGAACGTCAGCCCGGTGCAGTTGCTCGACCCCAACTTCGTGGCCGCAGTGAAGCAGGTGATCACCGGCGAGGGCGTGGCGCCGGCGTCGCTGGAATTCGAGCTGACCGAATCGGCGCTGTACGTGGACACCGCCGCGGTGCGCGCCAAGATGCACGAACTCAAGGCGTTCGGCATCGGCTGGGCGCTGGACGACTTCGGCACCGGCTTCTCGTCGCTGGCGATGCTCCGGACGCTGCCGGTCACCAAGCTCAAGATCGACCGGCAGTTCGTCAACGACGCCAAGGCCGACGAGTCCTCGCGGCGCCTGCTGGCGAAGATCGTGGAGATCTCCGAGGTGATGGGCATGGTCGCGCTCGCCGAAGGCATCGAGGACGCGCAGCAGTGCGAGATGCTCTCGGCGATGGGTTGCCGGCACTTCCAGGGCTTCCTGTTCGGCCGGCCGCAGCCGGCGCACGACCTGGAACGGCTGGCCGTGCTGCAGGCCGCCACCGAGCGCAACCTGTCGACCGGCGCGGCGCCCGGCGCACCGGAGCCGCCCGACCCCGGCCCCGACACGCGCTAGGCGGCCGCGGCCGCGCGCGCCGCGGCGCGCTTCAACAGCATCTCCAGCGCCTTGCCGACCGCGGCGAAGGCGAACGCCCCGGTAATGTGCGTGGCCGCGCCCAATCCGGCGCCGCAGTCCAGGTTCAGCGCCGCATCCGGCCCCAGCGCCGGCCGCAAGCCGCAGACGCTGCCGTCGGCCTGCGGGTAGCGCACGTTCTCCAGCGAGTACACCGCCGGCACGCCGAAATAGCGCTGCGGGTTCTTGGGAAAATTGAATTCGCTGCGCAGCTTCTTGCGGATCAGCGCCAGCATCGCGTCGTGCTCGGTGCGCGACACGTCGCGGATCCGCACCAGGGTCGGGTCGGTGCGTCCGCCGGCCGAACCCACGGTCAGCAGTGGCAGCTTGCGCCGCCGGCACCAGGCGATGGTCTCGACCTTGACCCGGAAGCTGTCGCAGGCGTCGATCACCAGGTCGAACCCGGCATCGAGCAGTTCGGCGATGTTGGCCGGGGTGAGGAAGGCCTCGACCGCCACCGCCTCGATCTGCGGATTGATCGCCACGCAGCGCTCGGCCATGGCCACGGCCTTGTTGCGCCCGTACTGCCCGGCCAGCGCCGGCAACTGCCGGTTGGTATTGGAGACGCAGATGTCGTCGGCGTCGATCAGGGTCACATGCCCGACCGCCGAGCGCGCCAGCGCCTCCACCACCCACGAGCCGACCCCGCCCATGCCGACCACCGCCACCCGGCAGTGCGCCAGCCGCTCGATCGTGCCTTGCCCATAGAGCCGGTCGATGCCGGCGAAGCGCTCGCGCCATTGTTCGTTCATGCGCCCATTTTAGGGGATCGTGGGGTGGAGCCGGGATTCGGGATTGGCGATTCGCGCCGTGGCCTGGGCGCTCGCGCGCGACGCGTTGCCGCGGGCGTACCATCGGGACTTCATCCCGCTGCGCACGCCTCCGATGGCCAAGCCGCCCCCGCCCGCCTCCGCCTCCCGCTATCTGTTCGTGCTGCTGGCCGGCTTGCTGCTCGGCCTGGTCCTGACGGTGATGACGCTGCGTGCGGTGCAGGCGCGGCAGGATCCGTTCCCGCGCAGCCTGATGCAGGTCATGGGCAAACAGTTGGCGCTGCTCGAACGCGACACCGCGTACCGGCAGTGCAATGGCGCCGGCCCGCAAGCGCGGCTGCGCACGCTGCGCCTGCTCGGCGACGAACTGGGCACGGCGTTTCCCGCCCTGGCCGACGACAGCCGCTTCCGCGAGCACGCCGCCGCGCTACGCGCCGGCCTGGATGCGGCGCTGGCGCATCCGCCGGCGGACTGCGCCGCGCTGGCGCAGGCCCGCCAGCAGATCGACGAACGCTGCGACGCCTGCCACCGCGATTTCCGCTGACCATCCGGCGAGATCGGCGCCGACCTGCCTGCGGGCTTCATGGCGCACGTGCCGCGGCACGTTTCGCTGCCCACCCGGCGCGCGTTGCCGCGGTCGTTTCGCGGATCCGCCGGCACGCTGTTGCGCTGACCGGCCCGCGCGCCTTTCGATGAATTGCCGCTGACGCCGGCCGCCGCGAGGCTGAACGGCGCCTGCCAGGGTTGGCGTTGCATTCACGCGGGGGTGGACAGGATGCGTCCGAACGCGGCGCTGCCGCGCTCCATCACTGTCTGTCGAGGAGAGCACCCATGAAGATCCAACTGATGGCCACCGCTGCCGTGGCGACCCTGGCGCTGGCCGGCTGCGCCACGTCCCCCGGCTATGGCGGCGGTTACGGCGGCGGCTACAGCCAGCCGGCCGGCGGCGGCTACACCCAGACCCGCTGCGCCGACTGCGGCATCGTCACCCGCATCGACACCGTGCCGTCCGGGCGCACCGCGCCGTCGGCCACCGGCGCGATCCTCGGCGGCATCGTCGGCGCGGTCGCCGGCCACGAGATTTCCGACCACACCGGCGGCAGCAAGGGCAACCAGAACGTGTCGGCGGTGGCCGGCGCGGCGGCTGGCGCGCTTGCCGGCAACCAGATCCAGAAGAACGTCACCAGCGACACCTACGACGTGCACGTGCAGATGGACGACGGCCGGGTGATCGTGGTCAACCAGCGCGACCTGGCCGGCGTGCGCGAGAACACCTACGTGCGCGTGGTCAACGGGCGCGTCGTACCGCGCTGATCGGCCGCGCCGACCATTGCCGGAAACGCAAAAAGGCCCGCATTGCGGGCCTTTTTGCTGCGCTTGGCGCGACGCGGCGCGCGGCGGCGACTCAGAGCGGCTGTACCGCGTCGGCCTGCAGGCCCTTCTGGCCCTGCACCACGGTGAAGCTGACCTTCTGACCTTCCTTCAGGCTCTTGAAGCCCTGGGTCTGGATGGCCCGGAAGTGCACGAACACATCCTCGCCGTTTTCGCGGCTGATGAAACCGAAGCCCTTGGCATCGTTGAACCACTTCACGGTGCCGTTTTCGCGATTGCCGTTGCCGTTCATGATCGACTTACTCCTTGGAACACGTCTCAGGGGTGGGTACGCCGGGGGTGCGGCGGCTGGTTGCAAGGAGGAAGCGAGGTATAACGATGTAGCGGATCGATGGATCTACCGCATCAGGCCACGATTCACGGTGACCTTTGCAAGCGCAGCGGCTGCAACTTACCCCGGCCAAAATGAAAATGCAATCATCAAAAATGCCCCGCCTGTCAACCCCCAAAACTGCCCGACGGTGAGCCACATGGACCCTGCGTTCATCTACTACCTGTGTGCCGGTCTGCTGGTGCTGGTCGGGCTGGCGGGGGTGGTGCTGCCGGCCCTGCCCGGCACCCCGCTGATGTTCGCCGGCATGGCGCTGGCGGCCTGGGCCGACGGCTTCCAGCGGCTGGGCTGGCCGACGCTGACGGTGCTGGGCGTGCTCACCGCGCTGTCGCTGCTGGTCGACCTGCTGGCCACCGCGTTCGGCGCGCAGCGCGTCGGCGCCAGCCGCAAGGCGTTGTGGGGGTCGGTGCTGGGCAGCATCGCCGGCCTGTTCTTCATGCCGATCGGGCTGTTCGTCGGCCCCTTCGTCGGCGCGCTGGTCGGCGAGTACTGGCATGGCCGCGAACTGCGCCAGGCGACCCGGGTCGGCGTCGGCACCTGGCTGGGCATCGTCCTGGGCACCGCCGCCAAGCTCGGCCTGGCGCTGGCGATGCTCGCCGTGTTCGCGGTGGCATGGGTCGTCTGAAGGACCACAACCCACGTTCGCCACGCATGCCCTGTTCCGTGGGAGCGGCTTCAGCCGCGACGGGCGTTCCCGGTAAGCCCGTCGCGGCTGAAGCCGCCCCTGCAGGTCGCGTCCCGGCGTTATTAGAGCGGCCCTGAAGACGGCGTCGCGGTGGCAGCATGAACGTGTGATGACCCTGTTGGCGTGGCTTCCTGTATTTTCGCTGCCGGCCATTCACCCCGGCAGCGCACCACCCGCCCGCGCCGCCCGTTGCAGCGAGAACCGCATGTCCCACCGCCAGGTCCGTCCCCTGTTGCTGCTGTCGATCGCGGCCGTGCCGCTTGCGCACGCCCAGGAAGTCCTGCCCACCCCCGCCTCGCCGGAGGCCTGCGTGGCGATCTCCAGCGACGCCGCGCGCCTGGCCTGTTACGACCAGGCGCTTTCGCGCAAGGTCGCCGACCCGCAGGCGGCCGATGCCGCCGCCCAGGTGGCCAGCGAACGCCAGAAGCAGCGCCTGGACGCCAGCGTACCCGAGGACGCCAGCGTCGCCGAGCGCGCCCGCCAGCGCGCCGCCGCGCTGTTCAAGCAGGACCGCTACGACAGCACCATCGCCAATGCCGGCAAGGGCTCGCTGCTGGACAGCCGCTGGGAACTGGCCAAGGACTCCAAGCTGGGCACCTTCCAGTTGCGCGCCTACAAGCCGGTGTACCTGCTGCCGGCGTTCTGGACCAGCAAGAAGAACGAGATGCCGTCCTCGCCGAACCCGGCCAACACGGTGACCACCGCCGAGCCGCTGGACAGCGTGGAGGCGAAGTTCCAGCTGAGCTTCAAGACCAAGATCGTGGAGAACATCTTCGGCGACAACGGCGACCTGTGGGGCGCCTACACCCAGAGCTCGCACTGGCAGGTCTACAACGCCGAGCAGTCGCGGCCGTTCCGCGAGACCAACTACGAGCCGGAACTGATGCTGGTGTTCCGCAACAACTACAGCCTGTTCGGCTGGAAGGGACGGATGACCGGCATCCAGCTGACCCACCAGTCCAACGGCCGCAGCGATCCGCTGTCGCGCAGCTGGAACCGGGCGATGCTCAACATCGGCCTGGACCGCGAGAACTGGGCGCTGGTGCTGCGCCCCTGGTACCGCATCCCGGAGAGCCGCAAGCAGGACAACAACCCGGACATCGAGGACTACATGGGCCGTGGCGACGCGACCCTGATCTACAACCGCAACGGCCACGAAGTGGCGCTGATGGCGCGGCATTCGCTGCGCGGCGGCGACCGCTCGCACGGCGCGGTGCAACTGGACTGGGGCTTCCCGATCAGCAACCTGCTGCGCGGCCATGTGCAGGTGTTCGACGGCTACGGCGAGAGCATGATCGACTACAAC
The DNA here is from genome assembly GCF_056725085.1 of Xanthomonas sp. NCPPB 901. NCBI lineage: Bacteria > Pseudomonadati > Pseudomonadota > Gammaproteobacteria > Lysobacterales > Lysobacteraceae > Xanthomonas > Xanthomonas sp. NCPPB 901. The sequence goes on along the minus strand of NZ_CM161511.1, from coordinate 2,109,689 downwards.
CACCGCGCGACCTACGTCGGCGTCGGCATCTCGCTGCTGGAGTGGTTCTGAACCGGCTCCACGGCCGGAGCGTCTGCGCCGCCGGCGCCGTCTAGGCACACGAAGTACCGCATGCGGCAGCCGGACGGCTGTCGTGTGCGACGGCCGCTTCAGCCGCCGTCCGCCACGCGCGCCACGCGCGCAACGCGAAGCCAGCCCTCCTTACCGCTGCGATGCCACACCAGCGGCACAGTTGAGGCTGGCGCCACCCCGCCGACTCCCCGCACGGCGCCGCCCACTTGCGGCGGCGCCTGGCGAGCACCGACCATGCGCCCATGAGCACCGATGCCGCCGCGCGCCTGGTGGCGCGCCTCAAGACCGACCTGACGGCGGCGCTGCGTGCACGCAACGCCGCCGAGATTGCGGTCCTGCGCCAACTGATCGCCGCCATCGACGATGCGCAGGCGGTCGCGGTCGGCGACCGCCACGACCGCTACCGGGTCCACGCCTTCGGCGATCCGGCGGTGGAAGTGCCGCGCCGGTCGCTGGACGACGCCGCGCTGCGCGCGCTGCTCGAACACGAGATCCACGCCCGCGCCGCCGCCGCCGCGACCTATCGCCGCCTCGCCCAGGACGACCGGGCGCAAGCGCTGGACGACGCGGTGCGGGTGTTGCGGCGCTATCTGCCGCCTGCGCACTGAGCCGGGCGCGGCGGCGGCCGGACGATCGCGACGCCGCAAACCGGCGGGACCGCCTTGCCTGTCGGTCGCCGACCGCATGAAACGCGTGCGGGGCGATGACGACGGCGGCAGCCCGACGCCGATCGTCCACCGGCGCTTGCCGCAACGGCCACGGCGGCCTCGCGCGGCGGCCAGGCGCCTCCGCCGCACTCAGAACCGATAGTTGCCCTTCAGCCACAGGTTGCGGCCCGGTTCGGCGATGCGCACCGGGTCGGCCGGGAAGCCGAAGTCGGCGCTGCCGGCCAGATTGAGGTGTTCGCTGTAGCGCCGGTCGAAGACGTTGTCGATGCCGGCGGTCAGGCGCAGCGCCGCGCTGACGCGGTAGCCGCCGCTCAGCCCCAACGTGGCGAAACCGGCGCTGCGGCCGAGGTCGCGGCCGACGACGTTGCCCTGGTCCGGCGCCACCCGTCCCTGCCGCGCCACCGCGCGCAGCAGCGCCCCGGCCGACCAACGCTGACCTTCCCACTCCACCCGCCACCGCGACTCCAGCGGCGGCATCTGCGGCAACGGCGTGCCGTCGCTGCGGTTCTCGCCCCAGGCATAGGCCAGCGTGCCGCCGAGGGTCAGGCCCTGCCACGGCTGCCAGTCCAGTCCGGCCTCGGCCCCGGCAATGCGTGCGTCGACGTTGTCGACGCGGGTGGTGGTGCCCATCATGCCGCCCTCGGCATAGGTGAACAGGATGAAGTCCTGCACCCGCCCGGCGTAGGCCGACACCCACCCCTGCACGGTGGCGCCGCGATACTGCAGGCCGAGGTCGAGCTGGGTGGTGCGCTCCGGACGCAGCCCGGCGAAGGCGTTGGCCGCGCCGATCGGGCCCATGTCGGCGGAGAACAGTTCCCAGTAGTCCGGCATGCGTGCGCTGCGGCCCAGCCCGGCATACCAGACGGTGTCGGCGGAAAGAGTGCGCTCCAGGCGCAGGAAGCCGCTGCCCAGGTCTTCGCGGCGCGTCTGCCCGGCGGTGGGATTGGGCATGCCCATCATGCCGACGCTGCGGCGGGTGTCCTCGACCTGCGCGCGGTCCAGGCGCAAGCCGGCGATCCAGCGCTGCGCGGTCCCGGCGCCGAAGGTGGCTTCGGCGAAGGCACCGAGGTTGTCGAACCGGGCGTCGGTCCGCCACGGCACGCTTCGGTACACACCCTCGCCGCTGGCGCTGCGGTCGCGGTGGCGGCTTTGCTGGGTGTCCACGCCGGCCTGGACCACGACCTGGTCCCAGCGCCACTCCGATTCCACGCGGCCGCCACTGGTGCGCCGGTCCACGTTGGCGGCCATCGGCATCGGCATCGCCGACTGCGGGTTGGGCCGGCGCAACGTGTAGTTGTCCATGACGTGGTCGGCGTCGTTGACGTAGGCATTGGCGCGCAGCGCCTCCCAGGCGCCGGGCAGATCGGTGCGCTCGAAACGCGCGGCGACACTGCGGCGGCGGAACTGGGTGCCGTCCATGCTGCGCCCGGCGTAGCGGGCCAGGCCGTCGCCGGTGCCGGCGGAGAGTTCCAGCACGGTGTCCGGATCCGGGGTCCAGCCGACCGCGGCGTCGGCGTTCCACTTGCGCCAGCGCGACGGCACCACCGCACCGTCGCCGTCGCGGTAGTCGCCGGACTCGGAGCGGTTGGCGTCCACGCGCGCGTAACCGCCGCGGTTGCCGCCGCGCAGGTCCAGGGTCTGGTCGTTGCGGTTCCAGGAACCGACCAGCGCGCTGGCCTCGCCTTCCAGCGTCGGCGCGGCGTAATGCGGGGTATCGCGCTCGAAGCGCACGGTGCCGGCGGAGGCGCCGGGCCCCCAGCGCACCGTCTGCGGCCCCTTGACGATGGTGAGCCGGTCGAAGGTTTCCGGGGCGATGTAGGACAGCGCGTTGTCCATCCGCGCCGGGCACGCACCGATCAGGATGCCGTCGTTGCTCAACACGTTGAGCCGCGAGCCGAACATCCCGCGCAGCACCGGATCGCCGTTGGTGCCGCCGTTGCGGATCGCGGCGAAGCCGGGGACCGTCTTCAGATAATCGGCGCCGTCGCTGGCCGGCACCGGCTGCCGCGGCAGTTTCGGATCGACCGTCCAGGTCAGTGGCGCGACCGGCGCGGTGGCGGTCACCAGCATCCGGTCGAGGGTGGTGGCAGCGGGTGTCTCGGCATGGCCGGTGGTGGGAAACAGGCTGGCGAGCAGGCAGCACGACAACGCCGCCCGCGCGGGCGGCGGCAGGAACTGAGGCATGAGGTGAACTCCAGAAAGGAACGGCGCCGGCGCGCCTAGCGCACCGGAAGCAGGAGGGCGTTCTGGAGACCCGGTGGCGGCCCACGTGCCGCATGCGCGCGCCGGCGCACGGCGGCGTGGACGCGGTGGCGCAGCGGCGTCGTGGCTGCCGGCGCCGGCAGCGCCGCGGCCAGCAGCAGGACGATCGCCAACCACGGCAACAACCGCGCGGCGAGCAGGCAGTAGTCGCAGGCGGCATGCGCCGAGCCATGGTCGCGCTGCGCGCCCGCTGCATCGGCATGGCCGGCCTGGACCGCACCGTGCTGCGCCAGCCCGTCCGCGGCGGCCTGCAATCCGGCCGAGGTACACAACGGCACCGGCAGCGTCTCCGCCTCGAGGAGGCGGCTGGCCACCGGCGCGCCCACCAGCAACAGCGCGGCCAGCAAGGCGGGCCAGCGCATCAGGCGGCGCAGTCGTGCGGGAAGGCAGGGAACGGACACCGCGTCATTCTAGGTGGCGACGCGGGTGGCGGCCACGGCATGGCGGCGGGTGCGACAACGTGACGCAGGCGGGCCGCCGGGCCTGCGTCGCCACGCGCTGCCGATGGGCAGGCGGCGTGGCAGACGTCCACGACGATGGTGCAGGAGCGTGGAACGACCGGCGCCGGGAGTGAACGGGAGGCGCCTGCTCAGCTCTCGGCACGAGCCTGCGCGTCAATCGCCCATGCCGCCATTCACGCGCGTCTGCGCGCCAGACGCAGCGCCGATGCTGTTCATTCCCTGCTCCGTACTGAAAATGAAGCGATGCTCGGCAGGCAAAGCCCCCTGCGAAACCGGCAGTTCGATCATGGAGTAAGCCGGCGCGCCTTCGCCCGAGAAAAGCGCGGCGTGGATGCGCTGATACTGCGCCTCGCCCTGCGGGCCGTAGGCGATCAAGCGCCCGGCACAAATGCTGATTCCACAAGCAAATGACGCCAAGGAGATGGCGCGGTCGTCGGTGACACCGCTCAACATCTGCCTTGCGTACACTTCAGTCAGTTCCGCGGACTCCACATCGCGCCGGGATTGAGAGGACATCGTCTTCATAAACTCGAGGAAGGCGTCGCCGCTCATCAGGCTGACTGCACGATCGCGCGATAGCTGACCGCCGCGGATCATGTCGATCTCCGCAGGGAGATTTGCGCTCTTCACTGGATTCTCCGCTGCCGTTCCTAGACGCGGCCTGTCCTGCTTCGGTACGTGTTCTTCGTCCACGCGTTGCAGCTGGCGACCATGCGGTGAGGCCGGCACTGCAGCGGACTCAATCGCGTGGCGAGCACGCCCTTCCAGTGCAGTCTTGTCGCCCGGAGCGCATGCAACGACCAGACACGCCACCACGAGCGCGATCGAAAAAATGCGATTCCGTGTAATCCTCACCTCGATCTCCTTGGGCTTTCTGCATCCTGCTTTCGCGGCCACTTGGCAATAACGCGAATGGAGCTGTTTGGATGCGCGCATTCAGAAAATAGCGCTTGACACGCTCGCCGGATCAGGCAGGTAATGCTGCGGCCTGCACATGCAAGTTTCATGGGTGGAGCGCTTGCGCGTCCAGAGCATCATGTCGTATCGGAAAATCGCTTGCGCCACCCATCAAGGAGGATTTTATGAGGACGACCAGTGTAGTGATTGTTTCAACGCTCGTCCTGGGATTTGCGGCTGCAAGTTTTTCATCATATGCGGCCACCCAGACGATCACGGCAAGCGCGAGCCATGGAAATACGTACAACGGGACGGCTTCCACCTCCGTGCCTTCCACCGTGACCTGCACGCAGGCAAGCGCGCCCGGCACCGACGGCACCAAGTGCATGATTCAAGCACCCGGCTGGTACGGCGCCATCAACCAGGGAGATTCCATCGGGACCACTGGCGCGGGGACGGTTGTGCTGAACTGCAGCGGTCAGTACGACTACAACAGCGGGAGTCTGTCGTGCGCCGCCACGGTCGAGGACACGGTCTGCCGCCAGTCGACGACACTGAATTCATCGATAAAAGGGCAGCGCAATATCGTTGCGACGACACCGATCAAGGCTGGCGCGACCGTGAAATGTACCGCGGCATCCGGCGGAATCTACGGAACGACCTGCGGCGTGACAAATCCGGGAGCGTCCATGGTCGTCCTGCCCGTCGGGCAATCGATCGTGGCCAACGGCCCCGGCACCGTCAAAATGGGGTGCAATGGCGCCTATGACGCCAATAGCGGCTCGCTGACCTGCTCGGCGCTGGTGACCCAGGTTTGCCAGTAGCTGGGGCGTCCCATCTGGACGTTTCCACCCCGGCGACAACAGACGTTTAGCGAGCCCGGACCAGATTCTGCACCGGCTATCTCGTTGTTTGCAGACGGTTGCGGAATCAGCAGTTGACCAGCGCCTGGCCGCTGCGAGTCCAACGCTGGGACCGGACACACCACGGGGCTTGCGAATGTTCCGCAAGCCCTGTGCCGGCGCTCAGCGAAAACCTGCCGTGAAACGTCGAAAGCCGCTGCCAGACAGCGCGACCGTCGGTACGGCCAGGCTCAGCGCGCGCGCCTCACATCCAGTCGCTAATGCCCTCGCGGCGATAGGCCTCGTGGAACGCCGGGCGCGCCTTCATCCTGTCGGCCAGCGCCTTCAGCGCCGGCCAGGTGTCGGTGGGCCGCGGCATGTTGCGCGACCAACGCATCAGCATGACCAGCACGAAGTCGGCGGCGCTGCAGTGCTCGCCCAGCAGGTAGGGGCCGCCCTGCTCCAGGTGCGCCGCCACTTCGTCCCAGGCCTTTTCCAGGAACGCGCGGGCGTTGGCGCGCACGCGCTCGGCATTCTCGGCGCCGGCCGGTTCGTCGGAGTAGAACCAGGCGCGATAGGCCGGCATCAGGGTGTAGGCGCCGAACAGCATCCAGCGGTAATAGGCCGCGCGCTCGGGGGTACCGGGCGGCGGCGCCAGGCCGGCGTGCGGATACAGGTCGGCCAGGTGCATGGCGATGGCGACCGATTCGGTCAGCACCTGTCCGTCCAGGACCAGCGTCGGCACCCGCCCCTGCGGGTTGAGCGCCAGGTACTCGGGGCTTTTCTGCTCCTGGCGGTCGAAATCGAGCATGCGCAGTTCGAAATCGACCTGCAGTTCGATCAACAACCAGTGCACGACGAACGAAGCGGTACTGGGCGAACCGTAAAGCACGATGGACACGACGCTTTCCCCGGAGGCGGAACCAGCGCCGATTATTGCCGCGACGCCGGCGTGCCGCCAGCACCGCGCGGAACGCCGGCGCCAGCGCCGGCGTTCGCCAGGCCGATCAGGCCTCGACCACCACCGGGATCTTGCCGATGCGCGCCTGCCACTCGCGCGGGCCGGTCTTGTGCACCGACTCGCCGCTGGCATCGACCGCCACCGTCACCGGCATGTCCTTGACCTCGAACTCGTAGATCGCCTCCATGCCCAGGTCTTCGAAGGCCAGCACCTTGCTGGCCTTGATCGCCTTGGACACCAGGTAGGCCGAGCCGCCGACCGCCATCAGGTACACCGCCTTGTTGTCGCGGATCGCGGCGATCGCCGCATCGCCGCGCTCGGACTTGCCGACCATGCCCAGCAGGCCGGTCTGCTCCAGCATCTGCCGGGTGAACTTGTCCATGCGCGTGGCGGTGGTGGGACCGGCCGGGCCCACCACCTCGTCGCGCACCGGATCGACCGGGCCGACGTAGTAGATGAAGCGGTTGGTGAAGTCCACCGGCAGCGTCTCGCCGCGGTTGAGCATGTCGATCATGCGCTTGTGCGCGGCGTCGCGGCCGGTCAGCAGCTTGCCGTTCAGCAGGATCGTCTCGCCCGGCTTGAAGCTGGCCACGTCCTCGCGGGTGATGGTGTCCAGGTTCACCCGGCGCGCGTTGGTCGGGTTGTAGGTCAGCTTGGGCCAGTCTTCCAGCGACGGCGGATCCAGCATCACCGCGCCGCTGCCGTCCAGGGTGAAGTGCGCATGGCGGGTGGCCGCGCAGTTGGGGATCAGCGCCACCGGCAGGTTGGCGGCGTGGGTCGGGTAGTCCTTGACCTTGATGTCCAGCACCGTGGTCAGGCCGCCCAGGCCCTGCGCGCCGATGCCCAGCGCGTTGACCTTTTCGTACAGCTCCAGGCGCAGTTCCTCGGCACGGTTGGAGGCGCCGCGGGCCTGCAGGTCGACGATGTCGATCGGCTCCATCAGCGCTTCCTTGGCCAGCAGCATCGCCTTCTCGGCGGTGCCGCCGATGCCGATGCCGAGCATGCCCGGCGGGCACCAGCCGGCGCCCATGGTCGGCACGGTCTTGAGCACCCAGTCGACGATGGAGTCGGACGGGTTGAGCATGGCGAACTTGCTCTTGGCTTCCGAGCCGCCGCCCTTGGCGGCGACGATGACGTCGACGGTGTCGCCGGGGACGACCTTGACGTTGACCACCGCCGGGGTGTTGTCCTTGGTGTTCTGGCGCTTGCCGGCCGGGTCGGCCAGCACCGAGGCGCGCAGCTTGTTGTCCGGATGGTTGTAGGCGCGGCGCACGCCCTCGTTGACCATGTCCTCCACGCCCATGGTGGCGTCGTCCCAGCGCACGTTCATGCCGATCTCGAGGAACACGGTGACGATGCCGGTGTCCTGGCAGATCGGCCGGTGGCCCTCGGCGCACATGCGCGAATTGATCAGGATCTGTGCGATGGCGTCCTTGGCCGCCGGCGACTGCTCGCGCTCGTAGGCGGCGGACAGGTTCTTGATGTAGTCGACCGGGTGGTAGTAGCTGATGTATTGCAGCGCGTCGGCGACGGACTGGATGAGGTCTTCCTGCTTGATCGAGGTCACGGCTGGCTCTGCGGCTGGCGGGGGGGAAACCGGCCCATTTTAGGGCAAAGTGGCGGCCCCGCCCGCTGTCACGCCGGCACGCCCTGTTCCGTCCTGGTCGTCATGACCCACGATCCGACCTTCGCATCCCACCGCACCAGGCTGTTCGGCCTGGCCTACCGCCTGCTCGGCAGCCGCGCCGACGCCGAGGACACCGTGCAGGACGCCTGGCTGCGCTGGCAGGCCAGCGACCGCGACGCGATCCGCGACCCCGAAGCCTGGCTGGTGACCGCCACCACCCGGCTCGGCCTGGACCGCCTGCGCGCGGCGCGCAGCGCCCGCGTCCACTACGTCGGCCCGTGGCTGCCCGAGCCGCTGGAGATCGCCGACGACGCCGACCCGGCCGAGCGCCATGCCCGTGCCGAGCAGGTGTCGCTGGCGTTCCTGGCGCTGCTGGAGCGGCTCGGCCCGCACGAGCGCGCCGCCTTCCTGTTGAAGGAGGCCTTCGACTACGACTACGCGCAGATCGGCCGCACCCTGGAGCGCAGCGAGGCCGGCTGCCGGCAACTGGTGCACCGGGCGCGTGAGCGCCTTGGCCAGGACCAGGTGCGCTTCGCGGTCACGCCCGAGCGCCACCGCCAGCTGCTGGAGCGCTTCCTGCACGCCTCGCAGCACGGCGACCGCGCCGCCATCGCGGCATTGCTGCATGCCGACGCGCAGTTGCGCTCCGACGGCGGCGGCAAGGTCACCGCGAGCCTGCGCCCGCTGCGCGGCGCCGAGCGCATCGGCCGGCTGTACTGGGCCTTGGCGCGGCGCAACCTGGGCCTGCAGGCGCGGATCGGCACGGTCAACGGCGAACCGGCGATCCTGCGCTTCCTGGGGCCGCGGTTGCACTCGGCGACGGTGCTGCGCATCGAGGGTGAGCGCATCGCCGAAGTGCTGACCCTGATGAACCCGGACAAGCTGCCGACACCGAGCGCGCGCCCTGCCGCCGGCGACTGACCTGCGGCGGCGCTGTCACGCCGGCACGCGCCGCCGCGTCCTGGAGGGGAAGGCGGCCATGGTGGCCGCCATGACCGCCACGCCCATGCACTTCCATCGGATCGACTACACCCGCCACGAACCCGAGGCGTACCGCGCCCTGCTCGGTGCCAGCCAGCAAGTCCACGGCGGCACGCTCGGCAGCGCCCTCACCGAACTGGTGTTCCTGCGCGTGTCCCAGCTCAACGGCTGCGCCTACTGCATCGACATGCACGCCACCGCCCTGCGCAACGCCGGCACCGAACCGCGCAAGCTCGACACCCTCGCCGCCTGGCGCGACAGCCGCTTCTTCGACGCCCGCGAGCGCGCCGCGCTGGCCTGGGCCGAGGCGCTGACCACGCTACCGGCCGGCGCACCGTCGCAGGCCGTCTACGACGCACTCGCGGCGCAGTTCGACCCGGCCGGCATCAGCGCGCTGACCATGGCCGTGGCGGTGATCAACGCCTGGAACCGGCTGGGCGTCGGCTTGCAGCCGGCGCTGCCGTAGGCGCTGCGCGCCGGGAATGGGGAATGGGGAATGGGGAAGCGGGAGGCAGATGCAGATGCAGATGCAGATGCAGGACAGATGCAGATGCAGATGCAGATGCAGATGCAGGATCTTGCAAGCGGCGGGACGTGTGGGGAATGCCGAATCCCGAATGTTGGCTGCTGGACGCGCTGCCAGGCACGGCACACGCCAACGCAGCGCATGGCCGCAGCGCGCGCGATCCTGCCTTCCCGAATCCCCGATCTCCACTCCCTAATCCCCGATCCCACTGGCATGCGCCGCCGATGACCGACATGTCTCCGCAACACGGCGCCGCTAGCGTGACGCCCATTCCCGACGCGGAGCGCACGCATGATCGAGAACGTCCTTGCTGGCAGCCTGGCCGACGACGCCGACCTGGCCCTCGCCTCCCCCGAGCCGCAGTCCCGCACCGGTGCCGGCCATCGCCACCGCCTGCTGATGTGCGCGCCGCTGCACTTCGCGGTGGACTACGTGATCAACCCATGGATGGAAGGCAACGTGCACGCCGCCAACCGCGTGCGCGCGCAGGCGCAGTGGAACGCGCTGGTGGCCGCCGCCGAGGCCGCCGGCGCCCGCGTCGACTGCATCGCCGCCGCCGCAGGCCTGCCGGACATGGTGTTCAGCGCCAACGCCGGCCTGGTGCTGGGCGACCGCTTCGTGCCCAGCCGCTTCCGCCACGCCGAGCGCCGTGGCGAGGAAGCCTTGTTCACCGCCTGGTGCCGCCAGGCCGGCCTGCGCATCCACGCACTGCCGGAAGCGGTGTATTTCGAAGGCGCCGGCGACGCGCTGCTGGACCGCGGCGCGCGCCGGCTGTGGATGGGTCACGGCCACCGCAGCGACCTGGCCGCCGCGCACGAGCTGACCGACCTGCTGGACATCGAGGTGGTGCCGCTGCGCCTGGTCGATGCGCGCTTCTACCACCTGGACACCTGCTTCTGCCCGCTGCGCGACGGCTACCTGCTGTACTACCCGGCCGCGTTCGACGCCGACGCGCAGCAGGCGATCGCCCAGCACGTGCCGGCGTCGCGGCGCATCGCCGTCGGCGAGGCCGACGCCCTCGCCTTCGCCTGCAACGCGGTGGACCTGGACGACACCCTGCTGCTCAACCGTGCCTCGCCGGACCTGTGCGCCGCCCTGGCGGCGATCGGCTACCGCGTGGTGCAGACCCCGCTGGACGAATTCCTCAAGGCCGGCGGCGCCGCCAAGTGCCTGACGCTGCGGCTGGACGAATAAGCCGAAAGAGGCTCCCCCGAGCCGCCGCAATCAGCCCCTCTCCCACCGGGAGAGGGGTTGGGGTGAGGGTGCGAGACGGCGCATGACACGGCCGGCGCGCCGGACAGCCCGCGCCGCAACCAACCGCCATCAGCACAGACCGAGGACCGCATTGAGCACCTCGCGCCACACCTGATCGAGGTCGATGCCGCCGCGGCCACCGAACAAGCGAAATACGCTGTAGCCGATCGCGAAGCCGACATACGACAGCGTCAGCACCACCATGACGGCGTTGCCCCACCACAGCAGCGCGGCGGCGAACAGAACGAAGACCGCGCAACCGAGCAGCTCGCGCCGCGACGGCAGGTGCCCACCCACGCGGGCGACGATAGGCGCGACGGGATCGGACATGGCAACAGCCTCGGCGGGACATCGACGAGACTAACCGACGCCTCGCCTTCGGAGGTCGCGCGCCTGCCACCCGGGTCAGCGCCGGTGCAGCCGCCGCCCCGGCGCGACCCACACTCCCCGCCCACACCCGCCCCCGGCACAATGCGCCGATGGCCTCTTCCTCCCCCTCCCATGGCGGCGCCCGCGCCGCGTCCCGCACCGGCCCGAGCCTGCGCGAGCGCTTCGACGCGATGCGCAACCTGCCGCCGTTCCTGCGCCAGATCTGGCAGACCAGCCGCTGGCTGACCCTGAGCAGCATCGGCCTGCGCGTGATCCGCGCGCTGCTGCCGGTGGCCTCGCTGTACGTCGGCAAACTGATCATCGACGAGGCCATCCACCTGGTCGGGCAAGCGCCCGGCTTCGAGTCGCTGGGCCAGGCCCTGGCCAGCGGCCGGCTCAACCGGCTGCTGGAACTGCTGGGCCTGGAACTGGCGCTGGCGATCGCCTCGGACCTGCTCGGACGGCTGGTCAGCTATGCCGACACGCTGCTGTCGGAGCTGTTCAACAACACCACCAGCGTGCAGCTGATGGAGCACGCCGCGCAACTGGACCTGGAGGATTTCGAGGATCCGGAACAGCAGGACCGGCTCGACCGCGCGCGGCGCCAGACCATGGGCCGCATGAACCTGATGAGCCAGCTGTTCGGCCAGGTGCAGGACACGATCACCGTGGCCAGCTTCGCGGTCGGCCTGCTGGTCTACGCGCCCTGGCTCATCGCCCTGCTGGCGGTGGCGCTGGTGCCGGCGTTCATCGGCGAGGCGCACTTCAACGCGCTGGGCTATTCGCTCAACTTCCAGTGGACGGCCGAGCGCCGCCAGCTCGACTACCTGCGCCAGCTCGGCGCCAGCGTCGAGACCGCCAAGGAAGTGAAGATCTTCAACCTGCACAACTTCCTGATCACGCGCTACCGCGCCCTGGCCGACCGCTACTTCCAGGCCAACCGCGCGCTGGCGCGCAAGCGCATGCTGTGGGGCACGCTGCTGGCGGCGCTGGGCACGCTGGGCTACTACGGCGCCTACGGCTACATCGCCTGGCGCACCGTGCGCGGCGACTTCAGCATCGGCGACCTGACCTTCCTGGCCGGCAGCTTCCTGCGCCTGCGGCAGTTGCTGGAAGGGCTGCTGATCGGCTTCTCGCAGGTGGCCGGGCAGGCGCTGTACCTGGACGACCTGTATTCGTTCTTCCGCATCGTCCCGGAGATCCGCAGCCGTCCCGGCGCGGTGCCGGTGCCGCGGCCGATCGTGCAGGGCTTCGTGTTCGAGAACGTCGGCTTCCGCTATCCGGACGCCGAGCAATGGGCGGTACGGCACCTGGACTTCACCCTGCGCGCCGACGAGGTGCTGGCCCTGGTCGGCGAGAACGGCGCCGGCAAGACCACCCTGGTCAAGCTGCTGGCGCGGCTGTACGACCCGGACGAAGGCCGCATCCTGCTCGACGGACGCGACCTGCGCGACTACGACCTGGACGACCTGCGCGCCAATCTCGGGGTGATCTTCCAGGACTTCGTGCGCTACCACTTCAGTGCCGGCGAGAACATCGGCGTCGGCCAGGTGGACGCGCTGGACGACGCGCCGCGGATCCGCGCCGCCGCGCAGCGGGCGATGGCCGCCGAGCTGATCGACGGCCTGCCGCAGGGCTACGCGCAGGTGATCGGGCGCCGCTTCAAGACCGGCGTGGACCTGTCCGGCGGGCAGTGGCAGAAGATCGCCATCGCCCGCGCCTACATGCGCGACGCGCAGGTGATGATCCTGGACGAGCCGACCGCCGCGCTGGACGCGCGCAGCGAGTTCGAGGTGTTCCAGCGCTTCAAGGAACTGTCCGACAACCGCACCGCGGTGCTGATCTCGCACCGTTTTTCCAGCGTGCGCATGGCCGACCGCATCCTGGTGCTGGCCGACGGCCGGATCGAGGCCAGCGGCACCCACGACGAACTGATGGCGCAGGGCGGCCGCTACGCGGAGCTGTTCGAACTGCAGGCCGCTGGGTATCGTTGAGCCTGGTCCGCCCCTTCCGACGCCGCCATGCCCCGCATCCTGCTCTGCCTGTTCGCCGCCGCCCTCGCCGTCCCGGCTGCCGCCGCTCCCGCCGCGGACGCGCCGGCGCCCGCCGACTACGCCGCGGCCAAGGCCCTGGCCGACCGCGACGAGGCCGGCCTGCCGGCGGCGCTGGAGCAACGCCTGCAGACCCTGCAGCGCGCGGCGCTGGACGAGGGCGTGGCCAGTTGCGCCACCCCGCGCCCGGACACCTCGCCGTTCACGGTGGTGGTGCAGGTGCAGGCCGACGGCAGCGTCGGCGCCAGCTGGCGCAACGGCACCACCCCGCTCGCCCTGTGCCTGGAACGCTTCCTGCGCCAGCGCCCGCTGCTGGCGCCGCCGCAGGCGCCGCTGTATCTGTCCTACGAGGTTTCGTTCGAGAAGTGAGCGTCGCCGGCGCGATGGCCACCCGGCCCCTCCAAATGAGAGTTGATCTCATTTGAGTCGACATGGGGTAGAATGGCCGCCGTTCCTTCCCCATCACGATCAACGGCATGTCTTCCGCTTTTGGCCCCGAAACGGTGCTCGAGGTCCGCCACTGGACCGAGGACTACTTCAGCTTCACCACCACCCGCAACGACGGTTTCCGTTTCGACAACGGCCAGTTCGTGATGATCGGCCTGGAGACGGAGACGCGGCCGCTGCTGCGCGCCTACTCCATCGCCAGCGCCAACTGGGAAGAACAACTGGAGTTCTTCAGCATCAAGGTGCCGGACGGCCCGCTGACCTCGCGCCTGCAGCACATCAAGCCCGGCGATTCGGTGCTGGTCGGCAAGAAGCCCACCGGTACCCTACTGATCAGCGACCTGCACCCCGGCCGCCACCTGTACCTGCTCGGCACCGGCACCGGCCTGGCGCCGTGGCTGTCGGTGATCAAGGACCCGGAAACCTACGAACGCTTCGACAAGGTGATCCTCACCCATGGCGTGCGCTTCGAGAAGGACCTGGCCTACCGCGACTATTTCGAAAAGGAACTGCCGCAGCACGAGTTCCTCGGCGAGACCATCCGCGAGAAGCTGCTGTACTACCCGGCGGTGACCCGCGAGGACTTCCGCAACCGCGGCCGCCTCACCGAACTGATCGAGAGCGGCGCGATGCAGCGCACCCTCGGCCTGCCGCCGCTGAACCCGGAGCACGACCGTGCGATGATCTGCGGCAGCCCGCAGATGCTGGCCGACCTGCGCCACAGCCTGGACGCGCGCGGCTTCGTCGCCTCCCCGCGCATCGGCTCGCCGGGGCACTACGTGTTCGAGCGCGCGTTCGTCGAGAAGTGACATCGCATTGCGCGTAAGCGGCGCCAGGTGGCTGGCCTCCAGGCCATCGGCCGCGCCGGACGCATGACCGATAACGCCGCACTATCCCCTGTGGGAGGGACTTCAGTCCCGACGCGTTCGAGTTAAAGGCGTCGGGACTGAAGTCCCTCCCACAACAGCAGCAGCCCGGCATTCGCGACCACGCCGGGAGTTCCGCGCCGAAGCGTCACCCCAGCGCCCGCTCGATATCGTCAGCCAGCGCTTCCGGCTTGTCGGTCGGCGCATAGCGCGCCAGCACCTGGCCGTCGCGGCCGACCAGGAACTTGCTGAAATTCCACTTGATCGCGGCGATGCCGAGCAGCCCGGACTTCTGCTGCTTGAGCCAGCGCCACAGCGGATGCGCACCGTCGCCGTTGACCTGCACCTTGGCGAACATCGGGAAATCGACGTCGTAGCTGAGCGAACAGAACTGGCGGATCTCCGCGGCATCGCCCGGCTCCTGGTGACCGAACTGGTCGCACGGAAAGCCCAGCACCACCAGCCCGCGATCGCGGTAGCGCTGCCACAGCGCCTGCAGCCCCGCATATTGCGGCGTGAAACCGCACTTGGACGCGACATTGACGATCAGCAGCACCTTGCCGGCGTACTCGGCCAGCGGCTGCGCCTGCCCGTCCAGCGTGGTCGCGGTGAAGGCGTAGGCGGTGGTCGGGGTGTCCATGCGAGGAACCTCACTGGCGATGCGCGCCGCGGCGGCGCGTGTTCGGCGCGATGCTACGCGCTGGCCGCACGCCTCGCCAGCGCCCAGTGCAGGCCTCACACCGGCAGCGCACCGGCAGCACCACGCGCCTGCGCGCTGGCTCGCGCAGCATCAGCGCCACCCACCGGTGCGCGCCCCTTCACCGGCACCCGCAAGAGAAGGCGCATTGCATCAAGCCGCACGCCACATCCCGCAAAGCCGTACCGGCCGCGGCGCGCCTGCTGCAGCGCGTCCATGGCTTTCGTCACGGGTCACGCCTGCCGGCCTGGGGTAGCCTGCCGGATCACCATGATTGCGGATACCGCTTGATGACCTCTCGCCTCGCCCTTGCCCTCGCCGCCACGCTCGGACTCGCCATGCCCGCCTACGCCGCTCCGGCCACCACGCCCGCCGCCACGGCGGCCACGCAGGCCAACCCGTTCTTCGCCGAAAGCCCGCTGCCGCTGCACTACCCGCAGTTCGACAAGATCAAGGACAGCGATTTCGCCCCCGCGTTCGACGCCGGCATGGCGCAGCAGTTGCAGGAAGTGCAGGCCATCGCCGACCAGGCCGCCAAGCCGACCTTCGACAACACCATCGTGGCGATGGAGAAAAGCGGGCAGGTCCTGGACCGCGCCACCACCGTGTTCTTCAACCTGGTCGGTGCCGACACCAACGACACGCGCAAGAAACTGCAGGCCGAATACGCCGGCAAGCTGGCCGCGCACCGCGATGCGATCGCGCTCAATCCCAAGCTGTTCGCGCGAATCCAGACGCTGTACGACACCCGCAACCAGCTCGGTCTGGACGCGGAGGGCGTGCGCCTGATCGAGAAGTACCACAGCGACTTCGTCCGCGACGGCGCCAAGCTCAACGATGCCGACAAGGCCAAGCTCAAGGCGATGAACGCCGAACTGGCCGAACTGGGCACCAAGTTCAGCCAGAACGTGCTCGCCGAAGTGAACGCGGCCGCGGTGGTGGTGGACGACGTCAAGCAGCTCGACGGCCTGTCCGACGCGCAGATCGCCGCCGCGGCCGAGGCGGCCAAGGCGCGCAAGCTCGACGGCAAGTACGTGATCGCCCTGCTCAACACCACCGGCCAGCCGCCGCTGGCCCAGCTCAAGGATCGCGCCCTGCGGCAGAAGATCTACGAAGCCTCGGTGTCGCGCGGCAGCCACGGCGGCCCCTACGACAACACCGCGCTGGTGTCGCGGATCATGACCCTGCGCGCCGAGCGCGCCAAGCTGCTCGGCTACCCGAACCACGCCACCTATTCGCTGGAAACCCAGACCGCCAAGACCCCCGCAGCGGTCAACGCGATGCTCGGCAAGCTGGCCCCGGCCGCGGTGGCCAACGCCAAGCGCGAGGCGGCCGACCTGCAGGCGATGATCGACCAGGAACAGAAGGCCGCCGGCAAGCCCAGCTTCAAGCTCGAGGCCTGGGACTGGGCCTACTACACCGAGAAGGTGCGCCAGGCCAAGTACGACTTCGACGAGGCCCAGCTCAAGCCCTACTTCGAGCTGAAGAACGTGCTGGAGAACGGCGTCTTCTACGCCGCCAACCAGGAGTACGGGCTGACCTTCAAGCGGCGCACCGACCTGCCCACCTACCGCGACGACGTGCTGGTCTACGACGTGTTCGACGCCGACGGCAGCCAGTTGGCGATCTTCATCGCCGACATGTACGCGCGCGAGTCCAAGCGCGGCGGCGCCTGGATGAGTTCCTACGTCTCGCAGTCGGCGCTGACCGGCGACAAGCCGGTGGTCGCCAACCACCTCAACATCCCCAAGCCGCCGGCCGGGCAGCCGACCCTGCTGACCTGGGACGAGGTCACCACCGCGTTCCACGAGTTCGGCCATGCGCTGCACGGCATGTTCTCGAACGTGAAGTACCCCTACTTCTCCGGCACCAGCGTGCCGCGCGACTTCGTCGAGTTCCCCTCGCAGGTCAACGAGATGTGGGCCGACGATCCGGCCATCCTCAAGCACTACGCCAAGCACTACCAGAGCGGCGCGCCGATGCCGCAGGCGCTGCTGGACAAGGTGGTGGCCACCGCCAAGTTCAACCAGGGCTTCGCCACCACCGAATACCTGGGCGCGGCCATGCTCGACCAGCGCTGGCACCAGCTCAGCGCCGGCCAGGTGCCGCCGGCCTCGGGGGTGATGGACTTCGAGGCCAAGGCGCTGGCCGCCGACGGCATCGCCTATCCGCCGGTGCCGCCGCGCTATCGCACGCCGTACTTCAGCCACATCATGGGCGGCTATGCGGCCGGCTACTACGCCTACATCTGGGCCGAGGTGCTGGACGCCAACACCCAGCAGTGGTTCAAGCAGCACGGCGGGCTGAGCCGCGCCAACGGCGACCGCTTCCGCCAGACCCTGCTCTCGCGCGGCGGCAGCGTCGATGCGATGCAGTTGTTCCAGGATTTTGCCGGGCACGCACCGCAGATCGAACCCTTGCTGGAGAAGCGCGGCCTCAACGCCACGCCGGTGGCGACGCCCAGCGCCCGTTGAGGCGCAACGCGGCACGGCCCCTGCGCCGTGCCGCCCGCTCGCGGGGACAGCGCAACAACACCCGAACCAACCGCATCACCCAATACGCACGACGCCCGGCTAAGCCGGGCGTCGTGTTTTTCAGCCTGCAGTCTCGATGGCGACGCGTGTTGCGTCGCGCGGCCGTCGGCGGCTTATTGGCCGTCGCTGGAGGCGTTGATGCTGGCCCCCAGGGAGGCATTGCCGCCGGCCTGCCCCTGCGCCTGGCCGTTGCCGGCCTGCGCACCGCCCTGGCCGCCCGCGCCCAGCTGGCCCGACACCGACCCGCCGCGCGCGCCGGCATGGTGCGAGGCGCTGCCGCTGGCCGCGCCATTGGCGCTCCCGCTGCCGGACAGCGCCGGCAGGCCGCCACCGCTGGCGGCGCCGTTGCCGTTGCTGTTGCCGCTACCGTTACCGGCCGCGCTCGCGCCCTGACCGGTCATGCCGTCGACCGCGCCGGCGGCATTGCCGGCCGTCGCCAGCGCCGCCGCGGGCGTGGCCGCACTGGTCGCCGCGCCGAGTGCAGCGTCGGCCTGGCCCATCGCACTGCTGGCCGTGCTGCGTGCCGCCGCACTGCCGCTGGCGGCGGCATTGCCGGCCAGCGTCCGGCCCTGGTTCACCGCAGCGCCGGCGGTCTGCGCCGCGCCGTCGGCGGTGGCCGCGCCACGCGCCGCCGCCCGCTGCGCCGCCATCCGCGCACGCTGCGACTGCTGCTCGATGCCGCTGCGCGCGCGATCCAGCGGAACCCCGGCGTCCAGGCGGCCTGCGCCCATCCCGTTGCCGCCGAGGCTGCCGCCGCCCAGGCCGCCCAGGGTGCCGTTGACCGCACCGCCCACGCTGCCCGCACCGCCCAGCAACTGCGCACCGGCCACGCCCGGAATCAGCGCCACCGACGCCACCAGCACCGCGCTCGCCAACAGAGTCTTGCCGTTCATCGCATTCTCCTCGTGTCGCCGCAGGCCATCTGCGGCTCTCATGTAGTCCTACGAATCGAACGGCGCGGAACATCCCCCGCGCGGCGGACGCAGACAGAAAGCGTTCAGCCGCCCGGCGCGCGCTGCAGCGCCAGGTCCGCGCCAAGCAGGCCAGCGCCGTACACCGGATCGGTGCCGGGCGCGCCGAGATCGCGTGCCTGCGCCTGCAACTGCGCGCGCACCTGCGCGGCCGCCTGCGGATCCGGCCGCGACAGTGCCTGCGCCGCCAGCCGCGCCACCAGCGGCGCGGCGAAAGAGGTGCCGCGCTGCATCTGCCAGGGGCCTTGCGGCGCCGCCGCGATCAAGGCGCCGACCGCGGCGAAGGCGACTTGCGGTCCTCGCCCGGCTTCGGGCAAGACCCGCCCACGCGCATCCACCGCGGTCACCCCAAGCACGCCGGGATAGGCCGCGGGATACAGCGGCGGTGCCGCCGGGCCGTCGTTGCCGACCGCCGCGACCAGCACGTGGCCGCGCGCGAGCATGCGCTGCACGGCCAGTTGCAGCGCGCGATTGGGGCCGCCGATCAGGCTGATGTTGACCACCGGCACCTGCCGCTGCGCCATCCACGCCAGCGCCGCGACCAATTCCACCGCGGTGCCGCCGTCGGCCTGCCCGCAGTAGATGTCGGCCGCATACAGCGTGCGCGCGAACGGCCCGTGCGCCACCGCGCGCCCGGCCAGCAACGAGGCGACCGCCGTGCCATGCGGTTGCGCGCGCACCTGCCCGTCGCAGCCCCAGGGCTGCACCTGGATGCCGGCCAGTGCCGGATGCGCGGCGTCCACGCCGCTGTCGATCAGGCCGACCACGAACCCGCCCACTGCGGCCTCCGCAGTTGCCGGTGCAGCGGCTGCGCTGGCCGCTGCCGGGGGCGCCGCCGCCGATCCGCTGTAGACGTGGTTGTAGTCGTAGTCGCCCTGCGGATCGCGCTCGCGCAATTGCTGCAGCGCGCGGCGCGTGGACAGGCCCGACGGCACCTGCAGCACCACCAGGCGCAGGCCGAATTCGCCGAAGCTACGCTGCTCCAGCACCGCGAAGCCGGCCGCCTGCGCCGCCCGCAGCGCCGCCGGGTCCGGTTCCAGCGCCACCACCTGCCCGCGCATCACCACCGCGCCGCCCTCGTCGCGCTCCAGCCCGCGCGGATCGCTGCGCAGCAGCGCCTGCAGGCGTTTGAGCCGCAGCCGTTCGAGGTCGCCGCGCGCGTCCTGCAGCGACTGTCCCAGCCGATCCATCCCGCCTTGCATGCCCTGGGTGACGTCCTGCACCAGGCCGCCGGCCGATGGCAGCGCCAACTGCGCCAGCGCCGGTGTCGCCACCGCCAGCAAGGCCACCGCCATCCAGCGCATCCGCCTGCCCGTCGCCATGCCCCACTCCGTCGTCCGCCCCTGTTGGCGTGCCACACTAATCCTGCCATCCCGACCCGCCGTGAACGCCGCGCCGCGCCCATGGAAGAAACCGCCTCCGCCGAACGTATCCCCCACATGCATGCCGATCCCACGGCCGCCGTCGGCGACGGCATCTGTACCCTGCTGCCGCAGTTGCGGCGCTTCGCGCGTGCCGTCGCCGGCCACCGCGAGGATGCCGACGACCTGCTGCAGATCGCGATCGAACGCGCCCTGCGCCGCGCCGCGCAATGGCGGCCGGAGACGCCGCTGCAGTACTGGCTGTACGGCATCATCCGCCACGCCTGGATCGACGAGGTACGGGCACAGCGGCGACGGCGGCACCTGTTCGTCGATGCCGCCGAGGGCGAACACGTCGGCGACACGCCGCTGGAGCGGCAGCAGGACTGGATGGCGGTGCAGGCCGCGATGGCCGGCCTGCCCGAGGAACAACGCCTGGCGATCGCGCTGGTGCTGATCGAAGGCCTGTCCTACAAGGATGCCGCGGCGGTGCTGGAGATTCCGCTCGGCACACTCACCCGCCGGCTCGCGCGCGGGCGCGAGGCCCTGCAGGCGTCACTGGAGGCGACCGCATGAACACCACGATCGACGCACTCACCCTGCAGGCCTACGCCGACGGCGAACTGGACGCGGCGCAGGCCGCGCAGGTGGAAGCGGCGCTGCGTACCGATCCACAGCTGGCACAGGCGCTGGAGCGGTTGCGCCAGCTGCAGGCGCGGCTGCGCGCCGGCTTCGCCCCGGTGCTGGACGAAGCCGTGCCCGCACGCTTGCTCGCCGCTGCGCGCGCACGACCAACCGACGCGCCCGGCCAGGACGCCGCTGTCGCGGCGCGGCCTCCCTCGCCCGTCCATGCGACGGCGCAGGCGAGCCGGCCGACGCCGCTGCGGCCGCGGGCGCGCCGCCGCTGGGCGCTGCCGGCGGCGTTGGCGGCGGCATTGCTGCTGGGGCTGTGGATCGCGCAGCGGCAGTTGCCGCAGGGCGCTGCGCCGGGCCCGACGTTCGTGGCGACCCAGGGCGGCATCGCCGAGGGCGCGCTCGCGCAGGCGCTGGCGCAGCAGTTGTCCGGCCACAACCAGGGCAGCGTGCGCATCGGCCTGAGCTTCCGCGATCGCGACGGCCATTACTGCCGCACCTTCGCCATGGCGCGCGCCAACGCCGGCCTGGCCTGCCAGCGCGATGGCGCATGGCGGGTGGAACTTCTGGTGCCCGCCGACGCGCGCGGCGACGGCAACGGTGGCGGCATGCGCATGGCGGCCAGCCCGATGCCGGCCGCCGTGCTGCAAGCGGTGGATGCACGGATTGCCGGCGAGGCGCTGGATGCCGACGGCGAACAGCGCGCACGCGCGCGTGGCTGGCGCTAGCGGCAGCGCAACGCCCTGACTCCGTTGGGATGGACAGCGCGACCGAGGAGCGACCTTCAATCACTCCGGGACACGTCCGTTAGGAGCGGCTTCAGCCGCGACGGGCTTATCGGGAACGCCCGTCGCGGCTGAAGCCGCTCCTACAGGCATGCTGCATTCCGCTCGACTGTCGCGGAAGCAGCGTCTTCGAGGTGTCCTTATGGCAGCGCGGCCTGCGTCTTCGATTCGGCAGCATCGAGGCCGTCGATGCCGGCCAGCATCTTTTTCAGCAGCGTCTCCAACTGCTGCTGTTCGCCGGCATCCAGCGCCGCGGTCTCCGCATCCAGGAACGCGCACACGTCCGGCAGCAGCCGCTCGATCAGGGCGATGCCGGCCGGCTGCAGGGTCAGCGCGACCTTGCGCCGGTCTTCCGGACTGGCCGTGCGCGACAGCAGCCCCTTACTGCACAGGCTGTCGGTGAGACGGGTGATGTTGGCCGGTTTCTCACTGGCGGCCTCGGCCACCTCGGTGGGGGTGATGCACTGCTCGGGCGTGCCATACAGCATCATCAGGATCTCGTACTCCGGCGGGCTGATGCCGTACTCCTTGAGCACGCCGCTGGCGTTGGCATGCACGCGCTTGTACAGATGCTTGACCAACCGGACCAGGACGGCGGGTTCGCGCGGGAAAGCGGGATAACGCGCGCAAGTGTGCGCCACACGCCGCTCGGTCTGATCGAAACTGCCCATGAGGAAATCGATTGCAAAGTGGGGTGGCCGCCAATGCTACCCATTGCGCACCGCCCCGACGAGGGCAGGCGTTGCGTTCCGGCGCGCTGTCGACGCGATGCACCAAACGCGTTCGTCCAAGCGCAATGGCGCACTCGCGACCGCTCAGGCGGCGAACAGCGACGCGTACTCCGGCGCCACCAGGGGGCGCAGCACGCTGGCCGGCACGTCCACCGTCTGCGTGCCATCGGCGTACGGCCCCACCTGATACGGCGGGAACACGAAGCGCAAGGCGGTGATCTTGCCCGCCGCGTCGACCAGCGGCTGGAACTGGCTGAAGTTGCTGGCCTGCGGCTCGGTGCCTTCGGCGATCATCTTGCTGGCGCTGCGCACCTGCTCCTGCTGATCCTCCGGCGGCACCTGCTCGGCATCGACCCGCGCCTGCACCGCCTGGCGCAGTTGCGCGGCGGCGTAGTCGGCGACCTGTTTCCAGTGCGCCGCATCCGGGATCAGCGTTTCGGCGGTGAGCATGCGCTGCTGCTGCGGCAGCCACACCCAGCGCGCCACCAGCGGTTCGCCATGCGCGCCGCCGGTATAGCGGCTGCCGTCGGCGCTCAGCGCGACCAGATCCGGACGCTCCAGCAGCATCTCGAACTGCAACGAGAGTTCGTAGGGTGCGCGCGGGCGATCGTTGCCAAGCCCGTCCACCGCCTCCATCAGCTCGCTGCGCGCGTTCTGCGCATAGCGGTTGGCGGCGTCGGCCAGCCCCGGATAGCGGTTGATCGCCGGCGGGAAAGTGATCCCGACCACATAGCTGGGGCTGTGCTCGACGATATCCTTCAGTTCCGGCGGCGTGGCCGGCGCCTGCTCCGCGACCGCCGGCGCGGCGGCCTCGGCCTGCGCCGCGGCGGGCGCTGGTGCGGCAGCCGGTTCCTCGCGCTTGCAACCGGCCATTGCCAGTGCCGCCGCGACCGCCAGTGCCGTCCATGCCATCCGCCCGTTGCCCATCGTCTCTGCCCTGCTCACGTTCGACTGCCCCTGTTCCTGCGATGTCTGTGGAAATGCGCGCATTATCGCGCCGTTGCGATGCCGCGCGCTCAGCCGAGCAGCGCGGCGTACTGCGGATGCCGCTGGATGAACAGCGCCGCGTACGAACACGCCGGCACCACCTTCCAGCCTTGCGCCTGTGCATACTCAAGCGCGGCGGTGACCAGTTGCGCAGCCAGGCCGCGCCCACCGATCGGCGCCGGCACCCCGGTATGGGTGATGACCATGCGCCCCTGCTCCAGCACGTAGTCGAGTTCGGCGCGATGGCCGTCGACTTCCAGGGAGAAGCGGCGCTGCTGCGGATCGTGCGTGATCGGGACGTTGGCTGCGGACATGGGGAGCGGGCGGTGTCGCGGAGCACGCAGTGTCCGCTGCCGCTTGCCGCGACGATGTGAAACACCCGCTCCGGCGCGTCACGCCGCCGACGCGGTGCGTCGGCCACCCGCCGCTCAAGTCGTGCCGCGCGTGGCCGATACCGCCGGGACGGGCCGAAAACCTGGCACGGGAGTTGCAACTCCCATCACGCAGCGATCCAACAGGGAGCCACGCGCATGAGCGAGAACGAGAGCAAATACGACCAGGGCGACCACAACGCCTCCCTGCTGGAAGGGCTGTTCCAACTGTCGGTCCACGGCGACCACCAGGGCGGCGAGTTCAAGCAGCTCGACAACGAGGTCTACCAGCGCCTCAAGCGCACCTACGAGAATGCCGCCATCGGCAGCGCCAAGGTGCAGTTGCGCGGCCAGCAGACCCGCTGAGCGTCGATGGCGGCCGAACGGGCCGCCGCCGCCCGCCCTTGCGCAATGCGGCCGTCCCCGGCCGCGCCGACGCCCCGGCGTCTCTCCCGACGCAGCGCACCCGACAGGCGCCACTCACGCGGCGCCGCACTGCCGTGCTGGCGTCGGCGCGCCGCGCGTCACCCGCGCCCGAAGCGCGGGTTCGCCAGCTCACCCAAGAAGTGCTGCAGTATCGACGGTTCCATGATCAGCAGGAACATCACGCCGAACGCCGCGCCGGCCAGGTGCGCACTGTGGTTGACGTTGTCGCCGCCGCGGCGGTCCATCCAGATGCTGTAGCCGACATAGAACACGGCATAGAGGATGGCGGGGATCGGAATCGGGATGAAGAAGAAGAAGATCCCGGTCCAGGGCGCCATCAGGATGAAGGCGAACAGCACCGCCGACACCGCGCCGGACGCGCCCAGGCTCATGTAGTTGGGGTTCTTCTGGTTCTTCAGGTAGCTGGGCAGGATCGAGACCACCAGCGCCGCCAGGTAGAACAGCGGATACACCAGCATGTTGCCGGTCAGCCGCTCCATCAGGACCTCGATCGGGCCGCCGAAGAAGTACAGCGTGACCATGTTGAACAGCAGGTGCGGGAAATCGGCGTGGATGAAGCCGTAGGTCACCAGCCGGTCGTACTGCTTGTGGCGGTCGATCGCCGGCGGCCACAGGATCAGCCGGTCGAGCAGCCGGCGGTTGTTGAACGCCGCCCACGACACGAGCACGGTCAGGACGATCAGGATCAGGTTGACGGGGGTGACGGAAGGCATGCGGGGTCTCAGGCGGGGCGGTAGTGGTCGACCATGCGGTAGCGGCGCGCGTACAGCCCGAACAGCAGTGCGGCGACGAAAGCGAAGGCGGCGAAGAAGAACATCAGGAACGCGGTCTCGCTGAGCCCGGTGCTGCCGATGTGCGCGGTGACGCGCTCGTTGCGCACCGCGGCGTTGGACAGCAGCACCCACAGGTTGCCGACGGTGGTGGTGAGGTTCCAGAAACTCATCACCACGCCCTTCATCGACTGCGGCGCCTGGCTGTAGGCGAACTCCAGGCCGGTCGCCGAGACCAGCACTTCGCCGAAGGTGAGCAGCGCATAGGGCAGGATCTGCCAGGCGATGGACAAGGCGTCGCCGCCGTCCATCATCACCTGCAGGCTGCCGACCACGATCCAGGCCAGGCCGCTGAAGGCGATGCCGGCGGTCATCCGCCGCAGCGCGGTCGGCTCGTAGCCGCGCCGGCGCAGCAACGGGTACAGCACCAGGTTGTTGAACGGGATCAGCAGCATCACCAGCGCCGGATTCAGCGCCTGCATCTGCGAGGCGCTGAACCACGCCGGCATCTGCATCTGCTGGCCCTGCAGCACCCAGGTCGAGGCCTTCTGGTCGAACAGCGAGAAGAACGGGGTGACCAGCGCGAACACCACCAGCACCCGCAGCACCGCGCGCACGCCGTCCACCGCGGCGTCCGGATGCACCGCGCGGGCGCGTTCCAGCTGCCACCAGGTGCCGCCGCCGATGCCGGCCAGCAGCAGCACCAGCGCCATGCACAGGCAGATCACCAGGCCCAGCGTCGGCACCAATGCGAACGTGCCCAGCGCCAGCAGCACCGCCACGCCGGCCAGGGCCAGCCCGGGACGCCCCTGCCCCGGCACCTGCCGCAGCAACGCGGTGCGCACCACCTGGGCGAAGCCGTGCGGATCCTTGGGCGGCAGCGGCACGCGCACGTAGCGGTGGCGCCCGGCCCAGAACACCAGGGTGGCCACCAGCATCAGGATGCCGGGGATGCCGAACGCCCACGCCGGGCCCAGGTTCTTCAGCGCCAGCGGGATCAGCAGCGAGGCGAACAGCGAGCCGAAGTTGATGATCCAGTAAAAGGCGTCGAACACCACCTTGGCCAGGTGCTTGTTGCCCTGGTCGAACTGGTCGCCCATGAACGAGGCCACCAGCGGCTTGATCCCGCCCGCGCCCAGCGCGATCAGGCCCAGGCCGAGGAAGAAACCGCTGCGGTGGCCCTCGAACAGCGCCAGGCACAGGTGTCCCGCGCAGTAGACCAGGCTGAACCAGAGAATGGTGTTGTACTTGCCGAAGAAGCGATCGGCCAGCCAGCCGCCGAGCAGCGGGAAGAAGTACACGCCGATCATGAAGCTGTGCATGATGTGCTTGGCCTCGGCCTCGCGGCCGGGCGCGGTCACTTCCTGCAGCAACAGCGAGGTGATCAGGAACTGCACCAGGATGTTGCGCATCCCGTAGAAGCTGAAGCGCTCGCAGGCCTCGTTGCCGATGATGTACGGAATCTGCCGCGGCATGCGCGCGGTGGCGCGTTCCTGCGCCGCGCTCATGCGGCGTGTCTCGTGGTGGCTTGGCTGCTCACGGGCCCTCGTCCAGGCAAAATTTTCAGAAGGTTACCCGATCGTTCCGGCGAATCGAACCGCTAGGGCGTGTCCTAGGGTGCTTTCGCAATCGGCGCGCTGCCCGCATCATGGGGGCCTGTCCCGAGACGGTGCCGAGATGATCCGACCCTGGCTGGCCTGCCTGCTGTTGCCGATGCTGCTGTGCAGCATGCCATCCCTGGCCAGCGATGCGGGCCTGTCCACCGAGGCCGAGCGCAGCGGGTTCGCGCGCACCGGCCGCTACGCCGAAACCATCGCCCTGTGCGATGCGTTCGCGCAGCGCTACCCGCAATCGGTGCGCTGCTTCGACTTCGGCACCTCGCCCGAAGGCCGGCCGATGAAGGCGCTGGCGGTGTCCACCTCCGGCACCCTGGACGCGGCGGGCGCGCAGGCGCGCAAGCTGCCGGTGGTGCTGATCCAGGGCGGCATCCACGCCGGCGAGATCGACGGCAAGGACGCCGGCTTCCTGGCGCTGCGCCAGTTGCTCGACGGCCAGGCCGCGCGCGGCGCGCTGGACAAGCAGGTGTGGCTGTTCGTGCCGGTGTTCAACGTCGACGGGCACGAGCGTTTCGGCGCCTGGAACC
The DNA here is from genome assembly GCF_056725085.1 of Xanthomonas sp. NCPPB 901. NCBI lineage: Bacteria > Pseudomonadati > Pseudomonadota > Gammaproteobacteria > Lysobacterales > Lysobacteraceae > Xanthomonas > Xanthomonas sp. NCPPB 901. Next base: position 2,082,975 of record NZ_CM161511.1, on the reverse strand, counting down.
GGCCCAACCAGCGCGGCCCGGAACAGATGGGCTGGCGCACCACCGCGCAGAACCTCAACCTCAACCGCGACTACGTCAAGGCCGATGCGCCGGAGATGCAGGCGATGCTGCGCCTGGTCGAGCAGTGGGATCCGCTGCTGTACGTGGACCTGCACGTCACCGACGGCGCGCAGTTCGAGCACGACGTGTCGATCCAGGTGGAACCGCTGCGCGCCGGCGACGCCGCGCTGCGCGGCGACGGCCTGCGCCTGCGCGACGGCGTGCTCGCCGACCTGAAGCGGCAGGGGTCGCTGCCGCTGCCGTACTACCCCTCGTTCGTGGTCAACGACGACCCCGCCTCCGGCTTCGAGGACGGCGTGCCCACGCCGCGCTTCTCGCACGGCTACTTCCAGCTGCGCAACCGCTTCGGCATGCTGGTGGAGACGCACTCGTGGAAGCGCTACCCCGAGCGCGTGCGCATCACCCGCAACACCATCGTCTCGGTGCTGCAGCAGGTGGCGCGGCACGGTGCGCAGTGGCGCGCCGACGCGCTGGCCGCCGATGCCCGCGCGCAAGCGCTGGGCGGGCAGACCGTGGCGCTGGACTACCGCACCACCGACGCCTCGCACCTGGTCGACTTCCGCGGCTACGCCTACACGCGCACGCTCTCGCCGGTCTCCGGCGCGTTGATGACCCGCTACGACGAACGCACCCCGCAACGCTGGCGGGTGCCGCTGCGCGACCAGGTCGTGCCCAGCGTGGAGGTCGCCGCGCCGCGCGCCGGCTACGTGGTGCCGGCGGCGCAGGCCGCCCTGGTCGGTGCCAAGCTGCGCCAGCACGGCATCGCCTTCCGCACCCTGGAGCACGACGCCACCCTGCCGGTGCAGACCTTCCGCGCCGACACCGCCAACTTCGCCGCACGCTCCTCCGAAGGCCACCAGCGGCTCAGCGTCACCGGCGCCTGGAAGCCGGAAACCCGCGCCGTCGGCGCCGGCGCGCTGTTCGTGCCCATCGCCCAGCCCAAGGCGCGGCTGCTGATGGCGCTGCTGGAACCGCAGGCACCGGATTCGCTGCTGCAATGGGGCGAGTTCAACAGTGCGTTCGAGCGCGCCGAGTACATGGAGGACTACGTCGCCGAGGACGTGGCGCGGCAGATGCTGGCCAGCGACCCGGCGCTCAAGGCCGAGTTCGAGGACAAGCTCGAACACGATGCGGCCTTCGCCAAGGATCCGCAGGCACGGCTGGAGTTCTTCTACCGCCGCCACAGCTCCTGGGACGAGCGCTACCGCCTGTACCCGGTCATGCGCAGCGACGAAGCCCCGTCCTGATCCGCGGTTCCGCCCTCCCCCCGACTCCCCCCGATGCGCCTTCCCTTCATCTGCTAGAGAGGCTGTTCGCCCCGCTATGAAAACGTTTACAGGATCCCTTTGCCTGACCCTCGCGCTGGCCGCGCCCGCCACCGCCGCCCCGCCGGCGACGGCCGCCAGCGCCACCTCCACGACGAACGCCGCCGCCGATGCGCAGCGCCCGTGGAACGACCGCACCCTGTCGCCGGACCGGCGCGCCGCGCTGCTGGTGCAGGCGATGACCCCGGACGAGAAGTTCCAGCTGCTGCACAGCTACTTCGGCCTGGGCAAGGACGGCGGCCCGCGGCCGCCCGGCGCGCTCGGCTCGGCCGGCTACGTGCCGGCGATCGCGCGCCTGGGCATCCCGTCGCAGCAACTGGCCGATGCCGGCCTCGGCGTGACCAACCCCGGCAACATCCGCCCCGGCGACCATGCCACCGCGATGCCGTCCGGCCCCGCCACCGCCGCCACCTGGAACCGCGCGCTGGCCTTCGCCGGCGGTGAGACCATGGGCCGCGAGGCCTGGCAACAGGGCTTCAACGTGCTGCTGGCCGGCAGCGTCAACCTGCAGCGCGACCCGCGCAACGGCCGCAACTTCGAGTACGCCGGCGAGGACCCGCTGCTGGCCGGGGTGATGGTCGGCGAATCGATCCGCGGCGTGCAGAGCCAGCATGTGGTCTCGACCATGAAGCACTTCGCGATGAACGACCTGGAGACCGGGCGCAACACCCACAGCGCCGACATCGGCGAGCAGGCCATGCACGAGTCGGACCTGCTGGCCTTCGAGCTGGCGCTGAAGATCGGCCAGCCCGGCTCGGTGATGTGTTCGTACAACCGCATCAACGGCGTGTACGGCTGCGAGAACGACTACCTGCTCAACCAGGTGCTGAAGCAGGAATGGAAGTTCCCCGGCTACGTGATGTCCGACTGGGGCGGCGTGCACAGCGGCTCCAAGGCGGCGCTGGCCGGCCTGGACCAGCAATCGGCCGGCGAAGTGTTCGACAAGGCGGTGTACTTCGACCAGCCGCTGCGCATGGCGGTGGCCGCCGGCACCGTGCCGCAGGCGCGCCTGGACGACATGGTCAAGCGCATCCTGCGCGCGTTCTTCGCCACCGGCAGTTTCGACAACCCGCCGCAGCACCAGCCGATCGACGACGCCGCCGGCGGCCTGGCCGCGCAGCGCGTGGTCGAGGAAGGCACGGTGCTGTTGCGCAACGAGGGCAAGCTGCTGCCGCTGTCGCGCAGCGTGCGCCGCATCGCGGTGATCGGCGGCCATGCCGACAAGGGCGTGATCGGTGGCGGCGGGTCCTCGATGGTCGGCGTCACCGTCAACGGCGGCAACGCGGTGCCGGGGATCGCCCCGACCACCTGGCCCGGCCCGGTGATGTTCCATCCGTCCTCGCCGCTGCAGGCGCTGCGCAAGGCCCTGCCCAACGCGCAGATCGACTATGCCAGCGGCGACGACCCGGCCGCGGCGGCCAAGCTCGCGCGCGCGGCCGACGTAGCCATCGTGTTCGCCACGCAGTGGTCGGCCGAGTCGGTGGACCTGCCGGACATCGCCCTGCCCGGCAAGCAGGACGCGCTGATCGCCCGGGTGGCCAAGGCCAACCCGAAGACGGTGGTGGTGCTGGAGACCAACGGCCCGGTGGCGATGCCGTGGCTGCAGCAGGTGCCGGCGGTGCTGGAGGCCTGGTACCCGGGCATCCGCGGCGGCGAAGGGCTGGCGCGGCTGCTGCTGGGCGAGGTCAATCCGTCCGGGCGCCTGCCGGTGACCTGGCTGCGCGACGTGTCGCAACTGCCGCGGCCGTCGATTCCCGGCCTGGGCTTCAAGCCCGCGCAGCCGGCCGGCAGCAACGTCGACTACACCATCGAAGGCGCCAACGTCGGCTACCGCTGGTTCGCCGCGCGCGGCCTGGAGCCGGTGTATCCGTTCGGCTATGGCCTGTCCTACACCACGTTCGCCTACAGCAACTTCAAGGTGCAGGCCGACGGCGACCGCGTCGTCGCCAGCTTCGACGTGCGCAACACCGGCGACCGCGAAGGGGCCGACGTGCCGCAGCTCTACCTGCGCCTGCCGCAGGGCCACCACACCCCGATCCGCCTGGTCGGCTGGGACAAGCTGACGCTCAAGCCGGGCGAAAGCCGCCACGTCAGCATCGTCGCCGAGCCCAAGACCCTGGCCGACTACGACCCGAAGCAGCGCCGCTGGCACATCGCCGCCGGCGACTACGAACTGCTGCTGGGCCGTTCGGCGACGCAGGTGGAGGCGCGCGCGCCGCTGCACCTGAAGGACCGCGTGCTGCAGCACTGACCGCGGGCCGCGGCGGCCGCGCCGCGGCCCGGTGCCAGCCCCGCCTCCGCGCCCATGCGCGCCGGAGGCGGGGCGATGTTCGCATTGCCACCCGCACGGCAGCGATTGTGTGGCGGCCGCCGCAGCGCCGCCGGCTGTATACGCAACCCTGAGGCGCTGCGCCGTAGCATCCTGCGCATGAATCCCCGCGTCTTCCGATGGCATCGCACCGGCTGGCTGTTGCTGGCCGTGGCGGCATTGGCGCAGGCGCAGGTGGCCGCGGACGCAGTGCCGACGGTCTCGGCGACACCGGACAGCGCCCTCACCGTGGTCACCCTCACGCTCGCCCCGGATCCGCGCGCGGCGCAGGACGGCGACGACTGGAGCGCGCGCCGCGAGCGCATCGTCGCGGCCCTGCAGCGCCTGCAGCCCGACGCCATCGCCCTGCAGGAAGTGCTGCAGACGCCGGAGATGCCGAACCAGGCGCAATGGCTGGCCGCGCGCCTGGGCTACCACTGCCATTTCATCAGCCCCGATCCGCCGAGCCGGCCGCAACGCCGCGGCAATGCGCTGTTGACTCGCCTGCCGGTGCTGGAGGAGGCCGAGACCTTGCTGCATCCGCTGGAGGACTACAGCGTGGCCGGCCTGGTGCGGGTGGATCTGCACGGGCAGCCGGTGAACCTGTACTTCACCCGCCTGCACGCCGCCCGCGATGGCGGCGCCAGCCGCCGCGAACAGGCCGAGGATCTGATGGCATGGATCGACGCCACCGCCGAGGGCGTGCCGTCGCTGCTGGCCGGCGGCTTCTTCGCCGCGGCGCGCGCGCCCGAGCTGGCGCCGCTGGCGGTGCGCTTCGAGGACGGCAGCGTGCGCGGCGAGTCGACGCGCAACCGGATCGCCGTGCGCGCGCCCGGCACGGCGGCGGCCGCCGATCACGTGTTCTTCGAACGCGGCCACTTCCGCCCCCTGCACGGCGCGCGCCTGTTCGCGCCGGCACCGGACCTGCGCGCGGCCGGCACGCGCGGCCTGCTGATGGCGCTGCAACCGCTCGATCCGCTGCCGGAGCCGCTGCCGCCGATACCGTAGCGCACGGCGGGCCGGGCGCGTTCGCGCGCCGCGCGAGCACAGCCGTGCGATGCGGCGCATGCGAATGCCATCGGCATCGGCAAGCCACCGGCCCGGGACGATCGGGCACCTCACGCATCACGGCATCGTGTACGCGACGGCCTTGCACGGACAACCTGATCGCGGCTGAAGCCGCTCCTACGCGCGTGCGGCCCCGAGGTGATAGACGCCCTGGCGACGCCGCGGCGCAAGCGGTGGCCGATGCGGTGCGGACCGCCATCGCTGCGAAGCAGGCTGCGCACGCGTACGGTGGGCGACTTGCCACCGCGCCTCGCCGCGCCGCGCAGCCACGCCCGCCTGCACCGCCAGCGCGTCCGTGTGGCATCCCCACAAAAAAGGCCGGGCGAACCCGGCCTTGTTCCTGCTGCGGCGCTGGCGCGCGATCAGCCGATCGCGGCGTGGTAGCGGCGCTCCACTTCCTTCCAGTCGACCACGTTGAAGAACGCGCCGATGTAGTCCGGACGGCGGTTCTGGTACTTCAGGTAGTAGGCGTGTTCCCACACGTCCAGGCCCAGGATCGGGGTATTGCCCTCGAACAGCGGGCTGTCCTGGTTGGCGGTGCTCTCGACCACCAGCTTCTTGTCGGGGGTGACGCTGAGCCAGGCCCAGCCGCTGCCGAAACGGGTCAGCGCGGCCTTGGTGAAGGCCTCCTTGAACTTGTCGAAGCCGCCCAGTTCGCTGTCGATCGCCTTGGCGACGTCGCCGCTGGGGGTGCCGCCGGCGTTGGGCGCCATCACCGTCCAGAACAGCGAGTGGTTGGCATGGCCGCCACCGTTGTTGCGCACCGGACCCTGCAGGTTCTCCGGCAGCGACTTCAGCTTGGACACCAGCGCCTCGATCGGCAGATCGGCGTACTCGGTGCCTTCCAGCGCGGCGTTGACGTTGTTGATGTAGGTCTGGTGATGCTTGGTGTGATGGATCTCCATCGTCTGCGCATCGATGTGCGGTTCCAGCGCGTCGTAGGCGTAGGGCAACTTGGGGAGGGTGTAGGCCATGCGGTTCTCCTGGACTTTCGCCGTCGAAAGGACGAGCGTTGCGTGAGCAATGGTAGGGACGGTCGGCAACCTTACCAAGGGCGCGGCTGGGGAAACATCGTCCCATCCCGCGGCGGCGGTGTCGGCCGGCGTAACGAATCGGCGCCTACCATGCCCCACGCCCCGGTTAGTCGGATGTGAATCGCCCGCGCTACCGCCATGACCGGCGGCGTTTAGAGCGGGAACAGGCAGGCCGGCCCATACTGTGCGCGATGGCGCCGTTCTGCGCGCCGCCGCCGTTCCTGCAGGAGAGTCCATGCGCAAGCCCGTGCTGTTGATCGCCGCCATCGTCTTGCTGGTGGGCGGGCTGTGGGGCATCCGCGGGCTGCAGCACCCGCCGCACCCGCAATTCGCGCCCTCGCTGGACGCCGCCGCGCAGGCGCCGTACACCGTGCCCGGCAAGGCCGCCGCGGCATCGGATGCCACGGCGCCGACACTGCCGGCGTTCCTGCCACCCGAAGCCCGCGCCACGGTGGCGCTGATCCTGCGCGGCGGGCCGTTCCAGCATCGCCAGGACGGCAGCGTGTTCGGCAACCGCGAGAACCGGTTGCCGGCGCAACCGCGCGGCTACTACCGCGAGTACACCGTCGACACCCCGGGCCTGTCGCATCGCGGCACGCGCCGCATCGTCACCGGCGGCACCCCGCCGCAGGTCTGGTACTACAGCGACGACCACTACGGCAGCTTCCGCAGCTTCCAGGTGGACGGTACGAGGACGACACCATGAGCGGCTTCCCGTTCGCACTGAACCTGGCCGAGCCGGCCGCCTCCGGCGTCTACCGCGTCGCCAACCGCGACCTGGACAGCGTCGCTGCCCTGGCCCGCGACGCCGGCCTGCGGCTATGCCGGATCGACCTGCACGGCTGCACCGGCAAGGCCATGCTGCTGATGCGGCTGGCCGCGCAACTGGACTTCCCGCCCGGCTTCGGCCGCAACTGGGATGCGCTCACCGACGGTCTGCGCGACCTGTCCTGGCTGCCCTCGCCGCGCGGCTACGCGCTGCTGCTGGAGGATGCCGGACAGTTGCAGGCGGTGGCGCAGCCGGCATTCGACGTGCTGTTGGAGATCCTCGACGACGTCGCCCGCGAGTGGGCGCAGGACGGTCTCAGCTTCGTCGCGTTCGTGGGCGGCAGCGAGGATTCGGAAGCGCCTGCGGAGTCCGACTGAGCGCAATGCGTAGGAGCGGCTTCAGCCGCGACCGGCCGTCGGAGCGATCGCCATCGCGACCGGCGTGCGAACTGATGCCATCGCTCACTATTGGTGGCACAGGCACATCCGTGGACGCGAGCCCGCGCGCACCGAGTAAGAACGGCGTCAGCCGCGACCGCATTCACCGGGAACGCCCGTCGCGGCTGAAGCCGCTCCTACGACGAGCGCACACGCGACGCTCCAGCCGGAGCCGCCTAGCTGTGGCGGCTGCCGTTCCGGGTCCCGGGTCCCGGCCTTTCACCCGTCCAGTTCGCTCCAGCGCGCATACGCCGTATCCAGGTCCGCCTGCGCCTGGCTCAAGGCCTGCGTGTGTGCGGTCACCGCCGCCGCGTCGCGCTGGTAGAACGCCGGGTCGGCCATCGCCTCGGTCAGCGCCGCGACCTGCTGTTCCAGCGCTTCGATCCGCGCCGGCAGTTGCTCCAGTTCGCGCGCGTCCTTGTAGCTGAGCTTGCGCTTGGCCGGTGCGGACGCGGGCGCCGCAGCCGCCGCCACCGGCGTGGTCGCCGCGGCGGTGGCCGACGCCTTCGCCACCGCCATCGCGCTGGCCGGTGCCGCCGGGCGCTGGCGCACCCAGTCGCTGTAGCCGCCGACGTATTCGCCGATGCGGCCATCGCCTTCCATGACCATGGTCGAAGTCACCACGTTGTCGATGAAATCGCGGTCGTGGCTGACCAGCAACAGCGTGCCGCTGTAGTCGCCCAGCAGCTCTTCCAGCAGCTCCAGGGTTTCCACGTCCAGGTCGTTGGTCGGTTCGTCCATCACCAGCAGGTTGGACGGCTGCGCGAACAGCCGCGCCAGCAGCAGGCGATTGCGCTCGCCGCCGGACAGGCGGGTGATCGGCGCGCGCGCGCGTTCCGGGGTGAACAGGAAATCCTGCAGGTAGGCATGCACGTGCTTGCGCTTGCCGTTGACCTCGATGAAGTCGCGGCCTTCGGCCACGTTCTCGATCGCGCTCCAGTCCTCGCGCAGGGTGGCGCGGTACTGGTCGAAGTACGCCACCTGCAGATTGGTGCCGGCGCGCACTTCGCCCTGGTCCGGGGTCAGTTCGCCCAGCAGCAGCTTCAGCAGCGTGGTCTTGCCGCTGCCGTTGGGGCCGATCAGGCCGATACGGTCGCCGCGCAGGATGGTGGTGGAAAAATCGCGCACCATGCTGCGCGCGCCGAAGGCGAAACTCAGGTCCTTGGCCTCGATCACCTTCTTGCCGGAGGACTCGCCCTGCGCGGCCTCCATGCGCACGTTGCCGCCGAGTTCGCGGCGCTGGGTACGCTCGCGGCGCATCGCTTCCAGGCGTCGCACCCGGCCCTCGTCGCGGGTACGCCGCGCCTTGATGCCCTGGCGGATCCACACTTCTTCCTGCGCCAGCAGCTTGTCGAAGCGCGCGTTCTCCTGCGCCTGCGCGTTGAGCCGCTCCTCGCGACGGCGCTCGTAGTTGGCCCAGTCGCCCGGCCAGCTGCTGACCTGGCCGCGGTCGATCTCGACGATGCGCGTGGCCAGGGCACGCAGGAAGCGCCGGTCGTGGGTCACGAACACCACACTGCCGTTCCAGCCCTTGAGGAAGCCTTCCAGCCAGTCGATGGCCTCGATGTCGAGGTGGTTGGTCGGTTCGTCCAGCAACAGCAGGTCCGGCGCCGACACCAGTGCCCGCGCCAGCAGCACGCGGCGCTTCATGCCGCCGGACAGCCGCGCGAACTCGGCATCGCCGTCCAGCTCCAGGCGGGTCAGGGTCTCGTTGACCCGCTGGTCCAACGCCCAGCCATTGGCGCCATCGATCTTGGACTGCACCGCGCCCAGCGCATCGCCGTCGAACTCGGCGGCATGGCTGAGCCGATGGAACTCGGCCAGCCAATGGCCGAGCTCGCCCAGGCCGTCGGCGACCACGTCGAACACGCTGCCGGCGGCGCCGTGCGGCACCTCCTGCTCGAGCCGGGCGATGCGCACGCCCTGCTGCACGCGGACCTCGCCGTCGTCGGGCTTGAGCTCGCCGGCGATCAGTTTCATCAGGGTGGATTTGCCGGCGCCGTTGCGGCCGATCAGGGCGATGCGTTCGCCCGGCTCGATCGACAGGTCGGTCTTTTCCAGCAACAAGGGGCCGCCGACGCTGTAGTCGAGGTTCTGCAGAGTGATAAGAGGCATCGCGCCATTGTACGTGGATGCGCCCGTCGCCGAAGCCGACGCGTGCCGTCCTGTCCGTCGGCCATCGGCCATCGGCCATCGGCCATCGGCGCCAGCCAGCGCATCGCGCTGGAGCGGATCGGGGCGCGGTTCGGCGCGAACAAACGCGACAAAGCCTGCGAGGCTGCGGTCGAACGCATGCAATGCGGCCTTTGGCGACCAGGGCTCCCGGGTGCGACTCACAGTCGACACCGGAAAAGCCACCCCGCGTGCCGTCGATTCCTGCTGCACCTAAACGCCGAGCCGGCGGATCTAGAGCCGGAGTAAGACCAGCGCCGCCCGGCTAGACTGACCCACCCGCGTCTGGATGCCGCCCGTTTGTCCGCCATGCTCTCGTACCTTCGCCATACTGCGGCCGCCCGTCGGAGCGCGTTGCGCCAATGACCGCGCTCGTCATCCTGCCCGGCCTGGACGGCACCAGCGAGCTGCTGGGCGAATTCGTCGCCGAAGCCCGGCGTTGCTTCGCGCAGGTGACGGTGGTGGCCTATCCGAGCGACCAGCCGGCGTCGTACGCGGAACTGGAGCAATTGGCACGGCAGTCGCTACCGCAGCAGCGCTTCGTCCTGCTCGGCGAGTCGTTCTCCGGCCCCGTCGCCCTGTCGCTCGCCGCGCAACACCCGCCCGGCCTGGCTGGCCTGGTCCTGTCCACCACCTTCGCCCGCAACCCGGTCCCGGCGCTGGCGCCGTTCGCGGCGCTGACGCGCTTCGCACCGGCGCATCGCCTGCCCATCGCCGCATTGCGCTGGTGGCTGCTCGGCCGCTGGGCCACGCCCACGCTGGAGACGCAACTGACGCGTACGTTGCGCGGGATCGCTCCCGCGGTGTTGCGCGACCGCGCGGCCAGCGCCCTGCGCGTGGACGTCAGCGCGCGCCTGGCCGACATCGCCGTGCCGACCCTGTACCTGCGCGCCAGCCACGACCGGCTGATGCATCGCACGGCCGGCACCACGATCCTCGCCAGCATTGCCGGCGCCCGGTGCATCGAGTTGCCCGGCCCGCACCTGCTGCTGCAGACCGCCCCTGCTGCAAGCACGCGCGCCATTGCCGATTGGCTGACCACGGTGGGCTGAGCGGACACCCGCGTATCGAACCGATGCAGATGCCGTTTCTCTTGGCTCGCAACTAGACCTTTCCTCCGAGTTTTAGAGGCACGCCCGTCGCGGCTGAAGCCGCTCCTACGACGCGCAACGGGCATGACGCGATGCTCAGCGCTCGCCGGACCACCCAATCCCGAATCCCCACTCCCGAATCCCCGCCGTCAACCGGCTAAAATGCCGCATGACCGATTTCGCCACCCTCTCCCTCTCCCCGGCGCTCGCGCCCGGCATCGACGCGCTCGGCTACACCAGCATGACCCCGGTGCAGGCGCAGAGCCTGCCGCCGATCCTGGCCGGGTGCGACGCGATCGTGCAGGCGCCCACCGGCAGCGGCAAGACCGCGGCGTTCGGCCTGGGCCTGCTGCACAAGCTGGACCCGACGCTGAGCCGCGCGCAGGCGCTGGTGCTGTGCCCGACCCGCGAACTGGCCGACCAGGTCGGCAAGCAGTTGCGCAAGCTGGCCACCGGCATTCCCAACATGAAGCTGGTGGTGCTGACCGGCGGCATGCCGCTGGGCCCGCAGTTGGCCTCGCTGGAGGCGCACGACCCGCAGGTGGTGGTCGGCACGCCCGGCCGCATCCAGGAGCTGGCGCGCAAGCGCGCGCTGCACCTGGGCGGGGTGCGCACGCTGGTGCTGGACGAGGCCGACCGCATGCTCGATATGGGCTTCGAGGAGCCGATCCGCGAGATCGCCAGCCGCTGCGACAAGCACCGGCAGAGCCTGCTGTTCTCGGCCACCTTCCCCGAGGCGATCCGCGCACTGGCGCGCGACCTGCTCAAGGACCCGGCAGAGATCACCGTCGAGGGCGCCGACAGCGCCCCGGAGATCGACCAGCAGTTCTTCGAGGTCGACCCCACCTACCGGCAGAAGGCGGTGGCCGGCCTGCTGCTGCGCTTCACCCCCGAATCCAGCGTGGTGTTCTGCAATACCCGCAAGGAGGTCGACGAGGTCGCCGGGTCGCTGCAGCAGTTCGGGTTTTCGGCGCTGGCGCTGCATGGCGACATGGAACAGCGCGACCGCGACGAGGTGCTGGTGCGCTTCGTCAACCGCAGCTGCAACGTGCTGGTGGCCAGCGACGTGGCCGCGCGCGGGCTGGACGTCGAAGACCTGACGGCGGTGATCAACTACGAACTGCCGACCGACAGCGAGACCTACCGCCACCGCATCGGCCGCACCGCCCGCGCCGGCAAGCACGGCCTGGCGCTGAGCCTGGTGGCGCCGCGCGAGACCGCGCGCGCGCAGGCGCTGGAAACCGAACAGGGCCAGCCGCTGCGCTGGTCGCGCGCGCCACTGGCGACCGCGCGGCCGGCGCAGTTGCCGCAGGCGGCGATGGTCACCCTGCGCATCGACGGCGGCAAGACCGACAAGCTGCGTCCCGGCGACATCCTCGGCGCGCTGACCGGCGATGCCGGCCTGTCCGGCGCGGCGATCGGCAAGATCGCCATCTACGCCACCCGCTCCTACGTCGCCATCGCCCGCGCCCACGCCGGCAAGGCGCTGGCGCAGCTGCAGGCGGGCAAGATCAAGGGCCGCCGGTTCCGGGTCGCCAAGCTGTGAGCGCGACTACGCGGATCCTGGCGTCGCTGCACCCGGACGAGGACGGCAACCTGTGGAGCGATGCGGTGCCGGTGCCGTGGATGCGCGACAGCTGCTGCTTCGTGCTGGTGGGGTGCGACGCCGGCGACGTCCCGGCCGACGCGGCACCCGCCATCGAGACCTTCCTGCAGCTCGACGCCGCGGTGTTCGCCGCGGCCGCGCCGCACGTGTTCGCCTACTACCGGCACACGCAGGCGCTGTGCGCCAAGTACGGATGGCCTTCGCCGGACATCGCCGGCCCCGCCGAGGTATGGGCGCACGTGCAGTTCGGCAGCGAAGCCTATGTCCGTCGCCACCGCGACGGCCGCCTGCGCATCAGCCTGGAATGCAACTGCGACTGGGAACAGGAACACGGCCTGCACCTGGTGTTCGCCGACGATGGGCGGATCTGCAAGGTCGGCCCGTTCGACGGCAAGCTGAGCCACGCCGCCGCGCATGCCGACCCGGCGCTGGAAGACGTGATCTACCCGCATTGAGCCGGCTGCCGGCGCGGGTGCGACCGCTGCCGGCCTCGCCCGCGCGCAGCCTCCGGCCTCAGTAGCGCAGCGGCGCGGTGAGCGGAATGTCCGCCGGCCAGCGCGCCCGCGCGCCCAGCGCGGCCAGTTCCACCAGCACCGTCGCCGCGACCACCTCGGCGCCCACCCGCTGCGCCAGCGCCAGCGCCGCCAGCAGGGTGCCGCCGGTGGCCAGCACGTCGTCGACCAGCAGCACGCGCATGCCCGGCTGCAGCGCGTCGGCATGGATCTCGATGCGGTCGCGGCCGTACTCCAGGCCGTAGTCCTGGGCCAGGGTCTGCGCCGGCAGCTTGCCGGGCTTGCGCACCGGTACGAACCCCACGCGCAGTTCGTGCGCCAGCGGCGCGCCGAGGATGAAGCCGCGCGCCTCGATGCCCAGCACCGCGTCCAGCGGGGTGCCGCGCCAGGGCTGGGCCAGCGCATCCAGGGCGGAGGCGAAATCCGGCCCGTCGGCCAGCAGCGGAGTGATGTCCTTGAACAGGATGCCGGGCTTGGGGAAGTCCGGCACGTCGCGGATTCGGGTGGCCCAGGACAGGGGTTCGGCAACGGCGTCGGTCATGGTCGCGCGTCCCGGCAGGCCGGGACGATCCAGTGAGGGCGTGACATCCTACCCGCTGTGCGCCGCCGTTGCCGCATCCGCCGGGTTGCGCCGCAGCGCGCGCCGCACCAGCACGAAGAACAACGGCACCAGCAGCACCGCCAGCACGGTGCCGGTGACCATGCCGCCGATCACGCACACGCCGATCTCGCGGCGGCTGGAGGCGCCGGCGCCGGTGGACAGCGCCAGCGGCAGCACGCCGGCGACGAACGCCAGCGAGGTCATCACGATCGGCCGCAGGCGCAGCCGCGCGCCTTCCAGCGTCGCCTCGAGCAACGGCATGCCCGCGCGCTGCCGCGCTTCGGCGAACTCGACGATCAGGATCGCGTTCTTCGCCGACAGGCCGATCGTGGTCAGCAGGCCCACCTGGAAATAGATGTCGTTGACGAACCCGGCCAACGTGGTCGCCAGCACCGTGCCGACCACGCCCAGCGGAATCACCAGCAGCACCGCCACCGGGATCGACCAGCTCTCGTAAAGTGCCGCCAGGCACAGGAAAATGAACAGGATCGAGGCGGTGTACAGCCACAGCGTCTGGTTGCTGGACAGCTGCTCCTGGTAGGACAACCCGCTCCACTGCAGGTCGAACCCCTGCTGCTTGGCCACCAGCGCCTGCATCCGCTGCATCGCCTCGCCGGAACTGCTGCCGGCCGCCGCACCGCCCTGGATCTGCGCCGCCGGCAAGCCGTTGAAGCGCTGCTGCAGTTGCGGGCCGCGGGTCCAGTGGGTGCTGGCGAAGCTGGCGAACGGCGCCATCTGCCCGCCGCTGCCGCGCACGTACCACTGCGCGATGTCCTCCGGCAGCGCGCGGTACGGCGCATCGCCCTGCACGTACACGCGCTTGACCCGGCCGCGGTCGATGAAGTCGTTGACGTAGCTGCCGCCCCAGGCGGTGGCCAGGGTGGCGTTGATGTCGCTCTGCGCCAGGCCCAGCGCGCTGGCCTGGGCGTGGTCGATGTCCACCTGCAGCTGCGCCTTGTCGCCCAGGCCGTTGAGCCGCACCGCGGTCAGCTGCGGATCGTCGCCGGCGTCCTTGAGCACCTGCTGCTGCGCCTTCAGCAACGCCGCGCGGCCGGCGCCGTCGCTGTCGCGGATCCACAGCTCGAAGCCGCTGGACTGGCCCAGGCCGCGCACCGCCGGCGGCGACAGCACGCTGATCTTGGCGTCGCCGACGTTGCGGAAATGCGCGTTGGCGCGGTCGATGATGGCCTGCGCGGTATTGTCGCGATTGCGCTCCCCCCACGGCCTGAGCGCCACGAAGGCCTGGCCGGCGTTCTGCCCGGTGCCGGCGTTGTTGCGGCCCACCACCATGAAGATCGCGGTGAGATTGGCCTTCTCGTGGGTCATGAAGTAGTCGCTGATGCGATCGCCCAGCGCCTGGGTCTTGGCCAGCGGCGTGCCTTCCGGGGTGGTGAACTGGATCTGCACCTGGCCCTGGTCCTCCACCGGCAGGAAGCCGGTGGGCATGCGCATGTACAGCACGACCATCGCCAGCACCACCAGCGCATACAGCGCCAGCCAGCGCCGCGGCCGCTGCAGCACGGAGCCGAGGCGCCGCTGGTAGGCCTGCTGGCCACGCTCGACGCTGCGGTTGAACCACCGGAAGAAGCGGCCGAGCTTGCGTTCCTGCTCCACCGGCTTGAGCAGGGTCGCGCACAGCGCCGGGGTCAGGGTCAGCGCGACCAGCGCCGACAGCGCCATCGCCGAGGCGATGGTGATGGAGAACTGCCGGTAGATGATGCCGGTGGAGCCGCCGAAGAACGCCATCGGCAGGAACACCGCGCCCAGCACCACGGTGATGCCGACCAGCGCGCCGGTGATCTCGCCCATCGAGCGCTCGGTGGCCTCGCGCGGCGGCAGGTGCTCCTCGTGCATGATCCGCTCGACGTTCTCCACCACCACGATGGCGTCGTCGACCAGCAGGCCGATCGCCAGCACCATCGCGAACAGGGTCAGCGTGTTGATGGTGAAGCCGGCCGCGGCGAGGATGCCGAAGGTGCCCAGCAGCACCACCGGCACGGTGATCGCCGGGATCAGCGTGGCGCGGGCGTTCTGCAGGAACAGGAACATCACCACCACCACCAGCACGATGGCCTCGGCCAGGGTGTGCACCACGTTCTCGATCGAGATCCGCACGAACGGCGTGCTGTCGCGCGGATAGGCCACGTCCAGGCCCGGCGGGAAGGTCGGCTTGAGCCGTTCGATGGTGGCGTGGATCGCGTCGGAGGTGGCGATCGCATTGGCGCCGGCGGACAGCGTCACCGAGAAGCCGGACGCCGGATGGCCGTTGAGGGTGGCGTTGTTCTGGTAGTTCTCCGCGCCGATCTCCACCCGCGCCACATCGCCCAGGCGCACGCTGGAGCCGTCGGCGCGCGTGGCCAGGATGATCTGGCGGAATTGCTCGGGGGTCTGCAGCCGCGACTGCGCGGTCACCGTGGCGTTGAGTTCCTGCTCGGCGCCGGTGGGCAGCGCACCGAGTTCGCCGGCGGTGACCTGGGTGTTCTGCGCCAGGATCGCGCTGCGCACGTCGCCGGGCATCAGTTGGTAGGCATTGAGCTTGTGCGGGTCCAGCCACACCCGCATCGCGTACTGCGCGCCGAACACGTTGATCTCGCCGACGCCGTTGATGCGGCTGATCGGGTCCTGCAGGGTGCTGACCAGGTAGTCGGAGATGTCGACGTTGTCCATGCGGTCGGTGCGGTCGTACAGCGCCACCGCCATCAGGCTGTCGCCCTGCGACTTGGCCACGGTCACGCCCTGCTGCTGCACTTCCTGCGGCAGGCGGTTGAGCGCCTGGTTGACCGCATTCTGCACCTGCACCTGGGCGATGTCAGGATTGGCCGCCTGGTCGAAGGTGATGCTGATCCGCGCCTGCCCGGACGAGGAACTGGTCGAGGAGAAGTACAACAGGTGGTCGATGCCCTTGATCTGCTGTTCGATCACCTGGGTGACGCTGTCCTCCACCGTCTGCGCCGAGGCGCCGTTGTAGGTGGCGGTGACATTCACCGACGGTGGGGCGATGTCCGGGTACTGCTCGATCGGCAGCGTGAACACGGCGATGGCCCCGGCGGCCATGATGCAGATCGCCAGGACCCAGGCGAAGATCGGGCGGTGGATGAAGAAACGCGGCAGCATGCCGGCTCAGCCCTGGCCGGCGGCAGGGGCGGCCGTGGCGGCGGCCTTCACCGTCACCTTGGCGCCGTCGCTGAGGCCCTGCCGGCCCGCCACCACCACCCGCTCGCCGGGCTTGAGGCCATCGCCGACCAGCCAGCGGTTACCGACCGCGCGCAGCGTGGTGAACTCGCGCTGGCGCACCACGTTGTCGGCGCCCACCACCCAGGCCACCGCCTCGCCGCGCGGGGTGCGGTCCACCGCCGCCTGCGGCACCAGCAGGGCCTGCTGGCGCACGCCCTGCCCGACCAGCGCGCGCACGTACATGCCCGGCAGCAGTTGCGCGTCGGGGTTGGGGAAGCGCGCGCGCAGGGTGACCGCGCCGGTGGTTTCCTCCACGTCGAGGTCGGCGAATTCCAGCGTGCCCGGCAGCGGGTACTCGGTGCCGTCGGACAGGGTCAGCCGCACCTGCGTGCTGGCCGGCTGCACGCCGCCGGCGGCGATCGCCCGGCGCAGCGCCAGGAACTGGTTGCCGGACTGGGTGATGTCCACGTTCATCGGATCCAGCTGCTGGATCTTGGCGATGGCGTCGGTCTGGTTGGCGGTGACCAGCGCGCCGGGCGTCACCCGCGCGCGGCCGATGCGCCCGCCGATCGGCGCCAGCACCGTGGCGAAGCGCAGCTGCGTGCGCGCGGTGTCCAGCGCCGCGCGTTGCGCGTCGCGGCTGGCCAGCGCCTGCTTGTAGGCGGCCTGCGCATCGTCCACGTCCTGTTGCGCGGCCAATTGGGTCTTGCCCAGGGTGCGATAGCGCTCGGCGCGCAGCGTGGCGGCGGCCAGCGTGGCCTCGGCGGTGGCCAGGTTGGCCTGGGCCTGGTTCGCGGCGGCCTGGTACAGGGTCGGCTCGATCTGGAACAGCGGCTGCCCGGCCCGCACCGTGGCGCCCTCCTCGAACAGCCGCTGGCGCAGAATGCCGCTGACCTGCGGCCGCACCTCCGATTCCTCCGAGGCCACGGTGCGCCCGGCCAGCTCCACGCTCAACGGCACGCTCTGCGGCTGCAGGGTCACCACCTCCACCGTCTTCGCCGCCGGCGCCACTGCCTGGCCCCCGCCCTTGCAGCCGGCGAACGCGAGCACGACGACGGACAGCAGCAACGGCAGCGCGCGGCGGCGCTGGACGAAAGGCGCGGGCATGCGCTTGATCCTGGGGACGACGAGGGGGATCATTTAATTTACTTAAAGACAAAAAAACAATCATGAAGGGAAGCACACCCCTTGCCCGCCAGGAGGCACAGGCAGTGGCCACGGCGCCGGGGGCAGCGGCATCGGGCGCGCCCACCCGCCCGCGCGGACGGCCGGCGCTGGCGCGACCGCGCCTGCTGGCGGCGGCGCGCACGCTGCTGCTGGAGCACGGGCTGGAGGTGTCGCTGGAACAGATCGCCAGCCGGGCCGGGCTGACCCGGCAGAGCATGTACAACCATTTCGCCAGCAAGGCCGAGCTGCTGATGCAGGTGTTCGAGGCCTTGAGCGAGGAACTGCAGACCCGCCTGGAGAACATCGGCAGCGCCACCGCACAGGACCTGCCTGCGACCCTGCGGCAGATCGCGGTGACCGTGCCCGCGCACCTGTACGCGCCCGACGCCTTGCGCCTGCATCGCCTGCTGGTGCAGGCCAGCGCGCAGATGCCGGACCTGCTGCAGTCGCTGCACCGGCGCCGCGCCGGACGCCTGCGCGAGCGCCTGAGCGCCTTGCTGCAGACCCTGCACGCGCGTGGCGACGTGCAGGTCCCCGCTCCCTCCCTCGCCGCCACCGCGTTCATCGGCGCCACCTTCGGCTATGCCTATCCCGGCGCGATGCTCAACGGGCAGGCGCCGGACGCGGCCGCGCAGCAGGCGCTGGCGGAAGAAGTGGTGGCGACCTTCCTGGCCGCCTGGCGCTACCGCGGCGCGACGCCGTCCTGAGCGCACGCGCCGGCCCCGCTCAGGAACTGCACGACAGCATCGAACAGCCGGCCCGGCTCCGCGCCCAGTCCGGGCGTTTGGCCGCGAAGGCCTCGCGCCCGGGCTGCTCGTCGTAGGGATGGCGCATCACCTCCAGCAACTCGTCGATGCCGCCGGTGTCGCCCTGCTCGGCACGGTCGATCGCCTGCTGCGCCAGGTAGTTGCGCAGCACGTAGCGCGGGTTGGCCGCGCGCATCTTCTCCACGCGCGCGGCGGCGGGCAACGGATCCTGCTGCAGGCGCTGCGCATAGCGCGCCAGCCAGGCCTCGAACGCCGGCGCCTGCGCCGCCAGCCTGGCGGGGTCGTAGAACGCCTCGGCCAGCGCCGCCAGCGCCTGCGCCGGCATCCACGCCTGCCGCGGCAGCGCGCTCAGCCCGCGGAACCACAAGGTCATGTCGACCTCGCCCTGCTGCAGCAGGTCCAGCAACGCGTCCATCAACGCCACATCGGCGTCGCCGCAGGTCTCCAGGCCGAGCTTGGCCGCGATGCTGTCGCGCTCGGCCTGCGCGTATTCGGTGCGGAACCGCTCCAACCCGTCGTGCAGCGGTGCGACGTCGCCGAACAGCGGCGCCAGCGCCTGGGCCAGCCGCCCCAGGTTCCAGTACGCGACCTGCGGCTGGGTGCCGAAGCGGTAGCGCCGCCCTTGCGCGTCGGTGGTGTTCGGAGTCCAGTCCGGGTCGTAGTCGTCGACCCAGCCGTACGGGCCGTAGTCGATGGTCAGCCCCAGGATCGACATGTTGTCGGTGTTCATCACCCCGTGCACGAAGCCGACCCGCATCCAGTGCGCCACCATGCGCGCGGTACGCGCGCAGATCTCGGCGAACCAGGCCGCATCGCGCGTGGCGCCGGCGCCCTGCAGTTCCGGGAAATCGCGCGCGATCACCAGGTCGGCCAGGCGCCGCAGCAGCGCCGTGTCGCCGCGCGCGGCCGGCAGCTCGAAACTGCCGAAGCGCACGAACGACGGCGCCACCCGGCACACCACCGCGCCCGGTTCGGCGCGCGGATGACCGTCGTAGAACATGTCGCGCACCACCGTCTCGCCGGTGCCGACCAGGCTCAGCGCGCGCGTGGTCGGCACGCCCAGGTGATGCATGGCCTCGCTGCACAGGAACTCGCGGATCGAGGAGCGCAGCACCGCGCGGCCATCGGCGCCGCGCGAGTACGGCGTGGGCCCGGCGCCCTTGAGCTGCAACTCCCAGCGCCGTCCATCCGCGCCCAGGGCCTCGCCCAGGGAGATCGCGCGGCCGTCGCCGAGCTGCCCGGCCCAATGCCCGAACTGGTGGCCGCCGTAGTTGGCCGCGTAAGGCTGCATGCCCGGATAGCGCGCATTGCCGGCGAACACCGCGGCGAACTGCGGCGCCCGCACGTCCTGGCCGGACAGCCCGAGCAAGGCCGCCACCTCCGGCGAATACGCCAGCAGGCGCGGCGCCGCCACCGGCGTCGGCTCGACCGGCGACCACAACGCCCCCAGCACCTCGCGGCGCCGCGGACCGGTTTCGGGGTCGCCAGGCAGTTCGGCGACGAAGCGATTGTCGAAACGCAAGGCAGACATGGGCAACAGCGTAGAAGTCGTAGCCCGCATTGGAAAGGCCGCAGGGTGAGCATACGGTGCACGCCCGGCGCCGCTCGGGCCGGCAAAGCCCCTCTCGCCCCGGGAGAGGGGTTGGGGTGCGGGTCCGACTGCCGCAACGTCACAGCGCCCATGCAAGAAGCCCGCGCCCCAGCAAATCCCCAATCCCGGATCCCCAATCCCCGCCCCACCTCCACTCGCCGCCGACACCGGCATCCGGCATGCTCCGCGCTCCTCTCAGGGATCGCCCATGTCCGACCGTCCGTTTCCGCCACGCTGGCCCCGCAACGTCCTGATCGCCGTGTCCTCGCTGCTGGTCTCGGCCTGCAGCAGCCTGTTCTTCGGCGGCCTCAACGCCAGTTCCTCGCGCCACGGCCTCAGCGAGCAACGCGGCATCGTCTACGACGCCGCGCATGGCCTGGCAATGGACGTGTACCGCCCGGCCGGGGCGCAGCATGCGCCGGTGGTGGTGTTCTTCCACGGCGGCACCTGGAAGACCGGCAACCGCCAGAACTACCGCTGGGCCGGCGAAGCGCTGGCGCGGCACGGCGTGGTCGCGATCGTGCCGGACTACCGCAAGTACCCGCAGGTGACCCTGGACGGCTTCATGCGCGACGCCGCCGCCGCGGTCGCCTGGAGCCAGCGCCATGCCGCCGACTACGGCGGCGACCCGCAGCGACTGGTGCTGATGGGCCACTCCGCCGGCGCGCACATCGCCGCGCTGCTGGCCACCGACGGCCACTGGCTGCAGGCGCAGGGCCTGTCGCCGCGGCAGTTGTGCGGCCTGGTCGGCCTGGCCGGCCCCTACGATTTCCTGCCGTTGACCGACCCGGACCTGATCGGCATGTTCGGCCAGGACCCGGCGCAGCAAAAGCGTTCGCAGCCGGTGACGTTCGTCGACGGCGACGAGCCGCCGGCGCTGCTGCTGCACGGCGACGCCGACACGGTGGTGGCACCGCACAACAGCCAGTCGCTGCAGGCCGCGCTGCAGCGCGCCGGGGTGCCGGCGACACTGAAGACCTATCCCGGCGTCGGCCACATGCGCCTGGTGCTGGCGCTGCGCAAGGACGACCCGGCACTGCCGGTCATGGCCGACAGCATCGCCTTCGTGCGCGCCTGCCCGGCGCGTCCGGCCGCTCCCTGAGCCTGCGGAAGGCGCGGCCGGGGCGAAGCGGGTTCAGCCGTCCGCACCGCCGAGCAGTTCGAACGGACCGCCCTGCTGCAACGCGCGCTGGTAGGCGGGACGCTGTTCGATCCGCTGCACGAACCCGGCCAGGTGCGGATGCGCCTGCAGGCCGGTGCGCGCCGCCGCGGCCTGCACCGGGAAGCTCATCTGCACGTCCGCGGCGGTGAAGCGGTCGCCGGCGAACCAGCCGGTGGCCGCCAGCTCGCGCTCCATCCAGTCCAGGTGCAGGCGCAGCTGTGGCCCGACGAAGCCGCGCATCGCCTTGTCGACGATGGCCTTGGCGATCGGCCGGGCGAAGAACGGCATCTTCGCCGAGCGGATCCGCCCGAACACCAGGCTCATCAGCAGCGGCGGCATCGCCGAGCCTTCCGCGTAGTGCATCCAGTAGCGGTAGCGCAGGCGCTCGGGCGAATCCAGCGGCTGCGGCGCCGGCGACAGGGTGCAGCCGGTGTCGTAGCGGTCCACCAGATAGTCGAGGATCGCCCCGGACTCGGCCAGCACGTGGCCGTCGTCCACCAGCACCGGCGACTTGCCCAGCGGGTGGATCGCGCGCAGTTCCGGCGGTGCCAGCATGGTCTTGGGGTCGCGCTGGTACTTGATCACCTGGTACGGCAGCGCCAGTTCCTCCAGCAACCACAGCACGCGCTGCGACCTGGACTGGTTGAGGTGATGCACGGTGATCATGGCGACGGCTCCGGAACTCGGGGGCCGCCATGGTAGCCGGATGCAGGGGTGAACCCGCGCATGCACGGGCAGCGCCGCTGCGCCTGCGACATGACCGCGGCAGCGCCCCAACCGGCGCGAACGATGTCCGGGAAAAACGATCGTCCAAACAAAAACGCCGGAAGCTTGCGCTTCCGGCGTCTGGCTACCTTGCGGTGGCGGGCGTCCTTAGACGGCCTGCACCTGGTCAGCCTGCATACCCTTCTGGCCCTGCACGGCGACGAAGGTCACCTTCTGGCCTTCCTGCAGCGACTTGAAGCCGGTGCCCTGGATCGCACGGAAGTGCACGAACAGGTCCGGGCCGCTTTCCGGGGTGATGAAGCCGAAGCCCTTGGCATCATTGAACCACTTCACGATACCGTTCTGACGGTCAGACATTTGCTAACTCCTGAAACATTGAATTGAAGAAATCGCAGCCATCGGAGATCGAGGCCGAGACTGAGTTGCAGGCGTTAGTAAAGCGAGCGGAACGATGAAGCGGATCGCGAGATCTACTGCACCAAGCCACGATTCACGGTGACTCTAGCAAACACAGTGGGGCCACCATACGCGGGTCGCGCTCAAAAAGCGACATGTTTGTGTAGACAAACCGGGACTCACCACAAAGAAGCTGAACCTCACCCTAAAGTTAGCGCCAGCGCGGCCGATCCCCGTGCCGATTCGCGGAAACTGCGCAAATCCGCCGCCGTCCCCGGCAACGCCGACTGACCCCGCGGTCACGCCGGAGGCGCCCGTCTCGGCCCACCGCACCCATCGCCCCTCCTCCCGGAAACGCCGGACCGGCCACCGATCCTCGCCTCCCGGGCAGGTCCAGGACCGCCTGCGCCGCCGCACGCCGTATCCTATGCGCCCTTCGATCCCGGTAGCCGCATGGCCCTCACCGCCACCCTCCGCAAGGCGGAGCTGCAGATTTCCGACATGGACCGCGGCTACTACGCCGCGCATTCCCTGACCCTGGCGCAACACCCGTCCGAAACCGACCAGCGGCTGATGGCGCGCCTGCTGACCTTCGCCCTGTACGCCGACGAGCGCCTGCTGTTCGGCAAGGGCCTGAGCAGCGACGACGAGCCCGACCTGTGGCGGATGGACTACACCGGCGCGATCGAACAATGGATCGAGGTCGGCCAGCCCGACGAATCGCGGGTGCGCAAGGCCTGCGGCCGGGCGCGCTCGGTGGTGGTGGCCAATTACGGCGGCCGCGCCGCGGACATCTGGTGGGAGAAGAACGCCTCGGCGCTGGGCAAGCTCAAGCCGGTGCAGGTGATCGACCTGCCGGCCGATGCGGTCGCCGCGGCGGCCGAGCTGATCCAGCGCAGCATGCGCTTCGACGTGATGATCCAGGACGGCGAGGTGCAGTGGCTGGGCGACGCCGGCAGCGTCACGTTCACCCCGACGGTGCGCAAAGCCGCGGCATGAGCGCCGGGACCGCCCCCATCCGCAGCGACGTCGTGGTGATCGGCGCCGGCGCCGCCGGACTGATGTGCGCGATCGCCGCCGGCCAGCGCGGCCGCCGGGTGCGGGTGATCGACCATGCCAACAAGGTCGGCAAGAAGATCCTGATGTCCGGCGGCGGCCGCTGCAACTTCACCAACACCGGCACCGGGCCGGGCAACTTCCTGTCGGCCAACCCGCACTTCTGCAAGTCGGCGCTGGCCCGCTACCGTCCCGCCGACTTCATCGACCTGGTCGAACGCCACGCCATCGCCTACCACGAGAAGGAACTGGGGCAGCTGTTCTGCGACCTGTCCTCCAAGCAGATCGTGCGCATGCTGGTGGACGAATGCGCCGCGGCGGCGGTGACGGTGCGCACCGGCTGCAGCGTGCGCGCGGTGGAACGCGGCAGCGAAGGCTTCCGCCTGGACACCGACGACGGCCCGGTGCATGCGGCCTCGCTGGTGGTGGCCACCGGCGGCCTGTCCATCCCCAGCCTCGGCGCCAGCGGGTTCGGCTACGACCTGGCGCGGCAGTTCGGCCATGCGGTGCTGCCGACCCGCGCCGGCCTGGTGCCGCTGACCCTGAGCGGCAAGCACCAGGAGCGCCTGCAGGACCTGTCCGGGCTGGCGCTGCCGGTGGAGGCCCGCTGCAACGGCGCGCGCTTCCGCAACTTCATGCTGATCACCCACCGCGGGGTCAGCGGCCCGGCGATCCTGCAGATCTCCTCATATTGGCAACCGGGCGACGACCTGCGCCTGGACCTGCTGCCGGGGCAGGACGCGGCGGCCTGGCTGCGCGACCAGAAGCGCCTGCGCGGCGCCGCCGAGCTGCGCACGGTGTTGGGCGAGGCGCTGCCGCGCCGCTTCGCGCAGCGGCTGTGCGAGGTGTGGCTGCCGGACAAGCCGGTGCGCCAGCTGGACGAGCCGCAGCTGCGCGCCGCCGCCGAGCTGCTCGGCGCCTGGCCGCTGGTGGCCAGCGGCACCGAGGGCTACCGCACCGCCGAAGTCACCCTGGGCGGCGTGGACACCGACCAGGTGTCGTCCTCGACCATGGAATCGCGGCGCGTGCCCGGCCTGTACTTCGTCGGCGAAGTGCTCGACGTCACCGGCTGGCTGGGCGGCTACAACTTCCAGTGGGCCTGGGCCTCGGGCCATGCTGCTGGCTTGGCGGCCTAGGGGCCGGGAATGGGGAATGGGGAATGGGGATTTGACACAGCGCGCGTTGCTTGCGTGCGTCTCGGCCTTCCCCGGGAACATTCCCGCTCTTGCGATTCCCCATTCCCGATTCCCCATTCCCATTCCGACATGGACGCGACAGCAGGCATCGTGTATTAAACCCCGTCCCCGGGAGGCTTCATGCAGACAGGCAAAGACATCACCCTCCGCCTGATGATCGTCGACGACAGCGGCGAAGACGCCGAGGCGATCGTCAGCAGCCTGCGCAACAGCGGTATCGCCGTGCGTCCGTCGCGGCCGCAGCACGCCGAGGAGCTGGCGGCCATGCTCGCTTCGCAGCCGATCGACCTGGTCCTCAGCGCGCAGGCCCAGTCGATCCCGCTGCCGCAGGTGCTGCAGCGGGTGGCGGCCAGCGGCAAGGACATCCCGGTGATCGTGCTGGCCGAGCGCATCGAGGAGCAGGAATGGCTGGAGGCGGTGGCCGGCGGCGCGCGCGCGATCGCGCTGCGGCGGCGCCCCGAGCACCTGCTGGCGGTGGTGCGCACCACCTGGGCCGACCTGCAGGCGCGGCGCGGCCTGCGCCGGATCGAAGCGCAGATGCGCGAGACCGAGCGCCGCTGCGACGCGCTGATCGCCTCCTCGCGCGACCCGATCGCCTACATCCACGAAGGCATGCACATCCGTGCCAACGACGCCTACCTGGAGATGTTCGGGTTCGACTCGTTCGACGACGTCGAGGGCGTGTCGCTGCTGGACATGGTCGCCCCGCAGCACGTGGAAGGCTTCAAGCAGTTGCTGAAGTCGCTGGGCAAGGGCGAGCCGCCGCCGGCGCAGTACCAGGTGGACGCGCGCACCCTGGAAGGCGAGAGCTTCCCGGCGACGATGGAGTTCGCCACCGCCAGCTACGAGGGCGAAGCCTGCGTGCAGGTGGTGTTCCGCCGCCGCGAGGAATTCGACCCGGAGCTGGCGCGCGAGGTCGAGGACCTGCGCCAGCGCGACCAGGTCACCGGCCTGCTCAACCGCCCGACCTTCATGCTGGCGCTGGAGACCGCCGTGGCCCACGTCGGCCGCGGCGAGGGCCAGTACGGCTTCCTGCTGGTCGAGCCGGACCACTACGCGCGGCTGCTGGCCGACATCGGCCTGGACTCGGCCGACGCGCTGGTCGCGGCGCTGGCCCAGCACCTGGCCGCGGCCATCGACGGCGACGTGCAGGCGGCACGCTTCGGCGAACACAACTTCGCGCTGCTGCTGGAAGGCGACTACGCGCGCACCGCGGCGCTGGCCGAACGCCTGCTGCAGGCCTACGCCAGCCAGGTGTTCAGCGTCGGCGAACGCTCGGCCACGGTCACCGTCAGCATCGGCGGCGTGCAGATCGGCGAGAAGATCGCCAGCGTCGGCCAGGTCCTGGCCCGCGCCAGCGAGAACGTGCAGACGACCGTGGAACTGGGCGGCAACGCCTGCAAGATCTTCGACCCGGGTGCGGCCGACCGGCTCGAGGAGGAGCGCGTGCAGCGCTGGGTCCAGCACCTGCGCGAGGCCCTGGCCGGCGACGGCTTCCTGCTGCACTACCAGCCGGTGCTGAACATGCAGGGCGAACCACACGAGCTGTACGAGGCCTACCTGCGCCTGGAGCGCAACGACGAACTGATCGGCCCGTCGACCTTCCTCGGCATCGCCGCCGAGCACGGCCTGACCGCCGAGATCGACCGCTGGGTGGTCGCCCGTGCGATCGCGGTGATCGGCGAGCGCCAGCGCGCCGGCCATGCCACCAGCCTGATGGTCAAGGTCAGCCCGGAGGCCTTCGCCGACAGCCAGATGGTCGACCTGATCCGGCGCGAACTGGCGGCGCATGGCGTGCCCGGCGAGCGCCTGTGGCTGCAGACGCCGGAGGCCAAGGTGTTCACCCACCTGCGCAATGCGCAGCAGTTCCTCGCCGACGCCACCGCGCTGGGCTGCAAGGTCGGCCTGGAACAGTTCGGCTCGGGCCTGGACTCGTTCCAGCTGCTGGCGCACTTCCAGCCCGCGTTCCTGAAGCTGGACCGGGGCTTCACCCAGGATCTGACCCAGACCCGCGAACACCAGGACAAGATCCGCGAGATCACCGCACGCGCGCAATCGGCCGGCATCCGCACCATCGCCGAGTTCGTCTCCGACGCGACCTCGATGAGCCTGCTGTTCAGCGCCGGCGTCGATTACGTGCAGGGCGAGTTCGTCGGCCTGGCGACGCCGGCGATGACGTTCGATTTTGCCTGAGGGGCCGGGATTCGGGAGTGGGAAGTGGGAGTGGCACAAAGCGCCGGCCGGCGCAGCCTGCGCTGCGCCGGCCGGCGTCTCGCTCCCGCGCTGGCTCAGCTGACCGTCGCGTTGACCTGCGCGGCGCGCAGGGTGGCGATGCGCTCGGCCAGCGGCGGGTGGCTCATGAACAGCTTGCGCAGGCCCTGGCCCAGGCCGCCGGCGATGCCGAAGGCCTGCACCTGCGCCGGCAGCGTGCTCTGCCCGTGGTTGAGTTCCAGCCGCTGCAGCGCCGCGATCATCTTGCCGCGACCGGCCAGGCTGGCGCCGCCGGCGTCGGCGCGGAACTCGCGGTAGCGCGAGAACCACATGGCGATCATCGTCGCGAACAGGCCGAACACCAGTTCCAGCACCATCACGATCGCGTAGTAGGCCAGGCCGCGACGGCCGTCGCGGTTGCCCGACAGGTAACTGTCCACCACGCCGCCGACCACCCGCGCCAGCACGATCACGAAGGTGTTGAGCACGCCCTGCAGCAGCGCCATGGTCACCATGTCGCCGTTGGCGATGTGGCTGATCTCGTGGCCCAGCACCGCCTCGGCCTCGTCCTCGGTCATGTTCTGCAGCAGGCCGGTGGAGACCGCGACCAGCGCGTTGTTGCGGTTGGCGCCGGTGGCGAAGGCGTTGATCTCCGGGCCGTCGTACACGGCGACCTCGGGCATGCCGATGCCGGCGGCCTGCGCCTGGCGCTGCACGGTCTGCAGCAGCCAGCGCTCGGTGTGGTTGCGCGGCTCGGTGATGACCTGCGCGCCGGTGGCGCGCTTGGCCATGAACTTGGACAGCAGCAGCGAGACCAGCGAGCCGCCGAAGCCGAAGATCGCGGCCATCACCAGCAGACCGCCCATCTGGTTCGGATTGACCCCGAACACCGACATGACAATGCCGGCCAGCACCAGCACCGCCAGGTTGGTGATGAGGAACAGGACGATGCGATTGAACATGTGAGCGTGGGCTCCGCACGAAGAATGATGGAGGGATTGGCTCGAATCTGCGGTGTCGGCCGCTTGAATTCAAGCGCGTACCTGACCGAGGATTCAGCTTGTCCATGTCCCCGCCTCTCTACCGCGGCCGTTTCGCGCCTTCGCCCACCGGCCCGCTGCACCTGGGTTCGCTGCTCGCCGCCTTCGGTAGCTGGCTGCTCGCGCGCCACGCCGGCGGCGAATGGCTGCTGCGCATCGAGGACGTGGACCGCCCGCGCAGCGTGCCCGGCGCCGCCGAGCGGCAGTTGGCCAGCCTGCGCGCCTGCGGCCTGGAGGCCGACGGCCCGATGCTGCGGCAGAGCGAGCGCGACCCGGTCTACCGCGACGCGGCGCACCGGCTGCTGCAGGCCGGCCTCGCCTTCCCCTGCCATTGCAGCCGCAGTGCGCTGGCGGCGCAGGGCGGCGTGCACCATGCCTGCGTCGCCACCGCGCCGCGTGCGCAGCCGGCCATCCGCCTGCGCGTGCCGCCCGGCACGGCCAGCGTGATCGCCTTCCACGACGGCCTGCGCGGGCGGCTGAGCCAGGACGTCCACGCCGAGGTCGGCGATGTGGTGCTGCTGCGCGCCGACGGCTGCTGGGCCTACCAGTTGGCGGTGGTGGTCGACGATGCCGCGCAAGGCGTCACCGACGTGGTGCGCGGCGCCGACCTGCTGGATTCCACGCCGCGGCAGATCCTGCTGCAGCGCGCGCTGGGCCTGCCGACGCCGCGCTACCTGCACCTGCCGCTGCTGCTGGGCGCCGACGGCCGCAAGCTGTCCAAGTCGCATGCGGCGCTGCCGCTGGACGATGCCGACCCGCTGCCGGCGCTGCGCCTGGCCTGGGCGACGCTGGGCCAGCCGCCCGCGGCGTTGGCCGGGGCCGGTTCGGTGTCGGCGCTGCTGGCCGCCGCGCTGCGCGCCTTCGACCCGTCGCGGCTGTCCATGCAGGACCGAGGCGTGGACGATGCGGCGCAGGTCGCGGCCGCTATCCCCAGCGACACCCAGGCTGACTAGAATCGGACCCTTGGCCGCGCCGCGGCCCCCTTTCCTTATCTTTATCCGGAGCAACATCCATGACATCACGCGTTGCGCTGGTCACCGGCGGCACCGGCGGCATCGGAACCGCGATCTGCGAGCGGCTGGCCGCCCAGGGCCACCGCGTGGCCAGCAACTACCGCGACGAGGCCAAGGCCCTGGCCTGGCAGCAGCGCATGCGCGAGCGCGGCCATGACGTCGCCATCGTCCCCGGCGACGTCGCCTCGCCCGAGTACGCGCAGGCCCTGGTCCGCGAGGTCGAACGCCAGCTCGGCCCGGTCGAGATCCTGGTCAACAACGCCGGCATCACCCGCGACACCACCTTCCACAAGATGACCGCCGAGCAGTGGCACGAGGTCATCAACACCAACCTCAACTCGGTGTTCAACGTCACCCGCCCGGTGATCGAAGGCATGCGCCAGCAGCGCTGGGGCCGGGTCATCCAGATCAGCTCGATCAACGGCCTCAAGGGCCAGTACGGCCAGGCCAACTACGCCGCGGCCAAGGCCGGCATGCACGGCTTCACCATTTCGCTGGCGCGCGAGAACGCCAGCTACGGCATCACCGTCAACACGGTCTCGCCCGGCTACGTCGCCACCGACATGGTGATGGCGGTGCCCGAGGAGGTCCGCGCCAAGATCGCTGCCGACATCCCCACCGGGCGCCTCGGCAAGCCGGAGGAGATCGCCTACGCCGTGGCGTTCCTGGTCGCCGAGGAAGCCGCATGGATCACCGGCTCGAACCTGGACATCAACGGCGGCCACCACATGGGCTGGTGAGCGGCTGAATCGGTCAGCCGGCGGCGCTGGGCGCGCGGTAACGCCGCCCGCGATCGGCCCATCAAGGCCCGTGCGGCGACCGGCGCCGGGCCGCGAATGCTGCGCAGCATAAATTTTTTGCTGCACCCCCCTGTTCAGGCGGCAACGGCGGTTGCAAGCCCTGCTGCGCTGCGCCATGCTGCGCGCCTACCGTCACAGAGCGACCGCTTCATGGCTGAGATCCGCATCATCAAGAAGTATCCCAATCGCCGCCTCTACGACACCGAGATCTCCAGTTACATCACCATCGAAGACGTCCGCCAGCTGATCATCGACGGCGAGGAATTCGAAGTCCGCGACGCCAAGACCGGCGAAGACCTCAGCCGTGCGGTGCTGCTGCAGATCATCGCCGACCAGGAACAGGACGGCGAACCGATGCTGTCCACCCAGTTGCTCAGCCAGATCATCCGCTTCTACGGCGACTCGCTGCAGGGCTTCATGGGCAACTACCTGGAGCGCAGCATGCAGGTGTTCCTCGACCAGCAGCAGCAGTTCCGCCAGCAGATGGGCAATCTGCTGGGGCAGACCCCGTGGACCATGATGAACCAGCTCACCGAGCGCAACCTGGAGCTGTGGCAGGAGTTCCAGCGCAACCTCGGCGCCGGCTTCGGCCGCCCGGCCGGCGGCGCGGGCAAGCCCGGCGAACCGCCGGCCGGCGCCACGCCGAAATCGCGTCCGCGCTGAGCCGCGCGACCGCGCAGGGTTCGGCGGGGCGCTTCGCGCCTTACCCTCACCCCAACCCCTCTCCCGGCGGGAGAGGGGCTATGGCGTTTCCCTTCTCCCGCCGGGAGAAGGTGCCCCGCAGGGGCGGATGAGGGTCGGGCAAAGCCGCGCAGACTCGCGTCGGCGGGGCGCTTCGCGCCCTCCCCTCACCCAAACCCCTCTCCCGCTGAAAGAGGGGCTATGGCGTTTTCCTTCTCCCGCCGGGAGAAGGTGCCCCGCAGGGGCGGATGAGGCTCGGGCGCAGCCGCGCAGACCTGCTCAGCGCGACCTTGCCGGCTTGCAGCTCGCGCAGATCCGCTCGACCTTGTAGCCGCGCGCGCGCAGGCCCTCGACCACCCCGTCCGGCCCCAGTAGGTGCAGTGCCCCGACCACCACCAGGGTGTCGCCGCCGCCGTCCTTCAGGCGCTGCTCCAGGCGCGGCAGCCAGGCCTGGTTGCGCTCCACGTAGATGCGCTGGTACAGCCGCGGATAGTCGCGCTTCATCTGCGCGCCGATCTCCTGCCACAGTTGGCGCTCGTCGCCGCGGCGCCAGGCGTCGTGCAGGCGCAGGGTCTGCGCCGCGCCCTGCTCGGCATCGTCCAGCGCCTCGGTGAGCATCTGCTTCTGCTCCACCGGGTCCATGCCGTCGAGCAAGTCGATCTGCGCCTGCGCCGTCTCCAGGCCTTCGGCGGTCTTGCCGTCCTGCAGGGCCAGGGTCATGAAGTGGCGGTCCAGCCCGGCATCGGCCTGCAGGCCCTGCGCCTTCATGTCGGCGATGCTGATGCTGAGGCCGACGAACCACGGCTCGAAACCGCTCATCTGCGCCAGCGGCAGGCCGTGCCCGGCGGCATAGCGGCGCAGCCGCTCCCAGGTCGCCGGGTCCAGGTCGTCCTGCAGCCGCTTGCCGTCATGGCGCTGTGCCGCCTGCAGCATCTGTGCGCCCAGCTGCGGCGCGTCCACGTCCTTCGGCGCCAGTTCGAACAGCAGCCGCGGCGAGGCCGCATAGGCCGCATCGACCTCGCGCGCCAGCGGATAGTCGTCGGCCTTGAGCATGTGGAACGAACCCAGCAGGTACAGCGCCCCGCGCGGGCCGCTGACCTTCCACAACAACGGCGTGGGCGGCGCCACGGCGGGCGCAGCGGCGGGTGCGACAGGCGTCGCGGCCACCGGCGGCGGCGTGCGGGCCAGTGCCGGCAGCACCAGACACAGCGACAGGCCCAGCAGCAGGCGGCGCAACGGGCGCGGGAACGGGGTCATCGGTTTCCTCGGTTCAATGGGCGGCGGCGTAGGTCTTCTCGCCGGCGTCCACCGCCAGGTCGAGGCGATTCTCCGGCGGCGGCAGCGGACAGGTCGCGAACGGGGTGAACGCGCACGGCGGGTCGTAGGCGCGGTTGAAATCCAGCACCACGCTGCCGTCGGCGGCGGGCGCGTCCACGTCCAGGAAGCGTCCGGCCGGGTAGCTGCCGTGGCCGCTGGTGCGGTCGGCGAACACCACGAACAGCGGCTGGCCGGGTTCGCCGATGGCCTGCAGGCGGTAGCGCTTGCCGCCGCGCTCGAACTCCAGGGCACCGGGATTGGGCGATGGCGTGGTGACGCCGATGATGTCGACGATGGGCAGGGTGGTGCCGGGCGGATTGGGCACGAAGCGGCCGCGCACGCGCCAGGACTCGGCCAGCGGCCAGTACGGCACGCCGGTGAAGCCGCGCCGGGTCGGCGCATCGGCGTGCTTGACCCGCAAGGCGTAGCGACCGCCGCGCTCGATCAGGCTGAGCTTGCCCTTGCCGTCGTCGAAGTCGACGACCGTCGGCTGCGGGTCGTGGTCGCTGTACAGGCGGATGCGCCCCTGCACCGGCGCGCCGGCGACGCTCAGTCCGACGCCACGCTCCGGGGTCAGGTACACCTCGCGCTGCACCTGCGACACCAGCGCCATCCGCGCCGGCCCCACCGCCAGGCGGATGCCGCTGTCCGCGCCGCTGCCGATGTAGTGCTCCTTCAGTTCCAGCCAGTGCAGGCCGACCAGGCTGGTCCAGCCGTCCGGCGCCTGCAGCTCGCGCTGGCGCTGCGCGCGCCAGGCCTGTTCGTCGGCCACGAACCGCGCGTCCGGCGCTGTCGGCGCGGCCGGTGCCGGCGCCTGCTTGCCGCATCCCACCAAGGCGACAAGCGCCGCCAGCAGCGCCGTCGTCCAGATCCGCTTGTCCATCATCGCCCCCGCAAGAACCAACGATCGATTTCGCCCAGGGTGAACCGCGCCCAGGTCGGACGCCCATGATTGCACTGGCCGGAGCGCTCGGTGGCTTCCATGTCGCGCAGCAAGGCGTTCATTTCCGGCACGGTGAGGCGGCGATTGGCGCGTACCGCGCCGTGGCAGGCCATCGTCGACAGCAGCGCATCGCGGGCGCCGGCGACGCGGCCGCTGTGGCCGTGTTCGCGCAGGTCGGTGAGCACGTCGCGCAGCAAGGCCTCCGGCTCGGCCTGCGCCAGCAGCGCCGGGATGCTGCGCACGTGCAGCGACTGCGGCCCGCTGCGGGTGACCTCGAAGCCGAGCGCGGCCAGCGTCTCCGCCTCGCGTTCGGCGGTGTCGGCATCGCGTTCGCCGACCGCCAGGGTGATCGGCACCAGCAGCGGCTGCGCATGCAGGCCGATGCCGTCGTGCGCGGTCTTCAAGCGCTCGTAGCCGATGCGTTCGTGCGCAGCGTGCATGTCGACCACGATCAGGCCGTCGGCGTTCTCGGCCAGGATGTAGATGCCGTGCAATTGCGCGATGGCGTAGCCCAGCGGCGGCACGCCGCTGTCGGCGGCGGTGGGCGGCAGGCCGCCGGCCGGATCCTGGGTCTGCCGCGGCAGGCCGGCGACGGTGCCCGGCTCCGCAGGCGCGGCATACAGCGCCGCGTACGCGGCCGGCGCCTCTTCCACGCGCAAGCCCAGCGGCGATTGCGCCGGGCGCCATTGCGCGCCGTACCCGTAGCCTTGTCCGCCGCCACCCGCGCCGCTGCCGCCATTCGACGCGCCTGCGGCCACCCAGCCAGGGGCGCCCGCGGCCGGCGGTAACGCGTCGGCACCCAGCGCGCTGGGCAGGCTGCCGGCGCGGGTCTGCGCCAACGCGTCCTGCAGCGTGCGGTAGACGAAATCGTGGATCAGCCGCGCGTCGCGGAAGCGCACCTCATGCTTGGCCGGATGCACGTTGACGTCCACCCGCGACGGTTCCAGTTCCAGGAACAGCACATAGGCCGGCTGCCGGCCATGGAACAGCACGTCGCCATAGGCCATCTTCACCGCGTGGGCGACGCTGCGGTCGCGCACCGAGCGGCCGTTGACGTAGAGATACTGCTGGTCGGCGCTGGCGCGCGAGTAATGCGGCTGCGCGATCCAGCCATGCAGGCGCAGGCCGGCACCGCTGTGGTCCACCCGCAGCGCCTGCCGCGCGAAGTCCTCGCCCAGGGTTTCGCCCAGGCGCGCGTCCGAGTACAGATCGCCCGGCTTGTAGCGCCGCGACGGCTTGCCGTTGTGCGCAACGCGCAGCTCCACGTCCGGGCGCGCCAGCGCCAGCGAACGCAGCCACTCTTCGATGTGGCCCAGTTCGGTGCGTTCGGCGCGCAGGAACTTGCGCCGCGCCGGCACGTTGTAGAACAGCTCGCGGACCTCGACCAGGGTGCCCGGCGGCAGCGCGCGCGGCTGCACCTCGCCGACCTTGCCGCCTTCGACCTGCAGGGCCGCGCCGTGTTCGTCGCCGGCGCGGCGCGAGGCCAGGGTGAAGCGGCTGACCGAAGCGATCGACGGCAGCGCCTCGCCGCGGAAACCCAGCGTACCCACCGATTCCAGGTCGTCCAGCGAGGCGATCTTGCTGGTCGCATGCCGCGACACCGCCAGCGGCAGTTCCTCGGGCGCGATGCCGCCGCCGTCGTCGCGGATGCGGATCAGGCGCACGCCGCCTTCTTCCAGATCGATGTCGACGCGGCGCGCGCCGGCGTCCAGCGCGTTCTCCACCAGTTCCTTGACCACCGAGGCCGGACGCTCGACCACTTCGCCGGCGGCGATCTGGTTGATCAGGATCTCGGGCAGCTGACGGATGCTCATGCGGTCGCGGCCCCATGCACGCGCAGGCGCACGCCGGTCGTGGCGACGAAAGGAGGACGACAGCAGGGAAAGGACATCGGCACGGCTCGCGGCGCGGACGCCGTCATCGAGGATCAGCCGTTAATGATAGCGTCTCAGCGACTGCCGCCGGCCACGGTGCCGGCCGCCGCTTCCGCCTCGGCCTGCGCGCGCGCGGCGAACAGCGTGCCCGGCGGCGGCTGCCGGGTGAAGAAGGTGCTGACGCCGTCGAGCACGGCGCTGGCGATGCGGCGCTGGTAGGCCGGATCGGTCAGCCGGCGCTCCTCGTCCGGGTTGGAGATGAAGGCGGTCTCGACCAGCATCGCCGGCATGTCCGAGGTGCGCAGCACCGCGAAGTTGGCGCGCTCGATCTCCGGCTTGTGGTTGTTGCCGATCCGCTTGAGCCCGCCCAGCACGTGCCCGGCCGCGTCTTCGGAGGCCTTCATGTGGCCGCTCTGGGCCAGGTCCAGCAACACGTTGGCCAGGGTGCTGTCGGTCTTCTGCAGGCGCACGCCGCCGATCAGGTCGGCCGCGTTTTCCTTGTCCGCCAGCCAGCGCGCGCGCTGCGAGGAGGCGCCCTTGGTCGACAGCACGTACACCGAGGAGCCGGTCGCGCTGCGGTTCTCGGCCGCATCGGCATGGATCGAGATGAAGATGTCGGCCTTGGCCGCGCGCGCCTTCTGCGCGCGCATCGGCAACGGAATGAACACGTCGGTGGTGCGGGTCATGTAGGCCTTCATGCCCGGCGTGGCGTTGATCTGGCGCGCCAGTTCGCGGCCGATGGCCAAGGTCACGTCCTTCTCGTGCTTGCCGGTCGGGCCGCTGGCGCCGGGATCCTGGCCGCCATGGCCCGGATCGATGGCCACGATCAGCGGACGCATGCCCGGCGCCATCTTCACCCGCGCCGCCGCGCTGGGCATCACCGGCCGCGCTTCGGCGGCAGCGGCGACCGCCGCGTCGTCCGCGTCGTCACGCTCGGAGCTCTCGTTCGCCGGCGGCGCGACCGGCGCGGGCGTCGGCGGCGGCACCACCACACCCGGCATGGGACGGCCGGATCCCGCCGCGACCGCGGTCGGCGCGGCCGCCACGACGGTCGGTGCGGCCGCGGCGGGCGGCGGCGGCGGAGCCGGCGCGGGCTGGCTGGCGCGCTGCACCACCGACGAGGTCAACGCCGCGGTCGCGCGCGCCGCTTCGGCCCGCGCATCCACTGGCGGCCTGGGCACCGGCACTGGCGCGGCCTGGGGCAGCGCGGCCGCGGCTGCCGGCGCGTCGCCGGCCACCGCCCTGCCCGCCGGCGCCTCGCCCGGCCACTCGATCACCAGCACCGAACTGCCGCCAATGGTCTGCATCTGCGGCTTGAACGCCACCACCGGGCTGCTCAGATCGAACACGATGCGCAAGGTGCCCGGTACCGGATGCCCGGTGCGCACGGCGCTGACCACGCCGCCGCCGGCCGGCAGCTTCAGCCCCTTGACCGCGGACGACTCGGGAAGATCCACCACAAGACGATTGGGATTGGCCAGCGACAGCGTGCTGAAGCCGCCACTGCCCTGCAGGCGGATCTCCGCGCGGGTGCCGGTGGCGCCGTTATCCAGAGAGACCGACTGCACCTGACCGGCGAACGCCGCCTGCGCCGCCAGGCACCAGCCTGCGGCGGCGGCGAAACTGGCGAAAAAACGGGTCCCCGGGCGCATGAACGCGATTCAAACATCGACGGGGGCCAAAGGCAAGCGGTTTTCCCTTAATAATCCATAACCTGCCTTCACTTCCTAGCGTCAGCCGGCAAAAAGTCCCTGCAAGTCGGCCTGTTCGGCCATCCGTGCCAACCAGGCGGCGCCGACCTCGGTGCGCGCCTGCAGGACGACGCTGCGCCCGTGCGCGCGCACTGCCAGTCGCACGTCCAGATCGGCCGGCGCCAGCACGTCGCCGCCGCGCTCGGGCCATTCCACCAGCCACAGCGTGGCCCCGCCCTCGTCCAGCCCCAGGAAATCCAGCTCGCCGGCCGCGCCGATGCGGTACAGATCCAGGTGCCAGGCCTCGCCATCGGCCAGCGGATAGCGCTCCACCAGGGTATAGGTGGGGCTGCGGATCGCGCCCTGCACCCCGAGCGCGCGCAGCAGCGCCCGCGCCAGGGTCGATTTGCCGGCGCCCAGGTCCCCGTGCAGATGCACCGAGGCCTGTGCCGGGCGGGTCGCGGCCAGTGCGCGACCGAGGCGTTCGGTGGCCTCGCTGTCGGGCAGGAACAAGGCCATGCTCATGGTGTGGATTCCGGATTGGACAGGCGCCGCAGCGCCGGCAACAGGTCGGTGGGCAGCAGCCCGCGCTGGCCCGCGGCGGCGGCGCGGTCGCCGGCGCCGGCATGCAGCAACGCGCCGACGCTGGCCGCCTCGAACGCCGCCAGGCCTTGCGCGCGCAGCGCCGCGACCACCCCGGTCAGCAGATCGCCCATGCCGCCGACCGCCATGCCCGGATTGCCGGCGGCGATCACCCGCGGCGTTTGCCCCGGCGCGGCGACCAGGCTGCCGGCGCCTTTCAGCACCACCGCGGCCTGGTAGCGGTCGGCCAATGCCGCGGCGGCCGCGAAGCGATCGCGCTGCACCTGGGCGGTGGAGAGGCCGAGCAGGCGCCCGGCCTCGCCCGGATGCGGGGTCAACACCGCCTGCGGTACGGCCCGCGGCGCCTGCGCGAGCAGGTTCAAGGCATCGGCATCCAGCACCAGCGCGCGCTCCGCGTCGGCCAGCACCGCCTGCCACAGCGCCTGCGCCCAGGCATCCTGGCCCAGCCCGGGGCCGAGCGCGACCACGTCGGCCTTGCGCAGCAACGGCGCCAGCGCCGCCGCATCGTCGACCGCATGCACCATCGCCTCCGGACAGCGCGCCAGCAGCGGCGCCACGTGCACGCCGCGGGTCGCCACGCTGACCAGGCCGGCCCCGCTGCGCAGGGCCGATTCGGCACCGAGCATCACCGCGCCGCCGCTGCCGAGGTTGCCGCCGACGCACAGCACATGGCCGGAATCGCCCTTGTGGCTGTCCTGCCGGCGCGGCGCCAGACGGCTGCGCAAGGCGCCGACGGTCCAGGCCTGCGCACGCGGCGCACAGCCGGCGAACGCCGCCGACGGCACCTCCAGCGTCGCCAAGGCGCGCTCGCCGACATGATTCAACGCCGCACCGGTATGCAGCCCGGCGTGGGCGACGATGAACTGCAGGGTCAGCGTCGCCGGCAGGACCGCGCCGGGCACGCTGCCGGATTCGGCGTCGACGCCGCTGGGCACGTCCAGCGCCAGCACCGGCGCACCGAGCCCGCCCAACGCGCCGAACAGTGCCGCCAGTTCGGCATCCGGCGCGCGATTGAGCCCGATCCCGAGCAGCGCATCCACCACCACGTCGGCCGGCGCCAGCGCCGCGTCGAATTCCTCGATGCGGCCGCCCACGCCGATGTAGTCGGTGCAGGCGCGCTGCGCCAGCGGCGATTGCGGCCCGCGCCCAGGCAACTGCAGCACGCGCACCTGGCGCCCGGCGCGGTGCGCCAGCCGCGCCAGCACGTAGCCATCGCCGCCGTTGTTGCCGCTGCCGCAGGCCACCAGGATGCGCTGCGCCTGCGGCCAGCGCTGCAACAGCGTCTGCCAGGCGGCCTGGCCGGCGCGCTGCATCAGCGTGTAGCCGTCGCCGCCGAGCAGCGCGGTGGCCTGCGCATCGATGCGGCGCGCGGCCGCGGTGGCGTGGAGATCGAAACAGTCGTACATGCACGGGATTCTATACTTGCGCGATGTCCGCCCGCCTCGCCATCGCCGATCCCCACGCCGCCGCCGCGCGCATCCGCGCGCTCGCGCGCACGTTCGGCTTCCAGCGCTGCGGCATCGCCGGGATCGAGCTGCAGCAGGACGAGGCGCATCTGCGCGACTGGCTGGAACAGGGCCTGTACGGCACGATGCACTGGATGGCGCAGCACGGCGACAAGCGTTCCCGCCCGGCGGAGTTGATTCCGGGCACGCTGCGGGTGATCTCGGTCGGGCTGGACTACGGCCGCAACGACGACGATTCGGCCTGGGACACGCTGCGCGACGGCGAGCGCGCCTACGTCGCGCGCTACGCGCTGGGCCGCGATTACCACAAGCTGATGCGCAACCGCCTGCAGAAGCTGGCCGAGCGCATCCAGCGGGAGATCGGCCCGTTCGGCCACCGCGTGTTCGTCGACTCCGCGCCGGTGCTCGAACGCGCCCTGGCGCGCGATGCCGGCCTGGGCTGGATCGGCAAGCACACCTGCCTGATCGACCGCAACGGCGGCTCCTGGTTCTTCCTCGGCGAGATCTACGTCGACCTGCCGCTGCCGATCGATCCGCCGGCCAGCGCGCACTGCGGCACCTGCACGCGCTGCATCGACGTCTGCCCGACCCAGGCGATCGTCGCGCCGTACCGGCTCGATGCGCGCCGCTGCATCGCCTACCTGACCATCGAGCACGACGGCGCGATTCCCGAAGAACTGCGTCCGGCGATCGGCAACCGCATCTTCGGCTGCGACGATTGCCAGCTGATCTGCCCCTGGAACAAGTTCGCCAAGCGCAGCGACGAACCGGACTTCCGCGCCCGCAACGACCTGGACAAGGCCACGCTGGCGCAGCTGTTCGCCTGGGAAGAAGACGAGTTCCTGCGCCGTACCGAAGGCAGCGCGATCCGCCGCAGCGGACACGAACGCTGGCTGCGCAATCTGGCGGTGGCGCTGGGCAACGCGCCGACCACGCCGCAGGTGCTGGCCGCGCTCGACGCGCGCGCGCAGCATCCTTCGCCGCTGGTGCGCGAACACGTGCAATGGGCGCTGGCCCGGCATGCGGACACGTCGGCCCACACGCCGGTTGTGCCTTCGCGGCCGGCGGCGCCTGCCGACGTGCGAGGATAGGCGCCCGTACGCCCTGCACTGCCCGCATGTCCGATCGCGCCGACCAGATCCTCAGCCCCAGCCAGCTCAACACGCTGGCCCGCGACCTGCTGGAAAGCACGTTTCCGCTGGCCTGGGTGGAAGGCGAACTGGGCAACGTCACGCGCCCGTCCTCCGGCCATCTGTACTTCACCCTGAAGGACGCCCGCGCGCAGGTGCGCTGCGCGATGTTCAAGCCCAAGAGCCAATGGCTGCGGTTCGTGCCGCGCGAAGGCCTGCGGGTGCTGGCGCGCGGGCGCCTGACCCTGTACGAGGCGCGCGGCGACTACCAGTTGGTGCTGGACCACCTGGAAGAAGCCGGCGAAGGCGCCTTGCGCCGCGCGTTCGAGGAACTCAAGGCCAGGCTCGCCGCCGAAGGCCTGTTCGCCAGCGAACGCAAGCGCGCCCTGCCCGGCTTCGTGCGCCGCCTGGCGGTCATCACCTCGCCCAGCGGCGCCGCCGTGCGCGACGTGCTGAGCGTGCTCGGCCGGCGCATGCCGCTGCTGCAGGTGGACATCCTGCCGAGCCTGGTCCAGGGCGACAGCGCCGCGGCGCAGATCGCCGCATTGCTGCGCCAGGCCGATGCCAGCGGCCGCTACGACGCGATCCTGCTGACCCGCGGCGGCGGCTCGCTGGAAGACCTGTGGGCGTTCAACGACGAGCGGCTGGCACGCACCATCGCCGCCGCGACCACCCCTGTCGTGTCGGCGGTCGGCCACGAGACCGACGTGACCCTGGCCGATTTCGCTGCCGACCTGCGTGCGCCGACGCCGTCGGTCGCCGCCGAATTGCTGGTCCCGGACCAGCGCGATCTCGGCGCACGCCTGCGCGCCCAGCACGCGGCGCTATTGCGCTGGCAGCAGCATCGGCTGCGGCAAGCCCAGCAACGCGCCGATCGCGCCCTGCTGCGTCTGCAGGCGCAGAGTCCGCAAGCGCGCCTGCAGTTGCTGCAGCGCCGCCAGCACGAGATCGGACGGCGGTTGGAGGCCGCGTGGCGGCAACAGCAGGAACGTCGCCAGGCGCAGCTGCGCCATGCCGCCGCGGTGCTGCGCGCCGCGCAACCGCAACGACGGCTGGCACTGCTGCGGGTACGCCTGCTGGCGTTGGGCCGGCGCCCGCAGGCGGCGATGGCGCGGCAATTGCAAGCCGATGCGCAGCGCCTGCGCGCGCTGGCGCGCGCCCTGGAGACGGTCAGCCCACTGGCCACCGTGGCACGCGGCTACAGCATCCTGACCCGCGCCGACGACGGCAGCGTGGTCCGCTCGGCGGCGCAGGTCGCGCCCGGCGATCGCCTGCGCGCACGCCTGGCCGACGGCGAGCTGCACCTGCGCGCCGAGCGCGCAGAGTGACCTTTCCACCCGCATCATCCTCGCCGCCCATGACCGACGACAACCTCCACGAAGAAAGGATCAAGGCGATCCTGCAGGGCATGCGCCGCGCCGAACGGCGCCGGGCCGAGCGGCGCGCCGACAGCAGCGACCTGCTGTCGCTGATCGACGGCGCCGCC
Organism: Xanthomonas sp. NCPPB 901; assembly: GCF_056725085.1. Taxonomy (NCBI): domain Bacteria; kingdom Pseudomonadati; phylum Pseudomonadota; class Gammaproteobacteria; order Lysobacterales; family Lysobacteraceae; genus Xanthomonas; species Xanthomonas sp. NCPPB 901. Next base: position 2,042,502 of record NZ_CM161511.1, on the reverse strand, counting down.
TATGGCGCACCGGAGGACGCGCAACGCGCGCTCGCCTGGCTGGCGCACGACGGCACCCTGGCGCACCTGAACCAGGCCGACCTGCTCAATGTCGGCGAAACCATCTGCGTGGCGTGGAACGGCTGCGGCAGCGATCTGGCGGCGCTGTCGCACTGGATGCGGGAGATGCGCCTGGCCGATGGCCGCAGCGCACTGCAGACGCTGCGCGACGGCGACAGCGCGCAACTGCTGGCGGCGGCACGGGCGACGTTTCCCGACTGACGCCGATCGGCTCCGCCGCCTGGCGCACGCATTGATCCACCAGGCGCTGCGCTGGCGTCCGCAATGCGCTGGCAGATTGCCGTCACGCGCGGCGTTCTACCGCACCGGCGATCGCCGGCGAAGCGGCCGACCGGCAGTTCTCGCCCAGTTGCCTAGCCAGCGCTCGGTCGTCAGGGCCCATCGCCCGTGCGGCGCTGGGCCTGCACGCCAAGGCACCCTGCGGCGGCGCTGCACTCAATCCAGCGGCGCGACCACCAGCAGCGGATCGAGGTCGTACCCCATCGCCACCGCCTTGGCCTTGATCGCCTCGAACACGCTGCGCTGCATGCGCGGCGAGCGCGACAGCACCCACAGGTACTTGCGCCCGGGTTCGCCGATCAGCGCCCATTGATAGTCCGGATCCAGCGCGATCACCCAGTAGTCGGCCCATACAAACGGCACCCACCCCAGCCAGTCCGGCGCGAAGCGCACCTGCAGCCGTCCGGGATGGCCTTCCACCCGCCGTGCCACGCCCTCGGCCACCAGCAGGTCGCCGCCGGCGGTGCGGCAGGCGTTGCGCACGCCGATCTGGCCGTCGTCGCGCAACACATAGGCCGCGGTGACGTCGCCGACGCATTTCCTCTGGAAGGAGACCGGAAGGTGCGCGATCTCGTGCCACTGCCCGGCATAGCGGCCGAGATCGAACTCGGCCACCGAACTCACCGGCTGCGCGGCGCGCAGTGGCGATGCGAGGCACAACAGGCATGCCAACAACAGCAGCGCGATCGGCGAAAGGCGCATGCGCAGGTTCCGACGGACGGGAAGCAGCAGCTTATGCAGGAGCTGCGCAGCGATGTAAAGCGCCGCGGCACACGCCCGCGGCGATGGCGCCGCGGATCATTGGCTGAGATCGGCCATGGCCTGCGGATCGGACTGGCCGGCGCAGCACCACTCGTTCGACCAGCCCGTCGCTGCAGATACGTATTGACCAGCACGCACTCTGCGCCGACCTGTTCGATATAGGGCGCATCGGCACCGGAGTTGCCCTGTTCGCCCGCATGCTCGGCCCCGTCGACGGGGGCGGCCACACCACGGCTGGCCATGGCCCACCGCAGCGCCACGCTGCCGTATCGCCATCCGAATCCGCTGGTCATTGGCCGATCCCCCCGATCGCCCGCCCCTGTAATTACGACAGGCGATGCCTTCGATTGAGCGGGATCCACCGAAAAACCGTGAACCGGCTGCACTTGTTTACCAGCGTGGACACACTTCTTCACACGCGACCGGCGCAGGCGATCGCCGTCGCATACGACACGACGGCAACGCGCATGCGGAAGTCTGCATAGCACCACAAGTCGGCACGCACGCCGGATGGCGACGGCCGTGGCCGTTCGCATGGCAGGATCGCCCGGCCAGCCCCGCGTCACGACGCTCTATAGGGGCTGCGAAACTTAGCGGCAAAAGAAAAGGGCCTGCATTGCTGCAAGCCCTGAAAGAAATGGTGGCCGAGGACGGAATCGAACCGCCGACACGGGGATTTTCAATCCCCTGCTCTACCAACTGAGCTACTCGGCCACTGCGCAACGCGGCAGTACCGGTGCGAGGACGCGCATCATAACGAGGTGATCGGGATTGGGCAAGCGCAATGTTGCAGAATTTTCCTACGGCCCGACGCGGCATGCGCCGACTGCGCCCGCCCCCGGGTCGACACGATGCTGTCCGCGTCCTCGGCATCCGGCCGGCGCATGGCAGGGACGCCTTGGCGATGGCGGCCGGCCGGAACGCCGAGGACGCTCTCCAGTCGCTGGAGCAACACGAGGTTGCCCCGTGCATTCCGAACACTTTCAGGCACGCGCGGGCGCGCGTGGCCAATGGGTTGCCTGGCCTCGGGAAGGATGGAGGAGGATCGGCGACGCTGACGGAACAACAGCCCGGCTAATGGCGCGCCCATAGACCGACGGCCTGACCCGAAGGGCTGGCGATGGAACGGACCATCGGCAGACGACGCCATCGCGCAGCCACGTCAGGCGTCGCATGCCGATGACGGGAGCGCTCGGCGCCAGGCCGGGGCGACAGGACAAGCGCCTCCGCCGCCCGTCGCGTCGCGGTGGCCTCCCGCGGCGGCGGCCATGCCGCCAACACGCCGCGGCGCACGGGTCCGCCCGCGCCGGTTCCGCCAGCGCCGCGCTACCACGGCATGCGGGGCTGTGGTGTAGTCTTCGCCGGTCTTCCCTTCCGTGGATTCCGCCCATGCGTCACCCGCTCCGCCTCGGCTTGCTCGTGTTGTGCACCGCCCTGCTCGGCGCCTGCAGCGACGGCATCGTGCGGCGCGTGTCCGACCCGGCCGCCAGCGTGCAGCAGCTGACGGTCAACATGGACGGCAGCTGGAAGGTGGAACTGCGCCTGCAGAACTACAGCAGCATCCCGATGCGCTACGACACCCTGCGCCTGGACCTGGGCGTGGGGGGCGAAGCGGCCGGCAGCCTGCAGGCCGCCCCCGGCATCTCGATCGGCCCGGAGACGGCGGACGTGGTGAGCATCGCGCTGCGGCCCAGTTCCAGCGCGCGCCTGGTCGTTGCCGATGCCCTGGCCGGCCGCCGCAGCCTGGAGTACACCCTCAAGGGCAGCATCGCCGCGACCCCGGAAGACAAGAAGCAGCGCAGCTTCGACATCGACACCCGCAACATGCTCTCGCCGGCGCCCGGCCTGGACGGCGTGCTGCGCTGACCACGCGGTGGCGCTGAAGCGCCCCCTGCTCCGCTCGCTCTAACACGACGCCCCGGCCTCCGGGGCGCAGCGCGCGCCTGCGCGTCGACCTGCGCTTCACCGGATACAGGCACCTTCTCGACCTGCCCCTCGGCACGCTAGCGCGCCGCCGCTTCGGCGCAGGCCCGTCCGCGCGTGCGCTGTTCACATCTGCGTCCCTGGCGCCGACCGCGTTCAGCCAGCATTACCATAAAATTAATACACAAATGTATTATCTATATATGTACAAGAACCCGAGCCGGCCATGAGTCGCTTTGCCGCCACCGAGCAGCGCCTGGACGTGACCGCGCGCAAGCATCCGCCCTTCCCGCGCGAAGCGGCGCTGCTGCTGCGGCTGATCAAGCTGCTGCACAAGCTGAGCCTGGACCAGAGCAACGAGGTGCTGCGGCCCTACGGCCTGACCTATGCCGAATACAACGTCTTGATGATGATCGACGCCAGCGCGGACGGGACCTTGAATCCGTCCCAGCTCAGCGACGCGGCCGGCGAGAAGTCCGCCAACATCACCCGTCTCACCACGCAACTGGTCGACAAGGGCCTGATCCAGCGCACGCCCAGCGCCGAGGACCGGCGCATGCTGTTGCTGCGCCTGACCGACGCCGGCGAGCGCCTGATCGAAGCGTTGATCCCGGCGCTGTGCGCCCAGCTCGACGCCTATGTCCAGCATCTGGATCCGGCGGCGATGGCGCAGTTGCAGACGCTGCTGAAGGCCTTGCTGCGCGGCGTCGAGGACGCCGCATGAGCGCGCCCCGGCCCAATCCCGTGCCCGCCGAGACCGCGCCGGGCCTGCGCACGCTGCTGGCCGATGCCCTGCGCGGCGAAGGCGAGGCCTGGCTGTTCGTGCTGCGCTCCCTGCTGTCGATCTATCTGGCCGGGTGGATCGCGCTGCGCCTGGATCTGGCCTCGCCGATGACCGCGATGATCACCGTGGTGGTGGTGATGCACCGGCAGACCGGCATGGTCTTCGCGAAGGCGTTCTATCGGGTGCTGGGCACGCTGATCGGCAGCGTCGCGGCGCTGACCATGGCGGCGCTGTTCCCGCAGGAGCCGGTCCTGTTCCTGCTGGCGCTGTCGCTGTGGATCGGCGCCTGCACCGGCGGTGCGCTGCTGTACCGCAACTTCAAGGCCTACGCCTTCGTGTTGTCCGGCTACACCGTGGCGCTGATCGCGCTGCCGGCGGTGAACCAGCCGCAGAACGTGTTCAACCTGGTGGTGGCGCGGGTGACCGAGGTGCTGCTGGGGCTGCTGGTGACCGGCATCGTCAGCGACGTGGTGTTTCCCAGCCGGCTGCGCCAGACCCTGCGCGACACCGTGCGCCGCGCCTCCGACGGCTTCCTGGACTTCGTCCGCGACGCCACCGGCGGGCAGCTGCCGCGCAAGGCGATGGAGCAGGCGCACCTGCGCTTCGTGCGCGACGCGGTGACCATCGAGGACCTGCGCAGTTCGGTGGTGTTCGAGGATCCGGAAGCACGCGCGCGCAGCGGGCGGCTGCGCCTGCTCAACCAGCGCTTCATGGCAGTGTCGACCAGCTTCCAGGCGCTGCACCATTACATCAACCGCTTGCTGCGCAATGGCGCCGCCGACGTGGCCAAGGCGCTGATCGGCCTGTACCGGCCGCTCAAGGCCGCGCTCAGCGACCGCGGCGGGCGCGAGGGGGCCGCCGCGACGGCACGCAAGCTGGCCGCCTGCCGCGATGCGCTGGCGACGCGTGCGGCCGAAGCGCGGGCACCGCTGGCCGCGGCACAGCACGAGAGCTTCGACACCGGGGTCTCGCTGCTGCGGCGTTTCTTCGCCGATCTGCACGACTACGTGGCGACCGAGGCGACCCTGGCCGCGCCGCAGCAATGGCGCACGCCGCAGGACCGTGGCGACACCGCCGTGTTCGTGCGCGGCAACGACTACGCGGCGGCGGCGCTGACCGCGTTGCGGGCGGCCCTGCTGGTGGCGTCGCTCTGCTGGCTGTGGCTCAACGCCGGCTGGGTCAGCGGCTCCACCGCGGTGCTGATGGCCGCGGCGCTGAACGCCATCCTGTCCTCCAGCGCCAACGCGCCGAGCGCCGCTCGCTCGCTGTTCAAAGGCTTCGTGTTCGGCCTGACCCTTGGCGTGGTCTGCCAACTGATAGTGCTGCCGCAGATGGACGGGTACTTGCTGTTCGTAGCGGGCACGGCGCCGTTCCTGCTGCTGCTCCTGTATCTGGCTTCGAAACCAGCGCTGTTCGGCTTCGCCACCGGCGGCAATCTCGCCTTCATCACGGTCCTGGGCGTGCAGGCCACGCCCACCTTCAACGCCAGCGCCACCTTCAACAACGTGATGCCGACACTGTTGGGGTCGCTGGCCGTGTGGGCCGCGTTCCTCCTCCTGCCGCCGGTGATCGGCACCCCGTGGCAGCGCCGGCGCCTGCTGGAGCGGTTGCGGCGGCAGACGGTGCTGGCGGCGCGCGCGCCGTTGCCGGGACTGGCGTTGCAGTTGGAGAGCGTCAATCGCGACCTGTTCCAGCAGATCGTGGCGCACACGCCGGCCGACAGCGACGAAATGCGCGAATTGCTCGGCTGGGCGCTGGCGGTGCACGAGACCTGCCGCGTCCTGGTCGATCTGCGCCACGATGCCGACGCCGGCGCGCTGCCGGCGGAGCTGGCGTCGGCGGTGGATGCGGTGGTGCAGGCCATGGCCCAGTTGTATCAGACGCCATCGCCGGAGCGGCATCGCGTGGCGCTGCAGCGCGTCGAGGCCGCGCTGGCAGCCAGTTGCCCGAACGGCGAGGTGCCGCTGCGCTGGAAACCGACCCGCGAACATCTGCACCTGGTACGCAGCGCATTGCTCGACGCCGACTCCGTCCTCGCCGCCCTCGCCGGCGACTCCGCCCCTTCCCCTACCTCGTCAGGAGCCAGCGATGCAGCTGCCCGCTGAAGTGTCGATCGCCGGCGTCTATGTGCCCGGCCTGCTGCTGGTGGCGGCCGCCCTGCTGCTGGTCGCCTGGGCGCTGGACGCGGTCGCCGGCCGCGCCGGCCTGTACCGCTATGCCTGGCATCCGGCCCTGTTCCGTCTGGCCCTCTACGTGGGCGCGTTCGCCGCGCTCGGCCTGCTTCTTCTTCCCTGAGTCCCGCCATGAAGACCCCTGCCCTGATCCGTTTCGCCCTGACCGCCATCGTGGTGCTGGTCGCCGCCCTGCTGGCGCATGCGCTGTGGCGCCATTACATGCTCTCGCCCTGGACCCGCGACGGCCGCGTTCGCGCGGAAGTGGTGCGGATCGCGCCGGACGTCTCCGGCCTGGTCGATGCGGTGGCGGTGCGCGACAACCAGCACGTCAAGCGCGGCGACCTGTTGTTCAGCGTGGACCGCAAGCGCTACGAACTGGCCCTGGAGAAGGCCCGCGCCAACCTCGCGGTCGCGCAGGCGCAGGCACGCGCGGCCGGCGCCAGTCTGTCGGCGGCGGCGGCCACCCAGGCGGCCAGCGAAGCCGAGTTCCAGATGCGCCGCGCCCAGGCCGAACGGCGCGCGCGCGCCGCGGCGGTGATCTCGGCCGAAGCGCGCTCGGACGCCGAAGCCACCGCGCGTTCGGCCCAGGCCGACGTGCACCGCAGCGCGGCACTGCGCGGGCAAGCCACCGCGGCGCAGGCGCAGGCGGTGGCCACCGTGGAGCAGGCGCAGGCCGCGCTCGACCTGGCCGAGCTGGATCTGCAGCGCACCCAGGTCCGCGCCACCGCCGACGGCTACATCACCAATCTGGACGTGCGCGTGGGCGACTACGCCCAGGCCGGCGGCGCCCGCCTGGCGCTGGTGCGCGACGACGCGATGTGGATCTACGGCTACTTCGAGGAGACCAAGCTGCCGCGCGTCCATGTCGGCGACCGCGCCGACATCCGCCTGATGAGCGGTGGCGTGATGCTGCACGGCCAGGTCGAGGGCATCGCCCGCGGCATCGCCGACAGCGACAACCCCACCGGCAGCTCGCTGCTGGCCGACGTCAGCCCCACCTTCAACTGGATCCGCCTGGCGCAGCGCGTGCCGGTACGCATCCGCATCGACCCGGCCAGCGTGCCGCAGGGCACCCTGCTCGCTGCCGGCATGACCGCCACGGTCAGCGTGCATCCGCGGCAGGACTGATGCGGCGCCCATGCGCGCTTCCCATCATCAGGGAAGGCGCGTGTGCAGGCGCGGCTTCAGGGTACCGCTACTATCGCCAGGACGCGTCCCGTAGAAGCGGCTTCAGCCGCGACGGGCATTCCCGGTAAACCGTCGCGGCTGAAGCCGCTCCTACGGTTGCAACGACGGATCCCGCGAAGCCGCGGCAACAGCGCGTTACTGGAAGTGCCGGTGCCAAGCGCCTGCAGCGGAACGCTAGTCACGGCGCAGGCGTTGCACCTGCGTGAGCAAGGCGCGTGTGTAGGAGCGGCTTCAGTCGCGACGCGCCTGGCCGGGAACGCCTGTCGCGGCTGAAGCCGCTCCCACGATTGCAACGACGGAACCCGCGAAGCAGTGAAAACAGCGTGTTACTAGGATGCCGGTGCCAAGCGCCTGCAGCTGGGCACCGGTCCATGGCGCAGGCGTTGCACCTGCGCGCATGGCCTCGTTGCGTTGACCGCGGTCCTCAGTCCTTGGCCTGCCGATTGACCCCGAGGAAGCGCCCGGCGATCACCGCATAGCCGCTGCGCGACACCGCGCTGCCGGGATCGAAGTACGCATGCAGGGTCGGCGACAGGTCCTGCGGCCCCTGGGTCACCGCGAAGCGCGCGTTGAGGATGCCGGCATCCAGCGCCAGCTGCACGTAGCCGCGCAGATTGCTCGGGATCGCCGCCACGTCCTCGATCGGCAGGCGCTGGTTGTTGTAGCTGACCGACAGCGTGCCGTCGAAGGCCAGCGCCTGCGTCTGCAGGCCCAGCGCCTGCACCAGCGAATACGCCAGCTGCAGCTTGCTGACGGCATCGTTGGGACGGAAATCGCCCGCGACCAGCCCCATCACCGCCGCCTGGTTCTGCTGCAGGTCGCGCAGCACCCCGCCCTTGCCCACCGCCGCCTCGGCGAACGGATAGGCCGGGTCGTTGCGACCGAGCCCGCTGAAGCTGGGCGTGGCCGGCAACGCCTGGCGCACGCCGGCGCCCATTACCAGATAGCGCGCCAACTCCGAGCGCTTGAGCGGATTCTGCGGGCGGAACAGGCCATCGGCATAGCCGTCGATCAAGCGGTTGGCGACCGCGTACTCGACCGCGCCGCGATCGCGATCGCCGCTGGCCACGTCGTTGAGACCGGTGTAGCCGCCGCTCAGCAGGAAGCTCAGGGTGCCGCGCACCGTGCCCGGGGCCGCCACGCCGTTGCTGCCCTTGGGCGCCACCTGCACGCCGCCGATCGATCCGATGCCGCGCACGCTGATGGTCCAGGTGCCCGGCTTGCCCGGCGCCCCGACGCTGACCGTGCTGCCCAGCAGCGGCAGCGCGATCGGCGAGCCGTGGCTGACGCCGTCCGGATCGGTCAGCACCAGCGCCTGGGTGTTGGCGTCGATGGTGGCCTTGGCGCTGACCCAGGCGACGTCCTTGCCGACGGTGAACGCCTGGGTCTGCGGCGTGCCCACCGGCGAGAATTGCACCTCGAACGGCTGGCTGCCGCCGGGCAGCACCAGCGCGTTGCTGTTGAACGGATGCAGCGCATTGACCGTCTTGCCGAAGCCGCTGCGCTGCTTGCTGGCTTCCAGCAGCGCGGCATAGGCGTTCACGTAACCGGCGCCGGCCTCCCAGTAGGTGCGGCCGGGGATGTTGGTGGCGGTGCGTTCGAGCAGGTCCTTGACCTGGTCCGGGGTCAGGTCCGGATTGGCCTCCAGCAGCAGCGCGACGATGCCGGCCACGTGCGGCGTGGCCATCGAAGTGCCGCTCATCGTGGTGTAGAACGGCAGCTGGGCCGGCGCGATCAGCTTGCTGTCCTTTTCCGCGGCCAGCGGCGGCAGCGCGCCGGTGGAATCGCGGGTGGAGACGATGTCCACGCCGGGTGCGGTGATCGTCGGCTCGTTCAGATAGGTCCAGGTCTTGCCGTCGGCCATGGTGAAGCTGCCGCTCTCGCCGCGTTTGCCGCGCGAGGAGAAGTCGGCCAGCGTGCCGTCCTTCTCGCCGGCGGCCACCGAAATCACCCACGGCGCCTGCGCGTACGGATTGTGCGTGTCCTCGTCGGGGCCGTCGTTGCCGGCGGCGAACACGCTGACGATGCCGCGCTTGTACAAGGCGTAGGTGGCGACGTTGACCGGGTTCTGCGGATCGAACTTGCCGGACGAGCCCCAAGAGTTGCTGGTGACGCGGATCGGATCCTTGAAGCTGAACTGGTGCGTGGCCGCATAGTCCAGGCCGCCGACCGCGTCCAGGATCAGCAGCACCGCGCCGGATCCGTAGCCGACCAGGCTGGCGCCGGTCGCCACGCCGCGGTAGTCGCCGTTGGACTGGGCGCCGGTGCCGCCGACCGTGCCGGCGCAATGCGTGCCATGGCCGGAGCCGAGGTCGGTATTGGGCACGCCCTCCACATAGGTGATCGGCAGCATCGCATCGACGTTGGCCAGGTTGGTGGTGCCCAGCACGTTCTGCACGACGCGGGTGCCGTAGGCCAGATCGCGATGGGTGGCATCGATGCCCGAGTCGTTGATCATCACCCCGACGCCGCGGCCGCTGTACGGCAGCGCGCGGCCGAAATCGCCGGGATTGCCCTGCGCGCGGTCCACGCCGGTCAGCTCGCGCGCTTCCTTGTTGAAGTAGCGCAGCGGCGCGTTGTAGTAGATCGAGGCGACGTCGTCGCGTTGCGCCAGCGCGCGGATCTCCGCCGGCGTGGCCAGCGCGCCGGCGATCGGCAGCGTGCGCATGGTGATCCCGCGGGTGATGCCCAGCGCGTGCAGCGCGGTGAGCTGCGAGGCGGAGACCGGCCCGGACTGGTCGTAGGTGATCACGATCTGCAGTTCGTCGCTGGCCGGCGCGCCGGCGAGCTTGGCCTCCAGCAACTGGTCCAGATGGGCGGCGGCCAGGGCGTCGCCGGCGAATGTAGCGCCGGCAAGCACGGCGCAGATGCCGATGGCAAGAATGGGACGGCGAATGGACATTGCAAAATCCCCGGATCGTCGAGGCCCGTAATGGGCGGTGGCCGAAGCGTGCCGGCCATCCCGATACGCGGCCAATCCGGCATCGCACCCAGCGCGACCGGGTGGAAACACTCAGCCGAGCGTGCCCAGCCACCACGGGGACGTGGCCACCGAACACCGGCGGCGCGCACAGGCATCTCAGGCACCTTGCCTGGTCGAGACTGCCCCTGGCACAGGTCCGCCAGCGCACGCCGGGAGACGCCGGCACACGCTGCCTCGGTCCGCGCGCGGCATGGCAGGCATGCCACCACGCCGTGTCGTCGCGTGCGATGCGTCGATGACAACGTTGGCTTCGGCGACGCGACAGCGTTGGCGAGAGCGGGCGCTGTTCGTCCATCCCGTTGCGCAGGTACAAGCGGCCACGCCCTGAACGACGGCCTGGCCGCCCTTGCCCGGCGAGCGGTAGCGCTCGGCTGCCTGCGGCAGGGTCACGGCGCGTGATCAGCGAATACCGCGAACGGAACCCGGACAGCGCACGTTCCGGGCAGCGGTGATCGACATGCGAGAAAGACCGGATCCGGCGGCGACCGGCCGGTCCGAGGCATGCGGCGCAGCGCGACGCAAAAAAGAATGCGGGACGTGCGGGGCCCCACCGATTCCCGAACGCCATTCCGGGAACGCTGGAACCCCGCACGCCCCAGCACGGGGGGACCGCGGCGGCCGGCCGATTGCGCTGCCCCACACCGACAGCGTGATCGAAGGCAGCCGCGAGGGCGTCGACGACGCCAGTCATGCGGGTGGAGCTGCACGCCGTCGGCCAAGGACGGCGCACCGACTACAGCGCAAGCGCAGGCATCACGCGCGGTTGCACTTGCGCGGTAGCGCGGGCGGACGTCGGCGTCCGCCCGGCCCGGATTACTTCTTGCTGGCCTCGAGCAGCGCCGAGTAGGCGTTGAGATAACCGCCGCCGACTTCCCAGGAGGCGCGTCCAGGCATCTTGGTCGCGGTGCGTTCGATCAGGTCCTTGACCTGGTCCGGGGTCAGGTTCGGATTCGCCTCCAGCAGCAGCGCCACCACGCCGGCCACGTGCGGCGTGGCCATCGAGGTGCCGCTCATGGTGGTGTAGAACGGCAACTGGGTCGCCGCGATCAGCTTGGCGTCCTTCTGCGCCGCCAGCGGCGGCAACAGGCCGGTGGAGGCACGGGTGGAGATGATGTCCACGCCCGGCGCGGTGATGCTGGGCTCGTTGATGTGGGTCCAGGTCTTGCCGTCGGCGGTGGTGAAGGTGTCGCGCTCGCCGGCCTTGCCACGCGAGGAGAAGTCGGCCAGGGTGCCGTCCTTGTTGCCGGCGGCGACCGAGATCACCCACGGCGCCTGCGCGTACGGATTGTGGGTGTCTTCCTTGGGACCGTCGTTGCCGGCGGCGAACACGCTGACGATGCCGCGCTTGTACAGTTCGTAGGTCGCCACGTTGACCGGGTCCGCCGGGTCGAACTTGCCGGACGTGCCCCAGGAATTGCTGGTGACGCGGATCGGATCCTTGAAGCTGTGCTGGTGCGAGGCCGCGTAATCCAGGCCGCCGACCGCGTCCAGGATCAGCAGCACGCCGCTGGAACCGTAGCCGACCAGGCTGGCGCCGGTCGCCACGCCGCGGTAGGTACCGCCGGACTGGGCGCCGTTGCCGCCGACCGTGCCGGCGCAGTGGGTGCCGTGGCCGGAGCCGGCGTCGGTATTCGGCACGCCCTCCAGGTAGGTGACCGGCAGCATGGAATCCAGATTGTGGAGATTGGTGTTGGCCAGCACGTTCTGCACCACGCGGTCGCCGTAGGCGAGGTCGCGATGGGTGGCGTCGATGCCCGAGTCGTTGATCAGCACGCCGACGCCGCGGCCGGTGAACGGCACGGTGCGGCCGAAATCGCCCGGATGGCTTTGCGCGCGGTTGACGCCGGTGGCCTCGCGGGCCTCCTGGTTGAAATAGCGCAGCGGCGCGTTGTAGTAGATCGAGGCGACGTCGTCGCGCTCGGCCAGTGCCAGGATCTCCTCCGGCGTGGCCAGCGCACCGGCGATCGGCAGGGTCTGCATGCTGACGCCACGGGTGATGCCCAGGTCGTGCAGGACCGTCAGCTGCGCCGCCGAGACCGGCTTGGACTGCTTGTAGGTGATGACGATCTCCAGCTCGTCGGTCAGCGGCGCGTTGGCCAGCTTGGACTCCAGCAGGCTGTCAAGATGTGCGGCGGCTTCGGCCTTGCCGCCGGCGAAGACGCCGCTGGCGAGGACGGCGCAGATGCCGATGGCGAGTGCGGGACGACGGATGGACATCTGGAATCTCCGGTTGGTGGCCCATGACGGGTGGGTGACTGCAGACTGAACCGGCGGCGCGGCGGCGCCTATCCGGGATCGCCCCTAGTGGGTATGAGTGGAAACACCCAGGACCGCGTGCATCGCGCGAACGGATCGGTATGATCGGGACGAAGGCAGCTGCCGCGCCGCGGTGCCGGGAGGGACGCGGCTGCGGTGCGCGGCGTCGGCACATGCAACAGGGGGTTTCAGATGCACACGTTTCAGATGCACACGATGTTCGCAAGAGTTTGCCTGCTGCTCTGCGCCGTGGCGGCGTCCGGCGGGCTCGCCGCGCAACCGCTGCCGGTGCAGGTGGACGTGAGCGGCAATGTGGCGACGGCGGCGATCGGCGCCGGCCCGCACCCGCTGGCGGAGCTGACGCTGGAGTTCGACAGCGTCAGCGACCTCAGCCCGGGCAATCTGGGCCTGAGCGCGGAACTGCTGAGCCCGGCCCAGGTCACCGCGCTGCTGCCGCGCCTGCCCGACGCGCAGGCCGGCCAGGTGCCGTCGCAGCTGCCGCTGTTGATCACGGTGGCGCCGCCGCCGAGCGGCGGCCTGTCGTTCCGACGGATCGTGCATGTCGAACTGCACACGCATGCACTGACCTACACCGCCGGCAGCACCCTGCGCCTGTTCAAGGCACCGGAGGGCGGCGATTTCCGCGACATCACCGACGAGATCGCCCCCGGCAGCGTCCGCGCCCGCGGCACCACCGGCGGCTTCTCGCAGTTCATCGTGCTCCACGACCTGCGCCCGACCGCCAACGTGGTGGCCACCAAGCTGAGCCGCCTGCGGGCGCTGGTGGCACAGTTGCCCGCCAGCGAGGCGGCGCCGCTGACGCCCCTGCTGGACAGCGTGCAGAGCGCACTGGCCAACACCGACTACAGCGCCGCCACGGTGGCGCTGGACGGGTTCCGCGAGCAGGTGTCGGCGCGCGCCGGCCAAGGCATCGCGCAGACCTGGCACGCCGGCATGAGCGTGGGCAATCCCGCAGGCGAACTGCTGGCCGGCGCCGCGACGCTACGCTTCTCCATCGACTACCAACGTCTCTACGCGCCTTGAGCGCGGCTGGACCGGCCACGCGCGCCGCGACGGAGGACATCCCGCAATGCCCGCGCGCCTGACCGCCTACCTGCCCGACGCGCCGGCACCGACGCTGCTGCTCGCCGCCGGGCAGACCCTGGCGATCGGCCGTGCCGCGGACAACGCGCTGGCGCTGCAACACCCCTCCGTGTCGCGCTGGCACGCGCAACTGCAGCCACAGGCCGACGGCCACTGGCAGTTGCACGACCTGGGCAGCAAGAACGGCAGCTTCCGCGACGGGGTGCGCGTGGCCGCGCCGATCGCGCTGGAGACGGCGACCTGGCTGCGCTTCGGCGATATCTACGCCGAGTTCGCTCCGCTCAGCGCGGCCGACGCCGAACTGGCCGAACACCGCCAGCGCGCCCGCTGCGACCGCGCCACCGCACTCACCCAGGGCCTGGCCCAGCTCGGCGGACTCGACGACCTGCTCGGCGCCAGCCTGGAGGCGGTGGTCGAACTGGCCCAGGCCGAACGCGGCGTGCTGGTCCTGGCCGAGCCCCAGGGCCAGCGCGTCGCGGCCAGCCACGGCACCGGGCCGCTGCCGCTGCAGCGCGGTCTGGCCGGCAGCGAAGGAGCCCTGCAGCGCGCCCTGCGCCACGGCCAGGCCACCGTGGCCCACGACGTCGGCGGCGTGCCGTGGCTGGCCGAGCGCGCCTCGGTCTGCGCCGCCGACCTGCGCACCGTGCTGTGCCTGCCGCTACGCGACGGCGCGCGCGTGATCGGTGCGATCTATGCCGACAGCCGCCGCGCCGGCAGCGCCATCGGCGCGCTGGACATGCAGTTGCTCGAGGCCTTCTGCGAGCGCGCGGCGCTGTGGATCGCCGCGCGCCAGGCGCTGCGCGACGCCGGCGCGGAACCCGGGCCGGCATGAGCGACGCCGCCACGTCCACCGGCCTGTACGCGCAGGAAAGCCTGGCCACGGGCGACGTGCTGGCCGGCCGCTTCCGCATCGAGCGCCTGCTCGGCATCGGCGGCATGGGCCTGGTGTACCTGGCCCACGACCAGGCGCTGGGCATCGACGTGGCGGTCAAGCTGCTGCGCCCGGAACTGGCGCAGCGGCCGCAGGCGTTCGCCCGCTTCCGCCAGGAACTGCTGCTGGCGCGGCAGGTCTCCAGCCCGCACGTGGTGCGGATCCACGACCTGGCCGAACACGCCGGGCGTTGGCTGATCAGCATGGACTACGTGGATGGCGAGTCGCTGGAGGCGCGGCTGCAGCGCGAGGAACGGCTGGACCTGGACAGCGCCCTGCGCATCGCCGGCGACATCGCCCGCGGCCTGCAGGCGGCGCATGCGCGCGGCGTCGTGCACCGCGACCTGAAGCCGGCCAACATCCTGCTGCAGCGCGGCGGCGATGCGCTGATCAGCGACTTCGGCGTGGCCTGTTCGATGGCCAGCAGCGGCCTCGGCGCGACCCTCGGCAACGTCATCGGCACGCCCGCCTACCTGTCGCCGGAACAGGCGCGCGGCGATCCGCTCGACCCGCGTAGCGACCTCTATACGCTGGGCCTGATCCTGTACGAAATGCTCGCCGGGCAGGTGCCGTTCGCCGGCGGCACCCTGTCCGAGACCCTGGCCCAACGCATGCTGCGCGAGCCGCCGCCGGTGGACCGGCTGCGCGCCGACGCGCCGGCCTGGCTGGTGCGGCTGCTGCAGCGGCTGCTGCGCCCGCAGCCGCGCGACCGGCTGCAGCACGCCGGCGAGGTGATCGCGGCGATCGAGCGGCGGCAACTGCCGCGCGATCGCCGGCGCTGGCGCCGGATCGGGCTGGGCCTGGCCGCGACCCTGGCCGGCGCCGCCCTGCTCGGCGCCGGCGCCTGGCAATGGCACGCGCAACGCGCCAGCACGCCGCCGCCGGTGGCCGCGGTGCAACCGCTGCCGCGCCTGCTGGTCCTTCCGCTGGCCGGCGATCCGGCCAGCGCCGAACAACGCCTGGCGCTCGGCGCCTGGTTGCGCGGCAGCCTCGGCGAAACGCTGACCGTGGTCGACGACGAACGCACCCGCCAGGCGCTGCGCCAGTACGACCCCACCGGCCAGGCGCCGTTGGACGTGGCGGCGCTGCGCCGGCTCGCCTCGGCGCAACGCGTGCTGCAGCCGAGCCTGCAACGCCAGGGCGCCGGCTGGCGCCTGCAGGCGCTGCTGTCTCCGGCCAGCGGCGCGCCGCAACGCCTGGACGGGCCGGTCGCCGCCGATCCGGCCGCGGCCTATGCCGCCTGGTTGCCGATCGCGTCCAGGGCACTGCTTCGCGATGGCACCGCCCTGCCCGACGACCTCCCCGCGCCCGCCGCGCTGCAGGCCTACGCGCGCGGCCTGGCGGCGCAGCAGCACGACGACAGCGCGCAGGCGCTGCAGCAGTTCGCCGCGGCCAGCGCGCAGGCCCCGCACTCCGCGCCGCTGCGCCTGGCCGAGGTGACGGCGGCGCAGGCCATCGGCGAGGAACAGAAGGCACACGAGGCGTTGAGCGCGCCCGTGCCCGCAGCGCCGGCGCGGCCGCGCACCCTGGCGCTGCTGGCGGCGCTGCGCCTGGAAGCCGAAGACGATCTCGCCGCCGCCGACCGCGCCTGGCAGGCGCTGGCCACGGCCCGGCCCGACGACAGCGTGGTGCAACTGCAGTACGCGCGCATCCAGGCGCAGGCCGGCCACCTGGACACGGCGCGCGGCCGGTTGCGCGCGCTGGCGCAGCGCGATCCCGACGATCCGCGGCTGTGGCTGGCGCTGGGCAAGCTGGCGATCCTCAGCGGCAACGCCGCCACCGCGGTGGACGACGACCTGCTGCGCGCGCAGCTGCTGTTCCGCCGCGGGCGCGACCTCTATGGCGAAGCGGAGACGGTGAACGCACTGGGCGTGGGCTACGGCCGCCTCGGTCTGGCGCAGCAGGCGCAGGCGCAATACCTGCGCGCCGTGGAGCTGCGCCGGCAGGTCGGCAATCGCCGCGGCGTCGCCACCAGCCTGCGCAACCTGGCCGGCACCCTCAGCATCGGCGGCGCCTTCGCCGAGGCCGAACAGCACCTGCGCCAGGCGCAGGCGCTGTACACCGAACTGGGCGACCGCAACGGCCAGGCCGCGGCCGCCAACGAACTCGGCCTGCTGGCCGAGGAGCGCGGCGACTACCCGCAGGCGCTGCAGGCGTTCCGCGGCGCGCTGTCGGCCTGGCGCGCGCTCGGCGATGCGCTCGGCGTGGCCGAGACCCTCAACAACATCGGTTTCGCGCATTTCCAGTTGGGCGACCTGGACAGCGCCCAGGCGTTCTGGGAACAGGCCGCGCGCGCCTATGCCGACCTCAACGACGCCACCGGCCGCGTGCGCACCGCGCAGAATCTCGGCCTGCTGGCCACCGCGCGCGGCCACTGGACGCAGGCGCATACCCTGCTGACCCAGGCGCTGCGCGAGGCCGAGCGCCACCAGATGCTCGAGGAGGTGGCGGTGAGCCGGCGCAACCTGGCCGAACTGGCGTTCTGGCAAGGCCAGCGCGGGGTGGCGCTGACCGAACTGGACCAGGCGCAACGGCTGTTCCAGCAGAGCCGCGACCAGCGCGGCCAGACCGACATCGCCCTGCTGCGCGCGCAAGTGTGGCTGGCATTGGACGACCGGGCGCAGGCACGGCTGGCGCTGCAGCAGGTGCAGCGGCAAGCGCCCGCCTCGGTGTCCAGCGAACAGCGCGCCAGCGCCGCGCTGCTGCAGGCGCAACTGGCCGAACGCGACGGCGACAGCGCCGCGGCCGCCACCGCGCTGCGCCAGGCCGAGGCGCTGGCGCGCGCCAGCGGCACCCGCCTGCTGCAACTGCAGGTGCAGGTGCAGGCGGCGCACGACGAACCCGCCCTGGCCGCGCTGGAGGGCGACGTCGCGCGCCTGGGCAATGCCGGGCTGCGCCTGCGCTTTCTGCAGCAGGCGCTGCGCTATGGCGCGGCCGACCAGGTGGCGGCGCGCTACGCGCAGGCGCAGGCCCTGCTGCTGCGCGGCACTCCGCTGTTCGCCGCGGCGCTGCACACCCAGGCCGCGCAGCGCCTGCAGGCGCTCGGCGACGCCGATGCCGCGCAACGTGCCCGCCGCGCCGCCGCGCAGGCCGCCAGCGGTTCAGATGTCGCGCGCGCAGGAACCACCCCATGAGCGAGGCCGCCACGACCGCCGCCGAACGCTACCGCCTGCTGCTGCAGCGCCTGGAAGCCAACGAACGCGAGTTCCGCCGCCTCGGCCGCGCCGTGGTCAAGGTCCAGGAGGACGAGCGCCGGCGCCTGGCGCGCGAGCTGCACGATGGCGTCGGCCAGAACCTGACCGTGCTCAAGCACCGGCTGGCGCAGCTCGGCGCGGCGCTCGGCGGCGCCGATGCGGCGCTGCGCGCGCCGCTGGAGGACGCCATCCACCTGTGCACGCAGGCGCTGGAGGACACCCGGCAGATGTCGCGGCTGCTGCGCCCGCCGATTCTCGACGACCTGGGACTGGAGGCCGCGCTCGGCTGGCTGGGCCGCAGCCAGTCCGCCGCCGGCGCCACCCCGGTGGCGGTGGAGATCGGGCCGCTGCCGGCGCTGGACGAAGCGCTGCAGACCCTGCTGTTCCGCAGCGCGCAGGAGGCGCTGACCAATGCGCTGAAGCACTCGGGCGCGCAATCGGTGCTGCTGCGGCTGGTCGCCCGCGACGGCTGGGCGCACCTGCAGGTGCTCGACGACGGCCGCGGCTGCGATCCGCAGCGGGCGCTGACCGCCGGCGGCAGCGGCCTGAGCGGCCTGCGCGAACGCCTACGCCTGAGCGGCGGCAGCCTGCGCCTGCAATCGTCCCCGGGCGAGGGCTGCTGCGTGCAGATCCGGGTTCCGCTGGAGGCCGATTGAACGCGCCCGCCCTGCCCCATTCCGACGCCCGCGCGGCGCTGCACACGCCGCGACCGGCCCCGCGACGGCGGCCTCCCGCCGCCCCCGGCCAACGCCACGGGAGCGGACCGGCATGACCGCGCCGATCCGTGTCCTCATCGCCGACGACCACACCCTGGTGCGCGAAAGCCTGGTCGCCGTGCTCGACGCCGTCGCCGGCATCCAGGTGGTGGCGCAGGCCGCCGACGGCATCGAGGCGCTGGCCAAGGCCGAGGCGACCCGCCCGGACGTGGCGATCGTGGACATCTCCATGCCGCGGCTCAACGGCATCGACGTGGTCCGGCGGCTGTGCGAGACCGTGCCGCTGGCGCGGATCCTGGTGCTGACCATGCACGAGGAACACGAGTACGTGCTGCACGCGGTGCGCGCCGGCGCCTCCGGCTACCTGCTCAAGGACAGCGCCAGCGCCGACCTGATCGCCGCGGTGCGCAACCTGCACGCCGGCCGCGGCCACTTCTCGCCGCAGGCCGCGCAAGCGCTGGTGACGCAGATGCAGCAGCCGCAGGCGCTGCCGCAGGACCCCTACCGCAGCCTGACCGCGCGCGAACGCGAGGTGTTCCACCTGATCGTGGAGGGTCGCACCACCAAGGAGATCGCGCGGGTGCTGCAGATCAGCGTCAAGACCGCCGAGAACCACCGTTTCCGCGTGCTCAACAAGCTGGGCATGCGCAATACCGCCGAACTGGTGCGCTACGCGGTCCGCCACGGCCTGCTCGACTGAACGACGCCGCGCGCCCGCGCCTTCGCCGCGGCTGCGCACACTCCATACGCCATAGTATCCTGGCGACCTCGGCCGCGCCGCGGCCCCGTCACGAGCGATCGCATGAGCACCTATCAAGCCCCGTTGACCGATCTCCGCTTCGCACTGCACGACGTGCTGCAGGTGGAGGCGCTGTTCGCCCGCCTGGGCCATGCCGACGCCAACGCCGAACTGATCGACGCGGTGCTGGAGGAAGCGGCGCGCTTCACCGGCACGGTGCTGGCGCCGCTGAACCGGGTCGGCGACGAGCACGGCTGCACCCTGGACAAGGCCACCGGCGCGGTGACCACCGCGCCCGGCTTCCGCGAGGCCTACCGACAGTTCGCCGAGGGCGGCTGGACCGGGCTGACCGCCGCCGCCGAGTTCGGCGGCCAGGGCCTGCCGCACACCCTGGGCGTGCCGCTCAACGAGATGGTCAACGCCGCCAACCTGGCCTGGGGCAACTTCCCGCTGCTGTCGCACGGCGCGGTCGAGGCGCTCAAGCAGCACGGCGAGGCCTGGCAGCAGGAGGTGTTCCTGAAGCCGCTGGTGGACGGCCGCTGGACCGGCACCATGTGCCTGACCGAGCCGCACTGCGGCACCGACCTGGGCCTGCTCAAGACCCGCGCCGAGCCCAACGCCGACGGCAGCTGGTCGGTCAGCGGCACCAAGATCTTCATCACCGCCGGCGAGCACGACTTCACCGACAACATCGTGCACCTGGTACTGGCGCGGCTGCCGGACGCGCCGGCCGGGGCCAAGGGCATCTCGCTGCTGGTGGTGCCCAAGTTCAAGGTCGCCCGCGACGGCAGCGTCGGCGAGCGCAACGCGCTGCGCTGCGGCTCGCTGGAGCACAAGATGGGCATCCACGGCTCGGCCACCTGCGTGATGAACTTCGACGGCGCCGAGGGCTACCTGGTCGGACAGCCGCACAAGGGCCTGCAGGCGATGTTCACTATGATGAACACCGCGCGCCTGGGCGTGGGCCTGCAGGGCATCGGCCTGTCCGAGCGCGCCTACCAGAACGCGCTGCGCTACGCCCGCGAGCGCCTGCAGTCGCGTTCGCTCAGCGGCGCCAAGCTGCCGGAGAAGCCGGCCGACCCGATCCTGGTGCATCCGGACGTGCGCCGCATGCTGCTGACGGTGAAGGCGCTGACCGAAGGCAGCCGCCTGCTGGCGCTGCATGCCGCCACCCTGATCGACATCGCGCACAGCGCGCAGGACCCGGCCGAACGCGAGCAGGCCGACGTGCTGGTCAGCTTCCTCACCCCGATCTCCAAGGCCTGCCAGACCGAGTGGGCGGTGGAGAACACCTACCACGCACTGCAGTGCTTCGGCGGCCACGGCTACATCCACGAGCACGGCATGGAGCAACTGGCCCGCGACGCGCGCATCACCACCCTCTATGAAGGCACCACCGGCATCCAGGCGCTGGACCTGATCGGGCGCAAGACCGCGGCCAGCCAGGGCGCCGGGCTGAAGCTGTTCCTGGCGCAGATCGAGGCGTTCCTGAGCGAGCACGCCGACAACCCGGCGGTGGCCGAATTCGTCGCGCCGCTGCGCGAAAAGGCCGCCGAGTGGGCGGCGCTGACCAAGCGCGTCCTGCAGCGCGCCGCCGGCAATCCCGAGGAGCTGGGCGCGGCCAGCTACGACTACGTGTTCTATTCCGGCTACGTGGTGCTGGCCTACTGGTGGGCGCGCAGCGTCGCCGCGGCCGAGGCCTCGGCGCACGGCGAGGCGTTCAAGCAGTCCAAGCGCGAGACCGCGCGCTTCTACTACGCCCGCCTGCTGCCGCGCATGCTGACCCACGCCGCGGCCATCGACAGCGGCGCCGCGCCGCTGATGGCGCTGGCCGACGCGCAGTTCTGAGGCGCACATTCACGTCCGAACGCCGCCCCGGCACGCACACCGTGTCGGGGTTGCACGGCGCGCCGCGGGCCGATACACAAACCGTCACCAATCGGGTATAAGCTGTCTTCCCGATGGAGACAGACACAACAACGCTTGGTCTGATCGATACCGGGGCCTGCGGCGCCTCGGCCGCGGTCCCGTCGCCTGCGGCGTCCCCTTCCCACCTGCCTTCGGTCCGGCTGCTGTCGCTGGACGCGCACGGCCGCGTGCTGGACTGGATCAACTGGCAGGATGCCGCCTGCCTGTACGCGCGCGGCGCGGTCGCCTGGACCCTGGGCGAGCCGTGCCTGCACATCCACGGCGGCATCTGCCGCGCCAGCGGCGAGCGCAGCGTGCTGGAGCTGCATCCGATCATCGCCGCGCGCGGCCATGCGCACGCGCGCGCGCTCGACCCCACCCCGACCCTGACCAACACCGCGCTGTTCGCCCGCGACGCGCAGTTGTGCCTGTACTGCGGCCAGCAGTTCAGCCGCCCGCACCTGACCCGCGACCACGTGCTGCCGGTGTCCAAGGGCGGCCGCGACACCTGGGAGAACGTGGTCACCGCGTGCTTCCACTGCAATTCGCGCAAGGGCAACCGCACCCCGCAGCAGGCGTCGATGCCGCTGCTGGCGGTACCGTACCGGCCGAGCTGGATCGAGCACCTGATCCTGTCCAACCGCAACATCCTGGCCGACCAGATGTCGTTCCTGAAGGCGCAGTTGCCGAAGCGCTCCAAGCTGTCGCGCTAGCCGCGCGGCGTCACGCCGCCCTCACGCCCGCTGCGACGGATTGCCGCACCCCGGCCGAAACAGGCCATCCCTGCGCCCGCGACTGAACGGGTTGATTGCGCGTGCCCGGAATGGAGAGGAAAATGACAGGTCCGCTGAACCTCCATTCCGATGATCGATCCCACCCGCTATCCGCGCCTCTCGCGCATCCAGGTCCCGGCCGAACTGCGTTGCTTCGATGAAGCGGAGCTGCCGGCCATCGCCGAGGAACTGCGCGCCTTCCTGATCGAGTGCGTCGGCAAGAGCGGCGGCCATTTCGGCGCCGGACTGGGCGTGATCGAACTCACCGTGGCCCTGCACTACCTGTACGACACGCCGGTCGATCAGCTGGTCTGGGACGTCGGCCACCAGACCTACCCGCACAAGATCCTCACCGGGCGCCGCGACCGCATCCACACGGTCAAGCAGGCCGATGGCGTGGCGCCGTTCCCCAAGCGCGAGGAAAGCGAATACGACACCTTCGGCGTCGGCCATTCCTCCACCTCGATCTCGGCCGCGCTGGGCATGGCGGTGGCGCTGCAGCGCAGCGGCGATGAGCGCAAGGTGGTGGCGGTGATCGGCGACGGCGCGATGACCGCCGGCATGGCCTACGAGGCACTGAACCACGCCGGCGGCATGGACCCGGAACCGAACCTGCTGGTGATCCTCAACGACAACCGCATGTCGATCTCCGAGGCGGTCGGCGGGGTCACCAAGATGCTGGGGCGGATGAGCGGCAGCAAGACCCTCAACGCCATCCGCGAGGGCGGCAAGAAGATCCTCGGCGACAAGAAGAGCAACCCCACCGCGCGCTTCGTGCGGCGCTGGGAAGAGCACTGGAAGGGCATGTTCGTGCCGTCCACGCTGTTCGAGGAAATGGGCTTCCACTACACCGGCCCGATCGACGGCCACGACCTGCCGGCGCTGCTCGGCGCGCTGAAGACGCTCAAGACCCTGAAGGGTCCGCAGTTGCTGCACGTCATCACCACCAAGGGCAAGGGCTACGAGCTGGCCGAGGGCGACCAGATCGGCTACCACGCGGTCGGCCCGTTCGACCCGAGCAAGGGCCTGGTGCCCAAGCCGGGCGCCAAGGCCCCGACCTACACCGACGTGTTCGGCGACTGGATCTGCGACATGGCCGCGGCCGAACCGGCGCTGCTGGCGATCACCCCGGCGATGCGCGAAGGCTCAGGCCTGGTGCGCTTCAGCAAGGAGTACCCGCAGCGCTACTTCGACGTGGCGATCGCCGAGCAGCATGCGGTGACCCTGGCCGCGGGCATGGCCGTGCACGGCGCCAAGCCGGTGGTGGCGATCTACTCCACCTTCCTGCAGCGCGGCTACGACCAACTGGTGCACGACGTGGCGCTGCAGCAGCTCGACGTGCTGTTCGCGATCGACCGCGGCGGCGTGGTCGGCCCGGACGGGGCCACCCACGCCGGCAACCTGGACTTGAGTTTCCTGCGCTGCGTGCCGCACCTGGTGGTGATGGCGCCGGCCGACGAAGCCGAATGCCGGCAACTGCTCAGCACCGGCCTGCGCCACCGCGGCCCGGCCGCGGTGCGCTACCCGCGCGGCACCGGCCCCGGGGTCGCCCCGGGCGACACGCTGGAGCCCCTGCCGATCGGCAAGGCGCAGCTGCGCGCGCAGGGCCACACGGTGGCGTTGCTGGCGTTCGGCGCGACCCTGGCGGCGGCCGAACAGGTCGGCCGCGAACTGGGCCTGAGCGTGGTCAACATGCGCTTCGTCAAGCCGCTGGACCGGACGCTGCTGCTGGAACTGGCGCAGAGCCACGACGGCTTCGTGACCATCGAGGACAACGTGGTGGCCGGCGGCGCCGGCGCCGGCGTGGCCGAACTGTTCAATGCCGAGGGCGTGCTGCGCCCGATCCTGCACCTGGGTCTGCCCGACGCGTTCCAGCATCACGCCAGCCGCGAGCAGTTGCTGGCCGAAGCCGGCATCGACGCCGCCGGCATCCGCGCCGCGGTGCTGGCGCGCTGGCCGCAGCTGGCCGCCAGCGGCACCGCGCCGCGCACCGCCGCGGGCTGACGGCGGCGGTCACCGCGAGCGCTGCTGCACTGACTGCTGCGCGACGCGACGCAGGCGGTCCGCACGCGTCCCGACACCGCGCGCACGCCAGGGCGGCCCATCCCTCCCAGATGACGCGCCCTAGGGCGCGATCACCTCGTCGCCGCGGGCGCGCAGCCGATCCAGCGGCCCGCCGGGTTCCTGCAAGGTCCGCATCGGCAGCACCGCGAAACTGGAGCGGTGCTGCGCCAGCGCCCGCTCGGCCGCCTGCAGCCACGCCGCCTGCGCACGCTGGCGCACGTCGCCCAGGCCGAGCTTGCGCGCGATCGCCGCTTCGCCGACCGCGTCCAGGCAGACCCGGTACTGATCGTTGCCGGGCAGCGTGGCCAGCGTGTCCAGATCGCCGATGGCCCAGGCGTTGGCGCGCTGGCGCATCGTCTCCAGGTCGCGGTCGATGACCTGCAGCGTGCGCGCAAAGCAGGTGTTGTCGTTGAGCGACGTCGCACGGAATTCCTGCAGCGCGTGCTTGGCGTCGGGCACGCTCACCTCGACCACCACAGGCACGATCGGCACCTTGGCGCGTTTGGCCGCGCGCTCGACCACCGGCTGCACGACGCTGCCCAGGACCAGGCCGGACTTGCGCATCGCCGCTTCGTACAGTTCCTGTGCGGCGAACACCGGCCGCCAGCGTTCCACGCCGCCGTCGCGGCCCAGGTAGCGCGCCTTCAGCGGCAGCCAGCGCGCGTACAGCTCGGGCGGCAGGACTTCCTGCAACGTGCGGTCGTCGGGATTGCGCCGCGCCTTGAGCAATGACGGCAGCAGCAACATGGTGCGGAACATGCCCAGGTTCGAATGCAGCGTCACCGTCGGCGCCGCAATCACCTGTTGCGATTCGGCGATCACCCGCTCCACTTCGCCCGATTCCCACTGCATGCGCCGGGGCAGCGGCGACACCGTGCCGAGGATCCACAGCACGTGGTCGCCGCGGCGAACCTGCCACAGGCCGGGGCCGGGCTGGCGCCCGCTGACCAGCACCGCCTCCAGGTCGACCACCGGTGGATTCGTTGGCGCGGCCGGCACCGCGGTCTGCGCCTGCGCGGCGGGCATGCCCGCCGCCAGCAACGCCGCAGCCAGGCACACCGCCGGCCCGATCCGGCGCCCGACCGCTTGCAGCGCGGTCGCCGCGCGCTCCGGCCGCAGCGGCATCAGCCCGCCAGCTTCGGCAGGTGCGCGGCCAGCGGATCGGTGTCCGCCAGCAGTTCGAAGCGCTCCCACAGGAAGCCCGGCGCCACCACGCAGCGCACCAGGCAGTAGTCGGCCAGCGGACGCGCCGCCTGCCAGGTGCCGGCCGCGATCACCACCGACGGCATGCCGCCGCGCTCGCTGGCATCCAGCCGGTAGCGCTGCAGGCCATGCTGCGGATCGAAGCCGAGCAGTTCCAGCGCCCCGCCCTCTTCCCATTGCCAGGTCTCGTCGGCATCGATGCGGTGCCAGTTGCTGACCTCGCCGTGCGCCAGCAGGAAGCGGATGGCAGTGCAGGCCGGGCGCAGCGTCTCCTCGTGTTGCACCTGCAAGGCCGAGGTGTGCACGCGCGCGTAGCGCCCGCCTTCGGGGTGCGGGAGCAGGGACAGGTCACGCACCAGGGCGGCGATTCGGAAAGCGGCGGCGCTGGACATGCGCCCAGTCTAATCCGGCACATGACCGTGCGGATGTCAGGCGACGCCATTTCCCCGGCCATGGCCGGCCGAGGTCACGACGGGCGCAGCGAGTCGCGCACGGGCGGCACCGCGCTCAGGCGCCGACCATGGCGCAGGCACAGGGCGAAGAACACCAGCAGGTCCCAGCTGTAGCGCTTGAGCAGGCGCCGCGGCTCGCGCAGCAGACGATAGATCCATTCCAGGCGCAGCCGACGCACCCAGGCCGGTGCGCGCCGGGCGGTGCCGGACAGGAAGTCCAGCAGCGCGCCCACGCCGAACGCCAGCGGCACCTGCAGCTGCGCGGCCTGCTGCAGCAGCCAGCGCTCCTGCAGCGGATTGCCGAAGGCCACCAGCAGCACATCGGCGCCGCTGGCGTTGATGCGCGCGGCCAGGCCGGCGCCGGCGGCGGCGAACTCGGCATAGCCGTCGCAGGTGCCGACCACCTCCTGTCCCAGCGTCTGCCGCAAGGTCCGCGCCGCGGCCTCGGCCACGCCGGGGCGGCCGCCGAGCAGGAAGAAGCGCAGCGGGCGCGGACTCTTCCGGCACAGCGCCGGGATCAGGTCGGTGCCGTTGAGATTGCCGGCGAAGCGGCGGCCGTGCACCAGCAGCGCGCCCAGCTCCATGCCGATGCCGTCGTTGACGATGCACACGCCCGGCGCCATCAGCCCTTCGCGCAGGGCCTGGCACTGCACCACGAAGTTGGTGTTGGCGAAGAACACCTGGCGGCGCTCGCCGCGCGCCAGCGCCTGCAGCAGCGTGGCGACGAAATCGGTCTCGGTGCTGCGCAGGATCGGATAGCCGCCCAGCGCCAGTACCGCGTCCTCGGCGCGCTCACCAGAGGTCATGCGGAAAGCTCTCCAGCAGGCCGCGCTGCACCGCGGCCAGGTCGAACACGGTATTGCCGCCCAGGGTCACGCACTCCTCCACGCTCCGCCCGGCATGCCAGCGGCTGCGGCCGGTGCCGGCGTAGTAGTCATCGTACTTGAAGCGGTCCTCGCCGTTGCCCCAGTCCAGGTACACCGACGGCACGCCGTAGGCCTCGGCCAGGATCAGGCCGTGCAGCGAACTGGACACGATCAGGTCGGCACCGAGCAATTGCCGCACGAAGGCGGCCGGCTGCCGGTTCGGCAGCACCAGATGGTCCTTGTAGCCGGCGTATTTCTCCAGCGGTTCGTTGAAATGCGGCACCACCAGGAACGGCCGCCGTGCCGGGGCCGGCGCCAGCGCTTCGCGCGGGAAGAACAGCGGCATCAGCAGGCCCGGGTCGCCGTACACCTCCGGCACCCGCAGGCCGCGCTCGCGCAGGAACGCGCGGGTCATGGGGCCGCGCACGGCGCGCACGTCGAGGTGGCGGAAGCCATGGCGGTCGGCGGGGATCTTGCCGTTGACGCCGCTGCCCCAGACCGTGTCGCCGTCGCGGGCGAAATGCAGCACCGAGCCGATCGCGATCAGCCGCGTGCGTTTGTCGCGCTTGTCCAGCAAGGTGCGGTCGCGCTGGCCGAGTACATTGGAGACGATGATCTTGGAAAGATGATCGCCGACGTTGATCTCGCCGTTCTTCGGCTTCCACCAGAACAGCGCCCGGCGCTCCTCGTAATCGATCCATTTTTGCAATGCGGACATCAGTCCTCCTTGGTTGCGCAGGGTGGACGGTGAAACGCGCTAGGCCACGCCGTCGGCGAACAGGCGCGTCTCCGGATAGGCGGCCGGGTCCAGGACCCGGTCGGTGGTGTCGGACCAGCTCAGGCACTGGCGATGGCGCACGTGCGGCGCCTGCAGCGCCTGCCCGATCGCCGCGACGATGGATGCTTCGTCGCCCGGGGTGTAGCCGAAGCGCGACGGATAGCGGCCGACCACGGCATTGGGGCACACCGCCGGCAGGCCGAAGAAGTCGTACTGCAGCAGCTTCATCGAGCTGTCGGCCAGGTAGGCCGGCACCTGCTCGGAGGCGTACGGGGCGATGCCGAAGCGGGCATGCTTGATGTAGCGGATGGTCTCGGCATGCTTCATCTCGCCATACACCACCACGTTGTCGCCGTAGCCCGGTGCGCGGCCCATGCCCGAGCCGATGACGTGGAAGGTGACCTGCGGGAAGGCGCGGCTGGCGGCGACGAAGAAGTCGGGATCGAACAGCATCGAGCCCACCGCCACCGCATGGATGCCCTCGCCGTACGGCGACGGGTCGCCGAGCGTGTGCAGGTCGTGGTCCACGCCGTGGCCGACGTGGTACACGTTGTGGCGGCTGGCGACCTCCTCGGCCATCGCCGGCGACACCAGCGCGATCACGTCCAGGCTCGGCGCCACGCGGTCGAACTCGCGTTCGATGTAGTCGGCGACGTTGATCGTGCTCAGGCCGTCGGAGGCGCGATACACCTTGCGTGCGGTCGGATTGATCCGCGCCGCCAGCGCGATGAAGGCCACCGCGATGCCGCTCTCGAACACGATCACGTCGGCCTCGCGCATCCAGCGGATCAGCGTGGCCGGCGCGCGCGCCGCGTACAGCTTGAACATCAGGTCTTCCAGCGGCCGCAGCCAGCGCCGCCGGGTGTTGAACGGATGCAGCAGCGCGCGCCACAGATAGCAGTCCACGCCGTTGTGGCGGACCACGCGGTTGGCGCTGGCGTCCAGCGGCAGGCGCAGGTCGCCCTTGAGCCGCGACAGCAGGCTGTAGCGCAGCGAGAAGAAGCGCGTGGTGCCGCGCTTGGCCAGCTCGTCGGCGATGAAGTGGATGTTGGCACGACGCGGCGTACGGTAGTCGTGCGCCGACAGCACCAGGTAGCACGGTGCACGGCCGCTGGCGGCCGCGGCCGGCGCGGACGCGGACAGCGTCGCTGCGGAAGAGTCGCTCATGCCGTCGCTCCTATGCGGAATGGAAGAATGAAGAACACGCAGGCGCACCTCGCTCATCGCTGGCCCCGCGCCTGGCGTAACAGCGTGCGCATCTGCAGGATCGCCAGCACGTCGCGGCGGAACGCCGGCCACAGCGCGAACACCAGCAGGCCAGACAGCGCCATCGCCGCCGCGCCGACGAAGAGCTGCAGCCACAGCGACGCGCCGCCCCACTGCTGCGCGGCCAGGTAGGCGGCAACGCCGCAGACGCCGTAGCCGAGCACGGCGCGCAAGGCGTTGTTGAACAGCTCCCAGGCCGGGATCTGCGGCGCGATGCGCGCGATCCAGATCACCGACAGCGGCCACATCACCAACAGGCCCAGCGTGTAGCCCACGGTCACGCCCATCACGCCCCACAGCGAGCCGGCGAAGATGCAGGCGATCAGCATCACCCGCCCCACCACCGAGTACACCAGCTGCTGGCGCATCAGGCCCAGCGCCAGGAACACCCAGTAGGTGGCGTAGGACGCGGTCTGGAAGATGCCGCCCAGGGTCAGCACCTGGAACAGCGGCACCGCCGGCCGCCATTGTTCGCCCAGCACCAGCACGATCAGCGGCAGCGCCAACGCGCAGGCGAAGGAAAACAGCGCCACGATCAGGTGCACCATCACCGTCTGCCCGCGCAGCAGGAAGTTGCCGAAGCGCGGCGGGTCGTCCTGCAGCTGCGACAGCACCGGCAGCGCCACCGAGGTGGCCGGCGCGTTGATCTGGTTCAGCGGCATCATCAGCAGCTGGAACGCGCGGTTGTACAGGCCCAGCGCCTCGGCGCCGATGCGGTGGCCGATGATCACCTGGCCGACGTTGCGGCTGGCGTAGCCGAGCAACTGCGCGGCCATCAGGTTCCAGCCGAAGCTCAGGAAGGTGCGCATCGGCGCATCGCGCCGGTAGCCGCGCGGCAGCCAGCGCGCGCAGGCGCCGGCGATCAGCAGGTTGACCAGCGCCTGCACCACCTGCTGCCAGACCAGCGCCCAGTAGCCGTAGCCGGCCAGGGCCACGCCGACGCCGGCGAGCAGGCCCAGCACCTGCGCGCCGACATCGCTCAGCGACACCTGGCCGAAGCGCAGCGCCCGGCTCAGGTGCGCGCGGTACTGGGTGGTCATGCCGTTGAGCAGGAAGGTCACCGCCAGCGCCTGCGAGATGCCCAGCAAGGCCGGCTCGCGATAGAAGTGCGCGATCCACGACGAGGACAGGAACACCACGATCGCCAGCGCCAGGCCGATGCCGCTGTTGATCCAGAACAGGTTGTCGCGCTGCTCGCGGCTGACGTGCTTGGCCTGGATCGCCGCCGAGGACAGGCCGAAATCGCGCAGGATCTCGGCCATGCCGACGATCGCCGTCACCATCGCCATCAGGCCGTAGTCGTAGGGCGTCAGCAGCCGCGCCAGCAGCACGATGCCGCCGAACTGCACCACCATCTTCGCCAGCTGCCCGGCCATGGTCACCGCCGCGCCGCCGGCCGCGCGCGCACCCAGCCCAGGTTGCGGCGCCGCCGGCCGCGACGTCTCCGCGCTGCTCATGCGCCCTCCCCATGCTGCGCGGTCAGCGCCTGCAGATAGCTGCGGTAATGCTGCTGGCCGATGCCGTTCCAATCGCGCCGCGACAGGTCCGGCACGGCGTCGGCCGGCAGTTGCTGCGCCTGCGCCAGGGCTTGCGCCAGTTGCGTCGCATCCAGCTCGCCCTGGTACAGCTGCACCCATTGCGCACCGACCTCGTCGGCGATGGCGGCATTGGCCTCGCTCCACGGCGCCAGCACCGGGCGCGCCAGCGACAGCGCCAACAGCAGCGTGCCGGAGTTGTGCATCTGCCGGTACGGCAGCACCACCAGTTCGGCCTCGCCGATCTCCTGCGCCAGCACCGCGTCCTCGACGTATTGCAGGCGCGCGCTGATCCGCGGATCCTCGGCGCAGGCGCGCTCGACCACGCCGCGGATCTGCGCGTCGATCGGATTGCCGGCGATGCGCAGGCTGAGCTGCGGATCCGGCAGCGCATGCACGGTGGCGACCAGCGTCTCCACGCCCTTGTACGGGCGCAGCAGTCCGAAATGCAGCAGGCGCCCGCGGACCCGCGGCGGTTGCGGCAGCGGCGCGTACCAGTCGCGGTAATGGCCGTGCAGGATGGTGTCGGTGGCCGGCGCGCGTGCGGGCGTGGTCGCATTGATGCGGATCCAGCGCGCGGTCTGGCGGTCGATCCAGCGCAGCAGCAGGCGTTCGCGCCAGCCCTTGTCCTCGTGCGGCGCCACGTTGTGCAGGGTGCGCACCAGCGGCACGCCAGCCAAGCGCAGGCGCAGCAGCAACACCGCGACGCAGAGCTGCTTGGCCAGCGTGCCGAGCGCCGTGCGATGCCGCAACAGGTACTCCGGCCAGTGCAGGTGCAGCACGTCGTAGCGCGACAGCAGCGCCGCGCGCATCGAGAAGAAACGCAGCCGCACCTGCGGCGGCAGCGCCGCATAGAGTTGGGTCAGGTAAGGATTGGTGGTCGCGGTCGGGCGCTCGGTCGACAACAGCACCGTGATCGTCGGCGCGGACGCGTGCGATGCGTCGTCGCGCTGGCGCTCGCCGCTCATCGGCCGCCCTCCGCGCCGCCCAGCGCCAGGCGGTATTCGTCCAGGTAGGCGCCGACCACGCGGCCCCAGTCGTAGCGATGCGCGTACGCCATCGCCGCGGCGCGCTGCGCGGCGAAATCCGCATCGGTGCCGGCGGCGAAGGCGCGCACCGTGGCCGCGGCCGCCTGCGGGTCGGCCGGGTCGACCAGCACGCCCTGCCCCGACTCGCGGTGCAGGCGCGCGAACGGCGGGATGTCGCTGAGGATCGGCAGCAGGCCGGCACTCATCGCTTCCACCGCGGCCAGGCCGAAGCCCTCGTGCCGCGACAGGCACACGAAGTACTGCGCGCTGCCGAGCAGCTGCGCCAGTTGCGCCTGGGTCGGCGCCACCTGCAGGCGGACCCGCTGCTGCAGGCTGCGCTCGGCGATCGCCTGCTGCAGGTCGGCCACGCTGAAGTCGTACTCGCGACCGGCCACGATCAACTGCCAGGCCGGGTCGTGCGCGGCCAGCGCGCGCAGCAGGTCCAGGGTCTCCAGCAAGCCCTTGTTGACCGACCAGCGCCCGAAGTAGATCAGCGTGCGCCCGGGCGCGGCGCTGCCCTGGCCGGCGAACTTGTCCACGTCCACGCCGTTCTCGATCACCCGCAGCCGCTGCGGCGCGACCACCTGCGAGAACAGCCGGCCATCGTTCTCGCTGGTCGCCACCACCCGCGCATAGGCCAGCGCCGAGGCGCGGGTGAGGGTCTTGAACCAGAGCATCTTCAGGCGCGAGGCATAGGTGGTGTGGAAGAAGCCGCCATGGGTGGACACGATCATCGGGATGCGGTGCAACGGCCGGGTCAGGGCCAGGAAGTCGTAGAAGAAATCGATGCCGTGCACGTGCAGCAGATCCGCGCCGCGCACCGCCGCCAGCACCGACGGCGCCAGCGGGTAGCGCGAGGAGCCGCGGTAGGCCAGCCGCACGATCGGCACGCCCTGGTACGCATCGCGCGGCGCCAGGCGCTGCTGCGGATCGGTGAACACCCGGTCCAGGCTCACCACCTTGACCTGGTCGCGCCCCTGTTGCAGATGGCGGCGCGCGATGTTCAGCACCACCTCCTCCATGCCGCCCACCGACGGATGGAACTGGCGCACCACGTGTACCACCTTCATGCCAGGCCTCCGCCAACCGACGTCACGCGCGCCGTCATCCTCATCGTCATGCCGCCGCTCCCGCCGGCGCGGCGCGCCGCACGCCGATCATCCACGGCGCCACCCGCACCAGCACCACCCGGATCGGCACGCTGGCCAGCACCGCCAGCACGCTCACCGACACCGCCCAGGTCGGCCCCCAGGCATCGCCGCGGACCAGTCCGGTGCGGGCGGCGACGCCGGCCATCACCGAGAACAGCAAGGTGTGGGTGCACAGGATCAGCAAGGTGTTGCGTCCGATCCACTGCAGCCAGGCCCAGTGCTGGACGAGTCCGGCGACGCACAGCGCCATCGCGCTGCCGAGCAGGCTGGCGGCGAGGAAACCCAGCGGGGAATCGCCGAACTTGAGCATGTTCACGTCCACGCGGCCGTTGTGCCACGCGATCGCGAACCAGACGGCCCCCAGCAGCACCGCCGCCAGCGCGTTGCCGGCCGGCCGCGCCGGCCACCAGTGCGCCCGCGTCGCCGCGAGCGCGCCGATCGCGAAGAAGCACAGCGCCACCGGCAGCACGTCCAGGGAGAACGGCAGGCGCATGTCCTGGCCCGGGAACCAGCACGCCCAGCCCCAGGCCAGCGGCAGCGACAGCCCGGCCAGGGCCTGCACCGACAGCACCCGGCGCAGCGCCAGATAGGCCAGCGTGCTCACGAACAGCGCCGGCAGGAACCACAGCGCCGGCATCACGTAGAGCTTGGGGCCGATGCAGCTGACCAGGCCCAGCAGCGGCTCCCACCAGGGCCGGTCGCCCCACAGTTGCGCCTTGCTGCCGATATGCCGGGTCAGCATCCAGTACGCGTAGGCGACGAAGAAGAACGCCACGTAAGGCAGCAGCAGGCTGCGCGCCAGCTTGCCGACCGTGGCCAGGGTCAGCGGGCGGTTGCCGAAGGCCTCGCCGACCCAGCCCGACAACAGGAAGAACATCGGCACGTGGAAGCTGTAGGCCAGGATCACGTAGGCGTGGGGGATGCCCTTGGCATGGCCGAACACCACCAGCAGGATCGCAATCGCCTTGGCCGCATCGATGCGCATGTCGCGCGGCGCACGCGTCCGTGCGCTGCGCGCCTGCGCCGGCACGGACGCGGAGACGGCCGTGGCGGGCGCGCTCATGCCGGCACCGCCGGAATCCGCGAGACCGGGGCCGACCCCGCCGGCAACGCGGGCGCATCGCGCAGGCGCGGTGCCATCTGCCACAGGCAACCGCACACGAACCACCACAGCGCCGCGGTCTTGATCGAGAAATAGCCGTTGGAGACCAGCAGGCTCAGCGAGAACGCGAAGATCAGCAGGTTCTTGAACAGCTGCCCTTCGATGGTGCGCATCAGCATCGCGAACGAATAGGCCAGCAGGAACGCCAGCACCAGCAGCACCGACTGCGAGGAGATGAAATAGGCGATGCCGCTGTCGAAGTAGCGGTACGGCTGGTCCACGTCCAGCCCCATCCAGGCATCGGCACGCATGTTGCGGATCGAATAGACGGTGAAGAACACCCGTCCCAGGGTGGTGTCCTCATAGCTCTGGATGCCCGAGGCCCACACCAGCAGCCACGCACCGCCCAACACCGCGAAGAAGATCAGAAATCCCAGGCGCTGGTCCATGCGCAACAGCAAGGGGCTCAGCAGCGCCATCATCACGCAGGTGCCGGCGGCCAGGCGTCCGTCCGAGGCCACGATCAGGAAGCCGATCATCGCCACCGATGCGACGATCGCCAGCGGCCGCATCCAGCGCCAGAAGGTCAGCAGGATGGCGGCGAAGAAGATGATGAAGTTGCCCATCGTCACCGGCTCGATGAACACCGAGGAGGCGCGCGGCAGGTTCGACGAGGGCAGGAAGTTGCGCGCGCCCGGCCGCGTCGCGCTGACGAACAGGTTGCTGTCCTGGTTCCAGAAGCTCGACGCACTGGCGCCGCGCGCATTGACGAAGTAGCTCTTGGGGTTGACCACGTCGCCATAGACCTTGGGCAAGGCCAGTTCGAACACCGCCACCAGCGACACCAGCAGCGCCATGCGCACGAACATGCGCGGCAGCGAGCCGGTATAGGCCGCGCCGAGGATCAGGAAGGCGAACGGGATCAGCGCATCGCGGAAGAACTTCGGATCCAGCGACCAGGCCAGGAACAGGCGCACCAGCATCAGCAGCGCCAGCAGGGCGATGCCGGTGAACACCATCGCCATGCGCTTGCGGTCCAGCGCGCGCAGGCCGAGCAGGAAGCAGGCCGCGTACACCGCCAGCTCCACCACATAGGTCATCGCCGGGCTGACCCGGAACACCTTGGCGTTGATCACCGCCAGCACGAAGTTGTAGCCGATGGCGAACAGCAGCACCAGCTCGATCAGCAGGTTGCGGCGCTGCTCGCGCAGCGGCATGTCCGGCGCGCTCAGCATGCGCACCTCAGCGCGGCGGCGCATCGCGCGATGGCGCCACGCTGGACACGCGCCCGGCGTGGCGCCGGCGTGCGGCGCGTGGCGCCATTCGGCGCAGGCAGGGCAGGAACGACGGCGACGCGGGGGCGACGCCGGCGCTGCACACGGTCGGCGGGAGGAAGACGCATCGGGCGCATCAGTAGGCGGTCTTCTGCCCGAGCACCTTGAACGCGGTGAGCACGATGATCCGCGTGTCCAGCCACAACGACCAGCGACGGATGTAGTCCAGGTCGTACTGAATGCGCTTCTTCATCGTGCGCAGTTCCGGCGTCTCGCCACGGAAGCCGTTGACCTGCGCCCAGCCGGTGATGCCCGGCTTGACGTAATGCCGCTGCATGTAATGGTGGATCAGCTTCTCGTAGTGGGTGTTGTGCTGCGCCGCGTGCGGACGCGGCCCCACCACCGACATGCTGCCGCCGAGCACGTTGAACAGCTGCGGCAGTTCGTCCAGGCTGGTGCGGCGCAGGAACGCGCCGAAGCGGGTCACCCGGCTGTCGCCGCGGGTGGCCTGCACCACCACCTCGCTGGGCTCCTGCTGCACGCGCATGGAGCGGAACTTGTACATGTAGAACTCGCGCCCGCCCAGGCCGTGGCGGCGCTGGCGGAAGAACACCGGACCCGGCGAACTGAGCTTCACGCCCACCGCGATCGCCAGCATCAGCGGCCACAGCACCGCCAGCGCGGCCAGGGCCACCAGCTTGTCCTGCAGCGCCTTGGCGACCACGAAGTAGGTGTTGCGGTCCACCCCGCCCTGGCGCAGGTTGATCACCGGCACGTTGCCGATCTGGTCGCCGGACTGGTTGAGCATGCCGAAGTCGAACAGGTCGGGGATCAGCCTGACCTGGATCGGATAACGATCCATGCGCTGCAGCAACTGCTTGATGTGGTCGCGCTCGCCCAGCGGCAGCGAGATCCACACCTGCTCGACCTGGTGGTCGTCGAGATAGTCGATCAGCGCATCGGCGTTGCCCTCGCCCAGGCACTGCAGCTTCTGCGGATGGTCGGCCACCGACAGGTCGTAGTCGCTGCTGAAGTAGCCCACCACCTGCATGCCGACCCAGGGATTGCGGCTCAGGTAGTTGTGGATCTTCACCACCGGATGGCGCAGGCCGACCACCACCACGCGCTGCACGTCCACGCCTTCCGAGCGCAGGCGGTTGAGCACGCCGCGCACCACCGTGCGCGAGAGCAGCAACGTCGCCAGGCTGGTGACGAACCAGGTGCCGATCCACAGCCGCGAGACCTGCTGGCCGAACTGCACCACGAAGGCATGCACGGCGAACAAGGCGAACACGCCGCCGCAGGCCAGGCTCAACACCATCATCTCGCGCAGCAGGCCGCGCCCGCGCCAGCTGCGGTACAGCGGAAACAGGGCGAAGCAGATCACCGCGTACAGCAGTGTGGTGCCGATCGCCACCCGGTATGCCGGTTCCGGCATCCAGCTGCCGAACAGCAACCGATGGGTCAGCAACGCGCTGCCGACCATGACGGTCAGGTCGGACACGCGCAACAGGATGTCTGCCGCGGCCGCGTACTTGGACAGCATGCGCGGCGAGGAGGTCGTATAGGTGGCGCTACTCAGGTCTGCCAAAAGCATGATCGGGATTCCTATCCAAACCCGGTCGATCGGCATGCGGGGGAACATGCGACGCCGCCGGGCCTCGATTTCGCCTGCCTGTGGACCGCTGCGGCGCCTCCCTCGCCGACCCCAGGTCCACGGCAGCCCGTGATTACTTCAACAGAACAACGTCTTCGTACAACCGAGCAGGAAAATAATGGAGCACCTCATTGCTTAGCTGAACCACGTATCACCTCACTGAAGACTGTGCGTCGAACCGATGCCGTCGTGTGCGTTGCGGCACGCGCCGGCGCCTGGCGCGGTGCAACCCGCCATGGCGCCGCCACCTCACGGCGAGGCCGCCGCCGCGGCTTCGGCCTCGCCGATGAAGTAGCGCACCAGCGCCACCGCCACCGCCAGGAACAGGCCGAACACGAACGCCAGCGCCAGGTTGAGCAGCTTCTTCGGCGAACTCGGCTTGCCCGGCACGTCGGCGCGGTCGACGATCGAAATGTTGTTGGTGCCGACGTTGCCGACCACGCCAATCTCCTTGTAGCGCTGCAGCAGCGCGTCGTAGAGCTGGCGATTGGTGTCGGCCTCGCGGCGCAGCATGGTGTAGCGGATGCTGCGGGTCTGCAGGTCCAGTTCGTCGTTCTTCAGCGCGGCGATGCGGTCGCTGAGCAGGGTCTCCTGCTGCCGCGCCGCCTCGTAGTCGTTCTTCAGCGCGCTGCGGATGTTGGCGATCTCGTTGGCGATCTGCCGCTTGGTCTCGGCGATCTGGTTCTGCAGGCGCTGCATTTCCGGGTAGCCAGGCTGGAACGTGGCCAGCTTCTGCTGGTAGTCGGCGGTCAGCTTCGCCTGCTCGGTGCGCAGGCTCTGGATCAGCGGACTGCTGACCACCTGCGGCAGGCCCATGCCGTCGCCGATGCCGGCCTGGCGCCAGGCCGCCTCGGCCTTGATCCGCGCGTCCTGCGCCGCAGCCAGGCGCACATTCAGCTCGCTCATGTTCTGCGTCGGCAGCGACGGCTTGTCCTCGCCCATCGACACGATCTGTTCCTTGCTGGAATAGTCGACCGCGTTCTTCTCCGACTCCTCGACCCTGTCGCGCAGTTGCGCAAGGCGTTCGGACAGGTAGCGCGCGGCGAACGAGGACGCCTGCAGCCGGCGTTCCTGGGTCGAGGCGATGAACATCTTGGCGTAGGTATTGGCCACGCGCGCGGCCAGCACGCGGTCGGGCGAATCGAAGTTGATCCGCACCAGGCGCGAGTCGCGGACCGGCTCGATGGTCAATGCGTCCAGCACCGGGCCGACCAGCGCGTTTTCCGCCGCCGCGGCGCGCGCCTGCGGCGTCGGCGCGCGTCCGTCGCCGTTGTTCTGCAGCTTCTCCAGGGCTTCGTCCACCAGCGGCTTGAACGCCGGATCCTGGGTCAGCTTGGCCTCGCGGATCACCTGCCGCGCCAGCGAACGACTGCCGAGCAGTTCGTACTGGGTCTGGTAGAAGTCGCGGTCCTGCGGCGATTCCACCGGCATCAGGTTGGCGACGTTGGCGACGTTGAGCGATTCGCGCTCGATCTGCAGCACGCTGGTGGCGCGGTACTTGGGCGTCATCAGCAAGGTGACCAGCAGCGCCAGCAGCACCACCGCGGCGGTGATGCCGACGATCAGCCAACGCTGGCGGTACAGCGCATTCCAGTAGTCCAGCAGGCCGATGTCGGCCGGGCTCAGCGGGGCGCCCACCGGGCGCGGATGCGGCACGGAGGCCGGAGGCAGGGTGGAGGCGCTCATCGGTAGGCCCTCCAGACCATCACGAACGGAGTCAGTTGCACCACGGTGCGCAGCACCACCAGCGCATCGGAGCGGTACACCACCACGATGTCGCCGCCATAGATCGCCGGGTCGGGCGCGGCGCCCTTCTGGATATCGCGCAGATCGAAGCGGGCCAGCATCTTCTGCCCGCCGACGGTGCGGAACACCACCACATTGCCGCGGCTGGCCACGTCACTGACGCCCTTGCCCAGCGACAGCGCCTGCTGCAGGGTCAGTGCGGAGCCTTGGATGGGATAGATGCCCGGCTCGGATACCGCACCGGTGACCGTGACCCGGTTGCCGGTGAACTCGTCGACCAGCACCGACACCTGCGGGTTCTGCAGGTAGCCATTGCGGTAGCGGTCGGCGATCTCCTTCTGCAGGGCGTTGACGCTGGAGCCGGCGGCCTTGACGTCGCCGATCAGCGGCAGCGAGATGCGGCCCTCGTTGTCGACCCGCACCTGGCGCTCCAGATCGTCGACCTGGAACACCTTGACCGTGAGCAGGTCGCCCGGGCCCAGCAGGTATTCCGGCTTGCCCATGGACGCGGCAAGCGGATCGCCCGGCGGCAGGTCGGACCGCATCGCTGGCCCGCTGCTGCATGCCGACAGCAGTGCCAGACAGAAAAGGGCCAGCGCCCAGTGGAAGGTCACGGAGAGTTTACCCATGCGCGATGCTGATGCCCTCTGTCGAATGGTTTTCGAAGTGCCGCACTCGCCCAGCCGGCCAGGGGTTCCATTCCCGGCCGGGGGATGATGACGGTCTCAATTCCTGCCTGGGACGAATGGCCCTGGCCAACAGCGAAGCTTCGTGTTGCAACGCACTATGGCACAGGCATCTGCCGTCACCAAGGCGTTACCCGACATTTTTTTGACGCAGTAACGCGGGGATTCAACTACATGTCCGTCAGTTCAGCCTAGCAAGGGCGGGTGAACGTTCCATCGACGCGACGTTAACGTGATCAATGTCAACGGATTGACGCTGCGCGGTTCCCAGTTCCGGTGCGGCTTTGCGTTCCGGCAGGGCGGCGGCGGCGCTCCGGAACGGCGCAATCGCGAACATTTTGTCTACGGCGCCGGGTTCGACGCCCGCGCGACGTTACAGATCGCCACGTGTGGCGACGCCGGCACGAAGTTGCCATTCGCACCTGGGCGGGCGGCTCGCCTGCCGCGTGACCGCCGCCGCCCACCCTCGCCCGGCACACGGCACAAACAAAAAGGCCCATGTCGCGGGACATGGGCCTTCGAAAGATGGTCGGGGTAGCCGGATTCGAACCGACGACCACTAGTCCCCCAGACTAGTGCGCTACCAGGCTGCGCTATACCCCGATGGGTGTCTCCGCCGTCGTGGCGGACCCGCCTTGCGGCGAGTTGGCGATTATAGCGGGTTTGCCGCAGGCATTCCTAGCGGCTGGGGCGCCGCCGTCCGCTCAGCGCCGCAACAACTGCAGGACTTCTTCCAGCTCCTGCCGCACCTGCTTGATGATCTGGTTGCTCAGCGCCGACTCCTGGCGCGCGCCCTCGCCCTCCAGGCGCAGCCGCGCGCCGCCGATGGTGTAGCCCTGTTCGTACAGCAGGCTGCGGATCTGCCGCACCATCAGCACGTCGTGGCGCTGGTAGTAGCGCCGGTTGCCGCGTCGCTTGACCGGTTCCAGGCTGGGGAACTCGGTCTCCCAGTAGCGCAGCACGTGCGGCTTGACGTCGCACAGCTCGCTGACCTCACCGATGGTGAAGTAGCGCTTGGCCGGAATCGGCGGAAGTTCGCGGTTACTGCCCGGGTCCAGCATATGCCTCCACTCGCTCCTTGAGCTTCTGTCCGGGACGGAAGGTCACCACCGTCCGCGCCGAAATCGGGATCTCTTCGCCGGTCTTGGGGTTGCGACCGGGCCGTTGGTTCTTGCGGCGCAGGTCGAAGTTGCCGAAACCGGACAGCTTCACCTGACGCCCCTGCTCGAGCGCATCGCGCAGCACGTCGAAGAACGCATCGACGAATTCCTTGGCCTCGCGCTTGTTCAGCCCGACTTCGTCGAACAACCGCTCGGCCATTTCCGCTTTGGTCAACGCCATTGCCCTGCTATCCCCCTGTCCTTCTCAACCACGCATCCGCGCGTCGTGTTCGCGCGCCAGCGCCGCGACCGCTTCGGCGACCACCGCCTCCACGTCGCGGTCTGTCAGAGTGCGCGTGTTGTCCTGCAAAATCAAGCCCATAGCGAGACTCTTGCAACCAGCCTCGACCCCCGCGCCGACGTAGCGGTCGAACAGCACCACCTCGCGCAGCAAGGGCCCCACGGCCGCTCGCACGCTGCGCGCCAGCGCCGCCCAGCTCACCGCCTCCGGCACCACGAAGGCCAGGTCGCGGCGCACCGACGGGAACCGCGACAGCTCGGCGGCGCGCGGCAGGGCACGCGCGGCCAGCGGCGCCAGGTCCAGCTCGAACGCCAGCACGTCGACGTCGATCTGCATGGCCTGCAGCAGCCGCGGGTGCAGCTGGCCGATCCAGCCGATCCGCACGTCGTCGCGATAGACGTCGGCCGAGCGGGTCGGATGCGCGAACGGATGCGTCGACGGCCGGTAGTCCAGGCGCGCGCCGGATGCCGCGGCCAGGGAGTCCAGGTCGCCCTTGAGGTCGTGGAAATCGACCTTGCGCGCCGGCAGGCCCCACTGCAGGGCGTCGGCGTCGCCGCACACCGCGGCCGCCACGCGCTGGGTCTCGGTCGGCGCCGCGCCGGCCTGCGCCGCCGCGGCGAACACCTTGCCCAGTTCGAACAGGCGCACGCGCCCAGCCTGGCGCGCCACGTTGCGACCCAGCGCGGCGACCAGGCCCGGCAGCAGCGACGGACGCATCACCGCCAGCTCGGCGCTGAGCGGGTTGGCCAGGGCCACGCGGCCCTCGTGCAGGCCCCACTGGTCCAGCAGCGCGGCATCGACGAAGGCGTAGTTGATGGTCTCCAGCAGGTCGCGAGCCAGCAACTGCCGGCGCACGCTGCACTCGTCCAGTTGGGTCTCGCTGTCCATGGCGATGCGCGTGGCGCCGCCGGGCAAGGTGGTCGGCAGGCGGTCGTAGCCGTGGATGCGCGCCAGCTCCTCGATCAGGTCCTCTTCCAGGGCGATGTCGAAGCGGCGGCTCGGCGCGGTGACCTGCCAGCCGTCGGCCGTCGCGACCACCTGCATGCCCAGCGCGCGCAGGATGCGTTCCACGTCGGCATCGGCGATCTCGATGCCGAGCACGCGCAGGATGCGCGCGCGGCGCAGCGCGATCGGCGCCGGTGCCGGCAGGAATTCGGGCAACTCGGCCTCGACCACCGGACCGGCGCGCCCACCGGCCAGCTCCAGCACCAGCCGCGTCGCCAGTTCCAGCGCCTGCCGCGGCAGCGCCGGGTCCACGCCGCGTTCGAAACGGTGGCCGGCATCGGTGTGCAGGCCGAGCTTGCGGCCACGGCCCATGATCGCCGCCGGGGCGAAATGCGCCGCTTCCAGGAACACGTGCCGGGTGGTGTCGGTGACGCGGGTGGCGTGGCCGCCCATCAGCCCGGCCAGCGCCACCGGCCGGTCGGCGTCGGTGACCAGCAGGAAGCCCGGATCCAGCGCGGCCTCGCGGCCGTCGAGCAGGGTCAGGGTCTCGCCGGCGCGCGCATGGCGCACGCCGATCGGACCCTGCAGGGTCTCCAGATCGAACGCATGCATCGGCTGGCCCAGTTCCAGCATCACGTACTGGGTGATGTCCACCAGCAGCGACAGCGGACGCACGCCGCTGCGGCGCAGGCGCTCGGCCATCCACAGCGGCGTCTTCGCCGCCGGGTCCAGGTCCTCGACCACGCGGCCGCAGTAACGCGGCGCATCGGCGCCCGCGTCCAGCGCGACCGGCAGCGTGCGCGCGCTGCCCACCTCGGCCGGCGTCACCACCAACGGCAGCACGTCGCTGCCGCAGGCCGCGGCCACGTCGTAGGCGATGCCGCGCACGCCGAAGCAGTCGGCGCGGTTGGGAGTGAGCTTGATCTCGATGCTGGCGTCGGGCAGCCCCAGGTACGCGGTCAGCGCCTGGCCGACCGGCGCATCGTCGGGCAGTTCGAACAGGCCGGACGCATCGCTGTCCAGGCCCAATTCCTTGGCCGAGCACAGCATGCCGTTGGAGGCGACCCCGCGCAGCTTGGCCGGCTTGATCGCGATGCCGCCGACCTGGGCGCCGACCAGCGCCAGCGGCGCGACCAGCCCGGCGCGCGCGTTCGGCGCACCGCAGACGATCTGCAGCAACTCGCCCTGCCCGGCATCGACCCGGCACACCTGCAGCCGGTCGGCCTCCGGATGCGGCGCGGCCTCGACGATCCGCGCCACCACCACCTGCTGCAGGCCGTCGCCGAGCGGCACGACCTCCTCGACCTCCAGGCCGATGGCGGTCAGGGTAGCCACGAGCTGCTCGCGCGAGGCCTGGGTCGGAACGTGGCTGCGCAGCCAGTTTTCGCTGAATTTCATTGGGGAGCCGGGATTGGAGAGTCGGGAGTGGGGATTCGTAAGAGCGGGTCAAGCGAGATCCGGAAGCAGCGTGGACCCGCTTTCGCGAATCCCCACTCCCGAATCACCAATCCCTGCCCTCAAGCGAACTGCCGCAGGAACCGCACGTCGTTCTCGAAGAAGGCGCGCAGGTCGTTGACGCCGTAGCGCAGCATCGCGAAGCGCTCCACGCCCATGCCGAAGGCGAAGCCGGTGTAGCGTTCCGGGTCGATGCCGACGTTGCGCAGCACGTTCGGGTGGACCATGCCGCAGCCGAGCACTTCCAGCCAGCGGGTGCTGCCGTCGGGCTGCTGCCAGGCGATGTCGACCTCGGCGCCGGGCTCGACGAACGGGAAGTAGCTGGGACGGAAGCGCATCTGGAAGTCGCGCTCGAAGAACGCGCGCACGAACTCGGCCAGGGTGCCCTTGAGGTCGGCGAAGGTCGCGTGCTCGTCGACCAGCAGGCCTTCGACCTGGTGGAACATCGGCGAGTGGGTCTGGTCGCTGTCGCTGCGGTAGACCTTGCCGGCGGCGATCATGCGCAGCGGCGGCGCGTGCTCGCCCATGTAGCGCACCTGCACGCCCGAGGTATGGGTGCGCAGCAGGCGGCCGTCGCCGAAATAGAAGGTGTCGTGCATCGCCCGCGCCGGGTGGTGCGGCGGGAAGTTCAGCGCCTCGAAGTTGTGCCAGTCGTCCTCGATCTCGGGGCCGTCGGACAGCGCGTAGCCCAGCCGCGCGAAGATCTCGGTGATGCGTTCCAGGGTGCGGGTGACCGGATGCAGCCCACCGCGCTCGCCGCGCCGGCCCGGCAGGGTCACGTCGATGCGCTCGGCGGCCAGGCGCGCGTCCAGCGCCGCGGTCTCCAGCAGCGCGCGGCGCTCGGCCAGCGCCGCCGACACCGTGTCGCGCGCGCGGTTGATCGCCTCGCCGGCCAGCTTGCGCTGCTCCGGCGCCAGCGCGCCGAGCTGCTTGAGCTGGGCGGTGATGCTGCCGCTCTTGCCGAGCAGCGCGACCCGCAGTTGCTCCAGCGCCTCCGGACTCTGCGCCGCGGCGATGTCCGCCAGCGCCTGCCCGCTCAGGGAATCGATCTCACTCATTGCACTCGCGCCTCACTGCTCCGGCCGAACCGTGGCCACCGTGTCCCACCGGTGCGGGACCTCACCTACCCGGCAGGCATCCCGCATCGGGACGCCCAAAAACGCAAAAGGGGAAGGACTCGCGCCCTTCCCCCGCATGCCTGCGATTGCACCTCGCCGGAACCCCGCACATGGACGTGCGGGCTTCTGCGGGGACTCGCACTTATGCCGCCAGCGCGCCCTTGGCCTTCTCCGCCAGGGCGGCAAAGCCCTGCGCGTCGTGCACGGCGATGTCCGCCAGCACCTTGCGGTCGAGGGTGATGCCGGCCTTGAGCAGGCCGTTCATGAAACGGCTGTAGCTCATGCCGTTGATGCGGGCCGCCGCATTGATGCGGGTGATCCACAGCGAACGGAAATTGCGCTTCTTCTGCTTGCGGCCGATGTAGGCGTACTGCTGCGCCTTGATCACCGCCTGCTTGGCGACGCGGAAGACCTTGCGACGGGCGTTGTAGTAGCCCTTGGCGAGGTTCAGAACTTTCTTGTGACGACGGCGCGCCTGGACGCCACGCTTGACTCGAGCCATGGTTCAGTCCTCAGAGGTAGGGAAGCATACGGTCCAGACGGCCTGCGTCCTCGGCACGGACGTGGTTCGTCTGCCGCAGGTTGCGCTTCCGCTTGGTCGCTTTCTTGGTGAGGATGTGGCTACGGTTGGCGTGGCCGGCCTTGTACTTGCCGGAGGCGGTCTTGCGGAAACGCTTGGCCGCCGCCCGGTTGGTCTTGATCTTGGGCATTGCAATGTCCTTGATGGTGTTTTGTCACTGGTCAGGGCGGTGGCTGCGCCACACTTTCCGTCCGTGCCCTTACCTGCTTGTAAGCCCTTGATCCACTGAGGATCCGGGCGGGTCCTGTTGCCGCGCGAACGGCAATCCCGATGAACTGGGCCGCGCATTATGCCAGGGCTTGGAATGCCTTGCAAATCATGCAGTTCGATCCTGGCGCTGGCGCGCCGGGATTCGGGATTCTGGCGGGCTGCACGGCGCACAGCCACGTCCCGACTGCGCAGCCGTCGCTGCGCTCGGGAGGTCAGAAG
Source organism: Xanthomonas sp. NCPPB 901 (assembly GCF_056725085.1). Classification (NCBI taxonomy): domain Bacteria; kingdom Pseudomonadati; phylum Pseudomonadota; class Gammaproteobacteria; order Lysobacterales; family Lysobacteraceae; genus Xanthomonas; species Xanthomonas sp. NCPPB 901. Next base: position 1,997,992 of record NZ_CM161511.1, on the reverse strand, counting down.
GGGCTGGGCGCAGGGACCGGCACATCGCGCACCCGCCAGCGGCGGGGCGCGATCCTGGGCCGCGGTCCGCGGATCAGCGCTTCTTCGGCGCGATCATCATCACCATCTGCCGGCCTTCCAGGCGCGGACGCGATTCGATGACGATGTCCTCGCCCAGATCGGCCTCGATCCGTGCCGCCATTTCGCGACCGAGCTCCTGATGGCTCATCTCGCGGCCGCGGAAGCGGATGTTGACCTTGACCTTGTCGCCCTCTTCGAGGAAGCGGCGCATGTTGCGCAGCTTGATCTGGTAATCGCCCTCGTCCGTGACCGGACGGAACTTGATTTCCTTGATCTCGACCTGCTTGGTCTTCTTCTTGGCTTCGTTGGCCTTCTTCTGCTGCTCGAACTTGAACTTGCCGAAGTCCATGATCTTGCAGACCGGCGGATCGGCCTGCGGCTGGATCTCGACCAGATCGAGTCCGTCCTCTTCGGCCAGCGCCAGCGCTTCGTCGCGGGTCAACACGCCGACCATCTCGCCGTCCGCGCCGATCACGCGCACGCGCGGGACGCGGATCTCTTGGTTCTTGCGGTTCTGTTTGTTGTCAGGGGTACTGATGTTGCAATCTCCCAGGGGAATCGGACTGGCGCGGCCGGAAGGTCCGTCCGCGCCAGGGTGGTGTCACGCCAACTGCTCGGCGCGCAGCCGTTCGGCGAAGGCGGCGACCGACATGGTGCCCAGATCCTCCCCCGATCGCGTGCGGACCGCAATGGCGCCGTTTTCGGTCTCGCGGTCGCCCGCCACCAACAGGTACGGCACCCGCTGCAGCGTGTGTTCGCGAATCTTATAGCCGATTTTTTCGTTCCGCAAATCGGCCTCGATGCGGAAGCCTTGATTTGCAAGGAGTTTCCGCACGTTGTCTACATACTCCGCCTGCGCGTCGGTGATGTTCATGACCACGGCCTGCACCGGCGCCAGCCAGGCCGGGAACATGCCGGCATGGTGCTCGATCAGGATGCCGATGAACCGCTCCATCGAGCCGACGATCGCCCGGTGCAGCATGACCGGATGCTTCTTCTGGCTGTGCTCGTCCACGTACTCGGCGCCGAGGCGGCCGGGCATCATGAAATCGACCTGCATGGTGCCGAGCTGCCAGGTGCGGCCGATCGCGTCCTTCAGGTGGTACTCGATCTTCGGGCCGTAGAAGGCGCCCTCGCCCGGCAGTTCCTGCCACTCCACCCCACAGGCGCCGAGCGCGGCGCGCAGGGCGGCCTCGGCCTTGTCCCAGGTGGCATCGTCGCCCAGGCGCTTTTCCGGGCGCAAGGCGATCTTGATCTGGATGTCGTCGAAGCCGAAGTCGGCGTACACCTTCAACGCCTGCTGGTGGAAGGCGGTGACCTCGGCCTCGATCTGCTGCTCGGTGCAGAAGATGTGGCCGTCGTCCTGGGTGAAGCCGCGCACGCGCAGGATGCCGTGCAGCGCGCCGGACGGCTCGTTGCGGTGGCAGGCGCCGAACTCGCCGTAGCGGATCGGCAGGTCGCGGTAGCTGTGCAGGCCCTGGTTGAACACCTGCACGTGGCCCGGGCAGTTCATCGGCTTGACCGCGTAGGTGCGCTTCTCCGACTCGGTGAAGAACATGTTGTCCTGGTAGTTGTCCCAGTGGCCGGACTTCTGCCACAGCGACACGTCCAGGATCTGCGGGCAGCGCACCTCGCCGTAGCCGCTGTCGCGGTAGACCTTGCGCATGTACTGCTCGACCACCTGCCAGATCGACCAGCCCTTGGGGTGCCAGAACACCAGGCCCGGGCCCTCTTCCTGCAGGTGGAACAGGTCCTGCTGCTTGCCGATCTTGCGGTGGTCGCGCTTGTCGGCCTCCTCCATCCGCAGGATGTAGGCGTCGAGCTGCTTCTTGTCGGCCCAGGCGGTGCCGTAGATGCGCTGCAGCTGCTCGTTCTTGGCGTCGCCGCGCCAGTAGGCGCCGGAGATGCGGGTCAGCTTGAAGGCCTTGAGGAAGCGCGTGTTCGGCACGTGCGGGCCGCGGCACATGTCCACGTATTCCTGGTGGTAGTACAGGCCCATCGCGGTGACGTCGTCGGGCATCTCCTCGATCAGGCGCAGCTTGTAGTCCTCGCCGCGCTGCTTGAACAATTCGATCACCTCGGCGCGCGGGGTGACCTTCTTGATCACGTCGTAGTCCTGCGCGATCAGCTCCTGCATGCGCTTCTCGATCGCCGCCAGGTCCTCGGGGGTGAACGGGCGCTCGCTGTAGATGTCGTAGTAGAAGCCCTCGGCGATGACCGGGCCGATCACCATCTTGACCTCGGGGTACAGCTGCTTGACCGCGTGACCGACCAGGTGCGCGCAGGAGTGGCGGATGATCTCCACGCCCTCGGCGTCCTTGGCGGTGATCAGGCGCAGGCTGGCGTCGTGGTCGATCAGGTCGCAGGCGTCGACCAGGCGGCCGTCGACCTGGCCGGCGATGGTCGCCTTGGCCAGGCCGGGGCCGATGGACTGGGCCACGTCCATGGGGCTGACGGGGTGTTCGAATTCGCGGCGGCTGCCGTCGGGGAGCGTGATCGTGATCATGGGAGTCGGCGGAAAGGGAAACGGAAGGACGGCGTCCACGCCACCACGGCGGCGGTCGCGACTGGGCGCGGGACAGAAAGAAGGCGCCACAAGGGCGCCTGCTCGGACAGCCTTGGGCGGAAACTCACGCGAGGGCGGTGGTAGTGCTCATGTCGCACGCTCGGCCGGCGTTGCCGCGGGCCACCCAGGTCCGGATCAGGTGATGGGCAAGATGGTAAACCAGTTAGCGCGCAATTGGTAACTTTTGGCGATCGCGGGGCGCGCCAGCAGCACCATCCCGAACGCCAGCGGACCGCCCCTCGCCGCCTCGCTGCGCCGCAGCAAGAGCTAAGGCGGACGCCATGGCATGCTTCGCCGACGTTTTCTCCGCACCGGACGCGCCGTCATCAAAGGCAAGGCCACATCGCTGGACATCGCCTACCTGGCAGGCGTGTCGCAACCCACCGTCTCGCGCGCGCTGCGCGGCAGCCCGGCGGTCAACGAGCAGACCCGGCGCAAGATCCTGGCGATCGCCCGCGAGCTGAACTACAAGGTCGACAAGCACGCCTCCAGCCTGCGCCTGCGCAATGCCGGCACCCTGGCGCTGCTGTTCTTCGAGGACCCGACCACCGACGACTCGCTGATCAACCCGTTCTTCCACTCGATGCTGGGGTCGATCACTCGCGCCTGCGCCCGCCATGGCTACGACCTGCTGGTGTCGTTCCAGCAGTTGTCGGACAACTGGCGCGCCGACTACGGCGACAGCCAGAAGGCCGACGGGCTGATCCTGCTCGGCTACGGCGACTACCTGCAGGCGCAGCAGCGGCTGCAGCACCTGGTCGACCAGGGCATCCATTTCGTGCGCTGGGGCGCGGTGCTGCCCGGGCAGCCGGGCGTGTCGATCGGCAGCGACAACTTCCAGGGCGGCCACGACATCACCGCGCACCTGCTGACGCAGGGCCGCCGCCGCATCGCCTTCCTCGGCGACGCCTCCAACCATTACCCCGAATTCCTGGAACGCTACCGCGGCCACCTGCAGGCGCTGCGTGCGGCCAGTGCCGAGGCCACGCCGGCGCTGCAGGTCGACGCGATCACCACCGAACAGTCCGGCTACGCCGCGGCGCTGGCCCTGCTCGGCCGCGGCGAGCGCTTCGATGCGCTGTTCGCCGCCAGCGACCTGATCGCGATCGGCGCGCTGAAGGCCTTGCGCGAGCACGGGCTGCGCGTGCCCGAGGACGTGGCCCTGGCCGGCTTCGACGACATCCCGGTGGCGGCCAGCGTCGACCCGGCGCTGTCGACCGTGCAGCAGGACACCAAGCTGGCCGGCGCGGTGCTGGTGGAGACCCTGCTGGCGCAGATCGCCGGGCAGCCGGTGAGCAGCCGCACCTTGCCGGTGACGCTGGCGCTGCGCGGCTCCTCGCTGCGCGGCTGAGGCGTCACCGCCGGCGCGTCGGGTCGCGAGCCGGACGCAGGCCGGCTCCAGGAGCGAAACGCGGAGTCCGCAAGACCGGCTCACACCACCCAGTGCGCGTGGACGGCGAGCGCAGGCCGACGCACCAGGCAGACGCGCATCCCCAAGCTTCAGGGCGTCGGCGCGACCCCGTCCTTGGCCGCCATCAGCCAGCGCAGGCGCGCGCGCAGGTCCGGCCGCACGATCGGCGCATCGGACAGGAACACGCGCACCCCGTGTGCCGGCACCTCGGCGCGCAACGCATCGCTCACCTCGATGGCGCTGCCGTCGAAGCCGTCGCGCCAGATGCCGGGCTGCAGGTAGCGGCGCACCTCCAGCGTGCGCGGCGCATCGCCCTTGTTGAGCAGCACCAGCGCGGTCTGGGTGGTGCCCGCATGCTGGAACACGCGGTAGAACACCGCCTCGTCGCCGGACAGGCGCAGGTTGAGCTGCAGCCCACGCTGCAGCGCCGGGCTGCGTTGGCGCAGCGTGGCGATGCGCCGCAGCGGCGCGAAGATCGGGCTGCCGGGAGCGGCGTTCACTCGCGCCTGGCCGAAATAGTTGCGGTTGCCGGCATGCTCGGCGCGGCCGCGCATGAAGCCGGTCTCCGAGCCGTAGTAGATCACCGGGATGCCGCGCGCAGTGAACAGCCAGTTGTGCGCGTCGATGAAACCGGCGTCGCTGGCGTCCAGCCGCGCCATGTCGTGGTTGTCGTAGAAGGTCATCAGCTCGTACGGATTGGCGTACGGGCCGCGCTCCAGGTACAGCGCCGGCTGCAGCGTCTCGTAGCCGCGCCGGGCGTGTCCGAACGTCGCCGCCAGCGCCTGCTTGAGCGGGAAATCCAGCACGCTGACACCCGCATTGTTCGCCCAGGTGTGGCCGGCGATCTTGTGCGCGTCGTAGTCGAAGTCCTCGCCGAACATGAACATGCCCGGGCGCTGCGCGCGGATGCGGCGCACGAACTCATGCCAGAAGCTATCCGGCATCCAGCCGATGGTGTCGATGCGGAACGCGTCGGCGCCCTGCCCCAGCCATTGCGAGTAGGCGCCGACCAGGTAGTCCATCACCGCCGGGTTGCGCTCGTTGAAATCGGACAGCTGCGCCAGGTTGCCGCCGGTGTTGTAGAACGCGTGCAACGGGTTGTGCGCCGGGTCCAGCTTGGATGGCGGCAGGTTCTGGTGGTCGGCGATCAGCTTGCCGTCGCGGTCGAACACCTGGCCGAACATCGGCTGCCGCTTGGGCATGGTCCAGGCCGGCGAGCCGTGGTTGCCGACGATGTCCAGCACCACCTTCAGCTGCTGCGCGTGCATGGCCTGGGTGAAGCCGGCGAAATCCAGCCCCGGACTCGGCAGATGCTCGTCGAGCTTGTAGAAGTTGACGCCCCAGTAGCCGTGGTAGCCGGTCTTGCCGCGATCGCTCAGCGAACTGCCCCAGGTGATCGGCTTGCCGCCGGTGAAGGCTTGGTCGGGGTTGTCGACGATCGGAGTGATCCACACCGCGCCGAAACCCAGGTCGCGGATGTAGCCGGCGTTGTCGACCACGCCCTTGAAGTCGCCGCCGAGGTAGCCGATGTTGTCGCTCTCGCCCGGCGGCGCCGGGATCGGGATGTCGAAGGTGCGGTGCGCGCCGCCCTGGTCGCGGTGATCGTTGCCCGGGTCGCCGTTGACGAAACGGTCGGTGACCACGAAGTACACCGCCTCGCTGGCGAACGGCTCCAGCGTGCCGTAGAACTCCTCCTGTGCAGGCGCCTGGGCCTGCGCGGACGCGGCACAGGCCCCCAGCAGGGCCAGCGCCAGCAGCGACATCCGATCGATCATGCAGTTGCTCCCGAATCCGACGGCACCCGCAGCACGCACAGCGCCGCCACCAGCAGGCTGCCGCCGCCGATCGCCAGCGCGTACAGCGGCCGGCCATCGAGCCAGTGCGTGAGCACGAAGCCCAGCACGCTGACCGCGACCAACTGCGGGATCACGATGAAGAAATTGAAGATGCCCATGTACACGCCCATCTTCGCCGCCGGCACGCTGTCCGACAGCAGGGCGTAGGGCAGCGACAGGATCGAGGCCCAGGCGAAGCCCACCCCGACCATCGACAGCAGCAGCCACTGCGGATCGCGGATCCACAGGAACGACAGCAGGCCGGCCGCACCCAGGCACAGGTTCAGCAGGTGGCTCATGCGCAGCCCGCAGGCGCGCACCAGCCGCGGGATCGCGATCGCCGCCAGCGCGGCGAAGCCGTTGTAGGCGGCGAACAGCACGCCGACCCAGTTGGCGCCGTCGTTGTACGCGGCCGAGGTCGCGTCGTGGGTGCCGTAATGGGTCTGGGTCACCGCGGCGGTGGTGTAGATCCACATCGCGAACAGCGCGAACCACGAGAAGAACTGCACCCAGGCCAGGCGCCGCATCGCCTGCGGCATGGTCTGCAGGTCGCAGGCGATCGCCGCCAGCATGTGCCCGCGGCGCAGGCGCGGCGCCAGCCCCTGCAGCACGCCGTAGCCCAGGCACAGCCCGGCCAGCACGTACAGCATGCGGTCGCCGCCGCTGACGGCGATGGCGGCGCCCCCGGCGATGCCCACGGCGCCCCACAGCGCAGCGGCGACATCGGCGCGGCGCGGCTGCGTCGCGGTGGCGGCCGGGGTGGCGTCGTCGAAACCGTGCAGGTCCTCGGGCGGATACTCGCGGGTGCGCAGCACGGTCCAGCCGATGGACAGGAACAGCACCGCGCCGCCGAGGTAGAACGCGTAGCGCACCGTCGCCGGTACCTCGCCGGGGGCGGCGGTGTTGCTCACGCCCCAGTGCGCCAGCAGCCACGGCAGCATGCTCGCCACCACCGCGCCCACGCCGATAAAGAAGCTCTGCATCGCATAGCCGCTGGCGCGCTGGCGCGGCGGCAACTGGTCGCCGACGAAGGCACGGAACGGTTCCATCGAGATGTTGATCGAGGCGTCCAGCACCCACAGCGTCCCCGCCGCCACCCACAGCGCCGGCGAGTTCGGCATCGCCAGCAACGCGAGCGTGGTGAACAGCGCGCCGACCATGAAGTACGGCCGGCGCCGGCCGAAGCGGTTCCAGGTGCGGTCGGACAGGTAGCCGACGATGGGCTGCACGATCAGCCCGGTCAGCGGCGCGGCGATCCACAGCCCCGGCACCTGCTCCATGTCCGCGCCCAGGGTCTGGAAGATGCGGCTGGCGTTGGCGTTCTGCAGGGCGAAGCCGAACTGGATGCCCAGGAAGCCGAAGCACATGTTCCAGATCTGCCAGAACGACAGCGCCGGCTTGGCGCGGGCCACGTCCCTCATGGGCGACCTCCGGCAGCGCCGATCGGCGCGATCAACAGTGCGGCGACATCGGCGGCATTGACCACGCCATCGGCGCCGCCCTGCCCGCCGGTGTAGCGCGCGAAGTGTTGCAGCGCGCTCATGTTCGCCGCCGGCAACAGCCGCGCGTGGCAGCGCTGCCCGGCCTGCAGGGTGAATGCCGCCGCCGTGGAGGTCTGCTCGCCCACGCTGTGCGGCATCACCAGCGGCTGCGTCTGCGGTGACGCCGCACCGCATTGCACCTGCAGGCGTTTCACCGCGGCGGTGACGCCGGTGTTGATCGGGCCATGCGCGTTGACGTAGCGCAGGCTCAGCCGATACGTGCCATCGTGCGGCGCCGTCCACGCCCAGTCGTCGGCGCCGTCCACGCGCGCGACGTCGCCGACGCAGACGGTGGGACTGTGCAGCGACTCCCAGCGGTCCCCGCGCCGGGTCAGGCTCAGGCACTGCACGTGCTCGGCCAGCGGCAACAGCATGCCGTCGGCGCTTCCCGTGCGCGCCTGCCCATCGACGTACAGCAGCGTGTCCGCGGCGGCCTGCACGCGCCAGCCCTGCGCCTCGCGCCGCACCTGCGGTGCCGGCGGCGCCAGCGGCGCGAAGACGTCCGCCGCCGCGAGCACATGCAGGGGCGCGCTACCGCTGCGCCGCGCGACCAGATCGACGGTGGTCACGCCGTCCTGGCTGCGGGTGTCGCCGGCGACCAGCAGGTCGCCCCGCAGTTGCGCCGGCCGCCGCAGCACGACGCGTCGGTCCTGCAGTTGCAAGGCGATCTCCTGGCGCTCGCCGAACAGCAACGGCACCAGGCTGGCGGGCAGCTTGGGCAACACGCGGCCGTCGTCCTCCACCCCGAACACGCCCTCGACCACCATCGCCAGGTAGCCGGCCACCGACCACAGCTGCCGCGGCGAATTGACCACCGGCCCGCTGAGCGGGCCGTCGTCGACATGCGCGGCCTGGCTCAGGAACTCGTAGTTCTCCATGTTCGAGCCGGCCAGCGCGGCGCCGCGCAGCAGCGAACGCACTTCCAGGTCGATGCGCGCGCTGTCGTCGGTATGCCGCGCCGCGCGCAGCGCATAGGCGCTGACGAACGGCCAGATCGCCCGGTTGTGGTAGATCGGTACCTCGCGCTGCTGCGGCCACACCACCGGGCTGCCCGCCTCCACCGCCGGATAGCGCGCCAGCGCCTGGCGCGCGCGCGCGGCGGGCAGCACGTCGGCCAGCACCGCCAGCGACAGGCCCAGCAGATCGTAGCTTTCGTAGCGCACTGGATGCTCGGCGGTGCCGATATAGCTGACGTAGGTGCCGCGGTCCTCGCGCCAGAAGCGCTCGGCGATCGCCTGGCGCAGCGCATCGGCCCAGCCGGTATAACGCGTGGCCGCCTGCGTGTCGCCCTGCTCGCGGGCCAGGCGCTCGCCCAGGCGCAGCGCCTGGTAGTGCAGCACGTTGGTGGACAGCGCGAAGGAACTGGCGACGAAGCCGACGTCCTCGCGGGTCCAGGCCGGATAGGTCTGCTCGCGCCAGTCCAGGAACGAGGTCTCGCCGCGGTACAGGCCGATGCGCGGATCGAACGCGAACGCACGGTCCTGCGCCAGCGTGGCGGCGAGCGCGGCGCGGGTGTCGGCGGCGAAGCCCGGTTCGTCCAGCAGGTGGCGCGCAGCCAGGAACCACACCACGCGGTCGCTGCTCACCGGCCAGCTGCCGCCGGAGCCGGTGTCCTGCGCCACGAACAGCCCCGGCAGCGCATCGGCGCCGCGCAGCGGCGACAGCTTGAAGCGCAGCGAACGCCGCGTGCGCTCCGGATCCAGCCGTGCCAGGGCCAGGTCCGCGGCATAGCTGACATCGCGGGTCCATACGTAGGGCCAGCGCTCGCCGGTCTGGTAGCAATCGCACGGCAACGGCTTGCCGTGGTCGAACGCCGGGTCGCGGATGGCCTGGACCTGATCGTCGTGCAGTTCCTGCTGCGCCAGCGCGAACAGCGCATCGAACAGCGGGCTGTCGGTCTCGCTGCGCAGCGGCTGTGCCGGCAGCGTACGCGTGCCGTGCGCCGCATGCAGCACGAAGCCGCCATCGGCGGTGGCCTCGGCCTGCGCGGTCTGGCCACGCCAGTGCAATGACGTCTGTCCAGCAGACGCCGACGCCGCAGCACCCAAGGTGGCGGCCAAGCAGATCATCTTCAGCATCGAAGCGGCAGACCGGCTCGCACCGATCGACCTCCCTCCCTCTTTGCCTGCGTGGTGAAAGCACGGGCCGACATTGCCGGCGCCGCGGTCGCCGCCTCCGCATCGCGGGGCGCTGTGGACATGGTAGACGGGCGGCACGGCGGCGCGTGCGCTTGCATACGTATTCATGCGCTGCGCGACGGCGGCATGCGGCGCCGCGGCTATAGTCGTTGCGCTGCCACGGTCGCCTTGGGAGGGGGATATGCCGCTGCCGCTTCACGTTTTGTCGCGCCTGCCCATCTTTCGCCCGCGTCCGGCGCGACGCCTGCCGGCGCTGCTGGCGAGCGTGCTGTTGTGCATCGCACCACAGCTGCACGCGGCACCGCAGACGGTGGCCAGCGTCGACTCGCCCGGCAAGGCCCTGCAGGTCTCGCTGCAACTGGACGACGGCCGCCCCAGCTACCGCGTGCTGCGCCTGGGCGAACCGGTGGTCGGCGACTCGCAGCTCGGCTTCCAGTTGCGCGACGGCAATTTGGACCGCGACCTGGCCGTGCTGGACCAGCGCAGCCGCAGCGTCGACGAGACCTGGGAACAGCCATGGGGCGAGCGCCGCTACGTGCGCAACCACTACAACGAGTTGCGTGTGGAGCTGGGCGAGCGCGGCGGCCGCCAGCGCCGCTTCGCGGTGGTGTTCCGCGTCTACGACGACGGGCTCGGCTTCCGCTACAGCTTTCCGCAGCAGGCCGGCATGCAGGAAGCGATCATCGACGAGGAGCTGACCGAGTTCGACATCGTCCCCGATGCGACCGCCTGGTGGATCCCGGCCGGCGGCACCATCCACTACGAATACCTGTACCGGCGTACGCCGCTGCGCGAAGTGCCGCTGGCGCACACGCCGTTCACCCTGCGCAGCCAGGACGGCCTGCACCTGGCCATCCACGAAGCCGCCCTGGTCGACTACGCCGGCATGTGGCTGCGCCGCGGCGAAGGCCAGCGCCTGCATGCGCAACTGTCGCCGTCGGCGGAAGGCTGGAAGGTGCGCCGCGCCCTGCCCTTCGACACGCCGTGGCGCACGCTGCAGATCAGCGACACCGCCGGCGGCCTGGTCGATTCCAACCTGATCCTCAACCTCAACGAACCCAATGCGCTGGGCGACGTGAGCTGGGTGCATCCGGCCAAGTACGTCGGCGTGTGGTGGTCGATGCATTTGAACGAGCAGACCTGGGCACGCGGCCCCAGGCATGCCGCCACCACCGCCAACACCCGCCGCTACATCGACTTCGCCGCCGCGCACGGCTTCCGCGGCGTGCTGGTGGAAGGCTGGAACCCCGGCTGGGACGGCGACTGGGGCGGCAACGGCTATGACTTCGACTTCACTCGCCCCACCGCGGACTTCGACATCGCCGCGCTCAGCGCCTACGCAGCGAAAAAGGGCGTGCATCTGATCGGCCACCACGAGACCGGTTGCGCGGTGGAACACTACGAGGACCAGTTGGATGCGGCGCTGGATCTGTATGCGCGGCTGGGCGTGGACACCTTCAAGACCGGCTACGTCTGCGAGGACGGCCAGGTGGACCGGCGCAATCCGGCCGGCGGTCCGCTGTGGCGCGAATGGCACGATGGCCAGTTCATGGCCCGCCACCATCTCAAGGTGGTGCAGGAGGCGGCCAAGCGCCATCTGTCGGTCAACGCCCACGAGCCGATCAAGGACACCGGCCTGCGCCGCACCTACCCGAACTGGCTCTCGCGCGAAGGCGCGCGCGGCATGGAATACAACGCCTGGGGCGAGCCGCCGAATCCGCCGGAGCACGAAGTCGATCTGGTGTTCACGCGGATGCTGGCCGGCCCCATGGACTACACCCCCGGCATCCTCAGCCTGAAGGGCCGCGACGGACGCGCGATTCCAAGCACGCTGGCGCGGCAGCTGGCGCTGTACGTGACCCTGTACAGCCCGATCCAGATGGCGGCCGACCTGCCCGAACACTACCTGCAGCACCGCGACGCCTTCCGTTTCATCGAGGACGTGGCAGTGGACTGGGACGACAGCCGCGTACTCGACGGCGAGGTCGGCGATTACGTGACCATCGTGCGCAAGGACCGGCACAGCCGCGACTGGTTCCTCGGCAGCATCACCGACGAACACGGCCGCGTCCTGCCGATCGCGCTGGGCTTCCTCGAGCCGGGCGTGCGCTACCGCGCCGAGATCTACCGCGACGGCGATGCCGCCGACTACCAGCGCAATCCGTTCGACTTCGTGCGCGAGCAGCGCGAAGTCACCAGCGGCGATCGATTGCAGGTGAAGCTGGCCCCCGGCGGCGGCCAGGCGATCCGCTTCGTCCCGCTGGATCCGGCGCCGACCTCCGCCGGCACGGCCGCGCCGCGCTAGCGCGCCACCATGCCGCATGCGGCGCCGCCGGCGGCACGTCGGCGGCGCACGCGCGCGATGCCTGGTCACATGCACGGCGTCGCGCCATCGTGCGCGGCAGGACAGCGCTGCGGCGCAGGGCAATTGGGCAATACGTGTGCCGTGCCATCCACAACGCGACCCAGCAACCCCGCGCTGGCGCGAAACCGTGGCACTGCTACCGCGCCGCGTCCGCGCGTTCACGAGGGGCCACGTCGACGCATCGAGCATGCGCCTGTTCGCAACGACACCGGCGTCGCGACGTGCACGCGACAGTGCGGCCCTGAAAGCGCTTCCAATGCGATGCGCTCCAGTGAATACGTATGCAGCGGGCGTTCGCGACGAAGCCGCGTGTCTACCATACAGCGCAATCGCGACACCGCCGTGCGGCGGCGCGACACGCACATCCGGCCGCCTCGCCGGTTCAGATCTTCGCAAGACAACATTGCCTGGGAGGGGAAAATGTTGAACCACAAGCGCAACGCGCTGACGCTGGCGCTGGCCGTCGCACTGACGCCGATGCTGGCCGCTGCACAGTCCGAGACCGCCACCACCACGTCCAACGATCCGGTCACCGAACTGGACAAGGTCCAGGTGACCGGCATCCGCCGCGGCATCGAAAACGCCATCGCGGTCAAGCAGGACGCCACGTCCATCGTCGAGGCGATCTCGGCCGAGGACATCGGCAAGCTACCGGACGTGAGCATCGCCGAATCGCTCGGCCGCCTGCCCGGCCTGGCCGCGCAGCGCGTCGCCGGCCGCGCCCAGGTGATCAGCGTGCGCGGCCTGTCGCCGGACTTCGCCACCACACTGCTCAACGGCCGCGAAGTGGTCAGCACCGGCGACAACCGCAGCGTCGAGTTCGACCAGTACCCCTCGGAACTGGTCAACGGCGTGACCGTGTACAAGACGCCCGATGCCGGCCTGGTCGGCCAGGGCCTGTCCGGCACCATCGACATGCAGACCGTGCGCCCGCTGAGCTTCCCGGACCGGGTGATCGCGCTCAGCGGCCGCCTGCAGAAGAGCTCGCTCGGCAAGGCCGCCGATGTCGACGCCTTCGGCAACCGCTTCAGCGCCAGCTACATCGACCAGTTCCTGGACAACACTCTGGGCGTTTCGATCGGCTATGCCCACAGCGACATGCCGATCCAGGAAAACCAGGTCGGCCTGTACGAGCCGTGGACCACGCAGAACACCGACAGCGGCAGCCGCCCCGGCGTGGCGCCGGGCACCTACTTCTCCGACGGCATCAAGGCGCTGCGCCGCACCGGCAACAACAAGCGCGACGGCGTGATGGCGACCGTGCAGTTCCGTCCGTCCAGCAGCTGGACCAGCACCTTCGACGCGTTCCATACCGAAGCCGAGCAGATCGACACCGCCAACCAGTTCGAGGTCAATCTCAGCAACTTCAACGGCGGCTACACGCCCGGCCTGCTGATCACCAACCCGCAGGTCGACGCCAGCGGCAGCTTCACCGGCGGCACCGCCAGCGGCGTGTATCCGCTGGTGCGCGGCATGTACAACAAGCGCAAGGACAAGATCGACGCGTTCGGTTGGAACAACGAGTTCAACCTCGGCAGCGTGCGCCTGATGGCCGACCTGAACTACTCCAAGGCGACCCGCAAGGAGTTGAACCTGGAGAACAACCTGCAGCTGGTGCCGATGCCGCAGCTCGATACCGTCGGCCTGGTGATCAAGCCCAACGGCTTCTCGCAGATCACCCCTGGCCGCGACTACTCCAACCCGAACGACCTGTTCCTGACCAACACCATCTACGGCTCCGGCTACGGCAAGGTGCCGGAGGTCGAGGACCGCCTGAAGGGTGGCCGCCTGGCGGCGACCTTGCCGGCACCGCAGGCGTTGACCTGGTTTTCGGACATCGACGTGGGCGTGAACTACGCCGACCGCCGCAAGCAGAAGACCCAGGCCGAGGGCAACATCCTGCTCGGCGCGCAGGGCGACACCAGCATCGCCAGCGACCTGCAGTACGACCCGGTCAACCTGGGCTTCGCCGGCATCGGCACCATCCCGGCCTGGAACGTGCCGGCGGCGGTCTCGCGCTACATGAGCTTCAACCCGGTCACCAATCTGGACTACCTGATCCCGAAGTCGTGGACCGTGCAGGAGAAGATCACCACGGCCTGGGTCCGCGCCAACATCAACACCGACATCGGCGAGGTCGGGGTGCGCGGCAACATCGGCGTGCAGCTGCAGCACGCCGACCAGAGCTCGCAATCCAGCTACTTCGACCAGTCACGTCCCGCGGGCCAGAACGTGCTGCCGATCGATGCCGGCAAGACCTACAACGACTGGCTGCCGAGCCTCAACCTGGCCTTCCTGTTCCCGCACCAGCAGACCCTGCGCTTCGCCGCGGCCAAGCAGGTGGCGCGGCCGCGCGTGGACCAGATGCGCGCCGGCCTGGACTTCGGCGTCGACACCTCCACCGGCAAGCCCGGCGGCAGCGGCGGCAATCCCCTGCTGGACCCGTGGCGCGCCAACGCGCTGGACCTGTCGTACGAGAAGTACTTCGGCGAGAAGGCGTACGTGGCGGCCGCGGTGTTCTACAAGGACCTGAAGAGCTACATCTATACGCAGTCGCGCGACGACTACGACTTTTCCGCCTTGCTCGCCAGCTATGTGCGGCCGCCTGGCATGACCGTGCCCGTGCAGACGACGGGCACCTTCTCCTCGCCGCAGAACGGCAAGGGCGGCACCTTGCGCGGCCTGGAGCTGACCGCGTCGTTGCCGCTGGACATGTTGACCGACAGCCTGCGCGGCTTCGGCGTGCAGGCCAGCGCGACCTTCAACGACAGCGACATCAAGATCCTCGATCCGGAAAGCGCCTCCAGCGTCGGCTCGGCGCCGATCGACCTGCCCGGCCTGTCCAAGCGCGTGTACAACGTCACCGCCTACTACGAGCGCAACGGCTTCGAGGCGCGCGTCAGCCAGCGGCGGCGCTCGGACTTCATCGGCGAGATCGGCAACTTCAACGGCAACCGCACGCTGCGCTATGTGGTCGGCGAGAACGTCACCGACGCCCAGCTCAGCTACACCTTCGCCGACGGCAGCACCCTGGCCGGGCTGAGCCTGCTGCTGCAGGCGAGCAACCTGACCAACTCGCCCTACCGCACGTACGCCGGCACCAAGGACCGCCCGCTGGAGTACGTCGAATGGGGACGCACCTACATGCTGGGCGTGAACTACAAGTTCTGAGCCCCGCCAAGAGGATGCAGACGACGCCCGCCGGCGCACCCGGCGGGCGTTTTTTCGTTGCGCGGTTGCGGCTGCGGTGAGGTCGAATGCCTGGGAGCTCAGCGGCGAGAGGGAAGATCGCGATCGGGCAGCGGTGGCAGTCCCTTTCGTCATCCGGAGGGAAGACGAGTAGTTCGCAGGGACGCGCGCGCTACTCTTCCCGAAGGCGAGGAAGCTCCATACCCGAACGTCCGATCGGGAGTCCGGACCAACCTGGTCGCCCTCCGGACGATAGGGCTCCGACAAAGCGGGGCTACGGCAGCCGATCGAGAGTGGCATCACCATCGCGGACAATGGCTTGCAGCGGAAGGCCGCGAGCACGCGCAACTGCCCGCGTCGGCGGGAAAGGCGGTGTTGCAGATCGCCAAGGCCGACGCGTGGGCCTGGCGACCTCGGGACGATGCCCGAAAGTGCGGCGCAACGCCCACGCGGCGTCGTGGCGCACCCCCATGGCGGCGTTATGGCAATGTCCCCGGCGCCGGGCGAGGCGGCACGACGGGCGGTTCATCGTGTGGACCGGCAACGCCGTGTCTGGATCGGCCCTTGTGTGCTGGCGACATCTACCGCAACGTCGTGGCCGCTGGCGCATGCCACCAACCGATGTCGGCACTCCGGATCGATCCGTACCGCTCACCCAAGCGCCGACGTGGCCGCCGCACGTATGCGGCCCAGTCCGGTGCGAGCCGGATCGTCAGATCAGCCAACGGCCTCTCCGCAGTGCCGCAGCCGCATCAGCAGCGATGCGGCATTCCCCTCGACAGCGATCGCCCATCCGCGCTCACGCGCCCTGCAGGCACACCATCGCATAGCCGGGCAAACGCAAGCGCTCGCCAAGCGCCCCAGGCTCCACGCCCGGTACCTCCAGCGCCTGCCAGGCTCCCTCCGGCACCGCCACCTCGGCGGCCTCGGCAGACAGGTTGAACGCCAGCAGCAAGGTTTGCGCCGCATGGCGGCGCTGGAACATCAGCACGGGCTCGGCCGTCTCGTGGAACACGATGTCGCCCTCGCGCAGCGCCGGATGGCGCTTGCGCCAGGCCAGGAACCGGCGGATCGCTAGCAGTACCGACTGCGGGTCGGCCTCCTGCGCCGCCACCGATTGCGCACGATGCGCTGGCGCGACCGGCAGCCAGGGCGTGCCCGTACTGAAGCCGGCCTGCTCGCCGGCATCCCACGGCAGCGGCGTCCGGCATCCATCGCGGCCCTTGAAGTTCGGCCAGAACGCGATGCCATAGGGGTCCTGCAAGGCCTCGAACGGCACGTCCGCCTCGCCCAGGCCCAGCTCTTCGCCCTGGTAGAGGCAGACCGAGCCGCGCAGCGAGCACAGCATCGCGACCAGCAGGCGCGCGAAGGCCGGCGTCTCGGCGCCCTGCCCCCAACGCGTCACTGCGCGCTGCACGTCATGATTGGAAATCGCCCAACACGGCCAGCCTTCGGTCATCGCCGCTTCCAGGCGGGAGACCGTCTGGCGGATGTAGGCGGCGCTGAAATCGTCGGTCAGCAGTTCGAAGCTGTAGCCCATGTGCAGATGCCCGGCCCGCGTGTACTCGGCCGTGGTCGCCAGCGAATCTTCCGACGAGATCTCGCCCAGGCTCACCGTCCCCGGATAGCGGTCGAGCAGGCTGCGCAACTTCTGCAGGAACGGCAGATTCTCCGCCTGCGTGTTGTTGTAGTAGTGGTACTGGAAGGCGTACGGATTGTCCGGGCTGAAGCCACGGCCGACCCGCTTTTCCGGCGGCTTGGGCGGGTTGTCGCGTAGCTGCGGATCGTGGAAGCAGAAATTGATCGCATCCAGCCGGAAGCCGTCCACGCCGCGCGCCAGCCAGAACTCGACGTTGTCCAGCGTCGCCTGCTGCACCTGCGGATTGTGGAAGTTCAGATCCGGCTGCGACGCCA
Organism: Xanthomonas sp. NCPPB 901; assembly: GCF_056725085.1. Classification (NCBI taxonomy): domain Bacteria; kingdom Pseudomonadati; phylum Pseudomonadota; class Gammaproteobacteria; order Lysobacterales; family Lysobacteraceae; genus Xanthomonas; species Xanthomonas sp. NCPPB 901. The sequence continues at coordinate 1,980,973 of NZ_CM161511.1, read as the reverse complement.
GGAAGTTGTGCAGATAGTACTGCGCCCGGCGCGGCTCCCATTGCCACGCCACGCCGCCGAAGATCGACAGCCAGTTGTTCGGCGGCGTCCCATCCTCGCGCGCATCGGCCCACACGTACCAATCGGCCTTCGGATTGTCGCGGCTTTGCCGGCTCTCCTTGAACCAGTCGTGCTCGACCGAGGTATGGCTGAGCACCTGGTCGATCATCACCTTCAGGCCCAGCGCATGCGCCTTGGCCAGCAGAGCATCGAAGTCGGCCATGGTGCCGAACAGCGGATCGACCTCGCGGTAGTCGGCGATGTCGTAGCCGAAATCGGCCATCGGCGACTTGAAGAACGGCGAGATCCAGATCGCATCGACGCCCAATGCCGCGATGTAGTCCAGCTTGCGCACGATTCCCGGCAGATCGCCGATGCCATCGCCGTTGGCGTCGAGGAAGCTACGCGGATAGATCTGATAGATGACGGCACCGCGCCACCATGGAGCCTGAGACATGCAACGCCCCCCTTCGGGCAGAAATCGCGCGTGCGACAGGCACGCGAAACGCCGCGTTAGAGTAGCGTTGATGTCTCAAGTTCAGACATAGATGCATACGTATTCACGCCAACGGACGGATAAAACTGGTGAGAGGCCGGCGGCGAGACGAAATTGCTGGCACGTCAGAGTTCGCACGGACGAGCAATAAACCAGAAATAAAGAATTCAAATCATAAATGAAAATTTCAACGCAAAATTAAATTCCCTTACGAATCAATATTTCTTAAACTGAGCCTCCGAACAATCCGTGCCTCTGACAACACATTCGGAGCCAGATGCCTCCTTACACCGGCGCAACGCCTCTTTCGTAGCCGCCTCGACACTTACAGCACTTACTATCTTTCCCACTCCGCTGCCGTCGGGGCCCTGGACGACCGCTACGCACTGGTTTTTATACGTGAAAGCAACCTTGCAATCCGAATTGCCGAGATCAGCACATCTTTTCAACGCGCCAGGCTCGGCATCCTTTTCGGAAAATCTACCGGTGCTGCTTCCGATGTCTCCACTGGACGCCGTCGCGATCGCACCCCACGTTTTAATCCACTCTCCTGTCGGACGGGCAGGAGCCTCAGCACAGCCAGGACTTGGGCCACATTGAGAACTACCTGGCGCCACGCCGGATGGACACGCCGTTTGCGCAGATGCCATCGAGCTGATCAACAGACAAGATAAAAAGAAGATGGGTTTCACAGCAGCCTCCAAAACCTAATTAACCTAGGTCCTGAGGCCTGAATCTGCCAACTCCCGTCTGGCCATTCGCACCGGAGGAGAAGCCAGGCTGTCTCAGCGCATGATTTTGCGTAACAGCGCTGGAGGGATTGAAATCATTGCCTCGATAGGACGCGTCATTGCCAGGCGACTGCGGCGTATAGGGCCTACCAGTCGCCGGATCCCGCTGGCAACAGCGTGAGCAGCGCAACCACACCAACGACACGAACGACACGAACACGACTGAATGCTTTCGTCCTCTTGTCCATGCGCAACTCAACAAAGATCTTGTAGAAACATCCCCGTGCGTAACCAAGGCAAGGCGGTCAGTTGACCGCCGCCGCCCCCCGATTATCCGAAGACATCGATCTCGCCGGAGCCGATTTTCCGGATCCCTTACGCCGTGCATAGAACTCGTTCAACCACTGCTCTGGCGTCAGGTCGTCCGGCACGACGCCATGTTCCTTGGCTTTGCGCTCCAACACCTCGTGCATGATTTCGATATTGTCGGTCGACGCCGAGATGACCGACAGTGCATCGTCCATGCCGCGGAGGTTGAGCTGGCACACCGACGACCCGTGGCCCTGCTTGACCAGGAAGCAGCGCGAGCGCTCGTCCAGGCTGACCACGACCTGGTACTCGGCCTCGGTGAGCTTGAGGCCGTCCATGTAGTCTTCCTTGCTGGCATTGGGATTGGGCAGCAGGATCATGGTCGCGGTCTGTTCGACCAGCGCCGCGGAGATGTCGCTGGCGAGCGCATCCTCCGGGCTCTGGGTGGCGAAGATGCCGAGGCCGTTCTGCTTTCGGATGGTCTTCTGCTTGTTCTTGGCGAACTCCTTCAGGCCACCCTTGCCGTCGAGGATCTTCCAGAACTCGTCCATCACGTAAATCAACGGCCGGCCGTCGATCAGCGCCTCCAGCCGATGCAGCAGGTAGTTGATGACCGGAACGCGTACTTCAGGGTTGTCGATGACGTCGGTGTAGTCGAAGCCGATGATGCTGGCCTTCTCGAGATCGATCGTGTCGACCGGGTTGTCGAACACCCAGCCGTGCGAGTTGCCGGCGGTCCACTTGCGCATGCGGGCGTACAGGCCGTCGTCGCCCATGTTGGGCAGGCTCTTGCGGAAGTTGGTCATGCTGCGCAGGTGCATCGGCGTATCGAGCATGCCTTCCACGCCACGGAAGATGTCCTCCTCTTCGCGCGAGGTGTACTCGATCTTGCCGGCCAGGACCTTGATCAGGTCGGCCAGGAACTGCACGTTCGCCTCGGTGCGCTCGCACTGGAACGGATTGAAGCCGGTGGGCTTGCCGTTCTCCAGCGCCAGGTAATTGCCGCCGCAGGCGCGCACGAAGATCTCGGCGCCGCGGTCCTTGTCGAAGAAGAAGATGGTCGGGACCGGATCGAACTTCTGCACCTGGCTGAGCAGGAAGTTGATCAATGCGGTCTTACCGGTACCCGACTTGCCGATCACCATGGTGTTGGCGATCGCCTTTTCGCCCAGCGAGTTCTCCGCCGGGTGCGTCGCGTGGAAATTGAAGTAGTACGGCTGACCGTTGGTGGTCTGCAAGGTGGTGACGCACTCGCCCCACGGATTGTTGTCGCGCTTGCCCTGGGCGAAGTTGTGCAGCGGCGACAGGCCAAGGAAGTTCAGCGAGCTGACACTGGCGATACGCGTGCGGTAGCGCCAGTTCCCCGGCAATTGGGCGTAGAAGGAGGACGCGACCGCCAGATCCTCCTTGGTCGAGACGAAACCGGCATTGGACAGCTCCGCACGCGTGGTGGCGACCTGCTGCGCGAGCTTCTCCTGCGTATCCGCGTAGACGGCGATGGTGAAGTGGTACTCGCCCAACACGAAATTGCCCGACGACAACTGGTCCATGGCCAGGTCGAGCTCGTGGATCTGGCTGACCGCCTTGTCGCCGGAGGACACCATCATGCCCTTGGTGCGATCGAGCACCTTCAGCGCATCGTGCCGCCCCATCGGGCTGAAGGAGTGAGTCACCACGTACTCGAAATCGAGATACTTCAAGCCATTGAGAATGCCGGGATAGGTCCCGTCGGTGTATTCCTTGATGTTCAGAATGGCGCCGAAGTGATTGATGCCTTCAGGCGTCTTGATCACGAAGTCGCCGGTCTTGTTGGCGAACATGTGCTTGCTGACCGGCAGATAGGCGGGCACCGGCGCCTGCAGCACCGGCACCGGCTCGTCGATGCGGTTGATCAGATAGCCGAAGAACTCCAGCGCCTCGGAGAACACCACGCCATTGCTGGCTTCGTACATGCTCAGGCGGTAGGGCGAATAGTCCTTCAGCACGGCTTCGACATTGCCCGCCAACTCGAGCACCTTGGCGATCGCCTGGTCCTGCTCGGACTGCAGCTGGGGAATGCTCGACGACTTGTCCATGAGACGCTTGCCCGTCACCACCGGGCGATAGATCATCGTCATGTACAGCTCGTTCTGCATGATCTTCTGCGACGACAAGGTGCCGTAATACTGGTCCGACAGGTCCTGGTTGAAGGCCTGCTTGAACTTTCCCGCATTCTTGATGCGGCGACGGCGGCGCACGTCGTGCACCCAGAACGCCACGTTGGCGAAATCCGGGGCACGCAGGGTCTGCAGCATGCGATTGAAGGTGTTGTGACGGTGTTCGATCTCCCACTCTTCGCGGCCCACGAACGGAAGCCCGCCCAAGTGCCAGATCAGCATGAAATCTCCTCCCGTCGTCTTCAGCACGGACGGCGCCACATGCGTGGAGATGGAGATGAACTCGCTGATCGAAGTATCCGGGATGAACATAAGGGAATAACTCAGAATCCGTTTCGTCTTGCAAAGGCCCGGCGCAGATGCTCCGGGAACCGCCAGCCACGCGCTACCGCCATCGCGCGCCGACACGAAAAACCGAACAACCCCATGCACGACACATACGTCGTGCATGGGGTCGACACCCGGTGCCCGGCTCCAAACTAGCGCTTGGCGCCTGGCACGTCTTTCCTGTACTCATTCGGCGAGAACACCCACATGCCGGAATAGCGCTGCAGGTTGCGCACGCGCATCCTCATCATCCAGCGCAAGCCGAGCATGCGGAAGATCATCTCGTCCCGCTTGGTCATCTGCTGCATGACGAAGACGATGACCGGAATGAGCGCCAGCAGCCACATATTGAAATAGATACCCATCAGGAAGCCGCCACCGGCACCGATGAAGAACGGGACGTAGGGCACCCCGAAAAACATCGCAGGCCGCGTACAGCCCCGGAAAAGTACGTTCTTATGCATACTGCATCGCGTGCTGAACGAGCGTGATGGCGGCAGTGCAGGACGTCTGGCCGGTATCGCCGATCAGCATCTTGGCCAACTGGCCGGCAGCACCGATCAGCACGCCCCCCAGCAGCACCGGCGCCACTTCGGCAACGCGCTTGTGCGCGAAGGCGATCTGGTAACCGGCGAAGACAACCGCGATGGTCACCACCACAATCGAGGCCATGTTCAGGATGTTGTTGGTCTTGCCGAGGAAACCACAGACCTTCTGATCTGCACCGGCGTAGTCGGTACCGGTCGCCATCGCGGCGCCGGAGGCGAATACGGCCGCGGTGAACATCGCCGCCTTCAATGCCGCCATGCCGATGATCTTGGCGTTCGAATTCACTTCAGCTTTCTTGAACATCATGGGTTTCTCCTTGACTTGGAAACAGGGTGGTCAAAAGCCATTTGCATGGCCGTGCTACTGCATCTGGCTAGAATACGAAGGCCCCGTCGCCAGACGTCGGCGACGGCGTACTTGTGCCAGGAACGGCCGCTCCCGCCACGGCTGGAGGCGCGTGTGCGGCAGCGTGCGGAGCTGGGGGCTCTCCGCCACCTGCAGGAACCGCCACTCCTTTGCCGGCGCCTGTCGGTCGTATTACATAAAGATCGGAATCTGCAGCAGCGGCCTGAGCGGGTGCAGCCGCTACGGCACCCGCCGTTGGCTGCACCGGCGCCGCAATGGCAGCCTGGGCGGGCACGGACGGTTGCGTTTCCCTCGTGAAACCGCTGGCGAGCCGATCGGCCGCAGAGTCGATGCGCCGCGACACGATCGAATCGACTTCACGTATCGCTGCAGCCCTGACGGAGTCGGTGACAACGCGGCGCACGCCCCCTGCCGGGATCACCGGGATCGCACCTGCGGTGGAGCCGGCAAGCGCCCTGCCCTGGTTGATCGACGCATAGACCTTCTGCACGTAACCGTGCCGATACCCGGTCTCGAAGTTGCCGGAGTAGTAGCAACTGAACGACTTGCCCCAGTTGCCGCCGGAGCGGTTGTAGCATTCGGCCAGGATCTTCGACGCGGCCTGCAGATTCGGGCAGGTCTTGAACGCCTTTTCGTAGGTATCCAGACCGTACTTGATCAGGTTGTAGCGATTGACCTGCCCCAGGCCGAGCGAAAAGTTGTAGCCCTTCTCCTCCAGCATCCGCGCCGTCGCGACCGCTTCGGACAGGTTCTGCGGCTGGCGCACCAGGCGCCCGCCGACCACCCCGATCGCGAACGGATTGTGCGACGACTCGACGCGCACAACGTGCTGCATGACTTCAGCCGGAACCGCCATTTCGGGACAGCTCAGTAGTTCCATGCCTGGCAACATGCCGTGGTTACTCCTTATGCATCGGCGCACCGGAAACGCGTCCGGAACACCGCAGATGTCGCAAATCAATCGTGTTGGAAGAAAAATTCAAAGTCAATCGGCGCTGTTTTGCCCTATCACCTTGGTGAACATATTCATCCACCGCCCGAATGCATGCGCTCCGGATCGAAATCGATACCGGTGATATAGCGCCGGCCCGCGTGCGATTTGATGTGGACAACGATGTCGATGGTCATCATCAGCAGCCGCTTGATGACGGAAAACTCCAGGCCCGATCCTTCGGCCGACGCCTTGACCATCAGCGCCAACTGGTCCCAGGTCTGCCCGATGCTGCCAGCATGGCAACTGGTGATGGAACCTGGATGACCGGAGGCGCAGTTGCGGATGAAGTAGAACGACTCGTCGCCTCGCAGCTCGGCCAGGATGATGCGGTCGGGCTTCATGCGCAGGCACGCTTCCATGCAGCTCTTCGCCGTGACGTTACTGGTGCTTTGTCCGCCTTTCGAATAGAGCAAATGCACGGAATTGGGCTGGCTGATGAAGAGCTCGCGCGCGTCTTCGATCGTCACCAGCCGTTCTTCGTGCGGAATGTGGTTCACCAGCGACTTCATGAAGGTGGTCTTGCCGCTGCCGGTGGCGCCGGCGACGACGACGTTCTTCTTGAACAGCACCGCCTTCTTGAAGAATTCGGCGTAATCGCGCTGCCGCCGCAGTTCCAGCAACTCCCGATCCTGCTCGCTGAGGCCCGATTGCACCTCCAGGATTTCCTGGAAGAAGCCGTCTTCCTTGTACTGCTCCAGGGTCTTGGTGTGCTTGGACGGCAGACGGATGGTGATGGATACCTTGCCGGCGTCGCAGGCCGGCGGGATCACGAACTGCGCGCGCTGACCGGTAGGAAAGGTCAACGACACCACGGGATCGGCATCGGTGATGCGCTGGCCGGTGTTGCTCTCGTTGACCACTGCCGTGCAAAACTGCCGCGCGCGCTCGAACGTCAGCGACGGAATCTCCAGTCGCTGCCAGCCACGCAGGGTCTCCAGATACAGCTCGCCAGGACGGTTGATACAGATTTCCGTCACTTCCGGCGAGTTCAGGTAATCCAGGATGCCCAGCACCGAGTACTGGTAATCCAGGAAATCCGTGGAGATCTGCGCAGTCGGAGAGTCGTCGAACGTCACGTCGCTGTCTCGCTCGCGATCAACGCGGCAACACCGCGGTGAAGTCGACGTCCTTGGCCACGTAGACGTTGACGATGGTGCCCTGGTTGATGGTCACGGTGGCGGGACGACGGCGATCCAGGGCCTGGTCGGCCAGACGCTGGATGGACTGGGCCGTGTTGCTCTCGTACGGCTGCTGGGTGACCACGCCGGAGTTGAGACCCACCGTCGTCGTCTTCGGACCATTCTCGGCCGCTGCCCACTTGAAGGCGTCGCTCAGCATGCTGATCATCAGTGCGGACGAGATGCGGCTTGCCCAATGCGCGCTGTATTGACCCGGGTGGCCGGAGCTGCCGAGATTGTCGACGCCCGGTCCAACCAGCGTCACATCGATGCCGGTGGGCGTGGTGATGCGATCCCAGACCACCTGCATGCGCGGACCGGTCGGCTCTGCAGCCCCGTACTGACCGAGGATCTTCGACCCCTTCGGTAACAGCAGGCGGCGGCCGTTGATGGAGTAGACCGGCTCGGTGATGATGCAGGAGGTGAAACCCGGGAAGTCGGTGATGATCCGGGTCTCCAGCACGCAGCGGATGTAGGTGCCGCGCACCAGCAAACCGTCCGGGTTGGCGATCGGCTTGGCAGAGGTCTCCTGCCCTTGCTGCAGCGGTGCGCCACCCTGCTCCTGTCCCGGCAGCATGCCGCCCATGCCCTGGCCACCACCAGACTCCTGTTGCAGGCCGGCCATACGCCGCTCCAGCAACGATGGTCCGCGCTCCTGCCGCGCCGCCGACTGCATCTGCGCATCTGCGTTGGTGGGCATCGGCGGCAACGGCGGCAGGCTCGGCTGCTCGGCCAGTGGCACCGGCTCTACCTGCTGCACCGGCGGCGGCGCCGCGGTCTGCGGCAACGCAGGTGCCACCACCGCTTCCTGGCGCGGCTTCGGTGCCGGCTCGGGCGTGCTGCTGCCGCTCACCAGCCAGAAGATCGCCAGGATCAGCAGCGCGGCGATACCGGCGAGGAACACCAGCGCCTTGCGGTTGAGCTTCTTCAGGTCGCTGGACCGGAGCACCGGCTCGTTGGCGTCCAGATCCGGGTCGGCAGTCTGCTGCTGGCGGGCGAAATAGGGATTCTCGCGCGGCGCATCGTCCGCACGCGGGGAACGCGGCTGACCGTGGTCGTTGCCGTAATTTTCGTCAGACGGGGGTAGATTCGAGTTCACTTTTGCTTGTTCCTACGCAAGCCGACAACATTCTTGCCGTGGCGGATGACCAGGAAGGGATAGGTCCCGTGGACAATCAGGGTGTTGCCCTCGACTGTGGTATTGACCAGGAAATCCTCATCGCTCTCCTTCTCGCGGCCGAACACGGCCGGGAAATTGCCTGTCGGGAAACGCGTCAGATCCATTTTGATGTAGGTGAACTTGCCATCGTCGTAGACGCTGCTCGGCACGATCCATGGTTGCTTGGAACGCGTCGAATAGTCGTAGTCGAAGTAGTAATGACGGTCCTTGGTCAGGCGCGTGTCGAGCTGCGACTCATCCTTCACCTCGTCGCTGGCCGCGGCAAAGCTGGTGTCCTTCGGATAGGTGAAGGTCACCTTGTACTGCACGCCGGCCTGCTTGGCCTGCTCCAGCCGCTGCCAATCCGTGGCTACCACCTTCAATTCCAGGATGTAGGAATGGGTAGCGGTGCGGATCATCATGTTGGTGTCGACGTCGACGTTCTTCGGCTTCAGATAGAAGACGTTCTCGCGACGACTGAGTTCCCAGCCACTGGTGAAACCGGTGCTGTAATCCAGGATCTTCTCGTTCGGGCTCAGTTCGATCTGGGTAGTGATGCCCAGGCCGGTACGCACCTGATAGATCTTGTCGGGCTCGTACTCGTACTGCTGAACCACCTGGGCCGACGCAATCGGCGCGAACAGGCCCAGAGCCAGCAACGCAAGATGCGCCGAACCGGTTTTCGTCAGGAAACTCATCGAACGTTCGCTCCATTACCGTTGTGCTGAGGTGCAACGCTGGGTGCAGGACGCGCCGCAGCCGGCTGCGCTCCTGGATAAACAGGCGCGCTCGCCGGATTGACCGACGGCGCCTCCTGCGGAACCGGCATCGTGCCGTTCGCGCCCGGCGCCATCGGCTGACCAGGCATCTGCTGCACCGGCACTTGTCCTGCCGCTCCCGGCATCTGGGCGGCCGCCGGCTGCTGAACCGCGCCGGTGGCAGGGGTCTGCACGGCGGACGACGGCGGAACCGGCATGGCCGAGTAGTCGTTATCGACCCGGTAATCGGTCACCTGGAACCCCAGCGGATTCTGCACCCGCAGTTCGTCTCCCATGGCCAGATTGCTGTTGTAGCGGAAGGCCATGATGGCGAACTTGTTGTCGAGCAGCGTGGATTGCCCCGTCTTCTTGTCGTAGATGCTGCGCTGGAAGCGCACATTCGCACCGCTATAGGGCTTGCCGCCGCCGCCGAGCAACGAGATGCTCAGAATCTTGACCCGAATCGAGCGCGCCTTGCCGTAGGTGTAATACGGGGCCGAGGGGTTGTTGGGCGCGTGCAGATTGAAATACTCGGCCCCCACGGCGGTATCCCGCGGCGCCATCGAAAACACCGTATTCCAGTCGTTGAGTCCCATCATCTCCGAGTCGTAGGACTCACGTGCGGTGATGAAACGCGCCACATTGCTCTTGGCCAAAGCTTCACTGCTGGTGATGCTCTGCACGTCCCCGCTGTTGCGCAACACCGAGACCGTGGAGGTGCCGGTATACGCATCCGCCATCACCAGATACGGCACTTTTTCCTTCAACGGCAGCATGTAGTAGTACCCGCCGCCAAGCAGCAGGCACAGGATGATGGCGCCGAACGCGACCCACCACGCACGGCGCTCGCTGCGGCGCGCCAGATCAGCGATGCTGATTTCGTAATTGACCGCCTTCGCTACCGCTTTGTTGACGTTTTCGCTTTCGACCGGCTTTTTACCGAACATCAGACTTCACCAGGTTTCGTAATGTGGCTGCCGGCGCACCGCGTGCGCGCCGACGGTGACGTCACTTCGCGCTGCCACTGGCCGTGGCCGCTGGTGCGCCGCTCAGCGATGACGACGGCTGCACCAGGATGCGATTGCCTGCAGCGGTCACGCTCACTCCTTCCTGCGCATAGACCACGCTCAGCTCGGCGACCGCCTGCTGGATGCTGGTCGTGTTGATCTTGGCGACCGGCGCGTACAGCGTGTAGTCGGACTGGATGCCATAGGACAGCTGCATGTTCGAATCCTTGGCCCAGCGCTCGAGCATCGTCTTCAGCGTGCCGTCCATCGGGATCGCCTGGTACACGTACGACGAGTACAGCGGAATCTCCATGGTCGACTCGGAGAAACGATTGACCGGCTTCCACTTGCCACGGAAGTCGGGTGCCGGCCTGGTTGCACAGGCGCTCAACAGCGCGACGGCGCTCAACGTAGCGATCAGCCGAAACATATGCGTTCTTTTCACGCGAGCCTCTGAATTGCGGAAACGTATGAAGAGCGGGCGGCGCGCAGGCGGCCCACTGCTGGATTGCGGAGTTCGACGCGACGACGCGACACGCGCGATGCGGGAAGGAAGGCGCCGCGGATGGCGCCGGCGCAGATCTGCGGCAGACAGCGGCAGGTGCCCGAGGCCGCACGACCAGCGCCAAAGAAAACGGAATTTGACAGCAAACCTTCCATGTCACCCCTTAACGTGTGCCGGTTCGACCCACGCTCCTGTTCCTGTTACCAACTTACCGCCATACCCGCGAGAATGTGCCGCAGGGGCATGCTCACGTCAAGCATTTGGCAAAAAAACGTTCAATTGACGACGACGCCCAAAAAATAGATGAATTTCGTCACACTCTCAAATCGAAAGCGTCGGAATATCGACTTTGGGGCGCAGCCGTGCGGTGAAGTAGCGATCCTTGTAGTACTTGATCTTGTCGCACTTCACCGGATGCGGGATGCCCTCGTACAGGAACACCTCTTGATCGTTCCCCATCGCCTTCAACTCCTGCGGCAGCATCAACGCCCGCTTTTCCTCCGATACGCTCCGGGTCACATCCTTGCCACGGGTGACGTTCTTCTTGCGGAAGGTGGTGTAGCCGAGCATCTCGGAGTAGTCGTTGGCGTCCTGCTGCTCGCGCGGAGCGTAGAGAATCTGCAGTGCATGATTCGTGATGATGGTCCGCGAGATGTCCTTGCCATAGGTGGCATCGAGCTGGGCCATGCTCTGGATGATCGGCAGAAGGCGGACATTGTAGCCAGCCATGTATGACACTGCCGAGGCGATGATGTCGACCTTGCCGATCGCGGTGAACTCGTCCATCAGCAGCAGGCACTGGTACTTCAATGCCGGATTGCTCTTAGGCAGTTCCTTGGTGTTGAGGTTGATGATCTGGCTGAAGAACAGGTTGATGATCAGGCGGCTTTCGGCCAGCTTGTTGGGCTGGATGCCGATGTAGATGGTCATCTTCTTCTTGCGCAAGTCGGTCAGCAGGAAGTCGTTGTCGCTGGTGGCCGCATCCAGCACCGGATTGATCCAGGCGTTGAGCGGCTCCTTGAGCGTGCCCATGATCGAGGCGAAGGTCTCGTCCGCCTGCGACAGCAGGTTGGAGAACGCCGACTTGGCGTTGCCGCTGAGGAAGCGCCGCTCCGACAGCGACTTCAGGTACTTCTTCAGATCGGTGCCGTCGCCGGACGACAGACGGTAGATCGCCCCCAGCGTCGGCGTGCCCAGACCGCCGGGGAAGCCGATGTTGCGTTCGTCGTCCCAGTTCTCGAACAGGTACAGCGAGAACGCCATGAACGCGTTGCGCGCCTGGCTGACCCAGAACTTCTGGTCGTCGGAGCCGTCCGGATACAGCATGGCGGCGATGCTCATCAGGTCCGAGACGCGGAACGCCGGATCGTCGGAGACGTAGCTGAGCGGGTTCCAGCGGTGGGTGCGGCGGTCCTCGGCGAAGGGATTGAACAGGAACACCTCCTGGCCCTGGCTGGCGCGCCAGCCGCTGGTCAGATCGAAGTTCTCCTGCTTGATGTCCAGGACCACCACCGACTCCTGGTACTCGAGCAGGTTCGGGATGACCACGCCGACGCCCTTGCCCGAGCGGGTCGGGGCCGCCAGGATCACGAACTGCTGACCGCTGAGGCGCACCAGTTTGCCGCGGAACTTGCCGACCACGATGCCGTCGCCGCTGGCCTTGAACAGCCCGTGCCTGGACAGGTCGGCCGCACCGGCGAAGCGCGCGTCGCCATGCAGGCTGCGCTTGGCCGGCTTGAACATCAGCACCAGGATCAGCAAGGCCAGCAAGCCAGGCAAGCCGAAGCCGAGGTAGCCGGCCCATTTGATCTTGCCGACGTAGGGAGCCACCTCCGGCAGGCCGATGGCGTGCACGTACTGGTAATAGGTACCCAGCCCGAACATCCGCGTGTCCAGCTTCAACAGCAGCAGGACCAGGTAGCCGGACAGGAAGTAGCCGCAGGCGGCCGCGAGCACGACGACGAGCGCCGCCGCAACGAGTTTACGATTCGACAAGCCCCATCCTCCTTGATCCATCCTGGCGAATATTCTAGAGCGAGTTCCACACTTTGCGACCAGCGCGTCGACGATCCGTGCGGCGTGACGTCGGCCGCGTGCGGGAAGCTGAGCAGGCTGTGCCCCGCCGCGAGCCACGATGCTCGCCCATCCCGCCTACGGCGGCGCGCCGGACTCCGGCATGTCTTGTGCGGGCGCCGCCGGCCGGCTCGCGCGTGCCTCGACGTGCGCGGCGCGCCCTACCGGCGCTGCCGCGTACTCGGCTTGTGCCGCGACGGCTTCCTTTCCGTACTGACCGCCTCCCGATCGCGCTCGATCAGGGTGTCCAGGAACACCCGCGCCTCGTCCCAGGACATGTCGTGCGGATCCACGCGCGCCCCGCCGTCGGTGGTGACCGTATAGCCCACCACGTTGGCCGGGCTGTAGTCCGGCTCCCGGGTCAACGCCACGAGCTGGTAGCGTCCTTTGACTTGCACCGTATGATGGTATTCCACCATGCGTCTGGCCTCCTCGCCTGATCGTCCGCTCGGATGCTAAAGCAAGCCTGGCCGCGCGGCCAGCGGCCCGCCTTCACGCCCCGGTTGCCGGGCAGCCGGGGCACAGACACAAAAAAAGCCGGCTTCCGCCGGCTTTGTTCGTTTCCACGTCCGCATCTTCGCGTCGTGGTGGGCGGTACAGGGTTCGAACCTGTGACCCCTATCATATCAAGGTCGCGTAAAATCAACAAAAACAAGAACTAATGCGATCAATTGCGATCACTCGAAGCCTTGATATATCAAGGCTTCGCGGTGCCTATGGGGTCAGTTTGGGGTCAGTCGACCGCGGGAGCTTACAGGGAGTCAAGTAGACTGAAGAAGTCACTTTTGCTTAGACCCGCCTGACTGAGCATCAATGCCAAGACGCGCCGGTGATAGGGCGAGTTATGCTCGTCTAATGTGACCTTCCGAAACACCTTACCGTCGTCTAGAACCCAGTGCTCGTGTGAAGTCGCCCTCTGCGGCCTGGGCTCATAGCCAAGGCGCTTCAGTACGGCTTTGAACTCTTTGTGCGTTACCGGCCTCTCCCTGACCATAGAGTTACTTCAGCAGGACACTGGAGCCATGCGGATCTTTTCGTGAAATGGGGTCACGGCAGGCGCCGGCCGGTGCATTGCTCGAGCAAGCCTAGCCATCCACTTGCCCAGGTAGTAACGCGCCCACTCACCTGCCGGGGCTTTACGCTGGGAGATCAGATACTCAGCATGCTTTTGATCCTGCCCACACAGGGCATCCTGCAAGTACTCCTGAATCTGGGCGTCGAGCTTCTGCCTAGCCTCTTCGAAGGAGGCGCCTTGTGCCGCCAGCGAAAGATCAAGGCAAACGGCAAACCACAGCGCGCCCTCACGCTCCGCGTAGCAGCGGAGAATCAGTTGGTTCGGTCGCATATGGCACTCCTGGTTCACGGGGTCTACCACCATCCTGGTGGGATACATCGGCACATCAGCCAACATCTTCAGCGCTAGCTTGTTTCCACGATGTGTGTGTGGGTGTGTGTGGGTGTGTGTGGGTGCGGATGCTAAACACCTCAAGGGCTGTTTTGTTAAAATTTTGATAAAATTTCACCATCTAGCCGGGCGCAAGATGTAAGCTATTGATTACTCTGAAGTAACGAAACTAGACAAAAGTGAAACAAGTTTTCGGCCGCAATGGAAAACGCATCTCCGCCCGGGCGATTGCGTCTCAGACGAAATAGAGACTAACTCTGGCAGACAGAGGTGATCAGCTCCACCGTCGTCGAAGTCGACGCGATCGGCCGGGGAAGAGCTGCCCTGTCAGCGAATTGCGGGCGCGTTCCCGACGCACTTCGTCGCCTCTTCGAATGAGCGCATCCCCTACGGGCGCACCGGCGACGCTATGGATTTGCCCGAGGGCAAGACCTGCGGAGACTGCGTCCATTGCCGACGCTGCACCATGATTTTTGGGCATATCTCCGAGGACGAATCATGCGACTGGGAGCCTTCGCGCTTCCGGGAAAAGGAGCCGACCCATGGCTGACATCGAACAGCAGAGGACCGCATTCGAAGCCGCCATGGTCGCGGCCGGGTACGACAAGCCGAAGCGCCCATGGGCTTGCTCCGTGGTCACTGGCGACTATCTGTGGCAACGCGACCAGGACCGATTCATCGGCTTCCAACTCGCGCTCGCCTCGCAGGCGCAGGTGCTGGACGAGCCTGACCAGGCGCTGCTGATCAGCATGGCTACGTGCCTCAATCACGGCTTCGGCGTGCTACCCGCTGATCGGCAGCACGCCATGCTGCGCGACATGCGCAAGCTGTGGGACGAGGTCATGGGCCGCGGGGCTACTACTCCCCGCAGTGTCGCGAGCGCTACACCTCAATGCTGGCCGCCGCGCCGGCGCCGGAGGGCATCCATCATGGATAAGATCCAGCTCAACCGCGCCGATTCATTGCGCGTGGTCAACAACGAGGACGCGTCTCCCGATGCGAAGGTGATTGCGTCGTTCGCCCTGGCGTTCTTCGCGGTCATGGAGGCGGCCGACGTCATCGAGAAGGAAACGGCCGCCATTGCCCACAAGCTCATGCGTGTGGCCGTCAGGGAGATCGACCAGGCGATGGAGGATCGGTGATGGCAACTCAGTCAGGCGTCCGCGTTATTCGCCCATGCCCAGTCGGTGCCAAGCCCTTCCACGACCCGCTCTGCCTCTTCTTGCGCGGTGTGCCGCGCATAGGACTCCGCTGTGTACATCGGCGCTCCCCCGCCCTGCGGGACAACATGCACCGCCGCGCGCCAGAAGCTCGCGGGCGCCTCGTTGGTGACGTAGCGCGAGGAAATCACAAGCGTCCAGCCATTCACATCGAGAGAGAGTGCCATGCGTGAGCATCCCATGCTGTTCAGTGGCCCCATGGTCCGCGCCATCCTCGACGGGCGCAAGACGCAGACCCGGCGCATGCTGAAGTCCCAGCGTGTAGCAGCGTTCGCGGCGCTGGGCCAGCGGCCATGCCACCTCGGCAAGCCTGGCGACCGCCTGTGGGTGCGGGAGAGCTACGCGGATCTGCTCGGCACTGGGATCGAGCACCGGCCGGATCCTGCTGGCCCGATGCAGCGTTACGCCTATGCAGCCGACACGCCGCCTGGCTCCGCAGGGGACTTTGCGCGCAAGGACTATGGCGTCAGGTGGCGGCCCAGCATCCACATGCCTCGCGAGGCCTGCCGCCTGGTGCTGGAGATCACCGGGGTGCGCGTCGAGCGGCTTCAGGCGATCAGCGCCGCGGACGCCGAGGCCGAGGGTCTGCGCAAGTTCCCGTTCGAGGACAGCCATGCGTGGGCATGGCGCGACGGCGACAAGCATGGCCATGCCTCGCCGACCGGCGCGTTTCGAAGCCTGTGGGAGAGCACCGGTGGCGACTGGTCGGCCAACCCATGGGTGTGGGCAATCAGCTTCAAAGGAATGGAGGGCGACGATGGGCGCCGCTGAGCGACTTCCCGAGCTGTACACCGAGGCGGCGGCCGCCTCCTACCTCGGCATCTCCGAAATCACCTTGCGACGGTTCCGCGTGCGCGGCGCCATCGCGCACATCCGCATCGGCAAGGCCGTCAAGTACACCGAGCGCCACCTGCTGAACTACCTGGAGCCACAGACGTGTCCACCCGCTTCCGCCTTGGCGACTACTGGCTTGAACAACGCAAAGGCTCAACCGTCTGGTACCGGGCGTGGCGGGACGCGGCAGAATGCAAGCAGCGCGCTTCGCTTGGCACAAGAGACCTTGGCGAAGCGAAAGTAGCGCTGGCGCAGTGGTACGTCGAGAACGCCGCCATGGCGCAGCAGGCGCCGGCGGATGTCCTGCTGTCGACCGTCCTCACCCGCTACATGGTGCAACACGGCGACGGGTTGGCCAGCAGGGACAGCGCCAAGCCCGGCAGCGCGCTGTGGCGCGAGTTCTTCGGGCCGGATGCAACCGTGGCGGACGTGACGATCGCGCGCCAGGAGGACTTCGTGCGCTGGCTGCGCGGGCGCGAGTTCAGTGAGGGCTACGCGCGGCGGCTGCTGGGCGTCTGCAAGTCAGCGATGAATCGCGCGTGGAAGCGTGGCGAGATCAGCCAGGTGCCATTCGTGGATCTGCCGCCGATTGGCGACACCTACCCGCACTACGCCTCGCGGGAGCAGATCGTGCGCCTGCTGAACACGCCGATGGCGGACCACGTCTGGGCCTAGTTCCTGGTGCGCCTGTGCGCCTGTGCGCCTGTGCGCCTGTGCACCGGCTGCCGCGGCGACGCGGCGCTGGACCTGCAGGTCTTCCAGATCGACCGTGGCGCCGGCCTGGTGCGCCTCAACCCGCCGGGACGGCAGCAAACGAAGAAGTACCGGCCCGTGGTCCCGCTGCTACCGGCGCTGGCCGCCTACCTCGACCAGGCGAAGCCATCCGCCGACGTCGTCCACTTGCACCAGCGGCCGGTGGCCTCGATCAAGACGACGTGGCGCAAGCTGCGGCGCGCGGCGCTGCTGCCGGCCTGGTTCGTCCCGAAGACCATTCGCCACACCGTGGCCACCTGGCTGCGCCAGCGCGGCGTGCCTGCGTGGGAGGTGTCGGGCCTGCTCGGGCACCACGCCGGCGGGACGACGGACGCCTACGCCAAGTTCGACCCGACCTACCTCGGCGAAGCGCGCAAAGCGCTGCAGGCGATCGTGGAAGACCTTGCACGCGACGTGCCCCGACTGCGCGCCCTTGGGGTCAGTTCGGGGTCAGTCGAGGATGTGCGTGGTGTTGATCGATCCACCGAAACCGCTGGGACGCTTGGGTTTCGAGTGGTGGGCGGTACAGGGTTCGAACCTGTGACCCCTACCATGTCAAGGTAGTGCTCTACCGCTGAGCTAACCGCCCTTCTCTGCCGCGGCGCACCGCTGCAGGGGCGCGAATCTTAGCCCACCTGGCGGACAAGAACAATACCCACCACCCACTCGGCCGGCCGCCTAGCTGACCAGGCTGGCATCGCGCAGCTTCTTGATCTGGTCGCGCACCCGCGCCGCATCCTCGAATTCCAGGTCGCGCGCGTGTTGGTACATCTTCTGCTCGAGGGCCTTGAGCCGGGCCGCGACTTCCGCCGGCTCCAGCGCCCGGTAGTCGGCCGGCTCCTCCGCGACCCGCCGCGCCTTGCTTTTGCCCTTGCCGGACTTGGTCTCGGCGACGTCGTCGCGCGCGCCTTCCAGGATGTCCACGATCGGGCGCGCCACCGATTTCGGGGTGATTCCATGCGCTAGGTTGTACTCCACCTGCTTCTCGCGGCGGCGCCCGGTCTCGTCGATCGCGGCCTGCATCGAACGCGTCATCTTGTCCGCGTAGAGGATGGCCTTGCCGCGCAGGTTGCGCGCGGCGCGGCCGATGGTCTGGATCAGCGAGCCGGTGGAGCGCAGGAAGCCCTCCTTGTCGGCGTCCAGGATCGCGACCAGCGAGACCTCCGGCATGTCCAGGCCCTCGCGCAGCAGGTTGATGCCGACCAGCACGTCGAACTTGCCCAGGCGCAGGTCGCGGATGATCTCCACGCGCTCGACCGTGTCGATGTCCGAGTGCAGGTAGCGCACCTTCACGCCGTGCTCGCCCAGGTACTCGGTGAGGTTCTCGGCCATGCGCTTGGTCAACGTGGTGACCAGGACGCGGTCGCCATCGGCCACGCGCAGGTTGATCTCCGACAGCAGGTCGTCGACCTGGGTGGCTACCGGGCGGATCTCCACTTCCGGATCGATCAGCCCGGTCGGGCGCACCACCAGTTCGGTGATCTCGCCGGCCGACTCGCGCAACTCGTACGGGCCGGGCGTGGCCGACACGTAGATGCTGCGCGGCGAGCGCGCTTCCCATTCCTCGAAGCGCAGCGGCCGGTTGTCCAGCGCCGACGGCAGGCGGAAGCCGAACTCCACCAGGGTTTCCTTGCGCGAGCGGTCGCCTTTGTACATCGCGCCGATCTGCGGCACGGTGACGTGCGACTCGTCCACCACCAGCAACGCGTCCGGCGGCAGATAGTCGAACAAGGTCGGCGGCGGCTCGCCCGGCGCCTTGCCGGTGAGATGCCGCGAGTAGTTCTCGATGCCGTTGCAGAAACCGACCTCGGCCATCATTTCCAGGTCGAACTGGGTGCGCTGCGCCAGCCGCTGCGCCTCGACCAGCTTGTTCTGCGCATACAGCTGTTCGAGCCGGTCCTTCAGCTCCAGCTTGATCGTGTCCACCGCGCTGAGCGTGCGCTCGCGGGTGGTGGCGTAGTGGGTCTTGGGGTAGATCGTGTAGCGCTGCAGCTTGCGCAGGGTCTCACCGGTCAGCGGGTCGAACAGGGTCAGCTGCTCCACGTCGCCATCGAACAGTTCGATGCGCAAGGCTTCGCTGTCGGATTCGGCCGGAAACACGTCGATGACCTCGCCGCGCACGCGGAAGCTGCCGCGGTGCAGCTCGTACTCGTTGCGGGTGTACTGCAGATCGGTCAGGTGGCGGATCAGCTGGCGCTGCTCCACGTGCTCGCCGATCGACAGGATCAGCCGCAGCGACAGGTAGTCCTCCGGCGCGCCCAGGCCGTAGATCGCCGAGACCGTGGCCACCACCAGCGCATCGCGCCGCGACAGCAGCGTCTTGGTCGCGGCCAGGCGCATCTGCTCGATGTGCTCGTTGATCGAACTGTCCTTCTCGATGAAGGTGTCCGAGGACGGCACGTAGGCCTCGGGCTGGTAGTAGTCGTAGTAGCTGACGAAGTACTCCACCGCGTTGTTGGGAAAGAACGCCTTGAACTCGCCGTACAGCTGCGCCGCCAGGGTCTTGTTGGGCGCCATCACCAGGGTCGGCTTCTGGATCGCCTGGACCACGTTGGCGATGGTGTACGTCTTGCCCGACCCGGTGACGCCGAGCAGGGTCTGCTTGGCCAGGCCGGCCTCGAAGCCGGCCACCAGCTTCTCGATCGCCTGCGGCTGGTCGCCGGCCGGCGAATACGGCGATACGAGTTGGAAACGGTCGGACATGGACCTTCACCTGGAGACGACAGATGAGTATAGCGAGCGGCGGATGACAGCCATGTCTGGATTATTCCTACAGCACTGTCGGCATCCCGGCGATGCCTCGGCCTCGCCCCCACCGCTAGCTTGTGGAACACCAGCCAAGGAGCGGACATGGCCAGAAGAACCCAAGGTTTCACCCTGCTGGAGATGATCGTCAGTCTGGCGGTCGTCCTGGTGATACTGAGCGTCGGGCTTCCGGCCTTCGGACGATTGCTGGACAGGCATCAGGAACTGGCGGCCACCAACGCGTTGCTGACGCAGCTTGCCCTGGCGCGCAGTTGGGCCGTCTCCCGCGGCCAACCCGTCGCCCTGTGCCCATCCAGGACCCAGGGACGCTGCACCGCCGAGATCGAGTGGAGCAACAACTGGATGATCTACGCGGATCCGGATGGTGACCGGCAGCCCAATCGGAGCAGCGACATCCTGAGCGAAGCCGCAGCACCCGGCCGCTCCAGACTGCGCGTACTGTCGTCTCTCGGGCGTTCACAGATGCGCTACCTCCCCGATGGGCGCGCTACGGGAAGCAATGTGACCTTCAGGATCTGCCGCCGACAGGCCATCGCGTCCGAAGTGATCGTCAGCGCAACCGGAAGGGCGCGCTCGGTTCGCCATGCAGGCGAGCCCCCATGCGGGCCGTAGCAACAAAAAGGTGCTTGCCAGGCGCCCAAGATCTGCTTACAATGCGCGCCTCGCCCGAATAGCTCAGCCGGTTAGAGCACTTGACTGTTAATCAGGGGGTCGTTGGTTCGAGTCCAACTTCGGGCGCCACCTAAAAAAAACCGCCGTTGCTCGGCGGTTTTTTTTTGCATCACCAGCACTTCGCCGGGGTTGAGGACAGAGAGCCACTGGCCGAACGCACGCCGCGCTGGTCGATCGTCAATGTCGCGCATTCCGTATCCCGCGCTTGCGCCTTTCCCGAGATCGGCACCGCAGTGATACTGAAACTGGTTGCAGTGCTGGCGGCCAGACTCACCGTGTAGAAGTTGCTGACATCGGTACTGCATGCCGGCAGCGTAGGCGCGGCACCGGCTGCGCTCAGATAGCTCATGTTGGTCGTGTGGAAGCGCTCCATGTACTGCGCCGCCTCCTGCAAGCAACCGGCTGCGGCCGAACGCCGCGCCTTGATCATCACCCAGTTGTAACTGACCATGGCAATGCTGGCGAGGATCGCAACAATCGCCACCGTGATCATCAGTTCGATCAGGCTGAAACCGCGCTGTGCTGCGAATCGACTACGACTGGGCATGCCTTAGCTCCAATGGATGTGGGAAACGTTTCGGGCTGAACGCTGTCATTCCTGGAGTAGCTCCTTCCATTGCACACGTCCCACTTTGCGAATTTCGCGAATCTTTTTGCAGACGGCGCTGCCATCGTTGATATTCAGGCAAGCCAGACCGCCGCTGCCACCCGCGCCGCCGGTGAAGTAATTGCTCGAGCTGCCCAAGCCGCCCAAGGCGACGGACGCGACGGGAATCGACACGCCCCCGACCGTCAGCGTTTCATCGGCATAGGAGCCGTCCTGATTCAGGTCGAAGAACGACTGGTTGAGACTGGAGCCCGTGAACGCATCGATGGCGTTGTCCTGGCCCTTGCCGCCAGGCAGACACGGGTCATCGTCGGGAATGTTGCTGGTGAACGTCAGAACGCCGGAAATGACATTCACCCCGGTATAGACGCGCTCGCCATCGGCCGTTGCAGGCGCGGGGTCGGACACAGGCGGATCGATCAAATCCAGATACCAGCCCTTCTTGCCGGCTGCCAGCGCGCTGTTGGCCTCCATGACCCGCACCCTCTGATTGTTGACCACGCCGCTCGCCGCGAACTTGCGCCGCTGCAGGTCGGACTTGGCAACACCGCTCGTGGCGTCCTTGATTCCATAGACCGACTGCACGGTCATGTCGGTCACGTCGTCGGTGGTGAGAAAACGGCCAGTACCGAAGAAGATCCACAACTGGAAGCTGGCAGGATCACGCGCGATCGCCGGTGCCGAGGTGATGGGCTGCGGCGTCCCTGCGGAGTTGGTCGCGGTGAACAGGCGCAGGCGATTACTCGCAGCGTTCCAGCTAGAAGAGGTGGTGGCGGAAAGGTCGAAGCGCCATAGGTTCCCCTGCATGTCGCCAGCGTAGACGAAGTCGATGGTACCGTTGCCGTCGACGTCGCGCGCAGAGGGCGCAAACAGTCCGTTCGGAGACGAGGAAGAACCTACCCCCGTGTCGATTTCCGAAAGCAACGCACCATCGCTGAGCCGATACACGAACAAGGCCGCGCGCTCGTTGGTGCTATTGGGGCCGTTGGCCACGAGCACCCCGAGATCGCCATTGTTGAGCTTGGCGATGACGGGAGCGCCCAGATTCAGGCCCATGTTGTTGTCGGCCGTCGTGGACGCCCGATTGTCGCCGGCTTTTTCCCACAGCACGTTGCTGTTGGAGAAACTGTCGGGATTGGTGACATCCAACGCATAGATCCCCTTGCCGCCGCGCCCGAGCGTGCCGACCAGGATCGTCTGGTTGCTCAGTTGATCGCGTCGGGAAAGGCTGATCGGGCCATCCACGAAGAAGCGATGGTCGTAGTCGGGCGCACTGAGGGTGGCCAGGTCGGTGAAGTTGAGACTGGCCGGCACATACGCAAATCGCTCCACGCCAGTATCGGCATTGAAGGCATGCATCATGCCGTCGTTGGAGCCGATGAAAATGGTCCCGCTGACCGTGTCGTAGGCCGGGGAAGAATTGACGAGGTCGCCGATCAAGGTGCTACGGGTGCGCAGATACCCGTTGGGGTGATCTTGCTCCAGGTCCTGGGTTCCGGCGATATAGGCCGCGTTGTCGGCGCCGGTGACGGCGGCGGCGGTTGAGGTGGCCGCGCGCGTCAGCGCCGTCCGCTGCGCGGAAGTGGGAAAGGTCGTGCCGGCGGTGCCGCTCCACGTGCGGATATTGCGCCCCGAACCGGGAATGCTTGCCACCCAGGACGGATTGGTCGCATCTACGCCGGTACTGGTGACCGGAATCGCCTTGAGCGCACCAGTCCATTTACCGGAAACGAAACTGGCCTGATAGACATGCGTACTGCTGGTGAGGCTGCTGGAATTCGCCGCGAGATTGCCGGCGGTGCCGGTACGCTCGACGATCGAACCAAGCGCAGATTTAAGCCCCTGCGTGAATTCGTCGGGATTGCTCGCGACGATGAAACTGCCATGACCATTCACCGCCGCGTGCCACAAATCGTCGATATTGGCGACACTATCGGCGGAAGGCGTCGGCCAGCTCTTCGCGCCCGAAGTGAGGGCCGGAAGATCCTGTTTCGGATCCAGAGTCCCCTTCGCACCGATAGAAATCGCGAACGTCGTCATGTGCTGCCAGAAAGCGGGATCTGCGGAATTGGTAGGCACGGAGTTCGCCATGTCGGATCTTAGATCCGACTTCCAGTAGCGCATCGCCACGTCGGCCAGGGTGTCCGAATCAGGACTTGCATAAGGCCGTGACGGGGTATAGGTGTACGTATTGCCGGTCGGACTGGAAATGGTGGCGCCGGCGACGTTATCCTGCTCGTTGACAGGCGTGTAGTCGCCCTTGGAATTCCAGTAACCATCGGTGGTCAGAATCGTGAAGTTCTGCCGGCAAACGAGCTGCGCGGCGCCGGCTTGCGGACCATAGGGACCCGCAGCATCGCTGCTACTGAAATACATGCCGGCACTGCTGAGCGCCCGGTGCAGCGGCGTGCCATTGTTGCCGTAGGCAGCATACAGGCGGTCGTACCAGACCTTGCGATTATTATTATCCCCATTCACCCCATTGGGGTTGTCGAACAAACCGTCATTCCTATTCACTGGAATGGGGTTTGCATGGTTCATCGGAAGTGAATCTGCCGTTCTCTGCCAGATCGTGCGGAACCCGACCCGGACATTGGTCCCCAGGTCGGAAAACGCATGTCCTGCGCTGCCCTTGGCCACTTTGATGCGCGTGCGGCTGTAGGAATACCATGTCGCAAAGTTGGTACGCTCGTCCGCCTCGCTTCTGCCAGTGGGCGTTGCGCGCGTGCAGTTCTTCCACTGCCAATCGTTACGGGAATTGGAGCAACCACGCCCCGCCAACCCCTGTTGGTTCGCGACGTTGTTCAGCAACTCGCTGCGGATGATGACACCATCACCCATGATCTGATAACGATAGTAATTTGCCGTATCCGACAGATAGGATTCCGAATTGTTTCCAGTATCCTTCGGGACATAGAACGTCCTCGTAGAGTCGTAAAGATTGATTGACGACGTGAGGTCATGCGAATTGTCATAAGCACTCCCATAATCCATGCCACCAGTCATAGGCGCTCCGGTGGAGTCCACCCACGGCTGATAGTTCACCGCCGGGTTGTAGTAGATGGAATTTCGCGTGTAAGCGAAGCTACCAATACTGTTACCGCCCCTGCTGTCCCTGGTCTGCGGCACCGAATCCGGCATGTAGCTAAATTCCATGGAGCCGGAGTCGTCCAAAATGAACAACACATTGGGCGCGATACGCCCACCCGACTGCAGCGGGTAGCTTGGCACCACGATGCCGGCACTGGCCGGGAGCGCCAGCATGGTGCAGGCAAAGGCCGTAGCGAATGCATTGAGACGGGGCCAAAGGCCGCGTCGCTGCACACGATGGTCGTGAAACTGGCTCATGGCGGTGACTCCGTCTTACGGCGCGATATAACTGGATTGAAGAATGACGCTGGCGCGGCCAGGCGCCTGGCTGCGCGCCACCACCCGGTACATCGGTCGCACGCAGATCTGCTGGCCGGTGTACTTCTCGTCGCTGTTGCACTCGAACCAGGCTTCGGACGAGCCCATGTATTCGATATAGAAACTCGTGGTGGAGGCCGACGCACTACGGCTGGCGGCACTGGCGTTGATCCAACCAGTGAAGCCGGGGTCGCGCCAGCGCTCGGTCTGGGTCGCCTGCGGGCGTCCGCAAACGCCAGCGCTGCACCCGTTGCCGGTGGGCACGACGGTCTGCGCAGCCGCCAGCGCTTCGCCCTCGCGCAACGCCGATTCGGCGGCCTGGAAGTTGACGCTGCGATCAAGCAGGTTGCCGCTCATCCGCTCCTGCATCAGCGTTCCGCGCACGACCGCCAAGCCCAGCAGGGTCATCACCAGCAGCAGCAACAGCACGACGATCAAGGACACGCCGGCCTGGCGCGCGACGGGGATTGGGCGAGGCGTTGTGCTCATTCGTTGCGATTCCGCAAGGTGATGACATTGCTGATCGTGCGTGTCACCGGCAGCCCGTTGGTTCCGATCGTATCCTGGGTCTGGAAGGTCAAGGACAGATTGATGGCGGTCACCTGCCCCCAACGCGTCCCTACTGCCGCGGCATTGACGTAACCGCCATCGTCGGGAATCAGATAGGTGATGGTCATGTTCTGCACGTTCTCGGCCACTTCCTGGTCGACGATCGCCGGAGTACCAGTGGTGTTGGTCAACACGCCCTGGTACAGCGAGCGCCCCCCGCGAGGATTGGTGCCGATGAACCAGCGCGATGCGTTGAGCCGACTGAGCAGCGTGTTCGGCCCGTAGGTGAAGACGGAACCGTTGATGCCAAGGTTGGCACTGGAATTTCCCGGCGACCCGGAGGCGGCATGGCCGATGGTGGTCCCCCCTTGGCCGCTGCTCATCTGGAACAGCGCGCCCATTCGCAATACCCCGGTGGTTTCGGAATTCGGACCGCACGCGATCAGGAAGTCGCCATTTTTGAAGCCATGGGTATTCGCATTCACCGTGAATCGCGCGGACGCCGGGTTATGCGCGGTCACGATCGCAGTCGCGTCGCCGGAAGACAACAGCATCAAGCCATCCGTATTGGCCACGCGATTGGACACGACATCGGGAAAACTGCCGCTCGCCGACACGCCGACCAACCGGTTACCCGACCAGTTCGTCCACCAACGCGACGCCGGATCGTTGATGACGTTCGACATCCCCATATTGTCGCTACTGTTGCATTGATTGCCGCCGGCCTCGCGGATGTCGCGGGTCATCAGCTCGAACGCGGTGCGCACATTCTCCTGTATGCGCCCCAGATTCTCCGTGGCCGTGTAGGTACGCCGATTGGTGAGGAAGATGCCGATGGCCGCCCCCACGACGAGCAGGCCCAGCACCAGCGAGATCATCAACTCGATCAGGCTCAGGCCCGCACTGCGGCGCCGGCATGGCGCATTTCCCCGGCGCATGCGGCTCATAGTCTGGTCACCGTCTGGAACTGCTGCGTTTGCACCGCCGTCGCGTCGGCGGCCGCATGACTGCCCCTGCTGTCGTCCCACTGCACCGTCACCTGGCATGCCGTGGCACTGCAGTTGATCGCGCCGCATGCCGAGGCGCCCATGATCGCCTGCAGCGAATTAATGAAATTGCGCTGGTCGACCACCACCTGCGAGGTACCACTGGGCGCGACACAGGTCATGCTCATGTTGTAGTTGCCGCTGCGAGCCGCGCTGAGATTGGCCCGCATCGCATCGAAGACCCCGGTCGTGCCGACCACCACCTGGCTACGTTCGAAGGAACTCTGGTTGTTGCGCAACGCGGTCGCCTGCAGGGCGGCCACGCCCAGCATGCCAATGCCCATGATCAACACGGAGATCATCACTTCGATCAGACTGACGCCGCGTTGCGATGCCATCGCGACCGATCGCGGAGAGGAAATGTGCATGACGTTCACTTCGATGGGGAATCCGAGGGTGCAGGACATGCGACGTTCCCGGGGGTACTGTAGAACGCCACCCGACTGCCGCCGGCGATGTACACCACACGCAGATTGTCGCTCGGACGCGTTGTGGCGATGCAACTGGAAAAGCCCGCATTGAGCAACATTCCGGTGCTGTTACGGGCAACGCCATCGGGGCTGAAGACGATGCGGTCATTGTTGCCGCTGACCGCCGCGCTCACGCTCATTTGCACCGGCGCCTTCACCGTACTGACGCGCAGCACGGTGGAGTCGGTCACCACGATGGTGATCCACTGGTTCCATGCGCCGCCGGCGGCGCAACTGCTGCCGTTATCGCTGCGGCACACCGCCACGTTGCGGTTGAGCCGGATCGCTTCCGAGCGCGCGAGCTGCAGCGAGGCCACCATTTCGTTAGCGGCGGCGGTCAGCCGGCTGGAGTTGATCAGATAGGTATAACTGGGAATGGCGATACTCATCACCACCGCCAGCACGGCGACCGTCACCATCAGTTCGACCAGGCTGAATCCGCCGATCCCTCGGCGCCTTGCGGAGCGGCGCGGTCGCGCGGCGTGAAAACGCGGCATATCGTATCCCCTCTTTCCCACCTCTAAGCTAGAACTCCAGCCGGACCGATGCCAGCGGGGTCCGATGGGCGGTGGCAGATCGTAGCCGAACGGCACGGTTGACGACATGGGGGCTGGAACCGGGGCATGATGCGGCTGGCCTCCCCTCCCCATGCCCATGTCCCCCGCCCCCACCAGCCCCCCACCGGCCATGACCCTCGACATCCTGTGGCAACCCACGACGCTGATGTGGGTGGTGCTTGCCGGCGAGGCGGTGGCCGTGGTGCTGAGTCTGGCGCCGGGGCAGTCCAGCAATGGCTGGATCCATTTCGGCCTGACCTCGCTGCTGCTGCAATGGACGGCATTGACGACGCTGGCCTTGCTCTACCTGATGCGCGGCAACCTGCGCCGCCGCAGGCCCCAGCAGATCGCCTATCTGGCGGTGGCCGTCTTGGTGCTCGTCGCCGTCGGCGTGCACGCGATCGCCTGGGCGATACTCAGCGAGCTGTCGCTGCTGCAGGGAAGCTGGCACAGCTTCCTGCTGAGAGTGGCGGCCATCGCCCTGACCCTGGGGCTGATGGCACTGCTGGCGTTCCAGAACCACTGGCGCGTGCAGCACTTGGCGGTACAGGCCAAGCAGGCCCAGCTCGAAGCGCTGCGCGCCCGTATCCAGCCCCACTTCTTGTTCAACACACTCAACACCGGCGCGACGCTGGCGCGCTCCTGCCCGGAACAGGCGGAACACCTGCTACTGGATCTGGCCGACCTGTTCCGTGCAGCCCTGGCCGGGCCGGATCGACTGCGCCTGGAAGAGGAGTTGACGCTCGCTCGGCGCTATCTCGGCATCGAGCGGATGCGCCTGGGCGATCGACTGAGGGTGGACTGGCAGCTCCCCGATCCGCTTCCGGCGATCGAGGTGCCCACCCTCTCGATCCAGCCGCTGATGGAGAACGCGATCCGGCACGGCATCGAACCCAGCACCCGCGGCGGTCATGTCCAGCTGCGAATCGAACAGGATGCGCACTGGGTCAAGATCGAAATCGCCAACTCCCTGCCCGCTGCCGGCGAATCGACCGTCGGCCGCGGACATGGGATCGGCCTGGCCGGGGTCCGCGCCCGCGTGGAGAGCATCAGCGGCGGACGCCTGAGCGCCAGGCGCGAGGCCGACCGCTTCGTCAGCCTGCTGGAATTGCCGCGCTCTTCCTGATGGCGTGAACATCTCGCCGCCAGCGTTCCCGCTCCGCCCTCAGGCCATGACCCGATAGCAAGGCCGGTACTCGCCAGAGATCTTCATGCGGCGCTGTTCGACGAAGGCGCGCAGCAGTTCGTCCAGGGCCTGCATCATGTCCGCGTCGCCATGGATCTCGAACGGGCCGTGCTGCTCGATCCGGCGCATGCCGTCTTCCTTGACGTTGCCGGCGACGATGCCGGAGAAGGCGCGGCGCAGGTCCGCGGCCAGCGCATGCGGCGGGCGGCCGTGGTGCAGATCCAGCGCCGCCATCGCCTCATGGGTCGGTTCGAACGGACGCTGGTACTCCAGCGGGATGTCCACGGACCAGTTGAAGTAGAACGCGTCCTTCTGCTCCTTGCGGTGCGCGCGCACCTGCTGGATGCCGGCGGCCATCTTGCGCGCCACCGCCACCGGATCGCCGACCACGATCTCGTAGCGCGAGGTCGCCACTTCGCCCAGGGTCAGGCGCAGGAAGCGGTCGATCTGCTCGAAGTACGGCGCGGCGATGGTCGGGCCGGTGAGGATCAGCGGGAACGGCAGGTCGCGGTTCTCCTCGCGCAGCAGGATGCCGAGCAGGTACAGGATCTCCTCCGCGGTGCCGACGCCGCCGGGGAACACGATGATGCCGTGGCCGATGCGGACGAAGGCCTCCAGGCGCTTCTCGATGTCCGGCATGATCACCAGGTGGTTGACGATCGGGTTCGGCGACTCGGCGGCGATGATGCCCGGCTCGGTCACGCCGATGTAGCGGTTGTCGTGCTTGCGCTGCTTGGCATGGGCGATGGTGGCGCCCTTCATCGGCCCCTTCATCGCGCCCGGACCGCAGCCGGTGCAGATGTCCAGCCCGCGCAGGCCCAGCTCGTAGCCGACCTGCTTGGTGTACAGGTATTCGTCGCGCGAGATCGAATGGCCGCCCCAGCACACCACCAGCTTGGGATCGGTGGGCTGCAGGATGCGCGCATTGCGCAACTGGCCGAACACCGCGTTGGTGATGCCCTCGCTGGAGTGCAGGTCGGTACTGGATTCGGGGCCGAGTTCGATGGCCATGTAGGCCAGGTCGCGGACCACGGCGAACAGCAGCTCGGCCACGCCGTTGATGATCTCGCCGTCGACGAAGGCCATCGCCGGCGCATTGAGCAGGTCGATGCGCACGCCACGGTCGCGCTGCACCACCTGGATGTCGAAGTCGGGATACAGATCGCGCGCCGCGCGCGGATCGTCGGACGCGCTGCCGCTGGTCAGCACCGCCAGTGCGCAGCGCCGCAGCAGTTCGTGCAGGCCGCCGCTGGACGCATCGCGCAGGCGCGCCACTTCCACGCGCGAGAGGATGTCCAGGCCGCCGCGCGGGTAGATCCGCGCATCCACTACCGGCAGCGCGCGTGCGGCCGTATTGCTCGTCGTCATATCGAAGTTCTTGTCGTTGTGGTCAGCCGGCTGACTTTAACGTCAGCCCCCACAAAAGGAAAACGGCCGGGTCGCCCCGGCCGTTTCCAACGCATCAGCTAGCCTGCGCCGCGATCAGAACTGATAGCGGAAGCCCAGCTGCAGCGACCACTGCGACACGCCGGTGTTGAACCCGTCGGCGTCGGCGTTGGCGGCCGTCGGCTGGTCGGTGTACAGGGTGTTGTACACGTACTTGCCCTGGTAGATGCCCTGCAGGTTGGCGACGCGGGCGTCGGCATAGAAGCCGTAGTCGTAGATCCGGCCCCACTTCTTGTTCAGCAGGTTGCCCACGTTCTGGATGTCCAGCCAGACCTCGGACTTGTGGCCCTTGAAGAAGCCCGGCAGCTGCTGGGTGATGCGCACGTCGAAGGTGTTGATCCAGCCGGAACGGAAGCCGTTGGCCGGGGCGTAGCTGCCGGCGTACTTGGCCAGCTGCGGGTTCTTGGCCAGCCAGTCGAAGAACTGCTGCTGCAGCGCCGGGTTGGCGGTGAACGCGCCGGTGCTGCTCAGCGTGCCGAACAGCACGTCGCCCGGACCCTTCGGCACGTAGAACAGGTCGTTGGTCGAACGGCCGTCGCCGTTGGCGTCGCCGTTGAACACGTAGCTGTACGGACGGCCGCTGCGGCCTTCGTAGACCAGGCCCACGCGGGTCTCGTAGTCGCCGAAGAACATGTGCTTCCAGTCCAGCGAGCCGGAGATGCGCTCCTTGATCTCGTAGCGCGAGGTGTTCTCGGTTTCCGAGTTGGCGTTGAACGCGTACTGGTAGCCCCAGCCCGAGCTGGCGGTGGAGCTGGTCAGCGAACCGACTTCGGTGGCGTGGGTGTAGGTGTAGCCCAGGGTCCAGGACCAGTCGCCGCCTTCACTGAACGGCTTGGACAGCGACACGGTGAACTGCTGGGTCTTGCCCTTGTCGGTGTTGTCGATCAGGTAGACGTCGCTGTAGGCCTGGTTGCGGTTGTAGCGGTTGTTGCCGGTGGCCCACGGACGACCGGTCTGCGACGGGTTCCAGTACAGCGCGCGGCCGTCCGGACCGTAGTAGGCCGGGCTCGGATCCTGGCCCGGGCCATTGACACGGCCGATGTTCAGGCTCTTGTAGTACAGGCCGTCCTTGACCTTGGTCACCAGCAACTCGGCCGAGGCCACGATGCCGTACCACGGCAGCTCGTGATCCAGGGCCAGGTTGGCCTTGTACAGCGACGGCAGCTTGAAGTCGTTGCCGACGAAGCTCACGCCCTGCGTCGCCGAACCCGGGGTGGTCGGCACCGGCTGGGTGTCCTTGTTCGGGCTGAACGGCAGCGCCGGGTTGTAGCTGGTGTAGCTGTAGGCGTTGTAGTTGAAGCCGGTGTTGGAGTAGCTGTTGCCGATCCACACCTGCGGCGCATCGCCCTGGAACAGGCCCACGCCACCGCGCAACTGGGTCGGACGGTCGGTGTCGAAGGTGTAGTTGAAACCGAAGCGCGGCTGGATCAGGAAATCGCCGCTGAAGATCTTGCTGTTGTCGTAGCCGAAGTAGGCCTGCGCCCCGGCGTTGTAGGTCGGATCCGGACTCACCTGCGGACGGTCGCCGCGCAGGCCCAGGGTCAGGGTCAGGTTGTTGTTGACGTACCAGGTGTCCTGCACGAACAGGCCGAGGTTGCTGTTCTTGTAGTCGGCCGCGATCGAACCCGGGCTACGCTCCTGGTTGAGCTGGTACGAGCTCCAGCGGCCGCTGGCGAAGTTGTCCAGGCCGAAGAAGGTGTACACGCCCCAGGTGTTGCGGCCGTACAGGTTGTAGATGTCGTTGGTGCTGTAGTCGACGCCGAACTTCAGGTTGTGGTTGTCCAGGGTCAGGGTGCCCGCACCGTAGTAGTTCCAGGTCTTGGTGGTGAGGATGTTGCCCTGTGAGTTGGTCTCGGTGCCCAGGTACAGCACGTCGCCGGTCGGGTTGGCGACCGAGCCGTCGAAGTACACGGCGATGCTCGGCGCGTTGGTCGGGACCACGCGGATCGCGGAGTAGTCGCGGTAGGACACCTTGAACTCGGTGGAGAAGTTCTCGGACCAGTCGCTGAACAGCTGGCCGACGTAGCTCTCGACCGACTTCTCGTGCTGGTACCAGTACGAGCTCAGCGAGGCCTGGCTGGAGTTGCCGGCACCGTTGATGCGCAGCTTGCTCTGGTCGAGCTTGCTGTAGCGGAAGCTGGCGCGGTGGTTGTCGTTGATGTTCCAGTCGAGCTTGAGCGCGTATTCCTTCAGGTCGGTGTTGCCGTCGCTGTCCAGGGTGCCGGCGTCGAAGCCGTAGTTCTTGGCGATCTGCTGGGCGCGGGTCACGTCGGCCATGCCGTACTTGGCGTTGGCCTTGCCCAGCGCGGTGCTGCCCAGGTCCAGGCCCGGCGCGTCCTGCTGGAACTTCTCGTAGTTGGCGAAGAAGAACAGCTTGTCCTTGACGATCGGGCCGCCGAAGGTCGCGCCGTAGGTCTTCTCCTTGGTGAAGCCGTTGAACTTGCTGCCGTCCGGGTTGTCGCCGAACCAGTCGCCGTCGCGATAGCTGCCGTACACCGAGCCGTGGAACTCGTTGGTACCGGACTTGGTCACCGCGTTGACGGTGGCGCCGGCGGCGCTGGCGATGCTGACGTCGTAGTTGGACAGGTTGACGTCGATGGCCTCGATGGCCTCCATCGACACCGGCTGGCGCCGGGTGGTCATGTTGTTGCCTTCCAGGCCGAAGGTGTCGCTGGCCGAGACGCCGTCGATGTTGATCGAGTTGTAGCGCGGGTTGAGGCCGCCGGCGCTGATCGTGCCCGAGGCGCGATCGACGAAGGCCACGCGCGGATCCAGGCGCATGTAGTCCTGGATGTTGCCGTTTATCGACGGCAGCGCCTCGATCTGCTCGCGGCCGACATTGGTGCCCGAGCCCATCTTGGTGGCGCTGAACACTTCCGAGCCGCTGGCGATGGCCACGGCGTTGACCGTCTCCAGCGTGGTCGGCGCGGCCAGGTCGCCGGTCAGGTCGGCGTTGATGGTGGCGTTCTGGTTGACGCTCAGGTACACGCCGTCTTCGGTCTTGGTGCCGTCGCCCGGCTTGGTGATGGTGATGCTGTACGGACCGCCGACGCGCAGGCCGCGCGCGTTGTAGCGACCGGCGGCATCGGTGGTGGCGCGGCTGACCGTGCCCGACTCGACGTGGGTGATGGTCACCTCGGCGCCCGCGACCGGCTGGCCGGCATGGGTCACCACGCCGCCGACACCGGCGGAAGTGCTCTGGGCGAACACCGGCGCGGCAGCGAGCGCCGCAACGAGGCCCAGGGTGAGCTTGGACATCCGCAGACGGGGTTGGATCATTGCAATAGCCTCGATGGAGTTGACGAAATGCGCGTGGCAAGCCGTGCGGGTACGGGCGCACGACCGCGAAATGGAGGGCTGGTCCCCCTTGCCGATTCCCCGCAAGGGTTAACGTGAGTTTAACACCATAGAGCCGATTTGTTGCCAAACCGTGACAGCCGGGCAAAAGCGGACATCAGAAGACGTCGATCCCAGTCCTGGCGGGCATCGAGGACACCGCCAGGACAGGCGTGCTACGGGCGCGGCGCCCCCGCCTGGGTGAGCGCAAAGCGAAAACCTGTCACCCGTCACCCTTTACCACGGTCCGCCGCGGGAACAGCTTTGGGCGTTCCCGGGGAATGTCGAGACGGAGGTCGGCACGTCACGGCGATCGGCCACGGACGCCCTGCCCGCTCACCGGGCCCGCGGCGTACGGCCGAGGCCGCGACGGCGCCCGCAGCGGCGGGCACGGCGCCGCCCCCGCGGCACCCACCCGCCCAGCCGTGAGGCAGCCTCAGCCGGCGACCGGCAGCTTCAGGTAGGCGCTGAGCCCGTCCAGGAACATCTGCACCGAGATCGCCACCAGCAGCATGCCCATCAGCCGCTCGACCGCGGTCAGCACGCGCATGCCGAGCAGCTTGTACAGCAGCGTGCCGGAGAACAGCAGCGCCGAGGTCGCCAGCCAGGCCAGGATCAGCGCCAGGCTCCATTCGCCCAGGCGGGTCGGCTCGTTGCTGCCCATCAGCATCACCGCGGCCATGCCGGACGGGCCGGCCACCAGCGGGATGGCCAGCGGCACGATGAAGGGTTCGCCGTCCGGGATCTCGCCCATCAGCCCTTCCGGGCGCGGGAAGATCATGCGGATGCCGATCAGGAACAGCACGATGCCGCCGGCGATCGCCACCGACTCCTGGCGCAGGTGCATCACTTCCAGCGCGTACTTGCCGCCCCACAGGAAGCCCATCAGCACGCCCAGCGCGATCAGCAGTTCGCGCGCCAGCACGACACGCTGGCGCCGCGCCGGCAGCGGCTTGAGCACGCTCAGGAATACCGGGATGTTGCCCAGCGGGTCGAGGATCAGGAACAGCAGCAGCGCTGCCGACAGGATGGTCATGCCAGGGGCTTCCAGATTGCGCCGCGGTGCGCGGCACCGGCGGGCGACAGCAGTTCGACGCAGGCGCCGGCGTAGCGCGCCGGGTCGACCGCGTCGCGGTCTTCTTGATGGGTATAGGCGCGGGCGCGCAAGGCGCTGCGCATCGGACCCGGCTGCAGGCCGGCCACGCGCACGTGCGAGGCGGCCAGTTCCCCGTGCAGGCTCGCCAACAGGCCGCGGCGGCCATGCTGGGCCGCACCGTAGCCGCCCCAGTAGGCCTGGCCGACCCGCGCCGGATCGTCGACGGCAAACACGATCGCGGCATCCGGCGCCTGCCGCAGCAACGGCAGGCAGGCCTGGGTCAGCCAGGCCGCGGCGGTCAGGTTGACGTGGATGGCGCGCGCGAACTGGGCCGGATCGGCATGTTCGAACGGGGTCAGCCCGGCGAAGTCCGCGGCGCAGTGCAGCAGCCCGTCCAGGCGGCCAAGCTCGCCCTGCAGGCGCTCGGCCAGGGTCGCGTAGTCCGGCGGGGTGGCGCCGAGCAGGTCCAGGGGATACAGCAACGGCGCCGCGCCGACCGCGGCGATCGCGTCGTAGACCCGGTTCAGGCGTGCCGGCTTGTGCCCGAGCAGGACCACGGTGGCCCCGGCCTGGGCGCAGGCCAGCGCCGCGGCGCTGCCGAGTCCGCCGGCGGCGCCGCTGACCAGGATCACCCGCTGCGCCAGCGCGCCGGCCGGCGGCGACGCAGGCGCGCTCACGACTGGTAGGCCTCGGTCACGATGCGCTGCAGTTCGCCGGATTCGAACAGTTCCAGGGTGATGTCGCAGCCGCCGATCAGTTCGCCATGGATGAACAGCTGCGGGAACGTCGGCCAGTTCGAATAGCGCGGCAGATTGGCGCGGATCTCCGGCTCGTCGAGCACGTTGACGGTATGCAGGCGGTCGGCGCCGGCGGCCAGCAGCGCTTGCAACGCACGGCTGGAAAAGCCGCACATCGGGTACTGCGGCGTGCCCTTCATGAACAACACGATGGGATGGCGTTCGACGTCGGCCTGGATGCGCTCCATCACCTGCATGCGGGTATCTCCTGCTGGGGCGAAAGAACGACCTCGGCGGTCGGCTAGACTCTCGCGTAGCCGCATAGTGTAAGCCCTGCACGCGGCAGTACCGCGACACGCATCCGAAACCGCCCGAGGATCCATGCCCATCGAACTCGCTCCCCTGCCCTACGCCGCCGCGGCGCTGGCCCCGCACCTGTCCGCCGCGGCGGTGGAACAGCACCACGCCCATGAGCGCGCCTTGGTGGAACGGCTCAATGCGCGGCTGGACGGCAGCGACCTGGCCGAGCTGGCGCTGCCGGACCTGCTGCGGCGCGCCCAGGGCCGGCTGTTCCAGGAGGCGGCCGAGGTCTGGAACCACGCGTTCTACTGGCGCGGCCTGCGCCCGCGCGGCGGCGGCGAACCCGGCGGCGCGCTCGGCGAGCGCCTGGCCAAGAGCTTCGGCGACGTGGCCCGGTTCAAGGCCGAGTTCGAGCGCATGGCCCTGGCGCTGTTCGGCTCCGGCTGGGTCTGGCTGGTGCAGCGTCCGGACGGCCACCTGGCCGTGGTCAGCACCGCCAACGCCGGCACCCCGCTGACCGGCGACGACACGCCGCTGCTGGCCTGCGACGTCTGGGAACACGCCTACTACACCGACTATCCCGGCGACCGCGCGCGCTACCTGCAGGCGTTCTGGAAACTGGTGAACTGGGAATTCGCGGCGTCCAATCTGCGCTGAGCCGGGATTGGGGATATGGGATTGGGGATTCGCAAGAGCGGCGGCCGTAGCCGCCGGTCCTTGCCCCGGGGGTAGCCCGGACTTCGTGCTGCTGGTTCAGCGCTCGCCGCGCAGGGCGGCGATCACCGGGGCGACCTGGGTCTCGCGCTGCAGTTGTGCGCCCACGGCCTGCAGGGCCTGCGCCAGCGCCTCCGGCGTGTCCTCGCGCAAGGTGGCGTGGCCGACCTTGCGGCCCTCGCGCGGCTCCTTGCCGTAGTCGTGCCAATGCCCGCCGGGCTGCGCCAGGACCGGCGCGGCATCGGGCATCGCCCCGATCCAGTTGAGCATGCAGGCATGGCCGCGCATGCGCGTGGATCCCAAGGGCAGCCCCAGCACGGCGCGCAGGTGGTTCTCGAACTGCGAGGTCTCCGCGCCTTCGATGGTCCAGTGCCCGGAGTTGTGCACGCGCGGGGCCATCTCGTTGGCCAGCAGTTCGCCGTCGCGGCAGAACAGTTCCAGCGCGAACACGCCCACGTACTGCAGGCGCTCGGCCAGCGCACGCGCATGCGCCACCGCCGCCTGCTCCAGCGCGGCATCGGCCTGCGCCGGCGCCAGGCTGGCCGACAGCACGCCGTGCACATGCCAGTTCTCGGTCAGCGGCCAGGTACGGAACTCGCCGTCGCGGCCGCGCACCGCCACCACGCTGACCTCGCGCTGGAACGGCACGAACGCCTCGGCGATCAGGCCCACACTGGCCGCCTGCGCGCCCAGCGCCGCCCAGGCCGCATCGGCATCGGCAACCGAGGCGATGCGGAACTGGCCCTTGCCGTCGTAGCCGAGCCGGCGGGTCTTGAGGATGCACGGCGTGCCGACCTGGGCCAGCGCCGCGTCCAGGTCCGCACGACTGTCCACCGCGGCGAACGCCGGCACCGGAATGCCGAGTTCGCGGAACAGGGTCTTCTCGGCCAGGCGGTCCTGCGCCACGGCCAGCGCATCCGGGTTCGGGAACACCGGCACCTGCCCGGCCAGCCAAGCGGCGCTGGCCGCAGGCACGTTCTCGAAATCGAAGGTCGCCACCTCCACCGCGTCCGCGAACGCGGCCAGCGCGGTCTCGTCGGCATAGTCGCCGACCCGCAGCGGCGCGACCTGCCCGGCGCAGGCATCGGCCGCCGGATCCAGCAACGCGAAGCGCAGGCCCAGCGGAACGCCGGCCACGGCCAGCATGCGTGCCAATTGCCCCGCCCCCAGAATGCCGACGGTGGTCATTGGCGCGGATCGTCCTTGGCCATCACATCGTCGGTCTGGCGCTGGCGGAAGTCGCCAAGCGCGCTGCCGATGTCGGCGTGGTCGTGGGCCAGCATCGCCGCGGCGAACAGCGCGGCGTTGGCCGCGCCGGCGGTGCCGATCGCGAAGGTGGCCACCGGGATGCCGGCCGGCATCTGCACGATCGACAGCAGCGAGTCCATGCCGTTGAGCGCCTTGGACTGCACCGGCACGCCCAGCACCGGCACCGCGGTCTTGGCCGCGAGCATGCCCGGCAGGTGCGCGGCGCCGCCGGCGCCGGCCACGATCGCGCGCAGGCCGCGCCCGGCCGCCTGCTCGGCGTAGGCGAACAGCACGTCCGGCGTGCGGTGCGCCGACACCACCTTCACTTCATAGGGCACACCCAGCGCATCGAGTTTCTGCGCCGCATGCTGCATGGTCTCCCAGTCGGAGCGGGAACCCATCACGATGCCGACGAGCGGCGCGGTTTGCTTGGAGGTCATGGCCGTCCCCTGCCTTAAAGACGTATTCTAGCCGTCTTCCACGCAAGACGAAGACCGGATGGACCGCAAACTGCTCGACCTGCTGTGCTCGCCCGACACCCGCCAACCGCTGGCGCTGCTGGAGGCGCGCGGCCTGGAGGCGTTGAACCGCGCCATCGCCGCCGGCGGCGTGCAGCGCGCCGATGGCAGTGCGCAGGCGCAACCGCTGCGCGAAGCCCTGATCACCCGCGACCGCAAGCAGGTGTTCCGCGTCGACGACGGCATTCCGGTGCTGCTGGCCGAGGAAGCCATCGGCACCGCCCAGCTCGCCGACTTCCCGGCCAAATGAGCCGCGACCCGGCGCCGCCGCAGGCGCCCGCGCCGGAACTGATCGCCGCCGATGTCGCGCGTGCGCTGGCCGAGGATCTCGGCAGCGGCGACGTCACCGCGGCGCTGTTGCCCGACCGCGCCGACAGCGCCTACCTGCTGTGCAAGCAAGACGCGGTGATCGCCGGCCGGCCCTGGTTCGACGCCTGCCACCGCGCCCTGGATCCGCAGGTGCGGATCGACTGGCACGTGAGCGAAGGCCAGCGCGTGGCCGCCGGCACCGTGCTGGCCCTGCTGCACGGACGCAGCCGCGCCCTGGTCAGCGCCGAACGCGCCTCGCTGAACTTCCTGCAGACCCTGTCGGCCACCGCCACCGCCACCGCCGCCTACGTGGCCGCGGTCGCCGGCACCGGCGCGCGCATCCTGGACACGCGCAAGACCCTGCCCGGCCTGCGCCTGGCGCAGAAGTACGCGGTGCGCTGCGGCGGCGGCAGCAACCACCGGATCGGCCTGTACGACACGGTGATGCTCAAGGAGAACCACATCCACGCCGCCGGTTCGCTGCCCGCGGCGGTGGCGGCCGCGCGCGCGCAGTGGCCGGCGCTGCCGCTGGTGGTCGAGGTGGAAACCCTGGACCAGCTGCGCGAAGCGCTGCAGGCCGGCTGCGACCGCATCCTGATCGACGATTTCACCCCGGCGCAGCGCCGCGACGCGGTGGCGATCGCCGCCGGCGCCCCGTTCCATCGCGCGATTCCGCTGGAAGTCTCCGGTGGCGTCGACCTGGAGGCGGTGCGCGCGATCGCCGCCGACGGCGTCGACTGCATCTCCATCGGCGCGCTGACCAAGCACGTGCAGGCGGTGGATCTGTCGCTGAAACTCGGGCCGCCGCCGTCGCGGCCAGCCAGCTGACGAGGCGGCCGCTGCGGCCAATCCCACGCCGGCGGCGCAGGCGCAGCCGACCAAGGTGTGCCCAGGCGCATCGACTCTTTCAGCCGTCGCTGGATACGGCCCGCACACGCCTGGGCAGGCCGCGACACACCGCGGCGCAGCCGATACGCCTGCGAACGCTGCCGCCAGCACGGTGCACCACCACCCGCGCACGGCGCGTCCTACACTTCACGACTTCGCCAACGCCGCTCTGCGACGCTGCGCGGTACTTCCTCCCCGCCGAGTTCGCCGATGCTCCGCCCCTGGTTCGCGTTGCTGTGTGCCGCCGCCCTGTTTCCTGCCGGCCGCGCCGCGGCCGCGGAAGTCTGCGATCTGCCGCCGCGCTTCGGCCTGACCCCGGCGGCGGTGGCGATCGTGCGCACCGCCTGCAACGAACACCGCCTGTGGTGGCGTCCGTTCATCGACCGCGACGGCCGCCTGGCCGGCCTGCGCGTCACCGAGGCCGAACGCGCCGACCTCGCCGACGACGGCATCGAAGCCTGGCAGCGCGTCGCCGCGTACTGGCGCGACAGCGGCACGCTGGGCGCGATGGGACGCATCGACGGCGCCGAGAGCTGCCAGGAGCTGGACGGCTCGCGCTACCGCGAGAACGACTGCCGCGCCTTCCTCGTCGACAATCCGTGGTCGGCGGCCTTCGTGTCCTACGTGATGGTGCGCGCCGGCGTGGCCGGTTTCCGCAGCTCGATCCGCCACATCGACTACATCCGCGCCGCCTACCAGGCCGGTGCCGACGGCCTGCCCTACCGCTACGCCGACCCGCAGCAGGAGAAGCCCGCCCCCGGCGACCTGCTGTGCTTCCTGCGCGGACGCCGGCAGCCGGTCGGCGCCGCCGGCCTGCGCGAGGCGCTGGCGCGCGGCCGCCCGCTGCCGTGGGAATCGCATTGCGACATCGTGGTCGCAGCCAACGTCGGCGGCGACCAGACCCTGTACCTGATCGGCGGCAACGTGTTCAACGCGGTGACCATGCGCAAGCTCAAGCTGGACCGCAGCGGGCGCCTGCAACTGGATGCGCCGCTGGCGCAGGAGCAGAACGACGAAGGCGCCGCGCTCGAATGCACGCCCGGCCACGAGGAACTGTGCGACTTCAACCGCCAGGACTGGTCGGCGCTGCTGAAGCTGCAACCGCAGGCGCAGGTACTGCCGCCGGTTCCGCCCGGCGTGCCTGCCGTCGTGCCGACCGCGACGCCGCCGGCCACTCCAGCAGGCGCCGCACCCGGCACGCCTGCCGTTCCGCCGGCACCGCCCACCGCCCCGAACACGCCGGCACCGCCGGCACCCGCCGCAGCGCCTCCACCGCCACAACCCGGCGCATCCCCCAGCAGCCAAGCGCCCAGGACCGAACCGCAGCCACAGCGCTAGCACGCGTTCGCACCATCGCACCGCTAGGCACCGCTAAAAGCCAAGTTCCTGTGGTTGAACACCTCGCGCAATCAAGGCGCCGTGCGCGCTTGCCCAGGGCCATGGCCGCCGCGAGAATGGGCCTCGGCACCTCTCCCGCAGCTAGCTGCAGGCGCGCGAGCGCACGGCATCACCCCGGCAACCGCCGAGGCGCCTACCAATCCCGAATCCCGAATCCCCAATCCCCGCCCCCAAGATTGCCCGCCCACCAGCGCCTCGCTACAGTGACGCCATGCCCAGCCTGATCCTGTTGATGATCGCCGGCGCGGCGGTGTTCGCGTTCTGGAACGCCTCGCGTGCCGCTGCCGAACGCGCCGAAATCCTCGGCCGCAACGCCTGCAAGGCCGCCGACGTGCAGTGGCTGGACCAGAGCGTGCACGGCACCGGCCTGCGCCTGCGGCGCCTGCCCAGCGGCTGGCTCGGCTTCGAGCGCAGCTTCCGCTTCGACTATTCCTACGACGGGACCGACCGCCACAGCGGCCGCCTGGTGCTGCTCGGCGACCAGTTGATCGCCTTCACCGGGCCGTCGGTGGCCAGCGTGAGCAACCTGCAGGACGCGCGCGCGCAGCGCGACTGAGCCATGTACCAAGGCCGCGCACCGATGGCGCGCGGCCTCTTGGGCGACAGTGAAGGTGAGTGCGAGACCGCTGCGCATGCCACCTGCAATGGACGGCGACCGCAGGGCCCCACGCGCCTGCTGTAGGAGCGGCTGAAGCCGCGACGGGCGTTCCCGGGAACGTCCGTCGCAGCTGAAGCTGCTCCTACGACAGAACACGGCGCGTGCGATACGCGTACACCAGAGATGCCAACGCGTAGGGATAGGTACAGCGCGCGGCCCCGAGGCCGCGCATCGACTGCTTACTTGACCACGCGCAGGCGCGGCCGCTTGCCGGCGTCGTCGGAACCGCCCGGCCGCGGCGGTGGCGGGGTGTCGTCGCCCGGCGGCTCGCTGGCGCCGTGGATGTCGTCCGGCAGCGCCATGCCCTGCCCGGTTTCGCGTGCGTAGACCGCCAAGACCGCGGACATCGGCACCTGCACCGGATAGCTGACCCCGCCGAAGCGCGCGGTGAAGCTGACCCCGTCGTTGTCGATCTGCAGACGCACCACCGCCCGCTCGGCGATGTTCAGCACCACCCGCCCGTCCTTGACCGCGCTCGGCGGCACCTGCACGCCGGGCAGGCCGGCGTCCACCAGGATGTGCGGGGTCATACCGTTGTCGTTGATCCATTCCACCAGCGCCCGCAGCAGGTACGGGCGATGGCTGGTCATGCGGGAGGTCTCGTCGGTCATGCGCCCATTCTACGTGCCGGCGCGCAACGCCGGTACAACTCCAAAGACAACGGGGACGGCGCGCCTGCCGCCATCATGCCGGCAGGTCGCGCAGTTTCTTTTCCTGGTCGGTCAGGCTGCGGATGAAACCCGGATTGCGGAAGATGCGGTTGCCGTAATCCTCGATCGCCTTGCCGTCCTTCGGCAGCGGGATGTCCAGCGCCTGCAGGCGCCAGATGATCGGCGCCATCGCGCAGTCCGCCAGGCTC
This sequence comes from Xanthomonas sp. NCPPB 901, assembly GCF_056725085.1. Lineage (NCBI taxonomy): Bacteria > Pseudomonadati > Pseudomonadota > Gammaproteobacteria > Lysobacterales > Lysobacteraceae > Xanthomonas > Xanthomonas sp. NCPPB 901. The sequence continues at coordinate 1,939,346 of NZ_CM161511.1, read as the reverse complement.
ATCTCCGGATTGAGGAAGAACTTGCTGGCCTTGAACAGCGGCACCGACGCGGTCAGCAGTTCCTTCAGGCGCTTGCGCCCGGCTTCGGCCTGGGCCTTGTTGCCGAGCTGAATCGCCTGCACCTGCGGAACCCAGTCGTGTTCGATGCGCAGCATCGCCAGGCGCAGGCGCGCGCGAGAGAGCGGATCGACCGGCATCAGCGGCGGATGCGGGTAGCGTTCGTCCAGGTACTCGCTGACCACGGACGCGGCATACAGCACCAGCTCGCGCTCCACCAGCGTCGGCACCGAGTGGTAGGGATTCAGGTCGATCAGGTCTTCCGGCGGATTCTGCGGATCCACCGCCACGAAATCGTAGGTGACGCCCTTGGCCGCGAGCACCAGGCGGACGCGGTGGCACAGGACATCATCCGTGGAGGAAAACAACGTCAAGGTATTTCGCATGCGCAAACTCGCCGCCATTCAAGGCTCTCCGACGGCCGGAATCCGCCGGCCGCATCGACGCCGCCCGCACCTTGCGGACGGTCGTCACGGCCCCTGAGTGTGCAACCCTCGCTCACAAAAGCCAATAGGATGAACAGGGGATCGGCTCAGCAACGGTGCAGCCGGGGCTCCGCCGAAACGGCCGGCGCTCAATGCACGTCCTTCCAGTATTCCTTCTTCAGCAGATAGGCCAGGAAGGTCAACAGCGCCAGGAACAGCACCACCCACACGCCCAGGCTCTGCCGCTTGAGCGCCGCCGGCTCGCTGGCGTACTCGAGGAAATTGCTGATGTCGCGCACCGTCTGGTCGAACTCGACCGGGGTCTGCTTGCCCGGCGTCGCCAGCTGCAGCCGCGCCACCGGCTTGTCCACGCCCGGCTGCTCGGCCTTGCCGTAGACCGGCTGCTGCAGGCCCTGCAGCTCCCACAGCGGATTGGGCATGGAGGCGTTGGCGAACAGCTGGTTGTTCCAGCCCAGCGGCCGCGACTGGTCGAGATAGAACGACTTGAGGTAGGTGTAGACCCAGTCGGTGCCGCGCACGCGGGCGATCAGGCTCAGATCCGGCGGCGCCTTGCCGAACCACTTGGTCGCCGCATCGTGCGGCATCGCCGTCTCGATGTGTTCGCCGATCTTGGCGCCGGTGAAGTTGAGGTTCTGCATCACCTCGTCATCGCTCAGGCCCAGGTCCTCGGCCATGCGCTGGTAGCGCAGGTACTTCAGCGAATGGCAGCCGGAACAGTAGTTCATGAACAGCTTGGCGCCGCGCTGCAGCGAGGCGCGGTCGCCCAGGTCGTTGCCGGCCTGCAAGGTGGCCGCGCCCTCGGCGGCCATGGCCGAGGCGGACAGCAGCAGCGCCGACGCAAGGCCGGCGAGAACGGCGATCAGGCGCTTAGTCATGGCTGCTCACCCGCTCCGGCACCGGCTTGGTTCGATCCAGCGACGTCCATATCGGCATCGTCAGGAAGAAGGCGAAGTACAGCACGGTCAACACGCGGCCGATGTAGGTCTCGATGATCTCGGTACCGGGACCGGAACCGATCACGCCGAGCCAGACGAAGCACACCGCCAGCACCCCCAGCATCACCCGCGAGATCCAGCCGCGGTAGCGGATCGACTTGACCTTGGCACGGTCCAGCCAGGGCACCAGGAACAGGATCGCGATCGCCGAGAACATCACCAGCACGCCGCCGAGCTTGTTCGGCACCACCCGCAACATCGCGTAGTACGGCGTGTAGTACCACACCGGCTTGATGTGCTCCGGCGTCACCAGGCGGTTGGCCTCGGTGAAGTTGTCGTGCTCCAGGAACAGGCCGCCGAAGCCGGGCGCGAAGAAGATGATGAAGGCGCCGATCATCAGCAGGAAGCCGACGCCGACCATGTCCTTGACCGTGTAGTACGGATGGAACGGGATGCCGTCGGCCGGCTTGTTCGGGCTCCAGCGGTTGCCCTTGGGGCCCTTCTTGATCTCCACGCCGTCGGGGTTGTTGGAACCGACCTCGTGCAGCGCGCCCAGGTGCAGCACCACCAGCAGCAGCAACACCAGCGGCAGCGCGATCACGTGCAGGGCGAAGAAGCGGTTGAGGGTGGCGTCGGACGGCAGGTAGTCGCCCATGATCCACTCGGTCAGGCCGTTGCCGATCACCGGGATCGCGCCGAACAGCGAGATGATCACCTTGGCACCCCAGAACGACATCTGCCCCCAGGGCAGCACGTAGCCCATGAAGGCTTCGGCCATCAGCACCAGGTAGATCAGCATGCCCAGGATCCACACCAGCTCGCGCGGCTTCTTGTAGCTGCCGTACATCAACCCACGGAACATGTGCAGGTACACCACGATGAAGAACAGCGAGGCGCCGGTGGAGTGCATGTAGCGGATCAGCCAGCCCCACTCGACGTCGCGCATGATGTACTCGACCGAGTTGAACGCCTCGGCCGCGCTGGTCTTGTAGTGCATCGTCAGGAAGATGCCGGTGACGATCTGGTTGACCAGCACCACCAGCGCCAGCGAGCCGAAGTAGTACCAGAGGTTGAAGTTCTTCGGCGCGTAGTACTCGCTGACGTGCTTGCGGTAGAACGGCATCAGCCCGGGGGCGCGCTCGTTGACCCAGTCGAACACGTTGCCCGCGGTGCGGGTGAGGAGGTTGTCGGCCATGACTTACACCCCTCCCTTCGCGGACGCGCCCGGATCCACGCCGATCACCAGCGTGTTGTCGTCCTGGTAGTGGTGCGGCGGCACCAGCAGGTTGATCGGCGCCGGCACGCCCTGGAACACGCGTCCGGACATGTCGAAGCGCGACTTGTGGCAGGGGCAGAAATAGCCGCCCTTCCAGTCGGGGTCGTAGGGTTCGGGACGGATCTCGGCGACCATTTCCGGCGAGCAGCCCAGGTGCGTGCACAGGCCGACCAGCACCGAGACGTCGGGCTTGATCGAGCGGTACTCCGGATTCTTCAGCACGTAGTCCGGCTGCTGGTCCTTGTTGGTGGACTCCGGATCCTTGAGCCGGCTGTCCAGCGACGGCAACGCATCGAGCATCGCCTTGGAGCGCTTGACGATCCAGATCGGCTGGCCGCGCCATTCCAGGATCAGGCGCTGGCCTTCCTGCAGGGCGCTGATGTCGGCGGTGACCGGCGCGCCGGCCAGCTTGGCCTTTGCGCTCGGATTCCAGGACTTGATGAAAGGAACCGCGACGAACCCCGCACCGACCGCGCCCACGACGGACGTGGTGGCGGTGAGAAAGCGGCGGCGTCCTGCGTTTACAGAATCGTTGACCCCATCGTTGGCCATCCGGCACTCCGATCTGTGATTGGGTAGCGTGAGGCTGCCAGCAGCTCGGTGGGGGGCGAGCCGCACTAAATCCATTGCAGTGTAGCGGAACCCTTAACGCGTCGACAATGGAGACGCAACGCCGTGTGCAGAGCCGCGGCGGCGGCTCAACGCGCGGTCGCCAGCACGCCGCGGTAGCGCTCGGCGAGCACGCCCACCCGTTGCACGTAGCGTTGGGTCTCGCTGTACGGCGGCACCCCGCCGTGTTTGTCTACCGCGCCCTCGCCGGCGTTGTAGCCGGCCGCGGCCAGGCTGAGGTTGCCGTTGAAGCGCTTCAGCAGCCACGCCAGGTACTGCACGCCGCCGCGAATGTTTTGCGCTGCATCAAAAGAATCGCTGACGCCGAAGCGGCGCGCGGTCGGCGGCATCAGTTGCATCAGCCCCTGCGCGCCGGCGCGGCTGAGCGCCATCGGGTTGTAGGCGGACTCGGCGTGGATGATGGCGCGCACCACCGCCTCGTCGACGCCGTACTCGCGCGCGGCGGCGGCGATCTCGCTCTGGTAGGCGGTGGTGTTCAGGCGCACCGCACCGAAGTTGACCCCGGGATTGGCGCAGGCGTAGCAGGTCTCCATGAAGCTGTAGCGGATCGTGCGCACCGCGCCGAGATTGGCGACCTGGGTCGGGCGCGCACTGGTGTAGTGGCGCACGCCATCCTTCATGTACGAGTACAGCTGGCCGCTGACCAGGCGGCGCGGTACGCCGCTGCTGCCGGGCGGCACCGGCGCGATCCGGTTGGGCACGGCGTTGGCGGTGACCGGGGCCGGGGCGGTCACCGGGGCGCTGATCAGGGTGGCCGGCGCCACCGCTGAGGCGCTGGCGATAACGCCGCGGCTGGGCGCCCGCTCGACGCTGGCCTTGGCCGGCGCAGGGGCCGGGGCGGCGCGCGCGGCGCGGCGGTCGGGGGTGTAGCGGCCGATCACGCTGCAGCTGGCGCCGGACACGCGCTTGCTGCCGTAGCTGGGCACGCCGTCGCTGCCGGTGCATTTGTACAGGGTGCCGGCGCTGGCCGGCGCAGCCGTCAACGTGGCGAATCCCAGCCCCAGGAGCCACAGCATCCCCTTCATGGCGGCGAGTGTCCCAACTTCCCCGGCACTTGCCAAGTGCGCGCCACCCCAGAACACCCGGCAGACCTCGCGTCAGCAGGCCCGGACGCCTACTGCCCGGGCACGGACGCCGGCACCTGCTCCAGCAACGCGTTCAGCACCCCGCGCAGCGCCGCCCGCACCTCGGGCTCGGCCTGCAGTTCCGCGAACGGCACCCCGACGGTCAGCAACTGCGCCGCCAGCCACGGCACCGCATCGGCCAGCAGCGACAGCCGGCAGTGGCCGTCGGCCTCGTCCTGCAAGGTGCCGCACCACAGCGGAATGCGCGCTCCCAACTCGGCGGCGCTGCCGCGCAGGCGCACGCTGAGGGCGAACCCCATCGCCCGCGGGCTGTAGCGGATCGCCGCATCGACCATGGCCGCCGGCGCCTGCGGCGGCAGGCGCAGCGCCACCGCCGCGCCGAGCCGCAAGGGCGGCACGATGCGCTCGACGCGGAAGGTGCGCCAGTCGCCACGGTCGCGGTCCCAGGCCAGCAGGTACCAGCGGCGACCGGCGTTGACCAGCCGCAACGGCTCGACCAGCCGCTGGCTGGCGCGGCCGCCATGGTCGCGGTAGGCGAAGCCGAGCAGGCGCCGGTCGCGGCAGGCGCTGGCGACGCCGACCAGCACCCGCGTGTCCGGCCGCAGCGGGTCCTGGCCCAGCGCCAGGGTCGCGCCCTGCAGCGCCTCGGCGCGCTGCCGCACCCGCGCCGGCAGCAGCGGCTCGAGCTTGGCCAGCACCCGCACCGCCGTGTCCTCCAGGCCGGCCATGCTGGCGCAGGCGGCGCGCAGCGCCACTGCGACCGCCACCGCCTCGTCCTCTTCGAACAGCAGCGGCAGCATCTGCGCCCCCGCCGCCAGGCGGTAGCCGCCGCCGACGCCGGCCGCCGCCTCCACCGCATAGCCCAGCGCACGCAGCCGCTCCACGTCGCGGCGCAGGCTGCGGCGGTCCTCCCAGCCGCTCGGCCAACTCGGCGCCGGACCACAGCCGGCGGGTCTGCAGCAGGGCGATCAGGCGCAACAGGCGGGCGGCGGGCGAGGACATCGGTGCACGCTATTGCGGACAGGATCTGTCCGCAATGGGGTCTACGCTGCCAATACCGACCAGCCAGGAGCCGTGCATGACCGCCGACCGCCACATCACCCTGTTCCACAACCCGCAGTCGCGCTCGCGCGGCGTGCTGATCCTGCTCGAGGAACTGGGCGCCGACTACACCATCGCGCGCATCGACTTCGAGCGGCAGGCGCAACTGGCGCCGGAGTACCTGGCGATCAACCCGATGGGCAAGGTGCCGGCGATCGTGCATGCCGGCGCGGTGGTGACCGAACAAGGCGCGATCTACCCTTACCTAGCCGACCTGTACCCGGAGGCCGGCCTGGCGCCGCCGATCGGCGACCCGCTGCGCGGCCCTTACCTGCGCTGGCTGGCGTTCTACGGCGCCTGTTTCGAGCCGGCGCTGATCGACCGCGCGCTCAAGCGCGCGCCACCGCCGCGGGCGATGTCGCCCTATGCCGACTGCGACACCGTGCTGGCGGTGCTGGACGCGCAACTGGCGCGCGGCGACTACCTGCTCGGCGCGCGCTGCAGCGCCGCCGACGTGCTGTGGGGCAGCGCGCTGGGCTGGATGCTGCAGTTCGGCCTGCTCGATCCGCCGGCGCCGACCCGCGCCTACGCCGCGCGGATGGCGGCGCGGCCGGCGGTGCAACGCGCGCAGGCGGTGGACGCGGCGGCCGGCTGAGCCCAGCGCAGCCGCGCCGGCACGGGTAAACTAGTCGGCTTCCCCAGCCACCCGCCTGGATTAAGCGCCATGCCCGGGACCATCCTGCATCCCCTGCCCTCCGCCGGCACCGCCGCCGCGCCCTCGCCGGTGCGCGGCAAGCTGTACATCAAGACCCACGGTTGCCAGATGAACGAGTACGACTCGGCCAAGATGGCCGACGTGCTCGCCGCGGCCGAGGGCCTGGAGCTGACCGACAACCCGGAAGAAGCGGACGTGGTGCTGGTCAACACCTGCTCGATCCGCGAGAAGGCGCAGGAGAAGGTGTTCAGCCAGCTCGGCCGCTGGAAGGCGCTCAAGGCCGGCGGCAAGCCGGTGATCATCGGCGTCGGCGGCTGCGTGGCGTCGCAGGAAGGCGAGGCCATCGTCAAGCGCGCGCCCTACGTGGACCTGGTGTTCGGCCCGCAGACCCTGCACCGGCTGCCGGAACTGATCCGCGCACGCCGCGCCTCCGGGCAGGCGCAGGTGGACATCAGCTTCCCCGAGGTGGAGAAGTTCGACCGCCTGCCGGAACCGCGCGCCGAAGGCCCGTCGGCGTTCGTGTCGATCATGGAAGGCTGCTCCAAGTACTGCTCGTTCTGCGTGGTGCCCTACACCCGCGGCGAAGAGGTCAGCCGGCCGTTCGAGGACGTGCTGGTGGAAGTGGCGCAACTGGCCGCGCAGGGCGTGCGCGAGATCAACCTGCTCGGCCAGAACGTCAACGCCTACCGCGGCCCCTACGCCGACGCCGAGGCCGGCGAGGACGTGCAGCATGCCGACCTGGGCCTGCTGATCCGCAGCATCGCGCAGATCGAGGGCATCGGCCGCATCCGCTTCACCACCTCGCATCCGCTGGAGTTCAGCGACGCGCTGGTGGAGGCCTACCGCGACGTGCCGCAGCTGGCCAACTACCTGCACCTGCCGGTGCAGGCCGGCAGCGACCGCATCCTCAGCGCGATGAAGCGCGGCTACACCGCGCTGGAGTTCAAGCAGAAGATCCGCAAGCTGCGCGCGGTGCGCCCGGACATCTCGATCAGCTCGGACTTCATCGTCGGCTTCCCCGGCGAAACCGACGCCGATTTCGAGAAGACCATGAAGCTGATCGAGGACGTGGGCTTCGACCAGAGCTTCTCCTTCATCTATTCGCGGCGCCCGGGCACGCCCGCCGCCGACCTGGAAGACGACACCCCCGACGCGGTCAAGCACGCGCGGCTGGCGCGGCTGCAGGCGCACATCAACGCGCATGCGCAACAGATCTCGCAGGGCATGATCGGCAGCGTGCAGCGCGTGCTGGTGGAAGGACCGTCGAAGAAGAACCCGGCCGAGCTGACCGGCAAGACCGAGAACATGCGCTCGGTGAACTTCCCCGGCCACCCGCGCCTGATCGGCCAGTTCGTCGACGTGACCATCACCGAGGCGCTGAGCAATTCGCTGCGCGGCCGCCTGTACCTGGCCGAGGACGACGCCGCGGCCTGAGCGGCAGCGGGCGCGTCCTAGTCGAGCAGGCTCAGGAACCGTTCCCCGCGCGGGCCGATCTGCACCACTCGCGAATCCGGCACGCGCCTGGCCAGCCCGGTGTCGAGGAGATGCCGGAGCAAGGCGCTGCCCAGCGCACCGGCGACATGGTCGCGGCGCTCGCTCCAGTCCAGGCACGGCCGGCACACCGGCCGGCGCGACGCGCGCAGCGCCGCCACGTCGATACCGAGCGTTGCGCACCAGGCCGCGCCGGACGCGCTCAGGGCCATGCCGTCGCCGCATAGCAGGTGTCCTCGCGCCTCCATCTGCTGGCGCCAGCGGATCGCCAGTTCGCCAGCAAGGTGGTCGTAGCACACGCGCGCCCGGCGCAACGCGGGATCCGACGGACCGGCACGCCGCGCCGGCGGCGGCGCGAGCCCCATCATCGCCTCGACCGCTGCGGCGACCTGCGCATCGGCGAGGCGGAAATAGCGGTGCCGACCTTGGCACACCACCGCGAGCAGGCCGGCCTCGACCAGTTGCGCCAGATGTCGGCTGGCGGTGGACGGCGCCACGCCCCCGTCCAGGGCCAATTCCGTGGCGGTGCGCGCCTGTCCGCTCATCAACGCGGCCAGCATGCGGCTGCGCGCGGCGTCGCCCAGCAGGAAGGCGACACGGGACAACGGCGTGGCTTCGCTCATGCTTCGATTCTAGACGAAGCATGGCGCCGCGCTGGCGTCTACCGTGCCCGCTTCCCACACGAGGCAGGCACATGGCCGACACGCTCCATCACTACGTTTCGCAACTGCACTGGACCGGCAACCACGGCGACGGCACCGCCGACTACGCCGGCTACGGCCGCGACTACATGCTGCAGGTTCCCGGCAAAGCGGCACTGGCGGGCAGCGCCGATCCCGCGTTTCGCGGCGACCCGGCGCTGCACAATCCGGAAGACCTGTTCGTCGGCGCCCTCGCCGCCTGCCACATGCTCACCTACCTGGCGCTGTGCGCGCATGCCGGCATCCGGGTACTGGCCTACCACGACCAGGCGCAAGGCTGGTTGGAGCTGAATCCCGGCCGCGGCGGACGCTTCCGCGAAGTGGCGCTGGCGCCGCGGGTGACCATTGCCGCGGACAGCGATGCGGCCCGCGCGCACGCGCTGCACGCACAGGCGCACGCGCAGTGCTTCATCGCCAACAGCTGCACGGTGGCGGTGCGCTGCGAGGCGACGGTGGTGCACGGCGAGGCGCCGGCGGAGACACTGCGATGAAGGACGTGGAGATCCATCTCGACGATCGCCCCGGCGCACTGGCGGCGATGGCCAAGGCACTGGGCGCGGCCGGCATCAGCATCGAAGGCGGCGGTGTGTGGCGCGTGGATGGCCATGCGGTCGCGCACTTCCTGTTCGATGCTGCCGCGCCGGTGCGCGACGCGCTGCAGGCGCACGGGATGCGCGTTGCCGCCGAGCGGCCCGCGGTGCTGCTGCGCCTGGACCAGGAAACGCCGGGACAACTGGGCTTGCTGACCGGCCTGCTCGGCGACGCCGGCATCGACATCGCCGTGCAATACAGCGATCACCACGGTCAGCTGGTGCTGGTGGTGGACGACCTTGCCGGCGCACGGGCAATCGCGGACGCGTGGAGGCAGGCCCGCGACGCGCGCAGCGACGGTGGGCGTCGATAAGGCCCGCCGCAACCGATCCGAGAGCGACGAGCGCCGCGGCCACGCAGCGGTCGCCGTCAGGAGCGCTGCAGTTTTTTTCGCCAACCTAGGTCAACGCCTTGCGCGGCAAGGCGCCCGCACGGTTGTCCACAGGCTTTTGGACAATCGATCCACATCCATTGTGGACAACGTTGCCATCGCCGGGTCGCGCGGGTCGCGGCGGTGGCGCGCACGAACCCGCACGACGCACTGCGACTGCGTCGGCGTGCGCACGCCGGCCGCGGTCCCTGCGCGCCTTCACTGGCCCGGCTACGCGCTGCGCGCTACCCTTTGCGCCCCTACTTTCATGCGCCGCCGCCGGCGGCGTGCGCCCGCCATGACCACCCCTGCGCAACGCGACTTCACCCTGGATCCCGCCGACACCGAGCGCCTGGCCAACCTGGCCGGCCCGTTCGACGCGCACCTGCGGCAGATCGAACTGCGCCTGGGCGTGGAGATCTCCAACCGCGGCAACGTGTACCGGGTGACCGGACCGGAGCCGGCGGTGGCGGCGGCCGAGCGCCTGTTGCAGGCGCTGTACGCCGAAGCCGACCACGTCCCCTTCGACGACCAGGAAATCCACCTGCGGCTGAACCAGTCCAACGTCGACCAGGTGGCGCAGCGCGCGTACCAGCCGCAGGAGGTCGCGATCAAGGTCAAGCGCGGCACGGTGCGCGGCCGCGGCGCCAACCAGGCCAAGTACCTGCACCAGATCGCCACCCACGACATCAACTTCGGCATCGGCCCGGCCGGCACCGGCAAGACCTTCCTGGCCGTGGCCAGCGCGGTGGAAGCGCTGAACGAATCGCGGGTGCAGCGGCTGATCCTGGTGCGCCCGGCGGTGGAGGCCGGCGAGAAGCTGGGCTTTCTGCCCGGCGATCTCAGCCAGAAGGTCGACCCCTACCTGCGCCCGCTGTACGACGCGCTGTACGAGATGCTGGGCGTGGAGAAGGTGGTCAAGCTGCTGGAGAAGAACGTCATCGAGATCGCGCCGCTGGCGTACATGCGCGGGCGCACCCTCAACGACGCCTACGTGATCCTGGACGAGGCGCAGAACACCACCATCGAACAGATGAAGATGTTCCTGACCCGGCTCGGCTTCGGCAGCACCGCCGTGGTCACCGGCGACCTGACCCAGATCGACCTGCCCAAGCACGTCAAGTCCGGCCTGCGCGATGCGATCGAGGTGCTGCACGAGGTGGACGGGGTCAGCTTCACCTTCTTCGAGGCGCGCGACGTGGTCCGGCATCCGCTGGTGGCGCGCATCGTCAACGCCTACGAGAAGCGCGACGTCGACGACCGGGCCAGCGGACCGGCCGCATGATCCGGCCCTGGCCGGGCCTGCTGGGAGCGCTGCTGGGCCTGGCCGGCAGTGCCGGCGGCCAGACGCCGGAGCAAACCCCTGCACGCGATCCTGCGCCGCAACGCGTCGCCCTGGCGCAATCGCTGACCTCGCCGTGCGTGTCGATCGCGCAGGACAGCGCCGTCATCGGCCTGCCGCGCGACGTCCTCGAACGCGCGGCAGCGGTCGTCCGCGCCTCGCCGACCGCGCCGCGCGACGACGAGGCGCAACGCCTGGCCTGGATCGCCGGAACCCGGGCGAAAGCCCTGCTCGAGGCGGTCGAGGCCGACGGCGTGACCCGCGACCGCTTCGGCTGCAACGCGCTTCCCTACAAGAAGGTGCCTGCGGACAGCCTTTACCTGGTCGGCGACCTACTCGAACACGGCCAGGCCGCGGTGTGGTTGCCTGCTTCGGGACGCTTCGCCGCCAAGGTGGAGATCCTGCGCAACAATCCGCAATGCCAGCAAGGCCCGATGGGCGGCGTGGCCTACCGCACCGCTGCCGAAAAGACGCGCTTGCTGTTCCTGGTCGCATGCGTGACCTGAGCCGGGCGCCGCACGTCCCGACGACCGGTGCGGTCGTGTCGCGCCGCGCAGGCGCGGACGCTGCGGCGAGGCACGCTCGCCCCAGCGCCGACGCCGGAAGGTCGCCCTGAGCCGCCGCACGCGCGATACTGTCCGCCCGTCCGCTGCGTTCGCCGTCCCGCCATGACCAAAGGTCCCGTCCGCCTCGATGTCGGCGTCAGCTACGCCCTGCCCCGTGCCGGGCTGCCGGCGGCGACGAGCTTCCGCAAATGGGTCGCCGCGGCGCTGAAGGGCCGCATCCGCGAGGCCGACCTGGCGATCCGCCTGGTCGACGACCGCGAAGGCCGCTCCCTCAACCAGCACTACCGCGGCAAGGACTACGCCACCAACGTGCTCAGCTTCCCGGCGGAACTGCCCGAGGGGCTGCCGAAGGGCGTCAAGCTGCCGCTGCTCGGCGACCTGGTGATCTGCGCGCCGGTGGTGGCGCGCGAAGCCGCCGAACAGGACAAGCCGCTCAACGCGCACTACGCGCACCTGACCGTGCACGGCGTGCTGCACCTGCTCGGCTGGGACCACGAGGACGACAAGGAAGCCGAGGCGATGGAGCAACTGGAGCGCGACATCCTCGCCGACCTCGGCGTGTCCGACCCCTACGCCGGCGAACGCTGATCCGGCGCCGCCGCTCGCCCCCGCGCTGGTCAAGCGCAGGCGCCGGCGCTAACGTGGCCGCGCGGCGCTCGCCGCAGCCCGCTTTCCTTCGAGGTTCCGTGCGTTGATCCGTCCCTCGCTCGTCCTGCTCGCGTTCGCCTGCGCCATCCCCGCGGCGGCCGCGCCTGCCGCGCCACCGGCGGCAACACCTGCCGCCAGCGCGGCCGCCGACCCGGCCATCGACCTGCCGGCGCTGCTGGAATGCCGCCAGCACGTGGCCGACTTCACCGCCCTGGCGCCGCTGCTGGCCGATCCGCTGAAGGCGGTGGCGCACGGCTGGCGGCCGCTGCCGCAGTCCAACCTGTTCATGACCGAGTACGCACTGACCCGGCCGATCCAGGTGTTCGGCTACAGCAGCGAGCGCATCGCCTTTTCCGGCGCCAGCGTGATGGCGATCCTGGACCTGCCCGACCCGCGACCGCTGGCCAAGCGCCTGAACCTGGAAGCGGCCGTGGACACGCCGGAGAAGGCCATGTTCGGCCGCGAAGTGCTCAGCCGCGACGTCCGCGATCCCAAGACCGGCGAGCCGATGATCGAGTCGATCATCCTCAGCGTGTCCACGGTGAAATCGCACCCCGGCAAGACCCTGGCCGGCTGCAGCTACAGCCTGGACCTGCCCGAGGAACCCGGCGCGGCACCGGCACCGGACGCGCTGCATACGCCGCCCTCTGGCGGCTGAACCTGCGCCGGCGGGCCGCCGGGGCCCCGCCGGCGGCGTCGCGATGCTGTCGCGACCGCCCTGTTAGACTTGCCGCTACCGCCCGTTCGACCGGGCGCCTACCCACAGAACATGTCAGAAGACGGACCGAGTAGCTCCTCCCCGGAACCCCACGAAAAACGGCGCGGCTGGCTGGAACGCCTGACCTCGGTGTTCTCCGGCGACCCGCACACCCGCGACGACCTGGTCGAGGTGCTGCGCGACGCGCAGCACGATGGCCTGATCGCCGCCGACACGCTGCGCATGATGGAGGGCGCGCTGTCGGTCTCCGAACTCACCGTCGGCGACGTGATGGTCTCGCGCGCGCAGATGGTCTCGCTGCCGGTGGAGTCGCGCTTCCTCGACCTGATGAAGCAGGTGGTGGAATCGGGCCACTCGCGCTTCCCGGTGCATGGCGAGAACAAGGACGACATCCTCGGCATCCTGCTGGCCAAGGACCTGCTGCGCGGCGTGGTCGCCGACCACGGCCCGGGCACGGTGCGCGAACTGCTGCGCCCGGCGGTGCTGATTCCCGAATCGAAGAAGCTCAACGTGCTGCTCAAGGAGTTCCGGCTCTCGCGCAACCACATGGCGATCGTGGTCGACGAGTACGGCGGCGTGGCCGGGCTGGTGACCATCGAGGACGTGCTGGAGCAGATCGTCGGCGACATCGACGACGAGCACGACGACGCCGAGGACGAGGCGTCGCTGATCGCCGCGCAGGCCGACGGCCAGTACGTGGTGGATGCGCTGACCCCGATCGAGGATTTCAACGAGCGCTTCGGCGCCGACTTCCCCGACGACGACTACGACACCGTCGGCGGCCTGGTCACCGAGGCGATCGGCCACCTGCCCGAGACCGGCGAGGAACTGACCCTGGGCCGCTTCGCGTTCCGCGTGGCGCGGGCCGACGCGCGCCGGGTGCAGGCGTTCCACGTCACCATCCTGCCGCCCGCCGAGCAGGACGGCGCTTGAGCGCGCGCACCGTGCCGCGCGCGCGCGCGGCCTGCTGGCTGGGAATGCTGCTGGCGCTGTGGGCCGGACTGGCGTTTGCGCAGACCCCGCCCGCCGATCCGGCGGCCCCACCGCCGCTGGCCGCCCAGGCGCCGGCAACGGCGGCAGCCGCCACGGCCGACGCCAGCGACCCGGCACCGCGCATCGGCGTGGCCACGATGCAGCCCGGCGAGGTGTTCTTCGAGCGCTTCGGCCACGACGCCATCGTGGTGCTCGACCCGCGCACCGGCCAGGCCACCTCGTACAACTTCGGTTTCTTCGACCCCAGCGAACCGGGCTTCGTCGGCCGCTTCGCCGCTGGCGACATGCGCTACTACCTGGTGGCGCTGCCGCTGCAGGAGGATCTCGAGCAGTATCGCGAAGCCGGCCGCGGCGTGGACATCCAATGGCTGGACCTGGCCCCGGCGCAGGCACGCGCGCTGCAGCAGGCGCTGGCCTGGCGCGCGCGCCCGGAAAACGCCCGCTACCGCTACGACTACTACACCGCCAACTGCGCCACGATGGTCCGCGACGCGCTGGACCGGGCCATGGGCGGGGCGCTGCACGCGCAGCTGTCCGGCCGTTCGCGCGGCAACACCTACCGCAGCGAATCGGTGCGCCTGGCCTCGCCGGCGCCGTGGATGTGGCTGGGCTTCGACCTGGGCCTGGGCCCGTACGCGGACAAGCCGCTGTCGCGCTGGGAGGAGGCCTTCGTGCCGATGCGCCTGGCCGAGAGCCTGAACGAGGTGCGCAACAGCGCCGGCCGCCCGCTGGTGCAGGCGCGCCAGCAATTGCTGCCGCAGCGGCTGCCGCCGGAGCCGCCCGAGCAGGTGCGGCACTGGTGGCCATGGCTGCTGGTCGGGCTGGCCGCGGCGGCGGGCGTGCTGGCGCTGCGCCGCCGGCCGCGCTGGCTGGCCGCGCTGGCGCTGCCGTTCTGGCTGCTGTGCGCGCTCGGCGGCGCGGTCCTGCTGTACCTGTGGGGCTTCACCGAGCATCGCGCCGCCTGGGGCAACCGCAACCTGTTGCTGCTGGATCCGCTGTGCCTGCCGCTGCTGGTCGGCGGCGTGGCGCTGCTGCGCGGGCGCCGTCCCGGGCGCTGGTTCGACATGCTGCTGTGGCTGGTGGTGGCGCTGGCCGGCGCCGCGCTGCTGATCCACTGGCTGTCGATGCTGCAGCCGCAATTCAACCTGCAGTGGATCGCGCTGCTGTTGCCGGTGCACGCGGCGCTGGCCTGGGCGCTCACCCGCCCTCGCCCGCAGCCCTGATACCGTCGGGCCCCTCGCCACGCGCGCCTCCGCCGAACACGATCCTGCCATGGCCTCCGCGACCGCCAATCCCGCCTGCGTCATCAACTGCGTGCACTACGACGGCCACGGCCGTCGCCACGACATCCCCCTGGAGCAGATCAGCGACGTGCTGGCCGGCGACGACGACGGCTTCGTCTGGGTCGGCATGTACGAGCCCGGCGACGCCGTGCTGCAGCAGCTCAAGGAGGAATTCCAGCTGCACGAGCTGGCGATCGAGGACACCCGCAAGGCGCACCAGCGGCCCAAGGTCGAGGCCTTCGGCAACTCGCTGTTCCTGGCCGTGCACACCGCGCAGGTGATCGACGAGCGCATCGTCTATGGCGAGACCCACGCCTTCCTCGGCGAGCGCTTCCTGCTGACCGTGCGCCACGGCGCCTCCCTGCCCTACGCGCCGGTGCGCGAGCGGCTGGAACGCGAGGCCTCGCTGATGAAATTGGGCCCGTCGTACGCGCTGTACGCGGTGCTGGACTACGTGGTGGACAACTACCAGCCGATCCTCGACGCCTTCCGGCAGAGCCTGGAGCGGCTGGAGTCGGACATCTTCGCCGAGGCGTACCGCCGCGACACCGCGATCCGCCTGTACGAACTCAAGCGCGAACTCAACCAGATGCGCCTGGGCGTGGCGCCGCTGCAGGACGTGCTGGCGCACCTCAAGCGCCACCCCGGCCCGCTGATCGCCGACGAAGTGCGGCTGTACGTGCGCGACGTGCTCGACCATGCGGTGCGCACCAACGACGCCATCGACACCCTGCGCGAGATGCTGGGCACCGCGCTGAGCGTGAACCTGTCGCTGGTGACCCTGGCGCAGGGCGAGACGGTCAAGCGCCTCGGCGCCTGGGCCGCCCTGCTCGCCGCCCCGACCCTGATCACCAGCTGGTACGGCATGAACTTCAAGCAGATGCCGGAACTGGAATGGCCCTGGGCCTACCCGCTGATGGTCGGCGGCGTGGCCGCGGTGTGCCTCGGGCTGTATGTGGCGTTCAAGCGGGCCAGGTGGCTGTGAGCCGCCGCGCAGCGGCGGCGGGAATGGGGAAACGGGAATCGGGAATGGGCAGCGCGCCGCTTACGTGAGGCAGTGGCGCAACCGTTGGACATACAGCACCCGTCCACAACGGACCGGCGCCCTCAGACGCCGCCGCTTCTCCCATTCCCCATTCTCCATTCCCGATTCCCCACCTCAAGCCACATACACCGACTTGATATTCATGAACTCATGGATGCCATGCTCGGCCAGTTCGCGGCCGAAGCCGGAGCGCTTGATGCCGCCGAACGGCAGGCGCACGTCGCTCTTGACGATGGCGTTGACGAAGGCGGCGCCGCATTCGAGTTGGCAGGCCACGCGTTCGCCACGGGCGCGGTCGGCGGTCCAGACGCTGCCGCCGAGGCCGAAGGTGGTGTCGTTGGCCACGCGCACCGCCTCGGCTTCGTCGGCCACGCGCAGGATCGCCGCAACCGGGCCGAACAGTTCTTCGTCGTAGGCCGGCATGCCCGGCGCCACCTGGTCGAGGATCGAGGCCGGATAGCCGGCGTGGCTGCCGCGCTCGGGTTCGCAGCCCAGCAGCGGCGTCGCGCCCTTGGCGATGCTGGCCTGCACCTGCTTGTGCAGTTCGTCGCGCAGGTCCTGGCGGGCCATCGGCGCCAGCGTGGTCGCCTCGTCCTGCGGATCGCCCAGGCGCCGCGCGGCGGCAGCGGCCACGAAGCGGCGCACGAACGCGTCGGCGATCGCCTCCACCACCACGAAGCGCTTGGCGGCGATGCAGGTCTGCCCGGCGTTGTCGAAGCGCGACTTCACCGCCGCAGCTACGGTGGCGTCCAGGTCGGCATCGTCCAGCACCACGAAGGCGTCGCTGCCGCCCAGCTCCATCACGCACTTCTTCAACTGCCCGCCGGCATTGGCGGCGATGGAGCGGCCGGCACGCTCGCTGCCGGTGAGGGTCACCGCGGCCACGCGCGCATCGCGCAGCACCTCGGCGGCCTGGTCGTTGTCGATGTGCAGCACGTCGAACACCCCGGCCGGCACGCCGGCATCGGCGAGCACCCTGGCGATCGCGTCGGCGCAGCGCGGCACGTTGCTGGCGTGCTTGAGCAGCGCCACGTTGCCGGCCATCAGCGCCGGCGCCAGGAAGCGGAACACCTGCCAGATCGGGAAGTTCCACGGCATCACCGCCAGCACGCAGCCCAGCGGTTCGTAACGCACGTAGCTGCGCTGCGCATCGGTGGCCACCGTCTGCTCGCGCAGATACTCGGCCGCGTGGTCGGCGTAGTAGTCGCAGGCCGCAGCGCACTTGTCGAGTTCGGCCAGCGCCTCCTTGCGCAGCTTGCCCATTTCCGCCGTCATCACCCGCTGGATCGCATCGCGCTGTTCGCGCAACTGCGCCCCGACCTTGCGCAGCAGCGCGCCGCGCTGCTCCAGCGGGGTGGCCGCCCAGTCGGGGAATGCCTGTGCGGAGGCGGCCAGACGCCGCTCGACGGCGGCGGCGTCCATCAGCTCCTGGCGGTGTTCGACCTGGCCGGTGGCGGGATTGACGGTGTCGTAAGGCATCGCGACGGACTCCTGGAAAAATGTCCGCTCAGCCTAGCGCTGCGAAGGTTGCGGCGGCGTGGCGATGGTGCCGCGTGCGATGGCTCACAGTGTTCCGCGAGGCCTGGCAGCAGCGGCTTTAGCCGCGACCGGGCAGTGTCGAAAGAGGCCGGTCGCGGCTGAAGCCGCTCCTACATCGAGCAGCGCCCTAGCCCGCCTGCTGCTGCGCCAGCTGCATGTCGCGCTGGCGCCGCTTCTCGCTGCGCGCCATCAACCACCAGCCGACGACGGCGGCGATCGACACCGCCAGCACCATCAGGGTGGCCAGCGCGTTGATCTTGGGCTTCAGGCCCATGCGCACCGAGGAGAACACGGTCATCGGCAGCGTGGTCGAATCCGGGCCGGCGACGAAGTTGGCGATCACCACGTCGTCCAGCGACAGGGTGAACGCCAGCAGCCAGCCCGACACCAGCGCCGGGGCGATGATCGGCACGGTGATCAGGAAGAACACCTTGAGCCGGTTGGCGCCCAGGTCCATCGCCGCCTCCTCCAGCGAGCGGTCCAGCTCCTGCAGGCGCGAGGACACCACCACGGTGACGAAGGACAGGGTGAAGGTGACGTGCGCCGCCCAGATCGCCATCACGCCCTTGGGCGGAATGCCGAGCACGCCGCCCATCGACACCAGCATCATCATGATCGACAGGCCGATGATCACCTCCGGCATCACCAGCGGCGCGGTCACCAGCGCGCCGAACAGGCTCTTGCTGGGAAAACGCCGGAAGCGGGTCATCGCCATCGCCGCCAGCGTGCCGATCACCATCGACGCGGTGGCCGTCCAGAACGCCACCTTCAGGCTGATCCACGCCGCCTGCAGGATCTGCCGGTCGCGCAGCAACTCGCCGTACCACTTGGTGGAGAACCCGGCCCACACCGTCGCCAGCTTGGAGGCGTTGAACGAATACACCATCAACAGCAGGATCGGCAGGTACAGGAAGGCGAAGCCGGCGCCCAGCACCGCCCAGCGCAGCACCGTGCCCATGCCGCCGCGCACGCCGCTCATGCCTGCCCGCCTTCGAGCTGGCGCTGCTGGTAGCGGTTGAAGATCAGGATCGGCACCATCAACAATGCCAGCATCGCGATCGCCACCGCCGAGGCGGTCGGCCAGTCGCGGTTGTTGAAGAATTCGCCCCACAGCACCCGGCCGATCATCAGCGTGTCCGGGCCGCCGAGCATCTCCGGGATCACGAACTCGCCCACCGCCGGGATCATCACCAGCATGCAGCCGGCGACGATGCCCGGCCGCGACAGCGGCAGGGTCACGGTCAGGAACGCCTTCCACGGCGGCGCGCCGAGATCGTAGGCGGCCTCGAGCAGGCGCTGGTCGAGCTTGACCAGGGTCGCGTACAGCGGCAGCACCATGAACGGCAGGTAGCAGTAGACGATGCCGATGTAGGCGGCGACCGGGGTGTACAGGATGTGCAGCGGCGCATCGATCAGGCCCAATGCCAGCAGCGCGCGGTTGAGCACGCCGTTGCTGTCGAGGATGCCGATCCAGGCGTAGACGCGGATCAGGAACGAGGTCCACGACGGCAGCACCACCAGCATCATCGCGATATTGCGCGCCGACGGCGACAGCCGCGCGATCGCGTAGGCCATCGGGTAGCCGATCAGCAGGGTCAGCGCGGTGGAGATGCCGGCGATCTTGATCGAGCCCCAGTAAGCCTCGATGTACTGGTGGTCGCGCAGCAGCGCCAGGTAGTTCTGCAGGGTCAGCTTCAGCGTCAGCACGCCGTCGCGGATCTCCAGCAGTTCGCTGTACGGCGGACTGCGGATCGCCTGTTCGGAGAAGGAGATGCGCAGCACGATCAGGAACGGGATCGCGAAGAACAGCAGCAGCCACAGGTAGGGCGCGGCGATCACCAGCCAGCGCATCGCCGGCAGGGAACGCAAGCGCAAGCGCTGCTGCAGGCGCAGCCGCGGCGTCGGTTCCGACGGCACCGGCACGACGGGCGCGCTCATGCGGTCAGCACCACGCCGTCGTTGTCGTCCCACGACACCCAGACCGCATCGCCCCAGGTCATGCCTTCGCTGTCCCAGCGCTTCTGGTTGGCGAAGTTGGACTGCACCCGGATACCGCTGGGCAGGCGCACGTGGAAGATCGAATGGCTGCCGAAATAGGCGATGTCCTCGATGGTGCCGCGCGCCTTGTTGTAGGTCTGTTCGGGTTCGTCCTTGGTGATCCAGACCTTTTCCGGACGCACCGCGAACGCCACGTCCTGCCCTTCCACGCCGGTGATGCCGTGGCTGATGTAGATCGGCACCGGGAATTGCGGGCACAGCACCGTCACGTGGTCCGGGTGGTCCTCGCCGATCCGGCCCTCGAACATGTTCACCGAGCCGATGAACTCGGCGACGAAGCGGCTGTTGGGCGACTCGTAGATGTCGCCCGGGGTGCCGACCTGGCGGATGCGGCCATGCTCCATCAGCGCGATGCGCGTGGCCATGGTCATCGCCTCCTCCTGGTCGTGGGTGACCATCACGCAGGTCACGCCCGAGGTCTCGATGATGGAGACCAGCTCCAGCTGCATCTGCGAGCGCAGCTTCTTGTCCAGCGCGCCCATCGGCTCGTCCAGCAGCAGCAGTTTGGGCCGCTTGGCCAGCGAGCGCGCCAGCGCCACGCGCTGTTGCTGGCCGCCGGAAAGCTGGTGCGGCTTGCGCTTGCCGAGCGTGCCCAGCCGCACCAGCTCCAGCATCTCGCCGACGCGGCTGGCGATGGCCGCGCGCGACAGCCCATCCTGCTTCAGGCCGAAGGCGATGTTCTGCTCCACGCTCATGTGCGGGAACAGCGCATAGGACTGGAACATCATGTTGAGCGGGCGCCGATACGGCGGCAGCCCGTCCAGCGCCTGGCCGTCGAGCACGATGCGGCCGCGGCTGGGCTGCTCGAACCCGCCCAGGCAACGCAGCAGCGTGGATTTGCCGCTGCCGGAGCCGCCGAGCAGCGCGAAGATCTCGCCCTGGCCGATGTCCAGGTCGATGTCGTCCAGCGCGACGAAGCCGTCGAACTCCTTGCGCAGGCCGGCGATGGACACATAGCCGCCGCCCTTGACCGGCGGCGGCGCCGGCAGATGGTCGGTTCTCGCTTCGCTCAACGCCATCGGTGATTCCCCGTGAAACACGCCGTCGTGCGGAACGCCGATGCCCAGGCGACCGCGGCGCGGTGAAGCTCAGTGTAGCCGTGACGGCGTGGGATTCGGGAGTCGGGAATGGGGATTGGTAAAAGCAGCGCGCTCACTGCGTCGTGGCTGGCGTTGGCGCGGACGCCGCTGCCGGCGGCGCCGCCCAGCCCAGGCCCAGGCTCTTCTGCAACGCCACGTAGCGCAGCAGAACCTGGGTGTGCGCCTGCAGCGCGCTGTCCTGGGCCGAGGCCTGCTGGCGCTGCACGTCCAGCGCATCGATCAGCGAGGACGCGCCGGCGGCGTAGCGTTGCTGCAGCAGCGCAGCGGACCGATCCGCCGAGGCCGCGGCCTTGTCCGCGGCCAGCGCCTGCTGGCGCGCGGCGCCGAACCGCGCCAGTGCGCCGTTGGCGTCCTGCAGCGCGGCCAGCACCGTGCCCTCGTAGGCGGCCAGGCGCGCGGCATTGCCGGCGCGGGCCTGTTCGACCTTGGCGCGGGTGGCGCCGAAGTCGAACAGCGACCATTGCAGGAACGGCGCCACCACGCTGTTGACCGCATCGCGGCCGAGATC
This sequence comes from Xanthomonas sp. NCPPB 901, assembly GCF_056725085.1. NCBI lineage: Bacteria > Pseudomonadati > Pseudomonadota > Gammaproteobacteria > Lysobacterales > Lysobacteraceae > Xanthomonas > Xanthomonas sp. NCPPB 901. Next base: position 1,918,208 of record NZ_CM161511.1, on the reverse strand, counting down.
GCCCGGCGAGGTCGCGGCCATGCCGATGTTGCCGAGCAGCCGCACTTGCGGGAAATAGGCGCTCAGCGCTTCGCCGATCTGCGCCGACGAGGCGGCCAGTTGGCGCTCGGCGCGGCGCACGTCGGGGCGCCGGCGGATCAGCGCGCCGGCATCATCCACCGGCACGCGCGCCGGCAGCGTCGGCAACGGCCGGTCCGCGGCCAGCTCGGCATCGAGCGCGCCGGGCGCGCGGCCGATCATCAGCGCCAGTTGGTCCAGCGCCACCTGCGCCTGCGCCTGCAGGTCGGGCAGCACCGCTTCCTGCTGCTGCAGCTGCGCCTGTGCGCGTTCCACCTGCAGGTCGGCATCGGCGCCGCGCGCGCGGCGCTGGCGGGTCAGCGCCAGGGTCTGCCGGGCGGCCTCCAGGTTGCGCTGGGCGACGGCCATGCGCGCACGGGTGCTGCGATAGCCCAGATAGGCCTGCCCCACTTCCGCGGCGATCTGCACCTGGGTATCGGCCAGGTCGGCCTCGTCGGCCTGGGCGTCGGCCAGCGCGCCTTCGCTGGCGCGGCGGCGGCGGCCGAAGAAATCCAGTTCCCAGCTGGCATCGAGGCCGACGTTGTAGAGCTGCGTGCGCGGATTGATCTCCACCGGCTGGCCGGTGCCGGCGGCGATGCTGCCCACGCGATCGGCCAGCGCATCGGGCAGCCTGGCGTTGAGGTAGGCGGCATTGGCGCCGACGCTGGGCAACTGTTCGGCATGGCGCTGGTCGACCAGGGCGCGCGAGGCGCGCAGGCGCGCCTGCGCCACGCGCAGGTTGGGGCTGTGCTGCAGGGCCTGCTCGACCAGCAGGGTCAACTGCGGGTCCTGCAAGGTGTCCCACCAGCGCTGCGGCGGCGGGGCCGGCACCACCCCGGCGGCGGCGGCCGTGGCATCGGCGCGGTGCAGCCGCGGCTGCGCCAGCGCCGCCTCGGCCACCGGCGGCGGCTTCACGTAGTCCGGGCCGAGCATGCAGGCCGACAGCAGCGACGGCAGCGCGGCGGCGACGAGAACGCGGGAGAAACGCTGGGCCATGGAATCCTCAATGCATCGCGAGCGGAGCGCCGCCCTTGGGCAGCGGCTTGAGCAGGAACGCCAGCGGGATCGTGCACACCACGATCACCCCGAAGATCCAGAACAGATCGTTGTAGGTCATCACCAGCGCCTGCTGCTGCACCAGCCGCGCCAGTTGCGCCAGCGACTGCATCGCCGCGCCGGCGCCGGACGCCGACTGCAGCTGGGCGGCGATGCCGTGCAGGTAGTCCTGCGCCAGCGGCGAATTGGCGGTGGTGCCGCTGCCGAGCATCTGCGTGTGGAACACCATGCGCCGCTCCTGGAAGGTGGAGATCAGCGCCAGGCCGATCGAGCCGCCCATGTTGCGCGCGGCGTTGAACAGGCCCGAGGCGTCGCCGGCCAGGTCCGGCGGCACCGAGGAGATCGCCGCTTGGTTCAGCGACATCAGCGCCAGCGCCAGCCCGCAGCCCTGCAGCAGCTGCCCGGCGACGAAATGCATGCCCACCGACTCGGCGGTCAGGTGGATGTTGACGAAGCAGGCGCTGGCGAAGCAGGTCAGCCCGCCGAGCACCAGCACGCGCACGTCCACCGTGGTCAGCAGCTTGGGCATCATCGGCATCAGCAGCACCGTGGGAATGCCCGACAGCAGCACCACGTAGCCGGACTGCTCGGTGTTGTAGCCGGAGATCACCGCCAGGAACTGCGGAATCATGTACATGACCCCGAACAGGATCATGCCCACGGCCATCACCATCACGAACACCGCGCCGAAGCTGCGCTGCAGCAGGATCGACAGGCGGATCACCGGTTGCCGGCTGACGAACTGCGAGGCCACCAGGGCGACGAAGCCGACCAGCGAGACCACGCTCAGCAGGACGATCTCGGTGGACTCGAACCAGCGCTCGCGCTGGCCCTCCTCCAGCACCACGGTCAGCGCGCCCAGTCCCGCGGTCAGGCCGAAGATGCCGAGCCAGTCGGCGTCGAGCAGCCCGCGCAGGTACATGCGCTCGTGCGGCAGCCCGAGCAGCAGCAGCGCCACCAGGCCGGCGCAGACCGGCACGTTGAGGAAGAACGCGTAGTGCCAGCTCACGTTCTCGGTCAGCCAGCCGCCCAGCAGCGGCCCGATCACCGGCCCCAGGATCACGGTCATGCCGAACAGCGCCGTGCCCAGGGTCTGCTGCGCCGGCGGCAGGCGCGTGGCGACGATGGTCAGCGCGGTCGGGATCAGCGCGCCGCCGGCGAAGCCCTGGCCGACGCGGCCGAGGATCATCATGGTCAGGCTGTTCGACAGCCCGCACACCACCGAGAAGAAGGTGAACAGCAGCGCGCAGATCAGCAGGAAGTTGCGCAGCCCCAGGGTGCGCACGAACCAGCCGGTCAGTGGGATCATCACGATCTCGGCGACCAGGTAGGAGGTCGAGATCCAGGTGCCCTCGGTGCCGCTGGCGCCGACCTCGCCCTGGATGGTCGGCAGCGCGGCGTTGACGATGGAGATGTCCAGCGTGGCCATGAACGAGCCGATGGTGCCGGCGGCCACCGCCAGCCAGGCGCCGGTGTCGGCCTTGCGCGGCGCCTGCGCGCCCGCCGCCGCGGCCGCTTCGCTCACGGGTTGCGCCCACGCGGGGCGACCGCATCCTGGCCCTGCACGTCCTCTTCCTCCACGCGTTCCTTGGCGTCCTTGGCGCTGCGCGTATCGACGGTCACCGTCACCGACATGCCCGGCACCAGCACCTTGCGCGCCTCGGCGCCGGCCTTGATCCGGATCCGCACCGGCACCCGCTGCACCACCTTGGTGAAGTTACCGGTGGCGTTCTCCGGCGGCAGCAGCGCGAATTGCGAACCGGTGCCGGGGGCGATGCTCTCGACCACGCCGTCCAGTTCCACCCCGGACAGCGCATCGACCTCGATCCGCGCCGGCTGCCCCGGCCGCATCAGCCCGACCTGGGTTTCCTTGAAGTTGGCGCTCAGGTACAGCGCGTCCACCGGCACCACGCTCATCAGCCGGGTGCCGGCGGCGACGAACTGGCCGACCTGCACGGTCTTGTCGCCGATGCGGCCGGCGATGCGCGCGGTCAGGCGGGTGTCCTCCACCGCCACCTGCGCCTGCGCGGCGTCGGCCTGCGCCTGCGCCAGGCCGGCGCGCGCCTGGTCGAGCTTGGCCGCGGTGCCCTGCACCTGGCTCTCGGCGGCGGCGACCTGGGCCTTGGCCGCGTCGAACTGCGCCTGCGCGCGGTCGCGATCGTGGACGATGCTTTCGTAGTGTTCGTGGGTGTCGGCGCCGGAGGCGGCCAGCGGCCCGAAGCGCCTGGCCTCGCCCTGCGCGAAGCGCAGGCTGGCGGCGGCGGCGGTGACCTGGGTGCGCGCCTGCAGCAGGCTGGCGCGCTGCGCCTGCAACCCGGCCTCGGCGGCAGCGATGTCGGCCTGGCGCACCGCGATCGCGGCCTGCGCCTGCTCCAGGGTGGCGCGGTAGGTGCGCGGGTCGATCTCCAGCAGCGGCTGCCCGGCGGCGACGGCCTGGTTGTCGCGCACGTACACCGCGGTCACGTAGCCATTGACCCGTGGCGCCACCGCGACCGTGTCGGCCTGCAGGTAGGCGTTGTTGGTCTCCTGCAGGTAGCGGCCGGTGCTGAGGTAGTAGATCAGCCACACCACCAGGCCGATCGCCACCAGCAGGCCGATCAGCAGCAGGGTCCATTTGACCTTGGGGTTCTTCAGCGGCGACGGGGTGTCGGACTTGCCGGCGGCGTTGCCGCCCGCGTCGTCCCGGCGCCTGCCGGCCTGGCCCTGGTCGGCCTGGGGGTCGTGCGCGGCGCCCTGCCGCGGCGCCTGCGAGGAGTCTGGGTCGTGGTTGCTCAAGTCGCTGGTTCCTGGGGAGAGGAAGAACGTCGCCGGGTCGGGATGGCGACAGCACCAAACGGTAGCGTACGCCGGAACGGCGCATTGTTTGTACCGGCGAGTACAGGATGTGTGAGCATGGCGTGGCGAGGGGCGTGCGGATGCCACAGGCCGGCGGCGCGCATGGTTCAGCACCAGGCGCGAGGGCTTGTCGGGAGCGACATCGGGGGGCGCGCATCACCGTAGGAAACGCGCATGTAGGAGTCAACTGTCATGCCCCAGCGATAACCGGAGGAGCGTACGGTGCCTGATCGCGCGCGATGGCATTGAGCCAGCGCAGGAACTTGTGCATGCAGGCGACGATGGCGACCTTGGCCGGCTTGCCGGCCGCGCGCAAGCGCGCGTAGGTGTTGGCCAAGGGGGATTTGGCGCGGATGCTGGCCCAGGTGGCCATGTACAGCACGCCTCGCACGTCGGCACGGCCGCCTTTGATGCGACGTTGGCCTTTCCAGCAGCCGCTGTCGTGATTGAACGGGGCCAGCCCGACCAGGGCGGCGAGCTTGCGTGGCGGCAGCGTGCCCAGCTCTGGCAACCGCGCGGCCAGCACTGCGCGCAGGATCGTGCCGAGCCCAGGTACCTTGGGCAAGCTCGAGCAGGTCTTGCCCTGCTGCTCGATCTCCTGCGTCAATGTCTGGATCTGCTGGTTCAGCAGGGCGATCACCTCTCGGCAGCGGTGTTGCACCTTGGCGCTGGTGATGTGTTCCAGGCGCCGCCGATGGGCATCGCGCTGGCCCACCAGGGTGGCACGCAGGTCCAACAGTTCGCGAAGAGACTGCTGGTGCTCGGGCACCACGGTCGTGGGCGTGGTCGGGATGTGCTGGGCGGCGATGGCCAGCAGGCGCGCGTCCAGGGCGTCGGTCTTGGCCTGCAGGCCCAAGGCTTGGGCTAGCTTGCGCGGACGATCGGCGGCCATCCGCACTGCCGGCAGGGCCGCCTCTCGGAGCACCCGCAGCACGGCATGTTCGTAGCCGCCACTGGCTTCCAGCAAGATCCGCTCGCAGCCCAGCTCCACCAGGCGTTGGGCCAGCACACGCTGCCCCTGTGGCGTATTGGGTTGGGTCCAGGCCTGCTCGTCCGGCAGGACATGAATGACCAGTTCGGCCTTGGATACATCGATCCCGACATAGCGCCGCATAGACGTTCTCCGCAGTAGACTCAGGAACGAGAGCACTCCTGCCGATGCCCATGCTTGTGGAGTTCGAGCTCGCGACTCGGGCAACTGTTCGGGCTGATGAGGCAGGAGATACGGGGTGCGGCGGCGCTGACTCCTACTCGTGCTTGCTGGCACTGCGGCTAAACGGCCTGCCGCACTCCGCTCTCACCTACAACGATAGACCCTCATTTGACACAAGCGGCTTGCCAAGCTGCGGCAGGAGGGCGTGTTAGCGGCGGCCTTCGTCGCGAAGAGCAAGACGCCGTGCGCGTCGGGCTGCATGCCGTCGGGACTGAAGTCCCTCCCACAAGGGGCGCATGCGCTTGCCTGGTCGACGTGGGTGAGAGAGGGCTTTGTCCCTGTCGCATAACAACCGCGACTGCTTGGCCGCGCGCGCCCCGCGCGCGCTGGTGGGCGTTGCGGGAGCGACCTCAGGGCAGCTTCCATCACCTGCGTTCGCCACGATCAAGCCGAATGGACGCTGCCCCTGTGGGAGCGGCTTCAGCCGCGACGGGCCTTACCGGGAAGGCTGTCGCGGCTGAAGCCGCTCCTACGGGCAACGTGGCTTGCCAAGCTGCGGCAGGGAAGCGTATTAGCGGCGGCCTTCGTCGCGAAGCGCGAAGACGCCGTGTGCGTCGGGCTGCATGCAGTCGGGACTGAAGTCCCTCCCACAACGGGCGCATGCGCTCACCCTGGCCGTGCTGGGGACCAGCGCGGTGTGCTGCCTGCCCGGGTCAACACCAGGGCATCTCCCGGGACCGCGATCGCCAGCGGCTCAACGGCCGGTCTTGATCTCCGTCCACAGGCGGGTGTACAGCTTGTCCACTTCGGGCGGGTTGATCGAATAGGTGAACATTTTCGCGGCCACTTCCGGCGGCGGATAGATGGTGGGGTCGTTGCGGATCGCCGCGTCCACCAGCGGGGTCGCCTTCGGCACCGGGTTGGCGTAGTGGATGAAGTCGGTATTGGCCGCGGCCACCTTCGGCGTCAGCAGGTAGTTGATGAACGCATAGGCGTTCTCCGGATGCTTGGCGTCCTTGGGGATGGCCAGCATGTCGAACCACTGCGGCGCGCCCTCCTTGGGAATCGAATAGGCCACGTGCACGCCGTTCTTGGCTTCCTCGGCGCGGTCGCGCGCCTGGATGATGTCGCCCGACCAGCCCACCGCCAGGCAGGTGCTGCCGTTGGCCAGCGAGGTCACGTACTGCGAGGAGTGGAAGTTCTGCACGTACGGGCGGATGCGCTTGATCAGCGCCGCGGCCTGCTCGATCTTGGCCGGATCGGTGCTGTGCGGATCCTCGCCCAGGTAGTGCAGCGCGATCGGGATCAGGTCCGACGGCGTATCCAGCAGGGTCACGCCGCAGTCCTTGAGCTTGGCCAGGTTCTCCGGCTTGAACACCAGGTCCCAGCTATTGGCGATGTCGGTGCTGCCGAACGCGGCCTTGACCTTGTCCACGTTGTAGCCGATGCCGGTGGTGCCGACCATGTACGGCACGCCGTACTTGTTGCCCGGATCCTGCTGGGCGATGCGCTGCATGATCTGCGGATCGAGATTGGCCAGGTTGGGGATCTTGCTCTTGTCCAGCGGCAGGAACACACCGGCCTGGATCTGCCGGCCGAAGAAGTTCAGCGTCGGCACCACCACGTCGTAGCCGCTGCCGCCGGCCAGCAGCTTGGTCTCCACCATCTCGTCGCTGTCGAACACGTCATAGGTGACCTTGATACCGGTCTGCTTCTCGAACTCGGGAATCGTGTTCTCGGCGATGTAGTCCGAGTAGTTGTACACATTGAGGACCTTCGCCTCTTCCTGCCCCGACTTGCCTGCGTCGCTGCCGGAGCCGCCGCAACCGGCGAGCAGCACCGTGGCCAGGGATAGGGTGAGCAGTCGCAGGGTCATGGCAGGTCTCCGCAGGTCCATGTAGGGTCGGAAGGATCCGCGCGGCGCGCCGGATCCGGAAGAGAGAGGCTCCAGACTACCCAGCCCCGGGCTATTTGCCCAGCGCCTGCGCCGTGTCCTCCAGCGCCAACCAGGCCTTGTCGAACAGTTCGTCGACCTGGGCGCGGCTGAGGATCAGCGGCGGCGACAGCAGCATCGCGTCATTGGTGGCGCGCAGGATCAGGCCGCGGCGCAGCGCGTTGTCGCGGCACAGCGCGCCGACCTTGCCGCGCTCGGGGAAGTAGTGCCGGCGCGGCTTGTCCGGCACCAGCTCGAGCGCGCCGATCATGCCGACGATGCGCGCCTCGCCGACCAGCCGGTGCTCGCCCAGCTCGGCCCAGCGCTGCGCCAGGTACGGCGCGATCTCGCTGCGCGCGCGTGCGACGATGCCCTCGTCCTGCAGCAGGCGCAGATTTTCCAGCGCCACCGCCGCGCACACCGGGTGGCCGGAATAGGTGCCGCCATGCGCCAGTTCGCCGCCCTGCTCCTTCAGCACCGTGGCCACGCGCGTGCCGAACATCGCCGCGCCGAGCGGGATGTAGCCGGAGGTGATGCCCTTGGCGATGGTCATCACGTCCGGCTGGAAGCCGAAGTGTTGCGATCCGAACCATTCGCCGGTGCGGCCGAAGCCGCAGATCACCTCGTCGGCGACCAGCAGCACGTCGTAGCGGCGGCAGATGCGTTCGATCTCCGGCCAGTAGCTGCGCGGCGGGATGTACACGCCGATCGCGCCCATGATCGGTTCGCCGATGAACGCGGCCACCCGCTCCGGCCCCAGCTCCAGGATCTTGTCCTCCAGCCGCCGCGCGGCCAGCAGGCCGTATTCCTCGGGGTCCAGGTCGGCACCGTCGCCGAACGGGTATGGCGGATCGATGTGGTGGATGTCCGGGATCGGCAAGCCGCCCTGGCGGTGCATGCCCTTCATCCCGCCGAGGCTGGCGCCGGCCATGGTGGTGCCGTGGTAGCCGTCGTGGCGGCCAATGAAGATGGTCTTCTGCGGCTGGTCCTGCATCGCCCAGAAGTGCCGCACCAGGCGCAGGATGGTGTCGTTGGCCTCGGAGCCGGAGTTGGTAAAGAACGCATGGTCGAGGTCGCCGGGCGTCAGTTCGGCGAGCTTGGCGGCCAGACGGATGGTGGGTTCGGTGGTGCACTGGAAGAAGCTGTTGTAGTACGCGAGCTGTTCCATCTGCCGCGCGGCGGCCTGGCCGAGTTCCTTGCGCCCGTAGCCGACGTTGACGCACCACAGGCCGGCGAAGGCGTCGAGCAACTGGTTGCCGTCGGCGTCCCAGACGTAGGCGCCGTCGCCACGGGTGAGGATGCGGGTGCCTTTCTGCGCCAGGGCGCCGTTGTCGTTGAACGGGTGCAGGTGGTGCGCGGCATCCAGGTCCTGCAGGGCGCGCGTGTCGATCCGGTCCATGTCCACTCCAATGTCGATACCAAGGCCGCCGCCGCGGCCGTGCTTTGCAGTTGCAGTTTCTGTTGCAGTTTCTGTTGCTGTTGTTCTTGCCGTCGCTGTTGCTGTTGTTCTTGCCGTTGCTGTTGTTGTTGCTTTTGACTTACCGGGTTCCCTTCCGAAGCGGCGGCCAGCCCGGGGAAAAACCCCGAAGGGGCGGCGCACATGGATGTGCGCCGTCCGCGGCAGGGGCAGGATGCCCCTTCCGCGAATCCCCGGCATGGACGCGGACCCGGAGCGCGCTAGCGCGGAGGGCGCGAGGCAGGGTGTGCTTTCTTTTGGTTACTTTTCTTTGCACAAGCAAAGAAAAGTAACTCGCCGCAAGGCGAAAGCTTTGCTCTTGCTCTAGCTGATGTGGCAGCGACCGCTGGATCATAGGAGCGGCTTTAGCCGCGACAGCGAGAGTCCATTGTCCCTGTCGCGGCTAACGCCGCTCCTACAGATCTTCTCGCCTAACACGCAAACTTGAAGCAACAGCAAAGGCTTTCGCCCTAACGGGCGAGTTACTTTTCTTTGCTCGCGCAAAGAAAAGTAACCAAAAGAAAGCGCGCCCTGCCTACGCGCCCTCCGCGCTGCGCGCTCCGGGTCCGCGAACCAGACGGGATCCGCGGAAGGGGCTTGGCTGCTCCGCAGCCAAGTCCGGGGCAGTCGCCTCGCGGCGCCAGCCCGCCCGCCGGGGCGAAGCAGTGCTTCGCCTTTTTCCGGCGAGCCCTGCCCCTGCCGCGGACGGCGCACATCCATGTGCGCCGCCCTTCGGGTTTTTCCCGCCTGGTTCGCCGCTTCGGAAGGGAACCCGGTAAGGCAAAAGCAACATCAACGTCCGGAGCAAGAGCAACGTCAGGAGCAACAGCAACAGCAACAACAACAGCAACAGCAACGGCAACGGCAACGGCAACGTCGATGTTCTGGCTGGCTAGCGCGAACCGCCCCCTTACACGTTCAACAACAAAAACTCCCGCTCCCACGAACTGATCACCCGGAAGAACGTCTCGTACTCCTTGCGCTTGACCGAAATGTACGCCCGCACGAAGCGCGGACCCAACAACTCCTGCAACGGCGCGCAGCGCTCCAGCTCGTCCAGCGCCTCGCCCAGCGACCGCGGCAACTGATAGCCCATCTCCTTGCCGCTGCCCGTGGTCGGCTCCGTGGGCTCCAGTTGCTCACGGATGCCCAGCAACCCACAGGCCAGCGTCGCCGCCATCGCCAGATAAGGATTGGCATCGGAACCGGCGAACCGGCTTTCCACGCGCATGTTCTCGATCGTGTCGATCGGCACCCGCAGGCCGCAGGTGCGGTTGTCGAAGCCCCACAGCACGTTGCTCGGCGACACCTCGCCGAACATCAGCCGGCGGTAGGAATTGACGTTGGGCGCGAAGAACGCCATCGCCATCGGCACGTACTTCTGCAGGCCCGCCAGATAATGGGCGAAGGTGCGGCTGTACTCGCCGGCACGGCGGCCGCTGAAGACGTTCTTGCCGTGCTTGTCCACCAGACTCTGGTGAATGTGCATCGCACTGCCCGGCTCGTTCTCCATCGGCTTGGCCAGGAACGTGGCGTAGACGCCGTGGCGCAGCGCCGCCTCGCGCATGGTGCGCTTGAACAGGAACACCTGGTCGGCACGCGACAACGCGTCGTCGTGAGTGAAGTTGACCTCCAGCTGCGCCGCGCCGGATTCGTGGATCAACGTGTCCACGTCCAGTTCCATCGCATCGCAATAGTCGTACATCAGGTCCAGGATCGGATCGAACTCGTTGACCGCGTCGATCGAATACGACTGCCGCGCCGTCTCCGGCCGCCCCGAGCGGCCGGCCGGCGGCAGCAGCGGGAAATCCGGATCGGTGTTCTTCTGCACCAGGAAGAACTCCAGTTCCGGCGCCACCACCGGCTTGCAGCCGATCGCCGCATATGCCGCCAGCACCCCGCGCAACACGTTGCGCGGCGCCAGTTCGTGCGGCTGGCCCTCCTTGGTGTAGCAGTCGTGGATCACCTGCGCGGTGGGGTCGGCGGCCCACGGCACCATCCGCACCGTGTCCGGATCCGGGCGCAGCTGCATGTCCGAATCCGACGGCGAGGTCAGGTCGTAGTAGTCGTCCGGATAGTCGCCGGTGACGGTGGTGGCGAAGATGCCTTCGGGCAGGCGCGTGCCGTAGTCGTGCGAGAACTTGGCGGCGGGGATGATCTTGCCGCGGGCATTGCCGGTGATGTCGGGCACCAGGCACTCGACCTCGGTGATGTGGCGCTCCTTGAGCCAGCGCCGCAGCGAACTTTCCTGCTGTTCCGGCGTGTGCTTGCGCGATCGGGATCGACTGGCCATGGGAATCAGCGCCTGCGGGTGGCCGCATAGTGGCGACAGGCGTCGCCGAAGGATTGGAAGATGCCGAGATAGAACGGGTCGTCGAGCACCCGCCACTCCGGATGCCATTGCACGCCGAGCAGGAAACCGGGACCGATGCCGCGGAAGGCCTCGACCAGCCCGTCCGGTGCCAGCGCCTCGACGATCAGGTCTCCACCGAGCCGGGCCACGCCCTGGCCGTGCAGCGAATTGACCCGCACCCGCCCGCAGCCAGCGATCTCCTCCAGCCAGCCGCCTTCGCTGAGCGTCACCTCGTGCGCCGGTGCGTACTGCGCCTCCAGCGTCGCCTGCGGATCCTCGCGGTGATCGGACAGCCCCGGCTGCGCGTGCACCTTCTGGTGCAGGGTACCGCCGAGGGCGACGTTGACTTCCTGGAAGCCGCGGCAGATCGCCAGGATCGGCAGGCCCAGCGAGATCGCCTGCGGAATCAGGTCCAGCGTGTTGGCGTCGCGTGCCGGGTCGTGCGGGTTGCCGAGCCAGCTCGGTTCGTCGCTGTAGTGATGCGGCTCGATGTTGCTGACCGCACCGGTCAGCAACAGGCCGTCGAGCCGCGTCAGCCAGGCGCGGGCGTCGACCGGCGGCTGCAGCGACGGCAGCAGCACCGGGGTCACCCCGGCACCATCGACGGCGGCGCGCAGATACTTTTCGCCCGCGGCCAGGAACGGATGATGGCCGATGAGCTTGCGGTCGGTCGGCACGCCGACCAGGGGCGATACGGCCATGCGAAGAACTCGTGTGGCGTCGTCGCAAGTTACCGCGGGCGTTTTATTTTTACAACACGAGGCAATGCGGAACACGGCACAGACCGAGTGCGCGATGCCGTGACCTGAGCTGCGCAACGCAGCAATTGCTGCCTGCCACTCCGCAAAACCGGGCCACCGCCGCACGATAGCGCGACCGCACGTCCGCGCATCGTACCCGGCGCCTGTTGAGTATTCTTGACGCCATGGGGCTCTGCTAAGCTCGAAGCATTCCCGCCGTCCGCCGCGATGACCCCGCATGCACGATGCTGAGCTGCTGCCCCCGGAGGATGCCCAGACCCTGCAGCGCATCGCCGGCTGCGAGCAGATCGACCTGCTGCTGCCGGACTGCAACGGCCTGCTGCGCGGCAAGCGCATCGCCCGCGACGCGCTGGACAAGGTCTACCGCGACGGGGTGTGCCTGCCGATGTCGCTGATCGCCACCGACATCACCGGCAACACCGTCGAGGAAACCGGACTGGGCTACGACATCGGCGACGAGGACCGGCTGTGTTTCCCGGTGCCCGGCAGCCTGCGGCCGGTGCCATGGGCGCCGGTACCGTCGGCGCAACTGCTGCTGGCGATGCAGGACGGTGCCGGTGGCGCACTCGACTTCGCTCCGCGCCAGGTGCTGGCGCAGGTATTGGCCCGCCTGCAGGCGCGCGGACTGACCCCGGTGATCGCGGTGGAACTGGAGTTCTACCTGTTCGACCCGCACGCCGATGCGAACGGACGCCCGCAGCCGCCGCTGCACGCCCACAGCGGGCGGCGCAACGACAGCACCCAGGTCTATTACATGCAGGAACTGGACGACCAACGCGGCTTCACCGACGCGGTCGCGCAGGCCTGCCGCGCGCAGGGCATCCCGGCCGACACCGCGGTCGCCGAATACGCGCCCGGCCAGTTCGAGATCAACCTCAAGCACCGCGCCGATGCGCTGGCCGCCTGCGACGACGCGGTGCTGCTCAAGCGCGCGATCAAGGCGATCGCGCAGCAGCAGGGGCTGCTCGCCAGCTTCATGGCCAAGCCGTTCGCCGCGCAGTCCGGCAGCGGCCTGCACCTGCACGTGAGCCTGCTCGATGGCGCCGGCCACAACCTGTTCGCCTGCACCCCGCAGGCGCCGGCCGCGCCCTTGCGGCATGCCATCGGCGGGCTGCAGCGCAGCGCCGAGGACTGCCTGCTGCTGTTCGCGCCGCACGCCAACAGCTACCGGCGCTTCGTCGCCAATGCCTTCGTCCCGCTCAACGACAGCTGGGGCTTCAACAACCGCACCGTGGCGATGCGGGTGCCGCACAGCGACCCGGCCAACACCCGCATCGAACACCGCATCGCCGGCGCCGACGCCAATCCCTACCTGGTCGCCGCGGCGGTCCTGGCCGGCATCGAACACGGCCTGGCGCAGGGCCTCGATCCGGGCCCGCCGACCCAGGGCAACGCCTACACCCAGCACCCCGCACGCGAACCGGACTGGCGCGGCGCGATCGCCCGCTTCCTGGCCAGCGACTTCGCCGCCACCGCCTTCGGCACGCGCTTCCGGCATATCTACGGCCAGCAGAAGCGCCGCGAACTGCTGGATTTCCAGGCGCAGGTCAGCGATGTGGACTATCGCTGGTATTTGCGCACGGTTTGACGGCGGGGAATCGGGAATGGAGAAGCGGGAATCGAAAGCAGCAACAGCGAAAGCGCCTGCCGCCCAGGGCATGGTGCGCCAGCGCCACCGCAGCAGTGCGCCGCCATGACCAGCGCTTCTCCCATTCCCGATTCCCGAGTCCCCCTTCCCCACGCTTCCTGGTACACACAAAGCGCCACGCCGTTCCCGGCGCAGGAACCGCTGCGCGGAAGGGTGCAGGCCGACGTGTGCATCCTCGGCGCCGGGTATACCGGGCTGAGCGCGGCGCTGGCCCTGGCCGAGGCCGGGTATCGGGTGGTGGTGCTGGAGGCGCAGCGGGTCGGATGGGGTGCCTCCGGGCGCAATGGGGGGCAGGCCATCGTCGGCTACGGTTGCGAACAGCACACCCTGGAAGCCCTGCTCGGCCAGGACGATGCGCGGCTGCTGTTCGACTTCTCCCGCGACGGCATGCACTTGCTGCGCACCCGCATCGCCCGCCATGGCATCGCCTGCGACTGGCGCGACGGGCATGCGCACGTGGCGATCAAGCCGCGCCAGGAACGTGCGCTGCGCGCCGGCATCATCGAGATGGCGCAGCGCTACGACTATCCGCTGCAATGGTGGGACCGCACGCAGTTGCAGTCGCAGCTGCGCAGCCCGCGCTACCTGGGCGCGATGTACGACGCGGCCAGCGGGCACCTGCATCCGCTGGACTACGCGCGCGGCCTGGCACGGGCGGCACTGGCCGCCGGGGTGCGCATCTACGAGCGAACCCCGGTCACGCACCTGGTGCGCGGCGCGCGGCCGATCCTGCGCAGCGCGCACGGCGAGGCCGAAGGCGAGTTCGCCATCCTCGCCGGCAATGCCTGGCTGCGCGGCATCGCCCCGGAACTGGAGTCGCGGATCATGCCGGTCGGCACCTACATCGGCGCCAGCGCGCCGCTGGGCGAGGCGCTGGCCCGCGCGCTGATCGGCAACGACATGGCGGTGGCCGACGTCAACTGGGCGCTGGACTACTTCCGCCTCAGCCGCGACCACCGGCTGCTGTTCGGCGGCCGTGCCAGCTATTCGTCGCTGCCGCCGCCGGGCCTGCGCGGGGTGATGACCCGGCGCATGCGGCGGGTGTTCCCGCAACTGCGCCAGGTCGAAATGGAGTCGGTCTGGGGCGGCTACGTCGACATCACCCGCAACCGTGCCCCGCACTGGGGCCGGCTGACCCCGAACGTGTACTTCGCGCAGGGCTTCTCCGGCCATGGCGTGGCCGCCACCGGTCTGGCCGGGGCGGTCATCGCCGCGGCGATCGCCGGGCAGGCGCAACGGCTGGACGTGTTCGCGCGGATTCCGCACGCGCCGTTCCCCGGCGGCCGCCTGCTGCGCACGCCGCTGCTGGTGGCGGCGATGTCCTGGTACAAGCTGCGCGACGCACTCTGGTAGCAGCGCGCCGCCCTCAAGTTTGCGCGCGCACGGCCGCTACCCGGGCTACCCCCCGATTGCCGCCCGCGAGGCATGCATGTCGCACCCGTTGTCGATCTCCCCGATCGCCCCCGACGGCAGCCCCGCACAGCAGCGCATCCTGCTGGTGGAAAACTCGCGCACCTTCACCGACCTGTTGCGCGCGGCGATCGAACAGCGGGTGGAACTGCCGGTCACCGTGGTCTCCACCCTGGCCGAGGCCGCCGCCGCCCTGGACGATGGCGGCTCCTGGTTCCTGGCGCTGACCGGGCTGGTGCTGGCCGACGGCGACCGCGACACCGTGGTGGATTTTTTCATCGCGCGCGGCTTGCCGACGGTGGTGGTCAGCGGGGTCTACGACGAGAGCCTGCGCAAGCGCATCCTGACCCAGCAGATCATCGACTTCGTGTTGAAGAACGCGCCGGACAGCATCGACTACCTGGCCTGGCTGGTGCAGCGGCTGGCACGCAACCGCGCCATCACCGCGCTGGTGGTGGACGATTCGCCGTCGGCGCGCGCCTACGCCGCCTCGCTGCTGAAGATGTACGGCTACCGCGTGATCGAGGCCGCCGACGGCGCCGCCGGGTTGCGCGCGATCGAAGCCAACCCCTCCATCCGCCTGGCGGTGGTGGACCAGGAAATGCCGGGCATGGAAGGCGTGGAATTCACCCGGCGGCTGCGCGCGTTGCGCGCGCGCGACATGCTGGCGGTGATCGGCCTGTCCGGCAACAACGACCCGTCGCTGGTACCGCGCTTCCTCAAGAACGGCGCCAACGACTTCCTGCGAAAGCCGTTCTCGCGCGAGGAATTCTTCTGCCGGGTCTCGCAGAACGTGGATCAGCTGGAGCTGATCGGCACCCTGCAGGACCTGGCGACGCGCGATTTCCTCACCAGCCTGCCCAACCGCCGGCACTTCCTCGAACAGAGCCAGCGCCTGCTGCCGCAGTGGCTGGCGCGGCAGCAACCGGTCAGCGTGGCGATGCTCGACATCGACCATTTCAAGCACATCAACGACACCTGCGGCCACGAGGCCGGCGACGAGGCGCTGCGCGCGGTCGCCGCGACCCTGGCCGCGCACGCCCGCCCGCAGGACATGGTGGCGCGCTTCGGCGGCGAGGAGTTCTGCATGCTGGTGCCGGGCCTGGACGCCGCGGCCGCCATCGACTACTTCGAGGCCCTGCGCGCGCGCATCGCCGACCTCAAGATCGCGGTGGGCACGCAGATGCTGCACCTCACCATCAGCATCGGCATCAGCAACAGCGGGCCGCAGCGGCAGAGCCTGCATCCACTGCTGACCGAGGCCGACAAACACCTGTACCTGGCCAAGGCCGGCGGCCGCAACCGGGTCGAGTGCGCCCCCGCCGAGGAACCGGCGCTCAGCGACGCGGTCGGCGAATCGCCAGCAGCGCCAGCAAGGTCAGCAGCGCCGCCGCACTGAGGTAGTAGCCCACCCACGGCAACCCGTAGTGCTTGGCCAGCCACACCGCCACGTAGGGCGCCGGCGCCGCGCCGAGGATGCCGGCCAGGTTGAACGACAGCGAGGCGCCGGTGTAGCGCACCGGCACCGGGAACAGCTCGGCCAGCAGCGTGCCACAGGGGCCGTAGGTCAGGCCCATGAAGAAGAACCCCAGCGCCAGGAAGCCCAGCACCTGCCAGGGCTGCCCGGCCTGGAACAGCGGCGCGAACAGCAACCCGAACGCGACGATCACCACGCTGGCCACGAGCATCGCCGGGCGCGTGCCGCGGCGGTCGCCGTACCAGGCCGACAGCGGGATGCCGGCGGCGAAGAACAGGATGCCGGCCATCTGCAGCAGCAGGAACTGCTCGCGGCTGTAGCGCAGCGTGGTGGTGCCGTAGCCCAGCGCGAACACCGTCATCAGGTAGAACAGCACGAAGGTCGCCAGCACGGCGAACGTGCCCAGCACCGTCGCGCCGGCGTGCTGCGACAGCACCGTGAGCATCGGCAGGCGCACGCGCTCGTTACGGTCGAGCGCGCGCTGGAAATCCGGGGTCTCGTGGATACGCAGGCGCACCCACAGCCCGGTGATCACCAACAGGGCACTGGCGACGAACGGAATGCGCCAGCCCCAACGCAGGAATTGCGCCTCGTCCAGCCACGCGTCCAGCACCAGGAAGATGCCCGAGCACAGCAGGAAGCCCAGCGGCGCCCCCAGCTGCGGGAACATGCCGTACCAGGCGCGCTTGCCCGGCGGCGCGTTCTCGGTGGCCAGCAGCACCGCCCCGCCCCATTCCCCGCCCAGGCCCAGGCCCTGGCCGAAGCGGCACAGCACCAGCAACGCCGGCGCCCACAGGCCGATACGGTCGTAGCTGGGCAGCAGGCCGATCAGCACGGTGGACAGGCCCATGGTCAGCAGCGCCGCCACCAGGGTCGCCTTGCGCCCGACGCGGTCGCCGAAATGGCCGAACAGCGCCGACCCCAGCGGCCGCGCGACGAAGGCCACGGCGAAGGTCGCCAGCGACTGCAGCTGCGCCGCATCGGAATCGCCTGCGGGGAAGAACAGCTTGGGGAACACCAGCACCGCGGCGGTGGCGTAGATATAGAAATCGAAGAACTCGATGGTGGTGCCGACCAGGCTGGCCAGCAGCACGCGACGTGGCGAGTTGACGGGCGGAACGGGAGACGCGACGGCGCTCATGGACTCGGCATTGGCGGACAACGCCTGCGATTCTGGCAGATCGCCTCGCCTTTCGCAGCGTCGTGCGGCCGGCCCATGCCGCGCTGCGCGCGTCCGCCCCTCGAACAGCGGAGCGCCCGCGCACTCCCGCTTGCCGGCGGTGGGCGACCGCCGCGACGGCCGTGACCACCCCAGGACATCGCACGCCGCCCGACAGCGGCACCAACGCCGGCGCCGCCACCGAGCAGGGAGGTGCCCGCGCGCACCTCGCACGGGCACATCCGGGCACGACCGGGAAAGCCCGGCAAACGGACTATCCGCGCGACCGTGCGGCTCCCGCCGCCGCCCCGGTCCCGCGGCGGCCGCCGGCGCCGCGGTCGCCTCGCCCCTCAGACATCGTGCACCTCCTCGACAACGCCCGGATCGCACTCCAACGGCAGGCACGGCGCCTGCTCCAGCACCTCCGCGTCGTCGCCCTTGCCGACCAGGTTGCCCTGCGCATCGACCTGGTACGGCATGTCGGCTTCCACGCCTTGCTCGCCGGTGGTGACCACGAGGTTGGTGTAGCGCTCGCCATCCCAGCAGCGGAAAATAAGCGTCGAGTTCTCCCCGCCGGTCAGCGTCGACCCCAGGCTGCCGATCAGCCTGCTGCGGGCACCGGCGGTCAAGACGCTGTTCTTGCCGGCGGTCAGCTTGCTGCGGTCGCCGGCCATCAGCGTGCTGTCGTCCCCGGCGGTGAGCCTGCTCCGGTCGCCCGCGGTGAGGTGGCTGTTGCGTCCGGCCAACAGCTTGCTGCGATCGCCGGCGGTTTGGGTGCTGTCGGCGCCGGCGATCAGCTTGCTGCGGTCGCCGGCGGTCTGCACGCTGTCCGCACCGGCGATCAGGGTGCTGCGCGACCCCGCGGTCTGGGAGCTGCCCTTGCCGGCGATCAGCATGCTTTTGTGGCCGGCGATCTGGATGCAGTCGTGGCCGGCGATCAGCGAGCTTCCGTAGCTGGCGATCAGGTTGCTGCCGTAGCCGGCCGTCAGGAAGCTGCGCACGCCGCTGGTCAGATTGCTGCCGTAGCCGGCGATCAGCGAACTGTCCTGCCCGGCGACGCCGGTGCTGCCGTAGCCTGCCGTCAGCGAACTGCTGTGCTCGGCCATCTGGGTACTGCCATAGCCGGCGGTCAACGTGCTCTCGTAGCCGGCGGTCTGGGAACTGCCGTAGCCGGCGATCAGCGTGCTGGCGTAACCGGCGATCTCGGTACTGCCGTAGCCGGCGGTCAACGAGCTGTTCTGCTGCGCGGTCAGCGAACTGCCGTAGCCCGCGGTCAAGGTGCTCTCATAGCCGGCCGTTTGGGTACTGCCGTAGCCGGCGATCAACGAGCTGTCGTGGCCGGCGGTCGAGGTGCTGCCATAGCCGGCGGTCAGCGTGCTCTTGTAGCCGGCGGTTTGCGTGCTGCCATAACCGGCGGTCAACGAGCTGTCGTAGCCGGCCGTCGAGGTGCTGCCGTAGCCGGCGGTGAGGGAACTGCTCTCCTGGGCGGTCTGGGTACTGCCGTAGCCCGTGGTCAGGGTGCTGTTGTAGCCCGCGGTCTGGGTGCTGCCGTAGCCGGCGATCAGCGAGCTGTCGTGACCGGCGGTGGAGCTGCTGCCATAGCCGGCGGTGAGCGTACTGTCCTCGCGCGCGGTCTGCGTACTGCCGTAGCCGGCGGTGAGGGTGCTGTCGTAGCCCGCGGTCTGGGTGCTGCCGTAGCCGGCGATCAGCGAGCTGTCGGCGCCGGCAGTGCCGGTACTCCCATAGCCAGCCGTGATGTCACTGCCCTGCCGCGCCGTCTGCGTGCTGCCATAGCCGGCCGTCAGCGAGCTGTCGCTGCCTGCGGTCTGGGTGCTGCCATAGCCCGCGATCAGCGTGCTGTCCGCGCCGGCAGTGCCGGTACTGCCATAGCCGGCGGTGACGTCGCTGCCTTGCCGCGCGGTCTGCGTGCTGCCATACCCCGCCGTCAGCGAACTGTCGCTACCTGCGGTCTGCGTACTGCCATAGCCTGCGATCAGCGTGCTGTCCGCGCCGGCAGTGCCGGTGCTGCCATAGCCGGCGGTGACGTCGCTGCCTTGCCGCGCGGTCTGCGTGCTGCCATACCCCGCGGTCAACGAACTGTCGCTGCCTGCGGTCTGCGTACTGCCATAGCCCGCGATCAGCGTGCTGTCCGCGCCGGCAGTGCCGGTACTGCCATAACCCGCGGTGACGTCGCTGCCCTGGCGTGCCGTCTGCGTACTGCCGTAGCCGGCCGTCAGCGAACTGTCGCTACCTGCGGTCTGCGTGCTGCCGTAGCCCGCGATCAGTGAACTATCGGCACCTGCGGTGCCGGTGCTGCCGTAGCCGGCAGTGACGTCGCTGCCCTGCCGCGCCGTTTGCGTACTGCCATACCCCGCCGTCAACGAGCTGTCGCTGCCTGAGGTCTGCGTGCTGCCATAGCCGGCAATCAGCGTGCTGTCCGCGCCGGCAGTGCCGGTACTGCCATAACCCGCGGTGACGTCGCTGCCTTGCCGCGCCGTTTGCGTACTCCCGTAGCCGGCCGTCAGCGAGCTGTCGCTGCCTGAGGTCTGCGTGCTGCCATAGCCGGCAATCAGCGTGCTGTCCGCGCCCGCGGTGCCGGTGCTGCCGTAGCCGGCGGTGACGTCGCTGCCTTGCCGCGCCGTCTGCGTACTGCCATACCCCGCCGTCAGCGAACTGTCGCTGCCCGCGGTCTGCGTGCTGCCGTAGCCCGCGATCAGTGAGCTATCCGCCCCGGCGGTGCCGGTGCTGCCGTAGCCGGCGGTGACGTCGCTGCCTTGCCGCGCGGTCTGCGTGCTGCCATACCCCGCCGTCAGCGAACTGTCGCTGCCCGCGGTCTGCGTGCTGCCGTAGCCCGCGATCAGTGAGCTATCCGCCCCGGCGGTGCCGGTGCTGCCGTAACCGGCGGTGACGTCGCTGCCTTGCCGCGCGGTCTGCGTGCTGCCATACCCCGCCGTCAGCGAACTGTCGCTGCCTGCGGTCTGCGTGCTGCCGTAGCCCGCGATCAGCGAACTGTCCGCACCCGCGGTACCGGTGCTGCCATAACCCGCGGTGACGTCACTGCCCTGCCGCGCCGTCTGCGTACTGCCGTAGCCGGCCGTCAGCGAGCTGTCGCTGCCTGCGGTCTGCGTACTGCCGTAGCCGGCAATCAGTGAGCTGTCGTGACCTGCCGTCGAGGTGCTGCCATAGCCGGTCGTGAGCGAACTGTCCTGCTGTGCCGTCTGCGTGCTGCCGTAGCCGGCGGTCAGCGAGCTATCGCTGCCTGCGGTCTGCGTGCTGCCATAGCCCGCGATCAGTGAACTGTCGGCCCCCGCGGTGCCGGTGCTGCCGTAGCCGGCGGTGACGTCGCTGCCTTGCCGCGCCGTCTGCGTGCTGCCGTACCCTGCGGTCAGCGAGCTGTCGCTACCCGCGGTCTGCGTACTGCCATAGCCGGCGATCAGCGTGCTGTCCGCGCCCGCGGTGCCGGTGCTGCCATAACCCGCGGTGACGTCGCTGCCCTGGCGTGCCGTCTGCGTACTGCCGTAGCCGGCCGTCAGCGAACTGTCGCTGCCCGCAGTCTGCGTGCTGCCGTAGCCCGCGATCAGCGAACTGTCCGCACCCGCGGTGCCGGTACTGCCGTAGCCGGCGGTGACGTCGCTGCCTTGCCGCGCCGTTTGCGTACTCCCGTAGCCGGCCGTCAGCGAGCTGTCGCTGCCCGCAGTCTGCGTGCTGCCGTAGCCCGCGATCAGCGAACTGTCCGCACCCGCGGTGCCGGTGCTGCCGTAGCCGGCGGTGACGTCGCTGCCTTGCCGCGCCGTTTGCGTACTGCCGTAGCCGGCGGTCAGCGAACTGTCGCTGCCTGCGGTTTGCGTACTGCCGTAGCCGGCGATCAGCGAACTGTCCGCACCCGCGGTGCCGGTGCTGCCGTAACCGGCGGTGACGTCGCTGCCCTGCCGCGCCGTCTGCGTGCTGCCGTAACCCGCGGTCAGCGAGCTGTCGCTGCCTGCAGTCTGCGTGCTGCCATAGCCGGAGATCACGGCGCTGTCGGCGCCCGTGGTCGCGGTACTGCCATAGCCGGACGTCACGCGACTGCCTTCCTGGGCCGTCTGGGTACTGCCGTAACCGGCGATGAGCGTGCTCCGGTCGGCCGCGGTCTGGGTGCTGCCATAGCCGGCAAGGATGGAACTGTCGGAGCCCGCGGTGCCGGTGCTGCCATAACCGGCGATCAGATCGCTGTGATCGCCAGCGGTCTCGGTGCTGCCGTAGCCGGCGACCAGCCGGCTTTGGTCGGAGCCGGTGAGCGTGCTGCCATAGACGCCTGTTTCGGTCTTCCTGGCAAGGAGGTCGGGACGCGACTCGACAGGATTGGCCGCAATGACCGTGGCCACCGGCGTTGCCGGTGTCGCCACGGTCGCCACGGTCGCCACGGTCGCCACGGTCGGCGGGGTGGGTTGGGTCGGCGGGGTCCCCAGGGTTGCCTGGGTCGCCGGCGCAGACGCCGCCGCGGCCGGACTGGCTACGTTCGTCGGCGTTGCCGGCAACGCGGCCTGATCCGCCAGTTCGTAGAACCGGCGATTGGCCGCGATATAGTCCAACGCCTCGCTCCGGCTCCCGACCAGCAGCACCTGCGCACGCGGAAACTTGATCATCCCCTCTTCCGGCAACGGCAGCACGTCGCTAGCGGCGACTTCGCAAACGACCCAGCGGGCATCGGCATGCGCGCTCAGATGGGCCCCGCCGCCGCGCCCCCACGACAGACCGGTGAGGCCGTTCTCGTGCAGAGCGGACGGTTTCCAGTACTTGCATTCCACGTGACCGGACATCGGCCAGATCAAGCCGCAGTGATCGGCCATATTGTTGGCGCATGTGCGCAGCGCCAGAATCTTTTCAGTGATCATCGCATCGCCCTCATTATAGATATGGAAAAACCGGATGAGTTCCCAGGACGAATCCGCGACCTGCAAACGGGAAAACACTGCTGCATCGCATCCGTTCTGGCTGCGACGGCCAGTGGGCATGGCCATCGCCAGAGGCGCCTGGCGCGAGACCTGCCCCATCTCCACGAAACGGAGTCCGGCCGCGGCCGCAATGCGAAGCCGTTGCCACCAAGCATCGGGGGGCGGCAAGGCCCGATTCTCCGAGCGGACGCGTGGGTCAGTTTCATGAAAACGACCACAGCGTCGAATCCGGCATTCTCACGGATTGAGACTGGGGAAGACGTTTGCGCTCCAAATGCGCCAAACCGCGACTGGGTCACTTACCGCGGGAAAGCATGAAACTTACATGCCCACGCAACGAGAATTGATTATCTATTTTCGCGTGCGCCCGTTAACGCAAAAACTGAACCTGTGCAGTTCCGATATGACGCCCCTGCACGCGCACGAGCGCACTGCGCCTGTCGGGATGGCGCAACGACACCGGCCGCACGCACGCCGGCAGCGCATGCGCGCCGATAGCGCACGCGCACCGATGTCGATGTCGATGTCGAAAGAGAGCGTCCGGCCAGGCGCGGGGGGCAGGCCCGCTTGCCAGACCGCCCACGGCGCAGCGTGCAGATATCGACAGCCACCTCGAATGGCGGGGGCGCAGCGCCTACTGCCGCAGTTGCGCGCGGCCGGCAGCGGTCAGCACCGCCAGCTCGCGTTCGCCCGCACGTTCCACCCGCACCCAGCCAGGCCCCGCCTGCCCGGCGAGCTCGGCATCGCCGAGCCAGGCCAAGGTGCGCAGCAGTACGCTCATGCGCACGTCCAGGCGCTTGCACACGCGCGCCAGGACCATGCCCTCCGGCGCCTCGGCCAGCAGTTGCAGCAGACGTGCGGTCAGCAGCGGATCAGCGGACAAGCGCCACACCGATGTCGCGCGGAGCGGCCGCGGCGGCCTCGGCCAGGTGTGGGGTGACCACCACCGGAATCGACTTGGAGGTCGGTGTGCGCGCCTCGTCGGCGAAGCTGGACAACGGCACCAGCGCGTTGGTTTCCGGGTAGTAAGCCGCCAGGCAGCCGCGCGGGATGTTGTAGGCGACCAGCATGAAGCGCTTGGCCTGGCGCGGCACGCCGTCCTCGCACAGGCTGTGCAGATCCACCCAGTCGCCGGCGTGCAGGCCCAGGTCGGCGATGTCGGCGGCGTTGATGAACAGCACCCGGCGCTCGCCGAACACACCGCGGTAGCGGTCGTCCAGGCCATAGATGGTGGTGTTGTACTGGTCGTGCGAGCGTGTGGTGGCCAGGGTGAACACCAGTTGCCCCGGGTGCTGGCGGCGCGCGCGGTGGATCGGGTTGTCGGTGGGCACCGCATGCGCCTTGAACACCGCGCGGCCCTCGGGCGTGTCCCACACGCGGTCGCGCGCGTCGTTGGACAGGCGGAAGCCGCCGGGCACCCGCACCCGCGTGTTGAAGTCGGCGAAATCGTCGAACATCTGCGCGATCAGGTCGCGGATGCGGTCGTAGTCGGCGACCAGCCAGCGCCAGCGCACCGTGCTGCGCGCGCCGAGCGTGGCCTCGGCCAGGCCCGCCACGATCGCCGGTTCGGACCGCAGCTGCGGCGAGGCCGGCGGATTGATGCCGCCGGACAGGTGCACCATGCTCATCGAATCCTCGACGCTGACGTGCTGCGGCCCGCCCTCCTGGATGTCGATCTCGGTGCGGCCCAGGCACGGCAGGATCAGCGCGTCGCGGCCGTGCACCAGGTGGCTGCGGTTGAGCTTGGTGGTCACGTGCACGGTCAGCGCACAGCGGCGCAGCGCGCGGTGGGTGGCCTCGGTATCCGGCGTGGCGGTGGCGAAATTGCCGCCCATGGCGAAGAACACCTTGGCGCGGCCGTCGGCCATCGCCTCGATCGCGCCGACCGTGTCGTAGCCGGGCGCGCGCGGCGGCGCGAACCCGAACACCGCCTGCAACCGATCCAGGAACGCTTCCGGCGGCTTCTCGTAGATCATCATGGTGCGGTCGCCCTGCACGTTGCTGTGGCCGCGCACCGGGCAGGCGCCGGCGCCGGGGCGGCCGAGATGGCCGCGCAGCAGCAACAGGTTGGCGATCATCTGGATGGTGGCCACCGAATGCTTGTGCTGGGTGATGCCCATGCCCCAGCAGGCGATCAGCCGCTCCGACGCGAGGTAGATCTCTCCGGCCTTGCGCACCTCGGCCTCGCTCAGCCCCGACTCCTCGACGATGGTGTCCCACGGCTCGGCGGCGACCTCGGCGGCGAAGGCCTCGAAGCCGACGGTATGGCGCTGGATGAACTCCAGGTCCAGCAGCCGCGGCTGGCCGCTGCCGGCGGCCTCGGCGTCGCGCTCCAGCACGTGCTTGATGATGCCCTTGACCGCGGCCAGGTCGCCGCCGATCTTCAGCTGGAAGTAGTCCGAGGAGATCCGCGTGGAGCCGTTGTGCAGCATCTGCAGCTTGTCCTGCGGGTCGGCGAACTTCTCCAGGCCGCGCTCGCGCAGCGGGTTGAACGAGACGATCGCCGCGCCGCGCTTGGCCGCCTGGCGCAGCTCGCCGAGCATGCGCGGATGGTTGGTGCCGGGGTTCTGGCCGAAGATGAAGATCGCATCGGCCAGTTCGAAATCCTGCAGCGACACCGTGCCCTTGCCGACCCCGATCTGCGCCTTCAGCGCGGTGCCGGACGGCTCGTGGCACATGTTGGAGCAATCCGGGAAGTTGTTGGTGCCGAACTCGCGCACGAACAGCTGGTACAGGAACGCGGCCTCGTTGCTGGTGCGGCCGGAGGTGTAGAAGATCGCCTCGTCCGGCGAGGCCAGGCCGTTGAGATGACTGGCGATCAGCGCGAACGCCGCGTCCCAGTCCACCGGCACGTAGTGGTCGGTGTCGGCGTCGTAGCGCAGCGGCTGGGTCAGCCGGCCCTGCCCTTCCAGCCAGTAGTCGCTGTAGCGGGCCAGTTGCGCGACGCTGTGCTGGGCGAACAGCTCGGGAGTGGCGCGGCGCGCGGTGGATTCGGCGGCCACCGCCTTGGCGCCGTTCTCGCAGAACTCGAAGGTCGAGGTGTGGTCGCGGTCGGGCCAGGCGCAGCCGGGGCAGTCGAAACCGTCGGGCTGGTTGGCGTGCAGCAGGGTCTTGGCGCCCTGCACCGCCACATCCTGCTCCATCAGGTGCTTGGCCACGGCGCGCAGCGCGCCCCAGCCGCCGGCCGGCTGCGTATAGGGTTGGATGGTCTTCTTGTTCATGCGGGCTCTCCGGCGGGTTCTATCTGCGCTAGGCGCTGCGGATGGCTGTAAATGACGTAATCGTGGTCGCGGGCGAAACCGATCAGGGTCAGGCCGGCGCTGTCGGCCAGCGCCACCGCCAGCGCGGTCGGCGCGGAAATCGCGGCCAGCAGCGGGATGCCGGCCTGCGTGGCCTTCATCGCCATCTCGTAGCTGGCGCGGCTGGTGACCACGGCGAAACCGGCGCCCGCATCGAGACCGGCGCCGACCAGTGCGCCGATCAGCTTGTCCAGCGCGTTGTGGCGGCCGACGTCCTCGCGGATCAGTTGCAGATCGCCCTGCGCGTCGGCCCAGGCCGCGGCATGGGTGGCGCCGGTCAGCGCGTTGAGGGCCTGCTGCGCGCGCAAGGCGCGCAGGGCCCGGGCCAGCGCCGCCGGCGTGATCGGGGTGCCGGCCGGCACCGGCCGCGGTGCGCGCAGCACCGCCTCCAGCGACTCGCTGCCGCACACGCCACAACCGCTGCGCCCATCCAGGTTGCGGCGCCGCGCCTGTAGCGCGGCGGCCTGCGCCAGCGGGATCCGCAAGCGCAGCGAGATGCCTTCCAGGTAGGTCTCCACGGCCTCGATGCGCAACTGCGCCGGCGCCGCAACGATGCCCTCGCTGAGCGAGAAGCCCAGCGCGAAATCCTCCAGGTCCTCCGGCGTGGCCATCATCACCACGAACGGCGTGTCGTTGTAGGCGAACGCCACCGGCACCTCGGCCGCCACCAGGTCCTGCGCGACGGTCGTGCGCCCGTAGCGGTGGCGACGCACGCCGCGCGCGACCGCGCCTGGCCGGGATGACGCACCCGAATACATCGCAACCCTCCGGACTCAGTGGAACAGCACGAACGCTTTCTGCAGGGTGACCCAGATGCCCCACAGCATCGGCACGCCGACCGCCAGCCAGGCCAGCGCCAGCAGCAGCGGGTTGCCGCCGCGGCCCACCAGCGCCAACTGCGCCGCATCCGGCGCCGCCTGGCCGCCGCCGCCGACCTTCTCGTGGGCCAGTTGCTTCTCCGCGGCCAGCTCCTGCTCGGTCATGAAGTGCCTGGCCGCCACCGGCCGTACCAACAGGTTGCAGATCAGGCCCAGCACCAGCATCCCCGCCAGGATGTACATGGTCGTGTTGTACACCTGTGATGGCGGCACGCCCATGCCCAGCTGGTACTCGCGCATGTAGCCGACCACCACCGGACCGAGGATGCCGGCGGTAGCCCAGGCGGTGAGCAGGCGGCCGTGGATGGCGCCGACCATCTGCGTGCCGAACAGGTCGGCCAGGTAGGCCGGGATGGTGGCGAAGCCGCCGCCGTACATCGACACGATCACGCAGAAGATGCCGACGAACAGCGCGCTGCCGCCGACCTTGCCGGCCCACGGCGCGGCCGCGTACAGGGCGATGCCGAGCACGAAGAACAGCGAGTAGGTGTGCTTGCGGCCGAGCTTGTCGGACATGCTGGCCCAGAAGAAGCGGCCGCCGATGTTGAACAGGCTGAGCAGGCCGGTGAAGCCGGCGGCGATGGCGGCGATGGCGGCCAGTTGCGTGGGATCGAGGCTGCCGAAGTCGGCGTTCACCCCGATCAGGCGGCCGCCGAAGACCTCCTGCAACATCGGCGAGGCCATGCCGATCACGCCGATGCCGGCCGACACGTTCAGGCACAGCACGCCCCACAGCAGCCAGAACTGCGGGATGCCCCAGACCTTGCGCACGTGCACGTGGTGGGCGGTGATCATCGCGTTGGCGCTGCCCGCCGGCGCGGTCCAACCGGCCGGGGTCCAGCCGCTCGGCGGCACCCGGTAGCCGAACGCGCCGGCCATCATGAACACGAAGTACAGCGCGGCCATGACCAGGAAGGTTTCCTTCACCCCGACCGAGTGCGGGCCGGCGAAATGCCGCATCAGCATGTCGGCCAGCGGGCTGCCGATCATCGCGCCGCCACCGAAGCCCATGATCGCCATGCCGGTGGCCATGCCGCGGCGGTCCGGGAACCACTTGATCAGCGTCGATACCGGCGAGATGTAGCCCAACCCCAGGCCGATGCCGCCGATCACGCCCGAGCCCAGCCACAGCAGCCAGATCTGGTGCAGGTGGATGCCCAGCGCCGAGATCACCAGGCCGCCGCACCAGCACAGCGCCGCGACCACGCCGGCCTTGCGCGGGCCGGCGCGTTCCAGCCACCCGCCCCACAGCGCCGCCGAACAGCCCAGCAGGACGAAGAACAGCGTGTACATCCACTGCAGCTCGCTGATCTTCCAGTCGCAACTGGCCGAGACGATGCGCGCCAGGAACCCCATGTCGGCCGGACAGGCCACCGCCTCGGTGATGCCCAGCGCCTTGGACAGCGGCAGCCAGAACACGCTGAAGCCGTAGGCCATGCCGATGCACAGATGGATCGCCAGCGCCGCCGGCGGCACCAGCCAGCGGTTGAAGCCCGGCCGGGCGACGATGCGTTCCTTCGAGAGCAGGCCGGCGTGATCGGTCGGCACGGAGCCGGCAGCGCGGTGCGAGTCGTTCATATGGTGTCCCCCTGGGATGCGTCGGCACCGTAGGTGCGGATGACGCGCCTGCGGCGTCTCCACGATGCCGCCTGGCGAACGGCCTGCCGACGCGCGACCGCACGCGCCGAGCGTAGTACAAAACGCGCGGTGGCGCCGCGCGGTACGCCGGAACTGTGCGGCACGCCAACCCTTGTGCCGTGCACGAGGGCCGGGCGCGTCCCTGCCCGCCAGCGCACGCGACGCCTGGGCACCTCCAGGCCATGTGTGATTCCTCCGTTGCGCAACCGTCGGTTAGGCTTGCGCCCCCTCGCCTGCGAACGCGTTCCATGCCTGTCCCCTACCGCTTCGGCCTCGCCGCCACCCTCCTGCTCGGCAGCCAGCTCGCCCATGCCGCCGATCTTCCGGCGGACCTGCTGCGCCAGGTGCCGGCCGGCTACCAGCCGCTGGCGCAGTTGCAGGCCGACCTGGATGGCGACGGCCGCGCCGACTACCTGCTCGCACTGCAGCAACGCGGCGAGCAAGGGCGCACGCCGGCACCGGCACGGCCGCTGCTGATCTTCGTGCAGCAGGCCGACGGCCACTACCGGCTGGCAGCACGTAACGATCGGGTGATCCTCAAGCGCGACCAGGGCGGCCAGTGCGATCCGTTCACCGACGGCGACGACCCGTTCGCCGCCAAGGGCCGCTATTTCACCGTGCAGAACGGGGTGTCCTGCGGCCAGCACTGGACCGACTTCACCACCTTCCGCTACGACCCGCAGCGCAAGCAGTGGCTGTTCCACAAGCGCATCCAGCAGCGCTGGGAGATGAACCCGGATCCTGCGCCCGACGCCGAAGCGCTGGTCAAGGACGGCGAGCAGGTGCAATCGGCCGATCCGCGGCACCCGGTCGCCTTCGCCGATTACCTGCCGCGCTGAGGCGCGGACGCGCCGCCATCGCGGCCCGCCCGCCGCGATCGGCCGGGCCCGCGCATCCGCCGCTCACGGGCGGCGGAAACGCGCCCGCGCCCGTTCCACCTGCGCACGCACCACGCAGTCCTCGGCGTGATCGTTGACCAGGCCCATGGCCTGCATGAAGGCATACACCGTGGTCGGCCCGACGAACTTCCAGCCGCGCGCCTTCAGTTCCTTCGACAACGCCACCGATTCGGGCGAGGTCGCGCGCGTTTGCGCCGTGTCCGCCGCCGGCGCCTCGTAGCGCCAGACGAACGCCGCCAGCGAACCTTCCTGCCGCACCAGCGCCTGGGCCATGCGCGCATTGTGGATGGCCGCCTCGATCTTGCCGCGGTGGCGGACGATCCCGGGATCCTGCAGCAGCCGCGCCACGTCGCCGTCGTCGAATAAGGCAAGGCGGTGGTAATCGAAGTCGAGGAAGGCCGCGCGGAAGTTCTCGCGCTTGGCCAGGATGGTGCGCCAGCTCAACCCGGACTGGAATCCTTCCAGGCACAGCTTCTCGAACAGGCGGCGGTCGTCGTCGACCGGAAAGCCCCACTCGCTGTCGTGGTAGTGGAAGAACTCCGGCGCCGCCGCGCACCAGCGGCAACGCGGGCGACCGTCGGGGCCGGGAATGGTGGCGTTCATGCGCAGGTCCTGTCGATGCCGCGACGCCGGCTCATGCCAGCAGGAACTCGAGGCCAGGCGCGGCCTTGGCCGGCGCCACCTCGACGATCTCGCTGCGCACCACGCCGGCCGCGACGAACGGGTCCGCCTGCAGCCGGCGCTCGAGGTCGGCGCGGCTCAGGCCATGCGCCAGGATCGCGCCGCCGGCCTGCGGCGGCAGGCTGCCGGCCAGCGCGAACACGCCATCGTCGAAGCCCTGCTGCAACCACTGCACATGCGCCTGCAGCAACGGCCCGGCCTGGCTGCGATCGGCGGCAAAACGCAACAACACGATGAACATGAGCACGCTCCTGCGCGTGGGAAAGAGGAAACCAACGCCGATCACGTGGCTGCCGGCGCGGCGGCAACCGCGTCGAGCCAGGCCTGCATGCGCGCGACCTCGCGCTGGACGAAATCCGCATCGCCGAACGCCTGCGCCAGCACCGCCACGCCCTGGCTGAAGGCCAGCACGTGCATGGCCAGCGCATCGGCCTCGGCGCTGCGCCCAAGGCGTTCGAACTGCCGGCGCAGCCACTGGCGGAACAGGCCGAACAGCTGCGTGGCCTGCGCCTGCGCAGGATGCTCGAGCTTGGACAGCTCGCCGCACAAGCTTCCCACCGGGCAGCCATGGCGCATGATCGACGCCTGGTTGCGCACCACGATCTGGATGAATTGGCGAATGCCGTCGGCGGGCGCCGCCGCTGCGTCTTCCCAGCCCTGCAGCATCGCCCGGGTCCGTTCCAGGCGCAGCGCGATCACCGCATCCAGGATCGCGTCCTTGCTCTTGAAGTGGTGGTAGAAGTTGCCGCGGGAGATGCCGACCGCGTCGGCGACATCGGCGAACGAAGTCGCCCCATAGCCCTGCGCGTAGAACAGGCGGTCGGCCTCGGCGACGATGCGTGCGCGCGTGTCCATCCTCATTCCCCCGATCAGGCCGAGCCCCTTTAGGACAACCATCCTAATCCCGGCAATGCGACTAGGTCAATCGACCTAGAACGGCTGCCGGCCGCCAGTTGCCGTAACGCTGCCACCGATCCGCTTGGCACCGACGCGGACCGCCACGCACGCAAGGCCTGCGTGCTCGTGCGCGTAGCGTCGCTTCGGGCCGACGCGTAGGGCGACCCTCGCACGTACGTCGCGCCCGTCACACGCCACTTGCTGCGAACGCCGCCACCGCGACGCCAGGCGCCACCGCCCCCATGCCGGACGGCACGCATGACCAATACCGTGTCCGAATGCGGCCGGCACGACGGCACGACGACCGGCACGCTGCGCGCTCCATTCGTTCCCGGAGCGCCCATGTCCAGCTTCCGTTGCGTCGGCCTGCCGGCCGCCGCGTTCGCCCCGCTGTTCGATCTCGACGATGCGCAACTGCAGGCGCGCCACGCGCAGCGCCTGCGTGCCGACAGCGCGCTCGGCTATCCATGCCGGATCAGCCTGGAGGACGCGCAGCCCGGCGAGGAACTGCTGTTGCTGCACTACCTGCACCAGCCCGCGCAGACGCCGTACCGCGCCGCCGGGCCGATCTACGTGCGCCGCCATGTCGCCACCGCCGCGCCGGCGCCGGGCGCCGTGCCCGATGCCATCGTCCGCCGCCTGATCTCGCTGCGCGGCTACGACGCCCGCGACCTGCTGATCGCCGCCAACGTGCAGCCGGGCGAGCGCATCGCCACCGCGATCGCCTGCGCCTTCGCCGACCCGCAGGTGCGCTACCTGCATCTGCATCATGCGCGGCAGGGCTGTTTTGCGTGCCGGGTGGAGAGGGAGCCGCGAGTGGGGAGTCGGGATTGGCGATGAGTGGCTGCGCCGCGACCTGGAGCACCGTCTGCTGTGCAGGAGCGGCTTCAGCCGCGACAGGGTTTCCCGGGAACGCCCGTCGCGGCCGAAGCCGCGCCTACGACATGCCAACCGCGGTCGCGCGCTTGCCCCATCCCCGATCCCGACTCCCCACTCCCCGCTACTCAGCCAAATTGATCCAGGTCGCCTTCATCTCCGTGTACTTGTCGAAGGCGTGCAGCGACTTGTCGCGGCCGTTGCCCGATTGCTTGTAGCCGCCGAACGGCGCGGTCATGTCGCCGCCGTCCCAGTAGTTCACCCACACGCTGCCGGCGCGCAGCTTGCGCGCCACGCGGTGGGCGCGGCCGATGTCGCGGGTCCACACGCCGGCGGCCAGGCCGTAGTCGCTGTCGTTGGCCATGCGCAGGGCATGCGCCTCGTCGTCGAAGGCGATCACCGACAGCACCGGGCCGAAGATCTCCTCGCGGGCGATGGTGTGTTCGTGGCCGACCTCGTCGAAGACGGTCGGCTCCACGTAGCAACCGCCGGGCACCACCTCCACGCGCTTGCCGCCAAGCAGCAGGCGCGCGCCTTCGGCGTTGCCGCGGGCGATGTAGTCGAGCACGCGGTGGGTCTGGCGCTCGTCCACCAGCGCGCCCATCGCCGCGTCCTCGTCGAACGGATGCCGCGGCTGCAGCGCGCGGCCGGCGGCGACCACGCGCGCG
Organism: Xanthomonas sp. NCPPB 901; assembly: GCF_056725085.1. NCBI lineage: Bacteria > Pseudomonadati > Pseudomonadota > Gammaproteobacteria > Lysobacterales > Lysobacteraceae > Xanthomonas > Xanthomonas sp. NCPPB 901. The sequence goes on along the minus strand of NZ_CM161511.1, from coordinate 1,886,140 downwards.
ACGAAGCTGTCCTTGATCGAACGCTCCACCAGCAGGCGCGAGGCCGCGGTGCAGACCTCGCCCTGGTTGTAGAAGATCGCCGCGGCCGCCGCCTGCGCCGCCTGCTCCAGGTCCGGCGCATCGGCGAACACCAGGTTCGGGCTCTTGCCGCCGCATTCCATGTACGCGCGTTTCATGTTCGACAGCCCGGCGCACTGCAGCAGGCGCCGGCCGACCGCGGTGGAGCCGGTGAACACCAGCCCGTCCACGTCCATGTGCAGCGCCAGCGGCTCGCCGGCGCCCTTGCCGAAGCCCGGCACCACGTTGAACACGCCATCGGGAATGCCCGCCTCGGCGACCAGCTCGGCCAGGCGCAGCGCGCTCAGTGGCGACTTTTCCGAGGGCTTGAGCACCACCGAATTGCCCGCGGCTAGCGCCGGGGCGATCTTCCACGCCGCCATCAGCAGCGGGAAGTTCCACGGCACGATCGCGCCGACCACGCCCAGCGGCTCGCGGGTGATCAGGCCCAGCTCGTCCTGCCCGGTCGGCGCCACTTCGCCGTACAGCTTGTCCACCGCCTCGGCCGTCCAGGACAGGCAGCGCACCGTCGCCGCCAGGTCGACCTGGCGCGCATCGCGCACCGGCTTGCCCATGTCCAGCGACTCCAGCAGCGCCAGTTCGTCGGCATGGCGTTCGACCAGGTGCGCCAGCGCCAGCAAGGTCTTCTTGCGCTGCGCCGGCTTGGCCTGCGACCAGTGGCCGGCCTCGAAGCTGCGCCGCGCCGCGGCCACCGCGCGGTCGATGTCCGCGGCCTCGCCCTCGGCGACATGGCCCAGCAGGCGGCCGTCGATCGGACTGATGCACTCGAAGGTCTTGCCGCTGGCGGCGTCGACGTAGCGGCCGTCGATGAACGCCTGGGTGCGCGGCTGCAGCGTGTCGGCCAGCGCCTGCCAGGCGTCGCGGGTGCGGGGTGCGGTCATCGGGAACTCCTGCTGCGGGAGGATGGATCGGAACGGCGCGGCGGCCAGCGCCAGCGCCGCGGCATGCGGCGCTCAGAAGGTGGCCGGGGTATTGGCGCTGACCAGCACCGCGGTCTCGCGGCCGACGTTGCGGAACCGGTGCGGCACCCGGCTCTCGAAATAGTAGCCCTCGCCGGCGCGCAGCACCCGCACCTGGCTGCCGACGGTGATCTCCACTTCGCCGGCCACCACCACCCCGCCCTCCTCGCCGTCGTGCACCAGCATCGCGCTGCCGGTGTCGCTGCCGGGCGGCATCACCTCGCGCAGGATGCACATCTGCCGCTGCGGGCGATGCTGGCCGACCAGGTAGTAGTGGATGCCGTCGCTGCCGACGTCGGGCAGTTCGTCGGCGCGGTAGAACGGCGCGTCGGCCGCGCCCATGTCCAGGTCCTGGGTGAAGAACTCGGCCAGCGAGATCGGGATGCCGTCCAGCACCTTCTTCAGCGAACTGACCGACGGGCTGACCTTGTTCTGCTCGATCAGCGAGATGGTGCTGTTGGTCACCCCGACCCGCTTGGCCAGCTCGCGCTGGCTCAGGCCATGGGCGGTGCGAACCCGGTGCAGGCGAGCGCCGATATCCATCGCGGGAGGAACGCCGGTGGCGGTGTTGCCGGATACTTTACACCCCCACCCCCGACGGTCAATGTCGCGCGCCGCGCCACTGCGGCAACGCGACCAGCAAATGCCTGTGCCATTCGCGCGGACGGCGCCGCGCCGCGTCATGCCCGGCGCGCCGGCTTGGTGTAAAGTTTTTTCAACATCCCTCGCGTGGAGCCTGCGATGCGCCCTCAGCCGCCCCTCTCGCCCCAGGCGCTGTCCGACCACTACGCCGCCCAGGCCACCCGGGCCCCGGAGACGCTGGACGCGTTCTGGATGCCGTTCACCGCCAACCGCCAGTTCAAGGCGCGGCCGCGGCTGCTGGCCTCGGCCGAGGGCATGTACTACCGCAGCGTGGACGGGCGCCGGATCCTCGACGGCACCGCCGGCCTGTGGTGCTGCAACGCCGGCCACGCGCGGCCGCGCATCGTCGAGGCGGTGGCGCGGCAGATCGCCACGCTGGATTTCGCGCCGACCTTCCAGATGGGCTCGCCGCTGCCGTTCGTGCTCGCAGAGCGGCTGGTGGAACTGGCGCCGCCGGGACTGGACCACGTGTTCTACACCAACTCCGGCTCCGAGTCGGTGGACACCGCGCTGAAGATCGCCCTGGCCTACCACCACGCCCGCGGCGAGGGCCAGCGTACCCGCTTCATCGGCCGCGAGAAGGGCTACCACGGCGTCGGCTTCGGCGGCATCTCGGTGGGCGGACTGCCGAACAACCGCAAGCGCTTCGGCCCGCTGTTGCCCGGCGTGGACCATCTGCGGCACACCCTGGACCTGGAGCGCAACGCGTTCTCGCGCGGCCTGCCCACGCATGGCGCGGAACTGGCCGAGGACCTGGAGCGGCTGGTGGCGCTGCACGACGCCTCCACCATCGCCGCGGTGATCATCGAACCGATCTCCGGCTCGGCCGGGGTGGTGCTGCCGCCGCACGGCTACCTGCAACGCATCCGCGAGCTGTGCGACAGGCACGGCATCCTGCTGATCTTCGACGAGGTGATCACCGGCTACGGCCGCGTCGGCCACGCCTTCGCCGCGCAGCGCTTCGGGGTGACCCCGGACATGATCACCACCGCCAAGGGGCTCACCAACGGCTGCGTGCCGATGGGCGCGGTGTTCGTGTCCCACGCCATCCACGAGGCGTTCGCGCACGGTCCGGCCGGCGCCATCGACCTGTTCCACGGCTATACCTACTCCGGCCATCCGCTGGCCTGCGCCGCCGCGCTGGCGACGCTGGACACCTACGCCGAAGAGCAGTTGTTCGACAAGGCGATCGAACTGGGGCCGGTGTGGGAGACGGCGATCCATGCGCTGCGCGATCTGCCGCACGTCATCGACATCCGCAACTTCGGCCTGATCGGCGCGATCGAGCTGGCGCCGCGCAAGGGCGCGCCCGGCGCGCGCGCCTACGAGATCTTCGAGCGCTGCTTCCACGAGGGCGACCTGCTGATCCGCGTCACCGGCGACACCATCGCGCTGTCGCCGCCGCTGATCGTGGAACCGGCGCACATCGAGCGCCTGTTCGCGGTGCTGGCGGACATGATCCGCAGCACGCCCTGATCCCGTCCTTACACACCCACCGCCCGCGCTCCCCACGCGCCGCGTCTGCCTGGAGATCCGCTCATGCTGGTCGGCGTTCCGAAAGAGATCAAGAACCATGAGTACCGGATCGGGCTGACCCCGTCCGGGGTGCGCGAACTGGTGCTGCACGGCCACGAGGTGCTGGTGCAGCGCGGCGGTGGCCAGGCCATCGGCCTGACCGATGCCGAGTACGAACGCGCCGGCGCGCGCATCGCCGAGGATGCGGCCAGCGTGTTCGCGCAGGCCGAGATGATCGTCAAGGTCAAGGAACCGCAGCCGGAGGAATGCGCGATGTTGCGCCCCGGGCAACTGCTGTTCACCTATCTGCATCTGGCGCCGGATCCGCAGCAGGCCGCGGCGCTGCAGCGCTCCGGCTGCACCGCCATCGCCTACGAGACCGTCACCGACGGCCATGGCGGCCTGCCGCTGCTGGCGCCGATGAGCGAGGTCGCCGGACGCATGGCGATCCAGGCCGGCGCGCATGCGCTGGAGAAGGCGCAAGGCGGCTCCGGCGTGCTGCTCGGCGGCGTGCCCGGGGTCACCCCGGCGCAGGTGCTGGTGATCGGCGGCGGCGTGGTCGGCATCAACGCCGCGCGCATGGCGATGGGCCTGCACGCGCGGGTGACGGTGCTGGACCGCTCGCTGGAGCGGCTCAAGTACCTGGACGAACTGTACGGCCAGCAGCTGACCACGCTGTACTCCACCCGCGACGCGATCGAGCGGTGCCTGCCGCAGACCGACCTGGTGATCGGCGCGGTGCTGATCCCCGGCGCCGCCGCGCCCAAGCTGGTGTCGCGCGCGCAGTTGGCGCTGCTGCGGCCCGGCTCGGTGCTGGTCGACGTGGCGATCGACCAGGGCGGCTGTTTCGAGACCAGCCATGCCACCACGCATCAGCAGCCGACCTACGAGGTCGACGGCATCGTCCATTACTGCGTGGCCAACATGCCCGGCGGCGTGGCCCGCACCTCCACCTTCGCCCTGACCAACGCCACCCTGCCGTTCGTGCTGCTGCTGGCCGAACACGGCCTGCAGGCGCTGCGCGACGACCAGGACCTGCGCAACGGCCTCAACGTGCACGCCGGCCGGCTCACCCACCGCGCGGTGGCGCAGGCACTGGGCCAGGATTTCGTGCGACCGCTGGACGCGCTGGGCTGACGGTTGCCTGTGAGGCCGGGAAGCCGGGAATGGAGAATCGGGAATAGGGAATCGAAAAGGCACTGCAGCGCGCGCATGGGGCAATCCGTCAGCCGCATCGCTTGCTCTTGCTCTTGCCATTCCCGATTCCCCACTCCCGATTCCCGGCGCACGCCCCACGACCCGCCGCAACGCAGCACGCGCCAGCGGAGGCCGGGTGTAGCCTTGCGCCACCCCGGCACCCGGCCGGGGTCCACCGCCGCCACAGGAGCCGCTCCATGATCAAGGTCAGCGTGATGTATCCGTACACGCCAGGCGCCCGTTTCGACCATGCCTACTACCGCGACACGCACATGCCGCTGCTGCAGGCACGCATGGGCGCCGCCTGCCTCCGCTACACCGTGGACAGGGGCCTGTCCGGCGGCACCCCCGGCAGCGATCCGACCTACGTCGGCATGTGCCACATCTTCAGCGACTCGGTAGAGGCCTTCCAGGCCGGCTTCGGCCCGCACGCGGAGGAAATCCTCGGCGACATCAAGAACTACACCGACCTGACGCCGGTGATGCAGATCAGCGAGGTGGTGGTGGGGTGATGCCGGGAATGGGGAAACGGGAAGAGGGAATCGGAAAGCGCTGCATGCGCGGACCACCCGCGCGATGCCTCCGCGGCACATGCTGTTGCCATTCCCGATTCCCCGCTCCCGATTCCCGGCCTCTACAATGCCGCCCCCCGAGCCACGCCGTGCCGCCCCATTGATGAACATCGTCGTCAAAGAAGACCTCAAGGCCTACATCGATCCGCTGACCCCCGACGAATACGCCGCCCTGGAACGCAGCCTGCTGGCCGAGGGCTGCCGCGACGCGCTGGTGCTGTGGGGCGACATCCTGGTCGACGGGCACAACCGCTACGGCATCTGTCAGAAGCACGGCCTGCCGTTCCAGACCGTGCAGAACACCCGCTTCCAGTCGCTGCAGGACGTGCACCTGTGGATGATCGACCAGCACCTGGGCCGGCGCAGCGTCTCCGATTTCCAGCGCGGCGTGCTGGCGCTGCGCAAGCGCGAGATCCTGGCCGAGCGGCGCGCCAGCGCGGCCGCCGCGGAAGCACCCGCGGCCGACGTCGCCGCCGCGGATGCCGCCGCCGAGGCCGCCCACGACACCGAGACGCCGCCGTGGGCCGACGCGCCGGCGCCGCTGAGCCGCGCCGAACTGGCGCGCGTGGCGCGGCTCAGCAACAGCCAGGTGGTGCAGATCGAGAAGATCCAGAAGCAGGCCGCCGCCGAGGTGGTGGAAGCGGTCAAGTCCGGCGCGATCTCGATCAATGCCGCCGCCGCGGTGGCCAGCCTGCCCGAGGAGGAACAGCGCGCCGCGGCCATGGCCGGCAAGGACGAACTGAAGCAGGCCGCCAAGCGCGCCCGCGAATCCAAGCGCAAGCCCAAGCCCGCGCCGGCGGACGCCGCCGACAGCGACGTCTCGGCACCGGCCCCCGCGCCGGACGCGGACGCCGACGCAACCGCCGCGCTCCACCGGCGCGTGGCCGAACTCGAAGCCGAGAACCAGGCGCTGCGCGAGGAAGTGGCGGCGCTGCGCGCGCAGTTGCCGGACTGATCCACGCCCGTGGCGCGGCCGATGCCGCGCACCGCCCTCAGACGTGCTGGGCCAGCGACAACACGTTCGGACGAAGACCACGGGCGGCCGTAGCACCGTGCCCGGCGCCGGCGCGCACGCCGGCGCGACGCCACGGACGGCCCGCCGCCGGGGCTGCCGTGTCCATGCAACCGCGCTCACCGCGCACTGCGTAGACTCGGCCGCATGAGCGTGCCCTCCTCCCCTACCCTGGCGCCGGATCCGCGCCGCGCGCAGCTGCGGCGGATGAAGCTGCTGGCGGTCCTGTTGCTGCTGGCGATGCTGTGCGGCTTCCTGCTCAGTCATGCGATGGGCCTGCACGGCGTGTGGGCCTGGGTCGGCGCCTTCTGCGAAGCGGCCACGGTCGGTGCGCTGGCCGACTGGTTCGCGGTGGTGGCGCTATTCCGGCATCCGCTGGGCCTGCCGATTCCGCACACGGCGATCATCCCCCACGGCAAGGCGCGCATCGCCGACAGCCTGGCGGTGTTCGTGCGCGATCAGTTCCTGGAACCGGGCGCGCTGCTGGCCAAGCTCAGCGCCTTCGATCCCGCGGCGCGGCTGGGCCAGTGGCTGGCCGAACCGGCGCAGTCGGCGCGGCTGGCCGACCTCGCCCGCGGCTGGGCGCTGCAGGCGCTGGACCTGCTGGACGAGGCGGCGGTACGGCGCCGCATCCATGGCTTCGTGGTGGCGCGGCTGCGCGACTGGGACGCCGCCGCCACCGCCGGCGAACTCCTCGGCCTGCTCACCGCCGACGGCCGCCACCAGGCGCTGCTCGACGAAGCGCTGACCCGGCTCGGCCGGCACCTGGACGATGCCGCGGTCAAGCAGCGGGTGTCGGCGATGATCGTCAAGTACGCGCGGCGCGAATGGCCCAAGCTGGTCGGCACCGTGGAATGGGTGAAGCCGGTCGAAGGCATCGCCGACACCCTCGCCGAGCGGTTGGCGCACGCGCTGCTGGAGGAACTGCAGGACGTGCTGTCGCAGCCGCAGCACCCCCTGCGCCAGGACTACGAGCGCTGGCTCGGCGGCTACGTGCAGCGGCTGCGCGCCGACCCGGCCACCGCGGCCAAGGTGCAGGCGCTGAAGCAACGGCTGATCGAGCACCCCGGCGTGCAGGAGTACGTGCAGGGCCTGTGGGACCAGATCCATGCTGCACTGCGCGAAGACCTGTCGCGGCAGGACGGCGCGCTGGTGCAGCACCTGCAGCGCGCCCTCGGCGCGCTCGGCCAGTCGCTGTCGCAGGATCCGGCCCTGCGCGAGGCGCTCAACCAGCACCTGCTCGGCGGTGCCGAGCGGCTGACCCAGCGCCTGCGCAGCGGCGTCACCGAACACATCGCGCAGACCGTGAAGGGCTGGGACGAACGCCACCTGGTCGAGCAACTGGAACTGAGCGTGGGCCGCGACCTGCAGTACATCCGCTTCAACGGCACCCTGGTCGGCGGACTGATCGGATTGGCGCTGCACGCTGCCGTCACGCTGCTTGGCTGAGCGTGCCTGGCAAGGATGCACTGCGCTGCGCGATGGCCGCTCAGGCGCCGACGCACGACGCGACGCGGACAGCCGGTGTCGCGCATCGCGCGCCACGGCGCACCGTGCCACCCACGCTGCAAGGTGTAGATGCGCCTCGGCGGTCCGGCCTGCAGGGCTGGCGCGGCCGTGCCGCCCGCGCTAGCGTTGCGGAACGACCCGCGGGACCTGCGCCACCGCTGTGAACGCCATCCCGCAACCGGTCAGGGGAAAGCCGATGCGCGTGCCGAACGCGCGGTGCCAGAGGAAGGGGGAGCATGTCGAAACATCGCCGGACACCCGCCGCCGGCCCTGTGCGGTTGGCGCGGCTCGCCGCCCTGGCCGTGCTGGCCATCGGCCTGATCGCCGCGCTGCTGATCGCGCGCGGCGTGCAGCAACGCAACCGCGCGCAGGCGCAGGTGCGCTTCGACCAACTGGCCTCGCACGTGGCCAGCGATCTGCGGCAACGCCTGGACATGTACGAGCACGGCCTGCGCGGCACGCGCGGCGCGGTGATCGCCGCCGGCGGCGAGCGCATCTCGCGCGAGCGCTTCGCCCGCTACAGCGCCTCGCGCGAGTACCTGCGCGAATTCCCCGGCGTACGCGGCTTCGGCTACATCCAGCGGGTACCGCGCGCCGACGAGGCAGCGTTCCTGCAGCAGGCCCGCGCCGATGGCGCGCCGTCGCTGCGGATCGGCGAGCTGGCCCCGCACGAGGGCGACCGCTTCGTCATCGTCTACATCCAGCCGGCACGGTCCAACGCGTCCGCAGAAGGCTTCGACATCGCCTCCGAGCCGGCGCGACGGACGGCGGCGATCGCCGCGGCGCGCTCGAGCGTGCCCACCATCACCGCGCCGATCCGCCTGGTACAGGCACCGGGACTGGGCCAGGGCGGTTTCCTGCTGCTGTTGCCGGTGTACCGCGAAGGCCTGCCGCTGCAGACCGCGGAACAACGCTGGCAGGCCACCAGCGGCTGGGCCTACGCACCGCTGAACATCGCCGAGGTGCTGGCCTCCTCCGACGACCACAGCAACGCGCTGCGCCTGCGCCTGGCCGACAGCCAGAACCCGGCACAGCCGTTCTACCGCGACGACGCCACGCCGATCCTGGCCGGCGGGCCGACCGCCGAACGCACCCTGCAGGTCTACGGCCGCCAGTGGCGGCTCGACGCGCAAGCCACGCCGGGCTTCGTGCGCTCGCTCGACCAGGTCTCGCCGCTGCTGGCCGGCGGGCTGTCCGCCGGCATCGCGTTGCTGCTCGCCGCGCTGCTGTACGTGTTCCTGACCAGCCGGCGCCGCCGCGACGCGATCCTGCGCGAACAGAGCCAACTGGCCGCCCTGGTCGCCAGCACCAGCGAGGCGATCGTCGCCGAAGACCTGCACGGCCGGGTGACCCACTGGAACCCCGCGGCCATGCGCATCTTCGGCTATACGCCAGAGCAGGCCATCGGCCAGCCGCTGCAGCAACTGCTGGGCGCGCAGATCCACGCTCCCGTCGACAGCGGCGACGGCGTGCGCGAGTTGCGCCACCGCGACGGCCACACGGTCAGCGTGCTCGCCAGCGTTTCGCCGATCGTCGGAATGGGCGGCGCCCCCCTCGGCCATTCGCACCTGCTGCACGACGTCACCGAACGGGTGCGCGCGCAGGCGCGGGTGCTGGAACTCAACGCCACGCTCGAACAGCAGGTGGCCGAGCGCACCAACGAACTGGTGACCTATTCGGCGCTGCAGCGCGCGATCCTGGCCAATGCCGGCTACGCGATCGTCGCCACCGACCCGGACGGCGTCATCACCCTGTTCAATCCCGCCGCCGAGACCCTGCTCGGCTACGCCGCGCACGAGTTGATCGGACGCAAGGCCACCGGGCTGTTCCTGGACCCGGAACAACTGAGCGCGCGCGCCGAGCGCATGGCCGCGCAGTCGGGCATGGCGGTGCAACCGGCGTTCGAATCGGTGGCGGCGCTGTCCACGCTGGGGCGCAGCGACACCCGCGAATGGACCTACCTGAGCAAGGACGGCCACGCCTTTCCGGTACTGCTCACGCTGAGCACGCTGCGCGACGACGACGAGCGGGTGATCGGCTATCTCGGCATCGCCGTCGACCTGACCGAGCAGAAGCGCCACGAGCGCGAGCTGCGCCTGGCGATCGACGCGGCCGAAACCGCCAACCAGTCCAAGAGCGATTTCCTGGCCAACATGAGCCACGAGATCCGCACGCCGATGAACGCGATCCTGGGCATGCTGTACCTGCTGCGGCACAGCGAGCTGTCGCAGGCGGCGCAGGACATGATCCAGAAGATCGAAGTGTCGGCGCGCGCGCTGCTGGAGATCATCAACGACATCCTCGACTTCTCCAAGATCGAGTCCGGGCGCATCGACCTGGAATCGGCGCCGTTCGACCTCAACCAGCTGCTGGAGAACATCGCCGCGCTGATGACCTCGGCGACCAGCGCCAAGCCGGTGGAGATGATCGTCGAGCCGCTGCCGCCGGGCTGCCGCTGGCTGCGCGGCGATGCGCTGCGCCTGAACCAGGTGCTGATCAACCTGGTCGGCAACGCCATCAAGTTCACCGAACAGGGCGAGGTGGCGCTGTCGGTGCGCGCCTTCCCCGGCGCCGACCCGGGCACGCTCAAGCTGCTGTTCTCGGTGCGCGACACCGGCATCGGCATCCCGCGCGAAAAGCAGAGCCTGATCTTCTCGCCGTTCCTGCAGGCCGACACCTCCACCAGCCGTCGCTACGGCGGCAGCGGTCTGGGCCTGACCATCAGCCGGCGCCTGGTGGAACTGATGGGCGGGCAACTGGAGGTGCAGAGCGCGCCCGGTCAGGGCAGCGATTTCTACTTCGTCATCGCCTTCGCGGTGGCGCCCGCGCCGGATGCCGACGCCGCGCCGGCGGAGGCGCGGCGGGTGCTGATCGCCGACGACCACGACCTGGTGCGGCGCAGCCTGGCCGACATCGCCAACGGCTTCGGCTGGCAGGTGGAAGCGGTCTCCGGCGGCAACGCGGCGCTGGCCGCGGCCGCGCCCGAGCGCGCCGAGTTCGACGTGATCCTGCTGGACTGGCGCATGCCCGACCTGGACGGGCTGAGCGTGGCCCAGCGCATCCGCGCGCAATCGGCGCCGGACCGGCAGCCGATCATCGTCATGGTCACCGCCTACGAGCGGCGCCTGCTCGAGGAACAGCAGGGCGGCGTGGCCGACGTGGACGCGGTGATGACCAAGCCGGTCACCGCCTCGGCGCTGCAGCGCACCATCGCGGCGCTGCTGGCACGGCGCCGCGGCGAGGCACCCGCGCTGCCGCTGGCCGGCGACGGCGGCGCGCGCCTGGCCGGGGCGCGGCTGCTGGTGGTGGACGACAGCGACATCAACCGCGAAGTCGCGCAACGCATCCTGGAAAGCGAAGGCGCGGTGGTCGAGCTCGCGCAGAACGGCGTGCAGGCGCTGCAGCGGCTGCGTCGCGACCCCGGTCGCTTCCACGTGGTGCTGATGGACGTGCAGATGCCGACCATGGACGGCTACGAGGCCACCCGCCAGCTGCGCGCCGACCCGGAACTGACCGCGGTGCCGGTGATCGCGCTCACCGCCGGCGCCTATCGCCAGCAGCAGGAGCTGGCCTTGACCAGCGGCATGAACGGCTTCATTGCCAAGCCGTTCCAGGTCGAGGAACTGATCGCGATCATCCGCCAGTTCCTGCCGCCCGGCCTGGCCGCGCTGCCGCTCGCCGCGCAGGTACCGGCGCTGCCGCCGGGCGACTGGCCGGCCACCGACCCCGCCCTGCTCGACACCGTGCAGGCGCTGCGCCTGTGGGGCGAGCGCGATCCGTACCGGCGCTATCTGCTCAAGCTGCTGCAGGAGCATCCCGATCCGGCCGCAAACGTGCGCCTGCTGCTCGAGCAGCAGCGGCCCGCCGAGGCCATCTCGCTGGTGCACAAGCTGCGCGGGTCGGCCGGATCGCTGGCGCTGCCGGCGCTGAGCGGCGCCAGCGCGGCGCTGGAGGAGCGCCTGAGCAGCACACCGGCGCAGGCCGAGGCGGAGATCGTCGCGCTGGCGGCGGCGATGGCCGCCACCGCCGCCGAGGTGCGGCACTTCGCCGAGGCCACCGCGTCGCTGGCGGCCCCCGTGGCCTCCGCCAGCGACGCGGCCCCCGACCCGACGGCGCTGCAGGCGTCCTGGCAGCAGGTGCTGCAGGTGCTGGACAGCGACGATGCGGACCGCATCGACCAGACGATGCGGCAACTGGCCCGGGCCCTGCCGGCAGCGCAGGCCACCGAACTGCAGCGGTTGCTGGAGAATTTTTCCTTTCGCGAGGCCGAGGCTAAAGTCAGGCGCTGGCTGGCCGATGCAGGCGTTTGAAAGTGCGCCGCCCGCGCGGCGGCGCGTGTCCGACGGAAACCCACCATGCCCCAGCCGTGCATCCTCTGCGTCGACGACGAACCCAGCAACCTGGCCCTGATCCGGCAGCTCCTGCGTGACGACTACACGCTGGTGTTCGCCAAGAACGGCGCCGAAGCCCTGCGTGGGGTGGCCAAGCACCGCCCGTCGCTGATCCTGCTCGATGTCGACCTGCCCGACGTCGACGGCTACACCCTCGCCCGCACCCTGAAGGACGATCAGCGCAGCGCGGCGATCCCGATCATCTTCGTCACCGCCAAGGACAAGGATACCGACGAGAGCATCGGCTTCGACGCCGGCGGCGTGGACTACATCACCAAGCCGTACTCGCCGAGCATCCTGCGCGCACGGGTGCGCACCCACCTGTCGCTGGTCAGCGCCACCAGCCTGGCCGACAGCCACCGCGACGCGATCGAGATGCTGGGCATGGCCGGCCACTACAGCGACTCGGACACCGGCACGCATATCTGGCGCATGGCCGCCTACGCCCGCACGCTGGCGCTGGCCGCCGGCTGGTCGCGCGAGGACGCCGACCTGCTGGAGCAGGCCGCGCCGATGCACGACACCGGCAAGATCGGCATCCCCGACGCGGTGCTGAAGAAGCCCGGTCCGCTGGACGCGGACGAATGGCAGGTGATGAAGCAGCACCCTCGGATCGGTTACGACATCCTCAGCCGCAGCGGCGCGCCGCTGTTCCGCCTCGCCGCCGAGGTCGCGCTGTACCACCACGAGCACTGGGACGGCGGCGGCTACCCGGCCGGACTGTCCGGCACGCAGATTCCCGAATCGGCACGGATCGTGGCGCTGGCCGACGTGTTCGACGCCCTCACCTCGCCGCGCCCGTACAAGGACCCGTGGCCGCTGGAACAGGCCTTGGCGCTGTTCCGCGACAAGTCCGGCAGCCAGTTCGAACCGCGCCTGGTGCAGTTGTTCGAGGCGATCCTGCCGCAGATCCTGCAGATCCAGGCGTACTGGAACGAACGCGAGGCGGACCAGGACCCGCCGCAACGCGGCAAGGCGCAGCACCGCGACGGCTGAGCCACGCTGTTCCTACGAGGCAACCGGCGCGACGCGCCTCAGCGCCGCTGCAACCGCCAGGCGCGGTGGATGCGCGGGTTGCGCTCGAAATCCGGATCGATGGTCTGCGCGCTGATCTCCTCGCATACGGCGAACTCGGCCAGCGCGTTCTCGTCGAGCTTGAAGCGGCGGAAGTTGTTGGAGAAGTACAGCACGCCTTCGGGCATCAGCCGCGCCACCGCCACGCGCAACAGCCGCACGTGCTCGCGCTGGATGTCGAAATCCTCGGCGCGCGCGGAGTTGGAGAAGGTCGGCGGGTCGCAGAAGATCACGTCGTAACGGTTCTTCTCCGCCTCCAGCCAGCTCAGCGCATCGGCCTGCACCAGCCGGTGCTGGGCGCCGCCCTTGCCGTTGAACGCCAGGTTGTCGGCGCACCACTGCAGGTAGGTGCCGGACAGGTCCACGCTGGTGGTGGAATCGGCGCCGGCCACCGCCGCCTGCACGCTGGCCACCCCGGTGTAGCAGAACAGGTTGAGGAAGCGCTTGCCGCGCGCCTGCCGCGCCATCGTCCCGCGCAGCGGACGGTGGTCGAGGAACAGCCCGGTGTCCAGGTAGTCGAACAGGTTCACCCGCAGCAGCGCCTCGTGCTCGCGCACCACCAGGAACTCGCCGCGCTGCTCGAAGCGGCCGTACTTGCTGCCGCCCTTGCCGCGTTCGCGGGTCTTCAGCGCCACCTGTTCGGCCGGCACCGCGAACACCTCGCGCGCGGCCGCCAGCAGTTCGTTGCGGCGGCGGCGCACGTCCGCATCGGGAATGCTGTCCGGTGCCGCGTACTCCTGCACGTGCAGGAAGGTGCGCGCCTGGCCGCCGTCTTCCTGGTACACGTCGATCGCCGCCGCGTACTCCGGCAGGTCGGCGTCGTAGGCGCGGTAGCAGCTGATCCGCTCGCGCGTGCGCCAGGTCTTGAACTTGCGCAGGTTCTTGCGCAGGCGGTTGGCGACCATCTGCGCGCCGTCGCTGAGCGCGCGCGGCGCCTCGGCGGCGCCCGCGCGCAGCGCGACCGCGATCGGGTCGCAGACGATCAACGGGCATTCCAGCGCGCCGTTGAACATCTGGTACTTCTTGGCCGCGCGCAGGCCGGTGGCATAGGCCAGTTCGTCGCTGCCGCACAGCAGGCTGGCGCGCCACTGCGGCACCGCGCGCTTGAGCGCATCGCCCAGGCGCCGGTACAGCGCCGCGTCGGCGGCCAGGCGCTCGTCGTAGGGGGGATTGCACACCACCGTGCCCAGCGCCTGCGCCGGCGCGCGCAGGTCGGCGACGTCGTGCACGGCGAAGGCGATCGCCTCGGCCACGCCGGCGGCCTGCGCGTTCTCGCGCGCCGCGCGCAGCGCGTGCGGGTCGATGTCGCTGCCGTACAGCACCGGCCGCAACGCCGCGCGACCGGCCTGGGCACGCGCCCGCGCCTCGGCCAGCAGCGTGCGCCAGGCCGCCAGGTCAAACCCCAGCCAGCGGCTCGGCGCGGCGTCGGCATCGGTGTCGCCGCGCTGCTGCGCCGCCAGCTCGCCGCGCAGCAGGCCCGGCGCGACATCGGCGGCCATCAGCGCGCCTTCGATCAGCAGCGTGCCGCTGCCGCACATCGGATCCAGCAGCCCGCCGCCCTGCGCGTACAGCGCCGGCCACTGCCCGCGCAGCAGCACCGCCGCGGCCAGGTTCTCCTTCAGCGGCGCCTCGTTCTGCGCCTGGCGCCAGCCGCGCCGGTGCAGCGAGCCGCCGCCCAGGTCCACCGACAGGGTGGCGCGGCCCTTGCGCAGCGACAGGTTCAGGCGCAGGTCCGGGTGCTCCACGTCCACCGACGGCCGCTCCAGGCCCTCGCCGCGCAGCGTGTCCACCACCGCGTCCTTGACCCGCTGCGCGGCGAAGCGCGCATGGGTGATGCCGGTGCCGGACACATGCGCGTCCACCGCCAGGGTGTGCTGCGGCGCCAGATGGTTGCGCCACGGCAGCGCCGCCACGCCTGCGTACAGCGCCGCCTCGTCGGGGCAGTCGAAGGACTGCAACGGCCACAGCACGCGGCTGGCCAGGCGCGACCACAGCACAGCGCGCTGCGCGTCCTGCAGGGTGCCTTCGGCATTGACCCCGGCGACGGTGGCGGTGGCCTGCGCCACGCCGAGCGCGAGCAGTTCATCGACAAGCAGGTATTCCAGGCCCTTGGCGCAGGAGACGAAGAATTTCACGGAAGGCGGACCAGGACGGACGGGAGGGAGGCACGGCGGACGCCGCGCGCGTGGCGCATCGCAGCGCCGGATCCGGCGTTGCCGCGGCCGCGGCCGCGGATCGGCGGTGAGCGCGCGAACGCACGGCACCGCAACGGCGCGCAGAATACCACAGGGTCCGTGCGCCCCTGCTTGCTGCGCGGTGCCATAGCGCAGTGTGCGCCGCGGCCGTCAGCGGCCTCGTGCACCTGGCGCAGCGCCCTCGCCCGCCGTCGCTCGCCTCGCGACCGATCCCGCGCCGCGATGGGACAGCTGACGCTGCAGACGCGCACTCCGTAGCCGTGGTGCGCACCGCATCGCTCAATGCGAGGCGACGAATGCCGCGCCGGCCATGGCCGGCGGCACCGCGAAGTCGGCGCGCATGCGCCGTGCCTCCGCCATCGGCGGCCGGCCGAACAGACGTTTGAACTCGCGGGTGAACTGCGACGCGCTCTCGTAGCCGACCGCGTGACCGGCGGCCGCGGCGGTCATGCCCTCGCGCGCCATCAGCAGCCGCGCCTGGTGCAGGCGGATCGATTTCAGGTACTGCATCGGCGCGACCTGGGTCACCGCCTTAAAATGCGCATGGAACGAGGGCGTGCTCATCCCCGCCTCGCGCGCCAGCTGCGCGACGTCTAGCCGCCGGGCATGATCGCGGTGGATGCGCTGCAGGGCACGACCGATGCGGCCGAAGTGGCCTTGCTGCGCCAAGGCCGCGCGCAGCCCGTGGCCTTGCGGCCCGGTCAGCACGCGGAAGTACAGCTCGCGCACGAGTGCGCGGCCGAGGATCGCCGCGTCCAGCGGGTGGCTCAGCGCCTGCAGCAGGCGCTGCACGGTCTGTCGCATGCTGTCGTCCATCGGGCTGGACAGCATGCTCGCCGGCGCCTGCGCCAGCGGCACAGGACCGGCCTGGTCGAGCTCGACCAGCAGCCCGGCCGCGAGCTGGAAGTCCAGGTGCAGGTACAGCGCCAGCAACGGACGCTCCGCGCTGCCGTCGGATTGCATGGTGAAGGGCACCGGGACGGCGACGGACAGATAGTGCTGCTCGTCGTAGACGAACACCGACTCTCCGAAATGGCCGCGCTTGGCGCCCTGGCAGACGATGACGATGCCCGGGTCGTACAGCACCGGCGTATCGGTCAGCGGCCGGTCCGAACGCAGCACCCGGACATCCGGCAATGCGGTCAGGTTGTAGCCCTCCTGCGGTGCCAGGGCACGCAGCAAGTCGACGGAACTGGCGACGGCAGTCATAGAAACAGGCAAGGATTGCAGAGATCGCGGCATCGGAGCGGCGCGTTGATCATCGCATCATTCGCCGCTCATCCCCTCAGGAGCGGGCCATGGCACCGCAAAAAACCTTGCTCATCACCGGCGTCAGCAGCGGCCTCGGCCGCGCGCTGGCTCAAGCGGCGCTGACGGCCGGACATCGCGTCGTCGGCACCGTGCGCAGCGCGCAGGCGCGGCAGGAGTTCGAGGCGCTCGGCGCCGGGGCGGTCGCCCGTGTGCTGGACGTCACCGACGTCGAGGCCATTCCCGGCATCGTCGCCGAGATCGAAGCCACGGTCGGGCCGCTGGACGTGCTGGTCAACAATGCCGGCTACGGCCACGAAGGGATCCTGGAGGAATCCCCGCTGGAGGCCCTGCGTCACCAACTCGACGTCAACGTGGTCGGCGCGGTGGCGATGATGAAGGCGGTGCTGCCCGCCATGCGTCAACGACGCCGCGGGCACATCGTCAACATCACCTCGATGGGCGGCTTCATCACCATGCCCGGCATCGCCTACTACTGCGGCAGCAAGTTCGCGCTGGAGGGCATTTCCGAAGCGTTGGGACAGGAGGTCGCCGCGCTGGGCATCCACGTGACGGCGGTGGCGCCGGGGTCGTTCCGCACCGACTGGGCGGGCCGTTCGATGGTCAGGACGCCGCGCAGCATCGCCGACTACGATCCGCTGTTCGATCCGATCCGCGACGCCCGCCAGGCCAAGAGCGGCCGCCAGCTCGGTGACCCGGCCAAGGCCGCCCAGGCCATGCTAGCGTTGATCGACGCGCCTGCACCGCCTGCACATCTGTTGTTGGGTAGCGACGCCCTGGGCCTGGTGCGTGACAAGCTCGACCGCCTGAAGGCGGACATCGCGGCTTGGGAGGCCGTGAGCCGTTCCACCGATGCCTGAGCGGCGGCCGTCGCGCCGCCCTGCGACGCACAACGTCGACCGCGGCACGGACCGATGCAGGCTGCAGGCTGCAGGCTGCGCAGATCATCGCGGCGAGGGCGCTGACGCTGTCAGTGCCCTCCCCAGCTCGCCGCGCAATGCCCGGCGGCCGACCCCGTCGACGGCAGCGCACGCCACTCACCATGGCGTCAGCCGCCACGCCTCGGGATCGGCCTGCAAGCGCTGCTGCAGGCCCAGCGTGTCGAGGAATGCCGCATCGTGCGACACCACCAGCAGCGCGCCGGGATACTGCAGCAACACCGCACGCAGCGCGTCGCGGGCCTCGCGGTCCAGGTGGTTGTCCGGCTCGTCCAGCAACAGCAGCTCCGCCGGCGGCGTGCGGTAGAGCGCGCAGGCCAGCGCGGTCTTCAGCCGTTCGCCGCCGCTGAGTCGGGCGCAGGGCACGCCGATGCGTTGCGCGTCCAGGCCGAGCAAGGCCAGCCGCGTGCGCAGGTCGGCCAGCGCGATGCCGGGCGCTGCGGCCTGCACCTGTGCCAGCGCGGTGGCGGCCGGATCGAGCAGCGTCAGCGACTGGTCCAGATAGGCGCTGGCCGCGCGCACCCGGCAACTGCCGGACAGTGCCTGCACGTGCCCGGCCAACGCGCGCAGCAGGGTCGACTTGCCGCTGCCGTTGGCCCCGACCACGCCGATCCGTGCGCCGCCCTGCACCACCAGATCCAGCGGCTGCCGCGTCGCCGGCGCGAACGGCAACCGCAGCGCCTGCAACTCGACCAGGCGCCGGGTCGCCGCATCGGCCGGCGGCGGCGCGAACAGCGCCACCGGCACGTCGGGCTGCACCTGGCGCGCCGCCGCGGCGATGCGCGCCAGGGTGCGCGCCTGCGTCGCCTGGTGGTCGCGCACGCGCTTGCCGGCACTCTCCTGGCTGCGCTGCTTCTGCCGGCCGAGCAGGACCGGCGCCTGGTTGGCCACGCCGGCCTGCTGCCGGCCGCGCGCGCTGCGCCGCTGCTGTCGCTCGTGCTGCGCCTGCCAGGCGGGGTTGTCGCGCGCATGCTGCAGCTTGTGCCGGGCCAGTTCGGCCTGCGCGACGTCGCGCTCGCGTGCCCGGCACTGCAGGTAGAACGCGTAGTCGCCGCCGTAGTCGCGCAGCCCGCCGGGCGACAGCTCCAGCGTGCGCTGCATGTCCTGCAGCAGCAACGGATCGTGACTGATCACCAGCAGGCCGCCCGGCCAGCGCTGCAGCGCTTCGCGCAGGCGCTGCCGCTGCGCCGCGTCCAGGTGCAGGGTCGGTTCGTCGAGGATCAGCGCATCGGCATCGGCCAGCCAGGCGCCGATCAACGCCACCCGCATCGCTTCGCCGCCGCTGAGCGTGGCGGCCAGGCGTTGCGGCGGCAACCCGCCCAGGCCGTGCGCGTGCAGCTGCGCCTGCAAGCGCTGGGCGAGGTCCCAACGCTCGCCGAGCGCATCGAAGTCGGCCGCGTCGCCGCTGCCCGCCTCGATCCGCGCCAGCGCCCGCAGCGCCGCGCCCACCCCGGCCAGGTCGGCGACGGTGGCATGCGCTGGCGGCGCGATCTGCTGCGGCACGTAGTGGAGGCGGCCGTGGCGCACGCAGCGCCCGGCGCTGGGCGTCAACTCGCCGGCCAGCAAGCGCGCGAACACGCTCTTGCCGACGCTATTGCACCCCACCAGGCCGGTGCGGCGCGCGTCGAGCGCGAAGTGCAGATCGGAAAACAGGATCCTGCCATCGGGCAGGACATGCGTCGCGCTGTCCAGCAAAAGCAGCGGATGCGTCATGGGAACCTCCATGGATGCCGGTCGTGCCCACCGATCGCTCGGCAGGTGGGACGAAGGCCGTCGCGAAGACGGCGGCATCAATGGCGCATCGGCGTGGATCCTCGAGGGGGGCGCGCGGCGATGCTAGCGCACCCCGCCCCTGACGGGCGACGTCGCGCCGCGATGGCTCAGGAAGCGGACAGGAACGCCGGGTGGTAGGTCACCTCGGCCATCGGCGGCAGGCGCTCGCCGAAGGCCAGCGCCTGGAACGCCTCGACCGGCACGCCCGGCAGGGTCAGCCCCGGCTCCGGACGGAAGCCGAAGCGCGCGTAGTACGCCGGCTCGCCCAGCACCACGCAGCCGGCCGCGCCCAGCGCCTGCAACTGCGCCAATGCCTCGCGCACCAGCCGCGCGCCCAGGCCCTGGCGCTGGTGGCCCGGCCCCACCGACAGCGGCCCCAGGCCGTACCAGCCGCGGCTGCCGTCGGACAGGCTCACCGGCGACACCGCGACATGGCCGACGACATAGCCCTCGTGCTCGATCACCAGCGACAGGGTCAGCGCGCCATCGGCGCGCAACCGTTCGATGATGTCCTGCTCGTCGTGGCGGCTGTGCGCGACGCGGAAGAACGCGACCAGGGTCAGCGCCTCGATCGCCGCCGCGTCGGCCGGCCGCGCGGCGCGCACCGACAACGCGTCGGACGCGCTCACAGGCGCTCCAGCAGCTCGGCGAAGGCCTGCGCCGAGGTCGCCACGTGCTCGCCCAGGCGATGCGTGTCGTCGACCAGCAGCAGCCGCGCGGCGCGCGCCTGCGCCCAGGCGATCACCTCGCCGGCGGGAATCAGTTCGTCGCGCCAGGCGTGCACCACCGAGGTCGGCACCGGTGCCGCGTCCAGCGCCGGTAGGTGGCCCATCCGCGTCGGCGGCACCATCAGGAACAGGCCGCGCACCGGCACGTGCAGCGACACCTGCGCGGCGATGTAGGCGCCGAGGCTGGAACCGGCCAGCACCAGCGGCCCGCGCTGCGCCGCGGCCTGCGCCAGCTCCAGCAAGCGCTGCAGGCGGGTCGGCACGTCGCCGAGCGGGCTGATGTCGCGGCGCGCGTCCAGGTCGGTGTAGTCCGGGCGCGAATGGCTCCAGCCCAGGCGCTGCGCGACCTCGGCCAGCGCGGTCACCTTGATCGCGTCCGGCCCGCTCTCGAAGCCGTGCGAGAGGATGCAGTGGCCGCGGCTCACAGCGCCACCACCGCATCGCCCAACCGCAGCGTGCCGCCCTGCACGATGCGTGCGCACAGGCCGCCGTGGCCGCGCATGGCGTTGTAGCCGCCCGGTCCCAGCGCCTGTTCCATGCGCGAGCACGGATCGCACGGCGCGACGCCTTCCAGCTCGACCTCGCCGATGCGGAAGCGGCGCCCCTTCAGGGCGATCAGCGGAATGCCCGAGACCACCACGTTGCGCCGCAGGGTCGCCGGCGCCACCGCCGCGTGACCGGCCAGCGCGGCGATCGCCGGCAGGTGCTCGGCCTGGATCAGGGTCACCCCGCGCTTGCCGTTGCGGCCGGCGTAGCGGTCGCCGTGCAGGCCGCCCCCGGTCTGCGCCGCGGCGGCGTCGACTGCGTGCATCGGCACGTCGCGCGCCGGGCGCAGGCCGATCCATTCCACGCGTCCGGCGCGCGGCAGTGTGGCCAGCAGGGTCGCCAGCGGGCTTTCGGAATTCAGGGTCATCGGCGAATGCTAGCATCCGCGCATGCCGCCCACCTCGCCGTTGCCGATCCACGATGCGCCCCTGCCCTACGTCGGACTGCTGGAGGAGCGCGCGCCGGAGAGCATCACCCTGGCGGTGATCCACTGCACCGAGCTGCCGGACCTGGCCAGCGCGCGCCTGTACGGCGAGCGCGTGCTGTATCCGTCAGGCACCGGCAACAGCGGCCATTTCTACATCGACCGCGACGGCAGCGTGCACCGCTACGTGCCGCTGCAGCGCGTCGCGCACCACGTGCGCGGCTACAACCGGCAGTCGCTGGGTATCGAACTGGTCAATCGCGGCCGTTATCCGCTGTGGCTGGATTCGCGCCACCAGGCGATGGCCGAGCCCTACCCGCCGGCGCAACTGCAGGCGCTGATCCGGCTGCTGCAGCAGCTGCGCGCGGAGTTGCCGCAACTGCGCCACATCGCCGGGCACGATGCGCTGGACCGCAGCCTGGAACCGGCCAGCGACGATCCGACGCGGCAGGTACAGCGCAAGCTGGATCCGGGGCCGCGCTTCCCGTGGCCGCAGGTGCTGGCGGCGGTGGCGCTGGCGCCGTATGCGCCACCGGCGTGATCGCGACCCGTCGCAGGAGCGGCTTCAGCCGCGACCGGGCGTCACCGATCGAATCGGGTCGCGGCTGATCCCGCAAAAGGGGACAAGAGCCGCTCCTACGAAATATCAGCGCGCGCCGACGTAGTTCTTCTCGCCGGCCGTCACCGCCACGTCCAGGCGATTGCCCACCGGCGCCAGCGCACACACCACGTGCGGGGTGAACGCGCACGGCGGGTTCTGCGCCAGGTTGAAATCCAGCACGATGCGGTCGCCCTGCGGCGGCGGCACGAACAGATAGCGGGCGCCGCCATAGCTCTCGCGGCCGCTGGTGCGGTCGGAGAACGGCAGGAACAGGCGCTGGCCGGCGCCGTCGCGCAGGACCTGCAGGCGATGGCGCCGCCCGTGCAGCACGAATTCGGCGCTGCCGACCAAGGCCAGCGGCTGCGGCGTGCCGATCGAGGTCAGCAGCACCATCGCCCGCGGCGCCGGCAGCGGATGCCAGTCGGCCACCACCCGCCACTGCGGATCGATCGGGAAATAGTCGATGCCGCGGAAGCGCGCGCGCGCCGGCGCCTGCGGATCGCGGAACCGCCAGCCGAACAGGTTGCCGGTGCGCACCACGTAGAACTCCTGCGCGCCCAGCATCAGGCGGGTCTGGGTGCCATGCGCCGTGTCGGTCTCCAGCCGGCCGCCGCGGAACGGCTGGCCGTTCACCTGCACCGTCGCGTCCGCCGCGGCCTGGAAATGCACGCCCTGCTGCGGATCCACCTGCAGCACGCCCAGATGCGCCGGGCCGGCCGGCAACTGCACGTCGTTGCCGGCGGCGCTGCCGACCTGGTGCACGCCGCCGTGCAGGCGGCCGGAGCCGGTGTAGCTCAACCAGCCCGACGGCGCGCGC
This sequence comes from Xanthomonas sp. NCPPB 901, assembly GCF_056725085.1. NCBI lineage: Bacteria > Pseudomonadati > Pseudomonadota > Gammaproteobacteria > Lysobacterales > Lysobacteraceae > Xanthomonas > Xanthomonas sp. NCPPB 901. Next base: position 1,863,900 of record NZ_CM161511.1, on the reverse strand, counting down.
AGCGTCGCCACGCGCTGCGCACGGCTGTGCAGCACCGCCTCACGATAGTGCGTGGCCGATTGCGCACGCGGCGAGGCATCGGCGCCATCGGTCGCCGCACGCCGGTCGCCGCAGGCAGCCAGGCCCAGCAGCATCGCCAGCCCGCAAGTCTCACGCCACCGCATGCGTCCGCCCCCTGTCGCCCACCATCGTGCCTGTCCGCCGTGTCGATGCCGCGCGCCTAGCCGGTGGCGCGCGGCCGCGCCGGATCGGCGATCCAGCCGCTCCAGGAGCCGGCATACACGCGCGCGCCGTGCAGGCCGGCATGCTCCAGCGCCAGCAGCAGATGGCAGGCGGTGACGCCGGAGCCGCACATCAGCACCACTTCGCGCGGATCGCGCCCCTGCAGCAGCGGTTGCAGCTCCGCGCGCAGTTCCTGCGCCGGGCGCAGGCGGCCGTCGCGCAGGTTCTGCGCCAGCGGCCGGTTGAGCGCGCCGGGGACGTGGCCGGGCAGCGGGTCGATCGGCTCCACTTCACCGCGAAAGCGTTCGCCGGCGCGCGCATCGAGCAGCCAGCCCGGCGCCTCGTGCAGGCGCGCGGCGACCTCCTCGGCCGAGACGATGCGCGCCGCGTCGAAGGTCTGCGGATACGGCGGCAACGGCGACGGCGCAGTGGCCGTGTCGGTTTCCGGCAGGCCGAGCCGGCGCCACTCGGCCAGGCCGCCGTCGAGCACGGCGACACGGCGATGGCCGAGCAGGCCCAGCATCCACCACAACCGCGCCGCGGCCATGCTGCCGTCGCCGGCGTCGTAGACCACCACCTGGTGCTGCGGGCCGATGCCCCACTGGCCCAGGGTGCGCGCGAACGCCGCGGCGTCCGGCAACGGATGCCGGCCCAGGCCGGGACGGCCGAGATCGGACAGATCGGTGTTCAGATCGGCGTAGACCGCGCCGGGCAGGTGCGACTGCAGATAGGCCTGGCGCGCCGCCGCCGCGGCGGCGGGGTCGAGCAGCGCCGCCGGCGCGAAGCGCGCATCCACCAGCCGCAGCGCGGGATCGCCGAGCGCGGCGGCCAACGCCGACGCCTCGACCAGGGTGTGCCATTCGAGAGACGCGGTGGTCATGCGGTTTGCTCCAGTCGGCGGCGCAGGTTGAGCAGGATCGCCGCGGTCGCGCCCCAGATCCGCTGGCCGGGCCAGCCGTACTCCAGCACGACCCGCGGGCGTCCGCGGTAATCGGTCTCGATGCTGCGCAGGTTGTCCGGCGCCATCAGGTAGGCCAGCGGCACCTCGAACACCTCCGCCACCTCGCCCGGATGCGGCTGCGGCACGAAGCGCGGATCGATCGCCGCGACCACCGGCATCACCCGGAAGCCGCTGATGGTGACGAACGGATCCAGGTAGCCCAGCGGCTCGGCCTGCGTCGCCGGCAACGCGATCTCTTCCTCGCTCTCGCGCAGCGCCGCAGCCACCGCGTCGGCGTCGCTGGCCTCGATGCGGCCGCCGGGAAAACTGACCTGGCCGCCGTGGTGGCGCAGGCTGTCGGTGCGCCGGGTCAGCAGCACGTGGGTGCCGTCGGCGCGCGGCACCAGGCCGGCCAGCACCGCGGCTTCCACCGGCGCGCCGTCCGGCAGCAGGTCCTGCAGTTCGTGGTGGTTCCAGCCCGGCCCCGCCGGCGGCCGCTGCAACGGGTACAGCGCGCGCAGCAGATGCGCGCGTTCGGCCAGACGCTGCGCCGGCGACGGCGACCAGCCGCGGCCCGGCAGCACCTCGTCCATGTAGCGGCGGCGTTCGGCGTCGCTCATGCCGCGCCAGCGTGCGATCTCGTCGCCGCTGCGCAGGCAGCCCACGCAATGGCCCTGCGCATCGAGACGGCAGACACCGATGCAGGGCGTGAGCGGGGCATGCGGAACGGGATCCATCGGATTCGACACCTTGCCAGCCTAGCGCGATTCGTCGGCGCCGTCGTGGCCCGCCCAAAAAAATTGCGCCGGCATCGCTGCCGGCGCAATCGTCGTGCACTGGAGCAGCGCGCTTACTTGACGCTGACCAGCTTGATCTCGAACTGCACCGCCACGTTCGGCGGGAACGGCGTACGCGGGTCGGCGCCGTAGGCCTTGTCCGGCGGCAGGGTCACTTCCCACTTGGAGCCGGCCGGCATCTGCAGCAGCGTGTCGCGCATGGCCTGCATCTCGACTTCGCTGACCTTGATCGCCGGGATCTGCTGCGCCGGGCGCGCCTGCGCCGGGCGCTGGCCGAACGGATACGGACCGGCCACTTCCAACTGCACCGTGCTGGCCTGGGTCGGCTTGGGGCCGGTACCGGCCTCGATCACGCGGTACTGCACGCCGCTGGGCAGCGTCTGCACGCCGGGCTTGGCCTTGTTCTGGGCCATGAACTGGTCGCTCTTGGTCTTGTTCTCGGCAGCGGCCTTCTCGTAGTCGGCCTTGGCCTGCTGGGCGCGGGCCTGCTCGCGCTTCTGGAACGCTTCCACCGCCGGCTTCAGCTGGTCGGCGCTGACCGCCGGCTGCTTCTTGGCGTAGGCGTCCTGCAAGCCCTTCACCACCGCATTGATATCGAGCTGCTCGCCGCGGCCGGTGAGTTCGGCAAGGTTGTTGCCGTAGTCGTAGCCGAAGTAATAGCTCAGCTTGCCCTTCTCGGACGAGGTGTCCTGGGCGAACGCATTGCCGCTCAGGGCGAGGGCCGCGACAGCGACCGCAATAGAACGCAACTTCATCAAACAATTCTCCAGGGTGGTGGCACAGGGCGGCCCGTGCCGCCTGAGATGACGCGTTAGGATAGCCGCCGCGACGCATAACCGCTACCGACGACGCTGCTCTGACTGCTGCGGCCCGCCCAGAGTTCCCATTACTTTTTTTTAACAACCAGGAATGCACATGTCCGGCACGCCGGTCCTCGCCGATACCCAGGGTGCGATCCGCATCCTCACCGTGAATCGAGCCGACAAGCTCAACGCCTTGAATCGCCAGGTATTGCAGGCGCTGGATGCGGCCTTCGCCACCGCCGCCGACGACCCGCAGATCCGCGTGGTGGTGCTGACCGGCGCCGGCGAGAAGGCCTTCGTGGCCGGCGCCGACATCGCCGAAATGAACGAACTGACACCGGTGCAGGGCCGCGACTTCTCGCAACTGGGCCAGCGCCTGATGCGCCGGATCGAGCGCATGCCCAAGCCGGTGCTGGCGATGGTCAACGGCTTCGCCCTCGGCGGCGGCCTGGAACTGGCGATGGCCTGCCACCTGCGCGTGGCCGCCGACGGCGCCCGCCTGGGCCAGCCGGAGATCAACCTCGGGCTGATCCCCGGCTTCGGCGGCACCCAGCGCCTGCTGCGGCTGGCCGGCCGCGCCGCGGCGCTGGAACTGTGCCTGCTCGGCGCGCCGATCGACGCGGCGCGCGCGTTGCAACTGGGCCTGGTCAACCGGGTGGTGGCCGCCGCCGAACTGCGCGCGACCACGCTGCAGCTGGCGCAGCAACTGGCCGAGGCCGCGCCGCTGGCGCTGCGCGGCATCCTCGACGCGATCCAGATCGGCGGCGAGAGCGCGATCGAACAGGGGCTGGAGTACGAGACCGCGCAGTTCGGCCTGCTGTTCTCCAGCGAGGACATGCGCGAAGGCACCCGCGCCTTCCTGGAGCGGCGCCGGCCGCACTTCCGCAACCGCTGAGCCCGCGCACGATGTCGCACGCCCCTACGCCCGCCACGCCGCTGCAGTTGCTGCGCTGGATCCTGGACGACGATCTGGACGCCGCGATCGACGGCGGCCTGATGGACTACCGCGGCGACGATCCCGGCGACGATCGCCTGGATCCGGCGCATCCGCAGCTGCGCGCGCAGTTGCGCGCCGCGCAGCAGCGCCTGCGCGAGGCCTGGGCCGCGCGGGCGCGCTACCGGGCGCGCGCCGCACGGCTGGAACGCCGCGCCGCGGCACGCCAGGCGCGCCGCGCCGGACCGGTGCCGGCCGCGGCGACAGCAACCGCGCCGAGCGCGCCGGCCCTGCCGGCGGCGGCCGCGGCGATCCTGGCCCGGGCCAAGGCCAAGGCCGCGCAGCGGGGTGGCCGATGAGCGCCACCGCCACCGCGCCAGCGCCAGCGCGGCGCGGACGCCTGCTGAGCAGGGACGAGATCCAGGAGCTGTTCTCGCGCCTGTCCGAACTCAATCCCAGCCCGACCACCGAGCTGGAGTACACCACCCCGTTCGAACTGCTGATCGCGGTGATCCTCTCGGCGCAGGCCACCGACGTCGGCGTCAACAAGGCCACCCGCCGCCTGTACCCGGTGGCGAACACCCCGGCCGCGATCCTGGCACTGGGCGAGGACGGGCTGAAGCGCTACATCTCCACCATCGGCCTGTTCAACGCCAAGGCCAAGAACGTCATCGCCACTTGCCGGATCCTGGTCGAGCAGCACGGCGGCGAGGTGCCGCATTCGCGCGCCGCGCTGGAGGCGCTGCCCGGGGTCGGCCGCAAGACCGCCAACGTGGTGCTCAACACCGCCTTCGGCGAACCGACCATGGCGGTGGACACGCACATCTTCCGCGTCGCCAACCGCACCGGGCTGGCGCCGGGCAAGGACGTGCGCGCGGTCGAGGATTCCCTGCTCAAGCGGGTGCCGGCGCAGTTCCTGCACGATGCCCACCACTGGCTGATCCTGCACGGCCGCTACGTGTGCAAGGCACGCAAGCCCGACTGTCCGCAGTGCGCGATCCGCGACCTGTGCCGGTACAAGGACAAGACGCCGGGCTGAGCGGCGCAGTCGCAGGCAGGCGCGCGCGTCATTGCCTGCACCACAGCCTTGAGCGCCGGTTGGTGCGGGACTGGGGACATCGGCTCCGGCAACCAGCGCGGCACGCGAGGTCCGCCGCTCCGCTCGTCGCGACTGAAGTCGCTCCCACAATGGCGTTCCGCAAGCCGGAACCTGCTGTTGTGGGAGGGGGGCTTCAGCCCCGACAGCAGCTAACACCCGGAGCCTATCGCTGCGCTCGTCGCGGTTGAAACCGCTCCTACAGTGCTTCCCAAGCCGTCGCCTGCGGCATTGCAGGAGCGGCTTCAGCCACGACAATCTCCGTCGCCGACATCGCCTGCCGCGCTCGCCACGGTCGAAACCGCTAGCGGAACGCCGCCTGATTGCACTGTAGGAGCGGCTTCAGCCGCGACAGTTTCCGTCGCTAGACGGCCTCGCCTGCCCGCATCGCGGTTGAAACCGCTCCTACAGGATGTTGTCGACTGGCCAGGCGGAAGCACTGCCGGCCACACCACAGACTACGCCGCACGTTGCCCTTCCACGCGCCGGTCCAGTTCCTTCCAGTCCACCACCAGAGCGCAGCCGCGGGCCGCGGCGTTGCGGCTCCAGTCGCGCAGCAGCTCCAGGCACGCGTGGTCGACGTGGCGCAGCCGCGCCACGTCCAGGTGCAGCTCGGTGTTGGGCGGCAGCCGCTCCAGGGTTCGCGCCATCGTCGGCACGCGCAGGAACGTGGCCGAGCCCTCCAGCGACAGGCGCAGCTTGCCGGCACCGGCGCCGGCACCGTCTTCGTGCGCATGCACCCCGACCGTCAGCCGCGACTGCTGCAGCGCCAGCCGCAGCAGCGACAACGCAAAGCCGATCAGCACGCCGGTCAGCAGGTCGGTGGCGACGATGGCGAAGGTGGTCGCCAGGTAGATCGCGGCGGTGCCGCGGCCGTAGGCGGCCAGTTCGCGCACCTGCCCGAACTTGACCATCTTCAGCCCGGTATAGACCAGGATGCCGGCCAGGCACGCCACCGGCGTCATCCGCAGCAGCCACGGCAGCAGCAACGCGAACACCAGCAGCCACGCCGCGTGCAGCATGGTGGACACGCGCGTCGCCGCGCCGGCCTGCACGTTGGCCGCACTGCGCACGATCACCCCGGTCATCGGCAACGCGCCGAGCAAACCGCACAGCATGTTGCCCACGCCCTGCGCGGCCAGTTCGCGGTCGTACTGGGTGCGCGGGCCCTGGTGCATGCGGTCCACCGCCGCCGCCGACAGCAAGGTCTCGGCGCTGGCGATGAAGGCGAAGGTGAACGCCGACAGCAGCAGCGTGGCGTCGAACACGCCGAGCATGTCGTCCAGGCTCGGCACCCGGACCGCCGAGAGCAGGTTGGCCGGCACGTCGACCTTGCGCACGTCCAATGCCTGCACCTGCACCAGCGCGGTCATCGCCACCACCGCCAGCAGCGCGCCGGGCACGAAACGCAAGCGCTGCGGACGCAGCCGCTCCCACGCCAGCATGATCGCGATGGTGCCCAGGCCGACCAGCAAGGCGGCGCGGCCCACGCCGGCGTCCAGCGCGCGCCACAGCGCCGCCGGCAACGCGGCGAAGTTCTCCAGGCCGCGGGCCTTCGGCGCCGCATCCAGCAACACGTGCGACTGCGAGGCGACGATCAGGATGCCGATGCCCGAGAGCATGCCGGCGACCACCGCCGGCGAGGTCATGCGGAACCACACGCCGGCCCGGCACACTCCGGCCACCAGTTGGATCACGCCGGCCAGCAGGATCACCGGCCCCAGCGCCGCCACGCCATGCGCGCGGACCAGTTCGAACACCAGCACCGCCAATCCCGCGGCCGGGCCGCTGACCTGCAGCGGCGAGCCGGCGATCAGCCCGACCACCAGGCCGCCGACGATGCCGGTGATCAACCCGGCGGCCGGCGGCATGCCCGAGGCGATCGCGATCCCCATGCACAGCGGCAACGCGACCAGGAAGACCACCACCGAGGCCAGCAGGTCGCGGCCGAAGGCGCCGCCGCGCAGGTAACGGGCCAGCGCGGAGGCGCCGGCCGGAGCGTGCTCTGTCATGGTGTGCATGGGCGGCTCCTCAGACGGCGACGTTGCGCAGGGCCGGGGCCAGGCGCGGCCGCGGCGTGGCATCGGGCGGACGCCGCCCGGCTTCCGGCAGCAGCGGCAGGAAACGCCCCTGCTCGACATCGAAGGCGCGGATCTCGCCATGGCCGATGTCGTAGATCCAGCCGTGCAGACGCAGCGTGCCGCGCGCCAGCCGCGCCGCCACCACCGGCTGCGTGCGCAGGTGGTCCAGCTGCGCCACCACGTTCTCCTCGGTCAGGCAGTGCAACGCGTCCTCGCCATGCGCGGCATGGCCGTGCTGCGCGGCGACGTGGCGTGCGCTGTCGGTGTGCTTGAGCCAGGCGGCCACGGTCGGCACGTCCTGCAGCGCGGCGGGATTGAGCACCGCCTTCATCGCGCCGCAATCGGTATGGCCGCAGATCACGATGTGCTCGACCTGCAGCACCGCCACCGCGTACTCGATCGCCGCGACCACGCCGCTGACGTGCTGCGAGTACGGCGGGACCACGTTGCCGATGTTGCGGTAGACGAACAGCTCGCCGGGCTGGGCGGCGAACATCAGTTCCGGCATCACCCGCGAATCGGCGCAGGTGATGAACAGCGTGTGCGGGGTCTGGCCGGCGGCGAGTTGCCGGAACAGTCCACGCTGGCGCGGATAGACCTCGTTGCGGAAGTGGCGGAAACCGTCGAGCAGACGTTGCATGGGGGGATCTCCAGGCACGGGGGGACAGAGGCCGCACCGCATTCGGTACGACGCAGACGCAAGCAGCAGCACAGCAGGATCGGCATCGCCAGCGGCGATGCGGGGCGTCAGGCGACGGCGGGAGGACGCAGCGCGGGGCGCCGATAGCCGCGGCAAGGCGCGGCCGCCGGCACCGGCAAGACAGGCCGGATCAGGGGCAGCGGCGGAAACAGCGCGGGCGCGACCGCGAGCGGCACGTCGTGCGGGTCTGCATCGGCGGCTGGCGCTTCCAGCTCGGGCGGGTCGAGGTCGATGTCAGCGTCGACTTCGCTGGCGCAGGCGCTCGCGCACAGCGCCACCGGTGCCGCCGCCGCGACCGATCCTGCACGGATCGTGGACAGCGCCAGCAACGCGGACAACACCAGCATGGACAGGCGAGCGAGCATGCCTCGACAGTAGGAAGGCGCCTCGGCGATGACAAGTGCTGCGCCGCACAATTTGCCGCATCGTCCACCGCTGTCGACGCGAACCGTGAAGGCCACCCCGAGCACTGTCGCGTCGCGTGTGCCTGCGTGATCGCGACGCAAAAAAGAAGGCGACGCAGTGCGTCGCCTTCGGGTACAGCGTGCGCGGTGGCGCCGATCAGAACGACAGGTCGCCCCAGACGCCGAATTCCTTGGTCTCCACGTCGGTCTTGGCGCTGGCGTTCTCCTGGTGCGTGTACTTGTACACGGTGGCCAGCTTCAGGTTCTTCAACACCGGGAACTCGACGCCGACGTTCCAGTACTTGTCGTTGAGGGTCGGGTCGATGGTCTTGCTCAGGTCGGTCTTGTCGTAGCGGGCGAAGGCGTTGATGCCGCCGTCGGTCAGCGCCACGCTGCCCCACACCGACCAGCCGCTGGACTTGTCGCTCGCCGCGGTCAGCACGTTGTTGAGGTTCTTGGCCTGGAAGTACTCGCCGCCCAGGCGGAAGTTGGAGTCGGCGTAGGCGACCATCGCGTCGGCGCGGGTGTAGTCGTGCTGCGCGTCGAGGATGTCGGTTTCCTTGCCCAGCTTGCCCGAGTAGGCGCCGACGGCGATGGCCAGGTTCTGCATCGGCATGTAGGCGACGCGGCCTTCCACGTCCATGCCCTTGCCGCGGGTCGGGTTCTTGTAGCCGGCGCCGTTGACCACCGACATCGCGTAGTTGACCTGCGAACCCAGGTCGCCGAAGGCATGCAGGCCCCAGTCGGAGGAGTTGGCGTACTTCAGGCGGTCGGTCAGGGTGTTCTCGACGTAGCGGTAGCCGTAGAACTTCTCGACGAACGGCACCCACGGCATGTCGGCGGCACCGATGCGCAGCGCGAAGGCGTCGTCGAACTTGCCCTGCACGTAGGCCTTCTTGACGAACAGCTGGGTGTTGGACAGCGCCGAGCTGTACTGGAAGTCGGTGGTCAGGTTGGCCGACCAGATCTCGTTGAAGCTGTGGTCGACGGTCAGGTAGAAACGCTTGACGTCCAGGCCGGTGCCGCTGGCGGCGGTCTTGGCGCCGCCGCTGGTGCGGTCGATGTTGGTCAGGTCGAAGAACATGCGGCCGCCGATCTTGTTGTCGTTGACCAGCTTGGCGAGCTTGTCGACCTTGGCGGCGCTGGCCTGCGCCGATTCGGTCGCCTGGGCCTGCACGACATTCACTTCCGACTGCGCGTCGGACTGCGCCTGCAAGGCCTCCGACTGCGCCTGCAGCTGCTGGACCTGGGTCTGCAGCGCTTCGATCTGCGCCTGCAGCTGTTGCAGCTGGGCAGCGCTGACGGCGGGCGGGTTGCTGCTGGCCTTGGCCTTCGCCGCGAACGCCTGCGGCGCCGACGCCAGGCCGAGGCTGGCGAGGATCGCCGTGGCGAGAAGATGAGAACGCATTGGGATGTCTCCGATGGGTGGTGGCAGGGTGGTATGGGTGCGGTGCGGCCCCAGTGCGATGGCCCGACCATTTGTAAAGATTCCGTCAAAGACATGACGTTTTTGAGTCAGCTTCGTGTCGGAACGAAGGCATCCCCGCCCGGCCTGGTTGTCACCGGACTGACATCCGGTTTTCTTCAGACGTTCATGAAAAAGTCTTGGAATGCAGCCGATGCCGGCAGGGGTGCCGACATCCCACCTATTTCAGGAGTTCTCCCGATGCGTTCCCTCAAGCTCCGACTGCTGGCAGCCGCCGCGGTCGCTTCGTTTTCGCTCGCGGCGCAAGCCACCGATGTCACTGGCGCAGGCTCCAGCTTCGTCTATCCGGTGCTGTCGAAGTGGTCGGCTGCCTATGCCGAGAAAAGCGGCAACCGCGTCAACTACCAGTCGATCGGTTCCGGCGGCGGCATCGCGCAGATCCAGGCGGCCACGGTCGATTTCGGCGCCTCCGACAAGCCGCTGAGCGGCGCGGAGCTGGACAAGTTCGGCCTGGGCCAGTTCCCGGTCGTGATCGGCGGCATCGTGCCGGTGTTCAACGTGGCGGGCGTGGCCCCGGGCGCGATGAAGCTCGACGGCACCACGCTGGCCAACATCTTCCTCGGCAAGATCAGCAAGTGGAACGACCCGGCGATCGCCGCGCTGAACCCGGGCCTGGCCCTGCCCGACCTGAAGATCACCATCGTGCACCGCTCCGACGGCTCGGGCACCAGCTTCAACTTCACCAACTACCTGTCCAAGGTCAGCCCGGAGTGGAAGAGCAAGGTCGGCGAAGGCACCGCCGTGCAGTGGCCGGCCGGCATCGGCGGCAAGGGCAACGAAGGCGTGGCCGCCTACGTCAAGCAGATCCGCGGTGGCATCGGCTACGTCGAGTACGCCTACGCGCTGCAGAACAAGCTCAGCTACGCCGGCATGAAGAACGCCGCCGGCCGTTTCGTGATGCCCGACGACAAGACCTTCTCCGCCGCCGCCGCCACCGCGGACTGGAAGTCGGCCAAGGACTTCAACCTGATCATGACCAACGCCCCGGGCCAGGACGCGTGGCCGATCACCGCCACCACCTGGGCCATCATGTACAAGAAGGCCAAGAAGCCGGTGTCGTCGAAGGCCGCGCTGGACTTCTTCAAGTGGTCGTTCGAGCAGGGCCAGGCGCAGGCCAAGGCGCTGGACTATGTGCCGCTGCCGGAGCCGCTGGTCAAGCAGATCGAAGCCTACTGGGCGCAGAACATGAAGTAAGCCGGCGTCCCGCCCGTGCCGGCGCACTCGCCCGGCACAGCGCGACACCCGCAGGCGCGGACCGCAGGGTCCGCGTCTTTTTTGTCCCCGATCGCGGGGCCTTGCCGGTCCGCCATCGGCACCCCCCAGCCGCATGGCATACGCCTGCGGAATGGCGCGCCCAGCGCATCCCGTGATGGCGTCCGCCAACCACCTCGCAAGTCATCTGGCTGTAACAAAAATATCATTTCATAGCGAGCATCCGCCGGATGTCCCGGCGCTCTTCGCTACGGAGTGACCCCATGAAACTGCAGCCGGCACGCATTGCCGTCCTGTCCCTCGCCCTGGCCTTCGCCGTCACCGCCTGCCAGCCCGGCAACGGCGACAAGCAGGGCGCCGCCGACGCGGCAGGCGGGACGCCCGCTGCTGCCCCGGCCGCTGGCGCCAAGACCACGGCGGAGATTTCCGGCGCCGGTGCCTCCTTCATCTATCCGCTGATCTCCAAGTGGTCGGCCGACTACAACGCGGCCACCGGCAACAAGATCAACTACCAGTCGATCGGCTCCGGCGGCGGCATCGCCCAGATCAAGGCCGGCACGGTCGATTTCGGCTCCTCCGACAAGCCGCTGGACAGCGCCGAACTGGCCGCGGCCGGCCTGGGCCAGTTCCCCTCGGCGATTGGGGGGGTGGTGCCGGTGGTCAACCTCGACGGCATGGACGCGGGCAAGCTGCGGCTGACCGGCCCGGTGCTGGCCGACATCTTCCTGGGCAAGATCAGCAAGTGGAACGACCCGGCGCTGACCGCGCTGAACCCGGGCGTGACCCTGCCCGACACCAAGATCAACCTGGTGCACCGCTCCGACGGCTCGGGCACCAGCTTCAACTTCACCAACTACCTGTCCAAGGTCAGCCCGGAGTGGAAGGGCAAGGTCGGCGAAGGCACCTCGGTGCAGTGGCCGGGCGGCGTCGGCGGCAAGGGCAACGAAGGCGTGGCCTCGTACGTGCAGCAGATCAAGGGCGCGATCGGCTACGTCGAACTGGCCTACGCGCTGCAGAACAAGATGCCGTACGCGTCGATGCAGAACGCCGCCGGCAACTGGGTGCAGCCCAACGCCGAGAGCTTCGCCGCGGCCGCCCAGTCGGCCGACTGGGCCAACGCCAAGGACTTCAACCTGGTCATCACCAACGCCACGGGCGCGCAGGCGTGGCCGATCACCGCCACCAACTTCATGCTGATGCACAAGCAGGCCAAGGACCCGGCGCGCAGCAAGGCGACCCTGGACTTCTTCAAGTGGGCCTTCGAGAAGGGCCAGCCGCAGGCCGACGCCCTGCACTACGTACCGCTGCCGCCGGCGCTGGTGCAGCAGATCGAAGCGTACTGGGCCAAGGAGTTCAAGTAAGCGCGACACCGCTTCCGCCCTTGTCGGCGGAAGCACGCGCGCGGACGCGTGAGGCGTCGCGCGCGCGCCGGCACCGGCGCTGCACCGTGCAGCGCCGGTCGCCGTCACGGCATCACGTACTTCGGACTTTCGGGTTCCCGCCTGTGCGGGAGCGACGCAGCCACCCACCGCGCGCGGCCACCCCCGCCGCGGCCACGATCGGATCGCGCCGCCGCGCGCTCCGACACATACCGAGCCCATGAACGCCACCGTCATTCCCGAAGCGATCACCGCGCCCCGCGGACGCGACCTGCGCGACGCCCGTGCCGACCGTCTGTTCCGCTGGATCCTCACCGCCACCGTCGTGTTCGTCCTCGTCGCCCTGGCCAGCGCGGCGCTGTCGATGCTGTGGGGCGGCCGCCACGCCCTGCAGCTGCAGGGCCTGAGCTTCTTCTATTCCAGCGAATGGAATCCGGTCGAGAACAAGTACGGCGCGCTGGCGCCGATCTACGGCACCCTGGTCACCGCGCTGATCGCGATGCTGATCGCGGTGCCGGTGAGCTACGGCATCGCATTCTTCCTCACCGAGGTATCGCCACGCTGGCTGCGCGGCCCGATCGGGACCGCGATCGAACTGCTGGCCGGCATTCCCTCGATCATCTACGGCATGTGGGGCCTGTTCGTGCTGGTACCGGTGATGACCGAGTACGGCACGCCGTGGCTCAACGACCACCTCGGCACGCTGCCGCTGATCGGCCCGATGTTCCAGGGCCCGCCACTGGGGATCGGCCTGCTCACCGCCGGTTTCGTGCTGGCGATCATGGTGATTCCGTTCATCTCCTCGGTGATGCGCGAAGTGTTCCTGACCGTGCCGACGCGGCTGAAGGAATCGGCCTACGCGCTGGGCTCGACCAGATGGGAAGTGAGTTGGGACATCGTGCTGCCCTACACCCGCTCGGCGGTGATCGGCGGCATCTTCCTGGGCCTGGGCCGCGCGCTCGGCGAGACCATGGCGGTGGCGTTCGTGGTCGGCAACACGGTGCGGCTGTCGCCGTCGCTGCTGGAGCCGGGCACCACCATCGCCGCGCTGATCGCCAACGACTTCGGCGAAGCCACCGAGACCTACCGCTCGGCGCTGCTGCTGCTCGGCTTCGTGCTGTTCATCGTGACCTTCATCGTGCTGGCGATCGCCCGCCTGATGCTGGCGCAACTGTCGCGCAAGGAGGGCAACTGAGATGGCCGCCGACGTCGCCCACCGCCTGTACAACCGCCGCCGCGTGGTCAACGTGTTCGCGCTGCTGCTGTCCTGCCTCACCGCACTGTTCGGGCTGGTGTTCCTGGGCTGGATCCTGTGGACGCTGCTGGCCAAGGGCATCGCCGGCATCAACCTCGACCTGTTCACCCGCATGACCCCGCCGCCGGGCGAAGAAGGCGGCCTGGCCAATGCGTTCTTCGGCAGCGCGGTGATGTGCGGCCTGGCGCTGCTGATCGGCACCCCGCTGGGCGTGGCCGCCGGTACCTGGCTGGCCGAATACGGCAACGCGCGCAAGACCGGCCAGGTGGTGCGCTTCGTCAACGACATCCTGCTGTCGGCGCCGTCGATCGTGCTCGGCCTGTTCGTGTACACGTTGTACGTGATGCAGACCGGCGGGCGCTTCTCGGCGCTGGCCGGTGCGCTGTCGCTGGCCTTCATCGTGCTGCCGGTGGTGGTGCGCACCACCGACGAGATGCTGCGCCTGGTACCGGCGCAGATGCGCGAAGCGGCGCTGTCCTTGGGCATTCCGCAATGGAAGGTGACCATCCAGGTGCTGTATCGCAGCGCCTCGGCCGGCATCGTCACCGGCGTGCTGCTGGCGCTGGCGCGGATCAGCGGCGAGACCGCGCCGCTGCTGTTCACCGCGTTCGGCAACCAGTACTGGAACAACAACATCATGCAGCCGATGGCGAGCGTCCCGGTGGTGATGAACTCCTTCGCCGGCAGCCCCTACCCCACCTGGCAGCAACTGGCCTGGTCGGGCGCCCTGGTGCTGACCGTGTTCGTGCTGCTGGTCAGCCTCGGCGCGCGCGGCATTCTGCGGCGCTACAAGACATCCAACGATTGAGCCCCCTATGGACCCGGCCATGAACGATCACCACAACGCCGCACCGATGCACCGCATCGCCATGCCCCATGGGCACACCGCACTGGCGCCGTCGCCGGTCAAGATCGCCGCGCGCGGCCTGGACTTCTACTACGACAAGTACCACGCGCTGAAGGGCATCAACCTGGAAGTGCCGGAGAAGCGCGTCACCGCGCTGATCGGCCCATCCGGCTGCGGCAAGTCCACCCTGCTGCGCATCTTCAACCGCATCTACGCGCTGTACCCGAAGCTGGAGGCGCGCGGCGAAGTGATGCTGGACGGCGAGAACATCCTGTCGCCGAAGTACCCGATGAACCGCCTGCGCAGCAAGGTCGGCATGGTGTTCCAGAAGCCGGTGCCGTTCCCGATGACCATCTTCGAGAACGTGGCCTACGGCATCCGCCACCACGAGAAGCTGTCCAAGGCGGACATGGCCGACCGGGTCGAGCACGCGCTGCGCCAGGGCGCGCTGTGGGACGAGGTCAAGGACAAGCTCGGGCAGAGCGCGCTGGGCCTGTCCGGCGGCCAGCAGCAGCGCCTGTGCATCGCCCGCGCGGTGGCGCTGCGCCCGGACGTGCTGCTGCTCGACGAGCCGACCTCGGCGCTGGACCCGATCTCGACCAGCCGCATCGAGCAATTGGTGGAAGAGCTGAAGAACGACTACACCATCGTCATCGTCACCCACAACATGCAGCAGGCCGCGCGCGTGTCCGACTACACCGCCTTCATGTACCTGGGCGACCTGATCGAGCACGACCGCACCGAAATCATCTTCTCGCAGCCGAACAAGCAGCAGACCGAAGACTACATCACCGGCCGTTTCGGCTGAGCCGCTGCGGCCGCCGCTGCCTCGCCGCAGCGGTCGCGCCCTTCCCGCGCGGGACGGGCGCACGGCGACGCCAGCACCGCACCGCCAGGCATGGCCGCGGCGACACCAACGCACTTATTGGACCTACCACATGAACACTCAGCCCAACGAGCACATCGTGAAGAGCTACGACGAAGAACAGCATCGCCTCGCCGCCGAGATCGTGCGCATGGGCGAGACCGCGGTGGCGCAGTTGGAAGCGGCACTGGACGTGGTCGAACGCCGCGACGACAACGCCGCGCTGCGTATCGTCGTCAACGACGAAGCGATCGACGCGCTCGAGCATTCCATCAGCCATGACGTGATGCGCCTGGCGCTGCGCGGGCCGATGGCGCGCGACCTGCGCGAGATCCTCGCCGGCCTGCGCATTCCCGCCGACGTCGAACGCATCGGCGACTACGCCGCCAACGTGGCCAAGCGCTCGATCGCGCTGAACATGTCGCCGCCGATGCCGCAGACCCTGGGCCTGCGCCAGCTCGGCAAGCTCGCCGCCGAACAGGTACGCGCGGCGCTGGCCGCCTACCAGCACAACGACGCCGACGCCGCGCTGCGGGTACGCCAGGGCGACGCGCAGCTCGATGCGCAGTACACCGCGCTGTTCCGCGAGCTGCTGACCTACATGATGGAAGACCCGCGCAACATCACCCCGTGCACGCACCTGCTGTTCATGGCCAAGAACCTGGAGCGGATCGGCGACCACGCCACCAACATCGCCGAGAACGTGTGGTTCCTGGTCCACGGCGACCAGCCGCTGCCGCCGCGCGACAAGCGCGACGAGACCAGTTCCACCAGCGGCATCTGATCCCGCCGCGCGGACCAGCCAGGCGCCGCTCCACCGTCGGGCGTCTCCGGCGCGCCGTGCGCGACGGGGCCTGTCGCGTCGTCGCGCACCGCCGCATGCAGCGCGCGGCGGCAACGGGTAGGCTTGGCGGACTCACCCGTCCATGGCCAGGAGCCCGCGCATGTCCACCACCTCTCGTCCGTCCTCCGTGCTCGCCGGTGCGGTCCTGCTGGGCGGGATCGGCCTGTCCGCTTCCGCCCTGGCCATGACCGACCTGGCCCAGGGCTATGCGCTGGGCGCGCAGGCCGCCGCCACGCCGCCGCAGGGCGCGCAGGCCAGCGCGCAGGCCGCGCCGACACCGGCGTCGCCGGCGCAGACCACCCAGGCCGCCGATCCGGCCAAGGCCAGCGAAGGCGGCTGCGGCGCCAAGGCCGGCGACGGCAGTTGCGGCGCGCACGCGCCGGCGGCGACACCGGCCAAGCCCGCGGCGGCGGCGGCCGCTGCCGCGGCCACGCCCCAGGCCAAGCACGACGACAAAGGCATGGCCGAAGGCAAGTGCGGCGAGGGCAAATGCGGTGGCAGCCTCTGAACCAAGGCCGCTGGCCGCGTCCAGTGCCGGCCTCGGGCTGCGTCGCGGCTTGCTGCAGGACTTGCTGCAGGCCCCAGCCGACGCGTTCGATTTCCTCGAATGCGCGCCGGACAACTGGATCGGCGTCGGCGGCCGTCCCGGGGAACTGCTGCAGACGCTGAGCGCGCGCCATCCGCTCAGTTGCCACGGCCTGTCGCTGTCGCTGGGCGGCGTGGCCGCGCTGGACACCACCCTGCTGCAGCAGACCCGGCAGTTCCTCGACCGGCATCGGGTCGCGCTGTACAGCGAACACCTCAGCTACAGCGCCGACGACGGCCAACTCTACGAACTGCTGCCGCTGCCGTTCACCGACGAGGCGGTGCGCCACGTCGGCGCACGCATCGCCCAGGTGCAGGACGCGCTGGGCCGCCGCATCGCGGTGGAAAACGTGTCCTATTACGCGGCGCCGGGACAGGCGATGAGCGAAGCCGCCTTCGTGACCGCAGTGCTCGCCGAGGCCGACTGCGACCTGCTGCTGGACGTCAACAACGTGCACGTCAACGCCTGCAACCACGGCGACGACGCGCTGGCCTTCCTCGCCGCCATGCCCAGCGCGCGCATCGCCTCGTACCACGTCGCCGGCCACCGCGACGACGCCGCCAGCGGGCTGAAGATCGACACCCATGCCGCGCCGGTGGCCGACCCGGTGTGGGCGCTGCTTGCCGCCGCCTACCGCCTGCACGGGGTGCGCCCGACCGTGCTGGAGCGCGACGGCCAGTTCCCGCCGCTGGGCGAGCTGCTGGACGAAGTGCAGCGCATCCGCGCCGCGCAGGCGCAGTCGCCTCACGCATGAGCGAGACCCTGCGCGCACAGCAGTTCGCACTGACCCTGCATTTGCGCGATCCGCAGCGGTACCCGCCGCCGGCGGACATCCCGCCGCGGCGGCTGGCGGTGTACCGCGCCCTGTTCTTCGACAACCTGGCGCAGCTGCTGGGCGGGCAGTTCCCGGTCCTGCGCGCCACCCTCGGGCAGGCCGACTGGACGGCGCTGCTGCGCGCGTTCTGCGCCGAGCACCGCGCTCGCACGCCGCTGTTCCCGCGCCTGGGCGAGGAACTGGTGGCGTTCCTGGAGCAGCGCCCGCCCGATCCGCAGCGTCCCTGGCTGGCCGAGCTGGCGCACTACGAAACCGTGGAACTGCAGGTGCAGATCGACGATGCCGCGCTGCCGCCGCACGATCCGCAGGGCGACCTGCTCGAGGGCATCCCGCAACTGTCGCCCTGGCTGCGCCTGCTGCGCTATCGCTGGCCGGTGCAGCGCATTGGCCCGTCCTGGCAGCCGGACACGGCGCCGGCGCAGCCGACCTGCCTGCTGGCGCGGCGCGAGGCCGACGGCCAGGTGCGCTTCGCCGAACTGGCGCCGCTGGCCTACGCCGTGCTGGCGGCGCTGCAGCCCGGCACGCGCAGCGGGCGGGCGCTGCTGCTGGACCTCGCCGCCGCGCACGGCCTCGCACCGGACGCCCTGCTGCACGAGGGCGCGGCCCTGCTGGAGCGGCTGCGCGCGCAGGGCAGCGTGCTCGGCACGCGTCTGCCGGGGTGACGCGGCGGCGGCCGCCCGCCGCGCTCTGCTAACCTTGGCGGATGAACGATTCGGTCGACAGCCCCTCGCAACCTTTGGTCATCACCCCGATGTCGCGGCGTTTCCGCGGCTATCTGCCGGTGGTGGTGGACGTGGAAACCGGCGGTTTCGACTGGAACAAGCATGCGCTGCTGGAGATCGCGGTGGTGCCGATCGAGATGGACGATTTCGGCCAGCTGTATCCGGGCGTCACCGCCAGCGCGCACGTGGTGCCGGCGCCCGGCACCCTGATCGACCCCAAGTCGCTGGAGGTCACCGGCATCGTCCTGGACCACCCGTTCCGCTTCGCCAAGCCCGAACGCGAGGCGCTGGACCACGTGTTCGCGCCGGTGCGCGCGGCGGTGAAGAAGTACGGCTGCCAGCGCGCCATCCTGGTCGGCCACAACGCCCATTTCGACCTCAACTTCCTCAACGCCACGGTCGCCCGCTGCGGCCACAAGCGCAATCCGTTCCATCCCTTCAGCGTGTTCGACACTGTCACCCTGGCCGGCATCGCCTACGGCCAGACCGTGCTGGCGCGCGCGGTGCAGGCCGCCGGCTTCGACTGGAACGCCGCCGACGCGCACAGCGCGGTCTACGACACCGAGCAGACCGCACGCCTGTTCTGCAAGATCGCCAACGCCTGGCCGGCGCCGCCGGTCGGTGCGGCGCCATAGCCGCGGCGTGTATTGCACGACGCGCGCGCCGCCGTCGCATTGGCCCGGGGGCATTGCGGCCGAACGACCCGTGGTAGCGCCGCGCGCTCGCGGGCAGCGGCTCGCATGACCCGCCACCTGCTGTTCGTCTGCAGCCGCAACCGGCTGCGCAGCCCCACCGCCGAACAGGTGTTCGCGACCTGGCCCGGCGTGGAAACCGCCTCGGCCGGCGTCCACCACGACGCGGACACCCCAATCACCCCGGAATTGCTGGCCTGGGCGGACATCGTCTTCGTCATGGAACCGGCACACCGCGCCAAGCTGTCGCGCCGTTTCAAGCGCCACCTCGGCCGCGCACGCATCGTCTGCCTCGACATCCCCGACGACTACGGCTACATGGATCCGGCGCTGGTGCAGGTGCTGACCGCGACGGTGTCGCGGCACCTGCCGGCGCGCTGATCCGGCGCTCGCCCGCTGCATGCAGCGCCGCGCAACCGGCATCGGCGCTCTGCGCGCGTGCTACGCTCGCCGCCGCGCCGGCATGGGCGCTTACAAGGACAACGGCATCATGCAAGCATGGAAGCGCCGCAGCATCGGCATTCTCGACATTGGCGGATCCGGCATCGGCATCCTTGCCATCCTCAGCCAGGTGCCGCACCTGCGGCAACCGGCCGACTGGATCATCTGTGCCGCATTCGCCGCGCTCTATGGCTGGGGTATCTACTGTGGCACACAGCTGCTGGAAGGCCGGCCGAACGCGGCCCGCGCCAATCGGGCGTTCTGGCTGGCGCAGGTGCCGGCCTTCAACAGTCCGTGGGCCAGCTACGTGTTCACCTGCGGCTTTCATCTCACCGCCGGCGTGGAGTTCGCCCCGCTCAAGTTTGGCGCGAACTTCATGCTCGGCAGCCGCTTCATGTTCACCCTGTTCCGGCCGGAGGGCGCGAGCTTCTTGGGGCTGAACCTGTTCGCGCTGGCGATCGCCCTGGTCCTGGCGCAGCAACTGCGCCGCCGCACAGATACCGGGACCGAAGCAGTCACTGCACCACCGCACGACAACGCGCCTCATGGCGAGCCGTGACACCGAACGTACCCCAGTGAACAAAACCAACGCCCTGACCTTGCTGCGCGCGCAGCAACCGCTGCCCGACGACGACAAGCTCACCCAGCACCTGATCGACGCCTATGAGGCGGCCAGACGGCTGTTTGTCGCCGATCCCGATCGCGCCGCGCTGCCGCTGTTCCTGCGCTCCTTCGGCACCGGCGATGGCTGGGGCGTCTATCCGTTGGTCGAGGACGTGTTCCATGCCTGCGACCGCAGCGACACCGTCGCCGCGATCCGGGAGGCGCTGGAAGATCCCACGCTGCCCGACGGCAGCCGCTACTGGGTCACGCAGTTGTCGGCGGCCTTTGCGGCTCCGGCTATGCGCGGAGGCCTGGCCCTGTCGTTGCGGTCGGACCATGCGGACACCCGCGAGGCCGCGCAGATGGCGCTAGAACTGCTGGACGACCCCGGCCCGCACTGAATAACGGTTTGTGGTGCCCAGGACGTGCAGCGCCTAACGACAGCGCCCGATCCGCAGCCGTCCGCGTTCTCAGCCCACGCACACCCGATCGCGCCCCATTCCCTTGGCCCGGTACAGGGCGCCGTCGGCGCGCTGCAGCCACTGGCTCGGCGTCTCGTCCGCGCGCAGCGCGACCAGGCCGCCGCTGAAGGTGACGCGCAGCGCCGGCGCCTCGGGCGCCCACTGCAGCCGCGCATGGAACAGGTCGCGCAGGCGCGCGGCCATGCGCTCGGCGTCGGCCAGCGTGGTGTCGCCGAGCAGCACCACGAACTCCTCGCCGCCCAGGCGCGCCGGCAGGTCGGAGGCGCGGCAGGCGTTCAGCAGCAGTTGCCCGACCTCGCGCAGCACCGCATCGCCGGTGGCATGCGAGTAGCCGTCGTTGATCTGCTTGAAGCGGTCGATGTCCATCACCAGCAGGCACAGCGGCGTGCCGCTGCGCTGCGCGCGCTGCATGCTGCGCACCAGCACCTCGTCGAAGTGACGCCGGTTCGGCAACGCGGTCAGCGCATCCTCGTGCGCCAGGCGCTCGAACGCGGCGGCCTGCCGCTGCAGTTCCGCCAGCAACTGGCTCTTTTCGGCATCGGCCTGCAACAGGCGCTCGGTCTGCAGGCGCAGCGCGCTGGTGCGCCGCTCCACCAGCCGTTCCAGGCGCAGGGCGCGACGCTTGTAGCGCGCGATCAGGTAGCGGTACAGCAGCACCAGCGCCAGCAGCAGCGCCGCCAAGGCTGCCGCCTGCACGCTGTGCCGCTGCCACCATAGCGGCGCGACGCTGAAGTGCCACACCGCCTCGCGGGTGCTCCAGACGCCGTCCGGATGCGCCGCGGCCACGTGCAGGGTGTAGTCGCCCGGCGGCAGGCCGACGAACTCCACGCTGCGCTGGTTGCCGCGCTCGACCCAATCGCTGTCCAGACCGTCGAGCCGGGTGCGGTAGCGGATGCGCTCGGGCAGCAGATAGCTCAGGCCGACATAGGACACGCTGATGCGCTTGGCGCCAGGCAGCTGCGACCTGCCCCGCCAGGGAAACGGCTGACCGTCCAGCAGCACGTTCTCGATCGCCGCCGGCGGCGGCAACCGATCGCGGAAGCGTGCCAGGCGCCGCGGATCGACCATGCTGACGCCGCCGGCGGTGACCAGCCACACGCTGCCGTCGTGGCGCACGATCATCGACGGCCCGGAGCTGCCGTTGCCCTGGGCGTTGGACATGCCGTCGATCTCGTCGTAGCGGCTCACCTGCAACCGCGCCTGGCGGCCGTCGGCGACCGCATCCAGCGCCGCCGCGGTGGTGCGCAGCACGCCGCGGTTGCTGCTGATCCAGACGTTGCCGAGGCGGTCGCGGACGAGCTGGAATACCGTATCCACCGGCATGCCCTGCTCCAGCCCGACCCGTGCCAGGCGGCCGTCGCGGTCGCGGTACAGGCCGCGGTCGGTGGAGATCCACATGTCCCGGCCCAGCGCCTGGAAGCCGAACACGGTGCGCGCGCCGCCCAGCGGTTCCAGCGCCAACTTCCGCACCTGCCCGTCGCGCAGCACCGCCGCGCCTTCGACCGAGCCGATCCACAGCGCACCGTCGACGCTGGCCAGGGCGGTGATCAGGCCGCGCGGCAGGCCGGGCACGTCCGGCACCGACAGCCGGTCGCCGTCGATGCGCCTCACTCCGCTGCGCGTGCCGATCCAGACCGTGCCGGCGGCATCGACGCTGAGCGCGCGCACCTGGCCGCTGGGCAGGCCGTCGCCCGGCCCGTAGTGGCGCACCACGCGGCCATCGCGCAAGCGGGATACGCCGTCGGCGTAGGTGCCCATCCACAGGTCGCCGTCGCTGCCGCGCGCCAGGCTCAGCACCGATGGCGCGTCGCGCAGCGCGACCGGGCTGATGCGGCCGTCCGGCGCCATCCGGTCCAGGCCGGCGGCGCTGCCGATCCACAGCGCGCCGTCCGGGGTCTCCAGCAGCGCGCGCACGTAGTCGCCACTGAGCCCGTCGCGGCGGGTGTAGCCGGCGAACAGGGTCTCGCGCAGGCGGAACAGGCCGCCGTTGGCGCCGATCCAGATGCTGCCCTCGGCATCCTGCAGCAGGCTGACGATGCGCCCGTTGGGCAGCACGTCGCCCGGCAGCATGCGCTCGATGCCGTGCGCACTGATCCGCAGCAGCCCCTGGTTCTCCGTACCCAGCCAGGTCGCGCCGTCGCGGTCGCGCAGCATCGAGGTGAAATGGCCATAGCCCGGCAGGTGCTGCACCAGCACCGCGCGCTCGCCCTGCAACCGGTACAGGTTCTCCCCGGCCACCAGCCACAGCGAGCCGTCCGGCGCCCGGTACGGCCAGGCCAGTCCCGGCGGCAGACCGAACGCGGCCGGCGCGCGCCGCAGCACGCCCTGCCGGTCGCGGTACAGCAGGCCATCGAGACTGCCGATCCAGACCCGCCCCTGGTCGTCGGCGGCCAGATGCGGGAAGCTCGCCGCCAACGGCAGGTCGCGCGGCGCCGGCTGGTAATCGAAGCGTCCGTCCGGCCACAGGCAGCCCAGGCCGTTGCCCTCGAACAGCAGCCACATGCGGCCGTCGCGGTCCTGGGTCATGGCGTGGATCAGCGCGCGCGGCCAGCCCGGCGGCTGCAGCCAGAAGCGCCAGCGGCCGGCCGCATCGTGGCGGCCGAGATTGCCGCGCGAGTCGCTGAGCCACAGCGCGCCGGCGCGATCCACGTACAGCGAACCGACGCCGTTGTCGGGCAGGCCCGGCCGGGTGCTGCGGTCGATGACGGTGAAGTCCAGGCCGTTGTAGCGCACCAGCCCTTCCCAGGTGGCGAACCACAGGCGACCGTCCGGGGTCTGCGCCAGATCGCGCAGGGAGTTGTGCGGCAGGCCGTTGCGCGAGGTCCAGGAATCGATCGCGTAGTCGCGCAGCGGCGGCACGCCGTCGGCGGTGCCTTCGGCGGCGGCGCGCCAGGCCACGCCCAGCGCCAGCAGCAGGATCAGCAGCAACGGCCAGGCGAACGGCCACGTGCGCCCGCGGTCACACGCGAGCACCGCCTCCCCCCTCCCCCTGGCAACGGTCACTGTCCCGACCCGATCCGGCGCAGGCGGGGCGCGACAGGACCCTGGCGCGGGGGGCCAGAGTCGAGGGGACGGGGGCGACGCAGACTCATTACAGGAACGGAACACGGGACGAGCGCCCATGGTAGGCAAAAAAGCGGCGCCGCGTGTGTAGGCGGTAGCAGAGCCCCGGCAAAGGGCATGTGAAGATTGCGCGGCGGTTAAGCCCGGGGCGGCTTGGTGTCCGCGAGGGGCTTCGCCCCCGTCCCCTCACCCCAACCCCTCTCTCGGGGGGAGAGGGGCTTTGTTTGCGCCCGGCAATGAGGGGCGCCGCCGACATCGCATGCCGCCGCGCTCAGCCCATGCGCTGGCGCACCGCCTCGAACAGGGTCACGCCGGCGGCGACCGAGACGTTGAGGCTCTCGATCTCGCCCGGCATCGGGATCCGCACCAGGCCGTCGCAATGCTCGCGGGTCAGCCGGCGCAGGCCGTCGGACTCGCCGCCCAGCACCAGCGCCACGTTGCCGCGCAGGTCCTGCGCGTACAGCGAGGTCTCGGCCTCGCCGGCCAGGCCGTAGATCCACACGCCCTGCTTCTGCAGGTCGCGCAGGCAGCGCGCCAGGTTGGTCACCGCCACGATCGGCAGGCGGTCGGCGGCGCCGGCCGAGGTCTTGCGCACGGTGGCGTTGACCGGGGCCGACTTGTCCTTGGGAATCACCACCGCGGTGACCCCGGCCGCGGCGGCGCTGCGCAGGCAGGCGCCGAGGTTGTGCGGGTCCTGCACGCCGTCCAGCACCAGCAGCAGGGCACGGCCCTCGGCGGCGCTGACCAGGCCTTCCAGTTCGCTCTCGGCCCAGGTGCGCGCCGCGGCGTAGCGCGCGGCCACGCCCTGGTGCCGCACCGCGCCGCCGACGCCGTCCAGCGCCTGGGTGTTCACCCGTCGCACGTCGATGCCCTTGCGCCGCGCGTTCTCCTCGATCTCCTGCAGGCGCGGATTCTTGCTGCCCGCCTCCACCAGCACCTCGCGCACGTTGTCCGCGTCGTTCTCGATCGACGAGGCCACGGCATTGACGCCGACGATCCACTGGTTCTGCTTGCTCATGAGGCGGGACTACGCGAAAGGAAAGCGGGCATGGTAGGGGTTGTGGCCGCTGGCGTCATGCCTGGGGGCCGGGATTGGGGATTGGCAAAAGCGGGGGGCTGCCGCCTCGATGCTTCGCGGTTGCTGTCTGGCGCCTACACGACAGCAGACATCCAACTGAGCAAATGTTGTGGGAGGGACTTCAGTCCCGACGACGGGCGGCCTGAATGCCTGCCCGCTTGCCGGCCGCCACCTGTCGCCTGCGACAGCATCGCCGCGGGCCGCGGCGGTGGCGGCAGACGCGCGCCTTCCTATCAGGCCGGCCAATGCTCGGTATCGTGGTCCGGATGCTGGCGCGAGACGATATCGGCCAGGAACGGCGCGGCGGCCAGATCGCCTTCGGTGCGGGTCGCCGACAGGCGATGCAGGGTGTCCACGAACGGCAGCTTCGCTTCGACGCCGTACTGGATGGTCGGCGGCAAGGCCTCCGGATGGTCGAAGGCGCCGGCCGCGATGGCGACGCCGTCCGGGGCCTCATAGGTCAGCGGCGTGCCGCAGTCGGCGCAGAAGCCGCGCTGCACCAGGTTGGACGAGGCGAAGCGCCTGGGCGCGCCGCGGGTCCAGGTCAGTTCCGCGCCGCGGGTGGAGACCAGCGGTGCGTAGTAGGCGCCGAACGCCTTCTGGCACATCCGGCAATGGCAGATCGAGGCGTCGTGCAGCCGTCCGCGCACCCGGAAACGCACCGCGCCGCATTGGCAACCGCCGCTGTACTCCTGCTCCATGTCTGCTCTCCGTTGCGAACCGCATCGCGCAGTCGGCGCCTCCCGCACCAGGGGCGGGGAGGCGCGAGCGCGGCGGCCCGCCAGGCGGTCCGCCGCGACGCTGCGCCGTCAGTACTTCTTTTTCTTGCGCTTGGCCGGCTGCCCGCGCGGCGGCGGCGGCGGCAACGCCTCGTGAGCCGACGAGCCCTCCTCGACCAGCCGGAAGTCGATCTTGCGTTCCTCCATGCTCGCCTTCAGCACCAGGATGCGCACGCGGTCGCCCAGGCGGAACTCGCGCCCGCGGCGCTCGCCGGTCAGGGTCTTGCGGGTGGCGTCGAACTGGTAATAGTCCTGCGGCAACTGGGTCACGTGGATCAGGCCGTTGACCTTGGACTGGTCCAGCTCGACGAACAGGCCGAAGCTGGTGACGCCGCTGACCACGCCGTCGAACTGCCCGCCGACGTGCTTCTCCATCCACGCCGCGCGGTAGCGCTCGTCGACCTCGCGCTCGGCCTCGTCGGCGCGGCGCTCGCGCTCGGAGCACTGCAACGCCAGCGCCGCCATCTCGCGCGGTGCATACAGGTACTTGTCCGGCGCGCCGCGGGTCAGCGCGTACTTGATCGCACGGTGCACCAGCAGATCCGGATAGCGGCGGATCGGCGAGGTGAAGTGCGCGTAAGCCTCCAGCGCCAGGCCGAAGTGGCCGGCGTTGTCGGGCGAGTACACCGCCATGCTCTGGCTGCGCAGCAGCACCGATTCCAGCAGCGCCGCGTCCGGGCGCTCGCGCACCTTCTTCAGCAGCTTGGTGTAGTCGCCCGGCACCACCTTGCTCCACGCCGGCAGGCTCAGCTTGAATTCCTTGAGGAACTCCAGCAGGTCGGCGTACTTGGATTCCGGCGGCCGCTCGTGCACGCGGAACGGCGCCGGCACGCGCGTCTCCAGCAGGTAGCGCGCCGCGGCCACGTTGGCGGCGATCATGCATTCCTCGATCAGCTTGTGCGCGTCGTTGCGCACCAGCATGCCGGCCTGGGTCACTTCGCCGGTGTTGTCCAGCACGAAGCGCACTTCCGAGGACTCGAACTCGATCGCGCCGCGGCGCGCACGCGCCTTGGCCAGGATCTGGTAGAGCTGATGCAGGCGCTCCAGCTGCGGCAGCACCGCCGCCACGTCCTTGCGCACCTGCTCGTCCTTCTCGCCTACCGCCTGCCACACCTGTTCGTAGGTGAGCCGCGCGTGCGAGTTCATCACCGCCTCGTAGAAGCGCGCGCCGCTCACCTCGCCCTGGCGGTCGATCTGCATGTCGCAGACGAAGCACATGCGGTCGACCTTGGGGTTGAGCGAGCAGATGCCGTTGGACAGCGTCTCCGGCAGCATCGGCACCACGAAGCCGGGGAAGTACACCGACGTCGCGCGCCTCGCCGCCTCGGTATCCAGCGGCGTGCCCGGACGCACGTAGTGCGACACGTCGGCGATCGCCACCACCAGGCGGAAACCGTCGGCGTTGGACTCGCAGAACACCGCGTCGTCGAAGTCCTTGGCGTCGGCGCCGTCGATAGTCACCAGCGGCGTCTGCCGCAGGTCCACGCGGCCCTTGATCGCCGCCGGCTCCACCGTCAGCGGCACCGCCGCGGCTTCGTCCAGCACCGCCTGCGGGAATTCATAGGGCAATTCGTGGCCGTGGATCGCCGCCTCCACCAACAGCGACGGGGTCAGCTTGTCGCCCAGCACCGCGATGATCTTGCCGATCGGCGGGCGCCGCGCATCCGGCGCGGAAGTGAGTTCGCACACCACCAGCTGCCCGTCGCGGGCCTCGCCGACGGCGTCGGCGGGGATCTGCACGTTGCGCTGGATGCGCTTGTCGTCCGGCACCACGAACGCGATGCCGGCTTCCAGGCTGAAACGGCCGATCAGCCGGGTCAGGCCACGCTCGAGCACGCGCGCGATGCTGCCCTCGCGACGGCCGCGGCGGTCGATGCCGGTGACGTTGGCCAGCGCACGGTCGCCATGCAGCACCTTGCGCATCTCGTAGGGCGGCAGGAACAGGTCGTCGCCGCCCTCGTCCGGGCGCAGGAAGCCGAAGCCGTCCGGGTTGGCGATCACCACGCCGGCGATCAGGTTGGTCTGCTGCAGCGGCGCGTAGCCGCCGCGACGGTTCTGCACCAGTTGCGCCTCGCGCAGCATCGCGCCCAGGCGCTTGCTCAGCGCTTCCTTGCGCGCCGGCTCGGTCAGGCCGAGCTGTTCGGCCAGTTCGTCCAGGGTCTGCGGGCCATCGCAGCGTTCGAGCAGTTGCAGGATCGCCTCGCGGCTGGCGATCGGTTCGGCGTAGCGCTCGGCCTCGCGCGCGGCATAGGGATCATGGATCGGCGCGGGCGTGCCGGCCGGTGCGGCGGGCGGCGGCGAGGTGGGGTGCAGGGGCTGCAGCGGCGGCTTGGGGCCGCGGCGCAGGAAACTGGGCATCCAGGCGGGCAGACGCGATTTCTTCGGCGTCTCGGCGGCGGGGGTGTCGTTGGACGGGGAGTTGCCGGGCTTGCCGGACTTGCTTTTGCGAGTTGTCATCCGGGCATGGTACTCCCATGCAGGTGGCCGCCACCGGAACCGGGCCGTGCCGCCGCCGCGAACGCGCACCCCAGAAACGACGAAGCCCGCGTCAGCGGGCCGGTCGGTGCGAGAGTTCAGCGCTCTCGCGATGTTGCCTGTGGTGCCCAGGAGAGGACTCGAACCTCCACGGTTTTACCCGCTAGTACCTGAAACTAGTGCGTCTACCAATTCCGCCACCTGGGCGCTGAAGGCCGC
The DNA here is from genome assembly GCF_056725085.1 of Xanthomonas sp. NCPPB 901. Classification (NCBI taxonomy): domain Bacteria; kingdom Pseudomonadati; phylum Pseudomonadota; class Gammaproteobacteria; order Lysobacterales; family Lysobacteraceae; genus Xanthomonas; species Xanthomonas sp. NCPPB 901. Next base: position 1,836,060 of record NZ_CM161511.1, on the reverse strand, counting down.
GAATTCTGCGGTGCCTGCGCGACCTTGTCAACGCCTATTTTGCGTGCGGCCGCGATCGCCTGCGTCGACGAAGGGATCCGCGCACGCCATGCGGCGGCGCCAAGCACGCACCGGCGCCGCGCGGCGGTGCACCCGCGTACGTTTGAGCGGCGCGCGGATTCGGCGGAAAACCGCATGCGCAGTGCCGATTCCGACACGGCGCTGTCACAAACGGACCTGCTTCGAAGATGCGCCGTGACGGCAACGGGAGTTCGCGATTTTGTCGGTTGACCCGGCGCGGCACCCCGCTAGTTTGCATCCGGCAATCCGTCGCCCTCCCCCACGCTCCGGAGCATCCCCCATGCACAGCCCGTCCGCCTCCCTGCTTGCCGCTGCCCTGTTCGCCAGCGCCACCAGCGCCTCCGCCGCCACGGCCGGCGCCGACGACGCCACGCTCGGCTCGCTCACCCAGATCCAACGCGCCCTGGACAGCGGCGCCTCGGTCGCCGTGGCGATCGACCTGAGCCAATGCACGCCCACCTCCGGCGGCGCCACGCCCAGCCAGACCCGCGGCGGCCTGCGCATCGGCGCCTACCGCGTCACCGCCGACGGCACCCTGTCCTTCGCCGACGAACACGTGACCGTCGGCCGCGACGGCAAGCCGATCCAGCAGTTCCTGCGCTACCAGGTGCATCCGGACAACACGGTGGACTTCACCATGTTCGTGTTCGCCCTGCCCAGCTACCAGCAGACCGGCAATACCCTGGGCTATCGCTGCGCGATCAACCAGGGCCTGCGCTTCAACGTCGGCTACTGAGGACGCGCGCGATGCGCACGCGACGGCGGTGCAACGCCGCTGTCGCAAAACGCTTGACAGCACTCGCCGCGGCGCGCAGAATTCTCGTTCTGAGTTGCCCAGGTGGCGGAATTGGTAGACGCACTAGTTTCAGGTACTAGCGGGTAAAACCGTGGAGGTTCGAGTCCTCTCCTGGGCACCACGACCGACAGGTCGAGAAAGATCTCAAAACCCGCTTCGGCGGGTTTTTTGTTGGCTGCGTGCAGGCCGCGGCGTTCAACGCTGCGGCGGACGCAATGGACCGATGTCCACGCGCACGCCCTTCACCCACACCTCCACCTTGTAGGCACGGTAGCCCGGGTTGTGGCGTTCGGCCGCCCGCGCGGCCAGGTAGGCATTGGCCGCATGCACCAGCACCTGCAAGGTCGGCTCCAGTTGCGCGACGCGCCGGAGTCTCACTTCGTAGGTGGCCATGCGCCCTCCCCCACGCACCGGCAGGCGCCGCGTCGTGCCGCTGCCGGCCAACGCATGGCGGCGGCGCAGCGCGGCGCCGACACCCTCCTCTTCATCACGTCCATGTCCCGCATGCGCCCCCTCGCGCGTCCGTGCGTTCCGCACCGCCTGAGTATTGAATTTCCGAACAATTGGAGTCAAGCGTGACTGTACGACAAGCCGGCGGATGCTCCATATCTTGGTAGGCCCGCCGTCCCCCAAGGCCCACCGCGATGAATAGCTTCGGCGACCGTTTGCGCGAAGCCAGAAAAGCCGCCGGGCTCACCCAGGAGCAGCTCGGCTTCGCGCTGGACGTGACCAAGTCGTCGGTGTCGGCCTGGGAGAACGACCGCGAAACGCCGAGCTTCCGCCTGCTGCCGACGCTGCGCAGCGTGCTGAACCGCTCGCTCGACGAACTGGTGTGCGGCGTGGGCCCGGGCAAGCGCGTGCAGGACCTGCCCTCCGACTATCCGTTGCTGGCCCAGGACGCGCAGGAACGCGCGCTGTTGGCGCGCTATCGCAACGCGCCGCCGGGCCACCGCGACGCCGTGCTGGAACTGCTCAAGCCCAGCAACGGCTGAGGTCGCGCCGGCGGCGGCTGGGGCTTTCCAGCACCGCTGGCAACGACGCAAACGCCATTCGCAGGAGCGGCTTCAGCCGCGACGAGCCGCTCCCTGTCATGCCTCGCAGCGGCTGAAGCCGCTCCTGCGAGGACACCAACGTCTCCCGCCGAGCCGCGGCAAAGCGCGTTGTTTGAAGCCGCCGTTTAGCCGCCGACGCCGATCTCGCGCAGGGCGTCGCCCCAGATGCGGTAGCCCGCCTCGCTGGGATGGGTGCCGTCGGGCATCAGCGTTGCCGGCAGCGTGCCGTCCGCTTGCAGGAAGCGCGCACCGATGTCCAGCCACTGCACCTGCGGGTCGTGGCCGAAGCGCGCGGCGAGCAGGCGGTTGGTCTGCAGGATCGGCGCGCGTTGCGGCGCATCGGCGGCCAAGCCGCGCGGGAAGATGCCCATCAGCACGATCCGGCTGTGCGGCAGGCGACGCCGGACCTCGGCGACCACCGCCGCCACGCCGTCGGCGGTCTCCTGCGGCGTATTGGTGCGCGCATGCTCGGTGCCGGCGAGATTGTTGGTGCCGAGGTTGATCACCACCCAACGCGGCGCCAGGCCATCGACCTCGCCCTGGCGCAGCCGCCACAGCACGTTCTGGGTGCGGTCCCAGCCGAAGCCCAGGTTCAGCACCGGCGCGGCGCCGAAGGTGCGCTGCCAGGCCTGCGGCCCGTTCACCCGGATGCCCTGCGGTTCGCCCGCCCAGAAATGGGTGATCGAATCGCCGAGCATCACCACCTGCGGCCGCAGCTGGCGTGCGGCCTCCAGCGCCGCATGGTGGCGGCCGTACCAGTCGTAGGAATCCTGCTCCAGCCAGGGCACCGCGATGCGTGCGGTGTCGACATCGGTCATCGCCTCCAGCGGCACGCGCGGCGCTTCATCGAGCAGCCGCGCCAGGGTCGGCTCGATCGCCTCGGCCATGCGCCGCTGCCCGCGCGTGTCCGGGTGCAGCGCGCCGCTGCCGGGCCGCTGCCGCGGATCGTAGAAGAGGTCCTGCTGCAGCGTGCCGTCCGCGCGCTGGAACGCCGTGCCGATGTCCAGGTAGGCCACGCGCGGGTTGTCGCCGTAGCGCACCGCCAGCGCGCGGTTGACCTCGGCATCGCGCGCGCGCTTCTGCGCCGACAGCGCACTGGGCAGCAGGCCCAGCAACAGGATACGCGTGCGCGGCAGGCGCTGCTCCAGCGTGGCGATCACCGCATCGATGCCGCGCACCGTGTCCGCCGCGCTCTGCCCTTCGTGGCCGGTGTTGTTGGTGCCGATCAGCAGGACCGCGACCTTGGGCCGCAGGCCGTCGACTTCGCCGTGCTGCAGGCGCCACAGCACGTGTTCGGTGGCGTCGCCGCTGAAACCGAGGTTGAGCGCGCCACGGCTGCCGTAGAAGGTCTGCCAGGTCGACTGGAAGTCCTGGTCCGGCGCCTGCGCCTTCGCGTAGTTCTGGGTGATCGAATCGCCGATCAGCAGCAACGGCGCATCCGGCTGCGCGCGCACCTGCGCCAGCACCTGCTGGTGGCGCGCGGCCCACCAGGCTTCGTGCAGGCGATCGGCCGGGGTCACCGCAACCGGCGAGGCCGCGGGCGGCGGCGCGGCCTGGACGTTGCCTGGATGCGCACCGAGGCACAGCAGTGCGAGGACGGCCGCACGCGGAAGCGACGCGGCGAAGCGGGCGCCGAGGGCGCGGAGAGAACACTGCATGTGCGGGGCTGCCGAAGCCTGCGAAGAGCCGCATTCTGGTGCGCGGGCCGCGGCAGCGGCAAGTGTCCCGGCGGCGGAGCGCGCCGCCGGGCACGCAGGCCGCACCGGCGGCGTTGGACGGCGTGCCGGACTCGCCCGCCACCGCATCCCAGGCCATCCGCGAGGCCAGCGCAGCAGCGGCGCGGACCCGGCGCCGATGGTCCGCGTCCGCGCCGGCCGGACGCCGCGTCGCCGCCTGGCTCAGTGGCCGCCGGCGGCCGCCGCGCCGCCACCGCCGCCGAACGGCGGCTTGGCCAGCCACAGGAAGAAGATGATCGCCAGGAAGGTCCAGCCCAGCAGGTAGAAGATGTCGTTGAAGCCCATCTGCGAGGCCTGGTGGTTGATGGTGTTGTTGAGCACCGCCGCGCCGTTCTGCAGGCTGCCGTTGCCCATCATCTGCACCTGTTCCTGCATGCCCGGCGTGTAGCTGGAGATATGCTCGGTCAGGTTCGCGTGGTGCAGCTGGGTGCGCTTGGCCCACAGGTAGGTGGTCAGCGAGGCGGCGAAGCTGCCGCCCAGCGTGCGCAGGAACGTGGCCAGGCCGGAGCCGGCGGCGATCTCGCGGCCGTCCAGGTCCGACAGCAAAATCTGCAGCACCGGCATGAAGAACAGCGCCACGCCCACGCCCATCAGCAACTGCACCCCGGCCACGTGCGGGAAATCCACCTGCAGGTTGAAGTCCGAGCGCATGAAGCTGGTGACGGCCATGAAGATGAAGGCGATGCTGGCCAGCAGCCGCAGATCGAAGCGCGAAGCGTACTTGCCGACGAACGGGGTCATGATCACCGGCAGGATGCCGATCGGCGCGGTGGCCAGGCCGGCCCAGATCGCGGTGTAGCCCATGTCGCGCTGCAGCCACTGCGGGATCAGCAGCGACACGCTGAAGAACGCCGCGTAGGCCACGATCAGCGCCATGGTGCCGGCGCGGAAGTTGCGGTGGCGGAACAGCCGCAGGTCGACGATCGGATCCTTGTCGGTCAGTTCCCAGATCAGGAACACCGCCAGCGCCACCGCCGAGATCGCGGCCAGCACCACGATCTTGGTCGAACTGAACCAGTCCTCGTCGTTGCCCAGGTCCAGCACCACCTGCAGGCAGCCCACGCCGATGATCAGGGTGATCAGGCCGACGTAATCCATGCGCGGACGTTCGATCGGCTCGGGACGGTCGCGCAGCTGCGAGCCGACCACGGTCGCGGCGATGATGCCCAGCGGCACGTTGATCAGGAAGATCCATTCCCAGCTGTAGTTGTCGGTGATCCAGCCGCCGAGGATCGGCCCGGCGATGGGCGCGACCACGGTGATCATCGCCAGCAGCGCCAGCGCCTGGCCGCGTTTCTCGCGCGGATAGATCGACACCAGCAGGCTCTGGGTGATCGGGTACATCGGGCCGCAGACGAAGCCCTGCAGCGCGCGCGAGACCACCAGCATGCCCATGCTCTGGGCCAGGCCGCACAGCAGCGAGGCCGCGGTGAAGGCCAGCGTGGCCCACACGAACAACTTGGTCTCGCCGAAGCGGCGGCTGAGGAAGCCGGTCAGCGGCAACGCGATGGCGTTGCTGACCGCGAACGAGGTGATCACCCAGGTCGCCTGCTGCGAACTGGCGCCGAGGTTGCCGGCGATGGTGGGCAGCGAGACGTTGGCGATGGTGGTGTCGAGCACCTGCATGAACGAGGCCAGCGCCAGGCCCACCGTGCACAGTGCCACACTGGCCGGGCGGAACCCGGCGGCCGGTGCGCCCGGGACCCCGGGCGCGGCAGGAGCGACAGCTTCGTTGGACATGACCGGGCTCAGTCCGCCTTGGCGGCGTCAGGCAGGTTGGCGTGGATGATCTGCTTCACGGCCGCATCGGCCTGCTGCAGCTGCTGGGCGTAGACATCGGTATCCAGCAGCACACCGCTGGCCGGCTTGCTCGGCAGCACCGAGCCGTTCTGGTCGTGCAGATTGACGTCGGCCTTCATCGACAGGCCGATGCGCAGCGGGTGCTGCTGCAACTGCTTGGCGTCGATGGCGATGCGCACCGGGACGCGCTGCACGATCTTGATCCAGTTGCCGCTGGCGTTCTGCGCCGGCAGCAGCGAGAACGCGCTGCCGGTGCCGATGCCCAGGCTCTGCACGGTGCCGTGGTAGGTCACCGCGCTGCCGTACAGATCCGACTCCAGTTCCACCGGCTGGCCCAGGCGCATGTGCTTGAGCTGGGTTTCCTTGAAGTTGGCGTCCACCCAGACCTGGTTCAGCGGCACCACCGCCATCAGCGCGGTGCCGGGCTGCACGCGCTGGCCGACCTGCACCGAGCGCCGCGCGACATAGCCGGACACCGGCGCGACGATGGCGCTGCGGGTGTTGTTGAGGAAGGCCTGGCGCATCTGCGCAGCGGCGGCCTTCACGTCGGGCTGGTCGGCCACGCCGCTCTCGTCGATCAGCGCGCGGTTGCGCGCCAGGGTCTCGCGCGAACCGCTGACCGCGGCCTCGGCGGCGGCCAACTGGTCGCGGGCGTGCGCCAGCTCTTCGGCGGAGATGGCGCCGGTGGCGACCAGGCTGGCGCGGCGGGCGACGTCGGCGCGGGCGCGCTGCAGGGTCACCTGCTGCGCGGCCAGCTCGGCCTGGGCGCCCTCGACCGAGCGGTACAGACCGCGCACCTGGCGCACGGTGCGCGCCAGATTGGCCTCGGCCTGCTGCAGCGCGACCTCGGTGTCGGCCGGGTCGAGCTTGACCAGCGGCTGGCCGCGTTCCACGCGCATGCCGTCGTCGGCGTCGATGCGTACCACGGTGCCGGCCACCATCGGCGTGATCTGCACCAGGTTGCCCTGCACGTAGGCGTCGTCGGTGTCCTCGTGCCAGCGGCCGACCAGGAAGTACCAGATCGCCAGCGCGATCAGCACCAGCACCACTACCACGGCCAGGCCGCGCAGCAGCTTGCCGCGCCGGCTGGGGGCGGGAGCGGAGGAAGCGGGGGTCGTTGTCTGATTCATTGCAGCGATCTCAGGAATGCGAAGGTGCGGAAGAAGAACTCGGCGCGTCGGCGGCGGAGGTGGCGTCGTAGCCGCCGCCCAGCGCCTGATTCAGGCGCACCGAGACCAGGAGCTGATTGGATTGCAGGGAGGCCAGGCGCTGCTGCGCCTCCAGCAACTGCTGCTGCGCGCTGAGCACGTCCAGGTAGTTGCCGATGCCGGCGCGATAGCGCTGCTGCGACAGGTCGAAGGCGGCCTGCGCGGTCTCCAGCGCCTGCGCCTGCTGCTGCACCTGCTGCGCCAGCGAGCGCGCCGCGTTGACCTGGTCGGCCACCTCGCGCAGCGCCGCCACCAGGGTCTGGTTGTAGTTGGCCACCGCCAGGTCGTACTGCGCATCGCGCTCGGCCAGCTGGCTGCGCAGCCGCCCGCTGTCGAACAGCGGCAGGCTCACGCCCGGGCTGAGCAGGCCGAGCACCGACGAACTCTTGAACAGGTCGCCCGGATTGGTGGCGGCGACGCCGCCCAGCAGGGTCAGGTTGATGCTGGGATAGAACTGCGCCTTGGCCGCATGGATGCCCTGCGAGGCGGCCTCGACCCGCCAGCGCGCGGCGACCACGTCGGGGCGGCGGCCGAGCAGGTCGCTGGGCAGCACCGACGGCACCCGCGCGGCCTGCGGATCCAACAGCCGCGGCCGCCCGATCTGCAGCCCGCGGTCCGGGCCGCGCCCGAGCAGGGCCGCCAGCGCGGTGCGCGCTTCGTCGATCTGCTGCTGCGCCGCGGCCTGCTGCTGGCGCGCCGCCGGGACCCGGGCCTCGGCCTGGCGCAGTTGCAGGTTGTTGTCGATGCCGGCATCGCGGCGCTGCCGCACCAGCGCCAGGCTGTTCTCCGAGCGCGCCAGTTCGGCGCCGGCCAGGTCGTACAGATGCCAGGCGTAGCCGAGCTGCGCGTAGGCGCTCGCCACCGCGGCCGACAGGTCCAGGCGCGCGGCCTGCGCATCGACCTCGGCCGCATGCGCCTGGTCCACCGCCGCTTCCCACGCGGCGCGCTTGCCGCCCCACAGGTCGAAGCCGTAGCTGAAGTTCAGCAGCGCCTGTTCGTTGTGGAGGTACTTGCCGCCGATCTCGTCGCCGGCCAGGCCCTTGGGCAGCTGCAGGCCGGTATAGCCGGCCGACAGCGACAGCTTGGCGCCGCGGTCCGCATCCGCGGCACCGGCCTGCGCCTGCGCCAGGCGCAGCCGCGCATCGGCGGCGTCGAGGCTGGGCGTGCCCTGCAGGGCCTCGGCGATCAGCGCGTCGAGCTGCGGATCGCCCAGCGCCTTCCACCAGTCCTGCTGCGGCCACGGCGCCGGCGCCAGCGCGTCGGCGGCCAGGGTCTTGCCGATGTGCAGTTGGCGGTCGGCGTCGAGCCGGCGCCCCTGCGGTTCCAGGCCACGGCTGCTGGCACAGGCCGCCAGCGCCAGGGTGAGGGCCGCGACCGCGAACGGACGCAGGCGGGAGAGTGCGGGAGACAGGTTCATGTGGGCGGGTTTCAGGGCGAATTGAGGGAGTCGCGGACGCGGGCCAACAGCGAAAACAGGTGCTCGCGCTCCTCGGCAGACAGATCGCGCAGCGCGTCGGCGATGGCGTCGTCGCCGCGCTGCTTGAGTTGCTGCCACAGCGCGCGGCCGTCGTCGGTGAGCACGATCTGCAGCGCGCGGCGGTCCTGCGCATGCGCCTCGCGGCGCACCCAGCCCAGGTCTTCCAGCTTGTCCAGCAGGCGCGTCACCGCGCTGGGGTTCTGGTCGAGGGCCTGGGCCAGTTCGTTGGCGGTGCACGGCGACATGTAGGCCAAGGCCTTCATGCCGAGGTAGTGGCTGAAGCACAGGTCCAGTTCCAACCCGGCCATGGCGTCGTCCAGGCGCCGCATCAAGCCGTCACGCACCTGGCGCAGGAGCAGGCCGAACGAGGGCGGACCGGGCAGATTGGGAGCGCAGTTCATGGGCGCCTATTATTTTCATCTAGAAATATATGTCAAGAAAATATCCCCAAGGAAAGTAGATGCTGCGTTGCAGCGAAGGAACACTGGCGACGGTGCGCACTCTAGCGGCCGCGGCGCGTGGCCCGGTATTACAATCAGGACAATGGATATCAAAATCGGGCCAACCGCACCCGCCCCTCCCTCCCCCGCCCTCGCCTCCGACAGCGCCCTGGACCCGCGCGCCCTGCACTGGTTCGAGCGCGCCGACGGCCCGCCCGCGCTGGCATTCATGGCGCACTCGTCGGTGTCGCTGCGGCGCGAGGTGGACTGGCACCGCCACGTGCGCGGCCAGCTGATCTACGTCGAGGAGGGCGTGCTCGGCACCTGTACCGCGCACGGCCAGTGGTCGCTGCCGCCGGGCTGCGCCGGCTGGATGCCGCCGCAGGAACTGCACACCGTGCAAGTGTCCGGGCGGGTGCGCAGCTACCTGGTGCTGATCCGCCCCGACGTCTGCGCCGACCTGCCGCCGCGGACCTGCGTGATCGGCATGAACGGCCTGTTCCGGGAACTGCTGCGGCGCATGACCCAATGGGGCGTGCCGGCGGCGCTGGACGCCGAACAGCAGCGCCTGTGTGGCGTGCTGTTGGACGAGGTGCGCAACGCTCCGGTCGAGCATCTGCACCTGCCGATGCCGCGCGACCGGCGCCTGCTGCGCATCGCCACCCAGTTGCTGGAGACCCCCGCCGACGACCGCTCGCTGGCGCAATGGGCCGATTGGGCCGGCCTGTCCTCGCGCAGCCTGAGCCGGCACTTCCGCGACGAGACCGGCTTCGGCTTCGCCGGCTGGCGCCAGCAGGCGCGGCTGGCCGAAGCCCTGCGCCGCCTGAGCGACGGCGCCAGCGTCGCCGACACCGCCTATCAACTCGGCTACAGCAGCTCCAGCGCCTTCGTCACCGCCTTCCGCGGCCGCTTCGGTCATCCTCCGGCTCGCTACCTGGCCAGCGCCGGCGGCACGCGCGGCTTGGCATCGCCGGCCGCATCCGGATAATCGACCGGCTGACCTGCGGCGCCTGGCGCCGCGTTCCCCTATAGGTGTTCCCTGCGCATGACCGATCTCGCCCGCCCCGCCTTCCATGGCTTCGAACAGCTGCCGCTGCGCGAATACGCCGAACGCGCCTACCTCGACTACTCCATGTACGTGGTGCTGGACCGCGCCCTGCCGTTCCTCGGCGATGGGCTCAAGCCGGTGCAGCGGCGCATCATCTACGCGATGAGCGAGCTGGGGCTCAATGCCGCGGCCAAGCCGAAGAAGTCCGCGCGCACCGTCGGCGACGTGATCGGCAAGTACCATCCGCACGGCGACAGCGCCTGCTACGAAGCGCTGGTGCTGATGGCGCAGCCGTTCTCCTACCGCTATCCGCTGATCGAGGGCCAGGGCAACTTCGGCTCCACCGACGACCCGAAGTCGTTCGCGGCGATGCGCTACACCGAGTCCAAGCTGACCCCGATCGCCGAAGTGCTGCTGGGCGAACTGGGCCAGGGCACGGTGGACTGGTCGCCGAACTTCGACGGCACCCTGGACGAGCCGACCTGGATGCCGGCGCGGCTGCCGCACCTGCTGCTCAACGGCACCACCGGCATCGCCGTGGGCATGGCCACCGACGTGCCGCCGCACAACCTCAACGAGATCGTCAGCGCGCTGATCCGCCTGCTCGACGACCCCGATGCGAGCGTCGCCGACCTGTGCGAGCACGTGCGCGGCCCGGACTACCCGACCACCGCCGAGATCATCACCCCGGCCGCCGACCTGCGCACCATTTACGAAACCGGCCATGGCAGCGTGCGCGCCCGCGCCACCTACCAGAAGGAAAACACCAACATCGTGGTCACGGCGCTGCCCTACCAGGTGTCGCCGTCCAAGGTGATCGAGCAGATCGCGCAGCAGATGCGCGCCAAGAAGCTGCCGTGGCTGGAAGACATCCGCGACGAGTCCGACCACGCCAACCCGGTGCGGGTGGTGCTGGTGCCGCGCTCCAACCGGGTCGACGCCGAGCAGCTGATGGGCCACCTGTTCGCCACCACCGACCTGGAGCGCAGCTACCGGGTCAACCTCAACGTGATCGGCCTGGACGGCCGCCCGCAGGTCAAGAACCTCAAGACCCTGCTGGAGGAATGGCTGCGCTTCCGCAGCGACACCGTGGTGCGCCGCCTCAACCATCGGCTGGAGAAGGTCGAGCGCCGCCTGCACCTGTTGGAAGGCCTGCTGACCGCGTTCCTCAACCTGGATGAAGTGATCCGCATCATCCGTACCGAGGACGAGCCGAAGCCGGCGCTGATCGCGCGCTTCGCGCTCAGCGAGGAACAGGCCGACTACATCCTGGAGACCCGCCTGCGCCAGCTGGCGCGGCTGGAAGAGATGAAGATCCGCGGCGAGCAGGACGCGCTGGCCAAGGAACGCGAGCAGTTGCAGGCGGTGCTGGCCAGCAAGACCAAGCTGAAGAAGCTGATCAAGGACGAGCTGATGGCCGACGCCAAGAAGTTCGGCGATGCGCGGCGTTCGCCGCTGGTGCAGCGCGACGCGGCCCAGGCCATCGACGAGACCGAGCTGGTGCCGAGCGAGCCGATGACCGTGGTGATGTCGGAGAAGGGCTGGATCCGCGCGGCCAAGGGCCACGACGTGGACCCGGCGGCGCTGTCCTATCGCGACGGCGACAGCCTGCTGGCGGCGGTGCGCGGGCGCAGCACCCAGCAGGTGGCGTTCCTGGATTCGGAAGGCCGCGCCTACTCGACCCTGATCCACACCCTGCCCTCGGCGCGCGGCAATGGCGAGCCGCTGACCGGACGCTTCTCGCCCGCGGCCGGCGCGTCGTTCCAGGCCCTGGCTAGCGGCGACAACGACGCGCGCCTGGTGCTGGCGTCCTCGCACGGCTACGGCTTCGTCACCCGCTTCGAGAACCTGACCAGCCGCAACAAGGCCGGCAAGGCCATGCTCAACCTGACCCCGAACGCCAAGGTGCTGCCGCCGGCGCCGGTGAGCGGCGCCGGCAGCGACCGCATCGTCGCGGTCACCAGCGCCGGCCACCTGCTGGCGTTCCCGGTCGCCGACCTGCCCGAGCTGGACAAGGGCAAGGGCAACAAGATCATCGACATCCCCAAGGCCAAGCTCAGCACCGAACGGGTGGTGGCGATCGCTGCGGTGGCGCCGGGCAACACCCTGCTGGTGAAGAGCGGCCAGCGCACCATGTCGCTGTCGTTCAAGGACCTGGACGCCTACCTCGGCGCCCGCGCCAGCCGCGGCGGGCTGCTGCCGCGCGGGTGGCAGAAGGTCGACGATCTGGCGGTGGAGTAAGCGCTTGGCGCTTGGCGCCAAGCGCGGGATTGGGGTTTCGCGCCGGTGCAGCGTTTACGTACGGCGCGGAACCCCGCTCTCGTAGGAGCGGCTTCAGCCGCGAGGCCTTACCGCTGAAGCATCGCGGTTGAAGCGTAAAAATACACAAGCGCTGCACGCGCATCGCGCTCGAAGCCAAGCTTCCCGAAAGCCTCCCCATCACGAGGTTTTTTGTGGGAGGGGCTTCAGCCCCGACGCGCATCACCTGCAGCGCGTCGGGGCTGAAGCCCCTCCCACACCAGAGCCGCCCGAGCGGCCGAGTCCAGGTCTCGCTTAGCCCGCCATTGCCCCATCACGCAGCTGTTCGATATGGCTGGCGATCATCGCCGCCACGGTATCGGCCACCGCACGGGCGCTCAGGCGGGTGTCGAACAGCAGTTCCACGGTCGCGTAGATCAGGTCGACCACGATGCGGCTGACCAGCCGCAGCTGGCGCGGATCGGCGTCGGGGAAGGCCTCGCTGAGGAAGCGCACCTGGCCCTTGGTGACCTGCGCGTGCGACTCCAGCCGCACCTGCTGCAGCGCCGGCACCGCACGTAGCGCGCGCAGCACCCACACCCCGCCCTCGGTTGCCTTGGTGACGCGGTAGGTGTCCAGCACCAGCCCGGCCAGCGCGCGCTGCAATTCGTCGCGCGTGCCGCTCATGGCCTGAAGGGTGATCCACTTGGGGATGAGCTGGTTCTGCCGCTCCATCAGCCGCCGCCCCAGTTCCGACAGCAGCGCGTACTTGTTGGGGAAATAGCGGTACAGCGCCGGCGGCGTCAGCCCCGCACGCGCGCACACCAGGTTGGTCGACAGCCGCTCCACGCCGACGTCGCCGAGCAATTGCGCGGTGACCGAGAGGATCTGTTCGTAGGTCTCGGTGGCGCGATGCTGGGCCGGCACCTTGTTCCCGGTCAGGCGCGGGCGGTGCGGTGCGGGGGAACGCGGCGTGTCGGCGGGCATGGGATCTCGATGGTGGTGAAGCGGCGCGCGCAGCGCGTGGCCGGCAGGCGCCGCGGTGGCGGCACGGCGGCACGCATCGCCACGGCGAGGGTTGCGCGGACTGCGCCGCGCCGTCGCGGCACGCGCCGACATCACATCTTACCGCGCCCGCACAGGGCATATCGGCGGCGACGCTCAGCGCCGCGCCAGCCAACTGCTGAGGCCGGCCGCCAGACGTTGCTGCAAGGCGGTGTACGGAGGAAAGAACGCCTTGACGATCGGCAGGCGCCCGCCCTGCAGCAACGCGCGTTCGTGCGAGAAGGTGCGAAACCCGTGCATGCCGTGCGCGCTGCCGAAGCCCGAAGCGCCGACCCCGCCAAACGGCAGGCCGCTGTGCACGAACTGCTGCAGGCAGTGGTTGACCACCGCGCTGCCGGAACTGGTACGTGCCAGCACCCGCGCCACGCCGGCACGGTCGCGGCTCCACAGGTACAGCGCCAGCGGCTTGGGCGCGGCATCGAGCCGATCCAGCACCTCGTCCAGGCGCGCGAACTCGACCACCGGCAGCACCGGGCCGAAGATCTCTTCCTGCGCGATCCGCGCCTGCGCCGGCACCTGGCCCAGCAGCGTCGGCGCCACGTAGCGCCGCGCCGCGTCGTGCTCGCCACCGGCCAGCAGCTGCGCGCCGCCGGCGCGCGCCTCGTCGATCAGGACGGCCACGCGCGCGGCATGCGCCGGGTGGATCATCCGCGCCAGGTGCGGGCTGGCGGCGACCGCCTGCGCGTCGGCCCCGTAGCGCTGCGCCAGCAGTGCGCGGCAGTGGTCGAGCAGACGCGCGCTGACGTCGCGATGCACGAACAAGGTATCCGGGGCGATGCAGGTCTGTCCGGCATTGACCAGCTTGGCCCAGACGATCACCTCGGCGGCGCAGCGCAGGTCGGCGCTGCGGTCGACGATGACCGGCGACTTGCCGCCCAGCTCCAGCGTCACCGGGGTCAACTGCCGCGCCGCCGCGGCCATCACCTGCCGGCCCACCGACGCCGAGCCGGTGAAGAACACATGGTCGAACGGACACGCCAGCAAGGCCTGCGCGGTCGCCGCGCCGCCCTGCACCAGCGCCACCTCCTCCGGCGCGAACGCTTCCTCCAGCACCGCCTGCAGCACCGCGTTGACCTGCGGCGTGAATTCGGACGGCTTGATCAGCGCGGTGTTGCCGGCGGCCAGCGCCGACACCAGCGGCCCCAGCACGGTGGCCACCGGGTAGTTCCAGGGCCCGATGATCAGGCAGCGGCCCTTGGGTTGGAACGCGATGCGCGCGCGCGTGCCCAGGGCCAGCAGGGTCGGCGCGACCTTGCGCGGACGCATCCAGCGCGGCAGCTGCGCGATGGCGGTGGCGATCTCGTCGACCACCGGCAGCAGCTCGGTCAGTTCCACTTCCAGTGCGGGCTTGGCGAAATCGGCGGCGAAGGCGGCGATCAACGCCTGCCGCCGCGCCAGCAACGCATCGCGCAACGCACGCAGATGTGCGCGCCGCGCGTTCGCCGAGGAGCCGCGCCAGGCCAGCGCGGTGGCCTGCTGCGCGGCGAACAGCGCCGCGATCGTCTCCGGCGCAGAGTCCTGCACGGGCTCAGGCGACATCGCACTTCTCCTGCGTGTGGAGCGTCGGCCGCCCGCCTGCGTGTGGCAGTGCCCTGCCCTGCGCCACGCGGCGCAGGCCGCCCTGCGCCGCGGCGGCGACCAGCGCGCAGGAGCGGCCGCCATTACCCGGCATGCGAGCCCGCCTGCACGACGGCCGGGCGGCGCTGCCGCCGGCCGATCCACAGCGCCAGCAAGGCCGCGGCCAGCGCGAAGCCCAGCCCGACCAGCGGCACCGGCGCCGGATCGTCGGCGTGCAGCAGCAGCGACGCCAGCAACGGTCCGCACGCCGATCCGATCAACTGCGCGGCCGGCACCAGCACCGCCACCCGCCCCTGCGCATCGGCGCGCAGCGCCAGGCCGACATGGAACGGCATCAGGAACATCCAAGCGAAGCCGAACGCCACGCACACCGCCGCGAAACCCGGTGCCGGATGCCCGGGAACCCGGTACATCGCCGTGGCCACCAGGCACAGCGCCACGCTGCCCAGGGTCAGCGTCGCCGTCACCGACAACCGACGCACCCAGTAGATCGCCGCCAGCCCGCCGACGATCTGCATGCCCAGCACCCACGAGGTCTGCAGCTGCGCCGCATGCGCATCCAGCCCGGCGCGCAGCGCCAGCGGCTCCAGGTAGGCCCACAGCGCGCCGATCGCCGCCATCTGCAGGAACGCCACCAGCAGCGGCGCCAGCGTCGCCGGCGACCAGCGCAGCCGGGCGGTGGCGCTCGCCGCGCACGGGACGCCGGCCGCCGCGGCCAGGCTTGCCGGCGCCGGCAGGGCCGCCGCCAGCGGCAACACCAGCAGGCAGGTCGCGGCCATGGCGACGAAGCCGCCCTTCCAGCCGGCCGCCGGCAACACCCACAGCGCCAGCGCCGCCGCCAGCGCGATCTGCGCCAGCGCCTGCAACACCATGAACACCGCGGTGATCCGGTCCGGGGCGGCCGCGCGCACGATGCTGACCGTGGCCACCCACACCAGCAGGCCCTCGGCCAGGCCGGCGGCCGCGCGCAGCGCGACGAAGGCCGCATCGCCCTGCGTCTGCAGCGTGGCCAGGTTCAGCAGCGCGGCCAGCAGCGCCGCCACGATCGCGGTGCGTCGCTGCCAGGACACCGGCAGCAGCGCATCGCCCAGCGCCACGCCGATGCCCAGGGCGATGATCTCGCCCATCGCCACCACGCCCACCCCGGGCAGGGTGATCAGGCGCTGCTCGACCAGCGCGCCGAGCACGATCGGCTGCACGCCGAGGATCAGCAGCGCGATCGCGCCGATCGACAAGGCCGCGGCGAGCGGACGCGCCGCCTGCACGGCCGCCGGCGGCATGGACGATGGGGACGGCATGGCGGTCATCGCAGCGCTTCCTCAATACCCGGTACTTTCGGCCGGCAGTTCGCCTGCGGCAAACGCCGCGGCGGCCCGCCTCTGGTCCTTGCGCAAGCGCCCGTTGGCGATGCGCCGGACCCACCATGGCAGTTCCCGCACCTGCCCGCCGGTGGCCGCGGCAAGCACATAGGCCTTGGCGCATTTTTCGAACAGTTCCAGGTTCAGCGCCAGCCGCTGCGCACTGCTCCCCAGGCACAGCGGGCGCCCGCCCAGCAGCAGGGCGTTGCCGATCTGCGGCGGCCCGCTGGTCAACCGGTCCGCAGCCGCCAGCGGCGCCGGCATCGGCCCGATGTGCCGGGCCTGCTCGTCGAACACCTGCGGCAGCACGCCGCCGACATCGGCCAGGCGATGGCCGAACGCGCCCGCCGACCAGGCGCTGGCGCCGACATCGGCACGCCGCAGGTACACCTGCGCGTGCACCTGCGCCGACGCCGGCAGCGCCGGGTCGCGCCAGTCCAGCCACTGCGGCCGCTCCGCATCGAGCGCACCGCAGCACATCGCCGTGCTGCCCGGACAGCGCAGCGCCAGCGCTGCCGCGTCGTCGCCGAGCAGGCGCCTGGCCATGAGCCGCTCGCGGGTGTGCAGCCACAGCGCTTCGATGTGCGCGACGGTGGGCATGCGCTACACCAGCTTGAACACGTCGTCGAAGCGGTTAAGCGCCTCGTCGACCACCGCATCGGTATCGGCGCGGCTGGTGTAGAGGCGGCTGCCGGCCAGGGTGATCAGCCCGTGCGCGGAATACGCCGCGCCCATCTCCTCCATCATGTGCTTGCGCTGCTTGGCCTCGTTGCGCACGCGCCACAGCTTGTACAGGTTGCCGGTGTCCAGCAGCAGCACGCCGGAGGTCTGCAGGTGCACGATCGAGCCCATGTTGTAGACCACGTACGGCAGGCCGAGACGGCGGATGATCGCCTCCAGCCCCTGCCGCAGGCGATCGCCGGCGCGGCCGGCCTGGCCGGCGGCATCGCTGCGCTGCGCCTCCAGCAAGGCGTGGTAGCCGGCCACGCAGGACAGCGGATTGGCCGACAGCGTGCCGCCGACGAAGGCGCGCCGCGCGGTGGTGCCGATGCCGCCGACCAGGCTCATCATCACCTCGCGGCGGCCGCCGATCGCCCCAGCCATCGGATAGCCGCCGGCCAGGCATTTGCCGAGCACGGTGATGTCCGGCATCACCCCGAAGTAGCCCTGCGCACCGCCCGGGCCGAGCCGGAAGCCGGTGACCACTTCGTCGAAGATCAGCAGCGCGCCGAACTCGTCGCACAGCGTGCGCACCTGCCGGTTGTAGTCATAGTGGACCGGCCGCGTGCCGCTCTCCGGCCCCAGCGGTTCCAGCAGCACCGCCGCGGTGCCGCCGCGCAGGCGGTTGAGCTGCAGCTTGCGGCGCAGCGCGTCCAGATCGTTGGGATGGCATTCCTGGGTATAGGCGGTGGCACCGCGCGGGATGCCGATCGCCTCCATGCGCCCGGTGCCCGGCAGGCGCATGCCGTACACCAACTGGTCGCTCCAGCCGTGGTAGGCGCCGCCGATCTTGATGATCCATTTCTTGCGGGTGTGGGTGCGGGCCAGGCGCACCGCGCCCATCACCGCCTCGGTGCCGGAGCCGAGCAAGCGCAGCATCTCCACCGCCGGCATGCTGGCGCAGACCAGTTCGGCCAGCTTGACCTCGTACTCGTGCAGCAGGCCGGTCACCGGACCGCACTGGTCCAGCACCGCCTGCACGTGCTCGCGCAGTTCCGGCGGATTGGACCCGAGCAGGGTCGGGCCGCCGGCCTGCAGGAAGTCGATATAGCCGTTGCCGTCCACGTCGGTCAGGTAAGCGCCCTCGGCGCTGTGCATCGCCAGCGGGAACGGATGGTTGAACGCCAGGTTGTGCTGCACGCCGCCGGGGATCACCTGCTTGGCCGCCTCGCCCAGGCGCCTGGAACCCTGGCAGCGCTCGTCGAAGTAGCGCATCACCTTGGCCATGCCGGCGGCGCCGATCGGCCGCATCGGCTGGTTCACCAGCGCATGGAAGCGTGCGTACAACTGGTCCACATCGGGCCATTGCGAAATGGCGGGGGTCTGGCTCATGGTCGGTGCCGGGCTCGGGGGAACTGAAACGGAAAGGGCGTGCATGCGCTCAGGCCTCCAGGGCAGTGAGAACGGCGCGCAACGGCGCGGCCAGGCCGGTGTCGTGCAGGGCGCGGCGGCGGATGCGGCGTGTCAGGTGTTCGCGCGCCACCTGCTCCAGCGCATCGACCGCCGCCACCGCCTGCTCCAGGCTGCGGCCGCAGCACAGCACGCCGTGGTTGCGCATCAGATAGGCATTGCGCGATGGGCGCAGTTGCCGCGCCAGCAGCCAGGCCAACAGCCCGGTGCCGGACGGGAAGTAGCCGACCATCGGCACGCTGTGGCCGATCGCCACCTGCAACGCCGGGTCCTCCACCGGCAGCGCCGCACCGAGCAGCGCGCAGGCGCTGGCCACCGGCTGATGGGTGTGGATGCTGCAGGCCACGTCGGGCCGGCGGCGCAGCACCTGCGCATGTAGCCCGGTCTCCACCGACGGCGTGGCGGCGCCATCCAGTTGCCGCAGGTCGGCCAGGCGCACCACGCAGATGTCTCCGGCGCGCATCGCCAGGTAGTCGGTGGCCGACGGCGTCACCACGAAGCGATCGGCGTCCAGGCGCAAGGCGACGTTGCCGCCGGTGCCGGCCAGGTAGCCGCGCCGCGACAGTTCAACGCACAGCGCGACCACGCGTGCGCGTTGTTCATGGGCAAACATGCTGGGAAACCTCCGGCACGCACTCGGGAAGGGGATTCATGCGCCGGTAGATCGGCGCCAGGGTGCGCTGCAACTCGCGGAACGTCGCATAGCGGTCGTCGTACAGCGCGCGCGTGGCCGCAGACGGTTCGTACACCCGGCGCGCACGTTGCAGCGCCGGCAGGTCGGCGAAGCGCAGCCGGCCCAGGCCCACACCGGCGATGAAGGTGGCGCCGATCGCATTGGCCTGGATCGGGTTGTGCAGTTGCCGGATCGGCTGGCCGCTGACATCGGCGATGATCTGGCACCACAGGTCCGACTGCGCGCCGCCGCCGACCGCGGCGATCACGCCGGGATCGCGGCCGAGCAGGCGCGCGAACGGCTCCATCATCCAGCGCGTGTTCAAGGCCACGCCTTCCATGAAGGCACGGATGATGTCCTCGCGGGTGTGCATCAACGACAGGTTGACCAGCCCGGCGCGCAGGCTGTGGTCCTCCACCGGGGTGCGCTCGCCGAACAGCCACGGCATGTACAGCAGGCCGTTGGCGCCCGCCGGCACCCGCGCGGCGATCACGTTGAGCACCTCGTACACGTCCGGGCGCTCCTCGTCGCGAAGCAGTTCGTCCGGATGGAACAGGATGCGGTCGCGCAGGAACGACAGGTTGGCGCCGGCGGTGGACTGCAGCGCGGTGGCCAGATAGCGCCCGCTCACCGCGCACGGCACCGCGGCGATGTTGCTGAACACGTCGGTCTTCATCCGCGGCACGTGCGCGCCCAGCCACGACGAGGTGCCCAGGTACAGATGCGCGGCGTAGTCCTCGACCGCCGCGGCCACCGCCACCGCCGAGTTGTCGATGGCGCCGGCGACCACCCGGGTCTGCGGCGGCAGACCCAGCTGCGCCGCCACCTGCGGCAGCAGCGGCCCCAGCACCTCGGTGGAGGCCACCAGGTCCGGCAGCTTGTCGCGTTCGATGCCGAGCAGGCGCAGCAAGCCGTCGTCGTAGCGGATCCGCATCGGGTCGCGGTTGTCGGTGACCCAGGTGGTGAGCACCGAATCGGCAGTGGCGCAGAAGCGCCCGGTCAGGCGCAGGTTGAGATAGTCCAGCGCGTTGAGGAACTTGTGCGTGCGCTGGTAGCGCTGCGGTTCGTGGTCGCGCAGGTAGGCGATGTGGCCGGCGCAATCCTTGCCGCTGCCGGCCGGCGCACCGCCGCTCAGGCGCAGCCAGCGCAGCAACTTCAGTGGCGCATAGCCGCGCAGGTTGAGCCAGCGTCCGCGCAGGCGCCGCGCGATCGCCGCCTGCCCGCGCATGTCCAGCCACAGCATCGCGTTGCCCAGCGCGCGGCCGTCGCGGTCCACGCACACGGTGCACTCGCCCTGGGTCGAACAGCACACCGCGGTCACCCGCCGGCGTAGCGCCTCGCCGCCCTGCAGCACCGCCGCGGCGGTGACCAGCAGCGCGTTCCACCAGTCACGCGGGTCCTGCTCGGCGCAGACCCCGTGCACGTGCAGCGGCACCGGCTCGAACGCCCAGGCGATCACCTGGCCGTCCAGGGTGACCAGCGCGCACTTGCAGCCGGAGGTGCCCAGGTCCACCGCCAGCACCAGCGGCTGGTCGCCGCCACGGTCGGCATCGAGCAGTTCGCTACGCATGGCTCAGAACGTGTAGCCGACCGAGGCCACCAGGGTGTCGCCGTCGGTCTTGCGGATGCGCGCACCGTCCTGCACCCAGTACAGTTCGTGCGCGTTGACCCGGGTGCTGACCCAGTCCAGGTTCCAGTCCAGGCCCCAGTGCTTGTGGGTGACGCCGATCTGGTAGTCGGCGAAGCTGCCCTCGCTGAAGTTGCGCAGCTTCTGGTAGCCGGCGTGCAGGCGCAGCGTGGTCGATGGCAGCAGCGACGGCAACAGCGGGGTCTGGTAATTGAGATCGCCCAGCAAGGTGCCGCGCGAGTCGTGGTCGCCGCGGGCGAAGCAGCGCAGCGCCGCGCTCGGGTCGGCGGCGAACTGCAGGATCTGCGCGCACACCCCGCCGGTATCGGCACCGCGGTAGGTCTTGGAGAACACGTACAGCAAGCGGCCCTCGACCGCGCCGTAGCCGAGTTCGAGCACGCCGAAATTGCTGTCGTAGTCGGTGCGGCGGATGTCCTCCGGCGTGCCGGTCTGCAGGTCGATCCGGTGCGGGGCCAGGAAGCTGGCGCCGGGGAAGCGTTCGGTGGCCAGGCCGACGCCGGCATGCCAGGCATCGGGATTGCCGAAGCGGTAGCCGGCCGCGGCGGTGATGCCCAGGCCGTCGCCGTCGAGGAACTGCTTCTTGCTGACCTTGGCCACCTCCAGCAGCGCGACGAAGCCGCTGGCGTGCACGAACTGGGTGGTCCACTTCAGCGACGGGCGCATCAGCGAGTCGGACACGCCGCGCGTGCGCTGCTCGCTCATCAGCTTGAGCTGGTTCTGGAACTGGTAGTCGACCGTGCCATCGGTGTCGGCCTGCTGGGCGTGGGCCTGGGCGCAGCACGCGCCGTGCAGGGCCAGTGCGCCCGCGAGGGTCGCCATGAAGCGGACTGCAGTCATCTCGATCTCCCCTGGTTCGCTGAGGAAGGTGGGACGCGCGGCGGCCGGCGGCGGCCCCGCGCATCGATGGCGCCGGCGCATTGCGCGCGGCGGGTGACTACTTGGCGCAGACCGGCGTGCTGGGCAGCGCCTGCACGCGGGTGAAGCGTTCGGTCTCGCCGAGCACCTCCACGCCGACGAAGGCGCGCAGGTCCAGCGCCTTGCCGCTGGCGCGCAGCGTGGCCTTGTAGCGCTTGCCGCTGCGCGGATCGAAGGCCCAGCCGTCGCGCCAGGTGTCGCCGTCCTCGCGCGCCAGGCGCGCGATCTGCACGCCGCAGGTATCGCTGGCGGTACCGGCGTCCTTGTCCCAGACGATGCGCCCGCACAAGGCGGTGGCCGCATCCGTGCACGGTGCGAACGCCACCACCGCGTCCTTGGCCGCGGTCAGCCACAGCCCCTGCGCCGAGGCCGGTGCGGCGCATGCCGTGGCCGGCACCAGCGTCGCTCCCGCGACGAGCACACCCACCGCGCCGTACCGCTTGATTCCCGGACTCGCCTGCATCGAATGCCCCCTCGCCATCGCGCAATCAGGTAGTGAAAACTACCGTATAGCGATCGCTACCGTTTTGCAAGCGCCGCGTACATGTCGCGCATGGCGTGCCTCGCCAGGCGCGCAAGCATCTGGATTCGAAGGAATTTCGCGAATAGCGCAGTGCGCGTACCGGCCGATCTCCGCGGCATCGCAGCAGCCGCTGGCGAGCACGGCGATCGGCATTGGCTCGCTGCGCAGCGATGGCAGCGCGCCGCAGAGGCGCCAATACCTCAGCCGCACCATCCAGCGCTGCCGCCACGCGCGCGCGGCCGAACGCGGTCGGCTATGTCAGGAAGAAGGAACAACGGTTCGGCATCCGCTGCCGCCGGGAGGCGGCGGCCTCGATGACAGGCAGCGCCGCGCGCGAGGGGCGGCCGTGCCGATGCGGTCAGGCGAAAAATGCGGCGACAGGCGCGTACGCCCTGTCGCCCACGGCCGGCAATGCGCAGCCGCGGTGGCGGGGACACCCCCGCCCAGCGATGACGCCTCCCGCCTGCGCGGGAGGCGCGCGGATCAGGCGTCCTTGCCGGACACGTGCCCGTCGATCTTCGAGGTCTGGTACAGCGCCATGCCGATGCGCTTGATCAGGCCGAGCTGCTGTTCCAGCCACCAGGCATGGTCTTCCTCGGTGTCGCGCAACTGCGCCAGCAGCACGTCGCGGCTGACGTAGTCGCCATGCTGTTCGCACAGCTTCATGCCTGCGGCCAGATTGGCGCGCACTTCGTACTCGACCTTCAGATCCTTCTCCAGCATCTCCTCGACCGTGCGCCCGGGCTCGAACGCATGCGGGCGCATGTCCGGGTCGCCTTCCAGGAACAGGATGCGCCGCAGCAGCGCATCGGCGTGCTCGGTTTCCTCTTCCATTTCGTGGTTGATGCGTTCGTACAGCGCCAGCAGGCCCTGGTCCTCGTAACGCCGCGAGTGGATGAAATACTGGTCGCGCGCGGCCAGTTCGCCGCGCAACAGTTCCTTGAGGCATTGCACAACGTCGGGGTGTCCCTTCATGGGGCGGGCTCCGTGGGGTCGACTGAGGGCGCCATAGTGCCCGATGCCGCCGCGCCGCGTTCCAATCGGAATCATTCACATCCCGAGTCGCAGGTGCGCGATGCGTGACCCCGCGCACAGCGCATCGCACCCACACGGGAACGACACGCAGTCGCGTCTAGAATCGGGAACGTACCCACCGGAGAGAGACGATGCGCAGTCGATGGAAACGCCTGCTGCTGGGCACGCTGCTGCTGGCGGTGGCCTTGGCGCTGGGCGTCTGGCTGCTGCTGCGCGGCAGCCTGGCCGCGCTCGACGGCAATGCCCCGCTGCAAGGCCTGCGGGCGCCAGTGAGCATCCAGCGCGACGCGCTGGGCGTGGTCACCATCGAGGCCGCCGACGAGGCCGATGCGATGCGCGCGCTCGGCTACGTACATGCGCAGGAGCGCTTCTTCGAAATGGACCTGCTGCGCCGCGCCGCCGCCGGCGAACTGTCCGAGCTGGTCGGCCCGCACGCGCTGGGCGTGGACAAGGCGCGGCGTGCGCATCGCCTGCGCGCCCGCAGCAGCGCGCAGCTGGCCGCCTTCGCCGGTCCGCACGCGGCGACGCTGCAAGCCTACAGCGCCGGCGTCAACCAGGGCCTGCACGCGCTGCGGGTGCGGCCGTGGCCGTATCTGCTGCTGTTCGCCACGCCGCGCGACTGGCAGCCGGTGGATTCGGCGCTGGCCGGCCAGGCGATGTACTTCGACCTGCAGGGCCAGCAGCTCGAGCGCAAGCTGGCGCTGTACCGCCTGCAGCAGCGCTTGCCGGCGCCGCTGTACGCGCTGCTGCGCCACGAGGGCAGCAGTTGGGACGCGGCCCTGGACGGCAGCGTGCGCGGCGACGCGGCGCTGCCCGCTGCCGCCCAGGTCGATCTACGGCGTCTGACGGACGCGCCCGCGCGCGCCGCTGCGGACGCGGTGGCCGCCACCGCGCCCGGCAGCAACAACTGGGCCATCGCCGGCAGCCGCACCGCCGACGGCCGCGCCATCGTCGCCAACGACATGCACCTGGCGCTGCGCGCGCCCAGCCTGTGGTTCCGGGTGCGCCTGCGCTATGCCGATGCGCAGGCCCCCGGCGGCCGCGTGGACGTGTCCGGCTTCTCGCTGCCGGGCCTGCCGGCGGTGATCGTCGGCAGCAACGGTCACATCGCCTGGGGCTTCACCAACAGCTATGCCGATACCGCCGACTGGTACCGGCTCACGCCCTGCGCGGCGACGCCGCAGCCCGGCTGCACGCCGGTGAGCGTGCACCGCGAACGGATCCGGGTCTCTGGCGCCGCCGACACCGTGCTGCGGGTGGAGGACACCGCCTACGGCCCGATCCTGCAGCACCAGGCGGACGGCAGCGCGCTGGCGCTGCGCTGGGCCGCGCAATTGCCGGGCGCGCTGAACCTGGGCCTGGCCGACTTCGCCCGCACCGACACGCTGGGCAGCGCCTTCGCCCGCGCGCAAGGCATCGCCACGCCGGCGCAGAACCTGGTGTTGGCCGACCGCGACGGCCACATCGGCTGGCGCGTGCTCGGCCCGCTGCCGCTGCGCGGCCCGCATTGCGCGGCCGACGCGGTGATGCACGACGTGCGCGCGACGGTGCCGGCGGATGTCCGCTGCGCGCCGTGGCCGCTGTCCACCACCCGATCGCCGCAGCGCATCGATCCCGCCGACGGGCAACTGTGGACCGCCAACGCCCGCGTGGTCGGCGGCGCCGAGCTGGCGCCGATCGGCGACGGCGGCTACGCGCTGGGCGCGCGCGCGCAGCAGATCCGCGACGACCTGCGCCTGCACCCGCGCTTGAACGAACAGCAGCTGCTGGCGATCCAGTTGGACGACCGCGCGCTGTTCCTGCAGCGCTGGTGGGCGCTGCTGCAGCAACGCGACGCCGGCGCGGCCACGCCAGCGCTGCACGCGGTGGCGCAGGCAGCCGCGCATTGGGAAGGCCGCGCCAGCACCGACTCGGTGAGCTATACCCTGGTGCGGGCATGGCGCCTGGCGGTGCTGACCCGGATCCGCGACGGGCTGATCGCACCGGCCCGTGCCGAATCCAGCAGCGACACCGCGCTACCGCCGCTGCCGCAACTGGAAGGCGTGGCCTGGCCGCTGCTGCAGCAACAGCCGCTGCACCTGTTGCCGCGCCGCTACGGCAGCTGGCAGGCGCTGCTGGAAGACGCCGCCGCCGAGGTGCGCACACGACTGCAGGCCGATGGCCCGCTGGACACACGCCGCTGGGGCCTGGAAAACCGCGCGGCGATCTGCCATCCGCTGGCGCAGGGCCTGCCGGAGCCGCTGCGCGGCTGGCTGTGCATGCCGGCCACGCCGCTGCCCGGCGACGACGACATGCCGCGGGTGCAGCGCCCGGCCTTCGGCGCCTCCGAACGCATGGTGGTGGCGCCGGGCCACGAGGCCGACGGCATCGTGCACATGCCCGGCGGCCAGAGCGGCCACCCGCTGTCGCCGTTCTGGGGCGCCGGCCACGCCGACTGGGTGCAGGGGCGCGCCACAAAGTTCCTGCCCGGCCCGACCCGGTACACGCTGACATTAAGGCCGCCCGCACCACAATGACCTGGTCCCGGTCCCGTGCCGGCGCCTGTCTCCATGCTGCGCCGGCCGGCTCCGCCTCCCCCCTCCCCCACAGCCGAGTCCGCCTACCGATGAAGCGCCCTCCCCTGCTCACCCTGTTGCTGCCGCTCGCCGCGGCCGTGTCGTTCTCCGCCTGTGCCACGCCGGCCGCCAACGCACCCGCTGCCGCTTCCGACTGCAGCGTACGCGCCGAACCCGGCGACGATCTGCAGGCCGCGATCGACCGTGTCCCCAACGACGGCAAGCCCGCCACCGTGTGCCTGAGCGCCGGCGAATTCCAGGTCGGCAAGCTGCTGTCGATCCAGCGCGACGGCCTGCGCCTGCGCGGCCAGGGCGACAGCACGGTGCTGCGCATGCGCGACCACGTGCAGCAACCCACCATCGTCATCGGCGACTACCAGAACGAGCGCCCGATACGGCCGATCCGCGACGTGCGCGTGGAGCAGTTGCAGATCATCGGCGGCACCATCGACAAGGAGTTCATGCCCGAGCGTCCGTACCTGAGCAACAGCCTGGTGGTGGTGCGCAACGGCCAGAACATCCAGCTGACCCACCTGCGGGTGAGCAAGTGCCGCAGCGCCTGCCTGCTCAGCGAATTCGACAGCCGCGACCTGCTGATCGCGCACAACGACGTTTCCGGCGCGATCTGGGACGGGGTGTCGTTCAACCGCACCGCCAAGGTCAAGCTGATCGACAACGTGATCCACGACAACGTCGCCGCCGGCATCACCACCGAGCACCTGGAAGACAGCGAGATCCGCGACAACCGCCTGGAGCGCAACGGCAGCCAGGGCGTGTACCTGGCCGACGCGCGGCGCAACCTGTTCGCCGGCAACCAGTTCATCGACAACAAGGGCGCCGGGATCTACCTGACCTGCTCGATCCGCCAGCGCACGCCGCAGATCCTGTGCTGGGACAACAGCATGAGCCAGGACAACACCTTCGAGAACAACACCTTCCGCGGCAATCCCTACACCTACACCATCGGCGTGGACAGCGCGGCCAACTGCACCGGCAAGGACTTCCGCCCCAACCTGTGGCGCAAGAACAACCAGGCCGATGCCTCGGGCATCGACATCCAGCCCGAACGCTACGGCCACTGCGTGCGCTTCGAGTAAGCGCACGGCACTGCGCGCGTCCGGCCGCCGCGCCGTCCCGGACGCGCGGCGATGGACGCCAGGCCAACCCTGCACGGCCCCGCGGCACGCTTCCGCCCCGGGGCGTAGCGATGCATCCGGGTCCTGCGCGCGGCGCCGCCGACCACCCGTCCCCCTGTCGGACGCGCTAAAGCTCCGCCTGCAGCGGCCGCTAATCGGTGACGACGCCCCAGCGACCGACGGATATCGCGCTGGGCCACCGCACCGGCCGTGCCACGCAGACGCCGCAGCGCTCCAAGGGAACGCAGATGACCTACCAAAACCACATCCGCCGCGTGCTTCGCCGGCCGATCCTGGCGCTGCAAGGCCTGGTGATGCTGGCGTGGCCATTATCGTTGCTGTGCAACCCGTGGCTGCAAGCGCCATTGGACCTGCGCTACGCGCTTGTCTTCGCCGCCCTGCTCGGCACCAGCGCGGTCATGAGCCTGACCAAGCGCTTCTGGCAGTGGCGGCTGTTCGGCTTCCTGTTCATGCTCGCAACCTGCGCGGCGCTGCGGCTCGAGTTGCACGACATGGGCGCCGCCAGTCTGGACTGGACGCTGCCGGTCGCGGTGACCCTGTGCCTTGGACAGAGCATCGTGTTCAGCTACTCCCGCGACTATCTGCTGGCAATGGCCGCCACCTGGACGATCCTGCTCGGCTGGCAGGACGCACTGGTGACCTCGTCCGCCGACCTGCCACTGCTGGTCATCCTGGTGGCGGCGGTGACCATGATCGGCTTTACCCTCAACCGTACCTTCGTCACCGCCATGCGCACCACGCATGCGCTCAAGGAAGGTTACCGGCGTCTTGCCGAGACCGATGCGCTGACCGGCATTCCCAACCGGCGCGCGCTGATGGCCGACCTGCAGACCGCGGCGAGCACGCCGCAACTGCTGCAGTTCGCCATGCTGGACATCGACGACTTCAAGCAGATCAACGACCGGCATGGCCATCATGTCGGCGATGCGGTGCTGCAGGCGCTGGCGACGGAACTGCTGCGGCTGGATCCGCGCTGCCGTGTCGGCCGCCTCGGCGGCGAGGAATTCGGCCTGCTGTTCGAAGGCCTGTCGCAGGCCAAGGCCAACGAACTGCTGCAGCGGCTGCTGCAGCGGGTCCGCGGTTTGGAGGTGGTCGGCGTGCGCTTCGCATTCAGTGCCGGCCTGGCGTCGCTGCCGCCAGGTGGCGAGGTGTCCGACCTGCTCGCGCGCGCCGACCGCGCGCTGTACGCGGCCAAGGGCAGCGGCAAGAGCGCGATCCGGCTCGACACGGCGCCCGCACCGGCACCCGCCGCCGGCGATGCCGCGATCCCGTCGACGAGCGCAGGATGAGCCGTGCGGGCCGCTACAGCAGACGCAGACCCGGCCCGCTCATCAGCACCGCACTGAACCGGTGCAGCGACCGCCGCGCGCGCATCCACCAGCGCCGCGCGCCGGGTGGACAGCACCCCGGCCACCAGCGCGAATCAGGCCGCGTCGACGGCGAAGGCCAGCAGCGGCAGCGCCGCATCATCGGCCGGCCCACGCTGCGCCGGCAGCAGCGCGGCGAACAGGCCAGCGAACACCAACGCGGTCTGCGGGTTGCCGAGCTGGGTCGACAGGCCCATGACCAATGCCGAGCGCAGGGCCGGCACCTCCTGTGCCAGCTCGACGGCCGGCGTCGGCGTCCGCCACACCCGCCACGCCAGCCACAGCAGAGAGGCGGCACCGGCGACCGACAACGCGCGATGCAGCGCCGGTACCCTGCAGGCCGAACAACGCCGCCAACGCGAACAGTGCGCACCCCACGCGCCGCGGCGAATCCGGCCGCGCGCGAACCTCCGGCGGCCAGCCGCGCCACCGGCTAGAAGCTCGCGCCGGGACTGATCGCCCCCAGCGTCAGCATCCCGGCGATCGCCAGCAGGCTGGCGCCGGTCATGCCAACGCTTGCGCGTGCACCCCGGCCACCGCGCGGCCGGAGGGATCGGCCATCGCCGCGAAGCTGGCGTCCCAGGCGATCGCCGCCGGCGAGGAGCAGGCGATCGACTTGCCGCCGGGCACGGTCTCGGCCGCGGCCGGGGTCGGGAACGCGCGCTCGAACAGGCTGCGGTAGTAATAGGCTTCCTTGGTCTGCGGCGGGTTCACCGGGAAACGCTTGTCGGCCGCGGCCAGTTCGCGGTCGCTGACCTGCGCTTCGGCATGCGCCTTCAGTCCGTCGATCCAGCCGTAGCCGACGCCATCGCTGAACTGCTCCTTCTGCCGCCACAGGATCGACTCGGGCAGGTAGCCCTCGAAGGCTTCGCGCAGCACCGCCTTCTCGATGCGCTTGCTGCCGTCGGCGCGGGTGCCGGCCATCTTGTACTGGGCGTCCATACGCATGGCCACGTCCAGGAACTCCACGTCCAGGAACGGCACGCGCGGCTCCACGCCCCAGGCCATCATCGACTTGTTGGCGCGCAGGCAATCGTAGTTGTAGAGGGCGTCGAGCTTGCGGATCAGCTCCTCGTGGAATTCGCGCGCGTTCGGCGCCTTGTGGAAGTACAGGTAGCCGCCGAAGATCTCGTCGCTGCCTTCGCCGGAGAGCACCATCTTCACCCCCATCGCCTTGATCCGCCGCGCCAGCAGGAACATCGGCGTGGAGGCGCGGATGGTGGTGACGTCGTAGGTCTCGATGTGCCGGATCACCTCCGGCAGCGCGTCCAGGCCTTCCTCGAAGGTGTATTCGAAACCGTGGTGCACGGTGCCCAGCGCCTCGGCCGCGATCGCCGCGGCGGCCAGGTCCGGCGAGCCCTTCAGGCCGATCGCGAACGAGTGCAGGCGCGGCCACCAGGCCTCGGCCTCGTCGTTCTCCTCGATGCGCTTGCGCGCGAAGCGCGCCGCCACCGCCGCCACCAGCGACGAATCCAGCCCGCCGGAGAGCAGCACGCCGTACGGCACGTCGGTCATCAGTTGGCGATGCACGGCGCGCTCGAAGGCCTCGCGCAGTTCCTGCTTGCTCACCTCCACGCCCTGCACCGCCGCGTAGTCGCGCCATGGCTTGCGGTAGTACTGCACGAGCTCGCCGCTGGCGCTGTCGTAGTAATGGCCGGGCGGGAACTGGGCGACGTCGGCGCAGCTGTCGGCCAGCGATTTCATCTCCGAGGCCACGCGCAGCCGGCCCTGCGTGTCATGCCCCCAGTACAGCGGGCACACGCCCATCGGATCGCGCGCGATCAGCACGCGGCCGGCGGCCTTGTCCCACAGCGCGAAGGCGAAGATGCCGTTGAGCCGGTTCAGCAGCGCGTCCGGCGTGGTTTCGCGGTACAGCGCGTTGATCACCTCGCAGTCCGAGCCGGTCTGGAAGGCGTAGGGCTGGGCGAGTTGCTTCTTCAGTTCGCGGTGGTTGTAGATCTCGCCGTTGACCGCCAGCGCCAGTTGCCCATCGTCCGACAGCAGCGGCTGCGAACCGCCGGCCGGATCGACGATGGCCAGGCGCTCGTGCACCAGGATCGCGCCGTCGTCGACATACACGCCGCTCCAGTCCGGGCCGCGGTGGCGCTGCCGCTGCGAGCAGTCCAGCGCCTGCCGTCGCAGGGCCTGCAGGTCGTCGCCCGGTTGCAGGCCGAAGATGCCGAAGATCGAACACATGGGAAAGCTCCTGATCGTGGGGTGGTGATGGCGAAGGGGGCACGCACGCAGCCACAAAAAAACCCGCATCGGCCGATGCGGGTTTTCTGGTGGCTGGGCGTGGTGGTTCTGGTAGCGCCTAGTCGCAGACCCGCATCGGCCGCGCACGATTATTCGCCAGCGCATGATTGCGGCCGTTGGCGGTGGTCGAGCGGAGGGCGGACAGCGAGTGCATGGAGCGAACGTAACCCGGCGCGCGGGCCGGCGCAACTGTTACCGCAGCAACCGTTCGATCAGGCGCAGGTACAGGTCCGGCAGCGCCTCCAGGTCGGCCACGCGCACATGTTCGTCGACCTGGTGGATGCTGGCGTTGACCGGGCCGACCTCGATGCACTGCGCGCCCAGCGGGGCGATGAAACGCGCATCGGAGGTGCCGCCGCCGGTGCTCTCCTCCGGCGGCGCACCGGCGACCTCGCCCAGCACCTCGCGCGCCACCCGCCGCAGCGTGCCTTCCGGGGTGTAGAACGGCTCGCCGCTGCGGTGCCAGCGCAGCTCGTAGTCCAGGCCATGGCGATCGAACAGCGCGGCGATCTCCGCCTCCAGCCGCGGCGCATCCCAGTGCGGGGTGTAGCGCAGGTTGAAGGCGACCTGCAGTTCGCCGGGGATCACGTTGTTGGCGCCGGTGCCGGCGTGCACGTTGGAGATCTGCAGGCTGGTCGGCGGGAAGCTTTCGTAACCGTCGTCCCAGTGCCGCGCGACCAGCTCGGCCAGCGCCGGCGCGGCCAGGTGGATCGGGTTGCGCGCCTTGTGCGGATAGGCCACATGGCCCTGCACGCCGCGCACGCGCAGCGCGCCGGAAAGGCTGCCGCGACGGCCGACCCGCAGCAGGTCGCCGAGCCGTTCGGTGGACGAGGGTTCGCCGGTGAGGCACCAGTCGATGCGCTCGCCGCGCTCGGCGAACATGCGCGCCACGTGGCGCACGCCATCGATCGCATCGCCCTCCTCGTCGCTGGTCAGCAACACCGCCAGCGTGCCAGGGTGCTGCGGATGCGCCGCCACGAACCGCTCGGCGGCGACCACGAAGGCGGCCACGCTGCCCTTCATGTCGGCCGCGCCACGCCCGTACAGCACGCCGTCGCGAACCTGCGGCGCGAACGGATCGCTGGCCCAGGCTTCGCGCGGCCCCGGCGGCACCACGTCGGTATGGCCGAGCAGGGCCAGCACCGGGCCGTCGCCGCCGCGGTGGGTGGCCCAGAGATTGTCGACCTGGCCGCAGCGCAGCCGCTCGATGGCGAAACCGGCGCGCGCCAGCCGCTGCGCGATCAGCTCCTGGCAACCGGCATCGTCGGGGGTGACCGACGGGCGGGCGATCAGGTCGCAGGCGAGTTCAAGGACATCGGACATGCAGGGACACCGTTTGGAAGGCGGAAGACGCAATGCTGCGGACGCTGCGCCGTGGCCTGCAGACCGCGCGAGCGGTGGCCACGTGCACGCTGACGGCGCAGCGGGAACCGCAGTGTACGAGGGCGGGATAGCGATGCCGAGCACCCTGCCTGCCCGCCTGGCCGGACGCAGGCGGGCCGCGGACCGCGCTCAGCCCGCGCGCGCCGGCCAGCGCATGCACTGCACGCGCACCGCGAACGCCTCGTTGCCTGGCATGCGCCCATGCTGCATGCCGGTTTCGACGAAGCCACAGGCGCGGTAGAACGCCAGCGCCGCGGCATTGCCCTCCAGCAATTCCAGCGTCAGGCCCGCCGGGCTGGCCTCCTGCACCGCGGCCACCAGCGCCTGGCCGACGCCGCGCCGGCGTGCGGACGGATCCACGTACAGCCAGGCCAGTTCCTCGCCATCGTCGGCGACGAAGCCGAGCACCTGTCCCTGCCATTCGGCGACCTGCACGCGGTAATCGAACAGGCCTTCGCGCGCGGCCGCGATCGGCAGCGGCAGGAACGCATCGGCCAGCCCCGCCGCCTGCAGTTCCTCCAGGCGCGCGGCGTCGTGGATGGCGCACAGGCGCGCCCAGTCCTCGGCCCGGTACGGGCGGATGGTCACGCCACCCCGAAGCGCTGCTTGAAGCCGTTGTCGGAAAAGCCCTGGCTGAGCCGGCCGTCGTCGGTCACCACCACCGGCCGCCGGATCAGCTGCGGATACTCGCGCAGCAGCAGCTTCCACTCGGCATCGGAGCCGGGGGTCTTCTTGTTGTCGGGCAGTTGCCGCCAGGTGGTCGAGGACTTGTTGACCAGCGCATCGAAGCCGCCGGCCTGGCCGGCCCAGTCCAGCAGGGTGTCCGGCGTCGGCTTGTGCTCGCGGTAATCGACGAAGGTATAGGCCACGCCGAAGCGGTCCAGCCACTTTGTCGCTTTCTTGCAGGTGTCGCAGTTCTTCAATCCGTACAACGTCGTCATCGAAACCATCCCTTCAAGCGAGGAAGCCCCTCTTCCACCGGCGACCGTAGGGAGTCCCCGTGGGGGAGAGGGGTTGGGGTGAGGGTCGGCACGCCGCGTGGCAGCGTGGCGCGCGTGATCTTACCCGGCGCGCGCCGTCGGGTCCCCTGCGCAGCAGGACACCGCGATCGGCCGGACCGCTCCTCATTGCGCCGGCATTTCCTTGAGCTGCGCCGAGTCGATCCGCCAGCGCAACTGCGCGGCCGCGGCGCCGTCCACACCGTTGACGCGGCGCAGGACGTAGTCGCCGCGGAAGCGTTGCCGCGTGCCGTCGGCCAGCGTCGCCTCCACGGTGACCGGCACGGGCTGGTACACCGAGCCGGCGGCACCTTCGCCGGCGCCCAGCGCGCCGATCGTCACCTGCACCGCGCGGGTCCGGGCGAAGCCGGCCTCGAACGCAGCGTAGGACTGCCCCGGGCGCCCGTCCTCGCCCCACTGCTGCCAGGCCGTGGCGTAGTCGCGCGCATTGATCGCCGCGTAGTAGCGCCGCACCACCGCGGCCGCCGCCTGCGGGCTGTCGGCGGCCGGGCCGCAACCGGCGGCGGCCGCCGCGTCGCGGCCGAGCAGCGCGCAGCTGCGGGCGATCTCGTTGTCGATCATGGCGCAGCTGTTGGCGGCATTGCAGGGCGGATGGGTGGCCGGCGACACCGCGCGGCAGGTGGCCACGCGCGCCGCCGCGGCGTCGGCGCCGATCTCTGCGGCGCAGGACAGCGGCTCGCTTGCCGCGCTCGCATCCGCCGTCGCGGTCGCTGCCTGCGGTGGTGCGGACGCCGCTGGCACCGTCGACGCGGAGGCCGGCGCAGCGGCCGCCGCCGCGTGCGTGTCGGCATCCTTGAGCGCCGCCGGCGCCGGCGCGCCCTCACGGCCGCATCCGGACAGCGCCAACGCTGCCGTCATCCAGCAAGCCCATGTGATCTTTCGCATCGGTGTCTCCTGTCGGCGCAGCGGCAGCACCCGACGACGGTCTGCGCCGGGCATCGTCGGGTCCGATACGCACCGCCGAGGCAGCGCCTGAACCCGTGTGTGGCAGCGTATCCGGCCACCGATGTACGTCGGGTATGCGCCCTGCCCCCGGCGCGAGATTGCGAATCTGCGCGGACCAGGCGACCGCCTTGCGCCCGCGCGACCACCACCATGGGCTGTCCTGCCCGCCCGCAGACAAGACGGCGGTACGGGATTCGCAAAAGGCTGCATGCCGGCGACAGACGGAAGCTGCCGCGTGCTTGCCGCTCCGGCCGACCACGACGTCGACGGGGAGCGGCGTGCCAGCGCGAGACCGGGCCAGGCCCGGTCTCGCCATGCTCAGTCGGCCAGCCCGCGCAGCAGATCGTTGACGCTGGTCTTGCTGCGGGTCTTGGCGTCGACCTGCTTGACGATCACCGCGCAGTACAGCGAGTGCGAGCCGTCCTTGGACGGCAACTGCCCGGACACCACCACGCTGTACGGCGGCACGTAGCCGTAGGAGATTTCGCCGGTGGCGCGGTTGTAGATGCGCGTGCTCTGACCCAGGAACACGCCCATGCCGATCACGCTGTGGTGGCCGACCACCACGCCCTCCACCACCTCCGAGCGCGCGCCGATGAAGCAGTGGTCTTCGATGATGGTGGGGCTGGCCTGCAGCGGCTCGAGCACGCCGCCGATGCCGGCGCCGCCGGACAGGTGGCAGTGCTTGCCGATCTGCGCGCAGGAACCGACCGTGGCCCAGGTATCGACCATGGTGCCCTCGCCGACGTACGCGCCGATGTTGGTGAAGCTCGGCATCAGCACCACGTCCTTGCCGAAATAGCTGCCGCGACGCGCGACCGCCCCCGGCACCACGCGCACCCCGGCCTTGCGAAACTCGGCCTCGTGGTAGCCGGCGAAGCGCGCTTCCACCTTGTCCCAGAACGGCGCCGGCTGCGCTTCCACCACGGCCATCTCGTTGACCCGGAAGTACAGCAGCACCGCCTTCTTCAGCCACTCGTTGACCTTCCAGCCGCCGTGCCCGTCCGGCTCGGCGACGCGGAACTCGCCGCTTTCCAGGCCATCGATGACGCGGTTGACCACCGGCCGGGTCGATCCCTCGATCTCGTCCAGGGTCAGGGTGGCGCGGCGCTCGAAGGCGCTGTCGATGGTGAACTTCAGTTCGTCGGCGCTGGGCACGGCAACCGGCTTGGCGCGCGGCGGCTTCGGCGCGGGCTTGGCGGCCGGCTTGGCCGCCGCGGTCGGCGCCGCGCGCTTGGCGGCGGCGGGCTTGGCCGGCGTCTTGGTGGCGGTCTTCTTGGCGGCGGGCTTCTTGGTGGCCATCAGCGGGGGTCTCCAGGCGGGGAATCGGGGTCCAGGCAGGCCTGCAGCGCGGCCTGCAGCGCCTGGCGGGCGGCGTCGGGCAACGGCAGGTTGTGCTCGTCGGTGATGTGGAACTGGTCCTCGGCGCGCTCGCCGAAGGTGGCGATGCGCGCATCGTGCACGCGCAAATGCTGCCGGCGCAGCACCTGGGCCACGTCCGACAGCAGCCCGGGGCGGTCCGGCGCGACCAGGCTGAGCCGGGTCCGGCGGCCATCGAGGCTTTCGCGGAACTCGATGCGCGGGGCGAAGCGGAAATGCCGCAACTGCCGCGGCACCACCCGCCGCGCCGGACGCAGCCGCGCCAGGTCGCCGGCCAGCGCCTCGCGCAGCGCCGCCTGCAGTTGCGCCAGGTCGCCGCTGGCGAAGGCATCGGCGGGCATGACCTCGAAGGTGTCGAAGATCGCCTCGTGCGGCGCATCGAGCACGCGTGCGCGGTGGATGCCGTAGCCGAGCCGGTCCAGGGTCATCACGATCGCGGCGAACAGGCCGTCGCGGTCCGGCGAGTACACGAACACTTCCAGCGCCGCATCGTCGGGGGTGACCGGGCGCACCTTGACCAGGGTGCCGCCCAGTTCCACCTCCATCAGCGACGTCGCCTGCCAGGCCAGTTGCTCGGGGCGGAAGCGCAGGAAGCTCTCGTCCGGCATGCCGGCGAACTGGCGGTCGATGGTGACGTCGTCGTGGCCCTGGATGCGCATCAGCGCGCGGGTGGCCTCGCGCGCCTCCTGCAGGCGCTCGGCCACCGGCAGCGGATGCTCCAGGCCTTCGCGCAGGGCGCGCCGCGCGGCGAAATACAGGTCGGCCAGCAGCCGGTCCTTCCACGCGTTCCACAGCTTGGGGCTGGTGCCGGCGATGTCGGCGCAGGTCAGCAGATACAGATAATCCAGGCGCTCGCGGTCGCCGGCCAGGCTGGCGAAGCGGTGGATCACCTCCGGATCGGCGATGTCCTGCTTCTGCGCGGTCACCGACATGCGCAGGTGCTGCTCGACCAGCCAGGCGACCAGGTCGGTATCGGCGGCGCTGAGCGCATGCGCGGCGCAGAACGCGCGCGCATCCACCGCCCCCAGCTCCGAATGGTCGCCGCCGCGGCCCTTGGCGATGTCGTGGAACAGGCCGGCCAGCAGCAGCAGTTCTGGCTTGCGCAGCCGCGGCCAGACTTCATGGGCGATGGAGAAGCGCTCGTCGGCGCGCGCCTTGGCGAACACCGCCATGTTCTTCAGCACCATCAGCGTGTGCTGGTCGACCGTGTACACATGGAACAGGTCGAACTGCATGCGCCCGGACACCTGCGCGAACGCCGGGATCCACTGCCCGAGCACGCCCAGCCGCGCCATCCGGGTCAGCGTCTGCACCGCGCGCGGGCCGCGCAGCAGGCCCAGGAAGCGCTCGCGCGCGGTGGCGCTGGCGCTGGCGTAGTCCGGCAGCTGCGGCAGCGCCTCGGCCAGCGCGCGCGCAGTCAGCGAGTGCAGGCCGCGGATCTCGCCGTGCGCGGCCCAGGTGGCGAACAGCGCGAACACCTGCACCGGGTCGGCCTGCGGCCAGCGCTCGGCGTCGGCGGCCAGGTAGCCGCGGCGCAGCGAGAAGCCGCCATCCAGCGGCTGCGGCTGCGCCTCGCCGTCGAACTGTTCCTCGAAGCGCTGCAGCAGGCGGTCGCTGAGCCGGCGCACAATCGCCGCGCTGCGGTAGAAGCGCTGCATCATCTTCTCGACCCCGAGGCTCTCGGGGTCGTCGGAGAAGCCCAGGCGCTGCGCCAGGGTCTTCTGGTAGTCGAAGCGCAGCCGCTCTTCGGGGCGATTGGCGACCAGGTGCAGCCCGTAGCGCAAGCGCGCCAGTTCGCGGCGCTCGCGGCGCAGCGCGGCGGCCTCGTCGCCGCCGACGTGGCCCAGCCCGATCAGCGGCTCCAGGTCGCGCACGCCGAATGCGCGCAGCGCCATCCAGCCCAGCGTGTGCAGGTCGCGCAAACCGCCGGGGCCGTCCTTGATGTCCGGCTCCAGGTTGTCGGCGGTGTCGCCGAAGCGCTGGTGGCGGGCCTGCAGTTCCTCGCGCTTGGCCATGAAGAATGCGCGCGGCGGCCACACCCGCTGCGGCGCGATGGCCGCCGCCAGCGCCGCCTTGGCGGCGGCGTCGGCCTGCAGCGGGCGCGCCTCGATCAACGCGGTCAGCACGGTCTGGTCGGCGCAGGCGGCGGTGCACTGCGCGGCCGAGCGCACCGCGTGGCTGACCGGCACGCCGGCATCCCACAGCAGCGGGAACAGCCGCGCCAGCGCCGGTTCGTGCGCGGGATCGAGTTCGCCGAACACCAGCAGGTCGATGTCCGAACGCGGGAACAATTCGCCGCGGCCATAGCCGCCGACCGCGAACAGGGCCAGCCCGGCCTCGCGCGGCACGCAACGGCTCCAGGCGTGACGGATCAGCTGGTCCAGCGCGCGCGCGCGCAGCGCCAGCAGGCGGTCGATGTCGTCGCCCTGGTCGAAGCGCTTGCTCAGCCGCGCATCGGTCTGCGCCAGCAGTTGCCGGACCGCCGCCGCCCAGCCGGCGTCGTCGACGCCGGCGTCGGGCATGCCGGCATCGGCACCGGCCGGCAGCAGGCTCACGGTTCGCCGAGGCCGCCGGGCGACAGGGTCAGCACCTCCACCCCATCGTCGGTGACGGCGACCATGTGCTCCCATTGCGCCGAGAGCTTGCGGTCCTTGGTCACCACGGTCCAGCCGTCCGGCAGGACCCGGGTGTAGCGCGTGCCCTCGTTGATCATGGGCTCGATGGTGAAAGTCATGCCCGGCTGCAGCACCAGGCCATCGCCCGGCCGGCCGTAGTGCAGCACCTGCGGTTCGTCGTGGTAGACCTTGCCGATGCCGTGGCCGCAGTACTCGCGCACCACGCTGAAGCGCTCGCTCTCGGCGTACTGCTGGATCGCATGGCCGACGTCGCCGAGCGTGGCGCCGGGCTTCACCGCACGGATGCCGCGCCACATCGCCTCGTAGGTGGCCTCGATCAGGCGCCGCGCCATCACCGAGGGGGTGCCCACGCAGTACATGCGGCTGGTGTCGCCATGCCAGCCGTCCTTGATCACGGTCACGTCGATGTTGACGATGTCGCCGTCCTTCAGGACCTTGCTGTCGCTGGGAATGCCGTGGCAGATGACGTTGTTCACCGACGTGCACACGGTCTTCGGATAGCCGCGGTAGCCGACGTTGGCCGGCACCGCCTGCTGCACCTTGACGATGTGGTCGTGGCAGATGCGGTCCAGCTCGGCGGTGGTGACGCCGGGCTTCACGTACGGGCCGATCAGGTCCAGTACCTCGGCGGCCAGGCGGCCGGCCACGCGCATCTTCTCGATGTCCTGCGGAGTTTTCAGATTGACGGTCATAGCCGTCATTATCGCTCATCCCGGCGCTGGCTGAACGCGCCAGGCGCGTTGGCGGCTTTTTGGCGCGTCGGCCAGGCCGTCGCCACCTTCATCGCACTGAACGTGGCGTCCTGCGGTCGCTGTCTCATGTGAAAACTGGATGACGATCCATAAAAGTGTGAATTGGCTCGCATTTTGCACTGGCAGTGGCACCGGCGGTCGTCCGCCATTTCCGAAGAAACCCTGCCATGTACCTCTTCCACCGCGTTCTCGCCTTCCTCGTGCTGTTCGCCGCCGGGACCGGCCTGGCCTGGGCCCAGTCCGACTCGCGCACCTTCAACGTCAAGATCCAGATCACCAGCGTCTGCGACATCCAGACCGCGCCCACCGACGTCGATTTCGGCAGCGTCAATTCCAACCAGAGCGCGATCAACAGCACCGGCACCTTGAACGTGCGCTGCACCTCCGGCACCCCGTACAACATCGCGCTCAACGCCGGCTCCGGTTCCGGCGCCACGGTGACCACGCGCACCATGGGCAGCGCCGACGCCGGCAATACCGCGCGCGTGCCCTACGCGCTGTACCGCAATGCCGCGCGCACCCAGAACTGGGGCTCGACCATCGGCACCGACACCCAGGCCGGCACCGGCAATGGTGCAGTGCAGCCGATCACCGTCTACGGCCAGGTCGCCAGCACCAACTACCCTGCGGGTTCGTACAGCGACGTGGTCACCGCCACCGTCACCTGGTAACCGGAGCCGCTTGCATGTGTCCGCGCCCGCATTCCTTCCTGCGCCTGCCGGCGATTGCCGCACTGTGGCTGGCGGCAGCCGGCGCCGCCCTGGGCGCGAGCCTGCAGGTGGCGCCGACCTCGGTGTCGCTGCGCGCCGAGGAGACCGCCCAAGGCCTCTGGCTCAGCAACAGCGGCGACGTGCCGCTGCGTGCGCAGGTGCGCGCGTTCCGCTGGCAGCAGCGCGATGGCGAGGATGTGCTCGACCCCAGCGACCGCATCGCGCTCAGCCCGCCGATGCTGGAGCTGGCGCCGCACGCGCGGCAACTGGTGCGGGTGATCCGCCTGGACGCCGCGCCCGGCGCAGGCGAGGACGCCTATCGCATCCTGGTCGACGAACTGCCCAGCCAGGACGCCGGCGGCAACGCCAGCGCCGGGCTGCAGTTCGTGCTGCGCTACTCGGTGCCGGTGTTCCTGCAGCCGGCCGTGGCCACCGCACCGGCGCTGCGCGCGCGGCGCGTCCACGACGGATCCGGCGCGGCGCTGGAAGTGCGCAACCAGGGCAACGGCCACGCGCAACTGGTGGACCTGCACTTCGTCGCCGGCGACGGCCGCCGCCGCGCCATCGCCGAGGGCCTGGCCGGCTACGTGCTGCCGGGCCAGCGCAAGCGCTGGCCGCTGCCGGCGGAACTGGCGCAAACCCCGGGCACGTTCGAGGCAAGGATCAATGGCGAGCCGCGTGCGCAGTCGCTGGTCGTGGACACCGCGGCGCCTTGAACTGCTGCTGGCACTGTGGGCCGGCCCCGCCGCGCTCGCCATCGCCCAGCCGCAGGCCCCGACCCAGCCCCAGGCGGCCGCACCGGCGCAGGAGACCCTGTACCTGGAGGTCACCGTGAACCAGACCCGGCAGCCCGGCCTGTTCCGATTCGAGCGCGCTGGCGAGCAACTGCGCGCCAGCGCCGCGACCCTGCGCCAGCTCGGTCTGCGCGTGGACGGCGGCGACGCCACTGCGGCGATCGCCCTGAGCGACCTGGACGGCGTGCGCTTGCGCTACGACGCCAGCCTGCAGCAGTTGACCATCGACGCACCGGTGGCCCTGCTCGACGTCGCCACCACCCGCATCGACGCCCGTGGCGATGAACCGTCGCTGCCGGCGACCAGCTCCCCCGGCGCCCTGCTCGACTACGACCTGTACGCCAGCCGCCAGGGCGGTGCCAGCAATCTCACCGCCAGCGGCGAACTGCGCGTGTTCGGCCTGGGCGACGGCCTGCTGCGGCAGTCCTTCGTCGGCCGGCTGTACCGCGAACCGCAACGCGACTGGCGCGCCCAGGCGATCCGCCTGGACACGCAATGGCAATGGTCGCTGCCCGAGCGCATGACCAGCGTGGTGCTGGGCGATACCTTCAGCAGCGGCACCAGTTGGAGCCGCACCCTGCGCCTGGGCGGAGTCCGGGTGGGCAGCGACTTCGGGCTGCAGCCGTACCGCGCGCTCGCCCCGCTGCCGGAATTCCTCGGCGAGGTGGCGGTGCCGTCCAGCGTGGACCTGTACGTCAACGGCATCCGCCAGTACGGCGCGCAGCTGCCGGCCGGGCCGTTCCAGCTGTCCGCCGCACCGGGCGTGGACGGCGCCGGCAACGCCCAGGTGGTGATCACCGACGCGTACGGCCGGACGCGTTCGCTGGCCTTTCCGTTCTATGCGACCCAGGATCTGCTGGCCAGCGGCCTGACCGACTGGTCGCTGGCACTGGGCCGGGTACGCGAGGACTATGGCGTCGCCGACTTCGCCTATGCCGGGGATACCGTCGGCAGCGCCAGCTGGCGGCGCGGCGTCAGCCCGCGCTTCACCGCCGAGGCGCATGCCGAGGCCGGCGCCGGCGTCCGCAACGCCGGTGCCGGCGGGCAGTGGCTGCTGCCGCGCGCCGGCGTGTTCGGCGCTTCGCTGGCGCACGGCAGCGCGGCCGGCCGGCAAGGCCTGCAGTACGCGCTCAGCTACCGCTGGAACAACGGCCGCTTCAACCTGGCGATGGATACCCAGCGCGCGCAATCCGGCTACCGCGACGTGGCCGCGCGCTACGGCGCCGCGCCGCCGCGGATCAGCGAGCGCGCCCTGTTCGGCAGCACCTGGGACGGCGTCGGCAACATCGCCTTGAGCTATGTGCGCCTGGCCTACCCCGACAGCGGCGAGCAGCGCTACGCCGGCCTGTTCTGGACCCGCACCCTGCCGCGGCAGTCGTCGTTGAACCTGAGCATCAACCAGAACCTGGACCAGGCCCGCGACCGCAGCGTGTACCTGGGCTGGTCGATCGCGCTGGACGGCCGCCGCCAGGCCGGCGTCGCCGTGCAGCGCATCGGCACGCGCACCGGCGCGACGGCCGACCTCAGCCAAGCGGCCGCCGCCGACGGCGGCAGCGGCTGGCGGCTGCAGGCGCGCTTCGGCCAGGACGGCGGCGGCGGCCTGGCCGAAGCCAGCTGGCGCGGCGCCAGCGCCCGCTACGCCGGCGGCATCGCCAGCGCCGGCGCCGGCGCCGGCGGCCAACGCTACGGCTATGCCGAAGCCTCGGGCGGCCTGGCCTGGATCGGCGGCGGCTGGTTCCGTGGCCGCGACCTCGACCAGGCCTTCGCCCTGGTCTCCACCGGCGGCATCGCCGACGTGCCGGTGCTGCTGGAGAACCGGCCGATCGGCCGCACCGATGCGCGCGGCTTCCTGCTGGTCACGCCGCTGCTGGCCTGGCAGCACAACCGCCTGTCGATCGATCCGATGCGCCTGCCGCCGGAGCTGCGGCCGGAGCAGGTCGACCAGATCGTGGTACCGCGCGACCGCGCCGGCGTGGTGGTGGCGTTCCCGATCCGCCGCAGCGACGGCGTGCTGGTGCGACTGCACGATGCCGCCGACGCGCCGCTGCCGGTCGGCAGCCGGGTGCATGGAGCGGGCGTCGACACGGTGGTCGGCTACGATGGCCAGGCCTATGTGGAAGGGCTTCAGCCCGGCCGCAACGACCTGGAGGTGGAGATGCAAGGGCGCCGTTGCCGGTTCCGGATCGAGCGCCCGGCACAGGCGCCGCCGACCCGGCTGGGCCCGCTGCGCTGCGCCCCGGAGACGGCGCCATGAGCGCGCGCGCCTGGCCGATGGCGCTGACGGCGCTGCTCCTGGCGGCCGCGGCGCTGCTGCCGCAGCGCGCCGCGGCCACCACCACCTGCGCCGCGCAGGCTACGGCGGTGAGCTTCGGCACCCTTTCCGACACCGCCGCCACCGACGCCACCGCGCAGATCGTGGTGACCTGCCAGACCGGCGCGATCAGCGTACTGGGCACGATCTACGTGCGCATGTGCCTGAACATCGGCGAGGGCTTGCAGGGCGGCGGCTTCGGCATCACCCCGCGGCGCATGCTCAACCCGCTCAACGACAGCCTCGGCTTCCAGCTCTACCGCGACAGCGCGCGCAGCCTGATCTGGGGCAGCGCCCTGAGCGGCTCCACGCCGCTGCAGGTAGATCTGACCTACTCGTCGCTGCTGACCGGCGGCAGCGGCACCGCCACCTACACCGTCTATGCGCGGGTGCCGTTGCAGAGCGGCATCGCCACCGGGCTGTACCAGAACACCTTCAGCGGCGTGTCCACCAACCTGCAGTACCGCTACGACGAGCCGCTGGTGGGCAACCCCGCGGCGGTACCCGCCTCCTGTACCACCGGCGGCAAGGGCGGCGGGACCTCGGTGCAGTTCCCGTTCGTGGTCAGCGCCAGCGCCGCGCCGACCTGCTCCATCGCCAGCATCGCCGACCTGGATTTCGGCACCCAGTCGGGCCTGATCGACAAGGCGCTGAACTACACCACCGTACTCAGCATGAACTGCCGCTACCGCACCGCCTGGCAGGTGAGCCTGGACAACGGCCAGAACGCCAGCGGCAACGTGCGCCGCATGCGCAGCGCCAGCGGCCAGTACCTGACCTACGAGCTGTACCGCGACGCCGCACGTACCCAG
The DNA here is from genome assembly GCF_056725085.1 of Xanthomonas sp. NCPPB 901. Classification (NCBI taxonomy): domain Bacteria; kingdom Pseudomonadati; phylum Pseudomonadota; class Gammaproteobacteria; order Lysobacterales; family Lysobacteraceae; genus Xanthomonas; species Xanthomonas sp. NCPPB 901. Next base: position 1,793,203 of record NZ_CM161511.1, on the reverse strand, counting down.
CGCTGGGGCAGCACCCTGAACAGCGATACCCAGACCGGCACCGGGACCGGCAGCGCACAGTCGCTGACCCTGTACGGCCAGGTCCCGGCCCGGCAGACGCCTGCACCGGGCAGCTACAGCGACGTGGTCAAGGTCACCGTCACCTACTGAGGTCTGAACGGCGCCGTCGCGCCGATCAAGTTGCCGCGGCGCGGGCCGCTATCTGCTGTGTCCGCCTCGGAGTCCCGCTTGATGACCGTGCCGTTCCTGCGACCGCTGCTGCTGGCGAGCCTGTGCGCGGCCGGCGTCGACGCGGCGGCGCAGCCGGGCGTCGGCAACGGCGGCGCCATGCTGCGGATCGGCATCCGCATCGAACGCAGTTGCGAGATCGGCGTCCCGGCCCGCGCGCAGCCCGGGGGGCTGCCGACGGTCGCCTGCAACCGCCCGCTCGCCTACCAGGTCAGCGTCGACGGCGCGCCCGCGCCCGACGCCGGCACCGCATTGGCGTTGAGCCTGCCCGCGGCCGCCGCCACGCCCCGCGCGCCGGCGCGCTACGCCACGGTCGCGTTCTAGTGGGCCGCGCCCGCAGCGTGCGCAGGCGCCTGCTGCCGACGCTGCTGCTGGCGCTGGCCGGCAGCGCCGCCGCGGCCGGGGTACGGATCAGCCCGACCCTGGTGCAACTGGCGCCCGGCGAAACCAGCACCGAGATCTGGCTGAGCAACACCCAGGATCGCCCCTGGCAGGCGCAGGTCCAGGTGTACCGCTGGCAGCAGACCGACGGAATGGAAGTACTGGAGAGCACCGACGAGGTCCGGCCCAGCCCGCAATCGATCGCCATCCCCGCACAGGGGCGGCAACTGCTGCGGCTGGTGCGCCTGGCTCCCGCCGCCGCCACCGAGCGCGCCTACCGCCTGGTGCTGGAGGAACGCGCCACCCCGCCCGACCCGGCCGCGCCCATGCCCGCCGCGCAAGCCGCGCCCCTGCTGCTGCGCTATTCCACGCCGGTGTTCCTGCCCCCCACCGACCCCGCGGCCGCGCCGCGCCTCAGCGCCCACCTGCTCGCCGGCGCGCATGGGCCGGAACTGGTGGTGCACAACCGCGGCAGCGTCCACGCCCGGCTCAGCGACCTGAGCTTCATCGGCGCCGACGGCCGCACCCTGCCCCTGTTCCCCAGCCTCGCCGGCTACGTCCTGGCCGGCGCCTACAAGCGCTGGCCGCTGCCGCCCGGCGCGGCCGCGCCGGGCGGCCGCTTCGCGGCCAGGCTCGACGACCAGGCCCCGCTGCAGCCGCTACCGACCGAGTGAACCGCCCGGCGCATTGCGCCACCGGCCTCCGCCAGGTATAGTGCGCGGCTTCGTCGTGCCTGTCATCGGCCGATGGACCGTCCACGCCGGACGCACCGGCGAATTCACACCTGCCGCCATCGCCCGTGCCGGGGTGCTCCGCAAGGAGTTCGGCCACGGAGGCGGCAGGGAGGCCCAACCCCGGAATCGTCGTGCGGACCCGCAAGGCCGCACCGTCATGCGCGCGCTTCACCCATTCCTGCCCGCGCACGGCCGGTTCCCCATCAGGAGTCACTGCAATGCCCCAGGTCACCATGCGTCAGATGCTGGAAGCCGGCGTCCACTTCGGCCACCAGACCCGCTACTGGAACCCCAAGATGGCGCCGTACATCTTCGGCGCGCGCGGCAAGATCCACATCATCAACCTCGAGAAGACGGTTCCGCTGTTCAACGACGCGATGAACTTCATCTCCAGCGTCGCGCAGAAGCGCGGCACCATCCTGTTCCTGGGCACCAAGCGCAGCGCCCGCGACGCGGTGAAGGAAGAAGCCGAGCGTTGCGGCCAGCCGTTCATGACCCAGCGCTGGCTGGGCGGCACGCTGACCAACTTCCGCACCGTCAAGCAGTCGGTGGCGCGCCTGAAGGAGCTGGAAGCGGCCGAGACCGACGGCACCTTCGACAAGCTGGTCAAGCACGAAGTGCTGACCCTGCGCCGCGAGCGCGACAAGCTGGAAGCCTCGCTGGGCGGCATCAAGGAAATGAACCGCCTGCCGGACGCGCTGTTCGTCATCGACATCGGCCATGAAGACATCGCCATCAAGGAAGCCAAGAAGCTCGGCATCCCGGTGATCGCGGTGGTCGACACCAACTACAACCCGGACCTGGTCGACTACGCCATCCCGGGCAACGACGACGCCATCCGCGCCGTGCAGCTGTACGCCCGTGCCGCCGCCGACGCCGTGCTGGAAGGCAAGGCCGCTGCGCCGAACGCCGCCAGCGTGCGCGAGGAAGAGTTCGCCGAGGGCGGCGACGACAAGGGCCGCGGCCCGCGCAAGAACGGCAAGAAGGCCGAAGAGACCGCTCCCGCCGCCGAGTAACCGGCGCGCCATGCGGCTGCGCGATCATGCGCAGCCGCCACCCGGCGCGTTCGACGCGCCCGGCTCCGCGAGCGCCGCCTGCGGCGCCCGCTTCCCAGATTTACCGGCCGGCCGCAAGCCGGCCTTTTCCCACCTTTCGTGAGGACATCCCGTGGAAATCACTGCTTCCCTGGTCAAGGAACTGCGCGAGCGCACCGGCGCCGGCATGATGGAGTGCAAGAAGGCACTCACCGAGAACGCCGGCAACATCGACAACGCCGCCGAGTGGCTGCGCAAGTCGGGCCTGGCCAAGGCCGACAAGAAGGCCGACCGCGTCGCCGCCGAAGGCCGCATCGCGATGGCCCAGGACGGCGGCAAGGCGGTCCTGGTCGAAATCAACTCCGAGACCGACTTCGTCGCCAAGGACAACAACTTCCTGGCCTTCACCGACGCCGTCGTCCAGGCCGCCCTGGCCTCCGGCGCCGCCGACGTCGAAGCGCTGAAGAGCGCCAAGCTGCCCAGCGGCGAGACCGTCGAGGAAGCCCGCGCCGCGGTCATCGCCAAGGTCGGCGAGAACGTGCAGGTGCGCCGCCTGGTGCGCATCGACAGCGCCAACAACGTCGCCGCCTACGTGCACGGCGGCCGCATCGGCGTGCTGGTCGAGGTCAAGGGCGGCGACGCCGACCTGGCCCGCGGCATCGCCATGCACGTCGCGGCGATGAACCCGCCGCACGTCAAGGCGTCCGACGTGCCGGCCGAGTTCGTGGCCAAGGAAAAGGAAATCGAGCTGGCTAAGATGTCGGAGAAGGACAAGGCCAAGCCGGCCGACATCCTCGAGAAGATCATCAGCGGCAAGATCGCCAAGATCGTCAACGAAGTCACCCTGTACGGCCAGCCGTACGTGCTGAACACCGACCAGAGCGTGGAGCAGGCGGTGAAGGCCGCCGGCGCCGACGTGGTCGGCTTCCAGCGCCTGGCGGTGGGCGAAGGCATCGAGAAGGTGGTGGAAGACTACGCCGCCGAAGTGATGAAGCAGGCCGGCCTGGCCTGATCCCGCACCCGGGAAGAAAAGAGCCGCGCATTGTCGCGGCTTTTTTTTTGCGGGTGTACGCTGCGCGGGCTGGGACAGGCCGCTGCCCGCCCTCACCACACTGCATCGGACGTGCATGCATCCTGAACTCGAAGCGATCCTGAGTCATTCCCGCGACCTACCCTCGCCGCCCGGCGTCGCCTTGCGCATCATCGAACTGGCGCAGGATGCGGACGTGGACCTGGCCGCTACCGCCGACGCCATCGCCATGGACATGGCGCTGAGCGCGCGCATGCTGCGCATCGCCAACTCCCCGCTGTACGCCAGCCGACGCCGCGTCGACAACCTCGGCCAGGCCCTGACCATGCTCGGCCTGAACGCCGCGCTGAGCCTGGCGCTGGGCTTCTCGATGGTGCAGAGCCTGCGCGGCGGCAACGGCGAGCCGCAGGAACGGCTGTGGCGGCGCAGCGTGCTGGCGGCGCTGGCCAGCCGCCTGCTCGGCCAGGCCGCCGGGCTGCGCAAGCACGAGGAACTGATGCTGGCCGGCCTGCTGCAGGACATGGGCGCGCTGGCCCTGCTGCACGTCTGCCACGACCGCTACGCCGCCCTGCTGCACGAGGCCGCCGGCGATCCGCAGCGGCTGAGCGCGCTGGAGCGCGAGCACCTGGGCGCCGACCGCGCCGAGGTCGGCGCCTGGCTGGCGCAGAAATGGAAGCTGCCCGCCTACCTGCAACGCAGCATCGGCAGCAGTGGCAACAGCGGCCCCGCGACCGAGCCCTTCGACATCTGCGTGCAGCTGTCCGGCCCCATCGCCGACATCTGGCTCGGCGACGACCCCGAAGCCGCGCGCACCTACGCCATGCAGCGCGCCTTTCGCGAGCTGCAGCTGGACAGCCGCCGCTTCGACGAGGTGGTGAGCCACATCGCCGAGGCGCTGCCGGCGGTCAGCCCGATCTTCGACGTGCGCATCGCGCAGCCGGAGCGGGTCGACGCGATCATCAGCCACGCCCGCGAGCTGATGGTGCTGCGCAACCTGCGCGAGGTGCAGGAGGCCAACCGCGTGCGCCAGCGCGCCGACGAATACGAACAGCGCGCGCGGCGCCTGGCCGAACAGGCCAGCCGCGACGCCCTCACCGGCGTGTTCAACCGGCACCAGCTGGACACCCTGCTCACGCAGCAGTTCGAACTGGCCAACCGCCACGACTGGCCGCTGTCGGTGGCCTTCATCGACCTGGACGACTTCAAGAAGATCAACGACGCCCACGGCCACCTGGTCGGCGACCAGGTGCTGCGCGCGTTCGCGCAGACCCTGCTGCCGCTGCTGCGCAACAGCGACACCGTGGCGCGCTTCGGCGGCGAGGAATTCCTGGTGCTGCTGCCCAATACCGGCGAGGACGCCGCGCTCGGGGTGATGCGGCGCATCCTCACCGAGATCGCGCAGCGGCCGATGGCCGAGACCAAGCAGGGGCCGCTGCACATCAGCTTCTCCGCCGGCGTGGCCACCCAGGGCGGACGCGAGCGCTTCAACAGCGCGCAGGAACTGCTGCAGGCGGCCGACGACATGCTGTACAGCGCCAAGCACGGCGGCCGCAACCGCGTCACCGCGCGGTCGTGCGGCGATCCGCAACGCTGAGGCGCCAGCGGCGGCGCAGACGCGCTGGCGCGCATCGGCTAAAATCGCGTGGTTTGCCCGTCACCCCCCCAACGAGGTCGCCATGTCCCAGCTCGCCTATCGCCGCATCCTGTTGAAACTTTCCGGCGAAGCGCTGATGGGGGACGGGGACTACGGCATCGACCCCAAGATCATCAACCGCCTCGCCCATGAGGTGATCGAAGCGCAGCAGGCCGGCGCGGAAGTGGCCCTGGTGATCGGCGGCGGCAACATCTTCCGCGGCGCCGGCCTGGCCGCCGGCGGCATGGACCGGGTCACCGGCGACCACATGGGCATGCTCGCCACCGTGATCAACGCGCTGGCGATGCAGGACGCGCTGGAAAAGCTCGGCGCCAAGGTGCGGGTGATGAGCGCGATCAAGATCAACGACGTGTGCGAGGACTTCATCCGCCGCCGCGCGATCCGCCACCTGGAAAAGGGCCGCATCGCGATCTTCGCCGCCGGCACCGGCAACCCCTTCTTCACCACCGACTCCGGCGCCGCGCTGCGCGCGATCGAGATCGGCGCCGACCTGCTGCTGAAGGCGACCAAGGTCGACGGCGTCTACGACAAGGACCCGAAGAAGCACGCCGACGCGGTGCGCTTCGACAGCCTGACCTACGACGAGGTCATCGCCCGCAACCTGGAAGTGATGGACACCGCCGCCTTCGCCCTGGCCCGCGACAGCGACCTGCCGCTGCGCATCTTCAACATGGGCCAGCCCGGCGAACTGCTGAAGATCCTGCGCGGCGCCGAGATCGGCACCCTGGTGAAGGGTCGGGGCTGAAACGCCGGGAGTGGGGAATCGGGAGTGGGGAATCGCAACAGCGTTGCGCGCTGCAGCATTGGCGCCAGCCCCGATTCTCGCGACATTCGCGTTCAGTTAGGCGCGCCGGGATCCGCCTTTGCCGTTCCCCATTCCCGATTCCCCACTCCCAGCAGGCTATAATCGTCCGATTCAGATTCAGCACGGACACCGGCGATGCTCAACGAAATCAAGCAAGACGCACAGACCCGCATGGCCAAGAGCATCGACGCGCTGCGTCATACGCTCATCAAGGTGCGCACCGGGCGCGCGTCGACCGCGCTGGTCGAGCACCTGAGGGTCAACTACTACGGGTCGGACATGCCGCTGAGCCAGGTCGCCAGCGTCGCCGTCGCCGACGCCCGCTCGCTGACCATCACCCCGTGGGAAAAGCAGATGGTCGGCGCGGTGGAGAAGGCGATCCTGGCCTCGGACCTGGGCCTGACCCCGAACACCGCCGGCACCACCATCCGCCTCAACCTGCCCGCGCTCACCGAGGAGCGCCGCCGCGAGCTGTCCAAGGTCGTGCACGGCGAAGGCGAGGACACCAAGGTCGCGATCCGCAACATCCGCCGCGACGCCAACCAGCAGGTCAAGGATCTGCTGAAGGACAAGAAGGTCACCGAGGACGAGGCCCGCGCCAGCGAGGACGACATCCAGAAGCTGACCGACAAGGCGATCAAGGACGTGGACGAAGTGGTCAAGGGCAAGGAACAGGAACTGATGGCGGTCTGAGCCTGCGCCTGCCGGCCATGCCATCCGACCCCGTCCCCATGTCCCTGCCCCGCCACCTGGCCATCATCATGGATGGCAACGGCCGCTGGGCGCAGCGCCGCCGCCGGCCGCGCGTGATCGGCCACCGCGCCGGCGCCCGCGCGGTCAACCGCACCATCGACTTCTGCCTGGAGCGCGGCATCGCCGCGCTGACCCTGTTCGCCTTTTCCAGCGAGAACTGGGGGCGCCCGCAGGAGGAAGTGGACGCGCTGATGAAGCTGTTCCTGCACGCGCTCGACCGCGAGGTCGACGAGCTGCAGCGGCGTGGCGTGCGCGTGCGCTTCATCGGCGACCGCTCGCGCTTCGCGCCATCGCTGTGCGAGCGCATGGCCCAGGCCGAGGCCCGCACCCGCGACAACCAGGCCCTGCACCTGTCGATCGCCGCCAGCTACGGCGGGCGCCAGGACATCGCCCTGGCCGCGCGCGCGCTGGCCGAGGACGTCGCCGCCGGGCGCCTGCGCCCGGAGCAGATCGACGAGGACGCGCTGTCGGCGCGCATGGCGCTGGCCGACCTGCCGCCGCCGGACCTGTTCATCCGCACCGGCGGCGACCTGCGCATCAGCAACTTCCTGCTGTGGCAGCTGGCCTACACCGAACTGTGGTTCACCGAGACCCTCTGGCCCGAGTTCGGCCCCGAGGTGCTGCAACAAGCCCTGGACGACTACGCCCGCCGCGAGCGGCGTTTCGGCCTCACCAGCGCGCAGGTCGCCGAAGCGGCGACGGAGAACGTTTCCGCATGACCCGTACCCGCGTCATCGCCGCGCTGATCATGGCCCCGCTGGCCATCTGCGCCATCCTGCTGCTGCCGACCCAGTGGCTGGTCGCGCTGGCCGCGTTGATCTTCCTGATCGGCCTGTGGGAATGGCTGAAGCTGGCCGAGGTCGACGACACCCTGCCGCGCACCATCCTGCTGATGCTCAACCTGCTGCTGATGGTGCTGCTGGTGTGGGCCTCGGCCGGCTCGCTGGTGCTGTTCCAGCTCACCACCCTGATCGGCGTCGGCTGGTGGTGCGTGGCCCTGCTGTGGCTGGGCTTCTACCGTTTCGGCTCCGACCATGCCACCTACGCGCGGGTGTTCAAGCTCGCCGCCGGCACCCTGGCGATCGTCCCGGCCTGGGCCGCGCTGGGCCTGATCCACGCCAGCGAGCCGAACGGCCACCGCTGGCTGCTGACCGCCCTGGCCACGGTGTGGGCCGCCGATTCCGGCGCCTATTTCGCCGGCCGCCAGTTCGGCAAGCACAAGCTGGCGCCGCGGATCAGCCCCAACAAGACCGTGGAAGGCCTGGTCGGCGGGCTGCTGGCCGGCCTGGCCGTGGCCGCCGGCTTCGGCTGGCTGGCCGGGGTGACCCTGCCGCACCTGCCCGGACTGCTGATCGTGGCCGCGGTCAGCGTGCTGGCCTCGGTGGTCGGCGACCTGTTCGAGAGCCTGCTCAAGCGCCACGTCGGCGCCAAGGACTCGGGCAACGTGATTCCCGGCCATGGCGGCGTGCTGGACCGGATCGACGGCGTGCTGGCGGCGCTGCCGATCTTCGCGCTGGGCAAGGACATCTTCGGGTTCTGAAGCCAGTGAACACGCAACGCAGCAAGGCCGCCACGGTCCGCACCATCGCCGTGCTCGGCGCCACCGGCTCGATCGGCGCCTCGGCGCTGGACGTGATCGCGCGCCATCCGCAGCGCCTGCGCGCCGGCGTGCTGGCGGCCGGACGCAACGTCGAGGCGCTGCTGGCGCTGTGCGCCACGCACCGCCCCGCCCATGCGGTGATCGCCGACCCGGCCCTGTACCCGGCGCTGCGCGACGGCCTGCGCGCGGCCGGACTGTCGACCCAGGCGCATGCCGGCGATGCCGCGCTGGACCAGCTGGTGGCCAGCGACGCCTGCGACAGCGTGGTCGCCGCCATCGTCGGCGCCGCCGGCCTGGCCTCGACGCTTGCCGCCGCCCGCGCCGGCAAGCGCCTGCTGCTGGCCAACAAGGAAGCGCTGGTGCTGGCCGGCGAACTGGTCACCGCCGCGGCGGCCGCGGCCGGCGCCGAGATCATCCCGATCGACAGCGAGCACAACGCCATCTTCCAGTGCCTGCGCTCGCGCCAGCCCGGCGCCGAGGTGCGGCGGGTGCTGCTGACCGCCTCCGGCGGCCCGTTCCGCGGCTGGGACCGCGCCCGTCTGCAGACGGTGACCCCGGCGCAGGCGGTGGCGCACCCAAAGTGGTCGATGGGGCCGAAGATCTCGGTCGATTCGGCGACGTTGATGAACAAGGGCCTGGAAGTGATCGAGGCCCACCACCTGTTCGCGCTGGCGCCCGAGCGCATCGAGGTGCTGGTGCACCCGCAGAGCCTGGTGCATTCGCTGGTCGAATTCATCGACGGTTCGACCCTGGCGCAGATGGGCCTGCCGGACATGCGCACCACCCTGGCGGTGGGCCTGGGCTGGCCGGACCGCATCGCCTCCGGGGTCGCCGGGCTGGACCTGCTGGCGCAGGGGCGGCTGGACTTCGAGGCGCCGGACCTGGACGCCTTCCCCTGCCTGGCCCTGGCCTGGCGCGCAATGCAGGCCGGCGGCAGCGCCCCGGCGATCCTGAATGCGGCCAACGAAGTGGCCGTTTCAGCCTTTCTTCAGGGCCGGATCGGTTTCCTAGCGATTCCTGCGCTGGTCGAGAACGCCCTGACCGAGCTGCCCGTGGTCGCGGCCGATTCCCTGGACGCATTGCTGGCGGCGGATGCGCACTCGCGCAAGATCACCGAACTCGCCATTGCCCGCCACTTCGCCCATGCTTGACGCCCACGCCGCCATGAGCCACGCGCATGGGTAATGTCATTGGCTCCGTCTGGTGGATGCTGGTCAGCCTGGGCATCCTGGTGACCTTCCACGAGTTCGGCCATTTCTGGGTCGCCCGCCGCTGCGGGGTCAAGGTGTTGCGCTTCTCGGTGGGCTTCGGCAAGCCGCTGTGGTCGCGCTACGACCGCCATGACACCGAATTCGCGATCGCCGCGATCCCGCTCGGCGGCTACGTGAAGATGCTCGACGAGCGCGAGGGCGAAGTGGACCCGGCCGAGCGTGCCCAGGCCTTCAACAACAAGAGCGTATGGCAGCGCATCGCCATCGTCGCCGCCGGCCCCATCGCCAACCTGATCCTGTGCGTGGCCCTGCTGTGGGCGATGTTCGTGATCGGCAAGCAGGACTACGCGCCCATCGTCGGCCGCGCCGAGGGCCTGGCGCAGCAGGCCGGGTTCCAGCCCGGCGAGCGCATCGTCCGCGTCGGCGACCGCGACGTCGCCACCTGGAGCGAGGCGGCCATGCAGCTGACCGTCGCCGCCATGGACCGCGAGGACGTGCGGGTGGAGACCGAGGACGCGCAGGACGGCGTCAGCCGCACGCATACCCTGCGCCTGTCGCAGCTGCCGGTCGGCTTCGACGAGCAGCAGGTGCCGGCCCTGGCCGGCCTGACCTGGCGCTTCACCCTGCAGCCGGCGGTCATCGCCAACGTCACCCCCGGCTCGGCCGCCGACGGCGTGTTGCGCCCGGGCGACCGCGTGCTGGCGGTGGACGGCACCCCGATCACCAGCGCCGACCAGGTCGCGCCCCAGGTGCAGGCCCTGGGCCGCGACGGCGGCAGCGGCCTGATCGAGGTCGAGCGCAACGGCGAGCGGCTGGCCCTGGAGGTCCATCTCAAGCAGGCCGCCGGCCCCGGCGCGCCGACCTGGAAGCTGGGCGTGGCCATCGGCGAGCAGCGCCGCCCCGCCTACGACGCCACCCTGCGCTACGGCCCGCTGGCGGCGATCCCGGTCGCCTTCCGTGAAACCGGCCAACTGGCCGGCGACACCCTCGGCATCCTGCGCCGCATGCTGACCGGCGAGGCCTCGCTGAAGAACGTGTCCGGCCCCATCACCATCGCCAAGGTCGCCAACGGCTCGGCCAAGCAGGGCCTGGACGGGTTCCTGAATTTCCTGGCGCTGCTGTCGCTGAGCCTGGCGATCATGAACCTGCTGCCGATCCCGATCTTGGACGGCGGGCACTTGCTGTATTACCTTATCGAGTTGGTCAAGGGCAGCCCGCTGAGCGAGCGCGCCATGGCGGCAGGGCAGTTCGTGGGCCTGACGTTGCTGGCAGGACTGATGGGGTTGGCGTTCTACAACGACCTTTTCAGTCAGGCAGTGCGATGACCTGCGCCGATTCACTCGACCCGCTGTCGTCTTGCGCCGGCGCCCATGCAACAACGATATCGACCTCTACCGGACGTGACATGACGAGATTTCCCACTCGCCGCCTGCTAGCCCTCGCCCTCGCCGCCAGCCTCAGCCTGCCGGCCCTGGCCCAGGTAGCGGAGCCCTTCACCGCCAGCGACATCCGCGTCGACGGGCTGCAACGCATTTCGTCCGGCACCGTCTTCACCTACCTGCCGGTGGAACGCGGCGACACCGTCGACGAGGCCAAGGTCGCCGAGGCGATCCGTGCGCTGTACCGCACCGGCTTCTTCGAGGACGTGCGCGTCGATCGCCAGGGCAACATCCTGGTGGTCACGGTCAAGGAACGTCCGGCGATCAACAAGCTGACCGTCACCGGCAACAAGGACATCAAGAGCGAGGAACTGCTCAAGGGTCTGTCGGACATCGGCCTCAGCGAAGGCGGCACCTTCGACCGGCTGAGCCTGGACCGGGTGACCCAGGAGCTGACCCGCCAGTACAACAACCGCGGCAAGTACAACGTCGAGATCACCACGACGGTGAGCCCGCTGGACCGCAACCGCGTCGACGTGGCCATCGCGATCAAGGAAGGCAAGGCGGCCAAGATCCGCCACGTCAACCTGATCGGCACCGAGAAGTTCCTCAACAAGGACATCATGGAGAACTGGGAGTCGCGCGAGCACAACTGGCTGTCCTGGTACCGCCGCGACGACCAGTACTCCAAGGAAAAGCTGTCCGGCGACCTGGAAAAGCTCAACTCCTGGTATCTGGACCGCGGCTACGTCGACTTCAGCGTCGACTCCACCCAGGTCGCGATCAGCCCCGACAAGCGCGACATGTACCTGACCGCCGGCATCACCGAAGGCGAGCAGTACAAGATCTCCGACATCAAGGTCACCGGCGACACCATCCTGCCGCAGGAAGAGATCGAGAAGCTGGTGATTCCCAAGCCGGGCGACACCTTCTCGCGCGCGCTGCTGGAGTACAGCTCCGACGCGATCACCAACACCCTGAGCAACATCGGCTACGCCTTCGCCAAGGTCACCCCGATCCCCACCACCGACCGCGAGAAGCGCACGGTGGCGGTGAACCTGCAGGTGACGCCGGGCCCGCGCGTGTCGGTGCGGCGCATCGTGTTCCGCGGCAACACCCGCACCTCCGACGAAGTGCTGCGCCGCGAAATGCGCCAGTTCGAGGACACCTGGTACTCGCAGGCGGCGATCGACCGTTCCAAGGTCCGCCTGCAGCGCCTGGGCTACTTCGAGTCGGTCGACGTGGAAACGCCGCCGGTGCCGGGCAGCAACGATCAGGTCGACGTGGTCTACAACGTCAAGGAGACCACCTCGGGCAGCTTCACCTTCGGCCTGGGCTACTCGCAGACCTACGGCGTCACCACCTCGGTGCAGCTGTCGCAGAACAATTTCCTCGGCGGCGGCAACCGGGTCGCGGTCGACGCCTCGCGCAGCAGCTACCAGGAGCGCTACGCGTTCTCCTACACCAATCCGTTCTTCACCGACGACGGCGTGTCGCTGGGCTACAACCTGTCGTGGCGCAAGCTGGACTACTCCGACTTCGGCACCGCGCAATACAACAGCACCAACGGCGCGGCGCAGGTGATCTTCGGCGTGCCGATCACCGAGACCGACAGCGTCTCGCTGATGTTCGGCGTCGACAGCAACCAGATCACCACCTACCCCGGCTTCACCCCGCAGGCGATCATCAACTACATCGACGCGATGGGGACCAAGACCTTCCACGCCTGGCGCAGCGAACTGGGCTGGGCGCGCGACACCCGTAACGACTACTTCATGCCGACCGCCGGCATGTATCAGCGCGTGGGCCTGGAAGCCACCCTGCCCGGCTCGACCGTGGAATACTGGAAGCTCAACTACCAGATCTCCAAGTACTGGCCGATCTCGCCAGCGCTGGTGCTCAATACGCGCGCCGAGTTCGGCTATGGCGACAGCTACGGCAGCGACGTGTCGCGCGATATCTGCGGCACCTACACCAGCGATGCGCAAGGCACCACGGTCTATAACCCGCAGGCCTGCGACGGTTCCAACCTGATCCGCCGCGTCACCGCCTCTGGCCTGCCGTTCTACGAGAACTTCTACGCCGGCGGCACCAACTCGGTCCGCGGCTTCGAGGACAACACCCTCGGCCCGCGCTCGGAGGCCACCACCTCGTACCGCCGCGGCCAGCCGCTGGGCGGTTCGTTCAAGACCGTGGGTTCGGCGGAAATGTACTTCCCGAAGCTGTTCGACAGCCCGTCGGCGCGCATTTCGGCGTTCGTGGACGTCGGCAACGTGTTCAACGGCGTGGACAACTTCAAGTCCAACGAACTCCGCGCTTCGACCGGTATCGCGTTGCTGTGGCGCGCACCGGTCGGCCCGATCTCGATCAGCTATGCGATTCCGCTGAAGAAGGAAGACAACGACGAGATCGAGCGGCTGCAGTTCACCTTTGGCGGGCAGTTCTAAAAGAACTGCCCACCCGCTGCCAGGGCTGCGCCCTGGCAGCCAGGTTTTCGCGGCGCGAAAACCTGCTGGGGCTTGGCCTGCCTAATCCCCGCGCCTTCGGCGCGCCCCCTTTAACAAAAGGGGGCTTTACTCCAGCCCGTTGATCGCTATCTGCTCGCAGCTAAGCTTGGGCAGGGTCCGTCGCGCCCTACGCGGCCGTACGTATGACCGTGCTAGTGGCACACGGTAGAATCCCCCGGTGAATACTTCGACCTATACCGCTGACGAGATCGCCGAGCGTTTCGGCCTGCAGGTGCATGGCGACGGCAGCGTCGCGGTGCATGGCGTGGCCACGCTGGCGCAGGCAGGCCCGGGACAGCTCAGCTTCCTGGCCAATCCCCGCTATCGCGCACAACTGGCCGACAGCACCGCGGCGATCGTGGTGCTGCGTGCCGACGACGCCGAGGCGGCGCCGGGTACCGCACTGATCGCGCGCGACCCGTACGTCGCCTTCGCCAAGATCGCCGCGTTGTTCGACGTGGCGCCGGCGCGCCCGCCCGGCATCCATCCCAGCGCCAGCATCGACCCCAGCGCGCAGGTCGCGGCCAGCGCGCATATCGGCGCGTTCGTCAGCATCGGCGCGCGCAGCGTGGTCGGCGAGGGTTGCGTGATCGGCCCCGGCTGCGTGATCGGCGAGGACTGCCAGGTCGGCGCCGGCAGCGAACTGATCGCCCGCGTCACCCTGGTCACCCGGGTGCGCCTGGGCCAGCGCGTGCGCGTGCATCCCGGCGCGGTGCTCGGCGCCGACGGTTTCGGCCTGGCGATGGACGCGGGCCGATGGATCAAGGTGCCGCAGCTGGGCGGCGTGAGCATCGGCGACGATTGCGAGATCGGCGCCAACACCTGCGTGGACCGCGGCGCGCTGGAAGACACCACCCTCGAGGAAGACGTGCGCCTGGACAACCTGGTGCAGGTCGCGCACAACGTGCACATCGGCGCGCACAGCGCCATCGCCGGCTGCACCGGCATCGCCGGCAGCGCCAAGCTCGGCCGCTACGTGATGCTCGGCGGCGCGGTCGGCGTGGTCGGCCACCTGGAGATCTGCGACAAGGTCGTGGTCACCGGCAAGTCGGTCGTGCGCAACTCCATCCACGAGCCGGGCGAGTACTCGTCCGGCACCCCATTGACCGACAACCGCACGTGGCGCAAGAACGCCGCGCGCTTCAAACAGCTCGATGCCCTGGCCCGTCGCATCCTGTCTGTCAGCAAGGAGAAGGAATGAGCCACGATCAGCCCCTGCCGGACATCGCCCAGATCCGCGCACTGCTCCCGCACCGCTACCCGTTCCTGCTGGTGGACAAGGTGGTTTCGCTGGACTTCGAGAACCGCAAGATCGTCGCGCACAAGAACGTGAGCGTGAACGAGCCGTTCTTCCAGGGGCATTTCCCGGGGCAGCCGATCATGCCGGGCGTGCTGATCATCGAGGCGCTGGCGCAGGCCGGCGGCATCCTGACCCAACTGGCGATGGGCCGCGACGCGCAGTCCAAGCTGTTCTACATGGTCAAGGTCGACAATGCCCGCTTCAGCAGCCAGGTCGTGCCCGGCGACGTGCTGGAACTGCACGTGGAGATCAAGCGGGTGATCCGCAACATGGCGGTGTACTACGGCGAAGCCAAGGTCGAAGGCAAGGTCGTGGCCTGCGCCGAAGTGCTGTGCGCCGGCACCCGCGAATGACCCTGGCAGGAGACCTGCGATGAGCGCGAATGCCCCCCTGATCCACCCGTCCGCCGTCATCGACCCGGCGGCGACGCTGGCCGCCGACGTGCGCGTCGGCGCCTTCACCGTGATCGGCGCGGACGTGGAAATCGGCGAAGGCTGCGAGATCGGCTCGCATTGCAGCATCGTCGGTCCGACCCGCCTGGGTCGCGACAACCGCCTGGTCGGCCACGTCGCGCTCGGCGGCGACCCGCAGGACAAGAAGTTCGCCGGCGAACGCACCGAACTGGTGATCGGCGACCGCAACGTGATCCGCGAGTTCGTCACCATCAGCCGCGGCACCGGCAGCGGCGGCGGCATCACCCGGGTCGGCAGCGACAACTGGTTCCTCGCCTACACCCACGTCGCCCACGACTGCATCGTCGGCAACCACTGCGTGTTCTCCAACAACACCACCCTGGCCGGGCACGTGGAGGTGGGCGACCACGTCATCATCAGCGGCTTCGCCGGTGCCCACCAGTTCTGCCGCATCGGCGATCACGCCTTCCTCGGCATGGGCGCGCTGATCAACGGCGACGTGCCGCCGTTCACCATGGTCGGCGGCAATTCGCTGGGGCGCCCGCGCGGCATCAACAGCGAAGGGCTGAAGCGCCGCGGTTTCGATCCCGAACGCGTGGCCGCGATCAAGCGCGCCTACCGCGCGCTGTACGTGGCCGCCCTGCCGCTGGCCGAGGCCAAGCACCAGCTGGCGCTGCTGGCCGAAGGCAGCGAGGACGTGCGCGCGATGCTGGAATTCATCGAATCCAGCGAGCGGCCGTTGTTGCGATGACGGTCGGGAATGGGGAATCGGGAATGGGGAATGGGAAGAGCGGCCGCCCGCCCGGCCCCGGCTCCGCTGTTGCTTCAACCATTCCCCATTCCCCATTCCCCATTCCCGGCGCAGCACCGCTGCGCATCGCCCTGGTCGCCGGCGAAGCCTCCGGCGACCTGCTCGGCGCGGGGCTGATCGAGGCGCTGCGCGCGCGCTATCCGGATGCCGAGTTCGCCGGGGTCGGCGGCGAGGCGATGCGCCAGGCCGGATGCCAGACCTGGTTCGACGCCAGCGAGCTGGCGGTGATGGGCCTGCTGGAAGTGCTGCGGCATCTGCCGCGCCTGCTGAAGCTGCGCCGCGCGCTGCGCGAGCGGCTGCTGGCCTGGCGCCCGGACGTGTTCGTCGGCATCGACGCCCCCGACTTCAACCTGGGCGTGGAGCGCTGGCTGAAGCGGCGCGGGCTGCGCACGGTGCATTACGTCAGCCCCTCGGTGTGGGCCTGGCGCGAGCAGCGCGCGGCCAAGATCGGCGCCAGCGCCGACCGGGTGCTGTGCCTGTTCCCGATGGAGCCGCCGATCTACGCCAGGCACGGCGTGGACGCGCGCTTCGTCGGCCACCCGATGGCCGACGCGATCGCGTTGCACGAGGACCGCGGCGCGGCGCGCAGCGCCCTTGGCCTGGGCGCCGACGTGCCGGTGCTGGCGGTCCTGCCGGGCAGCCGCCTGGGCGAGATCGGCAAGCTCGGCGACACCTTCTTCGCTGCCGCCGCGCAGGTGCTGCAGCAGCTTCCGCACGCGCGCGTGCTGGTGCCGGCCGCCAATGCCGCCTGCAAGGCGCTGATCGCCGAGCAACTCGCGCGCTCGGCCTTGCCGCCGGCCGCCACCCAGGTGCTGGACGGCCACGCGCGCACCGCCCTGCTCGCTGCCGACGCGGTGCTGCTGGCGTCCGGCACCGCGACCCTGGAAGCGATGCTGGTGAAGCGGCCGATGGTGGTCGGCTACAAGGTCGCCCCGCTCACCTACCGCATCGTCAAGGCGCTGGGGTTGCTGAAGGTGGACCGCTACGCCCTGCCCAACATCCTCGCCGGCCACGACCTGGCGCCGGAGCTGATGCAGGACGCCTGCACCCCCGACGCGCTGGCCGCCGCGCTGCTGCACTGGCTGCGCAACCCGCAGGCGGTGGCGGCGCTGCAGCCCGAGTACGAACGCCTGCATCGGCTGCTGCGCCAGGACGCCTCGGCGCGCGCGGCCGATGCGGTGCTCGAATTGCTGGAGGGCCGGGATTCGGGAATGGGGAATCGGGAATCGTCAGGAGCAACGGCATGAAGCGCTCCCTTTCTCCATCGTCGCCACAGCAGCCGCTTTTACCCCATTCCCCATTCCCCACTCCCGATTCCCGGCTCTACGCCGGCGTCGACGAAGCCGGCCGCGGCCCCCTGGCCGGGCCGGTGGCGGTGGCGGCGGTGGTGTTCGATCCGGGCCGCACCCGCATCAACGGGCTGGACGATTCCAAGCAACTGACCGCGGCGCGGCGCGAGACGCTGTACGCGCGCATCGTCGAGCGCGCGCTGGCCTGGCAGGTGGTGCTGATCGAGGCCGAGGAGATCGACCGCCTGAACATCTATCAGGCGACCATGCTGGGCATGCGCCGCGCGGTCGAAGGCGTGGCCCATGTGGCCGGTTTCGCCCGCATCGACGGCAACCGCGTGCCCAAGGGCCTGCCCTGCGCCGCCGAGGCGCTGGTCGGCGGCGACGGCCTGGACCGCGCGATCATGGCCGCCTCGATCGTCGCCAAGGTCACCCGCGACCGCATCATGCAGCGCCTGCACGACGAACACCCGCACTACGGCTTCGACCTGCACAAGGGCTACGCCACTCCGGCGCACCTGGCGGCGCTGGCCGCGCACGGCCCCTGCGTCCACCACCGGCGTAGCTTCGCGCCGGTCAGGATGGCCCTTGCGGGCCGGGATTCGGCAGCGGAGATTGGGGATTCGCTGGAGTCGCTGCAGCTCGCGTAAGACCTTCACCGGGGATAGGCGGGCAATCACGCGCACTCACCGCCCACTGAGACCGCAACCAATCCCCAATCCCCACTCCCGAATCCCCGCCCCTCGCTGTCAAGCCTTGCCCGGCTCGCCCCCCGCCGCTACCCTGCCCGGGCATCGCTCTGGTTCCGCATGTCCACTTCCCGCTTCGCCCATCTGCACATCCACACCGAGTTCTCGCTGGCGGATTCGACCATCCGTGTGCCCGAGAAACCGGATCAGGCTGACCCGAAGAAAGCCAAGCAGGCCAACCTGCTCAGCCGCGCGGTGGAGCTGGACCTGCCCGCGCTGGCGGTCACCGACCTCAACAACCTGTTCGCGCTGGTCAAGTTCTACAAGGCCGCCGAAGGCGTGGGCATCAAGCCGATCGCCGGCGCCGACCTGCTGATCGCCGACGGCACCCAGGCGCCGTGGCGGCTGACCGTGCTGTGCCGCAACCGCGACGGCTACCTCAGCCTGTCGCGGCTGCTGACCCGCGCCTGGCTGGAAGGCCACCGCAACGAAGGCGGCGTGGCGCTGCGCCCGGAATGGCTGCAGACCGGCAGCGACAACCTGTTCGCCTTGGCCGGCCGCGAGAGCCTAGCCGGGCGCCTGGCCAGCGAAGGCCGCCACGACCTGGCCGAGCAGCAACTGGCCGACTGGCAGCGCATCTTCGGCGACGGCCTGCACCTGGAACTGACCCGAACCGGCCGCGACGGCGAGGAGGCGTTCAACCAGTTCGCCCTGCACGCCGCCGGCACCCGCGGCCTGCCGGTGGTCGCCAGCAACGACGTGCGCTTCCTGTACGCCAGCGATTTCGCCGCGCACGAGGCGCGCGTGTGCATCTCCTCCGGCCGCGTGCTCGACGATCCCAAGCGCCCGCGCGACTACAGCGACCAGCAGTACCTGAAGTCGGCCGAGGAGATGGCCGCGCTGTTCGCCGACATCCCCGACGCGATCGACAACACCCTGGCACTGGCGCAACGCTGCAACATCGAGATGCAGCTGGGCACCTACTTCCTGCCCGCCTACCCGGTGCCCGACGACGAGACGCTGGACAGCTGGATCCGCAGCCAGTCGCGCGAGGGCCTGGCCGCGCGCCTGGAGAAGAATCCGTTGGCGCCCGGCAAGACCCGCCAGGACTACGTGGACCGGCTCGAGTTCGAGCTGGACACCATCATCAAGATGGGTTTCCCCGGCTACTTCCTGATCGTGGCCGACTTCATCCAGTGGGGCAAGAACCAGGGCATTCCGATCGGCCCGGGCCGCGGCTCCGGCGCCGGTTCGCTGGTGGCGTGGGCGCTGCAGATCACCGACCTGGACCCACTGCCGTACAACCTGCTGTTCGAGCGCTTCCTCAATCCGGAACGCGTGTCGATGCCCGACTTCGACATCGACTTCTGCATGGACCGCCGCGACGAGGTGATCGACTACGTGGCGCGCAAGTACGGGCGCGACCGGGTCAGCCAGATCATCACCTACGGCACCATGGCGGCCAAGGCGGTGGTGCGCGATTGCGGCCGCGTGCTCGGCTTCCCGTACGGCCTGGTCGACGGCGTCGCCAAGCTGATCCCCAACATCCTCGGCATCACGCTGAAGGATGCGATGGGCGAAGGCAAGGACAGCGAGATGGCCTCGCCGGAGCTGATCCAGCGCTACCAGGCCGAGGACGACGTCCGCGACCTGATGGACCTGGCGCGGCAGCTTGAGGACCTGACCCGCAATGCCGGCAAGCACGCCGGCGGCGTGGTGATCGCGCCGACGCCGCTGTCGGATTTCTGCCCGCTGTTCGCCGAACACGATGTCGACAACCTGGGCAAGAACCCGGTCACCCAGTTCGACAAGGACGACGTCGAACAGGTCGGCCTGGTCAAGTTCGACTTCCTCGGCCTGCGCACCCTGACCATCATCGACTGGGCGGTGAAGGCGATCAACGTGCGCCACGCGCGCGCCGGCATCCCGCCGGTGGAGATCGCCGCGATCCCGCTCGACGACGCGCCGACCTACAAGGGCATCTTCGCCTCGGGCAACACCGGCGCGGTGTTCCAGTTCGAATCCTCGGGCATGCGCCGGCTGCTGAAGGACGCCCGCCCCGACCGCTTCGAGGATCTCATCGCGCTGGTGTCGCTGTACCGCCCCGGCCCGATGGACCTGATCCCCTCGTTCAACGCGCGCAAGCACGGCCAGGAGGAGATCGTCTATCCCGATCCGCGCACCGAAGCGATCCTGAAGGACACCTACGGCATCATGGTGTACCAGGAGCAGGTGATGCAGATGGCGCAGATCGTCGGCGGCTACTCGCTGGGCGGCGCCGACCTGCTGCGCCGCGCGATGGGCAAGAAGGTGCCGGCGGAAATGGCCAAGCACCGCGAGATCTTCCGCGAGGGCGCGGCCAAGGGCGGCGTCGGCGAGGCCAAGGCCGACGAAATCTTCGACCTGATGGAGAAGTTCGCCGGCTACGGCTTCAACAAGTCGCACGCCGCCGCCTACGCGCTGGTCAGCTACCAGACCGCGTGGCTGAAACGCCACTACCCGGCCGAGTTCATGGCGGCCACGCTGTCCTCGGACATGGACAACACCGACAAGGTGGTCGGCTTCCTCGACGAGGTGCGCAACCTCGGCCTGACCGTGCTGCCGCCGCGCATCAACGCCTCGGCCTACATGTTCGAGGCGGCCACCCCGGACACCATCCAGTACGGCCTGGGCGCGATCAAGGGCGTGGGCCGCGGCGCCTGCGAGGCGATCGTGGCCGAACGCGAGCGCGGCGGCGAATACGCCTCGCTGCTGGATTTCTGCACCCGCGTGGAATCGGCCAAGCTCAACAAGCGCACGCTCGAGGCGATGATCAACGCCGGTGCGATGGACGGGCTGGGCAGCAACCGCGCCACGCTCATGCTGCAGTTGCCGGAGGTGATGAAGGCCACCGAACAGATGGCGCGCGAGCGTGCCTCCGGGCAGAACTCGCTGTTCGGCGGCGCCGACACCAGCGCGCCGGCGCTGCGCCTGGACCTGCCGGAGAGCAAGGAGTGGCCGCTGGGCCAGTTGCTGGCCGGCGAACGCGAGACGCTGGGCTTCTACCTCAGCGGCCATCCGTTCGATCCGTACCGCGACGAAGTGCGCGAACTGGTCGGCTGCGACCTGAGCGCGCTGGAGAAGATCTGCGCGCAATCCGGCGGCGGCCGCGGTGGTGGCGGCGACGGCGAGAAGCGCGCCTGGCGCCCGGAGGTCAGCGCGATCCTCGCCGGCCAGGTGGTCGGCGTGCGCCGCAAGGGCGACAGCCAGGTGTTCGTGCAACTGGAGGACGGCCGCGGCCGCATCGAGTGCAGCGCGTTCTCCGACGCCATCGCCGAGTTCGGCCACCTGCTGACCCGCGACCGCATCCTGATCGTCAAGGGCGGCGTGCGCGAGGACGAATTCAATGGCGGCTACGCGATGCGCATCCGCCAGTGCTGGGACTACGAGCAGATCTGCACGCACCACGCGCAGCGCCTGTCGCTGCGCCTGGACCTGCGCCAGCGCAGCGCCTGGCCGCGCATCGACGGCCTGCTCGCCCGCCACCGCCCGGGCAAGACCCCGCTGCGCCTGGACCTGCTGCTGCAGTCGGCGCAGGGCGGCATCGCCGGCATGCTCGACCTCAACGGCAGCCATTCGGTGCGCGTGGATCCGCAACTGCTGGACGCCCTGCGCGGCGACCCCGCGGTGCGCGCGGTGAAGGTCAAGTACAGCCCGCCATGGGCGTGAGCCGGGATTGGGGAATCGGGAATGGGGAATCGCAAAAGCCGGCCTCCCGGTTGCGTGAACATCGCGCGCAACCGCCCCGCTCTTCCGATTCACCATGTGCTTGAGCCGGGAATGGGGAATCGGGAGTCGGGAATCGTAGAAGCCGACCTCCCGATGGCGTGAACATCGCGCGGAGCCGCCCCGCTCTTGCCATTCCCCATTCCCCATTCCCCATTCCCCGTTCCCGATTCCCGATTCCCGATTCCCCATTCCCGGCCTCGTCCCCCCGTTCCCCCCCGTACGGGCCATCCGCATCGCTTCGGCTACACTTCCCCCTTTAGTTCTCCACGGCTTCCAATGAACCCGAACTACCTCGACTTCGAGCAACCCATCGCCGATCTGGAAGCCAAGATCCAGGAACTGCGCAACGCCAGCACCGGCCCGGCGGTCAACGTCGAGACCGAGGTCGGGGCACTGGAGGACAAGCTGCGGGTGCGTACCGCGCAGATCTTCCGCGACCTGTCCTCGTGGCAGATCTCGCAGCTGGCGCGGCATCCGCAGCGCCCGTACACGCTGGACTACATCAACGTGTTCTGCGACGAGTTCCAGGAACTGGCCGGCGACCGTGCGTTCGCCGACGACAAGGCCATCGTCGGCGGCCTCGGCCGCATCGACGGCCGCGCGGTGGTGATCATCGGCCACCAGAAGGGCCGCGACACCAAGAGCAAGATCGCGCGCAATTTCGGCATGCCGCGCCCGGAAGGCTATCGCAAGGCGCTGCGCCTGATGAAGCTGGCCGAGCGCTTCAAGCTGCCGCTGCTGACCTTCATCGACACCCCCGGCGCCTACCCCGGCATCGGCGCCGAGGAGCGCGGCCAGAGCGAGGCGATCGCGCGCAACCTGCTGGAGATGGCCGAACTGAAGGTACCGGTGATCTGCACCGTGATCGGCGAAGGCGGCTCCGGCGGCGCACTGGCCATCGGCGTGGGCGACCGCACCCTGATGCTCGAGTACAGCACCTATTCGGTGATCTCGCCGGAGGGCTGCGCCTCGATCCTGTGGAAGGACGCGTCCAAGGCCAAGGACGCCGCCGAGCAACTCGGCCTGACCGCCAAGCGCCTGTCCGCGCTGGGCCTGGTCGACAAGGTGATCCGCGAACCGATCGGCGGCGCCCACCGCAACCCGACGCAGATGGCCAAGCGCCTGAAGGCGGTGCTGCTCAACGAACTGCACGCCCTGGAACAGCAGCCGATCGAGCAGTTGCTGGAGAAGCGCTACGCGCGCCTGCGCGGCTACGGCGCGTACGAGACGGCGTGATCGCAGCGGCGGAGCCGCTGCGGGGAATCGGGAAACGGGAATGGGGAATGGGAAAAGCTGGCCGCCTCGACGCTGTGGCATGCGAGACGAATCCGGCTCGCGCTCTAACAGCTAGCGTCGCGCCGCTTTACCCATTCCCGTCTCTCCATTCCCCATTCCCAGCCCCACTCAAAACGGCTTCGCCAGCACCAACCAGATCACCACCAGCAACCCCAGCACCGGCAGTTCGTTGAACAGGCGCAGCGCGCGCGAGGACGGCAGGGGTTGCGCCTGGTCCACGCGCTTGAGCCAGCGGCCGGTGAAGATGTAGTAGGCCAGCATCAGCGCCACCAGGCCGAGCTTGGCGTGCAGCCAGCCGCTGTGGCCGGGTGCGACCATGGTCGGGAAGTCCGGCAGCACCTTGTAGCCCAGCCACAGGGTCAGCCCCAGCAGCAGCGCCAGGCCGAACATGCTGTGGCCGAAGCGGTACAGGCGCCGCCCCATCAGCGCCAGGCGCGCCTGCACCTGCGGCTGGCCCGCGCTCTCGGCGATGTTGACCAGGATCCGCGGCAGGTAGAACACCGCCGCCATCCATGCGATCACGAACAGCAGATGCAGGGACTTGATCCACAGGTAGAGTTGCATGCGCTGGCTCCGGGTCGCTGGCGTAGGATGTGCGGCCATTTTCGCCGATTCGTCCGGCGCCCGCACGGACCACACGCCCGCATGGACAAACAGTACGACGCCGCCTACTTCCAACGCTGGTATCGCCACAACGGCATCGGCGACGCCGCGCGCCTGGCGCGCAAGGTCGCGCTCGCCGTGGCCCAGGCCGAGTACTACCTGGAACGGCCGATCCGCAGCGTGCTCGACATCGGCTGCGGCGAAGGCGCCTGGCGCGCGCCGCTGCTGAAGCTGCGGCCGAAGCTGCATTATCTCGGCTTCGACAGCAGCGACTACGCAGTGGCGCGCTATGGCCGCCACCGCAACCTGCATCCGGCGCGCTTCGGCGATTTCGCCTGGCTGCGGCCGTGCGCGCCGGTGGACCTGCTGGTGTGTTCGGACGTGCTGCACTACGTGCCCAGCCGCGAACTGCGCCAGGGCCTGCCCGGCCTGGTGGAACTGTGCGGCGGCGTGGCCTTCCTGGAGACCTTCGCCGCCGAGGACGACTTCGATGGCGACCACGCCGGCTTCCAGCCGCGCGCGGCGCGGTGGTACCGGCGCCAGTTCGGTGCGCTCGGGCTGCGCCCGGTCGGCAGTCATTGCTGGCTGGCGCCAGCGCTGGCGGGGGATGCGGCCGCCCTGGAGACGATTGGTCTGGCGCCCCATTAAGGTGCAAGCGCCCCGGATGGGGTATGCTGCACGGCAGCATACGCTCAGGATGGAAACGCCGGCATGCTCTACCAGTGGCACGAACTGACCCGTAACCTGCTTGCCCCCTGGGTCCACCAGGCCGAAGCCAACGCCAAGATCTTCTCCGACGCGAACAGCCTGTGGGCGACCCTGCCGGGCGCCGAGCGTCTGGCCGCCAGCAACGAGTTGATGCATCGCCTGGGCAAGGACTACGAGAAGCCGGCCTGGGCGCTGGACCATGTCGACGTGGATGGCCACGCGCTGCCGATCGTCGAGCAGGAAGTGCTGCGCAAGCCGTTCTGCCGCCTGCTGCGCTTCAAGCGTTTCAGCGACGACGCCAAGGTCGTGGACGGACTCAAGCGGCAGCCGGCCGTGCTGGTGGTGGCGCCGCTGTCCGGCCACCACGCCACGCTGCTGCGCGACACCGTGCGCACCCTGCTGCGCGACCACAAGGTCTACGTCACCGACTGGATCGACGCGCGCATGGTGCCGCAGGCCGAAGGCGATTTCGGCCTGAACGACTACGTGCGCTACGTGCAGGACTTCATCCGCCACATCGGCGCCGAATCGCTGCACGTGATGAGCGTGTGCCAGCCGACCGTGCCGGTGCTGGCGGCGGTGTCGCTGATGGCCGGACGCGGCGAGACCACGCCGCGCTCGCTGGTGATGATGGGCGGCCCGATCGACGCGCGCCGCAGCCCCACCGAAGTCAACAATCTGGCCACGCGCAATCCGCTGTCCTGGTTCGAGCACAACGTCATCCACAGCGTGCCGCCGGCCTACCCCGGCCACGGCCGCGAGGTCTATCCGGGCTTCCTGCAGCACATCGGCTTCCTGGCGATGAACCCGAGCCGGCACTTCATGTCGCACTGGGATTTCTACGCCAACCTGGTCAAGGGCGACCTGCAGGACGCCGAGGCGCACCGCCGCTTCTACGACGAGTACAACGCGGTGCTGGACATGCCGGCCACCTACTACCTGGACACCATCCGCGTGGTGTTCCAGGAGTTCCTGCTGCCGCGCGGGGAATGGGTGATCGACGGAGAACGCGTCGATCCCGCCGCGATCCGCGACACCGCGCTGCTCAGCATCGAAG
Source organism: Xanthomonas sp. NCPPB 901 (assembly GCF_056725085.1). Lineage (NCBI taxonomy): Bacteria > Pseudomonadati > Pseudomonadota > Gammaproteobacteria > Lysobacterales > Lysobacteraceae > Xanthomonas > Xanthomonas sp. NCPPB 901. Next base: position 1,767,953 of record NZ_CM161511.1, on the reverse strand, counting down.
GCGAACTGGACGACATCTCCGGCCTGGGCCAGACCGCGGCCGCGCACGACCTGTGCACCGGCATCCCCGCCGCGCGCCGCCAGCACCTGGAAGTGCAAGGCGCCGGCCATTACGGCATCTTCAGCGGCCGCCGCTGGCGCGAGATCGTGTATCCGCAGGTGCGCGCCTTCATCGCCGCCAACGCCGGCGCCAGCCGCGCACCGGCCGGCAACGTCACCCCGCTCAAGCGCCGCGGCAGCCGCAAGGCGGGCTGAGCCGCCTCGACGCCCGCGGCGCGACACGCCGCGGGCAGTCCACTCAAGGCGCTTCGCTGCGCACCAGCACAGGCTGCCGTAGGCGCGCGGGTCGGCCGACCACGCCGAAGAAGCGCCCGGCCCGCGAGCGCCGCTTCGGCGGCACTGGCGGGCGCAGCGCGCGGTGCACCCTCACTTCTGTATCGCGCTAGATCTCGGCCACGTCATCCGGCGCGCCGCCCCTGCCCGTGCCCGGCGACAAACGTTTCGGCAACGTCGCGCTGGCTACACTGCGGGACCTTCCTTTTTGCATGCCATCCAGGAGGTTACGCATGAGCCCGACGCCCGCCCCCGCGGAACCCGGCCAGGCTACCGACGCCAGCTTCGCCAGTTCCGGGCACCAGTTCTCGACCGGCCCGGTCAAGCGCGATCCAGAGGCCGGTTCGGGTTCGGTCGAGTACAGCCGCACGGCCGCACAGGCCAAGTACGGCCCGCTGGAATACACCTTGGTGCACACCGGCAAGGTCGGCGCCGGCCGCAAGGAGGAAGACGGCAAGACCGTGTTCAACGTCGAGATGGAGTTCACCCAGGGCCATCGCATCCAGGGCGACTTCAAAGCCGGGCGCCTGGCCGCCGACGGCAGCCTGACCCAGGCCACCGGCGAGCGCGGCCGCTACGAGGTCCGGCTGCGCGGCGAGGCCACGGCCGACGCCGCTGCGCGGGTGAATCCCTTCGACCCCGGCACCATTCCGGTTGGCGGCAGCGTCAAGCTCGATGGCCAGGTGTTCGCCAAGACCTCGATGGAGGCCGCGTTCCGCGGCTTCGCCACGTCCAGCGAGCGCACCGACGCGGCCGGCATGAGCTATGCGGTGCAGCGCCTGGACGCCGATCGCGTCCGCGTCGCGGTCGGTCCGACCCAGGCGGTGGAACGGCTGGAGGCCGTCGGGCTGAAGACCGACATTGCCCAGGCCATGCTGGGCCGGCAGGATGCGCTGGGCCAGGCGACCATGCGCACCGCCACCTTCGACCTGCGCGAGCCGCAGGCCCAGGCCGCGTACCGCGACTTCCTGGCCAGCGGCCGGCTCGCCGCCAATGCGCCCGGCGTCGGCGACGTGCAGAAAGTCGAAAGCCTGACCATGAGTTCGGAGACCCGCGCCCAGCTCGGCCTGGGCCCGTTCAAGGCCGACCTGGGCGGCCAGCGCAACACTGGCGAGCACGTGCGCACCACCTATGCCGACGGCAGCTACAGCGTGGTCGGCAAGGTGCAGTACGCCGGCAACGTGCCGATGACCCTGACCCGCCAGTTCGACCCCGCGGGCAAGGAGCGCGTGGACGAGCGCAGCTATCAGTTCACCTTCGACAAGGTCGACCACAACCAGGCGCAACTGCTCAACGCCGCGCTCACCGGCAAGGACACCGCCTCGGCCGATACGCCGATCGCGGCCGGCCAGAACGCCACCCTGCGTTTCTCCGAGCAGCAGATGGACGCGCTGCGCCAGCAGTACCAGCGCGCCGCGCAAGCCAGTCCGATGACCGCGCACGAGGCCGCACAGTATGAGAAGCAGAGTCCGCAGGACTTCGCGATCGGCCTGGCGCGAAACCTGGGCAATTCCCAGTACGGCCTGAGCGAGCGCCTGTTCCACGTCGCCAGCAGCGCCGGCGGCACCCCAGGCGGCGAGTTGGTGCGCATCGACGCGCAGGTCGACCGCGCCGACCAGCCATCCCCGTCAGCGCCCGCGCGCTCCACCCCGAGCACGGGCACTGCGCCCGATGCGCACGCCACCGCCGATCCGCAGCAACAGGCGATGCAGGAGGCGATCGCGCGCAAGCTCACCCCCTACGACGCCAACGTCGCCGGCAGCCTGCTGCTGGCGGCCCGGCGCGATGGGCTGACCCAGGTCGATCACGTCCTGCGCAACGACAACGGGCGGGTGTTCGCAGTACAGGGCGACCCGCTGTCCGCCGACAAGCGGGTGGCCTACGTGGACGCCGCGCAGGCAGCGACCATCCCGGCCGCCGAAAGCGCCAGGCAACTGGCCGCGCTGCCGCCGACGCCGCAGCAGGCGCCGGTGCAGGAGGCGCAGGAACCGCAGCGGCGCGCGCTGTCGTAAGCAGCACGGTCGGCGGCACGGCGGTCGCGCCGTGCGGCCGGCGCATTGGCAGCGACCACCGCTTCGGTGAGAATCGGACGCTCACCGACCGGGCCGTCCTCATGCCGCTGCGCACTTCCCTGCTCGCCCTCGCGCTGTCCCTGTCCGCCTCCGCCGCGTCTGCGGCACCGCCGCCGGCGACGCCGTACCGCAGCCCGCAACAGATCCTGGACGCCTCCAAGCCCAGCGACTGGCGCACGCTGGATCCGGCCAACACGCTCTACCTGGACCTGGACGCCGGCCGCGTCGTCATCGAACTGGCGCCGGCGTTCGCGCCGCAGCACGTCGGCAACATCCGCACCCTGGCCCACGAACATTTCTGGGACGGCCTGAGCATCTACCGCTCGCAGGACAATTTCGTGGTGCAGTTCGGCGACCCCGACGGCGAGGAGCCGGGCAAGGCCAAGTCGCTGGGTAGCGCCAAGACCCACCTGCCCGCCGAATTCCAGCGCCCGGCCGCGGGCCTGGCGTTCCAGCCGCTGCCCGACCGCGACGGCTGGGCGCCGCAGGTGGGCTTCGTCGACGGCTTTCCGGTGGCGCGCGATCCCAAGGCCGGCACCGCCTGGCTGGCGCACTGCTACGGCACGCTCGGCGCCGGCCGCAACAACGACGAGGACAGCAGCATCGGCGCCGAACTGTACGTGGTCACCGGGCAATCGCCGCGGCAACTGGACCGCAACATCACCGTGGTCGGCCGCGTGGTCAAGGGCATGGAACTGCTCAGCGTGATCCCGCGCGGGCCGGACCCGATGGGCTTCTACGAGAAACCCGAGCAACGCACGCCGATCCGCGCGATCCGCCTGGCCAGCGACGTGCCGGACGCCGAACGCACGCCGCTGCAATTGCTGCGCACGGATACGCGGACCTTCCGCGAGGTGGTCGAGGCGCGGCGCAACCGCCGCGATGCGTTCTACAAGCGTCCGGCCGGGCACATCGACCTGTGCAACGTGCCGCTGCCGGTGCGCACGCCGCCGCAGTGACGCGTCATGCGCGCGCCGTCCGGCGCGCTCAGGCGCCGCCGACGCTGCGCCGCTGCGGCTGCTGTACGTGCAGGAAGCGCGTGAACAGTTCGCGCGGCTGCTCCACGGCGCACTCGGTCAGCAGCATGGCGATGTTGCCGCGATGGAAGGCGCCATGCGCCAGGACGTGGAACAGCATTTCCTGCCGGCTCATGCTGCCGGCGTCGCCATCGGTGAAACGGAACGCAAGCGTCTGCTGCAAGGCGGACGCATCGAGCCGGGCGACGTAATCGGCATACCATCGGTCCGATTCGGTCACCGCCGCGCCCAGCGCCTCCAGTTCCGGCGTCTGCGGCGTGTTGCTCGCGGTGAAGGCATGCGTGCCGCCCTCCAGGTGTGCGGCGAAGATCCGGTCCACGACATACGTGTGGTTCAACAGCCGGATCGCGCGCTGCCGCTGCGCCGGATACGCAGCCGCATCGATCTGCGCCAGCGCCTGCAGCAGTTCGGCGTTGGCCCAGGCCTTGAAAGCGAACTGCGATGCGAGCAGGGAATCGGTCATTGCGTCGCCCTCCAGGCCAGACGGTCGTGCCATGCGGCGGTTGCGGCGGCACCACGCGGGCGCGCCAGTATCCAGCATCCTCACCCACGCCTGCCACCTGCGGATCGGCTGTCGCGTCCTGGTAGGTGCCGGTGGTGTTCCGACGCCGCCACGCGGCGGCTGGCAGGCCGAAGCCGACCCGCGATGTCGCTAGCGCATGGATGACACGTCCTACCGCCTACCGCGCGCGCTGGCTGAAGGCGACGCTGCCCAGGATCAGCGCCCCGGCCAGCAGCATGGTCCAGGTCAACGGCTCGCCCAGGAACCACCAGGCCAGCAGCGCGCCGAACACCGGGATCAGATAGGTCACGGTCGAGGCGCGGGCCGGGCCGATGCGCTGGATCAGCCGGTAGTACATCAGGTAGGCCAGGCCGGTGCAGACCACGCCCAGGCCGCCGGCGCAGGCCCAGGCCAGCGCCGGCACCGGTGCGGTCGGCCAATGCGTCCACGCCAGCGGCGCCAGCAGCAGCGCGCTGCAGCCCAGCGTGGCCGCCGCCGACGCGGCCGGCGGCAGGTCGCCCATGTGCCGCTTCACCAGGTTGTAGCCGATGCCGTACAGCAGCGACGCGGTGGCGCCGGCGAAGGCCGACGGACCGACGCTGAGCCCGGCCGACTTGCCGGTGGCCAGCACCAGCACGCCGACGAAGCCCACCAGCAAGGCCAGCGCGCGACGGGAACCGATCCGCTCGCCGAAGAACAGGAACGCGATCAGCGCGGTGAACAGCACCGTCATCGCATTGCAGATCGCGCCGATCGCCGCCGGCGCATGCTGCGCGCCCCACGCGAACAGCAGGAACGGCAAGGCGGAGTTGAGCACGCCGATCGCCGCCAGGGTCGGCCAGCGCCGCAGCGGGAAGCGCGCCCGCGCCAGCCACAGGAACGGCAGCAGCACCGTCGCGCCCAGCGCCAGGCGCAGTTCCACCAGCGCATAGGCGCCGAACTGCGGCGCGGCCACGCGCATGAACAGGAACGAGCAGCCCCAGACGACGCCGAGGAAGCCCAGTTCCAGCGGCGTGCGCCAGTCGCGTGTCGCAGCGCGGTCGGGTGTGGACGCAGGTGGGGCGGAGATGGCCGGCTGCAGGGAGGGTTCGGAAGTGGGCATGGAGGAGGCTCGCGGTCGACCGGAAACGCGCCGCAACGCTCATGCGACGCCACGCATCCGCTGCCGGCTGCGGATGCGTGGCGGCGCGGTCGCGCCACATCCCGCATCGCGCCTGCCCGCCGCGCATGTCGTGTTCGGCTGCCAGCATCGCCCCGCATCACAGGGGCCGACAAGCGCGTAGTATCGTCGCGAGCCACAAATCTGCCGCGTGTCTGACCGTGCAACTGCGCCCGTCCCTGCTGCCCGCGCTCGGCGTCTTCGCCGCCGCGGCCCGCCACCAGAACTTCGCCCATGCCGCGGAGGAACTGCATCTCACCGCCAGTGCGGTCAGCCACCATGTGCGGCGCCTGGAAGCCCTACTCGGCGCCACGCTGTTCCAGCGCCACGCGCGCGGGGTCAAGCTGACCGCCGAGGGCCGGCAACTGGCCGATGCCGCCAGCGCGGCACTGGCCGATATCGCCGCGGTGGCCGGCAACCTGCACCCGCAAGCTGACACCGCGCCGCTGCGCATCACCACGCTGCGCTCGCTCTCGTACTGCTGGCTGCTGCCGCGCCTGCCACGCTTCTGCCAGGCTTATCCGCACGTGCGCCTGGAGATCCAGACCGACTCGGCGTTCTCGCGCTTCGAAGAAGGCGGCCCGGAGCTGGGCATCCGCTACGGCCAGGGCGACTGGCCGGGACTGACCTCGCACCACCTGATGGACGACGAACTGTTCCCGGTCGCCTCGCCGGCCCTGCCGCAACTGGCGACGCTGCGCCGCCCGGAGCAGATCGCGCAGTTGCAACTGCTCACCGACATGTCGCCGCAGGGCTGGCGCGACTGGTTCCGCGCCGCCGGCGTGCGCGGCGTGGCGCTGCCGCCGATGCACACCTTCAACGACAGCACCGATGCGCTGCGTGCGGCGGTGTACGGCGTGGGCGCGGTGCTGGCGCGCAAGCACATCGCCCAGCCCTACGTGCAACGCTACGAACTGGTACGCCTGCCCGGCCCGGCGCTGACCGCGCGCTATTCCTACTACATCGTGCATCCCACCCACCGCCTGCTCAGCCCGGCCGCCAGCCACTTCATCGACTGGCTCAAGCGCGAGGCGCCGGACGAGCGCACGCCGCTGCCGGCGCTGCCGGCGGAACTGCTCGGGCTGCCGCCGAAGGCGGGTTAGTTCGTTTGGCCGTGCGTGCGCAGCGAGTGCGCAGTGAGGTGGTGGCGCGACAGAGACCTTAAGGACTGAAGTCCCTCCCACAGATGGCGGAAGCCCCTCTCCGATCGGGAGAGGGGTTGGGTGAGGGTCCGGCGCAAAGGCGACTCTTGGAGCCTGGATGTACGAGGCTGCGCCCGTTCCCTCATCCGCCCCTGCGGGGCGCCTTCCCCCGAAAAGGAGGCCATGGTCCCGATGGGAGAAGGAAGCGCCGTCGCCGCTCTCCGATCGGAAGCGCAGGTCAAGGTGAGGTTCCAGCCGTCTCAGCGACCTGCAGCGCATGCCCGCCGGACTGCGAATGCGGCAGCGGCCGGATGCGCACGCGGTGCGCACAGACGTCCACATCCGGATACAGCATCGAACGTCCGTTGCGAAAGGTGAAGCGAAGATCGTAGCGGCAGGCAGCGCCTGCGAGCGGGAAGGTCGCTGCGTCGCCACCGCCCAGCAACGGCGCGTGGAGTGCGACCTCACGGAACGCTCCACTGCCCGGCGCAGCGACCGCCAGCGACGTCAGCGCGTCATAGGCACGGTTGCTGAGTTCCAGATAGCGGACCGGTTCGGCGGCGGCCGCCGGTGCGGTCGCGACGAACAGGGAGACGGTGAAGGCAAAGAGACGGATCGAGGGCATGACGGGATCTCCGATGGGAAGGATTCGCCAGCCACACGGGGTAGATGCCCCTGTACCGGCGTCCCATCAGGCCGCGTGATCGTGCGGCTGCAAATCGATTCGGGACGAATCGTCGCTCTCGCGCTCCCAATCGTAGTGCGCACGCACCGGCGCTTTCCACGGCGTGTCGCTGCGCCTAGGATGCGCCCGTCCCCCCTCGACCGCCTCTGGATGAACGTCCGACTCGGCACTACCGAAATTCGCCTGGGGCGCTATATCGCGCTGTGGACGCTGGTGGCCATGGTGTTCATGCTCCAGAACATCATCAACAACAGTGCGTCTGCCGGCAGGTGGCCTCTGGAGGTGCTCATCCGGTGGTCGCTGATCCAGTGGTACAGCTGGGCCCTCCTGGCGCCCACCGTCTTCCGGCTCGCCGAACGCTTCCCTGTCCGCGGCGCCCAGCGCTTCCATGGACTTGGCGCGCAGGCAGTCGCCAGCCTGTGCGTGACGTTTGCCGCGATGGTCATCGGCGCACTGGTCTCCACCCTGTTCGAACCCAGCGGTTTCGCCGAACAACTGGGTTATTTCCTGGAGCAGCACTTCGCGATCGGGCTGCTGACCTACTGGACCTTGTTCGCGATCCAGCAAGCGTTGCACTTCCACGCCGAGAAGGCACGGCGCGAAGTGGAAGCCAGCCGCCTGGCCGCCGAACTCGCGCAGTCGCGTCTGCAAGCGCTGAAGAGCCAGCTGCAACCGCATTTCCTGTTCAACACGCTGCATGCAATCGTCACCCTGCTGGACGAAGACACACTCGCCGCCGAGGACATGCTGCTGCGGTTGAGCGAGCTGCTGCGCGCGTTCCTGGAAGACTACGACGGCCAGGAAATCACCCTGGAACGCGAACTGGCCCTGCTCGACCTGTATCTCGGCATCCAGCGCAAGCGCTATGGCGACCGCCTGAGCACGAAGATCTATGTCGCGCCCGGCACCCTGCACTGCGCAGTGCCCAGCCTGCTGCTGCAACCGCTGGTGGAGAATGCGATCCGCCACGGCATCGGCCAGCGTGTCGGCAGCGACCGCATCGAGATCGAGAGCCGGCGCGAAGGCGAAACGCTGTCCATCGAAGTGCGCAACGGCAACAGTACGCTGGAGGAAAACGGCAGTGCGAGCGGACACGGCATCGGTTTCTCCAATACTCGCCTGCGGCTGAAGGAACTCTACGGCGACAAGGCCGACATCCGGCTCGACATGCTCTATCCGCTAGGCGTTTCCTGCCGCATCCGGCTGCCCTTCCGCGAACTGGACGCCGAGGAAGCCCCGGAGCACGTCGCCGTATGAGTATCACGGCGCTGGTCATCGACGACGAGCCGATCGCGCGCCACGCCATCGTGCGGCTGTTGCGCGCCGATCCGGACATCGAACTGCTGGGCGAATGCGGCGATGGCGCCTCTGCGGTGGTCGCGATCCGCAGCCAGTCGCCGGACCTGGTGTTCCTGGACATCCAGATGCCGGCACTGACCGGCATGGACGTCGTGACCACGATCGGTGCGGCCAACATGCCGGCAACGATCTTCGTCACCGCCTACGAGCAGTACGCGGTGCGTGCATTCGAGGCCAATGCAGTGGACTACCTGGTCAAGCCCTTCAGCCGCGATCGCTTCGCCGAGACACTGCAGCGCGCAAAGCGGCGCCTGTCCGCCGGCAACGGCATGGGATCCTTCGCCGAGGCGCGCATTCTGCAGACCCTGGATGCGCTGCGCCAGCGCGACGACTATCTGCAACGGATTCCGGTGCGCGTCGACGAAGCAGTGGTGTTGATCGCGGTCGAGGACATCGTCTGGATCAAGGCCAGTCGCAACACGGTGCTGATCCACTTGACCGACCGCACCCATGAACTGCGCGAGACCATGGCCACGCTGGCCGCGCGGCTGGACCCGCGCCACTTCGCCCGCGTGCATCGATCGGCGATCGTCAACCTGCGTCGGGTCAGGGCGATCCATCCTTGGTTCAACGGCCACCACGTGGTCACGATGGAGACGGGACAGCAACTACGCATGAGCCGCTACCAGCATGAAGCCTTCCTGCGCCTGGTGACCACACGCAAGGAAAGTTGAAACGCGGGCACCTCGCCGGTCACGTCTTTTGCGACAACGACTCTCCTCATGGACGGAGAACGTCATGGGGGAAACCGCGTCACAGCGTCGATTCGACACTTGACATGGACCAGGCGACACGCCATTAATTAACTAATTCGTTAATTATCTAAGCCCCGATGTCCATCGACCGCGTCTTCGAAGCCCTCGCCTCGCGCCCACGCCGCGAGATCCTGGCCTATCTGTCGGCACAGGAACTCACCGCCGGCGAGGTCGCGCAGCGCTTCGCGATGAGCGCGCCGGCGATCTCGCGGCACCTGTCGGTGCTGGAAGCGGCCGGGCTGGTGGCGAGCGAGCGCCGCGGCCAGTTCGTGGTGTACCGGCTCACCCCCGACAACCTGGTCAACACCCTCAGCGGTTTCGCCTTCGAGATCTGCCCCAGCGCCGGCCCGCTCAAACGCGAATCGCGCAGGCAGGCCAAGCGCACCGCCTGATCTTCCCGCCACGGCAACAGGAGTCCGCCGATGACCGCCGCACCGCTCAGCGAACACGCCGCCGCGCAAACCGGATTTCCCTCGGTGCGCCTGCCCTCCTACAGCGGCGGCTTGCCGGTGGAGGTCATCCTGATCGCCCAGCTCGGCGTCGGCGCCGGCGATCCGTTGATCGCCCAGGCCTGCCTGCGCCAGCGCGCGCATCCGCAGTTCCGCGACGCGCTGGACGAGCCCTCGGCGCGCCTGGCCGGCACCGATTTCAAAAACGGCGAGTCCACCGCGCTGTACTCGTTCGCGGTCGGCAGCGGCGGTCATCCATTCCATTGCCATGCCGGGCATCGCATGTTCACCGCGATCACCGGCAGCGGCGGCGCGCTGCTGCGTTTCAGCACCGCCTCGCCGGCGCAACTGGCGCAGGATCCGCAGCATTTCCTAGCCGCGCTGCGGCACGTCGAACTACCCGCCGATTGCCTGTTCAGCGTGCGCTTCGGCGGCGGCACCTGGCACCAGTTCGCGCCGCTGCGCGCGCAGTCCGGGCACCCGGCGTTCTTCGCCCTGTCCTGCCACAGCGATGAAGCCGGCGGCGCGCTGGCCGAGGACGTGCGCGCACAGGTGCTGGCCGGCACCGCCGACATCGCCACCCTCACCGAACTGCTGCCGCCCGCAGTCACAGCGCTACTGGCCTCGCCGCAGGCGCAGGCGCGATCCGTGCCGACGGTGCGGCTGTCGCTGGCGGCCTCGCCGGGCAGCCGGCGCCTGGCTTGGTGCACCGGCTTGCGCGCCCTCAGCGGACGCCTGCGGCAGCGGCTGGGCGCCTGGCGGCATCCGGCCGGCTTCGCGACGCTGGCGCCGCGCTTGCCACGCGCGCGGGTAACGCCGCAGTTGCTGCCCGGCTCGCTGCTCGAACAGCAACTGCCCGCGCATCATCACCAGGACAGCGTACGGCTAGCGGTGCCGGCGCAGGCGCGGCGGCCGCTGAGCGCGCACGCGCTGATGGCGGCGTTGCTGGATGGCTTCCTGCAGCACCCGCCGCGTGGCGTGACCTGGCTGATGCGCCTGCGCAACGTGCTGGTGGCGCCGTTGCGGCTGCGCACCTCGCCACTGGGCTGTCCGGTGTCCTCGCTGCTGTCGCCACAGCGCGAGCAGTTGTTCGCCGGGCGCTTCCCGGTGCTGGCACAGGCCACTCAGGCGCAGCGCGTGCAGGTACTGCTCGGTGCCGACGATCGCCACCTGGCGTTCCGCAGTTGCGTGGGCGTGAGGCTGCGCGACGACGGCAGTGCCGAGCTGAGCCTGGAAACGCGGGTGGCCTGCCGCAATCGCTTCGGGCACCTGTACATGGCCCTGATCGCCGCCGCGCATCGCCGCTACATCGCGCCGACGCTGCTGCGCGCGGCCGCCGAGGCACTGCTGCTGCCGGTGGCCGAGCATGCCGCCCCGGACGCGGTCGTGCCGCTGCGCTAAGCGCGTCATCACCCCGCCTTAGCCGATGCCTGCCTAGCCTGCGCCTTCCCCCTAAGAGGAAGGCACATGCCCCAGCTCCGCATCCGCATCACCGGCAGCGAGGACGACGCCCGCGCCATCATCAACCTGCTGTCGAGCCTGGAGGGCATCGAACACGTCGAGGAAATCGACGACCTGATGCCACACATGGACGACGACGATTCCAGCTCCGCCGGCCTGCCCGACGACCAGGGACCGGGCACCCACGAAGTGGAAGTGGACGCCGGCAACGCCGCCACCGCACAGAAGGTGCGCGAGGCAGTGGAGGCGCTGGCGTTCGAACTGGACGTGGTCGTGGAGTTCGAACAGGACGAAGGCTGAGGCCTGCATCCGGGGCGTTGCGCCGCGTGGCGCTGCGTCCTGGCATGCTCATGGCCAGCATCCTTGCTTTCCAGCGGCGCCAGCCGCGCCTCAGGTACCCGACTTCAAGGCGTCGGGACTGAAGTCCCTCCCACAGTGCACCCAGTGAATCTATCGCGAGCCCCAGCAGGAGTCGTTTTGCTGTCGCTCAAGCTTGAGTGTCAGACGAGAAGAACGGCAGGAGCGGCTTCAGCCGCGACCCGCAACCCATCATTGTCCGCTGCTCGCGCATCACCTCCATCCGTTCCTGCCCGATCCCGTCGGACGGGAACAGATTCCTCCGCTAGGCGGAACGACGCCGCCGTCGGCGCCAGGCGATCAGCCGCCACAGCACGTAGCCAAGCAACGCGAACGGCGCCAGGCCGACCACCGCGCGAATCGCCCAGGCGATCGAGCCGGCGAAGATTTCGCCACTGTCGCGCAGCGCATCGCCGATGTCGCTGCGGCTGCGCTCGGCGGTCGGCGCGGCGAACGTCAGCGTCACCCGCTGCGTATCCAGGCGCCGGCGCTGCTGCGCGGCCTCCTGGCTGGTGGCGAGCAACTGCGTCTCCACGGCGGCCAGCTTCTCCGACAGCGCGATCATGTCGGCCACGCTGAGATCGCGACGTTGCTCGAACTCCTGCAGACGCCGCTGCTCGGCCTGCAGCCGCTGGCGTTGCGCGTCGTTGTCCTGCACCGCCTGCGCCAGATCCTCGGCATGGGTGGTGCGGCTTTCGATCTGGCCGTCCTGGCCCGCCTGCGCGATCAACGGCTCGACCCCGGCCGGCGCGATCCGCACGCTGAGTTCGCCGCGCGGCCGCTCGCCGCCGCGCTGTTCGACCTGCAACACCGTGCACGCTCCGAAACTGGCTTTCAGGCAGCCGTCCTGCAGTTGCTTGAGCCGTGCGGGAATCTGCGCCGCCGGCAGCGCCACGCTGACCTCGTGCTCGTAGGCCAGGGACGGCATGACGCGTCCGTCGCCACTCGGCGGGGGGGCCGCGACGGCCGCGTCTGCCGCCTGCACCGCGGCCTCCGCCGCACTGGCGGCGCTACTGGCAGCATCGGCGGAATAGCGATCGGCGGCCGGCAACGCAGCGCTCTCGCCGCCGCGGCTGCAGGCCGCGAGCGACGCCAGCAGCGCCAGCGAAGCACCCCAACGACGCCAGCGCCGGCGCGCAGGCAACAGACTGCGTGCCGCGCCAGCGGGCACGGCGCGCCCTGCGGCGGCGGCAGGCAGTGCAGCGTTAATCGCGACCGCCGCGGTGGCGGCCTTCGGATCGAACGCGAAATCGAACGCGACAGGGTCGCGGTGGCGACGTCCGTTGTCCTGCATTGTGCAGCTCCCGGGTGGCAAAAACCGCAAGGGTAATCCAATGGCAGGGGCGCCGGCAGCCGCGGCGGCGCTACCCTGGCGGATCGACCCACTCCAGGAATCCCGATGCGCCAGCACCTGCTCGCCGCCGCCCTGCTCGCCGCCCTCGCCGGCTGCCAGCAGCAACCTGCCGACGCGCCCGCCGCCAGCAACGCGCCCGCCAAGACCGCGACGGCATCCGATGCGGCGGCCGACGCCAGCTTCGCCGCGCTGTCCAAGCGCGCGGTGGACACCTGGATGCAGCTGTCTCCGGTCAGCGCCACCCAGACCGGCGACCACCGCTACGACAGCGAACTGGACGACCTCAGCGCGGCCGGACGGCAGAAGAGCCTGGACGCGAGCAAGCAGTTGCTGGCGGAGCTGGACAAGCTCGACGTGAGCAAGCTCTCGCGCGAGAACCAGGTGGACGCGGCGATCCTGCGCAACCAGTTGCAGTCGGACATCTGGAACAGCGAGGTGGCGCAGGGCTGGGCGACCGATCCGCAGGTCTACAACGGACTGGCCGGCGGCGCGATCTACGGACTGATGGCGCGCGAGTTCGCGCCGCTGCCGGAGCGGCTGAAATCGGCCACCGCGCGCATGGAGAAGATCCCGGCGCTGTTCGCGCAGGCGCGCGCCAACCTGGACCCGGCGCGCGTGTCGGAGATCAGCGCCAAGACCGTGGCCAAGCAGAACCGCGGCATCCTCAGCATCGTCGACAGCTTCATCGTCCCGCATGTCCAGGAACTGCCGCAGGCCGACGCGCAGCGTCTGCAGGCGGCGATCGAGGGCCTGAAGAAGGCCGTGGCCGAGCAGCAGACCTGGCTGGACCAGACCCTGGTGCCCAACGCCAAGGGCGACTTCCGCCTGGGCGCGGAAAAGTACGACCAGAAGCTGAAGTTCGCGCTCAACTCCTCGCTGTCGCGCGCCGACATCAAGCAGCGCGCCGAAGCCGAACTCAAGCGCGTGCGTCAAGACATGTACGGCATCGCCCGCACCGTGCTCAAGGACAAGCCCGGCGCGCCGGCCCTGGTCGATGCGCCCAGCGACGAACAGCAGCAGAAGGCGATCGAAGCGGCGCTGGAGCTGGCCTACGCGCAGCATCCGGCGCGCGACAAGGTGGTCGAGGCCGCCAAGGCCTCGCTGGCCGACGCCACCGCCTTCGTGCGCAAGAAGGACCTGGTGACCCTGCCCGACGCGCCGGTGGACATCATCCTGATGCCCGAATTCCAGCGCGGCGTGGCGGTGGCGTACTGCGACTCGCCCGGCCCGCTCGACAAGAACCTGAAGACCTTCTACGCGGTGTCGCCGATCCCCGATGACTGGACCGCGCAGCAGGCCGACTCGTTCCTGCGCGAGTACAACAGCCGCATGATCCATCTGCTGAGCATCCACGAGGGCGTGCCCGGGCATTACGTGGAAGGCTGGCACTCGGCCAAGTTCCCCTCTACGTTGCGCGGCGTGCTGCGCTCGGGCGTGTTCGCCGAGGGCTGGGCGGTGTACACCGAGCGGATGATGCAGGAGCAGGGCTACCTGGACAACGATCCGCTGTTCCACCTGGTGCAGCTGAAGTTCTACCTGCGCAGCATCGCCAACGCGCTGCTCGACCAGGGCGTGCACGTGGACGGCTGGAGCAAGCAACAGGCGCTGCACCTGATGGTGCACGACGCCTTCCAGCAGCAGAGCGAGGCCGAGGGCAAGTGGGTGCGCGCGCAGCTGACCTCGGCGCAGTTGCCGACCTACTTCGTCGGCGTGCAGGAGCACCTGGACCTGCGCAAGGCGATGCAGGACAAGCTCGGCGACAAGTTCAACCTCAAGGCCTACCACGACCAGGTGCTGTCCTACGGCGCGCCGCCGGTGCGGTTCGTGCGCGAGCTGATGCTGGACGAGCCGATCAAGTAGCTGGGATTGGGGAGTCGGGATCGGGGATTGGCAACGGTGGCGGCGCCGAGGCGCCGGGAGAAAGCTCCCTCGGTTGAGGGGGCTGCCGGAGACGGTCAAAACGGATGACGCCGGAACTGTGTTGCTGCAATTGACGGGACGCAGCGCAGATCGGCCATCTCGCTGCGATCGCGCCGCGACCGCGCCACCCCGGCGCGGGGCCGGCAACGCGAAGGCGTTTTCGCCAGGCGCCGCCGCGGTCGGCGGCGACGCCTGCACTGCCCGCTCGCCGTAGACCTCGATTTCCGAACAGGCCAACCACGAGGACGGGGTGTGGGCCTCGACCCTCAAATGCTCGGCGGCGCTGCCGTCCAGGGCGATGTACGCCGGCGCCACGTCCGACTGATCGAGCTCGGTGCAGGACTGTGGATTGTCGAAGAACACCGGCCCGGGGCTGGAGCTGCCGCCGAACACCGCGCCCCAGACGGACGGTACACGCGGCGCATCAGCGTCCGCGCCTTCGTCGCATCGCGGCGACGGCGGCGGTCAGCGCGTCGGCGTTGGTGTCGACGCACGCGCCAGCGAGCGGGCGACGGCCCGCTGCATCGCAGGCAGCGCGTCGTCCACAAGAACGCGCGGCGGTGCGCGCAACACACTCACCCCGCGTGGCCTGCCGGGGTCTCGCTGCTCCACAGCAGCATCGCATCGCCATAGCTGAAGAAGCGGTAGCGCTGGGCGATGGCGTGGCGATAGGCGGCGAAGATGCGTTCGCGGCCGGCGAAGGCCGAGACCATCATCAGCAGCGTGCTTTCCGGCAGATGGAAATTGGTCACCATCGCGTCGACGCTGCGGATGCGGTAGCCGGGCAGGATGAAGATCTGCGTCTCGCCGGCGAACGGATGCAGTTCGCCGTCCTTGGACGCGCTTTCCAGCGCGCGCACCACCGTGGTCCCGACCGCGATCACGCGGCCGCCGGCCGCGCGCGTGCGCCGCACCTGCTCGACCAGGCTGGCGCCGACGTTGAGCCACTCGCGGTGCATCTGATGCTGTTCCAGCGCCTCCACCCGCACCGGCTGGAAGGTGCCGGCGCCGACGTGCAGGGTCACATGCCCGACCTCGACGCCGCGCTGCTGCAGCGCCTGCAGCAACGGCGCATCGAAATGCAGTCCGGCGGTCGGCGCGGCGACCGCGCCGGCCTCGCGCGCGAACACGGTCTGGTAGCGCTCGCGGTCGTCCAGCCCAGGCTCGCGGCGGATGTACGGCGGCAACGGCAACCGCCCGGCCTGCTGCAGCCAGTGCTCCAGCGCGCCGTCCACGTGGAACTGCAACTGGTAGAACTCGCCATCGCGACCCAGCACCTCGGCCTCGCCGCCGGCGTCCAGGGCGATGCGCGCCCCGGCCTTGGGCGACTTGCTCACGCCCAACTGCGCCCGCGCGCGCTGGCCGCCGAGCAGCCGCTCGATCAGGATCTCGACCCGCCCGCCGGTGCGCTTCTGCCCGAACAGCCGCGCCGGAATCACCCGCGTGTCGTTGAAGACCAGCAGATCGCCGGCACGCAGCAACTCCGGCAGATCGCGGACGTGGCGGTCATCGAAGGGCGCCGGCGCCGGCGGCACCAGCAGCAGCCGGCTGGCCGAGCGCTCGGCCAACGGCGCCTGTGCGATCAGTTCCTCGGGCAGGTCGTAGTGGAAATCGGACTTCTTCAAGGCGCCGGCAAAAATCGGGAATGGGCCGAACATTGTAGCGGCGCCGGGATTGGAGATTCGGGATTGGGGATTGTCCAAGGCATGAAGCGGGATCCAGCTCTTGCCAATCCCCAATCCCGACTCCCAGCCTTCAACGCTCGAACTTGGTGGACAGAATGATCGACGAGGTCGTGCGCTCCACCCCGTCGAGCGCGCCGATGCGATCGGTCAGTTCGTCCATGTCGTTGACCCCCGGCACCACGCCCAGCGCGATCAGGTCGAAGGAGCCGCTGACCGAATGCAGCACGCGCACCGCGTCGATCTCGCGCAGCGCCTTGACCACCGAGGTCATCTTCTTCGGCAGCACGGTGATCAGGATATGCGCACGGATATGGCCCTGCTCGTAGTCGTCGCGGGTGCGCACGGTGTAGCCGCAGATCACGCCCTCGCGCTCCAGGCGCTCGATCCGGCTCTGCACGGTAGTGCGCGACAGGCCGAGGCGGCGGGCGATCTGCGCGGTGGAGGCGCGCGCGTCCTCGCGCAGCAGCGACAGCAGGGCGTCGTCGGAGGCGGTGATCTTCATGGCCAGGGATTTTCGTCGAATCGACGAAATTGCGTCAATTCCTGCACGGATTCACGCTGCCATTCGACGATCCTGTCCCGATAATAGGGAGGATCGTCGCCAGACAGCCCGCCTTCAGGAGATCTTGCATGACCGTACTCGGCCCGCTCGCCCCGCTCCGTGCCCACGCCGGCGACCGCCTGACCCATGGCCTGGACGACGCCAGCATCGAGCGCCTGGTGGCCTCGCATCCGGCGCTGCGCGCCGCGATCGACGCGGCGGGCGAAGACTATGCACGCATCGCTGCCGAATTCGGCGAGTTGCTGGAACTGGACGAAGCCGAACAGATCCGCCACCTGCAGGCCGGCTTCGTCAATTTCTACGCCGACGACGCGGTCACCCCCTACGTGGCGCTGAGCGCGCGCGGCCCGTGGGTGGTCACGCTCAAGGGCGCCGTGCTGTACGACGCCGGCGGCTACGGCATGCTCGGCTTCGGCCACACCCCGGAGGCGGTGCTGGAGGCGATGGCGCGGCCGCAGGTGATGGCCAACGTGATGACCCCCAACCTGTCGCAGCTGCGCTTCGAGCGCGCGCTGCGCGCGGAGATCGGCCACCGCCGCGGCGGCTGTCCGTATGCACGCTTCATGTGCCTCAACTCCGGTTCCGAAGCGGTGGGCCTGGCCGCGCGCATCGTCGACATCAACGCCAAGCTGCAGACCGACCCGGGCGCGCGCCACGCCGGCGCCAAGATCAAGCGGCTGGTGGTCAAGGGCAGTTTCCACGGCCGCACCGACCGGCCGGGCATGTACTCCGACTCCAGCCGCAAGACCTATCTGCAGCACCTGGCCAGCTACCGCGGCGAGGATTCGCTGATCGCCATCGCGCCCTACGACGTGGAGGCGCTGCGCCGCGCCTTCGCCGAGGCCGAACAGCACGGCTGGTTCATCGAAGCGGTATTCCTGGAGCCGGTGATGGGCGAAGGCGACCCCGGCCGCGCGCTGCCGCCGGCGTTCTACGCCGCCGCGCGCGAACTGACCCGCAACCACGGCAGCCTGCTGCTGGTCGACTCGATCCAGGCCGGCCTGCGCGCGCACGGCGTGCTCTCGGTGGTGGACTATCCCGGCTTCGAGCAACTGGACCCGCCGGACCTGGAAACCTACTCC
Source organism: Xanthomonas sp. NCPPB 901 (assembly GCF_056725085.1). NCBI lineage: Bacteria > Pseudomonadati > Pseudomonadota > Gammaproteobacteria > Lysobacterales > Lysobacteraceae > Xanthomonas > Xanthomonas sp. NCPPB 901. The sequence goes on along the minus strand of NZ_CM161511.1, from coordinate 1,750,040 downwards.
AAGGCGCTCAACGCCGCGCAGTACCCGCTGTCGGTGCTGGCGGTGACCGAGCACGCGGCGCAGGTGTACCGCAAGGGCACCTACGGCAACACCATGACCAGCAACCCGCGCGCACTGGACGTGGCCACCGCCACCCTGGCGCAGTTGACCCCGCAGGTGCGCGCCAACATCCGCGAGCGCGGCGCCGAGGCGGTGCAGAAGCTGGAAAAGCTCAAGGCCGAGCTCGGCGGCGCCATCACCCAGGTGCAGGGCACCGGCCTGCTGTTCTCCTGCGCGCTGGCCCCGCAGTACAAGTGCTACGGCGCCGGTTCGACCGAGGAGTGGCTGCGCCAGCACGGCGTCAACGTGATCCACGGCGGCGAGAACTCGCTGCGCTTCACCCCGCACTTCGCGATGGACAGCGAAGAGCTGGACCTGCTGGTCGGGCTGATCGGCCGCGCCCTGCGCGAAGGCCCACGCTTGGCGCAGGCCGCAGCGGCCTGAGTCCGCTCGAGGCTGCAAGCATCGCGGCACCACGGCCCGGCAGCATGGGGAAGGCGATTCGCTCGCTCCCAATGCAAGCGCATGCGCGACCGCCATGCGCTTGTTTCGCGGCGTTCGCGAACCATGACAATCGCAAGCCATCCGCGTATCGAATTGGCTGGTTCGCCAGCCTTCGCTTGCGCCGATTCACCTATACTGATTCGACTCAGCGACGGCCCAGCGAATGCGCACTCCTCTTCTCCTTTCCATTGGCGTGCTCTTCGCGGCCGCTCATCCCATGGCGTACGCCGCTGCTTTTTCCGAAGGCGAACTGCTATTCGACCAGCCCGGGTGGGACTACTCCCCCAGCTCGCTCATCGATCTGGATGGAAAAGAGAAAGTGTGGTGGTGCGGCCATCTGAATGGCCATGACGTCGTCAAGTACCGCGAGCGCACGGGAACGGGCAGTTGGAGCGCTCCCGTGATTGTCCTTCAAGCCAATCAGTTCTTGCGCGGCGCACGCCCGCTCACCTGGGAGGGCGTCCACACCTGCGACCCCACGGTGACCCGTGGCCATTGGAATTACCAAGGCCAGGACTACAGCTACGTGATGTACTACACCACGGAGCGGCCTGGCAGCAACGGCATCGACAATCGCATCGCCGTGGCGTTTTCGAACGATGGAATCAACTGGAAGAAGCACGACGCGCCCGTGATCCATGACGGCGATCCCGGCACCTATGGCACAGGACAATCCGTTGCCTGGAGCGCGGACGGCGCAGCCGGCATCAGAACCGTCTACACCTATGTGGATGGCAACGGCGACATCAGTTATTTCTACCGGGAGTCGCCGGACGCAATCAACTTCGGCGAGAAGCGGAAGCTCAGCCAGAACGGCCTCACCTTGAACGGGCAAAGCGGCATCTCGCATGCCAAGCCCGCGCTCGGCTTTGCGCCAGGATCCTACAACGGGCACTATTTTTATTACATGGCCAGCGTCTGCGAGGCCCATCTGGACTCCAGCTATGGCCCCGCCTATCCAGAGTGGGGTACGGCAAAGGGCGTGTGCGTTTATCGCGCGGAAGGAGAGGACGCGTTTACCGGCACCTGGACCAAGGTGTTGGACAGCGCGCACATCAAACCGGTGGAAGTCGAACCCGGCTTTCTGACCAACATTTACGGCAGCCTGGACGGAATCCTGCCCACGATTTCCATTCGCTATGGGTGCAGCGGATCCGGCGATCCGAACACCTGGGAGATCTGCTGGTCCGAGGGAAAACTCGATTAGCGCTATCTCGCCTTGACCGCGCCTGGGTCGCGGTGATCGACCCGATGGCGCGTCATGCCGGCCTCTTCCGGCCACACCGCGTCGCCTGCGCGCGTTTCGCCCCGACACCCCTGCGTACTCCGACGCCGGTGGTGTCGGCGGCCATCCTCGCGGCCACGCACCATCCTGCGGCGTTCGCATCTTGGCCCCGCCCCCGCTGTCGAGCGTAGGACCAACATCGCCACGGACATCCTGTCCGGCCTCGCCCCTCCGGTAGCGCTCCAGACGCCGTCCGAACCCGAACCCGAACCCGGCCCCGTTCAACCGACCGGCAGCGGGCACCTTTTCGAGCATCAACGGCCATGCGGCAATGAGATCGCCGGTGCAAAACGACAAAGATATTGCAAACAATTCGCATTTTCATGGAAAATGAACGGACTGCCCGCATCGCACTCGCGGCAGACACCCTTTCGCACTGCCGCCCGATCCCGGCGCCGCGCCCGCTCCCACTGAGGGACGGCCGGTGTCCGCGGCCGGGGCGTCATCCATCCTGCAAACCGAACCGCCCATGACCTCCTCGATCAAGCGCCGCAAACATCCCGTGACCCGCCAGGCCGCGGCACCAACCCTCACCACCGCCATGCTGCTCGGCGGCCTGAGCCTGCTCTCCTCCGCGCACGCCGCGACGGCCGACCAGCCCACCACCCTCGACCAGGTCGACGTACAGGCCCAGCGCGCCAAGCGCTACCTGGTGGAAGTGCCGGATTCGCCGAAGTTCACCCAGCCGCTGATCGACACCCCGCAGACCCTCAACATCATCGGCAAGGACCTGTTCAACGAGCAGGGCGCGACCACCCTGACCGAGGCGCTGCGCAACAGCCCGGGGGTCGGCACGTTCTATGTCGGCGAGAACGGCAACACCAGCACCGGCGACGCGATCTACATGCGCGGCTTCGACAGCTCCAGCAGCATCTTCGTCGATGGGCTGCGCGACCTCGGCTCGATCTCCCGCGACGTGTTCAATATCGAACAGATCGAGGTCGAGAAAGGCCCGGCCGGCACCGACAACGGCCGCAGCGCGCCGACCGGCGCGATCAACCTGGTGACCAAGCAGGCGCACCTGGACGACGCCACCAGCGCCACGCTGTCCGGCGGCGACCACGGCCAGCGTCGCGCCACCGCGGACTGGAACCAGAGCCTGGGCGCCAGCAGCGCGCTGCGCATCAACGCGATGGGCCAGGACAGCGACGCCATCGGCCGCGACCATGTCGCCAACAAGCGCTGGGGCCTGGCCTCGTCGCTGGCCTTCGGCCTGGGCACCGACACGCGCTACCTGCTCGACCTGCTGTACGTGAAGCAGGACAACGTGCCCGACGGCGGCGTGCCGACCATCGGCCTGCCCGGCTACAGCTCGCCGGATCCCACGCGGCCGTGGCTCGGCGGCGCCGCACGCGTGGACAGCGCCAACTTCTACGGCACCCGCGCCGACCACGACGACGTGACCGCGAAGATGGCCACCTTCCGCATCGAGCACGACGTGTCCGACGCGGTCAAGCTGACCAACACCGCGCGCTGGGGCCGCAACGAACAGGATTACCTGCTGTTCGCGTTCATGCCCAACGCCGCCAACTTGCGCACGCCGAATCCGGCCGATCCGACGACCTGGACGGTGGCGCGCAGCCTGCCGACCTTCAAGGACCAGCAGTACACCCTGCTCGCCGACCAGTTGAACCTGCGCGTGGACTTCGCCACCGGCGCGGTGCGGCACAACCTCAGCACCGGCGTGGAAGTCTCGCGCGAGGAGCTGCGCAGCTGGGGGCACAACCTCGTCGACCGTGCCGCGTGGCTGGCGGCCAATCCGGCCAACCTGTACGCGCCGGACTGGAACACCACCCCGCTGCGCAGCGCACGCAACGGCGCGCGCAGCCACGGCACCACCACCACCTACTCGGCCTATGCCTTCGACACGCTGAAGTTCGGCGACAGTTTCCTGGTCACCGCCGGGGTGCGCGCGGACCACTACAAGACCGACTTCGACAGCCTGGTGTGCAGTTCGGCCACCTCCACCGCCGCGCCCTGCACCACCGTGGTCGGCCTGGACACCGACATCGCCGACACGCTGTTCAGCTGGAAACTCGGCGCGGTCTACAAGGCCAACGAGGACGTCAGCGTCTACGCCAACTTCGCCACCTCGCAGCAGCCGCCCGGCGGCAGCACGCTGGAACTGAGCGCCTCGGCCAACAACGCCAACAACCCGCGTTTCGATCCGCAGAAGGCCAGGACCGCCGAGGTCGGCACGAAGTGGAACTTCCTCGACGATGCGCTGTTCGCGACCCTGGCGCTGTTCCGCACCGACGTGAACAACGAGATCGTGCAGGGCAGCGACGGGCTGTACTACCAGAGCGGCGAGAAGCGCGTGCAGGGCATCGAACTGTCGGCGGTTGGCAAGCTGACCGAGCGCTGGTCGCTGTCCAGCGGCTACACCAAGCTGGATGCGCGGGTGCGGCAAGGCACCACGGTCTCGCAGGACGGCAGCCAGGACCTGGCCTACACCCCGGACAGCGCGTTCACCGCCTGGAGCACCTACACCCTGCCGTTCGGGCTGACCATCGGCGGTGGCGTGCGCTATTCGGGCGAGATGAAGCGCGGCCGCGACGGCGCGGTCGGCACCCCGGCGTTCGTGAAGTCGTACACGGTGTGGGACGCGGTGCTGAGCTACCCGGTCAACGACCATGTGGCGCTGCGTCTGAACGCCTACAACCTGTTCGACAAGGACTACGTCTCCGCCATCAACAAGAGCGGCTTCCGCTACACGCCCGGCGCGCCGCGCTCGGTGCTGCTGACCGCCGAAGTCCGGTTCTGACCGGTCGCCTCTGCCAATGCGCGGTGGACGCCCTATCCTGGGCGTCCACCGCCGGAGCGCACCATGCTGCTGCACATTCCCGACATCCTCACGGCCGATGAGGTCGCGCGGTTCCGCCAGGCGCTGGCCTCGGCCGACTGGGTGGACGGCCGCGAGACCGTCGGCGCGCAAGGCGCGCAGGTCAAGCGCAACCTGCAACTGGCCGACGCGTCCGCGCTGAAGCAGGAACTCGGCCAGGCGGTGCTGAGCGCGCTGGCGCGCAGCCCGCTGTACTTCGCCGCGGCGCTGCCGCTGCGCACCATCCCGCCCCGCTTCAACCGCTACGCCGGCGGCGGCAGCTACGGCCTGCACGTCGATGGCGCGGTGATGACCCAGGCGGCCACGGCCGCGCAACCGGCGCTGACCGTGCGCAGCGACCTGTCCTGCACCCTGTTCCTGAGCGCGCCGGAGGAGTACGACGGCGGCGAGCTGCTGATCCACGACACCTACGGCGAGCACGAGGTCAAGTTGCCGGCGGGCGACCTGATCCTGTATCCGTCCAGCAGCCTGCACCGGGTGGCGCCGGTGACCCGCGGTGCGCGGCTGGCTTCGTTCTTCTGGGTGCAGAGCCTGGTGCGCGATGCCGCCCGGCGGCAGACCCTGTTCGACCTGGACACCGCGATCCAGGCGCTGACCGGCAGCGGCGCCGACGCGGCGGCGCTGCTGCGCCTGACCAACGTCTACCACAACCTGCTGCGCGACTGGTCGGAGACCTGAGCGTGCGCGGCGGCGCGGACCCCAGCGGCGAGGCTTACGCGGCGCGGTGCAGGGCCGGACGCTCCGACGGTGTCGCGGCACCGCGGCGCCAGGTCGACGCATGACCCACCTCGCCACCGGGCGCGCGTCCAGCGGCGGCATCGCCACGCTGCAAGGCCACAGCATGGGCACACGCTGGAGCGCCAAGCTGGTGCCGCGGCGCGACCACGACCTGCCGGCGCTGCGGGATGCGATCCAGGCCCAGCTCGATCTGGTCGTCGCGCAGATGAGCACCTGGGATGCGCAGTCGGACCTGAGCCGCTACAACCGGGCCGACGCCGGCACCTGGCACGCGTTGCCCGCCGCGCTGGACACGGTGCTGCGCTGTGCGTTGGAAGTGGCGCAGCGCAGCGGCGGCGCCTTCGACCCCAGCATTGGCGCCGTGGTCGGCCTGTGGGGGTTCGGCGCCGAGGCCGGACCGCAGCGCGTGCCCGACGCAGTCGCACTGCAACGGGCCCGCGCCGCCGGCGACTGGCGCCGGCTGCGCGTCGACGGCGCCGGCCGCTGGCCGCAGCCCGGCGGCTTGCGCCTGGATCTGTCGGCGATCGCCAAGGGTTATGGCGTCGACCTGGCGGTGGCGGCGCTACGCGCGCACGGCGTGGAGAGCGCGCTGGTGGAGGTCGGCGGCGATCTGTATGGCTACGGTCGCAAGCCGGACGGGCACGCGTGGCGGGTGCTGATCGAGGCAACTCCGGAAGCGCAGGTGCCTGCCGATGCAGCGCCGCGCGCGCTCGCAGTCGACGGCCTCGCGGTGGCGACCTCCGGCGACCGCTGGCACCACTTCGACCAGGACGGCCGGCGCTACGGCCACCTGCTGGATCCACGCAGCGGCCAGCCGATCGCGGCGACGCTGGCCGCGGTCACCGTGGCGGCCGCCGACACCATGCGCGCCGATGCCTGGGCCACCGCGCTCGGCGTGCTTGGCGTCGACGCCGGGCTGGCCTGCGCCGAGCGCGAATCGCTGGCGGTGCGCTTCGTGCTGCGCCACGGCGGCGGCATGCAGGAACGGCACAGCAGCGCCTTCGCGGCGTTGGCGGACGCCTGAGCGCGGCACGCTGCTCCGGATTCCGCGGTGGCGCAGACCAGCAGCGCAACGGGCGAGGCGCGCGCGGGCTTGGGGAGGACGCCGCGGCCGAACCGCCGCTGCCCGCCGGCGGCATGGGCAAGAATCGGCCAGGCCCGGACTCGGCGCGAGACCGGACGCCTGCAAAGGCAGGCAAGCGCGACCACTACGATGACGTCGTCCGCAAGGCTGCAGCGTGCGCCCCGCTCCCCCGCTCCCCCGCTTCCCCGCGCCTGCACCTGCACACCTGCACACCTGCAAGCGAGCCTGGCATTGCAGCTGCACGCCGGGAAGCGCGAACGGACCAGGGCGACAGCAGGGTGTCTCGAGTAACGGCAAGAGGCGCACGCGGAGCAGGCTGTTGTCCCCATTGTGGGATCAGCAGCCTCGACCAGGCGTTCCCGGCAAGGCTGTCACGGCTGAAGCTGAAGCCGCTCCTACGTGACAGCGTCATGCATGGCGAACGCAATTTGTCAGGGGTCCCCAGCAGGCGGCGCCTGGTCGGGCACTGCCTCGTCCACGCCCCATTTGAATCACGCGCGACCGGCACGCGCCAGGACGCACGGCAGAAGGCCCAAACGGCACGGGACATCCCCGCGCCAGCATGCGGGTGCAGGAGCCATTTCAGGGCACCCCTGACAACGCCGGGAGATGTCGTGTAGGGGTGGCTTCAGCCGCGACGGGCTTGACCGGGAACGCCCCGCGGCTGAAGCCGCTCCCACAGGGAAAGCGGCATCCGGCGCGAGTGGGACGGAAGCAGGCGATCAGAAGAACCCTTCAGCCGCGACAGACGGTGCAGGCGCATCGCGCCATCGCACCTCAGCGCGTGGCCGGCAATCCCATGCGCTGCAGTTCGAACACATACCCTTTGCCGCGCACCGTACGGATCCATTGCGGCACCAGCGGATCGTCGCCGAGCTTCTGGCGCAGCCGCGACACCTGCAGATCGATGCCGCGGCTGCCCGCCGATGCGCTGGTCTCGCCGTCGCCCAGCGCGGCACGCAAGGTCTCGCGGGTAAGCACCTCGCCGGGCTGTTCGAGGAACACCGCCATCAGCCGCAGTTCGCCGGGCGACAGCGGAATGGTCCGCCCGTCCGGCGCCACCGCCTGGTGACGCGCGGCGTCGACCTGCCAGCCGCCATGCGCCGCCAGCGGCGGCTGCGGCGCCCGCACCCGGCGCAACACCGCGTTGAGCCGCGCCACCAGTTCGCGCAGGTCGGGCGGCCGCACCAGGAAGTCGTCCGCGCCCAGGTCGAGCCCGATCACCCGATCCACCGGCTCGGCGCGATCGGCCATCATCACGATGGCGATGTCGCCGCGATCGCGCAGGTGCCGGCACAGGCGCAGGCCCTCGGCGCCATCGAGGCCGGCATCGAGCACCACCGCGTCGTAATGCCCGGCCGCCAGTTGCGCCTGCAGGTGCGGCGCACTGCCGGCGTCGTGCGCCTGCAGGTTGAAGCAGGCCAGGTAATCGCGGATCCGGTCGCGCAAGGCCGGGTCCGCGTCCGCTACCAGGATTTTCGCCAACCACCTGTTGTCCGAGAGCACCTGTCGGCTTCCGCTGTCCGGCCCGGGTGGCCGCGTTCGCGCATTGGACGCGGTCGGCGCCGACGCCGCAAGACCCGCGCGCGTGGGCGCGCAGGCTCAGTCCGCGGGCGTCGGCGCGGCCTCGATGCGCATCGCCAGCAGCGCCCCACCCCCGCTCAAAGCGAAGCGGCGCCTGGCGTCGGCGGCCAGCCAGGCACTGTCGCCAGCCGCCAATGGCGGCAGTCCGCTGGCCGCATCGAACTGCGCTTGCCCTGCCAGAAGATGAACGGCCAAGGCGACGCCGGGTTCGGCGAAGAACAGCATCGGCCCGACCAGCGGCCGGTGCAGCAGTTGCGTGCGCAGCCGGTCGCGTCGCCACATGAGGTTGAAATCGTGGGTCGGCCCGTCTAGCAACTCGCCGCGCAGCGGCCGCTCGCCGGCAAAGCGCAGGCGCGCGCAAGGCTCCTGCAGCACCTGCTCCTCGCCGTCGTCGAAACGCAGGCGCACGCCGTTGCCGCGCAGCAGGACCAGTTCGCGGTCGATGCCAGGGAAGGCGGAGAAGGCGGCGTCCTGCTCGATCTCGGCGATGGAGAGGCGCAGCAGCCAATCCTCGCCAGCGGCCGGCAAGCGCAGGATCTCCCGGGTCCAGCCCAGGCCGTTGCGCCAGCGTTCGCGGCGATACGCGTTGGCGGGAATCACCCGCGCGGGCAGCGTGCACCAGTCCATGCGCGCATTCTGCACGATCGTGGCAACGCTGCACGATCGCGGCAGCGACGCCTGTCCTTGGCCGGCCTGGATCTGCCACCACGATGCGCCATGGCCCCAAAAAAAACATCGCCCGGCTGCACGTCACTGTGCAACGCCGGGCGACGATGTACCTCCTTGTCGGCGTCCTGCCTTCCCCCTTCGCATCCTGCTCAGTGAGGCTGCGGCCGCGCGTCCAGCGCCGGCCCTATCCTTTCGTTGCAAATCCCTTTAACGCCTTTCCACCGGCTTGGCAGCTGCCTGCTTGGCGGCTGTCGGCGCGGGTGCCTTCGTGGCGCCCACATCGATCCGGTCGCGGTTCCGTTCGACCGTCTTGAGTCCGATGCCTTTCACCAGCGCCAGTTCCTCGGCGCTCTTGAAAGGTCCGTGCGCCTGTCGGTAGTCGACGATCGCCTGAGCCTTGGAGGCTCCCACGTTCACCAACACCTGATCGATCTCCTCGGCTCCCGCGGAGTTGATGTTGACCTTGTCCGCGGCGAGCGCGGAACCGGACAGCATCAGGGCAACGACCAGCGACTTCAGGACCACGATAAAAGACTGCATGGCAACGCTCCTTGTGACTTGGATGGGGACTCACCGGCCTTTCCTGCCGGCGTGGTCAGCATCACTCGCCACATGGGTACAGCCTATCGTCGGAGCGCGTCACAAACAGCAGGTAAACGGCGCGTCGACGTGTAGGAAAAACCCTACACAGGCGCCGGGCGTAGAATGACTGCACACGTGTGCAATCACCCCGGAGTTTTTCATGGATAGTGCCAAGATCGACCGTTTCCTGAGCGAGAAGTGGGATGACGACATCGTCCCGCAACTGGTCGATTACATCCGCATCCCCAACAAATCGCCGATGTTCGACGCCGATTGGGTCGCGCACGGCTACATGGCCGATGCGGTGGCGCTGATGGAGCGCTGGGCGCGGGCGCAGGCGATCCCCGGCCTGCAGGTGGAGGTGGTGCAACTGGAAGGCCGCACCCCGCTGATCTACCTGGAGGTGCCGGCCAGCAGCGAGGCGACCGGCGAGGACACCGTGCTGCTGTACGGGCACCTGGACAAGCAGCCGGAAATGACCGGCTGGGATCCCGACCTGGGCCCGTGGACGCCGGTGCTCAAGGGCCACCGCCTGTACGGCCGCGGCGGCGCCGACGACGGCTATGCCCTGTTCGGTTCGCTGGCGGCGATCCAGGCGCTGCAGGACCAGGGCATTCCGCACGCGCGCTGCGTGGTGCTGATCGAGGCCTGCGAGGAATCGGGCAGTTACGACCTGCCCGCCTACGTCGACCACCTGGCGGCGCGGATCGGCAAGCCGTCGCTGGTGGTGTGCCTGGATTCGGGCTGCGGCAACTACGAGCAGCTGTGGTGCACGACCTCGCTGCGCGGCCTGGCCGGCGGCAACTTCAGCGTCAAGGTGCTCAGCGAAGGCGTGCATTCGGGCGATGCCTCCGGCGTGGTGCCGTCGAGCTTCCGCATCCTGCGCGACCTGCTGTCGCGGCTGGAGGACGAGGCCACCGGCAAGATCAAGGTCGACGGCCTGTACGCCGACATCCCGGAAGAGCGGCTGGCGCAGGCGCGCAAGGTCGCCGAGGTGCTGGGCGACGAGGTCTACAGCAAGTTCCCGTTCCTGCCCGGCATGCGCCCGATGCACGCGGACCTGTCCGAGCTGGTGCTCAACCGCACCTGGCGCCCGGCGCTGTCGGTGACCGGCGCCGACGGGCTGCCGCCGCTGGCCTCGGCCGGCAACGTGCTGCGCCCGGAGACCGCGGTGAAGCTGTCGCTGCGCCTGCCGCCGACGCTGGACGGCAAGCGCGCCGGCGAGCTGCTGAAGGAGGTGCTGCTGCGCGATCCGCCGTATGGCGCCGAGGTGTCGCTGGCGCTGGAGAAGTCCTCCTCCGGCTGGAACGCGCCGGCGCAGTCGCCGTGGCTGACCGACGCGATCGAATCGGCCTCGCAGGCGGCGTTCGGCAAGCCGGCGATGTACATGGGCGAAGGCGGCTCGATCCCGTTCATGGGCATGCTCGGCGAGAAGTTCCCCGGCGCGCAGTTCATGATCACCGGCGTGCTCGGCCCGCATTCCAATGCGCATGGCCCCAACGAGTTCCTGCACATCCCGATGGGCAAGCGGGTCACCGCCTGCGTGTCGCGGGTGATCGCGGCCCACCATGCCGCCAGCCTGCGCGGCGAGACCACCGGCAGCGCGGCGGTGGCCGGCGGCGAGCAGCATGGCGGGCATGGCTGCTGTTGAGGGGCCGGGATTGGGGATTGGGGATTGGGGATTGGCGAAGCCGGTTTCCTGAGTACCTGATTCGCCCCCCCTGTTTGCGGTGGGAGAGGCGTCGGCTCCGACGCGGCGCCTTTCCGATGGTGTCATCGCTACATGGCGCGGCCAGCCGTTGCATCCGCCGCGCGCAAGCATCGACGCCAGCACGGTCGATCTGGCACGATCCGACGCTGATCCCCCTCCGTGTCCGGAACGCTCTCCATGCACACTCTGTTCGGCAGCGACAGCTGGCTCTACATCATCCTGGTGGGCTTCGTGGTCGGCCTGCTGGCGCGCTTCCTCGGCCCCAGCAGCGGACGTTCCGGCTGCCTGTTCACGGTGCTGCTGGGCATCGCCGGTGCGCTGCTGGCCGGCTGGTTCGGCCACTACATGGGCTGGTACAGCCGCGGCGAGCCGGCCGGCTTCCTCGGCGCACTGCTCGGCGCCATCGCCCTGCTCGCGCTGTTGCGGCTGTTTTCCAGCAAGCGTTGAGGCGCGCCGCGCCGCTCGCCACGGCGGCGGCGCACGTTTACGCTGTGCGGCTCGTTTCCGCCGCAGCCTGCCGATGAGCGCCAGCCCTTCCGTTCCCGATATCCTTGCGGCGCGCGCCGCACACCGCCTGGCCTGGGCCCGCACGACCCTGGACGATGCGCAGGCGACGCTGGAGCGCGCCTCGGTGGATGCCGGCCAGCGCAGCTACTGGCGCAGTCACGGCCGTGGCGCCAGCCGCATCGTGATGGATTCGCCGCCGGACCTGGAAGACGTGCGGCCGTGGCTGCGCATGCACGCCCTGCTGCGCGCCGGCGGCGTGCGCGTGCCGGCGATCCTGGCGCAGGACGTGGACGCCGGTTTCCTGCTGCTGGAAGACCTGGGGCAATCGACCCTGGCGCAAAGTCTGGACACGACCACGGCCGACGCGCTCTTCGAGGCCGCGCTCGGCCAGTTGCTGCGCCTGCAGGCGATCGCGCCGCCGCCGGGCATGGGCGTGTTCGGCGAGGCGCTGCTGCAACGCGATGCCGGGCTGTTCGAGGACTGGTTCCTGCAACGCCACCTGGGGATCCGCCTGGATGACGACGAACGCGCGGCCCTGCATGGGGCGCAGCGCCAGCTCATGGACAACGCGCTGGCGCAACCGCAGGTGCTGGTGCATCGCGATTTCATGCCGCGCAACCTGATGCCGGCGGCCGACGGCCCGGCGGTGCTGGATTTCCAGGACTGCGTGGTCGGGCCGGTGGCCTACGACCCGGTGAGCCTGTTCAAGGACACCACGGTGAGCTGGCCGCTGGCGCAGGTGGATGCGTGGCTGGCCAGCTACCACGCACGTGCGCTGCAGGCCGGGATCCCGGTGCCGCCGCTGGCGCAGTTCCTGCGCGATGCCGAGTGGATGGGCATCCAGCGCCACCTGAAGAACCTGGGCATCTTCGCGCGGCTCAACTACCGCGACGGCAAGGGCTGGTACCTGGACAACGTGCCGCGCTTCATCGCCTACCTCGACGAGGCGCTGCCGCGGCACCCCAGCCTGCAGCCGCTGGCACGGTTGCTGCACACGCGGATCAAGCCGGCCCTGGCGCAGCGCGCGGCGGCCGGCGCATGAAGGCGCTGATCTTCGCCGCCGGCCTCGGCGAGCGCATGCGGCCGCTGACCACGCACACGCCCAAGCCGCTGCTGACGGTGGGCGGCACGCCGCTGATCGTCTGGCATCTGCGCAAGCTCGCCGCGCTGGGTGTGCGCGAGGTGGTGATCAACACCTCCTGGCTGGCCGAGCAGTTCCCGCAGACGCTCGGCGACGGCGGCGCGTTCGGGCTGCGCATCGCCTATTCCTACGAAGGCGCCACGCCGCTGGAAACCGGCGGCGGCATGCTGCACGCGCTGCCGCTGCTCGGCGAGGCGCCGTTCCTGCTGGTCAACGGCGACATCTGGACCGACTTCGATTTCGCCCGGCTGGCGCCCGAGCCGCCCGGCCTGGCGCAACTGGTCCTGGTGGACCCGCCGGCCTATGCCGCACACGGCGATTTCGCCCTGCAGGACGACGGGCGCGTGCACAACACCGGCGCACCGCTGCTGACCTATGCCGGCATCGGCATGTACCGCCCCGCCCTGCTGCGCGACTGGCAGACCATCGCCGCCCCGGCGCCCACCGCGCCCGGCACGCCGCCGCGCTTCTCGGTGGTGCCGCTGCTGCGCGCGCAGGCCGAGCAGGGCCAACTCCATGGCCTGCGGCATCGTGGGCGCTGGACGGATGTGGGGACGCCGCAGCGGTTGGCGGAATTGGAGCTGGGAATGGGGAATCGGGAGTCGGGAATGGGGAAAAGCTGAGTCGCGAGAGCTGAAGCAGTACCCAGAAGCTGGAAGAGTAAAAAGCAGCTTGCAATCGATGCACTGCTTGCCGCTGCGGACAACGATGGTAGCGGGGGCAGGATTTGAACCTGCGATCTGTGGTGGGCGACGACGCATGCCGGGATTGAGGCTGCCGAAGCTCGCGGGAACTCAGCTTTTCCCCATTCCCGATTCCCCACTCCCGATTCCCAGCCCCTCCAGCACCCTACGCAAAAACGGCACCGTCACCCGTCGCTGCGCCGCCAGCGATTCGCGGTCCAGGCGTTCCAGCAGGCCGATCAGGCCGGCCAGGTCGCGGCCGGCGTGGGTCAGCAGCCAGTCGATCGCCGCGTCTTCCAGCACCAGGCCGCGGCGCTGGGCGCGCTCGCGCAGCACCGCGGCGCGGCCGGCGTCGTCCAGCGGCGCCAGGGCGATGCGGGCGCACTGTGCCAGCCGCGAACGCAGGTCCGGCAAGCTGAGCGCCAGGCCGTCGGGCATCGCCTGGGCGGTGTACAGCAGGGTCACCCCGGCGCTGCGCGCGCGGTTGTGGAAATCGAACAGCGCCACCTCGTCCTCGCGCTGCCCGGCGATCGCTTCCAGCCCGTCGAGCGCGACCAGGTCGCGTCCTTCCAGTGCTTCCAGCGCGTCGCGCAGGCGCCCGGCGGCGGCCTGCAGCGGCAGGTAGGCGGCGCTGCGCCCGGCCTGTTCGGCCGCCGCGCACAGCGCCAGGGCCAGGTGGGTCTTGCCGGTGCCGGCGGGGCCGGACAGATACACCCAGTCGTCGGCGGCGCCGTCGGCGACCGCCTGCAACTGCGCCAGCAGCCCGGCCGGCGCGCCCAGGTAGCGGTCCAGGCGCTGTTCCGGCGGATAGCGCAGGGCCAGTGGCAGTTGCGGCACGCTCACGGCTGCTCGGGGCTGCGCGGCGGCAGTTCGATGATGGTGGTGCGCTCGGTGACGGTGTCCAGCAGGATCGCCGACTTCTCGCCCGCATACAGATCGCTCTGCCGGTACTGCTCGTGCAGGTAGTGCAGCAGCACGTTGGCCACCGCCGCCACCGGCAGCGCCAGCAGCATGCCGAGGAAGCCGAACAGCTGGCCGCCGGCCATCACCGCGAAGATCACCGCCACCGGGTGCAGGCCGATCTTGTCGCCGACGATGCGCGGGGTCAGCACGTAGCTCTCCAGCAACTGGCCGACGGTGAACACCACGCCGACCAGGATCAGCAATTGCAGGTCCAGGCCCTTGGCCTGCACCAGCGCGGCCAGCACCGCCAGCAGGATGCCGGTGGTCGCGCCCAGGTAGGGGATGAAGCTGATCAGGCCGGCGACGATGCCGATCAACAGGCCGAGCTTGAGCCCGACCAGGGTCAGGCCGCCGGCGTAGATCACCCCCAGCGCCAGCATCACCAGGAACTGGCCGCGGATGAACGCGCCCAGCACCTCGTTGGACTGCTGCGCCAGGCGGGTGATCGTGCCGACGTGGTTGCGCGGGATAGTGATCGCCACGCGCGCGACCAGCAGGTCCCAGTCGCGCAGGAAGTAGAAGGTCAGGATCGGCAGCAGCACCAGGTTGACCACCCAGGTCACCATCGCGAACCCCGAGCGCGACAGGTAGCCGAAGAAGGTCGCGGCGACGCCGCCGGCCTGCTGCCAGTGCCCGCGGATCCAGTCGATCAGCCGCTCCGGGTCCAGCCAGCCCATCAGCTCCAGCCCGGTCTTGTGCTCGGCCCAGGGGATCGCGGTGCCGATGAACCAGTCGCGCGCCTGCGGCAGCACGTCGATGAAGGTGACGATCTGCCGTTCCAGCATCGGCACCAGGATCACCAGTGCCAGCACCAGCAGCAGCACCATCAGCACGAACACCAGGGTCACCGCCATGTTGCGCGAGCGTCCGGCGCGTTCCAGCCGGTCCACCAGCGGGTCGCCGAGCCAGCCGAGCAGCAGCGCCAGCACGAACGGGGTCAGGATCGGCGCCAGCAGCCATACCACCCACAGCACGCCGAAGATCACCGCCGTCCATTTCAGGCGGCGCAGGAACAGCGCGATCTCGGCTTCGGGCGACAAGGTCATTTCAGGCGGTACTCCGTGGGTTCGCTGGTGAGGATCACCGGACCCTCGACCGGCGCCACCACCGGCTGCAGCGCGGCGTCCGGGCCGAGCATGCGGTTCAGCCCGGACACGCCGCTGAGCAGGTCCAGGTCCAGCTCCAGGCGATCGCCGTCGGCGCGGATCGGCACGATGCGCCGCACCACCGAGGCGTTCTGCAGCGCGGAGGACGCGCGCAGATAGTCGTCGGCGTTGCGGATGCCGGTGATCACCACCCGGTAGATCCCGGCCGGGCCGGCGCTGACCGCCTTGGCGTAGCGCTTGACCAGGGCGTCGGCGGCACCGTCGGCGCCGCTGGCCATGGCGCGGCGCGCGTCGGCGTCGCTGGCCGACCAGGTCGACAGCACCTTGCCGCCGTCCACGAAGGTCCAGTCGGCGGTCCAGCCGCCGGCCTTGCCGCGGTACAGCTTGCCGATCAGCTGCATCGGCGGGCTGTAGCGCGACGAGGCGCTGGCCACCGCCGCGGTGTCCTGGCGCCAGATCGCGCCGGCCAGGGCCTGCTCGGCAGCGTTGCCGGTGGGCAGGCCGAGGCGGAAGCCGCGCTCGATCGCGCGGTCGAGCAGGCTGCGCGCGGCGTTGGACTGTTGCACGCCGACCAGGCGCGGGCCGCTGCCGTCGTCGATGGCCAGCCACACCACCGGCTTGGGCCGCGGCTGCGGCCACACCGGCAGGCCCAGCGCCGCGGCCAGCCCGTCCACGTCCTGCGGGCGGAAGCGCGCCACCAGGATGGTGCGGAAGGTCGGCGCGCCGCTCGGCGAGGTGCCCTGGTCCTGGCGGTAGTCGAAGGTATCGACCAGGTTCTTGGCGTTGCGCAGCGCCTGGGTCACCCCGGGCCGCGACATCACCCCCTTGTCGCCGGAGATCTTGCCCAGTACCACGCCGAGCGCGCGGGCCAGGGCGCCGTTGCGGTCGGCCTCGCTCTGGCTGTTGACCGGCACCTCGGCGTCGTAGGGACCGGTAGCGCCGGCCACGTCGCCCTCGGTGCGCAACTCGGCCTGGGCCAGGGCGGTCGCGGCGGGCAGGCACAGTGCGAAAGACAGGAGGAAGGCAAGGCTGCGGCGCATGAAGAGTCCAATACTCGGCGTATCCGGGGCGAATTGTTGCCCGAATGCGGGCCTAGCGCCAATGCGGCCTGTTAAAATCGCCGCCTTTCCGCCGACCCCGCCGCCCGTGACCACTTCCCAGCCCCCCGCCGCCGCCCCGTTGACCTACCGCGACGCCGGCGTCGACATCGATGCCGGCAATGCCGTCGTCGAACGCATCAAGCCCCTGGTCAAGCGCAGTTTCCGCCCCGAGGTGATGGGCGGGCTGGGCGGCTTCGGCGCCCTGTTCGACCTGTCCGGCAAGTACCGCGAGCCGGTGCTGGTGTCCGGCACCGACGGCGTCGGCACCAAGCTGAAACTGGCGCAGCAGCTCGGCCGCCACGACACGATCGGCATCGACCTGGTCGGCATGTGCGTCAACGACGTGCTGGTGCAGGGCGCCGAGCCGCTGTTCTTCCTCGACTACTTCGCCACCGGCAAGCTCGACGTGGAGACCACCGTGGCGGTGGTCGGCGGCATCGCCCGCGGCTGCGAACTGGCCGGCTGCGCGCTGATCGGCGGCGAGACCGCGGAAATGCCCGACATGTACCCGCCGGGCGAATACGACTTGGCCGGCTTCACCGTCGGCGCGGTGGAGAAGTCGCAGCTGCTCGACGGCGCCCGGGTGCGCCAGGGCGACGTGCTGATCGGCATCGCCTCCTCCGGCCCGCATTCCAACGGCTACTCGCTGATCCGCCGCATCTACGACCGCGCCGGGCGCCCGGACGCGCTGCAGGTAGGCGGCGTGGCCCTGGCCGACGCGCTGATGGCGCCGACCGCCCTGTACGTCAAGCCGATCCTGTCGCTGCTGCGCGAACAGGGCGAAGGCATCCACGCCATGGCGCACATCACCGGCGGCGGCCTGACCGAGAACATCATCCGCGTCATCCCGGACGGCCTGGGCCTGGACATCCGCGCCAGCGCCTGGACCCTGCCGCCGGTGTTCGAGTGGCTGCAGCGCGAAGGCGCGGTGGCCGACAGCGAGATGTGGCGCACCTTCAACTGCGGCATCGGCTTCGTGCTGGTCGCCGCGCCCGAGCAGGTGGCCGCGCTGGAACGCAGCCTGGACGCCCTGGGCCTGGCGCACTGGCAGATCGGCGCGGTGGTGGCCGCCGCGGACGCCGGCGAACGCGTGCACATCGGCTGAGCCGCGTGGCGGCGGCCAAGCGCGTCTGGCGTGCCGCGTGCCGGTTCGGCGCGGCGCGGCCGGCAGCGGCGTTCCCGTCCGACACGGTGTCGGGCCGGCGGCCTCTGCGGGCGCGGCACCGTCCGTCCGCCATTGCCCAGCCCCGGACTTCCGCCCGATGACCCTCCGTCTCGCTGTGCTCGCCTCCGGCCGCGGCTCCAACCTGCAGGCCATCCTCGCCGCGATCGCCGCCGGCACCCTCGATGCCGAGGTGGTCGGCGTGTTCGGCGATCGCCCCGCGGCGCCGGCGCTGGCGATGGTGGCACCGGACCGGCGCTGGGCGGCGCCACCCAAGGCCTTCCCCGACCGCGCCGCGTTCGACCAGGCGCTGGGCGACGCCGTCGCCGCGGTGCGGCCGGACTGGGTGGTCTGCGCCGGCTACATGCGCATTCTCGGCGCCGGCATCGTGCAGCGCTTCAGCGGACGCCTGCTCAACATCCACCCCTCGCTGCTGCCCAAGTACCGCGGCCTGCACACGCATGCGCAGGCCCTGGCGGCCGGCGACGCCGAGCACGGGGCCAGCGTGCATTTCGTGGTGCCGGAACTGGACGCCGGCGCGGTGATCGCGCAGGTGCGGGTGCCGGTGCAGGCCGGCGACGGCCCGGACGATCTGGCGCAGCGCCTGCTGCCGCGCGAGCACCGGCTGCTGTGCGCGGTGCTGCGGCTGGCCGCGGCGGGCCGCCTGGCTGAACGGGACGGCAAGGTCTGGCTGGACGGTCAGTGCCGGTTTAGTCCGCTGCGCCTAGATTGCGACGACGTGCTGCTTCCCTGAATGCGCTGCCGCACCTGTCCGCGGCCTCTTCCCCTCCTCCCCCCGCTCACGCCAGCCGATCCCATGAAGCTCGCTCCGCGTCCGTTCGCCCTCCTCGTCGCGTCCGGCCTCGGCCTGCTGGCGCCCATCGTCGGTGCACAGGTCGTACCGGCGCCCACCGCGCCGCCGGCGCCGCAGACCGCACCCGCGCCGACAACGCCCGCCACCGGCACACCCGCGCCGGCCGCGGCGACGCCGCCGGCGCTGCCCGCCGAGGCCTGGACGCCGCCGCCGCTGCAGCCGTTCGTGGCCACCTACGACGCCCTGTACAAGGGCAAGCCGGCCGGCGACGCGCGCATGGACGTGGTGCACACCGGCGGCGACCAGTGGCGGGTCGACCTGGGCGTGCACGGCCGCAGCGGCTTCGCCAGCATCCTCGGCCTGAACATCGAGCAGAGCACGGTGTTCACCGTACAGGACGGCCGCTATGTGCCGCAGAGCCAGAGCACGGTCAAGAAGGCGGTGTTCTTCGGCAAGAAGGTCACCGGCGTGTACGACTGGAAACAGGGCGTGGCGCGCTGGGACGGCGACCTGAAGAAGGACCGGCAGGCGCCGATCCCGCTGCAGCCCGGCGACCAGAGCGCGCTGCTGCTCAACCTGTCGCTGATGCGCGATGCGCAGCCGGGCAAGACCATGACCTACCGCTTCGTCGACGTCGGCCGGGTGCGCGAACATGTGTACCGCGCCGCCGACCAGACCGAGACCGTGCAGGTCGGCGACATCAGCTACGACGCACTGCGGGTGTCGCGCACCAATGGCGGCCGTAATGAGACCATCCTGTGGATCGCCAACGGCGTGCCGACGCCGGTGCGCATCCTGCAGCGCGAAGACGGCGAAGACCGCATCGACCTGCGCCTGACCGAATACCAAGGAGCCTGACCATGACCCGCATCGCCCGCCCGCTGACCGCCCTCGCCGCCGCCCTGCTGGCCACGGCCAGCCTGCCCGCCCTGGCCCTGGAGCCGTTCACCGCGGACTACCAGGCCAGCTACATGGGCATGCAGGCCAACGGCGTCATGACCCTGGCCAAGGAAGGCGGCAACCGCTGGCGCTACAGCCTGGCGATCAAGAACCAGGTCGCCGACCTCAGCCAGAGCACCGTGTTCGAGGAAAAGGGCGGGCAGCTGCGTCCGCTCAGCAGCGACGACCGCTCGGTGTTCCTGATCAAGAAGAAGGCGGTGACCGCCAACTACGACTGGAGCACCGGCCAGGCGACCTGGGGCGGCGACCTCAAGGCCGACCGCCGCGGCCCGGTGAAGCTGCAGCCGGGCGACATGGACGCGCTGCTGATCAATCTGGCGATCGCGCGCGACGTCAATGCCGGCAAGACCCCGAGCTACCGCATGGTCGACGAGGGCCGCGCCAAGCCGATGACCTACCGCGTCGCCGGCAAGGAAGCGGTCACCGTCAACGGCAAGACCGAGCAGGCGACCAAGGTCAGCCGCACCGACGGCTCCAAGGAAATCGTCGCCTGGATCGTGCCGGACATGCCGGTGCCGGTGCGCATCCTGCAGCGCGAAAACGGCCAGGACGCGCTGGACCTGACCATCAAGGCGTTGCGCTGAAGAGCCGGGATTGGGGAATGGGGATTGGGGAATCGTGAAAGCAGCTCCCCGCCCGCGATCGTTCCCGTGTGAGGGCCGGCATTGGGGAATCCGGATTGGGGAATCGTAACAGCGGCTCCCCGCCCGGGTTTTTCCCATGAGGAGCGGCTTCAGCCGCGACGCGGCGAGCTGGAATTTGGGATTCGGGATTGGGGAATCGCAACAGCAATTCCCTGCCCGTGGTGCTTCCCATGTGGGAGGGGCTTCAGCCCCGACGCGCGGATGCGCATCGTCTTGCGGAAACCAGCTGGCGAGTTGCAGCAGACCCCAAACGGCGCGCGTCGACTCCTCTCCATGGCACATGGATCGTGACGACGGGCCTTGCCTCTCTCTACCGCACTCCCTACGCGGGCGCCACTTAGGCGGCGCCCTGCCCCTGGCCCTTACTTCTTCTCCGCCGGCGCAGCCTTGAAGGTGGTGCGGCAATCCACGCGGATCTGCGCGCCGCTGCTGCGCCAGTAGAACGTGCTGCACTCGCGCGGGCCGTTCTGGGTGCGGCTGACGCCGACCGCGTAGAACGACTGCCAGATCTCGTCGCGGGTGACCTGGCCGTCGCCGTTCCAGTCCATGTCGCGCTCCTCGATGCCCTGGGTGATGGCGATGCCGGTGTACCAGGCATAGCCGACCCAGGCCAGCAGCACCACGACGATCGCCAGCAACACCTTGCGCCGGCGGCTGAAGCGGCCGCTGAGGATCATGCGACGCGCCGGATGGACGCGCCCAGCGCCCCCAGCTTCTCCTCAATGTTCTCGTACCCCCGGTCCAGGTGGTAGATGCGGTCGATGGTGGTGTCGCCGTCGGCGACCAGGCCGGCCAGGATCAGCGAGGCCGAGGCGCGCAGGTCGGTGGCCATCACCGGCGCGCCGCTCAGCCGCTCGCTGCCGCGCACGATCGCGGTATGCCCTTCGATCTGGATGTCCGCGCCCAGGCGCAACAGTTCGTTGACGTGCATGAAACGGTTCTCGAAGATCGTCTCGTTGATCACGCCGACGCCGTCGGCCACGCAGTTGAGCGCCATGAACTGCGCCTGCATGTCGGTCGGGAACGCCGGATACGGCGCGGTGGTCAGGCTGACCGCGCGCGGGCGCTTGCCGTGCATGTCCAGGCGGATCCAGTCCTCGCCGGTCTCGATGCTGGCGCCGGCCTCGGTGAGCTTGTCCAGCACCGCGTCGAGGGTGTCGGCGCGCGCGCGGCGCACGGTGACGCTGCCGCCGGTCATCGCCGCGGCGACCAGGAAGGTGCCGGTCTCGATGCGGTCCGGCAGCACCGCGTGACGGCCGCCGGACAGGCGCTCCACGCCGTGCACGACGATGCGCGAGGTGCCCGCGCCCTCGATCTTCGCGCCCAGCGCGATCAGGCAGTCGGCCAGGTCGCTGACCTCCGGCTCCATCGCCGCGTTCTCCAGCACGGTGGTGCCTTCGGCCAGGGTCGCGGCCATCAGCACGTTCTCGGTGCCGGTGACGCTGACCATGTCGAACACGTAGCGGCCACCCTTGAGCCGGCCATTGCTGCTGGCCTTGATGTAGCCGTTCTCGACGCTGATCTCCGCGCCCAGCGCCTGCAGGCCCTTGATGTGCTGGTCGACCGGGCGCGAGCCGATCGCGCACCCGCCGGGCAGCGACACTTCGGCCGCGCCGAACTTGGCCAGCAGCGGGCCCAGCACCAGGATCGAGGCGCGCATGGTGCGCACCAGCTCGTACGGGGCGACGTGCTGGTGGACCTTGCGCGGGTCGACGGTGATCGCGCTGCCGCGCGAAAGCGTGCCCTCGTCGATGGTGACTTCCGCGCCCAGCTCGCCGAGCAGCTTCACCGTGGTGATCACGTCGTGCAATTGCGGCACGTTGGTGATCTCCACCGGCGCATCGGCCAGCAGGGTCGCGCAGAGGATCGGCAGCACGGCGTTCTTGGCGCCGGAAATGTTCACTTCACCGTGCAGCGCGCTGCCGCCGGTCACTACGATTTTGGCCATGGGTCTCGTGGGGGAAGGGAAAAGGGGGAAACGGACGCGCAGCGGCTCAACCGGCCGCGCGCTCGGCCTGCTCGGGGGTCAGGGTGGTCAGCGCCAGCGCGTGGATGGCGCCGCCCATCAGCTCGCCCAGGGTGGCGTAGACCATGCGGTGGCGCGCCAGCGGCAGCTTGCCGGCGAAGGCGTCGCTGACCACGGTGGCCTCGAAGTGCACGCCGTCGTCGCCCTGCACCTGCACGCGCGCGCCAGGCAGGCCGGCCTCGATGAGTTTACGGATGGTTTCGGCGTCCACCGGGCTTTCCTAATAAAATGATCGGCCATTCTACCCTCCGACCGGCACCCGCATGGATGTATCGCCCCTGTCTCCCGCTGCGCCCGACGACGCCGGCCTGGTCGCCAGCGGCCGCCGCGTGGTCGAGATCGAGCAGGCCGCGCTGGCGGCGGTGGGCGCCCGCATCGGCGCCGACTTCGCCGCCGCCTGCCGGTTGATCCTGGGTTCGCGCGGGCGCGTGGTCGCCACCGGCATGGGCAAGTCCGGCCACGTGGCGCGCAAGATCGCCGCCACCCTCGCCTCCACCGGCACGCCGGCGTTCTTCGTGCACCCGGGCGAGGCCGGGCACGGCGACCTGGGCATGATCACCGACGCCGACGTGGTGCTGGCGCTGTCCTACTCCGGCGAGTCCGACGAGATCCTGATGCTGCTGCCGGTGCTCAAGCGCCAGGGCAATGCGGTGATCGCGATGACCGGCCGCGCGCAGTCCACGCTGGCGCGCGAGGCCGACCTGCACCTGGACGTCAGCGTGCCGGCCGAGGCCTGCCCGCTGGACCTGGCGCCGACCTCCAGCACCACCGCCTCGCTGGCGCTGGGCGATGCGCTGGCGGTGGCGCTGCTGGACGCGCGCGGCTTCACCGCCGACGACTTCGCCCGCTCGCACCCGGCCGGCAGCCTCGGCCGCCGCCTGCTGCTGCACATCACCGACGTCATGCACGGCGGCGACGAACTGCCCAAGGTGCGCGAGGACGCCAGCCTCAGCGAAGCGCTGGTGGAGATGAGCCGCAAGCGCCTGGGCATGACCGCGGTGGTGGACGCCGACGACCGCCTGCTCGGGCTGTTCACCGACGGCGACCTGCGCCGCGCCCTGGACAGCGCGCTGGACGTGCGCCAGACCCGCATCGCCGAGGTGATGACCCGGCAGCCGCGCACCATCGGCGCCGACCAGCTCGCCGCCGAGGCCGCGCGGCTGATGGAAACCCACCAGATCAACGGCCTGATCGTGGTCGACGCCGCCGGCCGCGCGGTCGGCGCGCTCAACATTCACGACCTGTTGCGCGCCAGAGTGGTTTAACAGGCTGAACCCGTTCACTGCCCACCGGCGCCCCCACGCCACGGGCCCTGGCCGCTGGAAAGCCGGCCTCCCCGCCCCGATATCCGAACCATGCCCTATTCCCCGCTGGCCGACCTCCCCGCCGACCTGATCGACCGCGCCGCCCGGATCCGCCTGGCGTGCTTCGACGTCGACGGCACGCTGACCGACGGCCGCCTGTACTACGACCGCGACGGCAACGAGAGCAAGGCCTTCAACGTGCTCGACGGCCAGGGCCTGGTGCAACTGCGCCGGCACGGCATCGACGTGGCGCTGATCACCGCGCGCCCCAGCCTGGCCGCGGAGAAGCGCGGCCAGGAACTGGGCCTGCTGGTGCAGATCGGGGTCAAGGACAAGCGCGCCGGTGTGCAGGCGCTGTGCGACGCGCGCGGCATCGGCCTGGAGCAGGTCTGCTTCATGGGCGACGACCTGCCCGACCTGGCGCCGCTGCGCGTGGTCGGCCTGGCGGTGGCCCCGGCCAACGCCCACCCCTGGACCGCCGAACACGTGCACTGGACCACCCGCGCCCGCGGCGGCGAAGGCGCGGCGCGCGAACTGTGCGACGTGCTGCTGGCCGCCCAGGGCCACGTCCCCTCGCTGCTGCAGGAGCATGGCGCATGAACTGGCGCACCACCCTCGGCGGCCTGCTGCTGGTCGGCGCGCTGATCAGCGGCTGGTCGGCCTGGAACCAGCGCAGCAAGCCCACCCGCAATCCGTCCGACGAAGCCAGCGTGGACTACATCGCCCGCGACTTCGAGATCGTCAGCCTGGACAAGCAAGGCAAGGAAGCGATGACCCTGCGCGCGCCGCAGATGCAACGCAGCCGCGCCGACCAGACCCTGTCGATCGTGACCCCGCTGTTCCTGCTGCCCGACGCCAACGGCCAGCACTGGGAAATGCGCAGCAAGACCGGCTGGGTCAGCGCCAACGGCGACGAACTGCGCCTGCGCGACGACGTCGCCGGCGACAGCCCCAAGGTGCCCAGCATCCCGCCCACCACCTTCCGTACCCAGAGCCTGGACGTGTTTCCGCAGACCAACAGCGCACGCACCGCCGACCCGGTCACGATGACCCGGCCCGGTATGATGCAGACCGGCGTCGGCTTCCAGGTCGACTTGAAATCCCGGCAGTACAAGCTCCTTTCACAGGTCAAGACACGCTATGAACCGAACGCTGCCCGCTAAGCTCGCACTGCTCGCCCTGCTGCTGCCCGCACTGGCGATGGCCAAGTCGTCCGATCGCAATCAGCCGATGGATATCACTTCCGCCAGCCAGAGCGGCAACATGCTCGACGACGACGGCAAGATCCGTTACACGGGCAATGTCGTCATCATCCAGGGCACGCTCGAAATCCATGCCGACACCGCCGACCTGTTCAAGAAGAACGGCGACATCGATCGCGTCGTGCTGACCGGCAAGCAGGCCACCCTGAAGCAGGAACTGGACGACGGCTCGCCGATGGACGCGGTCGCGGACAACATCGACTACAAGGTGCCGACCGACACGGTGATCCTCACTGGCAATTACCGCATGACCTCGCCCAAGGGCACCAATGCCGGCCAGCGCATGGTCTACAACACCAAGACCGGCGACATGCAGGGCGGTGGCGACGGCACGCGCGTGCACACCGTCATCCAGCCGAAGAATGCCGCCGCCGCGCCGGCCGCCGCGCCCGCGAACAACGCCAAGCCCGCCGCCAAGCCGGCCGCGGCGCCCGCCAAGCCGGCCAAGCAAGGAGGCAAGTGATGCTGCTCGCCGAAGGCCTGCGCAAGCGCTACAAGCAGCGCGAAGTGGTGCGCGACTTTGCGCTGACCCTGGAAGCCGGCGAAGTGGTCGGCCTGCTCGGCCCCAACGGCGCCGGCAAGACCACCTGCTTCTACATGATCGTCGGCCTGGTCGACGCCGATGCCGGACGCATCGTGCTCGACGGCAACGACATCACCGCGCTGCCGATGTACAAGCGCGCCAAGCTCGGCGTCGGCTACCTGCCGCAGGAACCGTCGGTGTTCCGCAAGCTCAGCGTCGCCGACAACATCCGCCTGGTGCTGGAACTGCGCGAGGATCTGGACGCCGCCGGCCAGGAACGCGAACTGGTGGCGCTACTGGACGAACTGCAGATCAGCCACGTCGCCGACCAGCTCGGCGCCAGCCTCTCCGGCGGCGAGCGTCGCCGTTGCGAGATCGCCCGCGCGCTGGCCGCCAAGCCGCGGCTGATGCTGCTCGACGAACCCTTCGCCGGCGTCGACCCGATCTCGGTCGGCGAAATCCAGCGCATCGTCACCCACCTCAAGCAGCGCGGCATCGGCGTGTTGATCACCGACCACAACGTGCGCGAAACCTTGGGAATCTGCGACCGGGCGTATATCCTCAACGAGGGCAGTGTGTTGGCGCAGGGGGCGCCGGAAGCACTGCTGGCCAACAGCGACGTGCGCCGCGTCTACCTCGGGGAAACCTTCAGGCTCTGACCGCGCGCGCCGGCTACGCTCCTTCCGCGCTCGGGACAGGCATGAAAGCACGGCTGCAGACATCGCTGGGACAGCACCTGGTCATGACGCCGCAGTTGCGTCAGGCGATCAAGCTGTTGCAGATGTCCAGCGCCGAGCTGGAAGTGGAAATCGCCGAGGCGGTGGAGAGCAACCCGCTGCTGGAATGGTCCGAGGACGCCGCACCGGCGTTCGAACGCGGCGATGGTGCCGACCACGCCCATGATCACGACCACGCGCCGAGCGAGGCGCGCAGCGGCGACGATGGCGACCGCGGCGATGCCGCGCCTTCCAGCGACGGCGCCGACTGGAACGAGGCCGAACCGGCCTGGAGCGGCGGCAGCGGCGGTTCGTTCGACGACGACGACCTGGGCAGCGCGGCCGAACGCGTGGCCGAGCCGGATACCCTGATCGACCACCTGCTGTGGCAGTTGCACCTGTCGCCGCTGTCCCCGCGCGACCGCAGCATCGGCGCGGCGCTGATCGACGCGCTCGACGACGACGGCTACCTGCGCGAGCCGCTGGCCGCGATCGCCGAGACCCTGCGCCCGGACATCCTCGCCGACGAGGACGAGATCGGCACCGTGCTGCACCAGATCCAGCGCTTCGATCCGGCCGGCATCGCCGCGCGCACCCTGGGCGAGTGCCTGACCCTGCAACTGGACACGCTGCCCGAGGACACGCCCGGGTTGGCGCTGGCGCGCACCATCACCAACGGCCCGCTGGAGCGGTTGCCGCGCAGCGGCGTGGCCGGGCTGGCCCACGAACTCAAACGCCCGACCGCCGAAGTCGACACCGCGGTCGCGCTGCTGCGCTCGCTGGACCCGCGCCCTGGCAAGCAGATCGGCGAACTCGGCAGCGATACCTACGTGGTGCCGGACTGCGTGGTCTGGCGCCAGCGCGGGGTCTGGCATGCGGCGCTGTCGGCGCACGCCCAGCCCAAGGTCACCATCCACCGCGGCTACGAACGGCTGATCCGCCAATGCGGCGAAAGCGACGCCGGCTACCTGCGCGGCCAGTTGCAGGAAGCGCGCTGGCTGCTGAAGAGCCTGGAGGCGCGCGGCGAGACCCTGCTCAAGGTGACCCGCTGCCTGCTCAAGCAGCAGGCCGGCTTCCTGGAGTTCGGCGAACAGGCGCTGCGGCCGCTGACCCTGCGCGAGATCGCCGGCGAACTTGGCCTTCACGAAAGCACCATCTCGCGCGCCATCGCCCGCAAGTACGTGCGCACCCCGCGCGGCACCATCCCGCTGCGCGCCTTCTTCGCCTCGGGCATCGACACCGACAGCGGCGGCGAGGCCTCCAGCACCGCGATCCAGGCGATGATCCGGCGGCTGATCGATGCGGAGAATCCGCGCAAGCCGCTTTCTGACGCCAAGCTGGCCGACCTGCTGAAAAGTGCCGGCGTCCCTGTAGCGCGCCGCACCGTGGCGAAGTATCGTGAGGCCATGAACATTTCCGCCTCCCACGAACGCGTCCGGATCGGCTAGCGACGGCAGTGGCGGCAATGGTTCATAGGTGTGAAACCCGAACCAAGGAGTATCCGATGCGTATCGAGACCTACGGCCAGCAGATCGAAGTCACCCCCGCCCTGCGCGAGTACGTGGAGACCAAGCTGCAACGGCTGAAGCGACACTACGAGGAAACCATCGAGGTCCGCGCCCAGCTGGCGCTGCGCAAGCCCGAGCATCACGTCGAGGCCACCGTCAACGTTCCCGGCCGCACCCTGCACGCCGACGCCAGCGCGCAGACCATGTACGCGGCGATCGACCTGCTCGCCGACAAGCTGGACCGGCTGATCATCAAGCACAAGGAAAAGAAGCACGACCACCATGCGGCCGAGGTGCGCGACAATCTCGCGTGATCCTCCCCACGTTGCGCCGCCATGCCCTTGACCGATCTGATGGCGGCCGTCAGCACCCAGGTGCTTGCGGCCGCCGATCGCGACACCCTGCTGCACACCGCCGCCGGCCTGCTGGCCTGCCAGCAGGCCGGTGCCGATGAACTCTTCGCCAGCCTGCGCGAGCGCGAACGGCTCGGCAGCACCGCCATCGGCCACGGCATCGCCATCCCGCACGGCCGCGCGCCGGACCTGGACGCCCCACGCGGCGCGCTGCTGCGCTTGCAGCAGCCGATCGATTTCGACGGCCAGGGCACCCAGGTCGACCTGGTCTTCGCCATGGCCGTGCCGGCGCACTACACCCACCAACACCTGATGCTGCTGTCCGAACTGGCCGAGCAGTTCTCCATCGAGGAATTCCGCGACGCCCTGCGCAATGCGCCGGACGCCGCCGCACTGTATGCGCTGCTCGGCGGCGCGCCACGGGCCGCCGCATGAACACCAGCATCGACGCACGCGAACTGTTCGACCAGCAGCGCGACCGCCTGGGCCTGCGCTGGCTCGCCGGGCACAAGGGCGAACACCGGGTGCTGGAGGCCGGCAATGCGGTCTCGCGGCGTCCGTCGCTGGCCGGCTATCTCAACACCATCTACCCCAACAAGGTGCAGATCCTCGGCACCGAGGAACTGGCCTGGCTGGATTCGCTGGACGCGCGCCAGCGCTGGGAAACCATCGAGAAGATCGTGCAGGTGCGGCCGCTGGCGCTGGTGGTCACCAAGAACCAGTCGTGCCCGGAAGACCTGCGCGCGGCCGCCGACGAATCCGATACGCCGCTGTGGGTCTCGCCCAAGCGCGGCCACGAACTGCTCAACCACCTGTCCTACCACCTGGCACGGACCCTGGCGCCGCGGGTGATCCTGCATGGCGTGTTCATGGAGATCTACTCGATCGGCGTGCTGATCACCGGCGAGGCCGGCTCGGGCAAGAGCGAGCTGGCGCTGGAACTGCTCAGCCGCGGCCATCGCCTGGTCGCCGACGACGCCCCCGAATTCACCCAGATCGCCCCCGACGTGCTCGACGGCACCTGCCCGGAACTGCTGCAGGACCTGCTGGAGGTGCGCGGGCTGGGCGTGCTGAACGTGCGCGAGATGTTCGGCGATACGGCTGTAAAGAAGAACAAGTACCTTCGGCTCATCGTGCACCTGACCCGGCCCATGACCGAGCCCACGCCCCACGGCTACGAGCGCCTCACCGGCGATTCCGGCACCCGCCACGTGCTGGACCTGGACGTGCCGCTGATCACCCTGCCGGTGATGCCAGGCCGCAACCTGGCGGTGCTGACCGAGGCGGCCACGCGCCTGCACATCCTGCGCACCAAGGGCATCGACCCGGCGGCGATGTTCATCGCCCGCCACAGCAACCTGCTGGAGCGGCGCAGCCCATGACCGCCGGC
This sequence comes from Xanthomonas sp. NCPPB 901, assembly GCF_056725085.1. NCBI lineage: Bacteria > Pseudomonadati > Pseudomonadota > Gammaproteobacteria > Lysobacterales > Lysobacteraceae > Xanthomonas > Xanthomonas sp. NCPPB 901. The sequence continues at coordinate 1,720,840 of NZ_CM161511.1, read as the reverse complement.
GCCAATACCTCCACGCTGGTCATCGTCAGCGGCCTGTCCGGCTCCGGCAAGTCGGTGGCGCTGAAGACCTTCGAGGACCTGGACTACTACTGCGTCGACAACCTGCCGGTGGAGCTGCTGCCGGCCTTCGTCAAGAGCCTGGTGCGCGAGGATGCCGGCCCCAGCAAGCTGGCGGTGGGCATCGACGTGCGCAGCCGCCATAGCGACCTGACCCAGCTCGCGCGCTGGCGCGAGGCGGTGGCGCAGTTCGGCCTGGACGCGCGGCTGCTGTTCTTCGACGCCAACGACGAGGCGCTGATCAAGCGCTACGCCGACACCCGCCGGCGCCATCCGCTGTCGCACCAGGGCCTGTCGCTGCCGGAGGCGATCGAGCGCGAGCGCGCGCTGACCGAGCCGCTGCGCCGCGAGGCCGACGCGGTGATCGACACCAGCTCGCTCAACGTGCACCAACTGCGCCGGCGGGTCACCACCGAGTTCGCGCTGTCCGCCGAGAACACCCTGTCGCTGCTGTTCGAGTCCTTCGCCTACAAGCGCGGCGTGCCGGCCGAGGCGGATTTCGTGTTCGATGCGCGGGTGCTGCCGAACCCGCACTGGGACCCGGAACTGCGCCCGATGACCGGCCGCGACAGCGGCGTGCGCGACTACCTGGACGCGCAACCGGACGTGCAGCGCTACACCGCGCAACTGATCGACTTCCTGGACACCTGGCTGCCGCGGCTGCGCAACGACACCCGCAGCTACGTCACCATCGCCTTCGGCTGCACCGGCGGCAAGCACCGCTCGGTGTACCTGGCCGAACGCCTGGCCCGCCACGCCCGTGAACAGGGCTGGCCGGAAGTGGCGACCTTCCATCGCGAGCAGGATTGATCGAAAGCCGGGATTGGGGATTGGGGATGGGCGCGTCTGCGCGCGCTGTGGCGCAAGCGCGGCGCGCGAATCTGTAGACGAATCGCGGCCCCCGCATTTCCGTAGGAGCGGCTTCAGCCGCGACCATGCCCCGTCGCATCGCGGCTGAAGCCGCTCCTACAGGCCACCTGCCTCGGCGCGCGCAGACGCGCTCACCCCCACGTTCGAATCGCCAATCCCGGCTCCCGGCCATTCCCTGCGCCCTGCCTGACCTGTTAACGTTCTCCCATGGCTTGCGGCATTCTCCTCATCACTCATCCCGGAATCGGTGCGTCGCTGTTGCGCGTGGCCACCGGACTGCTGCGGCAGTTGCCGCTGAAGACCGAAGCGTTCGAGGTGCCGTTCGATGCCGACCTGGATGCGCTGCTGCCGCAGGCCTCGGCCGCGTTGCGGCGGGTGGACGATGGCGATGGCGTGCTGGTGGTGACGGATCTGTACGGAGCCAGCCCGAGCAACCTCGCCGCGCGGCTGGCGCGCCTGGGCACGCCGGTACGGCGCGTCTCGGCATTGAGCCTGCCGATGCTGCTGCGGATCATGAACTACCCCGAACAAGGACTGGAGCAGTTGCCCGCGACGGCCGCCGCCGGCTCGCGCAACGGCGTGGTGATCGACGATGCTTGAACGCGAACTGCTGGTCTCCAACCGCCTCGGCCTGCACGCCCGCGCCACCGCCAAGCTGGTGCAGACGCTGTCTTCGTTCCGCTGCAACGCCACGCTTGCGGCCAAGGGCCGCGAGGTCAACGCCAAGAGCATCATGGGCGTGATGCTGCTGGCCGCCGCGCAAGGCACGCCGGTGACGGTACGGGTGGACGGCGCCGACGAAGCCGAGGCGCTCAAGGCCGTGGTCGACCTGTTCGAGCGGCGCTTCGACGAGGACAGCTGAGCATGCGCCGCCGGCGGCCGCAGGCAGGGACGCGGTGCCGCCGCACGGGGCAGGCGCAATGAGCGTGCGCATCGCCGGCCATGGCGCATCGCGCGGCAATGCCCTGGGCCGGGCGCGGGTGCGCCTGCCGCACGCGCTGGAGGTGGCCGAGCAACGCATCGGCGCCGCGCAGATCCCCGGGGAACTCGATCGCCTGCACCGCGCGGTGGATGCCGCGCGCGAAGAGATGCACGGCCTGCGCCAGCGCCTGCACGGCGCCCTGGCCAAGGAGGTCGGCGAATTCCTCGACCTGCACGCGCTGCTGCTCGACGACCCGGAACTGCTGCACGGCCTGGACGAACTGATCCGCACCGGCCGCTACAGCGCCGACTACGCGCTGCGCCTGCAGCGCGACCGCCTGGCAACCGTGTTCGACGACATGGAGGACGCCTACCTCAAGAGCCGCATGGACGACCTGGACCATGTGATCGGGCGGATCCATGCGTTCCTGCAGAAGCGCCAGCCGGACAGCGACGGCCTGGCCGGCGAGATCCTGGTGTGCGAGAACGTGGCGCCGTCGGAGCTGGCGCAACTGCAGGCGCAGGGCGTGGTCGGCATCGTCACCAGCGCCGGCAGCACCCTGTCGCACAGCGCGATCCTGGCGCGCAGCCTGCACCTGCCGCTGTTGGTGGGCGTCGCCGATGCGTTGCAGAAGATCAACGACGGCGACGTGCTGATCATCGACGGCAGCCAGGGCGCGGTGCTGGTCGACCCGACCCCGGACGACCTGCGCGACTACCGCAGCCGCGTGCGCGACCAGGCCAAGCTGCAGCGCAGCCTGGGCAAGCTGCGCTCCAAGCCCAGCCGCACCCGCGACGGCGTGGACATCACCCTGCTGGCCAACGCCGAATCGCGCGACGACGTGGCCCGTGCGCATGCGCTCGGCGCCGATGGCCTGGGCCTGTACCGCACCGAGTTCCTGTTCCTGCAACGCGATGCCCTGCCCGACGAGGAAGAGCAGTTCCGCACCTACCGCGACGCGGTGCTGGGCATGAGCGGCCGGCCGGTGACCATCCGCACCCTCGACCTGGGCGCGGACAAGGCCGACCGCACCGGGCTGACCATGAGCAACGAAGAAAACCCGGCGCTGGGGCTGCGTGGCGTGCGCCTGTCGCTGGCCCGGCCCAAGGTCTCCGACACCCAGTTGCGCGCGCTGCTGCGCGCCTCGGCCTACGGGCCGGTGCGGGTGCTGGTGCCGATGATCAGCACGCGCGAGGAGTTGATGGCGATGCGCCGCCATCTCAAGCGCATCGCCGCGCAGTTGCGCCGCGACGGCCACGCCATCGCCGAGCGGGTACCGCTCGGCGCGATGATCGAGGTCCCCGCGGCGGCGATCGCCCTGGACACCTTCATCGACGCCATCGACTTCCTGTCGATCGGCACCAACGACCTGGTGCAGTACCTGCTCGCCGCCGACCGCAACAACGAGGCGCTGGCCGAGCTGTATTCGCCGCTGCATCCGGCGGTGCTGCGCCTGATCGCGCAGGTGATCGCCACCGGCCAGGCGCATGGCAAGCCGGTGGCGGTGTGCGGCGAGATCGCCGGCGACCCCGCGCTGACCCCGATGCTGCTGGCGCTGGGGCTGCGCGAGTTCAGCCTGCACCCGGCGACGATGCTGGAAGTGCGCCAGGTGATCCGCGACACCGACCTGCAGGCGCTGCGTCAGCGCGGCATCAAGCTGCTGCAGGCGCGCGACCGCAAGGGCATCGAGCGCTGGCTGGGCTGCGCGATCGGGTGACTTCCGCGCGTGTTGCGGCGTTGCACCTTGTAGGAGCGGCTTCAGCCGCGGCCAGTTCAAGCGCGACAAGATTGGTCGGCACCGCCTGTCGCGGCTGAAGCCGCTCCTACAGAAGACCGGGCCGCCGCGCGCGCAGACACGCATCGCGATCTCTGCCTCCCGACTGCCTCAGCCTGCGTCGCATCCTTGTGGGAGGGACTTCAGTCCCGACGCCTGAACCCCTATCGCGTCGGGACTGAAGTCCCTCCCACAAAGAGCTGCCGTCCGCGTGTCTGCATAGATGCGCCCTCTCCCATCAGCATCCCTCTCCCCAACTTTCTGCCTTCCGTTTCCTGCCTTCCGTTCCTGCTTTCTGCTCTGCTCTCTACTTCGCCTCAGTACTACCTGCTCCCTGCTCCTGATCCCTACCCGTTGCCTCTCACCCACCTCCCCAAGAGCAAGCTGCTCGCTTCCTACTCCCTCGCTTTTCTCCGATCGCACTGACCCTGCTTCGCTCCGCACTTGCGATTCCCGATTCCCAATTCCCGAATCCCGGCTCTCCCAACACTGTGCTTCCCGCAACATGCAGGCGATAATGTGGGGATGAACATCTGACCGACCGCGTTTCTTCGGAGCGCGGCCTCACCCCAAGGGAGCAGCGCATGGCCGACGCCGTCCGCCACGACAAGACCGCGCGGCAGCTACGCATGCTGTCCGATGCGCTGGACAGCGGGCGTCTGGGCCCGGTGCGCCGACTGGTCAATACGCTGGCGCCGGCCGAGATCGGCAACCTGCTGGAGTCGCTGCCGCCGGGCAAGCGCGAGGTGGTGTGGGGGCTGGTCGATCCGGAGGACGACGGCGAGGTGCTGGTCCACGTCGGCGAGGAAGTGCGCGAGAGCCTGCTCGCGGACATGGACCCGGACGAAATCGTCGCCGCGGTCGAAGACCTGGACATCGACGACCTCGCCAACCTGGTCGAGGATCTGCCGGACACGGTCATCGACGAAGTGCTCAAGTCGATGGACCGCGAGAACCGCGAGCGGCTCGAGCAGGTGCTGTCGTATCCCGAGAACAGCGCCGGCCGCCTGATGAACCCGGACGTGGTCACCGTGCGCGCCGACGTCAACGTCGACGTGGTGCTGCGCTACCTGCGCCTGCGCGGCGAGCTGCCTGACCACACCGACCATCTGTTCGTGGTCAGCCGCCGCCACCAGTACCTGGGGCGGGTGTCGCTGGCGGCATTGGTGACCCACGAGGACTCCACGCCGATCAACCGCCTGATCGACGACGAGCAGCCGGCCATCGACGTCGGCGAAGGCGCCGACGAGGTCGCGCGGCAGTTCTCCGACCACGACTGGATCTCCGCGCCGGTGGTGGACGACAACAACATCCTGCTCGGCCGCATCACCATCGACGACGTGGTCGACATCATCCGCGACCAGGCCGAGCACCAGGCGATGAGCGCGGCCGGCCTGGACGAGGACGAAGACCTGTTCAGCCCGGTGCGGCGCGCGTTCCGGCGCCGCCTGCTGTGGCTGACGATCAACCTGGGCACCGCCTTCATCGCCTCCAGCGTGGTCGGCCAGTTCGAAGGCACCATCGCCAAGTTGGTGGCGCTGGCCGCCCTGATGCCGATCGTGGCCGGCATGGGCGGCAACGCCGGCACCCAGGTGCTGGCGCTGATGGTGCGCGGCCTGGCCCTGGGCCAGATCGGCGCCTCCAACGTGATCGTGCTGCTGCGCAAGGAACTGTCGGTGGCGCTGATCAACGGCCTGGCGCTGGGCATCGGCCTGGGCCTGATCGTGCTGCTATGGTTCAAGCAGCCGCTGCTGTCGCTGGTGATCGGCTCGGCGCTGACCATCAACCTGCTCACCGCCGCGTTGGGCGGCGTGCTGGTGCCGCTGACGCTCAAGCGCCTGGGCTTCGATCCGGCGCTGGCCGGCGGGGTGATCCTGACCACGCTGACCGACGTGATGGGCTTCCTCAGCTTCCTCGGCCTGGCCACGCTGGTCCTGCTCTAGCGCGGCGGGCGCTCGCCGCGGGATTGCGCCGGTCGGCGGCATCGCGGAGACAGGAAGCGCCGGGGACAGGAGCGAACCGCACGCGGCCGCCGCTGCGGCGCGGAGGCGCCGACCTCGACGTACGTGAAAGGCCTCGACGCCATCCACGGTTGCGGCCCCCGCGGCAGGCGCACGGCACCGCGCTTCGGAAGCCGCGTCCGACGTTGTCATCGCCGCATCGGCAGCCCGACCGGACAAAAAACACTCCATGCGCTCCCGCCCGCGCGGCCACGAACGCGCCGCGCCGCCAGGTCGACCGACCCGCAGCGCTCATCCCCAATCCCAAATCCCCAATCCCCGCCCCGTTGCACGCCTTCCCTCGCCCGGGTCAGCACCTGACGCGCCACCCCGCCACCGCCGCCGGCTGACTGGCGCATGTCCGCCGCCGCTGCCCGGGTTGTCGCGGGGATGCCCCGACCACGATACTGCGGGCTTACCATCCGAGGGCCGGCCATGTCGATGCGTTCGCTGCTGCTTCTGCTGTGTCTGTCGATGGTCGGATGCAGCAGCCTGCCCAGCGACCCGTCCACCGGCCACTTCGTCAGCCGCCAGCTCACCCTCGACGGCCGCGTCTATCGCTACCAGGTGTTCGTGCCGGCGCCGGCGCATCGCCAAGGTCCGGTGCCGGTGGTGCTGTTCCTGCACGGTTCCGGCGAGCGCGGCGACGACGGCCGCGACCAGACCACGTCCGGACTGGGCCCGTACCTGCGCCGCCACCTGGCCGATTTCCCGGCCCTGGTGGTGATGCCGCAGGTGCCCGACGGCGAGGAATGGAACGGCGTCAACGCGACCATGGCGCTGCAGGCGCTGGACGACAGCAGCGCCGAATTCAACGGCGACCCGCAGCGCACCTACCTGACCGGCATGTCGATGGGCGGCTACGGCACCTGGGAGATCGCGCTGAAGCAGCCGCAGCGCTTCGCCGCGCTGGTGCCGATCTGCGGCGCGATCCTGTCCCCGCACGAGGACCGAGAGTACCTGGTGGTGACGCCGGTGGCCTACCTGGCCGATCCCTACAGCGCGCTGGCGCAGCGCCTGCGGCACGTGCCGGTCTGGATCTTCCACGGCGCCCAGGACGACGTGGTGCTGCCGCACGACGACCGCAAGATCGTCCGCGCGTTCAAGAACCTCGACGCCGACGTGCGCTATACCGAGTACCCGCAGGGCAATCACAACGCTTGGGATGCCACCTACCGCGATCCCAAGATGTGGCAGTGGCTGTTCGCGCAGAAGCGCAGCGACGCCGCCACGCCGACCGCCGCCGACAACTGAGCCACCGGCCTGCGCTGCGCGCGCGTGCGCGACGGTGCAGCCGGCCAGGTCCTGGAGCACCGCTCAATGCAGCGGCATGCGTGCGACACCACCGGATGCTCGCGGCGCAACGTGCACACTGCCGCCACGGCGCGGCCGCAGACCGAGCCAGTGACGCCCCACTTGCACAGCGCGGCGGCGACACCCCACCCCGGCGCGGAGTAGCGCAAGCACATCGCCGCGCTGTCGGCTGCACGGCGCCGCGCGAAAGCGCGTACAGTCCGCGCTTTCGCGCACAGGCCGAGCATGGCGACCGCCCCCTCCTCATCGCAGACCGCCTTCCACGCCCGTTTGCGCGCCCTGGAACCGAGTGCGGCGACGATCGCCGACGCGGCGGTTCCGCCGTTGCTGGTGCCGGCATGCGACGACGCCACCGCCCTGCAGCTCAGCGACAGCGGACGCTGGCTGCTGCAGGTGCTGGATGCGCTGGACGCCCTGCACCAGGCCGCACAGGCCACCCGCCTGTCCGCCGATGCGCTGCGGCGCGACCAGAAGTTCGCGCCGCCCGGGCGGCCCTCGCTGCACCTGGTGCAGTTGCGCCAGCAGCAGACGGCCGCGCAACAGGCCGTGCGCCGCGCCAACCAGGCGCTGGCCCAGGCCGCTGCCGGCTTCGTGCGCAGCGCCGGACTGACGCCGCCGCCACGGATCGCGCCGGTGGCGTTCGTGCAGGGGTGGATCGCGCGCCATCTGCGGTAGAGCCGGGACCCGTGGTCCGGGACCGGGGACCCGGGAAGCGCGGGAGCGACGTCCGGGCACCGCGAATAACGACGGGCAGTCTGTGGCAGGAGCGGCTTCAGCCGCGCCGAGGCGTTCCCGGTAAAGCCTGTCGCGGCTGCAGCCGCTCCTACAACGGCGTGATGCGTCGCCGACGCGGGGCATTCGAGGTGCGCTGAAGCCGCTTCCACCAAGCAAGCTGGATCCAGCTTGAGTGTGGCGAAAGCGAGCGACCAGAGGCGCCCTTCTTTCGCGTTTGACCGCTATGCAGCGAGGCTTGGCGGGACCGTCGCGATCGCGAAGCGAAGCTGGGCCCGGCCAGCTCCGCGCGGGACATCGCTTGCGCTGTTTCCCGGGGCCCGGGTCCCGAGTCCCGGCTTCATGTCCCACACGCTATCCTTCCCCGCCCCACGCCAGCCCCAACGTCCCATGCCCGCGCCCGCCCCCATCGCCCTCCCCTGCCCTGTCGCGGCGACCTCCTCGCGCGCGCGCCTTGGCGCCCGCGCCACGGCAACAGCGGCATGAGCATGCCCGGCGCGCACACGGCCAATCTCGCCACCTGGAGCATCTGCGCACTGGCCACGGCCGGGGTGATCGCGCGGCCATTCAAGCTGCCCGAGGCGTGCTGGGCGGTGGGCGGCGCGCTGCTGCTGATGGCGCTGGGGCTGATGCCCGGCGGCGAGGCCTGGCAAGCGGTGCTCAAGGGCCTGGACGTCTATCTGTTCCTGATCGGCATGATGCTGCTGTCGGAGACCGCCCGCGCCGAAGGCCTGTTCGACTGGGTGGCGATGCATGCGGTGAACCTGGCCAAGGGTTCGACCCAGCGCCTGTTCGCGCTGGTGTTCGGCGTCGGCATCGTGGTCACCGCGTTCCTGTCCAACGACGCCACCGCGGTGGTGCTGACCCCGGCGGTGTACGCGGCCGCGCGCAAGGCCGGGGCCAAGCCGCTGCCGCTGCTGTTCGCCTGCGCGCTGATCGCCAACGCCGCCAGCTTCGTGCTGCCGATTTCCAACCCCGCCAACCTGGTGCTGTACGGCGGCAAGATGCCGAGCCTGGGCGCGTGGATGGCCGCGTTCGCGCTGCCGTCGGCGCTGGCGATCGGGGTGACCTTCGCAATGCTGCGCTGGGCCGAGCGCAAGGACCTGACCGGCCGCTGCGCCGCGCGCGTGGACACGGTGCCGCTGACCCGCGGCGGCACCTTCGCCCTGGTCGGCATCCTCGCCACCGCCGCGCTGCTGGTGGGCGTGTCCGCGCTGGGCCTGGACCTGGGCCTGCCGACCTGCCTGGCCGGCCTGGCCACGCTGGGCGTGGTCTGCCTGGGCGGCCGGCAGTCGCCGCTGCCGATGGCCAAGGCGGTGTCGTGGTCGGTGCTGCCGCTGGTGGCCGGCCTGTTCGTGCTGGTGGAGGCGCTGTCGCGCACCGGCGTGATCGGACTGCTCGCGCGCACCCTGGCCGACGCCGCCGCGCAGTCGCCGCAGGCCACCGCCGGCATCGCCGGCACCGTGCTGGCCTTCGGTTCCAACCTGATGAACAACCTGCCCGCCGGGCTGATCGCCAGCACCACCGTGGCACAGGCGCAGCCGCCGCAACTGGTGGTGGACGCCCTGCTGATCGGCGTGGACCTGGGCCCGAACCTGTCGATCACCGGCTCGCTGGCGACCATCCTGTGGCTGACCGCGATCCGTCGCGAGGGCGAGGACGTGGGCTTCTGGCGCTTCCTCAAGGTCGGCGCGCTGGTGATGCCGCCGGCGCTGCTGTGCGCGCTGGGCGCGCGCCTGCTGCTGGGCTGAGCGGCGCGCGTCCATTTCGCGGGATCAGCGCAACGCGCGTCGCGGCTGAAGCCGCTCCTACAGCGGGATTGCTGCGAGCTGTCGGTGCCGTCGTAGGAGCGGCTTCAGTCGCGACAGGCATTACCGCGGACGCCTGCCGCGGTTGCTCCCGCGGAAAGGCGACCAGCGCCGCCCTCCAGCGACACTCACGCCGCAAGCGAAACCCCCTGTGGGAGCGACTTCGGTCGCGACGCGCAGCACCCTCCGGCCATCGGCAAACCAGCGGGCCGAAAACCCCTCCGCAACGGCATGCCCCCAACGGGGCGGCTGCGCCCTACCCCGCGCGCAGCCGCCGCGCCACGCCGCTGACCAGCGCGATGGCCGCGGTCAGCGCCGCCATCGACAGGAACTGCGTGCGGGTGTCCGGCGAGGCCACCAGCAGGCCGAAGATCAGCGCCAGGATCGCCAGTGCCAGCACCGTGAGCACCGGATAGCCGCGCATGCGGAACGGCAGGCGGGTGCCGGCGCGGTCGGCGCGCGCGCGCAGGATCAGCTGCGACAGCAGCGAGATCGTCCAGACCAGCAGGCAGGTGGCACCGACGATGTTCAACAGCACCGGCAGCACCCGGTTGGGATACAGCAGTTCCAGCACCGCGGCGACGAAGCCGAACAGCACGCTGGCCAGCACCGCCAGCCACGGCACCTGCTGCCGGCTGGACGCGGCCAACGCGCGCGGCGCTTCGCCACGCTGGGCCAGCGAGAAGATCATCCGCGAGGCGCCGTACAGATTGGCGTTGAGCGCCGACAGCAGCGCGATCACCGCGATCAGGGTGATGCCGGTGGCGGCGCCGGGAATGTTGGCCGCCTGCAGCACTGCGGCGAACGGCGACCGCAGCGCCTCGCTCTGCCACGGCACCACCGCGATGATCACGCTCAGCGAGCCGATGTAGAACACCAGGATGCGCCAGGCCACGGTGCGGATGGCGCGGGCGATGCTGCGCTCCGGGTCGGCGGTCTCGGCCGCGGCCACCGCCACGATCTCGGTGCCGCCGAACGCGAACACCACCACCAGCAGCGCGGCGCCGATGCCGGCCAGCCCCTTCGGCGCGAAGCCGCCGTTGCCGGTGACGTTGGACAGGCCCGGCGAGGCCACCCCGGGCAGCCAGCCGGCCAGCAATGCGATGCCGACCAGGATGAAGCCGACGATCGCCGCGACCTTGAGGATGGCGAACCAGAATTCGAACTCGCCGAAGTTGCGCACGCCCAGCAGGTTGATCGCGGTGAAGGCGGCCATGAAGGCGATCGCGGCCAGCGGCACCGGCAGGCCCGGCCACACCGTCGCCAGCAGGCCGGCGGCGCCCACCGCCTCGGCGGCGATCACGATCACCAGTTGCAGCCACCACAGCCAGCCCACGGTGGCGCCGGCGGTCGGCCCCATCGCATCGGCGGCGTACACCGAGAACGCGCCGCTGGCCGGCTTGGCCGCCGCCATTTCGCCCAGCGCGTTCATCACGATGATCACCAGGGCGCCGGCCACCAGGTAGGAGACCAGCACCGCCGGCCCCGCCGCGTGCACGCCGACGCCGGAGCCCAGGAACAGGCCGGCGCCGATCGCGCTGCCCAACCCCATCATGATCAGTTGCCGCGGTTTCAGCGCATGGCGCAGGGCGGGAGCGGCGGCAGGCGGGACAGGCGCGGACGGATGCGACATCGGCTCGGTCGGGTCGGGTGCGGGAAACGCGACACGATACAGCCTGACGGCGACGGCGTGCGGCTGCGCGCGCGTTTGGCCGGTTGCGGCCACCGATCGCCCCACCCCCGCGGCGTGGCTGCTGCAACGCAGCGCCGATCCGCGCACGCGGCGGCGGTACGGGCCCCGCGCCCCGATGTGGGCGACCTCCCTGGCGCGCGCGTCCCTCCCCGGCAGCACTTAGGAACGGCACGATCGGGACGGAGTACGGAATATCCTTACATTCACTCGCCAGGCAAATTCTTCGCATCCCGTTGATTTTGCATATTGACAGCGATACTAACGTCAGAAATACTGAACTCGACGCCCGCCAGATCTCCTATCTCCGTACCTGCCGATGAGGGCGCGAACGCGGAGCCAGGCGGCGGCAGGCGACGACGGACCGGGAGACGGCCCGTTGCGGGCGTTCCGGCCGGAAGGACCACGACCACCGCTCGTCCCATGGCGTACAGGTCCGTACATCCAGACAAGGAGAGACACCATGATCAAACCGCTGCTGACCCTGACCATCCTGGCGGCCACGCTGGCCGTGCCCCGCCTGCAGGCCGCCGAGCGCGTGCCGCTCAACGCCGCCGATGCCATCCAGGGCATGGGCGAACGCCTGCCCGTCGGCAAGAAGAACGTCAGCCTGTCGCCGCTGTTCAAGGTCTACACGTTCGAGAAGGCCGGGCTGCGTTTCGTGCAGATCAACTCGCTGCAGGACGAGGTCATCACCGTGCTCACCGCCACCCCGGGCACCGAGGCGCGGCTGCCGATCGGCAGCGCCGCCGAGGAGCAGATGATCGCGATCAACGACGCGAAGAACCAGCCGCTGGGCATGGTCACCGCCGCGGCAAGCTGCCCGTGCAACGCCACCGTGGTCTACCGCGACGCCAACACCACCATCGTGGTGGTCTATGGCTCCAACGGCGAGTACATCACCTCGTACGTGATCAAGACCCCGCGCAGCGGTCCGCCGCAGTAAGCCCCTCCATGCGCCGCGGCCGCACCCGGCGGCCACGGCGCGCTTGGCTGCTGACGGCCATGGCCCCGGTCGCCCGATGGGACCGGCCGCCGCCGCATCCGGCGAGGGCGATGCCCTGCGCATGCGGCGTCGCTCCTGCTGGCCCCGAAGGACGTCCGCCCGGGCGCCAGCCGACGTTCGCACAGCACGTCTCCGCGGCGGCCCACCGCCCGCCTACTCGCATCCAGTGCTCCATCGCGCACGCCGGGTAGCGACTCGCAAACGCAAGCGGCCGCCTTCCGAAGAAGACGGCCGCACAACAGCGGTTCGCAGCAGCGGACCGCGTCGGATCAGAACTCCTGCCAGTCCTTGTCCAGCGCCACCGCCGCCGCGAACGCCGGCGCGCGTCGTGCCGGCGCGGCCGCGGTCTGCGGGCGCGGGCTGCGCGTGGCCGTCGGCGCGACATTCCTGGCGCGCGACGGCGACGGGGCTGGCGACGGCGCTGCAGCATGCATGCCCTCCAGCTTGAACAGCGCCACCGCCTGGGTCAGCTCCACCGATTGCTGCTCCATCGAACGCGCCGCCGCCGTGGCTTCTTCCACCAGCGCCGCATTCTGCTGGGTGCTCTCGTCCATCTGGGTGACGGTCTGGTTGACCTGCTCGATGCCCGCCGACTGTTCCTGCGACGCGGCCGAGATCTCGCCCATGATGTCGGTGACGCGCTGCACGGATGCCACGATCTCCTGCATGGTGCTGCCGGCCTGGTCGACCAGCGACGAGCCCTCGGCGACGCGGGTCACCGAATCGTCGATCAACGCCTTGATCTCCTTGGCGGCATTGGCCGAACGCTGCGCCAGGGTGCGCACCTCGCTGGCGACGACGGCGAAGCCACGGCCCTGCTCGCCGGCGCGCGCCGCTTCCACCGCGGCGTTGAGCGCCAGGATGTTGGTCTGGAACGCGATGCCGTCGATGACGCCGATGATGTCGGCGATCTTCTTGGAGGAGGCCTCGATGCCGCTCATGGTCTCGACCACCTGGCCGACCACCGCGCCGCCCTGCGAGGCCACCGCCGCTGCGCCGCTGGCGAGCTGGTTGGCCTGGCGGGCGTGTTCGGCGTTCTGCTTCACGGTGGAGGTCAGTTCCTCCATCGAGGCGGCGGTTTCTTCCAGGCTGGCGGCCTGCTGCTCGGTACGGCGCGAGAGGTCATCGTTGCCGGTGGCGATCTCGCTGGCAGCGGCATTGATGCTGACTGCGGCGGTCTGGATGCGGCCGACGATGCCGGTCAACTGGTCGGCGGTGGCGTTGGCGTCGTCGCGCATCTGCGCGAACACGCCCTGGAAGTCGCCTTGCATGCGCACGGTGAGGTCGCCGGCAGCGATGGCCTGCAGCAGCGAAGACAGCTTGCCCAGGTTGCGGTCGCTGACCTCCATCATCGCGTTGAGGTCCTGCACCATCAGCCGGAAGTCGTGCTGGAAGCGGTCGGCGTCGCCACGGGCGCTGAAGTCGCCGGCCGCGGCGGCCGCGGCCAGGCGCTTGATCTCGGTGTTGATCGCCAGCAGGCTGGCCTTGGCCGCATCCATCGATTCGTGCAGTACCGCGCGGCTGCCGGGCAGGCGACGCGCGTCGCGGCGCAGGTCGCCGTTGGCGTATTCGTTGAGCACGTCGATGGCGTCGACGATCGCGTCCAGGTGCTCGAACATCATGGTGTTGATGCCCTTGCTCAGCTCGCCGTACACGCCCGGGAAGTCCTGCGGCATGCGGTGGCGCATGTCCTTGTCCGCGTGCAGTTCGATCATCAACGCGGTCTCGTGGGAGAAGCGCTGCAACTGGGTCTGCATGCGGCCCATCGCCAGCAGCAGGCGGCCGGGTTCGTCGCGTGCATCGGTGGCCACGTCGTTGTCCAGGCGCCCGTCGGCGATGGCCTCGGCGGCGCGGGTGGCGCGGGCCAGCGGCACGGTGAGGCTGCGGGTGATCATCCACGCCAGCAGGCTGCTGACCAGCACCACCGCCAGGCCGCCGGCGATGAGCATGGCGCGCCCACGCGCCATCGCCGCCGTCGCGGCCGCATAGGCCTCGCTGCTGCGCGTGGCCTGCAGATCGGCATAGCGGGCGATGGCGTCCTGCCACTTCTGCGTCAACGGCGCGGACTGCGCCATCAGCAAGGCCAGCGCCTCATCCGGCTTGCCGTGCATGCCCAGATCCATCACCCGGTTGTTGACGTCTACGGTCATCTGCCGGGTGCGGTCGACCTCCGCCAGCACGGCCTGGCTCTGCGCGCTGCTGGGAATGGCCCCGACCCGCTTGCGTGCCGCCAGGTAGCGCGCGCGCTGTTCGGTGATGACCCTGGCGAAACGCAGATTGTCTTCCTGGGAGGTCGGCAACACGATGTTGCGCACGTTCACGGCGATGAGCGAACACGCGTTGAGCATCTCGTTGGAGGTGCGGATCGAGACGATGTTGCGGTTGACGATGCCGTCCAGCCGCTCGCGCGCCTGGAACAGGGTGAACAGCCCGGCGACGACCAGCGCCGAGGACAGCAGGATGAGGATACCGAACGCAGTGGCGAGCCGGGCGCCAACGTTGTAGCGCTGAAGGAAAGCAATCATGGAAAAGGCCTGTCTGGGGGAATGAAGAGGCAATGGAGCGCCCCGAATCGCGCACGCGACCACTGACCGTCGTGGGCGCCGGCATGGAAACAAGATGAACAACCCGTGAAAAAGCGTTCCGAATCAAACGCTTGATGACGCAGCCCGCTTACCGTGCGGGCGAAGTAACGGCGCTTCCGCGCGCGTCTTGAGAGGCGATTGCAAAGAATTTATTGAACGCCCTCAGGCACATCATCGGCGTGTGGAGGGCATGCTCACACAGTGCCCGGATCGGTGTTTTTGCGTGAAGGCTGCGTGTACGTCGTGTTGCAATGGACGGCATGGCGCTTGCTTGCGGTAGAAACGCGAGGCCAGAAAAAAAGATGAGCGATTGCGCACCGCGCCGCCCGTCCATGCGCACGGCGCAGGCCAGGAGCGCGATCGCAATCACGCCTTGATATCGACAGGGAACGCGGGGTCGTGCGCCAGCAGCCAAGCACGTCAGCGGATACGCCATGCCGTGTGTGCGATGCGTCGGGCGCACGGGGGACGGCCGTTAAGGTGGAGCAGACAGGCACACGCCCGCCTGCGCGGCGTGCACGCGCGCAGAACGAAGACGGGGATGAGGACAGCGCGCGGCGCACAGGCACGCGGCCTGGCATCGGTCGGCACCAGGTCGTCGCGCCGAGGCAGGCACGGCATCGCGGCCGCGCCAGCGGGCGTCCAGGCTGCTGGACGCGATCCCGGCAGCACGACCGCCGGCCTTCGACAGAACGGGCGGCGCGCCTTGCGCCGCCCGTCCGATGACACCCGTGCTACGACTCAGAATTCCTGCCAGTCCGTGTCCAGCGCCACGGCCGCAGCCGGCTGCGCCGCGTGCCGTACCGGTGCGGCGGTGGCCGTGGCCACCGCCGGGCGGACGCTGCGCTTGCCCGCCGACGTCGCGCTGGCCTGGCGCCGCGGCGCCTGCGCCACCGGCGCGGCCGCCGCGGCGTCCAGCTTGAACAGCGCCACCGCCTGGCTCAGTTCCACCGCCTGCTGCTCCATCGAACGCGCCGCCGCACTGGCCTCTTCCACCAACGCCGCGTTCTGCTGCGTACCCTCATCCATCTGGGTGACGGTCTGGTTGACCTGCTCGATGCCGGCCGTCTGTTCCTGCGAGGCCGCGGAGATTTCGCCCATGATGTCGGTGACGCGTTGCACCGAGCTGACGATCTCGGACATCGTCTTGCCGGCCTGGTCGACCAGCGCCGAGCCTTCGGCAACGCGGCTGACCGAGTCGTCGATCAGCGTCTTGATCTCCTTGGCGGCATTGGCCGAGCGCTGCGCCAATGTCCGCACTTCGGTGGCGACGACCGCAAAACCACGGCCCTGGTCGCCCGCACGCGCGGCTTCCACCGCCGCGTTCAAGGCCAGGATATTGGTCTGGAAGGCGATGCCGTCGATGACGCTGATGATGTCGGCGATCTTCTTCGACGAGGCCTCGATGCCGCTCATGGTGTCGACCACCTGACCGACCACCGCGCCGCCCTGCGAGGCCACCGCGGCCGCACCCACCGCCAGCTGGTTGGCCTGGCGCGCATGCTCGGCGTTCTGGCGCACGGTGGAGGTCAGTTCCTCCATCGAGGCGGCGGTCTCTTCCAGGCTGGCGGCCTGCTGCTCGGTACGGCGCGACAGGTCGTCGTTGCCGGAGGCAATCTCGCTGGCCGCGGCGTTGATCGACACCGCCGAGTGCTTGATGCGGCCGACGATGCCGGCCAGTTGTTCGGCGGTGGCATTGGCGTCGTCGCGCATCTGCGCGAACACGCCGCTGAAGTCGCCGTGCATGCGTGCGGTCAGGTCGCCTGCGGCGATCGCCTGCAGCAGCGTCGACAGCGCCTGCAGGTTGCCGTCGGCGGTGGCCATCAGTTGGTTCAGGCTCTCCACCATCACCCGGAAGTCGTACTGGAAGCGCTCGGCGTCGCCGCGCGCGCTGAAGTCGCCGTCGGCGGCGGCGATCGCCAGCTGCTTGATCTGCCCATTCATCGCCGACAGGTTGGCCTTGACCTCGTCCATGGTCTGGCTCAGCACCGCTTCCTCGCCAGGCAATCGGTCCATGTCTTGCGACAGGTCGCCGATCGCATAGCGGCCCATGATCTGCGCCAGGCGGTTCTTGACCGCCAGATGCGAGGCCACCAATGCATTGGTCTCGGCGGCCATGCGCCCGTAGTCGCCGGGGAAGGCCTGCACTTCGATACGGTGGCTGACTTCGCCCGCGTCGTGGCGCTTGGCCATCTCCAGTTGCGCGCCGATCAGGTTGCGCACCTGTTGCTGCATGCCCTGCATCGCCACCATTAGACGGCCGGTCTCGTCGCGGGCATCGGTACGCACGTCGTTGTCGAGCTTGCCGTTGGCGATGTCCTCGGCAACGCGGGTAGCGCGGGTCAGCGGCACGGTCAGGCTACGCGTGATCAACCAGGCCAGCACACCGCTGACCAGAACCACGATGGCGCCGCCGGCCAGCAGCAAGGCACGGCCGCGGCCCATCGCCACCTGGGCGCTCGCATACGCCTTGGCGCTTTGCTCGCGCTGCCGGTTGGCGTAGGTGTCGATCGCCTCGCGCCACAGATTGGTCGCCGGCGCCGCCTTGCTCATCAGCACCTTCAGCGCCTCTGCGTCCTTGTCGGCCATGCCGAGATCCAGCACCTCCTGGTTGGCACTGCGTGTGCGCTGGTAGGCAGCGTCGATCGTCTTGCGCATCTGCACGCCGACCGGACTGGTGTTGGGAATCGCGTACAGCTTGTCGTGGGTCTGCTCGTAGTACTGGCGCTGCTGCTCGATGACCCTGGCGAAACCCTCGTTCTCTTCATGGGAGGTCGGCAGCACGATATTGCGCAGGTTGATCGCGATCTGCGAACTGGCGCTGCGCATTTCGCTGGCGTAGGCGAAGATCTGCATGCGTCGATTGACGATGGTATCCATCAGTTCGCGGGCCTGCTTCAACGTGAGCAGGCCCGCGACGACGAGCGTACAGGAGAGCAGGATGAGGACGCCGAAGGCGGATGCGAGCCGCGTCCCGACGTTGTAGCGCTGAAGGAATCCGATCATGTGGAGGGCACCAGGTGAGAAAAGGAGAGGAGCCCGCGCCACGACCGGGATCGCGCAAGACAACGTCAGGCCTGCGGCCTGGACGCGATGCGACGGAGAAGAAGGACAACACACTTCCACCGACCGCATCAGGAACGTCCCGTGCGGGTACTCGCTTTAGGTAACGGCGGCGCCGTCCGATTCTTGATGCGTAACTGCGCACATTTTTTACGATGCACCAACATCGGGAAAAGGGACGCACAAGAATGGGGAAAAAGACCTCTGGGCCGCCATACCGCATCAAATTCACGTGAAAACGGCAGATCCCGGTCGACGGACACCACCGCGCACGCTGCGCAACGCGGCACCGGACAATCTCCAAAGATGCCGCAAACGGCATACATTTGGTGACACTTCCATGACAGCCGCCTCCGCGCCGCGGCGCGGAGGCGGCCACGCCTCACTCCGCCAGATGGGTGCCGGCGCCGGCGGTGGCGATGACCTTGGCCTTGACCTGCGCGGCGGGAATCGCCGTGTACAGGTAGCCCAGCGGCTCGGGATAGGTCTTGGACGAAATCCAGGTGGTGGCGTTGGCGTAGGGCTTGCTGGTGCTCTCCGGCACGGTCCAGGTGATGCCGTTGCCGACGTAGTCGTTGATCAGGTCCCAATAGCCGATCTCGCTGCTGTCGCGCGAGGTGACCGGGTTCTTGATGTTCTCGAAGTAGTTGGCTTCGATCAGCGCCACCCCGCCCATGCGCACGTTGATGCCGGAGGTGAAGACGTTGTTGAAGTAGTTGTTGTAGATGTGGCTCAGCCCGCGCCGCTGCAGCGGCAGGCGCGATTCCACGTTCTCGAAGCGGTTGTGGTGGTAGGTGGTGCGTGCGGCGGCGTTCTGGGTATCGCTGTCGCTGTAACCGTTGAGCGCGACCTTCTGGTAGTCGTGGATGTAGTTGTACGACAAGGTAACGTGGTTGACGCCCTTCTTCATGTCGATGCCGCCATCGAAGGACGCGTCGCCGGCGCCCGGGCACTTGGTCAGCGAGGCGAAGATCGTGTTGTGGTCGATCCAGATGTTGGACGGCTGGCCGCTGGAATTGCCTTCCAGCGCGATCGAATCGGCATCCTCGCCGCCGGGCAGCAGGCCGATGGTCATGTTGCGGATGATGACGTTGTGCGCGTTGCCGACCACGCGCACGCCGAAATTGGCCGAGGAGCCGTTGGCGCCCTGGATGGTGATGTCGCGCTTGTTCTTGATCTGCACGGACTTGGCCGGCAGTTTCCATTGCGCGCACACGTCGGTGATGCCGGCGTAGTTGAAGCTGCCGGTGTAGTGGAGCACCAAGCCACCGGAACCGGCGTAGTTGTCGATCGCCGCCTGCATCGCCTCCATCGTGGCGACATTGACCGGGATGGCATTGCCGCCGCCGGTGGTATTGGCCCCGTAACCGACGGGGCCAGCGAAGGCCGGGGTGGCGCCTGCGGCCAACGCGAGCGCCAGTGCGCCCCTGCGGAATTGCTGCTGCATGATTGTCTCTCCCAGTTGTCGCGATGAGTGCGGGACGCATGGCGCTGCGCGCATGCGCCGGCACGGGGCGTGGGGGCCGGCGGCATTCTTGGAATGCGCGCTGCGGCCCACGCAATCGCCGCGACGCCGAACTGGAACCCCGCGCCCCGTTCGCGACGCAGGACAGGACAAGCGGACACGCACGGTCCGCAGGAGACAGACAGCGACAGCCGGGGACAGGCCGTCTACACGCGCGCCGCGTGGGCCACAGGTCGTCGACAATGACGGCGAACGCACGCGCATCGCACGCAGCGCGATCGAGGCCGGTGCACCGCATCGGGACAAGCGCGCACTGGCGGCGCGCAACGGCAAATGTTGCGGCCGCAGCACGTTTGCGCGGGCCATCCGACGCCGACGACGGCGCGGATGGCCGCGGCGCGATCAGCTCACCGTATCGAGGCGGTTGTCGCTGCGGTCGGCGTCGGGCAGCACATGATCCGGATCCAGGGTCACGTGCAGCACCTTCTGCGTGCTCGGCACCCGGATCTGCGGCTGGGTCTGCTGCATCCAGGTCTCCACCGGCACGCGCTGGTCCATGTGGCTGCCGTCGGCGAAATCGATGCGCAAGGTCGCCGGCATCACCAGCTTCTGGCGGCTGCGCAGGGTCACCAGCAGGCCCTTGGCCGGGTCGTGGTCGACATAGGCGGCGGCGCGCACGCCCATGTCCAGCTGCCAGTTGTTGAAGTACCAGCCGCGCCACCACCAGCTCAGGTCCTCGCCGGACTCGCTCTCCATCAGCCGGAAGAAATCCGACGGCGTCGGATGCTTGTAGGCCCAGCTGGCGATGTACCTGCGGAACGCCGGATCGAAGCGCGCCGGGCCGAGGATCTGTTCGCGCAGCAGCACCAGGCCCAGCGCGCCCTTGAAGTAGGTCAGCGGATGCCGGTAGGTCTCGCTGGTGGCGTCGGCGCGATCGAGCAGGGTCGGCGCCTGCGCGTCGGCCAGCAACGGCAGGATCTCGTCCACCGGGTTGCCGCCGCCGGGCGCGTACTCGCCGTCGCGCTTGGGTGCGAATTCGCCGTGGTTGATCGCGTCGGAGGCGTAGACGTCGATGAAGGTGTTGAAGCCCTCGTCCATGAACGCATGGCGGCGCTCGTTGGAGCCGACGATCATCGGGAACCAGCCGTGGCCCAGTTCGTGCGCGGTGATCCAGAACAGCTGCTTGCCGCCGTCCTCCATGTCGTCGAAGACGATGCCCGGATACTCCATGCCGGCGCCATGGCCGCCCAGGTTCACCGCCGCCGGCCAGGGGTACGGGTACCACTGCGAGAAGTGCTCGATCGAGGCTTTGACGAACTCGGTGGAGCGGCCCCACTTGTCGGTGCCCACCGCGCTGCGCGGATACACCGACATCGCCAGCGCATGCTTGCCCTCGGGCAGGTTGATCCGCGCCGCATCCCAGACGAACGCCGGCGAGGCGGCGAAGGCCACGTCGCGGGTGTGGTCCATGTGGAAGCGCCAGGTCTGGGTGCCGCTGGCGCTGGGCCGGCTGGCCGCCGCGCCGATCTCGTCGGCGCCGCGGATGGTCACCGTGCGGTCGCTGGCGGCCGCCTGCGCCAGGCGCTGGCGCTGGGTGGCGGTGAGCACCTGCGCCGGGTTCACCAGTTCGCCGGAACCGGCGACCAGGTAGTCCCACGGCACCGTCACCGCGTAGTCGAAATCGCCGTACTCCAGGTAGAACTCCGCCCCCAGGTAGGGCTGGGTGTCCCAGCCGCGCAGGTCGTCGTACACGGCCATGCGCGGATACCACTGCGCGATCTCGTAGATGTCGCCGTCGGCGGTGGGGGTGACCGCGGTACGGCCGCCCCAGGTGCCGGGGACGGTGTAGGCGTAGTCGATGTGCAGCTTGAGCGCCTTGCCGCTGTCCAGCGGCTGCGGCAGGTTCACGCGCATGCGCGTGTCGTCGATCAGGAAGGTCGCCGGCACGCGCTTGCCGCCCTGCTCCAGCTCCACCCTGGCGATGCGGTAGCCGTCGGTGGTCTGCGGCGCGGGCCGGTCCGCGCGCGCGGCACGCAGGGTGCGGGCGCGGGCATCGGCGCGGTACAGGTTCTGGTCCAGCTGCAGCCACAGCACGTCCAGCGCGTCCGGGCTGCGGTTGCTGTAGGTGATGGTCTCCTGGCCGCGCAGCGTGTGCGTGGCCGGCTCCAGGGTGGCGTGCAGGTCGTAGTCGACGCGGTTCTGCCAGTACTGCGGGCCCGGCACGCCGCCGCCGCTGCGGTAGGCGTTGGCCGGGTGCGGCAACTGCAGCGGCGCGAACAGCGCCTGCGGATCGTAGGCGCCCGGGCGGTCCGCGGTGGCGCTGGCGGCGGCGGGTGTGGCGGTGCCGGCCTGGGCGGCGGCGACAAGCGGAAGGCAGACCGCGGCGCATGCAGCGCGGCGCAGAACAGGGATCATGGTGGCGTCCGTGGGGAGGATCGCCGCCGATGGTAGGCCGAATCGGGATGGCGCGGATGTGCCGATCGCCATCTTCGGGTGCGATGCCGTCTTAGGCGCGGCTCAGGGCATCGCGCATCACGACGGGACGTGTCCTGTAGCAGCGGCGGCTACCACGACAGGCGCGACCGGGAATGGCCGGTCGCGGCTGAAGCCGCTCCTGCGGAAGTGCCGAGCGCGGGCCTCAGCCCAGCAGCGTCTCCAGCACCGCCATGCGCACCGCCACGCCGTTGGCGACCTGGCGCAGGATGCACGACTGCGCGCCGTCGGCGACCTCGTCGGTGATCTCCACGCCGCGGTTGATCGGCCCCGGGTGCAGCACCACCGCGTCCTTGGACGCGCGGCGCAGGCGCTCGGCGGTGAGGCCGTACTGGCCGTGGTAGTCCTCCAGCGAGGACACCAGGCCTTCCTCCATGCGCTCGCGCTGCAGGCGCAGCATCATCACCGCGTCCACGCCGTCGAGCATGGCGTCGAAGTCCTCGCCGACCACGCAGCCGTCCAGGGTGCCGTCGTCGGGCAGCAGCGCGCGCGGGCCGCAGACCCGCACTTCGCCGGCGCCGAGGGTGCGCAGCGCGTGCAGGTCCGAGCGCGCCACCCGCGAATGCTTGACGTCGCCGACGATGACCAGCTTGAGCTTGGAGAAGTCGCCGCCCTTGGCGTGGCGCAGGGTCAGCATGTCGAGCAGGCCCTGGGTGGGATGCGCGCTGCGGCCGTCGCCGGCGTTGATCAGCGCGGTGCCCTCGCCGGCCGCCTCGGCCAGGCGCTCCACCGCGCCGTCCTCGGGGTGGCGCACGACGAAGCCGCGCACGCCCATCGCTTCCAGGTTCTTCAGCGTGTCGCGGGCGGTCTCGCCCTTGCGCGTGGACGAGGTGGAGGCGTCGAAGTTCAGCACGTCGGCGCCGAGCCGCTGCGCGGCCAGGTGGAACGAGCTGCGGGTGCGCGTGGACGGTTCGAAGAACAGCGTGCACACCGCGGTGCCGGCCAGCACGCCGCGCTTGCCGACCCGGCCCACCGCCGCGTCGCGGATCTGCCCGGCGCGGTCCAGCAGTTGCAGCAGGGTCGCGCGCGGCAGCCCTTCCAGGGTCAGCAGGTGGCGCAGGCGCCCGTTCGAATCGAGTTGCGGATCAGTCATGGCGGGTCCGGGCAGGGGATCAGGAAAGGGGAGTGGCGTCGTCGGGCGCGGCCAGCCAGCGCTCCACGATCACCGCGGCGGCCACCGCGTCCAGCGCGGCGGCGTCGCGGCGGCGCTTGCGGCCGGCGGCACGGTCCACCGCGAAGCGTTGCGCGGCTTCGACCGAACTGGAACGTTCGTCGACCAGCACCACCGGCAGGCGGTAGCGCGCGCCGAGTGCGCGGGCGAAGGCATGCGCGCGCTTGCGGTTGGGCTGGTCGGCGCCGTCGAGGGTCAGCGGATCGCCGACCACCAGGCCGTGCGGCCGCCATTCGGCATGCAGGCGATCCAGCGCCGGCCAGTCCGGCCCCTGCGCGTGCACGTCGATCACCGCCAGCGCGCGCGCGCCGTTGCCGAAACAACTGCCGACGGCCACGCCGATGCGGCGGTGGCCGACGTCGAAACCGAGCACGGTGCCGTCGCGGCGGATCGTCGCGGGCGCGGGCGCGCCAGGCTCAGGCAGGCCGGACTCAGGCATGCCCGCTGTAGTCGGTGAGGCGGAACAGGTCCACGCCGATGCGCCCGGCCGCCGTCTGCCAGCGCCGCTCCAGCGGCAGCTCGAACAGCAGTTCGGCGTCGGCCGGCGCGGTCAGCCAGCTGTTCTCGCCCAATTCGTATTCCAGTTGCCCGGCGCCCCAGCCGGCGCAGCCCAGCGCGACCACCGCGTTGCGCGGCCCCTCGCCACGCGCCATCGCCTCGAGCACGTCGCGCGAGGTGGTCAGGAACAGGCCGTCGCCGAACGCCAGGCTGGAATCCCAGCCATGCGCGCCGTCGTGGATGACGAAGCCGCGCTCCGGATGCACCGGCCCGCCGCTGAGCACCACCTGCTCGCGCAGCGCGGCATCGATGGTCTCGATGCCCATCTGCTCCAGCACTTCGCCCAGGGTGTATTCGGAGGCGCGGTTGACCACCACGCCCATCGCGCCGTTCTCGTCGTGCTGGCAGATCAGCGCCACGCTGCGGGCGAAGTTGGGATCGGACAGCGCCGGCAGCGCGATCAGCAGTTGGTTGGCCAGAGGCGTGGGCAAAGCGGACATGGCGCCATTCTATCGTCCCTCCCGCGTGCGCGCTGCGTGTGGGCGGCGGCAGACTGCCATAATCCGCCGGGTCGCGGCCCCGACCGGTCGCCCAAGGAGCACGCACGCATGGACACGCCCCTCGACCTGCCGCGCCAGACCCGCGCCTTCATCGTCCTGGTGGCCTTGCTGCAGGGCGCGCTGCTGTACCTGGCACAGCGCGGCGCCGAGAGCGGCCTGTGGCCATTCGGTGCGCTGGGCGGACGGGTGTGCTGGTACACCCTGGTGCTGACCGTGCCGACCATGACCCTGCTGTCGGTGCGGCACCTCGGCGCGCTGCGCCTGTGGCAGCACACCATCGCGGTGGCGATGCTGGTGGCGGCCCTGTCCGCCTGGGCGGCCTGGAACGCCACCGGCGCGCCCGGCCTGCGCGCCGGCGAGGTGCTGGGCCCGTTCGGCGCGACCCTGGCGCTGGCGATGTTCGTGCTGCTGCCGTGGCTGCAGTGTCGGCTGCAGCACGGGCGCTGGCAGGCGCCGTACCGCGACCTGTTCGAACACGCCTGGCAGAACGCGCTGACCCTGGCGCTGGCGCTGCTGTTCGTAGGAATCTGCTGGCTGGTGCTGTGGCTGTGGGGCGCCCTGTTCGCGCTGGTCAAGCTGACCCTGTTCCGCGACCTGTTCCGGCAGACCGCCTTCGTCTATCTGGCCACCGGCACCATGTTCGGCCTGGGCCTGCTGATCGGCCGCACCCAGCAGCGCGCGGTGCAGGTGATGCGGCAGATCCTGTTCGCGATCTGCACCGGGCTGCTGCCGCTGCTGGCGTTCGTGGCGGTGCTGTTCGCGCTGAGCCTGCCGTTCACCGGCCTGCAGCCGCTGTGGGAGACCCGCGCCGCGGCCAGCCTCCTGATCGCACTGGTGGCCACGCTGGTGGTCTTCGTCAATGCGGTGTACCAGGACGGCACCGCGGCCGCGCCCTACCCGGCCTGGCTGCAACGGGTGATCGACGCCGGGCTGCTGAGCCTGCCGCTGTACGCGGGGCTGGCGCTGTACGCGCTGTGGCTGCGCGTCGACCAGTACGGCTGGAGCGCCGAGCGCTTCGCCGGGGTGCTGGTCGCGGTGGTCGCCTGCGGCTACGCAGGCGGCTATGCCTGGGCGGCGCTGCGCCCGGGCGCACGCTGGCTGCAGCCGCTGGCGCCGGTGAACCGGGTGCTGTCGTGGGCGGTGATCGGCCTGGCGCTGGCGGCCAGCTCGCCGCTGCTGGACCCCTACCGCCTCGTCGTCGGCGACCAGTTGCAGCGCCTGGCCGACGGCCGCACCAGCGCGGCGCAACTGGACCTGGCCTATCTGCGCTTCGACAGCGGCCGCCGCGGCTACCGCGCGGTGCAGGCGCTGCGCGAGGTGCCCGCATTCGCCGACGACCCGGTGCAGCGCGAGCGCCTGCACCGCATCCTGCAGCGCCAGCAGCGCTGGGGCGGCGACAACGACGCTGCGCCACGCAGTACCGATCCGCTGCAGGTGCGCCAGCGCATCGCGCTGGCCGCCGGCAGTACCGAGCCGGACGCCGCGTGGTGGCAGGCGCTGCTGGCCGGGCACATCGAGGACGGCAACTGCCGACGCGAGGGCGCGCAGTGCGTGGCGCTGCGCCGCGACCTGGACGGCGATGGCCACGACGAGGTGCTGCTGTGCAATGCCAGCGCCGGCTACGGCGTCGAATGCCGGGTCCATACCGACCCGGGCAGCGGCTGGCGCGACGTGGCGCGAACCCATTTCTTCCCGCGCCGCGGCGACAACGCCGAGGCGCTCTACCAGGCGCTGCGCGACGGCAAGCTGCAGGTACTGCCGCGGCGCTGGCCCGACCTGCAGCTGCCGGGGGCCCGGCGGACCGAGCTGGACGCCGCCGACCCCAACGACCAGACCGACTGACGGATACCCGCCACATGAGCAGCTACTGCGATCTCGCCATCGGCCACCCGGTGCACGGCCATTACCACGACCACGAGTACGGCGTACCGCAACGCGCCGACGCCGACCTGTTCGAGCGGCTGGTGCTGGAGATCAACCAGGCCGGGCTGAGCTGGGAGCTGATGCTGAAGAAACGCGCCGGGTTCCGCGCCGCCTACGCCGGGTTCGACGTGGACACGGTGGCGGCCTTCGGCGAGGCCGACGTGATGCGCCTGCTCGGCGATGCCGGGATCATCCGCAACCGGCTCAAGGTGCAGGCGGCGATCCACAACGCGCAGGTGATCCAGGGCCTGCGGGCCAGCCACGGCAGTTTCGCCGCATGGCTGGACGCGCAGCATCCGCGCAGCAAGGCTGAGTGGATCAAGCTGTTCAAGCGCACCTTTCGCTTCACCGGTGGCGAGATCACCGGCGAGTTCCTGATGAGCCTGGGCTACTTGCCCGGCGCGCACCGCGAAGACTGCCCGGCGTTCGCGCGCATCGCGCAGCTGGATCCGCCGTGGATGCGCGCCGGCTGAGCCTGCTGGCGGGCGAGGACCGGCACGACACGGCCTTGGCGCCGCCTGCACGGGCACTGCACGAGGTCGACGGCATGGTCTCCGCATGGCCTTGCGCATCGGCATTTCCGGCTGGCGCTATCCGCGCTGGCGTGGCGTCTTCTACCCGCCAGGGCTGACCCAGTGGCGGAAGCTGGAATACGCCGCGCGGTGCTTCCGCTCGGTGGAACTCAACGGCTCGTTCTACTCGCTGCAGACCCCGAAAAGCTACGCCGCCTGGCACGACGCCACGCCGCGCGACTTCGTGTTCGCGGTCAAGGGCCCGCGCTTCGTCACCCACCTGAAACGGTTGCGCGACTGCGAGCAGCCGCTGGCCAATTTCTTCGCCTCCGGCCTGCTCGCGCTGGGGCCGAAGCTGGGGCCGCTGCTGTGGCAACTGCCGCCGTCGCTGGCCTTCGACCACGACCTGCTGGATGCCTTCCTGGCGCTGCTGCCGCGGACCAGCGAGGCCGCCCTGGCGCTGGCGCGCAAGCGCGACAGCGCGCGCATGCGCGACCGCAGCCTGCTGCGGATCGACCGCAACCGGCGCCTGCGCCATGCGCTGGAAGTGCGCCACCCCAGCTTCGCCACGCCGGAGGCGGTGGCCTTGCTGCGCAAGCACCGGGTGGCGCTGGTGCAGGCCGACACCGCCGGCAAGTGGCCATACCTGGAAGACGTGACCGCCGACTTCCTGTACTTGCGCCTGCACGGCGATGCCCAGCTCTACGCCAGCGGCTACGACGACAAGGCGCTCGACACCTGGGCACAGCGCATCGCCGCCTGGCACCGCGGCAGCGAGCCGGCCGATGCGCAACGCGTCGGCCCGCGCGCACCGGCCCGCGTGCGACGCGACGTGTACTGCTACTTCGACAACGACATGAAGGTACATGCGCCGTTCGACGCGCGGCGCCTGGCGCAACGGCTGGGCGTGCCGACGCCGTGTCCCGCCCGTGGCAACGAAGATGCTTGAGCGCCGCGCCGCGCGGCGCACGCGTCAGGCGGCCAGCCGGGCCTGCCAGAACGGCGCCTGCGCCCAGCGCCGCTCGCGCGCGTACAGCGCCTCGCGCTCGCGCAGATAGGTGCGAAAGCGCGCGAACACGCCATCCTGGTACGCCACCAGCGGCGCCGTGCCGGCGCCCTGCAGGTGCGCGGCCAGTGCCTGCGCGGCGGCCTCGCCGTCCTGCAGCGCCTTGACGATGCCATGGGCGGTCAGCGGATCGTAGGCACTGGCCGCATCGCCCACCGCCAGCCAGTCCTCGCCCACCACGCGACTGAGGATCGCTGACGGCCCCAGCGCCGCGACCAGACCATTGGCCCGGGCCAGCGTCGCACCGCCCTGCTCCAGCCAGCGCGCGACATGCCGGGTCTCATGCACCGCCGCCAGCCAGACCGACGCCTCCAGGAACTGGCGCTGCCGCCGCGGCTCCAGCGCCAGCGCCACCATCATCCGCGCGTCCGGCAACTTGGCCGCGTACCACCAGCCGTCCGCGCAGGCTTCCAGCAGCGCCTGCGACGGAATCGTTTCGGCCTGCTCCAGCGCGAACACGCCGGCGACGAAGGCCAGGCAGTCCACTTCGTTGCGGGCCACGCCCAACCGCCGCACCGCCGCGGCAGCGATGCCGCTGGCATCCACCAGGAACCCGGCGCGCAGCCGGCGCACGTCGCCTTCCCCGCCGTGCAGGTCCAGCACATGGTCGCCATCGGCGGCACGGCCGACCGCGCCCAGGCGCAGGCCGCGCAGCAGCGTGCCGCCCTGCGCCGGCACCGCGGCGGCCAGCATCGCGTCGAAGGCGGCGCGGTCCACATGCCAGCCCTTGCCCTGCCCGGCCACGATGAAATCGTTGTAGCCCAGTTCCGGCCGGCCCCAACTGGCGCAACTGCCGGCCGAGGCCAGCGGCCGCTGCGCCAGGAACGCCTCCCACACGCCCAGCCGCTGCAGCGCCGCACTGGCGGTCGGCGCCAGCGCCTCGCCCAGCCGCCAGCCGGCGGCGCGGCCCATGTCGATTACCACCACGTCCTCGATGCCGCGCGCGGCCAGCGCCAGCGCGGTGGCGCAGCCGGCCACGCCACCGCCGACGATGGCGACGGTGCAGCGGTGGTTTGCGCTCATCGGCGTGTGGCGTGCAGACACGCCATGTGCTCTCGACGCGCGCGCGTCATACCTTCGGATCGACGGGAACATTGGCCATCGGCCAGGGCGCCACGAATTCCTTGCCCGGATCGAATTGGCTCGCCACTTCGAGGAACAACTCGGGCGGATACGGCGGCTTGCCGGGCACCTGCGCGATCTGCGCGCCACTGATGACGAAGCCGACCTTGGACCAATTGGCGACGAAGTCCGCGTACGCCTGGAAGCGTCCGGCCCTGGTCGGATACGGGCTGTCTGTGCCGGCGCCGCGCACCGAGTACACCTGCGGCCCCAGGTACCAGGTGTCGTCGTCCGGATCGACCTGACACAGCGCCGCCGGGTACACCGCGAACGGCCGCTCGGCCGGCCACGACCAGAACAAGGTGTTGTTCGGGTTGACCGTTTGCTGGCCCGGGTTGGGATCGGGCAGATGGGTCGCGCAGGAGTTGTAGTCGGTATGCCAGGGTACCGACATGAACTTGGACAGGTCGCCCGGCTCCACCGGATGCGTTTGCAGCGGCACATAGCCAAAACTCAGGAACGCGCGGTCCTTGCTCGCCTTGCTGTAGTCCAGCGAAGCCTGGTTGATGCGGAACGGACCGCAGTCCTGGGTCTTCCAGTCCTGCACGTAGAGATTGATGTCGCGAATCGGGAACGACACCTCGATGCCCGGGCTGTAGCGGCCGCCGAGGCAATTCTGCAACGTGACCCTGTCCAGCATTTCCCCGGAACCCAGCTTCGGAGCGTCACCCTGCTTGCATTTTTTTTCATGCCACTGGCTGAGCAGGAAGTACTGGGTGGCACTGACGCTGAGGAAGCTCTTCTGCGCGTCGCCGAGCGACAGCGGCATCATCGGCGAGCCGGTCTCTGTGTCGGCGGCCGAGGCCGGGTCGCGGATCAGCGTCTTCAGGTTGGGAATCTTCGCACCCGGATCGTCGGTGGGCTGGATCTGTCCGATCATGTCGTGGCCCTTGACCGCGCCCGACGGCAGGTTGGTGTTCCAGCGCTGCAGCATCGCTGCATGGAAGATCGGCTGGATGTCGTCGCTGAAGGACGGCTGGTAAGCGCCGACGAAGGCGTTGTTGGCGTACAGCGACGGCACCAACCCCAGTTGGCGCACCCACACGTCGTAGACATCGTCCCAGGTGGAGACCACGTTGCGCGTCTGCGGCGCATAGCCCGGATCGCCGGTGACGTACCACGCGCCCTGCACGCTGGCGGTGCTGCCGTCGGTGAAGATCAGCACGGCATTGACCGGGCCATCGGCGGCATCGTCGTACCACAGGCCGTTCTCGGTCGCATCGTTCAATGCCGGATAGGTGCCGTCGGCCCCTCTCACCGCCGAAGTCCGGGCGAAGCCGCCGGCCACGATCAACGCACCATCCGCCTGCACCCGCAGGTCGCCCAACGAATCGAGCTTGCCGAGCGGCTCGTGCAGCGTGTGGAACATCGACGGGAAGCTGACCGGATAGGACGGCTGCGAGTGGATCGCGCCGCTGGCATCGGCGTAGCTGGCGGTGGTGGTCATGTCGAAGGCGACGACCGCTGCATTGCCTGAGGCGGCGCTGATCGCGCGCGGTCCCGGATCGATGACGAGCTGCAGCAGGCGAACCGGATTGCTTGGGTCGGACGAACCGGCGTAATCCGGATTGCGCAGCCGTGGCAGATACGTTGGATGCGGCCCATACGCCTCGATGCCAATGAACTGTGGATTGTTGTGTTCGTCCAGAGTGACCGTCGAATAGTTGTTGAGCTTCTTGTTGGCCAAGTGCACGGTCCACACGATGTCCTTGACGGTCTTGCCGTCGATCGTGCTGCCAACGTCCACGCGCACGCCGCCGCCGTTGGGATACGTGCCAGAACTGCCGCCGGGGTAGGCGTAGATGTGGAAGCGTGCGGCCTGGCGCTTGACGTTGCCGGCGGCATCGCGGAAGTCGTGCTCGGCAATC
Source organism: Xanthomonas sp. NCPPB 901 (assembly GCF_056725085.1). Lineage (NCBI taxonomy): Bacteria > Pseudomonadati > Pseudomonadota > Gammaproteobacteria > Lysobacterales > Lysobacteraceae > Xanthomonas > Xanthomonas sp. NCPPB 901. The sequence continues at coordinate 1,690,341 of NZ_CM161511.1, read as the reverse complement.
GGCGTGGACTCGGTTCCCGGTTGCACCGGCAGTCCGCCGAACAGGCCGTCGGCGTCGCGGGTACCGGCCGCGGTGACCGGTGCCAAATAGAACTCCTGGCTGTCGCCGACGCGGCCGATGCCGATCGCCGGATGCACGCGAAACACGTTGCTGGTCATGGTGACTTGCTCCTGATCCGGGTGAGAGGGACGCGCCTCAGCGCGGCGTGGCCGGCCGCGCCGCCGGCGGTGCCTTCTGCGGCACCTGCGCCTGGAAGTAGTCGTTGATCACCACGTGGCTGATGTTGACGTTCAGCCCCGGCAACGACTGCGCGCGCGGATCGGACGAGATCACCTGGGTGGTGTTGTGGCAGGCGAAGCAGTTGTTCTGCGTGCTCTGCACCTGGGTGAAGGTCTCGATGGTGGAATTGGACAGCTTGATCGAGCCGGTGAGCAGCGGCGGCGCGCCCTTCGGCGTCGGCGAGGGAATGCACTCCAGCGCCGACCCTGGTTGGAATGTGCAATCGGGCGCCAACGCGTCTTCGGCGACGAACCAGATCGCGCCGACCTCGAAGTAGTTTTTCCACACGTCGTGCAACTGCGCCTGCACCGAGGCGTTGATCGACTTGATATTGGGAATGTTGCAGTCCGTCGATCCCAGCGGGCACGGCTTCTGGCCGCCGTAGGGCACCATGCGGCAGACCTGGGTCACCGGGCTCAAGGTCTGGGTCTGCGCGTTCAATGTCAGCGCACCGGCACCCGCGGCGTTGACATTGCATTGTTCGATCGGGGTACCGGCCTTGTAGAACGTCCAGTCCTTGTCGGAGACGGGCTGGCCCGGATCGAGCGGCGTATCCACGTCCGGCGCATTGTCGCGGTGCTCGAACGTGGCCCAGATCATTTCCGGATGGCCGTTGACCGTGCCGCCGATGTGGAAGCCGACCAGCGCCACCATCTGGGTTTCGGTGTCGCCGGTAGCGACGATCTTGCCCTTGCGCATGCCCAGCTTGGCGATCTGCGCCTGGCGGGTATAGAACGTGGACACGTCCTCGCCCGGCTGCACCACCTTCCATGCCGCCTTCAGGGTCATGCTGCCGACCTTAAAGGACTTATGCGGATCGAATGCGCGCAGGGCGTTCGGATTCTTCAGGTTATTGTCGGCGATGAAATCGCCAAAATCTTTATTGGAGTGGATCGAGTAATAGACCGCACGTCCATGGCGATCCACCAGCACGCCATCCGGGCCTGCCTGGTCAATCAGTTCCACCGTGCGCGCCTGCTGTGAGCGACCGATCAACGGATCGAGCACGCCGTCGGCAACGCCGCCGATGCCGTCGCTGCTCATGGTCAGGAAACGCGGCTGCCCGCCCACGTCCTGGGTCAGCCACAGGAAGGCGTTCCACGACCACTGATGGAAGGCGCAATTGCTGCTGGACTGGAAGCCGGCCGAATCCGGCGCCGGCGTCTGCGCATGTGGGAACCACGAGGGCGCCGGCGGCGCTGGCGGTGCGCAGGCCTCCGCGCTGGGCGCCGGCCCCGGTGCGGGCCCCGGCGTGGGCGTGGGCGTACCGCCCCCGCTGCCGGGATTGGGACCCGGGCCCGGATTCACCGCGGAGCACGCCGCGACCACCACACAGACCAATGCCACGAGTCCCATCGCACGTTTCATCGCACCGCCCCTCGTTCCGTGGAAAAACCCTGAGTACCGGCGTCCGCCGCGGCGCGCCGGACAGGCAGCACCGCGCCGCCACGCAAGCGTGGCGTCGAACATCGTGGTGTACGTCATGCAGGTGGATCGCGCTCCCCGCGATCGCGTGCGCCGTCTGCGCGCACTCATCCTTTCTTCGACAGCAGCATGCGCTGCGTCACACTTGAACAGCAAGACCGTTTCGTAGACACCGCGGCGATTCCGTAGACAGTTGCGGTGCCACATGGCGCAACACGCAGCGCTGCCCTGCGGGGCATGCACGCCCTGCCTGCGCAGGCGCAGCGCGGGTCGTCCACGCGTCCGCACGCAGGACCCGCGTGGCGCGACGCGCACCGTGCCGATCGCCACGGCGATCGGCGGCGGCGGAACTCACACGCCCATGTAACGTCCGGCGCGGTGGTTGAACATCAGCACCAGGCTCAGCACCACCGCGCCGATCGCCGAGTACAGCACCTGCTGTGGCGCCAGCAGCCAGAACGCCACCGCCATCAGCGCCGCGTCGAAGCCCATCTGCACCTTGCCCGCGCTCCAGCCGCGGCTGCGCTGCAGATACACCGCGAGGATACCGACGCCGCCCAGGCTTGCGCGATGGCGGATGAAGAACAGGATGCCCAGCCCGACCAGCGCGCCGCCGACCAGCGCCGAGAACAGCGGCGTCATCGTCGCCCAGCGCGCCCAGCGCGGCAGCAGATCGGTCAACAGGCCGCAGGCGGCGACCGCGACGAAGGTCTTGAGGGTGAACTCCCAGCCCATGCGCCGCACCGCGAGCCAGTAGAACGGCAGGTTGACCAGCACGAACATCAACCCGAAATTCCAGCCCAGTGCGTAGTGCAGCAGGAAGGCCACGCCGGCCATGCCGCCGATCATCAGCCCGCCATGGGCGAACACCGCCAGGCCCAGCGAGGCCACCAGGGTCGCCAGCAGCATGCCCTGCACGTCCTCGGCCACGCTGTGCCGCAGCGCGCGTGCATCCTGCGCGGTGCCGGCCGAATCCGGCGGCGGGGTCAGCGGTCCGGCCGTGACGACGGCGCCGTCGTCGGGCAACGGGTCCAGGTCCGGACGCAGATCGGAATCGGGAAGGCTCACGGGAGGGGCACGACGTGGGGGACGGTATTAGACACCAGTTCAGGATGTAGTTGCACATGAAACTTTGAGGACTCGCAGCGGATCGCCCCCAGTACAGCGCCTGCAACCGCGATCAGCGCGCGGCCGAGGTGCGGTGCTGGCGCTTGTCCGCGTACATCTCCGCATCGGCGCGTTCGAGCAGTTCCTCCAGATCCTCCACGTCCAGATCGCGTCGGTTGCACACGGCCAGGCCGAAGCTGGCCGACAGCGCGGTCGCGAAGCCGTCGTCCTCGCCGGGCCTGGCAAGCGCCACCCGCAGCGCGTCGATCAGCGCATGCGCCCTCTCCGGCGTGGTCAGCGGCAGGTACAGCGCGAACTCGTCGCCGCCCCGGCGCCCCAGCAACTGGCCCGGCCGCAGGCGGCTCCGGCAGCGCTTGACGAAGGCGCGCAAGGCCGCATCGCCGGCGGCGTGTCCGAACTGGTCGTTGATCGCCTTGAGGTTGTCCATGTCGGCAACGACCACCGCCAGCGGACTCGGGTCCTGCGCGGCCGATTGCAGATGGTTGAGCACCTGCTCCAGGAACCCGGTCCGCGACAGCGCCCCGGTGACGGGATCGCGCACCAGCGCTTGGCGCAGCCGCGTGTTGTCGGCGTAGAGCCCAGGGACGGCCAGTCCGAAATAGCTGTTCGCCGCCAGGCTGATCATGGCGAACTGCAGCGCCAGCGCCTGCGCCTCGAGCCGCAGCAGCGGCGTGGCCACCGCGATCAGCAGGCTGAAGGCGGCGATCGCCGACAACGCCTGCAACATCCCGTGGGTGTGCACGATCCACAACTGGATCACCACCACCACGAACAGCGCGAAGACCACCGCCGGCTGCCGCGGCAACGCGGCCGCCAGCCACATCACCGCCAGGGTGACGCCGAGCAGCAGCGCGAGCTTGGCCAGATAGCCCGAGACGCTCCCGGCCGGCGCGATCATCCCCGAGATGCGGGGGATGCCGGGCTGCGGCGCGATCCGCAGCGACTCGGCCAGACGCAGCACCGCGACGATCGCCAGCGGGCCGAGCGCCAGCAGGCCGGCGTAGTCGCCGATCGCCCATGGGATCAACTGCGAGAGCAGGGTCGACAGGTCGATGGCACCGGTGACGGCCAGCCCCGCGCCGCCCAGGCAGGACGACAGCAGCGCGGCCACGCCGCCACCGAGGATGAAGTAGGTGACCACGCGCGGCAGACTGGTCGCGGCGCCGCTCTGGCCGACGCGGCGCAGCAGCCAGGCCAGGCCGCCCCAGATGCAGAACTGCTGCGCGGTGAACAGCAGCGCGTACGCCATGACCGCACGGCCGGGGATCGCAGGGGAGGACGTCGTGCGATAGAAGCTGAGCAGCGTGGCCAGCACGCAGGCGACGGCGATCGCCGGCGCGCCGCGCCGGCCCAGCACCATGAACGTGGCCAGCGTCACCGCCACCGGCGGGAACCACAGGCTCGCATGCGGCTGATAGTCCAGGACCCGCGCCAACTCGAAGACCGCCAGCCACAGCGCCACCAGCACCGCCGACAGCAGCAGCAGCGCGCCGGAACGGCGCGGCGCCGCGGGTGGAAGGGACGGCGCCGCGACGTCCCCGCCTGTCATCCATCCGCCTCCGTGCGCCCCCGGGCGAGGGCCGAACCGGGGCCGGCGAAGGCCGTGACCGAACTGTCGTCGCTGCCGCCCACCACCACCGACGCATCGCCGCAGAAACCGATCGCCCAGCTCATGTTGCCCGCGGCCCAGGTCCAGCGCGGCGTGCTGTCGCTGGCGCTCCAGACGGTGAAACCGCCAGGCGCCCCGTCGGGATACCCATCGGCCACCCCCAACCAGCGTCCGCCGGGATCGAATGCCAGGAAGTTGGGCGAATGCGCGCTGTAGGACGTCCACTGCAGCCGCGGCTCGGCGCCGGTGTCGGCGAACACGGCGACGACGCCGCCTTGCCCGGACTTGGCGTGCGGCAGGTTGCCGGCGACCGCGACCGTGTCGCCGGAACGATCGCAGGCCAGCCCGTAGAGGGTCGTCGCCCCCTCGGGGATCGTCGCGGTCCAGACCGGTGCGCGCGTGTCCGGAAACGTGGCCACGTCGAAGGCGTACAGCGTGCCGTTGCTGCCGCCGGCATAGGCGCGGCGCCCATCGCCGGACAGGACCGCGATGTGGAGGTGGACGTTCTTGGGCGACCGCCAGCGCGTCAGCACCACCGGTTGTCCCGATGCGATCGAGAACAGGATGATCTCGCCCAGATAGCTGGCCACCAGTCCGGTGGCGCCGTCGTCGGCGATGCCGGTGGCGACGACGGTGTCGCCGTTGCTGTCGCCGCCAGTGCTCAGCGCGATGCGAGCGGGCTCGGCGCCGAAGGCCGCGTCGCCGTCGCGGCAGAACAGATAGCCCTGGTCGGCGCCGGCCAGCAAGGTCCGCCCGTGCGCATCCAGCGCGACCATGTTGCCGCGGGCGGAAGGCAGCGAGAAGGACAGCAGCTCCTCGCCGCCCGGCACCGCCCAGGCGCCGATGAAGCCCGTGTCCGGACCCTGGCTCTTCCAGCCACAGCTGGCCACGGTGCCGCCATCGGCCGCCACATCGACCCAGTACACGCCCTGCCAGCCGTCGAATTCCTTCGTCAGCAGCCGCTTGCCGGTCCGATCCCAGGCGTAGGTGCCGTAGTGCCCTTCCTCGTCGTCGCACACGTCGGTGCGGGTGGCCGCAGGCGCGACGCGTTCGAAGATCTTGCGTTGCGCCACCGGCACCGCGTCCAGCCCGGGAACCTGCGAGGCGTCGCCGTAATGGTGATAGAAGGTGCCGGCGACGATGACATTGCCATCGTCGGACACCGCCACCGAGTTGATGTAGTAGCCGGCATGCGGCTGTATCGACCAAAGCACCTCAGGCACGTCGTTCATGGCGGCTCTCCTCTCTTCGGCTGCACAGTCCGCGATGAACGCCGGCGGACAGTTGACTGAGAATACCCCCTGTGGACGAACCGGAAACAACCGCTGCGACCCTGCGTCCGCGTCGTCGCGCCTGCGCCCGGCCCGCGTTCGCCTGCCGGGCCGGCTCAGCGCACTTCGGCGATCTCGACCCCGTCCAGGCCCTGCGCCAGGGTGCGCGCGTCGCCGCCCTGGGCCAGCTTGATGCGCAGGCGCACCTCGTTCTGCGAATCGGCGTGGCGCAGCGCGTCCTCGTAGCTGATCTCGCCGGCCTGGTACAGCTCGAACAGGCTCTGATCGAAGGTCTTCATGCCCAGATTGGTGGACTCCTTCATCACGTCCTTGAGCTTGTGGATCTCGCCTTCGCGGATGTAGTCCTGCACCAGCGGGGTGCCGAGCATGATCTCCATGGCCACGCGGCGGCCCTTGCCGTCCGGGGTCGGGATCAGCTGCTGCGCGACCACCCCGCGCAGGTTCAGCGACAGGTCCATCAGCAACTGGCTGCGGCGGTCTTCGGGGAAGAAGTTGATGACGCGGTCCATCGCCTGGTTGGCGTTGTTGGCGTGCAGGGTGCACAGCACCAGGTGGCCGGTCTCGGCGAAGGAGATGGCGTGGTCCATGCCTTCGCGGGTGCGCACCTCGCCGATCATGATCACGTCCGGCGCCTGGCGCAGGGTGTTCTTCAGCGCGTTCTCCCAGCTGTCGGTGTCGATGCCGACCTCGCGCTGGGTGATGATGCAGCCCTCGTGCTTGTGCACGAACTCGATCGGGTCCTCGATGGTGATGATGTGGCCGGTGGAGTTCTGGTTGCGGTAGCCGATCATCGCCGCCAGCGAGGTCGACTTGCCGGTGCCGGTGGCGCCGACGAAGATGATGATGCCGCGCTTGGTCATCGCCAGGGTCTTGATCACCGGCGGCAGGTTCAGCTCGTCCACGCTGGGAATGCGCGTCTCGATCCGGCGCAGCACCATGCCGACCTGGTTGCGCTGGTAGAAGCAACTGACGCGGAAGCGCCCGACCCCGGCCACGCCGATGGCGAAGTTGCACTCGTGGGTCTTCTCGAACTCCTCGCGCTGCGACGGCGTCATCACGTTCAGCACCAGGTCGCGGCTCTGCTGCGGGGTCAGCGGCGTCTGCGTGATCGGCGTGATCTTGCCGTGCACCTTCATCGCCGGCGGCATGCCCGAGGTGATGAACAGGTCCGACGCCTTCTGGTGCGCCATCAGTTTCAGGAAGGAGGTGAAGTCGATGGTGCTCATGGCCGGCTCCTTCGGAGCTGAGAATCGGGAATGGAGAATCGGGAATCGCAGCAGCGGGCATCCGGAAGCGGAAAGGAGAGTGCGGTTGCTGTTCCCATTCCCGATTCCCTACTCCCGATTCCCGGCCTCACTCGAACAACCGCTTGTCCTTAGCGTACTCGCGGGCCTGGTTGCGGGTGATCAGGCTGCGCTTGACCAGGTCCTGCAGGTGCTGGTCCAGGGTCTGCATGCCGTACTGCTGGCCGGTCTGGATCGCCGAGTACATCTGCGCGACCTTGTCCTCGCGGATCAGGTTGCGGATCGCAGGGGTGCCGACCATGATCTCCCAGGCCGCGGTGCGGCCGCCACCGACCTTCTTCAGCAATGCCTGCGAGATCACCGCGCGCAGCGACTCGGACAGCATCGAGCGCACCATCGGCTTCTCGCCGGCGGGGAACACGTCGATGATGCGGTCGATGGTCTTGGCCGCCGAGCTGGTGTGCAGGGTGCCGAACACCAGGTGGCCGGTCTCCGCCGCGGTCAGCGCCAGGCGGATCGTCTCCAGGTCGCGCAACTCGCCGACCAGGATGATGTCCGGGTCTTCGCGCAGCGCCGAACGCAGCGCCTCGTTGAAGCCGTGGGTGTCGCGGTGCACCTCGCGCTGGTTGATCAGGCACTTCTGCGAGGTGTGCACGAATTCGATCGGATCCTCGACGGTGAGGATGTGGCCGTATTCGTTCTTGTTGATGTAGTCGATCATGCCGGCCAGCGTGGTCGACTTGCCCGAGCCGGTCGGCCCGGTGACCAGGATCAGGCCCTGCGGCTGGTCGATCAGCTGGCGGAAGATCGGCGGGCAGCCCAGGTCCTCCAGGGTCAGCACTTCCGAGGGAATGGTGCGGAACACCGCGCCGGCGCCGCGGTTCTGGTTGAACGCGTTGACGCGGAAGCGCGCCAGGCTGGGAATCTCGAAGGAGAAGTCGACCTCGAGGAATTCCTCGTAGTCGCGGCGCTGCTTGTCCGACATGATGTCGTAGACAAGCGCATGCACCTGCTTGTGGTCCAGCGCCGGGATGTTGATGCGGCGGACGTCGCCATCGACCCGGATCATCGGCGGCAGGCCCGCGGACAAATGCAGGTCGGACGCCTTGTTCTTGACCGAGAACGCCAATAGTTCAGCGATATCCATACGCTGCTTTTCCCCTTGGGCTGCGACTGGAAGGATGATTCCCCGGCCGGCAGTATAGCGCCCTTCCCTTTGCCGGAACGCCGCCCGTGACCCTCTCAGCGCTGCAACAGATTCGCCTGGACATGGACCGCGCCGCCGACGCCGCAGGGCGGCCGCGCGCGCAGTTGCTGGCGGTGTCCAAGACCCAGCCGGCTGAGGCCGTGGCGGCGCTGGCCGCACAGGGGCAACGCGCTTTCGGCGAGAACTACGTGCAGGAAGCGGCCGCCAAGATCGCCGCGCTGGCCGATGCCGGACTGGAATGGCATCTGATCGGCCACCTGCAATCGAACAAGGCCGAACTGGCGGCGACGCTGTTCGACTGGGTGCAGACCGTGGACCGGCCCAAACTGGTCGCCGCCCTGGCCAAGGGCCGCGCGGGCGCGCAGGCGCCGCTGAACGTGTTGATCCAGGTCAATATCGACGATGAGGCCAGCAAGCATGGCTGCACACCCGAGGCGATCGACGCGCTGGCCGACGCCATCGCCGCGCACCCGGCGCTGGCCCTGCGCGGGCTGATGGCCATTCCCGCGCCCTGGCCCGAGGCCGAGCGCCGCCGCGACGCGTTCGCGCGCATGCGTGCGCTGTTCGAGCGGCTGCGCGCCGCGCATCCGCAGGCCGACACCCTGTCGATGGGCATGAGCGGCGACTTCGCCGACGCCATCGCCGCCGGCGCCACCATGGTGCGGGTGGGCACCGCGCTGTTCGGCGCGCGCGCGCCGCGTGCTCCTGGATGAGCAGGCTCCTGGATCGGCGCGTTCCTGGCTGGATCCACTGCTGTCGCGCCGCATTACCGCAACACCGGTGACAGGGTGGTGACTTGTCTACGAACGCTTCAAAAACGGTTCACCAACATCGGAATTCTGTCGTAGCCCATCCCTTTGAAAAAAATAGGGTTTCGGGATGAATGAAAGGTTCGCTCCGACACTGCTCGCTGAACCATGCGACACGGTTAAAAATCGTTAATTCAGTCACGTTTCAGATGTGCGCGCTTCGGCTTCCATTGCGACGACCGCGGCTCATCCGCAGGTCCATCGCCGAATGTGCTCGGCTCCAACGAGGTCACAGATGCAAGCATCCACCCGATTGCTGTTCGCCTCCTGCTGCATCGGTCTGCTGCACGTCCCCGCGGCAATGGCCGCGCCGACGGCGACGCCGGCCTGGAACAACGAAGAAGCGATGATGTCGCCCGCGGAAGTCCAGGCGCGCACCGCCTGGCGCGAGACCATGGCGCATCAGCCGACGCCGACGGAAGGCTGCTTCCATGCCAGCTTCCCCGATACGCAGTGGCAAACGGACGTCTGCAAGACCCTGACCCGCCGGGTGCACCCGATCCCGCACAAGATCCTGTTCGGCGCCACCGAAACCACCGGCAACGGTTACGACTACGCGCTGCGGTCGAGCAGCCTGATCAGCAAGGTCGTGGGCAGCTTCCCCCAGGTGACCGGGGTGACCTCGGAGAAAGGCGTCGGCGTGGCGTCCTTCGGCGGCGGCGGCATCCTCGGCCCGAACGAGTACTCGCTGCAGATCAACTCCAATTACAACGCCACCACCAGCGTCTGCGGCGGCCGCTCCGGCTGCACCGTGTGGCAGCAGTTCGTCTACGCCACCGACTACGAGACCCAGGGCCAGGCCGCGGTGTTCATGCAGTACTGGCTGATCGGCTATGGCAGCAGCTGCCCGAGCGGCTGGATGAGCGGCGGCGGCTCGGACTGCTACCGCAACAGCAACGCGGTCAGCGCGCCGGACGTGCCGGCCACGCAACTGGCCAACCTCAAGCTGACCGGTTCGGCCACCGCCAACGGCAACGACACCATCACCTTCACCAACAACGGCACCGCCTACAGCGTCAGCGCCAGGGACAGCGTGGTCAAACTGGCCACGGTGTGGAAGGACGCCGAGTTCAACGTGGTCGGCAACGCCGGCGGTTCCAGCGCCAACTTCAACTCCGGCTCGTCGATCACGGTGAAGGTCGCCGCCACCAACGGCTCCACCGCCGCCCCGACCTGCGCGGCCAATGCCGGCAGCACCGGCGAGACCAACAACCTCAACCTGGGCAGTTGCTCGGTGGCCGGCGGCAGTACGCCGTCGATCACCTTCACCGAGTCCAACTGAGTTCGCCGCGCCGGTCCGCACACAGCGGCCGGCGCGTTCCCGCCTGGCACGATCCGGTTGCGCCGCACCGCCGCACTGCGGCGCGGCGCAGCCGCTACCATGACGCTCCCTCTTCGCGACGGTGTTGCGCCATGGCTTCCGCTTCCCCCGATTCCCACGCCGCCGACCTCGCCTTCATCGGCGGCGGCAACATGGCGCGCAGCCTGATCGCCGGCCTGGTCCGGCAGGGTGCCGATCCGCGCCGCATCCGCGTGGCCGAGCCGGTGGCGGCGCTGCGCGAGGCGCTGGCCGCCGAGTACGCGGTGCAGGCGGTCGCCAGCGCGGCCGAGGCCGCCGACCGCGCGGCGCTGTGGATGTTCGCGGTCAAGCCGCAGGTGCTGCGCGGGGTCTGCACCGACCTGGCCGCGTTGGCACAGGCGCAGCGGCCGCTGCTGGTGTCCATCGCCGCCGGCATCACCACCGCGCAACTGGACCGCTGGCTCGGCGGCGGCCATGCCCTGGTCCGCGCGATGCCGAACACCCCTGCCCTGCTCGGCGCCGGCGTCACCGGCCTGTTCGCCAGCGCCGGCGTCGATGCCGGCCGGCGCGCCCACGCCGAACGCGTGCTGGCCGCCGCCGGGGTCACCGTGTGGGTCGAGGACGAGGCGCTGATCGACGCGGTCACCGCGGTGTCCGGCAGCGGTCCCGCCTACGTCTTCCTGCTCGCCGAGGCGATGGAAGCGGCGGGCATCGCCCAGGGCCTGCCCGCCGCCACGGCGCGCACCCTGACCCTGCAGACCCTGCTCGGCGCGGCGCGCATGCTCACCGAGTCCGGCGAGGCGCCGAGCGAACTGCGCCGCCGGGTGACCTCGCCCAACGGCACCACCCAGGCCGCGATCGAGACTTTCCAGCACGGCGGCTTCGAGGCGCTGACCGCGGCTGCGATCGCCGCGGCGGCCGCGCGCGGCCGGGCCCTGTCCGCCGCCAACGACGACTAAGCGCGGCTGACAATGCGACTGCGCGGTCGCCGAGCGGACGCGGACGGTGCTCGGCCTGCTCACGGACCACTTGTACACTGCGGTTCCTGCGCGCCGTTCGGGCCCACCTGGCGGCTGCGCGCGACGTTGTGTTCGCCACCCTGAGCCGGAGACCGCCGATGCGTGTCCTGCCCGCTGCACTGCTGTGCCTGGCCCTGGCCGCCTGCGCGGACCAGGACACCCCACGCCCGGCGACGCTGCTCGCCGCCACGCCGGCGCAGGCCGATTTCGGCGCGCTGCGCGTGCACTACAACGCCCTGCCCACGCTGGCGATGAGCGAGGACGCCGCGCGCCGCTACGGCATCGCCCGCGAGGCCGACACCGCGCTGGTGATGATCGCGCTGCGCACCCTGCACGACGGCGAGGAAACGCCGGCAGTGGGCACGGTGGAAGCGGTGGCGACCGACCTCAGCGGCCAGCGCCAGCCGGTGACGCTGCGCGCGGTTCGCACCGACGCCTACACCGACTACGTCGGCACGGTCCGCAGCAGCGCCCACGACCAATTGCGTTTCGTGGTGCAGGTGCGCAGCGCCGACGGGGCCGGCACGGTGCGCTTCACCCGCAATTTCTAGCGCCTGCAGCGTGCGGTGCGCGCCGTCGTCCTGTAGGAGTGGCTTCAGCCGCGACCGGGCGCTACCGGGAAAGCCCCGGTCGCGGCTGAAGCCGCTTGTGTCAAATGAGAGTCTATCGTTGTAAGTGAGAGCGGAGTGCGGCAGGCCGTTTAGCCGCAGTGCCAGCAAGCACGAGTAGGAGTCAGCGCCGCCGCACCCCGTATCTCCTGCCTCATCAGCCCGAACAGTTGCCCGAGTCGCGAGCTCGAACTCCACAAGCATGGGCATCGGCAGGAGTGCTCTCGTTCCTGAGTCTACTGCGGAGAACGTCTATGCGGCGCTATGTCGGGATCGATGTATCCAAGGCCGAACTGGTCATTCATGTCCTGCCGGACGAGCAGGCCTGGACCCAACCCAATACGCCACAGGGGCAGCGTGTGCTGGCCCAACGCCTGGTGGAGCTGGGCTGCGAGCGGATCTTGCTGGAAGCCAGTGGCGGCTACGAACATGCCGTGCTGCGGGTGCTCCGAGAGGCGGCCCTGCCGGCAGTGCGGATGGCCGCCGATCGTCCGCGCAAGCTAGCCCAAGCCTTGGGCCTGCAGGCCAAGACCGACGCCCTGGACGCGCGCCTGCTGGCCATCGCCGCCCAGCACATCCCGACCACGCCCACGACCGTGGTGCCCGAGCACCAGCAGTCTCTTCGCGAACTGTTGGACCTGCGTGCCACCCTGGTGGGCCAGCGCGATGCCCATCGGCGGCGCCTGGAACACATCACCAGCGCCAAGGTGCAACACCGCTGCCGAGAGGTGATCGCCCTGCTGAACCAGCAGATCCAGACATTGACGCAGGAGATCGAGCAGCAGGGCAAGACCTGCTCGAGCTTGCCCAAGGTACCTGGGCTCGGCACGATCCTGCGCGCAGTGCTGGCCGCGCGGTTGCCAGAGCTGGGCACGCTGCCGCCACGCAAGCTCGCCGCCCTGGTCGGGCTGGCCCCGTTCAATCACGACAGCGGCTGCTGGAAAGGCCAACGTCGCATCAAAGGCGGCCGTGCCGACGTGCGAGGCGTGCTGTACATGGCCACCTGGGCCAGCATCCGCGCCAAATCCCCCTTGGCCAACACCTACGCGCGCTTGCGCGCGGCCGGCAAGCCGGCCAAGGTCGCCATCGTCGCCTGCATGCACAAGTTCCTGCGCTGGCTCAATGCCATCGCGCGCGATCAGGCACCGTACGCTCCTCCGGTTATCGCTGGGGCATGACAGTTGACTCCTACAGACAAACCGCCGCACGCACACCGATCAAGGTGATCACACGTGCGCGTTGTGGGAGGGACTTCAGTCCCGACTGCATGCAGTGTCCGGCGCCTTTGCTCTTCGCTCGTCGCGACCGAGTCTTGACTGAAGGGCACGGTGAATAACTCGCCTCCACCATTCTCAACAAGCTCGGTACCCGCGCCGCAGTGAAGACGATCCCCTGCGGATCATCTGAGCGCGCGCAAGCGCGAGCGCCGTGACATCCACCGGCATCGCGTCGGGACTGAAGTCCCTCCCACACCCTCTGGTTCGCACATGGCAGCGCCATCGCGCCCGGTCGCGGCTGAAGCCGCTCCTACATACAGACCGCCACACGCATACCGATCAAGGTGATCACACGTGCGTGTTGTGGGAGGGACTTCAGTCCCGACTGCATGCAGTGTCCGGCGCCTTTGCTCTTCGTTCGTCGCGACCGAGTCGTGACTGAAGGGCACAGTGAATAATCTCGCCTCCACCATTCTCAACAAGCTCGGTACCCGCGCCGCAGTGAAGACGCCCCCCTGCGCATCATCTGAGCGCGCGCAAGCGCGAGCGCCATGACATCCACCGGCATCGCGTCGGGACTCAAGTCCCTCCCACACCCTCTGGTTCGCACATGGCAGCGCCGCCGCGCCCGGTCGCGGCTGAAGCCGCTCCTACAGAAAAACCGACACACGCATACCGAGCATCACGATCACAGGTGCACATTGTGGGAGGGACTTCAGTCCCGACTGCATACAGTGTCAGGCCTCTTTGCTCTTCGCGTGTCGCTACCGAAGAGCACGGTGAAGAACTAGGTCTCCATCATCCTCGACAAGCTCGGCATGCGCGACCGCACTCGCGCCGCGCTCAAGGCGATCGCCCTCGCATCATCGTGCACACAAGCGGCAATGCCGCGAAGTCCACCGGTACCGCGTCGGGACTGAAGTCCCTCCCACACCGTCTGGTTCGCACATGGCAGCGCCGTCGCGTGCCGTAGGAGCGGCTTCCGTGGGCCTGGCCGGCGGCCGCACCGACATCACACGCGGTTGCCGCGCGCCGACGCGCCGCTCAGTCCTCCGCCCAGCGCTGCGGGCCGTCGCCGTGCGCGGCCAGGGTGTCGGCCGGGTTGCTCAGCCGGCAACGGCGCAGCGACAGGCAGCCGCAGCCGATGCAGTCGGTGAGCTGGTGACGCAGCCGGGTCAGTTGCACGATCCGCGCGTCCAGTTCCTCGCGCCAGGCCGCCGACATCCGCGCCCACTCGGCGCGGGTCGGCGTGCGCGCATCGGGCAACTGCGCGAAGGCAGCCTTGACGCTGTCCAGCGGCACGCCGACGCGTTGCGCCACGCGGATCACCGCCAGCCGGCGCAGCACGTCGCGGGTGTAGCGGCGCTGGTTGCCGGCGGTGCGCACGCTGCGGATCAGGCCCTTGTTCTCGTAGAAGTGCAGCGCCGACACGGCCACGCCGCTGCGCGCCGCGACCTGCCCCACGCTCAGTTCCTCCTGCATCGCTTGACCTCGAGTCCGGTTGAGGTTGCATGCTGCACGGCCTGCACGCGCCCGTGCAAGCCACGCCAGCCGCTGTCCATCCGCTGCTCAAGGGATCCCGATGCAAGACCACGCCACCACCGCCGATGCCCCGCCTGCTCCTGCCGCTGCCGGCTCCGTGCTGGCGCCGGCTTATCGCGCCACCACCATCGGCATGGTCGCGCTGGTGTCGCTGATCGCCTTCGAGGCGCTGGCGGTGGCCGCGGCGATGCCGACCGTGGCGGGCGAACTGGACGGCCTGCGGCTGTACGCGCTGGCGTTCGGCGGCACCCTGGCCACCAGCGTGATCGGCATGACCGTGGCCGGGCGCTGGAGCGACCTGCACGGGCCGGCGGCGCCGCTGTGGGCCGGCCTGGCCTGCTTCGTCTGCGGCCTGCTGCTGGCCGGCTTCGCGCCGTCGATGGCGCTGCTACTGGCCGGCCGGCTGGTGCAAGGCCTGGGTGCCGGGACGATCTCGGTGGTGCTGTACGTGCTGGTCGCGCGGCTGTATCCGCAGGCGATCCGTCCGCGCATGTTCGCGGCGTTCTCCGCCGGCTGGGTGCTGCCGTCGCTGGTCGGCCCCAGCATCAGCGGGCTGATCGTCGAACACGTCGGCTGGCGCTGGGTGTTCCTGGCGGTGCCGCTGCTGGCACTGCCGGCGGCGGCGCTGCTGTGGCCGGCATTGCGGCGCCTGCCGCCCGCCGCGCGCGCGGATGGCGCCAGCGGCGCGGCGCAACTGTGGTCGCTGGGCGCGGCGGCCGGCGTCTGCCTGCTGTACCTGGGCGGCCAGCAGCGCGGGCTGTGGGCGGCGGTGCTGCTGCCGGCGGCGTTGGCGCTCCTGCTGCTGTGCACCTGGCGGCTGCTGCCGGCCGGCACCTTGCGCGCCGCGCGCGGCCTGCCCAGCGTGATCGCGCTGCGCGGCATCGCCGGATCGGCGTTCTTCGGCTGCGAAGCGTTCCTGCCGCTGCTGCTGTCGCGCGAACGCGGGCTGTCGCCGGTGTGGGCGGGCGTGGCGCTGAGCGCCGGTGCGCTGGGCTGGTTCGCCGGCTCCTGGTACCAGGGCCACTACGGCCGCGACGCCAGCCGCCTGCTGCGGCTGCGCCTGGGTTGCACGCTGATGGCGCTGGGCATCGCGGCGACCACCCTGGCGCTGCTGCCGGCGGTGCCGGCGGCGCTGGCGATCGGCGGCTGGACCGCCACCGGCCTGGGCATGGGCCTGATCTACCCGACCCTGGCGGTGCTGACCCTGACCCTGTCGCCATCGGCGCGGCAGGGACGCAACAGTTCGGCGCTGCAGTTGAGCGAGGCGATCGCGGTGGCCACCACGCTGGCGGTCGGCGGCTCGCTGTTCGCCGCGCTGCTGGCGTATTCGGCGGCGGCGGCCTACCTGTCGACCTTCGCCGTCGCCGCGCTCATGGCCTTGCTCGGCCTGGCCGTCGCCGGCCGTACCCAGCCGCCGCCTGGCTAGCGGCCCCGCAGCCCATGCCTGCCGCGTCGTGGTCTGGCGCGCGCGTGGCCGAGGATCGCGCAAACGGCCATCCGTCCGTGGCCGAGCGACGACGCGGCCATGGACGCGCGTCGCGGACTCCGGACTCCGGCCTGGGCGGGCGCGCCCTAGCGCGCGTCCAGGCCCCTGGCCCAGGCCTGGATGATGGCGGCGATGGCGCGCACGCCATCGGTGAGCGCGGCCGGCCCCGGCTGCAGGATCAACGGCGACTTGATCTCGAACAGTTGCCCGTCGCGCACCGCCGGAATCGCCGACCAGCCCGGCCGCGCGGCGACGCGTTCGGGACGGAAGCGCTTGCCGCACCAGGAGCCGAGGATGATGTCCGGCGCACGCCGCACCACTTCATCGCCGTCGGCGAGGATCCGCGCCTTGGCCAGCGGCTGCACCGACAGTTCCGGGAACACGTCGTCGCCGCCGGCGATGCCCACCAGTTCGGCCACCCAGCGGATGCCGGTGATGATCGGCTCGTCCCATTCCTCCAGGTAGACCCGCGGCCGCCGCGGCAAGCGCGCGGCCTGCGCGGCGATGGCGTCGAGGCCATGTTGCAATTCGTCGGCGTAGGCCGCCGCGCGCGGCCCGGCGCCGACCAGCGCACCGAGCCGGCGGATGTAATCGAGGATGCCGGCGACGCTGCGATGGTTGGCGATCCACACCTCCACGCCATGCCGCACCAGCTCGGCGGCGATGTCGGCCTGGATGTCGGAGAAGCCGATCGCCAGGTCCGGCTGCAGCTTCAGGATCTCGTCGATCTTGGCGCTGGTGAAGGCGCTGACCTTGGGCTTGTCGCGGCGCGCCTGCGGCGGGCGCATGGTGAAGCCGCTGATGCCGACGATGCGCTGCTGCTCACCGAGCGCATACAGCGTCTCGGTCGGCTCCTCGGTCAGGCAGACGATGCGCTGCGGGCCCATGCTCAACGCGCCTGGCCCACGCACGCACGCGCCGCGGCCGCCGCATCCGGGCAGGCCGGGCCGGCGCCGCTCACGGGAACAGCATCCGCTTGCTCCAGTGCCCGGCGGCGTCGGCCTCGTAGCGCCAGCGCTCGTGCAGGCGGTACTTGGCGCCGTACCAGAACTCGAAGCTGCGCGGCACCACGCGGAACCCGCCCCAGCCGTCCGGGCGCGGCACCTCGCGGCCCTCGAAGGTGGCCTCGGCCTTGGCCACGCGGTCCTCGAACTCCTCGCGCGAGGCCAGCGTGCGCGACTGCGCCGAGGCCCAGGCGCCGATCTGGCTCATGCGCGGCCGCGAGGCGAAATAGGCGTCGGCCTCGGCCGCAGCGACCAGTTGCACCTCGCCGTCGATGCGCACCTGCACCCCGTCCTCGCGCATGCGCCGCCACAGGAACAGCAGCGAGGCCTGCGGATTGGCCTGCAGCTCGCGGCCCTTCTGGCTGTCCAGGTGGGTGTAGAACACGAAGCCGCGCGGGTCGTAGGCCTTCAACAGCACCACCCGCGACGACGGGCGCGCCTCCAGGGTGGCCGAGGACACGACCATGGCGTTGTATTCGGCCTCGTCGCTGCTGCGCGCCTCGGCGAACAGGTCGGCGAACGTGGACAGGGCTTCGGCGTACAGATCGGGCATGGCGGCAGGCACTCGGCGGACGATGCGCCATTGTCGCGCCATGCCCCGCGCGACGCACGCATCGGCGCGCGAGGCGGTATCGGTCTCTGCTAGCATCGGCGGATGAATCCCGCCCCCAACCTGGTGCTGGTCGGCCCGATGGGCGCCGGCAAGAGCGTCATCGGCCGCCGCCTGGCCGAGCGCTTCGGCCTGGTCTTCGTCGACAGCGACCAGAGCATCGTCGAGCGCACCGGCGCCAGCATCGCCTCGCTGTTCGAGCATGCCGGCGAAGCCGGCTTCCGCGAGCACGAGCGCGCGGTGCTGGAAAGCCTCCTGAGCACACCCGGCCACCTGATCTCCACCGGCGGCGGCGCCGTGCTCAATGCCGACAGCCGCCGCGAGATGCGCGAACATGGCTTCGTGGTGTATCTGCGGGTCGGCGTGGCCGCGCAACTGCAGCGGCTGCACCGCGACCGCAGCCGGCCGCTGCTGCAGCGCGGCGACCGCGAGCGGGTGCTGCGCGACCTGCACGCGGTGCGCGAACCGCTGTACCGCGAGGTCGCCGACCTGATCTTGGACACCGACCACCTCACCCCGGCCGAGGCCACCGCGCAGCTGGTCGTGCGCCTGGCCGCGTCGTGGAAACTTCCGGAACCCACTGCATGAATGCCGCATCGCGCACGGTCGAGGTCGCTGGCGACCCGGCCTACACCATCCGCATCGGCCCCGGCCTGCTCGACGACGGCGCCGCCCTCGCCGCGCAGGTGCGCGGCCGCCACGTCCTGCTGCTCAGCGACAGCCAAGTTGCGCCGCTGTACGCCGCGCAGGTCCGCGCGGCGCTGCTGGCGGCACGTCCGGACCTGCAGGTCGGCGAGTTCGTGATCCCCGCCGGCGAAGCCTCCAAGACCCTGGACAACTTCGCCGCGGCGATCGCCGCGCTGGCCGCCCTGGGCGCCACCCGCGACGCCTGCGTGCTGGCGCTGGGCGGCGGCGTGGTCGGCGACCTGGCCGGCTTCGCCGCCGCCTGCTGGATGCGCGGGGTGGACTGCGTGCAACTGCCGACCACGCTGCTGGCGATGGTCGACTCCTCGGTCGGCGGCAAGACCGCGGTGGACATCCCGCAGGGCAAGAACCTGGTCGGCGCGTTCCATCCGCCGCGCGCGGTGCTTGCCGACACCGCCGTACTGCGCAGCCTGCCGCCGCGCGAACTGCGCGCCGGCCTGGCCGAGGTGATCAAGTACGGCGCGATCCGCGACCCGCTGTTCTTCGCCTGGCTGCACGCCGAGCGCCACGCGCTGCTGGCCGGCGAGCCGGCCGCGCTGGCGCAGGCGATCGCGCGCAGCTGCGAACACAAGGCCGAGATCGTCGCCCGCGATCCGCTGGAGAAGGGCGAGCGCGCCCTGCTCAACCTCGGCCACACCTTCGGCCACGCCATCGAGACCGAGCAGGGCTACGGCGCCCCGGACAACGCCAACCTCAACCATGGCGAAGCGGTGGCGGTGGGCATGGTGCTGGCCGCCGCGCTGTCGGCCCGGCTGGGCATGGCCAGCGCGCAGGACACGGCGCAACTGCGCGCGCTGCTGCAGGATTTCGGCCTGCCGACCGCGCTGCCGGCCGGACTGGCGCCGGAAGCGCTGCTGGCGCGCATGCGCCTGGACAAGAAGAACCTGGCCGGACGCCTGCGGCTGGTGCTGTGGCGCGGCATCGGCCACGCCGAGATCGTCCCCGACGTGGACGAGGCCGAGGTGCTGGCGGTGCTGGCCGCCGGCTGAGCCGGTACAGCGCTTACGCGGCAGTCACCCGCGCGCGCCGGTCGGCTGGCGCGCCTGCACACGCCCGCATCCGCACTCAGCGTGCCTGCCGCCACGCGCGCGGGGTCTGCCCGACCTGCGCCTTGAACACGCGCGACACTGCGGCCTCGCTGCCGTAACCCACCTCGTCGGCAAGCTGCTTCAGCGGCCGTCCTTCGCGCAGGCCGCGCTGCACCAGGGCAATGCGCCAGTCCTGCAGGTATTGGCCCGGGGTGCAGCCGAGGGTCTCGCGAAAACTGCGCGCGAACGCACTGCGCGACATGCCGGCACGGGCGGCCAGGCTCTCCAGCGTCCACGGCTGCGCCGGGGCGTCATGGATGCCGGTCAACGCCAGCCGCAGCCGCGCATCGGCCATGCCGGCGAGCATGCCGCCGTCGGCGAGCCCCTGTTCCATCAGTTCGCGGATCACGTGCACCAGCACCACCTCGAACAGCCGGTTCAACACCGCCTGGCGCCCGCAATGCTGGGCAAACGCTTCTTCGAACAGCAGGTGCAGCAGCGTCTCACCCTGGCGCAGTGCGTCCAGCGGCAGGCAGATGCAGGCCGGCAAGGCGCGCACCAGCGGATTGGCCGCGCCACCGCTGAAGCGCAAATGCGCGCAGGCGAAATCCGCGCCGCGTTGCGCATCGGTCTCGAAGCGGTGCGGCATGGCCTGCGGGTACAGCAGCAGGCTCGGCCGGTCGATCCGCAGCACGTGTCCGTCGCCGTTGTGGACGACCACGCTGCCCTCGCGCAGCAGATGCAACTGGCCACGGTCGCCGTCATCGAGCCGGTGCAGGCCGCACAGCGTGCCGGCGTGGAAGACCTCGGCACTGACCGAGAAGTGGGTCAACAAGGCGGCAAGGCGGTCGGTCACTCAGGACTCCGGGTAAAGTTTCGTGGACGATTCGCCACCCATCGTATCGCCTTGGCGCGCAAAGTCACCCCTGTCGCCGGCACCCCGCCCGGCATGCCCCAGGAAACCGCCATGAAGACCCTGCTCCCCTTGCTCGCCACCTCACTGCTGGCTGGCGCGATCGGCACTGCCACGGCCGCGACGCCGGCCGATCAGCCGGCACCGTTGCGCCCGGTCGCGACGTTCCTCGATGCGCTCAACGGCAGCGGCGGCAAGCCGATCGAGCAGCTCACGCCGGCGCAGGCGCGGCAGGTGCTGCGCGATGCCCAGGCCAATACGCCGCTGCCGCCGGCCGAAGTCAGCCGCACCACCATCCAGGCCGACGGCAAGCCGCTGAACCTGGTGATCGTGCGGCCACCGCACAGCGCCGGCCAGGTGTTGCCGGCCTTCATGTTCTTCCACGGCGGCGGCTGGGTGCTGGGCGACTTCCCGACCCACGAACGCCTGATCCGCGACCTGGTCAACGCTTCCGGCGCGGTGGCCGTCTATGTGGACTACACGCCGTCGCCGGAAGCACAGTATCCGGTCGCCATCCACCAGGCCTATGCCGCCACCCGCTGGGTCGCCGAGCATGGCGCGCAGATCGGCGTGGACGGCCAGCGCCTGGCGCTGGCCGGCAACAGCGTCGGCGGCAACATGGTCGCGGCCGTGGCGCTGCAGGCCAAGGCGGCCGGGACGCCAGCGCTGCGCTACGACCTGATGCTGTGGCCGGTGACCGATGCCAGCTTCGACGATGGCTCGTACCAGCGCTTCCAGAGCGGCTACTTCCTCACCCGCAACATGATGACCTGGTTCTGGGACAACTACACCACCGATCCCAAGGCCCGCGCCGAGATCACCGCCTCGCCGCTGCGTGCCACCCCGGCGCAGCTGGCCGGCCTGCCGCCGACGCTGATCCAGACCGCCGAACTGGACGTGCTGCGCGACGAAGGCGAAGCCTTCGGCCGCACGCTGGACCAGGCCGGGGTGACGGTCACCGTGACCCGCTACAACGGGCTGATCCATGACTTCGGCCTGCTCAATGCCCTGCGCGACGTGCCCGCGGTGCGGACCGCCATCCAGCAGGCCGGCGACGGACTGCGCGAACACCTGAAGTAAGCGCACCACCGGCGGCACGCCATGCAGCGCGCCCGGCTGCAGCGTGCCGCCAACCAGCGCCCCGCGCACTCAGGGCTGGGCGCGCTCCAGCGACGCATCTCCCCCCAGCGTGCGGTACAGCGTGACCCGGTTGGTCGCCGCGGTCAGTTCGACCGCGACCAGGCTGCGCTGCGCCGCGTAATAGCTGCGCTGCGCATCCAGGTTGGACAGCGCGCTTTCCACGCCGATGCGATAGCGCTGCGCGCTGGCATCGTAGGTGTTGGCGGCATCGGCGAGGAGCGCGCGCTGCGCGCGCAGCTGCGCGTCGATGGTGCCGCGCCGGGCCAGCGCATCGGCCACTTCGCCGAAAGCGGTCTGCACGGTCTTCTCGTAACCGGCCACGGCGGCATCGCGCTGCGCCTCGGTGTAGCGCACGTTGGCACGCGCCGCGCCGCCATCGAACACGGTGTAGGCGGCGCCGGCGCCCACCGAGCCGCTGAATGCGTCGTGGGCGAACAGGTCCGACAGCGCCGTGCTGGTCAGCCCCAACAGGCCGCTCAGACTGATACGCGGAAACAACGCGGCGCGGGCGGCGCCGATCTCGGCATTGACCGCGCGCAGTTCGTACTCGGCCTGCACCACGTCGGGCCGGCGCAGCAGGACGCTCGTGTCCAGGCCGGCCGGCGGATCGCCGATGCGCGCCGCGGCCTCCTCGAGCGAGGCCGGCAACAACGCCGGATCGACCGGAGCGCCCACCAGCAACTGCAAGGCATTGACGTCCTGCGCCACCGCCGTGGTCTGCGCGGCCAGGTCGGACTGCGCGGCGTGCAGCACCTGGTTGGCCTGATCCAGCGCCGCGTGCGGCACGATGCCGCCGTCCACCCGCTGCGCGGTCAGCGCCACGCTGGCGCCGGCGCTGCGCACGGTGTCCTGCGCGAGCGTCAGCAGGCTGCGGTCGCTGGCATAGGTCAGCCAGGCCGTGGCGATGTCGCCGACCAGGGTCAGCCGCGTGGCCCGCGCCGCCGCCTCCTGTTCCAGGTAGCGCTGCTGCGCGGCCGCGGTCAGCGCGCGGATCCGACCGAACAGATCGAGTTCGAAGGCGGTGACGCCCAGCCCCAGGTCGTAGTTGCTCGCATAGCCCGCCGCCGGCGCGGCCGCTGCGTTGCCGCCCTGCGTTCCGTCGTTGGCCGGGGCCGCGCCCTTGCCGCGATAGGAGCGCGCATAGCTCGCGCTGGCGCCGACCTCGGGCAGCATTGCGGCGCGCTGGATCCGGTACTGCGCCCGCGCCTGGGCGATGTCGGCGAGCGCAATCCGCAGATCGCGGTTGCTGTCCAGCGCCTGCGCGACGAGCGCCTGCAGGCGCGGGTCGCCGAACACCTGCCGGTAGCTCAGCGACGGCAGCGTGGCCTCGTGCTGCGCCAGGTAGGCATCGCCCACCGGCCACGACGGCGGGATCGGTGCGGCGGGACGCACGTAGGCCGGCGTCATGCTGCACGCCGACAGCAGGGTGACGGCACCGAGCGCGAGCGCGCGCATCAGGCCGGTTCCGGCAGCGACGGCGCCGACGGCGGCGTGGCGCCGTCGCGACGCGCGCGGCGGCGCGCCAGCCACTCGGCCATCGCGATGTGGAAGGCCGGGGTCAGGTACAGAGTCAGCGCCTGCGAGAACAGCAGGCCGCCGACCACCGCGATGCCGAGCGGGCGCCGCGCCTCGGCGCCGGCGCCGAAGCCCAGCGCGATCGGCAACGACCCCAGCACCGCCGCCAGGGTGGTCATCATGATCGGGCGGAAACGCACCGTCGCCGCTTCGAGCATCGCCGCGCGCGGCTGTTTCCAGCGTTCCTCGCCCGAGCGCTCCAGGTCCAGCGCGTAGTCCACCATCATGATGCCGTTCTTCTTGACCAGCCCGACCAGCAGGATCAGGCCGACGAAGCTGAAGAGATTGAGCTCCTGGCGGAACAGCACCAGCATGAGGATGGCGCCGAAGCCGGCCAGCGGCAGCGAGGTCAGGATGGTGATCGGATGCAGCGCGTTCTCGTACAGGATCGCCAGCACGCCATAGATCAGCAGCACGGTGATCAGCAGCAGCATCGGCAAGGTCTTCATCGAATTCTCGAAGGCCTGCGCCGAGCCGGCGAACTGGCCGCTGATGGCGCGCGCATCGCCCTTGCCCAGGGTCTGCGCCATCAGGTTGCCGATGCCGGCGGCGGCCTCGCCCAGCGACACGCCGGGCGCCAGGTTCATCGACAGGGTCACCGCCGGCAGGCCGGCGTAGTGGTTGATCGCCACCGGTCCCACGCCCATGCGCACATCGGCCACCGCGCGCAGCGGCACCATCGGGCCGCCGGCCGCGGTCAGCACCGCGCTGGTGCCGGAACTGCTGTTGGAGGTCTGCGTGCCGATCGCGGTGATGCCCGGGTTTTGGTTGCCGTTGAACGACAGCGCATCCAGGCCGTTGAGGTCGGCCTGCGCCGCGGGGTCGACCTGCAGCAGCACTTCGTACTGGTCCGTGTCGCCGTAGATGGTGCTGATCTTGCGGCCGCCGTACGCGCTGGCCAGGGTGTCCTGCAGGCCGGCGGCGGTGACGCCCAGCGCGGCGGCCTGCTCGCGGTGTAGCACCACCTCGATCTCCGGGTTCTTGAGCTGCAGATTGCTCTGCGGATCCTGCACCTGGCGCAATTGCCGGAGGCGTTGCAGGATGGTGTCGGACTGGGCGTACAGCGCCTTCTGGTCGGTGGACTGCAGCACGTACTGCAGCGATCCGTTCGAGGCCGTCGGCCCCATGTCGATCGCCGGCGGATTGCGCATGTTGAGGGTGATGCCCTGGATCGCGGCGACCTGCTTGCGCACGTCCTGGATCACCTGCTCGGCGCTGCCGCTGCGCTCGGACAGCGGCTTGAGCCCGATCAGCAGGCGCCCGCTGTTGCTGAGGGAATTGTCCGAGCCGATCACCGATTCGACGTTGGCCACGTTGGGATTGCGCTGGATGATCTTCACCACCGCCGCCTGCTTGGCGACGAAGTCGGCGAAGGCGGTGCCCTCCGGCACACGGGTGTCGCCGTCGATCTTTCCCGAATCGACCTGCGGGATGAAGCCTTTCTCGACCACCGCGTAGACGCCGGCGGTGCCGACCAGGGTGGCCAGGCCGATGACGCACATCAGGCCGATGCGCTCGGTGGCCCAGGCCAGCGAGCGCGCGTAGCCGCGTTCGCTGGCGTCGACCAACCGGTCGAAGCGCTCGAACACCCAGCCCGTGCTTTTCTTCGGATCGAGCCAGCGGCTGGCGAGCATCGGGGTGAGGGTCAGCGAGACGATGCCGGACAGGATCACCGCGATCGCGATCACCATGCCGAACTCGGAGAACAGCCGCCCGACCAGTCCGCCCATGAACACGATCGGCAGGAACACCGCCGCCAGCGACACCGTCATCGACAGCACGGTGAAGCCGATCTCGCGCGAGGCGGCGATGGCCGCGTCCATGCGGCTGGCGCCCTGCTCGGCGTGGCGGACGATGTTCTCGATGACCACGATGGCATCGTCGACCACGAAGCCGACCGACAGGGTCAGCGCCAGCATCGAGATGTTGTCGAGGCTGAAATGCAGCAGGCGCATCACCGCGAAGGTGCCGATCAGCGAGGTCGGCAGCACCAGCGCGACGATCAGCGTCGCCATCCAGCTGCGCAGGAACAGCAGGATCACCACGATCACCAGCAGCAGCGAGCCGAGCAGGGTCCATTCCACGTCCTCGACCGAGGCGCCGATGTAGTCGCCGCGGTCGTAGAGCACGTCGAGCTGGGCGTCGCCGGGCAACTGCGCGCGGATCCCCGGCAGCGCCGCCTGGATGCCCTGGGTCACCGACAGCGTGTTGGCGCCCGGCTGGCGGTGGAGGTTGATCTCGATC
The DNA here is from genome assembly GCF_056725085.1 of Xanthomonas sp. NCPPB 901. Taxonomy (NCBI): domain Bacteria; kingdom Pseudomonadati; phylum Pseudomonadota; class Gammaproteobacteria; order Lysobacterales; family Lysobacteraceae; genus Xanthomonas; species Xanthomonas sp. NCPPB 901. The sequence continues at coordinate 1,664,957 of NZ_CM161511.1, read as the reverse complement.
GCGCGCTGGCCGTTGAGCGAGGCCGCGGTCTGCAGGTTCTCGACGCTGTCCTCGGCATGGCCGACGTCGCGCAGGCGCACCGGCGCACCGTCGGCATAGGTCAGCACCATGGCGTCGAAATCGGCCGCGCGCTTGAGCTGCCCGTCGGCGCGCACAGTGTAGGACCGCGCGCGCCCCATCAGCGTGCCGGCCGGCGCGTTGCTGTTGCCCGCCTGCACCGCCGAGACCACCTGGTCGAAGCCCAGGTGGCGGGCGGCGAGCAGGTGCGGATTGACGAACAGGCGCACCGCATACTTCTGCGCGCCGTTGACGTCGATCTGCCCGGCGCCCGGCACCGAGGCCAGGCGCAGCGCCACGCGGTCCTTGGCGAACTGGTTGAGCAGCGGCAGCGCGATGGTCCTGGAGCGCAGGATCAGGTGCATGATCGGCGCGGCGCTGGGATCCTCCTTCTGGATCTGCGCCGGATTGATCTCGCGCGGCAGCAGCCCGGCCGCCTGCGAGACCGCGTTCTGCACGTCCTGCGCGGCGGCATCGACATTGCGGCTCAACGCGAACTGCAACACGATGCGCGTGCTGCCGACGCTGCTGGTCGAACTCATCGTGTCCAGCCCGGGCAGGCCGCTGAACTGCCGCTCCAGCGGCGTGGCCACCGCCGCGGCCATGGTCTCGGGATTGGCGCCGGGCAGCGACATGTTGACGGTGATGGTCGGGAAACTGACGTCGGGCAATTCGCTCACCGGCAGCGCGAAGTAGGCCATGGCGCCGGCCAGCACCAGCCCGATCATCAGCACCGAGGTCATCACCGCGCGGCGGATGAACAACGCCGACAGGTTCACGCGTGCCGTCCGGTCGCCGCCGCGTTCGGCGTGGCGGACTGGTTGCCGGAGCGCACCGCGGTCCCGTCGCGCAGTTCGTTGGGCACGGTGAGGATGACGCGATCGCCCGCGCGCAGGCCCTTGGCGATCACCGCCTGCCCGTCGATCATCCGCGCCACGCTGAGCGGCCGCACCACGGCGTGGCCATCGACCACGCAGTACACGTACGGCCCCTGCTGTCCATGCTGCAAGGCACTCTCGGGCACCGACAGCGCCTGCGGGTCCTCTGCCAGGATCACCCGCACGGTGACGAACTGCCCCGGCCACAACGTGGCGCCGGCGTTGGCGAAGCGTGCGCGCAGCTCCAGCGTGCCGCTGCTGGTGTCGAAGGCGTTGTCGAGAAACGCCACCTCGCCGCGATCGAGCAGCGTGCCGCTCACCGCATCCAGCGCCAGCACCGGCAGGCCCAGGCCCTGGTGCCCCAGCGGCGCGGCGCGCACGGCGTCGACCTGCACATGCGCCAGGGCGAAGCGCACCTCGATCGGCGTGCTGACGTTGAGCGTCACCAGCGCCGTGCTGGAGCCGCTGGACACCAGGTTGCCCGGCTTGACCGCGATGGCGCCGGCGCGGCCGTCGATGGGCGCGCGGACCTGGGTGTAGGCCAGCGACAGCTGGGTCTGTTCGACCTGGGCCTGGTCGGCGGCGACGGTGCCGCGCAGCGAGCGCAGCGTGTCGGCCGCGGTGGTGTAGGTCTTGGGATCGACCGCGCCGGTCCTGGACAGCTTGCCGTAGCGCGCCTCGGTGTCGGCCGCGTCCGCCGCCAGTGCCTGGTCGCGCGCCAGGGTGGCGCGCGCCTGCGCCAGCGCCGCCCGCAGCGGCCGCGGGTCGATGGTGAACAGCAGTTGCCCGGCGTGGACCTGCTCGCCGTCATGGATCAGCACCGACTGCAGCACCCCGTCGGTCTGCGCGCGCACCTCCACGGTCTGCGGCGACAACAGGGTGCCCGAGGTCTCGATGATGTCCGGCACCCGATGCGGCGCCACCGTCATGGTCTGCACCCGCAACGGCTCCGGCGCCGCCACGGGTTGCTGGCGATGCGCGCGCCAGGACCAGACGCCGAGGATCAGCAGGCACAGCGCGCCCAATCCGGCGAAGACCGCGACCCGGCCCATGCCGCGGGCGGCGCGTGGCGTGGCCCGCTCTCGCACACTCCGGCGTGGCGCGCGCAACAGCAAGGCATCGTCGAAGATGGCAACGGGCGGCGCGGGAGCCTGTCCCGCGCCGACATCCGGGTACTGCCCAGGGAACCGCCCATCGCTCTGGCTTCGCATGCCGGCCGCGTCCGCACTCGTGGTGAATGGCGATGCCGTGACACCAGGATCTCTGTGCGCACGCAGCGGCATAGCCTGTCCCAATGACGCCAGAACGGCAGTGATGGGCCCGTGATAGAACGCACACCGCGATGCGCAGCCTGCGGCGCCTCTCGCGCCGGCCGTCGGCCGCGCGACGCCCCTGCCAGCACTCGCGACACGCCGCGCGCTGCTGTCGCGCGCGCGGCGTGCCGGATCCTCATGGACTGCCGTCGCGCTCCACCACCAGCACCCGCGCCGGACCCTGCGGGTGCGCCACGTGCTCGGTGCCCTCCGGCGCATGGAACACGTCGCCGGCCTGCAACAATGCCGCCTGCTCGACGCCGTGCACGCGCCAGCGCATCTGCACCTGCCCATCCAGCACCACGAACACCTCCTGGCCGTCGTTGACGTGCCAGACATAGGGCTGGTCGGTCCAGTGGATGCGCACGCCGATCCCGTCCAGCAGCGCCACCGGCAGCGCCTCCCAGGCGCGGGTGCCGGTGAAGTCGCGCGCGCGCAGCACCCGCGGCACGGCGCTCATGCCGCACCCCGCGCGCGGCGGTTGGACTGCAGCACGCTGTCGCGCGGCAGCGGCTGCCGCGCCGCCACCGCCGCGATCCACTGCGCGGTGTCGGCGACCGCAGCGAAGTTGCTGTGGAACACCACCCCGAACACCCGGTGGATCTCCTCGGCGCTGGCCTGGCCGGCGGCGTTGGCGTACGGCAGCGCGCCGCTGGCGTCGCCCAGCACTTCCACCGCCAGCCCGCGGTGGAAGGCCTCGTACACGGTCGAGGCGTTGCAGTTGTGGGTCATGTAGCCGGCCACGGTGAGGGTGTCGATCGCCTGCTGCTGCAGCCAGTCGGCCAGATCCGTGTCGGCGAAGACGCTGGGCCGGGTCTTGCGCAGCAGCCGCGTGCGCGGCCGCGCGGCGACCTGCGGGTGCAGGCCCCAGCCGGCGCTGCCTTCGGCGAATACCGGCGCCTGCGCTGGCGCGGTGTGCTGCACCACCAGCACCGGTACGCCGTGCGCCTGTGCCGCGTCCATTGCGCTCAGGATGTTGGGCAACGACGCAGCCACCGGCGGATGGGCGATCGGCAACGCGCCGTCGAAATACTCATTCTGGACGTCGATGACCAGCAGAGCGCGGCGGGGAGACGGCATGCGAGGGCTCCAGGGCGAAGGGGCGGCCAGTGTCGGCGGCCACGCCCGCGCCGACGAGTGGCCCGAATCACCATTTTCGCTAAAATCGGGCCATGTCACCGCATCGCATCGCCGTGGTCGCCTTCGACCGCATCAGCCCGTTCCACCTGGCGGTGCCCTGCCAGGTGTTCGAGGCGCGGCCCGACGCCGACCTGCCGGCCTTCGACCTGCGGGTCTGCGCGGCCGACCCGGGCCCGTTGCGCACCGATGCCGGCTTCGCCATCCAGGTGCAGCACGGCCTGGAAGCGCTGGAGGGCGCCGACACGGTGATCGTGCCGTCCTGGCGGGATGCGGCCGAGCCGGCACCGGCGGCGCTGTGCCAGGCGCTGCGCCGCGCCCACGCCGCCGGCGCGCAGGTGGTCGGGCTGTGCCTGGGCACCTTCGTGCTGGCCGACGCCGGCCTGCTCGATGGCCGCCCCGCCACCACCCACTGGGCGGCGCTGGCGCGCTTCGCGCAACGCCACCCGCAGGTGCGGCTGCAGCCGGACGTGCTGTACGTGGACGACGGCGACGTGCTGACCTCGGCCGGCACCGTGGCCGGCATCGATTGCTGCCTGCACCTGGTGCGGCGCCGCCACGGCGCCGACGTCGCCAACCGCATCGCCCGGCGCCTGGTGGTGGCACCGCACCGCCAGGGTGGGCAAGCGCAGTACGTCGAACAGCCGCTGCCGGCCAATCGCCGCGACGCCCTGCTCGGCCCGACCCTGGACTGGATGCTGCAGCGGCTGGAGCAGCCGCTACGCCTGGACGCGCTGGCCGCGCACGCGCGGATGAGCCGGCGCAGCTTCACCCGGCAGTTCCGCCAGGTGACCGGGACCACCGTGGTGCAGTGGCTGGCGCACCAGCGGCTGGTGCGCGCCCAGCAGTTGCTGGAGCGCACCGACCTGCCGCTGGAGCGGATCGCCGCCGACTGCGGCTTCGGCAGCGCCGGCGCGCTGCGCCAGCAGTTCACCCGCGACCTGGGGCTACCGCCCTCGGCCTACCGCCGCGGCTTCCGCACCGGCTGAGCGCCCGCGGGGTTCCGCCGCCCGGGCCACGTCGCCTGCACCGGCACCCGCTACAATCGGCGCATGCGCGTCTTCCTCCAGCAACGCCCCGACGGCAACGAGCCGCCACGCTACCTGCAGTTGACCCTGCAGCCGGACCTGTTCGGCGGCTGGGAGTTGTTGCGCGAAAGCGGCCAGATCGGCGGCCGCGCGCAGCTGCGGCGCGAGCTGTACCTGCAGCAGGACGACGCCCACGCCGCCTTCGAGAAGGCCCGCGACGCCCAGCTCAAGCGCGGCTTCCAGGTCATGTTCACCCGTGGCGCCGACGCGCCGCGCTAAGGAATCCCCCATGCTCAAGAACGACCGCCTGCTGCGCGCGCTGCGCCGCGAGCCCGTGGACCAGACCCCCGTGTGGCTGATGCGCCAGGCCGGGCGCTACCTGCCCGAGTACCGCGCCACCCGCGCCCGCGCCGGCAGCTTCCTGGCCATGGCCAAGACCCCGGAACTGGCCTGCGAGGTGACCCTGCAGCCGCTGGCACGGTTCCCGCTGGACGCGGCGATCCTGTTCTCCGACATCCTCACCATTCCCGATGCGATGGGCCTGGAGCTGTACTTCGTCGAAGGCGAAGGCCCCAAGTTCCGCCATCCCGTGCGCGACGCGGCGGCGATCGCCCGGCTCGGCGTACCGGACATGGAGACCGAGCTGCGCTACGTGATGGACGCGGTGCGGGTGATCCGCCGCGAGCTGGACGGCCGCGTGCCGCTGATCGGCTTCTCCGGCAGCCCCTGGACCCTGGCCTGCTACATGGTCGAGGGCGGCGGCAGCGACAACTACGCGCGGATCAAGGCGCTGGCGCTGAACGACCCGGCGGCGCTGCACGCACTGCTGTCGGTCAACACCGACGCGGTGATCGCCTACCTGGCCGCGCAGCGCGCGGCCGGCGCGCAGGCGCTGCAGGTGTTCGACACCTGGGGCGGCGTGCTGAGCCCGGCCATGTACCGTGAGTTCTCCCTGCCCTACCTGCAGCGCATCGCCCGCGAACTGGCGCGCGGCGACGGCGCCGAACGCACCCCGCTGATCCTGTTCGGCAAGGGCAACGCGCCCTACCTGGAGGAGCTGGCCGCCTCCGGCGCCGAAGGCGTGGGCGTGGACTGGACCATCGACCTGGCCGACGCCGCGCGCCGCACCGGCGGCCGCGTCGCCCTGCAGGGCAACCTGGACCCGGCGGTGCTGTACGGCGCGCCGGCGGCGATCGAACGCGAGGTGCAGCGCGTGCTGCACAGCTATGCCGACGGCAACGGCGGCGCGCTGGACGGCCACGTGTTCAACCTCGGTCACGGCCTGTCGCCGGACATGCAGCCCGAGCATGTCGGCGCGTTGGTGGAGGCGGTGCAGCGGCATAGCCGGCGTGCTTAGGGGCTGGGATTCGGGATTCGGGATTGCAGTCGCGCGCATGGTCGGCGATCTGACCTGACCGTGCGCTCGATTCCTTGCGCTTTTGCGTAGGGGCGGCTTCAGCCGCGACGGCATGGTGCGGGAACGCCCGTCGCGGCTGAAGCCGCTCCTACCAGCGCGCGCGCATGCCGCCGGCTGCGGAGGTTTGCACGGCGCCGATCGCTGAGCGCGGGCTGCATCGCAACGCGCAACGATCGCGGCTCCACGGCACTGCGACGCGATCTGCGCGATCCTATGGCTCCCCTCGCGTCGCCCTGCGTGCCGATGTCCGCGCCCTCCTCCGATCCGATCGCTACTCCCAACACGCGCAGTTTCCGTCCGCTGCTGTGGCTGGTGTCGCTGGCCATCTTCATGCAGATGCTGGATGCGACCATCGTCAACACCGCGCTGCCGGCGATGGCGCGCAGTCTGGGCGAGAGCCCGCTGCAGATGCAGTCGGTGGTGTTCAGTTACGCGCTGGCCGTGGCGATGTTCATTCCCGCCTCCGGTTGGATCGCCGACCGCTACGGCACCCGCCGCACCTTCCTGATCGCGATCGTGCTGTTCACCCTGGGCTCGCTGCTATGCGCGGCGGCGCCGCGGCTGCCGTACCTGGTCGCCGCGCGCGTGCTGCAGGGCATCGGCGGCGCGATGCTGCTGCCGGTCGGCCGGCTGGCGGTGATGCGCTCGGTGTCGCGCGCGCAGTTCCTCAGCGCGATGAGCTTCATCGCCATCCCCGCGCTGATCGGGCCGCTGGTCGGGCCGACCCTGGGCGGCTGGCTGGTACAGGTAGCGTCCTGGCACTGGGTATTCCTGATCAACCTGCCGATCGGCGCGATCGGTTTCGCCGCGGCGCTGAAGATCATGCCGGACTTCTACGGCGAGCAGCGCACCCGCTTCGACCTGGTCGGCTACGCCATGCTCGCCTTCGGCATGGTCGCGCTGTCGCTGGCGCTGGACGGCATCTCCGACCTGGGCCTGCGCCACGCCTTCGTGATGCTGCTGGCGATCGCCGGGCTGGCCGCGCTGATCGGCTACTGGCTGCACGCGGCCAATGCGGCGGCACCCCTGTTCCCGCTGCATCTGTTCAAGGTCACCAGCTTCCGCATCGGCATCCTCGGCAACCTGTTCTCGCGCGTGGGCAGCGGCAGCATGCCGTTCCTGATCCCGCTGCTGCTGCAGGTGGGCCTGGGCATGAGCCCGATGGACGCCGGCCTGATGATGATCCCGGTGGCGCTGGCCGGCATGGTCTCCAAGCGCGCGGCGGTGAAGCTGGTGGAGCGCTTCGGCTACCGCCGCGTGCTGATGACCAACACCGTGCTGGTCGGCACCGCGATGGCCAGCTTCCTGCTGTTCGACGCCGGCCAGCCGCTGGGCTGGCGGCTGCTGCAGCTGGCGCTGTTCGGCGCGGTCAACTCGCTGCAGTTCACCGTCATGAACACGGTGACCCTGCGCGACCTGGACCGCGACCAGGCCAGCGCCGGCAACAGCCTGCTGTCGATGGTGATGATGCTGGCCACCGGCTTCGGCGCCGCGGCCGCCGGCAGCCTGCTGGCCGCCTTCAACACCCATCTCGGCGATACCCACGGCGCTACCGCGGCACTGCACGCGACCTTCGTCTGCGTCGGCGCCATCACCCTGACCTCGACCCTGATCTTCTGGCAGTTGCCCGACACCCGGCCGCATCCGAAGCAGGTGGAGGAGGTGGCCGAGTAGCCGGGATTGGCGAATGGGGAGTGGGGATTCGCTACGGCGGCGGCGTTGCGGTCTGCCGGATCCTTTGACTCTCGTACGCCCGGCTTCGGCCGCAACCGGGCGTTCCGCATGACGTGCGGTCGCGGCCGAAGCCGCTGCTAAGGGAGGCACCGCGCAGGGAGGCACCGCGCATCGCCTACGTCACGTCACTGCTCTCGCCCTTGCCCCCGGCGTCCGGGTTCCCGTTTTCGGGTTCCGGCCTGCCCTCCACCGCCTCGGCCAGCATTTCGCCGGTCACCGGCTTGCGCAGGAAGCCGCTGAAGCCGGCGGCGCGGGCCTGCGGTTCGGCATCGGCGTCGGCACGGGCGGTGACCGCGATCAGCGGCATGCCGTAGCCGAAGGCGCGCAACTGCCGCGCCAGCGCCAGGCCGTCCAGGCCGGGCAGATCCAGGTCCAACAAGGCGATGTCGAAGCTGCTGGCCGCCGCTTCGGTCAGCGCGGCCAGCGCATGCGCGGCGTGGGTGACGTGGTGGCCGCGCGCGCGCAGCAGGCCGCCGACCACTTCGGCCACGGTCGGATCGTCCTCGACCAGCAGGATCCGCCGCGGCGCCGCGGCGCTGGCGGACGCGCGGGTGTCGCGCGGCGCCTGCGGCAGCGGCAGCGGCGCCCACGGCAACGGCAGGTCGACCACGAAGCGGGTGCCGGCGCCGAGGCGGCTGCGCAGGTCGATGCGCCCGCCCATCGCCACCGCCAGTTCCTGGCTGATCGCCAGGCCCAGGCCGCTGCCGCCGTAGCGCGCGGCGGTGCGCGGCCCGTCGGCCTGCTCAAAGCGCTGGAACAGCCGCGCCTGCTGCTCGGCATTGATGCCCGGCCCGGTGTCGGCCACCTCGAAGCGCACGCCCTGCTGCGGCTGCAGCGGCGCCACCCGCAACTGCACGCTGCCGTGCTCGGTGAACTTGATGGCGTTGTTGAGCAGGTTCAGCAGGATCTGCCGCACCCGCGTGGCGTCGCCGCGTGCGGTGACCTCCGGCGGCATGGCGTTGTCCAGCGCGAACGCCAGGCCGCGGCTGCGCGCCATCGGCCCCATCATCGCCTCCAGTTCGGCGATCAGCCGGCCCAGGTCGAACGGCTGCTGGTCCAGTTCCAGGCGCCCGGCCTCGATCCGCGCCAGGTCCAGCGCATCGTTGACCAGGCGCAGCAGATGCGAGCCGGCGTCGCGGATCGATTCGGTGTAGCGGCGCTGCCTGGCATCCAGCGGCGTGGCCAGCAGCAGTTCGCTCATGCCCAGCACCCCGGTCATCGGCGTGCGCACCTCGTGGCCCAGCGTGGCCAGGAAGCGGGTCTTGGCCAGCGAGGCCTGCTCGGCCACCTCCTGCTTGTGCACCGCCAGTTGCCAGGCGGCGCGTCGGCGCAGCCGGCGCCGGTACAGGTACGCGAGCAGCCACAGCGCCAGCACCGCCAGCACCGCCAGCCCGGCCACGCCCCAGGGGCTGCGCCACCACGGCGGCAGCACGCGGAAGCGCAGCGTGACCACCTTCGACCACACCTTGTCGGCGGTGCGCGCCTGCATCTCCAGCACGTAGTGGCCCGACGGCAGACGCGAGAACAGGCGCTCGCCGCTGGCGCCCACGTCGACCCAGTCCGGGTCGTAGCCGCTGAGGCGGAAGCGATAGCTGTTGGCCTCGGTATCGGAGAACGACAGCAGCCGCGCGACCACGTGCAGGTCGCGGTCGCCTTCCTGCAGCACGATCTGACCGGCGTGCAGCAGGTCCAGCCCGCGCTCGCCACGACGCACGCCGATCCGCTCGATCACCAGCGGCGGCTGCCGCCGCGACGGCACCACCTGCGCCGGCTCGAACAGCACCACGCCGTCGGGGGTGCCGCCGAGGATCTGGCCGCTGCGCGCCTGCACCAGGCTGCGGGTCTGGAACTCCTGGTTGGGCAGGCCGTCGTGCACGCCATAGGAGCGGATCGCCTTGCTCGCCGGGTCGACCCGGATCAAGCCGCGCATGCTGCTCAACCAGGCGACGCCGCTGGCATCGACCACCAGGCCGTTCGGCGCCAGCGCGGGGAACTCCTGCTCGGCGTCGATGCGGTCGAGCAGGCTCAGCCGGCGGCCATCCCACAGATAGCGCTCCAGGCAGCCGACGCTGGCCAGCCAGACCACGTTGCCGTCGCTGATCGCCATGGCGCTCAAGGGGCGCTGCGGCGCGCCCGGCACCGGCTCGAAACGCGCCTGCGCCGGGTTCCAGGCCAGCAATCCATGCTGCCCCAGCAGCCAAGGCTGACCCTGCGGCCCGGGGCCTGCCTGCTGCACCACCAGGTCGGCGGGCACGCCGGCGGTCCCCGGCGTCATGTTGCGCAGCACGTGCCCGTCGAGGTCGCGCACCTGCACGCCGCCGAGGTCGCTGAAGATCCAGACATGGCGGTCGCCGCTGAAGGCGATCCGGTCCACCAGGTCCATGATCGGCGCATCGGCACCGGCGTCCTTTTCCCAGCGCCGGACCTCGCCGGTGGCCGGGTCGTAGCGCAGCACGGCCCCGGCTGCGGCCGCCCACACCCGGCCCTGCGGGTCCTCGGCGATCGCCCGTGTCCAGTCCATACCGAACATCGCCCGCATGTGCCGATGCACCGCGCCGGTGGCCGGATCCAGCTTGTCCAGCACCCCGCGCGTGCCGGCCAGCCATACGCCGCCATCGCGGGAGGCGGCGGTGGCCAGCACATAGGGATTGCCCATCGACTCCGGGTCGTCGACCCGGTAGGACAACACCGAGAACTGCTGCCAGTTGGCCGGCAGGTGCCACAGGCCGGCATTGGTGCTGGCGAACCAGAGGCCGCCCTCGCGGTCCTCGAAGGCCAGCGACCAGTTCGGCTTGACCAGCCCATGCGCGGAATTGCTGTACAGCGGCACGTTGCGGATCACCGCGGATTCGCTTTCGCGGCCCAGCCCATCCAGGGTGTCGAACCAGCGGGTACCGTGGCGATCATGCACCAACATGCCCAACACGCTTTCGCCGGGCATGTTGCGCCAGTACGGCTCCACCACGCTGCCGTCGGCACGCACCAGGCGCACCCCGCCGGTGGTGGCGACCCACAACGTACCATCGCGCTCGGGGGTCAGCCCCTGCACGTCCGGCCGCGGCAGCGCGGTGGCGGCGACGCGCTGGAAATCGTGCCCGGTCCAGCGCGCCAGGCCGCCGCGGGTGCCCACCCACAAGGTGCCGTCCGGGGTGATCGCCAGGTGGGTGATGCTGGCCGAGGGCAGGCTGCGCGCGTCGCCGGGAATCGGCATGAAGCGGCGCAGGCGCCCATCCGGCTGCAGTTGGTGCAGGCCGCCGGCGGAGGTACCGAACCAGACGCTGCCGTCCGGCGTGGAGGTGATGGCCCAGACGGTGGTGGAGCCGATCTGCGGATAGGTGCTGCGATCGTAGTAGCGGAACTGCCGGCGGTCGGCCGACAGCACGCCCAGGCCCGCGCCGTCGGTGCCGAACCAGACCCGGTTCTGCGCATCCACGTGCACCGACCAGATCTTGTTGTGGTGCAGGCCGTCCTCGATGCGCCAGATGCGGTAGCCGCGTCCGTCGAAGCGGGCCAGGCCGTCGCTGCTGGCCAGCCACAGATAGCCGAGCTTGTCCTCGGCGAAGCCATTGATGCTGTTGGACGGCAGGCCGTCGGCCACGGTCAGTTGGCGCGGCTGCGGCGTCGGCGGCACCGCCGCGGCGGCGACCGCGGACCACGCCAGCAACAGCCATCCCAAGATCCGTCTCGCCCGCATCGCCTTTGTCTCCCCCGACAGGCATCCGTCCCGCGTCACCGGCGCCATCGTCGGCGATAACCGCCGGCGCTGGCAACCGCGCCGCCTGGGTCGGCTCAGCTGGGCGGCGGCGTGCCGTCCAGTACCGCGTCGATGGCGTCTTCGAGCATCTGCCCGGTGACCGGCTTGCGCACGAATCCGGCGAACCCGGCGGCGCGCGCCGCGGCCTCGGCCTCGCCGTCGGAGCGCGCGGTCACCGCCAGCAGCGGGAAGCCATAGCCCAGCGCGCGCAACTGCCGCGCCAGTGCCAGGCCGTCGAGCGCCGGCAGGTCCAGGTCGAGCAGGCCGATGTCGAAACTGCCCTGGCTGGCCTCAGTCAGCGCCTCCAAACCGTGCGCAGCCCAGGCCACCTGGTGGCCGCGGCCGCGCAGCAGTTCGACCATCACCTGGGCCACGGTCGGTTCGTCCTCGACCAGCAGGATGCGCAGCGCGGTGCGCGCACGCGCGGCCGTCGCCGGCGTCGCCGCGGATTCCTGCGCCGGGCGCCAGCGCAGCGGCAGGCGCACGCGGAAGCGCGCGCCATGCCCGAGCCGGCTCTCGACCTGGATGCGTCCGCCCATCGCCATCGCCAGTTCCTGGCTGATCGCCAGGCCCAGGCCGCTGCCGCCCTGGCGCACCGCGGTGCGCGGGCCGTCGCCCTGTTCGAAGCGCTGGAACAGCCGCGCCTGCTGCTCGGCGCCGATGCCCGGGCCGGTGTCGGTCACCTCGATGCACAGCCCGTGGCCGTCCTGCGTCGGCACGACCTTCAGCCCCACCGAGCCGCTGCTGGTGAACTTGATCGCGTTGCCGAGCAGGTTCAGCAGGATCTGCCGCACCCGCAGCGCATCGCCCTCCACCGTGGTCGGGCCGGGCATGCCGTCGTGCAGATCGAAGCGCAGCCCGCGCGCCTGCGCCAGCGGCGCCATCAGGTTGACCACCTCGGCGATCAGCGCCTGCAGCGCGAACGGTTGCGATTCCAGGCGCAGGCGCCCGGCCTCGATCCGCGCCAGGTCCAACGCGTCGTTGACCAGGTGCAGCAGATGGGTGCCGGCGCGGCGGATCGACTCGGTATAGCCGCGCTGCTTCGGATCCAGCGGCGTGGCCAGCAGCAGCTCGCTCATGCCCAGCACCCCGGTCAGCGGCGTGCGCACCTCGTGGCCGAGCGTGGCCAGGAACCGGGTCTTGGCCAGCGAGGCCTGCTCGGCGAGTTCCTGCTTGTGCAGGGCCAGCTCCCAGGCGTGCTGGCGGCCCAGGCGGCGCCGGTAGGCGCGCAGCGACACCAGCAGCAGCAGGCCGGCCACGGCGAGCAGCCCGACGATGCCCCAGACACTGCGCCACCACGGCGGCTGCACCTGGAACGGCAGGCGCAGCGTCGGCGACCAGGCGCCGTTGCGGGTCCGCGCCTGGATCTCCAGCACGTGCGCGCCGTCGGGCAGCTGCGGCAGGGTGCGTTCGCCGCTGGCGCCGGTGCTGACCCAGTCGCGGTCGTAGCCCGGCAGGCGGAACCGGTAGACGATGTGTTCGGGATCGATGTAGGACAGCAGCCGCACCGCCACGCGCAGGTCGCGGTCGTCCGAGCGCAGGGTGAAGCCGCCTTTGGTCGGCAGCGCCAGCAGGCGCGGGCCGCGCCGCACCTGCACGCTTTCCATGCTCAGCGCCAGCGGCACCGGCACCGGGTCCGGCTGCTGCGTGTCCAGCAGCGCCACGCTGCCGTCGGCGGCCGAGGCCACCAGCACGCCGTCGGCGGTCATCAGCAGGCCGCGCCGCACCAGTTCCTGGCTGCCGAGCCCATCGCGGGTGCCGAACGCGCGCACCGCCGGCGTGCGCCGCGGATCGACCCGGAACAGGCCGCGGCGCATGCCCAGCCAGGCGCGCCCCTGCGGATCGGCGACCAACGCGCTGGACTCGGTGGCCGGCAGTCCCTCGGCCACCGCGTAGCGCTGGCTGCGCTGCCAGTGCGTGCCGGTGCGCCGCCACAGTTCCAGCCCGGACAGCCGGTGCACCCACAGCGTGCGCGCATCGGCGAAGGCGAACGACTGCACTTTTTCGCCAGCCAGTTCCGGCGGCGTGCGGAACTGGCCGGCCGCCTCGTCCCAGTGCTGCAACTGTTCGTCGGCCACCCACGGCGTGCCGTCCGGGGCCATCGCGAACGCGGCGATGTCGGTGCCGGCCAGGCCGTGCTGGCCGCCGGGGATGTTCTGCAGGACGTGGCCATCGCCATCGCGCACCTGCACGCCATAGCCCGGCGCGGCGATCCACAGCCGCTGGCGCGCGTCCAGTTGCAGCCAGGCAAGCGTGCCATCGGGAATTGCATCGGCCTCGCCGGCGGCGCGGGTCCAGCGCTGCAGGTTGCCGCCGTCCAATGGACCGCGCAGCAGCGCGCTGCTGCCGCCGATCCACAACGCCCCGCGCGGGTCGTCCAGCACCGACAGCGTGCGTCCGCTGGGCGCGCCGTTGGCCCAGTGCGGCGCGCTCAGCGTCCCGCTGGTGGTGTCCAGGCGGAACACGCTGGCGCCGGCGCCGAGCAGCCACACCCCGCCGGCGTGCGCCGGCGCCAGGCCGACGTACTGGTCGGCGGGCAGGCCCTGCGCGGTGCCCAGCACCGCCAGGCGACGCCAGTCCGGACGCAGGTAGCCCAGGCCGCGCGTCGGCAGCGGCACCCACAGGCCGCCTTCGCGGTCGCGCAGCACGGTTTCCACCACGCTGGCACCGGACACCGCCGCGCCGCCGGTGTCCACCCGCCGCGCCGGCCCGTCGGCCGGCTTGTGCCACAGGCCCTCGCCATTGCCGAGCCAGTAGCCGCCCGCGCCGTCTTCGGCGATCGCGCTGACCGCGCGGTGCAGGCCGTCGACCCAGTCCGCGCGCAGCCAGCGCCCGGCGCGGTCGCGCCGGAACAGGCCGGTGTTGCCGCTGAACCACAGGCCGTCGCTGAGCGGGGTGATCGACGTGATCACCTGCGCCTTGTCCGGCACGCCGTCGTCGATGCGATACGCACTGACACGCTGGCCGTCGTAGCGCAGCAGGCCCTTGAAGGTGCCGACCCACAGCACCCCGGCATCGTCGAAGGCCAGGGTCAGCACCGCGCTGTCGAGCAGCGCGTCCACGTTCGGATCGCCGGCGCGGATGCGCTGCACCCGGCCATCGCCGCCCAACCGGTACAGGCCGCCGCGGTAGGTGCCGAAGAACACCGCATCGCCACGGCTGGTGATGGCGAACACTTCGTCGCTGCGCATTGCCGGCTGCGTGGCCATGTTGAAGTGGCGGAAGCCGCGCCGGTCGGCGCCGAGCATGCTGAGTCCGCCGCCCTCGCAGGCCACCCAGATGCGGTCGCGCGCGTCGATGTGCATGTCCTGCACGTAGTTGCAGCGCAGCGAGGCCGGATCGGCGGGGTCGTGGCGCCAGACCCGGAACTCGCGGCCGTCGTAGCGGGCCAGGCCGTCGCCGCTGGCGATCCACAGATAGCCGTCGCGGTCCAGCTGCAACCCGGAGATGTCGCTGGACGGCAGCCCCTGCTCGCTGGAGAACACCCGGAAGCGCGGCAGTTGCGGCACGCCGGCGCAGGCGTCGGCGCAGAGGCCGGCCAACGCCAACAGGCATAGCAGCCCCCAGCGGCGCCACGGGCGTGGGGAACGCGGGATGGGGGACATGGACATCGGCTCCGGCAAGGGACGGCGGCGGATGAACACCGGCGCACTGCCGGGGCCGGACGCGCAGGGCGGCCGCTCCGTATGCCGCTCGCCGCGGCAGCGTTCTTATACCCCGCGGCCGCGGAAAAATCACACCCGCCACGGCGTGCAACGAACCGTTACGCGCGGCGGGTACGCAGCTGGCCCGGACTGTGACTAGAATCCGGCGACCTCCCCGTGCGGCCCGGCTCCATGCTCAAACCCCTTCTCGTGGCGCTCCTGCTGGCCTTGCCGGGCGCCGTCCTGGCCGCGCCGGCGCAGTACGCGCTGGACCCGGTGCACACGCGGGTGCTGTTCGCGATCGAGCACGCCGGGTTCTCCAAGGCGCTGGGCACCGTGTCCGGCAGCACCGGCACCCTGGTGTTCGACCCGGACGACTGGCGCAGCGCGCGGCTGCAGGCGCGGGTGCCGTTGCAGCGGCTGGACCTGGGCGACGAGAAATGGAACCGCGCCGCGCTGGCGCACAACCTGCTCGACGGCGCGCGCTACCCCGAGGCGCAGTTCGTTTCCACCCGCATCGAGCCGATCGACGCGCAGCACGCCAAGGTGATCGGGCAACTGACCCTGCACGGCGTCACCCGCGAAGTGACCCTGGACGTGACCCTGAATGCGGTGAAGCGCCATCCGCTGCCGCCGTTCCGCCGCACCGCCGGCTTCTCCGCTACCACCACGCTGCAGCGCGCCGACTTCGGCATCGACGCCTGGCCGTCGGTGATCGGCGGCACCGTGGAGCTGCGCATCGAGGCCGAGGCCACCCGCGAAGGCGGCGCCAAGGCCGAGCCGGATCCGGCACCGGGCGCCGCCCCGGCCCCCCCCACCGACACCACCGCGCCCGCGGCGCAGGACGACACGCCATGAGCGCCCGCAACACCCCCGACCGCTGGGGCAGCGTCAGCCAGACCCTGCACTGGCTGATCGCCGCGCTGATCCTGCTGCTTGGCGTGGTCGGCCTGACCATGGGCGAGCTGCCGAAGACGCCCAAGTATTTCTGGGTCTACACCGCGCACAAGTCGCTGGGCCTGACCGTGCTGGCGCTGGTGATCGTGCGGCTGGGCTGGCGCCTGTACGCCGGCGCGCCCAAGCCGGTGCCGGGCACGCCCGGCTGGCAGGAGCGCATCGCCAGCGCCACCCACGCACTGCTGTACGTGATGATCTTCGCCATCCCGCTGTCCGGCTGGCTGTACGACTCCAGCAGCGGCCTGCGCCCGTTCCGCTGGTTCGGCCTGGTCGCCGTGCCCAAGCTCAGCCCGCCCGACGAGCACCTGCGGCAGCTCTCGCACGCCGTGCACGAATGGGGCTTCTGGCTGCTGATCGCGGTGGTCCTGGCGCATGCCGGCGCCGCCTTCTACCACCACCTGTTCCAACGCGATGCCACCCTGGCGCGGATGCTGCCGCGCGGTTGGCTCACCCCCAAGTCCTGAGGAGCCGTTTCGATGTCGACCCGTTTCGCGTCCCCCGCCGCCGTCGCCGCCAGCCTGGTGGCCCTGCTCGCCGCCGCCCCGGCGGTACAGGCCGCCGACTATGTGCAGGCCCCCGGCTCGACCCTGGTGTTCGCCAGCAAGTACGACGGCGAAGTGTTCACCGGCCAGTTCCCCGGCTTCGACACCAAGCTCAGCTTCGACCCGGCCAACCTGGCCGGCGCCAAGCTCGACGTGACGATCCCGCTGGCCGGTGCCAAGAGCGGCAACAACGACCGCGACTCCACCCTGCAGGGCGCGGATTTCTTCGACGTCGCCAAGTTCGCCACCGCGCACTACCGCGCCGACAAGTTCCGCGCGCTGGGCAACAATCTGTTCGCCGCCGACGGCACCCTGGAGCTGCGCGGCGTGTCCAAGCCGGTGACCCTGACCTTCACCTGGACCCCGGGCGCGCAACCGGTGCTGGCCGGCAAGGCCACGGTCAAGCGCCTGGATTTCGGCGTGGGCGGCGGCGACTGGGCCGACACCAAGACCATCCCCAACGAAACCGCGATCAGCACCAAGGTCGTGTTCAAGGCGAAGTGATTCGCCACAGGCCGCGGCGCGCGGCCGCTGGGCGGCGGATTTCCTCGTCGGGTCCGCCGCTTTTTTTATGCGCGTTATGCGCGACTCAGGCGCGTTCGTCCGAACCAGCCAGCCAGGCGCGCACGCCGGCGGCATCGAACGGCCAGTCCAGTTCGCGCCCGTCGGCGGCGCGCAGCACCGGCACGCGCACGCCGTAGCGCGCCTCCAGGGTCGCCTGGTCATCGATGAAAACGCTTTCCAGGTCGGCCACGCGCGCCTGCGCCAGCACCTGCAGGGCCTGGTCGCACAGATGGCAGTCGTCGCGCTGGTAGAGGGTCAGGGACATGGTCGCGTGCGATGCTGCGCTGCGGACCTGTGCCGCGCGCCGGAAGCATAGAATAGACGGTCTTTCGCCCACCCCTCGGCACGCGCATGGCTGTCAGCACCTTCGACCTGTTCAAGATCGGCATCGGGCCGAGCTCCTCGCACACCGTGGGGCCGATGCGCGCCGCCGAGCGCTTCGTGCACCGCTGGCTGTTCGACCAGGGCCGCCTGCAGGACGTGGTGCGGGTGCGTGCCGAAGTGTTCGGCTCGCTGGCCCTGACCGGGCGCGGCCACGGCACCGACAAGGCGGTGCTGCTGGGCTTGGAAGGCCAGCGCCCAAACCTGATCGACCCGGACATCATTCCCGGCGCGCTGGAGCGCATTCGCGGCAGCAAGCGCATCAACCTGCTCGGCCAGCACGAGATCGCCTTCGACGAGAAGCGCGACCTGGCGATGAACAAGCGGCAGAAGCTGCCGTACCACACCAACGGCATGCGCTTCACCGCCTACGCCGCCAACGACGAAGTGATCGCCACGCGCGACTACTACTCGGTCGGCGGCGGCTTCGTGGTCAACCAGGACGATGCGGCCGACGACCGCATCGTCGCCGACGAGACGCCGCTGCCCTATCCGTTCAAGAGCGGCGACGAGCTGCTGGCGCAGGCCGCGCGCAGCGGCCTGAGCATCGCCGCGCTGATGTTCGAGAACGAGAAGTGCTGGCGCAGCGAGGACGAGATCCGCGCCGGCCTGCGCGAAATCTGGGGGGCGATGCAGGCCTGCGTGACGCGCGGCATCCGCGAGGAAGGCACCCTGCCCGGCGGCCTGCACGTGTCGCGGCGCGCGCCGGCGCTGTACCGCGAGCTGTCGTCCAAGCCGGAGGCGGCGATGCGCGATCCGCTGACCACGCTGGACTGGGTCAACCTGTACGCGCTGGCGGTCAACGAAGAGAACGCCGCCGGCGGCCGCGTGGTCACCGCGCCCACCAACGGCGCGGCCGGCATCATTCCGGCGGTGCTGCACTACTTCGACCGGTTCTGCCCCGGCGCCGACGAACAGCGCGTGTTCGACTTCCTGCTCACCGCCGCGGCGATCGGCATCCTGTACAAGGAAAACGCCTCGATCTCCGGCGCAGAAGTGGGCTGCCAGGGCGAGGTCGGCGTGGCCTGCTCGATGGCCGCCGGCGGCCTGGTCGCCGCGCTCGGCGGCAAGCCGGGACAGATCGAGAACGCCGCCGAGATCGGCATGGAGCACAACCTCGGCCTGACCTGCGACCCGATCGGCGGCCTGGTGCAGATCCCGTGCATCGAGCGCAACGCGATGGGCGCGGTCAAGGCGATCAACGCCAGCCGCATGGCGATGCGCGGCGACGGCAAGCACAAGGTGTCGCTGGACAAGGTGATCCGCACCATGCGCGACACCGGCCGCGACATGCAGGACAAGTACAAGGAAACCAGCCGCGGCGGGCTGGCGGTGAACGTGATCGAGTGCTGAGCCACCACCATGGACGCTGGCCCAGGTAATCACCAGCGTCCTCGCTGCCGCGCGCATCAAGATCCGCGCGGCGATGCCGCTAACGATAGCGACGTCAGCCGATCCGGCATTGGCATGCTCTTGCGGTTCCCACACGCCTCCTGGCGCCTGCTGGCGCTACAGCTGACCATGCTCTCGACAGCGTGGAGCGCGTGTGTGCCGCAGGCGCGGGCGCTGCAGCCGGACAAGCAGTTCAATCACTACGAGCGCGAAGGCTGGGGCCTGGACCAGGGCCTGCCGCAGCTGAGCGTGCAGGCGTTCGCGCAAGACCGCCTGGGCTATCTGTGGATCGGCACGATGGGCGGGTTGACCCGCTTCGACGGCGTGCGCATGACCTCGTTCAACGAGGGCGCGCCGGCGCACCTGCCCGGCAATC
Source organism: Xanthomonas sp. NCPPB 901 (assembly GCF_056725085.1). Classification (NCBI taxonomy): domain Bacteria; kingdom Pseudomonadati; phylum Pseudomonadota; class Gammaproteobacteria; order Lysobacterales; family Lysobacteraceae; genus Xanthomonas; species Xanthomonas sp. NCPPB 901. The sequence continues at coordinate 1,645,783 of NZ_CM161511.1, read as the reverse complement.
TGATCAAGGCGCTGCACGTGGACCCCACCGGCACGCTGTGGATCGGCACCTACCGCGGCCTGTCGCGCTACCGCGATGGACGCTTCGCCACGCTGCTGCCGCAGGATCCGCAGGCGCCGCTGCTCAACATCGAGGCGATCGCGACCGATGCGCGCGGCACCGTGCTGGTCGCGGCGCAGGATGGCGTGTACGCAGTGCAAGGCGATCACCTGCAGCTGCGCCACCGCATCGCCGGCGGCGCCAACGCGTTGTTGCCGCGTGCCGACGCGCTGTGGGTGGGGACGCATGGCGCGGTGCTGCGCATCGTCGCCGGCCAGGACGCCCCGGTGGCGCTGCCCTTGCCGCCGGACGCGGGCGCGGCGCCGGTGCAGCACCTGGTGGAGGCGCAAGGCACGATCTGGGCCGGCACCCGCGGCGGCCTGCTGTTGCGCCGCGACGGACGCTGGCAATGGCTGGCCGATGCCACCGGTACGAGCCGGCGCGCGGTGCAGGCCCTGTTCGAGGACAGCGACCGCAACCTGTGGGTGGGACAGCCCGGCGCGCTGCTGCGCGTGCGCGATGGCGCGGTCGTCGAGCGCACCCCCGAGAGCAAGCCGAACGTCGGCGTCAACGCCATCTTCGAGGACCGCGAGCGCAACCTGTGGCTGGGCAGCAACTGGAACGGCGCGAGCCGGCTGTGGAACGGCTGGACCCGCCGCTACAGCACCCACGAAGGACTGGACGACGCGCTGGTATGGACCCTGGCGCGCGATCCGGACGGATCGCTGTGGGTCGGCACCGACAGCGGCCTGTCGCAGTTGCGCGATGGCCGTTATCAGCAGCGCCTGAGTCTGGCGCAGTTGCACAACGAGGCGCCCTACACCTTGCTGGCCGAACCCGGACAGCTGTGGATCGGCACCCGCCACGGCGCCGCCCTGTACCGCGACGGCCGGCTCGGCCAACCGGCCTGGCTTGCGCCGCTGCGCGAGCTGCAAATCAGCGGCATCGCCCGCGATCGCGCGCAGCGGCTGTGGTTCGCCAGCGACGACGGCCTGTTCCGCAGCGACGGCGCGCGGCTGCGCCGCTACGGCACCGCCGACGGCCTGCGCGATCCGCGCGTGCGCCTGGTCCACGAGACCCGCGACGGCCGCCTGCTGGTCGGCACCCAAGCGGGCCTGTACGAACTGCGCGGCGAACGCCTGGTCGCCCTGGCCGCACCCGGCTCGGCGCTGGCCAGCGCCGACGTCACCGCGATCCACGAACTGCCCGACGGGCAATGGCTGGTCGGCACCCTCAGCGAACAGCTGTGGCTGTTCGACGGCACGCACTGGTCTGCGTTCGGCGAGCAGGACGGGCTGCCGGTGAACGCCGCCTTCTTCATCGCCGACGACGGCCGCGGCGGGATCTGGGTGGCCGGCCTGCGCGGGGTCTACCGCGTACGCCTGGCCAACCTGCAGCGCCACGCAATGGCGCCGCAGGCACCGCTGAACGCGGAACTGATGCTCACCGAGCGTGCGCAGCGCCACGGCGGCGTGCAGGGCATGTGCTGCAACGGCGCCGGCAACGGCAAGGGCTTCATCGAGCACGGCGCGCTGTGGCTGCCCAGCCGCGACGGCGTGGTCGCGCTGGACACCGCCGGGATCGTCAAGAATCCGGTGGCGCCGCAGCCGGTGGTGGAGCGGGTACGCGCGCTGGGCCAGTGGCTGACCCCGCAGGCGCTGCCCAGGCCGCTGCCCGAAGGCGCGCGCGACCTCGACTTCGAGTTCACCGCCGCCTCGTTCCAGGCGCCGCAGAACGTCGAACTGCGCTACCGGCTGCTCGGCTACGACCGCAACTGGCGCACCCTCGACGACATCCGCCAGCGCGCGGTCAGCTACACCAACCTGCCCGGCGGCGACTACGTGTTCGAGGTCACCGGCAGCAACAACGCCGGCGTCTGGGCGGCGGCGCCGGCGCGGCTGCCGCTGCGGATCCAGTTGCACTTCCAGGAGACGGCGCCTTACAAGCTGCTGCTGGCGCTGGGCGCCCTGGCCCTGCTGCTGATCGTCGTGGGCCTGGCGCGGCTGCGCAACCGGCGCCAGCGCGACGCCCTGGAGCGCCAGGTGCGCGAACGCACCCAGGCGCTGCAGGCGGCCAATCAGCGCCTGCAGGAGGCCAGCTTCACCGACGAGCTGACCCAGTTGCGCAACCGCCGCTACCTGTCGCTGCACATTCCCAGCGACATCGCCCTGTACCGGCGCATGGCCGCCAACGACGAGGACATGCTGTCCTCGGGCATGCTGTTCGCGCTGATCGACATCGACCATTTCAAGTCGATCAACGACAGCGGCGGCCACCACACCGGCGACGCGGTGCTGCAGCAGATGGCGCAGTTGCTGGTGCGGCTGACCCGCGAAAGCGACTACGTGGTGCGCTGGGGCGGCGAGGAATTCCTGCTGGTGCTGCGCTCGGCGCCGCGCGAGAACCTGACCGTGGCCGCCGAACGGTTGTGCCGCTCGGTGGCCGCGCACCCGTTCGTGCTCGACCACGGCCGCCAGGGCCGGGTCACCTGCTCGATCGGGCTGGCAGAATTCCCGTTCGTGCACGACCCCGACAACCTGCTCGGCTGGGAACAACTGCTGGTCCTGGCCGACCGCGCGCTGTACCAGGCCAAGGCCAAGGGCCGCAACGGCTGGGCGGCATACCGGCCGGTGCTCGGCGCGCAGGCCGAGCAGGTGCTGGCGGCGCTGCACGAGCCGCTGGCGCAGATGCAGCACCACGCCTGCCTGACCCTGGTGCACAGCGGCGGCGGCCTGCCGCCGGGGTGATGCGTTGACGCTTCGCAAGCACGGACCGGGCTAAGGTCGTGGTCCATCACGCCTACCGTCCCGCTCCCATGCGCCATTGCCTGCTGCTCGCCGCCCTCGCCCTGTCGCCGCTCGCCTCCGCCACGGCCGCGGACCCACCGCCGCGCTACGGCGCGCAACTGGAAGGCTTCGCCTATCCCTATCCGGTGCATTGGTACCGCTTCGAGTCGCAGCGCCAGCCGCTGCAGATGGCATACATGGACGTGGCCCCGACCGGCACGCCGAACGGCCGCACGGTGGTGCTGCTGCACGGCAAGAACTTCTGCGCGGCGACCTGGGAATCGACGATCGCCGCGCTGGTCGCGCAAGGCTACCGGGTACTGGCGCCGGACCAGATCGGCTTCTGCAAGTCGAGCAAGCCGCAGGCCTACCAGTTCTCCTTCGCGCAACTGGCGGCCAACACCCACGCATTGCTGCAGCAGGCCGGGGTGAGCCGCGCGGCGATCGTCGGCCATTCGATGGGCGGCATGCTCGCCGCCCACTACGCGCTGCAATACCCGCAGGACGTGAGCCAGCTGCTGCTGGTGAACCCGCTCGGGCTGGAGGACTGGAAGGCCGCCGGCGTGCCCTGGCGCAGCGTCGACGACTGGTACGCCAAGGAGCGCAAGACCGACGCGGCCTCGATCAAGCAGTACCAGCAAACCGTCTACTACGGCGGCCAGTGGAAGCCCGAGTACGACCGTTGGGTGAGCATGCAGGCCGGCCTGTACGCCGGCCCTGGCGGCGATCGCGTGGCCTGGAACCAGGCGCTGACCTCGGACATGGTGTTCAACCAGCCGGTCGTCCAGCGCTTGCCGCAACTGCGCGTGCCGACCACGTTGTTCATCGGCCAGCGCGACCGCACCGCGATCGGCAAGGATCTGGCGCCGCCGGCGCTGGCGGCGACCCTGGGCGACTACCCGGCGCTGGGCAAACGCGCGGCCGCGGCGATTCCCGGCGCGCGCCTGGTCGCGTTCGACGATCTGGGCCATTCGCCGCAGGTGGAAGCGCCGCAACGGTTCAACACGGCCCTGCTCGAGGCGCTGGCCACCGCCCCCTGAGCGCGCCACGCCGGCGGCTACGGCCCCCACCCCTCGCCGCGGCGCGCGCGCTTTGCCGCAAGACCGGACCGACGGTCGCCGCGGCGCCGACCACGATCACGACGGCGACCGAACGCTACGGCACAGCCTGCGGCGCGGCGTGGCGCCGGCACGCCCCCTGTGCCGGGCACTTCCGCACGGCGCCGTCGTCGCCATTGCGCTGCAGCATCCTGGCTTGCCATGAAAACGTTGTCATCGCTGCAATCCTGGATCGGTCTCGCATTCGCCGGAATTGTCGGTTGACAACGTTGTCTCCTGACGCGAACCCTGCGCCTGCCCGGCCTGTGCACACCGCCAAGCGATGTCGGCGCCACGCGTCCCCAGCGTCCCGGGTGATCGGATCCAAGGAGAACCAGACAGCGGCCAACCGCCGCTCCTCAGTCGCGCTACCTACCGCATCGGAGGCGTCACCATGCACACGAAATCCGCTGGATCGTGGTTGCTGTTCTGTTGTCTCGTCCTGGCCGGCCTCGCGCCCGGCCGAGCCTGGGCCGCCGCCTGCAGCGGGGTCGCTGCCTGGAATCCGGCCACCGTCTACGCCGCCGGCGACACCCTGACCTACGCCGGCCACCTGTACCGCGCCAACGCTCCGATCTGGAACACCGCACCGACCTACTGCACCAGTTGCGGCTGGTATCAGGACCTTGGCACCTGCGACGGCAGTTCCGCCAACCAGCCGCCGAGCGTGGCCCTGACCGCGCCCACCGCCGGCACCCGCTTCGTGGTCGGCAACACCATCACCCTGCAGGCCTCGGCCAGCGATGCCGACGGCAGCGTCGCGCGGGTCGAATTCTTCCGCGGCGACACCTCGCTGGGCAGCGTGGGCGGCGCGCCGTACACGCTGGCCTGGAGCGGCGCGGCCGCCGGCGACTACCGCCTGACCGCCGTGGCCACCGACAACGCCGGCGCCCACACCACCTCGGCCGCTGTCGCGATCAGCGTGGCGGCGGCGACGTCGAACGACACCACCGCCCCGAGCGTGCCGACCGGCCTGGCCGCGGCCACGCGCGCCAGCAACGCCATCACCCTGAGCTGGAACGCCGCCGCCGACAACGCCGGCGGCAGCGGCCTGGCCGGCTACGACATCCTCCGCGACGGCAAGCGCGTGGGCACTTCCACCACCACCGGCTACACCGATTCGGCACTGACCGCCGACACCGCGTACGCCTACGCGGTCCGCGCCCGCGACAACGCCGGCAACGTCTCGGCCAGCAGCGCCACCTTGAGCGTGCGCACCCTGCCGGCCAGCACCGGCGGCGGCAAGCGCGTGATCGGCTACTTCACCCAGTGGGGCATCTATGGGCGCAATTACCAAGTGCGCGACATCCAGGCCAGCGGCGCGGCCGGCTACCTGACCCACCTCAACTACGCCTTCGGCAACGTCCGCAACAACCGTTGCGAAGTCGGCGTCACCCAGCCGTCGGACAGCAGCACCGGCGCCGGCGGCGACGCCTTCGCCGACTACACCAAGGCGTTCTCCGCCGCGCAGAGCGTGGACGGCGTGGGCGACACCTGGGACCAGCCGCTGCGCGGCAACTGGAACCAGCTGAAGAAGCTCAAGGCCGCGCATCCGGGCTTGAAGGTGCTGATCTCGCTGGGCGGCTGGACCTGGTCGCGCGGCTTCTCCAGCGCCGCGCGCGCCGAGAACCGCCAGGCCTTCGTCGCCTCGTGCATCGATGCCTACATCCGCGGCAACCTGCCGGTCACCGATGGCGCCGGCGGCAGCGCGGCCGCGGCCGGCGTGTTCGACGGCATCGACATCGACTGGGAGTATCCGGTGGCTTGCGGCATCGCCTGCGGCAGCGCCGAGGACCGGCAGAACTTCACCGCGCTGCTGGCCGAGTTCCGCCGCCAGCTCGACCAGGTGCGGCCGGGGCTGCTGCTGACCGTGGCGGTCGGCGCCGGCATCGACAAGATCCGCGTCACCGACCCGAACCTGTACGCGCCGTACCTGGACTACCTCAACGTGATGACCTACGACTTCCACGGCGCCTGGGATCCGCAGACCAATCATCACTCCGCGCTGTTCGAGTCCTCCGCCGATCCGTCCAGCGGCGACCAGCGCTACTACAACAGCAACGACGCCATCCAGGCCTTCCTCGACCGCGGCGTGCCCGCCGCCAAGCTCAACCTCGGCATCGGCTTCTACGGGCGCGGCTGGACCAACGTGCCCAACGTCGACCACGGCCTGTACCAGAGCGGCAACGCCGCGCCGGGCACCTACGAGGCGGAGATCGAGGACTACAAGGTGCTGCGCGGCCGCGCCGGCAGCAGCTACGTCGATGCGCAGGCGCACGCGCACTGGAAGTACGACGGCAGCACCTTCTGGAGCTACGACAACCCGGCGCTGGTCACCGAGAAGATGAACTACGTCAAGACCCAGGGCCTGGGCGGCGCGTTCTTCTGGGAGTTCAGCGGCGACTACCAGGGCGAGTTGCTGAAGACCATGGGTCAGGGGCTGCAATGAGTTGAGGTGCCGGCCGCCGCGCTGCGCGCGACGGCCGCACCGCGTGACCCGCACGCATCGACGTGCGGGCCGCGTTGCCCCCACGCTGACTGCCAGTCGGTATCACCCCGGCCCGAACCGCGAGGCCCGCACCTGATGCGGGCCTCGCTTGCGTCGCTCAGCGCACCGCGATCCGCAGCACGTCGTCGAGCAAGGCCGCCGCGGTGACATCGGCACCGGCGCCCGGTCCCTGGATCAGCAGCGGTTGCTGCAGATAGCGGTCGCTGTGGATGGCGACGCGATTGTCGGTGCCGGCACCGCTGGCCAGCGGATGCGTCGGCGGCAGCGCACGCAGGCCCACCGAGGCGCCGTGCGCATCGAAGCGGCCGACGAAGCGCAGGCAGGCGCCTTCGGCCTGCGCCTGCGCCAGGCGCGCCGCCAGCGGCGCGTCCATTTGTCCCAACGCGGCATCCAGCTGCGCCAGCGGCACCGCGGCCAGGTCGGCCGGCACCAGCGACGCCACCTGCACCTGTTCGGCGCGCAGCGGCAGGCCGGCGGCGCGGGCCAGGATCAGCAGCTTGCGCCGCACGTCCTCGCCGGACAGGTCCTCGCGCGGATCGGGTTCGGTGTAGCCGGCGGCCGCGGCCTCGCGCACGCAGTCGGAAAAGGAACGACGGCCGTCGTAGCGATGCAGCAACCAGGCCAGCGACCCGGACAGCACGCCTTCCACCGCGTGGATGTGGTCGCCGCCGGCCACCAGCGCGCGCAGGCTGCTCAGCAACGGCAGCCCGGCGCCGACCGTGGCGCTGTCGCCGTAGTGGGTGCTGGTCGCATGCCGCGCGGCATGGATCTGTTCGGCACGCGCCAGCGCGGCGCCCTGGCCGAGCTTGTTGGCGGTGACCACGTGCACGCCGCGCCGCAGCCACTCGGCATGGCGCTGCGCCACCGCCTCGCTGGCGGTGGCGTCGACCACGATGTCGCCCTGGCCCAGGTCGTCCGGCAGCGTCACCGCCTGCGCTGCGCGCGGGGCGGCATTGGCCGTGGCCAGCGCCTGCGCCGGTGTCAACGTGCAGGCGGCGACGGTGCGCGAATTGGCCAGCCAGGCGAAGGTCGGCAACCCGGGGCGGCGCTGCTGCAGCGCCTGGTAGCGCGCGACGAAGGCGCGGCCGACGGTGCCGGTGCCGAGCAGGCCCAGCCGCGGGGTTGCCGCGACGGGCGCGGTGCGCAGCGGCGCCGCCGGCGCAGCGGCCAGGCCGCTGCTCACGCGTCCACCCGTTTGCGTGCCAGCGCCTCGCCAGCGCGCTGGGCGCGCTGCAGGCCGGCCTGCAGGTCGGCGATCAGGTCCGCGCTGGATTCGATGCCCACCGACAGGCGCAGCAGGCCATCGGAAATGCCGGCCTTGGCGCGCGCTTCGGCGGTCATCGCCGCATGCGTCATCGTCGCCGGATGCGCGATCAGGCTCTCCACGCCGCCCAGCGATTCGGCCAGGGTGAAGTAGCGCAGGCCATCGACGAAGGCGCGCACCTCGGCCTCGCCGCCGGCCAGTTCGAAGCTGATCATCGCGCCGAAGCCGCGCTGCTGCCGCGCCGCCACCGCGTGGCCCGGATGCGAGGCCAGGCCGGGGTAGTACACCTGGCGCACCGCGGCGTGCGTGGTCAGCAGCTCCACCACCGCCTGCGCGTTCTCCTGGTGCGCGCGCAGGCGCGCGTCCAGCGTGCGCAGGCCGCGCAGGGTCAGGAACGCATCGAACGGCGAGCCGGTCAGGCCCAGCGCGTTGGCCCACCACACCAGCTGCTGGTGCAGCTCGGCATCGGCGGCGATCACCGCGCCGCCGACCACGTCGCTGTGGCCGTTGACGTACTTGGTGGTGGAGTGGATCACCAGGTCCGCGCCGAAGGCGATCGGGGTCTGCAGCGCCGGCGACAGGAAGGTGTTGTCGACCACCGCCAGCGCGCCGGCCTTGTGCGTGGCGTCGATGACGAAGCGCAGGTCGGTGATGCGCAGTAGCGGGTTGGACGGGGTCTCGATCAGCACCAGCTTCGGCGCCTGCGCCAGCGCATCGGCCAGCGAGCGCGGATCGGTCAGGTCGGCGGTGATCAGTTCGAAGTGGCCCTTCTTGGCCAGCGCGTTGAACAGCCGCCAGCTGCCGCCGTACGCATCGTGCGGCACCACCAGCTTGTCGCCGGGCTGCAGCAGCGCGTTGAGCACCAGGTTGATCGCGCCCATGCCGGTGGCGGTGATCACGCCGCCGGCGCCGCCCTCCAGTTCCGCCAGCGCTTCGCCGAGCAGGTCGCGGGTCGGATTGCCGCTGCGGGTGTAGTCGTACTGGCGCTTGTTGCCGAAGCCGTCGAAGCTGAAGTTCGACGACAGCACGATCGGCGGGGTCACCGCGCCGTAGGCGGTGTCGCGGTCGATGCCGGCACGGACCGCGGCGGTGGCGGTGCTACAGGGCAGATCGGTGTCGTGGGCAGTGCTCATGCGGCAACTCCGGTGGGGCGAAGGGCGGTGGCGAGAATCGCGTCGATGCGATCGGTTTCTTTCAGGAAGGCGTCATGGCCATAGGGCGAACGCAGCACGCGCAGGCTGCCGCGCGGGCCCAGGCCTTCGACCAGGGTCACCAGGTCGGACAGCGGCACCAGGCGGTCGCCTTCGACCGCCACCACCACCGTGGGCACGGCGACGGCGGCCGGATCGATGCGGTGCAGGTCGATGGATTCGGACAGGCGCAGGTAGGCGTTGACCTGGGTGCGCGCCACGTACTGCGCGCCGGCGGCGTCCAGGTAGTCTTCGGCGGCGACGCGGACGCGGCCGTTGATCACTTCCGGCGCGGCGTCGAAGCGCTCGCCGAATTCCTCGGGGGTGCGGTAGCTGAGCATCGCGAACTGCCGCGCCAGCGACAGCCCGTGGCTTTCGGCGCACTGCAGCTGGCCCAACGCCACCGCACGGCGCTGCAGCGCGCGCCAGGCCGCGGCATACGGATGCGCGCGGTGTGCGCCGCTGACCGCGATCAGCTTCTGCAGGCGCTGCGGATGCCGCACCGCCAGCTGCAGGCCGACCAGCGCGCCGTAGGAGTAGCCGACGAAACCCCGCAGTTGCGGGATGTCCAGCGCGTCCAGCAGCGCGGCGATGGCGTCGGCCTGGTCGGCGCTGTCGATCGGCGCGTCCAGGCTGCCGTCGGCGCCGACGAAGTCGAATGCCAGCAGCCGCCGCTGGGTCGGGTCCAGCGCGCGGCCCGGGGCGACCAGGTCTTCGGCCCAGCCCTTTTCGGTAAAGGTGGCGTTGGCGGCGAGGTGGCGGTGCGCGGAGATGCCGCCGGCGACGAACACCACCGGCGCGCCCGCGGGACCGCTCAACTCGTAGCGCAGGCGCAGCAGTTGCACGCCGGCGTGGCGCAGCGGCAGCGCGACCGCGATCTCGCCACGCATCGCGTGCACGCCGTCGGCCGGCGCGGCAACGCGGTCGTGGGACGGAATGGCGGAGGTGGGGCGATCAGGCGAGTTCACGAGGCGCATGGCGGTATCCAGGGAGGAACGGCCATCGAGCTTCGCGGAGCTCGCGTTCGCCATGCGGAGGGCATGGATCGAACCATCTTTCGGCGGACGCGTGGGTCCCCGCAGGATTTGGCACCGACACGGGCGCTTGCGCGTCCGCTGGCTGCCCCGGCATCAAAGGGCCTGTCCCTCCGCCGGTCTCGATGGTGACGCCACGATGCCAGCGATTTTCGCCGGTGTCAATCTCTTTATTCGGATGAAGCGATATGACTTTTCGATCTCCGGCCTCGGCCATACTCCGTTTCCCCCATCACCTCCCGCATCCGTGCGCCGACGCCGCCCCCGCCGCTGGCTTGCCATGGTCCTGTCGCTGGCGGCGGCCAGCGCGTCCGCGCAGCCGTTGCTGCGCTGGAATGCCCCGCCGCCCGTGCCGCAACCGCCCCCGGCCTGGCTGCAGGTGATGCCACGCGACGGCGGCGTGCGCGAGATCGCGCTGGGCAATCCGCTGGGCGGCCCGGTGCAGATCCGCCTGCTGGGCGACAGCGCCGGCTTCACCGCGGTGCCCGCACTGCCGCTGACCGTGGAGCTGGCCGCCGGCGAACGCCGCGTGGTCGCTCGCCTGTATCCGCCCGGCGACCTGGCCGAGACCGGCGGCGACGGCGCCCGGCTGCACATCGCGGCGGTGCCCGGTTCGCCGCGCGCCCATGCCGACGCGGTGCTGTACGCCCTCCCCTTCGCCGATCGCCCGGTGCGCATCGATCAAGGCTTCGGCGGTGCGTTCAGTCACCGCGATCCGGCCAACGCCTACGCCCTGGACTTCGCCCTGCCCGAAGGCACGCCGGTGCTGGCCGCACGCGAGGGCGTGGTGATGGAGGTGCGCGACGACTTCCGCGAGTCCGGCACCGACCCGCGCCTGGGCCAGGCCGCCAACCTGGTGCGGGTGCTGCACGCCGACGGCAGCATGGCGATCTACGCGCACCTGGCCGCCGGCGGCGTGCAGGTGCGGGTCGGCCAGGCGGTGCGGCGCGGCGAGCGCCTCGGCCTGTCCGGCAACACCGGCCTGAGCAGCGGCCCACACCTGCATTTCGCGCTGCAGCTCAACCGCGGCCTGCGCCTGGAGTCGGTGCCGTTCCGGATGGCCGGCCCGTTGGGCGAACTGCACTTCCCCCGTCCCGACCCGCCCTGAGCCGCCGCCGGCACGCCGTTCGTCGGCAGACGCCTTGACATCCGCCAAGTGTATTGATGTATTAATACACATGGATGCAAACCACCTCCACGTGCAACCCAGCGCCCCGGAACCGATCTACCGGCAGATCGCCGAGCAGATCCGGCGCCTGGTCGCCGCCGGGCAACTGCGCCCGGGCGACGGCCTGCCCTCGGTCCGCGAGGTCGCCGCCACCCACGCGGTGAACCCGATGACGGTCTCGCGCGCCTACAGCCAGCTCGAGGCCGAAGGCGTGCTGGAGCGCCTGCGCGGCCGCGGCATGGCGGTGGCCGCGACCGCCGCCGCGCCGCAGCGGCAACGCCTGCAACTGATCGAACCGCGTCTGCAGGAACTGGTCCGGCATTGCCGCGAACTGGGCCTGCCGTCCTCTTCCGTGATCGAACGTCTTGAACACCTGTTTGGAGAAACTGGCGATGAGTAGCGTGGTGATGGCGGCCGCAGCCCAGGCCGATCTGGATATGCAACTGCCGCTGGCGGCGCAGGATCTGCACCTGGCCTTCGGCGCCCGCCCGGTGCTGCTGGGCGTGGACCTGCAGGTGGCGCGCGGCGAGGTGGTCGGGCTGATCGGCCGCAACGGCGCCGGCAAGAGCACCTTGCTGGCCTGCCTGCTCGGGCTGCTGCAGCCGCAGCGCGGCCAGGCGCGGGTGTTCGGCGGCCCGGCCTTGCGCCTGGACGATGCGCGCAAGGCGCAGTTGGGCTTCGTGCCGCAGCAGCCGCAGGCCTTCGGCTGGATGCGCGTGGAGGAACTGCTCGCCTTCGCCGCACAGCTCTACCCCCACTGGGACGCGCAGCGCGCGGACACGCTGCTGCGCCGCTGGGAACTTGACCGCACCCAGAGCATCGGCAAGCTCTCGCCCGGCCAGGCCCAGCGTCTGACCCTGGTCCGCGCGCTGGCCGCGCGGCCGGCGCTGCTGGTGCTGGACGAACCGGCCTCGGCGCTGGATCCGGTCGCACGCCGCGACCTGATGCGCGAGATCGTCACCGAAACCTGCGACGCCGGCACCACCGTGCTGTTCTCCAGCCACATCGTCAGCGACCTGGAACGCGTGGCCTCGCGCGTGGCGTTCCTGCACCAGGGCCGGCTGTTGCTGGACCAGCCGCTGGACGAGCTCAAGGACAGCGTGCTGCGGGTGACGCTGCCGCCGAAGGCCGCCGCACTGCTCGGCGACGCCGTGCTGCGCGGCGAACTCGCGCGGCGCCACAGCGCCGACGGCGGTATCGCCGTACTGCTGCATGCCAGCGAACCGCCCTCCGCCCTGCTCGGCGTGCCTGGTCTGCGCGTCGACCGGCTCGGCCTGGAGGATCTGTTCATCGAGGTGGCGGGATGAAGCGCCCGCTCGCCGATCTGCGTCTGCTATACACGGCATCCGGCCGGACCAGATGGGTCTACCCCTGGGTGATCGCTGCGGCGTTCGCCCTGACGTGGGTCGACAATCCGCCATCGCCGCTGGTGCTGACCTGTCCCATCGTGCTACTGCTCTGGGCACGACTCGGCGCACGCTTGCTGAGCCTGCTCGACCAGGCGCATCGCCTACGCCTTCCAGGGCTACGCCGTCGCTTTGCGCGCCTGTTCGCATGGGCGGTGACCGGCACCGTGCTGTTGCCGGTCTTGCTTTACACGCCGCGCGGCAGCGATCCCAGCCTGACGGCACCGACGCTGCTACTGTGCGCGTCCGGCGGGCTGCTGCTGGCAACAGCGCCTGCGTGGTCCAGTACCGCGTTGCTGTGCCTGCCCCCTCTTGGCTTCATGCTGCACTACTGGGTCGGCGTCCCATTGGACGCATACCCGCGCACCACCATGCTGGCCGTCGCTGCAGCCTGTGTCGCGGGCGCGACGTGCGCGTACCGCCTTGGCAACTCGCCTCGCCCCGTTGCGCTAACACCCTGGCTGCGTCCGCTGTGGATGAATCTGCAGCCACGCCCGCCCGGCGACGGCGCCATCAGGCAGGTGGTCGCATCGCAAAACGGGTACTGGGCCTGGATGCAGGGCATTGCGCGCCCCAGCGTTCCCTCGGACCTGCACCGCGCACCAGAACGCACCATGCGCTTCGCACTCGGCCCGGGCTTCGCTCCCGGCAGCGTGGCCGCCACCGTGCTAGCCGTCCTCGCCATGCCGTCGCTGGTGCTGCTGTGGACGCTGTTGCTGGCGGGCACGCAATCGCCGACCCTGCCGCTGATCCTGGCCAACGTTCTGGCCAACCTGTCCAGCGCGAAATTCCTGCAACGGCTGTGGCTGTGGCGCAAGCACGGCAACCTCGGCCTGATGGAAAGCGCGCTGTTGCCCGGCCTGGGCGCACCCGGGCAGATCGGCACGCTGTTCAACCAGGTGGTGTTGAAATGCGCGATCGCGGCGATGCTGCCGTGGCTGGGCCTGTCCTGGCTCCTCGGCCTGCTCAGACACGCCCCGGCCGCCTACTACCCACTGACCGTGTCGATCACCCTGACCGGGACCCTGCTAGCCAGCACCATCCTGCTGGCCTGCCTGCGCTGGCCGCGCAGCGTGTCGGCGCTGGTCGTGGCGCACTGCACGCTGGCGCTGCTGGGCGCCATCAGCATCGGCCAGGTCGGCCTGCCCGGCGCCATGGCGCCGCACTGGCTGGCACCAACCTGGAGCCTGCTGCTGCTCGGCATGGTCATCGCCTACAACCTGGTGGCCCGCCAGTCCAGCAAGCGCCCGCATCCCTGGCTGCTCAACTGAACGGCACATACGGGAAGCCCGCTATAATCGCCGGCTTCCTCCGTTGCCGATGACGCCCCTTGCGGGCGTGCCGCCCATGTCCGAAGTCGCCACCGAAGCTGCGCGCCGCCGCACCTTCGCCATCATTTCCCACCCCGACGCCGGCAAGACCACGCTGACCGAAAAGCTGCTGCTGTTCGGCGGGGCGATCCAGATGGCCGGCTCGGTGAAGGGCCGCAAGGCCGCGCGCCACGCCACCTCGGACTGGATGGCGCTGGAAAAGGAGCGCGGCATCTCGGTGACCTCGTCGGTGATGCAGTTCCCGTACGAAGGCAAGATCATCAACCTGCTCGACACCCCCGGCCACGCCGACTTCGGCGAGGACACCTACCGCGTGCTCACCGCGGTGGACTCGGCGCTGATGGTGATCGACGTGGCCAAGGGCGTGGAAGAGCGCACCATCAAGCTGATGGAAGTCTGCCGGCTGCGCGACACGCCGATCATGACCTTCATCAACAAGCTCGACCGCGAAGGCAAGGACCCGATCGACCTGCTCGACGAGGTGGAGACGGTGCTCGGCATCGAGTGCGCGCCGGTGACCTGGCCGATCGGCATGGGCCAGCGCCTCAAGGGCGTGGTGCATCTGGTGACCGGCGAAGTGCACCTGTACGAGCCCGGCCGCAACTTCACCCGCCAGGACTCGACCATCTTCCCGTCGCTGGACGCGCCCGGCCTGGCCGAGAAGATCGGCGAGCAGATGCTGGCCGAACTGCGCGACGAACTGGAACTGGTGCAGGGCGCCAGCCACGCCTTCGATCTGGCGGCCTACCGCGCCGGCAGGCAGACCCCGGTGTTCTTCGGCTCCGGCGTCAACAACTTCGGCGTGCAGCCGCTGCTGGACTTCTTCGCCGAGCACGCGCCGCCGCCGCAGCCGCGCGCCACCACCGGCCGCCAGGTGCAGGCCGGCGAGGACAAGCTCACCGGCTTCGTGTTCAAGATCCAGGCCAACATGGATCCGCAGCATCGCGACCGCGTCGCCTTCATGCGCATCTGCTCCGGCCGTTTCGCCGCCGGCATGAAGACCCTGCATGTGCGCACCGGCAAGGAGGTCAAGCTGGCCAACGCGCTGACCTTCATGGCCAGCGACCGCGAGATCGCCGCCGAGGCCTACCCCGGCGACGTCATCGGCATCCACAACCACGGCACCATCTCCATCGGCGACACCTTCACCGAGGGCGAGTCGCTGTCGTTCACCGGCATCCCCAACTTCGCCCCGGAACTGTTCCGCCGCGCGCGCCTGCGCGACCCGCTCAAGCTCAAGCAGTTGCAGAAGGGCCTGGCGCAGCTGTCCGAGGAAGGCGCCACCCAGTTCTTCCGCCCGCTGATGAGCAACGACCTGATCCTCGGCGCGGTCGGCACCCTGCAGTTCGACGTGGTCGCCTACCGGCTCAAGGACGAATACGGCGTGGACGCCAGCTTCGAGCCGGTCGGCGTGGTCACCGCGCGCTGGGTGCACTGCGACAACCCGAAGAAGCTGGAAGAGTTCCGCGAGAAGAACGCGATGAACCTGGGCATCGATGCCGCCGGCGAACTGGTGTACCTGGCGCCGACCCGGGTCAACCTGCAACTGGCCCAGGAACGCGCGCCGGACGTGCGCTTCGCCGCCACCCGCGAACACGCGCACAGCGTGGCGATGGAATGACCACCGTGTGACCATGGGCGTGCGCCGGCTGAGCGCACGCCCAACCGGTGTCGCAGTGCTGCGCCGCAGCGGATGCGAACCGCTCGCAATTGCGCTACCTTGCGGACCATGGATGCAGACCGGTCGCCCGCCTACTCGAACGCCGACGCGCAGCCTTCCACGGACTGGCGCGACGAACTCGCCAGTGCGCTGACCCACGGCCTCGGCGCGATCGCCGCACTGGCCGGCGGTTCGGTGCTGATCACCCTCGCCGCGATCTACGGCGACGGTTGGCAACTGGCCACCGCCATCGTGTTCAGCGTCACCTTGTTGCTGCTGTACGTGGCCTCCACGCTGTACCACGCCATTTCCCATCCCGGCGCCAAGGCGCGCCTGCAGATCTTCGACCACTGCGCGATCTACCTGCTGATCGCCGGCACCTACACCCCGTTCACCCTGATCGGCCTGCGCGGTCCGTGGGGCTGGAGCCTGTTCGCGGCGATCTGGACCATCGCCGTGGCCGGGGTGATCTTCAAGCTGTTCTTCACCGGCCGTTTCCGCCTGCTCTCGACCATCCTCTACATCGCCATGGGCTGGCTGATCGTGGTCGCGATCGAACCGTTGCTGCGCTCCATCGACGTCTGGACCCTGGGCTGGCTGCTGGCGGGTGGCCTGTTCTACACCCTGGGTACGTATTTCTATCAGCGCGACACCGTGCGCTACTTCCATGCCATCTGGCATCTGTTCGTGCTCGCCGGCAGCGTCTGCCACTTCGTCGCGGTGACCGGCCAGGTGCTCTGAAGCGGCCGATCGCTTTCGCACCCCGTGCACGGCGGCCGCCTAGGATGGCCGCATGGCTCGCGAACCCGTTTCCGCATCCGGCGCACGCCGCCGCTCCTGGCCCTGGCGACGCAACGATGGCCGCCTGCGGCGCTGGCCGTTCGTGCTCGGCGCGCTGGTGCTGCTCCTGCTCGTCATCATCCTGATCTTCGACTGGAACTGGTTCAAGGCGCCGGTGGAACGCGCGGTGCAGGCACGCACCGGACGCGCCTTCCATATCGACGGC
Organism: Xanthomonas sp. NCPPB 901; assembly: GCF_056725085.1. Lineage (NCBI taxonomy): Bacteria > Pseudomonadati > Pseudomonadota > Gammaproteobacteria > Lysobacterales > Lysobacteraceae > Xanthomonas > Xanthomonas sp. NCPPB 901. The sequence continues at coordinate 1,629,293 of NZ_CM161511.1, read as the reverse complement.
AACCTGGACGTGGACCTGGGCCGCATCGTCACCGTGCGCGCCGATCGCCTGCGTTTCGCCAATGCCGGCTGGTCGAAGCAGGCGCAGATGGCCAGCGCCGACCGCGCCGAACTGGACATCGCGCTGTGGCCGTTGCTGCGCGGCCGCGTGCGCATCCCCGAGATCCGCCTGACCAAGCCCGATCTGTTGCTGGAGACCGGGCCGGCCGGACATCCCGGCAACTGGGTGTTCGGCGCGTCCGACGGCGGCCGCCCGGTCGTACTCGGCGCGCTGCTGGTGCAGCAGGGACACCTGCGCTTCCAGGATCCGGCCGGGCGCACCGAGATCGACATCGCCGTCGACAGCCAGGTCGGACAGCGGCGCCATGGCGATGCCGCGCCGCCGATCGCGGTCAGCGGCGACGGCCGCTGGCGCGGCAATCCCTTCACCCTCAAGGGCAACACCGCCTCGCCGCTGGAACTGAGCGAGAGCGACCATCCGTTCCGCGTCGACCTGCGCGGCAGCGCCGGCAGCACCCGCGCGCACATGCGCGGCACCCTGACCAACCCGTTCCAGTTGCGCGTGTTCGACCTGCAATTGCAGCTGGCCGGCACCGACATGGCCCACCTGTATCCGCTGCTGGGCATCGCCATTCCGTCCACCCCGCCCTACCAGTTGGACGGGCGCCTGCAGCGCGACGGCGATCGCTGGCGCTACCAGGACTTCCGCGGCCGCGCCGGCGACAGCGACCTGGCCGGCACGGTGCAGATCGACACCGCCGGGCAGCGCCCGTTCCTGCGTGCCGACCTGCGCTCGCAGCGGCTGGATTTCGACGACCTGGCCGGCTTCGTCGGCGCGCCGCCGCGCACCGGCGCCGGCGAGACCGCCAATGCCGAACAGAAGGCGCAGGCGGCCAAGCTGGCCGCCGCCGACAAGGTGCTGCCGTCCACCCCGTACGACCTCGGCAAGCTGCGCGCGATGGATGCCGACGTGCGCTGGAAGGCGCAGCGCATCAATGCACCGTCGCTGCCGCTGGAGGACATGGACGCGCACCTGAAGCTCGACGACGGCGTCCTGCTGCTGCAGCCGCTGAATTTCGGCGTGGCCGGCGGCGACCTGCGCTCGGACATCCGCATGGACGCGCGCAAGCCCACCCTGCAGACCCGCGCGCAGCTGTCGATCCGCGGCGTGCAGTTGGGAAAGCTGTTTCCCGACGGCAAGCTGGCCAAGGAGGCGGCCGGCGCGATCGGCGGCGAGATCGCACTGACCGGCAGCGGCAACTCGATCGCGCAGATGCTCGGCAGCGCCGACGGCAACGTCGCGGTCGGCATGGGCAAGGGCCGCATCAGCAACCTGGTGATGGAACTGGCCGGCCTGGATCTGGGCGAATCGCTGAAGTACCTGGTGACCAAGGACCGCGAAATCCCGGTGCGCTGCGCGTTCGGCGACTTCGGCGTCCGGCACGGGGTAATGACCTCGCGCGCACTGGCCTTCGACAGCACCGACACCCTGCTGGTCGGCAGCGGCACCATCGACCTGGGCCAGGAACGCCTGGACCTGCTGCTGAAGGCGCAACCCAAGGACCACAGCATCCTGGCCCTGCGCTCGCCGCTGCGCGTCGGCGGCACCTTCAAGGACCCCAGCTTCCGCCCCGACTTCAAGGCCCTGGGCGTACGCGGCGCCATCGCCGTGGCCCTGGGCAGCATCGCCCCGCCCGCCGCCCTGCTGGCCACCATCGAGACTGGGCCGGGCAAGGATATTCAGTGCGGGCATTGAAGCCGGGAATGGGGAATCGAGAATAGGGAATGGCAGGATCAAAAGCGCATTGCGCGCGTCGATCTTGTCAGGCGACCGATGTCCCAAGATCGCGTCAGGAGATCGCTGCGTTTGATTTCCTATTCCCGATTGCCCACTCCCGATTCCCAGCCCCTCAGCTCCTGATGTACTCCTGCAACTGATCCAGCTCCTGGCGCTGCTCCTCGATCACCGCCTTGACCAGGTCCCCGATCGAGATCACGCCGACCACGGCGCCGGCGTCCACCACCGGCAGGTGGCGGATGCGGTGTCCGGTCATCAGTTCCATGCACTGCTGCACGCTCTGCGAGGAATCGACGGTGTGCACCTTGCCGCTCATGATGTCGCGCACCGGCGTGGTCGCCGAGGAGCGGTCCTGCAGGACCACCTTGCGTGCGTAGTCGCGCTCGGACAGGATCCCGGACAGCTGTCCGTCCTGCATCACCAGCACCGCGCCGATGCCCTTGGCGGCCATCAGCCGCAGCGCCTCGATCACCGCCGTGTCCGGCGCGACCGCGTGGATCTCATTGCCCTTTTCGCTCAAGACCTGCCGTACCGTGCGCATCGCTGCCTCCCGGTTCGCTGGATCGCATGGCCGAGCATACTCCTTCGCCCGGTGCACGCCAGGTGTCCACCAGGTACAGCGGTCGTTGCTTGGATTCCTCGTACAGACGACCCAGGTATTCGCCGATCAGGCCCAGTGCGATCAGCTGCACGCCGCCCAGGAACAGGATCACCGCCATCATCGTCGGCCAACCGGCCACCGGATCGCCCCACAGCGCCGCCTTGACCACCACCCAGATCGCGAACAGGAAGGCGCCGACCGCCGTCGCCAGGCCCACGTAGGTCGCCACCCGCAACGGCGCGGTCGAGAAACCGGTGATGCCGTCCAGGGCGAAGTTCCACAGCCGCCACAGGCTGAACTTGCTGCGCCCGGCCAGCCGCGGCGCGCGTCGGTACGGCACCGCCAGGCGGCGGAAGCCGATCCAGCCGAACAGCCCCTTCATGAAGCGATGACGCTCGCGCAACTGCCGCAGCGCGGCCAGCGCGCGCGGCGACAGCAGGCGGAAATCGCCGGTATCGGCAGGGATCGGCGTCTTCGACAGGCGCCCGATCACGCGGTAGAACAGCGCCGCGGTGCCGCGCTTGAGCCAACTCTCGCCTTCGCGCACCAGGCGCGTTCCGTAGATGTCGTCGTAGCCGGCGCGCCAGTGCGCCACGAACTGCCCGATCAGTTCCGGCGGATCCTGCCCATCGGCATCCAGCAGCATCGCCGCGCCGCGGTCGACACAGTCCAGGCCCGCGGTCAGCGCCAGTTCCTTGCCGAAATTGCGCGACAGGCGCAACGCCCCGACCCGCGGATCGGACGCGGCCAGCGCCTGGATCGCCTCCCAGGTGGCATCGCGGCTGCCGTCGTCCACGTACAGCACGCGCCCCTCCAGCCCGGGCAGGCCATCGAGCGCGGCGAGGATGCGCGGGTGCAGCAGCGGCAGGGTCTGCGCCTCGTTGAACGCAGTGACGACGACGGTGAGACGTTCGGATTCCATCGGCGGATGGTACGGAGCGGCCTGCGCGTTCACCAGCGGCCCGCGCATCGCCTGACGAGTTCCTCCCTTCTCCCACCGGGAGAAGGTGCCCCGAAGGGGCGGATGAGGGTCCGCCTGCCGCCGAACCCCAATGCGCACGTGCGGCCGCACCCTCACCCCAGCCCCTCTCCCGAGGGGAGAGGGGCTTCAAGCCTACGGCGCCTGCAGATAGGCCGGTCCGCCCAGTTGCCGGGTCTGGCGTTGGATCCAGTTGGCCCGCCCCTGCACATAAGGGCCGGGACGGGCGGCGTTGTAGCGCTGCGGCGCCGGCAGCACCGCCGCCAGCAGCGCGCTCTGCGCCGGCGTCAGCTGCGCCGCGTCCTTGTTCCAGAAGCTGCGCGCCGCCGCCTGCGCGCCGTACACGCCGTCACCGAACTCGGCCACGTTGGCGTACACCTCGAGAATGCGCTGCTTCGACCACAGCGCCTCGATCAGCACCGTGTACCAGGCCTCCAATCCCTTGCGCAGCCAGCTGCGGCCCTGCCACAGGAACAGGTTCTTGGCGACCTGCTGGCTGATCGTGCTGGCCCCGCGCAGGCGCCCGCCGCGCGCGTTGTGGTCGCGCGCCTTCTCGATCGCGTCCAGGTCGAAGCCATGATGGCTGGGAAAGCGCTGATCCTCCGCGGCGACCAGCGAGATCGGCAGGCTCGGTGCGATCTGCGCGGTATCGCGCCAGTCGTAGGCGATGCGGTACGACCAGTCGCCGCCGGCCCAGGCGCCCAGCTGGCGCTCCAGCATCATCGCCGAGAACGGTGGATCGACGAAGCGCAGCAGCAGCACCTGCGACAAGCTCGCCAGCACGAAGACCAACGGCGCCAGCAGCACCCAGCGCCGCCAGCGCCTGGCGCGCGGACGCGCCGGCGCGGCGCCACTTGCATCGCGGCGCGCCGCCCCCATTCCTATGCGTTCTTCGACCTGGTCCACCGTGATGATCCACTATCGTGCGGTCGCCATCTTCCCATGCGCAGCGAGGCCGCAATGCATTCTTCCGACGATCGTCTGACCCGCTTCCTGCTGCCCGACGCCGGCGTGCGCGGCGTGCACGTGCGCCTGCACGACACCTGGCGCGAGATCCTGGCGCCGGCCAGCTACCCCGCCGCGGCCACCGAACTGCTGGGCGAGGCCTGCGTCGCCGCGGCCCTGTTCACCGGCCACACCAAGGTCGACGGACGCCTGTCGGTGCAGTTGCGCAGCCAGGGCGCACTGCGCACCCTGTTCGCCGAATGCACCGCCGCCGGCACGCTGCGCGGCATCGTCCAGCTGGGCGAAGGCCAGGACGCGCCGCGCGACCTGCGCGCGCTCGGCGACGACGCCCTGCTGGCGATCACCATCGAGAACCCCGGCCTGGACCCGCGCGAACCGCAGCGCTACCAGAGCCTGGTGGCGCTGTCCTCGGCCGAGCTGGACGAGGCCTTCGAGGACTACTTCCGCCAGTCCGAGCAGTTGCCGACGCGGCTGATCCTGGCCGCCGACGGCAGCCACGCCGCCGGCCTGCTGCTGCAGAAGCTGCCCGGCGACGCCGGCGACGAGGACGGCTGGAACCGAGCCGGTGCGCTGTTCGAGACCGTCGGCGAGGCCGAACTGCTGGCGACGCCGGCCGAGACCCTGCTGCACCGGCTGTTCCACGAAGAGACCCCGGAACTGCTGGGCGACCGCCCGCTGCGCTTCGGCTGCTCGTGCTCGCGCGAGCGGGTGGCGGCGATGCTGCGCTCGCTGGGCGAGGAGGAAGCACGGGCCGCCGCCGAGGCCACCGGCCAAGTTGAGATCCGTTGCGAGTTCTGCGGCCGGCACTATGACTTCCCTTTGACGGAATTCGGCGTATTGTTTGCCGTAACGCAGGCTGAACCGACATCCTCGGAGCGCTTGCACTAGCTGAAACGCGCGTCGCGACCGGGGAGTCCGACTTGTTAAAGAAACATAAATCCACTAGCATCGACCACCCTGCCCGGCGGGAACTTTTGTGCCCGCCCAAAGTCTCAGACTGCTGATGCGACCCTTTCTGCGCCTACCGCTCGCCCTGCTGATCGCCCTTGCGGCGAGCACGGGCGCACACGCGCAGAACAAGCCGGCCACTGGCCAGGACCGCACCGTGCTGCCGGTCTGGAACAAGGGCAGCGGCAAGGTCGAGGCGCTGTTGTATCTGGAGCCCACCGGCGAACAGGCGGTCGGCGCGCGCTGGCATTTCGGCCGCAACTCCCTGGATGCCGCGTTCGGCCTGTCCTCCGGCGACTCGCTGGGCCTGCTGTGCAACAGCGCCAGCGGCAGCAGCATCAGCGGGCTGGCCAGCCACTGCATGCTGGCCAGCCTGGGCGACGACGACGGCACCACCGGCCACCACGTCGCCGCCACCACCACCTTCAACCGCCCCGGCGGGCGCCTGTCGCTGTCGGCCGGCACCGGCCGCGAGAACCTCCCCGCCTGGCTGGCCGGCGCCAACAAGACGCCGTCGATGCGGATGGAGCAGAACGACCTCACCGTCTTCGCGCAGCAGAACATCGGCCGCGAGGGCTTCGTCTCGATCGGCGGCACCTACGCCAAGGCGCGCCTGGTCCCGATCGCCGACGCCACCCCGGCGATGCTCGACCGCTGGGACAGCAAGAGCCTGAGCATCGGCGGCGGCTACGGCTCGTTCAGCGCCAACGTCATCGGCCGTGTCGTCGACGCCCCCGGCCAGCCCGGCAAGTGGACCGGCCTGGGCGTGGGCCTGACCTGGCGCACCCCGTGGAGCGGCCAGCTGACCGTCGGCGCCGAGAACGTCATCACCCGCGGCAAGAACCCGTTCTCGCCGAACAACATCAGCACCGAAGAAGGCACCATTCCCTACGTGCGCTACGAGCAGGATCTGTAGCGGCCACTGGCAACGTGCTGTTCCGAAACGAAAAAGCCTCCTCGCGGAGGCTTTTTTATTGCCTGAACAAGCGTGATATACATCACTGAAATTACACGCCCATTAACGACTCTTTAATTTCTCTGAAGACAAAGTTAACATCGGCTTACCCCGCGGTTTTTGGCATCGCTTTTTCGGCGCCTCCGCAGGAGAACTCAGCTGACATACACCTTTCGGAGAGAGAGCCAATGAATTGCAAGACCCATCGCTTGCGCGACGCGATCGCGTGCGCCCTCGCTGCCGGCACCACCGCGTTGCTCAGCACCGGCGCGGCCGTGGCCCAGGACAGCTCCTCCAACGATGCGTCCAAGACCCTGGACACCATCCAGGTCACCGGCTCGCGCGTTGCCCGCGTTGAAACCGAGACCGCCAGCCCGGTGGTCGTGATCGATCGCGCCGCGATCGAGCAGACCGGCAAGCTGACCCTCGGCGACCTGGTCCAGGAACTGCCGGCGATGTCCGGCGCGCCGGCCACCCCGGCGGTCAACAACGGCGGCGGCGACGGCAAGTCCTCGGTCGACCTGCGCGGCCTCGGCGACGAGCGCACCCTGCTGCTGGTCAACGGCCGTCGCGTCGTCAACAACGACGTCAACTCGATCCCCGCCAGCGCCGTGGAGCGCATCGAAGTGCTGACCAGCGGCGCCTCGGCGGTGTACGGCTCCGACGCCGTGGCCGGCGTGGTCAACTTCATCCTGCGCAAGGACTTCGAAGGCCTGGCGGTCAGCGTCGACTACGGTCAGGCGACGCATCTGAACGACGGCGCGCGCAGCGGCGGCTCGCTGACCTTCGGTCAGGTCGGCGATCGCGGCAACATCATGGTCGGCCTGAACTACAACAAGTTCGACGGCATCTCCTCCGCCGACCGCAAGTACTCCAAGGACGCGACCTACCTGTACAGCGGCGCGGTCACCGTGCTCGGCTCCAGCCGCAATCCGCGCGGCCGCATCACCGTGCCGGCCGCCCTGCGTCCCCAGTACGGCGGCTGCTCCACCGTCACCCTGAAGCCCGGTGCGACCGGCGCCTCGCAGGGGGATTATCGCTGCTACTCCGGCGCGACCGACTCCTTCAACTACCAGGCCACCAACCTGATCATGACGCCGCAGGAGCGCACCAACGCGTTCTTCCTGGCCAACTATCAGATCACCGACAGCATCAACGCCTTCGCCCAGGTCTACCACAACAAGACCAGCTCCAACTTCGCGATCGCGCCGCTGCCGTTCGACGCCCGTGGCGACAAGGTGGTGATCTCCGCCGACAACTTCTACAACCCGTTCGGCACCAACTTCGGTGCGGACAACGGCGGCAACCAGTACAACCAGCTGCTGACCCGCTTCACCTCGCTGGGCCAGCGCCGTTCCTACTACAGCACCATCACCGACCAGGTCGTGGCCGGTCTGGAAGGCTTCGTCGGCGACAGCACCTGGAAGTGGGACGCGGCCATGAACTACGGCCACTACACCCGCGAGAACACCAGCTACGGCTACGTGTACTACGCCGGCCTGCGCGACGCGCTGGGCCCGTCGTTCCGCGACACCGATGGCGTGGTCAAGTGCGGCAGCGCCGGCGCGGTGATCGCCGGCTGCACCCCGTTGAACATCTTCAACATCAACGACCCGCAGACCATCGCGACCCTCGGCAAGTACGAGGCGCGTCCGACCTACTCCACCACCTACCAGATGCGCAGCTTCGAAGCCAACGCCAGCGGCGAGCTGTTCTCGCTGCCGGCCGGCGCCACGCAGCTGGCGGTGGGCGTGTCCTGGCGTGAGGAGTACCAGAAGAACGCGGTCGACTACATCGCCATCGCCAATGCCAACGGCAACTGCTTCATCTCGCAGGAAGCCTGCGGCACCCCGCTGAGCGGCAAGTACAACGTGAAGGAACTGTACGCCGAACTTTACGTGCCGCTGCTGTCCGAGGTGCCGTTCGCGCACCTGCTGGCGCTGACCCTGGGCTCGCGCTATTCGGACTACAACACCTTCGGCAACACCACCAACAGCAAGGTCCAGCTGGAGTGGCGTCCGATCCAGAGCCTGCTGCTGCGCGGCACGGTCGCCGAGGTGTTCCGCGCGCCGACGATCGAGAACCTGTACGCCGGCGCCAGCGGCGATGCGCCGAATTTCGCCGATCCCTGCCTCGGCTACGGCCGCACCGGCACCCCGCGCGACCATGAAGCGGCGTGCGGCGCCGGCGCCGGCGCGACCGCCATCCCGGGCGCCACCGGCATCACCCCGAGCGGCATGTCGCAGACCACCGGCGTGTGGTCGGGTTCGGTCGCTGCGGGCTTCGACCTGAAGCCGGAACAGGGCAAGTCGTTCGACTGGGGCGTGGTCTATGACCCGGAATGGCTGCCGGGCTTCTCGGCCAGCCTGGACTACTGGCGCCTGTACCTGAACGACACGATCAACCGCGCCGATGCGCAGACCGTGGCCGACATCTGCTACACCGACAACAACAGCCCGTTCTGCGGCTTCATCAACCGCTATGCCGACGGCCAGGTGAACTTCATCCGCGAGCCGATCGTCAACCTGGGCCGCCTGGATACCAAGGGCTGGGATCTGGCGCTGCGCTACCGTCTGCCGGACACCGCCTGGGGTAGCTACACCTTCGGCCTGGACGGCACCTACATCGCGCGCTACGACAACAAGACCAACCCGGCCGATCCGGCGGGCGTGGTGACCCATATCGCCGGCACCTACAACAAGAGCTACGGCCTGTACTCGCGTGTCCGCGGCCGCCTGTTCGTGAACTGGCAGAAGGGCGACTTGGGCGCGAGCTGGCGCGTGCGCTACGTCGGTCCGTTCGACATCGGCAGCGCCGATCCGGCGCAGAACCGCAGCGCCGACGCCGGCCTGCCGTACGTGGTGGTTCCCTACGGTTCCTACTTCCTGCACAGCGTCAGCGTGAACTACGCGCTGCCGTGGTTCAATTCGAAGGTGGAAGTGGGCCTGGACAACGTGTTCGACAAGCAGCCGCCCATGCTGTATCAGAACAACGTGCTGAACGCCAACACGGACGTGAACAGCTTCGACACCGTTGGCCGCTACCTGTGGGCTCGCTACAGCATGAGCTTCTGAGTTCGCTCAGTCCGCTCCTGACGTGACGACGAGGGCCGCGCGAAGCATTCGCGCGGCCCTCTTTTTTGGCAGACCGGAATGAACGCACCACAGCTGCAATACGCGATCCATCTCATCGAACAAGGCCGGGCCGACGCGGCAGGCGACCTGTGCCGGCAGGCACTGGCCACGGCACCGCACGATCCCGGCTGGCACACGCTGCTGGCGATGGCGCTGCAACAGAGCGGCGACGTGGCCGGAGCGGCCACGCACTACCGCACCCTGACCCGCCTGCAGCCGCAGGAGTCGGCGCACTGGGCCAATCTGGGCATGGCGCTGCGTACCCTTGGCGAGCATGCCGACGCCGACCAGGCCTACCGGCAGGCGCTCGCCCTGGCGCCGCAGACCTACCACTATCTGGTCGACCATGGCCTGCTGCTGCTGGACATGGGCGACATCGCGCGTGCGCGGCACCGCCTGCTGGACGCGGTCGACCTGGATCCGGCACAGCCGGAAGCACGCATCCACGCCGCCATCGCCTGCTTCGAATGCGGCGATGCGCAGCGGGCCGCCGCCCTGCTCCCGCCGCCAGCAGTGTGGCCGCACTTGCCCGACGACCTGCGCGAGGACCTGGCCGGTGCGCTGATCCAGGTCGGCAGAACCGACGAGGCCGAGGCGTTGCTGTCGCAGGCGCAGCGCGGCCAGGCGCCGTCGCTCTCCAACCTGATCCGCCTGGCGCAGCTGCACGAACGCACCAATCGCATCACGCAGGCCGAGACGCTGTGGCAGCAGGCGAGCGCTCTCGCCGCGCAGGACGACCGGCAGACCCGCATCGATCTGCTGCAACTGCAGTCGGCGCTGGCGCTGCGCCGCAAGGACTACGCCGCCGCGCGCGCCGCCACGACCGAACTGCTGGCCCTGCAACCGCAGGTGCAGATCGAGGCCAACGCCTACTTTGCGCTGGCCGGCATCGACGACAAGCAGGGCGAGCCCGCCGCGGCGATGGCCATGCTGGAGAAGGCGCACGCCCTGCAGTTCAAGCTCGCTGCCGAGACCATTCCGGAAATCGCCCACTCCGGCGAAGAACCGCTGCAGATCTCCAGCCTGTGGCTGGACAACCCGTTCGCCACGGACCCGCGCGGCACGGCGCCGGACAGCGACGCATCGCCGGTGTTCATCGTCGGCTTTCCCCGCTCGGGCACCACCATGCTCGAACAGATGCTCGATGCGCATCCGCGCTACGTGTCGATGGACGAACGCGCGATCCTGCAGCGCTGCATCGAATGGATGGAGGCGCAGGGCAAGCGCTACCCGTACGACCTGGACGCGCTGGACCAGGACCAGGTCGCAGCAATGCGCCAGGTGTACTGGGCGGAAGTCGCCAAGGTCGCGACCCTGGCCCCCGGCCAGCAACTGGTCGACAAGAACCCGCTGAACATGTTGCGCCTGCCGGTGATCATGCGCATGTTCCCCGCCGCGAAGATCATCCTCGCCCTGCGCCACCCCTGCGACGTGCTGTTGAGCTGCTACATGCAGAACTTCCGTTCGCCCGCCTTCATGGTGCTGTGCTCCACGCTCGAGCGCCTGGCCAAGAGCTACGTGAACGCGATGCGTTTCTGGATCCACCATCAGGCGCTGCTGCAGCCGCAACTGCTGATCCTCAAGTACGAGGAAACGGTGGCCGATTTCCCTGCGCAGGTGCAACGCATCGGCGACTTCCTGGGCATCGACCAGGCCGGGTTCCTGGCCGATTTCGCGCAGCACGCGGCACGCAAGGGCTACATCAGCACCCCCAGTTACGCGCAAGTGGTGGAACCGGTGAACCAGCGCGCAGTGGGACGCTGGCATCCCTATGCGCCCTGGCTGGCCAGTGCGCTGCCAATCCTGCAGCCGGTCGCGACACATTGGGGCTATGACCTGGAGGCGCGCACCCCATGAAAGCGCTGAGCGACTACATCCGCAGCTACGACGACGCGCTGCCCATCCCGTTCTGCCAGCAGTTGATCGACGGGTTCGAATCGTCCCGCGCGCACCACCTGCGCAACGGCAGCACGCTCCACGCCGCGCTCGCCGAGAGCAACTGGACCGAGCTGGACGTCGGCAAGCTGGCCGATCCGGCCTTCCTGGGCTTTTTCCTGGACCGGATCGAACACTACCTGGCCCGCTACAACCAGGAGCTGGGCCTGACCCTGCCCATCCCGTACCGGCCGACGATCGACCGACTGATCCTGAAGAAATACCAGGTGGGCGGCACCGATCGCTTCCAGCCGCACTTCGACGCGCTCGACGCGGTCTCGGAGCGCTACCTGGTGTTCCTGTGGTACCTCAACGACGTCGGCGAAGGCGGAACCACGCGCTTCTGCGACCTCGACGTGGAAACTGCGCCCCGCGCGGGCAGGCTGCTGATGTTCCCGCCCTACTGGATGTACCAGCACGTCGGCGAGCCGCCCGTTTCCAACGACAAGTACATCCTTTCGACCTACCTCATGTTCAAGCGCTGAGCTGCGCCGCGGAGCGCACGACGCGCACCGCGGCCGGCGCCGCTCAGACGCCGGCGCGCAGGTTGAACGCGCCGATCGTCTCGACCAGTTGCCGCAGCGCCTGCGTCTCGGCTTCGTCCAGATCCGGGTGCCAGGTGTCCAGGATCGTCACCACCCGCACCCGCTCGCTGCGGTTCCAGGCCTGGTGCAGGCAGGTATCGTTGAAGGTGACCAGGCGCCCGACCTCCCAGGCATGCGCGATGCCGGCGACCTCGAGCGCGCAGTCCGGCGGCACGATCAAGGGCAGGTGGGTCACCACGCGCGCATTGGTCACGCCGTAGTGCGGCTTGATCGTGGTGCCGGGCGCCAGGATCGAGAACAAGACCTCCGGCGCGTGCCCGTCGATCCGGGTCAACGGCACCTGAGCCAACGCGGCGGCCGTGCGCGGGCAATGCTGCAGGTTCTGCGGGTAGGCCTGCCCGTGCCGGTAGAAGAAATACGCATCCCAGGCGCCGTCGCCGCGCTGGCCGACGAGATAGTCCTGCGGCGACGCGCCGTTGCTGAAATCCAGGAACGGTTGCACCGACTGCCGCGACGCCAGGACCTGGTGCACCTCCTCGACGATCCCGGCGGCAGCGTCCTGCAGCCGGTCGTACCAGGGGAAGCGCGCAGCCCCCAGATAGGGCGACGGATCCAGATCCGGGACGTACAGGAAGGTCGGATGCTGGCCATCGTCCGCAGGCCGCGCCTGCAGCCCGAGATAGATGCGCAATGCCGCCATCACCCGGCGCAGCGCGGTCTCGCCGAAGCGATCGAGCAACGGCTGGATCGCGGCGACAAACAACGCGTGCCGCCCCTGATCGATCCGCTGCATCGCGGCGACCACGCGCGTCCGTAATTCGGGCGCGGTACTGGCCTGGTCGAGCCAGCGCCCCTTGGCCTGCGCCGTGCGCACCGCCGCGAAGTACATCGGCAGCGCCTCGTCGTGGCGCCCGAGCGCCTCCAGGCTTTCGGCATACCACAGCCGTACCAGGAACGCGTCGGCGGCCAGCTGCAAGGCGCGCTCGAACGCGGGCACGGCCTGCGCATGCTCGCCGAGCCGGGCCAGGCAGATCGCGCTGCGGCTGCATGCCTCCACACTCGGTTCGGCCGCCGCCAGCAGCGCCCAGGCGTGGGCGGCGCGCGCGAACGCGCCGCTGTCCATCAGCAGCAGCGCATGCGCGCGGCGTAGCGCCAGATCGGCGGGCGCAGCGTCCAAGGCGCGCTCGCACAGCGCATCGGCAGCCCGGTAGTCGCCCGCGGCCACGTGCCGATGCACGGCCTCCAGGGCGTCGGCAGCGACGGGACCGTGCGCCATCAGCCCGGAATCAAGGTCACGATGACGTGTTCGACGTAGGCCTCGAAGTCCTCGCGCGCCTGCTTGGGCTGGTGCAATTGCAACGACAGCTGCAGGAAGCCGACGTAGGCGGCATAGGCCAGACGCGCGCGGTGCTGCGCGTCGGTGCGGCTGAGTCCGGACTGGCGGAACGAGGCGATCAGATACTCCATGCGCCGCTGCGAGACCCGGTCGATCACCGGCCGCACCGCGGGATGGTCGAGCGCCTTCAGCAACTCGCTGTAGATGACGTGCGGCTTGACCTCGTGCGCGACCAGCTGGAACAGCGCGCGCAGCCGCGTACGCGGATCCGGCACTTCTTCCAGGCTGCCGAACACCTGTTGCTGCTCGACCAGTTCCCAACGCTCCAGCGCGGCCTGCAGCAACGCATCGCGCGACGGGAAGTGCCAGTAGAAGCTGCCCTTGGTGACGCCCAGGCGCCGCGCCAGCGGCTCCACCGCCACCGCGCTGACGCCCTGTTCGGCGATCAGGTCCAGGGCGGCCTGCGCCCAGTCTTCGGCGCTGAGCCGGTTGTTGCGGCCGCCGCCGGAAGCGGCGCCGTCGTCGGAGGAAGGAACGGGCGCGGTATTCATCCGTGGATTTAACCATACGGGGACGTCGGTTGCAGTATGTGGCCTTCACAAGGCCGGCGCAAATGCCCGGCAGCATTGGCTTTTCGCACCCATACTGCATCGTATTGACATGCCGCGCAGGGCGACCATACTATCTCGTATGGTTTCCGCTGCCGCCACCGTCCCGCATGCCGTCTCGGCCGCCCTGTCCGGCGCCGGCGAGCTGACGCTGGCCGCGACCGTCACCGGTCCCGGCGAGGCCGGATCGGTGCTGTTCGCGCATGGTTTCGGGCAGACCCGGCACGCCTGGACGGCGACCGCCGCGGCGCTGCAGGCGCATGGCTACCGCAGCGTCGCCTACGACGCGCGCGGCCATGGCGATTCGGCCCGCAACCCGGCGGACCTGCCCTATCGTGGCGAGCAGTTCACCGACGACCTGATTGTGGTCGCCGGCGAGATGTCGCCGCCCCCTGTGCTGGTGGCCGCCTCGATGGGCGGGCTGTTCGGGCTGATCGCCGAGTCGCGCTGGCCGGGCCTGTTCCGCGCGATGGTGCTGGTGGACATCACCCCGCGCTGGCAGCCGGCCGGGGTCGAGCGCATCCTCGCCTTCATGACCGCGCATCCGCAGGGCTTCGCCACCCTGGACGCCGCGGCCGACGCCATCGCCGCCTACCTGCCGCAGCGCGCGCGCAAGTCGCCCGAGGCGCTGCGCAGCGTGCTGCGCCAGCACGCCGACGGTCGCTGGTACTGGCACTGGGATCCGCGCCTGGTCGAGGAACTGGCGCGCGACAGCGAACAGCACCAGGGCGCGATCGCGCAGGCCGCCGCGCACGTGCAGTGCCCGCTGCTGCTGATCAGCGGCGGGCGCAGCGACCTGGTCACGCCGCAGACCATCGAAGAATTCCTGTCGCTGGTGCCGCACGCGCAGCATGCGCATCTGCCCGAGGCCACGCATATGCTGGCCGGCGACGACAACGCCGCATTTACCGCCACTGTGTTGCACTACCTGGACGCCCTGCCACCGGCCAGCGCCGGCGCATCGTCCGCCGTCACCGAGTACCTCCCCGGAGCACGCCCATGAGCATCATTGCCCCCTTCCTCGTGTTGTTGCTGGCCGGCGCGTTCGCCGCCTATCACCGCATGCGGCTCGCCGTCTGGGCCGCGTTGAGCGCCACCCTGCTGGTCGCGTGCTGGCTGCTCGGCGCCAGCCACGTCGCCACCATCGTCGCGGCCGTCGTGCTGGCGGTGGTCGCAGTGCCGCTGCTGTTGCCGTTCGTGCGCAAGCCGCTGCTCACCGCACCGATGCTGAAGGTGTTCCGCAAGGTGCTGCCGCCGCTGTCGCAGACCGAGCGCATCGCGCTGGAGACCGGCTCGGTCGGCTTCGAAGGCGAACTGTTCACCGGCGATCCGGACTGGCAGAAGCTGCTGAACTATCCCAAGCCGCAGCTGACCGCCGAAGAGCAGGCCTTCCTCGATGGCCCGGTCGAAGAGCTGTGCCGGATGACCAACGACTGGGAAATCACCCACGTCCACGCCGACCTGCCGCCGGAGCTGTGGAGCTTCATCAAGAAGAACAAGTTCTTCGGCATGATCATTCCGAAGGAATACGGCGGTCTCGGCTTCTCGGCGCTGGCCCACCACAAGGTGATCCAGAAGATCGCCTCGGTCTCGAGCGTGGTCAGCTCCACCGTCGGCGTGCCCAACTCGCTGGGGCCGGGCGAACTGCTGCTGCACTACGGCTCCAAGGAGCAGAAGGACTACTACCTGCCGCGCCTGGCGGTGGGCCAGGAAGTGCCCTGCTTCGGCCTGACCGGTCCGTTCGCCGGCTCCGACGCCACCTCGATCCCCGACTACGGCATCGTCTGCAAGGGCGAGTGGAACGGCGCCAACGTGCTCGGCGTCAAGCTGACCTTCGACAAGCGCTACATCACCCTGGCCCCGGTGGCGACCCTGGTCGGCCTGGCGTTCCGCATGTACGACCCGGACGGCCTGATCGGCGACACCAAGGACATCGGCATCACCCTGGCGCTGCTGCCGCGCGAGACCCCCGGGGTCGAGATCGGCCGCCGCCACTTCCCGCTGAACTCGCCGTTCCAGAACGGGCCGATCCACGGCCGCGAGGTGTTCATCCCGCTGAGCCAGCTGATCGGCGGCGTGGAGATGGTCGGCAAGGGCTGGAACATGCTCAACGAGTGCCTGGCCGTGGGCCGCTCGATCACCCTGCCCTCCACCGCCAGCGGCGGCGCCAAGTTCGGCGCGGTCGTCACCGGTGCGTATGCGCGCATCCGCAAGCAGTTCGGCCTGTCGGTCGGCCGCTTCGAAGGCGTGGAAGAAGCGCTGGCGCGGATCGGCGGCAAGGCCTATGCGATCAGCGCGCTGTCGCAGGCCACCGCCGCGGCGGTGGACCGCGGCGACGTGCCGTCGGTGCCGTCGGCGATCGCCAAGTACCACTGCACCACGATGAGCCGCGAGGTCATCAGCGACGTGATGGACGTGGTCGGCGGCAAGGGCATCATCCTCGGCCCGCGCAACTTCGCCGGCCGCAGCTGGCAGGCCGCGCCGATCGCGATCACCGTGGAAGGCGCCAACATCATGACCCGCAGCCTGCTGATCTTCGGCCAGGGCGCGATCCTGTGCCATCCGTGGGTGATGAAGGAGATGAAGGCCGCCGGCAACCCGGACCACCAGGCCGGCGTCGACGAGTTCGACCGCAACCTGTTCGGCCACATCGGCTTCGCCATCTCCAACGCGGTGCGTTCGCTGTGGTTCGGCCTGACCGCCGCGCGCATCGGCGCCGCGCCGGGCGACGCCTACACCCGCCGCTACTTCCGCAAGCTCGACCGCTACTCGGCGAACCTGGCGCTGATGGCCGACGTGTCGATGCTGATGCTCGGCGGCAAGCTGAAGTTCAAGGAGTCGCTGTCCGGGCGCCTGGGCGACGTGCTGAGCCACATCTACATGACCAGCGCGATGCTCAAGCGTTACCACGACGACGGCGCGCCGGCGACCGACCAGCCGCTGCTGGCCTGGGCCTTCCACGACAGCGTGCACAAGATCGAGCTGGCACTGTCGGCGGCGCTGCGCAATTTCCCGATCCGTCCGGTCGGCTGGCTGATGTGGGCGCTGATCTTTCCGTGGGGCCGCCGTGCCGAGGCGCCGGGCGACCGCCTGGGCCACCGCGTCGCCGCGCTGCTGATGACCCCCAACGAAGCCCGCGACCGCCTGGGCCAGGGCGTGTTCCTGACCCCGTGCGAGCACAACCCCGGCGGCCGCATCGCCAGCTACCTGACCAAGGCGGTGCTGGCCGAGCCGGTGGAGCGCAAGTTCCTGAAGGCGCTCAAGAGCAAGGGCATCGAGGCGCTGGACTTCGCCTCGCAGTTGGACGAGGCGGTGCGCGAAGGCGTGCTGTCGGCCGACGAGCGCCGTCAGTTGGAGGAGCTGCGCGAGATCACCATGGACACGATCAGCGTCGACGACTTCGACACCGACGAACTGCGCTCGGCGAGCTACTACCAGCGTGCCGCAGCCGCGACCGACGATGGGCATTCGCGCGAAGCGGCCTGATCGTCCTGGCCATGCGACACCCACGACGGCGGACTTCGGTCCGCCGTCGTGCGTTTGAGGGTCCGGTGGCGATCCCGGCAGCGGACGCCACCAAGGACGGGGTCTTGCCGCACGTCGGCCGACCGGTCCAGCGCCTCGCGGATCGGCTGGCGGCGACCATGCGCCGGCACGGCGCGCGCCGCCGGACATGCCGGTGCGGCGCGAGGACACCGACCATCGCACGCGCCCAATCAAGTAGATGCAAGGCGCCCGTTCACCGTAGGAGCGACGTCAGCCGCGACGGGCGTTCCCGGTGACGCCCGTCGCGTCTGAAACCGCTCCTACGCGACACTTCTTGGAGCGAATGACGAGGCGCTCGGCGCGGGCCGGCGCACGCAGATCGCACGCGCCGCGTGCGCGGCGGCGACTCAGTACGCCAGCAGCACCGCGACGATCGCCAGCGCCGCCGGTAGCGCCTGCACGAACACGATGCGGCGGCTGACGCTCCAGCCGCCGTACAGGCCGGCCACGACCACGCAGCCGAGGAAGAACAGCATCACGTCGACCCGCTGCGCGAGCAGACCCCAGGCCAGGCCGGCGGCGAGGAAGCCGTTGTAGAGTCCCTGGTTGGCCGCCAGCACGCGCGTGGCCTGCGCCTTTTCCGGGCTGTTGCGGAACACCTTCATGCCCAGCGGGCGCGTCCACAGCACCATCTCCAACACCAGGATGTACAGGTGCAGCAGCGCGACCGCGCCCACCAGGATCGAAGCCAACAGGATCATCGTGCTATCCGGCACAGGAGACAGGGCGCCAGCATAGCCACCGTCCCGAAGGGCGACCAGCCCCCTGCCACGCTGCGCCGGCTCACGGTGGCGGCGTGCGTTCCGGCGGCAGCTTGGCCGCCTCGCGCAGCAGCCGCCACGCGCCCAAGGTCATGCCGGACGCGGCCAGCACGCCCGCGACGAACACCACCTGCGAGCCGAATCCCGACAGCAGCTTGTACAGCCAGGCGAAGCTGAGGTCGCTGCCGCGGTAGATCACCGTATCGATCGCCGCACCGGCCTTGTAGCGCCATTCGCGGCCGACCCGGGTGTACAGGGTCTCGCGGGCCGGCTTGGCCAGAGAGAACTCGCCGGCGCGAGTCACCACCTGCACCACCGCCACCAGCATCGGCAGCGGCGACACCGCCAGCACCGAGTAGCCGAGCAGGATCGCGCAGCCGGGGATCAGCAGCGCCGGCCCGATGCCGAAGCGCGACAGCAGCGCGCGGGTGACCAGCAACTGCAGGACCAGGGTCAGCGCGTTCACCGCCAGGTCGATGCTGGCGTAGAAGGCGGTACTGGCCGCCGCATCGGTGTACAGGCGGCGCACGATCGCCGCCTGTTCGTTGTACAGCAAGGTGCCCACGCCCACCCCGAACACCGACATCAGCGCCAGCCAGCGCAGCAGCGGTTCGCGTGCGATCAGCTTCAACCCGGCCAGCACGTCGCCGCCCATCGGCACCTCGCCGCCGGCCACGCCGCGCGCGCGCTCGCGTGCCACCGCCCACAGCCGCAGGCGCAGCAGGCAGATCACGCTGATCACCAGGAAGCCGGCCGACACCAGCATCAGGTTGGCGATGCCGATGCGCTCGACCAGGCTGCTGGCGATCACCGGCCCCAGGAACGCGCCGAGCGTGCCGGCGGCGCCGATGTAGCCGTAGCAGGCGCGCGCTTCGGCATTGCTGAAGACATCGGCCATGAAGCTCCAGAACACCGCCACCGCGAACAGGTTGAATACGGAAATCCACAGGAAGAAGGCCATGCCGCGCCCGGGCACGCCGCTGTCGAACAGCACGTAGAACAGCAGCAGCGTGGCGATGAAGAAGCCGTACACCACCGGCAGGAACACCCGCCGCGGATAGCGGCTGACCAGCGCGCCGTAGACCGGCTGCAGCAACAGCATGATCAGGAAGGTGCAGGTGAACAGCACCTGCAGCGCGAACTCCTTCAGCGGCATGCCGTGCGCCGCGAAGAACGCGATCATCGCCGGCGGGAACACCGCGGCCACGTCGGCGGAGGCGCCCATCGCCTCGCGCACCGGCCGCAGCACGTAGTAGCCGCTGAGCAGCGAGAAGAAGTACAGGAACGCCCACGCCAGCGGCGGCGAATCGCGCAGGGCGCCGCGCAACCGCGCCAGCGCGCCGGGGGCATGCGGGGCGGCGCTCATCGGCGGCGGACCCTGGCGCAGGAACGGGACATCGGCGATTTTCGGGGTCGGAAAACGCGCACGGTAGCTGATGCACCGCAACACCGCCAGCGCGCGCGGCCCTCGCATCCCGTGCCGCACGCGCGCCGCGGCCGGCCGCGGGCCGCGCCGAGCATATGCTCTATCCTCGGCAACTAGCGTCGGCGCCAGGAACTCAAGGGACACCGCGGGTGTACGACTACATCATCATCGGCGCAGGCTCGGCCGGCTGCGTGCTCGCCAACCGCCTGAGCGAGGACCGCCACTGCAAGGTGCTGCTGATCGAGGCCGGCCCGCGCGACCGCAATCCCTTCATCCACATGCCCGCTGGCCTGGCACGCCTGGCCAACAACCGCCGCCTCAACTGGAACTACCTCACCGAGGCCGAGCCGGCCTTGGACGACCGCCGCCTGTGGTGGCCGCGCGGCAAGGTGCTGGGCGGTTCCAGTTCGATCAACGCGATGTGCTACGTGCGCGGCGTGCCCGCCGACTACGACGACTGGGCCAGCGGCGGCGCCGATGGCTGGGACTGGCGCGGCGTGCTGCCCTACTTCCGCCGCAGCGAATGCAACAGCCGCGGCGGCGATGCGCTGCATGGCGGCGACGGCCCGCTGCACGTCTCCGACCTGCGCTACCACAACCCGCTCTCGGACGTGTTCGTGGCCGCCGCGCAGGAGGCGGGCTTTCCGCACAACCCCGATTTCAACGGCCCCCGGCAACAGGGCGTGGGCCTGTACCAGGTCACCCAGAAGGACGGCGCACGCTGCTCGGCCGCGGTCGCCTACCTGGCGCCGGCGCGCGCGCGGGAGAACCTGCAGGTGGTCACCGACGCGCTGGTGCTGCGCCTGCTGATCGAGGGCGGGCGCGTGGTCGGCGTCGCCTATGCCCAGGACGGCCGCGAGGTGCAGGCGCGCGCCGCGCGCGAGGTGCTGCTCAGCGCCGGCGCGGTGAACTCGCCGCAGTTGCTGATGCTCTCGGGCATCGGCCCGGCCGACGCGCTGCGCCGCCACGGCATCGCGGTGCAGCTGGACCAGCCGCAAGTCGGTGCCAACCTGCAGGATCACCTGGACGTCTGCACGCTGTACCGGACCCGCCCGGGCATCAGCTACGACCGCCGCAACCAGGCCAAGATCGCCTTCGACTATTTCCTGCGCGGGCACCGCGGCGCCGGCAGCAGCAACATCGCCGAGGCCGGCGGCTTCATCAGCTCGCCGCTGGCCCCGGACGCGCGCGCCGACATCCAGTTGCACTTCGTGCCGGCCATGCTCGACGACCACGGCCGCAGCCGCCTGCCCGGCGACGGCT
This sequence comes from Xanthomonas sp. NCPPB 901, assembly GCF_056725085.1. Lineage (NCBI taxonomy): Bacteria > Pseudomonadati > Pseudomonadota > Gammaproteobacteria > Lysobacterales > Lysobacteraceae > Xanthomonas > Xanthomonas sp. NCPPB 901. The sequence continues at coordinate 1,608,493 of NZ_CM161511.1, read as the reverse complement.
TCACCCTGCACGCCTGCCACCTGCAACCGCGCAGCCGTGGCCGCATCGCGCTCAACGACGCCGACCCGCGCACGCCGGCACGGATCCAGGCCAACTACCTCAGCGACCCCGACGGCTTCGACCTGCGCATGCTGGTGGAATGCGCGCGCCTGGCGCGGCACATCCTGCGGCAGCCCGCGTTCGACGCCTGGCGCGGCGCACCGCTGCTGCCGGCGCGCGAGGATCTGGACGAGGCCGGGCTGATCGCCTTCATCCGCGCCAAGGCCGAAACCATCTATCACCCGATCGGCACCTGCCGGATGGGCAGCGACGCGCAGGCGGTGGTCGACCCGCAGTTGCGCCTGCGCGGTCTCGACGGCCTGCGCGTGGTCGATGCCTCGGTGATGCCGCGCCTGGTCAGCGGCAACACCAATGGCCCGACGATGATGATCGCCGAACGCGCCGCCGATCTGATCCGCGGGCGTACCGTCCTGCGGGAGGGGTGAAGCGGGCGCTGCGCGGCGCGTCGTGGCGCGGCGGCGATTTGCCGACCATCGCTAGCAGGTCTCGGTGTTGCTGGGCGGCACCCCCTCACCCCACCCCCTCTCCCGGTGGGCGAGGGGCTAAGTACGCCTGGCGCGGCACGCCAGTTGCATGTCCATCGGCGTCCGCCGCAGTCCCGCCATCGCCCCGCCGGCAGGTCCGCGCAACCCCCGTCCGACACGGGAAATCCCCAGCAGGATCAAGGCGATGCCTATTCATCTTCTCCCAGTTTGTGCATTCGAGAAATCCGGCGCTAGAATCGTTGCCGGCAGCACCTCACAGGCCTCAGGCGCAATGACACAGAACAGCAGGCACCGGCTCCTTCGACCGGTGGCAACCGGGTTGCTCGGGGCATTGCTGCCCTTTGCGATGTCCTCCACCGCACAGACGCCGGCGCCCGCACAACCGCTGCCGCCGCCGTTGCACACCGAAGCCACGCGCTACACCTCGCCGACCCAGCCGCTGCCCTACCGCGCGTCGCTGACCCAGAGCCAGGTGCTGCCGCTGGCCAGGGGCTTCGACGTGGCCGCACTGGAGTCGGCCGCCGAACAACTGACCTACGGCGAGCGCGTGCCCGGGCTGGCGATGGCCATCGTGCACAACGGCCAGGTGCTCAGCGCGCGCGGCTACGGCGTCACCGACGTCAACCGCCCCGAGCCGGTCGATGCGCACACCGTGTTCCGCCTGGCCTCGCTGTCCAAGGCGTTCGCCGGCACCATGGCCGGCCTGCTGGTCAACGACGGCACCCTGCGCTGGGACAGCAAGGTGGTCGACTATGTCCCGGGCTTCCAGCTCAGCGACCCGGTGGCCACGCGCCAGTTGAACGTCGCCGACCTGCTCAGCCACCGCGTCGGCCTCACCTTCAACGCCTACGACCGCGACGTCGAATCCAACCTCGACTACTACACCCTCAGCCACAAGCTGGCCTATGCGCCGCTGAAGTGCGCGCCGGGCGAGTGCTACGCCTACCAGAACGTCGCCTTCAGCCTGATCGGCGACGTGGTGTTCGCCGCGTCCGGCAGCTTCTACGAGCAGTCGGTGGAACGCCGCATCTTCAAGCCGCTGGGCATGAACGACGCCAGCATGGGCCTGGCCGGCATCCAGGCCAGCCCGCGCTGGGCGCGCCCGCACGTGCGCAGCCGCAACGGCTGGGTCTCGCTGACGCCCAAGCCGACCTACTACCGCCTGGCGCCGGCCGCCGGCGTCAACGCCAGCATCAGCGACATGGCGCAGTGGCTGATCGCGCAGACCGGGCATCGCCCCGACGTGCTGCCGGAGCCGCTGCTGGCGACGCTGCACGCGCCGCTGATCCTCACCCCGGGCGAGATGCGCTCGGGCTGGCGCCGCGCCCGGGTCAACTCGGCGAGCTACGCACTGGGCTGGCGCGTGTTCGACTACTCCGGCCACCAGGTGATCTTCCATGCCGGCGCGGTACAGGGCTACCGCGGCCTGATCGCGCTGGTGCCGGAACGCGACTTTGCCGTGGCGATTCTGTGGAACGGCGAAAGCGGCCTGCCCTCGGGCCTGCTGCCGACCGTGCTCGACCGCGCGATCGGCCTGCCGGCGCAGCGCTGGCTGGACGTGGACACCGACTTCGGCAGCGACAACCTGATGGCCGAGCGCCCGGACCCGAAGGACAAGAAGGGCGCGTCCTCGTCCAAGTCGGTGGCCTCGCCGCACTGAGCGCGCGCGCCGGCGGCATCCTCGCAGAAGGCGGCGCAAGCCGCCTTTCTGCTGTCTGCGCCGCTGACCTGCGCTGCGCAGCCCCCACCCTGCGCCGTCGCTGGGACGCCGCCCTGTCGCAGTTGCGACAACGCAGCGATACGGCGCGCGATCGCGTCACCCGATGCTGCTGCAACGGCCGACGTCATGCCGCGCCGCGCGATCAGTGATTGCGTCGCCCCGACGACAGCGGCTGTCCGAGCGCCCCGCGTGAAGCACGGCGCTGGCGCGCCGTCGCCTCCACGATCGCGTGCAGGGGCGCCCACCGCGTCCTCTCGGCGGCGTCCACGATCCCGCAACGCTGGGCACGGCACCCCGCGTCGCCGCAGGCGGCCGCCAGCGTGCCGGCAGCCCGGTGCACTGTCGCACGCGTGCGCTGGGCCGCGCGCATGCGCAGATCGCGCCTGCAGGGCACCGCCAATGACGACGAGACGTGTCCCGTAGGAGGGCTTCAGCCGCCACGGGCATTACCGGGAATGTCCGTCGCGGCTGAAGCCACCTGGGCCAGCATCCGCGCCAAATCCCCCTTGGCCAACACCTACGCGCGCCTGCGCGCGGCCGGCAAGCCGGCCAAGGTCGCCATCGTCGCCTGCATGCACAAGTTCCTGCGCTGGCTCAATGCCATCGCGCGCGATCAGGCCCCGTACGCTCCTCCGGTTATCGCTGGGGCATGACAGTTGGCTCCTACGGAAAAGCTGCATCCGGCTCGAGTGTCGCGAAAGCAGGTGGTTGGAGCATCCCCGTGGTCCACGCAATGCGCGGAAAGAGCGATGAGGTGTCGACCGTCCCGGCACGACGCGCTGGCGCGTTGCGCACGCCCCCCCCCTTGGCCGGGTCAACGGATGCCAGGCGCGTCGCGGTTGCCGCAGCGGCCCCGATCCCGGTGATCGGTCGATCCACGTCTGGGTCGGTTCATTGAACGCGATGCGCCGCCCTTGGCTGCCGCCTACCGTCGTGTCGTGACCCAAGTATCGCTGTCGCGTAAGTCATTCGCCGAAGCCGACTGTCGGCTCCTCCCGGTACTCACGTGGCTGCCGAGGCAGCACCTGCATGCCAGGGAGATCCGGTGGACGCGTGGCCCTCCCCGCAGGCGCCGGCCGCGGCACGGAGCTGACGCGGCGAGCCGCGCCCGTTGCCGATGCGATAAGCACAGGCGCGATGTCCACCTCGCGACCTGGCAAGCAGGGCACGGAGGACCATGTGCGTGGATCGAGAAGACGGATGCCGAGGGATCGTCGGGCGGAGGCACTCTCGCGTCGGGACTGAAGTCCCTCCCACAACGCAGGCTGCGAGCGCGCACGGCAGGACGCCGCAAATAAAAAACTCCCTCCCCGCTGGGCACCGGGGAGAGAGTCTAGGAACAGCGATCGGGATGGATCAGATCAGCGGCGCGGGCGTGGCCGGCAGCGCGACCGGAGCGGCCTTCTTCTTGCGAGCGGCCGGCTTCTTCTTCGCCACGGTCTTCTTGGCGGTGGCCTTCTTCGCGGCCGGCTTCTTCGCAGCCGCCTTCTTCACCGTCTTCTTCGCCGCGGTCTTCTTGGTCGCAGCCTTCTTCGCGGTCTTCTTCACCGCCTTCTTGGCGACGGCCTTCTTCGCGGTCTTCTTGGTGGCGGCCTTCTTCGCGGTCTTCTTCACCGCCTTCTTGGCAACGGCCTTCTTGACCGCCTTCTTCACCTTGGCGACCTTCTTGGCCACCTTCTTGGCGACCTTCTTGACCGCCTTCTTTACCGAAACCTTCTTCGCTGCCGGCTTCTTGGCGGCAGTCTTCTTGACCGCCTTCTTAGCGGCCGGCTTTTTCGCAGCTTTTTTCGTGGCCATGGGATGGCTCCTCGTCAGTGAACTATGGATTGAAAATGCCCAGTTAAAGCAACCTCGCGGCGATGCTCCGCCTGCGGGAACCGCCGGCGCGCGCTGCGGGCCGGATCGGATACAGAAACACCCGTACCGGATGTCGATACGGGTGCGATGCCAGGGGAGACGTTGCGTTTCTCGGAGGGAAGCGACTCCAACTCCACCATCTTCGGGTTCCTGGCGGATGTCCAAGTTGTGCTTCGCGTTTTGATGTCGATCCGATTCACTCGCTTGCGCAGCAACGTCTGCTGGGCGAAACCTAATCACGGTTTTTTTTACTGTCAACACTTCCGCGCAATTTTTTTTCGACTGGTGCGCGCCGCGCGACCGCGGCATGCCGCGCCGACCGCCGTGCCGGCAGCGCCGATCGCCGCTGCCGGCGTCGCGGGGAAAACGACGCATGCAAAAAAAGCAGGGAAATTTCCGCGTTTTCTGTAACGACGCGGTGCCGCCCTCGCGCTGCGGACAGGCATCGGCGGCGCGTCGACGGGAACGTCAGGCGTGCGCGCCAGCCTGTCCGCTAGCTGAAAAAAAATTTCGCGGCCGCGTGCGGTTCCGGCATCGCGCAAGTGCAAATGCGCAAAAGTGCGCAAACTTTTTCGCGTCGTGCGGCGGCCACTAGGCGTGCGATGCATCGCGTAGCGCGTCGCCGAGACGCGGCGCATCGCGCCATCGCGACACCACCTGCACATGTGCCGCCGACACAGCGCAACGCGGACGACACCCCTCGCCCGCCTCCACGTCATGCCTTCCTCGACGTGGTCGCGTGGCGCGTCGACCGGCGCAGGTCGCACCGATCGTCGACTGGCGCCGGCACGCACCTCGCCGTCGCGCATCGGCGACGTGCGCGGTGCGCGCCACATCGCCTCTCCCGCTCCTCGCCGACCCGCACCGTGCGTGCATCCCGACCCGCTCCTGCGCCGCGCCAGGAGACAGGCACCGAGCGCTGCGCAGCTCGCGCGCAGCGACCGCCGCAGCGCGTGGCGAACACGTTGCCCCCGCGCTGCTGGCCGGCACCGACCTCACGCGGTCTTCGCATTGGCGTGCGCCGCGACGTCGGCGACGGGTTGCCGGGATGGCGATGCGGAGAATGGCGAGCCGACCCGCCGACGACGCGGCGACCGCGGCGCGCGACGCCCAAAAAGAAACCGGCCGCACTGGGCGGCCGGTTCGGGTGTCGCGACGGGCGGTCGGCTCAGTGGCCGTCCTCCTCGAGCAGTTCGGCGTACTCGTCCGGCGACAGCAGTTCGTTCAACTGCTCGGCGTCGTCCGCTTCCAGCACCAGGATCCAGCCTTCGCCGTAGGCGTCCTCGTTGATCGTCTCCGGCTTGTCGCTCAGCGCGGTGTTGACCTCGACCACCTTGCCGCTCAGCGGGCTGTACACGTCCGAGGCGGCCTTGACCGACTCCACCACCGCCACGCCGTTGCCGGCTTCGACGTGATCGCCGACATTCGGCAGCTCGACGTAGACCAGGTCGCCGAGCAGGCCCTGGGCGTGGTCGGAGATGCCGATGGTCACGCGACCGTTGCCCTCGACGCGGGCCCACTCGTGGGACTTGAGGAATTTGAGGTCGCCAGGGATCTCGCTCATGGGGCTGCTCCGGAAGAAGACGGTATCGAGGATGGGGGTCTAGTGTAGCGAACCGCGAGCTTAGGGAAGAAGTCGCGCGCGGCGGACGGAACTCAGCCGAGCACGCCGGGCTGGACCTGGCCTTCGCGCACGAACGGGAACTTGACCACCCGCACCGGCACTTCCTTGCCGCGGATGTCCACGCGCACCGCGCCCGGCTCGCCGGCCGGCACCCGCGCGAAGGCGATCGCCTTGCCCAGCGTCGGCGAGAAGGTGCCGGACAGGATCTCGCCGTCGCCGTTCGCGGTCAGCACCTTCTGCCCGTGGCGCAGCACGCCCTTCTCGTCCATCACCAGGCCGATCATCTGCCGCGGCGCGCCGCCGGCCTTCTGCGCCTCGAGCACGGCGCGGCCGATGAAGTCGCGGCCCTCGTCGAGGGTCACGGTCCAGGCCAGCGCGGCTTCGTAGGGCGACACGGTGTCGTCCATGTCCTGGCCGTACAGATTCATGCCCGCCTCCAGGCGCAGCGTGTCGCGCGCGCCCAGGCCGGCCGGCTTGACCCCGGCGCCGCTCAACGCCTCCCAGAACGCCGGCGCCTGCTGTTGCGGCAGCACGATCTCGAAGCCGTCCTCGCCGGTGTAGCCGGTGCGCGCGACGAACAGCGGCACGCCGTCGACCGAGGTCGCCTCGAGCGCGGCGAAACGGCCGAGCTTCTGCGCCGCGGCACGGTCCTGCTCGCGCAGCAAGCCGATCGCCTTGGCGCGCGCGTTCGGTCCCTGCACCGCGATCATCGCGTAGTCGTCGCGCTCGCGCACCTGCACCCCGAACGCCTGCGCCTGCTCGCCGATCCAGGCCAGGTCCTTGGCGCGGGTGGCGGCGTTGACCACCAGGCGGAAGAACGCATCGGACATGTAATAGACGATCAGATCGTCGATCACCCCGCCCTGCGGGTTGAGCATGCAGGTGTACAGCGCCTTGCCCGGCACCTTCAGCTTGTCCACCGAATTGGCCAGCAGGTGGCGCAGGAACGCGCGGACCTGCTCGCCGTGCAGGTCGACCACGGTCATGTGGCTGACGTCGAACATGCCGGCGTCGCGGCGCACCTGGTGGTGCTCGTCGATCTGCGAGCCGTAGTGGATCGGCATGTCCCAGCCGCCGAAGTCGACCATCTTGGCGCCGAGGGCGCGGTGGCTGTCGTTGAGGATGGTCTTCTGGGTCATGGCGCGGGTCCGTGAGAAAAGTCCCCTATTATCGCTGGCAGGGAGCCGGGATTGGGGAATCGGGAATGGGGAATCGTAAGACCGGCTGTCCTGGATCCGAAGGACTGGCGCTCGATCGCCGCTACCGTAGGAGCGGCTTCAGCCGCGACCCGCAGAAGGGCCGGGGATTGGGGAATCGGGATTTGGGATTCGCAAGAGCGGCCGTCCTGAGCCGAAGGACTCGCACTTGATCGCCGCTGCTGTAGGAGTCAACTGTCATGCCCCAGCGATAACCGGAGGAGCGTACGGTGCCTGATCGCGCGCGATGGCATTGAGCCAGCGCAGGAACTTGTGCATGCAGGCGACGATGGCGACCTTGGCCGGCTTGCCGGCCGCGCGCAAGCGCGCGTAGGTGTTGGCCAAGGGGGATTTGGCGCGGATGCTGGCCCAGGTGGCCATGTACAGCACGCCTCGCACGTCGGCACGGCCGCCTTTGATGCGACGTTGGCCTTTCCAGCAGCCGCTGTCGTGATTGAACGGGGCCAGCCCGACCAGGGCGGCGAGCTTGCGTGGCGGCAGCGTGCCCAGCTCTGGCAACCGCGCGGCCAGCACTGCGCGCAGGATCGTGCCGAGCCCAGGTACCTTGGGCAAGCTCGAGCAGGTCTTGCCCTGCTGCTCGATCTCCTGCGTCAATGTCTGGATCTGCTGGTTCAGCAGGGCGATCACCTCTCGGCAGCGGTGTTGCACCTTGGCGCTGGTGATGTGTTCCAGGCGCCGCCGATGGGCATCGCGCTGGCCCACCAGGGTGGCACGCAGGTCCAACAGTTCGCGAAGAGACTGCTGGTGCTCGGGCACCACGGTCGTGGGCGTGGTCGGGATGTGCTGGGCGGCGATGGCCAGCAGGCGCGCGTCCAGGGCGTCGGTCTTGGCCTGCAGGCCCAAGGCTTGGGCTAGCTTGCGCGGACGATCGGCGGCCATCCGCACTGCCGGCAGGGCCGCCTCTCGGAGCACCCGCAGCACGGCATGTTCGTAGCCGCCACTGGCTTCCAGCAAGATCCGCTCGCAGCCCAGCTCCACCAGGCGTTGGGCCAGCACACGCTGCCCCTGTGGCGTATTGGGTTGGGTCCAGGCCTGCTCGTCCGGCAGGACATGAATGACCAGTTCGGCCTTGGATACATCGATCCCGACATAGCGCCGCATAGACGTTCTCCGCAGTAGACTCAGGAACGAGAGCACTCCTGCCGATGCCCATGCTTGTGGAGTTCGAGCTCGCGACTCGGGCAACTGTTCGGGCTGATGAGGCAGGAGATACGGGGTGCGGCGGCGCTGACTCCTACTCGTGCTTGCTGGCACTGCGGCTAAACGGCCTGCCGCACTCCGCTCTCACCTACAACGATAGACCCTCATTTGACACAAGCGGCTTCAGCCGCGACCCGCAGAAGGGCCGGGGATTGGGGAATCGGGATTTGGGATTCGCAAGAGCGGCCGTCCTGAGCCGAAGGACTCGCGCTTGATCGCCGCTCCTACGCGCAGGAAGATTGGGAAGGCAGAGGTGCCGCGCACTCGCGGCACCAATCCCGAATCCCCAATCCCGGCTTTCAAGCCGCCTGGACCAGCAGCGTCATGCCGTCCACGCCGACGATGCGCACCGCACTGCCGGCCGGCAGGTCGGGGCCGCCGACGACCCAGAAGGCGTCGTCGACCTTGGCGCGGCCGCGGCCGCCCTGGATCGGCTGGTCCAGGGTCACCACGCGGCCGATCAGTTGCTCGGCACGGCGGTTGAGCAGCGGTTGGTCGCTGGTCCGGCCGCGGTTGCGGAACCAGGTGCGGTACACCTGGATCGAGACGAAGCTCAGTACCACGAACGCGCCGACCTGCAGCAGCAGGGAGATGTCCGGCAGCACCAGCACGGCGAGGAACACCGCCGCGGCGGCGAAGCCCATCCACAGCATGAAGGCGCCCGGCGCCAGCGCTTCGGCCGCGAACAGCAGCAAGGTCAGGGCACCCCAGGCCACTACCTCAACGCGCATGGCTCAGACTCCGGTGCGCGGCGGCACGCGCGGCACTGCCGGCGGGGTGGCCTGCTTGTTCAACGCCTCGCGCGCCAGTTCGGCGATGCCGGCGATCGAGCCGATGATGCCGCTGGACTCCATCGGCATCAGCACGAACTTCTGGTTCGGCGCGGTGGCCAGTTCCTTGAACGCCTCCACGTATTTCTGCGCGATGAAGTAGTTGATGGCCTGCACGTCGCCTTCGGCGATCGCCTTGGACACCATCGCCGTCGCCCGCGCTTCGGCCTCGGCCAGGCGCTCGCGCGCCTCGGCGTCGCGGAACGCGGCCTCCTTGCGGCCTTCGGCCTCCAGCACCGCCGCCTGCTTCTCGCCGTCGGCGCGCAGGATTTCGGACTGCCGCGAGCCCTCCGCCTCGAGGATCTGCGCGCGCTTCTCGCGCTCGGCCTTCATCTGCCGGGCCATCGCATCGACCAGGTCGCGCGGCGGCTGGATGTCGCGGATCTCGATGCGGGTGACCTTGATGCCCCACGGATTGGTGGCATGGTCGACCACGTTCAACAGTTGCGCATTGATGGTCTCGCGCTGGCTCAGCGACTCGTCCAGGTCCATCGAGCCGATCACGGTGCGGATGTTGGTCTGCACCAGGGCGATGGTGGCGATCTCCAGATTCGACACTTCATACGCGGCCTTGGCGGCATCCAGCACCTGGAAGAACACCACCCCGTCCACGCGCACCACCGCGTTGTCCTTGGTGATGACGTCCTGGCTGGGCACGTCCAGCACCTGCTCCATCATGTTGACCTTGCGGCCCACGCCATAGACCCACGGAATCAAAAAGTGCAGGCCCGGCGACAGGGTGTGGGTGTAGCGACCGAAGCGCTCCACCGTCCACTGGAATCCCTGCGGCACCATGCGCACGGTCTTGAACAGCACCACCACGCCGAAGAACAGGATCACCAGCGTGAGAAAGAAGGTGGACGGCATCAGGTTGCTCCATTAACCAGAAAAGGAATCGAATCCGCAGTATAGCGAGCGTTCGCGCAGGCGCCGGTCACCAGCGGATGCGGCCGAGCAGCATGTCCTTGAACATCACCCAGTCGCCGGCGAACGAGTACAGCGGGTGCCTGAAGGTGGCGGGGCGGTTCTTCTCGAACACGAAATGGCCGATCCAGGCGCAGCCGTAGCCGCAGACCGGCGCCGCCCACAGCCAGCGCGGCTGGCCGGTGCACAGCGCCAACAGCAGACTCGCCAGCACGCCGAGACTGCCGACGAAATGCAGCCGCCGCGACAGCGGATGGCGGTGCTCGCTCAGATAGAACGGGTAGAACTCGCGAAAGCTGGCGAAACGGCGCATGCGATGGCCCTCCCGAGGCGACGCAGGCGTCCAGCATACGCCGGGAACGTGGGCGTCCGCTCGCAGCCCGCAGCCATGGCACGCGGGTGCAGACGTTGGGGGTACTCATGCAGGAGAGGGCAGCGCCGCACCAGGCATGTCCGCGATGCAGCAAGCGTCTGCGGGAACGGCCTCAGGCCTGCCGCGGCGCAACGATGACGCGTCTCGCGGCTTCAGGGCACCGCCCATCACGCTGGGACGTGTCCTGTGGGAATCGACCGCCATGCGGCCACGACGCACGACGTGGCGTGCTTCCGATGACGCAATGCGTCGGGACTGAAGTCCCTCCCACAGTGCACAGGCCGAGTTCGCCGCAAGTCCCTATGGGAGCTGCCTCAGCCCTGCCGCGGTGCGAAGAAGACATGTCTCGCGGCCGCAAGGCACCGCCCATCACGCCGGGACGAGTCCTGCGGGGGCTCAACTGTCATGCGGCCACGACGCGCAATGTGGCGCGCTTTCCGATGACGCAATGCGTCGGGACTGAAGTCCCTCCCACAGGACACCCACCGCGTTCGCCGCGAGCGCCTGTGGGAGCGGCCTCAGGCCTGCCGCGGCGCGAACATGATCACGGCCATGCCGGCCAGGCACAGGCCGGCGCCGAGCAGGTCCCAGCGCGTGGGGCGCATGCCCTGCACGGTCCACAGCCACAGCAGCGCAACAGCGACATAGACGCCGCCGTAGGCCGCATAGACGCGGCCGCTGGCGGCCGGGTGCAGGGTCAGCAGCCAGACGAAGGCCGCCAGGCTGCCTGCGGCCGGCAACAGCAGCCAGGCGCTGCGCTGTTCGCGCAGCCAGAGATAAGGAAGGTAGCAACCGACGATTTCCGCGACCGCGGTCAGCGCGAACAGCAGCAGGGTCTTCATCCGGCCGCGGCGCGTTCTTCGTCCTTGGCGCGCTGCCAGTACGCCTCCTGCTGCGCCAGGCCCAGGCCATCCAGCGCGCCACCGTCCTGCTGCGCCAACCGCTCCATCGCGCGGAAGCGGCGCTCGAACTTGTGGTTGGCGTGGCGCAGCGCGGCGCCGACGTCGACCTTGGCGTGCCGCGCCAGGTTGGCGCAGACGAACAGCAGGTCGCCGATCTCGTCCTGCAACCGCGCCGGATCCGCCGCGGCGCCATGCGCCAGTTCCGCGCGCACTTCCTCCAGCTCTTCCTGCACCTTGTCCAGCACCGGCGCCGGGCCGGGCCAGTCGAAGCCGACCCGCGCCGCGCGCGACTGCAGCTTCAGTGCGCGCTGCCATTCCGGCAGGCCGCGCGCGATGCCGGCCAGTGCCGAGCCGTCGCGCTCGCCGGCGGCAGCGCGCTCGGCGCGCTTGATCTCTTCCCACTTCAGCGTCTGCTGCTGGGCATCGGCCACCTGGCTGTCGCCGAACACGTGCGGGTGGCGCCGCACCATCTTGTCGCAGATCGCCGCGACCACGTCGTCGAAGCCGAATGCGCCCTGCTCGCGCGCCATCTGCGCATGGAACACCACCTGCAGCAGCAGATCGCCGAGTTCGTCCTTCAGCCCGGCCAGGTCCTGGCGATCGATCGCATCGGCCACTTCGTAGGCCTCTTCGATCGTGTAGGCGGCGATGCTGGCGAAGTCCTGCTCCAGGTCCCACGGGCAGCCCTGCGCGGGATCGCGCAGGCGCGCCATGATGTCGAGCAGGGCGGGAAGGTCGTAGCGGGCTGGAGTCACGGGCAGGGTCCGATGCGACGGCACCGTCGCCGCCTGCCGCCTAGTGTGGCAGAGCGCGCGCCGTGCGGCGCGCGCTCGCGGCGCGGCTCAGCCCAGCCAGTCGCGCCAGGGCAGCGCCGCATCGCCCAGCGCCACGAAATCGCCGTTGAGCAGCGATTCGCGGCGGTTGTAGCGGAACGGCTTGCCGGTGGCGGCGGCCAGCAGCGCGCCGCCGGCGGCCTGCAGCACGCACTGCCCGGCGGCGGTGTCCCACTCGGAGGTCGGGCCGAAGCGCGGGTACACGTCCAGGTCGCCGTCGGCGATCCGGCAGAACTTCAGCGAGGAGCCCTGTGCGACCAGTTCGATCTCGCCCATGCGCTGCAGCAGCGCATCGGTGCGCGCATCGCGGTGCGAGCGGCTCGCCGCCACCCGCAGCGGCGCGGTGGCCGGCCGCCGCGTGTTCAATGCGGTATCGCGGAAGCCTTCGCGGCGGTACGCCTGCTCGCCGCGCACCGCGTGCCAGACGCGGCCGTCCACCGGCGCCTGGACCACGCCGAACACCGGCGCGCCCTGGTGGATCAGCGCGATGTTCACGCTGAACTCGCCGTTGCGCTTGACGAATTCGCGGGTGCCATCGAGCGGGTCCACCAGCCAGTAGGTGGTCCAGTGCTCGCGCACCTCCCACGGGATCTGCGCCGATTCCTCGGACAGCACCGGCAGGTCCGGGGTCAGCCGTTCCAGGCCCTCGACGATGATCTGGTGCGCGGCCAGATCGGCCTGGGTCAACGGGCTGGTGTCGGCCTTGTGCTCCACCTCGAAGCCGGTGGCGTAGACCGACATGATCGCCGCGGCGGCATCGATGGCGATGGCGATCACGGTTTCGCGCAAATCACTGGTCAGACGGATCATTCGGCGCGACCCAGCCACTCGCGGGCAATGAACAGCGCCGCCAGCGAACGCCCCTCGGAGAAATCCTCACGCAACATCAGTTGATCCAATTCAGCCAGTTTCCAGGGCACCACTTCCAATTCCTCCGGCTCGTCGCCGGCTAGTCGTTCGGGATAAAGATCTTGCGCCAGCACCAGCCACGACTGGTGACTCATGTAGGTCGGCGCCAGGGTCATCGCGCGCAGCACGCGCAGCTGCCGCGCGCCGTAGCCGGCCTCTTCCTTGAGTTCGCGGTCGGCCGCCTGCAGCGGGGTCTCGCCGGCATCGATGCGGCCCTTGACCAGGCCCAACTCGTAGCGGTGCACGCCGGCGGCGTATTCGCGCACCAGCAACACGGTCTGCGCATCCAGCATCGGCACCACCACCACCGCGCCATGGCCCGGTGCCTTGAGCCGGTGGAACACGCGGCGTTCGCCGTTGCTGAACTCCAGGTCCAGCTCCTCGACCCGGCGCTCGGTGGCCGATTCGCTGCGCTCGCGCACCGCATGGATGATCGGTAACGGACGGGTCACGCCGGCACCCTGCGGCGCCGGGCGGCGTCGGTCGATAGAATGCGCGGAGCGAAGAACCTGTTCATGAGCGCGAAATGCTATCAGACCTGACCGCAGCACAGATGGCCGACGCGTGGCGCCAGCGCGACCTGGCCGTGCTTTGGCACCCGTGCACGCAGATGCGCGAGCACCCCGACACCCTGCCCCTGCTGCCGATCGCCCGCGGCGAAGGCGCCTGGCTGATCGACCACGGCGGCCGCCGCTACCTGGATGCGGTCAGCAGTTGGTGGACCAACCTGTTCGGCCACGGCGAGCCGCGCATCGCCGCGGCCATCGCCGCCCAGGCCACCCAGCTGGAACAAGTGATGCTGGCCGGTTTCAGCCACGAACCGGCGGTGCTGCTGGCCGAACAGCTGCTGGCGCTGGCGCCGCGCCAGGAGGGCCGCGCGCCGCTGGCCAAGGTGTTCTATGCCGACAACGGCTCGGCCGGCGTGGAAGTGGCGCTGAAGATGGCCTTCCACTATTTCCAGAACCGCGGCGAGCCGGGACGCACCCGCTTCGTCGCGCTGGAGAACGGCTACCACGGCGAGACCATCGGGGCGCTGGCGGTCGGCGACATCCCGCTGTACCGGCGGGTGTACGCGCCGCTGCTGGCCGAGGCGCTGTTCGCGCCCTCGCCCGATGCCTACCAGGCCGCACCCGGGCAGAGCGCGCGCGAACGCGCCGATGCCGCCGCCGATGCGCTGGCCGACCTGTTCGACCGCCATCCCGGCGAGATCTGCGCGGTGATCCTGGAACCGCGCCTGCAGTGCGCCGGCGGCATGCGCATGCACGACCCGGCCTATCTGCGCCGGGCGCGCGAACTGTGCGACGCCAACGGCGCGTTCCTGATCGCCGACGAGATCGCCACCGGCTTCGGCCGCACCGGCACCCTGTTCGCCTGCGAGCAGGCCGGGGTGATGCCGGACCTGCTGTGCCTGTCCAAGGGCCTGACCGGCGGCTTCCTGCCGCTGTCGGCGGTGCTGGCCACCCAGCACCTGTACGACGCCTTCCTAGACGACAGCCGCGAGCGCGCGTTCCTGCATTCGCACAGCTACACCGGCAACCCGCTGGCCTGCGCGGCGGCGCTGGCATCGCTGCGGATCCTGCAGGAGGACGACGTGATCGCGCGCAACCGCAGCACCGCCGAGACCATGCGCGCGCTGTCGGCGCCGTTCGCCGAGCATCCGCACGTGGCCGACGTGCGCCAGGCCGGCATGGTGGTGGCCTTCGAACTCACCCGCGACGGCGACAAGCGCACGCCCTTCCCCGCCTCCGCGCGCGTCGGCCTGCACGCCTATCGCGCCGCGCTGCAACGCGGGGTGGTGCTGCGCCCGCTCGGCGACGTGCTGTACTGGATGCCGCCGTACTGCGTGGACGCCGCGCAGCTGGCGCTGCTGGCCGAGACCACGCTGGCGGCGATCGACGAGGCGGTGGCATGCGCCTGACCCGCTGCCATGTGGACCTGCCGCTGCACGCCGGCGCCGAGGTGACGCTGCCGGAGGACGTCGCCAACCACCTGCTGCGCGTGCTGCGGCTGCGCGAAGGCGATCCGTGCGTGCTGTTCAACGGCGACGGCTGCGATTACGACGCCGAACTGCTGCAGGCCGGCAAGCGCAACGCCAACGTACGCATCGCCGCGGCGCGACCGACGGACAACGAGTCGCCGCTGGCGATCACCCTGCTGCAGGGCGTGGCGCGCGGGGAGAAGATGGACCTGATCCTGCAGAAGGCCACCGAGCTCGGCGTCGCCGCGATCGTGCCGGTGTGGGCCGAACGCACCGAAGTGAAGCTGGATGCGGCGCGGGTGGACAAGCGCGTGGCGCACTGGCGCAGCGTGGTGATCTCGGCCTGCGAACAGTCCGGCCGCGCGCGCGTGCCGCAACTGAGCGCGCCGCTGGCGCTGGCCGAGGCCGCGGCGGCGGTGGCCGCCACGACGCTGAAACTCACCCTCGATCCGCAGGGCGAACAGCGGCTGCGCACGCTGCAGCTCGACGGCGGCGCAGCGGCCATCGCGATCGGCCCGGAAGGCGGCTGGTCGCCGCGCGACCGCGCCACGCTGCAGGCGGCCGGCTTCGTCGGCCTGCGCCTGGGCCCGCGCATCCTGCGCACCGAAACCGCCGGCCTGGCCGCGATCGCAGCACTGCAGGCGCATCACGGCGACCTGTAGGTCCGCGCACGCGATCAGGGAAACGGCGACGCGATGCCCGAAGCGCCGCGGGCGTTGGCGCGCCACGGGAGGCGACGCGATGCCCCCTGGACATCGGTCGGCGCGCTTCCTACTTATATGTATGTATCGGAACGGATGCAGCTACCCGCTGCGACTGCGCCCCAGCCTGTAGGGCACCTCTAATAACCTGCTTCTGCCACGCATGACGTAGTCGCGTAGGAGCGGCTTCAGCCGCGACAGGCTTACCGGGAACGCCCGTCGCGGCTGAAGCCGCTCCTACAGGGCGCGTCACGGAGTGTTTGGAGGTGCGGTTAAGCCGCGACCCAGGGGCGCGCCTGAAGCCGTCCCCACAGGACAGGTCCCGTCGTATCAGCAGTGCCCTGTAGACGCGCTGGCGGCGACACAGGCGCCGTTGGCATGCCCTAGACACACACAAGCCTGCGCGATGCGCTCGGCGCGCATGCCAGCCGCCGGACGCGCCCGGTGTCGGCGAAGCCGCGCCCGGCGCCTCAGTGGCGCTGCTGCAGGAACCAGTTCGCCGCGCCGATCACCCCGAGCTGGCCATGCTCGACCAGCTTCACCGGGATCTGTTCCAGCGCCGGACGCATCGCACCCTTGTTCAAGTAGCGCTCGACGAACGGACTGGCGGACAGGAAGGCACCGATCTGCGGCAGGAAGCCGCCGGCCAGATAGATGCCGCCCTGCACGCCGTACAGCAGGGCCATGTCGCCGACCACGCTGCCGAGCAGGCCGCAGAACGCGGACAGCGCCTCGTGCGCCAGCGGATCGTTGTCGGCCAGCGCGGCCGCGGTAATGTCGCTCGGTACGGCAAGCGCGGGCGTGGCGCCACGCAGTTCGCACAACACGCGATAGAGATTGAGCAGGCCCGGGCCGGACAGGAAATGCTCCATCGGCACATAGGAACGGTCGCGCAGCAGCCGCTGCGCCAAGGCCATTTCCAGGTCGTTGCCGATCGGTAGCGCGGCGTGGCCGGCCTCGGTGGCCAGCACCACGGCGCCGCCGTGGGTCGGGATCCATACCGCGGCGCCGAGGCCGGTGCCCGGGCCGATCACCAGCGCCGGCCCGCGCTGCGCCGTGCGCGGCCCGGTCAGATGCAGCACTTCGCTGGCGTCCATCGACGCCGCGGCATACGCCACCGCCTCGAAATCGTTGACCAGATGCAGCGCCTTCAGGCCCAGCCGTTCGCGGATCTCCGGCGGCGACAGCGTCCACGGCAGATTGGTGGTGATGACGCGTCCATCCTCGAGCGCATAACCGGCGCTGGCGATCACGCCGCGGGTCGGCTTCGGCCCCTGCACCTGAGCAAGGAACTCGCCGATGATTTCGGCCAGGCCGGGATAGTCGGCACAGCGATACTTGCGATAGTCCAGCACGTCGACCGACGGCGCCGGGCCAGCGCCTGCAGCGCGTGCGACCAGGCCGATCCGGACATGGGTTCCGCCGACATCGGCAGCAATGAAGGGCTCGGCGCGCGGCACGGCCGCTGCCACTGATGAACTGCTTGCGGACACGTCTTCTCCCGTTGCGCCAGAGCAGGCGCACGCCGATTCGGCCTATTGATCGAGTGTCGGACCACCTTGACAACGTTGTCAAGATGAATTTCACCAGTTTGTCGTTTTGTCTTCACCAGGCCGACGTCATGGGGCGGATCGCCTTGCAGCGCGTATGGTCGACCACAAAGACACATTGCATGGGTGAACACCCGTCGCAAAATTTCGCCGCATCGCACAAATTTTTGCCACACGTCGATTAACCCGGCAGCCCTTGCCGCGGCGGGGCCTCCCGACCTCGGCGCGGATCCCGCCACCGCCCCGGGCGATGTTTTCTTTTGTAGACAAGCACCTAGCGCAGGCCTCCGACAGGCCGCGAAAGCCTCCGGAAAGCTACCCCGGCCAGGCTCGATTGCAATCGTCAAAATCGTGTGAAACGGGTGTTGACAACGCTGTCAGCGCTACGACAGACTCGGCTCACACAAGTTTTACAACTTCAAGACATGCCACGTTCAGGGGATTCAGACACAGCGACGCTTCGCCGCTCCTCCCGCGCCAAGTGGCAGGACGCGCGCTGACGCTGCGGCCGGCATCCCCCGAACCGACGAGACCACGCCCGATGCCGGGCACGGGCGCAGCCGCACCCGGATCAGGCAACACGGTGCACTGCTTCATTGCTGGACTTGGTTGTTACCTGCAGGAACACAGGAAGAACCGGCGCCCTCGATGCCGCCGGTTGGCTACTTCCGCGTCAGCGACCGGACGACGCGCATCGAGATGCGATCCGCGCAGCGCCACCAGGCGCGGCGCCATCCACCAGGCCGGGCAGCGGCCAGCACGCCGGAACATCGGTTGGCACCTCATGCCCAAGTACTCACCCAGAGGTTTAGCCAATGAATAGCCGCACCACTACCTTAGCCATCAGCATCATGGCCGCGCTGTACCTGTCCGGTAACGCCGCCGCGCAGGAAGCGCCCGCTTCCGCCAGCGCGGATTCCAAGAACGTCCAGCAGCTCGATGCCATCACCGTCACCGGCTACCGCGCCTCGCTGGAGAAGAGCCAGTCGGTGAAGCGCTCGGCCAACTCCATCGTCGATGCGATCAGCGCCGAGGACATCGGCAAGTTCCCGGACACCAACGCCGCCGAGTCGCTGGCGCACCTGCCGGGCATCAGCGTGGACCGCCAGTTCGGCGAAGGCGAGAAGGTCAGCATCAACGGCACCGACCCGGCGCTGAACCGCGTGCTGCTCAACGGCCAGACCATCGCCTCGGGCGACTGGGGCGGCAACCCGACCGACACCAGCGGCCGCACCTTCAACTACACCCTGCTGTCGCCGGAAATCATCGGCCTGATGGAGGTCTACAAGACCCCGGAAGCGCGCATCGACGAAGGCTCGATCGGCGGCACCGTTATCGTGCACACCCGCAAGCCGCTGGACCTGCCGAAGAACACCATCCGCGGCTCCATCGGCTACAACTACAACGACCGTTCGGAAGAAGGCAATCCGCGCGGCTCGGCGCTGTGGAGCTGGAAGAACGACGACGAGACCTTCGGTGCGTTGATCTCCGCCACCCACGACAAGCAGGACCTGTCGCGCGCCGGCATCGAGTTCTTCGGCTACAACACCGGCGCCGGCATCCCGCCGACCGCGCGCATCTCCGGCGACGGTGGTAACGTCGCCACCGCCAAGATTCCGGTGGGCATCAACAGTGCCTTCTTCCAGCAGACCCGCGAGCGCAACGGCCTGCAGGGCGCGCTGCAGTGGAAGCCGAACGATCAGAACGAGTTCAACCTGACCGGCATCTACATCAAGGGCAAGTACAACAACTTCAGCGAATCGCGCTACGTCTGTCCGGGTTGCGGCGACCAGGACAAGATCACCAGCGCCACGGTGCAGAACGGCTACATCACCCAGGCCACGGTCACCGACGGCGCCGGCAACGGCAAGCAGCCGTACGCGCAGCTGGACACCAACTACCGCGAAAGCACCGTCACCACCAAGAGCCTGAACCTGCGCCACGACTTCTACGGCGACAAGTGGGTGTTCACCACCCAGGCCGGCGCCACCGAGGCCACCGGCGGCAAGAGCCCCGAGTACCTGATGAAGTTCCTGCTGAAGGACGGCGGCTACAACTTCGGTTACGACGGCAGCCACACCGACGTCAACTACGACAACGGCAGCGCCGCCAACTGGGGCCTGGTCGGCTCGCCGGCCGGCCTGGCGCCCGGCTCCACCGCCGCCTCGGCGATGCAGGCCGGCGGCATCTACTACGCCAAGAGCACGGACAAGGAGAAGTACTTCCAGTTCGACGCCGCGCGCGACCTGGACTGGGGTCCGCTGAACAAGCTGCAGCTCGGCTACAAGTACATCAACCACGACAACGGCGTCGACGCCCGCGGCAACCGCATCAACACCACCAACGCGGTGTCGCTGACCGACTTCAGCCCGGGCACCACCCCGAGCGGCCTGTACGACGGCCTGGGCGCCAGCGGCGACCTGACCAACTGGTCGACCGCCAACCTCAACTCGGTGATCAGCTACCTGCGCGGCCAGCCGCAAGGTCCGTACAAGATCGACTACGGCTCCTCGTTCGACGTCAAGGAAATCACCAGCGACCTGTACGCGCAGCTGAACTTCGAGTCCGGCGCGTGGCGCGGCAACCTGGGTGTGCGCTACGTGGACACCAAGGACAAGTCGCTGTACTGGCAGAGCAATGACGGCGGCGCCACCTACAACCAGACCCAGGTGACCAAGCAGTACTACAAGCCGCTGCCGAGCTTCAACCTGGCCTACGATCTGGACACCGACAAGGTGCTGCGCTTCTCCGTGGCCAAGGTGATGGCGCGTCCGCGCTACGGCGACCTGGCCGGCTCGTTCACCATCAACAGCAGCAACGGCAACCTGACCGCCAGCGGCGGCAACCCGGACCTGAAGCCCTACGAGTCGACCAACTACGATCTGGCCGCCGAGTGGTACTTCGCCCCGTCCAGCATGCTGTCGGCGGAACTGTTCTACCGCGACATCAGCTCGTACATCGTCACCACCACCACGCAGCAGCAGCTGACCGATGCGGTGTCCGGGGTGAGCGGCCTGTACACGGTGAGCTCGCCGGTCAATGCCTCCGACGCCAAGGTCAAGGGCGCCTCGCTGAACTACCAGCAGGCGTTCGGCTACGGCTTCGGCCTGCAGGCGAACTACACCTACGCCACCGCCGACGCCAGCACCGGCCTGAACCTGCCGTACCTGTCGAAGAACACCTACAACGTGATCCCCTACTGGGAAAACGGTCCGTGGATGGTGCGCGTGAACTACAGCTACCGCTCCAAGTACTTCACCCAGGTCGGCCGCCTGAACTCGCAGGTGTTCACCGACGAGTACAAGCAGCTGGATCTGACCGCCTCGTACGAGATCAACGACTGGATGAGCGTGAGCTTCAGCGCGACCAACCTGCTCGACTCGACCTACTACTGGTACAACGAGGTCAAGTACGCGCCGATCGGCATGTACAAGAACGGCCGCGGCTACCAGGCGCAGCTGAACTTCAAGTTCTGATGTAACACCGGCGCGCCACCGTCCCTCCACGGTGGCGCGCTGTTTCGTGTCCGGCGCGGCGGCGCCGGCATCGTCTTCCGCAACAAGGAGTGCCGTTCCATGACGACCGAGACCCGCCCCCGTGCGGACCGATCCCGCCACGCCGGAGCCGCACGCCAGACCCTGGCCAGCGCACTGGCCCTCATGCTCGCGCTGACGGCCCTGCCCGCCGGCGCCGCGGACGCGCCGTCGCCGACGGCGCCCACCGCCACCACCCTCAGTCCCGAACAGATCGACCAGCAGTGGCTGCAGGCCACCGCCAAGTACGCGCCCGAACGCGCGCGCCTGGTGCGCGAAGCCAACGACGGCGCGCGCGGCGGACCGTTCCGGCCCGACTGGACCTCGCTCAAGCAGTACCGCTCGCCGTCCTGGTACGACAACGCCAAGTTCGGCATCTTCATCCACTGGGGCGTGTTCTCGGTGCCGGCCTTCGGCAACGAGTGGTACTCGCGCAACATGTACCAGCAGGGCAGCAAGGACTACCTGCATCACCGCGAGACCTACGGCCCGCAGTCGCGCTTCGGCTACAAGGACCTGATCCCGCTGTTCACCGCGCCCAAGTTCGATCCGCAGGCCTGGGCCGCGCTGTTCCGCGACGCCGGCGCCCGCTACGTGGTGCCGGTGGCCGAGCACCATGACGGCTTCGCGATGTACGACTCGCAACTGTCGGACTGGACCGCGACCAAGATGGGCCCGCGCCGCGACGTGATCGGCGAGTTGTCCAAGGCGATCCGCGCGCAGGGCCTGCATTTCGGCCTGTCCTCGCACCGCGCCGAGCACGACTGGTTCTTCGACGGCGGCCGCCAGTTCGACTCCGACGTCAACGACCCGCGTTACGCCGGCCTGTACGGCCCGGCGCAGGTCCGCCTGCCGGGCAAGGACGACGCCGACGTGCACAACGACTGGACTCCGGTCTCGCAGGCCTGGCTGGACGACTGGCTGGCGCGCACCACCGAATTGATCGACCGCTACGACCCGGACCTGATCTATTTCGACTGGTGGATCGCGCACCCGACCTTCCGCGGCACGCTGCCGACCATGCTCTCGTACTACTACAACCACGGCGCGGCCAAGGGCGGCGTGGTGGTGAACTACAAGCTCGGCGCCTTCCCCGAAGGGGCCGGCACGCTGGATATCGAGCGCGGCCAGCTCACCGGCATCCATCCCACCCACTGGCAGACCGACACCTCGGTCAGCAACGCCTCGTGGGGCTATGTCGAGAACGACACCTACAAGACCCCGACCTTCATCATCCACATGCTGGTGGACGTGGTCAGCAAGAACGGCAACCTGATGCTCAACATCGGGCCGCGCGCCGACGGCTCGATCCCGGACACCGAGCGCGCGATCCTGCTGTCGATCGGCAAGTGGCTCAAGACCAACGGCGAGGCGATCTATGACAGCACGCCGTGGCGCAGCTACGGCGAAGGCCCCACCGAAGTGGTCGGCGGCACCTTCCAGGACACCAAGACCAAGCCGTACACGCCCGAGGACTTCCGCTTCACCACCGGCCACGGCGCGCTGTACGCGATCGAGCTGGGCTGGCCGGCCGACGGCAAGGCGGTGATCCGCTCGCTGAAGCCGGCCGACGGCGTGCGCAGCGTCACCCTGCTCGCCGACGGCAAGCCGGTGCCGTTCGAGCAACGCGCCGACGGCCTGCACCTGCGCCTGCCGGCCAAGCCGGTGGGCGAACACGCCTACGTGTTCCGCATCGCCCTGTCTTCCCCCACCCCGCCAACGGATCCCTCCCGATGATGAAGCGTTTCGCAGGGCTGCTGTTCGCCCTCGCCCTGGCCTGCGGGCCGGCCATGGCCAAGAACCCGACCGCGCTGTTCTATCTGATGAACACGCAGAAATCGACCAACTCGTTCCTGGCCCACCTCGACAAGATCGACGTGGTGGTGCCGACCTGGTACGGCGTGGACCAGAGCGGCCTGGTCAACGGCACCCCGAACCTGTACCTGTACGAGATCGCCAAGCAGCACAAGCTGCGGGTGATGCCGATCCTGTCGATGACCACCGGCCGCGAGGGCTTCCACAAGCTGCTGCACGACGAGGACGCCAAGCAACGCATGATCGCGGCGCTGCTGATCCACGGCCGCAAGCACGGCTATGAAGGCTTCCAGTTCGATTTCGAGAACATCGCCTGGACCGACCGCGACGCCTACTCGCTGATGGTCAAGCAGACCGCCGAGGCGCTGCACAAGGCCGGCTTCAAGCTGTCGGTGGCGGTGGTGCCGAACGCGCCGGGCTATGCCGAAGGCGGCGCGTTCTCCAAGTGGATGTGGGAGTACTGGCGCGGCGCCTACGACCTCAAGGCGCTGAGCGCCTCGGCCGACCTGATCAGCCTGATGACCTACGACCAGCACACCCGCTGGACCACGCCCGGCCCGGTGGACGGCATGGTGTGGATGAAGAAGCACCTGGACTACGCGCTGACCCAGGTGCCGAAGGACAAGCTGTCGCTGGGCATCGCCACCTACGGCTACCGCTGGTACACCGGCAATCCGGTCAAGCCCGACGGCACCGAGGCGTCGAACATCGCCGCCGACTACATCGACGCCGACGAGTCGTTCCCGCTGGCGGTGGAGCAGAACGCCACCGTGCAATGGGACCCGGTGGAACAGGAGTCGTGGTTCTATTTCTACCGCGACGACATGCGCGAATGGGTGTTCCGCCCGGACGCGCGCAGCTTCCGCGCCCGCTACGACCTGGTCAAGCAGTACGGCCTGGAAGGCTTCAGCTGCTGGGTGCTGGGCGCCGAGGATCCCAAGGTCTGGGACGAACTGCCGACCGCGGCGCGCTGACCGGCCGTCGCACGCGCGATGCGGACGGATGCATGCGGCGCGCGGCGAACGCGCCGCGCTCACCTCAGGCTACCCCACAGCCTCTACGATATGCATCTCGATCGCTTGAGGTAGACCGATGACTGCAGTGGGTGCACACCCCCGATTGCCGCACCGCCCGATGCCCGCCGCCGCGCGCATCGCGGCGGCTTCCCGCAACGCCTGGCTGGGGTTGTCCCTGCTCGCCTGTGGCAGTTTGCTCGGCGGCTGCGACCGCGCGCCGCCGCCCGCTCCGACAGCGGCGGCCAAGCCCGCCGCAGCGCCGCCGCCGGCCCCGAAACACGATGACGACGACGACAAGACGCCGCTGCCGCTGATCCCGGCGCCGGCCAAGGCCGAGCGCGACGGCGGCACCCTGACCATCGGCACCGGCGCCGTGCTGTCGGTGCCGACCGACGACCCCGGCGCGCAGCGCGTGGCCCAGCAACTGTCGCAACTGCTGAGCAAGACCCGCGGACTGTCGCTGGAGGTGCGCGCGGAGACCATCCCCGCCGACGGCAGCATCCGCCTGCAGCTCAATCCCAATACCGAGGTGGCGCAGGCCGAGGGCTACACGCTGGACGTGGACCCGCGCACCATGCTGATCCAGGCGCGCGAGGAGCGCGGCCTGTTCTACGGCGCGATCAGCGCCTGGCAGTTGATGACGCCCGATGCCGGCAAGGGCGAGGTCGACGTGCCGCAGGTGCATATCCGCGACTGGCCGCGCTTCGGCTGGCGCGGCGTGCTGCTCGACGTGGCGCGGCACTTCCATGGCCCGGACACGGTCAAGCGCCTGCTCGACGCGATGGCCCAGCACAAGCTCAACGTGCTGCACCTGCACCTGACCGACGACCAGGGCTGGCGCATCGAGATCAAGCGCTATCCCAAGCTCACCGAGATCGGCGCCTGGCGCACCCCGCCCGGCGCCGGCACCCACGGCCTGCCCGATCGCTACGGCGGCTTCTACACCCAGGACCAGATCCGCGACCTGGTGGCCTATGCCGCCGAACGCCACATCACCATCGTGCCGGAGCTGGACATGCCCGGCCACGCGCAGGCGGCGGTGGCGGCGTATCCGGAACTGGTCGGGGTGACCCGGCAGCGGCCCAAGGTGTCGGTGGACTGGGGCGTCAATCCGTACCTGTTCAACACCAACGACAAGAGCATGACCTTCATCCGCGGCGTGCTGGACGAAGTGCTGCAACTGTTCCCCTCGCCGTACATCCACATCGGTGGCGACGAAGCGGTCAAGGACCAGTGGGAACACTCGCCGGCGGTGCGCGCGCAGATGCGCAAGCTCGGCATCAAGGATGCGCATGCGTTGCAGGGCTGGTTCAACCAGCAACTGGCCGACTACCTGACCCAGCACCAGCGGCGCCTGATCGGCTGGGACGAGATCCTGGAAGGCGGCCTGCCGGCCAGCGCCTCGGTGATGTCCTGGCGCGGCGTGGACGGCGCCGTGGCCGCCGCCAAGCAGGGCCACGACGTGGTGCTGGCGCCGGCCGGCTGGATGTACCTGGACAACCTGCAGAGCGCACGCAACGACGAGCCCAACGGCCGCCTGGCGACGCTGCCGCTGCAGAAGGTCTACGGCTTCGATCCGGTGCCGGCCGCGCTCAACGCCGAGGAGAGCAAGCACGTGCTCGGCGTGCAGGCGGCGCTGTGGAGCGAGTACATCCCCTCCGCCTGGCATATCGACCATGCGCTGTTCCCGCGGCTGAGCGCGGTGGCCGAAGCCGGCTGGTCGCCGATGGCCGCGCGCGACTGGAACGGCTTCCTGCAGCGCCTGCCGGCGCAGCTGGACCGCTACCGCCTGCAGGGCATCGCCTACGGCGACGGCGCCTTCGCCCCGGACATCGCCGTGCAGGGCGGCGACAACGCCGCGCTGGACAGCGGCAAGGCCACCGTGGTGCTGGACAACCAAGCCAAGTTCGGCAGCTTCCGCTACACCACCGACGGCAGCGAGCCCAAGGCCGATTCGCCGCGCTATACCGCGCCGTTCGCGGTAACCCTGCCGGTGACCGTGCGCGCGGCCACCTACGCCGACGACGGCCGCCTGCTGGCCGCGCCGCGCAGCCGCATCCTCGACCGCGCCAACCTGCTCAGCCGCGACACCCAGGGCCTGGGCTCGTGCGCCGGCGGCGAGCTGGGCCTGCGCGTGCCGTTGCTGCCGGACCTGGCCGACCAGGACACGCCGGTGTTCAACATCGACCTGTTCACCAGCTGCTGGCGCTACGCCGACGCGCGCCTGGACGGCATCGACCGCATCCGCATCGACGCCGCGCGCCTGGCGCGCAATTACGGGCTGGCGCACGACCAGGCCAAGGTCAAGCGCTACCCGGCGCACAGCCCGCGCGGCGAGTTCGAAGTGCGCCTGGGCGACTGCAAGGGCAAGCTGCTGGCGCGGCTGCCGCTGCCGCGCGGCAAGACCCTGGGCGACCAGTTCGCGCTGGAAGCGCGGCTGCCCAAGCAGACCGGCGTGCACGACCTGTGCCTGCGCTCCACCGCGCCCATCGCCGGGCCGTACTACGCCATCGGCGCCGTCCATTTGATCGACACCGCTGCGCAGGCGCCCCCCGACGCCGCGCACTGACCACGGAGACCCTCGCATGACCCAGCCGCCCCGCCGCCCCCGTTCCGCACTGCGTACGCCCCTTCCTGCCCGCCTCGGGCTGCTGCTGGCGCTGGCCTTGCCGGCGCTGGGACAGGCGGCGGCGCCGGCGACGCTGTCGCTGCAACAGGGCTGGCAGGTGCGGCTGGCGCCGGGCGATGCCAACGCCAAGGCGCACCCGAAGGCGGCGCAATGGCTGCCGGCGCAGGTGCCGGGCACGGTGCAGACCGACCTGATCGCCGCCGGGGTGGTGCCCGATCCGTTCTACCGCGACAACGAAGCGCAGATCCAGTGGGCCGGACTGAGCGACTGGCAGTACCAGACCCACTTCCGGGCGGACGCGGCGCTGCTGGCGCGCACCCACGTGGAACTGGTGTTCGACGGTCTGGACACCTTCGCCGAGGTCTACCTCAACGGCAAGAAGCTGCTCGCCGCCGACAACATGTTCCGGCAGTGGCGGGTGGACGCCAAGCCGCTGCTCAAGCGCGGCGACAATCTGCTGGAAGTGCGCATCGCCTCGCCGATCAAGAAGATCCAGCCGTGGCTGTCCAGGCAGCCGTATGCGCTGCCCGGTGCCTACGACTCGGCGTTCGGCGACGAGCCGGTGGCGCGGCACAGCTCCACCTACGTGCGCAAGGCGCCGTACAACTTCGGCTGGGACTGGGGCCCGCGCATCGTCACCGCCGGCATCTGGCAGGGCGTGCGCCTGGAGGCCTGGGACGACCTGCGCGTGGACGGCCTGCGCATCGCCCAGCAGCGCGTCGACGCCGACGCGGCGCAGCTGCTGGCGCAACTGCAGGTGCAGGCCAGCCGCAGCGGCGACGTGCAGTTGGACCTCGAGGTCCTCGGCCCCGATGGCCAGCGCGTCGGCCAGTTCACCCAGCGCACGGTCGTCGACCCCGGCGCCAACACCCTGACCGTGCCGGTACGCATCGCCAAGCCGCAGCGCTGGTTCCCGGCCGGCTACGGCCGCCAGGACCTGTACACGTTCAAGGCGCAGCTGCGCGATGCCGCCGGCGAACGCCTGGACGCGCAGCGCGTCACCGGCCTGCGCAGCGTCGAACTGCGCCGCGAGAAGGACCAATGGGGCAAGAGTTTCGCCCTGGTGGTCAACGGCATCCCGGTGTTCGCCAAGGGCGCCAACCTGATCCCGTTCGACAGCTTCCCCACCCACGTCGATGCCGCGCGCATGCGCGGCTTCCTGCAGTCCGCACGCGACGCCAACATGAACATGCTGCGCATGTGGGGCGGCGGCCATTACCAGCCGGACAGCTTCTACGAGGACGCCGACCGTCTGGGCATCATGATCTGGCAGGACTTCATGTTCGGCGGCGCCATCCCGCCCTACGACGTGGCCTTCCGCGAGAACACCCGTGCCGAGGCCGAGGAACAGGTCAGGCGCCTGGGCGACCATCCCAGCATCGTCCTCTGGTGCGGCAACAACGAAGTGCAGACCGGTTGGGAGAACTGGGGCGATCGCATCACCTTCAAGCAGTCGATCGATCCGGAAGAGCGCGAGCGCATCGTGCGCGGCATGACCACGCTGTTCGGCACGGTGTTGCGCGAAGCGGTGCAGAAGTACGACAGCGACACCCCGTACTGGGCAACCTCGCCGGGCACCGATTTCGACGGCGCCGCCGACCAGCCCGACGACGGCGACATGCACTACTGGAAGGTCTGGGGCGGCCCGGCGCTGCCGGTCACCGAGTACCTCAACGTGACCCCGCGCTTCATGTCCGAGTACGGCCTGCAGTCGTTCCCGGAGATGCGCACCATCCGCGCCTTCGCCGAACCCGGCGACCTGCGCCCGGAATCGCCGGTGATGCGCGCGCACCAGAAGTTCGACAAGGGCAACGGCAACCAGCGCCTGCTGCTGTACATCCGCCGCGCCTTCGGCGAGCCCAAGGATTTCCCCAGCTTCGTCTACCTGAGCCAGATCATGCAGGCCGAGGGCATCGCCCTGGCCGCCGAGCACCTGCGCGCGTCGCGGCCGCAAGCGATGGGCTCGCTGTACTGGCAGCTCAACGACGTCTGGCCCGGCGCCTCGTGGTCGAGCCTGGACTACTTCGGCCGCTGGAAGGCGCTGCAGTACCACGCGCGCCGCTTCTATGCGCCGGAACTGATCGCCGCGTTGCGCAACGACCAGGGCCAGACCACGGTGTCGCTGGTCTCCGACCGCACCACGCCGCTGGCCGCGCGCTGGCGCATGCGGGTCATGGACCTGTCCGGCAAGGTGCTGAGCAAGACCGAGAAGCCGGTGACCCTGGCGCCGCTGTCCAGCGTGCGCGTGGCCAGCTTCAGCGATGCGCAGTTGCTGCGCCGCGCCGATCCGCGCCGCAGCGTGGCGGTGTTCGAATTGCTCGACGGCGAGCGCGTGCTGTCGCGCAACCTGGTGTACTTCGACGCGGCCAAGCGCCTGCAATGGCCGCAGGCCGACATCCGCACCGAGTTGCGCGCCGACGGCGACGGCTACGCACTGACCCTGAGCAGCGCCACGCTCGCCGCGCAGGTATGGCTGGACTTCGGCGACCTCGACGTGACCCTGTCCGACAACGCCTTCGACCTGCTGCCGGGCGAACCGCTGACCGTGCGCGTGCACAGCAACGCCAGGCTGGAGCACCTGCGCGCGGCGCTGCAGGTGCGCGACCTGGGCGGCACCCTGGCCGGCGCTCCGGCCGAACCGGTGGAGGCGAAGTGATGGGCAGGGAGATGTCGCGTGCGGGCGTCACCTTGTGGGAGGGACTTCAGTCCCGACGTGGCATTACCGGTAAAGCGTCGGGACTGAAGTCCCTCCCACAAAGGCGCATCTACCTGGCGCTGTGCGCGATCGGCCTGCTCGCCGCCCCGCTCGCCCACGCCGACGAGGCCGAGGACCGCGCCGCCGCGCTGGTGGCGAAGATGACCCGCGCCGAGAAGATCGCGCAGGCGATGAACGACGCGCCGGCGATTCCGCGCCTGGGCGTGCCGGCCTACGAGTGGTGGAGCGAGGGCCTGCACGGCATCGCCCGCAACGGCGAGGCCACGGTGTTCCCGCAGGCGATCGGCCTGGCCGCGACCTGGAACCCCGAGCTGCTGCACGACGTCGGCACCGTCACCTCCACCGAGGCGCGGGCCAAGTTCAACCTCGCCGGCGGCCCCGGCAAGGACCATCCGCGCTACGCCGGGCTGACCATCTGGTCGCCCAACATCAACATCTTCCGCGATCCGCGCTGGGGCCGCGGCATGGAGACCTACGGCGAGGATCCCTACCTCACCGGGCGGCTGGCGGTCGGCTTCATCCGCGGCCTGCAGGGCGACGATCCGGCGCACCCGCGCACCATCGCCACGCCCAAGCACCTGGCCGTGCACAGCGGGCCGGAACCGGGCCGCCACGGCTTCGACGTGGACGTGTCGCCGCACGATTTCGAGGCCACCTACTCACCGGCGTTCCGCGCCGCCATCGTCGACGGCCAGGCCGGCTCGGTGATGTGCGCGTACAACGCCCTGCACGGCACGCCCGCCTGCGCCGCCGACTGGCTGATCAACGGCCGCGTGCGCGGCGACTGGGGCTTCAAGGGTTTCGTCGTATCCGATTGCGATGCGATCGACGACATGACCCAGTTCCATTACTACCGCGCCGACAACGCCGGGTCTTCCGCGGCCGCGCTCAAGGCCGGGCACGACCTGAACTGCGGCTTCGCCTACCGCGACCTCGGCCTGGCCTTCGACCGCGGCGAGGCCGACGAGGCCCTGCTCGACCGCTCGCTGGTGCGCCTGTTCGCCGCGCGCTACCGGCTCGGCGAACTGCAGCCGCCGCGCCACGATCCGTATGCGCGGCTGGGCGCCAAGGACATCGACAACGCCGCGCACCGCGCGCTGGCGCTGCAGGCCGCGCAGCAGTCACTGGTGCTGCTGAAGAACGCCGACGCCACCCTGCCGCTGCGCCCGGGCCTGCGCCTGGCCGTGCTCGGCCCCAATGCCGACGCGCTGGCCGCGCTGGAAGCCAACTACCAGGGCACCTCGGTGCAGCCGGTGACGCCGCTGCAGGGCCTGCGCACGCGCTTCGGCGCCGCCCAGGTCGCCTATGCGCAGGGCGCGCCACTGGCCGCGGGCGTGCCCGGCATGATCCCCGAGACCGCGCTGCGCAGCGACGGCAAGCCCGGGCTGCGGGGCGAATACTTCGACAACCCGGACCTGGCCGGGAGGCCGCGCGTGCAGCGCCAGGACCGTGTGGTCGGCTTCAACTGGGACCACGTGGCGCCGGCCAAGGGCGTGGACAAGGACCGCTACTCGGTGCGCTGGAGCGGCGAACTGCTGCCGCCCGGCCCGGGCGACTACACCCTGGCGGTGCGGGTGGCGCGCTGCTTCGACTGCGCCGGCCACGACCCGGTGCGCCTGTACGTCGACGACCAGCTGGTGATCGCCGGCAACGCCGAAGACAAGCACCTGCCGGCCGGCATGCACAACGCCGATGGCCGCAACGTCGAGGCCGTGCTGCACTTCGACGACGCGCGACCGCGCCGCATCCGCCTGGAACTGGAGCATCGCGGCCAGGACCAGGGCCTGCGCCTGGAGTGGCTGGCGCCGCCGGCGCTGCAACTGGCCGAAGCCGAACGCGCGGTGGCGCAGGCCGACGCGGTGGTGGCCTTCGTCGGCCTCTCGCCGGACGTGGAAGGCGAGGAACTGCGCATCGACGTGCCCGGCTTCGATGGCGGCGACCGCAACGACCTGGCCCTGCCGGCGGCGCAGCAGGCCTTGCTGGAGCGGGCCAAGGCCAGCGGCAAGCCGCTGGTCGTGGTGCTGATGAGCGGCAGCGCAGTGGCGTTGAACTGGGCCAAGCAGCACGCCGACGCGATCATCGCCGCCTGGTATCCGGGCCAGTCCGGCGGCACCGCGATCGCCCAGGCGCTGGCCGGCGACATCAATCCCGGCGGGCGCCTGCCGGTGACCTTCTACCGCTCGACCAAGGACCTGCCGCCCTACGTCAGCTACGACATGAAGGGCCGCACCTACCGCTACTTCAAGGGCGAGCCGCTGTTCCCGTTCGGCTACGGCCTCAGCTACACCCGGTTCGCCTACGACGCGCCGCGGCTGTCGGCCGCGACGCTGCAGGCCGGCCAGCCGCTGCAGGTGAGCACCACCGTGCGCAATACCGGCGCACGCGCCGGCGACGAGGTGGTGCAGGTGTACCTGCAGTACCCGCAGCGCGCGCAGTCGCCGCTGCGCAGCCTGGTCGGCTTCCAGCGGGTGCATCTGCAGCCGGGCGAGGCGCGCACGCTGCGCTTCGCGCTGGAGGCGCGCCAGCTCAGCGACGTCGACCGCAGCGGCCAGCGCGCGGTCGAGGCCGGCGACTACCGGCTGTTCGTCGGCGGCGGCCAGCCCGGCACCGGTGCCGCCGGCGAAGACGTCGCCTTCTCGATCAGCGGGCGCATGGCCCTGCCGAAGTGAGCGACAGGGCCGCCTGCGGCCCTCTGTCTACGAAATGCGCCAGCGTCTGCGGCGGTGCAGCGTAACTGCCCGCCGCCCTCCCGTTGCCGCGCCCCCTCGCGCCCGCATCGCGGCGCCGTCTGAATTTATTTTTCACAACCTCTTGACAGTCTTCCGGGACAGCGGTATCGATAACACGTCGGTGCCACGCATCGACGATGCCAGACGCGCCGAACGCCGCAGCAACTGTGGCGTTTTCCAGGGCAGTTCCAGGGGTGATGTGCCATGTCATGCAGTCGTCGCAGCCAGGATCGATGCCTCGCCGGAGTTCCGGCGCCCTGCCTGTCGTCCGCGCGCCGCGCGGGCACGCACGGGGGCCGCTGCGCATGACACGTCGCTACAAGCTGAGCGCGCTGCGTTCGCGCTCCAAGTGCATCGCCGGCTACTCGCCGCCACGCCACTGATCGCCGTTTAACGGTCCGCCCAGCCGGCAGACGCCACGCGTCGGTCGCCGTTCGCTTGTCTTGTCCTGTTCGCACGCCGCCCGGCGTGCGGTCCGAGCGCGCGCGCCTTCCGTCCACCGTGTCTGCCTTCCAGGAACGCAGCGGCGCGTCGCCTTCGGCGCGTGCCCGCATCGATCACGATCAGCGAGGTGACACGTGGCAACCCATCCGTATTGCAAGCGCAAGGCGCTGTGCGCCGCCATTCTGGCCATCACCGGCCTCGCCGCCACCGCACCTGCGCTGGCCGGCACCGTGCTGGGCGAACTCAAGGAGCGCAGCAGCGGCAAGCCCGCCGCGCACGCCAAGGTCGCCATCGCCGGCACCGCGCTCAGCGCCGTCACCGACGCGCAGGGCCGCTTCGTCATCGCCGACGTGCCGGCCGGGCAGTACGCGCTGCAACTGGACTATCCCGGCTTCAGCGCCCCGGAAACCACCGTGCAGGTCGCCGACAGCGGCGCCGCCACGGTGTCGATCGCGCTGGACGAGGCCAAGCAGTTGCAGACGATCAGCGTGGCGGTCAACCGCTACGACGCCAGCACGTTGAAGATGAACGCGTCGAACACGGTGGACGTGCTGTCGGCCAACGATCTCGAGCACACCGCCGTGCACAATGTCGCCGAGGCGCTGGGTTTGATCGCCGGCATCAACATCACCTAC
The DNA here is from genome assembly GCF_056725085.1 of Xanthomonas sp. NCPPB 901. NCBI lineage: Bacteria > Pseudomonadati > Pseudomonadota > Gammaproteobacteria > Lysobacterales > Lysobacteraceae > Xanthomonas > Xanthomonas sp. NCPPB 901. The sequence goes on along the minus strand of NZ_CM161511.1, from coordinate 1,575,813 downwards.
AGCGGCTCGGGCTACTTCGGCGGCGTCGACGGCGCCGCCCGCGGCGAAGGCATGTTCGCCTCGGTGCGCGGCCTGCCCTCCGAATACAACGTCAACCTGATCGACGGCGTCACCGTCGCCCAGGGCATGCCGTACAGCCGCAGCGTGCAGTTGAGCCTGCTGCCGCCGTCGGGCCTGCAGACCATCGTCGCCAACAAGACCTCCACCGCCGACATGGACGGCGACGCGATCGGCGGCACCCTGGATTTCCGCACGCCCACCGCCTACGACTTCAAGGACGCCAGCAGCGGCAGCATCACCGCCAGCGGCCGCGTCGAAAGCCGCGCCCGCGACTACGGCGGCGACGGCCTCGGCGGTGGCCTGGCCGGCGATTTCCAGCGCAAGTTCGGCGACGAGCAGCAGTTCGGCTTCTACGCCAGCGCCTACTACGACTACCGCACCTCGACCAACAGCGAGGTCGCCGCCGCCACCAGCGCGCTCAACGACGGCTCCTGGCGCTTCCTGCACGCCAATGCCGACGGCAGCAACGCCGCCGGCTACGCGCCGCAGGACAACCTGACCAGCACCGGCATGAACGTCGGCGTGGTCGCCGGCTGGGAGCGCCGCTACGGCGGCAACGCCGCCTTCGACTGGAACGTGGACGAGACCCTGTCGGTGTATGCGCGCGCCACCTATGCCTACGCCAAGACCGACCAGGGCACCACCTTCGTGCAGTTGCTGCCGCAGGACGTCAGCTTCGTGCCGAGCGCCACGCCGGGCGTGTATTCGCCCAACATCAACCGCATCGCCGCACGCTTCTGGTACGAGACCAACCCGGAAATCGCCGACCTGGCCACCTTCCAGGTGGGCGCGCGCAAGACCGCCGGCAACTGGACGCTGTCGCCGAACCTGTTCTACAGCTTCGGCGACAACGACCGCCCCGACCACATCGAGATCGACGGGCGCGAGGACAAGTTCAGCCAGGCCAACTTCGCCTACTCCGGCAGCAGCCTGATGCGCTACGGCAGCGGCGCCTTCCCCTACCCGCAGCTGACCCCGGCGCTGCTGGCGCAGGTCAACAACATCCCCTCGCTGTACGCCAGCAGCTACGGCGAATCGACCAAGATCTACTCCGGGCAGAAGAAGGGCGGCGCCAAGTTCGACGCGCGCTACGACTTCGCCGACGGCGCGCTGACCGCGCTGCAGTTCGGCGTGAAGTACAGCAAGAGCAGCCGCCACTACAGCAACCGCGACTGGTGGACCGGGCCGGTGCCCGACGCCAGCACGCTGGGCGACCTGGGCATCTTCAACGGCGGCTACGCGGCGATCTTCCCCGGCAAGTACCACTGGGCCACGCCGCGGGTCAGCGAAGGCGCGGTGGCGCAGGTCATCGCCAACCACCTCACCGACGACGACCTGGACACCTGCGGCAGCGCGTTCTACGTCAACAACTGGAACTGCAACACGATGCGCGGCACCGAGGCGGTCAGCGCCGCCTACGCGATGGCGACCTTCTCCTTCGGCAGCCTGGAAGTGGTGCCCGGGGTGCGCTTCGAGCACACCAGCATCCACAACACCTTCTGGACCACGCCCACCGACAGCGACGGCAACCAGCAGGTCGGCTACTTCGCCGCCAACAGCACGCACTACGACCAGCCGCTGCCGAGCGTGTTCCTGACCTGGCGCCCGGACAGCGCCACCACCTACCGCGCGGCGCTGTGGACCAGCTATACGCGGCCGGCATTCGTGCAGTTGGGCGGCGGCAGCCAGATCAGCGTCTCCAACGCCGTGCCGCCGATCACCACCATCACCCAGGGCAATCCGGACCTGAAGGCGATCACCTCGACCAACCTGGACCTCTCCGGCGAGTGGGCGACCGACCATGGCGGGTTCTTCTCCGTGGCCGGCTTCTACAAGCGTCTGCACCACTACATCTACGACGCCGGCTCCGGCCAGGCCAATTCGGGCACCAGCGGCAGCGGCACGGTGTTCTACCAGATGCCGACCAACGGCGGCGACGGCCGCGTTTACGGCGTGGAGGTCAGCGCGCGGCAGCGCTTCCAGGACCTGCCGGCGCCGTTCGACGGGCTGGGCGTCAGTGCCAACGCCACGCGCCAGCATGCGCATGCCGATCTGGGCATGGTCGGCTTCGAAGACGAGCAGATGCAGTCGGCGCCGAATGCGATGGCCAATCTGGAGCTGTTCTACGAGCATTCGAAGTTCTCGGTGAACCTGAGCTACCACTTCAGCAGTTCCTATCTGCTGAACTACGACTTCCTGCACCAGAACGCGCCGTGGGACGACCTGTGGGCGCGGCCGACGCGGCGGGTGGACCTGCACGCGGGCTATCGGTTCGACAACGGGGTGAATGTGGATCTGTCGATCTCCAATCTCACCAAGGAATACAGCTACTGGGGACATGTGGGCCGGCACAATCTGGCGGTGTCGGACATCGTCGACGCCGGCATGATGACGTTGTTGACCGTCAAGTACGCGTTCTAGGGCGCGGCGGCGTGCGCACTGGGATGCCATCGCGGAGAGGTGCCAGGATCTCTGTGGGAGCTTCTTCGGTCCCGACAGGCCTTGCCGACTCCGCGTGGATCAGGCCTTTTGTGGGAGGGACTTCAGTCCCGACGGGCTTTACCGATGCTGCCTGGATCAGGTTGCATCGGCAGCCCACCCGATCAACGCACGTAGCGGCTGTCGTAGGAGCGGCTTCAGCCGCGACAGGCTCTACCGACAAAGCCTGGACTATGGCTCTTGTAGGAGGAACTTCAGTCCCGACGGGCTTTACCGGTGCTGCCTGCATCAGGCTGCATCGGCGGCCCACTCGAGCAATGCGCGCCTTGGCTGTTGTAGGAGCGGCTTCAGCCGCGACAGGCCTTACCGACTTCGACTGCACCACGCTTTTTGTGGGAGGGACTTCAGTCCCGACGGGCTTTACCGGTGTCACCTGGGTTAGCCATCAAAAGCAACAGCTTTCGCCTGGCGGCGAGTCACTTTTCTTTGCTTGTGCAAAGAAAAGTAACCAAAAGAAGCCGCTTCACAGCAGCCGAATGGCTGATCAAGCACACCCCGCCTTCGCGCCCGCTGCGCGGGTTCGTTCCGCTGGCGGGATTTTCGGACGGGGCTTGTCTGCTTCGCAGCCAAGTCCGGGGCAGTCGCCTCACGGCGCCAGCCCGCCCGCCGGGGCGAAGCAGTGCTTCGCCTTTTCCCGGCGAGCCCTGCCCCGGCCGAAAACGGCGCACATCCTTGTGCGCCGCCCCCCTGCGGGGGGTTTTACCCGCCAGCTCCGCCGCTGCGGAGGGGGCCCGGGAAAGGCAACAGCTGAAGAGCAACAGCAACAGCAACAGCAACCACAGCAACAGCCACGTCCCAGTTGGAGCAAGCAATGAAGCGCCGCGCGTTCTGCCGGTTCGGTTTGCTGGCGCCGCTCGGATTGGCAGCGATGCCGATATTGCGCGCAGCTACGCCAAGGCTAGCTCCCATCCCTGATGGCAAACCCCATACGTTCGGCTTCGCGCAGGGGCGTTTCACGCTGGACGGGCAACCGTGGCAGATCCGGAGTGGGGAGCTGCATCCGCTGCGGATCGCAAAGGCGGATTGGCTGCATCGCATCCGCATGGCCAAGGCGATGGGGCTGAATACCATCGCGCTGTACCTGATGTGGAATGCGCTGGAAACGGCACCCGGGCAGTTCGACCTGGACAGCGGCGAGCGCGATTTCGTCGGGTTCATCCGGCTATGCCAGCAAGAGGGACTGTGGGTGTATCTGCGGCCGGGGCCGTACGTGTGCGCGGAGTGGACGCTGGGCGGGTTGCCGCCATATCTGCTGCGCACGCCGGACATCCGCCTGCGCGATCGCCACGATGCGCGCTACATGGCCGCGGTGGAACGCTACATCGGGGCGATCGCGCCGCGTATCGCGCCGTTGATGGCCAGCGCCGGCGGGCCGGTGCTGATGCTGCAGATCGAAAACGAATACTCGATGCACGGCAGCGACGTCGGCTATCTGCAGGCGCTGGCCGCGCTGTGGCGGGCACATGGCATCGACGGGCCGTTCTCGCTGGCCGAAGGGCTCAAGGATCTGCGTCGACGCCAGGCCATGCTGCCCGGCGCGGCGCTGGGACTGGATGGTCCCGACCTGCTCGATCTGCAGGCGGCCACGGCCTTCGCCGGGCAGGCGCCGGTGTGGGTGTCCGAGGGCTACCCGGGCTGGCTGACGCATTGGGGCGAGCCGCAGTTCGCGCGCCGCGACTACGCGCCGCTGCTGCGCCGCATCGCCGCCGCCGGCTATTCGTTCAACCTGTACGTGGTGCACGGCGGTACCAATTTCGGCCTCAGCGCCGGTGCCAATGCCGAAGACGACGGCTCGCAATTCCAGCCGGCGCTGACCAGCTACGACTACGGCGCGCCGATCGACGAGGCCGGCCGCGCCACGCCGGCGTACTTCGCGCTGCGCAAGATCATCGCTGCGCAGGCGGAAACGCCACCGCCGCCGCCACCGGCCGCACCGCGCCGCGCGCACTTCGACGCGGTGCAGGCCGAGCCCGTGGCCGCACTGTGGGACAACCTCGGTCCCGCGCTGCAGACCGAGACCCCCAGCGACAACCAGCGCCTGCTCGGCCAGGACCAGGGACTGGTGCTGTATCGGCGGCGGATCGCGCCGGGCCGGACGCTGCACCTCGGGCAGGTCCACGACTACGCGGTGGTGCATCTGGACGGGCGCGAGCTGGGCCATGTGTCGCGGATGCGGCATCCGCGCCTGCACAGCGCGCCGCACCTGCGCCTGTCCGATGCGCAGAAGCAAACGCGCGAGCTGGACGTGCTGGTCGACAGCTTCGGCCACATCAACTTCGGCCCGGCGCTGGGCGATCGCAAGGGGCTGCTCGGTCCGGTGCGGCTCGATGGCCAGGACCTGCACGGCTGGGAGGTACGCGGGCTGGCGCTGGACACGGACCCGACGCCGTCGCTGCGCAAGCTGCAGACGCCGCCGCAGCGCCCGGGCCTGTTCTTCGCCACCGCGTTCACCCTGGACCGGCCCGGCGACGTGCACCTGGACATGCGCGACTGGCGCAAGGGCTATCTGTGGGTCAACGGGCGCCTGCTCGGCCGCTATTGGGACATCGGCCCGCAGCAGTGCCTGTACTGCCCGGGCGCCTGGCTGCGCGCCGGCGCCAACCAAGTGCTGGTGCTCGATCTGCACCGCCTGCAGCCGGGCCTGGTGCGCTGCGCCGACGGCCTGGTGCCCGCGCCTGCAACGCAGGCCTTCGTTCCCCCTCCCTCCCCGCAGGATCGTGCATGCACATGACGTCGCTCGCCGCCCCCGTCGCGCCCTCCCCGTCCGCCACGGACCAGGGCGCGCCGCCGCGCACGCTGGGGTTCTGGAGCGCGCTGTCGGCCAACCTGCTCAACATGATCGGGATCGGCCCGTTCATCACCATCCCGCTGGCGCTGTCGGCGCTGGCCGGGCCGGCGGTGCTGCTAGGCTGGGTGGTCGGCGCGCTGCTGTGCCTGTGCGACGGCCTGGTGTGGGCCGAACTGGGCGCGGCGATTCCGCGTTCGGGCGGGCCGTACCACTACCTGCGCGAGGCCTACGGCCGCGACCGCGCCGGGCGCCTGTTCGGCTTCCTGTACCTGTGGCAGACGCTGCTGACCGCACCGCTGTCGGTGGCCGCGGCGGCGGTCGGCTGCGCGCAATACCTGGCCTACCTGATGCCGGGGCTGAGCCACACCGCGCTCACCGGCATCGCCATGGCGCTGTGCCTGTTCAACACCGCGCTGCTGTACCGGCAGGTGCGCTCGGTGCAGTTGCTGTCGCTGCTGGTCAGCGCGGTGGTGATCGCCGCCTGCGTGTGGATCGTGCTTAGCGGCGCGCTGCATTTCGACATGGCGCTGGCGCGCGAGTTCCTGCAGGCGCGGCCGGCCTCGCCGCACGGCTTCTGGCTGGGCTTCGGTGCGGTGGCGCTGATCGCGGTGTACGACTACGGCGGCTACAACAACGTGTGCATGCTCGGCGGCGAGATCCGCAAGCCGCGCCGCACGATTCCGCGTGCGGTGCTGTGGTCGATTCCGATCGTGGCGGTGCTGTACCTGGGCTTGAACGTGACCGTGCTGGGCGTGCTGCCGTGGCGGCAGGCGGCGCAGTCCAAGGCGGTGGTGGCCGACTTCATGCAGGTCATCTACGGCCCCGCCGGCAGCACCGTGGCGGTGGCGCTGATCGTGCTCGCCAGTTGGGGCTCGGCGCTGGTGGTGCTGCTGGGCTATTCGCGGGTGCCGTATGCGGCGGCGGCGGCCGGCCAGTTCTTCGGCGTGTTCGCGCGGCTGCACCCGCGCGGGCGCTTCCCCACCGTGTCGCTGCTGTTCGTCGGCATCACCTCGGCGCTGGCCTGCCCGCTATCGCTGGACGACCTGATCGCCACGCTGATGATCATCCAGATCCTGTTCCAGTTCCTGGCGCAATGCCTGGCGGTGGTGCTGCTGCGGCGGCGGCCGCGGCGTCGCGCCAGCTTCGCCATGCCGCTGTATCCGTGGCCGCTGCTGATCAGCGTCTGCGGCTGGCTGGCGCTGCTGGCCACCAGCCCGCTGCCGCGGCTGCTGGCGGCGGTGCTGGCGCTGTGCGCGGGCACCGCGCTCTATCTCATCCAGGCCAAACGCGAGGCAGCATGGCCCTTCCAGCAATGAAAACACACGACGTCGCGGTGGTCGGCGAGGTCTATCTCGACCACATCTTCAGCGGCTTCACCACCTGGCCCGGGCCGGGCGAGGAAGCGATGGCGCGGCACTACCACCGCGATCTCGGCGGCGGCACCGTCAACACCGCCTGCGGCCTGGCCCGGCTCGGGCGCAAGGTCACGCTGATCGGCGCGATCGGCGCCGGCGACCGCGCCTGGTTCGCGCAGCGCCTGGGCGATTTCGGCGTCGGCACCGAGGGCCTGGTCGACCATCCCGCCGGGACCGGCGTCACCGCCAGCGTGTCGCTGCGCGAGGACCGTTCGTTCTTCACCTACCCCGGCGCCAATGCCGAGCTGGAACCGCTGCTGCGCAGCGCCGCCGCGCTGGAGGCGATGCGCGCCGCGCGCCACGTGCACTTCGCCCTGCCGCTGCCGGCGGCGCTGGCGCGCACGCTGCTGCCGGCATTGCGCGCGGCCGGTTGCAGCACCTCGCTGGACGTGGGCTTCAACCCGGCGTGGCTGGGCGATCCGGACAACCACGCCACCTGCCGCGCGGTCGATCATTTCCTGCCCAACCAGAAGGAGGCGGCACTGGCCGGCTGCACGGGCGACGACACCGCGTCCTGCGCCGCCTGGGCGCAGGCGCTGGGCCTGGCGCAGGTGACGATCAAGCTCGGCGGCGCCGGCGCCTGCGTGGTGGATGCGGCCGGCGCGCGGCTGGTCGCCGCGCCCGTGGTCGCCGTGCAGGACACCACCGGCGCCGGCGACGCCTTCGATGCCGGCTTCATCGACGCGCTGCTCGACCACGCTTCCCTCGATGCCTGCGCGCAGCGCGGCTGCCTGTGCGGCGCCGCCTGCTGCACCGCGCTCGGCGCGCTCGACGGCCTTCCCGATCCCCCACGTCTCAGGAGTCTCCATGAGCAGTTCTTTCCCCAACCGTAAAATCGCCTTGATCGGCGGCGGCGGCGTGCGCGCGCCGCTGGTGGTGTACGGCGTCAACGATGCCGCCGAAGCGCTCGGCGCGCGCGAGATCGTGCTCTACGATCCGGACCAGGATCGGCTGGCGTTGATGGTCGCGCTGGGCCGCGCGGTGGTCGCCGAGTTCGGCGGCGAGCTGCAGGTCAACGCGGCCAGCTCGGCGGAAGCGGCGATCGACGGCGCGCACTTCGTGCTCAACAGCATCCGCATCGGCGGCATCCATCAGCGCGCCACCGACGAGCACACCATCATCCGCCACGGCTACGCCGGGCAGGAAACCACCGGCCCCGGCGGCGTCGCCAAGGCGCTGCGCACGGTGCCGGTGGCGATCGAGCAGGCGCGGATGGTGGAGCGGCTCAGCCCCGACGCCTGGCTGGTCAGCTTCACCAACCCGGCCGGGCTGATCACCCAGGCCATCAGCCGCCACACCCGCGCGCGCGTGGTCGGCATCTGCGACACGCCGGTGGAACTGTTCCACAACATCGCCCGCGCGATCGGCGAGCCGCTCGCGGACGTGGACTGCGAGTACGTCGGCCTCAACCACCTGGGCTGGATCCGCGCGGTGCGCGTGCGCGGCGAGGACGTGCTCGACCGCATCCTGGCCGACGATGCGATCCTGCGCCAGTTGTACCTGGCGCCGCTGTTCGACTTCGACATGCTGCGCACGCTGCGGCTGATTCCCACCGAGTACCTGTACTTCTACTACGAGCGTAGTCGTGCCCTGGAGAACCAGCGCGCCAGCGGCGCCAGCCGCGGCAGCGAGATCGAACAGCTCAACCACACCCTGATCGCCGACCTGCGCAGCCGCCTCAACGCCGGCGACGGCAGCGGCGCGGTGCAGACCTACGCCGCCTACCTGCAGCAGCGCTCCGGCTCGTACATGCGGCTGGAGGCCGAGGCCGGCTCGGCCTTCGCCGACGACCTCGCGCCGCAGCCGGACCCGTTCCGCGCCAGCACCGGCTACCACCGCATCGCCGTGGACGTGATGAGCGCGCTGACCGGCGCGCTGCCGGGGCGGCATGTGGTCAACGTGCGCAACCAGGGCTGCATGCCGGAACTGGCCGACGACGACATCGTCGAGATCTCCTCCACCATCGAGCGCGACCGCATCACCCCGCTGCCGGCACGGCCGATGCCCGAGGCGATCCAGGGCCTGGTGCGCACGGTCAAGGCCTACGAGCACGCCGCCATCGACGCCGCGCTCAGCGGCAGCCACCTGGAGGCCTGCAAGGCGATGCTGATCCACCCGGCCATCGGCGAATGGAGCCCGTCGCGGCGGCTGCTGGAGGCCCTGTTCGGCCATGCCGGCAACGGCGACGACGACAGCGAGTGCGTGTGCTCGGGACCGATGCACTGGCACGGCGCGCACCACCCCCACTGAGCCGGGCGGTTGTGCGGTCGCAGGATGCATCGGACGGCCACACGTTGTAAGGTCGTCGCAAATTGGTCCGTTATAGGTACCATCAGCCTATCCTCCCGGCCACGGCCGGCGCCTCCGGGTGCCGGCCCTGCGCGGGGAGCGTTCGTCGATTCCACGGAGCGTTCCAGGCCATGCCCACCCGCCGCGACATCCTCCACTTCCTCGGCGCCAGCGCCGGCGCCGCGCTGCTGAGCGGGGCATTGCCGGCCGCCGCCGCGGCATCGGCCTCCGCCGCCCTGCCCAGCAAGCGGCCGCCGCCGGGCAAGCGCCGCTTCGTCAGCACCGCGGTCGAGCGCCAGTTGCGCACGGTCAAGGCCGGCATCGGCGACCCGCGCCTGGCCTGGCTGTTCGAGAACTGCTACCCCAACACCCTCGACACCACGGTCGAGACCGGCACCCGCAACGGCAAGCCGGATACCTTCGTCATCACCGGCGACATCGAGGCGATGTGGCTGCGCGACTCCTCCGCGCAGGTGCACCCCTATGTGCCGCTGGCCAAGCGCGACCCGGCGCTGCGGCGCATGTTCCATGGGCTGATCCAGCGCCAGGCCGCCTGCATCCGCCTGGATCCCTACGCCAACGCCTTCCTGCCCGACGGCACCAGCCAGCGCCTGAAGTGGTCGGTGGCCGACATCACCGAGATGAAGCTCGGCGTCGGCGAGCGCAAGTGGGAAGTGGATTCGCTGTGCTATCCGATCCGCCTGGCGCACGAGTACTGGCGCGCCAGCGGCGATGCCGCGCCGTTCGACGACGACTGGCGCGAGGCCATGCACGTGGTGGTGCGCACCTTCCGCGAACAGCAGCGCCTGCATGGCCGCGGCCCGTACAGTTTCCAGCGGCCCTCGCCGCTGGCCACCGAGACCCTGGTGCTGGACGGCTACGGGCAACCGACCCGGCCCAACGGCATGATCCACTCGATGTTCCGCCCGTCCGACGATGCCTGCCTGTATCCGCTGTTCGTCCCCGCCAACCTGTTCGCGGTGACCTCGCTGCGGCAACTGGCGACGATGAGCGAGGCACTGCACCACGACGCCGCCTTCGCCGGCGAGTGCCGCGCTCTGGCCGACCAGGTCGAGACCGCCACCCGTCAGTTCGGGCAGATGCGCGACGCCGACGGCCAACCGTTCTGGGCCTATGAAGTGGACGGCTACGGCAACCAGTTGTTCATCGACGACGCCAACGCCCCCGGCCTGCTGAGCCTGGCCTACCTGGGCTGCTGCGATCGCCGCGATCCGCTGTTCCTGCGCACCCGGCAACTGGCCTGGAGCGAGCGCAACCCGTACTTCTATCGCGGCCGCGCCGCCGAAGGCGTGGGCAGCCCGCACAGCGGCCTGGGCACGATCTGGCCGATGTCGCTGATGCAGTACGCCCTGGCCAGCGACGACGACGCGCAGATCCGCCAATGCCTGCAGTGGTTGAAGACCACCGACGCCGGCACCGGCTTCATGCACGAAGCCTTCGACAAGGACAACCCGAGCACCTTCACCCGCGACTGGTTCGCCTGGGCCAACACCTTGTTCGGCGAGCTGATCATCGATCTGCATCAGCGCAAGCCGCAGTTGCTGAAGGCCTGACGCCATCACTGTATTTGTGGGAGGGACGTCAGTCCCGACGCTTCTTCGGTAAGGCCCGTCGGGACTGAAGTCCCTCCCACAACAGCAAACACCCCCCACCGCACCGCCGCACACCCCGAGGACAGCACCATGGCCACACGACGCGGTTTCCTGCAGGGCGCCATCGCCCTGGCCCTGTTCGGCAGCAGCGGCATCGCGCGCCTGGCGCAGGCACGCGCCGGCAACTACGCGCTGCCGGCCGATGCGCGCGCCAAGGCCGACCTCACCCGCAACGTCGACGTGTTCATCGGCACCGGCGGCCATGGCCACACCTTCCCCGGCGCCACGCTGCCGTTCGGCATGGTGCAACTGAGCCCGGATACCTACAACGCCGACTGGGACGCGTGCTCCGGCTACCACGCCGACGACGGCTCGATCATGGGCTTCTCGCACACCCACCTGTCCGGCACCGGCGTCGGCGACATGCTCGATTTCCTGGTGGTGCCGGCCGTGGGCGAGGTGAAGCTGCAGCCCGGCACGCGCGAGAACCCCGACGCCGGCTACCGCTCGCGCTACGACCACGCCGACGAAGCCGCCTCGCCCGGCTACTACCGCGTGCGCCTGAAGGACAGCGGCGTGCATGCCGAGCTGACCGCCACCGCGCGCGCCGGCCTGCACCGCTACCACTTCCCCAAGGGCAAGCCGGCGCACCTGCTGCTGGACCTGTGCCACGGCATGCAGGACAAGCCCGACATCCCCACCCGCGTCGAGGACGCCAGCCTGCGCCTGGTCGATGCGCAGACCGTCACCGGCGGCCGCCGCGTCTACCAGTGGGCCAAGGGCCGCTACATCTACTTCGCGATGCGCCTGTCGCGGCCCTTCGCCAGCGCGCAGCTGTACACCGACGACCAGCCGCTGGCCGCGGGCGCGCGCAGCGCCGACGGCAACCGGCTGAAACTGGCCCTGCACTACCCCGATGCCGCGCAGGCGCCGCTGCTGGTCAAGGTCGGCATTTCCGCGGTCAGCGCCGAGAACGCCCTGGCCAACCTCGACGCGGAACTGCCCGACTTCGACTTCGCGCGCGTGCATGCCGCCGCCGTGGCCGAATGGGAGAAGGAACTGGGGCGGGTGCGCATCGACAGCGACGACGACGCGCAGCGCCGCATCTTCTATTCCGCGCTGTACCACAGCCTGATCGCGCCGACCCTGTTCAGCGACACCGATGGCCGCTACCGCGGCATGGACCTGCAGGTGCACCAGGCGCCGGCCGGCTACCACAACTACAGCACCTACTCGCTGTGGGACACCTACCGCGCCCTGCATCCCTTGCTGACCCTGGTGCAGCCCGAGCGCGTGCCCGACCTGGTGCAATGTCTGGTGCGCGGCGCCCACGAATCGCCGCAAGGCGTCGCGATCTGGCCGCTGCAGGGCGTGGAAACCGACTGCATGATCGGCTACCACTCCGCCGTGGTGCTGGCCGAAGCGCATGCCAAGGGCTTCACCGGCATCGACTGGAAGGCGGCGTACCCGGCCTGGCGGAAGCGCGCGATGGACGACGACGTGCACGGCCTGGGGTTGTACCGGTCGATGGGCTACATCCCCTGCGACAAGGTCGACGAATCAGTCAGCCGCACCCTGGAATTCGCCTACGACGACTGGGCGGTGGCGCACTTGGCGCAGGCGGTGGGCGCCGACGACGATGCCAAGCGCCTGCGCGAACGCTCGCGGCAGTACCGCAACGTGTTCAACCGCCAGAGCCGTTTCGTGCAGCCGCGGCTGAGCGACGGCCAGTGGGCCACCCCGTTCGATCCGCGCGCGATGGGCCACAGCGCGCAGTGGCGCGACTTCACCGAATCCAACGCCTGGCAGGCCACCTTCCTCAACCAGCACGACCTGTACGGCTACATGGAGCTGTTCGGCGGACGCGACAATTTCGTCGCCAAGCTCGACGAACTGTTCACCACCAGCTCCGAGCTGCCGGCGGACGCACCGCCGGACATCGACGGCATGGTCGGCCAGTACGCGCACGGCAACGAACCCAGCCACCACGTCGCCTACCTCTACGCCTACGCCGGGCAGCCGTACAAGACCCAGGCGATGGTGCGGCGGCTGCTGCGCGAGCAATACCACGACGCACCCAACGGCCTGTCCGGCAACGAGGACTGCGGGCAGATGAGCGCCTGGTTCGTGCTCAGCGCACTGGGCCTGTACGCGGTCGACCCGGTCAGCGCCAACTACGTGCTGGGCAGCCCGCTGTTCAAGCGCGCCGAACTGGACGTGGGCCACGGCCGCACCCTGCGCATCGTCGCCCACGGCAACAGCCCGGCCAACGTCTACATCCAACGCGTCCGCTGGAACGGCAAGCCCTACACCCGAAGCTGGCTGCGCCATGCCGATCTGGCCGCCGGCGGCACGCTGGAGCTGGAGATGGGGCCCAAGCCCAACACCGCGTTCGGTGCGGGCAAGGACGATTTGCCGCCCTCGTTTGTTTGAAGGCCGGGAATGGGGATTGGGGAATCGGGATTGGTTGAGTCCCCACATCCGCGTTTGTGCGTGACCCGATGCAATACGGCGCGCGCTCCTGTTGTCCTACTGTCGCAATCGCACCGTTTTTTTCGAGAATCCCCCATGCCGCGTACGACCCTCGCCGCTCTCGCCCTCGCCCTGGCGTTCGCCCTGCCCGCCACCCACGTGCGCGCTGCCGACAGCAGCGCCGCCTGGCCCGCCTTCGCCACCCAGGGCGATCACTTCATCCGCGACGGCAAGCCGTACCAGGTCATTTCCGGCGCCATCCACTTCCAGCGCATCCCCCGCGCCTACTGGAAGGACCGCCTGCAGAAAGCGCGCGCGATGGGCCTGAACACGGTGGAGACCTACGTGTTCTGGAACCTGGTGGAACCGCGGCCGGGCCAGTTCGACTTCAGCGGCAACAACGACATCGCCGCCTTCGTCGACGAAGCCGCCGCGCAAGGCCTCAACGTGATCCTACGGCCCGGCCCGTACGTGTGCGCCGAGTGGGAAGCCGGCGGCTATCCGGCGTGGCTGTTCGCCGAACCTGGCATGCGCGTACGCAGCCAGGACCCGCGCTTCCTTGCCGCCAGCCAAGCCTACCTGGACGCACTCGCCGCCCAGGTCAAACCGCAACTCAACGGCAACGGCGGCCCCATCGTCGCCGTGCAGGTGGAGAACGAATACGGCTCCTACGGCGACGACCACGCCTACATGCGCCTCAACCGCGACATGTTCGTCCACGCCGGCTTCGACAAAGCACTGCTGTTCACCGCCGACGGCCCCGACGTGCTCGCCAACGGCACCCTGCCCGACACCCTGGCCGTGGTGAACTTCGCTCCCGGCGACGCCAAGAACGCCTTCGAGACCCTGGCCAAGTTCCGCCCCGGGCAACCGCAGATGGTCGGCGAATACTGGGCCGGCTGGTTCGACCAGTGGGGCAGCAAGCACGCCGTGACCGACGGCGCCAAGCAGGCCAGCGAATTCGAATGGATCCTGCGTCAGGGCCATTCCGCCAACATCTACATGTTCGTCGGCGGCACCAGCTTCGGCTTCATGAATGGCGCCAACTTCCAGAAGAACCCCAGCGACCACTACGCCCCGCAGACCACCAGCTACGACTACGACGCCGTGCTCGACGAAGCCGGCCGCCCCACCCCCAAGTTCACCCTGTTCCGCGACGCCATCCAGCGCGTCACCGGTACGACGCCGCCGGCCCTGCCCAAGCCGATCCCCTTCGCCGAACTGCCGGCCACGCCGCTGCGCGAATCCGCGTCGCTCTGGGACAACCTGCCCGCCCCGGCCGCCACCACCGACACCCCGCAGCCGATGGAGCGCTACGGCCAGGCCTACGGCTACATCCTCTACCGCACCACCGTCACCGGTCCACGCAAGGGCAGCCTGTACCTGGGCGAGGTACGCGACTACGCCCGCGTCTACGTCGACCGCACACTGGCCGGCAGCGCCGAGCGCCGCCTGCAGCAAGTGGCGGTGGACGTGGACATCCCCGCCGGGACCCACACCCTCGACGTCCTGGTGGAGAACACCGGCCGCATCAACTACGGTGCCCACCTGCCCGACGGCCACGCCGGCCTGGTCGACCCCGTACTGCTCGACGGCAAGCCCCTCACCGGCTGGCAGACCTTCCCCCTGCCGATGGACGACCCGAGCAAGCTCACCGGCTGGACCACGGCCAAGATCGATGGCCCCGCCTTCCACCGCGGCACGGTAAAGATCGGCACGCCTGCCGATACGTTCCTGGACATGCGCGCGTTCGGCAAAGGCTTCGCCTGGGCCAACGGCCACAATTTGGGCCGGCACTGGAATATCGGACCGCAGCGGGCGTTGTATTTTCCGGCGCCGTGGCAGCGGAAGGGGGATAACAGTGTGATTGTGTTTGATTTGGATAGTTCGGCGGATGCGAGCGTGCGTGGGATTAAGGGGCAGGTTTGGAGTACCCCCAGTAACTGACCTAACCGCGGAGCGTGCCGTCCGGTAAATCCGGATGGCGTGGGGTCAAACAACTTGTCTACAAATTAAGGCCGCCGGCGGTTACGCCGAGCGGCCTTTAACTTGTGACGACCGTCAAAAAGTAGTAGCGTTTGCCTTGTGAGGGATGCACTGGGGAATGGCTGTGGGGTTAGACGCAAAATTAGGCGACAACTAACCTGGCAAAAGACTGGATTTGGGACACCATGCTGCTTCGAAAGGTAGCAATATGGGCGCGCTACACACCTGTTTTTTTACACACAACTTTGTCGCCAAATAGTAGTTAGGCACCATGACACATAGCTTCGACTTCGTGGGACTTGATGAGAAGCTTTTCCTTCTTCGGCACATTATTGCTGGGAACAAGGAGTTCTCACGCAGGGAGCAGCAATATCAAGGAACACAGACAACTCCTTCTAGTGACTGGGATGGATACGCCACTAGAATGCGCTATCTCATCAGCAATGACCTCATTGAGATAGCTGCGAAATTCCGTGTAATGCAAGACACCGCAACACAGCTGGTGTCCCGCGAGTATCTGCATGATCTTGATCGTGCCTGCATTGGAAGCAAGGGCATTGGGAGTGTACTTGGCGGCGAGGTTAACCTCTCTCTACGTGAATCATGTAACAAGATCATCCATGCGAAGAACTTCTCTCTTGTATTTCAAAATGCCAGAAGCACAGTTCCGCGCTACTTGTACTCCTATTGGAATGGGATCTGCCAACTGTCCGGCGCTCAAGGCAAGAACGACTGGAGAGTCGCGCTTGACGTCTATAGATGGTCGGACGCCATGGGCAGTTTCCTTCAAGACCTTTCCGGCAACATGGACTGGTAAGCAGAATGGCGCCTAACAAGTCTTCAAGCCGACGCCGTTTCGCGGCGCGGCTTAATTCAGGCGTGACCTCACTCAAGTATCCAGTAGAAATCTACGACTATGAACTCGGGTATCGAATTTTCATTGGGACGAAGCTACGAAAGGTTCCACAAGAAGTGGGGCTTGCCGAGCAGTAAGGCACTTTGGATCAACATTTGGGCACGGCACCTTTCAGATTGCACTCCAGATGAGATCACCGCCGTAACCGATTACTGTGAGTCCGAGATGAGCCGCGCCCCTGTGCTGCCCGAGTTCTTCCAACTTGTAGAGCGCCTTAGAAACAATCAATCTCTTTCAGAACCACTTGTCTCGCTTGTCGAGAGGATGGCATTTCTAATTCTCACGTCTGACGAATTCTGTGACGCTAATGATTCTGATATATCAGACGCGTGTCTAATAGCTGGCGCAGCAGCGCACTTGAGATCGTACCGCGGCATTAGCGCGAGCTCCGAAGGGATTATTGAAGAGCTTTCTGGTCGAGCCAAAATGTTCGGCACTGAAGCCAGTATCTGGCAAAAGGACGCCGCGCGTGACAAAGGATACTGGCGCTTCTACTTCGGCGGACCGTCGGGTGAAGACTAACAGTCCATTCAAGCCGACGCCGCCTCGCGGCAAGGATTAATTCAGGTTAGGCTTCTTATGGAGCATCAATGAACGTAGAACTTGTTGTCTACGATCCCAACGAGGATCGTGAGATCTCCTTCGGAGCATACCAGTTCACGCACACCGGCTGCGCACGCATGATCGAAAAGTATGTCCAGCCAGCCGATGAGTACTTACTTCGCTGCCCCTGCGGACTAGAGATTCACTTTCCAAGATTTGGCCCCGCCGTCGACGCGATTATGGCAACCGTCATAGAGGAGCAACCCAGAGACTTGGAGCCGGATTCGTTCAACTCAAATCTAGCTAAGACTATCCACGTCCGTATCCGTAGCGCGGGCTAACCATTCATTCAATCGAACTTACTTCATTAAGGCAACACATAGCATAAAAATCCCGCTGTATTTTCGTCCTCACTGCACAATTCGGCTTAGTTCAGGCCTTATACCTCAATCGGAGCGTCACCCTTGAAATTTCTGCAGTTCGACCTAGGAAATCGTAAGAGCGGCGAAATCGTCGAAGTAACTCTGACAAATGGCGCAAATGTGCGTCTGATGAGCAGCTCCGATTTCTCCAGCTACAAGAATGGTAGAGCCCATCGCTTTATCGGCGGTCTCGCGAAGCAATCCCCCATCCGGCTTCAGATTCCAACATCCGGGCACTGGTACGTCGCGGTGGATATGCAAGGACTTCGTGGCAGCACTCGCGCCTCAGTCAAGATCTTACCAGGCCCACTTCCGGAAATCAGAGAAGCACCTCTTGCATCTGTTCCGAGCCTAATTAGAGACCTTCCGCCGCAAGTTGCGGCAAGCGCTGAGGTTTATGACGTCTTCATTTCCCACGCATCTGAAGACAAAGACTCTATCGTCAGATCGCTAGCCAGCGCTCTTATCGGCAAAGGACTGAAAGTCTGGTACGACGAGTTCACTCTTAGGATCGGCGACAGCCTCAGGCAAAAAATCGACAAGGGTTTGGCCAGTAGCCGCGTCGGCCTTGTTGTTCTCTCACCATCCTTCATTTCAAAGGGCTGGACCAACTACGAGCTAGATGGAATCGTCACTCGTACCATATCTGGCGAACAAATACTTCTTCCAATTTGGCACGACATTACCAAGCAACAGGTTATTGACTTCAGCCCTTCACTGGCGGACAAGCTTGCTCGAAGTACTGCCACTCACACTGTGGAAGAAATCGCTACTGAGATCGCCGAGCTTCTAGAGAGCAAGAGCAATTGAGGCATAACAATTCATTCAAGCCGATACCGCTTTGCGGCGCGACTTAGTTCAAGCGCCATCTCCCGGATAGTTCAGGCGGCCATATTCACTTAAAAACTCATCTATCTTGTTACGGAAAACAGGGGGTCAGAGTACACTTCCCTCCAAGATGCTGCGCCAAAAACGAGGTTAGGTTGACCTCTTAAGTAAACCTAATCAGTTACGCGCTCCAAGCTAAGGTCAAGTACTTCGCAGGCATCATGCCCGCGTGCCGCCCGCGTAAAGCATCCGCTCAAAGATAAGTGAACCTGACCCCGCCAGTCACACACGATCTTATCGCCGAATAGTAGTTAGGTCGCTTTTTATTGCTTCACTTCACACGGAGAGTAGAGCATGAGCAATAGTACGTATAACCTTATCCGAAACGCTATCGCAAATAAGCAAATCGTAGTGGCCACATACCAGGGCCACGTCCGAGAAATGTGCCCTCATGTGATCGGACGTAAGAACGGGAGAGAGCAAGCCCTGTTCTATCAATTCGGCGGTACGAGCAGCAGCGGCCCAATCATCCCAGACGCACCTAAGAATTGGCGCTGCATCCCCATAGAAGGCTTGTCTGCTATCACTATCAAAGATGGGCCGTGGATAACGGCAGCCAATCATTCCCGCCCTCAAACGTGCGTGGACGAGATTGACCTAGAAGTTGACCTCTAGTCAGCGGCCTAACAATTCATTCAAGCCGACGCCGCTTCGCGGCGCGGCTTAATTCAGGTGTTAGGTATCATGGACCCACTCAGCGCAGCCACAGCTTTCGCGAGCAATGGGGGCAGGTCAACTTTTAAGTGAACCCGACCGGAAAACAGGGGTCAGAGTGCACTTCCATCTTCAGTGCACTTCCATCTTCTTGTACTACCGATCTGACCTTCGGTGGCCGCCCGATTCGTGCAGGGCCGGCTCGACGGCCAAGCTGGCGTTCAGTTGCCTCGCGGAAATGGTCGTTGCCCAGCGCATGTTGACGCTTCAAGTTGAGGCGGATGGCCACCGTCTCGTCCGGGTCGATCGCATCCAGCACGAAGCGGCGATAGTGGTCTGCGCGCTAGTCAGCTTCGTGCGTTCGAACAACCGTTCCCAGCGGGCAACGTCCAGACTCTCCGCAGGGAAAGTGCACCCTGACCCTGGTTTTCTTGGCCCTCCACCCAACCCTGACCTCTGCAATGTCCCTCGTCTTGCCGTCCTACTGTGGCATCCTCTTTGGCTTAATCACTTCTCGCCCGGATGAGGTCAGAGACTATATTTCCAAAAAAGGAGGCGGGGCCGATGGCTAACAGCTCATTAAGCCAAGGCCGCTTAGCGACGCCGCCTAGTTTAAGCGTTAAACTCTTGGAGCCGTCATGGAAGGCCATAGACTGAACCGCAGCGCCCCAGCAACGGACGGGTTGCTCAAGGCAAGACTGTCTCTTGGGCATATAATAAGTGACACTGATCCGCTTTCAGCTCAAGATTATGAACTGATTGGAACGTTTATTCAGACCTACTGCATCGCAGATCTTGAATCGCGACGCGTGGTCAATTGCCTCACCCACATTAGACTCGGCGAACCCACAGCCTTTGCTTTAAAACTCATCGAAAAGGACGTACTAGATCATCTTGTAGCTAGCGCTGACAGTTGCACTTGGAATATTGATCTAGCAAAAGGAATTTTGAAAGCCGCAGAGATCTTCGTACAGCATCGCCAAATTCGTCATATCTTCGCTCACTGGGCAGGCCGCAGGGTTCCTGGCCATGACGCTTTTATCTTCTTCACCGCAAGCCTGGACAAGCAAAAGACACCGGTAGACGCGACATTTTTTGAGAAGAGCGATGATGCGAACATAAAGTACGCCTTGATGCCAATATCCAACCTTGTCGAAGAGCAGAACAAACTCAAGGGACATGCTCAGTATCTGGCAACAATAGCTGCGGAGCTAGAGAGCAAGGCCCCACAGATTGCTGAACAATTTGCTCAAGATATCGCGACCGGAAAGCTTCAGCTTAGACCTTATAGAGTTTCTGGCGGCCGCACCTAGAAATTTTTCAAGCAGAGGCGTTTGCATAGCCGGAGTCAATTCACTTTAGAAAACTTCACTCGCCGAAAGCAGTTGACATCCTCAAAAACCAGTAGCACCATCCTCTCCAAGGAGCGTAGAAACTCCTCACGTAGCGGCACCCACCTCCGTCAAACCGGTGGGTTTTTTGTGCCTGTTCGCAGGCACACTCCGAGGCGCTCTCTGCGTCGGGAGGGCGGCGAATACAACACCCTTCGGGGAAATAAGCCCGCCGGCTACGTGCGGTTTCTAACCTCCCGACATCCCGTCGCCGTTCGGCGCGGGTTTCTGTCTGCCAAGGAGGCTGTGCCATGCGTCAACCGTCACCCCGCCCCGCCGCTCCCTGCAAGCGCAAGTCGCACAAGCATCGCCATTGCCCGCAGTGGACGATCGTCGAGTCGTCGCTCATCCCCATGCTGACACCCGAACAGGTCGCCGCCGCCAACGCCGCCGATCTTGCCCGCGCCTCGCGACCTCCCCGCCGCCCACGCCCGCCACAGCAGTGCACCGTCGGCTGCGGCCACTCCGCCAACGGCAAGCGCACGCCCGCACTGCGCCTGGGCGGCCGCTGGATGGAAGAACTGGGCTTCACCATTGGCAGTACGCTGCGCGTGCAGGTGCGCGACGGCGAACTGGTGGTGAGCGTGGCCAGCAAGGGCTGATACGGCCGTTGCCAACGGAAAACTGGGGCAGCGTGCACTTCCCTCTTCTGCTTCTACTGCCGCTCTGACCTTCCGCGGCCGCCCCCTACGTGCAGGGCCAGTTCGACGGCCAAGCTAGCCTTCAACCGCCTCTCGAAAACGGTCTTTTTCGAGTGCGCGTTTGCCGCTGCAAATTGAGGCGAATGGCTGCAGTCTCGTCCGGGTCGATCGCATCCAGCACGAAGCGGCGATAGTAGTCTGCGCGCTGGCCGGCCGGCGACGGCAGGGTTCAGGCTGGACTTCCCTCTGTAAACTTGTCGACAGCCCGGCCATTCACGTGACCGCCCTAGGGCCGTCGCCCTAACGCACCACACTCACATGGCAGCCACCGCATGATCGCGCTCCTGCTCCCCCTGATGGTGCTCGCCGCCCTCGGCTTCGTCCTCAGCCTCATCGTCCACGTGATGGCGCTTGCCGGCTATGTGCCGCCAGGCGGCGAGGCCGTCTTCGCCATGCATTTCGGCGTCTTCATCGTCTGGTTGCCGACCGTGCTGCTTTCCCTGCGGCTCAAGCACACCCTGAAATCCCGCCATAGCTGGAAGCGCTCGCTGGCGGGATCTCCCCGCTGGATGCGCTACGCCACCTACGGCCTGTTCGCCTACGCCATCGTGAACTTCTTGATCGTCGCGCACCTGACGAGCGACCAACCGAAAGTGCAAGGCGTGACACCCACCCTGCTGCGCGGATTCTCTGGGCACTGGATGTTCTTCTATGGCATGGCTTTCTCGATGCTGTACTCCCTCTACCGCAAGCCTTGGCTGCTCAGCGTTGCCAAGTGCCCGTCGGGTCACCACGTGGACCACGCGGATCGTTTCTGCTCGTCCTGCGGCGCCGCACTTCCGCAGCGCGATGCAGGCGTTTGATTACGCGCCCGGGCCAGCAGCCTCCAAGCGATGACACCAGGGAATCGCACCGCGTACCGTCGCGCACCTGATCTCGCCAGCCCCTAGACTTCGACCAGCACATCTGCATCCGGACAGGACATCCATGCACCTCACACCCCAACAGTTGAACAAACTCTATCCCTACCTCTTCGGGTTCTGGACCGCGATCGGGCTTTTGGCGCTGGCGTTCTTCAACTTCAACAAGAATGCGCCGCTAAAGCGGCGCGTACTCATTGTTGGCAGCATCGCGACGAATGTACTGATGCTGGTCTTCTTCTGGGCGACCGGCGCCCCGCCCCTGTTTCTCGTCTTTGCGGCCGCCGTCGTGGGCTACGGACTCTGGCAGAGCATTCACTTGACGCGCTTCTGCGACGCCTGTGCTGCGCTCAACGCGCCACAAGGCCATCGGCAGGCGCGCACGGAATGCCGGAAGTGCGGCGCT
The DNA here is from genome assembly GCF_056725085.1 of Xanthomonas sp. NCPPB 901. Classification (NCBI taxonomy): domain Bacteria; kingdom Pseudomonadati; phylum Pseudomonadota; class Gammaproteobacteria; order Lysobacterales; family Lysobacteraceae; genus Xanthomonas; species Xanthomonas sp. NCPPB 901. Next base: position 1,553,910 of record NZ_CM161511.1, on the reverse strand, counting down.
GCGCTCGCGAAACCATGACGACACACCGTGCGACTCCAATGACGATCCTGAAAGCCGCCATCTGTGTCGCCCTGCTGTCGCCGATCGCCGCTCTGGCCAGTGCGCCGAATCCCAAGCTCCCGAAGAACGCGAGCGCGGCCATCGCTGCCGTCCACCGGGCAGCGGCGCACCGCGATCTGCAGGCGCTTCGCAGGCTGATGGTGCAGGAGTTCGTCCGGAGCTTCGATGGGGACGGCGATGCCGACCAGGCCATCCAGAGCTGGCGCACGTCGCCATCCGAGTTGCGCACGCTTGCCCGGCTCACGGCGCACGCATGCGGGTATGTCGACAAGAACCTGATTCAATGCCCGACGCACGCCGGTATCGATTACCGCGAAGGCTTCTCCAAGACGGATCAGGGCTGGCGCATGGTCTACTTCGTGGCGGGCGACTAGCCCGTCAGGCCGAGCCGGCGCGGTTCCGTGGCGGGACTTACGCAACCACCAGGTACGCACGATGCCGCCATCCCCACTTTGCGAAGGCGAAACCCCATCAATTGGATGGCACGGTCATTTCCGACCAAGCAGAGAATCTATGCGCGCTATATTTCTATCCAAGCGCTCACCCTCTCCATTGGGCAACAGGTCTCTGCGAACCAACTGCTCGTAGTTCGAGGCGCAGGCACCATTCAAGCAAGACCCTTCAATGACCGCCGATCCAGCACCACACTCCGCACCCATCCGACACGCGACGATTCCCCAGGCATATGCGGATGTCTCATCCCCAGCAACGGCCTCAAAGGGACCCAGTTCTGCCTCGGACGACTGATTCGACAGCAGATCCGCAAGTTCGAACATCGCTTCGGAATCTCGCCTCTCGACCGCCGCCTGCACCAGATCGGCAACACTCTCCCTTGCCTCGCCCGCATATCTCACATGAAGTCTTATTTTTGCAGCCAGATTCCCTGAAGCCGCAGATGCCTTCAACCATTCCTTTTGCGCATCCAGCGGAATGGGAGAACCACCTTCAACCAACGCGCAGTCGTCTGCAATGCGCCTGGCAGTTGCCTTCATGGCGGCTGCAGCCTTGCCCGCCTGAAGTGCCATGGCATCCACACCGGAGAGATACTGCTGCCGAGACATGCTGACGGAGAAGCAGCGATCGTACATCCGGGATAGCTCCAATTGAGCCGCTGCATCCCCACGCAACGCCTTATCCTTTACTGCTTCAAACCTGGACAGATATTCCGCCGATCGCGATCTGGCGACACCAGATTCGACATGGATACTGTCGCTTGGCGTTTCCCTGGGTTCGACTGCAGAGGGAATTGACACCTCATCGCCGCTGAGATCGCCAACCCGTTTCTCGCCTCCGACAACGCCAAGCACCATCAGCCCTGCGATGAGGGCGACAATGACCAGAGAAACGGGAAGGTACTTTTTCACGCCACCCCCAGATATAGCGCGTAACGGCAGGAAAACTGAGGATGGCGCTAAGCGCTGCCGTCACCAGACATCCGTGACGCATGAGCCCCGTTGCGCGTGAAGCCTACCACCACGAGCAGCGTTCCATGCTGCTCGTCGACCAAGGTACCGCCATCGAAGATCGCCAGGGCCGCGCAACGGCGTTGGCAACCTCTTGCCTCGGCCCTGTCTTCTTTCGTCCGCGCGATTCAGATGGACAAGCACAACTTCCCAAAATGCTTCCCCGCCGCCTGATGCGCAAACGCATCGGCGATGTCTTCCAGCGCGAACGTCTGGTCGATCACCGGCTTGATGCCGGTTGCATTGATCGCGCGGACCATGTCGCGCTGTTGGCTGCGGCTGCCGACGATCAATCCCTGCAGGGTCTGGTGGCGTTGCATCAGCGCCACCGTCGGCACCTGGCCGGCGATGCCGGTCAGCACGCCGATCAGGGCGATATGGCCACCGATGCGGCAGGCCTGGATGGATTGACCCAGCGTGTCGGGCCCACCTACTTCGATCACGTTGTCGACGCCACGGCCGTTCGTGTAGTCGAGCACCTTGGCCGCCCAGTCGGTGTCGCGGCGGTAGTTGATGGTGAAATCGGCGCCGAGCGCCTGCGCGCGCGCCAGTTTCTCGTCGGAGGACGACGTCGCGATCACGGTGGCGCCCATCTGCTTGGCGAACTGCAGCGCAAAGATCGACACGCCGCCGGTGCCGAGCACAAGCACGGTATCGCCGGCCTTGAGATGTGCGTCCACCACCAGCGCGCGCCATGCGGTGAGTCCCGCCGTGGTCAGCGTCGCCGCTTCGGCGTGGCTGTAGCCGTGCGGCGCGTGCGTGAACCACTGCGCGGGGCGCACCACGGACTCGCGTGCATAGCCGTCGACGCCGTCGCCGGGCACGGTCGCGAAATCGGCGAGAGTCGGTCCGCCATCCAGCCAGGTCGGGAAGAACGTCGAGACGACCGCATCGCCCACGGCGAACTCGTCCACGCCCTCGCCCACCGCCTCTACCACGCCGGCGCCGTCGGACATCGGGATGCGGCCGTCGGCGCTGGGCATGCGGCCGGTCACCACGCCCAGGTCGTGGAAGTTGAGCGAGCTCGCATGCACGCGCACGCGGATCTCGCCGGGGCCCGGCTGGCCGGGATCGGGCAGATCGACGAGGCGGAGATTCTCGAGGCCAGCGGGCTGGCGCAGGGTGATGGCTTTCATGAGGACGACATCCTTAGCGGAACAGTGGCGAGGGGCGGCGCCGCATCAGTTGCAGCGAGACCGCGTTGCAGGCATTGTCGGGATGCACTTCCTGCATCGCAAGAACGTACAATTTTCGCAGGTACTATCAATTCTGTAGGTACAAACACCATGCGTCTGAAACGTCTGGATGGCAAGAGCGGCTGCGCGGTCGAGGTCACGCTTTCGGTGATCGGCGGGGTGTGGAAGCCGGTGATCCTGTTCCACCTGCTCTCCGGCAAGAAGCGCTTCATGGAACTGACGCGCCTGATTCCCAATGCCACGCAACGCATGCTGACCTTGCAATTGCGCGAACTCGAGGAGGACGGGGTCATCGTGCGGCACGTCTATCCACAGGTGCCACCCAAGGTCGAATATGCGCTGACGCCGCTCGGCGAATCCCTGGCGCCGGTGCTGATCAGCCTGCGCGAATGGGGCGAGTCGTATCGCAGCAGCGAGATGGCGCGCGCGTCGGCCGCGACCCCGGAATGCGTGCATGGGGAGGCAATGGCGAGGTGACATCGTGCGGCGCCTCCAAGACGCAGGCGCGCATCCGCGTCGCTGCCTCTTGCATGTCGAGGCCCACCGCCGCCGCTATCAAGGCGCACTGCTGACCAGGGTGCTTAGCTTCTGACACGAGCGCGCCAGCCACCACATCGCGTGGCATGGACAGGGTGTTCGATACCTTGGGATCGAGTGCGATGGACAATCGATCCGCGCTTGATAGCTCACCTCACTCGGCGCGCCGATCCGCCCACGGCAGGCTGACAGCACGCACAGGCCTCTCCCCATCCTCGCTCGCCGGCATAGCGACCAGCCCCTGCAGGTTGGCCTTGGCATACAGCGCGCCGAGGTCGTGGATGCGCAGCAGCTGGCGACGGCGACTGACCAGGCCGCTGCGCACCCAGCGCTGCAACTGCGCATTGAGTTTGGAGCGGCTGATGTTGAGCATCGCGGCCAGGATGCTCTGGTTCGGCGGCAGGGCGATGGTGCAGTCGCTCCCATGGGGCGTGGCCTGCAGCTCGAGTTGGCGCAACACGTAGCGCGCCAGGCGCACTTCCAGTCGGTGCAGGCAGATGCTTTCCAGGCTGTCCAGAGTCTGCCGCAGGCGCAGACGCAGCAATGCGTGGATGCGTAGCTGCAGCAGCGGCGGATCCAGCAGGACGTTGAAGTGGCGCCGCGGCAGCTTCAGCACCACGCTGGCGCCAAAGGCAATGGCGGTGAAGCTGCGTCCGTGCGGTTCCAGCAGCGCGGCCTCGTCCACCAGCCCGCCGGGCTCGACCGCGCCGACGATCAGTTCCTGCCCATCCGGGCCGTACAGCACCTTGTACACACGGCCGCGCACGACCACACCGACGAAGCTACTGGGATCGTGCTTGAAGAACAGGACGCTGCCCGCATCCAGCGCGCATTCGCTGACATGGGCGAGCAGGTCGTCCAGTACCAAGTCCGGCAAACCCTGGAACAACGGCGCGCGTTCCAGCAGGCGGCGATGCTCTTGGCCGGCGATGTCCGTGCATGCGTCGCCGTCGTCGTGGCCAGGCACGCTGCGCTCGATCGTCTCCAGATGGACGTTGGCTGGAACCTCCATACTTCCTCTTCTCGGACGCAGGACGTACGACGCCAGGCGTCGAACGCGCCAGGCACGGGTGGGTAACGGCATAGGCGAGGCGCGCTGGGCAAGCGGCCTGCGGGGGGAAACAGTCGACGGCGTCGACAGCTGCAGCGAGGAACGGCGAGACCTGACGGGTTCGCCGTTCCGGACCGACGTGCGGACTCAGAGGCCGGCCGGCTTGCCGCCCTGAAACGCCTGCAACACGGTCAGCAGGCTGGTCAGGTTGTCCGATACGCCGGTCTGGGCGATCTTCTCCGATGCGCCGGCGGCCGCGGTGGTGTCCAGGGAGTACACCTGCATGACGCCCATGTTGTTCGCCGCCTGCGCCAGCGTGTTCTGCTGCTGCTGCGCGGCGACCGCGTTCTCGTACAGGATACCGCTGGAGTGCGCCAGGCTCTGGTAGATCGAGCCCATCGCGAAGGCTGGTGCTTCGCCGATGACCTTGACGTTGGACTGGGTGACGGCGTCGGTGATCTGGTTGTTGACTGCGGTGGGATAGGCCATGGAACGGTCCTCGTTAGGAAGGAAATTGCATGGCTAGCGCCGCCTCGCGGCGGCGTTAGCGCGCGTTGCTTACGACTGCTTGAACGCGTTGAGCACGGTCAGCAGGCTGGTGAGGTTGTCGGAGACACCGGTCTGCGCGACCTTCTCGGTGGCGCCGGCGGCGGCGGTGGTGTCCAGGCTGTAGATCTGCATGACGCCCTGGTTGGCCGCCGCCTGCGCCAGGGTGTTCTGCTGCTGCTGCGCGGAGACGGCGTTCTCGAACAGGATGCCGGTCGAGTGCGCCATGCTCTGGTAGATCGACGCCATCGCGAAGGCCGGCGCTTCGCCGATGACCTTGACGTTGGACTGGGTGACCGCATCGGTGATCTGGTCGTTGACCGCGGTGGGAAATGCCATGTGTTCGCTCCTGGGTTGGGGTACGGCCCACGCCGTACGATCTATGGAAACGGGACAGTGCAAAAACTGTGAAACCCTACGCGGCGTTTGTCTCGCCAGCATCGCCGCGATGCGCCCGCGACGAAGCAACATCGACCACGATGCCCCGCGACGTCAGCCGATGCGTGTTGCAGCCGCTGCGGCGCGTGGCACGTGGCACCCCCTGCTGTCATGCAACGCGATCCGCCAGCAGGGCAGTCGAACGAGCGACCGCTTGCGACTCGGCACCAGGCTGGATCGCTGATGGCACACCGCCACCTTCGCTGCATGGGCATGGGCATGGCGCAAGCCGCAAGGCACGCCATGCGCGTGCGAAACGCGCCGTGCACACGCTCGAGCGCCACGACCGCAGTCCTGCGCCACGCTCGTACACATGCACTAAATACGCTTGCACGACGTAGCGCCTCCGCATGCACACGCGAAGGCGCCACCATGCAGCGGAATCGCTCAGGCCCCGGAGGACGGCGATGGCGCTTGCGGCGCCGCGGCCTGCGCGTCCGCGATGAGTCCCTGCGCGCGCGCCGCATCGATCACGGCCTGCATCTGCTGGGCCAGGTTGGCGAATTCGCGATCGAAGCACGCACGCACTTCGGCCTGCACGAGGTTGGCCAGGCGGTCGGCGATCTGCGACATCACCATGTGGTTCATGCCGCCTTCGCCGTTCTGCGGCGGACGCAATTGGCCCGGTCGCAACTGGTCCAACGAATTGGCCGACTGCACCGCCTTGAGCACCGCCGCTTCGCTGGCCGCGGTGGCGCCGTTCAGCTCGCCGCGGGTGTTCTGCATCTTCTGCATCATTTGCTGGATCAGGCCCTGCACCCGCTGGCGCTCGGTGTCGATCAGCGACGGCGAGGCCCCATCGACTTCGGCGGCAGGCACCGCTGGCGGTGCAGACGTTTCTGACGCGAAGCGCCGCAGTTGCTCTTCCTCGATGGGCGACAGCGCGCGGCCCAGCCACCTCTGGGCGAACTGTTGCAGCGTGGCGGAATCGGATGCTTGGTTGTCTTGCATGGTGTTCCCCTGTGAGTGTGGTGGAATCGGTGGTGCAAACGGCCTACGTGGACGCGGACTTGCGGCCGCGCATCAGGTCCGCGTACTTGGCGATGCTCTGGTCGATCTTGTCGATGGCGAAGCCGGCGGATTCGGCCTCCAGCGCGCCGGCGGCCGCCGCGACTGCCGCTGCGGCACCGACCAGCACGTCGGTGGCCAGCACACCCAGCGCATCCTCGGCGGCTTGCTCCATCTTGTTCTCGGCCAGGTTCGCGGTCATCTGCTTGAGCAGCACGCCCTGGCTGGCCAGCGCCATCTTGCTGACGCCGTCGAAGTACACCGCCGCCGATTGCGCGATCAGGCCCGATGCCTGGCTGATCAGCATGTTCGAGCCAACCACGATCTGCGACGGCGCGTAGGCCATGGTCTCGGCATTGCTGAGCTGCACGGCCTGCACGATCTTGCTGTTGAGCGCGTCGCTGGCCGGCCGTTCCGCGGAGGCCTGCGCCAGCATGTGGGTGTTGAGCGTCTTCAGCATGGACGGCGGCGGTGGAGGCGACGGCGAGACCGGAGCGGCTGGCGGCGCCGCGGGCGGCGATGCGCCATCGCCACCTGCCGCTGCCGCAGGCGCGGCGTCGGCGGCGGGCGCGACCGCGGGGGGCACCGCGGCTGCAGTGCCGCTGGCCGCCTCCGGCGCGGGCGCGGGCGCGGGCGCATCCGGAGTCTGTGCCGCCCCCATGGTGGATGACGGCACTGTTGCCGTACCGGCCGGCGCCGCCGCGGCGGCCGGCGGGGAGGCGGAAGTCTTCTTGCTTGCGAAAGGCCACATGCCACTCTCCTGATGGATGGATCGGTACCGGTCTCAGCCGTCCCGGCGCTGCATCACTTCTCGCCGATCGCCATGATCAGCGCCACCGCCTTGGACACCACCGCATTGGAGACCTGGTTCAGCGCCTGCTGGCTGTGCACCGCGTTCTGCAACGCCAGCCCGGTGGAGTGGCTGGAGACCTGATACAGCGAGGCGATCGCCTGGGCGGGCGCCTCAGCCACCACCTTGACGTTGGTCTGGGTGACCGCATCGGTGATCTGCGAATTGACGAACGTGTTGTCTGCCATGAGCCTGATTCCTTGGTGAGTCGCCTGCCGGGGAGGCGCCGCGACGGGGATGGCCTGTGCCGCGCCCCGCCGCGGCGCCCGCGATGCCGCGGCCTACGCGGCCCGGCGTGGAGGGAAAACGCCGCCGTGGGCGGCTTGTGAAGCCGCTGCGGCCAACACGCTCATTCGGCCACTAGCGCCAGGCGCAGCCGCTTGCGCAGCAGCTCCACGCGCTTGCGCGCCAGCGGCTGGTTGATACGCAGTAGGTTGGCGATGGCCGGATAGGGCAACTCCTCGACGAAGCGGTAGGCGAACAGGCGGCGCTGCTCCCGACTCAGCGCCGCCACCGCCGTCACCACGCGCTCCATCTGCTCCTCCAGTTCGGCGCGTTGCAGGGCGGTCATTCCTTGATCGGCCACGGCGTCCACTTCCTTAGCCTCGGAAGAGCGATCCAGCGGTTCGCCACCGCCGCGGCGCCGCCGCGCCAGGTCCAGGAACACGTGGCGCAACACCACGAACAAGAACCCCTGCGGGTCGGTCATCGCATCCGGCGAGCGGCGCATGAACAGCAACGCCTTGACCGCGGTGTCCGACAGTAGGTCCTCCGCCGCATCCGCACGCCCGTTGGCCAACCGCAACGCGCGCCGCCGCAGATCCGGCAGCATGGCGCGCCAGGCGCGGGTGAACATCTCGTCGGCCTCGGCGAATCGCAAGGCGTCCACGCCTGACTTTTCCATTGCCCTCTCCATCGCATGCTCCGAAATCCCCTTGTGCGACGAGTCTCTGTGGGGGCCGGCAGCAATAGCTGTTCCCTGGGTGACAACCGCGGGGGCGATGCCCGCGCAGCCGCACGGGAGGTGGCGTGTGTGCACGCTTTGTCTACGCATGCATACGGCGAAGGCAGCTTCTCCGTGATTCTGTGGGCCATTCGCGCAAAAAAACGGGCACACTGCACAGACAGCGGGCCCGGATCGTGCTTTCGCGATCAGCTCAGCGCAGCAGCTTGACCAAGGCCTCCAGTACCTTCTGATCGCGGAGCGCATGCAGCAACTGCTGGATGTCCGGCTTTGCATCCGCCGCTGGCAGCACTGGCTCCTGTCTCTGCGCCGAGGTTGGAGTCGGTGGCTGCGGTGCCTGCGGCGGCGAGCCGGGGGGAGGTGTCGCCTCGCCCGACGCTGGCGCGGGTGTCGGCGTGGCGATGGCCGCCTCCACGCACGCCAGTTCCGTCTGCCATAGATAGATGGCGACCTCGTCCAGCGCCGTCGTGGCCCAGGCGCCGATCATGACGAGGCCGGCGGCGCACGCCGCACCACGACCACCGAGGCCGGGCCCTTGAAGCCGTCCAGCGATTCCAGCCGGAGCAGGCTGCCGGTGACTTCCAGCGCGCTGGTCGGCCCTACCGTGGCGCGCCAGTAGCTCAAGGCCAGCCTGCGCAGCAGCGTGGCCAGGGTCTGCAGCAGATCCACCTGCAGTTCGTTCTGGTTGTTCGGCAGCAGCTTGTAGATCAGCAGCACCAGCATGCGCAGGTATTCGCGCTGCACGCCGGTATGCTCCACGCCCTGACCGTCGGCGCCCAGCAGATAGGAGCGCCAGTTCTGCACGACCAGCAACGCGCGCACCATGGCCTGGTAACGCAGCGCCGCGGCCGGGGCGTCGCCGGCGCAATACAGGACCAGCTTGCAATAGGTGCCGAACAGGAACTCGGCCTGTGCCGGGTCGTAGATCGGCTGCAGCGCCGCCTGCAGCTGTCTCTGCAGATAGGCTTGGTTGTCGCGCAGTGTGATCGCCAGATCGCCGCTCTGTTGGCTGAGAGCGACGAACTTGGCGATCTGCGCCCGATCCAGGCCCTGCGTTTCCATGCTCAGCACCGCATTGCCGACGGCCTCGAGCACGTCGGTGTCGATGTAGCCGTCCAGTTGCCGATAGCCGCGGTTGAGCCGGTAGCCCTGCACGGAATCGAACAATGCGGAGGCACCGGTGATCGCATTGCTGCCGAGGTTGGTGTCGAAGGCCAGCCACGGATAACGCGCGGCCATGTAGTTGCGGTAGTAGTAGTCGTGTCCCAGGCGGAATGCGTACAGCGGATTTTTCTCCACCAACGCGTGGTAGACGTCGCGATTGACATCGAGCGACCGCTGATCCAGCGCCTCGCTCAGCGCCATCACGTTGCGCTTGGCGTTGTAGCCGGCCAGTTCGCGCGACAGCGGCGCATTGATGTCGAAGCGGCGCAGTACATGCCCGTCGTGACTGAAGGCGGTGTTGGCGAACAACTCCTCGAACAGCCCCTGCGGAACCGCGGTCCCGCGCGTGCCGCGCGGCGTGGCGCCGCGCTTGCCATTGGCGGCGTTCCAGGCATCGAGCACATGCGCGGACAGTGCTGCGTAGAACCGGGCATCCGGGTCGCCGACCTGATGCAGATAGTAGCCGGTCACCGACCGGTTCTCCGCGCCGAAACCACTGCCTTCGCCGCAGTGGATGTGCACCATCGCACGCAGCGCGCGCTTGCCTGCGCCGCTGCCGAAATTTGCGCTCAGCACGTTGGCGTTCTGCTGCAGCCAGGTGAACAGTTCGGCGTAGTTGCCGACCTTGTTCTCCGCGCCGAGCAGGTCCAGCCCGACGATGATCGAATCTCCTTTCCCCTGGCCGGTCAGCAGCGGCGCGACCTTGTCGTCCAGGTATTTTTTCAAGGCACCATCAGGCATGTAGTGATGCGGCGAATGCACCAGAAGCCGATAATCGGTGCCGTACTGGACGTTGTAGTCCTGCGCCAGCCCCGCCAGTTGCGGGATCTCGTCCTCGGTGGCGGCAGCCTGGATCAGCAGCACGCCGTCCTCGCGCAGGTAGTTGAAGATCGCCCATACCCACAGGCGGTAGTCGGCCTTCTGCGACTCGCTCCAGTTTTTGTAGTCGGCCGGATCCCCCTGGCACAGCTGCTTCACGAAATGGCCGCGCAGCTTGTAGGCATCGTCGAACGGGGTGTACTTGCTGGCGCTGTAGAACTTGTTGTTGAAGTAGCGCACCAGCGTGCGAAGGCTGGGGTGGGGGCCATCCGCCGAGGCCAGAGCCGGGGTGACGATCTCGGTGTCGACCAGCGTGTAGAGCATGGGCGATTGCGGCGGCAGCGCCAACTCGCTGCGCACGTAGCCGTACTCGGCCGCGATCACCTGACAGGCGATGTAGATGTTCTCCGCCACGCATTCGGCCCGTTCGTACTCGGTGCGGTTGCGCTTGCCCAGCAACCGGGCGAAGGGATTGCTTGTGCGCTCGGTCATCAATGTCAGTGCGTAGCGGAACAGCAACAGTTCGCCCTTGGCCGTTGCATGCCGATCGTTGGCGTAGAAGCGCTGCGCCAGCAACTGCGCCAGCGACGACCGCGTGTCGTCCAGTTCCTTGCGCTGGGTCGGCAGGATGCCGGTGAAGTGACTATGGAAGTCGCAGACGTAGCGATTCAGCTGTGCCTGCTCGGCAAGCTTGAAATAGGCCATGTCGGATCCTTGAAGGGAAGAGAACGGCAGCGGGGTCCGCCGCCCGGGAACTGGGCCGCAGCCCGGTTTGCTGGGGCCTTGCGTGCGCCGACGCTGCTCCCCGGAGGCAGGCAACGGCACGCACCGCGCACTGGCGAAGATCGAGCACGGAAGGTGGACCGGTCGTGCACCGGCCATCGCTCGGCCCAGCCACGGGCACTACGCGGGGCAGTGGCTGCGGGGCCGACGGCGCGCTACGCGCATCCCACGATGGCGCCAAGGCCACCGCGATGCACGCCAGTGTCACGCACAGGCCATGGCGCAGCCGCGTCCATCGTCGTAGCCGCCTTCGCCGTTCGAACGACACCGAGCGGAACCCGGATACACCTGCGCTGTCGGGCATGGCGTTACTCCACGAGGACGGGACCACCCCGGCACCATGGCCACGCCGCGTCGGCGACTTGGCAGCGCCACGGATGGAGGGCGACCTCCCTCTAAACGCGGCGGCGGCGGCGCCGTGAATGCGGCGATCGCCGCGCGCGCCTGCGCATGCGGTCTGACCGGTTTGTCCTCATATCGGCCGAGCGCGCCTCAAAGGCTTCCGCAACGGCATGTGCGCCAGCGATGGCAAGCAATGCCTACCATCGGACGACACTGCGCATCGCAGGCGATGATCGGGCAGACGCGCATCGGCCGTCTGCTTGCGGATTTGCTGTGCGCCACGTGATTCCATGTATCGCACAGGCCTCCGCGCAGCATTACTGTGTGGGACCTGCGCCCCCCCCTGCGCAACTCGGGCTAAGCGCGGTTGTCGCGACCACGAACAACGCACACGTAATGCAGGCCTGAGCGCGCGGCGCATCTAACTCCGTCGCGCATAGGAGTGGCTTCAACCGTTGCGAGATGTAGCTGTAGAACCCCATCGCGGCTGAAGCCAGTTCTGCAAAGGTAACGAAGTGCCCCTCTGCGGCGCAGTTAAAGGCGCCCTCCGTCTGCTGCTCCTGCGCCATCGCATGCCGTGCACGCGTAGCGTGCACCTCGCCCGCACCAAGCGGCCGTGGCGCAACGCCACGGCTGGGTCGCCGCGGACGCAGCTACTGCGCTGAGCGACTGCGCTGAGCGACTGCGCTCGCGCCGTCCCTCACCCCCCCCTCTCCCGGGGGGAAAGGGGAGTGCGTCTTGCGGCGCGTGCGCTCTTCTTCGCAGCGATGTTGGAAGCACCGCGCCTTCACACCGCCGCCCTCGCCGCAGACGCAGCGCACAGCTCCAACGAAAAAGCCGCACCCGGCGTCGCGCCGGGTACGGCTTCGGTCGTACGCCGCGGCAGGCTTCAGCGCGTCGCGCTGGCACCCACGTTGAACAACTGGAACTCGCGGATATGCGCGGCATCGACGCTGGACAGGATGTTCAAGCGCACGCGCGAAGCGGTGACCGCGGGGAAGTGGTCGATCTTCATGTGGCCGATCGCCTGCGCCTGCGCCACCTTGACCCAGGCGCCGTCGCGGAACACTTCCACCGCGTACTTCTGCACCAACTGGCCGTCGTTGAGCCATTCCATCGACAGCGCGGTGTCAAAGGTCACCGGCTGCTTGAACTGCAGCTCCAGCGTGGCATGGTGCGAACCGTCCGGCGCGCTCCAGAAGGTGTCGCGGTCGCCGTCCACCGCCGCGGCGATGCCGTCGTCGCTCTTGAGCCGGCCGCGCACCAGGTTGCGGTCGGTGCCGTAGCGCGCCTGCAGCGCCTGGCCCATTTCCTCCAGCCGCTTGACGTCGGCCTCGGGCAGCAGGCCGCGCTTGTCCGGGGCGATGCCCAGCACCAGCTGGCCACCACGGCCGACGCTGTCTTCCCAGATCTGCACCAGCTCGTCGACGCTCTTCAGCGTCTGGTCGCTGTTCGGGTGCCAGAACCACTGCAGCTTGTGCAGCGGCGTGTCCACCTCGACCGGGCGCCAGCGCAGGTAGCCGTGGCGATCGATGGTGTTCCAGTTTTCGCCTTCGATCACCCCGGCCTCGTTGCCGACCCAGCGCACGTCGCCGTACTCGAACAGCGCGGTGTCGGCGAAGACCATGGCGTTGGGCTGGTAGGTGCGCAGCTCTTCCATGTACTTGTCGAAGTTGTACACGTGGCCGGCGCTGCCGGCGCCGTCCAGCCACCACTCGGTGAGCGGGCCGTAGTGCGAGGCCAGGTCCACCAGCTGTGCGGCGTAGAACTTGTCGTAGGCCTTGGGGTCGGCGTACTTGGGTTCATGGCGGTCCCACGGCGACAGATAGATGCCGAAGCCCATGCCCTCCTTGCGCACGGCCTCACCGGTCATCTTCACCAGGTCGCCCTTGCCGCCGAGCCACGGGCTGTTCTTCACCGAATAGGCGCTGTCCTCGGTGGGCCACAGCGCGAAGCCGTCATGGTGCTTGGCGACCAGGATCAGGTACTTGGCGCCGGCCGCCTTGGAGGCACGCGCCCACTGCGCCGGGTCCACCTGGTCCGGTGCGAACACCTTCGGGCTGGCGGTGCCGTCGCCCCACTCGCGATCCAGGAAGGTGTTGGTGCCGAAATGCACGATCACCCCGAATTCCAGGTCCTGCCAGGCCACCTGCTGCGGCGAGGGTTTGACCTCGGCGAAGTTCTGGGCGAGCAGCGGTGGCGCGGTCAGGGCGGTCAGGCCGAGCGCGGCCAGCCAGCGGAGCGGAGAGAGCGGGCGGTTCGGCATGGCGGATCCTCGCAATCGTCGTCGGTTGGCAGGCGGCGCTGCCGGTGGTGTCAGCATATGGTATTTAATTGATGATAAATAGGTATCCCCTTTTGCGGGACAGGACCGGACCACATGATGTCGCCTTCGTTGTTTCCCCTGTTGTCGCTGTTCGCGGTGCGCGCCCTCGCCGGACCGGCCGCCGTCGCCCCGCCACAGGCGCCGCTCTCGCCCATCGTCTACAGCGAATTCGTCAACGCGCAGGCGCCAACCGCGCAGTGCCACGCCTCCACCCTGGTGGAAACCCGCGACGGCCTGCTCGCGGCCTGGTTCGGCGGCCGCCATGAAGGCGCCGACGATGTCGCGATCTGGGTGGCGCGCCGCGACGCGCAGGGCTGGCAACCGGCACAGCGCGTGGCCGACGGCGCGCAGGCGCAGGGCGCGGCGCTGCCGACCTGGAACCCGGTGCTGTTCCAGCCCGCGCAGGGGCCGCTGCGGCTGTTCTACAAGGTCGGCCCGGATCCCAAGCGCTGGTGGGGCATGCAGACCACCTCCAGCGACGGCGGCCATCACTGGTCCACGCCCGAGCGCCTGCCCGCCGGCATCCTCGGCCCGATCAAGAACAAGCCGGTACAGCTGCCCAGCGGCCGCATCCTCAGCCCCAGCAGCAGCGAGGACGCCGGCTGGGTCGCGCACATGGAATGGTCCGACGACAACGGCGCGCACTGGACCCGCGGCCCGGCGATGAACGACCCGGCCAGGATCGGCGCGATCCAGCCCAGCGTGCTGCTGCACAAGGACGGCCGCCTGCAGGCGGTGGGCCGCAGCCAGCAGAACCACGTGTTCAGCACCTGGTCGCGCGACCAAGGCCGCACCTGGGAACCGATGACCCTGCTCGACCTGGCCAATCCCAATTCCGGCACCGACGCGGTGGTCTTGGCCGACGGCCGCTCGCTGCTGGTCTACAACCCGACCGAGGCCGGCAAGGACTGGTGGGACGGCCGCGGCGTGCTCGCCGTCGCCCTGTCCGACGACGGCCTGCACTGGACCCGCGTGCTGACCCTGGAAGACAGCCCCAAGGACGAGTTCTCCTACCCGGCGGTGATCCAGACCCGCGACGGCAAGGTGCACATCAGCTACACCTGGAAGCGCACCCGCATCAAGCATGTGGTGCTGGATCCGAAGCGGTTGACCGGCACGCTCGCAGCGGGCGAGCCACGCTGACCGCAATGCGTGGCGCGCCGCGCGTCACCCATCAGCGGTGGTCTGCGCGGTGCAGCCTCCATCCAACCCGCCACCCCTCGTAGGAGCGGCTTCAGCCGCGACCGAAACGACCCCATCAGCGCCCAACGACGCAACCGCTGAAACACGCGGCCCGACAGCCACCACCGCAGTCTCCTGTGGGAGCGGCTTCACCCACGACGAACGAATCTCGTCACCATCCGACGCACCACTGCGATCCGATCCCCACTACGCATCGGCGACACCCTACTCCCCCAACAACGCCACCATCCGCCGCACGCGCGCCACATCGGTCTGCATGCGGTCGCCGCCCAGGCTACGCACATGCGGATGCGGCACCAGCGCCCGCGACGCCAACGGCCCGCGCGCCGAGCCATGGAACTCCCGCGCCCCGGTGCGCGCACGCAACTGCGCCAGGTTGGCCTCGGTGACGCCAGAGCCGGGCATCACGCTCAGGCGCGTGCCGGCCTGCTGCACCAGCTCGGCGATCCGTTCGGCGCCCTCTTCCGCGGTCTCGCGCGCACCGGAGGTCAGCACACGCTCGCAGCCCAGCGCGATCACATCCTCCAACGCACGCCGCGGATCGGCACTGACATCGAAGGCGCGATGGAAGGTGACGCCAAGCGAACCGGCCGCAGCGATCAGCTCGCGCATCGTCGCCATGTCGACCTCGCCGGCCGCGGTCAGCGCGCCCAGCACCACGCCGTCGCAACCAAGCCGCACGCACTGCTCCACGTCGCGGCGCATCGCCTCCACTTCCGCGGCGTCGAACACGAAATCGCCCACCCGCGGACGGATCAGCACGTACAGCGGAATGTGCAGCCGATCGCGCACCACCGCCAGCGTGCCGAACGACGGCGTCAACCCGCCGCCATCCAGGCCGCCGCACAGTTCCACCCGCATCGCCCCGCCCTCCTGCGCGGCCAGCGCCGAGCCGATCGCATCGGCGGCCACTTCCAGCCCCATCGCCACCGTTCCGCTCATGCCGCCGGCGCCGGAAAATGGCTCTGCCCGGGCAGCAGCAAATCCTGCCGCTGCGCATCGCAGACCGCGTAACTGAAACCGGGCTGGATCGCGAACGCGCCGACCTCGCCACGCTTGTTCATCGCCAGGAACCCGACCTGCAGGTCGCGGGTGAGTTCCGGCTTGCGCCGCACGATGCGCATCACCACCTCGCGGCAGGCCTCGGCCGGGCTCTTGCCCTGCCGCATCATCTCCACCACCGCGAAACTGCCGACGTTGCGGATCACCTCCTCGCCGACGCCGGTGGAGGTCGCCCCGCCCACCTCGTTGTCCACGTACAACCCCGCGCCGATGATCGGGCTATCGCCGACCCGCCCGTGCATCTTCCAGGCCATGCCGCTGGTGGTGCAGGCGCCGGACAGATTGCCGTGCGCATCCAGCGCCAGCATGCCGATGGTGTCGTGGTTGTCCTTGCCGCCTGGCAGCGTGCCGCGGCGATAGGCACGGTTCTCGATATTGGCTTCCGGCGCGTAGTGCGACGTCTTCAACCACTCCTTCCATGCTTGTTCCGACTCCGGCGTGAGCAGCTTGGTGCGCTCGAAGCCCTGCGCCAGCGCGAACTGCAGCGCACCATCGCCAACCAGCATCACATGCGGCGTCTTCTCCATCACCCGCCGCGCCACCGAGATCGCATGCACGATGTCCTCCAGTGCCGCGACCGACCCGCAGCCACCGGTGTGATCCATGATGCAGGCATCCAGCGTGACCCGCCCATCCCGGTCCGGATACCCGCCCAGCCCCACCGTGTGATTGTCCGGATCCGCCTCCGGCACCCGCACCCCGGCCTCCACCGCATCCAGCGCCGCGCCACCGCGCGACAGCACCTGCCAGGCCGCCTGGTTGGCGGCGACGCCGAAGTCCCAGGTGGAGACCACCCGTGCTGCGCCGTTTGGCAAGGGGCCGACGCCGGCCTTGGCTTGCGCCTTGACCACGGCGGCGCGTGCGCCCGGAAGCACACCGCCCAACCCGGCGGCCAGGGCGCTGAAGGCGGCGGTTTTCAGGAAGTGACGGCGTTGCGGCATGGGAAGGCTCCTGAGTTGGGAGAACGCGCGGGATGGCATGCGCATGGCCTTACATCATGCGGCACGGAGGGCAGACATGCGCCCCGTCACTGGTGGAAGGAAGCATCTCCGACAATGTGCCAACCCACACAAAAGCCCACGTCGCTATTAATTAGTCGTAAGCTCATGAAGCTTTTCAAGAATCAACTTGAGTCACATTTACTCGCGACAGACGCACTTCGCGGCAGCAATTTTATTATCAACCTCACACCTAAACGCACTCAAATTAGAATTAATTCACCAAAACTCAAGATTCAACAATGAACTTTATATTCTTAGCCTTAACATGCAAAAACCCATCCACAAAATATATGTATGTAGTTTCGCCAGCTAGAGATGGAGACCAGTAATTAATGTTCCCCGACCTTGAATTATTTATCAAGCTCAGGTAGTCAAGAACACAAGATGAAAACTCAACATCTTTGAATAATATCTTTGCTGCGACTCTTTCTTTATCAAAAGCATCGCCATAATAGCGCAAGCAAATCTCCAAAGAGCCATCGGAAAATCCAAAAAGAATTTTCTCCATTATGGCATCATGCAGGTCAACCTCCAAAGGATTAATACCCATTAACTCCCGGCTCCTGTTAAGGCGGAAAAAATAACTATAATTGCACCACCAATATAGATAACAGCCTTTGTACCAGCGCTAAGTTCCGGAATTTTAACTCTGTAAGACTGGTCCTGCTCTTCGAAAGAACGTCCAGCGAAGCCATTCCGCAAAGCGCATTCCTTAATTGAGCTTGGAGCATCATCCCATGTTCCGCCATGAGATTCCCCACCAAACTCACCACACTCTCCCTCTTTACCTTTGCACTCCCAATGCAAATGCCTTACTTTCCGACCAGTCAGTTCGTCATATGTGAAGTCAATTCGTATCCTGCAACCCTTTCCACACTCTATCCAGCGACCAGACGTGTGCTTTACCAAGCCCAAGCTATCGCTATAGCGAAGTGGCGCAGCCTCTACATATGAGTAAGTGCTAATGCCTCCTTCTAACCCAATCGGATCACTCTGCACATATCGCCCTGTACCGGGCTCATAGTCACGGAAGTAGTTCTGGTTGAGCCCGCTCAGCGCGTCATAGCGCTGCCCAGGAAAACGCATGTCAAACACGAAGGCAGTGCCGTCCTTGTCCGGATCCTGGTCCGGAGCGGTGTTGCCGAAGGCCTCGCCCTTCATGTCCCAGCGCCAGATCGCCACGTCGCGGACCGGGTCGATCACGGCGCGTGGCGTGCCCAGGTGGTCCGGCTGCACGTAGCGCAGCGTGGTCTTGGCCAGCACGCCGACCGGCAGATCGTCCAGCCAGATCGCCTGCTGCACGACCGCGCCGTTGTTGTCGTAGTCGCCCAGCCAGTGGCCACTCTCGTCGTACAGCGTGTAGACGTTGGTCTTGCCCACCCGCCGTACCTGTTCGCCGCGGCCGTTGTAGGCGTAGTTCGCCACGGTGGTGCCGCTGCGCTTGACCTGCGTCAGTCGGCCATTGGCGCCGTATACGTACTGCACGGCCGTGCCACCGATCGCGGTGGTGTTGCCCGCCGCGTCATAGCTGCGTGCTGTGCCAGCCACACTGATGAGGCGGTGACTGGTGGTCGGATAGCTGTAGGTTTGCGTGGCGGTATTAACCTTGGCGCTGAGGCGGTTGCCCGTGGCGTCGTAGGTGTAGCCGTCGATCACCGTATCGGTCGGGCCATCCTTGAACGCGGTCAGCCGGCCCAACGGGTCGTAGTCCAGTTTGACCACCGGCGCGGTGTTGCCCGGCGCGGTCAGCGCGTTGAGATTGCCGACCGGGTCGAAGGCGAAACCCACCGCCAATCCATCGCTGCGGGTGTCGTTGACCGCCAGCGGGCGGTAGTCCTGATCCAGCACGCGCTGCATGGGACGGCCATTGCCGTAGGTCCAGCCGGCCACCGGGCCGAATGGGTAGTAGGTCGCCTGGTTCAGCAGCACATGGCGGGTACCACCGGCTGGGGTCACCCCGACCTCGGTGGTCTGGCCCTGGGCGTTGCGCACGTAGTCCACCACCGCCCCGTCCGGATAGGTCAGCCGGCTCAGTTGTCCGGCCCTGGTGTAGGCATAGCGGACCACGAACACCTTGCCGTTGGTCGTCTGCACCTTGCGGACCAGATCGCCGAAGCGGTCGTAGCAGTAGTCAGTGCTGCCGCTGCCGTCCTTCATCCGGGTCAGGCGGCCAACACCATAGGTCTCGCCGCTGGCGCAGGTGGTCTGGCTGACATCGTAGGTGTAGCTGACGTTGAGGCTGGTGGTCGGATAGGTGACCTGGGTCAGCCGGTTCAGCGCGTCGTAGCCGTAGCTGGTCTTGATGTTGCGCGCGTCGGTCTGGGTGGCGCGGTTGCCGGCACTGTCGTAGGTGTACGTGGTGCTGCCGGTGTCCGGGCTGGTGAGCTTGGTCAGGTCGCCCAGGCCGTTGTAGGCATAGATGGTGTCCAGGCCCTTGGGGTCGGTGACCTTGGTCAGGTTGTCCAGGGCGTCGTAGCCGAAGGTGGTCTCGGCGGCGATGCCGCCCACATCCTGCAGCGTCCGCGCCAAGCGGTTGAGCGGGTCGTAGTCGTTCTGGGTGACATGACCGAGCGCATCGGTAACGGTCTTGGCGTTGCCGTTGCCGTCGTAGCCGAAGTCGGTCGGATCGCCCTGCGCGGTGGCCTGCGTCGCCAGTTGGCCGAGCTGGTTGTACACGCGCGAAAGCGTGCGCTTGAGCGCGCCCGATGCGTCCTTGGTGTCTTCCTTGGAACGATTACCGGCATTGTCCAGGGTGTAGTGGATGGTGTTGCCGGCGTTGTCGGCGATATCGGTCAACCGGTGTGCGGCATCGTAGGTGAAGCGGGTGAACGCGCCATCGGGTTGCGTCACCTGCTTGACCAGCCCGGTCGGCCAATAGTCGATCACGGTGATGCGATCGTCGCTCTCGCTGCTGTCGTCGGCCCCACGCACCTTGCTGGCGGTCAGCCAGCCGCGCGGATGGTAAGTGAAGTCAGTGACCACGCCATTGGCGTCCTTCGCCGACAGCACGCGGCCGGCGCCGTCGTAGGCCAGGTACTCGGTGATCTGACCCAACGCGTTGGTGACCTTCCACAGGTCGCCCTTGCGGTGTGGGCAGGTGGTCGGGGACGTGGCGCAGGTGCTGTCGTCGCTGGGGTAGTAGAAAAAAGCGGTAGCGTCGTTGACGTCTGTACGCGGACCGCTCTTTTGCTTCAGCAGCCCTGTCATTGGGCAAGCAGTGTTCCCAGCGACGTCGTCCGCCGAGCAGTATGTAAGCAACTGCTGACGAACACCGGTTTGCGGTGCAGATGCGGAACCACAGTTGTAAGCAAGTGCGCTCGCGCTACTTGGATCAATAGTGCACTGAGCGGTCAAGACACCATTTGCTGAGTAGACATAGCTGGCGATTGAGCTGATGCCCTGCGACGTGGAAGACTGCAATTTAACAAGCTGATTATCGGCATCACGTATGCGCGTGAGCGTGCGCTGCTGCGCACTGCCCTCTGCCTCCACTTCCGTGATAGACGAACCGCCATTGCTCAAGGATTCGTCATAGGACCAAATGTTACGCACGCCATTTCCATTGACGGATGCCGCCAAACGTCCATCATCAGTAAAAGTCCGCGAAATGGATAAATTTGGCCCTGCAATACCAGTGACTTGCCTAAACGCTCCCGCGCCGATCGTGTACTGATAGTTAGTTCCATTAGGCTGAGTAACCAACACAGTACTGTTGTCGACGTAGTTCAACGTCGTCTTCTCCACCATGCCAGCATCGATATGCAAGCCGCTCGAAGCCACCTTGCCGTCATCGACATAAGTGAAGGAGGCATAACGTACGCCATCCTCCACTATTCCTGTCAACAAATGGCGTATCGACGCCGGTGAAGCGCCGGACTCGTTGTAAACGTACTCACGGCGACTGCCATCCTGTCGCACGACAGCAGCCAGGTTACGCTCTGCATCGTATTCATAGTGCACCATGCTCCCGTCGCTCAATGCAATGACGGAAAGCAAGCCGTTTTCGTAATAGAACGACAAAGTGCGCCCCAAACCATCCACCACTTGAAGCAAGCGCCCCTTCTGGTAGGACAAAGTCACGCTCCGGCTGGGCGCCGCCGGGAAAAAGATGCTCGTCAACAGGCCATCTGCATTGTAGGTCCGTTGCTCTCCACCAGCCCGCTTGAGCAACCAGGCATTACCCTGACGGATCAATAGGTCGGCCTCATTACGAGAACCGCGATAGGTATTATCGGACAACAGCACGAATTTTTCGAAGTAGCCCTCTGCCGACATCAGATAAGGCAATCCGTCGTAACCAACTTTTTCCAAATAGGAATGACCCCAGCCCTGGGCCATAGCGTCAGAGATCTGAATCTGTTGCAGAGAATGGTAATAACGCGCAAATGGACGACCCGCAAACTCGAAATCTTCTTCCACACGCAACTTGTCACCTGTCGCCGGAAAGCACGGATGCAAATTTGCAGCGCACGATGATGTCTGCGTGATACCCAGAGGCGACCTCACCTCGATATAAGCATAAACTTGGCCTGCGGTGCATAAATTTGGCCAAATTGCGATATAGTCGGGATTCCCAGTATTATTATATTTTGGATTATATCCCCACACCGGCCAAAATCCAGCCTCACAATCAAAATTCTGAAATTTCAGCAATTGATTCTTGCGCGGATCACTAGTTGGCCAGCTTGGACATTGCGTATCGTAATGAAACCATCTTCCTTGCGGAGTGTTGAATGATATCTGACCATGCCCACCCTCTGCACCACTAGAAACAAAAGGCTCACCGTAGACTCCCTCGTAACTTTCGTTACTAAATGAGCAGTCCGGATAGGACTGACGCATATTGGCAATGAAAATTTCATTCATTTCCTCTTCGTTCGCGCACCGACCTCCATATCCAAAATAAGGATCGTCCGCCTTTGAACAGGACGGAGTACCGCCCGGCCTACTGGACCCATTGCTATACCCTGGCGCGTAAAAACGGATGGGAGGACGATCGTTAACCGTATAAGAGATAACAATAGAAGGAGAATCACTACCAGGATTTTTTATGCTCGAACCCGAACGTTCCAGATAGGCCCCATGGTCTGCATGACTGCGCATGTAAGACTCGGCCTCAGGAAGGCTGGCAAAACATGATCCCCCGTAACAGTATTGCGATGCTTGCGCATGCAGATCAACTGAAGGAATAAACCATAGGCCCAACACCCCAAAAAACAAAGCCACATTGAAAATATTAGACCTCATAGTCACGATTCCTTTCATCCAATGAGAGCAGCATGCACCGATAAGATTAAAGCAGAAAACTTTCCCCACGGAGCTCCAGGCTTCGCAGTCTTGGATTAAATCCAATTTTCCGCCTGGTATTTTATTAAGAACACAGAGTCATCCCGCCACCGCAAACCGCTCCACCACCATCCCCTCGATCGCCTCCAGATCCGGCAGCAACGCGCTCTGCTCGCCCAGCAGCACGCGCATGTGCACGCCGGGCGGGAGGGTTTCTTCGGAGGCGTCGGCGAGTAGGCCGTCGCGGGGGACGGAGATCAGCTGCGGGAAGGATTGGGTCAGCAGGGCGACGTACGGCAGGTCGGGGTTGCCGCCCAGAGCCTTGAGCACGACGATCTTGTTGTTGGCGGCGACGATCTCGGCGCCCAGCCCGGTCAGGCGGGCAAAAGAGACCAGGGGGACTTTCCAGCCGTACCAGGCGATCTGGCCGAGCAGCCAGTGCGGGGCGTCGGGCAGCGGTTCGACCGGCACGCGCGACATCACTTCGGCGATGGTGGCGTTGGGCAGCAGCACGCGCTCGCTGCCGGCCAGGATGAGGACACCGCGGATTTCGTCGTTGCTGGCGTAGCTGCTCATGGATTGACTTCGTCCTGAAACCGGAAAAAACGCGCGATAAAGCTCAACGGGAAATGGCGTGGATTATCGCGCTTAGCCGCTCCAACGCGCGGTCAAGGCCTGGGCCAGCTGCGCCGGATCGCCGCCGGGATGGCCCTGCAGGATCAGTTGCGCGCCGGCGGCGGGGTCGTAGCAGCCGTCGCCGGATTGCCCGGCCACCCAGGCGCCCTGCGCGGCGAGCGCCAGCACGGCTTCCACCTGCTGCGGGTCGCTGCCACTGAGCAGCAGCACCGCGCTGTGCGCGGCCGGCAGGCCGGCGACCACGGAGGCGCCGGCGTCCTGGGCGACGAAGCGCAGGCCAGCCGTGCCCTGCACGCCGACGTCGTCGGGCAGGATGTAGACGTTGCCGGGGGTGACCGGCTCGCCGGCCTCGGCCAGCAACACCGGCAGCGCGGACACGCGGGCGATCTGCTTGACCAGGTTGCCGTAGCGGCCGCCGTCCAGGCGCAACTGCACCAGCAGCGGCAGCGGGAAGCTTTCCGGCAGCGCGGCCAGCAGGCGGCGGATCGCGTCGGGGCCGCCGATGCCGGCCATCACCAGCACCGCACCGCGCGCGACGTCGGCGCGGGCGCCGGTACTGCTTGTGGATGCGGGCTCTTCCGACTCCAGTGCGACCAGCGACAGGCCTTCGGTGGAGAACTGCGGGGCCTGTTGCGGCGCACGCGGCGCAGCGGCAAGCAAGGGGGCGTCGTCGTCGACCAGCGACCAGGCGCTGGCCGGCAGCGCAGCCGGTGCGGCATCGGCATCGGCATGCGGTGCAGCGGGCATCGCGGGTGCTTCGCTGGCCGCGGCTTCGGCGCGCGCGAACTGCAGTTCCTCGAAACCGGGCGCGACGTTGGCGGGCGGCTGCCAGGTGTACATGCCGTCTTGCGGGGCGGCCTCGGCGAAGCTGGTGGCCTCGTCGACGTGCAGGCCGATCGGCGCGTCGTCGTGCAACTGCGCCGGCGTCGCCGGCAGGCCCGGCTCCGGCTGCAGGCCGGTCTCGGTTTCGCGGCCGGGCGGCAGCACGTCCTGGTGGCCTTGCAGCTTGGCCGCCAGATGCCGGGCCCAGCGCTGCGCTTCCCAGCCTTCGCGGCGCGCGGCCAGTTCGGCCTCGTCGAAGATCATGGTGACGCCGGGCAGCGCCAGCGCCGCATCCAGGCGCTCCAGCGCGTCCTCGATCGCCGGCTCCAGCGCGATCAGCACCGCGCTGGGCGCGGCATCGGCCAGGGTCTGCGCGTCGATCGCGCCGGGGTCGTCCTCCAGCACGATCGCCGCCCCGACCAGGTGCAGCGCTTCGCGCAGGCGCTCGCGCGCCTTGCCGGGACGGGCCAGCAAGGCGACCGGCGTGGAAGCGGCATCGCCGTCATTCGCGAACACGGGCGATCCCCAGCAGGTCGTAGACGTTGCGCATCAGATCCAACTCTTGGTAAGGCTTGCCGAGGTAGCGCTGCACGCCCAGTTCGAAGGCGCGCTGGCGGTGCTTTTCGCCGCTGCGCGAGGTGATCATCACGATCGGCACGGCGGCATAGCGCGGATCGGCGCGCATCGCGGTCGCCAGTTCGTAGCCGTCCATGCGCGGCATCTCGATGTCCAGCAGCATCAGGTCGGGCACGCGCTCTTCCAGGCGCTCCAGCGCCTCGACGCCGTCGCGCGCCGACACCACGTCGAAGTTGTGCCGTTCCAGCACGCGGCCGGTGACCTTGCGCATGGTCAGCGAGTCGTCGACCACCATCACCAGCGGCACGCGGCGCTGTTCGGCCGGCACCGCCTCCACCACCGGCCGCAGCGGCTGCGCCAGGTAGCGGCGCACCAGCGGGGCGATGTCGAGGATCACCACCACGCGGCCGTCGCCGGTGATGGTGGCGCCGTAGATGCCGGGCACCGAGGCGATCTGCAGGCCGACCGGCTTGACCACGATTTCGCGGTTGCCGAGCACCTGGTCGATCGCCACCGCCGCACGCAGGTCGCCTGCGCGCACCAGCAGCAGCGGCACCTGCATCTGGCCTTCGGCCCGCGCCGGCGCCTGCCCGACCAGCGAGCCGAGGTCGTACAGCGCGTACTCCTCGCCGCTGTAGCGGTAGCCGCCGGTGCCGGCCTCGAAGCGTTCGCGGCCGATGCGGCCGATGCCGCTGACCGACGCCACCGGCACCGCGAAGGTGGTGTCGCCGATCTGCACGAACACCGCCTGGGTCACCGCCAGGGTCTGCGGCAGGCGCAGGGTGAAGGTGACGCCCTGGCCGCGCACCGAGTGGATGTCCACCGAGCCGCCGAGCTGGCGCACTTCGTTGCGCACCACGTCCATGCCCACGCCGCGGCCGGCCAGCTGGCTGACCTGGTCGTAGGTGCTGAACCCAGGCGCGAAGATCAGCGCATCCAGTTCGTCGTCGGACAGCGCCGCGTCGGCGGCGATCAGCCCGCGTTGCTCGGCGCGGCGGCGGATCGCCTCGCGGTCGAGCCCGGCGCCGTCGTCGGCCACTTCCAGCACGATTTCCGACCCCTCGCGGCGCAGGCGGATGGCGATGTTGCCCTCCTCCGCCTTGCCTGCGGCGCGGCGCTGCTCCGGCGCTTCCAATCCGTGCGCGACCGAGTTGCGCAGCATGTGTTCCAGCGGCGCGACCATGCGGTCGAGCACGTTGCGGTCGAGTTCGCCATGGGTGCCTTCCAGGCTCAGGTGCACCTGCTTGCCGGTTTCGCTGGCCGCCTGGCGCACCACGCGCCGCAGTCGCGGCACCAGGCCGTCGAACGGCACCATGCGCGCGCGCATCAGCCCGTCCTGCAGCTCAGAGCTGACGCGCGACTGCTGCTGCAACAGGCCGTCGTACTGGCGCGCCAGGTCGTCGAGCACGCCCTGCAGGCCGCCCAGGTCGGCCGCGGACTCGTTGAGCGCGCGGCTGAGCTGCTGCAGCGTGGAGAAGCGGTCCAGCTCCAGCGGATCGAAGCTCTGCTCGGCCTGATCCTGTTCGCGCTGGTAGCGGGCGACGATCTGCGCCTCGGTTTCCAGATCCAAGCGCCGCAGCTGGTCGCGCAGACGCGCATTGGTGCGGTCCAGTTCGGCCATCGCGCCGCGGAACGCGCCCAACTGCTGCTCCAGCCGCGAGCGGTAGATCGCCACTTCGCCGGCGTGGTTGACCAGGCGGTCGAGCAGGTCGGCGCGCACGCGCACCTGCTCCTGCATCGGCCGCGCGATCGTCGACTCTTCGTCCAGCGCGCCGTCCACCGGCAGCGGTGCCGACAGCGGTGCCGCCACGGCCGCCAGCGCTGCAGCAGCCTGGGTGTCCTCGGCCTCGGGCGCGGCGGCCGCGGTCCCGGTCTCGGCATCGCCGACGGCGGCGAACGCCTGCCCACGCGTGCGCGCGTCGAACGCGCCGATCAGGTCCTGCGGCATCGCCAGCGCGCGGTGGTTGCCGGTCAGGGTCAACAGCTGGTGCAGGCGATCGAAGCCGCGCTCGAGCAACTGCACGTCCTGGCGGTCGAGCTCGGTGCGATGGGCGGCCACCGCCTCCAGCAAGGACTCGATGCCATGGCCGAGATCGCCGATGGCGTTGATGCCGGCCATGCGCGCGCCGCCCTTGAGCGTGTGCAGGTCGCGCTGCAGGCCGCCGAGCACCTCGCGGTCCTGCGGCGCGGCGCGCAGCTCGGCGATCAGACGATCGCAATGGTCGAGCAGGTCCTTGCCTTCGTCGACGAAGATATCGACCAGTTCGCGATCGAGATCGGCGAAGTCCAGCGGGCCGAGATCGGCAGCCGACAGGTCGGGACGCGCGACGTCGGCGTCGGAATCGGAGTGCGCGGGTTCGGCTGCCTCCGGCGCGTGGTGATGCGCGTCATCGGCGGCACCGTCGGCAGAGATCACCGCATCGGCGTCTGCCGCCGCGGTCGTGTCGTCCTGATCGGCATCGCCCCGGGGCGCGGCGTGTGCCTCCTCGAACGCCGCGTGCTGCGGGTCCGTCGCCTCTGCCACGTCGGACGGCAGCGCGTGCGCGGCATCGTCCGCTTCGGCGCCGGCATCCTGCGTGGAGGCAGCGTCGGCCACGTCGAGCGGCTCGACGTGGTCCGCATTCGCTTCGGCCTCGGCGTGCTCGCCCATCGCATCGGCGGCGCCGGCAGCGGCGGCGCCCTGCGCGGCGGCGGCCTCGGTATCGTCGTTGGCCGAAGCGGCGCCATCGTGGTGCCAGCCGCCCGACGGCGCCGACGGCTGCTGGCGCAAGCCGATCGCGGGGGCGTCCTCGTTGAATTGCTGCTCGTGCGCTTCGGCGGTGTCGTCGCTGGACGCTTCGGCGTCGCGGTGCGCGACGTCGTGATCGGACGCCGGCACGTCCTGTGGGGGTGCGGGCGCATCCTGCGTGTCGATCGCCTGCGTGTCGGTCGCCTGGCCCTCGGCATCGTGGTCCGCTGCCGCGTGATCCGATGGCGGCGACTCCTACGCGTGCATGGATGCGTCCTGGGTCTCCCCGGCCTGCGCGTCGGTCGTCTGGCCCTCGGTATCGTGATCCGCTACCGCGTACTCCGACGCCTGCGCATCCTGGGCGTGCACGGACGCATCCTGGGTCTCCCCGGCCTGCGCGTCGGTCGCGCGATGCCCGGCATCGTGATCCGCTGCCGCGTGATCCGATGCCTGCGAATCTTGCGCGTGCATGGACGCATCCTGGGCTTCCCCGGCCTGCGCGTCGGACTGGTGATCCTCGGAACCATGCGCTTCGCCAGCGTGCTCCAGCGTCTGCGGCGCCTGTACGTCCACCGACGTGTCGGTCGCGGCGGTATCGACGGCGACTGCGTCCACCGCCGCGTCCTGTTCCGCATCCGACTGCAACGCTTCCGGCGCCGGATCGTCCAACAGCTGCTCCGCGCTCAGCGGCGCCTCGACCGTCAGCTCGTCGAGCTGGCCGTCCTGCGCCAATGCCGCCTGTTCCTCGGCTTCGCGCTCATCGTGCGGTACCGCCAGCGCGTCGACCGGTGCCGCGTCTTGGCTCGGCGCATGCTCCTGCACGGACGTTTGCTCGGCCGCAAGCGTGGTGTCTTCGCTCGCCGAAGCCGGCGTGGCAGCCTCCGTGTCGATGGTGGCGTCGGCTTCTGCCGACGTGGACTCCGGTGCCGCGTCCGAGGACGGCGCGGACGATTCGTCCGCGTGGACGGCGGCGGCATGCTGGTCCGCGTCGGCCTCGTCGGCCTGCCTGCCGGTGTCGTCCGCCGGCAGCGTCTCGTGCAACTGCGCGGCGTCGCCCACGAACGCCGACAGGTCGTCGGCCGCAGTGAGTTCCACCGCCTGCACGGCCTGCGAATCCAGCCCGGTATCGCCCGGTGCAGACGCCGACAGGTCTTCGTCGTCCTCGTCGTGCGCGATCGGCGGCCACTGCACTTCCGGCAGGGTCTCCACCAGCGCGCGCAGGCGCTGCGCCAGGTCGGTGAACGGCGGAATCACCGGCGACGGCGCCTGCAGTTCCGCGATGGTCGCGGCGACGGCGCGCGCCGCATCCTCGAGCGCACGCACACCCTCGGCGCTGGGCACGCTGCCGGCAGCCAGGGCGCGCTTGACGTAGCTCTCGGCCGGGCCGGTGACCGCGGTGATCTCCGGCACGTCGGTCATCGCGAACGCGCCGCTCATGGTGTGCACCGCGCGCAGCAGCGCTTCGGTCGCCGGCTGCGGCGCATGCTGCAGCCAGGCGTGCACGGTCTCCAGATGGGTGGCGACCTCGGCTTCGAGGATCTCGCGCAGCACGCTGTCCACCGACGCCGGGGTGCCCGCGCGCGGCGCGGCAGTGGCCTGCGGGGTGGCGAAATAGAAAGCGTCCTCGCCGGCGGCGATGCGTTCGGCCACGGCCTGGATCGCATCCAGATCGGCCTGCACCGCGCCGCTGCCGCGCAGCGCGGCATTGAGCTGCGGCAGCACCGCGTAGGCCTGCTCGACCATGGCCACCACCGCCGGGCTGGCGGGGCGCGAGCCGTCGAGCACGCGGTTGAGCATGCTCTCGATCTTCCAACTGAACTCGCCGAGCACGCGTGCACCGACCAGGCGGCCGCTGCCCTTCAAGGTATGGAACACGCGGCGGATCGGCCGCAGGCTCTCCAGGTGGCTGGGCGCGGCGCGCCAGGCCGGCAGCAGCGCACCGAGATTGACCAGCTCCTCGTCGAACTCCTCCAGGAACACCGCGCGGATTTCGTCGTCGATCTCGCCATCGCCGTCGATGAAACCGGCCTCGGCGGCGGGAGCGGAGGCCACCGGCGCAGCGCTGGGCGTGGGATGCTGCGCTTCGGCGGGCGCGGCGGCGGCAGGCGCGCCACTGTTGGTGGCGGTGGCCACGTCGAACTGCGCAGCCGCCGCCTCAAGATCGGCGAGGAACGCGGCTTCGGCATCCGACACCGGTGCAGCGGGAGCGGCGGTCGCCACGTGTTCCGACGCCGGGTCGGGCGTCGCATGCTCCTCGAACACCGGCTCGGCATGCTCCGGCGCCGATGGCACGTCCGCCACGGCGTCGGTGTGCGCTTCTTCGCCGATGGGGGCAAGGCCAGGATCGGCATGCGTCTGGCCATCGAGGGGCGCGTGCGGATCGGTCCCGCGTGCGGCGTCGGTGGCGGCGACCTCCGCGGTCTCGATCGGAATCGCATGCGCGGCGTGTTCGGCTTCGGCAGCGACATCGGAGGGCTCAGCCTCCCCTGCCGCGTCGAGGCGCTCGCCGTGCGCGATGTCGGCGTCCACATCGGCCAGCGCGGACCCTGCCTCCTCGGCCTGCGCCGCCGGGGCGGCATGCCAATCGAACGCATGTCCCTCGTCGGCAGCCATGCTCGGCGCATCGGCGAACGCCGGCGCGTCGTCCAGTTCGATCACCAGCGGCGGCGTGGACGCGGCGGCGTCTTCTGCAGCGGCCGGCGCGTCGACGATGACCAGGCTGGGATCGTCGTGTTCGCCCAGGTCGGCGAACGCGGCCGGCGCACCGGTGTGCGCCTGATCCGAGTACTCGGCCGCCACCGGATCGAAGCCGGCGACACCCGACGAGAACGCCGCGGGAGCGTCGGCAGCAGCGTCGTGCTGCGTGAACGCCGGCGGCGTCTCCGGCCGCAACGCATCCTGTTCCAGCACCAGGGAATCGAGGCTGATGTGCAGCGGCTCGCTGGTGCCGGTCCAACTGTCCTGTTCGGCGGCGACCGGATCGAAGCTGAGCGCCTGCGACGGCGGCGCACTCGCCTGCTCGCGCGGGTCCTGCGCGGTGCCATCGTCGGCGGGTGCGGACGTGTGTTCGGCCGCGGTGTCGTGCTCGTCCGTCGCCAAGGTCCACTGCGGCGCCTGCGGTGCAGATGGCGTGGCGGCCTGCGTGCGCGACGGCGTGTCCGGTGTGTCCTCCGTCGGCGCCAGGTCCCAGGCCGGCACGGCCGGCGCGGCGAACGATGCGGGCGCGGGCTCCACGACCGGGGCGGCGGCCACCGGCGGCGCGGGCGCGACCGGGTCGGCTGTCTCGCTCCCGCTCGGCAACACGCCCGGCGCGGCCGGCGCGGTCTCGGGCAACGGCCAGTAGCGCAGCGCTTCCAGGCTGCTGCGGGTGATGTCGAGGATCTCCTCGCGCCCGGGGCGGCGCTCGCGCAGCGCCTCCAGGTAGTACTCGAGACTGGCCATCGCATCGGCCAGGGTGTCGAGCTGGCGGCCGCTGGGCACGCGGCGCTTGCCGATCAGCTCGGTGGCGACATAGCGGCGCACGCCTTCCAGGTAATCGGCCGGCTGCGGCAGTTCCAGCATGCGCAGGGCGCCGGCGACCTCGCCGAGCAGGCGCGGCACCTCGTCCAGGCGCGCATGGTCCCAGTTGGTCTCGATGAAGGCGACGAAATGCTCGCGGGCGCTGCCGAAGTTGGCGATCGCCTCGTGCGCCAGCACTTCCACCGTGCGCCGCGCCTCGGCGGCGCTGGCCTCGTCGTGCACATCGCCGCCGGCGCCCAGGTAGGCGACCTGGTCGTCGAGCGAGGCGTCCACGTACAGCAGCGCGCCGGCGATATCCAGCAACAGGCCTTCGTCGGCCTCGCGCGCGCCATCGACGATGCTGCGCAACGCATCGCGCTGCTGCACCACCACGCTGCGCGCCACACCCAGGCCCATCACGCCCAGGGTGTCGGCGACGCTGCCCAGCTCGTCGACCTGGGTCTGCAGCGCGGCGACGTCGCCGCCGGTGCGCAGGTGCAGGTCCAGCGCGTCCTTGACCCGCAGCAGCTCTTCCTTGATCGCGGTGCCGACGGTGTCGAGCAGTTCGCGGTTGCGGCCGCTGAGACTGCCGCGCGCGTGGTCCAGCTCGGCCTCGGTGGCGGCGGCGGCATCGGGGGCCAGCGCGAACAGCGCGCCCTCGTTGAGGCCGGCTTCGCCGCGCGCGGCGCGGATCTCGTTGAGCAGGGGCAGCAGCACGATCGGAATGTCGCGGTGGCCGTCCTGCAGGCGCTCCAGGTAGTCCGGCAGCAGCACGGTGCCGCGCATCAGCGTCGCGCAGGCCTCGTCGCGGTCGGCCGCCTGGCCGTTCTGCACCGCGGTCGCCAGCAGTTCCAGTTCCTCGGCCACCATCGCCGGCGCATACAGCTCGACCATGCGCAAGGTGCCCTGCACCTGGTGCAGGTAGCCGGCGCAGAAGCGCATGCGACCGGTGTCGGCCGGTTCCTCGACGAAGGCTTCGATCTCGCCGCGAACCTGGCGCAGGGTCTCGTCCAGTTCCGGCTTGACCCAGCCGAGCGCGGCATGGCTCATCGCATCGCGCAGCGCGCTCATCGCCGCATCTCCACGGCCGGGCACGCGCCGCGCCGCGTGGGCGCGGCGACGGCATGCGGGAGTTGTTCACGGTACGTCATGTGCGCTTCCTTCCACCCGGTTCCGGCCCGCTTACGCCGGCAGCTTGAAGTCGGCGACCGAGCGCCGCAGGTCCGCCGCCAGTTGCGCCAGGCGGCCGATCGATTCGGCGGTCTGTCCCGCGCCTTGCGAGGTCTGTCCGGTGATCTGCCGGATCACGTCCATCGTCTGGGTGATGTCGATCGCCGCCGCCGACTGCTGGTGCGCGGCGATGGAGATGTTCTTGATGAGGGTGTTGAGCGCGTTGGACACGCGCTCGATCTCGGTCAGCGCGGTGCCGGCGTCCTCGGCCAGGCGCGCGCCGGACACCACCTCGGAGGTGGTCTGCTCCATCGAGCTGACCGCTTCGTTGGTATCGGCCTGAATGGTCTGCACCAGGCCTTCGATGCGGCGGGTGGCGCCGGAGGTGCGTTCGGCCAGGCGCTGCACTTCGTCGGCGACCAGGGCGAAACCGCGGCCGGCCTCGCCGGCCGAGGCGGCCTGCACCGCGGCGTTGAGCGCCAGGATGTTGGTCTGCTCGGAAATGTCGTTGATCAGTTCCACGATCGAGCCGATCTCCTGGGTCGACTCGCCCAGGCGCTTGATGCGCTTGGAGGTCTCCTGGATCTGGTCGCGGATCTGGTCCATGCCCTGGATGGTCTCGCGGACCACGCCGGCGCCTTCGGCGGCGATCACCACCGAGCGCTGCGCCACGTCCGCCGACTCGGTGGAGTTGCGCGAGACCTGCTCGATGCTGGCGGCGATTTCGTTGATGCGCACCGAGGCCGAGCCGATCTGCTCGGCCTGGTGCCCGGCCGCCTCGGCCAGCTGCCGCGCGGTGGCCTGGGTCTCCTCGGTGGACACGGCGACCTTGGCCGAGGTGTCGTTGATCGTGGTGACCAGGTGGCGCAGCTCGTCGACGGCGTAGTTGATCGCGTCGGCGATGGCGCCGGTCATGTCCTCGGTGACCGAGGCCTTGACCGTCAGGTCGCCTTCGCCGAGCGAGCTGATTTCGTCGAGCAGGCGCATGATCGCCTGCTGGTTGCGGCTGTTGTATTCGACCTGGGTCTGCAGGCGGATTTCCTGCTCGCGGCTGCGGCTGCGCACCGTGGTCCAGACGAAGCCGATGATCGACAGCAGCGCCAGCAGGCCGGAGATCACGCCCAGCCAGAAGTTCGGAAACAGGCGGGTGTCGCGGATGGAGCCGAACGCGGAGAACGCATCGAACAGCTTCTTGCTGTCCTCCAGCATCTTGCCCGAGCCGGCGGTCAGCGCCGCGGCGGCGTTCTGCGCGGCGAACAGGCTGCGCGAACTGGCCTGCAACGCGTCCAGGTCCTTCTTCATCTCCGCCCATTGCGCCTGCGACTGCTCCAGCGCGGCCAATGCGGCAGCGTTGCGCACCGGGGCAATGCCCAGTTCCTCGTTGCCGTTGCGCAGCCCCTCGAGCATCTGCCCGAACACCACCGCATCGCGCGCCAGCGCATCGCCGGCACTGGCCGCGCCACGGCCGCCGGCGCGCATTTCGGTGACGCGGCGGGCCATGGTGCCGGCCACCACCACCTGCTGCAGGGTGTTGTAGATCTGCGCGGCGGGGGCGCCGCCGACGGTCATCGCGCGCACCACCTCGTTCAACTGCGCCTGCAGCTGCGGCACGCCGCCGACGAAGCGGTCGGCATTGCCGGCCAGCGCCAGCACCGCCGGTTCGCTGTCCACCACCTGCTGCGCGCTCTTGGCCAGCGGCGCCCAGGTACTGTTGAGGGTCCGCAGCGGTCCGGACACGCCGGCCTCGTTGGCGTAGCGCGCGTTGAGCTCGGCGACGGTGCTCTCCACCTTCGCCTTGGTCTGCCTGAACTGCTTGAAGGTCTCGGCGTTGCCGGACACCGCGTCGCGGGCCTGGTTGGCCAGCTGTTGCGACAGCACCTGCAGGTCGGCCGCGCCGGTGCTGGCGCCGGCCAGGCGGTTGCCCTGCCAGGTGGCCACGCCGGTGTTGGCGCCGAACACGACCAGCGACAGCGCCAGCAGGCCCAGCCAGAAACTCGTGCCCACGCTGCCGAGCTTGCTGGCCTTGCGGGCGTCCGGAGCAGTACTCATGATGCGACCTCGGTCTTCGATGCGGAGGCAGCGCGCGCGCTCAGGCGGCGGCTTGCCGGAATTCGGGAGTGCGCGACAGCAGCGACAGCGAGAACACGCCCCAGTCCTGGGCGTCGCCGCGGAACGCGCGGTCGATGAAATGCGCGTAGCGGCCCTGCGCCAGATCGCCCGGCTCCACCGCCTGCGCCTCGGTGAAACTGCGCTGGCCAAACAATTCGTCGATGGTCAGCGCCACGTCGCCGCCGCTCTGGCGCATGATCAGCACGCGCTGGCCTTCCTGCAGCGCGGTGCGCTCGCCTTCCAGAAACTGCTTCAGGTCGACCACCGGAAACAGGTTGCCGCGCAGGTTGCCCACGCCCAGCAGCCACGGCTGCGCGCCCGGCACCGGCGTGACCGGCGGCATGCGCACGATCTCCACCACTTCGCGGAAGTCCGACACCAGGTGGCGCTTGCCGACGCGGTAGCCGACCCCGCGCCAGACGTCGTCGTCGAAGGCGCGTTCGGGCATCTGCACGGCGTGCGCCAGGCTGCGTCGCTCGTAGGCTTCGAGGATGTCGAAGGGCGAGCGCATGTCAGCCCACCAGTTGGTTGATGCGGGCGATCAGTTCGTCTTCCCGCGGCGGCTTGACGATGTAGTCGGTGGCGCCCTGGCGCATGCCCCAGACCTTGTCGGTCTCCATGCTCTTGGTGCTGATGATCAGCACCGGGATGTGCCGGGTGGCCTCGTCGCGCGACAGCGCGCGGGTGGCCTGGAAGCCGCTCATGCCCGGCAGCACCACGTCCATCAGCACCAGGCTCGGCGCCTGCTCGCGGACCAGCTTGAGCCCGTCCTCGGCGTTGTCGGTGGACAGCACCTGGTGCCCGGCCTTTTCCAGCCACTGCGTGAACACCGCCCGGTCGGTCGGTGAGTCCTCGATCAACAAGATACGGGCCATGCTGCCTTTCCCCCTGGTCAGGCGTTGACGTATGTACGGATCGCGCCCAGCAGCTCTTCGCGTGTAAAGGGTTTGGTGAGGTAGTGCTCGGAACCGACGATACGCCCGCGCGCCTTGTCGAACAGGCCGTCCTTGGAGGACAGCATGATCACCGGCGTGGCCTTGAACAGCTGGTTGCCCTTGATCAGCGCGCAGGTCTGATAGCCGTCCAGCCGCGGCATCATGATGTCCACGAAGATGATCTGCGGCTGCTGATCGGCGATCTTGGCCAGGGCCTCGAAGCCGTCGGTCGCCGTCACCACTTCGCACCCTTCGCGCTTCAGCAACGTTTCGGCGGTACGACGGATCGTTTTCGAATCGTCGATCACCATCACCCGCAAGCCTGCGAGCTCCCCACCCGCAGTCGTGTTTTCACTCATCACCTGCCCCCAAGCGCGCGACGCTTCATCGGATCCGGCTTCGCTGCGAAACGCCATGTATCCCAAGACCCGCTGCGACTGTCAAGGCCGCCGCCGCGGGTCCGCATTGAACCACGTAACCGCACAAACTATGTCACAGTTTGGCCCATGGCGTGCGACACCGCGCAGCCGCGCCCGCCCTCCGGTGCGCAGCGCCCCCCGCCGACCCGCTACCATCTTCCGCTCAGTCTCTCAGGTGCCCCCATGCCGTTCGATGTCATCGTGGTGATGGATCCCATCGCCAGCATCAAGATCGCCAAAGACACGACCTTCGCGATGCTGCTGGAAGCGCAGCGCCGCGGGCACCGGCTGCACTACGTGCGCCCCGGCGGGCTGACCCTGCGCGATGGCCACGCGCTGGCCCAGGCCGCGCCGCTGCGGGTGCGCGACGACAAGACCGGCTGGTTCGAGCTGGACGCCTTTGCCGAACTGACCTTCGGCCCCGGGCAGGTGGTGCTGATGCGCAAGGATCCGCCGTTCGATGCCGAGTTCCTGTACGACACCCACGTGCTCAGCGTGGCCCAGCGCGCCGGCGCGCAGGTGGTCAACGACCCGCAGGGCCTGCGCGACTTCAACGAGAAGCTGGCCGCGCTGCTGTTCCCGCAATGTTGCCCGCCGACCCTGGTCAGCCGCGACGCCGCCGCGCTGAAGGCGTTCGTGCTGGAACACGGCCAGGCGGTGCTGAAGCCGCTGGACGGCATGGGCGGGCGCTCGATCTTCCGCAGCGGCACCGGCGACCCCAACCTCAACGTGATCCTGGAGACGCTGACCGACGGCGGCCGCAAGCTGGCCCTGGCGCAACGCTTCATCCCGGACATCAGCGCCGGCGACAAGCGCATCCTGCTGGTCGACGGCGTGGCCGTGGACTATTGCCTGGCGCGGATTCCGCAGGGCGACGAGTTCCGCGGCAACCTGGCCGCCGGCGGCCGCGGCGAAGGCCGCCCGCTGAGCGAGCGCGACCGCTGGATCGCCACGCAGGTCGGCCCGGAGATGAAGCGGCGCGGCATGCGCTTCGTCGGCCTGGACGTGATCGGCGACTACCTCACCGAGGTCAACGTCACCAGCCCCACCTGCGTGCGCGAGCTCGACGCGCAGTTCGGGCTCAACATCGCCGGGCTGCTGTTCGACGCCATCGAGGCCTACCCGGCGCGATGAGCGCGGCGGCCGCGACGCCCGCGCCGCGCATCGGCGAGCGCGAACGGCTCAGCGCCACCCTGGTGCTGTCGCTGATCGTGCACGGCCTGCTGATCCTCGGCGTGGGTTTCGCGATCGACGACGATGCGCCGCTGGTGCCGACCCTGGACGTGATCTTCAGCCAGACCAGCACCCCGCTGACCCCGAAGCAGGCCGACTTCCTGGCCCAGGCCAACCAGCAGGGCGGTGGCGACCACGACACACCCCAGCGTCCGCGCGACAGCCAGCCGGGCGTGGTACCGCAGCGCCAGGACGGCCTGGCGCCGCAGGCGCTGCGCGCGCAGACCGCGGCGGCCGCGCCGGAACCGACCCCGCGTGTGGTCAGCAGCGCGCGCGGCGAACAGCCGCTGCCGGCGGCGCAGACCCAGCCGCGCACCGACGACCCGCTGCGGCCGGTGGACGCGCAGCGCGAACAGCGCGATGCCGAGATGGCGCGACTGGCCGCCGAAGTACACCTGCGCTCGGAGCAGTACGCCAAGCGCCCCAACCGCAAGTTCGTCTCCGCCAGCACCCGAGAATACGCCTACGCCAACTACCTGCGCGCCTGGGTCGACCGCGCCGAGCGCGTCGGCAACCTCAACTATCCCGACGAAGCGCGGCGGCGCCGGCTCGGCGGCCAGGTGGTGATCAGCGTCGGCGTGCGCCGCGACGGCAGCCTGGAAAGCAGCCGCATCCTGCGCTCCAGCGGCGTGCCGATGCTCGACGCCGCCGCATTGCGGATCGTGCAACTGGCGCAGCCGTTCCCGCCGCTGCCCCGCACCGACGACAACATCGACATCCTGCAGGTCACCCGCACCTGGGTGTTCCTGCCCGGCGGCAGCCTGGTCGACGACCGCTGAGCGGCGAGCAGATCGGCGGCCCCTCTCCCACCGGGAGAGGAGCTGGGGTGAGGGTCCGGCGCGCAGCGACTCGCGGTGCTTGGGTGTACGAGGCTGCGCCCGGACCCTCACATCCGCCCCTGCGGGGCACCTTCTCCCGGTGGGAGAAGGAACCGCGCTAGCCCCTCTCCCGCCGGGAGAGGGGTTGGGGTGAGGGTACGGCGCGCAGCGTCTCGCCGTGTTTGGGTGTACGAGGCTGCGCCCGTACCCTCATCCGCCCCTGCGGGGCACCTTCTCCCGGCGGGAGAAGGAACCGCGCTAGCCCCTCTCCCGCACGCAAGCCCCCGGCGGCGAAGGACATAACCATTGCTGCCGCGGACATAACGACGCGGCATTTCTGTGATGGCGTCGCATTAAGGTTAATGGAGCAGGGGAACGTTACCGCGCACACCGCATCATCCAGGACGGGCAGATTCGAGTCGGCGCGGCGGCCCCCGCCCCCACCACCCGAGTCGCCTTCCGCATGCACAACCATCGTTCCATCCGCAGGCCCGCCCTGCTCGCCCTGGCACTGAGTGCCGCCCTCGCCCTGCCCCCGGCCCAGGCCCAGTCCACCACCGGCACCGTTGCCGGGCAGGCGCCAGCCGATACCCAACGCATCCTGGTCCGCAGCGACAGCGGCCTCAGCCGCGAGGTCGCCGTGGACGCGCGCGGCCGCTACAGCGTCGGCCAGTTGCCGCTGGGCACCTACACCATCATCGCCAAGGGCGCCGACGGCCGCGTGCTGGGCAGTCGCGACGGCGTCGGCCTCACCGTCGGTGCCGTCACCGACGTGTCCTTCGCCCCGGTCACCAGCCTGGCCGGGGTCCAGGTCAGTGCCGACCGCGCCGCCGCCGCGATCGACGTGAGCAGCGTGGATTCGCGTACCGTGATCAATGCCGAACAGCTACAGCGCCTGCCGCTGGGCCGCTCGGCCGAGGCCATCGCGCAACTGGCGCCCGGCGTGGCCGGCAACAGCGGCAGCGGCACCTACATCGGCCCCACCGGCGCGCAGTTGCTCAGCTTCGGCGGCGCCTCCGCGGCGGAGAACGCGTACTACATCAATGGCTTCAACACCACCGACCCGCTGCGCGGCCTCGGCGGGCTGACCCTGCCCTACGGCAGCATCGACCAGTTGGAGGTCTACACCGGCGGCTACAGCGCCAAGTACGGCCGTTCCGACGGCGGCGTGATCAACGCGGTCGGCAAGCGCGGCAGCAACGAATGGCATTTCGGTGGCCAGGCGACCTGGGAGCCGGACGGCTTGCGCTCGGCGCCGAAGGACGTGTACGCGCCCGGCAACGGCGCGCTGTACCGCCCGGACAGCAAGAGCGGCTCCACCCTCAGCACCCAGAGCGTCTACGCCGGCGGCCCGCTGATCCAGGACCGGCTGTTCTTCTTCGGCGCCTACGAACTGCAGCGCCAGGACGGCGACCGCTTCTACGGCGCACGCGAGACCACGCCGGGGCCGTACTACTACGACTACCAGTACCGTCGGCCGAGCTGGTACGCCAAGCTGGACTGGAACATCAGCGACAGCCAGCTACTGGAAATCACCGGCGCCTCCAGCCGCTACGTCACCCGCGGCAAGTACTACCAGTACAGCGGCCGCGACATCGGCGCCCTGCGCGGCGCTGCCGACACCACCAAGACCGGCGGCGACCTGTGGAGCGCCAAGTACACCGGCTACCTCACCGACCGCCTGACCTTCAGCGCCCTGTACGGCCAACAGCGTACCGACGACTACAGCCGCAATCCCAACTACAACGGAACGCTGACCTATGTGTCCAGCCCCGCGTTCCAGAATCCGGCCTACACCGGCGGCACCCCGATCACCAATGCGCAGACCACCTCGCTGCTGATCGACCCCGCGCGCGGCAACCGCACCGACAATCTGCGCCTGGACCTGAACTACGCCATCGGCGCGCACAGCATCACCATCGGCATCGACAACCAGAACGCGCGCGCGCTCAACCGCGGCTCGGTGGCCTCGGGCGACGGCTACTACTGGATCTACGGCCAGGCCAACCCCAACGTGCCGATCAATACCGGCCTCGGCGTGCCGGCCACCGGCGGCTATCCCAACGGCCAGGACGGCTACTACGTGCGCAAGTACATCTACAGCGCGCTGGCCTCGGTGCGCGCGGCGCAGCGCGCGCAGTACGTGGAGGACAACTGGCAGGTCACCGACCGGTTGCTGCTCAACCTCGGCCTGCGCCTGGACCAGTTCACCAACTACAACCGCGACGGCGCGCCCTACATCAAGCAGACCAGCGGGCAATGGGCGCCGCGGCTGGGTTTCAGCTGGGACGTCGACGGCGATGCGCGCTTCAAGGTCTACGGCAACGCCGGCCGCTACTACCTGGCGCTGCCGCTGAATCCGGCGTTCAACGCCGCCGGCGCCACCCTGGCCACCTCCACCTACTACACCTACGGCGGCATCGACGCCAACGGCTATCCCACCGGCCTGACCCAGATCTCCGGCGCGGTCTCGGCCAACAACAACTACGGCATCCTGCCCGATCCCAAGACCGTCGCCACACAGGGCATCAAGCCCTCGTTCCAGGACGAGTTCATCCTCGGCTTCACCAAGGCCTGGGGCGACAGCTGGGTCTACGGCGCCAAGGGCACCTACCGCGTCCTGCGCAGCGGCGTGGACGACTACTGCGACAGCGATACGGTGTTCGCCGCCGCCGCGGCGCAAGGGCACACGGTGACCCTGGCCAGCAACCCGGTCAGCTGCTGGCTGATCAACCCGGGCCGGGCCAACACCTTCACCCTGGTCGACACCTCCGGCAACTACGTCAAGGTGCCGCTGACCAATGCGCAGTTCGGCTTCCCCGCGTTCAAGCGCAACTACTACGGGCTCAACCTGTCGCTGGAGCACCCGTTCGACCAGCGCTGGTACGGCCGCCTCGACTACACCTGGTCGCGCAGCTACGGCACCACCGAGGGCCAGTTGCTGTCGGGCATCGGCCAGACCGCGGTGTCCACCACCCAGGCCTGGGACTTCGCGCAGTTGATGGAGCACACCAACGGCCCGCAGAGCAACGACCACACCCACCAGGTCAAGTTCTACGGCTACTACCAGATCAACCCGGCGTGGCTGGTGTCGGCCAATCTCAAGCTGATCTCCGGTTCGCCGTTCAGCGCGTTGGGCTCCTACGGCCCGGACCACAGCGACCCCTCCGGCTACGGCATCGCCTATCACTACTACCAGGGCCAGCCGGCGCCTCCGGGCAGCCAGGGCCGTCTGCCGTGGCTGCAGCAGCTCGATCTCGGGGTCTCGTGGCGGCCGGCCTACGCCGACCGCAAACTGGCCTTCACCCTGGACGTGTTCAACGTCTTCAACGGCCAGGCCACGCTGTGGAAGTACCCGTACTCGGAGTCGGACCCGGGTAACGCGGACCCGGTATACGGCGCGGCCCTGCTGCGCCAGGCGCCGCGTTCGCTGCGCCTGAGCGTCAGCTACGACTACTGATCCGCTGCGCGGCAGTCCCAAGGACGCCGGCCATGGAAGGCCGGCGCCTGCGGCAAAGGTCAGCCGGCGACCGTAGCGGCGTGCAACCGGTCGGCGAGCGCCACGATCTCCGCCGCGTCCTGGACCCGTTCGCGCCAGGCCGCGGGAATCCCGTCGACGCCGTAGAAGGCGCCGGCCAACTGCCCGCAGATCGCCGCGGTGGTATCGGCATCGTCGCCAAGATTGGCCGCGCGCAATACCGCCGCGGCGAAACTGTCGGTGGTGGCGAAGCACCACAGCGCCGCCGACAGCGCATCGACCACATAACCGGTGCCGCGGATCTGCGCCGCCGGCACCGCCGCGTGGTCGCGCACGGCCAGCGCACGCAGCGCCGGGGTCTGCATCGGCGGCGCGCCGGGCGCCCGCAGCACCTGCGCGCGGTCCTCGCCCAGCAACGCGGCACGCAACTGGAACGCGAACAACCGGCTGGCATCCAGCGCCTCGGCCGCGGCATGGGTGGTGCGCGAGCTGTCGGCGGCGCGCTCGGCCAGTTCGTCCTGACGCTGCGCATAGAACATCGCCACCGGCGCCAGCCGCATCAACGCGCCGTTGCCGGCCGCGCGCGGATCGTCGCTGCCGCTGAACGCCGGCCCGCCCTGCAGGTAACGCTCCAGCGCGGCGCGCACGGTGTTGCCGATGTCGAAGCACACCCCGGTGCTGCTCAGGTAGCCGTGCCGGTACCAGTTGCAATAGCGGTTCATCTGGTCGGCCGCGTCGAAGCCCTGCCGGTACAGCAGGCTGTGGGCCAGGCACAACGCCATCGAGGTGTCGTCGGTCCACTGCCCCGGCTGCAGCTCGAACGGGCCGCCGCCGATCATGTCGTCGATCGGCGCGAAACTGCCGGGCGCCTTGAATTCCAGGGTCGTCCCCAACGCATCGCCGACCGCCAGCCCCAGCAGGCACCCGCGGAAACGGGCGCCGGGCGCCACGCCACCGCTCATCGTGCGGCCCGCTGTGCCTGCTGCTCGGCCAGGGTCAGGGCGACGTTGTCGCGCAGGTAGGCCGGCTCGGCGCGTTCCGGCGCGATCGCCTCGCCGCGCGCGTACGCGGCCGCGGCCAGGGTCAGCACGTCGGCGGCATGCGGCAGCGCCTGCGCGTCGGCGCTGCGCCAGTGCGCGCCGAAGCGGCGTTGCAAGGTGCCATCGACCGCGGCCAGGCCGGTGCCGACCGCACTCCAGGCCGCATCCGGCTCCGGCAACACGAAGGCCTCCGGGCTCAACACCTGCTCCGCGGTCAGCGCCAACAGACGGCCGTCGGCCTGCCGCGCGTACGCGGCGGTGTAGACCTCGCCCATGCGCGCATCGATCGCCGCCAGCACCCGCGGCGCGTCGGCCGGCGCGCGCTGCGCCAACACCTGCAACGTGGACACCGGCAGCACCGGCAGGTCCAGGGCCAGGGCGATGCCCTGCGCCACCGCGATCGCCAGGCGCACCCCGGTGAACGCGCCGGGGCCGCGGCCGAAGGCCACCGCATCGAGCTGGCGGCGGCCGATCCCGGCCTCGGCCAGCAGTTGCTCGGCCCACGGCAGCGCCAGCTCGGCATGCCGCCGCGGCGCCAGTTCGAAGCGCTCCAGCACGCGGTCGCCGACCTGGACGGCGACGGAACAGGCTTCGGTGGAGGTTTCGAAGGCGAGGAGGTTCATGGGAAGCCGGGATTCGGGAATCGGGATTGGGGAATCGGGATTGGGGAATCGAAAGAGCAACGGCCGTGCGTCGGCTAGTCGGACGCGGCCGGTGGCGGCGCCGCTTCGGGATTATCGCCTAGCGCTGGGGCCTCGGTAGCGAAGAACTGGCGCACGTCCTCCACGTCGCGGGTACGCGCGAACGGCGGCAGCGACTCCAGGAAGGTGCGGCCGTAGGACTTGGACAGCAGGCGCGGGTCGCACAGCACCAGCACGCCGCGGTCGCGCTCGCTGCGGATCAGGCGGCCCACGCCCTGCTTGAGGGCGATCACCGCCTGCGGCAATTGCTCGTCGCGGAACGGGTTGCCGCCGTCGCGGCGGATCGCGTCCAGGCGCGCCTCGAACACCGGATCGTCGGGCGCGGCGAACGGCAGCTTGTCGATCACCACCACGCTCAGCGCATCGCCGACCACGTCCACGCCCTCGCGAAAACTGGCCGAGCCGAGCAGCACGCCGTTGCCGGAGGCGCGGAAGCGTTGCAGCAGGGTCGCGCGCGGCGCCTCGCCCTGCACGAACAGCGGCCAGGGACTGTCGCGCAGCGCCTCGGCCGCCTCGCGCAGCGCGCGGTGCGAGGCGAACAGCAGGAAG
This sequence comes from Xanthomonas sp. NCPPB 901, assembly GCF_056725085.1. Classification (NCBI taxonomy): domain Bacteria; kingdom Pseudomonadati; phylum Pseudomonadota; class Gammaproteobacteria; order Lysobacterales; family Lysobacteraceae; genus Xanthomonas; species Xanthomonas sp. NCPPB 901. Next base: position 1,511,099 of record NZ_CM161511.1, on the reverse strand, counting down.
GCGCGGCCCTGCGAGGCCTCCAGCACCGGCTGCAGCGCGGCGATCAGCGCGGTGCCGAAGCCGCGCGCCGCAGGATCCGGTAGCGCCGGCAGGTAGCACAGCGCCTGCCGCGCCCAGTCGAACGGGCTGGGCTGCAGCAGGGTCATCGGGTCGCTCAGGCCCAGGCGGGTGGCGATGTGTTCGAACTCGCCCTTCACCGCCAGCGTCGCCGAGGTGAACACCCAGGCCGCGTGCGAGGCCTCGCGGTGCGCGCGTAGCGGCGCGGACACGTCCAGCGGCGTGCGCTGGCAGCGAAAGCCGCGCGGGGTCAGCTCGTACCACAGCACATCGTTCGACGGCGCATCCGGTTCCGGCTCGGCCTCGAAATCCGGAATCGGCGCATCCTCGCCGAGCCAGCGGCCCAACCGCGTGCGCAGTTCGCGCGCACGCGCCGCGCAGGCGTCGAACCCGGGCGAGGCCTCGCGCAGCACCGCCAGCGGCTCCTGCAGCCGTGCCAGATCGGCCAGCAACGCATCGAAGCCGTCGCGCACCTGCGGCTTGGCCAGCAGCCGCCACTGCGTGCCGCGCGCCGGCAGCCCCTCCATCGCCGCGCGCAGTTCGCGCAGGGTCTGCTCCAGCGCCTGCGCCGGCGCCTGCAGGCTGGCCAGCGCGCCGGCGACCTGGCGGCTCTCGGCCAGGCAGTCGCGCGCCAGTTCCTGCAGCGGGCGCATGCCGAAGCCTTCGCCGAAGAAGTTCGCCGCCAGCTCCGGCAACTGGTGCGCCTCGTCGATCACGAAGGCCTGCGCGCCGGGCAGTATCTCGCCGAAGCCCTCCTGCTTCAGCGCCAGGTCGGCCAGCAGCAGGTGGTGGTTGACCACCACCAGGTCGGCGGCCTGCGCGCGCTGCCGCGCCTGCACCACGAAGCACTCGCCCCAGAACGGACACTCGGTGCCCAGGCAGTTGTCCACCGTGGAGGTGACCAGCGGCAGCAGCGGCGAATCGTCGGCCAGCGCGTCCAGCTCGGCGATGTCGCCGAAGCGGGTGCGCCCGCTCCAGGCGACGATGCGCTGGAACTGCGCGACCTGCTCGCGCGCGGTGAAGCGCGGCTCGCCGCGGGCCTGCTGCAGGCGGTACTTGCACAGGTAGTTGGCGCGCCCCTTCAGCAGCGCGCTGCTCAGGCCCACGCCCAGCGCCGCCCGCACCCGCGGCAGATCGCGGTGGTAGAGCTGGTCCTGCAGCGCGCGGGTGCCGGTGGAGACGATGGTCTTCAGCCCCGACAGCAACGCCGGGACCAGATACGCATAGGTCTTGCCGGTGCCGGTCCCGGCCTCGGCAAGCAGCACGTCGCGCTGCTCGAATGCCTCGGCGATCGCCGCGGTCAACCGCAACTGCGCCGGCCGCGGCACGAACGCATCGAGCTGGCGCGCAAGCGCACCGCCTTCGCTGAGCGCTTCGGTGCTTGCATGGGCTAAAGACATTGGGAATGGGGAATCGGGAATGGGGAATGGTCAGAGCAGCGCTACTACCCGCTCACTGTCCCGGCCGCCGGCGGAGCGGAAATATGGAATATCGCCAGGATGGCAAACCACCAGAAATGCAGGCTTTCACCCATTCCCCATTCCCGACTCCCCATTCCCGGCCGTCAGTACCGCTTGATCCCCGGCACCGTGCACCCGGCGATCTGCGCATGCGCCGAGGCGGCGTTTTCCTTCTGTCCGCGGGCCAGGCGCGCCTGTTCGATGGTCGCCCAGTGGCGGCGGCACAGCGGGCCGGTCTGCGAGCCCAGGTCGATGGCGCGCTTGGCGAAGGCTTCGGCCTGCGCATCGTCCTTCTGCAGCAGCGCCACCTCGGCGCGGTCCTGCAGCAGCGCCGGGTCGTCCGGCACCAGCTTCAGCGCCTGGTCCAGGGCCGCGGCGGCGCCGGCCAGGTCGCCGGCGGCGCGCTTGCGCTTGGCGCTCTCGCGCAGGTCCTCGACTTCCGGATCGCGCAGCGGCTGCACGCTCAGTTCGGTGTCGTCGGCGCCGCCGCTGGCGTCGATCGCGGCAATGCGCTGCGCCGGCGTGGTGGTGTCCACCGGCGCGGCCGGGGGCGGCGGCGGCGGCGCGCTGACGCAGGAAGCGAGCAGCAGGCTGAGGGCGGCGATGGCGGGGGTACGTGGGGTCATGAGCGGTATCCGGGATCAGTGCGCCGGCGGCGGCGCAGCCGCATCGGCAGGCGGGTCTTTCTTCTTGTCCAGGCCGAACCAGCTGCGCCAGCCGCCGCCCTGGTGTTCGCCCTCGGCGGGCGCGGCGTCTTCCGGCAGCGCCTGCGGCGGCGTGCACGCGGCATACGCCGGCACGAAGCCGACCACGAACGGGAACTGGCGCGCGCCGGGGCAGTTCGGGTCGGTGCTGTTGTACCCCACCGGGTCCATCCACTGCCAGTCGATGCCCTTGCCCTGCACCTGCAGCGGCGCGCTCGGCAGCCGCGAGAAGATGCCCGACCACACCCGCATCGCGCCGGTGGCGCCGTACAGGCCGGTCTGCTTGTTCTGGTCGTTGCCGATCCAGATCACCGCCAGGTGATCGCCGGTGTAGCCGGCATACCAGCTGTCCACGCCGTCGTTGCTGGTGCCGGTCTTGCCGGCCGGCGACAGCTTGCCCAGGCCATCGTTGAGCAGCTGCCGCGCGGTGCCGTTGCTGACCACCTGCTGCAGCGCCATCCCGACCAGGTTGGCGGCGATGGAGTCGCCCTCCTGCGCCGGCGCCGGGGTCTTGTCGTAGCGCTTGAGCAGCTTGCCCTGCGGATCGAGCACGCCGCGCACCGCATGCAGCGGCTGGATCTCGCCGCCGGAGGCGAGGAACTGGTACAGCTGCGCCATCGCGTACGGACTCTGGTCGGTCGCGCCGAGGATCAGCGAGGGATTGACCTCGGCCTCGATGCCGGCCAGCACCTTCACCAACTGCGCGACCCGTTCCGGCCCGACCTGCATGCCGATGCGCACCGTGGCCTGGTTGTAGGAATGCGCCAACGCATCGACCACGCGCACCGTGCCATGGCTGCGGCCATCGGCATTGCTCGGGCTCCAGCTGCGGCCGCGGCCCAACTGCACGGTGACCGGCGTGTCGTCGACCCAACTGGCCAGCGAATAGCGATCCGGCTGCGCCAGCGCCAGCAGGTACACGAACGGCTTGAGCAGCGAACCGACCTGGCGCTGCGCCTCGATGGCGCGGTTGAAGCCCGGCTGGGCCACGTCGCGGCTGCCGACCACCGCCAGCACCTCGCCGTTGTGGGTGTCGGTGAGCACCAGCCCGGCCTGCAGCGGCGGGCGCTTCTTGTTGGTCTCCAGCGAGGTGATGGTGCGCGTCACCGCGCCCTCGGCATAGGCCTGCGCAGACGGCGACATGCCGGTGAGCACGCTCAGGCCGGCGCCCTGCAGCGCGCTTTCCGGGTAATCGCGCGCCAGTTGGCGCCGCACCAGGTCGACATAGGCCGGGAAGCGGTTGGCCGCGACCAGGCCGGGTTCGGCCGGCACGCCCAGCGGCGCGGCCAGTGCCTTGCGGTAGGTGGGTTCGTCGATCAGCTCGCTCTCGCGCAGCTTGCCGAGCACGAAGTTGCGCCGGTCCAGCGCACGCTCGGGATAGCGGCGCGGATCGTAGTAGGACGGCCCCTTGACCAGGCCGATCAGCAGCGCCACCTGTTCCGGCGCCAACGCATCGAGTTCGCGGCCGAACCAGAACTCCGCGCCCGAGGCCACGCCATGCACCGCCTGGCTGCCGCGCTGGCCCAGGTACACCTGGTTCAGATACGCCTCCAGGATGGTGCGCTTGTCGTAGCGCGCCTCCATGATCAGCGCGTACAGGATCTCGTTGAACTTGCGGGTGACGGTCTGTTCCTTGCCGATGCCGAGCAGGCCGCTGCGCGCCAGCTGCTGGGTCAGGGTGCTGGCGCCCTGCCGGCTCTTGCCGCCGGAGCGCACCATCACCCAGGCCGCGCGGACCATGCCGCTGAGGTCGATGCCGTGGTGCGAATTGAAGTCGCGGTCCTCGACCGCCTGCAGGCCGGTGACCAGCAGTTCCGGCACCTCGTCCACGCGCACCAGGCGCCGCTCTTCCTGCTTCTGCCCGTACAGCGTGGCGATGCGCGCCGGATCCAGCCGCGCGGCCTTGAGCGCCTTGCGCGTCTGCGCATCGCGCAGCGCCACCACGCGGCCGCCGGACAGGGCGACCTCGATGCGGCGCGGCGCGACCCGCCCGTCGACGTCGACGTAGCCGCGGCTGGCGATGACGAAGCGGCTGCCGTCCTGTTGATAGCTGCCGGGACGCTCGGCGACGGGGTCGGCGCGATAGCTGGCCGCATCCAGTTCGGTCTTCAGCGTCTGCGGATCCATCGCCGTGTCCGGCGCCAGGGTCAGCGGCCGCGCGTACACGCGGGTGGGGATCTGCCAGCGCAATTCGCCGAAACGCTGGGTGACCTGCTTGTTCAGATAGACCGTGTACGGGATCAGGAAGCCAAGGCCAAGTGCGGCGGCGGCCAGTCCCCAGGTGAGCAGACGCCGGCGCCATACGGCGGCGGGGCTGTCCAGGGTGTCGTCCTGATCGTCGGTGTCGTGATCGTCGTAGCGTCGGGGCACGGGAATGCGAGAATGTAAATTCCGCCGAGTCTAGCGCAGCCCAGCGGGCAGCGCGGCGCGGCGGCCTCTTCGTTTAAGTTGGAGTGGTCCCGGATGTCGATGTCGTGGGCGAATGCGCGCTACGTCCTGAACCGCCTGGCCGGCCTGGTCCGGCGCGGCCTGACCAGCCTGCGCACGCGCGGCTGGCGCAGCACCTGGCAACGCCTGCGCGTGCATGCGCAACCGCTGCCGCCGCCGCAGCGTGCGCTGTTCCTGGTGGCGCCGGCGCCGTTCGCGCCGTTCGCGGTGCCGAACAGCCCCGCGCCGCTGGTCAGCATCGTGATCCCGGTCTACAACCACATCGCCCATACCCTGGCCTGCCTGCGCGCGCTGGCCGCGCATCCGCCGGCCGCGCCCTGCGAGATCCTGGTGATCGACGACAGCAGCAGCGACGCCACCGCGCAGTGGCTGCCGCAGGTGGTGGGGCTGCATTACCACGTGCGTGAGCGCAACGGCGGCTTCATCGCCACCTGCAACGACGGCGCCGCGCGCGCGCAGGGCCGCTACCTGGTGTTCCTCAACAACGACACGGTGCCGCAACCGGGCTGGCTGGACGCGCTGCTGGACACCTTCGCGCAGCTGCCGCAGGCCGGCCTGGTCAGCGCGCAACTGCTGTATCCCGACGGCCGCCTGCAGGATGCCGGCGGCGTGGTCTTCGCCGACGGCAGCGCCTGGAGCTACGGCCGCTTCGAGTCGCCCGACGATCCGCGCTACGCCTACCTGCGCGACGTCGACTACGGCAGCGGCGCGGCGCTGGCGATCGAACGCGCGCGCTTCCTGGCGCTGGGCGGTTTCGATACGCGCTACAGGCCCGCGTACTACGAGGACACCGACCTGGCCTTCGCGGTGCGCGCCGCGGGCTTGCGCACGCTGGTGCAGCCGGCCAGCCGCGTGGTGCACGACGAGGGCACCAGCAACGGCACCGACACCGGCAGCGGGATCAAGGCCTACCAGGTGCGCAACCGGGCGATCTTCGCCGCCAAGTGGGCCGAGGTGTTGCCGCGGCACCTGCCGTCCGGCGCAGTGCCGACGCCGGCCCGGCTGCACCGCCAGCAGCGCCAGGTGTTGATCCTGGACGAGGCGCTGCCGCAGCCGGACCGCGACTCCGCCTCGCTGCGCCAGCTCAACCTGATCCGCCTGCTGCTGGAGGAAGGCGCGCACGTGGTGTTCGTGCCCAGCGAGCGCAGCTACGCCAGCCGCCACAGCGAGGCCCTGCAGCGGCTCGGCGTGGAGGTATGGCACGCGCCGTACCTGAAGAACCTCACCTGGTTCCTGCAGCAGCACGGCGCGCGTTTCCACAGCGTGCTGCTGGTGCGCCACCACGTCGCCCACGCCTGCCTGCCGCTGCTGCGCCGCTTCGCGCCGCAGGCGCGGCGGCTGTTCGACACCGTGGACCTGCACTACCTGCGCGAGCGCCGCGGTGCCGAACTCGCCGGCGACGCGCGGCTGCTGCGCGAGGCCGAGCGCACGCGTGCGCGCGAACTGGAGGTGATGGCGCAGGTGGACGTGACCGTGCTGGTCAGCGCGGTCGAGCGCGAACAACTGCAGCGCGAGGCGCCGCAGGTGCGCACGGCGCTGATCTCGAACCTGCACGAGGTCGCCGGGCCCGGCCTGCCGTGGGCGCAGCGCCGCGACCTGGTGTTCGTCGGCGGCTTCCGCCATGCGCCCAACGTGGACGCGGTGCGCTGGTTCCTGCAGGAGGTCTTCCCGGCGGTGCGCACGCGCCTGCCGGAGCTGCGCTTCCACTGCATCGGTGCGGACATGCCGGAGGACATCCGCCGCCTCGGCGAGGCCACGGCCGGCGTCGAACTCCTGGGCCACGTTCCCGACATCGCGGCCTACATGGACGGCATGCGCATCGCCGTGGCGCCGCTGCGATTCGGCGCGGGCGTCAAGGGCAAGGTCAACCTGAGCATGGCCCATGGCCAGCCGGTGGTGGCCACCGCGTGCGCCGTGGAAGGCATGCACCTGCGCGACGGCGAGGACGTGCTGATCGCCGACGACCCCGCGGCGTTCGCCGACGCCATCGTGCAGCTGTACGCCGATCCGGCGCTATGGCAGCGGCTGGCCGACAACGGCCTGCGCAACATCGAAACCCACTTCTCGCTGGACGCCGCGCGCGCCACGGTGCGCGAGGCGTTTCTGGATTGAGCGCCGGTGGCGCGCCGATGTCCAGCGCGTCGGGACTGAAGTCCCTCCCACACCCGTGCTGCGGGCATCGCCCCTGACGCGGGCCGTCCTGCGCAGAGGCAAACGCGCGTCGTACACGACGTAAGCACGGTCTGATCTGTACATGCCGGAGAGGCTTCAGCTCCGACGTATCTTCCGGCCACCTCGGGACTGGAGTCCTTCTCTCTCGCCGCGTCCTGGCGGAACGCACCGTCGCTGCGTAGGAGCGGTTTCACCGATGGCGCGCTGTTGTCTATCGCGTCGGGACTGAAGTCCCTCCCACACCCGTGCTGCGGGCATCGCCGCTGACGCGGGCCGTCCTGCGCAGAGGCAAGCGCGCGTCGTACACGACGTAAGCACGGTCTGATCTGCACATGCCGGAGAGGCTTCGGCCTCGACGCATCTTCCAGCCACCTCGGCAATGGAGCCGTTCTCTCTCGCCGCATCTTGGCGAACGCACCGTCGCCGCGTAGGAGCGGCTTCAGCCGCGATAGGCTTCACCGGCGACGCCTGTCGCGGCTGAAGCCGCTCCTGCGTGCGCACCTGCCATCACGATTCGCAGGCGCCCCCACAGGCCTCGCATGGCATTGCGGCAGGCGCTGTCGCGCACCGATGCTGCCAAGGCGATGCAAACCAGGACGCACGCAACCACGGCACACAGCGATCGCCGGAACCCCGCAGCGCCCCCTGTGGGAGGGACTTCAGTCCCGACGCGCCGCACCACCAGCCGAGGGAAAGCCCCCAAACGTCCCGCTCCCGCTAGCGCCCCGGACTGAGGCTGCGCAGACGGCGCTCGAAAGCGGCCAGTTCCGGAGTGGCCGGATCGATCGCGCGGGCGCGCTGCAGCGCCTGCTGCGCGAACGCGGCATCGCCGCCGCTCAGGCGCTCGTCGCCGACCGCCAGCCAGCGCTGCGCCAGGCGGCGGCGGGCGGTGGCCAGGCCGTTGCCGCCCGGCGCCAAGGCGCGCCAGGCGTCGTAGCAGGTGCTCGCCGCCAGCACCCGGTTGCCGCGCAGAGCATCGTCGAAGCAGCGTCGCAGCGCCGCCAGCACACGCTGCTCGGCCGCACGCACGCGCGCATCGCGCGGCGCCAGGGTCTGCGCCGCCAGCAAGGTGTCGTAGGCGCTGGCGCCGGGCGGGGTCAGCCAGTCGCCGCGTGTCTCGGCGGCCTGCAGATCGGCCAGCAGACGCTGCAGGCGGCGCTCGCGCTCGGCCGGCGACAGCCGCGACGGCGGCGTCGCCTGGCTCTGCCGGGCGCGCTGCAAGGCCTGCTTCGCATCGGCCAGCGCGCGGCTGTCGGGCGCCAGCGCCTGGCCCTTGCGCAGCGCGCGCTCGGCCTCGCCGAAACGGAAATCGGCGGCGGCGCGGCTGGCCTGCACGGCATAGGCCGCCGCCACCCGCTCCAACCCGTCGCTGGCGCCGGCCGCCTCCGGCACCGCCGCACGCCATTGCGCGAAGGCGCGCGCCGCCGCGTCCAGGCGCTGCCGGCGCAAGGCCTGCTCGGCCTCGCGCTGCAGGCGCTCCAGCGCCCGGTTCAGTTCGGCCTGGGTCTCCGGCAGATCCACGTGGCCGGGGTCGTAGCCCCGCGCGCGCTGCACCAGCGCCGCCGCCGCGGCCAGGTCGCCGCGCGCCAACGCGCCGCGCGCGTGCTGCAGCAGTTCCGACAGCGCATCCTCGCGGCCCTCCAACGCCGCGGTGCGCTCCGGTGCGAACTCGAGGACGCGCTGGTACAGCGGCAGGGCCGCGTCCGGGCCATCGTCCAGATGCCCGTCGCGGCGCGCCTGCGCCGCCCGCTGCAACAGCTGATCGATCCCGGCATGCGCGGCCTCCCGCGCGCGCAAGGCCGCCTCGATGCGATCGGCGTCGGCGCGCGGCACCTGCAGCGCGCGCGCCAGCGCCAGCGCCGCGTGCGCCTGCGGGTAGCGGCCGGCCGCCAATGCCGCGCGCGCCTGGCCCAGCGCCGCACGCCCGGTCGCGGCCAGCCCGACACGCGCCTGCATGCGGTCGCCGTCCAGCGCCAGCGCGGCCTCGAAGCGCTCGCGCGCGCCGCTGCCGTCGGCGGCGCTGAGCCGGCCGGCACGCAGCGCCGCATGGCCCTGATCGAGCAATTGCTGGATGCGCGTCTCCGGCCAGAGCAGATCGGCCAACGGACGGCGGAACACCACCAGGGTCAGCGCCAGCACCAGCAACGCCGCCAGCGCCCAGCGCCAGACACGCCGATCCCGCCACAGCGGCACCGGCCGCTGCCTGCGCTGGGGTTCGTCCCTGACCTGATCGGGCGGCATGCTCACCGCGCCAGCTTAGCGCCGGCCCGATGACGAACAGCTGTGCGCGGGTAGCTGGCATGCCGGCGGCGGGCCGTTCCGCGGTGGACCCGGCCTCGGCCCGGCACGCAAGCGGAACTCAGCCCAGCCGCCGCGCCTCGTGCACGCCGGGCAGCGCATCGAGCTTGCCGAGCAGCGTGGACAGCTGCCCGTAGTCGCCGACCTTCAGGCGCAGCCGCAGTTGCGCCAGGCCGCTGTCGCGCACGTTGTCGCTGTTGATCTCCAGCACGTGCGCCTCCTCCTGCGCGATCAGGTTGGTGATGTCCTTCAGCAACCAGCGCCGGTCCACCGCGCGCACCAGCACGTCGACCTCGTAGCCGCCGCCGGCCTGGCCCCACTCCACCGGCAGCACCCGCTGCGGATGGCTGGCGGCCAGCCGCGCGAACGCGGCGCAGTCGCTGCGGTGCACGGTGACGCCGCGGGTGCGGGTGAGATACCCGGCGATCGGCTCGCCGGCCACCGGCTGGCAGCAGCGCGCCAATTGCACCAGCAGATTGCCGACGCCCTGCACGGTGAACTTGGACTTGCCCAAACCATCGCGCCGTGCAGTCGGCCGCGGCATGGCCGGCGCCGCCGGCTGCGCCGCGGCGCGCTCGGCCTCGTGCAGCGCGCGCCCGACCTGGCTGGGGCCGACGTCGCCCAGCGCGACCTGGATGTACAGCTCGTCGATGCCGTCGGCATGGAACTTCTTCGCCGCCGGCAGCAGATCGGCCTGCTGCAGGCCCAGGCGCTTGAGTTCGCGCTCCAGCAGTTCCTTGCCGGCCTGCACGTTGCGCGCGCGGTCCAGCTTGTGGAACCAGGCGCGCACCTTGTCGCGCGAGCGCCCGCTGGCCAGGTAACCGTTGGCCGGCAGCAGCCAGTCGCGGCGCGGCTCGGCCTCCTTGCCGGTGAGGATTTCCACGCGGTCGCCGCTGCGCAGCTTGTGGGTCAGCGGCACGATGCGGTTGTTGACCTTGGCGCCGCGGCAGCGGTGCCCGACCATGGTGTGCACGTGGTAGGCGAAATCCAGCGGCGTGGCGCCCTGCGGCAGGTCGATCACCTCGCCCATCGGGGTCAGCGCATAGACCCGGTCCTCGACCAGCTCGGCGTCCAGCGCCCCGGCCAGCCCGCCCTGCTCGCCGTCCTGCGACTGCTCCAGCAGTTGCCGCATCCAGGTGATCTTGCGGTCGAAGGCCTTCTCCGCGCCCTTGCCGCCCTCCTTGTACTTCCAATGCGCGGCCACGCCCAGTTCGGCCTGCGCATGCATGTCGTGGGTGCGGATCTGCACCTCGATCGTGCGCCCTTCCGGGCCGATCACCGCGGTGTGCAGCGAGCGGTAGTCGTTGGCCTTGGGCCGGGCGATGTAGTCGTCGAACTCGCTGGGCACCGGCGCCCACAGCGCGTGCACCACGCCGAGCGCGGCATAGCAGGCGGCGACGTCGTCGACCATCACCCGCACCGCGCGCAGGTCGTACAACTGGTCGAAGGCCAGGCGCTTCTTCTGCATCTTCCGCCAGATGCTGTAGATGTGCTTGGGCCGCCCGCTGATGTCCGCGTGCAGGCCCTGCTCGGCCAGCGCCTTGGACAGGATCTTCTTGACCGCCTCGATGTAGCGCTCGCGCGCCACCCGGCTCTCGTCGACCTCGCGGGCGATGCGCCGGTAGGTGTCCGGCTCCAGGTGCCGGAACGCCAGGTCCTCCAGCTCCCATTTCAATTGCCAGATGCCCAGGCGGTTGGCCAGCGGCGCGTGGATGTCGCGGGTCAGCTGCGCCAGCGCGCGGCGCTGCGCCTCCGGCGCCTTGTCGGCCACGCGCATCTGCGCCAGTTGCCGCGCCAGCAGGATCGGCACCACCCGCAGGTCCTGCACGATCGACAGCAGCAGCCGGCGCAGGCCCTCGCTGTTGCGCCCGGCCTCGCGCCCGGCATGCAGCGCCCACACCGGGTCGGCGGCATCCTGCGCCTCCAGCAGCCCGGCCACCGCCTGCGCCCGCGCCGGCGGCGCCACCGGCAACTGCGGCAACGCCGCGCGCAGTTCCGGCAGGTCGAACAGCAGCGCGGCCAGCAGCGAGGCCTCGTCGGCGGACAGCAGCGCCAGCGCGTCCAGGGTGTCGGCCAGCACCGGCCACGGCAGCCGCGGCGCCGGCGCGGCCTGCGCCTGCCAGGCCTGCAGCAGCGCCGCGCGCAGGGCGGGCGCCAGGGTCGCGGCCGCCGGGCGTTGCAGCAGCGCCTCCAGGCCGGAGTGATCGGTGTGGTTCAAGGACGGACGCGGTCGACGAAACGGGTGCCGCCTACACTAACGCGCTTGTGCGCGTTCTCACAATTGCGCCGGCGTCGCGCCTGCGTGGCGCCCCGCAGACACGCACCGCCAGCTCACTGTGATCCGGTTGCGACTTGCGGCGTGTTTACCGGAATTTCACAACCGCACCCACCCTCGCGCCTATCCTCGACCGCGACGGCGACCCGCTGCATGCCCTGCATGCGCTGTCGCCGTCGTCCCCTAGACCGACTCGAAGAGGAACGCATATGAAGAAGTGGAACAAGCCTGTGATCCGCGAGATCTGCGTCGGCGCGGAAATCAACTGCTACGCCTCCGGCGAGCTCTGAGCCGCGCACTCCCCCGTTCCCGCGACCGAAGCGCGACCGGCCAGGATGTGTCTCCCATCCCCGAACATGCCGCGCCATGGTGGCGCGTGTGCGTGGCAAGCAAGCGCGCGGACGAGGACGTCGGTCCACGCCCGCGCGATGACGCGGCCACAGGCGCGCGCCACCGCGGCCCTGCCGGTTGAGCCTGACAGGCTAGACACGGCGTGTTCGGGGATGGGGGGCACACCCTTGCGCGACTGACGGAGACCGGATGCACCTCATCGTATTGGGATCGGCGGCAGGCGGAGGGCACCCCCAGTGGAACTGCCACACGCCCGCGAGCCAACGCGCGTGGCGGCAACATCCAGGTGCCCAACGCCGTACCCAGGCCAGCATCGCGGTCAGCGTCGACCGCCAGCGCTGGCTGCTGATCAACGCCTCGCCCGATTTTCGCCAGCAGGTGCTGGCGACCCCGGCGCTGTGGCCACAACGCGAGCAGCGTCATTCGCCGATCGAGGCGGTGCTGCTCACCAGCGGCGAGATCGACCACATCGCCGGGCTGCTGTCGATGCGCGAGAGCCAGCGCTTCGACCTGTACGCCAGCGGCCGCGTGCTCGAGTTGCTGGCGCAGAACCCGGTGTTCGACGCGCTGCACCCGGCCTACGTGCATCGCCATCCGTTCGCCCTGGACACGCCGCTGTCGCTGCTCGGCCTGCAGGTCACGCCGTTCGCGGTGCCGGGCAAGGTGCCGCTGTTCATGGAATGCCGGCACAGCGGCGACCTGGCCGGCTCCGCCGAGGAGACGCTGGGCCTGACCATCGACGACGGCCAACACCGCCTGCACTACATCCCGGGCTGCGCGGCGCTGACCGATGCGCTGCGCGCGCGGCTGCGCGGTGCCGAACTGGTCTTCTTCGACGGCACCCTGTGGCGCGACGACGAACTGGTGCAGCTCGGCGTCAGCGCCAAGACCGGCCAGCGCATGGGCCACATGAGCATCGACGGCGAGGCCGGCACCCTGCGCGCCTTCGCCGACCTGCAGGTGGCGCGCAAGGTCTTCATCCATATCAACACCACCAACCCGATCCTCGACGCCGGCTCCGCCGAGCGCGCCACGGTCGCCGCGCATGGCTGGGACGTGGCCCACGACGGCATGGAGATCACCCTGTGACCCGCCCCTTCGTTCCCTCCCCGAGACAGCACCCGTGAGCGCCTTGCTGAGTCCCGAGCAACTGGAAACCGCGCTGCGCACGATCGGCGCGCGGTTGTACCACGACCAGCATCCGTTCCATTCCCTGCTGCACAGCGGGCGCCTGAACCGCGGCCAGGTCCAGGCCTGGGCGCTGAACCGCTACGAGTACCAGCGCTGCATCCCGCTCAAGGACGCGGCGATCCTGGCGCGGATGGACGACCCGGCGCTGCGCCGGATCTGGCGCCAGCGCATCGTCGACCACGACGGCAATGCCGATGGCGACGGCGGCATCGCCCGCTGGCTGCACCTGACCGACGCGCTCGGGCTGGACCGCGACCTGGTGCAGTCCGGCCGCGGCCTGCTGCCCGGCACCCGCTTCGCGGTGCAGGCCTACCTGCACTTCGTGCGCGAGAAGAGCCTGCTGGAGGCGATCGCCTCGTCGCTGACCGAGCTGTTCGCGCCGGGCATCATCAGCCACCGCGTCGCCGGCATGCTGCAGCACTACGACTTCGTCTCGCGCGAGGCGCTGGCGTACTTCGAGCATCGCCTGCACGAGGCCCCGCGCGATTCGGACTTCGCCCTGGACTACGTCAAGCGCCACGCCGACACCGTGGAGAAGCAGCGGCTGGTGCAGGACGCGCTGCGTTTCAAGTGCGGCGTGCTGTGGTCGCAACTGGACGCGCTGCACTTCGCCTACGTGCAGCCGGGCGTGGCCTGGCCGGACGCGTTCGCTCCCGACGCGGCGCAGGCCGCGGCATGAGCGCGCTGGACGCCAGCAGCCAGCCACGGCTCGCCGCCGGCGTGCGCCTGCAGCACGACCGCGCCCGCGGGCAATGGGTGCTGCTGGCGCCGGAGCGGGTGATCGAACTGGATGACATCGCCCACGCCATCGTCTCGCGCTGCGACGGCGCCCGCAGCCTGGGGGCGATCGCCGCGGAACTGGCCGCCGAATTCGAGGCCGACCCGGACGAGGTCGAACGCGACGTGCGCGAGCTGGCGCAGCAACTGCACGCCAAGCGGCTGCTGCGCGCATGAACATGCCGGTGCCGCCGCCGCTGTCGATCCTGCTGGAGTTGACCCACCGCTGCCCGCTGGCCTGCCCGTATTGCTCCAACCCAATCGCCCTGGCCGGCCTGCGCGAGGAACTGGACACCGCCGGCTGGCGCTCGGCGCTGGACCAGGCCGCGGCGATGGGCGTGCTGCAGGCGCACTTCTCCGGCGGCGAACCGATGCTGCGCAAGGACCTGCCCGAGCTGGTCGCGCATGCGCGCGCGCTGGGCCTGTACAGCAACCTGATCACCTCCGGCGTGGCCGGCGGCGCGCCGATGCTGGCCGCCCTAGCCGCGGCCGGGCTGGAGCACGTCCAGCTGAGCATCCAGGATGCCGACGCCGCCGGCGCCGACCGCATCGCCGGCTACCGCGACAGCCTGGCGAAGAAGCGCGCGTTCGCCGCGGCGGTCCGCGCCCTCGACCTGCCGCTGACCATCAATGCGGTGATCCATCGGCACAATGCCGAACGCGTCCCGGCGATGATCGAACTGGCGCTGGACCTGGGCGCCGAGCGCCTGGAAGTGGCGCACACCCAGTACTACGGCTGGGGCCTGCGCAATCGCGCCGCGCTGATGCCCAGCCGTGCGCAGATCGACGCCACCGTCGCCGCGGTGGAAGCCGCCCGCCTGCGGCTGCAGGACCACCTGCAGATCGATTTCGTCACCCCCGACTATTACGCGCACCGGCCCAAGGCCTGCATGGGCGGCTGGGGCCAGCGTTTCGTCAATATCTCCCCGCGCGGCGACGTGCTGCCCTGCCACGCCGCCGAGACCCTGCCGGACATGCGCTTCGAGAACCTGCGCACGCGGCCGCTGGCGGCGATCTGGGAAGACGGCGAGGCGTTCGTGCGCTTCCGCGGCAGCGCCTGGATGCCGCAGGTGTGCCAGGAATGCCCGAAACGCGAGATCGACTGGGGCGGCTGCCGCTGCCAGGCGCTGGCGCTGAGCGGCGATGCCGCGACCCTGGACCCGGTCTGCGAACGCGCCCCGGCGCACGCGGCGCTGCAGGCGCTGGCGCAACGCGAAGCCGCCGCGCCGGCACCGGCCTTCGTGTACCGGCGGCCGCCGCGCGCGGCGGCCGCACCCGCCTGCGCCGAGGACTGAAACAGACGCCGACGCGGCCCCCGGCACGCCCGCCAGGCCGTGCGCCCGCACCGCTTGCGACTACACTACCGCGCATCCCACTGCCCGGATTGCCGCCATGTCCCTTGCGCGTCTCGCTCCCCTGGTTCTGTGTGCGGCGCTCGCCGTGTCCGCCGCCCCGGCGCTCGCCCAGCGCACCGTCTCCGGCGACCTGCAGACGCAGATGTCGCCGCAGGAATTCAAGGCCGCCGGGCTGGACAAGCTGTCGCCGCAGGAGTTGGCCGCACTGAACGACTGGCTGCAGGGCAAGGTCGCCAAGGAGACCGCGGTGGCGCTGGAAAAGGCCAAGGAGGAAGGCCGCCGCGAAGTGATCACCAAGAACCGCGGCTTCTTCGACTTCGGCAGCGCCGAGCCGATCGAGAGCACCCTGGTCGGCGAGTTCACCGGGTTCGGCAAGGGCCGCCACTACGTGCTGGCCAACGGACAGGAGTGGGAACAGACCGAGGCGGCGAGCCTGTCCAGCGTGCGCCTGACTGCGCCCAAGGTGAAGATCACCCCCGGCATCGTCGGCGTCTGGTACATGCAGGTCGGCAACTACAACACCCGCGTCAAGGTCCGCCGCGTCAAATAGGATCGAATGCCGTGAACCTGCGTCCGCGGCCGGGCCTGGCCGATGCCTCGCACAGCCTCGCCGATGCGCTGCGCCGGCGCCTGCGCGCCAGCGATGTGTGGTTCATCGCCCTGGCCCTGCTGGTCGGCGTGATCGCCGGCCTGCTGACCCTGCTGCAGGGCAGCCTGGCGCATGGCGCGCAGGCCTGGCTGTACGGCCTGGAGGCCGACGAACGGCTCAGTGCGATGTCGGAGCTGAGCGTGCGGCAGTTGCTGGTGCTGCCGCTGGGCGGGCTGCTGGTCGGCCTGCTGGGCATGGCCGCGCGCGCGCGCAAGCGCCAGCTGATCGACGCCGTCGAAGCCAACGCGCTGTACGGCGGACGCATGTCGATGCGCGACAACCTGATCGTCTCCGCGCAGACCCTGCTGTCCAACGGCGTCGGCGCCTCGGTCGGCCTGGAGGCGGCCTACACGCAGATGGGCGCGGGCAGCGGCTCGCACCTGGGCCGGATCCTGCGCCTGCGCCGCGCCGACATCCGCACCCTGGTCGGCGCCGGTGCCGGCGCGGCCATCGCCGCCGCCTTCGGCGCGCCGCTGGCCGGCGCGTTCTACGCGTTCGAGATCGTGATCGGCGCGTATTCGCCGTCGGCGCTGGCGCCGGTGGCGGTGGCCTCGCTGGGCGCGGTGTTCGTGTCGCAGCTGGCCGGGGTGCAGCCGTACCTGCTGCCGGCCTCGGCGGCTTCGGCACTGGAGGCGCGCGACTACCTGCTGTACGCGCTGCTGGGCGTGCTCTGCGCCCTGCTGGCGGTGGCGGTGATGCGCCTGATCGGCGCGATCGAACAGGTCATCAACCGCAGCCCGTTGCCGCGCTGGGCGCGCCCGGTGGCCGGCGGCCTGCTGCTGATCCCGCTGGCGCTGATCACCCCGCAGGTGCTGTCCTCCGGACACGGCGCGCTGCACCTGGACCTGACCAGCCCGACCTCGCTGCGCTGGCTGGGCATCCTGTTGCTGCTCAAGTGCCTGGGCTCGGCCATCTCGCTGGGCTTCGGCTTCCGCGGCGGCCTGTTCTTCGCCTCGCTGTTCATGGGCTCGCTGGTCGGCGGGCTGTTCGCCGGCGTGCTGAATCTCGGCAGCGGCATGGCCCTGGTCGACGGCACCGCCGCGTCGCTGGCCGGCATGGCGGCGATGGCCGCGGCGGTGGTCGGCGCGCCGATGACGATGGCGATGCTGGTCCTGGAAGGCACCCACGATTTCGTGCTGGCCAGCGCGGTGATGGTGGCGGTGCTGGTGGCCAACACCATCGTCCGCCAGATCTTCGGCTACTCCTTCTCCACCTGGCGCCTGCACCTGCGTGGCGAGACCATCAAGAGCGCGCGCGACGTGGGCTGGGTCAAGCATCTCAGCGCCGGGCAGATGATGCGCAAGGACGTGCATCCGCTGGCCGCCACCACCAGCGTGGCCGAATTCCGCCGCCGCTTCCCGCTCGGCTCGGGCACCCGCGTGGTGCTGGAGGACGAGAGCGGCCACTACGCCGGCGTGGTCCCCCTGGCCGCCGCCTATGCCGACGGCGTCGACGCCAACGCGGCCATCGTCGACTACGCCGGCAACCGCGACGTGGCCCTGCCCGCCGACACCGACGTGGTCACCGCCATGCGTCAATTCGACCTGACCCAGAGCGACGAACTGGCGGTGGTGGACGAGCAGGGCAAGGTGCTGGGCGTACTCAGCGAAAGCTTCGTGCGCAAGCGCTACGCCGAGGAACTGGACAAGCGCCAGCGCGAGCTGATGGGCGAGCGGGTGGATGATTGAGGGGCGGGGATTGGAGAGTGGGGAGTGGGGATTCGGCGGATTGCCGCTGGCTGAAATGTCGAGGGTGGCGACAGCATGTCGTAGGAGCGGCTCCAGCCGCGACGCATGGCACCACGACGGTCGCGGCTGAAGCCGCTCCTACGACATCAGAAAGACGCGACAGCATCGGTGCTTGGCACCAAACACCACGCGCCGTTGCAGAGCAAATCGCTTGACCGTCCACACGGCGCCTCGCTTTTGTGGGAGGGGCTTCAGCCCCGCCGCCTGCCGCTGAAGGCGTCGGGACTGAAGTCCCTCCCACAAGAATGCTGCCCACTGGGATAGCGCGGGAACAGCCTCGGGACAGGAGCTTTTCCCACAAGGATGCTGCCCACGCGGATAGTGCGGGAACAGCGCGGGAATCCCACCACCAATCCCGAATCCCCAATCCCGAATCACCGCAGTTGAGCCACCCGCTGCGCCAGCTTCTTGGCCGAGATGCCGGCGCGGGCACCCAGTTCCTGGGCGAACAGCGACACCCGCAGCTCTTCCAGGTCCCAGCGCAACGCCTGCCACTCCGGCGTGTCTCCGCGCCCGGCCGCGGCCGCCTCGGCCAGCGCATCGACGAACGGCTTCAGCTCCAGCATGCGTGCCTGGTCGCGGGCCGGATCGCGCTTGGCGCGCTCGGCACGCAACAGCATCGCCCGCAGGTAGCGCGGGAACTGCGCCAGCGCGGTGGCCGGGGTCTCGCGCAGGAAGCCCGGATGCAGCAGCGCCGCCAGTTGCGCGCGCAGGTCGTCGAGATTGCCGCTGGCCCAGCCCATCAACGGCGACTCCAGCTGCGGCTTCAGTTCCGCGGCCGCGCCCATGATCGCCTCGGCCAGCTTCAGCCGCTCCATCGCCTCGCCGAACAACTGCTTGGCGGCGGCATCGCGGCGCTGCGCGAAGCGGTCCGCGTCGCGGATCGCCTCCAGCCCCTGCTCCAGCAGCGCGTTCAACGCCGCCTCCACCAGGTCGCCGCGCAGGCGCTCCTGCGACTCGATCGCCGCATACAGCAGCCCGGTCTTGGGCGACACCGGCAACTGCTTGCGCGCCTGCTTGACCTTGTCGGCCAGGGCGATCTCCAGCAGCCGGCGCACCCCACGCGGATGCGCGGCCTCGGCCTGCGCACGGTCGGCGAAGATCCGCAGCGCGGCGCTGTCGCCCTCGTCCACCAGCGCCGGATACGCCGGCACCCCGGCTTCGCCCGGCACCTGCAGCGGAATCGGCGTCGCCGGGAACTCGCGCAGCCCGGTGGCGGCCATGGCGCGGCCGGCGCGCGCGGCGAAGGCCTGTCCGGCGCGCTCGCCGAAGCGCGCGCGCAGCGCGTCCAGGTCGCGCGATTCGGCCAGCACCTTGCCGGCGTCGTCGCGCAGGCGCAGGTTCATGCGCAGATGCGGCTCCAGCGTGCTCTCGTCGAACTCCAGCGCGCTCAAGGGCGCACCGGTGGCGCGCTGCAGGAAGCGCGCCAGTTCGCCGCGGAGGTCGTCGGCGCTGGGCTGCGGGAACGCCTCGTAGAACGCGCGAGCGAAGTCCGGCGCCGGCACGTAGTTGCGGCGCAGCGCCTTGGGCAGGCTGCGGATCAGCGCCGCGGCCTTGTCGGCGACGAAGCCCGGCGCCAGCCACGACAGCCGCGCCGGGTCCAGCGCGTTGAGCAGGTGCACCGGCACTTCCAGGGTCACGCCATCGTCGGCCGCGCCCGGCTCGAAGCGGTAGTGCAGCGCCAACCGCGCATCGCCCAGCGGGAAGTACGTGGGGTAGCGCTCGGCGGCGCTGCCCTCGCCCGGCAGCAGGTCGGCCAGCGACCAGTGCAGCGCGCGCCGCTGTTCCGGCGCCAGCGCCTTCCACCAGGCGTCCAGGCCGGCGGCGGAGTGGATCTCGCCGGGGATCCGGTCCAGGTACCAGCGCGCCTGCCAGTCCTCGTCGGCGACGATGCCGGCGCGGCGCAGCTTGGCCTCTTCCTCGTGCGCCTGCGCCAGCACCTTCTGGTTGTCGGCGACGAAGCTGGCACGGGTGTTGATCTCGCCCGGCACCAAGCCCTGGCGCACGAACAGCTCGTGCGCGCCGGGGGGATCGATGCGGCCGTAGTGCACCGGCTTCTTCGGCGCCAGCACCAGCCCGAACAGGCTGATCTGCTCGGAGGCCAGCACCTGCCCCTGCGCGCGCGACCAGTGCGGATCGAAATGCTTGCGCGCCAGCAGGTGCGGCAACTCGGCGATCACCCAGTCCGGCTCGATCGCCGCATTGGTCAGGCCCCACACCTTCTGCGTGTCCAGCAGCGTCGCCGGCAGCACCCACGGCGGCGGCTTGCGCGCCAGCGCCGAGCCGGGGAACAGCAGGAAACGGCGCTGCCGCGGCGCCAGGAAATCGCCCTTCTCGGTGCGGTGGCCGACCTGGGTCGGCAGGCCCGCCAGCAGCGCGCGGTGCAGCGCCTGGTAGGCGGCGGCACGCTCGCGTTCGCTGGCGCGCGGCGCCTCGGCGGCCTCGGCGGGTGCCGGTGGTGGCGGCGTCTGCGCCGCCGGCACCGGCGTGGCCGGCGGCGCGCCGGCGGCGCGCCCTTCGCGGGCCAGGCGCGCGGCACGGTGCATTTGCCCGCGGGTCGCGCGCGCCGCAGTCTCGGCATCGCGTGCCGGTGCGGGCGCCGCGGCGCCGGCCAGCAACGGCCGCATGGAGGCCTCCGCCGGCTCCTCGGTCCAGCCCAGCTCCGCGCACAGCAGATGCAGCTGGCGGTGCAGTTCGCGCCACTCGCGCATGCGCAGGAAGCCGAGGAAATGCCGTCCGCACCAGTCACGCAGCTTGGACTGGGTCAGGTCCTCGTGCGCCTGCCGGTAGCCGTCCCACAGGCGCAGGATGCCGACGAACTCCGAGCGCGCATCGGCAAACTTGGCATGCGCGTTGTCGGCGGCCTCGCGCGCCTCCGGCGGACGCTCGCGCGGGTCCTGGATGCCCAGGAACGCGGCGATCACCAGCATCGGCCGCAGGCAGCCGTGCTGCTGCGCCGCCACCAGCATCCGCGCCAGCTTCACGTCCACCGGCAGCCGCGCCATCTTGCGGCCGATCTCGGTGAGCTTGCGCACGCCATGGCGGTCCGGCTCGCCGACCGCGCCCAGTTCCACCAGCTGCTGCCAGCCATCGGCCACCGCGCGCTCGTCCGGCGGCTCCAGGAACGGGAAATCCTCGATCCGTCCCAGCCCCAGCTGCAGCATGCGCAGGATCACCCCGGCCAGGCTGGAGCGGCGGATCTCCGGATCGGTGAACTGCGGCCGTGCCTGGAAGTCCGCCTCGGCGTACAGCCGGTAGCAGATGCCTTCGGCGATGCGGCCGCAACGGCCCTTGCGCTGGTTGGCGCTGGCCTGCGAGATCGGCTCGATGTGCAGGCGGTCGAGCTTCTGCCGCGGGCTGTAGCGCTTGACCCGCGCGTAGCCGGGATCGACCACGTAGCGGATCCGCGGCACCGTCAGCGAGGTTTCGGCGACATTGGTGGCCAGCACCAGGCGCCGCCGCGGACCGGGGTTGAACACCCGGTCCTGGTCGGCGTTGGAGAGCCGCGCGTACAGCGGCAGCACCTCGGTCTCGCGGTACTTGCGCCGTTCCAGCGCATGGTGCGCATCGCGGATCTCGCGCTCGCCGGGCAGGAACACCAGCACGTCGCCGCGCGGATCCAGCCGGGTGATTTCGTCCACCGCCGCCACGATCGCATCGTTGACCGAGAGGCCGGCAGTGGGGATTCGGGATTCGGGATTCGAAACGGCGGTTGGCCGCGCGCGTTCGGCGTCACGGGCTTCTGCCAATCCCGCGCGCTCCTCGACAGCCGCAGGCTGGCCATCCCCACTCTCCACTCCCGGCTCTTCCAGCGGCCGATAGCGCACCTCCACCGGATAGGTCCGGCCTTCCACGCTGATCACCGGCGCATCGTCGAAATGCGCGGCGAAGCGCGCGGTGTCGATCGTCGCCGAGGTCACGATGACCTTCAGGTCCGGGCGCTTGCGCAGCAGTTGCTTGAGGTAGCCGAGCAGGAAATCGATGTTGAGGCTGCGCTCGTGCGCCTCGTCGACGATGATCGTGTCGTAGCTGGACAGCCAGCGGTCGCTGGCGATCTCGGCCAGCAGGATGCCGTCGGTCATGAACTTGATCCGGGTCTGTTCGCCGACCCGGTCGTTGAAGCGCACCTGGAAGCCCACCGTCTCGCCCACCGGCGTGCGCAGTTCCTCGGCCACGCGGCTGGCCACCGCGCGCGCGGCGATGCGCCGCGGCTGGGTGCAGCCGATCATGCCGGCGGCGCCGCGTCCGGCGGCCAAGCACAGCTTCGGCAACTGCGTGGTCTTGCCCGAGCCGGTCTCGCCGGCGATCACCACCACCTGGTGGTCGCGGATCAGCGCCACGATGCGCTCGGCCTCGCGCGCGATCGGCAACTGCGGGTCCAGGGTGATCGCCGGCTGCTGCGCCGCGCGCGCGGCGCAACGCGCCTGCGACGCCTGCAGCGCCTGCTCGAACGCGGTCTCCAGCGCGGCATTGCCCGGTGCGCCCTGCCAGCGCGACCATAGGCCCAGCAGGCGGCCGCGGTCGCGGGTCAGCGCGCCGTCGATCGCGGCGCGGCGTTCGCGCAGGCGTGCCGGCACGGAAGATTTCTCGATAGCATTCATCAATCAGGTGCCATTGAACGTTGAATCACAGCGCATGCTTTAGTCTGTCTATTGTGACGCCATCTTGTCTGTTACCCCCAAGAGGAATTCCCATGGCCAAGAGCAAGACCCCCGGCAAGACCAAGAACTCCGCCAGCAAGGCCGTCGCCGGCCAGCCGCTGGCCGCGCTGGCGCCGTCCGCGCCCAACATCGATATCGGGATCGGCGGCGGCGATCGCAAGAAGATCGCCGACGGCCTGTCGCACTTCATGGCCGACGCCTTCACCCTGTACCTGAAGACCCACAACTTCCACTGGAACGTGACCGGGTCGATGTTCAACTCGCTGCACCTGATGTTCGAGACGCAGTACACCGAGCAGTGGGCGGCGCTGGACGACGTCGCCGAGCGCATCCGCGCCCTGGGCTTCAACGCCCCGGGCTCGTACAAGGAGTACGCCGCGCTGACCTCGATCCCGGAAGAGGAAGGCCTCGGCGACAGCGCCGACTGGCGCGAGATGGTGCGCCAGCTGGTGGTCGGCAACGAAGCGGTGTGCCGCACCGCGCGCAAGGTACTCAAGACCGCCGACGACGCCGGCGACGACCCGTCGGTGGACCTGCTGACCCAGCGCCTGCAGACCCACGAGAAGTACGCCTGGATGCTGCGCTCGCTGCTGCAGTAAGGGGTGCCGCCCTGCCTGCTTCGCAGGCAGGGCGCGCCGCGCGCCGTCGCCGGGAGCGATACGTTGGCTGGGACCACTGCGGGAGGGACTTCCGTCCCGACGCAGTTCTAATGTCGGCCCCCACCGCAGGACAGCCGCCTCCTACAGACCGGCGCGCGTTTGCCTGATACGCGTTTGCGGACTTCCGGAAGGCAACCGCGCCGGCGCGGCACGGTATCCTACGCACATGTCTTCCCCCGCCCACGCCTTGCTCAGCCGCGTCTTCGGCTACGACCAGTTCCGCGGCCTGCAACAGGACATCGTCGAGCACGTCGCCGCCGGTCACGACGCGCTGGTGCTGATGCCCACCGGTGGCGGCAAGTCGCTGTGTTACCAGATTCCCTCGCTGCTGCGCGACGGCACCGGCATCGTGATCTCGCCGCTGATCGCGCTGATGCAGGACCAGGTCGAGGCGCTGCGCCAGCTCGGCGTGCGCGCCGAGTACCTGAACTCCACCCTGGACGGCGAGACCGCGCAGCGGGTCGAACGCGCCCTGCTGGCCGGCGAGCTCGACCTGCTGTACGTCGCCCCGGAACGGCTGCTGACCCCGCGCTTCCTGTCCCTGATCGAGCGCAGCCGCATCGCCCTGTTCGCGATCGACGAGGCGCACTGCGTGTCGCAGTGGGGCCACGACTTCCGTCCCGAGTACCGGCAGCTCACCGTCCTGCACGAGCGCTGGCCGCAGATCCCGCGCATCGCCCTCACCGCCACCGCCGATCCGCCGACCCAGCGCGAGATCGCCGAGCGCCTGGACCTGGCGCAGGCCCGCCATTTCGTCAGTTCCTTCGACCGCCCCAATATCCGCTACACCGTGGTGCAGAAGGACAATGCGCGGCGCCAGCTGCTGGACTTCCTGCGCGCACACCGCGGCAGCGCCGGCATCGTCTACTGCATGTCGCGGCGCAAGGTCGAGGAGACCGCCGAGTTCCTGGCCCGCGAGGGATTGAACGCCCTGCCCTACCACGCCGGCCTGCCGGCCGAGGTGCGCGCCGACAACCAGCGCCGCTTCCTGCGCGAGGACGGCATCGTGATGTGCGCCACCATCGCCTTCGGCATGGGCATCGACAAGCCCGACGTGCGTTTCGTCGCCCACACCGACCTGCCCAAGTCGCTGGAGGGCTACTACCAGGAGACCGGCCGCGCCGGCCGCGACGGCGAGGCCGCCGAGGCCTGGCTGTGCTATGGCCTGGGCGACGTGGTGCTGCTCAAGCAGATGATCGAGCAGGGCGAGGCCGGCGAGGAGCGCAAGCGCGTGGAGCGGCGCAAGCTCGACCAGCTGCTGGGCTACTGCGAATCGATGCAATGCCGCCGCCAGGTGCTGCTGGCCGGCTTCGGCGAGACCTACCCGCAGCCCTGCGGCAACTGCGACAACTGCCTGCAGCCGGCCGCCGCCTGGGACGCCACGGTGGCCGTGCAGAAGGCGCTGAGCTGCGTATACCGCAGCGGCCAGCGCTTCGGCGTCGGCCACCTGATCGACATCCTGCGCGGCAACGAGGGCGAGAAGATCAAGCAGTTCGGTCACGACCAGCTCAGCACCTACGGCATCGGCAAGGACCTGGACGCGCGCGCGTGGCGCGGCGTGTTCCGGCAACTGGTCGCCACCGGCCTGCTGGAAGTGGACAGCGACGCCTATGGCGGCCTGCGCCTCACCGACGCCAGCCGCCAGGTGCTCAAGGGCGAACGCACGATCATGATGCGCCGCGAACTGCCCAGCCGCGGCCGCGAGCGCGGCGACCGCAGCGGCAGCCCGCGCACCGGCGTGCCGGTACAGGCCCAGGACCTGCCCCTGTTCAACGCGCTGCGCGACCTGCGCGCCGGCCTGGCCAAGGAGCAGAACGTGCCGGCCTTCGTGATCTTCCACGACAGCACCCTGCGCAACATCGCCGAGCAGCGCCCGGCCAGTCTGGACGAACTGGCGCGGGTCGGCGGGATCGGCGGCAGCAAGCTGGCCCGCTACGGCCAGCAATTGCTTGAGGTCGTGCACGCGCAGGGCTGAGTGGCGGGCACCGGCGCCCGCCTCGCCCGCGCGCCGCGGCGAGGCCCGCGGCACCGACAGGCCGGGTTCAACGTGGTATTGATAGCGTCAGCGTCACGGCAGAGCGTCTACCTGGCTCCGCCGGGCCCCTCTCTCCTGGCGGATGCCCGATGAACCGCAGCCTCCTTCTCCTCGCCTGCGCCCTGCTTGCCGGCCCGGCCCTGGCCCAGACCGCCGACGCCACCAGCGACAGCGAGGCGGCCAAGCGCAAGCTCGACCTGAGCGTGCCGCAGCAGCCGATCACCTATGCCGATCCCGGCACCAAGGCCGATCCGCCGGGCGCCTACTACGGCGACACCAGCGGCACCTCGGCCTCGGCCCAGAAGGCCGCGGCGGCGCAGGCGCGCGCCGAAGCGCTGCAGGCGCAGGCCGAGCGCTGCAATGGCGACGTGCACGGCAGCGTCGCCACCGGCATCGGCTACTCCTCGCACGGCGGCAACAGCAACTACCAGGCCGCCAACCTGAACCTGTGCAAGACCTCCTACACCGACGACGGCAAGCCCCGACAGATGGGCATCAGCATCAGTGTCGGCCGCGGCGACGGCCCGGTGTTCGGCCGTGGCTACTACCCCGGCGCCTACGGCCCGCCGCCGTTCGGCTGGTAACCACGGCGAACGCCCGACCACGCACCGCCACGCAGGCGGTGCGCCAATCGAAATCGCGTACCGCCCGGCTCCGCCGCCGGCGTCTGCGCGCCTTCCGCCGATCCGGCGACTGCTCCCCCCCCCTGCGTTTCGGCCACCCCAGGTCCACCTTCGCCCGCCTGACTGGGCGCCGTCAGACCACGGCGGCGCACGCCCCCGGTCCTGCCTGCAGCGAAACGCGACGCAGCCCCATCGTGCAGCGTTGCCGGCGTCACGGTCGTGGCGATCGCATCAGCCGCGTGCGCGACGCTCGCGCCATATCGCGACTACAATCGCGCAGCAGGACATTCGCCTGTGGCGGCGCGACCTGGCAGCACGCTCCCCGCGAGGCGCTCCCCGACGCCCCCTTCCTGTGGCACCGCTTTCCCCCGAGCCCACGCCATGTCCAACGTAGTCCGGCTGCACAGCGCCCGCGAACGCGAGCAGCGCCAGCACGACGATGTCCTCGATGCGGCCGAGCGCTGCATCGCGGAGAACGGTCTCGGCGCCACCACCTTCGAACTGATCGCCGGGATTGCCGACGTCCCCTGCAGCGCGGTGCGCCGGCAGTTCGACGACAAGCGCGGCCTGGTCCAGGCACTGATGGAACGCGGCTACGAGCGCGCCATCCGCACGATGTGGCTGCTGCAGCCGCCACCGCACCAGGACGCCACGGCGTTCATCGCCGGTGCGCTGGAAGAGTGGCTGGTGGCCGATGCCAACCAGCGGCGGCGGCGCCTGGACCTGGAAATGGACCTGGCCGCCGCGCGCGACCCCGACCTGGCGCAGTACGCGCGCCGGCTCAACGTGTCCCTGGTGCAGAACCTCGGCGACCTGCTGCGGCGCATGCTGCGCGACCACGGCTGGAGCGGCAGCGAGGCGGAGTTCCAGGCCCGCGTCTACGCGGTCGCGGCGATGTGCGGCGGCCTGCACATGATGATGACCACCGGCGTGGAGCTCAACCGCATGCACCTGCAGTTGATCCTGAGCGAAAGCCTGGCCGGGATCTTCAGCACGGCGCGCAGCTGACGCCGTGGTCCGCCGCCGCCTTCGGCCCGCGGATCGTCCACGCACATCGCCGGCGCATTGAGTGGGATCCTGATGCGTCCCGCGGCAACGGCGCTCGGCGCCGTCGCAGTACTGCGTGCCTGTACGCAACGGTATGCAATCGCTGCGGCGCCATCCACCAACAGCCACGTCCAGCGCCAGCGCAACGCTCGACGTCGAGGCCTCGTCGCTGTCGCGAGAAAGGGCCGCGTGGACGATCGTCAGCGCCCGCTCAGGCCGGCGCCGCTGGCGCGCGCATGCGCCCCGCTGCGGTACGCAGTGCCTGACCGATCTGCTGCAGCGTCCTGGAGCGGACCGCCACGTGCTGCCAGTACAGCGGCACATCGAGCCA
This sequence comes from Xanthomonas sp. NCPPB 901, assembly GCF_056725085.1. Lineage (NCBI taxonomy): Bacteria > Pseudomonadati > Pseudomonadota > Gammaproteobacteria > Lysobacterales > Lysobacteraceae > Xanthomonas > Xanthomonas sp. NCPPB 901. The sequence goes on along the minus strand of NZ_CM161511.1, from coordinate 1,484,258 downwards.
GCGCTGCGGGTCGACGACCACGATCTGCTGCTGTCGCAGCGCAGCCCCCAGCATCTGCTCCGGCGCCAGGCACCAACCCAGGCCGCGCGCGGCTGCGTCGACGAAGCCGATGGAGGTCGGCAGGTAGTGGATCGGCGGGCTCAGGCGCGAGCGGGTGATGCGGCGCACGAAGCGCGCCTGCAGCGCGTCCTTGCGGTTGTAGACGATCATCGGGGCGCGCGCCAGCGCCGCCGCATCCAGGCCCTGGGCGAAGTAACGGGCGACAAAGGCCGGCGAGGCGATCGCGCGGTAGCGCATCGCCCCCAGCGGCAGCACATTGCAGCCCTGCAACGCCTTGCCGACGGAGGTGACGGCGCCGAGGACCGCACCGCTGCGCAGCAGTTCCAGCGTGTGATCCTGGTCGTCCACCTGGATGTCGAACAGATAGCCATGCGCGTCGTGCAGCACCGCCAGCGCGTCCAGGAACCAAGTCTGCAGCGAGTCGTCGTTGACCGCGATGGCGATGCTGCGCGCCGCTGCGCTGCTGGCGGGCGCGGGCAGCAGGTCGGCCACCGCCTCGGCCTCCAGCACCTGCATCGGCCGCACGCTGCGCAGCAGGCGCTCGCCCGCGGGGGTCGGCCGGCATGGGGCCTGGCGCACGATCAGCACCTGGCCGAGCCGGTCTTCCAGGGCCTTGATCCGCTGCGACACCGCCGACGGAGTCAGCGCCAGGCGGCGTGCGGCGGCCTCGAAACTGCCTTCTTCCAGGACGGCGGCGAAGGCGGACAGCTGGGGATGCAGCAGATCCATGACGGCGAGGCAGATTAGGAATGCTTCACAGCCTACAGAAAAATGAGTTTGGCTAATGGCGGTGGCGCGTGCAGCATGCTCGCCCCACCCACCAGGACCTAGCGCATGTGGCTGCACGCATTGTTGACCAGCTTCGTCGCCGGCGCCGGCCTGATCGTCGCCATCGGCGCGCAGAACGCCTTCGTGCTGCGCCAGGGACTGCAGCGTCGGCATGTCGGCCTGGTCGTGGCCGTGTGCGCCGCCAGCGACGTCGCGCTGATCGTGCTCGGCGTGTCCGGCATCGGCGCCGTGGTGGATACCTGGCCAGGCGTGCTGCAGGGATTGCGCTTCGGCGGCGCGGCCTTCCTCGGCGCGTATGCGCTGCTGGCGGCGCGGCGCGCCTGGCGCGGCAGTGGCGGCCTGCTGGCGCAAGGCCAGGATCGGCAGCGCTGGCAGCGCGCCCTGCTGACCTGCCTGGCCTTCACCTTCCTCAATCCGCACGTGTATCTGGACACCATGGTGCTGCTGGGCAGCCTCTCCACGCGCTACCCGGGACAACTGCGCTGGGCGTTCGCGCTCGGCGCCTGCCTGGCCAGCGCGACCTGGTTCTGCAGCCTGGGCTACGGCGCCCGGCTGCTGCAGCCGGTGTTCCGCAAGCCCGCCGCGTGGCGGCTGCTGGATGCGGCGGTCGCGCTGTTCATGCTGGGGTTGTGCCTCTCATTGCTCCTGAAGCCCCTGGGATGAGCGATCGGGGTGCAGTGGATGCCAACGCGGCGCGGCAGCGCACGACTCCCCATGATGGCGCAGACGCGGGCTTCCGCTTGCGCAGCTGAGCGAAAGAGGAAAAACAAAACCCCGGCGCGTGGCCGGGGTTCCGAAGATGCTGACCGTAGCGCCACTGCGGCGCCGGGTCAGTCCCAGAAGTTGCTGTAGTCGCGCGCCTGCTTGTCGGGTGCCTGGGTGCTGATCAGCTCGCAGTCGGTCGAGACTGGCGGCTTGTTGTCCATCTCGATCGAACGGCAGGCGAACCTCGCCAATTCACCAGGCTTGGCACCCTTGGCAGGTACGCGGGCGCCACCTTTCAGGGTCGTGCCTTCGGCATTGACGGCGACAACGGTCCCGACGATCTGTGGGCGCATGTCGTCGTCCGGCAGGCTCGCAATCGTCAGTTGCTTGCGCACGACCATGTAGTGGCCGGACTGGGCAGCGTGTACCGACCCGGAAAGAACCGCCAGGACCGCGGTGAGAATGAAAGCGTTCGATCGCACAAGAAAGTCCCCTGTAGACAGCATCCATCATAACAACTTCAGCGAAGCGTTCAGGCCCAGGACCGATGCGCGCGGCGCCGGCAATCTCCGCTGCGCGGTCTGCAAGCCGACGCTGCGGCCGATACGACGACGTGCATCCGCACGCAGTTACCTTGCGATCCGATGCGGCCAGCACATCGCCCACGTGTCGCGAACAAAAGCGGCGCCATGCGCCCGAAGCGCGCGTTCGACAACGCTCGGCAGCGCTTGACCCCGCGCGCGATCAAGCAAGGCGTGATCGCCGCGGGCGATCGCGTTGCACTGGACGGCCTGAAGTAGCGAAGCACCACGGATCCGAATGACCAGGCCACAGGCGGCCACAAAACCGAGTCACTGCCGCCATGCTACGAACCCACCGCCCCGACCGTGGAACCAGCGCGTCTATTGGGCACCTAGAACAACCTGCTTCTTCGACACTCAAGCCGGATGCAGCCTGCCCTGTAGGAGCGGCTTCAGCCGCGACGGACCTACCGGGACGCCCCCGTCGCGGCTGAAGCCGCTCCTACAGGAACGCGTTCCGGAGTTTTGATGGTGCCCTATCGTCGATTTCAGAAGTGACTTCAGGAGCCGGCGAAAAACCCACCGAAGGCAATGCCTGACTATCTGGAATAGTGGTGGGCCGTGATGGATTCGAACCATCGACCAAAAGATTAAAAGTCTTCTGCTCTACCGACTGAGCTAACGGCCCAAAACAAGGCCCCGGCGTTGCGCCGGGGGGCGTAGTCTACCCCAGGGCGGGGCGTTTCGCGAAATCAGGCGTAGCGGGTCGGGTCGGCGACGCCGGCATCGGCGAAGCCCGCCGCGCGCAGGCGGCAGGCGTCGCAGTGGCCGCAGGCGCGGCCGGCGTCGTCGGCGCGGTAGCAAGACACGGTCAGGCCGAAATCCACGCCCAGGCGCACGCCTTCGCGCACGATGTCGGCCTTGCTCATGTGCTGCAACGGTGCATGCACGCGCAGCCCGGCCCCCTCCACCCCGGCCTTGGTCGCCAGGTTGGCCAGGGTCTGGAACGCGTCGATGAACTCGGGGCGGCAATCGGGATAGCCCGAATAGTCCACCGCATTGACCCCGCAGAAGATGTCGGCCGCACCCAGCACCTCGGCCCAGCCCAGCGCCACCGACAGCATGATGGTGTTGCGCGCCGGCACGTAGGTCACCGGGATGCCCTCGCCGCCGGCGTCTGGCACCTCGATGTCGTCGGTCAGCGCGGAGCCGCCGATGCTGCGCAGGTCGACGTTGACGGTCTTGTGCGCCACCGCACCCAGGGCGCTGGCGACCCGCGCGGCCGCGTCCAGTTCGGAGGTATGGCGCTGGCCATAGCGCACGCTCAGGGCATGCACGGCGAAGCCCTGCGCACGGGCGATAGCGACGACGACGGCGGAGTCCATGCCACCGGAGAGAAGGACGACGGCGTTTTTCATCTGGGGGCCGGGAATGGGGAATGGAGAATCGGAAATGGGGAGAGCGTAACAGCCACGCAGGACCGGAAAGCTGGACGAGCTTCGAGAAGCGGAAGCAAAACAGGCACAAACACGCCTGCTATGCGGCGCTTTGCCGATTCCCGATTCTCCATTCCCGATTCCCGGCTGCGCACCAGCGCAGCTACCGCCCCGGCTCGTCGTTCCACAGCAGCTTGTGCAACTGCATCTGGAACCGTACCGGCAGGCGGTCGGCGACGATCCAGTCGGCCAGATCGCGCGCGGTCAGTTCGCTCTTGCTCGGGGAAAACCAGACCGTGCAGCGCGTGTCCAGCCGGTGTTCGGCGACCACGTCCCGCGCCCACTCGTAGTCGGCGCGGCCGCACAGGACGAACTTGATCTGGTCGCGCGCGGTCAGCAGCGGCAGGTTCTCCCAGCGGTTGCGGTGCGCTTCCTGCGACGCCGGGGTCTTGATGTCGAGCACCCGCGACACCCGCGGGTCGACCTCGGCGATGTCCAGCGCGCCGGAGGTCTCCAGCGACACGTCGTAGCCGGCGTCGCACAGGCGCTGCAGCAGTTGCAGGCAGCGCTTCTGCGCCAGCGGCTCGCCGCCGGTCACGCAGACATGGCGCACGCCGTGGCGCGCCACCTCTTCGAGGATCGCGTCGATGTCCCACCACTGGCCGCCATGGAAGGCGTAGGCGGTGTCGCAGTAGCTGCAGCGCAACGGGCAGCCGGTCAGGCGCACGAACACGGTGGGCCAGCCGGCGCTCTCGGCCTCGCCCTGCAGCGACAGGAAGATCTCCGTCAGCTTCAGGCGGGGCAGCGGGCTTTGGACGATATCGCTGGGAACGGCGGCCATGGCGGGAGAAGACTGCTCCCGCGACGACGGCGGCAGCGTAAGGGGCTCAGCGCAACTGCTGGCCGAGACGGATCGACTGCAGGCGGTCCTGCGCGGTCCGCGCGGCATCGGACCCAGGATACTTCGCACCGACCTGTTGCAGGGTCTGCTCGGCGTCCTGCACGCGACCCTCGCCGTACTGGGACAGGCCCAGCTTGAGCAGCGCGCCCGACGCCTTGTCGTGGGTCGGGTAGCGGCCAACCAGATCCTGGAACTGGGCCTCGGCCAACTGGAAGTTCTTGGTGGCGTAGTAGCTCTCGCCCAGCCAGTACAGCGCGTTCGGCGCATACACGCCGTTCGGGTAGGCCTGCAGGAAGCTCTGGAACAGGTTCGCCGAGTCGGCGTACTTGCCGGCCTTCAGGGCATCGAAGGCGACATTGTAGGCGGCCCGCTCGTCGCCGGCGGCGGCCAGGGTGCCGGCGTCGCCGTGCACCGACGGCGGCGGCTCGGCAACGGCGGACGGCTTGCCCGCGGGCGCGGCCGGTGCGGCAGCCGGAGCGGCGCCATTGGCCGGCGGCAACGGCGGCGTCGCCCCTGCCCCTGCACCACTCTCGAGCCGGCCCACGCGGCCATCCAGGTCCAGGTACTGGTCCTTGATCTGCTGCTTGAGCTGGTCGTTGCTGTGCTGCAGTTGTTCGATCGTGGCCTCCATCGACTGCATCTGGGTCCGCAGCTGGTTGAGCTGGTTCAGGATGTCGGTGTTGGCCTGGGTATTCATGGCCTGCTGCTCGAGCGCGGAAACGCGGTCGGCCAGGCTTGCGCGCTGCGCATGAGCCGGCGCGGCGGCCACGAGGGCCGCCGCGACGATCATCGATGTAAGGACACCGATACGCATCTTTTCTTACTGCGCCGTGTAGACGATCTCGACGCGACGGTTCTGCGACCAGCAGGACTCGTTCGACTCGGTGCAGACCGGACGCTCTTCGCCGTAGCTGACCACGGTCAGCTGCGCAGCCGAGCCACCGTTGGCCTGCAGCGCCGAGGACACGGCGTTGGCACGACGCTCGCCCAGGCCCATGTTGTACTCGCGCGAACCACGCTCGTCGGTGTTGCCCTGCAGGGTGATGCGCGAGGACGGACGGTCACGCAGGTACTTGGCGTGGCACGCCATGATCGCCTGGAATTCCGGCTTCACGGTGTCCTTGTCCAGGTCGAAGTAGACCACGCGCTGACGCAGGCAGGAATCGGTGTCCAGGTCGCCCGGGCCGTACAGGCCGGAGGTCGACGGGCCGGTCGGAACGGTGGTACCGGTGGTGCCGGTGGTGTCGGTCTGGGGCTGTTCCTTGACCTTCTTGGAGCAGCCGGCCAGAGCTGCGACGGACAACAGCGAAACAAGCAGAACGCGGGTGGTCTTGTTCATGGCGATACCTTGTGGCTCCTGGGCCGATGAGGGGTTCAACAGCGGAATATTAACACCAAACTTACATGTCAACGTGCGGTGCGATACGGCGACCAGGACGGTTCGCGCACGTCGCCATCGGCGAGCACCAGGCGCTGCCGCACGCGGGCATCGGCCGAGACCGCGTACAGCACGCCGCGGCCGCCTTCGCGCGCCGCATACAGCACCATGCTGGCGTTGGGGGCGAAGCTCGGCGATTCGTCCAGCGAACCGGTCGACAGCGTGCTCCAGCGCGGCGAACCCAGGCTGCGGTCCATCATCGCGATCTTGTAGGTGTTGCCGCTGCCCTGGGCCACGACCAGCTTGTTGCCGTCGAAGGACACGCTCGGGGTCGCGTTGTAGTTGCCCTGGAAGGTGATGCGGGTGGCGCTGCCACCGGTGGCCGGCACCTGGTAGATCTGCGGGCGGCCGCTGCGGTCGGAGGTGAAGTAGATGCTGTTGCCGTCCGGCGCCCAGGTCGGCTCGGTGTCGATGCCGAAGTGGTTGGTCAGCTGGGTCAGCTGCTTGCTGCCCAGATCCATCACGTAGATCTCCGGGTTGCCGCTGCGCGACAGGGCCAGCGCCAGCCTCTTGCCGTCCGGCGAGAACGACGGAGCGCCGTTGATGCCGCGGAAGCTGGACACCAGCTGGCGCGCGCCGGTGGCGATGTCCTGGATGTAGATCGAGGAGTTGCCGCGTTCGAAGCTCACGTAGGCCAGCTTCTTGCCGTCCGGGCTCCAGTTCGGCGACAGCAGCGGCTCGGCCGAGCGGACGATGGTCTGCGGGTTGTAGCCGTCGGAGTCGGCGACCATCAGCGCATAGCGCATCGCCCCGCCCTTGCCGCTGGCGGTGACGTAGGCGATGCGGGTCCAGAACGCGCCGCGCACGCCGGTGATCTTCTCGTAGATGGCGTCGGCCATCTGGTGGGCGACGTCGCGCATGGCGTTGGCGCGGGCGGTCATGGCCAGGCCGAGCATGCGCTCGCCCTTGCCCACGTCGAACAGCTCGTATTCGACGCGGTAGGCGCCTTCGCCGGCGTCCATCACCCGGCCGACGACCAGGTAGCTCTGCTTGAGCGCGCGCCAGGTGGCGAACTGCACCTCGCTGCCGCGGGTCGGACGCTCGACGATCTGCGACTCGGGCAGGTTGCGGAACTGGCCGGAGCGATCCAGGTCGGCGCGGACCACCGCGGCGACGTCGGTGCTCGGCGGGGTCGCCGATCCCTGGTACGGCATCGGCACCACGGTGATCGGGGTCGCCGAGGCATTGCCGCCGACGATGTCGATTTCCAGGCCCTTGTCCTGCGCGGACGCGGCGAGAGGCAGCAACAGGGCGGTGAGAACGGCAAGCCAGCGCGGCAGTTTCTTCATGGGTCGCTCAGCGGGATCGGAAAGGCGCAAGAGATAGCAATGCGCGGGTGAACGTATTCGCAATCATGAACCATCGCCATGTGAAGCCGATGGCAGGACGCGGCACATTATCGCCCATCGCCTGTCGGGTGGACGGCCGGCCGCGCGCGAACGCAGCGGCGGCGGCCGGGGGTCATTGGTCCTGGGCGGTGAAGTTGAACGTCAGATTGCGCGAGAAAACGCTCTCGAAGCCACGGTAGGGCAACGGCTGGGCGCGCAGCACGGCGGCCTCGATCGAGCGCCGGCCGGCCTCGTCGTAGGGACAGTCGGGACTGACCTTGGCGTCCATCACCTGGCCGCCGGGAATCTGCGTGATCGAGATCTTGCACTTCTGCCCCAGCGGCACCGAATCCGGGCGCACCCACTGGCTCAGCACAGCCTGCTGGATCGCCGCGGCGTACTTGGCCTGCAGGTCGGTATTGGTGCCGTTCTGGCCCGGCGTCGGCTGCGCGGTGGTCGCCGCCGCGGCCGAGGCCTGCTTGGCGCGCACGTCGGCCAGCTGCTGCAGCTTCTGCTGGGCCAGCTTGGCCTCGCGTTCGGCCTGTTCGCGCTGCTTGCGGATCTCGGCGATCTTCTTCTGCCGCTCCTCTTCCTGCTGCGCGGCCAGGCGCTGCTTCTGCTCGGCCTCCTGCTGGCGCTTCTGCTCGGTCAGGTCGATCTGTTCCTGGCGGCGCTTGGCCTCCTGCTCCTGCTTCTCCTTTTCCTGGGAGATCGCGGTGCGGGTGGCGCGGTCCTGGTCGACCTTGTCGGGGACCGGCACGAAGTCCTGCGCCTTCTGCTGCTGCGGGGTCGGCGCCTGCTGCGGCTTGGGCGTGGGGAGCGGCTGCGGCGGCGGCACCGTGTCTTCCTCGGCGACGTCCTTGACCGGCTCGGGCAGCGGCTCGGGCAAGGGCTTGGGCGCGTCCTTCACCGCCTTCTGCGCCGAGCGCACGTCGGCGGCCGAGACCACCAACGAGGCCTCGACCATCGGCGAACCGGCAGCGGGTTCGACCTGGCGCACCGGCGACCACCACCAGGCCAGGAAGAACAGCAGCGCGATCAGCACGTGCACGGCCACCGCCAGCGCGATGCCGTACATCAGGCCGTCATTGTCGCCCCTGGCCAGGGGCGGTCGGTTTTCGGCGTCAGCGTGCATTGTTTCCGGGCTGACTCATCAGGCCGACCTTGGGAACGCCGGCCTGCTGCAGCATGACCATGGTGTCCATGACCAGTTGATAGTTGGAACTGCCGGGCGCGGCGACGAACACCGGCACGTCCTTGTTCTGGCCGACGAAGGCCTGGATCTTCGCCTTCAGCTCGGGCGCGGCGATCTTCTCCGGCTTGCCGTCCTGCAGGGTCAGGGTGTAGCGGCCCTGGGCATCGACGGTGACGATCACCGGATCCTTCTTGCTCTCCACCGAGCGCGCGGTGGAATCGGGCAGGTCCACGTCCACGCTCAGGCTGAGCAAGGGCGCGGTGACCATGAAGATGATCAGCAGCACCAGCATCACGTCGATGTACGGCACGACGTTGATCTCGGACTTGAGCTTGCGGCGCTTGCGGCGGGAAATGGCGGCAGTCATGCGGGAATCCTGGGAGTCGTGGGCAGGCGGGCGACGCTCAGTCGCCGCTGGCCTGGCGCTGCAGGATGGAGCTGAACTCTTCGGAGAAGGTCTCGAAGCGCACGGCCAGGCGCTCGACCCGGGTGGTGAAGCGGTTGTAGGCCCACACCGCCGGGATCGCCACGAACAGGCCGATGGCGGTGGCGAACAGCGCCTCGGAGATGCCCGGCGCGACCGCGGCGATGCCCGCCTGCTGGCCGCTGCTGATCATGTCGTGCATGGTCACCATGATGCCGAACACGGTGCCGACCAGGCCCACGTAGGGCGCGGTGGAGCCGATGTTGGCGAGCAGTTCCAGGTTGCGCTCCAGGCGGTCCACCTCGCGCGCGTAGGTGGCGCGCATCGCCCGCTGCGCGCCTTCCAGCTGGATGCGCGCATCGAGCCGGCGCTTGTCGCGCAGGCGGGTGAATTCGCGGAAGCCGGCCTCGAAGATCGCCTCCAGCCCGCCGACCACGCGGTTGCGGTCGGTGGCACCGGCGTAGAGCTTGCTCAGGTCGGTGCCGGACCAGAAGCGGTTCTCGAAGTCGTCGGCCTCGCGGTTGGCGTCCTTGAACACCTTGCCCTTGCGGAAGATGATCACCCAGCTGATCAGCGAGCCGAGCAGCAGCAGCAGCACGATCACCTTGACCGGCAGGCTGGCCTTGACCATCAGGTCCAGGTAGTTGATGCCGCCATGGGCGGCGGTGCTGGCGACGGCCTGGGTGGCGGTCTGGGTCACGTCCTGCGGCAGCGCCTCCACCACCGTGTCCTGCAGGGCCAGGAGCAATGCGATCATCCGTCGTTCCTCAGTAATTCGGCTTCAGTGATTTCAAGAACTTTCAATGCGTCGTACAGCGCGTCGTCCATGCCGCGTGGGCGGAAGCTGCCGGCGCCGATGGCCGCCAGCCGCACCTGCGCGCGCAGCAGCAACTCGCCGTCGCGATGGATCGACTGCGTGAACACCAGGCTGGCGCGCTTGCACTGCGACAGCGCGGCGCCGACCTGCAGGGAATCGTCCAGGCGTGCCGGGCGCAGGAAGTCGAGCTGCATCGAACGCACCACGAACATCAGATCGTGCTGCAGGCGCAGACGCTCCTGGCCATGGCCCAGCGCCCGCAGCCACTCCGTGCGCGCCCGCTCCAGAAAGGCCACGTAGCGCGCGTGGTAGACCACGCCACTGGCGTCGGTATCTTCCCAGTAGACGCGTGTCGGCCAACTGAATAGACGCGGGGATTGGGGAATAGGGACTGGGGAATCGGAGGTCAAGAGCGGCGCTCCTGTCGATAGCTGGGTAACCACAACATCCTAGAACAATGCCCCCGATTCCCCAGTTCCGATTCCCAATTCCCGGTTCTTGGGCTGCAAGCCCAAGTGCAGATACGCCTTGTTGGTCGCCATGCGCCCGCGGGCGGTGCGGATCAGGTAGCCCTGCTGGATCAGGTAGGGCTCGATCACGTCCTCCAGGGTGCCGCGCTCCTCCGACAGCGAGGCGGCCAGCGACTCGACGCCGACCGGGCCGCCGTCGAAGTACTCGATGATGGTGCGCAGCATGCGCCGGTCCAGCTCGTCGAAGCCCTCGGCGTCGACCTTGAGCATCTGCGTGGCCGCCTGCGCCACCGCCAGGTCGATCTGCCCGCCGGCGCGCACCTGGGCGAAGTCGCGGACCCGCCGCAGCAGGCGGTTGGCGATGCGCGGGGTGCCGCGCGCGCGCCGGGCGATCTCGGCGCAGCCGTCGGCGTCGCAGGCGATGCCGAGGATGCCGGCGGAGCGGCGCACGATCCGCGCCAGCTCGTCCGGGGTGTAGAACGCCAGACGCTGGACGATGCCGAAGCGGTCGCGCAGCGGCGCGGTCAGCAGGCCGGCGCGGGTGGTGGCGCCGATCAGGGTGAACGGCGGCAGGTCGATCTTGATCGAGCGCGCGGCCGGGCCCTCGCCGATCATGATGTCGATCTGGAAGTCTTCCATCGCCGGGTACAGCACTTCCTCGACCACCGGCGACAGCCGATGGATCTCGTCGACGAACAGCACGTCGTGCGGCTGCAGGTTGGTCAGCAGCGCGGCCAGGTCGCCGGCCTTCTCGATCACCGGGCCGGAGGTGACCCGCAGGTTGACCCCCAGCTCGTTGGCGATGACATGGCTGAGCGTGGTCTTGCCCAGGCCCGGCGGCCCGAAGATCAGCACATGGTCCATCGCCTCCCCGCGCGCCTTGGCCGCCTCGATGTAGATCGACAGCTGCTCGCGCACCGGCTGCTGGCCGAGGTAGTCGTCCAGCCGCTTGGGGCGGATGCTGGCCTCGGCCGCCTCATCCTCGCGGGTGGCGCTGCTGGCGATGATGCGGTCCATGGAAAGCCGGGAATGGGGAATCGGGATTGGGGAATCGAGCGGACAATAGTAGCGGTTGGCGCCGCTGCTGGCGCCTACTTTTGCGGCGCCGCTGCGTTTTCAGGCCGAACGCCGTTGCCGTTGCTTCACCCTATTCCCCATTCCCGCTTCCCCATTCCCAAGGCCGCGACCCCGTCGCGGCCTCAGATCTCCACCTGCGCCCCCAGCTCCACCAGGCGGTTGCCGGGGATGCGGAAGAAGCCGGTGGCGGGGGCGGCGTTGCGGTGCATGACCGCGAACAGCTTGTCGCGCCAGATCGGCATGCCGCGGTTGGCGCTGGCGACGATGGTCTCGCGGCTGGCGAAATAGGTGGTGTCCATCGGGTCGAAATAGATCCCGCCCTGGTCGCAGGAGCGCATCAGCGCCAGCGGCACGTCCGGGGTCTCCATGAAGCCGAAGCGCACGTAGACCCGATAGAACTCGTCGCCGATCGCGTCGATCTTCAACCGCTGCCCGGCCGCCGCGTACGGCACCTGCAGGGTCTCCACGGTCAGGAACACGTTGCGCTCGTGCAGCACCTTGTTGTGCTTGAGGTTGTGCATCAGCGCGTGCGGCACCACCATCGGGTCGGCGGTCAGGAACACCGCGGTGCCGGGCACGCGCACCGGCGGCGCCAGCATCAGCCCGGGCAGGAAGGTGTCGAGCTTGATGCCGTCCTTGCGGATCTCGTCGTGCAGCAGCTTGCGGCCGCGGCGCCAGGTGCGCATCAGGGTGAACAGGATCAGGCCCAGCAGCAGCGGGAACCAGGCGCCGTCCAGGAACTTGATGATGTTGGCGTAGAAGAACGCACCGTCCACGGCCAGGAATACCAGCGCGAACAGCCACAGCAGCGGCGTCGGCACGCGCGGGTTGGCGCGCGCGTAGATGATCATCAGCACGGTGGTGATCAGCATGGTGCCGGTCACCGAGACGCCGTAGGCGGTGGCCAGCGAGGTCGAGTCGCCGAAGCCGATCACCGCCACCACCACCAGCGCCAGCAGGCACCAGTTCACCGCCGGCACGTAGATCTGACCGATCGTGGAGTGCGAGGTGTGGCGGATGTGCATGCGCGGGATGTAGCCCAGCTGCATGGCCTGGCTGGCCACCGAATAGGCGCCGGTGATCAGCGCCTGCGAGGCGATCACCGTGGCCGCGGTGGCCAGCACGATCATCGGGTACAGCGCCCACTCGGGCACCGCCTCGTAGAACGGGTTGCTGACCGCCGCCGGGTCGCGCAGCACCAGCGCACCCTGCCCCAGGTAGGTCAGGGTCAGCATCGGCAGCACCAGGAAATTCCACGAGCGGCGGATCGCCTTGGCGCCGAAATGGCCCATGTCCGCGTACAGCGCCTCGCCGCCGGTGACCGCCAGCACCACCGCGCCGAGCACGAATACCGCGTGCCAGTTGTGTTCGGCGAAGAAGCGCACGCCCCACCAGGGGTTCAGCGCGTGCAGCACTTCCGGCGCCCGCGTCATGTTGTAGACGCCGATCGCGCCCAGCGCCACGAACCAGACCAGGGTGATCGGCCCGAACGCCTTGCCCACCCGCTCGGTGCCGTAGCGCTGGGCCATGAACAGCATGCCCAGCACCACCAGGGTGATCGGCACCACGAACGGCTCCAGCTTGGGCGCGGCCACCTCCAGGCCTTCCACCGCCGACAGCACCGAGATGGCCGGGGTGATCACGCCGTCGCCGAAGAACAGCGAAGCGCCGAAGATGCCGAGGATGCCGACCACGTACATCGAGCGCGAGCCGCTGGGCAGGGTGCGCTGCGCCAGCGCGGTCAGCGCCATGATGCCGCCCTCGCCGTCGTTGTCGGCGCGCATGATCACGGTGACGTACTTGACCGTGACCACCAGCATCAGCGCCCAGAACACCAGCGACAGGATGCCCAGCACGGTGTCGTGGTCCGGGGTCAGCCCGTAGTGCGGCGAGAACGCCTCCTTGAGCGTGTACAGCGGACTGGTGCCGATGTCGCCGAAGACCACGCCAATGGCGGTCAGCATCACCCCAAAGCCCGTTTTGGCGTGCGGATCGTGGCTGCCCGGGCGGGCGGCGGAACTGGTGGGGCTGGACATGGTGGGAAGAGTAGCGCCAGAACGTGAAGAAGGAGCGGAGAGTTGGGCCAACCGACCGGTCAGCGCAGCGCCGCCTGCAGGGCCTTGCGGATCACCGTGGCGACCTCGTCGCCGTCGGCGGCGGCGTCGCGCGCCATCTTCGCCGCCTCGGCGGGCTTGTAGCCGAGCTGCTGCAGGGCCACCGTGGCCTCGGACACCGCGTCGGTGCCCAGTTGCCCGGTGACCGGCGCGCCGCCGCTGAAGTCGGCCGCGCGGTCGCGCAACTCCACCACCATGCGCTCGGCGGTCTTCTTGCCGATGCCGGGAATGCGGGTCAGCGCGGTGACGTCGGCGGCGGTGATCAGCCGCGCGAACTCGTCGACGCTGACCCCGGACAGCACCGCCAGCGCGATCTTCGCGCCGATCCCGCTGACCCGCTGCACGTCGCGGAACAGGCGCCGCTCGCCCTCGCGCAGGAAGCCGTACAGCGACACGCTGTCCTCCTTCTGCGCATAGTGGGTGAACAGGATCACGTCACGCCCGACATCGGGCAGGTCGTAGAAGGTGCTCATCGGCGCCTCCAGCTCGTACCCCACCCCGCCCACGTCGATCACCAGCCACGGCGGCTGCTTGTAGGCCAGGATGCCGCGCAGACGGCCGATCATTGGGCGCCTCCCTGGAGGCGCCGGGAATGGGGAAACGGGAATGGGGAATGGGCAAAGCGGACGCCCGCTTCATCGCTTCTGCTGTTCCCATTCCCGATTCCCGACTCCCGATTCCCAGCCTTTCTCATTTTCTGCTCCACGCCTGCTGCGTGCTGACGCCCAGGCGCTGCGCGGTGGCGCGCACGTGGGCATGGGTGATGGCGACCGCCAGCGCGTCGGCGGCGTCGGCCTGAAGTTTGCCGGTCAGGCTCAGCATGAGACCAACCATGTGTTGCACCTGCTGCTTTTCCGCCGCGCCCTTGCCGACGATGGCGAGCTTGATCTCCTTGGCCGCGTACTCGTGTACCGGCAGATCGCGCAGCACCGCCGCGCAGATCGCCGCGCCACGGGCATGGCCGAGCTTCAGCGCCGCGTCGGCGCTCTTGCCCATGAACACCCGCTCGATCGCCACTTCCTGCGGCCGGTACTCCTCGATCAGCGCATCCAGCCCGTGCAGCAGGCGCTTGAGCCGCAGCGCGAAGTCGCCCTCGCCCAGCAGCAGCAGCGGCGTGTGGTGCACGTGCCGGGTACGGCCGGCCGCGTCCACGTCGATGATGCCGACGCCGGTGCGTTGCGAGCCGGGGTCGATGCCGAGGATGCGGGTGGTGGTGGAGCCGGGATTGGGGATTCGGGAATCGGGATTCGGGAAAGCGCCGGTCACCCGAGCATCGCTGCTCGCTGCCGCCATTGATGTCGGCAATGCCTCCGGCACCGGCACGGCGCCGCTCCGGGTTCCGGGTCTTGGGCCCCGGGTCCCGGTCGTCATGGCTTCAGCCCCCGTCACTCAGCGCGGCCTGGTCCACGTTGGAATAGACGTTCTGCACGTCGTCCAGGTCTTCCAGCATGTCCAGCAGCTTGCGTACCTGCACCGCGGTGTCGCCGTCCACGGCGATGTCGTTGTCGGCGCGGAAAGTGATTTCGGCGTGGTCGGCGGCCAGGCCGGCCGCGTCCATGGCGTCCTTGACCGCCTGGAACGCCTCAGGCGCGGTCAGCACGTCGATCGCGCCGTCCTCGGGGTAGACCACGATGTCGTCGGCACCGGCCTCGATCGCCGCTTCGGTGATCTTCTCCTCGTCGGCGCCGGCGGCGAAGCTGAGCACGCCCAGGCGCTTGAACATGAAGGCCACCGAGCCATCGGTGCCCATGTTGCCGCCGCACTTGCTGAAGGCATGGCGCACGTCGGCCACGGTGCGCACGCGGTTGTCGGTCAGGCAATCCACGATCACCGCCACGCCGCCCGGGGCGTAGCCCTCGTAGCGCACTTCCTCGTACTCCACGCCTTCCAGTTCGCCGGTGGCCTTCTTGATCGCGCGCTCGATCACGTCCTTGGACATGTTCGAGGCCAGCCCCTTGTCCATCGCCACGCGCAGCCGCGGGTTGTTGGACGGATCGCCGCCGCCGGCGCGCGCGGCGACGCCGATCTCGCGGATGATCTTGGTGAAAATCTTGCCGCGCTTCGCATCGGATGCGTTCTTGCGGGCTTCGATCGAGGGGCCTCTACCCATGGGGCGTTCCGGACAGTTGTAAGGACAGGGCGCAGATTTTACCTGATGCCGCGCACATCCCGCGGTCCAGCCGCGCCGACGACCGACCGCGCGTGCGACCGGCGCATGCAGCCGTTCCCCGGGCGGCGCCCGCTCCGGCGCGCGCCAGCCCGTGCTGCCAGTCAAACATTGGCGGACTGTCTACCCATGCGCGCCGCATCGCTGCCAGAACTGTCATGCCCCACCGGGAGGCTGAACGCGTCAGTCGCGCCCGCCTTCCATCGCACCAAAAGGAGACCCCCCATGTCCCGCACCACCCCCGCACCCACCCCCTTCCTGTCGCTGGCCCTGCGCTGCCTGGGCCTGCTCGCCCTCGCCGCCCCGGGCCTGGCCAGCGCCCAGACCGATGCCTTCAGGGGCCGCTACAGCGCCGGCTACACCACCTATTCGATCAGCGGCCAGGAACCCCGCGCGACAGGCAAGTACCCGGTCTACGTGCATATCGGCGGGACCGGCGAGAACTACCAGAGCAATTGGGCGATGGCCGCGGTGAATGCCGCGGCGGCCAAGGGCTTCGTGGCGGCCTCGGTGGAGTACGACAACACCAGCTTCGGCAGCTGCGGCGTGATCGGCAACCGCGCCAAGGCCATCTTCGATGCGCAGAATCTCAACAGCGCCATCGCCCAACTATGCGCCCGCGACAAGGCCGACTGTTCCAAGGGCGTGGTGACCGGCGGGCTCAGCCAGGGCTCGATCATCTCGGTGCTGGCGCATGACTACGATCCCCGGGTCGCCGCCTCGTTCGGCCAGGGCACCGGCGCGACCTACACCGCCTACTACAACCTGGCGTCCTGCATCGCCGACGGCAACCACTCGCTGCCGTCCGATCGCCTGCGCATCATCAACGGCGAGCGCGACATGTTCGTCGGCGGCACCGAGAACATCGCCCGCACGCAGGCACAACTGGTCACCGGCCTGCGCTGCGACGGGCAGCAGTCGTGCTTCCGCAGCAACGGCAGCGGCTGGTACATCGTCAAGGACCGGGAGGTGCAGGACCTCTACGCCGACCATTGCTTCATGGGCTTCGGCGGCTACCCCGGCACCCAGTGCGCAGGCATTCTGGTCGACGGCAACTACCGCAGCGGCACCGCCGCCTGGGCGCTCAACCCCACCCTGGACTGGCTGAAGACCTTCGTGACGCCCTGAGGGACGTCGCCGCCCGGTGCCGGCGCCAAGGCGCTCGCGATACGGCGCCGGCCGGCACCGCGGGATGCCCGGTTCCGGCGGCGGGGCTCAGACGCCGAACCGACCGTCGCGCAGGAAGGCGGCGGTCTGCCGCGCGGCCTGCGCCGAGAACAGCAGGCCGCTGTGACTGGCGCGCACCTGGCAGTGGTCGCCCAGGCCGGGCACGCGGGTCTCGGCCAGGGCCACGCTGCCGTCGGACTGCGGCCCCAGCGCCGCGAAGCGCGCGCCCAGCCCGCGCGCCACCGTGCCGGCGATCATGCCGACCTCGGCCGCGCCTTCCCAACGCGCCACGCCCTGCTGCAGCAGCGTCGCGCTGCGGCCCAGCGCCCGTCCGAGCCGCCGTTGCGCCAAGGCGCGTGCAACGGCGCTGCCCGCCAACGGACTGCCCAGGCAGACCACCCGGGTCACCGGCAGCGACGGCGCCTGGCGCAAGGCCTGCAACGCGATCAGGCCGCCGAGGCTGTGGCCGACCAGCGCCACCGGACCGGCGGCAGCCAGACGCTCGATGCGCGCGTGCAGCCGTGGCAGCGCGGCCTCGGCGCCGCCGAACGCGGTGGAATAGCCGAAGCTGGCGACACGCCAGCCATCGCGGCGCAGGCGCAATGCCAGCGGCAGCAGCCACGGCCGCGCGTTCCAGATGCCGTGCAGCAGCAGCACCTGCGGCGCGGCGGCCATGTCCGGCTCAACCGCAGGTGGTGCGGAGGATGCGATTGTTGCCATCCAGGTACACGTTGAGCCGGTCCAGGCGCAGATCGCGGGTCACCGCCTGACCCGGCGCGATCGGCCGCACCACGCCGGCCCCGCTCTCCTTCCAGACCCGGCTCATGGTCGCCTGGGTGGCTTCCTGGCCTACGGCCCAGGCCACCGCCTCGACATTGCAGCGGCCATCGCCCTGCACGCTCGGCCCTGCGCTGGCCGGCTGCAACGAGGCTGGTGGCGCGCATGCGGCCAGCAGCGGCACCACGGCGGCGATTCCCATCCACGGTCGGAACATGGCGCTCTCCTCAAAGCTGGACAGGGCTGCACTCTAGCGCGCCGCCGTTGCCGCGGTGTCGACGCGGCACTCGCGTGCGGCGCCCCCTAATCACGCCAGCACACGTCACGTAGGAGCGGCGTCAGCCGCGACGACGCGTTCCCGATACAGCCCGTCGCGGCTGAAGCCGCTCCTGCAGGTCACACTGCATCCGGCTTGCGTGTCGCGGAGGCAGCTGATTCGAGATGCCCTGCGGGCGTCAGGCCGCGCGCGGCGGACGCCGCAGGATGAATTCGAGATCGCGCACCTGCCCCACCGGGAATTCGTAGGTGCCGACCTTCTCGAAGCCGTAACGCGCGTAGAAGCGCTGCGCGCCGAGGTTCTCCGACCACACGCCGATCCACAGCGTACGCGGGCCATCGCGCTCCAGCCAGGCCAGGGCGGTGTCGAACAAACGGCCGCCCCAGCCGCCGTTCTGGTGCGCGCGCAGCAGGTACAGCCGCTTCAGTTCGCCGTCGCCGGGACGCACCTCGGCGTGCGGCAGGCCGCAGGGGCCGGCCGCGGCGTGCCCGACCACGGCGCCGTCGTGCTCGACCAGCCAGATCGCGTAGTCCGGATGCGCCAGCACCACCTGGGCGCGCTCCAGCGAATAGGCCTCGTCGAGAAAGGCCTGCAGGTCCTGCGCGGGATACAGATGGCCGAAGGTTTCGCAGAAGGTGGCCGCGGCGATGCGGGTCACCGCCGCGGCATCGTCCGGCGTGGCACGGCGGATATGCACGGCTCAGCGCACCGGGTGCGCAGCGTCGGCGCCGTCGCCCTCGTCGTCGCCTTCTTCCTCGTCCTCGTCCTCTTCTTCCTCTTCGTCTTCGTCTTCCTCGTACTCGTAATCGTCCTCGCCGAAGTCCTCGCCGTCCCAACGGCCTTCCGGATCCGGCACGAACGCCAGCGGCGCGTTGGCGCCGCTGCCGGCGCGCACCAGCCAGCCGCCGAACACGCGCGCGCGCTGGGTGACGATGGTCTCCACGGCGCCCTCGTTGCCGAGGGTTTCCCACTCCAGGTTGAATGCGGTCTCGCTCATGTGCTGGCCTGCGCTACGGTTGGAAGAAAGGGATCACTGCGCCTGCCGGCGCACCTGCACGTGCACTTCCGCCAGCTGCGCGTCGGCGATCGGCGACGGCGCATCGGTCATCAGGTCCTGCGCGCCGGTGGTCTTGGGGAACGGGATCACGTCGCGGATCGACTCGGTGCCGGCCATCAGCGCGGCGATGCGGTCGATGCCGAAGGCGATGCCGCCGTGCGGCGGCGCGCCGTAGTTCAGCGCATCGAGCAGGAAGCCGAACTTGGCGCGCGCTTCCTCGGCGCCGATGCCGAGCAACTCGAACACCGCGCTCTGCATGTCCGGGCGGTGGATGCGGATCGAACCGCCACCGATCTCGTTGCCGTTGAGCACCATGTCGTAACCGCGCGACACCGCGGTCTTGGCGTGCGTGCGCAGCTCGGCGATGTCGTCCACCGCCGGCGCGGTGAACGGGTGATGCAGGGCGACGTAGCGCTGCGCCTCCTCGTCCCACTCGAACATCGGGAAGTCGGTGACCCACAGCGGACGCCAGCCGTCGGCAATGAGGTTGAAGTCCTTGCCGGCCTTCAGGCGCAGCGCGCCCATGAAGTCGGAGACCTTGCCGTAGGCGCCGGCGCCGAAGAACACGATGTCGCCGTTGCCGGCGCCGACGTGGGCGAGCAGCGCGGCGAACGCGGCCTCGCCGAAGAACTTCTGGATCGGCGAGCTGATCTCGCCGCTGTCGGCGATCTTGACGTAGGCCAGGCCCTTGGCGCCGTACTTGGCGGCATGCGCGGCGTACTCGTCGATCTGCTTGCGCGAGAGGCTGGCGCCGCCGGGGATGCGCAGCGCGGCGACGCGGCCGTCCGGGTCGCCGGCGGCGGCGCTGAACACCGCGAAGTCGCTGTCCTTGACCAGTTCGGCCACGTCGGTCAGCTCCAGGGCGATGCGCAGGTCCGGCTTGTCCGAGCCGTAGCGGCGCATGGCCTCGGCCCAGGTCATGCGCGGGAAGCTGGCGTCCAGCTCGACGTCGACCACTTCCTTGAAGATGGCGCGGACCATGGCCTCGACGAAGTCCTGCACGTCGCGCTCGCGGACGAAGGCGAACTCCATGTCCAGCTGGGTGAACTCGAGCTGGCGGTCGGCGCGCAGGGCCTCGTCGCGGAAGCAGCGCGCGATCTGGTAGTAGCGGTCGAAGCCGGCCACCATCAGGATCTGCTTGAACAGCTGCGGCGACTGCGGCAACGCGTAGAACTCGCCCGGGTGCATGCGCGCCGGCACCAGGAAGTCGCGCGCGCCTTCGGGGGTGGCCTTGGTCAGGATCGGCGTCTCGATGTCCTGGAAGCCGCGCTCGTCCAGGTAGCGGCGCAGCGCCTGCACCAGCTTGATGCGGGTGCGCTGCATGCGCTGCATCTCCGGGCGGCGCAGGTCCAGATACCGGTACTTCAGGCGGGTCTCCTCGCCCGGGTTCTCGTGCGCATGGAACGGCAGCGGCGCGGCCTTGTTGAGCACGCTGATGGACGTGGCGATCACCTCGACCTTGCCGCTGCGCAGTTTGTCGTTGACCGCATGCCGCGCGCGCACCACGCCCTCGACCTGCAGCACGTCCTCGTAGCCGAGGCTGGCGGCGACCTTGAACACGTCCGCGTTCTCCGGCTCCACCATCACCTGCACGATGCCTTCGTGGTCGCGCAAGTCTATGAAGCACACGCCGCCGAGGTTGCGGGCCACGTCGGTCCAGCCGGCCAGGGTGACGGTTTGGCCGATCAGGGTCTCGTCGACCAGGCCGCAGAAGTGGGTACGCATCGCTAGCTCCAAACAGGGGGCGGCCGGCGCAGAAGGCGCCGGCAAGCCCGGTATTCTGCGGCGGCGCGTCGGCCCGGGCAAATCGCGCATGACTCATCCTGGCTTAAGTTGGCCTGCGGCTATAGTCCGCGCACCATTCACGGGGAGGAGAGAACCCATGTTGAAGCCCCTTGGCACCTGGCTGGTGATCGCCGCGCTGGCCCTGGCCAGCGCCCCGGCCGCGGCCCAGAGCGCCCGCGCCTACGCCCCGCAGGACCTGCGGCAACTGTCGATCCCCGGCCGGGTCCGGGTGATCGAGCGCGAATACGCCGATCAGTCGCGCGGCCGGCAGATTCCCGACGACCAGCTCGAGTTCTACCTGGACCAGATCGACCGTGGCTGGGGCTTCGGCAACATCCAGCAGGACATCGCCACCTCGCTGCGCGGCAGCGGCGGCGGCTGGCGGCAGGAACCGGGCTTCGACGGCCGCACTGTCGCCTGCTCCAGCAACGATCGCCGGCGCCAGCAGTGCGCAACCCCGTTCCGCGGGCCTGCCCGGCTGGTCGGCACCCTCTCCGATTCGCCCTGCATCGAAGGCCGCACCTGGGGCTCGGCGCCCGGGGTGGTGTGGGTGGACCAGGGTTGCCGCGGTCGCTTCGTCGAAGGTCGCGGCGGCTGGGGCGGCAACTGGGGCGGCGGCGGCAGTGGCGGCGCCGCCGGCACCGTGCGCTGCGAGAGCCAGGACCAGCGCCAGCGCGTGTGCCCGACCGGCTGGCGCAACGCCACGCTGGTGCGGCAGCTGTCGGACACCCGCTGCATCGAGGGCCGTACCTGGGGCTCACGCGATGGCGCGGTGTGGGTCGACGACGGCTGCCGCGGCGAGTTCGCCGAGGGCCGCGGCGGCGGCGGCTGGGGACCGGGCCGGCCGCCGCTGGACAGCGGCTACACGGTGACCTGCAGCAGCGACGACAAGCGCCTGCGCACCTGCGCCTGGGACCGCCGCCAGGGCCGCCCGGTGCTGATCGAGCAGTTGTCCGGCACCACCTGCGCGGAAGGCCGCAGCTGGGGCTACGAAGGCAATACGGTGTGGGTCAACGGCGGCTGCCGGGCGCGCTTCGGCGCGCGCTGAGCCAATGCGAACGTCGGGCCGCGGCGTGTTGCGCGCGGCCCGGCCTTCCAGGCCCCTGGATTTGGAGGCCTGCGCGGCATTCCAGGCTCCTGGATTTGGATACGTGCGTAGGAGCGGCTTCAGCCGCTCCTACGTGGAGCAGAGCGAGGGACTCAGGTCGCCGCAGGCTTGGCGGCGGCGGGTGCCGGCACCGGGGTGGCGGCGGCTGCCGGCTTGGCCGAGGTGTCGGACGCAGGGGCGGCCGCGGGCTTGGCCTCGCTGCTGCCACCCGAACTACCGGACTCGGCGAGGTTGCGCTTCTTGTCGCCGTCCTTCTTGAAGTCGGTCTCGTACCAGCCGCTGCCGGACAGGCGGAACGCCGGCGCGGTGAGCTGGCGTTTGACCGCTGGCGCGGCGCAGGACGGACAGGTCTCCGGATCCGGATCGGACAGTTTCTGCAGGCGGTCGAAGCTGTGACCGCACGCGGCACATTGGAAAGCGTAGATCGGCATGGCGGCAAAAACGCGAAAGCAACGGAGGCGGCCAGTATGGGGGCCGCACGCCGGCTTTCAAGCATCCCGGCTCATGCTGGCCCTGGCTGGGCGCGCGGTGCGGTCTCCGGCGCGTCTGCGGGCGGCGTCGGCGCGTCCTCCAGCGGCGCCTCGGCTACCGGCTCGTCCGGTCCCCGCGCGGCCGCGGCCTCCGCCGGCGCGGCCGGCGCCGCTTCCAGCGGACTGACGTCGAAGGGCATGCGCAGCAGCAGCGCCGGCAGCAGCGTGGTCAGGGCCGCGTACAGCAGCAGCGCGCCGAACAGCGCATCGGCGATGGCGAAACGGTCGCGCAGGATCCCGGCCAGGACCAGGGTGAAGATCAGCGTCGGCGACAGCGCCAGCGACACCCGCAGGCTGCTGCGCGCGCCCTCGCCGAACAGCACCCGCCGCTGCAGCCACAGAATGCCGATGCGCAGCGGCAGCACGCAGGCGGTCAGGGCCACGCCCAGACCCAGCGCCTGCAGGCTCAGCGCGCCGCTGGGCACCTTGGTGCCGGCATTGAAGAAGTAGAACGGCACGAAGAACGAGGCGAACAGGCGCACCGCCTGCAGGTTCTCGTCGGAGGCCAGCAGCGGCATGCGCTGGCGCAGCAGCCGCGCCACCAGCCCGGCGATGAACGCACCGACCAGGTAGTACACGCCCAGCGCATAGGTGATGTAGGCGGCGATCAGGCCAACCATCACCAGCAGCGAGAACTCCGACCCCGGCGCCTGCGGCGCCACCCAGCGCCCCAGGGCCACGAACAGCAGCGGCAGGCCGACCAGCATCGCCACCAGCGCCAGGCTGGACAGCCCCATCTGCCAGGGATCGCCGGCCTGCAGGATCACGAACAGCGCCGCCAGCGCCAGCAGTTCGCCGGCGATGGCCTTGCTGGTGACCCAGAACCGCTCCTCCTCGTCCAGCCCCAGCCGCCCCAGCGACTCGATGATGAACCCGGTGGAAGGCGTCAGCAGGGCCAGCGCCAGCAATCCGGCTGCCTGCCACGACAACCCGGCGTAGCGCCAGGCCAGCCAGCCGACGCCGAACAGGGTGCCCCCGCGCACCACCAGGTGCAGCAGCAGCGGCCACAGCCCGCGACGCAGTGCCTTCGGGTCCACTTCCAGGCCGGCGAACAGGAACAGCGAGGAGATGCCGAGCGTGGCCAGCAGGGTCACCACCGGATCGTGCGCACGCGGCCCCATCGCCAGCATCGCGACGATGCCGAACAGCAGGCAGGTCAGCGGCGCCGGCATCTTGAAGCGCTGCAGCGCGCGCGGGATCACCAGCAGGGCGAAGATCAGCAGCAGGTAGATCAGTTCGTGGCTCATCAGGCAGGAGGTTCCATCGCGGGCCCGCCGGCGGCGGCAGCGGCGATGATGCCGGTTTGCCCGTGTTGTGCGCCATCACGGCGAAGCGCCGGCTGGTCGCGTGCCCCGCGCGGCGTCTGCGTACATCTGCGCGCCCACGCAAGGACATTCCCTCCCGACGACGAGTCCGCCGCGCACGCAGGCATCCGTGCCCGACACGGACGTCAACGGCGCATACGCCGCGCACGCCACCGCCCTCCGGACAGCCGCACCAACACCGTGCCTCCGCCTCGTCCGCCCGCCACCCGTCGCCGCTGCGCGTGGCTCGCGGCATCGCCCCGGCTCGATTCATGCCGATTTGCGCATGATGCACGGATCCGCAAGATCCCGGTCACATGCTCGAAATCGCTCGATCGGACCATGAGCGCCCCTCACGCAAGCCACGCAACCGATGACCGTTTCGGCGTATTTCCGCACCCCCGCTCCAACCCTGCTGGCCCTGGCGCTGGCCACCAGCATCGCCTGCGCCCACGCCGCCGAGGCCAGCGACGGATCCGACGGCACCGCCCCGGCCGACAACGGCGACCGGGTCTCGACCCTGGACCAGGTGCAGGTGCTCGGCCAGGCCACCACCTACGCCAAGATCAACGTCAGCAAGGAGGCGCTGGACCGCCAGTTCGCGCTGAGCAGCGTCAACGACGCGCTCAACGAGCTGCCCGGCGTGATCGCCACCGAGGCCGATGCGTTCGGCTCCTCCGACTGGGGCACGCAGATCAGCATGCGCGGCTTCGTCACCAACCGCGACGACCAGCAGATCGGCACCACCATCGACGGCGTGCCCAACGGCGGCTCGGCCTACGGCGGCGGCTCCAAGGCCAACCGCTTCATCGACACGCTGGACCTGGAAACGGTGGAGGTCAGCCAGGGCACCGCCGACATCGCCTCGCGCTCCAACGAAGCGCTGGGCGGCACCCTCAACTTCCTCACCAGCGAACCGCTGGACCAGCAGCGCGTGCGCATGGCGTTCGGCATCGGCGACAACCAGGCGCGCAAGTACTACGCGCGCTACGACAGCGGCGACCTCGGCGGCACCCGCGCCTGGGTCAGCGGCTCGCACGCCAGCAACGACGACTGGATCGACGGCAGCGGCCACACCACCCGCGACCACCTGGCCGGCAAGTTCGTCAGCGACCTCGGCGCGTGGACGCTCAGCGGCTACCTGTCCTACGACGATGCCAACGAGTCGGAATACAGCAGCGTCACCCCGGCGCAGTTCGCCACCGATCCGGACCACGACCTGCTCACCGGCACGCTCACCGGCATCCCCTACTACGACCAGAACTACCGCTCCGGCTCGCGCGCGCTGCGCAAGAACACCTTCGGCTACCTGCGCGGCCTGTTCGACGGCGGCAACGGCTTCAAGGCCACGCTGACCGGCTACGCGCACCGCATGAAGGGCCGTGGCGACTGGATCCCGCCCTACCTGGTCGACGTCACCGACGACGGCGCGGGCCAGCCCGAGTCCGAATATACCGGCGGCCATACCGTGTACGGCGGCAGCGCGCTGGGCAAGCTCTACTTCGTCACCCCGAACGGCGCTGCCGCGAACATGCTGCCCGGCTGCGCCGACACCGCGACCCTGCCGGCCGAGTCCAACCCGGCCTGCTACCCGGCCGGCTCGCTGCCGGTGCAGTCCTACCGCCACAGCCACTACGACAACCAGCGCGGCGGCGTCACCGCCGACGTGGAGTGGGCGCAGGATCTCGGCGGGCTGCACAACACCGTGCGCGGCGGCCTGTGGCTGGAACGCTACGACCGCAGCGTCACCCGCGACTGGCACCGCCTGCTCAATGTCGGCACCAATATCGCCTTCGACCACGTGCCGTACTGGGTGCAGTTCAAGGACGACTACCGCACCGACGAGCAGATGTACTACGCCGAGGACGTGATGCGCTATGGCGACTTCGCCTGGCGCGTGGGCGTCAAGCAGTTCTTCGTCGACCAGACCCGCGACCGCCGCATCGGCGACGCCGCGCATATCGAATCGGATTCGCACTCCGATCCGCTGGTCTCCGCCGGCCTGACCTGGACCACGCCGATCAAGGGCGTGGAAGCCTTTGCCGGCTTCTCGCAGAACTTCGCCGCGATCCCCTCCGGCGTGCTCGGCGAGACCGACCCGCTGGTGCTGAGCAAGGTCAAGCCGGAAACCGCCGACAACATCGAGGTGGGCCTGCGCATGAGCCGCTGGCCGCTGACCGGCAGCATCACCCTGTACGACATCCGCTTCGACAACCGCATCGTCTACGTGCCGGCCAACTTTGTCACCGGCATCGACTACCTGGGCGAGACCGACGGCGTCTACGAGAACTTCGGCGGCGTGCACGCGCGCGGCGTGGAGCTGGCGCTGGGCTACGCCTGGGACAACGGTTGGCGGCTCAACGGCGCCTACACCTACAACAAGGCGACCTACCTGGGCAGCGGCAACGCCGCGCGCGACCAGGCGCTGGAGATCGCACCGGGGTCGCAGGTGATCGGCCAGCCGCGCCAGACCCTGGTGCTGTCGGCCGACTGGCAGGGCCAGCGCTGGCACGGCGGCCTGTCCGGCCGCTACCT
The DNA here is from genome assembly GCF_056725085.1 of Xanthomonas sp. NCPPB 901. NCBI lineage: Bacteria > Pseudomonadati > Pseudomonadota > Gammaproteobacteria > Lysobacterales > Lysobacteraceae > Xanthomonas > Xanthomonas sp. NCPPB 901. The sequence goes on along the minus strand of NZ_CM161511.1, from coordinate 1,458,276 downwards.
CGGCCGGCGCTACCTGGACGCGGCCAACAGCGCGGCGCTGGATGCGGTGACCACCTTCGACGCCAATCTCGGCATCGCCCTGGGCGGGCTGTCGCCGCAGTTGCAGCAGGCCAGGCTGGACCTGGTGATCAGCAACCTCACCGACAAGCGCTACCTCAACGGCGTGGACGGCAGCGACAGCGCCTTCATCGCGCCGCCGCGCACCGTCGGCCTGACCTTCATGGTCGACCTGTAACCGGCGCCGTGGCAGTCTCGCGGCGGCGGTCGATCCCGGCCGCCGCCGCGTTGCGTTTTTCCGGACCACCATGACCGACCAGACCCGCCGCCGGCTGCTCCGCGCCGGCCTCACCGCCAGCGCCGCCGCCCTGTTGCCGCCAAGCATCGCTCGCGCCGCCGCGATCGCCCCGGACGTGCGCCGCGGCACCCTCGACGACCTGCAGCACGTGGTGATCCTGATGCAGGAGAACCGCGCCTTCGACCATTACTTCGGCAGCCTGGCCGGCGTGCGCGGCTTCGGCGACCGCTTCCCGATCCCGGCGCCGCCGCTGGCCGGCACCGCGCCGCGCACGGTCTGGCTGCAGCCCAGCGCCGACGGCAGCCGCCCGCTGGCGCCGTTCCCGCTGCGCACCGCGCGCGACTTCGCCACCATGCGCGTGCAGGGCACCCCGCACACCTGGCCGAACGCGCAACAGGCCTGGGACCACGGCCGCATGGGCCAGTGGCCGGCGGCCAAGCGCGACCACGCCCTGGCCCACTACGAACGCGACGACCTGCCGTTCCAGTTCGCCCTGGCCGAGATATTCACCGTGTGCGACGCGTACCACTGCGCGATCCAGGCCGGCACCAACCCGAACCGGATCTTCCTGTGGACCGGGCAGAACGATCCGCACGCGCGTGCCGGCGGCCCGGCGATCGCCAACTCGCACGACAACTTCCCGGAACTGGGCGGCGATCCGGACGACTACCGCTGGCCCAGCTACGTCGAGGCGCTGCAGCAGGCCGGCGTGTCCTGGCAGATCTACCAGGACATGGCCGACAACTTCACCGACAACCCGCTGGCCGGCTTCGCGCCGTTCCGCGCGGCCTGGCGCGGCGCGCCCGGGCACGATCCGCAGTTGCGCGCACGCGGCGTCTCCAGCCGCAGCCTGGCGCAGTTGCGCGAGGACGTGCTGGCGGCGCGGCTGCCGTCGGTGAGCTTCATCATCGCCGATGCCGCCGGCAGCGAGCATCCGGACCCGTCCAGCCCGGCGCAGGGCGCGGCCTACACCGCGCGCGTGCTCGACGCGCTCACCGCCGACCCCAAGGTGTGGGCGCGTACCGCGCTGCTGCTGATGTTCGACGAGAACGACGGATTCTTCGACCACGTACCGCCGCCGGCGCCGCCCTCGCCCGACCCCGCCGCAGCCGGCGGCTGGGCCGGCGCCTCCAGCATCGACACCGCCGGCGAATACCACCTGCACCCGGCGCCGGGCGATGCCAAGGCCGATCCGCCCGCGCTGCGCGGGCGCCCCTACGGCCTCGGCCCGCGCGTGCCGCTGTACGTGATCTCGCCGTGGAGCCGCGGCGGCTGGGTGGATTCGCAGGTCTACGACCACACCTCGGTGCTGCGCCTGCTGGAGCGCCGCTTCGGCGTCGCCGCCAGCGGCGTGAGCGCCTGGCGCCGCGCGGTCTGCGGCGACCTGGTCGACGCCTTCGATTTCCGCCAGGCCGATACCCGCCCGTTCGTCGCCGACCTGCCCGACGTGCGCGAGGCAGCAGCGCGCGCCGCCGCCTTGCGCGAGCACGCGCTGCCGCCGCTGCCGACGCAACTGCAGGCGCCGCGGCAGGCGTTCGGCGTGCGCCGCGCGCGCGCCCTGCCGTATCGGCCGACGGTGCAGCTGCAGTTCGTGCAGGCACGCGGCGAAGTGCGGTTGCGCATGGCCAACACCGGTGCGGCGGCGGTGCTGCACGTCTACGACCGCTACGACCTGGCCGCGATCCCGCGCCGCTACACGGTCGGCAGCGGCGCGACCCTGGACGGCACCTGGACCACCTACGACGGCCGCTACGACCTGTGGCTGCTCGGTCCCAACGGCTTCCATCGCCATTACCGCGGCGACCTCGCCGCTCCGCTGCTGCAGGCGGAGATCGCCCAGGACCCGGACGATGCGCAGGCGCTGTGCCTGGTCCTGCGCAATCCCGGGACCGCGCCGCTCGGCGTGGCCCTGGAGCCGGCCGCCTACGCGCAGGCGCAACCCCACCAGCAGGTCACGCTGGCGCCCGGCGGCGAGCACCGCGTCCGCTGGAGCGCCAAACCGAGCGGCGGCTGGTACGACCTGTGGCTGGTCCAGGACGGCGCGCGCCAGCGCCTGGCCGGCCGCGTGGAGACCGGCACGCCCGGCATCAGCGATCCGGCGATGGGCGGGCCGGCGCGGCTGTATCAGGAGCCCGCCGGAGGCGGGCGGGAGTGGGGAGTCGTGACAACGTCCGGGATTTGGGATTTGGGATTTTGGGATTCGTGAAAGCGCAATCCGCGCGCTGACACGCGTTTGCCAATCCCCGATCCCCGATCCCGGCTGTTACGCATCCCCAATCCCGACTCCCTACTCCCGGCTCTCAAGTACCCCGATCGTATGCAGCCAGGTCTCCACCAGCTGCGGCCACTGCGCGATCGGCAGGTTCTTGGCGCGCAGGCCGAAGGCATGGCCGCCCTTGGCGTAAATATGCATTTCCGTCGGCACGTCGGCATGGTTGAGCGCGACGAAGTACGCCAGCACCTGCGAGATGCCGTCCACGTAGTCGTCCTGGGCCTGCAGCAGGAAGGTCGGCGGGGTGTCGGCGGCGACGCGGATGTCCGGACGCAACCCCAGATCGGTGAAATCGCGGGTGTCGGCGTCCTCGTCCTCGTGCACCCACAGATGGCCCGGATACACGGCGATGGCGAAGTCCGGGCGGCAACTCACATGATCGGCGGCATCCACCAACGGATAGGTGCGCTCGGCGAAGCGCGTGCTGGCCGCGGCCACCAGGTGCCCGCCGGCGGAAAACCCCATCACTCCGATCTTGTGCGGGTCCACGCCCCAGGTGGCGGCCTGTTGGCGCACCAGGCCCAGCGTGCGCTGCGCGTCCTGCAGTGCGGTCTGCACCTTCGGGTAGTAGCGACGGTCGTCGACCCAGGTCGGCCCGGAGTTCGGCACGCGGTACTTCAGCAGCACGCAGGTGATGCCGCGCGCGGTCAGCCAGTCGCAGATCTCCGTGCCCTCCAGGTCCATCGCCAGCATCTGGTAGCCGCCGCCGGGAAACACCACCACCGCGGCGCCGGTGTTGTGGCCCTGCGCCGGGTACACGGTCATCGTCGGCCGGCTGACGTTGTCGATCCTGGCCCCGGGGCCGGCCGATTCCGGCTTCGGGTGCGGCACCGCATTCGGCACCGCGCCGGGCCAGATCGGCACCTGCACATGGCCCGGCGTGGGTTCCCAGACCCGCGCCTGCGCGGCGTGGGCGAACAGACTGAGGGCGATGGCGAACGAACAACACACGAATCCACGCATGGGATGCTCCGAACAGGATGGGGAATGGAAGGAACCGCACGATCAGGGGCACCGCCGCGGCGGCGGTGGCCATTGGGTACGACGAAGGCGATCGCGCACGGCATCGCCACGAGGGCGCCGCTGATGAGCGCGAGCAGCTTCCGGCAGGAACGGCTGTTGTGCCCTTTTGCGGGATCAGCCGCGATGGGCGTTCCCGGGCACGCCCGTCGCGGCTGAAGCCGCTCCTACACGAAGGCCACCTGCGTCCGGCGCGATTGCGACGACCGCAGGCGCTGCAGCGCGCGCACGGCAGCCTAGGCGGCGTGCGGCGCCAGCGTCGGCAGCGAGGCCACCACCGCTTGCGCCACCGCTTTCAGCGCCGCGTCGCGCGCGGCGCTGTCGACGGTCGCACCGTTGAGATAGGCGGTCAGCAACAGCGGCGTGGTCCGTCCCGGCGCCCAGACGATGGCGATGTCGTTGCGGGTATCGATGCCGTTGCTGCCGGTCTTGTCGCCGATCCGCCAGCCCGCCGGCAGGCCGGCACGCAGGCAATCGGCGCCGGTGCGGTTGTCGCGCATCCAGTCGATCAAGCGCTGCCGCGATTCCGGCCGCAGCACGTCGCCGAGCAACACGGCACGCATCGTCGCCGCCATCGCCGCCGGCGTGGTGGTGTCGCGCGGATCGCCGGCGGCGACGTCGTTCATGCCCGGCTCGTTGCGGTCCAGGCGGGTCTGCGTGTCGCCCAGCGCGCGCAGGAAGCGGGTCACCCCCGGCGGATCGCCAACCAGCGGCAGCAGCAGGTTCGCCGCGGTGTTGTCGCTGTAGATCATCGCCGCACGGCACAGCTCGGCCACGCTGAGGGTGCCGCCGACATGGCGCTCGGCCACCGGCGCATTCTTCAGCAGATCCGCCTTGCGCACCGGCAGGCGCCGCTCCAGGTCCAGTTCGCCGCGGTCGACCCGCTGCAGCACCGCCCCCGCCAATAGAAATTTGAAGGTGCTGCACAGCGGGAAGCGCTCGTCCTGGCGCTGCCCGCCGAGCGAGGCGCCACTGCCGTCGAGCAGGCTCACGCCGAGCCGGCCACCACTGCGGCGCTCGATCGCGGCCAGCCGCTGCTGCAGCGTCGGCGCCCGATTCTGTGCCGTTTTCGCCTGCACTGCAGCCACCGCCAGCAGGCTCGCGCCCATGCCCACACCCTGCAGGAACCCTCGTCTCGTCAGCATCGTCCACCTCCGTCGGGAGCCAGGATGATGGCCGCATTGACCCACCCCCACCAGCGAGGTTATTCAATCGCACCCATTAGCCGAATTGATGCCTGGCAATGAGCCGTCCGCACCTGCCGCTGAACGCCCTGCGCGCCTTCGAGGCCGCGGCGCGGCATCAGAACCTGACCCGTGCCGCCGCCGAGTTGTGCGTGACCCAGGCCGCGCTGAGCCATCAGATCAAGCAACTGGAGGCGCGCCTGGGCGTGGTCCTGTTCCAGCGGCTGCCACGCGGGGTGGCCCTGACCGACGAGGGTCTGCGCCTGCATCCGGTGCTGACCGAGGCCTTCGACCGCATCGCCGCGACCCTGCAGCGCTTCGCCGGCGGCCGCTACCGCGAGACGCTGAGCGTGGGCGTGGTCGGCACCTTCGCGGTGGGCTGGCTGCTGCCGCGGCTGGACGCCTTCCATGCCGCGCATCCGGACATCGAGTTACGCGTGTACACCCACAATAACCGGGTCGACCTGGCCGGCGAAGGCCTGGACCTGGCGATCCGCTTCGGCGATGGCGACTGGCAGGGCCAGGCCGCCACACCGATCCTGGACGCGCCGTTCGCGCCGGTCTGCGCGCCCGCACTGGCAGCGCGGCTGCACACGCCGGCGCACTTGGCCAGGACTACCCTGCTGCGCTCCTATCGCCTGGACGAGTGGCCGCGCTGGCTGCAGGCCGCCGGTGCCCCGGAGGTGCAGGCCGGCGGCCCGATCTGCGACGCCTCGCTGACCCTGGCCAGCATCGCCGCGGCCGGCCACGGCGTGGCCCTGCTGCCGCTGCGCCTGTTCGCCCAGGACCTGGATGCCGGGCGCCTGCTGTGCCCGTTCCCGACCCGCATCGACCTGGGCCGCTACTGGTTGACCCGGCTGCGGTCGCGCGCGGAAAGCGACGCCGGCCGGCGCCTGCGCGAGTGGTTGCTGGCCGAACAGGCGGCGCAGGCCGACTGAGCCGGGCTGGCGGCGGATGCGGGCAAATGGCCTGGATTCGCGGAGGGCCGCCCGCTCCCCCAGCGTGAATTGCATCGAAGGAATGACGCGCGCCACTGGTAACGATACCCGCGTGAAGATTTTGTGCAGTGCCGCTTGGCGACCGATTCAAGCCGAACTATGATCCAGGTCGCAGTCGCAATGTGCGCCAGGGGAAGGTGCCCACAGTTTCGGGGAAACTTGCTGATGACTCGTATTGCCTTGACCGCCCGCCCGGGCCTGGTCTCGCGTGACGTCGTGCTGGCGGCCGTACTGGCCTGCCTGTGCGTGCTGCACCTGGCCTACTTCCTGCGCAGCGGCGCCAGCGAATGGCATTGGGCGCTCAGCGCCACCGGCCTGGCGCTGATGGCGCTCAAGGCAAGCCTGCGACCGACGCCGACCGCCCGCCCCTCGCTGCAGGGCCTGCGCTCGCGCACGCCGTTGGACTGGGCGGCGATCGCCGGCGGCCTGCTGGTCGTGGCCAGCGCTGCCGCCTGAGCGGCGTGGGCCGGCGCAGCGCGCGCCGGCCGCTGCGATCGCCCTCGTTCTGCACGGCAAGTCCGGCGCGAGCGATTGCGCCGGGCACGGCTCACCACTGCCGCCAGCAGCGTCCTCGCTGACCCGGCGCGCTCTCCGCCCTGGGCGCTGGCGCATGCAGTGCGGGCGGTCATTGCCGTTGGCTGAGGCGATGAGGCGTCGGGGCTGAAGCCCCTCCCACAGGGGTGTGCCGGCTCGCGCTCCGGCCGCGCCTGGACCTGGCCCGGACATCGGCCTCTCGGGTCTCTCCAGCGCACGCCCTAACCGCGGCGTCCGCTACACGGCGCGCTTGCCGGCGCCGGTGCCTACCTGCGCCGCCAACTGCCGGAACGCATCGCGCTGCGCGGCATCGACGAACCACGCCGTCGGCACCAGGTCGAACAGGATGTCGTTCTGGTACAGCATCAGCACCTGCGGACTCTCGCGATAGCGCACGTAGTCGCGCCAGGAACGACGCACGTGGCCATCCGCCCAGGTGACCTCCAGGCCGGCTTCGTCCCAGCGATAGGTGAGGCGATGCCGCAACGCCGCCTGTTGCGCATACAGGCGCCGGACCTTGCGCGGCATCGTCCATGCCGACTGGATGGTCTGGCCGATCAAGCCACCGCCACCGGCGCCCGCCAGCACGACGCCGAGGATGGCCATGCCGGAACCATGTCGGGCGAAGGCGCACAGCGTCAGGCCGATCAGCACCAATGCCGCCATCGCCAACATCAGGCGCCGCAGTGCGCGCCGCTGATGCAGGCGCTGCGCGGCCAGATAGTCCTCCTGCGTGATGGTGCCGCTGATCATCGTGCTCCTCTTCCCTGTCGTCCACGGCCAGACGCGGAGCGTGCCACGTGCGGCAGGACCGGTGCAAAGACGCCGGTGCGCATGTTCTGCTGCCAGCACGGCGAGACCACGGAGCGGCTCAGCCGCCGTCGATCAACTCCATCCACGCCTGCTCGGCCTGCGCCAGGTCGCGCGCGGCAGCCTCGCGGTCGCGCCCCAGTACCGCCATCTTCTCCGCATCGGCATAGTGCTTGGGATCGGCGAGCTGGCGGTCGAGCTCGGCCAGGGTCGCTTCCAGTTCGCCGACGCGCTTCTCGGCGGCGGCCAGCTTGTGCGGGTTCGGCGGCTTCTTCGCCGGCAGCGGCTTGATCGGCGGCGGCGGGGTCGGCGCGGCCTCGGCCAGCTTCTGCTTGGTGCCCTGCGCGGTCGGCCGGCTGCGCAGCCAGGCCGCGTATTCGTCGAGATCGCCGTCGAACGGTTCGACCACGCCGTCGGCCACGCGCCAGAAGGTGTCGCAGACCAGGCCGATCAGGTGGCGGTCGTGCGAGACCATCACGATCGCGCCTTCGAAATCGCTCAGCGCCTCGGCCAGCGCCTCGCGCATCTCCAGGTCCAGGTGGTTGGTCGGTTCGTCGAGCAGCAGCACGTTGGGCTGCTGCCAGGCGATCAGCGCCAGCGCCAGGCGCGCGCGCTCGCCACCGGAGAAGCCGTCGACCGGCTCGAACGCGCGATCGCCGGGGAAATTCCACTTGCCGAGGAAATCGCGGAACGCCTGGTTGCTGGCGTCCTTGTCGATCTCGCGCATGTGGTCCATCGGCGACTGGCCCTCGTGCAGCGACTCCACCGTGTGCTGGGCGAAGTAGCCGATGCGCAGGTCCGGATGCGCCATGCGCTCGCCGTCGATCGGCGGCAGTTCGCCGACCAGGGTCTTGACCAGGGTGGTCTTGCCGGCGCCGTTGGGGCCGAGCAGGCCGATGCGCTGGCCGGCCTCCAGGCCGAAGCCGACGTGGTGCAGGATCACCGCGTCCGCGCCGTAGCCGGCCTCGACGTGGTTGAGGCGGATCAGCGAGAACGGCAGCTTGGCCGGCGGCGCCAGCTCGATGCGGAACTCGCGCTCGGCGCGCACCGCTTCGGTGCCGGCCAGCTTCTCCAGGCGCTTCATCCGGCTCTGCGCCTGCGCCGCCTTGGATGCCTTGGCCTTGAAGCGGTCGATGAAGCTCTGCAGGTGGGCGCGCTCGGCCTGTTCCTTGTCGTGCGCGATCTGCTGCTGGCGCAACTGCTCGGCGCGCTGCCGCTCGAAATCGGTGTAGCCGCCGGTGTACAGCTTGGCGCCGCCGCCGTGCAGGTGCAGGGTGTGGGTGGCGACGTTGTCGAGGAACTCGCGGTCGTGCGAGATCAGCAGCAGCGTGCCGGGATACTTCAGCAGCCACTGCTCCAGCCAGTACACCGCGTCCAGGTCGAGGTGGTTGGTCGGTTCGTCGAGCAGCAGCAGGTCGCTGGGCATCATCAGCGCGCGCGCCAGGTTCAGGCGCACGCGCCAGCCGCCGGAGAACGAGGACACCGCGCGCTGGTGGGTCTCGGCCGGGAAGCCGAGGCCGTGCAGCAGCTTGCCGGCGCGCGCCTCGGCGTCGTAGGCCCCCATCTCGGCCATCTTGGTGTGCGCGGCGGCGACCGCCTCCCAGTCCTCGCGCGCGGTCGCCGCGGCCTCTTCGGCCAGCACCGCCGCCACCGCGGTGTCGCCGCCGAGCACGAAGCTCAGCGCCGGGTCCGGCAGCGACGGGGTTTCCTGGGCGACGCTGGCGATGCGTACCTTGCCGGGCAGGTCGACGTCGCCCTTGTCGGCCTCCAGTTCGCCCTTCACCGCCGCGAACAGGCTGGACTTGCCGGCCCCGTTGCGGCCGACCACGCCCACCCGGTAACCGGCATGCAGGGTGAGGTCGACATTGGACAACAGCAGCCGCTCGCCGCGGCGCAAGGCGAAATTACGTAGGGAAATCAAGGCAGGGCACTCGGCTAGCGAGGCGGAAGTGTAGCCGCTTCGCCCGTCCCGGCCCACCCGGGGCGACGACGCGGCACGCTCCGGGGCGGCGCACGAGCCCCCACGAAATCCGACCCAGTGCCGTTTTTGTATACGCGCACGCGTGAAAAACGGCTTTCAATCCGATGGCACTCGCTGCACCGCAGCATCTGCTCGCCCTACCGGAAATCGCCAGACCCACGCCAATCCCCCAGCCACTGGAGTCTCCGCCCGATGACGCAACACCGCCTCCCCCTCGTCAGCGCCGTCCTGCTCGCGCTCGCCTCCGCCAACGGCCTCGCCCAGTCCCAGCAGGCGCCGACCACGCTGGACAACGTCATCGTCACCGGCACCCGCATCGCCGACCGCACGGTGGCCGAATCGCAGTCGCCGATCGACATCATCGCGCCCGAGGCGCTGCAGGCCACCGGCGCCAGCGACCTCGCCAGCGCGCTGGGCAAGCTGTTGCCGTCGCTGAACTTCCCGCGCCCGGCGATCAACGACGGCAACGACGCGCTGCGCCCGGCGACCCTGCGCGGCCTGTCGCCGGACGCGGTGCTGGTGCTGCTGGACGGCAAGCGCTACCACACCACCTCGCTGGTCAACTACAACCCCTCGGTCGGCCGCGGTTCGGCGCCGGCCGACCTCAACTCGATCCCGATGTCGGCGATCGCACGCATCGAGGTGCTGCGCGACGGCGCCTCCGCGCAGTACGGCTCCGACGCCATCGCCGGGGTCATCAACATCGTCCTCAAGCACGGCGCCAAGCCCGGCAGCAACAGCGTCGCGGTCAACGGCGGCATCATGGACAAGGGCGACGGGGCGCAGAACGGCATCGACGGCTCCTACGGCCTGGCCTTCGGCGGCGCGCCCGGCGGCGAGGCGCCGGGCTGGGTGCGGGTGTCGTGGAACTACCAGAACGCGATGAACACCAATCGCGCCGAGAACACCGACAAGGCCACCACCCGCGCCGGCGCCGCCAACCCCAGCGGCATTCCCTACGAGCGCTACGGCGATCCGGCCGTCACCACCTACCAGGGACTGGTCAACTTCGGCTACGCGCTGACCCCGCACGTCGACCTGTACGGCTACGCCAACTTCAGTCGCCGCGAGGTGCTGTCCAACGGCTACTACCGCGCCTGGGACAACAGCGACCGCAACGTGCAGGCGGTCTATCCCAACGGCTTCCTGCCGCAGATCTACAACCCGTCCAACGACCGCGCCGCGGTGCTCGGCGTCAAGGGCAGCACCGACAGCGGCTGGACCTGGGACGTCTCCGCCGACTACGGCAAGAACGACGTCACCTTCGACCTGCGCAACACCATCAACACCAACCTGTACTGGAGCACTGGCGCCTCGCCGACGCGCTTCAACGCCGGCGGCTTCCGCAACCAGCAGAACGCGCTCAACGCCGACTTCAGCAAGTCCCTGGACTGGGGCCTGGCCTACCCGGTGAATCTCGCCTTCGGCGCCGAGTACCGGCAGGACAAGTACGCGGTGGAGGCCGGCTCGCCGGCGTCGACCTATTTCGATCCCAACGCCATCAACCCCGAGACCGGCGCGCCCTACCCCGGCGGCTCGCAGGTGTTTCCCGGGCTGTCGCCAGCGGTGGCCGGGCAGTTCAAGCGCCATAGCCAGGCCGTGTACGCCGACCTGGAAGCGGACCTGACCGACCGCCTCTCCGGCGGCGTGGCGGCGCGCTACGAGGATTACAGCGATGCCGGGTCGACGCGTTCCGGCAAGGTGTCGGCGCGCTACCAGCTCAACGATGGCTTCGCCTTGCGCGGCACGATCTCCAATGGCTTCCGCGCGCCTTCGCTGGCCCAGCAGAACTACGCCTCGGTGGTGACCCTGCTGCAGAACGGCACGCTGACCCAGATCGGCACCTACCGCACCTCCGACCCGGTGGCGATCGCGCTCGGCGCCAAGCCGCTGGCGCCGGAAAAATCCACCAACTACAGCGTCGGTGCGGTCTGGCAGTCCGGCGGCGGCTTCAACGCCACGCTGGACCTGTACCAGATCCGCATCTGGGACCAGATCCTGTACTCGGACCAGCTCTCGCTGGCCGAGCCGATCGGCCAGGTCAGCGCGGTGCAGTTCTTCGTCAACGGCGCCACCACCCGCACCCGCGGCGTGGACTGGGTGAACAACTACCTGCTCGACCTCGACCGCGCCGGCACGCTCAACCTCAGCCTCAGCGCCAACTACAACAAGACCGAGATCCTGGAGATCTCCGACCCGAACTTCCGCCGCGCCAGCCAGGGCCTGCTGACCGATGCCTCGCCGCGCACCAAGTACGTGCTCAGCGGCGACTGGACCGTGGCCGGCTGGACCCTGCACGGCGACACCACCCGCTACGGCGCCATCACCCGCCGCGGCGACGACGCCGACGGCAGCCAGGACCAGCGCTTCGCCGCGCGCTGGCTGCTGAACCTGTCCACGACCTATGCCTGGCACGACCTCAGCTTCACCGTCGGCGCCGACAACGTCACCAACCAGTATCCGACCCGGACCGCGCTCAACAACATCTACGACGACCGCCCCAACGGCCTGCAGTACTCGCCGCTGTCGCCGTTCGGCTTCAACGGGCGCTACTGGTACGCGCGGGTGAACTACCGCTTCTGAGGCGGCCAGCAGGCCGGGCGTGGCCGCGGGGGCGCGGCCACGCCCCCGAGCGGATAGCTTAGAACGTGAAGGAATAAGAACATGCGCTTGCATCCTGCGACGCCGCACGCATGTTAAAAAATAATAAGACGCCCCTGGGGACGCGGCCTGCCATGCCGGCCGCGGCGCGCCCCGCCTGCCGTTTCGGCACCTGCTGGAGTTTTCATGAACCGTCCGTTGTCGCTTCTGGCGAGCGCCGTGCTCGCCGTCCTTGCCGCCCCCTCCGCCTTCGCCCAGACCACCGACGCCCCCACCGCGCCCAGCACGCTGGACACGGTGATCGTCACCGGCACCCGGGTCAGCGACCGCACCGTGGCCGAGTCGCAGTCGCCGATCGACATCATCACCCCCGAGGCGCTGCAGGCCACCGGCACCTCCGAGCTGGCCACCGCGCTGTCGCGCGCGCTGCCCTCGCTGAACTTCCCGCGCCCGGCGCTGACCGATGGCACCAGCGGCATCCGCCCGGCGCAGCTGCGCGGGCTCTCGCCCGACCAGGTCCTGGTGCTGGTCAACGGCAAGCGCCGCCATACCTCGGCGCTGGTCAACGTCAACGGCACCATCGGCCGCGGCGCCTCGGCGGTGGATCTGAACGCGATCCCGATCGCGGCGATCGAGCGGGTGGAAGTGCTGCGCGACGGCGCCTCGGCGCAGTACGGCTCCGACGCCATCGCCGGCGTGGTCAACATCGTGCTCAAGGGTGCCGGCGAAGGCGGCAGCCTGGCGGTCGACCACGGCCAGTACTCGGCCGGCGACGGCGCCAAGTCGCAGCTCTCCGGCGACGCCGGGGTCGGCTTCGGCGACGGCCGCGGCAGCCTGCACGTGGCCGGGCAGATCAGCCAGCAGGACGCCACCAACCGCGCCGGCCCCTACCAGGGCACCGCGCCGAACACCGGCAACTACCCGAGCATCGGCCAGACCACCTTCGTCTATGGCGATCCCAAGGTCGATGCCACCGCGGTCTCGGCCAACGGCGAGTTCCGCTTCAGCGACAACCTCACCGGTTACGCCACCGCGATCGCCAGCAACCGCGACATCACCTCGTTCGCGTTCTACCGCTCGCGCAACCACAGTGGGCAGACCGCGCTGCTGGCGCAGGTCTACCCAGACGGCTACGTGCCGCAGATCGAGCAGTACTCCAAGGACCGCTCGCTGGTCGCCGGCCTGAAGGGCAGCACCGCCGGCGGCTTCGCCTGGGACATCAGCTACAACTACGGCTACAACAAGGTCGACTTCCACACCGCCAACAGCATCAACTACAGCCTCGGCCTCGACAGCCCGCGGCGCTTCTACGATGGCGCGCTGGAGTACACCCAGAACGCGGTCAACGCCGACTTCACCCAGCCGCTGGAGTGGGGCCTGGCGTATCCGGTGACGCTGTCCTTCGGCGCCGAGTACCGCCAGGAGAAGTGGAACCAGTCGCCGGGCGAGCCGGCCTCGTACACCGGCACCACCGGCGGCGCGCAGGGCTTCGCCGGCTTCGCCCCGCTCAACGCGGTGCATTCGGACCGCCACAACTACGCGGTCTACGCCGGCCTGGAAGCCGACCTCACCGACAAGTTCTCCGCCGGCCTCACCGGCCGCTACGAGGACTATTCGGATTTCGGCAGCAAGACCTCCGGCAAGCTGTCGGCCCGGTACGCCTTCACCGACAAGGTGGCGCTGCGCGGCACCGTCGCCAGCGGCTTCCGTGCGCCGTCGCTGGCGCAGCAGCAGTACCAGGCGGTCACCAGCAGCTACATCAACGGCAGCTTCTTCGAATCCGGCACCTTCCCGGTGAACAGCACCGTGGCCCAGGCGCTGGGCGCCGCACCGCTGAAGGCCGAGACCTCGCTGTCCTACAGCCTGGGCCTGGTGCTGCAGCCGGTCGAGCGCCTGTACCTGACCGTGGACGCGTACCAGATCAAGATCGACGACCGCATCCTGCTGTCGTCCAACCTCAACGACGCGGCAGTGCTGGGCAAGCTGCGCCAGCTCGGCTACAGCAATGTCACCAGCGTGCGCTACTTCAGCAACGCCGCCGACACCCGCACCCGCGGCGTCGACGTGGTCGGCACCTACAGCATCCCGTTCGCGGCCAGCACGCTGGATCTCACCGCCAGCTACGGCTACAGCAAGACCGACATCACCCACGCGGTGACCCAGCCGCAGGCGCTGGCCGCCATCGGCTCGACCCAGACCACGCTGGGACGCGACGAGATCGGCCGCCTGGAGGACAGCTACCCGAAGGACAAGCTGATCCTCAGCGGCACCTGGAAGCTGCCCAAGTGGGACCTGAGCCTGGCCGCGACCCGCTACGGCGAGTTCACCGTGCGCAACTCGGCCACCGCCGCACGCGACCAGACCTACGGCGCGGACTGGGTGGTCGATGCCTCGGCCAGCTTCAAGCCCAGCACCAACTGGACGCTGACGCTGGGCGCGGACAATGTGTTCGACCAGTACCCGGACAAGACCGCCAACCTGATCAACTCGACCTACGGCATGCTGCCCTACAGCAACTACTCGCCGTACGGCTTCAACGGTGCCTACGTGTACGGGCGGATCAATTACCGCTGGTGAGCGCACGGCCGGGCAGTGCCCCGGCCGACAACGCGCGGCATGACGACGGCCCGGATTTCCGGGCCGTTGTTTTGTTGGGGATTGGGGATTGGGGATGCGCGCAGTGTGCGGTATCGCCTTGCGGTCGCTGGCGTTTCGCAGGAGCGGCTTCAGCCGCGACGCGCTACCGCTGAAGCGTCGCGACTGAAGCCGCGCCTTCACGGGCGCGTGGATTGAAACCTGTACGTCCCGCTGGCCTACGACCCGCGTTCCGAGTCGCGCCCTCGGGCGCCAGGCGCGCATTGAAAACATGCACCGCACGGCACGGACGCGTGCATGCCTGCACCGGCCACGCAGCCGCCATCGCACGGATGAGCATGCGCGAACCCCACACGCCGCCGTGCGCAGGCACGGGCGCGCGCGCCATGCCGGCGCGCATCGCCCGCATTTTGTCTACGAACCCGGCAAATCCCCGAATCCGCGCTGCCGCAATGCCTGCAGCGGTCGTTGCAACTGCAACCTCCACGCCACGCTTAACGGAACGTTGACACTCCTGACATCCGCCGGTAATCCCTAGGGCGCGTCGCCGCATCCGCCAGGGGACAGGGGAGCGCGCATGCAGCGACGTCCTCCCCCCCACTACAAGGAGCCGCCTCCCTCATGACGCGCACGCTCACCCCGCTCGCCCACGCCGTCGCCCTGTGCCTGGCGACGTCCGCCGTTTCCGTCCACGCGCAGAACACCGGCAATGCGCAAACGCTGGATACCCTCATCGTCACCGGCACCCGCGTGGCCGACCGCACCGTGGCCGAATCGGCGTCGCCGATCGACATCATCTCGCCGGAAACGCTGCAGTCCACCGGCACCACCGAACTGGCCACCGCGCTGTCGCGCGCGGTGCCCTCGCTGAACTTCCCGCGCCCGGCCATCACCGACGGCTCCGATGCCGTCCGTCCGGCACAGCTGCGCGGGCTCTCGCCGGACCAGGTGCTGGTCCTGGTCAACGGCAAGCGCTACCACACCACCGCCCTGGTCAACCTCAACGGCGCACAGGGCCGCGGCTCTTCGCCGGCCGATCTCAACACCATTCCGATCGCCGCGGTCGAACGCATCGAAGTGCTGCGCGACGGCGCCTCGGCGCAATACGGCTCCGACGCCATCGCCGGCGTCATCAACATCGTGCTCAAGGGCAGCGGCAAGGGCGGCAGCCTGGCCGGGCGCTACGGCAAGTACAGCGCCGGCGACGGCGAGCAGTACCAGCTCTCCGGCGATGCCGGCCTCACCTTCGCCGAGACCGGCAGCGTGCACTTCGCCGCGCAGGCCGGGCACCAGGACCAGACCGACCGCGCCACGCCCTACCAGGGCCAGGTGCAGCAGCGCTACGGCGACCCCGACGTGGACCAGGGCGCGTTCTCCTACAACGGCCAGTACAGCCCGGCCGACTACATCACCTTCTATTCCTACGCGATGCTCAGCCGCCGCGAGGTGCTGTCCAACGGCTACTTCCGCTGGTCCGGCGACAACCGCAACCGCCCGGAGATCTACCCCAACGGCTTCCTGCCGCAGATCTACAACGTCAGCAAGGACGTGTCCTGGGTCGGCGGGGTCAAGTCCAGCACCGCCGGCGGCCTGGCCATCGACCTCAGCTACAACTACGGCCGCAACGACCTGAGCTTCGAGGTGCGTCACAGCCTCAACAACAGCCTGGGCCTGGCCAGCCCCACCGAGTTCTACGCCGGTGCGCTGCAGGTCACCCAGAACGTGCTCAACGCCGATTTCAGCAAATCGCTGGAGGTCGGCCTGGCCTACCCGCTCACCCTGGCCTTCGGCGCCGAATGGCGCGGCGAGAAGTTCAACGAGTCGCCGGGCGAGCCGGCGTCCTACGTCAACGGCGGCATTCCTTCGGCCAACGGCACCCTGCTGCCGGGCGCGCAGGTGTTCGCCGGCTTCAAGCCCAGCGACTCCGGCCATTACGACCGCAACAGCTATTCGGCCTATCTGGACCTGGAAGGCGACATCACCGACAAGTTCTCCGCCGGCCTGGCCGGGCGCTACGAGAACTACAGCGATTTCGGCGATACCGCCACCGGCAAGCTCTCGCTGCGCTACGCCTTCAGCCCCAAGGTCGCGCTGCGCGCCACCGCCTCCACCGGCTTCCGCGCGCCGTCGCTGCAGCAGCAGTATTTCCAGTCGGTCGCCACCAACTTCATCAACGTCGCCCAGCCCGACGGCAGCATCGCCGCCACGCCGTTCGAGATCGGCACCTTCCGCACCGACAACCCGGCGGCGATCGCGCTCGGCGCCGAACCGCTGAAGGCGGAGAAGTCCAAGAACTACGGCCTGGGCCTGGTGCTGCAGCCGGTGGACGCGCTGTACATCACCCTCGACGCCTACCGCATCGACATCGACGACCGCATCGTGCTCTCGGAGAACCTCACCTCCGCCGCCGTGCGCAACTACCTGCAGGGCAACGGCTACGCCGGCATCGGCGGCGGCCGCTACTTCACCAACGCCATCGACACCAAGACCCAGGGCGTGGACGCGATCGGCACCTACAAGCTGGCGCTGCCCGCCAGCAGCCTCGATCTGACCGCCGGCTACAACTACAACAAGACCGACATCGAGAAGATCGCCGGCAACCCGGCGGTGCTGGAAGCGATCGACCCGACCGCGGTGCGCATCGGCCGTGCCGAGATCGGCCGCATCACCCGCGGCTCGCCGCGCGACAAGTTCTTCCTGAGCAGCGTGTGGTCGCCGGGCGCCTGGGCCTTCACCGCCACCGCCACGCGCTGGGGCGAGTTCACCGACTTCGGCACCACGCCCGCCGCCGACCAGACCTATGCGGCCAAGTGGACGCTGGATCTGTCGGCCGCCTACACCCTGGGCCGCTGGCGCGTCACCGTCGGCGGCGACAACGTGCTGAACGAGTATCCGGACCGCTCGCGCGCCGGTGCCGGCACCCGCACCTATCTGCCGTACAGCACGTCCTCGCCGTTCGGCTTCAACGGCGCATTCGCCTACGCCAACGTCAACTACAGCTGGTGACGCGAGCTGGGTGACGCGTCTGTGGCGGCGGTGCCCCGACACCGCCGCCGCGTTCGCCACCGGCGATACCGGTACCGCCCCCAAGCTAGCGGCATCGGGCCTGGGGCGCTGCCACGCTGCCGCCCGCAGGCGTCGGGAGACGCAACGCAGCGCCGCGGCGGCGATGAGGGTTCGGCGCGACGTGCGCACCGGCATTGCAGACGCCATTCGGCAACGCATCGCACCTTGGAGTCACCCGCTCCGGTCGCGGGTTTTCAGCCACGCTCCACCTGATCGCGCCAGACAGTTGCACGAAAGCGTCAAGCATTCGTCGCGCGATCGAAAACATCGGCCCATTCGGTTATAGCCATCTCGCCGGCCCAGTGATCGCCAGCTGCGATAAGGTCTATCCTTATCGCATTCAAAAAAATACCAGGCGAAGGCACGATAGATTTACTCGCGTTGCAACGAGCAAACCATAGACCACGACATTCGTTATGCAGTGCGGCCCGCACCGAAGATCCATTACTACGCCCGCCTGCAACGACGCGCTTAACGAAAACACCGCGCCGCTGCGCCTTGAAGATAGACCTGCAATGTATGGCATGAAAACTGCAAGAAGCACCGCGCCCGACGCCCCGGCGACGCCGGACGGTCGACGCGATGCTGCGCGACCTAGGGCCATACCTGAGCCAACCGATGCGGTGATTTGCAGGGAGTTTCCCTGGATAAATAAGCGTGAGCCGCATCACAAGTATGAATCGATTATTTATTTGTCAACAGTGGCCTGTTGCGATTCGCGTAATGTGGAATCGCCTGAACGGCAGGCAAAAAAACCCCTCTGGGGAAGGATCGTGTCATGTGGAAAAGTTCAAAAATAGCGGTGCTCTCAGGCATCGTGGCCTGCTCGGCGCTAGCGTCCAGCGCCTATGCGCAGAGCTGCTGTCCGGGTGGCGGTGTCGGCACCCCAATCGCCATCCGCGGTCTAGGCGAAAGCGCGCCGGCGGCGACCAATCTGTCCACCAACGGGTCGGCGCGCATCTACCAGTTCGAGCGTAATGGCGTCACCTACCTGCAGATCAACGACAGCACCGGCCAGGTGCGTGGCGCGATCGGCCGCGTCGGCGACACCGCATGGGTGACGCCGATGGGCAAGGACGTGGATCGGGTGAGCACCGTCGACACCTTCGACAGCAGCCGCGGCACCGTGGTCTACGATGCGCGCTACTTCACCGTACAGCTGGCCAGCAGCGCCGACGGCGACGTCTGGACCGTGACCATCAAGAAGTAACGGTCTTTTCCAGTGGCTCGGAGATCAGGAAACTGATCTTTCGCTCATGACGGCGCCGGCAGGTGCCGTCATGGGCCTTCAACCGACTGGCCAGCTCCCAGTCGATCTCATCGGCGCCGTGACGCTTGCGGCCGCCGCCCGGCATCGCCGCGTCGGCTTCGACCGTCACCACCACGCCGCGCTTGCCGCGCGCCGACCAGACCCGCGCCGCGATCATGTGCCGGCCCGCATTGGGCAGGATCTCCATGGCATTGAGCACGCAGCGGTACGCCGCCAGTTGCAGCCCGATCGACAGCCGCCGCGAATCGCCGTGCAGACGCGCCTCGACCTCGGTGTCGCAGGCATTGGCGAAGGCGATGGAGTTCAGCGCGCCGTACAGGCCATGGGTTTCGATATCCAGCGGATACAACGCGGCGACGTAGTCGTCCAGCAACTGCGCCTGGATCACCCCGGTGCGGTTCATTTCCATCGCCGCGGCGTAGTGGCCGTGCTCCTTCAGCGTGGTGGCGATGTCGCGGCGCAACTTGTTGATGTGCACGTGGATGTCGGTGTACTCGACCACACGATTGCGCAGGGTCCGCTCGGCCGACATGTAGCTGGCCTGGGCCACCTGCAGCGCCTCCCTTTCGGCAAAGCCGAAGCGTTGCGCCTGGTCGAAGGCCACAGACAACCTGGCGCCAAGGGACGCTAGCGCAGTCACCGCAAAGGCGATCAACAACTGCACCTGCAACGTATCTGCATCGTAGGCACCGGCGTAGTTGGTCTTTGGCAGGGACATGGCCACCGCGAAGTTGGCCATGACCACACCGATCGCAGCGCCCCGCCAGGCATGCTTGAACGTCAACCAGACGGCCGGCGTAATCATCAGAACCAGAATGAACTGGCGCAGGACGCCCTCGGCCTGCATCGCGACCCCAAACATGACGCCCATGAGCAACGCGGCGACGCCTGCGCTGTGCAGAACCGTCTTTCGGGTACTTGCATCCCCCTCTGCTCGCCTGACCCACAGCAGTGCGGGAAAGACGAACATGACGATACCCAGATAGAAACCTATCCAGAACTTCAGCGTGTTTTCCAGATTGATGTAGGCGGCAGGCCCATCCAACAACCAGTTGGCGCCCTTGTTGACCAGCACCGCCCACAACGCCGCACAGAGGCAGATCAGGGGCAGCCAGCTCGGCTCGGCCCGGAAATCAGGAAGACCGCGCCGGACCGCCCAGGGCAGCAACGAGAACGCCGGCATCAACAGGAGCGAACTGCCGTATGCCCAGAGCGGATCCGCTCCGCCCTCATCGATCATCGGCACGCGCATGCTCAACAGCGCCGCCGCATCTCCCAAGAAAACGTAGGGCCAGAGCCGATAGGGGAGAAACAGCAGCGCTGCGGTACGCAGTCCGATCGGCAGGAACCATTGATCCAGAGAGCAGTGCCACACGGCCAGGTAGGCCGCGCAGTACACCGCACTCAGGAGGATTCCGCTCGCGAAAGTCTTCAGTCTAGCCATGCCACCCTGGTCCTGGCAGGACACCAATGGGCGCAAACATACACCAGGGCATGGGCCGAAACAGTAGACAGTTAACGTCCATCATGCGGTGTAATGTCTTTCCTGACAGGGAGTTGCGCGCGTAGCGCGATCACTGCGACCTCCATCCCAGTCACGCTGTCAGGGAGTGGGGCCGGAGGCAGCGATGGGACACTGCCCAGTGCACCGACTGCGCAGCAGCAGCGCCGGCGAGCCGCGCCCATCACCGACCTGCGCGGTGCTGGGGACATGCGCTGCAGGCCAACTGTTCCGGTTCCCATCCGCGCGCGCAGCACTTATCGGCACAGCAGTTCGAGGCTCACTTCAGGTGTCACGCCCCAAGCTTCGCCAGCCCTTCGGCGCCGCACGCCGATTTGCCGACAAAAGCCCCGATCGGCGACACTCGGGGCTCCCTTGTTCTGCGATCCTGAATGCATCACGACACCAGTCTCATCGACATCATCGCGGTCGGGCTCGCGCTCGCCTTCCTCTTCGGCACGCTCGCCCACCGTCTCAAGCTCTCGCCGCTGGTCGGCTACCTGGTGGCCGGCATCTGCGTGGGACCGTTCACGCCGGGCTTCGTCGCCGACCAGGCGCTGGCCAACCAGTTGTCGGAACTGGGCGTGATGCTGCTGATGTTCGGGGTGGGGCTGCACTTCTCGCTCGAAGACCTGATGGAAGTGAAGTGGATCGCGATCCCCGGCGCGCTGGCGCAGATCGCGGTCGCCACCCTGCTCGGCTGGGGCCTGGCCTGGAGCATGGGCTGGCCGACCCTGCACGGCCTGGTGTTCGGCCTGGCGCTGTCGGTGGCCAGTACCGTGGTGCTGCTGCGGGCGATGGAGGAACGGCGCCTGCTGGAGACCCTGCGCGGGCGCATCGCGGTCGGCTGGCTGATCGTGGAGGACCTGGTGATGGTGCTGGCGCTGGTGCTGCTGCCGGCGCTGGCCGACGCGCTCGGCGGCAAGGGCGCCGACACCGGTGCGATCCTCGGCGCGCTCGGCGTCACCCTGCTGAAGATGGCCGCGTTCGTGGCGGTGATGCTGGTGGTCGGCCGCCGCGCCATCCCGTGGGCGCTGGAAAAGGTCGCCGCGACCGGCTCGCGCGAGCTGTTCACCCTGTCGGTGCTGGCGATCGCGCTGGGCGTGGCGTTCGGCTCGGCCAGCCTGTTCGGTGTGTCGTTCGCACTGGGCGCGTTCTTCGCCGGCATGCTGCTGAAGGAATCCGAACTCAGCCACAAGGCCGCCAGCGACTCGCTGCCGCTGCGCGACGCCTTCGCGGTGCTGTTCTTCGTCTCGGTGGGCATGCTGTTCGACCCGCACATCCTGCTCGAGCATCCCTGGCAGGTGCTGGCCACGTTCCTGACCATCACCGTCGGCAAGTCGCTGGCCGCTTTCGTGATCGTGCGTGCGTTCGGCCATCCCACCGGCATCGCCCTGACCATCTCCACCAGCCTGGCGCAGATCGGCGAGTTCTCCTTCATCCTCGCCGGCCTCGGCGTGAGCCTGGCGATCCTGCCCGAGACCGGCCGCGACCTGATCCTCGCCGGCGCGCTGCTGTCGATCATCGCCAACCCGCTGCTGTTCACCTGGCTGGATCGCTGGCAGGCACGGCAGGCGGTGGAGGCGCCGGTGACGGTGGAACCGGAACTGCCGCCGGGTCCGTCGCTGGACCTGGTCGACCACGCCATCGTGATCGGCTACGGCCGGGTCGGCAGCGCGCTGGCGGCGGTGCTGCGCGAGCGCGGCGTGCCGGTGCTGGTGATCGACGACAACCGCGACCATGTCGAACGCGCCCACGCCGACGGCATCCCCGGCATCCGCGGCAGCGCCGCCGCCGACCGCGTGCTGGCCGAGGCGCATCCGGAGAAGGCCAAGATCGCGATCCTGGCGATCCCGCAGCCGCTGGAGGCCGGCGAGGCGCTGGCCAAGCTGCGCGCGCTGAACCCGGCGCTGACCCTGCTGGCGCGCGCGCACAGCGATGCCGAGGTCAAGCACCTGCTCGACCACGGCGCCGACGGCACGGTGATGGCCGAGCGCGAGCTGGCGTATTCGCTGGCGGAGATGGTGATGGCGACGCCGCCGTACCGGGGGCTGCGCGCCGCCGCACGCTGAGCGCTTGGCGGCTGGGATTGGGGAGTGGGGAATCGGGAATGGGGATTCGCAAAAGCGACTCCTCTTCGGAGAGCGAGTCGCTGCGGGGAAAAGCGCGGTAGCGCACAGAAAACGTCTACAGCGACTGTGAACGCCCGCTACGAATCGTCTTGATAAGCATTCTCGTTTCCGTCAGGATTGCGCTCCCTTCCCCAGCTCCGCTTGCCCTCCCCCATGGCCAGCAAGATCGGGTTGCTCAACTCCTTACCCAGTGCCCTGCTGTGCGAGATGTTCGGCCATGTCGGCTACGACTTCGCGGTGCTGGATCTGGAACACGTGCTGCGCTCGCCAGCCGAGCTGGAACATGCCATCCGCGCCTGCGAGCTGGGCGGCTGCGAAGCCTGGGTGCGGGTGCCCGAGGTCGACGCCAAGCTGATCGGCCGGGTGCTCGACGCCGGCGCCCGCGGCGTGGTCCTGCCCGGGCTGGACAGCGCCGAGCAGGCCGAGCGCGCGGTCGCCGCGGCGCACTTCCCGCCGCACGGCCGCCGCGGCATCACCGGCGGCCGCGTCACCGGCTTCGGCAGCGTGGGCCTGGCCGACTACATCGCCCATAGCCGCGAACGCCTGCGCGTGATCCCGATGATCGAGAGCGTCGCCGGCGTGCGCGCCCTGCCGCAGATCCTGCAGGTGCCCGGCGTGTCGCTGGTGATGGAAGGCGCGCTGGACCTGGCGCTGGACCTGGGCGTCGGCCCGCAGCCCACCCATCCGCAGGTCTGGGAACACCTGCTGGCGATCGCCGCGGCCTGCCGTGCCGCCGGCGTGCCGTTCTGCCCCAATCCGCGCGATGCCGCGCAACGCGCGCACTGGCTGGCGCAGGCGGACCTGCAGTGGCTGTTCGCCGGCGAAGACCGCGCGCTGCTGCAGGCCGCGCTGCGCCAGCGCGCGGCCGACCTGCGCAGTCACTGATCCCTCGTTCCCTGGAGTTCCCGTCTTGAGCGTCCCGCTTCCCCTTTCGCTGCTGGCCGTGGCCATCGCCGCCGCCGTGCTCGCCCCGTCCGCCGCGCGCGCGGCGGACACGCCATCGGGCGACGACGCCCAGGCGCGGATCCGCCAGCTCGATGCGGTGCAGGTGCAGGGCAGCCTGCTCGGCCGCTCCACCGTCGAGGACGTGCAGCACTACGCCGGCAGCCGCCAGGTGATCGACAACGCGCAGTTGCGTAGCGGCGCCAACCGCTCGCTGGACGACGCCCTGCAGAAGGTGCCGGGGATCAAAGTGTTCGACGAGACCGGCACCGGCGCGCTGCCGCAGATCATGCTGCGCGGCCTCTACGAAAGCCGCAGCGGCCGCGTACAGGTGCTGGAGGACGGCATCCCGCTGGCGCTGGCCCCGTACGGACAGACCAGCCTGTCGCTGTTCCCGGTGGGCATGAACCAGATCGACCGCATCGACATCGTGCGCGGCGGCGCCGCGGTGCAGTACGGCCCCAACAACGTGGGCGGGGTGATCAACCTGATCAGCCCTGAGATTCCCACCACCTGGACCACCACGCTGGGACAGAAGGTCACCGCCGGCGGTGCCGGGCATTACCTCGGCGACACCGCGATCAGCACCGGCGGCTACGCCAGCGACACCTTCGGCCTGCAACTGGACGCGAACTGGACCAAGGGCGACTACTGGCGCGAGCACAGCGCCACCGACATCAAGAACCTGCGCCTGCGCGCGGAATGGTGGCTGGCGCCGGACAAGCTGCTCAAGGCCAGCGTGCAGCGCTATGTCGCGAACATGGACCTGGCCGGGGCGCTGGCGCCGGCCGACTACCTGCGCGATCCGCGCCAGTCGACGCGGCCGCTGGATGCATTCACCGGCCGCACCACCCGCGCCTCGCTGGTCTACCAGCAGGACTTCGGCGATCTTGGCCCGTTCCAGGACCTGCGCCTGGACTGGAGCAACTTCAGCGCGCGCAGCAGCCGCAACTTCATCGTCGGCATGCGTTCGGCCTCCAGCGAGACCTGGCGCCCCGACCTGCCGCCGCAACTGCGGCAGAGCGCGCCGCGCGACTTCCGGGTCTACGGCAGCGAACCGCGGCTGAGCTGGACCATGGGCGACGGCGCGGTACGCCAGCAATGGACGCTGGGCGCGCGCGCGATCAACGAGGACATCGACTTCCTGGTCGGCAACACCCGCCTCAGCGACGGCGTCTACACCCTGGTGCGCGACTGGCGCTTCAAGGACCGCGGCGCCGCCGCCTACGTCAGCGACGCGATCGCCTTCGCCGACGGCCGCGTCACCGTCACCCCAGGCCTGCGCTACGAGCAGGTCGATTCGCGCTACTACAACCTGGCCAGCGGCGCGCGCACGCGCAACAAGACCGACGACGTGCTGCCCGGCCTGACCCTGGGATTCCAGGCCAGTCCGCAGTGGTACCTGTACGCCGACGGGCAGCGCTCGCTGCGCGCGCCGCAGGTCACCCAGATCATCTTCGGCGACAACCTCGACGCCGAACTGGCCTGGAACTACGAGGCCGGCGCGCGCTACCAGCCCAACGAACGCACCCGCGTGCAATTCGGCGGCTACCTGATCGACTTCGACCAGCAGATCCAGCTCGACAACACCACCCGCACCTACCGCAACCTCGGCAAGACCCGCCACCAGGGCGGCGAAGTGGAACTGCAGTGGAGCCCGGCGCAACTGCGCGCGCTGACCCTCAACGCCGGCTACGCCTACCTGGACGCGCGGCAGAAATCGGGCGTGTACGACGGCCTGCGCGTGCCCTACACCTCGCGCAACCAGCTCACCCTCGGCGCCGCGTACCGGCCCGAATCCGGTCACACCACCGTCGCCGTTTCCAGCTATTACTTCAGCCGTGCCTTCAGCGATGCGGCCAACACCGTGCAGGAAAACGCGATCGCCTCGGTCGGCGAACTGCCCTCCTACTGGGTGTGGAACGCGCAGCTGAGCCAGGTGCTCAGCGAAGGCGCCGGCGGCAAGCTCAGCGCGTCGCTGGCGGTCAACAACCTGTTCGATCGCAAGTACTGGTACCGCGGCATCGACACCAGCCCCTGGGGCCGGCAGCCGGCGCCGGGCCGCAGCGTCACCGTCGGCCTCGAGTACACCTTCTGATCCACGCCGGCGTCGGACGACGCCGCCGGCAGCCGCACCACCGCGCGCCAGCACGGCGCGCCGCCGCCCGCGGGAGACGCGGGCACATGCCACGGACGCAGCCGCGTCCTTTCCCCCACCCAGCGCGCGCCCGATGCGCCGCGCCAGGCAACCACACGACCTGCCGCAGCCGCGGCGCATGCCTCCCGTGTCCGCGCCCGCGCGGCCGCGCCGGCGGCGTGCGTGCGCCTGCGCCCGACGAGACCCGCACATGATCCCGCACGACGCTCCCCTGCTGATCCTCAGCCACGTCTGCCACCCGGCGGTAACCGATGGCTTCCTCCCCGCCGCACAGCGTTTGGGCGTGCCGGTGCTGCTGCTGACCGACCATCGCCACGCCCACCTCGACCACTTCCGCCGGCATCCGCCGGCCGCGCCGGTGCAGGTGCTGGAGTGCGACGTGTTCAATCCGCTGGGCGTGCTCGACCTGCTCGGCAGCCTGCCGCAGCCGCCGCGCGCGGTGTTCAGCAACAGCGACCACCTGCAGACCAGCGCCGCCGTGGTCGCCGCCGCGCTCGGCGTGCCGGGCAAGGACTGGCAGGTCTGCTACGCGGCCAAGAACAAGGCGGCGATGCGCCAGCGCCTGCGCGCGCTCGGCCTGCCGGCGCCGTGGTTCTGCAGCCTGACGCCGGGCGCGCTGCCGCCGGCGCAGGCGCCCTGGCCGCTGATCGCCAAGCCGCGCGAAGGCGTGGCCAGCCTGGACGTGCGCCACTGCGCCGACGCGGCGGCGCTGCAGGCCTACCTGGACGACTTCTGGCAACGTCACCCGCAGCGCAGCGTGTTGCTGGAGAGCGTGCTGGAGGGACCGCTGTTCACCCTGGAAACGCTCGGCGATGGGCGCACCCTGCTGCCGATCGGCGGCTTCGACGTGCAACTGTCGGCACCACCGCACTTCGTCGAGTGCGAGGCGCGCTGGCGCGGCGCCACCGACACGCCGGTACTGCAGCAGGCGCTGGCGCAACTGCAGGCGTTCGGCATCGGCTTCGGCGTGTGCCACAGCGAATTCATCCTCACCGCCGACGGGCCGGTGCTGGTGGAGATCAACTACCGCAGCATCGGCGACGGCCGCGAATTCCTGCTCCATCGCCTGTTCGGCGGGCACTGGTTCGACAGCGTGCTCGGCCTGCACCTGGACCGGCCGCTGCCGGCGCTGCAGGCGCGCCGCGCGCAGGCGCTGGTGCGCTACTACGTGGCCGAGCACGACGGCACGCTGGCGGTGGCCAGCGCCGACCACGGCAGCAGAGACGCCGGCTGGGAAGCGCGCTACCGGCGCCTGCGGCAACCTGGCGACGCCATCCGCCTGAGCCATTCCAACAAGGATTACCTGGGCGTGCTGGACGTGCTCGCCGACACCGAGTCGGACCTGCAGCAGGCGCTGGCCAGCGCCGAGGCATCGCTGCGCTGGCGCATCGACACCGCCACCGGAGCGGCCGCATGAACCGGGACGCCGACCGCCGCTACATCGACCTGCGCGTGATCGACGCCTGCCTGCGCGAGGACCTGCACGGCATCGTCAGCCGCGGCGCTGCCACCACCCCACCGCCGGCGGTGCTCGCCGCCTGGGCGCAGGCGCCGCTGCCGGCGGACGCCACCTGGTGGCGCATCGGGCATCTGCCCGATGGCGAACTGTGGCTGCCGCTGCGCCGCGCCGGTTATCTGCAGACCGTCAGTGCCTGCAGCGACGGCTGGGTCCTGCACACTTCGCAGCGCAGTGCGTTCGAATCCGGCGCGGCGCAGTGGCTGGCGCGGCTGAGCGCCGGGCTCGACGCGCAGACCCAGGCCCTGCACCGCGCCTATGTCGAGGAAGCCGAGTGCGCGGTGCGCCAGCGCGCGCTGGCGCGGCAGGCCTACGCGCAGCAACGGCCGCTGCTGGCCGGCGCGCTGGATGCCGCCGACGCATACGAACGCGCCTATCGCTGCGAACAGCTGGCCAGCCACCGCGACCATCCGTTCTATCCCAGCGCACGCGCCAAGCTCGGCCTCGACGACGCCGACCTGCCGCGCTACGCGCCGGAGTTCGGCCCCAGCTTCGCGCTGCGCTGGCTGGCGCTGCCGGCCGCGCAGGTCACCCAGACCACGCCGCCGCCGGCGTTCTGGCCGCGCCCGAGCATGCTCGGCCTGGACCCGGCGCTGGACGCCGACCATGTCGCCTGGCCACTGCACCCGCTGGTCTTCGCGCGCCTGGGCGAGGACGGCTTCGCCCTGCCGGACGGCGCGATCGCCGCGCCGCAGCCATGGCTGCAGGTGCGCCCGTCGCTGTCGCTGCGCACGGTGATCCCGCTGGCGTTTCCCGATCATCACCTGAAGCTGCCGGTGCCGATGCGCACCCTCGGCGCGCTCAACCTGCGCCTGATCAAGCCGTCCACGCTGTACGACGGGCACTGGTTCGAACGCGTGCTGCGCGACCTCGCCGCGCACGATCCGGCGCTGGGCGAACGCTACCTGCACGTGGACGAGGCGCATGCCGGCCATGTCGGCGAGACCCGGCATCTGTCCTACCTGCTGCGCCGCTATCCGGCGCTGCCGGAGGCGACCCTGGTGCCGGTGGCCGGCCTGTGCGCGGCGTTGCCGGATGGACGGCCACTGGCGGTGCATCTGGCCGAGCGTTTCCATGGTGGCGACCTCAGCGCCTGGTGGGACGGCTACCTGGCGCTGATGTGCCAGGTGCACCTGCGGCTGTGGCTGCGCTACGGCATCGCGCTAGAGGCCAACCAGCAGAACAGCGTGCTGATCTATGCCGCCGGCCGCGCGCCGCGGCTGCTGCTCAAGGACAACGACGCGGCGCGGGTGCTGCTGTCGCGGCTGCACGCGCAACGGCCGGCGCTGGCCGCGCTGGGCGCGCCGCGCGATGCGCGCATCCCGGTGCAGGACGACGCCGCGCTGGCGCGGATGTTCTGCACCATCATCCTGCAGTTGGACCTGCAGGCGGTGCTGGAAGGGCTGGCGGAATGGCAGCCGGGGCTGCGCGCGCCGCTGTACGCGCTGCTGCGCGCGCGCCTGCACGGCACCCTGCGCGCGCTGCGCGAGGACGGCATCGACACCGCGCCGGCTTCGGTGCTGCTGGACGCACCGAAGCTGCCGGTGAAGTACCTGCTCAGCGCCGGCAGCCTGCTCGGCAAGCAGATCACCGGCGCGGCGGACATCAACAAGTTCTACGGCGACAGCGCGCCCAACCTGCTGCGCGAGGACGCGCTGGCGGCGCGTGCGCTCGCGGCCGGGACGGCGCGATGAAGCGCCTGCTCGGCCCGGTGCTGGCCGCGCACTACCTGGCCGCCTTCACCGCACTGGGCATGCCGCTGTTCCTGCCGCAGGTGCTGCAGCAGCTGGCGCCGGGCGCGGCGATCGGCTGGAGCGGCGTGCTGTACGTGCTGCCGACGCTGTGCACCGCGCTCACCGCCGGCGCCTGGGGGCGGCTGGCGGACCGCTACGGACGCAAGCGCTCGCTGCTGCGCGCGCAGCTCGGCCTGGCGCTGGGCTTCGCCATGGCCGGCTTCGCCCCGAACCTGGGCTGGCTGGTCGCCGGTCTGATCGTGCAGGGCGCCTGCGGCGGCTCGCTGGCCGCGACCAACGCGTATCTCAGCAGCCAGGCACAGAGCGGCTCGCTGGCACGGGCGCTGGACTGGACCCAGTTCTCGGCGCGGCTGGCGATGGTCACCGCCCCGGCGCTGCTCGGCCTGGCCACCGCGCTGGGGCCGGCACAGTCGCTGTACCGCTATCTGGCGCTGCTGCCGCTGCTCGCCTTCGCGCTCAGCTGGCGGTTGCCGGCCGATCCGCCGCGCGCGCCGGCGACACCCGCGTCCACGCCCGCCGTGCCGCACGTGGACGCGGCGCAGCGCCGCCAGCGCTGGGCGCTGTGGACCGCGCAGTTCCTGTTCTGCTTCGCGATGGTGGTGACGTTTCCGTACTTCCTGCCGTATGCGCAAGCGCACGGCATCGGCAGCAGCGCGGTCGCCGGCCTGCTGTACAGCCTGCCGCACCTGGTCTACCTGGTGCTGATGCCGTGCTGGCGCGGCCGCGACCACCGCGCGTCGCCGCTGCCCGTGGGCCTGGCGCTGTTCGCACTGGCCTGCCTGCTGCAGATGGCGCCGGCCACGCCCGGCTGGCTGATCGCGGCGCGGCTGCTGTTCGGCCTGGGCATGTGGATGGCGCTGCGCGGCCTCAACCGCAGCCTCGCCGAGATCGCCGGCGGCCGCGGCGCGGGCCAGTTGTTCGGCCGATTCGATGCCGCCGGCAAGTACGCCGGCGTCGCCGGCGGCGCCCTCGCCGGCGCCCTGGTGCAAGGCCATGGTCTGGCCGTGCCGTTCCTCGCCGCCGCCGCGGCCGCCCTGCTGGCGCTGCTGCCGGCCCTGATGCTCACGTCCGTTCGGAGAACCATCCATGTCCCCGTTGCCGATGCATGACCCGTGGTACGACAGCCTGGCGCAAGCGCAGGCGATCACTTGCTGGCTCAACTGCTACCTGCGCGAAGTCGCGCTCGGTCGCGGCTTGGCCGAATTCGACTACCGTGGCCGGGACCGGCCCGGCGTGGCCGCCGCCGGCGAACGCTGGCTGCGCCTGCGCCTGCCCTCCGGTGCGAGGCTGTGCGTACGCCTGGCGCATGCCGACCGCCTGGGCCGCTGCCGCTTCGCCTCGGCGCCCTACCTCAAGGCCGACGGCCATCCCTGGCACTGCCTGGATGCAGAGGCACTGGTGCGCCTGCTGCTGCAGGAGCTGAGCGAGGGCGAACAGGCGCCCAACCTGGAACTGCTGGCGCAGAGCGCCAACAGCATCGCCATCACCGCGCAGTTGCTGCGCCAGGCCGAGACTGCGCCGCCCACCGGCGAGGCGCTGATCGATGCCGAGCAGTCGATGCTGTGGGGACATGCCTTCCATCCCACGCCCAAGAGCCGCGAGGGCGTGCCGCTGGAACAGGTGCTGGCGTGCTCGCCGGAAGCGCGCAGCGCCTTCCCGCTGTTCTGGTTCCGCATCGATCCGCGCCTGTACCGCGCGCAGGGCCAGGACGTGCGCGCGACCCTGGCGCAGGCCGGCGGCGGCGCCGGCCTGTACCCGTGCCATCCGTGGGAAGCCGAACGCGTGCTGGCGCACCCGCTCCTGCGCCAGGCGCAGGCGCGTGGCTGGATCGAACCGCTGGGCGAGCGCGGTCTGGCGCTGCGTCCGACCTCGTCGGTGCGCACGCTGTACCACGCCGACCTCGACTATTTCCTCAAGCTGTCGGTGCATGTGCGCCTGACCAACTGCGTGCGCAAGAACGCCTGGTACGAACTGGAAAGCGCGGTGGCGCTGACCCGCCTGCTGGCACCGGACTGGCAGGCGCTGGCGCAGCGCGTGCCCGGCTTCCACGTGCTGCTGGAGCCGGCCGCCACCGACCTGGACTTCTCCGCGCTGGACGCCGACGCCCAGGCCTGCCGTGCACTCGGCGAGAGCTTCGGCGTGCTGTACCGGCAGGCGATCCCGGCAGCGCAGCGGGCGCGCTATCGCCCGCAGGTGGCCGGCGCCCTGTTCACCAACGACGCCCATGGCCGGCCGGCCTGTGCCGCCGCGTTGCGGACGCTGGCGCAGCGCAGCGGCAGCAGCCTGGAGGCGGCCACCGCGACCTGGTTCCGCGCCTATGCGCAGTTGCTGCTGGACGGCGTGTGGAGCGCCTGGTTCGCCTACGGCATCGTGCTGGAGCCGCACCTGCAGAACACCGTGATCGGCTGCGAGGACGGGCAGCCGACGCAGGTATGGATCCGCGACCTGGAAGGCACCAAGCTGCTGCCGTCGCGCTGGCCGGCCGCGCGCCTGCCCGGCATGTCCGAAACCGCGCGGCAGTCGCTGTACTACAGCGCCGAACGCGGCTGGAACCGCATCGCCTACTGCGCGCTGGTCAACAACCTGGCCGAGGCGATCTTCCACCTCGCCGACGGCCACGACCGCCGCGAACGGCAGCTGTGGCAGATCGTCGGCGACATCGCCCGCAGCTGGCAGCACCGCCACGGCGCGCAGCCGGCGCTGCAGGCCCTGCTCGAGGACTCACCGCTGCCGGCCAAGAACAACCTGCGCCTGCGCCTGCTGCAGCGCGCCGACCGCCATGCCGACTACAGCTTCCTGCCCAACCCGATCGGCGCCGCGACGCTGCGGCAGGTCGCGGCATGAGCCTGCGCATCGATCCGGCGCCGCTGCCGGCGGCACTGGCGCGGCTGCGCGCGCAGGCCGACGGCCCGGTCTGCGCCTACGTCTACGACCTGGCGGCGCTGCAGGCGCACGCGGCGATGCTGCGCGCGCACCTGCCGGCCGGTTGCGAACTGTTCTATGCGGCCAAGGCCAATGCCGAGCCGGCGCTGCTGCGCACCCTGGCGCCATGGGTGGACGGCTTCGAAGCGGCGTCCGGCGGCGAGCTGCAGTGGCTGCACGCGCAGCAGCCGGGCCGCCGGCTGCTGTTCGGCGGCCCCGGCAAGCTCGATGCCGAGCTGCAGCTGGCCGCGAGCCTGCCCGACTGCAGCGTGCACGTGGAAAGCCTGGGCGAGCTGCAACGGCTTGCCCGCATCGCCGCGGCACGCGCACGGCCGCTGTCGGTGTTCCTGCGCCTGAACATCGTGGTGCCGGGCATGCAGGACACGCGCCTGGTGATGGGCGGGCGGCCCTCGCCGTTCGGCCTGGACGTGGAAGACCTGGACGCGGCCATGCAGGTGCTGCGCGGCGCGAGCGGTCTGCGCCTGGATGGCTTCCACTTCCACCTGCTGTCGCACCAGCGCGATGCGCAACTGCAGCTGCGGCTGATCGCGCACTACCTGCAGACCGTGCAGGGCTGGCGCCAGGCCTATGCGCTGGGCCCGCTGACGGTGAACGCCGGCGGCGGCTTCGGCGTGGACTACGCCGATCCGGCGGCCTCGTTCGACTGGGCCGCATTCTGCGCGGGCCTGCCGGCGCTGCTGCGCACGCACGGCGAGGGCCTGCGGCTGCGCCTGGAACCGGGCCGCTACGTCAGCGCCGCCTGCGGCTGGTACCTGATGGAGGTGCTGGACATCAAGCGCAGCCATGGCGCGCAGTTCGCCATCGGCCGCGGTGGCACCCATCATTTCCGCACGCCCGCCGCGCAGGGCCACGACCATCCGTTCCTGGTGCTGCGCGGCACGCAGCCGCCGGTGCTGCGCAACGCGCGGGTGACCCTGGTCGGCCAGCTGTGCACGCCCAAGGACGTGCTGGCCCGCGACCAGCCGGTGGCCGCGCTGGCGCCCGGCGACTGCCTGGCGTTCCCGCTGGCTGGCGCCTACGCCTGGAACATCTCGCACCAGCAGTTCCTGATGCATCCGCCGCCGCAGATGCTGTTCCTCGACGGCCCGGCGCAGGCCGCCGACATCATGCCGCAGCGCCGCATTGCCGACCCGGCCGCCGCCGCGTCATGATCCGGTCACCCGTGCCGGCGCACCCTGCCGGCACACCCAACCGGAGCTGCCACCATGACCCGTTGCGCCCGCCTCGCCGCCACCTGTTTGCTGCTGAGCTTCACCGCCGCCCCGCTGCTGGCCACCGCCGCGACCAAACCGCAGACCGCGCAACAGACCTTGATGGCCAAGTGTTCGGCGCAGAACAAGGGCAAGAAGGGCGATGAGTACAAGAGTGCGCAAAAGGCCTGCCTCAGCGGCGGCACCGCACCGGTGGCAGGCAACGCCTCGCAGCAACGGATGAAGGACTGCAACGCGCAGGCGACCACGCAGAAGCTGCAGGGCGACGCCCGCAAGACCTTCATGAGCGGCTGCCTCAAGAAGCAGTAAGCGCCATAGGCCCCTCTCCCTCCGGGAGAGGGGGTGGGGTGAGGGTGTGCGCACCGATCCGTTTCCGGAAATCCAGTGCACCACCCGTCCGCTCATCCGCCCCTACGGGGCCCCTTTCTCCCGCAGGGAGAAGGGAAAAGCGGAGCCCTTCTCTCCCCGGGAGAGGGGTTGGGGTGAGGGCACGACAGCCAGCGAAGCCGGCAGGACCGTATCGCCCAACGCCACCGCGCCTACGACTCCCGACTGCCGACTCCCGAATCCCCGCCACTCACCGGCATCCCCCCATGATCCACCGGGATCGGCGCATAGTCCTCGCCGAATGCCACCTCGCCCGGGGTCCAGCCGGAGCGGCGCCGCACCGCGCCCCAGAAGCGCTTGAGTCCTTCCCACTGCAACGCGACCAGGCCCAGGTCGTTGTCGCGGTCCACCATCGGATCGCCCACCCCGGTCGGCCGCACCGGTTCGCCGTACAACGCGGTGCCGAACAGCACGTCCCAGAACGCGAACACCTGGCCGAAGTTGCAGTTGTGCAGGCCGGGCCGCTCCGGGTCCACGCGCATGTGGTGCAGGCGGTGGAACGGCGGATCGACCAGGAGCTTGTTGAGCACCGGGCCGAAGCCGAAGCGCACGTTGGCGTGCGAGAGGTTCTGCACCAGTTCGCCGAGCAGCATCAGCCAGGCGAACTCGTCGGCCTCGATGCCGAAGGCGATACCCACCGCGGCCAGCACGAACGACTGCAGCATGCCGTCCAGGTAGTTGCTGCGGTCGTTGGCCCAGCAGCTGAGCTGGCGCTGGCTGTGGTGCATGCTGTGCATCGCCCACCACCACGGCATCCAGTGCTGCACCCGGTGCATCCAGTAGTAGGTGAAGTCGTAGGCCAGGTAGTACAGCGCGAACAGCGCCAGCGGATGCCGGTCCAGCCACGGCCAGACATGGCGCAGCCCCGTCTCCGGCGCCGCCGCGGCATTGGGGTCGGCGCCGCCCAGCGCGTTCACCACCGGGGTCAGGATCAGGAACGAGAACAGCGGAAACACCCCGATCAGCATCAGCCAGGTGTAGTGGAAGTCGATGCGCGCCAGCCGCCGGTGCTCCCAGCGTTCGGCCGGCCACAGGCTCTCCAGCGGCCGGAACAGCACGCCGATGATGGACAGCTGCAGCGCCGCCACCAGCAGCGAGGCGGCGATGTCGTGCGGGTCGTCGCTGAGCCCGGTCAGGTGCAGCGCGGCCAGCAGCGGCGCCACCGCGTGGCTGGCGACCAGGTCGACCAGCGTGGACCAGGCGTGGGCAATGGACGAGACCAGGGCGATGACGGGCATGCGAAGACGGCGATGGGGGCGCGACGGCCGACGCGACAGCATGCCGCCGCCGGCTTTCGCCAAGCTGTCCGCGTCGGCCGAGGCCGGCCGCGCGCGGTCGCGCTAGTGCGCCGCGGCGGCGCCCGGCCGCCGGCTCGGCAACAGCGCCGCGACGACGCCCAGCAGCGGCAGGAACGACATCAGTTGGTACACGAAGACGATGCCGTGGCGGTCGGCGAGCAGGCCCAGCACCGCCGCGCCCAGCCCGCCCATGCCGAAGGCGAAACCGAAGAACAGCCCGGAAATCGTGCCGATGCGCCCGGGCATCATTTCCTGCGCGTACACCAGGATCGCCGAGAACGCCGAGGACAGCACCAGGCCGATCAGCACGGTCAGCACGGTGGCCGCGGTCAGGCCCACGTGCGGCAACGCCAGCGCGAACGGCGCCACGCCCAGGATCGACACCCAGATCACCGGCTTGCGGCCGATGCGGTCGCCGACCGGGCCACCGATCAACGTGCCGACCGCCGCGGCGGCCAGGAAGGCGAACAGATGCAACTGCGCGCTCTGCACCGACACGCCGAAACGCTGGATCAGGTACAGCGTGTAGTAACTGCTGAGTCCGGCGATGTAGAAGTACTTGGAGAAGATCAGCACCAGCAGCACCACGACGATGCGCAGCGCGGTGGCGCGCGGCAACGGCGCCACCGCCACCGGCGCCCGCGGTGCCACGCGCTGCGCCTGCAGGTGCAGCGCGTACCAGCGGCCGACGTAGGACAGCAGGGCGATGCCGAGCAACGCCGCCGCGCCGAACCAGGCCACGCTGTGGCGGCCGTTGGGCACGATCACCGCCGCGGCGATCAGCGGCCCCAGCGCGCTGCCGGTGTTGCCACCGACCTGGAACACCGATTGCGCCAGCCCATGACGGCCGCCCGAGGCCAGCCGCGCGATGCGCGAGGATTCCGGATGGAACACCGCCGAACCGACCCCGACCAGCGCCGCGGCCAGCAGCACCATCCAGAAGTTCGGCGCATAGGCCAGCAGCAACAGCCCGCACAGGCTGGAGGCCATGCCCAGCGACAGCGAGTACGGCGCCGGGCGGCGATCGGTGCGTAGCCCGATCAGCGGCTGGAACAGCGAGGCGGTGATCTGGCCGGTCAGGGTGATCATCCCGACCTGGGCGAAACTCAGGTGGAACTCGCCCTTGAGCACCGGATACAGCGCCAGGATCAGCGACTGCACCATGTCGTTGATCAGGTGCGAGGACGTGATCGCCGCGAGCACCCCGGCGACGAGCGTGCGTGGTGCGGCGGGGCTGGCGACCGGGGCGGAAGCGGGCGTGGTGGCGGATGCGGCGGGGCGCAGAGTGGACATGGCGGAACGGGCAACGCGGGAATGGGCGCATGGTAGGCTTCCGGCATCCGACCTTCCTGCGCGACGTGACCATCCCCTATCGCGAAAAGGGCACATCGCTGCCGCCAGCGTCCCGCAACGTCGACGACGCGCTGGCCGACGTGGTGTGCAAGGCCACCGACTACCCCGGCGACAGCGCCATCGCCCCGCATCGCCACGCCCGCCACCAACTGGTCTACGCGGTGTCCGGGCTGATGGTGGTGCGCTCGGGCCAGGGCCACTGGGTGGTGCCGAGCACGCGCGCGCTGTGGATGCCGGCGGGCACCGAACACAGCGTGCGCTGGATCGGCATCCTGCGCATGCGCAGCCTGTACATCCGCCCCGACGCGATCGCCGGCATGCCCGACACGCCGGCGGTGGTGGCGGTGGAACCGCTGCTGGAAGCGCTGATCCGCAGCGCCGCCGAGATCCCCTGGGACCATGCCGCCGACTCGCGCGACGGGCGGCTGATGCGGCTGATCCTGGACGAACTGCACGCGCTGCCGGCGCTGCCGCTGTACCTGCCGCAGCCGCACGATCCGCGCCTGCTGCGGATCGCCGCCGCGCTCGATACCGACCCGGCCGACCCCACCACCCTGCACGCCTGGGCCGCGCAACTGGGCGTGGACGTCAAGACCATCCAGCGCCTGTGCCAGCGCGAACTGCAGATGCGCTTCGGCCAGTGGCGGCAGCAACTGCGCCTGCTGCGCGGGCTGGAGCGGCTGGCCGCCGGCGACCGCATCATCGACGTGGCGGTGGACCTGGGCTACGACAGCCCCAGTGCGTTCACCGCCATGTTCAAGCGCCAGTTCGGGCAGCCGCCGAGCCAGTTCTTCCGCTAGCGGCGCCCGTGCTGCGGCGGAGGCAGCGCATCGACCGCGCAGCCACCACGCCCGGGTTGGACCTGGTGCTGTCCGGCACGGACCAGCAGGAGGCGATCGTCGCGGGCATGACCGCGCAGGTGCCGCTGGGCCGCATCGGGCGCGCGGAAGAAGTCGCGGCGACGGCGCTGTTCCTGGCCGCGGACGAGAGCGGCTGCATGACCGGCAGCGAGGTGATCGTGGACGGCGGGTTCGCGCAGGTCCGAACGCCCGCGCGGCCGCAGCAACCGACCTGCTCGGTGCAGCCCGGCTGGTCGATCGAATCGTGGGCCTAGCTCAGGACTGCAGCGGCGCCGAGGGCGTCAGTGGCGCCTGCAGTCGCACGCGTTCTTCAGAGCCGGCCTGGAGGTACTCGCGCGCGCAAAGCGCCATGTCCCACAGCACCATCGCCGTGCGCCAGTGCACCTGGGCCTGCGCGTCCTGGCGATCGCCGGCCACGCCGGCATGATGGCGCGCCGCGCGCATGGCCTGCTGGGCCACGCCGGGCAGGTCGCCGCGCGCAAGCCGGCGCAGCACCGCACGCACCCGGGGTCCCGGCGTGGCATCGGTCCGCGCCAGCGCAAGCGCGTCGCCACCTACGCCCAGCGCGCCGAGCAACGCAGCCAGATCGCGCTGCAGCGCCGCCTCCGGCAGCGCGGCGGCCAGGCCCAGGCGCGCGCGCATGCGGTCGGCCATCAGACCGAACCATGCCCGTCGTTGCATGCGCCGCGGATGCAGCGCGATCACCGCGAGATCGGCATCGACCGAACGCCGCAGCCGGCGCAGGTAACGCTCGGCGCCACTGGGCAGCAGCACGGTGAACATCAGCACGCCGATGCCGATTCCCAGCAAGAGCGTCAGCGCGCCATTGAACAGTTGCACCACGCCGGTATTGCTGCCGTTGAGCGGCCCCAGCAGATCGATGAAGAAGATCGAGCCGCTGGCGCCCAGCGCGGCCGTCGACGGCCGTCGCATCGCCAGCCCAGCCAGGATCAGGAACGGCGCCAGCACCACCGCCAGCCCGGCGAAATCCTCCACCCACGGCAGCAGCCAGACGATGCACACGAAGGCGGCCAGCGCCGCCAACCCGGCGCCCTTGAGGAAGCCGAGACTGCCGGACACCGGATCGGGCCGGGTCGCGTACAGCGCGCACACCACGCCGACGATGGTCACCATGCCCGAACCGGCGCTCCAGCCGCTGTAGACCCAGAACAGCGACGCCGCCCCCATCGCCAGGAAGGCGCGCGCTCCGTTGTACACCGCCTCGTACAGGTCCCGATGACGGCGCGTGGCAAAGCGGCGGCGCGACGGCTGGCCCTGTTCGAATGCCGCCTGTTCCTGCTGGCTTGCCTGCAAGTCGCGCACGAGGGTGCGCGCGTGTTCCAGCGCGAAGGCACGGTCGAAGGCGTCGCGCCGATACAGGCACAGCCGGCGCAGGCGGCGATGGCGCCGATCGAGCCGCCCCAGCGCGGCGGCCAGTGCTTCGTCATCAGGCGGCCGGCCCTCGGCGCGCTGGACCAACAGGTCGTGCACGCCGCGTAGCGCACGCGAAGGCGCGCGTCCGTCCAGGCCGACCCGGCACGATTGCGCCGCCACCAGCTGCGCCAGCATCAGGTAACTGATGTGACGCAGGCGGCCGCCCAGCCGCGCGATCTCGCGCGAGCGCGCGGCGGCATAGTCGACCGCGTCGTTGAGCGCCAACGCGCTGGCGAAGAAGCCATGGATCTGCGTGCCCGTCGCCTCGCCGCGCAGCAGGCGCGCGGCCAGCGCACTGCCCTGGCGCAGATAGGCCTCCAGTCGTAGCTCCAGTGCCGGGCGCGGCGACGCCGGCGAGAAGATCGACGCCATGACGCCTTCGACCGCAATGCCCAGCAGGATCTCGGTCGCACGCGCCACGGCGATATCGAACACCTGCTGCGGATGGGCGGTGGAAGACATGCCCACGATCACCGCCGTGTAGCCGGCCAGCACCACGCCATAGCTGCGGAAGGCCGAGACGACGCTGGCCAGGCCGGTGCAGGCGCCCAGCCACAGCGCCAGCGCGATCATGAACAACGGCGGCGCCTGGCCGAACAGGCCCATCAGCACCACGGCCATGCTGGCCCCCACCAGCGTGCCCACGATGCGGTTGCGCGCCTTGACCACGCTCATGCCGCGGTCGGCCTGGGCCACGATGAAGACCGTCATCGCCGCCCACTTGGGGTCTTCCATCGAACAGAGCAGCGCGATGGCAAGCGCCAGCAGCGCGGCGGCCGTGGTCCGAAGCGCGAACCAGACATCGGGAGAAGGACGTAGTCGGACCATCGACACCGGGTCGAAGCAGGGCAGGCGCATGGCCGTCATCGTACGAGCAGACGGTTTTCAGCATAATGCGCCCGCAGATGAATAGACTCTTTCCAGAAACGGGAGAAAACGGACGCACTGGCGGCGTGGACTTCGACAACGTGCGCTTGTTCCTGCGCGTGGTCGAACACGGCAGCCTGACCGCCGCCGCGCGCCAGGCGCGCGTGCCGTTGACCAGCGTCAGCCGTCGCATCAAGGCGCTGGAACAGGCATTGGGCGTGCAGCTCCTCCACCGCACGACCCGGCGGCTGACGGTGTCCGAGGCCGGGCGCGCTTTCTATGCCCGCTGCGTGGAGGCCGAGCAGATCCTGCAGGATGCCGTGCAGGCCGCGCGCGACCTTCGCGCTCAGGCGTGCGGCACCCTGCGCGTGCTTGCCCCCTATGCGTTGGGCCTGCTGGTGCTGGAGCCGCAGCTGGCGCGATTCCGCCAGCGCCATCCAGGCGTGCAACTGGCGCTGACCTACGACGATCAGCCGCTGGACCTGCTCAGCCATGGCCTGGACGTTGCGGTCCATGTCGGGCCGCCGCCCCACGCCAGCTACGTCGCGCGGCCGTTGGGCGCCTCACGCGCCATCCTGGTGAGCAGCCCCGATTACCTGGCCCGTGCCGGCACGCCTGTCCACCCCAAAGACCTCCTCGGCCACGCCGTGCTCGCGGTCGGCGCGGATGCCCCGCTCGTGGTCTGGGCGTTGCGGCACAGCACCGGCGAATCGGTCGAGATGACCCTGCGTCCGGTGCTGATTTCAAACGAATCGACCACGGTGATCCGCCAGGTCGCCCAAGGGGCCGGCATTGCCCTGCTCTCCCAGCCATTGGTCCAGTCGCGGCTGGACCAGGGCCAGTTGGTGCACCTGCTGCCAGGCTGGCAGCGCTGGCCGGATCTGGAGATCAGCGCGCTCTATCCGCGTCGCGCCACCCAGGAACGCAAGGTCCGCGCCTTCGTCGACTTCCTGCTGGAGATCTTCGCCGATTGGCGCGTGTCCGACTGAAAGGCACCTCCCATCACCTGCGTCAGGCACCATCAGCCGGCGGCGCGTTGCCCGGTCGGAACGGCTTCAGCCGCGACGGGCGTTTCCGGGAACGCGCCGTCGCGGCTGAAGCCGCTCCTACAGGACACTTCCTCAGGTTATTGGAGGTGCCCTGCAGCCTCAGAAGCAGTGCTGCAGAAGCCTCCATCGCGGTGATGCTGCCTCGCGTCAGGCCTGCGCCAGCGCCTGCTGCAGGTCGGCGAGCAGGTCGTCGATGTGCTCGATGCCCACCGACAGCCGCACCGTGTCCTCGCTGACGCCGCTGCGCTGCAGTTCCTCGGGCGAGAGCTGGCGGTGCGTGGTGGACGCCGGGTGGGTGGCCAGCGACTTGGCGTCGCCGATGTTGACCAGGCGGGTGAACAGCTGCAGCGCGTCGAGGAAGCGCGCGCCGGCGGCGCGGCCGCCGCGCAGGCCGAAG
Source organism: Xanthomonas sp. NCPPB 901 (assembly GCF_056725085.1). Taxonomy (NCBI): domain Bacteria; kingdom Pseudomonadati; phylum Pseudomonadota; class Gammaproteobacteria; order Lysobacterales; family Lysobacteraceae; genus Xanthomonas; species Xanthomonas sp. NCPPB 901. The sequence continues at coordinate 1,417,848 of NZ_CM161511.1, read as the reverse complement.
GTCAGCACGCCGGAGCCGTGTCCGCGCAGGTACTTCTGCGCCAGCGTGTGCTCGGGATGGTCCGGCAGGCCGGCGTAGTTGACCCACTCCACCTTGGCTTCGCCCTGCAGATGCCGCGCCAGCGCCAGCGCGTTCTGGTTGATCCGGTCCATGCGCAGCGGCAGCGTCTCGATGCCCTGCAGGATCTGGAAGGCGTTGAACGGCGACAGCGCCGCACCGGTGTTGCGCAGCGGCACCACCCGCGCGCGGCCGATGTAGGCGGCCTCGCCCAGCGCCTCGGTGTAGACCACGCCGTGGTAGCTCACGTCCGGCTCGTTGAGGCGGCGGAAGCGCTGCGCGTGCGCCGCCCACGGGAAGCGCCCGGAATCGACGATCGCCCCGCCCAGGCTGGTGCCGTGGCCGCCCAGGTACTTGGTCAGCGAATGCACCACGATGTCGGCGCCGTACTCGAACGGCCGCAGCAGGTACGGCGTGGGCACGGTGTTGTCGACGATCAGCGGCACGCCGTGGGCGTGGGCGATGGCGGCGACCGCCTCAAGATCGGTGACGTTGCCGCGCGGATTGCCGATCGACTCGACGAAGACCGCCTTGGTGCGTTCGTCGATCAGCCCGGCGAACGCGCCGGGATCGCGGTAGTCGGCGAAGCGGGTCTGGATCCCGGACAGCGGCAACGTATGCGCGAACAGGTTGTAGGTGCCGCCGTACAGTGCGCTGGAGGAGACGATGTTGTCGCCGGCCTCGGCGATGGTCTGGATGGCGTAGGTCACCGCCGCCTGCCCGGAGGCCACCGCCAGCGCGCCGATGCCGCCTTCCAGCGCGGCGATGCGCTGCTCCAGCACGTCGGTGGTGGGGTTCATGATGCGGCTGTAGATGTTGCCCTGCACCTTCAGGTCGAACAGGTCGGCGCCGTGCTGGGTGTCGTCGAACGCGTAGGCCACGGTCTGGTAGATCGGCACCGCCACCGCGCGGGTGGTCGGATCGGGGCGATAGCCGCCGTGCACGGCGATGGTTTCCAGCTTCCAGTTCGGGTCGGACATGGGCGGCTCTCGGCAACGGGAGCGCAGACGATAGCGCTGCGCGCAACCGCGCATGCGAACCTGCGGTTATCAGGCCATGCCCTGGGGTTGTCAGCGCCGCGGCCGATGCGGCGGCCGCATCCGGGCCTCAGCCCTCGCCGAGCGCACCCTGAGCGAGCAACCAGTCGCGCAATGCCTCGGCGTCCACGTAGCGCTCGGCGCGCAGCCCCAAGGCGCGCGCGGCCTCGACATGGGCGGCACTGTCATCGACGAACAGCACCTCGTCCGCGGCCATCCCGAGCTGTGCCAACGCGTGCAGGAAGATCGCCGGTTCCGGCTTGATCGCGCCGACCTCGCTCGAATTCACCACTGCATCGAACGCGTCGGCGATACCGAGCGCCTGCAGATCGCGCGACAGACGCGACGTGGCGTTGCTCAGCAACACCACGGGCAGGCGCTGGCGCACGTCCCGCAGCAGCGCCAGCACGGGCTGGTTGAGGCGCGCCGCCGTCGGCGCGGACCATGCGGCGACCAGCGCAGTGGCGTCCGCCTCGGGCGCCAGCGCGGCGATGCGCGCGGCCACCTCGGCCAGCCACTGCGCGTCGCTGCTCGCCCCGCGGATCGCCGGCTCCAGCAGCGCCGGCGCGAACGCCAGCGCGCGCAGGCTGCCCGGCGGCACGCCGTGTGCGCGCTCCAGCGCCGCGTCGTCGTCGGGCCACAGCCGCAGCACGCCATCCATGTCCACCAGCAGGGCGCGTGCCGCAGACGCCGCGGGACGCGCCTGCGGCGCCTGCGCGGTGCGACGCATCAGGCCTTTTCGAACACCAGGCGGCCGCCTTCGGCGTCGACCTTGATGGTGTCGCCGCTGAGGAAGTGCCCGGACAGGATCTGCTGCGCCAGCGGGTTCTCCAGTTGCGCCTGGATCGCGCGCTTGAGCGGACGCGCACCGTACACCGGGTCGAAGCCGACGTTGCCCAGCAGCTCCAGCGCGCGGTCGCTCAGCTCGATCTTCAGCCCGCGCTCGGCCAGGCGCTTCTCCAGGCCGTGCAGCTGGATGCGCGCGATCGCCTTGATCTGCGCCTTGTCCAGCGGATGGAACACCACGATGTCGTCCAGGCGGTTGATGAACTCCGGGCGGAAATGCGCCTGCACCACGCCCATCACCGCCGCCTTCATCTGCGTGTAGGCCTCGGCGCTGCCGTCGCCGCTCAGCTCCTGGATCTGGTGCGAGCCCAGATTGGAGGTCATCACGATGACGGTGTTGCGGAAGTCCACGGTGCGGCCCTGGCCGTCGGTGAGGCGGCCGTCGTCGAGCACCTGCAGCAGGATGTTGAACACGTCGCTGTGCGCCTTCTCGACCTCGTCGAGCAGGATCAGCGAGTACGGCCGGCGCCGCACCGCCTCGGTGAGGTAGCCGCCTTCCTCGTAGCCGACGTAGCCCGGCGGCGCGCCGATCAGCCGCGAGACCGAATGCTTCTCCATGAACTCGCTCATGTCGATGCGGATCATCGCGTCGCTGCTGTCGAACAGGAACTCGGCCAGCGCCTTGCACAGCTCGGTCTTGCCGACGCCGGTGGGGCCCAGGAACAGGAACGAGCCGCTGGGCCGGTCCGGATCGGACAGGCCGGCGCGCGAGCGGCGCACCGCGTCGGACACCACCTTGATCGCCTCTTCCTGGCCGACCACGCGCTGGTGCAGTTCTTCTTCCATGCGCAGCAGCTTGTCGCGCTCGCCCTCGAGCATCTTGCTGACCGGGATGCCGGTCCAGCGCGACACCACCTCGGCGATCTCCTCGGCGGTCACGCGGTCCTGCACCAGCTTGAAGTCGTGCTGTTCGGCTTCGTTGGCCGCGGCAAGCTGCTTCTCCAGATTCGGCAACAGGCCATACTGGATCTCGCTCATCTTGGCGTAGTCCTGACGCCGCTGCGCCGCCTCCAGCTCGACCCGCGCCTGCTCGATCTGCTCCTTGATCTTGGTCGCGCCCTGCAGCGCCGCCTTCTCCGACTTCCACACCTCCTCCAGGTCGGAGAACTCGCGCTCGAGCTTGTCGATGTCGCTTTCCAGGTCGGCCAGGCGCTGCCGCGAGGCCTCGTCCTTCTCCTTCTTCAGCATCTCGCGCTGGATCTTGAGCTGGATCAGGCGCCGCTCCAGGCGGTCCAGTTCCTCCGGCTTGGAGTCGATCTCCATGCGGATGCGGCTGGCGGCCTCGTCCATCAGGTCGATGGCCTTGTCCGGCAGCTGGCGGTCGGTGATGTAGCGGTGGGACAGCGTGGCCGCGGCGACGATCGCCGGGTCGGTGATCTCCACGCCGTGGTGCACCGCATAGCGCTCCTTGAGCCCGCGCAGGATGGCGATGGTGTCCTCCACCGACGGCTCGCCCACGAACACCTTCTGGAAGCGCCGCTCCAGCGCGGCGTCCTTCTCGATGTACTTGCGGTACTCGTCCAGGGTGGTGGCGCCGATGCAGTGCAGTTCGCCGCGCGCCAGCGCCGGCTTGAGCATGTTGCCCGCGTCCATGGCGCCGTCGGCCTTGCCGGCGCCGACCATGGTGTGCAGTTCGTCGATGAACAGGATGATCTGGCCTTCGTTCTTGGCCAGGTCGTTGAGTACGCCCTTGAGCCGCTCCTCGAACTCGCCGCGGAACTTGGCGCCGGCGATCAGCGCGCCCATGTCCAGCGACAGCACGCGCTTGCCGCGCAGGCCTTCCGGCACCTCGCCGTTGACGATGCGCTGGGCCAGGCCTTCGACGATGGCGGTCTTGCCGACGCCGGGCTCGCCGATCAGCACCGGGTTGTTCTTGGTACGCCGCTGCAGCACCTGCACGGTGCGGCGGATCTCCTCGTCGCGGCCGATCACCGGATCGAGCTTGCCGCTCTCGGCGCGTGCGGTGAGGTCGATGGTGTACTTCTCCAGCGCCTGGCGCTGTTCCTCGGCGTTCTCCGATTGCACGGTCTCGCCGCCGCGCAACTTGTCGATGGCCGCCTCGAGCTTCTTCTTGTCGGCGCCGGCGGCGCGCAGCGCCAGGCCCAACGGGCCGGCGTCGTCGACGGCGGCCAGCACGAACCACTCGCTGGCGATGAACTGGTCGTTGTGCTGCTGCGCCAGCTTGTCGGTCTGGTTGAGCAGGCGGCTGAGGTCGTTGCCCATCGACAGGTTGCCGGGCTGGCCGCTGACCTTGGGCAGCTTCTCCAGCGCCTCGCTCAACCGCTCGCGCAGCACCGGCACATTGACGCCGGCCTGCGCCAGCAACGGCCGGGTGCTGCCGCCGGCCTGGTCGAGCAGCGCGACGAACACGTGCACCGGCTCGATGATGGTGTGGTCGCGGCCCACGGCCAACGACTGCGCGTCGGCCAGCGCCTGCTGGAACCGCGAGGTGAGCTTGTCCATCCGCATCGGGAAGTCCTCTGAGGGATTAAGGGCCGGCTGCGCCGGCATCCCAACGAAATGCGGCTGGCCGCCCCTGTTTCAAGGCCGCCGAGCACATCCGTATACGGTTCGCAAGGCCGCCGCGACGCGGTGTGTCGCACGCCGCAAGCTGACCGCCGACGGTCACACACCGCTACCGGAACCCCGGCTACTCTCGGCGGATAGTTCCCAACGCGCAGGAGCCGCCATGCACTATGAGCTGTACTACTGGACCGGCATCCAGGGCCGCGGCGAGTTCGTGCGGCTGGCGCTGGAGGACGCCGGCGCCGGCTATCGCGACGTCGCCCGCGAGCAGGGCGACGCGGCGATGCAGCCCTTCCTCGATGGCGCCCATGCCGGCGCGCGGCCATTCGCACCGCCATTCCTCAAGGCCGGCCGGCTGGTGATCGCCCAGGTTGCCAACATCCTGCATTACCTCGGCCCGCCGCTGGGCCTGGTGCCGGACAGCGAGGCGCGGCGGCTGCAGGCGCTGCAACTGCAACTGACCATCGCCGACATGGTCGCCGAGGTGCATGACAGCCACCACCCGATCGCCAGCGGGTTGTACTACGAAGACCAGAAGGCCGAAGCGCAGCGGCGCGCCGAGGACCTGCGCAAGCACAGGCTGCCGAAGTTCCTGGGCTATTTCGAACAGGTGTTGGACCAGGGCGGCGGGCGCCACGCGCTGCGCGAGCATTCCTACGTGGACCTGTCGCTGTTCCAGCTGATGAGCGGGCTGGACTACGCCTTCCCGCAGGCGATGAAAAAACTGTCGCCGAAACTGCCGCGGCTGCGCGCCCTGCAGCAGCGTGTGTGCGAGCGCCCGGCCATCGCTGCCTACCTGGGCTCGCCGCGGCGCCTGCCGTTCAACGAGAACGGCATCTTCCGGCATTACCCCGAGCTGGATGGGTGAGCGGGGCTGGACGTCCGGCGTCGGCCTGCCGCGTCCGTTGGAAGACAGCCGCGCGGCAGTGGCGATAGCCCACTTGGCAAAGACAGGGATGGTGTAGCGCGTCGGGACTGAAGTCCCTCCCACAAGGGCGCATCATCGGGCGTGGATGCGCACGCTTTCCCGTAGGAGCGGTTTCAGCCGCGACAGGCATCATCGGGAACGCCTGTCGCGGCTGAAGCCGCTCCTACGAAAACACCGGCAGACCCGGCAGACGCGGCCGCACCGTGCGGCGCGCGCTGACGGCCTGCCGCATCGCTCAGGTCCGCGTCAGCGCCTCGCGCACGGCGCGCAACTGCGCCTTCACCGCCGCGGCCTGGGTCGGGCCCATGCGCAGCAGCGCCTTCTGTCCGATCGACAGCGATTCCAGCGCCGGGTCGACGAAACGGTACTTGCCGCGCGCCGGATCGATCTCCACCGCCAGCGGCGCGGTCGGCGTCGGGGTCTGCAGCAGGTGGTCGATCACCTGCACCAGGCGGTCGTTGAAGTAGCCCTGCGGATAGCCCAGTTCCACGTAGGCCTGCTGGAACAGCGGATAGAAGCGCCGATAGGCCGCCACCGCGGTGCCCGGATCGGCGCGGGTGAACGCCTCCACGTAGGGCGCATAGCGCTGTGCGTTGGCGTCGGCGATGACGCTGGCGCCGCTGGCATCGGTGCTCACCTGCAACTCGCCCGGCACCTGCTTGAGCGCCAGCGCACGCGAGGTGACGCGGTGCTGGGTCAGGTTGTCGACCATGGTCACCAGACGCTGGATCAGGTGGTCGCGCACCAGCAGCGCCAGCGGCGCATCGCCGCCGGCCAGCGCGCTCAGCGCCGCCCAGGCCGCATCGTCGCTGGCAGCCAGCGCCGGAATCGCCGCATCGGCGGCTTCCGCGGGATTAATCGGGTGCTGGATCGGCGGTGGCGCCGTGGCCGCGGCGGGCGCGTCAGGCGCCGCAGGCGGGGTCGCGGCAGGCGCAGGTGCGACCGCGGCAGGCGCCGGTGCCGCAGCGGGCCACAGCGCGGCGATGTTGTCGCGGAACAACCAGGCCGCGGCGGCGGCCACCAGCACGGCGACCAGGATCCACGGCCAGAACGAGTGACGCGGCTGCATGGGATGCACATCTCCATCGGACAATGGAGGTGTGACCGCCAAGGCACCCGCCGGTTCCAGCGCGGGATGGCCGGCGTTCAGTCTCGGCGCACATCACCGGCGCACATCACCCAGGGCACCGTCAACGCCAGCACGCCTCGGTGCGCCAGGGTGTCGCGGGCCGCGGGCCTAAACGTCGCGCCGCGAGCAGCGCCGCGTCGAGGCGATGTCCAGCGGACGGTGGCGGTGCGCGCCAGCAGCGCGGCGACCACGGCCGCCGTGCGATCCAGCTGTGGCCGCACTGCCAGCGCACGCAGGGCGGCAAGCGCGCCGCAGCGCGCTCACTCCACCAGCACCGCCCGCGGCTTCTGCAGCGACAGCAGGCCGAGCAGCGCGGCCAGCACCAGGTAGCCGCCGACGAACTGCCAGGCGATCAGCTTGGGCACGCCGCTCAGCGTCCACGGCAGGTAGAGGCCGCCGCGCGGATCGACCGAGTGGATCAGCCCGAACAGGGTCAGCCCGGCCGCCACCAGCAGGCACACGGCGGCGCGGCGCAGGCGGCCGTCGACCATCGCCGCCACCGTGGCGATCCACAGCATCGCGGTGATGATGAAGCCGTTGCCCAGGGTCAGGATCACCGCCAGCTCCGGCAGGCCGTGGCCGTCGAGGGTGGTGGTGAGTTTGGCCAGCTGGTCCGGGGCGATCCAGCCCGGCGCCTTGATCGCCAGCAGGTAGGCCACCGACGGCAGGAAGCCCAGCACCATCGCCCCGGCGTGGCGCTTGGGCGTGGCCTGGAACGCCTGGGTGGTGATGTCGATGGCGACGTAGACGATGATCGGCGCCAGCACCGCCATCGGCAGCCACTGCACCAGGCCGGCGACCAGGCCGAGCATGCCGCCCAGGCCGATGAACAGGCCGGTGAGCAAGGTGTAGCCGCTGCGCGCGCCCATGTGCTTGTAGGCCGGCTGGCCGATGTACGGCGTGGTCTGGGCGACGCCGCCGCAGACGCCGGCGATCAGGGTCGCGCCGGCCTCGACCAGCAGGATGTCGCGGGTGCGGTAGTCGTCGCCGGCGGCGCGCGCGCTTTCGCTGACGTTGATGCCGCCGACCACCATCAGCAGGCCGAACGGCAACAGCAGCGGCAGCAGCGGCACGGTGTCGGCCAGGCCGGCGACGAAACCCAGGCTCGGCCACGGCAGCACCAGCTGCGGCGCGATCCACTGCGGCGTCTGGTGGCCGGGAATGCCGAAGCCGGCCGCATTGGCCCAGTAGTACAGGCCGGTGCCCAGCGCCAGCGCCAGCGGCACCCCGGGCAGGCGCCACGGCAGCCGGCCCTTGGCGATCAGCACGTACAGCAGCAGGCCCAGCACCACCAGCCCGACCAGCGGCGTGCGCAGCGTCTCCAGCAGCGGCAGGAAGCCCATCAGCACGATGGCGATGCCGGCGATGGAGCCCAGCAGCGCGGCGCGCGGCAAGGCGCGGGTGACCGCGTCGCCGAAGAACGACAGCACGGTCTTCAGCGCGCCCATCACCACCAGCGCGGCCATGCCCAGGTGCCAGGTGGCCAGCGCCGCGGCCTGCGGGTCCAGGCCCTGCTGCTTGTAGCGCACGAACGCCGGGCCGAGCACCAGCAGGGCCATGCCGATGCTGGTCGGCGCGTCCAGGCCCAGCGGCATCGCGGTGACGTCGCTGCGCCCGCTGCGCGCGGCCAGCCGCCGCGCCATCCAGGTGTACAGCAGGTTGCCGACCAGCACGCCGAACGCGGTGCCCGGAATCATCCGGGTGTAGATCACCTCGGCGGGGAACTGGAAGAGGCCGACCAGGGCCAGGGTGATGAAGCCGAGGATCGACAGGTTATCGACCACCAGGCCGAAGAAGCCGTTGAGGTCGCCGGCGACGAACCAGCGCGGGCGCGGCGAAACGGGAGCGGGACTGGACATGCGGGCAGTGGCGGCGTGGGGGGTCGAGGGATGGTAAGCGCAAGTGGCGCCGGCGGACCGGCGCACGCGCAAGATGCCGTTTTCCGGCCGCGGCGCATGGCGCGCCGCGGCGGCTACAGCGGCAGGTGCAGAAACTGGTTGAACGCGCTCGGCACGTAGTCGCCGAACGCCGGTCCGTTGCGGAAGCCGTGCCGGCGGTACAGCGCCAGCGCCGCCTCGAACGCCGCGCCGCTGCCGGTCTCCAGGCTCAGCCGCTGCAGGCCCTCGGCGCGGGCGACCGCGATCAGGTGTTCGAGCAGCGCCGCGGCCGCGCCCTGGCGCAGGAACGCCGGATGCGTGCGCATCGACTTCAGTTCGCCGCCGCCATCGTCCAGCGTCCGCAACGCGCCGACCGCGACCAGCGCCTCGTCGCGCCACACGCTCCACAACTGGATCCGCGGATGCCGCAGACCGGACAGGTCCAGCGCGTACACGCTCCCCGGCGGCGACTGCGCATGCATCTGCTGCAGGTGGTACTCCAACAATCCCCGCACCGCGGGGTCGTCCAGCTCCCCCGGTCGGATCACCAACGGCGCGGCACTCACCGCAGCCCCCGCGCTTGCGAATCCCGGCTTTCCACAGCCGAACGGCTGGTCATCCCCATTGCCGAATCCCCGCCGTCAGAACGACACGTCCACCGCCTGCCGCGCCCACAGCACCGACTGGTGGCCGGTGGCCTGCTTCCACGCCAGGCGGATCGCCTCGATGTCGGCGCGGCGCGGCGGGGTGTCCTCGTGCAGGATCACCAGCACCTTGGTGTTGAGCCGGTTCGGCTCCTTGGCGCCGCGGAACAGCCACTGCCCGTAGGCATCGAACACGGTCAGGCCATCGGGAAAGCGCGGCGTGACCTCCTTGTCCAGGAACGCGCGCCAGCGCGCCTCGCTGATCGGCTCGGCCTGCGGGCGGTCGGCCGGGCCGCTCTCCTCGCCCACACCGAAATACAGCTCGCTGCGCACCCAGCCGCTGGCCTGCGCCGGACGCGCGGCATCGCCCTGCAGCGTGGCGCTGACCTTGCTCGGCGCGGACGACGCAGACGGCGCGACGCTGGCGCAGGCGCTCAGGGCCAGGAGGACGGCGATCAACGGGGCACGCAGCAGCATCGGCAGGGTCTCGGTCGGAAGGGGAAGGGAACACGCGATCGTAGGTCAGGCGCGGACCGGCACCGGATAACCGCCGGGCATGAGTTCATGCCCCACAGCACCGAACACGCGGCTCGCACATCGCCTTAACGTCAGGCTAATATATCGCTTCATCCGGATGGATGCAGCAACCTTTACCGACCCCAGTCGCGGCCATGGCCGGCGCGGCCGGTCTTGATGGTCTTCGTTTCAGGAGAGAACCCCCCATGTCGTCCCCGTTCGTCAGGCCGTTGAGCCTGGCCATCGCCCTGGCCCTGGCGGCCCCCGCCTTCGCCCAGGACGCCGCCCCGGCCGCCGCGACCAATCTGGACACGGTGATCGTGACCGGTACCCGCGCCAGCGGCCGCACCGTGCTCGAATCCACCGCGCCGGTGGACGTGCTCAGCGCCGAGGACATCCGCAAGGCCGGCGTGGTCAACGGCGAACTCGGCAGCGCGCTGCAGGCGCTGCTGCCCTCGTTCAACTTCCCGCGCCAGTCCAACTCCGGCGGTGCCGACCACGTGCGCGCCGCGCAGTTGCGCGGACTCTCGCCGGACCAGGTGCTGGTGCTGGTCAACGGCAAGCGCCGCCACACCTCGGCGCTGGTCAACACCGACAGCAAGATCGGCAAGGGCACCACCCCGGTGGACTTCAACGCCATTCCGATCAGCGCCATCAAGCGCATCGAGGTGCTGCGCGATGGTGCCGGCGCGCAGTACGGCTCCGACGCGGTGGCCGGGGTGATCAACGTGATCCTTGACGACGATCCGGACAGCGGCGCGCTGGAAGCCAGCTACGGCGCCAACCACACCGACGTCAAGCCGATCCACCGCACCCTCACCGACGGCCAGACCGGCTATGCCAGCGGCAAGGTCGGCACGCGCCTGGGCGAGGACGGCGGCTTCTTCAAGGTCGGCCTGGAACTGAAGAACCACGAGGCCACCAACCGCGCCGGCTTCGACCAGATCCCCTCGTTCGAGGAACAGACCCCGGCCAACCTGGCCCTGGCCGGCAAGCGCAACTACGCGCTCGGCGACGGCGCCAGCAAGGACCTCAACGCCTGGCTCAACGGCAAGCTGCCGTTCGGCCAGGGCAGCGAGGTCTATGCCTTCGGCACCTACAACCAGCGCGACACGCAGGGCGACAACTACTTCCGCTACCCCGACGGCAGCGCCAACTGGACCCAGGTGTATCCACAGGGCTACCGCCCGGTGTCGCTGGGCGAGAACCGCGACCTGCAGGCGGTGCTCGGCGCGCGCGGGCAGTGGGGCGAATGGGCCTACGACGCCAGCCTCGACTACGGCCGCAACGACTTCACCTACCGGCTCAAGCACTCGCTCAACGCCTCGTTGGGCCCGGGCAGTCCCACCCGCTTCAAGACCGGCGACTACGCCTTCGAACAGGGCGTGGCCAACCTCGACCTGAGCCGCGGCTTCGACGCCGCCGGCGCCACCCACACCCTGGGCACCGGCGTGGAGCTGCGCCGCGAGCACTACCGCACCCGTCCGGGCGACCCGGCCAGCTACGCCGCCGGTCCCTACACCGACCGCCCCACCGGCGCCCAGGCCGGCGGCGGCCTGACCCCGCAGGATGCGGCCGACCTGTCGCGCAACGTCGCCAGCCTCTACGCCAGCCTGTCCAGCCAGTTCGGCGACAAGTTCTCCACCGACCTGGCCGCGCGCTACGAGCACTACCAGGACTTCGGCGGCGAACTGACCGGCAAGCTGGCCGCGCGCTACGAGTTCGTCCCGGCGTTCGCTCTGCGCGGCGCCATCTCCAACAACTTCCGCGCGCCGTCGTTGAGCCAGATCGGCTACGAAGCCAGCTCCACCGGCTACAACGCCAATGGCCAGCTGCTGCAGGGCCGCCTGCTCTCGGTCGACAACCCGATCGCGCAGGCGCTGGGCGCCCGTTCGCTGCAGCCGGAGAAGTCGCGCAACTACAGCCTGGGCTTCACCAGCCGCGTCGGCAGCCACTTCGACCTGTCGCTGGACCTGTTCCAGATCGACATCGACAAGCGCATCGCGCTGTCGGAAAGCATCGACGGCGACGCCCTGACCGACTTCGTCGCGCAACGCTTCGGCATCACTGGCCTGCAGAGCGCCAGCTTCTTCGTCAACGCCGCCGACACCCGCACCCGCGGCGCCGAACTGGTCAGCAACTGGCGGCAGGCGCTGGGCGACGGCCAGTTGCAGCTGACCGGCACCTGGAGCTACGCCAAGACCGAACTGGAGAACGTGGTGGCCACGCCGGCGCAGTTGCTGGCGCTGAATCCGGACTACGTGCTGTTCGGCGTGGAGGAGCGCAACACCCTGACCGACGCGGCACCGCGCACCCGCGCGCAGCTGGCGGCGAACTGGAGCGACGCGCGCTGGTCGCTGCAGACCCGGGTGACCCGCTACGGCAGCGCCACCCGCGTGTTCGACTTCGGCGACGGCTTCGCCCCGCAGCAGACCTACAGCGCCAAGTGGCAACTAGACGCCGAGGTCGAATACCACCTCACCCCGCAGTGGAGCGTGGCCGTGGGCGGGCAGAACCTCACCGACGCCTACGCCGACCGCTCCAAGCCGGACATCGCCTACTTCGGCAACCTGCCCTACGACGTGCTGTCGCCGATCGGCAGCAATGGCGCTTACTACTATGGGCGGGTGCGGTACACCTTCTGACGAAGGTGCCGGGATTGGGGAGTCGGGAATCGGGAATGGGTAAAAGCAACAGCAGCGCGCGCAGGCCCCGCTTTTGCTCCTCCCATTCCCGTTTCCCCATTCCCGTTTCCCGGCCCCCCACCAATCCACCTGGCGCTAACGCTGTCTCGTTCATCATGAACAAATGGCAGACGCGCTCCCCCTCCGACCGCCGCCGCCGCGCCTGGACGATGCCTGCGCATTGTTCCTGGACGTGGACGGCACCCTCATCGCCTTTGCCGAACGCCCCGACCAGGTGCAGTTGCTGCCCGAGGTGCGTGAGGCGGTCGGCCGCCTGCACCAGCGCCTCGGTGGCGCGGTGGCGCTGGTCAGCGGACGTCCGCTGGCGCAGCTGGATCGCTTGTTCGCGCCGCTGCGGCTGCCCGCCGCCGGCCTGCACGGCCACGAGCTGCGCAGCGACGCCGACGCGCAAGCGGCGATGCCCGCCGACACCTCGGCGTGGCTGCATGCGCTGCATGCGCGCGCCGCGCACCTGCACCAGGCGCATCCGGGCGTCCTGGTCGAGGACAAGGGCGCCAGCCTGGCCCTGCACTGGCGCGCGGCGCCGGGCGCGGGCGAGGCGGTGCTGGCGTTCGCCCATGCCCAGATCGGCGACCTGCCCGGCTACCGGCTGCAGCCCGGCGACCACGTGGTCGAGTTCGTGCCCGAAGGCAGCGACAAGGGCGTGGCGCTGACCACGCTGCTGCAGCAGCCGCCGTTCCGCGGCCGCCGCCCGGTGTTCGTCGGCGACGATCTCACCGACGAATTCGGCTTCGCCGCGGCCAACCAGGCCGGTGGCTGGAGCGTGCTGGTCGGCACCCGCGCCGACAGCGCCGCCACCTATGCGCTGCCCGATCCACGCGGCGTACACGCCTGGCTGCGCGATAACGCCGGATGAGGACACCGCCGCGCCCCTCCGCGCCCACCCCATGACCGCCGCCCCCACTGCTCCCGCACAAGGACCCGCCCGCTCCATGAGTTCCCCCAATCTCGACCTCGGCGTCATCGGCAACGGCAGCTTCGGCGCCCTGATCGACAAACGGGCCAGCGTGGTGTGGAGCTGCCTGCCGGCCTTCGACGGCGACCCGGCGTTCTGCGCGCTGCTGTCGCCACGCGCGCACCCCGGCGGCGATTTCAGCATCGAGCTGGAAGACTTCGTCGACAGCGACCAGCACTACCTGGCCAATACCGCGATCCTGCGCACGGTGCTGCGCGACGCCCACGGCGGCGCGGTGGAGGTCATCGACTTCGCGCCGCGCTGGCGCAACCACGGGCGCTTCTACCGCCCGGTCAGCATCATCCGCCAGGTGCGGCCGCTGGCCGGCAACCCGCGCATCCGCGTGCGCGCGCGGCCGCTGGCCGACTGGGGCGCGCGCCAGCCGGAGCGTACCTGGGGCAGCAACCACGTGCGCTGGCTGCTGCCGGACTTCACCCTGCGCCTGACCACCGACGTGCCGGTGCGCTTCATCCGCGACGAGCTGCCGTTCGTGCTCAACCACCCGGTCAACCTGATGCTGGGCGTGGACGAATCGCTGACCCGCTCGCTGACCGGCTACATCCAGGAAGCGCAGGAACGCACCGAGGAATACTGGCGCGAGTGGGTGCGCTACCTGTCGGTGCCGCTGGACTGGCAGGACGCGGTGATCCGCAGCGCGATCACCCTGAAGCTGTGCCAGTACGAGGACAGCGGCGCGATCATCGCGGCGATGACCACCTCCATCCCGGAAGCGCCGGACACCCCGCGCAACTGGGACTACCGCTACTGCTGGCTGCGCGACGCCGCCTTCGTGGTGCGCGCGCTGAACCGGCTCGGCGCCACCCGCACCATGGAGCAGTTCCTCGGCTACATCTTCAACATCGCCACCACCGACGGCAGCCTGCAGCCGCTGTACGGCATCGGCTTCGAGGCGGCGCTGGAGGAACACGAGGTCGAGTCGCTGGCCGGCTACCGCGGCATGGGCCCGGTGCGGCGCGGCAACCTGGCCTGGATCCAGAAGCAGCACGACGTGTACGGCAGCGTGGTGCTGGCCTCCACCCAACTGTTCTTCGACCTGCGCCTGAAGGACCCAGGCGACGCCCACACCTTCCTGCGCCTGGAGCCGCTGGGCGAGCGCGCCTTCGCGCTGCACGACGTGCCCGACGCCGGCCTGTGGGAATTCCGCGGCCGCGCCGAGGTGCACACCTACACCAGCGCGATGTGCTGGGCCGCCTGCGACCGCCTGGCCAAGATCGCCGCGCGGCTGGGCCTGGAAGAACGCGTGGCGCACTGGCGCGACCGTGCCGACCGGATCCGCGAGCGCGTGCTCGCCGACGCCTGGAGCGCGGAGCTGGGACACTTCACCGACACCTTCAACGGCCACCGGCTGGACGCCTCGTTGCTGCTGCTGGCCGACATCGGCTTCATCGCCCCGGACGATCCGCGCTTCGTCGCCACGGTCGAGGCGATCGGCCGCGACCTCAAGCATGGCGATGCGCTGTACCGCTACGTGGCGCCGGACGATTTCGGCGAACCGGAAACCAGCTTCACCATCTGCACGTTCTGGTACATCGACGCCTTGGCCGCGATCGGCCGCAAGGAGGAGGCGCGCGAGCTGTTCGAGCGCATCCTGGCCCGACGCAATCACCTGGGCCTGCTGTCGGAGGACCTGGCCTTCGACAACGGCGAAGCCTGGGGCAATTTCCCGCAGACCTACTCGCATGTCGGCCTGATCATCGCCGCCATGCGCTTGTCGCGTAGTTGGCAGGAGGCGTCATGAGCAGATTGGTGGTGGTCTCCAACCGTGTGGCGCTGCCCGGCGAGAACCGCGCCGGCGGCCTGGCGGTGGGCTTGCTGGCGGCGCTGAAGGAGCGCGGCGGCGTGTGGTTCGGCTGGAGCGGCAAGACCGTGCGCGGCGACAGCGGCGCCATGCACGAACAGACCCAGGGCGACATCCGCTTCGTCACCATGGACCTCAATCGCGCCGACCTGGACGCATACTACAACGGCTTCGCCAACCGCACGCTGTGGCCGCTGCTGCACTTCCGCCTGGACCTGGTCGACTACGACCGCGCCACCCGCGAGGGCTATCGCCGGGTCAACGCCATGTTCGCCGACAAGCTCGCGCCGCTGCTGCGCGAGGACGACACGGTGTGGATCCACGACTATCACCTGATCCCGCTGGCCTCGCTGCTGCGCGAGCGCGGCATCGGCTGCCGCATCGGCTTCTTCCTGCACGTGCCGTTCCCCTCGGCCGACCTGATCCAGGCGCTGCCGGACCACGCGCGGCTGTTCTCCGGCTTCTACGCCTACGACCTGATCGGCTTCCAGACCCGCCGCGACGTCGACCGCTTCCAGGCCTACGTGCGCCTGTTCGGCGGCGGCAAGGTGATCAAGGACGGCCTGCTGGAAGCGCCGGGCGGGCGCCGTTTCCGCGCGGCCATGTTCCCGATCGGCATCGACACCGAACTGATCGCGCAGCAGGCGCGCGCGGCGATGTCCAAGCCGGCGGTGCGCGACCTGCGCAGCAGCCTGCGCGATCGCCAGCTGGCGATCGGCGTGGACCGGCTGGACTACTCCAAGGGCCTGCCGGAACGCTTCCTCGGCTTCGAGCGCTACCTGGAGCGGCATGCGGACCAGCGCGGCAGCCTGACCTACCTGCAGATCGCGCCGGTCTCGCGCGGCGACGTCACCGAATACAAGCAGTTGCGCAACCAGCTCGAACAGATCGCCGGTCACATCAATGGCGGCCACGCCGAGCCGGACTGGACCCCGCTGCGCTACGTCAACCGCAACTTCACCCATGCCACCCTGACCGGCTTCTACCGCGCCGCGCAGGTCGGCCTGGTGACGCCGCTGCGCGACGGCATGAACCTGGTGGCCAAGGAATACGTGGCCGCGCAGGATCCGGAGAATCCCGGCGTGCTGGTGCTGTCGCTGCTGGCCGGCGCCGCCGACGAACTGAAGGAGGCGCTGCTGGTCAATCCGCACGACCTGGACGGTGTCGCCGACGCCATCGCCACCGGCGCGTCGCTGCCCAAGCCCAAGCGCATCGAACGCTGGCAGGCGATGATGGACCACCTGCGCAAGCACGACATCAACGCCTGGCGCCAGCGCTATCTGCAGGCGCTGGAAAGCCTCCGGTAAGCGCGGCCCTGCACGACCGACGCGGCGCGCAGCCCGCGCGCCGCGCGCCAACGCCCTGCGGCGGCGCCAAGGCGCCGCATGACGCAGTGTTCCGCATGCCATCACCGCCCGACCACCGGCGCCGCCTAAAATAGGCGGGCGCTGCGCCTTTCCGTGCGTTTCGAAACGGCGCAGACGCGCTCGCTGTCTTGCGATGCGCGCCGTCCTCGCGACCCCGCCATCGCCCCTCCCCCCCACGATCCGCCTGTAACGCCGCCAGTCGCGCCACGCGCCAGGGATCCTCGTCGGATGTTTTGCTCATGACCGTTTCTTCCCCACCGAATGCCCCCGGCCGCTGGTTGTTCGCCGGCTATGCCCTCCTCATCGCCGCGATCGGCGTCGCGCTCGCCGTCATGGGCGGGCAACTCGTCGCCGTCGGCGGCTCCTGGTACTACCTGCTCGCCGGAGTGGCGCTGGCCGCGTCCGGCCTGCTGCTCGCGCTGGGCCGCCGCGCCGGCCTGTGGCTGTTCGGCGTCACCCTGGCCGCGACCATCGCCTGGGCCCTGGCCGAGGTCGGCCTGGACGGCTGGGCGCTGATCCCGCGCCTGGCGATGGTCTCGGTGCTCGGCCTGCTGCTGTTGCCGTTCTGGAAGGTCGCGCGCTGGCGCCTGGCGCCGGTCTCCTGGATCGGCTACCTGCTGGTCGCCGGCGTGTTGCCGGTGCTCGGTGCGGCGCTGGTGTTCGTGCCGCTGCTGTTCCCGCGCACCGTCGAGCTGGCCGACCCCGGCCTGGCCGCGCAACGCCCGCAGGCCGCCTTCAGCCGCGCGACGGTGGACAGCCCCGACGGCAACGTCGCCGCCAACCACGATGCCGGCAACTGGACCGCCTATGCCGGGTCCAACCTGTCCAACCACTACAGCCCCGGCGCGCAGATCACCCCGGACAACGTCAAGGACCTGAAGATCGCCTGGGAATTCCACACCGGCGACCTCAAGCCGGCCGGCTCCAAGCTCGGCTACGCGTTCCAGAACACCCCGCTGAAGGTCGGCGACCTGGTCTACATCTGCACGCCCACGCAGAAGGTGATCGCGGTGGAGGCCACCACCGGCAAGGAACGCTGGCGCTTCGATCCGCACACCGATCCCAAGGCGATGGCCGGCGTCGCCGCCACCACCTGCCGCGGCGTGTCCTACTTCGAGGCCACCACGCCGGTCGCCGAATGCGCCAAGCGCATTTTCTGGCCGATGGTGGACGGCCGCCTGGGCGCGCTCGACGCGCTCACCGGCAAGCTCTGCGACAGCTTCGGCACGCATGGCTATGTCGACCTGAACAAGGACACCGGCAACACCAAGCCGGGCTTCGTCGGCCCGACCTCGCCGCCGGTGGTGATGCGCGGCGTGGTGATCCAGCCCACCGGGCAGGTTCGCGACGGCCAGGAGCGCGACGCGCCGTCCGGCGTGGTGCGCGCCTTCGACGCGGTCAGCGGACAACTGCGCTGGGCCTGGGACCTGGGCAACCCGGCGGTCCATGCGGCCCCGCCGGCCGGGCAGACCTACACCCGCTCGACCCCGAACGTGTGGTCGCTGATGGCCGCCGACGATCAGCTGGGCCTGGTCTACCTGCCCACCGGCAACGCCTCCGGCGATTTCTTCGGCAAGCAGCGCACGCCGCAGGAAGAGGAATACACCGCCTCGCTGGTCGCGCTGGATGCGGCCACCGGCAAGGAACGCTGGCATTTCCGCACGGTCAACCACGACCTGTGGGACTACGACATCGGCCCGCAGCCGAACCTGGTGGATTTCCCGGTCCCCGGCGGCGGCACCCGCCCGGCGGTGATCCAGGCCACCAAGTCCGGCCAGGTGTTCGTGCTCGACCGCGAAACCGGCGCGCCGATCATGCCGGTGCGGCAGATGCCGGTGCCGCAGGGCACCGACCACGGCGACTGGACCGCCAAGACCCAACCGGTGTCCCCGGGCATGCCCAACACCGTCGGCGCGCCGAGCAAGGACTACGAGACCCTGGTCGAATCCGACGCCTGGGGCATCACCCCGTTCGACCAGTTGGTCTGCCGCATCCAGTTCAAGCGGCTGCGCTACGAGGGCATGTTCACCCCGCCCAGCCTGGGCGGCTCGCTGGCCTTCACCGGCAACCACGGCGGCATCAACTGGGGCGGCGTGTCGGTGGACCTGCAGCGCGGCATCATGGTGATGAACAGCAATCGCCTGCCCTACACCGAACACGTGTACCCGCGACAGGAAATGCAGGCGCTGGGCGTGGTCTCGGTGTTCAACGGCAAGAGCAAGACGCCCGGCTACATGGCCCAGGAGGGCCTGCCCTACGGCGCGCGCAAGGAACCGTGGATGTCGCCGCTGAACACCCCGTGCGTGGCGCCGCCGTGGGGCTACATCTCCGGCGTGGACCTGCGCACCCAGCAGGTGATCTGGCGGCGTCCGCTGGGCACCGGCTACGACCAGGGCCCGATGGGCATTCCGTCGAGGATGAAGTTCGAGCTGGGCACGCCGAACAACAGCGGCTCGCTGGCCACCGCCGGCGGCGTGACCTTCATCGGCGCGGCGCTGGACAACTTCCTGCGCGGCTACGACACCCAGACCGGCAAGCTGCTGTGGGAAGTGCGCGTGCCGGCCGGCCCGCAAGCCGCGCCGCTGAGCTACACCGTCGGCGGCAAGCAGTACATCGTCGCCGCCATCGGCGGCCATGACCGCATGGACACCAAGGCCGGCGACAGCGTGATCGCCTGGACCCTGCCCGACACCGCGGCGCCGGCCAAGTAAGCCGCCCGCACCACGCCCACCCGTCACCGGCCGCCTGCGGCCGGTGACGGCGATGGGCCGCCCGGGCATGGAGGTCCAGGTCCGCGCAAGCAGCCAGCGCGCGTGCCCTTCGCGGCGCGCCCCACTGCAGTGCACCAGGCCATCGCGCCTTGCGCAGCCGCCTGCAGGCGTCCAGGTCATGTGAAGTTTCCGACGAACGGCAGGCGCCGGCGATCAAGCACGCCTCGCAATGCGCCGATACTGGGGTACCCCGCGAGATCGCGTCGCCCCTGCGGCGTTGCCCGTTGTTTCCCAGCCGGTGCACACCATGCCCTCGCCATCCGCCGCTCGCCGCCCGTCCCTCCCCTCCCGGCTGCGCCCGCATCCGGCGCTGTTCGCCCTGGCCCAGGTGCTGGTGCTGTTGGCGCTGGCCGGCTATGCCGTGCACGTCGGCCGCACGCTCGGGCCGACCGGATCGGCGCTGCCGCGAGTGCTGCCGGCACTGCTGGCCGCCGCCGCCATTGCCGCGGCGCTGACCTGGGCCGGCAGACGCGGCGCGCCGCGCTCCCTGGACCGGGCCACCCAGGCGCTGCAGGCGCTCGGCGAAGGCCGCTTCGAGCACCGCGTGGAGCTGGCCGGCGACGCGACCGAGGTCGCCCTGCTGCGCGCGGTGCAGAACGCGCAACAGGCGCTGGCCGCACGCCAGGCGCAGACCGAGGCGGAACTAGGTCACGGCCGCTTCGTGATCCAGGCGCTGGACGATCTCGACACGATGGTGCGCATCGCCGACGACGATGGCCGCGTGCATTTCGCCAACCGCAAGCTGCTGCAGATGCTGCGCACCATCGAGCCGGACGTGCAGCGCTTCCGCCCGGAATTCCGCGCCGAACAGTTCGTCGGCGGCAGCATCGGCGACATCTACCCGGACAGCCAGGCAGCGATCGACCGCATGCGCGCGCTGACCGGCTCCAAGCGCGTGCGCGCGCCGTTCTTCGGCCGCCAGATCGACTTCGTGTACAGCCCGATCAACGGCGCCGACGGCCGCCGCCTGGGCACCATCGCGCAATGGGAGGAGGTGACCGCGCAGGTCGCCGCCGAACAGGCGCTGGCGACGGTGATCGAGGCCGCCGCGCACGGCGATTTCAGCCAGCGCATCGACACCGCGGCGATGGACGGCGTACTCCAGTCGCTGGCCGACGGCGTCAACCGCATCGCCGACGCGGTGGAGAGCAACCTGGCGGAACTGGCCGGGGCGCTGGCGGCGCTGGCCGAAGGCGACCTCACCCACCGCGTCGACGGCCAGGCGCAGGGCGTGTTCGCGCGCCTGCGCGAGGACACCAACCGCACCGTCGCCAAGCTCACCGAGATCATCGTCGGCATCCAGGATGCGGCCGAGACCATCCGCCGCGCCGCCGGGGAGATCGCCGCGGGCAACACCGACCTGTCCGACCGCACCGAACAGCAGGCGGCGAGCCTGGAGGAGACCGCCAGCTCGATGGAGGAACTGACCTCGGCGGTGAAGCAGAACGCCGACAACGCACAGCAGGCCAACGGCCTGGTGCAGAACACCGGCGAGATCGCCGGTTCCGGCGGCCAGGTGATGGACGAGGTGGTGGCGACGATGCGCGCGATCAGCGTCTCCTCGCAGCGCATCGGCGAGATCATCGGGGTCATCGACGGCATCGCCTTCCAGACCAACATCCTGGCGCTCAACGCCGCGGTGGAGGCGGCGCGCGCCGGCGAACAGGGCCGGGGCTTCGCCGTGGTCGCCGCCGAGGTGCGCTCGCTGGCGCAGCGCTCGGCCGATGCGGCCAAGGAGATCAAGGGCCTGATCGAGGCGTCCACCCGCACCGTCGGCGAAGGCGCCGCGCTGGTCAACCGCGCCGGCGCCACCATGCACGAGATCGTCGGCTCGGTGCAGCGGGTGACCGGCCTGATCGGCGAGATCAGCGCCGCCAGCGGCGAGCAGTCCAGCGGCATCGAACAGGTCAACCGCACCGTGGCGCAGCTGGACGAAGTGACCCAGCGCAATGCCGCTCTGGTCGAGGAAGCCACCGCCGCCGCGCGCAGCATGGAGGAACAGGCCGGCGGCCTGGCCACCGCCGTCGGCGTGTTCCGGCTCGACAGCGGCCGCGCTGGCGGTGCCGACAGCAAGGTGGTGCCGTTCGCGCGCGGCGCCGGCTGAGCCGGTCCGCGCGGCGCGCTCACTGCAGAAAACGCGCGCGCTGCTGCGGCTCCGGCAGGAAACACTGCGCGGTGGTGCCGAACCAGCGATGGCGATTGCGCGCCAACACACGGTAGCCGGCGTCGCGCCAGCGCCGCGGCAGCAGGCGCAGCACCGCGAGGCCGCGCCATCCCCCGCCGAGCCCGGCGATCACCGCGATCGCCGCGTCCGAGTCGGTCAAGGCGCCATGCCGGGTCAGCAGCAGGAACGACAGCGGATCGGCCGGATCCAGCCCGTGCTCGCGCAACAGCGCGCTGCCGCGCGGCGACTGCATCGCCGCGAAGCGGTAGCGGCCGCGGCGGTCATGGCGCAGCAGGAACCGCACCCAGCGGCTGCACAACGCGCAGACCCCGTCGAACACGACGATGGCCGTGTCCTCCGGCGCCGCCGGCGCCACGGCCGGCGTTGGCTCAGGCCGGCGCAAGCCAGCCCTCGTAGCGGATGAACGGACCGATCCACGGCAGCGTCACCGCGATCAGGAACGCGTAGCGGCCGTCGCGCTGGTCTTCGCGGCAGTGCACGCCGGCCAGCCAGCGCTTCGGCAGCGGCAGCACGCCGAAGGCCCAGGCCCGCGCCGCACGCCATTCGATGCCGGCGCCATCGACCCGCAGCGCGAATTCGAACACCACCGCCCCCAGGCGCTCGCGCAGCCGGCCACGGTGCTGCCACAGCCGCGAGGGCATGGCGTGCGCACCGAAGCGGCGCTCCCAGCGCTCGCCGCGGGCATCGGCGCGGAACACCACCTCCACCGGCGTCGCCGGCCCGGTGCGCGGCAGCCGCACCAGCCACGCGCACAGCGGCAGCAGCCGATGGCGGCCGCGCTGCACCGCGGCCTGGCCGACATAGCGCGACTGCGGCGACGGGGTGTGCAGCGCGCGCAGCACCGGCGGCAACTGCGCGAATGCCGGCCCCAACACCTGCGCGAACAGCGGCGCGGTCAGGGCGCGATCCACGCCAGGGTCGCCATGCGGCCGGTGCGGCGGTCGCGCCGGTAGGAGTAGAAGCGCTGCGCATCGGCGATGGTGCACAGGCCACCGCCGAAGACCTGCGCCGGGTCCATGCCGGCCGCGGCCAGGCGCTGCCGCGCCAGCGCGTACAGGTCCACCAACCAGTGTCCGGGACGGGTGGCGACGAAGGCGCTGGCCGCCGCCGGAGCGTGGCGCAGGAAGGCCTCGCGTACCTCGACGCCGATCTCGTAGCGCTGCGGCCCGGCGGCCGGCCCCAGCCAGGCCTGCAGTTGCGCCGGCGGCGTGCGCAACGCGGCCACGGTGGCCTCCAGCACGCCACCGGCCAGGCCCTGCCAGCCGGCGTGCGCGGCGCCGACCTCGCTGCCGTCGCGCGCGGCGAACACCACCGGCAGGCAGTCGGCGGTCAGGATCGCCAGCACCACGCCCGGTTCGGCGGTGACCGCGGCATCGGCGGTCGGCTCGGCGGCGATGCCGGTGCCGTGCGGCGGCCCGTCGAAGCGCAGCACCTGCACGCCATGCACCTGCCGCAGCCAGTGCGGCGGCGTCGGCAGCGCCAGCCGCGCCGCCAGTTCGTCGCGGTTGCGCTGCACCGTAGCCGGGTCGTCGCCGTCGGCGGCGCTGCGGTTGCCCAGGTTGAACCGGTCGAACGGCGGCTGCGAGGCGCCGGCGCCCTCGCGCAGTGTGGTCAGGGCGTGGATCCGCGGCGGGGCCGGCCAGTCGGCCGGCAAGGCGAAGTCGCTCATCGGCGGCACGCTCCGCCCGCCGGCGCGCGCGCCGAATCCGGCACTCCCGCCGGGGCGCCGGATGCACGCACCGCGGCCCGGCTCACCGCCGTGCCCGCTCGGCGGCGGCCTGCGCATCGGCGCGCAGGCTGGCCAGCAACTGCTGCAGGTCGGCCGGCACCGCCGCGGTGGCGCGCACCGGCTCGCCGCTGAGCGGATGCTTGAACTCCAGGGTCTCGGCGTGCAGCGCCTGGCGCTTGAAGCCGCGCAGTTCGCCGATCAGTTCCTCGCTGGCGCCCTTGGGCAGCTTCAGCGGACCGCCGTACAGCGGGTCGCCGACGATCGGGTGCTTCAGGTGCGCCATGTGCACGCGGATCTGGTGGGTGCGCCCGGTCTCCAGGCGGCACTCCAGCGCGGTGTGGGCGCGGAAGCGCTCGCGCAGCCGGTAGTGGGTGACCGCGTCGCGGCCGTCCTCGCGCACCGCCATGCGCAGGCGGTCGCGCGGGTGGCGGTCGATCGGTGCGTTGGCGGTGCCGCCGGAGACCAGCGCCCCGACCACCACCGCCAGGTATTGCCGGTGCACGTCGCGCGCGGACAGCTGCGCGACCAGCGAGGTATGCGCCTGCAGGGTCCGCGCCACCACCATGGCGCCGCTGGTGTCCTTGTCCAGGCGGTGCACGATGCCGGCGCGCGGCAGCGCCGACAGCCCCGGGTCGCGGTACAGCAAGGCATTGACCAGGGTGCCGCTGGGATTGCCGGCGCCCGGGTGCACGACCAGCCCGGCCGGCTTGTTCAGCACGATGACCTGGTCGTCCTCGTACAGCACCTCCAGCGGGATGTCCTCGGGCAGGGCGTGGGTCTGGGTGTCCAGCACCGCGTGCAGGCTGGCGATCTCGCCGCCGCGCAGCGGGTCGCGCGGCCGCGCCGGCGCGCCGTCGAGCAAGGCGTCGCCGGACTTGATCCATTCGGCCAGGCGCGAACGCGAGTATTCGGGGAACAGTTCGGCCAGCACCGCGTCGAAACGGCGGCCGGCGGCGTGGTCGGGGACGCGCGCCTGGCGCGGGCCGTCGCTGACGGCGTCCTCGGGGAGGTCCGGGGGGGTATTGGGCATGGCAGGGGCACGGCTTGGGTCGGAAAAGGGGGTCGCGGCGGCCGTAGTCAGTCGCAGGACAGGCCACTAGGCTATCATCGCCCCTTCGTATTCCTGCCCTGCCGCGCCCGAACCCATGATCCGACGCTCCGTCCCGCTGTCCGCGCACGTCCGTTTCATCGCCCTGCTGCTGGTCACGCTGGTCGTGGCGACGGGTTGCCACCGTCAGAAGAAGAACCCCGAGGAAGGCATGCCGGTGGAGCAGCTCTACCAGAAGGCGCATGCGCAGATGGAGAGCGGCAACTGGGCCGGCGCCGAGAGCAGCTTCAAGCGGCTGATCGCGCAGTACCCGTACGGCAATTACACCGAGCAGGCGATGATCGAGAGCGCCTACGCCCAGTACAAGGCCGGCAAGCACGACGACGCGGTGTCGACCATCGACCGCTTCATCCGCACCTACCCGACCCAGCGCAACATCGCCTACATGTACTACCTGCGCGGGCTGTCCAACTCCAACCGCGACACGGTGTTCCTGCGCCGGGTGTGGTCGCTGGACCCCAGCCGCCGCGACCTGTCCACTCCGCAGCAGGCCTACGCCGACTTCAACACCGTCGCCGAGCGCTACCCGAACAGCCGCTACGCCGCCGACGCGCGCGAGCGCATGATCGCCCTGCGCAACGTGTTCGCCCAGCACGAGCTGGACAACGCGCTGTACTACCTGCGCCGCGATGCCTGGGTGTCGGCCGCCTCGCGCGCCACCTACCTGCTGGAGACCTACCCGCAGAGCGCGTACCAGTACGACGCGGTGGCGGTGCTGGCCGACGCCTACACCCACCTGGGCAACAAAACCCTGGCCGCCGATGCGCGCCGCGTGCTGGAGCTCAACGACCCGCAGCATCCGTGGCTGACCGGCAACTGGCCGAAGTACCCGTGGATGATCCGCAAGCTCAACCCGTTCGCCGGCGAGAAGTCCGCCGCCACCGGGCAGTCCAATTCGCAGATACAGCGCTGATCCACCGCGCCGACACGATGTACACCGACAGGGGCCGCAAGGCCCCTGTCGCGTTCCGGGGGACACCGCCGTGTCGCTGCCCTCCCCTGCAAGAGCCGGCCGCTCCGCGCCGGCACACGGCGGCGCAACGGCACCGGGCCTGCCTGGTGCCGCGGACTGCGACGCGCGCCCCAGTCCGCGCGATTGTCGGCCAGACCGCTGCGCAGGCTTGCTAGGCTGCCGAACGCCTCCTCCGTGCCGATCCGCTGGGAACCATGCCCATGCCCATCCTGCGCCCGCTGCTGTGGTTGTTCGCCGCCGTCTTCGCCGCCGCCCTCCCGGCCGCCGCGGCACCGGCCATCGTGTACGGGGTCAATGGTCACGACGGCCGCCAGGCCTACCCGCTCAGCCAGAGCGAGGCGGTGTTCCGCCTGCTCGACCAGCGCAACCTGCGCAGCTACCGGTTCGACGTGGACCCGCGCGACTTCACCGTGCTCGACCGGTTGGTGCAGCTCTCGCGCAAGTACGACATCGCGCTGCGGCCGATGGTGTATCCGATGTCGCAGGAGATCGGCTACGCGCTGGCGCGGCGCTATGCCGGCGACATCAAGATCTGGGAGATCGGCAACGAGCAGGACCTGGATCGCGCCGCCGCCCCGGCGCGGATCGCGGCGATGACCACCATGTACCGCGGCATGAAGCAGGCCTCCGACGAGTTGGGCGCCAGCCTGCAGTTCACCATCAACATCACCGCCTGCAACAGCGACGACCATTCGGCCAACGCGCGCTGTCCCGGCGACCGCAACGGCTCGCTGTGGTTCCTGGAGCAGGCCAAGGCCGCCGGCTTCGACTTCGACCGGATCAGCTTCCACTACTACGCCTTCCACGGGGAACGCGGCTACTGGATGGACCTGTATCTCGGACAACTGCGCGCCGCCGCGCAGAAGTACGGCACCAAGGTGTACGTCAACGAGCTCAACTGCGCCGAGGTGTACACCGGCAACACCGATGGCGGCCATCCCGGCGACGGCGCCTGCTACGACAGCGTGGCGGAGCTGCTGCAGACGTTGCGCAGCGACTACGCCGACGTGGTCGCCGAGATCAATCTCTACGAACTGCTCGACCAGCCGGACCAGCAGGGCGCGGAGGCGCATTTCGGCCTGATGTACGACCTGACCCGGCCGAAACCGACCTTGGGCCTGCTGACCGACGCGGCCCGCTGAGCGGACCATGTCTTCGCGCGGCGTGGTCGCCGCCTGCGGCTATGCTGCGGCGATGTTCGAACTGCATGGTGTCACCCGCCGCTATGGCGACACGCTGGCACTGGACCGGGTCGATCTGCGCATCGCCCCGGGCCGCACCACTGCCCTGATCGGCCCCAGCGGCGCCGGCAAGTCCAGCGTGCTGCGCCTGCTGCTGGGGCTGGAATGGCCGGACGCCGGCGAAGTGCGCTTCCAGGGCGAGCCGCTGCGCCGCGCCACCCTGCTGGCGCAGCGCCGGCGCATCGGCTACGTAATCCAGGAGGGTGGGCTGTTCCCGCACCTGAGCGCGCGCGACAACGCCGCCTTGCTGGCGCGCACGCTGGGCTGGGCGCGGCCGCGCATCGCCGCGCGCCTGCACGAACTGGCGGCCTTGTGCCGGCTGCCGGAGGCGCTGCTGGCGCGTTACCCGGCCGAGCTGTCCGGCGGCCAGCGCCAGCGCGTGGGCCTGATCCGGGCGCTGTTGCTGGACCCGCCGGTGCTGCTGCTGGACGAGCCGCTGGGCGCGCTCGACCCGATCGTGCGCCACGAGTTGCAGACGCAGATGCGCGAGCTGTTCGCACTGCTCGGCAAGACCGTGGTGCTGGTGACCCACGATGTCGCCGAGGCCGCCTACCTCGGCGATACCCTGGTGCTGATGCGCGGCGGCCGCGTGCTGCAGGAAGGCAGCGCGCGCAGCCTGCTGGAGGCGCCGGCCGACCCTTTCGTGAGCCAGTTCCTGCATGCGCAGCGCACCCTGGAGGAGGCGCGGTGACGGCGCCGGGCGCGCGCTGGCGCGCGATCGCGATGGCCGCGCTGGGCGGACTGGCCACGCTGCTGGGCCTGCCGGCCGCCGCCGAAGACGCCAAGGCGGTGGTCGGCTCGAAGAACTTCACCGAAGCGGTGGTGCTGGGCGAGATCGCCGCCGGCGCCGGGCGCCAGGCCGGGGTCGAGGTCGAGCACCGGCGCCAGCTCGGCGGCACCCGCATCCTGTGGCGCGCGCTGGAGCAAGGGTCGATCGACGCCTATGCCGAGTACACCGGCACCCTGGCCGCCGAGCTGCTGCAGAAGCCGGGTGCCGACGACGCAGCCCTGCAGCGTGCGCTGGCGCAACGCGGCCTGGCGATGAGCGCGCCGCTGGGCTTCGACAACACCTATGCGTTGGGCATGCGCCGGCAACGCGCGCAGGCGCTGGGCATCGTGCGCCTGTCCGACCTGGCCGCGCATCCGACGCTGAAGTTCGGGCTGAGCAACGAGTTCGTCTCGCGCGCCGACGGCTGGCCCGGCGTGCGCGCCGCCTACGGCCTGCCGCAGACCCCCACCGGCCTGGACCACGACCTCGCCTACCGCGCGCTGGACAGCGGCGCGATCGACCTCACCGACCTGTACAGCACCGACGCCGAAATCCCGGCGCACGACCTGTTGGTGCTGCAGGACGACAAGCACTACTTCCCGCGCTACGCCGCGGTGTTCCTGTACCGCGCCGACCTGGCGCAGCGCGCGCCACGTTTCGTGCAGGCGCTGCAGGGACTGGGCGGGCGCATCGACGCGGCGACCATGCAACGGCTCAACGCCGAAGCCAAGCTCGACAAGCGCGCCGAGAGCGCGATCGCCGCGGACTGGCTGGGCATCGCCGCGCCGGCCCAGGACGGGCGCCTGCAGCGGCTGCTGCAGCGTACCCGCGAGCACCTGGCGCTGGTCGGGCTGTCGTTGGGCCTGGCCCTGCTGGTGGCGCTGCCGCTGGGCATCCTGGCCGCGCACCGGCCCCGGCTGGGCCAGGCGGTGCTGGCACTGACCGGCGTGCTGCAGACGCTGCCGTCGCTGGCGGTGTTCGTGTTCATGATCCCGCTGTTCGGCATCGGCGCCAAACCGGCGATCGCCGCGCTGTTCCTGTACAGCCTGCTGCCGATCGTGCGCAACACGCATGCCGGGCTCACCGGCATCGCCCGCGAGCTGCGCGAGACCGCCGCCGCGCTCGGCCTGCCGCCGGGCACCCGGCTATGGCGGATCGAACTGCCGCTGGCGCTGCGCACCATCCTCGCCGGCATCAAGACCGCGGCGGTGATCAACGTCGGCACCGCGACCCTGGGCGCGCTGATCGGCGCCGGCGGCTATGGCCAGCCGATTCTCACCGGCATCCGCCTGGACGATCTCGGCCTGATCCTGGAAGGCGCGGTGCCGGCCGCGCTGCTGGCACTGCTGGTGCAGGGCCTGTTCGAACTGTTGGAGCGGGTGCTGACCCCGCGCGGGTTGCGCCTGGCCGCGCGGCGGTGAAGCCGCCGCCACACGTCTGGCGGCGCGCGTTCGGCCAACCATCCGGCAACGGCAGGCAGCCTCGCGGACGGAGCGTTTGGTCGCGACAGCATGCGGCTGTGTCCGCTTGTCGGGGCTGAAGCCCCTTCCACACTCCGCGTGGAGCACCTCTACCGATCCGCTCTCGCCACACCGCACCGGACACAGATTCCGCTGTAGAAGCGGCTTCAGCCGCGACAGGCGTCCCCGGTGCCGCCCGTCGCGGCTGAAGCCGCTCCTACGGGACGCTTCCCGCACTGCCTGCGTCACGGCGCACGACATCACACACGCCGACGGCTGCCGCGAACGACGCCAACGCCACCACGCCGTCAGCGAGATTTCCGTCGCGCAGGAAACCCCGAACGCAAACGCCGCACGCGTCGCCCTCTTCAGGCACGCGCCACAGCCAGCATCTCCTGCGCCAGGCCGCGCATCGCCTCCGGCGTCAATTGCAGGTACGGCGCAATGCGCAAGGCGCCGTGCCGATGCGTGCAGACGACCTGCGCGTGCTGCAGCCACCGCAGCAACGCCGGCATCGTCGACGCCGGTGGATGCAACGCGTAAACGTGCGGCGCGTGCCCGGGCGCGATCCAGTCGCCCGCCCCCAGCGTCCGCAGTTCCGCGTCGAACGCGGCGCCGAGTTCGCCAAGCCGCTGCGCGATGCGTGCCGGCTGCCACTGCTGCAACTGCTGCAGCGCCGCGTCGGCCATTGCCAGACGCAGCGGATCGGCGACGCCGCCGGCATCGAAGCGGCGCGCGCCGCTGCGGTAGGGCGGCGGCGCTTCGGCCGGAAACTGCCAGTCGCCGCCCGGGTCGCGCGCCTGCCAGTGCTGCTCGAACGGCACGCCGTGCGCGCGCCAGTGCGGCGACGCCCACAACCACGCCAGCCCCATCGGCCCGAGCAGCCACTTGTGCCCGACCGAGACCACGAAGTCCGGCCGCCAGGCGTCCAGCCGCACCGGCAGCACGCCCAGGCTCTGGCTCAGGTCCAGCACCAGCATCGCGCCGGCCGCATGCACCCGCGGCGCGATGCGGTCCAGATCCAGCAGGCGGCCATCGCGCCAGTAGGCATTGGGCAGGGTCGCCACGCGCACGCGCGGTTGCGCGTCGAGCGTGGCCAGCACCGCGTCGGTCCAGTCCTGGCCCGGCGCCGGCCGCACCACCGCAAGGTGTGCGCCGCTCTCGGCACAACGTTGCTGCCAGGCCAGCAGGTTGGACGGGAACTGGCCGTCGAGCAGCAGCACCGCATCGCCCGGCGCCAACGGCACCTGCCGCGCCGCGATGGCCAGGCCGTAGGCGGCCGACGGCACCATCGCCACGCCTTCGCTGTCGCCGCCGAACAAGGTGTCCGCCGCCAGCGCACGCAAGCCCTCGATCTGCGCGCGCCAGGCATCGAAGGACAGCGTCCACGGCGTGATCGACGCGGCCAGCGCCGCCTGCCCGGCGGCCAGTACCCGATGCAGGCGCGGCCCCTTGCTGGCGGTGTCCAGGTAGCGCACCCCGGCCGGCAACGCGAACGCATCCGCCGCGGCGTCGAGGTCGACCAGCTCCCCGGCGGAAGCCGTGTTGGCGTCGGGGTGTAAGGCGGTCGTAGACATGTGCCTAGGGTAACGCCGCGGACCGCGACGCGTGACGGTCCGTTCACGCCGGACCGCTAAGACTGGGTCGATGCAAGCGATCTCTCCGGCGTCACCGCCCTCGCCCATCGCGTCCGCTGCGACGCTGGCGGACCGCCTGCGCCGCGTGCGCGCCCGCAGCCGTCATCTCGCCGCGCCATTGAGCGAAGAAGACGCGATGGTGCAGAGCATGGACGACGCCAGTCCGGCCAAATGGCACCTGGCGCACACCACCTGGTTCTTCGAGCGTTTCGTGCTCGGCGCCGATCCGGCGTACCGCGCACGCGATCCGCAATGGGACTACCTGTTCAACAGCTACTACCAGAGCATCGGCCCGGCGCACGCGCGCCCGCACCGCGGCCTGCTGTCGCGGCCATCGCTGGCGCAGGTGCTGGACTACCGCACGGAGATCGAAACGCGCGTGCTGGCGCAGGTGCAGGCCGGCACCCTGGCGCCGCAGACGCTGCAGATCCTGGAGCTGGGCCTGCAGCACGAGCAGCAGCACCAGGAACTGCTGCTGACCGACATCAAGCACGCGTTCTGGCGCAATCCGCTGGGCCCGGCGTATCGCACCGACCTGGCGACGCAGCGCGCGCCGGCGTCCGCGCTGCGCTGGCTGCAGCGCGACGAGCAGATCAGCGAGATCGGTGCCGCACCGTGGCCGGCGCATGCCGGCTTCGCCTACGACAACGAATCGCCGCGGCATCGCGTGCTGGTGCCGGCGCATGCGCTGGCCAGCCGCCCGGTGAGCAATGCCGAGTACGCCGAGTTCATCGCCGACGGCGGCTACCGCTCGGTCGGCCTGTGGCTCAGCGACGGCTGGGCGCGACGCTGCGCCGAGGACTGGCAACGCCCGCTGTACTGGCATGCCGATGGCGTGCGCGAATTCACCCTCGGCGGCTGGCGCGAACGCGATCCGCATGCGCCGGTGTGCCATCTCAGCCTGTTCGAGGCCGATGCCTACGCGCGCTGGGCAGGCGCGCGCCTGCCGACCGAAGCGGAGTGGGAACAGGCGGCCACCGGCGTCGCCATCGCCGGCAACTTCGTCGAGACCGATGCGCTGCACCCGCAGCCGGCGGCGCCGGCCGATGCCGGCCTGCAACAGCTGTTCGGCGACGTCTGGGAATGGACCGGCAGCGCCTACCTGCCCTACCCCGGCTTCCGTCCGTGGTCGGGCACGCTGGGCGAATACAACGGCAAGTTCATGAACGCGCAATGGGTGTTGCGCGGCGGCAGTTGCGCCACGCCGCACGATCACCTGCGCGCCAGCTACCGCAATTTCTTCCCCTCCGATGCGCGGTGGCAGTTCGCCGGCGTGCGCCTGGCCAAGGATCCCGCATGAATGCCGCAACCGCCCGTGCCCTGACCGAAGCCGCCCTCACCGACCTGCATCCGCAGGCCGACGACATCGCCGCCGACGCGATCGCCGGGCTGTCGCGCAGCCCCAAGCAATTGCCGTCCAAGTATTTCTACGACGCCGAAGGCTCGCGCCTGTTCGAGGCGATCACCCGCCAGCCCGAGTACTACCTGACCCGCACCGAGCTGGACCTGCTGGAAGCACGCATGCCGTCGATCGCGCAGGCGGTGGGCACGGGCGCGCACGTGGTCGAGCTGGGCAGCGGCAGCGGGCGCAAGACCCAGTTGCTGCTGGATGGGCTGCGCATGCCGGTGGCCTACACGCCCATCGAGATTTCCCGCGACATGCTGATGTCCAGCACCACGCGGCTGGCCGAGCGCTTCCCGCACATCCAGATGCTGCCGGTGTGCGCCGACTTCACCGCGCCGGTGGCGTTGCCGGCGCCGCAGCGCGGCGCACGCCGCACCCTGGTGTTCTTCCCCGGCTCGACCCTGGGCAACTTCACCCGCGAGGACGGCATCGCCCTGCTGCGCTCGATGCGCCAGACCATGGGCGCGGACGGCTGCGCGCTGATCGGCATCGACCTGGTCAAGGACACGGCGCTGCTGGAGGCGGCCTACAACGACGCCGCCGGGGTCACCGCCGCGTTCACCCTGAACCTGCTGCGCCGGCTCAACCGCGAGATCGGCAGCGACTTCGACCTGGCGCAGTTCCGCCATCGGGCCGTCTATTCCGAGGCGCGCCAGCGCATCGAGACCTTCCTGGTCAGCCAGTGCGCGCAGCAGGTGCACGTGGCCGGGCAGCGCTTCGATTTCGCCGACGGCGAAGCGATGCAGGTCGAGTACAGCCACAAGTACACCGACCAGAACTTCGCGGCGATGGCCGCCGAGGCCGGCTTGCGGGTCAGCCATGGCTGGAACGCGCAGGACGATGCGTTCGGACTGCGGTTGCTGCAGAGCGGGGACACAGTGCCCGGGGCCAGGGACCCGGAAAAGTCGTAATCCTGCAAGGTGCGGGACGCCATGATGGTGTCCGCAGCAAAATCGCTATCAAGCGATTTTTTGTGGGAGGGGCTTCAGCCCCGACAGGCTTTCCCGGGAAAGCCCGTCGGGACTGAAGTCCCTCCCACAGTGCAATCGCAACCGCCTTGCACTCGCGGAAAAATCGCGGGTCCCGGGTCCCGGCTTTCCCGAGTCCATCAACCCTGGTAGCCGTTGCTGATCGGATAGCGCCGCTCGCGCCCGAAGGCGCGGCGCGACACCTTCGGCCCCGGCGCGGCCTGGTGGCGCTTCCACTCGCTGATGCGCACCAGCCGCACCACCCGGTCGACCACCTCGGCGGCGTAGCCGGCGGCGACGATCTCGTCGCGCGACTCCTCCTGGTCGACGTAGCGGTACAGGAT
The DNA here is from genome assembly GCF_056725085.1 of Xanthomonas sp. NCPPB 901. Classification (NCBI taxonomy): domain Bacteria; kingdom Pseudomonadati; phylum Pseudomonadota; class Gammaproteobacteria; order Lysobacterales; family Lysobacteraceae; genus Xanthomonas; species Xanthomonas sp. NCPPB 901. Next base: position 1,384,852 of record NZ_CM161511.1, on the reverse strand, counting down.
GCCGTCGAGCACATCGTAGGGCGGCAGCGAATCCTGGTCGGTCTGGTTGGCGCGCAGTTCCGCCGAGGGCGGCCGCGCGATCACCGCCGGCGGGATCACCGGCGCGCCACCGACGGTGTTGCGCCATTTCGCCAGGCCGAACACCTCGGTTTTGTACAGGTCCTTCAGCGGCGCGTAGCCGCCGCACATGTCGCCGTAGATGGTGGCGTAGCCCACCGCGTACTCGCTCTTGTTGCCGGTGGTCAGCAACAGGCCGCCGAACTTGTTGGCCAGCGCCATCAGGATCACGCCGCGGCTGCGCGACTGCAGGTTCTCCTCGGTGACGTCGGGCTCGGTGCCGGCAAACAGCGGACCGAGCGCACGCAGCAGTCCTTCGAACGCCGGCTCGATCGCCACCGTCTCCAGCGTCACCCCCAGCGTGCGGCACTGCTCGGCGGCCAGGTCGTTGGACAGGTCGGCGGTGTAGCGCGACGGCAAGCGCACCGCGGTGACGTTGTCCGCGCCCAGCGCATCCACCGCCATCGCCAGCACCAGCGCCGAATCGATGCCGCCGGACAGGCCCAGCCACACCTTGGAAAAGCGGTTCTTGGCGCAGTAGTCCTGCAACCCGCGCACCACCGCGCGCCAGGCCAGCGCATCCATGCTCTCGTCGCCGTCGTCGATCCAGCGCAGCGGCGCGAAACGGCGCGCGGCGGTGTCGTAGTCCACCACCAGCCACTGGTCGGTGAAGGCCGCCGCGGCCGGATGCACGGTGCCGTCGCCGTCGGCCACCACCGAGGCGCCGTCGAACACCAGCGCATCCTGGCCGCCGACCACGTTGAGATAGGCCAGCGCGGCGCCGCTCTCGCGGCTGCGCTCGGCCAGCAAGGCATCGCGCTGCGCATGCTTGCCGCGCTCGTAGGGCGAGGCGTTGGGCACCAGCACCAGTTCCGCGCCGGCGCGCACGGTCGCCGCCAGCGGCTCCGGGAACCACAGGTCCTCGCAGATCACCAGGCCCACCGGCGTGCCCTTGACCTCGAACACGCAGTGTTCCCCGTCCGGGTCCACGTCGAAATAGCGGCGCTCGTCGAACACCGCGTAGTTGGGCAGTTCGCGCTTGCGGTAGGTGCGCTCGATGCGGCCGCCGCGCAGCACGCTGGCGGCGTTGTAGACCACGCTGCCGGCGCTCTGCGGCCAGCCGACCACCGCGACGATGCCGCGCACCTGCGCGGCGATGCGCTGCACCGCGCGCTCGCAGTCGGCCAGGAAGCCCGGCCGCAGCAGCAGGTCCTCCGGCGGATAGCCGCTGACCGCCAGCTCCGGGAACAGCACCACGTCGGCGCCGTACTCGTCGCGCGCCTCCTCGAGCAAGGCGATGATCCGGTCGGTGTTCTGGGCCACGGCACCGACCGGGAAATCGAACTGGGCCATGGCGAGGCGGAGGGAAGAAGGCATGGACAACCTTGCAGAAGCGGGAGGGGAACGCAGTGCGCAGTGTAGCGCCGCACCGCGGCAGGCGATCCGGTCCGCCCACCCACCTCATGATGTGCCGGTCAGCGGATGGATGCACCGTGGGAGGGACTTCCGTCCCGACTGGCGCCGAAGCCAACCACTGACAGACTCCGCGTCGCGACCGAAGTCGCTCCCACAAGGAGCGGCATCCCAAGTGCTGGCTAGGTGCGCTGTCGGCGGGGCTTCAGGGCACTCGACCAACTTGCGTTTGCCGCGGTTCAGCGGGACATGCCGTTACCGCGCGTAACAGCGGCGTCAGCCGCGACGAGCATTCCCGATAACGCCATCGCAGCTGATCCACAAAAGAGACCTTGGCCCACTCCTGCGAAAGCGTGTGCGTGCGTTTGGCAGCGATCGCCGCAGGCCGCCGTTCAGCGCTGACCTTGGCGTGCCTTCGATTTCCGACTGCGCTGGCCGGACTGCACCGCGAAACACGGGTGCGGTGCCGCCGACACCAGCAGCAGCGGCTCCCGACCATGCCTCGCGTACTGCAGAGCATCCCACGCCGCGGCTGCAGCCGCTCCCACAGGAGGACGACACAGCAACGGAAGACCACATGCTGACCAAGCGCTGCAGGAGGGACTTCAATCCCGACTGCATCAATCCCGAAGCGCCGGCCAACCACCACCATGTGCTTCAGTCGCCGCCAGCACCAGCCCGCACGCGGCGCCGCCGGCACCAACGGCGCACCAGCAGCACCACTCCCGTGCCAAGCCCCAGCGCGGCGGCGCCCAGCAGCGCCATGCGCACGCCGACGCCATGCTGGAACACGACCTCCTGGCCATCGCCCTCCAGCGTGTAGGCGACCAAGTAGTCGCCCATCGTGCCCAGGCCCTCGCGGCCGCCGGCGGCGATCACCACGTACTGGCGCCCGTTCACCGCGTACACCGAGGGCGTCGCCTGCCCGCCAGCCGGCAGCTTGGCCTCCCACAGGGTCTTGCCGGTGGCGCTGTCGAGCGCGCGCAGCCGCGCATCGGCCGCGGCGGCGACGAAGGTGAGCCCGCTGGCGGTGCTCACCGCGCCACCGAGCAGCGGCGTGCCCACCTCCAGCGGCAGCCACGGCAGGCGGTCTTCCAGCGTGCCCAACGGCCGCTCCCAGGCGACCTTGCGGGTGCGCAGGTCCACCGCCACCAGCCGTCCCCACGGCGGACGCACGCAGGGAATGCCGTCCGCCGCGGCCAGCACGCCGCGGCGCATGCCGAACGGCGTGCCCTTCATGTCGTTGAACTCCTGGCCTGGGTAACGCGTGCTGTCCTTCCAGTCGAACTGCGCACGCGGGATCAGGGTGATCTGCATCGGCAGGTCGGACACCGGCATGATCGCCAGTTGCCGCTGCGGATCCACCGCAATGCCGCCCCAGTTGACGCCGCCGGCCCAGCCCGGCGAGACGACGCTGCCGCGCACGCTGGGCGGGGTGAAAATGCCTTCCGAGCGCATCCCGGCGATCAGCGCCGCGCACTGGCGGCGCGCGGCCGGGGTCACGCCCCAGGCACCGGCAGGGGTGATCGGCGCATGCCGGGCTAGGCGCAGCGCCGGTTCAGGCATCGGCTGGGTCGGCGACGCGCGTTCGCCCGGCACGTCCGAGGCCGGCACCGGCACTTCGCTGATCGGGAACAGCGGCGTGCCGTCGCGGCGATCGAAGGCGAACAGGAAGCCGGTCTTGGTCGCCTGCAGCACCGCCGCGCGCGGCCCCTGTGCGGTCTCCACGGTAGTCAACACCGGCTGCGAGGCCAGGTCGTAGTCCCACAGGTCGTGGTGCACCAGTTGCTGCGCCCACACCCGGCGCCCGCTGTGCAGGTCCAGCGCCACCAGCGAATTGGTATCGCGGTTGTCGCCGAGGCGCTCGCCGCCGTAGTAATCGGGGCTGGCCGAGCCGGTCGGCACGTAGACCAGGCCCAGGGCCGGATCCACCGCCAGCGGCGCCCAGGCATTGCCGCCGCCGACCGTCGCCGCTTGCTCCGGCTGCCAGCCGGCGGCGGTGGCCTTGGCCGGATCGCGCGGCACCGGATCCCAGCGCCACAGCTCGCGGCCGCTGCGCGCGTCGTAGCCGCGCACCACGCCCTGCTCCAGGGTGTGCGCGCGGTTGTCGCCGATCGAACTGCCGACCACCAGCACGTCGCCGGCCACCACCGGCGGCGAGGTCACGGCATAGTTGGCCCAACTGTCGCGCGGGTCGTCCTGCAGGTTGATGCCGGCCTTGAGATCGACGCTGCCGCCCTGGCCGAATCCGGCGCACGGGCGCCCGTCGGCCGCATCCAGCGCGATCAGCCGCGCATCCAGGGTGCCGAACACGATGCGCTCGCGGCACGCCCCGGCCGCGGCCTGCGCGTCGCGCCAGACACTCACCCCGCGCGAGGCCGGGTCGCTGTAGCGCTTGCCGCGCGCGACCTTGGCATCGAACGACCACAGTTCGCGGCCGCTGGCCGCATCCAGGGCGAAGGCGATGCCGGTGCCGGTGGTGAGGTACATGCGCCCACCCAGCACCAGCGGATTGGCCTCGAAACGGCGCCGCTGCGGATCGGGCAGGCCCGCGCCGAGTTCGCCGGTGCGGAACGACCAGGCGATGCGCAGGCGTCCGACATTCTCCGACGTGATCTGGGTCAGCGGCGAATACTGCCCGCCGCCGGGCGCGCCGGCGTAACTGGCCCAATCGCCCGGTGCCGCCGCGCAGAGCCCTCCAATGCCCATCGCCACGCCCGCCCCGCATACCGCTGCCCGCCATCGCCTGATCACGCATCCGCTCCTGTCGCTGCCGAAAGTGGCGTGCAGTCTCGGTCTTACCGCGGCGCGCCGCTGCGCCGCAGGGACGGAACCGGTCATGTCAGTGACCAAGTGCGGGACCATGGGGACGAGCGGCGTCGCCGCCGGCAGCGGGGGCGCGCCAGCGAGGACGCCCGACCACGGCCCCGACCACGGCGTTGATTGGATCTGCGCGGGCAACGCGATAGTGTCCAGCCAGCCCGGCCGACCAGGAGCGCGACGCGATGCTGACACGATGGAGGCTTGCCCTCGGCAAGCTCAGCAAACGGATGTGGTTTCGTTCCACGCTCTACGGCGCACTCGGCGTCATCACGGCCCTGGCCGGCGCCTTCCTGAAGTTCCTGATTCCGCACACCCTGGCCACGCGGATCGGGGCGGATTCGGTCGGCAATATCCTCGCCATCCTGGCCGCCTCGATGCTGACGGTGACCACGTTCTCCCTGTCCACCATGGTCTCGGCCTACGCCTCGGCCTCGAACAGCGCCACCCCGCGCGCCGCGCGCCTGCTGATCGAGGATACCCGCGCCCAAGGCGCGCTGGCGACCTTCATCGGCGCGTTCCTGTTTTCGATCGTCGGATTGATCGCCCTGAGTACTGGCCTCTACGGGGAAGGCGGTCGGCTGGTGCTGTTCGGCGCCACCATCGCGGTGATCGTCCTGATCACCGTGACCTTGCTGCGCTCCATCGAACAGTTCTCGCGCTTCGGCCGGCTCGGCGAAACCATCGACCTGGTGGAATTGGCCACCCGCGATGCGATGCGTCGCCGCGCCCAAGACCCGCTGTTGGGAGCGGCGCCAGGCGCGCACCCGCCTCCCGATGAGGCCCAGCGCCTGTACAGCGAACAGGTCGGTTACGTGGAGCATCTGGATGTGGCCCGATTGGACGCGATCGCCGCCGAACACGCATTGACCATCCAGGTGCTTTGCCAGCCCGGCACCTTCGCCACGCCGCAGCGCCCCATCCTGGCCGTGGCGGGCCGGACGGATGCGGCCCTGCTCGACCGGCTACGCGCGGCGGTCAGCGTGAGCGAGGCACGCAGCGTCGAGCACGATCCGCGCTATGGCCTGGTCATCCTGGCGGAAATCGCCCAGCGCTCGATGTCGGCGGCGATCAACGATCCCGGCACCTGCATCGACGTGATCGGGACCTGTGTGCGACTGCTGTGCGGCTGGGCGCACAAGCGCGCGCACACGCCGGCACCGGAGATCCGCTACCCGCACGTCCGGGTGGCGCCGCTGTCGGAACGGGACATGGTCGAGGACGCGTTCGCCCCCATCGCCCGCGACGCCGCCGGCGCACTGGAGGTCAACATTCAGCTGCAGAAGGCATTCGCGGCAGTCGCGCGGGCGGACTCGCCCGAGATGCGCGAGGCGGCGCTGATGCTGGCGCAGCAGTCGCTGCAGCGGGGGCTGCAAACGCTACGCTTCGGCCCGGACCAGGAGGCCCTGCGCGCGGCGGCGCTTTCGGAAAACGGAATTGCCTCCGCATCCGCCCCCGCCTGAGCGAAGCGCCGGTCGGCGCAGCCCCCTTCGCCTCGATGGCAGCCGCTGCGCTGGCGTTGACGGGGCCGCGCGGCATGCTGCCGCGTTGGTCCATCGAAGCGCATACATCATCCCGGTACAAAAAAAGCCCCGCTCGCGCGGGGCTCTCTTGCCAGACCGCGCAGCGTGGCGCCAAGGCGCCACACTGCCGTTGGCGTTACTTACTTCACCAGCGAGGCGATCGCCGCACCCAGGTCGCCCGGCGAGCGGACGGTCTTGACGCCAGCGGCTTCCATCGCCGCGAATTTGCCCTCGGCCGTGCCCTTGCCGCCCGAGGCGATCGCACCGGCGTGGCCCATGCGCTTGCCGGCCGGCGCCGAAGCACCGGCGATGAAGCCGACCACCGGCTTCTTGACATGCTTGGCGATGTACTCGGCACCGGCTTCCTCGGCGTCGCCGCCGATTTCGCCGACCATGATGATGCCTTCGGTCTGCGGATCCTCGTTGAACAGCTTGAGGCAGTCGACGAAGTTCAGGCCGTTGATCGGGTCGCCGCCGATGCCGATGCAGGTGGACTGGCCCAGGCCGACTTCGGTGGTCTGCTTGACCGCTTCATAGGTCAGCGTGCCCGAACGCGAGACGATGCCGATCTTGCCCGGCTTGTGGATGTGGCCCGGCATGATGCCGATCTTGCACTCGCCCGGGGTGATCACGCCGGGGCAGTTCGGCCCGATCAGCACGGTGTCCGGATGCGAACGGGTCAGCACGTTCTTGACGCGCAGCATGTCCAGCACCGGGATGCCTTCGGTAATGCAGACGATGACCTTGATGCCGGCCGCAGCCGCTTCCAGGATCGCGTCGGCCGCGAACGGCGGCGGCACGTAGATCACCGAGGCATCGGCGCCCGTGCTCTGCACGGCATCGGCCACGGTGTTGAACACCGGCAGGTCGATGTGGGTGGTGCCGCCCTTGCCCGGCGTGACACCGCCGACGACCTGGGTGCCGTACTCGATCATCTGGGTGGCGTGGAAGGTGCCCTGCTGGCCGGTGAAGCCCTGCACGATCACCTTGGTGTTCTTGTTAATCAAAACAGACATTGGAGTTCCTTGGTGTCGTGGATCAGGCGGCGTTCTTGACAGCTTCAACGACCTTCTTGGCGCCGTCGTTGATGTTGTCGGCCGGGATGATGGCCATGCCGCTGTCGCGCAACAACTGCTTGCCTTCTTCCACGTTGGTGCCTTCCAGGCGCACCACGACCGGAACCTTGACGCCCACTTCCTTGACCGCCGCGATGATGCCCTCGGCGATCATGTCGCAGCGGACGATGCCACCGAAGATGTTGACGAAGATGCCTTCGACCTTGTCCGAGGACAGGATCAGCTTGAACGCCTCGATCACGCGCTGCTTGTTGGCACCGCCGCCAACGTCGAGGAAGTTCGCCGGCTCGCCGCCGTTGAGCTTGATCACGTCCATGGTCGCCATGGCCAGACCGGCGCCATTGACCATGCAACCGATGTTGCCGTCCATGGTGACGTAGTTGATGTCCAGCTCCGAAGCGGTCACTTCGGTCTCGTCTTCCTGGGACTTGTCGCGCATGGCGACCAGTTCCTTGTGGCGGAAGTTGGCGTTGTCGTCGCTGTTGAACTTGCCGTCCAGCGCGTAGAGGTTGCCGTCGTCCAGGATCGCCAGCGGATTGATCTCCACCAGCGCCAGGTCCTTCTCGTTGAAGATGCGGTACAGGTTGACCATGATGCTGGCGAACTGGCCGGCCTGCTTGGCGGTCAGGCCCATCTTGAAGCCGATGTCGCGGCCGTGGTAACCCTGCACGCCCTCGACGAAGTCGACGTTGAGCGTGTGGATCTTGTCCGGGGTCTCGGCGGCGACCTGTTCGATCTCCATGCCGCCCTCGGAGGAGGCGATGTAGCTGATGGTGCGGGTGCCGCGGTCGACCAGCACCGACAGGTACAGCTCCTTGACGATCTCACCGGCGGTGGTCACCAGCACCAGGTTGATCGGCAGCTCGACGCCGGCGGTCTGGTAGGTCGCCATCTTCGTACCGAGCAGCTTCTCAGCGACGGCCTTCACATCGTCGGTGGTCTTGCAGAACTTGACGCCGCCTGCCTTGCCGCGGCCACCTGCGTGGATCTGCGCCTTGACCATCCAAGGGCCAGCGCCCAGCGACTTGGCGGCTTCAACCGCTTCTTCCGGAGTCGCCGCGACCTTGCCGGCCGGGACCGGGATGCCGTACTCGGCAAGCAGTTGTTTTGCCTGATATTCGTGGAAATTCATGCGTCACCGTGGGAAAAGGAACGGCCGTCCCGCAGCGATCCGGGCCCTGAGTGGCGGCCGGGAGCGGCACGGACGGGACGCCTATTGTCGCTGACGCGGGGCGGCGGCGCAAAAGCGCCGACGGTCCGGCCCGGCTGCGGCCTGCGGGGAGGTCCGCGGTGGCGCCACCGGGTGGAGCCGGCAGCGGACCGCACGCGCTCTGCCGCGCTCGCTCTTGCTTCCCGTTGCCCTGTCCGGGCGCCGGACCGCCAGCGGCGACAATCGCGGTTTCCCCGTCGTGGGCGACGACGGCCCAGGCAGGTCGCCGCCGACCCCGCGGCCATCCACCTACACGGCACCGCCCCTATACTCGCGCCGTCCGCTGCCCGCCCGGAGTCCGGCTTGCCCACCAGCGCCTCGCTCATCGACCGCATCGAGTCCATTCCGCGCCGCGAGCTGTACTTCTTCGCGCTGTACCGGGTGCTGGTGGCCGGACTGATCGCCGCCCTGGTGTTCAGCCCGCTCGGCGTGCTGGTCGGCGAGCCGCGCTACCCGCAACTGGCCAACACCCTGTCCACCGCCTACCTGGCGGTGGCGCTGGCGCTGCTGGTGTGGGGGCGCAACGAGGCGCATCTGGCGCCGATCGTCGGTTTCAGCGCCGTCGCCGACATCGTCGCCGCCACCCTGGCCGCGCACGCCCTGCCCGCCGCCAGCGCCGGCATCGCGATGATGCTGCTGTTCAACGTCGCCGCCGCGGCGATGCTGCTGCGCCTGCGCAGCGGCCTCGCCATCGCCCTGATCGCCTCGGCGGCGACGCTGGCCGAATACGTCTGGAGCGTGCTGGACGGCGCCGACAACACCCGCAGCCTGGCCGAACTGGCGATGTTCGCCACCAGCTATCTGGCAGTGGCCTACATCTGCAATGGCCTCGGCCAGCGCGCGCGTGCCAGCCAGCGCCTGGCCGAACGCCGCGGCGCCGAGGTCGCCAATCTCTACGAAATCAACGAACTGATCATCCGCCGCATGCGCACCGGGGTGCTGGTGGTGGACGCGCAGAACCGGGTGACCCTGGCCAACGAGGCCGCCTCGGCCCTGCTCGGCGACACCGACGGCAACAGCGGCAGCGGCCGGCTCGACCTGCTCAGCGCCGCGCCGGAGCTGGCCCGGCGCCTGCAGCGCTGGCGCAACGGCTGGAACCAGGACGAAAGCCCGCTGCAGCTGTCGCCGGACCAGCCGGAGGTGCAACCGCGCTTCGCCCGGCTGCTGGCCGAGGGCGACCTCACGCTGGTGTTCCTCGACGACGCCACGGTGGTGTCGCGGCGCGCCGAATCGCTGACCCTGTCGGCGCTGGGCCGCTTCTCGGCCAGCCTGGCCCACGAGATCCGCAACCCGCTGGCCGCGATCAACTACGCCTCGCAACTGCTGGAGGAATCGCCGGCGATCGGCGATGCCGACCGCCGCCTGCTGCAGATCATCCACCAGCAGTGCCAGCGCACCAACGGCATCGTCGAGAGCGTGCTCGGCCTGGCCCGGCGCGAGCGCTCCAATCCGGAGAACCTGGACCTGGGCGCGTTCGTGCGCCGTTTCGTCCAGGAGTACCGGCAGACCCTGTCGATCGAGACCGACAGCCTCGAGGCGATCCTCGCCCCGCAGCCGGTGCACGCGTTGGTCGATCCCAAGCACCTGCACCAGATCCTCAGCGCGCTGGTGCACAACGCGCTCAAGTACGGGCGGGTGATGGAGGAACCGGCGCGGGTACGCCTGCGCGTGGCGCTGCAGGAGCGCAACGCCATCGTCGACGTGATGGACCGCGGCCCCGGCATCCCCGAGGCGGTGGCGGCGCAGCTGTTCCGGCCGTTCTTCACCACCTCCGAGCACGGCACCGGACTGGGCCTGTACATCGCCCGCGAGCTGTGCCGGGCCAACCAGGCGCGGCTGGAGTACGTGCCGGTGCCGGCCGGCGGCGCCTGCTTCCGCGTCGCCCTGCCCGGGCCGCACACCATGCTCAGCGGCTGACAGGTGAGAATCGCTCCGCCAACGCGCGGCCGCCGCCGGTAAATTGGCGCATGTCCCGGTTCCTAGGCTATCTTTCCTGCGCATGAACGAAACCCGAAGCGCCCTGGTCGTCGACGACGAGCGCGACATCCGCGAGTTGCTGGTCCTGACCCTGGGCCGGATGGGCCTGCGCATCAGCACCGCCGCCAACCTCGCCGAAGCGCGCGAACTGCTGGCGAGCAACCCCTACGACCTGTGCATCACCGACATGCGCCTGCCCGACGGCAACGGCATCGAGCTGGTCAGCGAGATCGCCCGACACTACCCGCGCACGCCGGTGGCGATGATCACCGCCTTCGGCAGCATGGACCTGGCGGTGGAGGCGCTGAAGGCCGGCGCCTTCGACTTCGTCAGCAAGCCGGTGGACATCCAGGTGCTGCGTGGCCTGGTCAAGCATGCGCTGGAACTCAACAACGAAAGCCGCGCCGCGCCGCCGCAGCCGGCCCCGGAACAGGCCAGCCGCCTGCTCGGCGCCTCGGCGGCGATGGACGCGCTGCGCAGCACCATCGCCAAGGTCGCCCGCAACCAGGCACCGGTCTACATCCTCGGCGAATCCGGCGTGGGCAAGGAACTGGTCGCGCGTACCATCCACGAACAGGGCGCCCGCGCCGCCGGGCCCTTCGTGCCGGTGAACTGCGGCGCCATCCCCGCCGAACTGATGGAAAGCGAGTTCTTCGGCCACAAGAAGGGCAGCTTCACCGGCGCCCATGCCGACCAGGCCGGCCTGTTCCAGGCCGCGCACGGCGGCACCCTGTTCCTCGACGAGGTCGCCGAACTGCCGCTGCCGATGCAGGTCAAGCTGCTGCGCGCCATCCAGGAGAAATCGGTGCGCCCGGTCGGCGCCGCCACCGAAGTGCCGGTGGACGTGCGCATCCTCTCGGCCACGCACAAGGACCTGGCCGATCTGGTCGCCGAGGGCCGCTTCCGCCACGACCTGTACTACCGGATCAACGTCATCGAACTGCGCGTGCCGCCGCTGCGCGAGCGCGGCGGCGACCTGCCGCAACTGGCCGCGGCGATCCTGGCGCGGCTGGCCAAGAGCCACGGCCGCCCCACCCCGCTGCTGTCGCCCTCGGCGCTGGACGCCCTGAGCAGCTACGCCTTCCCCGGCAACGTGCGCGAACTGGAGAACATCCTCGAGCGCGCCCTGGCGATGGCCGAGGACGACCAGATCAGCGCCGCCGACCTGCGTCTGCCGCAACCCGGCAACCACGCCCGCAGCGCCGCCGAAGCCGCCCCGGCGCTGCCGCGCGGCGTGGTCGACATCGACCCCAGCTCCTCCGCACTGCCGTCCTACATCGAACAACTCGAACGCGCCGCGATCCAGAAGGCACTGGAAGAGAACCGCTGGAACAAGACCCGCACCGCCGCGCAGTTGGGCATCACCTTTCGGGCGCTGCGCTACAAGCTGAAGAAGTTGGGGATGGAGTAGGAGGGCCGGGAATGGGGAATCGGGATTGGGGAATCGGGAAAACCGCTTTCCCGGCTGCTCCCGGTCCCTCGTCAGACAGCGTGATGTGGCCGGGTGGTGTGCCGTTGGGCCGCAACCAGCGTGTCCCGCCCTGCGCTACACGTCGAGAAGCGTGGGAACAGGGCTTGGACTACTAAGAGCAGAGCGACAGGGATGGGAAACGCCGCTTTTCCCATTCCCCAATCCCGATTCCCCGCTCCCAGCTCTTCAATCCTTCGTCACCCGATTGATCTCGGCCAAACTGGTGATGCCGTTGCGGGCCTTGAGCAGGGCCGACTGGCGCAGGTCGCGCACGCCGATCTTCTGCGCGGCGCTGGCGATGTCCATCGCGTTGCCACCCTGCAGCACGATCGCCGCGATCTCGTCGTTCATCGGCATGACCTGGTAGATGCCGGTCCGGCCCTTGTAGCCCTCGGTGCACTCGTCGCAGCCGACCGCCTCGTACAGCTGGATGCCGGCGGCGATCTCCGCCTCGGTGAAGCCCTCGGCCAGCAAGGCCTTCTCCGGCAACTGGACCGGGCGCTTGCAGTTGTTGCACAGGCGCCGCGCCAGGCGCTGGGCGATGACCAGGGTCACCGAACTGGTGATGTTGTAGGGCGCGATGCCCATGTTCATCAGGCGCGCGATGGTCTGCGGCGCGTCGTTGGTGTGCAGGGTGGACAGCACCATGTGGCCGGTCTGCGCCGCCTTGATCGCGATCTCGGCGGTCTCCAGGTCGCGAATTTCGCCGACCATGATGATGTCCGGATCCTGGCGCAGGAACGAGCGCAGCGCCGCGGCGAAGGTCATGCCGCGCTTGTTGTTCTGCTGGACCTGGTTGACCCCGGGCAGGCGGATTTCGACCGGATCCTCGGCGGTGGAGATGTTGCGGGTGTCGTCGTTGAGGATGCCCAGCGCGGTGTACAGCGACACCGTCTTGCCCGAGCCGGTGGGGCCGGTGACCAGGACCATGCCGTACGGCTTGTGAATCGCATCCAGGAACAGTTTCTGCTGCTCGGGCTCGTAGCCGAGCTTGTCGATGCCCAGCTTGGCCGCACTGCCGTCGAGGATACGCAGCACGATCTTCTCGCCGAACAGCGTCGGCAGCGTGCTGACGCGGAAATCGATCTGCTTGTTCTTGGACAGGTTGAGCTTGATGCGGCCGTCCTGCGGCACCCGCTTCTCGGCGATATCCAGCTGCGCCATGACCTTCAGGCGCGCGGCGATGCGCTGATTGAGCTTGACCGGCGCCTTGGCCACGCTCTTGAGCAGGCCGTCGATACGCAGGCGCACCCGGTAGTCGTCTTCGTAGGGCTCGAAATGGATGTCGGAGGCGCCACGGCGGATCGCATCGACCAGCACCTTGTTCACGAACTTGACGACCGGGGTGTCTTCGCCCTTGGCATCGATGCCGGTGTCGCCGCTGCTCCCCCCGCCCATGTCCTCGTCGCCGCCGCCGACATCGAGGTTGTCCATGCCCTCGTCGTCGCCCAAGGCACTGCCGAGCGAATCGTTGCTGGCCTGCCACTGTTCCAAGGTGCGGCGGATCTGGTCCTCGTCGACCAGGATGGCCTCGACCGTCAGGTTGGTGTGGAACTTGATGTCGTCCAGCGCCCGGGTCTGGGTCGGGTTGCTGATGCCGACGAACAGGCGCGTGCCGCGCTTGAACAAGGGCAGCACCTGGTACTTCTGCAGCAGCTCCTCGCTGACCAGCTTCATCGCGTTCTGGCTGGCGTCGAAAACCGAGACATCCATCAACGGCATGCCGAACTCGACCGCATTGGCGGCGGCCAGTTGCGCGGCGGTGACCAGCTTCTTCTCGGAGAACCACTGCGGCAGCGGCACCTTGGCCTCGGCCGCCTGGGCCATCGCGGTCCGCGCTGCGGCTTCGTCCAGGGCGCCGTCCTGCACGAGGCGGCGGGCGATGCCGGTGATGCCTACAAGATTTGCCGCAACTCCTGTATTCATCAAATTCTCTCCAAGAAGCAATAGCTACCACTATTACCCATTAAAGCATAAAGAAAAGGCCCCTTTTGGGGCCCTTTCTCACTAAGCAGACCTTTATCAGGTGCAGTTGCTGGGCTTGTGCTTGGCAGCAACATTGCCACCAGCGATCACGCACGCCCAAGCACCGGTTGCAGCAGTGCGATTAAGCGTCACCGTGGCTCCAGCCACGATGTCGTTACCCTTCACACCAGTACACTGAATGCTGGAAGCGGTCACGGTGAAAGAGGTGCAACGCGGGGTGGAGGTCTGCAGGCCAAGCGCAGCGCCGTCGGCCGGCACATACGTGCTGTCTTCCTGAAGCTTGGATTCCAGCATGGTCCTGGCAGGAGTCACTTCGGCAAGCGCGGCAGCGAGCTGCGACTTGGCGACATAGTCACGATACATCGGCAGCGCAATGGCGGCCAGGATGGCGATGATCGCGATCACGATCATCAGTTCGATCAGGGTAAAGCCCTGCTGCTTCTTCATAACAAACCCCTAGAGATGGAATACAAGTGGTAGGCACTCGCCCGCGGACCTACTCCCCGAGCGCCGCGGCTGAGCGCCACGTGCGGGTAACGGAAGCAGACTGCGTGCCAACTTCTCGCGCATGTCCAATCCCCTACCGAAGTGCATCATGCCTCACTCAAAGAACCAAGTTGCAGGCAAATCAGGAATTTGCGACAGGATGAGCCATCCGCCCATGCGGGGCAAAAAGTGACGCCCTGCGTCACACCACGGGGCGCGATCTGGCTGGATGATGGTCGCTACGGATGCCAGACGTCCTGGAAACCGATACCATGCTGGGTATGTCCGCCCGGGGATGGCCGGACGGGGAGACAACCTGATGTCCGCAACCCGCAGCGCAGTCAAGAAAGAGCCGGTCGCACGCAGCACTAGTCAGCAGGTGCCCTTCGTCTGGGAGGGCACCGACAAGCGCGGCGTGAAGATGAAGGGCGAACAGATCGCCAAGAACGCCAACTTGCTGCGCGCCGAATTGCGCCGGCAGGGCATCACTCCCTCGGTGGTCAAACCCAAGCCCAAGCCGCTGTTCGGTACGGCAGGCAGCAAGATCAGCACAAAGGACATCGCCTTCTTCAGCCGCCAGATGGCGACCATGATGAAATCCGGCGTCCCGATCGTGGGTTCGCTCGAAATCATCGCCAGCGGGCACAAGAACCCGCGCATGAAGAAGATGGTCGACCAGATTCGTACCGATATCGAGGGCGGCTCGTCGCTGTATGAAGCGATCAGCAAGCATCCCGTGCAGTTCGACGAGTTGTATCGCAACTTGGTCAAGGCCGGCGAAGGCGCCGGCGTTCTTGAGACAGTGCTGGAAACGGTTGCAACGTACAAGGAGAACATCGAAGCCCTGAAAGGCAAGATCAAGAAAGCCTTGTTCTATCCGGCAATGGTGATGGCCGTTGCGTTGATCGTCAGTTCCATCCTGCTGGTTTGGGTCGTGCCCCAGTTCGAAGATGTGTTCAAGGGGTTTGGCGCGGAACTGCCCGCCTTCACCCAGATGATCGTTGCGGCCTCCCGCTTCATGGTGGCTTACTGGTGGCTGCTGCTGCTTGTACTAATCGGCACCATCGGCGGCTTCATCTTCGCCTACAAACGATCTCCATCCATGCAACATGGCATGGACCGGCTGATCCTGAAGGTGCCGATCATCGGCCAGATCATGCATAACAGCTCCGTGGCCCGCTTCTCCCGGACGCTGGCGGTGACCTTTCGCGCCGGCGTGCCGCTGGTGGAGGCGCTGGACATCGTCGCCGGCGCCACCGGCAACAGCGTCTACGAAAAAGCCGTGCTGCGCATGCGTGACGATGTAGCAGTCGGCTACCCAGTCAATATGGCGATGAAGCAGACCAACTTGTTCCCGCACATGGTCATCCAGATGACCGCGATCGGCGAGGAGGCCGGCGCGCTGGATGCCATGCTGTTCAAGGTGGCCGAATACTTCGAGCAGGAAGTCAACAACGCGGTCGATGCATTGAGCAGCTTGCTGGAACCGTTGATCATGGTGTTCATCGGCACCATCGTCGGCGGCATGGTCATCGGCATGTACCTGCCGATCTTCAAGCTGGCCTCCGTCGTTGGATAAGCATTAATGGCATTTCTCGATCAACATCCCGGCCTCGGCTACCCGGCCGCGGCCGGGCTGGGCCTGCTGGTAGGCAGCTTCCTCAATGTGGTGATCCTGCGCCTGCCCAAGCGCATGGAATGGCAGTGGAAGCGCGATTCGCGCGAGATCCTGGAGCTGCCGGACATCTACGATCCGCCGCCGCCCGGCATCGTGGTGGAGCCGTCGCACTGCCCGCACTGCAAGCACAAGCTGGCCTGGTTCGAAAACATCCCCCTGTTCAGCTGGCTGGCGCTGCGCGGCAAGTGCCGCTACTGCCATGCGCCGATCTCGCCGCAGTACCCGCTGGTGGAACTGCTCACCAGCCTGCTGGTGGTCGCCAGCGTGTGGCGCTTCGGCTTCGGCTGGCAGGGCTTCGGCGCGATCGTGTTCAGCTGTTTCCTGGTGGCGCTGTCCGGCATCGACCTGCGCACCCGCCTGCTGCCGGACCAGTTGACCCTGCCGCTGATGTGGCTGGGCCTGATCGGCAGCATGGACAACCTGTACATGCCGGCCAAGCCCGCCCTGCTCGGCGCTGCGGTCGGCTATTTCTCGCTATGGTCGGTGTGGTGGCTGTTCAAGCAGATCACCGGCAAGGAAGGCATGGGCCATGGCGATTTCAAGCTGCTGGCCGCGATCGGCGCCTGGTGCGGCCTGAAGGGGATCCTGCCGACCATCCTCATCTCCTCGCTGGTCGGTGCGATCCTGGGATCGCTGTGGCTGGCGGCCAAGGGCCGCGACCGCGCCACGCCGATTCCGTTCGGTCCCTATCTGGCCATCGCTGGCTGGATCACCTTCTTCTGGGGCACGGAGATCGTCGAAACCTACATGCGTTGGTCGGGACTGCGCTGAAGGAGCCAAGGGCTTGACCGATTTCGTCGTCGGCCTGACCGGAGGCGTGGCCTCCGGCAAGAGCGAACTGAGCCGCCGCTTCGAGGCCATCGGCATCGTCGTCGCCGATGCCGACTTCGCGGCACGCGCGGTGGTCGCGCCCGGCCACCCGGCGTTGGCGCAGATCGTGGCGCGGTTCGGGCCGCACATCCTGCAAGCCGATGGACAACTCGACCGCGCCGGCCTGCGCCAGCGGATCTTCGAGGACGCGGCGGCACGCCGCGACCTGGAAGCGATCACCCATCCGGCCATTCGCCAGTTGCTGCAGGCACAGTGCCGCGCGGCCGCAGGACCGTATGCGATCGCGGCCATTCCGCTGTTGACCGAGGTCGGCGCACGCGCCGCGTATCCCTGGCTCGACCGGATCCTGGTGATCGACGCCCCCGAGGCGCTGCAACACGCCCGCCTGATGCAACGCGACGGCATCACCACCGACCTGGCGCAGCGCATGCTGGCAGCGCAGGCCACCCGTGCGGCGCGCCTGGCCATCGCCGACGACGTGGTGCTCAACGATGGTGCTGCGGCGGCGCTGCAGGACGCGGTGGAGACGCTGGACCGACGGTATCGCGCCTTGGCCGCAGCGAAGTCTTCTAGGTAGGAGAGGCTTCAGCCGCGACCCGTCACTGGCCTGTGGTCGCGGCTGAAGCCGCTCCTACGGTCATCCTGAGGAGGCGCCGGCTCACGCCGGTTTGAACCACAGCGTCGCCACCACGCCCTTGGCGGCGCCCGGGCGCACGTTGACCTGCCAGCCGTACAGGTCGCACAGGCGGCTGACGATCGACAGGCCGATGCCGCCACCCTGCGAATGCCCGGCATGGGTGCCGCGATAGCCGCGCTGGAACAGCTTGGCCGCGTCCTCCTCGCTCAGGCCGGGGCCGGAGTCGATCACCTGCACCGCATCGCTCAGGACGCGCACCACGACCTGGCCTTCCTGGGTGTACTTGACCGCATTGCCGATCAGATTGCCCAGCGCCACCGACAACGCCGACTCCGGCGCGTCGATGGTCAGGTTGCGCTCGCCCTCCAGCAGCAGTTGCAACGGCTTGCCGCCCAGCTGCGCGCGATGCGAGTCGATCAGTTGCTCGGCGACCTTGGCGACGTTGCTGTGCCCCTGCCCGCGCTCGTTGCGCGACAGCAACAGCAACGACCCGATCAGGTCGCTGCATTGCTGTTCGGCGCGCTGGATGCGTTGCAGGCGCTGCAGCACCTTCTCGTCGAGGTTGGGACGGGTCAGCAGCAGTTCGGTGGCGCCACGGATCACCGCCAGCGGCGTGCGCAACTCGTGGCTGACATCGGCGTTGAACTCGCGGTCGCGTTGCACCACCTCGGTCAGGCGCGCCGAATAGTCGTCCAGCGCCTCGGCCAGCTGGCCGACCTCGTCGTCGGGAAAGTGCGGCGCCAGCGGCTTGGGATCGCTGCTGCCGCGATAGGCGCGCAAGCGCGCGGCCAGGTCCGACACCGGCCGCATCACCCGCGACGCCGACCACCAGCCGATCACCAGCGACAATGCGCTGAACACCAGCACCGACAGGATCAGGGTGCGCTTGAGCTGCACCTCGCCCTGCATGGTCTGGGTCAGATCGTAGGCCATGAAGAACCAGGCGTCCGGGGTCTTGCGCACGCCGACCTTGTAGGCGAACGCTTTGCCGTCCGCGTCGGTGCCCGACATCATGTGGATGCCGTCGCTCAGACGCTCCCACTCCGGGAAATCGCGACGCAGGCCATCCAGCTTGTCGGGGCGATAGACAAAGCCCTTCATCTGCTGGACCGGAATGGCCAGGTTGCGCCCACCGCTGGCCACGTAGCTGCGCCAGGACGCTTCCAGATTGCGGTTCATCACATCCTCGACCAGCTGGTTCTCCACGCGCGCGCGCGCCCAGTTGGTGGCGAACGCGAAAAGCGCGGTCAGGCCGAAGCCCAACAGCACGAAGGAGAGGATGATGCGGCTGCGGAGGCGGCGGCGGTAGCGCCCGCGCCGCCGTACCACCCGCGGCAACGCCGGCGCTTCAGGCATCGGGCGCGGCGATGCGGTAGCCGATGCCGTGGCGGGTCTGGATCATCGGCACGTCGAACGGCTTGTCCACCACCGCGCGCAGGCCGTGGATGTGCACGCGCAGGGAATCGGAATCGGGCAGTTCCTCGCCCCACACGCGGGTTTCCAGCTCCTGCCGGGTCACCACCGCGGGGGCGGCTTCCATCAGCGCCTGCAGGATCTTCAGCGCGGTGGGATTGAGCTGCAGCAGCTTGCCCTGGCGGCGCACTTCCAGCGTATCCAGGTTGTATTCCAGGTCGCCGGTCTCCAGCACCCGGGTATGCACGCCCTTGCCGCGGCGCGAGAGCGCGTTGAGCCGCACTTCCACTTCCTGCAGCGCGAACGGCTTGATCAGATAGTCGTCGGCGCCGGAATCGAAGCCGGCGAGCTTGTTGTCCAGCGAATCGCGCGCGGTGAGCATCAGCACCGGGGTCTGCTTGCGCGCTTCGTTGCGCAGCTTGCGACAGACCTCGATCCCGTCCATGCCCGGCAGGTTGAGGTCGAGCACGATCGCATCGAACTCGTGCACCACCGCCAGATGCAGGCCAGTGACGCCATCGGCGGCGAAATCGACGGTATGACCGCGATCCTCGAGGTAGTCGCCGAGATTGGCAGCGATGTCGCTGTTGTCTTCGATCACTAGAATTCGCACCAACATTTACCCCGTCAGTCGTACTTGCCAGTTGGATTGCGCCGCATCAGTTCCTGCGCATCCTCGTTGTCGCGGCGGCGCTCCGCCACGGTCCTGCATTGCGTGGTGGTGCGCAGGGAGCCGGTGACCGCCTCGCGCCTGCACACCATCCGGCTGTCCGCTGCCGCCTTGGTCAACAACGTATTCACCGTTTCCTGATCGTTGAACAACGCGACCTTCTGCTCCTCTTTCAAGGTCTCCACGTCCGGGTGGGCATCGAGTATCGCAGCCATCCGCGCCAATGCCGCTTCGACCTTGCTGCGATCGTCAGCATTGATTTCGGAATAGGTCTTGCCGTCGTTCAACTGCTGCCGAATTGTACTGAGTTGCTGCGCGAACGCTTTCTTCACGTTCATGGGCGCCTCACCTTTGGGCGCCGCCACCGCCGCGCACGCCAGGAACATGCCCAGCACCAACGCCATCGACCGTTTCATCCCCTTCCCCTCGCAGATTGGACGCACCTCGGCAATGTAGCCCCCGCTCAAACACCGCCGCAAGCAGCGGCCGCGAGGGGAGGAACGGGGGGATCACCCAACAAAAAGACCCAGGCAGCAGGGCTGCCTGGGCCGAAAGTTCTATCCCGATGACCGTTCCTGCTGAGGAGGGCAGAGCTGCGGTCCGATGCAGCATACGCAGCGCCGAATTAAACCGGCGTTAAGCCAGAACAGGCGGCCAAAGTCGCGACTAAGCCACTGATTTCTTTCGCTTCAGGCAGGCTTCCAGGTGCTCGATGACTTTGCCGGCGATATCCAGCCCGCACACCGTCTCGATGCCCTCCAGGCCCGGCGTGGAGTTGACCTCCAGCACCAGCGGGCCGCGCCGCGAGCGGATCAGGTCCACGCCGGCCACGCCCAGGCCCAGCGCCTTGGCCGAGCGCACCGCCACCTCCTGCTCGCCGCGGCTGGCCGCGGTGCGCTCGGCGGTGCCGCCCAGATGCAGGTTGGAGCGGAAGTCGCCCTCCGGCGCGGTGCGGCGCATCGCCGCCACCACCTGGTTGCCGACCACGAAGCAGCGCAGGTCGGCGCCCTCGGCCTCGCCGATGAACTCCTGCACCAGGAAATTCGCATACAGCCCGCGCAACGCCTCGACCACGCCGCGCGAGGCGCTGGCCTTCTCGGTCAGGATCACCCCGGTGCCCTGGGTGCCCTCGTTCAACTTCACCACATGCGGCGGCGGGCCAAGCATGGACAGCAGGTCGCCGGTGTCGTCCGGGTTGTCGCCGAACACGGTCATCGGCATGTCGATGCCCTTGGCCGCCAGCAGTTGGTGCGCGCGCAGCTTGTCGCGCGCGCGCAGGATCGCGTCGGACGGATTGGGCGTGCACACCCCCATCATCTCCAGCTGCCGCAGCACCGCGGTGCCGTAGCGGGTCACCGAATTGCCGATGCGCGGGATCACCGCGTCGTAGCCGGTGATCGGCTTGCCCTTGTAATGCATGGTGAAGGCGCCGGCGGCGATGCGCATGTAGCAGCGCAGCGGGTCCAGCACCCGCACCGTGTGCCCGCGTTCGCGGCCGGCCTCGACCAGGCGCCGGGTCGAGTACAGCTTGGTGTTGCGGGACAGGATGGCGAGCTTCATCGAAGGCGGCGGCGGTGGCAGGCCCGGCATCATACGTCGCGCCACCGGCGCCGCGATGCCGTACGTCGTCGCAAGCACCCACCGCACGGCAAGGCCGGGACACGCGGTGATCGCCATCACCCGCGGTCCGCGCGCTGTCCTACAGCCGACACCGAACCGCCCCGAAACCTTCACAAAACCGTTGCATCGTGGCGGGCGGGCCGCGTACCGGCCCGGTGCCGGCTGCCCGCGCCCCGCGCGGCAGGTCCGGAACGTCTCTCCCTCATGATTGGTGACTTTCGATGACCCCCACTTCCAGATCCTTGCGCCCGCACGCGCTGGTGCTCGCCGTCGCGTCCGCCCTGCCGGCCTTCGCCGCGCTGGCCGAGACCGCCCCGGCCTCCGCCACCGCCACCGCCGATGCGGCGGCCAGTGCGAGCGGCAACGATGCGACCATGCTCGACGCGATCACCGTCGTGTCCAGCGGCACCACCCGCCAGGTGCAGCGCATCACCCGTGAGGACATCGGAATCGCCACCCCGGGCACCAGCGCGCTGAAGGTGCTGGACAAGCTGCCCGGCGTGCAGTTCCAGTCGGCCGACCCGTTCGGCGCCTACGAATGGTCCACCGCGATCAGCCTGCACGGTTTCGACCAGAGCCGGCTCGGCTTCACCCTGGACGGCGTGCCGCTGGGCAACATGAGCTACAGCGTCAGCGACGGCCTGCAGGTGACCCGCGCGATCATTTCCGAGAACGTGGCCTCGGTGGAACTGGCGCAGGGCGCCGGCGGGCTGGGCACGCCCTCGAGCAGCAACCTCGGCGGCACCGTGCGCTACTACTCCGCCGATCCGGATGCCGACGCCGGCTTCCGCTTCAGCCAGACCCTCGGCTCCGACAGCACCCGCCGCACCTACCTGCGTGGCGACACCGGCGACATCCACGGCTTCTCGCTGTACACCTCGCTGGTGCACGGCGAAATGGACAAGTGGAAGGGCTACGGCAACAACGAGTACAACCAGGCCAACGCCAAGGCGCTGTACCAGTGGGGCGACGGCAACCGGGTCAGCCTGTACCTGGACAGCTCGCACCGCAAGGAATACGACATCATGGACCTGTCGCTGACCTCGCAGCGGGTCCTCGGCTGGGACTGGGACTACCTGATGCCGGACTGGAACAGCGCGGTGCAGATCGCCAACGCGCTCAACGGCAACGGCAGCTACCCGGCCAGCCTCAATGGCCTGCCCGCCGATTACAGCAAGGCCGATGCGTCCTACTACTCCGGTGCCGGCCTGCGCCGCGACAACCTGGCCGCGCTCAGCGGCACGTTCAACCTCGGCGGCAGCGCCACGCTGAACCTGACCGGCTATTACCACGACAACAACGGCGAAGGTCAGTGGACCACGCCGTACGTCGCGTCCTCGGCCAGCGTGCCGCTGTCGATGCGCACCACCGACTACCGCCTCAACCGCCATGGCGTCACCGGCTCGCTGAACTTCACCGTGGCCGGCAACGAGATCGAGATCGGCGGCTGGTACCAGAACGCCAAGACCGTGCAGGAGCGCAACTACTTCCTGCTCGACGGTCCGTTCACCGATCTGTACTACTTCAACAAGAACGGCACCCTGTTCGCGCGCGGCTTCGCCCAGCACTACGACACCGACACCACCATGGTGTACGCGCAGGACACGCTGCACCTGCTGGACGAGCGCCTGACCCTGAACTTCGGCGCCAAGAAGCTGATCGTCGACACCACCGCGCAGTCACAGGTGCCGTCCGCGTCCAACGCCGCCGGCGAGATCAAGGCCGATTCGGACCTGCTGCCGCAGGTCGGCGCCAACTTCAAGATCGACGATCACCAGGAGGTCTACGCCTCCTACAACAAGAACATGGCCGGTTTCGGCTTCACCCCGTTCCAGGAGTCGCAGGCCGCGTTCAACGCGATCAAGAGTTCGCTGGAACCGGAGACCGCGCAGACCTACGAACTGGGCTATCGCGTGCGCGGCGCCGGCGTGGAAGCGTCGCTGGCCCTGTACCACACCACCTTCGACGACCGCCTGCTGGTGACCTCGCCGTGCAGCGCGATCCAGACCTGCTCGGCCACGCTCAACAACGTCGGTTCGGTGCGCAGCCAGGGCGCCGACCTGGCGGTGATCTGGCGTCCGATCGAACAGCTGCGCTGGCTGAACTCGCTGTCCTACGACGATTCCACCTACCAGGACGACTACCTCAACGGCGGCGTGGTCGCCACCTCCGGCAAGCGCGTGGTCGGCATCCCCGAATGGATGTTCTCCAGCAGCCTGGCCTACGAGAACGCCGGCTGGCACGCCTCGCTGGACGGCAAGTACACCGGCCGCCGCTACATCAGCTACCTCAACGACTCGTCGGTGCCCAGCTACTGGCGCTTCGACCTGAGCGCCGGCTACGACTTCGGCCAGGTCGGCATGTTCCAGAACCTGGGGCTGAGCGCGAACGTCACCAACCTGTTCGACAAGCGCTACTTCGCCACCGTCGGCACCAACGGCTACGTGGTCTCCGATCCCAACGGCTACAACCAGACGCTGATGGCCGGCGCGCCGCGCCAGTTCTTCGTCACCTTCAGCGGCAAGTTCTGAGCCGACGCGACACCGCCAGGGAAGGCTCCATGCGCCGCCGCTGCTCGTGCAGCGGCGGCGTTTGCGTTTTGGAGCAGCAGAGACGCGGAGTGCTGTGGATGGCAGCCGCAGTAGCGACGACGGTTCCCGATCGCATGCACCCGAACGGTCGCGGCTGAAGCCGCTCCTACAGACGCTGCGGAGGTCGTAGGAGCGGCTTCAGCCGCGACCGTGTACAGCCAGAAACCGCGCCCCGCGTTGGAGCGCGGCGATTCTACGCGTCGACCGCGCGGCCGATCGCCGGATCGCTCATGCTGGGGCGGCCGGTCTCGATGTGGCCGGCCAGGCGCCGCCGCCATTGCGGCAGGGTCGCGCTGTCGATGGTCAGGTCGTACCAGTGGTGCTGCGCCTGCAGCGGCAGACGCAGGACGCTGCGCTCGCCGGCGGCCAGCGTGCGCGCCTGTTCGCCGTCATCGCCACGGTAGCCATCGCGGATGCGCAGCGCGCAGGGCTGCGTGCCGGCATTGGCCAGCGTCAGCAGCAGGCATTGCGCGGCGGCATCGTAGTCGGCCTCGGCCTGCAGTCCGGCATCGCCGACCCCATCGCCATGGAACTCGCGCAGGAACCCATTGGGCCCATGCACGCGCAGCGCATAGCCGGCATCGGCGGCATCGCCGCGCCAGGCGCGGGCGTCCTGCAGCTCGCTGCCGGCCGCCAGCGTGTAGAACCAGGGCCCGGCCACGCCATCGTCGGCATAGGCATTGAGCGCCACGCCGGCATCGCCACGGTTGCGTATCCGCAACACGCGCGCATCCGCCTGCACCTGCAGCCGTACGTCGAAATCGTAGGGCAACGCGCGTGCCGGGCGCTGGCCGGGTTCCTGCACCGGCAGCGCCTGCTGCGCCGGGCGCTGCGGCGGCGGCAGTGTTGCGGTGGCGTCGATGCGGGCGATGTAGTCGCGGGTGTCCGGCAACGCCACCGGCGCCGGATCGTGGCCGACGAAATCCAGCGTGGAGGTCAGATCGCCGGCGACGGCGCGGCGCCACGGGTTGATGTTCGGCTCCATCACGCCGAAGCGGCGCTCCAGGAAGCGCAGCACCGAGGTGTGGTCGAACACCTGCGAGTTCACCCAGCCGCCGCGGCTCCACGGCGACACCACCAGCATCGGCACCCGTGGCCCCAGGCCGACCGGCACGCCGTGGTAGTCCTCGCCATGCAGGTCCACGTTGCTGGCGCCCAGTTCCGGTCGGATCGCCGGCAGCGCCGGCGGCACGTGGTCGAAGAAGCCGTCGTTCTCGTCGTAGTTGATCAGGAACACCGTCTTCGACCAGACCTCCGGCGAGGCCGCCAGCACCTCGAGCAGGCGCGCGCTCAACGATTCGCCATAGGCCGGGGTGGCCTCCGGATGCTCGCTGAGCAGGTACGGCGCGACGATCCACGACACCTGCGGCAGCGTGCCGGCGCGCACGTCGTGCGCGAATGCCGCCACCAGGTGCTCGCCGCGCGAGGCCTTGGCGTTGTCGGCGGTGGAGCCGGGCACGATGGCGCGGCCGCGGCGGTACAGCGGCGAGGCGCGGTCCAGCTTGCGAAAGTTGGCGAAGTACGGATGGCTGTTGTCGCCGTAGTTGTCGAACTCCTGATAGACCTGCCAGCTGACGCCGGCCTGCTGCAGGCGCTCGGAGTAGGTGCTCCAGGTATAGCCGGGGAAGCGCGGATTGTCGCGCGCCATGTCCGCGGTCCAGTTGCCGTCGTCGCGGTTGTTCACCGCCTGCTCGCCGTCGTTGCCCACGCTCAGGCCGCTGGTGCCGGTGAACATGTACATGCGGTTGGGATTGGTCGGGCCGAACAGCGAGGCGTGGTAGCCGTCGCAGAGGGTGAAGGCGTCGGCCAGCGCGTAGTAGAACGGCAGGTCCTCGCGCTGGAAGTGGCCCATGCTCATCGCACTCTTCTGCGCGATCCAGGCGTCGTGGTGCTTCCAGGTCTCGTGCGAGCCCTTCCAGTCGTGGTTGAGATCCTTCATCCACTGCGCGCTGCTGGTCTGGCTGTTAAGCCGGAACGGCAGCACGTAACGGTCGCTGCCCTTGCGCTCGGGCTGGTACCAGACCGGCTTGCCGCTGGGCAGCCGCAACGGCCGCGGATCGCCATAGCCGCGCACCCCGCGCAGGCAGCCGAAGTAATGATCGAAGGAGCGGTTCTCCTGCATCAGGATCACCACGTGCTGCACGTCCTGCAGCGTGCCGGTGACCCGCGCCGGCGGCACCGCCAGCGCACTGCGGATGACGCCCGGCACCAGCGGCATGGCCGCGCCGGCCCCCAGGGCCAGGGACGCGCGGGCAAGGAAACGACGACGGCTATGTTCGACCACGGGACAAAGGACCGGCAACGAGCGAACGCTCAGGCATCGGCCAGCCTAGCCTTGATCGGTGAAGCGGGTTTGACAGCGCGCCGGGGGCTGTCGCGACTGGCTCGCGACCAGCCGCAACACATCGGAGGACACTGCGTCGTCTCACCGCTCAGCGTTGGTTCGACAAGACAATGCGAGAAAGGCCGCATGACCACCCTGATCCTCGCCCGCCATGGGCATGTCGACTGGATTGCCCCCGAGCGGTTTCGCGGGCGTGCGGAACTGCCGCTATCGCAGCTTGGCGAATTGCAGGCTGCAGCGCTGGCGGCACGAGTGGCCCAAAGCTGGGCGCCGGACGCGATCTACACCAGCCCACTGTCGCGGTGCGTACGGACCGGCGACGCGATCGCACAGGCGACCGGCGTGCCGGCCAAGGTCCTGGACGACCTGTCCGACATCGATTACGGCCAGTGGCAGGGGCTGACGCACGACGAGGTGGCTGCGCGCTGGCCCGATCTCGCGCGGACCTGGTTTGCGATGCCGGACCTCGCACTTATACCGGAAGGCGAAACGCTGGCGGACGTGCTGGTTCGCGCAATGAAGGTGCTGCACAGGATCCTGCAAGATCACAGCGGCCAGACCGTCGTCCTGGTTGGCCACGACAGCATCAACCGGGTGATCCTCCTGCAATGCCTTGGGCTGCCGCTGGCGCACTACTGGCGCATCAAGCAGGAGCCGTGCTGCGTGAATGAAATCGTGATCGAAGAAAGCACCTTCACGCTGCATCGCCTCAACGAAACCCATCACACGCTCGGGCTTCGCATCTAGTGCAATCCGGCGCCCGTGTCTGCAGCGTCGGAAGGCGTTGCCGCGCGGAGGACTGCTACCCGGTCAGCACCATCGGCCAGACCCACGAGCGCCCCGTCCGCATGCATGGAGACGTTCGATAGCGCCGCCCGCATACAGACCCGCACCACACGCGCAGCGTCGCCGCCGGGGCCAGAGAGGGTGAACGAGGAAAATGTGAGCCGAGCCGCCGTTGCAGGTAGCGCGACAAAAACGCGTGCAGAGGGGCCAGAGCGGCGCGACAGCGAAGGATTCGGGATATTCGACACCTTGACCGATATTCCGAAGAGGGATCGTTCGAAGCTGTCATCTCGCGCTGGCCGCCGTGCGGCTTCAATCACTTATGCGCTTGAAGGCAAGCTGGAGCGGGCGATGGGAATCGAACCCACGTCAGTAGCTTGGGAAGCTACAGCTCTACCATTGAGCTACGCCCGCGTTGCCGGTGCAGTCTATGCGCTGGGCCGGGGGTTGCGCAAGAAAGCGGCGTGCTGCGGGCCGGAGCGCACGGACGAGCCCGGCACTACCCAGCAGCGTACCCCGGAAATGCAGAAGGGCTTCAGTCCCGTCGGCTCGGGATCCGAGGCGTCGGGGCTGAAGCCCCTCCCACAACAGGCATCCACTGCCTTTGGCTTACCTCACCATCGTCTGCCCTACCCTGCCCGGCACGCAGCCGGGCAAGGTGGGTGAAGGCGGACGGTGCTTAGAAGCTGCCGCCGAAGTTCACGAACAGCGAGGTGTCGTGCGCGCGCGACTGGCCGGTGGTGGTGGCGATGCCGACGTTGCTCTCGAAGCCCCACAGCTTGGTCCGCGCGCCCAGCACCACCGACGCGTAGTTGCGGTCGAAGTTGATGCCCGGCACCGCGTACTCGCCCAGGTCGGACATGGTCTGCAGCCACGCGGTGGCTTCCTGGTTCTTCTTGAACTCGTGGTCGTAGGTGGCCTGCAGGTAGGGCTTCACCATGCCGGCATCGAGGCTGGCCTTCCAGCCGATGCGGCCGACCATCGACTCGACGTCGCGGTCGCTGTAGCCCAGCGCGCTGGAGTTGGGGTTGCTCTCGGTGTAACCGTCGAGCTTGACCTTCTGCCAGATCGCCGCGGCCACCGGGCCGTGCTTGAAGCTGCCTTCGCCGAACTCGTAGCCGCCCTGCAGCGCCGCGGTCAGGTTGCTGCCGTCCGGCGAGCCCTTGTGTTCGATGGTCGCCGGGCCGAGGTTGACCTTGCGGGTGACGTCGTAGCTCAGCCAGGTGTAGCTGACCTGGGCGTTGACCCAGGCATGCTCGCCGTACCAGCCGGCGAAGCCGCCCAGGGTGCTGTCGTCCTGGGTGTAGTCGCCGCCGCGGTTGCCGAAGTCGGCATCGGTACGACCGAAACCGCCGAAGCCGCCGAACACCCACTCGCCACGCGACCAGTCCACGCCGAACAGGCCGGCCGGGGCCATGCCGTCGTACAGGTCGCCGTGCTGGTAGCGCTGCATGTCGCCGCGCAGGTTGCCCCACCAGCGCACACCGTCCGCCTCCGGGCGGCCGTCGACGTGCCAGGCAACCTGGTCGGCGCGCGAGCGGCCGACCATCTGCGCCGAGTGGGTCAGGATCTGCTGGGTGCGCGGGCCTTCCAGGATCGACAGCGCGTACTGCGCCAGCAGTTCGTGGGTGCGACCGGTCGGGTGCACGCCGTCGGCGAACACATAGGTGTCGGCGGCGTCGGCACTGACGTAGCTGGTCGGGTTGCAGGTCAGCGACTGCGCGGTGATCTGCGGCTGGCAGGCGGTGCCGGTGACGTTGCTGAAGCCGTAGGTACCGGGATTGGCCACCACTTCCTGCAGCAGGTGGAAGGTGTCGACCGGGATCACCCGCAGCCCGGCGCTCTTCAGGCCGGAGAACAGCGCGGTGTTGTACGCGGTGGCCAGCGCGGTGCCCTGCGCCATCGCCGCGGCGCCGCCGGCGCGGAAGCGCGGGGTGATGCCGACGTCGGGCAGGTTGTTGACCATGACATAGCGCGCGCCGGCGTTCTGCAAGCTCGCGACGATGCCCACCTCGGCGGTCACCGCATTGCCGATGGTGGCCTGCACCGGCGCACCGCCGGCGATGGCGAACAGGTCGTTGGCGCCGCCCCACACCGAGTACAGCGCATTCGGGTCGGCCTTGCCGCCGTTGGCGGCCAGGTAGTTGCTGGCCTGGGTCGCCAGCGACGGCGCCACGCCCAGGGCGCTGGCGTTGGCCACGCCGACGCGGGCGTTGCCGGCGGCATAGTCGTCGCCGATCTGGCCGTTGCCGTTGGCGGCGGCGTTGGTGCCGTAGTACTCGGCCACGTACTGCGCCCAGACGAAGTCCGGGTTGGTGGTGAACTGGCCGGTCACCGCACGCACCGAGGCCGGCAGCAGCGGACGGTAGTAGCCGGCGTCGGTCAGGCTGTCGCCGAAGAACACGGTGCGGCTATAGGTGGTGGACTGCGCGAACGCGGGCGCGGCGGCGAGCACGATCGCCGCGGCAAGCAGCGAGCGGAGCGGACGGATGGACGAAGTCATGGAAGCCCTCCCGGGCAGAAATGGAACACAAGAAATCGAACGAAACTGGGGAGCGGCAGCTCCATACGTCGCCGCATGGCCGACATCATTTCACCTCTGCCGGGCACGCTCACGTTGCACTGCCGCAAGAATCACGACTCGCACGCCAGTGGCGCGCATTGCACAATGATGGCATGAACATCGAATTGAACGGCAGACAATGCTCGCTGGCGCCGGCCACCACGGTGGCCGCGCTGCTGCAGGCCGAGGGGCTGGGGCAGCGGCGGGTGGCGGTCGAGGTCAACGGCGAGATCGTGCCGCGCGGCGCGCACGCCGAACACGAACTGCACGCCGGCGACCGGGTCGAGATCGTGCACGCGCTGGGCGGAGGCTGAATCGGGCCGCCGCGCGCCGCGGCCGGACTCGGCAGGGCCGGTGCGATGGGCGATAATCCGCCGATGAACGCTCCCGCCCCCCACGATGCGCTGGTGATCGCCGGCAAACCCTACCGTTCGCGCCTGCTCACAGGCACCGGCAAGTTCGCCGACCTCGAACAGACCCGCCTGGCCACCGAGGCCGCCGCCGCGCAGATCGTCACCGTGGCGATCCGCCGCAGCAACATCGGCCAGAACCCGGGCGAGCCCAACCTGCTCGACGTGCTGCCGCCCGAGCAGTACACCATCCTGCCCAACACCGCCGGCTGCTATACCGCCGAGGACGCGGTGCGCACCTGCCGCCTGGCGCGCGAACTGCTCGACGGCCACAACCTGACCAAGCTGGAAGTGCTGGGCGACCAGCGCACCCTGTTCCCGGACGTGGTGCAGACCCTCAAGGCCGCCGAAATCCTGGTGGCCGACGGCTTCGAGGTGATGGTCTATACCAGCGACGACCCGATCCTGGCCAAGCGCCTGGAAGAGATCGGCTGCGTGGCGGTGATGCCGCTGGCCGCGCCGATCGGCTCCGGCCTGGGCATCCAGAACCGCTACAACCTGCTGGAGATCATCGACAACGCCAAGGTGCCGATCATCGTCGACGCCGGCGTCGGCACCGCCTCGGACGCGGCGATCGCGATGGAGCTGGGCTGCGACGGCGTATTGATGAACACCGCCATCGCCGGCGCGCGCAATCCGGTGCTGATGGCCAGCGCCATGCGCAAGGCGGTGGAGGCCGGCCGCGAGGCGTTCCTGGCCGGGCGCATCCCGCGCAAGCGCTACGCCAGCGCCTCCTCGCCGGTCGACGGGCTGATCGGGTGAGGCCGCAGGCATGACCGACCCGTTCTCCAGCGCCGGCGCCAAGACCCCGCCGAAACCCTTCACCGTCGAGGAAGGGCACCGCCAGGTGCGCAGCTTCGTGCTGCGCCAGGGCCGCTTCACCCCGGCCCAGCAGCGCGCGTTCGACGCGCTGTGGCCGCGCTTCGGCCTGGATTACAGCGGCCAGCCGCGCGACCTGGACGCCACCTTCGGCCGCAACGCGCCCAAGGTGCTGGAGATCGGCTTCGGCAACGGCGCCGCGTTGCGCCATGCCGCGCAACACGACCCGAGCCGCGACTACATCGGCATCGAGGTGCACGCGCCCGGCGTCGGCCGCCTGCTCAACGCGCTAGCCGAGGACGGCGCCGACCACGTGCGCCTGTACCACCACGATGCGGTGGAGGTGCTGCAGCACGAGATCGCCGACGGCAGCCTGGACGAGGTGCGCATCTACTTCCCCGATCCCTGGCACAAGAAGCGCCACAACAAGCGGCGCCTGCTGCAGCCGGCGTTCGCCGCGCTGCTGGTACGCAAGCTGCGCGACGGCGGGCGCCTGCACTGCGCCACCGACTGGGCAGACTACGCCGAGCAGATGTGGGACGTGCTCGACGCCACCCCCGGCCTGGTCAACCGCGCCGGCCCGCGCGGCCACGTGCCGCGCCCGGACTGGCGCCCACAGACCCACTTCGAGACCCGCGGCCAGAAGTTGGGGCATGGGGTGTGGGATTTGCTGTACGACCGGGAATCGGGAACGGGGAATCGGGAATCGGAAGCGCCCTCGCCCGCCCCTCCCCGATAGCGACGACCTGCGACGACCGGCCGCTTCTGCCATTCTCCATTCCCGATTCCCCATTCCCGGCCTCGCATGGACACCGCGCTGACGCTGACCACCGATATGAAGCTCGTGCTCGGGCTGGTCGGCTTCACCATGGCGATGTTCGTGTTCGAGCGGATCCGCGCCGACGTGGTGGCGCTGGTGGTGCTGGTGGTGCTCGGCGTCACCGGGCTGATCGCGCCGGAAGAGCTGTTCAGCGGCTTCTCCGGCAACGCGGTGATGAGCATCATCGCCACCACCATCCTCGGCGCCGGGCTGGAGCGCACCGGCGCGCTGAACCGGCTGGCGTCGTGGCTGCTGCGGCGCGCGCGCGGGGTGGAGGAACGGTTGATGCTGCTGACCACCGCCATCGCCGGGCTCAACTCCTCGTTCATGCAGAACCCCTCGGTGATGGCGCTGTACCTGCCGGTGGCCTCGCGCCTGGCCGGGCGCACCGGGCTCACCCTGCAGCGGCTGCTGCTGCCGATCGCCGCAGCCATCGTGATGGGCGGCGCATTGACCATGGTCGGCAACTCGCCGCTGATCCTGCTCAACGACCTGCTGCAGTCGGCCAACAACAACCTGCCCTCGGGCATGGCCACCATCGAGCCGCTGCGCATGTTCGCGCCGCTGCCGATCGGCGTGGCGCTGCTGCTGGCCTCGCTGATCTACTTCCGCGTGCGCGGCGACAAGGCGCTGGCCGAAGAGGAGCGGCTGATCAACGATGGCGTCACCCCGGCGCGCACCGAAAGCTACTTCGCGCGCACCTACGGCATCGAAGGCGACGTGTTCGAGCTGATCGTCAGCGCCGACAGCCCGCTGGTCGGCATGACCCTGGGCGAGGCCGAGACCGTGCACGACGCGCCGCTGCTGCTGGCGCTGAAGACCGGCAACGACACCCGGCTGGCGCCGCCGGCGGACATGCGCATCTGGGTCGGCAGCGTGCTCGGGGTGATGGGCGCGCGCCAGCAGGTCGCCGATTTCGCGCAGAACCAGTTCCTGCGCCTGTCCTCGCGCCTGCGCAATCTGGGCGACCTGTTCAATCCCAGCCGCGCCGGCATCTCCGAGGCGGTGATCCCGCCGACCTCGCGCTTCATCGGCAAGAGCGCGGCCGAACTGCGCCTGCGCAAGCAGGCCGGGATCAGCCTGCTGGCGATCAACCGCGACAAGCAGGTGATCCGCGAGGACGTGCGCAAGGTGCCGCTGCGCGCCGGCGACATGCTGGTGTTCCACAGCATCTGGCAGGACCTGGCGCAGGCCTCGGAAAGCCGCGACTTCGTGGTGGTCACCGACTACCCCAAGGGCGAGCACCGCCCGCACAAGTTCAAGATCGCGATGACGATCTTCGCCCTGACCATCCTGATCGCGCTCACCTCCAAGCTGCCGGTGGCGCTGACCCTGATGACCGGCGTGGCCGGCATGCTGCTGACCGGCGTGCTGCGCATGGACGAGGCCTACGCGGCGATCAACTGGAAGACCGTGTTCCTGATGGCCGGGCTGATCCCGCTGGGCTGGGCGATGGACAGCAGCGGCGCGGCGGCCTGGGTCGCCGGCCACACCATCGCGCGCTTGCCCGAGGGCATCCCGGTATGGGCGCTGGAGATCGCCCTGGGCCTGCTCACCACCGCGTTCTCGCTGGTGATCAGCCATGTCGGCGCGACCATCGTGATGGTGCCGATCGCGGTCAACCTGGCGCTGGCGGCCGGCGGCAATCCCACCGCGTTCGCGCTGATCGTGGCGCTGTCGGCGTCCAACAACCTGATGACCGCGTCCAATCCGGTGATCTCGATGATCACCGGCCCGGCCAATTACCAGCCGCGCGAACTGTGGCGGGTCGGCGGCCCGCTGTCGCTGATCTACACGCTGGTGGTGGTGCTGATGGTCAACCTGATGTCGATGGACTGGTGGCACGCGCTGTAGCGCACGCCCTGCGCGCTAGACCAGCACCACCTGCCCTGCCCGCACATCCACCGGCACCGCATGCAGGCTCTGGCCGCGGCATGGGCCGGACACGCACAGGCCGCCCTGCAGTTCGAAGGCGGCGCCGTGCGCGGCGCACACCACATGGCCCTCGCGGCTCTTCAGGAACTGCCCCGGCGCCCAGTCCAGGCGGCGCCCGGCGTGCGGGCACACGTTCAACCAGGCGCGCACGGCGTCGCCCTCGCGGTACAGCAGCAACGACTCGGACTCGCCACCGAGCACCGCCTCGGCCTCGGCCAGTTCGCCGGGGACGAGATCGTGCAGCGATGCCAGCACGGCGGGAGATTCGGTCATGGCGCGCAGCACGGGCAACGAGGAGATCGCCATTTTCGCATGGGCGCTGGCCCCCGCGCCGCGGCGCCCTCTTCACTCCTCAAGGACATGCAAGCCCCTGAACGCAAAGTGTTAATTTTTTGCTTAACGAAGTTTTCACTCCGTCACATAAAACAGCGCCGATACTGCGCCCCTTCGGTTCAAACTGAAACAGAGTTCTGCCATGCGCGCTCGCCTCTTCAATTTCGACCAATTCCGGCACGTCTTCGCGCCGCGCAAGCCGCGCCATCCGCTGGTCAAGCTGGCGGTGGGCCTGCTCGGCCTGGCGATCCTGGCCGGGTTGGTATTCGTCAGCGTGTTCGTGGGCGCGGCGATGATCCTGGGCGGCATCGCCATGAAGCTGCTGAGCCAGCGCGGCAAGCGTCCGGCCACCGCGCGCCGCCATGTCGTCGATGGCGAGTACCGGGTGGTGCGCAAGCCGGCCTTGCCGCTTTAGAGCGGGGAATGGGGAATCGGGATTGGGGAATCGCAAAAGCGGATTCCGTATGCCTGTTGGATTTGGGTTGAACCCATCGCGGTAGACTGCTGCATCCCCTTCTCGTTGGATGCACGCCCATGAAAGACTTGTTCGCCGCTGCCGAGGCTCCGCGCGTTCCCGTGCGCGGCCTGGGTCTGTTCCCGGTGCATCGCATCTACTGCGTGGGCCGCAACTTCGCCGACCATGCGCGCGAGATGGGCGCCAGCGCACCGGCCTCGAAGGCCGAGCGCGGCCAGCCGACCTTCTTCATGAAACCGGCCGATGCGCTGGTGATCGGCGACGAGGCCATCCCCTACCCGTCCGCCACCCAGGAGCTGCACCACGAGGTGGAGCTGGTGGTGGCGCTGGGCCAGGACGCGCCGGCCGGCGTGCTGCCGGTCGACGCCGCCGAGGCGCTGGTCCTGGCCTATGGCGTGGGCCTGGACCTGACCCGTCGCGACCTGCAGGCCGCCGCCAAGGCCAAGGGCCTGCCGTGGGACATCGCCAAGGGCTTCGACGCGTCCGCGCCGATCAGCGAGCTGATCCCGGCCGGTGAGGTCGGTGCGCTGGAAGCGCTGAACCTGTCGCTGGAGGTCAACGGCGAGGTGCGCCAGCAGTCGCTGCTGGAGCAGATGATCTGGAACGTGCCGGAGATCCTGCACGAATTGTCCAAGCTGTTCGCGCTGCGCGCCGGCGACCTGGTGTTCATGGGCACGCCGGCCGGCGTGGCCGCGCTGCGCCCGGGCGACCGTTTCAGCGCGCGCCTGGAGAACGTCGCCGAGCGCCACGGCCGCATCGTCGGCTGAGAGGCCGCGCGTGCCGGTCGCGCGGCGGATGCATGCCCGTGATCTGAACACCACGGCCACTGCGCTAGGCTAACGCCGCGGCGACAGGCCCGCACTGACAAGAAAGGAGTTCCGATGAGCATGATCCGCGAATTCAAGGAATTCGCCATGCGCGGCAACGTGCTCGACCTGGCGGTCGGCGTGGTGCTCGGCGCCGCGTTCGGCAAGATCGTCACCGCGCTGGTGGAGAAGATCATCATGCCGCCGATCGGACTGCTCGTGGGCGGCGTGGATTTCTCGCGCTGGGCGTGGACGCTGAGGGCGGCCACGGTGGACGCCGCGGGCAAGCCGGTGCCGGCGGTGGCGATCGGCATCGGCGATTTCCTCAACACCATCATCCAGTTCGTGATCGTGGCCTTCGCCATCTTCATGCTGGTCAAGGCGATCAACCGCATCGCCCGCAAGGAACCGCCGGCGCCGAAGGCCCCGAGCGAGGAAGTGCTGCTGCTGCGCGAGATCCGCGATTCGCTCAAGCCCGAGCCGCGCCCGGAGTAAACACGACGGCGCGCGCGGCCTCCGCCATGGAGGCCGCGCCGTGCACGGCGAGGCGCTGCTAAGCTCGCCGTTCCTGTCCGCGGAGTCTTCCATGCGCCGTCTCGCCGTCGTCATCGCTGCCGTCCTGAGCCTGTCCTCCCCTGCCGTCGCCGCCGAGGCCACGCGCATTCCGGAGGCAGCGTTGCGCGATGCGGCGGCGCTGCGGGAACGGGCGCTGGCCGACGACACCGGCTGGAAGGTGGTCGAGTCGCTGACCACCGAGATCGGTCCGCGCCTGGCCGGCAGCGACGCCGATGCGCGCGCGGTGGCCTGGGCCACGGCGAAGTTCAAGGCGCTGGGCTTCGACAAGGTGTGGACCGAGCCGGTGACGTTCCCGAAGTGGGAGCGGCGCAGCGAACACGCGCAGGTGCTCGGCGCGCACGCACAACCGCTGACCGTCACCGCGCTGGGCGGCAGCCCCGGCGGCACGGTCGAGGCCGAGGTGGTGCGCTTTGCCGACCTGGCCGCGTTGCGGGCGGCGCCGACCGACGCGCTGCGCGGCAAGATCGCCTTCGTCGATTACCAGATGCTGCGCACCCGCGACGGCAAGGACTACGGCAATGGCGGCGCGGTGCGCAGCAAGGGGCCGTCCGAAGCGATCCGCAAGGGCGCCGTCGGCTTCGTGATGCGCTCGGCCGGCACCGATTCGCACCGCGTCCCGCATACCGGCATCACCCGCTTCGACGAGGGACTGACGCCGGTGCCTTCCGCGGCGCTGTCGGTACCCGACGCCAACCAGTTGGCGCGCCTGCTGGCGCGCGGCCCGGTGCGCCTGCGCCTGGCGCTGGACTGCGGCTGGGACGGCACCGCCACCTCCTACAACGTGATCGGGCAGATCACCGGGCGCACGCTGCCCGACGAGGTCGTGCTGATCGGCGGCCACCTGGATTCGTGGGACCTGGGCACCGGCGCGATCGACGACGGCGCCGGCGTCGCCATCAGCATGGCCGCCGGGCATCTGATCGGCCAGCTCAAGCAGGCGCCCAAGCGCAGCATCCGCGTGGTCGCCTTCGCCAACGAGGAGCAGGGCCTGTACGGCGGCAAGGCCTACGCGCAGGCGCATGCGCAGGACGTGGCACGGCATCAGATCGCCGCCGAAAGCGACTTCGGCGCCGGCCGCATCTATGCCTTCAACACCGGCTCCGGCGACGCCGCCGGCTCGCGCGAAGCGACCCGGCAGATCGCCGAGGCGCTGGCGCCGCTCGGCATCGCCTATGCGCCGGACGCCGGCGGCCCCGGCCCGGACGTCGGTCCACTGGCCGCCAAGGGCGCTGCCTGGGCCTGGCTGGCGCAGGACGGCAGCGACTACTTCGATCTGCACCACACCGCCGACGACACCCTGGACAAGATCGACCCGAAGGCGCTGGCGCAGAACGTCGCCGGGTATGCGGTGTTCGCATACCTGGCGGCACAGGCCGATGGCGGTTTCGGCAGCCAGGCCAAGACAGTGGAACCGCCCAGGGAGTAAAGTGCACCGCCCCTGCGCAGGACGCGCGCAGGGGTTCCCTTCCGCAGCAGTGCCAGGACCTTTGATGGGCATACGGCAACGCCGCGCGGGCTCAGCGGTGACGTTGCTGGATGTGGCCCGCCATGCCGGCGTGTCGCCGATGACCGCCTCGCGCGTGATCAACCGCCACCCGCGCGTGAGCGCGACCATGCGCGAACGCGTCGAAGCGTCGATCCAGGCGCTCGGCTACCGCCCCAACCTCGCCGGCCGCTCGCTGCGCACCGCCGGACTGGCGCGCATCGGCGTGCTGTACAGCAATCCCAGCGCGGCCTACCTCAACCAGTTCATGCTCGGCGTGCTGGAGCAGAGCAGCCTGGAAGGCTGCCAGGTGCTGGTGGAGAAGAGCGAGGACAGCGACAGCCAGCGCGCCGCCACCGAACGCCTGCTCGATGCCGGCGCCGACGGCCTGATCCTGCCGCCGCCGCTGTGCGATGCGCGGCAGACCATCGCCGAACTGGAGGCGCGCGGCATTCCGCTGGTGGCGGTGGCCACCGGCGCGCCGATGCCCAGGGTCAGCTCGGTGCGCATCGACGACTACCAGGCCGCGTGCGCGCTCACCCGGTACCTGCTCGACCTGGGCCACCGCGACATCGGCTTCATCAGCGGCGATCCAGGCCACACGCCCAGCGCGCTGCGCAGCCGCGCGTTCTTCGACACCATGGCCCAGGCCGGGCTGACGGTGGCGCCGCAGCGCGTGGCCGAAGGACTGTTCACCTACCGCTCCGGGCTGCTCGCGGCCACCACGCTGCTGCAGGCCACGCCGCGCCCCAGCGCGATCCTGTGCAGCAACGACGACATGGCCGCGGCGGCGCTGGCGATCGCGCACGGGCTGCGCCTGCGCGTGCCCGAGGACCTGTCGATCGCCGGTTTCGACGACACCCCGGTGGCGACCACGATCTGGCCGGAGTTGACCACCATCCACCAGCCGGTCACGGCGATGGGCGGGGCGGCGGTGACGCTGCTGCTCGCCGAGATCCGCCAGCGCCGCGACGGCCTGCCCAGCCGCGGCACCCACCAGGTGCTGGACTACACCCTGGTCACGCGCGGGTCCACCGCGCCGCCGCGGCGCTGAGCGCGGCGATGGCGCGCACGCCACCGCTCAGGCGTGCGCTTGCCGGACCACGTCGACCTGGGCCACGCCGAGCAGCCCGGTCAGCGGCACCGCGGCGCGGCGCTGCCGCGGACTCGCCACCAGCTTCTGCGCACGCAGCAGGTCCAGCAACCGCTCCGCCAGCGGCATGACCATGTGCCGCCCCCAGCAGCGTTCGGAGGCATGCCCGAACGGCAGGTAGCCGGGCAGCGCATCGGGATCCAGGCCATCCCAGCGCTCCGGGCGGAACGCCTCCGGCGCTTCCCACAACGCCGGATCGCGATGGCTGAGCAAGGGCAGCACCAGCACGTCGTCGGCGGCGCCGATGCGCGGATCCAGCGCGCCGTACTCCGGCGAGGCGTTGCGCAGGATGTTCCAGGACGGCGGCAGCAGGCGCAGGGTTTCGTAGAGGAGGTTGCGGTTGGAGACGTGCGCGTCGAACGGCGATCCCAGCCACAGCGCGTTGGCGACCAGCGTGGAAATGGTGAAGCACACCGGCGCGGCGGTGCGCCGGTACAGACCCATCGCATCGCGGCGCGCGCGGTAGCCGTCGGCCGTGGACAGCAGCCTGGCCAACGCCGAGGCCTCCGCGTCCGGCGCCAGCGGCGCGAGCGCGCCGGCGGCGATCACCGCCCAGGTCAGGCGCGGCGTCAGTTCCAGCGCGCGGTCCATCAGCAGGCGCAGGCGCCACGGGTCGCCGCCGAGCAGCAGGTCGCGCAGATAGACGTGGCCGACGTGCGGCCATGGACCGGACAGGTCGCGGGTCGGCGGCGGCCGCTGCAGCGCCTCGCGCACATCGCGGCCGATCGCCTGCATCAGCCTGGCCGCCTCGCTGCGCGCGATCGAGCGGCCGTGCAGCGGCTTGAAGGTCGGCCGTTCGTGTTCGGTGGCGGGCCGCGCCGCGAGCAGGCGATCGCTCAGCGCGGCGCCGGCGACGCCGACCGTGTCGGCATCCAGGCGGAACGCCTCCTGCCCCAGATGCGTGCGCAGCAACGCCTGCAGACGCGGCGCGAAGACCGTGGCGCGCGCGTGGCGCTCGACCATGGTGGCGGACATCGCGAGTCTCCTGGAGGAACGGCGCCCGGCGCAGCGCATCCGCCGGGCCCCGGCCGCACGGCACGCCGCGCGGCAACGCACACGGCGCTCAGTACCAGATGTACCAGGCGTACGACTTCAGCGGCTTCTTCGACGACAGCAGGTGCTTGAGGGAGAACAGCAGCTTCATGAGCGACATCTCCGCAGGAGTGACGATGGCCCTTTCGGGAGGGAGGACTGCGCGGTCTCGCTGGCGCGCATCGCGCGAGGCGCGAGCGCATCGACGAGGCGCGCCTGCACGCTACGCCGCCGACAGGCGCCGCGCAAACCCGAAACAGGCACGCGCGCACACTCTTTCGTAGCCAAATGCGGCCGGCCCGCGACGCCGGCGGCCGCGCTCAGCGCGCAACGTGCGCGTGCGGATGCCGGCTGCGCCAGGTTCCCAGCAACACCGCCGTGGCGGCGGCGACGTTGAGGCTTTCCACCGCCCCGCTGCCCGGGATCGACAGGCGCAGGTCGCAGGCCTGCGCGAAGCCGCGGTCCATGCCGTCGCTCTCGGCGCCCATCACGTAGACCAGGCGTTGCGGCAGCGCGGCGGCGAACAGATCGTCGCCGCCGGCCACCAGCGTCGCCGCCAGGGCGAAGCCGGCCGCGCGCAGTTGCGCCTGCGCCTGCGCCGCGGGCGGCAGCCGCACCAGCGGCACCGCCTCGGCGCCGCCCTCGGCCACGCGCGCGGCGGCGCCGGACAGCGCCAGCGCGGCCTGCTCCGGCAGCAGGATCGCGCCCACGCCGAAATGCGCCGCCGAGCGCAGGATCGCGCCGAGGTTGTGCGGGTTGCCCACGCCATCCAGCCACAGCGCCACCGCCGGCCCCGGCGCCAGCGTCTGCAGCCAGTCGGCCAAGGCCAGCGGCGCGACGCGCAGCACGTCGGCGACCACGCCTTCGTGGTGGCTGCTGGCGGCGAGCTTGTGCAGGTCGGCCTCGTCCACGACGCGGTAGCCGACCCGATTGGCCACGCACCACTTCAGCAGCGGCTGCAGCGCCGGGATCCGCGCCTCGCTCAGGTACAGCTTGCGGATCGCCTCCGGCCGCCGCGCGTACACCGCGCGCACCGCGTTGAGGCCGTACAGGCGCAGTTCGTTGCGGGTGCCGGCCGCCGCCGTCGCCTCACCTCCGGCTCCTCTCGCGGGCGGAGCGGGGGGACTGCCCCCGCGCGGACGGTTGCCCCACGGCGAGGTCATGGACGCACGCCCGCGGCGCAGGCGCGCCACGCCGCAGCGGCGCAGCAAGAACGAAGGGCATGACGCATGGGAATCTCCTGGAAACACGCGGGGGCGCGCGCCAGGGACGGCGCGCTACGGGGATTTTCGCTCATCCGCGCGCCGACGGCTGCCCCGGCGTGACGCACCCCGGTGACGCGACTTGTCTACACCGCGCAACGCAAGGCGCGAACTGCATTCCGACTGAAACCGTGAAGATTTTCGCACTTGCCGCGCACCATGCGGAATTCGCGGTGTCGGATGCGCAAATCCGACAAGCGCGGCCTGCGCATCCAGTCCATCGTCGCGGCTTCTTCCGCCACCAAACAGGTGCCCATCGACCCGCCATCACCGTGCCACGCGCTTCGCAGACGGGACACCTGCGATGGCCTGCGCCGGCGCAACGCGCAGCGCTCCGCGGCGTCCCGAGAACGCACTTCGCATTCTCACGACAAGGCGATTCCCATGCACTCCGACCTCCATCCGTTTTCCTCGTCCGCGCGCCGCCTGGGTGCCGCGCTGCTGCTGGTGCTGCCCCTGCTGGGCCTGGGCGCCAGCGCCCTGGCGCAGACCGCCGCGCCCGACGCCCGTCTGGCCCGGGTCGGCGCCCTGAACGCCGCGCACAAGCCCGCCAACGTCCCCGACGACTACGTGCAGACGCCCTTCGGCTATTTCGCGCCGACCTGCGTGCGCCAAGTCCATCGCAACGAACGCGTGCTCGCCGACGGCCGCCTGCAGCGTGCCGATGGCGTACGCGAAGCGGCGCAGACCTGCGCCCAGGACAACTTCCTGCCCAACGGCACCCGGGTGCACCCCGACGGACACGGCCTGGATGGGCGGCCTATCCGCGCTGGCGCCGCGCTGCGGGCATCGGGCGCGCGCGGCGCGGTGCCGCCGCCGATCACCTACGCCTGGGTGCAGTCGGCCATCGACGTGACCGGCAACAAGATGGGCCGCATCGTCGCGCGCTGGACGGTGCCGCACAACCCGACCAACGTGGCGCAGCAGACGGTGTACTTCTTCCCGGGGTTGCAGAGCGACGATCCGACGATCCTGCAACCGGTGCTGGGCTACCGCGGCTACAACGACAGCTGGGACCTGAGCAGCTGGAACTGCTGCCAGGACGGCATGGTGTGGCACAGCGATTTCATTGCGGCCAGCGCCGGCGACCAGATCGTGGGCGACACCTACGCGACCTGCAACAACGGCCAGCCCTGCACGAACTGGAACGTGGACACGCGCAACCTCACCACCGGCCAGAGCGTGCGGCTGAGCACCACCTACGACATCGATTCGGCCAGGCACCTGGTGGTGGGCGGCGCGCTGGAAGTCTATGCGGTGGACAGCTGCGACCAGTATCCGCCCGATGGCCGCATCACCTTCGACGCGATCGGCGTGTACGACTACCGCATGCAGCGGGTGACGTCGCCGGCGTGGCAGTCCTACAGCGACAGCTCCGGCCTGGATGTGCAATGCAACTACGCGGTGGACACCACCGCGACCTCGGCCACCATTTCCTACTGACGCCGTGGCCCCCGCGCGTCGCTCCCAGGGGCGACGCGCGGCTCAGGCCGCCGGCCAGGTCCGCGCGAACCATCGCAGGTCGCGCGCCTGTCCATCGCGCACCGCCAGCTCGCGGCGCGTGCCGATCTCGGCAAACCCGTTCTTCTGCAGCACCCGCACCGAGCCGTGATTGTCCGGCAGCGTCAACGCCTCGATCCGCTGCAAGCCTAGGGCCGGCGCCGCCCAGTCCAGGTAGGCGGCGACGATGCGGGTCATCCGCCCCTGCCCCCAGTGCGCACTGCCGAGCCAGTAGCCGAGCTCGGCCAGTTCCGGCGCCGGTTGCGCCGCGGCATGCAAGCCGATCCCACCGCAGGCCTCGCCGCCGATTTCAATCGCCAGCACCGGATTGTTCAGATCGATCACCTGCCCGCCCAGGAAGGCCTCGCCGTCGGCACGTGTGTACGGATGCGGGAAGCGTCGGCTCACCCAGCGTGCCACCTGGGCATCGTCGGCGTGGCGGACCAGCGCGTCCAGGTCGCTGGCACGCCAGCGCCGCAGCACGATGCCATCCAGA
The DNA here is from genome assembly GCF_056725085.1 of Xanthomonas sp. NCPPB 901. Taxonomy (NCBI): domain Bacteria; kingdom Pseudomonadati; phylum Pseudomonadota; class Gammaproteobacteria; order Lysobacterales; family Lysobacteraceae; genus Xanthomonas; species Xanthomonas sp. NCPPB 901. The sequence continues at coordinate 1,342,600 of NZ_CM161511.1, read as the reverse complement.
TGCAGTTGCAGGTCGCGCCAGGGGTCGGCAGCGGCGGTCTCGGACATCGGCGGCTCCTGTGCTGGCGGGGCGCCCAGCATAGCCGCCGGCGGCGCGCGATCGTCTACGGCTGAGGGTTTTCCCTGACAGACCAGCGAAAGCCAACGCCGCTAGACTCCCGCGCCGCACGTCGCCCATCCGTCCCAAGAGCCGTTCCCCGATGCCCTCCGACACCGCCGCCACGGCCCGCATTCCGATCTTCATGTACCACAACGTGGCCGAGGCGCCGCGCCACCTGCAGGTGTACCGCAGCCTGTACGTCAGCCCGGGCCGCTTCGCCCGGCAGATGCGCCTGCTGCAGCGGCTGGGCTACCGCGGCGTGTCCATGTCCGACGCCATGCCGTACCTGCGCGGCGAGCGCCAGGGCAAGGTCGCGGTGGTCACCCTGGACGACGGCTACCTGGACAACCTGCACGCGGCGCTTCCGGTGCTGCAGCGGCTGGGCTTCACCGCCACGGTGTACATGGTCAGCGGCTGCATCGGTCGCCACAACGTGTGGGATGCGCAGAAGCTGGGCATCGAAAAGCCGCTGATGAACCTCGCCGAGCTGCGCCAGTGGCGCGCCGGCGGCATGGAGATTGGCGCGCACACCCGCTCGCACCCGCACCTGACCGGCTGCAGCGATGCGGCCCTGCGCGAGGAGATCGGCGGCTGCAAGCGCGAACTGGAGGACCTGCTCGGCGAGGCGGTGCCGCAGTTCTGCTACCCCTACGGCGATGTCGACGACCGCGTCGCCGACGCGGTGCGCGAGGCCGGCTACACCGCCGCCACCAGCACCCGCCGCGGCCGTGCCCCCGCCGGCTCGGACCCGATGCGCTACCCGCGCATCCAGGTCGCGCGCCACCACCTGCTGCCGCAGTTCGCGCTGCGCGCCTTCACCGCCTACGAGGACCGGCGCGGATGAAATTCCTATTCGTCGGGACCAATCCCGAAAACACCGGCGCGGCCACGCATTTCGTGGCCCTGGCGCAGGCCCTGGCCGGCGTCGGCCACCAGGTCGATGTGATCGCCTGCGAAGGCGGCCTGATCGCCGACGAGCTGCGCCGCAGCGGCATCCGCGTGCACGTCGGGCACTTCCGCAACGTGCTGGATCCGGCCGGCTACGGGCCGTTGCTGCGGATGGCGCGGCACAACCGGCCGGACTGGCTGGTCGGCAACTTCGGCAAGGAATACTGGCCGCTGCTGCTGGCCGGGCGCGCCCTGGGCATCCCCGTCACGCTGTTCCGCCACCGCACCCCGGCGATGAGCGCACTGTCCGGCTATGCCATCCCGCGGCTGGCGGCGCGCTTCTTCGCGGTGTCGCACTACGCGCGGCAGGCCTACCTGGAGCGCGGCGTGCCCGAGGCGCTGGTGCAGGTGCTGTACAACCCGGTGACCATGGAACGGCTGCGCCCGGATCCGGAGCGCGGCCGCGCCATCCGCGCCGCGCAGGGCGTGCCCGAGGATGCGATCGTGCTCGGCTACAGCGGGCGCATGCATGCCGGCAAGGGCATCTTCCCGTTGCTGGAAGCCGCGGGAGCGGCGATGGCGCAGGAGCCGCGGCTGCACTGCCTGTGGCTGGGCGACGGCCCGGACGCGGCGCAGTTGCAGGCGCAGGCGCAGGCCCAGCCGCACGGCGAACGCCACCGCTTCGTCGGCTGGGTCAACGACACCACCCCGTACTACAACGCGATGTCGATGCTGGCGTTTCCGTCGCTGGCGCCGGAAACCTTCGGCCGGGTCTCGGTGGAAGCGCAGGCCAGCGCGGTGCCGGTGCTGGCCAGCCACGTCGGCGGTACCGCGGAGACACTGGACCCCGGCGTCAGCGGCGAACTGCTCACGCCCGGCGACGTGGACAGCTGGCGCGATGCGATCCTGCGCCTGTGCGACAGCGAACGGCGCCAGCGCATGGGCCAGGCCGGGCGCGAGTTCGTGGAGCGCCATTTCGGCGGCGCGGTGATCGCCGCGCAGTTCGTGCACCTGCTGCAGCAGCCGCGCTGCGCGCCGCGGCCGCTGGCCTCGTCGCGCGCCGACCCGGCCTGAGCGAGCCGGCGTGGGCGGCCCCGCTCAGGCGTGGCCGCCGACCGACGGGGTCTGCGCTTCCAGTTGCTGCAGGCGCCGCTGCACCGCATCCGGCGAGCGCGTGTACGGCGCCAGCAGCGCGTAGAACGCCGGCACCACGAACAGCGACAGCAGCGTGGACACCGACACGCCGAAGATCACCACGATGCCGATGGTGGCGCGGCTGGCCGAACCGGGACCGCCGGCGACCACCAGCGGGATCGCGCCGACCACGGTGGCCAGCGAGGTCATCAGGATCGGCCGCAGCCGCACCGCCGAGGCTTCGACGATGGCATCGCGCACGCTGCGCCCGGCGTCGCGCAACTGGTTGGCGAACTCGACGATCAGGATGCCGTTCTTGGCCGCCAGCCCGACCAGCATCACGATGCCGATCTGGCTGAACAGGTTGAGCGTGCCGCCGCTGATCGCCAGGCCGATCAGCGCGCCCAGCACCCCCAGCGGCACGGTCAGCATGATCACCAGCGGGTGGATGAAGCTCTCGAACTGCGCCGCCAGCACCAGGTACACGATCAGCAGCGCCAGGGCGAAGGTCAGCAGCACCGCGCCGCCGGCCTGCTGGTACTCGCGCGATTCGCCCTTCCAGTCGAGCTGCGCGTAGTCGGGCAGTTCCTCGCGCGCCACCTGCTGCGCCCAGGCGATCGCCTCGCCCAGCGGATAGCCCGGGGCCAGGCCGGCATTGATGGTGATCGCGCGCAGGCGGTTGAAGCGGTGCAGGTTGCCGGGCTCGGCGACCTCGCGCAGGCTCACCAGATTGGACAGCGGGATCAGCTGCCCGCTGTCGGCGCGCACCCGGATCGCCGCCAGGTCGGCCGGATCGGCGCGGCCGTCGCGGCTGGCCTGCAGCATCACGTCGTATTCCTCGCCGTTGTCGACGAAGGTGGTGACCTGGCGCGCGCCCATCAGCGTTTCCAGCGCACGGCCGATCTCGGTCACCGGCACGCCGAGGTCGGCCGCGCGCTGGCGGTCGATCTCCACGCGCATCTGCGGCCGGGTTTCCTTGTAGTCCGAATCGGCGCCGACCAGGCCGGGATTGTCGGCGATGCGCGCCAGCAGGCGGTCGCGCCATTGCGCGATCTCGGCGTAGTCGGGGCCGCCGAGCACGATCTGGAACGGCTGCCCGCGGCCGTTGACCAGGCCGCCGCCGACCTGGGTGCGCGCACGCACGCCGGGCAAGGCGCGCAGTTCGTCCTGCAGCGTCGCGGCGACGTCGGCGGTGGCCACGTCGCGCTCGCTCCAGTCGCGCAGGAACACGCTGACCCGGCCGGTGTGCATCTCCTCGCTGGCGCCGAAGCTGCCGGGCACGCGCGGATTGGCCCGCGCGATCGGCTGGCCGTCGCCGCGGTAGCGGTCGAGGATGGCCTCGACCTGGTGCATCTGCCCGACCGTGTAGTCGAAGCCGGCGCCTTCCGGCGCGTCGATCATCACCTGGAAGGAGCCGCGGTCCTCGGCCGGCGCCAGTTCCGACGGGATGACCCGCGCCAGCAGCGCACTGGCCGCCAGCGCCGCCAGCATCAGCGCGCCGAACAGCCAGGCGCGGCCGACGTGGCGCTCGAGCACGCGCCGGTAGCGCGCACTGAGCCCCTGCAGCCGCGCCTCGACCCAGCCATGCACGCGGTTGGGCTGCTCGCGCGCATGCGCCTTGAGCAGCTTGGACGACATCATCGGGGTCAGGGTCAGCGCGACGAAGGCGGAGATCGCCACCGCCGCGGCCAGCGCCACCGCCAGCTCGCGGAACAGGCGCCCGGTGTTGCCTTCGAGGAAGCCGACCGGCAGGAACACCGCCACCAGCACCGCGGTGGTGGCGATCACCGCGAAGGCGACCTGCGCGGTGCCGCGCCGCGCCGCCACCAACGCCGGTTCGCCGAGGTCGACGCGGCGCTGGATGTTCTCCACCACCACGATCGCATCGTCCACCACCAGGCCGATGCACAGCACCAGGGCCAGCAGGGTCAGCAGATTGATCGAGAAGCCGAAGGCATACAGGGCGATGAACGCGGCCACCAGGCACACCGGCACCGTCACCGCCGGGATCAACGCCGCGCGCACGCTGCCCAGGAACAGCCAGATCACCACCAGCACCAGCACCACCGCCTCGATCAGGGTGTGGTAGACCCGCTCCACCGAGGCATCGATGAACACGGTGGAATCGAAGGCGACGAAGATCTGCGTGCCCTTGGGCAGGGTCTGCTGGATCTGCTGCGCGGCCGCGCGCGCGGCGCGGGCCACGTCCAGGCTGTTGGCGGTGGAGGTCTTGACGATGCCCAGGCCGACGTTGGGCACGCCGTTGCTGCGGAAGTAGGCGCGGCGCTCGGCCGAGGCCAGTTCCACCTTGGCCACGTCGCCCAGCCGCACCACGTAGCCGTCGCGGCCCTTGCCCAGCGGGATCGCGGCGAAATCCGCCGGCGCGCGATAGCTGCGCTCCACCCGCAGGGTGAAGTCGCGGTCGGTCGACTCCAGGCGGCCAGCCGGCAGTTCGACGTTCTCGCGGGCCAGGGCGTTCTCCACGTCGGTCACGGTGAGGTCGCGCGCGGCCAACTGGTCGCGGTCCAGCCAGATCCGCATCGCGTAGCGCTGGCGCCCGCCCAGGCGCACCTGGGCGACGCCGTCGATGCTGGACAGGCGATCCACCACGTAGCGTTCGGCGTAGTCGGACAGCTGCAGCGCGTCCATCGTGCTGGAGCTCATGTTGAGCCACAGGATGGCGTCGGCATCGGCCTCGACCTTGGCGATCTCCGGCGCGTCGGCCTCGTCGGGCAGGCGGTCGAGCACGCGGCTGACCGCATCGCGCACGTCGTTGGCGGCGGCCTCGATGTCGCGGGTGGCACGGAATTCGATGCTGATGTCGGCCACGCCGTTGGAACTGCGCGCCTGGATCGTCTCGATGCCTTCGATGCCGGCCAGCGCATCCTCCAGCACCTGGGTGATGCGGCTTTCCACCACCGCTGCCGAGGCGCCGGGGTAGCGCACCTCCACCGACACGATCGGCGGGTCGATCGCCGGCAGTTCGCGCAGGGTCAGCCGGCTGTACGCCATCACCCCCAGCACCACCAGCAACAGGCTCATCACCGCGGCGAACACCGGCCGGGTGATGGAGACGTCGGACAGCTTCATCGCGCCAGGTCCGCCGCGGCGCGGCCGTTGCGCGCGCCGCCGCCGGCGCTGACACCGGCATCGACCACCGCCACGCCGGGACGCAGCTTGCCGGTGCCCTCGACCACGATGCGCTGGCCGGGCTGCAGCCCCTCGACGATCTCGACCAGGCCGTCGCGGCGCGCGCCGGTGCGCACGTCGGCGCGGGCCACGGTGGCGTCGGCGCCGACGCGGTAGACGAAGGCGTCGCGTCCCACCTGCACCACCGCGATCTCGGGGATCACCAGCGCCTGCCGCGCCGGCCGGTACAGGCGCACGTCCATCAGCATGCCCGGGCGCAGCGCGCGGTCGGCGTTGTCGAAGGCGGCGCGCACGGTGACCGCGCGGGTGGCGCTGTCCACGCGCGCGTCCACGGTGGTCACCTTGCCGTCGAAGGCGCGCCCCGGATAGGCCACGCTGCGGCCGCCGACCGCAGCGCCCGCCTGCACCGTCGACAGCGCCGCCTCCGGCACCTGGAAATCCACGTAGACCTGGGCGATGTCGTCGAGCGTGGCGATGGTGGCGTCCGGCGTCAGCAGCGCGCCGGGGCTGACCTGGCGCAGGCCGAGCACGCCGGCGAACGGCGCGCGCACGCTGCGGTCGCCGATCTCCGCGCGCATCTGCAGCACCCGCGCCTGCGCGGCGTCGCGCAGGGCGCGTTGCGTGTCCAACTGCGCGCGCGACACCAGTTGCCGCCCGACCAGCTCGCTCTGCCGCCGATACAGCTGCTCGGCCTCGGTGTAGGTGGCCTCGGCCTCGCGCAACGCCGCCTGCTGGCCCTGCCCGCGCAGCGTCACCAGCGGCGCGCCGGCCGCCACTTCCTGGCCGCTGTCGAAATGCACGCGCTCGACGATCTCGCTGACCTTGGCGGTCAGCGTCACCGACTCGCGGGCCTTGACCGTGCCCAGCGAAGACAGGCTGTCGTTCCACTCGCGGGGCTGCACCGTCTGCAGCGTCACCGGAATCGCGGCACTGGCCGTGGCCGGCGCCGGCGGCTTGTCGCAGCCGGCAAGCACGATCGAGGACAACAAGAGGCACACCAGGCGGACGCCGGCGCGTGGTCGGTGCGGCATGGAGATCCCGGACGCGTGGAGTTCGATGCAGTCTAACGGCCCGGCGTGACGGCCGTTGACACGCCGCGACCATGACCGACGACCCTTGCCGGCCGGCGCGGATGCCGCCGTCTGCGATGCGGCACACGCCCGGCGCCGTGGCTGCGCGTGTTCAGGCCAGTGCGCAGCGGCAGCGGCCGCCGCCCGGGTCGGCCAGGCCGCCGGCGCGCGTCGAGACCGGCGCCGGCGGCCTGCGCGCGTCTCGCCGGCATGGCAAGCGCAGCGACGCCGGTGCCGGTGCCGGTGCCTGTGCCTGTGCCAGTGCCGGCGTCGCGCTCAGCGCGGCGGGAACGCGACGCTTTGCCGGGCTTTCAGCGCACTGCACAGGCGAATCGTTTCGGCGGTCTGCGCCAGGCCGCGGTCGGCGCCGCTGAGCGCCCGCAGGCGCGGCGTGAAGAACGCCTCCAGCCGATCGGCTTCGGCCGGGTCGCAGCCGCCGGAGGCCCCCAGCGCCGGCAAGCGGCCGCCGTCGAAGGACCCGGAGCGCGCCACGATGCGATCGAAGTGGGCGGTGTACCAGGGCCACATCGAGGCATGCGTAGCCGGCTCGGCATGCGCGCCCATCAGCAGGCGGTTCATCTCGCCGACCTTGATCGCATCGGTCAGGGCGAAATCGCGCACCTTCTGCAACTGCTGCGGATCGCGCACGGCGCCGAGTGCGGCGATCATCGCGTTGCGCTGCGCCGGCTCGCCATGGCGGCGCAGCGCCGCGATCAGCGCCTGCACCGCCGGCGCGCCGCGCTCCTGCACCGCCACGGTCAGCGCCGCGCCGAGCAGATCCGGGTTGGCGGCGGCGAACGCCAGCGCGCCGTCCTTGCCGGCCAGCACCGCATCGCCCTGGGCCAGCAAGGCCTGGCGCACCGCCGGCACGCCCATGGTCACCCCGAGCAGCTCGGCCAGGCTGGAGCGCAACGCCACGTCGTCGTCGCTGTCGCCGGCACGGCGTTGATCGCCCAGCGCCTGCAGGCGCGCGCCGAACGCGGCCTCGGTGGCCTGGCGCAGCATCGCGCGCTGCGCGTCGTCGCGCGCCAACACCCGCCAGATCCAGCCGATGCGCTCGTTCAGCGCGGTGGCCACGGCCGTGGCCTTGGCCGGCGCCAGCTGTTGCATCGCCGCGATCACCTCGGCGGTGTCGGCCTCGCCGGTGCGGAAGGCGCTGTCGATCGCGTCCGCGTAGGCCAGTTTCTCCGCATCGTCGAGCACATCGAGGTGGCGGCCGAGCGCGGCCAGCTGCGGCTTGGGCAGGCTGAAGCGGTAGTAGCCGGCGCCGCCGGCGTTGGGCATGACCCAGCTGTCGGCATCGGCGCCGGCGAGCGCGAGGCGGCCGTCGCTGGCGGACAGCATCTGGCAGGCGCGGCGCACGCCCTGGCGCGTGCCTTACTTGACGCATACCGGCACGCCCCAGGTCTGCGCGGCGTTGCCGCGCGAGCCCAGCGGCAGGAAGCGCTGCTGGTGCAACTGCAGCACCGCAGCGCCCGCCTCCGGCTGCAAGCGTGCCTGCAGGGAGGGCACGCCCGGCTGATCGAGGAAGCTGCGGAACGCGGCCTTGAAGTCCTCGCCCTTGCCGGCCGCGCTGGCGATGGCATCGACCAGGTCGTCGGCGGTGGCGTTGCCGAAACGGTGCGCGCGGATGTAGGTGCGCATGCCGCGGCGGAAGGTGTCCTCGCCGACGAACTGCTCGAACATGCCCAGCACCGCCGCGCCCTTGCGATAGGTGATGCTGTCGAAAGCGGTCTCGATGTCGCCGTTGCCGGTGATCGGCTGGCGGATCTTGCGCGCGCTGACCAGGCTGTCGTTGTCCATCGCGTCCTGCGCGGCACGGATGCGGTCCAGGTCGGCGCGGTACTGCGGACGCAGGCGCATGGTGATCTTCTGCTGCATCCAGGTGGCGAAGGCCTCGTTGAGCCACAGGTCGTCCCACCAGGCCATGGTCACCGTGTCGCCGGTCCACTGGTGCGCCAGCTCGTGCGCGGTGACGTTGAACGAGCCCTCGACGTTGTGCCGCGGCGACGCGTCGTCGAGCAACAACAGCCAGTCGCGGAAGGTGACCAAGCCGGGGTTCTCCATCGCGCCGGCGGAGAAGTCCGGCGCGGCCACCAGGTCCAGCTTGTCGAACGGATAGCCGAAGTCGTAGTAGTCCTCCAGCGCGGCGATGATCTCCGGCGTCTGCTGCAGCGCGCGCTGGATGCGCGGCCCCTGCCCGTGCGCGGCCACGCCACGCAGCGGGATCGACTGCGGGCGCTGCGGCGTGGCCGGCAACGCCGGCCCGTCGACCACGTCCCACGGCCCGACCGCATAGGCCACCAGGTAGGTCGGCAGCGGCACGGTCTCGGCAAAGCGCACGGTCTTCCAGCCCTTGCCGGCCGGTTCGGTCGACACGGCACGGGTATTGGCCAGCGCCTGCTCGCCCTCGGGCACGGTCAGGCGCAGCGCGAATGGGGTCTTCAGCGCCGGCTCGTCGAAGCCGGGAAAGGCGTAGCGCGCGCTGATCGGCTCCATCTGCGTCAGCGCATAGGCGCGCCCCTGCGCCTTGACCTGGTACAGGCCCTGCAACTGCTGGTTGAACGGCGCCGTGTAGGCGATGGTCAGGGTCAGCTCCTGCGGCTGCAGGGTGCGCCCGAACGCGATGCGGGCCACGCCGGCCTGCGCGTCGGCCTGGGTGTAGCGCACCGGGAAAGAGGCGCCCTCGGCGGTGCGCACGGTGGCCTTGCTCACCTGCAATTCCTTGCCGTGCAACCACAGATGGTCGGACGCGCGCTGCAGGCGCACGCGTACGGTGGCGGTGCCATCGAAGCCGCTGCGCTCCGGATCGATCTTCAGGTCCAGCGCATAGTGTTCGGGAACCGCCCAGCCCGGCAGGCGCCCGGTCGGCACCGCATCGGGCGCCTGCGCGCAGGCCGCGCCGCAGCACAGCGCGAGAACGGAGAACAGCATGCGACGGGACAGAACTGGCATGAAGGAGCCTTCGCCGGTGAGGAGGGCGACGACTTAAGCATGCGCGGCAGCGACTGTCACGTGACGACGCCAGCAGGCCCGCGAGTTCTCGTAGCAGCGGCTTCAGCCGCGACCGGGCTGCACCGGGAATGCCCGGTCGCGGCTGAAGTCGCTCCTACGGTAGCTGTACGGTGGCGCGGCGAGGCGATCGACAGCGGCCGCGGCAGTTGCACCGCCGCGATCCTGCCTCAGTCCCGCAACCCCAGCGCCGCCAGCACCTGCGCGGCCAGCGCTTCGACGTTGTCGCCGTCGGCCTGCAGGTGCAACTCCGGCCGCTCCGGCGCCTCGTACGGCGAATCGATGCCGGTGAAGTTCGGAATCAGGCCGGCACGGGCCTTGGCGTACAGGCCCTTGACGTCGCGCGCCTCGGCCACCGGCAGCGGCACGTCGACGAACACCTCGAGGAATTCGCCCTCGCCGAAGCGCTCGCGCGCCAGTTGCCGCTCGGCGCGGAACGGCGAGATGAAGCTGACCAGCACGATCAGGCCGGCGTCGGTCATCAACTTGGCCACTTCGGCGACGCGGCGGATGTTCTCGACCCGGTCCTCGGCGGTGAAGCCCAGGTCGCGGTTGAGGCCATGGCGGACGTTGTCGCCGTCGAGGATGAAGGTGTGGTAGCCCAGCGCGTGCAGGCGCTTGTCGACCAGGTTGGCGATGGTCGACTTGCCGGCGCCGGACAGGCCGGTGAACCACAGCACCTTCGGCGTCTGCCCCTTGATCCGCGCGCGCGCGGCCTTGTCCACGTCCAGGTGCTGCCAGTGCACGTTGCCGGCGCGGCGCAGTGCGAAATCCAGGGTGCCGGCGGCGACGGTGGCGTTGCTGTGGCGGTCGATCAGGATGAAGCCGCCGAGCGTGCGGTCCTGCGCGTACGGGGCGAAGGCGATCGGCTGGTCCAGCGCCAGGTTGCAGTAGCCGACCTCGTTGAGCTCCAGCCGCTTGGCCGCCAGCCGTTCCTGCGTGTTGACGTCGATGCGGTGCTTGATCTCGGTGACGCTGGCGGCCACGGTGCGCGCGCCGATCTTCAGCCAGTACGGGCGGCCGGGCAGCAGCGCGGCATCGTCCATCCACAGCACGTGCGCGGCGAACTGGTCGGCCACTTCCGGCGGATCGCCGGCGGCGGCGATCACGTCGCCGCGGCTGATGTCGATTTCCTCGGTCAGGGTCAGCGTCACCGCCTGCCCGGCCACCGCCCGCGGCACCGGCGTGGCGCCGACCAGCACCTGCGCGACCTGCGCGCGCCGCGCCGACGGCAGCACCACCACCGCATCGCCGGGCTGCACCGCGCCGGCGGCCACGGTGCCGGCGAAGCCGCGGAACTGCGCGTGCGGGCGGTTGACCCACTGCACCGGCAGGCGCAGGCCGCTGTCGCCGCCGCGCGCGTCCAGCTGCACCTCCTCCAGATGTTCGAGCAGCGCCGGGCCGGCATACCAGGGCGTGCGCGCCGAGCGCTGCGACAGGTTGTCGCCCTCCAGCGCCGACAGCGGGATGCACTGCACGTTCGCGATGCCCAGCTGCGCGGCGAGCGCGCGGTACTCGGCGACGATCGCCTCGAACGCGTCCTGGGCGAAGTCGACCAGGTCCATCTTGTTGACCGCCAGCACCACGTGGCGGATGCCCAACAGCGCGACGATATAGCTGTGCCGGCGGGTCTGGGTGAGCACGCCCTTGGCGGCATCAACCAGCACCACCGCCACGTCGGCGGTGGAGGCGCCGGTGGCCATGTTGCGGGTGTACTGCGCATGCCCGGGGCAATCGGCGACGATGAACTTGCGCCGGTCGGTGTCGAAGTAGCGGTAGGCCACGTCGATGGTGATGCCCTGCTCGCGCTCGGCGGCCAGGCCGTCCAGCAGCAACGCATAGTCGATCGCACCGCCGCGGGTGCCGTGGCGCTTGCTGTCGGCGCCGAGCGCGGCCAGTTGGTCGTCGAACAGCCGCTTGCTGTCGTACAGCAAGCGCCCGATCAGCGTGCTCTTGCCGTCGTCGACGCTGCCGCAGGTGATGAAGCGCAGCAGCGGCTTGTGTTCGTGTTGCTGCAGGTAGGCGGCGACGGCGTCGCCGCCTGCGGGAATGGGGACTGGGGAATGGGGAATGGAAACAGCGGTCTCCTGCGACGCGTCCGGTGGCTGCGATGCTTGCTTTGGCACTTGCGATTCCCGATTCCCGGTTCCCGGTTCCCAGCCCATCAGAAATACCCCTCCACCTTCTTCTGCTCCATCGACGCGCCCGGGTCCTGGTCGATGATCCGGCCCTGGCGTTCGGAGGTGGTGGCCTGCAGCATCTCGGCGATGATCGTCTCCAGGGTGTCGGCCTGCGATTCGATCGCGCCGGTCAGCGGGTAGCACCCCAGGGTGCGGAAGCGCACGCGCCGCAGTTGTGGGGTTTCGCCGGGACGCAGCGGCAGGCGCGCGTCGTCGACCATGATCAGCGCGCCGTCGCGCTCCACCACCGGGCGTTCGGCGGCGAAGTACAGCGGCACCACCGGAATCGCCTCGCGGTAGATGTACAGCCAGATGTCCAGCTCGGTCCAGTTGGACAGCGGGAACACGCGCACGCTCTCGCCCGGATGGATCCGCGGGTTGTACAGATTCCACAGCTCCGGACGCTGCTGCTTGGGATCCCAGCGGTGGTGCGCGTTGCGGAACGAGAACACCCGCTCCTTGGCCCGCGCCTTCTCCTCGTCGCGGCGCGCGCCGCCGATGGCCGCATCGAACTTCCACAGGTCCAGCGCCTGCTTCAGCGCCTGGGTCTTCATCACGTCGGTATGCACGCTGGCGCCGTGGCTGAACGGGCCGACGTCCTGGGCGACACCCTCGGGATTGATGTGCACGCGCAGCTCCACCCCGGTCTCGGCGGCGCGGCGGTCGCGGAAGGCGATCATCTCGCGGAACTTCCAGCGCGTGTCCACGTGCAGCAGCGGGATCGGCGGCGGCGCCGGCGCGAACGCCTTGAGCAGCAGGTGCAGCAGCACCGAGCTGTCCTTGCCCACCGAATACAGCAGCACCGGGTTGCGGAACTCGGCGGCGACCTCGCGCAGGATGTGGATGCTCTCGGCCTCGAGGCGGTCGAGGTGGGACAGGGGGGACGAACTCATCGAGACGGCGGCAGGCGGTAGGAGATCGGACCGAAGCGTAACAGCGGTCGCGGCGATCGGGGCGGCAGTGTGCGCGGCGTCTACCGGCCACAGAAATAAGCCCAGGGCATGAGCCGATAACCCCTGTTCCTTTCTGCACCGCGCAACGCTTCCCTAACATCGGTCATCCCTTCCTCATTCCCGGACCGGCCATGACCGCCGCCTCACCCGCGTTGCCGCCCAGCCCCTTGCCCGAGGAGCGCAAGGCACTGCTGGCGCGGACCGTGGAGGGCCTGGACGCGGCCGGCCTGTGGTGGCTGTCCGGCTACGCCGCCGGCCTGGCCCAGGCGCAGGGCCCGGCGACGCCGGCCCTGGCCGTGGTCGCCGGCGCCGCCGCGGCGCCCGCGCCCGCGCCGCAGCTGACGATTGTCTACGGCAGCCAGACCGGCAATGCGCGCCGCGCAGCCGAACAGGTGGCCGCCGAGGCCGAGGCGGCCGGGCTGGCGGTGCGCCTGCTGCGCGCCGACGCCTATCCCACCCGCGAACTGGGCAACGAACGCCTGCTGTACGTGGTCATCAGCACCCAGGGCGAGGGCGACCCACCGGACGATGCGATCGGCTTCGTCGAGTTCCTGCAGGGCCGGCGCGCGCCGACGCTGCCGCAGCTGCAGTACGCCGTGCTCGGCCTGGGCGATTCCAGCTACGCCGACTTCTGCGGCATCGCCCGGCGCCTGGACGCGCGCCTGGCCGAGCTCGGCGCGCAGCGGCTGCTGCCGCTGGGCGAGGCCGACCTGGAGATCGAGACGGTGGCGGCGCCGTGGCGCGCACAGGCGCTGGCGCAGGCACGCGACATCCTGGGCCGCACGCCCGCGACGCCGTCGGCCACGGTGACGCCGCTGCGTGGCGCCGCCGCGGTGACCTGGAGCCGCACCCAGCCGTTCGCCGCCGAGGTCCTGGCGAACCAGGCGATCAGCGGCCGCGACTTCAAGGGACCGCGCTACGCCGCGCACGGCCAGGCCGACAAGGACGTGCGCCACCTGGAACTGTCGCTGGCCGGCAGCGGCCTGCACTACGAACCCGGCGACGCCCTGGGCGTGCGCCATCGCAATCCGCCCGCGCTGGTCGAGGCGGTGTTGACCGCGACGCGACTGGACGGTCACGTCGAACTCACTGCCGATGGGCAGACTCTGTCCCTGCACGAGTGGCTCGCCGGCCATCGCGAACTGACCCGGGCCTCGCGCCCGTTGCTCGCCGCGGTGGCCGAACGCGCCGGCGCTGCGGCGCTGGCCGAGTTGCTCGCCCCCACCCAGACCGCCGGCCTGGCGGCGTTGCTCGCCGATCACCAAGTGATCGACGTGCTGCGTCGCTGGCCGGCGGATTGGGACCACGCTGCGCTGCTGCAGGCGCTGCGACCAATGGTCCCGCGCCTGTACTCGATCGCCTCCAGTCGCAAGCGGGTCGGCGACGAGGCCCACCTCACCGTCGACGTGCTGGCCTACGACGCCCACGGCCATGCCCACGGCGGTGCCGCCAGCGGCTACCTGGCCGCGCTGGCCGAAGGCGACAGCGCGCCCGTCTACATCGAACCCAACGAACGCTTCCGGGTCCCGGTCGACGGCAGCCGCGACATCCTGATGATCGGCCCCGGCACCGGCGTGGCGCCGTTCCGCGGCTTCGTCCAGGAGCGCGCCGAGAGCGGCGCCAGCGGCCGCAACTGGCTGTTCTTCGGCGCCCGCCACTTCAACCGCGACTTCCTCTACCAGGCCGAATGGCAACAGGCGCTGCGCAGCGGCGAACTGCACCGGCTGGACCTGGCGTTCTCGCGCGACGTGCAGCCGCTGCGCGGCACCGCCGCGCCGTCCAAGATCTACGTGCAGCAGCGCCTGCGCGAACACGGCCGCGCGGTCTACGACTGGCTGCAGAACGGCGCGCACCTGTACGTGTGCGGCGCCATCGCCATGGGCAAGGACGTGCACGCCACCCTGCTGCAGATCGTCGCCGAACACGGCGCCCGCAGCCCCGAGGACGCCGCGGCCTACCTCAGCCAGCTGCAGCAGGAGGGGCGGTATGCGCGCGATGTGTATTGAAGCCGGGAGTGGGGAAACGGGAATCGGGAATCGGGAACAGCCGGCTCCGACAGGCGTTCCGTAACCCGACGCCGCCGCCCTGCCATTCCCCATTCCCCATTCTCGATTCCCTCCCCAATGTCCCACTCCGTCGAAGACATCAAGCACAACAGCCAGCGCCTGCGCGGTTCGCTGCTGCAGAGCCTGGCCGATCCGGTCACCGGGGCGCTGCGCGAGGACGATCAGACCCTGATCAAGTACCACGGCAGCTACCAGCAGGACGACCGCGACCTGCGCGAGGAGCGGCGCCGGCAGAAGCTGGAGCCGGCCTACCAGTTCATGATCCGCACGCGCACCCCGGGCGGGGTGGTCGATCCGGCGCAGTGGCTCAAGCTCGACGCCATCGCCACCACCTACGGCAACCACTCGCTGCGTATCACCACGCGCCAGGCTTTCCAGTTCCACGGGGTGATCAAGCGCGAGCTGAAGGCGACCATGCAGGCGATCAACGCCGCGCTGATCGACACCCTCGCCGCCTGCGGCGACGTCAATCGCAACGTGCAGGTCGCCGCCAACCCGCTGGCCTCGCAGGCGCACGCCACGCTCTACGCCGATGCCGCGCGCGTGTCCGAACACCTGCTGCCCAACACCCGCGCCTACTACGAGATCTGGCTGGACGAGGAGCGGGTCGCCGGCAGCGGCCAGGAGGACGAGCCGATCTACGGCAACGCCTACCTGCCGCGCAAGTTCAAGATCGGCTTCGCGCTGCCGCCGGTCAACGACGTCGACGTGTTCGCCAACGACCTGGGCTTCATCGGCGTGCTCGACGCCGACGGCACGCTGGCCGGCTACAACGTCAGCATCGGCGGCGGCATGGGCGCCAGCCATGGCGATGCGGAGACCTACCCGCGCGTGGCCAACGTGATCGGTTTCATCGACCGCGCGCAACTGCTCGACGTCGCCACCGCGGTGGTCACCACCCAGCGCGACCTGGGCAACCGCACCGTGCGCAAGCGCGCGCGCTTCAAGTACACCATCGACGACCACGGCCTGGAGACAGTGGTGGCGGAGATCGAGCGCCGCGCCGGCGTGCGCCTGCAGGCGACGCGCGACGTCGCCTTCGAGCACAACGGCGACCGCGAGGGCTGGCACGCCGGCGAGGACGGCCGCTGGCACCTGACCCTGTCGCTGCCGGCCGGGCGCATCGCCGACCACGCCGATGGCGCGCAGCACCTGAGCGGCCTGCGCGCGATCGCCGCGCAACTCCGCGACACCGGCGACGGCGCGCACTTCCGCATGACCGCCAACCAGAACCTGGTGATCGCCGGCATCCCCGCCGCGCAGCGCGAGACGATCGACGCGCTGGTGCGCGCGCATGCGCTGGACGCCGGCAACCGCGCGCCGACCGCGCTGGCGCGCGCGGCGATGGCCTGCGTGGCCCTGCCCACCTGCGGCCTGGCGATGGCCGAGGCCGAACGCTACCTGCCGGCCTTCGCCGCACAACTGCACCCGTTGCTGGCCCGCCACGGCCTGGAGAACGCGCCGATCCTGCTGCGCATCTCCGGCTGCCCGAACGGCTGCTCGCGGCCGTACCTGGCCGAGATCGCCCTGGTCGGAAAGGCGCCGGGCCGCTACAACCTGATGCTCGGCGGCGACCACCGCGGCCAGCGCCTGAATACCCTGTACCGCGAGAACATCGCCGAGCCGGAGATCCTCGCCGCGCTCGAGCCGCTGTTCGCGCGCTACGCGCACGAGCGGGGCGAGGACGAGCGCTTCGGCGACTTCCTGCACCGCACCGGCCTGGTCGCCCTGCCCGCCTATCCCACCCACCGTCACCTGCTTCCGTCGGAACTGCACGCATGAGCGCTCTGCCCGCCGCCTCCCAAGACGCCTCCGCCAACGCACCGGCACCGGCCCTGGATCTCGATGCCGCCAATGCGCTGCTGGCGACGCTGTCCGCGCCGGAGCGCGTGGCCTGGGCGTTGCAGCACGGCCCGGCCGAAGCGGCGCTGTCGTCCAGCTTCGGCGCGCAATCGGCGGCCACCTTGCACCTGCTGACCCGGCAGCGCCCGGACATCCCGGTGATCCTGATCGACACCGGCTACCTGTTCGCCGAGACCTACCGCTTCGCCGACGCGCTCACCGAGCGGCTCAAGCTCAATCTCAAGATCTACCGTCCGCTGGTCAGCCGCGCCTGGATGGAAGCGCGCCACGGCCGCCTGTGGGAACAGGGCATGGTCGGCATCGAGCAGTACAACAACCTGCGCAAGGTCGAGCCGATGCGCCGCGCCCTGGACGAACTGAAGGTCGGCACCTGGTTCACCGGCCTGCGCCGCAGCCAGTCCGACAGCCGCGCGCAGACCCCGTTCGTGCAGAAGCGCGGCGACCGCTACAAGATCAACCCGATCGCCGACTGGAGCGATCGCGACCTGTGGCAATACATGCAGCAGCACGACCTGCCCTATCACCCGCTGTGGGAACAGGGCTACGTCTCCATCGGCGACTTCCACACCACCCGCCGCTGGGAACCGGGCATGCGCGACGAAGACACGCGCTTCTTCGGCCTCAAGCGCGAGTGCGGGATCCACGAGGATCTGTGACGCGCTCAAGCACGCGCTCGGCGTTCGTAGGAGCGCAGCCCCGTGTCTCCTGTGCAAGCCCTGACGCCAGCGCCGACCATGGGCCCCTCCGTGTGGGAGGGACTTCAGTCCCGACTGCGGCAAGGTCAGATGCGATCACGGCTTTGCTCGCCCCAAGCCAAAACCGATCTCACAGGATTGAAATCCTCGTCTCCTGTGCAAGCCCTGACGCCAGCGCCGACCACGGGCCCCTCCGTGTGGGAGGGACTTCAGTCCCGACTGCAGCCAAGTCGGATGCACCGATGGCGTCGCTTATCGCCACAGAATCACAGTGAATTCCTGCACTGACGTCCTAAGCCCCCACCGCGGGCTCGCGCCGCAGCACCAGCATCCAGTCCAGCGCCAGCATCAACAGCAAGGACAGACCGACCAGCGGAAACAGCAGCCCGCCCAGCGCCAGCAGCGCGACCACGCCGCGCAGCGTGCGCCGGTCCGCCGGCAACGGCGGCACGCCGAGCCCGCCCTGCGGGCGCCGCTTCCACCACATCACCGCCGCGCTCACGCACAGCAGCACGATGCCCAGGCAGGCGCCGATCAGCACGAGCTGGTTGAGCACGCCGTACTCCTGGCCCAGGTGCACGTTGATGCCCCACTCCAGCGCCTTGGCCAGCGGGCCGTAGTCGGCGTAGCGCATGTCCAGCAGCACCTGGCCGCTGTATTGGTCCAGATGGATCACCCGCTGCTGCGCAAGGTCGGGCGGATACACCGAGGCGGTATAGACCCCGCGCGCGCCGCGCGGCAGCGCCACGCTGTAGCCCGGCGCGATGCCGCGCGCCGCAAACCGCGCCACCGCCGCATCCAGGCCGATCGCGCCCGCCGCCGGCGCGGCGTCCGGCATGTCGGCCATGCCGCCGTGTTCGCCGTGTTCGCCGTGGCCGTCGTGCGCCGCATGCGGGTCCGCGGCCGGTAGCGACGACTGCGGCAGGCGCGCCTGCCGCAACGACCACGCCGGCACTTCGCTGTCGCTCAGCCGCTGCGTCGACATCGGCACGTCCACCCGTAGCCCGGACGGATAGCCGTAGTGATGCCCATTGGCCAGGCGGTTGACCTGCGCGCCCCAGAACCACGACCACGGCATCCCGGTCAGCGCCAGGAACAGCAGCGCCGCGCCGACCACGCTGCCGGTGAGCGCATGCAGGTCGCGCCAGAACACGCGCTGCGCCGGCCGCCCGCGCACCGTGGTCACGCCGCCGCGACGCCCGCGCGGCCACCACAGGTACACCCCGGTCAGCACCAGCAGGATCGCCCAGCCGGCGGCGACCTCGATCAGCGCGTTGGCGAACCAGCCGACGTAGTCCAGGCTGTGCAGGCGGCGGATCGTCCAGGCTACGGTGCCGTGCTCGGGCAACTGGCCCAGCACCCGTGCGCGGTACGGATCCACGTACACGACCTCATGGCGACCGTCGGCGGTGACGATGGTCACTTCCGCCGAGGCATCGCGCCGCGGCGGCGTGGTGTAGCGCAGCGCCTGGCCCGGCTGCGCGGCCAGCGCCGCCTGCAGCAGCCGCTGCGGCGCCAGCGCCTGCGCGTGGTCCGGCACCGCCACGGTCTTCAGCGCGCGGTGGAAATAGCCGTCGATCGGCTGCTGGTAGACGAAGGCCGCGCCGGTCAGCGCCAGCCACACCAGCAGCGGCAGCACCAGCAGGCCGGCGTAGAAATGCCAGCGCCACACCGCGCGGTAGAAGCGTGCCGGCGCCGCAGTGGCAGCGAGGGTGTGCGTGGCCATCACCAGCCCCAGCTCAGCGTGGCGTACAGCGCGCGGCCGTCGCCGGGCGAGTAGCCGGAAGACCCGCTGTCGTACCAGGCGTAGACGTAGTGCCGGTCGGTCAGGTTCTTCAGTTGCAGCGACAGCGCGCGCTGCGCGCGCCATTGCCAGGTCGCACCGAGGTTGGCCAGCGCATAGCCGCCGTAGCGGCCCAGAGTGTTGCTGCGCTCCACGTAGTAGTCGCCCTGCGCATTGCCCCAGGCCGACAGCGTCAGCCGCGGCGTGGCCTGCCAGTCGACCCCGGCGGTGGCCAGGTAGTGCGGCACGTTCTCGATCTCCTTGCCGCGGGTGGCCGGCGCGCTCGGATCCGGGGTGACGATCAGCGCGCGTTGCCGGGAATAGGCCAGCCACAGCGTCCAGCGCTCATCCGGATGCAGGTTCAGTTGCGCATCCCAGCCGCGGCGCAAGGTCTTGCCGACGTTGCCGACCTCGCCGGTGCCGACGCTGCCGTTCACGCCGAGGATGGTGGCCACCTCGTCGGAGGCGCGCTGTTCCCAGTAGGCCAGGCGTGCGTCCCAGCGCTGTTGCGCGCCGGCGAACTTGAGGCCGGTCTCCCAGCCATCGTTGAACGACGGCGCCAGGTTGCGCGCCTGGGTGCGGTAGGCGCCGTTGCCGCTGCCGATCTGGAAGGTGCGGCCGATGTTGGCATACAGGCTGGCCTGCGCGGTCAGCGCATACACCGCGCTGAACTTGGGTTGGCGGATCGTGCCGTAGGCGCAGGTGGGATAGCGCGCGCCACTGGCGACGTCGCGGAACTGCCCGCCGACCCGATCCACCCGGTAGCCCGGGACCAGTTGCAGGCGCGCGGTCGGGCGCAGCACCGCCTGCACGTAGGCGCCTTCGGTGTGCAGGTCGAAGTCCCAGTCGCGCAGCGGCGCGGTGCGCACCCGCGCCACCGTGCGGTAGCGCTGCGAGACGTTGTCCTGCCACTGCGCGTCGACCCCGCCCTCCAGCGCGAAGGCGTCGGCGCGGGCCAGCGCCGGGCGCCAGCTGAGCCTGGCCAGCACGCCGCGCTGGCGCTCGTCGGTGTCGCGCTCCTGCTGCGCGCCGGCGGCGGTGAAGCGCACCCAGCGCTGATTGTCGTAGCGGTTCCAATACGCCTTGGCGCTGCCCTGCACGCTGTCGGCCAGCCGCGCATCCAGATGCAGCGACACCTGCGTGGTGTGGCGCTGGCTGCGATCGTCGCGCGCGTAATCGGGGGAGCTGCGCGGTGCGCGCTGCGCCGTGGCGTAGTCCAGGTACCCCGCCTCCAGCGCCGTGTTGCGGTAGTCGCGCGCGCTGAGCCCGGCGCGCCAGCGCCCGTCCGGATCGGTATAGAACCACTTGCCGGAGAACGCATGCTTGCGCGCGTCGGCATGGTCGCGGTAGCCGTCGCTGTCGCGCCAGGCGGCGAAGTAGTTCTGGCTCCAGGCGCCGCGTTCGATGCCCTGCGTCGCCTGCACCTCGCGGGTGCCGAAGCTGCCGACGGTGACGCTGGCGCGGCCGTCGTTGCCGCCGCTGCGGGTCAGCACGTCGACGTCGCCGGCGATCGCGTTCAGGCCGTAGCGCGGGTCGTTGGTGCCGCGCACGATCTCGATCGCGGCGATGTCCAGCGGGAACACCGCATCCAGGTACGGCATGGCGCCGGCGTTGTCGTTGCTGGGCACGCCGTCGATCAGCAGCTTGACCGCATTGACCCGGCCTTCGCCGTTGAAGCCACGGAAGGAAAAACGCCCGGCGTCGGTACCCATCTTGAACTGCGTCACCTGCACGCCGGGCGCGCGCATCAACAGTTCCCAGCTGTAGTCCACGTGCTGGTCCTGCAGCAGATCGCCGCCGAGGATGTCGACGGAACTGAACACGCTGCGCGCGCTGGAACCGACGGCGAGCGGCGAGGTGGCCTGGACCTTGCCCAGGGTCAGTACGGAATCGCCGGCGGCACCCGGGGGCGCATCGGCGGCATGGACGGGCGCGGCCGCTGCGACACACACGCAGCAGCACGCCGCCACGGGCGGCATGGCAGGAAAACGGATCATGGTGGTGGAACTCCATCGGCACGAGGACATGCCGCAGCGGCGCCGCGGCACGGAAACGACAACCCGTGGATCAGGAGCGCAGCGGTGGCCCGCGTGCCGGGTGTGCACGGCGCGGGATGGCCGAGACGACGCGGGAACGCAGCGCCGCCACCGGCGCCGGCGGACACCGCCAGGGCAGCAGCGCCAGCAACAGCGCCACCCATGGCAGCAGCCGCGCGGCGAGCAGGCAGTAATCGCAGGCCGGCGCGTGCGCCAGGCCGGCATCGTCGTGGTGTCCGCCATGCGTCGCCAGCGCGGCGCCGGCCAGCCCCGAAAGGCGCAGGCCGCCGCCGCTGCACAGCGCCTGATCCTGCAATCCCGCCGCTGCAGCCTGCGCCTGCCGCCACTGGCTGATCGGCGGCGCCAGCAACAACAGGCCGAGCGCCAGCGCGGCGAGCGCGGCCCAGAGCGATGACGGCTGGCGGAGACGGAACATCCGCGCATTCTAGAGTGTGCGACGCGGCGCGCGGCGCGTCCCCGGCCGCCGCAAGGCACGGCGCCAGGTGCCAGCCCGCTGGGCACGCGCGCCGCGCGATCCAGGACGGCGGGCGCGGGGCGACGTGCAGCCGATGAGCGGAAGTGCGCCGCCCAGGCGCTGCACGCCCGGCGCGACCCTGGCTTGTGCGCAGGCCGCGGATACCGAACCATGGGCGGCCACGCGGCCGGCGATGCCCGCCACCGCGATGCACCGCCCTCTTTTCCTTCGACGACCGCCCCGATGCCCACCATCACCCTCTACCACAACCCCGCCTGCGGCACCTCGCGCAACGTGCTGGGGCTGATCCGCAACAGCGGCGTCGAGCCCACCGTGATCGAGTACCTGAAGACGCCGCCGGACCGCGCCACCCTGCAGGCGCTGGCGGCGGCCAGCGGGCTGCCGCTGCGCGCGTTGATCCGGCAGAAGGGCACGCCGTATGCCGAGCTGGGACTGGACGACCCGACGCTGGGCGAGGACGCGTTGCTGGACGCCATGCTGCAGCATCCGATCCTGCTCAACCGGCCGATCGTGGTCACGCCGCTGGGCACGCGCCTGTGCCGGCCGTCGGAAACCGTGCTGGACATCCTGCCGTCGCCGCAGCGCGGCGCCTTCGCCAAGGAAGACGGCACGCCCTTGGTCGACGCCCAGGGCCGCTTGGTCGGCTGAACCGCGGCGCGGCCTGCCGCCGCGTCGGGTTCGCTAAGCGCGGGTGCAACCCACGCGAGCGCGGCGTGAACGCGGCGTCGGCAAAAACCGTGACAGTTGCCATAAACTGCGCGCCTTCCTGCCCGAGTCGCGCTGCATGTCCACTGCCGAACCCGCCGCCGACCCGGTCTACTGCGCGGCCAAGCCACGCAACGAAGCGCTGCGCCTGGACGCGCTGCACAGCTACGCGATCCTGGACACGCCGCGCGAGCCGGCGTTCGACGACATCACCCGGCTGGCGGCGCTGATCTGCCAGGCGCCGATCGCGGTGGTCAACCTGATCGACAGCGAGCGCCAGTGGTTCAAGAGCGAGATCGGGCTGGGCATGCGCGAAACCCCGCTAGCCACCTCGCTGTGCGCGCACGCCCTGCTCGAGGACGACCTGCTGCTGGTGCCGGACACCCGCGAGGACCCGCGCTTCGCCCACAACCCGCTGGTCACCGGCGACATGCGCCTGCACTTCTACGCCGGCGCGCTACTGAAGACCTCCGACGGCCTGGCTCTGGGCACGGTGTGCGTGCTCGACCGGCGCCCGCGCCAGCTCAGCTACGAGCAGATCGAAGCGCTGCGCGCGCTGGCGCGGCAGGCGATGGGCCAACTGGAACTGCGCAAGGCGCTGTACCTGGCGCAGGAGTCCAACCACTACCGCACCCGCCTGATGGCCATCGCCGGCCACGACCTGAAGACACCGCTGCGCACCGCGTCCTACGCGCTGAGCAAGCTGCAGCGCCAGCACGACGCCGCGCCGGATGGCCCGCTGGAGACCGCACGCGTCGCCCTGAACCAGGTCGCCAGCGGGCTCGACCAGCTCGCCACCAACGCCGCCGCCGGCGAACTGCGCCTGCCGGCGCTGCAGAACCTGGCCCTGGCCGACGTGCTGGCGCCGATCCTGGCGACCTGGCAGCCGCAGGCCGTGGCCAAGGGCGTGCAGCTGCGCAGCGTGGCGACCTCCCTGCGCGTGCGCAGCAGCGCGCCCTTGCTGTCCACGTTGCTCGGCAATCTGCTCGGCAACGCGGTCAAGTACACCGCGCAGGGCAAGGTGCTGATCGGCTGCCGGCGCCGTGGCGACCGCGTGGCGGTGGAGATCATCGACCGCGGCATCGGCATGGACGAAGACGGCTTGCGCACGCTGTTCCAGGCCTTCCAACAGGCCGACCCGCGCAGCGACGGCCTCGGCCTGGGCCTGTGGATCGTGCGCCGCGCCGCCGAGACCCTGGGCTGCAGCGTCGAAGTGCGCAGCCAGCCGGGCCAGGGCACCCGCTTCAGCGTGCTGCTGCCGGCGGCAGCGGACGCCTGAGCCGGGCGGCCGCGGCCGCCCGACCCTCATCCGCCCCTTCGGGGCAGCTTCTCCCGGGGGGAGAAGGGAGCGTCGCCGGCACAGCGGCGGCGGCAGGGGAGCGCGCCGTAAGCCAGCAGAGGCGATGCGCTACAGGCAGGCCGGTCGCGGCTGAAGCCGCCCCTACCGGGCAACCAGTGAAGTACCGGAGTCTTCCTGCAGCCTGCAGTCGGGACTGAAGTCCCTCCCACAACATCCCCTCCCGCTCAGCGTGAGGAGCCGGGTTGCAGCAGCCGCAGGAATCCAGCTTTTGCGATTCCCCAATCCCGACTCCCTACTCCCGGCTTCACCGCGATTCCCCAATCCCGATTCCCCATTCCCGGCTTCACCGCGATTCCCCATTCCCGATTCCCCAATCCCGGCTTCACCCCCATCACTCCTTCAACACCATATCGATACACAGCACCGCCGCCATGATCAGGATCCGCCGCGGATCCTCGGCCGGCACGCTGTCGGCGATCGCCAGCATGTAGTTGTCGGCACTGGTGAACAGCTCCTTGCCCAGCCCGGCCCACTTCTTGGCCACCTGCGCCAGTTCGCGCTCGCCCTGCACGAAGCGGAAATCCCAGCTGGTCCACTTGCCGCGCAGGGTGCACACCGGCGCGCCCTGGGCATCGAGCACATCGAACTTGCCGCCGATGGAGAAGAACTTCTGGCTGAAGGAGCCCACGCGCCGATCGTGCTCGTCCAGCACCTCGACCGTGGACAGGAACAGCGAGAATCCGCGCTTGACCGTCAGCACCTTCTGTCCGTCCGGGGTGCGCACTTCCACATGGAACGGGGTCATGCGCTTGTAGTCGCTGAAACGAAAGATCCTGGTGAACACGCCCAGGTTCGGCTCGCGGCATTCCAGCAGCTTGCGGTTGCTGTGCGGGTCGAACACGTCGTAGTTGTTGGCGGCCTTGAACATGCCGACCTGTTCCTTGACGAAGAACAGGTTGTGCTGGAGAACAGGATGCATCGGGCGTCCTTGCGTTGGGAAAGTCGACACGCGCGAGGCACCGGCCGCAGCGACGGCGCATGGCCGGCAGCCGCCGGCACGTCCAGGGGCGCGGTCTGCCGGGTGGCAGAGCGGGCCGCATGATAGGGGGCGACTGCGGCGACGGCAACGCACGCGGTCCTGCCGCGCCAAGCGGCCACGTCGCTGCGTGGTCTTCCTTCCAGCATCCAGTACAGGCCGCGCAGTCGTTGCCCACGCGTCCTTTGCTCGAACGCCTGCCTGAAGCCAATCGGCTCATCAATCGCGGCGCGCCACTGTCGCGATTCCCCAATCCCGATTCCCGACTCCCAGCTTTATCGCGCTGCGCGCCTTAGCCAGCGATGGTCCGGTGGGCCGCGCCAAGCGGCCACATCGCTGGGTGGTCTTCCTTCCAGCATCCAGTACAGGCCGCGCAGTCGTTACCCATGCGTCTTTTGCTCGGACACCTGTCCGAAGCCGATCGGCGCATCGAGCACGGAACGCCGCTGTCGCGATTCCCCAATCCCGATTCCCGACTCCCAGCTTTATCGCGCTGCGCGCCTTAGCCAGCGATGGTCCGGTGAGCCGCGCCAAGCGGCCACATCGCTGCGTGGTCTTCCTTCCAGCATCCAGTACAGGCCGCGGTGTCGTTGCCCACGCGTCTTTTGTTCCGACATCTGCCTGAAGCCGATCGGCGCATCGAGCACGGCGCGCCGCTGTCGCGATTCCCCAATCCCGATTCCCGATTCCCGACTCCCGGCTTTATCGCGCTGCGCGCCTTAGCCAGCGATGGTCTGCTCAGTCGCGCCAAGCGGCCACGTCGCTGCGAGGTCTTCGTTCCAGCATCCAGCCCAGGCCGCAGCGTCGTTGCCCGTACGTCTTTTGCCCGGACGTCTGCCCGAAGCCAATCGGCTCATCGCTCACGGGGCGCCGCTGTCGCGATTCCCCAATCCCGATTCCCGACTCCCAGCTTCTAACTGGTAATGGTCTGGGTCAACGCCTCCCAACTCGGCGGCGCCGGCCAGTCCGGCTGCTGGTTGCCTTCCATCACCCGGCGCAGGTCGCGGGTGTCGATCTGCGGCGCCAGCACGTGCACCAGTTCCAGCGCGTAGTCGCGCAGCACCCGGTCGCGCGGCAACACCGCCCAGGCGATGCATTCGGGAATCTCCGGCGGCGCCGGCCAGGCGCGCAGGTCGGTGTCGTTGGCGCTGACCGCCATTTCCGCGAGCAGGCCCACGCCCAGCCCGGTGCGCACGTAGGTCTTGATCAGGTCCGCGTCCAGCGCGGTCAGCGCGATCCGCGGCTCCAGCCCGAGCCGGCCGAAGGCGCGCTGCAGCGAGGAGCCGGCGCGGGTCGAGGATTCGTAGCTGATCAGCGGCTGCGCCGCCAGCGCGGCCATGTCCGGTACCCGCTTGGACACGTCCAGCGCATGCCCGCGCGGCACCAGCACCAGCCGCCGCCAGCGGTACAGCGGCACGGCGATGCCGGCGGCCGGCGCGCTGCCGGCGGTGCTGACGATGGCGATGTCGGCATCGCCCTGGCTGAGCAGGTCCAGCGCCGCGCTCTCGGCGGCCTGCTGCAGGTGCACGCTGACCTGCGGGTAGGCCTGCTTGATCTGCGCCACCGCCGGCGGCAGCACGAAGCGCGCCTGGGTGTGGGTGGTGGTCAGGGTCAGCTGGCCCTGGCTCTCGCGGCGCTGGTTGGCCGCGTAGGTGCGGATGTTGTTGGCCTCGGCCAGCACCGCCCGCGCGCGTTCGATGACCTCGCGCCCGGCCGGCGTCACCGTCTCCAGGCTGCGGCCTTTGCGCACGAACAGCAGAAAGCCCAGTTCGTCCTCCAGCTGCTTGAGCTGCTTGGACAGCCCTGGCTGGGTGGCATGCACGCGCGCCGCCGCCAGGGTGATGTTCAGATCGGCATCGGCAATGGCGACGAGGTAGCGGAGTTGGGTCAGCGTCATCGGGACGAGGGCGAGGCGCCGCCTGGCGGGACGCTCGACTGTAGTGGAATTCGGCCTTCCACCTTATAACCGAAAGCTATCTGCCTTGGGCATGAAGTCATTTCCTGGGGCTATGAGCCGGCGCTACGGTCGTCGCTCCGCCCTTCCCCGCGTTGCGAGCCGCCCCTGTGAGCCCTGCCCCGATTGCCCTGTATCCGGACCTGCGCGACCGGGCCGTATTGGTGATCGGCGGCGGTGCGGCCGCCGAGCGCCAGGTGCAGGCGCTACTGGCCGCCGGTGCGGTGCCGCGGGTGGCGGCCCCGACCCTGACCCCGGCCTTACACGCGCTGGCCGCGCAGGGCCGGCTGGCCTGGCTGCGCGATGCGTTCGACAGCGCTTGGCTGGAGAGCGTGTGGTTCCTGTTCGCCGCCAGCGAGGATCCGGCGGCCAACCGGCAGGCGCTGCAGGCCGCCGCCACCCGGCGGGTATTGGCGCAGGCCGTGCCGGCCGAGCCGGCATCCGCGGTCGCGCCCCCCGATGATGCCGGCGAGACCGCCGCGGGCCAGGCGCTGCCGCTGCGCCCCGGCAGCGTGACCCTGGTCGGCGCCGGCCCCGGCGATCCCGGCCTGCTCACCGGCCACGCGCTGCAGGCCCTGCGCCAGGCCGACGTGGTCCTGCACGACCGCCTAGTCAGCGCCGCGATCCTGCAGTTGCTGCCGGCCGGCACCGAGCGCATCGCCGTCGGCAAGTCGGCCGATGGCCACAGCGTGGCCCAGGACCGGATCCATGCCCTGCTGCTGGAGCACGCGCGGCGCGGGCGCCGGGTGGTGCGGCTGAAGGGCGGCGACCCGTTCGTGTTCGGCCGCGGCGGCGAGGAACTGGAATACCTGCGCGCCCACGACGTCGACTACGCCGTGGTGCCCGGCATCACCGCGGCGCTGGCCTGCGCCGCCTATGCCGGCATCCCGCTGACCCATCGCGACCACGCGCAATCGCTGCGCCTGGTCACCGCGCACTGCAAGGCCTCGCTGGACACCCTGGACTGGGCCGCGCTGGCGCAGGAGCGACAGACCCTGGCGGTGTACATGGGCGTGGCCGGCCTGGACACGGTGCGCACGCGCCTGCTCGCCGCCGGCCGTGCCGCCAGCACACCGTTCGCGCTGGTGGAGAACGGCTCGCGCGCGGAACAGCGGGTGGTGCTCGGCACCCTCGCCGACCTGCCCGACACCGCCCACGCGCATGCGGTACGTGCGCCGGCGCTGCTGATCCTCGGCGAGGTGGCCGCGCTGGCCGACACCCTGCACTGGTTCGGCGCCGCGCCGCTGCGCGCGCCGTCCTCACCTTCCCCGACGCCGGCGGCGCCTACCCTGGCCCACGCCGCCTGACCCGCCTTCTTCCCGGAGACATTGCGCATGGCCATCTACGACAACATCCTCGACACCATCGGCCACACCCCGATCGTCAAGCTGCAGCGCCTGGCCCCGGCGCACGTGGACCTGTACGTCAAGGTCGAGGCTTTCAATCCCGGCGGCTCGGTCAAGGACCGCCTCGCGCTGGCGATCGTGCTCGACGCCGAGGCGCGCGGCCTGCTCAAGCCCGGCGACACCATCGTCGAAGCGACCTCCGGCAACACCGGCGTGGCCCTGGCGATGGTTGCCGCCGCGCGCGGCTACAAGTTCGTGGCGACGATGGTGGAGACCTTCTCGATCGAGCGCCGCAAGCTGATGCGCGCCTACGGCGCCAAGGTCATCCTGACCCCGGCTGCCGAGCGCGGCAGCGGCATGGTGCGCAAGGCCGAGGAACTGGCCAAGCAGCACGGCTGGTTCCTGGCCCGGCAGTTCGCCAACCCGGCCAATCCGGCCTACCACCGCAGCACCACCGCCGCGGAGATCCTGCGCGATTTCGCCGGCCGCCGGCTCGACCATTTCGTCAGCGGCTGGGGCACCGGCGGCACCCTCACCGGCGTCGGCGAAGTGCTGCGCCTGGCCCGCCCGGAGGTGCGCATCACCGCCACCGAGCCGGCTGGCGCGGCCCTGCTGCAGGGCCAGGAGTGGAAGCCGCACAAGATCCAGGGCTGGACCCCGGACTTCGTGCCCGAGGTGCTCAACCGCGAGGTCTACGACGAAGTGCTGAGCGTGGAGGACACCGACGCCATCACGGTGTCGCGCCGCCTCGCCGCCGAGGAAGGCATCTTCACCGGCATCTCCGGCGGCGGCACCGTGGCCACCGCCCTGCGCGTGGCCGAGACCGCCGCGCCTGGCGCGGTGATCCTGGCGATGCTGCCGGACACCGGCGAGCGTTATTTCTCCACGCCGCTGTTCGCCGACATCAACGAAGGCAGCGACGACGACTGGCTGGCCGGCCTGCCGTAAGCGTCGTCGTGGCGACGCGGGGATGCAGCCGCGTCGTCACGCCATGGCGGCACGTCAGCCGGGTGCACGACAAGGGAGCTTCGGCCCGACCCATCGCGCCGTCGGAAAGCACTGCGCTGCGTTCGTCGCGGCTGAAGCCGCTCCTACAGGGACTTGCGGCGAGCTTGCCGGGTGCATTGTGGGAGGGACTTCAGTCCCGACGCAGTGCGCCATCGGTGAGCGCACCGCTTCGCTCGTCGCGGCTGAAGCCGCTCCCACAGGGACTTGCGGCGAGCTGGCTGAGGCACTGTGGGAGGGACTTCAGTCCCGACGCAGTGCGCCATCGGAAAGCGGACCGCTTCGCTCGTCGCGGCTGAAGCCGCTCCCACAGGGGCTTGCGGCGAGCTGGCTGGGGCACTGTGGGAGGGACTTCAGTCCCGACGCAGTGCGCCATCGGCGAGCGCACCGCTTCGCTCGTCGCGGCTGAAGCCGCTCCCACAGGGACTTGCGACGAGCTGCCTGAGGCACTGTGGGAGGGACTTCAGTCCCGACGCAGTACGCCATCGGCGAGCGCACCGCTTCGCTCGTCGCGGCTGAAGCCGCTCCCACAGGGACTTGCGACGAGCTGCCTGAGGCACTGTGGGAGGGACTTCAGTCCCGACGCAGTGCGCCATCGGCGAGCGGACCGCTTCGCTCGTCGCGGCTGAAGCCGCTCCCACAGGGACTTGCGGCGAGCTGGCTGGGGCACTGTGGGAGGGCCTTCAGTCCCGACGCAGTACGTCATCGGCGAGCGCACCGCTTCGCTCGTCGCGGCTGAAGCCGCTCCCACAGGGGCTTGCGGCGAGCTGCCTGGGGCACTGAGGGAGGGACTTCAGTCCCGGCGCAGTGCGCCAAGTGCGCCATCGGTGAGCGCACCGCTTCGCTCGTCGCGGCTGAAGCCGCTCCCACAGGGGCTTGCGGCGAGCTGGCTGGGGCACTGTGGGAGGGACTTCAGTCCCGACGCAGTGCGCCATCGGTGAGCACACCGCTTCGCTCGCCAACGCTAAAGCCACTCCCACTCCATTCGTCGCGACTGATCGCCCCGGGCCGCGCAGCGACGCTTCCACAGTGCGATGTCATCGCGCAGCGAGCGCGGATTGCAGTGGCAGCGACGTGGCGTCCTCCGCCAGCGGACGCTGCGCGTCCAGTGCCGATGCGCGCAGCAACAGCTGCGCGGCCACCGCCACCGCGATCACCGCCGGGGCCTTGCCCTCAATCCCCGGCAGGCCGATCGGACAGGTCAGCCGCGCCTGTGCGGCCTCGCCCAGGCCGTCGTGGCGCAGCCGCGACAGGAAGCGCGCGCGCTTGGACGCCGAGCCGATCAGGCCGACGAAACCGGCACGGCCGGCCAGCGCCGCGGCGGTGAGCCGGTAGTCCAGGGCATGGTCGTGGGTCAGGATCAGCAGCATCGCCTCGGCCGGTGCGCTGCGGGCACGCGCAAGCAAGGCAGCGTCATCCAAGTGCGCGGCGCCGGCGGCGGCGGCCAGTTCCGCGCGCGAATCGACCCAGTCCAGCGCGAACGGCAACCCGTGCAGCGCACGCGCGATGGCGATGCCGACGTGGCCGGCGCCGAACAGCAGCAGCGGCGTGCGCCGCGGGCCGATCGCCTGCCGCAACAGGGTCCCGGCGGTGGGCGCCGGCGCACGCAGCGACAGCGCCTGCGGCGGCGCGTCGTCGATGGCGTGCGCGATGCCGTCCGCCTGCAAGCGGGTCGACAACGTGCGCCCCAGCGTCGCCTGCCGCAGCCAGTCGCTGCGCGCCGGATCCAGCCGCTCCAGCAACAGGCGCACGCGGCCGCCGCAGCACTGGCCGAGCAGATCGTCGGCCGCGGCGTGCGTGGCGCAGTCGCGGCAACTGCCGCTGCAACGCGCCGCGCGCGCCGGCGCCGCCGCACCCAGCGTGTAGTCCTGCACCTGCCAGCTGCCCGGCGGCTGCGCCAGCAGGTCGCGCGCCAGCGCGCAGGCGCGCCATTCGAGCACGCCGCCGCCGATGGTGCCGATGCTGCCATCGGCGCTCACCAGCATGCGCGTGCCGGCCTCGCGCGGGGTCGAGCCGGCCGTGGCCAGCACCGTGACCAGCGCGGCCGGGCCTCGCGCCAGCGCCGCTTCGGCATGCAGGCTCCAGTCAGCGCGCATCGGCCGCACGCCTTGCGATCGCGGCCAGGATCCGCTCCGGCGTGGCCGGCGCGTCCAGGGCCGGCACGCCGGCGCCCGGTGCCGCCGCGGCCACCGCCTGGGTCAGCGCCGAGAACACCGAGATCGCCAGCATCAGCGGCGGCTCGCCGACCGCCTTGGAGCGATGGATGCTCGGCTCCTGGTTGCGCCCGGCCTGCCACAGGCGGATGTCCATCCGCGCCGGGCGGTCGCCGGCGGTGGGGATCTTGTAGGTCGAGGGCGCATGGGTCAGCAGCCGGCCATCCGCGTCGTAGACCAGTTCCTCGGTGGTCAGCCAACCCATGCCCTGGACGAAACCGCCCTCGATCTGGCCCAGGTCGATCGCCGGGTTCAGCGAGCGGCCGACGTCGTGCAGCACGTCCACCGCCAGCACCTTGTGCTCGCCGGTCAGCGTGTCGATCACCACTTCGCTCAGCGCCGCGCCATAGGCGAAGTAGTAGAACGGGCGACCACGGTGGCTGGCGCGGTCGTAGTGGATCTTCGGCGTGGCGTAGTAGCCGCTGGCGGCCAGCGAGATGCGCGCCATGTGCGCCTGCCGGCACAGCGCGCCGAAGTCCAGCTCGAAGCGACCGGCCACGACCTTGCCGTCGGCGAAGCGCACCTGCGCCGGCGCCACGCCGCCGCGCTCGGCGGCCAGCGTGGCCAGCCGCGCGCGGATCTCGCTGGCCGCGTTGTAGGCGGCCATGCCGTTGAGGTCGGTGCCCGAGGACGCCGCGGTGGCCGAGGTGTTGGGCACCTTGTCGGTGCGCGTGGCGGTGATGCGCACGCGCGCGGTGTCGATGCCGAACACGTCGGCGACGATCTGCGCGACCTTGATCATCAGCCCCTGGCCCATCTCGGTGCCGCCGTGGTTGAGCTGTACCGAGCCGTCGGCATAGACCAGCACCAGCGCGCCGGCCTGGTTGAGATGGGTGGTGGTGAAGCTGATGCCGAATTTCACCGGGGTCAGCGCCAGACCCTTCTTCAGCACCCGGTGGCGCGCGTTGAACGCCGCCACCGCCGCCTGCCGCGCGGGGTAGTCGGCGCGCGCGGCCAGTTCCTCGATCAGCGCCGGCGCGACGTTGTCCTCCACGGTCATGCCGTACGGGGTGACGTTTCGGTGCGGCGCCGCGTACAGGTTCGCCAGGCGCACCTCCAGCGCATCGCGACCCAGTGCCGCGGCGACCGCGTCCAGCACGCGCTCGATCGCCAGCATGCCCTGCGGCCCGCCGAAGCCGCGGAACGCGGTGTTGGACACGGTGTGGGTGCGCAAGCGGTGCGAGACGATCTCCACCACCGGCAGCCAGTAGCAGTTGTCGGCATGGAACATCGCGCGGTCGTTGATCGCCAGCGACAGGTCGGTGGTGGCGCCGCAGCGCGAGGCCAGCTCCAGGCGCAGCGCCAGGATACGACCGTCGTCGTCGAAGCCGACCTGGTAGTCGACCTGGAAGTCGTGGCGCTTGCCGGTGATGCGCATGTCGTCGTCGCGGTCGTAGCGCAGCTTGGCCGGGCGGCCGGTCAGCGCGGCGACCAGCGCGCAGGCCGCCGCCGGCGCCGCCGCCTGGGTCTCCTTGCCGCCGAACGCACCGCCCATGCGCCGCACTTCCACGGTCACGTCGGCGCTGTCCAGGCCGAGCAGCGCCGCGATCAGGTGCTGCACCTCGCTCGGATGCTGGGTCGAGGACAGCACGTGCAGCTGGCCCTGTTCGCCGGGCAGGGCCACGGCGATCTGGCCTTCCAGGTAGAAATGCTCCTGCCCGCCGATCTCCAGCGCGCCGCTGCAGCGCCGCGGCGCCGCGGCCAGGGCCGCATCGACGTCGCCGCCGCGGGCCATGCGCTGCGCCGGCTCCAGCACCGCGCCGGCCGCGCGCGCCGCGGCGATGCTCAGCAGCGCCGGCAGCGGCGCGTACTCGACCCGCGCCAGGCGCGCCGCGCGCCGCGCCGCGGCATGGCTGTCGGCGGCGACCACGAACAGCGGCTGGCCGTGGTAGAGCACCGTGTCGCGGGCGAACAGCGGATCGTCGTGCGCGACCGGGGCGACATTGTTCTCGCCGGGAATGTCGGCGGCGGCGAACACCGCCACCACGCCCGGCGCCGCGCGCACCGGCGCCAGGTCCAGGCGCAGCAGCCGCGCATGCGGGTGGTCGCTCAGGCCGAACGCCAGGTGCAGCAGGCCGGGCGGTTCGGGCAGGTCGTCGATGTAGCGCGCCTGCCCGCTGACGTGCGCCGGCGCGCTGTCGTGGCGCAGCGCGCGGTGCACCTGCGAGGACGCGGCGGCGGTAGCGGCGGTCGGACCGTCAGCCATCGGCCAGCTCCAGCACCGACAGCGGCTCGTGCGGATGCGCGTGGCCGATCCACAGCCGCCGCAGCAGGTTCGCCGCGACCGCCAGGCGGTACCCGGCCGAACCACGCACATCGCTGAGCGGTTGGAAGTCCTGCGCCAATGCCGCGGCGGCGGCCTCGACCGTGGCCGCGTTCCATGGCTGCCCGAGCAGGGCCTGCTCGGCACCGCGCGCGCGTTGCGGCGTGCCGGCCATACCGCCGAAGGCGATGCGTGCCTGGCGCACCGTGCCGTCGCCGATGCGCAGCGCGAACGCGCCGCAGACCGCGGAGATGTCGCTGTCGAAGCGCTTGCTCAGCTTGTCCACGCGGTACAGCAGGTCCGCGGGCGGCCGCGGCACGTCCACGTGCTCGACGAACTCGCCCGGCTGCAGCGCCTGGCGGCCGTAGGCCAGGAAGAAGTCCTCCAGCGGCAACGTGCGCCGCACATCGCCGCGGCGCAGGGTCAGGCAGGCGCCGAGCGCGATCAGCGCCGGCGGCATGTCGCCGATCGGCGAGCCGTTGGCGATGTTGCCGCCGATGGTGCCGGCATTGCGCACCTGGGTCCCGCCGATGCGCCGCAGCAGCTCGCCCAGCGCCGGGTGCAGCGCCGCCAGCGCGGCCTGCGCCTCGCTGTAGCGCACGCAGGCGCCGATGCGCAGCCCGTCCGCCGTGTCCTGCAGCCGGCGCAGCTCGGGGATGTCGCCGATGAACACCACGTCCTCGAGCACGCGCTGCTGCTTGGTCACCCACAGGCCGACGTCGGTCGCGCCGGCGACCAGGCGCGCGTCGGGCCGCTGCAGCAGCAAGGCGGCAAGCGCGTCGGCGCTGCGTGGCGTGGTGGCGCGGCGCGCGCCCCCGATGGCGGCATCGGCCTGGGGCTGCGCCAGCGCAGCGGTGCGGCGCAGCGCGCGCAGGCCGGCCAGCGTGGCCGCATCGTCGCGCGACGCCGGCGGCACCGCCGCGCCGGCGTCCAGGATCGGGCCATAGCCGGTGCAGCGGCAAAGGTTGCCGGCGAGTACGTCGGCCACGGCCGCCTGGCCGGTGCCCAGCGCGCCGATGCTGCGCGCGTACAGCGACATCACGAAGCCGGGCGTGCAGAAGCCGCACTGCGAACCGTGGCGCTGCACCAGTTCCTGCTGCACGGCATGCAGTGCGCCGCCGACCGCCAGGCTTTCCACCGTCAGCAGCGCTTTGCCGTCGAGCATCGGCACGAACAGGATGCAGGCATTGAGCGCGCGCCAGCGCACCTGCTCGCCAGCATCGGCGCCATCGCCATCGGCCAGTTCGCCGACCAGGACCGTGCACGCGCCGCAATCGCCTTCGGCGCAGCCTTCCTTGCTGCCGGTGCGGCCGAGCCGGTAGCGCAGCAGGTCGAGCACGCTGGCGGTCGGGTCGCCCGCCTCGAGTTCCATCACCTGTCCATCGAGCAGGAAGCGCACCGTGTCCATCTCAGCTGCCCCGGTAGGTGGAGTAGCCGAACGGCGAGACCAGCAGCGGCACGTGGCAGTGCCCCGTCTCGGCCAGGCCGAAGGCGATCGGCACCACGTCCAGGAACGGCGGCTCGGGCAAGGCCACGCCGCCGCCGCGGAAGTAGTCGGCCACGGCGAATTCCAAGCGATAGCGCCCCGCCGCCAGGGTCAGCGCGCGCAGCGCCGGACAGCGGCCGTCGGCATCGGTGACGTCCTCATGCAGCAACGCCTCGCCGGCAAACAGGCGCAGCGCCACGCCGGCGGCGGGCAGCCCGCGGCTCAGGTCCAGCACATGGGTCGACAGGCTGCTCATCCGACGGATTCCTCCAGGTGCGGCATCGGCCATTGGCCGACGAATTCGGGTTCGGCGTAGTCCATGTACGCGGCGAGCATCGCCTCGCGCTCGTCCAGGAACAGTTGGTCGGCGACCGCCTTCACCAGCCGCGGCAACGCGTGCTTGAGCCCGGACAGCGCCGCCGCCGACAGGCCCAGGCTCAGCAGCGCCGAGTAGTTGAACGCGAACAGGCCGTGCAGCGCCGCCGCGTGCGCCGGCGTGCGCGGCAGCAACTCGAAGCCCGGCCCCAGGTAGGGATGCGCGTCGAGCAGCGGCAGTTCCTGTCCCGGCGGCGGGCGGTAGCGGTCGCGCCAGCGCGCGATGCCGTCGGCCACCGCCGCCAGTTCCGGGCGCAACGCCGGGTCGGTGACCAGGCCGGTGGACAGCACCACGAAGTCGAACGGCAGGCGCCCGTGCGGCGTGGTCACCAGCACCCCGTCGGCGGTCTCGGCCACGTCCTGCCACGGGCTGCCCAGGTGCAGGTGGAAATTGGGCCAGGCCGCGGCGCGTTCGAAGGTGTCGTTGGTCGGCGGCTGGTTGCGGCGGAAGAAGCTGGCCATCATCGCGTACTTGTCGGCATCCGCCAGCGCGGCGAAGCGCGGGATGATGCCGCTGCGTTCCATGTGCCGGATCGGATTGACCCGCGGCAGCGCGTTGCGGCGCACGAACACGTGCACCTCGCCGACGCCGGCGGCCAGCGCGTGCTGGGCGTTGTCGAAGGCCGAGGCGCCGCCGCCGAGGATGCCGATGCGGCGCCCGGCCAGCGCCGCGTAGTCGATCGCCTCGGAGGTGTGCGCGTAGCGCGCGCGGGTCAGCTTGCCGGCCACCAGCGACGGCACGTGCCATTGCCCGCCGCCCTGGATGCCGGTGGCCAGCACCACCTTGCGCGCCAGCAGCGTGTCGCCGCCGTCCAGGTGCAGGCGTTGCAGGCGCTGCGTCGGCAGCGGTTCGATGCGCAGCAGCCGCGCCTGGTTGCGCACCGGCAGGCCGAGCACCTGGCGGTACCAGCGCAGGTAGTCCATCCAGTCCGCGCGCGGGATCTTGCCCAGCGCGTCCCAGGCCGCGGCGCCGTGGAGGGCTTCCCAGTAGGCGCGGAAGGTCAGCGACGGCATGCCGAAGTCCAGCGCGCTCAGTTCCTTGGGCGTGCGCAGGGTGACCATCCGCGCGTAGGTGACCCACGGCCCTTCCTGGCCGGCGGGATTCTCGTCGATCACCAACAGGTTGGAGATGCGCTCGCGCAGCAGGCCGAAGGCCGCGCCCAGCCCGCTCTGGCCGCCGCCGACGATGACCACGTCGTAGACGTGCTCGCCATCGTGCGGCTGCGCGCGGGTCCAGTCGGGCCCGCCGTGGCCGAGCCACTGCAGCTCGCGCGCGACCTGCGCCGACAGCGCCTGCAGCCCGTCTGCGGCGGCGCTCACGACAGCGCCTCCAGGCGCAGCCGCGCGATCTTGCCGATCTCGTCGAGGGCGGTGGCGATCTCGGCCTCGCGCGTATTCGCCAGCCGCGCCTGCATCGCGGCGAGGATGCCGGCCTTGTCGGTCAGGCGCACGCAGACCACGAACGGAAAGTCGAAGCGCGCGCGGTAGGCGGCGTTGAGCGCGTGGAACCGGGCGAACTCCTCGGCGGTCAGGCGGTCCAGCCCGGCCTGCGCCTGCTCGGCGGCCGAGGCGGTGGTCAGGTTGCCGTCGATCGCGGCCTTGCCGGCCAGTTCCGGATGCGCGCGGACCAGCGCCAGCTGCTCCTCGGCGCTGGCCGCGTGCAGCACCTGCAGCAGGCCGGCATGCAGGTCGGCGAACGGACGCCGCGCCGCGGCGCGCTGCACCACCCAGGGCGAATGCTCGAACAGCGCATGCAGGCGCGCGACGAACTCCGCCTCGGGCAGCGCATTCCAGTCGACGCCGCTCATGCGTGGTCCCCCTGCAGCGACACGTGCGCCGACACCACCTTCCAGCCATCGGCGAAGCGCACCCAGCTCTGGCTCTGGCGGCCGCGGCGCGGACTGCCGTCGCGCTGGAACTCGGCATCGGCGGTGGCGAAGTCGCGCCCGTAGGCGACGATCTGCACGCGCAACAGCCGCCGTTGCGGCGAGCCGCCGCGGCTACGGCGGAACGCGCGGATCGCGTCGGCGCCGTACAAGGCCTCGCCGACGCCGTAGCGCACCGTGGTCGGCGCATCGTGGAACAGCTGGTCCAGCGCGGCGACGTCGTCGTCCATCAGCGCGCGTTCGTAGGCGGCGAACGCCGCCTGCACTTCGGCCAGCACCTCGGGCGCGTTGAGGATCATGCCGGGTGCACCCGCTGCCAGTGGCGGGCGATGTCGATGCGCCGCGCGATCCAGGCCTGGCCGCTGGCCAGGACGTGGTCGACGAAGCGGGCCAGCGCCAGGGCGCGCGCCGGGCGCCCGGCGATGCGCCCATGCAGGCCCACCGACATCATCCGCCCACCCTCGGCGCGTAACTGCTCGAAGCTATCGCGCAGGTAGCGGAAGAACGGTTCGCCGTCGGCGAAGCCGTTATAGGCGACGAACTTCATGTCGTTAGCGTCCAGCGTGTACGGCACCACCAGCTGCGCGCGGCCGTGGCGGCGGTCGTAGTACGGCAGGTCGTCGGCATAGCTGTCGGCGTCGTAGACGAAACCGCCCTCCTCGGCCACCAGCCGCGCGGTGTTGGGACTGGTGCGCCCCTGGTACCAGCCCAGCGGGCGCGCACCGGTGACCTGCGTGTGCAAGGCGATCGCCGCGGCGATGTGCGCACGCTCGGTCGCCTCCGGCACCTGCTGGTAGTCGATCCAGCGCAGGCCGTGGCTGGCGATCTCCCAGTCGGCGTCGCGCATCGCCTGCACCGCCGCGGGATTGGCCGCCAGCGCCTGCGCCACGCCGAACACCGTGACCGGCACGCCGCGTGCGGCGAACAGCCGCTGCAGCCGCCAGAAGCCGGCGCGGCTGCCGTACTCGTACAGGCTCTCCATCGCCATCGCGCGCGCACCGGCATGGCTGTGCGCGCCGACCATTTCCGACAGGAACGCCTCGGAGCCGGCATCGCCGTTGAGCACGCTGTTCTCGGCGCCTTCCTCGTAGTTGAGCACGAACTGCAGCGCCACCCGCGCGCCGCCCGGCCACTGCGGATCCGGCGGCTGCGCGCCATAGCCGACCAGGTCGCGCGCCGCGCTCATTGCCGCGCTCCGTCGGCGTGCCAGGCGGCCAGCGCCGCTTCCACCGCGGCGCCCGCCGCGCAGGCGTGGCCTTCGGCGCGCAGCACAGCCTCCAGCGCGCCCAGGGTGATCAGCACCTTGTGCTTCATCGCGTTGTAGCCCATCGCGCCGATCCGCCACAGCTTGCCCTGCAGCGGTCCGAACGCGGTGCCGATCTCGATCTCGAAATCCTCGCGCAGGCGCCGCCGCACCGCCTCGCCGTCGATGCCGGGCGGAATCACCACGCCGGTGACGTTGGCCATGCGGTAGCGGTCGTCGCCGAACACCTGCAGCCCCAGCGCGCGCACGCCGGCGGCGACCGCGCGGCCGGCCGCGGCGTGCCGCGCGAAGCGCGCCGGCAGGCCTTCCTGCAGCGCCACGCGTGCGCACTCGCGCGCCGCGTACAGCATGCTGGTGGCCTCGGTGTGGTGGTTCAGGCGCTTGTCGGACCAGTAGTCCATCACCATCGCCAGGTCGAAGTAGTTCGAGCCGATGCGCACGCCGCGGCCGTTGGCGATGTCGTCGCGGACGATGCCGCGCTCGACGTGGCGGCGCGCGAAGATCGCCTCGGCGGCCTGCGCGGAGACGGTGATCGGCGCCGAGCCGGACGGCCCGCCCAGGCACTTCTGCAGGCCGCCGGTGACCACATCCACGCCCCAGGCGTCGCTGGCGATCGGCATGCCGCCGATGGTCGCGGTGGCATCGACGTAGGACAGCGCGCCGGCGGCGCGGCACAGCGCGCCGAGGCCGTCCAGCGGCTGCGCCATCGTGGTCGAGGTGTCGCCGTGCACGCAGGCCACCAGCTTCGGCGCGAAGCGCTCGATCGCGTCGGCCACCGCCGCCATCGGCACCACCTCGCCCCACGGCGCCTCCACGGTCTCCACCACCGCGCCGATGCGGCCGAGGATCTCGCCCAGCAGCAGGCCGAAGCGGCCGAAGTTCAGCACCAGCACGCGCTCGCCCGGCGCCACCAGCGACACCAGCGCCGCCTCGATGCCGGCGCGCGCGGTGCCGTCGACCAGGAAGGTCCAGCGGTTCTCGGTGCCGAACAGCGGCCGGTACAGCGCCATCACCTGGTTCATGTAGCCGGTCATTTCCGGATCGAACTGGCCGAGCAGGTCCGCGGACATTGCGCGCAGCACGCGCGGATGCGCATTGACCGGGCCCGGGCCCATCAGCAGGCGTTGCGGCGGATCGATCTCGCCGAACAGGTCGGCGGGCAGCGGTTCAACGGACAAGGGTGTCTCCCAGGGAATCGAGGAAATGCAGCATCGCCGCCACCGCCAGGTCGGCATCGGCGGGATCCACGCGTTCGGCGGGGTGGTGGCTGACGCCGCCGGCGCAGCGCAGGAACAGCATCGCGGTCGGGCACAGCGCGGCCATCACCATCGCGTCGTGGCCGGCCCCGGACACCAGCCGCCGCGGTGCGATGCCCTGCGCGGCGATCGCCGTTTCCAGCGCCGCGACCAGGCGCGGAGCGCAGGGACTGGCCGGCAGGTCCTGCACGCACTGCAGGTCCAACTGCACGCCGCGCGCGGCGGCGATCGCGTGCAGGCGCTGCGCGATCGCGGCGGCCGCGGCATCGCGCGCGGCGTCGGTGCCGGCGCGCACGTCGATCGAGAACTCGACCCGCCCCGGCACCACGTTGACCGCGCCCGGCGCCACCTGCAGGCGCCCGACCGTGGCCACCAGGTCCGCCGGCCCGCTGCGCGCCACCTGCTCCACCGCCAGCACGCACTCGGCGGCGGCGGCCAGCGCATCGGCGCGCAGGTCCATGCGCGTGGTGCCGGCATGGCCGGCGCGGCCGCGCAGCAGCGCGCGGTAGCGCCGCTGCGCGGCGATGCCGCTGACCGCCCCCAACGCCAGCCCCTCGGCCTCCAGCACCGGCCCTTGTTCGATATGCGCTTCCAGGTAGGCCAGTACCTCCTGCGGCGCGCGCGCCGCACGCGGCAGCAGCGCGATGTCCAGGCCCCAGGCGGCCAGCGCCTCGGCCAGGGCGATGCCGTCGCCGTCGTGCACCTGCAAGGCCGCCGGATCCAGCGTGCCGGCCACCGCGCGACTGCTCAGCATCGACGCCGGGAAGCGCGAGCCCTCTTCGTCGCCGAAGCCGATCACCTCGATCGCGAACGGCAGCCGCCGGCCCTGCGCATGCAGCGCGGCCACGCATTCGATGCCGAGCATGACCCCGAGCGGGCCGTCGTAGCGGCCGGCGTCGCGCACGCTGTCCAGGTGGCTGCCGATCAGCAGCGCCGGCGCGTTCGCGACGGCGCCTTCGTAGCGGCCGAGCAGGTTGCCGGCCGGGTCGATGCGGGGGTGCAGGCCGGCCTCGCCCATCCACGCCGCCACCGCCGCCACGGTGGCGCGATGCGCCGGGCTGAGCCAGCCGCGGAACAGGCCGTCGGCGGTGTCGCTGTAGGGCGCCACGCCGAGCGCGTCGCAGCGCGCGACCGCGCGCAGGCCTGGCGTCGAGGCCGGCATCAGCATGGCCGCTGCCGGCTCAGCCGCGGCGGCCCGGGCGGGCGCGATGGGGATGGGGGTGGCGCATGGCGGGTCTCGCTTCGGGACAAACGGCAAGGCACTGGGGCCGGTCGGACGGGCGCGGCTTGGGATGCCGCGCGAACGCCCAGAAGTCCTTCCAAATCAATCGCTTGACAGAAGAATCCAGGCCTCGACCGGGGTTCACCGCACTATACGAACCCGCTCCGATGCACCGCAAACACCGTTTTCGCGGGCAGCCATTGCAAAAAATGCAACGCGATCCCCGCACACGTCCCATTTCGTACGCGACGCCGCGCGCGCCCACACGCGACGCCCGGTCGGAGGCTGGACCGGGCACGGCATCTCGACAGGGGCGACGGCGGTCGGCGTCGGCCGCATCCAGAAAGGGCGACGAACACGGCCTCGCGGCAGCCGCGCGACCGGCCGGCCCGCCGCTAGCGCGGCTCCAGGATCGCTTCCACGCGCGGCGCCAGCGCCTTGAGCATGGTCTGCGCGGCCCGGGACAGTTGCCGCTGCGGCGCCACGCACAGCGCCAGCGTCATCGGCCTGGCCAGGCCTTCGCGCAAGGGCACGAACGCCAGGCGCCCCTCGGCCAGGTCGGCGAGCACGTCCAGTTGCGACAGCAGGCCCACGCCGACGCCCTGGCGCACCAGCGCGCGCAGCGTGCGCACGTCGTTGCAGCGGATGCAGCGGCGCGTGTCGATGTGCTGGCGCTGGTACACCGCCTTGGCGTGTTCGTTGACGATCAGCGGCGCCGCCGGCAGCAGCAGGCGATGCTCGCCGAGCAGGTCGTTCAACTGCAGGCTGGCCCTGCCGCTGAGCGGATGCCCGACCGGCATGCACAGGCCCAGCGGGATCTCGGCGAAGGCGACCACCTCCAGGTCGATGCCGCTGACCGGATCCAGCAGCAAGCCGAAATCCACCTCCGCCGCGACCACCTTGTCGGCCACCTTCTGGTTGTCCTCGGTCTGCAGGCTGAAGGTCAGGCCCGGGTGCTCGTCGATCAGGTGCGCCAGCGCATCGACCACGATGCCCTCGCTCAACGCATCGATCATCGCGATCTCGACGTGGCCGCGGCGCAGCCCCTTCAGTTCGTCGAACAGCTCCAGCGTGCGCTGGTAGCCCTTCTCCCAGCGCCGCATGTCCACCAGCAGCAGTTCGCCGGCGCTGGTCAGGCGCAGGCCGCCCGGCAAGCGCTCGAACAGCTGCACGCCCAGTTCCTGCTCGGCCTTGAGGATCTGCCGGTCGATCGCCGACGCCGACACGTGCAGCGCCTCGGAGGCGCGGCGGATGCTGCGCCAATGCGCCACTTCCATGAAATAGCGGGTGAAGCGGGAGAAGGTCAGCATGGCGGCTCGAAGGTCCTAGGTGCCCAATACGCGGCGCGGACGCGGCGGCGTCGCGCCAGGGCCATGGTACGGAAGCGCTGCCGCCGGCGTGGCGTGCGCGGTACCGCGACGCAGGCGCGGATGGCCTGGCGCGCGGCGCGCGTCAGTGCGCATGGGCATCGAAATAGGCTTCCCAGGTCGCCGCCGATCCCGCCCGCGTGGCCGCTTGCCGGAACCACTGCATCGCCTGCTCGCCTGCGCCGCTGTTGAGCAGCGCGACGCCGAGATTGAAGTAGGTGTGGCGGTCGTCCGAGCGCAGCCGCACGGCACGCTGCAGGACCTCGACGGCCGCGTCGTACTGCCCCAGGTCGCACCGCACCGCGCCCAGGCCGGTGAGCAGCGCGACCTGGTCCGGCGCCGCCGCCAGCGCGGCCAGCAGCAGCGCTTCGGCCTGCGCCAGGGGCGCGGCCCCGCCCTGCGGATCGGTCATCGCCGCCGCCACCAGCGCCCTGGCGCGCACCAGGGCGTCGCGGCCGTGCTGCCCGCCGGCGCAGTCCGCAGGCAACGCGCCTACCACCCTGCCACCGCCCCATCGCTGCGCGGGTCGCTGGCACCGCTCAAGGTGCCGTCGGCCTCGCGCACCAGCGCGCCGGCGTGGCCCATCACCGCGGTGAACGGCGGCAGCAGTTCGACCACGTGCCCGGCCGCGCGCAGGGCCTGCACCACGGCGGGGTCGAAGCGGTCCTCCAGCTTCAGCGTGGTGCTGTCCTCGCCCCAGGTGCGGCCGAGCAACCAGCGCGGCGCGCTGACCGCCTGCTGCAGCGGCACGCCAAACCGGGCATAGCGGCTGAACAGCGCCGCCTGGGTCTGCGGCTGGCCCTCGCCGCCCATGGTGCCGTAGGCCATCAGCCGGCCGTCGTCGAAGCGCGCCAGCGCCGGATTGAGCGTATGGAAGGGCTTGCGCCCGGGCGCCAGCGCGTTCCAGCCGTCGGCGGCCAGACGGAAACTGCAGCCGCGGTTCTGCCAGACGATGCCGCTGCGCGGCAGCACCAGTCCGGAGCCGAATTCGAAGTAGGTGGACTGGATGCAGCTGACCGCGCGGCCGGCGCCGTCGATCGCGCCGAACCAGACGGTGTCGCCGGCCTGCGACGGCTGCGGCCACGGCAGCGCGCGCGCCGGATCGATACGCGCGGCCATCGCGTCGAGCGCGCCGGCATCGTCGAGCAGCGCCTGCGCGTCCAGGGTCATCCAGGCCGGGTCGCCGACATGCGCATCGCGGACCAGGAACGCCTGCTTGGTCGCTTCGACCAGGCCGTGCAGGTGCGCGTAGCCATCGGCCTGGTCCGCGGCCAGGCGGTCGAACAGCGCCAGGATCAGCAGCGAGGCCAGGCCCTGGGTCGGCGGCGCATGGTTGTACAGGCGCGCGCCGGCGATCGCCACCGACAGCGGCACGCTGGCCTCGGCCTGGTGCGCGGCCAGATCGCCGGCGCGCAGCGGGCTGCCCAGCGCCTGCAGGTCGGCGGCGAGGTCGGCGGCCAGCGCGCCGCAGTAGAAATCGTCCAGGCCGGCCGCGGCCAGGCGCTGCAGGGTGGCGGCCAGTTGCGGCTGGCGCAGCAGTTCGCCCTCGCGCAGCGGCCGCCCGGCGGGTTCGAAGATCGCCGCGTAGGCGCCGGGCTGGGCGCGCAGTTCGGCGCCCTTGGCCGCGGCGATGACGCTGCCGCCGAGGGTGACCGGCACGCCGGCCGCGGCATGCTGGATGGCGTCGTCGAGCAGGCGCGCCAGCGGCAGCCGCGCCCCGCTCTGGCGCAAGGCCAGC
Source organism: Xanthomonas sp. NCPPB 901 (assembly GCF_056725085.1). Lineage (NCBI taxonomy): Bacteria > Pseudomonadati > Pseudomonadota > Gammaproteobacteria > Lysobacterales > Lysobacteraceae > Xanthomonas > Xanthomonas sp. NCPPB 901. The sequence goes on along the minus strand of NZ_CM161511.1, from coordinate 1,298,759 downwards.
GCCCAGCCGGACACGGTGCCGGCGACGGTGTTGGCCGCGCCCGGCCCGCGCCAGGGAATCGCCGCCTGCCCGGCGTAGTGCTGCAGCGTGGCGCCCTGCGCGGCGCGGCCGCAGGCGTCGATCGCATTCACGCGGCCGTCGGGTTCGGCGATCAGCCAGAAGCCGTCGCCGCCGATCCCGGTCATGTGCGGATAGACCACCGCCAGGCAGGCCGCGGTCGCCACCGCCGCCTCCACCGCGGTACCGCCGTCGCGCAGCACGTCGCGCCCGGCCTGCGCGGCGAGATGATGCGGGGCGACCACCATGCCGCGCCGCGAACGCAGGGTGTGCAGCATCAGCGCGGCTCCAGCGACGGCGGGGTCGAGCCGATCAGGCCGGCGCGTTCCAGCTGCGCGGCGAGCGCGAACAGGCGGTCCTCGCGTCCCGGCGCGGCGATCAGTTGCACGCCCAGCGGCAACTGCCCAGGACGGTACAGCGGCGCGGCCAGCACTGGGCAGCGCGCCAGGCCCAGCGGCTGGGTGAACACGCCGAGATTGGCGCGCGCCGACACCGCCGCCCCGTCGAGTTGGATCGTCTCCTGGTCGATGCGCGGCGCCGCGCACGGCGTGGCCGGCGCCAGCAGCACGTCAACCTCGTCCCACAGGCGCTGCATCGCCTCGGCGAACCACGCGCCGAAGCGCTGCGCGTCGGCGATGGCCGCGGCTGGCAGTTGCAAGCCGGCAAGCAGGCGATCGCGCGTCGCCGGATCGAAGCGGTCGCCGTGCGTGGCCAGCGCCTGGCGATGGCGATAGCCGCCCTCGGCCGCGGTCATCACGAACGCGGCCGCGCGGGCGCGTTCGGCCTGCGGCAGTTCGCGCCAGGCGTTGCCGCCCAGCGCGGCATGCAGCGCGGCCAGGCCGGCGTCCAGTTCCGGATCGAGATTGCGCCGGAACCAGCCGTCCAGGCGCGCCACGCGCAAGCCGGCGGCGTCCAGCGACGGCAGCGGCTGCCCGCGCATGGCGTCGTACACCACGCGCAGGTCGGCGACCGTGGTCGCGAACGGCCCGACCACGTCGAAGGCCTCGACGAACGGGAACACGCCGTCCACCGCCAGGCTGCCGTGGCTCGGACGCAGGCCGTAGACGCCGCACAGCGCCGCCGGCACGCGGATCGAACCGTTGGTGTCCGAGCCCAGCGCGAACGGCACCCAGCGCGCCGCCACCGCCGCCGCCGAGCCGCCGGAGGACCCGCCGGCCAGGCGCTGCGGATCGTGCGGATTGGCGGTGGTGCCGTAGTGCGCGTTGACCGTGGCGAAGCCGTAGGCGAACTCGTCCATGTTGGCGGTGCCGACCAGCACCGCGCCGGCCTCGGCCAGGCGCCGCACCACCGCCGCATCGCGCGTGGCCGGCGCCGCGTCGGCGCGCAGCGCGGCGCCGGCGGTGGTCGCCAGGCCGGCGACATCGAACAGGTCCTTGACCACGAACGGCACCCCGGCCAGCGCACCGCCGTCGCCGCCGCCGGCCAGCGCCGCCTGCACGCGCGCCGCATCGGCCTCGGCCCGCGCCGGCAGCGGCCGCGTCACCGCGCACAGCTGCCGATTGCCGCGTTCGATCTGCGCCAGCGCCTGCTGCGCGTGCCGCCCGGCGGCGCTGCCGTCGGCGCGCGTGGCCGCCACCAGCGGGGCGATCACCCCGCCTTCCTGCGGCGCTGGCGCTGGCAGCGGCGGCGCGAAGTCCTGCAGCAGTTGCGCGTAGCCGCGCAGCAGCTCGGCGTTGCGCTGGATACCGGCCTGCCAGGTCTGTGGGATCTGCATGAGCTCGTCTCGATGGAGGGGGAACGGTGCACGCTGTCGATCGCCAGCGTCGCCTGCAACGCGCGCTTCGCGCAACCGGGCCGGCCAGCATGTGCGCTCCCGCCACACCTCCGCCGCGTCGCGCCTGGCAGGCACGGCGCCGATGGTCCGGGGCGCAGCGCCCGACCGGCCGCGGGCCGATGGCCCGCCCTATTCCGGCAGCGGCACGCCCAGCGCCGGCGGTTGCGGCGCGGTCAGGCGCTCCACCAGCAACTGTTCGATCGCGTCCACGTCGACCTCGCGCACCACCTGCTGCGCCTGCTCGCCCAGGCCCGGCTGGTAGCCCGGCGCCCACGACAGGATGTCGCCGTAGCCGGCGCCGAACTCGGTGTTGGTGTCCACGTACAGGGTCTCGCTGACGGTGGCCAGTTCCGGGCGCAACCACACCGCGGTGGCCAGTTCGTCCCACATCGGGAAGCCCGGCTCGCGCCGGCGCAGCGCATGGCCGATCGGCGTATCGGCGGCGCTCATCCGCGCCAGCAGCGGCGGGGTCAGTTCGGTGGCGGTGGACGGATCCACCGGCACCATCACCATGCGTCGCCACGGCGCACGCATCACGATGCTGGCCGCCTCCGGATCCCAGCGAATGTTGAACTCGCGCCGCGGCGAATTGACGAACTCGCGGGCGAACTGCGCCGCCGAGACGCTGTCGCGGCGCTGCCGCGGATTGAGGCTGCCGCCCATGTAGACCAGCTCCTTGGCCAGCGCCGCGAACTCGGGGTCGAGCCGCTGCGCGAGGGCCAGGTTGGTCAGCGGGCCGGTGGCGACGATGCTGACCTCGCCCGGGAATTCGCGCACCTTGCGGATCATGAACAGCGCCGCCGGCTCGCTGGCCGCCTGCACCACCGTCGGATTGCCCAGCGGCAGGTCCGGGACCACGTCGTGGGCGTGGTAGCGCGGCGCGCTCTGCACGGTGTCGTGTTCGATCCACTGCCGGGTCCAGGCGCCCTTCCACAGCAACTTGCCGTACAGCGCTTCCCAGCGCTCGGTGGCCAGTTCGCTGTTGAGCAGCGGGAACACCGGGCCGGGCAGCACCGGCACCTCGCCGCGCCCGGCGATCTCCAGCAGGCGCCGGGTGTGCGCCAGCGCCTCGTCGCGCCAGATGTTGCCGCTGACCACCGAGATGCCTAGCACCTCCACCTCGGGCGATTGCAGCAGCAGCAACTGCGCAGGGGTGAAGCCGTCGATGTCGTCCTCGAGGATGACCCGGCGGCGCGGGGCGGTGGCGGTGCTGGCGGAAGCGATCGGCATGGAGCTGGTCAGTCGGTTGCGAAGGGGGAACGGCACACGATCGGCGCGCAAGGTCGGCCGGTCGACGCGGGACGGGCGCGGTGCGTCGAACGGGCGCTCCTGCGACGTGCCGCGTAGGCGGTAGGGTAATCGGGTTTGCAGGTACCGCCACGCGTGACGCTGCGCCGCGCTGTGGTGCGTTGTCGCGCCGCGCGCGCTGCCGCAGCGGCGGAGCATCGGCGTGGCGCCGCCCGCGCCGACGCCGTGGGCCGCCGCGTACACTTGCCGCGGCCGCACCCGAACCAGGAAAGGACGCCATGCACGACCGAACCGACCGACCGCCAGTGCGCGCGCAGGCGCGCGTGCCGTTGCTGGTGCGCACGACCTCGCCGGCGCATTTCCTGCTGGCGCTGCTGCTCGGCGCCAGCCTGCAGCGCGCGCTGCCGTTGCCGCTGCCGCAGGGCGCCGCACTGGCCTGGCTGCAACTGGGCGGCGGCGTGGTCGCGCTGGCCGGCCTGCTGCTGGCGTGCTGGTGCTTCGTGCTGTTCGCGCGCGGGCGCACCACCCTGCTGCCCGAACGCGCGCCGTCGCAGTTGGTCTGCCACGGGCCCTACCGGTTCACCCGCAACCCGATGTACGTCAGCCTGACCCTGAGCTACCTCGGCCTGAGCGTGCAGATCGGCTGGCCCTGGTCGGCGCTGTTGCTGCCGTTGCCGCTGCTGGCCCTGCAGTGGGTGGTGATCCCCTACGAGGAAGCGCGCCTGCGCGAACGCTTCGGCAGCGCCTATGCGCGCTACTGCGCGCAGGTCGCGCGCTGGCTGTAGCCGCCGGCCTGGCCGGCGCGCCTCAGCGCGCCAGCCACCAGGCCACCGCCGCCGCGGCCGGCAGCAGCACCAGCAGCGCCCAGCGCCAGCGCCCGCCGTGGTCGCCGGCGGTCACCGTCGCGGCCATGCCCGGCGTCGGCGCGGCCTGCAGATGACGTTGCACCAGGTCCAGTGCCTCGCGCAGCGAAATGCCCGGATAGTGCTCGAACACCGCCTCGGCGGCCTTGCGCCGCTCGCCCCGGCGCAGCGCCAGTTCCGCCGCCGGCGGCAGGCGTCGTTCCTCGGCCACGGCCGGCGGCACGAGCGACTGGACCGCGGTGACCGGCGCCGCCGACACCGCGCCGGCGGCGTGCCGGTCGAGCATCTCCGCCACCGTCCGCGCCGCGCCGGCCAGCAGCCAGGCGTCGACCTGCTCCCTGGCGCTGCGCAAGTCCATGCCGCTGTGCGTCCGCAGCAGCTTGATCGCCTTGACGATCTGGCCCTGCGCGAGGGCAGCGGCGACCTGCGGAGGCGGCGGGTTCGGGTTCATGTCGCAAGTGCTGAGATGGGGACGCGCCAGTCTTGCCGCTGGCCGGTTAAGCGGCTGTAGCAACGCGGCGACGGCGTTCGCCCCGCCCTCACGTGTCCATCATTCGGCTCCCCTAAAGATCGGCCCATGAACATCGAAATCTGGCAAGGCGACATCACCCAGCTCGACGTGGACGCGATCGTCAACGCCGCCAACGAGTCCCTGCTCGGCGGCGGCGGCGTGGACGGCGCCATCCACCGGGCCGCCGGCCCGGAACTGCTGGACGAATGCCGGCGCCTGCCGGAACTCAAGCCGGGCGTGCGCTGCCCGGTCGGCGAGGTCCGCGCGACCGCGGGCCACCGACTCAAGGCACGGCATGTGCTGCATACGGTCGGCCCGGTGTGGCGCGACGGCGCCCACAACGAACCGGCGCTGCTCGCCAACTGCTACTGGCGGACGCTGCGCCTGGCCGAGCAGATGGGCCTGCACTCGGTGGCGTTCCCGGCGATCAGTTGCGGCGTCTACGGCTACCCGCTGCAGCAGGCCGCGCGCATCGCGGTCACCGAGACCGACGCCTGGCAGCGCGCGCACGCGGTGCCCAAGCGGATCCTCCTGGTCGCCTACAACGACGCCACCGCCAAGGCCTACCGGCAGGCGCTGCGCGACGCGCAGTGCGCCACCGCGGCCTGAGTCAGCGACCGGTCGCAGGGCCGGCCAAGCTCCCATGCAGCGCGGCCTGCGCCGCGCGCCAACCCAGGCGGCGGCCGACCGCCTGGCGGGGTACGGCAGCAGCGCGCTGTCGGTATTTCCCTGACACCATGTCGGGGGCACGGCACAGAGAGTGACCGCGCGCTCAGATTTGCTCAGATTGACCCGCGGTGCGACGGCTACATTGCGCGAGCCTCAACACTAAACGCCGCCTTAATATCATGACGATCTCCTGCCGTCCGCGTCCGAGCACGCTGGCGAATGCACTGTTTGCGCTCCCGTGGGCCGCCGGCCTGGCCTTGACCCTGACCTGCTTGCCGGCGCTTGCCCAGGAGGCCGCACCGGCCGCCAGCGCGTCCACCGATGCGGCGGCACCGATCGCGGTGCAGGCGATCCGCGTCACCGGCGTCGGCACCCATCCGCGCGAGCACATCGATCCGGCGCGCCTGCAGTCGCTGGCCGACGCCCGCCTGCGCGAACTCGGCGGCGGCGCGCTGCCGGCCCAGCTCAGCTTCGCGCAACTGCAGCAGATCGCCGACGCGCTGACCCAGGCCTATCGCCAGGCCGGCTTCCTGGTCGCGCGCGCCTATCTGCCGGTGCAGACCCTGGGACCGGACCAGGTGGTCGAGATCCGCGTGGTCGAAGGCCGGGTCGGCAAGATCACCGTCGAGGGCACGCGCCGCTACGACGACCGCCTGATCGCCAGCCCCGCCCTGGCCCTGCAGGGCCAAATCCTGCGCCAGCAGGACCTGCAATCGGCGCTGCTGTACGCCCGCGACCTGCCGGGCGTCTCCGCCATGTCCGTGCTCAAGCCCGGCGCCAACCCCGGCGAGACCGACGTGGTGATCCAGGCCCGCGAAGAACGCCCGCTGCAGGTCAGCCTGGGCGCCAGCAACTACGGCACCCCGAGCATCGGCCGCTACCGCGCCCAGCTCGGCGTGGACTGGAACAACCCGCTTGGCCTGGGCGACCACCTGTCCGCCAGCTACGCCTATGCGCTGGATCCGGCCAACACCTGGCAGGGCAGCCTCGCCTACCAGGTGCCGATCGCCAGCGTCGACGGCCTCAGCGCCAGCGCGTCCTACACGCGCAGTGTGGTCAACCTCGACAACGGTGCGTTCGCCGCGCTCGACATCCAGGGTCCGACCCAGCAGACGGCGCTGGGCCTGGACTGGAAGTTCGTCAATTCCGACGCCTGGCGCGTGCAGAGCTGGCTGCACCTGGTCAAGGAGAGTTCGCGCCTGCAGGGCCTGGGCGTGCTGTTGTCCAAGCAAAAATTCGACGTGGCCGAGCTCGGCACCAGCGTGCGCCACGACGACCGCCAGCGCCACGCCATCGATCTGCTGCAGCTCAGCGTGCGCGGCGCGCTCGACGACGACTCGCCGCAGACCGACTACCTGTACGCCCGCCACGACCGCCACTTCACGGTCGCGCGCCTGAGCTACACCCGGCTGCAGGGGCTGACCGCCACGCAGCGCCTGCAACTGCGCGTCAACGGCCAGTACAGCGACGACACCCTGACCCCGCTGGAACAGTTCTCGCTGGGCGGACCGACCAGCGTGCGCGCCTTCCCGCTCGGCGCCGCGCTGGGCGACCGCGGCTTCGATTCGGGCCTGGAGTACCAGGTGGACGCGCCGGGCTTCGCCACCGCCGCCTCGCCGTTCGGCGGCCGCGCCTGGGGCCAGTTGCTGACCGCCAGCGTGTTCTACGACTACGGCCGGGTCTACCCCAACGGCGCCAACCGCGCGGTGTACGACGCGGTGACCACCTTCGAGGGCGCCGGCGTCGGCCTCGGCTTCCGGCTGCCCGACTGGCACGGGCTCTCGTTCGATCTGACCGCGGCCAAGCCCACCGGCACCACCAAGCCGGGCGACGGCAAGGACGTGCGCTACTGGGCCCGCTTCGGCCTGACCTTCTGACCTGGGGATCCCCATGAACCGCATCTACCGCCTTGTCTTCAACCGCCATCTCGGCGTGCTCCAGGTCGCCTCCGAAGTCGCCGCCGGCCACGCCGGCGGCACCGGTGCTGGCGCCGGCGCCGCCCGCCTGGCCGCGCCGCTGCTGCCCTTCGCCCTGGCCTGCGCGCTGGCCGCGCCGGCCCACGCCAGCGGCGTGCCGTCGCTGTCCAGCGCCACCGGCGCCACCGTGTCGCAGAACGGCGGCACCCTGCAGATCGACCAGAACGCCGCCAAGGCGGTGCTGAACTGGAACAGCTTCAACGTCGGCAAGGACGCCAGCGTGGTGTTCGTGCAGCCGTCCAGCTCGGCGGTGGCGCTGAACCTGATCGATGCCAGCCGCGGCGCCAGCGTCATCGACGGCAGCCTGCGCGCCAACGGCAACGTGTTCCTGATCAACTCCGCCGGCATCCTGTTCGGCAACCACGCGCAGGTGAACGTCGGCGGCCTGGTCGCCAGTTCGCTGGGCCTGGCCGGCGACGACGAGCACGGCTACCTGCTCGCCCGCGGCGAGCATGGCGCCGCCAGCGTGATCAACCAGGGCAGCATCCGCGCCGGCAACGGCGGCTCGGTCAACCTGGTCGGCAACCAGGTCGCCAACCGCGGCACCATTACCGCCGACGGCGGCGCCATCCGCCTGCTCTCCGCCGATCAGGTCAAGGTGACCATGGACGCGGCCGGCGCCATCGGCATGCAACTGGTCGCGGCCGCCAGCCAGTCGGTGGACGGCACCGCGGCGGCGGTGGAGAACAGCGGCAGCCTGCGCGCCAATGGCGGGCAGATCCTGTTGCAGGCCGGCAGCAGCGGGCTGTCGCAGTTGCTGGTCAACAACACCGGCACGCTCGAAGCCACCGGCATCGACACCTCCGGCGGCAGCGTGCGCCTGGTCGGCAGCGGCGGCGACGTGGCCAGCAGCGGCCGCATCGACGTCTCCGGCCCCCGTGGCGGCAACGTGGAGCTACTGTCCGACGCGGCGGTGAACGTCGCTGGCCGCATCGACGCCAGCGGCAGCGCGGCCGGTGGCCGCATCCGCATCGGCGGCGGCTACCAGGGCGGCGAACAACTGCAACACGCCAGCGCGGCCACGGTCGCCAGCGGCGCGCTGCTCGATGCCAGCGCGACCGGCCAGGGCAACGGCGGCTCGATCGTGGTCTGGTCCGATGGCCACACCGCGGTGCATGGCGCGCTGCGCGCCAACGCCGCCGGCCACGGCGACGGCGGCCTGCTCGAAACCAGCGGCCACACCGTCGACTTTACCGGCATCGCCGTCGGCGCCAAGGGCGCCGGCCCCGGCAACGCCGGCACCTGGCTGGTCGACCCGGAAGACCTGACCGTGGACAGCGCGGCCGCCAGCACCATCAGCGGCACGTTGAACGGCGGCACCAACGTCACCCTGCTCGCCAGCCTCACCAACGCCAGCGGCCCGGGCAACGTGAGCAGCGGCAGCGGCGACATCAACGTCAATGCGGCGATCGGCTGGAGCGGCAACTCCACGCTGACCCTGGACGCGTACCACAGCATCCACCTCAATGCCGCCGTCACCGCGACCGGCGACATGGCCGGCCTGGTGCTGAACTACGGCGGCTACACCGACAACGGCACCGTCGGCGGCTCGGGCGACTACTACGTCAACACCCCGGTCTCACTCGGCGGCGCGCATGCCAGCCTGGCCATCAACGGCCAGGCGTACACGCTGATCCACTCGCTGGCCGACGCGGCCACCTATTTCAACAGCCCCGGCGCCTATGCGCTGGCCCAGGACATCGACCTGGGCGGCGTCACCCACAGCAGCGCCCTGGTGTCCTCCTTCCAGAGCCAGCTGGCCGGCCTGGGCCACAGCCTCAACAACCTGACGATCTCCGACTCCAGCGGCTACGTCGGCCTGTTCGGCACGACAAGCAGCAACAGCCTCATCCGCGATCTGCACCTGGGCAACGTCTCCATCTCCGGCGGCTTCTACGTCGGCGGCCTGGTCGGCTACGGCCAGGGCGCGATCAGGAACGTCACCGTCGACGGCACCGTGACCGGCACCTCGGGCGGCGTCGGCGGATTGGCCGGCTACAACCTGGGCTTGATCGACAACGGCGTGTTCAACGGCAACGTCAGCGGGCAGAGCGCGGTCGGCGGCCTGGTCGGCAACAACGTCGGCGCCACGATCCGCAATTCCCACAGCACGGGCAGCGTGACCGGCAGCAGCGACTACATCGGCGGCCTGGTCGGCTACAACGACGGCGGCAGCGTCACCAACGCGTATTCCACCAGCAACGTGAGCGGCACCAGTTCCGTCGGCGGCCTGGTCGGAGCGAGCCAGAACGCCGGCACGATCAAGAACAGCTATGCCAGCGGCAGCGTGACCGGCACCAACTACGGCGTCGGCGGGCTGGTCGGCATGAACTACCGGAGCGCCATCGCCAACACCTACGCGACCGGCAGCGTCACCGCACCGACCTCGGTGGGCGGGCTGGTGGGCATCAACAACCCGGGTAGCGCGGCCGTCACCTCCGCCAGCGTCGGCAACAGCTACGCCACCGGCGCGGTCAGCGGAACCAACAACGTCGGCGGGCTGATCGGCACCAATCAAGGCGGCGTCAGCAATGCGTCCTGGGACGTCGGCAGCACCGGCCAGGCCAATGCCATCAGCAGCGGCAGCAGCGGCAGCGTCACCAATCTGACCAGCTTCGGCAGCGGCAACCGCTACAACCACGCCACGTACGGCAATCTCGGCACCTGGTCGCTGCTCGCCGGCACCACCAATGTCTACGTCGCCAGCGATGGCGTCGGCAACCCGGCCTGGATCATGATCGAGGGGCAGACGCGTCCGTTCCTGGCCAGCGAGTACAGCACCAGCATCGGCAACGCGCACCAGCTGCAGTTGATGGCGTACAACCTGGCGGCGAGCTACAGCGTCTCCGCCGACATCGATGCCAGCCAGACCGCCGGCGGCACTGCCAGCGGGATGTGGAGCAGCGCCGGCTTCAGCCCGGTCGGCAACGACAGCTACGCGTTCACCGGCAGCCTGAACGGAGCAAACCACACCATCTCCGGGCTGACCATCGCACGCGGCGGCGCATCCTACGTCGGCCTGTTCGGCAATACCGGCGCCGCCAGCCGGATCGGCAACCTGGCCCTGAACGCCGCCAGCATTTCGGGTTACGCCTACGTCGGCGGTATCGCCGGCCTCAATGCCGGCACGCTCAGCGGCATCAGCGTCGCCGGCAGCATCGCCGGCACGGGCAATTTCATCGGCGGCCTCGCCGGCTCCAACAATGCCGGGGCGATCAGCGATGCGACCACCACTGGCACCGTGGTGGGCAGCGGCGGCCCGTACAGCGGCAACTACGTCGGCGGACTGATCGGCAGCAACAACGGCGGAACGATCAGCGCCGCGTTCTCGAGCAGCACCGTCTCCGGCGGCAGCGGCGTCGGCGGCCTGGTCGGCAATGACTACCAGGGCAGCTACACCAACGTGAGTGCCAGCGGCAACGCGACCAGCACCAGCAACGCCAGCGGCGACCATGTCGGCGGACTGATCGGCAACGCGACCGAGAGCCTGATCCAGAACGCCTCGGCCAGCGGCAACGTCGTCGCGACCACCACGCACGCGGGCGGCCTGCTCGGCCAGGCGTCCAGCGCCACCATCTCGAATGTGCGGGCCAGCGGGAACGTCTCCGGCTCGACCTACGTCGGCGGGTTGATCGGCTTTGCCTCCAGGGGCACCGTGACGAACGCGTCCGCGAGCGGCAGCGCGTCGGGAGTCCGCCATGTTGGCGGGCTGGTCGGCAACCTCTTCGGCACGAGCCTCAGCGACGCCTATGCCGTGGGCGATGTTTCCGGCACGTCGTTCATCGGCGGGCTGGTCGGGTACAGCAATCGCGGCGTCCTTGCCCGGGTCTATGCCACCGGTTTCGTGGCCGCCACCGAGTACGCGGGCGGCCTGGTCGGCTACAACGAGCTCGGCAGCGTCAACGCCGCCTATGCCACGGGCGGGGTGATCGGAACCCAGGATCTTGGCGGCCTGATCGGCTACAACGAAGGCGGCAGCATCAACGCCAGCTACGCCACCGGCGACGTGGGCGGCAACAACGCGTTCGGGGGCCTGGTCGGCACCAACGACGCCGGCACCATCAACGCCAGCTTCTTCGCCACCGACATCGGCGGCAATGCGATCAATACGGGCCTGAGTACGGCAGGCGCCAACACCGGCAGCATCGACACGATCAGCGGCGGCAGAACCTGGGCCGCGCTGAACACCCTGTCCACCTTCACCGACGCCGGCTGGGCGATCGACGACCGCGGCGGCACCGGCCTGACCTGGCGGCTATACGAACACATGGGTACGCCGCTGCTGCGCAGCTTCCTGACCCCGCTCACGGTCAGCACCAGCCTCTCCGGCCTCGACAAGGTCTACGACGGCAGCGGCGCCAACGGCACGCTTTCGTCCTACACGGTCGGCGGCGCCTTCGATCCCAACCTGCTGTTCGGCTCGTCGCTGCACTACGCGACCGCCGGCACTGGCGCCGGCAGCTACACCACCGGCGACGGCACGCTGCAACTCGGCGGCCTGTTCTCGTCGCAGCAGGGCTACGACATCGCCTACGTGGTCTCCGGCGGCATCGCCATCACCCCGGCGGCGCTGACGGTGACGGCGACCTCGGGCTCCAAGACCTACGGCGGCACGGCCAACCTCAGCGGCTACAGCGTCTCCGGCCTGCTCAACGGCGACACCGTCTCCAGCGTGGCCCTGGGCAGCGCCGGCGCCGGTGCCGGCGCCGCGGTCGGCAACTACGCCATCACCGCCTCCGGCGCCAGCGGCACAGGGCTGTCCAACTACGTCGTCAGCTACGTCGATGGCAGCCTGCGCGTCGATCCGGCCACCCTGCGCATCGTCGCCACCGATGCCAGCAAGACCTACGGCAGCACCGCCCCCCTCAGCGGCTACAGCGTCTCCGGCCTGCTCAATGGCGACACCGTCTCCAGCGTGGCCCTGGGCAGCGCCGGCGCCGGTGCCGGCGCCGCGGTCGGCAACTACGCCATCACCGCCTCCGGCGCGACCGGCGCAGGCCTGTCCAACTACGTCGTCAGCTACGTCGATGGCAGCCTGCGCGTCGATCCGGCCACCCTGCGCATCGTCGCCACCGATGCCAGCAAGACCTACGGCAGCACCGCCCTCCTCAGCGGCTACAGCGTCTCCGGCCTGCTCAATGGCGACACCGTCTCCAGCGTGGCCCTGGGCAGCGCCGGCGCCGGTGCCGGCGCCGCGGTCGGCAGCTACGCCATCACCGCCTCCGGCGCCAGCGGCGCAGGGCTGTCCAACTACGTCGTCGGCTACGTCGATGGCAGCCTGCGCGTCGATCCGGCCAGCCTGCGCATCGTCGCCAGCGACGCCAGCAAGACCGTGGGCAGCACCGCCACGCTGACCGGCTACCGTGTCTCCGGCCTGCTCAATAACGACACCGTCTCCGGCGTCGCCCTGGGCAGCGAAGGCGCCGGCGCCGGCGCCGCGGTCGGCAACTACGCCATCACCGCGTCCGGCGCCACCGGCGCGGGGCTGTCCAACTACGCCATCACCTACGTCGATGGTCTGTTGAACGTGGTCGCCAGTGACGGTGTCCAGTTGCCGACCACGACCGTGCAGGCGATCAACAGCTCGGTCGCCGCCGCCACCGTGACCAGCGATGCCGGCAGCACGACCGAGACGAGCCCGCAAAAGGCCGACGAAACGGCCAGGGAACTGGCCGCCGCGGCACACGCCGGCAGCAGCGGGACCGTGACGGCCGCCACCGACGCGATCCTGGTCGTCGACGGCGGCATCCGCGCCCCGGCGGTCGCCTGCAACCCGAGCGGCGCGCCCAACGGATCGGCGGACAGCTGCATCATCCGGCAATAACCGGGGACGACCTGACGACACCGCCGCACGGTGTCTTCAGGTCACGGCGCCGCTTTCATCGCGGCCTTCGCCGGCAAGCCGAGGCCGCATCGCTCATCGACGAACCCGCGATCGGGCGCAGCCGCGCCCGATCGCTTTCGCCGACGACGCAGGCCGCACGACACGCTCAGGCATCCGCTGGCGGCGGCAGGCGCGACAACGCGCGCTGTCCATCCGGGCGGCGCGGCAGCAGCAACACGAAGCAGACCGATTCGTCCGGCGCCTGCCTGGCCAGCCCCACCCAGCCACCGAGACGCTCGGCGATCCGCCGGACCAGATACAGGCCCAGCCCTGCGCCCGGCGCATGCCGCGCGTTCTCGCCACGGTAGTACTTCTGGAACAGGCGTTCGCGCTCGGCCGGCGCGATGCGTTCGCCCGGATTGGCGACCTCCAGGCGCAGGCCTTCGGCGCTGCCGCGCACGCGCACGCGGATCGACATGTCCGCCGGGCAATGGCGGTCGGCATTGGCGAGCAGGTTGCGCACGGCCACGCGCAACAGGCCGATGTCGGTGAGCAGGCCGTCGTCGTCGACGAGACTCTCGCAAACCACGCGCTGCGGCGGGAAGTCCCGGCACAGGTCGTCAAGCAGCACGCGCAGGGCACACGGCTGCAGTCGCAGTTCCGAGGCCGCCTCGCCCATGCGGTCGTCGGCGAGATACTCGTCCACCAACGCCAGCAGCCGCTGCGCCGCGTCGCGGATGTTGCCGCAGCGCGCGCGATTGCGTTCCGGCGGCGCGTCCAGCTTGCGCGCCAGCTGTTGCGCCGAGGCCATGATCACGGCCAATGGCGTACGGAACTCGTGCGACACCATGGCCACGAAATCGCGTTGTTCCTGCCTGACCTTGCGCTCGGTCTGCAGCGAAGCGCGCAGGTCGTTTTCCAGCGCCTGCCGCCTGGCGATTTCGTTGCGCAGCTCTGCCGTGCGCAGCGCCACCTCGCGCTCCAGCGCCAGGCCATGCCTGCGCGCCAGCTCCACCGCGGCGGCGGCGTGCCGCCGTTCGCGCTGGCGGCGCTGCCGCTCGTACCGGCCGATGAGGAAGACGCTCAGCAGCATCATGTGCAGCATGGTGCCGAACGTGGTGACGTACTGGGTCCACGCATTGACCGGGACGAAGCCGAGGTTGCGCAGGAATCCCAGCATCACGCCGAAATAGAACGGAAAGAACGCGAGCACGAAGAACCGCGCCGGCCGATAGCGGCGCCACAGCAGGCGCAGCCCCAGTCCCGCCAGCAGCAGGATCTCCAGCAGGCCCAGCGACTGCACCGGCTGCATGCCCCAGGCATAGTGGCCGGCGAGTACGAACACGGCGCAAGCGAGCGCGACCGCCCACAGCAGCCGCGTGCCCCAGCGCACCAGACGCGGATAAAAGGCGCGCAGGTTCAACTGCCGGCTGGCGACCTGGAACCCCACCGGCAGACTGCAGGCGATGCTGATGCCCAGCAGACTGTCGCTCCAGGCCATCGGCATGCCGGTGACCTGCTGCACCAGGCCGATCGACATCGCTTCGTTGAACACGCAGCCGCCGAGATAGGCCACGAACAGGCCGCTCATGCGCGCGCGCGTGGCCAGCCAGAACACCACGTGCAGGCACAGCAGCAGCAGATAGAAGCCGAAATACAGGCCGAACTGCAGGCCCTCCCGCCGCGACTGATTGTCGAACGGCAGGCGTTGCCAGACGTCCACGCGAGTGACCAGCGCGTTCTTGCTGCGCAACCGGATCAGCACCTCGTAGTCGCCCGGATGCGCGGGCGCGAACTGGAAGACCGGACTGCGGTAGTCCACCGGCCAGTCGCGCCGCGGAACGCGTTCGCCGCTGTGTCCCAGCGCGCGCCAGGCGCCGCCGTCGGGGCGCACGTAGGCCTGCACGTCGTCGAGCAAGGCGTTGCTCAATCGCAACATCCAGCCGCCGGGCGGTACACTTTCGACATGAACAGGCAGGCGCAGCCATACGGGACCGTCGGCGAATCCCGCGTTGACGCCGGCGGGCAGCCGGGTCCAGCCGGCCGCGGCGGCGGCCTGCGCGGCATCCAGTCGGCCGTGCGGATCGTCCAGGCGCTGCAGGTACCCGCTCGCATCGTGATGCGCGGCGCTCAACGGCAGCGCCGCGGCCGGGGATTCCGCCGCGGCGGCGGCCAGGCCCACGCCAAGCGCCGCCACCAGCCATGCGCCCACCAGCCAGCGCCACCATTGCGCCATCATTCGCCATACCGCACCGTTGCCAGCCGATGACGTTACAGCAAACCGCACGACGCGAGGATGCGCCGCGATGTCCGAGGTGATCCTGCTCGAGGACGAACCGGTGCTGCGCGAGGAACTCGGCGAATTCCTGCAGGATCTGGGTTACGTCGCCGTCTGCGTGGACAGCATCGCCGGCTTCCGGGCACGGTTCGACCCGGCGCGCCACGCCATGGCCGTGATCGACGTGGGCCTTCCCGACGGCAGCGGTCTGGACCTGGTCCGCGACCTGCGACGCGCCGGCCATCGCCTGGGCATCGTGGTGTTCAGCGCGCGCAATACCGCCAGCGACCGCATCGGCGGCCTGGAAGTCGGCGCGGACCACTACCTGGGCAAGGGCATCGACCTGGACGAACTGGCCGCGACCCTGGCCGCGCTCGGCCGCCGTTTGGCGCTGCCGCCGCCGGCCGCGCGCTGGGTCCTGGAACTGGCCGCCGCACGCCTGAACGTTCCCAACGCGCCGCCGGTGCCGCTCTCGCACCAGGATCTGCTGGTGCTGGCCTGCCTGATGCGCCAGGCCGGCGAGAGCGTGGGCCACCGCGAGATCGCCGAGGCCCTGGGGGTGAACTTCCTCGAGTACGACCGGCGCCGGCTGGACACGCAGATGTACCGGCTGCGGCGCCGCGTGGAAGAGATCAGCGGACGCCCGCTACCGGTCAAGACCCTGCGCAACAGCGGCTATCGCTTCCACGCGCCCGCCGCGCTGGCGCCCTGAGCACGACGCGTCGTTGCCGATCTCGCCCCCCGCTTGCCCAGTGCCTTGGCCATCGCTGCGGGCGTGCCTCCAGGGCTCTGGCAAGACGCCGCACCACAAACGAAAAACGCCGGCGATGCCGGCGTTCTTCGTTGCTCGTCGGCGGTGTCGGGACCGCTCAGCCCTGCCACTTGCCCAGCGCGGCCAGGCCGTTTTCCTTGGCGCGCTCGTACACCACCTGCTGCGCCTTGGCGAAATTGCCCTTCATGTCCTGCGCCCACAGCTTCAGTGCGGCCTGCTGCATGGCGCGGCCGTAGGAGAAGCTCAGCGGCCACGGCAGGTTGCCGAGCTGGTTCATCGCGTTGAGGTGCGCGGTGGACTGCTCGTCGGTCTGGCCGCCGGACAGGAACACGATGCCCGGCAGGATCGCCGGCACGGTGCTCTTGAGGCACATCACGGTGGACTCGGCCACTTCCTCGACGCTGGCCTGCTCGTCGCAGTCCTTGCCGGCGATGACCATCGAGGCCTTGAGGATGGTGCCTTCCAGGACCACGTTCTGCTCGTACAGCGCGCCGAACAGCGAACGCAGCGTGGCTTCGGTGACCTCGTAGCAGGTCTCGATGTCGTGGTCGCCGTCCATCAGCACTTCCGGCTCCACCATCGGCACCAGGCCCTGTTCCTGGCACAGCGCGGCGTAGCGGGCCAGCGCATGCGCGTTGGTCTCGATGCACACGCCGGACGGGATGTCCTCGCCGATGGTGATGACCGCGCGCCACTTGGCGAAGCGCGCGCCGAGCTTGTAGTACTCCTCCAGGCGCGCGCGCAGGCCGTCCAGGCCCTCGGTGATCAGCTCGCCCGGCATGCCGGCCAGCGGATGCGTGCCCTTGTCGACCTTGATGCCGGGGATGATGCCGTGCTCGGCCATGTACTTGGCGAACGGCACGCCGTCCTTGGTCTTCTGGCGGATGGTCTCGTCGTACAGGATCGCGCCGGAGATGTGGTCGCTCAGCTTCGGCGTGGTCAGCAGCAGCTCGCGGTAGGCACGGCGGTTCTCTTCGACATTCTCGATGCCCACGCCGGCGAAGCGCTTGGCGATCGTGCTGGTGGATTCGTCGATCGCGATGATGCCCTTGCCCGGGGCGACCATTGCCTGTGCGGTTTCGGCAAGCTGTTCGATGCTCATACGGTTCCTGATGGCTGCAGCGGGGGAACGCCCAGTATACCGGGCCGACCTGCATGCATTCCGTTACCGCGGGTCTTGCAAGCGGTTACAGGCGTAGACCGCGCATCTTCCCGACACCTCAGCCAAGCGTCTCCGTCACTGCGTCACACTGCGCCGGCGCGTCGACCTGCGCCGTCTGCAGCGGCGCAGCGTCCGCCACCGGTGCCTGCGCCGGCGCGCCCGGCGCCGCCGGCACGGCGATGTCGAGCGCGTCGAGCAAGGACCGCCAGTCCTCGGCGCTGCGCGCGCGGCGATGCGCGAGCAACGCGGCGTGGTGGCGCAACCCCGGCAACTGCCAGCGCAGCTCGCAGCAGATGCGATCGACCTCCTCGGCCGCTTCCGGCGCGGCGATCAGCCACGGCAATTGCTCGACCATCTTGCCGGCGCCGGAATCGTGGATGGCCATGATGTAGCCCACGATCAGCAGCAACAGATGCTGCAGGGCCGCGCGCTCGTCCTCGCGCAGGTCGCCGGCGCGCTGCAGGCGCAAGGCTTCGTCGCGCGCCCGCTCCAGGCCGTCGAGCAAGGCCGCCACCACTTCGCGCAGGTGCTGCGGATCGTGCGCCGGCGCCTGCTCCAGCGCGCAGTCGCGCAGGCGCTCGGTCATCAGGTCGACCACGTCGCGCGGGAACTGCCCGGGCACCACGCGCAGCGCGATGCGCATCCGCGCCAGCGCCTGCGCATGGCCGCGCTCGCGCTCGAACAACCCGTCCATCGCTTCGGCGCAGGAGATCAGCCGCCCCAAGGGCGACAGGACCGACGCGCCGACCGGATAGCCGGAGCCGTCGATGCGTTCGTGGTGCTCGCGTGCGGCGGCGGCCTGCTGCGCCGAGTACACGCCGGACTCGCCCAGCAGCGCGGCGCTGATCACCGGGTGCACGCAGCGCATGCGCCACTGCGCGAAGTCCTGCTGCGCCTCCGGAATCTCCAGCACCGCCGGATCCACGTACATCTCGCCGAGATCGTGCAGCAAGCCGACTTCCGCGGCCTCGCGCATCGCCGCGTCCGACCGCGACAGCAGCGCCGCCAGCCACGCCACCAGCATCGCCACCCGCACCGCATGCGAGAACGCGACCGGCCGGGTCTGGCCGATAGTGGTCAGCAAGGTGCCCGGCGCTCCCAGCGTGCGGGCGCGGGCCAGCGCAGCCATCACCGGCGGCAGTTCGTCGCCCAGCAGCTGCCGCAGGTGCGGGTGTTCGTCCAGTTCGCGCTGCGCGGCCAGTTGCACTTCGCTCGGGCGCAGTTCCTCGCAGAACGCCAGCGAGGATTCCAGCGGACGCAGCAGCCGCCGCGCGATCAGCCGCTCGCGCAGCCCGGCATTGATGCGCTGGCCCTTGGCGACGAGCAGGATGCCGCGGCGGTCGCGGATGTCCTCGGTAACCACCAGCTCGCGCGTGGCCGAGGCCTGGATCAGGTGTTCAAGGCAATGCGTGCCGGGGCGCTCGGGCAGTTCAAGCCCGAGTTCGGCGTGCGCGCGCGTGGAAGTCATGAGGGGGGTCGCACGATCAGGGAACGGGTGGGCGCCGCGCCGTCCCATGCGCGATCGAACAGGTGTTGCCGACGGCGCGGCGGCTGCAGCCGCCGCGCCGTGCGTCCTTCAGAGTTCGCCCAGGCCGCTGGCGCGGCCATCCGGGCCGACCTCGAGCAGGCGCAGGGTATTGGTCGCGCCGTGGGTTTCCATGTGCTCGCCGCTGGTGAACACCACGCGGTCGCCCGGCGCCAGCAGGCCGGCCTCGACCAGCACGCGAATCGCGCCGCGCGCGGCCTCGCGCGGGGTCAGGCCGCGGCTGTCGAAGTTGATCGGGAACACGTCGCGCATCATCGCCATGTGCCGGCGCGCGCCGTCGTGGCGGGTCACCGCGAAGATCGGCGCCTTGGCGCGGAAGCGCGACAGGTAGCGCGGGGTGCCGCCGGATTCGGTCATCGCCACGATCGCGCGCACGCCCACGTGCTGGGACAGGAACATCGTCGCCATGGCGATGGCCTGGTCGGCGCGCTCGAGGTTGCGCGGGGCCATGCCGAAGTCGGTCTCGGTCTCGAACTGGCGTTCGGCGCCCAGGCAGATGCGCGCCATCGCCTCGACCGCGCGGATCGGATAGGCGCCGGCGGCGCTCTCGGCCGACAGCATCACCGCGTCGGTGCCGTCGATCACCGAGTTGGCCACGTCCAGCACCTCGGCGCGGGTCGGGATCGGGCTTTCCACCATCGACTGCAGCATCTGCGTGGCGGTGATCACCACTTTGTTCTGCGCCAGCGATTCCTTGATGATCTTCTTCTGCAGGCCGGGCAGCTCGGCGTCGCCGATCTCCACGCCCAGGTCGCCGCGCGCGACCATCACCACGTCGGAGGCCTCGACGATCTCGCTCAGGTTCTCGATCGCCTCGGTGCGCTCGATCTTGGACACCAGCGCCGCGTCGCAGCCGTGCGCGCGGGCGATGCGCCGCGCCTCGTTCATGTCCTCGGCGTTGCGGCAGAACGACACCGCGATGAAGTCGACGCCGATCTTGGCGACGATGCCGATCAGTTCCTTGTCGCGCTCGGTCAGCGCGCCCAGCGACAGGCCGCCGCCCTGCTTGTTCAGGCCCTTGCGGTCGGACAGCACGCCGTCGTTGAGCACGCTGGTGACGATGCGCTCGCCCTGCACCTCGACCACCTTCAGCTGCATCAGGCCGTCGTCCAGCAGCAGCACGTCGCCCGGCGCCACGTCCTGCGGCAGGCCCAGGTAGCTGACCCCGACCTGGCTGGCGTCGCCCGGCGCGGCATTGGGATCGGCAATCAGGTCGAAGCGGTCGCCGAGCTTGAGCGAGACCTTGCCCTGGGCGAAGCGCTCGATGCGGATCTTCGGGCCCGGCAGGTCGGCGAGGATGCCGATCTCGGCGCCGACGCGGGCCGCGGCGGCGCGCACTTCGGCGGCGCGCTTGGCCTGGCCGGACGGATCGCCGTGGCTGAAGTTCAACCGCACCACGTTGACGCCGGCGCGGAACAGATCCTCGAGCACGCCGGGCGGGTCGGTGGCCGGACCGAGGGTGGCGAGAATCTTGGTGCGGCGCTGGCGTTCGATCATGGTGGCATCCTTGGAAAAAGCGCTCAAAGCTAGCACACGCGGCCCTCACACCGCATGGCATTTCGGCATAGACGCACGCGCAGTCCGGCATAGCGGCCGGACAATGCGGGACAGTATGTGGTCATGCCGCGCCTGCCAGCGCCTGCCCACGGATGCCGCCGGGGCAGGCGCCTCCGGCGACGCGCCCTGCGCGGTCAACGCCCGCTGCGCCGGACGCACCGGCGCACGGGCCCGTTCAGGCCGCGACGAGCGCCGGCAACTGCGCCGGTGTCTGCGCCAGGACATCGGCGCCGGCCTGGCGCAGTTCCTCGGCGTCGCCGAAGCCCCACAGCACGCCGATGCTGCGCATGCCGTGGTGGCGGGCGCCGTCGATGTCCATGCGCCGGTCGCCGATCATGCGGCACTGCGCCGGCGCCACGCCGAGCCGCCGCAGCGCCTCGGCGATCAGGTCCGGCTTGGCCCGGCGCGCGCCGTCGTCGCTGGCGCCGACCACCTCCTCGAAGCGGCCGCCGAACGGCAGGTGCTCGACGATGCGGCGCGCGAAGCGTTCGTTCTTCGAGGTCACCACCGCCAGCCGGTGGCCGGCCGCGGACAGGGCGTCCACCGCCGCACCGATGTCCGGGAACACCGTGTGCTCGCGCCAGCCCTGCTGGTCGTAGCGCATCCGGTACTCGGCCAGCACCTGCTCGATCAGCGCTGCATCGCCGTGGAAGTGGGCGTTGAAGCTGTCGCGCAGCGGGGGCCCGATCCAGGCACGCAACTGCTGCGCATCCGGCTCGGGACGCCCCACCTTGGCGAAGGCATGGCGCAGGCTGCCGACGATGCCGGCCTCGGAATCGACCAGGGTGCCGTCCAGGTCGAAGAACAGGACGTCGGCGGCGCTCACGCGCCGCGCGCCTGCAGTGCGGCCACCGCCGGCAGGGTCTTGCCTTCCAGGAACTCCAGGAACGCGCCACCGCCGGTGGAGATGTAGCTGACCTGCTCGGCGATGCCGTACTTGTCGACCGCCGCCAGGGTGTCGCCGCCGCCGGCGATGGAGAACGCCGGCGACGCGGCGATCGCCCGCGCCAGGGTCTCGGTGCCCTTGCCGAAGGCGTCGAACTCGAACACGCCGACCGGGCCGTTCCAGACCACCGTGCCGGCCTTGGCGATCAGCTCGGCGTAGTGCGCGGCGGTCTGCGGGCCGATGTCCAGGATCAGGTCGTCGTCGGCGACGTCGGTGACCGCCTTCACCGTGGCCTCGGCATCGGGCATGAACTGCTTGGCCACCACCACGTCGCTGGGCAGCGGGATCGCCGCGCCGCGCGCGTTGGCGTCGGCGACGATCTTGCGCGCGGTCTCCAGCAGGTCCGGCTCGCACAGCGACTTGCCCACCGCGTGCCCGGCCGCGGCGATGAAGGTATTGGCGATGCCGCCGCCGACGATCAGTTGGTCGACCTTGTTCACCAGGTTGGACAGCAGCTCCAGCTTGGTCGAGACCTTGCTGCCGGCGACGATCGCCAGCAACGGCTTGGCCGGGTGCTCCAGCGCCTTGGCCAGCGCGTCCAGCTCGGCCATCAGCAGCGGGCCGCCGGCGGCCACTGGCGCGAACTTGATCACGCCGTGGGTGGAGGCCTGCGCGCGGTGCGCGGTGCCGAAGGCGTCCATCACGAACACGTCGCACAGCGCCGCGTACTTCTTCGCCAGCGCCTCGTCGTCCTTGCCCTCGCCGACGTTCATGCGGCAGTTCTCCAGCAGCACGATCTGCCCCGGCTGCACCTCCACGCCGTCGACCCAGTCGCGGACCAGCGGCACGTCGACACCGAGCAGCGCGGCCAGGCGGATCGCCACCGGCTCCAGCGAGTCCTCCTGGGTCCACACGCCTTCCTTGGGCCGGCCCAGGTGCGAGGTCACCATCACCGCCGCGCCCTGCGCCAGCGCGTGCTTGAGCGTCGGCACAGAGGCCAGGATGCGTTGCTCGGAGGTGATCAGGCCATTGTCGATCGGCACATTCAGGTCTTGCCGGATCAGCACGCGCTTGCCGGACAGGTCGAGATCGGTCATTCGCAGGATGGACATGTAAGTGCTCGCTTTCGTGGGGTTGCAAAGGGAAAACCGCGCCATCGGTGCAGTCTCGGCATCGGCATCGGAACGCCAGGTGCAGCGGCGCCGGCCGCTCGCCGCGCTGCGTCGGCCAAACCGCCATTGTCCGGCGTCGGCCGCACAGCGGCAAATCGGCGCGCGGTGCGCGCGCCATCGGCTGGGTGCGTGGTCAGCCCGCGCCGTCGGCGGCGCCGGGTTTGCGCAGCAGGCTGAGCGCGAACCCGACCACCAGCAGCGCGCCGCCGATCAGCAGCGCCCACAGCAGCCAGGTCTTCCAGTCGCGCGGCGGCGGCGGCGCCTGCAAGGCCGCCGCGCCGGCCAGCGGCTGCGCGGCGCCGAGGCTGGCGGTGGCCGGCGCCCACTGCGGCCCGCGCTGGGCGTGCAGGGCCTGCAAGGCGGCGGCCAACGGCGCCTGCGCCCGCTGGGTGCGCGCACTGCCGGCGGCCAGCGCATACGGCGGCGCGCCCTGGGCGAGGAACACCAGCGTCTCCGGCTGGTAGCCCAGGCGCAGCGCCGGGCGCTGCCGGCCAGGGTCCTGCGCCGCGAGCAGCCGCCAGTAGCGATCGCGCACCGGTGCGGTCAGCGCCTGCGGCGGCGAGCGGCTGCCGCCACCGACCTGGTAGGCCAGCCATGGTCCGGCGCGGTCCCGCCACGGCGCCTCGGCGCTGTCGCGGCTCTGCACGCGCCACTCGATGGCGTTGTTGCCGGGCAAGGCGACGTCGATGCGCGTCACCGGATAGCGCCCCGGCGAAACGAAGGCATAGGCATGCTGCGCGGGATCGGTGCTCGTCGCATCCAGTTGCTGCCAATGCCAGTCGGCGGCGACCGGCGCCGGCGCCAGTTCGGCCTCCACCCCGGTCAGCGGCGGCGCGCTGGCGCTGGCCAGCGGCAACAGGCGCAGATAGCGCACCGCGCGACCGATGGGGATGCGCAACTGCTGCAGCCGGTGTCCCTGGTTGGCCAGGTCGACCAGGGTCGCATCCGCCACCAGCACCTCCCAGTCGCGCAGATCGTCGCTGCCTTCGACCCGGTAGCGGGCCTGCTGCGGCTGCGCGGCGGCGGCCCATTGCAACGACAGCGCGCGCAGCGGCGCATGCAGCGCGCTGGCATCGACCAGCCAGCCGGCCGCGCCGCTGTCGGGGCCACCGCCGGCCACGCGGGTCTGGATCCGGCGCACGCTGCCGTCGCGGTCGCGTTCGGCGATCAGCTCCAGGTCCGGCGCACGTCCGTCGGTCGCCGCCGGCAGCGCAAACCACGGCAACGGTTGCCGGCGCGGCGCGGTCTCGGCCTGTTCGGCGGCGAACAGCGCGGCCGGCAGCGGATCGCCCGCCGCGTTGAACACCTCCACGTCGCCCAGCGAGGCGCGCTGCGCGCTGCGGTAGACCGCATCGTCGAGCTGCACGCGATAGGCGCCGGCATCGGCGTCCTGCAGGGTCAGCGGCCACTGCTGGGCATAGTCGTCGCGCTGGCTGGCGGCGAACGCGCACAACGGCAGCCAGGCCAGCCACAACGGAAACAGCGCACGTCGGATCATCGCAGGGCCTCCTCGGCCGGTTCGGCGGCGCGCGGCGGCGCCGGCGCCAGATAGCCGACCACGGTACACAACAGCCCGTAGGCGATGAACGACGCGATGCCGGCGACATTGCCCAGATTGCCGCGGTCCACCAGCAACAGCTTGCCCAGTACCACCGCCATCAGCACCGCGCCGGCCAGCCACAGGCCGCGCTGGCCGCGCCGCGAGCCCAGCACCCAGCCGAGCACGCCCAGCACGCTCCAGACCACGGTCAGGCTGGTCTGCGCCACGCCATCGCCCAGCACGCCGGGCCACGGCACCGCCGCCCAGTCGTGCACCGCATGCAGGGTCACGCTGGTGATCCACAGGAAGCCGGCGCCAGCCAACAGATGCGTGCGCCAGGCACGCAACAGCGCCGGCAGCGTCGGGCTGCGGGTCCAACGCACGCCCAGCACCAGCAGCGCCAGCTGCGTCAGTTCCAGCGGGTTGAGCACCGGCACCCACGGCAACGGCGCGCTGCCGCCGGGCCGGCCCAGGCTGTACAGCCAGGCCACCGCCAGCAGCCCGAAGTAGGTGCTCTGCAGCGCGCTGCGGCACGGCGCGAACGCCGCGCCCAATGGCGCCGCCAGCCAGGTCCAGCGCCACAGCGACAGCGCCGCGACCAGCAGCCAGGGCGCAACCAGCAGCATCCAGCGCCAGCCGGCGGCCAGGCTGCCGTGCAACGCCAGCCAGGCGCACAGCAAGGTGGTCGCGGTCGGCCACACCAGCCACCACACGAACTGCGCCGCACGCGCCACGCCGCCACCGCTGTCGCGCAGGCACAGCAGGCTGCGCACGCCGAGCACGGCGAACAGCGCCCAGGCCCAAGCGCCGTGCCCGGCGAACGGCTGCCCGTGCGCCTCGGCCTGCCAGGCCGCCAACGGCAACGCCAGCGCCAGTGCGCCCAGCGTGGTCGCGGCCAGCGCGCGCGCCGGCCAGCGCCGCTGCGCTTCGGCGGCGAGCCAGCCGCTGACCGCCGCCCAGGCCAGCAACACGTCGGCCCGCGCGTCGGCGTCGACGAAGCGCAGGATCTCGGCGACGCCGATCCCGCACCACCAGGCCAGCCCCCACAGGTAGTAGCCCAGCGCCGGCAGGACGGCGCGTCCACGCCGGTAGCACCAGGCGCTGGCGAAGCCGGCCAGCGCCAGCAGCAGCGCACTCATGCAGGTGGCATTGGCCACGGCCTGGGTGTCCTGTGACGCCGCGTCCAGGCCCAGGGCGAAGCCGAACGCGGCCGCCAGTTGCAGCCCGGCGCCGCTGAGCTGCGGCAGCCAGCGCCGCTGGCGCAGGCCCAGCCACACCAGCGCCGCGCCCTCCAGCGCGAACACGCTGGCGGTGGCACGCGCGGACAGCGCCAACGGCACCGCCAGCGTGGCGAACCCCACCGCCAGCACCGCATACGCCTGCCCCAGCAGCGCGAAGCGCGCGCGCCGGATCAGCGCCGCCGCCAGCAGCGCGTAGATCGCCGCCAGGCCCAGCGCGCACAAGGCCAGCGGCAGACCCTCGCCGCGCAGCAGCCCAGCCTGCAACGAGAACGCGATCAGCGGCGTGCCGAACAGCAGGCTGCCGTCGATCAGGTTGGCGCGCGCCGCCTGCCGCCGCGCGTACAGGATCGGGATCAGCAGGTAGAAGGCGAAGAACAGCAGCAGGAACGGCTCGGTGCTGGCGAACTGCTCGGGCCGGTACTGCAGCACGCCCCACAGCGTGCCGATGCCGAAGGTGAAGCCGAATCCGAGCAGGTTCAACACCCGCCACGGCCGGTACCAGGCGATCGCGAACACCGCCGCGTTGAGCAGCGCGTAGTAGGAGAACAACGCGACATGGTTGCCGCTGCCGGTGGACAGCCACAGCGGCGCGAGGAAGCCGGCCAGCGTGCCCAGCACCGCCAGCGTGCGCGACTCCTGCGCCACCGCCAGCACGCACATCCCCGCGACCAGGGCGATGCTCAGCGCCAGCGCCGCGCCGGCCGGAATCAGCCCGGACAGCTTGAACGCGGCGAACACGGTCAGCAGCAGCACGCCGATCGCCCCGCCCTGCAGAGCCAGCGCGAAGCTGCGCTTGCGCGTGCGCTGGCGCCAGCCGAAGGCCAGGCCGGCCAGCGACGCGGCGGCGATGCCGGCGTAGCGCAGCTCGATCGGCATGCGCAACCAGCCCTGGTCGCCGGCGTACTTCAGCAGCGCGGCGACGCCGGCCAGCAGCACCAGCATGCCGATCTTGACCGGCACGTTGCCTTCGGTGAACCAGCGCTTGATCCCGCCCAGCAGCCGCTCCACCGGATCCGGCCCGCGCGGCGCGACCGGCTCGGCGGCGCGTGCCTGCGCCTGCCGCTGCTCGGCCTGCGCGACCGTCGCCGCCAGCGCCGCGAACCGTTCCGCTTGCGGCTGCGCCGGCAAGGGCGGCGGCAACGGCGGTGGCGCGACGGCATCCTCCACGGCCTGGCGAGGCTGCGGGACGTCGTGGGGCGCATCGGTCCGCGTGCCCTCGGCCTCGCCTCCGGCGGTGGCGGCCTCTCCGGCGGTGGCCGCGGACCCGGCCCACCCCGTCGCGGGCGCCGCCGTCGACGCAGCCATCCCTGCCACCCGCGCCTCCAGCGCGGCGAGCCGCTGGCGCAGGCGCGCCTGCCCGACCAGGGCCACGATCAACAGCACCGGCACCGCCAGCACCGCCAACACCACCAGCACGATCAACATCTCCATTCGACTCGCATCTCCATAGCGGTGGCGCGGCGCCCGCGGCGCGCATCCGGCGCCCGGCGGCGCCGGGCCTGGCGCAGATGGTAGACGAGTTCGGTGCCGGCATCGGCCCACTGGCCAGGCCGCAAGCCAGGCAGGGCAAGGCCCCACGTTCCGACGAACGGTCTTCACGCCGCCCTCAAGGCGGTAGACCGACGGCCGCTACACCCCTTATCGCGCCGTCCGTCTGCTGTTCCCTCCCACCCCACCGGCAGCATGCATGAACCTACCCGCCCACCCCGCAGAAGCGGGGATCGATGACCATATCCGCGCCGTCGTCGGCCTGTCCGACCAGTTGCTCGGCCAGCTGCGCCGCTCCTTGCAGGGCATCGACGCGATCAACCGCACCACCCACATGATCTCGATGAACGCGCGCATCGAATCGGCGCGGATCGGCGCCGCCGGACGCGGCTTCAGCGTCATCGCGCAGGAAATGGACGGGCTGTCGCGGCGCGTGGCCGAGGCCACCCAGGACCTGGACAAGGTCGCCGCACGCACCAGCGCGGAGATGCGGCAGACCCTGGGCCGCCTGCAGGACGACGTGCGCCGCACGCGGCTCAGCGAACTGGCCCTGAGCAACATCGACCTGATCGACCGCAACCTCTACGAGCGCAGTTGCGACGTGCGCTGGTGGGCCACCGACGCCGCGGTGGTCGCGGCCGCGCGCGCCGACAGCGATGCCGAGGCGCTGGCCTACGCATCGCGGCGCATGGGCCAGATCCTGGATTCGTACACGGTCTACTTCGACCTGATCCTGGCCGGAAGCGATGGCCGCATCCGCGCCAACGGCCGGCCACGGCAGTTCGCCTCGGTCGGCAGCGACGTCTCCGCGCAGCCATGGTTCGAGCACGCGATGCGCACCCGCAGCGGCGAGGACTTCGGCTTTCAGGACGTGCACGCCAGCGCCCTGGTCGATGGCGAGCGGGTGCTGGTGTACGCATGCACGGTGCGCGATGGCGGCCGCGTCGACGGCCGCGTGCTGGGCGTGCTGGGCATCGTGTTCCGCTGGGACGCGCTGGCGCAGACGATCGTGCAGCGCACGCCGCTGTCCGAATCCGAATGGGGCCGCAGCCGGGTCTGCATCCTCGACGCCCAGGGTCAGGTGCTGGCCGACTCGTCCGGGCGCATGCTGCAGGACCGCATCGACTTCGACGGCCGCGACGCCTTGTTCAAGCAGCCGCGCGGCGCCATCCTGATCGACCTGGACGGCCGGCCGCACTGCATCGCGCATGCCGCCTCGCCCGGCTACGAAACCTACCGCACCGGCTGGCACTCGCTGATCCTGCAGGCGCTGTAGGGACGCTGTCGCACGACCAACCACGGAGGGGGCGCCGCCGACTGCGCCACGTTCCAATGCAGGTCCCGGCTGCCGGACAACTTCCAGGCAACCACCATCCACCGTCTGCAATCGCGGACGGGGGATCGCGCGGGCGGCGACGCACCATTGGCTGCGTCGTTGCCCGCGATTCCATCGCCCCCTGAAGGCGAGCACGCAAGGGCGCTTGTCGGCACCAGCCGAGCGTGATAGAACTCGCGCCAGCGTGCGCTCATGCGCCCGCCCATGGACCCAGCACCGCCTAGACCAAGGATGTCAGCAATGCATCGGTTTCGTCGCTCCCGCGCCCTCCCCGTGCTGTGCACTTTTGCGCTCTTGGGCGCGTCGCCTCTCGCCTCGGCCGACATGTTCGGCAGCCCCGAAGAAATCGCCCGCAGCTGGGTCGGCCACGACGCCGGCGAATTGATGCTGCAGTGGCCGGTAGACCGCGGCCTGTACGTCTCGGAAAACCCGGAGACCAACGAAACCGCCTATACCTACAACTTCGGCATCGACGCGCATTACCGGACCGATTACTGGACGACGCAGGGCGCCGTGATCGGCCAGGTCGGCGGCGGCAACGGTGTCGCTCCCACGCCGGTCTTCCAGCAGGAGTTGCACAGCCAGACCACCTTCGTGCCGACCCAGTACCACTGCGAAGTCACCTTCGTCGCCAATGCCGAAGGCATCATCACCCGCTACGACTTCGCCGGCAGCAAATGCAATCCGTACTTCAAGAGCTGGGGCCGGCCGAAGAAAAAGTAAGCGCCGGGCCTGCCGTCCGGCGTCCTCTCCCTCTTTGACAAAGGCAATCTCCGATGACCGCAAACAAACCTCTCGCCCGTCTGGCCTGGTCGGCGATCGCGTTGACGCTGTTGGCGGCGGCCGCGCCGGGACTCGCCGCTGAACCGCGCCATGGCACCATCACCGCACTGGAGCCGATCGAGAACAAGGGTGATGACGTTCCAGAAAAAACCAAGAGATTCGCCAATCTCGGCGCGGCGCTGGGCAGCACGGCCAGCAGCATTCTAGGCATCAAGAGCGAGGCGTCACCGATGGTCCAGAACGTTGCCAAGACCGCCGGCACCGAAGCGGGAAGAAGCGCCGGCGCCAAGATCGCAGGCAATGGCGACGCGGCGCACTACATGGTCAAGATCCGTTTCGACAACAAGTCGCAGGTCGTCGTGCCCAAGGCCAGCAGCGAAATCCACGGCCTGGCGGTCGGCAGCCGGGTCACCGTCACCGGCAGCGGCGAGAACATGCAAATCGCCGCCGAGTGAGCGCGACACCGGCGCCACGCGCGACCCGGCACCGCTTCATCACCCACAAAAAAAGCGCCTCGCGGCGCTTTTTTTGTGGGCGGCAGAATCCGCCTTACTTCGCCACCACCTTGACCATTTCCAGGCACTTGTTGGAATAGCCCCACTCGTTGTCGTACCAGGACACCAGCTTGACGAAAGTGCCGTCCAGGGCGATGCCGGCATCGGCATCGAAGATCGAGGTGCGCGCGTCGCCGCGGAAATCGGTGGCCACCACCTTGTCCTCGGTGTAGCCGAGGATGCCCTTCAGCGCGCCTTCGCTCTGCGCCTTCACCTCGGCGCAGATCTCGGCGTAGGTGGCCGGCTTCTCCAGTTCCACGGTCAGGTCGACCACCGACACGTCCGAGGTCGGCACGCGGAAGCTCATGCCGGTGAGCTTCTTGTTCAACTCCGGGATCACCACGCCGACCGCCTTGGCCGCGCCGGTGCTGGACGGAATGATGTTCTCGAGGATGCCGCGGCCGCCGCGCCAGTCCTTGTTGCTCGGGCCGTCCACGGTCTTCTGGGTGGCGGTGGCCGCGTGCACGGTGGTCATCAGGCCGCGCTTGATGCCCCACTTGTCGTTGATCACCTTGGCCAGCGGCGCCAGGCAGTTGGTGGTGCAGCTGGCGTTGGAGACGATCGCCTGGCCGGCATAGGTGCTGTCGTTGACGCCGTACACGAACATCGGCGTGTCGTCCTTGGACGGCGCCGACAGGATCACCTTCTTGGCGCCGGCGTCCAGATGCTTCTGCGCGGTTTCCTTGGTCAGGAACAGGCCGGTGGATTCGATGACCACGTCCACGCCGACCTCGCCCCACTTCAACGCCGCCGGATCGCGCTCCTGGGTCAGGCGGATCTTCTTGCCGTTGACCAGCAGATGGCCGCCGTCGACCGACACCTCGCCTTCGAAGCGGCCGTGCACGGAGTCGTACTGCAGCATGTAGGCCAGATAATCCGGCTCGAGCAGGTCGTTGATGGCGACGATCTCGATGTCGCTGCCGAAATTCTGCACTGCCGAGCGCAGCACGTTGCGCCCGATGCGACCGAAACCGTTGATGCCGACCTTGATTGCCATTTCAGTAGCTCCTGCGGCCGCGCCTGGCGCGGCGGATGGAAGGGGAATCGCATTCTAGCAGGCCGGCCGAGCCACGCCGGACACGCCGGTTTGATCAGGATCAAGGCGGCGCGGGGCGGCGCGCCGGACACTGCGCCCACACCCAACCGAGACTCCACCATGCGTACCACCTCCCCCCTCCTGCTCAGCGGCCTGGCCGCCGCCCTGACCCTGTGCGCCCTGCCGGCGCTGGCGCAGTCGCAAGGCGACTGGACCCTCGGCCTCGGCGCCCACCAGGTCAACCCGAAGTCCGACAACGGCACGCTGGCCGGCGGCACCCTGCCGCTGCGCATCGACAGCGACATCCGGCCGACGGTGACCTTCGAGTACTTCGTGCACCAGGACCTGGGCGTGGAAGTGCTGGCCGCGCTGCCGTTCGAGCACGACATCAGCGTCAAGGGCGTGGGCAAGGTCGGCAGCACCAAGCACCTGCCGCCGGTGGTGTCGCTGCAATACCACTTCAACAGCGCCGGCAAGCTCTCGCCGTTCGTCGGCGCCGGCCTCAACTACACCACGTTCTTCAGCGAGAAGACCAGCGGCGCGCTGGCCGGCAGCAAGCTCAGGCTGAAGGACTCCTGGGGCCTGGCCGCGCACGCCGGCGTGGACATCGCGCTCACCGACAGGTCGGCGCTGCGCGTGGACATGCGCTGGATCGACATCGACAGCAAGGTCAAGGTCAACGGCAGCGACCTGGGTACCGCGCACATCGACCCGCTGGTGTACGGCCTGGCCTACGTGATGAAGTTCTGAGCCGGGCACCGGCGCCGCCGCGCTGCGCGGCGCCGGTGACAGCAGGACCGCCGCCGCGCGTCGCGGCGGCGCCCTCCTGGCCGCGGCCGTGCCGGCTCCGCGCGGCATGCCGCGCACGCGACCAGCCGGATCGCGGCGCGTCCGCCCCGCTTCTCTGGCAGACTACGCGCCACACGGATGTGGATCGGTGCCCACCGGGCCGACACGGGGATTCGCATCCGCCCACTCGTCGTCCACCGGGGTCTCCCATGCCGCCACGCCTGTTCCGTCGCCTTGCCGTCGCCGCCCTCGCCAGCATCGCCCTGCCCGCCGCGGCGCAGTCGGCCGGCCACTTCACCACCAGCTACGGCCTGCACGGCATGGTGCCGGGCGGCTCCAACGGCACGCTGCGCGGCAGCGACCAGCGCTTCGACGCCGACACCGCACCGGCCGTGTCGTTCAGCTACGAATACTTCTTCCGCGGCAACCTCGGCGTGGAGATCCAGGGCCTGGTCGGCCAGCAGAAGATCGGCGTGGACCGCGGCGGCGACATCGGCAGCGCCTGGATGCTGTCGCCCACGATCTCGCTGCAGTACCACTTCAACGGCAACGGCGACATCTCCCCGTTCGTCGGCGTCGGCCTGAACTACACCGCCTTCCTCGGCAACGACGGCAAGGGTGCGTTTTCGTCCAGCGACGTGAAGTTCAAGGACAGCGTCGGCCCGGCGCTGCATGCCGGCGTGGACTTCGCCGTCGGCGAGCGCAGCGCGATCCGCGTGGACGCGCGCTGGACCGGGATGCGCAGCGACGTGGAGGTCGATGGCAGCACGCTCGGCAAGGCCAAGCTCGATCCCATCACCTACGGCGTCGCCTACCTGATGTACTTCTGAGCCAGCGTAACGGGCCGCGTCCACGGGCGCGGCCTGGAGTGGCCGGCACACCTGCTGCCGCAGCGTTGCCCCCGTCACGCTGAGCCGCAGCGCAACGGACCCGGCATGGGTCATGGCCGCGTCGTCGTCGCCGGCTAGAATCCGCGCATGAAAACCTCTTCCCTCGTTTGCGCCGCGCTCGCCGCGGCCCTCGCCGCCGCGCCGTCCGTCGCCTTCGCCTGGGGCCCGCTGGGCCACCGCCTGGTCGCCG
Organism: Xanthomonas sp. NCPPB 901; assembly: GCF_056725085.1. NCBI lineage: Bacteria > Pseudomonadati > Pseudomonadota > Gammaproteobacteria > Lysobacterales > Lysobacteraceae > Xanthomonas > Xanthomonas sp. NCPPB 901. The sequence goes on along the minus strand of NZ_CM161511.1, from coordinate 1,266,596 downwards.
ATCTCGCCGCCACCCAGCTCACCCCGCAAGCCCGCGCGCAGGTCCAGACCCTGCTGCAGGGCGAACCCGAACCGACCCTGGCCGGCGTCGCCAACTGGGCCGACCAGCTCCGCGAACACGATCCCGACCTGGGCAAGCGCAGCGCGCGCTGGCACTACGTCAACCTGGCCGAAAACGACTGCCACTACGAACAGACCCGCGACTGCCCGGACGGCAACTGCGTGGTGGAGGCGCTGCGTCGCCAGGCCGCGATCCTCGCCGACCGCAGCCAGCCGCAGGCCGCGCGCGCGCAGGCGCTGAAGTTCGTGGTGCATTTCGCCGGCGACGTGCAGCAGCCGCTGCATGCCGGCTATGCCCGCGACAAGGGCGCCAACACCGTGCAGATCCAGTTCGAGGGCAAGGGCACCAATCTGCACTCACTGTGGGACAGCGGCCTGCTGCGCAGCCGCGGGCTGGACGAGCAGGCCTACCTGGCCGAGCTGGAAAAGCAGCCGTTGCCGCCGCCATCGCCGGCCGGCAGCGCGCTGCCGCCGCCGGCGGCCGCCTGGGCCGAGGCTTCCTGCAGGATCATGATGCGCCCGGGCTTCTATCCGCCTGGCGCCAAGCTGCCGGCCGATTACGTGACGACCTGGCGGCCGGTGGCCGAGGCGCAATTGCGCCAGGCCGGTGCCGACCTGGCGGCGACCTTGAACGCAGCGCTGGCCAAGTAATCGCGGCTGGCGGCTGGCGCCGGTGCCGCGTGCCCTGACGCGCGCGCCCTGGTTGCCCGCGCAGGAGCGGCGTCAGCCGCGACGGCGTTATCGACACGCCTGTCGTGGCTGAAGCCGCTCCTACGGGAACGTCACGGTCGGGCCCGGGATCATCGCGTCAACCGGCATGCGCCCGCGCCCAGCGCACGATCTCGGCCGCACCGATGGCGCCGCTGTGCCGGCCGAGTTCGCGACCCTGGTGCAGCAGGAGCAGGGTCGGAATGCTGCGAATGCCGAAGCGCCCGGCTAGCGCCGGCTGCGCCTCGCTGTCCAGCTTGCCCAGGCGCAGCCGCGGCTCGAGCTGCGCGGCCGCGGCCGCGAAGTGCGGCGCCATGCTCCGGCACGGGCCGCACCATGGCGCCCAGACGTCCACCAGCAGCGGCAGGTCGCTGCGCTCGGCATGCGCGGCGAAGGTGTCCGCGGTCAGCGTCACCGGCGTGGCGTCGAACAAGCCGCGATGGCAGCGCCCGCACTGCGGCCCCGCGACCAGCTTTGCCGCGGGCACGCGGTTGAGCGCCGCGCAATGCGGGCAGGCGACATGCAGCGGCTCGCTCATGCCCCGGCCTCGATGCTCTTGTCGCCAAGCAGCACCGTGCCCTGCGCATCCTTGACCGTGACCTGCACGTCGATGCCCTGGCGCACGCTCTGGGTGACCACGCAGAACTGCTCGAACTGGGCGAGGATCCGCTCCAGCTGCGCATAGTCCTGGTTGGCGCCGGGCAACTGCAGCTCCACCGAGGCCTGCGGAATCCGCCAGAAGCCCTCCGGATTGCGCATCGGCGTGGCGGTGATGTGCGCGACCACCCCGGCCGGATCGTTCTTGTACTTGCGCATCGCGAACAACAGGCTCGCCGCCAGGCAATTGGCGATGCTGGACAGCAGGATCCGCGAAGGATTGGGCCCGCGCTCCTGGCCCAGCGGCGGGGTTTCGTCGCTCAGCCAGGGCTCCAGCGCGGTTTCGTCGAAGCGGATGCGGAACGCGAAGTCCGTGTCCTGCTCCAGGGTGACGCGGATCGGATCGCCGATGGGCATCGTTTTACTCCACTCCAGTGACTCCACCGACTCTACGCCCGCGCCAGCAAGGCCATGTCGACGCACCGTTTGCATCACGCGCAACTGGCGCACGGCGAAGGTGACGCGGCGCTGTCCAGGCGATGCATGCGCCTGCGCGCATATTAGCGTCGGCTGATATGATGCACCGCACCATTCCCCTTCGAGCGCTCCCATGCCCGCCTCCTCCGTCCAAGCCCTGGTCGATCGCGCGCGCGCCCAGATCCACGAAACCCCCGTCCATGCGGATGCCGCCACCACGCCACTGCCCGGCGAATGGATCATCGACGTGCGCGAGCCCGGCGAGTTCGCCATGGGCCACCTGCCCAATGCCATCAACATCCCGCGCGGCATCCTCGAGTTCCGTCTCGATGCCGATCCGGCACTAGCCCGGCGCGACCAGCCGATCCTGCTGTACTGCGCCAGCGGCGGCCGCTCCACGCTGGCGGCGCTGAGCCTGCAGCATCTGGGCTATACCGCGGTGCGCTCGCTGACCGGCGGCTTCCTCGGCTGGACGGCGTCCGGCGGCCCGGTCGATTTTTGAGGCGGTGCTGCGCTCCTTCGCGTACGCGCCGGAATTCGGCGCGCACGCCGGCGACGCCGCGCGCCTGCTGAAGCGGCTCGGCAACGAGAAACGGTTGCAGCTGTTGTGCCTGCTGGCCGAACGCGAGCAATCGGTCGGCGAACTCAACGCCTGCGTGGACCTGAGCCAGTCGGCGCTGTCGCAACATCTGGCGCTGCTGCGCGAGGATGGGCTGGTGCGGACCCGCCGCGACGGCCAGACCATCTACTATTCGCTGGTGCCCGGCCCGGTGCAGCGCATCCTCGAGGTGCTGCACGGCATCTACTGCAGTGCCGCGCCGCCCGCCGCCACCAGGAGCGATCGATGAGCCAGCGTCCACACGTCCATCCCTTTCACCATGCCGGGTCCGGCACCTGGAGCTATGTGGTGGAGGACGGCCACGACGCCGCGGTGATCGACCCGGTGGTCGGCTACGACCCGCAGACCGGCACACTGGACGACGCACCGGCACAGGCGTTGGCCGCCTGCCTGAGCGAACGCGGGCTGGAAGTGCGCTGGATCCTCGAGACGCACGCCCATGCCGATCATGTCTCCGCCGCGCAATGGTTCAAGCAGCGCTGGCCGCAGGCGACGCTGGCGATCGGCGACGGCATCCGCGAGGTGCGCGCCCGCTTCGCGCCGCAGTTCGGCCTGGCCGCGGAGGCGCAGGCGCGCTGCGGCTTCGATCACCTGTTCGCAGACGGCGAGCGCTTCGCGATCGGCGGGGTGCAGGCGCAGGTGATCGCCGTGCCCGGCCACACCGGCGACAGCGTCGCCTACCTGATCGGCGATGCGCTGTTCCCGGGCGATTCGCTGTTCATGCCCGACAGCGGCACCGCACGCTGCGATTTCCCCGGCGGCGACGCGGCCACGCTGTACCGCTCGATCCAGCGGCTGTACGCGCTGCCGGAGGCCACCCGCGTGTTCGTGTGCCACGACTACGGCGCCGGCGGCCGCGCGGTCGCCTGCCAGACCAGCATCGGCGAACAGCGCCGCGACAACATCCACGTGCGCGACGGCATGGACGAAGCGGCCTTCGTCGCCTTGCGCCAGGCGCGCGACGCGACCCTGGCCGAGCCGCGACTGATGCAACCGTCGGTGCGCGCCAACATCCAGGCCGGCCGCACCGACGACCTGGTGCCGCCGTCGGCGTGATCGGACCGTCGCGCCGGCGACGTCCCGCACCCGCGCTAGGATACGGATCTGCGGCAGCGCGCCCGCGCCCTGCGCGATGGCGCCTGCGCACGTCGCGGCCAGCGCCCCTGTCGCACCGTCTCCTCCCTCACTGCTGGAGTGTCCCATGACCCGACCGCTGCACCGCCTGCTGTGCCTGTGCACGCTGCTCGTCGCCACCGTGATCGCGATCGCGCCGGTCTCGGCGCAGACGCCGCTGACCGTGTTCGCCGCCGCCAGCCTCAAGGAATCGCTGGACGAGGCCGCCAGCGCCTACCAGCAAGCGCGCGGCACCCCGGTGCGGGTGTCCTATGCCGCCAGCTCGACGCTGGCCCGACAGGTGGAACAGGGGGCGCCGGCGGACGTGTTCGTGTCCGCCGACCAGGAATGGATGGACTACCTGCAGCAGCGCAAGCTGATCGACCTGGCGCAGCGCCATGACCTGCTCGGCAACACCCTGGTATTGGTGGCGCCAGCCGCCAGCACCGTCCAGGTCGATCTGCGCAAGCCCGGCGCGCTGCTCGCCGCACTCGGTGCGCAAGGTCGCCTGGCGGTCGGCCAGACCGCCAGCGTGCCGGCGGGCAAGTACGCGCGTGCCGCGCTGCAGGCGCTGGGCCAGTGGAACAGCGTGCAGCCGCGCCTGGCCGAAAGCGAGAGCGTGCGCAGCGCGCTGATGCTGGTGGCGCGCGGCGAGGCGCCGCTGGGCATCGTCTACGGGTCCGACGCCCAGGCCGAGCCGAAGGTGCGGGTGGTGGCGACCTTCCCCGCCGACAGCCACGCGCCGATCGTGTATCCGGTGGCACCGCTGCGGGCGAGTGCGCAGGCGAAGAGCGCCGCCGATTTCGTGCGCTGGCTGGGCACGCCACCGGCACAGGCGATCTTCCGTCGCCACGGTTTCTCGCCCGCCCACTGAGACCTGCCATTGTTCGACTTCACCGCGCAGGAACTGACTGCGATCGCACTGAGCGTCAAGGTGGCGCTGGTCGCGGCGCTGGCCAGCCTGCCCTTCGCGGTGGCCTGCGGCTGGCTGCTGGCGCGGCGCCGCTTCTTCGGCAAATCGTTGCTGGACGCGCTGCTGCACCTGCCGCTGGTGATGCCGCCGATCGTCACCGGCTATGCACTGCTGCAGCTGTTCGGCCTGCAGGGCCCGATCGGCGGCTGGCTGTTCGAGCACCTCGGCGTGCAGTTCGCGTTCCGCTGGACCGGCGCGGCGCTGGCCAGCGCGGTGATGGGCTTCCCGCTGATGGTGCGGGCGATCCGCCTGGCCCTGGAATCCACCGACCGCCGCCTGGAAGCGGCCGCCGCCACGCTCGGTGCCGGCCCGTGGCGGGTGTTCTTCACCATCACCCTGCCGCTGGCATGGCCGGGCGTGGTCGCCGGCGGCGTGCTCGGCTTCGCCAAGGCGCTGGGCGAGTTCGGCGCCACCATCAGCTTCGTCTCCAACATCCCCGGGCAGACCCAGACCCTGGCCTCGGCGATCTACAGCCTGCTGCAGGTGCCCGGAGCCGAGGCCGGCATCTGGCGGCTGGCGGCGGTGGCGCTGGCGATCTCGCTGGGCGCCTTGCTGGCCTCCGAGTGGCTGGTGCGGCGCCAGCGCGGCGCGGAGGCGGACGCATGAGCCGCGCGTGCACCCGGAGCCGGCGCCGATGCTGAGCATCGACCTGCACCTGCAGCGCGGGCGTTTCGCCCGCCATGTGCGCATCGAGGAACAGGCGCGCGTGGTCGCCCTGGTCGGGCCGTCCGGCGCCGGCAAGACCAGCCTGCTCAACGCCATCGCCGGCGTGCTGCCGCCGCGCAGCGGGCGCATCGCCATCGACGGCCGGGTGCTGTACGACAGCGCCGCCGGCATCGACCTGCCGGCGCACCGCCGCGGCATCGGCTACGTGTTCCAGGACGCACGGCTGTTCCCGCACATGGACGTGCGCCGCAACCTGGGCTACGGCCGCCACGGCCGCGGTCAGCCGGCGCGTTTCGCATTGGATGCGGTGATCGAACTGCTGGGCATCGGCGCCCTGCTGGGGCGGCGCCCCGACACGCTCTCCGGCGGCGAAGCGCAGCGCGTGGCGATCGGCCGCGCGCTGCTGTCGCAGCCATCGCTGCTGCTGTTCGACGAACCGTTGTCGGCGCTGGACGCCGACCGCCGCAGCGAACTGATCCCCTACCTGCAGCGGGTACGCGACGACGTGCGCCTGCCGATGCTCTACGTCAGCCACCAGGCCGAGGAAGTGGCGCGCATCGCCGATACGGTGCATCGGCTGGACTGACGCCGACATCGCGTTCACCAGGGCCGGGCAGACTGATGTCCCCGCCACGGCAGACCTCGCATGCGTCGCTACCGCAAGCTCGACTTCCCCACGCAGGACGTCCGCCGCTTCCTCGAGCCAGGCCCGGTGGTGCTGGTCAGTTCGGCCTGGAAGCAGCAACGCGACGTCATGACCCTGGGCTGGCACATGGTGCTGGAGTTCACGCCGTCGCTGCTGGCCTGCTGCATCTCCAGCGCCAACCACAGCTTCGCGCTGATCCGGCGCAGCAAGCAATGCGTGATCAACCTGCCCACTGCCGACCTGGTCGATACGGTGGTCGGCATCGGCAACAGCAGCGGCGCGGACCTGGACAAGTTCGCGCACTTCGGCCTCACCGCGGTGCCCGCCACGCACGTGGCGGCGCCGCTGATCGCCGAGTGCTACGCCAGCTTCGAGTGCCGCCTGCACGACGGCAGCCAGATCGGTAAGCACGGCCTGTTCGTGTGGGAGGTGGTCAAGGCGCACGTGGCCACCTCGCCGAAGCGGCCGCGCACCCTGCACTACCGCGGCGACGGCCGCTTCATGCTGTCCGGCCCTGAAATCTCGCGGCGCCGGCTGTTCAAGCCGGAGATGCTGTAGACCGCGGCGGCTGGCGCACCGCGACGGCGCGTCGCGGCAACGGCGGGGGGGTGGATCCCGAACGCGATCGCGGCGCTCAACGCGCGCCGCTCACGCGCCCGGACTGCACACTGGCCTTGCCCTGCCGGACCTCGAAGGTGAACGCGTAGGCCAACGTCACCGGCACCTCCTGCACCGATTGCGCGCCGTCGCAGCGCCCGTCCTGCGCCGGCCGCTGCGCTGGATCGGCATACGTGCAGATCGCCGCCGGCACGAACTGCCACTGCGCAACCGCCTCCTGTACGGCCTGCAGCAGATCGGCCATCTGCGGCTGCGCGCCCGCGCTGCAGTCCGGGCGATCGTCCAGCAGCGCGCTGCGCTCCACCGCACCTTGTGCGGACAGGATCACCCGCACGCACACGGTGGTCGCGGCCAGGCTGCGGCGCGGCGAATCGGCCGGCAACTGCGGCGTCGGCGCCTGCAGCGGTTGCGGCATGCGGAACACCTGCTGCGGCTGCATCCGATACGACGGCACTGCCGCCGCACCCGGCGCCGCACCGAACCCGGTTTCCAGCATGCGCTGATCCACCGAGTCGATGCGCTGGGTCGGCTGCATGGCCTCTCTCGGTGCCTGGCTGGCGCAGCCAGTCACGCCGAACGCGAGCAACATGCCGGTCCACCGGTGCAGCCTCATCGCACAGTCCGCACCATGCCGCACAGCGGCGCGGCGCCACCCGTGCCCGGGAACATCTTGTCGCACAGGCTCGCCACCGCATCGCCGGCGCCTTCGCCCAGGCGGTACCAACGGTAATCCGCGGCCTCGGCGACGCCCGCCGGCGCCGCCACGGGATCCATTTCCACGTCGAACGCCACCGGGATCCGCATGCGGCTGGGCACCGGCCGGCCGTGTTCGGTCGCCGGAGAGAAGCGCCACTTCCAGGCGGCGGAGACCGCCGCCGCGTCCAATGCCGCACTGCCGCTGCCATGGTCGAGCACGCGCACACCGCTGGGCGTGCCGTGTGCGTCAAGCTCGACCAGCAGCATCACCTTCCCGGAAATGCCCGCACGCACGGCCGCTTCGGGATACGTCGGCGGAGTCATGACGATCATCTTGGCCGGCCGCGTCGCCCGCGCGGTGGCAGCTCCGCGCGGCGGCGCGGGCGCGGGCGCACTATCCCTCTCGCTCGCCACCAACGCGCGCGCCATCCCACCGACCGGCGCCGCGGTGGGCAGCGCCAACACCCCTGCACTCCCGCTCAACGCGGCCAGCGTCACCACCGCGATGCCCAAACGACGCCGCCAACCACGCACCGCCGGTCGCCGCAGCAGGGCAATGCGCTGACGCAACACACTACCCGCCTGCCAATGGCAGCCGACCGGCAGGGCCAGCGCATCCAGCTGCGTCTGCAGCATCGCCTCGGCGTAGTGCCGGCGCGCATTGGGATGGCGTGCCAGCACCGCCGCATCGCAGGCCAGTTCCTGATCCAGGCGGAAGCGCGTGGCGGCCCAGTGCAGCAGCGGATTGAACCAGTACACGCAGCGCAGCGCGGCGAGCAGCAGATTGCTGCGGGTGTCGCCGCGGGCGATGTGCATGCGCTCGTGCGCCAGCACCAACTGCGCCTGCGGCGGAGGGTAGCGCGCAGCGAAGTCCGTCGGCACCACCACCTGCGGCCGCCACGCGCCCAGCACCAGTGGCCCATGCAGCGCATGCTCGGCGACCAACACGCCCTCGGCGCCCGGCCGCAAGCGACCCAGGCTGCGCCGATAGCGGCGCTGTTGCCGCCACAACACCGCAGCCGAGGCCAACGCACCCGCCAGCCACACCGTCAGCAACCAGAGCGTGGCGTGGCCGTTCGCCGGCGCACCGCCATCGGCGGATATCTGCGTCCGTGGCACGCCGACCAGCACCGCCGGCATGTCCCACACCAACCCCGCTGGCAACGATGGACGCCATCCGCTCGGCAGCAGTGCCACCAGCAGCGCCAGCGGTACCGCCGCCCATAGCGCGTAGGCGATGCTGGCACCGAAGGCGCGCCGCATCGGCACGCGCACCACCAGCACCGCCACGATGGCCACGCTGACGACCAGCGTGGTGCTCCCGAGGTCCCTCACGATCCCGTCAATGCTCATCGTCCAGCTCCTGGATCAGTCGTTTGAGTTCGGCGATATCGGCGTCGCTGAGCTTGCCGCGTTCGCTGAAGTGCGCCACCAGCGGCGCGATGCGGCCGCCGAACAGGCGGTCGAGCAGGCCTTCGCTCTGTTGCTGCACCCACTGCGCGCGCTGCAGCAGGGGCGTGTACAGATAACGGCGGCCTTGTTTGTCGGCGCGGATCGCGCCCTTGTTGAGCAAGCGGTTGAGCAGGGTCTTGACCGTGGGTTCGGCCCAGCCGCCATGGCCGGACAAGGCGGCGAACACCTCCTCGGCGCTGAGCGGATGCCGCTCCCACAGCACCTCCATGACCACGGCTTCCGCATCGCTGATCGACATTCGATTACACCCGTAAATTTTCATCGATTACACGAGTAAACAAACCCGCTGTCAAGCGCTTTTCTTCACCTCCCTGGGCCGCCGCCTCGGCCTGCGTCGGAACGCCGAGGTCGCGCGGCCGGCGCCATGCACCCTGGGCACCGCGGCCACCGCGGGGCGCATCGACGGCCAGCCAGCATGGGCCGCAAGCGCTCATCGGATGCTGTCTCCCCCTGCTCCGACGTCCCCACGCCACGTCCGAACGCACTGCAATCGGCGGCACACGCTCTAAGCTATGCCGATGACCGATCATCTCGACGACCTCGACGCCGCTGCCGACCTGATCCTGCAGCGCATCGCCGGCCCGCTGCGCGTGGGCGCGCCGCTGGGCCTGGGCAAACCGCACCGCCTGCTCAACGCGCTGTACGACCGCATCGAACGCGATCCGACGCGGCCGATGCAGATCTACACCGCGCTGTCGCTGCATCCGCCGACGCCCGGCGGCGGGCTGCAGGGCCGCTTCGCGCGGCCGTTCGTGCAACGCCATTTCGGCGAGGACTTTCCGCGCCTGCGCTACGTGCAGGCGCTGCAGCGCGATGCGCTGCCGGCGCATATCCAGGTCGAGGAGTTCTACATGCAGTCCGGCGCGCTGCTGCGCTCGACCCAGGCCCAGCGCAGCTACACCAGCCTCAACTACACCCACGCCGCCGACGCGGTGGCGCAGCGCGCGCCGAACCTGATCGTGCAGAAGATGGCGCGCGAGCCCGGCGGCACCCGGCTGTCGTTCTCGTGCAACAACGACATCACCCAGGACACGCTGGCCGCGGTGCAACGGCGCGGCCTGCCGCGGCCGCTGCTGGTGGCCGAAGTCGATCCGCAGTTGCCGTGGATCGGCGGCTGCGCGGCGGTGGAACCGAGCTTCTTCGACGTGGTGGTGACCCCGCCGGGGCCGTATCCGCGCCTGTTCGGACTGCCGCGGCAGCCGGTCGCCGATGCCGATTACGCCATCGGCCTGTACGCCAGCACGCTGGTGCGCGACGGCGGCACCCTGCAGATCGGCATCGGCACCCTGGCCGATGCGCTGTGCCACGCGCTGGTGCTGCGGCACACCGACAACGCGCGCTACAGGCAGGTGCTGGCGGCGCTGGACCCGGAGCTGGAGCGGCATCCGGCGGTCATCGAATGCGGCGGCCTGGAACCATTCGCGGTGGGCCTGTTCGGTTGCAGCGAGATGCTCAACGAAGGCTTCCGGCAACTGGTCCAGTGCGGGGTGATCCGGCGCAAGGTGCTCGACGACGCGCCGCTGCTGCAGCGCGTGGCCGACGGCAGCGCCGACGCGCAGGACCTGCAGCGCCTGGAGCGCGAAGGCGAGTACCTGCAGGGCGCGTTCTACCTGGGCTCGCCGGAGTTCTACGCCTGGCTGCGCGACATGGATCCGCAGGCGCGCGCGGCGATCGGCATGCGCCGCATCAGCGAGATCAACCAGCTCTACGGCGGCGAGGCGCTGCGCCGGCTGCAGCGGCGCGAGGCGCGTTTCTTCAATTCCTGCATGATGGCCACCGCGCTCGGCGCGGCGGTGTCCGATGCGCTGGACGACGGCCGCGTGGTGTCCGGCGTCGGCGGCCAGTACAACTTCGTGGCGATGGCGCACGCGCTGGACGACGCACGCAGCGTGCTGATGTTCCGCGCCGTGCGCAGCGAGGGCGGCGCCGTGCAGTCCAACGTGCGCTGGAACTACGGCCACACCACCATTCCGCGGCACCTGCGCGACCTCTACGTCAACGAGTACGGCATCGCCGACCTGCGCGGCCTGACCGACGAGGATTGCATCGTCGCCATGGCCGGCATTGCCGATGTGCAAGCGCAGACCGCACTGCTGGAGACGGCGAAGGCCAACGGCAAGCTCAGTGCCGGCTTCACCGCGCCGGCGTACTGGCAGCGCAACCGCGCCGGGCGCGTGCGCGACGCATTGGCGCCGTTCCGCCGCGACGGCACCCTGCCCGACTACCCACTGGGCAGCGATTTCACCGAGGTCGAGCAGCGCCTGCTGTGCGCACTGGCCTGGCTGCAGCAACACACCGCCGGCACCGCTGCCAAGCTGAAGACGGTGGCCAGCGCGTTGCTGGCGCGCCCCGCGGCGGAAGCCGCCTGCATGCAGCGCATGGGGCTGGACGCGCCGCGCAGCGTCGGCGAGCGCCTGGAGGCGCGGTTGCTGGCCTTCGCCCTGCAGCGCACGCGCGTACCGCAGTGACGCGCGCGCAACGGCTTCCGTGGGCCGCCTGACGCCGCGGGGTCAGGTGTAGGCGCGGCGTCGGCCGCGACGCGCTACTGGAATGCCCGTCGCGGCGGAAGCCGCGCCCACCAGCGCGATGACGGTTCGCGCTGAGTGGCGGCAAAAGCGACGTAGCAGAGACGCCCTTCAACCAGGCGCAACACCGTGACGACGGCCGCACGCGCATAGGACGCCGCGCACGATCGCAGCACGGCGCGGGCCATGACACGATTCCGCAATACGCACGCAGGAAGCGCGTCAACTCTGCTTGGGATGCTGGCGGGATATCGTTACCAAGCGTGCCCGCGATGCCTTCCCAAGCTCCTGCTCCGATGTCCTCGTCGCTCTCCGGCCGCACCGCGCTGCGTGTGCTGCTGGCGGTACTGGCGCTGTTGCCGCTGGTCGCGTCCGCCGCGCCCAGGCTCAACGACCTGCAGTACATCGGCAGCCACAACAGCTACCACGCCGGTTTCGCGCCCAGCGAAACGGCGCTGTGGAAGCGCCTGGATCCGGCGACGTTCGCGTTGCTGGACTACCGGCATCCGCGGTTGATGCAGCAACTGGACGATGGCGTGCGCCAGATCGAACTGGACATCTACGCCGACGCCAAGGGCGGTCGCTACGCGCACCCGGCGATGATCGACCAACTCGCCAAGGCCGGGCTGCCGCCGGCCCCGCCGATCGCCGCGCCGGGGGTGATGCAGCAACCGGGCTTCAAGGTCATGCACATCCAGGATCTCGACCAGCGCAGCACCTGCCAACCGCTGCTGGCCTGCCTGCGCGAGGTGCGGGCGTGGTCGCAGCGGCACCCCGGGCATCTGCCGATCTTCATCCTGCTGGAAACCAAGCAATCGACAGTGCCTGCGGCCTTCCCGACGGTGCAGCCGGAGCCGTTCGACGGCAAGGCGCTGGATGCGCTGGACGCCGAACTGCGCTCGGTGTTCGCCGCCAACGAGTACATCAGCCCCGACCAGGTGCGCGGCAGCGCGGCCACGCTCAACGCCGCCGTGCGCGCGCAAGGCTGGCCGACGCTGGCGGCGGCGCGCGGCAAGGTGGTGTTCCTGCTCGACCAGCGGGCCGTCGGCCCGGCCTACCTGGCCGGCCATCCGGCCCTGCGCGGCCGGGTGTGTTTCACCAATGCCGATCCCGGCGCCGACGATGCCGCCTTCGTCGAGCGCAACGACGGCAGCGCCGGCGAGATCGCTGGGCTGGTGAAGGCAGGTTACCTGGTGCGCACGCGCACCGATGCCGACCTCAAGGAAGCCGCGCACGCCGACACCACGCGGCGCGACGCCATGCTCGCCAGCGGCGCGCAACTGCTCAGCACCGACTTTCCCGATCACGAGCCGGCCGCCTCCGGCTACGTGGTGCGCTTCCCCGGCGACGCCGTCGCCCGCTGCAATCCGCAACGTCCGCAGGCCGACTGCCACGGCGTCGACCTGCGCCACTGATCGCCGGCGGCCGCGCTGCGTCGCGGCCAGCTCCCACACCTGCGCAATGGAAGGCCTGGGCGATCCGCGCGCCGGCATCGGCGTGTCCGGACCTCGGATCGCAACCGCTGTTTCCCCCAACGAGCGCCCCCCCATGCCCCCGTTCTTCCACCGCCCCCGTCCCCTCTGCTGCGCCATCGCCCTCGCGCTTGCGCTCTCGCCTGCCGCCCACGCCAGCGGCGTCGATGATGTCGATGACGCCAGCGCGCGCACCACCACCACCCTGGACTCGGTCAACGTGCAGGCCACGCAGGCCAGCGTCCCGGGTTCGCTGGACGAACAGCGCCTGTCCAACGGCGTCGCCAGCGTGATGAGCAAGCAGCAGATCGACGCGATTCCCTCGGCCGGCATCGCCGACGTGGTCGCGCACCTGCCCGGCCTGTCGGCCTACAGCGACATGCACCTGGGCCAGGCCACCACCGGCGAGAACGCCTACGTCAGCATCCGCGGCCTGGATGCCAGCTACAACAGCTACCGTCTCAACGGCTTCGGCATGCCCGAGACCGATTCGTCCACGCGCGCGATCTCGCTGAACATGCTCGCGCCGTTCGGCATCCAGTCGGTCAAGGTCTCCAAGTCGCCGACCCCGGACCTGCCGGGCGATGCGATCGGCGGCGCGATCGACATGCGCACGCCCAGCGCGTTCGACTTCGACGGCGACGTTTATGGCAAGACCACCGCGCAAGGCCAGTTCAACGCGCTCGCCTCCGACCTCGGCGGCAAGCACACCGGCGGCACGGTGCAACAGGAGCTCGCCTGGAAGTTCGGCGACGACCGCGCGTTCGGTCTCTATGCCTCGGCGTACTACGGCAAGAACAACAACATGGCGCAGGCGCCCGCGCCCAACAGCGCGTACTTCCCGGCGGACCCGGCGCAGGCCAAGGCGGTGGATCTGCGCGACGTCGGCCCGCTGCTCAGCGCCCGCTATAAGTACAGCGTCTACACCAGCCAGATCGAGCGCTACGGCGGCAACCTCGCCTTCGACTGGCAGGGCGAGCACAGCGCCTTCTTCGCCCGCGCCATCTACGGCAGCTACGCCGTCACCGGCCAGCAGGACCAGTCCAGCGCGCGCCTGGAAACCGTCAACAACCAGCCGACCGCGGTGCGTGGCGGCTACTTCAACACCCACGACATCAAGGAAACCCTGGCCACGTTGCAACTGGGCGGGCAGACCACGCTGGACCGCCTGCGCTTCGACTACGGCGGCTCGTTCGGCCGCGGCACGCGCAGCCGCCCGGACTACGTCGCGGCCAGCCTGTACGGCTTCACCCCGGGCAGTTTCGCGTTCGACCTGAGCGACCCCACCTATCCCAGCATCGGCCCGAGCTCGCCCGCGCTGAAGAACTTCTTCTACAGCCTGGATTCGGCGCTGTTCTGGAAGACCCAGGGCCACGACGCCGGCAGCCACGACAACCGCGCCAGCGCGCATGCCGACATCAGCTACCGCGTGGACGGCGACCTGCTCGACGAGGTCAAGACCGGCCTGTCGCTGGACCACGCCGACCGCGGTTCCTACGACCACCCGTTCTTCCACAAGGACGGCAACTTCATCTACAACGGCCCCTACTTCGGCGGCAGCAACTACGTGTTCCCCAACGCCGGCGGCCCACCGCTGAGCGCACTGCCCGGCCGCCTCACCTACGCCGCCTTCGATGGCCACTACGCCGGCCCGTTCAAGATCCTGGACCGCGACTGGGTGCGCGCGCAGGCGGTGCCCTACAAGTACGTCAACGATCCCGCCGGCGTCGGCGTCTACACCGCCAACGACTACAACGCCAACACCACCTCCAGCACCGAGGCGATCTACGCCGGCTATGCGATGGCGACCCTGCATGTCGGCGCGGTGACCGTGCTGCCCGGCGTGCGCTACGAGCTGACCCGCTATTCGGCCGACGCCTGGCAATCCAACGGCGACGGCATCAATGGCCGCTTCGTCGGCAGCGGCCGCAGCTACGGCGAGGTGCTGCCGGGCATCAGCCTCAACTACCGTCCCGACGAGCTGACCGTCTACCGCGCCTCGCTGCGGCGCAGCTTCAGCCGTCCGGCCTTCGGCCTGATCTCCGGCGAGACCGTGTACACGGTCGATCCGACCCAGAAGATCATCGGCATCTCCAAGCCCAACCCCGACCTGCAGCCGAGCAAGGCCGACAACGCCGACCTGTCCGCCGAGTTCTACGACCGCAACGGCGGCGTGCTCAGCGCCTCGACCTACTACAAGCGCATCACCGGCTTCATCTACACCTCGCAGTCGGCGACCAGCAACGACAACACGCTCGGCGGCCTGGTCCCGACCGGCACCACCTTCGAGGACGGCGTGCCGGTGACCATGCCGCAGAACGGCGGCACCGCCAAGCTGTACGGCGTGGAGCTGGCCGGCAGCAAGCGCCTGCAGGACCTGCCGGGGTTCTGGGGCAATCTCGGCATCGCCGCCAACCTCACCCTGCAGCACAGCGCCGCCGACAGCAAGCGCGCCGACCAGCCCGGCAAGACCTGGCTGCCGCGTGCACCCGAGCGCATCTACAACCTGGACCTGTTCTACGACGACAGCCGCCTGCGCGCCGACCTCAGCTACAACTACACCGGCCTGCAACTGCTCGGCCTGACCAGCGACCGGCTCAACTACTACCTGCAACCGGTCAAGTCGCTGGACTTCACCGCCACCTACCACCTGCCGCACGGCATCGACGTCGGCATCGCCGCCAAGAACCTGCTGAACTCGGCCACGTTCTACGAGACCCAGGGCAAGTCCACGCGCTACATGGCCTACGACCCCGGTGCCGATGGCGCCTACGTGGAAACCGGGCGCGTGTACATGCTTACGCTGAGCTACACCTACTGACGCCGTCCCTGCCTCCGGCGTGCCGCGCCGGAGGCCTTGTGGCGCCCATGCGGGCCGGGACGGGCACAGGCCGGTGGGTGGGCCTGGACAGCGATCAGCCGGCGCGTCGTCCCGGCACGCCCCCCGGCATCCGCGCCGCCAGCCCCGCCTGGACGACGCCAGGACCGCGCGGAGCCCGCCACGCAACGGTTTGCGCCCCGCAGCGGGCGGTTGCCGGCGGGGGATGTCATTCGCGTGTAAAATTGCGGGTTTTTGACCCTACGCATGGCGAAAGCCCTCCCACGGGCGCCCGTCCCGGGCCCGGCCTTCATTCGCCTTCTGGCGCGCCTGAGCGATGCGCCGATGCCCGCGTCCAGCCCCGCGCTGGCCGACCGGCTCGGCCAATGGATCGACTGGAACCGCGCGGTGGCGGTGTCGCGGGCGCTGGACGGCAAACTGCCCGAGCCCGCTGACGACGCGCCCGCGGCGCCGGAACCATCGGCGCTGGAGGCCGAGTGCGTGCGCGTGCGCGCCGCGCTGGAAGAGAGCATCGCACTGGACATCGCCAAGGAGACCGGCAAGCCCGTGGGCAAGCGCCAGCACGACCCGGATGCACCGATCGACTACGCACCGTTCCGCCAGCGCTACCTGACGCTGCAACGCGCCATGCTCACCGCCACCGGGCGCCTGCGCGGCCTGCTGCGCGATGCGCTGATCCCGCTCTCCCCGGACATGGCGCGCCTGGCCGAGGTCGACGCGGTCATGGAACTGACCCTCAGCCCGCGCGAGCAGAGCTTGCTGGCCACGGTGCCCAACCTGCTGGAAGCGCATTTCCAGCGCCTGCGCGCCGCCACGGCGGCGCCCACCCCCGATCCCTCCCTCACCGACGTTCCGCCGGCAGCGTCCGACGCAGCCTGGCTGGCCCTGTTCCGCCAGGACCTGCACAGCGTCCTGCGCGCCGAACTGGACGTCCGCTTCCATCCCATCGAAGCGCTGCTCGCCGCGCTTCGCAGCCGTTGATCCGACCCTCATGCCCAAGACCCTGCTCCATTCCACCCTGTTCCTCGCCGGCCTCGCCGTGGTCTGCTGGATCGGCGCCGGCTATCTCGGCTCCAACCCGCTGGGCGCCGGCTTCGCCGCGCTGATCGGCCTCTGCTACCTGGCCGGCGTCGCCGAGCTGTACCGCTACCGCCAGGCCACCGCGACCCTGCACGCGGCGCTGGCCGATGCCGAGGCCGCGCGCAGCGATCTGGGTGGCTGGCTGCAACGGCTGCACCCGAGCCTGCGCAACGCCGTGCGCCTGCGCATCGAAGGCGAACGCGCGGCGCTGCCGGTGCCGGCGCTGACCCCGTACCTGGTCGGCCTGCTGGTGCTGCTGGGCATGCTCGGCACCTTCCTGGGCATGATGGCCACGCTGCGCGGCACCGGCCTGGCGCTGGACAGCGCCACCGACCTGCAGGCCATCCGCGCCTCGCTGGCGGCGCCGCTGAAGGGCCTGGGCTTCGCCTTCGGCACCTCCATCGCCGGCGTGGCCGCCTCGGCGATGCTCGGCCTGCTCGCCGCGCTGTGCCGGCGCGAGCGCCTGCAGGCGGTGCAGCAACTGGACCTGCATGCGGCGACCGCGCTGCGCACGCATTCGCTGGCCTATCAACGCACGGAGGCGTTCAAGCTGCTGCAGACCCAGGCCACGCTGCTGCCGGGACTGATCGACCGCATGCAGACGATGATGGCGGCGCTGGAGCAGCACAGCGCGGCCAGCGGCGAACGCCTGGCCAGCAGCCAGGACGCCTTCCACAGCCGCACCGAGGCCGCCTACACG
Source organism: Xanthomonas sp. NCPPB 901 (assembly GCF_056725085.1). Taxonomy (NCBI): domain Bacteria; kingdom Pseudomonadati; phylum Pseudomonadota; class Gammaproteobacteria; order Lysobacterales; family Lysobacteraceae; genus Xanthomonas; species Xanthomonas sp. NCPPB 901. The sequence goes on along the minus strand of NZ_CM161511.1, from coordinate 1,249,335 downwards.
CGCCTGGCCGGGGCGGTGGAACAGGCGCTGCAGGCCGGCGTGGCCGCGCACGCGCGGGCGTTCGGCGATGCGCTGGAACCGGTGGTGCAACGCACGCTCGACGGCGTGGCGCGCGAGACCGCCGCGCTGCAGGACACCGTCGGCCAGGCGGTGCAGCGGCAACTGGACGGCCTGTCCAACGGCTTCGCGCACGCCACCGAGCAAGCCACGCAGCGCTGGGACAGCGCGCTGGCCGAGCAGCAACGCGTCAATGGCGCGCTGCTGCAGGAACTCGGCAGCACGCTGCAACGCGCCGGCGACGGCCTGGAACAGCGTGCCACCCGCCTGGTGGAGACGACCGCGGCACGCCTGCAGGCCGCCAGCGACGACGCCAGGCAGGCCTGGGCCGAGGCACTGACGCAGCAACGCGAGGCCAACGACGGCCTGGCCGCGCGCAACGCGCAGGCGCTGGACGCCGTGGCCGCCCGCCTGGACACCACCGCCGAGGCCGCACAACAGGCCTGGGGCGCCGCGCTGACCCAGCAGCGCGAGGTCAACGATGCGCTGGCGACGCGCAACGCGCAGGCGCTGGACACCGTGGCGACGCGCCTGGATGCCACCGCCGCGGCCGCGCAACAAGCCTGGAGCGCGGCGCTGGCGCAGCAGCGCGAGGCCAACGAAGCGCTGGTCGCGCGCAACGCGCAGGCGCTGGACACCGTAACGACCCGCCTCGACGCCACCGCCGCGACCGCGCAACAGGCCTGGAACGCGGCGCTGGCGCAGCAGCGCGAGGCCAACGACACCCTCGCCACGCGCAATGCGCAGGCGCTGGACGCCGCGGCGGCAAGCCTGGAACAGCGCGCCGCCGCGCTCGCCGACACGCTGCAGCAGGCGCACACCCACCTGCAGGAGGCGCTGGAAGCCCGCGACCAGGCGCGCCTGCGCGCCTGGACCGACAGCTTCGCCAGCATGGCCGCGACCCTCGGCGGTCAGTGGGAACAGCACGGCGAGCGCATCGCGCAGCGCCAGCAGGAGATCTGCGGCACCCTGCAGGAGACCGCCGCGGCGATGTCCGCGCAGAGCCAGGCGCACGCGCGCGAGACCATCGCCGAGATCGAACGGCTGGTGCAGGTCGCCTCGGAAGCGCCGAAGGCCGCGGCCGACGTGGTCGCGGAGCTGCGCCAGACGCTCTCCGAGAGCATGGTCCGCGACACCGCCATGCTGGACGAGCGCAATCGGCTGCTGGCCACGCTGCAGACCCTGCTGGAGGCGGTCAACCACGCCTCCACCGAGCAGCGCGAGGCGGTGGACGCGCTGGTGGCGACCTCGGCCGACCTGCTGGAACGCGTCGGCAGCCGTTTCACCGACCGCATTGAGGCCGAGACCGGCAAGCTCGATGCCGCCGCCGCGCAGGTCGCGGCCGGCGCCACCGAAGTGGCCAGCCTGGGCGATGCGTTCGCCGGCGCGGTACAGGCCTTCGGCGACGCCAACACCGCCCTGCTGGAACGCCTGCAGGGCATCGAACAGGCACTGGACAAGTCGCTGGCGCGCAGCGATGAACAGCTGGCGTACTACGTGGCGCAGGCGCGCGAAGTGATCGATCTGAGCATGCTCTCGCAGCAGCAGATCACCGAAGAGCTGCGCCAGCTGGCCGCGCGCCAGGCGCCCGACCAGGCCGACGCGGCATGAGCGAGGAACTGGAGCTCGACGCCGACAGCGGCGCCCCGGTGTGGGCGGTGTTCGGCGACCTGATGTCGGTGCTGCTCGGCGCCTTCGTGCTGATCCTGATCGGGGTGATCGGCGTGCAGTTGCAGCTGTCGAACAAATTGGACGCGGAGATGCGCCAGCGCCAGATCGAAGCGCAGCAGCGCAAGACCCTGGAACAGGCGCTGGCCGTGCCGCTGGCGGCCGGCCGGGTGACCCTGGTGGACGGCCGCATCGGCATCCGCGGCAACGTGCTGTTCGCCCTGAACTCCGACCAGTTGCAGCCGGAAGGCCGGGAACTGCTGAAGAGCCTGGCCGCGCCGCTGGCCGGCTACCTCAAGGCACGCGACGAGATCCTGATGGTCAGCGGCTTCACCGACGACCGCCAGGTGCGCGAGAGCAACCGCCAGTTCGCCGACAACTGGGAGCTGTCGGCCGAGCGCGCGCTGACCGTGACCCGCGCGCTGATCGAGGCAGGCGTGCCGGCCGATGCGATCTTCGCCGCGGCCTTCGGCGCGCAGCAGCCGGTGGCGCCGAACGTCGACGAGGCCGGACGCGCCAGCAACCGCCGCGTGGAAATGGCGCCGCTGCCGCGCCTGCGCAAGAGCGCCGCGACGCCGCATGCCCCCTGATCGGATCGCCGCCGCCGACCGCCTCGCCGCCTGGCGCGCGCAGCGTGCCGAGCGGCTGGACCCGCTGCGCTTCCGCTTCCTCGAAGCGCTGGCGCGCCGCACCCAGGCGCAGCACGGCAAGGCGCGGGAACTGCTGGAGCAGAAGCTGTCCGCTTCGCTGGACGCCTACGCGGCGGCGCTGGCCGCGGCCGCGCAGGACGCCGGCGATGCCAGTGCCGATGCGGCGGCGCGCGCACCCCAACCCGGCCCGCTCGGCACCTTGCTGGCGCAGTACCGGCCGACGACGGCTGCGGCCACCGCCGGCAACGGCCACGACGCCGGCGTCGGCGCCGCCGTGGATGCCGCCGCCGACACCGCCACGGCGGCGGGCGCAATCGGTGCAGACGCCGCTGCGCCATCGCCCTCGCCCGCGAGTGCCACCGCGCGTCTTGCCGCGCCGCAACTGCCGGCCGTCGAAGAGGCACGCCGGCTGTGGACCGAACTGCGCAGCCGCAGCCAGCTGCGGCAATCGCTGCAGCAGGCGCCCGCCGATGCCGGCCCGCTGAATTCCGGCGTGCTGGTGCACCGCTCGCTGGCGCTGATGCGCACGCTCTCGCCCGGCTACCTGCAGCACTTCCTGTCCTACGTCGATGCATTGTCCTGGCTGCAGCAGCTGCAGGAGGCTGGCGCACTGGCGGCGTCGCAGAAGCCCGGCAGCGCCGCTGGAAAACCTGCGACACCGCGCAGCAAACCGCGCAAGCGCGGTTGACCACATCGCCGGTGCACATCGCGCCGATGGCGTGGTCGTAGCAGCGGCTTCAGCCGCGACAGGCGTTCCCGGGAATGGCGGTCGCGGCTGAAGCCGCTCCTACCGGATCCGCTTTTCCCTCGTGCGCCGCATCCGCACGGGCAAGAAAAAGGCCGGCATGCGCCGGCCTTTTTCGTCACCCGTCGTGGAACCGGCTTACAACGCCTTCGCCGCCGCCACCACGTGCTCGGCGGTGATCTGGAAGTGCTTGTACAGCACGTTCGCCGGCGCCGAGGCGCCGAAGCTGTCGATGCCGACCACGGCGCCGTCCAGGCCCACATAGGCGCGCCAGAACGCGGTGACGCCGGCCTCCACCGCCACGCGCTTGCGCACCGCCGACGGCAGCACCGACTCGCGGTAGGCGGCATCCTGGCGATCGAACACGTCGGTGCAGGGCATCGACACCACGCGGGTCTTCAGGCCCGCGGCATCCAGCGCCTGCTTGGCTTCCACCGCCAGGCCGACTTCCGAGCCGGTGCCGATCAGGATCACGTCGGGCGCGCCGCCCTCGGCATCGGCCAGCACGTAGCCGCCGCGTTCGATCAGCTTGATCTGCTCGGCGCTGCGCGGCTGGTGCGGTAGGTTCTGGCGGCTGAACACCAGGCAGCTCGGACCGTCCTTGCGGGTGATCGCGGCCTTCCAGCTCACCGCCGACTCCACCGTGTCGCAGGGGCGCCACACGTCGTTGTTGGGGATGTAGCGCAGCGACGCCAGGTGTTCCACCGGCTGGTGGGTCGGGCCGTCCTCGCCCAGGCCGATCGAGTCGTGGGTGTAGACGTGGATCGCATGCGCCGGGATCAGCGCGCTCATGCGCACGCCGTTGCGCGCGTAGTCGCTGAACACCAGGAAGGTGGCATCGAACGGAATGAAGCCGCCGTGCAGCGCCAGGCCGTTGGCGATGGCGGTCATGCCGAACTCGCGCACGCCGTAGTACACGTAGTTGGCGTTCGGGTCGTCGCTGGCGACCGACTTGCTGGCCTTCCACAGAGTCAGGTTGGAATGCGCCAGGTCGGCCGAACCGCCGACCAGCTCCGGCAGCAGCGGCGCGAACGCCTCGATCGCCATCTGCGAGGCCTTGCGCGAGGCGATGCTCTGGCCTTCGGCGGCCTGCTTGGCGATGTAGGCGTCGGCCTGGGCGAGGAAGTCCTCCGGCAGCTCGCCGTGCGAGCGGCGGGTCAGCTCCGCGGCTTCGGCCGGGTACTGCTTGGCGTACTTGTCGAAGGCCTGTTCCCACTGGGCCTGGCGCAGCGTGCCGGCACCGCCGGCGCGCCAGCCGTCGTAGATCTCCTGCGGAATCTCGAACGGCGCGTACGGCCAGTCCAGCGCCTTGCGCGCGCCTTCCAGTTCTTCCTTGCCCAGCGCGGCGCCGTGCGCGGACTCCTTGCCGGCCTTGGTCGGCGCACCGAAGCCGATGGTGGTGCGGCAGCAGATCAGGGTCGGCTTCTCGCTCTCGGCGATGGCCGCCTCGATCGCCGCCTTGACCGCGTCGGCGTCCTGGCCATCGACGTCGCGGATCACGTGCCAGTTGTAGGCCTCGAAGCGGGCCGGGGTGTTGTCGCTGAACCAGCCGGCGGTGTTGCCGTCGATGGAAATATGGTTGTTGTCCCAGAACGCCACCAGCTTGCCCAGGCCCCAGGTGCCGGCGAGCGAGGCGGCCTCGTGGGAGACGCCTTCCATCATGCAGCCGTCGCCCATGAACACCCAGGTGCGGTGGTCGACGATCTGGTGCTCGGGACGGTTGTAGCGCTGCGCCAGCAGCTTCTCGGCCAGCGCGAAACCGACCGCGTTGGCGAAGCCCTGGCCGAGTGGACCGGTGGTGGTCTCCACCCCCGGGGTCTCGCTGCGCTCGGGGTGGCCGGCGGTCTTGCTGTGCAGCTGGCGGAAGCGCTTGAGTTCTTCGATCGGCAGGTCGTAGCCGGACAGGTGCAGCAGCGCGTACTGCAGCATCGAGCCGTGGCCGTTGGACAGCACGAAGCGGTCGCGGTTGAACCAGTGCGGATTGTTCGGGTTGTGGCTGAGGAAGTCGTTCCACAGCACTTCGGCGATGTCGGCCATGCCCATCGGCATGCCGGGATGGCCGGAATTGGCGGCCTCGACCGCATCGGCGGCAAGGAAACGGATCGCGTTGGCGAGTTGGCGGCGGGTAGGCGTCGTCATGAGGGATCTGTCGGCAGCGGGCGCGTGGCGTCGGGTCCGCTATTGTCCCACAGGCAGGGATTGGGGATTGGGGATTGGGGATTCGTAGCGTCACCGGCTGGACGCCCGAGATGGCGTAGGAGCGGCTTCAGCCGCGACGGGCCATTGCCAGCAGACACCCATCGCGGCTGAAGCCGGTCCAACGCGTGGCCCGTCCGGCCGCGACGCTGCGGCCTTTACCAATCCCGAATCCCGACTCCCTAATCCCGGCCATCTTCTCCCTTGGCCACCAGCGTGGTCAGGGCCAGGTCGCCGGTCACGTTCAGCGCGGTGCGGCACATGTCCAGGAAATGGTTGACGCCCAGGATCATGCCGATGCCGACCGGGTCCACGCCCACCATCGCGCAGATCAGCGCCACCACCGGCAGCGAGCCCGACGGCACGCCGGCGGTGCCGATGCCGCCCAGGATGCACACCAGCATCACCATGCACTGCTGCGCGATGCTCAGCTCCACGCCGAAGAACTGCGCCAGGAAGATCACCGTCACGCCCTCGAACAGCGCGGTGCCGTTCTGGTTGGCGGTGGCGCCCACGGTCAGCACGAAACGCGAGACCTTGTGCGGCAAGCCCATCTGGTCGGCCACGCGCAGCGCGGTCGGCAGCGTGGCGTTGCTGGACGCGGTGGAGAACGCCATCACCGTCGCCTCGCGGGTGGCGCGGAAGAACCACAGCGGCGAGCGCCCGGCCAGGCGCACCGCCAGGCCGTAGCTCACCACCATGTGCAGGCCCAGCGCCAGCACCACCACGCCCACGTAGGCACCCAGCCGTACCAGCAGCTCGAAGCCGAACAGCGCCGCCAGGTTGAACATGAAGCAGGCCACCGCATAGGGCGCCAGGCGGATCACCAGCCCGATCAGGGTCATCGAGATCTCGAACACGCCCTCGATGCCGCGGCGCAGCGTCGCCACCTTGGCGTCTTCGCTGAGCACCATGCCCACGCCGAACATCACCGCGAAGAACATCAGCGACAGGATCGCGCCGTTGCTGGAGGCCGCTTGGACCACGTTGTCGGGCACGATCGACAGCAGCATGTCCATGCCGTGCGGCTGGTGCTTGCTCTGGTCGACGATCTGCGCGGCGCGCTCCACGTTCTGCTGCAGCAGTTGCTGCGCCAGTTCGTGATCCACGCCGATGCCGGGCTTGAGTACGTTGACCAACACCAGGCCGAGCAGCACCGCCACGCCGGACAGCACCACGGTATAGCCCAGCGTCTTCCAGCCGATGCGGCCGAGCGCGCGGATGTCGCCCATTTCCGAAATGCCCATCACCAGCGCCGAGAACAGCAGCGGCACGATGAGCATGAAGATCAGGTTGAGGAACAGCTTGGAGAACGGCGTGGTGAGGTACTTGGTCAGCGCCTGCACCCAGGCCGCATCGCCGCCAACGCTCAGGTGCACCGCCAGCCCCAGCACCAGCCCGAGGACGAAGCCGATCGCCATTTTCCAATGCAACGGCATGCCGGTTTCGGCCTTCACGGGGGTGTCGGTCATGGTGTGCGCCTTGCAAGGAGGAACCTGCAGCTTAACAAACCATAAGCAGGCATCGACCAACGCGCGACGGTGCGCTGCGCAGCGAGCGCATCGGCTTGCGCGCCGCGCCTACTCCGCAGCCCCCCTTTGCGGCGCTGGCGAACCGCAATGCCTGCGACAGCGCGCGTGGCCGGGGCTGCGCGCGCCCGGCTCAGGCGTTGCGCTTGGGATACAGCGGCGGCAGCTCGTCTGCCGCCGCATCGCGCGTTGCCGCGCGCCAGCGCGGACCCGATGCGAACGCCGCGCGCAACGCGGCACGCGCGCCGGCCACATCGCCCCCACCGCCCCAACGCGCGTGCTGCATGCGCAGGACCGCCTCGCGCTGCGCCGGGTCGTCCAGGCGCCGCACCACCGCATCCAGCTCGGCGACGCCGGCCTGCGCGCACAGGATCGCCGCGACCTCGTCCAGGCCGCCGCTGTCCAGGGCCTTGCGCAACTCCGGCAGCGCGGCGCGTGCGCGCGCAGGCGCCGATGTCGCGCCGGGCGCCGTGGCCGGCAACGCCACGACGGCACGCGCACGGCGCGCGCGGCGCCAGGCCCAGACCAGGGTGGCCAGCCACAACACCGCGAAGCCGGTGGCCAGCGCCATCCACAGCGACGACGCGGCCAGCCATCCCCGCAGCGTGTGCGTCGGCGCCACCGCATTGTCGGCCGGCACCACGCTCGGCGCCGGCGCCGCCGGGCTGGCCGGGGCCGGCACCGGCGCGGGCACGCCCTGTCCGGGCTGCACCTGCAGGGTCAGGTCCGGCAGGCTGGCCTCGCGCGCGGCGCCGGCGCTGACGTCCCACCAGGGCATGCGCAGGCCGCGCACCAGCAGCGGACCCGCCGCCTGCGGCACGATCGAGTAGCGGCGGCTGACGGTCACCTGCGGACTGCCGTCGACGAAGCGTTCCTGCACCTGCGGCGGCTCGGCGAACACCTGCGCGCCGTCCACGCTGGGCGTGGGCAGTTCGGGGAACTGCGCCTGGGTCGCGCCGCGTGCGGTGGCCTCGACCACGATGTCGGCCGCCTCGCCGACCTTGGCGCGCTGCGGCGTGGCGGTGTAGCGCAGGCGCAGTTCGTGCAGCGGCAACCATGGCTGCGGCGCATTGGCCGGCTGCGCGCGCACCTGCAGGGTCTGCGCGGTGCCGCGCGCATTGAGTTCGCCGCCGCGGCCGAAGTAGTCGTCGAAGAAGCCGGTGGGGCCGCGGCCGCTGAACCGCGCGCCCGGCAACAACAGCGGTCCGCTGCGCTCGGGCACCAGCAGGTAGTGGCGCTCGACCACCGTATACATGCGCCCGTCGATCTGGCGGCGATTCTGGATGTCGTCGCCGACGCGCTGCAGCGACGCGCCGGCCGGCGTGTCCAGGTCCAGTTCGCCCGAACTCAGCGGCACGCCGAGATACAGCCGCACCACCACGCCCACGCTCTGCTGCACGTAGGGCCGCGCGTCGTCGACGACGGTCTGCACGAACACGTCGGCGTTGCCCACCTGCGCCGGCACAGCGGCGTTGGCGGAGGCAGGCGCCGCGGCGCTGGCCGCCGCGACCTGCAGCCGCAACGGCGCGGTACGCTCGTTGCCGACCTGCAGCGACGGGATCTGCAATGTGCCGGTACTGCGCGGCGTCAGCATCACGCCGAACAGGGACGTCGACGAGACCGCGCCGTTGACGATCTGCATCTGCCGGCTCTTGATCTCGTTGCTCAGCCCGAACTCCGCGCGCAGCGGCGTGTAGTCCGGCGTCGCCATCGCCTGGTCGGTCTCGATGTTGAGGGTCACGCCCTCGCCGGCGCCGACGCTGTCGCGGTCCAGCCACGCGCGCGTGGCGGCGCCTGCCGGCAGCGCCAGCAGCAGCGCGGCCAATCCCATCAGTAGCGCGTAGACGCGCACCTCCTGGCCGAGTCGCCTGAAGTGGATCATGGTTCTTGTTCCCGCTGCCTGCGTTCGTGTTCCAGCCTGAATTTGGCGCGCAACAGATTGCCCGGATCGTCCGGCACCCGCCGCAACCACGCCTCCACCGCCTGGCGCTGCTCGCGCTGTTGCGGCGTCTCGTTCGCAGCGGCAGCGGCGCGCTCGGCGGCCTGTTTGTCGGTACCGCCCTGCTGCGCCATGGCCTGCTGCATCTGCTGGCGCTGCGCCGCATCGGCCTGCTGTTGCGCCTGCGCGTCGCCGGGCTTGGGCGGCGCCTGTTGCGCGTCCTTGGTACCGCTGCGTCCCTGCTGGCCGTCCCGCGGCTGGCCATTTTGTTGCTGTCCGCCCTGTTGCTGGTTGTTCTGCTGCTGGTTGTTCTGCTGCTGGTCCTTCTGCGCACCGTTCTGCTGTTGGCCCGACTGCTGTTGGCCCGACTGCTGCTGACCGTTCTGCTGCTGACCGTTCTTTTGCTGGCCGTTCTGCTGCTGGCCGTTCTGCGACTGCCCATCCTTCTGCTGCTTACCGTCCTTCTGCTGCTTACCGTCCTTGCCCTGCTGGCCGGACTGCGCATTCTGCGACGACTGGCGCTTGCGCGCCGCCTCCACCGCGGCGCGGTTGGCGATCGCATCGGCCATCTGCGGATGCAGCTTCAGCGCCCTGTCGTAGGCGGCGATCGCCTCGTCGTAACGGCCCTGGCGCGCCAGCGCATTGCCGAGGTTGTACCAGCCGGCATCGCTGTCGATGCCTTCGAACTGCTGTTGCGCGGCGGCGAAATTACCCTTGCGATAGGCCTGCACGCCCGCGTCCAGGTGTTGCTGGCGCACCTGGTCGGCACGTTCCCACCATCCGCCCGCAACGGGACCGGGAGCGGCGGCCTGCGGCTGCGCCGTGGTCTGCGCCTGAGCCGGTCCCGGCAGCGCCCACGGCGCCAACACCAGCAGCAGCACCGCCGCACCGCCGCGACGGCGGAACGCCAGCAAGGCCAGCAGCATCAGCGGCGGCAGCAACCAATAGCCCTGGTCGAGCCACACGCGGCCATGGCTGTCGTCGGCGGTGCCGGCGTCCGCTTCCTGCGGCCGCAGCACGCCCAGCGCGCGCAGGTCGCTGTCGTCGGGGGTCAAGCCGGCATAGCGGCCCGCGCCGGCCGCCGCCAGCGCGCGCAGCGAGGCCGCATCCAGTTGCGCATGCGCCAGCCGCCCCTGGTCGTCACGGTAGGCGGCGCCCTGTGCGGTGCCCAGGCCCAGCACCGACACGTGATAGCCCTGCCCGGCGGCGCGCGCCGCCGCCTGCTGCGCCTGCGCGTCGGCCCGATCGCTGAGCACCAGGATGTCGCCACGGGAGAAACCGGCCTGGCGCAGCAACTGTGCCGCCCAGTCGATCGCCAGGTCCGTGCGCTGCCCCGGCACCGGCATCACCTGCGGCGACAACGCATCGAGGAACAGGCCCACGTTGGCCGCATCGTCGGTCAGCGGCGCGACCGTGTACGGCTCGCCGGCATAGGCAAGCAGCGCCACTTCGCCGCCCGCGCGCTCGTGCAGCAGCCGCGCCAGCTTGGCCCGCGCCTGCAACAGCCGCGACGGCGGCAGGTCGCGCGCGTCGATCTGCGCCGACAGGTCCAGCGCGATCACCAACGGCGTGTGCGCCTGCCACAGCGGCTGCGGTTCCTGGCGCCAGCTCGGCCCGGCCAGGGCCAGCACCGCCAGCGTGTAGCCCAACGCCCCCAGCAGCAGGCCGGCACCGCCCTTGGCACTACCGCGCACCAGCAGGTGCGGCAGCAGGTGCGGGTCCACCGTACGCCGCCAGATGATGTCGCGGCGGCGGCGCCGGCGCCACCAACTCCAGGCCAGCAACGGCAGCAACAGCAGCGCCCACAGCCACTCCGGACGCAACAGGTGCAGGGCCTGCAGGAATTCCAGTACGCGGGTCATTGCCGCCTCCAGGGCCAGATGAAGGACAGCAACGCCAGCGCCAGCGCGGCGGCCAGCGGCCAGGCATAGCGTTCGATCCGCGGCCGCACCGCCGGACCGGCCGAACGCACCGGCTCGAGCCGGTCCAGCTCGGCATAGATCGAGGCCAGCTCGGCGGTATCGCGGGCGCGGAAGAAGCGGCCGCCGGTGTCCTGCGCGATCTTGCGCAAGGTGTCCTCGTCGACCTGGTCGTCGCCGCCGCCAGGGATCGGCAGGCCGAACAGCGACATGCCGCCATCGCCACCGAAGGCGATGGTGTACACGCGCACATGTTCGGCCTTGGCCAGTTCGGCGGCCTTCAGCGGGTCGAGTACGCCGGCGGTGTTGACGCCGTCGGTGAGCACGATCAACACCCGCTCGCCCTGCTTCTGCTCGCGCAGGCGCTTGACCGCCAGCGCGATCGCATCGCCCAACGCGGTCTCGCGTCCGGCCAGGCCGACCACGCTGTCGCGCAACTGGTCGCGCACCGTGGCCAGGTCGGCGGTCAGCGGGGTCAGCGCATACGCCTGCTGGCCGAACACCAGCAAGCCGATGCGGTCGCCGTCGCGGCGGTCGAGGAAGTCGGCCAGCACCGCCTTGGCCGCGGTGAGGCGATCGACCACGCGTCCGCCCAGGCTCATGTCCGGCTCGCTCATGCTGCCGGACAGATCCACCGCCAGCATCAGTTGCCGCGCCTGCTGCGGCGGCGCGATGGGTTCGCCCAGTTGCAGTGGCCGCGCCGCGGCTGCGCACAGGCAGAACCAGGCCAGCCAGGCCAGCCACACGCTGGCCCGCCACCGCCCGCCCCGCGTCGGCGCGGCGGCCACCGCCTGCAGGCGCTCGCCATAGGGCACGCGCAAGGCCGGCGCCGTGCCGCGCCGTGCCGGCAACAGCAGCTTGGCCAGCAAGGGCAGCGGCATCGCCAGCCACATCCACGGCCAAGCGAAACCGGCCACCAAGTCGCTGAGGCTCTGCCAGGACGAGGGCAACAGGCTCATCGCCGTCCTCCGCGCCGCGCCGCCATCAGCGCAAGGAACCGGCGCTGCGCGTGCGGCAACAGCGCCTGCACCTGCGCCGGGTCCACGCTGGGCCGATAACCGCCGTCGAGCAGCACACGGCCCGGGCCGGCGGAGAACGGCTGGCGCTTGTCGTCGCCATCCAGAAACCGCAACCAGGCCTCGCCCTGCAACACCGCAGCGGCCGGATCGCGACGTTGCGCCGCGCGCCGCAGCAATTCCGAGACCGCGGCCACCTGCGCCGGCGCTTCACCGCTGCGTGCCGCCGCGTCGAACTGGCGCTGCCAGCGCTGCACGCGCCGGCGCCGGCGCATCCACACCCACAGCGCCGCGCCGATCACCAGCAGCAACAGCGCTGCCAGCATCCACCAACCCGGTGCGGGCGGCCACCAGGCCGGGGCCGGCGGCAGGTGCACATCGCGCAGGGGCAGTTGCTGCGGACTCATGACACGGTCCCCCGCTGCGCCGGCAACAACCACGATTCGCTGGGCACGTCGCTCAACAGCACCCGCACCTGTACGCCGCGGCCCGGCAGTTCCGCGGCCAACGTTTCCAGCGGCTGCACGAACTGCGCGCGCCAGTGCTGTTGCGCGGCGCTCGCCAGCAGGTCCACTTCCACGCGGCGGCCACTCGCCCAGAACGGCAGGGCCGCACGCGGCGGCTGCAGCTCCAATGGATCGGCGAGCAACAGCAGCTCCACGTCGCTGTGCAGCGCCAGCCCGGCCCAGCGCGCCGCGGGCACGGCCTGCGCGCTGGCCGGATCGGCCAGCACGGTCAAACGCGACCCCGGCCGCAACAGCTTGGCCGCGTGATCCAGGGCCATGCCCAGACCGGCATCGTCCTGCGGTGGCTGCGCATACCAGCGCGCCAGCGCATCGAGGACGCGCAGCACGCCACGCGGCCCCGAGGCGGGTGGCACCGGCGCTTCGCTGCGGCTGCCGCGCAAGGCGGCCAGGCGGTCGCCCTGGCGCTGCGCCGCCCACGCCGCCACCGCCCCGGCACGTGCCGCCTGCACCGACTTGAAGCGCACGCGGGTGCCGAAATACAGCGACGGGGCGGTATCGGCGACGATCAGGCTGAGCCGTTCGCGCTCGGCCTGGAACACCTTGGTGTGGGTGCGGCCGCTGCGCGCGGTGAGCCGCCAGTCGATGTGCCGCACGTCGTCGCCGGCCACGTACTCGCGCGATTCGGCGTACTCCATGCCGCGCCCGCGCATCGGCGACGGTGCGGCGCCGCTGAGGCCATGGCGGCCCCGACGCGGCGGCGGTACGCGCGCGACAGCGGCGCGCAGGGCCACCAGTTCGGCCAGGCTGGGACGGATCCCCGCCTCGGCCGGCGCAGCGGCGTGCGGCAGGCCAGGCGCGGTCGGCTGCGGTGCCATCGTCGTTACTCCGCGTGAACGCGGGCGGCGGGCAACCGGACGTGGCGGCGTGCGTTCACGGCGGCGGCACCTTGTCCAGCAACGCGGCGACCAGGCGATCGCCGTCCCAGCCTTCGGCGGTCGCCTCGTAGCTGGGCAGCACGCGGTGGCGCAGCACATCGGCGGCGACCGCACGCACATCGTCGGGCGTGACGAAATCGCGCCCGGCCAGCCAGGCCCGGGCGCGGGCGCAGCGCTCCAGCGCGATCGAACCGCGCGGGCTCGCGCCCCACGCGATGCGCCGCGCCAACGCCGCGTCGTAGCCGCTGGCATCGCGCGAGGCCAGCACCAGTTCGATCAGATAGCGCTCCAGCGGCGGCGCCATGTGCAGCGCCAGCACCGCACGGCGTGCGGCGAACACATCCTCCAGCGGCATGCGCGGCGGCGGTGCCTCGCCGGCCTCCAGCGTCTCGCGTGCGCGCTCGCGCGCCAGGCGCAGGATCTCCGCTTCCGCCGCCGCTTCCGGATAGCCGATCCGCACATGCATCAGGAAGCGGTCCAGTTGCGCTTCCGGCAGCGGGAAGGTGCCTTCCTGTTCGATCGGGTTCTGCGTCGCCATCACCAGGAACAGCTTGGGCAGCGCATAGGTATGCCGACCGACGGTGACCTGGCGCTCGCCCATCGCCTCGAGCAGCGCCGATTGCACCTTGGCCGGCGCACGGTTGATCTCGTCGGCGAGCAGGATCGGATGGAAGATCGGCCCGGGCAGAAACTCGAAGCGGCTCTCCTGTGGACGCCACACCTCGGTGCCGGTGAGGTCGGCCGGCAGCAGATCGGGGGTGAACTGGACGCGGGCGAAGTCCGCTTCCAGGCGCGACGCCAGGGCCCGGATCGCGGTGGTCTTGGCCAGGCCGGGCGCGCCTTCGACCAGCAGATGGCCGTCGGCGAGCAGCGCGATCAGCAGGCGCTCTACCAGCGCCGACTGGCCGATGATGGTTTGGGACAGGCCGTCGCGCAGGGCGACAAACGCGGCGTGCAGGCGCTGCTGCTCGGGCGCGGCCGGCGGGGAAGCGAGGGTTGGGGATGGCGTGTTCATTTGTGCAGTCTGACCGATCGCCGGGGGAAATGGTTCCGCGCGCGGCCGACCTGGCGTGCTGCGAATTCAGGATTTCCTCATCCACCATGGCCCGCAAACGCCGACGGGAGAGGCCTGCGCCTCTCCCGTCGGAGGATCCCGCCTTGTCCGCGCCGATCAGCCGGCGCGCTTGGCCACGCGCATCACCTTCGGGGTCACGAAGATCAGCAGTTCCGCCTTGCTCTTGCTGCGGCCACGCTGCTTGAACAGATTGCCCAGGAACGGGATGTCGCCCAGGAACGGCACCTTGGCAACGCTGCTGCGGTCGGTGAACTCGTAGACGCCGCCGATCACCACGGTCTGCCCGTCGTCGACCAGCACCGCGGTGTTGATCTCGCGGCGATTGATTTCCGGGACCGTGCCGTACAGCGGCAGGGTGACGTAGCGCTCCACCTCGTCCTTCTTGACATTCATGTTCAAGAAGATGCGATTGTCGTCGGTGATCGTCGGCGTCACCTTCAGTTCCAGCAGCACTTCCTTGAACTGCACGTTCGGGGTGGCAGCGGTGCCGCCGGTGCCGCCGGTGACCGTGACGTAGCCGATTTCCTTGCCTTGCCGGATCACCGCCTCGCGCTGGTTGGACGTCACGATACGCGGATTGGAGAGCACCTCACCGCGGCCCTCTTCCTGCAGCGCCGACAATTCCATGTCCAGCGAGAAGTTGGCGCCCAGCAAGGTGTAGGCGATGGCACCCGGCGTGCCGTTGGTGAAGGTGCCGGCGGGCATGTTGAAGTTCAGCCCGCTGGGGATGTTGTGCACACTGTTGTTGAGGATCGACGTGTTGTTGGCCAGGTTGCCGCTGACCACGCCGGTGTTGTCGCCGTACTGCCGGCGACCGGCGATGCCGAAGCGCGCGCCCAGATCGCGGGCGAAGGTATCGGTGGCGATGACGATGCGGCCCTCGATCAGCACCTGGTCGACCGGCCGGTCGATCACGTTGATCAGCTCGCGCATCTGCGCGACCTTCTTGGGGATGTCGCTGATCATCAACGTATTGGTGCGCTCGTCGGCGACGATGCGTCCACGCGGCGACAGGAAGCCGTTGTCGTTCTGGCTGTTGCTGCCACCCGAGCCGCCGCCACCGCCACCGCCACCGCCGATGCCCTTGGCCTCGGTCAGCGCCTTGAAGATCGCCGTGGCGCTGTGGTAGTTGATCTGCACGTAGTCGGTGACCAGGTCCTCGCGGTTCTCGATCGCGATGCGCGCGTCTTCCTTGTCCTGTTCGAACTTGGCCAGCTCCTGCTGCGGCGCGACCCAGATCACCTTGCCGTCGCGGCGCTTGTCCAGGCCCTTGGCGCGCAGCACGATGTCCAGGGCCTGGTCCCACGGCACGTTGACCAGGCGCAGGGTGACGCTGCCCTGCACGGTGTCGGAGGCGACGATGTTGAGATTGGATTCCTCGGCGATCAGCTGCAGCACCGTGCGCACCGGCACGTCCTGGAAGTTGAAGGTCACCGGCTTGCCGCTGTAGCCGCGGGCGGCCACCTGCGCGGCGGCCTGGCTGACCGTGGTCGCGGTGACCGCGCCCACCGCCGGCGCGGCGGCGCGCGGGGTGATCTCGACCACGTAGTCGCTGCCCGACTGGTAGGCCATCGATTCGAACGGGCCATTGGTGTTCAGCACCAGCTCGGCACCGCCGGCGTACGGCTTGGCGTCGATGCGCTGCACCGGGGTGGCGAAGTCGGTGACGTTGAGCGGCCGCTGCAACTCCGGCGGCAGCGTCGCGTTGCCGACGTCGACCACGACGCTGTTGCCCTGGGTGCGCAGATCCGGGCTGGCGCCGGTCCCGCTGAAGGACAGGATCAGCCGTCCCGCGCCGCCGTCGCCGCGCTTGAAGTCGATCTTCGACACCGTGAGCTTGGCCGGCGCCGTCGCAGCTGCGGCGGGCGCGGCAGCAGGCGCGGCGGCCGGCGTCGCGCTGGCGACGACCGCGTTCCCGAGCATCGCCGCCAACCCCAACGCGCATAGCCGCATCGTCGCGTGGCGCCGGATGGGGCGCAAGCTCAGGGCTTTGGAAAAAGTCATCGTGCTATCCCCATAATCAATCATTGATCGTCCAGCGCGACGGAGGCGGGACGTTCCAGCCAGCCGCCGGCGCCATCCGGCACCAGTTCAATCAAATCGATGCGATCCTCGTGCACCCCGGTCACGCGGCCATCGCTCTGCCCCATGTACACGCCCGGACGCACGCGGTAGGTCACCTTGTCCGGTGCCATCACCAGCGCCACCTGGCCCGCGCCGCTGCCGAGCGTGCCGACCATGTTGAGGCTGTCCAGCGGGAACTGTTCCAGCGGCTCCTTGCGGCGGTTCGGATCCGGGCGCAGGCCGCTGCTGCCGTCGGGGCTGGCCCAGGCATCGCTGAACGGATCGCGCAGACCCTGCGCCGCATACTCGAAGGTCTCGAACTGCTGCATCACCGGCAACGGCTCCAGTGGCTGCGCCGGTCGGGCGCGCACTTCCTTCACCCAGTTCTCCAGATTGGGCGCATCGCCCGGCGTGCTGGTGATGCTGCGGCCGCAACCGCCAAGCACCAGCGCCAGCGCGACCGCGGCAAGCATCTTGACCATGCGAGGCTGCCGGCTCATGCACCACCGCCTTGCTTGCCGGCCTTCTTCGCGGCCGCCGCGGCCTGCTCCTGTTCGGCCATTTCCTTGTCGTCCAGATAGCGATAGGTCTTGACCGTGCCGGACAGTTCCAATTCGCCGCGCGCGGTGATGCCGTTGCTCTTGTCGCGCGGCTTCAGGTTGATGTCGTGCATGGTCAGGATCACCACCCGCGGCAGCGACGCCACGCCGCTGACGAAGGCGCCGAACTGGTGGTAGCTGCCGACCATGCGCAAGGCGATCGGCTTCTCCGCGTAGAACTCCTTCGGCGACTCCGGGCCCGGCTGGAACAGCTCGTTGGTCAGGCCGCTGGACAGCGCGGTCTGCGAGATGTCGATGATCAGGTCGGGCATCTCGGTCTTGCTCGGCAACTGCCGCAGCATCTGCTGCAATACCTGCTCCATCTGCACCAGCTGCTGCTTGAGCGGCTGCAGGTTCACCGCACGGCTCTGTTCCTTCTCGAAGGTGGCGCGCAGCTCGGTTTCCTTCTGTTCCAGCCCTTCCAGCTCATCGCTCTTGCCGCTGATCAGCAGGAACCACGAGATGGCCAGGATGAACAGGGTCACCAGCACGCAGAACACGATCTTGGCCTGCTGCGGCCAGCTGCCGATGTTGTTGAAATCCAGCTCTTTGATATTGAATTTCTTGCTCATGACGCCGGTCCCTGTTGCGCTGGCGTGGCGGCCGGTGCCGGCGCAGTGGCCGGTGCCGGTGCGGCAGGGCTGCCCGCCGCAGGTGCAGGGGCGCCCGGTGCGCCGGCGGGGGGCGCGGGCGTCGCGGGGCCGGCAGGTGGCGTCGCATCGGCGGCCGGATCGACGCCCTCGCCCGGCACCGGCAGCTTGACCCGCAGCGTGAACACGTACGGCAACGCCTTGGTGTCGACGATCGGCCCCTTGGCTTCCTTCTCCTGGGCCTTGGCCTCGATCACCGTCAGCTCCGGATTGGTCATCCAGCCCGAGCCTTCGAGATTGCGCATGTAGTTGCTGACCCGGGCATTGGATTGCGAGCGGCCTTCCAGGGTGAGCGTGTCGCCTTCCTGCTTCACCGAGGTCAGCACCACACCGTCGGGGATGGTCCGCACCAGCGCGTCGAACAGATGCACCATCTGCGAGCGCTTGGCCTGCAGCTCCTCGATGACCTGCTTGCGCGCCAGCAGCCGGCGCTTCTTCTCGTCGAGGGTGTCGATTTCCTTGTTCTGCGCCTGGACCTTCTCGATCTCGCTCTGCAGGTAGGCGTTGCGCTCGTTCTGGCCGCTGATCTGCAGGTCGTAGTAGAACCAGATCAGCGCCGCCAGCAACACCCCGGCGAATGCGGCCAGGCCAAGCATCGAATAGAACTCGCGTTCGCGCTGCTTGCGCCGTTCCGCCCGCCAGGGCAGCAGATTGATCTTCGCCATCAGTCGAAGCTCCTCAGCGCCAGGCCGGTGGCGATCATCAGCGCCGGCGCATCCTGGGCCAGCGCATGCGCCTGGACCTTCGGCCCCAGGGTCATCTGCGCCAACGGGTTGGCGACCACCGTGGCCACGCCCAGTTGCTCCTCCACCATCTCCGGCAATCCGACCAGGGCGGCGCAGCCGCCGGCCAGCACGATGTGGTCGACCCGGTTGAATTCGCTGCCGGCGTAGAAGAACTGCAGCAGGCGGCTGATCTGCTGCACCGTGGCTTCCTTGAACGGTTCCAGCACCTCGACCTCGTAGCTCTCCGGCAGCCCGCCCTGGCGCTTGGCCATGCCGGCTTCCTCGTAGGTCAGGCCATAGCGGCGCATCACTTCGTCGGTCAGCTGCTTGCCGCCGAACACCTGTTCGCGGCTGTACAGGCTGCGCCCGCCGCGCAGGACATTGAGGGTGGTCATGGTGGCGCCGATGTCGACCAGGGCGACGATGCCGTCGGCGGCCACCGGCAGCTCGCTGGCCACCAGCGCGAAGGCGTTCTCGACCGCGAAGGCCTCCACGTCCATCACCTTGGCCACCAGGCCGCCCAGTTCCAGGGCCGACTGGCGCAGTTCCACGTTCTCCGAACGCGAGGCGGCCAGCAGCACCTGCACCATCTCGGGGTTGTTGGGGATGACGCCCAGCACCTCGAAATCCAGGTTCACTTCCTCGATCGGATACGGGATGTAGTTCACCGCCTCCAGCTCGACCTGGGCTTCCAGCTCGCTCTCGTCCAGCTCGGCCGGCATCGGGATCACCTTGGTGATCACCGCCGAACCGGCCACGGCCGCCGCGGCATGCTTGGCGCGGGTGCCGGAACGGGTCACGGCGCGACGGATCGCCTCGCCCACCGCCTCGACCTCGACGATGTTCTTTTCGACCACGGCATTGGGCGGCAAGGGTTCGACGGCGTAATGCTCGACGCGGAACCGGTTGCCGTTACGCGAAAGCTGCAGCAGCTTGACTGCGGTAGAACTGATGTCGATGCCGATCAGCGGTTGCTGACTCTTTGGGATAAGCCCCACGGATTTTCCCCTGCCGGCGGGCATTTGGGCGCCAATGTTGCGCCAGCGCATTAATAACAAATTTTTTGCAATTGGCAACCGCCCGGTTGCATGTCGCGATCCGTGTCACGGCATGACCTGCGGCAGCAAACCCGTCGCATCCCCGGAACCGGCCCCAGCCGTTCCCCGGCGTACTCTATACTCTGCGCCCAAGAAATCTGCAATCGGAATCTCTCGCGATGCCCCGTTTTCGTCGTTGGCTGCGCTGGGCGCTGGTCACGTTCGTCCTCCTCGGCCTGGTCGGCGCCGCCGTGGCAGGCGGGCTGTACTACGTCGTCTCCTCCAAGCTCCCGGATGTGCAGACCCTGCGCAAGGTCGAACTGCAGGAGCCCATGTACGTCTACTCCAGCGACGGCAAGCTGATGGCGCTGTTCGGCGAGACCCGGCGCTACCCCATCACCATGAAGGACGTGCCAGAGCGGCTGAAGCAGGCCTTCCTGGCCACCGAGGACGCCCGTTTCTACGAGCACGGCGGCGTCGACTACAAGGGCATCGCCCGCGCGGTGTGGCTGCTGGCCACCACCAACGACAAGCGCGTGCCGGGCGGCTCCACCATCACCCAGCAGGTCGCCCGCCAGTTCTTCCTGAGTTCGGAGTACAGCTACACCCGCAAGCTGGCGGAGATCCTGCTGGCACGCAAGATCGAGGCCGAGCTGAGCAAGGACGAGATCTTCGAGCTGTATCTCAACAAGAGCTTCTTCGGCAACCGCGCCTACGGCATCGCCGCCGCCGCCGAGTACTACTACGGCAAGAAGCTCAACGAGCTGAGCCTGGACGAGATGGCCTCGCTGGCCGGCATCCCCAAGTTCCCCTCCAGCGGCAACCCGATCAGCAACCCCGAGCGCGCCAAGCAGCGCCGCGACAACTACGTGCTCAGCCGCATGGCCGCCCTGGGCTTCATCACCCCGGCCGAGGCCGAGGCGGCCAAGGCGGTGCCGATGCACGCCACGCCGCACGAACGCCCGGTCGAGGTCGAGGCGCCCTACGTGGCCGAACTGGTCCGCCAGGAGATGATCGCGCGCTTCGGCGGCGACGTGCTGGACAAGGGCTACCACGTCTACACCAGCATCGACTCGACCCTGCAGACCGCGGCCAACCATGCGGTGCGCGAGGGCCTGATCATCTACGACCGTCGACATGGCTGGCATGGCGTGGAGAAGCACTTCGACGTCCCCGCCAATGCCGATGCGGCGGCGCTGGCCAGCCACCTGAGCGGCGTCTACGGGCAGGACGGGATGCTGCCGAGCATCGTCGCCAGCACCGGCAGCGACGGCAGCGCGACCGTGGTGCTCGCCAACAAGACCGAGCTGGTGCTGCCGGTGGCCGCCAGCCGCTGGACCGGACGCAGCCCGGCCGCCCTGCTCAAGCGCGGCGACCTGGTGCGCATCCAGGCCGGCGACAAGCCGGGCGAATGGGAGATCACCCAGATCCCGCGCGCCCAGGCCGCGCTGGTCTCGCTGGACGCCAACAACGGCGCGCTGCGCGCCATGGTCGGCGGCTTCAGCTATGCCGGCAACAAGTTCAATCGCGCCACCCAGGCGCGGCGCCAGCCCGGCTCCAGCTTCAAGCCCTTCCTGTACGCGGCCTCGTTCGAGAAGGGCTTCAACCCGGCCTCGATCGTGCTCGACGCGCCGGTGGTGTTCCGCGACCGCCGCGGCAAGACCTGGTCGCCGCAGAACGACGGCGGCGGCTTCCGCGGCCCGATGCGCCTGCGCGAAGCGCTGGTGCAGTCGCGCAACCTGGTCTCGGTGCGCCTGCTGGACGCCATCGGCGTGGACTTCGCGCGCAAGTACATCAGCCAGTTCGGCTTCCAGGAGGCCGAGCTGCCGCCGAACCTGTCGATGTCGCTGGGCACCGCCTCGCTGACGCCGCTGTCGGTGGCCCGCGGCTACACGGTGTTCGTCAATGGCGGCTCGCTGGTCAACACCTGGATCATCGACAAGGTCACCGACCGCGACGGCAAGGTGCTGTTCCAGGAGCATCCGCTGACCGCCTGCCGCAGCTGCGGCAGCGTCGGCGGCAACGCCGCGCCGGTCAGCCAGGTGGTCGACGGCTTCAACTTCGGCGCGGCGACGCCGCCGCCGGCGGACAAGCCGGCCGCGCCCGCGGCCACCGCGGCCACGGCGGCCGCAGCCGAAAAGCCCACCGACCCCGAGGCCAAGGTGGCGCCGCGCGCCATCGACGAACGCACCGCCTATCAGCTGGTGTCGATGATGCGCGACGTGGTCCAGCGCGGCACCGGCACCCCGGCCAAGGTGCTGGGCCGCGAGGACGTCGGCGGCAAGACCGGCTCCACCAACGACCACCGCGACGCCTGGTTCTCCGGCTTCGGCGGGCCGTACGTGACCACCGTCTGGGTCGGCCGCGACGACTACCGCTCGCTCGGCTACCGCGAGTACGGCGGCAAGGCGGCGCTGCCGATCTGGATCGACTACATGCGGGTCGCGCTGAAGGACCAGCCGATCGCCCGCAACGATCCGCCGGGCGGCATGGTCCAGGTCACCCTCAACGGCGCCACCGAGTGGGTCAAGACCGAGGACATGGACCGCATCCAGCAGTTCGACGAAAGCCTGCAGGACCAGAAGACCGACGACGCGGCGTTCGACATCTTCTGATCGCGCCGCACTCCACGCCCCCGGCGCCCGCCGGGGGCAGTGCGCCGGGCGCGCGCCCCGCCGGCGACTGTCGCACGCAGCGCCGCCGGCTACACCCGAATTTCGCAAGGCTGCGGTACAGTCGGGCCAGGCTTTGAGGGGAGGCGCTCCATGCACCACGCTCGGCAACATGCCCGGACCCGCACGCACGAACGCCGCCGCCGGCTGGCGCACGAAGCCGCCCGCCTGATGGCCGAAGGCGGCATCCGCGATTTCCACCAGGCCAAGCTGAAAGCGGCCGACCGGCTCGGCATCCACGACGACGCCTCGCTGCCGCGCAACAGCGAGATCGAGGACGCCCTGCGCGAATACCAGCGGCTGTTCGCCGGCCCCGACCATGCCGGCGAACTGCGCCGGCGCCGCGAGGCGGCGCTGCGCGCGATGGACTTCCTGCACGCGTTCGCGCCGCGCCTGGCCGGGCCGGTGCACGACGGCACCGCCGACGCCAACAGCCCGGTGCAACTGCACCTGCACAGCGACGATGCCGAGGCGGTGGCGCGCTTCCTCGAAGAGCACCGCGTCCCGGCCGAGCTGCGCAGCCGTCGCCTGCGCCTGGACCGCGAGCGCAGCGAGGACTTCCCGGTGTGGCTGTTCACCGCCGAGGAGCTGACCTTCGACCTGACCGTGCTGCCCTACGACGCGCTGCGCCAGGCGCCGCTGTCGCAGGTCGACGAAAAACCGATGCGACGCGCCTCGATGCCGCAATTGCGGCAACTGCTGACCGAGCAGGACATCGCCGACTACCAGGACGGCTGAACGCGGCCACGCACCGCGCGATGGCTGAGGCGGGCGGCGCGCCATCGTGCGGGCGCGCCGCGGGCGCGACCCGACGGCGGCCAGGCCCTTCCCCGCTGCCCCCCGCGCAAACGAAAACGCCCCGCGCGAGGCGGGGCGTTGCGGACCACCGTGAGGGGATCGATCAGCGCTTGTCGGCGCTGGTGTAGTCGCGCTTGTCGTAGCCGGTGTAGATCTGGCGCGGACGGCCGATCTTCATTTCCGGATCGACCTGCTGCTCCAGCCAGTGCGAGACCCAGCCGGCGGTGCGGGCGATGGCGAACATCACGGTGAACATCTCCACCGGAATGTTCAGCGCCTTGTAGATGATGCCCGAGTAGAAGTCGACGTTCGGGTACAGCTTGCGCTGCACGAAGTAGTCGTCCTTCAGCGCGGCCTCTTCCAGCTTCAGCGCCACTTCCAGCAGCGGGTCGTTGACGCCCAGCTCGCCCAGCACCTTGTGGGTCATCTCGCGGATGATCTTCGCGCGCGGGTCGAAGTTCTTGTACACGCGGTGGCCGAAGCCCATCAGGCGGAAGCTCGAGTTCTTGTCCTTGGCCTTGGCCACGGCGCTCTCGACGTTGTCGGCGGTGCCGATCTCTTCCAGCATCTTCAGCACGGCTTCGTTGGCGCCGCCATGCGCCGGGCCCCACAGCGCGGTGATGCCCGCGGCGACCGAGGCGTACGGGTTGGCGCCGGTGGAACCGACCAGACGCACGGTCGAGGTCGAGGCATTCTGCTCGTGGTCGGCGTGCAGGATGAACAGCAGGTCCAGGGCCTTGGCCACGACCGGGTTCATCTGCAGCTGCTCGCTCGGCACCTCGAACATCATGTGCAGGAAGCGCTCGACGTAGCCGAGGTTGTTGCGCGGGTAGCGGATCGGCCAGCCGATCGAATAACGGTAGGCGGCGGCGGCGATCGTCGGCACCTTGGCGATCAGGCGGATCGCGGCCAGGCGGCGCTGCTCCGGATCGTTGAGGTCGAGGGTGTCGTGGTAGAACGCCGACAGCGAGGCCACGGTACCGGCCATCATCGCCATCGGATGCGCGTCGTGGCGGAAGCCGCCGAGGAAGTTCTTCAGCGACTCGTGCATCATCGTGTGATGCGTCACTTCGTGGTCGAACTTCTTGAATTCGTCGGCGGTGGGCAACTCGCCGTTCATCAGCAGGTAGGCCACTTCGAGGAAGTTGGACTTCTCGGCCAGCTGTTCGATCGGGTAGCCGCGGTACAGCAGCACGCCGTTGTCGCCGTCGATGTAGGTGATCGCCGACTTGCAGCTGGCGGTCGCGGTGAAGCCCGAGTCGTAGGTGAAGAAACCGGTCTCCTTGGTCAACTTGGAAATGTCGACGCAATCGTTGCCCAGGGTGGGCTTGAGTACCGGAAGAACGACCGACTTGTCGCCGGCGTTCAACGTGACCTGATCAAGATCGGACACAGTGTGCGCTCCTCGATGGAAGGCGCCTGTCCGATTACGTTGCGAACAGACGCGTGAAGGAAGTCCACGGCAATCGCCACGGATCGCGCCATTATCGCACAGCAGCATTTGCGTCGTCGCTCATCGCCCCCGCGGCACGATGGCGGCGGGAAAGCGACACAGCGTTGCATCCTCGCCGCACTATCGCGGGAGGAGGCCACCGGCGCATTCGCGCCGGGAGGAGACAGCGGATAGCAAAACGGCCGCGCAAGCGGCCGTCGCTTTACTTCCGTCCGACGGTTCCGATCAGCGCGCGTAGCGCTTCTGGAACTTGTCGATACGGCCGCTGGTGTCGATGACCTTGTGCTTGCCCGTGTAGAACGGGTGCGAAGCCGAGGAAATTTCGACCTTGATCAGCGGGTACTCTTCGCCGTCTTCCCACTTGACCGTCTCTTTCGAGGACATGGTCGAACGGGTCAGGATCTTGAAATCGGAGGTGACATCGTGGAACACGACGTCGCGGTACTGGGGATGGATGTCGGCCTTCATGGGCTCGCACCGTAGGTGGCTGCTGGACAAGAGGGAAACTATAACAGCGCTCCTGCCCTCCACGCAACGTTTACGTTCGGGCAGGTGCGCTGACGTCGCCCGGGGCGCCCTGCCCCGGAGGTGCCGCCCGGTCCGACAGGCTCAACCGGCGCCGACCGCCGCGCGGGCCAGTCCCAGGAAGCGGGCGTGGTCGTAGCGGATGAGCATGGTCGCGTTGTCCGGCAGGCCCAGCTGGCGGTTCCAGTCGACCAGGGTGGCGCCGCGGGTGTGCACCCCGGACAGCTCGATCTGCAACGGCCGCGCCTGCACTTCCTCGGCGCCCTCGGGCTGCAGCGCCCAGGCCATCGCCAGCGCGTCGGCCGCATACCAGTGCTCGCCGCGCGCGTCTTCCGACCACAGCCGGGTCTTGCGCGAGATCAGCTCGTAGAAGCGCGCCTTGGGCGCATCCACCGCCAGCCACTGCTCGACCTCGCGGTGCGGCAGGCCGTGCGCCACCGTCGCCTCCCAGTCGGCGACCTCGATGTGCGGGAATGCCTTGAACACGATGTGCGCGGCCTCCGGATCGAAGGCGATGTTGAACTCGGCGGCCGGGGTGATGTTGCCGTGGCAGGTGATCGCCCCGCCCATCACCAGGAAGCGGCCCACGCGCTGCGGCAGGGTCGGGTCCAGCTTCAGCGCCAGCGCGATGTTGGTCAGCGGCCCCAGCGCGACCAGCAGCAGGCGCCCGGCGTACTGGTGGGACAGGCGCAGGATCGCCAGCGCGGCATGCTCGGCCTCGGCCCCGCGCGCGGCCGGCGGCAGGTCGACGTCGCCGAAGCCGTCCTGGCCATGCACGTGCCCGGCGTCCACCGAGGGATGCAGCAGCGGATCGGCGCAGCCGGCGAACACCGGCACATCCTCGCGCCCGGCCACTTCGCACAGCTTCAGCGCATTGCGCACGGTGTGGCGCAGCCCGACGTTGCCGGCGGCGATGGTCAGCCCGACCACCTCGTGGCGCGGATCGGCGAACGCCATCAGTAGCGCCAGCGCATCGTCCACGCCGGGGTCGGTATCGATCAACAGGGGAATCTTGTCGCTCATGCGTCGTTTCGCTCGTCCGTTCGGCCACCGAGTCTGGCACTGCGGCGCGGGCATGGGAAGGAGCCGGGATTGGGGAGTCAGGAGTGGGGATTCGTGAGAAGCGGCCGCACGACTCTCCGTCGCAGGAGCGGCTTCAGCCGCGACCTACGAACGAAGACGTGGCGATGCCGCGTTTGCCAATCCCCACTCCCCGATGCCGAATCCCCGCCCCTCACGCCCCGGCAAACCGCACCGCGCCGCCGACCCAGCGCGCGACGATGCGGTCGGCCACGACCGGCGCCTCCTCCAGCAGCCGGTCGGCCAGGGCATGCACGCGCGGCAGCAGGCCGGCGTCGCGGGCCAGGTCGGCCACGCGGAACGCGGCCAGACCGGTCTGGCGGGTGCCGAGCAGTTCGCCCGGCCCGCGCAGCTCCAGGTCCTTCTCGGCGATGACGAAGCCGTCGTTGGTCTGGCGCATGGTTTCCAGGCGCTGCCGCGCCATCGCCGACAGCGGCGCCTGGTACATGAGTACGCAACTGGAGGCGGCCGCGCCGCGCCCGACCCGCCCGCGCAGCTGGTGCAACTGCGCCAGGCCCAGGCGTTCGGCGTTCTCGATGATCATCAGCGAGGCATTGGGCACGTCCACGCCGACCTCGATGACGGTGGTGGCGACCAGCAGGTCGATCTCGCCCTGCTTGAACGCGCGCATCGCCGCCTGCTTCTCCGCCGGCTTCATGCGCCCATGCACCAGGCCCACGCGCAGCTCCGGCAACTGCGCCGACAGCGCCTCGAAGGTGGCCTGCGCGGCGCTGGCCTCGAGCCGGTTGCCGGCACCGCCCTGCGCGGATTTGGCGTTGTCCTCGGCCTCTTCGATCAGGGTGCAGACCCAGTACGCCTGGCGGCCTTCCGCGCAGGCCACGCGGATGCGCTGCACCAGCTCCGGACGACGCTCGGCATTGAGCACGATGGTCTGCACCGGGGTGCGCCCCGGCGGAAGTTCGTCGATCGAGGACACGTCCAGGTCGGCATATGCGGCCATCGCCAGCGTGCGCGGGATCGGCGTGGCTGTCATCACCAACTGGTGCGGCACGCCCGCGCCCGAGGCGCCCTTGTCGCGCAGCGCCAGGCGCTGGTGCACGCCGAAGCGATGCTGCTCGTCGACGATGGCCAGCGCCAGGTCGTGGAAGCGCACCGCCTCCTGCATCAGCGCGTGCGTGCCGACCACCACCTGCGCCTCGCCCGAGGCGATCTGCGCCAGGGTCGCGCTGCGCGCCTTGCCGGTGACCTTGCCGGCCAGCCAGGCCACGCGCACGCCCAGCGGCTCCAGCCAACCGCGCAGGTTGGCCAGATGCTGTTCGGCGAGCAGTTCGGTCGGCGCCGCCAGCGCCGCCTGCTTGCGCTTGTCCACCGCCAGCATCGCCGCCAGCGCCGCGACCACGGTCTTGCCGCTGCCGACGTCGCCCTGCACCAGCCGCAGCATCGGCACCGGCCGTTCCAGGTCGGCGCGGATCTGCGCGAACACGCGCTGCTGCGCGCCGGTGAGTCGGAACGGCAGCGACTGCTGCAAACGCTTGGCCAGCGCCCCGCGGCCGCGCAGCGACGGCGCCGGCTGGCACTGCAGGGCGATGCGCTGGCGACGCAGGCTCAGGTGATGCGCGAGCAGTTCTTCCAGCGCCAGGCGCTGCTGCGCCGGATGCAGGCCGGCGGCGAGCGCGGCCAGGTCGGCCTGCGGCGGCGGCCGGTGCGCGACCAGCAGCGCGCTGCGCAGCGACGGCAGGCCGAGTTCGGCCAGCAGCGAGGCCGGCAGCAGTTCCAGCGCCGCCTCCTCCGGCAGCCGGTCCAGCGCCTGCCCGATCAGCCGGCGCACGGTCGCCGGGCCGACGCCCTCCACCGCCGGATACACCGGATCCAGGCGATCGCCCAGCGCCGCGTCGCCGTCCTCGCCGAGGAGCTGATAGCTGGGATGCACGAACTCCAGCCCGTGCTGGCCCGGCTTGGGCGTGCCGAACGCGCGCAAACGCACGCCGACCGCGAACTGCGCCGCCTGCGCGGCGCGGAACTGGAAGAAGCGCAGCACCAGGGTGCCGCGCGAGTCGTCGGCCACCGCCACGCGCAGCATCGGCCGGTAGCGGAAGCCGCGGTCCACCGCCTGCACCCGCCCTTCGATCTGCGCCGGCACACCCGGCTGCAGTGCCGCCACCGTGGTCAGGCGGGTGCGGTCCTCATAGCGCAGCGGCAGGTGCAGCCACAGGTCCTGCAGCGTGGACAGGCCGCGCGCGGCGAACTTCTCGGCCAGCTTGGGACCGACGCCGGGCAGCGTGGTCAGCGGCACCTCGCCTGCCGCCGACAGCGCCGGCGCCGGAACCTGCACGCGCGGCACGGCTGGGGATCAGTCCAGCACCATCACCGCGTCCACCTCGAAGCCCGCGCCCTTGGGTAGCGCCGACACTTCGATGGTGGAACGCGCGGGGAACGGCGCCTGAAAGTAGTCCTGCATCACCGCGTTGACCTGCGCGAACTGCGCCAGGTCGGTGAGGTACAGCCCCAGGCGCACGATGCGGTCCAGCGAGCCGCCGGCCGCCTCGGCCACCGCTTGCAGGTTGTCGAAGGCGCGGCGCGCCTGCGCGGCGATGTCGCCGGCGACGATCTCGCCGGTGGCCGGATCCAGCGGGATCTGCCCGGAGAAGTACACGGTGTTGCCGGCACGCACGGCCTGCGAATACGGGCCGATCGCGGCCGGTGCTCGGTCGGTATGGATGATCTGGCGGGACATGGCGACTCCGTTGGAAGAATGTCCGCCTAGTTTAGCTGGCGCGCGCGATTGGGGATTGGGGATTGGGGATTGGGGAATCGGGAATCGGGAATCGGGAATCGGGAACAGCGTGCCCGCCAGGCATGCCGCGGGTATCCACTTTGCCCGCTCCTACGACGCCAAGGCCAGGCGCGCTCCGACTCCCCAATCCCGACGCCTTACTGGCGACGCACGCTCTGCACCGCATTCAAGCGCCGCAGCCGGCGCATCACTTCGGCCAGGTGGTTGCGGTCGCGCACCTGGATGTTGAAGCGCAGCACCGCGGCGTTGAAGTCGCGGTCCAGGTAGTCGACGCGCTCGATGTTGGACTGGCTCTGCGCGATCGCCGCGGCCAGCTGCGCGAGCACGCCGGTGCGGTTCTCCACCTCCACCACCAGCGCGGTGTCGTAGTCGCCGATGACGCTGCTGTCCCAGCCGATCGGCACCCAGCGCTCGGGCGACTTGCGCAGTTCGGCGAGGTTCGGACAGTCCAGGCGATGCACCACGATGCCCTTGCCGGCGGTGTGGTAGCCCATGATCTCGTCGCCGGGAATCGGCTGGCAGCAGTTGGCGAAGCTGACCACGCCGCGCTCGGTGCCGTTGATCAGGATCTTTTCCTGCGAGTGCTTGGAATGGCCGCCACCACGCAGTTCGGCATAGGCCATCAGCGCCTGCGCCGCCTGGTTGGGCATCCAGTTGCCCAGCGCCACGTCGGCCAGCAGCGCCTCCAGGCGCGGATAGCGGTGTTCGCTGAGGAACGAATCCAGGCGGCCCTTGGGCAGCCGCTCCAGCGAGCTGTCCATCGCCTCCAGCGCGCGGTCGAGCATGCGATGGCCGAGCTGCACCGCGTCCTCGTGCTCGAGCTGCTTGAGCTGGTGGCGGATCGCGGTGCGCGCCTTGCTGCTGACCACGAACTCCAGCCACTGCGGCTTGGGCGTGGCCGAGCGCGCGGTGATCACTTCCACCGTCTGCCCGCTGACCAGCTTGGTGCGCAGCGGCACCAGTTTCTTGTCCACGCGCGAGGCCACCGCGCGGTTGCCGACGTCGGTATGCACCGCATAGGCGAAGTCCAGCGCCGTGGAGTTGCGCGGCAGCGCCAGGATCTTGCCCTTGGGCGTGAACAGGTAGACCTCGTCCGGGAACAGATCGACCTTGACGTTGTCCAGGAACTCCAGCGACGAGCCGGCGGCGCGCTGCGATTCGATCAGTTCGACGATCCACGCATGCGCGCGACTCTGCGCGCTGTTGGGCGAATCGCCGCCGAACTTGTAGGTCCAGTGCGCGGCGACGCCGCGTTCGGCGATCAGGTCCATCTCCTCGGTGCGGATCTGCACCTCGATCGGCGAGCCGTAGGGGCCGAACAGCACCGTGTGCAGCGACTGGTAGCCGTTGGCCTTGGGAATGGCGATGAAATCGCGGAAACGCGCGTCCAGCGGCTTGAAGGTGGCATGCACCGCACCGAGGGCGTGGTAGCAGTCCGGCACGCCGCGCACCACCAGGCGGAAGCCGAACACGTCCATCACCTGATCGAAGGATTTGTTCTCGTCGCGCATCTTGTTGTAGATGCTCCACGGCGTCTTGATCCGGCTCACCAGCCGGTGTTCCAGCCCTTCCTTGGCCAGACGCTGCGACAACTGCACTTCCACCTGCGCCATCGACTCGCGGCGCACCACCGGCTGGCTGCGGATGTGCTTTTCGATGATCGCGTGGCGCCACGGGTGCAGGGCGCGGAAGCCGAGGTTCTGCAGCTCGGACTTCATCAGGCTCATGCCCAGGCGCTGGGCGATCGGCGCGTAGATCTCCAGGGTCTCGCGGGCGATGCGGCTGCGCGCCTCGGCGCTCTGCGCGCCCAGCGTGCGCATGTTGTGCAGGCGGTCGGCGAGCTTGATCATGATCACGCGCAGGTCGCGCGACATCGCCAGCAGCATCTTGCGGAAGCTCTCGGCGGCCGCTTCCTGGCGGTCGCGGAACTTGAGCTTGTCCAGCTTGGTGACGCCGTCGACCAGTTCGGCCACCGCCTCGCCGAACTCGGCGGCCAGCTCGGCGCGGGTCAGCGGCGTGTCCTCGATGGTGTCGTGCAGGATCGCCGCGATCAGCGCCTCCACGTCCAGGCCGAGCTCGGCCAGCACCCCGGCCACCGCCACCGGATGGGTGATGTACGGCTCGCCCGACTTGCGGGTCTGCCCCGCGTGCGCGGCCGCCCCGACCTCCCAGGCGCGGCGCAGCAGCGGGATCTGCTCGGCAGGCAGATAGCTGGCGCTGCGTTCGAGCTGAAGGACGTAGTCGGGGACGCCCTCGTCGGCCGGCGGCGGCGGCGGCGCGGCGTTGGCGACCTGGGCGGAAGGGCCTGGGTTCATGCGGAAAGACTATGCCAGCGGCGCGTGGACGGCAAACCCGCAAAACGAAACAGCCCGCGGATGCGGGCTGTTCGCAGGACGCTCGCGACGCGGCGGCGCGGTCAGTCGTCGTTCTTGGACATGTCCTCGTCGGCCACCACCTCGGCCGCGGCCCATTCCAGGGCTTCGCGCTCGGCGCGCTCGCGCTCGGCCTTCTCGACCTCGTCGATCAGCGCGTTGTCGATCTTGCGCGCGGCGATCTCGCGCAGCGCCAGCACGGTCGGCTTGTCGGCCGCCTCGGTGTTGTCGAGGGTGGCCTGCACGCCGTTGGCGAGCTGGCGGGCGCGCTTGGACGCCATCATGACCAGTTCGAAACGGTTGTTAACGACTTCCAGGCAATCTTCTACGGTGATGCGGGCCATGCGGGCTCCCGGCGGGCCGGCGGCGGCCACGCGTTCGAATGAGGGAAAGGGCGAGGATTGTAGGGCGGACACCGCCCGAGTTCAACCCCACCCCATTCAGTTCCCTTTGAAATCAGCCAGTTGGCTGCTCTTCCAGGAGGGTCGCGATCAGCCCGGCATGGCGCTGCTGCTGCTGCGGCCGGCGCAGGCGGCTGGCGACGAAGATCGCGCACATCTCGTCCACGGCGGTGTCGAAGTGCTCGTTGACGATGACGTAGTCGAAATCGGCGTAGTGCGACATCTCCTCGCGCGCGGCGGCCAGCCGTTGCGCGATCACCGCCTCGCTGTCCTGGCCGCGCTTGCGCATGCGCTGCTCCAGCGCCTCGCGCGAGGGCGGCAGGATGAACACGCTGACCGCGTCCGGCACCTTGGCCCGCACCTGGCGCGCGCCCTGCCAGTCGATCTCCAGCAACACGTCGTGGCCGGCGTCCAGCTGCGGCTCCACCGACTGCCGCGCGGTGCCCTTCCAGTCGCCGTGCACGCGCGCGTACTCGAAGAAGTCGCCGGCATCGATCATGCGCTGGAACTCTTCGGCGGAGACGAAATGGTAGTGCTCGGCATGGCGTTCGCCCGGACGCGGCGAACGCGAGGTGAACGAGATCGACAGCGCGATCTGCGGATCGCGCGCCAGGGTGGCGTTGACGATGCTGCTCTTGCCGGCGCCGGACGGGGCCGCCACGATGTAGAGAGTGCCACGCATCGCTCAGGTCTCGGCGTCGAGGATCGGGCGGCGCACGATACCAGTCCCAGCCACGACCGCAAGCGCGTGCGCGGCCAGACCCTCGCCGGGCGGGCGCCGCCGGCATTCGCTGTCCTAGCCCAAGCGCCTGATCCGGCAGCGGTTTTGCAGTTTCTCCAGCGTGGACCGCAGTGCCGACGCAAACGCACGGCGGAAACCGGCGTGGCGTCACTTCAATTGAGAATGAATCTCATCCAAATTAGAATTCCATCCCTTTCCTTGTGGTCTGCGGATGGATGCCATGCCCCTTCCTCCTCCCCAGGACCCGCCAGCCGCGCTGGCGGATGCGCTGGAAAGCCACTACACCGAGCTGCAGCGCTACGCGGCGCGCAAGTACGCCGGCGCGGCCAACGACCTGGTGCACGATGCCTGGCTGCGCCTGGCCACCCGCGCCCCGGCCGCCGATGCGCCCGACGCGCGCAGCCTGCGCGATCCGGCCAGTTACCTGCGGCGCGTGGTCGACAACGTAGCCATCGACCAGGGCCGCGTGGCGGCCTCGCGCAGCCGCTTTGCCGCCGCCAACGACGGCATCGACACGGTGCCGTCGCCGGCGCCCTCGCCGTACCAGAGCGCGTTGAGCCAGCAGGAGTACGCGCTGCTGCTGCAGGCGATCCGCGACCTGCCGGCGCAGGCGCGGCGGGTGTTCGTGCTGTTCCGCGGGCGCAACCTGAGCATCGCGCAGATCGCCGCGCGACTGGGCATCTCGCCGCGCACGGTCGAAAAGCACATCGCCGTGGCGGTGACGCACTGCCGGCGCCGCCTGCGCGAGGCCGGTCGCGACGTCTGAGCAGCCGCCGGCTACGGGGACGCGCACACTCGACCCGTCGTCCCGAATAATCCCCTGGCCTGCGCCCGCCGCGCGCCCCGACCCATTCCTGACGGATAGGCACTGCATGCCCGCGCCCCCTCACGTCGATGACGCCCTGTTCGAACAAGCGCTGCACTGGCTCCTGCAACTGGATGCGGCGCCGGACGACCCCGACACGCGACGCGCGCATGCCGCGTGGCTGGCGCTGGCGCCGCAGGCGCACGCGCAGGCCATGGCCGAGGCCGGCGCCATGCTCGGCCTGCTGCAGGCGCCGGCCGCGGCCCTGGCCGACGAACTGGATCCGGTGGCCGCCGCAGTAGCGGCACCGCTGCCGACCAGTTCGCCGACACATACGCGGCGGCACCGGCGCTGGCCGCGCCATGCCGCCGCCGCGGCCGGGCTGGCGCTGGCGATCGGTGGCGGCCTGTGGCTGGGCAGCGGCGGCGTGGAACGGCTGCGCAGCGATGCCTACACCCGGGTCGGCGAGATCCGCACCCTGCGCCTGGCCGACGGCAGCGTGGTCACGCTCGATACCGACAGCGCCATCGCCGTCGAACTGCGCCCGGGCCTGCGCACGGTGCGGCTGTTGCGCGGCGAAGCGGCATTCCAGGTGACCCACGACCCGCGGCGCCCGTTCGTGGTGGACAGCCGCGGCGGCAGCGCGCGCGTCCTCGGCACGCGCTTCGCTGTGCGCGTACAGGGCGATACCGCCGAGGTCGGGGTCATCGCTGGCCGCGTCGCCGTGCGTGCGCCGGACGGCGGCGCCGGCGCGGTGCTGGGCGCGGGCCAATCCGCGCGGCTGCAGGACACGGTCGTGCGCCGTCTTGCCGATCGCGATCCCCTGACGATCGGCGCCTGGCAGCGTCGGCAACTGGTGTTCTCCGACATGTCGCTGGCACAGGCGCTGGACGCACTCGCGCGCTATCGGCACGGCCACGTCGTCGTCCGCGGCGACGCTCTGCGTGCGCTGCCGGTGTCCGGGTCGCTGGACATCGCCGATCCGGACCTCGCCATGCGCACGCTGCTGGACAGCCTGCGGCTGCGCTCGCTGGACCTGCCCTGGCTGACCATCGTGTACCGGTCGCCAGCGGATGCGGCTGGCGCACCCGCGCCGAAAAAGTGAACGCAAACTAAATAAAAACCGGGTGCGTCCGTTTCGTCGAACGCGCCACTGGGGAGCGCGCGGGCGTCGGCCCGTCTAAACGGGAAGAACGGAATGATTTTCATTCCCACAAATCCGTCTTCGATACCCCCAGCATGCCAACCCATTCCCCTGCCGCCCGCGTTCGCCGTGCGCCCGCGTTCGCCCTGCTCAGCCATGCCCTGGCGCTGGCCCTGCTCAGTCCTGCCGCGATCGCGCAAACGCCCTCCCCCGTCACCGAGCAAGCCCCCCGCTATCCCGTCGACCTGACGGCGCAGCCGCTCTCGCAAGCGCTATTGCAGTTGTCGGCACAAACCGGCCTGCAGGTGCTGTACACCGGCCGGACCACCGACGGCCTCACGGCGCCGGCGGTGCGGGGCGACTACAGCGCCGAACAGGCCTTGCAGCAGTTGCTGCAGGGCAGCGGCCTGCGCGCGCGCCACACCGGCCCGAACGCGGTCACCTTGGAACCGGCCGCGGCGCAGGACGGCGCGATCGCCATCGACACGCTGCGGGTGGCCGGCAACGCCGACGACAACCGTGGCGGCGAAGCGCGCGACCGCCGCGGCCGCGACGCGGTCTACGACCTGGACCTGTCCAGCGCCTACATCGGCCGTACCGAGGTGGAGCGCTACAAGGGCGCCACGCCCTCGGACCTGGTCAACGGCGTACCCGGCGTGTTCAGCGGCGACGCCCGCAACAGCGGCGCGCTGGACCTCAACATCCGCGGCATCCAGGGACCTGGCCGGGTGCCGGTGAGCATCGACGGCACCGAACAGGCGTTGACCGTGTGGCGCGGCTACAACGGCGCCAGCAATCGCAACTACATCGATCCGTTCCTGATCGGCGGCATCCAGATCCTCAAGGGTCCGTCGCTGACCCGCAATGTCGTCACCGGGATCGGCGGCGCGATGGTGATCAATACCCTGGACGTGGACGACATCCTCGATCCCGGCCAGCGCTTCGGCGGCGAGTTCCGCGCCGAGGGCAGCAGCAACGCGACCCGGCCGCGGCTGCCGACCCTGCACACCGGCGAGGACTACCGCACGGTCGCGGATTTCCCGCAGAACACTCCGAACATCCCCTACACCGACCCCACGCTGATGATCACGCCAAGGCGCGGTGGCGGCGGCTACAACGTGTTCAGCGGCAAGGACGACGCCTATCGGCTGGCGCTCGGCTGGCGGCCGACCGAGAACCTCGACCTGCTCGCTGCCTACGCCTATCGCGAGCGCGGCAACTACTTCTCGGGCAAGCGCGGCGCCGGCTACTACAGCAAGCCGAGAAGCTCCTCCGCCGACGACTACATCCTGTCGATGGCCAACTACTGGTTGCCCGGCAACGAAGTACCCAACACCTCCAGCCAGATGGAGTCCTGGCTGTTCAAGGTCACCTGGCGCCCCAGCGACAGCCAGGCGCTGCAGCTGGGGTACCGCGACAGTCTCTCGCACTACGGCGAAGTGATGCCCTCGCGCATCATCGAATCCAAGGACCGTGCCGCCATCCAATGGCCGTTGAGCCGGGTCGATGCCCAGGCATGGAACCTGGAGTACACCTGGCGCCCGGCGGACAGCCGCTGGATCGACCTGTACGCCAACCTGTGGCGCACCAGCACCGAAAGCGATACCTACACCGCCGGCGGCTTTCCCAACTTCGCCAATCCCTATTGGCAGACTGGCAACGGGGCCAGCCCGATCATCCGCAATACCGCGCTGGCCAACGCCAGCAACGCCCGCAACGGCCTCACTCTGAGCAACAAGATCGCCCTGGCCGACACGCTGGACCTGACCGTGGGCGGCAGCTTCCAACACGAGAAGCTGCGCTCGCGCGATCCGTACTTCGGCAGCAGCGACGGCTGGCGCATGTACCCCCGCGCGGGCCGGCGCCAGGAGTGGCAGGCCGACTTCAATGTCGAATGGCGACCGCTGGAGTTCCTGACCCTGAGTGGCGGCGCGCGCTACGCCAGCTACTGGGCCTTCGACGACTTCCTGGCCGCGCATCCGGGGCAGATCAGGGAATCGGTGACCACCGGCTACGACGTCGAGTACAAGACCACCGAAACCTATACCCAGCAGCAGCGCGAGGCACTGGCCGCCGACAGCATCGCCGGCTACAGCGAATTGTTGGACCTGGGAATACTCACGCAAGAGGAGTTCAACGAGTTAACCGCCTCCGTGTGGAACAGCCTCCCCACCACCTACCAGGTCGAGCACCAGGTGCCGTGGATGCCGGATGGCGACGGCAAGTACAGCAAGGCCGGCAACCCATGCCTCAACGGCTCGCTGGAGGGATTGCCCGGTGCGGCCGGAAACACCTGCTTCATCAATTCGGTGCGGCACACCATCGAAGGCACCGCGCGCAAGCGCAAGGACCATGGCTGGGTCCCGTTCTTCTCGGCCACCGCCAATCTCAGCGACAACAGCCGCGTCTACTTCCGCTACGGCGAGACCCTGCGCTATCCCAGCATGTTCGAGAGCACGGTGGCCTTCTCCGCCTCGCTCAATCCGTGGAATCTCAAGCCCGAGCATGCCTACAACTGGGAAGTCGCCTATGTCCACGACCTGGGTCCGCTGCTCGGCGCCGACACCATCGCCGACCTCAAGCTGGCCTACTACGTCAACAAGACCCGCGACGTGATCGAGCGCGATCCCAGTTTCAAGTTCGACAACATCGACAAGCAGACCATCCGCGGCCTCGAGTTCCAGGGCCGCTACGACAACGGCCGCGTGTTCACCGACCTCGGCGCCAACTACACCCTGAAGAACCAGGTCTGCGACGAGACCACCGCAGCGCTGCTGAGCACCACCAACGGCTTCGTCATCGGCCGCGGCAAGATCGTGCCGACCTGCGTGGACTACGGCTTCGTCGGCGGCTATCTGCTGACCCAGAGCACGCCGAAGCTGTCGGCCAGCTGGTCGCTGGGCGCGCGCATGCTGCAGCGCCGCCTGGAACTGGGCGGGCGCGTCACCTATTACCAGCAGTACCGCAACCCGGACCTGGAATGGTTCCGCGACAACTCGATACAGAAAGAACCCGGCACCGGTCGATTCGTCTATACCTTCAACGTGCCGTTCTCCTGGGGCACGACCGTGCTGCTGGACGCCTACGCGCGCTACACGTTGCGCGACAACCTGAGCATCGAACTGACCGGCACCAATCTGACCGACCGCTACTACGTGGATCCGGCCACGCGCTCGGCCATGGCCGCGCCAGGACGCACGCTGAAACTCAGCCTGACCGGGAGATTCTGAGCGCGCGCGCACCGATCAAGGAGTGTCACCTACCCCGGACAGGGATGTCCCCCTCGTTCCAATCCAACCAGAAGGACGTATCGCATGAACATGAAAC
The DNA here is from genome assembly GCF_056725085.1 of Xanthomonas sp. NCPPB 901. Taxonomy (NCBI): domain Bacteria; kingdom Pseudomonadati; phylum Pseudomonadota; class Gammaproteobacteria; order Lysobacterales; family Lysobacteraceae; genus Xanthomonas; species Xanthomonas sp. NCPPB 901. Next base: position 1,211,990 of record NZ_CM161511.1, on the reverse strand, counting down.
GCACTCACGCCGCCCTGCTCGGCCTGGCCGTCGCCAGCGTGCTGGGCAGCGCCCACGCCGCGCCGTTCCTCGGCAAGTCGAGCAACGAAAGCTACGTCAAGGTCGGCGAATCCACCGTCAACGGCGGCCCGCACCACGCCGGCCTGGCCGGCATCGCGGTGAACTCGACCGGCCTGGACAAGCCGGTGGACTTCCAGGGCCTGTCCACGTACGGCGGTCCCGGCTCGGTCAAGGTGCTGAACTTCCCGTACAGCGGCGCACCGAGCAGCCACGACAACCTCGGCGTGTTCGCCTTCGCCCAGGTCGGCAGCCAGGACGTGTGGTTCGGCGAGTGGTATTCGCGCAAGGACAATGCCGAGGGTCTGAAAACGCACACCGTGTACTTCATCGGCGACAAGCCCGACAGCAGCGTGCCCAGCTCCGGCACCGCCAGCTACAGCGTGGTCGGCCTCAACAACTACAACGGCAGCAACCAGCTGACCGGCACCTTCACCGCCAACTTCGGCACCGGCCGCCTGACCGGCTCGATCCAGAACAACGCCGGCTTCGCGGTCAACATCGGCACGGCCAGCATCAACAGCAACGCCAGCATCTCCGGCAGCAACGCCATCGCGCGTCAGTCCGGCAGCGTGGTCGCAAGCAACGGTGCGGTCTCCGGCCAGTTCTACGCCAACCAGAGCGCGCTGGCCGGCATCGCCGATTTCGCAGGGGTCCAGTACGACACCGCGTTCGGCGGCACCAAGCAGTAAGCCGACCGATTCTCCACGTTGCACCCATACCAAGCAGGACCAGCCGCCGTCATGCCAGTCCTGCTTGCCGCCTCCAGCGACCGTTCGATGCACCCCATGCCTTTTCCACGGCGCCGCCTGCCGCGCTCGCTTCCCCGTTTGGCAGCGTGTCTGATGCTGGCCGCGATCGCCTTCTGCGCCCCGGCGCAGCAGCAGGACGACACCCGGCGCATGCTCGAGCAGCGCGACCAGCGCCAGGCCGCCGAGCGCGAGCGCGCCCTGCTGCAGGAACACGGCGAAGGCGAGCGGCCGAGCATCGTCATCGACGGCACGCCCTACGTCGTCGCCCACAGCGCCAACGACGTCGGCCGCGCGCTGTACCTGTCGCTGCAGCACCGGCAATGGCCGGCGGTGCAGCGCTTCCTGCAGGAATACCTGACCCTGCCCGACCGCGATCCGCTGCTGGTGCACTACGCGCAGGGCGCGGTCGCGCGCAACGCTGGCCGCTACCGCGACGCAGAGCGCGAGTACCGCGCGCTGCTGGCGCTGCAGCCGGACTTCCTGCCCGGGCGCCTGGAACTGGCGCGGGTGCTGTTCGAGGATCAGCAGGACCGCGAGGCCGAACAGGCGTTCGCGGCGATCGCCGCGTCGATCGACGCCGGCGATCCCAAGACCGAGGGCGTGCGCAACAGCATCGCCGGCTTTCGGGAAGCGCTGGCCAAGCGGCGTGGCTGGAACGGCAGCCTCGCGCTCGGCCCGGCCTGGAGCGACAACGTCAACCGCACTTCGGCCAGTTCCACCTGCCTGTTGAGCTTCGATGGACGCTGCTACTTCAGCCGCAGCACGCCGGCGGCGATCACCGCCTTCGGCGACGACTACGACGCCAGCCTCGACCGGCGCCTGCCGCTGCGCGGACACCATGGGCTGTACCTGCGTGCCGTGCTGTTCGGCCAGGGCTACCGCGACCACAGCGCCTACAACGAGCTGACCACGAGCGCGCAGGCCGGCTACAGCTACCGCAGCGGACGCCACAGCGCCGCGCTGGCGCCAGCGTTCGACTACTACGCCCTGGGCAACCAGGCGCTGTACGGCGCCTGGGGCGCGCATGCGGAGTGGAGCTGGACGCTGTCGGCGCGCTCCCTGCTCAAGCTGGAAGGCGACTGGAGGGCGCAACGCTACCGGCGCCAGGACTACGCCGCCAGCTACGACGCGATCGTGCGCAGCGCCTACGCCACCTACTTCCGCAGCCTCGACGAACGCTGGACGGTGTTCGCCGGGCTGGACGTCAGCGACAGCGCCGCGGTGCGCGACACCGAGGCCTATCTGCAGCGCGGTGTGCGCCTCGGCGGTTCGCGGCAATGGGCGGGCGTCAGCGCCACCCTGTTCGCCTCCTACCGGCAGCGCGACTACGGCGCCTACAGCACGGTGTTGCGCGCCCGCCGCCACGACGACGAGCAGGGCTACACCTTCGTGCTGCGCGCGCCGCGGCTGGCCGTCGCCGGCTTCGTGCCGCTGCTGACGCTGCGCCGCAACCGCGTACGCAGCAACGTCGACTGGCTGTACACCTACGACCGCAACACGCTGAGCCTGAAGCTGGAGCGTGCGCTGTGACGCCCCCATCACCGCTCCCGAGGCCACAGATGCCGCACTGCTCCCTCCCCCCGACCAACGAGCGCCCGCTGCCATGACCGACCTCCTCGCCCACGCCAGCCGCGCCGAGCGGCTGAAGGCCGCCACCCACCAGGCGCATGCACGACTGGACCAGCGCATCATGGCCGCGCAGCCGTTCGCCTCGCGCGAGCACTACATGCGCTTCCTGCAGGTGCAGTACCGCTTCCACTGCGACATGGAGAGCATCTACGGCAACCCGGTGCTGGCCAGCGTGGTGCCGGACCTGGCGCAACGCCGGCGGCTGCCGGCGCTGGTCGCCGATCTGCACGACCTGGGCGTCGCGCCGCCGGCCACCGGCGGCACCGCGCTCCACCGCACCGACTACCCCCGGCAGGTCGATGCATTGGGCTGGCTGTATGTGGCCGAGGGCTCCAACCTGGGCGCGGCGATCCTGGCCAAGCTGGCCGCGCGGCTGGGCCTGCACGCGCAGTTCGGCGCGCGCCACCTGGCCGGCCCCGAGGACGGGCGCGCGCGGCACTGGCGCCAGTTCACCGCGGCGCTGGACCGCATCGCGCTGGCCACCGAGCAGGAACAGGCGGTGATCGCGGCGGCGCGTGCGGCCTTCGCGCAGGTCGAGGCCTATGTCGACCTGCATCTGCCGGCCGTCCCCCGATGACGCCGACATCCCTGCCGGAGCGGCCGCGGTGCGGGTGAGCCGCGCGCTGTGGTGCGGCCTGGGCCTGCTGATGCTGGCGCTGGGCCTGATCGGCGCACTGCTGCCGGTGATGCCGACCACCATCTTCCTGATCCTGGCGGCGTACTGCTTCTCGCGCTCCTCGCCGCGGCTGGAGGCCTGGCTGCTGACGCATCCGCGCTACGGCACGCCGCTGCGGCTGTGGCGCGAGCAGGGCGCGATCAGCCGCCGCGGCAAGGCCTTCGCCGCCAGCGGCATGGCGGTCGGCTACCTGCTGTTCTGCTGTGGCACGCACCCCGGCGCCCCCTTGGCGTTGGGCGTGGGCCTGGCCATCGCCGCCAGCGCCGCGTTCGTGCTGAGCCGGCCGGCACCACGCGATCCGCCGGCACCGCCGCACTGACGCCACATGCGGTGACGCCGGCATCCGCGCACGTTCGCCGGCCCCGCCGTTGCCGGTCACCGCGCTGCGCCGGCTTGCTCCAGCGGGGATGACGCCTGGTCGGCGATCAGCGACACCTCACCCGTCCCGGAGAAGGCCGTTAACTGCCCAGGCGCAACCCGCCATCGCAGATCAGCATCTGCCCGCTGACGAAGCCATTGCTGACCAGCAGGGCGATGGCCTGCGCCACGTCGTCCGGTTGGCCGACGCGGCCGACCGGGGTCTTGGCGGCGTAGTCGGCAAACACCGCCGCCTTCTGCGCATCGTCCAGGAAGCCCCACCAGGGCGTATCGATCACGCCAGGCGAAACCCCGTTGACCCGCAGTGGACGCAACTCGGCCGCAAGGATGGGCACGAGCGCGGCGACCGCTGCATTCGCGGCGCCGATCCCTGCAGTACCGGGCATGGCGGCGTGGGCCGTCACCGCCGAGACAAACGTCAGGCTGCCGTCCTTGCGCAACGACGGCAGCGCCGCCTGCGCCACAGCGAAGTGCGGGAAGAACTTCTCCTCGAACCCCTGGCGTACATCGTCGAGCGCCATCGAGGCAAAGGGCCCAGCGCCCTTGCCGCTGCCCAGCGCCAGCACGAGGTGGTCCAGCGCGCCGAGCCGTGCGAAGGCCTGCGGCAGGTGGTCGGTCTCCGCCGCATCCATGACGGCGGTAGCGAGGTCGCCGGACACTGCCTGCCTGGCGGCCTCCAGGCGCTTCGCATCGCGTCCGGCGATGGTGACGCGGTGGCCTAGGGCGAGCAGTTCCCGGGCGCTGGCCAGGCCGATGCCCGAGGAGCCTCCGACGATCAGGGTGTGGGGTTGCGGCATGGTGTCGGTCCTTCATGGTTGGGGAGTCGCCGCATTGTTGGGAGGCGCTTCATGCGCAACCAGTTTCGGCGGCATCCTGGTACCCGGTACTGCTAGGCTTCCCGCATGCCCCCATCCTCCTTGCCCGAGTCTGCAACCCGGCGGCGCGAGCTTGGCGCCTTCTTGCGCTCGCGCCGCGAACGGCTGAGCCCGGCTCAGACCGGCCTGCCCGCCAGCATCCGCCGCCGCACGCCCGGCCTGCGACGTGAGGAAGTCGCCCAGCTCGCCGGCATCGGCACCACCTGGTACACGTGGCTCGAACAGGGACGCGACGTCTCGCCCTCGATCGAGGCACTGTCCGCATTGGCGGACGCGCTGAAGCTCGACGCCGCTGAGCGGCAACACCTGTTCCTGCTGAGCGACCGACCCGTGCCGGCGCCGACAGCGGCGGGAGCGGAGCAGGTGGACGCTCCGCTGCGGCGCATGCTGGACAGCATGGAAACCCAGCCTGCCTACGTGCTGGGGCGCCGCTGGGACGTCCTGGCCTGGAACCGGGCCGCGCAGGCGCTGTTCGGTGACTACGACCGGCTGCAGGGCGACCAGCGCAACATCATGCACCTGGTCTTCGCCGACCCGGCCCACCGGCGCCTGCTGCTCGATTGGGAGCAACTCGCCCCGAGCGCATTGGCGATGTTCCGCGCCGACAGTGCCCGCCACATCGGCGACCCCGGTTTCGCCCGTCTGATCGACACGCTGGCGCAGGCCAGTCCCGAGTTCCGCCAGTGGTGGCCCAAGCAGGACGTGCTGCGGCCATTCGATGGCCATAAGCGCATCCAGCATCCGGAGGCGGGTCGCATGACCTTCGAGTACACCACTCTGGAGGTCGCCGACCGGCCAGGCATGAAGCTGGTGGTGTACACGCCGCTGGATGAGGATGGCACAGCGCAGAAGCTGCGGGAGTTGCGCAGCGCGACGGCGTGCGCTGCCGACCGCTTGTGATGGGAGCACGTCTCTACGCAGAGATGGCCGGGAGCCCGAAGCACCCTTCCAGCACCTCGACCACTGCCGGTCCGGCCAGTTGCCGCGTCTCGACATGCCCCCGCGTCACCGTCTTGAGCGTGTCGCCCAGCAGGATCAGCCGCCCATCGGGCCGATGCAGCACGACCAGCAGCGTCTGCACGAAGATGGCGTCGGGGTGGGTGGAATTGAGATTGAGGTAGTTGGCGGGGACGAAATCGACCCACTCCTGCGGCGACAGATCGAAGCCGTATCGCTTCGCCCAGTCACCTCCCACCTTGGCCCGCAGCAGGGACTCGCCGCGCGCATCGCGGCTCAGGCGGAAGGTGTCGAAGTCCTGCACGAGGTCGGTGTCGAGGCCATCCAGGTCCATCGGCGCGCGGGTCCCGTCGCTGCCAAAGCCCAGGTCGCACAGCCAGCACCGGCCCTCCACCTCGGCGATGTTCGGCGCCCGCGCCGGCGCGTTCGCCATCGAGGGCGATGTGCACAAGATGGTGCGCGCCATCCTCGAAGTCGCCGACGCAGCGGCGATGCCGCGTCGCCTGGTGCTTGGCAGTGCCGCCTATGCCCATGTGCATGCCGGCCTCAGCGCACGCCTGGCCGAGCTGGAAACCCGGCAGGCACTGGCCTGCGTGATGGACATCGACAGGCCCTGATGCAGAAGACGTGATCGCGCCCGTTCCGGATGGACGGGCGCGCCGAACGGCGGCTCAGGTCGCCGCGTCGACCTGCTCGCGATACAGGCGGCGCGCGTCGCGGATCGCGTCGTGGTGGGTCTGTGCCCAGGCCACCAGCGCCTCGATATGCGGCACGAAGCTGCGGCCCAGCGGCGTCAGCGCGTACTCCACCGCCGGCGGCTTGCTGGGGAACACCGTGCGCGTGACCAGCCCGTCTTCCTCGAGCCCGCGCAGGGTCTTGGCCAGCATCCGCTTGGACACATCGTCGATGGCCCGCTGCAACGCGGCGAAGCGCAGCGGCGCCGGCTTGAGCGCCTGCAGCACCAGCGTGCTCCAGCGATCGCCCAGTCGGTCGAGCACATCGCGCACGGGGCAGTGGGCGGCGTAGGGGGCGGTGGAGCGGTGCAGGGTCATTGGATCGGCATTGGGGATCGGGGATTGGGGATGCGCGGGACCTGGGTGACGGGGTTACCTGGCGGTTACCTGGACACGTCGGGTTCCCTTCTTGGCAGACAGGGGCGTGACGCGCATGATGGCATGGTTCCTTTTCGTAACCATCAAGGGAGAAGCACCAATGGCATCCATCGCCCTGCTTGGCGGCACCGGCAACGTCGGCCGTCGTCTTGTGGCCGAGGCCCTGCGCCGCGGCCACTCCGTTACCGTCATCGCGCGCAAGCCGGTCGACGATCTGCCCGAGGGCGTGGCCTTCGTCCAGGGCGACATCACCGCCGACCCGGCCGCGCTGGGCGCCAAGCTGACCGGCCACGATGTCTTCATCAGCGCCGCCAGGTTCGCCGAGGTCACGCCCGAGCACGTGCTGACCGCGGTGCGCGCGGCGAAGATCCCGCGCCTGGCCGTGGTCGGCGGCGCCGGTTCGCTGGAAGTCGCCCCAGGCGTGCGCCTGGTCGATACGCCGGAGTTCCCGGCCGCGTACAAGTCCGAGGCGCTGCCCGGCGCGGCCTTCCTGGATCAGTTGCACGGGGTGAAGGACATCACCTGGACTTTCCTGTCGCCGGCGGCGTTCTTCGGTCCCGGCGAGCGCACCGGCCAGTTCCGCCTGGGCGGCGATGCCTTCCTCACCGACGCCAAGGGCGAAAGCCGCATCTCCTACGAGGACTACGCGGTGGCCCTGCTCGACGAAATCGAATCGCCCAAGCACAACGGCCAGCGCTTCAGCGTCGTGTACTGAGCAAACCAGCGCCTTTCGCGGGGCGCAGCAGGCGCACGCGGCCCTAACCGGCCGCGTCGGCCTCGCCCGCGACGGGCTGCGCGATCGCCATCGCAAAGCCCCGGATGCGCTCGAACGGCGCCAGCGGCTGCAGCATCACCATCGCGCAGGCGCTGAACAGCTTGAGCAGCAGCACGTCGGTGGGCACCAGGTCGGCCCGGCGACGGCCGGCGTCGATCGCGCACTGCACCCGCGGCGGGAAGATCGTCACCAGCTGCTACGATCTGATCCAGTGGCTGGACGCCAAGTGGATCACCGACGCGGACGTCTCGCTGCGCATTTCCAAGCGCCTGGTGCTGACGCTGGGGGCGGACAACGTGTTCAACACCTATCCCACGCGCAATATCGCCACCACCCCCGCCGTCTCTGGCGCCGACACCTATGGCGTGTTCCCCTACAGCGAGCTCTCGCCGTTCGGTTGGAGCGGGGCCTACTACTACGGAAGACTGCAGGTGACGTTCTGATGTCCTCCCACGATGCCTTCGATCCGTCCCGGCGCGCCTGGCTGGCGCGCAACGCCGCGCTGGCCGTCGCCGCGCCGCTGGCGTCTCTGGTTCCCGGTGTGGCGGCCGGGGCACGCCGCGACGCGCCCGGCGCTGCCGACGGGCTGGTGCGCCTGGATCTCAACGAAAGCAGCTACGGCCCCTCGCCGCGGGTGCCAGTGGCGATCCAGCGCGCCCTGCCGCTTGCGCCGCGCTATGTCACCGCCGAGCAGGGGCAGGCGCTGGTCAAGCAGATCGCCGCTCTCGAGGGCGTAGCGCCCGAGCAGGTCGTCGTGGGCGAAGTGCTCGAGCCGCTGGGCCAGCATCTGGCCGTGGCCGGCAACGGCGGCACGTTCGTGTACTCGGTGCCCGGGTACGGCGCCCTGGTCGATGCGGCCGCGCCGTTCGGGGGACGCGCCATCGAGGTGCCGCTGGATGCGTCGCTGCGCAACGACCTGCCGCGGCTGCTGGCTGCGATCCAGGCCGATACCCGGGCCCTGTTCGTGGTCAATCCGCACAACCCCTCCGGTACGGCGAGTCCAGCGCAGGAGTTCGACGCCTTCGTGCTGGCCGCCTCGGCCAAAGCGCTGGTGATCGTCGACGAGGCGTATCTGGACTACCTGCCGGACGCGGCCGACCGCACCGCGGTGCGGCACCTGCGCGCCGGGCGCAACGTCGCGGTGTTCCGCACGCTGGGCAAGATCCACGCGCTGGCGGGCCTGCAGATCGGCTACGCGCTGGTGCCCCCGGATCTGGCCGCCGCCCTGCGCAAGCGCGGCGTGGGCAGCCCGCACGGGCTGAACCAGCTCTCGATCGCGGCGGCGGCGGCCTCCCTGGCCGATCCCGGTCACGTCGCGTGGGTACGCGAACAGGTCGCCGTCGAGCGCACGCGCTGGCTCGATCAGCTGCGCCGGCTGGGCTTGCGCTATGCCGAGCCCGCGGGGAACTTCGTTTTCTTCGACGTCGGACGACCGCAAGCCGAGGTCGTCGCCGCGCTGAAGGCCCGCAAAATCCTGGTCGCGCGCGCCTTTCCGCCCTACGACACCTGGGTCCGGATCAGCATCGGGACGCCCGCGGAGAATCGCCTCGCGCAGGCGGCGCTGGAGCGGGTCGTGCACGCTGCAGGATGACGATGGCCAGGACGGCTATCCGCGGCACGCAGGAAGGCGTCGGCGCTTTGATCGAAGTCGCCTTACCCACGCGCTGCAGCTCAACGAGGACGCCAGGTTCCGCGCTGACGCCTCGCCATGAAGGTGGCCTGTGCAGGCACAAAGATCACTGTGGCAGCGCCCAACTCGGCCTCAGGATCGCCGGCTGTCTTGTGCATCATGGCGTCCTCGGCATCGTGGCAGCCTGTTTCAATCGTCCCGATGCGGCCACTTTCAACAGCCGCCGAAAGCTTGGACATTCGGCATGGCTCGGCGCCGGACACGCGGCGGCGTGCCGCAGGCCCTGACTCATCGCGCGCAAACGCTTGATGGTCGCGTCGATGTCGTCGGCTTTGGCCAGCAGCAAGGTTCGGTCCACATGCACAGCGCCCTCCGGCGAAAGCATGGCGCCGATCTCGTCCAGCGACAGACCTCCCGCCTGCCCGAGTGCGATCAACGCCAGTTGCTCAAACACGCGGGGTGGGAAATCCCGCCGACCACCGGCCGATCGCGCGGCCTGAATCAGCCCCTTCTTCTCGTAGAAGCGCAAGGTCGATGCCGCCAGGTGGGTGCGCTTGGCGACTTCCGCAATGTCCATGACCACCTCTTGACTTGAAGTTGACTTCAACTTCTACCATGCCCCAAGGGTTCGATGGAGCCCGTCGCGGAGGATGGAGATGGAATGGACGGTCATGGCATGGGCCGCGCTCGTGGGCCTCGGTGCCACCCTGGTGATGGACGCGTGGTCGCTGCTGCTCCGGCGCCTGGGCGTGCCCACGCTCGACTACGCAATGCTCGGACGCTGGGTGGGGCATCTGTGGAGAGGCCGCTTCGCCCACCCTGGCATTGCGCAAGCCGCGGCCATACCGGGCGAGCGGCGGCTGGGGTGGCTGGCCCACTATGCGACAGGCATCGCGTTCGCCCTCCTGATCGTTGCTGTGCTGGGAGCGAAGTGGCTGCATGCACCAACCGCCGCGCCAGCGCTCGCGGCCGGCATCGCGACCGTTGTGGCACCGCTGTTCATCATGCAACCGGCCATGGGGGCGGGATTTGCGGCGTCGAAGACGGCCACGCCCCTCGGCAACTGCCTGCGCAGCCTTGTGACGCATGCGGTGTTCGGCGCGGGCATCTATCTGGCGGCCACGTTGGTCGCGACGCTTGGAGGTTGACATGACGGTCGAACAGATTCGCTTCAACGATGGCGCCACGTATGAACGCTACATGGGAGCCTGGAGCCAACTGGCGGGCAGCAAATTCCTGGACTGGCTGGCTCCAGCGCCGTGGCAGCACTGGCTGGATGTCGGCTGCGGCAACGGGGCCTTTACCGAAATGGTCGTCGGACATCGCGCCCCTGCTTCGGTCCACGGCGTGGATCCGTCCGAGGAGCAACTCGCCTTCGCACGCGCAAGGCCCGCGCTGCACGATGCGAAATTCCGCCACGGGGATGCCATGCGGCTGCCTTACCCCGACGGCATGTTCGATATCGCCATCATGCCCCTGGTCATCTTCTTCGTTCCAGAGCCCGCCATAGGGGTGTCCGAGATGGCCCGCGTCGTGCGTGCGGGCGGAACCGTCGCCGCCTATGCCTGGGACATGCCGGGCGGTGGCTTTCCCTACGAACTGCTGCTCGCGCAGATGCGAGAGATGGGCTTGGCGGTGCCGGCGCCGCCGAGCCCCGACGCATCGCGGGCGGCGGTGATGCACGACTTGTGGACCCGCGCGGGACTGGATGCAACGGCGACATGCGTGATCGACGTGCAGCGCACCTTCGCCGATTTCGATGACTTCTGGACCACGGCCTGCGCTGCACCGAGTGTCGGAGCAACGCTGAGAGCGCTGGACGCCAGCCGTATTGCCCAGTTGAAGACGCGAGTCCGTGATCGCTTGCCGGAGCAGGCGGATGCACGGATCACCTATGGCGCCCGAGCCAATGCGGTGAAAGGCCGCGTTCCGACGTAGCAGGCCCTTCGGAGCAACACTGCCGCGTGATGCTTTGTGCCCCTCACTGCGGCCGAACCAGCTGCGCCGGATCGGCCCGGCCAGCACCCCGCCGCGATGGATACAGCGCTGGCGAACACGCTGGCGCTTGGCGCGGCAGGTTTGAACGCAGCTTTGATGGATCGCTGCGACCAAGGACTGCTCCATACCTGCTCGTTACACCAATCTTTTCGGGCGAGCACCACGTCCAGACGGACCTGACGCCTACTGCCAATCCGATCATCTCTGCAGTCCCCGAGCGCATCCCTGACCGCGGCCAAGGGGAAAACGCCTAGGGCCAGCGCCTCTCGACTTTGCCCCCGTCTGCCTGCAGACCTTGCAACGGCCACGCCGGATCAGACAAAAGCCGAACTGACCACCCGATTTTTAAAGCAGGCTTGGGGATGGCATGGCACCACCCTAGCCCCTACTCCAGGTTCTGCACCTGCTCGCGAATCTGGTCGATCAGCACCTTCAATTCCACCGCGGCGTTGGAGGTGCGGCTGTCCACCGACTTCGAGCCCAGGGTGTTGGCCTCGCGGTTGAACTCCTGCAGCAGGAAGTCCAGGCGCCGGCCCGCCGGTTCCGGCTGGCGCAGTACCCGGCGCAGTTCCTTGACGTGGCTGCCGAGCCGGTCCAGTTCCTCGTCCACATCGAGCTTCTGCAGCCACAGCACCAGTTCCTGCTCGGCGCGGCCAGGATCGACCGGATGCGGCAGGTCGGCCAGGCGCGCCGCCAGCTTGGCGCGCTGGCCCTCACGGATGGCCGGGATCAGCGTGCGCACCTCGCCGGCGATGCGCTCCACCGCATCGACCCGCTCGACGATGGCCGCGGCCAGCTTGCCGCCCTCGCGCTCGCGCGCGGCGACGAACTCGGCCAGCACCTCGTCCAGCAGTTCCAGCGCCTGCGCCTGCAGCGCCGCCGGGTCGACGCTCTGCCCCTGCAGCACGCCAGGCAACTGCAGCAGGTCGACGAACTGCACCTGCATCTGCGCAAAACGCGCGCCCAGCCGCTGCGCGAGCACGCCCAGTTGTTCGACCAGGGCCTCGTTCACCGCCAGGGTCTGCGCGGCATCCGGCGCGCGCAGGCGCAGCATCAGGTCGAGCTTGCCGCGGCTGATCCGCGCGGCCACGCGTTCGCGCAGTTGCGGCTCCAGCGCGCGCAGTTCCTCCGGCAGGCGCACGCCCACTTCCAGGAAACGGTGGTTCACCGAGCGCAACTCGCACCCCAGCGTGCCCCAGGGAGTGATGCGCTCGGCGCCGGCATAGGCGGTCATGCTGCGGATCATGCGGTGTTCCGGTGCGGACAGGGGGCGAATGTTAACCTAGCGCCCTTTCCTGCCTCACCGACGCGGTCACATGCCGCGCACGGCCCCGCCCTTCCCGGAACCCCTGCATGTCCTTCTCCCGTCCCAGCGGCCGCACGGCCGATCAGTTGCGCCCGGTCCGCATCGAGCGCGCCTTCACCCGTCATGCCGAAGGCTCGGTCCTGGTCAGCTTCGGCGACACCCGCGTGCTGTGCAACGCCAGCGTCGAGAACCGCGTGCCGGGCTTCCTGCGCGGCAAGGGCGAAGGCTGGGTGACCGCCGAGTACGGCATGCTGCCGCGCGCCACCCACTCGCGCTCCGATCGCGAAGCCGCGCGCGGCAAGCAGGGCGGACGCACGCTGGAGATCCAGCGCCTGATCGGCCGCGCGCTGCGCGCCTGCGTGGACCGCACCGCGCTGGGCGAACGCACCATCACCCTGGACTGCGACGTGCTGCAGGCCGACGGCGGCACCCGCACCGCCGCCATCACCGGCGCCTACGTGGCGCTGGTGGATGCGGTGAACTGGCTGCAGAAGCGCGGCGACCTGAAGAAGCCGGTGGTGCTGGGCGCGGTCGCCGCGGTCTCGGTCGGCGTCTACCGCGGTGTGCCGGTGCTGGACCTGGACTACGCCGAGGACAGCGACTGCGACACCGACATGAACGTGGTGATGAACGACGGCGGCGGCTTCATCGAGCTGCAGGGCACCGCCGAAGGCCACGCCTTCCGCCGCGACGAGCTGGACGCGCTGCTCGGCCTGGCCGAGCGCGGCATCGGCGACCTGCTGGCGGCGCAGCGCGCGGCCCTGGCGCAATGACCCGGCGCCTGGCCCTGGTCACCCTGGTGGTGGCCGACTACGACGAGGCCATCGCCTGGTACACCGGCAAGCTGGGATTCCAGGTGCTGGAGGACGTGGACCAGGGCCACAAGCGCTGGGTCGTGGTCGGGCCTGGCGATGCGCGCGGCGCGGCGCTGCTGCTGGCGCGCGCCAGCGACGACGCCCAACGCCGCCGCATCGGCGACCAGACCGGCGGCCGGGTCGGCTTCTTCCTGCACACCGACGACTTCCAGCGCGACCACGCGGCGATGCTGGCCGCCGGCGTGGAATTCCTGGAAGCGCCCCGCCACGAACCCTACGCCACGGTCGCGGTGTTCCGCGACCTCTACGGCAACACCTGGGACCTGCTGGAGCCCATCGCATGAAATTGGTCCTGGCCAGCAGCAACGCCGGCAAGCTCGAAGAACTGCACGCCCTGCTCGACGACGTCGGGGTCGAGCTCATCGCGCAATCCACGCTCGGCGTCAGCGATGCCGACGAAACCGGCCTGACCTTCGTCGAGAACGCGCTGCTCAAGGCGCGCCACGCCGCCCACGTCACCGGCCTGCCGGCGCTGGCCGACGATTCCGGCATCTGCGTGGACGCGCTGCACGGCGCGCCGGGCCTGTATTCGGCGCGCTACGCCGGCGAACACGGCAATGCGCAGGCCAATATCGACAAGCTGCTGGACGCGCTGCGCGATGTCCCCGACGCGCAGCGCGGCGCGCACTTCTACTGTGTGCTGGTGCTGCTGCGGCATGCCGAGGATCCGCAACCGCTGCTGGTGGAAGGGCACTGGCGTGGCCGCATCGCGCACGCCCGTGCCGGCAGCGGCGGGCACGGCTACGATCCGGTGTTCGTGGACCCGGGACATGGCCAGACCGCGGCCGAAATGCCGCTGGCGCTGAAGAACCGCATCAGCCATCGCGCCATTGCGCTGCAGCAGCTCAAGCGGCGCCTGGCCGACCTGCTGGCGGCGCAGCCCGCCGGGTGAGCGCGCCGCGCGCTTGCATCAGGCGATAACGCCGCCGCGGCGCGCGCAGACCGCGTTGCGCCGCTCCGCCCACTCCCGACCCAGCCCGCCCCTCGCCTCCCCGATTCCCCGCCGCCCGCCTTCCGCCCGCCATGCCGCACCCCCACGACCATTGCCAGCATCCGCCCGGCGCGGCCTGCCCGGATCCGTCCGGGCACGCCGACGGCCCATCGCTGGTGCCGCCGCCGCTGTCGCTCTACGTGCACCTGCCGTGGTGCGTGCGCAAATGCCCGTACTGCGACTTCAACTCGCACGCGGCCAAGGGGGCGCTGCCGTTCGACGCCTACGTGGATGCGTTGATCCGCGACCTGGACCAGGACCTGCCGCTGGTCTGGGGCCGGGTGGTCAACAGCGTGTTCTTCGGCGGCGGCACGCCCAGCCTGTTCCCGCCCGAGGCGATCGACCGTTTCCTGCAGGCGGCCAGCGCCCGGCTGCGCTTCGCGCCGGGCCTGGAGATCACCCTGGAGACCAATCCCGGCACCGCCGAGCATGGCCGCTTCGACCGCTATCTGGCGGCGGGGGTGAATCGCCTCAGCTTCGGCATCCAGAGCTTCGACGATGCGGCCCTGCAACGGCTCGGCCGCATCCACGACGGCGCCGAGGCCGAGCGCGCGGTGAAGCTGGCGCAGGACGCCGGCTACGCCAATCTCAACCTGGACCTGATGTACGCGCTGCCGCAGCAGACCCTGGCCGAGGCCGAGCGCGACATCGCGCAGGCGCTGGCGCTGCAGCCGACCCACCTCAGCCACTACCAGCTCACCCTGGAGCCGAACACCGTGTTCGCCGCGCGGCCGCCGCAGGGCATTCCCGAGGACGACGACGCCTGGGACATGCAGGAGCGCTGCCAGGCGCTGCTGGCCGAGGCCGGCTACGCGCAGTACGAGGTCAGCGCCTATGCCCGCGCCGGCTACCGCTGCGCGCACAACCTCAACTACTGGACCTTCGGCGATTATCTCGGCATCGGCGCCGGCGCCCACGGCAAGATCAGCTCCGGTGCCGAACAGACCATCCTGCGGCGCTGGAAGCACAAGCATCCGCAGGCGTTCCTGGACGCGGCGGGGACGCCGGCGGCGATCGGCGGCGACGAATGGATCGCGCCGGAGCGGCGCCCGTTCGAGTACATGCTCAACGCGCTGCGCCTCAACGACGGCTTCGCGCTGCGCGACTTCAGCGCCCGCACCGGCCTGCCGCTGCAGGCGATCGCCCCGGCCCTGGCCACCGCGCAAGCCCGCGACTGGCTGCGGGTGGACGCCGGCCACGCCGTGCCGACCGAGTTGGGACGGCGCTTCACCAACGACGTCATCGCCCTGTTCCTACCGTAGGGCGCTTCCCCGGCGACACCGCCCGCCTTGGTTGCGGCGGCGGATCGTGCTACATACCGCGCAGAAAAGTACAACGGCGATCACAGGATGCCCGTGTCTGCGACCCTCCCGGCCCCACCGGCGACGCTTGCCAGCGCCGCCCTGCCGGCGCGCGTGCGCGACATCCTGCAGTCCCTGAATACCCTGCTGTGGCAGGCGCTGGACACGTCGCTGCAGGCGACCCTGGACGAACTGGAGCAGTCCCTGTTCGAGCAGGCCGGGCACGCCCGCAACGGCCAAGTGCAGCAGGACCTGCACCAGGAAACGCAACGCCTGCGCGCACAGCGCGGGCAGCTGGCGCCGTTCTACCGGGCGCAGCTGGAAGCCGGGCTGGCCGGCATCCGCAGCCCCGCCGCAACGGCCGCCGCGCCGCCCCCGGCCAGGCCGGGGGCGGCCGCGCAGATGCTGACCCTGGTCGCCAACGTGGATATCGACCGCGACATCGTGCTGCACGAGATCGCCCGCCGCGAGGCGATCCGCTGCAATGTTCCGCTGCAGTTGCTCGGCCAGCGCTTCGGCGTGCTGGCGGCCCGGCCCGCCTTCGAGATCGAACAGTTGCCGCTGGGGCCGCACGCGCTGTGCCGACTGCTGCGCGATGCCGGCGAAGCGCTGGGCCTGGCGCTGGACACGCAGCTGGCGCTGTACCGCGCCTTCGAACGCCAGGCGCTGGCGCGCTACGGCGACGTCGTTGAAAAAGCCAATGGCCTGCTGACCCACGCCGGGGTGCTCCCGGGCCTGATCTACCTGCCTTACGTGGCGCGCAGCACCCACGTGCAGCCGGGCGCGCGCCGCCCGGCGCGCATGGCCGCGGACGCCACTCCGGCGCCTGCCGGCAGCGGCCCCCATGGGCACGGCGCCGCCCCCGGCCAGGCCGCACCCGCCATGGGCATGCCGCCGGGGCCGGCCGCGACGGCACCGCGGCCGCCAGTGGGCACAGCGGCCGGCGCCGCGGAACCAACCGCCAGCGGCCCCGACCTGGCCACCCTGCGCCAACTGCTGACCGCCGCGCGCGCCAAGGCCGCACCTGCCGCGGCGGCGGCCACGACCGCGCCCGACGGTGCCGCCACACTCCCGGCACGGCCGGCGAGCGCCAGCGGCGCGACCCCGGTCCCGACCGCCAGCCTGCTGAAGGCACTGGGCGAACTGCAGGCGCAGCCGCCGGCCTACAGCACCCTGGGCGGGCTGCGCGGGCGCCGTCACCTGCGCGACGTGCAGACCGCCCTGCTGCAGGCGCTGCGCGCCAGCCACGGCGCGCAGGCGACGCTGGCAGCGCAGCAGGCCGACACCTTCGACCTGCTCGGCCTGCTGTACGGCGAGATCGAACGCGAGGTACGCGCCAACGCGCCGGCCGCGGCGCTGCTGGAACGCCTGCAGGTGCCGCTGGTGCGCGCAGCGCTGCAGGATCCGGCGTTCTTCGCGCGCAGCCAGCACCCGGCGCGGGAACTGCTCAACGCCGTCGCCGAGTCGGGCGCGACCTGGCTGGGCGAAGAGGACAGCGATCCGCAGCTGCTGCTCAAGCTCAACCAGGCCGTGGACCGCGTGGTCGAGGAGTACGAAGGCGACGACGTGGTCTTCGCACGGGCCCACCAGGACATCCAGGCGCAGCAGCGCAGCCTGGCGCACAAGGCCGAGATCGCCGAGCGCCGGCACGTCGAGGCCGCGCGCGGCAAGGAACGGCTGGAGCTGGCCAAGCAGACCGCGACCGCCACCCTGGAGGCGCTGTGCAATGCCCGGCAACCGCCCGCTGTCGTGCAGACCCTGCTGCAGCAGGCCTGGTCCGACGTACTGGTGCTGACCCTGCTGCGCCAGGGCGAGGACTCGGAGGCCTGGCGCGAACGCGTCGGCCTGGCCGAGCGCATCGCCGAGGTCACCTGCCGCAGCGAGGGCGCCGCCGATGCGGCCCTGGCCGAGCGCGTGTGCCAGGCGCTGCTGCAGGTGGGCTACCACCAGCAGGACGCCGAGGCCCTCGCCCGCCGCCTGTCCACGCCCGGCGGCGCCGACGCCACCATCTCGCAGACCGAACTCAGCGTGCGGCTGAAGACGCGTACCCGCCTCGGCGAGCAGGGCGAGGACGGCCCGCGGCCGTCGCTGCCGCCACGCATCGAGGCCGAACAGGCCGCGTATGCGCGGCTGCGCACGCTGCCGTTCGGCACCTGGTTCGACTTCGTCGTCAACCAGCAAGGCGAGCTGAAGCGGCAACGCCTGTCCTGGTACAGCCCGATCACCGAGCGCGCGCTGTTCGTCAACCAACGCGGGCAGAAGACCGCCGAACACACGCTCGACGGATTGGCGCGGTTGCTGGCACAGGGCCAGGCCCGCATCGTCAGCGAGGACCGCGCAGGCCTGGTCGACCGCGCCTGGCAGGCCGCGCTGCGCGCGCTGCGCACGCTGGCCGGCGTTCCCGCCGCCGACGACAGCATGGAAGGCGCATGAGCGCCGATGCCCGCCGTTCGCCGCGCCGCCAGGTCCCGGACATGGTGCCGGTGCTGGACCTGATGGAAGACGCCGTGGTCGGCCGCCTCGGCAACGTGTCCGAACACGGCATGCTGCTGCTGGCCTCGGTGCCGCTGCACGAGGACGCGCTGTACCAGTTGCGCTTCGCGATGCCGCAGGCCGGCCGCGACGTGCAGATCGACGTCGGCGTGCACCTGTTGTGGAGCGACCCCTCGCACGCGCCGGGCCAGGCCTGGGCCGGCTTCCGCTTCCTGACCATTTCCCCTGCGCACCGCGACCTGCTGCGGCGATGGATCAACGCCGCCCCGGGCGGCTGACGGCAGCGCAGCCGCGCAGGAGCGGCTTCAGCCGCGAGCGCTGTTCCTGGAACGCCTCAAGTGTGCCGTGGGAGCGGCTTCAGCCGCGACGCGCGTGACGGGGAACACGCGTCGCGGCTGAACCTGCTCCCACAGGCCCGGCAACCTCTTCCGGCTTGATGGAGGCGAAGGCAGCGGATTGGAGATGCCCTGCAGCCGCTCCCGCGGCGGCCATCCCCATCGGTTGCGCGCCACGATGGAAAGCGCATCCGGTGGGTTCGCCACGAACGCCGCGTCGCCGCCCGCCATGCGCCCGCCGCACACGCGCGTGCGCATCGTTTCCGGCACACTTGGCGCCCCTGTTTCCGCACCGCCGAACGAGCCGCCGCCATGCCCCAGCACGACCCAAGCGCCCTGTACGCCGACCACCTGCGCACCTTGACCCAGCGCGCCGACGAGGCGCTGGCGCGCGGCGGCTTCGACCACCTGGTGGTGCCCAGCGGCAGCCTGCACTACCAGGTATTCGACGACCGCGACTATCCGTACGCGGTGAACCCGCAGTTCAAGGCCTGGCTGCCCCTGACCCGGGTCCCGAACAGTTGGCTGGTGTACACGCCGGGGCGGCGCCCGCAGGTGATCTTCCACCAGCCGCGCGACTACTGGCACGTGGTGCCGGACGCGCCCAGCGGCTGGTGGGTGGAGCACTGCGAGATCCACCTGATCCGCACCCCGGACGAGGCGCTGGCGCTGCTGCCGGACCCGTCGCGCAGCGCGATCCTGGGCGAGCCGCAGAGCGCGCTGGGCGCCTACGTGCCGAACAACCCGGCGGACGTGCTGCAGTACCTGGAGTATCACCGCGCCTACAAGACGCCCTACGAGCTGGCGCTGATGCGCCAGGCGCAGCAGTCGGCGGTGCGCGGCCATCGCGCCGCCGAGGCCGCGTTCCGCGACGGCCGCAGCGAGTTCGAGATCCACATGGCCTACTGCGCGGCGGTCGGGCAGGACGCGAACGAGCTGCCGTACGGCAACATCGTCACGCTGAACGAACACGGCGCCGTCCTGCACTACACCGACCTGCAGCGACAGGCGCCGACGCCGCTGCGCAGCTTCCTGATCGACGCCGGCGCCTCCGCGCACGGCTACGCCAGCGACATCACCCGCACCTACGCCGCCGATCCCGGCAGCGAGTTCCAGGCGCTGATCGACGCAGTGGACGCCGCGCAGCAGCGCCTGGGCCGGAACGTGCGCGCCGGCGTGGACTACCGGCAACTGCACCTGGATGCGCACCTGGCGCTGATGGGCGTGCTGAAGGACGCCGGCGTGCTCACCGTGTCGCCGGAGACCGCCGTGGCCACCGGCGTCAGCGCCGCGTTCTTCCCCCACGGCCTGGGCCATCCGATCGGCCTGCAGGTGCACGACGTCGCCGGCTTCGCCGCCAGCGACCGCGGCGGCCGCATCGCGCGCCCCGACGGCCACCCCTACCTGCGCATGACCCGCACCCTGGAACCGGGCATGGTGGTGACGATCGAACCGGGCCTGTACTTCATCGACATGCTGCTGGACGACCTCAGGCAGGCCGGCCGCGGCGGCAGCGTCGACTGGGCGCGGGTGGAGCAATTCAAGCCCTACGGCGGCATCCGCATCGAGGACGAAGTGGTGTGCACCGACGACGCACCCGAGAACCTGACGCGGCCGGTGTTTGCGGCGGCCTGATGGCTGCCGCCGGGATTGGGGAATCGGGATTGGGGAATCGGGAATCGGGAATGGAGAATCGGGAATCGGGAATCGCAAAAGCAAAAGCGCTAGGCCTGCTAGCTGACCTTTCCGCGCGCGGGCACTGCTTTTCCCATTCCCCAGTCCCTATTCCCCATTCCCAGCCATCAGCGCCAGTGCATTCGCGGCCACACGAGCCGCTGCCGGAAAACGGGAATCGCAAAAGCAGAAGCGCCAGGCCTGCTAGCTGACCTTTCCGCGCACGTGCACTGCTTTTCCCATTCCCGATTCCCTATTCCCCATTCCCAGCCATCACCCCCTCGATCTCCTCGGCGCTGCGCGCCAGGGCATCGGTGAGCACGCGGTGGCCGTCGTCGGTGATCAGCACGTCGTCCTCGGTGCGGATGCCGATGCCGCGCCACTTCGCGTCGACCTCCTTGTCGTCCGGCGCCACGTACAGGCCGGGTTCGATGGTGAACACCATGCCCGGCTCGAGCAGGCGCGATTCGCCGGCCAGGCGGTAGTCGCCGACGTCGTGCACGTCCAGGCCCAGCCAGTGCCCGGTCTTGTGCCGGTAGAAGCGCCGGTAGTCGCCGTTGGCCAGGTTCTGCTCCAGGCTGCCCTTGAGCAGGCCCAGCCGCAGCAGGCCCTCGGTCAGGGTCTGCACCGCGGCCAGGTGCCCCGCCTCGTAGGCCACGCCCGGGCGCGCCTGCGCCAGCGCGGCGGCGTGCGCGGCGCCGACCAGGTCGTGCAGCGCGCGCTGTTCGGCGCTGAAGCGGCCGTTGGCCGGGAACGTGCGGGTGATGTCGGCGGCATAGCCGCGGTACTCGGCACCGGCATCGACCAGCACCAGGTCGCCGTCGCGCAGGCGCGCGGCATTGGCGCGGTAGTGCAGCACGCAGGCGTTGTGGCCGCTGCCGACGATGCTGCCGTAGGCCGGCCAAGCGTCGCCGGCGCGGAATTCGCGCTCGATCTCGGCCTGCACCTGGTATTCGTGCACGCCGGGCCGCGCCAGCCGCATCGCCGCGCGGTGCCCGGCCACGCTCAGGTCGGCGGCCACCTGCATCAGCGCCACTTCGTCGCGCGACTTGAACAGGCGCTGCTCGTGCAGCAGGTGGCCCAGTTCCAGGAACTCGTGCGGCGGCTGCGCGCCGTGCCGCACCTGCTCGCGCACGCGCTTGACCCAGCCGATCAGCTTCAGGTCGAAATCGACGTCGCGGCCGAAGTGGTAGTACACCCGCGAGCGGCCTTCCAGCAGCCCGGGCAGGATCTCGTCGAGGTCCTCGATCGGATAGGCGTCGTCCATGCCGTAGCGCTCGACCGCGCCTTCCTGGCCCGCCCGCGGGCCGTCCCAGGCTTCGCGCTCGGGATCGCGTTCGCGGCAGAACAGCAGCGCCTCGCCGTGGCGGCGTCCGGGCACCAGCACCAGCACCGCGTCCGGCTCGGGAAAGCCGCACAGGTACCAGAAGTCCGAATCCTGCCGGTACGGGTAATGCGTGTCGTGGCTGCGCACCCGCTCAGGCGCGCTGGGCAGCACCAGGATGGCCTGCTCGCCGGCCATGTCCATCAACTGCCGGCGCCGGCGCGCGTACTCGCCGGCGGAAATCCCGGTGAGCCGCTTCATCAGTTCAGGCGCTGCCGGTGGCGCGGGCCGAGCACGCAGTCGCTGTGCAGCAGCAGCACCGCCACGCGCACGAACTCCTCGATCTCGGCCAGCGCGTCCTCGTCCTCGTCGCCGCTGTCGAAATCCTCGGCGCTGGCCTGGGCCAGCCGCGCCAAGTCCTGCAGCGCCTCCTGCCCTTCCTCGGACAGCGGCGGCGCGGCGCCGGCGGCCAGGCCGAAACCGCCAAGGAAGCCGCGGCACCAGTCGAACAGCGCATCGGCACGCTCGGGCAGCGCCGCGGCGGCATCGGCCAGCACCAGGTCGAAGCCGAAGTCGCGGTCGTTCAGTTGCGCGACCGTGGCCTCGCGCAGGCGGTCCAGCGCGTCGCCGGGGCGCGGCGCGGCGATGCCGGCGTCGGCCAGCACGGCGGCCGGCCATGCCGGCAGATCGGCGCCACCGCCGGCCAGCCAGCCGCACAGGGCGCCGTGCAGTTCGGCCGCCGACGCAGCCAGGCCAAGCGTCCGGCTGGCATCGGCGATCTGGTCGGCAGTGGGAAGTTCGGTCATGGAGCAAAGCCTGTCGGGCGCTGGCCGCCGGCCTGTCGAGGCCTGCGGCGGAATCGGGACTGCGCAGTGTAGCAATCGCGTGCGCGCCGCCGCTTGTGGAGGCTTCCGGCACGCGCCTACACTCCACCACCCATTCTTTGACAGAAGTCACTTTCCGCTATGCCATTGGAGCACATTGCTGCAGGAGCTGCGGAAGGGAGCGGCCTGGTCTTGTCCGGCGAGACGTTGCTGGCCGCGTGGCCGTTGGCCGTGGCCGCGCTGGCCGCGGGCGGACTGGTGGCGCTGTTCGCGCTGCGCTGTCGCCGGCACCTGCGTGGGCAATTGCAGCGGCAGTTGCAGCTGCAGCAGCGCGACCAGCACCTGAAGCTGGCGCTGTGGGCCTCGGGCGAGCACTTCTGGGACTACGACCTGCAACAGCGCACGCTGCGGCTGATGCGCGCCGACGAGGCCACGCCGCACGCGCAGGACATCGGCCTGGTGATCCGCGAGAACGAGCCGCTGCGCATCCATCCCGACGACATGCAGCAGGCGCGGGAGGTGCTACACCAACACCTGCAGGGCCTCACCGCGCTCTACACCGCCGAGTACCGGGTGGACCTGGCCGGCGACGGGGTCTGGCACTGGGCGCGGGTGCGCGGGCGCGTGGTCGACTACGACGCCAGCGGCGCACCGCGCCGGCTCGCCGGCACCGCGCGCGACATCACCTCGCACCGCCAGGCCGACCTGGAGCGGCGCATCGCCGCCGAAGTGCTGCGCAGCATGGGCGAGGCGGTCGCCGTGCTCGACGAGGAGCGCCGCTTCATCTCGGTCAACCCGGCCTTCACCCGCATCACCGGCTACAGCGAGCGCGAAGTGCTGGGCCAGCCGATGGCGCTGATCGACCACGCGCCGGACACCCCGGCGGCGTCGGTGGCGGACCAGGGCCGGCACTGGCGCGGCGAGGCCTGGAAACGGCGCAAGGACGGCCAGGAGATCCTCTGCCACCTGCGCCGCAACACCGTGGTCGCTGCCGACGGCCGCCAGAGCTTCCAGGTGGTGGTGCTGGAGGACATCACCGAGCAGAAGCGCGCCGAGCAGGAACTGCGCTACCTCGCCAACTACGACACCCTGACCAGCCTGCCCAACCGCACGCTGCTGTCCGAGCGCCTGGCGCGCGCGATCGTGCGGGCACGGCGCCAGGCCGGCTCGGTCGCGGTGCTGTTCCTGGACCTGGACCGCTTCAAGGACATCAACGACTCGCTCGGCCACGCGGTCGGCGACCGCGTGCTGCGCGCCGTGGCCGAACGCCTACAGCACGCGGTGGGACCGCAGCACACGGTGGCGCGCCTGGCCGGCGACGAGTTCACCGTGGTGGTCGAGGACATCGTCAGCCAGGGCGAGGCCGAAGCGGTGGCCGCACGCGTGCTGGCCGCCTTCGAGGCGCCGCTGCGGCTGGACGAACGCCGCGAGGTCGCGGTCTCCACCTCCATCGGCATTTCCCTGTTCCCGCAGCACGCGTTGCTGCCGAGCGAACTGCTCAAGCATGCCGACACCGCGATGTACCAAGCAAAGGCCGCCGGGCGCCGCAACGCGCAGGTGTACTCGGCGCGCATGGACGAGGCCACCCGCCACCGCGCCACCCTGGCCAGCACGCTGCGCAAGATCCCGCTGGACCAGGAACTGAAGCTGGTCTACCAGCCGCGCTACTCGCTGCGCGCGCAGCGGGTGGTCGGCGTGGAGGCGCTGCTGCGCTGGCACAGCGCCGATTTCGGGCCGGTCTCGCCGAGCCAGTTCATCCCGCTGGCCGAGGAGACCGGGCTGATCCTGGAAATCGGCGAGTGGGTGCTGCGCCAGGCCTGCGGCGCGCTGCGCGACTGGCGGCGGATGGGCCTGACCGACCTGTGCATGTCGGTGAACGTCTCGGCGATCCAGCTCGAGCGCGGCAACCTGCCGGAACTGATGGCGGCGATCCTGGCCGAAACCGGCGTGCCGGCGGCCAACATCGAACTGGAACTGACCGAAAGCGTGGTGATGTCGCAGGTCGGCAAGAACGCCGAACTGCTGCACGCCTGCCGCGAGCTGGGGCTGACCCTGGCCATCGACGACTTCGGCACCGGCTACTCGTCGCTGGCCTATCTGAAACGGCTGCCGATCAACACCTTGAAGATCGACCAGGAATTCATCGGCGACCTCACCCGCGACCCGGACGACGAGGCGATCACCAGCACCATCATCGCGATGGGCCATTCGCTGGCGCTGAAGGTGGTCGCCGAGGGGGTCGAGGATGCCGGGCAGCTGGCGTTCCTGCGCGAGCACGGCTGCGACGAGATCCAGGGCCACCTGGTGGCGCCGGCGCTGGAGCCGGACGCCTGCCTGCGCCTGCTGCAGCAACCGCTGCGGCTGCCTGCCTGAGCGCCAGCCATGGCGCCGCCGCGCGGCGGCTTGACCACCCCTCGGGCGCATGCCTATCGTGAGCGCCATGGACAGCCCCGACGCCCTCGCCGAGCTTCGCGCCCTTGCCGCACGCGTGGAAACGCTGGTCGAGCGCTGCCAGCGCCTGTCCGACGAGAACCGCAGCCTGCGCCAGCAACAGGAACACCTGATCGGCGAGCGCTCGCAGTTGCTGACCAAGAACGAACAGGCGCGCTCGCGCGTGGAAGCGATGATCGCCCGGTTGAAGTCCCTGGAGCAGCACACGTGAGCGAGCCGGTCAGCGTCCGCATCCTCGACCGCGAGTACACCGTCGGCGTCGAGGCCGATGAACGCGACAGCCTGCTCGCCGCCGCACGCCTGCTCGACGCGAAGATGCGCGAGGTCCGCGGCAGCAACCGCATGGCCGCGGTGGATCGCGTGGCCGTCCTCGCCGCCTTGAACCTGGCGCACGAGCTGCAGCAACTGCGCGATGAACAGGCGCAGCGCGAGCGCGAGATGGCGCGCACGCTCGCCGATCTCAATCGCCGCCTGGACAGCGTGGTCGATACGGCGCGCTGATCCGCGCTTGGCGCTTCGATCATCAACGTGAATTGCAACGTACCGAAGCACCGACGAACGGACTAGCCAAGCGCGACGACGGCGCTATACTCCCCTTGCGTTCTCTGCTGTGAACGACAGCGTGTGCAAACATTCGCCTTGTCCCTTAATGACGACCACGGGGTGGCGACGGAATCGGGAGTGCAGGTCCGCCTCGTAGCGGGAAGCCCGATGATTCTCCAGCCATCCCACTTGAACCTCGGGTTCAAGGTCGTTTCGCACGCATCGTCACGGCGGAGAATGCAATTTTTCCTGGAACCGGCGCCGCAAGGCGCCGTTTCCTTTTGTGCGTCCGCCAATGGTGCGTCCGCCAACGCCAGCGTTGCCGACGCGCCGCAGGCACCACGAGGCACGACCTGGCGGCAACGCCGGCGGCACGACGGCCCGACCTGACCCGGCATACTCGGCAACGGACGACACGCTCTTGCGCCCCACCACGGAGATCCCGGATTGCCGACGCTCGCCCAGATCATCGACCGCTTCGACCCCGCCGCGGGGTTCGACGTCCCCGCCAGCTGGCGACAAGGCCGCACCGCCTTCGGCGGACTGTCCGCGGCGCTCGCCCTGCAGACCGCGCTGCGCACGGCGCCGTCCGCGTTGCCGCCGCTGAAGTCGGCGCACATCGGGTTCATCGGCCCGACCGACGCCACGCTGCGCTTCGATGCGCAGGTACTGCGCCAGGGCAAGTCCGCCACCTCGGTGGCGGTGGATTGCCAGGCCAACGGGCAGGTCGCGCTGCGCGCGGCGCTGCTCTTCGCGCAGCCGCGGCCCAGCCGCATCGCCCACGACTTCCTGCCGGCGCGCCCGGCGGTGGGCGGCCCCGACGACGCGCGGCCGATCGCCGACGGCGCCGCGACCCCGGCGTTCGTCGCCCACTTCGACATGCGCCTGGCCGGCGGCGCGCTGCCGCTGTCCGCCGCGGCCGATCCGGAGTTGCTGGTCTGGGCGCGCCATCGCGACCCCGGCGGCGTGGACCCGAGCGTGGCCCTGGTCGCGCTGGGCGACTGCCTGCCGCCGGCCGCGATGACCTGCTTCACCGAACCGGCGCCGGTCAGCTCGATGACCTGGACCCTGGACTTCCCGCAACCGGCCAGCGCCGGCGACTGGTTCCTGCTGCGCTCGGCCAGCTGCCATGCCGAGGACGGCTACTCGCTGCAGGACATGCACATCTGGGACAGCACCGGGCGGCTGGTGCTGTGGGGCCGGCAGACGGTGGCGCTCTACGCGTGATCGCCGCGGCGACGGCCGCGCCCAGGGCATGTCCTCGATCCCACAGTAGTGTGCCGCGCCGCGATTGCATGTGCCTGTGGCAAGGAAGAGCGAGGACGTGGACGTGCGTCCACGCCCGCGCGACGACCCGGCCATCGGCGCGCGCGATCGCGGCCCTTCGGGTTGGGCCTGGCAGGCCCAACCCGGCGGACGTGGGGATCGAGGACACGCCCTGGTCAGTGCGCGCGCCGGCGCCGACAATAGCGCCGTCCCTCACCACGCCCGCCCGATGACTGCCGACGACCGCGACTCCCTGCGCCGACACCTGCGCGCGCGCCGCCGCGCGCTCCCCGCGCCGGTGCGCCTGGCCGCCGCCGATGCGCTGGCGCAGCGGTTGCTGCAACTGCCGTTCTCGCCGCAGCAGGGCCATGTCGGCGGCTACTGGGCGACGGACGGGGAGATCGCGCTGCATCGCTGGCAACTGTCGTTGCCGGACGCGGTGCAGTACTGCCTGCCGATGCTCAGCGGCGACACCCTGCGTTTCGCGCCGTGGCGCCCCGGACAGCCGCTGCGTGCCAACCGCTACGGCATCCCCGAACCCGATGTCGACCCGGCCACGGCCCTGGCGCCGGCGCAGATGGCGCTGGTGGTGGCGCCGCTGGTCGGCTTCGACGCCGCCCGCGGCCGCCTGGGCATGGGGGGCGGCTGGTATGATCGCAGCTTCGCTTTCCGCCAGCGGCAGGCCCCGCCGCCCTGGCTGGTCGGGGCCGCCTTCGACGCGCAGCAGGTCGCGGCCTTGCCGCTGGCGGCCTGGGACGTGGCGCTGGATGCGGTCTGCACCGAATCCCTCACCCTTTCGACCGCTGCCGATTTCCCCGCATGACCGCACGCACCCGCTACTGGTTGATGAAGTCCGAACCGGACGCCTTCTCGATCGACGACCTGCAACGGGTCGGTACCGAACCCTGGAACGGCGTGCGCAACTACCAGGCGCGCAACTTCATGCGCGACGGCATGAAGGTCGGCGACGGCATCCTGTTCTACCACTCCAACTGCAAGGTGCCGGGCATCGTCGGCGTGGCGCGCGTCGCCAGCCAAGCCTATCCCGACGCCACCCAGTTCGATGCGTCCTCCGACTATCACGACCCCAAGGCCACCCCGGAGCAGCCGCGCTGGTATCTGGTGGACGTGGCGTTCGAGCGCAAGCTGGCGCGCACCATCGCCCTGGACGAGATCAAGCAGCACGCCGACGCGCTGGGCGAAGGCTTCCCGCTGGTCGCCCGCGGCAATCGCCTGTCGGTGTTCCCGGTCAGCGCCGCGCAGTGGAAGCTGCTGCTGGCGCTCGAATAGCCGGGATTCGGGATTGGGGATTGGGGATTCGTTTCCCGTCCCACCCGTCCGCCGCTTCAACGCATCCCGCATCCCCAATCCCCAATCCCGAGCCCTTCCAATGTCAGACGCCAAACGCCTTGCCGCCGAGAAAGCCATCGAGTACGTCCAGGACGGAATGATCGTCGGCGTCGGCACCGGCTCCACCGTGGCCTACTTCATCGACGCGCTGGGCCGCATCGGCCACCGCATCAAGGGCGCGGTGTCCAGTTCCGAGCAGAGCACCGCGCGCCTGCGCCAGCACGGCATCGAGGTGCTGGAGCTGAACCACACCGGCACCCTGTCGCTGTACGTGGACGGCGCCGACGAGTGCGATCCGAACAAGTGCCTGATCAAGGGCGGCGGCGCCGCGCTGACCCGCGAGAAGATCATCGCCGAGGCCAGCGAGCGCTTCGTGTGCATCGTCGACCCGAGCAAGCAGGTGCAGACCCTGGGCAAGTTCCCGCTGCCGATCGAGGTGATCCCGATGGCGCGCAGCCTGGTCGCGCGCGAGATCCTGGCGCGCACCGGCGGCCAGCCGGTGTGGCGCGACGGGGTGATCACCGACAACGGCAACGTGGTGCTGGACGTGCATCACCTCTCGATCACCGACCCGGTGGCGCTGGAGCGCGAACTGAACCAGATTCCCGGCGTGGTCTGCGTCGGCCTGTTCGCACGGCGCCCGGCCGACGTGGTGATCGTCGGTGGCGAGCCGCCGCGCGTCCTGTAGGACGCGCGGCGGGATTGGGGATTGGGGATTGGGGATTGGGGATTCGTAAAAGCCGAGATCCTTGCCTTTGCAAATCCCCAATCCCAACTCCCCAATCCCCGCTCTTGACGCCACGCGCACCATGCAACAAGGTGCGCGCTGTCCTCCCTGCCCCGGCCTCGCCATGTCCCTGATCCGCGCGCTCTGTGTCCTGCTCCTGCTCGCCCTCAGCGGTTGCGCCAGCGCTGGCGACCATTGGGTGGAACTGGGTGGGCACCGCTACCAGGTCGAGTTGGCGCAGAACGACGCCACCCGCGCGCGCGGGCTGATGTTCCGCGACCAGATGGAGGCCGACCACGGCATGCTGTTCATCCACGACCGCGAGGAACCGCAGGCGTACTGGATGAAGAACACCAAGATCCCGCTGGATATCCTGTACTTCGACAACCAGCGCAAGCTGGTGGCGCAGCAGCGCGACGTGCCGCCGTGCTCGGCCGGCGACGCCTGCCCGCCCTACCCGAGCAACGCGCCGGCGCGCTACGTGCTCGAACTCAACGCCGGCCAGGCCGAGCAGCTGAAGCTGCAGGACGGCACCGAACTGCGCTTCGGCCCCGGGATTCCGCAGGGCCGCTGATCGCGCGCCATGCCGGCCGGGGTCGGGAAAACGCCCCGCGACCACGGCGCTGAACCCGACACCGCTGTCGGGAACGACCGGACTTGATCGGACCCGGCTTTGCCGCCAGTCTTGGACCATGGCCGCCCGATTGACATTGCCGAGCTGGAATACCCTGGCCGCCCTGGACGACGATGCGCTGCCGCTGCTGGCGACCGCGCTGCTGATCGCCCGCGACGAGTATCCGGAACTCGATGCCGCCCATTACGACACCCTGGCGCAGAGCCACGCCGACCACCTGCGGCACGAGGTGGCGACGATCGGCCCCTGGCCGCTGAAGATGGCCGCGATCAACCGCCACCTGTTCGAAGAACTCGGCTACAGCGGCAACCACGACGAGTATTACGACCCGCGCAACAGCTACATGAACCAGGTGTTCGAGCGGCGCCTGGGCAATCCGATCTCGCTGGCGCTGGTGCAGATGGAAGTGGCGCGGCGCCTGGACATCCCGCTCGACGGCGTGTCCTTCCCCGGCCATTTCCTGGTGCGCCTGCCGGTGGACGACGGCCTGCTGGTGATGGACCCGTTCAACGGCGGGCGCCCGCTGGCGGTGGAGGAGCTGCGCGAACGCGCGCGGCCGCACATGGGCGGCGAAAGCCCGGACGACCGCGCCCTGCTGCAGATCCTGGATCCGGCGCCGCACCGCGCGATCCTGACCCGGGTGCTGCGCAACCTGCACGGCGTCTATGCCGAACGCGACGAATGGGACCGCGCCGCGCGCAGCGCCGACCGCGTGCTCAAGCTGATGCCGGACCAGCCCGAGGCCCTGCGCGACCGCGGCATGGCCTACCTGCAGATGGACTACGTGCCCGGCGCGCGCCGCGACCTGGGCCGCTACTTGCAACTGAACCCCGAAGCCACCGACGCGCTGCCGATCCGCGAACGCCTGGTGGAACTGAGTGCGCGCGGGCAGCGGATGCATTGAGGCTGGGAATGGGGAGGGGGGAATCGGGAATGGGAAAAGCCCATGCCCTAAGGCTCTGAGGTTGCTGACCTGATCAAGCCTTCACTGGATAACCGACCGAACGGATCATTCGAACGTCGGCGGGCAGGCGGCAGCGCGCGACAACCGACCACGCAATCCGACGGCCCGGCATCGCAATGTCTGAAAACTCGTCTGCGGTGCGCAGCCTACAGGCACGGGAGTCGCTGTCCCATTCCCGATTCCCCCCTCCCCATTCCCAGCGCTCAATCCATCTCCACCATCTCGAAATCGTCCTTGGTCACGCCGCAATCCGGGCAGGTCCAGGTGTCGGGCACGTCTTCCCAGCGGGTGCCGGGGGCGATGCCTTCTTCCGGCAGGCCATCGGCCTCGTTGTAGATGAACCCGCAGACGACGCACATCCAGGTGCGATAAGTGGTGGCGGTGGCGTCGCTCATTGGATAATCGCAGGTCACAGTCGAACGGAACGGCATTGTCCCATCGCCGTCGACGCATCGGAAGGCTTGGCCATGAACGCATCCCCGACGCCGCGCGGCGTGTACCTGATCACCCCCGACGAGGCCGATGGCGCGCGCTTGCTGGCACGGGTGGCGCCGCTGCTGGACCAGGGCGTGACTTGGCTGCAGTACCGCAACAAGCGCGCCGACGCGGCGCAACGGCGCGACCAGGCCGCGGCGCTGCAGGCGCTGTGCGCACAGGCCGGGGTGCCGCTGATCGTCAACGACGACGTCGCACTGGCGCTGGCGGTGGGCGCGGCCGGCGTGCACCTGGGCGAGGACGACGGCGACCTGGCCGCCGCGCGCGCCGCGCTCGGGCCGCAGGCGTTGATCGGTGCCTCCTGTTACGACGAGCTGGCCCTGGCCCGCGGCGCTGCGGCGGCCGGCGCCAGCTACGTCGCCTTCGGTGCGTTCTTCCCCAGCCGCAGCAAGATCACCACGCGCCGCGCCACGCCCGCGCTGTTGCACGAGGCCGCGGCACTGGGCCTGCCGCGCGTGGCGATCGGCGGCCTCACCCCGGACAACGCTCGCCCGCTGGTCGCGGCCGGCGCCGACCTGCTGGCGGTGATCAGCGGCGTGTTCGATGCACCCGATCCACGCGCGGCGCTGGCCGCGTACCGCGCCTGCTTCGACTGAGGGGCGGGGGAGGCGTGTCGAGTTGTAGTGGTCCGGAGGTGGGGAAGGGGATGAAGGCACGGCCTCGTGCACCCAAACATCGCGAGACGCTACGCGCCGTACCCTCACCCCAACCCCTCTCCCGGTGGGAGAGGGGCTAGCGCCTTTCCTTCTCCCACCGGGAGAAGGTGCCCCGAAGGGGCGGATGAGGGTACGGGCGCAGCCTCGCGCCCCCAAACACCACGAGACGCTGCGCGCCGGCCCCTCACCCCAACCCCTCTCCCGGGGGGAGAGGGGCTAAGGCGCTCCCCTGCCCGCTCAGAAGTCGTAGCTCAGCGTCACCCGTGCCGAGCGCGGCGCCTGGTACGCCACCGCCTGGTTCCACAGCGGGTTGACTTCGCCCGGGTTCAACTCCGAGAACGGATAGACGTTGACCGCCGTCTGCCGGTTGGTGACGTTGAACACGTCCAGGCTCAACGCCAGCTTGCCGGCGGCGAACTTCGGCTTGTAGGTCACCCCCAGGTCGAGTTGCGCCACCCAACCCAGCGTGCCGTGCGACCCCGGCGGCGACGGCTCGCCGGTGCCGGTGCTGGGGTTGTAGCAGAAGTGGTAGGGGCCGCCGGTGACGCTGGGATTGGCGTAGCCGGCCGGATCGCGGTCGCCGGGGTCGTAGTTGTCGCCGTAGTAGTAACCCAGGCAGGGACGCGGCGCACCGGAGATCAGGCTCAGGTTGGCCGAGGTGCCCCACTCCTCGGTCAGCTGGTAGAACCCGTAGGCCTTGAACTGGTGCCGGCGGTCGTTGGACTGGTTGCCGTTGAAGTGCTCCATCAGCGCCGCATGGTCCCAGCTCTGCGTGGTCGAGGTCGCCGCCTGACCTTGATAGCTGCCCAGCGCACCGCCGGTTCGCCACAGGTCCGAGCGCAACTGGCCCTCGGTGGTGCCGTAGCTGTGCGACCACACGTAGCTCATCTTGGTGTACCAGCGGCCGTCGAACGGACGCTCCAGGTTGAACTCCAGCGCCGAATAGCGGCGCTTGAATTCGGGGTAGCCGCCCTGCTCGCGGGTCACGGTCAAGGCGTGGATCTGGCCGTCCGTGCCGATCACCCGGTAGGTGTTGGTCTCGCCCGGATTGACCAGCGCCGCACTGGCGTTCTTGTTCCAGTCGATGTTCACGCCCGCCGCCGCGGCCGCGGCCAGCAGGCCGGCATTGGAGTTGTCGAGGTTGGTGTCGTCGATGCCGTCGTTGAGCCGGCGATGCACGCCGCGCACGCCGAGCACCCAGTCGTTGGGCAGCAGCTTGCTGAAGCCGAGGATGAGTTCGTCCTGGTTCTCGCCCTTGATGTCCTCGACGACCGCCGTGCGCACGTCGGCGAGCCGGCCGAAACGCGAGTTGGCCGAGACCGGCGGGGCCAGTTGCCTGGCCAGGATCGGCGTGCCGTCGGCATTGATGCCGCTGTAGGTGTAGTAGGTGCTGGTGGAGACCGCCGGGGTGAACAGGCCGGCCGGCGACAACGGCAGGCCGAGGTAGTAGCGGCCGAGGTTGCCGTAGACCTTGAGGCTGGAATCGCCGTTGACGTCCCAACTGAAGCCCAGCCGCGGCGCCCACTGGTTCTTCAGCGCGATGTAGGCCTGGCCGAATGGGGTGTAGTTGGTGAAGCTGTCGTTGCGCACGCCCAGCGAGAGCAGCAACCTGTCGGTGGCCTGCCAGTGGTCTTCGATGTAGTAGGCGGTCTGCTTGGCGTCGTAGGAATACAGGTTGGTGGCGATGTCCTTGGTGACGTAGTAGCCGGTGCGGCCGTAGGTGGGATCGGCCAGGCCGGGGCTGGGCACGCCGATGCTGCCGTCCTCGGCGACCGAGCCGCTGACCAGGCCGCCGCTGTTGCGCCCGAACGGATCCGGGGTGTAGCCGTAGGTCCAGCCATAGCCGGGGCCGGAACTGTACGAGCCGATGTTGATCGCCTCGCTCTTCTGGTTGTCGATGCCGACGTCGACGCTGTGTTCGCCGAGGCGCCAGTTGAGGTTCAGGCGCAGGTTGTCCTTCTTGTACTCGCGGTCCGGATCGGTGATCGAGCTGACCGTCTGCGCGTTGCTGATCGGGGTGCCGCCGGTGTAGGCCGGATTCTCGTTGGCGACGCCGTTGAGGAACGGGCCGTTGCCGGCGTCGTAGCCGATGGCGGTGAGTTTGTTGGGCAGTCGCTCCTTGCCGTACAACGCGGTCAGGGTCACGTTGTCGCCGAAGTAGCCGGTGTACTTGCCCAGGAACAGGGTCGGGCCGAACGTGTTCTTGGCTTCGCGGCCCTTGTAGCTGCCCACCTCGCGATCGACATAGTTGTAGCGGTAGATGCTGCCGTTGGTGCGCGCCTTGTCCTGCGCGCCGGTGAATTCCAGCAGGTGGTTGTCGCTGATCTGCCAGTCGATCTTGGCGTAGGCGCGGGTCTGCTTGTAGTCGTAGCGGGTCCACGGCGAACCGGAGATGCCGCCGGAGGTGACGCGCGCGTCGGCGACGCGGGTACCGCTGGAATCGACCTGTTCCAGGGCCAGGAAGAAGAACAGGCGGTCGCGGACCAGCGGGCCGCCGACATGCGCGCTGTAGGTGGTCTGGTCGGCACTGGTCTCGCTCAGCGGCTGGTAGTTGCCGGCGGTGTACTTGGCGTTGCCGGGATTCCAGTACACGCTGTCCCTGCGGAAATACAGGTCGCGCTGCCTTGCGCTGAGGCTGTCCGGCTGCCAGATCACCGCCGCGCCGAACTGCCAGTCGTTGCTGCCGCGCTTGCCGACCTGGCTGATCACGCCGCCGTTGGAGCGGCCGTACTGCGCGCCATAGCCGCCGGTGAAGATTTCCTGCTGGTCGATCGCGCCGTAGGGCAGGGTCAGCCCGCCCAGGCTGCTGGCCGGGTCGGTGGTGTTGAAGCCGTTGAGGTAGTAGGCGTTCTCGCTGGCCGCCGAGCCGCCGAAGCTGGCCAGCGAACCGCCGAGCGGGCCGTTGTCGTAGCCGCCGCTGTTGTTGACCACGCCCGGCGCCAGCAAGGCGATAGCCTCGGCGGTGCGGCCCAGCGGCAGCACCGCCAGTTGCTCGGCGGTGATCACGGTGCGGCTGTCGACGCTGGCGACGTCGATCCGGGCCACGTTGCCGGCCACCACGTTGACCGCGTCCAGCGTCTGCGCCGGGCCGCCGAAGCCGACCTCGGTGCCGGCGCCGACCACCAGGTTGATGTTGTCGCGCGTCTCCACCACCTTGCCGTCGCGCTTGAGCGTGACCGTGTAGGTGCCCAGCGGCAGGTTGCCCTGCGCATAGCGGCCACGTTCGTCCACCTTCACCTCGCGGCTGAAGCCGCTGGTGTTGGTGATCAGCACGCTGCTCTCGCCCGGCCCCGGCGGCACGCTGCCGACGATGCTACCGGTGGTGGACTGCGCATGGACATGGCCGCCGGCAAGCGCCAGCGCGAGCGCCAAGGCGCTCCTGCGGATCGTACGATGCATGCTCTCTCCCGAAGACGAACATCGTTGGCACGCCAACGACACTGCAGGCGCACCGCCGGATGGCGATCCCCACGCCTGCGCTGGAACCTCCGCCCATCGCATGACCGATGCCGATCGGCAATCGGGTCATGCGCCCCTGGACGTTCCGATCCTAGGCAGCGGATCGCGGCGCGGCGCCGGCCGCGACGGGTAGGTACCCCCTGGCCGGGTAGGCGACATGGCGCATGCAGGCGGCAGCCGCGACAATAGACGGCCTCGCTCCGCGCCCGGCCGGTCGGCCCGGCCAGCATCGCCAAGGATTCCCGCTCATGACCCATTCCCGCTCGCACGCCCTGTTCAGCCAAGCGCAGTCGCTGATTCCCGGCGGCGTCAATTCGCCGGTGCGCGCCTTCAAGTCGGTCGGCGGCGAACCGTTCTTCGTGCAGCGCGCCGATGGCCCGTACCTGTACGACGTCGACGGCAACCGCTACATCGACTACGTCGGCTCGTGGGGGCCGATGATCGCCGGGCACAACCACCCGGCGGTGCGCGAGGCGGTGCAGCGCGCGATCGGCGACGGCCTGTCGTTCGGCGCGCCGTGCCCGGCCGAGGTGACGATGGCGCAGACCATCACCCGGCTGGTGCCGTCGTGCGCGATGGTGCGCATGGTCAACTCCGGAACCGAGGCCACGCTGTCGGCGGTGCGATTGGCCCGCGGCGCCACCGGGCGCAACCGCATCGTCAAGTTCGAAGGCTGCTACCACGGCCACGGCGACTCGTTCCTGGTCAAGGCCGGCAGCGGCATGTTGACCCTCGGCGTGCCGACCTCGCCGGGCGTGCCGGCAGGCCTGAGCGAACTCACCGCCACCCTGGCCTACAACGACGCCGAGGGCGCCACCGCGCTGTTCGAGCGGATCGGCCACGAGATCGCCGCGGTCATCATCGAACCGGTGGTCGGCAACGCCAACTGCATTCCGCCGCGCCCGGGCTATCTGCAGCACCTGCGCGACCTGTGCACGCGGTACGGCGCGCTGCTGATCTTCGACGAGGTGATGACCGGTTTCCGCGTCGCCCTGGGCGGCGCGCAGGCGCACTACGGGGTGACCCCGGACCTGACCACCTTCGGCAAGATCATCGGCGGCGGCATGCCGGTGGGCGCCTATGGCGGCCGCGCCGAACTGATGCGACAGGTGGCCCCGTCCGGGCCGATCTACCAGGCCGGCACGCTCAGCGGCAATCCGGTGGCGATGGCCGCGGGGCTGGCGATGCTGGAGCTGATCCAGGCGCCGGGCTTCCACCAGCGCCTGGACGCGGCCACCGCGCAGTTGTGCGCCGGCCTGGAAGCCGCGGCGGCGGCGGCCGGCGTGGCGGTCACCACCAACCAGGTCGGGGCGATGTTCGGGCTGTTCTTCACCAGCGAGAAGGTGGAGACCTACGCCCAGGCCACCGCCTGCGACACCGCCGCGTTCAACCGCTTCTTCCACGCGATGCTGGCGCGCGGCGTGTTCCTGGCACCCTCGGCGTACGAGGCCGGTTTCGTGTCCAGCGCCCACGACGACGCGGTGCTGGACGCCACCCTGGCCGCGGCGCGCGAGGCGTTCGCGGTGGTCGCCGCCGGCTGAGTCCACGGCGGGCCGCGGTGCGCGGCTTTGCTTTTGTGGCGGCGGTGGCATAAGTTCAGCAGACAACGCCAGCGGACGGCATCAGGGTGGGGACCCGTGGAACCTACGCGGCGAAGACCGTTCCGCGCTCCGCGCGGCGCGGCAGCGCGCGCCCGGTTCCGTCCCGTTACCCGAACCGCCGGAGGGCGCAAGGGCGACCGTTACAGACGACACCGCTGGCGACATGCTCAAGCCTGTCACGCTGTTGAACCCGCGTCTCCCCGCGTCCCCGCACGACGGCGGCCCTGCCGTGCCCGATTGGGTGCTGGCCGACAAGCTCGCGCCGCCGCGCGCACGCGTGGCCACGGTGCCGCGCGAGGCCTTGCTGCAGCACCTGGACCGCGCCGCCGAGCTGCCGTTGACCGTGTTGCTGGCGCCGCCCGGATTCGGCAAGACCACCCTGCTCGGGCAATGGCACCACCGCCTGCGCGAGCGCGGCGAGGCCGCGGTGGCGTGGCTGTCGCTGGACGAGGACGATGCCGATCCCGGGCGCTTCCTCGCCTACCTGGCGCTGGCCGCGCGCGAGGCCGGGGTCGAACTCGGCGCGCCGCTGCAGGCCGCGCTGCAGCAGCAGGGCCAGGACCTGGACGTGGCCGCCACCGTGCCGAGCCTGATCCGCGCGATCCGCGCGGCGCCGCGGCGCCTGCGGGTCATCCTCGACGACTACGACCGCAGCCAGGCCGGCGCGCTCGACGAGGTGGTGACGCGGCTGGTCGAACATGGCGGCGGCCACTTGCACCTGCTGCTGGCGACGCGGCGCGCGCCGGCGCTGCCGCTGGCGCGTTGGGCGCTGCAGGGCCAGCTGGAACGCATCGGCGCGCGCGAACTGGCGCTGGACGAGGCGGAGACGGCGGCGCTGCTGGGACCGCAGGTCCCGGTGGCGATGGCCTGCCAGTTGCGCCGCCAGACCGAGGGCTGGGCAGTCGCGCTGCAGTTGGCCGGGCTGTGGCTGGGCGGCGACGAGCACCGCCGCGACGACCTGGGCCGTTTTTCCGGACGCACCGCCGAGCTAGCGGCGTACCTGGCCGAGCAGGTGCTCAACGATCTGGATCCGGCATTGCGCGCGCTGTTGCTGCAGCTGTCGCCGCTGGAGCGGTTCAATGCCGCGCTCGCCGACGCGGTGCGCGAGCGCGACGACAGCGGCCGCCTGCTGGAACGGCTGGCGCACTTCCAGGGCCTGCTGGTGGCGCTGGACGGCGAGCACGAATGGTTCCGCTTCCATCCGCTGTTCGCCGACTACCTGTCCCAGCAACTGGAGCGCGAGACGCCCGGGCTGGCGCCACAGCTGCACCGGCGCGCCGCGCAATGGTTCGACGCGCACGGGCAGTTGCCCGAGGCGGTGCGCCACGCGGTACGCGGCGGCGCCATCGACAGCGCCGCCGACTGCATCGCCCGCGCCGGCACCTGGCAGTTGCTGTTGCGCCACGGCACCGCGCCGGTGCGCGCGCTGCTGCGCCGCTTCCCGCGCCAGAGCATCGGCGAGCGGCCGGCGCTGGCCCTGACCCAGGCCTACCTGCACATGAAGCTGGGCGAGTTCGCGCACGCGCAGACCCTGCTGGAACGGTTCCGCGATTTCCCCGAGCAGGCACGCGCGCCGTTCGAGCGCGACTACACCGTGGTGGTGGCGTTGCTGCGCGATCTGCTCGACCAGGTCTGCGCCAACCGGCGCGGAGTGGCGCAGATCGCTGCACAGGCCGCCGCGCTGGACGAGGACGACAACCTGGGCCGCGGCACCCTGTGGTGCATCTGCGCCACCACCGCGCTGGGCCGCGCCGATTTCGCCGGCGCCGAACGCTATGCGCAACTGGCCGGCACCGCGATGCAGGCCAGCGGCAGCGAGGTCGGGGCCAGCTATGCGCTGACCCACCTGGCGCAGAGCCACTTCTACCGCGGCCAGTTGGACCGGGCCGAGGCCACCTGCCGCCAGGCGCTGGCCATCGCCCAGCGTCAGCAGCAGCTCGACCCCACCCTGCAGGCGGTCGGCCAGTGCCTGCTGGCGCAGCTGCAATGCGAACACGGCCGCTACGACGCGGCCGCGGACTGCCTGCAGCCGGCGCTGGAGTTCCTCGAGCAGCACGACGGCTGGCTGGACGTGTACGCCGCCGGCTACGAAACCGCGCTGGTGCTGGCACGGCAGCACGACCGCAGCGGCCGCGCCGCACTGGACCTGCTCGACCACATCGACCGGATCGCGCACGCCCGGCACCTGGGCCGGCTCGCCGACCTGGCGCTGGCCTGGCGACTGCACGTGCTGCTCGACCAGCCGCCGTCGCCGGCGATCGACCTGCTGATCGCGCGCGCCAGCGGCGAGGCGCGCTTCACCCACGCCCTGGCGCAGCCGCAGGACTGGCGCTTCCTCACCGCGCTGGGGTTTGCCCTGGCCCGCTGGCATCGCCTGGGCGGCCGCACCCGCGCCGCGCTGGCGGTGCTGCAGGGCGTGGAAGCGCGCTGCGTGGCCGCCGACAATCAGACGCATCTGGCCCGCGCCCGCGCGCGCATCGCGCTGGTGCTGCACGACCGCGGCGAGTCCGACGCCGCCCTGCCCTACCTGCGCCACGCGCTGCAACACGTGGCCAGCACCCAGGCCTGGCAGTGCCTGCTGGAACTGGGCGTGCCGGGCAAAGCGCTGCTGCGCATGGCGCGCCAGCAGGACCCGCAGGCGGCGCCCAACACCACGCTGGCGATGACTATCCAGGCCTTGCTCGACAAACTGCGCCACGACCAGGACAACGGCGCCGAGCTGTTCAGCGAACGCGAACTGGAAGTGCTGGCGCTGCTGGCGCAGGGCGCCGCGAACAAGCAGATCGCGCGGCGCCTGGCGCTATCGGAGAACACGGTCAAGTTCCACCTGAAGAACCTGTACCGCAAGCTGGAAGCCGGCAACCGCGAGGCCGCCCTGGCCAGTGCGCTGCAACGCGGGCTGCTGCAGCGCGCGGCGCCGCCGGAGCGCGCAGCGGACTGAGCGCGGCGGCGCACGCATCGCGCACCGCCAGGATCCTGCGGGAACGCGCTCGACCGCTCCCGCGGCATCGGCCTGCGCGCGAAACGCCGCAGCGCGATGACTGCGGTCGCGACCTGCGCGCGTGGCGCCTCAGCCGAACACGAACTTGCCCTTCATCATCGTCCAGTGCCCCGGGAACGAGCAGAAGAAGGTGTAGTCGCCGCCCTTGGCGAGCTTGGCGGTGGAGAAGGTGATCGTGTCCGACTGCCCGGCGCCGATCACCTTGGTGTGTGCGATGACCCGCGCATCGTTCTTGGGCAGGTAGCTGTCGGCCAGGCTGCTACTGACGCCGGCATTGGCCACGGCCTGGAAATCGGCGGTCTTGGTCAGCACCCAGTTGTGGCCCATCACCGCCGCGGCGAGCTTGCCGCTGTGCTTGAGCGTCAGCGCCACCTCGGTACAGTCGGCGGCGACCTTGATCTGGGCCTGGTCGAAGGACATCTGGTCGGTGCCGGTGATGGTCACCGCGCAGGTCTTGGCCCAGGCCGCCGGCGCGAACGCGAGCGCGGCGAGGACCAGCAAAGGGGACAGCGAGGTTGCTTTCAAGAAAGGCTCCTTGACGATGGGAACAGCGCAGCGACGTCGAGTGCGCCGCCACGCGCTGCGCGTGCAGCGGCAGCGCCACGACTGTCTGCCTTCGCGCGAACGCTTGTCAACGGCAGGCGCACGCGCGTCGCGGCATGCAGCGCACGCGCAGCGGTTAGGCGTTGCGGAAGAATCCATGCAGCGGATCGTGCGACGCCAGCGGCGCCGGCACCGGCAGCGGTCCGCGCTTGCCCGCGGCCACCTGCGCGAACGCCTGCTTGAACCGCGCCATCTCCGCCGCGGTGCCGACGGTGATGCGCGAGCGCTCCGGCCACAGCGTCCAACTGCGGCCGACGAACACGCCATAGGTCGCCATCGCATCCATGAACTCCTTCGCCGGGCGCTTCACGTCGACCATGAAGCAGTTGCTCTCCGAGGCGGTGCAGGCGTATCCCTGCGTGTCGAGCCAGCGCACCACGTCGCTGCGGATGGCGCTGTTGAGCGCGCGCCGCTGCGGCACCAGCGCCGGATCGCGCAGGCTGGCCAGGCCCGCGGCGACCGCGGTCACCGGCAGGCTGTTGATGCTGTAGAACTGGAGCTTGGCCAGCAGCTCGGGTCGCGCCACCGCGTAGCCCAGGCGGATGCCGGCCATGCCATAGAGCTTGGAGAAGGTGCGCAGCACGATCACGTCGTCGCCGGCGGCGACGCGATCGACCATGCTGCTGGCGCTGTCGGAGAAATGCAGGTACGCCTCGTCGACCACCAGCACGCTGCCCTTGGGCTTGTGCGCCAGCGCGTACTCCAGGTCCTTGCGCGGGGTCACCGAGCCGGTGGGATTGTTCGGATTGCAGATGTAGATCACCCCGGCCCGGGCGTCGGCGGCGCACATCGCCTGCACATCGTGCGCGTCGTCCTTGCGCAGCGGCACCTTGATCACCTTGGCGCCGTTGCGCGCGGCGGCGCGCCAGCCGGATTCGTAGGTGGGATCGGCGGTGACCAGCGAGGCGCCGGGCGAAGTGAACGCCAGCATGGCGTAGTCCAGCGGCTCGGTGGAGCCGGCGTAGGCCATCAGGTGGTCCAAGCCCACGCCGAGCTGGGTGGCGAGGGTCTGCAGCAACTCGAGCTGCAGTTCGCCGAGGTAGCGGCCGCCGCTGGACGCGATCGCGGCGATCGCGCGCTGCGCCGCCGGCGAGGGACCACCGGGATATTCGTTGGCGTTGATCAGCACCGGCGCCAGCGCGGTGCCGGCCGCCTGCGCCGCGGCGGGGGCGGCCTGCGCCAGCCACGGCGTGCCGAGGCCGGCTGCGGCGACCAGCGCCGATTGCTGGAGGAACCTGCGGCGCGAAGGCGACGACTGCTGCATGCGGGACTCCTGGCAAGAACGTGGCGAAGGAATTACGGACGCACCGCGACCACTTCGATCTCGATGCGATACAGCGGATTGCCCAGCGCGGCGATCTGGAACGCCGAGCGCGCCGGCAGGTTGGGCTGCTCGGGCGTGCCGAAGAACTGCCGGTAGCCCTCCATGAAGCCGGCGAAATCCATCTTCCCGCCCAGCGCCGGGTCGCCGACCAGGAACGCCTGCATCTTGACCACGTCGCGCATGCCCAGGCCCATGCCTTCCAGCTGCGCCTTGATCTGCGACAGCACGCTGACCGTCTGTGCCTTGGTGTCGCCGTAGGTGGCGGGCGTGTCCTTCGGCGCATTCGGATCGAGCGGCCGCGGCACTGCGCCGCTCAGATAGACCGTGGTCTTGCCGGCCGGGACCTCCACCGCCGCGGAGATCGGGAAATCGCTGTTGGGAATCTTGTGCCGCACGATCTCGGCGGCGCCGGCCAGCGCGGGCAGCCACAGCGCGGCGCACAGGCCGGCACGGAGCGAACGGGAAACGACACGATGACGCATGCGGAACTCCTTGCGATCGGAACGGGGAAGGGGCGGCGCCGGCTCAGTGCCGCAGCGCGTGCACGTCCTCGGCGCTGAGCCGGCCGGGATAGTCGTTGCCGAACTGGCTGCGCACGTAGTGCACCACCTCGGCGACCTGGCGGTCGTTGAGCGTGTCGGCGAAGCCGGGCATGCCGCCGTGGCCGTCGAGCACCATCATCGCCACGTAGGGCGCGGCGGCCACCTTGGGATTGCCGGCCAGCGCCGGATACTCGCCGCCGCCGCGCGCGCCCTGCCCGTCAGGCATGTGGCAGCCCTGGCAGATCGCCGCGTACACGGTGGCACCCGAGGTGGTGGTGAACTCGGCCTGCGGGTACAGCGGGGTGGCGTCGGAACTCTGCGCCGCGGCCGGGCCGATCGGCGGCAGCATCAGCGCGACCAGCGCG
Source organism: Xanthomonas sp. NCPPB 901 (assembly GCF_056725085.1). Classification (NCBI taxonomy): domain Bacteria; kingdom Pseudomonadati; phylum Pseudomonadota; class Gammaproteobacteria; order Lysobacterales; family Lysobacteraceae; genus Xanthomonas; species Xanthomonas sp. NCPPB 901. The sequence goes on along the minus strand of NZ_CM161511.1, from coordinate 1,170,047 downwards.
GCGGCGATCGCCGCGGCGAGCATCCAGGAACGATCCGGCTTCATGCGCTAGCTCCGTTGACTACGCGACGATGCAGGCGCTCGATCGCGTCCAGTGCCGAGGTGATGGCGCCTTCCTGCCAGGCCGGGATGTAGGAGGCGTGCTCGCCGGCCAGGGCGATGCGGCCGTCGATCTGGCACAGGTTCTCGTAGTGCTCGGCGCGCGCGGCATCGCTCCACATGCCGAAGCAGCCGTGGGTGAACGGCACCCGGTGCCAGCCCACGGCGATGCCGTTGTCGAATTCGCGCGGGTACTGCGGATGCAGCTGCGTGCCGTACTCCACCGCCTTGGCCACGCGCTGCGCCGGCGTCATCGAGGTGAACTCGAACGCCTCCAGCCCCCACACGTAGGCGCCCAGCAGCACGCCCTTGCCGGCGCTCTGGAAGCCGGTGCTCGGATAGCTGATCAGGGTGATCGGCAGGTCGGTGTAGCTGATGCCGCCGTAGATCGCCTCGTCCTCTTCCCAGAAGCGGCGCTTGAACTGCAGCCCGACCTTGACCGAGGCCGCGTACGGCACCTGGCCGATCGCCGCGGCCATCTTCTCGCCCACCGCGATCGGGATGCGGCTGAGGATCGACAGCGGGATCGTGCACACGCACCAGTCGGCCTTGGCCAACTGTTCGCTGCCGTCCGCATCCTGGTAGGCGACGCTGACCCCATGCGCGTCCTGGTCGATGCGGGTGACCCGCGCGTTGTAGCGGATCGCATCGCCGAGCTGGCGCGCGAAGGCCTTGCCGATCTGATCCATGCCGCCGACCGGCTGGAACATCGCGGTCTGCATCTCGTAGTTGTTGCCTGCGGCCAGCGTGGTCCACAGCCGCGAGCGCAGGATGTCCTCGGTGGTGAACGGTTCGGAGAACTCCGGCTTGCCGGACAGGCCGCCGCCCGGATACTTGGCGAAGCCGCGGCGCTCGCTGCTCTCGCGGCCCTTGACGTAGCCGAAGTCCTTGTCCAGCGCGCCCCAGTTGCGCAGCGACTCGAGCAGGATCTCCTGGTCCTCGCGCTGCAGTTGCGCGTCCAGCGCGCCCTGCTTGGTGCTCTTGGCCAGCAGTTCGGCCACGTGCCCCTTGTAGTCGGCGTCGATGTCGCGGAAGCGCTGTGGCCTGCCGCCGAAACCGGTGCGGCTGTGCAGCAGCGCGTTGAAGTTGACCTGCACGAACGGCTCCAGCGCCACCCCGAACTGCTTGCAGTAGGACAGCACTGCCTTGTGGTGGTGCGGGATGCGCCACGGCCCCGGGTTGAGGTACATGCCCTCGTCGAACCCGCACTGCTGCGTGAAGCCACCCAGTTCGGTGTAGCGGTCGCCGCCGCGCAGCGTCCAGTTGCGGCCGCCAGGGCGCGCGTTGTACTCGAGCACCTGCACGCGGTAGCCGGCCTTGCGCAGTTCGTAGGCCGCGGTCATGCCGGCCAGGCCGGCGCCGAGCACCAGCACCGAGGCGCCCCTGGCGTCGCCGTCCAGCCGCGGCACGCCGGTGAAGCGCGATTCGGCGGCCAGGCCCAGGCTGTGCATCGCCTGGTACATCATCGCGCCACCGCCGGCCAGGCCGATCCTGGCGAGCAACTGGCGGCGGGTCATGGCTCCCTTGGGGGCTGCGTGCATCGTGGACATCGTCTCGCGGATGGCGGATCGACCATAGCCGTCGCGGCGGCGGCGCGGATCGGAGGTGGCGGGTAGGCCGCGATGGGGCGGGTAGGTGCGCGGGTGGTGGGTGGGGGTGCGGCGGTGGCCGGCTCCTCACCCCCAACCCCTCCCCCGGGAGGAGAGGGGCTTGCGCGCCATGGCGGTCAGAAGCGGTAGGTGAGCTTGGCGTAGTAGCGCGCGCCGAAGTAACCGATCGGGCTGCCGGTCAGGTACGGCGAGTTGTAGTAGCTCAGGTAGTTCTTCTCGAGGTAGTTGTAGGCCGCCGCCGGGATCTTGTCCGGGTACTTGTTGAACACGTTGTCGGCGCCGATGCTGACCGTGAGCCGATCGGTGGGCCGGTAGGTCAGCTCGACGTTGGTCAGCGCCAGCGTGCCGATCTCCTGCTTGTAGTACGGCGCGCCGTTGACGTCGACCACGTCGAGCTTGCTCAGCACGCTGGCCGGGAAGATCGCGCCGTTCCAGTCGTCGTACGGCGTGACCAACTGGTACTGCGGCCCGTAGATCGCCTCGGTCACGCGCAGGCTGAACTTGCCGATGTTGAAGGTGGCGCCGAGGTTGACCCGGTACTGCGGCGCGTTCTTCTCCAGGTTGATCAGCGTCGCCGCGCTGTACATGGTGGCGCCGCCGAGCACCTGCGGTGCCGGCTTGGCGTCGAGCACCTCGGTCTTGTTGTAGTTGGCCGCCAGGATCCAGTCGATCGAGCCCCAGTCGAACTCGCTGACGTAGTTGGTCACCCAGTCCACGCCACTGCTGCGGGTCTTGAGCGAATTGTTGAAGATCGCCACGGAGATGTTCTGGCGCGCGGTGGCGTCGAGCGAGCCGCCTGGCGCGGACGGATCGATGCCGCCCAGGTAGCCGAAGTCGACCAGGGCCTGGCCCAGCGCGGTGTTGTAGGTCGCGTCGGGGACGCCGTCGCCGTTGGTGTCGCCCGGCTCGCCGGCGCGGGAGTATTCGAAGGTCCCCACACCGATGCGATCGGAGATGGTGATGCGGTAGAAGTCGAGCGTGCTGTCGAAGTTGGACATCGGCCGGAACACGAAGCCCAGGCTGTAGTTGGTGCTGGTCTCCGGCTTCAGGCTGCCGAAGCCCAGCGCGGCGGCGGCCGCGCTGTTGGGCTGCAGCGTCGGGGTGGCGCTGGTCGGGCCGACCTGCACCGCCGAGTAGTAGCCTTCCTGCAGGGTCGGCGCACGGAAGCCGGTGCTGGCGGTGGCGCGCACCGCGAACGTGTCGCTGATGTCGAAGCGGGTGGTCAGCTTGCCGACCACCTTGCTGCCGAAGTCGCTGTAGTTTTCGTAGCGTCCGGCCACGTCCAGCAGCCACTTCTCGGTCGGGTTGAACACCACGTCGGCATAGGCGGCGTAGCTGTGGCGACTGTAGGAGCCGGTGTTGAACAACGGGTTGTAGCCGGGGAAGGAAGACGCGCCGGCGCCGTAGTACGAGGTCGGATCGCCCGCATCGATGCCGTAGCGGTCGCGGCGGTATTCGATGCCGGCGTTGAAGGTCAGCGGCTGCGACAGGCCGACCTCGAAATCGTGGGTGGCGTTGAGGTTGGTGGTCCACTGGCTGGCCCAGAAGCTGCCGTCGTAGAAATCCTCGGGCGAGTAGCCGTCCTCCTGCCACAGGCTGAAGTTCATCGAGTTCAGCGTGTACACGTCCATCTTGTTCTTGCCGTAGCTGCTGGAGAAATCCCAGGACCAGTCGGCCAGCACGCCCTTCAGGCCGGCAGTGAGTTCGTAGTCGACCTCGTCGGAGGCCTCGGACGGATTGAAGCCCAGCGGGTACTTGTGGCTGACCGCACCGGTCGCCGGATCGACATAGCCGCCGTCCTGGCTGGGACGCCGGTAGTTCTCCTCCGACTGCGCGGTCTTCTTGCCGAAGCTGCCGAACGCGTAGAACTCGAGCGTGTCGCTGAGCACCGCGCCGGAGTTGAAGAACAGCACCTTGCGGTGCACTTCCGGCGGATTGAGCCAGGCGTTGACGTTGGGAAAGCGCGGGTTGAGGGTCATGCCGCGCACGTCGTCGGCAAGGAACTCGGCCATACTCGGATTGACCGCCGAGCAGTCGGCGTAGTTGGCCACGCAGTCGGCGTAGCTGTAGGAGCCGAGCCGGTACACGGTCTTGCGGTTCTCGACCTCGGCGCTGAGGCTGAAGTACGCCGCGTCGCTGCCGAAGCCGATGTTGCCGCCCCACGAATCGGTGCCGCCGCCACCGTCCTTGTAGCCGGCGTAGCCGGCATCCACCTCGCCGCCTTCGTGGTTCTTCTTCAGGATGATGTTGATGACGCCGGCGATCGCGTCCGAGCCGTACAGCGCCGCGGCGCCGTCGGTCAGCACTTCCACGTGGTCGATGGCCGCGGCCGGGATGAACGACAGGTCCGCCGACGCCGCGCCGGTGGTGGTGTTGACGTTGGAGGTGATGTGGCGGCGCTTGCCGTTGACCAGCACCAGCGTGTGGTTGGGCGAGAGGTTGCGCAGACTGGCGGTGAGCGTCTGGCTGGCCATGTCGTTGCCGGTCTGGTTGGCGTTGTAGGACGGCACCTGGTTGGCGATGGCGTTGATCAGGTCCGGCGCGGCCGACTGCTTGAGCATCTGCGCGCTGACCAGCTGGATCGGCGCCGGGCTGTCGGTCACCGCCATGTTGGCCTTGCGCGTGCCGGTCGAAATGACCGTGATCGCATCCAGCGTCGTGGCCTGGTCGTCCCCTTGTTCGGCCAGCGCCGGCAGCGCCTGCGTGGCGGCCAGCAACAGCGCCAGCGTGGCGGTTCCGTGGCGATGCCCGGCGTTCCCCAGCCCCCTGCGCACCGACTCCGCCAGACGATGCGTCTTCAATCGCTTGCTCATGCCCAAGACCCCCTGGATGACGTGGATATCGCGTGGAAACGCACCTGTCCCCCGACCGGCGACGCCGTGAACGCGGCGCGAAGGAACCATAGCCAGGGAGGTGCGGCGAGCGGCCGCAGTCGAGGGGTAGGTGGGCCGCATGCGGGTGGGCCGCGCGCGACCGGCAGCACCGCGCGGGTAGCCGCGTTCGCCGCGGCGGGGACTGGGTTAATCTCGGGTGCCCCCACCTACGACCCGTCGCATGCCCCAGTACCGCCCTTGCGTACCGCCGCCCGCGCCATGGCCGCGTTGACCCAGCCGCGCCCGCGCCTGCTGCTGCTCGATTTCGACGGCGTGCTGGCCGGGTATACCCGCGCGGCGCGTATCGCCTGCCTGGCCGAGCAGTGCGGCTGCGAACCGGCACAGGTGCGGCAGGTGCTGTTCGCGTCCGGACTGGAAACCGCCTACGACGGCGGCGAGATCGCCACCGCCGACTACCTGCAACGGCTCGGGCAGGGCCTGGGCAGGCAGGTGCGCGAGGCCGACTGGATCGCCGCGCGCGTCGTCGCCAGCCGCGGCGACCCCGGCGTGGTCGAGCGCGTCCTGGCACTGGCCGGCAGCATCGACATCGGCGTTCTGACCAACAACGGCGCGCTGATGGCCCAGGCGATCGCGCAGATCGTGCCGGCGCTGTTTCCGTTGCTGCAGGGCCGGGTGCTGTGCAGCGGCACGCTGGGCGGGCGCAAGCCGCAGGCCGAGGTCTATCGGCGTGCGCTCGACCACTTCGGCGTCGCCCCGCGGCACGCGCTGTTCCTCGACGACCTGTTCGTCAACGTGCGCGGCGCCCGCGCCATCGGCATGCGCGCGGAAACCGCCAGCGGTGCGCGCGCGGTGCGCCGCGCGCTGGCGCGGCACGGCCTGGCATAGGCACTGAGGCCACGCGCGCGGAACAGCGGCCACTGCCGCAGCGACCGGCGATTGCGCACGCGTGTTGTTGATGGGGGGCTGTCGCCCGCGCGGCACGGCGCGCGGGTCGGATCACGCCCCGCAGCGGCGGCGCGCAGTCAGCGCCTCGTGTCGACAGGCGCATGGATGCGCCTGCCGAGAATTCCCATCCTGCCCGCGACCCGCGCGTAGCGCGGGCATGACGTCCGGGAGTGCTTCTGCGCCTGGCGTTGCGCAGGCAAAAAACCGCTTCCCGGCAGCCGAAGGCCGATCGCGCTCACGCACGCAACCCGTGCGGCATCGTCGTTGCCGCACGACCTGCCGACTGCCGCGCGCGCCGATCGACTCAACGCGTGCCGACGTACTCCCGCAGCGCCGCACGCAACCGCTGCAAGCCCTCGGCCAGCTCCTGGTCGGTGATGTTCAGCGACGGCACGAAACGCAGCACGTCCGGCCCGGCCTGCAAGGTCAGCACCCCGTGCGCGGCGGCGTGGTCGAGGATCGCCGCGGCCTGCCCCGCATGCGCCGGGTTCAAGACCGCACCCAGCATCAATCCGCGCCCGCGCACCTGCGAGAACAGCCTGAATTCCTCGTCGAGCGCCGCCAGGCCCGTACGCAGCGCCGCCGCCTGCCGCGACACGTTGGCGGCGATCGTCGTCGAGGCCAGCTTGCGCAGCGCCACCCGCGCCACCGCCGCGGCCAGCGGGTTGCCGCCGAAGGTGGTGCCGTGCGCGCCGAACTGCATGGTCTCGGCGACCTTCGGGCCGGCCAGCAGCGCGCCAATCGGGAAGCCGCCGCCCAGCGCCTTGGCCAGGGTCACGATGTCCGGCGTGACCTGGTCCTGCCAGTGCGCGAACAGGGTGCCGGTGCGGCCCATGCCGCACTGGATCTCGTCCAGCACCAGCAGCGCGCCGTGGTGGTCGCACAGCGCCCGCACCTGCGCCAGGAAGCCCGGCGCCGCCGGCATCACCCCGCCTTCGCCCTGCACCGGCTCCAGCATCACCGCGGCCACGTCGCCGGCGGCCATCGCCGTTTCCAGCTGCACGATGTCGTTGAAGTCGACGTAGCGGAAACCGCCGGGCAGCGGCTCGTAGCCCTCCTGGTACTTGGGCTGCGCGGTGGCGGTCACCGCGGCCAGGGTACGGCCATGGAAACTGCCGCGGAAGGTGACGATCACCCGCCGCTGCGGCGGACGGCCCTGGGCGCTGGCCCACTTGCGCACCAGCTTGATCGCCGCCTCGTTGGCCTCGGCGCCGGAGTTGCACAGGAAGGCCCTGTGCGCGAAGCGCGAGGCCACCACCAGTTCCTCGACCAGGCGCAGCGGCGGCTCGCTGTAGAACACGTTGCTGGTGTGCCACAGCTTGCCGGCCTGTTCGAGCAGCGCCGCCTGCAGGTCCGGATCCTGGTGACCGAGCCCGCACACGGCGATGCCGGCGGACAGGTCGATGTAGTCGCGTCCCTCGCTGTCCCAGACCCGGGCGCCCTGGCCGCGCTCCAGCACCAGTTGGCGCGGACGGTAGATCGGCAGGCTGTAGCGTTGACCGAGGGCGATCAGCTCCGCGGCGGAAGAAGCGGTCATCGAGGGAATCCTGCGGTGGAGAAAGCACCGATTATAGAGACCGCCGCGGCAGGCGCGGCGGTCGGCGACGGCGCCACCGGCAGCACCGCGCGTGCGGCGGGCGGCGCAGCAGGGGCGCTGGCCGCGTTTACCAGACGCCGGTGTTCGGCATCGACGCCCACGGCTCGGCCGGCGCCAGCGCCCCGCCCTTCTGCAGCAGCTCGATCGAGATCAGGTCGGGGCTGCGCACGAAGGCCATGCGCCCGTCGCGCGGCGGACGGTTGATGGTCACGCCGAGCGACTGCAGGTGCGCGCAGAGGGCGTAGATGTCGTCGACCTCGAAGGCCAGGTGACCGAAATTGCGGGCGCTGCCGTAGTCCTCGTCCGAGCCCCAGTTGTAGGTCAGCTCGACTTCGGCCTCCGGGTTCTCGGGGGCGCCGAAGTACACCAGGGTGAACTTGCCGGCTTCGTTCTCGACGCGGCGGGTCTCGTGCAGGCCCAGGCCCTCGGTGAAGAACGTGCTGGTCTTCTCCAGGTCGTGGACGCGGATCATGGCGTGCAGGTATTTCATCGTGACAGCTCCGAGGGTGGGGGAGGGAGGCGCCATGCCGCGATGGCGCGCGCAGAGGGCGCACAGGGTAGCGCCGCCGGCGTGCAGGCACGGCGACGCCGTGGCGGGACCGGTTCAGCGGAAATAGCAGGCCTTCAGCGGCAGCGCCGCCGCGCCCACCGCGCTGGCATCGGCGGTGGCGGCGGCCGGCAGCAGCAACGGCAACGGCCGCGCCTGGCCGCGGCGCGGCTGATTGTCGATGCGCACGCGCGGAATCAGCCGCGTCGCCAGCTCGCGCGGCATGCGCCCGCCGAACACCACCGCCGGCGGATCGAAGATCGCCACGATCGCCGACACGATCAGCGACAGGCCCGGCGCCACCCGCGCGATCCAGCGCTCGATCGCCGGCCACGCCGGATCGTAGGCCGCCAACAGCGCGCGGATGTCGGGCAGCGCGATGCCGTCCTCGGCCAGCAGTTGCCGCAACAGTTCCAGCGTGCCGCGCTCCAGCCCCTGCTGCGGCAGCATGCCGGCGAACTCGCCGGCGTTGCCGTGCGCCCCGCGCAGGCAGGCGCCGTCGATCACCACGCCGCCGCCCAGGCCGTAGTTGAAGTGCAGATAGGCGAAATCGCGGTACTGGCGGCCGATGCCGAGCAGGCTCTCGCCTGCCGCCGCCACCGTGCCGTCGTTGTCCACCCACACCGGCAGCGCCAGCGCCTCGGCCAGCCAGTCGCCGATCGACAGCTCGCCCAGCGCGCGCAGCGGCTCGGGCGGGTTCATGTGCACGCCATCCTCGACGAAGAAGCCGGTCATCGCCACGCCCGCGCCCAGGCGCGGACCGAGCCCGGCGCCGGCCGCCGCGGTCAGCGCCGCATCGGCCTCGCGCAACTGCGCCAGCAGCGCGGCCGGCTCGGTCGAGCGCAGCGCATGCTCGGCGGTGGCGCGGATCTGGCCGCTGAAGTCCAGCAGCGCCAGCGACAGCGCATCGGTCGCGATCGCGTAGCCGACGGTGTGGCCGTAGCCGGGATTGAGCGCGATGCCCGCGCCCGGCTTGCCGCGGCCGGCATGCGCCAGCGACGCGCCGATCGCGACCAGGCCGCGCTCGGCCAGTGCGTCCACCAGGCGCACCGCCGACTGCACGGTCAGCCCGGTGCTGCGGCTGAGATCGGCGCGGGTGGCGGTACCGGCCAGGCGCAGGCGATCGAGCAGGTGGCGCTCGTTGTCGCTGAGATCGGCATGGATGGCATGGCGGGACGCGGGAACACGCGGCAGGGCGACGGCGACAGGAGCGGGCATGGGCGGCGGTGGCATGAAGACCCCGGCAGCATAGCCGCGCCGCACTCCGCCATTGCGGCACCGACCGCGATCGGGTGGAACAACGCGTTTTTGCAGCGCGGCGCTCGCATGCGGCGCGGCGCGTTGCGACCAGCCAATCGACGCCTCCCGCGTCCGAACCGCGTGACCGCGGCGTACCCGGCAACGCCGGGCATCAATCCAGAAACAGGTCCGGCAGCAACGGCTGCGACGGGTCCTGCGCATAACCGGACAGATCGTGGACGCCGGCCTCCGCCAGCACCGCGTCGTCGATCAGGAACTGGCCGTAGAACCCGGCGGCCGGCCGGGTCAGCACGGCGTGCGCGGCGTCGGCCATGATCTCCGGGCGGCGGCCGTTGCCGGCATCGACGCCGGGGATCATGTTCAGCGCCTCGGTGGCGATCAGCGTGCGCGGCCACAGCGCATTGACCGCCACGCCCTGCGGGCCGAACTCGCCGGCCAGGCCCAGGGTGACCAGGCTCATGCCCATCTTCGCCAGGGTGTAGCCGGTATGCGGCGCCCACCACTTCGGATCCAGCGACGGCGGCGGCGCCAGGGTCAGGATGTGCGGATTGGCGCTGCGCAGCAGATGCGGCAGGCAGGCCTGCGCGCACAGGAAGCTGCCGCGCGCGTTGACCTGCTGCATCAGGTCGAAGCGCTTCATCGGCGTCTCCAGCGCACCGCGCAGCCAGATCGCGCTGGCGTTGTTGACCAGGATGTCGATGCCACCGAAGGCCGCGACCGTCGCCGCCACCGCCGCATGCACCTGTTCCTCTTCGCGGATATCGCACTTGAGCGCCATCGCGCGCCCACCGGCCGCCTCCACCGCCGCCGCCGCGCTGTGGATGGTGCCCGGCAGCTTGGGATTGGGCACCGCCGACTTCGCCGCGATCGCCACATTGGCGCCATCGCGCGCCGCCCGCAGCGCGATCGCCAGCCCGATGCCGCGCGAGGCGCCGGTGATAAGGAGGGTTTTGCCTTTGAGGGTCATTGGAGTGGGAATGGAGAATCGGGAATCGGGAATCGGGAATCGGGAATCGGAAAAGCTTAACGCCTTCTCGCCGCGCACCCGTCAGACCAGACGCACACGCGCTCCGCTTTTTCCATTCCCCATTCTCCATTCCCCACTCCCGGCCCTTCAGGGCTTCGGCCCCTGCCCCTCGTTGTCCTCCCACTTGAGCAGGCGCCGGGTCACGAAGCGGTACACCGGCTTGCCGCTGGCGAACCACAGTTCACGCACCCAGGAATGACGCTTGAGCAGGCGCCGTTCGACCGGGGTCAGGGCGTGCGCGCAGTACATGCGCTTGTGCTTGAGCAGGTGGCGCAGGTCCTCGCGCGCCAGCAGGCGCATCCAGCGCGAGCGCGGTGCGCCGCGCACGGCGAGCTGGAAATCGATCAGCGCCGGGCTGCCGTCCGCCAGCACCAGCCAGTTCGCCTCCTTGGCCAGGTCGTTGTGCGCCACCCCGCGCCGGTGCACCTGCTGCAGCAGGCGCCGCGCGGCGCGGAAATAGGCCAGGTCGCCGCGCGGCGGCCGCTGGTACATCGCCGCGCCGTCCAGGTAGCTGCGATCCAGGAAGGTGCCGTCCCAGCCGCGCAATTGCGGCGTCGCCGCCATGCCGTCCAGATGCCGCAGGGCGAGGGCCTCGCGCCGCGCCAGCCACCACGCCGGCAGCCGCAGCCACCACGGCGAGGCGGTGAGGTCGCGGCGGACCAGGCGCGTCTCGCCTTCGCCCAGCAACAGGATGCGGCCGAAGCTGTCGGACTTGAGGATCTGCACGGGACGGGTGGGGGCGACAGGCATCGCGGAAGTGTAAGCGCAACGCCAGGTGCCCTCGCCGTTCCATCGTCGCGACGCTACCGCGCGCCGCGGCCACGCACGATCGCACCGGCACCAATTCCCCGTCAGCGCCCGACAGGGCGGGCAACCGCAGCAGACGCCCTCACCAATCCCTCCTTCCTCTCTCCACGCGCACGGACGCGCGATGCAACGCGTTCCGCCCCGCGCCGCGGTCACCGCACGGCCGCCGCGCACCGGCACGCTAAGCTTGGCCTCCGGCACTGACGGCAACGCGCTCCTTTTCATGCACTCCACCGACCTCTATCTGCTTTCCGTGGCGCTGTTCAGCGTCCTCGCCCTGGTGTTGCTGATCGTGGCCCGGCCCAAGCTGCATCCGTTGCTGGCGCTGCTGCTGGTGTCGCTGGCCACCGGACTGGCCGTCGGCATGCCGCTGGACGCGCTGGTGCATGCCGTCGCCAACGGCGCGGGCAAGACGCTCGGCGCGGTCGGGCTGGTCGTGGCGCTGGGCGCGATGCTGGGCAAGGTGCTGGCCCAGGCCGGGGTCACCGACGCGCTGGCCAACGCCCTGCTGCGCCGGGCCTCGCCGCGGGCGCTGCCGTGGGCGATGGCCTGCGTCGCCTTCGTCGTTGGCATCCCCATGTTCTTCGAGGTGGGGCTGGTGATCCTGCTGCCGCTGATCTTCGGCGTGGCCCGCAAGCTGGAGGCGCGCGGTCACCGCGACGGCTCGGCCTACGCCTACGTCGGCGTGCCGGTCATCGCCGCGCTGGCGGCAATGCACGGCATGGTGCCGCCACACCCCGGTCCGCTCACCGCCATCGCCACGCTGCAGACCAGCGTGGGCGCCACCATGCTCTACGGCTTCATCGCGGCGATCCCGGCCATCGTCCTGGCCGGGCCACTGTACGGCAGGTTCATCGCGCCGCGCCTGCAGGCGCGGCCGGACGCGGCGATGCTCGCGCAGTACGCCGCGGCCGACGACGCGGACGCCGGCGCAGCCGCTCCCGCGCAACCGCTGCCAGGACTCGGCCGCGGCCTGCTGGTCGCGCTGGCGCCGGCGCTGCTGATGCTGTGCCATGCCGTGGCGGAGGTGGTGCTGCGCAAGGACGCGCCGGCCCTGCACGTGGCCGCCTTCGTCGGACATCCCATCGTCGCGATGCTGCTCGGCGTGCTGTTGGCCATGCTGGTGCTGCGGCCGGGCGAGCCGGCGGCGCTGCGCAAGACCCTGGGCGACAGCGTCAAACCCATCGCCGGCGTGCTGCTCATCATCGCCGGCGGCGGCGCCTTCCAGCAGGTGCTCACCGATGCCCACGTCGGCGACGCGATCGTGCGCCTGAGCCAGCAGCTGGCGCTGTCGCCGCTGTTGCTGGGCTGGCTGATCTCGATGCTGCTGTCGGTCTCCACCGGCTCGGCCACGGTCGGCGTGGTGGGCGCCGCAGGATTGCTCGCGCCGCTCGGCGCCGCCGAGCCCAGCCTCAACCTGCCGCTGCTGGCCCTGTCGATCGGCTGCGGCTCGCTGTTCTTCAACTATGCCAACCATGCCGGCTTCTGGCTGGTGAAGGAATCCTTCGGCATGAGCATGGGCGAGGCCACCAAGACCATCTCGGTGGTGCAGTCCATCGTGGCGCTGGTCGGCCTGGGCATGGTGTTGCTGCTGAACCTGTTGCCGCGGCTGGGCTGAGGTTGCAGGCGATATTGGTGGGGATGCGGCCGGTCCCGCACGGTCGTGCGGTGGCCGTTCACGTCGTCCCCGGCGTGAACGACGGAGGCTGCGCCCCCAGGCGCTCGCGGCGATGACACACGCGTGCGTGGCGCGTCGTGTCGCGCCACGGCGCCGATGCACGATGACCGGCGCCGCGCGGCGCCGGAATCACGGCGTCGGCAACGCAGTTCGGTTGCGCCCGTCGGCCGGCAGCGGCCGCTGATGTCGCGGCCGAGGATCTGAACGGCGCAGCCGCGAGGGCGGCGATCGCCGCGGCTGCAGCAGGAACGCCACGCCGCGCCCTCTATAATCGCCCGATGAATGCCTCATGGACCGATGCCACGCTGGAGTGGATCGCAGCACACCCCGTCCTTGCCGGCGTGGTCATCTTCGCCATCGCGTTCTGCGATGCGGTCATCATCCTCGGCACCCTGGTGCCGGCGCTGCCGTTGCTGTTCGCGATCGGCGTGCTGATCGGCCTGGGCCAGATCTCCGGCCCGTACGCCGTGATCAGCGCCGCGCTCGGCGCGCTGATCGGCGATGCGCTCAGCTACTGGGTCGGTTACCGCTGGGGCCACCAGTTGCGCAACTACTGGCCGTTCAAGCGCTACCCGCAGTTGCTCGACCGCGGCGAGGCGATGTTCCGCCGCAATGCCTTCAAGAGCATCCTGGTGGCGCGCTACGTCGGCGCCATCCGGCCGTTCGTGCCGGCGGTGGCCGGCATGATGAAGATGCCGCTGCGGCGCTACCTGCTGCCCAGCAGCGTGGCCGCGGTGACCTGGGCGCTGCTGTTCCTGGGGCCGGGCTGGCTGCTGGGCCAGGCCTACGACGCGGTCGCCGCGGTCGCCGGCCGCCTGTTCCTGGTGCTGGGCCTGCTGGCGCTGGCGCTGGGCCTGGTGTGGGCGATCGTGCTGTACGGCTACCGCTGGTCGGCCGGGCACATGGACGCGCTGCTGGCGCGCGCGCTGGACTGGTCGCGCCGGCATCCGGTGCTGGGCCGCTACTCGATCGCGGTGTTCGATCCGCACCGGCGCGAATCGGTGCCGCTGGCGATGCTGGCGGTGATGCTGCTGGCGCTGGGCTGGGGCTGGTTCGCGCTGCTGATGGTGGTGGTGGCGCATGGCGAGCCGCTGCGTCTGGACCTGGCGGTGCACGACCTGATGCTGGCCCTGCGCAACCCGCTGGCCGACTACCCGATGACCGCACTGGCCTCGCTCGGCGACTGGCAGGTGCTGCTGCCGCCGACCGCGCTGGGCCTGCTGTACCTGGCGTGGCGCCGGCGCTGGATGGCCGCGGCGCACTGGCTGGCGGCGCTGGCGTTCGGCCTGGCCCTGACCAAGCTGCTCGGCACCACCGTGCACGTGGTGCGGCCGCCGGCGGCCAGCAGCGGTTTCGGCTTCCCCTCGGTGGCGGTGACCATGGCCACCATCAGCTTCGGTTTCTTCGCGGTGCTGATCGCGCGCGAACTGCCGGGGCGCTCGCGGGTGTGGCCGTACCTGCTGTCGGGAGCGGTGGTGACCCTGATCGGCTTTGCCCGCCTGTACCTGGGCGCGCACTGGCTCAGCGACGTGGTCGGCGGCATGCTGTTCGGCATCTTCTGGCTGCTGGTGCTGGGCATCGCCTACCGCCGCCGTTTCAACCGCGGATTCTGGATGAAGCCGCTGGCCTGGCTGTTCTACGGCGGCTTCGCGATCGCCGCGCTGTGGTACGCGCCGCGCCAGCTGGAACGCAAGCTGGCCAAGTTCGAACCGCCGCCGCCGCAACTGACGCAACTGTCGGATGCGGCCTGGTGGCAGCACGACTGGCGGCAATTGCCGTCGCGGCGCAACGAGTTCGACGACGACCAGCGCTGGCCGCTGGACATCCAGGTGGCCGGACCGCTGGCGCCGCTGCAGCGCCAGCTCGAAGCGGCCGGCTGGCGCGTGCAGCCGCAGGCCGGCTGGCAGCAGGCACTGCAGTTGCTCGACTACAAGGCCACGCCGGCGCAGGTGCCGGTGCTGCCGGCGACGCTGGACACGCGGGTGGAGTCGCTGCTGATGCTGCGCCCCGGCCCGAATCCGGACGAGCTGTACGCGCTGCGCCTGTGGCCGGCGCCGGCGCGTCTAGAGCCAGGCAATGTGCCGCTGTGGCTGGGCAGCGCGCAGAGCCTGCGCTACGAACGCCATTTCAACCTGATCGGGCTGTGGCGGCCGCTGCGCGGCGCCGATCCGGCGCTCAACGCGGTGACCGGGGCGCTGCACGCGCTGCCCACGCGCAGGGACATGCACCGCCGCAGCGAGATCCCGGTGCTGCTGGTGCGCAGCGACGGGCAGACGCCGCCGTCGCCCTGAGTCGCCTTGCCCGTGCGGACCTCGGTCGTCCGCACGGTTGGGCGGCTGCGCGCGCCGGCTACTTCACCGTGACCTGGATCGAGCGCGAATCGGTGGCGTGATCTTCCCAGTGCCGGGCGTAGACCAGATCGATCGCGCCGCTGCCCTGGCCGACTGCCTTGAAGGTGTAGGTGATGGTGCTGGGACAGCCCATCTGCCCCGATGCGCAGTTCGTGCCCGGCGCATGTTCGATGTCGAGCAGCGACAGCGGCGCAGGCAGGGTACGCAATGCCCAGGCACTGCCGGTCGAGCCGTTCTCGGAAAGCGTGATCGTGAACATCTGGCCGCGCTGCAGCGGGAACGGCTTCATCCCCGGCGCCAGGCAGGTCTTCGGCGACAGTTGATCGGCGTTGCCGTTGACCAGGGCGATGGCGCCGCGCGCGCAGTCGGCCTTGGCCGCGGCGGCGTTGCCGGGCGGCTCGGCGGCGATGGCCGGCAGGCTGGCGGCGGCGCCGGCGGACAGCAACAACAGCAGGAAGGAATGCCTCATACAAAGTCCTCGATCGTGCGTGGATGGGACGTCAGGACGTCAGGCCGCCAGGGCGGTATGCCGTTACCGGCAGCCGAGTTCGGCCACCGATCGCCGCCAAGCGTCGCCTGCGCCTGCTAGCGGCGCGCTGAATGCCGTGTGCGGGAACGCTGCGCGCGTGTGGCCCGCCGTGGGGCGCTGCCGCGCGAGGGCGGCGCGCCGTGGTCAGGGTGTCCGGCCCTGCGCCGATGCCGGCAAGGCCGTGCTCCGCGCGCGGACCAGGACGGCGCGCGGAGCCGCCCTCGCCCGCCTCGCTCAGGGAATCCAGGCCAGCAACTGATCCAGCCGCGTATGCGGATCGTCGTCCTGCAGCAGCGACAGGCGCTGCCGCTCGTCCAGCGGCAGCAGTTCGGCCAGGCGCCAGCCGACCCAGGCGGCCTGGTCGAGCTGGCGCGGGCCATCCACCGGATACACCGCGGCGGCCTGGTCGAGGATGCTGTCCAGCACGGTCGCCAACAGCGCGTGCTGCGGACGCAGTTCGTCGTCGCCGTCGGCCTCGCGCCATTCCACGTCGCCGACCACCAGGCCGTTGTCGCGGACCCGGCTGCGCAGCACGTGGAAACGGCGCGCGCCGCGCAGGCTCAGCACCAGCACGCCATCGGCGCCGACATCGAAATCGACGATGCGCGCCTCGGTGCCGAACGCCGCCGGCACCGCCGGGGCGCCGGTCTCGCTACCGTCCAGGATCAGGCAGACGCCGAAGCCGCTGTCGGTGCGCCCGCATTCGCGGACCAGGTCCAGATAGCGGCGCTCGAACACCCGCAGCTTGATCGAGGCGCCGGGCAACAGCACCGCGTGCAACGGGAACAGCGGCAGCGTGGTCCGCTGCGCGCTCACGCGCCTGCCTCGCGGCGCCGCCGCTGAGGCGTCATTGCAGCGCTGCCAGGAAGCGCCGCGGTGCGCCGTCGAAACCGCCGTTGGACATGAACACCACATGGTCGCCGGCGCGCGCCTGCGCCTGCAGCGCCGCCAGCAATGCATCCACGTCGGCCGCCGCACAGGCGTCGCCACGCACCGCGGCGATCACCTTGCCGGCGTCCCAGGCCAGTTCCGGCCGCTGCAGGAACACCACCGCGTCGGCGGCGTCCAGCGACGGCGCCAGCGCCTCGGCATGCGCGCCCAATCGCATCGAATTGCTGCGCGGCTCCATCGCCACCACGATGCGCGCCGCACCGACCTTGGCGCGCAGGCCCTCCAGGGTGGTGCGGATGGCGGTGGGATGATGGGCGAAGTCGTCGTACACGGTGATGCCCTGCGCCTGGCCGAGCACTTCCAGGCGCCGCTTGACGCTGCGGAAGCGCGCCAGCGCCGGCATCACCTGCGCCGGCGCCACGCCCACCGCATGCGCCGCGGCCAGCGCGGCCAGCGCGTTCATCACGTTGTGCCGGCCGAGCAGCGGCCATTCCACCTCGCCCAGTTCATGCCCGCGATGCAGCACCGCGAAGCGGCTGCCGTCGGCGGCGAGCAGGCGCGCGTTCCAGTCGAAGGCCGGATCGAAGCCGAAGCGCTCCACCGGGGTCCAGCAGCCCATCGCCAGCACCTCGCGCAGGTGCGCGTCCTCGCCGTTGACGATCAGCCGGCCGCGGCGCGGCACGGTCCGCACCAGATGATGGAACTGGCGCTGGATCGCGGCGACGTCGGGGAAGATGTCGGCATGGTCGTACTCGAGGTTGTTGAGGATCGCCACCAGTGGCCGGTAGTGCACGAACTTGCTGCGCTTGTCGAAGAACGCGGTGTCGTACTCGTCGGCCTCGACGACGAACAGTGGCCGCTCCGCCAGGTCCGGCCCCCGATTATCTTCTTCTCCCGGGAGAAGGTGGCGCGCAGCGCCGGATGCGGGTTCGGCCGCCGGCCGCCCCAGCCGCGCCGACACGCCGAAGTCCTCGGCCACGCCGCCGATCAGGAAACCCGGTTCGCGGCCGGCCGCCTGCAGCAGCCAGGTCAGGATGCTGGTGGTGGTGGTCTTGCCGTGAGTGCCGGCCACTGCCAGGGTGTCGCGGCCCGGCAGCACCTGCTCGCTCAGCCATTGCGCGCCGGAGGTGTAGGCGCGCCCGGCGTCGAGCACCGCCTCCACCGCGGCGTTGCCGCGCGACAGCGCGTTGCCGACGATCACCTGGTCGCAGTCCGCGGCGATGTGCTCGGGCAAGTACCCCTGCTTCAGCGCGATGCCCAGGCGCTCCAGTTGCGTGGACATCGGCGGGTAGATCGCCTGGTCGCTGCCCTCGACCGCATGGCCGAGCTCGCGCGCCAGCGCGGCGACACCGCCCATGAACGTACCGGCGATGCCGAGAATATGGATCTTGCTCATGGGCCGATTGTCGCCGATCCCCCGACCCACGCAAACCGGCGTGACACCGGCCCTTGGCGGTGGCAGGCCGCGCGCGGCCGATGCGGGGCGCGCCTAGCCGCCGCGCGGTCAAGCAGGAAATCCCCCACATCGGCTGAGGGAAGTCCCCGATAGGCAAGTCGGGAGCCGACGCCGAAAATGAACGGGCCAGCCTCGACACCCTGTGGTTCTACTCCCCAAGAGACCATTCCCAAGGGAGCTCATGTCGTGGGGCCCTGAGCAAGCCCGTTCGCTGGCACCCTCTTTTCCCGATCCCGGCCCTGCGTGGCAAGCCGGATGCGCGCCCACGGCTGGCGCTCGCGCTGCACCGCCGGCCGACAGCGGAACAGCTCCAATCCCTCGCGTTGCCTCAGCGCAACGGGACACGTCGTTGCCCTCGCAGGAACGGCTTCAGCCGCGACGCGCGATGCGATGGCATCGCCGGCCCCTGAGACGATCGCCCCCGCATTGCGGCAGCCGGCTGTCGTCGCGTCGGGACTGAAGTCCCTCCCACAATGCTTGCCTGTGCATGACGCATCCGCTGGCGAGGCACCCACTTGTGGGAACGGCTTCCGCCGCGACGCGCGATGCAATGGCCTCGCCGGACCCTGAGACGATCACCCCGCATTGCGGCAGCCGGCTGTCGTCGCGTCGGGACTGAAGTCCCTCCCACAATGCTTGCCTGTGCAGGACGCATCCGCTGGCGAGGCACCCACTTGTGGAAGCGGCTTCCGCCGCGACGCGCGATGCAATGGCCTCGCCGGCCCCTGAGACGATCACCCCGCATTGCAGCAGCCGCCTGTCGTCGCGTCGGGACTGCAGTCCCTCCCACAATGCTTGCCTGTGCATGACGCATCCGCTGGCGAGGCACCCACTTGTGGGAGCGGCTTCAGCCGCGACGCGCGATACAATGGCCTCGCCGGCCCTTGCGACGATCGTCTCCCTGCGGCAACCACCTGTCGTCGCGTCGGGACTGAAGTCCCTCCCACAATGCTTGCCTGTGCATGACGCATCCGCTGGCGAGGCACCCACTTGTGGGAGCGGCTTCAGCCGCGACGCGCGATGCGATGGCCTCGCCGGCCCCTGCGACGATCATCTCCCATTGCGGCAGCGGCCTGTCGTCGCGTCGGGACTGAAGTCCCTCCCACAGGGTTCCCTGCGCATGACCCATCCGCTGGCGCGATGCCCACTGTGGAGCGGCTTCCGCCGCGACGGGCTTTACCGGGAATGCCCGTCGCGGCGGAAGCCGCTCCTACGGGAGAAGGGGAGCGCTTGCGTCGTGACCGGAGATGCAAACAGTCGGGGGAGCCCGCCGTCTGCACATCCGGCGCCCGTTGCGGGCGCCGGCATGCCGTGCCGCCTCAGCGGCCGATCGCCGCCAGGATGCGGGCGAGCACTTCGTCCAGCGAGCCGACGCCGTCCACCCGCGCCAGCGTGCCGCGCTTGTCGTAGAAGCCGATCACCGGCGCGGTCGAATCGGTGTAGACCTGCAGGCGCTTGCGCACCGACTCGGGATTGTCGTCCTCGCGGCCTTCGGCCTTGGCGCGGCCGGCGATGCGCTCGACGAGCAGTTCGTTGGCCACGTCCAGCTGCACCACCGCATCCAGCGGCTGGCCGAGCTTGGCCAGCAGTTCGTCCAGCGCGCCGGCCTGGGCCAGGTTGCGCGGATAGCCGTCGAGGATGAAACCGTTGCGCACGTCGTCGCGGCCCAGCCGCGATTCGAGCATGCCCAGCAGGATGTCGTCGGAGACCAGGTCGCCGCGCGCCATCACTTCCTTGGCCTGCACGCCCAGCGGAGTGCCGGCGGCGACTTCGGCGCGCAGCAGATCGCCGGTGGAGATGTGCGGGATCTGCAGCTTGTCCTTCAGACGGGCCGCCTGCGTGCCCTTGCCCGATCCGGGCGGTCCCAACAGAACCAATCGCATCAACCTGACTCCTCGAGAAAAGTACCGTGCGCGGCCGGCGGCGTTAGACTCGGGGGCCACGCCTGCACTGCACCGCAAGATCCCCAGCTTACCGCATCCGGGCAATGTCCCGACAATGTCCCCACCCCAGGAGCGAACCCCGACCATGGCCCAAGGCACCCTGCTGTACGCCCAGTCCGGCGGCGTCACCGCCGTCATCAACGCCAGCGCCGCCGCCGTCATCGGCGAAGCGCGGGCGCGCAAGGTCAAGGTGCTGGCCGCGCGCAACGGCATCCTCGGCGCGCTGCGCGAGGACCTGATCGACACCTCCAAGGAGTCGGCCGCGGCGATCGCCGCGCTGGCCCATACGCCCGGCGGCGCGTTCGGCTCGTGCCGCTACAAGCTCAAGTCGCTGGAGGCCGACCGCGCCAAGTACGAGCGCCTGCTGCAGGTGCTGCAGGCCCACGACGTGCGCTACTTCCTCTACAACGGCGGCAACGATTCGGCCGACACCGCGTGGAAGGTGTCGCAACTGGCGCAGGCGTTCGGCTATCCGCTGCACTGCATCGGCGTGCCCAAGACCATCGACAACGACCTGGCGCTCACCGACACCTGCCCGGGTTTCGGCTCGGCGGCCAAGTACACCGCGGTGTCGGTGCGCGAGGCGGCGCTGGACGTGGCGGCGATGGCCGAGACCTCGACCAAGGTATTTGTCTACGAAGCCATGGGCCGCCATGCCGGCTGGCTGGCCGCCGCCGCCGGGCTGGCCGCGCAATCGCCGGACGACGCGCCGCAGATCATCCTGTTCCCCGAACGCGCCTACGACGAAGCCGCGTTCCTGGCGCAGGTGCGCAAGGTGGTGGACAAGGTCGGCTGGTGCGTGGTGGTGGCCAGCGAAGGCATCCAGACCGCCGACGGGCGCTTCGTCGCCGATGCCGGCGGCGGCACCGATGCGTTCGGGCACAGCCAGCTCGGCGGCGTGGCGTCCTACCTGGCCGGCAAGGTCAAGGCCGAACTCGGCTACAAGGTGCACTGGACCCTGCCCGACTACCTGCAGCGTTCGGCGCGCCACATCGCCTCGCGCACCGACTGGGAGCAGGCGCAGGCGGTGGGCAAGGCCGCGGTGCAGTTCGCGCTGAAGGGCATGAACGCGGTGATGCCGGCGATCGTGCGCAGCAGCGACGCGCCGTACCGCTGGAAGATCGAGGCCGCGCCGCTAGCCAAGGTCGCCAACCACGAGAAGAAGATGCCGGCCGGTTTCCTGCGCAAGGACGGCTTCGGCATCACCGACAAGGCGCGCCGCTACCTGCAGCCGCTGATCCGCGGCGAGGCGCCACTGCCCTACGGCAGCGACGGCCTGCCCAAGTACGTGGCACTGAAGAACGTGGCGGTGAAGAAGAAACTGCCGGCCTGGGAGGGCTGACCCGCACGAGCATCGCGGCGCAGGCGCGGCGCATCCGGCCGCGTCGTGGCGCGGAGACAACGCAGTGGCGCGGAGACAACGGACGCGCGCCGCTCCCGCCGACGATGCCGCCACAGCGCGCGTTGCACCCAGCCATCCCGCGCACGGGTACGCAGACTCAGCGACGCAGGTCGCGGCCGAAGGGCGCTAGTAACGCCGGAACGCGTCCCGTAGGAGCGGCTTCAGCCGCGACGGGCTTACCGGGAACGCCCGTCGCGGCTGAAGCCGCTCCTACGGGACAGCGCAATGCGTGGCAAAAGCAGGTGATTGGAGGGGCCCTATAGCCGCGACGGGGCACTCCCGGCAACGCCCATCGCGGCCGCAGCCGTCCCCACAAACACGTCCCGAAGGTGTTAGAGGTGCCCTGAAGCTGCCGCTGCACATGCGGCCCTCGGCGCTGAGCAGCCCTGGAGCCACGGGAGGACGCGACAGCGCCCCCCATCCGGCGCCAATGCGCCGACTGCCACCGATGCGGCGGCCTCCGTGCCGCAACCGCCGCTCCCCCCTCCTGCGCAACGCGCGCGCAGGCCCTAAGATTGCCGCGCCTTCGACTACCCACCACGCCCATGCAACCGACCCAGGACGCGGCTCCGCCGTCCATCAAGCAACCGCCGGTGCTGTTCGCCCGCACCCAGGCGGTGCTCGCCGAACTGACCCAGCACCTCGGCAGCCCGGTGATCAGCTACTGGAACAACCCGCGCGGTTCGGTCTGCGCCAGCGATGTGCTGGCGCTGTACGAACTGCTCGAGCGGCTGGGCCATCACCAGACCCTGTACCTGTTCCTGAAATCCGATGGCGGCAGCGGCCAGGTGTCGCTGCGCCTGGTCAGCCTGCTGCGCCAGCACTGCGACCGCCTGGTCGCGCTGGTCCCGCTGGAATGCGCCTCGGCGGCGACGATGATCACCCTCGGCGCCAACCAGATCCTGATGGGCCCCACCGCCTACCTGACCGCGGTGGACAGTTCGCTGCACCATGCGCTCTCGCCCATCGACCGCGACAACGACCGGGTCTCGGTGAGCCTGGACGAACTGACCCGGGTGATCCGGCTGTGGCGCGGCCAGCAGAGCGGGCAGGACGACAACGCCTACAAGCATCTGTTCAACTACGTGCACCCGCTGGTGATCGGCGCGGTGGATCGCGCCGAGTCGCTGTCGATCATGCTGTGCCGCGAACTGCTCTCGCACCACATCAGCGACGAAGCCACGGCCGAGCGCATCGCCGCCACGCTCAATGCCAAGTACCCTTCGCACAACTATCCGATCCTGCTCGCCGAAGCGCGCAAGATCGGCCTCAACGTGGACGCGATGCCGCCGCGGGTCAACACGCTGTTGCTGGAACTCAACCGGCTCTACAGCGAGATGGGACAGAAGGCGACCACCGACCTCGACGAGATCCGCGCGCACGGCAACGAGATCCTCAACATCTGGGAGGCCGACGGCCTGCAGGTCTACTTCCAGCAGGACAAGGACTGGTTCTACCGCAGCGAGGAGCGGCGCTGGATCACCATGAACGACAAGAGCAGCTGGCGCCGCATCGAACGGGTCAAGGGCAAGCTCAGGCGCAGCGTGATGCACGTGGCCTGAGTCTTCTCCGCAAGCTGCAAGGCGACCGCGGCGGACGCAGGCGCCGCCGCGGCGCGTACGGGCCCGGCGCCTGCGGAAACGGTCCCGCTACTTGCAGGCCTGGCCTTCCACGGTCATCTGCGCGGTGAACTGCGGCACCTGCGCGACCTTGCCGGCGGCCGCCTGCTGCCTGGCCTCTTCCAGGTAGATGCGCGACTGGCCCTGGCCGTCGCGCTCGGTGTTCAGCGCCACCGGCTTGCGCCACACCCGCACCACCGCCTGCTGCGACGGACAGGCGGCGCTGGGCACGCGGATCAGGTCGTTGAACTTCCAGCCGGTGGCCTCGCTCGGCTTGGCCTGGTCGAACTCGACCAGCTTCGCGCGCGGCTGGCAGGTCGGGCTGCTGCGCACCGCGGCGAACCGGTAGGGCTGCGCCGCATCGCCGGTGTACTCGCCCTCGAAGCGCACGCAGGCCTCGGGGATCTGGCGGATGGTGTGGACCACGCCCACCGCCTGCGGCGCGCTGGCCGGGCGCTGCAGTTCCGGGGTCGGATCCGCGGCCACGGCGGCCAGCGGCGCCATGGCGCACAGGCCAATGGCCAGGATCGAGGCGCGGGCGCGCAGCCGCGGGGAAATCGTCGATTGCATCGGGTTGGCTCCTGGAAGCGATGCGCCACGCTGCCATGCGCAGACTGAACCGCACGCCAAAAGTGAGACGCCACGCCTGATCGCTGGCGGCGGCACCGGGCCGGGCGCATACTCGCCGCGTTCAGGCCAGGTGACATTGCGATACGCACCAGCGGCGCGCGTTGTGGCCGCGGAGTCGTTGCATGCTTCAGCTCCTACGGTGTGATCCCACGGTATGTCCAGCGCTTGGGCGCCATCCACATCCTTGGGAGGGGTCATGCTGGAACGATATGCGGTCACCGTGGCACTGGCGTGCGCGGCTCTGGCGGTGCTCTATGGCATCGTCTCCACGCGCTGGATCCTGGCGCAACCCGCTGGCAACGAACGCATGCGGCAGATCGCCGATGCGATCCAGGAAGGCGCCCGCGCCTATCTCAACCGCCAATACCTGACCATCGCCATCGCCGGCGCAGTGCTGCTGGTGCTGGTCGGGGCATTCCTCAGCTGGTACACCGCCGGCGGCTTCGCGATCGGCGCGGTGCTGTCCGGGGTCGCCGGCTACATCGGCATGAACCTGTCGGTGCGCGCCAACGTGCGCACCGCCGAGGCGGCGCGGCGCGGGCTGGCGCCGGCGATGGCGGTGGCGTTCCGCGGCGGCGCGATCACCGGCATGCTGGTGGTGGGACTGGGCCTGATCGGGGTGGCCGGCTACTACGGCCTGCTGCAGTGGCTGGGCCACAGCGTGGGCGACAGCCTGCATGCGCTGGTCGGCCTGGCCTTCGGCAGTTCGCTGATTTCGATCTTCGCGCGCCTGGGCGGCGGCATCTTCACCAAGGGCGCCGACGTCGGCGCGGACCTGGTCGGCAAGGTCGAGGCCGGCATCCCCGAGGACGACCCGCGCAACCCGGCGGTGATCGCCGACAACGTCGGCGACAACGTCGGCGACTGCGCCGGCATGGCCGCCGACCTGTTCGAGACCTACGCGGTCACGGTGATCGCGACGATGCTGCTGGGCGGACTGATGGCCGCCGAGGCCGGCCGCAACGCCGTGCTGTACCCGCTGGTGCTGGGCGGGGTGTCGATCGTCGCCTCGATCGTCGGCACCTTCTTCGTGCGGGTGCGCCCGGGCGGCTCGATCATGGGCGCGCTGTACAAGGGCGTGGTGGTCTCGGCGGTACTGGCGGCGCTGGCGTTCTGGCCGGTCACCCAGCAGTTGATGGGCGACACCGCCGCCGGCGCCGGCAAGCTCTACGGCTGCGCACTGATCGGCCTGGCGCTGACCGGGCTGATCGTGTGGATCACCGAGTACTACACCGGCACCCAGTACAAACCGGTGCAGCACGTGGCCGCGGCCAGCACCACCGGCCACGGCACCAACATCATCGCCGGGCTGGGCATCTCGATGAAGTCCACCGCGCTGCCGGTGATCGCGGTGTGCGCGGCGATCTGGGGCGCGTTCGCGCTGTCGGGCCTGTACGGCATCGCCATCGCCGCCACCGCGATGCTGTCGATGGCCGGCATGATCGTGGCGCTGGACGCGTACGGCCCGATCACCGACAACGCCGGCGGCATCGCCGAGATGGCGGAACTGCCACCGGAGGTGCGCGCGGTCACCGACCCGCTGGACGCGGTCGGCAACACTACCAAGGCGGTGACCAAGGGCTATGCGATCGGCTCGGCGGCGCTGGCGGCGCTGGTGCTGTTCGCCGACTACACCCACAACCTGCGCGCCGCCCACCCCACCGAGACCTTCGCCTTCGACCTGTCCGACCACACGGTGATCATCGGCCTGCTGATCGGCGGCCTGATCCCCTACCTGTTCGGCGCGATGGCGATGGAGGCGGTCGGCCGCGCTGCCGGCGCCGTGGTGGAGGAAGTCCGACGGCAGTTCCGCGAGATCCCCGGGATCATGCAGGGCACCGGCAAGCCGCAGTACGACCGCGCGGTGGACATGCTGACCCGCTCGGCGATCCGCGAGATGATCGTGCCATCGCTGCTGCCGGTGGCGGTGCCGATCGTGGTCGGGCTGCTGCTGGGCCCGCGCGCGCTCGGCGGCCTGCTGATCGGCACCATCGTCACCGGGCTGTTCGTGGCGATCTCCATGACCACCGGCGGCGGCGCCTGGGACAACGCCAAGAAGTACATCGAGGACGGCCATTTCGGCGGCAAGGGCAGCGAGGCGCACAAGGCCGCGGTCACCGGCGACACCGTCGGCGACCCGTACAAGGACACCGCCGGGCCGGCGATCAACCCGCTGATCAAGATCATCAACATCGTGGCGCTGCTGCTGGTGCCGCTGCTGTAGCCGCAGGCGACGGGCGTCGGTGGCATGCCGGCGCCCGCTGCGCAAGGCGCGCCGTGGCCTCAGGCTACAGGCAGTCGATCAGGCCGTCGTTGATGCTGCGCTTGCTGTGCGGCAGCGGCGCGAACAATGGACGCTCGCCCGACAGCGCCGCATACAGCGCGTGCAGCCGGGTCTGCGGCTGCAACGGCGTACGGCAGTGCCACAGCCGCGCGTCGACCACGACCTGGCCGGTGTCCGGGTCGATGCTGGCCTCGCTGGCGCCGAAGCTCCACAGGCATTCCCCGATCACCCCGTCGCGCTGGCGCACCGAGCAGCGGTAGCGCAGCGGCCGGTAATCGCTGTAGTCGCCTTCGCAGAAGGTGTCGCCGCAGAGCTGGTCGAAGTCGTCGGCCAGCCGCCGCTCCAGGTCGGCGAACGCTTCCTGGCCCTCGCCGGGCGCCGGGTAGTCCATCGCATCCACGTAGGCCGCCTGTGCCTGCTGTGCCTGCGCGCCACTGCAGGCCAGCACCAGCACCAGCACCGCCAGCAACGGCAGCCGCGATCGTCGGAATCCGTTCATCGTATTGCTCCTTGGGGGACGGTGGGCACAGGGTCGCCGTTGCCCGCTGCCGGCACCATCGGCGTGCGCCCCATGCGGACCAGTATGGAGTCCGAAACCGTTGTAGGAATTCTCCGCACCGCCGTGCGCTGCATTGCAACAGCCAACCGACTAGAATGCCTGCCTCTTTAGAAGCCACTCCACTGGAGCTAGCGCATGGGTCTGGAACTGGTCACCTCCGGCAAGAATCTGCCGGACGAAATCAACGTCGTCATCGAAATCCCCAAGGATTCCGAGCCGGTCAAGTACGAAGTGGACAAGGCCAGCGGCGCGATCTTCGTCGACCGCATCCTCTCCACCCCGATGCGCTACCCCTGCAACTACGGCTACGTGCCCAACACCCTGTGCGGCGACGGCGACCCGGCCGACGTGCTGGTGGTGCTGCCGCTGCCGCTGGTGCCCGGCTGCGTGGTGCGCTGCCGCCCGGTCGGCGTGCTGAAGATGAGCGACGAGGCCGGCAGCGACGAGAAGATCCTGGCGGTGCCGGTGGCCAAGGTGTTCCAGGGCTACGCGCACATCGAGGACATCACCCAGGTGTCGGGTCACTGGATGGAGCGCATCGGCCACTTCTTCGAGCACTACAAGGACCTGGAGAAGGGCAAGTGGGTCAAGCTCGACGGCTGGGGCAACGCCGAGGAAGCCAAGCGCATCCTGCGCGAGTCCGTGAGCCGCTTCGAAGCCGGCGCCTGAGCCGCCCGCCACGGCGGGGCGCTGCCGCCCCGCCGTGGCCGATCCGCTTCACGTTTTGCCGTTGCCGGGGCACCGCCCTTCGGGGTTTGCGGTACATTGCGCCATGGCATTACCGAGCCGGCTCCGTCCGCGACCCGGCTCTCCTTGGGGGACAGTCTCTTGCGCATCCTGTTCGTCGGCGACGAAGCCAGCCTTCCGTCCGCAGTCACTGAATATATTCGCGATCTCGGCGAGGACTGGCAGGTCCAGAGCGTCGCCGACGGCAATTCAGCCATCGCCGCGGCGGCCACGGTGCGCCTGGATGCGGTGATCGCCGCGCCGACGCTGCCGGACCTGACCACCGCCACCCTGCTCGGCCAGATCCGCACGCTGAGCCCGGAAACCATCCGCATCGCGCTGATCGAGGCCGAGCAGAGCAACCGTGCGCCGCCGGCGCGGATCATCGGCGTGGCGCATCGCTTCCTGCCGCTGCCGCTGTCCCCGGAGATGCTGCTGGAGGCGGTCACCAGCCTGGAGGAGCTGCAGGAGCTGCTGGGCAACCCGCGCCTGCGCTCCAGCATCGGCCGCATCGAAAAGCTGCCCTCGCCGCCGCATCTATACCTGAGCCTGATGCACGCCCTGGAGCAGGACGAAGGCAGCAACGCCGCGGACCTGGCCAAGCTGGTCTCGGCCGACCCGGCGATCGCGGCCAAGGTGCTGCAGCTGTGCAATTCGGCGTTCTTCTCCAACGGCCGCACCATTTCCGACCTGCGCACCGCGGTGACCCGGCTGGGCACCGCCACCCTGCGCGACCTGGTCCTGGCCAGCGAAGTGTTCTCGGTGCAGGCGCTGTCCAATGCCGAGCGCAACGCGCTGCAGCATCGCTCGCTGCTGGCCTCCAAGCTGGCCTCGAAGATGCTGCCGACGTCCTGCGTCGAGTTGGGTTCGACCGCGGCGCTGCTGGCCGACATCGGCCTGCTGCTGCCGGGCGTGCGCGACGAGCGCGAGCCGGCCGCCGATGCCAACGACACCCGCCCCGGGCATGCCGAGGCCGGCGCCTACCTGCTCGGCCTGTGGGGCCTGCCGATGCCGATCATCGAGGCGGTGGCCTTCCATCGCCAGCCGCAGCGCTCCAGCAGCCGCAGTTTCTGGGTCACCGGCGCGGTGCACGTGGCGATGGCGCTGGCCAGCGGCTCGGAGGTCGACGAGGAGTACCTGGCCAAGACCGGCGTGCTCGGCAAGCTGCCGACCTGGCGCGAACACGCCGAAAACCTGATGGGGCTGACCTCGGCATAGGCCCACCATGGCGCGTGCGGCCTGCCGCCGCTCGCGCCGCGCATGGCGCTTGCACTCGTCAGCGTCCTTGCGGCTGCTGCCGCCCCACGCTCGGCGCATCGCGCGCCGGCACCGCGGCCCGCCAGCCGCTCTGTCCGCAAGACGCTCCCCGCCGCGCCCCCTTGCCGTGGTGCGACGACCGCGCCATCCCGAGTCGCGGCTGAAGCCGCTCCTACGCCTCCTACGCCTGGGCAATTGCATTCGGTCGGCTCGTGGCGACAGCGGCGTCCCGTCGCCGCGACCGCAGGCACGCGCTGCCAGGTGCCTCACGGCGCGATCGTCTGCCGGACCAACGCCGGCGAGGCGGACGCGAGGATGCGCCGCGCCACGGCTGGCAACCGCCCGCCCCGATACCCAGCACGCCATGTCACAAGCGCCGCGCAGGCACAAAAAAAGACGGGCCTTGCGGCCCGTCTTCGTGTCACGCAGACAACAACTGCATCAGAAGCGCTGGGTGTACTTCATGTACACGTAGCGACCGATGTCGAAGCCGCCGTAGTAGGCGAAGCTGCTGTCCGGGGCCGAGTACATCAGCGGACCGCGGTGGTCGAACACGTTGTTCGCACCGATGGCGATCGTCGCGTCCCACGGTGCCTTCCAGTTGACCTGCAGGTCGTGGAAGGTGTTGGCGCCGGTGTGACGCAGCGGATCGGATTCGCCGTTGGCGAAGTGGTCCGGCGCATCGCAGTAGTCCGTGGCCAGCGAGATGCAGCTCTCCTTCATGCCGGAGTAGTAGCGCAAGGTGTAGTTCACACCGAAGTCGCCCATCGTCCAGTTCACGCCCAGGTTGGAGCGCACGCGGAAGATGCCCGGCTCGCCCACGCGACCGATCGTGATGTTGTCGCCCGCAGCGTTCTGGCCGGCTTCGTCGTACTTGCTGACGTAGCTGGTCTGCCAGTCGATCAGGATCTTGCCGAACGCCATTTCCGGCAGACGGTAGCGGATGCCCAGATCGTAGCCTTCGGTCTCCATCTGGCCGAGGTTGGCCACGCCGTAGGTCATCGCCGAGATGTGGCCGTCGGCGGCGCGGGTCACGCCGGCGCAGCGCTCGGCATTGCCCAGCACGTAGCAGTCGCGCAGGATGCGGTCCACGCTATCGGCGATGATCATGTCCTTGATCTCGTAGCGGTACCAATCCAGCGAGATGTCCAGGCCCTGCACCCAGCGCGGGCTCCACACCAGACCGGCGGTCTTGCTGGTGGAGGTTTCCGGCTTCAGGTTCGGGTTGGAGCCGCTGATGAACTCGTCCGGCGTCTGGCACGGATAGGTGGTGCACGGCACGTAGCCCTGGCCGAGCTGGGTGTAGCCGACCGGCACGCCGGCCGCGGAACACGCCGCATTGCCGTTGACGCTGTTCGGCGCGCCCACGCCGCACGGATCGACGTACGACTCGAAGCTGCTGCTCAGGCCGCCGTACAGATCGCTGATCGTCGGCGCGCGGAAGCCCTCGGCGTAGGTGCCGCGGACCAGCAGCTCGTCGATCGGCTTCCAGGTGAAGCCGAACTTGGAGTTCACCGTGTCGCCGAAGTTGCTGTAATCCGAGTAGCGGCTGGCCAGGTTCAGGGTCAGCTGCTTGGCGAACGGCATGTCGGCCAGGATCGGCACGTTCAACTCGAGGTAGAACTCGTCCAGATCGTAGCTGCCGGAGGTGGTCTTGGCGCCCAGGCCGGTGCTCTCACCCGACTGCGCGAAGGCGTCCGGCGAGAAGCGGCCTTCTTCCTTGCGGTGCTCGTAGCCGACCGCGATGCCGAGGTCGCCCGCCGGCAACGTCGCCAGCGTGCCGCTCAGGTTGGCGGTGTAGCTGGTGGTCTTGGTCAGGCCGGTGTCGGTGAAGTACGGGAACAGGAAGGCCTGGGTGTCCGGATCGGCCAGCGAACCGGGGCCGGCCACGCCGTACGGCAGCAGCGGGTTCCACGGACGGCACGCGCTCAGCGACACCGGCGCGGCGGCGGTGCCGCACTGGGCGACGCCGTTGGCGTTGATGAAGGACGAACCCAGCGCCTGGCGCGCCGCGATCAGGCTCATGTCGCCGTGACCGGTCTTGGTGCTCTCGTTACGGTTCCACAGCGCACCGACGTCCCAGTCCCAGGTCTTGTCGGCGAAGTCGAAGGAGCCGCTGATGGTCGGCGCGAAGCGCGTGGTCTTCAGCTTGCTCTCGGTGGTGCGCGGCACTTCCCACAGGCGGCGGCGGAAATCGATGTCCTGGCCGATCGGGTTGAACGCGCTGTCGCCGGCCAGCGGGGTGCCGAACGCGGCGGACTGGTACGGATAGCCGGCGATCTGCTGATCGGTGGTGCGCTCGTTGTAGAGCACGTCGGCGTTGAAGACGATCGAGTCGGTCAGGTCGTAGTTGGCGTTGGCGAAAACCGACTTACGCTCGATGCCGGTCTGCACCATCATCTGCTGGTTGGCGTTGGCGCGTTCGGCCGCCGTCAGCGGGTGGTAGTCGGCCGGGTTGTTCGGGTTGCCGCCCTGGTTCAGGGTCTGCCACACCGCCACGTTCGGATCCGAGCAGTCCACGGTCAGCGGGTTGCACCAGCTGCCGTTCTGGCTGATCGGGCTCCAGCTGCCCGGGGTGGAGTTCGGGCCGCGGCTGCCGTCGCGGCTGAACCAACGGTTCTTGGCGAACACCGGATCCTGCTTGGAGTACTCGGCGGTCAGCGCCACGCCACCGCGCTCGCCCTGCGAGCCGATGGTGAAGGAGTACTGCGAGGTCTTGCCGTCGCCTTCGCCGAACTGGCCGAACTCGGCCGAGGCCTCGGCGCCGTCGAAGCGCTTGCGGGTGATGATGTTGACCACGCCGGCGATCGCGTCGGAGCCATAGATCGACGAAGCGCCGTCCTTCAGCACTTCGATGCGCTCGATCGCCGCCATCGGGACCTGGCTCAGGTCCTGCAGGCCGGAGGTGGACGCGCCCAGGCGCTTGCCGTTCAGCAGCACCAGCGTACGTTCGGCACCGAGGTTGCGCAGGTCGACGTAGTAACCGCCGACGTTCTCGCCGGAAGCCAGCGCGTCGGCACGCGAGATCGCCGGGGAACCGGCCGAGGTGAGGTTCTGCAGCACGTCGGCGACCGAGGTGTAGCCCTGGCGCTCCAGTGCCTGGCGGTCCAGGGTCAGGATCGGCTGCTGGGTCTCGACGTCGGCGCTGCGGATGCGCGAACCGGTGATTTCGATCCGGTCCAGCGTGGTGGTGGACGAGGCGGCAGCTTCTTGCGCGCCGGCAATCGCCGGCGTCAACGCGATCGCGATGCTGGCGGGCAGCAAGCCCAGCCGCACTGCGGGAGTGCGAAGGTTCATCAATCTCTCCAGGGTAACGTTAGGGGCGTGTTAAGACGCCCTCGGCACGTTACGTTCCGGTGAGCGCGGCTGCTTTGCCGCTGTCGCCCGCAGACTTTGCCGATTCTGGCGGCACCATGGCCGCATGCCGATATTGCGAGGCGGAGACGCCGAAGCGTGCGCGGAAGGCCCGGGCGAAACTGCAGCAGTTGTCGAATCCGCTGGCGGCGGCGACCTCGCCGATCATCATCGTGGTGTCGCGCAGCAGGTCCGCCGCACGTTCCAGGCGCAGGCGCGCCGACAGTGCCTGCGGACTTTCCTCGTATAGGCTCTGGAACGTCTTGGACAGGTACCAACCGGAGAAGTTGGTCAGTTCGGCCAGTTCGCTGATCCGCACCACGCGGTCGCGATGGCCGTCCAGATACAGCCGCGCGCGCTGCATGCGCCCGAACACCTGCCGCTTGCGCATCCGCGAGCGCCCGGGACAGCGCTGCACGCGGCGCGACAACTCGCCCTGCATGGAGGCCAGATGCAGCAGCACCGGCCGCATCGCCAACGCATCGCCGGGCCGCGCCGCCGCCTGCCGCCACAGCCGCAAGGCGGTGCGCGTCTCGCGCAGCGATAGCTCGCCGCGCCCGGTATACAAGGTCTCGTCGGCCATCCGCCCCAGGGCCTTCAGCGCCTCGCCGTCCAGGCTCAGGCCGATGCACAGGCCGTCGCGGTCGGTCTGCAGCAGCGGCCGCGAATCGCGTTCGAAGGCCAGCCACTGGCCGCGGCGCAGGGCGAAACGCCCCTCCTTGGCTTCGATCCAGGCGCTGCCGCGCAACTGCAGCCAGACCGTGAAGGCGTGTGCCGACGCCTGTACGCTGGCCAGGCGCGCCGCGCCCAGACAGGCCGGCCCCGCTGGCACGTCGTCGGCGTCCAGCACGAGTTGTTGTCCATGATCGACCAGGAAAGATTGCCGCATCCGAGCACCCGTTTGACGTAAACCGGTACGCAGTGTTTGCCGAATGTGGCGACAGGTCAGGAAGCCTTGGCGATATTTGTCCGAAATCGCCACGATGCCATTACGAACGACTTACGAAACTCATTTTTCTCGCCCGATCAACCACTTATGCGAGATCGTAGAGAACCATTCCGGCTGCTCGTGCATGCGAATGAAACCGATCTCGCTGCCGTCCTCGATCGCCAGGGCGACATAGACGTCGCCGCTGCGCGGGTCGATGCTGAAACCGTTGATGGCGCTGAAATGCTCGCGGTCCAGGCACACACTGGCATCGAGGCCGTCGTCGATCCGCGCCAGCCGGCTGGCGCACTCGCCGGTCTGGAACAGGTAATACACCGCGCCGCCGGGCCCCAGTGCCCAACTGCGGTAGCGCCACAGCGACGGCAGGCTGTCGTCCACGGCGCGCACGCTGCCCAGGTCCAGGCTGGCATCGGCGCGCCACAGGCCGCTGCGCGCAAGCCGGGTGAACAGGATCTGCCCGTTGGCCGGATCGGTCCGGACCTGGGACACGTCCGGCAACGCGGCCAAGGGCCGCCAGGGCACCGCGCGCCGATCGTACAACTGCAGCCGGGTCCGCCCGTTCTCGCCCAGCAGGACCAGCAACTGGCCGGGGTCGGCGGTGTACAGCGCCTGCAGCGGCTCGCCGGCCGGCACCGGCAACGCCGCCACGCTGCCGGACTGCGGCCGGACCTCGTAGATCGCCGAGCGCCCCTGCGCATCGCGGCCGCTGACCAGCAGGGCCTGGCTGTCGGCCGACCAGAGCAGCGGCTGCCGGGTCTCCGGGCGCACGCCATCGATCAGCCGCAGCGAGGCAGGCTGGGTCACGTCGCCCCACCACAGCCCATAGCTGCCGTCGCGATCGGAGGTGAAGGCGAGCTGGCGCCCGTCGGGCGCGATGCTCGGCTGTCCGTCGCGCCCGGTGGACGCGAACAGCCGCTGGCGCTCGCGCGGCGCGTCCACCGCCCGCATCGGGATGCGGTGCACGGCGAACTGCGGGCGCCGGTGCACGAAGGCCAGGCTGCCGCCGTCGTGGGCCAGGCGCGGCGCCTGCGCGTCGCTGATCCCCAGGTCGCGCAGGCGCCGGGTCTGGGTGTCCAGCCGGTACAGCCGGGTCTCGCCATCGACCCGGCGCCCGAAAACGATGCCCTGCCCGTCGTGCACCCAGTCCCAGCCGCGGATCTCGGCGAATTCATGGGTCAGCGGCTCGGCGATGCCGCCTTCGGCCGGCACCCGCCACAGCCCGCCCATTTGCGGATTGCGCACGAAGGCGATCCATTTGCCGTCCGGCGAGTAGCGCGGCGCATAGTCGAAATCGCCGGCGGCGACCGGGTAATCCAATGCCCTCCAGCGTCCGCTGTCCAGATCCAGCACGCGGATGCCGCGTGCCGGCTGGCGCCCGTTCATGCTGCCGAACACCAGGCCATGTCCGTCCGGCGTCCAGTCGAAGCTGAGCAGTTCGCTGCCGTCGCAGCGCGCGACCTCGCGCGCGGGCGCGCGTCCGTCGGCCTGGACCAGCATGACCCGGCACTGCCGGTCGGCCCCGAGGCGGGCGAAGGCGATGCGCGTGCCGTCGGGCGACCAGGCCGGCAGACGGTCGGACTCGCCGCGGGCCGGGACGCCCAGCGAGCGCGGGGGCGTACTGCCGGCGGCACCGCTGGTCGGCTGCACCAGCAACTGCGTGCCGTCGCTGCCGGCGGGGCGGGCGGCATAGGCCACCTGCGTGCCGTCCGGAGACAGCGCCGGCTCGAGCTTGAACCCGGACATGGCGGTGATCAGCCGATAGGGCCGCTTGGGGCTGCCCAACACCCGCTCCTGTTCGGCGCTGTCGGCCGGCACCGCCGGATCGCGCGCGAACCACCACCAGACGGCCAGCGCCAGCACCAGCATCGCGGCCGCACCGGCCGCGGCCGCCAGCCACGGCGGCAGGCGCCGCCGCGCCGCGGACACGGCGGCGGCCGGCGCACTGGCCGCGGCCGTGTCCGCGGGGGCGTGTGTGTCTACCGGGGAAGCCGACGCCGCGCCCGCCTCGGCCTCGACCTCAACCTCGACATCGGGCAAGGCCTGCACCGGCGCCACCAGGCGGTAGCCGGACTTGGCCAGGGTCTCGATGTACACCGGCGCCTCGCCGCGCACGCCGGCGGCGAAGGCCTTGCGCAACTGGGTGATGGCCTGGGTCACCACATCGTTGGTCGGCTGCGTGTCCGGCCAGACCTGCGCCAGCAGGGTCTCGCGTTCCACCACCTGGCCCGGCTGCGCCAGCAACACGCGCAGCACGCCCATCACCTTGGGCGTGAGCCGTTGCGGCCGGCGCGCGCGCGGCGCGTGCACTTCCCGCAAGGACAGCAGCACCAGGCAATCGCCCACCTGCATCCGTTGCGGAAGCGTCGGTGGGGTGAACGATGAGGAAACCATGTTGGACAACGAAGAACGCCGTGAAAAAAGTGCCGCGGATGCGGCGGCGACGCGGCCACGCGTGGCAACGCTGCGGGAGCCAACGAGCAAACTCGGCAAAATGAGGCAGCGGATGCCGCCAAGCGCGGCTTGTCATCGGATTCTACTCTAGTCATCGTCGCCGCAAATCGCGACGACGCATTCAGGCTCTCTCTCCGCCGACGAAATTCACATAATCGCCTCATGACTGCGCGCCCCTGGGCGCGCTTTTTTTTATCCCACGTTCACACTTTCATCTGCCGTGTGACGCTGAGTCCAATCAATCGCGACACCACCAAGGCGATATACATCACGCCGGCGAACTGTTCGATCATCACCAGCGCACGCGCGAACGGCTGCACCGGCACCACGTCGCTCAGGCCCACGCCCGAGAGCACGCTGAAGCTCAGATACAGCAATTCCATCCAGGTCCGCGGCGAGGCCGCGTCCACTGCCGCGGTAAAACTGCCCGGCAGCCATTGCTGACAGACCGCGAAGACGAACGCGAATGCCCAGGCCAGCAGCGTGAAGGTGGCGCCGGCGGCATAGAGTTCGTCGCGGGTGACCACGTGATCCTGCAGCATGTAGGCGATCAGGCTGCCGGCGGTATAGAAGTACAGCAGGCTTTCCAGCAGTTGCGCCCAGGCGGCCATCGCCGGATTGCCCAGCAGGGCCGCGGCGATCGACAGCGCCACCGACGGCAACGCCAGGCAGCAGGCGATCCACAGCGCCGAGGGACCGCGGTTGACCACCCACAGGGCCAGCGCCAGCACCACGATGCCGAAGGCGCCGAACAGCGAGCGCCCGGCCGCGGTGTCCTCCATCCACGGATACAGCAGCACGCCGAGCAACTGCACGCCGAGCAGCAGCGCGGACGGATGGCGACGCAGCGCGAACGCATAGCGCAGCATGAGACATTCCCTGTGGCGACCAGCGCGCATCATAGACGTGCGCACGCAGGACGCGGGCTGCCATCGCCGTGCGCGCGGCGGACATGGCGTCGTGCCGGCGCGCGCGGCCAGCGCACGCGCCGCAGCGGCGGTCGGCGGCAGACACACGGCGCCGCCGACCGACCGCCGCAGGTCACTCGGCGCGGTACACCTGCGCGCCGGCAGCGAGGAACTGCGCCGATTTCTCCGCCATGCCGGCCTGCAGGGCCGCCTCCGCGTCGACGCCGTGCTCGGCGGCGTAGTCGCGCACGTCCTGGGTGATCTTCATCGAGCAGAAGTGCGGCCCGCACATCGAACAGAAGTGCGCCAGCTTGTGCGCGTCCTTGGGCAGGGTCTCGTCGTGGAACTCGCGCGCCTTCTCCGGGTCCAGGCCGAGATGGAACTGGTCGTCCCAGCGGAACTCGAAGCGCGCCTTGGACAAGGCGTTGTCGCGCACCTGCGCACCGGGATGGCCCTTGGCCAGGTCCGCGGCATGCGCGGCGATCTTGTAGGCCATGATGCCGTCGCGCACGTCGGCGCGGTTGGGCAGGCCCAGATGCTCCTTCGGCGTGACGTAGCACAGCATCGCGGTGCCGAACCAGCCGATCATCGCCGCGCCGATCGCCGAAGTGATGTGGTCGTAGCCCGGCGCGATGTCGGTGGTCAGCGGCCCCAGCGTGTAGAACGGCGCCTCGCCGCACTCGCGCAGCTGCTTGTCCATGTTCTCCTTGATCAACTGCATCGGCACGTGGCCGGGGCCTTCGATCATGGTCTGCACGTCGTGCTTCCAGGCGATCCTGGTCAGCTCGCCCAGCGTCTCCAGTTCGCCGAACTGGGCGGCGTCGTTGGCATCGGCGATGCAGCCGGGGCGCAGGCCGTCGCCCAGCGAGAAGGCCACATCGTAGGCCTTCATGATTTCGCAGATGTCCTCGAAGTGGGTGTAGAGGAAGTTCTCGCGATGATGCGCCAGGCACCACTTGGCCAGGATCGAGCCGCCGCGCGAGACGATGCCGGTGACGCGTTTTGCCGTCAGCGGCACGTAGCGCAGCAGCACCCCGGCATGGATGGTGAAGTAGTCCACGCCCTGCTCGGCCTGCTCGATCAGGGTGTCGCGGAAGATCTCCCAGGTCAGTTCCTCGGCGCGGCCGTCCACCTTCTCCAGCGCCTGGTAGATCGGCACGGTGCCGATCGGCACCGGCGAATTGCGCACGATCCATTCGCGGGTCTCGTGGATGTGCCTGCCGGTGGACAGATCCATCACCGTGTCCCCGCCCCAGCGGATCGCCCACACCAGTTTCTCCACTTCCTCGGCGATGCCGGAACTGACCGCGCTGTTGCCGATGTTGGCGTTGATCTTGGTCAGGAAGTTGCGGCCGATGATCATCGGCTCGCTTTCCGGGTGGTTGATGTTGCACGGCAGGATGGCGCGGCCGCGGGCGATCTCGGCGCGCACGAACTCGGACGTGATCTGCTGCGGGATCGCGGCGCCGAACGCCTCGCCGGGATGCTGCGCGCGCAGTTGCGCATCGCGTACCTCCTGCAGGCGCTGGTTCTCGCGGATCGCCACGAACTCCATCTCCGGGGTCACGATGCCGCGCCGCGCGTAGTGCATCTGGGTGACGTTGGCGCCGTCGCGGGCGCGCCGCGGCAGGCGCCGCGCGGGGAAGCGCACCGCCTGCAGGCGCGCGTCGTCCTCGCGCGCGCGGCCGAACTGCGAACTCAGCCCGGCCAGCGCCACGCTGTCGCCGCGCTCGGCGATCCAGGCCGCGCGCAGCGGCGCCAGGCCGGCGCCGAGATCGATCCGCGCCTGCGGGTCGGTATACGGCCCGGAGGTGTCGTAGACGGTGACCGGCGCGTTCTCCTCGCCGCCGAACACGGTGGGCGTGCGGGTCAGCGCGATCTCGCGCATCGGCACCTGCAGGTCGGCGCGGGAGCCCTGCACGAAGATCTTGCGCGAGCCGGGAATCGGGCGGGTCACCGCCGCGGACAAGGTGTCAGTCTGCTGTTGCAGCGGGTTGGGTACGGCGTTCATCGGCATTCGTCCTGGTTCGGGTGACCCGCGGGAAGCGCGGGACGGCTGCGAGCGGACTCGCATCTCGGACGAAGCGGCGGCGCGGGCCCGCCACGGACACGCGCGCGCGCCACAGCGGACTTGCGAAGCTTCCCTACGCCGGTATCAACCGGATCAGGTTCGAAGGGACTGTCTCAACCGCGGCCTGCGCCGACGGTACCCCCGCTTCTGCGGCTATTAGACCCGTTTCCGTCGCAGGGCGCCAACCGGCGCGAGCTGAATGCCGGCACAGCCGCCGTGCGCATGTGTCAGCACCGCCACACGCCGCGCCGCCGGCGACAAACCGCGGCCACGTCGCCGGCCTAGGCTACGCAGACAAGAATCAGGGCTCTCTCTCTCATCGCCGTCGGCCCTGCCGGCGGCATTTTTTTGCAAGCGCGTGCGCAGGCTCATTCCAGCACGTAGGCCACGCGCACGCCGCCCCAGTGGCGCCTGCGCACATGCACCGGCACCGACAGGTCGAACAGGATCTGCCCGGTGTCGCGCCGGTACACCTGCAGCAGGTACGGCTCGGTGTGGCGGCCGACGTTGCGGCCGACCCGGTCGGCGAAGATGCGCTTGGTGCGGTTGCCGACCAGGTCGCGCGCGCGGTCGCCGCTGAGCGGCTGGCTGAAACGCAGGTTGTGGGTCGGCACGTAGCCGTCGACGTTCGCGCAGATCGCGAACACGATCCACGGATGCGCGGCCAGCAGCGGCTCCTGCAACGGCGGCAACAGTTCGTCGCACAGCGCGTCGAAGGCGGTGCGGTACTTGGGCGGGTCGATGCCGGGGATCGGGACATAGTCGGTGGCGAACAGCGCGTCCTCGCCGATGCGTCCGCGCGCGAGCGCCGTCTCGAACGCCTGGCCGATACTGGCCGCGGCGGCCTGGGCCAGGTCGCGCACGCGCGCATGCCGCGGCTGGCGCATCGGATCGGCGGGCAGGCGGAACAGGTTCACGCAGTCGTGCAGGGTCTCGCTGCCGGCCGCCAGGTCGGCGCTGCGCTGCACCACCCGCGCGGCATGTTCCAGGTTGCTGCGGCTGAGCCCGACCACGTGCTCGACGGCGCGGTCGATGCCGCCGATCTCCCCGCTCTGCGTGGCGATGCGGCCGGCCACCGCGTCCATCGCCGCGCTGGCGCGGCCGAGCAGCTCGCCGATGCCGCCCAGCACCTGCTCGGTGCGCTGCGCCGAGGCGGCGCTGTCCTGCAGCGCGGCGCCGGTCTCGCCGATGATGCCGCGCACGTCGCGCGCCGCGGTGGCGGCACGGTCGGCCAGTTGTCGGATCTCGGTGGCCACCACCGCGAAGCCGCGCCCGGCCGGGCCGGCGTGCACCGCTTCGATGCTGGCATTGATCGAGAGGATATTGGTCTGGAACGCGACCGCATCGATCACCTCGATCACCTGGTTGGCGCGTGCCGAACGCCGCGCCACCTCCTGCATCGCCTGGCCCAGGCTGCGCGCCGCTTCCACGCCCTGGCGCGCGCTGTCGTCGGCGCTGGCCGCCACCGCGATCACCGCGCGCAGGTCGCGGTCCATCTCGTGCAGGCCCTGCAGCAATTGCCGGGTGCTGGCGAGCACCGTCTGCAGCGCGTCCAGCTGGGTCTGCGATTGCCGCGCCAGTTCGTCGTTCTCGGCGACCACGTGCGGTACGTCGGCGGCGATCTGCAGCGACAGCGCCACCGCCTGGCGGATGGCCTCGGCCAGGTTGCCGAAACCGGCCGACAGGCGCCGGCCCGGCATCGCCTCGGTTTCCTGCGCCGACAGCGGCGTCTGCAGTCCCAGGTCCAGATCGCAGCCGGTCAGCCGCTCGCCGACCCGATCCAGCAGCGCCTGCGCCGCCGCGCCCTCCTGGATCCGCTGCGCCAGCGCCTGCAGCGCGGGGCTGATCGCGCCCTGCGCCTGGCCGGCGCCGAGCAGGGCGACGTCGCGCAACAGCGCCGCGGTTTCCGGGTGCGGCAGCGACAGCAACCAGCCCTGGCCGCCATGATCGCGGTCGCGCTGGTAACGCACGCGGCGCGTGGGGTCGGTACCCGGTGCCTGCCAACTGCCCTCGGCCTCGACCAGGGCGGCCAGCGGCAGGCCCCAGATCGCCTCGCTGGCGGCGCCGAGCAGGGTCTCGGCCGGCACGCCCAGCAGGTCCAGGGCGGCCCGGTTGGCGGCGCTCACGCGGCCGCCGGAGTCCAACCGCAACAAGGCGATCGGGGCATCCGGCAAACCGGCCGCAGGCGCGGTATCGGCATCGGGACTGCGTGAGAACAAGGCCATCGGCGTCTCCCTCGTTGCTGCGGGCATGGTATCGGCTTGCCCCCTGCCGTCGCAGCCATCGCGCCCGCAACCGGGATCGCCGTCATGGGCCGGCCCCGACGCACCGCGCCGAAGCGACCCTGCGGTGCACGATCGGGGTCCGGATCGCGCGCACCGGCCGCATCACGTCGCTGCTGGCGCCCTGCTGTTCCGGGTCCCGGGCACCCGGCCCTGGGACCCGGCGTTTTCCTCAGTAGCCAGCCGCCTGCCCATCCTTGCGGCTTTCCGAAGCCCCGTAGTACACGCCGCTGTCCGGGTCGCGGGCGATCGCCTGGTAGCCGCCGTAGGGGCCGTCGGCGAAGATCACCCGGTGGCCCTTGCGCATCAGTTCGCGGATGGTGTCGTAGGAAAAGCCGGTCTCCAGGTTCAGCTCGCCGCCGTCGCGCATCGCCGTGGCCTGCCCGGTCGGCTCGGTGGAGCCGTCGTGCTGGATCCGCGGCGCGTCGCCGGCCTCCTGCAGGTTCATGTGGAAATCGATCAGGTTCATCAGGATCTGCACGTGACCCTGCGGCTGCATCGCCCCGCCCATCACCCCGAAGCTCAGCCACGGCTTGCCGTCCTTGGTCACGAACGCGGGGATGATGGTCTGGAACGGACGCTTGCCCGGCGCGTAGCCGTTGGGATGGTCCTTCTGCAGCACGAACATCTCGCCACGGTCCTGCAGGATGAAGCCCAGCCCCGGCGGCGCCATGCCGCTGCCCATGCCGCGGTAGTTGGACTGGATCAGCGACACCATCATGCCGTCGGCGTCGGCCACGGTCAGGTAGATGGTGTCGCCCTCCTCCAGTTGCTTCGGGGTGCCCGGCTGCACTTCCTTGAGCGCGCGGTCCATCGAGATCAGCGCGCGCCGCTGCGCGGCATAGTCCTTGGAGATCAGCCGCGCCAGCGGCGCCGGCTGGAACGCCGGGTCGGCGTAGAACCGCGCGCGGTCGGCGAAGGCCAGCTTCTTGGCCTCGGTGAACAGGTGCACGTGCTCGGCCGAGCCGAACGGGATCTTCGAGAAATCGTAGCCTTCCAGGATGTTGAGCATCTGCAGCGCGGCGATGCCCTGGCTGTTGGGCGGCAGTTCCCACACGTCGTAGCCGCGGTAGTTGGTGGACACCGGCTCGACCCATTCGCCGTGGTGGCTGGCCAGATCCTCATAGCGCAGGAACCCGCCGTTGGCCTTGAAGTAGGCGTCGATGGTGCGCGCGATCGGCCCCTTGTAGAACGCGTCGCGGCCGCCGTCGGCGACTTGCTGCAAGGTGTTGGCGAGGTTCGGGTTCTTCCACAGCTCGCCCTTGCGCGGGGCGCGGCCGTCGATGGTGAACTGCTCCTTGAAGCCGGGGTACTGCGACAGGCGCGGCACCGAACGGTCCCAGTAGTAGGCGATGGTCTCGGCGACCGGATGGCCGTCGCGGGCGTAGCGGATCGCCGGCGCCAGGTTCTGCGCCATGCTGCGGCGGCCGAAGCGGTCGTGCAGCGCGAACCAGCCGTCGACCGCACCCGGCACCGACACCGGCAGCGGGCCGGTCGGCGGAATCTCCTTCAGCCCGCGGCGCTGGAACTCGGCCAGGGTCAGCGCCTTCGGCGAGCGCCCGGAGCCGTTGTAGCCATAGAGTTTCTGCGTCTTCGGGTCCCAGACGATGGCGAACAGGTCGCCGCCGACGCCGTTGCCGGTCGGCTCCATCAGCCCCAGCGCGGCATTGGCGGCGATCGCCGCATCCACCGCCGAGCCGCCGTCGCGCAGGGTGTCCAGCGCGATCTGCGTGGCCAGCGGCTGCGAGGTGGCGGCCATGGCGTGCGGCGCGATCACTTCCGAGCGGGTCGCGAACGGCTGGCCGGTGATGCGGTCGGCAGCCTGCGCCGGCACGGCCGCCGCCAGGGCCAGCGCGAGCGCCAGGCGCGCCATGGAAGGAAGCGAAACGGACATGCGCGGCTCTCCGGGAACGGGGACGCCCACCGTACCCGAGTACGGCCGACGGCGCCGCGCACGCGTGCACATCGCGGCATCGGCCATGACCGGATTTCCGCGCAATCGAGCGTTCACGCCGCCTGCGCCGCCTCCGTTTCATGCGTAACCATGCAGCGCTGGCGCGGCTTTCGGCACATTCGCCCACGCCGGCCCGCAACACAGTTGACAGTCGCGCAAAGCCCATGTTTATCTCGCTGCATGTTGCAGCGCCACACCCGCCCGAAGTCGACCCGCCAGCCCGCCGCCTTGCGCGCGGACGCTGCTGCGTCGCTCCTCGTACTCGTGCTTATTACCTCGCCCACAAGTGCGGGACGAACCGGCGTGTAAGCGACAGGCAGCCAGGATTCGATCAGACCCCGCACCGGCAACGGCGCGGGGTTTTTCGTTTCAGTGACCGCGAAGTCAAAAACCCCCTCACTCCAACACCGCTCAAGGACATCCGCCCCATGACCAGTTCCGCCCAGCCCACCACCAAGATCGCCATCGTCGGTTATGGCAGCCAGGGCCGCGCGCACGCGCTGAACCTGCGCGAGTCCGGCTTCGACGTCACCATCGGCCTGCGCGCCGGCGGCCCGACCGAAGCCAAGGCGCAGGCCGACGGCTTCGTGGTGAAGAGCCCCGCCGAAGCGGTCAAGGACGCCGACCTGGTCGCGGTGCTGACCCCGGACATGGTGCAGAAGAAGCTGTACGACGAAGTGCTGGCGCCGAACATGAAGCAGGGCGCGTGCCTGCTGTTCGCGCACGGCCTGAACGTGCACTTCGACATGATCAAGCCGCGCGAGGACCTGGACGTGGTGCTGGTCGCGCCGAAGGGCCCGGGCGCGCTGGTGCGCCGCGAGTACGAGATCGGCCGCGGCGTGCCGTGCATCTGGGCGGTGTACCAGGACAAGAGCGGCAAGGCCGAGCAGTTCGCGCTGGAATACGCCGCCGGCCTGGGCGGCGCCCGCGCCAACCTGATCAAGACCACCTTCAAGGAAGAGACCGAGACCGACCTGTTCGGCGAGCAGGCGGTGCTGTGCGGCGGCGCCTCGTCGCTGGTGCAGGCCGGCTTCGAAGTGCTGGTGGAAGCCGGTTACCAGCCGGAAATCGCCTACTACGAAGTGCTGCACGAACTGAAGCTGATCGTCGACCTGTTCTACGAAGGCGGCATCACCCGCATGCTCGAGTTCGTCTCCGAGACCGCGCAGTACGGCGACTACGTCAGCGGCCCGCGGGTGATCGACGCGGCGACCAAGGAGCGCATGCGCGACGTGCTGACCGACATCCAGAACGGCACCTTCACCAAGAACTGGGTGGCCGAGTACAACGCCGGCCTGCCGAACTACAAGAAGTTCAAGCAGGCCGACCTGGACCACCCCATCGAAACGGTCGGCAAGCAGCTGCGCGCCAAGATGGTGTGGCTCAACGGCGAGGCCGCTGCCGCGCCCGCCGCCGGCGGCTCCAAGGCCGCGTAACCCGCGGCTCCCCTACCCGCTTCCACCGAAAGGTCGCCACCGTATGAACTCCTCCGCTCACGGCACGCCCCGCAACGGCGCGCGCTGGCTGACGCAGGCCCTGGAAGCCGAAGGCGTGGACACGCTGTTCGGCTATCCGGGCGGCACCATCATGCCGTTCTACGACGCGCTGGTAGACAGCCAGCTCAAGCACATCCTGGTCCGCCACGAGCAGGGCGCGGCGCTGGCCGCCAACGGCTACGCCCGCGCCAGCGGCCGGGTCGGGGTGTGCGTCGCCACGTCCGGCCCGGGCGCGTCCAACCTGGTCACCGGCATCGCCGATGCGATGCTCGACTCGGTGCCGATGATCTGCCTGACCGGGCAGGTCGCCACGCCGCTGCTGGGCACCGACGCGTTCCAGGAACTGGACGTGTTCGGGCTGACCCTGCCGATCGTCAAGCACAGCTTCCTGGTGCGGCACGTGGACGACCTGCCGCAGGTGCTGCGCGACGCGTTCCGCATCGCCCGCGAAGGGCGGCCGGGCCCGGTGCTGATCGACCTGCCCAAGGACGTGCAACTGGCCGATGCCGCGCATCTGCCGGCGCATGTGCCGGCGGCGGTGCCGACCCCGCCGGCGCCGCAGGATGCGGTGCTGGCCGAGGCGCTGGCGGCGATCGCCGGCGCCGAGAAGCCGGTGATCTACGGCGGCGGCGGCATCGCCCTGGGCAATGCGGTGGAGGCGTTCCGCCAGTTCGTCGACGCCACCCGCATCCCCACCGTGCTGACCCTGCGCGGCCTGGGCGCGCTGCCGCACGCCCACCCGCATTACCTGGGCATGCTGGGCATGCACGGCACCCGCGCCGCCAACATGGCGGTGCAGGAGTCGGACCTGCTGATCGTGGTCGGCGCCCGCTTCGACGACCGCGCCACTGGCAAGCTGGCCGAGTTCGCGCCGTTCGCGCGGGTCATCCACCTGGACGCCGACGCCTGCGAGATCTCCAAGCTGCGCCAGGCCGACATCGCCGTGCCCGGCGACGTGGCGCAGGCGCTGCGCGCACTGGCCGCGGCGACCAGCACCTGCGAGGCCTGGCACGCGCGCTGCGTCGGCCACCGCGAGAAGTTCGGCGCGCGCTACGACGCGCCCGGGCAGGAC
The DNA here is from genome assembly GCF_056725085.1 of Xanthomonas sp. NCPPB 901. Taxonomy (NCBI): domain Bacteria; kingdom Pseudomonadati; phylum Pseudomonadota; class Gammaproteobacteria; order Lysobacterales; family Lysobacteraceae; genus Xanthomonas; species Xanthomonas sp. NCPPB 901. The sequence continues at coordinate 1,125,460 of NZ_CM161511.1, read as the reverse complement.
ATCTACGCGCCCGGCCTGCTGAAGCGGCTGAGCGAACTGGCCCCGGCCGACACGGTGATCGCCTGCGACGTCGGCCAGCACCAGATGTGGGTGGCGCAGCACTGCCGTTTCAACCATCCGCGCAACCACCTGACCAGCGGCGCGCTGGGCACCATGGGCTTCGGCCTGCCGGCGGCGATGGGCGCGCAGTTCGCCTGCCCCGACCGCACCGTGGTGCTGGTCAGCGGCGACGGCAGCTTCATGATGAACGTGCAGGAGCTGGTCACCATCGCCCGCTGCAAGCTGCCGGTGAAGATCGTGCTGCTGGACAACAGTTCGCTGGGCATGGTGCGGCAATGGCAGGAACTGTTCTTCGCCGAGCGCTACAGCGAGATCGACCTGTCCGACAACCCGGATTTCGCCGCGCTGGCGCAGGTGTTCGGCATCCCGGCCAAGCGCATCACCGCGCGCGGCCAGGTCGAGGACGCGCTGGCCGAGCTGCTGGCGCAGCCGGGCCCGGCGCTGCTGCACGTGGCCATCGACGCGCGCGCCAACGTGTGGCCGCTGGTGCCGCCCAACACCGCCAACAGCACCATGCTGGAAAGCAATCCCGCCGCCCAGCGCCAGGAGACGACACATGCGTTACCAGCTTGACCTGGTGCTGAAACCGATCGACGGCGCACTGCTGCGCGCGATCGGCATGGCCGAACGCCGCGGCTTCGCGCCGATCTCGATCAGCGGCGCGCCGGTGGCCGAGGACGCCGGCCGCTGGCACCTGCAGTTGGTGGTGGACGGCACCCGCCCGGGCGAGACCCTGCGCCTGCAGATGGAAAAGGTCTACGACTGCGAGTCGGTGCGCGTGACCGCGCTGGATGGGGTGGCGTGATGGGGCCGGGAGTCGGGAGTCGGGACTTGGGATTGGGCGCGCATCCCGACCTGTCGGGGTGCGTGGCAGCCCTGCCGCGCCAGCGCCGTGCAGCCATGCGGAGGCGCCTTCTTCAACGGAGGTCGCTTCTTCGCGTTCGCGCCCCGGATTCCCGCTGCGAATCCCCACTCCCGAATCCCGAATCCCGGCATCTCCATGTCTGATGCCGCCGCGCCTGCCCAGGAACCCGACGTACCCCACGTCGCCGTCAGCGTGGCCGACGTGCTGGCCGCGCAGGCGCGGCTGCGCCGCTATCTGTCGCCGACGCCGGTGCATTACGCCGAGCGCTTCGGCGTGTGGCTGAAGCTGGAAAACCTGCAGCGCACCGGCTCCTACAAGGTCCGCGGCGCGCTCAATGCGCTGCTGGCCGGGCTGGAACGCGGCGACGAGCGCGCGGTGATCTGCGCCTCGGCCGGCAATCACGCCCAGGGCGTGGCCTGGGCCGCGCACCGCCTGGGCGTGCAGGCGATCACGGTGATGCCGCACGGCGCGCCGCAGACCAAGATCGCCGGCGTCGCGCACTGGGGCGCCACCGTGCGCCAGCACGGCAACAGCTACGACGAGGCCTTCGCCTTCGCCCGCGAACTGGCCGACCAGAACGGCTACCGCTTCCTGTCCGCCTTCGACGACCCGGACGTGATCGCCGGCCAGGGCACCGTCGGCATCGAACTGGCCGCGCACGCCCCGGACGTGGTGATCGTGCCGATCGGCGGCGGCGGCCTGGCCTCCGGCGTGGCCCTGGCGCTGCGCTCGCAGGGCGTGCGCGTGGTCGGCGCCCAGGTCGAAGGCGTGGATTCGATGGCGCGGGCGATCCGCGGCGACGTCCGCGCCGTGGACCCGGTGCCCACCCTGGCCGACGGCGTCAAGGTTAAAATCCCCGGGTTCATCACCCGCCGGCTGTGCGCCAGCCTGCTCGACGACGTGGTGATCGTGCGCGAGGCGGAACTGCGCGAGACGCTGGTCCGCCTGGCGCTGGAGGAGCACGTCATCGCCGAGGGCGCCGGCGCGCTGGCCCTGGCGGCCGGGCGCCGCGTCGCCGGCAAGCGCAAGTGCGCGGTGGTGTCCGGTGGCAACATCGACGCCGGCGTGCTGGCGACGCTGCTGTCGGAGGTGCGCCCGCGCCCGCCGCGCAAGCCGCGCCGCCGCGCCGCCGAGCGACTTCGCAGCCAACGTCCCGCCCCGCCCGCTCCCGCCCGCATCGCGTCGTCCCCGCATCCCAATCCGCCAGCCACCGCCGCCGTAGAGGAACCCATCTGGTGAACACTTCTGCTTCTTCCCAGACCCCCCGCATCCGTATTTTCGACACCACCCTGCGCGACGGCGAGCAATCCCCCGGCTGCAGCATGACCCCGCCGCAGAAGCTGGTGATGGCGCGCGCCCTGGCCGAGCTGGGCGTGGACATCATCGAGACCGGCTTCCCGGCCAGCTCGCAGTCCGACCGCGAGGCGATGGCGCTGATCGGCCGCGAACTGCGCACGCCGACCCTGGCGGTGCTGTCGCGCTGCCTGGCCCCCGACATCGAGACCTCGGCACGGGCGCTGGAAGCGGCGGCCAATCCGCGCCTGCACGTGTTCCTGTCCACCAGCCCGCTGCACCGCGAGCACAAGCTGCGGATGAGCCGCGAGCAGGTGCTGGAGTCGGTACGCAAGCATGTCGCGCTGGCGCGCCAGTACGTGGACGACGTGGAGTTCTCGGCCGAGGACGCCACCCGCACCGAGGAGGATTTCCTGGCCGAGGTCGCCAGCGTGGCGATCGCCGCCGGCGCCACCACCATCAACCTGCCCGACACCGTCGGCTTCACCACCCCGGAAGAGATCCGCGGCATGTTCGCGCGGATCATCGCCAACGTCCCCGGCGCCGACCGGGTGGTGTTCAGCACCCACTGCCACAACGACCTGGGCCTGGCCGTGGCCAACTCGCTGGCCGCGGTGGAAGGCGGCGCGCGGCAGGTGGAATGCACCATCAACGGCATCGGCGAGCGCGCCGGCAACTGCGCGCTGGAAGAAATCACCATGGCGTTGAAGGTACGCAACGCTTTCTACGAACTGGACACCGCGATCCACACCCCGCGCATCGTCGCCACCTCGCAGTTGCTGCAGCGCCTGGTCGGCATGCCGGTGCAGCGCAACAAGGCGATCGTCGGCGGCAACGCCTTCGCCCACGAGTCGGGCATCCACCAGCACGGCATGCTGCGCCACCGCGGCACCTACGAGATCATGCGCCCGGAAGACGTGGGCTGGGAGTCCTCGCAGATGGTGCTGGGCCGCCACAGCGGCCGCGCCGCGGTCGAGCAGCGCCTGCGCGCGCTCGGCTACGTGCTGGACGAGGCCGAACTGAACATCGCCTTCGAGGCGTTCAAGGCGCTGTGCGAACAGCAGCGCGTGGTCAACGACGCCGACCTGCAGGCGATGATGCAGGACGCGCCGGAAAGCCAGGGCTACCGGCTGTCGTCGATGACCGTCAGCGACCGCGGCCAGCGCGCCAGCGCGCAGGTCGAGCTGTCCGACCCGGACGGCCAGCGGGTCAGCGAGCACGCCGAGGGCGACGGCCCGGTGGACGCGCTGTTCGCCGCGCTGTCGGCCGCCACCGGCGTGCAGCTGGTGCTGGACAGCTACCAGGTGCACAGCGTCGGCATCGGCGCCGACGCGCGCGGCGAGGCCAACCTCAGCGTGCGCCACGGCGAGGTCGAATACGACGGCACCGGCACCAGCCGCGACATCATCGAGGCCAGCGCGCTGGCCTGGCTGGACGTGGCCAACCGCGTGCTGCGCCAGCGCCAGGTCGCGCCGGCCGGCGCCGTCGACGCGCTGGCCTGAGCGGCCACAGCGCGGTCATCGTCGTCGTGCACGCTCACGTTCGCTCGCCCTCCCCACCCAGCTTTCCTGCCAGGTAGTACCGCAATGTCCGCCACTCCCCGCACCCTGTACGACAAACTGTGGGACGCGCACGTCGTCGTCCCCGAAAGCGCCGCCGCGCCGGCGGTGCTGTACATCGATCTGCACCTGATCCACGAAGTGACCTCGCCGCAGGCGTTCACCGAGCTCAAGGCGCGCGGCCTGAACCCGCACCGGCCCGACCGCACCAAGGCGACCATGGACCACTCCACGCCGACCCTGCCGCGCGGCGCCGACGGCAAGCTGCCGTACTACACCCAGGCCTCCGAGGCGCAGGTGGACATGCTCGCGCGCAACTGCGCCGACTACGGCATCGAACTGTTCGACATGGGCTCGGACAACCGCGGCATCGTCCACGTGATCGCGCCGGAACAGGGCTTCACCCAACCCGGCATGACCATCGTCTGCGGCGACAGCCACACCTCCACGCATGGCGCGTTCGGCGCGCTGGCGTTCGGCATCGGCACCAGCGAGGTCGGCCACGTGCTGGCCACGCAGTGCCTGCTGCAGCGCAAGGCCAGGACCATGGCGATCACCGTCGACGGGCCGCTGGCGCCGGGCGTCGGCGCCAAGGACGTGATCCTGCACATCATCGGCGTGATCGGCGTCAACGGCGGCACCGGCCACGTGCTGGAGTACCGCGGTTCCACCATCGAAGCGATGGACATGGAACAGCGCATGACCCTGTGCAACATGTCGATCGAAGCCGGCGCGCGCGCCGGCATGGTCGCGCCGGACCAGGTCACCTTCGACTGGGTCGCCAAGACCCCGCGCGGCCCCAAGGGCGCCGACTTCGAGGCCGCCGTGCAGCGCTGGTCGCAGCTGCGCAGCGATCCCGGCGCGCGCTTCGACGCCGAGGTGCGGATCGACGCGCGCGACATCCGCCCGACCCTGACCTGGGGCACCCACCCCGGCACCGCGATCGCGGTGGACGTGCCGATCCCGGCCGCGCAGGATCCGGCGGCGCAGAAGGGCCTGAACTACATGCACCTGGAAGCCGGGCATGCGCTGATCGGCACGCCGGTGGACGTGGTGTTCGTCGGCTCCTGCACCAATGGCCGGCTCAGCGACATGCGCGACGTGGCGCGGGTGCTGCGCGGACGCAAGGTGGCGCCGCACGTGCGCATGCTGGTGGTGCCGGGCTCGGAGATCGTCAAGCGCCAGGCCGAGGCCGAAGGCATCCACGAGGTGGTGCGCGCGGCCGGTGCGGAATGGCGCGAGTCCGGCTGCTCGATGTGCATCGCCATGAACGGCGACCTGGTGGCGCCAGGGCAACTGGCGGTGAGCACCAGCAACCGCAACTTCGAAGGCCGCCAGGGCCCGGGCTCGCGCACCCTGCTGGCCTCGCCGCTGACCGCGGCCTGGGCGGCGGTGAACGGCAAGGTCAGCGATCCGCGCGCGCTGTTCGCGGAGGTCGCGTGATGGCACCGCACATCGCCGCGTTCGCGGCCACGCTGACCTTCGTCGCCGCCACCACCCGCGCCTTCGCGCACCGCCACACGCCGCTGCTGCCGCCGTACGCGCCGCCCGCGGCGCTGCCGCCGGCGGCCGATGCCGAGGCGCCCGCCCCCGACTCCGTCGCTTCCCAGGAGACCCCGTGATGGCCGGCTTCGCCACCCTCACCTCGCGCAGCGTGGTGCTGCGCCAGACCAACATCGACACCGACCAGATCATCCCGGCGCGGTTCCTGTCCACCACCGAGCGCGCCGGTCTCGGCCGCCACGCCTTCAACGACTGGCGCTGGCAGGCCGAGGGCACGCCGAACCCGGAGTTCGCCTTCAACCAGGCGCACAACGCCGGCCGCCAGATCCTGCTGGCCGGGCGCAACTTCGGCTGCGGCTCCTCGCGCGAGCATGCGCCGTGGGCGCTGACCGACCTGGGCCTGCGCGCCATCGTCAGCAGCGAGATCGCCGACATCTTCCGCAACAACAGTCTCAAGAACGGCCTGCTGCCGATCGTGCTGGCCGAGGACGACGTGCAGACGCTGATGCAGCGCCCGGACGATGAACTGACCGTGGACGTGGCCGCGCGCGAACTGCGCACGCCCGACGGCCGCGTCTATGCGTTCCCGCTGGACGCGTTCTCGCAGACCTGCCTGCTCGAGGGCGTGGACGAGATGGGCTACCTGTTGCTGCGCCAACCCGACATCGAACGCTACGAGGCCACCCATGCACGCTGACATCGTCGTCCTGCCCGGCGACGGCATCGGTCCGGAAGTCGCCGCCGCCGCGGTCGCGGTGCTGCGCGCCGTGGCCGCGCGCCACGGCCACGACTTCCAGTTCCAGGAACACGACATCGGCGGCATCGCCATCGACCGCCACGGCGAGCCGCTGCCGGCGGCGACGCTGAGCGCCTGCCAGGGCGCCGACGCGGTGCTGCTGGGCGCGGTCGGCGGACCGAAGTGGTCCGACCCCAACGCCAAGGTGCGCCCCGAGCAGGGCCTGCTGGCGATCCGCCGCGGCCTGGGCCTGTTCGCCAACCTGCGCCCGGTCAAGCCGCACCCGGCGGCGCTGGACGCCTCGCCGATCAAGCCGCACCTGCTGCAGGGCGTGGATATCGTGGTGGCGCGCGAACTCACCGGCGGCATCTATTTCGGCGACAAGACCCGCAGCCCCAGCGACGCCAGCGACCTGTGCCGCTACACCGTCGCGGAGATCGAACGGGTGCTGCGCAGCGCGTTCCGCCTGGCGCAGCAGCGCCGCAACCACGTCGTCTCGGTGGACAAGGCCAACGTGCTGGAGACCTCGCGGCTGTGGCGCGACGTGGCCGCGCGGATCGGCCGCGAGGAATTTCCGGACGTGCGCCTGGAACACCAGCTGGTCGATTCGATGGCCATGCACTTGCTGGCCAAGCCGCGCGAGTACGACGTGATCGTCACCGAGAACATGTTCGGCGACATCCTCACCGACGAGGCCTCGATGCTGGCCGGCTCGCTGGGGCTGCTGCCGTCGGCCTCGCTGGGCGACGGCCGCATCGGCCTGTACGAGCCCATCCACGGCTCGGCGCCGGACATCGCCGGCAAGGGCATCGCCAATCCCTACGCGACCATCCTCAGCGCGGCGTTGCTGCTGCGCCACTCGCTGGGCCTGGAAGCCGAAGCCGCGGCGATCGAGCAGGCCGTCGGTGCCGCGCTCGACGCGCAGGCGTTCACCGCCGATCTCGCCGCGCCCGGCCAGGGCATCTCCACCGAGGCCGCCACGCAGGCGGTGCTGCAGCGCCTGCACGGCTGATCCGCGGCGGCGCCGCCGGCGCCGGCCGTCTCCCGCCCGCCGCGCCACGCGGCGGTGCGGGCCACCTGCCTCGCCGCGCTGCGCGTGCATGCCGCAGCCGCGGCGGCAATCACTCCGAGACCAAGCCCGTCGCGGCCGCGCGAACGCGGCGCCGCGTCCGCGCGGCCGCGGCGGCCTAGCCGACCACCCGATCGCGACCTTCGCGCTTGGCCTGGTACAGGTGCTTGTCGGCCTTCATCAGCAGGTCGCGGCGGGTGCGCAGGGTCGGCGACACGCAGGCGAAGCCGATGCTGGCGGTGAAGCGCACCGCGCGCCCGTCGTCGTCGTACAACACCAGGCCGGCCATGCGCAGGCGCAGCGCGTCCAGACGCGCGCGTGCCGGCTCCTGGTCCAGGCCGGGCAGCACCAGCAGGAACTCCTCGCCGCCATGGCGCGCAGCGAAGGCCTGCTCGCCGAGAATGGCGCGCAGCGCCTCGCCGACCCGGCGCAGCACCTCATCGCCGATCTCGTGGCCGTACGCGTCGTTGATCTTCTTGAAGTGATCGATGTCCAGCAACGCCACGCACAACGGCATGCGCGTGGTCAGCGCCCGCTCCAGCGCCGTGTTGAGGTACGGATCGCCGGTGCGCCGGTTGGGCAGGCCGGTCAGCGCGTCGTGCCCGGCCTGGTAGGCGAGCTTGCGCACCAGGTCCTCGCGTTCGAGATTGGCCAGCTTCAGCGCCAGGTTCTTGGCTTTCAGCTCGTGGGTGCGCTCGGCGATGATGGTGTTGAGCCGGCGCTGGCGGCGCCGGTAGCGGCGGCTGCGGCCGCGGTACCACCACAGGATCAGGCCGGTCACGCACAGCGCCACCAGCATCACGAACGGCCAGCGCTCCCAGAACGGCGGCACCAGTTGCAGGCGCAGCGAGGCGCTGCCGATGCGTTCGCTGCGCGACCAGTCCAGCGGGCTGGTCATCGCCTGTATCTCCAGCCGGTAGCTGCCCGAGGGCAGGTTGGTGTAGACGGCTTCCTCGCTGCTGCCGGCGTCGACCCACTGCCGGTCGAATCCCTGCAGGCGGTAGCGATAGCGCACCTTGTCCGGCGAGCGGAAGCTCAGCCCGGCATAGCCGATCGCGAGCCGGGCGACGCCGCCTTGCAGGCGGTAGTCGCTGCGCAGCGGCTGCGCCACGCCATCCACCTGCACCCGCGAGATCAGCAGCGACGGCGCACGCACGTTGCGCCGGCCCGGCAGCGCCGGATCGATCAGCGCCAGCCCGGCCGAGGTCGGGATCAGCAGCACGCCGTCGCGGCTGCGCCAGCCGGCCGGCGCGCTGCTGCCGTTGCCCTGCCCGCTGGGCATGCCGTCGCTGCGGTCGACGACGTCCACCGCCAGGGTGCTGCGCTGGCCAGCGTCCAGTTCCGCCAGGCGCGCACGCGCGATGCGCAGCAGGCCGCGGTTGCTGCTCGCCCACAGGTTGCCGTTGCCGTCGTCGAGCAGCCGGAACAGCTTGTCGCGCGGCAGGCCGACGCGATGGTCGTAGATGCGCCACTGCCCGCCGCGCAGCCGCAGCAGGCCGCGGTCGCTGGCGACCCACAGCGTGCCGTCGGCGTCTTCGAGGAAGTCGAAGGCGTTCTGCGCCGGGAAGCCGCGGCCGCTCGGCCGCGGCTGCAGCGTGCCGTCGCCCGCGAGCGTGGCGATGCCCTGGTTGGTGCCGATCCACAGCGTACCGGCGCGGTCGCGGTACAGCGCCTGCACCTGCCGCCCGGGCAGGCCGTCGGCGGTGCCGTAGGCGCGCGTGCGCTCGCCCTTGCGGTACTGCAGCCCCTCGTTGCCGCCGATCCACAGGCCGCCGTCGGCATCGGCCAGCAGCGCGCGCACCATGGTCCGCGGCACGCCCGCGGCCTCGCCCAGGCGCTGCCGGATGCTGCCGTCGGCCGACAGCAGCAGCACGCCCTGGTCGTAGGTGCCGACCCACATGCCGCCGTCGCGGGCGGCGGCCAGCGCCAGCACCGACGGATCGCGGCCAGCGCGCTCGCTCAGCCGCACTGGGCGGATGCGGCCGCCCTGCCAGCGGTCCAAGCCGGCGGCATGGCCGATCCAGATCGCGCCGTCGGCGTTCTGCTGGACCACGCGCACGTAGTCGCTGCCGAGTCCGTCCTGGCGAGTCAGGCCAGCGGCGTCGCCCTTGGCGACGCGGAACAGGCCGTCGGTGCTGCCGACCCATATCAGGCCCTCGCGGTCCTCGATCAGCGCCGGGCTGACCACGCCGGAGATCGACAGCACCTCCTCGCTGGCGCCGTTGGCGGCGTGCCGCAACAGTTGCCCACTGGACAGGCTCATCCACAGCTGGCCGTCCTGGTCCTGCAGCGCGGCATCCACGCGCTGGCCACGCCGCAGCCATTGCAGGCCGCCGTCGGCGCCGAGCCAGAACACGCCCTCGTCACTGGCCACCAGCAGGCCGCCGTGGCGGTCGAGGGTCAGGCGCCGGATCGACGCCGTGCGCATCGCCGCCGCGCCCCAGCGCTGCGCCTGCGTGCCGTGCGCGGTCATCCGGAACAGCCCCTGCGGCGTGCCCACCAGCACCGTATCGCGGTAGCGCAGCAGCGCGGCGATGCGGGTGTTGCGCAGCCCCGCGGCGGCGCCGACGTCGACCAGGCGACCATCGGCCTCGATCCGGAACAGGCCGTCCTCGCTGCCGACCCACAGCCCGCCGTCGGCGTCGCGCAGCATCGCGGTTACCCGCAGCCGCTGCGCGCGCGCATCGCCCAGATGCTCCCAGCGCCCGGCGGCATAGCGGAACACGCCATCGTAGGCGGTGCCGACCAGCATGCCGCCGTCGGCTTCGGCGAGCAGCGCGAACACCCCCGACAACTCCATGCCCGGGGTGTTCTGGCGATCGAAGACGGTGAAGCGGCGGCCGTCGAAGCGCGCCACGCCCTCCCAGGTGCCGACCCAGATCATGCCGTCGCGGTCCTGCGCGAGCGCATGCACCAGGTTGTGCGGCAGCCCCTCTTCCATGGTCCAGTGCGCGATCACCGGGCGTTCGAGCACCGCGCGTTCGCTCAGCGGCGCGGCCGCTTCGGCGCGCGCGGCGGCACTCGCGCAGCACAGCGCTAGCAATAGGCACAGACTCACGCCCAAGCGGCGACACAACGCATGCGCGCCGTCGCGAATATCGTGACGCCGATCCCCGTGCTCCATCGCTTTCCGAACTACACCGACAACGGCGCGCGGCAACCCCCTGTGGGCAGATGGCTAATCTATCACCGCCTGTTCGCCGCCGATGTCAGGGAGTTCCTGACGCCCCGGGCGACTGCACCGCCCCTTCGCGATTTCCGGCTCGCCGCTCCTCGGACGCGACGGAAGACGCAAGCCGAACGCAGCGTCACAATAATGAACCAACGGGTCTAGTATAAATATCGAACCGACTGGTCTAGTATTGCCACCATGGTCAGCAAATCGCCCGCCGCCTCCGCCAAATCCTCCTCGCGCCCCGCCGGGCCCGGCCGCCCCAAGGACATGGGCAAACGCGCCGCCATTCTGGAGGCGGCACGGGAGATGTTCACCGAACTCGGCTTCGGCGGGGTCAGCATGGACGGCATCGCCGCCCGCGCCGGCGTTTCCAAGCTCACCGTCTACAGCCACTACGGCGACAAGGAGACCCTGTTCGCCGAGGCCGTGCGCGCGCAATGCCAGGCGCTGCTGCCGGACGATCTGTTCGGGCACGCGCTGAAGGGGCCGCTGCGCACCCAGTTGGTGGAGATCGGCCAGGCCTTCTTCGCCATGATCAGCAGCGAGGCGGCGATGGCCACCCACCGCATGATGCTGACCCCCGGCACCGGCGACGACCACGTCCGCGAGATGTTCTGGAATGCCGGACCCAAGCGCACCCAGCAGCACCTGGCGCAGTTGCTGCAGGCCCACGTCGCCGCCGGCGCGCTGGACATCGCCGACCTGGACCTGGCCGCCTCGCAGTTCTTCTGCCTGGTCAAGGGCGAGCTGTATTCGCTGATGATGTGCGGCCTGTGCCGCGACGCCGGCCAGGACCGGATCCGCGCCCACGTCGAGGCCAGCATCGACTTCTTCCTGCGTGCCTATGCGGTGCGCTAGTCCGGCCGCGGGGCCGTCCGCGCTGGCCGATGACTTCCGGCACTGCGCGCCGGACCGTCCGGCGGCGATGCTGCGGCATACGCCCGGCCTCCGTGCCGGCTAAAATGCCCGGCCCTCCGCGTTGGATGCCCGAAATGACGATCGACTACTCCCAAGCCCGCGAAAAGATGGTGGAACAGCAGGTCCGTCCCTGGGACGTGCTCGACCTGCGCGTGCTCGACGTGCTGTCGCGGCTGCCGCGCGAGACCTTCGTGCCGCCGGCCCACCGCGCCGTGGCCTACGCCGACCTGGAGATTCCGCTGGGCCACGGCCAGTACATGATGAAGCCGGTCATCGAAGGCCGCATGCTGCAGGCCCTGGACCTGCAGCCGGGCGAGGACGTGCTGGAGATCGGCACCGGCAGCGGCTTCGTCAGCGCCTGCCTGGGCGAACTCGGCCGCGAAGTGGTCAGCCTGGAGATCGAGCCGGCGCTGGCCGCCACCGCGCGCGCCAACCTGGACGCCGCCGGCCTGGGCAGCAACGTCCGCATCGAGACCGCCGACGCCTTCGCCTGGAACAGCGAGCGCCGCTTCGACGTGGTCTGCGTCACCGCCGCGGTCACCGAGATCCCGGCCCAGTTCCTGGCCTGGCTGCGCCCCGGCGGACGCCTGTTCGCGATCCGCGGCCGCGCGCCGGTCATGGAAGCGGTACTGGTGCATGCCGAGGCCGGCGCGCCGCGCACCGAATCGCTCTTCGAAACCGACCTGGCGTACTACCTGCGAGGCGCAGCGCCAGTCCCCCAGTTCACATTCTGATCCATCAAGGAAGCCGCAATGATCCGCCGATCCCTCGTCCTGGCGCTGGCCGCCGCGCTGTTTCCGCTGGCCGCCAACGCCACGGACCTGCTGCAAGTCTACGAAATGGCCCGCAACAGCGACCCGCAGTTGGCCTCCGCGGAATCGACCCGGCTGTACGACAAGGAAGGCGAGGTGCAGGCGCGCGCCGCGCTGCTGCCGCAGATCAACGGCAGCGCCTCGCTGCAGCGCAGCCATAGCGAGGTCGAGCGCGGCGGCGGCGAACTGGCCGGCACCAGCAAGAGCCGCAGCTACGCCGTGCAGGGTCAGCAGACCCTGGTCAACTTCGCGCAGTTTTCCAACCTGCGCGCGCAGAAGGCGCGCAGCCTGGCCGCCGACTACACCCTGGATTCGGCCAACGACGACCTGATCGTGCGCACCTCGGCGGCCTACTTCAACGTGCTGGTGGCGATCGAGTCGCTGGTCGCCGCCGAGACCAACGAAGCCGCCGCCAAGAAGCAGTTCGACTACGCCGACAAGCGCCTGGAAGTGGGCCTGGCGCCGATCACCGACGTGCACGAAGCCCGCGCCGAGTACGACCAGGCCCGCGCCGACACGATCACCGCGCGCAACTCGCTGCAGGACCTGTACCAGGCGCTGACCGAGATCACCGGCCAGCCGGTGCGCGACCTGCGCGGCCTGCCGGAGGATTTCCGTCCGCAGTTGCCGGCCACCGGCGGCGACATCGACAGCCTGATCGCCTCGGCGCTGGACAAGAACCCGTCGCTGCGTTCCTACCAGTACCAGGTGCAGGCGGCCGAGGCCAGCGTGTCGGCGGCACGCGCCGGGCACCTGCCGACGCTGAACCTGTCGGCCAGCGCCGGCCGCGACGCGAACTGGGGCGACAGCGTCTCCGGCAGCGGCAGCACCCCGCGCGCCGACAGCAACACCATCGGCCTGACCTTGAACATCCCGATCTTCGCCGGCGGCGCCACCCAGTCGGCCGTGCGCCAGGCCCTGGCGCAGCGCGACATCGCCCAGGACACCTACGAACAGCAGAAGCGCGCGCTCGACCGCAACACCCGCAACGCCTACCAGACGGTGGTGGCCGGGATCAGCGAGATCGAGGCGCGGCGCCTGGCGGTGGTCTCGGCGCAGGCCGCGTTCGACGCCTCGCAGGTCGGCTTGGAAGTGGGTACCCGCACCGTGCTGGACGTGGTGCAGAACCAGCGCACCCTGTACCAGGCGCAGCTGGCCTATGCGCAGGCGCGCTACAACTTCCTGCAGAACCGCCTGCTGCTGAGCCAGGCGCTCGGCTCGCTGGACGTGGCCGAGGTGCAGTCGATCAACGCGCTGCTGACCCAGAGCGCCGAATCCAAGCTCAACTCGGCCAACAGCACGCAGTAAGCGCACGCACACGCGCTTGCCACCAGAACGGCGGGCCTTCGGGTCCGCCGTTGTTGTTTTGGGTCAGGCGTCGTGGAAGCCCCCTGTGGGAGGGACTTCAGTCCCGACGCGCTGCGCGATGGATGAGAGGGACGGCGCTTGCCGTGCGTCGCGAATTGGACGGCACCTCGAGGAACGACGAATGTCATTCGTAGATCGGCTTCAGCCACGACGACGCGCTACCGATAACGCCTCGTCGCGGCTGAAGCCGCTCCTACACGTGTGCACATCGCACACCATGTGGCGTGCGGTGTCGGACCAAACCATATGACGCAGCGAACGCCATCCTCTGCAATGGCGCAGTGATCCGGAAGCTCCCTGTGGGAGGGACTTCAGTCCCGACGCGCTGCGCGATGGAATGGACGGAATGGGCGCACGGAGCGTGTCATGCGTCGCGACTGAAGTCGCTCCCACGCGGGGGCTTCTGCACGTCGGCAGGCGTCCCTCCAGGCGCGTACCTCTCGACGCGCCGGCGCGCTACTCCTCCACGCTCGCGCCATCCGCCAATGGCGGCAGATGCGGGGCGATCAGTTGCAAGGTCCGCTGCAGCGCGCCGCGGCCGTTCGCGACCAGGGCGCAGCCGGCCTCGGCCATGCGCTTGCGCGCCTCGGCGTCGGCCAACAGGGTCTGCAGCGCCGCGCACACGGCGCCGGCATCCTCGCAGATGGCCACCGCGCCGGCCTCGCGCATGCGCCGCGAGATTTCGGAGAAGTTGTGCAGGTGCGGGCCGGTGACCGACGGCGTGCCGACCGCGGCCGGCTCCAGCAGGTTGTGGCCGCCGATCGGCTGCAGGCTGCCGCCGACGAAGGCCACCTGCGCGCAGGCATAGAACCCCATCAGCTCGCCCAGCGTATCGATCACGAACACCGCATCGTCGCTGTCGGGCCACTCCTGCTGGCGACGCGTGGCCACGCGCCAGCCCTGGTCGCGCGCCAGCGCCTCGACCTTGGCGAAGCGTTCCGGATGCCGCGGCGCCCACAACAGCAGCAGGTCCGGCCACTGACGGCGCAGTTGCCGGTGCATCTCGATCACCGCCGCTTCCTCGCCGTCGTGGGTGCTGGCGGCGATCCAGACCGGACGCGCCGCCGGCACGCGCGCGCGGAACGCGGCGACCACCTCCGGCAGATGCGCGGGCGCGGCGATGTCGAACTTCAGGTTGCCCAGCGCGCGCACCTGGTCGGCGCGCGCGCCCAGTGCGACGAAGCGCTCGGCATCCTCCTGCGACTGCGCCGCCACGCAGGTGACGGTGCGCAGCGCGCGCCCGATCAACGGCCGCAGCACCCGGTAGCCGCGCAGCGAGCGCGCCGACAGCCGCGCATTGAGCACGTACACCGGAATGCCGCGGTCGCGGCAGCCGAACAGCATGTTCGGCCACAACTCGGTCTCCAGGATCAGCGCCAGGCTGGGGCGGAAATGCTGCAGAAAGCGGCCGACGCTGCCGGGCACGTCGTAGGGCAGATACACATGGTCCAGGGCGTCGCCCCACAGCGCGCGCACCCGCTCCGAGCCGGTCGGGGTGATGGTGGTGATCACCCAGCGGATGTCCGGGCGCTGCGCGCGCAGCGCATTGACCACCGGCGCGGCGACGTTGACCTCGCCCACCGAGACCGCGTGCAGCCACACCCGCGGGCGGCCGCGCGCCTGCGAGTACGAGGCATAGCGCTCGTCCCAGCGCTGGAAGTACTGGCGCACGCGGAAGCCGCGCCAGACCAGGTGATAGACGGTGACCGGCAGCAGCAGATAGAGCACGGCCGAGTACAGGCCGCGCAGCAGCCGCTCGATGAAATCGTTGCGCATCCGGACAGCATAGCCGGTTGCGCGCGGCCGGCGGCAGACGATCGCCAGGCACGCCACGGCGTGCGCGCCGACGCGGTCGTGCGCGTGCCCGGCTAAACTTGCGGCATGTCTGCTGCCCCCACTCCGCCCGCGTCCGCCACCCAGGCCGCACCGCCGCCCCGCTCGCCCCGCCACTGGCCCACCTGGCTGTTGCTCGGCCTGGCGGTGATCGCCGCACGCCTGCCCTGGCTGTTGCAGCGCGCACTGGGCCGCGGCATCGGCTGGCTGGCGCTGCGCCTGGCGCGCACCCGCCGCCACGCCGCCGAGGTGAACCTGGCGCTGTGCTTCCCGGAGCAGAGCCCGGCATGGCGCGCGCGCCTGCTGCGCGACAGCTTCGATGCGCTGGGCGTGGGCGTGTTCGAGTTCGCCCGCGCCTGGTGGGGCGGCATCGGCGCGATTCGCCGGCGGACCCGCATCGAGGGCCTGGAACACCTGCAGGCGCTGCAGGCGCAAGGCCGCGGCGTGCTGCTGGTGTCGGGCCACTTCATGACCCTGGAGATCTGCGGCCGCCTGCTGTGCCAGTACGTGCCGCTGGCCGGCATGTACCGGCGCCACCGCAATCCGGTGTTCGAATGGGCGGTCAAGCGCGGCCGCCTGCGCTACGCCAGCGCCATGTTCGCCAACGAGGACCTGCGCGGCAGCGTGCGCCACCTCAAGCGCGGCGGGTTCCTGTGGTACGCCCCGGACCAGGACATGCGCGGCAAGGACACGGTGTTCGTGCCGTTCTTCGGCATGCCCGCGGCCACCATCACCGCCACCCACCAGTTGGCGCGGCTGACCGGCTGCGCGGTGGTGCCGTACTTCCACCGCCGCGAAGGCGCCGACTACATCCTGCGCATCGCACCGCCGCTGGAGGACTTCCCGTCGGAGGACATGGTCGCCGACACCGCGCGGGTCAACGCCGCCATCGAGGCGATGGTGCGCGAGGCGCCGGCGCAGTATCTGTGGATCCACCGCCGCTTCAAGCGCCAGCCCGGCGGCCGCAGCGACTTCTACGAGCGCGGCTGAACGCTCAGCCCGGCGCCGCGGCGTCGGCGCGCTCGCCCGGCTCGGGGTCGTTCGCCAGCAGGGCGCCGGCATACAGGCCGAGCAGCAGCATGGTCAGCCCGCCCCAGAACGACGAATAGAACGCCAAGTGGGTGTTGAACGGGAACACCGTGATCAGCAGCGCCTGCATGGCCGGCCGCGCGCGTTCGCGCGCCTGCGCCGACGCGTAGCGCCAGGCGCGCCACGCCTGCGCCGCCCCGGCCAGCCACAGCAGCAGGCCGATCACGCCGGTCTCGGCGAGCACCTCGAGCACGATCTGGTGGGCGTGGAAGGCCGGCTCGCGGCCCCACTCCCCGGCATGGGTCGGGTCCGGGTCGCAACTGATGTAGGCCTCGCGGAAGCCGCGCACGCCGACGCCGTTGATCGGATGCTGGCGGATCATGCACCAGGCCGCGGTCCAGATCTGCGCGCGCCCGGTCAGCGCCGCGTTGAGGTCGGCCGGATGCCCGCTGAGCGCGCGCGCGGTGCGTTCGAAGCGGTCGTGCACCTGCGGCGACACCACCCCCAGCCCCGCGGCCACCAGCAGCCCCACCAGGCCCAGCCCCAGCAGCTTGCGCGCACCAAGCAGGCGCCAGCCCGACAGCACCAGCAGCACCGCGTAGGTCACCCATGAGGCGCGCGATCCCGCCAGCACCAGCACCACGCCCACCGCGCCGGCCGCGAACAGCCAGCCCCAGGCGCCGCCACGGCGCGCGGCCACCCACAGCAGGAACGGCGACACGCTGGCCAGCACCTGGCCGAACTTCAGGTTGCAGGGGCCGAACACGCCGCTCAGGCGATCGGCCAGGGCGATCTCCTGCGGCGTGCACAGGCCATGGTGGCTGATCGCCCACTTCAACTGGTCCATCGACCAGAACAGCGGGCTGGTGCCGCACAGCGCCTGCGCCAGCGCGTCCGCGGTCCAGAGCGCCGCGATCACCGCCAGGCCGTTGAAGGTGATGCGGCGCCCGCGCGGCGTCGCCACCGCCATCGCCACCAGCCACAGGAACGGCAGGAAGCGCAGGTCCACCGCCGATTCGCGCAGGGCCAGCGGCACGTCCACCGCGCCCAGCGCCGACAGCGGCTGCGGCAGCCAGTAGGCCAGGAACAGCAGCGTGGTCAGCGCCCAGGCCGGGCCGCTGAGCAGGCGCGCGCCGCCGCGGAAGCGGCTGTGCAGCAAGCGCGCCAGGGTGACCAGCGCGCCCAGCGCCAGCACCCCGGCGGCCAGGCCCGGCGCCGGCCACAGCGCAACGAACAGCAGCACCCAGACCGGCGCCCAGCGCTCGCGGACCTCGGGCGGGGCGGAAGCGGACAGGGAACCGTCAGGGGTGGAGTTCGTCATAGATCGCCAGGGTGCTGCGCTGCATCGCCTGCAGCGTATAGGGAAGCGTCGCCGGCGGCGCCGGTGGTTGCGCCAGCAGCGCGCGTGCGGCGGCCAGCAGGGCCGCGGCATCGAAGGGCGCCACCGCGCCGGCCGGCTGCAGTTGCGCCAGCAGTTCGCCGACCCCGCCATGCGCCCAGCCCAGGACCGGCCGGCCGACCGCCAGCGCCTCGACCACGGTGCGGCCGAACGCCTCGGGCTTGCGCGAGAGCTGCAGCACCAGATCGCTGGCGGCGTAGGCCTCGGCGATGCGCGCGGTCGGCGGGGTGAACGCCACCGCGTCGGCCACGCCAAGCGCGGCCGCCTCGGTCTCCAGTTCGCGCACGTAGGCCTCGCGCCCGGCCTCGCGCGCGCCCGGCAGCCACAGCCGCGCGTCGTGGCCCTCGCCGCGCAGCGCCGCCAACAGGCGCAGCGCGTCGGCGTGGCCCTTCAGGCGGGTGCCGCGCCCGGGCAGCAACAGCAGCGGCCCACTCCCGGCCAGCGCCGGCGCCTGGCCGGCGGCCCAGGCCCGCGCCGCCGGATCGGGCCAGGCACGGCGCGGGAACTGCGCCGGATCGATGCCGCGCGGCACCACCCGCAGGCGCGCCGGATCGGTCTGCGGATAGTGCTGCAGCACGTAGGCGCGCACCGTCTCGGACACGCAGATCACCCGCTCGCCGCGGGTCATCACCGCGCTGTAACGGCTGGGCGAATTGAGCCCGTGCACGGTGGTCACCAGGCGCGGCCGCTGGCCAGCCGGCATGCCCTGCAGGGCGCGCCAACCCAACCAGGCCGGCAGCCGCGAGCGTGCGTGCACGATGTCGGCGCGCTCGCGCGCGAACAGGCGCCGCAGCGCCGGCACGTGGCGCAGGGTCAGCAAGGATTTGCGGCCGATGTCCAGGGCGATGTGCTCGGCACCGGTGGCGGCCAGCGCCGGCAACAGCCGGCCGCCGGCCGAGACCACCACGGCGCGATGCCCGGCGTCGACCAGGGCCTGAGCGATTTCCAGCGTGGAGCGCTCGACGCCGCCGGACTCCAGCGCCGGCAGCAGCTGCACCACGGTCAGGCGGTGCATCGAACCCGGATCAGTCGACCAGCACGAAGACCGCGCCGCAGTACGGGCACTTGGCTTCGAGGCCGGGCTCGTCCTCGATCGGCAGGTAGACCCGCGGATGCGAGTTCCACAGCGCCATCTCCGGCGTCGGGCAGCTCAGCGGCAGGTCGGCGCGGCGCACCTCGTAGCGCGTCTGGGCATTGGCGGGCGCGGTGGCGGTATGGCTCATGGCGGTGGGGACACGGCGAAGGGGACAGGCGATTCTAGCAGCCTGTCCCGGTGCCGGACGCAGTCCCGGCGGCCGCCGCGACGCGCTTCTTTCACACGGCGTTCTTATCCGCTTGATGCAGGGCGAACGCAACACTATGCTGGTGTCACGCGGTGCCAACATGCCGCTTTGAGGTGTCTCGTGGATATAGGTGTGCGTTTGATGCAGGCGCGGCGAAATGCCGGTTTCACACTGCGCGAGCTTGCCGCCTTGCTGGGCGTGGCGCATAGCACTCTCGGTCACCGGGAGAACAACCGTTCGGTTCCCAATGCCCGGCATTTGCTGAAGATCGCCGAACTTACTGGCGTCGATGCCTATGTGCTGCTGACCGGCAAGCCGTCCAAGCTGAACCAGAACGATAGCGACAGCCTGCCGTTGCCGGTGGGCAAGCGCATGGCCTGAACGCGGCGCGGCGCCGCGGGCGCCGTCCTCGTGCCTGGCCTCCCCTCGCGCGGCCTCCGTGCCGGCCGCGCGCGGCATCATGCAAGTGGCACTGCGACACATGCTGTCGCCCGCGCATGAAAGCGTTTTCAGTCACCCCTTTCGCTTTGCCTCCCTGGCCGACCGACCCGGCACGGCCCGGACGCGCGCATAGCGCCGACCAGGCCTCTGGCGCCCTGCCGCCCACGCTCCGATCCCGTTGTGCGCGCCGCTGCGGGCGTTTCCGCGCAAGAAATCCCCTGTGATGTGCATGCCTGCCGGCGCTTCGTGCGTCGTCGCACGCGCCATGCTGCCGCCGCGGCGGCGGCAGCGCACATGCACATCGACGCTGGGCGCCACCGGCGCTGCCGCCGGTGCGCGCAGATGCATGCCGGCGCCGCCGTGTGCGGCGCCGACGCGGCGGCTTACTTCTCCGCTTCGCGCTGCTTGCGGATCTGCGCATCGACCGCGGCGATCGCGGTCATGTTCATCACCCGGCGCGAGGTGGCGCTGGTGGTCAGGATGTGCACCGGCTTGGAGATGCCCATCAGGATCGGGCCGATCGCCACGCCGTCGGTGAACACGCGCACCAGGTTGTAGGCGATGTTGGCCGCTTCCAGGTTCGGCAGCACGAACAGGTTGGCGCGGCCCTTCAGCGTGCTGTTGGGCATGATCTGCTTGCGCAGCGCCTCGTCCCACGCGGTGTCGCCCTGCATCTCGCCGTCGATGTTGAGCTCGGGCTTGCGCTTGAGCAGCGCCTCGCGCACCTGGCGCATCTTCAGCGCATCGCGCGAATCGTGGCTGCCGAAATTGGAGTGCGACAGCAGCGCGATGTTCGGCTCGATGCCGAACAGCTTCAGGCGATAGGCGGCCTGCAGCGTGGCTTCGACGATCTGCTCCACGCTCGGATCTTCCTGCACGTGGGTGTCGACGAAGAAGAACGCGCCCTGCTGGTTGATCACCCCGGTCATCGCCGAGGTCGAACTGACCCGCGACTCCAGCGGGATCACGCTGCGCGCATAGCCGAGCTTCTTGTGGAAGCGCCCGACCACGCCGGTGAGCAGCGCATCGGCTTCGCCGCGCGCGACCATCACCGCCGCGATCAGCGTGGGCCGCGAGCGCATCAGCTCCTTGGCGGCGGTGACGGTGACGCCGCGGCGCTCGGTGAGCGCGTGGTAGTACTGCCAGTAGTCGTTGAAGCGCGGGTCGTCGTGGATGTTGGTGATCTCGAAATCCACGCCGGCGGTGATGCGCAGGCCCAGGCGCTGGATGCGCGCCTCGATCACGTCGGGGCGGCCGATCAGGATCGGGAACGCCAGGCCTTCGTCGATCACGCTCTGCACCGCGCGCAGCACCACCTCTTCTTCGCCCTCGGCGTAGACCACGCGCTGCTTGTCGGCGCGGGCGCGGTCGTACACCGGCTTCATCATCAGGCTGGTGCGGTAGACGAACTGGCTGAGCTTGTCGCGGTAGGCCTCCATGTCGGCGATCGGCCGCGTGGCCACGCCCGAGTCCATCGCCGCCTGCGCCACCGCCGAGGACAGTTCGACCAGCAGGCGCGGATCCAGCGGCCGCGGGATCAGGTAGTCGGGGCCGAAACTCGGCGTCTCGCCGCCGTAGGCCGCGCCCAGGTCCGAGGCCTCGCGCCGCGCCATCGCCGCGATCGCCTTGACGCAGGCGACCTTCATCTCTTCGTTGATGCCGGTGGCGCCGACGTCGATGGCGCCGCGGAACAGGTACGGGAAGCACAGCACGTTGTTGATCTGGTTCGGATAGTCCGAACGGCCGGTGCCGATGATCGCGTCCGGGCGCACCGCCTTGGCCGCCTCCGGGGTGATCTCGGGATTGGGATTGGCCAGGGCGAAGATCACCGGCTGCGGCGCCATCGTCGCCACCATCTCCGGCTTGAGGATGCCCGCGGCCGACAGGCCCAGGAAGATGTCCGCGCCCTCGACGATCTCGGCCAGGGTGCGCTTGTCGGTGTCGCGGGCGTAGCGCGCCTTGTCCGGGTCCAGGTCGGTGCGGCCGGTGTGGATCACGCCGTCGCGGTCCAGGGCCAGGATGTTCTCCGGCTTCAGGCCCAGCGACACCAGCATGTTGACGCAGGAGATGCCGGCCGCGCCCATGCCGGTGGTGGCCAGCTTGACCTCTTCGATCTTCTTGCCGGTGACCACCAGCGCGTTGAGCACGGCCGCGCCGACGATGATCGCGGTGCCGTGCTGGTCGTCGTGGAACACCGGGATGTTCATGCGCTCGCGCAGCTTGCGCTCGACGATGAAGCACTCCGGCGCCTTGATGTCTTCCAGGTTGATGCCGCCGAAGGTCGGCTCCAGGCTGGCGATGATGTCGACCAGCTTGTCCGGATCGTTCTCGTTGATCTCGATGTCGAACACGTCGATGCCGGCGAACTTCTGGAACAGCACGCCCTTGCCTTCCATCACCGGCTTGGACGCCAGCGGGCCGATGTTGCCCAGGCCCAGCACCGCGGTGCCGTTGCTGATCACCGCCACCAGGTTGCCGCGCGCGGTCAGTTCGCTGGCCTGTTTCGGGTCGGCGACGATGGCCTCGCAGGCGAAGGCCACGCCCGGCGAATAGGCCAGGGAGAGGTCGCGCTGGGTCAGCATCGGCTTGGTCGCGGAGACCTTGATCTTGCCCGGCGGCTGCTGGCGGTGGTAATCGAGAGCGGCCTGTTTGAAATCGTCGTTTGACATCGAGGGCTTCTTTTGTCGAAAGGCGCGGAGGCCCGGAATTCTACCCCCAGGCGCAGGTGCGGTCCTGTCTGGCGGCTGTCGCCACGTCCTTGTACGCCGGGAAAAACGCGACGCGCCGGCACTGCCGGCGCGTCGCAAGGGGCAACGGATCAGCGGATCGCGGAGGGTTCCGTGGCCACCACCGGCAGCGGGCTTTCGCCGCCATCGAGCGTCAGGCGCAGGCGATCACGATCCAGCGCGTTCTCCCAGCGCGAGACCACCACGGTGGCCACCGCGTTGCCGATGAAGTTGGTCAACGAGCGGCATTCGCTCATGAAGCGGTCCACACCCAGGATCAACGCCATGCCGGCCACCGGCACTTCCGGCACCACTGCCAGCGTCGCCGCCAGGGTGATGAAGCCGGCGCCGGTCACGCCGGCCGCGCCCTTGGAGCTGAGCATCGCCACCAGCAGCAGCGCGATCTGGTGGCCGAGGGTGAGTTCGGTGTTGGTGGCCTGGGCGATGAACAGCGCCGCCAGGGTCATGTAGATGTTGGTGCCGTCGAGGTTGAACGAATAACCGGTGGGCACCACCAGGCCGACCACCGACTTGCTGCAGCCGGCACGCTCCATCTTCTCCATCAGCGACGGCAGCGCCGATTCGGACGACGACGTGCCCAGCACCAGCAGCAGCTCCGCCTTGAGGTAGCGGATCAGCTTGAGGATGGAGAAACCGCACAGACGCGACACCGCGCCCAGGATCACCAGCACGAACAACAGCGAGGTCAAGTAAAACGAACCCACCAGCCAGGCCAGGTTGACCAGCGACTCCACGCCGTACTTACCGATGGTGAAGGCGATGGCGCCGAACGCGCCGATCGGCGCGGCCTTCATCAGGATGTGCACCAGCTTGAACACCGGCGCCACCAGCGACTCCAGCAGGTTCAGCACCGGCTTGCCGCGCTCGCCGACCATCGCCAGCGACACCCCGAACAGCACCGCCACGAACAGCACCTGCAGGATGTTGTCGCCGACGAACGGGCTGAGCAGCGTCTTCGGGATGATGTCCATCAGGAAGCCGACCAGGGTCAGCTCGTGCGACTTCTCCACGTAGCTGTGCACCGCGCTCTGGTCCAGGTCGGCGGCATTGATGTTCATGCCGGCGCCGGGCTGCACCACGTGCGCGACGATCATGCCGACGACCAGCGCCAGGGTGGAGAAGAACAGGAAGTACACCATCGCCTTGACGAACACCCGGCCCACCGTCTTCAGGTGGGTCATGCCGGCGATGCCGGTGACGATGGTCAGTAAGATCACCGGTGCGATGATCATCTTCACCAGCTTGATGAAGGCGTCGCCCAGCGGCTTGAGCTTCTCGGCGAACGCCGGCTCGAAGTGGCCGAGCACCGCGCCGATGACGATGGCGACGACCACCTGGAAGTACAACTGCCGGTAGAACGGCAAGTGCCGCGGCGCGTGGCCGACCGGGGACGTTGGGATATGCATGGAGAGCTCCGGAACGGTCCGCCCACCCGACGCGGGTCGCGGAATGCTGCCTTTGTACGCGTCGCCGGCGTCTAAGCAGATAACCTATTGGTACTAGGCCCGGTGCCTGGCCGTGTCGACGCGGTTACAGTGTCGCGGTACGCTCACGGACGGGCTGTCACACAGCGCAGCGCGCGTTCTCAGGGGAGACGGCGCTGCAAGAACTGCAACATCGCCGTAAAGAAACGCCGGGCGCGTCCGCTATCGCCTGCGGGGGTATCCGTCCGGCACCGTGTCCGCACCGCGGCGGCATCGCCGTTCGCGTGGCGGCCCGCCGCCGCACTGCCCGCACCACCGCATCACCTGCGCGGCCGGGGACCGCCGCGCCTTCTTTCCTTATCGAGACGACTCCATCATGCGCCACACCCTTCTCTTCGCTGCGCTGGGCCTGACCGCCGCCGCTCCCGCCGTCGCCGCCAACGGCTTCGACAACTGGCCGACCAAGGTCGCCTTCAACGACGGCACCGAACTGGCCGTGACCGGCAACTACGCCTACGACTGGAACAACTTCTCCAACGACGACGGCCGCCTGGAGGACGACAACGCGTTCCGGCGCAAGGAGTTCGGCGCCACGCTGAAGAAGAAGGGCGTATACGACGCGATGGTGTACTTCGACTTCCAGTCCAAGCTGTGGCTGGACGTGTTCTTCCGCTTCGAGACCAAGGCGCTGTTCGGCGCCGACTACGGCAAGGTGCGCCTGGGCTACATCAAGGTGCCGGTGGGCCTGGAAGGCGTGACCAGCTCGCGCGCGGACAGCTTCCTGGAAGTGGCGCTGCCGGTGCAGGCGATCTACCAGGGCCGCCGCACCGGCGTGGAGTGGACCTTCGAGCGTCCGCAGTACCTGCTGCAGGCCGGCGCCTACGGCGGCAAGGACCTGCAGGGCGACAACCCCGGCACCACCCAGGCGGTGCGCGGCGTGTGGACCCCGTTCAAGGCCGACGGCGACGTGCTGCACCTGGGCCTGGCGTACTCGCAGGAGAATCCGCGCGGCTACCACAATGGCCTGGACGTCAGCTTCAGCCCGCGCGCGCGCTTCCGCGCGCGTCCGGAAGCCGGCCTGACCGACGTGCGCCTGATCGATTCGGGCACGCTGGTCGACGTCGACCAGGTGCGCCGCACCGGCCTGGAAGCGATCTGGATCAAGGGCCCGTTCTCGATGCAGGGCGAGGCGCTGCGCGCCGACGTGACCCGCGACAACGGCCGCCCCGACTACACCGCCGACGGCCAGTACGTGTTCGCCAGCTACGTGCTGACCGGCGAATCGCGGCCGTACAGCGCCGGCAACGTCGGCAACATCAAGCCGGCCAACGCCTACGGTGCGGTCGAGCTGTTGGCGCGCTACAGCCGCCTGGACCTGGACGACGGCACGGTGCTCGGCGGCCGCCAGCACGACTGGACCTTCGGCGCCAACTGGTACCTGACCAGCCACTTCAAGTTCCAGGTCAACTACGTGCGTGCCGATGCCGAGCGCGCCGGCGCGCACACCAAGCCGAACTCGCTGGACGTGCGCGCCCAGGTCCAGTTCTGAGCCAGCGCCTACCGGCCGATCCGACACGATCGGCCGGGGGGCGTGCCGCGGCGCCTCGAACCGCGGCGACATCCGGCGACGGCGCCGACAGACAGCGCACGCCCTGACCTTGCCGCCCGCGGCGCGTCCGCGGGTCGGCACCGGCGACGCGCCGCGGCGCGATCGCCGCCCGAGTCCGCCGCAGGCCGCTTCCTGCCGTGTAGCGGTCAGCGACACCGGCCAGCGCCGCCGCATGCCGCAAACGGCAGCGCACCCTCTAAGCTGATGCGGCCCCGCCCGCCGCGTTCTTCCGCATGCCCTCGCTCCTGCGCCATCGCCGCCTCGTCCTGCTGCTGACCGTCATCGTCGGCGGCATGGCGCTGGCGATGCTGTCGGCGCAGCGCATCGCCGAACAGCGCGCGCTGCGCGCCGAGAGCGTGCAGTTGCGCCAGCAACTGGAGCTGTACGCGCAGACCCTGCAGCAGCGTATCGACCGCTACCGCACCCTGCCGCAGGTGCTGGCGCTGGATCCGGAACTGCGCGACGCCCTGACCCACCCGTTGGACCCGGCCACGCAGCGGCAGCTGAACCTGAAGCTGGAACGCGCCAACGACGTCACCCGCTCCTCGACCCTGACCCTGATCGACGCCAACGGCGTGGCCCTGGCCGCCAGCAACTGGCGCCTGGCCAGCAGCAACGTCGGCGCCGACTACAGCTTCCGCCCGTACGTGAAGCAGGCCTTGGCGCAGGGCAAGGGCCGTTTCTACGGCATCGGCATGACCACCGGCGTGCCCGGCTACTTCCTTTCGCAGGCGATTCTCGATGCGCGCGGACGCGCGCTCGGGCTGGTCGTGATCAAGATCGAACTGGCCGCGCTGGAGCACGAATGGCTGCGCGTGCCCGACGTGGTGCTGGTCAGCGACCGCCATGGCGTGGTGTTCCTGTCCAGCCGCGACGTCTGGCGCTACCGGCAACTGCAGCCGCTCAGCGCGCACGAGCGCGACGAACTGCTGGCCACCCGCCAGTACGCGCAGCAGACGTTGCTGCCGGCGCAACGGCGGGTGCTGGAGACGCTGGACAACGGTAGCCAGGTGATGCGCATCGACATGCCCGCACAGCCGGCGCCGCTGCTGTGGCAGAGCATGGCGTTGCCGGAAGGCGGCTGGCGCCTGCACCTGCTGCACGATATCGGCGGCAGCCGCGCCGCCGGCCGTGGCGCCGCGCTGGCCGCGGCCGGCATCTGGCTGGCGCTGTCGTTCCTGGGCCTGCTGTTCCAGCAGCGCCAGCGCCTGGCGCGGCTGCGCCAGCGCAGCCGGCGCGAACTGGAGTCGCTGCTGCAGCAGCACGCGCAGGAACTGCGCACCGCGCAGGACGGCATCGTGCAGGCCGCGCAACAGGCCGACACCGGCCTCAGCCGCAGCCTGGAGCACCTGCCGCAGGGCGTGGTGATCATCGACGCGCAGTTGCGCCTGGTGGCGTGGAACTCGCGCTACCTGGAGATCTTCCGCTTTCCCCCGGAGCTGATTCGGGTCGGCCGCCCGATCGAGGACGTGTTCCGCTACAACGCGCGCCGCGGCCTGCTCGGCCCGGGCCCGGTGGAGGCGGCGATCCAGCGCCGCCTGGACCACCTGCGCAGCGGCCGCCCGCACATGCGCGAGAGCGAGAAGGACGACGGCACGGTGCTGGAAATCCGCGGCAATCCGCTGCCCGACGGCGGCTTCGTCACCAGCTACGCGGACATCACCAGCTACAAGAACGCCGCGCGCGAACTGCGCTCGCTGGCCGACGCGCTGGAGCATCGCGTCGCCGAACGCACCCGCGACCTGGCCGAGGCCAAGCGCGAGGCCGAGAACGCCAACCGCTACAAGACCCGCTTCGTGGCCTCGGCGGTGCACGACCTGCTGCAGCCGCTCAACGCCGCGCGCATGTTCGTCTCGGCGCTGCGCGGCAAACTGCACGAGGCCGATGCGCGGCAGATCGCCGACCACGTCGACAACGCGCTGGCGGCGCAGGACGCGATCCTCAACAGCCTGCTGGACATCTCGCGGCTGGAGGCCGGCACGCTGAAGACGCAGGTGCAGGACCTGGCGCTGGACCCGCTGCTGCAGACCCTGGCGCGCGAGTTCGGCATCGTCGCCGAGGGCCGCGGCCTGCGCCTGGACTACGTGCCGACCCGCGCCACCATCCGCAGCGACGCGACCCTGCTGCGGCGCATCCTGCAGAACTTTCTGTCCAACGCGGTGCGCTACACCCCGCGCGGGCGCGTGCTGCTGGGCTGCCGGCGCGACGGCACGCAGCTGCGCATCGAGGTCCACGACCAGGGGCCGGGCATCCCCGACGCCCTGCAACAGGAGATCTTCGAGGAGTTCCGCCGGCTCGGCGACGGCGTGGCCAACGACCGCGGCGCCGGCCTTGGCCTGGCGATCGTGGAGCGCATCGGCCGCCTGCTCGGCCATCGCATCGGCCTGCGCTCGCAGCTGGGCCGCGGCAGCGTGTTCTCGGTGCGCGTGCCGCTGGGCGATGCCGCTGCGGCGCAACGCCAGGCGCCGGCGGCGATGGCCAGCGACAACGGCGACGACCCGATCCTGCATGGCTGCCGGGTCTGGTGCATCGACGACGACCCGCGGGTCTGCGAGGCCAGCCGCACCCTGCTCACGCGCTGGGCCTGCCAGGTGGAACTGGCGGCCGGCCCGGAACAGGCACTGGCCGCGGCGCAACCGGCGCAGGCGCCGGAACTGGTGCTGCTGGACGTGCGCATGGGCGACTGCGACGGCCCGACCCTGTTCGCGCAGCTGTGCGCACGCTGGCAGGCCGAGCCGCGGGCGATTCTGATCACCGCCGAAGCCGATCCGGCGCTGCGCACGCTGGCGCAGGAACGCGGCTGGGGTTTCCTGGCCAAACCGGTACGGCCCCCGGCCCTGCGCGCGTTGATGACGCAGATGCTGCTGCGCCGCGGGTGAGGCGTGTGCTTGTGGATTGGATCTCTGGCCACCGTACCCTCATCCGCCCCTGCGGGGCACCTTCTCCCGGCGGGAGAAGGGAACAGCCCCGCTCTAGCCCCTCTCCCCCCGGGAGAGGGGTTAGGGTGAGGATCCGGAGCGCGCAGCGCCACGCAAGACCTCATCCGCAGTTGGCGCGCCAACCCCGCCGCTGCCAAGGTCGCGAAGGATCCCTGGCCGCCGTACCCTCCTCCGCCCCTGCGGGGCACCTTCTCCCGAGGGGAGAAGGGAACAGCCGCGCCTTAGCCCCGGGAGAGGGGTTGGGGTGAGGGTCGGGGCGCGCAGCGCCACGCAAGACCTCATCCGCGGTCGGCACGCCAAGCCCGCCGCTGCCCAGGCCGCGAAGGATCCCTGGCCGCCCTACCCTCATCCGCCCCTGCGGGGCACCTTCTCCCGGGGGGAGAAGGGAACAGCCGCGCTCTAGCCCCTCTCCCCCCGGGAGAGGGGTTGGGGTGAGGGTCGGGGCGCGCAGCGCCACGCAAGACCTCATCCGCGGTCGGCGCGCCAAGCCCGCCGCTGCCCAGGCCGCGAAGGATCCCTGGCCGCCCTACCCTCATCCGCCCCTGCGGGGCACCTTCTCCCGGGGGGAGAAGGGAGCAGCCGCGCTTCCATAGCCTCTCTCCCGCAGGGAGAAGCGGGCCGGCGTCACCACTCGCGCGGGGCGATCAGTGCTTCGACGTCGGCGTCGGCGAAGCCGTAGGCCTTGGCGATGTGCAGGAAATCCATGCCGATGTTCTCGCGCGCGGCGGTCTCGATCTCGCTGTCGTGGGCCTCGAACTCCAGCGCCAGCTTGTTGAACTCCTCAGTGGCGGCATGGGTCAGCCGGTACAGCGCCGGCAGGTCCGCCGGTTCCTGCGCCTCGATCGCCTCGCACAACCGCAGCAGGATATTCTGCCCCTTGCCGACCAGCGACCGGGGAAAGTAGTCGTCGTCCAGCATCTCCTGCAGGAACGGATAGTGGGCGGTCTGCTCGTTGCGGATGGTCGTGGTGGGCATGGTCCGGTGGTCTCCGCCCGCAGGGGGCGCGGGCATCGGCGCATAGCATCGCGTATCCGGGCGCCGCGGAAAACGCCCCCCGCCCGCGCGCCGGTTCAGGCCTCGCCTTCCGGCTCCAGCGCCTTCACCAGCACCGCGGCCTGGGTGCGGCTGTGGCATTCGAGCTTCTTCAGGATCGCGGTCACGTGGACCTTGACGGTGTTCTCGGCCAGGCCCAGTTCGTAGGCGATCTGCTTGTTGAGCAGGCCGTCGGCCAGGCACAGCAGCACCCGGAACTGCTGCGGGGTCAGTTGCGCCAGGCGCGCGGCCAGTTGCGCGTCGGCCTCCGAGCGCGCCGCGGTCAGCGGCGGGAACCAGGTGCCCCCGTCGAGCACCGCCGCCACCGCGATGCCGATGGTCTCGGCCGGCGAGGACTTGGGAATGAAACCGGCCGCGCCGAACTGCTGCGCGCGGCGGATCACCCGCGGGTGGTCGTTGGAAGAGATCACCACCACCGGCACGTCCGGACGCTCGCCGCGCACGTGCAGCAGGGCCGAGAAGCCGCGCGCGCCGGGCATGGCCAGGTCCAGCAGGATCAGGTCGGCATCGGCCTGCGCGGCCAGCGCGGCGTCCAGGGTGGCGGCGCTGGCCGCCTCCACCACCAGGGCGCGCGGTAAGGCCTGGCGCAAGGCGTGCAGCACGGCGGCACGGAACAGCGGGTGGTCGTCGGCGACCAGGATCGTCGGGGCATCCATGGGCGTGAAAGCGGCTGGCACGAGGCCGCGAGGCCTCGTCGGGTGGGCGCGGACAGCGCGCAGGACCCGCAGTGTACGTGCGGGGCCGGGCGATGCCGAGCATGCGGGATGCCAGCGGGCGGCGGCGTGGCCGCCGGCTGGCCACGCTCGACGCAGCGCATGCCTGCCCGGGGACGCGCCACGTCGCAGGACGTTCCGCACCGGACGCATACTGCGCGCGCTGCGCAGCCGGCAGCAAAGCCACCGCCCGCCACACATTCAAGGCTGGACCCACCATGGCCGATAACACGGCGTGATCGTCTCGCTCTCCAACCTGCTGGGCCGCCTGCCACTGGCCGCGTCCTGCCTCACCCTGTGCGTCGCGCTGGCCCCGGCCGCGTCCGCGGCCGTGACGGTCGACGACGACGACCTGCCCAGTAGCCTGGAGCACTTCGGCCTGGACGAGGGATTGTCGCAACTGTCGGTCAACGCCCTGCAGAGCGACGACCAGGGCTTCCTGTGGGTGGGCACGCAAGAAGGCCTGAACCGCTTCGACGGGCATCTGTTCCGTAGCTACCGGCGCGAGCTCGGCGGCGACAGCCCGCAGAGCCTGCTCAGCAGCAGCATCGACAGCATCGGCTTCGAGCCGCGCGGCAACCGCCTGTGGCTGGGCACCAACGACGCCGGCCTGGAAGTGATCGAGCTGGCGACCTGGCAACACCACCGCCTCGGCGCGCAGCAGGGCCTGTCGCACAACCGCATCACCCAGATCCTGATCGATCCGCAGGGCGGCGCCTGGCTGGGCACCGAACGCGGCGTGGACCGGGTCGCGGCCGACCTGCGGCAGGCGCGGGCGCTGGGCGGCGATGCACCGGTGGTAGGCCTGACCTGGATGCCGGACGGCACGCAGCCGGTGGCGCTGGACCGGCAATGCCGGCTGTGGCGGCTGAGCCGCGACGCGCGCGAGGAACTGCCGGCGCCGCGCGGCATCGACGAATGCGTAGGGCTGCAGTCCGGGCCGGAAGGGCTGTGGCTGGCCTCGGCGCGCGGCGGCCTGTTCCAGCTCGATGCGCACGGCGCGGTGCTGGCGCACTGGACGCCGGCGCAGCTACTCACCGGCGGCAGCGACCTCAGCGCGCTGATCCGGCTGCACGATGGCCGCGTGCTGGTCGGCACCACCAATGCCACGGTGACGCAACTGGACAGCGCGCGCCATATGCCGCAGCGGCTGAGCTTCGACATGCCGCCGAACAGCGCCATCATCCGCTTCTACCAGTCGCCCGACGGCACCTGGTGGATCGGCACCTACACCGCCGGGCTGTACCGGGTGCGCCCGTTGTCGGCGGTGATCCGCAACGACGAGGAGCGCGTCGGCGACACCCACGACTGGCCCAGCAGCAGCGTGCGCAGCATCTGGCGCGACGGCGAGCGCATGCTGATCGGCACCGATCAGGGCCTGTTGCTGCGCGACGGCAGCCGTGCCGCCTGGCGCCTGGTGCCCGGACTGAGCAGCCAGGCGATCCGCAGCATCGCCGCCGACCGCGATGGCTGGTGGCTGGGCACGCGCCAGGGCCTGTGGCGCCTGGACCGGAACGGCGCGCTACGGCGCCTGAGCGGGCTGGCCGACGAGCACATCAACGATCTGCTGCTGGAAGGCGACACGCTGTGGGTGGCCACCCGCCGCGGCCTGACCCGCGTGGTCGGCGGACGCGTGCGCAACGATCCGCGCTGGGCGCCACTGAACGGACACACCCTGACCCGGGTCTACCGCGACAGCGACGACACGCTGTGGATCGGCTGCAACGACTGCGGCCTGTGGCGCATGCGCAGCGGCCGCCCCGCCGAGCCGTACCGCCCGCGCGGCCACGCCCTGTACGCCTCGGTGTGGTCGCTGTACGCACACGACGGCGTGCTGTGGGTCGGCACCTTCTCCGGCGGGCTGTACCGCATCGACCTCAAGCACGACGTGGCGCTGCGCTACAGCGACCGCGAGGGGCTCAGCAGCAACGTCATCTACACCATCCTGCCGGATCCGCAGGGGCGGCTGTGGCTGAGCACCAACAATGGCCTGAGCGTGTTCGATCCACGCACCCGCATCGTGCAGAGCCTGGGCCGCCGCGACGGCCTGCAGAACCAGGAGTACAACAGCGGCCGCGGCTACCGCGACGCGCACGGGCTGCTGTATTTCGGCGGCACCCAGGGCGTGGATGTGATCGACCCCACGCGCCTGCCGCTGCGTAGCCCGCAGGCGCGCGCGGTACTCACCGACCTGCGCATCCTCAATGCCGGCGAGGACCGCGACGGCGGCGAGAACCAGACCGAGAGCGACGTGGTCTACGCGCAGCGCATCGCCCTGGACCATCGCGACAACGTGTTCACCATCGGCATGACCGCGATCGACTTCGCCGCCCCGGGCACCGCGCGCCTGCGCTACCGCGTCGAGGGACTGCAGAAGGGCTGGGTGTACCCGCAGACCGCGCACAGCGACTTCTCGGTCAGCCACCTGCCGCCGGACCGCTACACCCTGGTGGTGGAAGCGGCCGGCCGCGACGGCCAGTTCGGCGCTGCGCGACGGCTGCAGATCGAGGTGCCGCCACCGCCCTGGCGGCATCCGCTGGCCTACGCCGGCTACGTGGTGCTGGGCCTGGCGCTGCTCGGCCTGGCGCTGCACCGGGTGCGGCGCACGGTCAACCGCGAGCGCGACATGGTGGAACTGCTGAACCTGACCGTGGCCGAGCGCACCCGCCAGCTCGAGCGCGCCAACCAGCAGTTGCTGCAGAGCAATGCGCGGCTGCAGGCGGCCACGCGCCTGGATCCGCTGACCCAGGTCGCCAACCGCCGCGAACTGCAGGACTGGCTGGCGCGCGAGTGCCCGGCCCTGCTGGCCGCGCTGGACGAGGGCCGCAGCGCCGATGCGCTGTACTTCTTCATGATCGACGTGGACAACTTCAAGCGCATCAACGACGACTACGGCCACCAGGCCGGCGACGCGGCGCTGGTGCACTGCGCCGCGCGCCTGCGCCGGCTGTGCGGCGACCGCGACCTGCTGGTGCGCTGGGGCGGCGAGGAGTTCCTGCTGGTCACCCGCCTGCCGCACGAGGACGCCGCCAGCGCCCTGGCCGAAGGCCTGCGCGCGGCGGTGGCGACGCAGCGCTTCGCCCAGGCCGAGCGCGACCTGACGCTGACCTGCTCGATCGGTTTCGCGCCATGGCCGTTCGTGGCCGCGTGGCCGGCGCTGGGTGACTGGGAACAGAGCGTGGGCCTGGCCGACCGCTGTCTCTACGCCGCCAAGGGCGCCGGCAAGGACACCTGGGTCGGACTGGCGCCGGGCGCGGCCCCGGACCGGCCGCGCCTGCACGCGCTGCTGGCCGGCGGCGCGCCGGAGGCGCTGGGCGACAGCGTGCGCGTGCTGTGTTCGCCCGGGCGCCAGCCGCGCTTCGCGCGCTGAGCGCCGCCAGCGCGGCTCAGCGCGGCGGCGCCTGCTGCATGCTGCTGCGCCAGGCGTCGAGGAACTGGCGCCGCTTCAGCGCATCCAGGTACACCAGCAGCCCCGGCCCCAGCGCGATCGGGCGGAACGCCGCGGCGGCGGCCGGCCCACCCGGCGCCGCCCTGCCCGGCTGCGCCAGGATCGGCTGCAGCCGCGCCTCGCGCGACAGCACCTGCTGCCCGCGCGGCGACAGCAGATAGTCCAGGAAACGCCGCGCCTCGGCCGCATGCGGGCTGTCGCGCGGGATCACCGCGGTGCGCAGCGCGACCAGGGTGTAGTCCTCCGGCTGCACGATCGCCAGCGGCGCGCCGGCATCGATGCGCGCCTGCGCGTACGAGCCCAGCACGTTGTAGGCCAACAGCAGCTCGCCGCGCGCGACCTTGTCCAGCAGCACGCCAGTACGTTCCTCCAGCACCACGTGGTTGTCGCCCATCGCCGCCAGCAGCGCCCCGGCCATGCTGCCGAGCTGGCTGTCCTGGGTCGCGAACAGGTAGCCCACGCCGCTGCGCTCCACGTCGTAGGTGCCGATGCGCCCGCGCAGCGGCAGGCCCGGCGCGCGCAGCAGTTCCAGCAGCCGGCGGCGGGTACGCGGGACCTGCGCGGCCGGCAGCCGCGCGGTGTTGTAGACGATCGCCACCGGCTCGTAGCTGATACCGAACAGTTCGTGGCGCCATTGCGCCCACGCCGGCAGCGCCTCGGTCTGCGGCGAGCGGTGCGCCAGCGCATGGCCGTCGTTCACCAGCTTGGTCTGCAGGTCCATGCTGGCGCTGATCAGCAGATCGGCGCAGCGCGGACCCGGGCCCGGCTGCAGATAGCGTTGGTAGATGTCCCAGGCGATCGCGTCCTGGTACACCACCTCGGTGTGCGGATGCAGGCGCTGGTAGTCGCCGATCACCGCGGCGAACACCTCGATGTCGGTCGACCCCTGGATGCACAACTGCGCGGTGGCGGCGCCCT
This sequence comes from Xanthomonas sp. NCPPB 901, assembly GCF_056725085.1. NCBI lineage: Bacteria > Pseudomonadati > Pseudomonadota > Gammaproteobacteria > Lysobacterales > Lysobacteraceae > Xanthomonas > Xanthomonas sp. NCPPB 901. The sequence continues at coordinate 1,091,266 of NZ_CM161511.1, read as the reverse complement.
GTGCCGGGAAGCGGCGCACGTCGCCGGGCGCGGCCAGCGCGGTGCCGGCGAGCAGCACGGTCAGCAGCGGCAGGCGGCGCAGCAGCGCGGACAGGCTCATGGATGCAACCTCGGCAGGTGCAGGCTGGCGATCAGGCCGCCGCCCACGCGGTTGGACAGGTCGATACGCCCGCCATGCGCTTCGACCACGCGCTTGACGATCGCCAGGCCCAGCCCGGCGCCGCCGGCGGCCGCGCCCTCGCCGCGCACGAAGCGCTCGAACACGCGCTCGGCCTCGGCCGCGGCGATGCCCGGGCCGTGGTCGGCCACGGTCACCACGCAGTCGCGCGCGCTGCAGGTCAGCGCCACCTGCAGCGCGCCGTCGCCGCCGTACTTGCAGGCGTTGTCGATCAGGTTCTTGATCGCTTCGCGCAACAGCAGCGCATCGCCGCGCACCAGCGCCGGTTCGCTGGCGATGGCCAGCTGCACGCGCGGCCGCGGCGCGGCCTGCGGCACGGCCTCGTGCAGCGCCTGGTGCAGCACCTCGGCCAGGTCGACGCTGGCATAGCGCTGCAGGTTCGAACGATGGATCACGCTGGCGTCGCTGAGCAACTGGTTGAGCAGGCGGCTCATGTGCGTGGCATTGCGCTCGATCGCTTCCAGGCTGCGGCGCATCTCGTGCGGATCGTCCTCGTCCAGCGCCAGTTGCGCCTGCGCGCGCAGCGCCGCCAGCGGCGTGCGCATCTGGTGCGCGGCCTCGGCCATGAACGCGCGCAGGGTCTCGTTGCTGCCGGCCAGGCGCGCCATGAAGCGGTTCAGCGCCGCCACCATCTGCTGCATTTCCTGCGGCGCGGTCGCCGCCACCGGCTTGAGTTCGGACGGTTCGCGCCGCGACAGCTCGCGTTCGAGCGTGCGCAACGGCCGCAGCGCGCGCGACACGCCCAGCCACACCAGGGCCAGCGCCAGCAACGACAGCAGCCCGATCGCGACCAGCGCGTGCAGCACCACGTCCTGCGCCAACGCCTCGCGGGCGCGACGGGTCTGGCCGACCTGCACCCACACCTGATCCTGCGCCGCCGCCGAGGACACCCGCCGCGACACCACCGCAAAGCGCACCGGCTCGCCGCTGTAGACCGCGTCGAACAGGCGCGGCGGTGCGCTGGCACGCGGCAGCGACGGTGCCGCCGGCAGGTCGTCGTAGCCGGTGATGGTGCGCCCGCGCGCGTCGAACACGCGGTAGAACACCCGGTCCTCCGGCGCCATCGCCAGCAGGTCCAGCGCCGCGTACGGCAGGTCCACCTGCCATTGGCCGCCGGCCAGCGCCACCGAATCGACGATGGACAGCGCCGAGGACACCAGCAGGTGGTCGTAGGAGCGGTTGGCGGCGCGTTGGCCGTAATCGCGCGCCACGAAGAACAGCGCCACCGCGCCGAGCAGCGACAGCGCGCCCAGGTAGCGCAGCAGCGTGCGCCGGATCGACGGCGCCGGCGCAGCGGCCTCAGCCATCGCCGTCCGCCGCCGGATCCGGCGGCGTCGCGGCCGCCTCCAGCTTGTAGCCGACGCCGCGCACGGTGACGATGCGCAGCGGCGCGTCGGCCAGCTTCTTGCGCAAGCGGCCGACGTACAGCTCGATCGCGTTCGGCCCGGCCTCGTCGTCGAAGCCGAACAGCCCGTTGCCGATCTCGTCCTTGCCCACCACCTGGCCGAGCCGGCCGATCAGAATCTCCAGCAGGCGGTACTCGCGGTTGGGCAAGTCGATCGGCGCGCCGTCCAGGCTGACGCTGTGCGCGGCGTTGTCGAAGGCGAAGCCGCCGAGCTGCACCACCTCGCTGGCCTGGCCGCGGTTGCGCCGCAGCAATACCCGGCAGCGCGCCTCGAACTCGCGGAAATCGAACGGCTTGCCCAGGTAATCGTCGGCGCCCACGTCCAGCGCCTGCACCCGGTCCTCGATGCCGTCGCGCGCGGTCAGCATCAGCACCGGCGTGGTGTCGCCGCGCTCGCGCAGTCCGGCCAGCACGCGCAAGCCGTCCAGCCCCGGCAGGCCGATATCCAGCACCACCAGATCGAAGCGCTGGTAGCGCAGCACCCCCGCCGCGCTCAGCCCATCGCGCTGCCAATCCACCGCGTGCCCGCTGCGACGCATGCGCCGCACGATCGCATCGGCGAGATCGGCGTTGTCTTCTACCAGGAGCAGGCGCATTGGGGGCTGGGAATCGGGAATCGGGAATGGGGAATGGCAACAGCAACAGCAACAGCAGAAGCCTAGCGCATCCGGGAACGTGCTTTTTCGATTCCCCACTCCCGATTCCCCATTCCCGCCCCCCGACAGGTCAATGACAGCTACGCCCAACTAGGCTGCGCCCATGCCGGTCCGCGGCGGGTGCTGCCGGGCCGATCCAATCGCTGCGACACGCACCTGGGAGGGGACGTGGAACTGAAGACTCTGACATTGGGCAGCGCCTGCGCGTTGCTGTGCCTGGCCGGATCGGCGCGTGCCGCCACCGACGACGACGGCCCGGTGACCGCCGAACTCGGTGGCCGCCTGCACTGGGATTTCGCCCACTTCGACAACGACCGCCGCGGCACGCCCAATCCCGACGACACCGAGATCCGCCGCCTGTGGCTGGACGTGTCCGGCAAGGTGTTCGGCTTCGGCTACAAGGTCGAGGGCGACTTCGCCGGGCTGCAGGACGATTTCAACGGCAAGGGCATCGAGGCCAAGGACGTGTACCTGACCCGCACGTTCGGCGCCGGCATCCTGACCGTGGGCCAGTTCAAGCAGTACTTCACGCTCGACGACCGCACCGGCTCCAACTTCGGCCAGTTCCTGGAGCGCAGCGGCGCGGCCACTACGCTGGCGCCGCTGTACCGCAAGGCGGTGTCGTGGCAGGCCGCAGGCACCGACTACACCTGGGCAGCCAGCGTCTACAGCCTGCAGAGCATCGACGTCTCCAACGTCCGCGGGCATGCGTTCGGCGGTCGCGGCACCTGGGCGCCGGGCGCGCGCGATGGCGACGTGCTGCACCTGGGCCTGTCGCTGGCGCACGAGCACTACGACCATCCCGGCGCCGGCGGCGCGCCGGCGCTGAGCATCCGCCCGCGCCCGGCCGGGCACCTGTCCGACGACAGCCGCATCACCCTGGCACGCTTCGCCGACGGCCGCGACACCGACGTGGACAAGTGGTCGCTGGAATACGCGCAGGTGCGCGGACCGCTGTCGTGGCAGGGCGAGTTCAGCGGCGGTGTGTTCGACGACGGCGCGCAGCGCGCCGACGTGCTGGCGGCGTACGGCTTCGTCAGCTGGTTCGCCACCGGCGAATCGCGCCGCTACGACCGCAAGACCGGGCGCTTCACCCGCATCAAGCAGGTCAACCACCGCTACGGCGCGTTCGAACTGGCGCTGCGCTACGACCGCATGTGGGGCGAACAGCACCGCGACGGACAGCCGGATCTGCTCGACGCCTCCACCGCCTCGTGGACGCTGGCCGGCAACTGGTACCTCAAGCCGAACCTGCGGCTGATGCTCGACCTGATCGACAGCCGCAACCGCGACCACCTGACCGGCGTGACGCTGGACCACACGCGGGCGATCACCGGGCGCTTTCAATATGACTTCTGAGTGCCGGGAATGGGGAATGGGGATTGGCGATTCGCCACGGCGGGATCGCGTGATGTGACGTCTGGTCGGCTTTCGATTTTCGGATCTCCGCTGCGGGATCCGCCTTCTTTCATGCACCACCCTGAGGAACTTCCATGCTGACCGCGCTCGGTTTCGGAATGGTCATTACCTTCATGTACCTGATCATGAGCAAGCGGCTGTCGCCGCTGGTCGCGCTGATCATCGTGCCGATCGTGTTCGCGCTGGCCGGTGGTTTCGGTACCGGCATCAACGAGATGATGCTCGAGGGGATCAAGAAGATCGCGCCGACCGGCGTCATGCTGATGTTCGCGATCCTGTACTTCGGGGTGATGATCGACGCCGGCCTGTTCGATCCGCTGGTGCGGCGCATCCTGCGCCTGGTCAAGGGCGACCCGATGAAGATCGTGGTCGGCACCGCGGTGCTGGCGCTGCTGATCTCGCTCGACGGCGACGGCTCCACCACCTACATGATCACCGTCTCGGCGATGCTGCCGCTGTACCGCCGGCTGGGCATGAACGCGTTGAACATGACCTGCGTGACCATCCTCGCCGGCGGGGTGATGAACCTGACCCCGTGGGGCGGGCCGACCGCACGCGCCGCCACCGCGCTGCACGTGGACCCGGCCGACGTGTTCGTGCCGCTGGTGCCGGCGATGGCGCTGGCGATCGCCGGCATCCTGCTGCTGGCCTGGTACCTGGGCATGAAGGAGCGGCGCCGCCTCGGCGTGGTCGCGCTGCCCGGCGATGCCTGGCTGGATAGCAGCGTGGCCGACGACGGCGAGGCGCTGCCCACCGTGGAGGACGCCGAGGACATCAAGCGGCCGCGGCTGCTGTGGGTGAACCTGGCGCTGACCCTGGCGCTGATGGCGGCGCTGGTGATCGGCGTGCTGCCGATGCCGGTGCTGTTCATGGTCGGCTTCGCGCTGGCGCTGCTGATCAACTACCCGAACCTGGCCGAGCAGCGCCGCCGCCTGGTCAACCATGCCGGCAACGTGCTGTCGGTGGTGTCGCTGATCTTCGCCGCCGGCGTGTTCACCGGCATCCTGTCCAACACCGGCATGGTCGAGGCGATGTCGCGCAGCTTCCTGGCGGTGATCCCCGATGCCTGGGGGCCGTACCTGGCGGTGATCACCGCACTGGCCAGCATGCCCTTCACCTTCTTCATGTCCAACGACGCCTTCTACTTCGGCGTGCTGCCGATCCTGTCCGACGCCGCCAGCCACTACGGCATCACCCCGGTGGAGATGGCCCGCGCCTCGCTGGCCGGGCAACCGGTGCACCTGCTCAGCCCGCTGGTGCCGTCCACCTACCTGCTGGTCGGCCTGGCCAAGGTCGACTTCGCCGACCACCAGCGCTTCACGCTGAAGTGGGCGGTGTTGGTGTCGTTGGTGCTGATGGCTGGCAGCCTCCTCTTCGCGCTGTATCCGCTGGCGGCTTGAGCGCTGCCGGGAATGGGGAATCGGGAATCGGGAATCGCAACAGCGGCCTCGCTTCCCAACATTCCCGATTCCCCATTCCCGATTCCCAACTCCGAAGGAGTTCTCCATGACCCTAAGAATCGCCTACGTCACCAGCGGCATGGGCAGCATCGGCACCGCGATCTGCCAGAAGCTGGCGCGCAACGGCCATACCGTGGTCGCCGGCTGCGGTCCCGATTCGCCGCGCAAGTCGGCATGGCTGCGCGAGCAGCGCGAGCTGGGTTTCGACTTCATCGCCTCCGAGGGCAACGCCACCGACTGGGATTCCACCGTGGCCGCGTTCGCCAAGGTCAAGGCCGAGGTCGGCGAGATCGACGTGCTGGTCAACAATGCCGGCGGCAGCCGCGACATGCTGTTCCGGCAGATGGGCCGCGAGGACTGGCAGGCGGTGATCGCCAGCAACCTGCACGCGCTGTTCAACATCACCAAGCAGGTGGTGGACGGCATGACCACGCGCGGTTGGGGCCGCATCGTCAACATCGGCGCGGTCAGCGCGCAGAAGGGCCAGATCGGGCAGATCAACTACGCCACCGCCAAGGCGGCGATGCAGGGCTTCAGCCGCGCGCTGGCGCAGGAAGTGGCCTCGCGCGGGGTCACCGTCAACACGGTGTCGCCCGGCTACATCGCCAGCGCGGCGATCAGCGGCTTCCCGCCCGACGTGCTCGACCGCCTGGCCAGTTCGGTACCGCTGCGCCGGCTCGGCAAGCCCGAGGAAGTGGCCGCGCTGTGCGCCTGGCTGGCCTCCGACGAGGCCGCCTACGTCACCGGTGCCGACTACGCGGTCAACGGCGGCCTGCACATGGCCTAGGGCATGCCCTCGCCTCTCGCGCTGTGCGCGCCGCGGTCGCACGTGCGCGTGGCAGGCAAGCGCCATGACATGGACGGGCGCCAGCCACGGTGACACGCCTGCGCGCCGCACAGGCGCGGCCCACCGCCTGGATCTGGCCTGCGCGGCGTAGCGGCGCCCACGCGCGGGACGCGCCGCGGCCCCATGGCGACGATGCGGCCGCGGCGTGCAAAGCGCCGCGCGACCCGGCTGGCATACACTGCCGATTCCGCTTCGCTGGTCGCGTGTCTTCTCCACATGTCCGACAAACCCGAACCCGCCGCACCCGGCGCGCGCCTGCAGATGGCCGACATCGCGCGCATGGCCGGCGTGTCCGAATCCACGGTGTCGCGCGCCCTGGCCGACAATCCGGTGGTCGCCGAGCGCACCCGCGCCTATATCAAGCAACTCGCCCTCGAGGCCGGCTACCGGGTCGACCCGGTCGCGCGCAGCCTGCGCTCGCGCCGCTCCAACATCGTCTGCGTGGCGGTGCCGCTGATGCACGCGCACGAGCAGCCGCTGTCGGACCCGTTCATGATGACCATGCTGGCGCTGCTCGCCGACGCGCTGACCGCGCGCGGCTACAGCATGCTGCTGTCCAAGCTGGACCAGCACCAGGACCACTGGGTCGAGGACCTGGCGCGCAGCAGCCGCGCCGACGGCGTCATCATGCTCGGCCAGAGCCACGAACACGCCGCGCTCGACGCCGCCGCGCGCGGCGGCCTGCCGATGCTGGTGTGGGGCAGCCGCATCGATGGCCAGGCCTATGCGAGCGTGGGCAGCGACAACCTGCGCGGCGGCGAACTGGCCACCGCGCACCTGATCGAACACGGCCGCCGGCGCATCGCCTTCCTCGGCGACGAGCAATTGCCCGAAGTGGCGCCGCGCTTCGCCGGCTACCGACGCATGCTCGACGCGCACGGCCTGGCGTTCGATACGCGGCTGCACGCACGCAGCCACTTCCTCAGCGAGGACGCCTACCGCCTGACCCGCGCGATGCTGAAGAAGACCGACCCGCCGGATGCGGTGTTCGCCGCCTCCGACGTGATCGCACTGGGCGCGATCCGCGCCCTGATCGAGGCCGGCCACCGCGTCCCGCAGGACATCGCCCTGGTCGGCTTCGACGACATCCCCCTGGCCGCCTACAGCCAACCGCCGCTGACCACCGTGCGCCAGGACCTGGCCCATGCCGCCACCCTGCTGGTGGACGGTGTGCTGAGCCTGATCGCCGGCACACCGGTGGAGTCGGTGGAGATGCCGGTGAGTCTGGTGGTGCGGGAGTCGGCTTGAAGGCTGGGAGTGGGGAATTGGGAATGGGGAATCGGAAAAGCGTTGGTCGCGTGCTGGCAGTGTTTTGGCTGGCGGAGACCGCTGCATTCGAGTTGCGTACCCTCACAAGGGATTACGCGCAAATTTTTGAGGTGGAGATCGGTTAGCGCACGGCGTCTCAGCGCGCGGCGCCACGCTTTTCCGATTCCCTATTCCCCGTTCCCCATTCCCGGCCCTTCACCAACAGCATCGCCGCCGCCAGCATCAACGCGCCTTGAAGGCGGGGAGTGGGGAGTCGGGAATGGGGAATCGGAAAAGCGTTGGTCGCGTGCTGGCAGTGTTTTAGCTGGCGGAGGCCGCTGCATTCGAATTGCGCGCCCTCGCAAGGGATTACGCGCAATTTTTGAGGTGGAGATCGGTTAGCGCCCGGCGTCTCAGCGCGCGGCGCCACGCTTTTCCGATTCCCTATTCCCCGTTCCCCATTCCCTGCCCTTCACCAACAGCATCGCCGCCGCCAGCATCAACGCGCATTGAAGGCGGGGAGTGGGGAGTCGGGAATGGGGAATCGGAAAAGCGTTGGTCGCGTGCTGGCAGTGTTTTGGTTGGCGGAGACCGCTGCATTCGAGTTGCGTACCCTCACAAGGGATTACGCGCAAATTTTTGAGGTAGAGATCGGTTAGCGCACGGCGTCTCAGCGCGCGGCGCCGCGCTTTTCCGATTCCCCATTCCCCGTTCCCCATTCCCGGCCCTTCACCAACAGCATCGCCACCGCCGCCGCCAGCATCAACCCGCCGGCCAGGCGGATCACGTTGCGCGGGTCGCTCTGCAGCAGACTGTCGTAGTACAGCGGCAGGGTCACGATCTGGATCAGCATCGGCAGCACGATGAACAGGTTGAACAGGCCCATGTACACGCCGGTGCGTTCGGGCGGGATGCTATTGGCCAGCATCAGGTAGGGATTGCCCATCATGCTGGCCCAGGCCAGGCCGATGCCGATCATCGGCAGCAGCAACAGCCAGCGGTCGTGAATCGACGGCAGCACGTACATGCCGATGCCGGCGGCGACCAGGCAGGCGGCGTGGGTGGCCTTGGGGCCGAAGCGGCGCGCCACGGGCACCATCGCGAAGGCGGCCAGGAACGCGACGAAGTTGTAGAAACCGCCGATCTGCCCGTTGACCAGACCGGCCTCGCGGAAGCCATGCGAGTCGGCCACGGTGGTGCCGAACAGGGTGGTCGACAGCGACAGCACGATGTACTGCCAGTAGCAGAACATCGCATACCACTGGAACAGCATCACCGGCGCCATCTGGCGCATGGTCGGCGGCATCTGCCGCACCGCGTCGACGATCTCGCGCAACGTCGCCAGCGGCCCGGCGGCGGCCCCGCGCAATCGCTGCAGCGCCTCCGGCGGCAATGCCGGCTCGCGCACGCTGCGCGCGGTGAGCAGGATCGACGCGGCGGAAAAGCCCGCACCGATCGCGAACGCGGCGATGGTGACGTAGGGAATGTGGTGGGCGTTGGCCGCGTCCTGGTTCATGCCCAGCCACACCAGCAGTGGCGGAGTGACGTAGGCCAGGGTCTGGCCGAGGCCGGTGAACGCGCTCTGGGTCAGGTAGCCCAGCGGTCGCTGCGGCGGCGCCAGCACGTCGCTGACCAGCGCGCGGTACGGCTCCATCGCCACGTTGTTGGCCGCATCCAGCATCCACAGCAGCGCCACCGCCATCCACAACGCGACGCTGAAGGGCATGGTCAGCAGGCACAGGCTGCACACCAGCGCGCCCACCACCATGTACGGCATGCGCCGCCCCCAGCGGGTGACGGTGCGGTCGCTGAGCGCGCCCACCACCGGCTGTAGCACCAAGCCGGTGATCGGCCCGGCCAGCCACAGATACGGCAGGTCGGCGTGGTCGGCGCCCAGGTAGTTGTAGATCGGACTCATGTTGCTCTGCTGCAGCCCGAAGCTGTACTGCACGCCGAAGAACCCGGCGTTGAGCGCCAGCACGCGCGAGAGCGGAAGCAAGGGGCGATCGGAACGCATGAGCATCGGCATCGGCCTGGACGGGACGGGGACGCGGAGGGCGTCCACCGCGGCGAGCGGAGTGTGGAGGCGTTTGCAATCGTTTGTAACGCTGCGCCGCACCATGCAGAATGCCCGCCGATCTCCCAGCAAAGGTAGGCGAAGACGCCGTAGGCGGGTTTGCTGCACTGCAAATTGCAATCGATTGCACGCAGCCGTATCTCTAGGCCGCCGCACCGATCGTCCGCGGCGCGCCGTGCCGGCTCCGGCGCAGGCGCGCGGCGGCCACCGCACCACCTACCGCACACCATTCGCTTTGGGAGAGACAGCGATGCACCACCCTTCGATCCGCCTGCAGACTCTGGCCCTGGCCGTCGCCGCAGCGCTGTCCGCGCCTGCCGCCTTCGCGCAGCAGGCCACGCCCACCACCGCCGACGCAGCTGCGGCCAAGCGCGATGTGACCAGCCTGGATTCGGTGTTCGTCACCGGCACCGCCACGCCCAAGAGCAAACTGAAGTCCAGCGTCGCGGTCAGCACCGTCGGCGCCGAGGCGATCGAACAGTCGGCGCCGCGCAGCACCGCCGAGATCTTCCGCAACATCCCCGGCATCCGCTCCGAATCCAGCGGCGGCGAAGGCAACGCCAACATCGCCGTGCGCGGCCTGCCGGTCGCCTCCGGCGGCGCCAAGTTCCTGCAGTTGCAGGAAGACGGCCTGCCGGTGCTGGAGTTCGGCGACATCGCCTTCGGCAACGCCGATATCTTCGTGCGCGCGGACTACAGCCTGGAGCGCATCGAGGCGATCCGCGGCGGCTCGGCCTCCACCTTCGCCAGCAATTCGCCCGGCGGCATCATCAACTTCATCAGCAAGACCGGCGACACCGCCGGCGGCAGCGTCGGCCTCACCCGCGGCCTGGGCGGCTACGACAACACCCGCCTGGACTTCGACTACGGCGCGCCGTTCGCCGAGCACTGGCAGTTCAACGTCGGCGGCTTCTATCGCCGTGGCGATGGCGTGCGCGACGCCGGCTACACCACCGACAAGGGCGGCCAGCTCAAGGCCAACCTGACCCGGCTGTTCGACAACGGCTACGTACGCGTCTACGCCAAGTACCTCAACGACCGCGCCGCCGGTTACCTGCCGGTGCCGACCCGGGTCAGCGGCAGCGACGGCGCGCCGCACTTCGGCAGCATCGACGGCTTCGACCCGGGCACCGACACGCTGTACAGCCCGTACTTCCGCAGCAGCGCCACCCTCGATGGTGGCAATAAGCCCTCGCGCGTGGAACTGAGCGACGGCATGCATCCGCTGTCGCGCGCGTTCGGCGCCGAAGCGCAGTTCGAGATCGGCGGCTGGACCCTGACCGACAAGTTCCGCATCGCCGACACCTCCGGCCGCTTCGTCTCGCCGTTCCCGGCGCAGGTCGCCGACGCCGCCGCGCTGGCCGCCAGCATCGGCGGCGCCGGCGCCAGCCTGCGCTACGTCGACGGTCCGAACGCCGGCCAGGCCTACACCGGGCTGGCGCTGCGCACGCATCTGTTCAACGTGCACCTCAACGACCTGGGCAACGCGGTCAACGACCTCAGCCTGGCCCGCGGCTTCGCCAACAGCGACGGCGGCAACCTCAACCTCAAGGCCGGCTGGTACACCTCGCGGCAGACCATCGACGTGGACTGGACCTGGAACTCCTACGTGCAGTCGCTGGCGCACCGCCCGCGGCTGCTGGACGTGGTCGCCGCCGACGGCAGCCTGCGCTCGCAGGACGGCCTGTACGCCTACGGCGTGCCGTACTGGGGCTTGGACATCACCCGCCACTACGACGTGCGCTACGACATCAACGCGCCGTACCTGGCGCTGAGCTGGGACCAGGGTCCGCTGAGCCTGGACGGCAGCCTGCGCTACGACATGGGCCGCGCGCGCGGCACCACCGCCGGCGGCCTGCTGGCCAGCAACGTCGATGTGAACGGAGACGGCGTGATCGAGGCGCCGGAGCGCAGCGTGGCGACCATCGACTACGGCAACCCCAAGCCGGTGCGCTACGACTGGAACTACCTGTCGTATTCGTTCGGCGGCAATTACATGCTCACCGACGACCTGGCCGCGTTCGCGCGCTACAGCCGCGGCGCGCGCGCCAATGCCGACCGCCTGCTGTTCGGCGTGGTCCGCGACGACGGCTCGGTGTCCTCCAACGAGGCGGTGAACGTGGTCAAGCAACTGGAAGGCGGCCTGAAGTGGCGCAGCGGCGGCCTGAGCCTGTTCGCCACCGCCTTCGCCGCACGCACCCAGGAGCAGAACTACGAGGCCACCACCCAGCGCTTCTTCGACCGCACCTACAAGGCGCACGGCCTGGAGCTGGAAGCGGCGTACCGCGCCGGCGGCTTCAACCTCAACGGCGGGCTGACCTGGACCGACGCCACCATCGACAAGGACCAGATCACCCCGGCCAACGCCGGCAACACCCCGCGCCGCCAGGCCCGCTTCGTCTGGCAGCTGACGCCGAGCTACCGCGGCGAGCGCTACCAGGTCGGGGTCAACGCGATCGGCACCAGCTCGGCCTATACCCAGGACAGCAACCAGCTGAAGATGCCCGGCTACACCCAGGTCAACCTGTTCGGCGACTACCGCATCACCGATGCGCTGACGGTCTCGCTCAACGTCAACAACCTGTTCAACACCTTCGGCCTGACCGAAGCGGAGGAAGCGTCGATCGCCGACGCGCCCTCCGGCGTGATCCGCGCGCGCTCGATCCCGGGCCGCACCTCCAGCATCAGCCTGCGCTACGACTTCTGACGAGGACCGCACATCCGCGCCCCGCCCGGGGCGCGGCCAAGCCCCCCATGACCGCACCCGCTCCTTCCGCACTGTCCTCGCTCGCCCGCACCCTGTGGCAGGCGCATCTGTACCCGGACACCGCCGACGCACTGCTGCCGCGCCTGCAGCGCCATGGCGAACGCCTGCTGACGCCATTGCACGCGCTGTACGGCGCGCATCCGGCGTTCGCGCAATGGCTGCCGCAGTGGCTGACGCAGCTGGCCGCCGCGGCCAACGCGCGGCCGCCGGCACTGCGCCAGCTCGATGCCGAGCGCGCGCCCGACTGGTTCGCCACGCCGACGATGCTCGGCTACAGCGCCTACGTCGACCGCTTCGCCGGCACCCTGCGCGGCGTCGGCGAACGCGTGCCGTACCTGCAGGAACTGGGCGTGCGCTACCTGCACCTGCTGCCGTTCCTGCGTGCGCGCGACGGCGACAACGACGGCGGCTTCGCGGTCAGCGACTACGGCCAGGTCGAACCGCGGCTCGGCGATACCGCCGACCTGGCGGCGCTGACCGCACGCCTGCGCGAGGCCGGGATCAGCCTGTGCGCCGACTTCGTGCTCAACCACACCGCCGACGACCACCCGTGGGCGCTGGCGGCCAAGCGTGGCGATACGCGCCACCTGGACTACTACCACCACTTCCCCGACCGCAGCGCGCCGGACGCCTACGAACGCACCCTGGGGCAGGTGTTCCCGCACACCGCGCCCGGCAACTTCACCTGGGTGGAGGAGACCGACGCCTGGCTGTGGACCACGTTCTATCCCTACCAGTGGGACCTGGACTGGAGCAATCCGGCGGTATTCGGCGAGATGGCGCTGGCGCTGCTGCACCTGGCCAACCTGGGCGTGGAAGTGTTCCGCCTGGATTCCACCGCCTACCTGTGGAAACGCCCGGGCACCGACTGCATGAACCAGCCGGAGGCGCACACCATCCTGCAGGCGCTGCGCGCGCTCACCGACATCCTGGCCCCGGCGGTGCTGTTGAAGGCCGAGGCGATCGTGCCGATGGCGCAATTGCCGCCCTACTTCGGCACCGGCGCCGCCCGCGGCCACGAATGCCACCTGGCCTACCACAGCACGCTGATGGCGGCCGGCTGGGTGGCGCTGGCCGAGCAGCGCGGCGACATCGTGCAGGCGGCGATCGCGCGGACGCCCGCGCTGACGCCGGCCTGCGGCTGGCTCAGCTACGTGCGCTGCCACGACGACATCGGCTGGAACGTGCTGCAGCGCGAAGCCGCCGGCGGCGACGGCGTGGCCCCGTTCGCGCTGGCCCGCACCGCGCAGTTCTATGCCGGCCGCACCGCCGACAGCTACGCGCGCGGCGAAGCGTTCCAGAGCAGCGGCGACGGCGTGCACGGCAGCAACGGCATGAGCGCCGCACTGACCGGCATCGCCGCGGCGCTGGCCGCCGGCGATGCCGACGCGCTGGAACTGGGCGTGCGCCGCCTGCTGCTGCTGTACGCGGTGGCGCTGGCGATGCCGGGCATCCCGCTGCTGTACATGGGCGACGAACTGGCCCTGGGCAACGACGAGGACTATCGCCACGACCCGCTGCGCCGCCACGAAGGCCGCTGGCTGCACCGCCCGGCCATGGACTGGACGCGCGCCGCGCAGCGCCACGATGGCGACAGCCTGCCCGGCCAGGTCTACGCCCGCCTGCGCGGACTGATCGCCGCACGTTCGGCGACCGCGGCGCTGGCCGCCGACCAGCCGCTGCGCGCGGTGCCGCTGGGCAACCCCGCCCTGCTCGGCCTGGCCCGCGGCGAGGCGTTCGTGGCGGTCTACAACTTCAGCGCGCAGCCGATCGCGGTGGATGTCGCCGCGGCGCTGGGCGACGGCGACTGGCAGGCCATCGCCGACGGCGGCAGCGATCCGGCAGCACTGTCGAACTGGAACGGCATCCTGCCCGCGTACGGCCTGCGCTGGTGGCGGCGCGGCTGAGTCGATAACAGCAGCGGCGCCTGTGCGCGCCGCTGCTGCATACCCGCGCACGCTTCTGCGTGTCTGCACTCGGGACTGAAGTCCCTCCCACACGGCGCTGCCTGCCTGGCACGCGGCGGCGCATGTGTGCATCGCAGGAGCGGCTTCAGCCGCGACCAGCGTCAATGGGAAAGCCTGTCGCGGCTGAAGCCACTCCTACGGAAGGCAGAGCGAAATTGGGTCCAGCGGGGCGCTACAAAAGCGGTTACCAAAGGTGCGCATCAACCGCTGCACCAGCACCCCGCCAGAAAACGACGCCCTCTCGTACCGAGACGGCGGTCGCCTTGCCATCATCGCGATCGGGACGTGCTCATTTCCGGCGCAGCAACCCCAGCAACGCCTCGGCCGCGGCTTCGGACGAGGCCGGATTCTGTCCGGTCACCAGGCGACCATCCTCGACCACGTGCACGCCCCAGTCGGCGACCTTGCTGTACTGGCCACCCAGGCGCTTCAGTTCGTCCTCGACCAGGAACGGCACCACCTCGGTCAGGCCCACCGCGGCCTCCTCGCTGTTGGTGAAGCCAGTGACGCGGCGGCCCTTGACCAGGGGCGCGCCGTCGGCCGCGGTCACCCGGCGCAGCACGCCCGGCGCATGGCAGACGAAGCCGATCGGCTTGCCGGCGCGCGCGAACGCTTCGATCAGGGCGATGGAATCGCGATCCTCGGCCAGGTCCCACAGCGGGCCATGGCCACCCGGATAGAACAGCGCGTCGTAGTCGTCCATGCGCACCGACGCCAGCGCCTGCGTGTTCGCCAGTTGCTGCTGCGCCGCCGAGTCGTCCTTGAAGCGACGGGTCGCCTCGGTCTGCGCGTCCGGCGCATCGCTCTTCGGGTCCAGCGGCGGCTGCCCGCCCTTGGGCGAGGCCAGGGTCAGCGTGGCGCCGGCGTCCTGGAACGTGTAGTACGGCGCGGCGAATTCTTCCAGCCAGAAGCCGGTCTTGTGGCCGGTGTCGCCGAGGCGGTCGTGCGACGTCAGCACCATCAGGATCTTCATGCGGAACTCCTCGTGAGGGGAAGCGGCCATGCGGAGGCATGGCCGGGCGCCGCAGTATCGGCAGCCGCGCATTCGCGACGGGTGAGCGCGGCGTGGTCCCGTTCAGTCCACCTGGTCCATGCGGATGCGGTTGGCGAACAACGAGAACGCCAGCATCCCGGCCAGGCCGCTGGCGCGCGCCACCCACGTCGGCAGCCAGCGCGGCGGCGCCAGCACCCCGGCTTCGAACAGCGGCGCGAATGCGGCCACGTCTTCCAGCGCCATCTTGCCGGCGAACAGCCAGCGGCACAGCGGCAGGCGATCGCGCTGCAGCGCCTGGCGGAAGAAGGTGTGCACCGAGACCAGCCCGCGCAGGTACACGGTGTCCTTGGTGAAGGCGGTGCCGCCGGTGGTCGGCACGCCGCGGAACACGCGCTGCGCCGAGGAGAAACTCTCCGCCGGCGCCTGCCCGGCCGCGTCGAAATAGCGGAACACCTCGATGAAGTCGGCACCGTCGCGGGCCAGCGCGATCGCCTCGATGCGCAGGCTGATCCGCTTCATCCGCGCGATGTCGATGCTGCCGGTGATCTGCTCGGCGAAGGTCGCCAGGCCTTCCTGGGTGGCGGTGGTGCGCGGCGAGGACAGGGCCAGGCTCGGCAACTGCGCCTGTTGCCGGCCGTTGAGCGCGGTCAGCGAATGCACTAGCGCCTCGTGGTGGAACAGCTGCGCGCGGTCGTAGTCGCTGAAGTGCGCGCCGGAACGCAGGCGGATGCGCTGCGCGCCGGCGGCGGCCTTGGCCAGCAGGTCCGGATCCAGCTCCACCGTGATGACCCGCGCGCCGAAGAACTCGTCCAGGTCGCGCTGCAGCAGCAGGCGCAAGGCGGTGGCCGAGACCGGCACCTGTTCCTCGGCCGAGAACAGTTCGCGGTCCAGTTCCTGGGCGATGCGGATGAAATGGCCGGCGGCCTCGCGGGTGGTGGGGCCGTGGCCGGGCATCGGATCGTCCGGCACCCCGAACAACTGCGCCGAGTAAGTCCCCACCGCCGGCGTGCCGAGCGCTTCGAGCAGGGCGGCGGCCAGGTCCCAGCTGTGCACCGAGGCCTGCAGGTAGGCGCCGAGCGGATGCGCCGGGTCGGCGGCGTGGGCGATCGCCGCCAGCTCACGGCGGGTGTCGGCGAAATCCAGCTTGGGGTAGTGCACCTGCGGCAGCTGCGGCTGCCCGCGCGCCACGCTCTCCAGGAACGGCGCCTGCAGCGCCACCGGCCAGCTGGCCAGCGCCAGCAGGCGGATGCCGCGCACCGCCTTGACCAGCCGCGCATCGAGCGCGGCGTGATGGCGAATCTCGGCCGACAACGCGCGCTTGGCCACGGCCGGCGTCAGCGGCGGCTGTTGCGCGGCGGCGGGCGCTTGCCGCCCGGCTTGCCGCCACCGGGCTTGCCGCTGCGGCCGGCGGCCGCGTTCTGCGCCTGGCGCTGCGCCAGCTTGCCGGCCGCGCCGGCCACTTCCTCGCGCAACTTCAGGTAGTTGGCCAGGCGCGCGGCCTCGATCTCGCCGCGTTCGATCGCCGCCTGCACCGCACAGCCCGGTTCGGCCAGGTGCGCGCAGTCGTTGAAGCGGCACTGCGCGGCCAGCGCCTCGATGTCGGCGAAGGCGCCCTCGGCCAGGTCTTCCTCGCCGGTGGGCTTGAGTTCGCGCATGCCGGGGGTGTCGATCAGGCAGGCGCCGGACGGCAGCGGCAACAGTGCGCGGTGGGTGGTGGTGTGGCGGCCGCGCGAGTCGGTGGCGCGTACCGCCGCGGTGCGCATCTTCTGCACGCCCAGCAAGGTGTTGGTGAGGGTGGACTTGCCGGCGCCGGACGAGCCGACCAGCACCGCGGTCTGCCCCGGCCCCAGCCACGGCCGCAGCGCGGCGACGCTGTCGGCCTGCCGCGCGTTGACGGTCAGCAGCGGGATCGATTGCGCCGCCAGTTCTTCCAGCACCGCCAGCGCGTCGTCGGCGTACTCGGTGAGGTCGGCCTTGGTCAGCACCACCACCGGCGCCGCACCGCCGCCGCCCACCAGCAGCAGATAGCGCTCGATCCGGCGCGGATTGAAGTCCGCATCCAGACCGCAGACGATGAACACCGTGTCGATGTTGGCCGCGATCACCTGCTGGTGATAGTGCTCGCCGGCGGCGCCGCGCTTGATCGCGGTGCGCCGCGGCAGCAACGCGACGATGCGCGTGTCCTCCAGCAGCACCCAGTCGCCGACCGCGGCGCGTTCGTGGCTGGGAAAGCGCGGGCGCTGCCAGTCCGGCAGCGATTCGACCTTGAACCCGGTGTCCACCGCATCGGCGACCACGTAGCCGGTGCGGTGCTGCTCCACCACCCGCGCCGGCCGCGCCTGCGGATGCGCGTCGAACAAGGCGCGCCAGGCCGGCTCCTCGGGCAGTCCGGGCCAGGGCCAGCCGATGGGGCGCAGCGCGTCGAAGTCGATCGGGGAAGAGGTCATGGGCGAATTCTAGAGGGTGTGCCAGGCGCCGAGGTGAGCGGGAGGCGGCCACGTGGAGACACGCACCGGCCGCGCGACGCGGCGCAGACGGGCCAGCCGCGGCGGCGACGGCGCGCCACCGGGTGGTTTCCCACGGAGTCGTCGGAAGCGGCGCCAGCCCACGCCGCCCCAGCGGCGCCGCAGCGGCGCCGCGGCCAGCGGATGCCATCAGCGGGCCGCGCCCCGGGGCCGAGGCCCGCCGCCGTAGACGGTCGCGCCGCGGCGCCGCCCCCGGCCGGCCGCCATGTCACATTTCCGCTACCATGCAACTCCCACGCCCCCACCGGCCAATGCGATGCCCACCCTGCCGATCAAGCCGCTCGCGATCCGCGAACGCCTGTCCGAAGTCCGCTACGAGATCCGCGGCGAACTGGCACGGCGAGCCCGCGAGTTGGAGGCCCAGGGGCGCAAGCTGATCAAGCTCAACATCGGCAATCCCGGCGCGTTCGGCTTCCGTGCCCCGGAACATCTGCAGCGCGCGATCGCCGACGACATGGGCCGCACCGATCCCTACACCCACCAGCAGGGCCTGCCGGAGGCGCGCGAGGCGATCGCCGCGGCCTACGCCCGGCGCCAGCATCCGGACGCGCACCCGGACCGCATCTTCGTCGGCAACGGCGTCAGCGAGCTGATCGACCTGTCGCTGCGCGCGCTGCTCAACCCGGGCGACGAGGTGCTGGTGCCGTCGCCGGACTATCCGCTGTGGTCGGCCGCCACCATCCTCAACGACGGCCGCCCGGTGTACTACCGCTGCGCGCCGGAGAACGGCTTCCAGCCCGACCCGGTGGAGATCGAGACGCTGGTGTCCTCGCGCACCCGTGCCATCGTGCTGATCAACCCGAACAACCCCAGCGGCGCCAGCTACTCGCGCGCGCTGCTGGAGAAGATCGTGGCCATCGCGGTCAAGCACAACCTGCTGCTGATGGTCGATGAAATCTACGACCAGGTGCTGTACGACGACGCGGCGTTCGTGTCCGTTGCCCCGCTGGCCGGCGCGCATCCGTGCATCAGCTTCGGCGGCCTGAGCAAGGTGCACCGCGCCTGCGGCTGGCGCGTGGGCTGGGCGCTGCTGTCCGGCGACGCCGAGCGCGTCGGCGATTTCCGCAACGCCATGGACCTGCTCGGCGCGCTGCGGCTGTGCGCCAACGTGCCCGGCCAGTTCGCGATCGATGCCGCGGTCAACGGCCCGGACACGATCTCGCCGCTGTGCGCGCCCGGCGGCCGCCTGTACGAGACCCGCCGCGCGGTGATCGAGGCCTGCGCGGCCAGCGAGCACCTGTCGCTGGTGCAGCCGGCCGGCGCGCTGTATGCGTTCCCGGCGGTGGTCGGCGCCGCCGCGCGCGGGTTCGACGACCACGCCTTCGCCCTGGAGCTGATGGAACAGGAAGGCGTACTGGTGGTGCCCGGCTCCAGCTTCAACGTGCCCTACCGGCACCATTTCCGCGTCACCCTGCTGCCGGAAGCGGCGACGATGCGCGAGGTGTTCGCGCGCATCGACCGGGTGCTGGCGCGCCGCGCCGAGGACGCCACCAAGGTGGTGCCGCTGAAGCCGCGGGCGGCTGTGGGGCGGTGAATCGGGAATGGGGAATCGGGAATCGGGAATGGGCAAAGCGTGCCGGTCGGCGCGGCTGAGCGCATGAGCGGCCACGTTTCCACGGTCGCGGCGCGATGAGCGAATCCATTTCGGCCCCCCAGCACCACGCACCCTTGCGCTATCTGGCGCTGGGCGACTCCTACAGCATCGGCGAAGGCGTGGACGCCGACGGACGCTGGCCGCTGCAACTGGCCGCGGCGCTGCGCCGCGACGGCATCGCCCTGGACGATCCGCAGATCGTCGCCACCACCGGCTGGACCACCGACGAATTGGACGCCGGCATCGACGCGGCGGCCCCGCAGGGCCCGTTCGACCTGGTGACGCTGCTGATCGGCGTCAACAACCAGTACCGCGGCTATCCGCTCGCCGACTACCGCGCGCAGTTCGACGCGCTGCTGCAGCGCGCGATCGGCTTCGCCGGCGAGCGGCCGCAGCGGGTCGTGGCGGTGTCGATCCCGGACTGGGGCGTGACCGCGTTCGCGCAGCCGCCCGCACACGACCCGGCGCGCATCGCCGCGCAGATCGACGCCTTCAACGCCGCCGCGCAGGCCTGCTGCGCCGCGCGCGCGGTGCGCTTCGTCGACATCACCGGCTGCAGCCGCGACGGCGGCGGCGATCCGGCGATGCTGGCCGCCGACGGGCTGCATCCGTCGGCGGCGATGTACGCGCGCTGGACCGCGATGCTGTTGCCGACGGTCCGCGATGCGTTAGCCTAGCTGGCATACGACGCCCGCTGCCAAGGACCGACATTGCGCGACGCCAGCACCACCCAGCCCATGACTCGCCCGCAGGCCCAGGCCATCGCCCGCGCCTTCCTGCCCACGCATCCGCTGGGCAACCGCTACGACTACTACTACACGCGCACCAAGCTGCGCACCGATCCGCTGTATCCCGGCGTGCTCGCCGCGCTGCGCGGCACCGACGCGCCGGTGCTGGACCTGGGCTGCGGGCTGGGCCTGCTGGCGCACGCGCTGCGCGCCGACGGCCAACGCCAGCGCTACCACGGCGTGGACATCGATGCGGCCAAGATCCGCCGCGCCGCGGCGATCGCCGCGCGCAACGGGCTCCAGGACACCCGCTTCGAGGTGGTCGACCTGGGCCAGTCCTGGCCCGAGCACCATGGCAGCGTCGCGATCCTGGACGTGCTGCAGTACCTGGACCGCGACATGCAGTCCAACCTGGTCCGCAGCGTGGCGCGGATGCTCACCCCGGGCGCCAAGCTGGTGATCCGCAGCGGCCTGGGCGATACCAGCGGCCGCGGCCGCACCAGCCGCATCACCGACGTGCTGGCGCACCTGGCTGGCTGGATGCAGGAACTGCCCAAGGCCTATCCCACCCGCGACAGCCTGCAGGCCCAGCTCGACGCCGCCGGCCTGCGCGCCAGCTTCGCGCCGCTGTACGGCAACACCCCGTTCAACAACTGGCTGATCGTGGCGGAGCCGCGTTGACGCAGACGCGACACCGCGCACGCCGCGACCGCATCGACTTCGCCACCCCGCACCCGGGTTGCCACCCATGACTGCACCCGTGCCACGACCGCGCTCCGGTTTGGGCATCGCGGCCCTGGCGACCAGCCTGATCGCCGCGGTCGTGCTGCTCGCGGCGCTGTTGCTCAGCACCTTCTTTGTCGTCCCCACGTTCGCCGCTGGCCCGGACACGCCGATGTCGCTGCTGCTCGGCCTGCTCGCGCTGCTCACCGCCATCGCCCAGGTCTGCGCCATCGCGCTGGGCATCGGCAACTGCCTGCAGCCTGATCGCAGCAAGCGTTACGGCATTCTCGGCCTGTTGTGCGCCCTGCTGACCCTCGGCGCGATGGCGATGCTGATCGCCCACGCCTGGCCCAGCCGGGCTGATTGCAGCGTCCGCGCGCCTGCCCGCAGGCGGCAGGGTCCAGGCCGCATGACGACGCAGGTGGCACCCCGATGGACGCCTGCCTCAGTCCGGGCGCGTCGCCCGCAGCCCACGCGCCTGCAGCGCCTGCAACACGCCCTCCACGATCGCAGGGTTGTGCCCGTGCGCCGCGCCCTCGTGCAGCAGCACGATGGCGCCGGGCCGCAGGTCGCGGGCGATGCGCGCGACGGTGGCGGCCGGGTCGCAGCGCACGCCGTCGAAGCCGCGCGCGCTCCAGGCCACCCGGGTCAGGCCATGCCGGCGCAGCGGCGCGGCGACGAAGGGATTGGTCATGCCCACCACCGAGCGGTACCAGTGCGGCGCGGTGCCGGCGATCGCGGCCAGCGTCTGCTGCGCCTGGCCGATCTCCTGGGCCATGCGCCGCGGCCCCAACGCCCAGAACCAGGCCTGCGGATGGTGCTGGCTGTGGTTGCCGATGCCGTGGCCGCGGCGCAGGATCTCGCGCACCAGCTGCGGGCGCGCGGCGGCGCGGGCGCCGACCAGGAAGAAGGTGGCCTTGGCCTGGTGGCGGTCGAGCAGGTCCAGGATCGCCACAGTATCGTCTGAGGGGCCGTCGTCGATGGTCAGCCACACCCGCGGCGCGGCGCCGGGCAGGCGGTCCAGCACCGGCGCGTACAGCCGCGCCCGCGGCAGGAACACCGGCAGCACCAGCGCCGCGTGCGACAGCAGCAGCGCCGGCAGCCCGACCCGCCACCCGTAGGCCCACCACAGCGCCGCCACCAGCGCCTGCGAGGCCAGCGCCCAGGGCAGCCAGCGGTAGGGGTGGCGCGGGATGCGATGCAGCGTTTCCGGAACTGTCATGCCCCATGATGCCATGCGGCGTAGAATGGCCGGTCCGACTCCGCGACGACTGCCTGCCATGTCCCTCGACCCCGCCCTGCGCTCCCGTATCGAAACGCTGCTCAGCTCCAACCGCGTCGTGCTGTTCATGAAAGGCCAGCCGGGCATGCCGCAGTGCGGCTTCTCCGCCAAGGCGGTGGGCGCGCTGAACGAGCTCGGCGTCGACTTCGCCCATGTCAACGTGCTGGCCGACCAGGACATCCGCGAGGGCATCAAGGTCTACGGCGACTGGCCGACCATCCCGCAGCTGTACGTGGACGGCGAGCTGATCGGCGGCAGCGACATCATCCTGCAGATGGCCGGCAGCGGCGAACTGAGCGAACTGCTCGGCGTGCCGGCGCCGGACCGCACCCCGCCGTCGATCACCATCACCGATGCCGCCGCCGAGATGCTGCGCGGCGCGCTGGCCGATGCCCCGGGCGCGAGCCTGGCGCTGGCGATCGACGCGCAGTTCCAGCCGAACTTCCAGCTGGCGCCGACCGATCCCAACGCCATCGCCGCCGAGTCCAACGGCCTGCGCGTGCAGTTCGACCTGGGCAGCGCGCGCCGTGCCGACGGCATCACCATCGACTGGGTGGACGACCTGCGCGGCCGCGGCCTGGCCATCGACAATCCCAACGCGCCCAAGCCGGTGCAGGACCTCAGCCCGCGCGACGCCGACGACCGGGTGCGGGCCGGCGGCCTGATCCTGGTGGACGTGCGCCCGCCGGAAGAGCGTGCGGTGGCGGCGGTCAACGTGCCGTTCCGCACCCTCGACGGCGAGCAGCGCGCGCAACTGGAAGCGCTGCCCAAGGACACCGCCCTGGCCTTCCTGTGCCACCGCGGCGGCCGCAGCGCGCAGGCGGCCGAGCACTTCCGTTCGCTCGGCTTCACCAACGTGCACAACGTGGTCGGCGGCATCGACGCCTGGACCGACCAGGTCGACGGCAGCGTGCCGAAGTACTGAGCCACGCAACTCGTCGTTCGCGCCCAGCGGGGACGCAGCGAAGGGGGCGATCGAAAGATCGCCCTTTTTTGTGCCCGCGCCCCGCAGCCCGCGCGCGATATCGCCCCACAACACGAACATCCCGTAGGAGCGGCTTCCCTGGTCTCCTGCGCGAGTACTGGGCGAATGCCGACGGCTGCGCCAGCCGCCTGGTGACTCCCTGTGGGAGGGACTTCAATCCCGACTGCATGAGGTCCGATGCACCAGCAGCTTCGCTCGTCGCGACTGAAGTCGCTCCCACAAGAAGCGGATTCCCTGGGCTCCTGCGCGAGTACTGGGCGAATGCCGACGGCTACGCCAGCCACCTGGTGACTCCCTGTGGGAGGGACTTCAGTCCCGACTGCATGAGGTCCGATGCGCCAGTGGCTTCGCTCTTCGCGACTGAAGTCGCTCCCACAAGGAGCGGATTCCCTGGTCTCCTGCGCGACTGCTGGCCGAATGCCGACGGCTGCGCCAGCCGCCTGGTGACTCCCTGTGGGAGGGACTTCAGTCCCGACTGCAATGAGGTCCGATGCACCAGCAGCTTCGCTCGTCGCGACTGAAGTCGCTCCCACAAGGAGCAGATTCCCTGGTCTCCTGCGCGAGTACTGGGCGAATGCCGACGGCTACGCCAGCCGCCCGGTGACTCCCTGTGGGAGGGACTTCAGTCCCGACTGCAATGAGGTCCGATGCGCCAGTGGTTTCGCTCGTCGCGACTGAAGTCGCTCCCACAAGGAGCGGACTCCCTTGTCTCCTGCGCGACTGCTGGCCGAATGCTGACGGCTGTGCCAGCCGCCCGGTGCCCCCCTGTGGGAGGGACTTCAGTCCCGACTGCAATGAGGTCCGATGCGCCAGCAGCTTCGCTCGTCGCGACTGAAGTCGCTCCCACAAGGAGCGGATTCCCTGGTCTCCTTCGCGAGCACTGGGCGAATGCCGACGGCTGCGCCAGCCGCCCGGTGACTCCCTGTGGGAGGGACTTCAGTCCCGACTGCAATGAGGTCCGATGCACCAGCAGCTTCGCTCGTCGCGACTGAAGTCGCTCCCACAAGGAGCGGATTCCCTTGCCTCCTGCGCGAGTACTGGGCGGGTGACTCCCTGTGGGAGGGACTTCAGTCCCGACTGCATAAGGTCCGATGCACCAGCAGCTTCGCTCGTCGCGACTGAAGTCGCTCCCACAAGGAGCGGACTCCCTGGTCTCCTGCGCGGCTGCTGACCGAATGCCGACGGCTACGCCAGCCGCCTGGTGACTCCCTGTGGGAGGGACTTCAGTCCCGACTGCATGAGGTCGGATGCGCCAGTGGTTTCGCTCGTCGCGACTGAAGTCGCTCCCACAACACGCCCGATGCCCTCCGCCGTCATGGGCGCACTCCGACGCAACGCACGCGGATCATCGGCGCCGCGACACAGATCCGCCGATGTTCGACAGGAGCGCGGCGTATGCGGCGGCGAACGTGTAGGCACCGCCTCTCTCAACCAGACATCCCTCAACCAGCGAACCCACCCGCATCCAGGAACGCCTGCTCCTCCGCCGTGGTCGTGCGCCCCAGCGCCGGATTGCGGTGCGGGAAGCGGCCGAAGCGCTGGATCACGTCTTCGTGCACCACCGCCCACTGCAGCGACTCGGCGTCGCCGAGCGCGCTGAACAGCTCCACCGCCTGGCGCTGCCGCGCGGCGTCCTCGGCATGCGTGTAGGGCAGGTAGAAGAACATCCGCAACTCCGCGTCGGCCTGCAGGTCGAAGCCGGCCGCCAGCGCCTGGTCGGCGTAGCGGCGGGCCAGGCCGTCGGTGGCGAAGGCATGCGCGCTGCCGCGGAACACGTTGCGCGGCACCTGGTCGAGCAACAGCAGCAGCGCCAGCGCGCCCTCGGCATCGGCCAGCCAATCGGCGCGTTCGCCGCGCGCGGCGGCATGGTGCGCCTCCAGCAGGTGCAG
Source organism: Xanthomonas sp. NCPPB 901 (assembly GCF_056725085.1). Taxonomy (NCBI): domain Bacteria; kingdom Pseudomonadati; phylum Pseudomonadota; class Gammaproteobacteria; order Lysobacterales; family Lysobacteraceae; genus Xanthomonas; species Xanthomonas sp. NCPPB 901. The sequence continues at coordinate 1,066,522 of NZ_CM161511.1, read as the reverse complement.
GCGGACGTTGGCGTCGAAGGAGTCGTTGGCGGCGAACCAGCGCTCGCGGCCGGCGCTGCGCCAGAAGTCCACGACGGCGCGCGCAGGGGTGTCGGTCATCGCAATGTCCATGGTCGGCAAACGGCCTGGATAGCAGATCCGGCGTCGCGGCGCGGTGCAGCCGGGCGCGCCGATGCGGCACCTGCACTTGGCAAGCGCGCCGGCTCGGGCTAGCGTGCGGGCACGGCCGCAAGGGCCGCGTCCATCTTCCGGGGAAAATCCGATGCGTCATCTGTTGCTCGCCTGCCTGGGCGTGGCGTTGTGCGGTCCGGCCGCCGCCGCCTCGCGTTTCGTCGACGATCCCTATCCCAGCACCTACCGCGCGCTGCCGTCGGTGCCGGTGCTGATCGAACACGCCACCGTGCTCACCGGCACCGGCGAGCGCCTGGACGACGCCGACGTGCTGCTGCAGGACGGCCGCGTGCAGGCGGTCGGCCGCGCGCTGGCCGCGCCGGCCAACGCCACCCGCATCGACGGCCACGGCAAGTGGGTCACGCCCGGCATCATCGACGTGCACTCGCACCTGGGCGTGTATCCCAGCCCGGGCGTCAGCGCGCACAGCGACGGCAACGAGGCGACCGCGCCGGTGACCCCGAACGTATGGGCCGAGCACTCGATCTGGCCGCAGGATCCGGGCTTCGGCACCGCGCTGGCCGGCGGCGTCACCGCGCTGCAGGTGCTGCCCGGCTCGGCCAACCTGGTCGGCGGCCGCGGCGTCACCCTGAAGAACGTGCCGGCCACCACCTACCAGGCGATGAAGTTCCCCGGCGCGCCGTGGGGCCTGAAGATGGCCTGCGGCGAGAACCCCAAGCGGGTGTACGGCGAGAAGGGCGGCCCGTCCACGCGCATGGGCAACGTCGCCGGCTACCGCGCCGCCTTCATCGACGCCAGCGAATACCTGCGCAAGAACGCGCCGAAGCAGAAGAGCCCGCCCAAGCGCCACTGGTGGAGCCGCGGCGCCGGCGCCAACGACAGCAGCGGCGACAGCGGCGGCAAGCGCGACCTGAAGCTGGACACCCTGGCCGGCGCGATCAACGGCGACATCCGCGTGCACATCCATTGCTACCGCGCCGACGAGATGACCACCATGCTCGACCTGGCCAAGGAGTTCGGCTTCAAGATCGCCGCCTTCCACCATGGCGTGGAGGCCTACAAGATCGCCGACCGCCTGGCCCAGGAGAACGTCTGCGGCGCGCTGTGGGCGGACTGGTGGGGCTTCAAGATGGAGGCCTTCGACGGCATCCAGGAGAACATCGCCCTGGTCGATCGCCCGGCCAACGGCTGCGCGATCGTGCACTCGGACTCGGAGGAAGGCATCCAGCGGCTCAACCAGGAAGCGGCCAAGGCGATGGCCGCCGGCCGCCGCGCCGGCATGGACATCCCGCCCGAACGGGCGATCCGCTGGCTGACCAGCAACCCGGCCAAGGCGCTGGGCATCGACAAGCAGACCGGCTCGCTGGAGCCGGGCAAGATGGCCGACGTGGTGCTGTGGAACGGCAATCCCTTCAGCTCCTACGCCCTGGCCGACAAGGTCTACATCGACGGCGCGCAGGTCTACGACCGCGCCGACCGCCGCCTGCAACCCACCTCCGATTTCATGCTCGGCCAGGAGGCTGCCCGATGAGCCGCACCATCTCCTCGCCCCACCGCCTGGCGCAGCGCCTGGCCCTGGCCGCGTGCCTGCTGCTGGGCAGCGCGCCCGGCTTCGCCCAGGACGTGCTGATCCGCGGCGCCACCGTGCACACCGCCAGCGCCCGCGGCACCCTCGCCAATGCCGACGTGCTGGTCCAGGGCGGGGTGATCCGCGCGGTCGGCCCCGGCCTGGCCGCGCCGGCCGGCGTCGCCGTGGTCGAGGCCAAGGGCCGGCCGCTGACCCCGGCGCTGTTCGGCGGGATCACCGAGATCGGCATCGAGGAGGTCTCCGGCGAGGCCTCCACCGTCGACAGCACGCTGACCCTGCCGCACGACCAGCCGATGCGCCCGGAGTTCGACGTGACCCTGGCCTACAACCCCGAGTCGGTGCTGATCCCGGTGGCGCGGGTCGAAGGCATCGGCTTCACCGCGCTCGGCGCCAACAGCGGCGGCGCCTTCGTCGCCGGCCAGGGCGCGGTGATGCGCCTGGACGGCGGCGCCGACCCGATCGGCCCGCGTGCGCTGTACCTGCACCTGGGCAGCGATGCGCTGGAGCTGAGCGGCAAGTCGCGCGCGGCGCAGTGGATGCTGCTCGACCAGCTGGTGGCCGAAGCGCGCGGACGCATGCCCGCCGATTCGCCGCATGCGCTGCTGACCCCGGCCGGCCGCGCGGTGCTGGCGCGCTACCTGGCCGGCCAGGGCCGCATCGTGGTCACGGTGAACCGGGCCGCCGACATCCGCCAGCTGCTGCGCTGGGCGCAGCGCGAGAAGGTGCGCATCGCCATCGCCGGCGGCGACGAGGCCTGGAAGCTGGCGCCGCAACTGGCGGCGGCGCAGGTGCCGGTGTTCGTCAATGCGCTGGACGACCTGCCGGCCAGCTTCGACCAGATCGGCGCCACCCTGGAGAACGCCGCGCGCCTCAACGCGGCCGGCGTGGCGGTGAGCTTCACCCAGGGCGGCGACGGGGCGCACAACGCGCGCAAGCAGCGGCAGCTGGCCGGCAATGCGGTGGCCCACGGGCTGCCGTGGGACGCCGCCCTGGCCGGCCTGACCCGGGTCCCGGCCGAGGCCTTTGGGGTCGGCGATCGCCTGGGCAGCATCGCCCCGGGCAAGCTCGCCGACCTGGTGCTGTGGGAAGGCGATCCGCTGGACGTGGCGCACTACGCCGAGCAGGTCTGGCTGGGTGGCCGCGCCATCCCGATGCGCTCGCGGCAGACCGAGTTGCGCGACCGCTACATGCAGCAGGGCGGCGCACTGCCGAAGGCCTACACCCACTAAGCCTCGCCGAGGCAGCGGCGACGGCAGCGGGCAGACGCTGCCGTGCCCCGGTGGCAGCGCCGTCGCCTCGCGCTGCCGCCGCGCGGCTGAGCGCCGCCCCACCGGCACGCGGAGGCGACATCCCGCGCCGCACCCGCGCGCCGTAGGCTGTGCGCCCCGTTGCCCGCGCGCGTACTGCCATGCCCCGCCTGCCCTGCCTGCTGCTGTGCCTGTTCGCGCTGACCGGCGCGGCGTCCGCACGCGCCGACGCCGGCCACTTCGGCGTCGCCAGGGTCGGCGAGCGCTTCGTCGTCGACAGCGGCGCCGACCTGGTATTCAGCGTGGACGCACGCACCGGCGACGTGGTCTCCATGCGCTATCGCGGCAGCGAACTGGAGAGCCCGGAGGCCAAGCACTCGCAGATCGCCTCCGGCCTGGGCCGCGCCAGCGTCACCGCGCGCACCGTCGGCGACACCATCGTGGTCGCGGCCAGCGCCGGCGACCTGGTGCAGTACTACCTGGCGCGCAAGGGACGCGACGCGATCTACCTGGCCACCTATGCGCCGACCCTGCCGCCGGTCGGCGAACTGCGCTTCATCGCCCGGCTCGACGCGGCCAAGCTGCCCGACGCCGAGCGCGTGCCGGATTCCAATGTCGGCACTGCGATCGAAGGCCAGGACGTCTTCCTGCTGCCCGACGGCCGCACCAGCTCCAAGTTCTACTCGGCGCGGCGCGCGATCGACGACAGCGTGCATGGCGTCAGCGGCCCCGGCGTGGCGGTGCGGCTGTGGATGGGCGATCGCGAACACAGCGCCGGCGGGCCGTTCTTCAAGGACATCGCCACGCAGAAGACCGCGCGCACCCACGAGCTGTACAACTACATGTTCTCCCACCACACCCAGACCGAGCCGTACCGCGGCGGCCTGCACGGGGTGTACGTGCTGCAGTTCAGCCAGGGCGGCGCGGCGGCGCAGGTGCCGCCGGACCTGCGCTTCGTCGACGCGTCGCTGGGCTTGCAGGGCTTCCTGGGCGCGGCGGGGCGCGGCGCGGTGGCCGGCCAGGTCTTCGGCGTCGCCGCGGGACAGCCGGCGGTGGTCGCCCTGCGCAACGCGCAGGCGCAGTACTGGGCCAGGGCCGATGCCGATGGCCGCTTCCGCATCGCCGGCATCCGCCCCGGCGCGTACCGCATCGCGCTGTACCAGCACGAGCTGGAGGTGGCCCACGCCACCGTGCAGGTCGCGGCCGCGGCCACCGCGCAGGCCGACCTGCACGCGGTGCCGCTGCCGGGCCAGGTGATCTGGCAGATCGGCGATTCGGATGGCACGCCCGCCGGCTTCCGCAATGCCGCACTGCTGGCGAGCGCGCATCCCTCCGACCGGCGCATGGCGCCATGGGGGCCGCTGACCTATCGCGTGGGCCGCGATGGACTCGACGCATTCCCGGCGGCGCAATGGCGCGGCGTCAACACGCCCACGCGCATCGCCTTCGTGCTCGGGCCTGACCAGGTCCACGCCTACCGCCTGCGGCTGTTCGTCACCCTGACCCAGGCCGGCGGCCGTCCGCAGCTGCGGGTGAACGATCGCTGGAGCGGGCCGGTGCCGCCGCGCCCGGAACAGCCGGACAGCCGCGGCATCACCCGCGGCACCTATCGCGGCAACAACACCGTGTATCTGTTCGATATTCCCGCCAGCGCCGTGCAGGCCGGCCGCAACACGCTGGACATCGAGGTCGCGTCCGGCACGCCGGACAACGGCTTCCTCGGCCCCGGCCTCGTCTTCGACAGCGTGCAGTTGCTCGCGCCGCAAGCGACGCCGTGAGGATCTGGAGCAAGGCCGGTTGCCTGCGCACGCCGGCACCGGTGCCGGATAGCCAGGCCGCGATGCCGAGCACATGCGCAACGCCCTGCCGCCCGGCGCCGCCGACGCGCTCCTGACGGTTGCCCGCGGCGACCCGCACAACCCACCGCTGCGAGGCGCCGCCGGTGAAGCGGGCGCGGTGGCACCCGCATGCCCCCGTCAGTTGGCGCCGATGTTGGCCTGGATCCACGCCCAGCCGTTGCCGCGCACCACCTCGAAGCCGGCCTCGACCACGTGCAGGTACATCGCGTTGCTGAAGCGTCCGTCCTGCGCGCGATGATCGTGCAGCCAGGTCAGGAACGGCTTGATGTCGATGTTGAGATTGCCGTTGCTCGGCAGGGTCGACTGGCCGGCGGTGTTGTGCGGGATGAAGGTGTAGACGTAGTAGCCGGCGGCGCTGTTCATGCCTTCCCACAGATCGAAGGTGTAGCCGCCGGCGCTGATGACGTTGCTGGCGGTGAGCGTGCCGATCGGATACGAATTGTGGCCGCCCCAGATCATCACTTCGGCCTGCGGGATCGCGCTGGACGAGGTGCTGCCGTCCCAGCGAAAGAACAGGTCGTAGGCGAAGTCGCCGGCCAGGTTGCTGCCGCCGGACGAGTACGCGAAGCTGGCCGGCAACGCCCGCAAGGCCGAGACCTGCCGCGGAAAGGTGCGGTCGGCGGTGGGATTGAAGCCGTAGTGCGAGCCGCGCAGGATCGCCGGATAGCCGTACAGGCTGGCGTTGGGGAAATTGAAGGTCACGGTCATGCTCGGCGTGCTGCCGCTGTGGAACGTGCCCTGGATGACGTTGTTGGGATCGTTGAAGTTGTTCACCCAGGCGTACTGGTTGCCGTACACCTGGTAGGGACCGGCCAGCGCCATCGGTGCGGCGGCGAACAGGGCCGCGGCCGACAGCGCGCGCAGGGATCGCATCCAGTCGCGCGGCGGCCGGGCGAGCGTGGCGGGACGGCGCTGCGAAGCGGCGGCGGAAACGGGAGCGGAAGCGTGCATGTCGGTCTCTCCTGAGCGTGCAGCGGCAGCGAAGGTGCTGCCGCGATGGACGCTAGCAAGGCGCACGCGCGGCGAGCTATGACAAGACGCGCGCGCGCCATGCGCCAGTGCAATAGCGCTACCGCGATCCAGGCCGCGGACGCGCGGCGCTTCACAGATATCGCGTGCGGGCGAGATTGTCGCCAGGGCATCGTCTACGTATCGCGGTCACCGCGGAAGCGGGCGGCACCGGCCTCTCGCGCTGCACCATGCGCAGGCCGCGATTCGCGGCGCGCGCGGCGCCGCGATAAGCTGTCGGGTCCTTGCGGAGAAGCACGATGAAGCTGCGCTGGTATTTCGATTTCATCTCGCCCTTTTCCTATATGCACTGGCAGCAGTTGAAAACGCTTCCGGAGTTCGAGCGGATCCAGCCGCTGCCGATCGTGTTCGGCGCGGTGCTGGCGCAGCTGCAGACGCGCGGGCCGGCCGAGGTGCCGCACAAACGCGAATTCACCTACCGCTTCGTGCAATGGCAAGCGCAGCAGCAGGGCGTACCGCTGCGCTTCCCGCCGGCGCATCCGTTCAACCCGCTGACCGCGCTGCGCCTGTGCATCGCCGCCGGCACCACGCCGCAGGCCATCGATGCCATCTTCGACTGGCTATGGCGCGACGGCCATGCCGGCGACGACGCCGCGGCGTTGGCGCAGGTCGGCCAGGCGTTGGGCATCGCCGACGTGGCCGCGGCCACCGCACAGGCGCAGGTCAAGGCGCAACTGCGCGCCAACACCGAGCAGGCGCTGGCCAACGGCGTGTTCGGCGTACCGACCCTGCAGATCGACGACACCCTGCTGTGGGGCAACGATGCGCACCCGCTGATGCGGGCGGTGCTGGCCGACCCGCAGCTGCTGCAACGCGGCGAGATGGCGCGCCTGGGCAACCTGCCGGCCGCGGTGCAGCGCGGCGCCTGAGCGGCCTCCATGCCTCTCGACACGTCCCACTCCAGGAGAACCAGCGGATGCGCATCGGCCTCGTCATAGATTCCGCCTGCGATCTGCCGCAGGACTACATCGCACACCACGGCCTGGTGGTGTTGCCGATCAGCGTGCGCATCGGCGACACGATGCTGGCCGATCGCCGCGACGAGCAGGCCACGCTGGAGTTCCTGCACAGCCAGGTCGGCGCGCACGGCGCCGAAGCCGAAACTGTGCCCTTCAGCGTGGCGCAGATCCGCGCGCTGTTCCTGGACCGGCTGGTCATCGACTACGACCACGTGTTCTGCCTGACCATCGCCAAGACCCGCAGCCCGATCCACGACCACGCGCAGCAGGCCGGCTTCGCCATCCTCAACGACTACAAGCCGATCCGCCAGGCCGCCGGCCACGCCTCGCCGTTCGCGCTGCGGGTCATCGACACCCAGAACCTGTTCGCCGCACAGGCGGTGGTCGCCGCCGAGGCGGTACGGTTGCGCGCCGGCGGCGCCGGCGTGCAGGCCATCCGCGAACGGCTGGAAACGCTGGCCGAGCACACCCATGGCTACATGGTCGCGCGCGACCTGTACTACCTGCGCAGCCGCGCGCGCAGCAAGGGCGACCGCAGCGTCGGCCTGCTCAGCGCCGCGCTCGGCTCGGCCCTGGACATCAAGCCGGTGCTGCACTGCCACCGCGGCGAGACCGCGCCGGTGGCCAAGCTCAAGGGCTTCGACCATGCCGTGCAGACGCTGTTCGGCCTGGCTGCCGAGCGGGTGGCCACCGGGCTGATGACGCCCACGCTGTGCCTGAGCTATGGCGGCGCGCTGGCCGAACTGCGTGCCCTGCCCGGCTACGCGGCGCTGCGGCAGGCCTGCGACACTCATGGCGTGGAGTTGCTGGAAAGCGTGATGAGCCTGACCGGCATGGTCAACGTCGGCAAGGGCGCGCTGGTGCTGGGCTTGGCCGGCGACCGGCTGCGCTTCGGCTGATGCGCCCGCCGCGGCGGCGTCGACGGCGAGGCGCCGCCGGCTCTGCTAGGCTGCGCGGCTTCGTACCGCCCACAAGAGATGCCCATGGCCGTTACCTACTCGATCAGCCTGCCCGATCCCGCCCGTGCCCGCGGCAGCCACCCGACGCTGAGCTTCAGCGCGCACGGCGCCGACGCCTTCGCCGAACAACTGCAGGCCGCCCTGAGCGATCCGGCCTGGTTCGAACGCTGGCGCGCGCTGCAGCCGGAGCCGGACGAGGTCGATCCGGCCCTGGGCGTGACCGATCCGGCAGCGCGGGTGACCGGCCGCCAGGACGATCTGCGCATCGACCTGTCCGCCACCACCAGCGTCCCCGGCGATATCCTCAAGCAGCGCATGCGCCTGCTTGCCGGCAGCGGCTGGGAACTGCGCGACGTGCGCTGAGCCGAACGCCCCGGCCACCGCGCTGCGGTGGCCGGCCCGCGCACACGGTGCTACGCCACACCTAGGACGCGGCCACCGCCCGGCGCGGCCAGGACCAGCGCAGATTGACCCCCAGCGTCCCCAGCACGATCAGCGCCAGGCCCAGCCACTGCACCGGCACCAGCCGGTGGCCGTACAGCAGGTAGTCCAGCAGCAGCGTCACCAGCGGATAGACGAAGGCGACCACCGCGATCACCGCCACGTGCAGGTGCCGGTAGGCGCTGTAGAACAGCACGTACACCACGCCGCTGTGGATCACCCCCAGCCCGACCAGCCAGAACCAGTGGTCGCCGGGATGCAGCGCGGCGCTGCTGGAGAAGCCGGCCAGCATCGCCGCACCGACCCAGCACTGCACCGTCACCACCGCCAGCGGCCGCTCGCGGCTGATCCGCCGCGACATCAGCAACGACGCCCCGCACAGCAGCGCGCCCAGCAGGGTCAGCGCGATCCCGCCCAGATAGCCGCGGTCGGCGCTGGACCACAGCCGCAGCGGGTCGGCCGAACAGGCCACGCCGACGAAGGCCAGCAGGGTCCAGCCCAGGTCGGCGCGGCGGCTGCGCTCGCCCTGCAGCAGCGCCGCCAGCAGCAGCATCACGAACGGGAACACGTGGTAGACCATCGTCGCCACGCCGATCGACGAGCGCGCCATGCCGGCGAACAGCGCCACCCAGTTGAGCACCAGCAGCACGCCGCTGAACGCGGCGTCGCGCAGCAGTGCGCGCTCGCGCCACAGGCCGCGCAACTGCCCGCCGAGCAGGCCGCACACGGTCAGGAACAGCGCGCCGAACAGGCAGCGGTAGAACACCGCGGTCACCGGGTCCTGGCCGCTCTCGTGCACGAACACGCCGACCGAGCCGATCAGCACCTCGGCCAGCAGCAACTGCCACAGGGCGCGCCGCGCGGTGCCCGCCGATGTCGCGACGGCCGCGCTCACAGCGCGATGCTCCCGTGCAGGTACTGCACGGCCGCGCCGCGCACCTGCACGTGGTCCGGCATCACCCGGCAATCCAGTTCGCCGCCGCGCGCCGAGGCCTGCAGCGCGCGCAAGTCGCGCTTGCCCAGGCGCTGCGCCCACAACGGCGCCAGCGCGGCGTGGATGGAGCCGGTCACCGGGTCCTCGGCACCGCCATTGGCCGGCCAGAAATAGCGCGACACGAAATCGTGGTCGCGGCCGGGTGCGGTGACCGCGACATCGCGCGGCGCCAGCGCCAGCATCCGCACCAGGTCCGGCACCACCGCGCGCACCTGGCCTTCGTCCGCATACACGGCGATGTAGGCCTGCGCGTTGCGGTACGCCGCCTGCGGCGCGATCGACAGCGCCTGCGCGAGGGCCTGCGGCACCGTCGCCAACGCCGTCGGCGCCAGGTTCGGAAAGCGCAGGACGAAGCGTCCGTCGGCCTCGCGGTCCACCGCCAGTTCGCCGACGCCCGCAGCGCGGAACCGCAACGGCAGCGGCGCCAGGCCCTGGGTGACCACGACGAAGGCGCTGGCCAGGGTGGCATGGCCGCAGAACGTGACCTCGCGCAGCGGCGAGAACCAGCGGATCGCGAACGCGCCGTCGGCCTCGCGCACGAAGAACGCGGTCTCCGAAAGATTGTTCTCGCTGGCGATGGCCTGCATCAGCGCGTCCGGCAACCACGCCTGCAGCGGCACCACCGCGGCCGGATTGCCGCGGAACCGCACCGCGGTGAACGCATCGACGATGAACAGCGGCACCTGCACGCACGGCCTCGCGGGAATCGGAAGGGACGCGGCCAGTGTGCGCCGGGGTGGGCGACCAGCACAGAGTCAGATACCCTGCAAATCGACCGATACAGATGAGCCCACCGCATGCACCTGTACGAAGCCCTCGCCAGCCAGCTGCGCGAACAGATCGCGCAGGGCACCCTGCGCGCCGGCGAGCGCCTGCCGTCGATCCGGCAACTGGCCGCCGGCCACGGCATCAGCACCGCCACCGCGGTGCAGGCCTGCCTGCAGCTGGAACGCGAAGGCCGGGTGCAGGCGCGTCCGCGCTCGGGTTACTTCGTGCGCGCCGCGGCGACGCCGCTGCCGGCCGGCGCCACCCCGTCGCGGCGGCGCGCGCCGGGCGCGGTCGCCAATCCGGCGCTGCAGGGCGTGCTGGACATGCTCGCGCGCTCGGACCTGGTGCCGCTGCACACCGCCACGCCGGCGGCGGCACTGCTGCCCGGCGCGCAGCTGGCCAGCGCGCTGGCGCGGCAGTTGCGGCGCCAGCGCAGCGCCGCGCTCGACTACGCGCCACCGCAGGGCCACGCCGCGCTGCGCCGGCAGATCGCGCAGCGCTACGCGCACTGCGCCACCGCGGTGGAGGTCGACGAGGTGGTGGTGACCGCCGGCGCGATGGAGGCGATCAGCCTGGCGCTGCGTACCCTCACCGCGCCCGGCGACGTGGTGCTGGTCGAGACCCCGACCTACCACGGCATCCTGCAGGCGGTGGCGGCGCTGCGGCTGAAGGTGCTGGAGGTGCCCAACCGGCCCGGCCAGGGCATCGACGCCGTGCGCCTGGACGCGCTGCTGCAGCGCACGCCGGCGCGCGCGGCGGTGCTGGTGCCGAACTTCAACAATCCGCTCGGCAGCCTCACCCCCGATGCCGCCAAGCGCGCCCTGCTGGACAGTTGCGCGCGCCACGGCACGGTGGTGATCGAGGACGACATCTACGGCGAACTCGACTGGTCGGGGCAGCGCCCACGGCCCCTGCGCCATTTCGACACGCATGGCAACGTGATCACCTGCGGCGCCTTCTCCAAGGTGCTGGCGCCCGGCCTGCGCGTGGGCTGGCTGCTCGGCGGCGCCTGGACCGACACGCTGGTGCGCGCCAAGTACTTCTCCACCATCGGCGGCGCCAGCCTGCCGCAACTGGCCCTGGCCGACTACCTGGAGCGGCACGACCTGGAGCGCCACCTGCGCAAGCTGCGCCGCACCCTCGCCGACAACGGCCAGCGCCTGCGCGAGGCGGTGCTGCGGCACTGGCCGGCCGGCACCCGCATCGGCGACCCGGCCGGCGGCCTGTCGCTGTGGCTGCAACTGGCCGACGCCGGCAGCGGCCAGGCCCTGTTCGAGGCCGCGCTCGCCGAGGGCATCGGCACCTCGCCCGGGCACCTGTTCTCCAGCCGCGGCGACTACGCCGACCACCTGCGGTTGAGCTGCGGCCAGCCGTGGACGCCCGCACTGGAACAGGCCATGCGCCGGCTCGGCGCGCTGGCCGCGCGGTTGCCGCGCTGAGCGCGGCGTGCAGCGCCGCGCCGCGGCCCCGGCCCGAAACTCGCGCGGCCAGTGCCGGCCTCCCTGGCGATCGCCAGGCGTGCTGGCCGCGACGCCCGAGCGGGGGTAATGCGCCGGAATCCACACAGGCGCCGGCCGCTCGCGGCGGTCGCCGCCGCGGTGCGACACAGCGACACCGCAGCGCTGGCAGCGTCCGCCGCGAGCGCGTGGACGCGATCGCCGGCAACCAGGGGCGGTGGCGCTATGGCGTCGCCGCGCCGATCGCCAGCGCCACGCAGGCGCCGAACAGGGTGCAGGCGAGCATCGCCACCGGGCCGAGCGGGCTGCGCCAGCGCTGCCAGGGGAGCTGCAGGGTGCGACGGCAAGACATGGCGCGGCTCCGATCCAGGGACGTGGCGATGGCGAACCCTGCGGAATCTAGCCAGCGCCGGTCTCAGCAGACGCGAACGCGATCGCACAACCGCATGCCGGACGGTGCCGCCCCCTGTTTGTTTACGAGACCGGCCACGTGCCGCCCATCGCGGTCACCGGCCTGTCATGTGCGCGGCCGGCAAGGGGCGCCGCCTGCGCCGCTCGCCTGCGGCCGCCCCGCATGGGCAGCACGGCCTGGGACACCGCTGGAATGTGGCATCGCCGGCACCGCGGCGTGCGGCACCCGTCCGGCGGTCCGCAGCGCGCGCGGCCGCCGGCGGAGCGCGCTCAGCCCTGCAGCGCGCGCGCGTGGAAGGCGATGTGCTCGCCGATGAAGCTGCCGATGAAGTAGTAGCTGTGGTCATAGCCGGGCTGCACGCGCAGGGTCAGCGGATAGCCGGCGGCCTCGGCGGCGGCCTGCAGCAGCTGCGGGCGCAACTGCGTGTCCAGGAACTCGTCGCCGCCGCCCTGGTCGATCAGCAGCGGCAGGCGCTCGCTGGCGTGGCCGATCAGCACGCTGGCGTCGTACGCCTGCCATTGCGCGCGGTCCTCGCCCAGGTAGGCGGTGAAGGCCTTCTCGCCCCACGGCACCTGGCTCGGCGCGACGATTGGCGAGAACGCCGACACGCTGCGGTAGCGCCCGGGATTCTTCAGCGCCACCACCAGCGCGCCGTGGCCGCCCATCGAATGGCCGCTGATCGCGCGGCGGCCGTTGTGCGGGAACTGCGCCTCGATCAGCGCCGGCAGTTCCTGCACCACGTAGTCGTACATGCGGTAGTGCTCGGCCCACGGCGCCTGGGTGGCGTTGACGTAGAAGCCGGCGCCCTTGCCCAGGTCGTAGCCCTCGGCGTCGGCGACGTGCTCGCCGCGCGGACTGGTGGCGGGCGCGACCAGGATCACCCTGTGCTCGGCCGCATAGCGCTGCGCGCCGGCCTTGGTGATGAAGTTCTGCTCGGTGCAGGTCAGGCCGCTGAGCCAGTACAGCACCGGCAGTGTGGCGTGCTCGGCCTGCGGCGGCAGGTACACGGCCACCTGCATGGGGCAGCCGAGCACGGCCGAGTCGTGGCGATAGACGTCCTGCCAGCCGCCGCAGCAGGCGTGGTGTTCGATGCGTTCCATGGACAGTTCCGAAAAGAGGGCCTGCGGCCGCGACCGGCCGCAGGCGGGATGCCGCGACGCGTCGCACAGCGACGCGCGGCGGCGGGCTTCAGTGCAGCACGCCGTTCTTGCGCGCCACGTGGGTGGAGATCGCGTCCATCAGCGGCGGCGACAGGCAGTCGTACGGTTCCAGCTGCAGTTCGCGCAGGCGGTTGCGCACCCCGTCCATCGCTTCCGGCCGCGTGCCGCTCTCGATGATCGAGGACACGAACGCGGCGAAGCCCGGCGCCGACCAACCCTGCTGCGGCGACAGTTCCGTATGCACGAAATCCAGGCCGTAGAACGGATGTTCGGTGTTCTCGATGCGGCCGTACATGTGCACGCCGCAGCCGGTACAGGCGTGACGGCGGATCGTCGCGCTCTCGTCCACCACCTTCAGCTTCTCCGCGTGCGCGGTCACCTTGACCTTGTCGCGCGGCACCACGGCCACCACCGAGAAGGTCGCGCCCTTCGGCTTCCAGCACTTGGTACAGCCGCAGGCATGGTTGTGCGCGGTCTGCGCCGCCACTTCCACCACCACCTTGTCGCTGGCGCAGTGGCATTCCAGGGTGCCACCCTGGAACTGCTCCGCGCCGGCACGCACGCCGGCATCCACCGACGGATGAATCGTCACAGTACTCATCTTGCCCCCTCCCGGGTTCATTGCGTCGCTGCAATGCGCGGAAACGGCCGCGCGCCGACCTGACCTGCGGGGTCAGAAGTGAATGACGGTGCGGATCGACTTGCCCTCGTGCATCAGGTGGAAGGCTTCGTTGATCTCGTCCAGCGGCAGGGTGTGGGTGATGAACGGATCGAGGTCGATCTCGCCGTGCATCGCCTGCTCCACCATGCCCGGCAGCTGGGTGCGGCCCTTGACCCCGCCGAACGCGCTGCCGCGCCAGACGCGGCCGGTGACCAGCTGGAACGGGCGGGTGCTGATTTCCTGGCCGGCGCCGGCCACGCCGATGATCACGCTCTCGCCCCAGCCCTTGTGGCAGCACTCCAGCGCCGAGCGCATCACGTGCACGTTGCCGATGCACTCGAAGCTGAAGTCCACGCCGCCGTCGGTCAGCTCGACGATGACTTCCTGGATCGGCTTGTCGTAGTCCTTCGGGTTGATGCAGTCGGTGGCGCCCATGCTGCGCGCCAACTCGAACTTGCCCGGATTGGTGTCGATGGCCAGGATGCGCCCGGCCTTGGCCTGCACCGCGCCCTGGATCACCGCCAGGCCGATGCCGCCCAGGCCGAACACCGCGACGGTGTTGCCCTCCTGCACCTTCGCCGTGTTGTGCACTGCGCCGATGCCGGTGGTGACGCCGCAGCCGAGCAGGCACACCTTCTCCAGCGGGGCTTCGGGATTGACCACCGCCAGCGAGATCTCCGGCACCACCGTGTACTCGCTGAAGGTGCTGCAGCCCATGTAGTGGTAGATCGGCTGGCCGTTGTAGGAGAAGCGGGTGGTGCCGTCGGGCATCAGCCCCTTGCCCTGGGTGGCGCGCACCGCCTGGCACAGGTTGGTCTTGCCGGACAGACAGAACTTGCACTTGCGACACTCGGCCGTGTACAGCGGGATCACGTGGTCGCCGACCTTGACGCTGGTCACGCCCTCGCCCACCGCCTCGACGATGCCGCCGCCCTCATGGCCGAGCACCGCCGGGAAAATGCCTTCCGGGTCGTCGCCGGACAGCGTGAACGCGTCGGTATGGCACACGCCGGTGTGGGTGATGCGCACCAGCACCTCGCCCTGGCGCGGCGGCTCGACATCGATCTCCACGATCTGCAATGGCTGGCCGGCTTCGAAGGCAACGGCGGCTCGGGATTTCATGTTCTTTCTCCTGGCTGAGGAAATGGGTGGGGGTGTGGATCACTTGAGATAGGAGCGGACCAGCATGCCCATCTCGCGCACGCGCGCGGCGCGCTGCGCGTCGGAGCTGGCGGGCTGGCCGAATTCTTCGCGGACGTGGGCTTCCATCACTTCCGACATCAGGCCATTGACCGCACCGCGGATGGCGGCGATCTGCTGCAGCACCGCAGCGCACTCGGCGCCGCCTTCCAGCGCGCGCTCCAGCGCTTCGGTCTGGCCGCGCAGGCGGCGGATGCGGGCCAGGACGCGCTTCTTCTCGTGGGGGGTGTGCGGCATGCGATGGGAACCCGGGAACTATACTGGGGGATAGTATACAGACGACCCCAAAAAGGAAACGCCTACGCACGCTGCGGACCCGCCAAACCTGGCCCGACCGCCGCCGCACGCCGCGCCAGCGCAGGTGCCGGCGCATGCCAACGCGTGTCGGCACAGGACACAAAACGGCCATGTTCGCGCTGCCGGCGCTGCCTATGATGGCGAGGCGTTCATGCGCGGGCCCCGCTCCGGCCGACCCGACCGTGCCCGCCCCCAGTTCCAGGCAGCCGCGGCCACGTCTAGACTGGGCGACTCCCGTGTGGCCGCCCTTCAAGATCGTGGACATGAAATCCTTCATTCTGGTCGTCGACGACGATCCGGATCTGCGCCGACTCATCAGCGAGTTCCTGAGCGACCACGGCTATCAGGTGGACACCGCCGAGACCGTGGCAGAGATGCGCCTGCGGATGGCCGAGCGCCAACCGGACCTGGTGGTCCTGGACGTGATGATGCCCGGCGAGGACGGCCTCAGCGCCGCCCGCCAGCTCGCCAGCGAGCGCGGCGCGCCGGCGGTGATCATGCTCAGCGCGCTGGGCAGCGACACCGACCGCATCATCGGCCTGGAAGTCGGCGCCGACGACTACCTGGCCAAGCCGTGCAATCCGCGCGAACTGCTGGCGCGGGTGCGCGCCCTGCTGCGGCGCAGCCAGGCGGCCACGCTGCCGCCGGAAGCGCGCGGCAACGTCTACGAGTTCGCCGGCTGGCGGCTGGACGTGATCCGCCGCGACCTGCGCGACCCCACCGGCATCTTCATCAACCTCTCCGACGGCGAGTTCGCGCTGCTGCGCACCTTCGTCGAGCATCCGCAGCGCGTACTCAGCCGCGACCAGCTGCTCGACTACGCGCGCGGCCGCGACACCGAGGTCTACGACCGCGCCATCGACAGCCAGATCAGCCGCCTGCGCCGCAAGATCAACGAACGCGTACAGACCGAACTGATCCGCACCGTGCGCAACGAAGGCTACATGCTGCTGCCGAGCGTCGCCCGCCTGTGAGCGGGCCCACGCGCGCCCGCCGCGGCGTGCCGATCTTCGCCCGCGCCTTCCTGCTGCTGGTGGTGGCGCTGCTCACCGCCCAGCTGATCGGCATCGCCCTGGTGCTGCGCACCCCGGTCTACGAGATGCCGGTACATCCGCCGGAGGTGATCGCGCTGCTCAGCACGCGCATGCCGGCCGGCACCCAGACCCTGAAGGTGCAGGACACCGCGCATGCGCCGCTGCCGGCACCCGACCAGGTGCGCGACCGCAACGCCGAACGGGTGATGGCGCACTGGCTGGAGGTGGAGCCGGACCAGGTGCGCTTCTACCGCAACAGCGACGGCCGCCTGGAACGCCTGCGCCTGCGCCTGGGCGAACGCCCGCCGCCGCCGCCGCATGCCGTCGCCGCCGACGACGACACGCCCGCGCACGACGCGGTGCTGGCGCCGCCCAGCGCGCAGCAACCGCCTCCGATGCAGCCGCAGCCCGCCCCGGGCGAGCCACCGCGCACTGGCGCCTTCGGCGCGACCATGCGCGCGGTGGGCTGGCGCGAGCGCGGCTTCGCCCCGGCGGTGCCGCTGCTGGATGGCTTCACTGCCGCCCTGCGCCAGCCCGACGGGCACTGGCGCAGCGTGATGTCGCCGCCGCGCCGTTTCTCCAACGCCTTCAAGACCCAGGTGGTCATGCTGTTCCTGGTCGGCATGCTGGCCATGCTGCCGCTGGCCTGGTGGTTCTCGCGGGCGCTGTCGGCGCCGATCCGGCGCTTCGCCGAGGCGGCCGACCAGCTCGGCCGCAATCCCGATGCGCAGCCGCTGCGGCGCAGCGGCCCCAGCGAGATCGTGCAGGCGGCCGATTCGTTCAACGCCATGCAGGCGCGCCTGAACCGGCTGATCAACGAGCGCACGCACATGGTCGCGGCGATCGCCCACGACCTGCGCACGCCGCTGGCGCGGCTGGCGTTCCGCCTGGAGACCCTGCAGCCGCCGTTGCGCGAGAAGACCATGGCCGACATCGACGAGATGAAGGCGATGATCTCCGCGGCGCTGGACTTCATCCACAACGACAGCCGCCGCGGCACGCGCTCGCCGCTGGATTTCCGCCTGCTGGTGGAAAGCGTGGTCGACGACGCCAGCGACACCGGTGCCGACGTCGTCCTGCTGCTCGGCGACGCCATCACCCTCGACGGCGACCCGCTGTCGTTGCGGCGCATGGTGATGAACCTGGTGGAGAACGCGCTGAAGTACGGCAAGCGCGCGCGCCTGCAGTTGCGGCACGAGGCCGGCGAGTGCGTGCTGTGGATCGACGACGACGGCCCCGGCATCGATCCCGCGCAACGCGAAAAGCTGTTCCTGCCGTTCTTCCGCGGCGAGAACTCGCGCAACCGCGACACCGGCGGCATCGGCCTGGGCCTGTCGGTGGCGCACAGCATCGTGCTGGCGCATGGCGGCCAGATCGCGCTGGACAACCGCCCGGAAGGCGGCCTGCGGGTCAGCGTGCGGCTGCCGTGCCAGGCGCTCGGCGGCTGAGCCGGGCGCGCCACCGCACGGCCGCGCGCCGCTCGCTTCAGCGCTGCTGCGGCTCGACCACCACCGCCGTGCCATAGCACAGCACCTCGGTCAGGCCGGCCATCAGCTCGGTGGCGTCGTAGCGCACCGCGACGATGGCATTGCCGCCCATCTGCCGGGCGTGCTGCAGCATGTCCCGGTAGGTCTCCAGGCGCGCCTGCTCGCACAGCTGGGTATAGATGGTGATGTTGCCGCCGAACAGCGTCTGCAGCCCGCCGAGGAAATTGCCGACGATGGAGCGCGAGCGCACGGTGATGCCGCGCACGATGCCCAGATTGCGCACGATCCGGTAGCCGGGAAGCTCCAGCGCGGTGGTCACCATCGCATCGTTCAACTGAGAGGTCGTCGCGCGCGGCGGCGAAGAATTGTATGGATCGCTCATCGATGTCCCCTGCTGGCGTGGCCCGTGCCTCCGCGGACCGCGGACCCGGCGCGCACGCACCGAGGCCGGCAGTGTTAGCACCGCAGGAAGAACCACGCAATCGCCAGGCCCAGGCTGCCACTCCACAGCAGCAGCATCGCCACGCCGCCGGCCAGAACGACCGCCACGCGCCGCCATCTGCGCAGCCCGCGCGAGCGCCGCACCACGTGCACGCACAGCCAGCCGCCCAGCAGCACGCCGCTGGCGACCACCGCCCATCCGAGCAGATCGATGCGCGGATCCTTGGGACCGAACTCGGGGGGGCATCGGCTCATCGCATGCGCGGACGTCATGCATCCGAGCAACGCAGCCAGAACGCCGGCCAATCCTCCCCGATGGCGCCGAGAACCGCTGCTGCGAGTCTCGCACACCGGCAGTGCGCCCCATGCGCCACTCCGTTCGCCCACATGGCGATCCTTCCAATGCAGGATCGGAATGATGAAGAGCCAGAGCATAAGCGGCACCGCCAGGAGCCCTCCGACAGCGACGATCACCTCATGCTCCGTGCTCGCGCCAACGACGATGAGCACGCCCCCAATCCAGCGGCGCCCCCGAATCGCTTGAGCCACCGCCATTTCGACTCGAACCAATCCGCACGCGCCATGCCGCTCTCCGTGCCTGAGGCAACGTTTACTGAAAAACGCGGAAAACTGCAGATCAGCGCATCGGCGGCGTGCCGCTGCCGGCCCCGGTCGGCAATGGACGCCGGAACTCGGCAGCGACAGGCGGCGAAAGCAGGCGCGCGATGATCCAGCCGTGCAGTACGACGAACATAGCGGCAAAGACCATGCCCATCACCGCCATGGCCCACACCATTGGCTGCATGTCCGGCGCGCCGTGCATCTGCGCAACAGCGAGCTGCTTCTGCATGAACGAGATCATCTGCACCTGCAGGACCGCACCGACCAAGTTCCACGTGATCGCCAGCAGCATGAGGCCGATGAAGCACCACCGCGCCCAGCCTCGACGTTTCAAGAGGCCGATCGAGCTCGCAAGGGCCGATGCGGAGAGCAGCAATGTCCCCAGGGATAGCCAACGAAAGTTGGAAAACAAGAACACCGCGACCGGCGGCATCTCCGGAGGAAGCGCACGCATCGTCTCGGCAAAACCGGCCTGGTCGAACACTGCGAAAAAGACCACGGCCTGCATGATGCCGACCAACGTCCCGGAGCCGGACAGTGCGATGAAGATCCAGGCCAGTATCGTGACGAAGCTGGATCGCGACGGCGCTTGGCCCATGACGTCCCCCTGAAGACCAATACCGCATTGTCGCCTGCCTCATGGCCGCCGTCATCACCATTCAGGCGCATCAATGGCCAAGACGCGAGGCCGCACGCCAGGCCAGCCGGCCGACGCAACCCACGATCGACGTTGCGCCATCCGCATGCACCGGAGCGGCAAGCCGTTTGCCCGAACGTACCGATATCAAGAAGGCGGCAAGCATTCCCAACGTGGTGAACAACACCGCGCCTGGCGCTGGTCCACGTGCGAGCGGAACGCCGCACGAAACGAACAGAGAGGCGAAGCCGAAGAAATCTGCAGCAATCCGTCGGCCCGCCGCTGCCCGACCTGGGGCACGACCAGCGCGCGAATGGGCTGTGGCAAGGCGCCTAGCGCGAGCGGAATACTCGTCGCCACCATGACGGCGCCTACGGCGTTGCGGCCCCCGCGTGTCGCTGCGCCAGCGCCGCGGCATGGCGCGCCAGCAACAGCGGCATGGCGGTCGCCCGCCAGAACACCAGGCTGACGTATCCCGAGGACATGCCGCCATGGCTGAGCCGCGGCACGAACACCGATTCCACCGCGGCGTCCAGCGCCGTGCCGACCAGGCGTGCGAAAGTGTCGGCAAGCAGCGCCTCGCACTGCGCCGCCGTCGCCGGCAGCGGCACGCAGGCGAAGGTCGACGCCATCTCCTGCCACAGATACGGGTCGCCGCGTCCGCCCCATGTGGGCGGCTCGTCCTGGAACAGGCCCGCCATGTCCTCGATCGCGGTCATCGTCCTGCTGGCTTACGCGCGTACGGCGCTGCGCTCAGTACGCGAACTCGCGGAACACGTGGTCGATGTCGCCCCGCCAGGCGCCGTGGTACAGCGCCAGCTTGCGCTCGGCCGCGGTCTCGCCGCCATGCAGGATCTCCACCAGCGGCTCCAGGAAGCGCGATTCGTCCTGGCCGTCGCGGTTCAGGCGCGCGCGCCGGCGCAGGCCGGACAGGGAAATCTTCACCGCCTCGGCGGCCAGGTCCTGCACGGTGCCGTTGCGGAACGGCAGCTTCAGCGCGTGCCGCGGCACGCCGTCGCGCAGGGCATGGCGCTCGGCCAGGGTGAAGTCCTTGACCAGGTCCCAGGCCGCGCCCAGCGCCGCGTCGTCGTACAGCAGGCCGACCCAGAACGCCGACAGCGCGCACAGCCGGCCCCACGGGCCGGCGTCGGCGCCGCGCATTTCCAGGTACTTCTTCAGCCGCACTTCCGGGAACGCGGTGGTCATGTGGTCGGACCAGTCGCGCAGGGTCGGCAACGCGCCCGGCAAGGCCGGCAACTTGCCCTGCATGAAATCGCGGAAGCTCTGCCCGCTGGCGTCCACGTAGGTGCCGTCGCGGTAGGAGAAGTACATCGGCACGTCGAGCAGGTAGTCGACGTAGCGCTCGTAGCCGAAGCCGTCCTCGAACACGAAATCGAGCATGCCGGTGCGGTCGGCGTCGGTGTCGGTCCAGATGTGCGAGCGGTAGCTGAGGTAGCCGTTGGGCTTGCCCTCGGCGAACGGCGAATCGGCGAACAGCGCGGTGGCGATCGGCTGCAGCGCCAGCGACACGCGGAACTTGCGCACCATGTCCGCTTCGCTGGCGTAGTCCAGGTTGACCTGCACGGTGCAGGTGCGGGTCATCATGTCCAGGCCGAGCGCACCGACCTTGGGCATGTACGCCTGCATGATCTTGTAGCGGCCTTTGGGCATCCACGGCATCTCGTCGCGACGCCACTTCGGCTGGAAGCCCATGCCGAGGAAGCCCAGGCCCAATTCGTCGGCGACCTGCTTGACCTCGTTGAGGTGGCTGCCCACTTCCACGCAGGTATCGTGGATGGTCGGCAACGGTGCGCCGGACAGTTCCAGCTGGCCGGCCGGCTCCAGCGTCACCGAGGCGCCGTCGCGCAGCAGGGCGATGGTGTGCCCGGCTTCCTGCACAGGCTCCCAGCCGAAGCGGGTCAAGCCCAACAGCAGGGCTTCGATGCCGCGCTCGCCCTCGAAGGTCGGCGGCCGCAGGTCGTCCAGCCGGAAGCCGAACTTCTCGTGTTCGGTGCCGATGCGCCACTGCGCCTCGGGTTTTTCTCCGGAGGCCAACACCTGGACCAGTTCGGCACGGTCGGTGATCGGCGTCTCGGCAACGTGGCTGGGGCTCGACAAGGGCAGGACTCGCACGGCGGGTGGAGCGATGTGGGGACCATTCCCCGCCACCGCAAGGCCCGCACTATAGCGTGCCGGGAGCGAGGCCCGTGTCGCTACCGGCGGTACTGCAGCATTCCACGGCCGCGCCGCCGCTGGCGTCGAGAGTGAGACGCAGCAAGCGTTCGCGGCACCGGCTCGGCTAGGCTGCGGTCTCCCCCACCCGTTTCGTTACAGGCAGTGCCATGCGCCCTCCCCACTCCGAACGCCATCGCACCGACCGCGCCGGCTGGCTGCGCGCGGCCGTGCTCGGCGCCAACGACGGCATCCTGTCCGTGGCCGGCCTGGTGGTCGGCGTCGCCAGCAGCGGCGCGGCGGCGACGACGGTGCTGACCACCGGCATCGCCGGCCTGGTCGCCGGTGCGATGTCGATGGCCGCCGGCGAATACGTGTCGGTGCAATCCCAAGCCGACACCGAACACGCCGACCTGGCGCTGGAGCGCCGCGAGCTGCACGAGGATCCGCAGAGCGAACTGGACGAACTCACCGCGATCTATCGCCAGCGTGGACTCGATCCCGGTCTTGCCCGCCAGGTCGCCGAGCAGCTGACCGCGCACGATGCGCTGGGCGCGCACGCGCGCGACGAGCTCGGCATCACCGAGAGCCTGCGCGCGCGCCCGCTGCAGGCGGCCGCCGCGTCGGCGGCGGCGTTCTGCAGCGGCGCGGCGCTGCCGATCGTGGCCGCGTGGCTGGCGCCGGACGGCCGGCAACTGTGGGTCACCGGCACAGCGACCCTGATCGGCCTGTCGCTGACCGGCGCGCTGGCCGCGCGCGCCGGCGGCGCCTCGGGCCTGCGCGGCGCGGTGCGGGTGGTGTTCTGGGGCGCGGCGGCGATGCTCGCCAGCGGCGCCATCGGCCATGCGTTCGGCGTGCATGTGTGAGTGCGCGCAGCGCCCTGCGGTAGCATCCCCATCCATGGCCGCCAGCGGCTCTCACCCCACCTTGCCGCAGGCTTGCCTGGCCGCCTGCGCTGGCGTTTGGAATCGCACTGTGTTGCCGTAATACTGCTGGTGGCTGCGATGGCGACGACAGGCACGTCCGACCCAGCCAGACGCAAAGGGCAGACGGCAAGGCCAGCGCCCCCATCCCTGGAAACAGCACAGAAGTGGAGTCCTGAAAATCAACACCGGTACCGTCGCCGTCGACCACACGGGATTTTCCGTTTCATCGCTGGATGAGGCGATCAAGTTCTGGACGCAGGCCATGGGCTTCGAACTCGTTCGCACCGGCGAAATGGGCGGCGAGTTCCTGCGAGAGGTCACGGGTGTCGACGATCCGCGTTGCCGCATGGCGCTGGTGGTCTCGCCTGCCGGGTTTCCCATCGAACTTCTGGAGTACTCGACCGCCAGCCGCTTGGGCAAGGCCCCCGAGAGTGCTGGCGCGATCGGCGCGGCGCATCTTGCGGTCACCGTGGCGGATATCGAGCTGACAATCGCCAGGATCCAGGCGCACGGATGGCACCTGAAAGGATCTGCGCGGCCGATCCAGGCCGGTCCACGCGCCGGAACCGTGGTCGCCTACGTCAGCGGTCCCGACGGGATCACCATCGAGCTGATGCAACCTCCCAGGTAAGAGCAGCCAACAAAGCGGCTACGCCGCCGCCGGACGGGCGCGGACGGTACTCGGAATCCCCAAGTACCACTGTTGCACTGCGGCTGCTGTGCGCCGTCCACGCCCGCCTGGCGACCGCTCGCGACGTTTTGTTAGCCGCTCTAC
Source organism: Xanthomonas sp. NCPPB 901 (assembly GCF_056725085.1). Lineage (NCBI taxonomy): Bacteria > Pseudomonadati > Pseudomonadota > Gammaproteobacteria > Lysobacterales > Lysobacteraceae > Xanthomonas > Xanthomonas sp. NCPPB 901. The sequence continues at coordinate 1,043,266 of NZ_CM161511.1, read as the reverse complement.
GTCGCATCCGGTGTGGGGGGCGGGCGCTGCGGGACGGCGCAGCGGTGCGGTGCGGCTGGTGTTCCGTGGCGCGGCGGCGATGCTCGTCAGCGGCGCCATCGACCGCGCGTTCGACGTGCCTGGCCGAGCGCGTGCAGCGCCCTGAGGTAGCATCGTGGCCATGGCCGACACCACTTCTTCCGACGCCTTGCTGCTGGCGCGCCTGGCCAGCCTGGCCGACTGCGCGCAGGCCGAGGGCTACGCCTGCATCAGCGCGCGTCGCGAACACGGTGCGCGCTCGGTGGAGATCCCGCGGCCGCAGCTGGCGATCCTGCTGCAGGGGCGCAAGCAGGTGCGCACCGCCACACAGGCCCTGGAGTTCGTGCCGGGCGACCTGTTCCTGGTGACGCGGCGCTGCCGCATCGATGTGGTCAACATCCCGGATCCGCACAGCGGCCTGTATCTGAGCGTGCTGGTGCCGCTGTGCGAGGAAGCGCTGAGCGCCGCCCGCGTGCTGTGGAACGAACCGCTGCCCGCCGCCGGCGCGGAACTGGCGCGCCTGCGCGCCGAGGAGGTCGGCAGCACCCTGCTGCAATGGCGGCAGGCGCTGCAGGACGGCCGCTACACCGAGGCGCGGCTGGCGCTGGCGACGCTGGTGGTGGCGCTGTGCCGGCGCGGCCACGGCGGCCTGCTGCTGCCGCCGGCGCCGAGCGTGGCCGCGCAGGTGCGCGACCTGATCGCCGCGCAGCCGCAACGCGCCTGGCGTTCGCGCGACATCGAGGAGAGTCTGGGCCTGAGCGGCGCGACCCTGCGCCGGCACCTGGCCGGCGAACGCACCTCCTTGCGCGAACTGCTCGCCGATGCGCGCCTGGCGCATGCGATGCAGCTGCTATACACCACGCGCTGGCCGCTGAAGACGGTCGCCGCGCACGCCGGCTATCGCTCGGTGCGCAGCTTCAGCCAACGCTTCCAGCAACGCTACGGCCTGGACCCGTCCAGCATCGGCAACTGAGCCGCGTCGGCGCTGAGCGCCGCGCGCAGCGGAATGAGCGAATCGCGCAGCGACGCGAGCGCAGCATGCCGGTACCGCGGCGCCTGCCGCCCTACCGGGAAATCCCCATGTCCGTGTTTCCGTTGCGCGCGCTGTGCGCGCTGGCCCTGAGCGCCGGCGCGGCGCTGACGCTGCCGTCCCCCGCCCATGCCGCCGCGCCGGCTCCCCAAACGCAGGTGCCCGGCGTGTATCGCCAGGCGATCGGCCGGTTGCGCGTCACCGCCCTGTTCGACGGCACCGTGGCGCTGCCGCGCGCGCAACTGGCGAACATCCCCCCGCAGGCGATCGCGCGCCTGCTCGACCACCACTACGTGCCGGAGAACGACAAGGGCCTGCAGACCGCGGTCAACGCCTATCTGATCCAGGACGGCACCCACCTGACCCTGGTCGACACCGGCACCGCGACCTGCTTCGGCCCCGGACTCGGCCAGGTGCTGGCCAACCTGCGCGCGGCCGGCTACGCGCCCGAGCAGGTCGACGACGTGCTGCTCACCCACGCGCATCCCGACCACCTGTGCGGCTTGCTCGACACGCAGGGCCAGCCCGCCTATCCCAACGCGACGGTGTGGCTGAGCGCCGCCGACGCCGCGTACTGGCTCGATCCGGCCAGCGCTGCCGGCGCACCGCAGATGCTGCGCTTCGCCTTCCCGCTGGCGCGTGCGGCGGTGGCGCCGTACCAGGCCACGCAGCGGCTGCGCCGGTTCCGCCCCGGCGATGCGCTGCCCGGCGGCGCGGTAGCACTGGATACCCACGGGCATACGCCCGGGCACGTGTCGTACCGCTTCGATGGCGGCGCGGGGCAGCAGTTGCTGGTGTGGGGCGACCTGGTGCACTACCACGCGGTGCAGTTCGCGCAACCGCAGGCGGCGTACGAGGCCGACAGCGACCGCGACGCGGCGATCGCCGCGCGCAAGCGCATGCTGGCGCAGGCCGCGGACCACGGCTGGTGGGTGGCGGGCGCGCACCTGCCGTTCCCGGGGCTGGGCCATGTGCGCCGCGAGGGCGAGGCGTTCGCCTGGGTGCCGGCCGAATTCTCGCCGTTGCCGGTCGCGCCTTGAGGATGGTCTTCTCCCTGTGGGAGTAAGGAGTTAGGTACTGGCCCCTCTCTCCGCGGGAGAGGGATTTGGGTGAGGGTCCGACGCGAAGCGTCTCGCGGAGTTCGGGCGCTCGAGGCTGCGCCCGTACCCTCATCCGCCCCTTCGGGGCACCTTCTCCCGACGGGAGAAGGGAAAGCGCTAGCCCCTCTCCCCCCCGGGAGAGGGGTTGGGGTGAGGGTCCGGCGCGAAGCGTCTCGCGAAGTTCGGGCGCACGAGGCTGCGCCCGTACCCTCATCCGCCCCTTCGGGGCACCTTCTCCCGACGGGAGAAGGGAAAGCGCTAGCCCCTCTCCCCGCGGGAGAGGGGTTGGGGGGAGGGTCCGGCGCGAAGCGTCTCGCGCAGTTCGGGTGGACGAGGCTTCGCCCAGCACCGCCGCACTGACTACGCGGCGCTCGGCTCCGTCTCCAGTCCCAGCCATCTACCGACGATGCCACGCGCCTCGTCCACGCCCTGGCGGCTCTCGCCGGAGAAGGCCTGCACGCTGACCGTGTCGCCGAACGCACTGGCCAATTCCTTGCGCACCTGCTGCAGCGCCTGCGCCTGCTGGCCGCGGCCGAGCTTGTCGGCCTTGGTCAGCAGCGCATGCGCCGGCAGGCCGCGCTGCACCGCGTAACCGAGCATCTGCCGGTCGTAGTCCTTGAGCGGATGGCGGATGTCCATCACCACCACCAGCCCGCGCAGGGCCTCGCGGGTGCGGAAATACGTGTCGATGAACTTCTGCCAGTGCGCCTGCAACTCCAGCGGCACCTTGGCGTAGCCGTAGCCGGGCAGGTCCACCAGGTAGCGCTCGGGCTGGACCTGGAAGAACACCAGCTGCTGGGTGCGGCCGGGCGTCTTGGAGACGCGGGCCAGGGCGTTCTGCCGGGTCAGCGCGTTCAGCGCGCTGGACTTGCCGGCGTTGGAGCGGCCGGCGAAGGCCACTTCCCAGCCACCGTCCTCCGGCAACTGGCGGGCATTGTGGGCGGAAAGCAGGTAGTGGGCACGTTCGAGGATCAGCGACATCCCCCTAGGATCGCACGTCCGCGGCCCCGGGCGGGCTTCGTTGACCGCCGGGGCGCGGCATGCCGATAATCGCGCGAGTGCGGTCGCCGGCCTGGCAGCCGCGGGGTCGGGTCATACGGAGCTTCAGCAATGCGCCACGCTCGCGTTCTTGCCTTTGCCGGTCTAGCCGTTTCCGTCGCCGCCGCGGTCGCGTTCGCGCAGACCTCGGTGGTGCCCATTCCCGACAACGCTCCGGTGCGCACCACGCCGCTGGAGGGCGACGTCGGCAAGGCCGCCTGGGGCGACCCCAAGGCCGGCCAGGCCAAGGCCGCGGCCTGCGCCGCGTGCCATGGCCCGGACGGCAATCCCGCCATCGCCATGTATCCGCGCATCGCCGGCCAGATGGAGCGCTACAGCGCGCGGCAGATGGCGCTGATCGCCCACGGCGAGCGCACCAGCGGCGCGGTCGCGGCGATGGTGCCGTTCGTGCAGCCGCTGAGCGCGCAGGACATGCGCGATATCGGCGCCTACTTCGCCACGCAGAAGGCCGGCGCCGGCATCGCCGACGATGCGGTGATCGCCGACGGTCCGTACGCGGGCATGAAGTTCTACGAGGTCGGCCAGCAGCTGTACCGCGGCGGCGATGCGAGCCGCGGCATTCCCGCGTGCATGGCCTGCCACGGCCCGGCCGGCGCCGGCAACCCCGGCCCGGCGTATCCGCACCTGGGCGGCCAGCACGCCGATTACGTGGCGCGGCGCCTGCAGGAATACCAGGCCGGCACCACCCAGGAACGCGATCCGACCCTGTTCAAGATCATGGCGCAGGTGGCCAAGCCGCTGACCGACCAGGAGATCAAGGCGCTGGGCAGCTATCTGCAGGGCCTGCACGACCGCGCCGACGATGCGGCCGCCGCGCAGGTGGCGCCTGCGGCGGCAACGCCACAGCAGCCGGCGCCCGCGCAACAATCCTGACTGTGCGCCGCTGCGGCGGCGCCGGCTCCCGTTTCCCCTTCGCGCCGGTCCCGACGACCGGCGCGCGTTTTTTGCCATTGGAGATTGCATGAACCGATTGCCCAGCCTGCTGTTGTGCCTGCTCGCCCTGCTGCCGTTGAGCGCCTGCGCGCAACCCAAGTCCGCCACCGCGGTGGAGGGCGAGAACTACACGCTGATCGCCGATCCCAAGCCGTTCGCGCCGCTGGCCGGCAAGATCGAGGTGGCGGAAGTGTTCGGCTACCCCTGCCCGCATTGCGCGCATTTCGAGCCGCTGCTGGAGGAATGGGCCGGCAAGCAGGGCAAGGACGTGCGCCTGACCCTGGTGCCGGCGGCGTTCGGCGGCTACTGGGACAGCTTCGCCGCCGCCTTCTTCGCCGCGCAGCAACTGGGCGTGCAGAGCCGCAGCCACCGCGCCATGTTCGAGGCCATCCACGACAAGCACAGCGTGCCGGTGCAGAACGTGGCGCCGGAGGAACTGGCCACCTTCTACGCCGACTTCGGGGTCAAGCCGCAGGCCTTCATCGCCGCCTACCAGAGCCCGCAGGTCGCCGCGCAGGTGAAGGCCGCGCGCGATTTCGCCGTGCGCGCCGACATCCCCGGCACCCCGGCGCTGATCGTGAACGGCAAGTACTTGGTCAAGGGCAAGAACTTCGAGGACATGCTGCGCATCACCGACGCGCTGATCGCCCGCGAGCGCGCTGGCAAGTAATCGGCGCACGGCGCTTCATCCACGCCATGGCATCATGACGGGGTAGCCGGACCGCGCTTGCGGCGCGTCCGGCATTTCCCCCCATCCTGCTGGAGATGTCGCCGATGAAGACCCGCTTCGCCCTGACCCTGATGGCCCTGCTGCCGATCCTGGTCGCATGCAAGGCCCAGGACGGCACTGCCGACACCGTCGCCCCGGCCTCCGGCACCACCGCGGCGCCGGCCGCGCCTGCCGCCGGCAACGACGCCGCCGCCGCGCCCGCCGAAACGCCGGCCGCCCCCGCGGCCACCACCGCCGATGCCGCCGCGCAGCCCGCCGCCGCCGAAGGCGACAGCGCCGCCCCGGCCAAGCCGGTCGCCGCCAGGACCCCGAACGGTCCGGAGCCGGTGGCCGGTACCGACTATGTCGACATCCCGGGCGGCCAGCCGTTCCAGCCGACCAACGGCAAGATCGAGGTCGCCGAAATCTTCGGCTACGTCTGCCCGGCCTGCGCGCGCTTCCAGCCGCTGATCGGTCCGTGGAAGGCCGGCCTGCCGTCCGACGTGCGCTTCGTGTACGTGCCGGCGATGTTCGGCGGCACCTGGGACGACTACGCCCGCGCGTTCTACGCCGCCGAGGCGCTGGGCGTGCAGGAAAAGACCCACGATGCGCTGTACAAGGCCATCCACGTCGACGAGACCCTGAAGGGCGAGCGCGGCCGCGACTCGGTGCAGGACATCGCCAACTTCTACGCCAAGTACGGCGTGGACCCGAAGCAGTTCGCCGATACCATGGGCAGCTTCGCGGTGGCCACCAAGACCAACCGCGCCAAGCAGTTCGCCACCCGCAGCGGCATCACCGGCACGCCGTCGCTGATCATCAACGGCAAGTACCTGGTCAAGGGCAAGAGCTACGACGACATGCTGCGCATCGCCGATCACCTGATCGCGCGCGAACGCGCGGCGATGGCCAAGTAAGCGCCGTTCGCCGGGCCGCACCGCCGTGACCGCTCCCGCCACCCGCACGCTGCGCGTGCTGACCGCCAACATCCAGGCCGGTTCCAGCACGCGCCGCTACAGCGACTACGTGACCCGCAGCTGGTCGCATGCGCTGCCGGCCGGGCGCAAGCGCAGCAGCCTGGACGCGATCGCGCAGCTGGCCAGCGACCACGACATCGTCGGCCTGCAGGAGGCCGACCCCGGCAGCCTGCGCTCGGGCTTCACCAACCAGACCCACTACCTGGCCGAACGCGGCGGCTTCAACTACTGGAGCCACCAGCCGAACCGGCGCGTCGGCGGCGTGGCCTCCAGCGCCAACGGCCTGCTCAGCCGGCTGGAGCCGGTGGAAGTGCAGGACCACGCCCTGCCCGGTCGGCTCGGCGGGCGCGGCGTGCTGCTGGCCAAATTCGGCAACGGCGCCGAAGGCCTGGCGGTGGCGGTGGCGCACCTGTCGCTGGGCGCGAACTCGCGCGCATCGCAACTGGCGTTCATCGCCGAACTGCTGTCCGATCATCCCAACGTGGTGCTGATGGGCGACTTCAACTGCGTCGCCGACCGCCCGGAAATGCAGCTCCTCTACCAGCGCACCCGGCTGCAACCGCCGGGCTGCGTGGTGCCGACCTTCCCCAGCTGGCGCCCGCAGCGCGCCATCGACCACATCCTGGTCAGCGACGGCCTGCGCTGCAACGCACAGCGCGCCGTGCCCGCCGCCTTCTCCGACCACCTCGCCGTGGCCACCGAGATCGAAGTGCCGCAGCACTTGCTGCGCTGAAGCGCACCATCGCCCAGGCGTGCTCATGAGGGAGAGCTTCCTCATGAAGGAGGGGCTGCAGCCCCGACCCGACGCGCCCGACTTGCACGGCAGACCCCGCGCCCCGGGATATTCGGGAGCCCGTCCCCAACAAGACGCGAGCTGCTTATGGGCACGCCGGGACGCATCCTGCAGGAGCGGCTTCAGCCGCGACGGGCTTACCGGGAACGCCCGTCGCGGCTGAAGCCGCTCCTACGGGCATCCCCAGGCGTCGCTCCCCTCCATCGCATCCGCAGTGCCTTGCGCGAGCACACACGTGCGCCCGCAAGGCGCAATCGCGCGGGCAGCGACTAGAACTTCAGATCCGCGCGCACGTACAGATAGCGGCCGCCGGGGATGCCGTAGGTGGAGGCGTCGTAGCCGTTGAGCGAGCACGACAGGCAGATCGGCGGGTCCTTGTCGAAGACGTTGTTGACGCCGCCGCTGAGGGTCAGGCCCTTGAGCCAGTCGAAGCGGTAGCCGACCTGCAGGTCGTGGTAGGTGATCGCATCCAGCGTGTTGGTGCCGGCGACCGGGTCGCTGCACACCGGGAACGCGACCGCATCGCCGCACTGCTCGGTCAGCGCGGAGATGTGCCGTAGCGTCCACGACGCATTCCAGCGGCCAAGCGACCAGTCCAGGCTGAGGTTGCTGGTCCACTCGGGAATGGAACTGTCCACCACTTCCACGCCCGGGCGTTGCGGCTGCACCTGGCCGGCGGCGCCGGTGGCGACGTAGCGGGTGACGAAGGTGTTCTGCCAGGCGACCTTGAAGCGGCCGGCGGCGGTTTCCGGCGAGTTCCAGAACAGGTCCACGTCCCAGCCGTCGGTCTTGATCGAGCCGAGGTTGGTCAGCCGGTTGTTGAAGCCGTTGATGCCGCCGGTGGAGGCGCGGGTGATGCCGTCGCAGTAGGTCGGCGACAGCGTATCCACGCACAGGTCGAGCTGGGTCTGCGCATTGATCGCCTGGATCGCGCCGTCGATGTCGTGGCGGTAGAAGGTCACCTCCACGTCGAAGCGGTCCGACCACGGCACGTTGCTGGCGAACCACGGGCTCCAGACGAAGCCGGCACTGAAGCTGCGCGCCTTCTCCGGCTCCAGCGCGCGGTTGCCGCCGGTGGTCACCGAGATCTGCGAGTTGGCCTGCTGGTAGCCGGCCGGCACGCCGAGCGCGGCGCAGTTGCTGGCGCTGCCGCGCGGCGCGGTGCCGCCCAGGCCGATCGAGCACGGGTCGGACAGGGTCAGGTCGGCGCGCGCGGCCGAGCCGTACAGTTCGCCGATGCTGGGTGCGCGGAAGCCTTCGGCATAGCTGGCGCGCAGCACGAAGTCCGGCGCCACCTGCCAGCGCAGGCCGTACTTCGGGGTGAACTTGCCGCCGAAGGTGGAGTAGTCGGAATAGCGCCCGGCCAGGCTCAGGTCCAGTTTGTCGCCCAGCGGCGAGTCGGCGAAGATCGGCACGCTCAGTTCGAGGTAGGCCTCCTTGACGTCGTAGCTGCCCTGCGTCGGCAGCGACGGCACGCCGTTGTAGTGGCCGATCACGGTCAGCGGATCGGGGCGGTAGAAGCCCTCGTACTTGCGGTACTCCACGCCGGTGGCGAAGGACACCGCGCCGGCCGGCAGCCGGAACAGGTCGCTGCTGAGGTTGGCGGTGAACTGGGTCAGTTCGTTCTGGCTGCGGTCGTGCACCACCGGCTGGATCCAGCGCAGCATGTCCGGGGTGATGCTGCCGGCGCCGCCGAAGATGTTCAGCGGCACGCAGCCGGCCACCGCCGCGCACGCCGCCGGATCGCCCAGCGCCAGGTTGATGTTGTAGATGTTGTAGCTGCCGTAGTTGGTCTGCTCGGCCTTGTTCTTGCTGTAGGCGCCGTTGACGTCCCAGAACCAGGTGCGGTCGGCGCTCTCGAAGCTGCCGATGAAGCCGGTGCCGACGTACTGGGTGTCCACGCGCTGCTCGAACACGCGCGGGCCGCCTTCCACCGGGCGGCGCCCGATCATGATCAGGTTGCTGGCCGAGTCCAGCGCGAAGCCGAACGGGTTGTACGGGTTGGCGGCGGAGATGACGATGTTGTCGGCCAGCGGATTGCCGGTGCCGGCGTCGGGCCCGAGGAAGATCGGCTCCGGCGCGGCCTGGTTGGTCGATTCGCGGCGGTTGCCGAGCAGCTTCAGGTACCACTGCACGTCGTCGTTGAAGAAGAAGCGGAACTGGCCGAACACGCCCTTGCGCTCGGACGGCGTCAGCAGCAGGTTGGACGCGGCGAAGTTGTAGCGGTCGGCGGTGGTGAAGCAGTGGTAGTCGTCGCTGCGGGTACAGCCGCCGGCGCCGTCGTAGCGCGGCGCGCCGACGCCGCTGTTCGGCGTCAGGTTCTGCTCGGCGCCGGTGTTGGGATCGACGAAGATGAAGCGCCCGTCCGGCGTGGCCGAACTGCCGAAGGTCAGGCCGGTGCCGGGGATCGGATACAGCGACTGCGCACGGTCGCGGGCGTAGATCGGATCCTGCTTGGTGTAGCTGGCGCCGAGGAACAGGCTGGTGCGCACGGTGCTGTGGCCCCAGGCCAGGTCCACGCCCTTGTTGGCGCCGTCGCCCTTGTCGTACTCGCCGTAGTTCAGCGTGACCTGGCCACCTTCGAAATTGCGCCGGGTGATGATGTTGACCACGCCGGCGATGGCGTCCGAGCCGTACAGCGACGAGGCGCCGTCCTCCAGCACCTCCACGCGTTCGACGATCGCCAGCGGAATGGTATTGAGGTCGGTGGCCGCGCCCACGCCCGAGGCGGAGGACTCGTTGACCCAGCGCATGCCGTCGACCAGCACCAGCACGCGCTTGGCGCCCAGATGGCGCAGATCCACCTGCGCCGAACCGGCGCCGACGCCGCTGCCGTCGGGCGGGAAACCGAAATTGCCGGAGGAATTGAACTTGGCGTTCAAGGCCGAACCGGAGGCGGTGAGTTCCTGCAGCACATCGCCGATGGAGGTCAGGCCGGTGCGTTCGATGTCGGCGCGGCTCAGGGTCTGCACCGGCACCTGGCCCTCCACTTCGGCGCGGCGGATGCGGGTGCCGGTGACCTGGACGCTGTCGAGGGTGGTGGCACTGCTGGGGGCAGCCGGGGGCGTCTGTTGCTGGGCCCCGGCGGTGGCGGAGACGCCGCCGAGCAGCGTCATGGAGACCGCGAAGACCAAAGGATGGCGGTGCAGGAAATTCATCCGTCTCTCTCTCCAGAAAGGATGTGGGTCGGCCGCTGCGACCCCCTGCACCGCGACGGCGTGGCATTCCTTGTAAACAAATCGTAAACGCCGTGCAAGCATCCGGCGGGCAAAGCGCGGGCCGTCGCGACGACTGGTCGATCTGGTAGACACGGGGTCGCGAGACCCCGTCAAACGGCGACGCAATGCCGAAGCCCCTCTCCCCCGGGAGAGGGGTTGAGGTGAAGGTACGGCGCGAAGCGCCTCGCAATGCCTGGCTGCGTTAGCTGTCGTTGTCCACAGCGGCGCTCGTACCCTCATCCGCCCCTGCGGGGCACCTTCTCCCGGTGGGAGAAGGGAAGTGCGGTCTCGATGGCTTACGCGGCGCCCCGCACGCTCAAGCCCCTCTCCCCCCGGGAGAGGGGTTGGGGTGAGGGTACGGCGCGAAGCGTCCCGCAGCGCTCAAGCGCACGAAGTTGCCTCCGCGCCTCACCCGCCCGTGCCGGGGCACCGGACGGCCCGGCGCGCGATGCCGATCTGCAAACGCTGCAGGGCATCGCACTGACACCACGTGCCGTGGCTCCGTCGGTCGCCACGATGACCTCGATGCCTCCAGCGCACTCGCCGGCCCACCTGGGCGACGCGGCCCCCCATCGTCGCAGCCGTGCTGGCGGATGCGACAGTGTCGCCATCGCCAGTTGAAACGGCGATTCATCGGCGTTCGGTATAGTCCCGCGCATGATCCTGCGCACGTCTCTCCTGCTGTTCGTCGCCGCGGTGTGCGGCCCGGTTTCCGCCCTCGCCCAGTCCCTGGACGCGCAACGCCCGGCGATCCGCTCGGCGATCGACGACGCCGAGCAAGGCCGTTTCGATCCGGTCCGCGCGGCCGCGTTCAAGCAGCATCCGCTGTACGGCTGGCTGGAGTACGCCAACCTGCGCCGCAACATCGACAAGGTGTCCGATGCACAGGCACAGGACTTCCTCAAGCGCTACGCCGGGCAGCCGGTGGCCGAAAGCTTCCGCGCGCTGTGGCTGCCGGCGCTGGCGCGGCGCGAGGACTGGCCGGCGCTGCTGGCGAACTGGAAACCCACCGAGAACCTGGGCCTGCGCTGCGCCCAGCTCAACGCGCGCCAGGCCACCGGTCGCGCCGACGCGCAATGGGTGGACGAAGCGCAGGCGCTGTGGCGCAACGCCGGCAAGTCGCTGCCCGACGCCTGCGATCCGGTGTTCGCGGTGCTGCAGGCGCGCGGCGGCATGACCGATGCGCTGCGCTGGGCGCGCGTGGAAGCCGCCGCGGACGCGCAGCAGCCGGCGGTGATGCGTGCCGCCGCGCGCGGCCTGCCCGCCGCCGAGCTGGCCCTGGCCAACGACTACGCCGCGTTCCTGGACGCGGTGCATCCGCGTGCGCTGGGCTGGCCTAAGACCGAGCGCAGCCGCAAGGTGGCGGTGGACGGGCTGGAGAAACTGGCCAAGGCCGACCCGGACGCGGCCGAGCGGCAACTGCCGCAGTTCGCCCAGGCCCTGCAGTTCAGCGAGGCGCAGCGTGGCGCGGTGCTGTACCAGATCGCGCTGTGGACGGTGGCCTCGTACGGCCCCGATTCGGCGCGCCGGCTCAACGCCGTGCCCGAGTCCGCCTACGACGAGCGCCTGCACGAGTGGCGCGCGCGCGAGGCGATGGCGCGCGGCGACTGGCCGGCGGCGCTGGCCGCGATCCGCAAGATGCCGCCGGCGCAGCGCAGCGATTCGCGCTGGCAGTATTTCGAGGCGCGGCTGGCGGAAAAGACCGGCAACGCCAGCGAGGCGCAGCGGCTGTACCGCGAAGCGGCGAAATCCGCCACCTTCCACGGCTTCCTGGCCGCCGACCGGCTCAAGCAACCGTACGCGCTGTGCCCGTGGGAGCCGAACGACAGCGCGCAGGCGCAGGCGGCAGTGGCGCGCGACCCGGCGCTGATCCGCGCGCTGGAGCTGTTCAAGATCGACCGCGCCGGCTGGGCGGTGGCCGAGTGGAACGATGCGCTGAGCCGCTTCGACGACACCCAGCGGCGCCTGGCGGTGGAAGTGGCCAGCGCCAACGGCTGGTTCGACCGCGCGGTGTTCGGGCTCGGCAAGCGCCCGGAGGAGCAGCGCCTGTACACGCTGCGCTTCCCGCTGCACCACGCCGAGACCATTCGCCGCGAAGCCGGCAGGAACGCGATCGACCCGGCCTGGGTCGCCGCCGAGATCCGCGCCGAGAGCGTGTTCAATCCGAACGCACGCTCGCCGGCCAACGCGATGGGCCTGATGCAGGTGGTGCCGGCCACCGGCGCCAGCATCGCCCGCAACCTCGGCCTGGCCGGCTACGGCGGCGCCGCCAGCCTGTACGACCCGGACACCAACATCGCCATCGGCACCGCCTACCTGCGCCAGTTGCTCAACACCTACGGCCTGCCCTACCTGACCATCGCCGCCTACAACGCCGGCCCCGGACCGGCCTCGCGCTGGCAGACCCAGCGCCCGGGCCACGACCCCGACTTCTGGATCGAGACGGTCAGCTACAAGGAAACCCGCGAGTACGTCGCGCGCATCCTGGCCTTCAGCGTGATCTACGACTGGCGCCTCAACGGCGACGCCCTGCCGGTCACCGAGCGCATGCTTGGCAAGCTGGATGTGCCGCGGAAGAAGTTTGTGTGTGAGGCCGCCGGTGCGGCGGCCGGGAATCGGGAATAGGGAATGGGGAATCGCAACGACACATCGCGCGCGATCGCCCGAGCTGCTGTGCTCGCGCGCCAGCAAGGCATCGGATCTAGTCAACCTGCTTTTACCATTCCCGATTCCCGACTCCCCATTCCCGCCCCCCAATGAAAACCTACCTCGTCGGCGGCGCCGTCCGCGACGCCCTGCTCGGCCAGCCGCCCGGCGACCGCGACTGGGTGGTGGTCGGCGCCACCCCGCAGCAGATGCTGGAGCTGGGCTACAAGCAGGTCGGCCGCGATTTCCCGGTGTTCCTGCATCCGCGCAGCGGCGAGGAGTACGCGCTGGCGCGCACCGAGCGCAAGGCCGGGCGCGGCTACCACGGCTTCGTGGTGCAGGCCGATCCGTCGGTGACGCTGGAGGAAGACCTGCAGCGGCGCGATTTCACCATCAACGCCATCGCCCGCGACGAGGCCGATGGGCGCCTGGTCGATCCCTACGGCGGCGCGCGCGATCTCGAGCAGCGGGTGCTGCGCCATGTCGGCCCCGCCTTCGCCGAGGATCCGTTGCGGGTGCTGCGCGCGGCGCGGTTCATGGCGCGGCTGGCGCCGCTGGGGTTCCGCGTCGCCGACGAGACCCTGGCGCTGATGCGCACGATGGCCGCCAGCGGCGAACTGGAAACGCTGGTGCCCGAACGCGTGTGGCAGGAACTGCGGCGCAGCCTGACCTCGGCCCAGCCCTCGGCGTTCCTGCACACGCTGCGCGAGGCCGAGGCGCTGCGCTGGGTGCTGCCGGAGCTGGATGCGCTGTACGGGGTGCCGCAACGCGCCGAGTACCATCCCGAGATCGACACCGGCCGCCACCAGGAACTGGTCAGCGACATGGCCGCGCGACTGGCGCCGGGCGATGCGCTGGTCGGCTTCGCCGCGCTGACCCACGACCTGGGCAAGGCGCTGACGCCGCCCGAGGAATGGCCGCGCCACCTGATGCACGAGCAACGCGGCCTGGCCCCGCTGCGCGCGCTGTGCGAGCGTTTGAAGGTGCCGCAGGAACACCGGCAACTGGCCGAGATCGCCTGCCGCGAGCATCTGAACGTGCATCGCCTGGCCGAGTTGCGCGACCGCACCGTGCACGAACTGCTGCAGCGCTGCGACGGCTTCCGCAAGCCCGAGCGCATCGCGCAACTGGCGCGGGTGTGCGAGGCCGACAAGCGCGGCCGCCTCGGCAGCGAGGACGCCGACTACCCGCAGGGCCGCGACCTGCAGCGCCTGCATGCGGCCGCGCTGGCGGTGAACGCGCGCGATCTGGCCGCACAGGGGCTGAGCGGCCCGCAGATCGGCGAGGCGCTGGCCAAGGCGCGGATCGCGGCGATCGCCGCGGCGCGGCGGGAGCTGCAGGCCGACACGCGCTGATCGCTGCCACGCCGCGCTTGCTCAGACACGCCGTAGGCGCGGTTCTTGGCTCCTTGTTGGGAATCAGCCGCGACAGGTTTCCCGGCGATGGCCATCGCGACGGAAGCGAACATCCACTAACGACAAAGCCCCGTGTGTAGGAGAGGCTTCAGCCGCGCCCCGTGTCACCGGGAAGTCCCGTCGCGGCTGAAGCCACGCCTATGGGGCATGACGCGCCCGCTTGATCGTGGCAAGGATGGACATCACCAGCGCCGCCACCCGTCACGACGCATCCAGACGAACGATGCAGCGCCCAAACGATGCGGCGCTGGTCGCAGCGCAGCCACCGGCCGTCGCACTGCTCGCCAGGCGCGCGCTACGGCACCTGGATCGCCTCCCCGCTGGCCACGACCACCGTGGCGATCTGCGAGGCGGCATCGCGGCTGTCCACGTCGGCCAGCGTCCCCAACAGCGTGCTGTTTTCCCGCATCTCCATGGCATCCCGATAGCGCGCGTTGGCCACATCGGCCAGCTGCAGGCCGAGTTCGCTGACGCGCAGCGCCGCCGCGTCCAACACGCCGTCGAGCAATTGCGCACCCTGCAGCGCGATGTGTGCGGCGCGCGCGTTGGCGACCTCGCCCAGGTCGACGACGCCGGCGAATCCGTCGAGCGCGCCCGCCGCGTCGATCACCTCATCCATCAACTCGCCATATACGACCGACACGCGTTGACCCGACGCCGACAGCGCACCGCCCGCGTTGGCACTGCGCCGTACGCGCAGTTCCGCGCTGGCATCGCGCGCATCGACCAGGTCCAGCAACTCGTCGACCAGTTCGCCCTCGACGATGTCCAGCGTCTCGACCCGGGCGTTGCCGGCGTCGGCCATGTCCAGGCGCAGGTGCGCACGCGCGAGCGTGCCCTGCAGGTCGACCGCCTCGTCGATCAGTTCGCCATGGACGACGGCCAGCGTGCCACCGGTGACGTTGCCGCTGTTCGCGAACCCCACGTCGAGCGTGCCGCCGTCGAAGGACGCCGCATCGATCGCCTCGTCGATCAGTTCGCCTTCCTCGATCCGCGCCGTCGCCGCATGCAGATTGCCTGCGTCCTCGAAGCGCACCGCCAAGGTCGCGTCCTGCACCGCACCGGCGTCGATCGCTTCGTCGATCAATTCCCCGTCCACGATCCGCGCATCGGCCGCGACGGCATTGCCGCTGCGCAGCAGGGTCACCGCGACATCGGACGCAAGCAGATCGGCGGCGTCCAGCGGCTCGTCGATCAGCCCGCCATCGCGAATGCGCAGCGCACCGGCAACGCTGGCATTGCCGGTATCTGCCAGGCGCAGCTCGATCGCCGCCTCCTGCACCTGCCCGGCATCGACCAGTTCGTCGACCATCACCGCATCCTGGCTGTCCAGCGCGCGCGCATCGACATTGGCGGCATTGGCGAGCGCAATCGCGATCCGGCCGCCCAGCCACGGCCCGGCGTGCAGCGCCTCGTCCAGCAACTGGCCGGCGAACAGACGGACTTCGTCCACCACCACATTCGCCACGTCGTCCACCTGCACGGCGACGCGGCCGCCACGCAGCGGATGCGCGATCAGCGCGCCCTGCAGGTGGCCGCCGCCGATCGTCAGCGTTCCCTGACCACCGCGCACGCGGTCGCTCCGCTCCACGACGACCTCGAGACAGGCGCCATCGGCGGCCGCGACCGCTGCATCGCGCGGCGCGATCAGCCGTTCGCTGAGGCTGCCGCCGCCCAGGTGCAGGTGGCTCTGCGCTGTCTGCAGGCTGACGTTGGCCGCATCGCGCAGATACAGGTCGACGCGCGCACCGGCGCCGATGGGGCCATCGACCAGCGTGCCGATCAGGGCCGCCTGCACCGGCCCCGTGGGTGCGTGCAGCGTGCCGTCGGCGCCGAGCGTGTCCTCGCCCAGGGTCAGGCGCCCGCCCAGGGCGACGTTGGCGCTGTCCTGGACCAGGATCGCCAGCGTGGCGTCGTTGCCGACGCGGTGAACCAGTGTCGGCAGCAACGACGCCAACGCCGGCCAGTGCGCGTCCTGCACGGCCTGGTTGGCCTGCCCGCAGATCGCGATGGCCAGGGTCTGCCCCGCCGGCACATCAAGCGGTGCGGCGAAGGCGTACGGCTGCCACGGACCGGCGTTGCGGGCGATGAAGCGCCCGACCGCGGTCGGGCCGGCGCAGGCCACCGGCAACGCCGGCCGCTGGCAGGATGCCGGCGCCGTGGCCGGCGCCGCAAACGCCGGCCATGCCGCGATCACCAGCAGCAAGGCCGCAGCAGCACGCGCTGCGCCGGCAGCTCGCCATCCGCGCAGCCGGCGAGGACACCTCGCGCGTGGGCCGCGCGCCACCTCCGCCGCGACACCACTGCGACGGGCGCAACACCTCGCGATCGCGCGCGACACCGCAATGATCCAGCCTCTGCCGCCACGGCATTGCCGCGGCACGCACGTCCGTCCGATCCGCATGACGATCTCCCCCTGTGGCGATCGGGGACGAGCCTAACGCATGCGCCGATGAAGGCCTTGCGCACAGGGATGGGATCAAGCATCGGAACCGGCCGCGACGGCCGGCGGCATTGACGGGCGCCGCGCCGTCGCGCGAGCGCGCCTCACTCCTCGGCGACGAAGAATTCGAAGAAGTCGCGCTTGTCCTCGGCGAAGGCGCTGACCAGCCTGCCCTCCGGAATGCGCTTGGCGCCGATGCCGCCGACGCAGATGCCGAGGCGGCGAAACAGCGCATAGCGCGGCCCGATCGCGTGGTCGGGGTCGAGCGCCATCAGCCGCGCCAGCGCGTCCGCGGCATAGATCTCGATCCCCTCGACCACCGGGCTCACGTGCTTGTTGAGCGTCACGTAGCGCAGCGTCTTGCGTTCGTAGACCAGTTCGCAGCCCTCCCGCGTCTCGGTCACGATCTTCTGGATGTTGTCGATCACCGTGGTGAAGGGCACGCCGTGCGTCTTGGCAAGTTGCGCCTGGCTGCAACCGAAGCGGAAACCGTTCACCGCCGTATAGGGTTCGATTCCGTAGATCACCGACGGTCCTTGTGGAGACAGGAGGGCGACGCGACGGCAGCGGCAGCGTTCCATTGCGCGCGACGCAGGGACCTAAGCAGAGCAGACCTCGGCCACCGGCACAAGCGCGGCACATGCGGCATCCCGTCGCCATGCCGCCGCGCGGCGCCCGCGACGGATTACTCCATCGCGCCGGCGATCCAGGTATGACGGACCTGCAACGCGTCGTCCAGCAACACCAGGTCGGCCTGGTAGCCCGGCGCAATGTGGCCGTAGCGGTGGTCCAGGCCCACGCATTGCGCGGGGTACAGCGAGGCCATGCGTGCGGCCTCCTCCAGCGGCACGCCCAGCCACTGCACGCTGTTGCGCACCGCGCTGGCCATGTCCAGCGCCGAGCCGGCCAGGGCGCCGGCGGCATTGCGCACCACGCCGTCGATGGCGGTGATGGTTTCGCCGTACAGATCGAACGCGGGGCTGTCGGCGCCGACCATCGGCATCGCGTCGGTGACCAGGAACACGGTGCCGCGCGGCTTGGCCGCCAGCGCCACGCGCAGGCTGGCCGGATGCACGTGCACGCCGTCGACGATCACTCCGCACCAGGCGTGACGGTCTTCCAGCGCCGCGCCGACCACGCCGGGATCGCGCCCCTGCAGCGGGGTCATGGCGTTGTACAGATGGGTGAAGCCGCAGATGCCGGCGTCCAGCCCGGCGCGGGTCTCTTCGTAGCTGGCGGCGGTGTGGCCGGCGAACACGCGCGCGCCGGCCGCGGCCAGGGTGCGGATGCTGGCCGCCGGCACGCGTTCCGGGGCCAGGGTGATCAGGGTGACGCCGTTGTCCAGCGAGGTGACCAGGGCCAGTTCGTCGGCGTCGGGCACGCGGAACTTGTCGGCGTTGTGGGTGCCCTTGCGCGCCGGCGCAAGGTACGGCCCTTCCAGATGGATGCCGAGCACGCCCGGCACGCCCTCGGCGATGGCCTGGCGGGTCGCGGCGATCGCCGCGCGCATCACCTCCACGTCGTCGCTGATCAGCGTCGGCAGGTAGCCGGTGGTGCCGTAGCGGCGATGGCCCTGGCCGATGCGGCGCAGCGCCTCCACGTCGGTGCGGTTGTTGAACAGCACGCCGCCGCCGCCGTTGACCTGCAGGTCGATGAAGCCCGGTAGCAGGCTGCCGCCGCCCAGATCGTGCTGCACCGGTGCCGCCGCCACGCGCGGATCGGCGTCGTCGAGCAGGGCGAGGATGCGCCCGCCCTCCAGCAGCACGCCGACGCCGTCGAGAAACCCGTCCTCGCCGAGCACGCGCGCATTGCGCAGCGCCACCGTGGTCATCAGACGGTCTCCGTCACTTTGTTCAGATGCGGCGGCAGGTCCGGGTTGTAGCCGCGGCGCAGCGCCAGGGCGTTGATCGCGCGGTAGAAGCTCTGGATCGCCAGCAGCGGCGCGCACGCCGGGTGCGGCGCGGCGACCAGCGGCAGGTCGCCGCCGGCACTGGCCAGCCACACCTGCGCGCCGCGGCCACGGAATTCCTCGGCCAGGCGCCGGGTGCCCTCGCCCGCTTCGTCCGGCTGGTCGAACGCCAGCACCGGGAAGCCCGGGCCGACCAGCGCCATCGGCCCGTGCTTCACTTCCGCCGAGCTGTAGGCCTCGGCATGCAGGCCGCAGGTTTCCTTGAACTTCAACGCCGCCTCCTGCGCCGCCGCCAGGCCCAGGCCGCGGTCGAGCACGAACAGGTTGTGCGCCTCGACCAGGCCGTCGGTCAGCGAGCGCCAGTCGGCCTGCCAGGCCGCGCGCAGCGCCTGCGGCAGTTCCTGCAGCGCGCCCAGCAGCGCCGGGTCGTTCTTCCAGTGCGCGCCGAGCTGCAGGATCGCCGCCAGCGACGCCAGGTAGCTCTTGGTCGCGGCCACGCTCTTCTCCGGGCCGGCGCCGAGCGGGATCACCGTGTCGGCCAATTGCGCCAGCGGCGAATCCTCGACGTTGACCAGGGCCACCACGCGCGCGCCGGCGTCCTTGGCCGCCTGCGCGTTGCGCAGCAGGTCCGGGCTCTTGCCCGACTGCGAGATCACCAGGTACAGCGCCCCGCGCAAGCGCAGCGGCGCTTCGTACACCGAGCCCACCGACGGCGAGGCCGAGGCGGTGACCACGCCGAGCTGGGTCTCGAACAGGTACTTGGCGTAGGTGGCGGCGTGGTCGGAGCTGCCGCGCGCGCAGGTCACCACGAACGGCGGCGGCTCGGCACGCAGCGCCGCGGCGAGCGCGCTCACCGTGGCGTGGTTGCGTTCGAACTGCGCGGCGACGACCGCGGCGGCTTCCGCGGCTTCGCGGAACATCAGGGTTTCGGTTTCGGAGGGCAGCGCCATGGGCAGGGTCATGTGGGGTCGGGAGAGGAGGAGCGGCGGGGATGCGGCGGGGAATGCGGCTGCATGGGCGCGGTGGAGCCGCGCACCACCAGCTGCGGCACGAAGCCCTGGTTGTGCACCGGCGCCGGGTGGTCTTCGTAGGCATCGCTGCGCAGCTGGCTGATCAGCAGCCGCGCGGCGTGGCGGGCGATGTCCTCGGTGGCCTGCTTGGCGGTGGTCAGCGGCGGCCACGACTGGCGCGAGAACGGGCTGTCCTCGAAACCGGCGATGGACAGGTCGTAGGGCACGTTCATGCCCGCCGACTTGGCCGCGGCCAGCACGCCGGCGGCGATCTCGTCGTTGGAACCGAAGATCGCCGTCGGCGGCTCGCGCAGCGCCAGCAGCCGCCGCGCGCCGCGGAAGCCGTCGTCGAAGGTGTAGTCGCCGGGCACCACCAGGTGCTTGTCCAGGGTGATGCCGTAGTCCTTCAGCGCCGCCTCGTAGCCGGCGTAGCGCTCGCCGCTGGAGCGGTGCGAGGTGCCGCCCCACAGGAAGCCGATGCGCTGGTGGCCGAGCTGGATCAGGTGTTCGGTGATCTCGTAGGCGGCGTCGCGGTCGTCGACATAGACGCACGGGCCGTCCTGCGGATCCTCGGTGGCGGCGATGATGCGCACGGTCTTGATCCCGCGCGCGGCCAGCGCCGCGACCAGTTCGGCGCGCTCGGACATCGGCGCGGTCAGCACCAGCCCGGCCAGGCGCGAGCGCTGGGTCCACTCGGCCAGCTCCTCGGCGAGCATCGGCGCGGTGGAATCGCAGGGATGAATCTGCAGCCCGAAGCCGGTCTCGCGGCAGGCGGCGAGCACGCCGTTCTGCACGCCGATGATGTGGTACGGGTTGGGGTTGTCGTAGACCAGCCCGATCACGAACGGGGTGCCGCTGCGCAGGTTGCGCGCCGACGGATCGGGCTCGTAGTCCAGCTCGGCGATGGCGTGCAGCACGCGCGAACGCGTGGCCTGCATCACCGACGGTTCGTTGTTGATGACCCGCGAGACGGTCTTCAGCGACACCCGCGCCCGTTCGGCGACGTCTTTGATGGTGGGTCTGCGCATGTGGCGGTCCTGCACGTCGGGAAAGTCACCCATGATGCGCGA
Source organism: Xanthomonas sp. NCPPB 901 (assembly GCF_056725085.1). Classification (NCBI taxonomy): domain Bacteria; kingdom Pseudomonadati; phylum Pseudomonadota; class Gammaproteobacteria; order Lysobacterales; family Lysobacteraceae; genus Xanthomonas; species Xanthomonas sp. NCPPB 901. Next base: position 1,022,936 of record NZ_CM161511.1, on the reverse strand, counting down.
TCACGCGCGGGCAGCGGCCTGCCCGGCGCGGTGGCCGACCAGGGAATAGAACAGGATGTACAGGTAGCAGGGCACCATCAGCAGCAGGAACACCAACTGGAAATCGATGTGCTGCTTGAGGACGGCGAACAGCTGCGGAATGATGGCGCCGCCGGCGATGCCCATCACCAGCAGGGCCGAGCCGATTTCGGTGAAGCGGCCCAGGCCCTTGATCGCCAGCGGGAAGATCGCCGGCCACATCATCGCGTTGGCGAAGCCCAGCGCGGCGACGAAGCCCACCGACACGTAGCCATGGGTGAGGTAGGCGCCCACCGAGAACAGCACCCCGAGCACCGCCGACACGCTCAGGTAGCGGGCCTGCGAGATCACGTTGGGGATCAGCACGAGCCCGGCCACGTAGCCGACAAGCATCGCGCCGAGGGTGAAGGAGGTGAATAGCTTGGTCTGGTCCAGCGGCAGGTGGAAGCCGTTGCCGTAGGTGCCGATCGCATCGCCGGCCATCACTTCCACGCCCACGTACACGAACAGGCACAGCACGCCCAGCCACAGGTGCGGGAACTGGAAGATGCTGCGCTTCTGCTGCGCGGCGGCGCCGACCGGCGTGGCGTTGACCTCGGCCGCCTGCAGTTCCGGCAGCGGCGAGAACAGCACGCCCAGCGCCACCAGCACCAGCACGCCGGCCATCACCAGGTACGGCGCGTGGATCTTGGCGGCGAAGGCGGCGAGCAGCGCCTCCTTGGTCGCCGGGTCGGCCGCCTGCACCTGTGCGGCGAGGTCGCCGACGCCGTGCAGTACCAGCGTGCCGATCAGGAACGGCGCCAGGATGCCGGCGATCTTGTTGCAGATGCCCATCAGCGCGATGCGCCGCGCGGCGCTCTCGATCGGGCCGAGGATGCTGATGTAGGGATTGATCGCGGTCTGCAGCAGGGCCAGGCCGCTGCCGATCACGAACAGGCCAATCAGCGCGCCCGGGTAGAAGCGCTGGGTCGCGAACTGGCCGAATGCGGCGGCGCCAGCGGCCATCACCAGCAGGCTCAGCGCCAGCCCCTTCTTCATGCCGGTGCGCTTGAGGATCCACGACGACGGCAGCGCCAGGAAGAAGTAGGACAGGTAGAACACCATCAGCACCAGGAACGCGTTGACCTCGTTGAGATCGAACGCCAGGCGCACGAAGGTGATCAACGGCCCGTTGATCCAGGTAAAGAAGCCGATGATGAAGAACAGCAGGCCGACGATGGCGATCGAGGCGTAGGGACTGGCGGGCCGTGCAGTGGTCATGGGCGGGCGTGCTCCGGGTGGGCGCGGGGTTCGGCGATCAGCGTCGCAGTTCGGCGACGAAGTCGTAGTAGTCGTTGTGGCAATAGGTGTCGGTCAGTTCGATCGCGCTGCCGTCGCGGGTGTAGCCGACCCGCACCACGTGCAGGATCGCCTCGCCTTCCTTCATGCCGAGATGCCCGGCCAGCCGCGCCGGCAGGTTGATGGCGCGGAAGTACTGCAGCGCGCGCACCACCGGTGTGCCGCGCTCGTCCAGGTAGCTGTAGAGCGAATCGGCGATGGCGTGCGGGTCGGGCACCACGTGCTGCGGCAGCACCGCCTTCTCGTAGGCCATCACCCGGCCGTCGGCGCTGCGCAGGCGGGTCAGCGCCGCCACCGCCGTGTCCGGCGACAGGCCCAGGCGCAGGATCTCCTCGCCGTGGGCCGGGCGCGTGCGCCGCTCCAGCCAGCGCGTGCCCGGCTCCAGCCCCTTCATGCGCAGCGTCTCGCTGAAACTGGCCAGGCCGCTGAGCTGGTGCTGGATGTGCGAGGTGACGAAGGTGCCGGCGCCCTGCCGGCGCGACACCAGGCCTTGCTCGACCAGCGCGTCCACCGCCTGGCGCAGGGTCACCCGCGATACCTGCAGGTATTCGCACAGCTGGCGCTCGGCCGGCAGCGCCTCGCCCGGCTTCCACTGCCCGCCCTTGATCGCCTCCACCAGCTTGCTCGCCAGTTGCAGGTACAGCGGGGTCGGGGCGTCCGGATCCACGGCCAGCGCGTGCAGGCGGGGATCGGCCTGCGGCTTGGGCTTGGTCATGGCGCGCTCTCCAGTCCGCATGGATTCGTTATGTCCAATATAGTACCAATTCGCGGTCCGTGCACGCCGGGCTACAGCCGCAGGTACAGCCGCCGCCGGTCCATCCACCAGCCCACCGCCCAGCACAGCAGGGTGTAGGCCAGCGCGCAGGCCAGGCTGCCCCAGGGTCCGGGCAGCAGCCGCTGGAACACCGCGATCCCCAGCCATTGGTACAGGTCCATGCCGCTGCCCCCGGCCGGGACCATCCGCAGGCTGATCACGAACAGTTCCGAGAACAGGTAGATCGCCAGCGGATTGCGCCCGAGCACGGTGAAGAAGCCGCTGCCGGCCTGCCAGCCGCGCACCTCGATCGCCCACAGCAAAGCGCCCAGCAGCCACAGGTCCAGGCCCACCGTCAGCAGTACGAACGAACCGGTCCACAGTTTCTTGGCCAGCGGGAACCACGGCTGCCAGGCCAGCGCCAGCAGGATCAGCGCGACACCGGCCAGCCACAGCCAGCGCACCGTGCGCGCCTGCTTGCCGACCCGGCGCACGTACAGCCCGGTCAGGTAGCCGGCGATGACGTTGACCGTGGCCGGCAGCGTGCCGAGCAGGCCCTCCGGATCGAACCCGCCGTCCTTGCGGTACAGCTGCGCCGGATCCAGCAGCCACAGGTCCAGGCGCGTGCCGGCATTGCCGAGCTTGCTCAGCTCCGCGCCCGGCTGGCCCCACAGGTACAGCGCGCCCCAGTAGCCGAGCAGCAGCGCCACGCACATGACCAGCAGGCCGCGCGGCGGCAGCCAGCGGCACAGCAGCGCGGCAAGCGCATAGCACAGCGCGATGCGCTGCAGCACGCCCGGCACCCGGGTCTGGTCGATCGCGGTGAAGCTCCAATGGCCGTCGGCGCCCTGGTGCACGAACGGGAACCAGTACATCAGGAAGCCGAGCAGGAAGATCAACGCGCTGCGCTTGCCGACCCGGCGCAGGAACGCGCCGAGCGGCTGGCCGCGGTCCAGCGCGAAGCTCATCGCGTTGCCGACCGCGAACAGGAACGACGGGAACACCAGGTCGGCGGCGGTGAAGCCGAACCACGGCGCGTGCCGCAGCTGCACGAACGCGTCGGCCCCGGCGCCCGGCGTGTTGACCAGGATCATCAGGAAGATGGTCAGGCCGCGGAACACGTCCAGCGACAGGAAGCGCTCGCGCGCCGGCGCCGCGGCGGCAGGATGCGTGGGCACGGCGCTCATGGGGCATCCACCTGTTGCAGCAGCGTGCGCACCGCGGCGACCGGATCGGCCGGTGCGTGCCGCACGTACGCGGTCTCGCGCGCCACCCAGTCGCGCTCCCAGGCGCGCAGCCGCTGTTGCAGTTGCGCTTCGTCCACGCTGCCGCCGGCGACCGCCGCCTCGCGCAGCATCTGCAGCGCCAGGGTCCAGCGCGGCAGGTAGTAGTCCGCATACATGCCCTGCCAGGCCTTGGACGCGTAGTCGCCGAGATTGCCCTCGCCGCCCCACACGCTGACCTGCGCCTTGGCGTCGCGCCGGTAGTAGGCCGCGTCCTGCGGCGTCTTCGCATAGCCGGCGGCCGCGTCGAGCCAGCTCGACAGGGTGTCCTGCTGGCCGCCGACCAGGCTGTCGAGTTGGGTTACCTCTTCCCGTACGCGCGCCGTCGCCGCGTCGCCGGCCGCGACGTCGCCGCGCCTGTAGGCGGCCACCGCCTGCTGCAACTGCGCGTCCACGCGGCCGGTGGCGTAGTGGCGGGCGAAATCGACCAGGTCGTAGCGGTACAACGGCGCGTCGGCGTATTCCGGCGCCAGCGCCAGCAGTTGCTGCAGCGCGCGGCGCAGCCGCGGCGGATCGCCGGGCGCGCCCTCGAACTCGCCGATGTCCAGCGTCGGCCGCTTGAACAGCAGGTAGGCGCCGGCGCGACTGCGCCACCAGCGCGGCGTCCAGTACCGGGTCGACAGCACCGAGGCCCGCAGGTCGTCCCAGGCCGCGCGCAAGGCCGGCGAGGTATGCCCGTAGCGGGCGCGGGTGTAGTCGTCGAGCCAGTCCTGCAGCGGACGCTGCTGCGCGCCCCAGGCCAGCGCGTACATGTACTCGTAGACCACCGAGGTGGTGTGCAGCCCTTCCGGGAACGCGCCGAAGCCGACCAGTTTCTGCTTGTCCTTGTCGGCGAGCAGCGTGCGCAGGTCCTCGCGGTAGAACGCCAGGTCGCCGTACACCGGATTGCTGCCGCCGTAGTTGTGCACGTAGCCATAGATCCACTGCTTGCCGTCGAACGCGTCGGACAGCTTCCAGGTGCCGGGGTAGCGGTCGTTGCCGATATCCAGCACCAGCAACTTGTCGTTGGGCACCTCGCGCAGAAATGCGGCGATCGCCTGCGGCGTCCAGAAGTGGCGGTCGGCGCCGAACAGCCAGCCCTGCATCACCCACACCGCATCCGGGTTGGCGCGGTGGATCGAGGCGTACAGCGCGCGGCCGTACTCGGCCAGGCGCTTGTCGCGCTGCGCCGGCGGCACCTCCGGCGGCTTGGTCTTGGCGGTGTTGGCGGTGCTGTCGCCGTAGCTGGCCAGGCGCGCGTCGCTGCCGTCGGCGGCGATCGGCGGCAGCATCTCGTTGAACGCATCGGCCAGGTAGTAGGTGCCCTTGCCGTAGGTGCGGTCGTAGAGCTGGATGAAGCGTTGCGCGATCCGCGCGAACAGCGGATCGGCCGGGTCCAGCCAGTAGGTCTCGTGGAAGCCCTCCCAGGCGCGCATGCGGTAGATCCGCGCCTGCGGATGCGCCTGCGCGAACGCCTTCGGCACGTAGCCGGCGAAGGCCGGCAGCACCGGTTTCATGCCCAGCGCGCGCATGCGCTGCAGGATGCGCAGCTGCAGCGCATGCTTGTCCTCGATCCACTCCTGCGGCAGCGGCGCGTCGTAGCCTTCGATGTTGCCCATGCGCTGCCACGGCGCGAACGCCGGGCCGGAGAAGTACGCCGCCAGGTCCGTATCGGCGACGCCGAACTCGCGCCACAGCGCCTGCCACACGTACTCCTGGCCCTCCATCGCCAGCGGCATGTCGATGCCGTGCAGCGCCATCCAGTCGATCTCGCGTTCCCAGCGCGCCCAGTCCCACCACGGCGTGGTGTAGCCGTAGGTGCAGACGTTGAGATAGGCGCGGTGCGCGAACGGGGTGACCACGCGCGGCCCATGCACATCGGCATAGGCCGCCGGCAACGCCACGCGGCTGCCTTCCCAGCTCACCGACGCCGCGCCGATCGACTGCAGATAGCTGTAGGCGCCATGCGCCAGCGCCACCTCCGAGGAACCGGACACGCGCAGGGTGCCGGCATCCGCAGCGACCTGGTACCAGTCGTTGCCGCCGCCGCGCGGCTGCCGCTGCAAGCGCAGCTCGGCCGCGCGTGGCCCGAGCGTGCGCAGCAGCACCTCGCGTGCGGTGCCGCCGGACGTGTCCTGCGCGGGCGCGGCGAACGCGTCCGCTGCCAGCACCGCACAGGCCAGCAGCAACAGCAGCGCATGCGCACGCACGGGCAACGCGGGGATGCGACGCAGCCTGGCGTGGCCATGCGAGAAAATCTGGCGAAAAGCGCGTTTCATCGGCTCAATACTCCACTGTCGCGACATCGTCGAAACCGAAAGGTGTTCCGGCCTTCACCTGCATCACCACCGCCAGCACCCGTTCGCCGGCCGCGGGCGGAAGCCGCAGGGACACCGGCTGCCCGGCGGCCACGCTGGCGACCGGTCGCCGGTCCAGATAGACCCGCACCGCACCGGTCGCGCGGCCGAGCCGCAAGCGGCCGCCGCGCTGCTGGATCCCGACCCAGGGCGTGAACGCGGTGCGGTACAGCACGTAACCGTCGCGCTCGGCGCGCGTCTCCAGGTTGCCCGGCTGGCAGAAGCTCCAGCTGTTGTTGTCGTTGGCCGCGCGCGGCAACGCAGGATCCGGCGGTGCGGCGAACGGCAGGGTACGCCGCCAGCCGCCCACCACCATCGCCGCGGCGGCCGGCGGCCACGACAACGGCGGTGCCGCCGCCTCCAGCGCGATGCTTGCCTGCGCCGCGCGCAGGCCCGGCGCGTGCGCCACGATGCGCAGCTGGCCGCTGCCGCTGCCGGCCTCGACGATGGCCTGCGCCAGGCCGTTGAACAGGCGCACCTGCGGTACGTTGTCGGGCGCGTGCCGGTTCGGGTCGCCGTTGCCGACGCCGAGCAGGCGCCCGCCTTCGACCTGCAGCGCGATCTGCGCATCGGCGAAGGGCACATGGCAGCCTTCTGCGTCCACCGCTTCCAGGGTGATCGGTTGCGCGTCGCGGCCGTCGCCGCGCATGCGTGTGCGCTCCGGGGTCACCCGCAGCGCGACCGGCGCGCCGACCGTCTGCACCCGCTGCCGCGCCACCTCGCGCCCGTCGCGGTACGCCACCGCTTCCAGCACGCCGGGCGCGTACACGACCTGCCAGGTGTTCATCGCGATCCGGTCCACCGCCTGCCGCCCCTGCGAGCGGCCATTGAGCCACAGCTCCACCTGCTGCGCGTTGCAGAACGCCATGACCTTGATCGGCGTGCCCTCGCGGCCCGGCCAGTTCCAGTGCGGCAGCAACTGCAGCACCGGCGCCGCGTCGATCCACTGCGCCTGGCGCAGCCAGTAGGCGCCCTTCGGGAAGCCGCACAGGTCCATGATGCCGAAGAACGAGGACACCGACGGCCATTCGAACGGGGTCGGCTCGCCGCGATAGTCGAAGCCGGTCCAGACGAAGGTGCCGGCCAGGTAGGGCCGCTCGCTGATCAGCTTCCAGGAGGTGCGATGGGTGTTGCCCCAGGGCGCGGCCACCGAATCGTCCTCGGCGATGACGTGCGCGTCCATGTCGGTGAACCAGGCGCCGCGGGTCTGGAAGGCGCTGGTGTCCTCGCTGGACAGCAGCGGCGTGTGCGGCATCGCCGCATGCACCCGGTCGTAGTTGAACTGGCGGTAGTTGAAGCCGACCACGTCCACCGCCTGGGCCGCGTTGCGCTCGGTCAGCATGCCGTCGTTCATCGCCGCGGTCACCGGGCGGCTGTCATCGAGTTCGCGCACCAGCGCCACCGCGCGGCGCACCATTTCGTAGCCGGCGGCGGTGCCCTGCATCGGCTCTTCGTTGAACACCGACCACAGGAACACGCAGGCGCGGTTGCGGTCGCGGCGCACCAGCCAGCGCAGTTGCGCTGCGTAGTCGGGGGCGGGATTGAACACGCGGTTCTCGGCCATCACCAGCATGCCCAGGCGATCGCAGACGTCGAGCAGTTCGCCGGCCACCGCGTGGTGCAGGCGGATCGCATTGCAGCCCAGCGCCTTGAGCCGGCGGATGCGGAAGTCGAGCAGGCTGTCCGGCACCGCCACGCCGACCCCGGCATGGTCCTGGTGCAGGCAGGCGCCCTTGATCTTGAGTGGCCGCTCGTTGAGGAAGAAGCCCTGCTGCGCATCGAAGCGCAGCGTGCGGAAGCCGATCGCGCACTCGCGGCGGTCGCGCTCGCGGCCTTCGCTGCGCAGCACCGTCGCGAGCCGGTACAGGTGCGGTGCGGCCACGTCCCAGCGCTGCGGCTGACGGACCTGCAACACGACCTGGGCCTCCACTTGCGCCAGCGCGCCGGCCTGCAGCGCGCTGCTGCCTTGCGCCACCACCATGCCTCGGGCGTCGTACAGGGTCGCCTCCAGCAGCGCCGCGTCGGCCTGCTCGCCGACATTGGCGACGGTGACCGTCACCGGCAGCGTCCAGCGCTCGTCGGCCCCGGCGCGCGGCACCGCATGCACGCCGTCGCCGACGATATGCAGCGCATCGCGCACCGCCAGCCAGGTGTGCCGGTAGATCCCGGCGCCTTCGTACCACCAGCCGTCCATCGCCTCGGCGTCCACGCGCACCGCGATGGTGTTGAGGTCCTGGCCATAGCGCGCGACCGCGGTCATGTCGATGGCGATGCCGTCGTAGCCGCTCCAGCTGCGCGCCATCAGCAGGCCGTTGACCCACACCGTGGCACGGCTGGAAATGCCGTCGAACCGCAGCTCCAGCGCCTTGCCGCGCTGCGCCTCGTCCAGCCGCAGGCTGCGGCGGTACCAGGCGATGCCGCGGCGGCGATAGCCCTGCGCCACGTTGGCGCTGGCCTCGATCGGCTGCTCGATGGCGAAATCGTGCGGCAGCCGCAGTTGCCGCCATTGGCTGTCGTCGAAATCGCCGGCGGCCGCGCCCCAGGCCTTGCCGGCCTTGGCGTTGTCGTAGCTGGCGTCCTGCCCGCTGATCGGCGGAAACGGGATGTCGCCTGCGTGGAAACGCCAGCCCTCGTCCAGGCAGAACAGGCCCGGATCGGGGGCCAGGGTCACCTGCGGCACGGCCGCCACCGCGGCCGTGCCGGTGTCGGCAATGCCGGTGGACGCGGCGGTGCCGGCCCAGCTCCCGCGCGGCAGCGCCAGCAGCAGGCCGGCGCCGGCGCTGCCGGCCAGGAACGTTCTTCGTTGCATGCGCCTGCCCTCCTCGGATCGGCCGCCCGGCGCCACCGCGGCGCCGGGCCTGGTTCGCGCTAGCCCGCAGCCGCCTGCGCCGCCCTCACAGGATGTCCCACTGCATCGACACGTAGAAGCTGCGGCCGGTGACCCCGGTCATCTGCCAGCGGCTGCTGATGTCCTTGTACGCCTGTTCCTTCTTGTTGGTCAGGTTGAGCGCGCCGAGCTGGAAGCTGAGCGTGTCGGTGGCCTGGTAGCCGAGCACTGCATCGACCTGGGTGCGCGCCTTCATGGTGTGGCCTTCGCGGGCGAAGAAGCTGTCGCTGCTGTCCTGCTCGTACTCGCTGCGGTGGTTCAGCGACAGGCGCGCGGAGAACATCGCGTTCTCCCAGTAGCCGGTGGCGTTCCAGGTCTTCTCCGACAGGTTGCGGATCTTGAAGTCGGTGTCGCGCTGCGGGATCACCCGGGTGAAGTTGGCGGTCAGGCCGAAGCCCTGGATCGGCAGCCAGGCATCGAAGGATTGCGTCCAGCCCAGTTCGTAGCCCTTGATCTTGACCTTGCTCGGATCGTTGCGGGTGGCGGTGATCTCGTAGATGTTGCCGCTGCCGTCCACGCAGTCGCCGGCGCCATTGGTGGACAGCGCCGTGCCGTTGAACGCGGTCGGGCAGACGATGCTGTTGAAGGTGCCGTTCTTGACGTTCTTCCAGAAGCCGGCCAGGGTCAGCCCGCCGCCCTGGCCGTAGTACCACTCCAGGCTCAGGTCGGCCTGGTCGGCGGTCAGCGCCTTCAGGTCGGTCTGGCCCAGCGCCACGTCGTAGGTGGTGGTTCCGCCGGTGTTGCTGCCGGAGGAGATGGTGGTGGCGATGGCGGTGTTGCTGTCCAGGATCGGCCGCACCAGCACCTTGCCGGCGGCAAAGCGCAGCAGCAGGTCCTCGCGCATGTCCAGCACCAGGTTCAGGCTCGGCAGCCAGTTGTGGTAGTCGTACGGCGCGCGCTCGGTGCCCACCACCTCGTTGGCGTCCTCGCTGTACTGCGAGGCGGTGGTCAGGTATGTATCGGTGGTGCGCTTGGTGTTCTCGTAGCGCACGCCGACGTTGCCGCGCAGGCGCATGCTGCCGAGGTCGGTGTCGATCCTGGCCAGCGCGTAGGCGGAGAAGATGTCGTTGCGGATGTGGTAGCTGGCCTGCGGCGCGAACAGCACCGGCACGGTGATGCCGGAGGCGGCCAGCGCGTCGGCGTAGGCGTACACGTCCGGCGCCACCCAATCGCTCTGCGAGGCCAGGTCGCCGTCGAGGAAGTTGCGGACGTTGGAACTGGCCGCCGACAGCTCCGGGAACATGCCGTAACCGGACACCGCGCCGGAGTTGATCAGGTACAGGAAGTCGCGGCGCCAGACGTTGCGGTCGAAGGTCTCGCGGCGGAACTTGGTGCCGACCTTGACCGCGTCGAGGAAGCCGTTGCCGACGTAGCGCTCGGCGTCGAACTGCAGCGACCATTCCTTGTTGCGCAGCGCGTTGATCGCGCCGTTGGGGTATTCGTCGCGGACCAGGTTGGCCTTGTTCCAGGCGCTGGCGTCGGTGGCGTCGGCGTCGGTGGTCAGCGAGATCGCGCCGGGGTTGGACATGTCGAAGAGCGTCGCGCTCGGCTTGCGGCCGAGGATGACTGCGCGCTCGTCCTCGTCGGTCTTGCCTTCGGTGTAGTTGGCCACGCCGCTGAAGGTCCACGCGTCGCCCCGCCAGCGGGTGTCCCAGGTCAGCAGTTGCGAGCTCAGGTCGTGGCGCTCGAGCTGGCGGTTGTTCTCCAGCCAGTAGTTGGACGCCGAGACCCGCGTCGCGGTCAGTCCTTCGGTCTGCAGCACGTTCAGGTAATTGCGATCGAACGAGTAGACCAACTGGTTCATGTCGTTGTCGGTCTTGTCCTGCGAATACAGCGCGGTCAGGTTCATCTCCAGCCGGTCGTTGGGTTTCCACTGCAGGCCGGCGGTGAGCATCTTGCGGTCGGTCTCGCGCTCGATCGAGCGGTAGCGCGGACGGCGCGGGATGTACAGGGTGCCGTCGCTGGTGGCCTGGGTGTACCAGCGGTCGATCCACAGGTAGTCGGCGCGGTCCCTCAGCTTCTGGTAGCCGGCGTTGACGAACACGCCCAGTTCGCCGCCGTCGGCCAGATGGAACTGGTCGATATAGGTCAGCACGCCCTTGGGCGTCGGCGCGCCGCCGGCGAACTGGGAATACTGCTCCTTCGCCGAGAAGATCAGCTTGCGCTCCTTGTAGTCCAGCGGCTTGGTGGTCTCGATGTTGACCGTGCCCGACAGCCCGCCGGCATCCATGTCCGCCGACGGCGACTTGATCACCTCGATCGCCGCGGCCACCTCCGGCTGGATGATGTCGTAGCGGAAGCCGTCGGTGAAATCGGCGCTCTTGATGGTCTGGCCGTTGATGGTGGTGGCCGAGTACTGCGGGCCCAGGCCGCGGATGCTGATGGTCGAGCCGCGGCCGTTGATGGTGGAGATCTGCACGCCGGGAATGCGCTGGATCGCCTCGGCGATGTTCTCGGCCGGGAACTTGCCGATGTCCTCCGACGAGATGCCATCGGTCATGCGCGCATCCGCGCGCTTGTTGTCCAGCGCGGTGATCAGGCTCTTCTGGTAGGAACTGGTGACGGTCACCGTGTCGAGCTGGGAAACCGAAGCGGACGCGGGCGCTTCCTGCGCCTGCGCGGCGGCGCCGAGCAGGCCGAACGCGATGGCGCTGGCGAGGACGGACAGGGGACAACAATGCGAGCGGGAGCGGGCGACATGAGGCATTGGGCTATCCTGGTTGATGGCGGATCGGCACGACGACGTCTGACATCCAGGGCGGCGATCGGCAGGCAGCACCCTCCATCGCGCCCGACGCGACGCGCAGGGCGATGCCGTCCGTGCGGACACGGCGTCGATGGAACGTTCTGGCTGTTTCCTGCGCCCCGTGTTGCGGGAGGCGCGTCCCCGTCCCTTCCCCGGAACGGGCGACTGCATGGTGCGACTGGTCGGATCTGGCCCGAATTGGCAAGGACCAATTCCAGGTGCTTCGATTCTTATGGTCTTAGAAAGATCGTGTCAACGCCGTGCCGCACGAAATCTAAGAATGACCCCTGGACTCGGGCGGAAATCTCCCAGAAACCCTTATTTATCAGCATCCTGTATCTGAAAAATATTTCACGAGCGGGATTCTTCACGCATCGTTGTCACGATACCTATGACGCACCAATTGTGGCAACGAGACCAATCTTGTGCGTCGCCGCATAAGTGCACCACATTCTCATTTGCGCGCGGTCGTGAGCCGTTCCGGACACTAACGCAAGTCTTTGATAAAAATCAGTTTTCATTCAAGGAAAACGTCCTTTCCGGGATCCGGTGCCGGTTTTTTGCAACAAAACCAGAACCAGACAAATTTTCTTGGCGACGCTTGACATCGTTGTCATAGCCTCGTAAGAATCGGCGCACACGGGGGTGTAGCCGCGCATGTGCGGCGCGAAAGCGGGCCAAGGGAGGCATGTGATCGCAATGATCCGGATGCGCGCACCGCGTGTCGCACGCGGCACTTCATGGCATGAGCGGACACAGCGGAGCGACCCGCCCGGCACGCAGCCGCTGGCGCATGTGCCGCCGACTCCCCTGCCGCGGCGTCCGCGGCATCCCGTTGCCGGGGCGTGGTCGGATCGGCCGCGACCGGCGGCACCTGCCCTCGATGCACATCCCATCGCCCTGCGCGCGCCAGGGCCGGCCGCGCATGCGCGTGCACGCGACACCGCCAGCATTCCCCGCCCTGCGCAGCGCAGGGCGGCTTCCGCGTTCCGCATCACCCGGCGCTGCCGCCGGCATCGGCACCACCGTCAGTAAGGCAACAGGCCACTCCGGCGCGCGGCCCAGCGTCCGCGCAATCGCGTTGATCCATTGAATGATGAGGAGAGGGACATCATGCAATATCGCCATTCCGTCTTGTCCGCGGCCATCGCCGCCAGCGTCCTTGCCTTCGCCGCGCAGGCGCAGCAGGCCGATCCCGCCGCCACCGACCTGGACGCGGTCCAGGTGGTCGGCATCCGCGCCAGCCTGGAGAAATCGCTGGATACCAAGCGCAACAACGTCACCGTGTCCGAGGCGATCACCGCCGAGGACATCGGCAAGTTTCCCAGCACCAACGTCGCCGAGGCCTTCGCGCAGATCCCCGGCGTCACCATCGACCGCCGCTTCGGCCAGGGCGAACGGGTCAGCATCGACGGCACCGATCCCAGCCTCAACCTGTCGTTCCTGGACGGCCACCCGGTGGCGCAGGCGATCTGGCTGTACGGAGAGCAGCCCAATCGCGGCTTCGACTACACCCTGCTGTCGCCGCAGATCCTGGGCCGCGCGGAAATCGTCAAATCCTCCGAGGCGCGTTTGACCGAAGGCAGCCTCGGCGGCACCGTGCTGATGCACAGCCGCCAGCCGCTGGACCTGAAGGCCAACGAGATCGCCGGCTCGGTGGGCTACAGCTACAGCCAGCAGGCCAGCGAGGGCAAGCCGAACGCGTCGCTGCTGTACAGCTGGAAGAATCCGCAGGAGACCTTCGGCGTGGCGGTGTCCGCGCAGCACTACGAGGAACGCGTGGACCGCCAGGGCCTGGAGGTGTTCGGCTACGCCAAGGCCGGCAGCTTCGCCAATGCCGCCGGCGTGCCCGCCGATGCCGACGTGCCGAACTCGATCAACGCCGCCTGGTTCCAGCAGGACCGCAAGCGCGACAGCGCGGTGCTCAACCTGCAGCTCAAGCCCAGCGACGCGTTGGAGTTCAACCTCAGCGGCCTGTACATCAAGGAAGACTTCGACAACTACAACCAGTCGATGTACAGCTTCCTGACCTGGAACCCGGGCACCGTCGCCGCGGTCGACGCGCTGGGCGACGTGCGCAACGGCGTGGTCCGCAGCGGCCATTCCAGCGCCAACGCCAACGCGGACGGCGGTACGGTGATCTACGACAACAACGTGCGCCAGTCGCAGGTGACCACCAAGGGCCTGGACCTGCGCGGCGCCTACCGCGGCGAACGCTGGACCCTGCGCGGCCAGATTGGCCAGAGCAAGTCCGACAACGACCACCTGGCGCAGTACTTCATCGAACCGTTCTACAACGGCGGCTTTCGCTGGGACCTGGACCGCGGCATCCGCTTCGACGATCCGGCGGCCGCGCGCGATCCGGCCAACTGGGGCTCGGCCGGCGGCTGGCTCGGCAACAACGGCGTGTTCTCCACCCAGAGCAAGGACCGCTACGGCCAGCTCGACCTGGACCTGCAGTTCGACGGCGTGTTCAACCAGTTGCTGGTCGGCGTGCGCCAGGGCAAGCACAACGAGGACTTCGCACTGAACGTGTACGGCGGGGTGACCCCGGCCACGCTCGCCGATGTCGGCACCATCGGCCTGACCGACATCCGCGGCTTCTACCCCGACCAGGGCCAGCACGTGCAGGCCGGGCGCGGCAACGTGATCGACTGGATCCGCAACAGCCCGCTCGACTACGCCAATCCGGATCCCTCCAGCTACCTCAACAACACCTGGGCGCTGCAGCAGACCAACAACGCCGCCTACGTGCAGCTGAACTTCTCCAACGCCGGCCTGCGCGGCAACCTCGGCCTGCGCTACGTCGATTCCAAGACCGAAGGCAGCGGCTTCGTCTACAGCGGCACACCGACGCTGCAGGACCTGGACAGCAAGTGGCAGACCCGCACGAAGACCGAGCACTTCCTGCTGCCGTCGCTGAACCTGGCCTACGACACCGACAACGACTGGGTGTTCCGCTTCGGCGCCGGCAAGGTGATCGCCTGGGCGCCGTACAACCAGATGGTCAACAACACCTTCCTCAACGACACCACGCTCACCGGCAGCGGCGGCAATGCCGAGCTGTCGCCGTACGAATCGTGGAACTTCAACCTCTCGGCCGAGTACTACTTCGCGCCGCAGGCGGTAGTGGCCTGGTCGGTCTTCTACAAGAAGATCGACAACTACATCGACACCTCGGCCACCATCGAACGCCAGTACAACGCGATCCGCGACACCTCGCCGCAGACCTGGGCGCAGATGCTCGGCAGCAACGGCTGCACCGCCGACGGCTATTGCGACTACAGCATCCAGCGCCCGCGCAACGCCGGCGACGGCAAGGTCAAGGGCTTCACCCTGGCCTACCAGCAGCCGTTCGGCGACAGCGGCTTCGGCCTGTCCGCCAACTACACCTATGCCAGCGGCGAGAACAACAGCGGCAACCCGCTGCCCTACCAGTCGCGCAACAGCGTCGCCTTCAGCCCGTACTACGAGAAGGGGCCGTGGAACGCGCGGATCAGCCTGAACTGGCGCGACAGCTACCTGGCCGGCGGCTACGTCGCCGGCGCCGCCCCGGCCAGCGTCGACGACTACACCGACCTGGGCGCGAGCGTGGGCTACGCGTTCAATGCGCAGTGGTCGCTGCAGCTGGACGCGCAGAACCTGCTGGACGAGGAGTACCTGCAGTACCTGGGCGACAAGGACCACCCGGCCGGGCGTTATCACAACGGCCGCCGCTACATGGCGACGCTGCACTTCAAGTTCTGAGCGCGCGGCCGCGCCTGCGCCGCGGAGCCACCGCCACGGCGCAGGCACGCGAACCCGGGTATCGACAGCGCCGGCATACGCCAGTGCCGGCGCTGTCGCGAGCGCGCCTCAGCGCGGGAACTGCACGTGCCCGTCGGCGAAGTACACGCCCTTGTCGCCTTGGCTGGGCAGCGCGCCGAGGGTGTCGGTGACCACCTGGCCGCGCACGTCGGTCAGGCGGATCTCCAGCAGTTGCGCGCCCATCTGCTCGCCGACGAAATGGTTGTACGCGGTCTTCGGCAGGCTGATCCAGTCGCCGTTCTTCTTGTACTCGAACTTCACTACCGGATAGCGGTGGTTGCGCACCTGGATCGCCGCCCAGTACTGCGAGCTGCCCTCCTTGATCCGGTACACCACGTTGCCGCTGACCGGGGCCGCCACCAGCGTCCAGCGGATCGGGATGCGCCCGGCACCGGGGTCGCCGATCGCGGCGAAAGCATTCGGCGACAGATCCAGCCCGCAGTCGGCGCCTTCCGGATACAGGTCGGTGACGTAGACGGTGACCGTGCCGCGCGGCCCCTGCACCTGCAGATAGGCGCCGGCCAGCGCCGCCTGGATTCCGCCGTAGTTGAGTTGCGTCGGATTGAGCGCGGTGATCAACGCATCGGGGGCGATCGGATCCAGCAGCAGCGCGCCGCCGGAATAGCCCGAACTGGTGTAGGTGGCGGTACCACTGCAGACATCGTTCCAGGCGGCGCGGGCCGGTGCGGCGCTGACGGCCAGGCACAGCGCGGCGCACAGGCCGGCGCCGCGCGCGGCACGGGTGGAATGACGTGCTTGCATGCGTGTTCTCCTGCACAGACGCGCGGAGCCGCCGCGCGGCGACCGGGCAGCGTGCCCGGCGCCGGCACTCTAGGACGCGGCGCGCATGCCACGCCTTGCGCGCGGCCAGGAAATCCGGCGTTTGGCCGACGGCGTAGACCGCATGGCCACATCGCTGCGCATGCTGCACATGCGGGTCGTGCAGAAACGGCTCAGCGACGGCGGCCGCGCTCCAGCCGCCACAGCAGATCGCGCCACGGCGTGGCTGCGGTGGCCATGCCGGCCGCCACGCCCAAGGCATCGGCCAGGGCATCCAGCGGATCGGCCGAGCGCGTGGTGGTCCAGGCGCCCTGCGCGAACTCGATGCCCACGCCCAGCGCCAGCAGACCCAGCGCGGCCCAGGCCCAGGCGCGCGGCCCGGCGTAGACCTGCACCGCCGCGGCGGCCAGCAGCAGGTAGGCGAGGAAGTGCTCGGCCTTGTCGCTGTCGGGCAGGTCCGACAGCTGCGGCGGGTGCGGCATCATGCACACGTAGATCAGCACCGCGATGCCCAGCCACCACAGCCCCAGCCACAGCCAGGGCCAGCGGAAGGCGCGCACCGCCGCCATCACAGCCGCCAGGTCAGGTCGCCGGACAGGAACGCCGGCGCCAGCGAGACGTCGCGCTCGAAGCCCATCACCTGGAAGCGCTCGCCCATTTCGCTGGGCAGGGTCAGCTGCTTCACCTGCTGGCGCAGGCGCAGCCGCGCGGCCTCGTCGCCGCGCGCCTCGGCCTCGGCCAGCAGCGCGTCCAGGCCGTTGCCGAGCAGGAAGCTGGCCTGGTTGCAGTAGCCGGCCAGGTCGAAGCCCGCGCCCGTCCCCGCCTCGGCCAGCGCGGTGAAGTCCACCGACGCGGTCAGGTCCTGCAGGCCCGGCCAGCGGTACGGATCGGCATGCGTGCGGTGCCGGTAGAACGCGCGCAAGGTGCCGTCGTCGCGCTCGGGCAGATAGAACTCGCGGCGCGGATAGCCGTAGTCCACGAACAGCATCGCGCCGCTGCGCAGGCCGCCGGCCACCGCCTGGATCCAGTACGGCAACTGCGGCAGCAGCTCGGAACGGTAGCCGTCGGCGAACGGCGCCTGCAGATAGCGCTCGAGGTGGCGCACCGCCGCCGCCAGCAGCGGATCGGCCGGCTGTTCGCCGCGGCGGAAGCGGCCCTCGCCGTCCAGGGTCACCGTCTCCTCGAACACCTCGCCGTCGCGCAGCGCGAAGCGCGGTGTCGGCAAGGCGTCGATCACCTCGTTGGCGAACAGCACGCCGTTCCAGTCGTCGTCGAACGGGCGGTCCAGCCACTCCACCAGATCGAACACCGGCGGGATCAGCGTACGCGCCAGGCGCTCGCGCTGGCGTTCGCGCAGATCGGCACTGGGCTCCAGGATCGCATAGCGCTCGGGCAGCGCATCCAGCGCCAGCAGGCGCTTGAGCATCACCTCGGCGAAGGCGCCGCTGCCGCCGCCCACTTCCAGCATGCGCGCCTGCGGCCCCAGTTGCTGCAACACCGGCGCCAGCGCATTGGACACGGTGGCCGCGAACAGCGGCCCCAGTTCCGGCGCGGTGACGAAATCGCCCTCTTCGCCGAACTTGCTGCTGCCGGCGCTGTAGTAGCCCAGGCCGGGCGCGTACAGCGCCAGCTCCATGAAACGCGAGAATGGAATGGCCCCGCCGGCGGCGGCGATCTCGGCGCGCATATGCGCGGCCAAGCGCTCGCTGTGGGCCAATGCGATGGCATCGGGCGAAGGAAGGTCGGTGGGCATGCGGTGCGCGATTGCGTGGACAATGCACAGCATAGCCGAGCATGGAACCCGTACATGACCCAGACCAAAGTCGCCCTGATCACCGGCAGCGCGCGGCGCATCGGTGCCGGCATCGCCCGGCGCCTGCACGCCGCCGGCTACGACCTCGCCCTGCATGCGCATACCTCGCAGGCCGAGTTGCAGGCGCTGGCGCAGGATCTGGAGGCGGTGCGCGCCGGCAGCACGCTGACCCTGCAGGCCGACCTGCGCGATACCGCGCGGCTGCCCGCGCTGGTGGCGCAGTGCGTGGCGCGCTTCGGCCGGCTCGACGCGCTGGTCAACAACGCCTCCAACTTCTATCCCACGCCACTGCACGAGGCCACGCCGGCGCAATGGGACGACCTGTTCGCGGTCAACGCGCGCGCGCCGCTGTTCCTGGCGCAGGCCGCGGCCACGCAGCTGCGCCAGCATGGCGGCGCGATCGTCAACCTCACCGACCTGCACGCCGAACAGCCGCTACGCGCGCATCCGCTGTACAGCGCGGCCAAGGCCGCCCTGGCGATGCTGACCCGCTCGCTGGCGCTGGAACTGGCGCCGCAGGTGCGGGTCAACGCCATTGCCCCCGGCGCGATCCTGTGGCCCGACGCCGGCAAGGACGCCGCCGCGCAGCAGGCCCTGCTGGCACGCACGCCGCTGGCGCGCACCGGCCAGGTCGAGGAAATCGCCGAGGCCGTGCGCTGGCTGCTCGACGACGCCGGCTTCGTCACCGGGCAGACCTTGCGGGTGGATGGCGGGCGCGGGTTGACGTGAGGAGCGGGGATTGGGGATTGGGGATTCGGGATTGGGGATTCGGGATTCGGGATTCGGGTTGCAGCATGCGTTCCGCACCGCCGCTGTCTGGCGTTTGGCCACAGCGTCGCGAACAACTCGACGCAACGCACGCCTCGGAATGCCCGCATCGCCAATGTGGGAGGGGCTTCAGCCCCGACGCGACACTGGTGCAAGCATCGGGGCTGAAGCCTCTCCCACCCCGATTCCGCCAGCCGCGCCGGCACGGCACCGCCCGCTCGCATCCCAGACATCTGCACCGCTCGCCTGAAAGACACGCACTTCTGTAGGAGCGGCTTCAGCCGCGACGGGCGCCACCGGATCCCATGTCGCGGCTGAAGCCGCTCCTACGCGAGCAAACGGCCGGCCCGACAGCGCATCCGCCACCCCATCCCCACTCCCGACTCCCCAATCCCCGCTACTCAACCAGCCCGACCACCTCGAACGTCGTCCCATGCTCCGCATGCGCCTGCCACAGCGCGCCCAGGCGTTGGCCGCTGACCGGGTCGACGAAGTCGGCGGCGATGTCGGCCAGCGGCTTGAGCACGAAGGCGTGGCGCAACTCCGGGCGCGGGATGCGCAGGTGGCCGGGGCCTTCGACGATGCGGTCGCCGTAGAACACCACGTCGATGTCCAGGGTGCGGTCGCTGAAACGTGGGCCGCTGCGGTCGCGGCCATGCGCGTCCTCCAGCGCATGCAGCCAGGCATCCAGCGGCGCCAGCTCCCAGTCGGTCTGCAGCGCCACCGCGTTGTTCAGGAAGGCCGGGCCATCGAACCCGACCGCCGCGGTGCGATAGGTCGGCGACACCGCGATCGCGCCGAACTGCCGGCGCAGCGCCGCGATCGCCGCGGCCAGGTGGTGATGCGGGCGCAGATTGCTGCCCAGGCTCAGAAGCACGGTGGTCATGCGCTATTCGCGCATGCCGCGGCCGCGAGCGTCAACGGCTAGCCAAGCCGTCACTACCCCGCATAGAATCCAGTTGCACCCGGTTTCGGCATCGCCATGACTTATTGCGTCGGCATCGAAGTGGACGAAGGCCTGGTCTTCGCCGCTGACACCCGCACCAACGCCTCGCTGGACGACGTCCGCGTTCACCGCAAGCTGCACGTGTTCGAGTATCCGGGACAGGCGGTGTTCGCGCTGATGTCGGCCGGCAACCTGGCGACCACGCAGCTGACCCTCTCGCGCCTGCAGCGCGACGCCGACGATCCGGACGCGCCGCGCAGCCTGCGCACCTTCCGGCACCTGTTCGAGGTCGCCGAGTACGTCGGCGAGGTGCTGGCCTCCAGCCAGGTCAAGCTCTCCGAGCAATCCCAGCACAGCGGCATCAACGTGCAGTCGACGCTGATCCTGGGCGGGCAGATCGCCGGCGAACGACCCGGCCTGTACATGATCTATCCGCTCGGCAACGCCATCGCCACCTCGCCGGAGACGCCATACCTGCAGATCGGCGAATCCAAGTACGGCAAGCCGATCCTGGACCGCATCATCCGCTCGGAGATGCAACTGGAAGACGCCGCGCGCACCGCGCTGGTGTCGCTGGACTCGACCATCCGTTCCAACCTGTCGGTGGGCATGCCGATCGATGTGGCGCTGATCCGCCGCAACGACCTGCGGGTGACCGAGCGCATGCGCCTGGAAGCCGACACCCCGCTGTACGCCGAGATCCACGACACCTGGTCGCGCAAGCTGGAGAACGCCGTGCGCACCCTGCCGCGCTTCCCCTGGGAACCGGAATTGGCCGAAGACCCCGACGACGCCGCGCGCAATGCCTTGCCGCCGCTGCCGCCGCGCCGCGCGCCGGCCCGGCGCGACCCGGAAGACCAGTCTGCGCAGCAGTGAAAGGCCGGGAGTGGGGAATCGGGAGTGGGGAATCGTAAAAGCGGAGTGCGATGCCTCCGTTTCGGTGTACGGGACGTGTCGGCGCTCGCGTCATTGCAGGCTGCAATGCGGCGCTGCTGCCTTTTCGACCCTGGTTATCAGCGTCTCGGCGATGAATAGGGCATCGCAGCGCTAGTCCCGACTCCTGAAGCGTGCGCTTGAGCATGCCTACCGCCGAGACGGCAGTCGTTTTGCTGCCGCCTTCCTATTGCCAGCCTCTCAGCGAAAGCCGCTCGCTGTTGCTGTTTTGCCTTTCCCATTCCCCATTCCCACCTCCCCATTCCCAGCACTTCAACCGCTTTCAAGGGCATGCGCCACAGCGCGGAACACGCGCTGCATCTCCAGCGGCTTGCGCAGGACGTGCACGGCGATGTCGGCGGGGAAGTGGTCGCGCTCCAGGGTGGTGCCGGTGTCCTCGAGCACGATCGCCGGGCCCTGGTAGCCCAGGTCCTGCAGGGCCAGCAGCAGGCGCACCGCCGACAGCAGGATGATGTCGCTGTCGACGATCACCAGGTCCGGCAGGCCGTGCTCCTGGACGTCGCGCAGCGCGGCGGCACCGTCGGACGCCAGCTGCGGGCGGTAGCCCTGGCTGGACAGCGCATTGCCGAGCAGCGACAGGCGCGTGGCCTCGCCGTCGACCAGCAGCACGCGCTGGCCCTTGCCCATCGGCAGCGACGGCTCCGGCTCGAACGACGGCAGCGGCGCGCGCAGCGGCATCAGCAGCTCGAAACAGGTGCCCTCGCCCGGCGTGCTGTCCACGCCGATGCGGCCGCCGTAGCTCTCGACGATGCGCTTGCACGAGATCAGGCCCAAACCGGTACCGTCCGGCTTGGTGGTGAAGAACGGGCTGAACAGCCGCGCCTGGGTGTCCGCGTCCATGCCCATGCCGGTGTCGCGGACCAGGATGCGCACCTGCTCGCTGCCGTTGCCGCCGATCGCCGGCGCCGCCGAGAAGCTCAGATGGCCGCCGTCGGGCATCGCCTGGATCGCGTTGAGGCCGAGGTTGAGCAGGCACTGCTGCAATTCGGTGTAGTTGGCTTCGATCGACAGCGCCGCATCGGCCACGTCGACCTGCAGCGTCACCCGCTCCGGCAGGCTGCTCTTGAGCAGCATCTGCACCGCCTGGAACAGCTCGGCGAGCCGCACCGGCTCGCTGGGCGTGCGCGAGCCGCGCACGAAGGACAGCATCGACTCGGCCATCTCGTGGCCGCGCCGGCCGCATTCGGCGATGACGTCGGCCAGGTGCCGCAGCTGCGGATCGTCGCTGCGTCCGACCAGCAGTTCCGGCACGATCAGCAGCGGCTGCAGGATGTTGCGCAGGTCGTGGCTGAGGCCGGCGGCGAGCAGGGCCAGGCTCTCCAGGCGCTGCGCGCGCATCAGCTCGCGCTCGACCCGCTGCCGCTCGCGCTCGGTGCGGGCCTCGCGGATGGCGCGCGCCACCGCCGACGGCAGGCGCGTGGGGTTGTGCTTAATGATGTAGTCGTTGGCGCCGTCGCGCAGCGCCTCCACCGCGGTCTCCTCGCCGATGGTGCCGGAGACGAAGATGAAGGGCACCGCGTTGCCGTCCTCGCGCACCACCCGCAAGGCCTCGTGCCCGGAGAAACCGGGCATGCTCAGGTCCGACAGCACGATATCCGGCGCGAACTCGCCCAGCGCGTCGCGCAGCGCCGGCTCGCTTTCCACGCGGCGGAACGTCGCCTCCAGGCCGGCGTCCAGCAACTGGTCGGACAGCAGCTCGGCGTCCTCCGGCGAATCCTCCACCATGAGGATCCGGATCGGGCCAAGCCTGGGGCCGGTGGTGGGCATGCGCGCTTACTCTTTGTCCGGCGCCTGGTTGATCAGCGCCCAGAAGGTCCCCAGCGTCTTCACCGCGGTGAAGAACTGGTCCACGTCCACCGGCTTGACCACGTAGGCGTTGACGCCCAGGTCCCAGCTGCGCGCCAGGTCGCTTTCCTCGCGCGAGGACGACAGGATCACCACCGGCAGGCGCTTGAGCGACTCGTCGCTGCGCACCAGCTTGAGCACTTCCAGGCCGTCCATGCGCGGCATCTTGATGTCCAGCAGCAGCACCGCCGGCAGGCCTTCCTCGCGGTCGGCGTAGGCGCCGCGGCGCAGCAGGTAGTCCATCGCCTCCACGCCGTCCTCGACGTGCACGATGGGATTGGCCAGACGCGCGTCGCGCAACGCATCCACCGCCATTTCGGCATCGGCGGGGCTGTCTTCGGCAAGCAGGATGGTGCGGATGGCGGTCATGCGATGAACTCGGTAGGGGACGCTTCGGGCGCCGGGGGCAGAACGAAATGGAAGGTGGCGCCCTGGTCGGGGGCGGATTCGGCCCAGATCTGGCCGCCATGGCGGGTCAGCACGCGGCGCACGCTGGCCAGGCCGATGCCGGTGCCGGAGTACTCGCTGGCCTTGTGCAGGCGCTGGAACACGCCGAACAGCTTGGCCGCGTAGGTCATGTCGAAGCCGGCGCCGTTGTCGCGCACGCTGAAATGGTGGCTGCCGTCCGGCTGCACCTGGTAGCCGACCTCGATCTGCGCGACCTCGCGCTTGGCGCTGTACTTGACCGCGTTGCCGAGCAGGTTCAGCCACAGCTGCCGCATCATGTTCTCGTCGGCGACCAGGATCGGCAACGGCGCGATGCTCCACTCGATGCGGTGGCCGCTGCCGCCCTGGTCGGACTGGTAGTTGGCGTCCAGCACCGAGCGCGTCTCCGCCACCAGCGACTGCATGTCCACCGCCTGCAGGCGCAACGCGCTGCGGCCCAGGCGCGAATAGACCAGCAGGTCGTCGATCAGCGAGGCCATGCGCCGCGCCGAGGTGCCGATCACCTCCAGGTAATGCCGGCTCTTCTCGTCGGCGCCGTCGCCCAGATGACGGGCCAGCTTGTCGGCGAAGCCGGCGACATGGCGCAGCGGCGCGCGCAGGTCGTGCGAGACCGAGTAGCTGAACGCCTCCAGTTCGCGATTGACTTCCGACACCTGCTCGATCTTGCCCTCCAGTTGCCGGTTCAGCTCCTGGATGCGCTGCTGCGCGGTTTTCTGCAGGGTGATATCGCTGACCGTCATCAACACCACTTCATCCTCGCTGTCCGGCAGCGGCATGCGCCGCGCATTCAGCAACATGGTCCTTGGTACGCCATCGGCGCCGAGTTGTTCGTGCTCGAAATCCCACAATTCGCGTCCGCGCAACATCACGTCGGCCAGGCGCTGGACGATGAGCGGATCGCGCCAGACGCCATCGCCGACGTCGGCCAGCATCTTCGGCGGATCGGCCAGGTCCATGCCGTACAGTTCGGCGAAGGCGGTGTTGTGCATCATCATCCGCTGCGTGCCGTCGAGCAGCACGATCGGCTCGCGCACGGTCTGCAGCACCGCCGCGGCGCGGCTGTTGGCGCGCAGCATGTGGCGCTCGGCGTCCAGGCGCCGGCCGATCTGCCGCTGCAGCAGCCAGATCACCAGGCCCAGCAGCAGCAACTGCACCAGCAGCGAGGTCCAGCTCATCATCGAGGCGAGCATGCGGCGCTGATCGGCGTCGGCGGTGCGCTCGCGCAGCAGTTCGTCCTCGCGCCGCTGCAGTTCGGCGATCAGGCCGCGGACCGGGTTGTCGGCGGTCATGTCCTGGATCAGGGCGCGAATCCGCTCCGGATCGCGCGTCTGCGCGATCCGCTCGGCGATCAGCCCGCGCCGCTCCAACGTACTCTGCAGGCGCCCGACGCGGACCTGCTGGTCGGGGTTGTCGCGGGTCAGTTCGGCCAGGTGGGCCATGGTCGGCGGCAACGACGCGCGCGCCTCTTTCAAGCGCGCGTCCAGAATCGGCGACTGCACGCCGTGCGACATCGCCATCGCCGCCGACTCCATGTCGCGCATGTCCGCCTCCATCGCGTTCAGGGTGGCGGTCACTTCCTGGCTATGGCCGACCCAGTCGGCCGCGCGCAAGGTGCTGGCATTCATCTGCCGCAGCAGCAGCGAGGGCAGGATAACGATCAGGACGACAGCCAATGCCAGCAGCGGCAAGCGCCAGCGGTCCCAAGCATCGTGTTTGGCGATGGTCTGCATAGCGGGTGCGTAAAAAGAAGGAACGGCTGCGGCCATCGCGGGCGCGCATTGTCGCCCATCTTCCCCGGCAGCAGATGAATTATTCAGCGGAAGCGCGACACCCCGATCGCGACAGATGCGCGGACTCTATCCCAGCCCGCACGCACGACGAAACGGGCGGCACGCGGCCGCCCCCGGGAGCGCCACGCGCGAGCCGCGCTCAGGGCCGGCGCACCGGGGCGGGGACGCAACCGGCGGTGGGGCCGACCAGGGTCCACGCCGGCATGCCTGCGCGGACCAGCAGGAAATCGGCATGGCTGCGCAGGCGCTGGCGCTCGGACTGGCTCAGGGCCTGGTCCAGCTCCTGCATCACTGCGGAGAATGCCGGCCAGAAACCGGCATCGTCGTGAAAGGTGGTCAACAGCATGCTCAACTGCCCTTCGAGCCGACGCACCGCCGTCAGCAGCGGCGACGGCCGCGCGCCGGGGCCGGACAGCGCGGCGCCCAACGCTTCGGCGGCCGCGGCCGCGTGCCCCGCGGCCGGGTGGGGTTGGGTGTCCAACATCGCGCGTGATCCGTTGACGAACATGAAGGGATGATGTCCGAGCAGATGTCAAAACCACGCGAAATGCGATGGGCGTCGCGGATTTTCCGCGCCTCCCAATAAAAAACGCACCCCGCAGGGTGCGTCGCAGGCCGGCTGTCGCGGGTGGGGCGCCTCGTCGCATCCCCACCCGCGGCTGCGGATCGCAAAACTTACTTCTTGGCGGTGGCGCTGACCTTCAGGCCGGACGCATCCACCTTCTTGACGCCGTCGATCATCTTGGCGACCGACACCGCCTTGTCCTTCTCCGCCTTGGTCGCGACAGCGCCCGACAGCTTCACCGTGCCGTTGACGGTCTCGACCTTGATCTCGGTGCCGCTGACGTCCTTGGTCGCCAGCAGGTCGGCCTTGACCTTGGTGGTGATCCAGGTGTCGGTGACCGGCTCCTTGGAGTCGTGGCGGCTGGCGTCGTGGGCCGTGGTGTCGTGCTGCATGGTGTCCTGCTGGCCCATGCTGCCGTGGTCCTTGGCGCCGGTGGTCTGGCCGGCCGCGAACGCCTGGCCGGCGCCGAACGCGAAACCGGCCACCAGGGTGGCGCCGAGCAGGGTGCGTGCATTGATCGTCTTCATCGTGTTCTCCTCCGCTGAAAGTGTGCGCAGTCTCCCCTACGCCGTCGTACAGGCGGCGTGACCGCACAATCGCCGCAGCGTGAATGCGCAACCTGCCGCCCCGGGCCGGGCGATACTGTGGTTCCGCCGCTTGCGCCCACGCCCATGTCCGACGTCAATCTCGCCCTGCTCGGCTTCGGCTATGTCGGCCGCACCTTCCATGCGCCGCTGATCGCACACACGCCCGGCCTGCGCCTGCATACCGTGGTCTCGCGCCAGGCCGAGGCCGCCAGCGCGGCCTGGCCGCAGGCGCGCGTGGTCGCCGATGCCGCACAGGCCTTCGCCGACCCGCAGGTCGACGCGGTGGTGATCGCCACGCCCAACCAGACCCACGCGCCGCTGGCGCTGGCCGCCCTGGCGCAGGGCAAGCACGTGCTGGTGGACAAGCCGTTCACCCTGGACGTGGCCGAAGCGCAGCAGGTGCTCGAACAGGCGCAGCGCGTCGGCCGCATCGTCAGCGTGTTCCAGAACCGGCGCTGGGACGGCGACTTCCTGGGCGTGCGCGCCCTGCTGGAGGCGGGCACGCTGGGCGAGATCGCCGAGTTCCACTCGCACTTCGATCGCTACCGTCCGCAGGTCGGCGACCGCTGGCGCGAGCACGCGCTGCCCGGCTCCGGGCTGTGGTTCGACCTGGGGCCGCACCTGCTCGACCAGGCGCTGCAACTGTTCGGGCCCCCGCACTCGGTGCAGGCCGACCTGGCGCTGCAGCGCACCGGCGCGCAGGCGGTGGACTACGTGCATGCGGTGCTGCGCTATCCGCGGCTGCGGGTGGTGCTGCATGCCGGCTCGCTGGTCGCCGCGAACGGGCTGCGCTTCGCGGTCCACGGCACCGGCGGCAGCTACCTCAAGCACGGCCTGGACACGCAGGAAGCGCAGTTGCGCGCCGGCGTCGTCCCGGGCGCGCCGGACTGGGGCGAAGATCCCCTGCCCGGCCAGTTGCACCTGGTCGGTGCCGACGGCACCCACACCGTCCAGCCCGTGCCCGCGCATCGCGGCGATTACCGCGACTGCTACGCGGCCTTTCGCGAGGCAGTGGCCGGGCGCGCGCCGGCGCCGGTGGATGCGGCGCAGGCGCTGGCGGTGATGCGCCTGCTCGAGGCGGGCGTGCGCAGCGCCGCCACTGGCTGCAGCGTGGCGCTGGACTGAGCCGCGCGCGTCAGGCCGGACGCGTGCCGCCCGGCGCGGGCGCGTCGCCGCCCTCGTGCTTGATCGCGTGACCGCCGAACTGGTTGCGCATCGCCGCCAGCAGCTTGTCGGCGAACGAATCGTCCTCGCGCGAGCGCAGCCGCTCGAGCAGCGAGAGGGTGATCACCGGCGCCGGCACGTCCAGGTCGATCGCCTCGGCCACGGTCCAGCGGCCTTCGCCGGAGTCCTGGACGAACGGCGCGATCCCGGACAGGGTCGGATTGGCGCCCAGCGCATCCGCGCACAGGTCCAGCAGCCAGGACCGCACCACGCTGCCCTGGCGCCAGACCTCGGCCACCTGGTGCAGATCCAGCGCGAACTCCTGCTTGCGCCCCATCAGCGCGAAGCCTTCGGCATAGGCCTGCATCAACCCGTACTCGATGCCGTTGTGGACCATCTTGGTGAAGTGGCCGGCGCCGCTGGGGCCGACGTGTCCCCAGCCGGCATCGGCTGCCGGCGCCAGCGTCGCGAACACGTCGTGCAGGCGCTGCACCGCCGCGGTGTCGCCACCGATCATCAGGCTATAGCCCTCCTGCAGGCCCCACACGCCGCCGCTGGTGCCGCAGTCGACGTAGGCGATGCCGTGCGCGGCCAGTTCGCCGGCGCGGCGCATCGAATCCTTGTAATAGGAATTGCCGCCGTCGATCACCACATCGCCCTTGTCCAGCAGCGGCAGCAGCGCGGCCAGGGTGTCGTCGACCACCTTGCCGGCGGGCACCATCAGCCACACCGCGCGCGGCGCCGGCAGCGCCGCGACCAGCGCGGCCATGCTGTCGACCGCTTCCACCCCGCGCTGCTGCGCGGCGCTGCGCGCGGCCTCGCCCAGGTCGAAACCGACCACGCGGTGCCCGCCGCGCACCAGCCGCTCGGCCATGTTCGCGCCCATCCGGCCCAAGCCTACAAGTCCCAGTTCCATGCGTCGTTCCCGGTTCGAAAAAAGGAGGGTTAGGGTCTCACGAAGTGGCGCCGCCGACGTGACGCGCAGCTAAGGCACCGGTGCCGCGGCGGACGCCGGCGGCGGCATCCGGGCGCAATCGCGCAGCTGCAGGTCGCGCCAGCGCTGGTACAGCGTGGTGTGCAGGTTGTGCAGGGTCAGCTCGATCGCGAACGGCGTGCGCGGGTTGCGGTCCAGCAGCCGCGCCACGTGGTAGCCGATCGGCTTGACGCCCTTGGGATGCACGTAGACCTGAAAGCCGCGGTAGAACGGATCGCCGAGCAGGGCGTCGAGCTGCGCGAGCACCGCCCGCTGCGCCGGGTCCAGGCCTGCGCGCAGCGCCGGGTCGCGCGCGTACAGCAGCCGCTCGAAGCGCTCGCGCCCTGGACCGCGCAGCGCCTGCGCCAGCTCCCAGATGCGCCGGTTCTGGCCGTCGTAGTACGCGAAGCCGCCGTGCGCGCGCAGCGCCGCCGCGGCCTCGGCGCTGACCGCGGCGACCACGAAGTTCTCCGCCTGGTTGTTGATGTCGTCCAGGTAGCGGCGCTCGAACACGTGCACGATGTAGCCGGGCGCGCCGAGGAAGGCGGCGCGGCCGCGTTGCGCGGTCCTGGCCGCCTTGCCGTCGGCGAAGAACGCGCCGGCGTGCGCGCCGAGCAGGATGCTGTCGGTGTCGTGCAGAGTCAGGAAGGTGCCGATCGCCAGTTCGTCGGCGCTGAACGCACGATCGAACGAGGCATCGCCATACAGCTCGCGCTGCGTGGCCAATTGCGCGATCTGCCGGCCCACGCCGCATTCCGAACGCACGTGGCCGCTGTAGAACGCCTCGATCGCCTGCGCATTGCCGCCGGCCGGGCGGTAGCCACGGCCGAAGCTGCGGAAGCGCTCCCAGCCCTGCGCCTGCGCGCCGCGCAGGCCGAACCCGATCCAGCCCAGTTGCAGCGCCGAGAAGCGATAGCCGGGATTGTCCTGCAGGCGCGCAACCGCGCGCGCGGTGGCCGCGCCCAGTTGCAGGAAGTAGCCGCACTGCGTCGCCGGCGTGTCCAGCAAGGCGCGCAGCGCCTGCTGCCGTTGCGCGTCGTTCCAGGCCGCGGGCAAGGCCGCCTGCAGGTCGCCATGCGCCTGCGCCTCGGCCAGGGATCCGCGCTCGCACGGCGCGCCTGCCGCGATCTGCGGCTGCGCGGCGGAGGTACTGCCGATGCGCCAGCCCAGCCGCTGCAGCAGCGCCGCCAGGCAATCCGCGCTGGCCTGGTCGGCCGGCGCCGGTGCGGCGTCGGCCGCGGCGCTGGCCAGCAGCACGGCCAGCAGCAGGCCGGCGCCGCGACGCAGACGTGCAACGCGAGCGAATCTCGGCAGTCGGATCATGGAGCGGGCATCGCGAGCGGCGGTTTCCGTTGGCCGCGCGGCAGGCGGGGCCTGCGCAGCCTGCCGCGCGCCGCGTGCAGACGTCGCGAAATCGCCTGCCGCGCCGACGCCCGCCGCGGCATTCACTCTTCCGCCATGCCCGGCGCCTCTACACTGCGGCTCTCTTGGCGCAAGCGATCCCCCCTGCATGCACGTGCTCGTCACCGGAGGCACCGGATTCATCGGCCGCGCGCTCTGCCCCGCCCTGCTCGACGCCGGGCACCGGGTCAGCGTGCTCACCCGCGACCCCGCACGCGCGGCGCGGCTGTTGCCGGCGGTGCAGGTGCTGGACGACCTGCTGCGCGCGGCACCGGCCGATGCGGTGATCAACCTGGCCGGCGAACCGCTGGGCGAGGGCCGCTGGAACGCCACCCGCAAGCGCCGTTTCCGCACCTCGCGGATCGGCACCACCCGCGCCCTGATCGAGTGGATGCGCCAGCTCGATCCTGCGCAGCGCCCTGGCTGCCTGATCTCCGGTTCGGCGATCGGCTACTACGGCAATCGCGGCGACGAGGTGCTGGACGAAGACAGCACACCGGGCGACGACTTCTCCGCCCAGCTGTGCCGCGACTGGGAGGCCGAGGCGCTGCACGCGCAGGCGCTGGGGGTGCGCACCAGCCTGGTCCGCACCGGCGTGGTGCTGGGCCGCGACGGCGGCGCGCTGGCGCGGATGCTGCTGCCGTTCCGGTTCGGGATGGGCGGGCGCATGGGCGACGGCCGCCAGTGGATGAGCTGGATCCACCGCGACGACCAGGTCGGCCTGCTGCTGTGGCTGCTGCAGCATGGCGGCGAAGGCGCCTACGACGCCACCGCGGCGGCGCCGGCGACCAACGCCGCGTTCGCCCAGCAACTCGCCGCGACCCTGCACCGTCCCGCGCTGGTGCCGATGCCGGCGGCCGCGCTGCGCCTGGCCTTCGGCGAGATGGCCGACCTGTTGCTCGGCAGCCAGCGCGTGCTGCCGGCACGCGCGCAGCGCGAAGGCTATCTGTTCCGTTATCCGGAGCTGGAGACGGCACTGCGCGCCCTGCTCGCCGACTGAGCCGGTGCGGCGGCCGAGCGCGCAGCGCCGCCGCACTCACCGAAACGCAAACGCCCCGGCGGAGGCCTCCGCCGGGGCGTGTTGCATCAGGTCGCTGCGCCGGCGCGAGACGCCGGGGGACAGCGTCCGTGCGCGCGACTCAGTAGCGCTTGCAGACGGTCTCGACCACGCGATTGCCGTTGGCCTGCTGGCGCTGGCCCTGGATGTAGCGGCCGGTCGCGCCACCGGCGACCGCGCCGCCGACCGTGGCCAGCTTGCGGCCATCGCCCTTGCCGATCTGGTTGCCGAGCAGGCCGCCGATCGCCGCACCCGCCAGGGTGCCGCCGATGCGGTCGGGGTCGGTGCTGTTCTTGCGCACCGCGACCTTCTTGCAGTGCACGCGGGTGCCGTCGCTGAAGCGGCGGCCGTTGTCCTCCGGGCCGTAGTGGCGCTGCGCCTCGGCCAGAGGCGCGGCGGCCGTGGCGATGGCGAGCACGGAAAGACACAAGGCGGACTTGAGAGTGTTCATGCTGATGGCTCCTGGGTGGCGGAGCTGATGCGCACACGCATCGCGCTCTCGACGGGCGCCACCTTCGCATCGACTTCGCGAATGGTTCGTGAAGCGAAATCGCGCGGATTCAGCTTCCGCAGCCGCGCCTGAATCAGTCGGCGCCGCCGGGTTCGCCGCTCTGCGGGGCCGTCACGGCAGGCGGCTGCGCCGCAGTGGCGGGGACAGGTGCAGGCGGCGGCGTGGGCACCGCCGCAGACGTCGGCGTCGGCATGGCGGACGGCGCGGGTGCAGGTGCAGGCGGTGCCGGCGCAGTCACGGCCGCGGCGGCAGGCGGATGCGCCGGCGGCTCCGGCGCCGGCTTGTTCTTCGGCAGGTATTCGCTCATCAGCTGGAAGAAGCGCTTGTAGAAGTCGCTGTCCTGCACGGTGCTGCTGGCCACCCGCACCATCGAGTCGTCGCTGCTGCCGATCGGCAGCGACACCGAGCCGAGCACACCGACGCCGACGCTGGCCGAAGTCGGGCTCTTCTTCAGCGCATACCGGTCCTGCAACGCGCTGACGAACACCCAGGATTCGTCCTGCCCATGCCCCACGCAGGACACGCGCAGTTCCAACTGCTCGTGCAGATCGTCGTTGGGCTGGAAGTTCTTGGTGCCTTCCACCGCATCGGCGGTGGCCTTGGACACCACGTAGCCCTGGCTGAGCAGCGCGCGGCGCGCCGATTCGCAGGCCTGTGCCGGCTGCACCGGGTAGTTGCGCGAATAGGTGTTGTCGGAATTGAAGGTCTCTTTCACCAGCCCGTCCTGCTTGCGGGCGAAGCAGCCGCTCAGGCCGATCGCGACCAGCACGAGCGCAGGAATGGCGAGAACCTTGGAGGGAGCGGACATAGGCCGTTGACCGGAGAGAGGGAACCGCGGCAAAGGATAGCCGCAAGCGCGTCGGCGCGGCCTTGACGACGCCGCGGCCGCTCATCCCGCGGTTAGCGAGACGTGCGGCCCGACCGCCGCCGCGTCAGGCGGCGGGTTCCAGCGCCAGGTCCACGCGCAGCAGGCGGCCATCGCGGTCGCGGCGTTCGCCGCGCAGGTAGTGGTGGGCGTCGAGCAGCTCCAGGGTCGGCGCTGCGGCCAGCGGCTCGCCCCACAGGCTCAGCAGGAAGCCACGCGCGCGCAGCCAGTCGAGCAGCCGCAGCAGGCCGTCCAGGTCGCGCGGCAGCAGCAGGTCGACGTCGCCGGGCAGGCGCGGCGCCGCCGCCGGATCGGCCAGCCAGCGCGGATAGCTGCCGTACAGCGCAAACGCGAAGCCGTCGGCGCGCAGGGCCGCCAGCAACTGCGCCGTGCCGGGCAGGTCGATCGGCTGGCGCCGGTGCTGGAACACCAGCGCGTACTCGTGGCTGCGATCGCTGCGGGTGTCGCCGGGCGCCAGCGGCTGCGCCGTCTCGCGCGGGTAGCACAGCACGCGCTCGGCGCAGGGCGCGAACAGGCTGCCGAGGATCCGCGCCAGGTCCCAGGCCTGCGGCACCGTGGTCTCGCCGAGCTGGACGTTCTCCACCATCGCGATGCAGAAGCCGTCCTCGCGCAGGTGGCGGCGCACCCCATGGAACACCGCGCGCAGACCATGCAGATAGGCGGCGTAGTCGGCACTGGCGTAGAGCTGGCCGGGCGCCGCCGCGGCCGGCCAGGCGCAGCCGAAGTACGGCACGTTGGTCAGGCACAGGTCCACCGGTGCGGCCGGCG
Organism: Xanthomonas sp. NCPPB 901; assembly: GCF_056725085.1. Classification (NCBI taxonomy): domain Bacteria; kingdom Pseudomonadati; phylum Pseudomonadota; class Gammaproteobacteria; order Lysobacterales; family Lysobacteraceae; genus Xanthomonas; species Xanthomonas sp. NCPPB 901. The sequence continues at coordinate 990,512 of NZ_CM161511.1, read as the reverse complement.
CGCAGTGCGGCAAGCCGCCGTCCAGCACCTCGGCCTGCAGGCCGAGCCGCTGCAGCCGTTCGCGCGCCAGCGCCGCGCGCGCCGCGTCGATCTCCAGGCCGATGCCGTGGCGGCCTTCCAGGGCGGCCGCCAGCAAGGTGCTGCCGAAACCGCAGAACGGATCCAGCACGCGTGCGCCGGGGGCGCTGAAGTGGCGGACGAACGGCCGCATCTGCCCGACCCAACCGCAGTCGCGCGCGCCCAGCGGATCGCGCCGGCGCAGGTCCTCCGGCAGCCGATGTTCCGGCGGATCCGGTAGCGGCGTCCACCAGCTGCGGCTATCCATGCGACGCCCGCCACAGCAGATCGCGGTCCGGCTGCCAGCCGGCGCACAGCCGGCCGTCGGCGAAGAACACCAGCTTGTAGATGTCGCCGCTGTCGTGGCGCGCCTGCATCGCGGCGTAGTCGGACGTCTCGAACACCACCTCCATGCCGTCGGCGGTGGCCAGGCGCACATTCCAGAAGTAGTAGCCCTCGGTGATCTGCAGCGGCTGCAGGTCGCGCCACCATGGCGCCGCCATGCAGTCACCCAGCACCTGCTCCACCGCGACCCGCGCCTGCGCCAGATAGCGCGCGGTGCCGCCGTCGCGGTAGCCGTCGCCGAGCCGGGAGAACTCGCGGAAGATCACCGTGCGCACCCCGCATTGCCGCGCCCACCGCAGGTAGGCGGCGACGCCGGCGGCGTCGGCGATGCCGCCGCGCTGCAGGATGCACACCAGGCGCAGCGGCAGCGCCGCGGCGATGCGCTGCGCGGTGGCGACGAAGACGTCCGCATCGGCGATCGCCACGCCAGAGCGGAAACGCATGATCGCGTCGTTGCGCGCCTGCTGCGGATGGTGCCGCGACAGTTCCAGCCAGGACAGGCCGAAGCGCTGCAACGCCTGCAGCAGAAGCTCGCCGCGGCCGCGGGCGAAGCCGGCGCCGTTGCTGTACAGCACCCGCTGCTCGACCAGCAGGCCCTCGCGCTCGGCCGTGCCCAGGGTCTGCAGCAGTTCCACGAACCAGTCTTCGTCGTCGGTCATCTCCAGCCCCGACAGCGAGTGCGACAGCGGCAGCCCGCGCAACTGCGCCAGCGCCTGGCGCAACTGCGCGAAGTAATCCGGCGGCGGCCGCAGGCTGGCCGCGGCGGTGCCGCCGCCCTGCGGCCGCAGGGTTTCCGAACAGAAGCGGCAGCGCGCCGAACACGGCCGCACCGACGCGTAAGGGGTGAAGGTCACCGGCTGCGCGACGCGGTAGTCGCGCGCGCCGATGCGCTGCCGTCGCCAGCGCGACGCATCGGCGGCGGCCGGCACCCGCCATTCCAGGTGCGGGGTGCTGGCGCGCAGCGCGGCGAACAGCGGCGAGCCGCCGCTCAACGGCGGCGCACTCGGCAGGGGCGCGTGCATGGCCGCCCCCTTACAGGCGCGCGGCGTTCGCGCGCGCGCGCACCTCGGCGAAGGTCCAGTCGTGCAGCAGGCGGCCGTTCTCCCAGACGGTGACCATCGCATCGTCGTAGCCGGCCGGGCCGGCGACCGACTCGGCCGAGACCGCATCGGCCGCCACCGGCTCGGTGCGATAGCTGCCGTACTCGCGGTGCCGCAGCAGGCGCATGCGGCCGCGCTTGCTGAGCTTGCCCTTGTCGGTGACCGGATCCTTGTAGACGTCGATCCAGCGGCCATCGACGCGCGCGGCCGAGCACTTCAGCGCGAACTTCTGGGTGTCGCGGTCGAGCCGCTGCAGCAGTGCGCCGCCCATGCCGAAGGCCAGGTTGTCGGTGGCGTAGCCGGCGCTGGTGATGCGCTCGAGGATCGCGCGGATGCTGGTCGGGTTGACCCCGTCGCCCTGGATCACCCGCACGTGGTTGAGCACCTTGTAGCCCTTGCCGTTGACGCTGTGGCCGAAGGCCTCGTCGAGCAGTTCCAGGCACTGGTGCACCACCGCCACCGGATCGCCGGAGTCGGGGCGGATCACCACGGTGGCGCCGGAGGCGATCACCTGCTCGCGCAGGGTGCGGCCCCAGTGCTCGCGGATCGCGTGGAAGATGTCGTAGCTGTCCGACACCACCGCGACCACGCCGCCGGGCTTGCCGAACTGCGCGAGCATGTTGCGGTAGGCCTCGACCTCGCGCTCGCGGCCCCAGCTGGTGATGGTGCTGTGCTCGGCGGCGGGGATCGAATAGCCGGCCATCGGCTCGTGGTAATGCGCGCGCGCCAGCAGCAGCCCGGACACGGTGTCGGTGCCGAGGAAGTTGACCAGGTGCGACGCGCCGCCGATCGCCGCCGATTCCAGGCTGGACACGCCGCGCGCGCCGAAGTCGTGCAGCTTGAACGGCAACTGCCCGTCCGGATCGTCGCTGGTGCGCTCCAGGAACTGGCGCAGGGTCTGCTTGGCGTGCCAGCTCACCGTGGCCACCGTCACCGGGTACCAGATGCGCAGCAGCAGCGTCTCCAGGTACGACGGCACCCAGTAGGCCTGCGCGTCGGTGGACTCGATGGTCATCAGCGCGTTGTGGGTCGGCACCACGCTGCCCTCGGGCACGGCGCGGATGCGGATCGGCAACTGGCCGCCGAGGCGGTCGACGATGTCGCGCCAGCCTGCCTCGTTGAACGGCTCGCCGTGCGCGGCGAACAGGTCGCGCGCCTCGTCGATGTCGGCATGGGTGACAGGGCGGCCCAGCGCCTCCTTGAGGATCGACTGCAGGCCGAAGAAGACCGTGCGATCGTAGACGCCGCCGCGCGATTCCACGTAGAAGAACGTGGCGTCGGTGCCGAGCGGGTATTGCAGCCAGTGGCTGGCCTTGTAGCTGTCGGTGTTGAGCAGCAGGTTGTTCAGGCATTGCATGACGGAAGCTCCTTCGCGTCTGGGAAAGCCGGCGGTCTGTCCGCCAGCCGGGAGGCCGCGTCAGCCGCGGCCCAGGAAGAATTCGAGCAGGTGCAGGTGGTCTTCGAACAGTTTCGGGCCCATGCCCAGCACTTCGCTGACCGGCACCCAGCGCGCCTTGTCGGCGTCGTCGCCGCCGCGCACCTCGGGCAGCTCGCCGAACACGAACTCGAAGTGGAAGGCATGGGTGATGGTGCGTCCGCGCAGGCTGCGCTCGGGGTGATCGAACACGTGGCGGTTCTTCAACGAGCCCTTGAGCACCGGCACCGGGATCTTCAGCCGGGTCTCCTCGCGCAGTTCGCGCAGGCAGGCATCGAGGATGCTCTCGTGCTGGCCGACGAAGCCGCCCGGCAGCGCCCACAGGCCCTTGCCCGGGGCCGCGCGGCGGCGCACCAGCAGCACGTGCCCGGAATGCACCACCACCGCGTCGGCGGTGACGAAGGTCGGCGGATACGGCGCCTCCTTCCAGGCCGCGCGGTACTGTTCGATGAACTGGTACTCGGCGAGCAGTTCGGCATACGACGGCGAGTTCTTGCGGAACGCCTCGAGCATGTCGAACACCGGCGCCGGCACATTGCCGCGCAGCATCAGCAGCGCGCCATGGAAATCGATGCTGCCGGCCTCGAACAGGTAACGGCGCAGTTCGGTCGCCGACAGCGTCTCGGTGTGCTGCACGTCGACCAGCGGCCACTGCGGGAACTCGCGCAGGTAATAGCTGCTGGCGTCCTTGTCCATGCCGATCAGGCCGATCCGCGCCTCGGCGCTGCCGCCATCGCTGCGCACCGCCTCGGCCACCGTCGCCTGCACCGCGGCGATCCACTGGCTTTCGTTGTACAGGTGATCGCGCAGCGGACGCAGGATCAGCCGCTCGCCGGCGCCCTCGAGCGCGGCCTGGATCATCACGCTGCGCTCTGCAACGGTCCACGGATTGCGGATGGTGCGGGGGGTTTCGGCCGAGCCGATCAGGAAGATGAGTTTCCGGCCACGCGCCAGGGCGTGGCGGGCAACGGCGGCGTGGCCGTTGTGGAAGGGCTCGAAGCGCCCGATGAACACGAGATAGTCGAACTCCATGAGCATCCCTCACGGTTGGGTGGATCGCCGCGGGTCTGTCCCTTGGCGTAGGCGAAATGCTACGCCGATGCCGCATCGCGTCAAGTGACGCATCGCGCAGATTCATCGGCCATCCAGACGGCGCCTGCGGAGACCGCGCCGGCACCGCTGCAGTGCAGCGCGCGTCGCCGCGGCGATCGCGCTAGCCTCGTGCGCGCCGCGGCCAAGGGGACAGCCCGGCACGTCCGCCCGGCCGCCGTTCGAGGCCGCGCGACGCCCCTGCTTCCCTCCTCCCATCACTGCGAGAATCGCATGAACCGATCGAGCAAGCGCGTGTCCGCCTGGCTGCTGGTGTTGTTGCTCGCCTGCCTGTGCGCGCCGGCCATGGCGCAGACCTTCGCCAAGGGCGCCGATGTCAGTTGGATCGACCAGCAGGAAAGCAGCGGCCACGTGTTCCGCAACGCCTCCGGCGCCACCACCGATTTCTTTTCGCTGCTCAAGGGCACCGGGGTCAACGCGATCCGGCTGCGCGTGTGGGTCAATCCGCAGGGCGGCTGGAACGACGGCGCCGACACGCTGAACATGGCCAAGCGGGCCAAGGCGCAGGGCATGCGCATCATGATCGACTTCCACTACAGCGACAGTTGGGCCGATCCCGGCAAGCAGACCAAGCCGGCGGCCTGGAACGACCACGACTTCGCCACGCTGGTGAAGGACGTGTACTCGCACACCAGCGGCATCCTGTCCTATCTCAAGTCCAACGGCATCGACGTGAGCTGGGTGCAGGTGGGCAACGAGATCAACAGCGGCATGCTGTGGCCGGACGGCAAGACGCCCAACTTCGGCAACCTGGCGCAGCTGATCAACAGCGGCTACAACGCCAGCAAGTCGGTCTACCCCAACGCCAAGGTGATCGTGCACCTGGCCAACGGCTACGACAACGCGACCTTCCGCTGGTTCTTCGACAGCCTCAAATCGGCCGGCGGCAAGTGGGACGTGGTCGGCATGTCGCACTACCCTTCACCCAACGCCTGGCAGAACGCCAATGCGCAGATCGCCAGCAACATGCAGGACATGGTGGCGCGCTACGGCTCGGACGTGATCGTCAGCGAGGTCGGCATGGACTGGCAGCAGGCCGCCACCACCCGCGCGATGTTGGCCGATCTGCTCAACAAGACCCGCGCGCTCGGCAGCCGCGGCCTGGGCGTGTTCTATTGGGAACCCGACGCCTACCCGGGCTGGCAGGGCTACACGATGGGGGCGGTCAACAACAACGGGCAGCTGACCCAGGCGCTGTCGGCGTTCAACTGATCGCCGCTCGGCAGGCGCGCCGCGCGGTGGTCACCGACACCGCCGCCGTGCCACCATCGCGCGCTCCGCTCCTGTCGAGATCTGCCATGTCGCTGTCGCTGCCGTTCGCGCGCAAGCTCGCGCTTCCTCTGCTGCTGGTGCTGGGCGTGTGCATCGCACCGGCGCAGGCGCGCACGCCGGCGCCGCCTGTCGCGCCGGCGCCGCTCAAGGTGATGAGCTTCAACGTGCGCGTGCCGGTCGACACCGACGGCGACAAGCGCTGGGAGGTGCGCCGCAGCGCGATGGCCGCGCTGATCCGCGCGCAGCATCCGGACGTGTTCGGCACCCAGGAGCTGGTCGAGCGCCAGGCCGACTACCTGGCCGCGCAACTGCCCGAGTACCGCTGGTTCGGCCGCAGCCGCGACGGCAAGGACGACGGCGAGCGCATGGGCGTGTTCTACGACAGCCGCAAGTTGAAGCTGGTCGAATCGGGCGACTTCTGGCTGTCGGACACGCCGGAGGTGCTGGGTAGCATCAGTTGGGGCCATCCGCTGCCGCGCATGGTCAACTGGGGGCTGTTCGAGCGCATCGGCGATGGCCGCCGCTTCTACCTGTTCGACACCCACCTGCCCTATCGCGACGAAGACGAAGCGGCGCGCGCCAAGGGCGCGGCGCTGATCGTGAAGCGCCTGCAGGCGCTGCCGGCGGACGTGCCGGTGGTGCTGACCGGCGACTTCAACACGGTGCCGGACTCGCCGACCTATCGCACCCTCACCGCCAGCCTCGCCGACGCGCGCGCCCAGGTCGCGCAGCCGCAGGGGCCGGAAGCGACCTTCCACGACTTCACCGGCCACCCGGACCGGCGCATCGACTGGATCCTCTCGCGCGGGCTGAAAGCCACCGACTACGCCACGCTCGACGCGCGGCCGCAGGGCCACTGGCCGTCGGACCATTTCCCGGTGATCGCCACGTTCGCCTGGCCGCAGTGACCGAGGTCCCCGAGCACGACCGCAGGCGCATCGGCAGGCGCGGGAGCCTGTGCCTTTGCCGGTCTAGCCGCCGCATTGCAGCCGGACAACGTCCGGCTAAGGCCACCTACCGTAAGAGCGGCTTCAGCCGCGACGGGCTTCACCAGCAAAGCCCGTCGTGGCTGGAGCCGTTCCCACAAGGCACGCCGCCACCCGCCGAGCCGCGATAACGCACGTCAACGCACGTCATCGCCGGCGTCCACGCGGCGTCGGCGTATCACCGCTCACGTTGACGGCGCGACAGCGTCGGCATGCGCACACAACCAGTCCAACACCTGCTGCACCGGCGGTGACGGCACCGGTGTCGGCCGCCAGACGATCGACAATTGGCGCAGCGCCCACGGCTCCTGCAGCGGCACCGCGACCAGCTGCGCGCGTACGCTGACCCGCTGCAGCGCCGCCTGCGGCAGGATCGCCACGCCGGCGCCGCGCGCCAGCATCCGGCACAGCGGTTCGATGCCGTGCACCTGCGCGCGGATGCGTAACTGCCCGCCGGCACGCGCCGCCTGCGTGCGCAGGTGTTGCTGCAGGGCGCTGTCCTCGGCCAGGCCGAGGAACTGCGCCTGCCACACCTCCGAGAGCCGCAGCTGCGGCGCCTGTGCCAGCGGGTGTGCGGCCGCCGCCACCAGCACCAGCCGATCCTGCCGGAACGGGTGCGCCTGCAGGCCCTGCAGATCGGCATGGTCGGCGATCACCGCCAGATCGGCGCGTTGCTCGCGCAGCGCCTCGGCCGCCGCCACGCTGCCCTGCTCGCGCAGCGCCAGATCGACGCGCGGATGCGCCACCAGGAACTCGGCCAGCACCTCCGGCAGCCATTCCGACAGTGCCGCAGTATTGGCCAGCAGGCGCACGCTGGTCGGGTGACCGCCGGCGTAGTCGCCCAGTTCGCTGCGCATCGCCTCGGCCTGGCGCAGCAATTGCCGCGCGTGCCGCAGCAGCGCGGTGCCGGCCGCGGTGAGGCCGACGCCGCGCGGACCGCGCTCGAACAGGGCGACGCCGAGCTGCGTCTCCAGCGCGCGGATGCGGGCGCTGGCGGCGGCCAGCGACAGCGCCGCGCGCTCGGCACCGGCGGTGATGCTGCCGGCCTCGGCCACCGCCAGGAACAGCCGCAGATCGGTGAAATCCAGGTGCATCGGCGCTCCCGCCTTCGTCGTTGCCGAAGTCTGCCTGAAGCATTCGCGCATTGTCCGGCCGCCGCGCCGCACCGATGCTGGAGGCCATGGACACCCTCGCACCGCACCTGCTGCCGATCGCCCTGGTCTTCCTGCTCGCCGGCGGCGTCAAGGGCGTGGCCGGGATGGGCCTGCCGACGGTGGCGATGGGCCTGCTCGGGCTGTGGCTGACGCCGACCGAGGCGGCGGCGCTGCTGGCGCTGCCATCCCTGCTGACCAACCTGCAACAGGCCTGGGGCGCCGGCACCGGCGCGCTGCTGCGGCGGCTGTGGCCGCTGCTGGCATGCATCGTCGCCGGCACCTGGTGCAGCGCCGGCATCCTGGCCGGCGCCGACCCGCGGCTGGCGCGCGCCGGCCTGGGCGCGTTGCTGGCGCTGTACGCCTTGCTCGGCCTGGGCCGGTGGCAGCCGCGACTGTCGCCATCGCAGGCACGCTGGGCAGGGCCGCCGGTGGGCCTGGCGACCGGCCTGCTGACCGGCGCCACCGGCGTGTTCGTGTTGCCGGTCCTGCCCTACCTGGTGGCGCTGGACCTGCCGCGGGACACGCTGCTGCGCGCCCTGGGCAGTTGCTTCGCCGCGGCCACCCTGGCGCTGGCCGCGGCACTGGTCGCGCACGGCGCCTTCCCCACCCAGGCGCTGGGTCCCTCGCTGCTGGCGCTGCTGCCCACCGCCGTCGGCATGTGGCTGGGTGCGCGGCTGCGCCGGCGCATCTCCGCCAGTGCGTTCCGCCGCGTGTTCTTCCTGACCTTGCTGGGACTGGGGTTGCATCAGTTGTCGCAGGCGCTGGGCTAGGGCCTCGCCGGTCGCGACGATGCGGGGATGGACCTGATCGCGACGGGCCCCTCATCTGTAGGGGCGGCTGCAGCCGCTCCTACCAGGCAATGGTGCGTCCCGCCGGGACACGGCCAAGCGCGCAATGCGAGGCGGTCTTCCGTCGCGACAGGCGGGGTCGGTCACGCCGTCGCGACGGATAGGCACCTCGAACAACGACGGCCGTGTCGTGTAGGCGCGGTTTCACCCGGCAGGCTTTATCGGGAACGCCCGTCGCGGCTGAAGCCGCTCCTACCGGGTGATCTGAATGCGGCGTGCGTGTGGCGGAAACGAGTTGCCGGAGGTGCCTGATGTCGCTCCCACAAAAAAAACGCGCCACCGCTGGGCGATGGCGCGTTCCGTTTGCGCGCGGCGGTGGAGCGCGGACTCAGTCGGCCCAACGCCCCGGGCCGGTGGACTGCGGCAGCACCTGCGCCGACAGCGGGCGGTCCTTCTCCAGCAGGTTCACCGCGTCGGCCAGGATCGAGGCCGATTCGCGCAGCAGCGGGTCCGGGCGCTTGTCGACCAGCTTCTCGCGCGCGGCGTCCTTGACGATGTCGCGCTCGTTGCCGGTCAGGCCGTCGTCGCTGCTGTCGTCGGCCAGCGGATCCAGCGGCAGGCCGAGCTGCTTGCGGATCTCCTGGCGCTGCTTGCGCTGCGCATCCTGCTTCTCACGCTCGGCGCGGCGCTCGGCCTCGTTGAGCACCACGTACTTCTTCGCCGCCTCGGTGCGGAACTGGCGCACGTCCTCTTCCCACCACTGGAACTCCTTGTCGTTGGCGATGCGCGTGGTGTGCAGCGCCTCCAGCTTGGGCAGCAGCGGCGCGAAATTGCCGTACTGGGTGTGCGGCACCGCGGCGATGCGGCTCCACGGCAGGGCGTTGTCGTAGGTGCTCTCGCCGAACTCGGTGGCATCGACGCTGGCCGGGAAGGCGATGTCCGGCACCACGCCCTTGTGCTGGGTGCTGCTGCCGCTGACGCGGAAGAACTGGGCGATGGTCAGCTTGACCTGGCCGAAGCGGTCGGTCTCGTTGGCCGGCCAGCGGTCCAGGTCGACGATGTTCTGCACGGTGCCCTTGCCGAAGCTGGTCTCGCCGATGACCAGGCCGCGGCCGTAGTCCTGGATGGCGCCGGCGAAGATCTCCGAGGCCGAAGCCGAGCCGCGGTTGATCAGCACCGCCAGCGGGCCGTCCCAGGCCACGCCGGGGTTCTGGTCGCTGTTGACGGTGACGCGGCCGCCGGATTCGCGCACCTGCACCACCGGGCCCTGTTCGATGAACAGGCCGGTCAGCTCGATCGCCTCGTCCAGCGAACCGCCGCCGTTGTTGCGCAGGTCCAGCACCACGCCGTCGACCTTGTCGGTCTTGAACCCGGCCAGCAGCTTGGCCACGTCGCGGGTCGCCGAGGCATAGTCCTTGGCGTTGCGGCGGCGGCCTTCGAAGTCCTGGTAGAACGCCGGCAGCTTGATCACGCCGATGCGCCGCGCCGGTTCGCCGTCCTTCGCCGGCAGGTCGATGGTCTCGCCCTTGGCGGCCTGTTCGGCCAGGCGCACCTTCTGCCGGGTCAGCAGCACCTGGCGGTGCTTGCCGTCCACGCCGGCCTCGGCCGGGATGTATTCCAGGCGCACCTGGGTGTCCTTGTCGCCGCGGATCTTGGCGACCACGTCGTCGATGCGCCAGCCGATCACGTCCTCGACCGGACCGCTCTTGCCCTGGCCGACGCCGACGATGCGGTCGCCCGGCTTGAGCGTGCCGTCCAACGCGGCCGGACCGCCCGGGATCACCTCGCGGATCACCACCAGGTCGTCCTGCTTCTGCAGCTGCGCGCCGATGCCTTCCAGCGACAGCGACATCTGCTGGTTGAAGTTCTCGGCGGTGCGCGGGGTGAAGTAGTCGGTGTGCGGATCGACCGTGTTGGTGTAGGCGTTCATGAAGAACTGGAACACGTCCTCGCTCTTCAGCTCCTTCACCGAATCGTCGAGATTGGCGTAGCGCTTGTCCAGGGTCTTGCGGATGTCCTCCGGCTTCTTGCCGGCCAGCTTGAGCCGCAGCCAATCGTTCATCACCGACTTGCGCCACAGCGCATCCAGTTCCTGGTCGTCCTTGGCCCACGGCGCGTTCTTGCGGTCGTACTCGAACTTCTCGTCGCCGTCGAAGTTGAAGTCCTGCTTGAGCAGCTTGCGCGCGTAGGCGATGCGCTCGTCCACCCGCTGCCGGTACACGGCGAAGATCTGGAACGCCGGTTCCAGCTGGCCGGAGGCGATGTCGGCGCCCAAGTTGTTCTGGAACCCGGCGAACTTGTCGACGTCGGCCTGGGTGAAGAACTGCTTGCTGCCGTCCAGGGTCTCCAGATACTTCTTGAAGACCTCCTTCGAGGTCGCCTCGTCGAGGGCGCGCGGCCGGTAGGCGTAGCGGCTGTCGGAGAGCAGGCCGTACACCAGTTTGGCGGTGGTGGCCTGATCGGCGGTGGCAGCGGCCGGCAACGCGGGCGCATCGGTCCGGGCGAACAGCGCCAGCGGTGCGGTCAGCGCAAACGCCAGCAGGAAGGCGGAAGCTTTGAATTTCATCTGGGGACTCTCGGCACCAGGCCGTCAGGGGGGCAGCACATCGCGTGAGACAACACGACAGTGACGCAAGTTGCAGGCCGTGTCACCTGTTCATGAAGCAGACTAGCTGCCGGCTTACGCAGAAATGTGAACGCTGCCGGTGCGGGCCGCGCGGACGGTCGTCCCGCGGCGACGAACGCGCGTCGCCGCGACGGCAGGGCACGATGCGCGCAGCGGCGGCTCAGGCGGCGACGCCGGCGCCGGCGGCCTGGCGATCGGCGTGGTAGGAGGAACGCACCATCGGGCCGGAGGCGACATGGCTGAAGCCCAGCGCGTTGCCGTACTCCTCCAGCGCCTTGTACTCGTCCGGCGTCCAGTAGCGCATCACCGGGTGGTGATGCGCGGTCGGCTGCAGGTACTGGCCGATGGTGACCATGTCCACGTCGTGCGCGCGCAGGTCGCGCAGGGTCGCCTGCACCTGCTCCAGAGTCTCGCCCAGGCCGAGCATGATGCCGGACTTGGTGGCGATGGCCGGATGCTGCGCCTTGAACTTCTTGAGCAGGGTCAGCGACCACTGGTAGTCGGCGCCCGGACGCACGTTGGGATACAGGTCCGGCACCGTCTCGATGTTGTGGTTGAACACGTCCGGCGGGTTGGTCGCCAGGATCTCCAGCGCGCGGTCCATGCGGCCCTTGCCGCGGAAGTCCGGGGTCAGGATCTCGATGCGGGTGGCCGGCGCGGCGACGCGGATCGCGCCGATGCAGTCGGCGAAATGCTGGGCGCCGCCGTCGCGCAGGTCGTCGCGGTCGACGCTGGTCACCACCACGTACTTCAGGCCCATGTCGGCCACGGTCTGCGCCAGGCTGGCCGGTTCGCCGGCATCCGGCGGCTTGGGCCGGCCGTGCGCGACATCGCAGAACGAGCAGCGCCGGGTGCAGACCTCGCCCAGGATCATGAAGGTGGCGGTGCCATGGCCGAAGCACTCGTGGATGTTCGGGCAGCTGGCCTCTTCGCAGACGGTGACCAGGCGGTTCTCGCGCAGCTTGGCCTTCAGATTCTGCACCGCATTGCCGGAAGGAATGCGCACGCGGATCCACGACGGCTTGCGCAACACCGGCGCGTCGGCGAACTGCACCGGCGAGCGCGCGATCTTGTCGCCGCCCAACTGCTTGACGCCGGTCTGCAGCGGCGCGGGCGCGCTGTCGCCGGAAAGGACCTGCAAGGGAATGGAGCGTGCGCTGGGCTGGGTCATGGCGTGGTCGGCGGGCAGGCGGTCAGGCCGCGTGCGTGAGCGAAAGATCGGGCAGGGCGTCGAGCGGCTGCAGGGTCAGCCCGAACTGGCGCGCCAGTTGGGCCAGCAGGACCGGCGTGACCGCCTGCATGCCGGAGGGACCACCCAAGTCTAGCACCGCGGTCACCTGCAGGCCCTGGTAGCCGCAGGGATTGATCCGGTGGAACGGCTCCAGGTCCATCGCCACGTTGAACGACAGGCCGTGGAAGGTGCAGCCGCGGCGCACGCGGATGCCCAGCGCGGCGACCTTGGCGCCGCCGACGTAGACACCCGGCGCGCCGTCGCGGCGCTGGCCGAGGATGTTCCACTCGTCGAGGGTGTCGATGATCGCCTGCTCGATCCGGCACACGTAGTCGCGCACGCCGATGTGCAGCCGGCGCAGGTCCAGCAGCGGATACACCACCAGCTGGCCGGGGCCGTGGTAGGTGACCTGGCCGCCGCGATCGACCTGCAGCACCGGGATGTCGCCGGGCGCCAGCACGTGTTCCGGCTTACCGGCCTGGCCGAGGGTGAACACCGGTTCGTGTTCGACCACCCACAGCTCGTCGGGCGTGTCCGCGCCGCGCGCGTCGGTGAAACGCTGCATCGCCCGCCACACCGGCTCGTAGGGCTGGCGGCCGAGCTGGCGGACCCGGCACGGCGGCAGCGCGCACGCCGGCGCCAGCGGCGCGTCCTCGGCTACAGCGTCCACTTCACTTCCGGATGTTCGCGCAGCGCCTGGTGCGCGGCGTCGTACTGGGCGCGGTCGACGGCGCGGAAGGCGATGCGCACCGACACATATTTGCCGTTGGACGAGTGCTTCCAGCTGATGCGCTCCTCCACCACCTCCACGCCGGCGGCGACGAGCAGGCGCGGCAGCTCGGACTCCAGGCCGGTGTTGGCGGTGCCCATGGCGCTGAGTTCGAAGATGCCGGGGAACTGGAAACCGTGATCGGGGTTGTCGGAAGTGATGTCCATGTCCGCATTATCGGGCCGGCGCCGGGCAAACCCAAGGCCGCGCATGCGCGGACGGGCAGCGCCTGGGGACCGTGGCACCGCGCCGGACGGAACACCGACTGGCCAGGTGCGGGCGTCGCCGTTGCCCCGTCGGCATGACTATCAGCTCCGCCCATCGCACGGCCGCCTTCACACGGCAAGCGGGCAAATGGGACGGACAAACCCAAACGGACGAATTTGTCCGCTACAGCGCATTTGCCTATCCTTGTCGCACGGGCTGCGTTCATGGTCCCTGCTGTTCACCCCCGCCGCCGGCGGCGGGCGGGCGGCGCCGCCCCCCTCTTCCGAACAGAGACGCCATTCATGCCGTCATCGCACCCGCTTCTTCCGGTTGCTGCCGCCCTCGCCCTGGCCGCCGCGCCCGCAGCCGCCACCGAGCAATGCCCGCGCGACACACTGGAAGCGACCGCACCCACGGTCAACTTCCGCGTCGACAACGACCTGTTCGGCGGCGCCGGCCAGGACCAGGGCTATACCAATGGTTTCGGCCTGATCATCGTCTCGCCGAATCTGCGCGACTACACCGACGACCCCTGCCTGCCACGGCTGGCGCGGGCGGTGAACCGCGCTCTGACCTGGCTGCAGCCGAGCAGCGACTTCACCCAGCGCAACATGACCTTCGCGGTCGGGCAGGCGCTGTTCACCCCCACCGACAAGACCCGCCGCGACCTGATCGAGGACGACCGCCCCTACGCCGGCCTGTTGCTGATGAACATCGGCTACAACGCGCGCCAGGACGAGCGCCTGCGCACCACGCAACTCACCCTGGGCCTGATCGGCCCCTCGGCGCAGGGCAAGCAGGTGCAGGATGTGGTGCACGAGCTGCTTGGCGACGCCAAGTTCCAGGGCTGGGACAACCAGTTGCACGACGAACCGGTGTTCCGCGTGCTGCACGAACGCCTGCGTCGCTGGTCCGGCGACGGCAGCCGCGACGGCTGGGGCTGGGACGCGATCAGCCACTGGGGCGGCGCGCTGGGCACGCTCGACACTCACGCCAATGCGGGCATGGAACTGCGCCTGGGCTGGAAGCTGCCGGACGATTTCGGCAGTTCGCCGCTGCGCCCTGCCGGCGAGAACGTCGCGCCGCCGGCCAGCAGCCTCGGCAGCGGCTGGTCGGCGCACCTGTTCGTGACCAGCGACGGCCGCTGGGTGCTGCGCGACATCACCCTGGACGGCAACACCTTCCGCGACAGCCACAGCGTGAAGAAGCGCCCCTTCGTGGGCGACGCCGGCGTCGGCCTGGCGGTCATGCGCGGCAAATGGAAGTTCGCGCTCGCCCGCTACTGGCGCACGCGCGAGTTCGACCTGCAGCGGCAGACGCCGGTGTTTGGGAGTTTTACGGTGAGTCGGAAGCTGTGAGGCTGTGAGGCTGGGAGTGGGGAATCGGGAGTGGGGAATGGCAAAAGCAGGGTTCCCATCTCCCAACCAATCCGCCAGGTCGTGGGGACGCCGCTTTTGCCATTCCCCATTCCCCATTCTCCATTCCCAAGAAAAAAGCCGGCGTTTCCGCCGGCTTTTTTCAAAACTTATTCCGATTCCCACCACATCCAGAAGCTGTCCCACAGACGCTTGAAGAACCCGGCCTCGTCGACCGCCTTCAGCGCCACCAGCGGGGCCTGCGCCACCACCTTGCCGTCCAGGGTCACCTTGACCATGCCGATCGCCTGGCCCTGCTTGATCGGCGCCTCCAGGGTCTTCGGCACTTCGATCGACGGCTTCAGTTCGTTGTAGCGGCCGCGCGGCACGCTGACCAGAAGCGGCTGCGCCACGCCCAGCAGCACCTGCTTCTCGGTGCCCTTCCACACGCGCTGCTGCGCGACCTGCTTACCCGGCTCGTACAGGCTGTGGGTCTCGAAGAAGCGGAAACCCCAGTTCAGCAGCGCCAGGCTGTCCTCGGCGCGCTGCTTCTCGGAGCTGTCGCCCATCACCACCGCGATCAGGCGCTGGTCGCCGCGCTTGGCCGAGCTGAGCAGGCAGTAACCGGCCTCGGAGGTGTGGCCGGTCTTGATGCCGTCCACGCTGGGGTCGCGCCACAGCAGCAGGTTGCGGTTCGGCTGGGTGATGTCGCCGACGCGGAATTCCTTGATCTTGTTGTAGGCGTAGGTTTCCGGGTAGTCGCGCACCATCGCCCGGCCCAGCAGCGCCAGATCGTAGGCGGTGGTGTAGTGGCCTTCGGCCGACAGGCCGTGGGCGTTGACGAAGTGCGAGCCGGTCATGCCGATCTTCTTCGCGTACTCGTTCATCAGCGACGCGAAGGCTTCCTCGCTGCCGGCGGTATGTTCGGCCAGCGCGATCGCCGCGTCGTTGCCGGACTGGATCGCCATGCCCTTTTCCATGTCTTCCAGGCGCGCGGTCTTGTTGACCGGGAACCCGCTGTAGCTGCCGTCGGTGCCGGCACCGCCCTCGCGCCAGGCGCGCTCGCTGAGCATGACCTGGTCGTCGCGGGTGATCTTGCCCTGCTTCAGTTCGGCCGCGATCACGTACGAGGTCATCACCTTGGTGATGCTGGCCGGGGCCACGCGTGCGTGTTCGTTCTCGCCGGCCAGCACCTGGCCGGTGGCGTAATCCATCAGCACCCAGGACTTGGACACGGCCGGCTTCGGCGCGGGCGGGATCGCCACGGCGGCCGGAGCGGCGGCAGCCGGCGGCGCGGGAACCGGACCGGGCGTCTGCGCGGAAACCAGGCCGACGGCGAACGTGGCCACGGCAGCGACGGCGAAGCGGAATTTCATCTAAAACGACTCCTGCTGGGCCCGAAGGCCGATGGAAAACGTGACATTGTAGGCCGAGCCGGCGCCCGGGCAGGCGCACACGCACTGCCGCCACGCACCGGCGTTAAGCCATCGGCCATGGCGAGCCGTCGGGACGGGCCTCAGTCCTTGACGATCTGCGGCCGGCCGAAGCCGAGACCGGCGATGCGGGTGGCCAGCTCGGCGGCGCGACCATGGTCCTCGGCCGCCACCCGCAGCCGCCACAGGGTGCGGCCACCGGAAACGATATCGCTGATGCTGGCGCCGACGATGCCGGCCGAGGCCAACTGCGACAGCGCGCGGTTGGCGTTCTCGCGGCTGGCGAAGCTGGCCACCTGCAGCAGGATGCCGAGCGGTCCGCGCGCGTTGTCGGCCTCGGCGCGCGGCGCGGTACTGGCGACCGGTGCGGGCGCGGCGGCCGGGGTCGCCACGGCGACGGTCGGCGCGGTCGCGGCGGCCGCAGGTGCGGCGGCAGGCGTGGCGGTCGCGGTGCGGCGGGATCCGCGCAGCGGGGTGCTCGCCGCGGCCACGCTGGGCGCCGACGTGGCCGGCGTGGCCGGCTTGCCGGTGGCCACGCGCACGCCGCGCGACTTCATCCAGGCGTCGAAGCGGTCGCCATCGCCGACCCGGCCCGGCGCGTCCTGCACGCGATAGCGCCAGCGCTCGCCTTCCGGCAGCGCCGCTGCCGTGGCCGTGGCCGCCGCAGCGGTGGGCGCCGCGACCGCGGCCGGGACGGCGCGCGCCGGCACGCTCGCGGCGGCGGCCACCGTGCCGCCGGCCGACTTCGCCGGCAGGGTCTTCACCAGGTCGTCCATCTCCGCCGCGCGCCGCACCGCCGCGGGGTCGCGGGTGGCGGCATCGCTGCGCGCGCTGGCCAGCAGCGTCGCCGGCGCGCGGCCGGTGCGGCGCCGCGCCAGCAGGTCGCCGTTGTCGGCCGGGGTCAGTCCGCGCACTTCCACGCGGCCGGTGCCCTTGCCGGTGATGCCGAGCTTGACCGCGGCCGCGTAGCTCAGGTCGATCAACCGGTCGTCATGGAAGGGACCGCGGTCGTTGATCCGCACCACCACCGACTCGCCGTTGTCCAGGTTGGTGACCAGGGCGAAGCTGGGCAGCGGCAGGGTCTTGTGCGCGGCGGTGAACGCGTACATGTCGTAGACCTCGCGGTTGGAGGTCAGCCGGCCATGGAACTTGCTGCCGTAGTACGAGGCGGTGCCGCGCTCGACGTAGCTGTGCGGATCGTCGATGACCACGTACTCGCGGCCCAGCACCATGTACGGCGAGCGGTTGCCGATCGCCGAGCGCGGCTCGTCGGTGACCAGCGGCTCGGGAATGCAGGCGACGTTGGGCACGTAGTCCGGCGTGCTGTCGCGCACCCCGGGCGCGTACAGCCCGCCGGCGGTGTAGTTGCCGCGCTTGGACGGGTCTTCCTTGGCCGGCGCGTAGGGCGAGGTCGACGGGCAGCCGGTGGCGACATGCGCCGGCCCCTTGCCTTCGACCCGGATGCCGGGCCCGGCGCCGCCGGCGGTCTTCTTCGGAGTGCTGCTGCAGGCGGCCAGCGCCAGCACAGCGACGACGGGAGCGATCCGGAGCAGCGCGTTCGGGTTCATGCCGGGGGTAACTCCTTGCCGGCGATGGCCTGGGACAATTGATACACGGCCATCGCGTACATCTTGGAAATGTTGTAGCGGGTGATCGCGTAGTAGTTCTGGAAGCCCAGCCAGTACTGCTTGCCGGCGCTGCCGTCGAGCGCGATCGGCGTGGCGGTGGCGCCGGCCGGCACCGGCACGTTCGGCGTGTAGCCGCGCGCGGCCAGGTCGGCCAGGGTGTAGGTCGGCGTCCAGTCGGTCGGATTGAATTCCTCGGCGCCGGGACGCAACGTGGCCGGCACCGCGACCAGGCCGCCGCGCACCCAGCCGCCCTTCTTGACGAAGTAGTTGGCGATGGACGAGAACGCGTCGTCGTAGTCGGTGAACAGGTTGCGCTTGCCGTCGCCATCGCCGTCGACCGCGAACTGCCGGTAGCTGGACGGCATGAACTGGCCCAGGCCCATCGCGCCGGCGTAGCTGCCGATCAGGGTGGTGACGTCCAGGTTTTCCTCGCGGCCCAGCGCGAACAGCTGGCCCAGCTCGTCGCGGAAGAACAGTTCGCGGCGTACCTCGCGCTCGAGCTTGGCCGGGTCGCCGCTGCGCGGATAGCGGAACGCCAGCGTGTACAGCGCGTCCAGCACGCGGTAGGCGCCGGCGTTCTTGCCGTAGCTGGTCTCCACGCCGATGATCGCCACGATGATCTCGGCCGGCACGCCGGTGCGCGCCTGCACGCGCTGCAATTCGTCGCGGTGCGCGGCCAGGAAGGCGCGGCCGCCGTCGATGCGCGCCTGGCTGATGAACATCGGCCGGTACTCGCTCCACGGCTTGACCCGCTCGGCCGGCCGCGACATCGCCGCCACGATCGCATCCTTGAACTGCGCCTGCGCCAGGGTCGCCTCGATCTGCGCCGGATCCAGGCCGTACCGGGCCGCGGTGTCGCGGACGAAATTGGCGCGGGCGACCTCGAACGGGACCGGGGTCAGGTCCACCGGGGGCGCCTGCACCGCCTCGGGCGCGGCCTCCACCGGCGATGCCGGGCGCGGGGCCGGCGGCGGCGCGCTGGCCTGCGGCGGCGAAGACGGCGCCTTGGGCTGGGTCGCGCATGCGACCAGGCCAAGCGTGAGCAGGCAAATCAGCGAGCGTCGGATCATGCCGGCAGATTAACAGAGTCAAGATGAATTTCTACCAATAACGCCATGAAACAAAAGAACTTTGCTACAGGTCAAGTGCGCCTGCAGCATGAGCTGCCGGCGAGCGCCGGGCGCGTGCGGCGCCCCTGGCCGCGCCGGTGGCACAAAAAAGCCGTCGGAGTCGCCCCCGACGGCCCGGCTTTCACACGCTGGCCCGCTCAGAACGGCGCGTCGATCTCGACCACGTCGATCAGCTTGTGATTGACGAATTCCTTGATGCCCAGCCCGATCAGTTCGCGCCCGTAGCCGGAACGGCGCAGCCCGCCGAACGGCAGGTCGGCCTTGACCATGGTCGGATGGTTGACGAACACCATGCCGGTGGAGATGCGCCTGGCCACCGCCACGCCGCGCGCATCGTCGCCGGTGAACACCGAACCGCCGAGGCCGAACGGCGAATCGTTGGCGATGCGCACCGCGTCGTCCTCGTCCTTGGCCCGGAACACCATGGACACCGGGCCGAAGAATTCCTGGTGGTAGGCGGGGTTGTCCGGGGCGACGTCGGTGAGGATGGTCGGCTGCACGAACGCGCCATGCACCGGCACCGGCGGCCCGACCTCGGTCGCGGTGGCGCCATGCCTGACCGCCTCGGCGATCTGCCGCTTCAGGTCGTCGGCCGCGCCCTGCGAGGACAGCGGCGCCAGCGTGGTCGCCGGATCCATCGGGTCGCCGGCACGCAAGGCCGCCACGCCGGCGCGGTAGCGCTGCAGGAACGGCTCGTACACCTCCTGCACCACGATCATGCGCTTGGACGACACGCAGACCTGGCCGCCGTTCCAGTGGCGGCCGAACACCGCCCACTTCACCGTCTTCTCCAGCGGCGCATCGTCCAGCACCACGAAGGCGTCGGCACCGCCCAGCTCCATGGTCGACTTCTTCAGCGCCTTGGCCGCCTGTGCGGCGACGATGGCGCCGGCGCCTTCCGACCCGGTGAGCGCCACGCCGTGCACGCGCGGGTCGTTGAGGATGGTCTCGACCTGGCCGCGAGTGGCGTACAGATTGACGAAGGCCCCGGCCGGCAGTCCGGCCTCGGCCATCAGCGCCTCGAACTTGGCCGCGCACTGCGGCACGTTGGAGGCATGCTTGAGCAGCATGGTGTTACCGGCCGACAGTTGCGGGGCGATGATCCGCGCGATCTGGTAGTACGGAAAGTTCCACGGCTCGATCGCCAGCAGCACGCCCAGCGGTTCGTGCACCACCATCGCCCTGCCCTCGGCCGGATCGGCCACCGGCAGGTGCTCCGGCGCCAGCAGGCGTTCGGCGTTGACCGCGTAGTAGGTGAAGATGTCCGCCGACAGCCGCACCTCGGCTTCGGCCTCGCCGATCAGCTTGCCCATCTCCAGCGTCAGCAGTTGGGCGTACTCGCGCGTGTTGTCGCGCAGCAGCTGCGCTGCCGCATGCATCACCCTGGCGCGTTCGGCGAAGGAGGTCTGCTTCCATTGCCGGAAGGCGGCGTCGGCGGCGCCGATCGCGTCCAGCACCTGCGCATCGGTGGCGTCGGGAAAGCTGGCGAGCAGTTCGCCGGTATAGGGATTGCGGGTCGCATACGTCATGGTCGTGTCCTCGGGGAAGGTCGGGGAGCGCCGGGCGCCTGGCGCCGGCGAGGGAGTCGGTGGGCTCAGGCGGCCAGTTCCTTGACCGCCTGCACCATGCGGTTGAGCACCGCGGCGGCGTCGCCGTAGACCATGTCGCAGTTGTCGCCGTAGAACAGCAGGTTCTCCACGCCGGCGTAGCCCTTGCCCTGGCCGCGCTTGATCACGTAGACCTGGTGCGCCTGGTCGGCGTTGAGGATCGGCATGCCGTAGATCGGCGAGGCCTTGTCGGTGCGCGCGGCCGGATTGACCACGTCGTTGGCGCCGATCACCAGCGCCACGTCGGTGCTGGCGAAGCTGTCGTTGATGTCCTCCATGTCGTAGATCAGGTCGTAGGGCACGCCGGCTTCGGCCAGCAGCACGTTCATGTGCCCGGGCATGCGCCCGGCGACCGGATGGATGGCGAACTTCACGTCGACCCCGGCGGCCTGCAGCAGCTTCACCAGTTCGTAGAGCCGCCCCTGCGCCTGCGCCACGGCCAGGCCGTAGCCGGGCACGATGATCACGCTGGAGGCATAGCGCATCGACGTCGCCGCATCGCCCGGATCGACCGCGGTCATGCGGCCCTGCACGTCGCCCTGCGCGACCGCGGCGCCGTCGCCGAAATTGCTGAACAGCACGTTGCTCAGCGAGCGGTTCATCGCCTTGGCCATCAGCACGGTCAGCAAGGTGCCGGCCGAGCCGACCACCATGCCGGCGATCATCAGTGCCGGGTTCTGCAGGGCGAAGCCTTCCAGGCCCACCGCCAGGCCGGTGAACGCGTTATACAGCGAGATCACCACCGGCATGTCGGCGCCGCCGATCGGCAGCGTCATCAGCACGCCGAAGCACAGCGCGGCGGCGAAGAACGCCGGCGCCACCCAGCCGCCGCCCGTGTGCGTGACCACCAGCGCGCCGAGCGCCAGGGCGGCCAGGAACACCGCGGCGTTGCACACGCTCTGTCCCTTGAATCGCCAGGCGGTGTTGAGGCGGCCATCGAGCTTGGCCCAGGCGATCACCGAACCGGACAGCGAGATCGCGCCGATCAGCGCGCCCAGCACGGTCACCGCCAGGTGCAGGCCGCCCTGCGGCGGCTGCCGTGCGGTCAACGCGACGCCGGCCACCGCCGCCGCCGCACCGCCGCCCATGCCGTTGTACAGCGCCACCATCTGCGGCATCGCGGTCACCGCGACGCGGCGGCCGCTGCGCCAGGCCCAGGCAGCACCCAGCGCCAGCGCCAGCAGCGCCAGGGCCAGGTTGGTCGCGGCATGCCCGCGCGCAGCGGGCTGCAGGTCGGCGAGATAGCCGAAGGCGGCGGCCACCGCGATCAGCATGCCGACCCCGGCCAGGACGATGCCGCGCAACGCGGTCACCGGCGAGGACATGCGCTTGAGACCGAGGATGAACAGCAACGCGGCGGCGAACCCGCTCAGTTCCACCAGGAGCGCGAGCATGGCCCTACTCCTTCGCGGTCGGCGTGGCGCTGGGCTTGAACATCGCCAGCATGCGGTCGGTGACCACGTAGCCGCCGGCGGCGTTGCCGGCGCCCAGCAACACGCCGACGAAACCGATCGCCTGGCCGGCGACGGTGTCGGCGTTGAACAGCGCGTGCATCGCGCCGACCACGACGATGCCGTGGACGAAGTTGGAACCGGACATCAGCGGCGTGTGCAGGATCGACGGCACCTTGCCGATCACTTCGTAGCCGGTGAACGCGGCCAGCATGAACACGTACAACGCGATCAGCCAGCTCATCGACAGATCCAGGGACATGACTCAGGACTCCTTGACGGAAACGGATGCGGCGGCCTGCAGCGGCGGATGGCAGAGGCGGCCGTCGTGGGTGAGCGCGGTGCCGGCGACGACCGCATCGTCGAAATCCGGCGCCAGTGCGCCGTCGCGCACCAGCAGGTCGAGCAGGCCCAGCAGGTTCTTGGCGTACAGCTCGCTGGCGTGCTGGGCCAGCGCCGAGGGCACGTTGCGCGGGGCGACGATGGTGGCGGGGCCCACTTCCACGGTCTGCCCCGGCACGCTGCCTTCGCAGTTGCCGCCGCTGTCGGCGGCCAGATCCACGATCACCGCACCGGGCTTCATGCCGGCGATCTGCTGGCGGTCGATCAGGATCGGCGCGGTGCGCCCGGGCACGTTGGCGGTGGTGACGATCAGATCGGCCTGCTGGATGTGCTGGGTCAGCACCGCTGCGGCCTTGGCCCGCTCCTCGGCGCTGAGTTCGCGCGCATAGCCGCCCTCGCCGCGCGCGTCGATGCCGGTGTCGACGAAGCGCGCACCGACCGACTGCGCCTGCTCGCGGGTTTCCGGACGCACGTCATAGCCTTCGGTGATCGCGCCGAGCCGGTGCGCGGTGGCCAGCGCCTGCAGGCCGGCCACGCCCAGGCCCATCACCAGCACGCGCGCGGCGCGCAGCGACCCGACCGCGGTGGTCATCATCGGCAGGATCCGCGGCAGGTGCACGGCGCCGAGCAGCGGCGCGTAATAGCCGGCCAGCGCGGCCTGGCTGGACAGCACGTCCAGCGCCTGCGCGCGACTGATGCGCGGCACGGTCTCCATCGCGAAGGCGGTGATGCGGCGTTCGCACAGCAGCTCCAGCAGCCCGGGCGCCTTGGCCGGGTACAGCATCGCGATCAGCATGCTGCCCGGGCGCAGCGCCGCCAGCGTGCGCAGCGTTGGCGCCTGCACCGCCAGCAGCAGGTCCGCGCCGGCCACCACCTGCTGCGCATCCTCGAGCACGGTAGCGCCGGCATAGGCCGCATCCGGCAGCCGCGACCCGTTGCCGGCGCCGGCCTGCAGCCGCAGTTGCGCACCCAGCTTGGCCAGCTTCGGCAGCACCGCAGGCACCAGCGCCACGCGGCGCTCATCGGCCTGTTCTTCCCTCAGCACTGCAACAGTGAACGCCATGATCGCGGCTCGCTCGGAGGACGCATGCACTGTGCGCGCCGGCGTGCGCGCGGGCATTGATCCAGATCAAGCGCGCTGCGCGCAAGCGTGCGCAGACGTAACCGAACGGCCTTGCGGCGGCTGCAGGCATGGCTGCGGACCATGCGGTGCGCGCGATCAGCGGCGGCGCCGCACGCAGGGCTTCAACGCGTGGCAGTGCATGCCGATGCCTGGCGCCGACAGCTCGGCGACGCAGACGACCGCGCCGGGAGCTTCGCCAGCGTTGCGCGTTACAGCGCCGGAAACACCGGCGCGTGGGTGCAGGCCGGGACCGACCCGGCGAGCGTGGTCGCGTAGGTGGAGGCGGCGCTGCTGTCCTGGCTCAGCTGCAGGTTGGACTGGTCCACGCCGATGCGCGCATTGCGGGCATACAAGGTGGTGACGTCGGCGGACACGTGCGCCAGCACCAGGTCCAGCGGCGTCGCCGCGCTGTAGCCCTGCACGGTGCTGCCCTTGCCGGCGGGCGTGTCCTGCGCGCGCAGGCCATCGACCACGATCCCGGCGAAGGTGGGCACGCTGCCGCTGCGGCTGTCGCCGTGGTCGTGGCCGTACAGCGGCGTGATCAACAGCGGCCTGGCCACGCCGAACAGGCAGGTGTTGCGGTAGAGCACGTCGCGCACCGGGCCGCCCTTGGCCAGGCCGGTCTTGATGCGCAGGCCGTTGTTGTCGGTGGCGAGGATGCCGTCGGCATCGTGGCCGACCAGACGGTTGCCGTCCACCAGCACGTTGCCGACGCCGTACATCACCTCGCTGCCGATGGAGATGCCGTGCGTGCCGTAGAAGCGCGAGTCGCGCACGGTGATGTCGGCCGAGCGCGCGGCGCTGGTCTTGATCGCGATGCCGTCGTCGCCGGCCATCACGTCGTTGTCGGCCAGGGTCGCGTTGCGCACGCTGTCCAGATCCAGGCCGTCGGTGTTGGGGCTGTTGGCCGGCGCCCTGACCCGCACGCCCCACACGGTGACGCCGTCGCCACCATGCACGAACAGGTGGAAGTACGGCGCGTCGATCAGGTTGACGTGGTAGAGCTGCAGATCGGCGACGTCCTGGGCGCGGATCAGGTCGGGCGCGTTCTGGGTCAGGCCGGCGGCCTTGGCGCTGCGCGCGAACTGCCACCAGCTGTCGTCGCCGCCGAGCATCGGCAGGTCGCCGCGGCCGTCGATGCTGCCCTGGTGGCCGGCGGCGTCGCGCACGCCCATCACGCCCAGGGCGTGCCCCTGCAGGGTGATCAGCGCGCGGCAGCCACCACTGCGGGCCGCGGCCTGGCCGCAGGCGTTGCGGCCGGGCACCTGGTAGTCGGCGGGCTGGCGCGAGGCGAACAGGGTCGCGCCACTGTCGATCACCAGCGTGGTGTTGCTGCGGATCGTCAACGGTCCGCTGAGGAAGGCATTGCCGCTGCCGGCACGCAGCAGCACCGCGCCGTGCGCACCGGCGGCGCAGCGGTCGAGCGCGGCCTGGATGCGCGCGGTGTCCGGCGGGCGGCGCTCCTGCGCGTCGGCGAAGCGGCGCTGCGGCGCCTGCAAGGTGGCGTCCAGCGCCATGCACACCGGCGGCAGGTGCGGTTCGACGACGCGACGGGTATCGCCGGTCGCGGCGGCGCTGGCGAACGCAGCGGCGGCGAGCACGCCGCCGAGCACCAGCGCGACGCGTCCCCGCACGCTCATTGGCGGAGCGTGGCGTGCGACGGCGGCAGCGTGGCCGCGGGCGCCGCCTGCAGCTCGGCGACGGGCGGGCGCGCGTCGGCGGACAGCTGCTGCCAACGATCGTCGACGATCGTGGCCAGCCCGGCCGGGTGCTGGTCGAAATGATGACCGCCGTGCAACATCACCACCTCCGCTCCGCGCGCGCGCAATTGCGGGCAAAGCGTATCGGTTTCCTTGTCGCCATACACGCACAGCAGTTGCGCCGGGGCGATGCGCGCCAGTTCCGGCTGCACCGGCAGCGCGTCGTCGGCGTCGCCGAGATTGAACCAGCCGCGCACGCGGATCTGGAAATCGGCCTTGTGCTCCAACCCCAGCAAGGCCACCAGGCCGACCTGCTCGCGCTGCGCCGGCGGCAGCCGGTTGACCATGAACGGCAGCGTGGTGGCGCCGAAGGAATAACCGACCAGCAGGATCTTCTGCGGATGCCAGCGCTGCTGGTAGTAGGCGATGACCCGGCTCAGGTCGGCACTGGCCCGCGCCGGCGGCTTGGCCCGCCAGAAGTAGCGCAGGCTGTCCCAGCCGACCACGGCGATGCCGCGGCGCTGCAGGGCCTCGGCCATGCCCTTGTCGATGTCGCGCCAGCCGCCGTCGCCGGACAGCACGATGGCCAGCGGCGCGCCCGGGGTGTTCGACGGCAGTTCGGTCAGCGGCAGGTCGTCCAGCGCGCCGCCGCGGCCACGCGCATGCAGATGCGCGGCGACGCGTGCGGCCAGCGTGGCGTCCACGCCGCCAGCGCCCGGTGCCGCCACGGTGTCGACGAAGCCTTGCGCCGGCGTGGCGGCGGCGGTGCCGGCGCAGACCTCGGTCGGCGCCGGCGCCACGCCGATGGCGCCGCCCAGGGTGGCGGTGGGCGCGGCACCGACGATGCGCTCGGCCAGGGTCGCGGCGGTGCCGGTGCCGGCCAGCACCGGCAGGTAGTAGCTGTCGCCGTGCAACTGCCGCTGCAGCCGCCGGCTCAACTGCTCGGCGTCGTGCCAGGCCTTGTCGCAACCGTGGCCGCCACGGCGCAGATGCCTCAGATAGCGCTGGCCGTCGACCACCGCGACCAGTGCGCCGCTGGCGGCGATGCGCCGCGCCGCCTCCTGCCGCTGCGCCGGGCTGCCGCTGGCCAGCAGGATCACCAGTCCCTGCGGCGCGCCCTGCGGATGCACCAGGGTCGTACGGCCGTAGCCGCGGGCGTGCAACGCCCCCGGCGGAAAGTAGTAGCGCAGCAGTGCGTAGCCGCTCAGGCCCAGCACCACGCTCGTCAACAGCAACACACGCAGGAATTTCATCGACACGCATCCATCTCGGCCAGCGCCGAGCATCGGGACAACCACAAGGAACGGCGAGGGAGCGGCGGACGACGTGGACGGACCGGCTACAGCCCGGATCGGCGGATGCGCTGCGTGGGGAGCCTCGGCGATGTGGGCGGGGATGGATGCGTGGGGTCGCACCGGCCTGCCCGGAAAGTTCCTGCGAACGTGTGGACCGGGGGGAGCGGTGCGCGCCACGTGGCATCGGCACGCATTGTGCGCAAGCGCGACACGCGCTGCAATCATTCGGTCATCTGCCTGCAAGGGCACGGTTAAGCCAGCGTGCGCCGGCCGCGCCGCGGCGCGCTCAGTAGCCGTGCACCGGACGGTGCGCCTTCACCGCCATCACCAGACCCAGCCCGGCCAGCAGCGACACCGCCGAGGTGCCGCCGTAGCTCATCAGCGGCATCGGCACGCCGACCACCGGCAACAACCCGGAGATCATGCCGCCGTTGACCAGCACGTAGACGAAGAACGCCAGGCCGGTGGCGCCGGCCAGCAGCCGCGA
This sequence comes from Xanthomonas sp. NCPPB 901, assembly GCF_056725085.1. Taxonomy (NCBI): domain Bacteria; kingdom Pseudomonadati; phylum Pseudomonadota; class Gammaproteobacteria; order Lysobacterales; family Lysobacteraceae; genus Xanthomonas; species Xanthomonas sp. NCPPB 901. The sequence continues at coordinate 963,881 of NZ_CM161511.1, read as the reverse complement.
GAAGGTGTCGCGCGCCTGCGAGGCGATCCACAGACAGCGCCCGATCACCACCAGGTACAGGGTCAGCACCGTGGCCACGCCGATCCAGCCGAACTCCTCGCTGAGCACGGAGAAGGCGAAGTCGGTGGTCTGCTCGGGGATGAAGTTCAGGTGCGACTGCGAACCCAGGCCCCAGCCCTTGCCGTGCAGGCCGCCGGAGCCGATCGCGATCTTGGACTGGATGATGTTCCAACCCGCGCCGAGCGCGTCGTTCTCCGGGTTGAGGAACATCATGATGCGGTCCTTCTGGTAGGGCCGCAGCAGCCACAGCCAGGCCACCGGCGCAGCCGCGGCGACGCCGCCCACGGCGATGCCCACCCACCACCACGGCAGGCCGGCCAGCAGCAGCACGAAGCCGCCGCTGGCAGCGATCAGCACGCCGGTGCCGAAGTCCGGCTGCAGCATGATCAAGGCGGTGGGAATGCCGATGATGACCGCGCTGACCAGCACCGTGGGGATGCGCGGCGGCAGCGGCATGCGGTGCAGGTACCAGGCCACCATCATCGGCATGCTGATCTTCAGCAGCTCGGCCGGCTGCAGGTAGAACACCTTCAGGTCCAGCCACTGCCGCCCGTACTTGCCGGTGCCGAGCACGAACACCGCCAGCAGCGGCAGCATCGACAGCGCGTAGATCAGCGGGGTCCAGGCGCGCAGGCGCAGCGCTGAGACCCGCGACAGGCTCCACATCGCCGCCGCGCCGATGGCGAAGCGCGCGCCCTGTGCCATCACCAGGTGCATGCCACCGGCGCTCTTGAGCACCGCCAGCCCCATCGCCATCAGCGCGCCCAGCGCCAGGCACAGCGGCCAGTCCAGGGTGCGGGTGAAGCGGCCGCCGATCTCGACCAGCCAGCGCAGGAAATCCTTCATCGCTCGTCCGGAATCTCGTCGGGGATCGGCGGCGGCGCGGCCGGCAGCGGCACCGCCGCGGCATCGACCTCGGCCTGGCCGATCAGCACCGGGCGTTCGCCGGCGGCCAGCGCCACCGCATCGGCGGCGGCGCGCGAGCCCGGGTCCTCGGCGTAGTACAGATGGCTGCCGAAGGCGGTGGCGCCGCGCAGGCTGTCCAGCGGCTCGACCCCGGGCGGCAGCCGGCCGAGCAGCCAGGCATCGAAGATCTTGCGCGCGATCGGCGCGGCGGTGCTGGCGCCGTAGCCGCCGCCTTCCACGGCGATCGCCAGGGCGATGGTCGGCCGCTCGGCCGGCGCGAAGCCCTCGAACAGCGAACGGTGGCGCAGGTGCATCGGCAGGCTACGCGGATCGACCGCGGCCAGGCCCTTGCGGCTGACCACCTGCGCGGTACCGGTCTTGCCGGCCATCTGGTACGGCGCGCCGACGGTGATGGAGTAACCGCTGCCGCCCGGGCGCATGGTGTCCATCATGCCTTCGCGCACCGCCTGCAGATTGCCGGGATTGTCGCTGATCGGCTTGCTCTGGCCCGGCTGCACCGGCGCCCACGGCTGGTCGAAGGCCTGGCGCGTGGCCATCACCAGGTGCGGCGTGCGCAGTTGCCCGTCGGCGATGCCGGCGACCCCGCGCACCAATTGCAGCGGCGTCACCTTCCAGTCGCCCTGGCCGATGGCGATGTTGACCGTGTCGCCGGGGTACCAGGCTTCCTTGCGGCTCTTGGCCTTGTAGGCCGGCGACGGCACGATGCCGCCGGTCTCGCCGACCAGGTCGATGCCGGTGGGCACGCCAAAGCCGTAGCGGGTCATGTACTGGTCGACCTTGGTGATGCCCATGTCGATGGCCAGCTTGTAGTAGTAGGTGTTCACCGACTGCGCGATCGACTTGCGCAGGTCGGTCCAGCCATGGCCGCCGCGGTGCGAGTCGCCCCAGCCGCGGCTGACCCCGGGCAGGTAGAACATGCCGGTGGAGAGGATCTTGTCCTCCGGGCGGCGGGTGCCGCTGTCCAGGCCGGCCAGGCCCATGAACGGCTTGATGGTGGAGCCGGGCGCCACGCCGCCCAGCACCAGGCGGTTGAACTGCGGCCGCGACGGGTCGCTGTTGAGCGCCTGGAAATCGGCGTGGGAGATGCCGTTGACGAACAGGTTGGGGTCGTAGGACGGCAGGCTGACCATCGCCAGGATCTCGCCGGTGCGCGGATCGATGGCGATGGCCGAACCCTGGTAGTCGCCGAACGCGGCGACCATGGCGCGCTGCAGGTCGGCGTCGATGGACAGGCGCAGGTCGGCGCCGGACTGCGCCGGCACCCGGCCGACGGTGCGGATCGCGCGGCCCTGCACGTTGGTCTCGACCTGTTCGTAGCCGACCTTGCCGCGCAGCGCTTCCTCGTAATAGCGCTCCAGCCCGGACTTGCCGATGTGGGTCAGCGCGGCGTTGCCCTCGCCCAGCGCCTCCAGGTCCTTCTCGTCGATGCGGCCGACGTAGCCGATGACGTGCGCGAACAGGTCGCCATAGGGGTAGTGCCGGGTCAGGTAGGGTTCCAGCTCCACGCCCGGGAAGCGCCAGCGGTCCACCGCGAAGCGCGCCCGCTCCTCCTCGCTGACGCGCAGCTTCAGGGTGATCGGGCGGAAGCTGCGGCTGGCCTTGCGCGCGGCCTGGAAGCGTTCGAGGTCCTCCGGCGACAGCGCGATGACCTTGCCCAGCTCGGCCAGCAGCGCGTCCATGTCGGCGACCTTGTCCGGGGTCACGTCGAGCCGGAACGCGGGCACGTTCTCGGCCAGCAGGCGGCCGTTGCGGTCGTAGATCATGCCGCGCCCGGGGACCACCGGCCGCGGCTTGATGCGGTTGGCGTCGGAGCGGGTGGCATAGACGTCGTGGTCCAGCACCTGCAGCTTGAAGTACCAGGCGCCCAGGCCCAGCAGCGCCAGCAGCACGCACAGGAAGCCCAGCGCCGCGCGGCGCCGGAACTGCTCGGCCTCGGCGTGCGGGTTCTTCTGCGCGCGGCGCGGATGCAGGGCCATTGCTACTTGCTCCGCCGGCCCAGCCGCAGCGCGTCCAGCAGCACGAACAGCGGCGGCCACAGCGCCATGCCCAACAGCGGCGCCCACCAGTAGCTCCACGGCAGCGTTGGCTCGCCGACCGCCAGGTGCACCGCCGCGGCGACGATGCGGTCGTTGACCAGCAGGCCGCCGATCGCCAGCGCCTGCTGCGACATCGGGAAGAAGCGGATGCGCGCGCGGAAGCGCTGCAGGATGAAACTCAGGATCACCAGCCGCAGCGCCTGCTCGCCCAGCACCCCGCCGTACAGCAGATCGGCCAGCACCCCGACCGCGAAGGCGAAGCCCAACCCGACCTTGTCCGGGGTTTCGATCACCCAGTACGCCACCACCAGCGCCAGCCAGTACGGCCGCAACGGCTGCACCACCAGCGGCAACGGCATCAGCCCCAGCAACAGCGCCACGATCACGCTGACCGGGAGCACCCAGCCTTTGCTGCGCAGGCGGCTCATTGGCCCGTCTCCTTTGGAGCCGGGCGGGAATCGGGAATGGGGAGTCGGGAATCGGTGGTCGCGCGTGCCTGCTTGGTCGGCTGCGGGGCGGTCGCGGTGCCGGACGGGTGCACGTTTGGCGATGTCGGAGCGGCGGCTCCGCTTGCGGGGGCTTGGGTCACGCCCTGCGCTGGCTTGGCGTCACCGCTTTGTGCTGCTCCAGCCACGGGCGAGGCTCCTTCCGCTGCCGCGGACGCCGGCGTCGGCAATTCCCGATTCCCGATTCCCCATTCCCGGCTCTTCAGCAACAACACATCCCGCCCCCGGTCCAGCTTCGCCGCCGGCTTCAGTTCGCCGACCAGGAAGGCGTGGGTGTCGTCCGGGCGCAGGGCGGAGATGGTGCCGACCGGGAAGCCGGCCGGGAAGCGGCCGCCCAGGCCGGAGGTGACGATCTCGTCGCCCACCTCGACCCCGGCGCTGAGCGGGATGTCGCGCAGTTCCAGGCTGCCGCCGCGGCCGTAGACGATCAGGCGCACGCCGTTGCGCGCCACCGTCACCGGCACCGCATGGTCGGGGTCGGTCAGCAGCAGCACGGTGGAGTGCAGCGGGGTCACCGCGATCACCTGGCCCATCAGGCCGCCGGCGTCGATCACCGCCTGGCCGACGTGCACGCCGTCGCGGCTGCCGGCGTCGAGCACCAGCCGCTGCCGGGTCGGGTCCAGGTCGATGTCCAGGATCGGCGCCAACTGCACGTCCAGGCCGCGGCGCTCGGCCACGCCCAGCAGTTCGCGCAGCTGCGCGTTGTCCAGCGCCGCGGTCTGCAGCCGGGTCAGGCGCGCCTTGGCGATCAGCAGTTCGTTGCGCAGCGCGCGGTTTTCCTTGACCAGCTGAGCGTGACTGGCCGCGTTCTCCTGCACCTGGCTGCCCAGCCGCCCGGGCAGGCCGGCCAGCGCCCAGATCGGCTGCACCAGTACGGTGGCCTGGCTGCGCAGGCGGGCCAGCCAGTCGGCCTGCGCGTCGAGCACGATCAGCACCAGCGCCAGCGCCAGGTAGGCCAGCAGGCGCGGCGTGCTGGCGGATTCGCCGGGGCGGGCGGTGACGGGAGGACCGGCGTAAGGAGGCACGGGTTAAAGCCGGGAATGGGGAATCGGGAGTGGGGAATCGGAAAGCAACGGCGCGCTCCCGGCGCGATCAGGCCGGGGCGCAAGCAGACGACTGGAGACGGAGCCGGCGCTGCGGAGGCGGTGGGGCCATTCTATTCCCCATTCCCGATTCCCCAGTCCCGGCCTCACGCTCACTCCGGCGCGAAGAACTCGTTGCCGTGCATGTCCACCAGTTCCAGCGCACGGCCGCCGCCGCGGGCCACGCAGGTCAGCGGATCGTCGGCGACCTGCACGTGCAGGCCGGTTTCCTCGGAGATCAGCCGGTCCAGGTCGCGCAGCAGCGCGCCGCCGCCGGTCAGCACGATGCCGCGCTCGGCGACGTCGGCGCACAGTTCCGGCGGGGTCTGCTCCAGCGCCAGCTTGACCGCCGAGACGATGCCCGACAGCGGCTCGTGCAGCGCTTCCAGCACTTCGTTGGAGTTGATCTTGATCATCTTCGGCACGCCCTCGGCGAGGTTGCGGCCGGAGATCTCCATCTCCTGCACCACCGCCTGCGGGTAGGCGCAGCCGATCTCCAGCTTGATCCGCTCGGCGGTGGCCTCGCCGATCAGCATGCCGTGGTTGCGGCGCACGTAGTTGGTGATCGACTCGTCGAAGCGGTCGCCGCCGATGCGCACCGACTGCGAATAGACGATGCCGTTCAGCGAAATGACCGCGACCTCGGTGGTGCCGCCGCCGATGTCGATGACCATCGAGCCGCGCGCCTCGGTGACCGGCATGCCGGCGCCGATCGCCGCGGCCATCGGCTCCTCGATCAGGTACACGTCGCGGGCGCCGGCCTCCTCGGCCGATTCCTTGATCGCGCGGCGCTCCACCTGGGTGGAGCCGGCCGGCACGCACACCAGCACGCGCGGGCTGGGGCGCAGGAAGCGCGACTTGTGCACTTTCTTGATGAAATGCTTCAGCATCGCCTCGGTGTAGGTGAAGTCGGCGATGACGCCGTCCTTCATCGGGCGGATGGTGGTGATGTGGCCGGGGGTACGGCCGAGCATCTGCTTGGCCTCGGCGCCGACCGCGGCCACCGAGCGGGTACCGCCGATCGCCCGATCCTGGCGCACCGCCACCACCGACGGTTCGTTCAGCACGATGCCCTGGCCACGCACGTAGATGAGGGTGTTGGCCGTGCCCAGATCGATGGACAGGTCGTTGGAGAACATGCCGCGGAGTTTCTTGAACATCGGGGGATTGGGTCCTGGGGCGCGCGCCGTCGCCAGAATGGCGAAAAAATGGGCAGAAAACGAAGTCCGCTAGCCTAGCAATCCGCCTGGGTGCGGGCAAGGAAAACTCGCTAAAACCGCGCCTTGCGCGACATTGCCGGGGCCTGCGCGGATCGCGGTTCTGGCCCTGACAGGCCGCAGCCGTTACCCTTTGCGCCGCGGCGACCCCGCCCTCGCCCGCCTGAATGCGGGTTCACCCTTCCGCCAAGGCTTGCCCGATGTCTGCACTGATCTGTGGTTCTCTCGCTTACGACACCATCATGGTGTTCCCGGACCAGTTCAAGAACCACATCCTGCCGGACAAGGTGCACATCCTGAACGTGTCGTTCCTGGTGCCGCGGATGCGCCGCGAGTTCGGCGGCTGCGCCGGCAACATCGCCTACAACCTGCACCTGCTGGGCGGCGACCCGATCCCGATGGGCACCGTGGGCCAGGACTTCGGCCCGTACCGCGAGCATTTCCAGGCGCTGGGCATCGACCTGTCGCGGGTCAAGGTGATCGAGGAGCTGTTCACCCCGCAGGCGTTCATCACCACCGACCACGACAACAACCAGATCACCGCCTTCCACCCCGGGGCGATGATGCGCAGCTACGAGAACCACGTGAAGGACGTGCCGGGCGTGACCCTGGGCCTGGTCGGCCCGGACGGGCGCGAGGGCATGATCCAGAACGCCGAGGAGTTCAGCGCCGGCGACGTGCCGTTCATCTTCGACCCCGGCCAGGCCATGCCGCTGTTCAACGGCCCGGAGCTGCGCCAGTTCATCGAACAGGCCGACTACGTGGTGGTCAACGACTACGAGTCCAACCTGCTGCAGGAGCGCACCGGCTGGGACGAGAAGGACATCGTCTCGCGCGTGCAGGCCTACATCACCACCCAGGGCCCGAAGGGCGCGCTGGTGCACACTCCCGAGAAGACCTACGACATCCCGCCGGCGCACGAGCGCCGCGTGGTCGACCCGACCGGCTGCGGCGACGCCTTCCGCGCCGGCCTGATCTTCGGCATCCAGCGCGGCTGCGACTGGCTGACCATCGGGCGGATGGGCAACCTGATGGGCGCGCTGAAGGTCGAGCACCCCGGCACGCAGAACCAGCGCTTCGACTTCGACGAGTTCAACGACCAGTTCAAGCAGCAGTTCGGCTACGCGTTATAAGGCGGGGATTGGGGCCGGCCGGACGACGGCGTCGGCATCCGCTCATCGCGCCCCTCGTCCGCCGTGCCGCACCGCCCCCAGGCAGACACTAGCGTCCAGGCTTGTAGCACCGATCCGGGCAGGGCTAGACTCGGCCGCCCGCGTCGATGGAATGATCGGATGGACACCACGCCTCGCTGCATCGACAGGATCCTGTCCACTGCAACGTCCCTGCGCGGACTCCTGCTGACCGTGTACTGCGCAGCCACCCTCTGCGCCTGCGGCAACGCCGACCAGGCAGCCGCGGGTACCGCGCCTTCCACCCGGCCGCTGCCCGCTGCCAGCGGCCCGGCGGCGGCGCAGGTCGATGCGGCGCCTGCCGTGACGAACGGTGCGGCGGCCGCGCAAGTGCTCCCCGGTCACTACGCCACCCAACCCGGCTGGGGCCAGCTGACCGTTCAGTCCGATGCACGTTTCACCCTGGAAACGCAGAATGTCGATGCCGGTTGCAGCTTCAGCGGCACGCTGCACGGCCTCCAGGCCGCGGTCGACGACGGCACCTGCACGCTGCAGATCGCACCCACGGCAAATGGCGTGGCGGTGGCCGCCACGGCCGGTGCCGAGAGCGCATGCCGGGAGTACTGCGGCGGCAACGGCAGCTTCGCAGGCGACTATCTGAAACAGGATGCCGCCTGCACGTCGCAAGCAATGCAGCGCACGCGCAGGGCCTTCCAGTCATCCTACGATCGCAAGGACTACGCGGGTGCCGAAGCGGCACTTGCGCCGTTCTACCACGACTGCTTGGCGGGCCTGAGCTTCAGCGATGCAGGTGCGATCCGCAACGACTACGCGCTGACTCAGCACAAGCTCGGCGACGATGCCGGATGCCGACAGACGCTGGCGCCCTACCGGGACGACGCCAAGCGCAGCGACGAGGCCATCAGCGAAGGCATGACGCCCGCCCTCGTCGAGGATTACCTCCGCGTGATCCACGCCGCACGCACCAACCTCCAGCTCTGCGGAGACGGCAGAGGCTGACGCTAGCGCCACAGGGACGACACACCATCAGGGAACAGCGACATGTCCGACCCGAACAACGCCCCCACTGCGGCAAGGCCGCAACTCAGCGACGCGCAACTCAGGACCTTGGGCTACTTCGCCATCGGCGTGGCCTCGGAAGGCAGCCTGGGTTCCAAGAATGTCGCCTATAGCCTGTCGTTCGCCGGATCGTTCGAAGGCAACACATTGAAGCCGGTCGCCAACAGCGGCTTCAGCATCGGCACGCTGCAGACCGACCTGGGCGCGCATCCGGACGTGGTCCCGACGCTGGTGGACGCCTACCAGACATGGGCCGCCAGGCAGACCCCAAGTCTGGCACTGTCGGAAAACCAAAGAACCCAGACGATCTCCGATCTGCAGCGCAATGGCGATGCCATCCGTGCGGACCACGGCCGCGCGCCCGATACAACCGTCCTCAAGAACCTCAACACCTTCCTGGCCTCCGACGCAGGGGTGCAATTCGTGCACGACCGCGACCGCACGCAAATCGAACATCTGATGCGCGAAGGCGACGGCAAGAAGGATCCGGGCGGCGCGCTGCATCAGTTGCGCCAGACCGACCTGTACAAGAATGCAGGCCTGGACGACCAGGCCAAGTACGCCACCGTGCTCATGAAGCTGGAGAACCAGGCGGGCAAGGGCCAGTATCCGAAGATCCTCAAGGGCATCAACGACGGCAGCCTCGGCAGCGTCGAGGACGTGGTGAACAAGGTGGACGCGCTGCTGCCGAACAAGACCAGCAAGAAAGGCGAAGTGGTGCCGGATTACATCGAGAGCGGCGTCCACCACGCGCTCGCCGGCACCGAGGTGTTCAACAAGCTTCGGGCCGCGCAGCCAGGGAATCCGCTGCATGACGCCTTCACTGCGGTCTCGGCCGACCCGTTGCGCAGCCCGGTCGATTTGAAGCGCGATACTGCCCACGCGGATGCGCTGCATCAGTACGACGCGACCAAGACCTTGTTCCTGCAGAACAGGCAATCGCCGAAACTGATCGCCGCGCTCGATCAGGACAGTACGTTCGGCTACAACCTCATCGGCCGGAACGGCAAGACGGTCGCGCAGTCGTCGAACCTGTTCGGCGCGGACAACGATGTTGTTGTCTTCGACGGCAACGGCCATGGCACCGCTTTCGTCGGCGGCAAGTGGAGCGCGGTGCAACGCGACGAGGTCAAGCGTATCGGCAACGCCGATCAGAGCGTCGACCTGCAACTGCGCAAGGACGGCAAGAGCGAAACGCTGCTGCACGTACCGACCCCGGCGCAGTTGCGTGAACGCAGCGAACAACAGCAACCGCAAGCGCCTGTGCCGGATCGCGCTCGGGCGTCGACGCCCAGCCCGAACGACACCCACCACCCGCACCATGCGCTGCTCGAACAGATTCGCGAGGGCGTCAGAAAGATCGACCAGGATCTGGGCAAGCCCTACGATGCGGCCAGTGAACGCCTGAGCCGAGCGGCTCTGGCCGCTTGCCGGGACAATGGCGGCCCTGGCAACGCTCCGCTGGCCTCGAATGCGCTGGAGCGGGCGGACCGCGTGGCGCTCACCGAGAAGGGCCACCTGGTGGTGGTCGAGGGCGAACAGCGCGATCCGGCGCAAAAGCGCGCCAGCGTGGATGTGCAGGTGGCGCTCGCCACCCCGGTGGAACAGTCCGACCAGCGACTGCTGGCCGCCAACCAGGCGATCGACCGCGAACGGCAGCTCGCGCAACAGCAGGAATTGGCGCGCGAGCGGGACGCGCCGAGTCGCAACGGCCCGACGCTGGCGTAAGCCCAGCTTCGGCCGGGCGCAGACAGGAGCGCGCAACACGCTCCATGCCGGGCACGCTGTGCGGCAGGCCATTGATCGGCCTCCCCCGCCGCCGTTACTGCGCACCAGGGCCTGCGCAATGCCACATGGCGCTGCCGGAACGTGGTGCGCCCTGCGTGTCCGCTGACAGTCCTGGCGGTGCGAGGATCCCGATTGAACCGGCGAACCGATGGCGCCAAGGCCATGATTTTGCTGCACTGCGGGTTGAGCGCCGGTCCGGTTTGTGCGTCACTTGTGCAAGGATCCCCTGGGGGGACGAGAGCGCGCCAATGTCCGAGTCGACTGTCGCCAGCCTCGCGCAAGCCAAGGCCGTCGCACCATCCGCCGCCGACGCCGACTGCTCGCGGCTGGTACGCATGCGCCATTTCCGCCAGCTTGAAACCTTGCCGCCGGTGCTGGCGCGCTCCTGGCAGCGCTGCCTCGACGACTACGGCCTGGACCCGGACATCCATCCTTCGCCGATGGTCCACGACAACGGCGAGCTGCGCGAGCGCCAGCAGCGGCTGGAGGCGCTGCTGCGCATCGCCAAGGTGGAGATGGAAAACCTCTACGAGCAGATCGCCGGCGGCAACTACGCGGTGGTGTTCGCCGACACCGAGGCCACCGTGCTGCACAGCGTGCAGGATCCGTCGCTGCTGCGCGCGTTCCGCGAAACCGGGTTGTTCTGCGGCGCCAGCTGGGCCGAACGCTACCAGGGCACCAACGGCATCGGCACCTGCGCGATGGAGGGCAGCGCGCTGAGCGTGCACCGCGGCGAACACTACCTGGAGCGGCACCTGCCGCTGTCGTGCAGCGGCGCGCCGATCCTGGATCCGCAGGGCCACCTGCTGGCGGTGCTGGACGCGTCCACGCCCGACGCGCGCGACACCAGGCTGGTGCAATGCCATACCGGCGCCCTGGTGCGCATGTCGGCGGCGCAGATCGCACGCGCGTACTTCCTGGAGCAGTACCGGCATGCGTGGATCCTGCGCTTCCACAGCCGCCCGGAGTTCGCCGGGCTGCTGCACGAGGCGCTGATCGCGGTGGGCGGTGACGGCCGCGTGCTCGCGGTCAACGAGGCGACGCTGGAACAGCTGGGCAAGCCCGACCGCACCCCGCTGATCGGGCGCGACATCGCCCAGGTGATGCAGCTGGATTTCGACACGCTGGAACAGCGCGCGCGCAACGACGCCAGCACGCTGTGGTCGATCCGCTGCGCCTGCCACGGCCGCCGCTTCTTCGCCCTGGCGCAGCCGCCGCGCGCGCGTAGCCCCGCCGGCCGTGCGCGCGCCGCTGGCGCGGACGGGCAGCCCGCCCGCGCCAACGACCACGTCGGCTCCGATCCGCGCGTGCTGCACAACCTGGACAATGCGCTGAAGCTGGCCAAGCACCGCGTGTCGATCCTGCTGTGCGGCGCCACCGGCACCGGCAAGGAAGAATTCGCCAAGGCGGTGCACCGCGGCTCGCCCTGGGCCGACCGGCCGTTCGTGGCGGTGAACTGCGCGGCGATCCCGGAAGCACTGATCGAGAGCGAGCTGTTCGGCTATGCGCGCGGCGCCTTCACCGATGCCGCGCGCGAAGGGCGCCACGGCAAGCTGCTGCAGGCCAGCGGCGGCACCCTGTTCCTGGACGAGATCGGCGACATGCCGCTGCCGTTGCAGACGCGCCTGCTGCGGGTGCTGGAGGAGCAGAGCGTGACCCCGCTGGGCAGCGACCGCGCGATGCCGCTGGAACTGCACGTGATCAGCGCCAGCCACCGCGACCTGGCGCAGATGGTCGGCACCGGCGGCTTCCGCGAAGACCTGTACTACCGCCTCAACGGCGTGGTGCTGCACCTGCCGCCGCTGCGCGAACGCAGCGACAAGGCCGAACTGATCCGCACCCTGTTGCGCGAGGAGAGCGGCGAACAGCCGGTGCGCATCAGCGAGGACGCCCTGCACAAGCTGCTCAGCTATGCCTGGCCCGGCAACCTGCGGCAGCTGCGCAACGTGCTGCGCACCGCCGCGGTGCTGTGTGCCGACGGGGTCATCCGCATCCCCAACCTGCCGCAGGAGATCGTCGACGCCGACAGCGGGCCGTGCCTGCTCGGCGACGATGCGCACGCCGGCGACGGCGTGCCCGGCCGCGTCGCCCTGGACAGCGCCGAGCGCAGCGTGCTGCAGCAGCAGCTCGAGCGTCACCGCTGGAACGTCAGCCGCACCGCCGACGCGCTGGGCATCAGCCGCAATACCTTGTACCGCAAGCTGCGCAAGCACGGCCTGGCGACGGTGTGAGTTGAGGCGGCATCGCGCGTTGCGAATCTTGCCGGGGGGTCGCGGCTGACGCCTCGCCTGTCGTGTGTTGCCAGGCGGTGGTGGCGTCAGTGCGGCGGGGAGCTCGCGTCCCAACCGCTGCAGCGGCGGGAGGCTGCCTGGCTCCGACGTCGCGGCTGAAGCCGCTCCTACGACACCCGGTGAGTCGATGAGGCAGTACAGCCTGTGCAAGCGGCTTCTCCAAGTGCTGTCGAAGCTGGAGGCTTTCCCGCTCCGGTGTCGCGGCCGAAGCCGCTCCTAAGACAGCAGTCGGTGAGTCGATGAGACCGTATAACCTGCGGGAGGGACTTCAGTTCCGACTGCTGTCGAAGCCAAAGGTTTTCGCGCTCCGACGTCGCGGCTGAAGCCGCTCCTACGACGACAGCCGGCAAGTTGATGAGACCGTATAACCTGTGGGAGGGACTTCAGTTCCGACTGCTGTCGAAGCCAAAGGTTTTCGCGCTCCGACGTCGCGGCTGAAGCCGCTCCTACAACGACAGCCGGCAAGTCGATGAGACCGTATAACCTGAGGGAGGGACTTCAGTCCCGACTGCTGTCGAAGCCAGAGGCTTTGCGGCTGCGATGGCGCGGCCGCAGCCGCTCCTGGCGAGGATCGCGCTTCGTCACGGGCCCAGCGCTGCCTGTAGGAGCGGCTTCAGCCGCGACCGGCGCCGGCGCCGGGCAGCAACCGATCCCGACGACACCGCCGCTGGCATGCGGCCAGTCAGCGCCACAGCTTCAATCGCGCCCCCGCTAGAAACGCCAGCGCAGGCCGATCTGGTACTGCCGCGGGGCGCCCGGCGCGACGAAGCACGAGGGGCCGTCTTCGACCGCGGCGTCCTGCGGACGTGCCAGGGCGCCGCCCGGGAACAGGTCCTCGGCGATCGCCGCGTAGGTCTCGTAGCGGCGGTCGAACACGTTGTTGACCCGCAGGTACAGCGACAGCCCGTCGGCGAGTTCCCAGGTGCCGTGCAGATCCAGCAAGGCGTAGCCGCCGGTGGACAGATCGTGGCGCGCAGGCGCCTCACCGTCTTCGGGATCCTCGACCAGGCCGTCCTCGTTACCGCTGGCCACGCGCCGCGACACCGCGCGCAGGTCCGCGCCCAGCGCCAGTTGCGCCAGCGCCTGCCATTCCACGCCCAGCTTCAGCGTGTTGCGCGGCAGCCCGGCGATGCGCGTGCCCGGACGCAGCACCACGGTGCGCTCGCCCGAGAGCAGTTCGCCGGCGCTGCGGTAGGTGGCGTCCAGATAGCTGTAGCCGGCGAACCAGCGCAGTGCGCCATGGCTGCCGCGGTAGCTGAGGTCGGCGCCCTGGTAGCGGGTGCGGCCGACGTTGTCGAAATAGCCCTGTTGGGAATTGGGCGCGCGCAGGAACAGGATGTCGTCGCGGTTGTCGGCGCGGTACAGCGAGGCATTCATCGCCTGCGCCGGCGACGGGTTCCAGCGCAGCCCGACCTCGTAGGTGCGCGAGACGATCTGCTCCAGCCGCGGATCGGCCTGCAGCCCGGTCGGCAGCCGGCACGGCTGCGCCGGATCGGCACAGCCGAGTTCGATCGCGGTCGGCGCGCGGCTGTTCTGCGAGGCCGACGCGAACGCGGTGACGCCGCTGCCCAGGCGCTGGGTGATGCCCAGCGACGGATTGGCCTTGGCGAACACGAAGCGCTCGCGCGGCAGCACGCCGTCGTCGCCGGTGGACAGGGTGTTGGCGACGGCGACGCGGTTCCAGCGCAGCGCGCCGCTGACATGGGTGGCCTCGCTCAGTTCCCAGGTATCGGCGACGAACAGGCCCAGGGTGCTGCTGCGGCCGTCGACGCCGGAGAAGAACGCCCGGTCCTCGTCCGGATCGGCGACCACCGAGCGGTCGTCCTGCACGAATGCGTCCTGCTCGTACTGGCGGTAGCGCACGCGGTTGCGGTCGTAGGTCGCGCCGATGCTCAGCGCATGCGCGCCGGCCTGACGGCTGAGATTCAGCGCCACGCCCTCGGCATGCTGGCGCATCTGCGTGGTGTTGAGCACGCCGCTGTGCAGCGCGTCGGCATCGGCACGCGAGACCGTGCAACCCGCATCCAGCGGCGTGCCATCGGCAGCGTAGCCGTCGGCGCAGTCGTCGACGAACTCCTCGTAGTCGTCGTTGATGTCGCCGTTGACGGTGTCGCGCCGCCCCTGCCGGTAGTACGCCAGCAGGTGCAGCGCGGTGCGCTCGTCGAAGCGGTGGTCGAACTGCCCGGTCAGCAGCGTGTTGCGGTTGCGGGTCAGGTCCGGCGAGGTGTAGACCGCGGCGCGGTCGGCTTCGTACAACCCAGGTTCGGTGCCCTCGTCGGTGTAGCGATGGCTGGGCAGCAGGCCATTGCCGACCAGGCGGCTGCGCCCGTGCAGCAGAGACACGTCCCAGTCGGTGCGCTCGCCCTGCCGCCCGAACTTGCCGAACACGGTGCCCAGGCGGCCGGCGGAGGCGTCGCGCCAGCCGTTCTCGTCGAAGCCGGTGGCCGCGACGAAGGCATGCAGGCCGTCGCGGCCGGCGTAGCCGTAGGACGCGTCCAGGCGCTTGCGTGCGCCACTGCCCACCGACAGGTCGGCGCGCAGGCCCGGCGCGGTCAGCCCGGACTGGGTGGTGAAGGCCAGCGCGCCGCCCAGCGTGTTGGGGCCGAACAGCGGGTTGGAGCCCGGCATCAGCGCGACGCTGCGGATCGCCGCCTCCGGCATCATGTCCCAGCTGACGATGTCGGCGAACGGCTCGTTCATGCGCACGCCGTCCAGGTACACCGACACGCCCTGCGAGGCACCCGGCAACGCCGAGGCGCGGAAGCCGCGGAAGGTCAGATCGGTCTGGAACGGACTGCCCTGCACCTCGTTGGTGTCCACGCCGTTCATCTCCCGCAGCAGGAAGTCGGTGAGGTTGCCGGCCTGGCTGCGCGCGATGTCGTCGGCATTGGCGGTCTGCACCGTGTACGGCAGCAGGTCGGCATCGATCAGCGTGCCGGGAATCGGCGTGGCGGTGACCTCGACCCGGTCCAGCGCGGTGATCTGCGCATCGTCGGCGTTGACCGTGGTCTGTGCGCGCGCCGGCGCGGCGAGCAGGCCGATGGCGGTGGCGACGGCCAGCGCGAGCAGGCTCGCCGGCGGGGTGCTGCATCCTGGAGTGTTGGTCATGCCGGTTCCTTGCAGCTCAGTAGAGGACGATCGATTTGATGCCACGCCCCGCGCGCATCGCCTCAAAGCCGCGGTTGATGTGGTCCAGCGGCAGGGTTTCGCTGATGAGTTCGTCGATGCGGATCTCCCCGGCCAGATAGCGCTCGGCATAGGCAGGCAGTTCGCTGCGGCCCTTGACCCCGCCGAACGCGCTGCCGCGCCAGGCGCGCCCGGTGACCAGTTGCAGCGGCCGCGTGCTGATCTCCTGCGCGCTCGGCGCAACGCCGAGGATGATGCTTTCGCCCCAGCCCTTGTGGCAGCACTCCAGCGCCGCGCGCATCGCGCGCACGTCGCCGACGCAGGCGAAGCTGTGGTCGGCGCCGCCGTCGGTGAGATCGACGATGACCTGCTGCACCGGCGCGCCGAAATCCTTCGGGTCCAGGCAGTCGGTGGCGCCCAGCGCGCGCGCCAGGGGAAACTTGTCGCGGTTGATGTCGACCACGATGATGCGTTCGGCGCGCGCCATCACCGCGCCCTGCACCACCGACAGGCCGATGCCGCCGAGCCCGAACACCGCCACGTTCTCGCCCGGACGCACCCGCGCGGTGTTGAGCACCGCGCCGATGCCGGTGGTGACCGTGCAGCCGAGCAGGCAGGCCTTGTCCAGCGGCGCGGAGCGGTGGATCTTGGCCACCGCGATCTCCGGCAGCACCGTGTACTCGGCGAAGGTGCTGGTGCCCATGTAGTGCAGCAGCGGGCGCCCGTGCAGCGAGAAGCGGCTGCTGCCGTCGGGCATCAGTCCGCGGTCCTGGCTGGCGCGGATCGCCTGGCACAGGTTGGTGCGGTTGGAACGGCAGTACTTGCACACGCCGCATTCGGGCATGTACAGCGGGATCACGTGGTCGCCCGGACGCACGCTGCCGACGCCGACGCCGACCTCCTCGACCACGCCGGCGCCTTCCTGGCCCAGGATCACCGGGAACGCCGCCTCGGCATCCACGCCGGACAGGGCGATGTCGTCGCTGTGGCAGATGCCGCTGGCGACCATCCGCACCAGCACCTCGCCGGCCTTGGGCGGCTGCAGATCCACCTCCTCGATGGCCAGCGGCTGGTTCGCCGCCCAGGCCACCGCGGCTCGCGTCTTCATTCCGGCTCTCCCCGCCTCTTGTCGCGGCGCCTGGGGGCGCCGCTCGCCTCACCTCACTGCGCCACGACCACACCCCATGGCATCTCGCCGACCGCGATCTGCTTGATCTCCTTCATTGCCGCCGTGTCGATGACGCTGACGCTGTCGGAACGGCCGTTGGCCACGTACAGCTTCTTGCCGTCCGCGCTCAGCGCCGGATTCCACGGCCGCTGCCCGACCGGAATCTGCGCCACTGCGCGGCGCGCGACCGGGTCGATCACGCTGACCGTGCCGGCACCGTTGGACGCGTACACGCGGCTGCCGTCGCGGGCGATGGCGATGCCGGCGGTGCGCTGCCCGGCCGGGATGCTGGCCACGCGCGTGCGCGCCGCCAGGTCGATCACATCGACCACGTTGGCCGTTTCCTGCGCCACATAGACGGTCTTGCCGTCGGGCGCGAACGCCATGCCGCGCGGATGCCCGCTGGTGGCGATGACGCCGGTGGACGCGCCGGCCTTCAGGTCGATCACATCCAGGTCGTTGGAACCCTCGTTGCTGGTCAGCAGCAGCGCGCCGTCCGGGGTGTAGACGCAGTGTTCCGGCGCCTGCCCGCGGGTGGCGATGTGCGCGCCGATCGCGAAACTGGCCGGGTCGATCAGCATCACCTGGTTCTGCCCTTCCACGCACACTGCCAGCTGGCGGCCGTCCGGCGCCACGGCGACGCCTTCGGCGTTCTCGCCGATGTCGACACTGCGCAGCACCCGGTCCTGCACGGTATCCAGCTCCAGCAGGCGATGGCCCTGCGCGTCGATGACGTACAGATGCCCGGCCGGCCCCGGCGCCACCTGCTGCAGGCGCTTGCCGAGCTGGCCCTGCGCCGACAGCGTGCGCACCACGCGGTCGCTGCCGGTGTCGATCACCGAGATGGTGCCGCTGCGCTGGTTCGGCACGTAGGCCAGCGCCGCGGCACCGGCCGCGGGTGCCGGCGCAGCCGCCGCGGCGTCGGCCTTCGCCGCGGGCGCTGGCGGGCGCTGGCAGGCCGCGGCGAACAGCGACAGCGCGACGACGGCGCACAGACGCAGCGCGTTGCTCATTGCGTGGCGCCCGCCGTCTTGTTGATGGAATGGATGAAGGCCAGCAGCTTCTCGGTATCGCCCGGCTTGAGCACCGGCCCGAACGGCGGCATCTGTCCAACCACCTTCTCGTGGCCGATCCGGGTCTTGCCGTGCGCGGCCATGCCGGCGGTACCTTCGGTGATCAGCGCGCGCAAGGTGTCGTCGTCGTTGCCGTACACCCAGATGTCGTTGGTCAGCGGCGGGCACATGCCACCGCCACCGGTGCCGCCGTGGCAGGCGGTGCAGCCGGCGGAGTTGAAGATCGCCTTGCCTTCGGCGACCAGTTCCGGAGTCACCTTGACCGGCGGTCCCTTCGGAATCGGCGTCACCGCCGCAGCGGGGGCCGGCGCGGCGGCGGCGGCGGCGGCGGCGGCGGGAGCGGAAGCGGGAGCGGCGGGCGCGGCCGACGTCGGCGCGGAGGCCGGTGCAGGCGCGGGCGCTGCGGCAGGCGCTGGCGCGGCTGCCGGCGCGGGCGGCGTTTCCTGCTTGCCGCAGGCGGCCAGCAACAGGAACGAGGCGAACAGGAACACGGGCAGCAGCGCGGACACGGCGCGACGATGGACGGGAGCAGGACGCATGGGGACAGAACCTTTGCGGAGTGCACGATGGGAAGAGCAGGCCGCGCGAGCGGCATGGACGGGACGACGGGAAGCGGTCATTGCGTGCGTCGGTGCTGGGCCTCCGTCAGTAGCTGGGCGAGTTCGGCATTGCCGCGTTGCTGGGCCAGCGCCGCCGGGGTCTTGCCGTCGGCATCGCGCGCATCGGCGCTGGCGCCGGCGGCGAGCAGGCGCCGGGCGCTGTCCTCGCGCCCGGCCGCAGCGGCCAGCATCAACGGGGTGACGCCGGCGCGGTTGGCGCGGTCGGCCTCGGCGCCGCGCTTCAGAAGCAGGTCGAGGATCTGCGGATCGTTGCGCGCCACCGCGAACATCACCGGGGTGAAGCCGGCCGGATTGGCGCGGCGCACGCTGGCGCCGGCGTCGAGCAACGCCTGCACCAGCTCGGCATCGGCGTAGGAAATCGCCAGATCCAGCGGCGTCCAGCCGTCGGCGGACACCGCCTCGACCTTGGCACGATGCGCCAGCAACTGCGCCGCGCTGTTGCCATCGTTGGACCAGGCCGCCTTCATCAACGGCGTCCAGCCATTGCTGTCGCGGTTGTCGACCTTGGCGCCGGCGGCCAGCAGTTCGCCGACCAGCAGCGGCGCCTGGTTGCGGATCGCCTGCTGCAGCGGCGGCTCGCCGAGCAGGTTGGGGGTGTCGGCGCTGGCGCCATGGCGCAGCAGCCAGGCCACGCGCACGCCATCGCCGGCATCCAGCGCATGCGCCAGCTCCGCGTTGGGATCGGCGCCGCCGGCGATGCGCAGTTGCAGTTGCGCCAGCATGTCCGAGGAGGCCTGCGCACTCGGCGTGTCGTCCTGGTCGGCGGGCGGCGCATAGGGGCCGTGCGAGCGCAGGTCGCCGGCGACGATGCAGTCGGCGCAGGCCACCAGCGGCACGTGGTAGTCGCGCAGGATCGCGCCGATCTTGCCGGCGCTGCGCTGCAGCGCCGCGTCCAGCGCATCGCGCAGCGGCGCGTTCTTGCGCGACACCGCCCACGCCATCGAGTACTCCAGCACCTCGTTGTCGATGACATTCAACGGCACCACGCCGAGGCCGCCGCGCGCGGCGTAGTAGCCGGCCACCGGCCCCCAGGATTCGGCGACATCGAGCTTGCCGGCGGCGACCTGCTCGGCGAGCTTGCCGGGATGTTCCTGCGGCGCGCTCGCCGAATCGTAGAACAGGTACTGCACCTCGCCCTGCACGCCGTGGTCGAACAGCGCCTGCCGCGCCGGCGAGCTCTGGAACACGCCGACCTTGAGTTTCTTCAAGGCAGGCTCGTCCAGCGACGCCGGGCGCAGGTCCAGGCCCTTGCGGGTGACCAGCACATAGGTGGAGCGATACAGCGGGCGCGTGACCAGGCCCATCTCGAAATCGCTGTTCATGTCCATCAGCACGTCGCAACGCCCGGCGTTGATCGTGCTGCGCGCCAGGCCGCGCTGGTAGTAGCTGCGCCATTCGTACTCCAGGCGCCGGCCCATCTCCGCGGCCACCACCTGGGCGATCTTGTTCTGGAACCCCTCGCCTGCGCGATCGGACAACGGCATGTTGCCGGGATCGGCGCAGACCCGCAGCACCGGCGCATCGGCCGGCAGCGCGGCGGCGGGCGCGGTGGAGGCCGACGCTGCCGCCGCCGGCGGAGCCGCAGGAGCGCGAGCCGTCGCGGACGACGGCTCGCGCGTGCAGCCTGCGGCGACGAGTCCGAGGCTGCACCACAACACCACGGCGCGCGCGCCCGCAGGCAGGCGCCACGCGGCGGGCGCCACCCGGCACCCGCTCGCCCCCCGGACGCGGCGCCGCCGGCTCATCGCACCGTCTTGGCGGCGACTGCCGCGCTGCCGCCGCCGGCGGCCGCGGTGGCGGTCGCGGTGGGGGTGACGGTCTTGCCGGCGCCGTCGATGCGGAAGGTGTGCACCATGCCGCCCAACGGGATCTTGTCGAAGCCGTTGCTGAAGGCCAGGCCGGCGGCACCCAGCGCGCCGTACGGATCGCCCGGATCCAGGCCGGCGGCGACCGGCAGGCCGATCCAGCCGCCGATGCCCGAGAACACCGCCACGTACTGGTGGCCATTGGCCTTGTAGGCGATCGGGTTGCCGATGATGCCGGACGGCAGCTTGGTCTCCCACAGCTTCTTGCCGGTGTCCTTGTCCACTGCGCGCAACCAGCCGTCCAGCGTGCCGTAGAACACCAGCCCGCCATCGGTGACCAGGGTGCCGCTCCACACCGGGAACTTCTCCTTGATCTCCCACTTGGACTTGCCTTCGACCACGTCGAACGCCTTGACGATGCCCAGCGCGCCGGGCTCGTTCGGCTTCATCAGCACGTTGGCGAACACGTACGGCAGGCCCATCATGGTGTTGCCGCGCTCCTGCGGATCCAGCTCCATGTGCCAGTTGTTGGTGCCGCAGAAGAACACCGCCGCATTGGCCGGATCCACCGAACACGGCTGCTGGTCCTTGCCGCCCATCGCCGAGGGGAACGCCTCGACCTTGCGGCCGCGCTCCAGCGGCGAATGCGCCGCGACCTTGACCGGGCGCCCGGTCTTCATGTCGATGCGCTCGGCCCAGTTGGCCGGCACGAACTTGTTGGCGCGCAGCAGGGTGCCGTCGCGGCGGTCGAGCACGTAGGCGAAGCCGTTGCGGTCGAACTGCACCACCGACGGCACCTGCTTGCCATCGATGGTCAGGTCGACCAGGATCGGCTCGTTGATGCCGTCGTAGTCCCACTGGTCGAACGGGGTCTTCTGGTAGCCCCATACCGCTTCGCCGGTGTCGATCTTGCGCGCGAACAGGGTCATCGACCACTTGTTGTCGTACGCGCCGGTATCGCACTCCTTCTGCGTGGTCTTGCCGCAGCGGTACGACGGACTCCACAGGCCGGGATTGCCGGTGCCGTAGTAGAGCAGCTTGAGTTTCGGGTCGTAGCTGTACCATCCCCAGGCCGCGCCGCCACCGCGCTTCCAGCCGTCGTCGGGATAGGTCTTCTGGCCGAGGTCGCCGAGCTGGCCGTGCTGCGGATTGGCCTTGTTGAAGTCCGGGCCGAGGCAGATGTCCTTGTCGGTGCCGGTGGCTTCGCAGGACCAGGCCTGCTTGCCGTCGGCCAGCGCGTACGCGGCGACGCGGCCGCGCACGCCGAACTCGTTGCCGCTGATGCCGGCCACGACCTTGCCGTCGGCGATGATCGGCGCCATGGTGATGGTCTCGCCCTTCTCCGGATAGGCGAGCTTCTGCTTCCACACTTCCTTGCCGGTCTTGGCGTCGAGCGCGATCACATCGCCGCTGAGGCTGCCGAACACCACCTTGCCGTCGGCATAGGACGCGCCGCGGTTGACCGTGTCGCAGCAGGCCACCGCCACCGCGCGCTCGTCCTGCTGCGGGGTGTACTTCCACAGCACCTTGCCGTTGTCTTCCTGCGACAGGTCGATCGCGAACACGTTGTTCGGATAGGCGCTGACCATGTACATGGTGCTGCCCACCACCAGCGGCTGGCCTTCGTGGCCGCGGGTGGCGTCGGTCTTCATCTCCCACGACATCTTCAGATTCTTGACGTTGTCGCGGTTGATCTCGGCCAGCGGGCTGTGCCGGGTCAGGCCGAAATCGCGGCCGATGCCGCCCCAGTTGTCGGGATTGGCGGCATTGCTGGCGAACTCGCTGTCGGTATCGGCCACCGCGGCCGGCGCGGCGGCCGGCGGTTGCTGCGCGGCGGCCGGCGCGGCCGGGGCCGCGGCCTCTTCCTGCTTCTTGCAGCCCGCCAGCGCCAACGCAGTGGCCAGCGCGAGCAAGGTACAAGCCTGGGTACGACGTGAATGACTGTGCATCGTTCTACTCCCCTCGTTGAAGAGCCGCGGCAGCTGCACCTGGTCGGCGTGTGCCACGGAACCTGAAGCGTGGGGATCCAAGAGCAACGTCCATGCCATCGCGGCGCTGCGATGCAACATCCGTTGACGCACGGATCACACGACCCGCCATGGCCTTGCGCGCGCGCGACGCGAGGGCCGAGGGCGTCTCGAGAACGTGACACTTTGTGCCACGTCGCTGCATCGCGATTGGCGCAGTGCGGGCACGCGACGCCGTGGCACACCGTGCGCCGTGTGGGGGAAGCCTGCGGCTCCTGCGTGCGCAGGGCGGGCACTCGCCGGGCGTGCGATCGGCGCGCGCGCCGATCCAGCCACGGGAGGATGCGATGGGCGCGCGGCGCCGTCAGCCGCCGCGGCGCCGCGATACAGCGGTCAGTGCGGCTGCGGCGTGCCGCTGTCCTGCCACCACGCCAGCAGCGCGGCGCAGTCGGCGAAGTGCAGGTCGGCCAGGGCCGGCCAGGGATTGTCCGGATGCAGCAGCACGGTGGTGGCACCGGCATGGCGGCCGCACTGCAGGTCGTAGGCGTGGTCGCCGACCATCGCCAGCGCCTGCGGCGCCACGCCCCAGTGCTCGGCCAACTGCAGCAGGCCGCCGGGATGCGGTTTGGGCGGGGCCTCGTCGCGGCCGAGGATGGTCACCTCCTCGAACAGGTCGTCGACCTCGATCTCTTCCAGGGTCAGCTGCGCCAGCTCGCGCGCGTTGCGGGTCAGCACCGCCAGCCGGCAATCGGCCGCGTGCAGGGTGCGCAGCAGCGCCGGCGCGCCGTTGGCCGCGGTGGCCTCCTGCGCCAGCACGCGTTCGTGCTCCAGCAGCCAGGCGTGCTTGCTGGCGCGCTGCGCCTCCGGCAGCGCCGCCAGGTGCTGCAGGATGTCGGCCTGCGGCGGGATCTGCAGTTCGCGGCGGATCAAGGCGAAATCGTGCACGGCGCAGGTCAGGGTCCCATCCATGTCGAACACCCAATGACGTACCTGGCGCAGGGCTTCGGCCGACGGCGGCGTGACCGCGTGCATCGCGCTCAATCCCAGCCCGGCATCTGCGCGCCGTCCAGGCCACCGGTCTCGAACACCGCGGTGCGGGTGCCGCCGGCCTTCACCGGGAAGGTGATCTGCAGCACCATGGTCTTGCGCGCCAGCTTCCACAGCGCCTTGTCGTCGCTGATGAACATGGCGATGGCCTCGTCGGTCTTGGGCCGCCAGGCCGCCGCCGCGCGCGGCGGCGCGTCGTCGGCCTTCAGTTCCACCTTGCAGCCGCCGGCGCAGCGGAAATCGCCGGACTGCAGCACCAGGTAGGCGCTGCGCTTCCATTCCGGGTGGTCGCGGAACACCAGTTGCACCGGCTTGGGCCCGCTGCCGTCCACGTCGACCTTGTCGCGGCTGTACAGCATCGCCGAGCGCTGCACGCCCTTGCCGGCCGGCACCTGCGAGTACTGCCAGGCGGCCTGCATGCGCCGCAGCTCGCGCGCCGCCTCGCCCTTGGCCTTGACCTCGGCGTAGCCGGGCTGGATGCGCTCGGCCGCGTCCGACCCGGGATACTGCTGCAACAGCGCGGCGCCGTGGATCCGCGCCAGGTCCCAGTTGCCCGACTTCACCGCGGCGTCGTACTGCTTGGCCAGGTCGTCGGCCGCCTGCGCCTTGGCCTGCGCTTCGGCCGCGGCCTGCGCCTTGCGCTCGGCCTCGTGATCGCCGCAAGCGGCCAGGGCGACGGCGCACAGCGCGCCGAGCAGGATGCGTTTCATCGTGGGGTTCCTCGTTGGATCAGGGCGTCGATGGCCTGCGCGACCTCGGCCGGCTTCTCGACGATGGACATGTGGCCGCTGCCGTCCAGCAGCACCTGGATCGCCTGCGGCAGGCGTTGCGCGTACAGCGCCAGCGCGCTGGCGTCGATCACCGCGTCCTGCACGCAATTGAGCAGCAGCGCCGGCTGGCGAATGTGCGCGGCCTCCTCGAACGGCAGGAACGCCTCCTCGCCGCGGCCGATGCGCGCCAGCACCTGCTGCTCGAACGCGGCCTCGCGGCGGCGCCAGGCCACCACCGCCGGCACCGCCCAGCGCGGGATGCGCGGCTTGGCGCGCTCGAGCAGGAACACGGTGTCGATGTAGCGCTGCAACGACGCGGCATCGTGCACCGCGAACGGATTGTGCCCGTCCAGCACCGCCTGGCCGAAGGCGTTGTCGGCGAAGCGCACGCCGGCGGCGTTGAACAGGCCGACCCGGTCGAACAGCGCCGGATGCCGCGCCGCGGCCAGCGCGGCGATGCCGCCGCCCATCGAATGCCCGAGCAGCACGCAGTCGCTGCCCGCACGGCGCGCGCATTGCGCGGCGAAGGCGGCCACGCGCTCGGCCTGCGCGACGAAGCCGTAGTCCTGCCCGGCGATGCGCTGGCTCTCCGCCCAGCCGGGCAGATCCGGGATCACCAGGTGATAGCGCGTGCCCAGCGCGCGCGCCAGCGGCAGCCAGTTCTCCTTGCTGCCGGTGAAGCCGTGCACCAGCAGCAGGGTCGGCGCGGCCGGATCGGCCGCGGCGCGTACCAGGTAGGTCCAGGTGTGGCCGGCGACCTGCGCCTGGCGTCGCTGCAGGCCGCTGCCGCGGCGCTGGCGCAGGCTTTCCAGGCGCACCAGCAGGAACGGATCGCGCAGCACCAGCAGCACGCCGATCAGCGCCGCCACCCCCAGCAGGGCGCCGGCCAGCAGCAGCCAAGCCATCGTCAGCACCAGCACGGGAACCCCGGGACGTGGAGGCAGGTGCGGCTCATGCGCTCACGCCACCAGGTCGGCTTCGCCGAGATGGAGGGCCAGCCACACGGTCGGCTGCTCGGGATCGGTGAACGTCACCCAATGCGGCGTGTCGGCCGGGATGAACAGATGGTCGCCTGGCGCCAGCGCGACCTCGCGCTCGCACAGCGCCACCCGCGCACTGCCGCGCAGCAGCAGCACCCATTCGTCGTGCGCCTGCTGGTAGGGCGACTGCTGCGGCGTGGTCTGCCCGTGCGAGACGATGCGCTCGACGCGGCAACCGGAGCGGCGGAGCAATTCGGTGAAGATTTCGCCGTCGCGGGCATCGGGCAGCGCGGCCAGCAAGGAGCCGGACAGGGGGTGGGCGTCGGTCACGTCAGCACGTCCTCGGTAGGCGCAGGCGAACCCGCTCGCAGCGGCGTCGACAGTGCCCTGCCAGGGCGATGGCGCTTGCAGCGAAGACCGGGGCGGCGGTGGCGGACGATGTCATGCGCGCATGGACCGAGGACCATCGGGACTGCCGAGGATATCGCGAATGCGTGGCAGCGGGTCGGCGCGCGTCGGCGGCGGTGCGGGTGGAAGACGTCAAGGCCGCGCTGGAGATGCGCGCGTCGTGGAGGAAACGCATGCGACGCCGCGCATGGCCACCTCACGCAACACGCGCGCGACCAAGCCGCGGCAACGATCGCCTTCGTCCCCCGCGCGGCGCGATCGCCACAACAGCCGGCCGCACAAACGCACACGGCGCCGGGAGCGATCCCGGCGCCGTGTGCGCGGTCTGCGGGAGGCGCGCGTCAGTGCGCGGCGCTCCCCGCCTTGGCCTTGTCCAGCATCTCCTGCACCGACACCGTGGTGATCGGGTGGTAGCCGGGCTTGGCCTTGGCGAACACCTCCTCGGCGAAGGCCAGGCCGTCCGGGCTCTTCACCAGTTCGGCGTAGATCGGCAGGATCAGCTTGCGGCGGCCGACGCGGGCGATGAACTCGCCAGCGGCCGGGCGCGCCTCCACGTAGCCGCTGCGGATCGCCAGCGGATACCAGCGCATGGCGATCTCGCCGTTGGCGGTGCCGGTGAAGTGGTAGGCGTCGTCGAGCTGCTTGAGCTGCGCCGGCGTCAGCTTCTCGCCCAGGCCGCTGAGGAAGCGCGTCCACTCCTGGGTGCTCCAGGCGTCGGTCACCTGCTTGCTGGGCAGCGTGCCGCTGCCGGTCCAGGCGATGCGCGCGGTATCGACCATGGCGAAGTTGCGCGAGCGCGCCTTCTGCGCGAACGCCGGAATGCCCGGCTCGTCCAGCCACGCATGCAGCTCCTGCTCGGTCACCGCGTTCGGCTTCTTGGGCAGCAGGTGGGTTTTCAGGTACGCGACGAACTGGTCGGTGTTGGCGCTCTGGAAGGCGTGGTCGTCGAACCAGCCGCGCAGGAACGGATCGAAGGTGTCGCGGCCGAAGCGCTGCTCCAGGAACTGCAGGAACCACGCGCCCTTGACGTAGGCGACCTGGCTCAACGCCTCGTCCGGATCGCGCTCGGTCAGCGCCGGCAGCGCCAGCGCCTGGTCGGCCGGGCTCATGCCCTTCAGCTCGGCCAGCAGGTCGGCCTGGTCGATCTCGCGCTCCATCTCCGCCGCTTCCGGGCCGTACAGCGCCTCCGTGATGCGCGCCTGCACGTAGGTGGTGAAGCCTTCGTTGAGCCAGATGTCCTTCCAGCTGGCGTTGGTCACCAGGTTGCCGGACCAGCTATGCGCCAGCTCGTGCGCGATCAGCGACACCAGCGACTTGTCGCCGACGATCACCGTCGGCGTAGCGAAGGTCAGGCGCGGATTCTCCATGCCGCCGAACGGGAACGACGGCGGCAGCACCAGCATGTCGTAGCGGCCCCAGCGGTACGGACCGTACAGGGTCTCGGCGGCCACGATCATCTTCTCGGTGTCCTCGAACTCCTTGGCGGCCTTGTCGACCATCGCCGGTTCGGCCCACACCCCAGAGCGCGCCGAGATCGGCTTGAACACCAGGTCGCCGGCGGCGATCGCCAGCAGGTAGGACGGGATCGGCTGCGGCATCTTGAAGCGGTAGTCGCCGTTGCGCACCGCCTTGGGATCGTTGTCGGCGCTCATCAGCACCATCACGTCCGGGCGCGAGACCACATGCGCGCTGTAGGTGAAGCGCACGCTCGGGGTGTCCTGCAGCGGCACCCACGAGCGCGCGTGGATCGCCTGCGACTGGCTGAACAGGAAGGGCAGCTTCTTGCCCTCGGTCATCGACGGCTCCAGCCACTGCAGGCCCGAGGCGGTCGGCGCGGTGTGGTAGGCGATGCTGATCGTCTTCGGCTGGGTCGGCGCCTCGATGGTCAGCTTGCTGCCGTAGATCTTGTCGGCCGGCGCCAGCACGTACTGCAGCGGCGTCACCTGGCCCTTGCCGTCGTCGGCCTGCACCTTCTCGATGGTCAGGTCGCGCGTGTCCAGCACCAGTTGCTTGGCGCTCTTGTCCTTCCAGTCCAGCGTGTAAGTGGCGGTGCCGCCGATCTGCTTGCTGTCGAAATCCAGCTTCAGGTCCAGCGCCAGGTCCTTGATCACGACCTTGGACGGCTCGGCGTAGGAGGTCTCGTCGTGGCTGCGGTCGGCAGGCTTGGCCGCGGCGGGCGCCGGCTTGGCGGCAGCTGCGGCCGCATCGGGCGCGGGCGCTTCGCGGGAACATCCGGACGCGACCATCGCGGCCAGGGACAACAACAGGAACGGGGAGCGCATGGCGGACGGCACCGGTTCGGGGAAACGCGCAGTTTACCGGAAGGCCGGGATTCGGGATTCGGGAGTGGGGATTCGCAGCAGCAGTGCTACGCGTGCTGACGAATCGCGAATCCCCAATCGAAGCGGGGATTGGGAATTGGAGATTGGGGATTCGCAGCAGCGAACAGCCGGCGCGCTTACGAATCCCGAATCTTCAGTCCCCAGTCCCGCCTCCACTCAGATCTTGTCGCCGAGTGGATCGCCACGATGCCGCCGGCAAGGTTCTTGTAGTGGCTGCGGGCGAAGCCGGCTGCTTCCATCCTTGCCTTGGCGTCCTGCGGCGGAGGCTTGCGCCGGCACCGCCGGACCGCGCGTCGGGACTGAAGCCCCTCCCACAAGCACGGCACAGCACCGCGATCGGTCAGCAACCGATCGCCCGCTCTTGCGAATCCCGAATCCCGAATCCCGAATCCCGAATCCCGGCTTTCTGTGGCGGAGGCTTGCGCCGGCACCGCCGGACCGCGCGTCGGGACTGAAGTCCCTCCCACAAGGACGGCAAAGGCCCTGCGATCGGTCAGCATCCGATCGCCCGCTCTTGCGATTCCCGAATCCCGACTCCCGACTCCCGGCTTTCTGTGGCGGAGGCTTGCGCCGGCACCGCCGGACCGCGCGCCGGGACTGAAGCCCCTCCCACAAGGACGGCACAGGCCCCGCGATCGGTCAGCAACCGATCGCCCGCGCTTGCGATTCCCGAATCCCGATTCCCCGATCCCGGCCTCTCAGATCTTGTAGCCCGAGTGGATCGCCACGATGCCGCCGGTCAGGTTCTTGTAGTGGCTGCGGGCGAAGCCGGCGTCGTCCATCATCGCCTTCAGCGCGTCCTGCGGCGGATGCTTGCGGATGCTCTCGGCCAGGTACTGGTAGCTGTCGGCGTCCTTGGCGAACAGCTTGCCCAGGCGCGGCAGCACCTTGAACGAATGGAAGTCGTACAGCGGCTTGAACCAGTCGGCGGTGACCTCGGAGAACTCCAGCACCCGCGCCTGGCCGCCCACCTTGAGCACGCGGTACATCTCGCGCAGCGCGGCGTCCTTGTCGGTGACGTTGCGCAAGCCGAAGGCGATGGTGACCAGGTCGAAGCTCTGGTCCGGGAACGGCAGCGCCTCGGCGTTGCACTGCACGTAGTCCAGGCCCGCGACCAGGCCGCGGTTGGTGAGGCGGTCGCGCCCCACCGAGAGCATGCCGGCATTGATGTCGCCCAGCACGATCTCGCCGTCGGCACCCACCCGCTCCTTCAGCAGCGCGGCGATGTCGCCGGTGCCGCCGGCCAGGTCGAGCACGCGGTCGCCCGGCTTGACCTGCGCGGTGGCGACGAAATAACGCTTCCAGACCCGATGGATGCCCATGCTCATCAGGTCGTTCATCAGGTCGTAGTTGCCGGCGACCGAGGTGAAGACCTCGCCGACCAGCTTCTGCTTGTCCTTGGCGGCGACGTCGCGGAAGCCGAAATGGGTGGTGCCGGTCTTGTAGGGGGATTCGCTCATGGCGGGATTATCGCACTGCCGGCCGCTCCGTGCCGGTGAAGCGCCGCGCGGGATGACAGCCGCCGGCCGCCTGCGCCAGACTGCCAGCCGACTCCCTTTCCCCCGGCCATCCCATGCTGACCACGCCCGACTACCGCGCCCTGCTCGACACCGCCATCGCCGAAGCCCGCCAGGGCCTGGCCGAGGGCGGCATCCCGATCGGCGCCGCCCTGTACCACCGCGACGGCCGCCTGCTCGGCTGCGGCCACAACCGCCGCGTGCAGGAAGGCGATCCGTCCGTGCACGGCGAGACCGACGCCTTCCGCAAGGCCGGACGCCAGCGCCGCTACAAGGACACCATCATGGTCACCACCCTGGCGCCGTGCTGGTACTGCAGCGGCCTGGTGCGGCAGTTCAACATCGGCACGGTGGTGGTGGGCGAATCGGTGACCTTCCAGGGCGGCATCGACTGGCTGCGCGAGAGCGGCGTGGAGGTCATCGACCTGCACAGCCAGGAGTGCATCGACCTGCTCGGCGGCTTTATCGCCGCGCATCCGGACGTGTGGAACGAGGATATCGGCGAGGACTGACCCGCGCGCCGCCGCACCCAGGTCCACGTGCGGCGGATCTCGCGATCTGTGGAGGGCGGCAGCGCTGCCCGCGTCCGCCGCGGGTCGCCCCCCTCGCCCTGACTGCGCGCGCGCCGCCAGTACGACCGGCCATCGCCCTGCGATGACGGCCAGGCCGCCACGGCGCCCGCAGCCGGGCCCTGGCGACCAAGTGTTATATTGTTTCAATACTCGACACCGACCGTCACGCATGCCGTCCGCTGTTTCCGCCGCCCCCGCGTCCCTCGCCCTGCCCGCCACCGCCTCGGCCAGCGCGCGCCTGGCCTCGATCGACCTGCTGCGCGGCACGGTCATGCTGCTGATGCTGCTCGACCATGTGCGCGAGACCTTCTACCTGCACCAGCCGGTCGGCGACCCGATGGACGTGGAACGCACCGCGCCGGCGCTGTTCCTCGCGCGCACCCTGGCGCACCTGTGCGCGCCGGTGTTCGTGTTCCTGACCGGCCTGTCGGCGTGGCTGTACGCGGCGCGGCAAGCCGATGGCCGCGCCGCGGCCGCCAGCTTCCTGCTCAAGCGCGGCCTGTTCCTGATCGTGCTGGAACTGACGCTGGTCAACCTGGCCTGGAGCGGCGCCTTTCCGCCGCAGGCGCTGTATCTGCAGGTGATCTGGGCGATCGGCCTGAGCATGCTCGCGCTGGCCGCGCTGCTGTGGCTGCCGCGGCCGGCGCTCGCCCTGATCGGCGCGGCGCTGGTCGCCGGCCACCACCTGCTGGACGATGTACAGGTGCAGGGCGACGGCCCGCTCGCGGCCGCCTGGGCGGTGCTGCACGACCGGCGCTGGCTGGAACTGGGCGACCTGCGCCTGCGCACTTCCTACCCGGTGCTGCCGTGGATCGGGGTGATCGCGCTCGGCTACGCCGCCGGCCCCTGGTACGCCGCCGACCGCGCGCCGGCGCAGCGTCAGCAGCGCCTGCTGGCCTGGGGCCTGGGCGCGCTGGCCGGCTTCCACCTGCTGCGCTGGCACAACGGCTACGGCGATACGCCCTGGCAGGCCCAGGACGACCTCGCGCACACCGCGATGAGCTTCTTCAACGTCACCAAGTACCCGCCGTCGCTGCAGTTCCTGCTGCTGACGCTGGGCGTGGGCCTGCTGTTGCTGCGCCTGTACGAACACCCCGCGGTGGCACGCGCCCTGGCGCCGCTGGCGGCGATCGGCGCGGCGCCGATGTTCTTCTACCTGCTGCACCTGTACGTGCTCAAGCTGGCCTACCTGGCCGCGCTGGCGCTGTGCGGCGCCAACCACGGCGCCCTGTTCGGCGTGGACAGCGTCGCTGCGCTGTGGGCGATCGCCGCGGCGCTGGGGCTGGCCCTGTACTGGCCCACCGCCGCGTTCGCGCGGCTGAAGGCGCGGCGCCGCGACCTGGCCTGGCTGCGCTACTTCTAGGCGCGACCCGCCTCCCCAGGCCGCCGCGCCGGGCCTGGCGGAAGCGCGCAGGCCGTCCAGCCGGCCGCCGGCGATTCATCCGCGTGCAATGCCGGCGTGGTCGACTGCAACTTCCTTCGTCCGCGCCTGGAGACCTGCGATGTCCACCCGCCTGCTGCCGTTGCTGCTGATCGGCCTGACCCTTGCCGCCGGCACCGGATGCGCGGCGGCGGCAAGCAAGCGCGACGCCTGGGTGGTGCAGCAGATCCACGACTACAACCATCCCTACGCGGCACAGCGCGCCGAGCTGGACACCAAGATGGCGACGATGGCCGGCAGCGCCTACGCCTTCTACCGCGGCACCGACCACCTCTTCTACCAGGACATGAAGACCCTACCGGCGTCGCTGTGGACCTCGCCGCAGACCGGCTACACCTGGCTCGGCGGCGACACCCACGTCGGCAACTTCGATGCGGCGCGCGACAGCAGCGGCAAGGCGGTGTTCAAGGTCGCCGACTTCGACGAAGGCCATCTCGGCCAATACGTGTGGGACCTGCGCCGGCTGGCCGCGAGCATGGTCCTGGCCGGCCGCGACAACGGCCTGTCCGACAGTGACATCGGCGACGCCATCGACAGCATGGTCGGCGCCTACCTGGACAAGATCGCCGATTTCCGCGGCAGCGACGCCGAAGCGAGCTTCCAGTTGAGCAAGCGCAACACCAGCGGCGCGGTGGCCAAGGCCATCGACAGCGCCGACGGCAAGAGCCGCAGCAGCCTGCTGTCCAAGTACACCGTGGTCAGCGGCGGCAAGCGCCGGTTCCAGGACCTGGACAACCTGGTCGCGGTGGACGCCAGCACCGCCTCGACGGTGGCCGCGGCAATGGACGGCTACATCGGCTCGATCGCCGCGGGCAAGCGCTATGCGGCCAGCTACTACACCATCAAGGACGTGCACCAGAAGCTGGGCTCGGGCACCGGCAGCCTCGGCCGCCTGCGCCTGTACGTGCTGATCGAAGGCCCGAGCGCATCGACCGGCGACGACGTGATCCTGGAATGGAAACAGGAAGCGGCCAGCGTGGTCGCCGTGGCGGCGCCGTCGCAGATGCCGGCCTCCACCTACGACAACAACGAGGGCGCGCGGGTGGCGCGCACCGCCAAGGCGCAGACCATCGACGCCGACGTGCTGGTCGGCTACGCCAGCGTCGCCGGCACCCCGTTCTACGTGCACGAGAAGTCGCCGTTCCAGCAGGACCTGGACCCGACCGCACTGGACAGCGCCGGCAAGCTCGCCACCGCCGCCACCTACCTGGGCCAGGCCCTGGCCTCGGCGCACGCGCTGGCCGACCAGGACTACGACCCGAACGTGGTGCCGTACAGCATCGACAAGCAGATCGACCAGGCGGTCACCAGCAAGAGCGGGCTGAAATCGGAACTGCGCCAGTTCGCGTTCGACTACGCCGCGCAAGTGCAACTGGACTGGCAGTCGTTCGTGGCGGCGTACAAGGCGGGGACGCCGCTGTATTGAGTCGTGCCGGGTGGGTGCAGGTAACGCATGCCATGCACTGTTTCGAGAAAGCATGCGCGCCGAAGCGGCTTGCTGTACGACACGGCTTCCTGTGGGAATCAACTGTCATGCAGCCGTGACGCGCGAAGGAGTGTGCTTTCCGATGGCGCAATGCGTCGGGACCGAAGTCCCTCCCACAGGGCACCCGGCGGGTTCGCCGCAAGCCCCTGCGGAAGCGGCTCCAGCCGCGACGAAGCGTTACCGGTGCAGCCTCGTCGCAACTGAAGGGCGCCTCTAGAAACCTCAATTCGAGGACGGCGCGCCAAGCAGATCCGTCACTTGTGAATGCTCAGGTGGAGCAGGTCGGAGTCGTGAGAGGGCCCAAGCCGCTCCCACAACAGCGATACGCCTCTCCGGCACGTTGCGTTACAGGATATACCGGCTCAGATCCGGATCCTGCACCAGCTCGCCCAGGTGCGCATCGACATAGGCCGCGTCCACGGAGACGCTCTGCCCATCGCGATCCGGCGCTTCATAGCTCAGCGTGTCGAGCAGGCGCTCGAGTACGGTGTGCAGGCGCCGCGCGCCGATGTTCTCCTGGCGCTCGTTGACCAGGAACGCGATCTCCGCCAGCCGCGCGATGGCGTCGTCGGTGAAGCGCAGGCTCACGCCCTCGGTCAGCAACAGCGCCTCGTACTGCTTGGTCAGCGCCGCCTTCGGTTCGGTGAGGATGCGGATGAAGTCGTCCTTCGACAGCGCCGACAGCTCCACGCGGATCGGGAAACGGCCCTGCAGCTCCGGGATCAGGTCGCTGGGCTTGGCCAGGTGGAACGCGCCGGAGGCGATGAACAGGATGTGGTCGGTCTTGACCGTGCCGTACTTGGTGCTGACGTTGGAGCCTTCCACCAGCGGCAGCAGATCGCGCTGCACGCCCTCGCGCGAGACGTCGCCGCCGGTGGCGCCGGCCTCGCTGCGCTTGGCCACCTTGTCGATCTCGTCGATGAACACGATGCCGTGCTGTTCGCAGGCCTCGATCGCGGCGGCGCGGACATCGTCCTCGTTGACCAGCTTGCCGGCCTCTTCCTCGATCAGCAGCGGCCGCGCGGCCTTGATGGTCAGCTTGCGCGACTGCGACTTGCCGCCGCCCAGGTTGGAGAACATCTGCCGCAGCTGCTGGCCCATTTCCTCCATGCCCGGCGGGGTCATGATGTCCATGCTGACGTTGACCGCGACGTCCAGTTCGATCTCGCGCTCGTCCAGCTCGCCGGCGCGCAGCATGCGCCGGAACTTGCTGCGGGTGTCGCTGTCCTGCGCCGACGGCTCGTGCCGCGCGGCTTCCGGATCGAAGCCGATGCCGGCGCTGCGCCGCGGCAGCAGCGCATCGAGGATGCGGTCCTCGGCGCGTTCCTCGGCCTGGGTGCGCACGCGGGCCTTGGCCTGCTCGCGGTACAGCTTGACCGCGGTGTCGGCCAGGTCGCGCACGATCTGCTCCACGTCCTTGCCGACGTAGCCGACCTCGGTGAAGCGGGTCGCCTCGACCTTGACGAACGGCGCATTGGCCAGCGTCGCCAGGCGCCGCGCGATCTCGGTCTTGCCGACGCCGGTGGGGCCGATCATCAGGATGTTCTTCGGCATCACTTCGTTGCGCAGCGCATCGGGCAGCTGCATGCGCCGCCAGCGGTTGCGCAGCGCGATCGCCACCGCGCGCTTGGCCTCGTGCTGGCCGACGATGTGGCGGTCCAGCTCCTGCACGATCTCGCGCGGGGTCATGGTGCTATGGGTATCGGTCATGGTCGGGAAATCGAAGAGGGAATCGGGAATGGAGAATCGGGAATCGAGAAAGCAGGCGTCATCGGCAACGGAAAGGAGAGCCGCTGTTGCGATTCCCCATTCCCGATTCCCGATTCACAGCTCTTCGACCACCACATTGCGATTGGTGTAGATGCAGATGTCGCCGGCGATGTTCAGCGCTTCGACGGCGATGGTGCGCGCGTCCAGCGTGGTGTGGCCGAGCAGCGCGCGCGCCGCCGACAGGGCGTAGGAGCCGCCGGAGCCGATGGCGATGATGCCGTCCTCCGGCTCGATCACATCGCCGGTGCCGCTGATGATCAGCGAGGTTTCCTTGTCGGCCACCGCCAGCAGCGCCTCGAGCTTGCCGAGGCGGCGCTCGGTGCGCCAATCCTTGGCCAGTTCCACCGCGGCGCGGGTCAACTGGCCGTGCTTTTCCAGCTTGGCCTCGAACAGTTCGAACAGGGTGAACGCGTCGGCGGCGGCGCCGGCGAAGCCGGCCAGCACCTGGCCCTCGCGGCCGAGCCGGCGCACCTTGCGCGCATTGCCCTTCATCACGGTGTGGCCCAGGGTCACCTGGCCGTCGCCGGCCACGGCGACGCGGCCATCGCGGCGCACCGACAGGATCGTGGTGGCGTGGAAAACATTGGGGTTCTGACTGGGATCCATGCGGCCTCCGGAACGATGACTCAGGTGTGGGGGCTGGCAGCGCGCGGTTCAAGCGTCGCCGAGAGCAGGCGGTTCCTCGCCACGCCGCACAGGCGCCGGCCGCGCCGGATCGGCAGCGATGCGCCAGGCGACGCGCCCATCCTTGCCCGGGGGCTCGATCGGATGCAGGGTGCGTCCGGCGCCGTTGTCGCAGGCCGGATCTTGTACGGCGCAATCGCCGTCTTAGCCCCAGCACAGCCGTTCGGGGATGGCACGACGCCAGCGGGAAGGGTTGGCCATCGTTACGCCCTCGCGACGCGGGAGGGCAGTGTCGCCCCGCCTACGCGGGCGCGCCTTGATCCAGAACAAGGGCGGGTGCGGCAGCGGCCGTGCGGCCGCACTGCGGCGCTCAGGACTTGCGCTTGGCGCGCGGGTGCGCCGCGTCGTAGACCTTGGCCAGGTGCTGGAAGTCCAGGTGGGTGTAGATCTGCGTGGTGGCGATGTCGGCATGGCCGAGCAGTTCCTGCACGCCGCGCAGGTCGCCGGAGGATTCCAGGATGTGGCTGGCGAAGCTGTGCCGCAGCATGTGCGGGTGCACGTGCTTGAACAGGCCCTGGCGCCCGGCCAGTTGCTTGATCCGGATCTGCACCGCGCGCGCACCGATCGGCGCCCCGCCGCGCCCCGGAAACACCGGTGCGGCGGGCTCGCCCCGGCTCTCTTCGCGCCACGCCAGCAGCGCGGTGCGCGCATGCGAGCCCACCGGCACCAGCCGCTGCTTGTTGCCCTTGCCCAGCACGCTGACCATGCCGGCGACGAAATCCAGATCGCGCCAGCGCAACGCGCACAGCTCGCTCAGGCGCAGGCCGGAGGAATAGAACAGCTCCAGCAGCGCGCGGTCGCGCAGGCCCAGCGGCGCATCGGTCGGCACTTCGACCAAGCGCACCGCCTCGTCCGCATCGAGCACCTGCGGCAGCTTGCGCGGCGCCTTCGGCGCGCGCAATGCCGCGGCCGGACTGGCGGCGATGTGGCCGTGCTTGAGCAGCCAGGCGTAGAAACTGCGGCATGCCGACAGCCGCCGCTGCAGGCTCTTGGGCGACAGTCCGCGGCGGTGTTCGGCGGCGATGAACTGGCGCAGCTGCGCGGCATCGAGCGCGGCCGGCTCGCCGAGCAGGTTGTCCGCAGCCCACGCCGACAAGGCGGCCAGGTCGCGTCGGTATGCGTCCAGGGTATGCGCGGACATGCGCCGCTCGACCTGCAGGTAGGCGAGGAAGCGGGACTCGGGACCCGCGACCTGTGACCCGGGAGAAGCGGCCGCGCTGGCGGTACCAGCAGTGTCCTGCCCAGCCTGACGATCGGCAGCGCCGGGCCCGGCGCTGTCCCGGGCCCCGGGTCCCGGGTCCCGCGTCCCGGCCATGCTCATCGCTGCAACGCCACCGCCAGCGACTCGCCCATCATGCGCAGGAACAAGGTGCCCATGCCGGGATAGAAGCGGTTCGGGTCGCGGCTGCCGACCGCGATCAGGCCCAGGCCGGGCAGCGGCAACAGCGCGGTGGATTGCACCTCGTCCACGCGCTCGCCGTACAGCAGCGCCTGCTTTTCCGGTTGCAGGCGGCCGCAGATCGGCTCGCCGTCCTTCAGGCAATCGCGGAACGGCGCCAGCCGCGGATCGTCGGCCGCCAGCACCTGCAGCCACGGCGCCTGCTCCAGGCCGGACAAGGGCTGCAGCAGCACGATGCTGACCAGGTCGCCCTGGAAATCCTCCTGCAGCGAGGCGGCCATCGCGCGCACGCTGTCGGCGGCGCTGTGCTGGCGCATCAGCGCCAGGGTCAACTGATGGGTGCGCACCGCCAGCCGTTCGTTGACCTGCGCGTTGGCCGCCAGCTCGCTCAGCCGCCGCGACAGCTCGCGGTTCTTGTCGCGCAGCACTTCCAGCTGGTAGCTGGCCAGCGACGCGGTGGGACCGTCGTCGCGCGGCACCACCAGGGTCAGCGCCAGGTCGGGGAACTGCTTCAGGAAGCCGGGGTGGCGCCGCAGCCACGCCGCCACCTCGTGCGCACCGAGCTTGTCCTGGCTGTCGCTCATCGGATCCATTCTCCATCGAAGACGAACGTCGCCGGGCCGGACATCACCGCCGGTGCGTCGTCGCGCGGCCACTGCACGCGCAGTTCGCCGCCCGGCAGGCTGATGCGCACGTCGCGCTCCACCCGGCCGCGCTGCATCATCACCGCCGCCGCCGCGCAGGCGCCGCTGCCGCAGGCCAGGGTCTCGCCGACGCCGCGCTCGTACACGCGCAGGCGCAGGTGGCCGCGGTCGATCACCTGCACGAAGCCGACGTTGACCGAATCCGGGAACGAGGCGTGCTGCTGCAGCAACGGGCCCAGGCGTTCCAGCGGCGCCGCATCGACCAGGCCCACTTCCAGCACCGCGTGCGGGTTGCCCATCGACACCGCGCCGAAACGCACGCTCCCGCCCTGCAGCGGCAACACGTACTCGTCGCGCGCGCGCGGAAAGCCGACCAGCGGCACGTCCTCCGGCGCGAAGCGCGGCACGCCCATCGCCACGGCGAATTCGCCCGCGGCGCGGCGCTCGATGCGATGGCTGCCGGCCGGGCTCTCGATCACGAACTCGCCGTCGGCGGGCGCAGTGCCGTCGCGCACCAGCCAGGCGGCGATGCAGCGCGCGCCGTTGCCGCATTGCCCGGCGGCGCTGCCGTCGGTGTTCCAGATGCGGTAGCTGGCGACCGCGGCGGGATCGTGCGGCGGCTCGATGGTCAGGATCTGGTCGCAGCCGACGCCGAAGTGGCGGTCGGCCAGGCGCATCGCCAGGGCGGCGTCCGGCGGCGGGGTGCCGTCGCGCAGGTCGAGCACCACGAAATCGTTGCCCGCGCCCTGCATCTTGCTGAAACGCAAGCGCGCGGCGTGGCGGGCCTCACTCATTCCCATCGGTGGGCACGGTGGTGTCGTTGGCCGGCGGGCGCTGGCCGTCCACCGGCTGCGCCTGCCCGGCGGGATCGGTGGTCGCCGGCGGGGTCGCGTCGGGCGCGGGCGCCGGGGTGGCCTCCACCGGGACCGGCTTCTGCGGCATCACCAGCGGTCCCTTGTTGCCGCAGCCGGCCAGGGCCAGCAGCACAGCGGCGGAAAGAACGAGACGGATCGGAGAAGAGGACGATGTGCTCATGCGCCGAGTATAGCCACACCGGCATGAACCGGCTGTGCCGCCATCGCCGCGTCGCGCGCGCTCATCGGCGCGGCGGTTCCGGGCGCCACCACAGCCATAGCGCCACCGCGCTCATGCAGCCGATCGCCAGCACCTGCACCCACAACCGATGCACGAACAGCAGCAGCACCAGCGCGCACGCGGCCATGGTCAGCGTCGCCATCCACTTGCCGCGCCGGCTGACCGCGCCATGCGCTTCCCAGTCGCGGATGCTGCGGCCGAAGCGCGGATCGCGCAGCAAGCGCCGGCGCAGCCGCGGCGAACCGCGCGCGGCGGCGTAGGCGGCGATCAGCACGAACACCGTGGTCGGCAGCCCCGGCACGAAGATGCCGACGATGCCGGTCACCAGGCTGGCGTAAGCCAGCAGCCACCAGGCCCAGCGGAAACGGGAGTGCGTGCGCATCGCGCCATCATAAGCCCGCGTCGGCGCGCACTGGCGTCGACCCGCCCACTGCCGCGCCGCCGGGCGCCTGCCGCCGCGGCGGCGGCGGCGACACGCGAAGCCATTGGTGCGTCTGAGTTCACTGCAGTCGGGACTGA
The DNA here is from genome assembly GCF_056725085.1 of Xanthomonas sp. NCPPB 901. Classification (NCBI taxonomy): domain Bacteria; kingdom Pseudomonadati; phylum Pseudomonadota; class Gammaproteobacteria; order Lysobacterales; family Lysobacteraceae; genus Xanthomonas; species Xanthomonas sp. NCPPB 901. The sequence goes on along the minus strand of NZ_CM161511.1, from coordinate 925,331 downwards.
AGTCCCTCCCACAGCGAGCTGCCAGACCAACAGCGCCGCTGCCGGCCCTCGCATAGGACACATGCAACCCACCCATGAGAGGAACGGCTTCAGCCGCGACGATCGAAAGCCTCCGACTTATCCGACCTCCGCGCAGTCGGGACTGAAGTCCCTCCCACAAGGAGTGACCAGGCCACCAGCGCGACTGCCTGCTCTCGCGCGGTGATCGAGCGTTCCGCCCACTGTAGGAGCGGCTTCAGCCGCGACGGGCGAAGCCATTGGCGCATTTGACCTCCTTGCAGTCGGGACTGAAGTCCCTCCCGCAAGGCGTTGCCAAACCGTCCGCGCTGCCGCATGTCATGGCGCATCGGGCCATCGCACCTTCAGCACCGACCCGGCCGCAATGCTCACTGTGGGAGCGGCTTCAGCCGCGACGCGTGAAGCCACAGGCCATCCGCCATCCGACGATTGGGACAAGCAGGCTTCACGCCAGCCTGCCCACCTGCACATCGGCCGGCCTGCAGGCCAGCCGACGCGCACCGCACTCACTTGGCCGGTGACTCCACGCCCAGCTGGTCCAGCATAAACGCATAGGACTCGGCCATTTCGCGGTAGCGGCGGAAGCGCCCGGACTTGCCGCCGTGGCCGGCTTCCATGTTGACCCGGAACACGATCGGCTGGCTGCCGGTGTCGTACTCGCGCAGCTTGGCCACCCATTTGGCCGGCTCCCAGTACTGCACCTGCGAGTCCCACAGGCCGGTGCCGATGTACATCGCCGGATAGGCCTGGCGGGCGACGTTGTCGTAGGGCGAGTAGCTGAGCATGTAGTCGTAGTACGCCTTCTGCTCGGGATTGCCCCACTCGTCGTACTCGTTGGTGGTCAGCGGGATGCTCGGGTCGAGCATGGTGGTGACCACGTCCACGAACGGCACCTGCGCCACCAGCACGCGGTAGTCCTTGGGCGCCATGTTCGCCACCGCGCCCATCAGCAGGCCGCCGGCGCTGCCGCCGGCCGCGGCGACCCGGTCCGGGGCGGCGTAGCCCTGCTGCACCAGCCCGCGGGTGACGTCGATGAAGTCGGTGAAGGTGTTCTTCTTGTGCAGCAGCTTGCCCTGGTCGTACCAGTCGCGGCCCATTTCCTGGCCGCCGCGGATGTGCGCGATGGCGTAGACCACGCCGCGGTCGAGCAGGCTCACCACCGGCAGGTTGAACGCCGGATCGGTGGACATGCCGTAGCTGCCGTAGGCGTACTGGTACAGCGCGGCGCTGCCGTCCTTCTTGAAGCCCTTCTTGTAGACCAGCGACACCGGCACCTTGACCCCGTCGCGCGCGGTCACCCACACGCGTTCGGTCTGGTACCGGCTGGCGTCGTAGCCGATCACCGGCTGCTGCTTGAGCAGCTTGCGCTCGCCGGTGCGGGTGTTGAGTTCGTAGGTGGTGGCCGGGGTAGTCAGCGAGGTATAGCTGTAGCGCAGCCACGGCGTGTCCGGCTCGGGATTGATCGACAGGCCCATCGAATACGCCGGCTCGTCGGCCTTGACGTACTCCTCCTTGCCGTCGGCGAAATGCAGGCGGATCCGCTCCAGTCCGTCGGAGCGCTCGGCGATGGCGGTGAAGCCGTCGAACAGCTCGAAGCCGTCGATGAACACCTTGTCGTCGTAGGGCAGCCAGCTCTGCCACTGGCTGCGCGCGGTGGCGCCGTCGGGCGCGGTCATCAGCGCGTAGTTCTTGGCCTTCCAGTTGGTGCGGATCACCCAGCGGCCGTCGAAGTGATCGGCCTGGTACTCGACGTCGCGCTCGCGCGGCGCCAGCACGGTGAAGCGCTGCGGATCGGCGGCCGGCGCGTAGCGCTGCTCGGAGGACACCGTGCTCTCCACGCCGATGACGATGTACTTGTCGTCGCGGGTGCGGCCCACGCCCATGTAGAAACTGTCGTCCTTCTCCTCGTAGACCAGCGTGTCCTGCGCCGCCGGGGTGCCCAGCACATGCTTCTTGACCCGCACCGTCAACAGCGTCTCCGGGTCGTTCTCGACGTAGAACAGGGTCTTGTTGTCGTCGGCCCAGACCACGTCCGGCGACACCCCGGGAATGCGGTCGGCGTAGACCTCGCCGGTGTCCAGGTTCTTGAAGCGCACCACGTACTGGCGGCGGCCCACGTCGTCCTCGGTCCAGGCCAGGAGGCGGTTGTCCTGGCTGACCGCCGCGTCGCCGACGCTGAAGTAGCCCTTGCCGGCGGCCATGGCGTTGACGTCGAGCAGGATCTCCTCCGGCGCCTCCATGCTGCCCTTGCGGCGCGCCTGGATCGGGTAGTCCTTGCCGCTCTCGTAACGGGTGTAGTACCAGTAGCCGCGCTCGCGGTACGGCACGCTGCTGTCGTCCTGCTTGATGCGGCCGACGATCTCCTCGTACAGCCGGTCTTCCAGCGGCTTGAGCGGCTTCAGCACCTGGTCGGCATAGGCGTTCTCGGCATTGAGATAGGCCAGCATCTGCGGGTTCTTGCGCGTGTCGTCGCGCAGCCAGTAGTAGGCGTCCTGGCGAACGGCGCCGAACGGCGCCTTGACCGCATGCGGCTGCTTGGCCGGATGCGGCGGGGTGGCCGCGGCGGCGGAGGCGGAGGAAGCGAAGGAGGCGGTCATGAGCAGGACGAGGCTCGCTAGCAAGGGACGGTGGGGCATCTAATGGGGCTCCGGCGGCGGTAACGCAACGGGACGCCACCCGGGCCGGGCGGCGGCAGCGGGCGGACGCCGCGCAGTGCTGGCCGAGTCTCCCTGCAACGCTGCGCCGTGGCAAGCGCGCCAAGGCTCTCCGGAGCCGGCGATGCATCTCGAAGAGAAGGGCGGTTGCCGTGCGCGGCGCGAAGCCGGCATGGCGGGGGGAGGTCTTCGCCTGCGCGGTGGACAGCGCCTTGGCGCGACCGATAACCGCTCTGGCAGCCGCGCCTCACTCGCCGCGCGGCCGCGCGCAGCGTGATCCACCGCCCACTCAGCCCCAGAACAAGCGCACACACGGTACCGCCATCGCACAGCCGCTTCGTGGTCCACCCGACATCGCTAACACGCGCGAAAGCGCGCTCCTCTATCATCGGCGACATGGCCTCCCTTCCCGGCGACACCCTCAGCGCCTCGCCCACCGCGCCCCGCTACAGCCAGCGCAGCCGCGAGATCGAACCGTTCCACGTCATGGCGCTGCTGGCCCGCGCCAACGACCTGGAGCACGCCGGCCACGACGTGATCCACCTGGAGATCGGCGAGCCGGACTTCACCACCGCCGCACCGATCGTCGCCGCCGGCCAGGCCGCGCTGAACGCCGGCCACACCCGCTACACCGCCGCGCGCGGCCTGCCCGCCCTGCGCCAGGCGTTGGCGGACTATTACCGGCAGCGCCACGACGTCGACCTGGATCCGGCGCGCATCCTGATCACCCCCGGCGGCTCCGGCGCGCTGCTGCTGGCCAGCGCCCTGCTGGTCGATCCCGGCCGCCACTGGCTGATGGCCGACCCCGGCTACCCGTGCAACCGCCACTTCCTGCGCCTGGTCGAAGGCGCCGCGCAACTGGTGCCGGTCGGCCCGGACAGCCGCTACCAACTGACCCCGGACCTGCTGCAGCGGCACTGGAACGCGGACAGCGTCGGCGCCCTGGTGGCCTCGCCGGCCAACCCCACCGGCACCGTGCTCGCGCGCGCCGAACTGGCCGCGCTGTCGCAGACGCTGCACGCGCGCGGCGGGCACCTGGTGGTGGACGAGATCTATCACGGCCTCAGCTACGGCATCGACGCGCCCAGCGTGCTCGAGGTCGACGACGCGGCCTACGTGCTCAACAGTTTCTCCAAGTACTTCGGCATGACCGGCTGGCGCCTGGGCTGGCTGGTGGCGCCGCGCGCGGCGGTGCCGTCGCTGGAGAAGCTGGCGCAGAACCTGTACATCAGCGCCTCCAGCATCGCCCAGCACGCAGCGCTGGCCTGCTTCCTGCCGGAAACGCGGCAGATCCTGGAAACGCGCCGCGCCGAGTTCGCGCAGCGCCGCGACTACCTGTTGCCGGCACTGCGCGCGCTCGGCTTCCGCATCGAGGTCGAACCGCAGGGCGCGTTCTACCTGTATGCCGACGTGTCCGGGTTCACCGACGATGCGCAGGCGTTCTGCGCGCACTTCCTGGAAACCGAGTACGTTGCGTTCACCCCGGGCGTGGATTTCGGCCGTCACCGCGCCCGCCAGCATGTGCGCATCGCCTACACCCAGAGCCTGCCGCGCCTGCAGGAAGCGGTGGCGCGGATCGCGCGCGGGCTGGCGCGCTGGACGCACTGAGGCGGCCTGCGGCACCGGAAAGCCCATGGAGCCCTTCATCCCAACCTATCGCGAAGCCATCGACTCCGATCTCGGTGCGATCTGCGCGCTAGGCGAAGAAGTGAATGCGCTCCACCATGAGGCGTTTCCCCACATCTTCGCCGGCGCGGGCGCCGCGGACCGCGACGCGGCGCACTGGCACAGCAGCATCGGCCGGGACGATGCCACCACCATCGTCGCCGAAGCGCAGGGCGTGCTCGTCGGTTTCGTCACGGTCAGCATCGTCACCGAATCGCACTCGCTGCTGCAGCCCATGCGCTTCGGCCGGGTGGGCAGCGTGGGCATCACCCGACGCCATCGGGGCCGGGGCATCGGCCCGGCGCTGATGCAGCGGGCGCACGAGTGGGTGGCGCGACGCGGCGGTGTCGAAATGCGCCTGAACGTCTGGGCCTTCAACACGCATGCGCTGCACGTGTACGAAGCACTTGGCTACGACGTCCGGTCGCTGGTCCTGGTCAAGCCGTTGGCCGGCGAAGCCTGAGCAGCCGCGGCGGCAAGACCAGGACGAGAACGCGGGCAGTGCCGGCGCGCTCGCGACGCACCGCGTTGCGCGCCGGCTCGAGCGTGCACTGACGCACGCTGGGCCAGGTCGCGATCCGCGCCCCGACCGGGACGCGGACCGCACGCCTCACTTGGACAAGCGCTCCCACAGGAAGCTGTAGGCCAGCGCCTGCATGTGCGCCGCCTGCGCGTTGTTGGCCGCCCCGCCATGACCGCCTTCGATGTTCTCGTAGTAGGTCACGTCCTTGCCGGCGTCGATCATCTTCGCCGCCATCTTCCGCGCATGGCCCGGGTGCACGCGGTCGTCGCGGGTGGAGGTCAGGAAGATCACCGGCGGATAGGTCTTCTTCGGGTCGAACAGGTGGTACGGCGAGAAGGTCTGGATGAACTTCCAGTCGTCGGTGTCCGGGTTGCCGTACTCGGCCATCCACGAGGCGCCGGCCAGCAGGTGGCTGTAGCGCTTCATGTCCAGCAGCGGCACCTGCACCACCACCGCGCCGAACAACTGCGGGTACTGCATCAGCATGTTGCCGGCCATCAGCCCGCCGTTGCTGCCGCCCTGCACGCCCAGGTGCTTGGCCGAGGTGATCTTGCGCGCGACCAGGTCCTGCGCCACCGCCGCCATGTCCTCGTAGGCCTTGTGCCGGTTCTGCTTCAGCGCCGCCTGGTGCCAGCGCGGGCCGTACTCGCCGCCGCCGCGGATGTTGGCCAGCGCGTACACGCCGCCCTGGTCGAGCCAGGCGCGGCCGAGGCTGCCCGAGTAGAACGGGGTCATCGAGATCTCGAAGCCGCCGTAGGCGTACAGCAGGGTCGGCGCGCTGCCGTCGGCCTTGAGCTGCTTGGGCCGGACCAGGAAGTACGGGACCTTGGTGCCGTCCTTGGACACGGCGAAGTGCTGCTCGATTTCGTCCTTGGACGCATCGAAGAAGCTCGGCATCGCCTTCAGCGTCTCGATGCTCTGCGGCCCGCGCTGCACGTCGGCCAGCATCAGCGTGGTCGGGGTCAGGAAGTCGGTGGAGGTCAGCCACACCTGGTCGTTCTCGTCGGCATCGACCGCATCGACGCTGGTGCTGCCGAAGGCCAGGTCGCCGACCGGGAACGGCGCGCGCGCCCACGCGCCCTCGCCCGGGGTCAACACCCACAGCCGGCTCTTGACGTCGTCGAGCACGTTCAGCACCAGCCGCGACTTGGTCCAGGCGAAGGACGCCAGCGACGCGGTCTCGGTCGGCGTGAACAGCACCTGGAAGTCGCGCTTGCCGGCCATGAAGTCGTCGAACTTGGTCACCAGCAGCGCGCCGGCCGGGTAGGTCGTGCCGCCCACCGTCCACGGATCGCGCAGCTCCAGCGTCAGCCACTGGCGGTGCACGCCCTTGTTGGCCGAGTTGGGCACGTCGATCTTGGTCAGGCGGCCGTCGGCGCCGCGCAGGTACATCTCGTCGTTGTAGAAGGCCAGCGTGCGGCTGACGAAGTCGCGCTCGTAGCCGGGCGTGTCGTCGTGCATCGCGGCGATGTACATGTCGTCCGGCTTGCCCTCGTAGACCAGCGTGGCGCTGCTCATCGGGGTGCCGCGCTTCCACTGCTTGACGATGCGCGGGTAGCCGGAGCTGGTCAGCGAGCCGGGGCCGAAGTCGGTGTACAGGTACACGGTGTCGGCATCGATCCAGCTCAGCCCGCCCTTGGCCTCGGGACGGAAGAAGCCGTCCTTGATCCACTGCTTGCTGTCCAGGTCGAACTCGCGGGTGACATCGGCGTCGGCGCCGCCGCGCGACAGCGCGATCAGGCAGCGGCGGTACTCCGGGCGCAGGCAGTTGGCGCCGTGCCACACCCAGTTCTCGCCCTCGGCCTTGTTCAGCGCATCCAGGTCCAGCACCGTCTCCCACTTCGGCTCGGGCTTGCGGTACTCCTCGAGCGTGGTGCGGCGCCACAGGCCGCGCTCGTGCGCGCGGTCCTTCCACAGGTTGTAGTAGTACGGGCCGATCTTCTGCACGGCCGGGATCTTGGCGTCGGAATCCAGCACCTCGCGGATGCCGGCCTCGCGGGCCTTGAAGGCGGGGGTGTCGGCCAGCCGCGCCTCGGTCTTGGCGTTCTGCGCCTTGACCCAGTCCAGCGCCTTGGCGCCGGTGACGTCTTCGAGCCAGGCATAGGGGTCTTGGGGCATCGCGGTTTCCTTGGCCGCGGCGGTGCCGGCGGTGAGCAGGCCGGCGAGCAGGCAGGCGTGTGCGAGTGGGGACATGGGTCGGATCCGGGAAGGACAGCGCCGCACCCTAGCACGCACCAATTGCCGGCCTCCCCTGCCGAAGGTCAGGCCGGACGCGCGGAGCGCACTGCGGGTCCGCGTCGCCGCGCCTGCGCCCGTGGCCGGGCCCGCCACTGCCCCCACAGGCGGCGCAGCGGCGGCAGCGGGAAGCGGTGCAAGGCCCACCAGGCGCTCAACGGCATGCCCAGCAGCCACAGCGGCCGCCAGCCCAGCCATTCGCTGTGGCCGCGCGCGGCCGGCCACACCAGGACCAGGGCCAGCCCGGCCAGGATCGCCTGGCGCAGCAGGCGGCGCAGGCCCGGGTGCGGGACGTGGGGACGCAGGGAGGACGGAACGATCGGCATGACGGCGGCTCCTGGAGGTCGAGGCGCGCAGCGTGCCGCCGCGACATCTCAGGGGCTGCGACGCATCATTGACATGGCGCTCGCGCATACTTGACCAGCGTTCGCCCTTCGCCCCGGAACCTTGTCTATGCGCCTGCTTTCCCTGTTCGCCTCCGTGCTGCTGCTGGGCATGGCCGTCCCGTTGCCGACCGCCCGCGCCAAGTCGCTGGACCCCGAACATGAACCGGCGCAGCCGCCGATCGACCTGCAGCGCTTCATGGGCCGCTGGTACGTCATCGCCCATGTGCCCTACTTCGCCGAGCGCGGCCACGTCGCCAGCAGCGACGAGTACACCCTCAAGGACGACGGCAAGATCGCGGTGCGCTACCAGTACCGCGAGGGCTTCGACGAACCGGTCAAGGAGATCACCTCGCGCGCCACGGTCAAGGAAGGCACCGGCAATCGCCGCTGGACCACCTGGTTCTTCGCCGTGGTGCCGACCAAGTACCGCATCCTGGAAGTGGCGCCGGACTATTCCTGGGCGCTGATCGACTACCCCGGCCGCGACCTGGCCTGGGTGTTGGCGCGCTCGCCGAACATGAGCTACAAGCAATACCGCGAACTGGTGGACAAGCTGGACCACCAGTACGGGGTCAACATCGACAAGCTCAAGCGCGTGGCGCAGCGCCGCGACCAGGTCGGCAAGCTCGGCTTCGAAGTGCCGAACAAGCCCTAGGCAACGCCCGGATAGGTTACCTTTAAGAGCAGGGTTCTGAAAAACCAATGATTGCCAACGTCGCTACAGACCTACTCGTAGCGTATTATTCAACTTATTCCAGCCATCTCGTTGAAATTGATCCTCATGTAAGAAACGAGACAAGCGAGACAGAGTGCCTTTGGATTGGAAGTTATTTTGATCTGATCCGCTCACTGCGTAGCAAGCCTAGCGTCATCGTTGATCTCGACGCGAATGTCTTCAAAAGCACCGAATATCCAAGATCCATTTTTGCCGTCCAAGCCGATATCCGCAGCTTGCCTTTCAAAAAAATATTTGGCCGGGTATTGATTCCTGGCTGCGTTACGGCGTACCTGCTGAAGGACCGTGATGTCCTTAGCGCAGCCGAGTCCATTGCGAGCGTTCTCAATGGCAGCCATGAAACCACTTTGTGGTTGGATGCATATGATAGTGCAAGCATACTAGATAGCGGCTACTTCAATCAGAAGTGCGAAGTCAGGCTTTTTGAAAACACCTGGTTAGTAGTGTCTCGATATACGAAGCGCAACAACCATCCGTTCTTGTTCGACGTCACCCTATCCTTCCTTCAACGCGGCATCTCAGGTCCGCCCATAACCATAACGTTCCAGCAGCGGGCCTTTACCGTCTGCGAGCTTGATAACATGTTCAGTCAACATGGATTTAAACTTAAGAAACATGAAACCCAGCAAGCACGAGGCCGCCACAGCTTAACGTTTTCTGCCAAATGAGATAATAGATTTCAGGCCTTAGCTGAAAAATTAAGATTAAAAAGACAGGTTTTAATTACAAGGGCGGCTCGCGCTGCGCCAAGCCGGCGCACCCGCCGATACCCAGACGCCGTTCGATCCGCATCGTCGCGCGTCTGCCACCGCCCAGCGCCGCCACGCCATCGCGCGCCGGCGTGGCTGCCACCGACGTCCCGATCATCCTTCGCTCAGCGAACCGCCCGGCGCGGCCCGTATGATCGGGGGCGCCCTCCCCCACAGACAGGTGCACCGCTTGGCCAGCGTCCTCTCCGAACCCCTCGACGAAGCGCCGCGCGGCTGCGCGGACGCGACCCTGCTGCGCGGCCAGGTGTTCGCGCAGAACTGCCCGTCCCGCGCAGTGCTCAGCCATGTCACCAGCCGCTGGGGCGTGCTGGTGCTGGTGGCCCTGCGCAAGGGCACCCACCGCTTCGGCGACCTGCGCCGCAGCCTGGAAGGGGTCAGCGAGAAGATGCTGTCGCAAACCCTGCAGGCGCTGGAGGCGGACGGCCTGGTGCAGCGCACCGCCTACCCGGTGGTGCCGCCGCACGTGGAATACGACCTGACCCCGCTCGGTGCCGAAGCGGCCGCGCACGTGCATACGCTGGTGGACTGGATCGAGCGCAACATCGGCGTGATCCTCGGCGGCGGCGCGCCGCTGGACGCGCGCTAGAGCGTCCACAGCCAGGCCACGCCGGGCATCGGCGTCGCCGTCGCGACTGAAGCCGCTCCCACAGGACGCGTCCCGGAACGATTGGAGGTGCCCTGAAGCCGCGCCTGCGCGAGCGATCGCATCGCGCGCAGCGGTACCTCAATCGTCGCTGTAGTTGCTCAGCGCCAGCGACAGCAGCGCCTTGGCCTGTTCGCGCAGCGAGCGCGGCTCGACGATCTCCGCATCCGAGCCGTAGTGCAGCACGTCCATCAGCAGTTCGCGCGAGACGCTGTAGGGCACCTTCAGCTCGTAGCGGCCGTCGGCCAGGAACCGGCCCTGCTGCTTGGAATGCCAGTGCTCGTCGGCGACCCAGCGCGCCGCCTTGGGGCTGAACACGATGGTGGCCCAGCCCTTGGGCGCGCCGGAGAAGATGCCGTAGCTGGCCGCCAGCTGCGAATCCAGTTCGGCGTCGGCCACGTCCTGCGCCGGCTGGTCGAGCAGGCGCGCATGGTTGATGCGGTCCACCGCGAAGCTGCGCACCGCGTCGCGGCCATGGTCCCAGGCGTCCAGGTACCAATTGTCGCGGTAGTGGGTGATGCGCTGCGGCGACACCGTACGCTTGGTCGATTCGTCGGTGGAGCGGGCCCGGTAGTCGAAGGACAGGCGCTTGCGCTCCAGCACCGCCGAGGCGACGGTGCGGAAGCTGGCTTCGTCGAGCTTGCGGCCGCGGTGCGGGATCACCCGCACCCGTTCCACCGGCCAATGGGTCGCCCCGGCCTGGGCCGCGAGCAGACTCTCGATACGCTGCTGCAGCGGCGCCAGCACCGAGGACAGCACCCCGCCGCCGGTCCGCGCCAGCAACTGCTGCGAGGCCAGCAGCGCGTGCAGTTCCTCCGAACTCAGCCACAGTCCCGGCAACTCGAAGCGGTCGCTCTCCCCGGACTCGTAGCGGAAGCCGGCCTCGCCGTCGCCCTCGACCGGCGCCATCAGCGCATCGCGCAGGAAGGCCAGATCGCGATAGACGGTGGCGCGGGAGCAGCCCAGTTCGTCCTGCAGCCGCGCCACCGTCACCGGGTAGCGCGCGGACTTGAGCAGGCGGTGCAGTGCGTTGATGCGTTCGTAGCGGTCCATGGCCCCGATTATGTCTGAGTCGCGGACGGAAAACGCCTGCCCGGCGTGGCCACCTGCGGCGCGCCCGAACGGTCAATGAAGCCGGCGCCGGCGGCCGGCCAGGGTGTCATGTGGATCCGGTATGATGAAATCGTTTCCATTTCGTTAGCCGAAGGCTGCGTCCTCATCCCCGGAGAGAAGCCATGTCCCGCCGCGCCACCCACGTATCCGCCATCGCTTTGCTGCTGCTGAGCACGTCCCCGGCCTGGGCCGCCGACGTCGCGACCTCGCCGGCGGCCACGGACCCGGCCAGTTCGCCGTGGAGCGGATCGGGCGAACTCGGCTTCGCCTCCTCGCACGGCAACAGCACCAACGAAAGCCTCAACGGCCGACTCAAGGGCCAGTACGTAGACGGCGACTGGATCCACAGCCTGGACCTGCTCGCCCTGCATGCCAGCGCCGAGTACACCGACACCAATCCGGACGGCACCACCACGCGCAAGCGCCAGACCACCTCCAACCGCTACACCGGCAGCGCCGGCAGCGCGCTGCAGCTCGGCGAACACCGCCAGCTGACCGCCTCGCTGCGCTACGAGCGCGACGACTTCGCCACCTACGACCGCCTGGCGACGATCGGCATCGGCTACGGCACCCGGATCATGGACGGCGATCACCGCAGTCTGGACGTGCAGATCGGTCCCGGCGTGCGCCGCGCCCACGATGTGGTCGAGGACCGTACCGAGACCGGCCTGATCGGCCGCGGCCTGGTCGACTTCAAGTACGGCCTGACCAAGAACACCGATCTGGGCAACACCCTGCTGATCGAATCGGGCGCGTACAACACCTTCGCGCAGAACGACCTGGGCATCTCGGTGAGCATGAACGAGCGGCTGGCGCTGAAGGCCGGCTGGCAGGCGCGCTACAACAGCGACGTCAGCGACGACAAGAAGAAGACCGATACCTTGACCACGATGAACCTGGTCTACAAGTTCAAGTGAGCCGGGAGTGGGGATTGGGGATTCGGGATCGGTAAAGGCAGGAATCCCGGGTTCGGCGACATGGCGGTGCCGGTCGCCGTACGGTTTCGCCGCCGTCGCCGCACGCCACCACGTCGCGCTGTGACGCATTCCGCCAGGCACGGCCTCATCGGTGACAGTCGAGCGCCGCGATCCACCCCAGGGCACGCCATGCCTAAGGCGTGGCGGTCCCGCTGCTCGAGCTGCCAGCCCTCCTCGGCAAAAAGGCCTATTGTGAACACCCCAGACCGATGGGAGGCGTTCACCGGCCGTATCTTTTGAAGGATGTTCAATCGGGACAGAGGCGCTGCCTCCCCGCGATCTTCAGATGCCCAGTAGGTGTATAGCTGTGCCCGAAACGGAGGCTGTGATGACCGTATCCGATCCAAAGACGGTGGTACGCCGCTTCAACAAAGAGGTGATCGAAGGCGGTGATCGCACCGCGTTCGAGGTGCTGATGGCGCCGGGGTTCGTCAATCGATCCGCCCCGCCCGGCGCTCCTTCAGGAAGCGAGAGCATGTGGAGTACCTTCCATGACATTCTCCGGCCCGCATTGGCCGGATTGACGGTGACGATTCACGACCAGGTCGCCGAGGGTGGCAAGGTGACGACCCGCAAGACCGTGTCGGGCAGGCATACAGGGACGCTGTTCGGGGTGGAACCGACTGGAAAGATGGTCAGCATCGACGTGATCGACATCGTCCGGGTCGAGGACGGTCGCTATGTCGAGCATTGGGGCCTCAACAACCTGCCGACGGTACTCGCTGGCTTGCAGCGCGGTTAGTCGACCCTGCGGTAGCCGCTCCTACGGGATTACACGCCCACTGCCTGCCGCCGTCAGACCGGCAGCTAGACATCCAGCAGCTCGCGCGCGCCGGCGCCGAGCAGTGCCGCGGCCACGGCCTGGCCCAGCGCCTCCGGCTCGCGGGCGCTGCGCTGCAGCTCCGCCCGCACCAGGCGCCCGTCGGCGACGCCGCCGACCAGGCCCTGTAGCAGCAGCTCCTCGCCGCGCCACTGCGCGAAAGCGGCCACCGGCACGTGGCAGCTGCCGTGCAGGGCGCGGTTCATCGCCCGCTCCGCCTCCACGCAGGTGCGGGTCGGCGCGTCGTCGAGCGCGGCGAACAGCGCCCGCGCGGCACCGGCGTCCTCGCGGCATTCCACCGCGATCGCGCCCTGCGCCGGGGCCGGCAGCCAGTCCGGCGCCTGCAGGCGCTGGGTGATGCGTCCGTCCAGGCCCAGCCGTTGCAGGCCGGCGCAGGCCAGCACGATGGCGTCGTAGCCGCCGTTGTCGAGCTTGGCCAGGCGCGTGTTGACGTTGCCGCGCAGGTCCAGCAGTTCCAGGTCCGGGCGCCGCGCGCGCAGTTGCGCCTGCCGCCGCAGCGAGGAGGTGCCGACGCGCGCGCCCAGCGGCAGCGCGTCCAGCGAGGCATAGAGGTTGGAGATCAGCGCATCGGCCGGATCGGCGCGCGGCAGGATCGCCGGCAGCACGAACGGCCGGTCCAGCTCCATCGGCACGTCCTTGAGCGAATGCACCGCGCAATCGGCCTCGCCGCGCAGCATCGCCAGTTCCAGCTCCTTCAGGAACAGGCCCTTGCCGCCGATCGCCGCCAGCGAGCGGTCCAGGACTTCGTCGCCGCGGGTACTCATCGGCACCAGCACCACGTCCAGGTGCGGATGCGCGCGGCGCAGGCAGGCGGCGACATGCTCGCTCTGCCACAGGGCGAGCGGACTCTTGCGGGTAGCGATGCGCAGGATCTTCATGCGCGCATTATCGCGGAAAGCCGCCGTCCGCCGCTGCCGCCGCGTGGCGCGGGCGGCGTCAGCGCTGGTGGATCTCCTTGCGCAACTGCGCCACGCAGCGCCGGCTGACCTCCAGCGGCTGCTTGCCATGGCGCAGTACCGCCTGCACCTGGCCCTCGCCGAGCCGGCGCAGCTCCACCAGTTCGTGGCGCGCGACCAGGCAGTTGCGGTGGATGCGCACGAAGCGCTCGGCGAACTCCTCCTCCAGCGCGCGCAGCGATTCCTCGATCAGGTCCTCGCCGCGGGCGTGGTGCACCACCACGTATTTTTCCTCGGCCTGCAGGTAGTGGATGTCGTCGACCGGGATCAGCCGCAGGCTGCCGCGCAGGCGCGCGCACAGGTGGCTGCGGCGCTGCGGCGCCGGCGCGGCGGCCGCGCCGCTGCCGCGCCCGGCCATGAAGGTACGGGCGCGTTGCAGGGCCGCGGCCAGGCGCTCGGCACGCACCGGCTTCATCAGGTAGTCGAGCGCCGCCGCCTCGAACGCGGACAGCGCATGCGCATCGTAGGCGGTGCAGAACACCACGGCCGGGCGCGGCTCGAAGGTGGCCAGGTGGCGCGCGGCCTCCAGCCCGTCGAGACCGGGCATGGCGATGTCCAGCAGCACCAGGTCCGGCTGCGCGGCGGCGCAGGCGTGCAGCGCTTCCATGCCGTTGTCGGCTTCGGCCACCACTTCCACCCCGGCATGCGCGGCCAGCAGCGTGCGCAGGCGTTCGCGCGCCAGGGGCTCGTCGTCGGCGATCAACACCTTCACCCTGGTCTCCTCGCTCGGCTGGCGTGCGCTGCGGCCGATACTAGCCCCGGTTCCGGGCGCCCGCCATGGGCATCGCACCATGCCGCCACGCGGCCGCCGCCCTCAGGCGCCGGCGATGCAGGCGTCCATCCAGTCGCCCAGGTCGGCGATTTCCTCGGCGCAGACCTGGTGCGCCATCGGGTAGCGCCGCCACTGCACCGGCATGCCCAGCGCCTGCAGGGCCTGTGCGGTGCGCTCGGCATAGGGCTGCGGGATCACCGGGTCAGCCTGGCCATGGGCCATGAACAGCGGCTGCGTCAGCGCCGCCGGGACATGCCAGCGGGCGACGCTTTCCAGTTCCGGCAGATAGGTGGACAGACCGATCAGGCCGGCCAGCGGCCGTTCGCGGCGCAGGCCGGCGGCCAGGGTGATCGCGCCGCCCTGGGAGAAGCCGGCCAGCAGCAGGCGCTCGGCCGGCACGCCGCGCGCGTCCTCGCGCGCGATCAGTTCCTCGACCTGGGCCACCGATTCGGCGACGCCGGCGCTGTCGGCGCGGTTGGAGAAGTCCATGCTGACGATGTCGTACCAGGCGCGCATGCGCACGCCGTTGTTGACCGTCACCGCCCGCACCGGCGCGTGCGGGAAGACGAAGCGCAGGGCCGGCCAGTGCGGCCGCACCAGCTCAGGCACCAGCGGCGCGAAGTCGTGGCCGTCGGCGCCCAGGCCGTGCAGCCACAGGACGGTCCAGCGCGGCGCGGCGCCGGTCTCGTGTTCCACTGTCTCCAGCATGTCGGTTCCCGATGGATGAGGCCGGATAGTATGCCGGCGTCAGCCCTGGGCCTGCGCCTCGGCCTCAGCCCGGCGCGCGGCGGCTTCGCGGCGCAGTTCCGCGGCGCGCAGCAGCACCGCCGGCGCCTGCGACTCCTCGGGAATGGCGAGGATGCGCAACTTGCGCAACCACAGGCCGGCGGCGCGCGAGGAACTGATCGCCACCACCGGCACCGCCAGCGCCATGCCGATCACCACCGGCGCCATCCACGCCGCCAGCGACGGCGACACGGCGTAGGCCATGCCGCCCATCAGCAGGCCGAACGCGCTCAGTCCGCCGTAGCTGCGCAACAGCGCCGACCACGAGATGCGGCCGTCGTCGCGCTGCTGCGCGTCCCAGCCCGAGTCCTTGCCGGCCAGCACCTCGGCGACGCCGCGCGACTGCACGTACATCACCACCGGCGCCATCAGCGCGGCCAGCAGCGTTTCCAGCAGCATGCTCACGAAGGCGCGCAGCCCACCACCGCAGCCGCGGCGTTCGCCGGGCTTGAGCAGCATCGCGAAGTACCCCATCACCTTGGGCGCCAGCAACACGAACATGGTCACCGCGAACACCCAGAACACCCGCGTGGAGTCCTGCTGGTGCCAGTAGCGCGCCGGCGAGAACGGCGAGATCACCGAGGCGACCAGGTCGAAACCGCCGTTCTGCAGCGGAATGGCGATGCCGATCAGCATCAGCATGCCCCACATCGGCGCAGTGAAGTAATGGCCGATGCCGATCAGCATGTGCATGCGGCTGACCCAGTGCAGGCCGCGCGCGCGCACCACCTTGGAGTGCTGCAGGTTGCCCTGGCACCAGCGGCGGTCGCGCACCAGCAGGTCGGTCAGCGTCGGCGGGCCTTCCTCGTAGCTGCCCTGCAGGTACGGCACCATGTGGATGGCCCAGCCGCCGCGGCGCATCAGCGCCGCTTCGACGAAGTCGTGGCTGAGCACGTGGCCGCAGAACGGCTTGCGCCCGGGCAGCGACGGCAGGCCGGCCTGCGCGGCGAAGGCCGCGGTGCGGATCATCGCGTTGTGGCCCCAGTAGTTGCTCTCCGCGCCGTGCCACCAGGCCACGCCGAAGGCGATCACCGGGCCGTAGACGCGGCCGCCGAACTGCTGCATACGGGCGAACAGGGTGTTGCCGTTGACCACTTCCGGCAGCGTCTGGATCAGGCCCACGTCGGGGTTGGCCTCCATGCCGGCGGCCAGACGCACGATGCTGTCGCCGGTCATCAGGCTATCGGCGTCCAGGATCAGCATCTGCGGGTAGGCGCCACCGAAGCGGCGCACCCAGTCGGCGATGTTGCCGGCCTTGCGCCCGGCATTGCTGGCGCGGCGCCGGTAGAACAGCCGGCCATGGCCGCCGACGCGCTCCACCAGTTCGGCGTACACCTTTTCTTCTTCCGCGCCGATCGCCGGGCGCGTGGTGTCGCTGAGGATGAAGAAATCGAAGCGCTCGATCTGCCCGGTGGCCTCCACCGATTCGTAGATCGCCTGCAGGCCGGCCATCAGCCGGTGCGGATCCTCGTTGTAGGTGGGCATCAGCAGCGCGGTGCGGTTGCGCACCTGCGGCAGCGGTGCGTCCGGATCGATGCCGAGCTTGCGGCCCTTGCCGAACACCAGGGTGAAGAAGCCGGCCAGCGCGCTGACGAAGGACAGCGCGATCCAGGCGAACAGCGGGATGAACAGCACCATCAGGCAGGCTTCGAGCACGCTCACGCCACCGATCACCAAGACCTTTCCGATCAGCCAACTGGCGTAGGCGGTCATCGCCGCGGTGGTGCCGAACACGTAGAAACGCCGCCAGCCGATCCCGACCGGGGTGCTGGGCAGACGCTTGTTGCGCAGCTTGCCTTCCTGCAGCGACTGCAGCGGCATCGCCAGCGGCGCTTCGGGCGGCAGGACCGCCTGGCCGGCGTCCAAGGGGGCATCGACGGGCACGGCCGGTGTGGGGGCGACCGCGCTCATGCGATCCGCCGATCGCGTCCGGCGCCGCAGCGCCATCGGGAAGTGCCGCGGGCGGACGGCACGGCGGATGCCGCCGCGGCCACGCGCGCCTCGTTGTATTCGCCAGTTGCTACCACGTGCTCTCCTGTCGACGGGCAAAGACGCCCGTCAATGTAAACCTTAAATAGTAAGCTTTCGCGAAGGCCGCCACCGGTGGCGCCGCGGTGGCGCCGGCCGATCCGTTCAGCGATGCCGTCTTCACCCGCGCTCACCCGCGTTTCACCGCGCGCGCCGACCATGAAGTCCTGTCCGGCATGGAGGAGCGGCGCATGTGGCATGCGGCCCGGCGACGTACTGACACCCCTGGCGAGCAGCCGCGGCCATCGAAGGCGGCGCAGGCACCGCCCCAGCACGGGCAACCGGCGTTGCTGATCGTGGACATGATCAGCCGTTTCGATTTCCCCGGCGGCGCGCACCTGGCCGCCGCCGCGCTGCCGGTGGCCGAGCGCATCGCCCAGGTCCGCGCACGCTTCCATCGCCGCGGCTGGCCGGTGCTGTTCGCCAACGACAACTTCGCCGACTGGCGGACCGATTTCGAGGGTCTGTGGGCGCTGTGCGCCGATCCGGCGCAGCGCGGCGCGCAGATCGCTGCGTGCCTGGCACCGCACCCGCAGGACTACTACGTGCTCAAGCCCAAGCACTCCGCCTTCCTCGGCTCGGCCCTGGCCCTGCTGCTGGCACGGCTGCAGACCACGCACCTGCTGGTCACCGGCATCGCCACCGATGCCTGCGTGCTGGCCACCGCGATCGATGCGCGCATGCGCGACTTCCAGGTGCAGGTGCCGCCCTCGTGTTGCGCGGCGCTGGACGACGGGCGCCAACAACGCGCGCTGCGGCTACTGCGCGAAGCGTTCGCGGTGCGCATCAGCGAGCGGCTGCCGGCGCGCACGCGCGGATGAGCCGGGTTATTCCGCCGTCGGCACCGAGTCTGCGTCGTCCTCGTCGCCGAGCGGCCGCGGCACGAACGGAAACGCCAGGGTGATGGTGGTACCGCGACCCAGTTGCGATTCGACGTCGACAAAGCCGCCGGCCTGGCGCACCAGGCCATAGACCTGGGCCAGCCCCAGGCCGGTGCCCTTGCCCTCGGGCTTGGTGGTGAAGTACGCCTCGAACAAGCGCGACTTGACCGCATCGGACATGCCCTCGCCCTGGTCGCTGACCGCCAGGGTCGCATAGCGGCCGGGCTGGCGCATCGCCGCCGCGCGCGACGGCGGCACCTCCAGCGCGCCGCAGCGGATCGTCACCGCATCGCCGGGGCGGCTGGCGTCGCGCGCGTTCAAGGCCAGGTTCATCACCGCCTGCTCGACCGCGCTGCGGTCGGCATAGGTCGTCGCCACTTCGGTGCAGGACGCCAGCTGCAGGCGCATCTCGCCACCCAGCGCCTGCGCCAGCAACGGCTGCATCTGCGACACCAACGCGTTCAGGTCCAGCCAGGCCGGCTTGACCGGATGCGCGCGGGCGAAGCCCAGCAGCCGCCGGGTCATGCCCGCGCCGTGCTGCAACGCCTCGCCGGCGATGGCGAGCAGCCGGCGCTGGTCCGGCTGCAGCCGTTGCGGATGGTCGGCGACCATGCTCACCGAGGTGATCGCGGTATGCAGCATGTTGTTGAAGTCGTGCACCACGCCGGCGAGCATCTGCCCGATCGCCTCGCCCTTCTGCGCCTGGATCATCGCGCGCTCGGCCACGCGCTGCGCGGCCAGGGCGATGTCCAGTTGCCCGCGCAATTGCGAATGCTCGACCTGCCAGCGGCGCCCCAGCGCTGCGGCATCGGCGGCCCCCATCGCGTCGTCCGTGCTCTCGACCGGGGCGAGGTCGCTCAGCGCGCGCAGGGCCTGCTCGACCTGGCGCTGCTGGGTGACGTCGCGGCTGATCACCAGCACGCTTTCGACCCGGGCCGAGGCATTGGCCAGCGGACTGACCATCACATGCCACCAGCGCTGCCGGCCGTCCAGCGACGCGCGCTGCGCCCAGAATTCGCGCTGCTCGTTGCCCAGCGCCGCGGCGAAGGCGGCCTGGGTCAGTGAGCGCATGTCCTCCGGCCACAGCTCGGCCCAGGGGTGGCCGACGATGTCGGCGGGGTCGGTGACGCCAAGCAGGGCGAGGCCGTGCGGATTGATCGAGCGCACGATGCCGTCGCGGCCGATTTCCTTGATGCAGTCGTGGGAGAGCTCGACGATCTGCCGATAGTGGGCGTGCGTGGTCAAGCTGCGTCTCGCAGTGAATGATGACGAGAATATCGGGATTGTCCGGACGTCACCAGCGCTTCACCGATGAATCGTGAAGCTGACGTGGATTGTCTATAAAGCGATACCAGAATCATGCGCGTCACCTCCGCCTCCACCGCCATTCTTCTGGTGGAGGACGACCAGATGATCCGGGAATTGGCCGCCACCATGCTGGTGGCCGATGGATACCGGGTCCTGTCGGCCGCGAGCGCGCAGGACGCGCTGGAGGTCCTGGAGCGGCACCCGGAGGTGGAGCTGATCTTCAGCGACGTGCAGATGCCCCGCTGCGACGGCCTGACCATGGTGCGCAAATTGCGCCGCCGCGGCATCGTCATTCCCGCCCTGCTGACCTCGGGAACGCATGCGCCGGAACCCTGGATGCTCCCGGAGCGGACCGGCTTCCTGCCCAAGCCGTACCGCCGCACCGACCTGCTGGCGGCATTGGACCGCCTGCAGGCCGGGCCCTGAGCAGCGCGCTGCGCCACCGCGCGTCGCCGCGGCGATCGCGCCCGCTGCGGGTCCGGCCTGCGGATCAGGCGAAGACCAGCTTTCCGTACCGCGCCGAACGGATCGCCGCCAGGCGCTCGGCGACGAAGTAGGCGCCAGCGTGCTCGTCACGGAAATACACCCCATCGAACGCGTGCCGGCCCCGCACCACGCCATCGTCGCCGGTGATCCGGATCTGCGGCTCCAGCACCCCATCCGGGCACGCGCGCAGCAGCCCGTCGAGGACGAAGCCGTCCAGCTCACGGCGCATTTGCGGTTTCAGGACTGTCATGAGCACACTGCACCATAGCCCGCATGAAGCTCGCACAACGGAGGCCGCCGCCACGGCCGCGCAAGGGGCGCAGCACGCGTCGGCGACGGAAGCTAAACCATTCATTGGCGCCTGCGGCGCGCGGCACGCACGCGGCACCTGACCGTTCGCCAAATCCACTATGCGCCGCGCTCGCCATCGCGGTGTAGACAAGCGTGCGCTTCACGCGTTTTTTATCGCGCCATTCGTACTTTGCTCCTGCATTATCGCATTGCAACATCGCTGTTCCGTTTCGACGCTGCTGTGCCTCTTTTCTTGCTTCACGTCGCGCGCCCGCAGGACGCGCGGCGGCAGTCGCTTTTCGAGTGCCCCGTCCTCCCCCTCCCCAGACGGAACCGCCATGTCGCCCCCCACCCCCGCCGACCTGACCGACAGACAACGCGATACCCATCCGGTGCTGCATGCGCCGCGCCGCCGCCACCGCGACGCGCGCGGCCGCTTCGTCCGCAATGCCGAGGTCACCGTCAAGCTGAACCCGGCGCCGCGCCGTACCAGCCTGTTCGTGACCTCCGAGATGGCCGACTTCATCAAGGCCGGCGGGCTCGGCGACGTCGCCGCGGCGCTGCCGCGCGCGCTGCGCGGCAGCTGCGACGTCCGCGTGCTGATCCCCGGCTATCCGTCGGTGCTGCGCACCACCGGGCCGCTGGAGATCGTCGGCCGCGTCGCCGCGCACGCCGGCCTGCCGGACTGCGCGCTGGGCCGGGCCGAGCGTCCGGACGGCCTGTGCGTGTACGTGCTGCTGTGCCCGCAGCTGTTCGAGCGGCAGGGTTCGCCCTACGTGTGCAGCGAAGGCCGCGACTGGGAAGACAACCCGCTGCGCTTCGCCACCCTGTCCCATGCCGCCGCGCGGATCGCCGGCGGCCAGGCCGGGCTGGACTGGACCCCGGAACTGCTGCACCTCAACGACTGGCCGTGCGCGCTGGCCGCCGCCTACGTGCGCTGGTCCGGCGGCCGCACGCCGTGCCTGCTGACCATCCACAACCTGGCCTACCAGGGGCTGTTCCCGTATGCGATGGCCGGCGCCCTGGGCATCCCCGCCGAGGGCCTGCAGGACCTGGAGTTCTACGGGCAGATGTCGTTCCTGCGCGCGGGCATCGTCCACGCCGACCACATCAACACGGTCAGCGTCAGCTACGCGGCGCAGATCACCGGCCCGGCGCAGGGCTGCGGCCTGGACGCGCTGCTGGCACGACGCGCCGCCAGCGGCCGCCTCAGCGGCATCGTCAACGGCATCGACGCCAGTTGGGACCCGCGCACCGACGCGCACCTGCCCGTGCACTTCGGCGTCGGCCAGATCCAGGGCAAGCGCGAGAACGCGGCGCAGGTGCGCCAGGCGTTCGGCCTGCTCGACAGCGACGGTCCGCTGTTCGCGGTGGTCTCCCGGCTGGTGCACCAGAAGGGCCTGGACCTGATCTGCGAAGTGGCGCCGCAGATCGTCGCCGCCGGCGGCCAGATCGTGATCATCGGCGGCGGCGAGCCGCAGATCGAGCAGGCGGTGGCGGCGCTGACGCGGCGCTACCCCGGCCATGTCGGCGCGCACATCGGCTTCGAGGAGCGGCTGGCACGGCGCATGTTCGCCGGCTCCGACTTCCTGCTGATGCCCTCGCGCTTCGAGCCCTGCGGGCTCAGCCAGATGTACGCCCAGCGCTTCGGCAGCCTGCCGATCGCCCATGCCACCGGCGGCCTGATCGACACCGTGGACGACGGCGTCACCGGCTTCCTGTTCGAGGAGGCCTCGGCCGACGGCCTGCGCCGCTGCCTGCAGCGGGTGTTCCGCACCTTCCGCCTGCCCGGCCTGCTGCAGGCGATGCGCCGCGCGGCGATGCTGCGGCCCAGCGGCTGGGAACTGGCCGGACGCAAGTACATGGCGCTGTACGAGCGCACCGCGGGGGCGCGGCCGGCAACCGGCGGCGTCCCGCTGGCGACGACGACCGCTGCAGCGGCCACCGCGAGCGCATTGGCGAGCGCATGAGCGAACGGGAACACGCCGTGGAGCCGGTCGCAGGCCGGGACCCGGCGAAGGCGGCGGAGGACGACGGCGACGGCCCTGCGCTGCAGGCGCTGGCGCGCGGCGAGGCCGGCGATGCCTTCGCCTGGCTCGGCCCGCATGCGCAGGCCGACGGCACGCTCCGGGTCCGCGCGCTGGCGCCCGGCGCCGAGGCGCTGGGCCTGCTCGATGCGCAGGGCAAGCTGGTGGCGCGGATGCGCGCGCATCCGCAGGCCGCAGGGGTGTTCGAAGGCGAACTGAAGCAGCCCATGCGCTATCGGCTGCGCATCGTGTGGCCGGATGCCGTGCAGGAATGCGACGACCCCTACGCCTTCGGACCGGTGCTGGATCCGGCCTGGCTGCAGGACCTGGCCGACGGCGATGGCGCCGCGCTGCGCACCGCGCTGGGCGCACACCACGCCCGCGTCGGCGAGGTCGAGGGCGTGCGCTTCGCGGTGTGGGCGCCGCAGGCCAGGCGCGTGGCCCTGGTCGGCGACTTCAATGGCTGGGACGCGCGGCGGCATCCGCTGCGCCTGCATGCCGAGGCCGGGGTCTGGGAACTGTTCGTGCCCGGGCTGCACGGCGGCGAACATTATCAATACGAACTGCAGGCCGCCGACGGCAGCACGCTGCCGCGCAAGGCCGATCCGGTGGGGCGCTGCAGCGCGCCCGCCCCGTCCACCCACTCGGTGGTGCCGTACGCGGACAGCCACGTCTGGAACGATGCCGCCTGGCTGGCGCAGCGCGAGGCCCAGGCCGGCAGCGCGCAGCCGCTGAGCATCTACGAGCTGCATGCCGGCTCCTGGCGCCACGACGGCGATGGCCAGCCGCTGCACTGGGACGCGCTGGCGCAGGACTTGATCCCCTACGTGCAGGGACTGGGCTTCACCCACATCGAGCTGCTGCCGATCGCCGAGTATCCGTTCGGCGGCTCCTGGGGCTACCAGCCGCTGGGTCTGTACGCGCCGACCGCGCGGCACGGCGATGCCGACGGCTTCGCGCGCTTCGTCGACGCCTGCCACCAGGCCGGGATCGGCGTGCTGCTGGACTGGGTCGGCGCGCACTTCCCCGACGACCCGCACGGCCTGCAGCGCTTCGACGGCAGCGCCCTGTACGAACACGCCGACCCGCGCGAAGGCGTGCACCGCGAGTGGAACACGCTGGTCTACAACTACGGGCGCCCGGAAGTGGTGGCCTACCTGATCGGCAGCGCGCTGGAGTGGATCGAGCGCTTCCATGTCGACGGCCTGCGCGTGGATGCGGTGGCGGCGATGCTGTACCGCGACTACGGCCGCCCTGCCGGCGAATGGATCCCCAACGCGCACGGCGGCCGCGAGAACCTGGAGGCGATCGCCTTCCTGCGCCGCCTCAACGACGAGATCGCGCAGCGTTTCCCCGGTGTGCGCACCATCGCCGAGGAATCCACCGCCTGGCCGGGCGCCACCGCGCCCACGCCGCAGGGCGGGCTGGGATTCAGCCACAAGTGGAACATGGGCTGGGCGCACGACACCCTGTGCTACCTGCAGCGCGATCCGCTGTACCGGCAGCACCACCACAGCGAGATGACCTTCGGCCTGGTGTACGCGTTCTCCGAGCATTTCGTGCTGCCGCTGTCGCACGACGAGGTGGCGCACGGCAGGGGCTCGCTGCTGGCGCGCCTGCCCGGCGACGCCTGGCAGCGCTTCGCCAACCTGCGTGCCTACCTGGCCTTCATGTGGGCCCATCCCGGGCGCAAGTTGCTGTTCATGGGCTGCGAATTCGGGCAGTGGCAGGACTGGGACCACGAGCGGCCGCTGGACTGGGCGCAGGCGCAGCAGCCCGAGCACAGCGGCGTGGCGCGGCTGGTGGCCGACCTCAACCGGCAGTTGCGCACGTTGCCGGCGCTGTACCGCAGCGACCGCAGCAGCGACGGCTTCGAATGGAGCATCGCTGACGATCACCACAACAGCGTGTTCGCCTTCGTCCGCCACGACCGCGACGGCGCCGCGCCGCCGCTGCTGGCGGTGAGCAACTTCACCCCGAACGTCCACCACGGTTACCACGTGGGCGTACCGCGGGGCGGACGCTGGCGCGAACGTCTCAACAGCGACAGCAGCTACTACGGCGGTTCCAACCAGGGCAACGGCGGCGTGCTGTCGACCCTGCCGCAGCCGATGCACGGGCATGCGCAATCGTTGGCGCTGACCCTGCCGCCGCTGTCCACCCTTTGGCTGCAACCGGACTTTTGAACATGGCCACGACCGCCGTATCGACCGACTCCCCCGCCGCACCGCGCGCGGCACTGCGCCCCGGCGCCTGGCCCGGCGCCAACGGCGAGGTCGCCTTCGCGCTGTGGGCGCCCGATGCCGAGCGCGTGGACCTGGTGTTCGACGACGATCGGCGGCAGCCGCTGCAGGCGATCGGCGACGGCTACTTCGCCACCACCCTGGCCTGCGCCCCCGGCACCCGCTACCGCTACGCCATCGACGGCGGCACGCCGGTGCCGGACCCGGCCTCGCGCTGGCAGCCGGACGGCGTGCACGGCGCCAGCGCGGTGCTGGCCACCGATGGCTATGCCTGGCGCCACGGCGACTGGCGCGGCCGGCCCTGGGCCGAGACCGTGTTCTACGAACTGCACGTGGGCACCTGCGGCGGCTACGCCGGGCTGCGCGCGCAGTTGCCGACGCTGGCCGCGCTCGGCGTCACCGCGATCGAACTGATGCCGCTGGCCGAGTTCCCCGGCCGCCACAACTGGGGCTACGACGGCGTGCTGCCGTACGCCCCGGCCTCGGCCTACGGCCATCCCGACGAACTCAAGGCGCTGATCGACGAGGCCCACGGCCTGGGCCTGAGCGTGTTCCTGGACGTGGTCTACAACCACTTCGGCCCGGACGGCAATTACCTGGGCCAGTACGCCTCGTCTTTCTTCCGCAAGGACGCGCCGACGCCGTGGGGCGCGGCGATCGACTTCCGCCTGGCGCCGGTGCAGCGCTACTTCATCGACAACGCGCTGATGTGGCTGCACGAGTACCGCTTCGACGGCCTGCGCCTGGACGCGGTGCACGCGATCGTGCCCAACGCCTTCCTCGACACCCTGCGCGAGGCGATCATGGCCAGCGTCGCCGACGGGCGCCACGTGCACCTGGTGCTGGAGAACGAGGCCAACCAGGCCGATGTGCTGGAGCGCGGCTACAGCGCGCAGTGGGACGACGACTTCCACAACAGCCTGCACGTGTTGCTGACCGGCGAACACGAGGGCTACTACGCCGGCTTCGCCGACGCGCCGGCGCAACACCTGGCGCGGGTGCTCGGCGAAGGCTTCGCCTTCCAGGGCCAGGCCGACCACCGCGGGCACGCGCGCGGCGAGCCCAGCGGCCACCTGCCGCCGCACAAGTTCGTGATCTTCGCGCAGAACCACGACCAGATCGGCAACCGCGCCCGCGGCGACCGGCTGATCACCCAGGTGACCGAACCGGCGCTGCGCGCGGCGCTGGCGCTGACCGCGTTGACCCCGATGATCCCGCTGTTCTTCATGGGCGAGCCGTGGGGCAGCCGCGCGCCGTTCCAGTTCTTCACCGATTTCGCGCCGCCGCTGGACGAGGCGGTGCGCGAGGGCCGGCGCCGCGAGTTCGCGCACTTCGCCGCCTTCGCCGATGAACAGCAGCGCGCCACCATCCCCGATCCCAACGCGCCGAGCACCTTCCAGGCCTCCATCGCCGACATCAGCGACGCCACCCACGGCGAGGGTGCGCGCTGGCGTGCCTGGTTCGAGGCGCTGCTCGCGCTGCGCCGGCAGCACCTGGTGCCAGCGCTGGACAAGGCGCAGGCGCTGGGCGCGCGCGTGATCGGGCCCAAGGCGGTGGCCGCCGGCTGGCGCCTGGGCGACGGCGAATGGCACGTGGCGGCCAATTTCGGCGACGCGCCGGTGGCGCTGGACCTGCCGGGCAGCACCGTGCATGCGGAGAACGCCGGCGACGCCGCCGCGCAGTTGCCGCCCAACGCCTTCGTCGCGCGCTACCGACCTGCCAGCGCGGTATGAGCCCCCGCTGTCGCGACGCCATCGCGACAGCGCACCCGGCACGCTGGCCGCCTCGTTCGCTGCCCACCGCCGCGCACGCGCTGCCGGCGCGCGCGGGCGGGACCGCGGCGGATTCCCCTTCCTCCGCCCTGCCGCCCTGTTCGCCCCGCCCATGACCGACACTTCCCTGCACACCCTGGCCGACGCCGCCGGCCTGCTGGTCGACTGGATCGACGCCAGCGCCACGCCGCGCACGGTCGGCGACGACACCCTGCGCCACGTGCTCGGCGCGCTGGGCCTGGACGCACGCGACCCCGCCACCTGCCGCGACAGCCTGCGCCGACTGCAGGCCGATGCCGCGCTGCCGCCGCTGCTGACCGCCGATGCCGGCGCACCGGTCGAGGTCGGCGCCGCGCCCGGTGCGGCCTACCGGCTCGACGGCGAGGACGGCAGTACGCTGCACGGCCACTGCGACGCGCAGGGCCGCCTCGTCGCGCCCGACGCCGCCGGTTACTGGACCCTGCAGCACGGCGAGCGCAGCACCACCCTGGCGGTGGCGCCGCCGCGCTGCTACGGCGTCGCCGAGGCGGTGGGCGCGGCGCAGCCGCGACGCTGGGGCCTGTCGCTGCAGGTATATTCGGCGCCGGGCGCCTACGACGCCGGCATCGGCGATGCCGACGGCACCGCCGCCTGGGCCACGCGCATCGCCGCGGCCGGCGGCGACGCCATCGCCCTGAGCCCGGTGCACGCGGCGCGGCCGATCGGCGCGCACTACAGCCCGTATTCGCCCAGCGACCGCCGCTTCCTCGATCCGTTGCAGGCAGCGCCGGCGCGCGTGCTCGGCGCCGCGGCCGCGCAGCGCGCGCTGGACAGCGCCGGGCTGGCGCAGGCCTTCGCCGAGGCGCAGGCGCATCCGCTGATCGACTGGCCGGCCTCGGCTGCGCTGAAGTGGCAGTGGCTGCGGCAGTTGCACGCCGACTTCGGCCAGGCCGGCGCGGCGTTGCATGCCGACCTGGCCGCGTTCGAACGCGACGGCGGTAGCGCCCTGCACGCGCATGCCGCGTTCGCGGCGCGGGACTTCGGCGATACCGATCCGGGCCTGCACCGGTTCGCGCAGTGGCTGGCCGCACGCAGTTGGGCCGAGGTGCAACGCCAGGCGCGCACCGACGGCATGGGCATCGGCCTGATCGCCGACCTGGCGGTGGGCTTCGACGCGCATGGCGCCGAGGCCGCAGCCTGGCCGCAGGCGGTGCTGCAGGGACTGGAACTGGGCGCGCCGCCGGACGCGTTCAACGGCGACGGCCAGGCCTGGGGCATCTGCGGCTATGCCCCGACCGCGCTGCGCGCCAACGGCTTCGCCCCGTTCATCGAGCTGCTGCGCGCGGTGATGCGCGATCGCGGCGGCGTGCGCATCGACCACATCCTCGGCCTGCTGCGGCTGTGGGTGATCCCGCGCGGCGCGCCCTCGTCCACCGGCGTGTACCTGCGCTATCCGCTACACGACCTGCTGCGCCTGCTGGCGCTGGAATCCTGGCGGCACCGCGCGATCGTGATCGGCGAGGACCTGGGCGTGGTGCCGGACGGCATCCGCGCGGAACTGTCGCGGCGCGGGGTGATGGGCATCGACGTGCTGCTGTTCACCCGCGACCGCGATGGCGCGTTCCTGCCGCCGGCGCAGTGGCGCCCCGACGCCCTCGCCACCACCACCACCCACGACCTGCCGACCCTGCGCGGCTGGCGCCGCGGCGAAGACATCGACTGGCGCCGGCGCCTGCAGTTGAGCGACGCCGCGCAGCAGCGCGCCGACCACCAGGCGCGCAGCGACGATGTCGTGCGCATGGACCAGGCGGTCGCCGCGGCGCTGCCGCCGGCGCAGGCCGCCGATCCGGAATTGGGCGCACTGCGCTTCGTCGCCGCCACGCCCTCGCCACTGGCGCTACTGCCGGCCGAGGACGCGCTGGGCCTGGACCAGCAACCCAACCTGCCCGGCACTGTCGACGGCCATCCGAACTGGCGCCGGCGCCTGCCCGCGCCCGATGCGGCCGCGACCGTCGCCACCCTCGCCACGCGCCTGGACGCGTTCGCGCAGACCCGCCAGACCACCGCCACCGCCGCGCAAGGAGCCGACGCATGCGCATGATTCCCCTGCGGGCCACCGCCCGCCTGCAGTTGCATGCCGGTTTCACCTTGCTCGATGCCGCCGCGCAGGTGCCGTACTACGCCGGGCTGGGCATCAGCCACCTGTACCTGTCGCCGATCGGCAGCGCGGTGCCCGGCTCCACCCACGGCTACGACGTCACCGACCCGCGCCAAGTCAATCCCGAACTCGGCGGCGAGCCGGCGCTGCTGCACCTGTCCGAGCGCGCGCGCAGCCACGGCATGGGCCTGATCCTGGACATCGTGCCCAACCACATGGCCACCCACCCGAACAATCCGTGGTGGTGGGACGTGCTCACCCATGGCCGGCGCAGCCGCCATGCCGGCTGGTTCGACATCGACTGGCGCGCGCCCGGGCGCGAGGGCAAGCTGTGGCTGCCGGTACTGGACCGGCCCTACGCGCAGGCGCTGAGCGAGGGCGCGCTGCAGTTGCAGGTGGCCGAGGACGGCGGCGTGGTCCTGCAGCACCACGACCAGCGCTTCCCGATCCGCCTGGACGGCGCCATCGCCCAGGAACCGGCCAGCGCGCGCCCGGCCTGGGCGGCGCGGCTCAACGACGCCGCGCGGCTGGGCGACGACGCCCTGCACCGGCTGATCGAACGCCAGTGCTACCGCCTGGCCTGGTGGCGGGTCGGCAACGACATGCTCAACTACCGCCGCTTCTTCGACATCACCTCGCTGGCGGCGCTGCGCGTGGAGCAGAACGACGTGTTCGCCGCGGTCCACGAGCTGCCGCTGCGGCTGGTCGCCGAGGGCCATCTCGATGGCGTGCGGGTCGACCACGTCGACGGCCTGGCCGACCCCACCGGCTACGTGCAGCGGCTGCGCACGCAGCTGGACCGCGCCGGCCGCCGCCGCGGCATCGCCCCCGGCGGCATCGCCCTGTACCTGGAAAAGATCCTGGCGCCGCACGAGCAGCTGCGCGCCGACTGGCCCTGCGACGGCACCACCGGCTACGACTTCATGGATCAGGTGGCCGCGGTGCTGCACGACCCGGCCGGCGCCGCGCCGCTGACCGCGCTGTGGCGGCGCTGGAGCGGACGCAGCGGCGACTTCGGCCAGGAACAGCGCGCCGCGCGCGACGAGATCCTGCAGGGTTCGCTGCAGGCCGAGTTCGTGCGCACGGTGCAGGCGCTGGGCGCCGCCGCGCACCTGGATCCGCTGACCCGCGAGTTCAGCCCGCAGATGCTGGCGCGCGGGCTGATGGCCTTG
The DNA here is from genome assembly GCF_056725085.1 of Xanthomonas sp. NCPPB 901. Classification (NCBI taxonomy): domain Bacteria; kingdom Pseudomonadati; phylum Pseudomonadota; class Gammaproteobacteria; order Lysobacterales; family Lysobacteraceae; genus Xanthomonas; species Xanthomonas sp. NCPPB 901. Next base: position 895,911 of record NZ_CM161511.1, on the reverse strand, counting down.
CTGCGGCACTTCGAGGTGTACCGCACCTATGCCGGCCCCGACGGCCTGGACGACGCCGACGCGGCGCGCCTGGCCGAAGCCGCGCGACGGGCGCGTGTGGGCGCAGAACCACGGGTGTGCGCGGCGATCGACGCGATCGAACGCTGGAGCCGCGACGGCCGCGGCACCGGCAAGGCGCAGGTGGCGCTGCGGCGGATCGTGCGCCGGCGCCTGGAACAACTGTCGGCGCCGCTCAACGCCAAGTCGGTGGAGGACACCTCGTTCTATCGCCACGGCGTGCTGCTCTCGCGCAACGAGGTGGGCAGCGAGCCGGACGTGTTCGCGCTGGCCCCGGACGCGTTCCATGCGGCCAACGCCACGCGCGCGCGACGCTATCCGCGCGCGCTGCTGGCCACCGCCACCCATGACCACAAGCGTGGCGAGGACGTGCGCATGCGCCTGGCCGCGCTCAGCGCACAGGCGCCGTGGTGGGAGGCGCAGGTGGCGCGCTTCCAGGCGCTGTCGGCCGACCTGCTGCCGGCCGGCAGCGCCGCGCCGCTGCCCGGCGACCTGTTGATGCTGTGGCAGATGCTGGTCGCGGCCTGGCCGCTGGAACTGGCGGTGGACGACAGCGACGGCCTGCGCGACTACGCCGAGCGCATCGGCGCCTGGCAACTCAAGGCCGCGCGCGAAGCCAAGCTGCGCACCCACTGGACCTGGCCGGACGAGGACTACGAGCGCAACGCGCGCGCCCTGCTCGACGCCGCGCTGCTGCAGCCGGCCGGCGCCACGCTGCGCGAGGCGCTGGCGCAGGCGGCCGCGGCGCTGGCCCCGGCCGGCGCGCTCAACAGCCTGGTGCAGACCACCCTGCGCCTGACCCTGCCCGGCGTGCCCGATCTGTACCAGGGCAGCGAAGGCTGGGACCTGTCGCTGGTGGATCCGGACAACCGCCGGCCGGTGGACTACGCGCTGCGCCAGGCCTGGCTGCGCGACGCCACCGCGCCGGACGCGCTGCTGCGGGACTGGCACAGCGGCCACGTCAAGGCCTGGCTGACCGCGCAGCTGCTGCAGCTGCGGCGCGCGCATCCTGCGCTGTTCGCGCATGGCAGCTACCGGCCGCTGCCGGCACAGGGCGCGCAGGCGCAACACGTGCTGGGCTTCGTGCGCGAACACCAAGGCGCATCGCTGGTGGTGGCGGTGCCGCGGCTGAGCGCGGCCGCGCGGCCGCTGCGCCCGGACGCGCCGCTGCGGGCGCAGCTGGACTGGCGTGACACGGTTCTGACACTGCCCCAGGCACAGTATCGCCCGGTGCTGGCCAGTGCTACCGTCGACGCGACGTCGGCCCTCTCGGTATCGGCCCTGTTCGCCGAGTTCCCGATCGCCGTGCTGGTCGCCCTTCCCTGATCCCGCAAGAAGCCATGGACGCAGAAACACGCCAACGCCGCATCCGCCAACTCGCACACGAAATCTGGGAAGCCGAAGGGCGACCCGACGGCCACGCCGCCCGCCACTGGGCCATGGCCGAACGCCTGGTGGACGCGGAAGCGGCCGCCGAAGCCGATGCCGACGCGCTGCCGCCGCCGCAAACGCGACGCAGCGCCGGTAGCGGCAGCACGTCTTCCTAAGGATCCTTCATGCCCGTGCGCAAGCTCACCCGCCGTTCGCGTATCCGCGAGGGCCTGCCGTATCCGCTGGGGGCGAACTGGGATGGCCTGGGGGTGAACTTCGCCCTGTACTCGGCGCACGCCACCAAGGTCGAACTGTGCCTGTTCGACGATCGCGGCCGCGAGATCGAACGCATCGCGCTGCCCGAGTACACCGACGAGATCTGGCACGGCTACCTGCCCGACGCGCGCCCGGGCCAGCTCTACGGCTACCGCGTGTACGGCCCGTACGCGCCCGACGCCGGGCACCGCTTCAATCCCAACAAGCTGTTGCTCGATCCCTACGCCAAGCAACTGGTCGGCGAACTGAAATGGGCGCCGGCCCTGTTCGGCTACACCATCGGCCACAAGGATGCCGACCTCAGCTTCGACCGCCGCGACAGCGCCGCCTACATGCCCAAGTGCGCGGTGATCGATCCGGCCTTCACCTGGGGCAAGGACCAGCGCCCGCAGACGCCGTGGGACAGCACGGTGATCTACGAGACCCACCTGCGCGGCACCACCATGCGCCACCCCTCGGTGCCTGACGCCTGGCGCGGCACCTTCTCCGGGCTGAAGGTGGACGAGGTGGTCGAACACATCAAGCGCCTGGGCATGACCGCGGTGGAACTGCTGCCCGTGCACGCCTTCGTCGACGATGAGTACCTGCTCAAGCAGAGCCTGCGCAACTACTGGGGCTACAACACCATCGGCTTCTTCGCCCCGCACCCGCGCTACATGGCCACGCGCACGGTGTCCGAGTTCAAGCAGATGGTGGCGCGGCTGCACAGCGCCGGGCTGGAAGTGATCCTGGACGTGGTCTACAACCACACTGCCGAAGGCAACGAACTGGGGCCGACGCTGTCGTTCAAGGGCATCGACAACGCCAGCTACTACCGCCTGGCCGAGGACCGCCGCTTCTACATCAACGACACCGGCACCGGGAATACCTTCGACCTGACCAATGCCGGCGCGCTGCGCATGGTCAACGACTCCCTGCGCTACTGGGTGTCGGAGATGCACGTGGACGGGTTCCGCTTCGACCTGGCCACCATCCTCGGCCGCGAGCACCACGGCTTCGACCCCAAGGGCGGCTTCCTCGACGCCTGCCGCCAGGACCCGCTGCTGAGCCAGGTCAAGCTGATCGCCGAGCCGTGGGACGTCGGCCCCGGCGGCTACCAGGTCGGCGGTTTCCCGCCGGGCTGGTCGGAGTGGAACGACAAGTTCCGCGACAACGTGCGCGCGTTCTGGCGCGGCGACGAAGGCCAGCTCGCCGAACTGGCCACGCGCCTGACCGGCTCGGCCGACCTGTTCAACCACCGCGGCCGCCGCCCCACCGCCTCGGTCAACTTCGTCACCGCCCACGACGGTTTCACCCTGCACGACCTGGTCAGCTACGCGCACAAACACAACGAGGCCAACGGCGAGCACAACCGCGACGGCTCGGACAACAACATTTCCGCCAACTACGGCGTGGAAGGCGAGACCGACGACGAGCAGATCAACGCCCTGCGCCTGCGGCAGATGCGCAACATGCTGGCCACCCTGCTGCTCTCGCAGGGCACGCCGATGCTGCTGGCCGGCGACGAGTTCGGCCGCAGCAAGGGCGGCAACAACAACACCTACTGCCAGGACAACGAACTGACTTGGCTGAACTGGGAAGCCGGCCCGCGCGCGCACCAGCTCAGCGCCTTCGTCTCGCGCCTGACCCACCTGCGCGCGCACTACCCGCTGCTGCACCGCGCGCGCTTCTTCGATGGCGTCTACGACGAGGAACTGGGCATCAAGGACGTGACCTGGCTGGCCCCGGACGGCGAGGAAATGACCGAAGCCTCCTGGCACGACCCGCACGCCCGCGCGTTGATGATGCGCCTGGACGGCCGCGCCCCGTCCAGCGGCCTGCGCCAGGCCGCCTCCAACGTGACCCTGCTGATGATCGTCAACGGCGCGGTCGAGGACGTGCCGTTCACCCTGCCGCTGGTCGAAGGCGAACATTGGCGCGTGCTGATCGACACCGCCGAGCGCAATGGTGAACACGGCCTGCCCGGCGGCTCGCAGTGGCACGGCATCGGCCGCTCGCTGACCCTGCTGGCGGCCGAGCGCGACAACAAGTCCGCGCCGGCGCATCACCAGAATGCGGATGCGCCAGCGGTCTGAGGTGGCGGGAGCAGCCGTCGATCTGCACAGTACTTCTAGTCAAGGCTGAAGCGCCTCCTACTTACCGTCTAAGCTTACAAGAGTTACCGAGACCCATAATTTTGAAAATTGCAGCACCATAAAATAGATGCACCGCTGCGACAGCACTAAAAGACAATTCACTGCTTCCGCTAAACATTTCCTTCCTGCACTTCAGCTTAGCTCTTGAAATTACAAAAAAAATATTACCTTTGACGAATTCATTGTCGTCTTTTATGAGGCAGCGACTTTAAAGAAACCTCACCCCTTCGTCCATTTAAAATGTAATGGACTTCGCACTCGACGCGATAATTAGAAAAAAATTCTTTGAACGCTTGATGCAACTCACGCGCCCATGGAATCCTGCCTGCACCAGGAAGTAAAAATTTGCGTATAGCATCTGCATCTTTTCGTAGATGAAAGGTCTTATTTCGCAGTTCCCAAAGAGGTTTTCGATGTTCTTTAATAAGACTCCCTACAGCATCGCTTTTCGTCGTCAACTCCCCGAACGACAAGGGACGCTCATCCCGCAGCAGCCGACGCATTCCGAGACTCTCAAATCCCTCACAAGTCACGGCAAGAAAACCCAACCAAGAACGCAAATATATCCGCGCATCAATTAACCTCTCACCACTCAAATGGCCATCCCTATCCCATTTGCGGAGCAGTTTACCGCAATTCAAAAACATTAAATCAGCCACTTGAAAATAATCATCACTAAGCAACAGCACACTATCTAGATTTCGAGGAGGCAGGGTATCCCCTGGCAATCTGGCATCAATGTCAACAGCGAACACATGCGCAACATCGCTTATATAGAATAAAACGCCCCTAGAGCAAACCAAGTATCCTTCAGCGACAGACGCTTCAAAACATCTCTCAAGATCATTCTGATCCTTGAATCCATATTCCGAAAAATTTCTCTTGGAAAACATAGAAAGACGCCAAGCATCAAATCCATCAATTTCCCCAAGATCTCCAAAATCAAAATCAACCGCTCCATCGGCAAGATAGACCTTGCATCCAGCACCATGCTTGAAGTAAGCGATACCACCATCCAACAGACCTGCCTGAGGAATATTTAATTCAATCCACCCATCCCTCGAATCAGGCATTGGAATGCCAGACCTATGCATAAGCACCAAAGCCTCATGGACCTTCGCTTGATAATCCTGAATCAGGCGAGCCAGTTGCTTTTTCACAGATGTGACGTCCCTTTAATCTTCAAAAATAAGCATAAGCGTCAGTCCATCCAAATCGTGTCCTGAACTGCTACTCCCCAGAGTAGACATCGATTTGTAGCGTGATGCTCACCTAGCGCGCACCTCGATCCACATACGGCCGCGCCTGCAACACCAGCACCTCGTCGCCGACCACAGCCCATTCGATGTCCTGATCCACGCCACCCAGCGCCTGCTTGGTCACCGCGCCGACCTTGGCCAGTCGCGCGATGAGGGCGTCGGTCAGTACCTGGTGGGTGCCGGTGATGGGCACTTCGCGCACGCCGCCAGCGGCGTTGGCCACGAGTTGGGTGTCCTCGGCCGAGCGGCTCAGCACCTGCACCGCCTTGGACCAGCTCGAATACATCACCTGCTCGGCCTGGCGCTTGCCCTCGACCACGCGAATGCCCAGGCCGCGCTTGGCCGAGATGTAAGTGACATGGCGGCGCGCGGCATCGAACGGGTCGCGGGTGATCATCACCCCGGAACTGTCGGACGGCGCCGCCAGTTGCACCAGCACCGCCATGGCCACCGCGTTCTGCGGCAGGCCGGCGGCGGCGCGCGCTTCGTAGGCCTCAAAGTTGTACACCGACGCCCACACCGTCTGCACGGCCTTGGCCAACGCATCGGCGCGGGTGACGTTGGGCACGGTGGTGTACAGGCCCGCGCCGCTGAAACCGGGCAGATCCTCGGAGTTGGACGAACTGCGCACGAACACGCCGGCGCCATGCAACTGATCGCGCCACTGCGCCTCCAGCGCGCGCACGAAGGCGGGATCGGGCGCGGCGTCGGCGATCTCGGCGCGCAACGCGGCCAGCGCGGTGCGGCGCACGTCCGCGTCGGTGGCGAAGCCGGGCCGGCGCTGCAGGTCGCGCAGGCGCTGGTCGACCTGCAGGCGTTGCATCGTTGCCTGGTAGAACGCGAACGGAACGCAGAAGCCATCCGGAACGCGCGCGGCCGGCGGCAGCACCGCTTTCAGCGTGCCGAGATTAGCCGCCTTGCTTCCGCAGGCGCGGCTGTCGCGGGCGCGCAGCACCGCCAATGGCTTGAGTACGGCCACGCTCAGGTTCGAACGCGGCAGCATGGGGGCCGCGGTGCGTGGGACGGCGGCGGGTGCGGCCGCCGGCGGACCCGCCAGCGGCGTCACCCGGTAGTCATTGTGGGTGACGTCCAGTCGCACCCAGCGGCCGTCGTACTGGCGCAACGCCGCCTGCGCATCGCGCACGTACACGTTGGGAATGCCCCAGCCCTTGGCCAGCAGGTTGACGTGCGACAACAGCGTAGACGGACGCTGCGTGACCAACCCGGCCACCGGCGCCAGCGCGATCGGCACCTCGTCCAGCACCGGGATATCGCGCGGCGACAGCGTGCGGAACTGCGCCTGCAAGCGCACGATGCGCAGCCGCCCCTCGGCACGGCCGGTGTTCAACGGCAGGAAGCGCTGCTCGCGCAGCAGCGCCTCCTGGGTGACGAACGCCAGGCCGGCGCTATTGGCTAGTTGCTCTTGCAGCGTGGAATTGGTCTTGAACCTTAGCGCGTCGTAGAACGAGCCACGCAAAGCCGCATCGGTCTGCTGCAACAAAGGCGCGGTGAGGACGTCGCCCTCCCAGAACTCATAGGTATAGCCCGGCAGATCCTGGTGCCAGCTCAGGGTGCCGAACAGGAAGCGCCGCTGCGGATCGCGGTACTGCGCCTTGAGCGCCGCCTTGCCCATGCCCGGCGCCAGACGCTGGCGCACGAACTGTTCGTGCAACGCGAACCGCAGGGTGTTGAGGTAATAGACGCGCCCGCCCTGCTGCCGGTCGATCACGAACAGCAGATGCGGCAGTTCCAGCGCGGTGCCGGCGTCGTAGACCCGCGCGAACTGCAGGAACTGCACGCGGCTGTCGAGGCGTGACAGGGAATCCGGCCCCGTCGCCGGCTGCGCGACGCCATCGCGACCTGGGCGTTGCTCGTAGGCCGAGGGCTTGCGCGCGGTCTGCGCCATGGCGGGCGCCATGCACCACAGCAGCGCGGCAAGAAAAACCCACGCCGACACGCGTGTCCAGTCAAGCGGCGGACGGGCTCGATCCATGATGCCGGTTCGGGAGGGCGAAGAGTGCGGATCATACGCCAGCCGTTTCAGCAGTGGGCTAGCTGTCTTTGCCGTGGCGCGGCGCGGTCAAGTGATGCCGCGACAGTCGACTAGATCATGTAGAAGCAATGCGAAGCACAGTGCCCCGGGAAAAAAGCGCGGGCATCGTGCATCACGCCAACGGCAGCATGACCGTCATGGCATGGATCGGCGAGGCGAAGAAGCCGTGCTTCAGATAGAACGCCTTCGCTGCATCGTCGATGGCGTGGCACAGCAACGCGCGGGCGCCGATGTGTTCGCCCACCTGCAGCGCGCGTTGCACGGCATCTTTCAGCAAACCGGTGCCGATGCCCTGACCGACCCAATCGGCATGTACGGCCAAGCGCCCAAGGACAATGACTGGAATCGCTTTAGGCATGTTGCGACGAATACGGCCTGGCGCTTCTTCGTGGCTGACTGCACCGGCGGCCAACGCGTAGTAACCCACAACGCGCTCTTCCCGATCGCAGACGACGAAGCATCGTGAGGCGTTGGAGGCCTGGTTCTGCAACGCACGCTCCCGCAACCATTTGCTCAGTTCTGGTGCGCTGCAAGCGAACTCGTCAAGCAAATGCCGTTTCTCAAGCGGACAAGGCGCAGCAAGCAACGCTCAGCGCTCCCAGGGCGCGGGCGTCGCCAACAAGCGGCGGAGCGGCGCATTCTGCTCCAGTGGGGCATCGAGCATCGCATTGAAACGCCGCAGACCCTGTGGGCTCAGCGTAAAGCGGGTCTGGTCCAACAGGACCTGACGCGCCTTCTCGCAGGCGGCTTCAAGAATGAACTCGGTCCGGTTCATGCCACTCAGTTGCGCAGCCTGATCGATCAATGCTTGCTTGGCCGCTGGCGCTCGGAAATTGATGATCTTGCTGGCGGCACTACTCATGGCGTGTTCTCCTGCCCTGGCGTGCCCCCAAGGCGGGACAGCACGGCTCTGATGCAATGGATGTATATACACTGTACATACACCTAAAAGGCAACTCAAGCAGCCTGCCTGGGCGCATTCATCTGCCGCACGAGACTCTAATTTGCGCGCATCCCATCCATCCGGCACCTTCAGCCGAGACAAGACTGGCGAGGGCGCACGCGGCATCCAGTTCACCTGACAGCAGTAGCGCCTGGCGCCATTGCCAATCGGCTTTCCGTATCGTTGCTCACCGCGGCCCACACCGCGAACCAGGGGTTGGCGCCACCGGATGGTGGCATGCACCATGACGGCCACGAGCCACCCCAGCCAAGGAACCCACATGCCGCTATATCCCCTGTTCGCCGACCTGGCCGGACGCCGCGTGCTGGTGGTGGGCGGTGGCGAGGTGGCGATGCGCAAGATCGAGGCGCTGCTGCACGCCGGCGCCGACGTGCTGGTCTACGCGCACGCGCTCAATGCCACGGTGGCGCAGTGGCTGGCGCAGGGCCGGTTGCAGAGCGCCGACGGCGCCTTCGATCCGCAGTGGCTGGACGCCGCCTGGCTGGTGGTGGCGGCCACCGACGACGACGCGTTCAACCGGCAACTGGCCGAACAGGCCGGGGCGCGGCGCAAGTGGGTCAACGTTGTGGACGACGCCGCGCTGTCGACGTTCCAGGTGCCGGCGATCATCGACCGCGATCCGCTGTTGATCGCGATCTCCTCCAGCGGCGCGGCGCCGATGCTGGCGCGGCGCCTGCGCGAGCGCTGGGAAACCGAACTGGACCATTCCTACGCCGAACTGGCGCAATTGTTCGCGCGCCACCGCGCGGCGATCCGCGCGCGCCTGCCGGACCTGCCGCAGCGCCGGCGCTGGTTCGAACAGATACTGCAAGGACCGGTACAGACGCTGCTGCAGAGCGGCCAGCGCGACGCCGCCGAACAGGCCTTCGCCGACAGCCTGCAACACAGCGACGCGGTACCGCGGCAGGGCAGCGTGTGGCTGGTCGGCACCGGCACCGGCGACCCCGGCGCGTTGACGCTGAAGGCGCTGCGGGCGCTCAACCAGGCCGACCTGCTGCTGTGCGGTGCCCAGGTGAGCGCGGCGGTGCTGAGCCTGGCGCGCCGCGATGCCAGCCGCCAGCCATTGCCGGACGATCCGGCCGCGCACCTGGCGCTACTGGTCGAACAGGCGCAGGCCGGGCAGCGCGTGGTCAGCCTGCTGCCGGGCGATGCGTTCCGGCAGCCGCCGCATGCGGCGCTGGCGGCGCAGTTGACCGACGCTGGCATCGCCTGCGAGGTGGTGCCCGGCGTCGCGCCGGGCTGAGAACTAGGCCGGCAGCGGCGGTACCGGTTCGTCGGCTGCGCGGTCGCGCTTCGCCGTCACCAGGTGCTTGCGCATGCCCACCCACAAGGCCAGCGACAGCAACGAAATGCCGCCCAGCAGCAGGAACGCGGCGCGGTAGCCGAACCCCTGCGCGATCCAGCCGCCCAGCGCCGGGCTCAGCGCCGCGCCGACGCCCTGCATCGTCATCACCGCACCCTGCCCCACGTTGACCCGGCCGGTGCCCTGCAGCAGGTGCGCCACCAGCGCCGGCACCGCCACGCTCTGCAGGCCGGCGCCGACGCCGTCGAGGATCTGCACCGGGAACACGCCCCAGGTGTGGATGACGCTGGCGGCGATCAGCCCGCGCAGCGGCAGCGCCAGGAAGGTCAGCAGCAGCACCCACCAGTGCCCGCGCACGCGGATCAGGCGCATCGCCAGCAGCGAGGCCAGCACCATGGTGGCCTGGGCGACGATGATGGTGGTGGCGGTCAGCGCGTTCGGATCGCCCTGGTGCGCGGCCACCACCGCCATGCCGTACAGCGGCAGCATCGCCGCATTGCCGAGGTGGAACAGCGCCAGCGCCGCGGCCAGCACCAGCAACGGCTTGCAGGTCAGCAGCACCGACCAGCCACTGACGTGCGCAGCGTTGGCGTCGTCCGCGTCGGCCATGCCGCGCGCGGCGCGATGATCGATCGCATCGCGCGGGATCATCAACACCGAGACGATCGCCAGCACGCCGAAGCAGCCGGTCAGCACGAACACCGCGCCGAAACCGAATTTCCAGCCGAGCACGCCGGCCAGCGCCGCGGCCACCACGTTGCCGGCATGGCTTCCGACCTGGTTGCGCGCGATCTGGTGATCGAAGCCGGCCTGCCGCACCAGGCCCAGGGTGATGCCGGACAGCGCCGGCCCCAGCGCCGCGGCGGCGAGCGCGGTCATCACCTGCGCGGCGATGACGCCCGGCAGCGTCGGCGACCACCACAGCAGCGCCGAGGCCAGCAGGATCATGCTGCAGCCGACCACCACGATGCTGCGCTTGCGCTTGGTCGCATCGACCAGCGCGCCGCCCGGGGTGGTGGCGAGCATGCCGACGATGCCGCCGGCGGTCATCACCGAACCGATCGCGCCCAGCGACCAGCCCTTGGATTGCAGGAACACGCTCAGGAACGGGCCGAGTCCGTCCTGCACGTCGGCCATGGTGAAGTTGAGCGCTTCCAGCGCACGCGTGCCGCGCGGGCGCTGGCGCGGGCCTGGACCGGCGCCGCTCATGCGCGCACCGCCGACCGCGGGCGCGGCGACAGTCGCAGGAAATCGTGGTGCTGCGCAGGCGCGACGGGCGGCATGACGGTGTCCTGGAGAGGCGGTGGGAACACAGCCGCGGCGGTGGCCCGAGGCGCACCGCCGCGACGACGTGGGACTTAGTGGGACTTCGGCTTGGGCTTCGGTTTCGCCTTGGGCCCATGCTTCGGCGCCGCATCATCCGCATGCGCGTGCAACGGCTTGTGATGAGGCTTGGGCGGCTTCGGCTTCGGCGGCAACGGCTGCAGCGTCGCGGCGCTGGCGCCCAGCGCCTGCGCGTGCAGCACCTGGCCATGCGCGGACGCCAGCCGCTCGCCTTCCGCCGCCAGCGGCTTGCCGGCGGCCAGCCAGTGCGCCGGCTCCGGCACCGCGTGCGGCGGGAAGCGCACGATCAGCCCATCCTCCAGCAGCGCGCCATGCACCTGCCCGTGCGGGCCGTGCAGCAGGCGCGCGATGGTGCCGGCGTGGCGCACCGCGTCCTGCGCGGGCTTGGGCGTGGCCGGCGGCTTGGGCTTCGGCGCGTGGGGCGCGGCATGCGGACCTTCGTCGACGATGCGCTCGGCGCCGTCGGGATCGACCGCCAGCGCCACCAGCACGTCGGCACCGCGCGACTTGAGCCCGCGCACGCCGAGGCCGGCGCCCGGACGCAGCGCCTTCAGCAGTTGCGCCGACAGGTGCGGCGGGGTGTGCACTTCGGTGCCATCGTCGAACAGCAGGCCGTCGACGTCGGCCTTGGGGTTGAGCAGGAAGCGCGCGAGCGTGCCGCGGGTTTCCGGCAGGGAATCGGGATCGACCCAATGCATTGCATTCTCCAGACGAACAAGGGGGATGCCGGCGGGGGCCGGCAGCGCCCGCCGCGAACGGCGGGCGCATGGGTCAGGCGCGATGTGGCAGCGCCTGGATCAGCGCGGTGCCGGCGGCGGCGGGGCGGCCGGCGCACCCGGCGCGCCCGGCGGCGGCGCAGCCGGAGGCGCAGGCGGGGCCGGCGGCGCGAACACGGCCTGCAACGAATTGCGATCGCGGCCGATCTGGGTGGCTTCCACCGAGCGGCCAACCTGGGTCAGCACGCCGAAGCCGTTGACGCTCAGACGCGCACCGGGCCGCAGCAGTTCGCTGTACTGCAGGGCGGCGGGCGGCGGCATGCGCACCACGGTGCCGTCGCTGAGCAGCACGCCGGCGGTGTCGCCGCGCGGACCATAGACCAGCCGCTCGATGCGGCCATCGGCCTGCAGCGGGGTCAGGGCCGGCGGTGCCGGGGGCGCCGGCGGCGGCGTCATCGGGTTCGGCGGGCGGTCGACCACCTGCTTGCCGCTGCGGCGCGCGGTGATGGTGCTGGCCTGCAGCAGCGGCAGGCTGCCCAGGCGATAGCCCTGCACCGACACCGCATCGCCACGGCGCACCGCGGCCTGCAGGTCGGCCGACAGGTGCGGCGGGAAGCTCACCTGGGTGCCGTCCATCAGCCACAGACCATCGACGTCGCCGTTGGGGTTGAGCATGAAGCGCTCGACGGTGCCGTCCACGCGCACCGGCGTGGCCGCAACAAGGGGCGCGGGCGGCGGCGGCGGTGCCGGAACGCTGCCGGGCGCCGGCGGGGCGGGAGGTGCGGGCGGCGCCGGCACCTGCGCGGTGGCAGCGGCAGCGGCGGTGGCCAGCACCAGGGACAGAGCGAGTGCGCTACGACGGATCATGGACGTTCTCCTGAGCGGCAAGGGGGCGCCGCTCGCAGGAGAGATAGTGCAGAGGCCGTGCCAACTTTTAAGTCATTGATTTTTAAATCTATCTTGCGCCGACCTGGCTTCGGTGATGTCTCCTTTCCATCCACACCTGTCCGCTTTGCGGACAGGTGTGGATGGAAAGGGATTGGGGATTTGGGATTGGGGATTCGTAAAAGCGCCTGCCATCAGGCCACGACACCCGCTTTGACGAATCCCCAATCCCCACCCCCGGCGGCGCGCCAACGCGCCGCCTATAGCCCGTACTCGTCGAGCTTGCGGTACAGCAGCTGGCGATGGATGCCGAGCCGGCGTGCGGCCTCGGCGCGGTTGCCGTGGGCCTGCGACAGCGCCGCCTGGATCATCTGCCGTTCCAGTTGCGCGATCGCCTGCGGCAGGGTCAACGCGTCGGTTTCCAGCGCCGTCGGCGCCTCGGCCGGCGGCGACGCCGCCAGCAGCTCGTCCAGGTCGTGCGCCTCGACCACCGGCGCGCGCACCAGCACCTGGCAGCGCTGCATGGCGTTGCGCAGTTCGCGCACGTTGCCAGGCCAGGGATAGGCGCGCAGGCGTGCCTGCGCCGCCGCAGACAGGGTCTGCGGCGCGCTGGCGCCGGCGGCGAGGAAGTGCTGGGCGAGCAACAGGATGTCGTCGCCGCGCTCACGCAGCGGCGGCAGTTCGATCGGCACCACGTTGAGCCGGTAGCGCAGGTCGCTGCGGAAGCGCCCGGCGTCCACCGCCTGCAGCAGGTCGCGGTGGGTGGCGGCGATCACCCGCACGTCCACCTTCTGCGCGCCGCGCCCGCCCAGCGGCGAGACCTCGCCTTCCTGCAGGAAACGCAGCAGCTTGGCCTGCATCGGCAACGGCATGTCGCCGATCTCATCGAGGAACAGGGTGCCGCCGTCGGCGTCGCGGATCAGGCCGTTGCGGTCGCTCACCGCGCCGGAGAACGCGCCCTTGCGGTAGCCGAACAGTTCGCTCTCCATCAGCTCGGCGGGGATCGCGGCGCAATTGATCGCCACGAACGGCTGCTTGGCGCGGGCGCTGGCGCGGTGCAGCGCACGCGCCGCCAGTTCCTTGCCGGTGCCGGTCTCGCCGGTGATCAGCACCGGCAGGTCGGAAGCGGCGGCCAGTCCGATGCGCTTGTGCACGGTGCGCATCGCCGCGCTGTGGCCGAGCAGCGCGTCGTCCTCCTCGGCCGGCATCGCCGGTGCGGCCTCCGGCGCGGCGTCGCCGCGGCTGCGCAGTGCGCGCTCGACCACCTCGGCGATGTCGGCGCGGCCCACCGGCTTGACCAGGTGATCGAAGGCGCCGAGCTTCATCGCCTCGATGGTGTTGCCGCTGGATGCATGCGCGGTGAGCATCACCAACGGCACGCGCATCGCCTGCGCGTCGTCCTGGCGCGCGCGCATCAGCGCGATGCCGTCCATGCCGGGCATGCGGAAGTCGACGAAGGCCAGGTCGATGCCGCCCTCGCGCAGGCGCGCCAGGCCCTCGCGCGGGTCGGCCATGGCGATCGCCTCGTGGCCGAACGAGCGCAGCGTGGCCTGCAAGGTACTCAGGAACGCCAGGTCGTCGTCGATGATCAGGATGCGCGCCATGGCAGCTCCAGGCTGAACTCGGTGATGCCGTCGCGATGCGTGTAGTGCGCCTCGCCGCCATGGGCGCGGGCGATCTCGCGCACCAGCGCCAGGCCCAGGCCGTTACCGTCGCTGCGGCCGCTGGCGAACGGCTCGAACAGATGCGCGGCCACCGGGGCCGGCACCGGCGCGCCCTGGTTGCGCACGCGCAGGCGCAGCAGGTCGTCCTCGGCCTGCGCCGCCAGGGTCACCTCGGTGCCGGGCGTGGCGTGCTGCAGGGCGTTGCGCAGCAGGTTGTGCAGGGCGCGCGCGGCCTGTTGCGGATCCAGCATCCATTGCGCCGGCGCCGCCTGCAGGCGCAACGCGATCGGCGGCGTCTGCCCGTCCCAGTCGGCCGGGTCCAGCAGTGCCTGCAGCCATGGCTGCAGGTCCACCGTCTGCCGGTGCAGGCGGATCGGCTGGACCATGCCGAGCAGGCTTTCCACCACCCCGTCCAGGCGCTGGATCTGCGCCAGCATCAGCTGCGCCTGGGCATCGTCGACACCGTCCGCGCGCGCGGCGATCTGGTTTTCCAGCGCCAGGCGCAGGGTCGCGATCGGGTTGCGGATCTCGTGCGCCACGGTCGCGGTCATGCGCCCGAGCGCGGCCAGGCGTTCGTGCCGCGACAGTTCCTCGCCGAGCCGGCGGGCTTCGGCCAGCGCCTGCGCGCTGCGCTGCGCGTAGTCGGTGACCGCGGCGCCGAGCCGGTCCAGTTCCGGCGCGCCGGTGCGCGGGATCTGCGGCACCTCGGCCGGCGTCGCCAGGGCCTGCTGGATGCCCTGCAGGCGCTGGCTCCAGCGCCGCACCACCCACCCCAGCGCCAGCGCCGAGACCACCACCAGCGCCAGGATCAGCGCCAGGCCCAGCGCCAGCGGCAGGCTGGCCGCGGCGTCGCTGGAAGCGACCCGGGTCATGGCCCAGGCCGCGGCGGTGCGGTCCAGCGGGCAGGCCGCGATCAGCAGGCTCTCGCGCTGGCCGTCGCGGCGATAGTCCACCGGATGCTGCGCCTCCACCCCGCGCTGCGCGGTGGCGACGATGACGTTGCGCTCGGCCGAGGGCACGTCGGTCTTGTGCTCGCTGCCGTCGTAGGTCGGATAGGCGTAGGCGACGAAGCCGCGCTGGCGGTCCCAGAAGCCGCCTTCCACGCCGGCGGCGTCGGCCAGCACCAACTGCGACACTACCGCGGCCAGGCCGGTGCCGTCGCTGCCGTGGGCCGCGGCGCTGGCGCCGTTGTAGCGCTGCACCATGCGCGTGCACACCTCGCGCAGCCCGGTCTGCGCGCGCTCGCTGCGCACGCCCTCGCTGTGCCGGTACAGCCCGACCAGCACCACCGCCATGCCGACGCAGGCGGCGGCGATCACGATCCAGATCAGCAGCAGTTGCCGCAACAGCGAACGGGGCATGGCCTACCTTGGGCGCGACGGAAGAGGCGGAGCGAACCGCGGCGATCGTAACCGGGACGCCGAGGTGTCGCGACTCGGCGTGACTGGCGAAACGGCGCGCGCAGATGCCAGGGGATTCGGACGGCGCGCGGCAACCGCAGTGTACGAGCCGCCCATGCGGATGCCCGGCGGCGCCGCGGTGTCGCTGGCCGCGCTCAGCGCAGATTGGTCTTGACCAGTTCCAGCACCTCGTCGCCGCGCCCGCTCATCACCGCGCGCAGCAGGTACAGGCCCAGGCCCTTGGCCTGCTCCAGCTTGACCGCCGGCGGGATCGCCAGCTCCTGGCTGGCCACGCGCACGTCCACCAGCGCCGGGCCGGGATGCGCGAACGCTTCGCGCAACGCCAGCTCCAGTTGCGCCGATTCGTCCACGCGCAGGCCCAGGATGCCCATGGCATTGCTCATCGCCGCGAAGTCCGGATTGTTCAGATCGGTGCCGGTGTCCAGGTAACCGGCCGACTTCATCTCCATCGCCACGAAGCCCAGCGAGCCGTTGTTGTAGACCACCACCTTCACCGGCAGGCCCAGTTGCGCCAGGGTGATGAAATCGCCCATCAGCATGGTGAAGCCGCCATCGCCGGACAGCGAGATCACCTGCCGGCGCGGGAACTGCGCCTGCGCGCCCAGCGCCTGCGGCATCGCATTGGCCATGGAGCCGTGGTTGAACGACCCGAGCAGGCGGCGCTGGCCGTTCATGGTCAGGTAGCGCGCCGCCCACACCGTCGGCGTGCCCACGTCGCAGGTGAAGATCGCATCGGCGTCGGCCAGCGCATCGACCATGCGGGTGACGAACTGCGGATGCAGCGGCTCGCCGGGCGCCGAGGCCACCGCCAGGTCGTCCAGGCCCTCGCGCGCCTTGCGGTAGTGGGCCAGCGACTTCTCCAGGAAGCCGCGGTCCTCGCGCCGCTGCAACCGCGGCAGCAGCGCGGCGATGGTTTCGCGCACGTCGGCGGCGATGCCCAGCTGCAGCGGGGTGCGCCGCCCCAGCGCGGCCGGGTCGTTGTCCACCTGCACGATGGTGGCGTCCTTGGGATAGAACTGCCGGTACGGGAAGTCGGTGCCGAGCATCAGCAAGGTGTCGCAATTGAGCATGGCCTGGTAGCCGGAACTGAAGCCGATCAGGCCGGTCATGCCGACGTCGAAGGGGTTGTCCCACTCCACGTGTTCCTTGCCGCGCAGCGCGTGCACGATCGGCGCGCCGAGCGCATCGGCCAGCGCCACCACCTCGTCGTGCGCGCCGGCGCAGCCGCTGCCGCACAGCAAGGTGGTGGCCTTGCTCGCCTGCAGCAGGTCGGCCAGCGTGGCCACGTCGGCGTCGGCCGGCAGGATGCGCGGCGCAGCCAGCGCCGGCCAGGCCGTCGGCGTGCCCTTGGGCATCTCCTGCAGCGCGACGTCGCCGGGGATCACCACCACGGCGACGCCGCGGCGCAGGATCGCCGTGCGCATCGCCCGTTGCAGCACCTCCGGCATCTGCGCCGGATTGGTCACCAGTTCGACATAGTGGCTGCACTCGCGGAACAGTTCCTGCGGATGCGTCTCCTGGAAATAGCTCAGGCCGATCTCCGAGGACGGGATATGCGCGGCGATGGCCAGCACCGGCTGGTGGCTGCGGTGGCAATCGAACAGCCCGTTGATCAGGTGCAGGTTGCCCGGCCCGCAGCTGCCGGCGCACACCGCCAGCTTGCCGCTGACCGCGGCTTCGGCACCGGCGGCGAAGGCCGCCACTTCCTCGTGGCGCACGTGCATCCATTCGATGCTGTCCATCTGCCGCAGCGCGTCGGTCAGGCCGTTGAGGCTGTCGCCGGTGACGCCCCAGATCCGCTCCACGCCCGCGCTGTGCAGGGTTTCGGCGAGCAGGCGGGCCATGGTCTGCTTGGACATACGCGCTTATCTCCGGGTGGGGAGCGGCATGGTCGCACCGCGCGCGTTACCGAGGCGTGGCGCCGATGGCGCATGCAGGCACGCACCTCGCCTTCGTTCAGCGCCTGGTGCGGTTGGCGTTGCAACGCATCCCGCCGGCGGCACCACGCCGCACGCACGCGACGTGCACGCCTGCGCCACCCGCGCTGGCCGACGCTGGCGGCTCCTTCCGCACTGGAATCTCGCGATGTCTGGTCTACTCTGGAAACTGGCGTTGGCCGGCACGGCCTTCGCCGCGATCCGCGCCTATCGCCGTCGGAGCCAACCCCCGCTCTCCGACACCGTCTCGTCGATGCCGCCTGCCGAACCCGACGACGGCCGCGCCACGCCGCCGCACGGCGACACCCTGCAGGCCGCCGAGCGCGCGTCGACCACTGCCAGCACGGACGATCCGGACGGCGCCGTACCGGCCTGATCCCTGCGGCGCGCAGCGGCGTGTCGCGCTCGTGGCCGACACGTCGCCCGCCGTCGGCAGCCGCGTGGTTTCAGCTCAGCCTTCGAGGCGATCGTGGGTGTCGCGGCCATCGCCGTGGCGGGCGTTGCGCGCGCGCAGTTCCGCGCCGGCCTTGCGCGCCAGTTCCTCGTACTGGCGGCGGATCTCTTCCAACCGCTTCTCGTCCAGCTCTTCCAGATCCAGCAGCTCGTTGTTGGCCTTGGCACTGACCCGGATCAGCTCGTCGAGCTTGATCTGCATCGCCGCGGTGTCGGCGTTCTGGGTGTGCTGGATCAGGAACACCATCAGGAAGGTGATGATGGTGGTGCCGGTGTTGATGACCAGTTGCCAGGTGTCGTTGAAGCCGAACACCGGCCCGCTGAGGCCCCAGATCAGCACGATCGCCACGGCGATGCAGAACGTCCATGGCGTGCCGGCGGCATAGGACGCCTTCTTGGCGACGACATTGAACAGTTTGGCAGGTTTCATCGCAGGCCCTCGCGCAACCGGAGATGCCTGCGCCACAGCCGCCGGCCTCTGCAGGCGCTCCGGATGATCTGAAGCGCGCCGTGAGCGAGACGTGCACACCGCGCCAGCGCGGAGCCAACGAAAAAGGCGGGGTCGCCCCCGCCTTTGTGAGTTCCTGCGTGCAGTGCTCAGCCGGCCTGCTGCGTCGCCGCCTGCAGCGCGCGCACCGGGCGCGGCCGGCTCGGGAAGGCATGGCGCAGGATCCGCCACACCACCTGGCCGAACTGTTTGGGCAGCGAGCCGGTGTTGTAGTGCTGGCCGTAGCGCGCGCAGATCTCGCGCACCTGCACCGCCAGCGCCGCGTAGCGGTTGGCCGGCACGTCCGGGAAGAAATGGTGCTCGATCTGGTGGCTGAGGTTGCCCGAGAGCACGTTCAGCAGCTTGCCGCCGGCCAGGTTGGACGAACCGCGCAGTTGCCGCAGGTACCAGTGCCCGCGCGACTCGTTCTTGATCGAGTCCTTGGGGAAGGTCTCGGCATCGGCGGTGAAGTGACCGCAGAAGATGATCACGAAGGTCCAGATGCTGCGCAGCACGTTGGCGGTCAGGTTGCCCAGCAGCACCGGCAGGAAGAACGGCCCGGCCAGCGCCGGAAACAGGATGTAGTCCTTGAAGATCTGCCGGCCCATCTTGCGCCCGACCGGCAGGAACGACCGCTTCAATTCGCCGCGCTTCATCTTGCCGGCCAGCCAGCGGCCCAGGCGCAGGTCCTGGATCGCCACGCCCCATTCGAACAGCAGCGCGAACACCACCGCGATGAACGGCTGCGCCAGGTAGAACGGACGCCAGCGCTGCTCGGGGAAGATGCGCAGCAGGCCGTAGCCGATGTCGTCGTCCAAGCCGCGCACGTTGGTGTAGGTGTGGTGCTTGAAGTTGTGCGTCTTGCGCCAGTTGTCGCCGGTGGCGACGATGTCCCACTCGTAGGTGTTGCCGTTCAGGTGCGCATCGCCCATCCAGTCGTACTGGCCGTGCATCACGTTGTGACCCAGCTCCATGTTCTCCAGGATCTTGGACAGGGTCAGCAGCAGCACGCCGGCGATCCACGCCGGCAGCAGCACGCTGTGCACGAAGGCGCCCAGGAACAGCAGCGCGCGGCCGGCCACGCCGGTGTAGCGCACCGCGGCGACGATGCGGCGGATGTAGCGCGCATCGCGCGCGCCGAGGTCGGCGAGCGTGCGCGTGCGCAGCGCATCCAGCTCGTCGCCGAAGGCCTGCAGTTCGGCCGGGGTGAGTGCGCGGTTGCGGGGGAGCGCCATGGGGAAATCCTTCAGAGGTCCAGGGTCAGGTCGCTGCTGGCGCTGTTGACGCACAGCTTCAGCGAACCGGGTTCGGCGGCGTGGGCGCCGCTGAGCAGATCGCGGGTGACGCCGGCCTGTTTGCCGCAGGCGCAGCTGTTGCAAATGCCCATGCGGCAGCCGTGCTTGGGCCGCAGGCCTTCGGCTTCCAATGCGGTGAGCAGCGACTGGCCGCGCGGCAGTTGCAGCACGCGGCCGCTGCGCGCCAGGGTCACCGCTACGGTGCCCTGCTCGACATCGGCCGGGGCCGGCGGCGCGCTGAACGCTTCGGCCTGGAAGCGCGCCACACGATGCTGCAGGCGCGCACGCGCGGACTGCACGAAGCCACCCGGGCCGCAGGCCAGCACCTGCGCCTGCTCCAGATTGCCCAGGGATTCCAGCGGCAGCATGTCCACGCGCGGCGCCGGCGTTTCGCCCTCGCCGGTGATGGCCAACTGCAGGCGGAAGCGCGGATGCGCCGCGGCCAACGCCTGCAGTTCCTCGCGGAAGCAGACCTGGTCGTGGCGCCGCGCCCAGTACAGCAGGTCGACGTCGGCCGGCATGCCGGCATCGGCCAGTTGCCGCAGCAAGGCGCGCATCGGGGTGATGCCGCTGCCGGCGGCCAGCAACAGCCAGCGGCCGTGCGGCGCGGTCGGCAGCACCATCTCGCCATAGGCCTGGCCGAGTTCGAACACTTCGCCGATACGCGCGGCGCCGGCCAGGTACTGGCTGACCCGGCCGCCGTCGACGGTCTTGACCGTGATCGCCAGGCGCCCGCCCGGCAACGGCGTGGGGCTGTAGCTGCGCAGCAGGCGGCGGCCGTCGATCTCCACGCCCAGTTCCACGTGCTGGCCGGCGCGCAGCCCGCGCCAGTGGCGGTTGGGCTGCAGCACCAGGGTCACCGCGTCGCGGCTGGCGGCCTCGCGCTGCACCAGGCGCGCGCGGGGACGCTGCCAGGTCCACAGCGGATGCAGCCGGGTGGACCAGAAATCGAACACGTCCGGCTTGACCCAGGCGCGCAAGGCGCGGGTAGCGGGGCGAAGCTTGGCGGGACGGCGGGCAGCGTTCATGGGGTCCACTATACAGGCGCAGATACAAATGTCTATACAGTTGTGCATTCCGCGGAGGCGGTATCATCCGCCATTGCCCGGCCCGGTCTGCCCATGACGACGCTCTCCCCTTCCCCGTCCGCGGACACGCCCGCCGCCCGCAAAGGCGCGATCTCGCGCGAAGACCTGCTGGCGGCGGCGCTGAAGCTGATCGGGCCGCACCGCAGCGTGTCCACGCTGAGCCTGCGCGAGGTCACCCGCGAGGCCGGCATCGCCCCCAACAGCTTCTATCGCCAGTTCCGCGACATGGACGAGCTGGCAGTGGCGCTGATCGACCTGGCCGGCAGCTCGCTGCGCACCATCATCGGCCAGGCCCGGCAGCGCGCCGCCGGCAACCGCCGCAGCATCATCCTCAGTTCCGTGGAGACTTTCATGGAACAGTTGCGCGCCGACGACAAGCTGCTGCACGTCCTGTTACGCGAGGGCACGGTCGGCTCTGATGCGTTCAAGCACGCGGTGGACCGCGAGCTGAACTATTTCGAGGACGAGCTGCGGGTGGACCTGATCCGCCTGGCCGCGCTGGAAGGCGCGCCGCTGCACGAGCCGGCGCTGGTGTCCAAGGCGATCACCCGGCTGGTGTTCGCGATGGGCGCCACCGCGATGGACCTGCCGCCGGAAAAGGACCCGGAACTGATCCGGCAGATCACCGCGATGCTGCGCATGATCATCGTCGGTTCGCGCACGCTCGCCGCGAGCTGAGTGCGCGGCGCGACAGCGCCTGCCGCCGCACAACGCCGCCCAGCGCGGGCCTGCGCCGACGTCGTGACATGCCGCCGACATGGCCTTGGCCCCGGCTTTACCTGCACCTGCCCACCCTCGTTGGACACTCCCCCAACGAGGTACGCACATGGCCGTTCCGAACTATCCCTCGCCGCCGTTCAAGGCGCAGCAGCAGTCCTTCCCCGGCAAGACCCAGGCCATGGATCCGAAACCGGATCACGGCGAAGACAGTTATGTCGGCCACGGCCTGTTGCAGGGCAAGCGCACCCTGATCACCGGCGGCGACAGCGGCATCGGCGCGGCGGTGGCGATCGCCTATGCGCGCGAAGGCGCCGACGTGGCCATCGCCTATCTGCCCGACGAGCAGGACGATGCCGAACGCATCGGCAAGCTGGTCGAGGACGCCGGTGCGCGCGCGCTGCTGCATCCTTGCGATATCAGCGACCGCGCGCAGGCCGAGACCTTGATCAAGACCGTGGCCGAGGCCTTCGGCGGCCTCGACGTGCTGGTGAACAATGCCGCCTACCAGCGCTATTTCCACAGTTTCGACGAGATCACCCTCGACGAGTGGGAAAAGACCTTCGCCACCAACGTGCACGCGCCGTTCCACCTGGTGCGGCTGGCGCTGCCGCACATGCCCGAAGGCGGTTCGATCATCAACACCGCCTCGGTGAATTCGAAGAAGCCCACGCCCAACATCCTGCCGTACTCGGCGACCAAGGGCGCGCTGGCCAACCTGACCATCGGCCTGGCCGGCCTGCTCGCCGAGAAGAAGATTCGGGTCAACGCGGTGCTGCCGGGGCCGATCTGGACGCCCTTCATTCCCGCCGGCATGGACGAGGAGTCGGTGCGGACCTTCGGCGAGCAGACCCCGTTCGGCCGCCCCGGGCAACCGGCGGAACTGGCCTCGGCCTATGTGCTGCTGGCCGCGGACACCTCGAGCTACACCTCGGGCACCTTGCTGACGATTTCGGGCGGAGCAGTGACGCTTTGAAAACGGGGCTACGGGGATCCCCGTAGCCCTGAAGCGCGCGGTGTTTGCACACCACTAGCGCGTTGGCACCGTGTCGCCTTCGCGCAGTCGACGGCGACGGCGACGCGGTGCAGTCCGGCGAATCCGACTGCAGCGCGTCGGGACTGAAGTCCCTCCCACAACAGGACCGACCTTTACCTCGGCTCACCACGCAAAGCGTCTCTACGGAAAGCATCTCTGTGCGAGGGACTTCAGTCCCGACTGCGCCCACTGGCGGCCACCCAATCCCGCTTGGAAGCGCGGTGATGTCGCCAGGACGTTCATCCGCAAGCGCGATGCATGTCCTCCTCTGATCCTGTGCACGTTCCCTCACGCCGCATCTCGCATGGCACTCACCCTGCGCTGCAACCGCTCTAACGGCGGCAGGTCTAGCGTGGTCGTACAGGGGAAAAACACAGGGACGCGCGACGCGGTGCACCGCGCGTCGCCACAACATCTGGAGCGATATCCATGACCCGAAGCAACACCGAACGCTTGTTGAAGTGGCTGCAGGACGCCTATGCGATGGAGCAGGAAGCCAACACCATGCTCACCGCGACGGCTGCCCGCCTGGAGCACTACCCACAACTGAAGGCGCGCATCGAGCAGCATGTCAACGAAACCCGTGATCAGTCCGAACAGGTCAAGCGCTGCATCGAGATCCTGGACGGCTCGATCCCGACGATCAAGGGCACGGTGGCCAGCGTGATGGCGTCGGTGCACGCCGCCGGCAACGCGATGATGAGCGACGAAGTGATCAAGAGCCTGGGCGTGAGCTATGCCTTCGAGCACGTGGAGATCGCCAGCTATCGCGCGCTGGTCATCGCCGCCAAGGAAGCCGGGCAGACCGAGATCGCCGATCTCTGCGCCGCCATCCTCGACCAGGAAATCGCCATGGCCGAATGGCTGATCGAACACCAGGAAGCCACGGTCCTGGCGTTCCTGCAGCGCGAGCGCACCGAAGGCGAAACCGCCAAGCATTGAGCACCGTCGTATGCGGCACCACGCGTACGCATTCCTCGCAGCACCGTTCCCTTACTACCGGAGACTCCCAATGGCGATCAAGACCATCGACGAACTGTTCATCCACGAGCTGTCTGACATCTACAGCGCCGAGAAGCAGTTGACCAAGGCATTGCCGCGGCTGGCGCGCGCCGCCACCAACCCCGCGCTGCGCGCCGCGTTCGAAGCGCACCTGGAAGAAACCCAGGGCCAGATCGAACGCATCGACCAGATCGTCGAGAAAGGCAATCTGCACCTGAAGCGGATCAAGTGCGCCGCCATGGAGGGCCTGGTGGAAGAAGGCAAGGAAGTGATCGAGTCGATCGAAGCCGGCCCGGTGCGCGATGCCGCGCTGATCGGTGGCGCGCAGAAGGTCGAGCATTACGAGATCGCGTCTTACGGCACCCTCGCCGCCATGGCCAAGCAATTGGGCATGGACGATGCGCTGACCCTGTTGCTGGAAACGCTCGACGAAGAGAAGTCCACCGACGAGAAGCTGACCCTGCTCGCCGAACAGGGCGGCAACGAAGAAGCATCGCGCAAGCGCAAGGCGGCCTGACCGCCCCTGCCGCGGCTCGCGACAGCGGGCCGCGGCGTCCCAGACGCCTATCCCCCATGCGCGGCCGCCGGTCGCGCCATTGCGTCGTTGTGACGTGCGGGCGGCACTCCAGGAGAAATTCATGTTCATGCACAACAAACGGCTGATGTACACGGTGCGCGTCGCGCGTCCGGATCCGGCGCTGGCCTCGCTGATGCTGGAGCAATTCGGCGGCCCGCAGGGCGAGCTCGCCGCAGCGATGCGCTACTTCACCCAGGCCATCGGCGAGGTCGATCCCGGCCGCAAGGATCTGCTGTACGACATCGCCACCGAGGAACTCAGCCACTTGGAAATCATCGGCTCGATCATCGCGATGCTCAACCAGGGCCCGAAGGCGGTGCTGTCCGAAGGCATGGCCGAGGCCGAGGAGATGCGCAACCTCACCCTCAACAACACCACCAGCCAGACCCAGCAGATCCTTTACGGCGGTGGCCCGGCCCTGGTCAACTCCAGCGGCGTGCCGTGGAGTGCGGCCTACGTCGACAGCATTGGTGAACCGACGGCCGATCTGCGCTCGAACATCGCCGCCGAGGCCCGCGCCAAGATCGTGTACGAGCGTCTGATCAACGTCACCGACGATCCCGGCATCGTCGATGCGCTGACCTTCCTGATGACCCGCGAAGTGGCGCACCAGAAATCCTTCGAGAAGGCGCTGTACGCGATCGAGCCGAACTTCCCGCCGGGCAAGTTGCCGGGCGATCCCGCCTTCACCGACCGCTATTACGACATGTCGCAGGGCGACGGCGACATGCACGGGCCGTGGAATAGCGGCAGTCAGTGGGAGGCGATCGCCGACCGCAACCGCCAGGTGGCGGTAGACGGTGGCAGCGGCGTCCCCAGCGTCGGGCTGAGCGCGTTGGAACAGAGTGCAGTGCAGGCACTGGCCGCGCGCACGCTGTCGCAACCGGACAGCGACCCGACCACCGGTGCCGACCTGGGCGCCGGCCCGGGCGCCGGTTCGACCAAGGGCAGCGTGGCGCGCTAACGCTTCATTGCGGGTTCCATCGCAACCATGCCGCGATGCGCAATGATCGCGGCGTTCGCATCTCTGGATCCATGACCGCGGTCAACACCGTCCGCCGCGCTGCAATCAATCGCCGGTTTGCCGGTGCGGCGCATGCACCGGCTTGGATTGCGGGGAGTCCTTCTGCCGCAGCCAGATGGTCAACACCACCAGCGCGAACACCGCCAGGAACTCGCTCTGCCAGTTCTGCATCGATTCGAACCAGAACTGCGCACCGCTGACATGCTCCCAGAAGGACGGCGGCGGCCGATGCTGCATCGCCTGCTCGGCCACCTCGTGGCGCCAGCTACCCAGCGCATGCAGCACGAAGCTGAGCAGGAACAGCGTGCCGAACGCCAGCGCCAGCGAACGCTCGTACAGCGCCAGCCAGATGCCGCCGGCACGCACCGGCCAGGGCGCCGGCCCGGGCGCGACGGCGTCGTCTTCCTGGGCGGGCGCCAGCGGCCGCGACTCGGCCGAGCCCCACTGGCGCAGCTTCACCGTCAGCACCACGTACATGCCCATCTGCAGGAACTCGCTCTCCCAGTTCTCGAACAGTGCGCCGATGAAGTGGCCGCTGTGCAGGTACTGCCACATCGGCAATGCGGCCAGCCCCTGCTGGCGCAGTTCCTCGTTGTAGGCCTGGTGACCGCTGAGCGCCTGGCCGGCCATGAACAGCAGGCTCAGCGCCAGCAGCACGATCGACAGACCGTTGCGTTTCCAGAACATGGAATCGATTCTCCTCCACGCGCCGCGATGCCGGCGGGCCGTCGCTGCGACCATAGGCAGCGACGGGCAAAGAGTGGATGAAGAAGCTGGGCCGATACGCCTCGGGGGCCAGGCGATGCCCTCCCCCCGCAGGAGCGGCTTCGGCCGCGACCGAATGCGCGGGAACGCCCATCGCGGCTGGAGCCGTTCCCACAACAACGCGTCGGCCAGCGGAGGCGACATCGGTCTCGCCAATACCTTGCGCTGTCCCGACGCGGTCCCGTTCCAAGCGGTCGCCAGCCTGAGCGAGATGCAGCATGTCATCGCGCGTTCGCCAGCACCCTGGAATGCGATGTGGGAGCGACGTCGGTCGCGACGAAGCCTTCCCTGGAAAGCCCGTCGCGACTGCAGCCGCTCCCACAAAGACCAGACGAACACGGCGTGGCGGCGAATGCCACCACGCCGCACTGGCTCAGAACTCTTCCCACTCCGCGCTGTTGGCCGGCACGCCCTCGATCGGGCGCGGCTTGACCGCCGGTTGCCGCACCGGAGCCGCCGGCTTGGGCTTGCCGGCAGCAGCCACTGCACGCACCGCCGGCCTGGCCGGCTGCGGCTTTGTCGCACGGGCCGGTGCCGCGCTGACGACGGCACCGCCGGCGAGGCGGAACACCGCCACCGCGCGCGCCAGCTCCGCCGCCTGGTCTTCCATGCTCTTGGCCGCCGCGCTGGCCTCTTCCACCAGCGCCGCATTCTGCTGGGTGCTCTCGTCCAGCTGCATCACCGTCTTGCTGACCTGGTCGATGCCCGCGCTCTGTTCGGCGCTGGCCGCGGAGATCTCGGCCATGATGTCGGTGACCCGCTTCACCGAGGCCACCACGTCGGCCATGGTGGTCCCGGCACGGCCGACCAGGGTCGAGCCCTGCTCCACTTCCTGCACCGAGTCGGAGATCAGGGTCTTGATCTCCTTGGCCGCGGCCGCCGAGCGCTGCGCCAGCGAGCGCACTTCCGAGGCCACCACCGCGAAGCCGCGGCCCTGTTCGCCGGCACGCGCCGCTTCCACCGCGGCGTTGAGCGCCAGGATGTTGGTCTGGAACGCGATGCCGTCAATCACGCCGATGATGTCGGCGATACGCGCCGACGCGGCGCTGATCGAGGCCATGGTCGCCACCACCTCCTCGACCGCGCGGCCGCCGTGCTCGGCCACCTCGCCGGTGCTCAGCACCAGCTGGTTGGCCTGGCGCGCGCTGTCGGCGTTCTGCTTGACCGTGGAGGTCAGTTCCTCCATCGAGGCGGCGGTCTCTTCCAGGCTGGCGGCCTGCTGCTCGGTGCGCACCGACAGGTCGCTGTTGCCGCTGGCGATCTCGCTGGCGGCGGTGTTGATCGAGCCGACCGCGCGCTGGATGCCCTGCACGATGCCGGTCAATTGCTCGGCGGTGCGGTTGGCGGCGTCGGCGAGCTTGCCGAACGCGCCTTCGTAGCGCACGTCCACGCGCTGCGACAGATCGCCATCGGCGATCGCGCCCATGATCCGGCCGACGTCGGCCAGGCCGCTGTCGGCCTGGCGCATCAGCCGGTTCAGCGCTTCCACCATTTCCTTGAACGCGAACTGGTAGCGCGCCTCGTCGCCGCGCGCGCTGAAGTCGCCACGCGCGGCCGCATCGGCCAGGCGCGCGATGTCGCCGTTGACTGCCGACAGGTTGGCCTTGACTACGTCCAGCGCCTCGTGCAGCGCGGCGCGCTGCCCGGGCAGCCGGCGCATGTCGCGGCGCAGGTCGCCGCGGCCGTACTCGTCCATGATCGCCATCGCCTCGACGATCGCGTCCAGATGCTCGAACAGCGCCATGTTCATGCCATGCGCCAGCGTGCCGTAGTCGCCCGGGAAGTCCTCCGGCATGCGGTGGCTGATGTCCTCGCCCTGCTGCAGCCGCACCAGGGTCTGCATCTCGCCGTTGAAGCGCTGCAGCTGGGTCTGCATCTGCTGCATGCTGGCCATCAGCTGCCCGGTCTCGTCGCGCGACTCCACCTTGATCGGATTGTCGAAGCGACCGGAGGCGATCGCCTCGGCGGTCCGCGTGGCGCCGCGCAGCGGCACGACGATGGCGCCGGCGATCAGCCAGCACAGGCCGACCACCAGCACCACCAGCGCCGCGCCGATCATCGCGAGGACCTTGGTGAAGCCCAACGCCTCGGCCTGGATGTCCTCGGCGTACACGCCCATCACCAGCACCCAGTTCCATTGCGGGTACAGCGCACCGTAGCTGATCTTCGGCAGTTGCTCTTTCTTTCCGGGTTTGGGGCCGGTGTAGTAGCTGAAGCCGTCGCCGCTGCGCACCGCGGCCTGGATGTCGCGGTAGACGTACTCGCCGGCATCGCTCTTGTAGTCGCTCATGTCGGTGCCGACCTTGCGCTTGGGATGCATGACGATGCGCATCTGCGGGTCGACGATGAAAAAGTAGTCCACGCCGCCATTGGTCTTCATGTCGGCGAGCGCGCCCTTGGCCGCCGCCTGCGCTTGCGCCTCGGTCATCTCGCCGCGCTTGGCCAGGTCGGCGTAGTGCTGCATCACGCTCAGGCCCATGTCGACCTGGGTCTTCACTGTCTGCTTGCGCGCGGCGATCAGGTCCAGATACTGCAGGCGCGCGGCGGCGACCGCCAGCAAGATCACACCCATGGCGATCAACACACACAGCACGACGAACTTGCGTGCCATGGGCAGATTGGCGATACGACGGCGCAGGAATTGGATGGGGTTCATGGCGTAGGAAGGCAGAGAAACGGAACCATCTATCGGCCAGCGCGCGTGCGAACTTGAACCGCGAGAGGGGCGCTGAATGAAACGCACACCACAGTTCCAGACGCGAGGCGGTTGTGGTCAGACCAATGCGGCATCCATCGGCGCGCTGGCGGGCGACGCGCCAGCGCCTTGCGGCTCCCATACCAGGCGATGGAAATCGAAGCCCTGCTGCAGCCGCGGCTTGACCACGTTGAAGTACGGCGAGACATCGAAGTCGCGCGGCAACGTCAGGCTGTGATGGCGCGGATGCAGGATCTCCGCATCCTCCGCGGCGTCGGCCCCGACCGGCGACGTCCGGTCGATCTCCGGCAGGATCGGATAGCGGATCGCACCGAAGGCCTGCGCGAGCAGGGTCGAACAGATCGCCCGGGTCGGTTCGCCACTGCCCAACTCCAGGAAACGGCGCTTCACCGACGACGGCAGCGGCGGCGTGCGGATCAGGTAGCGCGCCAGATCGAAGATGTTCTTCAGGTCGTAGCTGTTGCCGACCCGCGCGACCATGTAATCCACCACGGTCTCGATCTCCTGCGCGCTCAACCCGACCGGGCGGCAGATGCGCGTGTGCAGGCCGGCGAACTCGCTCAGTCCGACCAAGCGCACACCGACATTGATATCGGCATCGCAGAACAGCGGCGCTTCCTCGCCCGGAGATGCGGCCACGTGGTCGCCGATGTACAGCGCCGCGTGCGACCAGGTGGACTGGCTCAGATACTTGATGGCGGTGGAGAAGCGGCTGTTGCCCTCCACCAGCAGCACATCGCCCTTGCGCAGGGTGGCGTGCAGCAGTTGCGGCGGACTGGTCGGCAGCTGCGAGCCGTGGCGGCGCGGCGTGGACAGGAACTTGGCCAGATGGCGGCCCAGCAGGCGTGGCAAGGACAGCATGCGCGTTCCCCGAGGGACGGCCGCTTCGGCGAAACGGCTTCGCTATCGGCAATGGCGGCCATGCCTGGACATTCTTGAGCCGGCCAGGCCGGCCGCAACCGTACGGGCCGACGGACTGGCGCCGCGTCCGCAGTGCCGCGGCCGTTACCGACTCCACGCGGTCATGGCCGCCGCACGACCGTCAGTTCGATCATCCCGGCCGAGTTTCGATTCAGATAGATCACGTAGCTGCGGTTGCCGGCCGCGCGCACCACTAGGCTGTCGCCGGGCGCGAGCCCGGCTTTGTCGACCGCGGCGCCGCCACGCGGCGTCGCACGCAGATGCGCAGTGGCGCCGTCGGTAGCGCGGGTCAGATTGGACACGGTCAAGGCACCGTCCCAGAGCGCGCGGCTTTCGCCCTGCAGCAACGTCATGAGCGCCGGGGACGCGGCCGCCTCCCGCTTGCAGGCCGCAGCCTTGGCCTCGGCCAACTGCCGCTGCAGCGGCTTGACCTCCACGTACTGCACGAAGCCGTAGGTCGCGCCGATCACCACCAGCACCGCCGACACCTCGGCGGCGGTGCGTTTGAACGAGAGTCCTTGCCACCATCTCTGCGCCGGCGGGGGTGGCGTCTGTCGGGTCGTTCGGGCCATGCATCACGGTATCGACGCTGCCGCGCCGGTGTCTGCCAGCACGGCTGACATCGCCGCGCATGGCCGCGTTCGTCTACCTGGCGCGACAGAAGCGCTGCGGGCCTGGCGCGACAGGGCGCCGTGCCTGTGCAACCAGCGCTGGCGGCCGCGACACCGCCACGCGATCCCACCCAGCGCGGGGGAACCCCCAGGCGCAACTGCCCGCTGAACGAAGCCCGTCAGGCCGGCGTGCGGTTCGTAAATGTACAGCCGGACATTTTTATCGTCGCCCGCATGACGACGACCACGCCCCACCGCCCTCGCCCACGCGGCCGCCCGACCAGGGACCAACCCGACGGCCGCCAGGCGCTGCTGTCGGCCGCGTCCGCCGCCTTTGCCCGGTACGGGTTCGACGGCGCCGACATCCGCACCATCGCGGCCGCCGCGGGGGTGAGCCCGAACCTGGTGCGCGTGCGTTTCGGCAGCAAGGCCGCCCTGTGGGACGCCTGCGTGGACCAGTTCGCGCAGGCCCTGCGGCCGCGGCTTGCGGCGATGGCACAGCTGACCGCCGACCGTGCACGCGCGCTGCCGGCGCGGCTGGCGGACGCGATCCTGCTCATGGCCACCTTCTACGAGACCCATCCGGCGGTGCGCGACTTCGTCGCGCGGGTGGTGTCCGAACGCCCCGAGCGCGCCGCCGTGGTCACCGAGCAGCTGCTGCGCCCGGCCTACGCCGCCGGCCATGCGCTGATCCTCGCCGGGATCCAGGCCGGCATCGTGAAAGCGACGCATCCGGCGCTGTTCTTCGTCCTGCTGAACAGCATGCTGAGCCAGCCACCGGAGTTCCCGCAGCTGCTGGCGCGGCTGGCCCCGGAGATCGGCGCCGGCGAGGCGCGGGCGCGGCTGGTCGAGACCGTGCTCGCCACGTTGCTGCATCCCCCACATCCCGGCATCGGTTCCGCACCGATCGCCCCGCCGCATGCTCTCCAGGAAGGCACCCCATGACGCAGGCCATCCCGCAACCGCGCTCTTTGCCGCTGCTCGGCAATTTCCACCATCTCGATGCGGATGCACCGGTGCAGAGCCTGATGCGGCTGGCCAAGGTGCATGGCCCGATCTTTCGCTTGCACAGCGGCCCGCTGTCGCTGACGGTGCTGAGCGGGCAGGCGCTGGTGGACGAGGTGTGCGACGAAACCCGCTTCGCGAAGAAGCTGCATAGACCGCTGCAGGCCTTGCGCGACCTCGGCGGCGACGGTCTGTTCACCGCCTACAACGACGAACCCAATTGGGCCAAGGCGCACCGGCTGCTGATGCCCGCGTTCGGTCCGATCGGCGTGCGCGCGATGTTCGGGCGCATGGAGGACATCGCCGAGCAGATGCTGCAGCGCTGGGAGCGGTTCGGCCCGGACGCGGTGATCGACGTGGCCGACAACATGACCCGGCTGACCCTCGACACGATCGCGCTGTGCGCGTTCGACTACCGCTTCAACAGCTTCTACCAGAACGAGATGCACCCCTTCGTCGCGGCGATGGTGGGCGCCTTGGCCGAAGCCGGCGCACGCGCGCGCCGGCCAGACCTGGCCAATCGCCTGCTGGCGCCCGGCCGGCGCCGCTACGAGGCCGACCTGGCGATGATCCGCGGCGTCGCCGAGACCTTGATCGCCGAGCGCAGGGCCGACCCCGCCGCGGCCTCGCGCGAGGACCTGCTCAACCTGATGCTGTACGGACGTGACCAGGCAAGCGGCGAAGCCCTCTCGGACGAGAACATCCGTTACCAGCTGGTGACCTTGCTGATCGCCGGCCACGAGACGACCAGCGGCCTGCTGTCGTTCGCGTTGTATCTGCTGCTGCGCCATCCAGCGGCGATGGCGCACGCGCGCCAGGCGGTGGACGCGGCGCTGGGCACGCAGCCGCCGCAGGTCGAGGACCTGGCCAAGCTGCGCTACATCGAACAGGTCCTGCAGGAAACCCTGCGGCTGTGGCCGACCGCACCGGCGTTCGCGGTCGCCGCGCGCGCCGCGACCACGCTGGCCGGCCGCTATGCGGTGACGCCGCAGGACACGCTACTCGTGCTGATTCCCACCCTGCATCGGGATCCGGCGGTGTGGGACGAACCGGAAGCGTTTCGCCCCGAGCGCTTCGCGCCCGATGCGGCCGAACGGCTCCCGCCCAATGCCTGGAAACCGTTCGGCAACGGCGCGCGCGCCTGCATCGGACGCGGCTTCGCGATGCAGGAAGCGCAGCTGGTGCTGACGATGATCCTGCAACGTTTCGACCTGGACCTGGTCGATCCGGACTACCCACTCAAGGTCGCGGAAACCCTGACCCTGAAGCCGGACGGCTTGCGCATCCGCGCGCGCCGCCGCACCGACGTCGCCGTGCGCGCGCGCAGCGTGCTGCCGACGGCGCCGCAGAAACCCCTGGCACCGGCGGCGACGCCGGTCCCGGCCGGCACCGCGCCGGGCACGCCGCTGCTGGTGCTGTACGGCGGCAATGCCGGCTCGTGCGAAGCGTTCGCGCAGCGCATCGGCGGCGATGCGGGCACGCAGGGGTACGCACCGGTGGTCGCACCGCTGGACGCGCATGTCGGCCGCCTGCCGCGCGACGGCGCGGTGGTCGTGGTCACCGCCTCCTACGAAGGCCAGCCGCCGGACAACGCGCGCCGCTTCGTGGACTGGGTCGACACCCTGGCCGCCGACGAACTGACCGGCGTGCGCTATGCCGTGTTCGGATCCGGCAACCGGCAATGGGCGCGCACCTACCAGGCGATTCCGAAACGGGTCGATGCCGCGCTGGAGGCGGCGGGTGCCACGCGCTTCAAAGCGCGTGGCGAAACCGACGCCGGCGGCGATTTCTTCGGCGGTTTCGATGCCTGGTACGCGGAACTGTGGGCGGAGCTGGGCCAGGCGCTGGGAAAGGCGTCGCTGGAACAGACGGCGCATACGCTGGAGGTGGACATCGTTCCCTCCGCACGGCTCGGCGCGTTGCGGCTGACCGAACTCGACCAGGGGCGCATCGTCGCCAATCGCGAACTGGTCGACATGTCCGCCGCGTTCGCGCGCTCCAAGCGCCACATCGAGATCGCCTTGCCCGACGGCATGCGCTACCGCACCGGCGACTATCTCGCGGTGTTGCCGCGCAACCCCACAGCGCAGGTCGAGCGCGCGCTGCGGCGCTTCGGTCTCGCCAGCGACACCCAGGTCGTCATCGGCAAGCGCCCGGGCGCCGTGTCCGCCCTGCCCAGCGGCTATCCGGTCCCGCTGGCGCAGGTGCTCAGCGACTACGTGGAACTGGCGCAACCGGCTACGCGCGCGCAGGTCGCACAGCTGGCGGCCGCCACGCGCTGCCCGCCCGAACGCGAGGCGCTGGAAACGCTCGCCACCGAGCCGGCCTATACGGACGAGGTACTGGCCAAGAAGACCAGCCTGCTCGATCTGCTGGAACGCTTCCCCGCCTGCGAGCTGGCACTGGGCGCCTTCCTCGGCGCGCTGCCGGCCATGCGCGCGCGGCAATACTCCATTTCCTCCTCGCCGCTGCGCGACCCGGCGCAGTGTTCGTTGACCGTCGCCGTGCTCGACGCCCCGGCGCTCTCGGGCATGGGGCGCCGCCGCGGCGTGGCCTCCAGCTACCTGGCCGGCCTGGACGCAGGCGCACTGGTGTCGGTCGCGGTGCGGCCGTCGCAGGCGAGCTTCCATCCACCGGACGATCCGGCCACGCCGATCATCCTGGTCTGTGCCGGCAGCGGCATCGCGCCGTTCCATGGCTTCCTGCAGGAGCGCGCGATCCAGAAGGCAGGCGGCCGCGACGTCGGCGAGGCCCTGTTGTTCTTCGGCATCGACCATCCCGAGGTCGACTACCTGTACAAGGACGAACTGCGACGCTGGCAGGACATGGGCGTGGTCGATGTGCGCCTGGCCTGTTCGCAGGCGCCGCAGGACGGCGTGGCCTATGTCCAGCACCGCATGTGGCAGGACCGCGCGCGCGTGTCGGCGCTGTTCCAGCAAGGCGCCACCGTGTACGTCTGCGGCGACGGCGAACACATGGCGCCGGCGGTGCGCGACACCTTCGTGCGCATCTATCGCGACAGCATGGGCGTCAGCGCCGACGCGGCCAACGCCTGGGCCGACCGGATGGAACGCGAACACGGCCGCTACGTGGCGGACATCTTCTCGTGACGGCGAGGCGGCCTGACCGCATCGGGACGCTGCGCGACCCGCGTCGCCGTGCGATGCGCAGCCGCGGGCCGCGCCCTTAGAATCCCCCTTCGCAGATCCGTGTCGGCAGCGTTCGCCTCGCACGGCGTCAGGCGCGCATCCGCGCCTGCGCCGCTGGCGCGTCACCGGCTCCTTCCATCCCCTTGCATCGCCTGGACCGCGCCTCAATGGCCAACCCCTACTATCGTGGCCCCGTCAGCGACCATTTCGACGGTGTGCGCTTCTTCAACCCCGGCCAGCCCACCATCGACAACGCGCTGAGCAAGGTGCTGCGCTGGAAAGCCGAAATGGGCGCCGTGCGCTGGCCTACGCAGGTCCCGGTGACACCCGCCGTGCCCGCGCAGCGGCACGACGGCCTGCGCATCACCATGGTCGGCCACGCCACGCTGCTGATCCAGGCCGCCGGCCTCAACCTGCTCACCGACCCGGTGTGGTCGCAGCGGGCCAGCCCCTCGCAGATCGCCGGGCCCAAGCGGGTGACCGCACCGGGCATCCGCTTCGCGGACCTGCCTCCCATCGATGCGGTCCTGCTGAGCCACAACCACTACGACCACTTCGACCTGGCGACCTTGCGCAGGCTGCACGATGCGCACCAGCCCCTGTTCGTGATGCCGCTAGGCAACGACGCCCTGTTGCGCAAGCGCGTTCCCGATGCGCGCATCGCGACCGGCGACTGGCACGACCGGCTGCCGATCGGCGACGCCGCGACGGCGACGCTGACCCGCGCCAACCACTGGTCCAGCCGCGGCATCGCCGATCGCAGGATGGCGCTGTGGTCCGGTTTCTTCATCGAGACCGCGCGGGGATCGGTGTGGTTCGCGGGGGACACCGGCTATGGCGATGGCGCCATCTTCCGCGAGATCCGCGCACGGCACGGCGCGCCCGACGTGGCGTTGATCCCGATCGGCGCCTACGCGCCGCGCTGGTTCATGGCACCGCAGCACATCGACCCCGCCGAAGCGGTGCGGATCTTCCAGGACACCGGCGCGCGGCGCGCGCTCGGGATCCACTGGGGCACCTTCCAGCTTACCGACGAAGGCCGTGAGGCGCCGCGCGAGGCGCTGGCCGCCGCCCTGCACCTGGCAGGTGTCGCCGCCGCCGACTTCGTCGCCGCCGAGCCCGGGCAGGCCTTCGACTTCGCCGATCCCGCGCCATAGCGTCAGGGCATGCTGGCGACGATGGACGAGCAGCGCTCGGGCGCTATTGCCTACAGGTAATCCGTAGGAGCGGCTTCGGCCGCGACAGGCTTTCCCGGTAACGCCCGTCGCGGCTGAAGCCGCTCCTACGCGATGCGCCCCGTCGTTAGCAAAGAGGCCCCCACGAGGAGACGAACCGCCACGCGTGCGCGCTTCGTCGCGGCAAAGCAGCGTGCACGCAGGCGCAGACCGCTACACTCGCGCTCCCCGCCCACCAGGACACCGCCATGCGCGACCTCAGCCCCCTGCCTTCCATCGCCCTGGGCCGCTACCGCCACTTCAAGGGCGGCGAATACGAGGTGCTGGGCGTGGTCCGCAGCAGCGAGACGCTGGAGCCGCTGGTGCTGTACCGGCCGCTGTACGGCGCAGGCGAACTATGGGTGCGGCCGTACCCGATGTTCGTCGAGCCAGTGCAGGTCGACGGCGTGTCGCGCCCGCGCTTCGCGCCGCTGGATGCCGTCTCCTGAGACCTTGTCAGGCCGCAGCCATGGGCGCCGTCCCTAGCGCTTGGCGGCGGTGTCCACATCGCTCTTGGTGGCGGCGTGGTCCTGCGCCGGGCGGTTGCGGTTCTTCTTGGCGCGGGTCACCAGGTACAGCATCGCGGCGATGAGCAGGATGAACAGCCCGGCAACCCAGGGCATCAGCGTGGTGTCCATTCGACACTCCAGTTCGGTTGTGCAGTGGCTACCAGAACACAGGCGCGGTGAAGGTCTTGGCTAGCGCGCCTCGCGCCGCGATCGCCTGCGCACGCATCACACGCGCGTCACGACCTGTGCCGCCGGCGAACAGGCACCATGCTCGCCGCGGCAACGAGCGCTGGCGCCGTCGATCGCGCGTCACCTAGGCGCAGCACCCAAGCACTGCGCCCTCGACGTGCCGCAGGCGTGCACTGCTCCGCGGTCCTCGGCGCAGGCGCACTCGAGCACGCGGCGGATCTGCGCAGCGTCCGCACGGCGGGCATGTCCCTACGGCACGGCCGGCACCTGCACCGCACGTGCGACGGCCTCGGTCGAGGACACCAGCGGCCAACGCAGCTCGAAGCGGGTCCCGCTGCCTGCGGGCACGCACAGCGCATCGCCGCCGTGCGCCACGGCGATGGCCTTGACCACCGCCAGGCCCAGGCCGCTGCCGCCGCTCTTGCGCGAGCGCGACGGATCGCCGCGGCGGAACGCATCGAACACGCGCGCGGCGATCTCCGGTGCGATGCCGGGGCCGGCGTCTTCCACGAACAGCACGCACTGGCCCGCGTGCGCCAGCACGCCCACCCGCAACGGGCCCGGCTCGGCATAGTGCTGCGCGTTCTCCAGCAGGGCCATCAGCGCCTGGCGAATGCGCACCGCATCGCACAGCACCGGCGTGCGCAGCGCCAGCGTGGGTTCCAGCACCAGCCCGCGCGCGTCCAGGCTGGCGCCGAACGCATGCAGCACCGCCGCCACCTCCTGGGCCAGGTCGGCCGGTGCCGGCTGCAGCTCCAGGTGCCCGCTGTCGGTGAGGCTGAGCACGCGCAAGTCCTGGATCAGCCGGTTCAGGCCTTCGACCTGCCGCAGCAGGCTCTCGAACGCCGCCACGTCCGGCGCGAACACGCCCTCGGCCAGGCCCTGCAGGCGCCCGCGCAGGATCGTCACCGGCGTGCGCAGTTCGTGGGCGACGGCGGCATTCCAGAACGCGCGCTCGCGGGTCATCGCCTGCAGCCGATCGGCCATGGCGTTGAAGTCGCGCACCAGCTGCGCGGTCTCGCCCAGTGCATGCGCGTCCATGCTCGCGCGCGCATGCAGGTTGCCCTGGGCGACTTCGCGCAGGCTGCGCGCCACCGAGTTCAACGGCGTGAGGATGCGCCGCGACAGCCGCACCGCCACCGCCACCGCGATCGCCACGGCCAGCGCCGCGGTGGCGCCCATCCACATCATCTCGACATGCGACGGCACCCAGGTGTCGGAGATGCTGTCCGGCAGATAAGCCACCGCCACCGCGTAGAACACGTAGGAACCGACCACCGACAGCAGAATGATCCACAGCGCCAGCGCGCCCAGCGACAGGATGACCTGGCGGCGCAGCCCGGGGGCGCGGCTCATGCGCCGGATCCGAAGCGATAGCCGACCCCGCGCACGCAGCCGGGCGTGCCCTGTACGCCCAGCGCCTCCAGCTTCTTGCGCAGCTTGCTGACGTGGCTGTCGATGGTGCGCTCCTGGGTGTCGCCTTCCGGCAGGCAGGCGTCGCGCAGTTCGGCACGGCTGAACACCCGCTTCGGCGCGCGCATCAGCCGCACCAGCAGCTTGAACTCGGTGAGCGTGAGGTCCAGCGTGTGCCGGCGTTCGCCCACGCGCACGCTGGCCTCATGCTGGTCCAGGTCGATGTGGAAGGCACCCACGCGCAGGCTGCGCGCCTCCTCGGCGCCGTTGCCGCGGATGCGCCGCAGCACCGCCTGCACCCGCGCCACCACCTCGGCCGGGTTGAACGGCTTGACCACGTAGTCGTCCGCGCCCAGGCGCAGGCCCATCAGCTTGTCGATGTCCTGGTCCAGCGCGGTGAGCATGATCACCGGCGTCTGCCCGCGGTGGCGCAGTTCGGCCAGCACCTTCCAGCCGTCCACCGCCGGCAGTTGCACGTCCAGCAGGATCAGGTCCGGATCCAGCGCCAGGTGCAAATCCAGTGCGGCGCGGCCGTCGCCGGCATGCGCGGTGCGCAGCCCGCTGCGCGCCAGGTAGGCGGTGAGGATCTCGGCGATCTCGCTCTCGTCTTCGGCGATCAGGACCAGCGGCGCGGACGCGGGCGCGGCAGCGCCCGGAGAGGAAACGGACATGGCGTGGCGGCGAAAGGCGCGTCGGCCCGGACGGGCGGCTCTCCATCATATCTCCACACGGCATCGAACGCCGCGCAACCCGCGGCCGCGACCATAGACGGCTTTGGCGTCCGCCGCATCCGCGGCGGCAGCGATAAGGCACGAGGCATGGGCATGCGGCAACGGGGACGGACTCTGGGAATGGGCGGCGCGCTGGCATTGGCCCTGGCCGGCTGCGGCGGCGGCACGGAGCCGCCGCCCGCGGCCACGCCGGTGCGGGTCACCGCCGTGACCCTGCAACCGGCGCCCATGAGCGTGAGCGTGGACCTGCCCGGGCGCGTGGCCGCGGTGCGCAGCGCGCAGATCCGTCCGCAGGTCGGCGGCATCGTGCAGCGCCGCTTCTTCGAGCAGGGCGCCGACGTCCACCGCGGCGATGCGCTGTTCCAGATCAATCCGGCGCCGTTCCAGGCCGACGTGGACACCGCCGCGGCCGCACTGCACCGCGCCCAGGCCGCGCAGGTCCTGGCCGACGTGCAGCACGCACGGCTGCAGCGGCTGCTGGACTCGGGCATGGTCAGCCGGCAGATGTACGACGACGTCGCCTCGCAGCGCACGCAGGCCGCCGCGGCGGTGGCCGAGGCGCAGGCGACGCTGGCGCGGCGGCGCCTGGACCTGGCCTTCGCCACGGTCGATGCGCCGATCGGCGGCCGCATCGACCAGGCGCTGCTCACCGAGGGCGCGCTGGTCTCGCCCAACGACAGCGCACCGATGGCGGTGATCCAGCAGATCGACCAGGTCTACGTCGACGTGCGCCAGTCCGCCGCCGACCTGGACCCGCTGGAGCCGGCCGCGCGCGCCCAGGCCGCCGCCGGCGACGGCCTGCCGGTGCAGATCCTCGACCGCAGCGGCACGCCCTCCGGGCTGAGCGGGCGCGTGCTGTTCTCCGGCACCCACGTCGATGCCGGCACCGGCGACGTGCTGCTGCGCATCCTGGTCGACAACCCGCAGCGGCGCCTGCTGCCGGGCATGTACGTGCGCGCGCGGGTGCCGCGCGCCCAGTACGCGCAGGCGCTGCGCGTACCGCAGCAGGCGGTCACCCACGTCGGCAAGCACGCGCAGGTGTGGGTGCTGGACGCCGACGCGCGCGTACGCAGCGCGACGGTGCAGTTGGGCGAGCTGGTGCAGGGGCACTACCGCATCGTCGCCGGCCTGCAGGCCGGGCAGCGGGTGGTGGTCGAAGGCATCGACCGGCTCAGCGCCGGCGCCCGGGTGGACGCGCGCGCGTGGCGGCCGCCGGCGGCCGCACCGGCAGCCATGGACTGAGCCGGGGACACCGCCATGCCGCAGTTCTTCATCGAGCGCCCGGTCTTCGCCTGGGTGATCGCCCTGTTCATCGTGCTGTTCGGCAGCCTGGCCATCGGCCGGTTGCCGGTGGCGCGCTATCCGTCGGTGGCGCCGCCGTCGGTGTCGCTGTATGCCGCCTACCCCGGCGCCACGCCGCAGACGCTCAACGATTCGGTGGTGAGCCTGATCGAGCGCGAACTGTCCGGGGTCAAGCACCTGCTGTATTTCGCGTCCTCGGTGGACAGTTCGGGCAACGCGGAGGTCACCGTCACCTTCAAGCCCGGCACCGACCCGGAGCTGGCGCAGATGGACGTGCAGAACCGGCTCAAGGCGATAGAGCCGCGGCTGCCGCAGGCGGTGCGGCAGAACGGCCTGCAGGTGGAGTCGGCCGCCTCCAGCTTCCTGATGCTGGTCGGCCTGACCTCGCCCGACGGCCGCTACGACGAAGTGGCGCTCAACGACTACCTGGCGCGCAACATCGTGCAGGAGCTGCGGCGCATCGACGGCGTCGGCCGCGTGCAGCTGTTCGGCGCCGAGCAGGCCATGCGCGTATGGGTGGACCCGGACAAGCTCGTCGCCTACGGCCTGACCATGACCGAGCTGGCGCAGGCGATCGAACAGCAGAACGCGCAGATCGCCCCCGGCCGCCTCGGCGACGAACCGGCCGTGCGCGGGCAGCGCCTGAGCGTGCCGCTGACCGTGGCCGGACAACTGACCACGCCGGCGCAGTTCGCCGCCATCGTGCTGCGCGCCGATCGCGGCGGCGCGCGGGTCACCCTGGGCGACGTAGCGCGGGTGGAACTGGGCGCGCAGTCGTATGGTTTTTCCAATCGCGAGAACGGCGCCGCCGCCACCAGCGCGGCGATCCAGCTCTCACCCGGCGCCAATGCGCTGCGCACCGCGCAGGCGGTGCAGGCGCGGATGGCGGAGCTGGCCGCGAGCATGCCGCCCGGGATGGCCTATTCGATCCCGTTCGATACCGCGCCGTTCGTCAAGCTCTCCATCCAGCAGGTGCTCAAGACCCTGCTCGAAGCGATGGTGCTGGTGTTCCTGGTGATGTACCTGTTCCTGCAGAACGTGCGCTACACGCTGATCCCGGCCATCGTCGCGCCGATCGCGCTGCTGGGCACCTTCGCGGTGATGCTGCTGGCCGGTTTCTCGATCAACGTGCTGACCATGTTCGGCATGGTGCTGGCGATCGGCGTCATCGTCGACGACGCCATCGTGGTGGTGGAGAACGTCGAACGGATCATGGCCAGCGAAGGCCTGCCGCCGCGGCAGGCCACGACCAAGGCGATGCGCGAGATCACCGGCGCGGTGGTCGGCATCACCCTGGTGCTGACCGCGGTGTTCATCCCCATGGCCTTCGCCAGCGGCTCGGTGGGGGTGATCTACCAGCAGTTCACCCTGGCGATGGCGGTGTCGATCCTGTTCTCGGCGTTGCTGGCGCTGACCCTGAC
Source organism: Xanthomonas sp. NCPPB 901 (assembly GCF_056725085.1). Lineage (NCBI taxonomy): Bacteria > Pseudomonadati > Pseudomonadota > Gammaproteobacteria > Lysobacterales > Lysobacteraceae > Xanthomonas > Xanthomonas sp. NCPPB 901. Next base: position 854,901 of record NZ_CM161511.1, on the reverse strand, counting down.
CCCGGCGCTGTGCGCGACCCTGCTGCGCCCGGTCGCGCCTGGCCATCACGCCAAGCGTGGCGTCTTCGGCGCGTTCAACCGTGGCTTCGAGCGCCTTGCGGGTGGATACGCCACGCGCGTGACCTGGCTGGTGCGACGCGGCGGGCGGGTGATGGCGGTGTTCGCGGCGCTGTGCGTGGCGCTGGTCTTCGCGCTGCGCGTGCTGCCCTCGGCGTTCCTGCCGGAAGAGGACCAGGGCTACTTCATGACCTCGATCCAGTTGCCCACCGGCGCCACCAGCGAGCGCACCCTCGACGTGGTCGAGGCGTTCGAGCGCCATGTCGCCACCCGCCCGGCGCTGGCCTCCAACCTGGTGATCCTGGGTTTCAGCTTCTCCGGCTCGGGCACCAACGCGGCCATGGCCTTCACCATGCTCAAGGACTGGGACCGGCGCGACGGCGCCAGCGCGCGCGACGAAGCCGAGCGCGCGCAGCGGGCGATGGCGACCCTGCCCGAAGGCGCGGTGATGAGCCTGCTGCCGCCGGCCATCGACGAGCTTGGTACGTCCTCCGGCTTCACCCTGTACCTGCAGGACCGCGGCAACCGCGGTGAGGCCGCGCTGCTGGCCGCACAGGCGCAACTGCTGGACCTGGCCGCGCGCAGCGACGCGGTCAGCGACGTCTATGCCGACGGCCTGCCGCCGGGCAAGAGCATCCACCTGGAGATCGACCGCCAACAGGCCGAGGCCATGGGCCTGTCGTTCGCCGCGGTCAGCAACACGCTGTCGGCGGCGATGGGCTCGCTATACGTCAACGATTTCCCCAACGCCGGGCGCATGCAGCAGGTGATCGTGCAGGCCGACGCCGCGTCGCGCATGCAACTGGACGACGTGCTGGATCTGCGCGTGCGCAGCGACGGCGGTGGCATGGTGCCGCTGCGCGAAGTGGTGCGCGCCAGTTGGACCGATACCCCGCAGCAGTTGATGCGCTTCCAGGGCTTCCCGGCCATGCGCATCGCCGGCGGCGCCGCGCCCGGCGTCTCCAGCGGCGCGGCCATGGCCGAGATGGAGCGACTGGCCGCGCAGTTGCCGCCGGGCTTCGCCGTGGCCTGGACCGGGCAATCGCTGCAGGAGCGGCAATCGGCCGCGCAGGCGCCGCTGCTGATGCTGCTGTCGGCGTTGGTGGTGTTCCTGGTGCTGGCGGCGCTGTACGAGAGCTGGTCGATTCCGTTGTCGGTACTGCTGGTGGTGCCGCTGGGCCTGTTCGGCGCGGTGGCCGCGGTGATGCTGCGCGGCCTGCCCAACGACGTGTTCTTCAAGGTCGGGCTGATCACCATCATCGGCCTGTCGGCGAAGAACGCGATCCTGATCGTCGAGTTCGCCCGGCAACTGCACCGCGATGGCCAGGGTCTGCTCGAGGCGGCGACCAACGCCGCGCGCCTGCGCCTGCGCCCGATCCTGATGACCTCGCTGGCCTTCGCCCTGGGCGTGGTGCCGCTGATGCTGGCCAGCGGCGCCAGCGCCGAGACCCAGCACGCCATCGGCACCGGCGTGTTCGGCGGCATGGTCAGCGGCACCGTGCTGGCGATCTTCTTCGTACCGGCGTTCTTCGTCTGCGTGGTGGGGCTGCAGGAGCGCGTGGCAACGTGGCGCGCGCGCCGCGGGGGCGCGTCGTCGGGAAACTAGAAGTGCTGCGGGGGCTGCAGTCCCGGCCGGAGGCCGGCGCCCGTGCGGAGGGCGGCATCGCGTGCAGACGGCGCCGCCCACGTACCGGTGGGCGGGGTCATGCGCTCGGTCAGAAACGGACACGCCAGACGCTGTTGCCGACGTCGTCGGCAATCAGCAGCGCGCCGTCCTTGTCCTGCGCCAGGCCGACCGGGGCACCGAACAGCTGCGACTCGTCCTGCGAGTGGAAGCCGCTGACCACGGTCTGCGGCGGGCCGACCGGCCGGCCCTGCTGGAACGGCACGTATACCACCTGGTAGCCGCTGAGCGGCGAGCGGTTCCAGCTGCCGTGCTCGGCCACGAAGGCACCCTCGCGGTACTTTGCGGGCAGCGTATCGCCGCGGGAGAACCACAGACCGAGCGCGGCCACATGCGAGCCCAGTGCGTAGTCCGGCTTGATCGCCTTGGCCACCAGGTCCGGGCGCTGGTCCTTGACCCGCACATCCACGTTCTGTCCGTAGTAGCTGTACGGCCAGCCGTAGAAGCCGCCGTCCTGCACCGAGGTCAGGTAGTCGGGCACCAGGTCGGCGCCGATCTCGTCGCGCTCGTTGGCGATCGCCCACAGTTTGCCGGTGCGCGGCTCCCACTGCAGTCCGGTCGGATTGCGGATGCCCGAGGCGAAGATGCGGCTGCTGGCCGAGGCCACGTCCACTTCCAGGACGGCCGCGCGGCGGTACTCCACGTCCAGCCCGTTCTCGCCGATGTTGCTGTTGGAGCCCACGCCGACGTACAGCTTGCGTCCGTCGGGGCTGGCCAGCAGTGCCTTGGTCCAATGGTGCTCGATCGTGCCGGGCAGATCGGCGAACACGGTGCCGGGCGCGGTGATCTCGGTCTGGCCCGCGACATAGGGGAACTTCATGATGTTGTCGGTGTTGGCGACGTACAGCGCATCGCCGATCAGCTGCACCCCGAACGGCGAGTGCAGCCCCTTCAGGAACGCATGCTGCTCCCACCTGCCGTCCGCGGTCCTGCGCAGCAGGGTGATGCGGTTGCCGCCCTTGGCGCTCTTGCCGGAGCGGCTCTGGACCAGCCCCGCGATCAGTTGCTTGGGTGTGGTGACAGGCTCCATCCCCGGCGAATTGGCCTCCACCACCAACACGTCGTCGTTGGGCAGCACGTACAACTGGCGCGGATGTTTCAGGCCGCCGGCGATCTTCTCGATCTTCAGGCCTGCCGCCACGGTGGGCGCCTGCCCCTCCTTCCAGCCCACCCCCTCGGGAACCTGCATCGGCGGCAGCAGAAAGTTGCGTGGCTGCGGCAGCGGCGGCGCGTTGCCCGCCTGCTGGGTTGGCTCGAGCGAGGCCTTGCCGCTGCAGGCGGCCAGGGCCACCGCGCAGCTCAGCGCGAAGGCGGACATGCAAAGGCGCTTAGCCATGGGCGTAGCCCTCGCGTGGCGTGGTGCGGATGGCGATGAGCACATGTCCGATCGCCAACAGCGTGACCGTGGCGATCGAGAGCCAGAGCCCTGCCGGGACCACCGCATACGCGTCGCGGCTGTGCACAAAGGAATTGAAGATGGCGGCGACGATGGCGAGCAGGTTCAACCAGAAGTCGAGCCGTTCCACCGGCAGCACGGAGCGCCGAGCGGTGATCCAGACCTGCACCAGATTGATCAGACGCGGCACGATGGCGATGACCAGCCCGATCGCGATCAGCCAGGCCGCCGCCTTGGTCCACAGGATCACCCCGCTGCGGGCGTAGACGATGTCGAAGATCAGTGCAGCCACGAAGCAGCCGAACGGGATGGGATTGAGCAGGCCGTAGAAGGCGTTGGCCACCACGGAACGGCGCGGTGCAGTCTGCAGATGCATGAGACAGCTCTCGACGAAAGGAAGAAGGGGACGAATCGCCCGCTCACCACGAGCCCACGGAACGCGCCGCCGTGGTGAGGGGACCCACTATCTGCCCGTCCCTGTCTAGAGGGCGTCGCGATGGCACTGCGCGCGCGGGCATTCAATCCCGTATCGTCGTTTCGGCCGCAGCCGCGATCGCAGCGCTAGGCGCGCGCGGGCGCGATCGGTGCTCCGCTGCTCTCGCGCACCGACAGACTCACCGGCACGATCGTCCTGCGCGGTGGAGCGGCCGCGTCCAGCCGCTCCAGCACCAGCTGCGCCGCCTGACGGCCACGCGCGCGCGGCTGCGCGGCGAGCGTGGTCAGCGCGGGCGTGCTCACCGCGGCCTCGGGGATGTCGTCGAAACCGGTGACCGCGAAGTCCTGGCCGGGGCGGATGCCACGCGCGAGCAGGCCCAGCATCAGGCCCAACGCGACGGTGTCGTTGTAGCAAACCGCCGCGGTCGGCGGCGCGTCGCGGGCGAACAGTTCGCCGTGGCGCGCGGCCGCTTCCAGGCGATTGGGCGCCGACTCGATCAGCCAGGCCTGGTCGATCGGCAGCCCGGCCTGCCGCATCGCCTGCGCGTGGCCGGCACGACGCTGCCGGCAGGAACTGGAATCGGCATGGCCGCCGTAGAAGGCGATGCGGCGGTGACCGAGCGCGATCAGGTGCTCGGTGGCCAGTTGCGCGCCGCGCTGGTTGTCCAGGCCGAGGAAGCCCCAGTCGTCGGCACCGGCGAGTTCGCGGTTGAACAGCAGCACGTTCGCGCGGGCGTCCAGCACCGTGTGCAATTCGGCCGCGTCGCTGCCCTCGGCCGGCGACAGGATCACCCCGGCCGGGGTGTGTTCCATCAGCGAGCCCAACACCGCTTGCTGCCGCGCGGGCGATTCGCCGGTGCTGCCGAGCAGGGTCACGTAGCCTCGCTCGCCCAGCGCCTCGTCCACGCCGGCAGCGAATTCGGCAAAGAACGGATTGGCCAGGTCGTTGATGACCAGGGCCACGCTGGTCGAGGTGCGCCGGCGCAGATTGGCTGCGCCGCGGTTGTAGACGTAGCGCTGCCGCTTCAGTTCCGCCTCCACCCGCGCGCGCGTGTCAGCGTGCACCAACGGGCTGCCGCGCAGCACCAGCGAGACGGTGGCGCGCGAAACGCCGACCGCCTCGGCGATGTCGGTGACGGTCACCACGCGCTGGCGGTCGTGCGCGGCGGCCGCCGGTGGGGCCTTCTTGGCCTTGCCGGCCTGCTCCGCCGCGACCGGCGCCGCCTTGCGCGACACGCCCTTGACGGCCTTGGCAGCGCCTTCGGATCCGGTTCGAGGTGGACGCTTCTGGCGCATCGGATCGATTCCTTTCGGACGAGGCGCCCAGCCTAAACCATCGGCTGCGCGCCCCTGGTGCGGTACGGTGCGAGGTCAGCGCCAGCGCAGGCTGGCGGTGCTGGTCGGCGCCGCGCACGGCGACACCGGCAGGTCCTGCGGCTGCGTGCCCCAGCCCTGCGGCTGCGGCGCATCGCGCAGGTCGAAACGCAGGCGCCCGCCCTGGCGCAGCTGCGCCCAGTCCAGCCACACCGGCGCGTGCGCGCGGCCGTCCAGCGACACGCCACCGACGTAGCGCAGCCTGCCGTCGCCGGCCTGCGGCGCGTCGATGCGCAGCGTGCGGCCGGGCCCGACGTCCAGGTCGACGCGCGAGAAGCGCGGCGCGTGCAGCAGGAACTGGCCGGTGCCCGGCACCGCCGGATACAGGCCGATGACGCTGAACAGATACCACGCCGACATCGTGCCCAGGTCGTCGTTGCCGGTGACGCCGTTCGGCGCATTGGTGAACAGCGTCTGCGCCGCATGCAGCACGGTGCTGGTCTTCCACGGCTGGCCGATCAGCGTGTACATCCACGGCGCATGCAGGTCGGGCTCGTTGTTGGGGTTGTAGCGGAACTGGCTGTAATAGCTGTACGGGCCCACCACCCATTCCTTGCGTGCGGCGCCGGCCGGGTCGGCCAGCAGCGCGTCGTAGGCGAAGAACGCGTCCAGGCGCCGCGCGGTCTGCTCGGGCCCGTGCATCGCCTGCACCAGCCCCGGCACGTCCTGCTGCGCCAGCCACTGGTACTGCCAGGCCGTGCCTTCGTGGAAGCCGTGCTGCGAGCGCGGGTCGTAATGACCGTCCGGCGGCGTGTACCACGCACCGTCCTCGGTGCGCGGCCGCGGGAAGCCGGTGAAACCGGTTTGCGCATCGCGCACCGACGGATCCCAGATCGAACGCCAGTTGCGCCCGCGTCGGTTCAGCACCGCCGCGTCCTCGGCATGGCCCAGCGCGCCGGCCATGGTCGACAGCGCGCAGTCGGCCAACGCGTACTCCAGCGTCGCCGAGCCGCCATGGTGCGGATCGACGTCCATGCCCTTGGACGGGAACGCGCGGTCGTACTCCACGAAGCCCTGCGCCAGGTAGTTGGCATTACCGGAACGCCCGGCATGCCGCGAGTTCAACGGCGGCATCTCGAAGGCGTTGCGACGCAACGCTGCGTAGGCCTCGGCCTCGCGCCCCTTCAGCGCGCCGAAGCGCCACAGGTCGACCAGGAACGGCGTGACCGGATCGCCGGTCATCACGTTGGTCTCGAAGTTGGCGTAGCCCCAGCGCGGCAGCCAACCGCCTTGTGCATTGATCGCCAGGATCGAGCGGGCGATGTCGGCGGCGCGCTGCGGCCGCAGCAGCGCCAGCAACTGGTTCTGCGAGCGGTAGGTGTCCCACAGCGAGAAATACTCGTGATAGGTCCAGCCGTCGGCGCGGTGGATGCCGTCGTCGTAGCCACGGTAGCGGCCGTCGGCGTCGCTGCCGGTGAGTGGCTGCAGCAGCGCGTGGTACAGCGCGGTATAGAACACCATGCGGTCGTCGCCACTGCCGCCGTGCACGCGCACGCTGGCCAGCTCCTTGTCCCACGCCTGCTGCGCGCGGGCGCGCATGGCATCGAAGCCGAGCAGGCGGCCGTTGGCCATGCCCTCGCTGTGCAGATTGTTGCGCGCGCCCTCGGCATCCACGTGCGAGATCGCCGAGATGGCGGTGACCGAGCGGTCCTTGCCCAGGTCGAAGGTGAGCCACGCGCCGCTGGGCTTGCCCTCGCCCTCCATGCCATGGCGCGATCCCGGCACGCCGCCGGCCTCGCCCCAGGTGCCGAAGGCCTTGAACGGGCGATCGAACTCCAGGCGGAACCAGGTGGTGTACTGGTGGCCGCCGCAGAAGCTCTGCGTCACCAGCTTGCCTTCCACCACGCGGTCGCCCACGACGGTCAGGGTGCTGCCGGTGACCGTGTGGCGGGCGTTGGCCTGGCCGATGTTGACCAGCACATGGCCATCGCCCGATGTGGAAAAGGTATAGCGCTCGGCCGCGGCGCGGGTCAGCGCGGTGGCCTCGGCGTCGATGCCGCCGTAATCGGTCAGCCGCACCTTGTAGTAGCCGGCCTGGCCGCGCTCGCCGTCGTGCTGGTAGCGCGCACCGTAGCGGGTGTGGTCGAACGCCTTCGGGTCGCCCGTGTCGAACTCGCCGCCGGGACCGATGCGCCCGGTGACCGGCAGCACCGAGACCTGCCCGCCCTGCTCCCAGCAGCCGGCGCCGGACAGGAAGGAATGGCCGAAGCCACGGATCTGCGGATCGTCGTAGCGCCAGCCAGCGTAGTGCGCGCCGATCGGGCTGACCTGGATCATCCCGAACGGGGCGGACGCGCCGGGGAAGGTGTTGCCGTCGTCCTTGCTGCCGATGAAGGTGTTGACCTCGGCGCTGAGCCGCGGCGCGGCGGCCAGCGCCGGTGTGGTCAACAGCAGGGACAAGGCGAGCGTGCGCAGCAGGGAAGGCAGCGGGGAAGACGTCATGATGGGTCCTGTGGTGAACGACCGCGACAGGCGCGACGGCGCGGTCGTGGACGGCGAAAACGGTAGCCCGGCCGTCGCCGGACCGTCGTGCCCATGCCGTCCGCCGCGCGGCAGGCATGGGCACGACACGCTGCAGCTTAGAACTTGTAGGTCAGCCCCAGGTACGCCAGCCGCCCGGCGTAGCCGCCGGTGTAGAAGCGCGCCCGGGTGTCGTCGCCCAGGTGCTGGCGCGACTCCTGCTTGGTCAGGTTCAGCACCGACGCGGTGAGGCTCAGCGCCGGGGTGATGTTGTACGCCGCGTTCAGATCGATCTGGTAGTACGGCTCCTCGTACACGTTCAACCCGTTGACCAGGCCCTGCACCAGCTCGCCGCGACGGTTGTACGAGGCGCGCAGCAGCAGGCGGTCGGTCTCGTAGAACACGGTGAGATTGGTCTGGTTCCTGGCGCTGCCGGGCATGGCGGTCTTGCCGACCTCGGTACCGTCCTCCAGCCGCACCGCCGCCTTGCTGGCATCGTTGTAGGTGTAGTTGAACTGCACGCCGAGGCCGGACGGCAGCGTGTGCTGCGCATACAGCTCCACGCCCTGCGACACCGCATCCTGGCCACCGGCCTTGGTGCTGTAGTTCTGCACCGTGACCGCCTGGCCGTTGATCACCATGTTCACGTCGCTGATCACGTCGACCGAGAAGTTCTCCACGTTCTTGCGGAACAGCCCCACGCCCGCCACCGAGCCCGGCTGGAAATACCACTCCAGCCCCAGGTCGAACTGGTTGGCCTTGTACGGCTCCAGTTTCTTGTTGCTGCCCGAGCCGTACCAGCCCTGCTCGCTGGCGCCGCCGGTCAGGCGCCGGTCGGCCACGTATTCGGGGCTGTAGTACTCCAGGCTGCCAGGTGCGGCGATGGCGTTGTAGCTGGGCCGTGCGATCACCTTCGACGCCGCTGCGCGCAGCAGCAGGTTCTCGGTCAGATCGTAGGCCAGGTTGAAGCTGGGCAGCACATCGGTGTAGTTGCGGTCCAGCGCGCTGACCACGAACGACTCGCTGCGCTGCTGGGTGTCCGACAGGCGCCAGTAGCCTTCCGTACCGCAGTAGGTGTCGGCCGGCGCGCCAGCGGGCATGGCGGCGCCCTGCTGGCAGGCCAGCGGGTTGCCGTCGGCGCCGTCGAAGAAGTAGTCGTTGTAGGCGGTCACCTTGTCGGTGGAATCGGCATGCTGGCCGGTGCGCGCCACCCGCACGCCGACATTGCCGCGCAGGCGCTCGGTGTGGAAGTTGAGCTGCAGGTAGGTCGAGTAGATCTTCTCGTCGACGTTGTAGACGAAGTTGTCTTCGTTGCGGGTCTGCATCGCGCCGTAGGTGTTGTTCAAGTAGCCGATGTAACCCGGGAAGTTGATCGCCGGGAACGCGCTGGACTTGACTCCGCCGGCCAGGTTGTCCAGCGGGAATAGCAACTCCGGCGAGAACTGCGTGGCCAGGGCATTGCAGCGTCCGTTCCAGTAGCGGTTGTTGTAGTCGCTGGGGTCGGTGCCCGGGCACACCCAATAGTTGTTGCCGGTGCTGCGGTGGATGCCGCCATCGCGGCGCTTGAGGCCGAACTGCAGCGAGTCGAAGAAATCGCCGTCGATATGCCAGGTGGTATCGATCTGTGCGTACTGCTGCTGGTTGGTGTTGCGGGTCCAGGACGAACCGGTCGACCCCAGGTCGACCTGCAGGATGCCGTTGCGCAGGTTCTGCATCAGCTCCGGCGAGAAGGCCATGGTCGGCGTGCCGGTCAGGTCCCAGGCGCTGGCGAAATTGCCGTTGCTCCAGCTGCCGTCGGCGTTCTGGCGGCGCGGCTTGATCGGCAGCGAGAACTGCAGTTCCGGCCCGCCCTTGGCCCAGGTGCGGCCGGCCTTGAACGACACGTCCACCTTCTCGCCACGCCATTCGCCGCCCAGGTCCACCGTCTGCGACAGCGACTTCTCGATGTTGTAGCTGCCGGTGATCTGCGGCGTCGGCACCGTGCAGTCGTCCGAGCCCCAGCCGCCCGGCGGCAGGCCGGCCGCGGCGGCCTGGGCCTCGCTGCAGTAGTAGGTCTTGCCCGGATGTAGGCTGTAGGCGGCACCGGTGACGATGGTGCCGCTGGGATCGAACTGCAGCCCGTCGAGCAGTCGGCCGCCGCGCCAGTTGCCGTCGCCGTAGTAGCGCGCGATGTTCCACTCGGGAATCTTGACGGTATTGGTCTGCGAGTTCTGCGACAGGTCGAAGCGGAAATAGTTCGCGGTCAGGGTCAGGTCGTCGGTCGGCTTGAACTGCAAGGTCAGCTGGCCGCCCTTGCGCTCGCGCTGCTCCTGCTTGACGTCCAGGCTGACCGCCGTCGGCATCATGAAGCGGGTGTAGTACCTGCCGTTCTGGTCCCAGAAGCCGGTGCCGCCCCACCAGTTGGCGTTGAAGTCCGAGGGATTGCCGTTCACGTCGACCGCCGGGCCGCCTTCGTCGCGGCCGTACCACTGCCAGCTCTCGGTGCTGGCGTTGAGCGTGCGTGCGGTGCGCTTTTGCTGCGTGTAGCCGACGAACACGCCGAAGCGGTTGTCCTGGTCGTGCCACGCGTACGAGCCGGAGAACTGGCCGTCGGTCTTCTTGCTGGTATCCGACCACACGCCTTCGGCGGAGACGAAGCCGGAATTGGACTCCAGCTCCAGCGGGCGCCGCGTCTGCAGGATCACCGTGCCGCCGATGCCGCCTTCGTCGATGCGCGCTTCCGGCGTCTTGTACAGCTCCGCGCTGCCCAGCAGGTTCGACGGCAGCAGCGTGTAGTTGAACGAGCGCGTCGGGTCGCCGTTGGACTCGGCGGTGGCGATGTAGTTGCCGTTCAATTCGGTCAGCACCAGCTCCGAGGACAGGCCGCGCACGCTGACGTTCTTGCCTTCGCCGCCATCGCGGCTGATGACCACGCCCGGCACGCGCTGCAGCGCATCGGCCACGTTCTTGTCGGGGAACTTGCCGACGTCCTCGGCGGTGATCACATCGACCACGGCGTTGGCGTTGCGCTTCTGCTCCAGGCTCTTCTCGATCGCGTAGCGATAGCCGGTCACCGTCACCGCGTCCAGGTCGGTAGCCTGCAATTCGGGCTGGCCCGCGGGGGCCGGCGTCCCGTCGGCCTGCTGCGCGAAGGCGGTGGTGGAGGCGGCGCTCGCGAACAAGGCGATGGCGATGCCGGCGGACAGCGTGCTGCGGTTGCGTGCGAATGGCATGCAGTTCATTTCAATCATCCTCTCCCAAAGATTGATCGGCTGCGCGAGCGCGGCCGCCACCCGATCCAGGGACCGGGCAACAGGCACGCGTCGCTGTAGAAAACATCCGGCGCCATTGCGGCGAGCCGGTCCTACGGTTCCTCCCCCATGTCCCTGCACAAACTGAATTGGATCGTTCTAATGCAGCGGGAAGCTTAAGTACCACAGCCTCCTTCGCAACGCATGCTGCCGCGCAACAGGTCTAGGGCATGGCGTGTCGTCTACAGCGCGCACACGCTGCGGTGCTGCTGACTCACGGCATGGCCTGCCGCGTCACCGGCTGCAAGAGTTCGATTTCGGCCAGCGAAATGCCGTCGCCCGCCTCGATGCGTAGCCGGTACGCGGAGTAGGTGCCCGGGCGCGCAATGCGGAACGGACGCAACTGCCGCGCCCAGGCGAAGCGCTGCGCACGCCGCTGGTCCAGCGTGGTCCACGCGCCATCGGCGTTGCGTCCTTCCAGCGTCCACCCCAGGCCGGACAAGGCGCTGTCGGCGCTGGTCAACGTGTAGTGCGTGGCATGCATCGGCTTGTCGAAGCGCAGGTCGACACTGGCGCCGGCCGGTAGGGGCAACGCCGTCGTCGCGTCGTCGTCGATCAAGGCCGCGGCCCTGGACTGTCCTTGCAGCGACACCGCGACGGCCTGCGAGGCCACATCCTCCAGTCCGCGCGGCGCGCTGCCCGGCGGCGTCAGCGACGGCGGCAACGCGTCGGCGCCACTGCCCCAGCGCGAGGGCGTCGCACCCATCACGAACTCCAGCGTGGCGCCGTCGGCGACGTCCGCATGGCGCAGCCAGGCCTTGTTCCAGGGCTTGCCGTTGAGCGTGAGCGACTGCACGTACACGTTGCGCGCACTGTTGTTACGCGCGATCACCACCAGCTTGCGGCCGTTGCCAAGGTCGACCTCCGCGCGCGGGAACGCCGGCGAACCGATCACGTATTCCGGCGCGCCCATGCGCAGCGGATACAGCCCGAGCATGGCGAACAAGTACCACGCCGACATCTCGCCGTTGTCCTCGTCGCCCGGGTAGCCCTGGCCGATCTCGCTGCCCAGGTACAGCCGGCGCAGCACCTCGCGGGTGAGACGCTGGGTCTTCCACGGCTGCCCCGCCGCCACGTACATCCACGGCAGATGGTGCGAGGGCTGGTTGCTGTGCGCGTACATGCCCATGCGCACGTCGCGCGCCTCGGTCATCTCGTGGATGACGCCGCGATAGCTGCCGGCAAAGCGCTTGTCCGCGGTCTCGGGCGTGGCGAAGAGTTCGTCCAAGCGCGCGGCCATCGCGTCCTCACCGCCCAGCAACCCGGCCAGGCCGGCCGCGTCGTGCGGCGTGGTGAAGGCGAAGGTCCAGGCATTGGCCTCGGTGTAGTCGCCGCCCCACACGCGCGGATCGAAGCGCGCCGCCGGCGCATCCCACTGGCCGGCCGGCGTGCGCCCGCGGAAGAAGCGGGTGGCGGGGTCGAACAGGGACACGTAATCGGTGGCGCGCGCCTGGAAGTACTCGGCTTCCTCGCGGTAGCGCTGCGCCTGCTGCGGATCCTGTTCCCGTTCCGCCAGCGCCTGCCCCATCTGCGCAAGGCCGAAATCGTTGAGCGCGCCCTCCAGCGTCCACGACAGCCCTTCATGCACGTCGTTGGCGGCGTAGCCGCGATACATCGAGCGCGCCAGGCCCTTGCGGCCGACGTTCGACACCGGCGGCACCACCGTGGCATTGCGCAGCCCCGCCGCATAGGCTTCCTTCGCATCGAAGCCGCGCACGCCCTTCAGCCAGGCATCGGCGAAGGCGACGTCGGAACTGGTGCCGACCATCAGGTCCGCATAGCCCGGCGAGGACCAGCGCGCCACCCAGCCGCCGTCGCGGTACTGCTGCAGGAAGCCCTCGATCATCGCCCCGGCCTGTTCGGGCGCGAACAGCGCATAGGCCGGCCAACTGGTGCGGAAGGTGTCCCAGAAGCCGTTGTTGACGTAGACCTTGCCCGGCAGGATCGGCGCCGAGGTGCGCTCGGCGTCGCCGCCGGCGTTGTCCTTGGACCAACTGTTCTGGTCGGCATGCCGCCAGTCCGGATGCGCCGCGTCGCTGACGTTCTCGTGGGCGATGTTCGGATACAGGAACAGCCGGTACAGATTGGAGTACACCGTGACCCGCTGGTCGTGGCTGGCGCCCTGCACCTGCAACCGTCCCAGCACCGCATCCCACGCATCCTGCGCACGCGCCTGCACCACTTCGAAGCCGGCGTCGCCGATCTCCTGCTGCAGATTGCGCTGCGCCTGCTCCACCGAGATCAGCGAAGTGGCGATCCGCATCACCACCGTGCGGTCCGCACCCGGCGCGAACTTCACGTAGCCGCTGGGGCGACCCGTGGCGATCTTGCCGCTGGCGATCCACGGACGGTCGAAGCGCGCATACACGAACAGCCGCGTGGCGCCGTTGGACAGTCCGCTGCGCGTATCCGAATAGCCGCGCAGCGTCTGCGTCGCAGCATCCAGGGTCAACCCGCCGCGTGCGTCGACGTTGTCGAACAGCAGATTGGCATCGCCGCCCTCGGGAAAGCGGAAGCGGAAGATCGCCGCCCGCTCGCTCGGCGTCAGCTCCGCACGGATGCCGTTGTCGAAATCCACCCGGTACAGATGCGGGCGCGCCTCCTCGTGGTCGTGACTGAACGACAACGCACGCTTCGCACGATCCGCCTCCGGCACCCCGCGCGTGGCCGAGGGCATCACCTGGAAGGTCTGGCGATCGCCCATCCACGGGCTGGGTTCATGGCTGATCGACAGCGCCTGCAGCCGCGGCCGGTTGTCGTCGCCGTTCTGCTCGTTCCAGCGGTACAGCCAGCTCAGGGTTCCCGCATCGGTCGCCGGCACCCAGAAATTGAAGCCATGCGGCATCGCCGTGGCCGGAATGTTGTTGCCGCGCGAAAACGTGCCGTTGGACTGCGTCCCGCGCGTGGTCACCACCTCGTCGCTGGGCCGCCGCGCCGCCTGCGGCGCGGGCACGCGCCGCGCCGCGACATCATCTATCCAACCCGCCGCCACCTTGCCGGCCCCCGGCTGTACCTGCAGCTCGATCGCGCGGATGCGCTTGCCGCGCAGCGCCGTCACGGTGCCCAGCCGCACCTGCTTGAACGCCCACTGCTGCGGATACAGCGTCTTCGACGCCGCCTGCCCCGCCGCACTGACCAGCGCCCCATGCTGGTCTTCCACGCCCAACTCGGACAAGCGGCGCCCATCGTCGAACAGCAGATCCACCGCCACACCCGTCGAGGCCACCGTATCGCCGTCGACGATTTCCGGCAGCACCATCCACGACAGCACGGTGTCCGACTCCACCGGCAGATCGACCGCGAACAGCTGTGCACGCCCGGCCGCATTGGCGCGGTAGTGCAGCGCATGCAGGCCGGTGTAGCCCATACCGGCCTTGGCCGCGTAGGGCTGCTCGGGGCCAGTGCCGATGGCAACTTGGACGCCTGTTTTGTCGGACTGCCTGGCCGATGCAGGCACAGGTTCACCCCGCTCGAACGAAGACGCGAAGCCGGGTTCGGCCGCGCATGCCGCACCGGTGCCCGCGCACAACAGCGCCGACGCAGCGACGAGTCCGAACCACCAGCGCGAAGACTCAGGCGAGTGCGCGAAGCGCGGACGGATTGGCATGGCAGGCTCCCCAAACTCTCTAGGTCGGTTGTGCCGCGACGCGTGGCGTCACGCACCTCCGGTGGCAACGGCGCGCAGCGAAGGCACGCAACGTGGACCGGATCGACCCGAGGGATCGCCGCTCAAGTCGGCATCCAACGCCGCTTCACGACCGCAGATGGATGCGGACCAGAGAGCAGGCGTCAGCAAACTCGTCGCACGCGATCCCTACCCGCCGTCTCCCCCAAGGATGCGTTGCATCAACGGCTTTGGATCGATCCAACCGAGCTAGAAGTAACACGCCTTTCGAAGAGTTGCATGCTGCTGCGCAACAGTTCGCCTGCGGATCGACACGCGATCCAGCGTCTCTGGTTTAGGTCGAATACGAAGAGGCATGACGCTGAAGCGCCACGCGACGGGGAGCGATCGAAGGCGATAGAGCGCCCTGCCTGACTGACGATCAACGGCTACACTGGCAAGCGCTGGATCGCTCCACACACACAGGGGGTTTCAAATGAAAATGGCCACACTCGCAATGTTGGCTGGACTGCTGGCAACGTCGAGCGCACTCGCCGGGACACGCTGCACAACCGACGCGTTCGGCGTGAAGACATGCACCGGCGACGACGGAAGCACGACGCGCACCACGACAGACGCCTACGGTACGACCACGACCCGTGACAACCAGGGCAACCAGACGCGCTGCACTACCGACGCTTACGGCACCAAGGCGTGCCAGGGCAGCGACGGAAGCTTGACGCGCACCACGACAGACGCCTACGGCACGACCACGACCCTCGACACCCAGGGCAACCAGACGCGCTGCACCACGGACGCGTTCGGCGTCAAGACGTGCAACGATGGCAAGGGCAACATGACGCGCTGCACGACCGATGCCTATCGCGTTGAGACTTGCCGGTAAGCAGCCTGACGCTGCATTCAAGCCGACGCCGCGTTGCGGCGCAGCTTGATCCAGCAACGTCCTTCCGCGCAACGCCCGTTACGCCGAGCATCTTCTTTTATCGAGGGTTTGCGACGGCGTGCGTTGCGTGTCAGAAGCTTGCCCACGCTGTGATCAGGAAGCCATGGCAGAGTGCATCTCCCGCTCCATGGGTCTTGGACGTCACCCCATGGGAATTGATGCGACAGGTGCACTCTGGCCCAATTTTCCTGGCCGTCATGCGGCAAGAAGCGAATGAAAGGCGATGGCGCGAGCGACCTGCTTGATTATCTATCAACGGCTACAATCGCTAGCGTCAGATCGCTCCACACACACAGGGGGTTTCAAATGAAAATGGCCACACTCGCACTTTTGACTGGACTGCTGGCAACGTCGAGCGCATTTGCCGACACAACGCGCTGCTCGACGGACTCGCACGGCAACAAAACATGCCGCGGCGACGATGGAAGCGTGACGCGCACAAGCTCAGACTCCTATGGCAATACCACAACCCGTGACGACCAGGGCAACACGATTCGCTGCTCCTCGGACTCCTACGGCAACAAAACCTGCCGCGGCGACGACGGAAGCGTGACGCGCAGCAGCACGGACTCCTACGGCAATACCACGACCCGTGACGACCGGGGCAACACGATTCGCTGCTCCACGGACTCCTACGGCAACAAAACCTGCCGCGGCGACGACGGAAGCGTGACGCGCAGCAGCACAGACTCCTACGGCAATACCACGACCCGTCACGATTAGGGCAACGTGGTTCGTGGCGCGACGGACTCCTTCACCAACATGCCGTATCGCGACGGCAAGGGCGACGCAACGCGCTGCAGCACCAGCAGCTTGGGCGTTACCACTTGCCGGTAAGCGACCTGCACTGCATTCAAGCCGACGCCGCTTTGCGGCGCGGCTTGATCTAGCGATTGCCTTTCGAGTAACGGGCCAGCTGCGCCAAGCGGCTTTCTTCAACAACCCTTCGCGGCGGCTTGCGGTGGCGACTGTCAGAAGGTTGCGGAAGCTGGAGCCAGGCAAACTTGGGGCAGATCACATCTCCCACTACATGGGTTTTAGACGTTCCCCGCTGGGAGTTGATGCAAGTAATTGCGCCCTGCCCCTGTTTTACCCAGCGCAGTGCATACAGCCCGGCCTAGCCCATGTCGGCCTTGGCCCAATAGAGATGTTCGGGGCCATTGCCAATGGCTATCTGAACACCTGTTTTATCAGGCTATGCCGGTAGCGCAGGTGCGGTTTCGCCGCGCTGGAAGGAGGCGAATGGCGCGAGTGCGACCGTGCAACTCGTGCCGGATCGACTCGGCAATCGCGGCGAGAGCCCACATCAGACGCAGCCCACGACGGCGAGCGCATGCGAACCCCAAAGCCCAAACGCCGGTGCACGGACTTCATGCGACTAGTCACGAACAGCAGACCTTGCCAGCTCCGGCAGTGACGCCTACATCCCGGACATCAACATCCAGCCCGGCAGCGCCGGACTCCCAATGAGCCGCCCGGCGGCAGAAGCGCTCCCGCTCTGCGCCGTGCTTTGAGTGACGACATTACCGCTTCACGAGGCGTGGCTTAACGAGCGAGCCTTTTCGGAAGCTGGAGCCGATGGGGATTATTCCATAGCATCAAGCCACTCAAATAGCACAACGCCAGCAAGCTCCAAGCTCCATAGATTGCGCGCGCCTGCTCAAAAAAGTCCCAAAACCGCCCCGTCACGAAAGGACGCCACAATGCACTAAACTCGGGAATATACCAACACAAATATTCCTTCGCGTAATTCTCCCCCCAACACGCATCCATGTCGCTTTGCGCAAAGACATAGCCATCAACGGACACCCATACCGAAAGCAGAACCACTAGCCAAAGCAACGACAATCGCGGCAAAGAAAGGGCTTTCTCCTGCACCAGGCGTGCCATTATCAGACAGGCTGGAGCACATAGATAAAGGAAGAATCGCGGGCCCCAGAAACTTCCGCCGTACCAAGCCCACCATTTTGAATACAGCAACACCGGCCCAACCAAAGCCACCAATGCAATCAACGAGGCACGAGCATCAAGCTGCAAAGTCGAACGCACCCTTTTGCTCATGGCGAGAAACACGCCCGGGATATAAAAAACAAGCCCCTTGCCAAACGATAGAAAAATCGAAATCAGCCCGAACAATACCGGATAGCTGAATCCTGAACGACCCGAGTAAGGAAGAACCGTCTGGAATCCATGCTCGCTATCGGAAAAATAGCCACCTGCGGCGCCTGCGTGCTTGACCCACAACTCAAAAGCAACGGCAGCGATTGCAAGCGCGGCGGAAGCGCAAGGAATCTTCTTTTTATCAAGGACGAACCAGACCAGGGCAAATGCCAGGAAAGGTGGCAGCAATGCGGGAGTATTCACGCAGCCGACCGCCATCAACACCATCGAGGCCAAAGGTCTACGCTCTACCCACAACACGCCGAGAAAAAGACAAAGCGCGCTGAGCACTTCGCCATAGTAATTCTGCAAATGATGGGGAAACATCGAGCCACACAGCATCAACAGCAGCCATGCACGGCCCGTTCCCGCACCATAACGAAGCATGATCTGCCTGTATATGGGAATCGCAAACAAAATGAAAATCAGAAAATTGAAATATGCCACGAATCTGGAGGGCTCGACATGCAATGCCACTGCCAGCCACGCCAATGGCATGGAGAGCAACGGCTGCACCAATGAAAACTTCGAGAACCGCTCGTCACCCTGTAAAAACCCCTGTACCGAAGTGAAGCGAACCGCTCCATCTCCACCAACATTAGGATTCAACGTGGCCAAAACAACCAGAAAGCCCAATGCAATCAGGCTCCATTCGATGATCGACTGCGCGCCCCACCCTTCGCTCCCCTTGCCTCTCAATGCATTCATCGCGCGACACCATCCAAATCTGTCATTTGCATAATCAAACCAGAAGAACGCGACCAGGCGCGCGCCCACATCCACTCGTGTTTAAGAGCACGCGACCGCGACTGCGTTTCTAGTAGCCCCGGCGGCTAGTTTAGCGCAGCTTGATGAAAGTGGGCAAAAATGATCTCTGTACCGCTATCCGAGAAGGGCTTGAGCCACGCAGGGAAGGCATTGCCGAGCCACGCCATGGATTGACGTCGAATGGCAGTTCGGGGCGTTGCGCGTCACAATCGCCATCCGGTGCCGCGGCGCGCCTGTCGATCTGCAACCCGTGGCACTGCACCGCGGCCGTAGCGCATTTGGGAAACACCCGCTTTCAACAGCATCACGCTCTGGATGGCGTGCTTGCATTCGATGGACAGCGCTTCGAGTTCAAGCTGCATCACACACTAGTGAGGGTGGAGATTTAGAGCTTGAATGCATCGGCGCTGTGCAGCCATGCCGCCATATGCGCATTGGCGTTGCCGAGAGACACCTTGCGCAACTTGGACACCCCGTTCGAGCACGCACATCGCGACAGACCAGCCGGGCGTGCGCTCACCATGCGGGACGTAGATCGACTGGTGGCCCACCAAGATTCGAACCTGGAACCAAAGGATCATGAGTGATCCGTCAATTGGATAATTCCCCTTATGGATCAATCAATTACCAAGAGTGCGCTTCGCCCAGGCTACATCTAGGCTACAGTCTCAGCCCACCGCCACCTACTCGTCAATGCGGACAACACCGATCGCTTCAAAGTAGCTGGCCGGCCCCAGGATGGAGCCGTCGCGCAATAGGCTGAGTGACCCCAACCGATCTGGCACAAACATCGGTTCGAGACGTGTGGGCTGATCTACCCCAGCACGTGCCGCCTGGAGCACGCTGTGGAACATGCCAGCCTCTAGGCCGAAAAATTGGACGGGAGGATGCAAAGTGAGAGGATTTCCGAGCCAGCCGTCGTGGTACATCGGCCAGTAACCGCGATGACCTGGGCTGGGGATGATCCCGCCTACGAACTTACTCCCTGCCAATGGGCCTGTCCGACACACCCATAGGCCGCGCCGTTCGTTGCTCGCCTGCCCTTGCAGAGGAAACGCAAATTGAAGGCTGTCCGCGACAACCGGCAACTGCAGTCTTTGGAAGATGGAAACGTAGTGACCAAATACCATCGATCTCCCGACGGACTCGGGGTAGCCAGCGTCGCGCATACCCTCGGTCCACGGATTTTCTACCCACAGTTTTGACTTTACCTTAGGCGTCTCTTCTGTGCCCCAGCGAGCTGCACTAATGAAGCCCTTAACTGCCAGTTCCCTCCCTGCCGAATCACACAGTCGCGCTCGCGCAAGCTGCTTCCGGAAGCTGTCGAATTCCTTGGTCTTAAACGTCACCGAGCTGTAGCGGCCCTTCGCCTCAAGCAAATGGATACTGCTGGTTTCGTCGGGCCCGCAAACATAATCAGGCAGATCGCCAGGCTTTCGCCGGCTCCAGGTATGTCCAGATCCCGGCCAGCTCATTTTCATTGCAACGTCAAACGGACAGAAATAGGTGTGTCCCAGGTATGTGTACAGGAACCATCGCGCAAACGCCTTTCCCAACTCATTGGACACATTGCGCTTGGATTCGGTGTCGGCCCCAGTACCCGCCCCCTTCATGCGCCAATCGGACCCAGCCGTCAGCCGTCCCCAATATTCAAAAACGTCGTCGACGGCGGGTGCCTCCCCATATTTCGTCAAGTAGAACTGGTGGAACAGCTCACTCTTGGGAACAGTGATTGACGTCACCGGCTTGCCGGCGGCGTCCAGCAGCTCCGCCGGCAGCGAGGGAAAGGCGTTCAAGGCCAGTTCAATAGTCCGCGAAGGATTCACCGCGTCGTCCCTGAGATATGAGGGCTCAAGCGTTTCTGCTAGGAAATCGTTGACGTGGAGCCCTGCGCCAGCAGCAAGCCTGGCCATGGCTTGATTGGATAGCAGCAGTATGTGGGGTGGTGGGCCCTCCCGGGCTCGAACCGGGGACCAAGCGATTATGAGTCGCGCGCTCTAACCAACTGAGCTAAGGGCCCACATCCTACTATTGTCGCACACCGCTAACGCCTCAACAAACTGCCAAGGCCTTCATTCGGATCGAGAAACAGCCTTCGCCACTGCGGTACGCTGACGACCCGCGTTGGGCAATCAGAGAATGGAGCGGTAGGCAGCAAGCGTCTTGATGGTTTGGACCAGACCTTGGCGCAACATGATGCCCAGGTAAGAGTCCACATCGATCGGGGGCGTCTTCAATTGAGCCCGCTGACGCTGCTCCGCAGACACGACAGCAGCGGCATCCAGATCCAGCAGGTTGTCCACGAACTCATCGGGATGCTGCGACTCGATGCCGTAGGGAGCCAGCAACTCGGCGGGAAAATCCCGCTCGTTGAAGGTCACGATCACGTTGGCGCCGCAGCGAATCGCCGCGGCCAAGACGTGGCGGTCGTCCGGATCGGGCAGCGCCAGCCCTGGGATGAGCGAATCGAATCCCTCCACCGACCGTCCGGAATGGCGCGGTCCATCAACTTGGACGTGCGGTCGACCTGCGGCTGGCAGCGCTGACGGGATCTCCCGCCATCACGTGATTGATGACCGCGTTGCCGCCTCAGGGAATACGACGATTTAAGCTGACGGCCCCATAGCCGTTGAAGATTTCGCACTTCAGCCCAAAGTGACGCGCGTTGATTTCCGCGAGACCGCCACCGAGTGAATGGCCAACAACGGCGACGTCATGAACCTCGGTGTACTGGCCAATCTATTCTGCGGTTTCCAGGGCGTGTCGAGTGAACTCAATGGCATCCGCCGCTTGGGCGTTGTGACGGGCGGCGACCATGCCCCCATCGGCAACCAGGCCATCGCGCCACGGCTCGCGGTCGAACTCGCTGCCGCGGTGTGCGACGATGAGTTCGTTGGTATCCAGCCGTTGATAAAGCATGCCTTGATAGCCGGAAATGCTATCCATATAGCTGAGCCGCTTGTAGGAGACACCTCCTATATCGAGAGGCTTACTTCTTTCCCCCGGTCTCGGGCGGCTTTTTATATGCATCATTTGCCAGCGCCGCATATTGGCTAGTCGTCATGCTCGTGGAAGCATCTCTCCGATGTCAGCGTCACGTTGAAGATATTGGGTCGTGCATTCTCATTGAAGTCATCAATGGTTGATACGCTGCTATCCGGGAAGTCATCCACGCCCGCTCTCGGATAGAGTCCTTTCCAGAAGTACGTGACCTTGGGCGCTGAACTATAAATCTCCTTCTTGAACAGCGCAGGCTCGTACCGCGTTTCTTCATGCTTGCCGGTCGCCTTCAATGCAATACCGACGCCTGTTAGCTAAAAGCGACACACGCCCATGCCGTAATAGTCCGCGTCGACCATGCCGTCGGCATACACCGTCCCCACATAATGTTGCCCGTCGATCTTATGACAGTTGACGGGTATTCCCGCTTTTTTCGGCTTGGTTCTCACGCCTTCGAATGGCTCGTTAAGCGGCGCACACTATTCATAATTGGCCATGTCATAAAATGCAGTACCTGAGACATACCCAAACGTTCCCGGCACACCTTCGATGGTCATCGCAATTCGATACGCCTGGGTCAGCTTGACATTACGCTGATAAACTGGATTTCCATCGACTGCGGTTTGCGCAACACCGTCGGCTTTTTAAGAGGCGGCATTCATCTGATTGCATCCGGCCAAGAGGGACAGAAGAAACCCGGCAGCAACAGTCTGAGCGTTCATAAGGGCGTTAGGCCACCAAGGTGCTGCGTATCGCCCATTCGGCCTGCGCTAGGGCCTCGGTCAGCCCGCGGCAACTGCGCCTGATAGAAACACCGAGTAGCAACAGGGCAGCGATCAAAATCACGAACATCATTCCAGCTTCCGGCACGCGCATTACCATCGGCAGAGCGATTGGCAGCGCACTTACCGCCAAGCTCATCATGAGCACCTGCACAGCTGCGCCAACGACGCCGAAGATGGACCGGCGCAACGGGCGCCACTGTGCGATGCGCCCGCCGTGTGCCTGAAGGCGCTGCTTGGTAGCTGATGCGCCTATTGCCAGCCTAAGTAACATCGCCGCGATGCCAAGGTGAACGAGCGCTCCCATGGCTGCCAAGCTTTGCGCCAGCAACAGGATGATGTTCTCTGACGTGCGATAGGCGAGCGCAGTCAGGCTGGCAGTCAGCGAGAGTATCAAGAGACAAAGGGTCAGCAACGCCCTTACACGCTGCACCGACTGCTGCCACTTATCAGCGGATAGTGTTTGCAGCATGAGGCCAGGTCCGACTATGGCGCATCCTCAGTGACTGACTTAGTGAAAATCGCACATGTTATTTTGTGGAACTTCCGGAAGGCATTTCTCGTAAAATTTATTGTTTATTAAGTCGTGCCCCGCCTACACCATTTGCAGCGTCATTGCCGATTGAGGGTTCTAGAATTTTTTAAAGATTGGATCTGAGCAGGCTTTATAAACAACGCTACATTGAGAGCTGCCATTTTCTCTACCACATCCTTCAAGTGCAGCACTCTCTGCGAGCTCTATTGATGACCGTCCAACAGCCACCACACGGCCAACGATGTCACCTCCGGGTGTCTTAGGTTCAGCAAGAGCCGCACATTGATTGAAGTAGGTCAGAATTACTTTACAGCCTATTGCACCACGTTTTGCGCAACGGTCTATTGCGTCTGATTGGGCGTCTGATTTAGAAGTTTTCCCAACAGGAACGCCATAGTGAGGAACGCCATCAATCGCCCCCATTGCAATAGCTCCCCAAGTTTTAATCCATTCGCCCGAAGGACGTGGCTGAGGTGATTGCTGCTGATAATAACCTTGTGGGATGGGCGTACATGACGCTATATTTCCATTTGATTGTGCTGGAAGTTGTCCCGGCGGACAACCTCCTTCAGCCGCCGCAATAGATGGAAAAGCCAGATAGAATAGAAAAATTACTGCTCTGGTTTTCATACGCCCTCAGCCATCAACATTCAAGAAAACCTATTTCCATCATTATTAACAGCATTTCCACGAACCCCAGTCGGCTGTGTGGCGACCGATGAAGGCCCGCCTCTGACACCCAGATTTTGGGGCGATCCAACCACTTCGGATGTATAAGGAGATGAATCGCTTCGTGCAGGTTGTTGCGGCACATACGACCCCGGCGGCTGCCCCTGCGGCCCTGGCGTTGACGCTGCACCACCGGAGAACGCCGAGAAGTGCATGAAGGACGCCATGCTGCCCTGCCAGAGCACTGCCGCCATGGGCGGCACTGAGACGATGAGCAAGGTCATGAGCAAGCCAATCCCTCCCTGCTGCAGCGCCTGGGAAGACAAACCTTCCGCATTTCCCAGCGGTATGAGTTTCATGGCCCAGTAGGCACCTGCCACCTTGGCGGTGAACTTCAACACCATCGCCGTCGCCACCGACAGCATCGATAATGAGAATAGCGTGCCGATCAGGTAGTACAACCATTTTTTGAACAGGTCTTTCGTCTGATCGAACATCAGGAAGAAGATGAAGATCGGCCCGATGCCCACCAGGAAGGCCAGGGTGAACTTGAACAACAGCAGCATCGCACCAGCGACCATGGGCGGACCGGCCGTGCCGAATCCAGCCAACAGGATCGCTCGGCTCTTTTGATCGATAGACTCCGGATCGTTGGCGTCCACCTTCACGGCATCCAGGGCGGCCATCGCGAGCTGGGTGTACTCCAGATTCTGGTCGATCGCATCGGCTGCGCTGGAATTATCGTCGCCGGTGAACAAGCCGTGGATCTCTTTGTCCAGGTTGTCGGTCATCGTCTTGTGCAACATCGCGCCGTTGGCGCCGACGGTGGACGCGATCATGAGGATCACTGCGACCTTGGCCGCCTTGACGATCGTCGCCATCGCCGATTCCCGTGACTGCCCGGTGGCGATGCGATAGCCCTGGATCAGCACCCAGAACATCGTCGCCGTCAGCGCGATCACACTCACCCAGCGCATCGCCCGCCGCGTCAACTCCAGACCGAAGGTCGCGATCTCGTTGGTGAAGTAGTTGTTAACAAGCCTGAAGAACAGGAAGTCGCCCAGGTTAGCGTCTGCCAGCGGCTGCACCCAGTGCGTCGCAGTGTCGAAAAGTCCGTTCATGCTGCGTGTTTATCCGATGTCCATGGTGGATGTGGGCTGCGACGCGATCAGTTTTGCAGCGCGCCAGCCAGCACGCCGGCCTGCACGACCTGCCCCAGCAGGTTGTCCTTGTTGCCGTTCAGGGCACGCCGGGCCAGGCGCGACTGGTCGTCCTTCAAGGCGACGATGTAGGCGTCGTAAGCCTTCATCTGCGCATTCCAGTAGTCTAGGTCCATGGCGTTCTGCGCCGCGAAGCGGCGGACTTCGTTATCGTTGGCAGCCAGTCCGCCTTGGCTCGACCCGATGCTGTCGCGCTGGGCCTCGATCTGCTGCTTGAACTGCTGGTTGCGATCGATCAATCGCTTGAGCATGCGCACCGTCTCGTTGTACTGCGCGTTTTGCGCCATCACGATGCGCGCGCACACTTTCGTCTGCTCCCCAACCGCATCGCCGCTCATGTTCGGCGCAAGCGCCTTGAACTGGCTCAGCAATCCCGAGAGGCCACTCTGCGCGGCTCCCGGGCAACTGTCTTCCACTCCGTACTCCAGGGGGCGGTCGGCAAAGTTGTCTTGCATGGTGGAACCGCCGAGTTGCAGCCGCTGGAGCTTGATGAGCTGCTGCTGGTAGTGCTCCAACTGCTTCTGGTACTGGCTGATCGTTTCCTGCCAGCGCTTTGCGGTCTCCGCGTATTCCGCCATGGCTTTGGACATCGACGCCGGATCATTGACGATCACCTGTGCGTCGGCTTGACCGGCGCAGAAACCGCCGACAAGCAGCAGGGCCGCGAACAGCGGCGAGAGCGGGATGAGGGAGCGGCGTTGGCGAAATGCTGTATTCACGGCAGGTCTCGTCGGGTCAGAAGCAAAACCGGTGGAGCGGGACAGGAGGCAGTCCTATGTAGCGAGGACGCCAGCGGGGGGGCGGCTTGGGAGGGGGAGAAGCACTGCGTGGCAGCCGCAGGAGCAATTTCTTGCTGACGACTGCGGGTCCGCCCACGACCTGGGCTGGGGGATGAATGCAGGTTCTCGTCCTGCTGCGGCCATGGTCCTTATGCGCAGTTGGGGCAGGTTGGGGCAAACTCTGGCATAGGTATGGGTGAATTTCCACCTCCACCCATTCAGGCGGGCGTGGCCGGCTTCGCCGAACGCCTTCTATGCTTGGCCCTACAGAGGGACGTAGGAAAAGTCTGACCCCTCAACGCGGCAGTTTCCTACCGCGTTTGCGCAGTCCGTTTTGTCAACACCCGCCTGACCGGATCACGTACCTTGGCCAAGCCCAAGATGCAGGCGACCACCCCGCAGGGGGGAAGGAAACGTGATGCGTGACCACATGGCAACTCCGCCGACCATCGTCGGGCAGCATGGTCATCGCCTGCCGCTTTCCAGTGTAAGCGTGAACCAGCCAGATTTCCGTAGACACTCATCTGCGGCTCTGCGCGTAACTCCTTTCAAACTCTAACGGTGGCAGCCAGCCACCCGTGATCTTGGCCGCCTGCATCGGCTATACACCGTGTGCTTGGATGCGGGACACGACGTCCACCACCGTGAAGCCACGCTCGATTACCTGCCTCCCCGCTTTGGCACGGAACTCATCCGTGCATTGCTTGCTGTTGCCCATAAACACCTCGGTCATTGCCATCAATTATGGCAACTGGATGTCTACGAGAGGCTGGCCGGTCCACGGGCAGTGCGCGATGACCAAGGCGAACAGGCGCATGGCGGTATCCCCGAAAAAGTCCCAGACGCAATCGCTTTCTGGATCAGCGGGCGATACCAGTCAAGGTTCGTAGCCCCACTGCGCGATGATGGTTTCCACGATGTGTTGATTCGGTACGATCGCGCCTGGACATGTCATCAGAAATGTCCGGCGTGCCGCCGCCGTGGCCGGCGGGTTGAACGCCGGGCTCCATACCTGGATGGCATGGAAAGCTGCGATTGGCGCCGCACATTGGGGACTCGGAGTGCCGAACCCGGACACGCTGGCCATGCAAAGAAAGACCGAGCAAGAATCAGGCGCCTGTGCGCGAGCCGGGGCGCTCAGGCCGAGGTCTAAAGCCGCAGCCAGCGCGAGAGTGGCGGAAATGGCGCGTAGTTTCATGATGAACCTCCCTGGTTACTGAAATGACGTGCTTGTTTCTGGGCGACTTGCGATAAGCGCGGCTCAACGAGACAGTGCCGGCGCCGCTTCCTGTGGCGGCGGCTGGATTGGGCGATGCGTGATTCTCAGCATGGCGGGTGGCGTTGTAGTCGGCTTGTAGAAGCGGACGGCGAGGTCCGGGAACTGTGGTGAAGTATGTACCAGGTCTTCCGCGCGAAGGTGGGGATAGCGCTTGAGCATGTGCCTAGCTAGCCATCCGTACTCCGGAGTGAGGCGCGCGCCGCGTTACTTTACCGAAACTATGCCTGACCACAACTTCAGGAAACTCCTGAATGCGAGGTTTGGGCCATGCGACTCTGCAACCATCTGAATTTATGGATATTTTCCGGCAATGCCATCGCCACCGCAGCGATTGCTGGCAGACGCTGGTCGCCGTGGACAAAGGTAAGGAGGCCATGCCGTCTCCATGCCTGCTGACGTTGTCAACGACATGCCAGGCAACCATCGGTCTTCGAGGTCGCGTCGCGGCTGCCACTGCGTGGCCTGCTCTACGCCCATGCAGCAGTAGACGCTGGCGGTCAGCACCCCCTGCGCCGCGCTGGTGATCTTCTTCGACCCATCCCTGGAGATTCCTGCATGAGCGTCCGCGCGGAGCTTACAAGAGGCTCCCCAGGCGCCCTGTAGACAGTTGAGCGTTGGGGCGCACCTGGAGGACAGCGCCGGGTGCTGAGCATTGCACCGATGCCCTCTGGCAGCGTCAGCCCTATGCCGCCATCACTGCCGGCGGCTGGCGTGAAGCACCGGCAGGCGTAGCAAAAAGGGGGCCGAAGCCCCAACGTCAAAGCAAACCATGCTCTGCGAACGACATGGCAACGGCGCCTGCGACGATGAGGTGATCCAGCGTGCGAATGTCCAACAGCGCCAGCGCCTGACGAAGCCGTGAAGTCATCGTTTTATCGGCCGCGCTCGGCTCGGCGCCTCCGTTCGGATGGTGGTGGGAAACGATGACCGCGGCCGCATTGAGCCGCAGCGCCTGCTTCATCACCTCGCGCGGATGCACGTCGGCGGCGTCGATCGTGCCGTGGAACATCTCCACGCAGTCGATCACAGGTGTTGGGTAGGCGGTTTGATCGCCGTCTCGTGCTGATGCTGTAATCAGGACGTCGCGCTGACGCTGCCGCACAGGTTCATTCTCGCCATAGCGCTCGCCATAGCGTTCAAGCGGCGACGGCGGCTGAAACTACGGATTCGTCATTGCTGGCGGAAGGCCGTACCTGCTCTGACTGGTAAGTGCTTCCAGTAGCTGCTCCCGTGTGGGAGGCGCGTAGGAAAACGTCATCGAGCTATTGGGCGAGTGCTTCATCAGGTGCGCGATCGTAAACGCATGCACGTTCAGACGCGTCAGCGTGGTGGCAAAGATGCGCCGGAGGTCGTGCATGGACCACAAGCGATCGCATGCTTCCCGAACGAGCTTGATGTGGTACTGCGGTGGGCAGGCCATATGGCCCGTCTTCGATTTGGCATAGCCGAACACGAAGTCGTTGATCCTAGCCACATAGCGTCGCTCCAAGATCGTGCGCGCCAGCGGCGCGAGCGGAAAAGGTGTAGGACTGACCATTCCTGGTGTCCCGGAATGTCACCTCGTTCTTCTTGAAATCCACGTCGGTGCTCCACCGTAGTGTCGCGGACTCAACAGAACGGCTAGCCGTGATGAGCGTGAACAGGATGTAGTCGCCCTCTACTGGCTTCAACGCTTCGCAGGCAAACCACCACTTCACGAAGTAGGGCTTCGTCGTCTCCAGCAATCCGCTGCGCCTGTTCATTCGGTCCCAGCGCCGTGCAGTTCTGAGGATGGCAACTGGATTGGAGAAACCCACACCGGCCAGACGATGCTTGCTGATCGCGTCCTTGTAGGCAGCCTGTAGATACTTGAAGTGCTGATTGATGGTACGAGT
Source organism: Xanthomonas sp. NCPPB 901 (assembly GCF_056725085.1). Taxonomy (NCBI): domain Bacteria; kingdom Pseudomonadati; phylum Pseudomonadota; class Gammaproteobacteria; order Lysobacterales; family Lysobacteraceae; genus Xanthomonas; species Xanthomonas sp. NCPPB 901. Next base: position 826,571 of record NZ_CM161511.1, on the reverse strand, counting down.
GATGGGTGCCGGCGGGCCGTCGCGCCGATGCTTGGCAAGCATGCGTGAGCCTACATCGAAGCGCGCTAGCACATCATCCTGTGTGATCTCTCGGTATGGCCGCTTGAGCCAGTTGGGCAGCACGCCCTTCACGATCTCGACCATCTCATTCGATCAGCCGTCCGGCTTGCTCTTGAACGCCTGCCCCTCATGGCCACCGGAGTGCTTGATGGCTGCGTCAATGCTCTTCTTGATGTTGGCGCAGTGCGCAACCTCGTCACGGTACTCCTGGAAGAGTTCTCCGAGTGTGGCGTCGATAGGGCATCGCTCACGCTCGGCGTAGGGATCTTTGCCTTCCAACAACGGCGCTTTCAACAGCAGAGCTTTTTTGCGCGCCTGATCGACAGTCATGGATGGGGCCGTACTCTCCAAGCTTCCGCTTCGGCACCTTCCTGCCAATGCGGACCTGGAGATAGAACACCTTTTGGGTCGCTGAAACGCGCAGACCGAAGCCGGTCAATTCATCGTCCATGTATCGCGTTTGCTCCCCAGCCGCGGCCGGCGGTAGGGACTCTTGGGCATCTTGGACTCCTCTAGGCTACGCGCAGCCAATCCCAGGCTACACATAGGCTACACGCGAGCTACAAGTTGATCGCTGCCCATCCAAGTTCAATGCGTTGCGACGCACTGAAAAATTATTACAAAACAATTTCTTATCGAAACAATAGCGAAATTCCCAACGCCTGCAAGGGCTTGCGAAATGCCACTTTAGACGCTCATGAGTCCTCTGCCCTAACCGTTGAGCCATCGGACGCGTCCGGAGCGGGCGGGCGATGCGTCGCCGCCGGCTTAGCGCCTCTGGCGCGCATGCAGAGGAAGGCGCCGAGGCGGGCGTGAGTTTACCGGTCGGGGCGGTGGGCTGTCTGCCCGGGGCGGTAGACGGGGCCGAGAATTGCTCTCGGCCTGTGGGCGCAGCGAGCTAGGCGCCGAGGACTGCACCTAACGGGTGCGAATCTTCGGCATCTCGTGTGGTTACGGCTCGAGTGCTGACAGTGGATCGGGAAAGCGTCGGGACTGGAGTCCCTCCCACAACAGCCGATTTCGCTCCCACCAACGGACGCCTCCCCCCACCCCCTACCCCTACTCCTCAACCCCAAGCACCAGCACCGCCAGCGGCGGCACGGTCAGCACCAATGAAGCAGGATGCCCGTGCGCACCGATGTTCTCGGCCCGCACGCTACCGCCGTTGCCGGTATTGCTGCCGCCGTAGATCTCGCTGTCGGAGTTGAGCAATTCGCGCCAGCGGCCGGCGCGGGGCACGCCGATGCGGTAGCCGTGGTGCACCTGCGGGGTGAGGTTGGCCACCACCAGCAGTGGGGTGTCGCCGCTGCGGGCCTTGCGCAGGTAGGCGAACAGGCTGTTGCCGGCGTCGTCGCCGATGACCCAGGCGAAGCCCTCGGGTTCGTCGTCGCGGGCGTGCAGTGCGGCGTGCTCGGCGTAGAGGCGGTTGAGGTCGCGGACCAGGCGCTGGATGCCGCGGTGGTTGGGCTGGTCGAGCAGGTGCCAGGGCAGCGCGGCATCGTGGTTCCACTCGGTGGGCTGGGCGATTTCGCAGCCCATGAACAGCAGTTTGCGCCCGGGGTGGGTGTACATGTAGCCGAGGTAGGCGCGCAGATTGGCGAAACGCTGCCAGTCGTCGCCGGGCATGCGGCCAAGCAGGGAGCGCTTGCCGTGCACCACTTCGTCGTGGGAGATGGGCAGCATGAAGCGCTCGGAATACGCGTAGACCATGCTGAAGGTCATCTCGCCGTGGTGGTAGCGGCGGTAGATCGGGTCCAGCTCGATGTAGTGCAGGCTGTCGTGCATCCAGCCCATGTTCCATTTGTAGTTGAAACCCAGGCCGCCGTGGGCGAGATCGGCGGTGACGCCGGGCCAGGCGGTGGATTCCTCGGCGATGGTCATGGCACCGGGGGCCCGCTCGGCCACCACCTGGTTGAGCCGGCGCAGGAAGGCGATGCTCTCGTAGTTCTCGCGGCCGCCGTGGATGTTGGGCACCCACTCGCCGGCGTTGCGGCTGTAGTCGCGGTAGAGCATGGAGGCGACGGCGTCCACGCGCAGGCCGTCGACGTGGTAGCGCTGCAGGAACTCCAACGCGCTGGCGATCAGGAAGCCGGAGACTTCGCGACGGCCGTGGTTGTAGATGAGCGTGTTCCAGTCGCGGTGGAAGCCTTCGCGCGGGTCGGCGTGTTCGTACAACGCGGTGCCGTCGAAGTGGGCCAGGCCGTGCGCGTCGGTGGGGAAATGCGCCGGCACCCAGTCGACGATGACGCCGATGTCCTCGCGGTGGCAGCGATCGACGAAGCGGGCGAAGCCTTCCGGGCTGCCGAAGCGCGCGGTCGGGGCGAACAGGCCCAGCGGCTGATAGCCCCAGGAGCCGCCGAACGGATGCTCGGTGACCGGCAGCAGTTCGATGTGGGTGAACCCCATGTCGGCCACGTAGGGAATCAGCCGCTCGGCCAGCGCGTCCCAGTCGAGCAGGCTGCCGTCGTCGGCATGCATCCACGAGCCGGCATGCACTTCGTACACGCTGATCGGCGCCTGCGGGGCGTGGCGGCGCGCGCGGGTGGCCATCCAGGCATCGTCGCGCCAGGAGAACGACGCGGGGTCGGCGACGATGGAGGCGGTGCCGGGCGCCAGTTCGGCCTGGCGCGCGACCGGGTCGGCCTTGGCCGGCAGCTCTTCGCCGCGCGGGCCGCGCAGGGCGAACTTGTAGCGGGCGCCGGGGCCGACGCCGGGCACGAACAGTTCCCACACGCCAGCCTGGTGACGCAGGCGCATCGGGTGGCGGCGCGCGTCCCAGCTGTTGAAGTCGCCGATCACCGCCACGCGCGAGGCATTGGGCGCCCAGACCGCGAAGCGGGTGCCACGCTCCCCGTCGACCTCGACCACGTTGGCGCCCAGCGCATCGGCAAGCTGCAGATGATGGCCTTCGGCGATCAGGTGCAGGTCGAAGTCGCTCAGCTGCGGGCCGAAGGCGTAGGCGTCGGCGGTGTCCTGCTCGCCGCCGGGCCAGCGGATGCGCAGGCGGTAGCGTCCCTCGCCCGGCAGTTCGGCATGGAAGAAGCCTTCCGGCCCCTGCTGCAGCGGCACTTCGCTGCCGTCCTCCAGCACCGCCAGCACCGCGTCGGCGCCCGGCTGGTAGCTGCGCAGCACCCGCGCCGCGCCGAGGCGGTGCGCGCCCAGCACGGCGAACGGGTCGCCGTGGCGGGCGGTGGCGAAGGCGCGCTGCGTCGCGTCGTCCCAGACGTGGACGGCATCACTCATCGAATCGACTCCTGGGGCACGGGAAAGCGGTCGAGTATGCGCAACAGTCCCTGTATGGGCACCATGATCCATGCCGGGCGGTTGGCGGCCTCGTAGCGAATTTCGTAGCAGGCCTTCTCGATCAGGAACAGCAAGGTGGTGGCCTCGAACGCGGCCGGCGCCACCCACGGGTGCGGGCTGGCGTCGAGCACGCCGCGGTAGGCGGCCAGGAACGCGGCGCTGGCGCGACTGCGGAACGCGGCCAGGAACGCCTCCTGCGCGGTGTCCAGACCCGCGCCCACACGCGCGGCAGTGCCCTCCTCGCCGCGCGCGGAGACTTCGCTGGCGTAGTCGAGCGAGCGCAGGAAGCCGGCCACGTCGTGCAGCGGGCTGGCCTTGGCGCGGCGTTCGTCCAGCGACTTGGCCGGCTCGCCTTCGAAGTCGATCAGCACCACGTCGTCGAACGCGACCAGGATCTGGCCGAGGTGGAAATCGCCGTGCACGCGCGTCAGCAGCGCGCCGGACAACAGCGACGGTGCCTGCTGCAACCAGGCGTCCAGGCGCGCACGCTCGGCCAGCAGGCTGTCCACCGCCGCATGCTCGGCCGGGTCGTCGTTGGCCGCGCGGTGCGCCAGCAACGTGTCCCACATCGCCTGCACCTCGTGCACCACGCCGTCCACCACCTGCTGCGCGGCGGCCGCGTCCACCGCCTGCGGCGCGAAGGCGGGCGCGTCGGTGGGCTGCGCCAGCACCGCGTGCAGTTCCGCCAGGCGCCGCCCGACCAGGGCGGCGAAGGCGTCGTAGCTGGCCACGCTCTCCAGCCGCGCGGCATCGTCCTGGGCGGCGTCGTATTCCTCGGCGCCGCGCGCCAGGTGGTCCAGGGTCCAGCGCCAGGCATCGCCCTGGTTGCGCACGAAGCCCTGCAGCAAGGCCAGCGTGGTCTCGCTGCCGTCGGCCTCGACACGGGCGACATGGCCCAGCAGCGGCGCGGCGTTGGCGTAGCCCAGCGCGGTAAGGCGTTCGCCGATCTCGATCTCCGGGTTGATGCCGGCCGACACGCGCCGCAGTAGCTTGAACACCGCCGCGTCGCCGACGATCAGCGAGCTGTTGCTCTGCTCGGCCGACAGCCAGCGGATCTCCGGGTCGTGGGGGATATTCACGCGCTGCAGCGCCGACGTCGGACAGAAGCGGATACGCTCGGCGGCGGATGCATTGCCGGCCTCGCCGTCCACGCGCAGTTCCGCCTTGTCGCGCAGCGCGGCGAGCATGCTCAGAGTAAAGGGCTTCAGCGCGAAGGCATCGGTCAGATAGCCGACCTCGCGGCCGTGACGCACGCGCGCCAGTGCCAACTGCTCGGCCAGCACGCTCGGCTGCTCGCGCTCCCAGACGATGCCCAGCGGCAGGATGTAGTGCTCGTGCGCGCCGTCGTCCAGCTCCGCCTCGATTTCCAGCAGGGTCAGGCCGTCGCCGCCTGACAGCGGCGTGCGCCGCGCGATGCGCACGCTGCGCAGCGCGCGATCCTTGGCCGCGAACCAGCGCCGGGTGGTGAGCCATGCCGGCAGGATGTCGCGCTCCAGCGTCGGCAGGTGCGCCTGCAGGCCGGCGCTGTCCACAGTGCTGCGCAGCACCAGGGTCTGGTAATCCGGCAACGGCACCGGCGCCGGCACGTGCCAGTCCGGCAACGTCGCATTGCCGACCAACTGGAAGGCGTAGAACCCGAACGCCGGCACGGTGAGCAAATAGGTCAGCCGCCCGATCGGCGGGAAGCTGCCGCCGCCGAGGATGTCCACCGGCACCCGGCCCTCGAACTCGGACAGGTCCAGTTCCACCGCCTGCAGCGTGTGCGAGAGGTTGGCCACGCACAGCACGGTCTCGTCCTCGTGGCAGCGCAGGTAGGCGAGCAGGCGGCGGTTGCCCGGATACAGGAAGCGCAGCGTGCCGCGGCCGAACGCGCGGTAGCGCTTGCGCACCGACAGGATGCGCCGGGTCCAGGTCAGCAGCGAATACTGGTCGCGCTGCTGCGCCTCCACGTTCACCGCCTGGAAGCCGTACAGCGGATCCATGATCGGCGGCAATACCAGCGCCGCGGGATCGGCACGCGAGAAACCGCCATTGCGGTCGATCGACCACTGCATCGGCGTGCGCACGCCGTCGCGATCGCCGAGATGGATGTTGTCGCCCATGCCGATCTCGTCGCCGTAGTACAGCACCGGCGTGCCGGGCATGCTCAGCAGCAGCGAGGTCATCAGCTCGATGCGGCGGCGGTCGCGCTCCAGCAGCGGCGCCAGGCGCCGGCGGATGCCGAGGTTGATGCGCGCGCGGCGGTCGGCCGCGTAGGTCTGCCACAGGTAGTCGCGCTCGGAGTCGGTGACCATCTCCAGGGTCAGCTCGTCGTGGTTGCGCAGGAAGATCGCCCACTGGCAGCTCTGCGGGATCTCCGGGGTCTGGCGCATGATGTCGGTGATCGGGAAGCGGTCCTCGCGCGCGATCGCCATGTACATGCGCGGCATCAGCGGGAAGTGGAACGCCATGTGGCATTCGTCGGCGTTCTCGCCGAAGTACTGCTGGGTGTCCTCCGGCCACATGTTGGCCTCGGCCAGCAGCATGCGGTCCGGGTACTCGGCGTCGAGAGTGGCGCGAATGCGGCGCAGGATCGCGTGGGTCTCGGGCAGGTTCTCGTTGGAGGTGCCCTCGCGTTCAATCAGGTACGGCACCGCATCCAGGCGCAGTCCGTCCACACCCAGGTCCAGCCAGAAGCGCATCACTTCCAGCACCGCTTCCATGACCGCCGGATTGTCGAAGTTCAGGTCCGGCTGGTGCGCGTAGAAGCGGTGCCAGAAGTATTGGCCGGCCTCCGGGTCCCAGGTCCAGTTCGACTTCTCGGTGTCGCAGAAGATGATGCGGGTGCCGGCGTAGTCCTGGTCGCTGTCGGACCACACGTAGAACGCGCGTTCGGGCGAGCCGGCCGGGGCACTGCGGGCGCGCTGGAACCAGGGATGCTGGTCGGAGGTGTGGTTGATGACCAGTTCGGTGACGATGCGGATGCCGCGCGCATGCGCCTGCGCCACGAAGCGCTCGAAGTCGGCGATGCTGCCGTAGTCCGGGTGCACCGCCATGTACTCGGCGATGTCGTAGCCGTCGTCGCGGCGCGGGCTGGGGTAGAACGGCAGCAGCCAGATCGTGTCCACGCCCAGGTCGGCGATGTAGTCGAGCTTGGAGATCAGCCCGGGGAAGTCGCCGATGCCGTCGTCGTTGGAGTCGAAGAACGACTTGACGTGCACCTGGTAGATGATCGCGTCCTTGTACCAGCGCGCATCGCCGGCCGGTGCGCGCGGCTCGAGTGGCGGGGACGAGGTCAGGGCGACATTCATGCAGGGGCTCCGGCGCGGATGCGCCACAGGGAGAACGGCCGCGACGGATCGAGGCGGATGTATTGGGTCTTGCCATACCAGGTGAAGTCGTGGCCGTCCCACAGGTCGCGCACGGCGACGCCGGCGTGGTCGGGCAGGCCCAGTTCCCACAGCGGCACTTCGATCTGCGCGTTCTGCGGCGCGTACGGGTCCAGGCTCACCGCCACCAGCACCAGGCTGCGGCCGCGCGCCAGGTGCGCGGCGTCGAGGAACTTGCCGAAGTACAGCACCTGCTCGTTGTGCGCGACGTAGAAGCGCGTGCCCAGGTGCGACTGCAGTTCCGGATGCTGGCGGCGCAGCAGGTTGAGGCGGGTGATCTCCTCGACGATGTCGCCCGGCGCGCGCTCGGGCCACACGCGCAACTGGTACTTCTCCGAGTCCAGGTATTCCTCCTTGCCGGGCAGCGGCGTGGCCTCGCACAGCTCGAAGCCCTGGTACATGCCCCACAGCCCGGACAACGTGGTCGCCAGCGCCGCGCGGATCAGGTGCCCACTGCGTCCGCTCTGCTGCAGGAACAGCGGATTGATGTCCGGGGTGTTGACGAAGAAGTGCGGGCGGAAGCACTCGCTGGGCGTGCCGCTGTTGAGTTCCTCGATATAGGCCTGCAGCTCGGCCTTGTGCTGGCGCCAGGTGAAGTAGGTATAGGACTGCGAGAAGCCGACCTTCGCCAGCCGGTACATCGGCTTGGGCCGGGTGAAGGCCTCGGAGAGGAACACGACTTCCGGGTGGCGCCCACGCACTTCGGCGATCAGCCATTCCCAGAACGGGAACGGCTTGGTGTGCGGGTTGTCGACGCGGAACAGGGTGACGCCCTCGCTGACCCAGAACAGCACCGCATCGCGCAGCGCGTTCCACAGCGCCGGCACCGCGCCGCTGGCATAGAAGTCGACGTTGACGATGTCCTGGTACTTCTTCGGCGGGTTCTCCGCGTACGGGATGGACCCGTCGGCGCGCCAGGTGAACCAGTCCGGATGCTCGCGCAGCCAGGGATGGTCCGGCGCGCACTGGATGGCGAAGTCCAGGGCCAGCTCCAGGCCGTGCGCGGCCGCGGCCGCGCGCAGGCGGCGAAAGCCTTCCAGTCCGCCCAGTTGCGGATGCACCTCGGTATGCCCGCCCTCGGCCGAGCCGATCGCATACGGGCTGCCGGGCTCGCCCGGCTCGGCGGTCACCGCGTTGTTGCGGCCCTTGCGGTTCTTCTCGCCGATGGGATGGATCGGCGGCATGTACAGCACGTCGAAACCCATCGCCTGGATGTGCGGCAGCCGCGCGATCACGTCGTCGAAGCTGCCGTGGCGCTGCGCATCGCCGCTCTGCGAGCGCGGGAACAGTTCGTACCAGCTGGCGAAGTGCGCGGCGCGGCGTTCGGCCTCGACCCGGAAGGTCATCGGGTACTCGGTGCGGAACGGCTTGGCGTCGGCGCGCGCCATCGCCTCGGCGGTGTCCGGTTCGAGCAACAGTTGCGCCTTCTCGGCCAGGTCGTCGGTGCGGGCGATGCGCGTGGCGATGGCCTTCAGCCGCGTGGCCAGCGCGCCGCGGCTGCGCGCGCGCGCGGCCTCGACCTGGGCCAGCGCTTCCTGCACGTCCACCGGCAGCAGGGTGCCGGCGGCGCGCTTCTTCTCCAGGTCGGCATGGGTGGTGGCGTAGACGTCGCGCCAGGCCTCGATGCGGAACTCGTAGCGGCCCAGGCGCTGCAACGGGAACTCGCCGCGCCAGCGGTCGTTGCCGAGCGCGCGCATCGGCGCGCTCGACCAGGTGCGCGCGTCGGCGGCGCGCCACAGCAGCGCCACGGCGATGCGGTCGTGGCCGTCGCAGAACGCATCGGCCTCCACGCACACGCGGTCGCCGACCGTGCGCTTGACCGGGAAGCGGCCATCGTCCACCGACGGCGTCACCGCCTCGATGCACACCCGCGCCTCGCCGGCGGCGACCTCGGCCGGCGTGCGCGCACGCGCGGCGGTCAGCACCGGGCGCGCCGGCAGGCTGCGGTAGATACGGACTTCGCCCGCTTCCAGCGTACCGCCCTGCTCGCCCTGGATCGGTTCGCCATGGTCGCTGAGCAGGCCTTCGCTGTCGCCGAGCAGGCGCAGCAGCGCCGTCCCAGGCACCGGCAGCAGGTGGTCGCGGTCGCTGTTGAGCAGCACCAGCCACGGCGCCGCGTCCAGCGGCTCCACCGCCACCGCGGTCAACGCGCCGTCGCGCAGCAGCGGGCGCAGGCGCAGCGGCGCGGTGGCGTCGGGCAGCGACGCTGCCGGCATGGACGCGTCGCCCTCGGACATACCGTGCTGCGCAGGCTCGGGTTGCCCATGTTCCGTCAGTATGTCCTGCGCGGCGATCGCCCAGGCGCCGCCGAACGCGGCGGCCAGGCGCTGCCGCTGCGCGCGCGGCAACGGCAGTGGCGCATCGCTGGCGGTGTCGGCATCGAGGGTGGCGACCACGCAGCGCGCCAGTGCGCGCAGGGCGCTGTCCTCGTCGAAGAACCAGTCGCCGCGGCCGTCCCACCAGGCCAGCGAGGAGAACGCGGCATCGAAGCCGGCGCCGGCCAAGCCGCGCAAGGCATCCAGGCCCAGCCCGGGCGTCCACGCCAGCAGCCGCGCCTGCGGCGCCTGCGCGTGGACCCCGTCGATCAGCGTGCGCCACAGCGACGCCGGGACGCGCTGCGGCTGCAGCACGCGGAAGCCGGCCACGCCGCTGTGCAGCCAGTCGAGCAGGCGCGCACTCCACCACTGCGCCAGTCCCGCGCCCTCTTCGGCGGAGGCGAAACGGCCCTGGGCGATGTCCGGCGCGGCGCGTTCGGCGCGCGGGTCCGGCAGCGCCGAACTGCGCGCGCGGAACCAGTGCGGATGTTCCTGCAGCAGGCGGCTGCCGCCGCCGATCTCGTCGATACGCAGGTCCAGCACCACGCGCAGTCCGTGCTGCTCGGCGCGCTGCAGCCAGCGCTGCAGCTGCGCGTGGCCGGCCGCGTCGTCGCTCGCCGGGTCATGCAGGCGGCCGTCCGCGTCCTGTGCGAACGGGTTGGGCAGCACGACGTGATCGCATCCCTGCGCCTGCGCCGCCGCCAAGGCCGCGTCCAGCGCGGCCGCATCGTGAGTAGGAAAGGGGGACAGCAGGCAGACATGCATTCGGAAAATCCCGTTCGACGAATGAGAAGGACACGTCGCCTCTGCACGCCGTTGCCGGCAACGCGGATCGCGCCGTCGCATGGCAACGGCACCGGAACGGAATGGGCCTGCACGCTGCCGCGCCTCCAGGATCGCGACGGTGCCGGCGCACCCGGTCCGCGCGATGCGATGCAGCACCGACACGAGACCACGAACGCCGCAAATGGAATGTGTGGATGACATTAAATACGCGTGCATGTGATGCGGCGCGATGTGACGATGTGGGGCGAAGCACGTTGCGCGACCAAGCCCAACGCACGTCACACCGAATATTCACGCGATGTTGACGTCCGCTCGAGGCGCGCACGAGGCCGTCGTGCAGCGCGGAAGCCTCGGCTGTCATCCAGGCGCAGCCTCATGCCGGTGCAGCTTCAACGCATCTGTGAACCTGCTGCCACCACACTCCAGCCGGATCCCGCTGGCCCTGCGGGAGTCAACTGTCATGCTGCCGCGACGCGCGAAGTGCTGTGCTTTGCGATGGCGCAATGCGTCGGGACTGAAGTCCCTCCCACAGTGCACCCGGCAGGCTCGCCGCAAGCCGCTGTGGGAGCGACTTCAGTCGCGACGAGTGGAGCCATCCAATGACCGATTGCTACGGCAGTCGTGGCTGAAGCCCCTTGCACAGTGCACCCTGCGGGACTCGCCACACACCCCTGTAGGAGCGGCTTCAGCCGCGACGGGCTTGGCCGGGAATGCCCCGTCGCAACTGAAGCCGCTCCTATAGGACATCTCCCGGCGTAGCTGGAGTGCCCTTCATTCGCTCATCGAATAGGCGCGCTCGGCGCCAGCCGCCGCCCAGGCGGTGTTGGGCGTGGCCTGCAGGGTGAAACGCAGTTCGCCGCCGGCCATGAGTTCCTCGTGGCGCAGGAACGCGCGGTTCAGCGGACGCCCGTTGAGGGTGACGCTGCCGACATAGGGATGCGCATCGTCCAGGCCGTCGGCGATCACCGTGAAGCGCTTGCCGTTGGGCAGCGCCAGGGTGGCGCGCGGCAGGAACGGGCGGCCGAGGATGTATTGGTTGCTGGCCGGCGCCACCGGGTAGAAGCCCAGCGCGGTGAACACGTACCAGGCCGACATCTGCCCCAGGTCGTCGTTGCCGGCCAGGCCGTCCGGACGCGCCGCGTACTGGCTGCGCATGATCTGCTGCAGCCGCGCCTGGGTGCGCCACGGCTGCCCGGCGTAGGCATACAGGTAGGCGACATGGTGGCTGGGTTCGTTGCCGTGCGCATACCAGCCGATCAGCCCGGTGATGTCCTCCATGTGCGCGAACACCTTGGGATCGACCTTGGCGTCGAACACCTGGTCCAGCCGCGCCAGCAGCCTGTCGTCGCCGCCATGCGCACGGGCCAGGCCGGCCACGTCCTGCGGCACGTACCAGGAATACTGCCAGGCGTTGCCCTCGGTGTAGTCGCTGCCGTAGCCGCTGGCGTCCGGATCGAACGGAGTGCGGAAGCTGCCGTCGCGCTTGCGCGCGCGCATGAAGCCGCTGTCCGGGTCGAAGGCGTTGCGCCAGTTGCCGGCGCGCTTGGCGAAGGTAGCGGCGACGTCCGTGCGGCCCATGTCCTGCGCCATCCGCGCGATCGTCCAGTCGTCGAAGGCGTACTCCAGGGTCTTGGAGGCGGCCTCGCCTTCCTCGTCGATCGGCACGTAGCCCAGCTCGCGGTACTGGGCGATGCCGTCGTAGGGGCCGTAGTTGGCGCTGGCGACCATGGCCTTGAGCGCGGCGTCGGTGTCGTAGCCGCGGATCCCCTTCATGTAGGCGTCGGCGATCACCGGCACGGCGTGGTAGCCGATCATGCACCAGGTCTCCAGGCCGTGGAACGCCCATACCGGCAGCACCCCGTAGGGACTTTCGCGCTGGTGCGCGAGCAGCGAGTTGACGATGTCGTTGGTGCGTTGCGGCGGCTGCACGATGGTCAACAGCGGATGCAGCGCGCGGTAGGTGTCCCACAGCGAGAACGTCGAGTAGTGGGTGTAGCCCTGCGCCTGGTGCACGGCGTTGTCCGGCCCGCGGTAGCGGCCGTCGCTGTCCATGAACAGGGTCGGGCCGAGCAGGCTGTGGTACAGCGCGGTGTAGAACTGGGTGCGCTGGGCCGGCGGCGCATCCACCTCCACCGCGCCCAGCGCCTGCGCCCATTGCGCGCGCGCCGCGCGGCGCACGCCGTCGAAGTCCCAGCCCGGCACCTCGGCGTCGAGATTGGCGATGGCGCTGTCCTCGCTGACCGGCGAGATCGCCACCTTGACCAGCAGCGGCCCGCGCAGGGCGTCGCCGAAGTCGAACGATCCGACCAGTTGCCGGCCTTCGATCTGCGCGCGCTGGGTGGGGTCGTTGTCGCCCGGCGGCGGGAAGCCCTTGTAGGGGATGTCCTGCTCGGTGTTGTGGAAGGCGTGGCCGCGCAGCGGCTGCGAGAAGCGCAGGGCGAAGTACAGCTGCCGCCCCGGCGCCCAGCCGCGGGTCTCGCGGAAGCCGGTGACGGTGCCGTCGGCGCGCAGGCGCAGCCGCGACCAACTGATCTTGCCCGGGTAGTCGTACAGGCTGGTGCGCAGGTCCAGCAGCACGTGCGCCGGCTGGCCGGCCGGGTAGGTGTAGCGGTGCACACCGACGCGGGCGCTGGCGGTGAGTTCGGCGCGGACCTTGTAGTCGTCCAGGGTCACCGCGTAGTAGCCCGGCTCGGCGCGCTCGTCGTCGTGGCGGAAGCGCGCGCTGTAGCCGCTGCCGGGGGTGTCCGGGTCGCCGCGCTCCAGCCGCACCGCGCCGCTGATCGGCATCAGCAGCACGTCGCCCAGGTCGGAATGGCCGGTGCCGGAGAAGTGGGTGTGCGAGAAGCCGACCAGACTACGGTCGTCGTAGCGGTAGCCGGCGGCCCAGCCGTAGGCGTCCTTGCGCGGCTGGATGCGCGTGTCCGGGCTCAGCTGGACCATGCCGAACGGCACCGTGGCGCCGGGATAGGTATGGCCCTCGCCGCCGGTGCCGATGAAGGGGTCCACCGCCGCCACCGCGCGCTCGCCGGCGGTGGCGGAAGCAGCGGCGGCGACGGCCGGCGCGGTCGGCCACAGCGCGGCCAGCAGCAGTGCGGCGGTGCCGCCCAGCGTCCTCGAGCTGCGCATGGCAGGCTCCCCGTATCGAATCGATCCAAACCGATAGCACAAAGCCCGCCCAATGCCTTGCTGCACTGCAAAATGCGGATCGCAGCACGACGGCGCAGGATGGGCGGCCTTTTGAACCGGTCTAATCCGCCGTGGCGCCGTCTCCCGCCGACAAACGCGTCACCGTGTCCGACATCGCCGCCGCCTGCGGCGTGTCGCGGGCGACCGTGTCGCTGGTGCTGCGCAACAGCCCGCTGGTGCATGCCGACACGCGTGCACGGGTGGCGGCGGAGATCGCCCGCCAGGGCTACGTCTACCACCGCGGCGCGGCCAGCCTGCGCGGGCGCGCGTCCAATGCGGTGGCGCTGGTGGTCAACGACCTGGCCAATCCGTTCTTCGCCGAGTTTGCCGGCGGCGTCGACGCGGCGCTGGCCGAGGCCGGATACGTGATGCTGATGGGCAGCACCGGCGAGTCGCCGGAGCGCCAGCAGACCGTGCTGGCCTCGCTGATCGAGCACCACCCGGCGGCGCTGATCCTCGCCCCCACCGAGAACACCGACGCGGCGCGGCTGCGCCAGTTGCTGGGGCCGCGCCTGCCGGTGCTGCTGTTCAACCGCGCACTGGACGGCGACTGGCCGTTGCTGGCGCTGGACAACCGCCGCGGCGCGCGCCTGGCCACCGAGCACCTGCTGGCGCAGGGCCACCGCGCCATCGCCTTCTTCGGCGGCCACCGCCAGTCCAGCTCCTGCGCCGAGCGCCGCGCCGGCTACCGCGAGGCGCTGGCCGCGGCCGGCATCGCGGTCGACCCGGCATGGCTGATCGAATGCGCACCGACCCGGCTGGACGCCGCGCGCCAGGCCGGCGCGCTGTGCGCGCGCGACCCGCTGCCGACCGCGCTGGTCTGCTACAACGACGTGGTCGCGCTGGGCCTGGCCAGCGGCCTGGCCGAACGCGGCCGCGTGGCCGGCCGCGACTACGCGCTGATCGGCTTCGACGACATTCCCGAAGCCGCCGTCGCCACCCCGCCGCTGTCCACCGTCGCTGTCGCCCCGCGCGAACGCGGCATGCAGGCCGCGCGCCTGGTGCTGGACGCGCTGCGCCACCGCCAGGCACTGCCTGCGCTTACCATCGCCCCCGCCCGGCTGTGCCTGCGCGCCAGCAGCCGGGTCATCCTCTCGCCCGTTCCCGGAGTCGCTGCATGAGTCGTCGCCCGCTGTCCAACACCGCCGCCATCGCGGTGGTCAGCATGATCTTCTTCACCTGGGGTGGCCTGACCAGCCTCAACGACGTGTTGATCCCGCATCTGAAAGCCGTGTTCCAGATGAACTACGCGCAGTCGATGCTGATCCAGTTCACCTTCTTCGGCGCCTACTTCCTGATGTCGGTGCCGGCCGGCGCGGTGGTGTCGCGGGTCGGCTACAAGGCCAGCATCGTCATCGGCCTGGTGGTGGCGGCGATCGGCGCGGCGATGTTCTACCCGGCCGCGCGCCTGCCCTCCTACCCGCTGTTCCTGACCGCGCTGTTCGTGCTGGCCAGCGGCATCACCCTGCTGCAGGTCGCCGCCAACCCCTACATCAGCCTGATCGGCGCGCCGGAGAAGGCGCCGAGCCGGCTCAACTTCGCGCAGGCGCTGAACTCGCTGGGCACCACCGTGTTCCCGTGGCTGATCGGCCCGCTGATCCTGGCCGGCGCGGTGCTCGGCGCCGACCAGCTGGCGGCGATGAGCCCGGAGCAGCTGTCCGCCTACCGCATCGAGCAGGCGCGCTCGGTGGAGATCCCCTACCTGATGCTGGCTGGCGGCCTGCTGTTGCTGGCGGTGTTCGTGCTGGTGATGCGGGTGCCGTCGCTGCGCGAGGACACCGATACCGGCGCCGAGTCGCACCACCGCTTCGCCGACGCGCTGCGCCATCCGCACCTGCTGTGGGGCGTGGTGGCGATCTTCATGTACGTGGGCGCGGAAGTGTCGATCGGCAGTTTCCTGATCAACTACATCTCCGGCCCCACCACCGGCGGCCTGACCGAAGCCGCTGCCAGCCACTATCTGCCGTTCTACTGGCTCGGCGCGATGATCGGCCGCTTCGCCGGCGCGGCGCTGCTGCAGTTCGTCCCGGCGCGCAAGCTGCTGGCGACCTTCGCCGGCATCGCCTCGCTGCTGCTCGTGGTCACCATGCTCAGCACCGGCCATGTGGCGATGTGGAGCGTGATCGCGATCGGCCTGTTCAACTCGATCATGTTCCCGACCATCTTCACCGTGGCCATCGAGCGCCTGGGCGTGCTCACCAGCAAGGCCTCCAGCCTGCTGATCATGGGCATCGTCGGCGGCGCCATCGTGCCGCTGGTGCAGGGCGTGCTGGCCGATGCGATCGGCATCCAGCACGCCTTCGTGATCCCGCTGCTGTGCTACGCCTACATCGTCTGGTACGGCCTGCGCGGCTCGCGCCTGTCGCCGGACCTGGCGGCGGCCGCCCCCACCACCGCGCCGACCGCGCGCGCGATGCACTGATCCGCTGATCCGTTCCCCGCGCGGCGGCGGCCCACGTGCCGCCGCCGCGCGCCGCAGCCTTCCCCTCCCTCACTCCGTTCGCCAACCACCCGCATGAACCTGCCCGCCACGCCCCTGCCCGACTTCGCCGACGCCGCCGTCCTGCGCGCGCACATCGCCGACACCATGGCCTTCTACCACCCGCGCGCGATCGACCCGGCGGGCGGCTTCTTCCACTACTTCCGCGACGACGGCAGCGTGTACGACGCCGGCCATCGCCACCTGGTCAGCAGCACCCGCTTCGTCTTCAACTACGCGATGGCGGCGATCGAGTTCGCCGAGTCGGCGCTGGCCGCCGAGTACCTGGACGCCGCGCGCCACGGCCTGCGCTACCTGCGCGAAGCGCACCGCGATACCGCCAGCGGCGGCTACGTGTGGACCCTGCGCGACGGCGTGGCCGAGGACCGCACCCAGCACGCCTACGGCGCCGCCTTCGTGCTGCTGGCCTACGCCACCGCGAAGAAGGCCGGCCTGGACACCGACGCGTGGATGGACGAGACCTGGCAACTGCTGGAAACCCGCTACTGGGATGCCGCCGCCGGCCTGTACCGCGACGAGGCCACCCCGGAGTGGACGTTCTCCAGCTACCGCGGGCAGAACGCCAACATGCACCTGTGCGAGGCCCTGATCGCCGCCTACGAGGCCAGCGCCGAACCGCGCTACCTGCAGCGCGCGCTGCTGCTGGCCGACCACATCACCCGCCGCCAGGCGGCGCTGGCCGGCGGCCTGGTGTGGGAGCACTACGACGCCAACTGGCAGGTGGACTGGGACTACAACCGCGACAACCCCAAGCACCTGTTCCGGCCGTGGGGCTTCCAGCCCGGCCACCAGGTCGAATGGTCCAAGCTGCTGGTGCTGCTGCACGGACACCTGCAGGCCGCCGCCGGCACTGCGCCGGACTGGCTGCTGCCGACCGCGCGGCACCTGTTCGACACCGCCCTGGCGCACGGCTGGGACGCGCAGCACGGCGGCATCGTCTACGGTTTCGCTTCCGGCACGGAAGACGCGCCGGTGGTCGGCGTGCCGGACGTGGCCGCGGCGCCGACCTACTTCTGCGACGACGACAAGTACTTCTGGGTGCAGGCCGAAGCGATCGCCGCGGCCTCGCGGCTACTGGCCGCCACCGGCGATGCCGGCTACCGCGCCGCCTACGACAAGCTCTGGGCGTACTCCTGGGCGCACCTGGTCGACCACCGCTACGGCGCCTGGTTCCGCATCCTCAGCCGCGACAACCGCAGCTACAGCGACGAGAAGAGCCCGGCCGGCAAGACCGACTACCACACCATGGGCGCTTGCCACGACGTGCTGGCGGTGATGCGCGGCAGCCGCGCGTTCGGGTAACGCAGCCCCCTCGGATGTAGCGGCGGCGGCAGCCGCGACGGGGCGTTCCTGGGAACGTCCGCTCGCGGCTGAAGCCGCTCCTCCGCAGGTGGCAGGGTTTTCGGTGCACGCCTCGCCTCGCCCGAGGCGAGGCGTTTTTCGTTGCACCCTGTTTCAGTGCACGCCATCCTCCGCCGGCGCGTCCGTGGCCGTGCCCTGCACCTGCGGCCGCTGCCGCACCTGTTCGATCGGCTGGTTGGCCGAATCCGTGCCTTGCTGCAGCGGGTCGCGCTGCGGCGCGGGCTTGCTCTCGAAGGTCAGCGGCGGTTGCCCGGCCTCGGTCTGCACGCTGCTGATCTCGCCCTGCGCGCGCCGTGCCTTGACCTGTTCGATCACCGGATTGCTGCACGAGCCTTCGATGAAGTCGGCGCGTTGCAGCTCGCCGTTCTTCATGTCGACGAAGACGCTGCCGGCATCGGCGGCATTGCGGGGGCTGCTGGTCACCATGCGGCTGCCGCGCGGCAGGGTGCGCGGATCGATCTTGATGACGTGGGTGGTCGGACGCACGCCGCAATAGCTGTACTTGCCCTCGGCATCGGCGATGAAGTAGGTGCCGTCCTCCATGTACATGCGCGCACCGGGAATGCCCAGTTCCTCGGGGTCCTTCACCGAGTTGCCGTTGCAGTCCACGAACACCTGCCCGACCACGCAGCCTTCCTCGCCGAACACGCCGCCGCTGACGTCCACCTTCCAGCGCGACTCGTTGGAGCACACCTGGCCGGGGCCCTGCGCGCGGGTGCGGCACTCGGCCTGCGCGTGGTTGATGCCGTCGCCCTGCATCGCGCCCACGCCCAAGCGCACGCGATAGGCCAGGATCACCTCGGCGCCCGGATCGATGCGGTCCAGCTCCATGCGCAGCACCGGACCGGGTGCGCCCTGCAATGCCAGCAAGGTGGCGCCGCGCACGCGCACGCTGCCCTCGACCAGGCGGAAGCCGGCCGGCAGCCGGTCCACCAGCGTCGGACGCAGGGCGATGCCATCGCCGCTGTTGCGCACGCGCACGGTATAGCTGACCAGGTCGCCGATCTCGGCCTGGCGCGTCGAGCCGACCTTCTCCACCGACAGCTGGCTGGCCAGCACCGGCTTGGGGGTTTCCACGCAGGCATTGTCCTGCAGCGTTCCCTGCGGCGCGGACAACGTGGCCAGGTTGAACAGGCCGTGCTGGGCGGTACCGGCGACGCAGGCATCGTCGTCCTGGTTGCTGCCGGCGGCGACCTTCAGGCGCACGTCGAGCAGATAGCTCTCGCTGGCGCCGGCGGCCAGCGTGCGCTTGCTGGCCAGGGTCCATCCGCCCGCACCATCCAGGGTCACCGCGCTCTCGCTGCCGCGGGTGGAGGTGGCGCCGAGGATGCGCGCATCCGGATCGAACTGCGGGTTGTCGCTGAGCGCATACGCGCCGGCGCTGCCGCCGATATTGGCCACGTCCAGCCGGTAGCGCACATGGAACTCGTCGGCCGTGCCGGCGACCAGTTGCGGCGTGCCCACCACGCGCTTGGCGACGGTGAAGATGGCGCGGATCGGGTGCTGGGTCTGGCATTGCTCGGGATTGACGCAGGCCGGATTGTCGGGGCCGCTGGGAACCACCGCGTTGCTGACCGCGCCCGTCGCGTCGGCAGCGACCTTGGCACTGTAGGCGAAGACATAGCGGCCCGCGCTCGTGCCCGCCGCCAGCGTGCAGGTGAGGACCTGCCCCGCCACGCTGCAACTGCCACCGTTCGGCGCGACGATCGAGGCGGCGTCCAGGTTCAACTTCGCGCTCAGCGTGTCGGTCAGCACCACCGGCGCGGTGGTCGCGGCGCCGGTGACGTTCACCGCCAGGCGGTAGCCGATGCGGTCGTTCGGCGCGACCTCGCTGCCGCTGGCCGGGTCGGCGGACTTGGCGACGGTGATCCGCGCGTCGGGATCGTTGACCAGGTCGCAGACGATTTCCGCCCCACCGACCACCTCCGCGGCCGGAACCGTATAGGTACGCGACGCGCTGTCCAGGCTGCCGACCACGCGGCCACCGACGCTGCAGCGGCTGTCGGCGCTGGACAGGTGCCAGCCGGCCGCCGCGGTTTCGGTGATCGCGATCGCACGCCCCAACGTCGAGACCACGAACGCCTGGACGCCGGCGCTGGCGGTGTCGCCGTCCACCTGCACCGCGCTGTCGCTGGCGCTGGTGGCGACGCTGCCGCTGGCTTGCACGGTGTTGCCGAGGGTGAAGGCGAAACTGCCGGTGCCGCCGCGCGAGGTCTTGCGCAGCACCAGCGTGGCGCGCGTGAGCAGTTCGGCGAAATCGTAGTTCACGCCGGTGCCCTGGCGCGGCACCAGAATGTCGCCGATCGCGCTCGGCAGCGTGCCGACCGCATTGGCGGTGCCGCCGAGGCTGCCGACGCGGCGCTTGCCGTCGGCATAGCCGGCCGGCTGCGCCTCCACCAGCCGATAGCGGCCGCTGGCGACGTTGGCGAACAGGTAGTCGCCCTGCGCATCGGTGTTGACCACCCGGCTGACCGACACATCGTCGCCCGCGCAGGCGATGGCGCCGCTGGCCGGCACGCTGGCGGTCTGCACGCTGCCGTCGGGGCCGCTGCTGCAGCCTTCCAGCGTGATCTGCACGGCGCCGATGCCGGCATCGCTGCCATCGAACTGGCCATTGTCGTTGTCGTCGCGGAACACCTTGCCCGACAGCGCGCCGGCGACCACGCGCGTGGTCGCCGCCGGTGCCACCACGGCCCGGGTGAACGGGACGTTGCCGCTGACCCCGCGCATGGCGAAGTCGTTGCTGTACACGTCGCCGCCGGCGTTGCCCTGCGGCTGCAGCAGCACCCGCACGCTGCGCAGCTGCCCGTCGAGCTGGCGCACGCCATCGGCGCTGACCACGCGCACCGCGGTGACCTGCGCCGGCGATGCCGGGCACCCGGCGCTGCCGAACTGCGCCTGCGTGCACCAGCGCGTGCTGCCGCCGTTGAGCGCGTTGCTGGGCGCCGCCGGGTCGTGGTCGATGCTGCCCGGCGCCGCGCTGCTGTAGTACACCGTCGACGCAGGGCTGCCATCGCCGCTGATCGCGCCCAGCAGCGCGGCCAGGCCAGTGCTGCCGCTGACCTGGCTGCCGCGCGCATCGCCGGCATACGGCAGTACGTCGATCAGGTCGCTGCTCTGCACGTCGCCGCCGACGCTGATCCAGCGCAGCGTGTAGCCGATCGGCTGATTCGGCTCCACCGTGTCGTTGTCGGCACGCTTGCTGATCTGGAAGCCGCCGGGATTGCTGATGGTGAGGTCGCGGCGGGCGGCGAGGCGGCACAGCGTGCCGGTGACCGCGCCGGTCGCCGAATCGACGCTATAGCCGCTGTTGAGAATGGCGTCGTAGACCCCGCCGGAGTTCTGGCAGGTCCCGGCGTCGAGCGGGCTGCTGACCACGGTGAAGTTGGGCATGACCCGGGCGTTGGCCGACGCCACGTCGACATCGACCTTGAAGCGGATCGGCGCGATGCTCTGGCCGGTGGCGACGCTGGGAAGGTTCCAGACCAACGTGGTGTAGCCGGACTGCGGCGTGTTGGCCTGCACGCTGCTCGGCGCCAGCGACGCCGAGCCGTTGACGTACTGCGCTTCCGGCGGCAGCACGTCGCGCACCTGCAGGCTGGTGGTGGTCTGGGTGGTACCGGACGAACTCAGCACCGGACGCAGTTCGTATTCCACCTGCTGACCGGCGACCACCGCGTTGACGTTGTTGGCCGGGGTCAGCGTGACCTTGCTGATCGAGGCGCGCGCGGCGATCAGGGTCACCACGTCGCCCCAGGCCGTGCTGGTGATGAAGCGGCTGCTGTCGTCGCCGAGACCCACCCAGCGGATGCCCTGCGCGTCGGGCGCACTGCCCTCCGGCACATTGCTGGTGCCGACGGTGCCGTAGTTGTAGACGGCCGTGCCGTTCTCCCACACATGACCGGCGGCGACGCCATAGCCGGCGACCGGGGCGGTCCTGGTCGCCTTCAGCGCCACTTGCAGCAAGATCTGTGCGCTGGCCGGCATCGGCACCAGCACCCGCGCGCGGACCTTGGTGATCCGCGCCGCACCGCCCGGCACCGCAGCGAAGCTGCTGTACCAGGTCGGCGACTGGTCGTTGCCGCAGGTGCCGTTGGCCTGATCGTCGCGGCTGGCCCACCCGTCGCCGGCGCCGTCGCGGCCGCCGGTGCCGTATTCGATCACCACGTTGCCGTCGGCCCAGCCCTGCGGGTTGGCGCTGGCGAGCGGCGCCACCGCGCTGGTGAGCTGATACTTGGTGGTGTCCAGCTTCTCGCACAGCACCAGCCCCTGGACCGGGGTGCTGCTGGGATTGAGCGCAACCACCGCCGCGCCGAAGTTGGAGCCGTCCTGCACGGTGCCGTCGGCGGTGTGCCAGCCGCTGCTGCCGATGTCCAGGTACTGCTTGCCGCCTCCGATCGAGGTGGTCTTGGTGAAGTTCAGGCTGGCCGCATTGTTGGCGCTGTCATCGCCGCTCAGCGACTGTCCACTGATGGTCCGGCCGCGTACACCGCTGTAGCGGTTGGTGATGGTGACGTTGGCCTGGTCGATCATCGGATCGAAGCCGCTGGCCGGAATCCAGATGCTCAGCACGCGCGCCGCGACGTAGTTGTCGCCGGGAGCCAGGTCGTTGTACTCGGTGCCCTGCCGCGGGAAATAAGTGCCATCGTCGGCCAGGTAGGTTCCGCTCCAGGGCGCATCCTTGATGGTGACGCTGATCGGCGCACCCGGCCCGGACTGGGTGGCGGTACAGGTACCGCTGTCGCGCAGCTGGTTGGGCGTGCGGCCGGTGCCGCCGTTGGGCATGCCGAACAGGCCGACGTTGCTGCCCTGGCTGCTGTTGTTGAGGATGCAGTTGCCGCCCGGCCAGCTGTACAGCACGCCCTGGGTGCGGATCGCGTTCTGCAGCGCGGCCGCGCCGTTGGGATCGTTGCTGCTGGTCACCTCGATGTCGCTGAGGTTGTCGCTCCAGGCGATGCCGTCGCCGTCGATCGGTTCCAGACCCTTGATGCCGTTGGGGGCGCGGATGCCGGCGGCATAGCTCATCACCCAGCCATCCTGGCCGTTGAGCTTGGTGTAGACCCAACGGTTGCGGCTGCCGTTGGACTGCGGCTGCTTGACCACGTCGTAGCCGCCGCGCGCGCGGACCGTAACGACCAGTTCGCCGCTGTCGGTGGCCAGATAACTGGTGGTCGGCGGCGTGGAAGTCTGCGGGCTGGTGAAGGTCGTGGTCGGCGGGTTCAGCACCGCACCGTTGGGTGCGTTGCCAAGCACCATGGCCACCGGCAGGATGCTGCGCGCGCCGGCGTCCATCGGACCGTTGATCACGCAGGTCAGGGTCAGGCCGTCGGCGCTGATGCCGCTACCGTTGCCGTTGCACTGCGGCGGCAGCGCCTGCCAGGCGACGATGCGGTCGCCGTTGCTGCAGCCGGCGGTGCCGGCGGCGCAGGTCGGCAGCGTCGAGGTGATGCTGACCTGGCTGTCGCCGCCATCGGTGTAGTACTGCAACGCATAGGTCACCGTGTCGTTGCTGCGCACGTCGCCGTTGTTGCCGGCGGCATCCAGGTTGTCATACGGCGCCGAGCCGGTGGTGGCGGCGCCGGAGCCGGTGCGCACGGTGCCGGCGGTCACCGCCGCCAACGCCGGCAGCGCGTGGAGCAGCACGCTCAACAACAGCAGTTGCCGTGCCGCGGTGCGCACGCAGCCGCTGGCTGCCAGCCAGCGCAGCAGCGCGCGTGGCGCAGGCATGCGGTACGGCGAGGACGAATGGGCGCGTTCGACGGAAGCCATGGCGGTGCTCGTGGTAGGCGGAGGGGCGAGTGCCGGCACGCGCTGCGTGGCCGCCGCGCGGCACGGCGCCGAACCAGCATCGGGAAGAAGGCGACGCGACCGGCGCATCAGCGCGCATCGCCCTGGCGGCCGACGATCTCGACCGAGACCCGGCGATCGGGCTGCAGGCAACGGGTCAGCGCCGGCGTGGCGCTGGTGCCGACGCACTGCGCGGTGGCCGCGGTCGGCGCGCGCGCGCCGACGCCGTCGGCCTGGATCGGCGCGGCGATGCCGTGCTGCTGCAGGTACTGCTTGACGGTCCACGCGCGCTGTTCCGACAGCCGCTGGTTGTAGGCGGGACGGCCGAGGCGGTCGCTGTGGCCGACCAGGCGGATGCGCTCGATCTGCGCGTACTGCGTGTCCAGTCGTTGCACCAACGCGTCGAGCGCCTGCCTGCCCTGCGGCAACAACCCGGCCAGGTCGCCGCGATCGAACGCGAACAGGGCATCGGCGCTCAGATCGAAGCGCTCGGACTGCGCCGGCGTCTGCGCCGGCGCAGCGTTGGGGCAGGCATCCGCCTGCGCCTCGGCCCGGCTGGTCAAGTCTTCGGCGATCTGCAGATAGGGCTTGGCATGACGCCAGCCGCCGTCGTGGATCTCGTTGCCGGCATGCACCAGTTCCACTTCGGCGCAGGCAGTGGCCTGTGCGGCGCAGCGGAAGCCGGCGCCGCGCTTGAGCGCATCGTAGCGGGCCCACAGATCCGGGCGCAGCTTTTCGGCGCCGTTGACCAACGGCGTGTCCATGCCCGGATCGCGCCCGTTCTCCAGCGCGTCGAGCAATTGCACCGAGGCGTCCAGCGCCGCCTGCGGATAGCCGCCGCGATCGTTGCGGGTGTACTCGTGGAAGCTGGTATCCAGCCAGCACTGCGCCTTGGACAACGCATAGTCGTCCACCCGCAGGCCCTTGTCGTTGAGCGCCTTGATCCGCGTCTGGGTGGCCTGATACGCGTCATGGTCGGCATGGATCGCCTGTGCGCTGATGCGTTGCGGCGACGGCTGCAGCGCGACGGCATCCTCGGCCGCGGCGCAGGGCAATGTCCATGCGCCCAGCACGGCGACGATCAGCACGCTCAGCACGTGATGCGGCAGGGAAATGGATCGAGTCTTCATGGCGGTGCCCGGTTCGGTGCGGCAGCGGAGAGGGGAAAAGCGGCGAGGAAACGGCGTCATCGCGGCAGCGCCGGATTGACGGCCGGGTCCTTGCCGCGGAACAGGTCTTCGTCGAACTTGAAGCGCAGGCGCAGGAAGCCGCCCTGGTTGGTGTACTCGGCGCCGACCATGTCGTCGTCGCGGAAACCACGCCAGTTCCAGCCCGCCGACAGCCACAGGTTGGCGGTGAGCAGATAGCCGACCTCCAGGCCCTGCGCGTGCTGCACGGCGCCGCCCGGGCTCCACATGCGGTAGGCCATCGCGCTGACATCCCAGCGCTCGCTCAACCCGTAGGTGCCGCGTCCGCCGAGCAGGTAGGCGGTATAGCGGTCGCGGCCGCCGTCGATGCGGTCGCTCTGGCGCTTGCCGGCCACACGCGCGGTCCACCACCACACCCGGTTCGGATGCCAGTCGGCGACCACCGCGACCACGTGCTTGTCGTAGCCGCCGCTGGGGGCGAGCAACTGATCCTGCCCGAGCCACTGCGACAGATCCGCGTCGCGGCGGGTCCAGTACTCGTATTTGCCCAGCAGGTTGAAGCGGTTGCGGTCGGTGTCGCGGTAGGCGATGCCGAACTGGAAGCGATCCTCGTCGCTGCTCTGGCGGCTGTCGTCGTAGTCGTTGCGCAGGTAGTAGTTGCGCGCCAGCACGGTCCAGTCGCGGCTGAGCTTGCGCGCCGCGGTCGTGGTCGACAGCCAGCTGTCGTAGCCGCCGCCAAGCCAGCCTTGGCTGGGCAGCGTGCTGTCGCTGCGGGTCGGCATGGCCCCGGTCCGACGCCATTCCAGGCGCTGGTTGAGCAGCCACAGCTCGTCCGGACGCCACTCCACCGCGAAGGTCGCGGCGGTGGCGCGCTGCACCTGGCCCTGCAGCGCCTCCAGCCGCTCCGCGCCGGTCTGCAAGGTCAGCGTCGGCCCCAGGTGCCACAGGTTGCGCACGCCGCTGGCCCACTGCGCCTGGCGCGCGCCGAAGCTGTCGTACATGCGGTACTCGTTGAAGACGGTGCCGCCTTCCATGTACTGGGTGTCCAAGCCGAACACGAAGGCGTTGCTGTCGTAGGGGCTGGGCCGGCGCTGCCCGGTCGCCGGATCGATCACGCTCGTGCTGGTGGCGACCGTGCTCAAGCCGGTGTTCCACTCGTAGCGCGCATACAGGCGGGTCTGTTCGTGCACCTGGTAGCCGGCGCCCAGCGCCGCGCGCCGGTGCGCGCTGTGCGCCACGTCCTGCTCCACTTCGCCGCTGAGATCGACCCTGGGCAGCGGCCGCCATCGCGTGGCCACACGCAAGGCGGTGTACGCGACCGGCACCCCGGCCAGGCCGTTGCCGACCCAACTGCCGTAGTTGCCGCTCCAGCCCGCGCCGGTGTTGTACAGCGTCTGTCCGTTGCCGGGGTTGAGCGCATTGGCCATGCCGCCGGCATAGCCACCGCCGATCCCGCCGCCGATGCCCGGCGTCACCAGTCCCACGCCATAGGGCGCGCCCAGATTGCCCGGCAGGCTCAGGCCATTGCCGAGGCCGCCGCTGCCAGCGCGCTCGTCGACGTGATTGGCCCCCATCTCCAGGCTGAAGGTGTCGGCGGGCGCATAGCGCAGCCCTGCCTGCGCCTGGCTGCGCTCGGCCGCGCTGATCCGGTCGGAGATCCAGCTGCCTTTGGCGTACAGCCCCCAGGCGCTGCGCGCGTCGCCGTCGAGGTCGCCGCCCAGCGCCAACTGCGCATCGAGTCCGGCCTGGCGACGTCCGCCAAGATAGGAAGACGCCGGGTTGTTGAAATCGGCATCGCTTTGGCCGTACCAGGCCAGCACGTTGCTGCGCCGGTCGCGATGGCCGAACTCGGCGCGCCAGGCATCGCCGGTGACGGTCTTGCCCGCAGCGGCGAACGGATCGATGGTGTAGATGGTGCCGCTGGCCGAGTTCAGCGCGCTTTCGGTCCGCGCGTACTCGCCGCGCAGCCAGGTGCGTTCGCCCAGATGCACGGTGCTGTTGACGCTGGCCAGTTCGAACGGCGCCAGCGGGTTCTGGTCCTTGACATAGCTGCCGCCCAGTTCCAGCGCCGGCAAGACCTTGTATTGGCCGTTGAGGCCGTACACCCAGTAGTTTTCGCCGCCCTGGTCGACTTCGTAGGTGATGCGCACCGACACCGGATTCAGCGATTCGTCCACCGACGGCACCGGCTTGGTGAACAGGATGCGGCCGCTGAACGGCTCGAAGGTGTAATCGCTGAAACGCACCATCGGCGTGGTCTGCAGGATCCGCGACGGCGCGTACCGGTCGCGCACCACGATCTGCACCTGCTCGCTGCCCAGCACCGCGTGGGTGCTGTTGCTGACCGTGTAGGGACCGGACAGGCCGCGGCCCGGGAACTCTTCGACCACCTGGCGCAGATGATCGTCGGCAGCGAACGCATCGAGGCTGCCGCGCGCGCCTTCCAGATGGCCGCGCACGCCGGTCAGGGTGCGGGTGTATTGGCCCAGGTCGCGGACCTGGGTGCTCGCCACCTCGCCCTGCCCGGCGCGCTGGCTGAAGCCGTCGCCGGTGGCGATGTCGCCGTACATCAGATAATTGCGCTGCCGGTCCAGGCGCAGATACAGGCGGCTGTTGCTGCGCGCCTCGAAGCCGACCATCGACGCATCGCCGGTGACCGGGAACCAACGCTCCGGATCCAGATCGCGGAACAGCCGCGCGGTCCCGGGCTTGTCGCTGTCGTAGGCCAGGGTCAGCAAGGTGTCGTCGGCGACCTGGCCCTTGAGGAAGAACGCGCTGCGCAGCGCGACGTTGCGCTTGCCGTCGCCGCTGCTGCGCGACCAGCTGTCGATGCGCGCCTCGAATCCATCGTCCGGACGCGCCTGCTGCAGGGAGAACGGATTCTTGCGATCGAAGCTGACGATGCCGTCGACCAGGCCGACCGCGAGCATCTCGCGCAACTCGGGCAGGAACGCGATCCGCCCCTTGGCCACGGCCGCGCCGGCGCTGACCTGCACGTCCACCGACTGCGCCTGCACCGGCGCCAGCAGCCACACCTCGGCCTCGCCCTGGTGCACGGCGACCTGCATGCCCGGCGTTACCCGGTCGGCGTCGCGCGGTGCCAGGCCGGCCTCGTCGCTGTCGGCGCCGGGCAGTTGCAGGCGCCCGGCGGACGCCTCGACGGTGACCATGGTATCGGCCTGCAGCGGCCGGCCTTGCCGGTCGAACACGCGGATCTTCAGCTTCGCCGGAGTCTGCCCGTCGGCCGGCAGGCCATCGCGCTCCACCTCCACGGTGAGGCGATCGACGCCACTGCCGCGCATGTCGAACGGTGCGGGCGGCGGCGACTCCAATGGGAGCGCGCGCGCCGGCGTGCAGGCCGCACCGAGACCGAGCGCTGACGCGATCGCAAGCGCCAGGACCGATGTCTGCCTGCGCGTGCGGAGAGTCGTTGTTGCCATAGTCATGTCGTCCCTGCCTCGCAAACCGCTGCCCGCCGCGCGCTGCGCGACAGGTGACGTCACAGAAAAAGAAAAAGACGCTCGCCCCTAGGCCGACGCAAGCAGATTTCCTGCCGCATGAAGATCGGCCAACGCCCGCATGCCGCTGCGATGCCGCAGCGCACATCGGCGACGGCTGGCGTGTGGTGATTCTTTCGCCTATCGGAGGCAGCGACGTCCGCATTTGCGCAACCACACGTTCTCGATCGCGCAACGCGACCCAACCATGTTTCGTGTTAACCATCCCGCGCCCTGGATCGGGCAACGGGTGCTGCGCTCGGCAACAGCACCCGGCCTGGCGCGAGCCCACGCATTTCGGAGAACGAACGTGGCGGCTCGCGTCATCGGTTCGACGCGGCGGACGGTCAACGCATCGCATCGCGCCTGCAGCGCAATGCAACGCCGCCCTGCCTGGATCACGCGCGCGCCGTCACCTCCGCTCGGGCGACGGCTGCACCAGACAGCGCGCGACCAAGCCGCCGAGCACGCCGCCGAGCAACGGCGCCGCCCAGAACAGCCAGAGTTGCCGCAGTGCGCCGTCGCCGGCGAACAGCGCCGTGGCGGTGGAGCGCGCGGGGTTGACCGAGGTATTGGTGACCGGAATGCTGACAAGATGGATCAGCGCAAGGCACAGCCCGATCGCCACCGGCGCTGCCGCTGGCACCGCGCCCGGCCGGGTGGCGCCCATGATCACGCCGACGAATACCGCCGTGAGCACCGTCTCCAGCACGAAGGCAGGCACCATGCCATAGCCGTCCGGCGACAGATCGCCATACCCATTGCTGGCGAACGCAGCGGGGGACGTGGCCTGGAACGCTTCCGCCACCGAGCCATGGTGGACCAGATACAGCAAGGCCGCGGCCAGGATGCCGCCGACCAGTTGCGCCAGCACGTAGGCCGGCACCCGTCGCAATGGGAAGCGCCCGCCCGCCCACAGCCCCAGGCTCACCGCCGGATTGAAATGGCCCCCGGACAGATGCCCAAGCGCATAGAGCCCCGTGAGCACGCTGAAGCCGAATGCCAGCGCAACGCCGACGTTGCCGATGCTGCCGCCAGCCAGTATCGCCGCACCGCAGCCGCCCATTACCAGCCAGAACGTGCCGACCGCTTCGGCGAGGAGTCTCCTGAACATTGCCGTTTCCCAGATGAAGGTGTCATGTCGAATCGCGCGACGCGAGGCGGACGGCGATTGCGCGATCCCGGCCTCGGCACGCATGCGGGCTCCATGGCGTTGCCATCGCCGGCACTCCTTCGCCGACGATGGCAGTGGACTGCATCCTGCGTCTCCACGCGGCCGTCCTGCGGCGCGTCCCGCGCTGCCGGCGGCAGTCGCCTGCGATCTAGGGTCGCGCCGGCAAGGACGTGCGCAAACCGCCAGAACAGCAACCAATGGTTGCCGCTGCGCGCACGCCGCCGCGCAGCGCACGTGCGCTCGGTCGCACCGCTATACCTCGGGAAAATAGGTCTGCAGCACCTGTTCGATGGCCGCACCGGACAGCACTGCCAGGGCTTTCGCCATCGCCGCGCCGTGGCTTTCCACCACCAGGGTGATCCGCCCGTAGGCCGTCGCAACCACATGTTCGGCCCGCGCTGCATGCGACGTCGGATCCAGGCGATCGCCACTCGCGTCCATCGTTTCCTCCTTGCGCCATCGGTCCGCCGCAGCGGCGGACGGGATGACACGCAGCATCCGCGCCGAGACCATCCACAGCCACGGCTTCGGCGACAACCTAGCGTTCGCGCACCCACAACCGGTCACGCGTACAGCTGCGGAGCGCTCTCGACCAGGAACGCGATGAAACGCTGGATCTTCTGCGAATTCCTGCGGTTGCCCGGATACACCGCAGACAGCGCGAAGGCCGGCAGCGCCGTGTCGTCCAGGACCTGGCGCAAGCGCTGCGCGGCCACCGCATCGGCGACAAGGAAGCGCGGCGCGGCGACGATGCCGAGGCCGGACTCGGCCGCGGCCAGCAGGTGCCGCAGCGAATCGCTGCGCATGCGTTCGTTGACGCGAAAGGCATGCCACTTGCCATCGGCAAGGTAGCGCCAGGCACGCGCGTCGCCGCCTTCGATCAGTGCGTCGTGCGCCTCCAGCTCCTGCGGCTGCGTCGGCACGCCGCGTTGCTGCAGGTACTCCGGGCTTGCGTACAGCGCGTAACCGACCTGTGCGATCTGGCGCGCGACCAGGCTCGAATCTTCCAGTTCGCCCAGGCGCAAGGCCACATCGAAATGCGCCTCGTTGCCGGACGGCGTCTCGTACTCCACATGCAGCAGCACATCCGGATACGCCAGGGCAAAGCGACTCAGCAACACGCCGACCCGGCGCTCGTCGAACGTCCGCGGCACGGCCAGGCGCAAACGGCCATTGACCTGGCCCTGCGTGTTGGCGACGAACTCGTTGGCCGCGGTGAATGCCTCCAGCAAGCGTACGCACTTGGCGTAGTACACCGCACCGACCTCGGTGGCG
The DNA here is from genome assembly GCF_056725085.1 of Xanthomonas sp. NCPPB 901. Taxonomy (NCBI): domain Bacteria; kingdom Pseudomonadati; phylum Pseudomonadota; class Gammaproteobacteria; order Lysobacterales; family Lysobacteraceae; genus Xanthomonas; species Xanthomonas sp. NCPPB 901. The sequence continues at coordinate 796,810 of NZ_CM161511.1, read as the reverse complement.
CGGACGCTGCGCGCACTGCGGTCCAGCAACGGCGCGCCGAGCTTGCGCTCGATCTCGCTGATGCGCCGGCTGACCACCGACTTGGCGGTCTGCAGGCGCCGCGCGGCTTCGGTGAAACTGGCCGTTTCCACCACCGCCACCAGCGCGCGCAGGTCGGCGATCTCGATCATGCGCGCTGGTCCAGCATCTCGGCAGCGAGCAGGTCGTCGAGCACGGCGGCGAGGGTGGCATCGCTGGCGTCGGCCCCGAGCTGCACGCAGAACCCGCTGTCGGTGTCGCCCCAGGCGGCATCGCCGATCAGCAACAGGACCGTTTCCGCGCTGATGCCCAGGCGCCCGCGCAGCGCCATCACCGACGCACCGTCGTCGCCGGCAGCGGCGATCGCCAGGGCCAGCGGCCCGTCGCAGGCGCGCTGCCGTTGCAGATCGATCGTGCGCCTGCCGCGTGCGGCCAGCATCGCGTCGATGCGCTCGGCCAACGCGTCCCGCGGCAATGCCACCAGCACATCGCCGGTCACCCCGAGCGGGCTTGGCGACGGCGCCAGCGCCTGGTCGGCCCGCACCGGCATGCGACACCACAGATCGCAACCGCCGTCCTGGCGCCGGACCAGTTCGACCTGCGCACGCAGCTGCCGCAACAACGTCTGGCTCACCGCAAGGCCCAGGCTGCCTTCGGCATGATGCAGCAGCAGGTCGTCGGTGGTGACCAGCGGCCCGAAGTGCTCGGCGGCAAAGCCGTCCGGCTCGCACACCAGCTCCATCTCCAGGCAGCGCGCGCTCGCCTTGAGATCCAGCGCCAGCCGCTCGCCGCGCAATCCATCGAGCGCGTGCGCCAACAGGTTGATCAGGATCTGGCGCAGCGCCAGCGGGTCGACCAGCACCGCCTCCGGCCCGCGGCTGACCCGCAACTGCAACTGCACCCCCGCCTCGCGCGCCTGCAGGGCGAAGGTGTCCTGCAACCATGCCGCCAGTTGCGGCAACCGCACCGCGCCGCGTCCGTCGCTGTCGGCCGACAGCCGGCCCAGCCCGACCAGCGCGTTGCGCGACAACGCATCCAGCTGCACCGCCGCCTGCTGGATGGCCGCCACCGACGCGGATGCGCCCGGCACCGCGTCGAACTGCCGCGCCAGCACCTTGGCATGCGCCGAGAGCGCGGCCAGCGGCGCCCGCATGGCATAGGCGATTCCCGCGAACAGGTTGCCGGTGCGGCGGAACGGTTCGAGCGCGCGCTGGCTGCGCGCATCGCGCGGCGGCGTTCGTCCCAGCATCCGCAGCTGCCGTTCCTGCGCCAGCGCCGCCTCGTTGCCGCGTTGCTGGTACGCGCGCAAGGCCAGCATGCCGTCGCTGTTGCCGAGCAGCACCATGTGCCGCAGCGCATCGCCTTCCTCCACGATGTGCACGTCCACGTAGCGGTCGGCGCTCAGTTCCACGCCGGGCAGCGTGACCGGCAACGCATCGCAGCCGACCAGCAGGTCGCGCAGGCGCTGGATGGTCGCCGCCTTCGGCTCGGTATCGCCAAGCAGTTGGGTCAGGTCGCCGACGATGTCCTCGACCTCGCCGCTGGCATCGAAGCTCACCACGACCGGCTGCTGCGCCACCACCGTGGCGGACCGACGGCGCCGCTTCACGGCGAATGCTCGAGTTGCGCGGCGAGCGCGGCGAACGCCTCTTCGACGCCGTCGCCGGAACGGGCGCTGGCGCTGAAGGTCGGCAACTGCTGGGCCAGATGGCGCACGTGCGCCGGCGTCACGTCCCATTGATCGGCCATGTCGCACTTGTTGAGCACCAGCACGGCCGGCAACGACCGGCCCACCGTGCGCTCGGCCTGTTCGCGCAGTTCCAGCACCGTGGCCAGCGTGTGCGCGCGGGTGCCATCGGCAACCAGCAACAGTCCGTGGCTACCGCTCAGGTAGTGGCCACGGAGCTGATCGATCAGGCTCGCCCCGGCGATGTCCCACAGCACCAAGCGCAGTTCGTGCTCCGACGAGCGCACGAGCGTCTTGCTGTCGACCTTGACCCCCACGGTGGTCAGGTAGTGATCCGAGAAGGTGTTACGCACCGCACGCGCCACCAGGCTGGTCTTGCCGACGGCGAAATTGCCCAACAGGCTGATCTTTCTGGACATGGAGATCATGGCGATACCGCAAAGGGAGTGACGATGAGAGAGGTGGCGCGGGCGCTGCCGCGGTGAGGCAGCGTGGCGAGCGCGTCCTCGTCCAGCGCGAGCGTGTTCGGTGGCCGCAGTTCGTGCATCAGGCGCGTCGCCAGCCACTCGGCGCGGCGCCGGCGCAGGTCGCGGTTCTGCGCATAGCCGCCCGGATCGTCAGTAAAGCCGCGCGCCGCCAGATGGAAGCCGATCGCATGCGCGGCTCCCACCTCCTGCAACGCGCGCAGGCACTCGATCAGCGCGCCCAACGCCGCCCGCATGTCGCCGCGCGGCTGCGTCGTTCCGGGTTCGAAGGCGATCTGGATGGCCTGCATCTGCGCGATGAGTGCCGCGATGCGCTCGCGCCCCGGGTAGGTCAGCCGCTCGGTCTCCAGCCGCAGGCCGGGCAACGGCGAGGGCTGCGCGCGCAGCCGCTGCCAATCGGCGAAGCCGACTTCGCCGACCAGGCGCAGGCTGCCGTCGGCGTCCGGGCCATGCACCATGGCCAGCGGCAGCCCGAGGCTACGCGCCATGCGACGGCGCAAGGGCAATGGTTCCAGCGACAGGAACGGCTGCAGCCGCCATTGCGCCGTCACCTGCGGGTGGACACGCGCCAACCACGCGGTGGGATCGTCGGCGAACGGATCCAGCAACCCGGCGATGCGCACCTGCCCGCGCCGCGACGCATCCCAGCCGGAAAGCGACAGCCCCGGCCAGTGGGCCAGCGCGTCATGCACGCGCTGCTCCCGGGCCGACCAGCGCGCGGCTAGCCCCGCGTGCACGCCGATGGCCAGGACCAGCGCCGCCAGCGTCGCATACACGTAGCGGCGCTGGCGCCGGGCGCGCGGCGACTGCCAGCCCGGGACCCCGGGGTTCAGCGTCGCCAGCGAAACCGACTGCAGATAGCCGGCGCCGGCCTGCCCGGCCTGTGCCGCATCTCCCAGCGCCGCCCCGTGGCGGCGATGCAGTACTTCGCTGATCGCATCGAGGCGCTGGACGAATCCGCTTGGCGGCACGCCGCGCACGAACGCGACCAGCCAGCACCACGGCGACTCGCTGACCGCCAGACGATACTCGCCCACCGTGGCCGAGCCGATGCCGTCGTCGCCGGCGACCGCATCGCGCACGAACTGGTGGATCGCGCTGAACATGCCGGCCACGGCGTCGGCATCCAGCGCGCGGGCGCCGTCGGCGCCCAGATAGCCGAGCAACAGGCCGTTGCCGCGCTGGATCAGGAACAGATGCTCGACCCGATAGTGCGCACTATGGCGCAGGACGATCTGCGCATACGGCACGCCGCCACGCAAGGCCAGCCAGCGCCACCACAGGGTACGCGGACTCAGCGGAGCGCCCAGCGCCCGATCCAGATCCTCGCCGACCTGGCGCATCGCCTCGACCAGGGCGCGACGGATGGTCGCCCCGATCACCGGATACAAGGCCGCCACCACCGATTGCGGCCGTTGCCGCACCGCCGCGTCGAGCGCCTCGCCACTCAGTGCCGACAGCGCCTCGCGCAGCCGCGATGGCGCGGTCGGCGCAGCCGCATCGCGTTCCAGTTCCTCGGCCAACAGGTCGGCGAGCTGCGCCAGCCGCGTGTCCAGGCGCCTCAAGCGCTCCCACTCGGGCTGCAGCAACAGCTCGCGGAGGCGCTGGTAATCGTCGTGCATATGCCGCACTCAGCCTTCGCCGAGCGCCGCTCCCGGATCGCGCAGGCGCAGCGCCAGTTCGGCGAGCAGGTCGGCAAGATCGTGCCTGGCCAGTTTCTGCGCCTGCAGCGCGCCGTGCGCGTCGGCAAGCGCCTGGCGCACGCCGGCGACCGCCTCGTGCTGGGCCTGGCGCTGGTCGGCCAGCGCCGCCCGGTGCCTGGCATCGGCCGCCTGGGCATCGTGCTCATGCCGCTGCAGTGCCGCGTTGATCTCGGTCCGCTGCGTGCGCGACGCCTGCTGCCAACGCGCCTGTACATCGTCGATCGCGTTGGCGCGGTTGTCGGCCTCCTGGTGCAGTTGCGCCTGCATGCGCTCGGCCTGCTCCAGTACCCGGGCCTCCAGCTCCTGCAATTGCCTGTCGCTGCGCTGCGCCAGTGCGGACAGCTCCTGCTGCACGTAGTGCCGCAGTTCCTGCAGACGCGCATCGAAGTCGCGCACCACGCTGCCGAACATCAACTCGCGCAGTTGCTCCATGCGCGGATCGGCGGAGACGGACGATGGCGGATCGGCGCGTGTGGCCGACGGCGGCGGCAGATCCTCGGCGGAAGCGGCGGGCTCGGCACGATCGGGCATCATGGGTGGCTCTCGGGATGGCGGTAATGGCGGGGGACATCGGAGCGCGGGCAGGACGAACGCGACAGCGCGCTCAGGCCACGCCACGGCGCGGCAACGGATCGCTCGGATCCTGCAGCGCCGGCGCCGCGTCCTCCAGGCGCTGCAACACCTCGCGCCTGCAACGTTCGTCGAGATAGGCGGCAACCAGTGCGGCAAGCGCCGTACGCAACGCCGGATCCTGCAATGCGCCGACCACGTGTCGCCACGCGTCCCGCTGTGCCCAGCGCGCGAACCGCACATAGACGCCATGCCAGGGGCCGAACGCCGCTGCCGGCACGCAGGTCCAGCGCGCGCCGGTCGCGGCGACCCACAACACGGACTCGACGAAACGCCGCGTCTCGGTCGCGTTGCGCGCGCGGCTGCCGAGCCGGCCCGGCAGGCTGGCGGCGATCTGCGTCCACTCCTCGTCTCCCAGACGGCGCGTACAGTCCCATTGCGCGCGCAAGTCGCGCATGTCGCCGGGCGACGCAGTGGCAGTGGTAGACAACGGTGGACAGCGACTCATGTGCCGCGCTCGCCATCCGGAGCAACAGCGGCCCCATTTCGCACTGCCGCTTGCCGACCTCCGCCGTGCCTCGGGACAGCAGGACACATGCTGTGCCGCAGGGTTTCGCCGCCGCTGTCCTCGCATACATGTGCTTCATCCATTCGCGTCCTCGCCGACTGCCATGCCTCCAGGCAACCGCCGACACAGCGTCGGATACGGTTGCCTCTTTTCAATGGATTCGTGCTTGATGTCACAATGAGGACATTGCATCGTGTGAATAAATTCACGTTGCTTTAAGTGCAGGCTTCAGGGGGCATCAACACATGCATGCGCGTTCCGCTCACGAGCCACCGGACGACTCGATCACCGACCTCCTGCACGCGGCCCAGGCAGGCCAGGCCCACGCCTGGGACCGGATCTACACGCTGCTCTACCAGGACCTGCACCGCATCGCGCGGTCGCAGGCGCGGCAGCAACGCGACCTGGGAATGTCGCCGACCTCGCTGGTCAGCGAGACCTGGCTGCGCCTGGTCAACGCCGAGGTGGCCGCGGCGACCCGACCGCATCTGCTGGCGCTGCTGGCCCGCGCCATGCGCTTCGTGCTGGTGGACGAAGCGCGGCGCAAGCTGACCGACAAGCGCGGCCAAGGCGTCGTCCTGGTCCCGCTCGAGGCGCAACACGATGTCGCCGAGGCGGCGCAGTCCGCCGAATACATGCTTGCGCTGCAGCAGGCGCTGGAAGCGCTGGAAGCGCTCGACCCGCGCCTGGTCAAGGTGGTGGAGTTGCGTTACTTCGGCGGCCTGAGCGAAACCGAGGTCGCCGATCTGCTGCAGCGCAACGTGCGCACGGTACGGCGCGACTGGCGCAAGGCCCGCGCCTTCCTGGCCTGCCAACTGGATGGCGCCGCGGCGACCGGAGCCTCCGCCGGTGCATGACCTGCACGCCGAGGCACTGAAGCTGTTCGACACGTTCGTAGCGCTGCCGCCGACACGGCGCGCCACGGCGCTGCAGCGCCTGCGGACCGCGCACCCGGCGCTGGCCGCCGTGCTCGACGGCTTGCTGGACGCCGACGCCGCCAGTTCGCCGCTGGACCTGCCGCTACCGACGGCGCTTGCCGGCGCTGCTGCCGAGATCGAGCCGGATCGACGCCTGCAGACGCACCTCGGCCCATGGCGCATCGTGCAGGTGCTCGGCGAAGGCGGCATGGGCACTGTCTACGAAGCGAGACGCAGCGATGGCCATTACACGCAGACCGTCGCCCTGAAATGCCTGCGCATCGCCGCGGTCTCGCCGGCGGTGGCCGATGCCTTGCGCCACGAGCGCGACACGGTGGCGCAACTGGACCATCCCGGCATCGCGGCCTTGCTCGATGGCGGCATCGACCGCGACGGCCATCCCTGGTTCGCCATGCAGAAGGTCGACGGACAACCGATCGACCAGTGGTGCGATGCGCACCGGCTGTCCCCACGCGAGCGGGTGCGCCTGCTGTTGCAGGTGTGCGATGCCGTCGCGTATGCGCACCGCCTGGGCATCGTGCACCAGGACATCAAGCCATCGAACCTGCTGGTCGCCGAGGACGGGCGTCCGCGCCTGCTCGATTTCGGTCTGGCGCGCCGCATGCAATCGGACCGCAAGCTCATCGCCATCAGCCACGGCTACGCCGCTCCGGAAGCGCTGCGCGATGCGCGGCCAGCCCGCACGCTGGATATCTACGCGCTGGGCGTCGTGCTGTACCGGCTGCTGTGCGGCAGCGGCCCGCTGCCGCCGGCGCCGCTGGGGGGCGCGGCGCTGGCCGCAGCACCGCAGCCACGCCGTCCCAGCGCCTTGGCCGCCGGCACCGACGCGGCCAGCGCACAGGCCCGCGGCCTGTCCCGTCCGCGCGCGCTTGCCGCGGCGATCGGTGCCGATCTCGACGGGATCGCCTTGCGTTGCGTGGCGATCGCGCCCGAACAACGCTATCCCAGCGTCGAAGACCTGCAGGCGGACCTGCAACGCTGGCTGGCACATCGCCCGGTGACAGCCGCGCCCACCAGCCGTCCACACCGCATCCGGCTGTTCCTGCGCAGGAATGCGCTGGCGGCGACCCTGTGCAGCATCGCCGTGGCGGCGCTCTTGATCGGCGGCGGCATGGCGGCCCTGCAGTTGCAGCGCGCACGCCAGGAACTGCGCTCGGTCGCCGCCCTGGACCGCCTGTTCGAACGCACGCTCGGCAGCACCACGCTGTCCGGTCTCGGCGAAACGCCGCTGACCCCGCAACGCCTGCTCGCCGAGACCGAAGGGCGCCTGCGCGATCCGGCATTTCCGCACACCCCCACCAGCCGCGCGCTCGGCCTGGCCGCGCTGGCGCGCAGCTACGACGTCATCGGCAACACGGCGCATGCGGCGAGGCTGGCCGCCGAAGCGGTCGCGCTGCGGCCGGACGATGCGCGCATCGCCGCGATCCTGGCCAGCCTGCAGAACCAGCAGGCCGATTACGCGCGCGCCGAACGGACCGCGCTGCACGGCCTGCAGCAGGTCGACGACACCGTCGAGCAGGACGCCGAGCGCTTGCGCCTGCGCGCCACGCTGATCGCCGCGCGCGCCCGCGCGCGCTGGGGCCAGGCCGACCAGGACCAGGCCACTGCCTTGCTCGAGCAGGCGCTGGCGCAGTTGCCGAACGGCGGCACCGACAACACCGTGTTGCGCGCCGATCTGCTGACCCTGCGCGGTTACTGGCGTCTGCAGAAGTACCGGATGGCGGAGGCAGAGCAGGATCTGCAGCACGCCATCGCCCTGAGCCAGCCGCTGGCTCCGGCCACCGCCGACGATGCACGGCACTTCCTGGTGCGCACGCTCGGCCTGCTGGACCGGCCCAGCGAAGCGCATGCCCTGGCCGTCACGCTGCTGGCCAGCCGGCGGCGCATGTATGGCGAGAAGCATCCGCAGACCGCGCGCGCGCTGGTGTCCTACGCCGAATCGCTGATCTATCTGTCCGATCTCAAGCAAGCGCTGGTCTACACCGACAAGGCGCGCGCCATCTTCCATGCCAGCGTCGGCGACGACCATCCCGACATGGCCGAGGCATTGCGATTTTCCTCCTACGCACGGACCGGCACCGGCGACCTGGCCGGCGCCATCGGCCAGGCGCGCGAGGCTCTGCGCATCCACCTCCGGGCGCACGGCCCGCACCACGAACTCACGCTCAAGGCCAAGAGCAATCTGGCCGGCGAGTTGATCTACTTCGGGCAGTACGTGCCTGAGCAGCGCAAGGCGTACGACGACGAGGCATTAGCCCTGTTCCGGGAGGTCATCGCCGAAGGCACGCGGCAACGCCTGCCGATGCCGGCCATCCGCCTCACCTACGCGTTCGGCCTGGTGATCAGCGAGCATCCGCAGGAGGCCGAGCAGCAACTGTTGCTGGCCGATCATGAAATCGTGACCTATCTGGGCCGCCAGCACAGCTATCTGTCGCAGACCCAGTATTCGCTCGGCCTGTTGTACGTTCAGCTCAACCGCGACGGCGACGCCGAGCGCGTGTTCCAGGCGCTGGTCGACGGCATGGGCGATCCGGCACAAGCGTCGTACATGCGCACGATGAACGCCTTCGGCGCGCTGGACGGGCTCGGCGACATCGCCCAGCGCGGCGGCCGCACAGGCCAGGCCCGGCGCTACTGGCAGCGCGCGCTGGCGCTGGGATCGCGCATCTACGGCCCCCGCGACAACACCCTGGTCGCGGTGAAGCGGAAACTCGCCGCGGCGGGCTGAGGCGGGCCGGCAACGCCAGGCTGCCGTGCCCCTGCCTGCACGTCACGACGCAATGACGGCGCGCAGGCCGACCGTCGCTATCGGCGATCACACCGCCATCGCGACTGAAGCGGCTCCCACGGATCTCGCGCACACCCCGGCACCCACAAAAAAGCCCCGCACCTGGCGGGGCTTTTTCGTGACCGCGAACCGCGCGCGCTCAGTCGATGTCGAGGAAGCTGCGCAGCTGTTCCGAGCGGCTCGGGTGACGCAGCTTGCGCAACGCCTTGGCCTCTATCTGGCGGATGCGCTCGCGGGTCACGTCGAACTGCTTGCCGACTTCCTCGAGGGTGTGGTCGGTGTTCATGTCGATGCCGAAGCGCATGCGCAGCACCTTGGCTTCCCGCGGGGTCAGCCCGGCGAGCACGTCGCGCACGGTCTCGGACAGGTTGATGTTGGTGGTGTTCTCGATCGGGGACTCCACGTTGGTGTCCTCGATGAAGTCGCCCAGATGCGAATCCTCGTCGTCGCCGATCGGGGTTTCCATCGAGATCGGCTCCTTGGCGATCTTCATCACCTTGCGGATCTTGTCCTCCGGCATGTCCATTTCCTTGGCCAGCTCCTCCGGGGTGGCCTCGCGGCCGTACTGCTGGAGCATCTGCCGGGAAATGCGGTTCAACTTGTTGATCGTCTCGATCATGTGCACCGGGATGCGGATGGTGCGCGCCTGGTCGGCGATCGAGCGGGTGATCGCCTGGCGGATCCACCAGGTGGCGTAGGTCGAGAACTTGTAGCCGCGGCGGTACTCGAACTTGTCCACCGCCTTCATCAGGCCGATGTTGCCTTCCTGGATCAGGTCGAGGAACTGCAGGCCGCGGTTGGTGTACTTCTTGGCGATGGAGATCACCAGGCGCAGGTTGGCCTCGACCATTTCCTTCTTGGCCTTGCGCGCCTTGGCTTCGCCATAGGCCATGGCGCGGCTGATTTCCTTCAGCTCGGCCAGGCTCAGGTAGGTGGCCTGCTCCACCGCGACGGTGGCTTCCTGCTCGGCGATGATCTGGTCCTTGACGTCGCGCAGCGCCGAAGACCACTTCTGCTTGCGCTTGAGCGCGTCGTCGACCCAGGCCACATTGGTCTGGTTGCCTTCCCAGGAACGGATGAAGTCCTTGCGCGGCATGCGCGCCACGTGGGTGGCCAGATGCAGCACGCGGCGCTCGTGGTCCTTGACCTGGGCCATGGTGTCGCGCAGCTTGCGCACCAGCACGTCGGTCAGCGGCAGCGGCAGCTTCAGGGTGACGAACACCTCGGCGATGTCGTTGCGCAGCTTGGTGACCAGCTTGTGCTCGGCGCCGTTCTTGGCGTGGGCCTTCTTGAACTTGGCGTACTCGGTGGCCAGCACTTCCATGCGCCGCGCGACCTCGGCCGGGTCCGGACCGGTCGGGCCGGCGTCCTCTTCGGCGGTGTCGACGTCGTCGTCGTCCTCATCGGCATCGGCATCGCCGGCACCGTCGTCTTCGGCGACCACCACCGGCGCCGGCTCTTCCTCGATCAGGTCGTTGAAGCCGACCACGATCTCGGCCAGGCGCTTCTTGCCTTCCTTGTGCTGTTCGTAATCCTCGAGCAGGGTCTCCACCGCCAGCGGGAACGCGCCCAGCGCGGCCTGCACCTGGCCGAGGCCTTCCTCGATGCGCTTGGCGATGGCGATCTCGCCTTCACGGGTCAGCAGTTCTACTGTGCCCATCTCGCGCATGTACATGCGCACCGGATCGGTGGTGCGGCCACCCTCGGTGTCGAGCGCGGTCAGCGCCGCGGCGGCTTCTTCGGCCGCGGTGTCGTCGACTTCGCGGTTGCCGGTGTTGCCGTCGTTGAGCAACAGGGTTTCGGCATCGGGGGCAACCTCATGGACATCGATGCCCATGCCGTTGATCATGCCGATGATGTCTTCGATCTGTTCGGGATCGACCAGATCGTCGGGAAGGTGGTCGTTGACTTCCGCGTAGGTCAGATAGCCCTGTTCCAGGCCCTTGCTGATCAGTTGCTTGATGTCGGATTGCTGGGCAGGACGTTCGTTGGCCATGAGTGCTCGCGCCACCGGCAGGTAGGTGAATGAGTGAACCTAGCATTATAACAGCCCGGACCGCCGCTTGCCGGACGAGGAGCCTGAACGGCTCCGCCAGGAACGCGCCGGCGTCTACGGCCGGAGCAGAAACGTGACCGGGCCGTCGTTGACCAGGCTGACGACCATATGGGCACCGAAGCGGCCGCTTTCCACCCCCGGCGGGTGCTGCGCACGGCACAGCTCCAGCAGTCGGTTGAAGCCGCGTTCAGCCTTGGCCGGCGGTGCCGCGGTGGTGAAGCTGGGCCGCATGCCCGAACCGGTATCGGCGGCCAGGGTGAACTGGCTGACCAGCAGCAGGCCGCCGCCGGTATCGCGCAGCGAGCGGTTCATGCGTCCGTTGTCGTCGGAAAACACCCGGTAGCCGAGCAGGCGCTCGGCCATGCGCCGCAGCTTGGCCTCGTCGTCGCCCGGCTCCACCGCCACCAGCGCCAGCAGGCCGGGGCCGATCCGGCCCACGACCTCGCCGTCGACGCTGACCGAGGCCTGGGTGACGCGTTGGATCAGCGAGAGCATAGGGCGGGGATTGGGGATTGGGGATTGGGGATCGCCCGCGCTTGGCGAACGGCTGCGATCACGCAGGATCATCGCCGAACCGCTTGGATTGGGGAAGCCGGATCGCATGCCGCTGACGGGATCCGCGATGCCCGTCGGGCGGGGCCGACGCGCCGAGCGGATAAACTGGGCCGATGAAACCTGCGACGCTCGCTTCCCTGCTGTACCGCTGCGCCGCCGCCGTGGCGCGCCTGCCGTGGCCGTGGCTGCGCCGCCTGGCCGACGCCCTGGCCGGGCTGTGGCTGCGCCTGGACGCGCGCGAGAGCCGGGTGGTCCGGCGCAACCTGGAGCTGGCCTATCCGGAGCTGCTGCCCAGCGAGCGCATCGCCCTGCAGCGCGATGTGCTGCGCTCGACCGCGCGGCAGGCCTTCGAGACCCTGCTGCTGTGGACCCGGCCGCCGGAACGGAACCTGGCGCGGCTGCGCCTGCGCCACGGCCAGGACCTGTACGACGCGGCGCTGGCCGCCGGCCGCGGGGTGATCGTGGCCGCGCCGCATTTCGGCAACTGGGAACTGCTCAACCAGTGGCTGGCCTCGCGCGGGGACATCGCCATCGTCTACCGCGCGCCGGACTCGGCGGTCGGCGACGCCTTCCTGCAACGGGTGCGCAGCGGCGAGCGGGTGCGCCAGGTGCGCGCCGAGGGGCCGGCGGTGCGGCAACTGTTCAAGACGCTCAAGGACGGCGGCGCGGTCGGCATCCTGCCCGACCAGCAGCCCAAGGCCGGCGACGGCGTGTTCGCGCCGTTCTTCGGCGTGCCGGCGCTGACCATGACCCTGGTCAACCGCCTGGCCGAGCGCACCGGCGCGACCGTGCTGTTCGCCTGGTGCGAGCGCGTCGGCAACGACCTGGAGTTCGCCCTGCACGTGCAGCCGGCGCCGCCGGCGATCGCCGATGCGGACCCGCTGCGCGCGGCCACCGCGCTCAACGAGGGCGTGGAGCGGGTGGCGCGGCGCGACCCGGCGCAGTACCAGTGGACCTACAAGCGCTACACCCTGCGCCCGGACCCGGCCGAGCCCAATCCCTACGCCACCGAGCGCCATCCGCACTAAGGCGCTCGCCCGGGCAGCCCCGCGCTAATCGTCGTGCGGCTGCGCCGGGCCGGCGAGGATGCGCTGGTAGAACGCCAGGTCCAGCCAGCGCCCGAACTTGAAGCCGGCCTCGCGCACGGTGCCGGCATGCACGAAGCCCAGTTGCTCGTGCAGGGCGATGCTGCCGGCATTGCTGGCGTCGATGCCGCCGACCAGCACGTGCACGCCGCGCGCCTGCGCGGTGTCGATCAGCGCCTGCAGCAGGCGCCGGCCCGCGCCGCGGCCGCGATGGTCGCGGTGCACGTAGACCGAATGCTCGACGCTGTACTTGAACGCCGGCCAGGCGCGGAAGGTGCCGTAGCTGGCGAAGCCGAGCAGGGTGCCGTCGGCGTCCTCCAGGCCCAGCACCGGGAAGTCGCCCGCCCGTTTGGTCGCGAACCAGGCCGCCATGCTCTCCGGCGGGCGCGGCCGGTAGTCGTACAAGGCGGTGGAATGGACGATGGCGTCGTTGAAGATCTCCAGGATCGCCATGGCGTGGCGTGGTTCGGTGCAATCGACGAGTTGCATGCGGGGCGGGGGCCGGACGGGACGCGATGCGGCACAGTAGCAAGCAACCGGCGGCGCGTGCACGCCCGCGCGTGTCGCTGGCGCTGCCGCCGCCGTCGCATCCGGTTGCATCGGCGGCGCACTGCGGCCGGGCACAGTGCGTTCCATCGCCTGCAGGCTGGCGGGGCGGGCAAAGCGCGCGACAATGGCGCCCGGGCGCCGAACGCGCCTGCCGGCGCCGCGCCGGTGCCGCCGCGACCGGACGCGGCAGCCTTGAAGCGGCGCCGCCGATCCCCCATCTGGAGTCGTGCATGACCAGCCCCACCGCCCCTTCCGCGCACGCCTTCGGCGATCCTGCCGCGATCCGCAGCGAACGCGCGGCATCGGAGCTGCGTGCCGGGCGTCCGGTGCTGCTCGAGGATCGCGCCGGCCACGTCCGCGCGGTCATGGCGCTGGACAGCAGCACCGAGCCGTCCTATCGCAGCTTCGCCCAGGCCACCGGGCAGCGGCACTACCTGTTCGTGACCCCGGCGCGCGCGCAGGTGCTGGGCCTGGAGGCGCCGCAGGGCGCACGTATCGCCCTGGCCGGGCAGTCCTACGACGCGCTGGCGGCGCTGGCCTACCTGCGCGACGGCCCGGTACCGGCGCACTGGCAGCCCGGCGACGCGCTCGATGCCGGCGCCGCCGAGATCGCCCGCCTGGGCCTGCTGCTGCCGGCGATGGTCGCCGCCGAGCTGGACGCGGACAGCAGCGCCTTCCAGGGTTGCCAGGCGCTGCAGCTGGACGACCTGGAGCACGGCTGCGCCCTCGCCGCCTCCGACAGCTACACCCTGGTCACCCGCACCCAGGTGCCGCTGCGCGACCTGGGGCCGGGCGAGTTCGTGGTGTTCCGCGGCGGCGTGGCCCAGCGCGACCAGGTCGCGATCGTGATCGGCCAGCCCGACCTCGGCGCACCGGTCCCGGTGCGCGTGCATTCCTCCTGCCTCACCGGCGACCTGTTCGGCTCGCTCAAGTGCGACTGCGGCGACCAGTTGCGGCATGGCCTGGCCAAGCTCAAGGCATTGGGCGGTGGCGTGCTGCTGTACCTGGACCAGGAAGGCCGCGGCACCGGCATCGCCACCAAGATGCGCGCCTACGGCTACCAGCACGACGGCCTGGACACCATCGACGCCGACGCGCAACTGGGCTTCGGCGCCGACGAACGCCGCTACGGCAGCGCCGTGGCGATGCTGCGCGGGCTCGGCATCCGCCGCGTGCGCCTGCTCACCAACAACCCGAACAAGGCCGAGCGCCTGCGCGCGGCCGGCATCGAGGTGACCGAGCGCATCCCGGTCACCGGCACGATCACCGCCGAGAACGAAGGCTACCTGCGCACCAAGGCGGCCCGGGCCGGCCACGCGCTGGACGTGGACGCGCTGCTGCGCGCGGCGCGCTGAGCCGCCGGCGCGGCACGGCGCCCGACGCCACACCTGCGGCTCAGGCGGGAACCGCGCGGCGCACAGCGCACACCCGCCATCGCCGCGTTAGGATCGCAGGCCACGCGGCGCGCCCGCGCACTCGCCCCGAGACCCCGACGTGACCGCACCGCCGCCCATGGACGACGCCCTCGCCGCGCCCAGCGCTCCCGCCGCCGCACCGGCATCCGCGCCGTGGCCGCCGGCGGACTGGCAACCGCTGCCGTTGCGCGGCGCCTGGCTGGCCGCGCTCGGCGGCGGCTGCATGCTCGGGCTCAGCCTGCTGGTCGCCGCCGCCATCGTCGGCCTCAGCCTGCACAGCCTGCAGGCGTTGGCCCTGGGCGCCGCGGCGGCGGCGCTGGGCAGCCTGTGCGGCGCCTGGATCGGGTTCGTCCGCCACCGGCGCATCCGCTGGCGGCTGAATGCGCAGGGCCTGGACGTGTTCCGCGGCCGCCTGTGGCAGAGCGAGACGCACGTGCCGATCTCGCGCGTGCAGCACCTGGACCTGCGCCGCGGCCCGCTGGAACGCGCCCTGCGCCTGGCCACCCTGGTCGTGCACACCGCCGGCACCCGGCACACCGCGGTCGCCGTGCCCGGCCTGGACCAGGCCGACGCCGAGCATCTGCGCGAACGCCTGGCGCACCAGCTCGACCACGACGACGACGCGCTGTGAGCGGCCTGGCCGACGCCGAGCACACCACGCCGGTGCGGCGCCTGCACCCGTGGTCGTGGCTGTTCGTGCTGCTGCAGCACCTCAAGCATTTCCTGCTGCCGTTGCTGGCGCTGCTGGTGTTCGGCAGCCGCGACGGCCACCGCGATCACGCCGATCACTTGGTGATGCTGGCGGTCGGCAGCGCGCTGGTGGCGGTGTCGCTGCTGCGCTACCTCACCTACCAGTACCGCATCGGCCGCGACAGCCTGAGCATCCGCAGCGGCTGGCTGGAACGCAGCCTGCGCGAGATCCCGTTCGCGCGCATCCACAACGTGGTGGTGCACCAGTCGCTGCTGCACCGGCTGTTCGGCGTGGCCGAGGTACGCCTGGAATCGGCCGGCGGCACCAAGCCCGAGGCGCAGATGCGGGTACTGCGGCTGGACCAGGCGCTGGCGCTGGAACAGCAGATCCGCCACCGCGCACCCACCGCCGAGCCTGCCGACCCCACCGACGCCGACGCCGCGCCGGACAGCGAGCTGCTGCTGGCGCTGCCCACCGCCGAGGTGCTGCGCCAGGGGCTGATCTCCAACCGCGGCATGGTGGTGCTGCTCACCGCCTTCGGCGCCACCTACCACCTGTTCCCCGAGCGCATGATTTCCAACGCGATCGAGCACTACGGGCGGCAACTGTTCGGCTACGCCACGCACCTGCAGTTGGGCTGGATGGCCGGCGGGGTGACCTTCGCCCTGATGCTGGCGACGCTGTTGCTGCTGATGCGCGCGTTGTCGATGGGGCTGGCGCTGGTGCAGTACCACGGCTTCCGGCTGAGCGAGAGCGAGCGCCGGCTGACCGTGGAGCGCGGCCTGCTGACGCGGCTGCGCAGCAGCGTGGCGCGGCGCCGGATCCAGGCATGGACCCTGCACGAGAGCGTGCTGCAGCGGCTGCTGCGGCGGCGCAGCCTGCACATCGACACCGCGGTGATCCAGTCGCACCACGGGCACGACCACGCACTGACCGAACTGGCGCCGCTGGCCACGCCGGCCGCCTGCGACGCGCTGCTGCAGCGGCTGCTGCCGCAGATCGCCTGGCCGCCGGCGCGCTGGCACGGCATCGCCACGCGCTGCTGGTGGCGGCTGTCGCTGCCGGCGCTGCTGCTGGTGCCGCTGCTGTGCGCCGGGCTGTGGCCCACGCTCGGTGCCTGGGCCGCGCTGGGCCTGTTGTGGCTGCCGTGGTCGGCGTTCAAGTCCTGGCGGCAGGCGCAGCGCATGGGCTACGCGCTGGATGCGCGCTACGTGGCGGTCCGCGGCGGCTGGTGGCGGCGCTGGTGGCGGCTGGCCGAACTGGACAAGCTGCAGGCGCTGCACCTGAGCCGTTCGCCGCTGGACCGCTGGTGCGGCACCGCGACGCTGTCGCTGGACACCGCCGGCGCCCGCCACGGCGAACCGCCACTGCGCATGCGGCTGCTGCCGGACGCGCAGGCGCGGGCGCTGTACCGACAACTGGGCGACGCGCTGGCGCAGCGGCGGCTGCGCTGGTGAGCGCGCGTCAGCGGCGCGCGCCGCGGCCCCAGTAGCCGATGCGGCGGCGGATCTTCAGCTTGCGCCACAGGTTCCACGGCTTGCGCCGCGGATTGCGCGCACCCTCGGCGACGAAGTCGTCGATCGCGCGCAGCACGCGCTCGCTGGACTGGCCATCGCGGTAGGGATGCAGGCCATCGGCGAATTCGCGGATCGCCGCCATCAGCTCCGGCGGCCGCTGCAGCGCGCGGCGGATCGCCGGCTCGAACTGCGCCGGATCGTCGATGTCGATCAGCTGCGGGCCCGGACGCCGGTTCTTGAAGGTCACCACCGGCTTGTAGGTGAGCAGGAACTCGTTGAGCGCGGACGAGGTGTCCGAGCACATCATGTCCACCTGCGGGAACAGTTCCAGGATGTTGTCGTTGTCGGCGAAGTGCAGGAACTCGCTCTCCAGCGCGCGGTAGCGCGCGACCATCGCCGGGTCCATCTTTGGATGGAAGGTGACGATCCAGCGCCATTCGCCGCTGCGCGAGAGCCGCGCGACCTCGTCGTAGAGGATGCCGGCCGCGCTCCACGACGGCGAGAACGTGGAGTGGTACAGGATCACCGGCGGCTGCCGCACTGGCGCCAGTTCCGCGCCGATCTCGCGCATGAACGGGTCGATCTTGGGGAAGCCGGTCTCCTTGACCGCGAAGTGGCCGAGCTTGCGCGCCAGCGCGCCGAACGCCGCGGTGTCGCGCGGGCCGGTGGTGCAGTACAGGTCGAAGAAACCGCGCACGTAGATATGCCGCGGCTTGCCGGCGTCGAAGCCATGGAAGGTCTCGACCTTCACCCCCGGGAAGAAATGCGGCACCGCGTTGCTGGAGGTGATCACCGCGTACGGATTCCACGCCAGCACCTCTTCCACCGTGGCCAGATGGCGTTCGTCGGCGGTCAGATCCTCGGCACCGGGGCCGTCGAAGAACCATGCCGCCTCGTCGCCGCGCGCGCGGATCGCCGCCTGCAGCGGACGCAGGATCGCCAGCGCATAACGCTCGGACCCGTACAGCAGATAGTGCTTGCTCATCAGTGCTCCAGATCGTGCCGTTGCAGTTGCGCCCGCGCCTGCTCCACCGAGGCCGGGTTGACCTGCATCTCGTAGTAGCGCATGCGCTTGTACAGCGCATAGCTGGCCGCGGTCTGCGCCACCACGAAGCCGCGCCAGCCGTCGAGGAACGCCAGCCGCAGCAGATAGTCCTTGAGGAAGGCGCCGGCGAACACGAACGGGCTCTGCCACATTCTCACCGGCTTGCGCTTGTCGCGCCAGCCGAGCGCCTTGAGTTCGGCGTAGCGCAGCACCTTCAGTTGCTTGTGCACCAGGGTCGGGTTGTGCAGATGGTTGAACGGCGGCGCGAACGCGGCGCTGGCGCCGTCGAAGCGCAGCGATTCGTGCACCCGCGCATCGCTCCAGCGCGCGCGGCCGCGGTGGTACAGCCGCGCCAGGCGCTCGCCGACCATGGGGGTGTACCAGCGCATCGGCGCGCCCATGTACCAGGTGCTGCGGCGCAGCCAGACCGCGTCCACGCGGTCCTCGGCGAGCAACTGCGGCAGCCGCGCCAGGCACTCGGCGCGCAGCGCGTCGGACAGGAACTCGTCCGCGTCCAGCACCAGGATCCAGTCGTGCGCGGCCTGGGTCGAGGCGAAGTTGCGCTGCGGGCCGAAGCCCAGCCAGGCCTGCTCGACCACGCGCGCGCCGTGCGCGCGGGCGATCGCCACGGTGTCGTCGGTGCTGCCGCAGTCCACCACCAGCTTGTCGGCGGCGAACGGCACGCTGTCCAGGCAGCGCGCGATGTTGGCGGCCTCGTTGTAGGTCATCACCACCAGGCTCAGCGGCAGGGTGGTCGCGGCGGCGTCGGCCATGGCGCGCGGTATCCGGAAGTCAGGCGCGGTGCCGGCGGCCGGCGCAGGCGCCGCGCCGCCCGGCGATGCGGGACCGGCAGTCTACCGGCTTCGCGCGGCGCCTTCAGCGCCCCGCTGCCGGCACCGCCTCGCGCGCGGCCAGCCCGATCAACACCCCGACCAGGGCGACGTAGAAGCCGGTGCTCACCTGGTGCGCGAACATCGACTGGGTCATGCCGCACAGCACGTAGGCCGCCACCACCATGATCCCGGCCGCCGCCGCGCCGTGGAAATGCGGCTGTGGCCGGCGCCGGTACAGGCGCAGCAGCAGCCACAGCGGCACGCCGTACACCATCAGAATCAGCACGGTGCCGGGCAGGCCCTGGGTCGCGCTCCACTCGGCCAGGTCGTTGTGCGCGTGGCCCAGGTGGCAGCGCTCGACGAAGCCCTTCCGGCAGTCGGGCAGGCGCAGCATGGCGTTGTCGAAGCGGCCCACGCCGACCCCGGCCACGGGGTGCTCGACGAAGGTCGCCGCCGCCACCTGCAGGCGCTCGATGCGCGCGCCGGCCGAGGAGTCGCTGTCGCCGCGCTCGTAGCGCTGCACGTCGTGGTGCAGCTCGGCCAGGCGGGTCTGCTTGGTCAGCGCCGGCACGCTCAGCACCAGCACCGCCGCCAGCGCGGTGCAGGCGCCCAGGATCATCAGCCGCGTCGCGCTGTCGCGCCAGCGCAGGCACAGGGCGCTGACCACCAGCAGCAACAGCACGCCCAGCCACACGCCGCGGCTGCCGCTGAGCAGGATGACGATGCCGCCGGCCACCAGCGCGGCCACGGCCCACGGCCACTGCCCGCGCGGCCGGCAGAACACCGCCAGCACCATCAGCATCAGCACCACGTCGGCCAGCACGATGGCGTTGGTCCAGCCCTCCGCGCGCGGCTGGCCCTGCAGCACCTGCACGCTGGCCAGCACCAGGGCGGCAAGGATGCCGAGCAGCGCGCCCCACCACAGCAGGCGCTGCGGCGGCCGCAGCGCATAGGTCCACAGCGCCGCCCACGGCAGCACCAGGAAACGGGTACGGTTGTCGATGTCCTTCAGCGGCTGGCCGAAATACAGCACCGAGCACAGCGACAGCCCGATCACCAGCAGCGCCAGGATCCACAGCCAGCGCAGCGACGGCTGCATCGGCGCCACCGCCTGGCGCAGTTGCGGCAGTGCCAGCAGGCTGGTCGCCAGCAGCAGCAGGCCGAACGGCAGCAGGCCGCTGGGCATGCTGATCACCAGCCCCGGCAGGCACAGCAGCGCGAGCGCCGCGCCACGTTCGGCCAGGGACTGGCGGGAGAACGCGGAAACGGCATGGCGTGGCGCAATGGGCTGGGACATCGAGGAGGAATGGCCGTGGCGGTGGGCTGGTCGGCGATGATCCGGGGGACTTCCCTAACCCGGCCTGACCTGCTCGCGATCGACGCCGCGGCTGGCCGGCAGGACCGGCGGCGGCACCTCCCCGAGCAGGTCGGCGACGGCCGCGCGCAGGCGCTCGCCGAACTCGCGCCGGCGCGTCTCGAAGAAGCCGCGCGCGGCGGTGCCCAGCGCGTCGCACTGCATCGGCGACAACGCCAGTGCCTGCGCCATCGCCTGTTCGAGGCCCGCGGCCTCGATCCGGTAGCGCACGCCGTAATTGTCCGGGCCCTCGCCGACCGGGTCGATCAGCACGCCGCGCTCGGCGCTCACCAGCTCGTTCATCGGCGCACCGTTGGTGGTGATCACCACCGCGCCGACGCTCAGCGCCTCCATGATGTAGTGGCCGAAACCCTCCACCTCGGAGGGGCACAGATGGAAGCGGTGCGCGTTCTGCAGCCGCCGCAGTTCCTGCTGGTCCAGGTAGCCGGTCAGGTAGTCGATGTTCTCGGCCTCGATCGGGTGGGACTTCTTCGCGCTCTGCACCACGGTCAGCCGTGGCCACTCGGGGTGCCGCGCCCAGGTCTGCAGCAGCAGCGCCGTGCCCTTGGCCGAACTGCGCCCGGCCACGTGCAGGCAGGCGCGTTCGCGCGGCACCTCAGGACGGTAGCAATCGTCGCTGCAAAAGCCGATGAAGGCGGTCGGCGCCATCGTGGAAAACCGCTGCTCGGCCTGGCGGGTCTTGCACAGCACCTGGGCGAAGCGCGGCAGGCAGCGCAGCCACTTGTGCCGGAACCACTCCGGGTTGGGAATCAAGGCATTGCGCAGGCCGCTACCCAGGCAGCGCGGATACACCCGCTCCAGGAAGATCTGCAGGTCGGCGCGCCCGAACAACAGGCTGCGCAGGAACAAGCGCAGTTCGCGCAGGCGATTGATCATGCGCACGGTGCCGAAGCCCAGCACCTCGATCCGGTACTTGCCGGTGTCGCGCAGCAGGTCGGCGACCACCTGCAGGTCGCGGCTGAGGCCGCCGCCGTTGTCGCGGCTGATGACCCGGATCAGACGCGGCACGCGTGCCCCCCGGCCCGCGCGGCACACTGGCCGCCACCGGCACCCGCGCCACGCCGCCGCATTGCGCGGGGGCGGCTCATTCGAAGCGGTCCTTGTCCTGCTCGCGCAGGCGGTCGCGGTCGTCCTCGGTGACCACGCAGTGGCCGTGCACGGCGTTGGCCGGGACCAGCCACCAGTCGCGCCGATTGGACACGCCGGCCAGGGTGCTGGCGCTGCGATCGACGCAGCCCAGCATTGCCGCCTCCTGCACCAGCAGCCAGCGCCGCTGCGGCGCCTGCGCCTGCCAGGCGATGCCGCGGCGCAATTGCTCGTCCCAGGGCACCACGAAACCGAAGGTCGCTGCCGGGCGGTCGGCCATCAGCAGGTTCTGCTCCTTCCAGGCGACCAGGCCGAGCTCGGCGTCCGGGCCGATGCGGCGCCCGACCGCCTCCATCACCCCGCGCGCCGAGCTGGACAGGTTGATCAACGGATACACCAGCAACCCGGCCATCACCCAGATCATGGTCAGGGTCGACACCGTCGCCAGTTCCGGACGGCGCCGCGCGAACGCGGCCAGGCTGGCCACGCCCCACAGCCCGATCGCCAGCAGGATCCAGGCCAGCACCTGCACCGTGACCAGATCGATGCCGCGGTCCTCCATCATCTTCGCGCGGAAGCCATGGCCGAGCAGGATCGCCGCGCCGACGCCGAGCAGCGCCAGCGTCAGCAGCGCGGTGAACGCCAGCAGCAGGCGCTTGACCCCGGTCTTGCGCAACAGCCCCGGGATCAGCGGGCCCATCGCCAGGCACAGCATCGGCAGCGCCGGCAGGATGTAGACGTCGCGCTTGCCGGTCGGGATCGAGAAGAACAGCACCACCAGCGCCCACCAGGCCAGCGGCAGCAGGTAGCGCGCATCGCGGCGGCGCAGGCGCCGCGCCCAGGCCGGGATCGCCCACGGCAGCGCCAGCAGCACCGGCAGCCACATGCTCGGCATCACCCCGAAGAAGTACAGCGGCCCGTGCGCGTGGTCCCAGGACTTGGCATAGCGCCCGGCGGTCTGCCGGAACAGGATGTCGTTGAGGTAGGCGCGGTACTCGGGCGCGTTGCTCGACAGCGCCGTGGTCACCATCGGCACCAGCCAGATCGACACCGCCGCCAGGAACGCCAGCGGCCCCAGCCAGAAGCGCGCATCGCGCAGGCCGACCCGGACCCCGCGCCAGTGCGCCAGCGACGCCGCCGCGGCCGGCAGCAGCATCAGCAGCGCCAGCACGCCCACGCCCTTGGTGATGGTGCCCAGGCCGGCGGCGAACCAGCCCAGCGCCCACAGCCGCCAGTCCGGCCCGCGCAACAGGTGGCGCAGCAGCGCGTAGTTGCCCAGGGTGATGAAGAACACCACCAGCGGGTCGATCTGCGCCTTCTTCGCCTGGTAGGTGAAGTGGAAGGCGAACAGCAGCGCGTAGGCCGCGTACATGCCGACGCGGCGCGTCCACAGGCGCCGGCCCAGGTCGTAGACGCAGGCCAGCGTGCCCAGCCCGGCCAGCAGCGACGGCAGCAGGAACGCCACCCGCCAGTTGCCGAACAGGGTGTAGAAGCTGGCCTGCAGCCACATCAGCATCGGCGGCTTGTCCGAGTACAGCTCGGTGCCGCGGTGCGGGAACAGCCAGTTGCCGCTGTCCACCATCTGCTTGGCGACCAGCGCGAAGCGCGGTTCGTCGGCCGGGTGCGGATCGCGCAGGCCCAGGCCGGTGCCGAGCACCAGCACCGCCAGGACGGCCAACAACCAGAACTCTCGGGACGCGCGGGTCTTCAGCATGGGAGGCGATGATACCGGGGCCGGTTCACGCCGTCTTGCGCAACCGCGCGTAGTAGAAACCGTCGCAGTCCTGCTCGCCGGGGAAGCGCTGGCGGCCGCCGCCGGAGGCATGCCCGCAGGCCGCGCCCGGGTCCTCCAGCGCCGCGCCTTGCTGCCGCGCCAGCATTGCCTGCACCTGCCGCGCGTTCTCGTCCTGCAGCAGCGAGCAGGTGGCGTAGACCAGCACCCCACCCGGCCGCAGCACCTGCCAGGCGGCATCGAGCAGGCGCGCCTGCAGCGCCTGCAGCGCCACCACGTCCTCGCGCCGGCGGTGCAGCAGCACATCCGGCTGGCGGCGCACGATGCCGGTGGCCGAACACGGCGCGTCGAGCAGCACCGCGTCGAACGACACGCCGTCCCACCAGTCCTGCGGCTGCGCCGCGTCGGCGACCTGCAGCTGCGCCTGCGCGCCGGCGCCGGTGCGCGCGAAGGTCTCGCCGACCCGCGCCAGGCGCCGCGCATCCACATCCAGCGCGGTCAGGCGCAGGCTCGGGTCGCGTTCGAGCAGGTGCGCGGACTTGCCGCCGGGCGCCGCGCACGCGTCGAGCACGCGCGCACCCGGCGCCGGCGCCAGCACGTCGGCGACCTGCTGCGCCGCGCCGTCCTGCACCGAGACGCGGCCGTCGGCGAAGCCCGGCAGCGCGCCCACCGCCAGCGGCGTCTCCAGCCGGATCGCATCGGCCAGCAACGGCGATGCCTGCGCGGCGATGCCGGCCGCGGCCAGTTCCTGCAGGTAGGCGTCGCGGGTGCCGCGCTGGCGGTTGACCCGCAGCCACAGCGGCGCCGGCTGCTGGCTGGCGGCGAAGATCGCCTCGGCCTGCTGCGGCCAGTCGGCCTGCAGCGCATCGCGCAGCCACAGCGGCCAGCCCGCATCGGCGGCGACCACCGGCAGCCCGTCGCGCAGCGCGCGCCGCAGCAGCGCATTGACCAGCCCGGCCTGGCGCGGCCGGTCCAGCGCGCGCGTCGCCTCCACCGTCGCCGACAGCGCCGCATGCGGTGCAAGGCCCAGCGCATCGAGCTGGGCGAAGCCGGCCAGCAGCAGGCCGCGCAGTTCGGCGTCGCGCTGCGGCAACTGCTTCTGCAACCACATCCGCAACGCCGCCTCGTAGGCCGGGCGGCGGCGCAGCACGGCGAAGCAGATCGCCTCGACCAGCGCGCGGTCGCGCGAATCGGGCAGCGTCGGCAACGCGGCCGCCAGTTCGGCCTTGAGCGAGCGGCCGCGGTCGATCACCGCCGTCAGCACGCGGGCGGCGACCACCCGCGGGGCGACGCCCGGCGGCCACACGGCAGCGGGGGTCGCGGTCATCGGCGCACGCTCCAGAACGGGGCGTTCCCGCGCGCGCATGCTGCGCCGTGGTGGCGCGCGCGCAAGGCGCGGACACGCGGAGCAGTGAACGCCCGCTCAAGCCTCAGCGAGGACGCAGCCACAGGCGCGCCTGCCAGGCCCAGCACGGCGTCCGCGATACGCAATGGCACGCGCGTCAGGCCAGCACCGGCAGGTCGCGCCGTGCGTTGAGGTAGTCGGCGGCGGTGATCGCCTTGCCGCCGTCGCGCTGCAGCACGCGCAGGCGCAGCGCGCCCTGGCCGCAGGCGATATCGATGCCCTGCTTGGAGGCGGCCAGTACCGTGCCCGGCGGCTGCCCGTGGGCCAGGTCCAACGCGATCGCGCCGCGCACCCGCACCCGCTCGCCGGCCAGCATCGCCTCGGCGACCGGCCACGGATCGAACGCGCGCACCTGCCGCGCCAGCTGCGCCGCCGGCTGCTGCCAGTCCAGCCGCGCCTGCGCCTTGTCCAGCTTTTGCGCATAGGTGACGCCGGCCTGCGGCTGCGGCTGTGCCGCCGGGCGCAGGCCGGCACGCAGCAGACCGAGGCCGTCGGCCAGCACCTGCGCGCCGAGCGCGGCCAGGCGGTCGTGCAACTGCCCACCGGTCTCCTCGGCGCCGATCGGCGTGCGCTGCGACAGCAGCACCGGGCCGGTGTCCAGCCCGGCCTCCATCTGCATCAGGCACACCCCGGTCTCGGTGTCGCCGGCCTCGATCGCGCGCTGGATCGGCGCGGCGCCGCGCCAGCGCGGCAGCAGCGAGGCATGCACGTTCCAGCAACCATGGGTCGGGATCGCCAGCACCGCCTTGGGCAGGATCAGCCCGTAGGCCACCACCACGATCAGGTCCGGCTGCAGCGCGCGCAGCGCCTGCAGCGTCTCCGGCGAACGCAGCGTCTGCGGCTGCAGCACCGGGATACCGCGCGCCACCGCCTCCAGCTTGACCGGCGACGGGGTCAGCCCGCGCCCGCGCCCGGCCGGCCGGTCCGGCTGGGTGTAGACCGCGACCACTTCATGGCGCTGCGCAGCCGCGCGCAACGACGGCACGGCGAAGTCCGGCGTACCGGCGAAGACGATTTTCATGGAGGCTGGGAACCGGGAATGGGGAAGAGGGAATGGGCAAAGCGCGAACCCGGGAAGGTCACGGGCACCGCACTTACGATTCCCGTTTCTCCATTCCCGGTTCCCCGCTTCAAGCCACGTGCTTGCGCGCCTTGGCCAGCTTCTTGCGCACCATTTCGCGCTTGAGCGGGGACAGGTAGTCGACGAACAGCTTGCCGTCGAGGTGGTCCATCTCGTGCTGCACGCACACCGCCAGCAGGCCGTCGGTGCTCAGTTCCTGCGGCTGGCCCTGGCGGTCCAGGTAGCG
This sequence comes from Xanthomonas sp. NCPPB 901, assembly GCF_056725085.1. Taxonomy (NCBI): domain Bacteria; kingdom Pseudomonadati; phylum Pseudomonadota; class Gammaproteobacteria; order Lysobacterales; family Lysobacteraceae; genus Xanthomonas; species Xanthomonas sp. NCPPB 901. The sequence continues at coordinate 771,402 of NZ_CM161511.1, read as the reverse complement.
CACGGTGATGGCGTCGGCGCGGGCCACGTCGGCGTAGATGCCGGGGACCGACAGGCAGCCTTCCTGGTACACCTGTTCGCCGTCGCGCTGCACGATCTGCGGGTTGATGAACACCTGCGGGGCGTTCTTCTCCTCGCTGACGTCGATGACCATGAAGCGCTTGTGCACGTCCACCTGGCTGGCCGCCAAGCCGATGCCGGGCGCGTCGTACATGGTCTCGAACATGTCGTCGAGCAGGCGTTGGAACGCCGCGGAGGTGACCTCGGCGGACTCGACCGGCACCGCCTTGGTACGCAGGCGCGGATCGGGGAATTCGAGAATGGGGAGCAGGGCCATAGCGATACCCAGGATGGGGGCGCCGGACGATTCGGCAAGGCCTGCGAATTCTACCCGTTTCTGCGCCCGGCGCTTGCGCCCGCACCTGGGTTCTGCACTATAGTGCGCCAACCTGTTGGGGAATCAGGCTCCGCGCTCATGTTCAATCGACTCCGCACGGTCGTCGCCGTGGCGATGCTCACCGTGGCGACCTATGCCGCTTCCGCCAGCATGGCCGCAGAACACCCCGACACCTACGTGGTGCGCAAGGGCGACACGCTGTGGGACATCGCCGGGCGTTTCCTCGGCAAGCCCTGGCTGTGGCCGGAGATCTGGCAGGCCAATCCGCAGGTGCACAACCCGCACCTGATCTACCCCGGCGACGTGCTCAGCCTGGCCTACCTGGACCGGGTGGCGCATGCCGCGGTCAAGCCGGGCCCGCGCCAGGACGCGCCGATCGACGCGATCCCGCTGGCGCAGGTGGAGCCGTTCCTGAAGAACCTGCGCGTGGTCGACCGCATCGACCACCTGCCCTACGTCGTCGGCATCGAAGACAACCGGCTGCGCGCCACCGACGGGCAACTGGTCTACGCGGTCGGCCTCGGCCAGGCCCAGGCCGGGCAGCGCTACGCCGTGGTCCGCCCGACCGTGCGCTACCTGCTGCCCAAGCTCAGCGACGACCTCAACGCCGAAGGCCGCAGCATTCCCGGCAGCGGCAACCTGTGGCAGACCTTCGTGCCGCCGGACAAGCGCCGCGAGACCCTCGGCTACGAACTGGCCCAGGTCAACATCGGCACCGTCACCCGGGTCTCCGCCGACGGCCGCCAGGCCACCACTCTGCTGCTGCAGGACAACGCCCGCGAAGTGCGCGCCGGCGACCGCCTGATCCCGGTCGAGGCGCAGCCCTACGACCTGCAGTTCGTGCCGCATCCGCCGTCCGAGCAGGCGCTGGCGGCCGGCCTGCGGGTGCTGGCGGTGGCCGACGCGTTCAGCGTGGCCGGCCCGCGCGACGTGATCGCCATCTCCGGCGGCCGCCGCGACGGCATCGACAACGGCACCGTGTTCTCCCTGTGGCGCCACGGCACCCGGGTCAACAACCGCGTGCTTCTCCCCGATACCTCGCGTGCCGACGACGGCTTCACCGGCGGCGGCGGCACCGTGGCGCTGCCGGACGAATACGCCGCGCATGCGATGGTGTTCCGCACCTTCGACAAGGTCAGCTACGCGCTGGTGATGGACGGCATCAAGCCGACCCGCATCGGCTACGACGTCAAGCACCCGGACGCACGCTGACCCGCCGCCGGGGCATCCCCCTACAGCGATTGCAGACGGCGCCCGAGGGCGCCGTCTGCGTCTGCGGCCTAGCCTGGGCGCATGTCCCAGCCTGATACCGCCCGCATCGACGCACCCGCCGACCCGGCCCTGCTGGTCCTGTCGCTGGCCGCCGGCGCCAGCGCCCCGCGCCGGCAACTGCTGGAGCAGCATGGCAGCCCGGCCGCGGCACTGGCCGCCGGCCCCTCCGGCTGGCATGCCGCCGGCCTGGACGCGGCGCAGATCGCCGCGCTGCAGCGGCCCGACCGCGCCGCGCTGGAAGCCGCCGAGCACTGGCTGGCGCAACCAGGCCGGCACCTGCTCGGCTGCCACGATGCCGACTACCCCACCCTGCTGCGACGTGCGCCCAACCCGCCGCTGGCACTGTACGTGGACGGCGACCCCGCGGCGCTGTGGCACCCGGCCGTGGCGGTGGTCGGCAGTCGCGCGCCCAGCGCCGGCGGCCGCGACAACGCCTACGGCTTCGCCCTGGCCCTGGCCGCGGCCGGCTTCGCGGTCACCAGCGGCATGGCCAGCGGCGTGGATGCCGCCGCGCACCGGGCGGCACTGTCGCGCGCCGACGGGCGGACCGTGGCGGTGGTCGGCACCGGCCCCGACCTGGCCTACCCGCGCCAGCATGCCGCCCTGCGCACGCAGATCGCCGAACGCGGCGCGGTGGTCAGCGAGCATCCGCCCGGCACCCCGGCGCGGCCGGGCCACTTCCCGGCGCGCAACCGGATCATCGCCGGGCTGAGCCTGGCGACCCTGGTGATCGAGGCGGCCACCCGCTCCGGCGCACTGATCACCGCGCGGCTGGCCGCCGAGGCCGGGCGCGAGGTGTTCGCCCTGCCCGGCTCGATCCACAACCCGCTGGCGCGCGGCTGCCATCGGCTGATCCGCGACGGCGCCGGACTGGTGGAAAGCGCCGAGGAGGTGCTGGCCGGCGTCGCACCGCTGGCCGCAGAACTCGCCGACGCCTTGCGCGGGCGCCTGAATGCCCCCACACAGGAAGCCAGCACCGCGCGCGGCGCCACGCCGGCCTTTCCCGACCCCGACTACCAGCGCTTGTGGCAGGCGCTGGGCCACGACCCCATCTGTATGGATTCAGTGATCGCACGCAGCGGATTGACGGCCGCAGCGGCGTCCTCCATGCTGCTGGCCATGGAACTGGATGGCTACGTGGCGGTCGAACGCGGTCGTTACACCCGCAAACCCTAGTTTCTTCACCTCCACAGCGTCTCGCGACGCAGGCCGAGGGGCAATGAAAGAGAGCATTCTGGATGTCCTGCTGTACCTGTTCGAACACTATTTCAGCGAAGACGCGGATCCGGTCCGCGATCGCGACTCCCTCCAGAATGGCCTGATCCAGGCCGGTTTCAGCCCCACCGAGATCAGCAAGGCGTTCGACTGGCTCGACGCCCTGGCCGACCAGCGCCCGGCCGTGGCGCAGCCGCGCATCGACGGGCCGATCCGCATCTACCACGGCCCGGAACTGGACAAGCTCGACGTGGAATGCCGCGGTTTCCTGCTGTTCCTGGAACAGCACGGCATCCTCGACAGCGACCAGCGCGAACTGGTGCTGGACCGGGCCATGGCCCTGGACCAGGACGAGCTGGACCTGGACGACCTGAAATGGGTGGTGCTGATGGTGCTGTTCAACCAGCCCGGCGCCGAGGCGGCATACGCGTGGATGGAAACGCAGATGTTTGTCGACGAGCCGGAACCGGTCCACTGAGCCACTGACGGTCGCGCACGGATGCACGAAGACACCTCTCCATTGGCGGCCTGGTACTACGTCGACGCCGCGCGCGAACGGCACGGCCCGTTGCCGGCGTCGGCCCTGCTGGAACGCCTGCACGACGGCCGCCTGCACCACGAGACCCTGGTCTGGCGCGAAGGCCTGCCGGAGTGGCGGCCGCTGCACGCGGTCGCCGCCGAACTGGGCCTGCCGGACGCGCCCACCCCGCCCCCCTTGCCGCCGCCGCTCCAGGCCGCCGCTCCCGCACGCGCCGCTGCCGCCGTCGCGCCGCGCAACGGCCTGTCCGGCTGCGCGATCACGGCCATCATCGCCGTGGTCGGCGGCGTGCTGCTGGTGGCGTTCCTGGGCATCGTCGCCGCGATCGCCCTGCCCGCCTACCAGGACTACCTGGCACGCGCCAAGGTCGCGCAGGCGCTCGGCACCCTGGCGCCGCTGAAGGACCAGATCGGCGCGTTCGCCGCGCAGGAGCACCGTTGCCCGGTGAACGGCGACACCGGCTTCGGCACCCCGCAGAGCTATGCCGGCGATGCCATCGCGCAGGTGCGGGTCGGCCGTTTCGACAACGGCCACTGCGGGCTGGAAGCCACGCTGCACCTGCCCGACCAAAAGCGCCTGGATGGCAAAGCGCTGTGGCTGGACTACGATGAACGCACGTCCGCCTGGAACTGCAGTTCCGACCTGGACGACCGCGTCCTGCCGGTCCACTGCCGCGGCGGCTGACCGGCACACCGTTTTCGACTGCAACTCCGGGGAACACAATGACTGAGTGGTACTACGCCGATGCGGCGCAGCAGCGCCATGGGCCCATCCCGGCTGCCGAGGTGCAGCACTGCTTCCAGCGTGGCGAGATCGGCCTGTCCACCCTGGTCTGGCGCGAGGGCCTGAGCGAATGGCGCACCCTGGCCGAATTCGTCGACGAACTCGGCCTGACCCAGGCACCGGCGCCGGCGCCTGCACTGGCGCCGTTGGAGGCCGCCGGCGAGGTTCCGCCGCCCGCCCCGGCCGTCCCCGACGCCTGGGCCGCTCCCGCACCCGCGCCGGCCGTGGCGGCCTCGCCCTACGCGGCGCCCGCGGCCGTGCTCGACGGCGGCGCGCGCGTGGTCGGCGGCGGCGAGGTGGTGCAGGCCGGCTTCTGGAAGCGCGTGGCCGCCTACCTGATCGACGCGGTCCTGGTCGGCATCGTCGCCAATGTGATCCAGTTCGTGGTGATGCTGGGCTTCTTCGGGATCAACGGCTTCGGCAAGCAGCCCGACTTCGCCACCGCGGCCGGCATCGTCATGCTGGTCCTGCTGTACCTGCTGCCCATGGCGATCTCGGCGCTGTACTACGGCCTGTTCCACGCCTCCACCAAGCAGGCCACGCTGGGCAAGATGGCGGTCGGCATCAAGGTGGTGCGCACCGACGGCAGCCGCATCAGCGTGGCCCGCGGCGTGGGCCGCTACTTCGGCTTCATGCTGAGCAGCCTGACCCTGGGCATCGGCCTGCTGATGGCCGCCTTCACCGAACGCAAGCAGGCCCTGCACGACATGCTCTGCGACACGCTGGTGGTGGACAAGTGGGCCTACACCGACCACCCGGAATGGCAACAGCGCAAGCTCGGCACGGTCACCGTGGTGATCCTGACGATTTTCGGCCTGCTGATGGCGGCTGCGGTGCTGCTGGTGGCCCTGGCGATCGGCATCGCCGCCAAGGGCGGCTGGCACTGAGTCCGGCGGGCGCCGCAAGCCGCGCGACCACGTGCGCGGCGGCCGGGCCGGCCGCCGCCGGCTTGACAGCGGACGCCGGACATGCCCACTAATAAATAAGCGCCGTAGCTGAACGCCCGGGGGTTCCGTCCCGGGCGTCGGCTTCTCTGCGAGACCGCAACGCTTCACTAACCGGAGCAATTGCGCCACCCTACCGCCCCCAGGGCGTCCGCCCACGCCCATCGAAGCCCGACCCGCCATGTCCAAGCACCTGCTCATCGTCGAATCGCCCGCCAAGGCCAAGACGATCAACAAATACCTCGGCAAGGATTTCCACGTCCTGGCCTCGTATGGGCACGTGCGCGACCTGATCCCGAAGGAAGGCGCGGTGGATCCGGACGACGGCTTCGCGATGCGCTACGCGCTGATCGACAAGAACGAGAAGCACGTCGAAGCCATCGCCAAGGCGGCCAAGGCGGCCGAAGACATCTACCTGGCGACCGACCCGGACCGCGAGGGCGAGGCGATCAGCTGGCACATCGCCGAGATCCTGCAGGAGCGCGGGCTGCTCAAGGGCAAGCCGCTGCACCGGGTGGTGTTCACCGAGATCACCCCGCGCGCGATCAAGGAAGCGATGGCGCAGCCGCGGCAGATCGCCGGCGACCTGGTCGATGCGCAGCAGGCGCGCCGCGCGCTGGACTACCTGGTCGGCTTCAACCTGTCGCCGGTGCTGTGGCGCAAGGTGCAGCGCGGCCTGTCCGCCGGCCGCGTGCAGTCGCCGGCGCTGCGCATGATCGTCGAGCGCGAGGAGGAGATCGAAGCCTTCGTCGCCCGCGAATACTGGTCCATCGCCGCCGACTGCGCGCATCCCTCGCAGCACTTCAACGCCAAGCTGATCAAGCTCGACGGGCAGAAGTTCGAGCAGTTCACCATCACCGACGGCGACACCGCCGAGTCGGCGCGCCTGCGCATCCAGCAGGCCGCGCAGGGTGCGCTGCACGTCACCGACGTGGCCAGCAAGGAGCGCAAGCGCCGCCCGGCGCCGCCGTTCACCACCTCCACGCTGCAGCAGGAAGCCTCGCGAAAGCTCGGCTTCACCACCCGCAAGACCATGCAGGTGGCGCAGAAGCTGTACGAAGGCGTGGCGATCGGCGACGAAGGCACGGTCGGCCTGATCTCGTACATGCGTACCGACTCGGTCAACCTGTCGCAGGAGGCGCTGGCCGAGATCCGCGACGTGATTGCCCGCGACTACGGCATCGCCTCGCTGCCGGACCAGCCCAACACCTACCAGACCAAGTCCAAGAACGCCCAGGAGGCGCACGAAGCGGTGCGTCCGACCTCGGCGCTGCGCACCCCGTCGCAGGTCGCCCGCTTCCTGACCGACGACGAGCGCAAGCTGTACGAGCTGATCTGGAAGCGCGCGGTGGCCTGCCAGATGATCCCGGCCACGCTCAACACCGTCAGCGTCGATCTGTCGGCCGGCAGCGAGCACGTGTTCCGCGCCAGCGGCACCACCGTGGTCGTCGCCGGTTTCCTGGCCGTGTACGAGGAAGGCAAGGACAACAAGAGCGCCGAGGACGAGGACGAAGGCCGCAAGCTACCGGCGATGAAGCCCGGCGATCGCGTGCCGCTGGAACGCATCCTGGCCGAGCAGCACTTCACCCAGCCGCCGCCGCGCTTCACCGAAGCGGCGCTGGTGAAGGCGCTGGAAGAGTACGGCATCGGCCGTCCCTCGACCTATGCCTCGATCATCCAGACCCTGCTGTTCCGCAAGTACGTGGAGATGGAAGGCCGCAGCTTCCGTCCGTCCGACGTCGGCCGCGCGGTGTCCAAGTTCCTGTCCAGCCATTTCACCCGGTACGTGGACTACGACTTCACCGCCAAGCTCGAGGACGAGCTGGACGCGGTCTCGCGCGGCGAGGAGGACTGGATCCCGCTGATGTCGCGTTTCTGGGAACCGTTCAAGGAACTGGTCGAGGACAAGAAGGAATCGGTCGACCGCGCCGAAGCCAGCGGCGCGCGCGAGCTCGGCACCGACCCCAAGACCGGCAAGCCGGTGAGCGTGCGCCTGGGCCGCTTCGGGCCGTACGCGGCGATCGGCAGCACCGCCGAGGATGCCGAGGACAAGCCCAAGTTCGCCTCGCTGCGTCCCGGCCAGAGCATGCACACCATCACCCTGGAGGAGGCGCTGGAGCTGTTCCTGATGCCGCGCAGCCTCGGCCAGGACAAGGGCGAGGACGTCAGCGTCGGCATCGGCCGCTTCGGTCCGTTCGCCAAGCGCGGCAGCGTCTATGCCTCGCTGAAGAAGGAAGACGATCCCTACACCATCGACCTGGCCCGCGCGGTGTTCCTGATCGAGGAGAAGGAAGAGATCGCGCGCAACCGCATCATCAAGCAATTCCCCGGCAGCGACATCCAGGTGCTCAACGGTCGCTTCGGCCCGTACATCAGCGACGGCAAGCTCAACGGCAAGATCCCCAAGGATCGCGAGCCGGCCACGCTGAGCCTGGACGAAGTGCAGAAGCTGCTGGAGGAAACCGGCAAGCCGGTGCGCAAGGGCTTCGGCGCCAAGAAGGCCGCCGCCAAGAAGGAAGCCGCGCCGAAGAAGAGCGCAGCGAAGAAGGCCGCCGCCGACGCCCCGGCCAAGCCGGCAGCGAAGAAGGCGGTCAAGAAAGCCGCGAAGAAAACCGCCAAAAAAGCGGTGAAGAAGGCGGCCAAGAAGACGGTGGCCAAGGGCGGCTGAGCCGCCCTTGTCGGGCTGCCGTTCGCGGCGGCCTTCAACTTTGGGGGCGCGGCCGAGCACGGCGCATGGCGCGCGCCGCCATCAGCACCCGCTCGCCTCATCGCTCCACCGCCTGCCCTCGACCTTGCTGGCGCACATCGCTTAGGCAGCGCGCCCCCGCACGCCCCGCTGCTGCGGGCACCGCGCTTGCCCATGTCGTGGGTTCGGCCACGAGGCCCGGCCCAGCGCGCCTTGCGCCGATCCGCCCTGCTCCGCAATGACCCTCATTGTCCTTAGACAAGGACGTGCCGCATGATGCGCGCATGACCGACCTGTCGCTGAGCCATGCCGTCGCCGTCCTGCGCCAGGGCGGCGTGATCGCCTACCCCACGGAAGCCGTGTGGGGGCTGGGCTGCGATCCGCACGACGAGAATGCCGTGACTCGCCTGCTGCGGATCAAGCAGCGGCCGGTGGACAAGGGCCTGATCGTGGTCGCCGCCGAACTGGATCCGCTGCGCCCGCTGCTCGACCTGTCGGCGTTGCCGCCGGGACGGCTGGCCGCGGTGCTGGCCAGTTGGCCGGGACCGCACACCTGGATCCTGCCCGCCGCCGCGCATGCGCCGCCCTGGATCACCGGCGCGCACCAGGGCATCGCCGTGCGGATCAGCGCGCATCCGCTGGTGGCCGCCCTGTGCCGGGCCTGGGGTGGCGCCCTGGTGTCGACCAGCGCCAACCGCGGCGGCGAGCCGCCGGCGCGGCAGCGCAGCGAACTGGATCCGCTGCTGCTGGACGCCCTCGACGGCCTGATCGACGGCGAGACCGGCGGCCTGGCCCAACCCACCCCGATCCGCGACGCCGCCAGCGACCAGATCCTGCGCGCCTGAGGCGCCGGCCTCGCGCACGGCACGCCGCGCTTCCGCTGCGTTGACGCTTGGCGACAAGCGCGCGATGGTGCGACGTGGGCGCTTCGCGCTCCGGATCCTCACCCCAACCCCTCTCCCGGGGGGAGAGGGGCTTTGTTCCTCCCCTCAGAAAGAGGTGCCCCGCAGGGGCGGATGAGGGTCGGGCGAAGCCTCGCAGCGATGGATCAACGCGCCGGCCTGCCGCGACACCGTCGCGCCCTCAATCCCGACGCGCACGCCCTTTCCCTGGCCGCCCGAGGCGCGCAAGATGCGCGCATGCGCCGCCTTCTCCGCCCGTTGCTGCTGCTGAGCCTGTCGCCCTTGAGCGGTGACGGCTGGGCGCAACAGACGCAGACCATTAGCAGCGACGGCAGCAACGCGTCGGTGCGCATCTACCGCTGCATCGCCGCCTCCGGCGCGGTCAGCCTGCAGAACGCCCCCTGCGAGAACGCGCGCCAGCAGCAGGTGCTGGACATGCAGCGACCGCGCGATCCGCCACCGCGGCCGACCACCACCCTGAGCACCGATCCGGCGCGCGGGGCGGCCTCGCCGGCGCCGCTGCCGCAGCGTGAACTGCGCATCGTCACCGTGCAGCCAGCGCAGCCGATGTACGAGTGCGTGACACCGGAAGGCACGCGCTACACCAGCGACGACAATGCCGGCAACCCGCGCTGGGTGCCGCTGTGGGCCTACGGCTACGCCGAAGGTCCCTACGCGCGGCCGTCAGAGCGCGGCCCCGATGGCCGCCCGCACCGCCCGCCGGGACCGCCTCCGCCGGGTGCGCCGCGCCCACCCGGGCCACCGCCGCCGGTGATGACCGCCGGCGCCGGCGTGATCGTGCCCGCCGGCAGCACCCTGATCCGCGACACCTGCACGGCGCTGCCCGAGCAGGAGGTCTGCGCGCGCCTGAGCGACCGCCGCTGGGAGCTGATCCGTCGCTACAACAGCGCGCTGCAGAGCGAGCGCCGCGCGCTGGAGACCGAACAGCGCGGCATCGACGCGCGCCTGGCGCGCGACTGCGGCAGCGGCTGATGCGCCGTGCGCTCTGCCTGATCGCGTTGCTGGCGTGCGCCAGCGCCGCGCCCGCCGAACCGGTGGTGTTCTATCGCTGCACCGACGCGCAGGACAACCTGACCATCCAGAACAAGCCCTGCCCCAAGGGCATGCGCCAGCAGAAGAAGGTCATGCAGGGCGTCGGCAGCGCCGCGCTGCCGGCCGTGCCCGCGGCCCCGCCCGCCCCATCGCCGCCACCGGCGAGCGCGACGAACGCCGCCACGCCTGCGGACGCGCCCACCCCGCCCGCCCCCGCGGCCGCTGCACCGCCCCCGGCGCCAGCGCTGCCGCCACCGCCGCTGTACACCTGCACCACCCGCGAGCAGGCGTCCTATATCGGCGAAGTCGCCGAACCGCCGCCGCGCTGCGTGCCGCTGAGCACGACGGACCTGGACGGTGGCCCCAACCAGGCCGGCGGCAGCGCCTGCGAAGTGCTGCGCGACCAGTGCCAGCCGCTGCCCGCCGAGCAGTTGTGCGAGGCCTGGAAAAGCTATGTGGCCGAAGCCGAAACGCATTGGCGCTTCGCCGTGCCCGAGCATGCCGAAGCGCTGCACACCGAGTTCGAACGCCGCGAGCACCTGCTTGAGGCCAGCAACTGCGGTGCGCAGGAGCGGCCTGTGCCGTGACCCGTCCCGCTCGCGCATGGTTGTGCGCCTGGTTTACGAGGAGCGGCTTCAGCCACGACGGAGCCTTACCGGGAACGCCCGGTCGCGGTTGAAGCCGCTCCTACGGATGGCGATGCGCGCGGTTGCCGCGCTTGCAACACGCCTGCCCATGGCGCAAAACCCGCCGTCGACCGCGATGCGCAGGTGATGTAGCAGGCCGCCGACAGCCACAGGCACCCGACCGCCGCCGCCACGTCATGGCGCTCGTCGCCGCAGCCGGTCCACCAGGGTGAGCGGGGCCCCTTGTGGGAGGGACTTCAGTCCCGACGACGTAGCGCCCGGGACGTACCTAAGCTGCGCCTTTCGGCTGGTGCCCTGCACGCACGGCCACCATGCAGGGGCTGACCGCTAGAACCCGTAACGCAAGCAGCCACCATCCACCGCGATGCTTCGCCGGCAAGGTAGCTAGCCGCCGACAGGCACAGAAACCGATCCACCGAGGTGAGCGCCCGCGCCTTTGTGGGGGGACTTCAGTCCCGACGACGTAGCGCCCGAAACGCACCTACGCCGTGCCTTTCAGCTGGTGCCCTGCACGCGCAGCCGCCATGCAGGAGCTGAACCGCTAAAACCCGTAACGCAAAAAGCCACCGTCCACCGCGATGCTTCGCCAGCAAGGTAGCTGGCCGCCGACAGGCACAGAAACCGATCCACCGAGGTGAGCGCCCGCGCCCCTGTGGGAGGGACTTCAGTCCCGACGATGTAGTGCCCGAAACGCACCTACGCCGTGCCTTTCAGCTGGTGCCCTGCGCACGCAGCCGCCATGCAGGAGCTGAACCGCTAAAACCCGTAACGCAAGAAGCCACCGTCCACCGCGATGCTTCGCCAGCAAGGTAGCTGGCCGCCGGCAGGCAAAGGAGCCGATCCACCGCGGTGAGCACCCGCGCTTTGTGGGAGGGACTTCAGTCCCGACGACGTAGCGCCCGGGACGTACCTAAGCTGCGCCTTTCGGCTGGTGCCCTGCACGCACGGCCGCCGTGCAGGGGCTGACCGCTAGAACCCATAACGCAAAAAGCCACCGTCCACCGCGGTGAGCGCCCGCGCCTTTGTGGGAGGGACTTCAGTCCCGACGACGTAGCGCCCGAGACGCACTACACCGCTCCTTTCGGCTGGTGCCCTGCGCGCGCACAGCCGCTATGCAGGGGCTGACCGCTAGAACCCATAACGCAAAAAGCCACCATCCACCGCGATGCACTCGCCGGTGACGTAGCTGGCCGCCGGCAGGCACAGGAAGCCGACCGCCGCCGCCACTTCCTCCGGCTCGCCGATGCGGCGCATCGGCGTGCGCTCGATCACCTGCTCGTAGTAGTCCGGGTCCGACAGCGGCCCGGAGGTGCGGCGGGTGCGGATGTACCACGGCGCCACCGCGTTGACCCGGATGCCGTCCTCGGCCCATTCGGCGGCGAGGTTGCGGGTCAGCTGGTGCAGCGCCGCCTTGGTCATGCCGTAGGGCGCGCCACTGCGCACGTGGGTCAGCCCGGACACGCTGCCGACGTTGACGATCGCCGAGGCCGCATGCTGCGCCAGCAGCGGGTACGCGTAGCGCGACAGCTCGAACGCGGAGAACAGGTTGGTCTCGAAGATGCCGCGCCATTCGTCCTCGGTGTAGTCCACCGCGGCCTTGCTGACGTTGCCGCCGGCGTTGTTGATCAGCAGGTGCAGGCCGTCGGCATGGTCCTCGACCCAGTCCAGGATCTCGCGGCGGTCCTCGTCGTCGGCGACGTCCGCGGCCAGCGCCAGGATGCGGCGCTCGGGGAAGGCGTCGCGCAGTTCGTCGCGCGCGGCCTCCAGCGCATCGAGGTCGCGTGCCACCAGCAGCAGGTCGGCGCCGAACCCGAGCAACTCGCGCGCGATCGCCAGGCCGATGCCGGCGCTGGCGCCGGTGATCAACGCGGTCTGTCCGTCCAGCCGCCAACGGTGCTGCATGCGCGTGCCTGTCTGCTCACGGGGGAGGCGTAGGATGATACCTCCACCCTCGAGGAGGTCGCCGCCATGTCCGCACTACTGCGCAGGATGACGCTGGCATTGCCGCTGCTCGCCCTGCTGGCCGCATGCAAGCCGGAACCGCCGCAACCGCCCGATGCGCCGCCGGCGCCGAAGGCCGGCGCGATGCGTGCCGCCATCGCCCAGCCGCTGGACCGGGCCAGGCAGGCCCAGGCCACACTCGACCACGCCGCGGCCACGCAGAACGCCGCGCTCGACGCCGCCACCGCACAATGAAAAACGCCGGCCGCAAGGGCCGGCGTTGCAGTGAAGATGCGACGCGCCCGCGAGGGCGCGCCGCCGACGGCTCAGCGCCGGCTCACAGCCCGCAGAAGCAGTAGGCCAGCGCCTTCACCGGCGCGCCCGGACGGGTGTCGGCCGCGTCCTTGACGAAGCGCAGCTGCGTGTCCAACTCCGGCAGGCTGCGCGCCAGCAGGGCGTGGCCCAGCGCCGAGTCGCTCAGCATCCACACGCCCAGGCGGCTGCCGGCGAACCCGCTGACGAACTGCGCGAACGGCGTGGCCGGCTTTTCGATGTAGCGCACCCGGTACTTGTCCTGGCCACCCAGCTTGGCGCGTGCGGCGGCATCGGCCACCGCGTCCTTGAAGCCGCCGAACGCGTCCACCAGCCCGCGCTCCTTGGCCTGCGCACCGCTCCACACGCGGCCGCGCGCGACCTGGTCGATGGCCTCGACCGACTTGCCGCGCGCCTGCGCGACCTTGCCGGTGAAGTCGGCGTAGCCCTTGTCGATCACCGACTGGATCAGCTGGCCCACCGCCGGATCCATCGGCCGGGTGATGTCGAACGCGCCGGCGAAACGGGTGGTGCCGACGCCGTCGGTGTGCACGCCGATCTTGTCCAGGGTACGGGTGATGTTGGGGATCATGCCGAAGATGCCGATCGAGCCGGTGATCGTCGACGGGTCGGCGTAGATGCGATCGGCGTTCATGCTGATCCAGTAGCCGCCGGACGCGGCCAGGTCGCCCATCGACACCACCACCGGCTTGCCGGCGGCCTTCAGCGCCACCACCTCGCGGCGGATCTGCTCGGAGGCGAACACTTCGCCGCCGGGCGAATCCACGCGCAGCACCACTGCCTTCACCGCCTCGTCGTCGCGCGCCTGGCGCAGCAGCGCCGCGGTCGACTCGCCGCCGATGCGGCCGGCCGGCTGTTCGCCGCCGCTGATCTCGCCCGCGGCCACCACCACCGCCACCTGCGGCCGCGAGTCCACCGGCGAGCGGCGCAGGTCCAACTGCTGCAGGTAGCCGTCCAGGTCGATGTTGCGATAGCCGGTGTCGGCATCGTCGTCGGCCACGCCGCGCTTGGCCAGCAGTTGCTCGACGTCCTCGCGGGTCTTCAGGCCGTCCACCAGCTTCTGCTGCAGGGCGAACTTGGCCAGGTCGCCGCCGGCGGCGGCCACGCCCTCGGGCATGGTGTCGATGCCGGCGCTGATCTGCTCCGGCGCCAGCTTGCGCGCCTTGGCGATGTCGGCCACGTAGCGCTGCCACACGTCGTTCATCCAGAACAGGTCGGCTTCCTTGGACGCCGGCGAGGCCGCGTCGAGCACGTAGGGCTCGGCGGCGGACTTGTACTCGCCGACCTTGAACAGGTGCACGTCCACGCCGAGCTTGTCCTGCAGGCCCTCGCGGAAGTACTGGCGGTAGCGGCCGAGGCCTTCCAGGGTCATCGAGCCCATCGGATCCAGGTAGACCTCGTTGGCCTGCGCGGCCAGCAGGTACTGCCACTGGTTCAGATTGTCGCTGTAGGCGACGATCTGCTTGCCGGAGCCGCGCAGGTCCTGCAGCGCCTTCTCCACCTCGCGCATCGAGGCGAAGCCGCTGGGCTGCAGCTTGTCCAGGCGCAGCGCCACGCGCTCGATCTTCGGATCGGTCTTGGCCGCCTCGATCGCGCGTACCAGGTCGCGCAACTGGATCTCCTGCGCGCCCTTGTCGTTCATCGCCTTGGCCAGCGCGCGGCTGACCGGGTCGGCGCTGAACTGCTCGACCAGCTTGCCTTCCGGCGCGATCAGCAGCGTGGTGCGGTCGCGCAGGGCCTTGGCGCCGTCGCCGCGCGCCATGGCGAACACCATCACCAGCAGGACCAGCAACAGGAAGCCGAAGAACACCAGGTTGAGGATCAACCGGCGGGTGAAGTTCATCACATCCCACAGGCCGACGAAGAAGTTGGCGATGGGGCTGCGACGCACGGGTTGGTTCATGGAAAGCTCCGAAAGGAAGGCGTCTTGCGCCCGCGCAGCATACCGGCTGCGTCAGGCGCCGCACATGCGTCTGAAGTCAGGGGGCCGCCGGCGCGGCCAGCAGGCGCGCGCTGCTCCAGCGGAAGCGCGCGCCCATCATCACCGCGGCCGCGGTCAGACCCAGGATCAGGCCGATCCACATGCCCTGCGGTCCCCAGCCCAGCCACAGGCCGAGGCCGGCGCCCAGCGGCATGCCCAGGCCCCAGTAGGAGCACAGGGCCAGCAGCATCGGCACGCGGGTGTCCTTGAGGCCGCGCAGCGCGCCGGCCGACAGCACCTGCACGCCGTCGGGGAACTGGAACGTGGCCGCGTACAGCAGCAGCGTGGAGGCCAACGCCGCCACCGCCAGGTCGCTGGTGTAGATGCCGACGATGGCGTCGTGGCCGAACAGCAGCACCAGCGCCGACAGCGCCTGGGTGCCGAGCACGATCGCATAGCCGGCCCAGGCCGCGCCGCGCACGCCGACCGCGTCGCCGGCGCCGGCGGCGCGGCCGACCCGCACCGTGGTCGCCTCGGCCACGCCCATCGGTACCATGAAGCACAGCTGCGCCACGTTGATCGCGATCTGGTGCGCCGCCGCCGGCACCTCGCCGAGCCGCGCGATCAGCAGCGCGGTGACGATGAACAGGCCGCCTTCCATCAGGATGGTCACGCCGATCGGCAAGCCGGTCTTCAGCAGCCCGGCGATCGCGCGCAGGTCCGGCGCCTCGAACTGCGCGAACAGGCGCAGCGACGCGAAGCGCCTGGAACGCGCCAGGTAGACGGCGAAGCACAGCGCCTGCGCCCACATCGTGATCGCCGAGGCCATGCCCAGGCCGCCGGCGCCGTGTTCGCGCAGGCCCCACAGGCCGAAGGTCAGCGCATAGCCGAGCGGGGCCAGCAGCAGCAGGCCACCGAAGCCCAGCAGCATGGTCGGCAGCGTCCAGTGCATGCCTTCGCTGAGATAGCGCATGCAGAAATACAGCACCAGCGCCGGCACGCCCCAGCGGATCGCGTGCAGGAAGTCGCGCGCGCCGGGCACGATCTCCGGGGCGATGCCCAGTTGCGGCAGCGCCATCGGCATCACGCTCAGGAACGCGAACATCAGCAGGCCCAGGCCCAGCGACAGCCACAGCGCCTGCCGGAACAGCGGCCCGATCTGTGCCTGGCGGCGGGCGCCGTCGAGCTGCGACACCGAGGCGGTCAGGGCGATCAGGGTGCCGATCGGGACCATCATCGGCAGCCACAGCAGGGCCGTGCCGACCGTCACCGAGGCCAGCGTGCGGGTGCCGTGGTGGCCGGCGATCACGTTGTCGACGAAGCTGATCAGCCCGGTGGAGACGTGCCCCAGGACCAGCGGCAGGGCGAGTTGCGCGGTGGTGCGCAGTTCGCGGCCCCGGACCGAGGCCGGGGTGGAGGACGAAACCATTGCAAGACTCTGGCGATCCCGCCGACTGCGGCCGCGCAGACAGCGCCGGCACCGGGTGGCGGAGGCCGCGCATTCTACCCGCTGCGGCGGACGGCTGCTGGAAGGCGGTCGCCGCAGCCGGTTGCGGCGACCCGAGAAAGCCAGGCGCCCCGCGCGCGACTCAGCGCGCGGCGCGCTGCTTCAACCACGCGCCGCGGCTGTCGGCGCCTTGCGCCAGCAGGTCGCGGCGCAACGCGGCACGGTCCTGCGGCGGGGTGCGTTGCGACAGCAGCGCCAGATGTTCGCGCTGCTCCGCCGGCAGGCTGCGCAGCAGGCCCAGCAACGCCTGCCGCTGCGCCGCGGGCACATAGCCCAGCAGCGGCTGCAGCGCCCAGAACTCGGCACCCAGTTCCGGACCGAGCAGCCAGCCGTGGCGCTCCAGCGCGTCCATCTCGGCGAACTGCGCATGCAGGCTGTGCTGCTGCTCGATCGGCAGGCCGGCGAAGGCCATGGCGACCTGGCGCAGGCGCGCCTGCGCCGCCGCCGGCAGTGCGTCCCAGGCCGCCTGGCGCGCGCGCAGCTGCGCCGGGGTCAGCGCCGGCGGCGTGCTCGCCGCCGCGGGCGCGACCGCCGGAACCGCGGCGGCGGCCGGCGGCGCTGCGGCGGCCTCGGCCAGGTCGGCGGCGCTGGGGGCGCTGCGCTCGATCCGCGGCGGCGGCGCGCCGGCCGCATACCACGCGTAGAAATCCAGGTCGTAGATCGCCGGCTCCGGCAGCGGCGCCGGCGGTTCGGCCGGCAGCGGCGGCGCGCTGGCGGTGTCCGATTCCGGCGGCAGCACTTCCACCTGCACCGGGCCGGTGTCGCCCAGCGCCAGGCTCGCATCGTTGCCGCCGGCCGCGGCGGCGTGGGAGCGGCGCCACGGCAGGCGGTCCCACCACAGGGTCCCGGCCAGGGCCAGGACCACGACCGCGATCACCGCCCCGGCCAGGCGCGTGCGCAGGGCCGCCCGCGCGCCGCGGCGGCGCGGACGCGCGGCGGCGTCGGCCGTTGCGGATGTTGCCGGGGCCGTCGGCGCAGCGGCCGCGGCGGGGCCGCCGGCAACCGCCGCATCGCGCAACTGCGCCAGCGCCTGCAGCCGCGCCGGCGGCAGGTCGCGCAGGCACTGTTGCGCCGCATCGGCCAACGCCCGCCAGCCCGCCGCGTCCGGATGCCCGCCGGCGTCGCGCGGGCAGGCCCGCGCCAGCGCCTGCTGATAGTCCTCGGTGGACAGCTGCAGCACCTGCGCGGCGAGCGGCTCGTCCAGCCCGGCGACGATGCGCAGCAACAGCGCCAGGCGGTCGGCCGGCTGCAGGGTGCGCAGATGCGCCAGCGGCGCCGGCCATGCGCCGTCGGCGGCATCGGCCTGGCGCAGGGTCGGTACCGCGCCGAGCAGTTTCCAGAAGCGCAGCGGCCAGTCGGCCATCGGCAGTGCCGCGGCGTGGCTGCGGAACGCCCGCATCGCCGCCGCCAGGGCCGGCATGCCGCGCTCGGGGCGGCCGCTCTGCAGGTCGGCCAGGACCGCCGCACGGCGTTCGATCCCGCGCAGGAACGCGGCCAGGGCGGGCGGTGCGGCCACGCCGTCGGAGGGGGACGTGGCGGTCATCGGAACTCCATCATCGGCGCGATGATAGCGAGGCAGCCGCCACATCGCGCGCTTGACAGCAGCGCCCCGATCGGCTCTTCCGCGGCCGCCGCGACGGCGGGTTGTGCACAGCGCCAGGAATTGGCCGGAGACAGGTCTTGTCAAGCCCCCGCGAAACCATGTTGCATCTGTGTTTCACGGCCAAGTGATTGTTCTAAAAGGAATAAATGCGATTGGCGCTTTTTTGTCCAACTCGTGGCAGAGGCTTGTGATTCCGTCTTCACGGCGTGGAGCATGCCCGTCATGCACAGCTTTATCCACAGCAGATGTGGATAAATTCGATTCTCCAAGCGGGGCGGCTATTTACGACCGGTTTATCACTTTGCGGGCAGCAATCGCATGCAACTCCCGGCAGCCCGGACCGGCTTGCGGCGGCCGCTAGACTAGGCGGATGCCTTCGCCCGCCGCCACGCTCCGCGTCGCCCTGCCCGTGCCGCTGCCGCAGCTGTTCGACTACCTGCCGCCGCCCGGCGGCACGGTCGCCGACGGCGACGTCGGCCGCCGCCTGCAGGTGCCGTTCGGCAACCGCGAACTGAGCGGCGTGGTGGCGGCGATCGGCCAGGTCGAGGACGCCGACGGCCTGCGCGCGGCGCTGGCCTGGCTGGACCCGGCGCCACTGCTGCACGGCGAACTGGCCGAGTCGCTGCGCTGGCTGGCGCGCTACAGCCACGCACCGCTGGGCGAGGTGCTGGCCACGGCGCTGCCGGTGCCATTGCGCCGCGGCGAACCACTGCCCGACACCCACGCCTGGGCCTGGCGCCTGACCGAGGCCGGCGCCAGCCACCGCGCCCGGCCCGGCACCCGCCCGCACCGCTTCGCCGCGCTGCTGGCGGACGGCGCCATGGACGAGGACCGGCTGGACCAGGCGATGGACGACTGGCGCAGCGCCGCCCGCGCGCTGGCCAAGCGTGGCCACGCCGAGCGCATCGCAGTGCCGGCCAGCGCCACGGCGCCGCAGCCGCAGCCCGGACCGATCCCCAACGCCGAGCAGCAGGCCGCGATCGACGCGGTGGTCGCCGCCGCCGGGTTCGCCCCGTTCCTGCTCGACGGCGTCACCGGCAGCGGCAAGACCGAGGTCTACCTGCAGGCGATCGCCGCGTGCCTGGCGCGCGGCCGCCAGGCGCTGGTGCTGGTGCCGGAGATCGGCCTGACCCCGCAGACCCTGGCGCGCTTCCGCGCGCGTCTCGGCGTGCCGGTGCATGCGCTGCATTCCGGGCTCAACGACAACGAACGCGCGCGGGTCTGGGCCGCGGCCTGGCGCGGCGAGGCGCAGGTGGTGGTCGGCACCCGCTCGGCGGTGTTCGTGCCGCTGCCGCGGGCGGGACTGATCGTGGTCGACGAGGAACACGACGGCAGCTACAAGCAGCAGGACGGCATCCGCTACCACGCCCGCGATTTCGCCCTGGTCCGCGGCAAGGCGCTGGACGTGCCGGTGCTGCTGGGCAGCGCCACGCCCTCGCTGGAGAGCCTGCACAACGCCGCCGGCGGCCGCTACGCGCACCTGCGCCTGACCCGCCGCGCCGGCGACGCCAAACCGCCGACGGTGCGCGTACTCGACGTGCGCAAGCGCCCGCTGCAGGACGGGCTGTCGCCCGAGGTGCTGGCCGGGATCGGTACTGCGCTGGCCGAAGGCGGCCAGGTCCTCGTATTCAAGAACCGCCGCGGCTACGCGCCGGTGCTGTTGTGCCACGACTGCGGCTGGACCGCGCCATGCCAGCGCTGCAGCACCCCGCTGCACGCCACGCCGATGACCGTGCATGCCGGCGGCCGGCGCCTGCAATGCCACCACTGCGGCGCGCGGCAGCCGGCGCCGCTGGCCTGCCCGGATTGCGGCAGCCTGGCGCTGCAGCCGCAGGGCATCGGCACCGAACGCCTGGAGGAACGCCTGGTGCAGGCGTTCCCGGACGTCCCGGTGCTGCGCATCGACCGCGGCACCACCCAGCGCCGCGACGCGCTGGAAACCCAGCTGGCCACGCTCGGCAGCGCCCCCGGCATCCTGGTCGGCACGCAGATCCTGGCCAAGGGCCACGACCTGCCGCAGTTGAGCCGGGTGGTGGTGGTGGGCATCGACGAAGGCCTGTTTTCGGCCGATTTCCGCGCCAGCGAGAAGCTGGCGCAGCAGTTGATCCAGGTCGCCGGGCGCGCCGGCCGCGCCGCGCGTCCGGGCGAGGTCTGGCTGCAGACCCACCACCCCGGGCATCCGCTGCTGCAGACCCTGGTCCACGGCGGCTACCACGCCTTCGCCGCGGCGGAGCTGGAGCAGCGCGAGGCCGCAGGCTTCCCGCCGTTCGCGCACCTGGCGCTGCTGCGCGCCGAGGCCAAGCAGGTCGAACACGCCAACGCGTTTCTGGCCGCGGTGCGCGCGCTGCTGCCGGCGCAGGACGAGGTGCAGCGCTTCGGCCCGATGCCGGCGCCGATGCCGCGCCGCGCCGGCTTCCAGCGCACCCAGTTGCTGCTGTCGGCCAGCACCCGGCGCGCGTTGCATGCGTTGCTGGACGCGGCGGTGCCGGCGATCCACGCACTGCCGCAGGCGCGGCGGGTGCGCTGGTCGCTGGATGTGGATCCGCAGGATCTTTACTGAGGCGGCCGCGCATCACCGGCAAGACAACTGCTAAAGCACCGGCACGCGTCGCCGAGCACGTGATGTGCCTGCCGCGCACGGATCGAGCCGCAGGTCGCCACAATCCACTACGCGCTCCGATGCCGCGCGATCCGATGCCGCAGGAGCGGCTTCAGCCGCGACAGGCTTTCCCAGTAACGCCGCGTCGCGGCTGAAGCCGCTCCTAGGAGCTAATGGCGTGGATTGCCAGCCCGCCGCAGGGGTTGCTTCAAGGTTGTCTGAAAGCCGCTTTGAACGAACAGCGCGGCGACGTGGCGAAGCAGAGGCCGGTCCTGCAGGTGGCCGCAACGCCCTCGTGTTTCGCTCAACCCGCCAGTCCCAATGCGTCGACCAACTGTGCGCGCAGCGTGGCGCTGTCGCCGGCCTCCACGCAGCGCCACGCGCCAGCGTCCGCGGCCAGGCCGCAGGCGGCGGTGGCGATCACCGGCTTGCCCAACGCCAGGGCCAGCAACAGCCCGCGCGGCTGCTGTTCGATCCAGGCCGGCAGCAGCACCAGCGTCGCCGCGCGCACGCCTTCCGCCATCGAGGCGACCCGCTGCACCTCGACGCCGCTCCAGAAGTCCGGCGTTTCCTGCGCGCCGGGCGGCAGCAGCAACAGCACCGGCAGGCCGCGCAGTGCCTCGCGCAGTTCGTAGGCGCCCTTGCGCGCCAGCGCCGAGGCGGCCAACAGCACCCGCGGCACGGTATCCGTGGTGGCGGCCGCAGGCTCCGCCGCGACCGCCGGGAGCGCCGGCCGTTGCCATTCCAGTGCGAGACCGCGACCGCCGGCCAGTGCCAGCAGTTCGCGGTGCGGCGTGATCCAGTGCCGCGCCTGCGCCAGCGCCACGCGCTCGGCCTCGACCAGCACCGGATCGGCGCGGAAATCGCGCAGGGTGGGACTGTGCGGATGCCGCTGCGCGGCCACGTCCAGGCGCGCCTGCAGCAGGTGCATCGGCAAGGCGGTCATGCACACGTCCCAATGCCGGCCCTGCAGTTCGCCCGCCATCCACAGCTCCGGCAACAGGCTCTGCGGCACCACCAGGTCGACGTCGCGCGCACCCAGCCGGCGCCGCAGCGCCTGCAGGCGGATGCGCTGCGCGCGCTGGCGCGCCTGCGGCAGCGGCATGCCGCGCCACAGCCACCAGCGCCGCATCAGCGCCGCATGCAAGGCCGCGACGCTGGTGCGCGGCAGCGCCAGCACGCGATCGCCGGACTGCTGCCGGCGCCGGCGGTCCTCGGCGAACTCCGGCCAGTCCTCGTCGACCAGCCAGGTGCGGTGCAGGCCGTCGGCCACCGCCGGCACATGGCGATGGCAGGCGCTGCGGCCGCAGCGGGTGCAGTCGTTGGCGGTGTCGACGCTGGCCGGCGCCGTGCGTCGCTGCGGCGGCGGCAACGGCAACGCTGCCGGCACCGCGCTGCCGCCGCGGATGCGCACGTGCAACGCCTCGCCGTCCAGCCACACCTCCAGCCGCCACGGCGCAGCCGCGCGCAGGCGCAGGTCCACGTAGTTCCAGAACACCACCGCGTCGCGGTCGCGTTCGGCCAGCGAGCCGGGAATCACCTGGCTGTGGCGATGCCGCTCGACGATCTCCAGGCCCTGCCGCAGCGCCGCGTCGTAGATCGCATTGGACAACTGGCACAGGCCGCCGCCGATCGACGGCACCAGGCAGCCTTCGCGCAGTCGCGGCCGACGACGAAACCGCGGCGACGGGTGGCGCGGCCGAGCTGGCGCCAGAAACCGAAGGTCGCCCCGGCCGGCACCTCCACGCCGTGCAGCGCACGCGCGGCCAGGCGCAGGTTGTGGATCTTGCCGGCCACCAACTGCGGCGCGGTCTCCTCGCTGGCGGGCCACAGCGCGGTGACTGATTCGGCGCACGCGCCATCGACGATCGCCAGGCCGCCATCGCGGCGATGCCGGCGTGGTCCATCGCGCAGATCGCGCAGCGCGCGGCGCAACTGCAGCGCGCGGGTCTTGGCCCAGAACAGCAGGCTGCGCCAACGCGACGGCAGCGGCGCCTGCGGCGACGCCGACGCGCGCGGCTTCACTGTCGCTGGCATGACCGTGCGTCCTCCGTGTCGCTGTCCGCGCTTGGCATCGCGCTACTATACGGACATGCAGGTCCGGCCCTCGACGATCGCGCAGCGCCTCGCTGGCAGCGCGCGTTCCGGCGAATCGGTGCGCCGCGCGACCGCGACGCGACCGCCGCCACGCCGATACCGGACGCCTCCTCTCCCCTCCCCCTCTGGAGTCCTGCATGGACAACACGCGCGTGCCGCACCTGATCGTGGTCGGCGGCGGCTTCGCCGGCTTGTGGGCCACCCGCGCCCTGGCCAAGACGCCGTTGCGCATCACCCTGATCGACCGCCGCAACCATCACCTGTTCCAGCCGCTGCTGTACCAGGTCGCCACCGCGGGCTTGTCGGCGCCGGACATCGCCGCGCCGCTGCGGCAGATCCTGCGCCGCCAGGACAACGTCGAAGTGCGCCTGGGCGAAGTCGTCCACGTCGACAAGCAGGCCCGGCAGGTACGCCTGGCCGACGGCCACGTCCTGGACTACGACTACCTGCTGATCGCCACCGGCGCCACCCACGCGTATTTCGGCCACGACGACTGGGCCGCGCACGCGCCGGGGCTGAAGACCCTGGACGATGCCTTGCAGTTGCGCCGGCACCTGCTGCTGGCGTTCGAGCGCGCCGAAGCCGAAACCGATCCGGCCGCACGCGCGGCCTGGCTCAGCTTCGCCATCGTCGGCGGCGGCCCCACCGGCGTCGAACTGGCCGGCACCCTGGCCGAGATCGCCCGGCACACGCTCAAGCACGAGTTCCGCCGCATCGACCCGGCCGAGGCGCGGGTGCGGCTGATCGAGGCCGGCCCGCGGGTGCTGTCCTCGTTCCCCGAACGCCTCTCGGCCAAGGCGCAGAAGCAGTTGGAAAAGCTCGGCGTGGAAGTGCTGACCGGGGTGCCGGTCGCCGACATCGACGCCAGCGGCTACCGCCTCGGCAGCACCTTCGTGCCGGCACGCACCGTCGTCTGGGCCGCCGGCGTCGCCGCCTCGCCGTTGGCGAAGACGCTGCAGACGCCGCTGGACCGCAGCGGCCGCGTGCAGGTACAGCCGGACCTGAGCGTGCCCGGCCATCCGGAGCTGTTCGTCGCCGGCGATCTGGCCGCGGTGCAGCAGGCCGACGGCCGCCCGGTCCCCGGCGTGGCACCGGCCGCCAAGCAGATGGGCCGGCATGTCGCCGAGACCCTGCGCCGGCGGCTGCGCGGCGACAGCGCCAGCGTGCCGTTCCGCTATGCCGACTACGGCAACCTGGCCACCATCGGGCGCATGGCGGCGATCGTGCACCTGGGCCGGCTGCAGCTCTCCGGCGTGCTGGCCTGGTGGTTCTGGCTGGCCGCGCACGTGTTCTTCCTGATCGGCTTCCGCAACCGCGTGGTGGTGCTGCTCAACTGGGCCTGGGCGTACTGGAGCTATCAGCGCGCCGCGCGGATCATCCTCGGCGACGCGCCCGCCGCGGAGGAGCACCCGGCGCCAGCCGCGGACGGGTGACACTGCATGGCCGGGCTGCCGGCCTTCGACCGCCAGCACACGGTCGAGCGCCTGCGCGATCCGCTGCGGATCTTCGACGCGATGGGCCTGGCGCTGTTCGCGGTCTACGGCACCGGCAAGGCGCTGGCGTTCGGCCTGGGACCGGTCAACGCGCCCCTGCTGGGCAGGCTCGGCGGCATTGGCGGCGGCATCGTCCGCAACCTGCTGCTGGCGCGCATGCCGGTGGTGCTGCAGGCCGACATGTACGCGGCGGCGGCACGAGTCAGCCGGCAGCGTGGCCGGCCAACCGCCTTCGCGACTGCCACGCGCCATCCCGGCCGATGCGCGGGACGCCTGTGCGCCTCAACCGTAGTTGAGTTCGCCGGCATAGCGCATCACCAGATACAGCAGTGCCGGCGTGGCGCCGGGATTGCGGTAGGCGTGCGCCTGATCGGCGCGGAACTGGATCGCGTCGCCGGCCTGCAGCGCATGGGTCTGTCCGCCGACCTCGATCTCCACGCTGCCGGCGTTGACCACCAGGTTCTCCTCGGTGCCGGCCGCATGCGCGGCCGCGCGCTCGACGGCGCCGGGCAGCAGGCGGATCTCGTAGAACTCCACCGCATGCGCGCCGAGGAACGGAAACAACGCGCGCGAGACATAGCCGCCGTCGGCCGAAACCAGTTGCTTGGCGTCGCAGGCACGCAGCACGGTCGCCTGCCGCACGGGGTCGCCGTGCAGCAGTTCGGTCAACGGCACCTCCAGCGAATCGGCGATCCGCAGCAGCAGCTTCAAGGTCGGTGCGCTGCGGCCCTGTTCGATCTGCCACAGCATCGCGCGGCTGACCCCGGACGCCTTGGCCAGCACCTCCAGCGACAACTGGCGCTGCTTGCGCAGTTGCGCCAGGCGCTGCGCGACCAGGGCGCCCAGGTCGCCCGGATCGACAGGGCTGGCGTCATCGACCGCCGACATCGCACCCCCGCGCTGCGAGGTCCGCCGTCAGCCGCGGCGCCCCGCCACGCGCACGCCGTGCAGCGCCGCCGCGGCGCTCGGCTGCGCCGGGCGGAACACCGCCACCTGCACCGTGCCGCTGCCCGGATGCACCCACAGGAACGCGCGGCGCCGGCTGTCCTGCCCGCAATCGCGCAGCGCCTTGCGGCGGCGGTAGTCCGCGACGTCGTAGACGGGGGCGATGGCGTGAGCACTCATGGGACGAACCGGTGGCTGCGATGGACGTCCCCACTCTGCCGCCCGCGTGCGCCGGCAGGGAAACAACCGCTGCGCATAGCGATATAACCGCATCCAACAAAACGGAGGCGCGTTCAAGATAACGGAAATTTTTCCTTTGGAATCATTGACTTGAAACGCTCATGACTTATCGGCATGATCCCATAGCGAAAGGCGATTTCGCCCTTCCCCCGACCGGAGACCTGTCATGAACACCGCAATGAACATGATGCCGATGAACACCATGCAGATGCCCGGCATGTCCTCGATGCCGATGGCGACGATGATGCCGATGATGTGCCACATGGATTGCTCCATGACCGCCGAAGGCATGATGTGCGTGATGAAGCCGGCCGAAGGCAGCTCGATGGAGATGCTCAAGGACTGCTGCGACATGATGACGTCGATGATGGCCTGCGGCACCCCGTGCGGCATGATGTGCGGCAACATGCCGATGATGGCCTGCTGCGGCATGCCGATGATGCCGAAGATGACCTGCACGATGGAATCGCGGGGCATGGTCTGCATGATGATGCCGACCGGCATGATGAGCATGGACATGCTCAAGATGTGCTGCGAGAGCATGAACCGCATGATGGGCTGCGGCATGCCGATGACCATGATGTGCGGCACCATGCCGATGATGGTCTGCATGCACTGACCCTGGATCGCGCCGCCCCCCCAAAAAAAACGGCCCATGCGGGCCGTTTTTTTGTCTCCCGGCACGATCGTCCGGGCGCTTGCGGGGAACGGGCATCACGCCACGAACAACGCCTTCATCTTCTTCAGCGCATTGGCCTCGATCTGGCGGATGCGCTCGGCCGAGACGCCGTACTCGTCGGCCAGCTCCTGCAGGGTGATCTTGCTGTCGGCATCCAGCCAGCGGCGCTTGATGATGTCGCGCGAGCGCGCATCCAGTTCCGCCAGGCCTTCGCGCAGCAGCTGCAGCTGGTTGTCCTCGCTGTCGGCGCGCTCGTAGGCCTGCGAGGGATCTTCCTCGTTGGCCATCAGATACGCGGCCGGCGACGGCGGCGCGTGGTCGTCGTCCTCGTCGGACGGCGCGTCGAAGCCGATGTCGCGGCCGGACAGGCGCGACTCCATCTCCAGCACCTCGCGCTCGGACACGTTGAGGTCCTTGGCCACCGCGGTGACCTCGGCCGCGTTCATCCAGCCCAGGCGGGTCTTGGACTTGCGCAGGTTGAAGAACAGCTTGCGCTGCGCCTTGGTCGTGGCGACCTTGACGATGCGCCAGTTCTTCAGGATGTACTCGTGCATCTCGGCACGGATCCAGTGCACCGCGAAGCTGACCAGGCGCACGCCCATGTCCGGGTCGAAGCGCTTGACCGCCTTCATCAGGCCGATGTTGCCTTCCTGGATCAGGTCGCCCAGCGGCAGGCCGTAGCCGTTGTAGCCGCGGGCCACGTGCACCACGAAGCGCAGGTGGGAATGGACCAGTTCGCGTGCCGCGTCCAGGTCTGCCTGGTCGCGATACCGCACCGCCAGTGCGTGTTCCTCGTCGGACGTCAGCACCGGGATCTGGTGCACGGCGCCGATGTAGGCATCCAGCGAACCGAGCGGACTGGGGATCGGGAGGTTGTTGGCAACCAATGCGTTGGAAGTGAGAGTCTGGCTCATAGGGCTCATCTTAGCAGTCTACTAATTGGACTGCTGGGTACAGTAAAAAGTTCCTGTGTTCTGTTTATGCAACATTCGAATCAGGAATGACACTGCATCACAAGCCATCGGAACAATCAGGATCCGCAGCGATCCCGAGATTTGACCCCCAACATAGCACCCGGTTCGCCAAAATGGCGTCCATGCCGGGTGACACCGCCGCCCGTCCAACCGGCGTTCAGGCGCCGCGCAGCGCCGCCTCCAGCTCCGCGCGCGGCGGCAGGCTCCAGTCGATCGGGGTGGCGCCGCGCCGCCGCAGGTACTCGTTGGCCGCGGAGAAATGCTTGCAGCCGAGGAAACCGCGGTGCGCCGACAGCGGCGAGGGGTGCGGGGCCTTGAGCACGCGGTGGCGGCGGGTGTCGATGACCTTGCCCTTGGCCTGGGCGTAGCTGCCCCAGAGCAGGAACACCAGGCCCTCGCGCTCGCGGTTGAGGGTCTCCACGACGTGGTCGGTGAAGCCCTCCCAGCCCTTGCCCTGGTGCGCGCCGGCGCGGCCTTCCTCCACCGTCAGCACCGCGTTGAGCAGCAGCACCCCGCGCTGCGCCCACGGCAGCAGGCAGCCGTGGTCGGGACGGCGGATGCCCAGGTCGTCCTCGATCTCCTTGTAGATGTTTAGCAGCGACGGCGGCACCGGCACCCCGGGCAGCACCGAGAAGCACAGCCCGTGCGCCTGGCCGTAGCCGTGGTACGGGTCCTGGCCGAGGATCACCACCTCCACCCGTTCGAACGGGGTGGCATCGAAGGCGGCGAAGATCTGTCGCCCGGGCGGGAACACGCGGGCGCCGGCGGCCTTGCGCTGGCGCAGGAACGCCGCCAGCTCGCGCATCTCCGGGCGCAGCAGCCAGTCGCCGACCCGCGCCTTCCACGACGGTTCCAGCTGGATCCGGTTCTCTTCTTCGTTGTTGCTCATTGCGTCCAGGCTCGGTGCATCGGGTTCAGAAGGTCACGGCGATCTCGTCGAGCCGGGCCAGGCGCAACTGGAACAGCACCTTGGTGACCAGCAGGCGCTCTTCGATCGGTTTCTGCACCAGATCGTTGGCGCCGGCGCGCAGCAGCTCGGACTGGGTGTGCGGGTTGCTGTCGCCGGTCATCACCAGCACCGGCATGCGCCGCTTGCCGTAGGCGAAGTCCACGCGGATGCGCTGGACCACGTCGCGGCCGTTGAGTTCGCCCTTGAGGGTGACGTCGGTCAGCACCAGGTCGATGCGGCGGGTGGTGCGGCCCAGCGACTCGGCGGTGAGCAGCGCGAACGCGTCCTCGGCGCTGAGCACGTGCACCACGTGCAGCTGCTGGCGTTCGAGCATGCGCTTGGTCGCCTCGGCCACCACCCGGCTGTCCTCGACATAGAGGACGGTGGCGCCGGCCACCGGCTGCGGCTGCACGTAGCCGCGGATGAACGTGGCCAGCGCCTCGTGGCCGAGCGCCTTGTCGAAGTAGTCGGTGACGTACTCGGTGAAACGGCGCTCGACCAGGTGCTGCTGGGCGTCGCCGGAAACCACGATCACCGGCACATAGACCTGGCCAACGGCGTCGCGCACGCTGCGCGCCAGGGTCAGGCCGTCGCCGTCGGGCAGCCCCAGCGAGGTGGTGACCAGGTCGACCGGGCCGGCCTCCAGCGCGGCGCGCGCCTCGGCGATGCTGGCACAGCCAACCACGGTCACGTCGGGCAGTTCGCGGTGCAGCACGTCGGCGATCAGCTTGCGCACCAGCTTGGAGCCATCGACCACCATCACCCGCGGGGCGGCGCTGATCAGATGCTTGAGCTCGTGCCCGGCCATGCGCGCCTCAGGTGTCGGTGGGCCGCGTCTGGCGCAGGAAGTGGCCGGTCACCAGCCAGGCGCCGAGCCAGCCCAGCAGCAGGGTGCCGAGCAGCACCAGCCCGGCGTGCAGCGCGTCCAGCCCGTGCAGCACGAAATGGCTGCCGTAGCTGTCGGCCAGCGCCGCCAGCGGCTGGCCCAGGGCCATCCCGGAGGCGGCGAGCAGGCCCAGCGCCAGCACCCCGGCGCCGAAGCCGTACCAGGCGCCCAGGTACAGGAACGGGCGGCGGATGAAGCCGTCGCTGGCGCCGAGCAGTTGCAGCACGCCGATCTCCTCGCGCCGCGACTGGATGTCCAGGCGCACGGTGTTGCCGACCACCAGCACCGCACCGGCGCCGAGCAGCAGCGACAGCACCTGCACCAGGCGTTCGCCGAAATGCAGCCAGCCGTCCAGGCGCTTGCGCCACAGCGCGTCGTGCTGGACCAGGTCGGCCTGCGGCAGCGCGGTCAGCGCGATCGCCAGCGGGGTGTCGTCGGCCGCGGCCGGGGTGACGATCAGCAGCGTCGGCAGCGGATTGTCCTGCAGCGCATCCAGCGCCTCGCCTAGGCCGGCGCTGTCGCGCAGCTCGGCCATGCCCTCGGCGGGCGTGCGCAGCGTCACCGCGGCCACGTCGCCACGGCCGCGCAGGGTCTGCGCCAGCGCCTGCGCCGCGGCGGCGTCGACGTCGGCCTTCAGGAACACGTTGATGTCGCGCGACTGCTGCACGCTGCCGGCGAACTGCTTGAGGTTGTCCAGGGCGATCGACAGGCCCAGCGGCAGGGTCAGCGCCAGCGCCATCACCGCCATGGTCAGCAGCGTCGCCCACGGCTTGCGCATGGCGCGGCCGAGGCTGTAGACGATGCTGTGCAGGTGGTGGTCCCACCACACGCCCAGCCGCGAGGGCGCCGCGGCGCCGGCATTGCGCGCGCTCATTCGGCCAGGTCCTGCGGCGAGATGTCGTCGACCAGGCGGCCGTGGTCCAGGATCAGCACGCGCTTGCGCATCTGCTTGAGCAACGCCAGGTCGTGGCTGACCACCAGCACGCTGGTGCCGCGCGCCGGCAGTTCGGCGAACAGTTGCATGATCTCGGCGGCCAGGGTCGGGTCGAGGTTGCCGGTGGGTTCGTCGGCGACCAGCAGCCGCGGCTCGCCGACCATCGCCCGGGCGATGCCGACGCGCTGCTGCTCGCCGGCCGACAGCTGCGAGGGCAATGCCTTCTCGCGGTGGCCCAGGCCCATGCGCTCGAGCACCGAGCGCACGCGCTTGCCGATCTCGGCACGGCGGGTGCCGCGCAGGATCAGCGGCAACGCCACGTTCTCGGCGATGCTGCGGTCGGTGAGCAGGCGGTGGTCCTGGTAGACCACGCCGACCTCGCGCCGGTGCAGCGGCACGCGGCGGCCGCGCACCTTCAGCAGGTTGCGCTCGCCGAACAGCACGGCGCCGCGCGAGGGCCGCTCGCTCAGGTGGATCAGCTTGAGCAGGGTGCTCTTGCCGGCACCGGAGTGGCCGGTGACGAACAGCATCTCGCCCTCCTCGACCTCGAAGCTGACGTCCACCAGCGCCGCGTGGCCACCGGCGTACTGTTTGCTGACATTGTCGAACCGCAGAACGCTCATCCGGCGATTATGCCGGAGCGGCCCGGGTATTCGTCCACCGCGCGCGTCGCACGCGGCGGACGGCCGGCCCGGATCAGGAGCTGGAGACCAGCGAGCGCAGCTTGCGGCCCAGGCGGGTCAGGAACGAATCGTTGGTCGCCGCCGCACCGCGCTCGGCCTGGCGCGCGGCCTTGACCGGGGTGGCCACGACCTGCACCGGCCGGGCCGGGGCCGCGGTCGCCGGCGCGGCGCTGCCGTTGCCGGCCTGCACGCCCTCGGCGCCTTCCAGCGGACGCCCGCCGCGACGGCGGCGGCGCTTGCGCGGCGCACGCTCGCCCTCGACCGCAGGCGCGGCGCCCTCGGCCGGCGCAGCACGCGGCGGCTTGGGGGCCGGCGCTGGCGCAGCGGCGGCCGGCGCGGTGCCGTCCGCGGCAACAGCCGCGGCGTCGGCCGGGCGCGGCGTGCGCGGACGCCGCGGCTTGCCGTCGGCGCTGCGCGACTCGCCACGGCCGCCCGGGCCGCTGCGGCCGCCGCCGGGCTTGCCGCGGCCACCGCCGCGACGCTGCTCGTCGGCCTCGCGCTGGGCGCGGGCCTCGCGGAAGATCTCGCCGATGCTCTCCTCGCCGTCGGCCTCGGCGGCCTCGCCCTCCACCGCCGCGCGCGGGGTGCGCGGCAACGCCACCAGCAATTCGGCGGTGACCGGCTCGACCGGGATCTTCTGTTCGATGTAGGCCTCGATGTCCGGCAGGCTCATCGCGTAGCGCTCGCAGGCGAAGCTGATCGCGTCGCCCTCCTCGCCCAGCCGCGCGGTGCGGCCGATGCGGTGCACGTAGTCCTCGGCGTCGAACGGCAGGTCGTAGTTGTAGACGTACTTGACCCCGTCGATGTGCAGGCCGCGCGCGGCCACGTCGGTGGCCACCAGGATCTCCAGCTGGCCCTTCTGGAAGCGGTTGAGCAGGGTCTCGCGCTTCTTCTGCGGCACGTCGCCGGACAGCACGCCGACCCGGTAGCCGTTGCGCTCCAGCGCCCGCGCCACCCGCTCGACGAATGCCTTGGTGTTGACGAACACCATGGTGCGCGCGCCCTCGCTGCGCGAGAGCAGGCCCAGCAGCAGGGTCAGCTTCTCCTCGTCGGAGGGGAAGTAGATGCGCTGGCGCACGCGCGCGGCGGTGATGCTCTCGGTCTCGACCACGAGCTTTTCCGGCTCGTTCATGTGCTCGTAGGCCAGCTCCAGCACGCGGTGGCTGAGGGTGGCCGAGAACAGCAGGGTCTGCCGGGTGCCGCGCTCGGGCATGCGCCGCAGCAGGAAGCGGATGTCCTTGATGAAGCCCAGGTCGAACATGCGGTCGGCTTCGTCGAGCACGCAGATCTCGCAGGCGTGCAACGACACCACCTTGTGCTGCTTGACGTAGTCGATCAGGCGACCGGGGGTGGCGATGATCACGTCCACGCCCTGCTGCAGCAGTTCGCGCTGCTTGTCGTAGTCCACGCCGCCGTAGACCAGGGCGAAGCGCAGGCCCAGCTCGGAGCCGAACTTGACCGCGTCCTTATGGATCTGGATCGCCAGTTCGCGGGTCGGCGCCAGGATCAGCGCGCGCGGATCCTCCGGCTTGCGGTCGGCCAGCGCCGGGCGGCTGAGCAGGCGGTTCATCACCGCCACCAGGAACGCCAGGGTCTTGCCGGTGCCGGTCTGGGCCTGGCCGGCCACGTCGCGGCCCGGCAGGGCCACCGGCAGGGTCAGCGCCTGGATCGGGGTGCAGCGGGTGAAGCCGGCGCCCTCGAGCCCTGCGAGCAGCGCAGGATGCAGGTCGAACGCGGAAAAAGTCACATCGGTCAGCGGTTTGTCGCTCATCATTCCATCTTCGTGAGGCCACCCCGCCCGAAGCGTAAGGTCGCGGCTTGCATCGGTCCCGGCAGCGTCGCACACTGGCGTCTTCCATACCGGGTCGCGCGACAGGGGGAATCCCTTGAGTTCGCCGCGCAATGCCCCAGTTTACCGCAATGCGGCGGCCACCCGGTCCGGTCGGTCGCATTGGCCCAGGAGAACCCCCAAAGTGAGCGACAAGGTGCTTTACGTCGGCGACGCCGATTTCGATGCCACGGTGCTGCAGTCCGACGAGCCGGTCCTGGTGGACTTCTGGGCCGAGTGGTGCGGCCCGTGCAAGATGATCGCGCCGGTGCTGGACGACCTCGCCGACACCTACGACGGCCGCCTCAAGGTCGCCAAGGTCAACGTGGACGAGAACCGCGCCACCGCGATCAAGTACCACGTGCGCTCGATCCCGATGCTGCTGCTGTTCAAGAACGGCAAGATCCAGGCCACCCAGATCGGCGCGGTCGGCAAGGGCCAGCTGACCCAGATGATCGACAAGACCCTGGGCGGCAGCGCCGCCTGACGTCCGCTGCCGGCGCCCGCTCCGCAACCGGAGCGGCGCCGCGGCATCCCGGCCGGGCTTGCGCCGCCGCCGGCTGAATCGCCCGCAAACGCCCGCTTGCCGTGCTTGCGTGGCGGTGATAGTGTCGATGCATCCGGTGGCATTCGCGCACCGCACCCCCTCTGGAAGATTCTCTCCCAGACCTCCTCCCAACCCCGTATGCCCCCACGCTGGGCGCTCGCACTCTTAGCGAGGAACACCACTTGTCCGATCACACCATGTCCGAACCCGGGAGCGCCGACGCCCCCGCCGAGAAGCGCGTGCGCAAGCCGCGCGTCAGCAAGGCCGCGAGCGGCGCGGAGGGCGCCGCCGAGCACGGCGCGCCGGCGCAGCCGACCCTGCCGCTGAATCCCGCGCCCGTCCAGGCCGAGGCGCCCCGCGCCGCGGCGCCGGACGCGCCCCCGGCCCCGGCCGCGAACGGCGGCCAGAGCCACGGCGGCGGCGACGCGCCGGCCCATCAGGGCGGCGGCGGCCAGGCGTCCGACGGCGGCGAGCCGCGCGAAGGCCGCGAGCCGCGCGACGGCGGCAACCGCTTCAACAACCAGAATCAGAACCAGAACAACCAGAACAACCAGCAGGGCAACCGCCGCGATCGCTTCCGCAATCGCCGCGACCGCGACCGCAACCAGCGCGGCGGCGACCGCTTCCAGGACAGCGGCCTGCCCAGCGACAACGGCGGCAACGAGCCGTTCGTGCCGCGCCCGCACGCCAGCGTGCCGGAAGGCTTCCCGATCTACTCGCTGAGCGACCTGAAGAAGATGCCGGCGCAGAAGCTGCTGGACATCGCCGAGCAGCTCAACATCCAGGACGGCGTGGCCCGCGCGCGCAAGCAGGACGTGATCTTCGCCCTGCTGAAGGTGCTGACCCGCCACGGCGAAGGCGTCGCCGCCGACGGCGTGCTGGAAATCCTGCCGGACGGCTTCGGCTTCCTGCGCGCGGCCGAGGCCAGCTACCTGGCCGGCCCGGACGACACCTACATCTCGCCCAGCCAGATCCGCCGCTTCAACCTGCGCACCGGCGACCACCTGTCCGGGCGCATCCGCTTCCCGAAGGACGGCGAGCGCTACTTCGCGCTGTCGATCGTCGACACCATCAACGGCGAGCCGCTGGAAGCGAGCAAGAACAAGGTCCTGTTCGAGAACCTGACCGCGCTGTTCCCGCGCAAGCGCTTCACCCTGGAGCGCGGCAACGGTTCCTCGGAAGACATCTCCGGCCGCATCCTCGACCTGATGGCGCCGCAGGGCAAGGGCCAGCGCGCGCTGATCGTGTCCCCGCCCAAGGCCGGCAAGACCATGCTGATGCAGCAGGTGGCCACGGCGATCACCACCAACCACCCGGACGTGCACCTGATCGTGCTGCTGATCGACGAGCGCCCGGAAGAAGTGACCGAAATGCAGCGCACCGTGCGCGGCGAGGTCATCTCCTCGACCTTCGACGAGCCGGCCGCGCGCCACGTGCAGGTCGCCGAGATGGTGATCGAGCGCGCCAAGCGCCTGGTCGAACACAAGAAGGACGTGGTGATCCTGCTCGACTCGATCACCCGCCTGGCCCGCGCCTACAACAACGTGGTGCCGTCCTCCGGCAAGGTGCTCAGCGGCGGCGTCGACGCCAACGCCCTGCACCGCCCGAAGCGCTTCTTCGGCGCGGCGCGCAACGTCGAGGAAGGCGGCTCGCTGACCATCATCGCCACCGCGCTGGTGGAGACCGGCAGCAAGATGGACGAGGTGATCTACGAAGAGTTCAAGGGCACCGGCAACAGCGAAGTGCACCTGAACCGCCGTATCGCCGAGAAGCGCGTGTACCCGGCGATCGACATCAACCGCTCCGGCACCCGCCGCGAGGACCTGCTGATCGAGCCGGAACTGCTGCAGAAGATCTGGATCCTGCGCAAGCTGCTGCACCCGATGGACGAGATCGCGGCGATGGAGTTCCTGCTGGACAAGATGAAGAACACCAAGTCCAACGACGAGTTCTTCGGTTCGATGAAGCGCTGAGTCCATCGGAAATAGCTTGAAAACAGGGCCTTCGGACAACCGGAGGCCCTGTTCGTATCGGGATAGTGATGAGCCGGGATTGGCGGTCTTACCACCGGGCTTGACCACCAACCTAGACCACCAGACAGCTCAAGAACCCCTTGACCGCGAGAACAGGGGATTGAACAAGAGACATTACCTACAGCAGCCAGGCCAGTCTTGGTACATCCGTATCAAGGTACCTGCCGCGCTACGTGGCAGGGTCGGGAACACACACATCCGAAGCGCCCTGTATCCGCGCGACCTTGACGAAGCGAACCGACGAAAGTGGCTGGCCCTCGCTCAAGTCCGCGCCTACCTCGATTCGCTTGAGAGCGGGACACCAGCCTCTCTCTCCCTTCCTATGCCAAGCGGGATTCGTGGAGTGTCCGCCATAGTTCCACAGACGGCGGCACACTTCGGCCTGAGGCCAACTACTAGCCCAGATGCTCTGTCCGAGGACTGGGCCATAACCAGTCCCCTCAAGACTGTCCAGTTCCAGCGCGGGCAAACCTACCAGGAACTGAGCAGCTATCTTGGCGGAGACCTCGACCCAAACAGCGTCACAGCTGCTGTGGCGGTTGCCTACGTCGACGAGCGGCCACTTACGTCCACTGATAGACCAAGTACCCGGAGGCGGAAGCTGAGTGCTCTAGGCGCGTTCTGGGACTGGATGGCTTTACGCTGCTACACACCAAAGGGGGATGAATCCTTGAAAGGGATTTCGTCTAGGCAGGAACGCCAAGGAGAAGGGTGTCAAGTTTAGTCGCCGTAAGCGCTCAACAGCGAGCGGGAAGCCCGCATCGTCCGGACGCATAGGGAGGATGGCCTCAGCTCGCAGAATGCTTTGCAATCAGCCGTAGCAGCGTCTATCGGGCGTTGAAGACTTCCGTCAGCGACGTAGACGGCTAATTTCTTGTTCTGCTAGGAACACCCTCGAACCGCTCCTTTCGCAATTCCCTTGGGCAGTGGGATTCGAGCACCGAGAGATGATCTCAGTGCCCTTGTACGCTACTCCTAAGACCCTAGGGCGCTATGAGTTGGCTTCTACCTCATCACTCATAGCTAGGTGCTGAAGTACGACAATCTCAGGATAAGTATCGGCAAGATAGCTGATCATCCTTGTTTGCCATTGATCCCGCTCTGCCCCGTAGTGAGCCATCCGATGATCATTCGGGCAGATGGCAACGATGTTCCAAACCACATCAGGACCAGACTCAGACAAGGGGACAACGTGGTGTGTCTCCAAGTAGATCTGCCCTGCTGCAGTTTTGAACCCCAACTGCCCACAGGCTTCGCAGACACCTGACGCACGTGTAAGCACTTCCTGCCTGACCAGACTAGATCTAACGAACTGTTGCCCACTGACCTCACGTGTCTCAGGCACGTCTAGTGCATCAAACTGATCGATATACTTCTTGGAGGAATGCTTCTGCTCTTGGGCCTGCTCTTGGGCCTGCTCTTGGCCTTGATTTGTCATGTCCTGCTGAGTAACGACCTGCCTAGAATTGAGTCCACGAACAAGGACAAAATCACCTGACATCTTGTCGTATGACTCGAAGTCCCATACTTCTGAGTCAAGCAGCCGGTACTCAACCGATGAGGTATCGCGCCCCAGTGTGTCGCGGTCTGCACGCTCTCCCTTCAGAAGAACTACCCGGATAGGCAGATCCCCATTGGTGGCTTGCTGGCAGCGGTAATCGAAGAGTCGAGCACGACGCGCCTGACTCTTCGCCCTTGAGCGATCTTTAGGTAACTCACGACGGCCTGTCGCACGATCCTCTAGCCGGAGAGCAAGCTGACGAAGGTTGTCCTGATAGATGATCCTCCCGTATTCCAGCTTCAGTGACTCATGCCAGATACAGAGGACCACAGGTTCGTCGACACCATCTCCAAACGCCCATTCGTAGCAAAAGGCTGGATTGGCAGACGGATTGGTTACAGGTTCACCACCTTGCTTGTAAGCCCAAGGCGATACATCCACTCCCGCTTGTTCTACGAGATCCATCACACGTGACCGTTGTTGCGGCTCCAAGCTCTTCAGATCCTGATCCATGCTCTATCGATCCACAGTGGCAATGTCTTTCCGTCACTGTATCGAAACTACCTCCCACTGTGCTTGGTCACAAAAACCGTTCTGATCGGTCTTTCATCGCTCTCAAGCCAGTCCGCCTGATCGTAGGTGGACCGTGCCAAGACCCCCACTCCACAAGGGTTTTGGACTGTCAGATGAAGATCGGCATCCTCCTTTAAGCTCAAGGCTGCACCCGATCGCTGTAGGCGTTTATGGCGCATGCTGGACAAGATGAAGAACACCAAGTCCAACGACGAGTTCTTCGGCTCGATGAAGCGCTGAGGTCCGGCGCCGGTTCGACCGCAACGCCCCGCTTCGGCGGGGCGTTCGCGTTTGTGGCCATCTGTCATGCCCGGCGACGTGCCGGTACGGGGTCCGACGGTCTTTCGACGTGGGCGCAGGCGAGATGTGCGGCATTCGCCCCGCCGCGTCCACCGCCATGCCCGCCTCCACCAACACCGCCGTCAGCAAGGTCGCCCCGGTCACCCTCGGCTTCTGGGTGATGAAGATCTGCGCCACCACCCTGGGCGAGACCGGCGGCGACCTGCTGTCGATGACCCTGGACGTAGGCTATGCGCTGAGCAGCGTGCTGCTGCTCGCGGTGTTCCTGGTCTCGCTGGGGGCGCAACTGCGCGCACGCCGGTTCCAGCCGTGGCGGTACTGGTGGGTGATCCTGACCACCAGCACCGCCGGCACCACGCTGTCGGACTACATGGACCGCAGCCTGGGCCTGGGCTATGCGCAAGGCGCGCTGCTGCTGGTCAGCCTGCTGGCCGCGGTGCTGGCCACGTGGTGGCTGTGCGAACGCAGCCTGTCGGTCGAACGGATCGGCAGCGGCCGCGCCGAGGTCTTCTACTGGCTGGCGATCCTGGTCTCCAACACGCTGGGCACCGCGCTGGGCGATTACCTGGCCGACAGTTCAGGGCTGGGCTTCGCTGGCGGCGCGCTGCTGATCGCGGCGTTGCTGGCGGCGATCGCCCTGGCCTATGCGTTCACCCGCGTCTCGCGAACGGCGCTGTTCTGGG
Organism: Xanthomonas sp. NCPPB 901; assembly: GCF_056725085.1. NCBI lineage: Bacteria > Pseudomonadati > Pseudomonadota > Gammaproteobacteria > Lysobacterales > Lysobacteraceae > Xanthomonas > Xanthomonas sp. NCPPB 901. The sequence goes on along the minus strand of NZ_CM161511.1, from coordinate 733,717 downwards.
CGGCGTTCGTGCTGACCCGCCCGTTCGGCGCCACCCTTGGCGATCTGCTGAGCAAGCCGGCCGGCAAGGGTGGCCTGGACCTGGGTACGGTCGGCGCGTCGCTGCTGCTGGCCGCGCTGTTGCTGGCGGTGCTGGTCGTCTCGACGCGACGCCGCGACGACGAGCGCCGCGCGGCGCGCTAGCGGCGGCGCGTCGCCCCGGCGAACCGCTCGACCCCGCAAGGCCAGGCGAACACCATTGCCGCTCAGCCGCCCCGCAGCGGCGTCAGCAGGCGAGGGCCGGCGCCATCGGCCATGTACACGCCGCCGGCCGGCAGCAGGTCCGGCGAGAAGCCGGTCGCGTCTTCGCCGGTGATCCACGGCGCGCGCTGGCGCGGGCCGGGGATGTAGCTCGTCCAGCGGCCATAGGAGGACGGCGCGCCCTGGGGAATGTCGTCGCGCAGCGCGTAGTCGACCGGCACGCGCACGGTCCAGTAAGGCGCCTCCACGTCCTTGCCTTCGCTCGGCGGGCGGAAGGTCCATTTGCGCGCCGCGCCCACCGCGCTCTTGCCCAGCACGTCGCGCAGTTGCTGCATCTGCCGCTCGGACGCCACCACGCGCAGGTTGACCTGCTCCACCGCGGCATCGGCGACGTGGCCATCGCGGCCCACCTTGAGCACCAGGTACGCCGACCCCGCGGCACCGACGCTGTAGGCCGCTTCCGGATAGGCCGGCGGCTTCATCTGGATCGCGGTCACCACGCTGCGGTCGTTGGGATCGTAGTGGCTGAAATCGGCGCCGCGGATCTCGACCTGGTAGTCGTCGCCCTGCTGGCGCTTGGCGACCAGGCGCAGGGTCATCGGCGCACGCGCCGGCACGGGTTTGCCATCGCGCATGCCCGGCGCGAACGTCCACTGCATCACGCTGTTGCGGACGAAGTCGACCACGCCCTTGGGCAGGCGCTCCTGCTGGTCCAGCGCCAGCGCCGACACCTTGCCGCTGGGTTCGATGTCGATGGTGCCGCTCACCAGCATGCTGCTTTCGATCTGCTTGCGCACCGCGCCGGGGCCGACCCCGTCGGCAGCCGCGGCGACGGCAGCGAAGGCCAGCAGCAGCGACACCACGGCGCTCCAGCGCCACCACGAACGGACGGATCGACGGTGCATCGCGCATTCCTTTGCCTGAGATGAGGCGCCGATTACACCGCAGTGGCGCCTGGCCGGCAACTCAGGCCAGGCGCAGCGCGTCCGGATAGGGCGGCGCGTCCGGGTAGTCGTCCTCGCGCAGCCGCGCCTGCAGGTCGCGCCACCACTGCGGGTCGAACAGTTCGCCGTGCGCATGCCGCACCGCTTCCAGCGAGGCGGCGGGCAGGCCCATGAACAGCGCGAAGCGCTCCGGGAACACGTCGCGCGGGGCGACGTGGAACCACGGCTCGGCGGCCATCGCCTCTTCCTCGTTGCGCGGCTGCGGCCAGTCGCGGAAGTTGCAGTCGGTGACCAGGCACAGTTCGTCGTAGTCGTAGAACACCGCCCGGCCCTGCCGCGACACGCCGAAGTTCTTCAGCAGCATGTCGCCGGGGAAGATGTTGTTGCGGGCCATGTCCTTGATCGCCTGCGCATAGTCCAGCGCGGCCTCGCGCGCGGCCTCGGCGCCCTGCTCGCGCAGGTACAGGTTCAACGGGCGCAGGCGCCGCTGCACGTAGCACAGTTCGACGATCAGGTCGTCGCCATCCTCGCGCAGGCTGCGCGCACAGCCCTCCATCAACTCTTTCAGCAGCCCCGGCGCGAAGCGCGCGCGCGGGAAACGCAGCGAGCGGTACGGCTGCGCGTCGAGCAGGCGGCCGACGCGATCGAGGTTGAACACCAGTGCGTACTTCTCTTCCACTTCCTCGCGGCTCATCGTCTTCGGATAGGCGAAGCGGTCGCGGATCAGCTTGAACACCAGCGGGTAGCTGGGCAGGGTGAACACCGCCATGACCATGCCCGGCGTGCCCTCGGCATGCACCAGTTGTTCGTTGGGATGCGCCTGGAAATGCCGGAAGAAGGTGCGGAAGCGCTCGGTCTTGCCCTGCTTGGCGCGGCCGAGCATGGTGTACAGCTCGTCGATCGGCTTGTGCGGCAGCAGGCTGCGCAGGAACACCACCGCATCGCCGACGGTGGGCAGGTCGGCCTGGAAGTAGCTGCGCGAGATGCCGAACAGCTGCGCCACGTCGTTGCGCTTGGTCAGCACCGCCTCGGCGCGCAGGCCCTGTTCGTCGTTGACCAGGGCGATCACGCACGGCGAGAAACGGTGTTCGCCGAACACGCGGCCGACCAGGTAGGCGCGGCGCTCGCGGTAGAACACCGTCTCCAGCAGCTCGATGCCGCGCACCGGGTTCTCGCCCCAGTGCGCCAGATCGTCCTGCAGCCGCACCGCGATGGCCGCCGCGCAGCGCGTGCGGTGCGCGTACGGCACGTCGAACGGATAGTCGCCGAGCACGCGCACGAACGCGTCCACCGGCCGCGTCTCGGACACCACGTAGTTGTGCCGCGCCACCGGATGGGTGATGGCATCGGTGGGTTCGATGTCCAGCGCCACGAATTCGATCTGCGCATCCACGCCCTGGGTGCGGAAGAAGCGCCGGGTCAGGGTGTTGTAGAAGGTCTTGTACAGCTCCTGGTCGATCAGCGCGGCGATCAACTCGGCGTAGTGGTCGCGCGCGCGGATCCACAAGGCGCGGTCGTGCGCCTGGCCGAGCAGCACCGCGCGCAGGCGCAGCATGCACTCGGCGATGCACTGGTCGTACAGGGCGATGCGTTCGATCGCGTCCTCGCGCGCGGCGCTCCAGTCGCGCGCCTCGAAGCGCTGGCGCGCGCGCGCGGAGATCTGCGCGAAGCGCGCGTGGTAGTCCTCGAACGCCTCGAAGACGATACGGCCGATGACCTGGGCACGGCGTTCGGACGGCAGCGGCAGCGGCGTGGAGGGCATGCCCGCAGTGTAGAGCGTGCGATGCGGGTTGAGGCGGTGCGACGCCCCGATATACCCGCTACGCCCTAGCCCTGCGCGCGGCGGCGCTTGAGGGCGGCCGGCGCGGCCATGGGCTGCAGGTGCTCGTCGGCCTGCCTGCGCAGCCAGTCGCGGAACGCCAGGAACCCGCCGTGGGCGGCCGAGCGCGGCGGATACACCAGGTAGTGCGACCAGCTCGCCTTGACCCGGTGCGGCGACAGCGGCACCAACTGGCCGGCGTCGAGCAGCAGCCGCGTGCGGGTCACACGGCCCAGGGCGACGCCGACACCGTCGAGCGCGGCGCGGTGCTGCGACTCGGAATCGTCGAACACCGCCACGTAGCGCGCCGGCGCTTCTTCGCCGGCGGCCGCGAACCAGCGGTCCCATTCTCCGTCCGGGTCGCCGATCAGCGGCCACTGCGCCAGCGGCGCTGGTCGCGCGCCCATCCGCGCGATCAGCGCCGGGCTGGCCATCGGCACCAGCCATTCGTCGAACAGCATCTCGACCGCCAGGCCCGGCCACTGTCCATTGCCAATGCGCAACCCGGCATCGACCTGCGGCTGACGCTCGAAGTCGACCAGATGCTTGTCGGACAGCAGATTGATCTCGATCTGCGGGTGCCGTGCGAGGAAATCGCCCAGGCGCGGCACCAGCCAGGCCGAGGCCATCGACGGGGTCAGGCTGATCGTGAGCACATGGTCGCGGCGCGCGGCGAACGGCTGCAGCGCTTCGCCGATCGCATCCAGGTGCGGGCCGATGCGCTCGAGCAGGCGCCGCCCGTCCGCGGTCAGGGTCACGCCGCGCGGGTGCCGGTCGAACAAGCGATGGCCCAGGCGCTCTTCCAGCGCGTGCATCTGGTGACTCAGCGCGCTGACGGTGAGATGCATCGCGGCCGCCGCACGCGACAGGTTGCCGAGTCGGGCGACGCTGACGAAGCCCTGCAAGGCATGCAGCGGCGGACGCGCCATATTGAATCCTATTCAAGTCTGTCTTGCGGAATGCGAGATTTTTCCAGTTCCAGCTTGCGCCTATTGTGGATTCCACTCAAGCCAGGAGCACGACGATGGGCATCTACAGCGATCTGTTGTTCCACCACGGGCATATCGCCAACGTCGCGCTGGCGCAGTCGCTGGCCGCCCCCGGGAAGGCGCCGCCAGCATCGGCCGATGCGCGACCCGAGGCACCTGAGGCCACGGCGCCACGCACGGGCAGCGGACAGCGACCGTCCCCCGCCTGCGCCGCGGTGCCCCTCGAGAACGCCTATCGCCCTTCCGCTGAGGCGCCGGCCGGGACACGCGCATAAAAAACCCGGCCAGCGCATGCGCGCCGGCCGGGTTCGGTTGCGAGCACCGCGGCAGCGGACTACTGCGCGTTCAACGTCGCCAGGGCGTCGTTGAGCGTCTTGCTCGGCCGCATCGCCTTGCCGACCAGCTCCAGGTTCGGACGGTAGTAGCCCTGGATGTCGACCGGCTGGCCCTGCACGCCGTTGAGCTCGGCGACGATGGTCGCTTCCTGCTCGGCCAGCTGCTTGGCCAGCGGGGCGAAGCGCGCCTTCAGCGCGGCGTCCTCGTCCTGCGCGGCCAGCGCCTGCGCCCAGTACAGGGCCAGGTAGAAGTGGCTACCGCGGTTGTCCAGACCGCCGACCTTGCGCGAGGGCGACTTGTCGTTGTCCAGGAACTGGCCGTTGGCCTGGTCCAGGGTGCGCGCCAGCACGCCGATGGCGGCATCGTGGTGGCGCTGGCCCAGGTGCTCCAGCGACGCGGCCAGGGCCAGGAACTCGCCCAGCGAATCCCAGCGCAGGTAGTTCTCCTCGACGAACTGCTGCACGTGCTTGGGCGCCGAACCGCCGGCGCCGGTCTCGAACAGGCCGCCGCCGGCCATCAGCGGCACGATCGACAGCATCTTGGCGCTGGTGCCCAGCTCCATGATCGGGAACAGGTCGGTGAGGTAGTCGCGCAGCACGTTGCCGGTGACCGAGATGGTGTCCTCGCCCTTGCGGATGCGCTGCAGCGAGAACGCCGTGGCCTCCACCGGCGGCAGGATGCGGATGTCCAGGCCGTTGAGATCGTGGTCCTGCAGGTAGCGCTCCACCTTCTGGATCATCAGCGCGTCGTGTGCGCGCTGCGGATCCAGCCAGAACACCGCCGGGGTGGCGCTCAGGCGCGCGCGCTCGACCGCCAGCTTGACCCAGTCCTGGATCGGCGCGTCCTTGGTCTGGCACATGCGCCAGATGTCGCCGGCCTCCACCGCGTGCTCCAGCAGCACCGCGCCGCCGGCGTCGGTGACGCGCACCGTGCCGTCGACCGGGACCTGGAAGGTCTTGTCGTGGGAACCGTATTCCTCGGCCTTCTGCGCCATCAGGCCGACGTTGGGCACGCTGCCCATGGTCGCCGGGTCGAACGCGCCGTGCCGCTTGCAGTCCTCGATCACCGCCTGGTACACGCCGGCGTAACAGCGGTCCGGGATCACCGCCTTGGTATCCTGCAGCTTGCCTTCGGCGTTCCACATCTTGCCGGAGTCGCGGATCATCGCCGGCATCGACGCATCGACGATCACGTCGCTGGGCACGTGCAGGTTGGTGATGCCCTTGTCGGAGTTGACCATCGCCAGGGCCGGACGCTGCGCGTACAGCGCCTGCAGATCGGCCTCGATCGGCGCGCGCTGCGCCTCCGGCAGGCTGGCGATGCGCGCGTACAGGTCGCCGATGCCGTTGTTGGGGTCGAAGCCCACCTGCTTGAGGGTGGCGGCGTGCTTGTCCAGCACGTCGCGATAGAACGCCTCGACCACCACGCCGAACATGATCGGGTCGGAGACCTTCATCATCGTCGCCTTCAGGTGCAGCGAGAACAGCACGCCCTGCTGCTTGGCATCGGCGATCTGCGCCTGCACGAAGGCGGCCAGCGCGCGCTTGCTCATCACCGCCGCGTCGATCAGCTCGCCGGCCTGCACCGCGGTCTTTTCCTTCAGCACCGTCACCGCGCCGTCCTGGCCGACCAGCTCGATCTTGACGCTACCGGCCTGCGCGATCAGCGCCGAGCGCTCGCTGCCGTAGAAATCGCCGGCGTCCATGTGCGCCACGTGCGACTTGGAATCGGCGCTCCACGCGCCCATGCGGTGCGGGTGCTTGCGTGCGTAGTTCTTCACCGACGCCGGCGCGCGGCGGTCGGAATTGCCCTCGCGCAACACCGGATTGACCGCGCTGCCCTTGACCTTGTCGTAGCGCGCCTTGGCGTCCTTCTCTTTTTCGTCCTTCGGCTCGTCCACGTAGTCCGGCAGCGCATAGCCCTGCTGCTGCAGTTCCTTGATCGCGGCCTTGAGCTGCGGCACCGAGGCGCTGATGTTGGGCAGCTTGATGATGTTGGCTTCCGGCGTGGTCGCCAGCTGGCCCAGCTCGGCCAGGTCGTCGGCGATGCGCTGGTCCTCGCGCAGGTACTCGGGGAACTGCGAGATCAGGCGGCCGGCCAGCGAAATGTCGCGGGTCTCCACGGCGATGCCGGCGGTGCCGGCGAACGCGGCGACGATCGGAAGCAGCGACTGCGTCGCCAGGTACGGGGCTTCATCGGTGAGCGTGTACAGGATCTTGGGCGTATTCGACATGACGCGACGGATGACCTCTGGCAGGGGAAATAAAGCAGCACCGACAGTACGGCGGCGTATGTTTTCTTGTAGGTTTCGCGATGCCGCCAACTGCCGGACATCGGCCGTCCATTGTCGCGTGTCTGCCGGCTGGGGGCAAAGCGCGGGGTGCCGCATGCGATTGAGCGTCTGCGCCGCAGCGCAGACGCGACCTGCGAAGCGCGACGGGTTCGGCGCACATCACCGCGGCAGGCGCTGCCGTCACCCGCTCGCCACACCGCAAGCGCCAAGCCTCGCGGCCCATGCCGGCATCTCTTTGGCACGCGCGAGGACGAGCCCCTGTGTGCCTGGATTGAAACGATGCCCAAGCGCGCCGCGGCGTACATCTCGCTGCACCCTCACGGATGCGTGGATTGAAACGGGCTCGCTATCGCACAGGATGACCAGTTCCACGTCGTCGCGGCGCAGCAGCTCGGTCAGCAGCACCTGGCCGCGCATGCTGGTGCCGATCATGGCCAGCACAGGGTGCGCTCTCGCGCCCAGGCCGGTGCCTGCGGCAGCAAGCTGCTAGCGGCGATGGCGGCGCCGGCGTCGAGGAAGTCGCGTCGTTCCACGCCATGCGTTCCCCGGTCGCATGCGCGCCGGCAACTGCCGGCGCGCATGCTGCCGCGGAGCGATCACTTGAACCGGTAGCCGATGGTCACGCTGTAGCCGCGGCCGAAGATGGTGGCGTAGTCGCTGGAATCGCCCAGGAAGCTGTTGGGGTCGTAGAACGGCAGGCGGTCGAACAGGTTCTTGACGGTGAAGCCCAGGTTCCAGGCATCGTCCGGACGCCAGGTGACGCTGAGGTTGGCGGTCCACCACGACGGCGCGCCGTCGCACTTGCTCGGCTGCAGCTTGAGGTAGCCGGCGGTGCAGGTCTGCTTGTTGTTGTCCTCGGCGTCGATCCGGTCGGTGGCCCACTTGGTGCCGCCGACATAGTTGACGAACAGGCTGGTGGTGACCTGCCGGTAGGTCCAGTCGGCGTTGAGCGTGGCGCGCAGGCGCGGGTTGTTGTAGTAGCCGACCACGTCGCCGTAGTACCAGCCGCTGTCCTGGTCCATGTAGAAGCGGTTGCGGTTGGCGATGGTCGCGGCCAGGCCGATGTTCAGCCCGCCCCACTGGCCGAGCGAGAAGCGGCTGCGCGCGTCGATGTCGAAGCCGTCGACCAGGGTCTTGCCGCGGTTGCGGTACTGGCCGACCACGCTGGCGACATTGCCGACGCTGTAGCCGGGCAACGTGCCCGGGCAGGCCACGCCGCTGGCGGGGTCGGCACACATCGCGGCGAGTTGGGCGAGGTTGGCGCGGTCGCTGTCGGTGATCGGCGAACGGGTCATGGCGGTGATGTCGCCGGCGCGGCGGTAGTCGGGGGCGACGATCTCGTTGTCGCGGTAGATGAACCAGTAGTCGGCCGACACCGACAGCCAGTTGGCCGGCTCGTAGACGAAGCCGAGCGTGGCGATCTTGGCCTTCTCCGGCTTCAGGTCCGGGTTCGGCTGGGTCATGCGCGCCACGGTACGGCTGCAGTCGGCATTGAGCAGGCTCTTGCCCAGGTCCACGTCGCCGCTGCGGCGCGACTGCAGCAGCAGGTTGGCGATGGCGTTGGTCTCGGCGCAGCGCACTTCGTCGCGGTAGCCGCCCAGCTGCGCGTAGACGCCGCCGCTGCCGGACTCGGCCAGGCTCGGCGCACGGAAGCCGGTGGAATAGGTGCCGCGCAGCAGCAGTTGCTCGAAGGCCTGGTATTTGAAGCCGACCTTGGGCGCCAGGTTGGTGCTGAAGTTCGGGTACTTGTCGGCACGCAGCGCGGCATCGAGTTCCAGCGTGTCGGTGATCGGCGCGACGGTCTCGGCGAACAGCGCATAGGTGTTGCGCTTGCCGTCGAACCAGGAGCCGCCCTGCTGGGTGATCAGACCGTTGGCCGCGTCCGGGTTGCCGGGGGTGTAGAAGGTCTCGCGGCTGGCGTTGAAGCCGAAGGCGGCGCGCATTTCGCCGGCCGGCAGTTGCAACAGCGGACCTTCGATCTTGCCGTCGAGGGTGTGCAGGCGCGTCCACGATTCGATGTCGAAGGTCGGGAACGCCTCGCGGATCAGCGCGGCGTTGGCGGCGCTGATCTCGCCGAACCTGTACGCGGGGTGGTCGGAGATGATCACCCGGCCGGTGCCCGGGTCGATGGTGAACGGACCGAACGCCTTCTCGAAGCCCTTCACGTTGACGTTGACGGTCTGGTAGGTGACCGAGTGGGTGCCGGCGGTGGCGAAGGCGGTTTCCCAGTTCCAGTCGCCGAGGCTGCCGCGCGCGCCGCCGAGCACGCGGTAGCTCTTGTCGGTGTTGCGCTGGCCGAAGTAGTCGGGACCGGCGTCCTGCAGCAGGTACTGCAGGCCGACCACGCCGCCCATCATCGCCCTCAGCTGCGGACTGGCGTGGTTGTACTCGTTGTTCGGCCCGAGGAACGGATACAGGAACTGGTTGACGGTGTTGCCGGTGTTGCGCGAGAACCAGCTGGTCGGATTGCCGGTGGTGGTGTTGAACGCGCGCGGGGTGCCGCCGTTGGCGCGCAGGTCGATGTCGGTGTAGGTGGCCTCGGCGAACAGTTCGGTGCTGGCGCCGACCAGGAACGTGCCGTTGAGGTAGGCGGTGTTGCGTTCGGATTTGGCGCCGGCGTCGATCTCGTTGTTCAGCCACGTCTCCCACACGCAGCGCGGGCCGGCGGCTTCGCTGGTCAGCACGTTCTGGCAGCCCGGCGCGGCTTCCTGCACGCGGCGCCCGGTGGCCGGGTCGAAGGCGAAGTAGCTGCCCGGATTGAACTGGCCCGGCTTGCTGCCCACGCCCAGGCGCAGGTTGCTCAGGTAGCTCGGGTTGTTGACGTAGTACTGCGCCGGCCGCTTGTCGTAGAAGTCGCGCAGCGGGATCGCGTCGCGGCGGTACACGTTGACCGCGCCGTAGACGTTGAAGCGGTTCTCGGCGAGGTCGCCGAAGCCGGCGGTGATGCTGGCCTGGTGTTCGCCGTAGGCGTCGATGCGGGTGGAGGTGTCGTTGCTGAAGTTGATCTCCGCGCCCTGGAAGTTGCGCTTGGTGATCACGTTGATGACGCCGGCCACGGCGTCGGTGCCGTACACCGCCGAGGCGCCGTCGGTCAGCACTTCCATGCGCTCGATCGCCGCGGCCGGGATCGCGTCGATGTTGACGAACTGGGTCTGGAAGCCGGCCGGCGCGCCGTAGTACGACAGGCGGCGGCCGTTCAGCAGCACCAGCGTGCCCTGCGCGCCGAGGCCGCGCAGATTGGCCTGCGAGGCGCCATCGGAGCCGGTGAACAGCGAGCGCGCGTCCTGTTGCGCCGGCCGCGCCGCCGGCAGGTTGTCGAGCACCTGCAGCAGGGTACGCGCGCCCATCGCCTGAATGTCCTGCTTGCTGATCACCTGCACCGGCGAGGCGGTCTCCACGTCGGTGCGGCGGATGTTGGAGCCGGTGACTTCGACCCGGGCCAGGTCGGTGGCGGCGGCCTGGCTGTCCTGGGCGGCGGCGGGTTGCAGGGCGGCGAGCAGGACACCGGCGATGGCCAGGGTCAGCGGAGCGAGCGGGCGACAGCGGGGATGGCGGTGACGGGCGGGCAACATCGGGGGTCTCTCCTGGCAGGGGGCGGCGCGAACGCGGAATCGGCGGGCAAAACGCTCCCGGGCCGCGGCCAGGCGGCCGCAGTCGGGAAAGGCGGGGAAAGCGCGGTGTTACGGGGCGGTCATGGGGCGACGAAGCTGGCGGTGTCGCCCTCCTGGCCGATCAGCACGGGGTTGGCCCAGTTGGCGCAGACCTGGGCGGGATGCGGGCCCTGCGCGCCCAGCGTGCGCAGGCTCAAGGTGGACAGGCCGCGGATGTCCAGCTCCGGCTTGACCACAGCCGGCGCGCTGACCAGGCCGCTGTCGTAGAGCAGGCGGCCGTCGCCCCAGACCTGGAACTGCAGGCCGCCGGCGCTGCGGCAGGCATCGTCGATGCCCAGGTCGGCGCGCAGCAGGCGCCAGTCGCCGTGCAAGCGCAGGTCGAGGCGGCTGTCGGCGCCCACGCCCAGGCCGCGGCGGAACTGCAGGCCGTTCATGCGCATGCCGGCATCGCCGCGGAAGGCACGGTCGGCGCGCACGCGGCCGTCCAGCGCGGCGGGCAGCGCCAGTTCGGACAGGACGCGCTGCTGCGGCGGCCGCTCCGGCGCCGGGTGCTCGAGGATGTGGAAGGTGGACAGCGCGATCGGGCCGACGTCGCGCGGCTGCAGCGCGTCGAAGGCGCGCGGCCGGCGCTGCGCGGCGATGACCATCGGGTCGTTGCTGTCGGCGCCGTCGCCGTCGGGGTTCTGCACGCTCAGCACGCGGAAGCGCAGCAGGCGGCCGGCGTGCGCCGGGAAGTCGATGCGCTGCACGCCCTCCTGCAGGCGCAGCTGGCCGCGCGCCACCGGCGCGCCCCACTCGCCGTTGCTGTCGCCCAGGTAGACCTCGTAGTCGCGCACCTGGCCGTGCTTCCAGTTCTTGTCGTTGCGCGGCGCCAGCTCGATGCCGTCGATCATCTTGCGCTCGCCGAAGCCGATCACCCATTCGTGCGCGCCGGTGCGCACGGCCTGGTTGCGCACGCTGCGGAACCAGGTGGTCGGGTCGTCGTCGAAGGCGTTCTCCAGCGGGTGCCCCGGCTCCTCGGCCGGGCGGTTGACCACCAGCAGGCTGTCGGCCGGCAGCGCGCGGCCCAGCACCGGTGCGGCCGGATAGGCGTCGTCGGCCGCGGCGGCGGCCACCGCGAAGTCCAGTTGCAGGTGCAGCGGCTGGCGGATGTCCTGCACGGCGGTGCGCACGTGCAGGGTGCCGCGGCGCTCCTTGGCGTCGAAGTACCAGCCTTCGCCGGCGCTGGCGAAGGCGGTGGCGTCGGCCAGCACCGGCAGCGCGCGGTCGCCTGCCTGCACCGACCGCGGCGCCTGCCGCGCGAGCACGCGCAGCGCGTAGCGGCGCTGCGGCAACTGTCCTTCGTAGCGGCCCTGCACCGGGTCGATCCACACCTGCACCGGGCCGCTGCCCTGCGCCGGCGCCTGCACGCGCACCACCTGCGTGCTGGACTCGCCCTGCTGGTAGCGGCGGGTGTTGCCGTCGTCCTCGTACAGCGTGTACTGCGAGACGCCCTGCGGATACAGGTCGAAGGTGACCTCGTCCAGCGGCTTCTCGCCGTCGAACAGCATCGCCGGGTACATCGGCAGGATCGCGCCGGCGCGCACGAACACCGGCAGCGTGGCCAGGTCGACCTGGCGGTCGAGTTGCCGGCCCTGCGCACCGGCCTGCACGCGGCGGCCGTCCCAGTAGTCGATCCAGCCGCCGGCCGGCAGGTGGATGTCGCGGCGCCAGCCGCGGCTGGCGGCCTGGCTGCGGTACACCGGCGCCACCAGCAGGTCGCGGCCGAGCAGGAATTGGGTCTTGTAGGTCTCGTCCTGCGCGTGCGGATCCTGCGGGTCTTCCCACATCAATCCGCGCACCGGCGGCGCGCCGGTCTGCGCGGCGTCGTGCACCAGGCCGTACATGTACGGGGTCAGGCGCATCTTCAACTTCAGGTAGTCGCGGTTGATGCTGCGGTACGGCTCGTCGTACCACCACGGATGCTTGCGCGCGTTCGACGACCAGCCGCTCATGCCCATCAGCACCGGGGTGAAGGCCTTCCACTGCAGGTCGCGGGTGAAGGTCTCGGCGCTGCCGCCGAAGATCGCATCGACGTCGCCGGCGGCATAGGCCATGCCCGACAGGCCGGAGCCGATCAGGGTCGGCACATGCCAGCGGATGTAGTCCCAGCTGCTGCTCTGGTCGCCGGTCCAGGCCACCGCGTAGCGCTGGATGCCGGCCCAGCCCATCACCGTCCACAGGAACGGGCGCGCATCGGAATTGTCGAGGATGCCGTCGTAGGCCTGGTGGTTGGCGTCCATCGCGAACTGGTAGCCCTTGCCGGTCCAGGCCACGTCCAGCTTCTGCACGCGGCTGCCGGCCTTGCCGACTTCCCAGGCGATCTTGTCCACGCCGTCCTCGGTCCACAGGCCGGTGCGGAAACCGTACCGGGCCAGGCCCTGCACGGTCTCCGGCAAGCGCGTGTAGCCGCAGCCGTAGCCGTCGTTGGGCAGGATCCAGCCGCCGGGCATGTCGTAGGCGCGGTACTGCCTGGCCACGCTGTCGACCACGTCCGGGGTGGTCCCGGTAGGGCCGTCGTGCCAGCCCTCGGGCACGGTGCCGGGCTTCTTCGCGTTGTCGCCGTCGTTGTAGCAATCGGCATCGCCGTAGGACAGCGACCAGCGCGCCAGCATGGTCGGACGGCCGGTCAGCCGGGTGTAGCGCTCGATCAGCGCCGGCAGGTCGGCGCCGACGAAGTAGTAGGCGTCGAAGCGGTCTTCGCGATGCAGCAGCGTGGCCTGGTCGGGCTGGCGCAGGTCGTAGCTGCCGTCGCTCCAGGTGTTGCGCAGCATGCCCCAGCCGCGGCTGCTGAGCAGCATCGGTGCCGGGCTCGGGCGATCGCCCTCTTCCCAGCCCCCGGAATACGACACCTCCAGCTCGCGGCCCTTGAACTGGTAGCGGCCGTTCTGCTGGCCGCCGCCGTAATAGGCTTCGTCGGCCTGCGAGGACAGCACCTGCACGCTCTGCGCGGCATCCAGGTCCAGCGGCTGCAGTTCCTGCCACAGCGCGATCGCGCGGCCCTGCTCCACGCGCTCCAGGCGCAGCCGCAGCGGCTGCCGTTGCACGTGCAGCAGCAGCGCGTCGGTGCGCACGCGCAGTTCCTGCGCGTCCTCTTCCAACTGCGCCTGCACCTGGGCCTTGGGCTGCGGCAGCACGATCGGGGTGGCCTTGTCGCCGGCGCCGGTCAGCGTGCCGCGCCGGCCCGCCTGCACGCGGACGATGTCGGCCGCCGGCAGTTCGATGCGCAGGCGCGCGCCGGTGTCGGTCTGCAGGTCCCAGCCGCGCACGCCGTCGCGGCTGTCGCTGGCGGCGACCGCGCGCAGGTTGCCGATCGGCTCGGCAGCGGCAGTGACGGCCGCCAGCAGCAAGGCCGGCAGGGCGGCCGCCGGCAGCAGCGGCGAGCGACGAACGCGATGCTCCACACGACCCCCAAACCCGTTTCCCCGGGCGTTTCGAAAGCGTTGCACCGACTCTAGGCCAGGGATTTGAAAGATGTCAATAAATTGAAAGCAAAAAACAAGATTTATTTTATAGAAACGAAAGATATGGCATCGTATCGCTTTGGTTTTCGCTTCCAAGGCCAGCGAATTCCGCTTGCGACAGCTTGCTCTCGCCGCATCTTTCGTTTCGTTCGCGCCATCAGCGGGAAACGGACACCCGGATAATTTCTTTCTTTTTTCTTTCGATGTTTGACATTTCGAAAGAAAAGCCGGATGGTGCGCTGGCCCAACAGGAACCACCGCATGGACCTCCTTCCGCTTTCTGCTGCATCCGCCTGGCAACGCCTGGGCGGCGCCGACACCGCCCGCGAGATCGCCCAGCAGCCGATGCTGTGGCAGACCCTGGCGCAGGACCTGGCACGGGCCGGCGAGCGCCTGCAGGCCTTCCTCGGCGACCGCCTCGACGATCCGAACCAGCGCGTGCTGTTCACCGGCGCCGGCAGTTCCGGCTTCATCGCCGAGATGGTGGCCGATGCGATCAATGCGCAGTGGCCGGCCGAGGCGCGCGCGGTGCATACCACCAGCCTGCTGACCCACCCGGCGCTGTACCTGCAGCGCACGCGGCCGACCCTGCTGGTGTCGTTCGGGCGCAGCGGCTCCAGCCCGGAAAGCGTGGCCGCGGTGGAACGCGTGCGCAGCGACGTGGACCAGGCGCGCTTCCTCGACATCACCTGCAACGCCGACGGCGAACTGGCCCGCCGCGGCGCCGGCCGCGCCGACACCTGCACCCTGCTGATGCCGGCGGCCAGCTGCGACCGCGCCTTCGCCATGACCAGCAGCCTGACCTGCATGCTGCTGGCGGCGCTGAGCGTGTTCGACCGCGCGCCATGGGAAGCGCGCAGCGCGCGTTTGCAGCGGCTGGCCGAGCTGGCCGGCCGCGGCCTGGCGCAGTGGGACGCACCGGTGGCGGCGCTGGCGCAGCGGCCGTTCGCGCGGGTGATCTATCTCGGCAGCGGCCCGTTGGAAGCGCTGGCGCGCGAGGCCGCGCTGAAGGTGCTGGAACTCACCGCCGGCCGCGTGCTGGCGCTGGCCAATACGCCGCTGGGCTTCCGCCACGGCCCCAAGTCCACGCTCGACCGCAGCACCCTGGTGGTGATGCTGCGCAGCGTGCAGCCGCTGGCGCGCCGCTACGAACAGGACCTGCTGGACGAACTGCGCCGCGACGGCGTGGCCGGGCAGGTGCTGGCGATCGGCCCGCATGCGGACATCGGCGCCGGCGACGACCACACCCTCGCCGTCGCCGGCCTGGACGATCCGTGGCTGGCGCCGCTGTGGCTGGGCTTTGCGCAGTTGTTCGCGCTGCAGCGTTCGGCCGCGCTCGGCCTGACGCCGGACAATCCATTCCCCGACGGCACCGTCAACCGCGTGGTCCAGGGCGTCACCATCCACCATGGCTGAGCCGGGCGCGCCCACCTGCTACGGCCTCGACGTCGGCGGCACCAAGATCGAACTGGTGGCCTGCGACGCCGCGCTGCAGGTGGTGTGGCGGCGCCGCGTGGCCACGCCGCAGGGCGACTACGCCGGTTTCCTGCAGGCGGTGGTGGCGCTGGTGGCCGAGGCCGATGCCGCGCTCGGCCGCCGCGACAGCGCCCTCGGCATCGCCCTGCCCGGGGTGCGCGACCGCCGCAGCGGCCGCCAGCTGAGCGCGAACGTGCCGGCGCTGACCGGCCAGTGCGTGGCGCAGGACCTGCAGGCGCGGCTGTCGCGCCCGCTGCATATCGGCAACGACCTGCAATGCTTCGCGCTGTCCGAAGCGCACGGCGGCGCCGCCGACGGCTATCCCAGCATGTTCGGCGCCATCCTCGGCACCGGTGCCGGCGGCGGCTTCTGCGTGCACGGCCGCCTGCTCGCCGGCTGCAACGGCATCGCCGGCGAATGGGGCCACTGGAGCGTGCCCGGGCACCTGCTGCAGCGCCATCGCCTGCCGCTGCTGGACTGCGGCTGTGGCATGCAGGGTTGCGTGGAGCGCTACGTGTCCGGCAGCGGCGTGGCGGCGATCGCGCGCCATCTCGGCAGCGACGCCGCCGACGCCAGCGCGGTGATCGCCCAGGCCGAAGCCGGCGACGCGCGCGCGCGGCAGGCGCTGGACATCCACCGCGACCTGCTCGGCCACAGCCTGGCCGCAGTGGTGCTGGCGCTGGACCCGCACGTGATCGTGCTCGGCGGCGGGCTGTCGCAATACCGGCCGCTGTACCGGCAGCTGCCCGACGCCGTCGCCGCGCACCTGTTCGCCGGCGTGCAGGTGCCGCCGATCGTGCCGCCGCGCTTCGGCGATGCCGGTGGCGCCCGCGGCGCCGCGCTGCTGGCCTGCCATCCCGCCTATTCCTGAGCCGTCGGAGTTCCCATGTCGCCCTTGCAGACCCTGCTCGCCTCCCACCGCGCCGGCGCCAACGTCGGCCTGTACAGCGTCTGCTGCAGCAACGCGCAGGTGCTGCGCGCGGCGATGCAGGTGGCGCTGGCCCACGACACGCTGCTGCTGGTGGAAGCCACCTCCAACCAGGTCGACCAGTTCGGCGGCTACACCGGCATGACCCCGGCGCAGTACCGCGACTACGTCGGCGCCCTGGCCGAGGCCGAAGGCGTTCCGCGCGCGCGGCTGATCCTGGGCGGCGACCACCTCGGCCCCAATGCCTGGCAGAAGGGGCCGGCCGCCGAGGCCATGGCGCATGCGCGCGTGCTGATCGCGGACTACGTCGCCGCGGGGTTCCACAAGATCCACCTGGACTGCAGCATGGCCTGCGCCGACGACCCGGTGCCGCTGCCCGATGCCATCGTCGCCGCGCGCTCGGCCGAGCTGGCCGAGATCGCCGAGCGCACCGCCGCCGCACACGGCCTGCCGCCGCCGGTGTACGTGATCGGCACCGAAGTGCCGGTGCCCGGCGGCGAAGCCTCGCTGGCCGGTGGCCTGCAGGTGACCACGCCGGCCGCGGCCGCGCAGACCCTGGCGATCCACCGGCAGGCGTTCGACACGCCGGCGTTGCGGGCGGCCTGGCAGCGGGTGATCGCGCTGGTGGTGCAGCCGGGCGTGGATTTCGACCACAGCGCCGTGCACGACTACGACCCGGCCGCCGCCGCCGCGCTGGCCGATTTCCTCGAGCGGCAGCCGCGCATCGTGTTCGAGGCGCACTCCACCGACTACCAGCGCGAGGACGCGCTGCACGCGCTGGTGCGCGACCACT
Source organism: Xanthomonas sp. NCPPB 901 (assembly GCF_056725085.1). Taxonomy (NCBI): domain Bacteria; kingdom Pseudomonadati; phylum Pseudomonadota; class Gammaproteobacteria; order Lysobacterales; family Lysobacteraceae; genus Xanthomonas; species Xanthomonas sp. NCPPB 901. Next base: position 716,786 of record NZ_CM161511.1, on the reverse strand, counting down.
TCGCGATCCTCAAGGTCGGCCCGGCCGCCACCTTCGCCTACCGCGAGGCGCTGTGCGCACTGGCGGCGATCGAGGCCGAACTGCTGCCGGCCGCGCAGTGCTCGTGGCTGCCGCAGGCGCTGGACGCGGCGATGCTGGCGCAACCGGGGGCATGGCAACCCTACTATCAGGGCGACGCGAGCGAGCAGCGCCTGCTGCGCCGCTACTCCTTCAGCGACCGCTGCCGCTACTACTGGGGTGAGCCGGCGGTGCGCGAGGCGGTGGACAGCTTGTTCGCCAACCTGGAACGGCACCCGCCGCCGCTGGTGCTGCTCAGCCAGTTCCTGCCCGAGCAGTACCGTGCGGTGCGCGCCGGCCGCCTCGCCAACACCCCGGCCGCGCTGGTCCAGCACCGCATCGGCCAGTGCCTGGGCGAATACGCCCGCGCCTGCAGCGCCAACCGCGCCGGCGCGCGCCGGCCGCATACGGATGCGGCTGCCGGCGTCGCGGCGAACGGCTAATCTTCCCGGTCGCCCGCGAATCCGAGAATGGCCATGCGCAACACCCGCTCCCGCCGCCAGCAGATCCTGCAGTCGCTGCTCGAACACGGCGCGGTGCAGGTCGCCGACCTGGTCGAACGCTTCGGCGTGTCGGCGGTGACCATCCGCGCCGACCTCAACCAGTTCGAGGCGCAGGGCCTGGCCACGCGCACCCACGGCGGCGCCACGTTGATGCGCACGCCGCCGCAGGAACAGGACATCCACGAGAAGGACGCGCTGAACCTGCCGCTGAAGGACTCCATCGGCGCCTGCGCCGCGCGCATGGTGCAGCCCGGCGCCAACATCATCATCGACTCCGGCTCGACCACGATGACGCTGGCCCGGCACCTGCGCGGGCACCGCGACGTCACGGTGATGACCAACGGCCTCAACATCGCCTGGGAACTGGCCAACGCGCCGGGCATCAACGTGCTGCTCACCGGCGGCCAGCTGCGCCAGCAATCGCTGTCGCTGCAGGGCAGCCAGGCCGAGGCCAGCCTCAACGCCTACGGGTTCGACACGCTGTTCCTGGGCGTGGACGGGCTGGACCTGCAGTTCGGCCTGACCACCCACGACGAGGCCGAGGCGCGCCTCAACCACCGCATGGTCGAGCGCGCGCGGCGCATCGTGGTACTGACCGACGCCTCCAAGTTCGGCCGGGTCAGCCTGCACCGCATCGCCCGCCTGGACCAGATCCACGCCATCATCACCGACGCCGGCATCGACGAGGCCACCCGCGAGGGGCTGCAGCGGCTGGGCATCGAGGTGATCATCGCCGAGCCATCGCCATGACCGATACCCGCTCCCTGCACGGGCGCCTGCTGACCCCGCTGGGCTGGCGTCGCGGCCACGTCCACTTCGACAGCCACGTGCGCCGACTGCAGGTGGACGACCACAGCGGCGGCGACGATCCGCAGCTGCCGCTGATCCTGCCCGGCTTCGTCGACCTGCACGTGCACGGCGCCGCCGGCGTGGACCTGATGCAGGGCGGCGAGGCGGCGCGGCGCATCGCCCGCGCCCACCTGCGCTTCGGCACCACCACCCTGCTGGCGACCACCATGACCGCCGGCGTCGACGAGATCGCGCACGCGCTGCGCGGCGTCGCCGCGACCATGGCCGCGCCCGATGCCGACGCGGCCAGCATCGCCGGCGTGCACCTGGAAGGGCCCTTCATCAGCCCGCAGCGGCTCGGCGCGCAGCCCGACCGCACGGTCGAGGCCAGCCTTGCCCTGGTCCAGCAGTGGCACGCGCTGGCGCCGATCCGGGTGCTGACCCTGGCCCCGGAGATCGGCGCACACACCGCGCTGATTCCGGCACTGACCGCGCTGGGCATCCGCGTGCAGCTCGGCCACAGCGCCGGCAGCTACGAGGACGGGGTGGCCGCGCTGCAGGCCGGCGCGGCCGGCTTCACCCACCTGTTCAACGGCATGACCGGCGTGGACCACTACCGCCCCGGCATCGCCGCCGCGGCGCTGGCGCATGCGCAGTACGCCGAACTCATTCCCGACCTGCAGCACGTCCACCCCGGGGTGATCCGCCTGGCCGCGCGCGCGATTCCGCGCCTGTACGCGGTGACCGACGCCACCGCCGCCACCGGCATGCCCGACGGCGAGTACGCGCTGGGCGAGCAGCGCGTGCACAAGTGCGGCGGCTGCGTGCGCCTGGCCAGCGGCTCGCTGGCCGGCAGCGCGCTGACCATGGACCAGGCGCTGCGCAACCTGGTGCAGGCCGGCCTGGACCTGGCCGATGCCGCGCAGCGCGTGTCCACCTTCCCGGCCGACTACCTGGGCCTGGGCGACCGCGGCCGCATCGCGCCCGAGGCCCGCGCCGACCTGGTGGTGCTGGACAGCGCCCTGCGCCTGCAGCAGGTGGTGATGGGTGGGCGCGTGTTGGATCTGCACGCGCCGCACTGATCGCCGGGCGCTATCTGCCATGCGCAGCAGCGCGCAGGCGTCGCTGGCCGACGGGGTTGCGCGCGGACCGTGCTGCGGACCAGTGCGTGGCAGGCGTCTTCCAGGAAGTGCGCCGGGACGGAAGGGCACCTGCAATCGCCTGCCTTCGCCGCAATCAAGCCGGATGCAGCGTGCACCGCCGCAGGTCGCAGGTCGTAGGAACGGCTTCAGCCGCGACGGGGCATTCCCGGTAACGCCCGTCGCGGCTGAAGCCGCTCCTACAGGAGGCGTTGCGTCGTAGTGGAGGCGCCCTGAACGCCGTCGTGAGCGACCACGCCGGGCATGCTGCCGACGCCATCGGATCGCGCATAAAAAAGGCGCAGCCTCGCGGCTGCGCCAGCGTTCCGCCCCTGCCGGGAGAGAGACGGCAGGGGCGGCCCGTGATCGGGCGACGTGCGCCCCGGATCACTTCACCTCGAACTCCTGCGGCGTACCCGCCGGCTGCCCATTGACGGTGACTTCGGCCTTGTACTTGCCGACCGGCCAGCCCTTGGGATTGGTGAACTGGAAATTGGTGGTCTCGGCGCCACTGGTGTTCAGCGCCTGGCTGAGATCGCCGGCGGTCTGTCCGTCCTGGAACAGCAGCTTGGCGCCGACATTGGCGTTGGTGGCCGAGCCCTCGGTCTTCACCGACACGATGATCGTGTCCTTGCTGCCCAGCGTGGTCAGCGGCGCGACCGACTTGTCGGCGGCGGCGGTGTTGCCGACCGCGATCGCGGCGACGGTCACCACCGTGGCGGCCGGCGCCGACGGCTCGGGGGCGGTCGCGGCCGGGCCCGGCATCTGCTCGGTGGGCGCGGACGAGGTGGGATCGGGCGAGACCTGCTGTTCCTGGTCCTGCTTCTTGCAGCCGGCTAGCGCCAGGGTGCCGACCATGGCGATCAGCAACGGCGAAAACGGGGACATCGAACGGGTTTTCATTGGAACGGGACTCCTGTCGGGGTGGCGAAGGAAACGCAGGGTGGACGGGCGTCAGGTGCCGGCGGGCAGCTTGAGCGTCTGTCCCGGATAGATCTTGTCGGGGTCGGCGAGGACATCGCGGTTGGCCTCGAAGATGCGGGTCCAGGCATTGCCGTCGCCGTAGTGCAGCTTGGCGATCTTGGACAACGAATCGCCGGGCTTGACCACGTAAACCTGCTGCACCTGCTCGGCGGTGCTGTCGACCGTGCCCTGCACGGCGGAGAAGTCCGCCTTCTGCACGACGTCGGCGGTGGTGTCCACCTTGGCGGTGACCGCCGAGAAATCGGCGCGCTTGTCACTGTTCATCGCGTAGCTCCATGCGGGATGGGACGGTGCCACGGTGTCACAGCGTTTGTTAAAAAAGGATCGCGCGGCCGTGAATCGCAGGGACGCGGTTCAGGCGTGGCGCGACGTCGCGGACGTCGTCGCGCCTGGGCTTTGTCCGCTACAGCGCGATAGCGGCCGACCGCACGCCTGCAGCGGCGCGTGGCTCTGACATGTTGGCATCGGCGCACCGCGCGCGCCGCGGCAACGGCTACTGGCGCAGATCGCGCAGGAAGCTCAGCGGCTCGGCCACGTCCGCGGTGGCCCGCCAGGGATTGATGTCCAGGCCGCCGCGGCGGGTATAGCGTGCCTCCACCTGCAGCGACTGCGGGCGGCAGCGCGTCATCAGGTCGTGGAAGATGCGCTCCACGCACTGCTCGTGGAAGCCGGCATGCTCGCGGAAGCTGATCAGGTAGCGCAGCAGCCCTTCGCGGTCGATGCGTCCGCCGCGGTAGCGCACATGCAGCGAAGCCCAGTCCGGCTGGCCGGTGACCGGGCAGTTGGACTTGAGCAATTCGCTGGTCAGGGTTTCCTCGACCACGTCGCCCTCGGCGGCGGAGAGGAAGTCCGGGCGAGGCGGGCCGTAGCAGTCGATGGCGATGTCCAGCACGTCCAGCGATTCGCCCTCGCCCAGCGTGTCGATCGGCGGCAGGCCGAACTCCATCGCCACGTCGGCGCCGGCGCGCGTGGACAGATCGGTGACGATGCAACTGCGCAGCGCCTCGGCGCTGTTGAAGCGCATCGCGTTGAGCGAGTTGAGATAGAGCTTGAGCGACTTGGATTCGATCAGGTTCGGCGAGGCGCACGGCACCTGCAGGGTCGCGGTGGCGACGCAGGGCTTGCCCTGCGCATCGAGCCAGCTCAGTTCGTAGGCGTGCCAGCGATCCACGCCGAAGAACGGCAACGCTCCCGCATCGAGGCCGATCTCGGTCCGCGCAGCAGCGCGCGGGATGGGAAACAGCAGTGCCGGATCGTACTGCGACGGGTAAGCGACCTCGCGACCGAGGCTGGAATCCTGGGGGGTGTTCATGCGGGGCAGTGTAGCGGGCGCGTTCTGGCTGGCAGGTGTATGGGTGGGGATTCGGGAGGGGGGATTCGGGATTGGCAAAAGCGAAGCGGCGCGCGCTTGCGTCGAGGTGCTTGCGTCGCGTCGAGGCGTCATGCGTCGCGACTGAAGTCGCTCCCACAAGAGGCGATCGAGTGCCGCTGTGCAGGAGCGGCTCGGCCGCGACAGCCTTCCCGGTAATGCCCGCCGCGGCTGAAGCCGCTCCTACGGATCCACTCGCGCCACGCTCACGGCACTGCAGCACCGCCGCTTCTACGAATCCCCACCCCCGACTCCCCAATCCCGGCCCATCAGGCCTGCGGCTTCGCCCCCAGATAATCCAACGACACCTGCAGCAAGGCACGCAGACCCACGTCCAGGGCGGTTTCGTCGAGCAGGAACTGCGGCGAGTGGTTGCTGGGCGCGGTCGCCGGGTCGATGCCGGGGCCGGTGGCGCCGACGAAGAAGAACATCGCCGGCGCCTGCTGCGCGTAGTACGAGAAATCCTCCGCGCCCATCTGCAGCGGCGGTTCGTAGACGTTGCCGGCGCCGACCACGGCCTGCAGGCTGGGCAGCATGCGCGCGGTCAGCGCCGGGTCGTTGACCGTGGCCGGGTTGCCGTCCTGGTCGGGCACGTGCGCCTCGGCCTTGGCGCCGTGCGCGGCGGCGGTGTGCTCGGCCACGGTTTTGAGGTCGGCGAAGATCTGCTGGCGCATGCCCTCGTCGAAGGTGCGGATGGTGCCGACCATCTCCACGTCGTCGGGAATGATGTTGTAGCGGATGCCGCCCTTGATCGCGCCGAAGCTGAGCACCGCCGGCTGCTTGGACAGGTTGGCGCGGCGGCTGATCACGCTCTGCGCGGCGCCGATCAGGTCGGCGCTGGCGACGATCGGGTCGATGCCGTTCCACGGCGCCGAGCCGTGGGTCTGGCGGCCGATCACCTTGATGCTGAAGCGGTCCGACGCGGCCATCAGCGGGCCGCCGCGCACGGCGATCTTGCCGGCCTGGACGCTGGAGAACACGTGCAGTCCGAACACCGCCTGCGGCTTGAAGTCGCGGAACAGGCCTTCCTTGAGCATCAGCGAAGCGCCGCCCTCCTCGTTGCCGGGCGCGCCCTCCTCCGACGGCTGGAACACCAGCATGACCTCGCCCGGCAACTGCGCGCGCATCGCCACCAGGGCCTCGGCCACGCCGAGCAGGATGGCGGTGTGGGCGTCGTGGCCGCAGGCGTGCATCACCCCCACGGTCTCGCCGCGGTACTCGCCGGTGGCCTTGGAGGCGAACGGCAGGCCGGTCTGCTCGGTCACCGGCAGCGCGTCCATGTCCGCGCGCAGGGCGATCCTCGGCCCCGGCAGCGCGCCTTTGACGATCGCCACCACGCCGTGGTGGGCGATGCCGGTCTGCGGTTTCAGGCCCAGCGCGCGCAGCCGCTCGGCGACCTTGGCGGCGGTGCGCTCCTCGCGGTTGGACAGCTCCGGGTGCTGGTGGAAGTCGCGCCGCCACTCCACCACCTTGGCCTGCAACTTGGCCGCGGCGGCCGTCACCTCCGGGCGCTCGGCGCTCTGCGCACAGGCCAGGGCGGGGACGGCGAACAGCATCGCGGACAGCAGGCGGGACAGGCGCGGCATGACAGGACTCCAGGTGGGGACGGAACGGGCGTTCAGTCAATGTAGTGCATCGGCGGCCGGCCCGGGGCGGCCGTGGATCCCGCTGCGGGGAAAAAACCCTTGCGAATCCGTGTCAACCGATGCGCCACGGGTGCGTTGCCAGAGCGGACGACCGGCCCTGCCCGCCCGCGGGGTCTGCCCCTTCAGTCATGGTCCAATCGCAACGCGCCGGCGATATGCTTCCTCGCTCGTCACCAGCCACTGCGGGAGGGCCCTCCACCCCGCCTCGCCACAGGAGTTTCCCCGGATGTCGCGTTTCTGGAAGATTGCACTGCTGATCCTCGCAGCGGTGGCCGTGGTGGTGGTGGGGATGCGCGTCATGCGCGGCGGCGGCCACAGGGGCGCCGGCACGGGCGAGGACGGCGATGCCACCCCGGTCCCGGTGACGGTGGTGGCCGCGAGCAGCCAGACCGTGCCGATCTACGCCACCGCCACCGGCACGGCGACCGCGCTGAACACCGTCACCGTCAGCCCGCAGGTCGGCGGCCAGCTGATGAGCCTGAACTTCCGCGAGGGCCAGGAAGTCAAGAAGGGCGAGCTGCTGGCGCAGATCGATCCGCGTTCGCTGCAGGCCAGCTACGACCAGGCCGCGGCGAGCAAGCGCCAGAACCAGGCGCTGCTGGCCACCGCGCGCTCCACCTTCCAGCGCTCCGACTCGCCGGCCTACCGCCAGTACGTGGCCAAGACCGACCTGGATACCCAGCGCAACCAGGTGGCGCAGTACGAAGCGGCGGTCGCCGCCAACGACGCGCAGATGCGCGCGGCGCAGGTGCAGCTGCAGTACACCCGCATCCTCGCCCCCAACGACGGCATCGCCGGCATCCGCGGGGTGGACGTGGGCAACATCGTCAGCACCAGCACCACCATCGTCACCATCACCCAGGTGCACCCGATCTACGTGACCTTCAACCTGCCCGAGATCCAGCTGCAGGACGTGCGCCAGGCGCAGGCGGCGGCGCCGCTGCCGGTGGCGGCGCTGGACCGCACCGATGCGCATCCGATCGCCAGCGACGGCCAGGTCGACGTGATCGACAATCAGATCAGCGCCGACTCCGGCACCTTCAAGGTCCGCGCGGTGTTCCCGAACGGCGACCGGGCGCTGTGGCCGGGCCAGTTCGTCAACGTGCGCCTGACCCTGCGCACCGTGCCCGACGGGGTGGTGGTGCCGACCCAGGCGGTGCAGCGCGGCCCCGATGGCGACTACGTGTACGTGGTGCAGGCCGACAATACGGTCAAGATGCAGACGGTGAAGCAGGGCGCGGAAGTGGGCGACAGCCATGTGCAACTGACCGAGGGCCTGAAGGCCGGCGAGCGGGTGGTCACCGAAGGCCAGTTCCGGCTCAAGCCCGGCATCAAGGTGACCCCGCTGAAGCCGGGCGAGGCGCCGCCGGAGCCGACCGAGGCCGAGCTGAAGGCGGCCGAGGGCAAGCAGCAGCGCGGCGGCGGACGCCGCGGCGGCGGCGGGCCGCGCTGAGCGCGCCGCGCACGCCGGCGACGGCCGTGCCGCGCACGCGCGGCCGGCACGCGCCGGGTCGCCCGCAAGCGACGTTCCCGTCCGGCGCCGCGATCGCGGCGCCGGGCCACGACCGCCGCTGATTCCGCCGTAACTCCCGGCGCCGGCGCGGCCGCGCCGGACTCTCACCAGCAAGGATCCTCCCCGTGGGCTTTTCGACGATCTTCATCCGCCGCCCGATCGCCACCACCTTGCTGATGGCAGGCGTGCTGCTGCTCGGCATCCTCGGCTACCGGCAGTTGCCGGTGTCGGCGCTGCCGGAAATCGACGCGCCCAGCCTGGTGGTGACCACGCAGTACCCCGGCGCCAACGCCAGCACCATGGCCTCGCTGGTGACCACGCCGCTGGAACGCCAGCTCGGGCAGATCTCCGGGCTGCAGATGATGACCTCCGACTCGTCGGCCGGCCTGTCCACGATCGTGCTGCAGTTCGCGATGGACCGCGACATCGACATCGCCGCGCAGGACGTGCAGGCGGCGATCCGCCAGTCCACCCTGCCCTCCTCGCTGCCCTACCAGCCGGTCTACAACCGGGTGAACCCGGCCGACGCGGCGATCCTCACCCTCAAGCTCAGCTCCGACACGCTGCCGCTGCGCGAGGTCAACAACTACGCCGACTCGATCCTGGCCCAGCGCCTGTCGCAGGTGCCGGGCGTGGGCCTGGTGTCGATCGCCGGCAACGTGCGCCCGGCGGTGCGCATCCAGGTCAATCCGGCGCAGCTGTCGAACATGGGCCTGACCCTGGAGGCGCTGCGCAGCGCGCTGACCCAGACCAACGTCAACGCGCCGAAGGGCTCGCTGAACGGCAAGACCCAGTCCTACAGCATCGGCACCAACGACCAACTGTCCAGCGCCGCCGAGTACCGCGACACCGTCATCAGCTACAGAAACGGCGCGCCGGTGCGGCTGTCGGACGTGGCCAAGGTGGTGGACGGGGTGGAGAACGACCAGCTCGCCGCCTGGGCCGACGGCAAGCCGGCGGTGCTGCTGGAAGTGCGCCGCCAGCCCGGCGCCAACATCGTGCAGACCGTGGAGCAGATCCGCGCGATCCTGCCGCAGCTGCAAGGGGTGCTGCCGGCCGGCGTGCACCTGGACGTGTTCTCCGACCGCACCGAGACCATCCGCGCCTCGGTGCACGAGGTCAAGTTCACCCTGATCCTGACCATCGGCCTGGTGGTGGCGGTGATCTTCGTGTTCCTGCGCCGGCTGTGGGCCACGGTGATCCCGTCGGTGGCGGTGCCGCTGTCGCTGGCCGGCACCTTCGCGGTGATGGCCTTCGCCGGCATGTCGCTGGACAACCTGTCGCTGATGGCGCTGGTGGTGGCCACCGGCTTCGTGGTCGACGATGCGATCGTGATGATCGAGAACATCGTGCGCTACATCGAACAGGGCAAGAGCGGCCGCGAGGCCGCGGAGATCGGCGCGCGCCAGATCGGCTTCACCGTGCTGTCGCTGACCGTGTCGCTGGTGGCGGTGTTCCTGCCGCTGATCCTGATGCCCGGCGTCACCGGCCGCCTGTTCCACGAGTTCGCCTGGGTGCTGAGCATCGCGGTGGTGATCTCGATGCTGGTGTCGCTGACGCTCACGCCGATGATGTGCGCCTACCTGCTCAAGCCCGACGCCCTGCCCGAGGGCGAGGACGCGCACGAGCGCGCGGCGGCGGCCGGCAAGACCACGCTGTGGTCGCGCACCGTGGGGCTGTACGAGCGCAGCCTGGACTGGGTGCTGGGGCACCAGAAGCTGACCTTGCTGGTGGCGCTGGCGACCATGGTGCTGACCGTGCTGCTGTACGTGGTGATCCCCAAGGGCCTGCTGCCCGAGCAGGACACCGGGCTGATCACCGGCGTGGTCCAGGCCGACCAGAATGTGGCGTTCCCGCAGATGGAGCAGCGCACCCAGGCGGTGGCCGAAGCGCTGCGGCGCGACCCGGCGGTGACCGGCGTGGCCGCCTTCATCGGCGCCGGCTCGATGAACCCGACGCTCAACCAGGGCCAGCTCAGCATCGTGCTGAAGCCGCGCAGCGACCGCGACAGCCTGGAAGACCTGCTGCCGCGGCTGCAGAAGGCGGTGGCCGGGCTGCCCGGCGTGGCGCTGTACCTGAAGCCGGTGCAGGACGTGACCCTGGACACCCGCGTGGCCGCCACCGAGTACCAGTACTCGCTGTCGGACGTGGACAGCACCGAACTGGCGACCCAGGCCACGCGCCTGACCGAGGCGCTGCGCAAGCGCCCGGAGCTGGCCGACGTGGACAACAACCTGGCCAACCAGGGCCGCGCGCTGGAACTGCACGTGGACCGCGACAAGGCCAGCACCCTGGGCGTGCCGATGCAGACCATCGACGACACCCTGTACGACGCCTTCGGCCAGCGCCAGATCTCCACCATCTTCACCCAGCTCAACCAGTACCGCGTGGTGCTGGAAGTGGCGCCGGAGTTCCGCACCAGCACCGCGCTGCTGAACCAGCTGGCGGTGGCCAGCAACGGCAGCGGCGCGCTGACCGCCAGCAACGCCACCAGCTTCGGCCAGACCACCTCCAGCAACTCCTCCACCGCCACCGGCATCGGCGCGCAGAACACCGGCATCACCGTCGGCAGCGGCGGCACCGTGCCGCTGGCGGCGGTGGCCGAGGCCAAGCAGTCGACCACGCCGCTGGTGGTCAGCCACCAGCAGCAGCTGCCGGCGGTGACCGTCTCGTTCAACCTGGCGCCGGGCTACTCGCTGTCGCAGGCGGTGGCGGCGATCGAACAGACCCGCGCGCAGCTGCAGCTGCCGCCGCAGCTGCATGCCGAGTTCATCGGCAAGGCCGCCGAGTTCACCGGCAGCCAGACCGACGTGGTGTGGCTGCTGCTGGCCTCGGTGGTGCTGATCTACATCGTGCTGGGCGTGCTCTACGAGAGCTACATCCACCCGCTGACGATCATCTCCACGCTGCCGCCGGCCGGCGTCGGCGCGCTGCTGGCGCTGATGCTGTGCGGGCTGAGCCTGTCGGTGGACGGCATCGTCGGCATCGTGCTGCTGATCGGCATCGTCAAGAAGAACGCGATCATGATGATCGACTTCGCGATCGACGCGCGCCGCGAGGGCGCCAGTGCCCACGATGCGATCCGCCGCGCCTGCCTGCTGCGCTTCCGCCCGATCATGATGACCACCGCCGCGGCGATGCTCGGCGCGCTGCCGCTGGCGCTGGGCGACGGCATCGGTTCGGAACTGCGCCGGCCGCTGGGCATCGCCATCGTCGGCGGCCTGCTGCTGTCGCAGCTGGTCACCCTGTACACCACGCCGGTGATCTACCTGTACATGGAACGCGTCTCCGAGCGCGTGCGCGCCTGGCGCGAGCGCCACGCGGCGCGGCATGCGACGGCGGCGGAGGGGCGGGCGTGAGGCGCCGGGAATGGGGAGTCGGGAATCGGGAATCGGAAAGCGGCGTGTCCGCGCGCTGCCGGCTCGTTCACTCCCTGCCGGATCCTCGGAAGACTGACGCCGGGCGCGTGCTGCGATTCCCGATTCCCCATTCCCCATTCCCGGCCCCATGAACATCTCCGCGCCCTTCATCCGCCGCCCCATCGGCACCGCGCTGCTGGCCATCGGCCTGTTCGTGATCGGCATGATGTGCTACCTGCGCCTGGGCGTGGCGGCGCTGCCGAACATCTCGATCCCGGTGATCTTCGTGCAGGCCAGCCAGGCCGGCGCCGACGCCGCGACCATGGCCGCTACGGTCACCGCGCCGCTGGAACGGCACCTGGGCCAGGTGCCCGGCATCGACACCATGCGGTCCTCCAGTTCGGAGGGGAACAGCCAGGTGTTCATGGTGTTCCAGAGCAACCGCAACATCGACTCGGCGGCGCAGGACGTGGAGAGCGCGATCAATGCCGCGCAGGCCGACCTGCCCTCCGGCCTGGCCACGCCGCGCTACCAGAAGGCCAATCCCAACGACGACCCGGTCATCGCCATCGCCCTGACCTCGGACACGCAGTCGGCCGACGAGCTGTACAACGTCGCCGATTCGCTGCTGGCGCAGCGCCTGCGCCAGATCAGCGGCGTGTCCTCGGTGGACATCGGCGGCGCCTCCACGCCGGCGGTGCGGGTGGACGTGAACCTGCGCGCGCTCAACGCCATGGGCCTGACCCCGGACGACCTGCGCAACGCGGTGCGCGCGGCCAACGTCACCTCGCCCACCGGCTTCCTCAGCGACGGCGCCACCACCACCGCCATCGTCGCCAACGACGCGGTGGCCAAGGCCGCCGACTTCGGCCAGGTGGTGATCAGCCAGCAGCAGGGCCGCGCGGTGCGCCTGCGCGACATCGCCAACGTCTACGACGGCCAGCAGGACGCCTACCAGGCGGCCTGGTTCGACGGCAAGCCGGCGGTGGTGATGTACGTGTTCACCCGCGCCGGCGCCAACATCGTGGAGACGGTGGACCGGGTCAAGGCCGAGATCCCGATGCTGCGCACCTACCTGCAGCCGGGCACCAAGATGACGGCGTACTTCGACCGCACCCCGACCATCCGCGCCTCGCTCAACGAGGTGCAGGCCACGCTGATGATCAGCCTGGCGATGGTGGTGCTGACCATGGCGCTGTTCCTGCGCCGCCTGGCGCCGACCCTGATCGCCGCGGCCACCGTGCCGCTGTCGCTGGCCGGCGCGGCGCTGGCGATGTACGTCATGGGCTTCACCCTCAACAACCTGAGCCTGCTGGCGCTGGTGATCGCGATCGGCTTCGTGGTCGACGATGCGATCGTGGTGATCGAGAACATCATGCGCCACCTCGACGAGGGCATGTCGCGGCTGGAGGCGGCGCTGGCCGGCGCGCGCGAGATCGGTTTCACCATCGTCTCGATCACCGCCTCGCTGGTGGCGGTGTTCATCCCGATCCTGTTCGCCAGCGGCATGATCGGGGTGTTCTTCCGCGAGTTCACCGTCACCCTGGTCGCGGCGATCTGCGTCTCGGCGGTGGTGTCGCTGACGCTCACCCCGGCGCTGTGCAGCCGCTTCCTGTCCGCGCACGCCGAGCCGGAACAGCCCGGCCGCGTCGGCGCCTGGCTGGAACGCATGCACGAACGCATGCTGCGCGTGTACACCGTGGCCCTGGACTTCGCGCTGCGCCACGCGCTGTTGCTGGCGCTGACCCCACTGCTGCTGATCGTGGCCACGGTATTCCTGGCCGGTGCGGTCAAGAAGGGTTCGTTCCCGGCGCAGGACACCGGCCTGATCTGGGGCCGCGCCACCTCCAGCGCCACCGTGTCCTTCGCCGACATGGTCAACCGCCAGCGCCGCATCACCGACATGCTGATGTCCGACCCGGCGGTGAAGATCGTCGGCGCGCGCCTGGGCAGCAGCCGGCAGGGCTCCAGCGCCAGCTTCAACATCGAACTCAAGCGCCGCGACGAAGGCCGTACCGAGACCACCGCCGAGGTGCTGGCGCGGCTCAGCGCCAAGGCCGACCGCTACCCGGACCTGCAGCTGCGCCTGCGCGCGATCCAGGACCTGCCCAGCGACGGCGGCGGCGGCACCAGCCAGGGCGCGCAGTACCGCGTCTCGCTGCAGGGCAACGACAACGCCCAGTTGCAGGAGTGGTTGCCCAAGCTGCAGGCCGCGCTGAAGAAGAACCCCAAGCTGCGCGATGTCGGCACCGACGTGGACAACGCCGGCCTGCGCCAGAACATCGTCATCGACCGTGCCCTGGCCGCGCGCCTGGGCGTGTCGATCGGCGCCATCGACGGCGCGCTGTACGGCGCGTTCGGCCAGCGCCAGATCTCCACCATCTACTCCGACCTCAACCAGTACAGCGTGGTGGTCAACGCGCTGCCGGACCAGACCGCCACGCCGGCGGCACTGAACCGCATCTACGTGCCCACCCGCAACGGCACGATGATCCCGCTGACCGCGGTGGCGCACCAGGTACCCGGCCTGGCGCCGTCGCAGATCACCCACATGAACCAGTACACGACCATGGACCTGAGCTACAACCTGGCCCCAGGCGTGAGCACCGGCGAGGGCGATGCGATCATCGCCGCCACCGTGGCCGGGCTGCGCATGCCCGGCGACATCCGCATCGCCGACGGCGGCGGCTTCGGCGTGCAACTGCAGCCGAACTCGATGCTGGTGCTGGTGCTGGCCGCGATCGTGGTGGTCTACATCGTGCTGGGCATGCTCTACGAGAGCCTGGTGCACCCGGTGACCATCCTCTCCACCCTGCCGGCCGCCGGCATGGGCGCGCTGCTGGCGCTGTGGGCGACCGGCACCGAGCTGTCGGTGATCTCGATGATCGCGCTGGTGCTGCTGATCGGCATCGTCAAGAAGAACGCGATCATGATGATCGACTTCGCCCTGGTCGCCGAGCGCGAGCACGGCAAGACTCCGCTGGAGGCCGCGCGCGAGGCCTGCATCGTGCGCTTCCGCCCGATCATGATGACCACGATGGTGGCGATCCTGGCCGCGGTGCCGCTGGCGGTGGGCCTGGGCGAAGGCTCGGAACTGCGCCGCCCGCTCGGCATCGCGATGATCGGCGGCCTGCTGATCTCGCAGAGCCTGACCCTGCTCAGCACCCCGGCGCTGTATGTGATCTTCTCCTGCCTGCGCGAACGCTGGTACGCGCGCCGTGCGCGGCGGCGCGAGCGCCGCCAGCTTGCGGCCGGGATTCGGAATTAGGGATTGGGGAGATGAGTCGGGATTAGAGAGTCGGGATTGGGGATTCGTAAAAGCGGGAGGCAGGCAGCGTTATGGCTGATGTAAGCCCATGTCTTTCAGCCGCTCGGTAAAGCCGCTTTTACGAATCCCCATTCCCGATTCCCTAATCCCGGCCCCTCAGCCACAACCCTCCACATAATCCACCTGCGGCGGCAGGCCCACGCGCCAGGCGACGGCCTTGCCGGCCGCGTCGGTCTCGAACACCAGCACCCCACGCTGGCCGGCATCGCCGCGCACGCGCAGCACCTTGGCGCCTTCGACGTACTTGTGCGGCTGCTCTTCCAGGCGGCCGGCGTACAGCGCGCGCAGCTGCGCCAGGTCCATGCCGACCTTGCCGCCGCCCGGCGCGGTTTCCTTGGCGGTGCGCACGTCGTAGCGCACCAGCGTGTCGTCTTCGACCATCAGGCCGAACTGGTGGTTGCCCTTGGCCCAGCGCGGACGCAGCACGTAGCAACTGCTGCCGGCGCTGGGTTGGCCGTCGAGTTCGCCGCCCCAGGCCGCGCGCGCCTGCGCCGCCGGCATGCCCAGGCGCAGGTCGCCATAGCCGTCGATACGCGCCAGTTGCCGGTCGCCCGCGGCCAGCTCCGGCGGCAGCGCCGAGGCCGGGGCCTGTGCCGGCGGCACGTCGCCGTCGGGCTGGTCGATCTCCGGCGGCGGCAAGGCGCCGTCGTCGGTCGCGGTGGGTGCGGGAGCCGGCGCGGACGGTGCTGGAGGCGCGGGGGGCGGCGCTGGCGGCTGCCGGTCGCAGGCGGCGAGCGCGAGCAGCAAAACCGCCACGCCTGGTTGAATCGGCTTCATCGCAGTTCCTCGCTGGACCAGCGTATAGGCTAGCGTGCATGCCCTCGCCCTGCACGGCACGGCGGCGACACGCTGCCGAACAAGCGCGGCGGCGCACAGCGCCCCGGACCAGGGGGTCGACCATGCCGATGGCAGTGTGGCTGCCGACACCGACACGCCAGCGCATCGCACCTGTCATCGGCATTTCACCGCGCTGCGCCACGCTGCGCGCCTACCGACGCCGCCGCCATGCATCCGCGCAAGACCGCCCTCGCCCTTGCGGCACTGCAATCGCACGATGCGCCGCTGGACATGCGCCAGCGACGCGTGCTGATCCTGGCCGACGGCCAGCGCAGCGTCGAGGAACTGACCACGCTGGGCGGCCGCGGCGCCGAGGCGATCGTGCAGGGACTGCTGCAGCAGGGCTACCTGGACGACGGCCGCACCAGCACCGCCGCGGCGACGGTGGCGGCCGCACCTGCACCGGCGGACCCGCGGCGTGCGCTGCTCAATGCACGCATGTATCTGCTGGACCTGCTGCAACTGCAGCGGCATCCCGCTTCGCCGGCGCTGCAGCAGCAGTTGCGCGCCGCGCGCGAGGAACAGGACACCCTGCGCGCGATCGCGCTGGCGCTGCGCGCGATGCCGGAGATGACCTCCGAGCGCTACGCGCAGCGCATCCGCGAGCGCGTGCTGGAAGTGCTGCCGGCGCCGCTGCACGCCGCCCTGGCGGCCGCGGCGGAGGCCGCCTGAACCCAGCGACCGCATCCGCGGCAGCGGCAGCCTCGGCGGTGGCCTGAGCAGCGCGGCCGCGCCTGCGCGCGCTCAGGGCGCGCGGAAGTGCCGGCGCAGGCCCTGCCAGCACTGCTGGTAGTCGCGCTGGCGATGCGCGGCGTCCAGCGCCTGTGCGGTCGGGCGCAGCACCGCGCGGGTCTCGAACATGAAGGCCATGGTGTCGGCGACGACGTCCGGCCGCGACAGATCGGCCTGCGAGGCCTTGTCGAAGGTGGCCGCGTCCGGGCCGTGCCCGCTCATGCAGTTGTGCAGCGATGCCCCGCCCGGGGCGAAGCCGTCGGCCTTGGCATCGTAGACGCCATGCACCAGGCCCATGAACTCGCTGGCCACGTTGCGGTGGAACCACGGCGGCCGGAAGGTGTGCTGCGCCACCAGCCAGCGCGGCGGGAAGATCGCCAAATCCATGTTGGCGGTGCCGGGCGTGTCGCTGGGCGCGGTCAGCACGGTGAAGATGCTCGGGTCCGGATGGTCGAAGCTGATCGAGCCGATGGTGTTGAAGCGGCGCAGGTCGTACTTGTACGGGGCGTAGTTGCCGTGCCAGGCGACCACGTCCAGCGGCGAATGCCCGATCGGCGCGCGCCACAGATGGCCCTGGAACTTGGCGATCAGCTCGAACGCGCCCTCGTCCTCCTCGTAGGCGGCCACCGGGGTGAGGAAGTCGCGCGGATTGGCCAGGCCGTTGGCGCCGATCGGCCCCAGGTCCGGCAGCCGCAGCAGGCCGCCGAAGTTCTCGCACACGTAGCCGCGCGCGGGGCCGTCGGGCAGCTCCACGCGGAAGCGCACGCCGCGCGGGATCACCGCGATCTCCTGCGGCGCCAGCTCCAGCGTGCCCAGCTCGGTACACAGGCGCAGCCGGCCGAGCTGCGGCACGATCAGCAACTCCGCGTCCGCATCGTAGAAATAGCGGCCCTGCATCGAGGCGTTGGCCGCGTACAGATGCACCGCCACGCCATGCTGGGCCTCGGCCGAGCCGTTGCCGGCCATCGTGTACAGGCCATCGACGAAGTCCACCGGCGTTTCCGGCAGCGGCAACGGGCTCCAGCGCAATTGGTCCGGCGGCACCGGGCCGCGCTGGAAGTCGTTGTGGAACGCCGCGGCACCGGCGTAGGCGGCGAAGCCGCCATGCAGTACCGCCGGGCGGATGCGATAGAGCCAGCTGCGCCGGTTGACGCCGCGCGGGGCGGTGAACGCGGTGCCGGACAATTGCTCGGCATACAGGCCATGGGCCACGCGCTGCGGCGAGTTCTGCCCGACCGGCAAGGCGCCGGGGACTGCCTCGGTGGCGAACTCGTTGCCGAAGCCGGACATGTAGCGATGATGGTCATGCATATGCTTGAGCCTTGGGTATCAAGCCCCTCTCCCGCCAGGAGAGGGGTTGGGGTGAGGGGACGGCGCCTCAGTCGCGTCGCAGATCGCCTGGATCATGGCGTCGCTCGCAATCAGCACGTCGTTGTTCCAGAAGCGAACGATCCGCCAGCCCTGCGATTCGAGCCAGCGTGTCCTTGCCGCGTCGCCCGACGCACTGTGTTGCGCGCCATCGATTTCGACAATCAGCTTTGCCGCCACACAGCAGAAATCTGCGGCATACGGCGGGATCGGGTACTGGCGCCGGAACTTGAAACCTTGCAACTGGCCGCTTCTCAGGTAGCTCCATAGTGTGCGCTCGGCGTCGGTCATGGTGCGACGTAGCTGACGTGCGTGCGCCAGCGTGGTGGTGGGTAAGGGCGGCTTGATCGTCATGATCCCACCGTACCCTCCCCCCCTCTCCCGGTGGGAGAGGGACTACACCGGCGGTCGGAACTCTCCGCGATGGGCTGTCAGCGTCCGCTGGTTGTGGGCGTGCGCTGGCTGTCAGCCTGCGCACGCCGCCCGCGCGCCGCCGTCAGAGCACGCCGCGCTTCATCTGGTCGCGCTCGATGCTCTCGAACAGCGCCTGGAAGTTGCCTTCGCCGAAGCCCTCGTTGCCCTTGCGCTGGATGATCTCGAAGAAGATCGGGCCGATGCAGTTCTGGGTGAAGATCTGCAGCAGCTTGCGCTGCTTGGTCTCCGGGTCGGCGTCGATCAGGATCTTGTTGCGCGCCAGCCGCGCCACGTCCTCGCCGTGGTTGGGAATGCGCCGGTCGATCACCTCGAAATAGGTCTCCGGCGTGTCCAGGAACGCGACGCCGGCCGCGCGCATGCGCTCGACCGTTTCGTAGATGTCGTCGGTGAAGCAGGCGATGTGCTGGATGCCTTCGCCGCGATACGCGTCCAGGTACTCGTTGATCTGGCTCTTCGGGTCCGACGACTCGTTGAGCGGGATACGCACCACGCCGTCCGGCGCGGTCATCGCCTTGGACACCAGCCCGGTCTTGGCGCCCTTGATGTCGAAGTAACGGATCTCGCGGAAGTTGAACAGGCGCTCGTAGTAATCAGACCAGCGCTGCATGTTGCCGAAGTACAGGTTGTGGGTCAGGTGGTCGATGAAGGTCAGGCCGAAGCCGGCCGGCTGCTGGTCGGCGCCGGGCACCGGCTCGAACTCGGTGTACACCGAGCCCTTCTCGCCGTACTGGTCGACCAGGTACAGCATGCAGTCGCCGATACCCTTGACCACCGGCGCCGGCACCGCGCGGGTATCGGCCTTGTCGGCGATGGCTTCGCCGCCGTTCTCCA
This sequence comes from Xanthomonas sp. NCPPB 901, assembly GCF_056725085.1. NCBI lineage: Bacteria > Pseudomonadati > Pseudomonadota > Gammaproteobacteria > Lysobacterales > Lysobacteraceae > Xanthomonas > Xanthomonas sp. NCPPB 901. The sequence goes on along the minus strand of NZ_CM161511.1, from coordinate 697,896 downwards.
GCACCTTGGCGAAGACCTCGTCGGCCGGGTGCCGGAAGCGGATCGCGAAGCCGCAGGCGCTGGGGCCGTGCGCGGCGGCGAAATCGGCGGCGAAGGAATCCGGTTCCTCGTTGACCAGGAAGTTGACCCCGCCCTGGCGGTACACGGTGATGGCGCGCTGGCGATGGCGCAGCACCGCGGTGAAGCCCATGCTGCGGAAGTACGCGTGCAACTGCTCGCCCTGCCCGGCCGGCGCGGCGAATTCCACGAACTCGAAACCGTCGATGCCCATCGGGTTCTCGAAGGTGGTGACCTGCATGCCGAGGTTGGCCGGCTGCGACGGATGTTGCGGTTGTGCACTCATGACGCGTCTCCTGGAGGACGGGGTCGCGGCGGCCGGGCCGAAATTTCGGGTGCGGACGGACGCCAGACTCGCGAGAATGGCCGTAGTATCCTCCGTTGTAGTTACAAGTGAAACCACCAGCAAGGTGCAATGCAGCATGACGATCGCCACGCCCGCCCCGACGCCCGACCCGCCCTCCCTGGATCTGGAACGGTTCCTGCCGTACCGGATCAGCGTGCTGTCCAACCGGATCAGCAGCAACATCGCCCGCGTCTACGGCGAGCGCTACGGCATGGCGGTGACCGAGTGGCGGGTGATGGCGGTGCTGGCGCTGTATCCGGGGCTGTCGGCCGGCGAGGTGTCCGAGCGCACCGCGATGGACAAGGTGGCGGTGAGCCGGGCGGTGGCGCGGCTGCTGGAGCGCGGCTTCATCCAGCGCGAGACCCATGGCGACGACCGCCGCCGCTCGGTGCTGCACCTGACCCCGGCCGGGGTGGAGGTGTACCAGGTGGTGGCGCCGATGGTGCTGGAGTGCGAACGGCGCCTGCTGGCCCCGTTCAGCAAGGACGAGCAGCGGCTGCTGAACCGGCTGATCGACCGCCTGGCGGCCGAAGGCCTGCCGAGCATGACCGGGCGCTGAGGCGCCGGCGCCCGCGAGGCGGGCGTTAAATGAGCTGGGGCCTCAAATACCGTAGGAGCGGCTTCAGCCGCTCCTACGAAAACCGGGCGTCGCCGCCGCTCAGGCCTTCGGCGGCGCCCACTCCTTGAGGAAGTCCGAGAACTTCCTGCGGTCGTAACCCTTGCCCTTCTGCAGGTCGCCGACCACCTGCGAGTGCAGCAGCTTGCCGTCGGCGTCGAGCACCAGCAGGTGCGGGAAGTCGACGAGCTTCGGGTACTGCGCCAGGAACGCCTCGTTCTTGTTGGCGTCGCTGACGTTGACCTTGACCCAGACGAAGTTGGCGTCGCGGAAGCTGCGCAGTTCCGCATCGCCTTCGATGAAGGTGTCCAGGGTGTGGCACCAGTCGCAGGCCTCGTTGCCCACGTCGAGCAGGATGCGCTTGCCGCCGCGCTTGGCCTCGACCATGGCGGTGTCCAGGTCGTCGGCCGGATTGCGCTGGGGATCGAACTGCGCGCCCAGCGCCTTGGCCGCGGCGACGTCGGCGGCCGCCGGGGTATTGCCCGAGGCCACCGGCTGGTTGGGGTCGGCCACCGGCGGCTTCTGCACCGAGGTGTCCAACGGCTTGGCCGGGGCCTGCTGTTCGGGCGGCGCCGTCTGGCTGCAGCCGCCCAGGGCCAGCACCGCCGCCAGGGCGGCGCAGATCGTCTTGTTCATCGCCATTGCTTGGTCCTCACGTTACTTCACACCGTGCATCAGCTTGCTGATCAGCGGTGCGATCAGGAACAGCACCACGCCGGCGCCCAGCAATGCCCAGAAGCCGAAGGTATACCCGCCCAGCGCGGACGACACGGTCATGCCGCCTTCGCCGCTGACATGGCTGGCGAAGATGCCCGACAGGTTGTTGCCGATGCCGGTGGACAGGAACCAGCCGCCCATGCCGAAGCCGACCAACCGCACCGGCGCCAGCTTGGTCACCATCGACAGGCCGATCGGCGACAGGCACAGCTCGCCCACCGACTGGATGACGTAGACCATGAACAGGGTCCAGAACGGGATCTTGCCGGCGTCGTTGACCAGGCTCGACAGCGCGAACATCAGCAGCAGGAAGGCCAGGCCGTTGAACACCAGGCCGAGCGCGAACTTGCGCGAGATCGATGGGTTGAAGCGTCCGGCCTTGACCCAGATCCAGGCGATGACCGGCGCCAGGGTGATGATCGCCAGCGAGTTGACCGACTGGAACCACGCGGTCGGGAAGGTCCAGTCGCCGAACTGGCGGTTGACGATCTCGTCGGCGAGGAAGGTGAAGGAGCTGCCGGCCTGCTCGAAGAACATCCAGAACAGCACGTTGAAGGCGAAGATGATCAGCATCGCGATGACCTTGTCGCGCGCCACCTTGCCGTTGCGGATGCCTTCCACCAGCAGCATGATCGCCAGCGCCACGAACATGGTGCTGAGAATCCACTGCAGCACCTCGGCGCCGGCGGCCAGCGCCAGGTACACCGCCGGGACCGCCACCAGCATGCCCAGCAGCACGTAGACCACGCGCATGCCGCCGGCACCGCCCGGCAACGGCGCGCCGATGCCCTTGAGCTGGCGACGGCCGAACCAGAACCACACCAGGCTGATCAGCATGCCGATGCCCGAGGCGATGAACACCATCTTGTAGGACGGCATCGTCTCGGTGCCGAACACCTTCTCGGCCAACTGCTGGGTCAGCCACGGGGCGATCATCGCGCCCAGGTTGATGCCCATGTAGAAGATGGTGAACCCGCTGTCGCGGCGCGGGTCGGCGGCGCCGTACAGCTTGCCGACCATGGTCGAGATGTTCGGCTTGAACAGGCCGTTGCCGACCACCACGGTGGCCAGGCCCAGTTCGAAGACCTGCGGGTTGGGAACGGAGATCAGGAACAGGCCGGTGGCCATGACCGCGGCGCCGACCAGGATCGAGCGCTGGTAGCCGAGCACCCGGTCGGCGATGTAGCCGCCGAAGATCGCCGCCGCGTACACCAGCGCCAGATAGGCGCCGTAGGTGGCGCTGGCCGGCGCCTGGCCTGTTCCCTGGCCATCATAGAACTGCGCCACGATGTACAGCACCAGCGCCCAGCGAATGCCGTAGAACGCGAAGCGCTCCCAGAACTCGGTCATGAACAGCATCCACAGGGGACGCGGATGCCCCAGCAGGGTTTTGAATTCGGGCGGTTGCGCTGACGGCGGTTGCGGTGAGGCGGGGTGGTTCGACGCGACGACGTCAACGCTCATGCGGTGTTCCCTTGCGTATTCAGAATGGGCTGGGCGAAGCATCCGGCCAGGCCGGGCAACGGGCGAGGATCACCGAGGGACGGCGTGGCGTCAAATGTAGCGGAAGCGCCGGGACCCGGGACCGGGGGAGCGGGACCCGGAAAAGACCGGAACGGCCAGCCGCCTGGATTCCAGACGAGGGACTGGGAAAGCCGGCGCGCCCGCATCGCTGATCTCGGCACGCCCGGCCACGAAACGTGGCGCGGCAGCGCGCCCGCAGCACTCGACCGCCACCGTCGGCACGACGTGCCGCACGCGCATGGCACCGCCAAGCGGCGCCACCCCCGCGCGCCCGGCTACTGCTCCGGCGACGCCCCGCCCGCGTCCCGGGCCCCAAGTCCCGGGTCCCGGCCTTCCAACCCCACCGACGTCCGCACCTCGAACAGTTCCGGGAAGAAGGTCAGCGCCAGCGCCTGCTGCAGGAAGCCGACGCCGCTGGAGCCGCCGGTGCCGCGCTTGAAGCCGATCACCCGCATCACCGTGCGCATGTGGCGGAAGCGCCACAGCTGGAACTGGGTCTCCAGGTCCACCAGGTCCTCGCACAGCGCGTACTCGCGCCAGTAGCGGTCGGTGTTCTCGTAGATGCGCTCGAACACCGGGCGCAGCAGCGGGTCGCTGACGTGCGGCTGGCGCCAGTCGCGGGCGTGGTACGGCGCCGGCACCGCATGGCCGAAGCGGGCCAGGTAGCGCAGGAACTCCTCGTACAGGCTGGGCGCCTCCAGCACCGCCTGCAGCGCCGCCTGGCCCTGCGGGTCGTGGTCGAACACCGGCAGCATCTGCGCGTTCTTGTTGCCGAGCATGAACTCGATGGTGCGGTACTGCAGCGACTGGAAGCCGGAGGACGGGCCGAGCACGTCGCGAAAGCCCATGTACTCGGACGGGGTCAGGGTCTCCAGCACCGACCACTGCTCGGTCAGCAGGCGCAGCACCTGCTTGCTGCGCGCCAGCACCTTGCGGCACTGCCACACCGCGTCGCGCTGCAGGTGCGCGATCGCCGCGCCCAGTTCGTGCGCCAGCAGCTTCAGCCACAGCTCGGAGGTCTGGTGCTGGACGATGAACAGCAGTTCGTCGTGGTGCGGCGGGTTCGACAGCGGCTGCTGCGCCGACAGCAGCCGGTCCAGGCGCAGGTAGCCGCCGTAGGTCAGGCGGCCTTCCAGGTCGGTATGGATGCCGGCTTCGAGCGGGCGCTGGTTCTGTTCGACGGGCATGGGCGGCAGGGGCGTTCCGGGCTGGCAAGGGTACCGCAGCGATGGATGTCACACATTGGTCAGCACGCGCTGACAAACTCCGGCACAATCGTCGGCGGCGCCGGGGGGCGCCGTCGGTTCATCTGCGTTAGTCCACGTCTTCAAGGATTGGGGAGATCTTGTTCATGCGAACCATGCTGCTTCGAGCTGCAGTGTTGTCGTGCGCGCTGGGCGGTGCCGGGTACGCCCAGGCCCAGGTGGTCATCAGCCAGGTCTATGGCGGTGGCGGCAACAGCGGCGCCACCTACAAGAGCGATTTCGTCGAATTGCACAACAACGGCAGCGAGGCGGTGAGCCTGGCCGGCTGGTCGGTGCAGTACGCCTCGGCCGCCGGCAGCAGCTGGCAGGTCACCCCGCTGAGCGGCAGCATCGCGCCGGGCGGCTACTACCTGGTCAAGCAGGCCGACGGCAACGGCGGCAGCACCGCGCTACCTACGCCCGACGCCACCGGCACCATCGCCATGAGCGGCAGCGCCGGCAAGATCGCGCTGAGCAAGGCCAGCGCCGCGCTGAGCGGCGCCTGCCCGGCCGGCAACGCCGACTTCGTCGGCTACGGCAGCAGCGCCAGCTGCGCCGAAGGCAGCGCCCCGACCGCCGCGCCCAGCAACACCCTGGCGGTGCTGCGCGGCAACGGCGGCTGCACCGACAGCGACAACAACAACGCCGACTTCGCCACCGGCGCACCGACCCCGCGCAACAGCGCCGCGCCGGTCAGCCTGTGCGGCGGCGGCAACCTGCCGGTGGCCAGCGTGGCCAACGTCAGCCGCGCCGAGGGCGACAGCGGCAGCAGCGCGTTCGTGTTCACGGTGACGCTGAGCCAGCCGGCCGGCAGCGCCGGCGTCAGCTTCACCGTCGCCACCCGCGACGGCACCGCCAGCGCCGGCAGCGACTACCAGGCGCTGGCCGCGACCCAGGTGACCATCCCGGCCGGCGAAAGCAGCGCCGAGGTGCGCGTGCTGGTCAACGGCGACACCAGCAACGAACCCGACGAGACCTTCTACCTGGACATCAGCGGGGTCAGCGGCGCGTTGCCGTCCACGCTGACCGCCAGCGGCGTGATCCTCAACGACGACTTCAACCTGGTGCCGATCCACAGCATCCAGGGCAGCGGCGCGCGCTCGCCGCTGGTCGGCCAGGTGGTCGCCACCAGCGGCATCGTCACCGCGCGGCGCAGCGCCGGCTTCTTCCTGCAGACGCCCGACGCCCAGGCCGATGCCGACCCGCTCACCTCCGAGGGCATCTACGTCTACACCGGCAGCGCGCCGCCGGCCGAGGCCGCGGTGGGCAATGCGGTGCGGGTGCAGGCCACGGTGGTCGAATACGTGCCCAGCACCGACCCCAGCCAGCCGCCGCTGACCGAACTGACCTCGCCGACGGTACTGCTGCAGTCCACCGGCAATGCGCTGCCGGCGGCGGTCGAGCTGACCACCCGCTTCCCCGACCCGAACGGCGCCTACGACCAGCTCGAGCGCCTGGAAGGCATGCGCGTCACCGTGCCCAGCCTGACCGTCAACACCCCGACCCTGGGCAACGTCAACGAGACCAACGCCAGCGCGACCAGCAACGGCGTGTTCCATGCCGTGGTCACCGGCCTGCCGCGCGCCTGGCGCACGGCCGGCGTGCAGCAGCCCGACGCGCTGCCGGCCGGTTCCCCGGCCGACGTGCCGCGCTGGAACACCAGCCCGCAGGTGATCGCGGTCGGCAGCGCCGGCCTCGGCGGCCAGCGCATCGACGTGGCCGCCGGCTGCACCGTGCTCGGGGTCAGCGGCCCGCTGGACTACAGCTTCCGCCGCTACACGATCTACCCGGAAAGCGCGCCCAGCGTGCAGTGCGACGGCGCCGACCAGCCCAAGCCGGCCCCGGCGCCGCAGGCCGACGACGTCAACATCGCCACCTACAACATGGAGCGCTTCTTCGACGACCAGAACGATCCGGCGATCGGCGAACCGGTGCTGACCGCGGCCGCCTACCAGGCGCGCCTCAACAAGGCCTCGCTGGCGATCCGCAACTACCTCAACACCCCCGACATCCTCGGCACGGTGGAGATCGAGAACCTGAGCGTGCTGCAGACCCTGGCCGACCGCGTCAACCGCGACGCGGTGGCCGCCGGCCAGCCCGATCCGCAGTACGTGGCCTACCTGCAGGAAGGCAACGACGTCGGCGGCATCGATGTCGGCTTCCTGGTCAAGACCGCGCAGGTCGGGGCCGGCATCGCCCGCGTCGAGGTGGTCTCGGTGAGCCAGGAAGGCAAGGCCGCCACCTGGACCGAGCCCAGCGGCACCGTCAGCCTGCTCAACGACCGCCCGCCGCTATTGCTGAAGGCGGTGGTGCATTTCGCCGACGGCCGTGCGCTGCCGCTGACCGTGGTCGAGGTGCACCAGCGTTCGCTCAACGGCGCCGAGACCGACGACGCCAGCGGCCAGCGCATCCGCGCCAAGCGCCAGGCACAGGCCGAGTTCCTGGCCAACCTGCTGCAGGCGCGCCAGGTCGCCGATCCCACCGAGCAGCTGCTGGTGATGGGCGACTTCAACGCCTTCGAGTTCAACGACGGCTACGTCGATGCGATGGGCACCATCACCGGCCTGCCGGCGCCCGACGCGCAGACCGTGGTCGCCGGCGACGGCGCCACCCTGGTCGATCCGGCGCTGTACAACCTGACCCTGCTGTCGACGCCGGACCAGAGCTACTCCTACGCCTACGACGGCAACATACAGTCGCTGGATCACATCCTGGCCAACCGCGCGCTGATGCGCTCGGCGCAGATCGCCGGGCTCAGCGAAGCGCATGCGCGGCTCAACGCCGACTTCCCGGCCGTGGCCCGCAACGACGCCAACTCGCCGGCGCGGCTGTCCGACCACGACCCGGCGGTGGTGCTGATCAAGCTCAAGCCGCTGGAGCGCGCCGACCTGAGCCTGCGCGTGAGCGCCGCCAACGCGTCGGTCTATGCCGGCGACACCATCCGCTACAGCGTGGAACTGGCCAATGCCGGTCCGGATGCGGCGCGCGCGGCCGCGGTCGCCTTCGCCCTGGACGCGGCGGTGGCCCCGAGCGTGACCGCCGCCCCCGGCTGGGACTGCGCCGCGCCGGAGGTCGCCGCACAGACCGTGGTCACCTGCAGCACGGCGCAGTTCGCCGCCGGCGCCACGCCGCGCTTCGAACTGGCGGTGCCGGCCGGCGCCGCCCTGGTCGGGCGCAGCCTGACCCTGGCCGCGTCGGTGGCCTCGCAGACCGAGGAAACCAACCCCGGCGACAACGGCGGCAGCGCCACGGTGGCGGTGCAGGCGCGTCCGGCCGGCGACCTGGCAGTGTCGATCGACGGCCCGGCCACCCTGCCGTTCCTGGCCTTCTTCGCCGACTACCGCATCGACGTGCGCAACCACGGCAATGCGCCGGTGCAGGGCGCCAGCCTGGAGATCGACGGCAGCACCCTGTCGGCGCTGACCGCGCTGGTGCCGCAGCGTGGCTGGCAGTGCGTGCGGCAGAGCCACGGCCTGCGCAGCGCGCGCTTCCAGTGCCGCAGCGGCGCCGACCTGGCGCCGGGCGCCAGCGCCGCATTCGGCCTGCGCCTGGCGACGCGGCCGCTGCCGGCCGACCGCCAGATCGTGATCGGCGCCAGCGCCGCATCCACCTCGGCCGATGCCGACCCCAGCGACAACAGCGCGCGCTTGAGCACGCGTGTGGAGGGGCTGCGCCTGTTCGGCCGCTGATCGCGGCGACCGGCGCAACCGGAAGGGCGTGGCCGCGAGGCCACGCCCTTTTTGCTTGGGGCATGCCAGCCCAGCACTGATCGCTGGCCCTTGCCGAGGCTCAGCCGCCCCGTTGCCCTCGCGTGGGAGCGGCTTCAGCCGCGACCGGCCCAGCCTGGAAAGCTCGCCGCAGCCACAGGGCACCGCTGCTACTCCGGGAGGTGTCCTGCGGGAGGGGCTTCAGCCGCGACGGGCGTTATCGGGAATGCCCTGTCGCGGCGGAAGCCGCTCCTACGGACAGCGTCCATGCGGCTCGATGGTGGCGTCGCAGGAAACGCCCTCGCGCCGCCCCTGCACGTGCGCGCCCTCCGTCCTTGTCCGAGGCTCCCGCCCTCCGACACGCGCACCGCACCGCCGGCATCGGCCGCCGTCACCGGTGGACACCCACGCGCACATGAACAGCCGGCATCGCGGTGCAACATCGCTGGCACCCAACGCCATCAATCCGCAACGCCGGGCGACCAGGCTTTTCTTGTGCGGTACGGCATCGGCACGTGCTGCGGTGCAGGACGGCTTTTGTACACGGCTTCCTTAACATGCCGACTCATATCATTTGAAACTTGTTGTCGAGAGTGCCGCCGCCATGAGCATCGCCGCCCAGTTTGAAATTGAGTTCCTGCAGTACCTCGACGCGGGCGGCCAGCCGGTCCGCGACGCGCTTCCGGCCGATTCGGCCAACCCACAGACGCTGCTGGCGCTGTTCAAGCAGATGCTGTACGTGCGCACCTTCGACAGCAAGGCGGTGGCGCTGCAGCGCACTGGCAAGCTGGGCACCTATGCGTCCTGCCTGGGCCACGAGGCCACCCACATCGGCATCGGCGCGTCGATGCGCCGCGGCGACGTGCTGGCGCCCAGCTACCGCGAGTATGGCGCCATGTTCATGCGCGGCGTGCGCCCGCGCGAGGTGCTGCTGTACTGGGGCGGCGACGAGCGCGGCAGCGATTTCCAGCGCGATTCCGACGCCGCCCGCGACTTCCCGATCTGCGTGCCGATCTCCACCCAGTGCCTGCACGCCGCCGGCGCCGCGCTGGCGTTCAAGCTGCGCGGCGAACCCCAGGTGGCGGTGGCCACCTGCGGCGACGGCGGCTCGTCCAAGACCGACTTCTACGCCGCGCTCAACTCCGCCGGCGCCTACCAGCTGCCGCTGATCCTGTGCGTGATCAACAACGGCTGGGCGATCTCGGTGCCGCGCAACGCCCAGACCGGCGCGCAGACCCTGGCGCAGAAAGGCCTGGCCGGCGGCCTGCACTGCCTGCAGGTGGACGGCAACGACCTGATCGCAGTGCTGGAGGCGATGCGCCAGGCGCGCGAGCGCGCGCTGGCCGGCCACGGCGGCACGGTGATCGAGTTCATGACCTACCGCCTGTCCGACCACACCACCGCCGACGACGCGCGCCGCTACCGCGACGACGCCGAGGTCAAGCAGGCCTGGGAGCGCGAGCCGCTGCTGCGCCTGCGCGCCTGGCTGAGCGCGCAGGGGCTGTGGAGCGAGGACGAGGAAGCGGCGTGGAAGCAGGAATGCGCACGCCTGGCCGACATCGAACTCAACGCCTACCTGGAGACCCCGGTGCAGCCGGTGGAAGCCATGTTCGATTACCTGTACGCCGACCCGCCGCCGGACCTGCTCGCGCAGCGTGCCGAGGCCATCGCCCTGGAGCAGCGCCATGGATGAGCTCAGCCCTCGCCTCGCCGACCACGCGGCCGCCTCTGCGGCCGGCACCGCCCACAGCGCGGCGACGTCGCGCGGAGACAGCCCGATGACCAGCACGCCCATTACCCTGATCGAAGCGGTGACCCAGGCGCTGGCCTGGGAACTGCAGCACGACCCTTCGGTGCTGGTGCTGGGCGAAGACGTGGGCGTCAACGGCGGCGTGTTCCGCGCCACCGCCGGCCTGCAGCAGCGCTTCGGCGCGCAGCGCGTGCTCGACACCCCGCTGGACGAGACCACCATCGCCGGGCTCAGCGTCGGCCTCGCCGCGCAGGGCATGAAACCGGTGGCCGAGGCGCAGTTCGACGGCTTCGTTTACCCGATGGTCGACCACCTGATCTGCCACGCCGCGCGCCTGCGCACCCGCACCCGCGGCCGCCTGCACTGCCCGATGGTGCTGCGGGTGCCGTGGGGCGGCGGCATCCGCGCGCCGGAGCACCACAGCGAAGCCAACGAGGCGATCTTCACCAACGTGCCGGGCCTGCGCGTGGTGCTGCCGTCCTCGCCGCAGCGCGCCTACGGCCTGCTGCTGGCGGCGATCCGCGAGCCGGATCCGGTGATCTACATGGAGCCCAAGCGCATCTACCGCCAGTACAAGGAAGTAGTGGCCGACGACGGCGAGGCGCTGCCGCTGGACGTGTGCTTCGTGCTGCGCGACGGCACCGACGTGACCCTGGTCGCCTGGGGCGCGCAGGTCAAGGAAGCGCTGGAGGCCGCCGACCGGCTCGCCGCCGACGGCATCAGCGCCGAGGTCATCGACGTAGCCACGCTGCGCCCGCTGGACTTCGCCACCATCGCCGAATCGGTGGCGCGCACCGGCCGCTGCGTGATCGTGCAGGAGGCCCCGCGCAGCGCCGGCTTCGGCGCCGAGATCGCCGCGCGCCTGGCCGAGCAATCGATGTACGACCTGGTCGCACCGGTGCAGCGCGTGACCGGCTACGACACCCACATCCCGCTGTTCCGGCTGGAGATGAAATACCTGCCGAGCACCGACAAGATCGTCGCGGCGGCCAAGCGGGCGATGGCCGCGGGTTGACATGCACGCACGTCTGATCAGCGACTACCGCGCCGCCTATCCGCATCCGATCCGCATCGCCACCGGCGAGCGGGTCGTGCTGGGCGTGCGCGACGAGGAGTGGCCGGCATTCGTCTGGATCACCGGCGCCGCCGGCAGCGCCGGCTGGGCGCCGCTGACGTGGCTGCAGCCGACCGGCGACGGCCATGCCGTGGCGCTGCGCGACTACGATGCGCGCGAACTCGATGCCGCGCAGGGCGACACTGTCATCCTGCATCACGAATACGGCGACTGGTGGTGGGCCGAGCGCGCCGACGGCACGCAGGGCTGGCTGCCGGCGCGCGACCTGGAACTGCTGGAAGAGACCACATGAGCGAAACCAAGAGCTTCAACCTGCCCGACCTGGGCGAAGGCCTGCCCGACGCCACCATCGTCGAGTGGTTCGTCAAGGAAGGCGACACCATCCGGCTGGACGAGCCGCTGGTGGCGATGGAGACCGCCAAGGCGGTGGTCGAAGTGCCCTCGCCGGTATCCGGCAAGGTGCTGAAGCTGGCCGGCGCACCGGGCGACATCGTCGTCACCGGCAGCATGCTGGCGCAGTTCTCGCCCGACCCCAATCTGCCGCAGCGCGCCGAAGGCCAGGACACCGGCCATCACCACGGCGGCGCGGCCCCGGCCGCGTCCGGCACAGGCGCCGGCAGCGACACCACGGCGGCCGACGACGGCGGCGCACGGCACGACGCCGACAACGCGCAGGCCGCGGGCGAACGCGACGATGCCGGCACCGTGGTCGGCGCGATGCAGAGCTCCAACACCGTGCACAGCGAGCGAGCCGTGTCGGTCGGCGGCGTGCGCGCGATGCCGGCGGTGCGCGCCCTGGCCAGGAAGTTGGGCGTGGACCTCAGCCGCGTGCGCGCCAGCGGCGCCGATGGCGCGGTGACCCTGGCCGACGTCAAGCAGGCCGCGGCCGATGGCTCGGCGAAGGCGGGCACGACTGCAGGAGCGGCTGCAGCCGCGCCCCCACGCAGTCCCGCCGTCGCGGCTGAAGCCGCGCCTACGAGCCCCCCCACGCCACCTGCCACGTCCGCGCGCACCCCGCTCTCCGCCGCCGGCAAGCCGATGCGCACGCAGCCGCCGGGCGTGGTCGTGCAGGGCCAGCCCGAGCCGCTGAAGGGCGTGCGCCGCAACATGGCGCGGGTGATGGCCGAGGCGCAGCGCCAGGTGGTGCTGACCACGCTCAACGACGATGCCGACCTGCACGCGTGGACGCCGGGCAACGACACCACCGGGCGCCTGGTGCGCGCGATCGTCGCCGCCTGCCAGGCGGTGCCGGCGCTCAATGCCTGGTTCGACGGCGAGGCGCTGACCCGCACCCTGCACGCGCACGTGGACATCGGCATCGCCGTGGACACCGACGACGGCCTGTTCGTGCCCGCGCTGCGCAATGCCGACATGCTCGATGCGCGCGGCGTGCGCGAGGGCATCAACCGCCTGCGCCAGCAGGTGGAGGCGCGCAGCATTCCGGCCTCGGAACTGAGCGGCTACACCATTTCGCTGTCCAACTTCGGCATGTTCGCCGGCCGCTACGCCACCCCGATCGTGGTGCCGCCCTGCGTGGCCATCGTCGCCGCCGGCCGCGCCCGCCACCAGCTGGTGCCGGTGATGGGCGGCGTGGAAACGCACAAGGTCCTGCCGCTGTCGCTGAGCTTCGACCACCGCGCCTGCACCGGCGGCGAGGCGGCGCGCTTCCTGCGCGCGATGATCGACGACCTGGCACTGCCGGCCTGAGTGCCGGCCGCCTTGCGTAGCCGCCGACCTGCCTGACACCAGGCGGTGCGTCTGTGTGCATCGGCTGCGCCCGACGCAGCCGATGCACCGCCATTGTGGGAGGGACTTCAGTCCCGACGCGACGCACAAAAAGCGTCGGGACTTACGCCCTTTTGCAGCGGATGCCTCGGAGGCGACGTAGAGGCACGCGTGTTTTCTGCGGTCTTCTCCACATCGCGGGATGATCGCCGAGCAAGTCCGGCACAGCGCGTCGGGGCTGAAGCCCCTCCCACAGTGCAGCGACCAGACGCTACGGAGCGTCCTTGGATTAACGCTGCCGATCGCATCGGCGTGCATCCGTTGCACCTCAGCCAACCTGCCTGACACCAGGCGCTACATCTGCTGCGCCCGACGCAGCAGATGCACCGCCACTGTGGGAGGGACTTCAGTCCCGACGCGACGAACAAAACGGCGTCGGGACTCACACCCTTCCGCAGCGGATGCCTCGGAGGCGACGTAGAGGCGCGTGTGTTTTCTGCGGTCTTCTCCACCTCGCGGGATGCCCGCCGAGCAAGTCCGGCACAGCGCGTCGGGGCTGAAGCCCCTCCCACAGTGCAGCGACCAGACGCTACAGGGCGTTCTCGGATCGGTGCTGCCGATCTGCCGATCGCATCGGCGTGCGGTCGTTGCACATACCACCCGACCTGCGTGACACCAGACGGTGCATCTGCTGCGCCCGACGCAGCCGATGCACCGCCACTGTGGGAGGGACTTCAGTCCCGACGCGACGAACAAAACGGCGTCGGGACTCACGCCCTTCTGCAGCGGATGCCTCTGAGGCGACGTAAAGGCGCGTGTGTTTTCTGCGGTCTTCTCCACCTCGCGGGATGATCCCCAAGCAAGTCCGGCACAGCGCGTCGGGGCTGAAGCCCCTCCCACAGTGCAGCGACCAGACGCTACGGGGCGTTCTTGGATCGGTGCTGCCGATCTGCCGATCGCATCGGTGTGCGGTCGTTGCACATATCGCCCGACCTGCGTGACACCAGACGGTACATCTGCTGCGCCCGACGCAGCAGATGCACCGCCACTGTGGGAGGGACTTCAGTCCCGACGCGACGAACAAAACGGCGTCGGGACTCACGCCCTTCTGCGGCGGATGCCTCGGAGATGACGTAGAGGCACGCGTGTGTTCTGCGGTCTTCCGCACGACTGCCCGGCGCTGCACGCATCGCGCTGCAGACGTCGCGTGTCGGTCTTGCACGTCACACCGCGATGGCGCGCCAACCCGCCTCGACCGTACATCCCACATCGCGGTACTGGCGCACGTCGTCTCCGCACGACGCAAATTTCTGAACAAAACCTGTCTACCACGCGGCGCGGCGGCGCCGTTATGGTCGCTGCACAGGGGGAGGCAGCGCGCCCGATCGGCCGCACTGCCGCAGACGTCATGCCACGCACCGCGCCACGGCCGCTTCGCTGCCGCGCCGGCGCGTCCTTTCTTCCCACGTTCGAGGATTCCATCCATGCTCCTGCCGCTTCGTCATCGCCCGTTGGCGCTGCTCCCGTCCCTGCTGCTCGCGCTCGCCGCCACCTCCGCCAGCGCCGCGCAACGCGTGGACCTGCATGCCAAGAACCCGGACACGCTCGGCACCCAGTACCGCAGCGCCGCCGCCCGCGTCGGCGGCATTCCGGCCGCGGCCGCGGTGCGCCATGCCGAACTGATCGGGCTGGACGCAGAATCCGCGCTCACCCTGCTCGGCAGCAGCGAGGATCCCGACGGCACCGTACACCGCCGCTACCAGCAGACCTTCCGCGGCATTCCGGTGTGGGGCGAACAGGTGATCGTCAGCGAACGCGCCGACGGCAGCGTGCGCAGCCTGTTCGGCCGCTCGGTGGCCGGGCTGGCCAGCGAACTGCCGGCCACCGCCGCCAATGCCGCCAGCGCATCGCTGTCGGCCGATGCCGCACTGACGCTGGCCCGCCGCGCCGCGCTCGGCGCCACGCTGGCCAACCGCCGCCTCGAACGCGCACAGGCACCGCAGATGATCTATCTGGACGACAGCGACCGCGCGCACCTGGCCTACGTGGTGTCGTTCTTCGCCGATGCGCCGCAGGGCGGTGAGCCGAGCCGGCCGTTCGTGATCGTGGACGCGCGCAGCGGCGCCATCCTGAAGCAGTGGGACGGCCTGACCACGCGCGACGCCACCGGCCCCGGCGGCAACGCCAAGACCGGCCAGTACGAGTACGGCAGCGACAGCATCCACGGCTTCCTGGACGTGGACAACAACTGCCGCATGCAGAACACCAACGTCAAGTCGGTGAACCTCAACGGCGGCAGCTCCGGCACCACCGCCTTCCAGTTCACCTGCTCGCGCAACACCTACAAGGCCATCAACGGCGCCTACTCGCCGATCAACGACGCGCACTACTTCGGCGGCGTCATCGAGAAGATGTACCGCAGCTACGTCGGCGTGGCGCCGCTGACCTTCCAGCTGGTGATGCGCGTGCATTACGGGACGCGCTACGAGAACGCGTTCTGGGACGGCTCGACGATGAGCTTCGGCGACGGCAACACCCGCTTCTATCCGCTGGTCAGCGCCGACGTCGCCGGCCACGAGGTCTCGCACGGCTTCACCGAGCAGCATTCCAACCTCACCTACTCCAACCAGTCCGGCGGCATCAACGAGGCATTCTCGGACATGGCCGGCGAGGCCACCGAGTACTACCTCAAGGGCACGAACGACTTCAAGGTCGGCACCGAGATCTTCAAGTCCAACGGCGCGCTGCGCTACATGGCCAACCCGACGCAGGACGGCAGCTCGATCGACAACGCCGCCAACTACCGCAGCGGCATGGACGTGCATTACTCCTCGGGCGTCTACAACAAGGCGTTCTACACCCTGGCCACCACGTCCGGCTGGAATACGCGCAGCGCCTTCGAAGTGTTCGCCCGCGCCAACCAGCTGTACTGGACGCCCAGCACCACCTTCAACAGCGGTGCCTGCGGCGTGCAGACCGCCGCCAGCGACCTCAATCGCTCGGTGACCGCGGTGCGCAACGCCTTCGCCGCCGTCGGCGTGAGCTGCACGCAGTAACGTCCGGCGCAGCGCGCACGGCCATCGGCGATGGATGGCCGTGCGTTGCAGTTCGGGAATGGGGAATGGGGAATGGGGAGTGGGGAACAGACGATCTCGCTGTTCCCTCGTAGGAGCGGCTTCAGCCGCGACAGGCATTGCCGATAACGCCCGTCGCGGCTGAAGCCGCTCCCGCAGCGCGACCTGCACCCTGGTAGAGAACGCGTTGGGCAGCGTCCTTCGGCCGCGCCACCGTTGGCGGCGCCACGTCGCAACGGACGCCGCGTTTCCATCGGGTCGGCGATACTGTGCGGTCTCTCCCGCGCCCTGCCCGCCCCCCGATGCCGTTCGCCTCCCTCGGGCTGTCGCCCGCGCTGTATCCCGCCTTCGCCGCCGCGCTCGCGCGTGCCGGCTGGCAGACGCCCACGCCGATCCAGCAGCAGGCGGTGCCGCTGATCGTCGCCGGCCACGACCTGCTGGCCATGGCGCAGACCGGTTCCGGCAAGACCGCGGCATTCGCGCTGCCGCTGCTGCAGGCCTGCGCGCAGGCCGCCAGACCAGCGCGTTCCGCCCGCGTGCTGGTGCTAGTGCCGACCCGCGAGTTGGCGGTGCAGGTCGCCGACACCTTCGTCGCGCTGGGCCTGGAGCTGCCGCGGCGGCCACGGGTGGTGGTGGCGGTCGGTGGCGTCTCGATCAATCCGCAGATGCTGGCGCTGCGCGGCGGCGCCGACGTGGTGGTGGCCACGCCCGGTCGCCTGCTCGACCTGCTGGAGCAGCGCGCGCTGCAACTGGACGCGGTGGCGCACCTGGTGCTCGACGAGGCCGACCGCCTGCTCGACCTGGGCTTCGGCGCCGAACTGGAGCGGCTGCTGCGCCTGCTGCCGCCGATGCGGCAGACCCTGCTGTTCTCGGCCACCATGCCGGCACCGATCGCGGCGCTGGCTGCGCGCCTGCTGCGCGCGCCGCGGCGGATCGGCGACGCCGCCGACGCCGCGCCGATTCCGGCGACGCTGCGCCAGCGCGCGATCGAGGTCGACAGCGGACGGCGTCTGGCGCTGTTGCAGCATCTGCTGGAACACGAGGCCTGGCCGCGGGCGCTGGTGTTCGTGGCCAGCCGGCGCAGCGCCGAGCAGGTCGCCGCCGCCCTGGCCAAGGCCGGCATCGCCGCGCAGCCGCTGCATGGCGAACTGGCCCAGGGCCGGCGCCAGCGCACCCTGGACGCGTTCCGCCAACAGCAGCTGCGGGTGCTGGTGACCACCGACCTGGCCGCACGCGGCATCGACATCGCCGCGCTGCCGGTGGTGGTGAACTACGATCTGCCGCGCTCCACCGCCGACTACACCCACCGCATCGGCCGCAGCGCGCGCGCCGGCGCCGATGGCCAGGCGCTGAGCTTCGTCGACGCGGCCAGCGCGGCGCATCTGCGCCTGATCGAGAAACGCCAGGGCGTGCGCGTGCCGCGGGAACGCATTCCCGGTTTCGAGCCGGTGCCGGCACCGGCCGCAGCGCCGGCCACGGAAGCGGCCCCCTCCACCGGCGGCATCAAGGGCAAGCGGCCGAGCAAGAAGGACAGGCTGCGCGCGGCGCGTGCGCAGGGCGGCGAGCCACCGACAGACGGCTGAACGGCACCGCGTCGGCCTTGCCGCGGATCAGCGCGGATCCGTCGCCACGCCAACGCGTGCCGCGCCGGGAAAAGTTTCCGGCCAGACACATCCGGGCGCCTTGCGTCATCGCACGAACGCGACCGTTTCCGGCAAGAGACGTCTCAAGGAAACCCCAAGTCACCTGCTTTCGCCACACGCAAGTCGAATCCAGGCTGTCCTGTAGGAGCGGCTTCAGCCGCGACGGGCGTTACCGGGAACGCCCCCGTCGCGGTTGAAGCCGCTCCTACACATACGTCCCGTGATTGTCAGCATCCCGCGACCGCGCAACGCGGGCTGCGGCAACGCCACAGGGGCGATGGGCGGTGGGACCGCAGGCCGCGGCACGGCGCCGACGCGGCCTGCGCGCCGGATCGGGCTCAGTCCTCGAAAGGATCGTGCTCGCGCTCGTCCTGGCCGCCCTTGGCCCGCGGCGGCCGCGTGCAGGCCCGGCTGCGGATCTCCACGTAGAACTGATCGCCGCCGGCGGCGACCAGCGCGTCGACCGCACGCAGCAGCTCGGCCGGCGGCAGCACCGCGGCGGTGGCCTCCTCGGTGCCGAACAGCGTGTCGAAGTCCCAGTAGTCGGCGCCGGCGGGCAGGGTCTTGCGGCGCTCGCGGCGGATGTATTTGCGGATGTCGTGCTTGGCGGCGTCGAGCAGGCGGTCGGGATGCTTGCCTTCGATGCGGAGCCGGTAGGTCTTCTTCACTGCGGGAAATCCTGGAAAGGGGATGCGGCGGCCATCGCACCGCGGCGGGCGCACCGGCACGCGGCGCGTGCGACGGGCCGCCATGGTGCCAGAAGCGGCCACGCGCTGCGGAATGCGCGGATAATCGACGCACGCCCCACGGCCACGCAGGAGGAACCACCGATGACCGATCCGTCCGCCTTCGCGGGATACCGCGTGCTCGTCGCCGGCGCCAGCCGCGGGATTGGCCTGGCCATCGCCGACGCCTTCGCCGGCCACGGCGCGGCGGTGGCGATCTGCGCGCGCAGCCCCGCGCCGCTGGCCGACGCCGCCACGCAACTGCAGCGCCACGGCCACCCGGTCGTGTCGCAGTGCTGCGACCTGGGCGACGCCGCCCAGATCGAAGCCTGGGTGGCGCAGGCCGCAGACGCGTTGGGCGGCATCGATGTGATGATCAACAACGCCTCCGGCTACGGCCATGGCGACGACGATGCGAGCTGGCAGGCCGGCTTCGACATCGACCTGATGGCCGCGGTGCGCTGCAATCGCGCCGCGCTGCCGCGGCTGCGCGCCAGCGGCCGCGGCTGCATCCTCAACATCAGCTCGATCAACGGCCTGCGGCCGACACCGCGGGTACCGGCGTACTCGGCGGCGAAGGCGGCGCTGAACTACTACACGACCACGCTGGCGACGCAGCTGGCGCGCGAGCGGATCCGGGTCAACGCGATCGCGCCCGGCTCCATCGAGTTCCCCGGCGGCCTGTGGGAGCAGCGCCGCCAGCAGCAGCCGGAGCTGTACCGGCAGATCCGCGCCAGCATCCCGTTCGGTGCCTTCGGCGCGCTGGACGACATCGCCAACGCGGCGCTGTTCCTGGCTTCGCCGCAGGCGCGCTGGATCACCGGCCAGGTGCTGGCGGTCGACGGCGGCCAGTCGCTGGGCGCCTGAGGCTGGTCGTGCGCACGCGCACGGCTGGAGCGTGTTATTGCACGGTGAGGCGAGCACGAAGCGGACTGTGCCGCGTTGAGACACGGCGTGCGCCGCGGCCCAAGCCGGTCGCCTCGGTGGGCGCGCAACGCCGTGTCAGCTGCAGCTTGCCTGCGCCTTGGCTGGCGGCAGCGCGCAGCTTCGACTTTCCCGGCGCAGTGGCGGTGTCGCCTGACGTCGCGCCGCAAGGAGGCGATCCACGGCGAAGCGTCTCAACATGCATCAACACACGTAGTGCTACCGACTCGCGAATCCCCTCCAATCCCGAATCCCCACTCCCCAATCCCAGCCCCTAGACCAACTGCGCCGCGTCGATCACCTGCACACCCGGACGCGGCTGTAGCGCGCCCGCGACCAGCGCCGCGGCGATGCGTTCGGCCGGATTGATCCGGTAGCGTCGCGGCAGCAGCGGCCCGAGCGCCCGCAGCACCACGCTGGCGGCATGTTCGCCGGGACGGCGTTGCGCGCGCTCGCCGCCGATCAGGCCCGGCCGCACCAGGGTCAGCGACGGGTAGGCCAGCGCGCGCAGGTCGTTCTCCAGATCGCCCTTGACCCGGTTGTAGAACGCCCACGAATGCGGATCCGCCCCCAGCGCGGAGTTGAGCGCGAATGCCTCGGCGCCGTGCTGGCGCAGCAGGCGCGCGATCGCCAGCGGATAGGCGTGATCGACCCGACGGAACGCCTCGCGCGAGCCGGCCTGGCGCATCGTGGTGCCGAGTGCGCAGATCCCCGCATCCACCTGCCACCACGGCGCCTGCACCGGCAACGCATCGAAGTCGAGTAGTGGGTTGTGCAGCTTGGGATGGGCCAGGCCCAGCGCGCGCCGGGTCGGCGCGATCACCGCGCTGCAGGCCGGCTCGGCCAGCAACTGGGTCAGCACGTGGCCACCGACCAGGCCGGTGGCGCCGGCGAGCAGGATCTTCATGGGGATGTCCTTGGAGACTGGCGAGGAGCGGCGACTATCGCAGGGGCGGCGGAAAGGCGCCGTGGGTGGTCTGTTTGCAGCGGGTGCCAGTCCATGAGGCGCTACGCGCCCCGACCCTCACCCCAACCCCTCTCCCGGGGAGAGAGGGGCTAGGCATGCGCGGCCCCTCCCTTCTCCCCTCGGGGGAAGGTGCCCCGAAGGGGCGGATGAGGGTACGGCCGCCAGCCAGGCATCCGTCCTGCACGCCAGCGTGCAACCAAGCCCACTAGCACGCTGCCGGACGACTGGCGCCCGGCATCCATGAGGCGCTGCGCGCCCCGACCCTCACCCCAACCCCTCTCCCGGGGGGGAGAGGGGCTAGGCATGCGCGGCCCCTCCCTTCTCCCCTCGGGGGAAGGTGCCCCGCAGGGGCGGATGAGGGTACGGCCGCCAGCCAGGCGTCCCTCCTACACCCCCCTGCCCACGACACCCCACCCGGTCGCCGCGCCGCAGCAGGTACGCCACAATAGCCGCCCCATCGCGCCGGCCGGCGCGCTGCAATCTGACGAGGAGCGGTTCGATGTTCGTGGTGTGCGGAGAGGCCTTGTACGACATCTTCATCGACGGCTACGCCGGCACCTCGGTCGGGATGACCGCGCGCCAGGGCGGTTCGCCGTTCAACGTGGCCATCGGCCTGGCCCGCCTGGGCGCGCCGTCGGCGCTGTTCACCGGCCTGTCCACCGATCCGCTGGGCCGCCAGCTGCGCGCCACCCTCGAAGGCGAAGGCGTGGCCCTGGACTACTGCATCGACAAGCGCGAGGCGACCACCCTGGTGATGGTCGCGCTCGACGCCGGCGGCGTGCCCAACTACGCCTTCTACGGCACCGGCTGCGCCGACCGCGCGCTGACCGAGGCCGACCTGCCGGTGCTGGACGCGCGCGTCGGCGGCCTGCATTTCGGCTCCTACACCCTGGTCGCCGAGACCACCGCCAGCACCTTCCAGGCCCTGGCCGAACGCGAGCGCGGGCAGCGGCTGATCTCGCTGGACCCGAACGTGCGGCCGACCGTGGAGCCGGACATGGCGGTGTGGCGCGCGCGGCTGGCGCGCTGGATCGCGCTGGCGCATGTGGTCAAGGTCAGCCAGGAGGACATCGAGCTGCTGTATCCGCAGCAGGATCCGTTCGCGGTCGCCCGCAGCTGGCTGCAGCAGGGGCCGTCGCTGGTGGTGATGACCCTGGGCGGCGACGGCGCGGTGGCCTGGCGCGGCGACAGCGAAGCGCGCGTGCCCGGCCGGGTGGTGCAGGTGGCCGATACGGTCGGCGCCGGCGACAGCTTCCAGGCGGCGCTGCTGCAACAGTTGCCCGACCCCGCCGCGCTGGCGGCGCTGGGCAGCGAGCCGGCCGCGCTGGAGCGCCTGCTGCAGTTCTGCGTGGCCGCCGCGGCGATCAACTGCACCCGCGCCGGCGCCAATCCGCCCAGCCTGGACGAGGTCCGCGCCGCGCTCTGAGGCCGGCCGACGGCCTGCACGGAACGCCCGCCGCCGGTTTCCCTATGATGGGCCGGCCGCCCACGGCGCGACATCCACCGGGAGACCTGCCTTGATCGACCTGTCCGACATCGCCGTGCGCCTGGGCATCGCCGCCCTCGCCGGTGCGGCGATCGGGTTGAACCGCGACCTGCACGGCAAGCCGATCGGGATCCGCACGCTGGGGCTGGTGGGCCTGGCCACCGCGATGGTGGTGCTGCTGGCCGACCCGCTCGGCAGGGGCGGTTTCACCGACGCCGGCAGCCGCGTCATCCAGGGCATCCTCACCGGCATCGGCTTCCTCGGCGCCGGCGTTATCTATCACACCCGGAAGCATGTGCGGGTGCACGGCCTGACCAGCGCCGCCTGCGTCTGGCTCACCGCCTGCATCGGGATCCTGTGCGGCGCCGGCCAGTGGCAGATCGTGGCGGTGTCCCTGGGCATCGCATTCGTCATCCTGCTGTTCGGCGGCCGCGTCGAACGCGCCCTGCACACGGCGCTGGGCGGCAAGCCGGCGCGTGCCCCGACGCCCGATCAATCGTCGGACGACGGCCCGCACCAGCCCGGCAGGTAGCTCGCGTCCCGGCTCTTGGCGAGCGCGAGCGCCATCTCCACCGCGCGGGAAAAGTCCTCCTTGATGTCGCGGCGCCGCAGCCGGCGGCGGAACAGGTCGGCCCACAGGAATTCGCTGAACGGCGTGGTGTCCTTGGCGTAGCCACCCGCGCGCCGGACCTCGCCGGCGAGGCTGCGATAGGGATCGTCCTTCATGTCCGCGATCGACGTCGGCATGTCCTTGAAGGCGCGGCGCTCGCCCTTGGCGTCGTAGGGATAGGCCCAGCGGCGATGATCCAGCACGCGCCACAGCGCGTCCTTGTCGACGACGCTGAGGTCGGCGATCACCGTGACCAGGATGTCCTTCACCCCTTCGTCGTGCAGCGCCCGCGCCAGGTGGTGGTGGTCGACCACGTAGTAGCGCCCGTCCGGCCCCAGCACCACCGGAATCGTGTGCGTGCCGAGCAACTCGGCCTGCTTGTGCCTGGACGCCTGCGCGCGCCAGCGCTTGCGCTTCTCCTTCACCTCGCGCATGCCCACGGTCATCTGCGTCGGGCGCAAGGACAGGATCGGCACGGGATGCAGCAGCGGTTCGCGGGGATCGGCCATGCTCAGTCTCCGTGGCGGTGGGGGGCGCGGCACGGCCGGCGCCGCGGCAGGCCTGCCGCCAGAGTGCCAGCGTCGTGCGCGTCGTGCACAGCGCCAGGACACGCCCGATTTTCTCGGTGCTCCCCTCTCCTCCCGGGAGAGGGGCCGGGGGTGAGGGTGCGACGGCCAGGAAGCCATCTTTCCAGACGCCGCAATAGCGCCCCCGACCCTCATCCGCCCCTTCGGGGCACCTTCTCCCGGAGGGAGAAGGAAACGGGCGGCCGCTCCGTCGAATTCCGCCGCCTGCCCGCGGTGCTCCCCTCTCCCCCCCGGAAGAGGGGCCGGGGGTGAGGGTGCGACGGCAATGGAGTGCGCTTCACAGACACGCCGCCCGCCGGCTCAAGCGCGCGGCGCCAGCGCCGATATCCAGGTCCTGAGCGCCACCATCGGCGGCGCATTGACCTGGGAGGAACCGGCTGGCATGGCCGACCAACGCGACGAGCCGCCGATCAGCGGACTGCGCAAGCTGCTGTCGCCGCGCCGGCGCGATCCGGCGCCGACGCCGGCTGCGGCGCTGCCGGCGCGCGCGCATGGGCACGGCCATGGGCACAAGCACGCCCCTGCGGCAACGCCTGCGCTGGCCGCCACCGACCCGGCCGCCGCCACCGCCGCGCTGATCCGCCTGTTCCAGCAGGCGCACGCGCCGCTGGACCTGCTCGGCGCCTTCGCCGACGGCATGGCCACGCTGCACGGCGAGCTGGGCGACATGGGCCGGCGCCTGCAATCGGCGGCCAGCAGCGGCGACTGGCCCAGCTACGGCCGCGCGCTGCGCCAGCTGATCGACAAGTACATCCGCACCATCGACGTCGAAGACCCGCTGGCCGGCCCCAGCGACAGCGAGCGCCTGCGCGACCTGCTGCGGCAGACCGTGGCCGGCGCGCTGGCGGCGCTGCTGCACACCCTGCCCGAACTCGCCAACGAGGCCGAGGCCAGCGGCGAGGCGCTGCGCCAGTGGCGTCCCGGGCAACCGCTGGACCCGGTGGCGCAGCAGGTCCGCGAGCTGTGCCACCAGATCGCGCTGCGCGCCAGCGACGGCCAGGAGCAGCAGGCCCTGTTGCTGAGCCTGTTCGACCTGCTGCTGGAGAACGTCGGCGAACTGCTCGACGACACCAGCTGGCTGCAGGGCCAGATCGCGGTGGTGCGCGACCTGATCGCCGGGCCGCTGGACCGCTACTCGATCGAGGAGGCGCGCGGCAGCCTGCGCGAGGTGATCTACAAGCAAGGCCTGCTCAAGCAGGGCATCGCCGAATCCAAGCAGGCGATGAAGGAGCTGATGCTGACCTTCGTCGAGGACCTGGACGGCATGGCGGTCAGCACCGGCGAATTCCACGACCGCATCGCCGACTACTCGCAGACCATCCGCGACGCGCGCAGCATCGCCGACCTCAACCGCCTGCTGCAGGAAGTGCTGCAGGACACCGGCCACGTGCAGGAGCAGGCGCTGCGCGCGCGCGACCACCTGATCACCGCACGCCAGGAGGTGGAGGCGGCCGAACAACGCATCCTGCGCCTGGAACAGGAACTGCAGGACGTCAGCGGCCTGGTCCGGGTCGACCAGCTGACCGGCGCGCTCAACCGCCGCGGCCTGGACGACCTGTTCGCGCGCGAACTGGTGCGCACCGAGCGCAGCGCGCAACCGCTGTGCGTGGCGATGCTGGACCTGGACGATTTCCGCCAGCTCAACGCCACCTACGGCCATCCCGGCGGCGACAGCGCGCTGCGCCACCTGGTGGAGGTGGCGCGCACCACCTTGCGCGCCAGCGATGCCATCGCCCGCTTCGGCGGCGAGGAATTCGTGCTGCTGATGCCGGACTGCACGATCTTCGAGGCCAGCGCGGCGGTGACCCGGGTGCAGCGCGCCCTGGCCCAGCGCGCAGTGGTACACGAGGACCAGCGCGTGTTCGTCAGCTTCAGCGCCGGCGTGGCCCTGCGCCAGCCCGGCGAAGCGCAGGACGCGCTGATCCGCCGCGCCGACCTCGCCCTGTACGAGGCGAAGAAGGCGGGCAAGAACCGGGTGATTTCAGCGGAGTAGCTGGGAATCGGGAATGGTGTCTGAGCACACCCGCTGTCAAGCGATCTGCCGGGAAAAGTTCCGATCCCTCCGAAGAAGGTACGCACGTACATGGACGGCAAATCGCGATCTGCCGTAGGAGCGGCTTCAGCCGCGACGGGCGGTCCCGGATACCCGATCGCGGCTGAAGCCGCTCCTAGCAATCAAAGCAAGAAATCCAGGAAGGCGGCGCCCCCGCAAAACATCCCGCCGGTGTCCAGCCGTTACGATTCGCGACTGCCGCGCAGCTTCTGGAACGCCAACACGGCGCCCAGCACCAGGGCCCCGGCCACGATACCCACCACCGCATTGCCCGCCGCCAGCACCAGGCTGCCCAGGCCGCCGGTCGGGGCGAGGCCGGCGATGGCGTGGTGCAGCGGGCCGATGCTGTGCACCAGGATGCCGCCGCCGACCAGGAACATCGCCGCGGTGCCGGCGATCGACAGGGTGCGCATCAGCCACGGCGCCAGCCACAGGATGCCGCGGCCGATCGAAGCGGCGGCGGCGCCCTTGCGGCTCAAGTACAGGCCCAGGTCGTCGAGCTTGACGATGCCGGCGACCAGGCCGTAGACGCCGGCGGTCATCGCCAGCGCGATCGCCACCAGCACCGCAAGCTGCTGCACGAACGGCACGCCGGCGACCACGCCCAGCGACAGCACGATGATCTCCGCCGAGAGGATGAAGTCGGTGCGGATCGCACCCTTGACCTTGTCCTTCTCCAGCGCCACCACGTCCATCTGCTGGTCGGCCAGCGCCTGCACCTGCTGCGCGCGCCGCTGCGCGTCCTCTTCCTGCGAATGCAGGAAACGGTGCGCCAGCTTCTCCACCCCTTCGAAGCACAGGAAGGCACCGCCGATCATCATCAGCGGGGTGATCGCCCACGGCAGCCAGGCACTGATCGCCAGCGCCGCCGGTACCAGGATCGCCTTGTTGAGCAGCGAGCCCTTGGCCACCGCCCACACCACCGGCAGTTCGCGGTCGGCGTTCACCCCGGTCACCTGCTGCGCGTTCAGCGCCAGGTCGTCGCCGAGCACGCCGGCGGTCTTCTTGGCCGCGACCTTGGTCAGGATCGACACGTCGTCGAGCAGGGTGGCGATGTCGTCGAGCAGGGTGAACAGGCTGGCGCCGGCCATGCGGGGATTCCATTCGGGATGAGCGACGATTCTCGCCGATTCCGCCGCGCGGTGGGCTGCCGCCCGCACAAACGCTTGCCGCCGCGTGTTTCCCCATCGCCGTGCGCGGGCGCTGCACGGTCGGCGTGACGCGACGTGATGCCCCCTTCGGACGGGGGGCGGGAAAAGAGGCGCGTGCCCCGCGTCGATCGCCGACGCCGCGCCGACCACCAGCACCGCGTGCGCCGGCACCCGGCGCGCGGCCTCGTCCAAGGCGGACGCCAGCACACCGGGCAAGGTGAACAGGCCGGGACGGGCCATGTGGGTGCCCGTCGGCGAGGTCGGCGAGGTCGGCGCGATTCTCGCCGAGACCGTTCGCCGCGGCCGCGCGCCGCCGCCTCACCCGCACTCGGCTACGCTGCGGCGCAGTCCCGCCACGCACCGCCAAGGAGATGCCATGGACCAGTTCCTCACCGCCCCCCGCGCCATCGTCGACGACGTGCTCGCGGCCGCGGCCATGCTGCAACCGCTGCTGCTCTCCGAGGCCGGCAGCGGCACCCGCATCGTGCTGCAGGCTGCGCGCGATCCGCGCCAGGTCGCGGTGCTGTCCGGCGGCGGCGCCGGGCACGAACCGGCGCATGCCGGCTTCGTCGGCCCGGGCATGCTCAGCGGCGCCATCGCCGGCGACCTGTTCGCCTCGCCCGGCGTGGAGGCGGTGCTGGCGGCGATCCGCGCCTGCGCCGACGCCCCCGGCGTGCTGCTGGTGATCAAGAACTACACCGGCGACCGGCTCAACTTCGGCCTGGCCGCCGAGCGCGCCCGCGCCGAGGGCATCGACGTGGCCAGCGTGCTGGTCGCCGACGACATCGCCCTGCCCGACGCCGTGCAGCCGCGCGGCATCGCCGGCACGGTGCTGGTGCACAAGTACCTGGGCCACCTGGCGCGCGAAGGCGTGGCGCTGGCCGAACTGGCGCAGCGCGGCCAGGCCTTCGCCGACCGCCTGCTGTCGCTGGGCATGGCGCTGTCCAGTTGCAGCGTGCCTGGCCAGCACGTCGGCCGCCGCGCGCCGGAACTGGGCCTGGGCATCCACAACGAGCCGGGCGCGCGCCCGGTGCAGCCGGCCTCGGTGGAGGAGGCGCTGGCGCTGGTGCTGGATCCGTTGCTGGCGCAGGCCGATGCCCGCTTCGGCACCGACGCGCCGCTGGTGCTGATGCTCAACGACCTCGGCGGCTGCTCCACGCAGGAACTGGGCGTGCTGACGCGGCTGGCGCTGCAGCGCATCGGCGTCGAGCGGGTGGCACTGATGCCGTTGCCGGCGGCGCTGATGACCTCGATGGACATGCACGGGTTCTCGATCACCCTCGCGCCGGCCGATGCCGACGTGCTCGCCGCGCTGCAGGCGCCGGTGCAGACCCTGGGCTGGCCGGGCGTGCGCGTGCCGCATGCACCGCAGTGCTTCGCACCGGCGCTGCGGCGCGACACCGGCCATCGCGAGGGCGCGCGCGATGCGCAGTGCGCGGCGGCGCTGGCGCGGGTGGCACAGGCGCTGATCGCCGCACAGGCGGAACTGGACGCGCTGGACGCACGCAGCGGCGACGGCGATGCCGGCAGCACCTTCGCCGCCGGCGCGCGCGCCCTGCAGCAGGCGCTGGACGACGACGCACTGGCCACCGGCGACGCCACCGCGCTGGCGCGCGGCCTGGCGGCGACGATCGAGCACAGCATGGGCGGCTCCAGCGGCGTGCTGCTGTCGATCCTGTTCACCACCGCCGCCGCCGCATTGGCCGACGGACACGACTGGATGCAGGCGCTGCAGGCGGGCGTGGCGCGGATGCAGCATTACGGTGGCGCGCAACGCGGCGACCGCACCCTGCTCGATGCGCTGCTGCCGGCGCTGGAGGCGCTGGCGCAGGGCGCCGGCGTGGACGCCGCCGCGCACGCCGCCCGCACTGGCGCCGATGCCACCGCACGGCTCACCCGCGCCGGTGCCGGCCGCGCCGCCGCGGTGCCGGCGGAGGCGCTACGCGGCGTGATCGACCCCGGCGCCGAAGCGGTGGCGCGGGCGTTCGCAGCGTGGCGGTGAATCGGCCGCTCAGGTCGGCAAACGCGGCGCACGGCAGGCGTGGGGCCGGCGTTCTCGGGAACGTCTGTCGCGGCCGAAGCCGCTCCTACCGATACGTGTCCGTGCCCAGAGGTTTCCGGAGGCCGCCCCACCGGGCCTGCCATGCGCTGGCCGCGTGCCCTGTGGGAGGGACTTCAGTCCCGACTGCTGCCCGGTCGGATCGCGCCACAGCCCGCTACTCCGCCGACGCGGCCTCCAGCACCTGCGCCACCGCCTGCAGCGAGCCGCGCGCCGAGCCGGGCTGCAGCGCCAACGCCTGGGTCTTGCCGCGCACCACCACCTCCATGCGCTGCGGCACGCCGTGCGCATCGCCGACGATGCGGTAGGTGGTGTCGCCACGCGCGAAGCGGAGCACGTGCCGGTCGGCGGCGTAGTCCATCGCCTCGCCCTGCGCGTCCGGATACAGCAGGTCCACCCGCTGCTGCGCGCCGAGCGCCGCATAGAACGGCTGGCTGCTGGCGCCGTCGCCGACATTGGCGAACACCACGATGCGCTTGCCGGCGGGCGCCAGGCGGAACTCGAGCAGGATCCTGCGCTCGCCTGTGGTGGTGCCGCCCTGCTCGTCCCACAGGTAGTGCGTGTCGGCCACGCGCTTGCCGGCACGGTCGCGGTACACCGTCTCCTGCGCCAGGCCCGGCCCCTCGCTGCGCGCATCCTCCACCACTTCGCGCTCCAGCAGCGGCGCGTCACCGCGGACCGAATAGGTCGCGTACTGGTGCCAGCAGCAGCTGTCCTTGGTCATGGTGTGGAGCTTGCGCGCCTGCGCATCCACCTCGAACAGGCCGCAGTTGCTCTGCGCCAGTTCGGTGAAGCCGGGACTGGCCTCGAAGCCGTCGGCGGTGCCCAGGTACACCTGGTAGGACGGGCCGTGATAGCAGCTGTTCTGCCCGTCCATCACCGCCAGGTCCTTGATCCCGTCGAAATTGAAATCGTCGTAGATCAGCACGCTCTGCTCGCCGTACGGCAGCTCGTGCACGTTGGCCTTGACCTTGCCGCTCTTGCCATCGGTGTCCAGCACCAGCTCCGAGGAGGCCACCTCGAGCAGCGGCGTGGCGTTGCCGCGGGCGAACACGCGCACGATCCCGGGCCGGAACACCCCGTCGCTGTCCTCGATTTCCAGCGTCGCGCGGTAGCGCTCGGAAAAGTCCTGCAGGTCGTAGCTGCGACGCTTGCCGGCGGCGAAGGCCTTGGCGTCGAAATCCTCGCCGACAGAGCGCTGGGTCGCGGTCGCGGCGGTCGCAGTCGCCGACAGCAGCACCGCCAGCAACGCGCACGCGAAAACGAGGGCGGCACGGCGGACGGCAGGCGAAACGACGACGGACATGGCGGCGCATCCTGGCAGGCGACAGCGGATGCCCAGGGTAAGCCCGGTCGCGGCATCGGAACAGGGGCTGCCGACCGCCGGCGCGTCAGAACAGCGCACGTGCGAAGGCGCGTAGGGCGCTGCGCACCTCGGTGGCGATGCCGGCGCCGGCGTCGCCCAGCCAGGCCATGAGCAGCAGCGCCAGGACCGCCACCGCCGCCAGCAACGTGAGCCGGCGCCTGCTCATCGGGCGACAGCCGCGCCGACAGCGCGTGCCTGTGCGCGCATCGCGCCGTCCGATGGCGCGCTCTCTGGTGCAGCGCGCCGAGGGCCGCGCCACGAGGAATGGCGCTGATGCCCCCCGATCGACATCGCCCGTTCGCTCCGCCGCACTCCGCACCTTCCGCACGCGCCATCGCAACGCGGCAGGATACGCCGCCCGACCATGCCGAGGACGCCATCGCCAGCGCCCCCGGGGGGGCGCGCCGATAACGGCGGACCACCTGCACGGCGACCGGCGCGGGATCGCGCCTGTCGCATGGGCAACGCCCATCGGCCCTCCCGCCCCGTCAGCGACGAACAGGCGAAGCACGACGCGGGATTCACCGCGCGACGACCCGGCCGTCGCCACACTCGTGGCTGCCTTTCGCCTGCCCGGAGCCCACCTTGAGCGCGACGCCCGACGCTGCGGACGCACCGCACGTGATCGGCGGCCTCAGCCGCCGCACCCAGATCCTGCGCCTGCTGCTGCGCTACCGCAGCTCCGGGGTGTTTTCCGGCATGGACATGGAGACCGCCCAGGGCGAGCACGCGCTGCCGCCGGAAGGCACGCCGGAACAGTTCGTCACCGACCTGGAGGCGCTGGGCCCGACCTTCGTCAAGCTCGGGCAGATGCTGTCCACGCGCCCGGACGTGGTGCCGCCGGAGTTCGCCACCGCGCTGGAGCGGATGCAGGAGAACACCGCGCCGATTCCGAGCGAGCGCATCCGCGAGATCGTCGAGGCCGAGCTGGGCGTCGGCATCAACAAGGCCTTCTCCGCCTTCGACGACACCCCGCTGGGCAGCGCCTCGCTGGCGCAGGTGCACCGCGCCGCGCTGCGCGACGGCACGCCGGTGGCGATCAAGGTGCAAAAGCCCGAGGTCGCCGCGCAGGTGCGCTCGGACCTGGAGGTGCTGCGCAGCTTCGCCAGCGCCGCCGACAAGCTGACCGGGCTGGGCCGGCGCATCCGCTTCGCCGACTGGCTGGCCGAGTTCGGCAAGGCGCTGCTGGCCGAACTGAACTACGAGGCCGAGGCCGAGAACCTGGCGCGCTTCGGCGAGCACCTGCGCCCGTTCCCGCAGCTGTGGGTGCCGCAGCCGGTGTGGGACCTGTGCAGCCGCCGGGTGCTGACCATGCAGTTGGCCGAAGGCGTGCGCGTTGACAAGATTTCCGGACTGCGCCGCACCGAGCAGCCGATGGACGAGCTGGCCGCGGCGCTGGTGCGCGGCTACCTGGACCAGATGTTCGTGCACGGCGAGATCCACGCCGACCCGCATCCGGGCAACCTGCGCGTGCTCGCCGACGGGCGCCTGGCGATCTTCGACCTGGGCATGGTCGCGCACGTGCCGCCGAAACTGCGCGAGCGCCTGCTCAAGCTGCTGTTCGCGGCGGTGGACGGCCGCGGCGAGGAAGTGGCCGAGGAGACCATCGCGCTGAGCACGCGCCTGGAGGATTTCGACGAAGAGCGCTACCAGCGCGAGACCGGGCAGATGATCGCCCGCTATGCGGCGCACGACGCCATGTCCGAAGGCAGGGTGGTGCTGGACCTGGTGCGCATCGCCACCGCCTACGGGCTGCGCACGCCGCCCGAACTGAGCCTGCTCGGCAAGACCCTGCTGAACCTGGAAGCGGTGTGCCGCGCGCTGTCGCCGCACCTGGACACCCGCGTGGTGGTCGAGGACCAGTTGCAGCACGTGATGCGCGCGCGGCTGAAGAAGTCGCTGTCGGCGGCCAACCTGGCCAGCGAGGCGATGGAACTGCAGGCGCTGCTGCGCGAGGGCCCGCGCCGCATCTCCGACATCCTCACCCTGGCCGCGGAAAACCGCCTGCAGGTGCGCGTGGCCGGGCTGGAGGAATCGCGGCTGATGGAAAGCCTGCAGAAGATCGCCAACCGCGTCGCCGCCGGCATCGTCACCGCCGCGCTGATCCTGGCCTCCACGCAGATGATGCGCATCGACACCGGCAGCAAGCTGTTCGGCTACCCGGCGATTGCGATGGTGCTGTTCCTGCTGGGCGTGGTGCTGGGGCTGGGCATCATCGCCAGCGCGGTGCTGTTCGACCGGCGCGCGCACGCCCGCGAGGAGCGCGGTAGGCGCTGAAAGCCGGGATTGGGGAATCGGGATTGGGGAATCGTAGGAGCGGCTTCAGCCGCGACCTGCCGCGCCGGCAGCTGGCGGCCAACGCCGCTTCGCGCACCACCAATCCCGAATCCCCAGTCCCGGCTACTCCTGCGGATCGCGTAGAAGCTTCACTTCCTGCGGCGATTCCAGCGCGATGCCCTCCTCGGCCAGGCGCTGCAGCAGGGAGAAAAACAGTTCGCTGCGGGTGCCGTAGGTGAGCCGCGGCGAGGCCACATAGGCGAAGCTGTTGAGGGTGACGTGGCCGTTGGCGATGGAGTCGATGAACACCGACGGCGCCGGGTCGTCCAGCACGCCCGGGTGCGCCGCGTACAGCTCCAGCAGCAGCGCGCGCAACCTGGTCACGTCGGTGCCCAGCGACACCGCGAACTGGATCTGCACCCGGCCCAGCGGCCCGGCCAGGGTCATGTTGCGCAGGGTCTTGGTGATCAGTTCGGAGTTGGGGACGATCAGGGTGGAGCGATCGCCGACCTGGATCTCGGTGGCGCGCACGCTGATCCGGCGCACGTCGCCCTCCTGGTCGCCGATCTTGATCCAGTCGCCGATCTTGACCGGGCGCTCGGCAAGCAGGATCAGGCCGGACACGAAGTTCTGGGTGATCGACTGCAGGCCGAAGCCGATGCCGACCGACAGCGCGCTGACCACCAGCGCGATCCGCTCCAGGCCGATGCCCAGCGCGGCCAGCGCCCACAACGCCGCCAGGATGATGCCGACATAGCGCGCCACCGTGCTGATCGAGTTGCGCGAGCCGTCGTCCAGTTCGGTCTTGGGCAGGTAGGTCTGGGTCAGCCAGCGATGCAGGTACTGCATGACGCCCAGGCCCAGCAGCAGTACCAGCACCGCGCGGACGATCGCGCCCGGGTACAGCACCACCTTGTCGCTGACGCGGATGCCGTCGGACAGCAGCGAGAACCAGTCCGAGACGATCGAGACGTTGGTGCCGAACGGCATTAGCAAGGCGCCGATGCCGATCAGCAGCAAGACCACCCGGACCAGCGCCGAGGTCAGCACCCCGGCCTGCTCCAGGCTGCTCGAGCGCACCCCGAAGGCGCCGTTAGCGGCGCGCCCGATGCGGCCTTCGCTGGCGAACAGCCACAGCGCGAAGTCGTCGGCGAAGGTCATCAGCAGGCGCACCGCGCCGACGATCATGGTGATCCAGATGATCTGCCGGGTAATGAACAGGCCCAGATGCAGATAGCCCAGCAGCGCCGCCAGCAGCGCCACCACCACCGCGACCTTGATCAGCACGCCGATCAGCGCCAGCGCCCCGCCATGCTGCCCGGGCGGCGGCGGCTGTTCGTTGGCCAGCGCCTGCGCCGCGGCCTCGGCGTACTGGCGCCGGCGCAGCCGCGACAGGCTGGTCAGGGTGGCCAGGATCAGCACACCGTAGACCAGGGCGATCACCCCGTCGGCGGCCACGGTGGCCGAGTCGCTGGTGCGGGCGGCCTGGTTGACCACCAGCAGCATGCTGCTGAGCCAGGCCAGCGCCGCGGTGGCCCAGGTGTATTTGCGCAGGCGCCGCGCGGTGGCGTCGTCGATCGGGAACAGGCGCCAGCTGGGCTGGTTCGGCAGTAGCACGCTGGCGCCGAGCGAGCCCATGAACGCGGCGGCGAAGCTGACCACCACGAAGCCGTTGAGCACCGCGTCCAGCCGCTCCGGCACCGCATCGATGCTGCGCAGGCTCTCGGCCAGGGCCAACGCGGCCAGGCCCGGGGTCAGCGTGCCCAGCAGCAGGAACCAGATCGCCAGGCCGGAGCGGCGCAGGCGGCTGCCGGGCGCGCGCGACATCGCGTAGCGCTTGCCCAGCCAGCGCAGCAGGTAGCGCAGCGGGAACAGCAGGATCAACGCGATGGCGATGCCGACGCCGAGCGCGCCGGCGCCGTGCTCGGCGATCGCGGCCTGCAGCGACTGCGCGCCCAGGGTGTACAGGGCCAGCAGCTTGGCCTGGTCGTCGGGGAAGTCGTCGGCAATCTGCTTCCACAGCGCCGGCGACAGCGGCGAGGGCGAGCGCAGCGACAGTTCCTGGCTGAAATGCTCGGCGCGTGCGCGTTCGATGTCGTCGGCTAGTTGCCGCGCCTCCACCACCATCAGCTTGCCGCGCTTGACCCCCGAGTCCAGGCTGTCGCGCTGCTTGGTCAGCGCCTTGCGCTGCGCGGCGATGTCGGGAGAGTCGCCGGCGGCGGCCGGGCCGAGCTGCTGCAGGCGCGCATTGACCTGCGCCAGTTGCTGCGACAGGGCCTCGGCGGCGTTCTGCGCATCGCTGGCGGCATTGGAGACCTGGGCGACCAGATCCTGGAAGGCGGCCTGGTTGCCCACGTCCACTTCCTGGCCGCGCGCGTCCTTCAGCGCCTTTGCGGCGTTGTCCAGCAGGGTCTGCGGGTCCGGCGGCGCGTCGTCGACGTCCTGCGGCTGGGCGGAGGCCACGGCCGCGCACAGCCACAACAGCAGCAGGACGCAACGCAACAGGGACGACGAGGAGGCGGAACGGGGCAGCAGGCGCACGCAGGGACCGGCACGGGCAAGCGCGGACCACCGCGCGTGCGGCACTATACGGCGCGGCGCTTGAACCGGGCCAGCGGCGGGTGCGGCGGGTGCCGGGACGCGTGGTGCGAGGGGCGCGGGACACCAGCGCGCGCACGGTGGCGACCAAGTGTTGCCCCCATCACGACCGGAATCGCCTGTAGGAGCGGGTCCAGCCGCGACGGGCTTTACCGGGAATGCCCGTCGCGGCTGAAGCCGCTCCTACGACGGCACCGGGTAGCCGCGACCGACCCCCGTGTCACTGCGCTGCTGTCGTCAGCACGATCTTGCCGATGTGCGCGCTGGATTCCATCAGCGCATGCGCCTGCGCCGCCTCCTGCAGCGGGAAGCAGCGGTCCACCTGCGGCTTGATCCGGCCCTGTGCCAGCAGCGGCCACACATGCTGCTCCAGTTCGCGCGCGATCGCCGCCTTCTCCATCACCGAACGCGGCCGCAGGGTCGAGCCGGTGTGGGTCAGGCGCTTGGCCAGCAGCGGCATCAGGTCCAGTTCGCGCACCTTGCCCTGCTGGATGCCGATCTGCACGATGCGCCCGTCCAGCGCCGCCGCCTGGTAGTTGCGCGCCAGGTAGTCGCCGCCGATCAGGTCCACGATCACGTCGGCGCCGCGGCCGCCGGTCAGGCGCTGGGTCTCGGCGACGAAGTCCTCGTCGCGGTACAGGATGGCCGCCTCCGCGCCCAGCGCCAGGCTGGCGGCGCGCTTGTCGGCCGAGCCCACGGTGGTGATCACCCGCGCGCCGAAGGCCCGCCCGAGCAGGGTGGCGACGCTGCCGATGCCGGAAGTGCCGCCGTGCACCAGCAACGTCTCGCCGGACTGCAGGCGGCCGCGCTGGAACACGTTGGTCCACACGGTGAAGAAGGTTTCCGGCACCGCCGCCGCCTCGGTCAGGCTCAGCGCCGCCGGCACCGGCAAGGCGTTGCGCTCGTGCACCACCGCGTACTCGGCATAGCCGCCGCCGGCGACCAGCGCGCAGACCTGGTCGCCCAGTCGATAGCGCTCCACGCCCTCGCCCAGGCCGACCACCTCGCCGGCGAACTCCAGCCCCGGCAGCGGCGAAGCGCCCGGCGGCGGCGGATAGAGGCCCTGGCGCTGCATCACGTCGGGCCGGTTGACGCCGGCCGCGGCCACCCGCACCAGCAGTTCGCCGCGCCCCGGATGCGGCAGCGGCACGCGCACCGGCACCAGCACCTCGGGCGCACCGGGCTGGCGGATCTCGATCGCGGTCATGGTGTCGGGCAACGCGGCGGCGTGGGTCGGGGACATGGCGGGGTCCTGGCAGAGCGCGCGGCGCACACAGGCGCAGGCGCGTGGGGAAACCACGATGATCGACCTTCCGCGCTGAGTGGTCCGTGACGATCGGCGATGTTTGCCGCAACAGCAGATCCCGGCATTGCGTCGGAGCGGCTTCAGCCGCGACAGGCATTGCCGGGAACGCCCGGTCGCGGCCGAAGCCGCTCCGACGGTGCAACCACCCCGGAGAACCGCATGACAATCGCCACGCGGTGAACCCTGTGGGAACGACGTCAGTCGCGACGCGCGGGACCATGAACACCCGTCGCCTCACTCCCAACGCCCCAAGCGCCACGCTCCACGCACTCAAGCGCCCACGACAGGCGCCGCTTAATCGCCCACCGGCGCCACCTGCGCCGGCCATGGCGTCATCGGCGGCACCTCGGCCTGGACCCGCTGCGGATCCAGCCGCGCCTGCAGCGCCGGTAGCGCGATCGCCAGCGGGCAGCGCAGGCGGCCGCCGCAGCCGGGCAACGGCCAGCCCCGCGCGCGCAGGCCGCGGCCGTCGAAGCGGTTGCCGCGCAGCGCCGGCAGCGTCGGCACCACGCTGCGCAGCTGCAGGAAGTCCTGGCCGTGCAGCCGCACCAGCTCCAGCACCAGCGCGCCGCCGGGCGGATAGGCGTCCGGCTGTCCCGGCACGATGGGGTCGATGCCGAACAGCCCGGCCAGGTGCGCCAGGTTGGTGTCGTGGCCCAGCAGCACCAGCGCGCGCGTGTCGGCCGGCGCCAGCGGCGCCACCGTCGGCGCCTGCCCGGCCGCTGCCTGCAGTGTCGCCAGCAGGTGCGCGAGCAGGTTGGAGCCGCCGGCGCGCGCCGCCGGCAGCGCCCGCTTGCTGTAGCCGAAGGAGGCGTTGTGCAGGCCGATCAGGCGCTGCAGCGCCGCGGCGTCGGCCCGCCCCCACGCCACCTGCGGCAACGGCAGGCCCTGCGCGTATTCCAGCATCAGGTTCTCGGCCAGGCTGCCGGCGGTCTTCAACGCCTTGGCTGCCTGCGCCGGATCGCGCAGCCGCTGCGGCTCGTCCAGGCGCTGCGCGACCTGCGTGGCGCAGGCCGGTGCGGCGCAGCCGGACAGCACCCGCTGCAGCGCGCGCAGCCGCGTGCGGGTGGCCGCGTCCAGGTGCGGCGGCGGCGCGGGTGCGTCGTCGTCCTTGTCCTCGTCCTTGCCGAAGTGGAACAGCGGATTGTTCTGCGTCGTCGGCAAGGCCAGGTAGTGCGCCTGACACCCCGGCAGCAGCCCCTCGGCAAACGCCGCCGCGCTGGCGTGGTTGCGCGGCGTGCTGTCGGCGATCACCACCGCACCGGACGCGGCGCAGTCCGGCGCCAGCACCGCCGCATCCAGCCAGCGCTGCCGGTAGCGCGCGCCCAGCGCCTGCATGCCGGCCGCCCCGTGCGCGGTGAGCTGGCCGGGAGCCACCGGCCATTGCGGCCACGGCTGCGCGGCGTACTTGGCCAGCTCCTCGGGCGATTGCGTCGGCGCGCGCACGCCGTGACGCATCACCACGATCGCCAGGCGGACCTCCGCCGCGTCCGCGTCCGCGGCAGCGGAAGCGGAAGCGGACGGTTTGGGCGACGCGGCCGCCGGCCAGGCGACGATGGCGACGCACAGCAACGCGGCCAGGCGCCAGCCGGCGCGCACGCATACGAATCGGGAAGCGGACATGGCGGGCCTCAGAACTTCAGCGACAGGTCGAGGAACACGCCACGCCCGGCCAGGCCGAAATACAGCGGCTGGTTGTCGGAGGAGCGCGTGCCGGCGTAGCCGATCAGCGCATGCCGGTTCAGCAGGTTGTTGACGTCCATGCTGATCGAATAGCCCTTCAGGCCATAGGGCCCGTGCGTGCTGCGGTAGCCCAGCGCCGCGTCCAGGCTGGCGTAGCCGCCCAGGCGCTGGTCGTTGCCGAACACGGTGGCGCCGCTGGCGGTGGTGCGGTTGTCCACGCCGTACTGCGCGCCCACCACCTTCTCCATCAGCGAGCCGAAGTAGCCGGTGCCGCTGTTGTACAGCAGGCCCAGCGCCGCGGTCACCCGCGGCGTGCCGGCGACCTGGGTGCTGCTGTGCTTGTAGGTGGCCTCGTTGTAGCTGGCGTTGGCGTACAGGCTCAGCACCGGGGTCAGCGCATAGGTGGCCTCGGCCTCGGCGCCGCGGTACACCGCGCCGCCGCCGTTGACGTAGGCGCTCTCGGTGCCGCTGTCGGTATTGATCAGGGTCTGGCTGATGTAGTTGCTGAAGTCGATGTAGTAGACGTCGGCGCCGAAGGTCAGGCCGCGCGCGGCGTAGCTGGTGCCGAGCTGGTAGTTGCTGGTCAGCTCCGGGCGCAGGCCGCGCGCGCCGTTGAGTTCGATCACGTCGATCGGCGGCGCCAGGAAGCCGCGCGCGGCCTGCACGTAGCCGCTCCAGTGCTCGCTGAAGGCCTGGTGCAGGCTCAGCGACGGCAGCGTGGCGTCGTAGCTGGCGGTGCTGTGCGCCGGCGCCGGCGGCGTGCTCTTGTTGAGTTCGGCATCGAGCTGGCGCTGCACCCGCGCGTAGCGCAGGCCCGGGCTGAGGGTGAGGCTGTCGCTGAGCTTCCAGTCGTACTGCAGATACGGCTGCAGCGTGTCGGTGCGGTCATGCAGGGTGTAGTTGTACAGCGGCCCGTACTTGGTGCCGGTGGCCGCGCCGGTGCTCATGTCCACCGGCAACTGCTGGCGCTCGTCGAGGTTGCGCTCCACCCACACGCCGGTCTGCAGCTGGCCCGGGCCCAGGTCGCGCGCCAGCCGCAGCACGTCGCCGAAGGCGCGGAAGTCGTTGTCCGAGAGCTTGCCCGGCACGTCCTTGGCGGCCTTGGACAGCTTCTTGCCGGTCGCGCCGTAGAAGGTCACGCCGTTGTCGGCGGCGCTCTCGCTGGTCGGGTTGCTGGTCTTGGAGGCGGTGTGGTCGAAGCTGTTGTAGTAGACCTTGTTGTCCAGGTCCCAGTCGCCCAGGCGCGTGCTCAGGCCCAGGTAGGTGAAGCTGGAGTAGTAGGCGGCGGCGTTGTAGCCGGTGTAGTTCTGCAGGGTCGGATCGTTGCCAAGGCCATAGCGCCAGCCATGCTGCGCGATCTGCGCGCGGGTGGCGCCCTGCACGGTGTTCTGGTGCTCCTGGTTGTAGCTGCTGACGAAGGTCAGCGTGGTCGCCTCGCCCAGGTCGGTGACGGTCTTGAGGAAGGCGTGCTCGCGGCGGTCGTCGGTGCCCTTGAGGTAAGTGTCGCTGGCTTCCTTGGACAGGTCGGCGAACAGACGCGTGTTGCCGATGTGCTCGTCGGCGCTGACGCCGCCGGCCCAGGTGTTCCAGCTGCCGCCGGTGCCGTAGACGGTGACCCCGTCCACCTCGCTGGGATTGCGCGTGCGCAGCGCCAGGGTGCCGCCGAAGGTGGCGTTGCCGATGGTGGCGCCGCCGCCGGGGCCGCGGTCGATCTCGGCCTGGCCGAGCACGTGGTTGTTGAAGTAGGCCGACGTGGTGTGGTGCAGATCGCTGGCATCGCCGAACGGGATGCCGTCGAAGGTGATGTTGAACTGGCCGTCCTGGAAGCCGCGGATGCTGATGCCTTCGTTCTTGCCCAGGCCCGGGCCTTCCGGCGAGGTGGTGACCACGCTGGGGGCGTACTTGATGATGTCGTCGTAGTTGGAATTCAGACGCAGGCCGTCGCGGATGAAGCGCTCGTCGATCACCGAGGTCGGCTGGCTCGCTTCCAGCGGCGCGGCGCTGGGCGCCAGCGTGTCGACGCTGTTGGCGGTGACGTTGATCGGCGCCAGTTCGCGCGGGCCGTCGTGCTCGCCGTCGGCCTCGGCGCGGGCCGGGGCGGCACTGCGCGGGGCGCGGGGCGCGGCGGCCGGGGCGGCGGCGACGCGGCTGCGCACGATCGCGACCGAGCCCGGGGTCAGCATGCGGTAGTCCAGGCCGGTACCGGCGAGCAGGGCATGCAGTTGCTGCGGCGGTGCCAGCCCGGCTGGGGCGCCGCTGCTGCGCAGACCCTCGGCCAGTGCCGGGTCGTACATCAGTTGCAGGCCGCTGCTGCGCGCGAACTGCTCCAGCGCCTGCGCCAGCGGCATGGGCGCGATGGCCGACGCGGTGACGGCGGGCGCCGACCAGGCCGGCAGCGAGGACGCACTGCCGAGCAGCAGGGCGATGGAGACGACGAGAGGCTTGCGCATGACGATCACACCGGAGGGGAGGAAGGGCGGGCCTACGCGTGCTGCGCGACGGCCATGCTTCCTAGGAGTGCCCCGGTGCGCCGTGCGGCTACCGTCGATTGCGTGAATTTTTTCTTACAGCGGCGCCGCTGCGCGGCGGAGGGTCACCGCCTGCGCATCGCGCTGCACCTGCACGCCGGGCAGGCTGCCGACGTAGGCGACGAAGGCCTCCGGATCGCGCAGGTGGAACACGCCGCTGACCCGCCGCGCCGCCAGCGCCGGGTCGGCGATGCGCAGC
This sequence comes from Xanthomonas sp. NCPPB 901, assembly GCF_056725085.1. Lineage (NCBI taxonomy): Bacteria > Pseudomonadati > Pseudomonadota > Gammaproteobacteria > Lysobacterales > Lysobacteraceae > Xanthomonas > Xanthomonas sp. NCPPB 901. The sequence goes on along the minus strand of NZ_CM161511.1, from coordinate 657,899 downwards.
GGCTGCGTGGTGTAGGCGTTGAACAGCCGCGCCACCTCGCCGAGGCTGCGATCGTGCACGCCGACCTGCGCCGGCAGCCAGGCGGTGGCGTCGGCGATGTCGGCATGATCGCGCAGCGCCAGCACGCGGCCCTGCGCATCCACCCGCGCCTGCTGGCCGCCGCCCAGATCGGCCAGCGTCGCCCCGTCCGACGGCAGGTCGCCGCGGCGCCACCATGCCGGCGTGTCGCGCGACACCTGCACCCGCCCCTGCAGCACGGTGACGCGCGCGCCGCCGGCCTGCGGGTCGACCCCGAACACGGTGCCGACGTCGCGCAGCACCAAGGTGCCGACGCTGACCCGCAGCGGCCGTGCCGGATCGTGACCGAGATCGAACACCGCCTTACCGCGCAGCAAGGCGATGTCGCGACGCTGCGCGCCGTAGCGCACCGCGATCGCGCCGCCGCGCTCCAGCTGCACCACGCTGCCGTCGTCCAGCGCGATGCTGCGCGGCGCGTCCGCCGGCGCTGCGTACACCGTCGCCGGCACCGGGTCCGGCGCGCTCAGGCGCAGCGCCACGCCGGCGGCGGCCAGCGCGAGCACGGCGGCCGCCGCCAGCGGCCAGCGCCTGCGTCGTGGCACGGTGCGCCGCGGATACGGCGCCGCTGCCGGTGGCTCCACGTCCGGCCGCAATGGCACCACCACCGCCCCGCTGCGCAAGGCGTGCGCGCGCAGCTGCGCACTGCTGGCCTGCTGCGCCTGCGCCGCGGACGGCAGGTCGCCGTGCATCCGCGCGATGTCGAGGTAGGCGGCCACGTGCGCGGGCGACTGCCGTAGCCAGGCCAGGAATTCGGCCTGCCGCGCCGGCGGCTGCGCGGTCTCGCGCTGCGCCAGGTACCAGTCCGCGGCGGCCTCGGCGACGCGCTGCGGATCATCACGCATAGCGCGCCATGCCCTGCCGGCACACCGCCAGGCCCTTGATGATGTATTTCTTGACCATGTGGCTGGAGATCTGCAGTTGCTCGGCGATCTCCTGGTAGCCCAGTTCGTCGCGGTAGCGCAGCGTCATCGCCGCGCGGCACTTCGGCGGCAGCCGCGCCATCAGTTCGGCCAGGCGCTGCCGGCGCTGCGCGCGGTGCACCTGCGCATCGGCCTCGCAGGGCACCGCCAGCCGGTCCAGCACGTCGTCCAGGCAGGTGTCGCGCTGACTGCTGCGCTGGTGCAGCAGCGCGTGCTCGCGCATCAGGTTGGCGGCAATGGTGAACAGGTAGGCTTCGGGATTGGCGATGTCCGGCGCGTGCGCCTCGCTGCGCTGCAGGCGCAACCACACTTCCTGCAGCAGGTCGTCGGTATCCCAGGCCGCGGCGCGGCGCTTGCGGAAATAGCGGCTCAGCGACGGCCGCCATTGCAGGAACAGCCGCGACAACGCCGGCAGGGGTTCGGAACGCACCAGCCACTCGCAGTGCCGGCGCCATCGGCGGCCAGCGGATTCGGAAAGGCTGCGATGCTGGGTGCGGCAGATGACAATCCAATGACGGGTAGTGCGGGCACAGATGCGCGGTTGCGCCCCAGCAAGCATGCAGTGCACGCCGCTGAAGGCCGGGTTCGCTCCATCGGCGCAGGCAACGCGGCCATTCACCGCGCCTGCGCCATCGCCATGGACGCGGCGGCGGCGCATCCCAGCGTTTCCCGTGCAGGACAGGATGTCCTCCGGACCGGCCTTCCGTTCCGTCGGCATCGCCCCATATCGTGAAGATTGCCGCATCCAACCTCGGGCGGCGTTCGCACGAAGGATCTCTCCATGACCGACCCCATCGTCCAGATCAAGCCGCTTGGCTTCCCTTGGGACACGATCGACCCGTTCCTGTTCTGCGTCTACCACGACGATGCCTACCCCGCCGGCAACGGCGCGATGGGGCCGGCGGCGTCCCTGCACGGCCGCGCCATCGGCCAGGACTTCAGCCGCAAGGACGGCTGGAGCATGTATCACGGCGAGGAGATTCCCGGCTTTCCCGGTCATCCGCACCGCGGCTTCGAGACCGTGACCATCGTGCGCAAGGGCCTGATCGACCATGCCGACTCGCTCGGTGCGGCGGCGCGCTTCGGCGCCGGCGACGTGCAATGGGTCACGGCCGGCGCGGGCATCGTCCATTCGGAGATGTTCCCGCTGCTGGACACGGCGGCGCCCAACCCGCTGGAACTGTTCCAGATCTGGCTCAACCTGCCGGCGCGCAACAAGCTGGCCGCGCCGCACTTCACCATGTTCTGGTCGGAAGACCTGCCGCGCTTCACTGCCACCGACGACGCCGGCCGCACCACCGAGGTGACCTGCGTGGCCGGCCGCATCGGCCCGGTCGACGCCGCCCCCGGCAGCGCCGGCGGCCCGCTCGCGCCGCCACCGGATTCGTGGGCCGCGCAGGACGATGCCGATGTGGCCATCTGGACGATCCGCATGGCACCCGGCGCACGCTGGACCCTGCCCGCCGCGCAAGGCCGCGGCACCCGCCGCAGCCTGTACTTCTTCAAGGGCGCAGCGGTGACGGTGGGCGGGCGCCCGGTGACCCGCCACGCGGCGATCGAGTTGCGCGCCGATCAGGCGGTCGAGTTGGTCAGTGGCGAAGGAGAGGCGAGCGAGTTCCTGGTGCTGCAAGGCCGACCGATCGCCGAACCGGTGGCCCAACACGGTCCGTTCGTGATGAACACCCAGGCCGAGATCGCCCAGGCCATGGCCGACTATCGCCGCACCCAGTTCGGCGGCTGGCCATGGCAGGACGAGGCGCCGGTGCACGGCAGCGACCCGACCCGCTTCGCGCGACATCCGGATGGGCGCGAGGAGCGGCCGGCGCCGCACGCGGTCGCCGCCAACGACTAGGGGCGCATCACCGATGCCCGAGGATGTCGCGTTGGGCCTGCGCGTGCCCCCATGGCCGCGTCATCGCCCGGGCGTGGACGGACGTCCACGTCCTCACGCTTCCTTGCCACAGGCGCACGCCATCGCGGCGCGGCATGCGCGGGGATGGATGGCACGCCCTAGCGGCTGTTTCTTTCCCCCCTCGGGAGCATGGTCCTCATGTTCGTTCGGGGGAGGTACCCCGCAGGGGCGGCTGAGGCTACTGCCGCAGCCTCGTGCGCCGCAAACGCTGCGAGTCGCTTCGCGCCGTCCCCTCACCCCAACCCCTCTCCCGACGGGAGAGGGGCTACGCGCTCAGTAGCGCGCCGAGGCCAGCGCCTGCGCGCGCTCCAGCTGCTCGGCGATGCGCTTGCGCGCCTGCTGCAGTTCCTGGCGGGTGGCGTCTTCCTTGGCCGCCGGTACCAGCTCTGCGTCGATCACCGACAGCGCGTCGGAGTACTGCCGCACCACCGCCGCCGCGTAAGCGTTCATGTAGGCGGAGTCGTCCTTCTCGTCGCCCAGCGCCTGCAACTGCGCGCGGCCCTTGGCCACCTGCGCGGCGATCTTCTCCGCATCGCCGGGGCCGCCCTTGCCGGCGGTGGCCGGATCGGCATCGTGGTGCACGGCGATGGTCTCGCGGGCGAAATCGGCGACGGTCTTGCTGACGTTGCGCGACAGCGCCTGCTTCGACAGCGCCACGACGTTGCCCTCCAGCACCTGCAGCATGGCCTTGGCCGAGGCGTCGCCGCCGATCGGCGCACGTCCGCTTTCGCCACCGACAGGCGCGGCGGTGGGCGTGGGCGAGGTGGCCGGTGCGGTCCGCGAGGCCTGATCGCCAGGCTTGCCACAACCGCTCAGCGCCACGGCGGTGAGCGCCGCAAGCAGGGACAGGCGGACGGGATGAAAGGGTGAGGTCATGGAACGCTCCTGGTTGGTCTGCGTTCCACCATGCCCAGCCGCCGCGCAAACCTGCGTGAATCGACGGCGGCGGGACAGGATTCGATCCAGGGTACCGAGGACGCGGGCGTGGCGATGCCCGCATCGCCGAAGCGCGACGCACCCGCGCGTGCGGATGTCATCGCACCCCATTGCGCTGCGTCCCCGGAGCCGGCCAGGTGCGACCGGCCCCGGGCGCGACTCAACCGCAGCAGTAGCAGGTCAGCGGCTGTCCGGGCCCGCCCGGGCCCAGCTCACCGCCGAACGGCGCGCACTCCTGCTGGCAGGCCCAGGCGCTGCAGGCCGCCTCCTTTTCGATGCCGTCGCCGGCGGTCGCCTGCACCGCGCCGAAGCCCATGCTGGCCAGGAACACGGCCGCGAGCATCCCGTTGCGTAACGCTGTCCAACGCTGTTTCATGGCTTACTCCTCGATGGTTGCCAAGGCCGGCGGCACCTCCGTGCTGCGCACTGCGGCCATCAGGTCCTGCATCCGCTCCGTGGTGTCGAAGACGCCGACGCGCGCATAGCGCACGCGTCCCTCGCGGTCCAGCGCCAGTAGCGTCGGCACGTTGCGCGCGCGGAACAGCATCAGCGCGCGGCGATCGGTCAGCGTGGTCACCGGAAAGGTGAAGCCGTGCTCGGCCGCGTAGCGCTGCGCCTGCGCGGGACTGCAGTGGCACACGCCCAGCACCTGCACGCCGGGCTGCTGCGCGGCCAGGCGCTGCGCCGCCTGCACCACGTGCGGCGCCGAGCGCTGGCAGTACGGGCAGGTGGTGGTGAAGAAGAACAGCACCTGGCGCTCGGCCGTCGGTTCGCCGAGCGTCAGTGGCGCACCGTCCAACGTGGTGGCGGCGATACGCGGCACGTACATGCCCAGATACGGCTCGGTGGTGCGGGTGACGAACCAGCGCCGCTCTTCGCGCAGGCCGCGGTTCTGCCAGGCCAGCACCAGCACCAGCGCGCAGGCGACCAGCAGCGCCAGCCAACTCCAGGGAAACCGCCGTGCCATGCCGTGCGCCCGAGTCACCGTGTTCCCTGCAGGCTGCGCAGCCTGGACACGGCGGTCAACGTTTTGCGCGCAGCTACAGCGAATGGGTGATCAAGCTGGGGAGCGAGTCACGTGCACCATGGATGCGCATTCCAGCGGTGCGCTGCACGCATCGCGGCGCAACGCGTGTGCAGCGTAGACATGCGCAGAATGCCGCCTCACGACGCGACAACGCCGCCTCACCCCACACTGCGCGCGGCCGCGATGCCGCTACATCGCAGGAAGTGAATCAGGCAGCGAAGCGTCGACGCACGCACGACTTGTTGCATCGGCATCGCATCGGCCTTCGCCCCGCCGCTTGGTCGGTCACATCGCTCAAGCTGCGTCCCGCTCACCGAATGCGCGCTGGCAGGCCTTGCGGTCGAACTGCAGGACGGCGCGCACGCGCTGCTCGGTGAGTGGGCGTACGACCCAACTCACGTCGTACACGCGGTCGTTGCACTCCACCGTTGGAATCGCCAGGAACCAGCGAGCGTCGGGACCACGGCAATACCAGAACGTTTCGCCCTGGGCCATGGCGGCGCTCTTGGGCATGAGCGTCCATCGCCGGCTTGCGCGCAGCAGCGATCGCACCTTCTTTACCACCTGCAGATCCGCACCACGCACGATGACGCCATCACTGCTCAAGACAAGTTCGCGAAACGATTCCGCCAGTCGGTTGTCGACACGGCGTCTGTTCTGCCAATAGACCCATGTCGACAGGAGCACGAACGCCGCCAGCGCCAGAAGGAAGAACGCATCAACCATCGCACGCTGCCATGTTGAAGAATTTCAGGATCCAATCGTGGCGATAAGTGCAGCCGCCGCGTGGCGCGCCAGCCCTGGCACGCACTGGCACCTACGCCAGCGCCGCACTGATCTGCGCCGCCGCATCGCACACCGCGCGCATCGCCGCCTGCGCGTCGATCGGTTGCGGGCGGCGTTCGATGAAGGGCACGGTCAGGGTGTAGCGGGCGATGCCGTGCTGCAGAATCGGCGCGGTCAGGTCGATCACGCCGACCACCGCCTCGCTGGGATGGATGCTGTAGCCCAACGCGCGTACCTGCTGCGCCGCGGCCAGGAAGCCGGCGCGGTCGTACGCCACCTCGCTGGCGTCCAGGCGCTGCAGCAACTGCGCCTGCGCGTCGGCCGGCTGGAACGCGAACAGCACCAGGCCGGAGGTGGAGTGCGCGAACGGGCGGCGGTGGCCGGGGCGCACCACCAGCCCCAGGTCGCTGGGCACGTCCATCTGCGCGATGACCACGATCTGGTCGTCCGACGGCGCCACCAGATGGCAGGGCTGGCGGATCGCGTCGGCCAGCGCGCGCATCACCGGCAGCGCCACTTCGGTGACGTTCTGCACCCGCGGTTGCTGCATGCCGAGCATGAACAGGCGGTTGGTCAGCGTATAGCCGCCCTCGCCTGGGGCCCGGGTCAGGTAGCCGCGCTCTTCCAGCACCTGCAGCATGCGGAAAATTTCGCCGCGCGAGCGGCCGATGCCCTGCGAAATCTCGCCCATGGTCATCGGCCGCCCGTCGCGCGCCAGCAGCTCCAGGATGTCCAGCCCCTTGTCCAGGGCGGGTGCGCGGTACTTGGGCAAAGGGGTGGTCATTCCGTCGAGGACCCGGCAGCAGGTGAAGAGGACTAGGGTACAGGGAGGCCGCACCGAACCGCATCGCGACAGCCTGCGATGCTTGGGTCGGCGCCCGCCACTTCATCCAAATATGAACTCAAATTTTATATTTGCATGGCACTCGCTGGCGCAGTACGCTCCGCCGACAATCCGAACGCGACGCGGCACACCTTGGGAGGGGTAGGCGGCAATGCACTACAGCAGCGAACGCGCCACGCCGGCGCCCGCCAGTCTCACCCGGACCGCGCTCGCGCCGCTGGTCCTGATCGTCAGCCTGTTCTTTCTCTGGGGCATGGCGAACAACCTCAACGACATCCTGATCAAGCAGTTCAAGAAGGCCTTCGCGCTGACCGACCTGCAGGCCGGGCTGGTGCAGAGCGCGTTCTACCTGGGCTACTTCGTGTTCGCGATTCCGGCGGCGATGTTCATGCGCCGCTACAGCTACAAGGCCGCGGTGGTGCTGGGCCTGTTGCTGTACGCGATCGGCGCGTTCCTGTTCTACCCCGCCGCACAGGTGCACACCTACTGGCTGTTCCTGCTGGCGCTGTTCGTCATCGCCAGCGGCCTGGCATTCCTGGAAACCACCGCCAACCCGCTGGTCACCGTGCTCGGCCCCGCCGAGGGCGCGGCGCGGCGGCTGAACCTGGCGCAGGCGTTCAATCCGCTGGGCTCGATCACCGGCATCCTGGTCGGCCAGCACTTCATCCTGTCCGGCGTGGAGCACACGCCGCAGGCGCTGGCGGCGATGGCGCCGGCCGCGCGCGAGGCCTTCTTCGCCACCGAATCGCTGGCGGTGCAGACGCCGTACCTGATCATCGGCGCGGTGGTGTTGCTGTGGGCGTTGCTGATCGGGCTGACCCGCTTCCCCACCACCCGCGCCGGTGGCGACAGCGCCGGCGCCGGCGGCTTCGGCCAGTTGCGGCGCAACCGCCGCTTCGTGTTCGCGGTGATCGCGCAGTTCTTCTACGTCGGCGCGCAGGTCGGCATCTGGAGTTACCTGATCCGCTACCTGCAGGACGGCGTGCCCGGCACGCCGGAGAAGACCGCCGCCGATTTCCTCACCGTCTCGCTGGTGCTGTTCATGGCCGGCCGCTTCATCGGCACTGCGCTGCTGCGTTTCCTGGCGCCGGCGCGGCTGCTGGGCGTGTTCGCCTTGCTCAACCTGCTGCTGTGCGCGGTGGCGGTGGCGCTGCCGGGCTGGATCGGCCTGTACGCGCTGGTCGCCAGCAGCCTGTTCATGTCGGTGATGTTCCCGACCATCTTCGCCCTGGGCCTGGACGGGCTGGACGACGACGCGCGCAAGCTGGGCGCCTCGCTGATCGTGATGGCGATCATCGGCGGCGCCGCACTGACCGCGGTGATGGGTGCGGTGTCCGACCATGCCGGCATTCACTGGGCGATCGTGGTGCCCGCCGTCGGCTTCGCGGTGATCCTCGGCTTCGCGCTGCACGCGTCGCGCCACGGCACGACGTCCCTCCCCTCTGCCCGCGGAGCCTGAGCCATGCCGCGCCATTGCTACCTGCTGGACCTGCACGACGACCCGGTGCTGATCGCCGAATACGAGCGCTGGCACCGTCCCGACACCGTTTGGCCGGAGATCGTCGCCTCGCTGCGCGCGGCCGGCATCCGCGAGCTGGACATCCACCGCTGCGGCGACCGCCTGGTGATGCTGATGGACGTGGACGAGGACTATTCGCCCGCGGCCAAGGCCGCCGCCGACGCGGCGGACCCACGCGTGCAGGCCTGGGAAGAGTTGATGTGGCGCTTCCAGAAGCCGCTGCCCGGTTCGGCGCCCGGCGAGAAATGGCGCAAGGCGCTGCAGATCTTTTCACTGCAGGCGGCGCTGGCCGCGCAGGAGCGCAAGGGCGCAGGCTGAGGTATTGCGTGCGCGTTTGCGTATGTTGGAATGCCGGTGCCGAGTGCGCGCGAGACCGGCTGGTTTGTCGCTTCGCTCGTCGCGGCTGAAGCCGCTCCTACGGTTCCAGAGCGTGCGGCACGTACGATTGCAGAAAGTACGGCAGGCGCGACGGATGCTCTGTGATTTTTGTGGGAGGGACTTCAGTCCCGACTGCTGCCGAAGCCGGTGCCTTCACAGGTTCATGCGTCGCGACTGAAGTCGCTCCCACAAGGAGCGATCCAGGATCGCTAGCGCCGCCGTTGCAGGAGCGGCTTCAGCCGCGACCGGTGCGCCGCAACCGGCATGCACCGCAACCGGTGCGCTTCCTTCGGCGGAAGCGCACCAATGCCGTTGGCGTCAGGCGCCCTGCACCGCCAGGTCCGCACTCCAGAACGGGCCATCCGGATACAGGAATTCGCTGACCGAGGTCGGATGCATCTCGGCCGAGAAGCCCGGCGCCGTCGGTGCCAGGTAGCGGCCGTGCGCGATCCGCACCGGATCGACGAAGTGCTGGTGCAGGTGGTCGACGAATTCGATCGCGCGGTCTTCCATCTTGCCGGTGATGGCGACGAAATCGGCCATCGCCAGGTGCTGCACCAGTTCGCACAGGCCCACGCCGCCGGCATGCGGGAACACGCGCACGCCGAACTTGGCCGCCAGCAGCAGGATCGCCAGGTTCTCGTTGACGCCGCCCACGCGCGCGGCATCGATCTGGATCAGGTCCACCGCGCCGGCCTGCAGCAACTGCTTGAACACCACCCGGTTCTGGGTGTGCTCGCCGGTGGACACCGGCACCGGCGCGATGCCGCGGCGGATCGCGGCGTGGCCGAGCACGTCGTCGGGGCTGGTCGGCTCCTCGATCCAGGCGATGTCGAACTCGGCCAGTTGGCGCATCCAGGCGATCGCCGGGGCCACGTCCCAGCGCTGGTTGGCGTCCACCGCCATGGCGATGTCCGGGCCGATCGCCGCGCGCGCCAGGCGACAGCGGCGGATGTCGTCCTCCACGTTGGCGCCGACCTTGAGCTTGATCGTGCGGAAGCCGTCGGCCACCGCTTCCTTGGCCAGGCGCACCAGTTTCTCGTCGGAATAGCCGAGCCAGCCCGGCGAGGTGGTGTAGGCCGGATAGCCCTGTGCGAGCAGGGTCTGGATGCGCTCGGCGCGCAGCGGTTCGGCGTCACGCAGCATGGCCAGCGCCTCGTCCGGGGTCAGCGCGTCGCTGAGGTAGCGGAAGTCGATCGCGGCCACCAGCTGTTCCGGCGACAGCTCGGCGATGAAACGCCACAGCGGCTTGCCGGCGCGGCGCGCGGCCATGTCCCAGGCGGCGTTGACCACCGCGCCGATGGCCATGTGCATCACGCCCTTCTCCGGCCCCAGCCAGCGCAGTTGCGAGTCGTCGGTGAGGCTGCGCGCGAAACCGCCCAGGTCGCCGATCACCGCGTCCACGTCGCGGCCCACCACATGGTGCGCCAGCGCCGCCACCGCCGCGCTCTGCACGTCGTTGCCGCGGCCGATGGTGAACGCCAGCCCGTAGCCGGCGAGGCCGTCGTCGGCGTCGGTGCGCAGGCGCAGATAGGCGGCCGAATAATCCGGATCCGGATTCATCGCATCGGAACCGTCCAGTTCGCGCGAGGTGGGGAAACGGACGTCGAAGGTCTCGAGCGCGACGATTTTGCTCATGGGGATCCTGGTCGGTGAAGCGGTAGGAAAGTCAAAAAAAAGCGGTGATACAGCCCCTCTCCCCCCGGGAGAGGGGTTGGGGTGAGGGTGCGGGAGTGCACGACGGCTGCCGACCCTGCAAAAACAAGAACGAAGCAAGAGCACGCGGGCGTTTCGCTCCTGCGCTGGCGAACGCCACCTCCGGGTGGATCGCGAGGTGGCTTCGCCCCGTACCCTCACCCCCACCCCTCTCCCGAGGGGAGAGGGGCTTTACGCCGCGTCGCGCGGATGCGCGACGACGGCCTGGCGTTGCTCGCCCAGCCCTTCGATGCCCAGCGCCATCGCGTCGCCCGGCTTCAGGTACACCGGCGGCTTCTGCCCCAGGCCCACGCCCGGCGGCGTGCCGGTGCTGATCACATCGCCCGGGAGCAGCGTCATGTAGCGGCTGATATGGCTGACCAGCTCGGCCACGCCGAACACCATCGTGCGGGTGCTGCCGTTCTGGTAGCGGTGGCCGTTGACCTCCAGCCACATCGACAGGTTCTGCGGATCCGGCACCTCGTCGGCGGTGACCAGCCACGGGCCGATCGGGCCGAAGCCGTCGCAGCTCTTGCCCTTCACCCACTGCCCGCCATGCTCGAGCTGGAACGCGCGCTCGGACAGGTCGTTGATCACCGCATAGCCGGCGACGTGCGACAGCGCCTCCTCCACCGACACGTCGCGCGCGGTATCGCCGATCACCACGCCCAGTTCCACTTCCCAGTCGGTCTTGAGCGAGCCGCGCGGGATCGTCACCGTGTCGTTGGGGCCGCTGATCGCGCTGGTGGCCTTCATGAACAGCACCGGCATCTCCGGCACCGCCATGCCCGATTCGGCGGCGTGGTCGGCGTAGTTCAGCCCGACGCAGATGAACTTGCCGACGCGGCCCACGGCAGCGCCGTAGCGCACCGCGCCGTCCACCCGCGGCAGCGTGGCCGGGTCGAGCGCGCGCAATTTGGCCAGGCCGGCGGCGGTGAGATGCTCGCCGGCGACGTCGTCGATCACCGCCGAGAGATCGCGCAGATGGCCCTCGGCATCGAGCATCGCCGGGCGTTCGTGGCCGGGTTCGCCGTAACGCAACAGTTTCATGGGGAAATCCTCTGTCGTAGTGGGAAGGCGCGGTCAGTTCGACCAGCCGCCGTCGATGATGTGGGTCTGGCCGGTGGTGAACGAGGATTCGTCGGAGGCCAGGTACACCACCAGCTGCGCGATCTCGCGCGGGTCGCCCAGGCGGCCCATCGGCTGGCGGTCGGTGAAGCTCTTCCATACCGCCTGCTCGTCGCCGCCCAGTGCCTTGACCCGCTCGCCCAGCGACGGCGTCTTGATCGTGCCGGGGCAGATCGCGTTGCAGCGGATGCCCTTGGCCACGTAGTCGGCAGCGATGGCCTTGCTCAGGCCGATCACCGCCGCCTTGGTCACGCCGTAGGCGAAGCGGTTCGGCACGCCCTTGATGCTGGACGCCACCGAGGACATGTTGACGATGCTGCCACGGCCCTGCGCGAGCATGCCCGGCAGCACCGCCTGGCACAGGTAGTACATCGCATCGACGTTGATCGCGAACGAGCGCTTCCAGGCCGCCGTATCGCAGTCGAGGATGCTGCCCTGGTGCACGTAGCCGGCGCAGTTGAACAGCACGTCGAAGGTCGGCTGCGCCGCCACCAGCGCCTGGATCGCGGCGGCGTCGGTGACGTCCAGCGTCTGCGTGACGATGCCATCGGCCTCGGCGGCCAGGGCCTGCAGCGCGGCGGCGTCGATGTCGGTGGCCAGTACCTGCGCGCCCTCGCGCGCGCAGGCCAGTGCGCTCTCGCGGCCGATGCCAGCGCCGGCGGCGGTGATCAGGCAGCGCTTGCCTTGCAGACGGCCGCTCATGCGCGGCTCCCGGAAGTGGACGCGAACGTGGTCATGGGGGGGGACTCCTGGTTGGGGGGGAAGGAATCGGATCGGACAGGCGATACACGCGCCGCGCATTGCCGGCGAACACCGCTTCGGCCGCGCCGGCGGCATGCTGCGCGACCCAGCCCTGCGCCAGCGCCATCCAGGCGGCGTAGTCGGCGCGCTGGGTCAGCACCGGCCAGTCGCTGCCCCACAGCAGCCGCTGCGCGCCGAAGCAGGCGAACAGCTGCGCCACGTAGGGCGCCAGCACGGCATCGTCGATGCCGGCCGCGGCCGGCAGTTCGGTGAGCAGGCCGGACAGCTTGCACACCACGTTGGGGTGCTGCGCCAGCTGTGCCACGCCATCGGCCCAGGCCTGGAAACCGGCACCGCCGATGGCCGGCTTGGCGGCGTGGTCCAGCACCACGCGCAGCTGCGGGTGGCGCTGCAAGCGCGCCAGCAACGCCGGCAGGTGCAGCGGGCGTACCAACGCGTCGAAGGCCAGGTCGTGCTGCAGCAGCGCGTCGAAGGCCGCATCCAGCTGCGGCCGCGCCAGCCACTGCGGATCGGCCAGATCCTGCACCATCGGCCGCAGGCCCTTGAGCAGGCCCGCGCCGTCGACGCACAGCGCGGCGATGCGCGCGGCGACGTCGGCGGCCGCGAAATCCACCCAGCCGACCACGCCGGCAATGCGCGGCTCGGTCCGCGCCAACTGCAGCAGGTAGCGCGTTTCCGCTTCGCTCTGCGCCGCCTGCACCGCCACCAACGCGGTCACGCCCTGCGCGTCCAGCGTCGCGGCCAGGTCCTCGGGCAGGTAATCACGGTACAGCACGCCCAGCGCCGGCGTCAGCCAGGCATAGTCGCCACGCGCCAGGCGCCAGAAATGCACATGGGCGTCGATCGTGTTCACGGCGTCGGCACCGGTGCGCGCAGCAGCCCGTCGTCGCGCAACTGGCGCCACAGCGCCGCGGGAATCGACGCGCGCAGGCGCGTGGCGGCGCTGGCCACTTCCGCCGGCGTACGCATGCCGGCGACCACCGCGCTCACCGCCGGATGGGCCAGCGGGAACTGCAGCGCCGCCGCGCCCACGTCCACGCCGTGCGCCGCGCAGGCCGCGAACAGGGCTTGCGCGTGCTGCAGCGTGGCCGGATCCACCGGCGCGTAGTTGTAGGTGTCGCCCGGCCCGCGCGCATCGCTGAGCAGGCCGGAGCTGTACGGCCCGGCGACCAGGATGCCGATCTGCCGCTGCAGCGCCTGCGCCATGATCCGCTGCGCAGCGTGCTGTTCGAGCAGGGTGTAGCGGCCGGCCAGCATCACGCAGTCGAGCGGGAACAGCGGCATCAGTTCCACCGCCACGCCCTCCTCGTTGACGCCGATACCGATCGCCCGGCATGCGCCCTGCGCCTTCAGCGCGGCCATCGTCGGCAAGGCCTCGTCCAGCGCCTGCCGCAGCAGCGCCGGATGGCGCTCGCCGTGGGTCAGGCGGCCGATATCGTGCAGCAGCAACACGTCGATGTGATCGGTGCCGAGCCGTTGCAGGCTGGACTCGAACGCGCGCAGCACGCCGTCGCGGCTGTAGTCGAACTCGGCGCGGCGCCCGGCGACGGCAAAGCCCTCGCGCCCTGGCGCCGCCGCGGCATCGTCGTAGACGCAGCGCCCGACCTTGGTCGAGAGCGTGTAGCTGGCGCGCGGCAGCCCGCGCAGGCCCTGCCCCAGGCGTTGCTCGCTCAGCCCATAGCCGTAGTACGGCGCGGTGTCGAAATGGCGGATGCCGGCGGCATGGGCGTCGGCCACTGCGGCCAGCGCCACCGCGTCGTCCACCTCGGCGTACAGATTGCCGATCGGCGCGGCGCCGAAGCCCAGCGCGGACAGGGACACACCGCTGGCACCCAGCGCACGTGAAGCGGTGGCGGCATCGGTGGCCGGGCTCAACGCCATGCGCGAATTCCCAGGATGGGCCGCACCGCAGGTCGCCCGCGGACGCGCGAGGGACGGTGGCGACTGGGATTGCACATGGCACGCCTCTGCCCGGGATCGGGCGCGATGGGTTATGGCCGCAGCATGCACGCCCAGGATGGCAACGGGCGCCGCGACTGTTCGCCTATGAATATAGCAATCACAAGTGAACAATCAACCTGCAGCGCAGCAATCGCCTGCTCGGCGTTCGGGCGGCAGCACCAGCGCCAACAGCGCGGCCGGCCGCTGCAGCAACGGCAGCGGCGTCTGCGGCTGCAGCGCGGCCGGCAAGGTATAGCCCCAGGCGACGCCAGCGAAGGCGATGCCGGCCTGGCGCGCGGCCTCGGCATCGCGGATCTCGTCGCCCACGCACAGCGCCCGCGCGGCAGGGATGCCGCAGGCGCGCAGGCTGGCGCGCAGCTTGCGCCGCTTGCCCAGCAGCGCCGCGCCGCAGCGCACGTCGCGGAACTGCGCGAGCAGCGCGGGGCCGAGCACGCGCTCGACGTTGGCGCGGCTGTTGGACGTGACCAGGGCCAAGTGCACGCCGGCCTGCGCCAGGTGCGCCAGCAGCTCGGCGACGCCATCGAACAGCGCAATGCGCTCGATCTGCGCGCTCATCAGCGCGCGCATGCGTTGCGCCACCGCCGGCACCCGCCACCAGCGCAGGCCGCTGCGCGCCATCAGCGCGCGTGCGCTTAGGCTGCGGATTTCGTCCAGCCGCTCGACGTCGAAGCGGCGAAAACCGAATTCGTCGGCCACGCCATTGATGGTGTCCAGGAACCAGGGGAACGAATCGGCCAGGGTGCCGTCGAAATCGAAGATGACCAGATCGTAGCGGTGCATGCGGCGCCAGCATGCCGGAGCGCCGGCATCCGCACCAGCGGCTTCCATCGGGCCGGTTCGGGCAGCGCGCGCAGGTTGTGCTCGATCATCTCCCGCGCCGCCAGCCCGGTGTTGCCGGCCGGATCGTTGCAAGCCGCGTGCGCGGATCGGAACGCCTTTCATCCGCCGTTGGCGTGCGCTTCACCCGCAACCACCGGCCCAACGCGCACGCTGGACCCTCATCGCACGGAGACGCCCATGCACATGCAATCCCCCAATCCCGGCCAGGATCCGCAGCAGCCACCGAACGAGGTGCCGGGCCAGGTGCCGAACCCGGGCGTGGATCCGACCCCGGACCGCCCGATCGACCCGATCCCCGACCAGCCGACCGATCCGACCATCCCGCCGATCCAGGACCCGGTCGGCGGCGTCGACGCCCCGGTGCCGGGGCCGCGCGGACCGACGCAGTACGTCTGAATCCTTCGCCGTTGCCGGGAGTGCGCGCAGGCTCGGCCGCAGCGGCGTTGGAACGACGGCGAGCGGCCTTTCGCGAAAGCGCCCGGCGCGGCCGAAGCCGCTCGCACAGGGAAGGGGCGGGACACCCTTGTGGGAAAGGCGCCCTTGTGGGAGGGACTTCAGTCCCGACGACGGAAGGCATCCGTCGGCTTTCGGTTTCGCTTGTCGCGGCTGCTTCACCGTTGACGCCCACCAGGTTCGGTGCGGCGACTGCCGCCTTCGGCAGTCGCAGCGACGAACAACGCCTCGGCCGGCAGATGCAAAGGAGCAGACGCAGCCCCCGACTGCACAGCGCGATCGCCTCAGCGAATCCGGAACCCCATCGTCGCCTCCACCGCCTGCTGCCAGCCGGCGTACAGCGATTCGCGACGCTCTGCCGGCATGTCCGGCTCGAAGCGGCGGTCCACCGCCCATTGCTGGGCGATCTCGGCGCGATTCTTCCAGAACCCGGTGGCCAGGCCAGCCAGATAGGCCGCCCCCAGTGCGGTGGTCTCGGCCACCTCCGGGCGCAGCACCGGCACGTCCAGGATGTCGCTCTGGAACTGCGCCATGAAGTCGTTGGCGATGGCACCGCCGTCGGCGCGCAGTTCCTTCAGTTCGATGCCCGAATCGACCTGCATCGCGGTCAGCACGTCGCGCGTCTGGTATGCCATCGACTCGATCGCGGCGCGGATGAAGTGTTCCTTGGTGGTGCCGCGGGTCAGGCCGAACACCGCGCCGCGGATGTCGCTGCGCCAGTACGGTGCGCCCAGGCCGACGAAGGCCGGCACGAAGTACACGCCGTCGTTGTCGCCGGCGCGCTCGGCATAGGCCTGCGAGTCGCTGGCCTTGCCGAGCATGCGCAGCCCGTCGCGCAGCCATTGCACCACCGAGCCGGCGACGAAGATCGCGCCTTCCAGCGCGTACTCGACCTTGCCGTCCACGCCCCAGGCGATGGTGGTGAGCAGGCCGTTCTTCGAGGCCACCGCCTTCTCGCCGGTGTTCATCAGCATGAAACAGCCGGTGCCGTAGGTGTTCTTGGCCATGCCCGGTTCGAAGCAGGCCTGGCCGAACAGCGCCGCCTGCTGGTCGCCGGCGATGCCGGCGATCGGCACGGCGTGGCCGTAGAAATACTGGCCCTGGGTGTTGCCGTAGATCTCGCTGGACGAGCGCACCTCCGGCAGCATCGAGGCGGGGATGTCCAGCAGCTGCAGCAACTCCTCGTCCCAGCGCAGTTCATGGATGTTGTAGAGCAGCGTGCGCGAGGCATTGGTGTAGTCGGTGACGTGGACCTTGCCGCCGGTGAGGTTCCAGATCAGCCAGCTGTCGATGGTGCCGAAGGCCAGTTCGCCGCGCTGTGCGCGTTCGCGCGCCCCCTCGACGTGGTCGAGGATCCATTTCACCTTGGTGCCGGAGAAGTACGCATCGATCAGCAGGCCGGTCTTGGCCCGCACCAGGTCCTCGTGGCCGTCGGCCTTGAGCTGGTCGCAGATGTCCTTGGTCTGCCGCGACTGCCAGACGATGGCGTTGTAGATCGGCTGGCCGGTGGCGCGGTCCCACACCACCGCGGTCTCGCGCTGGTTGGTGATGCCGATGCCGGCGATCGCGCTGGCGTCCACCTGGTGGTTGTTGAGCAGCTCGGTGATCGTGGTGTAGACGCTGGTCATGATCTCGCGCGGGTTGTGCTCGACCCAGCCCGGCTGCGGGAAGATCTGCGAGAACTCGCGCTGGGCCATGCCGACGATGCGGCCCTGGCGGTCGAACAGGATCGCGCGCGAACTGGTGGTGCCCTGGTCGATCGCCAGGATGAACTGCTTTTCCATCGAAGACTCCTGCGGGATGCACGCCGCGCGCGACCGCGCGGCGCCAACGGGGAATGGGAACGCGCGCACGCCGCGCGCGGGGACGCGCAGGCGGCCGGCGCTAGGCGCGGCGCGCGGCGGCCTGCTCTTCCTCCAGCGCCTTCACCCGCGCCGGCAGGAACGGATAGATCAGCCACTGGTAGGCGGCGCCGCCGATCACGCCGCCGATCAGCGGGCCGACGATCGGGATCCACCAGTAGTGGTCGGCCGACGGCAGCGCCGAGGGCCCCCAGCCGGCGACGTAGGCGAACAGGCGCGGGCCGAAATCGCGGGCGGGATTGATCGCCCAGGCTTCCAGGTAGCCCATCGACGCGCCGATGGTCGCCACCAGCAGGCCGATGATCAGCGCACCGGAATTGGCGGTGGGCGCGGCCTCGTTGTAGCGCTCGGTGATGGCGAAGATGCCGAAGATCAGGAACGCGGTCAGGATCACCTGGTCGCGCAACGCGTGCATCGGGGTGATCGCCAGGCCCGGCGCGGTGAAGAACACCCCGGCCGCGCCGCCGCCGGCGCGGGTCAGCTGCTGGGCCTGGTTGTAGTGGTCGATCACCGGCGCGAACAGCAGGTAGACGATCCAGGCGCCGAGGAACGCGCCGATCACCTGGGCGACCCAGTACGGCAGCACCTTGGGCCAGGGAAAGCCGCGGTACAGCGCCAGCGCCAGGGTCACCGCCGGGTTGGCATGGGTACCGGACACCGAGCCGGTGACGTAGATGGCGATGGTCACCGCCAGGCCCCAGGCGATGCACACGCCCCAATAGGCGTGCTGGTAGGGGCTGGGGTCGTAGAGCACGTACATGCACGCCACCGAGCAGCCGAAGGCGATGATGATCAGCATCGCGATCGCCTCGGAAATCAGTTCGCCCACCAGTTGCCGGCTCATGCCCGTGCCTCCCGGCCCGCCGTCGTTGCCGCTGTCGATCCACCCATGCCTGCCACCCTCCACGGTTGCGTCCAGGTTGTTCCTGCGCCGCGGCGAGGGCCGGGCGCAGCGCGATTGTGCACGCGCCGCCGCCGCCCGAACCGGGCCGGCGGCAGCGTTTTGCTCATGCAGGTGCCGCGGCCAGGGTGGCCGGCGCCTGCTGCAGGTAGGCGACCAGGCGCTCGCGGCCGGCGGCGTCCACGCGCAGGCCGAGCTTGCTGCGGCGCCACAGCAGGTCGTCGGCCTCCACCACCCACTCGTGCTGGCGCAGGTAGTCGACCTCGGCCTGGTACAGGTCGGCGCCGAAGTGCTGGCCCAGGTCCTGCAGCGCGGCCGCATCGCCCAGCAGCGTCTGCGCGCGGGTGCCGTAGTTGCGCGCCAGCCGCTGCGCGGTGGCCTCGGCCAGCCACGGCCGCGTCGCGCGCAGTTCGCGCGCCAGCGCGGCGATGTCGCTGCGCTCGCCGCCGGGCAGCGGTGCGCCATGCGCGGTCCATGCCGGCGCCTTGCGCCCGGCATGCGCGGTCAGCCGGTTCACGGCCTCCTCGGCCAGCTTGCGGTAGGTGGTGAGCTTGCCGCCGAACACGTTGAGCAGGGCGGCGCCGTCGCGCGCATCCAGCTCCAGCAGATAGTCGCGGGTGACCTCGGCGGCGTTGTCCTCCTCGTCGTCGAGCAGCGGGCGCACGCCGCTGTAGCTCCACACCACGTCGTCCGGCGCGATCTGCTTGCGGAAGTAGCGGTTGGCCGCCTCGCACAGATAGCGCGTCTCCTCGCCGTCGATGCGCGGCGCGGCCGGGTCGGCGCGGTAGTCGACGTCGGTGGTGCCGATCAGGGTGTAGTCCTGCTCGTAGGGAATGGCGAAGACGATGCGCCGGTCCGGCTGCTGGAAGATGTAGGCGTGGTCGTGCTCGAACAGCCGCGGCACCACGATGTGGCTGCCCTTGACCAGGCGCAGCGCGTGGTCGTGGCCGACGTGCGCCACCTCGTCCAGGAACTGCACCGCCCACGGCCCGGCGGCATTGACCAGCGACCGCGCGCGCAGTTCCTCGCGGCGGCCGTCGGCGTGCTGCAGCTGCACCTGCCACAGGCCATCGACGCGGCGCGCGCCGACGCAGCGGGTGCGGGTGAGGATGCGCGCACCGCGCTGCGCGGCGTCCATCGCGTTGAGCACCACCAGCCGCGCGTCCTGCACCCAGGCATCGGAATAGACGAAGCCGGTGCGGAACTCCTCGCGCAGCGGCGCGCCCACCGGATGCGTGCGCAGCGCCAGGCGCCGCGACCCCGGCAGGGTGCGGCGGCCGCGGCCGAGGTGGTCGTACAGGAACAGGCCGGTGCGGATCATCCACGCCGGGCGCAGGTGCGGCTGGTGCGGCAGCAGGAAGCGCAGCGGCCAGATGATGTGCGGGGCCAGCCGCAGCAACACCTCGCGCTCGGCCAGCGCCTTGCCGACCAGGGCGAATTCGTACTGCTCCAGGTAGCGCAGGCCGCCGTGGATCAGCTTGGTGCTGGCACTGGAGGTATGCGCGGCCAGGTCGTCGCGCTCGCACAGGCACACCGACAGGCCGCGGCCCACCGCGTCGCGGGCGATGCCCACGCCGTTGATGCCGCCACCGACCACCAGCACATCGTAGGTCTCACGCATAGCCGACTCCGGAAGTGTCGTGTCCCGGACCCGGCAACCGGCCGGGCCCAGGACTGGGGACGAAAAGATCGTAAACGAACATTTCCGAACATAGCACGCTGCACTGCAGCGTAGCGTCGACAGCGACTGGGAAACGGCGTGAAACGCCCGCATTTCTTAGGCCAGAGGCAGCCTGGCGAGCACAGGGCACCGCCGCGAGGTGGCGAACCCGCCTTATCACGCAACATTAACGAAACAATTCGAACACAAGCGCCGGCTCGCTGCCCAGGCATCGGAGCCGGGCCGGCACGGTTCAGTCGGCCGGCCCGTCCAGCTCCGGCGCGGCCGGATCGGCGGCATCGCCCTCGGCCACGAACACGCGGGTACCGGCCGCGTCCAGCACCGCAGCCAGGTCGGGCGGCGGCGCGCGGTCGGTGAACCAGGCCTGCACCCGTCCGATCGGCCCCAGCCGGACCATCGCGTTACGGCCGAGCTTGCTGTGGTCGGCGGCCAGGAACACCTGCCGCGAGTGCTCGATGATCGCCTGCGCCACCCGCACCTCGTGGAAATCGAAATCCAGCAAGGTGCCGTCGGGGTCGATGCCGGAAATGCCGATCACGCCGAAGTCCACCTTGAACTGGCGGATCAGCTCGATGGTCGCCTCGCCGGTGACGCCCTGGTCGCGGCCGCGCACGCGCCCGCCGGCCACCATCACCTCGAAGCTGGGATTGGCGCTCATCATCACCGCGACGTTGAGGTTGTTGGTGATCACGCGCAGGCCGCTGTGGCCCATCAGCGCGCGCGCCACGTCCTCGTTGGTGGTGCCGATGTTGATGAACAGCGAGGCGTCGTCGGGAATGTGCTGCGCCAGCAGCGTGGCGATGCGCCGCTTCTCCCGCGCCTGCAGCGACTTGCGCGCCGCGTAGGCCAGGTTCTCCACGCTCGACGGCAGGCTCACTCCGCCGTGGTAGCGGCGCAGCACGCCGGCCTCGCACAGCAGGGTCAGGTCGCGGCGGATAGTCTGCGGCGTCACCTCGAAACGCGCCGCCAGCCCTTCCACTTCGGCATAGCCCTGCTGGCGCACCAGCGCCACCAGTTGCTCCTGGCGCGGATTGAGCGCGGACACTGCGCTCGGCTTGGGAATCGGATGGTCCATGCGCCGATGATGGCGCATGCGCCGGCGGATGCAACCGCGCCGCGCCGCGACATGGCGCCATGCCGCGTGCACACCGTCGGTGAACCGCAGCCATGGCCTGCGCCGGCGTGGTCTACGCGCCGGTGCGGGCCAGCGCCTAGACTAGCGCCCCTCCCCGGGCCTCCCGGCACTCCCGCACCGATCATGCTCAACAACGACATCCTGCGCTCCATCCGCTACATGCTCGACCTGAGCGACCAGAAGATCGTCGATCTGGCCCACCTCGCCGATCCGGCGTTCGCGATCGACAAGACGCAGATCCCGGCCTGGCTGAAGAAAGAGGACGAGGACGGCTTCGTCGAGTGCAGCGACGCGGTGCTGGCGCACGTGCTGGACGGGCTGGTGTTCCACTACCGCGGCCGCGACGACAGCCTGCCGCCGCGCCCGGTGGAAGCGCGCATCACCAACAACGTGGTGCTGAAGAAGCTGCGCGTGGCGTTCCAGCTCAAGGACGTGGACATGCACCAGATCTTCGACGCCGCCGGTTTCCCGGTGTCCAAGCCGGAGCTGTCGGCGCTGTTCCGGCAGCCGGAGCACAAGAATTTCCGCCTGTGCGGCGACCAGTTGCTGCGCAACTTCCTCAAGGGCCTGACCCTGCGCGTGCGCGCCGCCGGCTGAGCCGCGCGCCCCGCCGCAGCAGGGCGCGGCCGTGGCCGCGAGGCGGGCGATCCGCACGCCGGCCATCGCGAATCGGTAGGATGCGCCCAGTCCGCCACCACCGCGGGCGCGGCCGGCTGTCGGCCCTGCCCGCCTCCCGTTCCGCTCGAGGGTCCCCATGAAGCTAGAGGCGCTGTTCGACCAGTTGCACACCCTGCCGACCATTCCCCAGGTGGCGCAGGACCTGATCCTGCAGTTCGATGCGCCGGGCACCAGCCTGGACGCGGTGGCGCGCAACATCGAGCGGGACCCGGTGATCGCGGCCAAGGTGCTGCGGCTGGCCAATTCGGCGCGCTTCCGCGGCGCGCGCGATTCCACCACCGTGGAAGACGCGGCGTTGCGCCTGGGCTTCAACACCTTGCGCACCCTGGTGCTGGCGTCCTCGGTGACCGGCGCGTTCCATGCGCCGGCGCATTTCGACCTGCGCGCGTTCTGGCTGCACAGCTTCGAAGTGGCCGGCGTGTGCCGGCTGCTGGCGCGGCAGAAGGGCCTGGACGCGGAGACCGCTTTCACCTGCGGCATGATGCACAACATCGGCGAACTGCTGATCCAGACCGGCGCGCCCGACTATGCCGCGCAACTGCACCCGGACGCCTCCTCCAGCGGCCGCGCCGCCGACGAGACCGTGCAACTGGGCTTCGGCTACCCGGAAGTGGGCGCCGAACTGGCGCGGCGCTGGCACCTGCCGCAGGTGATCCAGACCGCCATCGCCTTCCAGGCGCGGCCGCTGCAGGCCGCGGAAGACGAGCCGATGCCGAAGGTGGTCGCCCAGGCCGCCCTGGTCGCCGACGCGCTGGAGCGCCACGGCGGCGCCAACGCGCAGGCGCGGCAGGCGGTGACCGGCCCGCTGATGGACGACGTGGACCTGGACGCGCTGTTCGCCGCGCTGCCCGCCGTGATCGAGGCCGATCGCGCCTTCACCGAGATGCTGAAGTAAGGGAAGACGTGCTGCCGCGTCGGCCACGCCGCGCGGCAACCGCCACGGAATCTGCGCCTCCCCCGCTTCGCCGTACCCTCATCCGGCGCTACGCGCCCCCTTCTCCCGGTGGGAGAAGGGATGGTTTCCGGCCGGCGCGCGCGGTCGTCGTCGGCACCGCGGCCGCATCGCGCGGTTTGCGCGCTTTCTGCGTCTTTGCAGTTGTCGCCTTCGCACGTGTCTTCTTCGCGGCCTGCGTTGACGTCGTCGATTTCGCCGCGGTCCTGGCCGTGGTCTTGCCCTTGATCCGCGCGGCGCTCTTCTTCGCCAGCGACGTCGCGCCAGAGGCGGATGTGCGTGGGGTCTTGTTCGCCTTGCCGCCCTGGGTCTTGCTCCCAGCGTCACCGCGCCGCGGCTTGGCCGACGCCGCAGCCGCAGCGCGGGCCGGCGATGCACGCAGCGCGACCCAGGTCGGCGCGTGGTCGCTGGCATGCGGCAGGTCGCGCACCCAGCGGTCCACGCCGGCGTCGTGCAGGCGCGCGGCCAGCGGCGGATTCAGCAGCAGGTGGTCGATGCGCAGCCCGGCATCGCGCTGCCAGTGCTGGCGGAAATAGTCCCAGAACGTGTACACGCGGCGCGCGCCGTGCACCTGGCGCAGGCTGTCGGTCCAGCCCTGCGCCAGCAGTCCGGCATAGGCCTGGCGGCTCTCCGGCTGCAGCAGCGCATCGCGCCGCCACGAGGCCGTGTTGTAGATGTCCGCATCGGTGGGCACCACGTTGAAGTCGCCGATCAGGGCCACCGGATGCGGCAACGCCACCAACTGCTGCGCATGCCGCTGCAGCCGTGCGAACCAGTCCAGCTTGTAGTCGAACTTCGGCCCTGGGCGCGGATTGCCGTTGGGCAGGTACAGGCAGCCGACCAGCACGCCGTGCGCCATCGCCTCGATGTAGCGGCTCTGGGTGTCGCGCGGATCGCCGGGCAGGCCGCGCCGGCTCTCGACCGGATCGCAGCCCTTGGCCAGCAGTGCCACGCCGTTCCAGCCGGACTGGCCCATCCACACCGCGCCGTAGCCGGCGGCATGCAGCGCGGCGAGCGGGAAGCCGGCGTCCACGCTTTTGAGTTCCTGCAGCCCGACGATGTCCGGCGCCTCGCGCTGCAGCCATTGCAGCAGGTGCGGCAAGCGGCTGCGGATGCCGTTGACGTTGTAGGTGGCGATCTTGAGCGTCTTCATCCGGCGCACCTGCAGAACCTGCCGTCACCTTCGCCCCGCTACCCTCGCCGCATCGTGAAAACCGGAGCCGGCGCATGACCCCGCTCGACAAGCCCTTGCGCCGCG
Organism: Xanthomonas sp. NCPPB 901; assembly: GCF_056725085.1. Taxonomy (NCBI): domain Bacteria; kingdom Pseudomonadati; phylum Pseudomonadota; class Gammaproteobacteria; order Lysobacterales; family Lysobacteraceae; genus Xanthomonas; species Xanthomonas sp. NCPPB 901. Next base: position 634,192 of record NZ_CM161511.1, on the reverse strand, counting down.
AACTGGACATCGACGGCACGCGCTTCACCCTGACCGTGGACCCGGACGGCCTGAAGCTCACCGAAAAGGGCCGGCGCAAAGGCCTGGAACTGCGCTGGAGCGCGCTGGTCAGCGGCGACGCCGCCTTGGCCACCGCCTTGCAGGCCTCATTGGCCGATCGCCCCGGCAAGCGCTGAGCGCAAGCGAGGCAAGCGCTACGCCCGCACCATGCGGGCAGGCGTGGCCACCGATGGTGCTATCGTCGCGCCTTCGGCAACCAGCAGGGAGCGGGCGGATGCGCAGGCGCGACGGGAATGCTGTCGGAAACCGGCAGACGCGTGCCCACCAGGCACCACGGGTCATGCGACCGCTGCTGCTCGCCCTGCTGCCGCTGGCCGCGCACGCCGCGCCGGACGTGCCGGAGCGCTTGCACGTGTCCAGCACCAGCGAATACGCCGCAGGCACGCCCGAATGGCGACAGGTGCGCGACTGGCTGGCGCAGCACCGGCCGTCGCAAGCCGGCCCCGCCCAGGCCCAGAACCTGCAGCGGCTCGGCCCCCTGGTGCTGACCTACGCACGGGCGCTGCACGGCGTTCCGACCCAGGCGCCCGAAGCCCTGCCACTGCCCGACCAGGGCACCACAGGCGACAGCATCGCCATCGCCAGTTGCCTCGACGGCCTGCGGCAATCGTGGGTCTACGCCGTCGAGGAACCGTCCGCGCGTGCATGGACGCTGACCTCGTTCACCGCCGCGCAGAGGACGGACTGCACGCAGGCCAACGGCGCGCCCTGACCCTGCAAAGCGCTCCCACCGGCACTGCTTCAGGTCGCCTCGCTTCGCTCGCTGTTGCCACGCTGCGACAAGGGCGCGTCTTGCCTGAGACGAGCGGTTTCAGCCACGACGGGCGTTATCGGCAACGCCTCCTCGCGGCTCACGCAGCGCGTGTCAGATCGCACGCGCGTCGCTGGGTTGCGTATTGGAGCTGGGGCCGTAGGACAGCCGGTAGTGCTGCGGGTTGTTATCGTTCGTTTCCGTCGCGGCCGCGGCGACGATGTCGACCTTGAATTGGTTTCGGCCGCAGGGTTGTGCAGGTAGCGGGTGTACGTCCGCTCCCAGTTGGTCGGATCGTCGAGGTGTTCGGCACGGATCTTCTTCCAGACGGGATACGACATGGCATGGACTCCTTGGGTTGGTGGACGGACCTGCACCTGCCAGCGCGATGCCGGCGTGCGATGCCATGTTTGTGCTGACCGCAACCAAGACCAATCGGCATACGCCTGATCTTCGCGCGCCGCGATGCGACCTGTCGGCACATGCCCAGCGCATCTGCAACAGAGCCGGTTGCGCTGCGAACAATGGCAGCGCCGTCGCCGGGAGTCGCGGACGGCCGCTTGCATCGCTGCCGAAGCAGGCAGGTCTCGGCTACCATCGCCCCGCGCGCGCCGCGCGTGCCCACTGTCTCCTCGCTCGCCCCCGCCCATGCCCGCCGCCGCTTCGTCCCGCCCCGCTGCAACTCCCCTCGTCGGCCGCCTGCGCACCATCGTCCGCGTCGCCATCTGCCTGGTCGCCAGCGTGCTGCTGATCCCGCCGCAGTGGCTGCTGATGCGCTTCACCCGCGGCCGCGGCGCGTTCGTACTGCCGCGACTGTGGTTCGGCTGCCTGCGGCGCGCCCTGGGCATCCGCGTCGAGGTCGTGGGCACGCCACGCGACACCGGCGGGACGCTGTTCGTCGGCAACCACATCTCCCACTTCGACATCGTGGTGCTGGGCAGCCTGCTGCGCGCACGCTTCATCGCCAAGAACGACATGGAGCGCTGGCCCGGCATGCGCCACATCGGCGCGCTGGCGCAGACCGTGTTCATCAGCCGGCGCCGCCAGGACGCCGCGGCAGTGGCCGCCGCCGTAGCCGCGCAACTGCGTCCGGAACATGACGTGGTGCTGTTCGCCGAAGGCACCACGTCCTCCGGCGCACGGGTGGCGCCGTTCAAGTCCAGCCTGTTCTCGCTGTTCCTCGGCACCGAGCCGGGCGCGCGGCACTGGAGCCTGCAACCGTTCACGCTGGAGGTGCGCAGCGTCGATGGGCAGCCGCTGGCGCAGGGCGGCGATCGCGACGCGTATGCCTTCTACGGCGAGATGCAGGCCGGCGCGCACGTCGCGCATTTCCTGCGCCTGTCCGGTGCCGTGGTCAGGGTGACCTTCCACGCACCGATCGCGGTGGCGCCGGGCAGCGACCGCAAGGCGCTGGCCGCGCAGTTGCACGGCATCGTGGCCTCTGCGCTGCCGGTCGCGCCGACGGATGCCGCTGCGGCCTAGGACGGCGGCACGCGCCGGCGCGCACCGGCAAGGCCCGACGGCGCATCAGGGCGTGGTGTCCGGCGCCAGCGGCTCCGACAAGCGCACCACCGCGTCCTGCTTGCGTCACTCCATCGCGCCCAGCGCCGGCCAGGTCTCGGCATCGCGGCGCAGGCAGGCGACGCCACGCGCGTCACGGCCACCGACGGACCGCCCGGTGGGCGCCAGCGCGGCGGCGCCCGTTGCGCGCCTCATGCCGGTCGCTGGTTCGGCAAAGACCATCGCGCCGCGTCGCGCTCCGCCTGCCGCGCGGCGGCAGAAGGAGCAACGCGTGCATGCCGCCCCCGTGGCGACGCCCGCTCAGTGCCTGGCCGCCTCGCACAGCTTGCGGTTGAACCAGGTGGACTTGGCGATGGGCAGGTAGGCGTCCCAGTCGCTGGGCGGCAGCATGGCGCTCTGCGTGTCCAGTTGCGCCTGGAACGAGGCCTCGTCGCGGCTGCGGCCGGCCATGGTGCCGTCCAGCGCCGCCAGGCACTCCTGCGGCCGGCCCAGGCGCAGCAAGGTGATGGCGCGGTCGTTGGCGAAGCGATCCCGGTCCAGCCAGTTGAGGAAACCGCCGCACTCGCCTTCGAACGCCTGCATGCCGGCCAGCGCCTGCGCGTAGCGCTTGCCGCGATAGTCCTGCAGATACGCCTCGCGCCGCCGGCTGCTGGCCGCGGCGGTGCAGCCGGCCGGCAGCCGCAGGTAGTCGCCCTCGAAACTGGCGCGCATGCCGCAGTAGTCGCGGCAGCTCTCCTCGGTCAGCGCGGCCACGTTGAACCCGCCTTGCACCGGCTTGAACGCGAGCCTGCACGGCACGTCGCCGGCGTCGTTCAGCTCCGCCTTGTCGCCCTGCAGCGTGCCCGACAGCGAACAGGTGTGGCCGTTGGCGCCGACCGACAACAGGTCGAACTGGCGCGCCCCGCCCTGCTCGGTGACCCGCATGCTGCCCCAGCCTTCCTTGGTGGCGTACTCGCCGGGCGTCGGGCCGGCCGCCGCCGCACCGAACGTCACCAGCCACACCAGCATCGCGCTCCATCCGTCTCGCCGTGTCATCGCCTGTTCCTGCTTCGATCAGAACCGGCAAGTGTGCGGCATCGCCTCGCTGGCAGACCAGTCCCGCCACATGCGCTGGCGGATGCAGCGCGCTGCGCCGCATCACGCCTGCGCGCGTGTTCCGCGCGACAATCCGCGCATGACCCGCCTTCTGCTCTCGCTCGCCGGCATGCTCGCCGGCATCGCCGCCGCCGCGCCGCTGCCCGAGCGCATGCTGGTCTTCAGCAAGACCGCCGGCTACCGCCACGACTCCATCCCCACCGCGGTGGCGACCTTGCGCCAGCTTGGCGAGGCCGAGGGGCTGGCCGTGGACCACAGCGAGGACGCCGGCGTGTTCACCGCCGACAACCTGGCGCGCTATCGCGTGGTCGCCTTCGCCAGCACCACCGGCGAGATCCTCGATGCCGACCAGCAGCGCGCGTTCGAAGGCTTCGTGCGCAACGGCGGCGGCTTCCTCGGCGTGCATGCCGCGGCCGACACCGGCTACCAATGGCCGTGGTACGGACGCCTGGTCGGCGCCTGGTTCCAGAGCCATCCGCCCGGCCTGCAGTCCACCCGGGTGCAACCCGAACGCGACGGTCGCCCGTACGGCGCGGCGTGGCCGATCCGCGACGAGCTCTACAACTTCCGCCACAACCCGCGCGGCCAGGTGCAGGTCGTCGCCACCGTGGACGAACGCCTGTACGCCGGCGGCAGCATGGGCGCCGACCATCCCATCGCCTGGCGCCATGCCTTCGACGGCGGCCGCGCCTGGTACACCGGCCTGGGCCACGACGCGGCGGTGTACGCCGATGCGAACTTCCTGGCGCAGCTGCGCCAGGGCGTGCGCTACGCCGCGGGACGCGACGACGCGGACTGAAGCGTCCCGGCGGGCTGCGCGACAGGCGCGGCCGGCCTGACTGGCGCGAGCGCCACGCACGCCGTCGCACGGACCGTGGCACGTCCCCGCATTCGCCCGGGTTGGCTGCGCCCGCCACCGCCCCTACCGATCAGCGCAGCGGCATCCGGCTGCGGAACTCGGCCAGCACCAGGGCACGAAGCCAGCGGTGCGCCACGTCGTGCTCCAGCCGCGGATGCCACAACATCGACACGGTGATGGCCTCGGTGAGTACCGGCAGCGCGAACACGTGTGCGGGCTCGCGCAGCGTGTCGGGCTGCCCCGCCATGAACGAGGCCGGCACCAGTGCGATCAGGTCCGAGCCGCGCGCGACCGCCAACGCGGCGGAAAAGCTGGGCACCACGGTCGCGACATGGCGAACCAGGCCCATCTGCTGCAGCGCGTCGTCCACCGGTCCCTGCGCCCGCCCGCGCCGCGAGGCCACCACGTGGCCGAACGCCACGTAACGCTGCGCACTCACCTGCGCCTCGCGCGCCAGCGGATGGCCGCCGCGCACCGCGCCGACGAAGCGATCGCGGAACAGGCCCTGCACGCGCAGTTCCGGCCCCATTTCGCTCAGCACCCCGATCTCCAGATCGGCCAAGCCCTCGCGCAGCGGCCCGGCGGTCTTCTGCGCCTTGGCGACGAACCGCAGGCGCACCTGCGGCGCCGACGCGGCCACCGCGGCGACCAGCATCGCCGCGAACGCCTCCACGAAGGCATCGTTGGCGCGCACGGTGAAGGTGCGCTGCAACGTCCCCGGATCCAGCGCGGCCGGCGCCGGGCGCAGCACCGCGCGTGCGGCCTCCACCGCGTCGCGGGCGCGCTCGCGCAGTTGAAGCGCATGCGGTGTCGCCACCATCGCACCGCCGGCGCGGACCAGCAGCGCATCGCCGGTCGCCTCGCGCAGCCGGGTCAGCGTCCGGCTCATCGCCGACGCGCTCAGCCCGAGCCGCCGCGCGGCGCCGGCGACGCTGGCTTCCGCCAGCAGCGCGTCGAGGGCGATCAACAGATTCAGATCCGGTTCCGGCATACGCGCTTTCCCACGGTGGCGAATGGACACAGGCGTCCCACGCAAGGCGTCAATGCATCCGACGCGCGTTCCGCTGGGCGACCCGCGCGCCTAGAGTGCGCAGACCGCCAGCGGACCCCGCGTGCCGAGGCCGCGCCGGCCACGAGGAGACCCACCATGATCCACGCCCCTGCACAAAATACCGTCCTGCTGATCGGCGCCTCGCGCGGCCTGGGCCTGGCGATGGCCGAAGGCTACCTGAGACGCGGCTGGCGCGTCATCGCCACCGAGCGCGCCGGCGCGCCCAGTGCACTGCACCGCCTTGCCGCGGCGCATCCGCAGGCGCTGCGCATCGAATGCGTCGACATCACCGTCCCGGCGCAGCTGGCCGCGCTGCGCGCGCGCCTGCAGGGCGAGGTCGTGGATCTTCTGTTCGTCAACGCCGGCGTCAAGAACGACGACCGCGAGACCGTCGCCGATGTCGCCACCGACGAATTCGTCCGGGTCATGGTCACCAACACGCTGAGCCCCATGCGCACCATCGAGACCTTGCGCGACCTGGTGCGCGACACCGGCAGCATCGGCGTGATGTCGTCCGGGCAAGGCAGCATCGCCAACAACACGAACGGCCAGCACGAGATCTACCGCAGCAGCAAGGCGGCGCTGAACATGCTGATGCGCAGCTTCGCCGCCCGCCAGCGCGACAGCGCGCGCACCCTGCTGCTGATGGCGCCCGGCTGGGTGCGCACTGACCTGGGCGGACCGGACGCGCGCCTGTCCATCGACGACAGCATCCCGCGCCTGCTCGACACCATCGACGCCGCCCACGGCCGCGGCGGCCTGCACTACCTGGACTACCTGGGCCGCGTGGTGCCCTGGTAAACGCCGCCGCAGGCCAGTGACGCGCCGGCGCGCTACGCTCGCTTACGCCCCTTCGGCCTGCACCAAGGCCAGCGCGTCCTGCTCCGGCAGCGGCCGCGACAGGAAATAGCCCTGCACGAAATCGACGCCGAGCGCGCGCAGGGTGTCCAGTTCCTCGGCCGTCTCCACGCCCTCGGCCACGACATGCGAGCCGATCTCGTGCGCGAAGTTGGTCAGCCCCTTGGCCAGCGCGCGGCACGTGCGGTCGCTGTCGATACAGTGGGTGATGCTCATGTCGAGCTTGATCACGTCCGGCTGCAGCCGCAGGATGTGGCGCATGCTGGCATAACCGGCGCCGGCGTCGTCCACCGCCAGGCGCGCGCCGCGCGCGCGCAGCGGCGCCAGCGCATCGGCCAGTTCCTGGTAGTCGCGCACGATGGCGTGCTCGGTGATCTCCAGGGTCAGGCGCGCCACGTCGATGTCCTCCCCCAGCAGCAGCGCCAGCGCCTCGGACGTCAGCAGCTCCGGCGACAGATTGAGATTGAGCCGGTAGGTCGGCGGGAACCGCCGCAGATAGGCCAGCGTCTTGGCCACCACGTGCAGCTCCAGGCGGATGCCGACGCCGGCCAGCTCGGCCTGCTGGAACCACTGGTCGGGGCCGCGCTGCGGGGCGATGTCGAAACGCGACAGGCACTCGAATCCGTGCAGGCGCATGCCGTCCAGCGCGAACAACGGCTGGAACACGATGCGCGGCGCGCCCGCGGCCATTGCGCCGTCGATCTCGTCGATCATCGCCTGCCGCTCCAGCTTGTGCGCCTCCACTTCTTGCAGGCGCAGCGCAAGAATCTCGGCGAATGCGCGCAGCATGCCGATGTCGCGCGGGCCCAGGTCGTGCCTGGGCAGAAAGCTGAAACAGCACAGCGTGCCGTACACCCGGCCACTGACCTGGATCGGCACGCTCATGTGCGCGCCGATCGGGATCGAGAAGGTCGCCGGGATGCATTGCGCGGCCGGCTCCAGCGAGGTATCCGGAATGAGCTGTGGCAGATCGCCTCGGACCACGCCCATGCAGTAGCCGTCGGCCAACGGCAGGATCTGGCCTTCGTGGATCGGGCAACCGGGCGGCGCGTCCACGTGGTCGAGCACGCGATCGGTCTCGCGGAAGCGCGACAGGAACGCCACGTCCATGCCCAGGTGCCGGCGCACCACGCGCAGGCAGCGGCGCAGTTCGCGATCGCTGATCTCGCCGGACAGCAGCTCGAACAACGGATGAGATCCCACTCCTTCCCCGGTCCACGGCATCCTGCGTCTCCCCTGAAAGCGTTGCGGCGACCGCAGCCTCCCCGACCGCGGCGCGGGCCCGCGCACACGTCGCTGGATCCCAGGACATCTGTCCTGTTGCCCAGCGAGCGACATGTTCATGCCACCCGACTGTACGGCGTGTCACACAACAGCGAAAGCGCCCGTCGTTCAGATAGCTGAGGTGTCTACGGCGGCTGCCCCGCGTCGGACATCGCCACCGCGCGTTCGCAGGAGCTGCCCCCCCCCCCCTGCGGCGGGCAAGCCAGGCGTGGAACGCCGGCCGCCGCTCGCCAGCGGGGGCAGCCGCTCCGGTTGAGCGGCCTCGGAGCGCGCGATCGAGGCAACGCGTGCCGGCCGGTCGCGGGTGCGGCGAGCACGTCAGACGTAGACCGCCAGCCCCAACAGATCCAGCGCGCCATGCGCCATGATCGCCGGCCACAGCCGCCTGGTCCTGGCCACCCACCAGCCCAGGATCAGCCCCACCAGCAGGATGCAGATGGCACCGGTGGCCCCCTGGTACAGGTGATACGCCCCGCGGATCGCCACGCTGACATTGACCGCGAACGCCTGGCTGTGCCGCCGCTCGAGCGCCCGGATGACGTAACCGCAGACGAACACTTCCTCGAAGACCGGATTGAGCAGCGAGACCGCCAGCACCGCCGCGATCGACAGCCGCCCGGCGACCATCCCGTCGATCGCAGGCGCGTCGGCCGCTGCCCCCGCACTCAGCAGACGCCACGTGTAGGTCGCCAGCACGCAGGCGGCCAGCAATCCCAGCCCCGCGCGGAGATCGCGCACCTGCCACTGCAGCCCCAGGGTCTGCGGCGTCCAGCCGCGGAACCACAGCAGCGGCAGCAACACCGCCAGCAGCAGCAGTTCGTGGCACACCATCCACCACAGACTCGCGTCGGAAAACGACGGCTCGACCGTCGGCGCCAACACCGCCATCGTGCTGGAGTAGATCGGCAACCCGAACGCCACCGCCACCACCAGCAACAGCTCGCCCCATCCGCATGATGGCTCCCCACGTCCCGCATTCACGCTCCCTGTCTCGCTCCATCCAATTAAGAATTGCTTCGTAGCAGGCTATATATGCACGCAATGGAACGCGCGAAAATATATCGAAATTAAAATTGAAAATCATCCCTCATCGACAGAAATCTTCCAGCGAAACCATCAGATCAAAAATATCCTCTGGCACCTCCCCTATTTGCATAGACGAAATTATTGCTTTTGGAGACAGGGCAACAGAATACTTTCTCTGAATTATTTCATTTAACTTGGCAAGAACCTTTTTCCCCGGAGCCATTGCCAATCTAGAGTCAAATTCTTTCCATCGCTCTTCAAACAAGGCATGCGCCTGAGCATGAAGAGTAGAAGAATCATAAGATTTATTACTTTCTCGAAGCTGATCAATAACTCTTGAACTAAACTGCCCAAATATTTCAGGCTTCATATTTTCAATTACAATATTTAAAATTCCTGCAACGTCCTCATCGAATTTTCTCGCTGTAGCTCCGCGCCGCTCTCTATCTTTTAGCTTGGCATGGATACAACGTGAAATCGCATCAGGCACAAGCAAATAATTTTCTATCTCTTTCCTTTTGTGGACGTAACAGAGAGAGCAGAACTTTAAAACCCCGTCTTTAATTTTTTCAACTTCCGAAAAAATTCTATAATCACGGTCAAATATCACCGCCTTCTTAACCTCAAAACCTAGAGACTGCTCCATCCCTTCTGAGAAATCCTTCACGCGCGCAGGATTGAACCCATATGCAGGAACAATAGCAAAACCAGACTGGTTAGCCAAAGAATTTTTCCCTAGCCTTCTTGCAAAAGCACCCAACAAGTCAAAATCACCCCCTTCCACAAATAGCACACGCCGAGTTTTAGAGAGCTGAGTAAGTATCGGATTCAAACCTGACCCAAGCGCTGTAAAAACCCCAGCAAGATCTAAAGGGCGAGATATCTTCCTTGATCGCTTCACCTTTCTATCTATTATTATAATTTCACCAGACTCAGCCTCACTAAGCATCTCAGTTGAGTGAGTGGCAATAAGCGAATCACCTTTCCTATCTCGCAACACCTGGATCAGCTGCCGCTGTATATCAGAATGAAGATATACATCTGGCTCATCAATCACAAGAAAAGAGCCGTCACCTGCCTTGGTGATGAAGGTAATCATCTGACACCAAGCCTGAAACCCAAAACCCGACCAGAAAATCTCCCTAGAAAATCTTTTCTCCTCATAAAACATGTGAAGCCGCGCACCACTTTCGCCATGCGTGAGCTCGGGTTTCCTTATAGTTGTATCGGGCCACGTTTGCTTAATAAGCTCAGAAAATTCAAAAAACTTTTCCGGGTAGTGAAACCAGATATTCCTAAAATTTCGCGACGCTCTGTGCGTTTGTAAAGCCCTACGAGCCGCTTCTTCCCGGAATAATTGCTCATCGTGCTCAACTGGACCAAGAACAGGAACAAAACTCAATGAGAAATCGAAGCATCTTTTGAATTCGCTAGGCGTTTGAGGTATTTTACCCCCATTGTCAACCACAAAAATACAAGTATCGGACTCCGGGAATATGAGCCTCATAGTCCCTCCCGGCGATATTACAAACTCAACTATTGCGGGCTCCGCATCATCGTAGTCTGTAAATATATTCTCGGTGGATATGGATAGACCCTCCAAATCAACACGATACCCATATCCTCTATATACTGGCGAATCAAGATACTCAGCTTTCCTAGAATGTGCACGGCGCAGCCCCTCTCCCAGTATACGCAACGCGCCTATCACTGTAGATTTCCCTGCGTTATTTGGCCCAACCAGGATGTTGAACCCGCCCAAGGAAATCGTGTAGTCACGAAAAGTTTTGTAGTTTGAAAATTTAATTGAAGTAAGATGTGAGGGCATAGATTTTCAACCGCACTTCGAATACCCACAATTCAAACAAGTAGCACACCCATCCATGATCACCAGCGCCTTGGTATTGCACTTGTGACACATCGTGGCCGACGGCGGGAAACTCGCGCCGTCGCCGGTGACGGCGATGTCCTCTTCGTGGTCGGCGGTGGAGTCCCCGGAGGCCGTACCCTCATCCGCCCTTCGGGCACCTTCTCCCGCAGGAGAAGGAACTGCCTTGCTTACTTCACTGTTTTTTTTTGAGCGCTCTTCGTACTGCTTGCGCTTCTCGGCGATCAGCGCGCGCTGGTGGTCGCTCATTTCCGGGTCGTGCAGCAGGCCGATCGACTTCATGTGCTCTTCGACGATGCTGCCCAGTTCGGCCACCAGCGACGGCATGTACACGCCGCCGGCCTTGAAGTAGCCGCCCTTGGGGTCGAACACGGCCTTCATCTCGTCGACCAGGAAGGTGACGTCGCCGCCCTTGCGGAACACGGCGGACATGATGCGGGTCAGCGCCACGATCCACTGGAAGTGCTCCATGGACTTGGAGTTGACGAAGATTTCGAACGGGCGGCGCAGTTCGTGCTCGGTGCCGGCGTTGAGCACGATGTCGTTGAGGGTCACATACATGGCGTGTTCCACCAACGGCGACTTGATCTTGTAGGTGCTGCCGATCAGCACGTCCGGGCGCTCGATGCGCTCGTGCATGTGGATGATGTTGTCCGCCGGCGCTTCGGCCTCGGCGGTGGCACGGTCGATCGACGAGGCGGGCACCGCGGCGGCGTCGCGCGCCTTGTCCTCGGGGATGACGACGGCGTAGCCCTTGATTTTCTGGTCGATCTTGATGGCCATGAGGCGTGCGTTCCTGGAAGGCGGAGCGGGACGGGCGCGGGCCCGGCCTCTCTCCCGCGCGCGGGAGAGAGGGTGCGACGGGACGGCTTACTTCTTGGCGCGGGTAGCCGCGGCCTTCTTGCCGGCGGCCTTGCGCACGGCGGTCTTCTTCACCGCAGCGCTCTTCTTGGCGACCTTGGCGGTGCTCTTCTTGACCGCCTTGGCGGCCTTGCCCACGGCCTTCTTGGCCACGGCCTTGCGCGCGCCCACGGCCTTCTTCACCGCGCTCTTCTTGGCGACCACCGACTTCTTGGTCACGGCCTTCTTGGCGGCGACCTTCTTGACCGCCTTCTTCGGCGCGGCCTTCTTGGCGGTCACTTTCTTGGCCGGGGCCTTCTTGGCGACGGCCTTCTTCGCGACAGTTTTCTTGGCGGCGGCCTTCTTCGCCGGCGCCTTCTTCGCCGCCGCCTTCTTGGCGGTCTTCTTGCCGCTCTTGGTCAGCGAGGCCGCTTCGGCCTGGGCGCTGGCCTTGGCCGCTTCCAGCTTCTTGCGCGCGCTGGCGACGGTCTTCTTGACCGCCTTGCCGGCCTTCTCGGCGCGTTTGGCGACGGCCTTCTCGGCCTGCTTCACCACCTTGCGGGTCTTGGCGACCTGGTCCTGCACGCGCTTCTGCACGTTCTCGGCGGTCTGCTTGACGCTGGCCACGGCCTCGCTGGCGGTGGCGGCGATGGTCTCGCCCACGTTGGTGGCGGTTTCTTTCATGTTCTCGGCGACCTGCGTCAGCGTCGCCGTGACGCCATTTCCATTGCTCATAAAACCCTCCTCAGGGTGTCAGTGTTTATGTAACGCAGGCGATGCTATACCGATTGCGGCGAAGCGGGGAGCCGGTAAAAGCGACAACCGGCGGACGGTGGGGAAGCGTTGGGGAAGGGCGGCGCGCCGCGCTCCGTGGCTCCCACCGCCGCCCTCCCCTCCGCCGGCGCGAAAGGGGAGACGGGACGGCGTCAGAACTTGCCGTAATACCCTTCTTTCAGCGCATCGAACAGGTTGGCGGCGGTGTGCATCTCGCCGTCGTATTCGATCTGTTCGTTGCCCTTGGCCTCGACCACGCTGCCGTCCTCCAGCTCGAAGCGGTAGGTGGTGTTCTCCAGGTCCGCTTCCTTGACCAGCACGCCCTGGAAGGCGGCCGGGTTGAAGCGGAACGTGGTGCAGCCCTTCAGCCCCTGCTGGTGGGCGTAGCGGTAGATGTCCTTGAACTGCGCGTAGGGATAGTCGGTGGGGACGTTGGCGGTCTTGGAGATGGAGCTGTCCACCCACTTCTGCGCGGCGGCCTGCACGTCCACGTGTTCCTTGGGGTGGATGTCGTCGGCGGCGATGAAGTAGTCCGGCAGGCGCGCGGCGGCGTCCTCGGCGAACGGCATCGCCTTGGGGTTGACCAGGTGGCGGTAGGCCAGCAGCTCGAAGGAGAACACGTCCACTTTCTCCTTGCTCTTCTTGCCCTCGCGGATCACGTTGCGGCTGTAGTGGTGGGCGAAGCTGGGCTCGATGCCGTTGGAGGCGTTGTTGGCCAGGCTCAGCGAGATGGTGCCGGTGGGGGCGATGGAGCTGTGATGGGTGAAGCGCGCGCCCACTTCGGCCAGTTCCTCGACCAGCGCCGGCGCCACCTCGGCGATGCGCTGCATGTAGCGGCTGTATTTGGCGTGCAGCAGCCGGCCCTCGATGCGCTCACCGACGCGCCAGCCGTCGCGGGCCATTTCCGGGCGCTGCCGCAGCATCGCCGCGGTGACCTCGAAGGTCTCCTGCATGATCGGCGCCGGGCCCTTCTCCTTGGCCAGCGACAGCGCGGTCTCCCAGCCGGCCACCGCCATCTCGCGGGCGATGGCTTCGGTGAACTCGCAGGACGCGGCGCTGCCGTACTTCATCCGCAGCATGGTCATGGTCGAGCCCAGGCCGAGGAAGCCCATGCCGTGGCGGCGCTTGCGCAGGATCTCGTCGCGCTGCTGCTGCAGCGGCAGGCCGTTGACCTCGACCACGTTGTCGAGCATGCGGGTGAACACCCGCACCACTTCCTTGTATTCCTCCCAGTCGAAGCGCGCGCGCTCGGTGAACGGGTCGCGCACGAAGGTGGTGAGGTTGATCGAGCCGAGCAGGCAGGCGCCGTACGGCGGCAGCGGTTGCTCGCCGCAATTGTGGGCGTGCAGACCGTTGCCGTCGAAGGTGTTGATGCCAGGGACCTGCACGTCGTAGACGTCTTCGATGCCATCGGCGGCCACCGACCGCACGGTCGCCACGAAACGCTCGCGGTTCAACTGGCGACGGTAGCCGGACAGCAGCGCCTTGAGGCGGTTGGCCTTGGCGGTGTCGGCAAAGCCCACCCGCTGGGCGAAGGCATCGAGGTTGTCGCCGCTGACCACCAGTTCGTGCTGCGCCTTGGTGGGGTAGGCACGCGTGCCGCCGTGCCCGTCGGGGAGCAACGCCGTGCCGGCGGGACGCCGGTCGCGGTAGATCTGCGAGGCGATGCCCAGCCGCAACAGCATGCGCTGCGCTGCCTCCAGCCGCGCCAGGTCTGATTGCGCCAGGCGCACGCTGACGCCCTTCTCCTGGCTGCCCTGCACCGACCCATCGGTGTCGAACAGGCCACGCAGGAAGCCGCGATGAAAATCGCTGGAGGTCTTCTCGACGGCCGGCGTGATCGCCTTGTCGCCCGGACGCAGGCCCAGCTCCAGCGCCAGATCGCGCAATGCGGCCGACTTCAGGCGGTACTCGCCACGGTCGCGCACCTCGCTCCAGCCCGCGAAGTCGGCGCGGTGAGGCAGGCTGCGCGCGCAGCGCAGGGCTTCGTCCATCAGCGCCACCGGTGCCTGCGGCGCCGCATTGACCGCGGCTGCCTGCGACCAGACCGACAACACGGCGGCTTCCTGCTTGAGCGTGCCGTCGCCCACCAGCATGCCGAGGAGGACACCTTCCTCATAGCTGCGCGCGCCGCCCCACTCCGCACCGGCACGGTGGTTGTTGAGCAGCACCCGGTCGCCTGCGACCAGTTGGTCCGCCTGGCACCATTGGGTGTCCAGCGACCAACGGGTCTGGCGCACCACGCGCCGTACGCGGTGGTCCCCGGTCAGGCGCAGCGCGTAACCTTCCTCCGTCTGCAGTCGCACCACCTGCTTGTGCGCGGTCTTGAAGAAACCCTCCGCACCGGTGGCATGGTCGCCGCCATCGACCCGCGCCAGGAACTGCGTTCCCAGCAGATCGGCGACCTGACGCGGCCCCTCCGCGGTCTGCACCCAGGTATCGGCGGTCACGCAAGGATTGGTCGCGCGGATGGTCTCGCACCACCAGTTGTTGTTCATTTCGTTGACGCGGTCGATCAGGATGAAGCCCGGCTCGGCGTAGTCGTAGGTGGAGACCATGATCATGTCCCACAGGTGGCGGGCGCGGATGTGCCCGTACACCTTGCACGCGACCAGGCCATCGTCGCGCACGATGTAGTCGGTGTGCGTGGGCCAGTCGCGCCAGACCACGGCGCTGGCGTCGGCCAGGTCGATGTCGGCCTCTTCCTTGCGGTTCACCGGGAACACCAGCGGCCAGTCGGTGTCCTGTTCCACCGCCTGCATGAAGCCGTCGGTGATCAGCAGCGACAGGTTGAACTGGCGCAGGCGCCCGTCCTCGCGCTTGGCGCGGATGAAGTCCTTCACATCCGGGTGGGACACGTCGAAGGTGCCCATCTGCGCGCCGCGACGGCCGCCGGCCGAGGACACGGTGAAGCACATCTTGTCGAAGATATCCATGAACGACATCGGCCCGGAGGTGTAGGCGCCGGCGCCGGCCACGAACGCGCCGCGCGGGCGCAGCGTGCTGAACTCGTAGCCGATGCCGCAGCCGGCCTTGAGGGTCAGCCCGGCCTCGTGGACCTTCTCCAGGATGCCGTCCATCGAGTCGGTGATGGTGCCCGAGACGGTGCAGTTGATCGTGCTGGTGGCCGGCTTGTGTTCCTGCGCGCCGGCATTGGAGGTGATGCGCCCGGCCGGGATCGCGCCGCGGCGCAGCGCCCAGGCGAAACGCTCGAACCAGTAGGCGCGCTGCTCCTCGCCGGCCTCGGCGTCGGCCAGCGCGCGGGCCACGCGCAGGTAGGTGCCGTCGATGTCGGCATCCAGCGGTTCGCCCTGCTTGGTCTTGAGCCGATACTTCTTGTCCCAGATGTCCTGCGACGCCGGCTGCATCGGGATGGGGTCGTGCTTGGATCCGGTCTGGACGACTTCCAGGCGCACCGTGCTCATTCTGCTGTGTTCTCCTCGAACCTGTCCCGATGGGGCGGATGGGTGGTCATCCGCCGTGTGTCTTGTGTGTACCGCACTTGCGCTGCACGGCAGAGACGGCCGCGGCAGCGCGCGCGGCGCCTGCCCTCGACCGTTCGATAGCCCCGAATCCGCGACCTTCCCTGTCACCGTCCCGTCATGCACCGCCCAGCGCGCCAGTGGATGTGAAATCCTGGTGAAGAAAACCCCAGTTCTAGTGCCGCACAGATGCGTTACCGCTACATGTAGTGGCTGCGGCACGCATGAACGCTAACCCCGGGCAGGCCGACTGTCAACGCCGCCGCGCGGCGCTCGGACGCGGTCGCCGCGCTGCGCACGCGGGGCGCCTGCGCGGCCTTGCGACGGTGGTGCCGGACCGCTTTCACTGGCGGTTAAACGGCGCGCGTTCATCTTGATTTACGCGCACGCGCGCCCACATGCCCCACGTCTCCCGCGTTCCCCGGAAAACCACCCATGCGACCGCTGCCCACGCTGCTGACCCTGACCGCCGCCGCTGCCTTCGGCGGTTTCGCCGCCACCGCGATCAATGCGCAACTGGACAACCGGGCCGAGGCCGCGCCGGCGGCGGCACCGCCCCTGTCCGGCGCCGCGCGCCTGCCGTCGTCGGTGGCCGGCGAGCCGCTGCCGTCGCTGGCGCCGATGCTGCAGAAGGTGATGCCGGCGGTGGTGAGCATCAACACCAAGCAGGTGGTGCGGGTGCGCAATCCGTTCTTCAACGACCCGATCCTGCGCCGGCTGTTCCCGGACATCCCGCAGGAACGGATCAACGAGTCGCTGGGCTCGGGCGTGATCATCGACGCCAAGAACGGCTATGTGCTGACCAACCACCACGTGGTGGAGAACGCCGACGACGTGCAGGTGACCCTGGCCGACGGGCGCAGCTTCAAGGCCGAGTTCATGGGCTCGGATGCGGACACCGACATCGCGCTGATCCGGATCAAGGCCGACAACCTCACCGAGATCCGCCTGGGCGACAGCGACAAGCTGCGCGTGGGCGATTTCGTCGCCGCCATCGGCAACCCGTTCGGCTTCACCCAGACCGTCACCTCCGGCATCGTCTCGGCGATGGGCCGCAACGGCATCCGCGGCCTGGGCTACCAGAACTTCATCCAGACCGACGCCTCGATCAACCCGGGCAACTCCGGCGGCGCGCTGGTGGACCTGCGCGGCGAACTGGTCGGCATCAACACCGCCAGCTTCAACCCGCAGGGCAGCATGGCCGGCAACATCGGCCTGGGCCTGGCGATCCCGTCGAACCTGGCGCGCGCGGTGGTCGACCAGTTGATCAAGAACAACGGGGTGATGATCCGCGGCACCTTCGGCATCGAGACGCAGAACCTGACCACGCAGATGGCGCAGGGCCTGGGCCTGTCGGCACCGCGCGGGGCGCTGGTGACGCGGGTGCTGGACGGGTCGGCGGCCGCGGCCGCCGGGCTGCAGCCGGGCGACGTGATCACCGGCGCCAACGGCGAGCGCCTGGACAGCGCCGAGGCGCTGCACAACTACGAGGGCCTGCAGCCGGTGGGCAGCACCGTGACCCTGGACGTGCGCCGCGACGGCAAGCCGCTGCAGCTCAAGACCACGCTCAAGGAACAGCCGCGCGCGATCAGCGGCGAGTCGCTGGACCCGCGGCTGAGCGGCGCCACCTTCACCGACCTGCCCGAATCGCTGCGCCAGTCCGGCATCTCCGGCGTGCTGATCAGCAACGTGGCGCGCGGCAGCCGCGCGGCCCGCAACGGCCTGGCCGGCGGCGACATCGTGGTGGCCGCCTCGGTCGGCGAGTTCGCCGACCTGGCCAGCTACCGCGCCAACTTCGCGCGCAAGCCGGCGCAGTTGGTGTTGCGCGTGGTGCGCGGCGGCGCGCAGGCCGACCTGGTCATGCAGTGAGCCCGGGCGCTCAGGCCAGGCGCGCGGCATAGTCGTCGCGCACGTGCTGGTTGAGATAGGTGGTAAGGCCGCGCCCGGCCGCGGCCAGGCGCTGCATCTCCAGCACCTGCAGCAAGCCCGGATGGTGGCGGTCGTAGCGGTACGTGGCGCCGTCGGCGAAGCGCAGCACGATCCAGTCCGGGCCGCTGTCGTAGGCCACCACTCCGGCGTGGCCGCCGCGGTTGCCGTAGGCATGCATCGCGATTCCTCCGGGACTTGGCCGATCGCCGGCGAGCGCCGACACTATGGCGCATCGTCCGCGGCCACGAGCTAACACCCCGTACACCCCGCCGATGGTATTGGTGTCGCCCCGTTCTGCGCAGCGTCCGCCACGGCGGACGGCAGGCCCCCAAACCCCAAAGGAGACATGCCCATGAATGCCAGCCCGACCAATACCGAGAACCTCAAGGACAACCTCAGCGAAGCCAGCGCGCACCTGAAGTCCGCGGCCAGCTATGCCGGCGAGGCGATCAAGGGCGCTGCCGGCGCCGCCGGCGAGGAACTGAAGCTGGGCAAGGCCAACGTCAAGGCCGAGCTGTCCGACAGCGCCCTGTCCGGGCTGGCGGCGGCCGAGTTCGGCGGCGCCGCGGCCAAGGAGCAGGTGGACGTGCTGCTGGACAAGGGCCGCGACCTGATCGACAGCGCCGCCGAACTGATCCGCGAGCGTCCGCTGGCCTCGTTCGGCGTGGCCTTCGCCACCGGCTGGATCATCGCCAAGCTGGCGCGCAGCGGCGGCGACAAGTAAGCCGCGCGTGAGCGAGGAGCAGGCCCGCGCCGACGGCGCCGCGGCGGACGCCGCGGCCGCACCGTCGCTGGAGGAGTCCTTCCGCGCGCTCGGCACGGCCGGCCGCGAAGGACTCAACGCCACCCTGGACACCGGTCGCGCGCTGCGCAAGCTGGTGGCCGCGGACCTGGCGCTGGCCCGCGCCGCGCTGGCGCGGGCACTGGTGTGGCTGACCGTGTCGGTGGCGTTCGGCGCCTCGGCGTGGATGCTGCTGATGGGTGCGATGATCGCCCTGCTGCAGCGCATGGGCTGGTCGTGGCTGGCGTCGATCTCGGCGACCGCGGCGTTCAGCCTGGTGGTCACCGCACTCGGCGCCTGGCAGGCGCTGCGCTACTTCGACATGAGCAAGCTCGACGCCACCCGCCGCCAACTGGCCAAGCTGGGCATCGGCGGCGACGACGAGGACGGCGACGAGGCCGTCGCCAAGCGCGAGGGCACATCATGACCCTACGACAACTGCAGCACCGCATCGCCCGCGCCGAATCGCTGCTGGAAGGACGCCAGGAGCAGGCGCGCACGCATTGGGCGACCCTGCAGCAGGTCTGGCGCGAAGGCTGGACGCCGTGGCGGATCGTGGTGGTCGGCCTGGGCACCGGCTTCCTGGTCGGGCGCGCCGAGCCGGTGGCGGTGGTCGGCAAGCTCGGCGGCGCGCGCTGGTTGCAGATGCTCAGCGCGGTGTCCAGCCTGATCACCGCCACCACGGCCAAGAGCGCGTCCAACGACGCCGAGCGCGCCTCCGACAATGCCGAGCAGGCCGCGGACAGCGCGCAGAACGCGGCCGTGGACGCCACGACTGCGCCCGCGCCGCAGTCCACCGCGACGCCCTCCGCCGGCCCCCAGCCCTGGCCGCCGACGGCCTCGCGCCCCGGGCACCCGGCCGCCGCGGAAGCGGCGACCGACCTGTCCGAGCGCTAGGGCGCCTCCGACCAGCACCCAAAGCACCCGTAGGAGCGGCTTCAGCCGCGACGGGCGTTGCCGGTAAAGCCCGTCGCGGCTGAAGCCGCTCCTACGATGGGCTCCGCGCATCCGGTTCCATTGCGGCGCCGCCGGATTGCACGCCGTGCCATGCGACTGCCGGCGCCACGCCACGCGCACGCGCCGGCCACGCGGTCTTGATACCGCCCCGGCCACGATCGGCCTACACTTCGCTTCCTTTCCGACGCCGTTCGGCGCGCGCACTGCGGCGCGCGCCGCGGCCACCGTATCGCAGGTTCGATGAGCACAGTTCCCGATCCCGCGGCCGTCGCCGACGACGCGCCGCATGGCCCCCTGCCGCCACCGCCGGCACCGCGCCCGCGCGGACCGGTCTCGCTGGTGGTGCTGGCGACGCTGGCGGTCTGCTACACGCTGTGGGCCGCGCAGGACGTGATCCTGCCGATCCTGCTCTCGGCCTTCTTCGCCCTGGTCGGCAACCCGATCCTGCGCATGCTGCAACGCCTGTACCTGCCGCGCTTTTTGGCCGCGCTGCTGGTGCTGCTGTCGGGCATGGCGGTGGCGACGACGCTGACCGTGCAACTGGCCGGGCCCGCCGCCGAGTGGGCGCAGCAGGCGCCGGCGCAGTTGCGCCACCTCGCCACCCAGGTGCGCGACCTGACCAAGCCGATGCAGCAGGCCAACCAGGCCGCGGAGAACTTCGCCCGTGCCGCCGGCGGCGAGAGCGGGCGCCGCGTACAGGTGATCCGCACGCAGATGGACGACCCGTACAGGGCGCTGGTGCGGACCCCGCGGCTGGCCGCCTCGGCGCTGGCGGTGGTGCTGCTGACGTTCTTCTTCATGGTGTTCGGCGAGAACCTGCAGCGTCATGCGATCGCGTTGCTGCCCAGCCGCCAGCAACAGAAGTTCACCACCGAGATCCTGCGCTCGATCGAACGCGAGGTCTCGCGCTACGTCCTGACCATCACCGTGATCAATACGCTGGTCGGCCTGGTCTTCGCCGGCATCCTGATCCTGCTGAAGATCGCGCCGCAGGAAGCGCTGCTGTGGGGCACGGTGGTGGCGCTGCTGAACTTCGCGCCATACGTGGGGCCGTTGATCGGCGCGGTGCTGATGCTGCTGATGGGCTTCGTCGCCTTCCGCGACCCGCTGAGCGCGGCGCTGCCGGCGATCCTGTACCTGGGGCTGCACACCCTGGAAGGCCAGGTGGTGACGCCGATCGTGCTCGGCCGGCGCATGGCGATCTCGCCGCTGATGCTGATCCTGGCGCTGATGCTGTTCGGCTGGCTGTGGGGCATGATCGGCCTGCTGCTGGCGGTACCGCTGCTGGTGTGCATCAAGATGGTGCTGGCGCGGGTGGAGGGCATGCAGCGCTGGGCGCGGTTGCTGGAGTGAGGCGGGGATTGGGGATTGGGGATTGGGGAGTCGGGATTGGAGGCGCGTCTACCGGGCCTGGCCCGCGGCAGCATCGGCGCTTGGCGTAAAATGCGCCGGTGACTTCCATGCCTTCCTTCCCCGTCCGCGCGATCACGCTGGATCTGGACGACACCTTGTGGCCGTTCGCGCCGATCGGCGCGCGCATCGAGCAGGTGCTGCACGACTGGCTGCTGCAACACAGCCCGGCCACCGCCGCGCGCTTCCCGGTCGCGGCGATGCGGCAGCTGCGCGAAGAAGTGTTCGCCGCGCATCCGCACCTGCATCACGACCTCAGCGAACTGCGCCGGCTGACCCTGCGCCGCGCGCTGCACGAGAGCGGCGCCGACCCGGCGTTGCTGGAGCCGGCGTATGCGGTATTCCATGCCGCGCGCAACCAGGTGCAGTGCTATCCGGACAGCATCGCCGCGCTGGAGCGCATCGCCGCGCGCGTGCCGGTGGTGGCGCTGAGCAACGGCAACGCCGACCTGGCCACGATCGGCTTGGACCGGCATTTCGTTTTCCAGCTCAGCGCCCGCGAACACGGCGCGGCCAAGCCGGACCCGGGCATCTTCCGTGCCGCCTGCGCGCGCCTGGGCCTGCCCTGCGCGCAGGTGCTGCACGTGGGCGACCACATCGAGATCGACGTGGTCGGCGCGATGCAGGCCGGCCTGCGCGGCTGCTGGATCAACCGCGACGCGCAGGCCTGGCATCCGCCGACCCCGCCCGACCTGCACTTCGACACCCTCACCGGCCTGGCCGACTGGCTGGACGCGACCCAGCCGGCCGCGGCGGCGCGCGCCTGATCCGCGCCCCCTCGCCCGCCGGCCTTCTCCCTCTTCCAAGGATCCGCTGATGTCCCTGCCGACCGGCTTCACCGACGCCTCCCCCCACGCGTTGCCGCTGTACGTGCTCGACCGCGAGCACCTGGCCGACTGGCGCGCGGCGCACTCGCCGGCGTGGGCGGCGTGGATGGACGCCCAGCAGTTCGTGGCCGCACCGGGCAGCGTGCTGCTGCTGCCGGGCGCCGACGGCGTGGCCGCGGCGGTCCTGGGCGTCGGCGATCGCGGCGATGCGTATGCCTACACGCATGCGCCGTTCGCGCTGCCGGCCGGCACTACCTGGCGGCTGGAGACGGCGCTGGACGCCGACGCGCTGGCGGCGCTGCACCTGGGCTGGGGCCTGGGCAGCTACCGCTTCGCCCGCTACAAGCAACCGCCGCGGCTGCCGGCGCAGTTGCTGGCCACGCCGCAGGCCGAAGTGCGCGACCTGATCGCCGCCTGCGTGCGCGTGCGCGACTGGGTCAACACGCCGACCGAGCACATGGGGCCGGAGCAACTGGAAGAGGCCGCGCGGGCGATCGCGCAGGAACACGGCGCGCAGTTCGAGAGCATCGTCGGCGACGCGCTGCTGGCGCAGAACTTCCCGGCGATCCACGCGGTCGGCCGCGCCTCGCACCGCGCGCCGCGGCTGCTGGTGCTGCGCTGGGGCGAGGAGGCGCATCCGCACGTGGCCCTGGTCGGCAAGGGCGTGTGCTTCGACACCGGTGGCCTGGACCTGAAGCCGGCCGACGGCATGCGCCACATGAAGAAGGACATGGGCGGTGCCGCGCACGCGCTGGCGCTGGCCGGGCTGGTGATGGCGCAGCGCCTGCCGCTGCGGCTGACCGTGCTGCTGCCGGCGGTGGAGAACGCGGTCGGCCCGAACGCGTTCCGCCCCGGCGAGGTCATCGCCACCCGCCAGGGCACCAGCGTGGAGATCGACAACACCGACGCCGAAGGCCGCCTGGTGCTGTGCGATGCGCTGGCCTACGCCGGCGAGCAGCGCCCCGACGCGATCCTGGATTTCGCCACCCTGACCGGCGCCGCGCGCATCGCCCTGGGCCCGGACCTGCCGGCGTTGTTCAGCAACGACGACACCCTGGCGCAGGCCTGGATCGCCGCCGGCGAGCGCACCCGCGACCCGGTCTGGCGCATGCCGCTGTGGCGCCCTTACCTGCGCTACCTCACCAGCTCGGTCGCCGACCTGGCCAACGCCGGCTCGCGCATGGCTGGGGCGGTGACCGCGGCGCTGTACCTGGAGCGCTTCGTGCCGGCGCGGCAGGCGTGGGCGCACCTGGACGTGTACGCCTGGAACGACAGCGACCGCCCCGGCCGCCCGGCGGGTGGCGAAGCGCTGGCGCTGCGCTCGGCGTATGCGATGCTCAAGGCGCGTTACGCGGGGTAAGGCGCGTTCGATGTGGCTGCGCGGCCAAGGTCGCCTAGGCTGGCGCTGGGTCGGTGGCTAGGCGATAGCCTGCGGTTCACTGCCGCGCATGCGTCTCTTGCAGGCGCCGCTTCGGCTGCGATGCCGCGGTGTGCGGGTTGGTCGGCTTCGGATGCAGTCGGGACTGAAGTCCCTCCCACAGTGCACCCGCCACGCCGATCGTGCCCTTGTGGGAATGGCTCAGCCGCGACGCATGGTGCTGTGAGCATTGGTCAACTTCGGATGCCATCGGGACTGAAGTCCCTTCCACAGTGCATCCGCCATGCCGATCGTACCCTTGTGGGAACGCCTCAGCCGCGATGCGAGGTGGCGTAGACATTGGTCGGCTTCGGACGCCGTCGGGACTGAAGTCCCTCCCACAGTGCACCCGCCATGCCGATCGTGCCCTTGTGGGAACGGCTTCAGCCGCGATGCGTGGTGCTGTGAGCATTGGTCAACTCCGGGCGCAGTCGAGACTGAAGTCCCTTCCACAGTGCGCCCGCCACGCCGATCGTGCCCTTGTGGGAACGCCTCAGCCGCGACGCGCGTTACTGTGAGCCTTGGTCGACTTCGGACGCCGTCGGGACTGAAGTCCCTCCCACAGTGCTTCCGTCGCGCAGACCTCGCCCTTGTGGGAGCGGCTTCAGCCGCGACGCGCGGTAGTGGGAGTACTGCTGTCTTCGGACACCGTCGGGACTGAAGTCGCCCTCACGCAGCACCGCCACATCGGTCGTGGGCGTGTGGGGACACGACGAGGGGAAACCGCTGTTGCGATTCCCCAATCCCCATTCCCCAATCCCCGCTTCACCCCGCCAGTGCCTGCAGCGAATCGCGTTCGATGCCGGCGTAGATGGCGAATTCGTCGTGCACCGTCGCGCCCAGCGCCTGCTCGAACGCGGCGCGGTTGGCATGGGCGGCGTAGGCGCGCTGTTCGCCGCCGCCGAGGTTGGACTGGAAGATGCCCGCGGCGCTGACCGGGAGGAAATCCTCGTAGACGATCGGGTCGGCACTGGCCAGGCCGTCGGCGATCAGCGCTTCGGCCGGCTTGCCGGCCAGGGCGGCGGCGCCGGCGGCGCGGCCGGCGTCGGTCAGCGCGTAGCGGAAATAGCCCAGGCCCTCGCGGCGCAGGGTGGCGTAGTCGTCGGGGAAATCGGCGAACACGGCTTGCAGGCGGGTGCCGTAGTCGGCGCCGGCGCTGCCCTCGGCCGCGCGTGCGCGCTCCAGCAGCGCGTCGTACAGCGCGCGGCCCTTCGGCGTCAGGGCCAGGCCGCGCTGTTCGATCTCGCCGAACCGGGCGGTGTGGGTGCCGGCCTCGGCGCCGTCCGCGCCCGCGGGGAAGCGCACGGTTTCTTCCAGCGCCTTGAAGCTGGTCTGGCGCAACAGGATCGGGCAGGCGCGGCGCGGCGGGCCTTCGATCACCGCCTTGGCGTCGATCCCACGGCGCAGCATCTCCGCCTGCGCCGCGTCGATGTCCAGGGTGCGCGGAGTCAGGTGGTTGATGTGCGGGCCATGGAAGCTGACCACGTCGGCGATCAGCTTGTGCGCCGCGCTCAGCGCGCGGTAGGTCGGCAGGCTCACGGTGGCGTCGCTGTGCCAGCGGAAGGTCTCCAACGCCTCGGCGACGAAGCGCTGCGCATCGGCATCGCCCAGGCCGCCGTCGCGTTCGCATTGCGCGATCAGTGCGAGCGCGCCGTCGGTGAAGATGCGGCGCTTGGCGAGGATCTGCGCGGCCTGCTCGCGCAGCGCCGGGTCCTCGATCAGCTCCAGCCGCAGCAGCGAGGTGAACACGCGGAACGGATTGCGCGCCAGCGCCGCCGCATCCAGCGGGCGGAACGCGGTGGAATGCACCGGCACGCCGGCCACCGACAGGTCGTAATAGCCCACCGGCGCCATGCCCATCACCGCGAACAGGCGGCGCAGGGTCGCCAGTTCCTCGGCGGTGCCGACGCGGATCGCGCCATGCCGCTCCTGGTCCAGCCGCGCGCGTTCGTCGTTGCGCTGCAGTTGCGCGTCCAACGCCGGGTCCGCGGCCAGGGTCTGCGCGTTGACCTGCGCCACCAGTTCCATCAGCGTGCCGTACAGCGGCACCTCGGTGCGGTACATGTCGGACATGGCCTGCGCGAACAGGCTGCGGATAGCGTCGGGCGAAACGAAGGCGTTGGTCATCGGGCGGTCCGGAGCGGCAGTGGCGCCGGCGGCAGGACCGGCAGAACGCCTATTCTCGCGCCGCGGCGGCGGCGCGGCCAGTGCGTGGAAATGGCGGCAGCGCGTGCCGGTGCGGTGGGGAGAGTTAGGCCGCCGGTGTTTGTGTCGGCGCAGTTCGTCGGACGGGCGAAAGGCAATTTGGGAATGAGGATTGCGAGTGCGCTGCGCGCCCCGACCCTCACCCCACCCCCTCTCCCGGGGGGAGAGGGGCTAGGTGCCTACTGCGGGCGCGCGGTTCCGTCCTGCGGTTGGGCCGCGGCCCGGTCGCGTGCGGCGCGGTCGCCCAGTTGCCGGCGCAGCAGGGCGTCCAGCACGATCGGCCGATCCCAGTGGTCGTAGCTGGCGACGATGGCATGGCGCAGCGCACGGTAGGCCAGCGAGCCGGGCGGCGCATCCAGTTCCTTCGCCACCGTCGCCCAGCCGGCCGACACGCCGGCGGCCGTGCGGGCACGCACCACGTCGCGGTAGGACCGCCCCGCCGCCTTGGCCAGGAATGCGGCGACATACACGTCGCGCGGCGGCCAATGCCGCTCGCGCAGCAGGACTTCGGCATAGCCGCGCGGCATCTGCGCGTAGCGCACGACCTCGTCGAGGAAGCTGTCGGGGTAGCGCGCGGCGTAGCGGTCGATGTCGAGCAACTGACGATCGATCCAGGCATCGTCGGTGCCAGGGTCCTCGACCGGTGCCGCGTCCACCGCCTCGGCGGCAGGTGCACGTGCGGGCGTCACGGCGCCCTGCGCGCCAGCCGGGCCGGCAGCGCACAGCGCGGCGGACAGAAACAGACCGGCAGAAGACGGATGCAGGCGCATGGGGCGATTCTGCCGGAGGCGACGGGCGCTGTCAGCGCGCGTGGGAGCAGACCTGCCGGTGGATGCGCACCGCTGCCGGGCGCGGCAGTCGCTCAGCCGTGCTGCAGGCGCGCCGCATGCCGGTTGAGATCCGCCACCGCCTGCGGCCAATCCGCCGCCGCGGCCACTTCGCGCAGGCGCGGTTCGTCGGCCGACAGCCCATGCTCGGCCTCGTGCGCCCAGGTGGTGGTGTACGGGGTGTGGATGCCCCAGCCGCCGAGCGCGATCACCGGCTCCACGTCGGAGCGTAGCGAGTTGCCGATCATCACGAAGCGCTCGGCGCCGATGCCGAATTCGGACAGCACCCTGGCGTAGGTCTTCGGATCCTTTTCCGAGACCACCTCGATGCGCGGGAACAGATCGCCCAGGCCCGACAGTTCGATCTTGGCTTCCTGGTGGAACAGGTCGCCCTTGGTGATCAGCACGACCTCGAACTCGGCGGCGATCGCCGCCACCGCCTCGCGCACGCCGGCGATCACTTCCACCGGATGCTGCAGCGTGCTGCGGCCGATCTCGACGATGCGCCCGATGTCGCGCGCGGAAATGCGCGCCTCGGTCAGCTCGATCGCCGCCTCGATCATCGACAGGGTCATGCCCTTCACGCCGTAGCCGAACACCGCCAGGTTGCGGCGTTCGACCGCCAGCAGATGCTGCAGGGTGCGGGCGTCGTGCAGGTCCAGGTACTGGCCGAGGATGGCTTCGAACGCGGCCTCGGCATCGCGGTAGTAGTCCTCGCTCTTCCAGAGCGTGTCGTCGCCGTCGAAGCCGACCAGGGCGATGGGAGAGGGGCGCAGCGCAGTGGGTGTTGGCATCGGCCAAGCATAGCAGCGGGCCCCTGCGGGCTGACGACACGTGGCGTCGCCACCTTAGAACGCACGACGGCAGCCAAAGGCCGCCGTCGTGGTGAAGCGTCTGCCCGCACCCGCGCCGCGGCGGGTGCGCATGGGATTCGGTCCCGGCGAGGCGGCACGCGGCCTCGCCGCCGCGCGGCCGCCGATGCCGGAACCGCTCCCGTTACTGGTCGCCGTTGCTGTCGCTGCCGGTCGCCGCGCCGCCCTGCTGCTTGGCGACGTAGGCCTTGTACTCGTCCGGGGTCAGCTTGCCGTTATGGTCGGCATCGGCCTGGGCAAAGATCTGGCTGAGGCCGGCGTTGACCTGCGCCTCCTGCTTGCTGATGGCGCCGTCCTTGTCGGCGTCCACATCGGCCCAGGTCTGGCCGCCGCCCGACGCCGCGCCAGCCTGTCCGCTCTGGCCGGTGGCGCTGGTGGACGACTGCGTCTGCGCCTGCGCGGCGGCGTCGGCCTGCGCGTCCTGGGCGAACGCCGGCAGGGCCAGCGCGGCGGCGAGCAGGGCGGCGGTACCGATCAGCGGGGTGCGGTTGCGAATGTTCATGGGTGGATTCTCCTTGGCTCTCTCGGTGTGGCATGTCCGGTCGATTCCGGAACACAGCGCTACCGTGCCGGTCTCAGACTGAATCCATTCCCTGTCGAAAAAAGCCGCAAAACGGATCGTTAACCACCGCGTCGGCGCAGCACGCTACCGCGCTGGTTAGGGATCGGTGAGGGCGCGGTAAGGCGTCCATTCGAGACGTTTGGATTGCAGAAAGAAAACGTCTGTTTCAGCGTGTTTCGTGACCGCCGTCGCCAGCGTTTTCGCTTGAACGCCCCCTGAATACGACCCAGGCCAGGGCCACGCCGCACAGCGCGCCGGCCACTTCCAGCACCACCCGGGAGCCCAGTTCGTCCGGATCGTGGATGCTGGCCAGCGCGATGCGTGCGTACAGCGGCGACTCCAGGCGCACGATGCTGGTGTAGAACAGGTTCCAGCAGTCGATGCCGGCCGACGCCGCCACCGCGATCAGGCACGCGCCGCCCAGTTGCTGGCCCTCCGTCCAGCCCAGCCGCCGGCCCAGCCACTGCCACAGCGCATACACCAGGAAACCGACCGCCAATGCGATCAGCCCGGCTTCCAGCGAGCCCAGCAGGCCGAAGTGCAGCGGCAGGTTCATCGGGTGTCCTCGGTCGGCAAGGCCGCAAGTCTAGAGGGTGTCGCGCATCGGCGTACGACGCGGCGCGCGCAGCGGCATCCGAACGCGCCGCGCCGGCGCGCGGATCAACTGGCGTTTTCGGCGATCGCGCTCACCACCGGCGCGCCGTCCTCGTCCCAGCGCACCGTCATCAGCATCGGCTTGCAGCACACCTGGCAGTCCTCCACGTACTGCTGCACGTCCACCGACGGATCCAGCGCGACATCGATCCATTCGCCGCAGTAAGGACATGGCAGGTCGACGAACTGGTGGGTACCGGTCATGCGGGTTCCGTGGCGGTGATCGCGAACCGCTAGCGCACCGGCACGTCGAAGGCGACGTCGGGGCTGGGCTCGGGCTGGAAGGTGTAGTGCCACCATTCCATCGGGTAGTTGACGAAGCCGCGCGCGGCCATCGCCTTCAGCAGTTGCTGGCGGTGCGCGCGCTGGGTGGCGTCGATGCCCGGGGTGTCGGTGTGCGCGCTCGGGTCGAAGAAGTCGAAGCCGGTGCCCATGTCCAGCGCACGGCAGGGGCCCTGGCGGCAGTCCAGCACGCCCAGGTCGACAGTGGCGCCGCGGCTGTGGCCGGAGCGTTCGGCGATGTAGTCGCCGAGCAGCACGCCTTTGTCCAGGTTCGGGTAATAGCGCGCCTTGGCCAGCTGATCCTGCGGATCGCGCGCCCAGGCGACGAAAGCGCGGACCGAACGCTGCGGCCGGTAGCAGTCGAACACCTGCAGGCGGTAGCCCTTGGCCTGCAGGTCGCGCTGCACCTGCGCCAAGGCCTTAGCAGCCGGCGCCAGCAGATAGCACTTGGGCGCGTCGTAGCCCGGCACCGGACGTCCGGTGAAGTTGTCGTGGCCGGCGTAACGGATGTCCATCGCGATGTCCGGCGCCAGCGCATGCACGTCGACCAGTCCCGCCTGCGCCGGCGTGGTGGCCGGCGAGGTGGTCGGTTCCCCAGCGAACGTGGCGGGCGCGACGGCGAACGCGAACGCCAGGCCCAGCGCCCGCAGCGCGCCGTGCCGGCGCCAGGGGCGCGACGGACAGCGGCAGCGGAAGCGGTGGGCATGCGGCATCTGCGCAGCATAGGCCATGGCCGCCGCCGCTGTCCTGCACCACCGCCCCGCCTGTGCTGCGCGATCTGCGGAGCGCGCCGCACGGTGGCCACCGGCGCGCGCCGATGGCCGCCCTGCGCGGCGCGCGTCAGCGCCCGGGCACCTGCGCCTGGGTTTGAGTGCGCTGCGGGTCCTGCACCTGCCGTTCCTGGGCCTGGCGCTGGGTCTCGGCCGCCAGTTGCTGCTGGCTCTGCTCCAGCGGCACGGTCGCCGCCTGCTGGCGATCGACATAGGCGCGATGCACGTCGTGCGCGTTCTCCGGATTGCGCTGCACCGCGATCATGCCGCGGCCATCGGTGCTGGCGACCAGGTCGTCGATGCGCGACATGCCGCTGACCTTGGCCTCGAACGCCAACTGCCCGGCCGCGCGCTGCATGGCCTCGCGGTCGCCGTAGCCACCGTGGCGCCCCTGCTTTTCCAGCTGCGCGACCGCCTGGTCGAACAGCGGGTTGTCGCGCCGCAGCTGCTCCACGCCCTGCTGCCGCTGCACGCTGCGCTCGATCGCGGCCAGCGTCTCCGGGCCGGCCTTGCCGTCCACGCCCTTCAGGTGCTGGTCGCGCTGGTACTTCTCCACCGCCGCTTCGGTCTTGGGGCCGTAGGTGCCGATCGCATCCTTGGCGTCCAGGTAGCCGAGCGTGGCCAGCTTCTCCTGCAGGCCCTGCACCGCCTCGCCCTGCGCATTGCGCGCCAGCACGCCGCCGTGCGCGGCCGGCGCGCGATGGCCGTCGTGCGGCTTCGGTGCCGTGTGCGCGTCGCGCGACTCGCCCGGCTTGGCGACGGTCTTGCCGAGGTCGGCCAGCTTGAGCAGGTCGGCCTTCTCGTTCTCGGCGCGGTGCTGCAGCGAATCCAGGGTCTTCTGCTGGTGCACGCGCGGGAACAGCTCCTTGACGTGCTCGGCCTTGTAGTCCTGCACCGCGCTGACGATCTCCTTGTCGGAAATCTTCGACAGGTCGGCCTGCTTGCCGAACTTCTCTTCCATCGCGCGCAGGAACACGCCGGACCCGCCCGGCTTCCTGTCGCTGCCGGGGCCGTACTGGACCGCGGTGCTCCACATCGCATCCTGCACCGCCGGGCCGCGGTCGGACAGGTCCAGGCCCTTGTCCTTGAGCCGGTCGACCAGTTTGTCGAAGTGGGTGCGCTTGATGTAGTCGTGCTGTTCCTGGCCGAAGCCGGGGTCGGTCCTGGCCAGCTCCTTCCACTTGGCGCTGAACGCGTCCGAGCCCGGCTTGAGGCCGGCGAAGTCGTCGCTGTACTTGCTGTCCCGGACGAACGCGGCGACGGTGCCGCCGTTGATGACCTTGCCCTCACGGGTGGTCGTCTGCGAGGTCATCTGATACGAGCCGTAGGACACGCCGCCCGGGTCGTCGACGCCGGAGGACACGGTCGACGCGCCGCGGCCGCCGGTCTCGTAGTGCTTGGAGGTCTGGCCCAGTTCCCAATCCTTGTCGCTCATCGCAATCTCCTTGGCTGGACGCGCGGCGTGGAAGGCGCCGTGCGTCGGGGTTCACTGCACAGGTGCAATCAGTGCGCTTCGAGTTCGTCGGCGCGGCGTGCGGTCATTTCCAGCCTGCATTCGGCCGCATCCACACGCTCGGCCTGGCCGCCGTCCGGATCGGCGACGCACTTCTCGTCGCGCTCGGCGATCCACTGCCGCTGCCGCTCGCGCAACGCGTGCTGCTCGCTCTCGCCGAGCTTGGCCATCGCCGCCTTGTAGGCGGTGTTGAGGCGCTGGTCCTGGTAGGCGTGTTCGTCGGAAATGCAGTCCAGCATCGCCGGGGTGGCGCCGCCGGCGGCGGTGATGCAGGTGTCGTAGGACGGTCGCAGCACGGGGGAATCTCCTGAAGCGGGGGAAGGGCTGGGCGTCGCTGGCGCGGCGGCCGGCGTGGCGGCGCCCGCATCGGCCTGGGTGCCGGCAGCGGGCGTGGCGGCGGGCGCCGCGGCGGCCGAAGCCGGAGCGGCCGGTGCCTGGGCCTGGCTGGGCGTGGAAGACGGCGCACTGCACGCGGCAGTGGCCACGCACAACAGCAGCAGGGAAGAGCCTTGGAAAGCCTTGGCGATGGCCATGGTCGGGTTGCGTCCTTGTCGTTTGCGCAAGCGGAAGAGCGAGGTTCTAAGCGATCGTTGCGTTCGCTGTCCATCGCGCGCCGCGATGGCGGGTGATCGTGTTTGGCCGGCGTTGGGCAATGTCGCGTCGGCGCATACGTGGCAATGGCCGCCGCCATCGCCACGCACGACCGCCACCGCGCGACATGCACGATGGCGGCCGTTGCCGGAAACACCGATCAGCGCGGCGACGGGGTCCTTTCGCGCTGCGGGTCCGGCTGCTGCGGTTGTTCCTGCGCCTGCCGCTGGGTTTCGGCGGCCAGTTGCTGCTGGCTGCGCTCCAGCGGCACCGACGCGGCCTGCTGCCGGTCCACGTAGGCACGATTGACGTCGTGCGGATTGTCGGGATTGCGCTGCACCGCGATCAGGCCGCGACGGTCGCCGCTGAGCACCAGATCGTCGATGCGCTGCATGCCGCTCACCTTGGCCTCGAACGCGATCTGGCCGGCGGCGCGCTGCATCTCCTCGGCGCTCTTGAAGCCGCCGTTGGGCCCCTGCTTCTGCAGGTGGTCCATGGCCTGCTTGTACAGCGGGTTGTCGGCCGGCGCCGGTTGCCTGGCGATCGCCTCGAGCGTGGCCTTGTCGGCGATGCCGGTCGGCGCCAGGCCCTTCTCGCGCTGCAGGTTGGCGACCACCTGCTGGGTGCGCTCGCCGTAGTAGCCGGTGCCGCTGAGCAGCTTGCCCTGGTCATCCTTGACGCCCAGTTCGATCAGCCGTTGCTGCATCGCCTTGACGTCGGCGCCCTGCTCGCCCGGCTTCAGCGCCGTGCGCGGCTCCTGCGTGCCCTGGCTCTGCGCCTGGGTCTGCTGGCGGTCCTGCAGCAGGTCGCGGGCCTTGGCCAGCGGATCGGAGGCGAACAGCTTGGCGTTCTGGTGCGTGGCCAGGTAGTCGTCCAGCGGCATGGTGTTGACGCCCTTACTGCCGGTGGACTGGCTGACCAGCAGCTCGCCGCTCTTGGGATCGCGCACGACCATCATGATGTGGTCGATGCCCTTCCAGTGCTCGTGCGCGGTCTTGCCCGAATCCACGCCGATGACCATGCCTTCCTTCAGCGCGCCGGGCTTGAACACGTCCTTGCCCTGCAGCAGCACGCCGGAGCTGTCGAAGGCCTTCTTGACGATCTCGCCGGAGCCGACCATGCCCTGCGCCAACATGTCCTTCTGGGTGAACACGTCGCGACCGGCCTTGCGGTTGATCTCGTTCATCGTCGCGTTCTGCAGCTCGGTCACCCAGCCGGAACAGTCGATGTAGCCCTGCGACAGGTGCTTGCCGTCGACCCCGGGGTGGTAGTACTTGCTGCTCCTGACGTTGATCGCGTACTTCACGTCGTCGTGTTTGATGCCCAGGTCATACGCGGCGGTCAGCGCGATGCCGTCGTGGCCGCCCTGCCTGCCGCCTGCGTGCGTCGGCGCGCGCGCCGGCGCGGCCTGGCCCTCGGCGCGCGGCTTGATGCCCTTTTCCGGGATCGCGATGTGGTCGTACTTGGCGTCCCAGTACTTCACGAAGGCCTTGGCCATGTCGTGGTCGGACAGCGTCTTGAAGTCGCCCAGCGAGGTGCCGGTATAGGCCTGGAACTGGCGCGCGCCCTGCGCGTCCTTTTCGCCGGGGACGTTGTTGAGAATGTTGGCGCGAGTGCCCTTCAGCACGAAGTGGCCGGTGGCGATGGCGGCCTGGATGGAGCGGTAGCCGCCGGCGCCCTGCTGGTGCGCCATGTACATGTCCAGGCCGTCGGGCTGCGCCTTGCCGGACAGGTAGCCGCGGCCATCGCGCTCGTGCTGGCGGGTCAGGCTGTTGCGGTTGTCCTGGTACATGCGCGCGGCGGCATCGGTGTTGGCCACCGCGTCGAGTTCGCGGCCGCGGATGCCGTAGGCGCTGGCGGCGCCGGGGGTGAACTGGAACAGCCCCTTGGCGCTGTTGGGACCACGGCTGGCCTGCTCGTCGAAGCGGCCGCCGGTTTCGATGTAGGCGAAGCGCAGGAAATCGTCGACCGGAATCTGCCGCTGCCTGGCTTCCCGCTCGATGATGTCGAGATTCTCTGCCTTGGTGGTATCACGTGCCATCTCGTGTAACTCCTTGAGGTTGAGGTACGGCCATCGCGGCCGCCTGGGTCAACCGAGCTCGTCCATGAGCTTGTTAGTGCGCGGTCAACAGAACGATTGCGTACTGCGGAACATCCGGTGCTGCGTCCAGCGGCGCGCCGCCGCGCGCCACGGGGGTCATGCGTTGGGGACCGGCTGGTACTGCGCGCTGTCCGGGTCGTAGGCGTACTGCAGCACGTCGCCGGCATCGAGCAGGCGCGCGCGGCCGGGACCGGCGATCGCGGTGCCGTGCAGCGCCACCCGCAGCGCCGGCATGCGCTGGCCGGGCACCGCCTGGAATTCCAGCGTGCCGCTGCTGGACACATGCGGCACCACCCCGTCCGGGTCGCTGGCCGCCTCGTTGTCCTCGCCGGCCGCCACCGTGCCGCAATACACACAGCTGCGGTAATCGCCGAGGTCGTGCCGGTTCGGATCGAACACGAACAGCGCGAAGCCGGCTTCGGTGATGCCGTTGCCGAAACGGGTGGTGGGCACGGCCAGCAGCAACCGGCCGTCGCCGAGCGCATGCTGCTGCGGCGCGCGGGTGGGATCGACGGTATCGGCCCGCGCATAGGCGCCGAAGCTGCCGACGTAGCGCTGCGCGTGCAGCACCATCCATGGCCGCTCGCCGCCCGGCGTGGTCAGCAGGAAGGTGGCGGCGCCGAGCGAGACGCCTTCGCCCGGGTGCGGGAAGGTTTCCGCATCGTCGATGCCGTACCGGCCCGGCGTGGCGTAGCTGAAACCGGTGTAGTAGTGCTTGCCGTCCAGTTCGAAATGCTGGCCGCCCCAGAAATTCACCACCGCGCCGTTGTCGATCTCGTAGGACACGGCGCCATCGCCGTCCCAGCCGTAGATCAGGTACAGCACGCTGCCGGCATCGGGTGGCGCTTCGGGAGCGGCGGCGCGCTTGTTGTCGTTGGACATGTCCAGAACATCCTGTAGTCGGAGAAGAAGCCGGAAGAACCCACCTGCGCGTTCCGATGCGCCCGACCGCCGCCGGCGCGACGCGCGCGGCGCACGCCGCGGACGCGGCACCCGGCACAGAGCGGACGCTCCCCGCAGGCGCGGTTTCGGACGGAACAAGGTGACGTGCACGCCGGCCCCGAGCAGGGGCGGTGATGGCGGTCGCGCATGGCGAACCGCACGCCGGCAATCCACGCCGGCATTTCGGGCGAGTGCAGCATCCCATGCCGCTCGCGAATGACTCGCCTGATCATCAGGCCCCGTGGGGCGCATCTTAAACCAGGTTCAACGCCCGACACCACCGCGGCCGTGCGCGCCACCGCGCCGTGCCCCCGCGCGGTCCGCTCAGCGGTCCAGCGGCGGGGTGTACTGCTGCTTGGCGGGGTCGTAGGTGTAGGTGACGGCGTCGGCCGGGCCCAGCGTGCGGACCTTGCCCGGCCCCTCCACCACCGTGCCCTGCAGGGCGATCCGCAGCGACGGCACGTTGCCGCTGGCGGGCGGCACGAAGCTCAGCGTGCCGGTGCTGGTGGCGCACTTCATCGTGCCCTGGTCGTCGCAGGCGGCGCTGTTGTCCTCGCCGGCGGCGACCGTGCCCAGGTAGACCCAGCCCTTGTAGTCGCCCAGGTCGTTCTTGTTCGGGTCGAAGGTGAACACCGCGAAGCCGGTACTGGTGATGCCGTCGGCGAAGCGGGTGGTCGGCAGCGCCAGCAGCAGGTGGCCGTCCTTGGTGGTGGTGCTCTGCGGCTTGCGCTGTTCGTCCAGCGTGTCGGCCTTGCCGTCGGCACCGAAGTCGCCGGCCCAGCGCTGCGCGTGGAACAGGGTCCAGCTGGGCTTGCCGCCGGCGCTGTCGAGCACGTAGGTGGCCTGGCTGATGCTGACGCCGGCCGCAGGGTCGGGCAGGTCCTGGTCGCCGGCCGTGTCCCCGGGCTTGTCGTACTTGCCGCCGGTGGCGTTGGCGAACCCGGTGTAGTACTGCTTGCCGCCGAGGTCGAAGCGGTCGCCGTACCAGAAGCTGGCCACCGCACCGTTGTCGATGGCGTAGGACGCCGAGCCGTCGCCCTTGGTGCCGTAGATGTCGGCCAGCACCTGGCCCGGTGCCGGCACTTCGGCGGCGGCGGGCTGTGCCGCCGTGCTCGCGTCGGCGGGGGCTGCGGGCGCGGTCGCCGTAGCCGGAGTTTGCGCCGCGGCCGGCGCATCGGCGGCCTTGTCCTTGCATCCGCCCAACAGCAGGAAGGTTGCCGCCCAGAGGGCCGTGGTTCCTCGCCTCATCGCACTGCGTCCTTTGGAGTCCATTGGCGCGCGATGCTACCAAGAACCGCGGTGGCGCCAGGTGACAGGCACGCACACCGCCGGCACGGCAGTGCCGACGCCGCACTGCACCGGCTCAGGGCGCGTCTGGCTCCATCGCCGGCACCGGCTGCGGGCGCGCCAGCAGCGGCTGGGTCAGCGCGTACAGGATGCGCAGGTCTTCGGCATCGAAGGCGGTGGCCTCGTTGCCGCGGTAGTGGTGGTGGAAGGCGCGCAGGGTCGCGGCGCGGTCGTCGACCGGGTAGCCGATCAGCGCCAGCGCCTGCCACGGATCGAAGCCGGGTGGGGCCGGCGGCGTGTCGGCGGCCGGCCAGCGGCCGAAGCCAGCCTCGGCCAGTTGCTTCCACGGGAACAGCGGGCCCGGGTCGACCTTGCGCGAGGGCGCGAAGTCCTCGTGCCCGACCACCTGGGTGCGCGGGATGCGTAACCGCGTGCACAGGTCCTCGAGCAGCACCAGCAGGCTGGCGATCTGTTCCTGCGCGAACGGGGTCTTGCCGTCGTTGTCCAGCTCGATGCCGATCGAGGCGGAGTTGATGTCGGTGATGGTGCCCCAGCGCCCGGCGCCGCCATGCCAGGCGCGGTCCTGGTCGGCGACCAGCTGGTAGCGCGTGCCGTCGCGGCCGATCAGGTAGTGCGCGCTGACCTTGCCCTTGCTGTTGTGCGAGCGCAGCGTGTCCAGGCTCTGCTGCACCGAGTGCTGGTCGGTGTAGTGGATGACGATCAGGATCGGCCGGCGTGCGTCGTAGTTCGGCGACGGCACCCAGGTGGCCAGCGGATTGCGCTGCGGTGCGTGCGCGCAGGCCCCGAGCAACGCCAGCGTGCCCAGCAGCAGCAGGCGGCGCGCGGCGGACAGGGAGGGCACGGGAACGCGGGTCATGGACACTTCCTGGTCGGGGTCGCGCAAGCGTACGCAATCGGCGCGGCGGCGGCGTGCAAGCGCGCGTCGATGCTTACCGGCGCGCTCAGAAGCGGTAGTTGAAGTTGACGTACCACTGCCGGCCGATCGCGCTGTACACCCGCGGGAAGTACGGCCAGGCGGTGTAGGTGTCGTCGCGCGGGTGCAGCGCATCGAACACGTTGAGCACGCTCAGGCCGACGCTGGCCTTGTCGGTGATCTGCTTGGCGATGTCGGCGTTCCACACCAGGTAGGGCGCGACCCGGCCGCGTTCGGCGTAGTCGGGCCGCGAACCATAGCGATAGCCGTACACGCTGGCCGACCAGTCGCCGCGGCTCCAGTTCGCGCGCCAGTTGCTGCGCGTGCGGAACGCCAGGTAGTCGACGTCGTTCATCACGTCTACCGGCCGCGCGCCGGCGAACTGCGCCACCTCCATCCG
Organism: Xanthomonas sp. NCPPB 901; assembly: GCF_056725085.1. Lineage (NCBI taxonomy): Bacteria > Pseudomonadati > Pseudomonadota > Gammaproteobacteria > Lysobacterales > Lysobacteraceae > Xanthomonas > Xanthomonas sp. NCPPB 901. The sequence continues at coordinate 597,442 of NZ_CM161511.1, read as the reverse complement.
CAGCACCCGGGTCAGGCCACCCTGCAGGCCGAGCGTGCCCCAGGCGCCGAGGTCGAGGTCGTAGCGCAGGCTGGCGTCGACGCCGTCGGTGCGCATCAGCGACTGGTTGATCGGGAAGGTCCTGAACGCGGTGATCTGGCCTTCGCTGGTCAGGTCGGTGCCGGGACTGCGCGTGACCGCGTCCAGGTAGAAGCGGCAGGCCGCCGAGGCGGTGTCCACCGCGGCGCCGGCGCGGTCGCGGCCGAGCAGGCAGTTGGCGTTGTTCTCCAGCAGGGTTTCGCTGGAAATGGCTTCGACCCGGCCCTTGAGTTCGATGCGGTAGTAATCCAGGCTCAGCGACAGCGCCGGCAGCACGTCCCACACCGCGCCGAAGGTCGTCGACTTGCCGGTCTCCTCGCGCAGCAGCGGATTGGAGGCCTGGGTGGAGAAGGTCTGGTACTCGTGCGCGCTCGCGCAGGCCGCCGACAGTGGATCCAGGCCGTCGCGGCGGCACAGGTATTCGTCGACCACGGTGGGGTTGTTGGCGCTGGTGCCGGCGTAGATCCACAGCAGGTCCGGCGCGCGGAAGCTGGTGGCATGGCTGCCGCGCAGCAGCAGGCTGTCGAACGGACGCCATTCCAGCCCGGCCTGCCACGTCGCCGCGCCATCGACCGCGGTGATGTCGTCGTAGGCGTCGTAGCGCGCGGCCAGGGTCGCGCTGAGCCGGCTGGCGATCGGCACGCGCAGTTCCAGGCCGGCGGCATAGCGCTTGCGCGGTCCGCCGCCGGGGGTCTGGGTGAGGTTGTAGATGCGCTCGCTGCCGGTGTAGTCGACGGTGGTGCGCGGATCGGGCTGCAGGTCGTAGGTCTGCCGCGCCGCTTCCAGCACGGTGGCGATCTGCACCATGCCCGCCGGGACCGCGAACAGGTCGCCGCTGACCACGAACTGGGCCTGGTCGGTAGCCGATTCGCCGCGGCTGACCACCTCGGTGGTGAGCTGCTGGTACAGCGCCGGGCTGCCGGGCGCGAACAGGCGGTCCGGGCGCACGCGGCGGATCTCGGTGCCGTCCGGCCGATAGCCCAGTACAGGCCCGAAGTAGTAATCGCGCACCGCGTTGGTGAGGAAGCGCGGGCGCCGCGTGGTGATGTCGTAGCGCGACAGCGACACGCTGGCATCCCAGTCGAAGCGTCCACCCAGCGCCTTGCCGCGCACGCCGGCGTTGAGGTTCCAGCTGCGCTCGTCGTAGTCGATGGTCTTGATGCCGCCGACCTCGTCCGGCAGGAAGATGCGCTGCGCGGTGACCAACCCCAGGTCCGGATCGTAGGTGGTGAACGCGCCTTCGCCGATGTAGTAGTGGGTCTGGCTGGAGCTCTTGTCCTGCGCACGATTGGCCAGCAGTTGCGCGTAGGCGACCACGTCGTGGCCGAGCTCGGCATCGCCGGCTAGGTAGGCCGAGGTCTTGCCGTAGCCGTTCTGCACCGAGCGCCCGGCGTAGTAGTCGAACGCGCCGCAGCGGTTGGGCGCGGGCAGGCTGTCGCTGGTGCGGTACGGACGGAACGCGGGATTGGTCGCGACGCAGGCCGCCGCCAGCGCCTGCGGCGAGGTCGACAACGTGCCCGCCTGCGGCCACAGATAGGTGGTGCCGCGGCGTAGGTACACGCCGGAAATGGACACGTTGGGCGAGCTCGGGTCGGCCTTGTTGGCCGGATGGTCGTCGTAGGAATCCATGAAATCGCGCTGGCGGGCGACGATGGGTTCGCGGTCCAGCCGCTCGAACGCGTAGGTGAAACTCCAGCCATCGCCGCGGCGCCCACCGGTCCACTGCAGTTGGCCGGTGTCGCCGCCGCCGCGGGTGGTGGTGCCGGCGCGCACGCGCAGGCTGTCGCCCTGGAAATCGCGCTTGGTGATGATGTTGACCACGCCGGCGACCGCGTCGGAGCCGTAGATGGCCGAGGCGCCGCCGCTCATCACCTCGATGCGCTCCACCGCCGCAGCCGGAATGCTGCCCAGGCTGACCGCGGTGCCGTTGGCGCCGTAGGACTGCGGGTAGTCGGCCATGCGCTTGCCGTTGAGCAGGATCAGCTGGTAGCCCGGCCCCAGCCCGCGCAGATTGAGGTACTGGCCGTTGGGCGAACTGCCGGTCTGGTCGCTCTCGTTGAAGGTGCTGCCGCTGAACTGGGTCAGCGTGCCCAGCGATTCCCACACCGTGCCGAAGCCCTGCTTGCGGATGTCCTCGGCGGTGATGACGGTGACCGGCGCCGGGCCTTCCACCTGCGCGCGGGCGATGCGCGAGCCGGTCACCAGCACGGCGTCGAGATCGCGCGGCGTCGCCGCCTGTTCCTGCGCCAACGCCGGCAAGGCCACAGCCAACGCCGTCAACGACGCCAGCGCCACGCGCACGGGCCGCAAGGAAACGGGACGACGAACGATTCGAATGGGCACGCGGCTCTCCTGCTTGGCGCGGGTGGATGGCGCGAACGCCGCGGGCGCGGCCATGGCCGCGCGCCTGTCCCTGGCGTCCACGCACACGGCGATGACGCGTGTGCGGCACGCGGCCATCGTGTTGCGGGATCCTGCATCTTGCCGAGCGGACGCGGCGCTGCCGTGCGGTACGTGCACGTCCCCCAGCGCCATCGCCACGCGCCCCCTGCGCGTTCGGATGTAACACGCGCTCGCAAAACCTGTCAACGCAGCGCCTTGACAGGAAAAAACCGGGACTCGAAGATCCTGGCGTCGGCGCGCAGCACGCGCCGGCCTTCTTTCCAGACAGCGGGATTCCATGATCACGATGCGCGGCCTGTGCCTGTTGCTCGCCGCGGCGGCGAGCGGGGCCATCGCGACGGCACGTGCCGCCGATGCGCTGCCGCTGCAGGCACAGCCGGCGCAGTTGCAGGCCGCGCACTGGATCGCACGGCTACCGGCCACGTCGCCACCGCTGCTGCAGGCGGCGCAGCGCGACGCGTTCAACGTCCGGCTGTTGCGCGAGGATCCGTCGATGCACGACCTCGCCGCACTGCCGGCGCAGCTGCCCGGCGCGCAGGTCCGCACGCAGATCCTGGCGCTGTCGGCGCCGCCGACGCGCACGCTCTACGATGCGCAGGGCACCGTCCTCGACCCCGCGCGATTGCAGGCGCTGCAACGCGCGCTGGCGCTGGACGCGCTGCCGGCGCAGGTGCAGCCGCGCTATGCGCTGGTGGTGCAACGCGCCGACCTGCGGCGCTTCCCGACCGCCGAGCGCGTGTTCAGCGACCGCGACGATCGCGACATCGACCGCTTCCAGGAATCGGCGCTGTATCCAGGCAGCGCGGTGGCGATCCTGCACGCCAGCGCCGACGGGCAGTGGCTGTTCGTGCTGGCGAACAACTACGCCGCCTGGATCGCCCGCAACCGCATCGCCGAGGCCGATCGCGCCAGCGTGCTGGCGTACGCGCAGCGCACGCCGCGGCTGCTGGTCACCGGCGCGCGCGTATCCACCGTGTTCACCCCGGAGCTGCCGGCGGCCTCGCAGGTGGCGCTGGACATGGGCAGCGCGCTGCCGCTGCTGCGCGACTGGCCGCCGCTGCGGGCGGTCAACGGCCAGTCGCCGCTGGCCGCCTACGTGGTGCAGTTGCCGCTGCGCGACCGCGACGGGCGGCTGCAGTTGGTGCCCGCGCTGGTGCCACGCAGCGCCGACGTCGCCGAGGCGCCGCTGCCGGCCACGCCGCAGTCCCTGCTGCGGCAGGCGTTCAAGTTCCTCGGCGAGCGCTACGGCTGGGGCAACAGTTACGACGCACGCGACTGCAGCGGCTTCGTGCTCGACCTCCATCGCAGCCTCGGCATCGACCTGCCGCGCAACACCGGCGACCAGGCGCGCAGTCCGGCGCTGGCCTCGGTGCCCTACACCGCCACCGACCCGCTGCCGCAGCGCCGGCAGGCGCTGGCGCGGCTGCGCGTCGGCGACCTGGTCTACATCCCCGGCCACGTGATGCTGGTGATCGGCCACGAAGACGGCCAGACCTGGGTGATCCACGACGTGGCCGGCGCCAGTTACCGCGACGCCAGCGGCCAGCTGCAGCGCGTGCGCCTCAACGGCGTCTCGGTGACCCCGCTGGAACCGCTGCTGCTCGGCGACGGCACGCCGTTCATCGACCGCATCACCCGCATCCAGCGCCTGCGCGCACCGACCACCGAATGAAGATCACCGAGATCCGCCTGGGCATGCTGCGCGTGCCGCTGAAGACCCCGTTCAAGACCGCACTGCGCACCGTGCAGGCGATCGAGGACGTGGTGGTCCTGGTCCACACCGACGATGGCCGGATCGGCCATGGCAGCGCCCCGGCCACCCCGCCGATCACCGGCGACACCCACGGGTCGATCATCGCGGCGATCGAACGCTGCCTGGCGCCGCGCCTGATCGGCGAGGACATCGCCGACCTGCAGCGCCTGCGCGGCCTGATCCAGGGCGCGCTGGAACACAACAGCAGCGCCAAGGCGGCGCTGGAGATCGCCGTGCACGACCTGTGGGCGCAGCAGCATGGCGCACCGCTGTACCGCCTGCTCGGCGGCGGCACGCCGCACCTGAGCACCGACCTCACCATCAGCGTGAATGCCGTGGACACGATGGTGGCCGACGCGCTGTCGGCGCTGGCGCGCGGCTTCGTGGCACTGAAGATCAAGATCGGCATCGATCTGGCCGAGGACATCGCACGGGTCAAGGCGATCCACGCCGCGGTCGACGGCCGCGCGCAGCTGCGCCTGGACGCCAACCAGGGCTGGACGCCGAAGCAGGCGGTGCAGGCGATGCATGCGCTGGAGCGCGCCGGGGTGAGGCTGGAACTGCTGGAGCAGCCGGTCAAGGCCGGCGACGTGGACGGCCTGCAGTACGTGACCGAGCGCGTGCAGACCCCGGTGATGGCCGACGAGAGCGTGTTCTCGCCGGCGCAGGCGATCGCGCTGCTGCAGCGGCGCGCGGCGGACATCGTCAACATCAAGCTGATCAAGGCCGGCGGCCTGTCCAACGCGCTGCGCATCGCCGACATCGCCGCGGTGTACGGGGTGCCGTGCATGATCGGCTGCATGCTCGAATCGAGCATCGGCGTAGCGGCGGCGGCGCACCTGGCGGTGGCCCGCGCGGACGTCATCACCAAGGTGGACCTGGACGGGCCGTCGCTGGGGGCCTTCGACCCGGTGGTGGGCGGGGTGCAGTTCGACGAAGCGCAGATCCGGATTGGCGAAGCGCCAGGGTTGGGGATTCGCGAGATCCAGGGCTTGGAGCTGTTGCCGCGGTCGGATTAAAGGCGCCGCGGCTGGCGCAATTGTGGGAGGGACTCAGTCCCGACCGCTGCAGCAATCGGTCATTGGATGGCTTCACTCGTCGCGACTGAAGTCGCTCCCACAGGGGTTTACGGCACGCCCAACGGGGCACTGTGGTAGAGACTTCGGTCCCGACCGCTGTTGCCATCGGTCATTGGATGGTTTCACTCGTCGCGACTGAAGTCGCTCCCACAGGGGCTTACGGCGAGACCGCCAGGTGCACTGTGGGAGGGACTTCAGTCCCGACCGCTGCAGCAATCGGTCGTTGGATGGTTTCACTCGTCGCGACTGAAGTCGCTCCCACAGGGGCTTGCGGCGAGACCGCCAGGTGCACTGTGGGAGGGACTTCGGCCCCGACTGCTGTCGCCAGCGGTCGTTGGATGGTTTCACTCGTCGCGACTGAAGTCGCTCCCACAGGGGCTTACGGCGAGACCGCCAGGTGCACTGTGGGAGGGACTTCGGCCCCGACTGCTGTCGCCAGCGGTCGTTGGATGGTTTCACTCGTCGCGACTGAAGTCGCTCCCACAGGGGCTTACGACGCGCCCGCCAGGTGCACTGTGGGAGGGACTTCAGTCCCGACTGCTGCAGCAATCGGTCGTTGGATGGTTTCACTCGTCGCCACTGAAGTCGCTCCCACAGGGGCTTGCGGCGAGACCGCCGGGGGTACTGTGGGAGGGACTTCAGTCCCGACGCATTGCGCCATCGGAAAGCGCATCGCTTCGCGCTTCCCGGCTGCATGACGGCTGACTCCAACAGGCGATCCCTATGACGACCTCTCAGCCGCCATAGGGATCGACAGTACCAATGCTCCCATCCGGCTCGACGTGCAGCGGCGTGCACTTGACCGAGCGCAGGTGGGTCACGCCGCCGGACAACAGGGCATCGTGATAGAACAGGTACCACCGGCCTTCAAACCTGCAGATGGAGTGGTGCGTGGTCCAGCCCACCACCGGCTTCAGCAACACGCCGCGATAGGTGAACGGGCCATACGGGCTGTCGCCCGTGGCGTAACACAGCAGATGCGTATCGCCGGTGGAGTACGACAGGTAGTAGCGGCCCTGGTCCTTGTGCAGCCACGGCCCCTCGAAGAAGCGGCGCGCGTGGTCGTCGGCGCGCAGCGGTTGCCCATGCTCGTCGAGGATCACGAGTTCCCGCGTGCGCTCCGCCAGTTGGGTCATGCCCGGGTCCAGCCGGGCGATGCGCGGGCCCAGTGCCGGCGCATCGCCCTCGGGCTCGGCGTGCGCCGCATCAAAGCGGTCGTCGCGGTACTTCTGCAACTGGCCGCCCCAGATGCCGCCGAAGCAGAGGTAGTGCGCGCCGTCGTCGTCCTCGAAGACGGCCGGGTCGATCGAGTAGGTGCCGGCGATCGGCTCTGGCTCGGCGGCGAACGGGCCTTCCGGGCGATCGGCCACCGCCACGCCGATGCGGAACCGGCCCTGCGCGTCCTTGGCCGGGAAATACAGGTAGTAGCGACCGTCGCGACTGGCCGCGTCCGGCGCCCACATCTGCCGGCTGGCCCAGGGCACGTCGCGCACATGCAGGGCGACGCCGCAGTCGGTGGCCGTGCCTTCGGGCGAGTCCATGCGCAGCACGTGGTAGTCCTCCATGCCGAAGTGACCGCCGTCGTCGTCGAATGGCGCGCCGCTGTCGATGTCGTGCGATGGATAGATGTACAGGCGCCCCTCGAACACATGGGCCGACGGATCGGCCGTGTAGATGTGGGTGACCAGCGGTTGCGCGATGGCGCGTGCCGCGAGATGGTCGAGGTCACTGAGGTCGGTTGGCTCGTTTCCCTGCCGACGCGCCTGCAGGTCGTGTTCGATGCGCAGCTCCATGCGCTTGTCGATCCGGTAGAAGAACAGCAACGCCACCGCGAGCAGGAACGGGATGGCGCTGTAGACGCTGACGGTCAGGCGGATGCCGTCCACCACGGCCTGCGGCTGCTGGTCCGCGCCCGCCTGGTAGCCGTGGTGCGCGAGGATGCCGGCGACCAGCGCGCCGCCGATGCTGAGCCCGATCTTCAGCCCGCACAACATCGCCGAGAAGATGATCGCGGTGGCGCGGCGATGGTTCGTCCACTCGGAATAGTCGGCGACGTCGGCGATCATCGCCCACAGCAGCGGGATGGTGATGCCATAGCAGAACCCGTGCAGCATGAAGGCACCGAAGGCCACCCCGATCGCGGTGGGCGGCAGGACGTAGAACACCAGCAGGAACACGGTGGACAGCAGCAGCGCGCCGCCGAAGGCATCGCGCTTGCCGAAGCGGTCGGCCAGGCGCCGGGAGCCCCCGATGCCCAGGATCATGCACAGGATGCCGCAGGCGTTGAACAGGCTGAATGCCGAGGTCGCCGGGTCCTGCGGCCAGGTGAAGCCGGACAGGCCCCATCCGCTGAGCAGCGCGTTCACTCCGCCGATGAACCCGTTGAAGCCGGAGGCATCGAGAAAGCCGGCCAGCGCGGCCTCGCTCAGGTAATACTGGAAATAGTAGATGTAGGTGCCGCCCTTCAGCGCCAGGTTGACGAAGACCAGCACCGTCAAGGCCAGCATCACCTTCCACGGCCGGTTGTGCAGCAGGTCGGACAGGTCCTGCAGCACGCCGGCAGACTGTTCCTTGGCCGGAACGATGCGCTCGCGGGTGGTGGCGAAGGTGATCAGGAAGAACAGCGTGCCTACCACCGCGAACACCGTCATCAAGCGCTCGAAGCCGCGCACGTTGTCGCCCTCGCCCAGGATCAGCACCAGCGGCAACAGCAGCACCTGGATGATGAACTGCGCGATCATCACCGCCACGAAGCGGTAGGCCGATAGGCTGTTGCGCTGATCCATGTTGCCGGTGAGCACGCCGCTGAGCGCGGAGTACGGCAGGTTGTTGGCCGCGTACACCAGCATCAGCAGGCCATAGGTGGTCACGGCATAGACGACCTTGCCGCGCGCGCCCAGGTCCGGGGTGCTGAAGGCCAGCAGCGACAGCACGCCGAACGGGATCGCCGTCCACAGGATCCAGGGCCGGAACTTGCCCCAGCGGGTCGCCGTGCGGTCGGCGGCAATGCCGATCAGCGGGGTGAACACGAACGCGCCCAGCAGGCCGATCGCGAAGATGATCGTCGCCGCCGTGGCCGGCGGCAATCGGTACACATCGGTGTAGAAGAAGGCCAGGTAGGTGATCAGCGTCTGGAAGATCAGGTTCGCCGCCAGGTCGCCCAGGCTGTAGCCCAGCTTCTCCCGCACCGACAACGTGTGCAAGGCGACCTCCATGCGCGGGGAATCACTCACGGGCCGCCTCCACGGTGAAGCGGGCGCGCACGCGGGCATCGGCGCTGGAGCCGCCGATGCGCACTTCGTAGTCCCCCGCCGGCACGACATAGGTGTCGCGCGCGTCGTCGTACTGACGCAGCGCCTGTTGCGCGTCCAGCTCGAAGCTCACGGTCCGCCGCTCGCCAGGGGCCAGGCGAACGCGCTGGAACCCACGCAGCGCCTGCTGCGCATCGCCAGGCGCGGCCGCCAGCCGCCGCACGTACAGCTGCGCGACTTCGTCGCCGGCGCGCTTGCCGGTGTTGGCCACCTCCACCTGCAGCTTGAGGCGTCCGTCGTCGGCGATGCGCGGCGCATCCAGGCGCAGCTTGCCGTAGTCGAAGCGGGTATACGACAGCCCGTGGCCGAACGGGTACAGCGGCGTGCCGCGGAAGTAGCGGTAGGTGCGGCCTTGCATCGCGTAGTCGTCGAACGCGGGCAGCGCCTGGTCCGCCTTGTAGAACGTCACCGGCAGGCGTCCCGCGGGATTGACCTCGCCGAACAGCGCCTGGCCCACCGCGGTGCCGCCGCGCTGCCCTGGATACCAGCTCATCAGGATCGCCGACAGATGCGCCTGGGCCCAGTCCACCGCCAGCGCCGAGCCGCCGGTCAGCACCATCACCACCGGCTTGCCGGTGGCGTGCAGCGCTTCCAGCAGGGCACGCTGCGGCGCGGGCAGGCGCAGGTCGGTGCGGTCGCCGCCGGCGAAGCCCGGGTAGTCGACCTTCATCTCTTCGCCCTCGACATCGCCGGTCAGGCCGCCGACGAACACCACCACGTCCGCGTTGCGCGCGGCATCCAGCGCCTCCTCGAACGGCGGCTTCGCGCCGGGCATGCGCCAGCCCAGGCGCACGCCGGCGTCGCGCTCGGCGTCGTAGTACTCCAGCTTCACCGCATAGGCGCGGCCGGCCTGCAGGTCCAGGTCCACGCCGTCGGCGCGCATGCGGTCGCTGTCGGTCCAGTGATCCAGCACCAGCTTGCCGTCGACATAGAGGCGGAAGCCATCATCGGCGGCCGCCTCGATCCGGTAGCGACCCGAGACCGGCGGCAGCAGCTGGCCGCTCCAGCGGATGCTGAAGTGATCGTTGGGAATGCCCTGCCCCGGCCCCGCTTCGCCACGGGCCAGCAGGTTGTCGGTCGGCGAGCCGCGGTCCCAGCGGAAGCCGACCTGCGCGTCGGTGCGCACCAGCGCCGGCGTCCCCGACAGATCCGGCGTGCGGAAGTACTCGCCGCGCAGGCCGCGTTCCGGGGAGTCGGCCGAAGGCCGCAGATACGCCGCCTCGATCAGCGGCGTGGCGCCGGGATCCTCGCGCCCTTCGACCAGATCCACGCCGCGCGCATAGCGCACCTCGATGCCCTTGGCTGCGTCGCGGATGCCCTGCAGGATCGTCACCGGTGCCGCCGGCGTGCCGAAGTAGTTGCCGAGCAGGGCCATGGTGTCGTCGGCGGTCGGGCCGACCACGGCGATGCGCTTGAGGTCGCGCGACAGCGGCAGCACGCCATCGTTCTTCAGCAGCACCAGCGATTCCTGTGCGGCCTGCAAGGCCAGCGCATCGTGCGCGGGCGCCTGGTTCACCGAGGCGGGGATCCGCGCCCAGCGCACGCGCTCGGGCGGATCGAACATGCCCAGGCGCATCCGCGCGGTGAACAGGCGTGTCACCGCGTCGTCGATCTCCGCTTCGTCGATCAGGCCCTGGCGCACTGCCGCCGGCAGCGTGGCGTACTCCTGGCCGCACTCCAGTTCGGTGCCGTTCCTGACCGCCAGCGCGGCGGCGGCCTCGCGGCTGGGCACCAGGTGGTGGTGCTTCCAGATGTCGACGATGGCCCAGCAGTCCGACACCACATACCCCTTGAAGCCCCAGTCGCGGCGCAGCACATCGCGCAACAGGAACCGGCTGGCGCTGGCGGACTCGCCATACACCCGGTTGTAGGCGCCCATCACCGCATCCACCTTGCCCTCCTTCACCAGCGCCTCAAACGCCGGCAGGTAGGTGTCGTAGAGGTCGCGCTTGCTCGGGCGCGCATCGAAGTGGTGGCGGTCGGCTTCCGGGCCGCTGTGCACGGCGAAGTGTTTGGCGGTAGCGTCGAGCTTGCGGTACACCGGATCGTCGCCCTGCAATCCCTGCACGAAGGCCACGCCCATGCGCGCGGTGAGGTAGGGATCCTCGCCGTAGGTTTCCTGGCCGCGCCCCCAGCGCGGGTCGCGGAAGATGTTGATGTTCGGCGACCAGAAGGTCAGCCCCTGGTAGCGGCCATGCGCGCCCTCGCGGAGGAACTGGTGGTGCTTGGCGCGCGCCTCGTCGCTGATGGTGGTGGCCACCTGCCCCATCAACGGCACGTCGAAGGTGGCGGCCAACCCGATGGCCTGCGGAAACACCGTGGCCTGCCCGGCCCGCGCCACGCCGTGCAGCGCTTCGTTCCACCAGTCGTAGGCCGGCACCCCCAGGCGTTCGATCGCCGGCGCGGCGTTCTGCATCTGCGCCGCTTTTTCCTCCAGCGTCATCTGCGCGACCAGCGCCGCCGCCCGGTCCTCGAAGCTGGCCGAGGTGTCTTGCCACGGCTTGGTATCCGCGGCATGGCCGACGCCGGCCAGCGTGGTGGCGGCGCACAGCGCCAGCGTGCGGAACAGGCGGCCGCGAACGCCGCTGCGAAAGGAAGATCTGCGCGTCATCATTGTTTGCTCCTCGAGGCACGCTCGTCGCGCGCGAAAGGACCCAGCAGGGCGCCCACGAAGCCGCCTGCCCGATCCGTACTCAACACGGTCCCGTCGACGTCGTCGGCGAGGGTCTGCCAGCCCTGCCCCGCGCCGGTGTCGAACGCGAAGGCATACGTCCCTTCGTCACCCGATATCTTCAGGCGCAGCGCGCTGGACACGTCCAGTTCGCGGCTGGCCAGCGTTTTGGTCGCGCCCTTGCCCTCCCTCGCTTCGAGGAAGACCACCACGCGATCGCGGCCCACACGGCGCACGCCAAGGAAGTACCACCAGGTCTCGTTCTGGAACGCCGCAAGCCCTGCCGCCACGCCCGCCGCCGGGCGCGTCAGTGCGGTGCTGGCCTCGAACCGCAGGTGCTGCTGGCGGCGCCCCAGGAACGCGGGGTTGCGTAGGGTGTCCAGGTTTTCCGGCAGCGGATGCACGGCCAAGTACCCCGGCCGCGCGCGCAGGTCCGCCCAGTCCTGCTTGGGCACGCGCACGCGGAACCAGCCGCGGCCGAGCGTCGACGCGTCGAACTCGTCGCGCTCGACGAAGTTGCCGGTGGACGGGGCCTGCGACACCTCGCCCCGCATCCACGACGGCGCCTTGACCGCATACGGGATGGCCTGCCCGGCCGGCAGGATCACCGGCCAGCCGTCGCGCCACTGCACCGGCAGCAGGTAGGTCTCGCGCCCGGTGTTGTAGTGGCGCACGTCGTAGGTGCGGCTGGCCAGGAACACCGCCCACCAGGAACCGTCCGGCCCTTCGACCATGTCTGCGTGACCGGCATTGGCGATCGGCAGCGGCCGGTCGTCGGGCAGGTCGCGCTGGGTGAGGATCGGATTGCCCGCGTACGGCAGGTAAGGCCCCCACACGTCGCGGCTGCGCAGCACCACCTGCGAATGCTGCGGCCCGGTCCCGCCTTCGGCATCGGAGAGGTAGTACCAGCCATCGCGGCGATACAGATGCGGCCCCTCGATCCAGATCGGATTCTTCGCCGGCTCCACGCCGCCGTCGATCAGGACCTTGCGCGGCCCCACCGGCGTGAAACTGGTCAGGTCGAGCTGCTGCATCCAGATCGCGCGATGGCCTGGGTAGCGCGCCGGGCCGGGCGGCTCATCGTTGTTGAGCAGGTAGACGCGGCCGTCTTCATCGAAGAACAGCGACGGATCGATGCCACCGATGCCCGGCAGCCAGTGCGGGTCCGACCAGGGGCCGGCGGGATCGCGCGCGGTGGCGATGAAGTTGCCGCCGCTGTCCACGGCGGTGGTGACCACGTAGAACACGCCGTCGTAGTGTGAGATGGCCGGCGCGAAGATGCCGCGCGATACGCCCAGGCCATCGAAGTCCAGTTGCGTCGGGCGGTCGATCACGTTGCCGATCTGTTTCCAGTGCACCAGGTCCACGCTCTCGAACACCGGGATGCCGGGGAAGTAGGTGAAGCTGGAATTGACCAAGTAGAACCGCCCGTTCGCGCCGACGATGCTCGGGTCCGCGTGGAAGCCGGCCAGGATCGGGTTGCGGTAGTGCCCGGCCGGCAACGGCGCCTCGAAGGCCGCATCGCGCCCGGCGTATTCGAACCAGTCGAAGTGGACCGGCGGTGCCGGCGCGGCCCGCAGCGGCTGCAGCGCGGCGGACAGCAACAGGAGGGCAGTGGCGAGCAGCGAACGCATCAGGGCACCTCTGCAGCGGGGAGGGAGAGTTCGAACGGCCCCGCCGGCGCGCCGGAACCGTCGCGCAACGTGCAGACCGGGCCGTCGGCCCAGCAGTAGCGGACGCGGGCGGCGGTTGCGGCCTGCGGGCTGTGCAGGAGCACGTCGCGCCCGTCCAGCGCGGCATCGGCATAACGACACTGCTGCGCCTGCGCGTCGCAGAGTTCGAAGCCGATGGGGCCGTTCGCACCGGTCGTGACCAGCGTCCCGACGACGTCGTCGAACGCGATCCGCACCGCGCCCGGCGTGCGCGATGCCGTGCGTGGCGTCGGGCCGGACGGCGCCAGTGCGCGTTCGCCGTAGACCACATGGCGCGCCGCCTGGGCCAGGCGCCGCCCCAGTTCCTGCTTGTTCGGCGGATGGATGTCGTAGGCGTCGCCGATGTCGATGGCCACCGCGAGTCCGCTGTGCGGGTCGTCCGCCGCCACGCGCCGCTGCGCCTCGCGTACCTGCGCCCAGCCGCTCTCCACCGGCGCCTGCGGCGGACGACCGTAGCCGGCCAGCTGCACCACCAGTAGCGGCGTCGCCGCGCCGAAGCGGCGGCGCCAGTCGTCGCGCAAGCCACGCAGCCGCGTCGCGTAGGCGGCGCCGTCGCCGGTGTTGGATTCGCCCTGGTACCACAGCATTCCCCGCAGCCCGTACGCCCCGAGCGGCGCGATCATGCCGTTGTACAGCGTCGCCATGCCCGAGGCGGCGTGCCACGGCGCCAGCGGCGGCGACTGTGGATCGGGCGCGACCCGGTACTGCCAAGGCGAATCCAGGGCGATCCGCGTGCCATCGTCCAACTGCACGGCCTGGGCGCTCGCGGGGCCTGCCAGTCCACCCTCGCCGTAGGTATCCAGCACGTTGACCACCACCGTGTTGAGCCCTGCCTTCAACAGGCCGGGTGGAAGCGCATACCGGCGCGGATCGCTCGGCGCGTTCTGGCTGCCCACGGCCACGCCGTTGACCCAGGTCATGTCCGTCTCGTCGACCGGCCCCAACACCAGCCGTGCGCCCTGCGCCGCCTGCGCGGCGGTCAGGCGGACCTGCGTGCGGTACCAGACCATGCCGTTGTAGTCGGCGAGCGCGGGCACGCCCCAGCGCTCCCATGCGCCGAGCGCGGCCGGTGCGTCCTGCCACCCCTTGCCGTCGGCGCCGGGCTGCCACGGCGTCTCGCCCGGCTCGGCACCGGCGCGCGTGGTCCACCACTGCTGCCAGTGCCGGCCCCAGCGCGCGCTCGCCGCGACGGGATCGGTGGCAGACTGCGCCAGCACGTCGAGCGCAGCGTCCATGCCGCCCTGCGCGCGCAGGGCCTCGGCGCTGGTCCAGGCCTCGATCCGCGATCCGCCCCAGGCCGCCTGGATCAGCCCCATCGGCACCTTGACCGTCTTCTGCAGTTCGCGGGCGAAGTAGAAGCAGGCGGCGGAAAACTCCCGTACCGTCTCGGGCGATGCAGGTCGCCACGCGACGGCAGCCGGAAACGCGTCCTGCGGCGTGACCGCCGCGGCCTTGGGGACGGTGAACAGGCGGATGCTCGGCTGGGTGGCCGCGGCCAGTTCGCGGCCCGCATCCAGCGCGCGCCACACCGGCAGTTCCATGTTCGATTGCCCGGAACACAGCCAGACATCGCCCATCAGCACATCGCGCACGACCTGGCGCTCCTGTCCCGCCCGGACCGTCATGGCGTAGGGGCCGCCAGCGGCGATGGGCTTGAGCGTGGCACGCCAATGGCCGCCGGCATCGGCACGTGCGCCGACGGACTGCCGCGCGAATGTCACCGTCACCGTGGCACCCGGCGCGGCGCGGCCCCACACCGAAATCGGCCGGTCGCGCTGCAGCACGGCGTGGTCCTGGAACAGCGGATGCAACAGCGGCGGCGCCGCTTGCTGCGCCATGCAGGGCGCGGCGCAGCAGCCCAGGGCCGCTGCCAGCAGCCGGCCTCTCCACGTTGTCGGCTTCATCGTCCATCTCCGGGTGCGGAGGGAAACTGCAGGGCCTGGTACCAGGCCAGCGGGTGCGGCGGCGCGGCTTCGCCCGCGGGCAACGGCCGCCCGCTCACCGACTGGAAATACGCCACGCTGGCATCGCGCCACCACTGCGCTTCGCGCAACTGGATGCGCAGGAAGGCCGCCACCTGCGCATGCCGCTCGGCATCCACCTTGCCGCGCAGGCCGTCCCAGGTCGCCTGCATGGCCCGCACCTGGCGCACGCCCAGCGCATAGCGCCCGACCAGTTCGTCCCACAGCGGTCGCCCGGAGGCCATGCGGTGCTCCCACGGCACGTGGTGGAACCACAACAGCAACGGCTCGGGCACCCGCGCCAGGTCGCCGTACACGGCCGCCACCGCGGGCGCGTACTGGCCCACCGCATTGCTGCCGCGGGCGGTGCGGTCGAAGCCGATGCCATCGCGATCGGCACGGTGGTAGTACACCGAGGTCCAGTCCGCACGCGGGCCGCCGTCCACCCAGGGGCCGGGGCCGTAGTGGTGGCCGCGCGCCATCAGGTGGTGCAGGCCCAGCGGGGTCATGTAGTTCACCGCGGCCTCGCGCGAGCCCATCATCATCGCGACGATGGGCTGCACCACCTCCGGCGCCGGCGAGAACGTCATCGCCGCCCATTCCGCCGCGATGCCACGGGCGGATTGATGCGGATTCCAGGCCAGACGGCCGAAGGCGTACCAGTTGGCCTGGTCGAAGTGCGAACCGCTCCAGGTGCGGTCGTTGCCGATATTGGCGACGCCGGCGATGCCGGTCAGGGCATGGCCCTCCAATGAACCCTCCACCACGTCCGCCACCGTGGAGCCCGCGCCGCGGGCGTGGGTGTCGGACTGCAGGACTTCCTCGTACAGCGGCCCCAGGTACACCAGGTGCGTGGCGAAGCCGAGATATTCCTTGGTGATCTGGAATTCCAGCATCAGCGGCGTGCGCGGCATCGCGCCGAACAGCGGATGGAAGGGCTCGCGCGGCTGGAAGTCGATGGGGCCGTTCTTGACCTGCACGATCACGTTCGGGCGGAACGCGCCGTCGAGGCCGACGAACTCGGTGTACGCCTGCGTGGCGCGGTCCGCCGGCACCTCGTGGGCATAGACGAACGCCCGCCACATCACCACGCCGCCGTGCGGGGCCAGCGCATCGGCCAGCAGGTTGGCGCCGTCGGCATGCGAGCGGCCATAGTCCTGCGGGCCGGGCTGGCCTTCCGAATTGGCCTTGACCAGAAAACCGCCGAAATCCGGAATGCGCGCATAGATCTCGTCGGCCTTGTCGCGCCACCAGCGCTGCACGGCCGGATCGCGCGGATCGGCGGTCTTCAACCCACCCAGTTCGATGGGCGCGCTGAAGCGTGCGCTCAGGTACACGCGGATGCCGTAGGGCCGGAACACGTCGGCCAGCGCCGCCGCCTTTTCCAGATAATCCGGCGCCAGGCTCTGCGCGTTGGCGTTGACGTTGTTCAGCACGGTGCCGTTGATGCCCAGCGAGGCATTGGCGCGCGCGTAGTCGGTGTAGCGCGGGTCGCGCCACTCCGGCAGGCTCTGCCAGTCCCACAGCGAGCGGCCCGCATAGCCACGCTCGACATGGCCGTCCAGGTCGTCCCAATGGTCGAGCACGCGCAGCCGGATCCGCGGCGACTCCTGCACCTCGAGCGTGTCCAGCGACGCGCCGGTCTGCAGCAGTCGCAGCAGATGGAACACGCCGTACAGCACGCCGATGTCCCGGCGTGCGGCCACCAGCAACACCGCGCGCCCATCGAGGCGGACGCGCTTGAGCAGGTAACCCTCCTCGCCCAGCGCCGCGATCTGCGCGCGGAACGGCGCAAGCGAAGGCGACGACTGCGGCGTGCCCAGCACCACCGCGTGGTCGCCGCTCGCCACCGCCGGCGTCGCCGGCGCGCGGCCCAGCAGGCCGCTCAGGCCACGCACCAGTTCGTCGCGCGCGACACGCTGCGTCGGCGTCCGCGCCGGCGCCACCACCTCGTCCAGGCGCATGCGGCCGTCCATCGCGCGCACGGCGCTTTGGGAGGGGACGTAGCGCATCCACAGCGCGGCGCCATCCTCGGCGTGCGCGCTGCCCGCGCAGGCCATCAAGGCCATCGCAGCACCCAGCATCCAGTGACACCGAATGACATCCGAACGATGCAAAAGCACCGCCAGCAAACCTTGTAAGCTGACGGCGTGCCCGCGGCGCGGCAGCGTCAAGCAGAACAAAGGGAACGCGTTTTGGAGAAGCCGAAGAAAGCGGTGCGCCGCAAGACCAGCGGGGTGACGATCGACGAGGTGGCGGCCCTGGCCGGGGTCTCGCCGATGACCGTCTCGCGCGCGATCAACCACGGCAAGGTGCGCGATGCCACCCGCGAGCGCGTGATGCGCGCGGTGCGCGAGCTGGGCTACACGCCCAACCTGGCCGCCAGTTCGCTGGCCGCCGCGCAGCACACGCGCATCGCCCTGATCTACACCAATCCCAGCGGTGCCTACCTGCGCGAGCTGCTGGTCGGCCTGCTGCGCGTCGCCTCCAACGCTGCCATCCAGTTGGTCATCCACTATTGGGAGGACCTGGACGCCGACGCCGAGCGCAAGGCCGCGCGCGCCCTGGGCGGACGCGTGGATGGCGTCATCCTGCCGCCGCCGTTGTGCGAATCGCAGGCGGCGGTGACCGAGCTGGTCAAGGCCGGCATCCCGGTGGTCGCGATCGCCTCCGGCCGCCTCAGCGACGCGATCTCCTGCGTGCGCATCGACGACTTCCACGCCGGCAAGGAGATGGCCGACCACCTGATCCGGCACGGCCACCGGCGCATCGGCTTCATCCGCGGCCGTCAGGACCTCAGCGCCAGCGCGCGGCGCTACGAAGGCTTCGTCACCGCCCTGCAGGAGGCCGGGCTGAAGGTCGAACCCGGCCTGGTCCAGCAAGGGGACTACACCTACCGCTCGGGCCTGGCCGCCGCCGAGAAGCTGCTGTCGCAGCGGCGGCCGCCGACCGCGATCTTCGCCAGCAACGACGACATGGGCGCGGCGGCGATCTCGGTCGCGCACCGGCGCGGCCTGGAGGTGCCCCGCGACCTGTCGGTAGTGGGCTTCGACGACACCTCGGCCGCCACGACCGTCTGGCCGGAGCTCACCACCATCCATCAACCGATCGCCTCGATGGCCGATGCCGCCATCGACATCCTGCTGCGCAGCATCCGCCACAGGCGCGACGACGCGCGCGTGTCCAGCGACCACGTGGTCCCGCACCGGCTGGTGACGCGCGGTTCGGTCGCCAGCCCGCCCAAGGGGCGCTAGCGCAGGACGCCGGCTCACGCGCTCGGGCATGCGACGGTGGTCTCCGCTTCGTTCAGCGCGCCGAGCGCGACCCGCGACACCGAGAGCGTCATCGTGCCCGCGGTCGCCAACGCCCAGGGGCGATCCAGCTTGCTCAGGTCCGCGCCGGCCGCCGCCAGGCACTTGAGCGGCACGCCGACGCGCCTCCACTGGCCCACCGGCAGCGCCGCCAGCGTCGGCCCGATCGCCACCCGCGCCGCGCAGCCGCTGCCGCAGCCGACCGCCAGCCAGGCCTCGCCCTGCGCGGCGACGTCGACCCGCAGCGTGGTCACCAGCATCAGGTCGCCGTTGCTCTCGCGCTGCAGGTCCAGCGGCGTATGCGACTGCAGCGCGACCACCGCCTCGCGCCCGCCCGACCAGGCGAGACGGCGGCCATCCTCCTGCGCCAGGTGGTCCACGCCGGTGACCTTCAGCAGTGCGCCATCGAGCGATTCCGGCACCCGGGTGACGGTCACGCCCTGCCCATTGGCCCCTTCCAGGCGCAGCGCCAGGCCCGGGCCGGCCGCACCGCGGACGAAGAACACCCCGGCCGCGCCTTCGTTGCCGGTGAGGCCGGAGACTTCGGGCAACTTGGGCAGATCGCCGTTGTCGGCATAGCGCAAGCCGTAGCCGAAGGCGAACAGCGGGTCGTAGTGCGTCTGCCCCACGTTGTTGGCGTATTGCGTGGCCGTGCGCGGCCAACTGAAGCTCAGCGTGCCCTTGAAGTCGTGCTGCACGCCGCCCTGCGGGTTGCGCAGCAGCACATCGGCCACGCCCGCGCCTTCCGACCCGGGCAGCCATGCCGCCACGAAGGCATCGGCGGCATTGAGTTCCCGGTTGACCCACAGCGGGCGTCCGCTGAGGAACACCGCGACCACGGGGATGCCGTCGGCCTTGAGCCGCTTGATCAACGCCAGGTCGGTGTCGTCGCCCGGCTTGTAGGCCAGGGTCGGCCGATCGCCCTGGAACTCCGCGTAGGGATTCTCGCCGAACACCACCACGGCCACGTCCGGCTTCGTCGTGTACTTGCCGTCGACCGCCAGCACGGCCTCGCCGCCGGCGGCCTTGGCCTGCTGCGCGAAGCCCTCGTAGATGGTGTCCGCGTTCGGGAAGTCCTTGCGGGTGGTGCCGGTGCCCTGCCAGTTCAGCGTCCAGCCGCCGGCTTGCTTGCCGACGTCGTTGGCGCCGTCGCCGGCCACCAGGATGCGCTGCTTCGGCGACAGCGGCAGCACGCCGCCCTGGTTCTTCAGCAGCACCAGCGACTCACGCACCGCCTGCCGCGCCACTGCGCGATGCGCCGGCGCACCGATCAGCGCGAACTGCCCGCCGACCGCGCGCGCCGATGGCTTACCCGCTTCGAACAGGCCCAGCCGCATCTTGACCCGCAAGATGCGGCGCACCGCATCGTCCAGGCGCTGTTGCGAAATGGTGCCGTTCTTCACCGCCGCCAGCGTGGTGGTGTAGAAGCCTTTCCAGCTGTCCGAGGCCATGGCCATGTCCAGGCCGGCGTTGATGGTGGCGGGGCAGTCGGTGGGCGTGCAGCCCTTGACCTGTCCGTGGCCGTTCCAGTCGCCCACCACGAAGCCGCCGAAGTGCATGCGCCCTTTCAGCGCATCGGTCAGATAGCCCTTGTGGCCATGCATCTTTTCGCCGTTGACGCTGTTGAACGAGGCCATCGCGGTCTGCGCGCCCGCGGCGATGGCCGGGGGATAGCCGGCGGCATGGATGCGCACCAGCTCGGCTTCGCCGATTTTGGTGTCGCCCTGGTCCCTGCCGTCGGTGGTGCCGCCATCGCCCAGGAAGTGCTTGACCGAGGCGATCACATGGCGGCCATCGAGGAACGCCGGCGTGCCCACCTTGCCCTGCAGTCCCTCGACCATCGCGCCGGCATAGCTGGCCACCACCTCGGGCGACTCCGAGTAGCCCTCGTAGGTACGCCCCCAGCGATCGTCCTGCGGCACCGCCACGGTCGGCGCGAAGGTCCACTCCATGCCGGTCGCGCGGGTCTCCAGCGCGGTGATTTCGCCGATGCGGCGCAGCAGCGCCGGGTTGCGGGTCGCGCCCAGGCCGATGTTGTGCGGGAACAGGGTCGCGCCGACGATGTTGCTCTGCCCGTGCACGGCGTCGATGCCGAACAGCACCGGAATCGCCTTGCCGCCATGCGCGGTGTCCATCGACGCCGCATAGAACGCATCGGCCAGCGCCAGCCATTCGGCGGGCGTGGCATCGTAGCGGCCGCCGGGATCGGAGTTGCCGCCGGCCAGGATCGACCCCAGCCGATACGTGCGCAGATCCTCCGGGGTGAGGCTGCCGATATCGCCCTGCACCAGCTGGCCGACTTTTTCTTCCACCGTCATGGTGGCGATCAGGTCGCTGAGACGCTGTTCCAGCACCGGATCCTCCGGCAGCGGCCAGGTCACGTTGGGCCAGGGGCTGGCCTCCGCCGGGGCAGGCGTCGCGGCCTGCACAGCGCCCTTGCAGGCGATGAGCGCGAGCAGCAGCGCGGCCAGCACAGCGCCGCTGTTGCGGGTGGAAGGGTGGTCGGTCACGGCGCTCCTCCTTGCCGCCGCGCTCAGCGCAGCAGGTACTGGTTGATCAGGTTCTCGTAGCGCTCCTGCCGGCCGCTGATCTGCCGCGGCTCGCCCCCCTTCGCCCCAAGCGCCGCCAGCTCGGCGAGACCGAGCACGCCGCGCGCGAATTCCTTGCCGGCACCGCTGTCGAAGCTGGCATAGCGCTCCTGGCGCCATTGTTCCCAAGGCGAGTCGTTGAGCAGCGCATGGGCCACTTCCAGCCCGCGGGCGAAGGCATCCATGCCGCCGATGTGGGCGATGAACAGATCCTCCAGGTCGGTGGACTCGCGGCGCACCTTGGCGTCGAAGTTCAGCCCGCCCTCCAGCCCGCCCTGGCGCAGCACCACCAGCATGGCGCCGACGGTGTCGTACAGATCGGTGGGGAACTGATCGGTATCCCAGCCGTTCTGCGCGTTGCCGCGGTTGGCGTCGATGCTGCCGAGCAGGCCGTGATCGGCGGCGACCTGCAGATCGTGCTCGAAGGTGTGGCCGGAGAGCGTGGCGTGGTTGGCCTCGATGTTGAGCTTGAAGTCCTTGTCCAGGCCGTGCTCTTTGAGGAAACCCACCACCGTCGCGCTGTCGAAGTCGTACTGGTGCTTCATCGGCTCCATCGGCTTGGGCTCGATCAGGAAGTTCCCTTTCAGGCCGATGCTGCGGCCGTAGTCGCGCGCCATCGTGAGGAAGCGCGCGAAGTGCTCGAGTTCGCGCTTCATCTGTGTGTTCACCAGCGAGGCGTAGCCTTCGCGGCCGCCCCAGAACACGTAGTGTTCGCCGCCCAGTTCCACCGTCGCCTCCAGCGCCGCCTTCACCTGTACCGCAGCGCGCGCCACCACCGCGAAATCGGGATTGGTCGCGGCACCGTTCATGTAGCGCGGATGCGAGAACAGATTCGCCGTGCCCCACAGCAGTTTGATCCCGGTCGCGTGCTGGCGCGCCTTGGCCAGGCCGACCATGTGCTTGAGGTTCTTCTCGTACTGCCCGGCATCGTCGGCGTCCGGCGCCAGGTCGATGTCGTGGAAGCACCAGTACGGCACGCCGAGCTTGGTGAAGAACTCGAACGCCGCATCCACCTTCGCCTCGGCGCTGGCCATCGGTGCGCCGACCTCCCAGGGGAAGTGGCGCGTGCCCGGGCCGAACGGATCCTGCCCGGCGTTGCAGAAGGTGTGCCAGTAGCAGACCGCAAAGCGCAGATGTTCCTGCAGGGTCTTGCCGCCGACGACCTTGTTGGCGTCGTAGACCTTGAAGGCGAGCGGATTGTCCGAGCCGCGGCCTTCGAAGGGGATGCGGCCGATGCCGGGGAAGTATTCCTTGGAGCCGATGAAGGGTTGGGTGTGCATGGTGCGTGGTCCTGTCGTGATGGGAGGGGAGCGAAGCGGAGGATCAGCCGCGCAACAGCGGCGTCATGGCGTCGAGATGACGCAGGAAACGCGCATAGGCCGCGGCGTAGGCCTGGGTGCGCGCCGGATCCGGGCGCGCGGACAGTCGCGGATCCAGCGCCACGTGCCGTTGCGCGATGTCGGCGATCGAGGCGGCATTGCCGCGTGCCCGGCCCAGCGCCCACAGCGCCTGCAGGGCCGCACCGAACGCCGCGCCCTCCGCCTGTTTCGGCACGTCCACCGGCAGGCCGAACACATCGGCCACCAGTTGCCGCCACGCGCCGCTGTTGCTGCCGCCGCCGGTCAGCACGATGCGCTCGAAGCGCATGCCGGCGCGCACGAACGCGTCGAAGCCGTACTTCAGGCTGTAGGTCGCCCCTTCCATCGCCGCGCGATAGAGGTGGGCCGGGGTCATGTTGCTCGTGTCCAGGCCCGCCAGCATGCCCTTGCCCAGCGGCAGGTCGGGCGTGCGCTCGCCGTTGAGGAACGGCAGCATCACCAGTCCGTCGGCACCGGGCGCGGTGGCGTGCAGATGCGTATCGCCGTCGCGGGTGCTGAAGCCGAAGGCGGCGGCGACCTGTTCGGTCGCCACGGTGCAATTCATCGTGCAGATCAGCGGCAACCAGCCGCCGGTGGACGAGCAGAACGCGGCCCACGCGCCGTCCGGGTCGACCACCGGCGTGTCGGAATAGGCGAACAAGGTGCCCGAGGTACCGAGGCTCATCGCCAGGCGACCGGGGACGACGCAGCCGGTGCCGATCGCCGCCATCATGTTGTCGCCGCCGCCGACGGCGACCTTCAGCGTCGCCGGCACGCCGAGCAGGCTGGCGGCGGCCGGGGCGATGTCGAACACCGCATCGGGCGCGGCGAAGCGCGGCAGGCACTCCGCCAGGTCGCGCTGCGGATCGGTGGCGCGCAGCAGCTCGGTCGACCAGGTGCGGGTGCGCACGTCCAGCCAGCCCGTGCCCGACGCGTCGCCGTATTCGCAGAAGCGCTGGCCGGTCAGCACGAAGTTGAGGTAGTCGTGCGGCAGCAGGATCGTGGCGAGCCGCGCATAGGCGTCGGGCCGGTGCGTCTTGGTCCACGGCAGCTTGGAGGCGGTGTAGCCGGCCAGGATCGGATTGCCCGCCAGTGCGATGGTGCGTGCCGCGCCACCGACCGCGTCCATGATCTGCGTGCACTCGGCCGAGGTGCTGGTGTCGCACCACAGCTTGGCCGGGGCCAGCACCTCGCCCGCCGCATCGACCGGAACGAAGCCGTGCTGCTGGCCCGAGACCGCCAGCGCGCCGAGGCGCGATCGCAGCGAAGGATCGATCGCCTGGAAGCAGGCCTGCATGGCCGCGACCCAGTCGGCCGGGTTTTGTTCACGGCTGCCATCGGCGGCGGAATGCAGATCCAGCGGCGCACTGCTGCTGGCCACGACGCTGCGCCCGACCGGGTCGTAGACCACGACCTTCAGGCTCTGCGTCCCCGCATCGATTCCGGCCACCAGTTCCATGTCGTCCACTTCGTACCCGCCTCAAGTTAGCGCTATCATTTTTGGGTGACGGCATGCATGCCACTACGCCAGGGAAACGCTCCGCTGCCACAGGTCCGGCGCCGCCTTGCAATAGCGTGCGATGAACTCGGCCTGCGACGGCATCGCCGCGCTGGCCTGCTGCAGCGGCTGCCGGATCCGCGTCAACAGCGTGCGCAAGTCGGCGTCGTCGATGGCCGCTGCCAGCGGATGCGGCGGTCCCGGCTGGACGCCCTGCCCCACGAACACGCTGGTCCAGGAGTCCACGCGGAACAACTCGCCGGGGTCCTGCCAGGCATGCGCCCGCTCGCGCCAGGCGCGTAGCCGCAGCGCCAGCGACTCGGGCAGCGCCATCGCGCGACATGCCTTCCACATCGGCTCGTCGCGCTGGGTGGCGTGGTAGTGCAGGATGATGAAGTCGCGCACGTGCTCCATCTCCTGGCGGCTGACCGTGTTGTACAGCTCCACCAGCGCCGGGCTGATGGCGTCGGATGGGAACAGCTGGATCAGGCGCACCACGGCGCTGATGGTCAGGTGGATGCTGGTCGATTCCAGCGGCTCGATGAAGCCGCTGGCCAGGCCCAGGGCCACCACGTTCTTGTTCCACGCCTGCAACCTGCGCCCGCTGCGGAACGGCACCAGCCACGGATCCCGCAACGGCGGGCCGTCGACGTCGCGCAGCAGCTTGGCGTGCGCCTCGTCGTCGGACATGTGGCGGCTGGAGAACACCAGCCCGCAGCCGACCCGGTGCTGCAGCGGGATATGCCAGCGCCACCCGGCCGCGTGCGCGATGGCGCGGGTATACGGCACCGGCGGCGCGACCGCCTCGGTCTGCACCGCGACGGCGCGGTCGCCGGGCAACCATTCGTGCCAGTCCTCGTAGCCGGTATGCAGCGTCTGCTCGGTCAGCAGGCCGCGGAAGCCGGTGCAGTCGATGAACAGGTCGCCCTCGATGACCTGCCCGTCGTGCAGCAGCAGCGACGCGACGGACCCGTCGTGCGCATGCTGCCGCACCTCGCGGATCTGTCCTTCGACCCGGCGCAGGCCGTACCCTTCGGCCTTCTTGCGCAGGAACTTCGCATAGAGCGCTGCATCGAAGTGGTAGGCGTAATTGACCTGCGGCTGGGTCTCCAGCGAGAACCTGTCCCCGCGCGAGGCGACGCTTTCCAGGCAGAAATCGCCCAGGTCCGACGGCATGCCGCGGCGCAGGCTGTCCAGCCAGAAATGATGGAACGGCGTGGCCCAGGTGCCCTGCCCGATCGTGCCGAACGGATGGATGAAACGATCGCCGGGGCGACGCCAGTTTTCGAAGGAAATGGAGAGCTTGAACGTGCCGGCCACGGCGCGCAGGAACTCCTGCTCGTCGATCTGCAGAAAGCGGTGGAAGGTGCGGATCGGCGGCACGGTCGATTCGCCGACGCCCACGGTGCCGATCTGCTCGGACTCCACCAAGGTGATGTCCAGGCGATCGCGGAACTGGTGGGCCAGCGCGCAGCCGGCCAGCCAGCCTGCGGTGCCGCCGCCGGCGATGACGACCTTGCGGATGCGTCCGTCTGGTGTGGTGGCGAGGGTCAAGGCGATGCTCCCATCAGCGGTTGAGCCGCGCCAGCAATTGCGCGCGCGTGCGGCGCGCCCGTGCCTCGTCGAACGGCGCCAATTCGCCCCGGGCCGCCTCGGGCAGGTGTTGGCCCGCGCGTTCGCCTGGACCGAACACGTAGTAGTCGAAGAGCGTCGCCCAGGCCTGCTTCTCGCGCGCCGGCAGATCGCGCAGCGCCCACATCGCGTGCTGCAGTGCCGGCAGCGGCGACGGCAGGAAGGCCGGCGCACTGCGCCACCAGTAGTTCACCAGCACGTTGAACGGCGCCAGGCTGCGCACGTGGTGCCACCACATGCTGGGGATGAAGAGAGCATCGCCGGGCTCCAGCTCGGCATGCCGTGCGCTGGCAAGTGCATCGCGGAAACGCGGATGACGCGCGAAGTCGGGGCGGTCGATGTCCACCACGCTGACCACCTGCCCACCCGGCGTGGGTTCCAGCGGCCCCGGATACAGGTTGTCGATCTGCTCCGGCGGAAACAGGGTGACGTGGCGCCGGCCCACCGCACAGCAGGCGAGGTTGTCCGGGGTATCGAAATGGCAGGACGCCGTCACCCGGTTGCCGATCCAGATGCTCGGCGGCGCGTCGATCCCCAACGCCGCCAGGCCGGCGTCGTTGGCCTGCGCGAAGCCGGGCAGCGCCCGCTCGGTCCGCAGCGACGCGACATAGTAGGTGGGCGGCCGCGGATCCTCGAAGGTGTCGGCGATCGCGTCCAGCACCTGGCTCAGCGTTGCGCGCCGGACCTCGAAGTTCAACTCGGTGAAATCGGCGTTGTAGAACGGACGCCCTTCGATCTCGGGCCCGCCGAAGGAATACGGCACCGGCGTGCCGGCATCGAAGCCGCGCAGGTAGGCCAACGCCTCCTGGGTGGAGCGCACCCCGGCCTGGACCAGTCCCCAGTCGCGCGCGATGCCACGCAGCACCACCGGCTCCCCGGCCGCCACCAGCGCCTGCAGCGGCAGCGCCGTGGGCTGCACGCCCTCGAGGATCCGCATGGCCCCGCCGTCCGGCATGGTCAGTTCCTGCCCGCCGCGACCGCGGCATCCTGCAGGCGCAGGCGGCGCTGCTTCTCGGCGATCAGGCGCCGCATGTTGTGCAGCGAGGCCAGCATCAGGTACGCCCCTTCCAGATACCCGGCGCGGTTGAGCTCGGCCAGCGCGGCGCCGTCCAGCTGCGCCAGCCGTTCGCGGTCGATCGCGTGCAGGCCCTCGACGCCGACCCGGTGCTGCGCATCGAGTTGCACGTCCAGCGCCACCGGCTGGATCAGCCCGCGCGCATCGAGCGCGGCGAACATATACGCGCCGAAGGCATGGCCCTCATGAAGGCCGCGCAGCACACCGGCGATGTGGTCGAGATAGGCCGTATTGCCCCCTTGCGGCAGGAACACC
This sequence comes from Xanthomonas sp. NCPPB 901, assembly GCF_056725085.1. Taxonomy (NCBI): domain Bacteria; kingdom Pseudomonadati; phylum Pseudomonadota; class Gammaproteobacteria; order Lysobacterales; family Lysobacteraceae; genus Xanthomonas; species Xanthomonas sp. NCPPB 901. Next base: position 570,757 of record NZ_CM161511.1, on the reverse strand, counting down.
GGCTCGCCTTGCATCGCGGTCACCCGCGGATGCTCCATGTCCACGTGCAGGACCGCCTCCCGGGTCGGCACGCCGTCGACCCACTGCTCCTGGAATCCGATCAGGAACGGCCCCTTGGCCGCCGCCCCCGGCAGATACGAGGCCGTCCAGCGCCGCTCCTGCAGGAACAGGTTCTCGTGCTGCTCGAAGCCCAGCAGCGCCACCGACTGCCACGCCCCCGTCGCCGGGTCCTTGCGCAGGAAGATCGGATACTCCCGCTGCAGCTCGGCGAACTCGCTCGGATAGGCCGGCACCATGCACACCGCGTCGCCGTACTCGGGCCCGAAGTCAGTGGCCACGCGCAGGTCGCGGTGCGCGATGTTGTTGAGCAGTTCGTAACGCGGCATCGTGTTGCGCACTCCCGGTGGGCGCCTTGCACAGGCACCGCCGCGACAACGGCGGCACCCGTGGCGACATGCGAAGAAGAACTCCCCGCTCCTTCAGAACCTGTAACGCACACCCAGCATGTAACGCGGACTCTGGTCGGCCAGCTTCACGATCATCTGCGAGGTGCGCGAGCGCCAGCGCACGTCCTCGCCGGTCAGGTTGATCGCCTCCAGCCCGAACGACCAGTTGTCGTTCAACGTGTAGTTCACGCTGAGATCCCACTGTTCGTACGGTTCCACATAGTACGGATTGCGGCTGGTGCCCTGGTTGGCCAGGATCAGGTACTGGTCGCGCCAGTTCCAGGCCAGGCGTACCGACCAACCGTACTTCTCGTACATCAGCACCGCATTGGCGGTATCGCTCAGGCCGGTCAGCGCGAACTGGTCCACGCCCGGATCGCCGCCGTTGTCGTAGCCCACGTCACCCTTGACGATGGTGTAGTTGGCCAGGACGCCGAACCCGGTGTCGCCGAAGAAGTACTGCCCGCCGAGTTCCCAGCCGTGCAGTTTGGCCTGGTTCTGGTTGATCGGACGGTTGACGTTGAACTCGTACAGCGGGTCGTCGGCCTCGCCGTACAGATCGTAGGCCGCTTCGGTCGCCAGCACCTGCGCGCCGCTGCCGTTGTAGGCGGCCAGGCCGGCCGGGTTGTTGCGCAGCAGGGCCAGCGCGGTGAACAGCGAGGTATCGTTGGCCGAGCAGGCCGCCGCATTGGCCGGGCCGACCTGGGCCAGGCAGGCGCCGCTGGTGAGGAATGCCAGCGCCGTCCTCGCGTCCGGACCGGAGGTCGGATCGCGCAGGCCGTACAGATTCTCCTGCACCACGGTGTTGCCGATGAAGTTGTTGACCGACTTGTTCCAGTACGTCACCGACAGGTAGCTCGCGTCGGCGAAGTACCACTCCAGCGCCAGGTCGAGGTTGTCGGACTCCAGCGGCTTCAGCGCGGGATTCTGCGCGGTGCCGCTGGCCCGCGAGGACGGATCGATCAGCACCGATCCGAACGGCTGCTGTGCGCCGGGACCGGCATAGAGGTTGCCGATCGGCGCGCGCGCGATGCTCTTGCCGAACGAGACGCGGCCCTTCAGCGTGTCGGTGAGATCGATGCTGAAATCGAGGTTGGGCAGGATGTAGCTGTAGGTGGTCTTTTCGCTGAAGGGCTGCTGCTCGTTGGACAGCACCACGCGGAAGTCGTTGTTGGACTGCCATTCGATCGCTTCGGGCGTGGCGATGACCGAGGTCGACACCACGTCGGTGGTTTCGTAGCGCACGCCCAGCCGGGTATTGGTGCGCCTACCGGCCAACTCGCCATCCAGCTCGACCTGGAAATAGGCCGAGCGGGTTTTCTCTTCCACGAAGTTGTCGGCGGCACGCTGCGGACTCACGCCCAGGCCGACGCCGTACTGGCCAGCCGCCCATTCCGCGAGCCGGCCCGCATCGCCGCGCCATGCCGGCCAACTCGTGCCGCCGTAGTCGTCGAACAGGCCGATGATGTTGACCGGCTGCATCAGGTTCATCAGGCCGCCGGCGGTGTCCCGGTCGACATTGGCCACGCCCCAGTCGCCCAGGGTGGAATACGCCTCGGCGGCCTGGATGCGATGGGTGGTCGACTTGCTGCTGTCCACGCCGAACTGGAAGCGGCCCTGGTCGAAGCTCCACTCGCCGTCGACGCGGGCCTGCTTGATCTGGCTGATCTGGCTCTGCGAGTTGACGCGCAGCACCTGCGTGCCGATCTCGCCAGGCACGAAGCCCGGGTTGACCACGCCGTTGGTGTTGGCCGCGGCATCTGCGTCGCTCGGATACCAGACCTGGGTGCCGATCGGCAGGCCGTTGTTGAAGTTCAGCTCCTGCACCCAGGACCCGCCGCAGTGCGGACCGGTGGTGCAGTTGTTGGTGCCGGCGATGCTCATGAAGAGGGAGCCGCCGCCGGTCAGCGGATCGTTCGGCCGGCTCTCGTTTTTCGAGTCGTGCGCGTCGAAGCTGAGCTTGAGCCGGTCGGTCACGTTCCAGACCGCATTCAGGCCGAGCGAGCCCAGCTTGTACTTCTGCATGCTGCGCTGCTGCTCGAGGCCGAAATCCTTGGTGCCGGCGATCTCGCGGATGTACAGCGGCGTGGCTACCGCGCCGCTGGTATCGAAGGTCACGTCGGTGTAGTTGCTGTTCTGCAACCACATGCCCTGCTCGCCACGATTCTCGGTGATCTCGTTGGTCGAATAGGTGTAGTCCAGGGTCAGCGTCAGGCTGTCGGTGGGCGCGAACTGCAGTACCGCCTGGCCGTTGACGCGCTCGCGTTCGAACTCGGAGAACGCATAGCGCAGGTCGTTCGGGCGGGCGTACAGCGCACCGACCTGCGGCGCATTGACCACGGTCGGATTGCCGGGCATCGAGCCGGTCCAGGGCTGCACGTTCCAGTAGTTCTCGGTGGCCTGCACCGAGCCGCCCTTGCGCTTCTGGTAGCTCGCGCTCACGCCGACGCCGAAGGTCTTGTCCGGGTTGCTGTAGCTGAAGATGCCGGACAGCTCCGGCGTCAACGCGTTGTCGAACGGCTGGCTGCGGTCGGAGACGGCTTTGGCGCCGGCACTGGCGACGATGCCCTGATGGTCGAACGGGCGCGAGGTCAGGATGTTGATGGTGGCGCCGATGCCGCCACTGGGCACGTTGGCCTGGCTGGTCTTGTAGACCTCGATGCCGTTGATCGCTTCGGCGGCAAGCTGGGCGAAGTTGAAGGCGCGAGTGCCGCCGTCGACACCGCCGATGGCGACCTGCCCGGCCGCGCCGAACGCATCGGCGCCGGGCATCTGCCGCCCGTTGAGCGTGACCATGTTGAACTGCGGGCCGAAGCCGCGCGCGGTGACCTGCGCGCCTTCGCCATCGCGCCGCTCGATGGAGATGCCGGTGATGCGTTGCAGGGATTCGGCCAGGTTGGTGTCGGGGAACTTGCCGATGTCCTCGGCACTGATGGCATCCACCACGCCGGCGGAATCGCGCTTGATGTCCATCGCCTGGCTGAGGCTGTTGCGCAGGCCGGTGACCTGCACGGTGTCCAGCTGCGTCGGGCTGCTCTCGGCCTGCTGCGGGGCGGGCGGCGCCGGCGTCGGCGCGTCCTGGGCGAATGCGGGATTGATGACCAGGACGCCGCCGACGAACGTGAACATGGCCCTGGACGTGAACTTCGCCAGCGTGCGGCTCATGAACGAGCCCCCAGGTCTGGCCTACGACGAAACATAGAAGCGTTCATGACTCTCCCCTCTGACATGCGATCGATGGATGTACCGCCCCTCCCCCAAGAGGCACGCACGGGCCAAGCCCGTCTTCCACGCCGAACATCGCAGAGCGCGCTGCGCTCGCTGCGACTCAAACTCCGTTTCAGGATTGCCAGACGACGCGGGTAAAGGCCCCCTAGGCCTGACTGCCGCTGATTGATAGCGCTACCATCACGTCGAGGCGCAGACTACGCACCCGAGCCGGCGCTTGTCATCATGCGGCGCAACAAGGACTCCGTTTTTTGAAGAGCACCACCAAAACGACGCGTCGAAAAGGCAGCGCCATCACCATCGAAGCCGTCGCGGCGCACGCAGGCGTCTCGCCCATGACCGTCTCGCGCGTCATCCATGGCCACGCCGGCGTGCGCGAGCACACGCGCGAGCAGGTAATGCGCAGCGTGCACGCGTTGGACTACCGGCCCAACCCGGCCGCAAGCGCGCTCGCCGCGGCGCAGCACACCTGCATCGCGTTGATCTACACCAATCCCAGCTCCAGCTATCTGCGCGAACTGCTGGTGGGCGCACTGCGCGGCTCCACCCGCGTGGCGGCGCAGCTGGTGATCGCCACCTGGGATGGACTGGGTCCTCGCGCGCGTCGCGAGGCCGCGCGAGCACTCTGCGCCAGCGTGGCGGGGGTGATTCTCCCTGCACCGCTGTGCGACTCGAAGGCCATCGTTGCCGCGTTCGTGGAGGCCGGAATTCCCGTCGTCTCCATCGCGTCCAGCCGGTTCAGCGACAGGATCTCCTGCGTGCGCATCGACGACCGTCGTGCCAGCCATGACATGGTCTCGCACCTGATCGCGCACGGGCATACCCGCATCGGCTACATCACTGGCGACCGGAACCAGAGCGCCAGTGCGCACCGCTGGCAGGGCTACCGCGATGCCCTGGCCGATGCGGGCATCGACTATGACGACGCACTCGTGCAGCGCGGCGACTTCACTTATCGCGCCGGACTCGAGGCCGCCGAACGGCTGTTGGCGCTGCAGCCACGCCCCAGCGCGATTTTCGCGAGCAACGACGACATGGCCTCGGCGGTGGTGTCGGTGGCGCATCGTCGCCGCCTGAAGGTGCCGGAGGATCTGTCGGTGGTGGGGTTCGACGACACGTCGGCGTCGACGATGGTGTGGCCGGAGCTGACCACGATCCATCAGCCGGTGGCGGACATGACCGACACGGCCATCGATCTGCTGCTGCGCGAGATCCGGCAGGCTGCTGGCGTGGAGCGCGTCCGCGTCAATCACGTGGTGCCGCACCGCCTGATCACGCGCGATTCCGTCTCGGGGCCGTGGGTGGTTCGCGTGCCATCGGGCGAACCGTGAGGCCGGCGCACTGGCGGTGCTGTCGCAGGTGTCGCTTTGGCTTTGGCTTTGGCTGTTGCTGTTGCCGTTGCTCCTGATGTTGCTGTTGCTGTTGCTTTTGCTGTTGCTGTTGCCCTTGCTTCTGCTGTTGCCGTTGTTCTGGCTTTTGACTTACCGGGTTCCCTTCCGAAGCGGCGGCCAGCCCGGGGAAAAACCCCGAAGGGGCGGCGCACAGGGATGTGCGCCGTCCGCGGCAGGGGCAGGATGCCCCTTCCGCGGATCCCCGGGCTGGACGCGGACCCGGAGCGCGTTAGCGCGGAGGGCGCGAGGCAGGGTGTGCTTTCTTTTGGTTACTTTTCTTTGCACAAGCAAAGAAAAGTAACTCGCCGCAAGGCGAAAGCTTTGCTCTTGCTCTTGCTCTTGCTGCTGCTAGATGTAGGAGCGACTTGAGCGGCGACAGGCACTACCGATTACGTCGGTCGCGGGTGAAGCCGCTCCTACAGAACTTCTCGTCTGACACGCAAAATTCAAACAACAGCAAAGGCTTTCGCCCTAACGGGCGAGTTACTTTGATCAGCCTTCGGCTGCTGAGAAGCACTTCTTTGCTCGCGCAAAGAAAAGGTAACCAAAAGAAAGCGCGCCCTGCCTACGCGCCCTCCGCGCTGCGCGCTCCGGGTCCGCGAACCAGACGGGATCCGCGGAAGGGGCATCCTGCCCCTGCCGCGGACGGCGCACATCCCTGTGCGCCGCCCTTCGGGTTTTTCCCGCCTGGTTCGCCGCTTCGGAAGGGAACCCGGTAAGTCAAAAGCCAAAACGACAGCAACGGCAACGGCAACGGCAACGGCATGGATCAGCTTGCCCAGGTGCAGCACAGGCACTCACAACACAACACCGATACCACCGCCCGCACGTCGCCAGCACAGACACCACCCGCCATCCACTGCATCGGCCGAGTTGCCGGCAAGCTAGCGGCACCAGCGCACGCCATCCGCCTCGCAACTGCGCTACCGTTCACCCATTGCGCGCCCCACGCGCCCATGCCGCCACCGGAGATGCCCATGCCCCTGCTCCATCGGTCCCCTGCCACGCCACTGCATGCCGGCCACCATCGCGCCTGGCGCATCGGCCTGGCCCTGCTGTGCGCCCTGATCGCCGCGCCCGGCATGGCCGCCGACACCGGTACCGTGCCCGCCTTGCAGCGCGCGCAGCAGCTGATCCTGGTGCTGGCGCCGGACTGGGACAGCCCGCAGGGGCAGTTGCAGGCGTTCGAGCGCGATGCGCAGGGGTGGCGCGCGCATGGGCAGGCCTTCGACGTGAGCCTCGGCCGCCACGGCAGCGCCTGGGGCCTGGGCCTGCATCCGGCGCAAGACGACGGCCCGCAGAAACGCGAAGGCGACGGCCGTAGCCCGGCCGGGGTGTTCACCATCGGTGAAGCCTTCGGCTACGCGTCGCGCATCGACAGCGCCATGCCCTACCAGGCGATGCGGCAGAGCAACTACTGCATCGACGTGCCCGGCTCGCCGCTGTACAACCAGATCGTCGATGCCGACAAGGTCGGCAGCGCCGCCGTCGCCGGATCCACCGAACCGATGCGCCTGGACCTCCAGCACGACGGCGATCAGCGTTACCGCCAAGGCTTCGTGATCCAGCACAACGCGCAGGCCACGCCGGGCGCCGGCAGCTGCATCTTCGCCCACCTGTGGCGCGCACCCGGCGCGCCCACCGCCGGCTGCACCGCGATGCAACCGGCCGACATGCAGGGCCTGCTGGCGTGGCTGCGGCCGTCGGCGGCGCCGCTGTTCGTGCTGCTGCCGCGCGACGCCTACCGTCGCCTGCAGGCCGACTGGTCGCTGCCCGCCGTGGAGCCGGCACCATGAGCCAGGTGCCCGCACCCGGGCTGGTCCGTGCGGTCAGCCGCTGGCAGATCGTCGGGCTGTCGATCAACGACGTGATCGGCAGCGGCATCTATCTGCTGCCGGCGGCCACCGCCGCCCTGCTCGGCCCGCTGAGCCTGTGGGCAGTGCTGCTGGCCGGCGTGGCGGTGGCCCTGCTGGTGCTGTGCTACGCGCAGGCGGCCAGCTACTTCGACGAGCCCGGCGGCAGCTACCTGTACGCACGCGAGGCGTTCGGCCGCTTCGCCGGCTTCGAGATCGGCTGGATGATCTGGCTGACCCGGATCAGTTCGGCGGCGGCGCTGAGCAACGGCCTGGCCGATGCGGTGGTGCGCTTCTGGCCGGCCGCGGCCGGCGGCGGCGTGCGCCTGGGCATCGTGGTCGGCTCGCTCGGCCTGCTCACCGCGATCAACGTGATCGGGGTGAAGTCGGCCGCACGCACCGGCGTGGCGCTGGTGATCGGCAAGCTGGTGCCGCTGCTGCTGTTCGTGGCCATCGGCGCGTTCTACGTGGACTGGTCGTGGGCGTTCTCGGGCAAGACCCCGGACCCGCGCGATGTCGGCAACCTCGGCGAGGCGGCGTTGCTGCTGCTGTTCGCCTACGCCGGGTTCGAGAACATCCCCGCCGCCGCCGGCGAGTACCGCAACCCGCGCCGCGACGTGCCGTTCGCGCTGATCACCATGATCGTCACCGTCACCCTGATCTATGCCGCGGTGCAGGTGGTGGCGCAGGGCACCTTGCCCAACGTGGCGCAGTCGGCGACGCCGCTGGCCGATGCCGCCAGCGGTTTCGGCGGCGAAGCCCTGGCACTGATCCTCACCGTCGGCGCCACCATCTCCATCCTCGGCACCACCAGCAACACGGTGATGCTCGGGCCGCGTTTCCTGTTCGCGCTGGCCAAGGACGGCTATGGCCCGGCGTTCCTGGCGCGGGTGCACCCGCGCTTCCGCACGCCGGCCGCGGCGATCCTGCTGCAGGGCGTGCTGTCGCTGGCATTGGCCGTGTCCGGCTCGTTCGTGCAGTTGGCGCTGCTGTCGATGGTCACCCGCCTGTTCGCCTACATCGGCACCGCCGCGGCGGTGCTGGTGCTGGCCCGGCGCTATCGCGACCGGCCGGGCGCGCTGCGCCTGCCGGGCGGGCCGCTGATCCCGCTGGCGGCGCTGCTGCTGGCGCTGGCCTTGCTGCTCAGCGCCAGTTGGCAGAACCTGGCCGCGGCGGCAGTGGCGCTGCTGATCGGCGCGCTGTTCTATCGGTTCCCGCGCAAGGACGCGGCGTGAACGCCTTCACGCCGCCTTGCGCGCAGGTCACGCGCGGATAACCGCGGCGCCCCGACGCTGGACGCCCGCCAGCACGAGCCGCCCGCCATGAAACGACGCCGCGTCTACAGCGCTCCGGATCTGCCCACCGCCACCCGTGCGCTGCAGGCCGCGCGCGGCGCCGGCCTCGACAACGACGACCTGTCGCTGGTCGCACGCGGCGACATCGAACTGGAGGCCATCCCCGACGACCGCAAGGAAGGCAAGACCGACACTGTGCCGGCCGCCGCACGCGGCGCGCTGGGCGGCGGCGCCGCCGGGCTGCTGGCCGGGCTGGCGGCGATCGCGGTGCCGCCGCTGGGCATCACCCTGGCCGGCGCCGGGGTGATGGCCATCGCCGGTGCGCTGGTCGGCAGTTGGTCCTCGGCGCTGGTCGGGTCCACCGTGCCGGACCCGGTGCGGCGCAACTTCGAAGAGGAAATCGAGGCCGGCCGCATCCTGGTGGTGGTCGAAGGCGAACCGGACCAGTTGGACGCGGCCGATGCGCCGCTGCGCGCGGCCGGCACCACGGTCTTACCCTACGAAGCGGCAGCTGCCGCGCACTGAGGCCACAGCACGGAGCGAACCGCGCCATGCGCGAGTGCTCCGCGGCGCACGGCGTCGTGCTCGACGGTCCGCGCGGCCCGAGGATCCACCGAGACGATCGCCCTGGCGTCGTCATCGGCGCGGGTATGCCGGCGATCAGGCCGGGGGCAACGCGCGCATGCGCACGAACAGGCCCGCGGCGTACACCAGCCCGTAGGCGATCAGCGCCGCGGCGATGCTCATGGTCAGCGGACTGGCGTTCTGCAGGGTCTGCGCGCTGCCACCGGCAAAGGCGCCGCTGGCCCAGCGCCAGGCCAGGCGCCCGAGCAACAGCACGCTCAGCGCGGCGCCGATCCACGGATTGGGCGTGTACCAGCGCGCGCCGTCCTGCAGTTCGATGCGGGTGTGGTGCAGGGCGAAGGCGCCCAGCGCGGCACCGGCTACGGCGCCCAGCGCCATGCCCACGCGCACACCAGGCAGATGCGCGGCCAACCAGGTCAGCAGAACCGCGACCACCACCAGGAACCCCAGCCGCACGCCGGTGCGCCGCGGCTGCCACGGCTGGCGGCCGAAGTAGCGGCGGATGCGCCGGTAGTACAGCCAGCCGACGCCGGCGGTGGCCAGGTACGGGGTCAACGAGGCGATGCCGGTGGCGGCCATGGGGTCTGCCGGGAAGAGGAAGGAAGTAGCGCGGATCGTAAGCCAGCGCGCGCGCCGGCGCAGCCTGCCGGAAGGCATGAATGTTTCATACCGCGATCACGCCACGCAGGGACCGCATTAACGCCCGTTTGGCTAGCGTGACCCACCGTCACACCAACGGAGACCTACGATGAGCGTTCCGTATCAGATTCCCGGCCGCGCGCCCAACGACGAGGATCGCAACAGCGTCTCGCAGTACTGGCGCGATCGTTTCGCCGACGAGCCCTACTACAGCGAAGGCGAGCGGTTCGAGGACTACGAGCCCGCCTATCACGCCGGCCACGAGGCGCGTATCCGCGACTTCAACCGCGCCTACGAGCAGGTGGAAGCGGAACTGCACCGCGACTGGGACCAGAACAAGGGGTCGCAGACGCTGAGCTGGAGCAAGGCCCGCCACGCGGTGCGCCGCGCCTGGGAGCGCGCTGGCAACGGGGAGTAAGGCGAGCGCGCCACGTTGCCCGATGGCATCGTGACGCCACCGTAGGAGCGGCTTCAGCCGCGACCGGCAGGTGTGATCCACCAGCACGCCGTCGCGGCTAAAGCCGCTCTTACGAACGTTGCGGGCGACGCGGCAGCAACGTTGCGGCGGCCTCGGCTTGAGCAGCAGCCAATGTCGTAAAGCGTGTCGACCGCGCGAACGACGCGGCCCTGAAACGACGGGTTCACCGCCATCCGGCACGCACTCGCGGCTATCTCGAAATGGCGTGTCGAAATGGCGTAGGAGCGACTTCAGGGCACCTCGAAAAACGCCAGGACGCGTCCCATAGAAGCGGCTTCAGCCGCGACCGGGCGTTCCCGGTAAGCCCGTGGCGGTAACAGGGCAAACTGCATGCAGTTTGATTGTCGCGGAAGCAGGTTATTCGAGGTGCTCTTCAGTTGCGACGAACGAAGAGAAAAGGATTGCCATGTCACATGTCGTCGGGACTGAAGTCCCTCCCACAACGCGCCTGCGTGCATCTTCGTCCGCTTGGGTGCGGCCACGGCGCCGGATGGACTCGGACCATCGGCGATGATGGGCATTCCCGGGAACACCTGTCGCGGCTGAAGCCGCTCGTATAGGACAAGCTGCATCCGGCTTGCCCGGCTTGATTGTCGCGAAAGCAGGTTAATCGAGGTGCCGTTAAGCCACGACGGGCTTCCTGGGAACACCTGTCGCGGCTGAAGCCGCGCCTACGAGAAATGCATGCGGTCTTGCGGCCGGGAAGTCCGTCTTGCTTTCAGCACGACCGCCAATCGCGGATGGTTGTCGCCGCGTCATCGACGACGCGAGGTGGATCACTCGCGGTGCATCGCGGTGGGATCACCCACGTCCAGCCGCGCGGAATAAAGCCACGGCACCGACGACCGCGTACACCAGCATGCCGCTCGCCCGGCAGCGGCGGAACAGCCGCTGCCGGGTGCTTCCCTCAGCTTTCCAGCGGCTGCAACTTCAGCAAGCGCCCACCGGCGCCGTCTTCCAGCAGCCACAGCGCGCCGTCCGGTCCCTGCTCCACTTCGCGGATGCGCTTGCCCATGTCGTAACGCGCCGCGTCGCGTGCGGTCTCGCCGTTGAACTCGATCCGCACCAGCGACTGCGAAGACAGCCCGCCGATAAAACCGTTGCCGCGCCATTGCGGGAAGCGGCTGCCGTTGTAGATGACGAAGCCGGCCGGCGAGATCACCGGCGTCCAGCTCACCTTCGGCGCGGCGAATTCCGGGCGCGTGCTGTGGTCGGGGATCGGGCGGCCGTCGTAATGGTCGCCGTTGGACACGATCGGATAACCGTAGTTGGCGCCGCGCTGGATCAGGTTCAGTTCGTCGCCGCCGGCCGGGCCCATCTCGTGCTCCCACAGCCGACCGTTGGCGTCGAAGGCCAGGCCGAGCACGTTGCGGTGGCCGAGCGACCAGACCTGGGCCGCGACGCCGCCGCGGTTGGCGAACGGGTTGTCGGCCGGCACGCTGCCGTCGTCGTTGAGGCGCACGATCTTGCCCAGGTTGCCGCTCATGTCCTGCGCCGGATCGAACTTCTGCCGCTCGCTGGAGCTGATCCACAGCTTGCCGTCCGGGCCGAACGCCAGCCGGTGGCCGAAGTGGCCGTTGCCGGACACCTTGGGCTGCTGCCGCCAGATCACCTGCTGCTGCGACAGGCTGCCGCTGCCGTTGCTGTCCAGGGTCAGCTTGGCGCGCATCACCGCCGCGCCGCGGGTGTCGCCGCTGCCGGGTTCGGCATAGCTCAAATAGACCCAGCCGTTCTTGGCGAAGCCCGGATGCGGCAGCACGTCGCCCAGGCCGCCCTGGCCGCCGTAGGCCACCGTCGGCACGCCGCTGACCGTGCCGGTGTGACCGCTGACCGGGTCGATGCGCTTGAGCGTGCCGCCCTTCTCGCTGATCAGCGCGCTGCCGTCGGGCAGGAAACTCATCGCCCACGGTTCGTCGAAGGTGGCGACCGGCGTCGCCGAAAACGGCCAGTCGCTGCGCCGTTCGGCCGTCTTCTCGGCGGGCGCGGCATGGGCTGCCGAGATCGCCAGGCTCATGGCCAGCGCGCAAGCCAAACCCAGGGGAGTCCGTTGCATGACGTGCACCTATCGGTTGGGGTCGAAGCCCGAACCTAGCAGACCCCGCGTGCACGACAAGCATGACGCGGCCAGGGCGTGGCCGCGATCACGTCACCGCGACGGCTCCGGTAGACACGTCGCGTCGTCAAGAAGCTCGCCGCGGCGGCGGCAGGCGCTGCCACCGCGCACGGCGCCGCACCGCCGCGATCAGCCCTGCGGCAGCAGCTCGAAGGCGACCGGCTCGCCGCTGGCCGCCGACGCGCACACCCACAGGTCGAACATGCCCGGCTCGGCCGCACACTGCCCGTCGCGGCCGGTGAAGGCCAGCGCGTGGCGGTCGAGGGTGAAGCTGACCTCCATGCCCTCGCCCGCCGCCAGCCGCACCTTGCGGAACGCCTTCAGCTCGCGCACCGGGCGCACCCGGCTGGCGACGCGGTCGTGGATGTACAGCTGCACCACTTCCTCGCCCTCGCGCGCGCCGACGTTGTCGATGCGCGTGGTCACGGTCAGGGTGTCGTCCCAGCCGACCCGGGTGCGGTCCAGCTGCGGTGCGCCGTAGGCGAACTGCGTGTAGCTGAGGCCATGGCCGAACGGATACAGCGGCGCGTTCGGCACCTCGCGCCAGCGCGCCTTGAACTCGCTCATCGTCGGCAGTTCCGGGCGGCCGGTGCGCGGATGGTTGTAGAAGTACGGCTGCTGCCCGGCATCCAGCGGGAAGCTCACCGGCAGGCGCGCGGACGGGTTGTAGTCGCCGAACAGCACGTCGGCCACCGCCGGGCCGGTCTGCGTGCCCAGGTACCAGGTCACCGCGATCGCCGCGGCGTCGCGCACCGCGCCCTGCAGCGCCAGCGCGCGGCCGTTGCGCAGCAGCACCACCAGCGGCGTGCCGGTGGCGGCGACCGCCTCGGCCAACGCCTGCTGCGCCGGCGGCAGCACGATCTGCGTGCGCGACTGCGCCTCGCCGCTGTAGCGCTGCGGCTCGCCCAGCGCCAGCACCACCACGTCGGCGGCGCGCGCGGCGGCCACCGCCGCGGCGATGCCACCGTCCAGCGGCGCTTCCAGCGCGCAGCCGGGCACCACGGTCAGCGCCTGCGCGTCGTCCAGCGCCGCGCGCACACCGGCTTCCAGGGTCACGTAGCGGCTCTTGTCGCCGAACAGGGTCCAGCACCCCTCGATGTTGTCGCGGTCCTGCACGAACGGGCCGATCAGCGCGATCTTCTGCCCCTGCTTGCGCAGCGGCAGCACCGGGCCGTCGTTCTTCAGCAGCACGATCGAACGCCGCGCCGCGTCGCGCGCCAGCGCATCGTGCGCAGCGATGTGCGACGGGTCGGCCTCGCGCGCCGGGTCCAGCGAGCGGTACGGATCGTCGAGCAGGCCGATCGCCTCCTTCAGTTCCAGCACGCGGCGCACCGACGCATCCAGCAGCGCCATCGGCACCTCGCCGTCCTCCACCAGCGACGGCAGGTGCGCGGCGTAGAAGCCGCTCTGCATGCTCATGTCCATGCCGGCCAGGAACGCCTTCTTGGTCGCGTCGCGCTCGTCGGCGGCATAGCCGTGCGCGATCAGCTCCATGTCGGCGGTGTAGTCGGAGATCACCACGCCGGGAAACTTCCACTCGCCGCGCAGGATCTCGGTCAGCAGCTCGTGGTTGGCGCTGGCCGGCACACCGTTGATGTCGTTGAAGGAGGTCATCACGCTCAGCGCGCCAGCGCCGAAGGCGGCCTGGAACGGCGGCAGGTGCACGTCGCGCAGGGTCTGCGGGGCGATGTCGACGCTGGCGTACTCCATGCCCGCGGCGACCGCGCCGTAGGCGGCGAAGTGCTTGGGCGTGGCCAGCAGCGCATCGGCGGCGCGCAGGTCCGGCCCATGGAAGCCGCGCACCCGCGCGGCGGCGAACGCGCAGCCCAGCACCACGTCCTCGCCGGCGCCCTCGGCGCCGCGGCCCCAGCGCTGGTCGCGGGCGATGTCCACCGCCGGCGCGTAGGTCCAGTGGATGCCGGCGGCGGTGGCCTCGATCGCGGTGGCGCGCGCGGTGCGCTCGGCCAGTTCCGGCTCGAAGCTGGCGGCCTCGCCCAGCGGGATCGGGAACACCGTGCGCATCCCGTGGATCACGTCCGCGGCCAGGATCACTGGGATGCCCAGCCGGCTTTCCTCCAGCGCCACCTGCTGGATGCGCCGCCCCAGCTCGGCGCCCACGCCGTTGAACAGCGAGCCGACCCGGCCGGCGCGCACCTGCTGCAGCACCTCGTCGGCATTGCGGACGTTGGCTTCCGGATTCACGTCGGGGGCGAACGGGCGCACCATGTCGGCGAAAACGCCGAGCTGGCCGACCTTCTCCTCGACGGTCATGCGGGCGATGAGCGATTCGATACGATCCGAAGCCATGGGGTCCTTTGAGAAAACGTTTACATAGCCGTCAATTCTAGCTCTGCGGCCAGACGATGGGGCAAGTTCCGGCGTCGGAATCGCCTATTCAGAAAACTGTCTACCGCCCGGATCCGGCGCGGTCGCCGCGCGACCATACGCCGACGCACGTGCGCCGCCTAGAGGGGCGCGATGATGGGCCCGGCGCGGCGTGCCGCAGGCAGCGGCAGGGGGCCGGGGCCCGGCCTGGTCCCGGCCTTCGGCTCAGGAGCTGAAGTAGGCCTCGGCGATGGCGTTGTGCAGGTGGCCGAGGTGGGTCTGGATCTCGTCCATGAACCCGGCCGGGTTGTGCGCGGCCAGGTAGGCCGGGTCGGCGTTGCGCACCAGCCCGCTGATGCGCATCAGCGCGCGCTCCACCGGCGGCCGCGGCGGCATGGTCGGCAGGATGTGCTGGGCGCGGACCAGGCAGAACTGCACGCTGCGCGGGAAATCGTTGTTCTGCAGCAGGAAGCGCAGCGCCTGCTCACCGGTGACGCGTTGCCGCACGTGCCGCCGGTACATCTGGTAGGCGGCCTGGGCGCGCAGCACGCTCATCCACTGCATGGCCTGGTAGGCCTCGCGGTCGTCGGCCTGGCGCGGGGTGATCAGGCCCGAGGCGCCGGCGTCGATGATGCGCGTGGTCATGTCGGCCTGCTCGATCGCCGTGCCCAGGCGCAGGAACTGGAAGCCGATGTCGCGGCTGACGTTGGCGGTCAGCAGCCCGGACACCTTCAGGCAGGCGTCGGTGACGTGGGCCAGGAATTCCATGCGGTAACGGCGGCCGACGCTGCGCTCGCCGTTGGCGTCGATGTGCAGGTGCAGGTCGTTGACCGCTTCCCAGATCTCCTGCGGCAGGGTGTCGCGGATGCTGCGCAGCAGTTCGCGGGCGTAGCGCACCGAGCTGCGCAGCGAGGACGGGTTGCGCTCGTCCAGCAGCAGGAAGCGCACCACGTCGGCGTCGCCGACGTCGTCGCCGGCGTTGGGGAACCACAGCGCGAAGATCTCGCCGGCGCCGACCGTGTCGATCATCGGCCGCCAGGCGAAGCGCACCGAGCGCGGCAGGTCCAGCTGCAGCAGGCTGCCCACCCCGACCAGCCGCGCGGTGGTCTCGGCGCGGCGCACGTAGCGGCTGAACCAGTAGAGGTTGTCGGCGACACGCGAGAGCATCAGTCCGGCTCCTCGTCCAGGTCCACCACCCAGGTGTCCTTGGCGCCGCCGCCCTGCGAGGAATTGACCACCAGCGAGCCCTCCTCCATCGCCACCCGGGTCAGTCCGCCGGTGGTCACGTAGACGTCCTCGCGGGAGAGGATGAACGGGCGCAGGTCCAGGTGCCGCGCTGCCGGCCCGGCCTCGGTGACGATCGGCGCGGTGGACAGGCCCAGGGTCGGCTGCGCCATGTAGTTGCGCGGGTCGGCCAGGATCAGCTTGCGGAACTGCTCGCGCTGGCGCGTGGTCGAGCGCGGGCCGATCAGCATGCCGTAGCCGCCGGACTCGTTGGCCGGCTTCACCACCAGCTCATCCAGGTGCTCGAGCACGTACTGGCGGTCCTTGTCGTCGTGGCACAGGTAGCTGGGCACGTTGGGCAGGATCGGCTCCTCGTCCAGGTAGTAGCGGATCATCTTCGGCACGTAGGCGAACACCACCTTGTCGTCGGCCACGCCGGCGCCCGGCGCATTGGCCAGGGCCACCTTGCCGGCGCGCCAGCTGCGGATCAGCCCGGCCACGCCCAGCACCGAATCGGCACGGAACGCTTCCGGATCCAGGAACAGGTCGTCGACCCGGCGGTAGATCACGTCGACCCGGCGCGGCCCATACACGGTGCGCATGTAGGTGCAGTCGTCGTCGGCCACGAACAGGTCGTCGCCCTCGACCAGCTCGATGCCCATCGCCTGCGCCAGGTAGGCGTGTTCGAAGTAGGCGCTGTTGAAGATGCCCGGGGTCAACAACGCGATCACCGGCTGGTCGCCCGGGCGCGGCGACAGCGCCGCCAGGGTGTCGTAGAGCTGCGCCGGGTAGTCGTCCACCGGCAGGATCGCGCTGGTCTCGAACAGCTCCGGGAACACCCGCTTGGCGACCATGCGGTTCTCGAGCATGTACGACACGCCGCTGGGGATGCGCAGGTTGTCCTCCAGCGCGTACAGGGTGCCGTCGGCGTCGCGCACCAGGTCCGAGCCGCACACGTGCGCCCACACCCCCAGCGCCGGCGTGATGCCCACGCACTGCGGGCGGAAGTTGACCGAATGCTCCAGCAGCATCGCCGGGAACACCTTGTCCTTGACGATGCGCTGGGCGCCGTAGATGTCGCCGATGAACAGGTTGAGCGCGCGCATGCGCTGCTTCAGCCCGGCCTCGGTGCGCTGCCATTCGTGCAGCGGGATCACCCGCGGGATCAGGTCGAAGGGCAGCGTGCGGTCGACGTTGCGGCCGTCGGAGTAGACGGTGAAGGTGATGCCCATGACCCGCGCGGCGACGTCGGCGGCGAGCTGGCGTTCGGACAATTCGCGTCCGCTGAGGCTGGACAGGTACTCGATGACCCGGCGTGCGGCCGGACGTGGCTGACCGTCGGACTGGATCAGCTCGTCGAAGGTGGCCGTGCGGTACTTGCTCCAGTCCATCGCGCCCCTGGTTCCGGTGGGCCGGCAGCGAGAGGCGCCGGCATGTTGTTCCGCAACATGCCCGCAGTCGTGACAGCCGTCAAGCCACCCGCGGCGGCGGCGCATCCGGGGCGCGGCGGATCCGGGCGCTGTCCATGAACATCGCGTCGCTGGATGCCTGGAACACGCGCAGGTCGAAATTGGGCAGGATCGCCAGCAGGTGATCGAACAGATCCGACTGGATCTGCTCGTACACCGCCCAGCGGGTGTCGTTGGCGAAGCAGTAGACCTCCAGCGGCAGGCCGTTGGCGCCGGGCTCCAGTTGCCGCACCAGCAGGGTCATGTCCTGGCGCACGTGCGGGCTGGCGCGCAGGTAGTGCTCGACGTAGGCGCGGAAGGTGCCGAGGTTGGTGATGCGGCGGCCGTTGATCGGCGCCACCCCGCGCTCGGCCAGCGCCCCGTTCCAGGCGCCGAGCTCGGCGCGCTTGCGGTCGATGTACTCGCGCAGCACGGTCAGATGCCGCATCTGCTCGATCTCGGCGTCGTCGAGGAAGCGCACGCTGTGCTGGTCCAGGTACAGCGCGCGCTTGATGCGGCGGCCGCCGGCCTCGCTCATCCCGCGCCAGTTCTTGAACGAGTCGCTGATCAGCTTCTTGGTCGGGATGGTGGTGATGGTCTTGTCCCAGTTCTGCACCTTGACCGTGTGCAGGGCGATGTCGATCACGTCGCCGTCGGCGTTCTGCTGCGGCATCTCGATCCAGTCGCCGACGCGGACCATGTCGTTGGAACTGATGGTGACGCTGGCCACCAGCGACAGCAGGGTGTCCTGGAACACCAGGATCAGCACCGCCATCATCGCGCCCACGCCCGAGAGCAGGATCACCGGCGACTTGTCGACCAGCACCGACACCATCAGCACCGCCGCGACCACGCCGAGCACGATCTTGAGCAACTGCATGTAGCCCTTGATCGGCTTGTTGTGCGCGTCGGGGCGCCGCTCGTACACGCGGTTGAGCAGGTCCAGCGCGCGCGACAAGGCCAGCGCCACGGTCAGCACGATGAAGGCGGCGCAGACGTTGCGCACCACGCTGACCATCGCCGCCGGCAGGTGCGGCACCGCGCCGATGCCCAGCGACAGCACCAGCGCCGGGATCACGTTGGCCAGGCGCGGGATCACGCTCAGCTTCACTTCGTGGTCGCTGAGCACGGTGGCGCGCAGCGCCCGCCGCAACCCGCGCAGCAGGATCCGTTTGGTCACCCAGTTGGCCAGCCACGCCGCCAGCAGCAGCGCCGCGATCACCATCGCGTCGTAGGCCCAGGGATACGGCGCCAGGTCCCGCTGCAGCTCCGCGAAGAAACGCGCGCCGGGCACCGCCGCCGACGCGGCGCTGGCGCACGGCGGCCACGCCCACGCGCTCATGCGCGGCTGCGCTCGATGATGACCCCCACCGCCTGCGCCCCGCGCACCGCGCCCGGCTTGCTCAGCTTCAGCCGCAGCCAGCGCACGTCGAACTCGTCCAGCACCGCCGCCGCGCAGCGCTCGGCCAGCGTTTCCACCAACCCGTAGCCGGACTGCTCGACCAGCTCCACCAGGCGCTTGCTGACCGCCTTGTAGTTGAGCGTGTCGGCGATGTCGTCGCTGGCGGCGGGCTTGCGGTTGTCGAAGCCCATTTCCAGATCGAAGCGCAGCGTCTGCCGGATCCGCCGCTCCCAATCGTAGATGCCGATCAGCGCGTCGATTTCCAGACCTTCGATGAAGACTTTATCCATGAGGAGCCGGGATTGGGGAATGGGGATTCGGGAATGGTAAGAGCAAAGGCAAAAGCTGATGCAACCGCGGAGCCGCTTTACGAATCCCCAATCCCGACTCCCGACTCCCGCGTTGCCGCCGCCAGCGGCGGCAACGTCGCCATGTCCCAGCGCGGCGTCACCTGCACCGCAGACGCGGCGTCGTGCAGGCCGGCCTGCAGGCGCAGGGCGCCGGCGAAGGCGATCATCGCGCCGTTGTCGGTGCACAGCGCCGGGCGCGGGAAGCAGGCGCGGCCGCCGCGCGCCTGCGCCATCGCCTGCAGCTTGGCGCGCAAGCGCAGATTGGCGCCGACGCCGCCGGCGACCACGATGGTGTCGCTGCCGGCCGCCTCCAGCGCGCGCTCGCACTTGATCGCCAGCGTGTCCACCACCGCATCCTCGAAGCCGCGGGCGATGTCCGCGCGCACCGCCTCGGACTGGTCGCTGTCGCGCCAGGCCAGCAGCACCTGGGTCTTGAGCCCGGAGAAGCTGAAGTCCAGGCCGGGCCGGTCGGTCATCGGCCGGGCGAAGCGGAACCGCCCCGGGGTGCCCTGGGTCGCCAGCGCCGCCAGCTGCGGACCGCCCGGATACGGCAGCCCCATCAGCTTGGCGGTCTTGTCGAAGGCCTCGCCGGCGGCGTCGTCCAGGGTCTCGCCGAGCAGGCGGTAGCGGCCGATGGCCTCCACCGCGATCAGCTGGGTATGGCCGCCGGAGACCAGCAACGCCACGAACGGCGGCGCCGGCACCCCGTGCACCGGGTCCGGATCCTCCATCAGCGGCGCCAGCAGGTGGCCTTCCATGTGGTGCACGCCGATCGCCGGCACCTCCAGCGCCCAGGCCAGGGCGCGGGCCACACCGGCGCCGACCAGCAGCGCGCCGACCAGACCCGGGCCGGCGGTGTAGGCCACCCCGTCCAGATCGCGCACCCGCAGGCCGGCCTCGGCCAGGGTCTGGCGGATCAGCGGCAGCAGCTTGCGCACGTGGTCGCGGCTGGCCAGCTCCGGCACCACCCCGCCGTACTCGGCGTGCAGGGCGATCTGGCTGTACAGCGCATGCGCGCGCAGCGCGGCAGCCCCGGAACGCGTGGTGTCGTAGACGGCGACGCCGGTTTCGTCGCAACTGGATTCGATGCCGAGAACGTTCATGGGTGCATTGTGCGGCCGAATCGGCGGCAGGCCAAACGCGGCGCTTGCAGCCGCGAAATCTGTCGCTATAATGTGCGGCTCGCCGGGCCTGACCCGGTCACCATTGTGTCCCGGAGATTCCATGCCCAGCGTTAAAGTCCGCGAGAACGAGCCCTTCGAGTTTGCGCTCCGTCGCTTCAAGCGCACCTGCGAAAAGGCCGGCGTGCTGGCCGAAACCCGCAAGCGCGAGTTCTACGAAAAGCCGACCCAGGAACGCAAGCGCAAGGCCGCTGCCGCGGTGAAGCGCCAGCTGCGTCGCACCTCGCGCGACGTCACCAAGCGCCAGCGTCTGTACTGAGGATCGCGGCCTGCGGTAGCGGAGTGTGCCGGTTTCGGCATCCGCTACGGTAAGCCCAGGGAGCCGGCACGCGCAAGCGTCGCCGGCTTTTTGCGTGTCCGGCCGCTGGGGCCAGGTACGCCGTTCGCACGATCTCGGTCCCCTCTCTTTCCCCTCGGCAGCCCCGTGCCGCCTCGGCCCCAGGCCCGCGCAGGCGCGGTTGCCTAGAATGCCGATCCCCTTCCTTATCTTCCCAGTGGAGCCCCTCATGACCCTCAAGCAGCAGCTCACCGACGACATGAAGGCCGCGATGAAGTCCGGCGACAAGCACAGCCTGGGCGTGATCCGGCTGATCAACGCCGCGATCAAGCAGAAGGAAGTGGACGAGCGCGTGGAGATGGACGACGCCGCGGTGATCGCGGTGATGGACAAGATGGTCAAGCAGCGCAAGGACTCGGTCAGCCAGTACGAGGCCGCCGGCCGCGACGACCTGGCCCAGGTGGAGCGCGAGGAGATCGTGGTGATCGAGCGCTACCTGCCGAGCAAGATGGGCGAGGCCGAGATCGTCGCCGCGATCCAGGCGGCGATCGCGCAGACCGGCGCCAGCGGCCCGGCCGACATGGGCAAGCTGATGGGCGTGCTCAAGCCGATGCTGGCCGGCAAGGCCGACATGGGCCAGGTCTCGGTGCTGGTCAAGCAACAGCTGGCCGGCTGAGCACAGCGGCGGAGCCGGCGGCGGGCTTCACCCGCCTTTCGGCGCCGGGCTGCTACAACCCCCGGCAAGCCCGCGCCCCCTTCAAGCGCGCAGTGCGGGACCGGCGTTGCGACGCCGCGCGCCGAAGGTCCGCGCCCATGTCCCTGCCCCTGTCGTCCGATCGCCTGCACAAACATCTCGACCGCCTGCAGCAGAGCCTGCCGGCCGCACTGGTGCGGCGCTTCGTCGAGATCGACGTGATGACCCAGGCGGCCTCGCTGTCGTTCTATGCGCTGCTGTCGCTGGCGCCGCTGCTGGTGCTGCTGCTGTGGCTGACCGCCTCGCTGTACCCGCAGGCGCAGGAGACGCTGATCGCGCAGATCGGGCAACTGGCCGGACACGGCGCCCGCGAGGTCGCGCAGACCGTGATCGACAACGCCAAGAACCAGCCCAACATCGGCTCGCTGGCCGGGCTGTGGAGCACCCTGCTGCTGTTCGTCGGCGCCACCGCGGTGTTCGCGCAGTTGCAGAACGCGCTGAACCTGATCTTCCGCACCGACAAGCAGCACCTCGACGGCATCCTGGCGTGGCTGAAGAAACGCGTGTTCTCCTTCGGCGTGGTGTTCGCGCTGGGCTTCCTGCTGCTGATCTCGATGATCCTGACCACGGTGCTGCAGGTGGTGTTCGCGCGGATGCCCTCGCTGCTGCCGGCGGTCGGCTACGTCTCGACCCTGGCGATCTACGTGCTGGCCTTCGCCGTGCTCTACCACTACCTGCCCGACCGCCGCGTGGAATGGCGGCAGGCGGTCATCGGCGGCGCCATCACCGCCTGCCTGTTCGTGGCCGGGCGCTACGCGATCGGCCTGTACATCGCCACCGCCGCCCCGGGCAGCGCCTACGGCTCGATGGGCGCGCTGGTGATCCTGCTGGTGTGGATCTACTACGCCACCGTGGTGTTCTTCGTCGGCGCGCTGATCACCGCGGTGATCGACGAGCGCCTGCACGCGCGGCGCACCCTGGACGCTGCAGGCATCGACGCCCGCAGCGCCGCGCCCGCGCCGCCGGCGCCCTGATCGCACCGCGCTGAACCGCGGACGCGGCGCCCGGCCAGCGTGGCGGCGCACGCGCGTGGCATCCTATACGGATGGCCCGCATCCCCGACGCATTCATCGACGACCTGCTCGCCCGCACCGACATCGTCGAGGTGATCGGCACGCGCGTGCCGCTGAAGCGCCAGGGCAAGGAATACGCGGCGCGCTGCCCGTTCCACGACGAGCGCTCGGCCTCGTTCACGGTGTCCCCGACCAAGCAGTTCTACCACTGCTTCGGCTGCGGCGCGCACGGCACCGCGATCAGCTTCCTGATGAACTACGACCGCCTCGAGTTCCTCGACGCGGTCGACGAACTGGCCAAGCGCGCCGGCATGGAAGTCCCGCGCGACGCCCAGCAGCGCGGCGCCGCGCAGGCCGCCGGCGACGACCACCGCGACCTGTACTCGGCGCTGGACGCGGCCGCCAAGTTCTTCCAGCGCCAGCTCGAAGGCAGCAACAAGGCCCGCGCCTACCTGGACGGGCGCGGCGTGGACGCGGAGAACCGCGCGCGTTTCCAGATCGGCTATGCGCCGGACGGCTACGGCGCGCTCAAGGATGCACTGGGCACCGAGGAGCGCCGGCTCAAGCTGCTGGACCGCGCCGGGCTGTTCTCCAAGAACGACCGCGGCCACGTCTACGACAAGTTCCGCGACCGGGTGATGTTCCCGATCTTCGACCGCCGCGGCCGGGTCATCGCCTTCGGCGGCCGCGTGCTCGACAAGGACGACGGCCCCAAGTACCTGAACTCGCCGGAGACCGCGCTGTTCCACAAGGGCCGCGAACTGTACGGCCTGTGGCAGGTGCGCCAGGCCAACCAGAAGATCGAGCGGCTGATCGTGGTCGAGGGCTACATGGACGTGGTCTCGCTGTTCCAGTTCGGCGTCACCCAGGCGGTGGCGACGCTGGGCACCGCGACCACGCCGGACCACGCCGAATTGCTGTTCCGCAATGCGCCGGACGTGTTCTTCTGCTTCGACGGCGACGCCGCCGGCCGTCGCGCCGGCTGGAAGGCGCTGGAATCGGTGCTGCCGCGGATGAAGGACGGGCGCCAGGCGTTCTTCCTGTTCCTGCCCGACGGCGAGGACCCGGACACCATCGTGCGCAAGGAAGGCGCCGCGGCCTTCGACGCGCGGCTGGTCCAGGCCACGCCGCTGTCGCAGTTCTTCTTCGACGAACTCTCGCGCGAGATCAACCTGGGCACGCTCGACGGCAAGGCACGCCTGGCCGAGCGCGCGCGGCCGATGCTGGCGCAGATTCCCGACGGCGCCTTCGGCGACCTGATGCGCCAGCGCCTGGCCGAACTCACCGGCATCGGCGCCGCCGCACCAGCCGCGTCCGCGGCGGCGGCGAATCGGCCACCGCCGCGGATGCCGCGCCCAGCGCACAAGCGCAGCCTGGTGCGCGAGGCGATCGTGCGCCTGCTGCAGGCACCGTCGCTGGCGCTGGATCTGCCGCCGCCCTACCCGTTCGCCGGCCTGCGCCTGCCCGGCATCGAGTTGATGATCGAGCTGCTGCAGATCGTGCATGCGCGCCCGGAAATCACCACCGGCGCGCTGCTCGAACACTTCCACGAACGCGAGGAACTGGCCGCCCTGCAGAAGCTGGCGGTGCAGGAGATCGCCGGCGAGACCGCCAGCTGGCGCCAGGAGCTGCACGACGTGGTCGTGCAGTTGGAAAGGCAGACGCTGCAGCAGCGCCTCGAAGAACTGACCGCCAAGCAGCGCGCGCATGGGTTGGACGAGACCGACAAGTACGAGCAGCGCGAACTGCTCAAGGTGCTGGCGTCGTTGCGCTGAGTCCGGCCCCGCGTGACCGCTAGCTCAATGGCATGTACCGAAACCTGGGAAACAGGTGGTCCTGCAAGTGCGCAGGAGAAAAGAATTCGTAGATCCATGTCCGCGATGCCGCCAGCGCACATTCGGTGGCGAACATAAGGATGTGCAGCGCGTCGTCGCTGGCCGGAAGCCAGCGCCATCCGCAGTCCACGCCCTCCCGGCACGGGAACGGATAGGGCAGCTTGCGCGGCTCACCATCGTCGCCGGGACCGGAGGTGTAGTACGAAAGCAGGCCGTCCTGCAGGCTCAGCAACAGATTGTGGCGCAGGTAGGAATCGGGCGAGCAGGGATAGAGCTTGGCAAGCGCCTTGTGAAAGCCGGGACTGTTCGGATCTTCGCCGCTGGGCCACTCGATCTTCTCGCAGACCAGAAACGTCATCAGATTCTGTTGCTCGATCCGCTGCGGTTGGAACAGACATAGCCGATGCATATCCAACTGGTCCCGCGTCGCGCTCTCCTGCCCGATCTGGCCCCACAAGCTGAACACCGCATCGGTCGGCGCCACCGGCAGGCTGGGCGGGCAATGCGCCGCCCGCAAGCGTTTGGTCTCGGCGAGTTTATGCAAGGCTTCGCAAAGCGCGGAGAAGGTCAATGTCGACTTCACTTCGCCGACTGCCGCGCAGGTTTCCGTCGGGAAGAACACCCGTCCGCCCGCCACATCGAGGCTGGGCGTGGCATCGCGATCGTAGAGGACGACATCGCACTGCGTACTGCTGGGTTGCTGCGCCGTACTCAGGAAGCCGCTGCCGATGGCCAGGCGCGCCGGCAGATGCGATACCAGCAGCGTGCGCAGCAGTTGTTCGCGATAGACGCCAAACTCCCCGGAATGGAGAAGACCATTGCGCTTCTCCTGGTCGCGAAAAATATGCCGACTCATCGCCAGATAGTCGTCGCGAAACTTCCTTGCGGTGTTCAAGGCCAGCGCCTGCATGGCGAGAGAAGCATTCGTCTCCATCGAACAACCTGCCGGCGCCAGTGTGTATGTGTGTGAGAATATCTGCTTGACTTACAGCCTTTTCCCCCGTCATCACATCATGAAACATCTTCTCGCGCGCCTGCGCATCGAACCGTTCACCCTGGCGCTGCTGTGCACGGTGCTGCTGGCCTCGCTGCTGCCGGTGCAGGGGCGCGCGGCATCGGTGATGGACGTGGTCACCGATCTGGCGATCGCCGCGCTGTTCTTCCTGCACGGCGCGCGGCTGTCGCGCGAGGCCATCGTCGCCGGCGCACTGCACTGGCGCCTGCACCTGACCATCCTCGCCTCCACCTTCATCCTGTTCCCGCTGCTGGGCCTGCTGTTCAAGCCGCTGTCGCACTGGCTGCTGACCCCGGACCTGTACATCGGCGTGCTGTTCCTGTGCACGCTGCCATCCACCGTGCAGTCGTCGATCGCCTTCACCTCGATGGCCGGCGGCAACGTGCCGGCGGCGGTGTGCAGCGCCTCGCTGTCGAGCCTGCTCGGCGTGTTTCTGACCCCGCTGCTGATGGGCCTGCTGGCCGGCGCGCAGAGCGCCATGGCCAATCCACTGGAGGCGATGGGCAAGATCATGCTGCAACTGCTGGTGCCGTTCGTCGCCGGGCACCTGCTGCAGCGCTGGATCGGCGGTTGGGTCGAGCGTCGCCGTGCGGTGCTGCGCTACACCGACCAGAGCACCATCCTGCTGGTGGTGTACACCGCATTCAGTGCGGCGGTGGTCGAAGGGCTGTGGCGCAAGACGCCGCTGCCGGCGCTGCTCGGCGTCGCCGTGGTCGGCGCGGTGCTGCTGGCGCTGGCGATGACGCTGATCACCTTCGGCGCGCGACGCCTGGGCTTTTCCCGCGAGGACGAGATCCCGATCGTGTTCTGCGGCTCCAAGAAGAGCCTTGCCACCGGCGTGCCGATGGCGAAGGTGCTGTTCGCCAGCGGCAGCCTCGGCGCCATCGTGTTGCCGGTGATGATCTACCACCAGATCCAGCTGATCGTCTGCGCCGTGATCGCCCAACGCTACGCGCGCGCTGCGAAGGCGGAAGCGAAGCGCTAGCGGCCGAACGGCAGGGGGCGGTGGAACCGGCCCGCAGGCATCCCGCGCCGGCATGGCCCCGAACGCGCCGGTCTGCGCCGCGTGGCGCAGGTCGGGGCGGCATATGCAGATGCGCAACCGGCATGTACGGCCACGACGACGGCTGGGTACAGTAGGCGGCCGGCACGGCCGGCGCCACGCCTCCTCCCCATCCGGTGCCCCCATGAGCCGCATGTCCCGCCGTTCCGCGACGATCTCCGCCAGCCTGGCCACCCTGCTGGCGCTGAGCGCCTGCCAGAAACCGCCCGCGCCCGCCGCGCCCAAGCCCGCCGCGGCGGCGCCTGCCGCCGACAGCGCCGGCATCGCCTGGCGCGAGGGCGACGTCGACGACGCCTTCGCCGAAGCGCGCGAACACAACAAGCCGGTGCTGCTATACTGGGGCGCGGTCTGGTGCCCGCCGTGCAACCGGCTCAAGGCCACCCTGTTCAAGGACCCGGCCTTCATCGCCCGCACCCGCGCCTTCGTCGCGGTGCACCTGGATGGCGATTCGGAAGGCGCGCAGGCCTGGGGCGAACGCTTCGGCATCAAGGGCTACCCGACCATCATCGTGCTGCGCCCGGACCGCAGCGAGATCACCCGCCTGGCCGGCGACAGCGATACCGCGCGCCTGGCCGAGGCGCTGCGCGTGGCCGCGACCCGCACCACCACCTCGGCGCAGTTGCTGCAGCAGGCGCTCAAGGCGCCGGCCACACTCGGCGCCGACGACTGGACCCTGCTCGGCGAGTATGGCTGGGACGTGGATGCGGCCCAGTTGATCAAGCCGGGGCAGGCGGCCGACGTGCTCGCGCGGCTGGCCGCGGCCGCGCCGCAGCCGGCATTGCGGCGCCGTTTCGCGCTGCTGGCGCTGGCCGAGCAGGATCCGGCCCAGGCCACCGCCACGGACGCCAAGCGCCGTGCCGCCGAGCGCGACCTGCTGCAGGCAGTGCTCGCCGATCCGGCCGAGGTGCGCGCCAACCGCAGCACGCTGACCTATACGGCGCGCGAACTGGTGCAGGCCGCGGCCGCCGACGCCGCCGAGCGCACCACGCTGTCGAACGCGCTGACCCATGCGCTGGATCAGGTCTATGCCGACAGCAGCCTGCCGATCAGCGATCGCCTCGAGACCGTCGAGGCGGACATCGCCCTGGCGCGGTTGGCCCAAGGCCAGCCGGCCAAGGCCGGCGACGGGCCGCAGCCGCCGCTGCCGCCGGCGGTGGTCGCCAAGGTGCGGCAGCGCGTGCAGTGGGCCGAGCAGGCCGCCAAGACCGACTACGAGCGCCAGTCCACGATCAGCTCCGCCGCCAGCCTGCTCGACGAAGCCGGCGACAGTGCCGGCGCCGAACAATTGCTGCTGGCCGAACTGCAGCGCAGCAAGACGCCGTACTACTACATGCCGGAACTGGCCGGCCTGGCGCAGGCGCGCGGCGACAAGCAGACCGCGCTGTACTGGCTGAAGAAGGCCTACGAGAGCGCCGAAGGCCCCGCCACCCGGGTGCAGTGGGGCGTGATCTACGTCAATGGCCTGGTCCAGCTGCAGCCGGACAATGCCGCCGCGATCGAGGCCGCCGCCAGCCAGGTCATCGGCGAACTGGCCGGGCAGCCCGACGGCTACCACCAGCGCACCCGGCAACGCTTCGACACCCTGGCCAAGACCCTGCAGGACTGGAGCAAGGCCCATGACGGCAGCGCGGTGCTCGCGCGGCTGCAGCAAAAGATGCAGCAAAGCTGCGGCAGCCAGGCGCGCGACAGCTGCCAGCACTGGCTGGGCTGAGGCCGCCAGGGAGGCGCGACCGCGACGACAGCGCCAGGCATTATCGGCATTCGCCGACCGCAGCACCAAGGCGCCGCCAGCCACGACGCCAGCCGCGACGCCGGCATCGGCTCGCCGAGGTCGCCGCGGCGCGGTTGTCCCGCGCCGTCTTACGCCACCGGCGCGCAAGACGCGCCGGTGCGTCGAGCGCTCCCGATCAGGCCGCCACGCGGACCGGCGCCGCCGGCTGGCCGGCGCCCTGGCTGCCGGGGCGGCGGCCGCTGCCGGTATGCGCGTTCAGGCCCTGCGCCTGCCCTTCCAGCGCGCGCGGCCTCGGCCATTTTTTCGACCAGCGCCGCGTTCTGCTGCGTGGCCGTGTCCATCTGCACCACGATCTGATTGACCTGGCCGATGCCGGCGCTCTGCTCGCGGCTGGCGCCGGCGATGTCGGTCATGATCCGCTGCACTTCGCGCACCGAGCCGAGCAGTTCTTCCATGGTGGCGCCGGCGCGCGCGACCAGCGCCGAGCCGCGATCGACCTGCTCGCTGGACCCGGCGATCAGGCCGCGCACTTCCTTGGCCGCGTCGGCGCAGCGCTGGGCCAGGCTGCGCACTTCGGTGGCGACCACGGCGAAGCCGCGGCCCTGCTCACCGGCACGCGCAGCTTCCACCGCCGCGTTCAGGGCCAGGATGTTGGTCTGGAAGGCGATGCCGTCGATGACGCTGATGATGTCGGCGATCTTGCGCGACGCGCTCTCGATGCCGGCCATGGTCTGGACCACGTCGCGCACCACCTCGCCGCCGCGCTGGGCGACGTCGCTGGCGCCGTCCACCAGCCGGTTGGCGTGGCCGACGTGCTCGACGTTGCGCTGCACGGTGCCGGTGATCTCCTCCATCGAGCTGGCCGCCTCTTCCAGGGCCGCCGCCTGCTGCTCGGTGCGCCGGGCCAGGTCGCTGTTGTCGTCGACCATTTCCGCGGCCGCCGTCTGCAGGGTATGCGCGGCCTCGCCGAGCTGGCGCGCGGCGTGGATGTCCAGCAACGCGCCGACCGCGCGCAGCGGGGTGCCGTCGGCGGCGCGCTTGGTCAGGCCACGCGCGCGGAACCAGCGGTACTCGCCGCTCTTCAGGCGCAGCCGGTACTCGACGTCGAAGCCGGTGCGGCCAGTGCGGTCGTTGAGGTGCGCGGCGAACGCGTTGAGCGCGAGCTGCGCGTCTTCCGGGTGCAGGCGCGAGGACCAGCTGTCGAGCACGTTGGGGAACTCGGCCTCGGAGGCGAAGCCCAGCAGCGAACGGAACTGCGGCGACCACCAGAACTCGTTGGACGGGTTGATCGGATCGCCCGCGATCACGCTCATGTCCCACAGGCCGTCGTTGAGCATGTCCGCGCCCAGTTCGAAGCGGGTCAGGACCACGTCCAGGAACGCCTCGCGCTCGCGCCGCTCGGTGATATCGGTGAGCGCGCCGGCCACGCGCAGCGGCGTGCCCTGGGGATCGCGCTGGGTGGTGCCGAGCGCGCGGAACCAGCGGTACTGGCCGTTCTTCAGCTGCAGCCGATACTCCACGTCGTACGGGGTCTGGCCGCTGCGGTCGGCCAGGTGCGCGGCGAACGCGTCCAGCGTGGCCTGCTTGTCCTCCGGGTGCAGCCGCGAGGCCCAGCTATCGAGCACGTTGGGGAAGTCCAGCTCGGAGGAGAAGCCCAGCATCGCGCGGAACTGCGAGGACCACCAGAATTCGTTGGACGGATTGATCGGATCGCCGGCGATCACGCTCATCTCCCACAGGCCGTCGGTGGTCGCGGAGGTGACCAAGTCGAAACGGCCGCGCAGATAGTCCAGATCGGCGCGGGCGCTGTCGGCCTGTGCACGGGCGCGGTCACGTTCGGCCTCGGCCTCGCGCAGGCGCTCCAGGGTTGCCTGCAGCTTCATCGCGTCTTGCTTGCTCTTGCCCCACATACCTGCCTCCCGCGGCTTTGCCGATTTTGGTCGTTCGCTCGATAGCGACCGCGACTGGCAACACTTGAACGGGGAACCTGAACGACTCAGGCGATCCAGTGGTCGACCAGCAGGAAGGCGAACAGCGCCATCAGGTACACGATGGAATAGCCGAACATGCGCATCGAGAACATCTCGTCCGGCGGGTCGAGCATGCGCCAGGCGTACCAGAGGAACACCGCGTCCAGCACCAGGGTGCCGCCGAGGTAGAACACTCCGCTCATGCCCACCGCCACCGGCAGCAGCGTCACCACCACCAGCAGCACCGTGTACACCAGGATCTGCCGGCGGGTGTGCGCCACGCCGTGGGTGACCGGCAGCATCGGGATCGAGGCCTTGGCGTAGTCGGCGCGGCGGAAGATCGCCAGCGCCCAGAAGTGCGGCGGCGTCCACACGAAGATGATCAGCACCAGCAACGAGGCGTAGGCCCAGTCCCACTGGCCCTGCATGCCGGTGATCGCGGCCCAGCCCAGCAGCGGCGGCGCCGCCCCGGCCAGGCCGCCGATGACGATGTTCTGCGGCGTGGTGCGCTTGAGGAACACCGTATAGATCACCGCATAGCCGATCAGCGAGGCGAAGGTCAGCACCGCGGTGATCCAGTTGACCCACACCACCAGCACGGTCATCGACAGCGCGGTCAGCAAGGCCGCGAACAGCAGCACCTGCCACGGCAGCACCTTGCCCACCACCAGCGGGCGCCAGGAGGTGCGCGCCATCTGCGCGTCGATGCGCGCGTCCAGCAGTTGGTTGATCGCCGCCGCCGCCGAGGCCGCCAGCCAGATGCCGAAGAAGCCGAGCAGACCGGTGCGCACCTGCGCCCAGGTCGGCAACCCCGGGATCGCCAGGCACATCCCGACCAGGGCGGTGAACACGATCAGCGCCACCACCTTGGGCTTGGTCAGGTCCCAGTAGTCGCGCCAATGGACGCCGCGCGCGCTCATTGCGGCGCCCGCAAGCGCGCCAGCAGCGACACCAGCACGAACAGCAGCGCCACCGCGCCGGCGTTGTGCAGCACCGCCACCGGCAAGGGCAGCGCCAGCTTGACGTTGAGGATGCCCAGGCACACCTGCGCGACCAGCAGCAGCGCCAGCGCCGCCGCCCAACCGCGCATGCCCGGCGTGCGGCTCAGGCGCCAGCTCAGCCACAGCAGGTAGGCCGCCACCACCAGCGCCATCATCCGGTGCGCCATCTGGATGGCGATGCGCGCCGCGCCGTCGAGCACGCCGCCTTCGTAGTCCACGCCGATGCCGCGCCACAGGGTGAAGCCCTCGCGGAAATCGTGCGGCGGCCACCACTGGCTGACGCAGCGCGGGAAGTTGTCGGCCGACCAGCTGCCGCCGCCGCAGGCCAGCGCCGCGTAGTTGGCGCTGACCCAGCCGCCCAGCGCGATCTGCAGCACCAGCACCGCCACGCCCAGGCGCAGCAGCCACTTCAGGCGCGGCGCATCGGCCAGGGTGATCGGCAGGTGGGTGGCGCGCCAGGCCATCCACACCAGCAGCGAGAACATCAGCAGGCCGCCCAGCAGGTGCCCCATCACCACGATCGGCTTGAGCAGCAGGGTCACCGTCCACATGCCCAGCAAGGCCTGGAAGATCACCACCGACAGGGTCAGCACCGCCGCCCGGGCCAGATCGTCGTTGGACCAGCGCAGCGCCGCCAGCAGCAGGATCGCCTCGCCGCCGACCGCCACCAGCATCGCCAGCCCCGGCCAGCCGGACATGTACAGCGGGATCGACAGCGCCACCAGCACCGCCGCCGTCACGATCTGGGCGATGCCGAGCCGGCGCCGGCGCGCCGCCAGCAGCGACAGCACCAGCACCTCCACGCCCAGCGCGCCGGCCAGGAAGCGGTGGATCTGCTCGCGCCAGGCCTTGTGCGTCTCCAGCGGCCGGATCTTGCTGGCGGCATGGGTGTCGGCTTCGGCGCTGGTCTGCGGCCAGGTGATGCGCCCGTAGCAGGTCGGCCAGTCCGGGCAGCTCATGCCCGCATCGGACAGGCGCACGAACGAACCGAACATGATGGTGCTGGCGGTGAACAGCGCCGCCAGCCAGGCCATGCGGTGGAAATGCCGGAACAGCGCCGGGCGCGCGAACAAGGTCATAGGGAGCGGCTCACAGGAGTTTCAGCAGTTTCGCCAGGTCCGCTCGCAGCCCGGCCGGGTCGAACCCGGGGGCATAGCGCAGCACCACGAAACCGTTCGGATCAATGACATAGACCGGCACCCCGGCCGCATCGCGCACCCGCGGCAGCGCCGCCAGCAGCGCCGGGTCCGGGCGCAGCGCCCGCACCTGCGGCAGCGCCTGCGCCGCCGCCGGCGGCGTGCCGATCCACAGGATCTGCACGTGGTCGGCATCGTGGCCGAACAGTTGCCAGACCTTGTCCAGATCGCGCGCCAGCGCATCGCAGGCGCTGCCGCACTCGGCCGGCGGCGCCAGCGCGATGCGCCACAGCCGCCGCTGCGGTTCCCAGGCGTAGCCGCGGCCATCGGCCAGCCGCGGCTGCAGCGCGCGCAAGTCGGCCGGCGGCTGCAGCAGTTCGCCGTGGTTGCGGCTGGCGGCCGGCTGCCAGCCGGAGAAACGCAAGGCGCCGGCGACCAGCATCGAGCCGAAGAACAGCACGAACAACGCGATCAGCGGCCAACGGCCGCGTGCGGCCGCCGGGCGCGGGGCCGGGATGGGAGCATTCATGCCGGGGATTTTCTCATGCGCGCGCGCTCAGCGCCCGCCCCGTCCCCTGCGCGCGCGCCAACTGAGCAGCGCCGCGGTGACCAGCACCGCCAGCGCCAGGCCGAACCATTGCACCGCGTAACCCAAGTGGCGCTCGGGCGGCAGCGTGTTCGGCAGCAGATCCAGGTCGCGCGGATAGCCCAGCGGCAGGGCCGGATCCAGGCGCAGCACCTGCGACAAAATGTCGCGGCGTCCCAGCGCCTCGCCGATCGCCGCCGGCTCGATGCGCATCGCCAGCCAGCGCTGCGGCGACGGCGCCGCGACCAGGGCCGGCCCCAGCGCCAGGCCGTGCGACGGTGCCGGCCCGAGCAGGCCGACCAGCGTGTAGCGGCCCTGCAGCGCGGTCGGCGCCGGCAGCGCGCGGTCGGCCGGCAGCGGCAGCCAGCCCAGTTCCACCAGCAACGGCGCCGCGGCGCCGTCAGGCAGGAACGGCTGGTACACCTTCACCCCGCTGCGGCCCTGCCGCAGCTGGTTGTCGAGCAGGATCTGCCCGGGCAGGAAGCGGCCGGCGCCATGCACCCAGCGC
Source organism: Xanthomonas sp. NCPPB 901 (assembly GCF_056725085.1). NCBI lineage: Bacteria > Pseudomonadati > Pseudomonadota > Gammaproteobacteria > Lysobacterales > Lysobacteraceae > Xanthomonas > Xanthomonas sp. NCPPB 901. Next base: position 537,909 of record NZ_CM161511.1, on the reverse strand, counting down.
AGTTGCCCCGGCGGCGTCGCGCGCAGCGCATCGGCCAGCGCCTGCGGGCGATCGCGCACATGCGCCGCCTGCGCCAGCAGCGCCTGCTTCTCGTGCATGCGCTGCAACTGCCAGCGGCCCAGCGCGCAGAAACCCAGCGCCACTGCCAACGCCACGCTCCACCCCAGCCACAACGGCATGCGCCGGCGCACGCCCACGCGCGGGGCAGCGGCGAGGGTCATAATGCGGACACACCATGTGCCGAGACGCCCATGAACGACTCGCTGAAGACCTTGCTGATCGTCGCGTTCCTGCTGCTCATCCTGTGGAACCTGGGCGCCGGCCTGTACTACCTGTTGGTGGACCGCGGCCAGAGCAAGCGCACGGTGAACGCATTGACCTGGCGCATCGGCCTGTCGGTGTGCCTGATCCTGTTGGTCATCCTGGGCATCTATACCGGCACGATCAAGCCACACGGGCTCGGGCGCTGAGAAGCCGGGAATGGGGAATCGGGAAAAGAGAATCGGCAAATCAGAAGCGCAAGCGAAAGCCGCTCTTGCGATTCCCCATTCCCGATTCCCTATTCCCTATTCCCAGCCCTCAAAGCACATAGACGAACAGGAACAACGCCAGCCACACCACGTCGACGAAGTGCCAGTACCACGCCGCCGCTTCGAAGGCGAAGTGGTTGTCGCGGCTGAAGTGCCCGCGGGTGATCCGCAGCAGCATCACCAGCAGCATGATCGTGCCCAGCAGCACGTGCGCACCGTGGAAGCCGGTGAGCATGAAGAAGGTGGAGCCGTAGATGCCCGACCCCAGGGTCAGGTTGAGCTCCTTGTAGGCATGCGTGTACTCCTCGGCCTGGAAGTACAGGAAGGTGCAGCCGAGCACCACGGTCAGCGCCTGGAACACCATCAGCCGGGTGCGATGGCCGGCCTTGAGCGCGTGGTGGGCGATGGTCAGGGTCACGCCGGAACTGAGCAGGATCAGCGTGTTGATCAACGGCAGGCCCCACGCCGGGATGGTCTGGAACTGGCCGCCGATGCCGCCCGGGCCGTTGGTCGGCCAGGCCGCCGAGTAGCCGTCCCACAGCAGCGCATTGGTCATCACCCCGTCGCCCTCGCCGCCCAGCCACGGCAGGATGAAGCTGCGGGTGTAGAACAGCGCGCCGAAGAAGGCGCCGAAGAACATCACCTCGGAGAAGATGAACCACACCATGCCCATGCGGAACGACACGTCGACCTGGCGGTTGTAGTGCCCGGCGATCGATTCGCGGATCACATCGCCGAACCACATGAACAGCGTCGCCACCAGCATCGCGATGCCGGTGAAGAAGGTCCACTTGCCCCAGGACGCGTCGTTGAGCCAACTGGCCACGCCGATCATGGTCACGAACATCGCGATCGAGCCGATGAACGGCCAGCGGCTCTGGCTGGGCACGTAATAGGCGTTGGCGGTGGCGTCGGTGCTGGGCTGGGCCATGGCAGGCATTCCGGTCGGGTCAGGGAGCCGAGCGCGCGGAACCGGCCAGTTTCGGCGATCCCAGTTCCGCGCTCAGCGCATCGTTCTTGTAGAAGGTGTAGGACAGGGTGATGGTGCTGATGTCGCTGGGCAGATTGGGGTCGACGATGAAGCGCACCGGCATGTCGCGTTTCTCGCCGGCCTGCAGGGTCTGCGCGGTGAAGCAGAAACACTCGGTCTTGGTGAAGTAGCCGGAGGCGCGCGCCGGCGCCACCGACGGCACCGCGCTGCCGACGATGGCATGCGCGCCGTCGTTGTGCGCGTAGTACAGCGCCTCGTTGAGCTCGCCCGGCACCACCTGCATGGTCAGTTGCTCCGGATGGAACGACCACGGCAGCTTGGAGTTCACCCCGCCATCGAACTGCACCGTGACCGTGCGCTTGCCGGCCAGCGACTTGCCGGCCTGCGGGCCTTCGCCCGGGCCGCGCTCCAGGCGCACGCCGAACACCTTCTCGCAGGCGATGCGGTACAGCGGCACCAGCGAGAAGGTCAGCAGGAACACCGCCAGCGCCACGCCGACCAGCTTGAACAGCCCGGCGCTGCTGTGCACCTGCGGCGCCGGCGCGTTCATCGGCCCAGCACCCCCGACAGGATGAAGCCGACGTAGATCGCCAGCGCCACCGCGCCGACCACCAGCGCGGTGCGCGCCGCACGCTTGCGGCGCAGGACCAGGTCGTCGAGCGGCGGTTGCGCGGTCATCAGTGGCTGATGTCGTCGTGGGCCAGGTCGCCGGGCTTGATCACCGGCGGCAGGGTGAACGTATGCGCCGGCGCCGGCGACGGCACCGTCCACTCCAGGCCGCGCGCGCCTTCCCACGCGCGCGCCTTGGCGCGCGCGCCGTTGCGCAGCGACGCCAGCAGGATGCCGGCCATCAGGAACGGGGTGACGAACATGCCGAACGCGCCGATCGAGCTGACCAGGTTCCAGTCGGCGAACACCACGTTGTAGTCGGGGATGCGCCGCGGCATGCCGGCCAGGCCGAGGAAGTGCTGCGGGAAGAACAACAGGTTGACGAACAGCATCGTCCACCAGAAATGGAACTTGGCCCAGCGCTCGCTGTACATGCGCCCGGTCCACTTCGGCCACCAGTAGTACACCGCCGCGATCAGCGCGAACACCGCGCCGGTGACCAGCACGTAGTGGAAGTGCGCGACCACGAAGTAGGTGTCGTGGTACTGGAAGTCGGCCGGCACGATCGCCAGCATCAGGCCCGAGAAGCCGCCGATGGTGAACAGGATGACGAAGGCGATCGCCCACAGCATCGGCGCCTCGAAGGTCATCGAGCCCTGCCACATGGTGCTGACCCAGTTGAACACCTTCACCCCGGTGGGGATGGAGATCAGCATCGTGGCGAACATGAAATAGATCTCGCCGCCCAACGGCATGCCCACGGTGAACATGTGATGCGCCCAGACGATGAAGCTCAGGAACGCGATCGCCGCGATCGCGTAGACCATCGCCTGGTAGCCGAACAGCGGCTTGCGGCTGAAGGTCGGGATGATTTCGCTGATCACGCCGAACGCCGGCAGGATCATGATGTAGACCTCGGGATGCCCGAAGAACCAGAAGATGTGCTGGTACATCACCGGGTCGCCGCCGCCGGCGGCGTTGAAGAACGAGGTGCCGAAGAACTTGTCGGTGAGCAGCATGGTCACCGCGCCGGCCAGCACCGGCATCACCGCGATCAACAGGAACGCGGTGATCAGCCAGGCCCAGCAGAAGATCGGCATCTTCAGCAGGTCGATGCCCGGCGCGCGCATGTTGAGCACGGTGGCGATGATGTTGATCGCGCCCATGATCGAGCTGATGCCGGCGACGTGGATGGCGAACACCGAGAAGGCGACGTTGTAGCCGCCCTGCAGCATCAGCGGCGGATACATGGTCCAGCCGCCGGCCGGCGCGCCGCCCGGGAGAAAGAAGGTCAGCAGCAACAGGCTGAACGCCACCGGCAGCAGCCAGAACGACCAGTTGTTCATGCGCGGCAGCGCCATGTCCGGCGCGCCGATCTGCAGCGGAATCATCCAGTTGGCCAGGCCGACGAAGGCCGGCATCACCCCGCCGAAGATCATCACCAGCGCGTGCACGGTGGTCATCTGATTGAACTGCTCGGGCTTGATGTATTGCAGGCCCGGTTGCGCAAGTTCGAGGCGGATCATCACGCTCATCGCGGCACCGACGATGAACATGATGAAGCTGAAGAGCAGGTACAGCGTGCCGATGTCCTTGTGGTTGGTGGAGAACAACCAACGCTCGACGAAGCTCTGCTGATGCCCGTGCTCGTCGTGGTGATCGACTGCCGAATGGGCCATGGCGGCTACCTCAGGAAAGGAGTGCGGGAGATCAGGCGGCTTGCACGGTCAGGTGCGAGTCGGGACGAGGACGCGACAGCCGCGCCTGCGGCGGCGCCGCCGGCGCCTGAGCGTCCGCGGGCGCCGCAGCGGGGTCGGACGTGGCCGGCGCGGCGGCCGGGGCCGCCGGCGTGGCCGGCGCGGGCGCGGCGGCGGGTGCCGGCTTGCGCGATGCCAGCCACTTCTGGAAGTCCTGCTTGCTCACCGCCTCGACCACGATCGGCATGAAGCCGTGGTCCTTGCCGCACAGCTCGGCGCACTGGCCGCGGTATACCCCGGGGGTGTCGATGCTGGTCCAGGCCTCGTTGATGATCCCGGGGATGGCGTCCTGCTTCCACCCCAGCGCCGGCACCCACCAGGCGTGGATGACGTCGTCGGCGGTGATGACGAAACGCACCTTGGTGTTCACCGGCAGCACCAGCCGGTTGTCCACGTCCAGCAGGTAGTGCGGATCCTGCTCGATCGTGGGCACGGCGCCGCTCTGCCGCAGGCGGTCGGAACTGCGCGCCAGGCGGCTGGTGAACGCCACGTTCTCGCCCAGGTATTCGTAGCGCCACATCCACTGGTAGCCGGTGACCTTCACCGTCATCTCGGCATCGCGGGTGTCGTACATCGCGATCAGCTTGGCCGTGGCCGGCCAGGCCATCACGATCAGGATCAGCACCGGGATCACCGTCCACACGATCTCGGCCTTGGTGTTGTGGGTGAACTGCGCCGGCACCGCGCCCTTGGACTTGCGGAACTTGAAGATCGCATAGGCCATCGCGCCGAACACCAGCACGCCGATGACCACGCAGACCCACAGCGCGACCATGTGCGCGTCGTAGGCGTTGCGCGCGCTCTGGGTCACGCCCCGTCCCATGTTGAGTTGCCACGGCTTGGGATCGGCCGACTGCGCCCATGCCAGCGGTGCGGCCATCGCCGCCGCCAACGCCATCCCGCCCCTGACCGCCTGTTGCACCCACCCGCCGCGTTGCTTCATTGCCTAGACCCCTTGGAGCGTCATCGGTTGCGGCCGGTCGCGGCCGCCAGCAAGCCTTCCAGGGTCTGCGCCAGTTGCCGGCGTTCGTCGGGGCCGAGGAACTCGCCGACCCGGACCTGCTTGCCGCTGGATGCCAGCACCACCCTGTCGTCGCCTTCGATCCGCAACCGCACCCAGTGCGGATGGGCGCGGAACGCCGGCGTTCCTGCATTCGGATGGGTCACTTCCACGCACGCCGGACCCACCCGGATCTCCTCTTCGCGCTCGCCGCCGCGCCACGACCAATGCAGCGCGAGCGCCACCACCATGCTGTGCAACAGCGCGAACGCAGGCGCGAACACATTGCCGGCGAGCCAGCCCAGCCCGGCCACGGCCAACATCGCCCCGGCCAGTGCGACGAACAACAGAACGAATTGCCGGGCATTCAACGCCCGCGGCGGCCGCAGCAGCAACTGCGTACCCGACCCCTCCGGAGAAAACGGAAACATTTCGATCATGTCGAACCGCGCTTCCGAACCGCTCGCGCCCGAGCCGCGAGCACGCCTGGATGGTAGCCCCGGGCCTGCGCGGCGGCAAGCGCGCGTTCACCACAAAAAATGCTGCAGCGCAACTAGATTCGTGTTCAGCCTGGGCACGCGCAGCATCGCCGCGGCGATGCCGGTAACGCCCTGCGCGTGCAGGCGCTGACATAAAATAGCGGGCTCTGTCCCTGGCCTTTCCTGCATGAACGCTCTGCCTGGCGCCGGCTCTGTTCCGGCGATGCCGTCCGCGTCTCCTTCGCCGTTGCTGTCCCCCGAACTCCCGCCCGCGCCGCAGGCCCTGCGCGCGGCGATCACCGCCGCCTGGCTCAAGGACGAAGCCGAACACGTGCGCGAACTGCTCGAGCAGGCGCGCCTGCCCGCGGCCGACCAGGCCAAGGTGCAGGCGCTGGCCGCCGACCTGGTCACCCGGGTACGCGCTCGCGCCCAGGACCAGGGTGCGATCGAGGCCTTCATGCGCCAGTACGATCTCGGCAGCGAGGAAGGCGTACTGCTGATGTGCGTGGCCGAAGCGCTGCTGCGCATCCCCGACCAGGACACCGCCGACAAACTGATCCGCGACAAGCTCGGCGATGCGGACTGGAAGAAGCACATGGGCGAGAGCGACTCGCTGCTGGTCAACGCTTCGACCTGGGGCCTGATGCTCACCGGCAAGCTGGTGCAGATCAACGACCTCACCCGCGCCGACGTGGCCGGCGCGTTCAAGCGCCTGATCGGCCGCGTCGGCGAGCCGGTGATCCGCCTGGCGGTGCGCCAGGCGATGAAGATCATGGGCCACCAGTTCGTGATGGGCCGGACCATCGGCGAAGCGCTGACCCGCTCGAAGAAGGGCGACAACGCCCACTACCGCTATTCGTTCGACATGCTCGGCGAAGGCGCGCTGACGATGAAGGACGCGCAGCGCTATCTCGATGCCTACCGCCAGGCGATCCACGCCATCGGCAAGCACTTCGCCGCGCAGCGCCCGCAGGGCGGCGGCAAGGACGCGGTGTTCGCCGCGCCCAGCATCTCGATCAAGCTCTCGGCGCTGTACCCGCGCTACGAGCACGCCAAGCGCGCGCGGGTGATGGCCGAGCTGGTGCCGGGCGTGCTGGAGTTGGCGCAACTGGCCAAGTCCTACGGCATCGGCTACACGGTCGATGCCGAGGAAGCCGACCGCCTGGAACTGTCGCTGGACATCATCGAGGCCACCTTCTCCGATCCCTCGCTGGACGGCTGGGAAGGCTACGGTCTGGCGGTGCAGGCGTACCAGAAGCGCACCCCGTACACCATCGACTTCCTCGCCGACCTGGCGCGCCGCGTCGGCCGCCGCATCCCGGTACGCCTGGTCAAGGGCGCCTACTGGGACGCGGAGATCAAGCGCGCGCAGGTCGAAGGCCATCCGGGCTATCCGGTGTTCACCCGCAAGCAGAACACCGACGTGTCCTACCTGGCCTGCGCCAAGCGCCTGTTCGCGCACAGCGACGCGCTGTATCCGATGTTCGCCACCCACAACGCGCAGACCATCGCCGCGGTGCGCGCCATCGCCGGCGGCCGCGACTACGAGCACCAGAAGCTGCACGGCATGGGCGACGACCTCTACGCCGAGGTGATCCCCGCCGACCGCCTCGGCGTGCCCTGCCGCGTGTACGCGCCGGTGGGCTCGCATGAGGACCTGCTGCCGTACCTGGTGCGGCGCCTGCTGGAGAACGGCGCCAACTCCAGCTTCGTCAACCGCATCACCGACGAGAACGTGGCCATCGAAGACCTGATCCGCGATCCGGTCGAAGCGGTGTCCGCGTTCGCCTCCATCCCGCATCCGAAGATTCCGCTGCCGGTCGATCTGCTGCGCAGCCAGAACCACAACAGGAAGAACTCCATGGGCGCCAACCTCGCCAACGACAATGACCTGCGCGCGCTGGCCGACCAGCTCAACGCCGCGCTCAAGCCCTGGCAGGCCGCGCCGCTGGTGCCCGGCGCGGTGATCGCCGGCGATGCGCTGCCGGTCGCCAACCCGGCCGACCGCCGCCAGGTCGTCGGCCACTGGAAGCCGGCCGATGCCGCCACCGTGGAAAAGGCGCTGAGCAATGCCGCGGCCGCCTACCCGGCCTGGAACCGCACCCCGGCCGCCAGCCGCGCCACCATCCTCGAACACGCCGCCGACCTGCTGGAAGCGCGCATGCCCGAGTTCATGGCGCTGTGCGTCAAGGAAGCCGGCAAGACCCTGCCCGACGGCGTCGCCGAAGTGCGCGAGGCGGTGGATTTCCTGCGCTACTACGCCGGCCAGGCACGCGCGCAGTTCGGTGCGCCCGAGCGCCTGCCCGGGCCGACCGGCGAATCCAACGAACTGCAGCTGCACGGCCGTGGCGTGTTCGTGTGCATCAGCCCGTGGAATTTCCCGCTGGCGATCTTCCTCGGCCAGGTCGCCGCGGCGCTGGCCGCCGGCAACAGCGTCATCGCCAAGCCAGCCGAGCAGACCAACCTGGTCGGCCATGCCGCGGTGAAGCTGCTGCACGAAGCCGGCGTGCCGGAGGCGGTGGTGCAGTTCCTGCCCGGCGACGGCGCCACCGTCGGCGCCGCGCTGACCCGCGATCCGCGCGTGGCCGGCGTCGCCTTCACCGGCTCCACCGAGACCGCGCGCGCGATCAACCGCGCGCTGGCCGCGCGCGATGCCGCCATCGGCGTGCTGATCGCCGAGACCGGCGGCCAGAACGCCTTCATCGCCGACTCCTCGTCGCTGCCCGAAGCGGTGGTCAAGGACGCGATCTCCAGCGCCTTCATCTCCGCCGGCCAGCGCTGCTCGGCCGCGCGCGTGCTGTTCGTGCAGGACGACATCGCCGACAAGGTGATGACCATGCTGGCCGGCGCGATGGCCGAACTGAAGGTCGGCGCCCCGGGCCTGCTGTCCACCGACGTCGGCCCGGTGATCGACGCCGATGCGCTGCAGATCCTCACCGATCACGCCGCGCGCATGGACCGCGAAGCGCGCGCCATCGCCGTCGCCGCCACCGACGCGGCCACCGCGCACGGCAGCTTCTTCGCCCCGCGCGCCTACGAGCTGCAGTCGCTGGCGCAGTTGCAGCGCGAGATCTTCGGCCCGGTGCTGCACGTGATCCGCTGGAAGGCCGACCAGCTCGACGCGGTGATCGACCAGATCAACGCCACCGGCTACGGCCTGACCCTGGGCGTGCATTCGCGCATCGACGAGACCATCGAGCGCATCGCCTCGCGGGTGGCGGTGGGCAACGTCTACGTCAACCGCAACCAGATCGGCGCGGTGGTCGGCGTGCAGCCGTTCGGCGGCCAGGGCCTGTCCGGCACCGGCCCCAAGGCCGGCGGCCCGCACTACCTGCTGCGCTTCGCCACCGAGAAGGTGGTGACGGTCAACACCACCGCCGCCGGCGGCAACGCCTCGCTGCTGACCCTGGGCGACTGAGCCGCCCCGCTGGCGCAGCGTTCCGCCCGGAACCTGCGCCGAGCGCGGCCTGCCGCAGCGTGCACCGCACGCCGCGGACAGGCACAAAAAAAGCCCCGCCGAAGCGGGGCTTTTTCGTGAGCTGCGAAGCGCCTGCGATCAGAACTTGTAGTTGACCGAGGCCGCCAGCACGTTGCCGCTCACGTCGTAGTCGCCGACCAGGCGGTTGCCGGTGGCGCTGGTGGTGGCGATGCTCGGATCGCTGGTGAACAGGTGGGTGTAGCCGAAGCTGTACTCGGCCTGCTCGGACGGCTTCCAGGTCAGACCCAGCGAGACCCACTTGCGGCTCGCGTCCGGCACGCGCACGTCGCGGTGCTGGTCGGTGGTCGGGGTCTGGTCGTAGGCCAGGCCGCCACGCAGGGTCAGCGTGTCGCTCATGCGGTAGTCGGCACCCAGCGAGACGAAGGTGGTGTCGCGGTACGAGAAGTCCAGCACGCTGTCGGGCTGGTTGGAGGCGAAGTCGACGGTGACCTTGTCGAACTTGCTCCAGGCGGTGCGGGTGACGTCGGCCATCACCGTCCACTGCTCGTTGATGTCATGGGTGAAGCTGGCGGTGGCGCTGGCCGGCAGCTTGACCGTGGCGCGGCCCTTGGTGTCGACGAAGGTGCCCGGCGCGGCGACGGCCAGCACGGTGGCCGCACTGCCCGGCACGGTGAAGTCGGCGTCGCCGTCGGTGATCTTGTGCTCGACCTGCGAGCGGTAGCTGAAGCCGATGTGGGTGTGCTCGTCGACGCTGAACAGGCCGCCCAGGGTGAAGCCGACCGCGGTGTTGTCGCCCTTGATGCGCGAGAAACCGTCGGCGCTGCCCGGCGCGAAGCCCGGCACGCGGCGCGAGGCCAGGATGGTGCCGAAGTCGACGGCGTTGCTCAGGTCGATGTCCAGGCGCTCGGCGAACACCGACGCGCCGAACGACACGTACGGGTTGACGTCGTAGGAGAAGGCGAAGTTCAGGTCGATCGCCTGCAGCTCGGTCTTGACGCCGTTGTAGCGGCCGACCCAGTCGCGGTCGTATTCGGTCTTGAAGCCGAACGGCACGGTCAGTGAGGAGCCGAAGTGCATGTTGTTGTTCTCGCCGAACGGCAGGTGGAAGTACACCGCCGGGACCGGCGCGATCATGCCGGCGTCGCCGCCGCGGCCGCCGGAGATCGGCGCGCCGGTGGCGTAGGTGCCGCCGTCGCCCTGGTACTTGGCCGAGAACTGGATGGCGCTGACGTCGGCCTGGAACTGGCGGCCGTCGAGCTGGCGCATGCCGGCCGGGTTGGTGGCGATGATGGAGGCGTCGCCGGGGGCGCTGCCGGAGCCGGCAAAGGCGCGGCCCAGGCCCTTGGCGCTGTTCTCCTTGAGCTGGAACGCGGCGCCGTGCGCCTGGCCCATGGCCAGCGCGCCGACGATGCCGACGGCCAGAGCGGTGAAACGGACGAACTGGGTTGCGTTTTGCATGGCTAGTTTTTCTCCGGAAGACGAATTGTCTGTGTTCGCGCCTGCGCATTCCCGGGCCGAAAAGGTCCGGAAAGGCGCGCCGGAGTCCCCTCCCGACATACGACGCCGTATGCGAGTATACGCCTCCGCGTTAACTCAACAATAACGACATGATACGTTCAGGTTCGTGTGGAGTGGGCGTGTGTTCAGCCGGATGAAGCCGTTATCGTGGCGTCCCTAGCAGTTTCCGGTTCCCCTCCTTCGCATGTTCGTCTCCATCCCATCCCGCGAACGCACCACGCTGCGCTGGGCCACCCCGCTGCTGTTCGCGGCGATGTGGCTGGCCTTCCTGTGGTCGATCAGCCGCCCCGACGAGGCGCGCGCGACGCTGTGGCTGGACTGGGGTGCGCTCTCGGCCGGGGTCGGCAGCCCGCGCGACTGGCTGGCCACGGTGCAGGACGGCAGCGTGCTGCGCCTGTTCACCGCGCTGTTCCTGCACGCCGACTGGTCGCACCTGCTCGGCAACCTGGTGTTCCTGTTGATCTTCGGCCTGCCCGCCGAGCGCGTGCTGGGGCCGTGGCGGTTCCTGCTGCTGTTCCTGGGCGGCGGGGCGATCTCCAACCTGGCTGCGGTGTTCGCGATCGGCACCCCGGACCGGGTGATCATCGGCGCCAGCGGCGCGGTCTCGGCGCTGATCGGCACCTACCTAGCGCTGTTCCCGCGGGCCAAGCTCGGCGTGGTGCTGCCGCTGGGGCTGTTCCTGGAATTCGTGCGCGCCCCTGCCTCGCTGCTGATCGGCACCTGGGCGGCGCTGCAGGTGGTGTTCGCCTACATCGGCCCGGCGTTCGGCATGGTGGCGTGGTCGGCGCACCTGGCCGGGTTCGCCTTCGGCATGGTCTACGGCCTGTACGTGCGCGCGGCGATCGCACGGCGGCTGCGCAAGCGCAAGGGCTTCTGAGCCGCGTGCGGGGACAGGCGCGCCTTATACTGCGGGCATGTTCAAGCACCTGTACAAAGTGACCTTCCTCAACCACGGCAAGGTCTACGAGCTGTACTGCCAGCACGTCGGCAGCAGCCACCTGTGGGGCTTCACCGAGATCGGCACGCTGGTGTTCGACGTGCACGACGGGCTGGTGATCGATCCCACCGAAGAGCGCCTGCGCGAGGAGTTCGGCGCCACCAAGACCCTGCACCTGCCGATGCAGAGCATCGTGCGCATCGAAGAGGTGGAGAAGAAGGGGCCGTCGGCGATCCGCGACGCGGCCACCGGCGAAAAAGTGGTCACGCCGTTCCCGATGCCCGGCAAGCCACGCTGAGCCGATGCGCATCCTGGTCGCCGACGACTATCAGGATGCGGTGCGCCACCTGCCCTGCTTCGCGCGGCTGCAGGCGCACCACGTCGAGGTGCTGACCGCGCTGGCGCCCGACCGCGCGACCCTGGTCCGCCACGCCGCCGAGGCCGAGGCGCTGGTGCTGATCCGCGAGCGCACCCGCATCGACGACGCCCTGCTGGCGCAACTGCCGAAGCTGCGCCTGATCAGCCAGACCGGGCGGATCGGCGAGCACATCGACCTGGCCGCCTGCACCGCCCGCGGCGTGGCCGTGGCCGAAGGCGTCGGCTCGCCGGTGGCGCCGGCGGAACTGACCTGGGCGCTGCTGATGGCGGCCAGCCGGCGCCTGCCGGCCTACCGCGATGCGCTGCTGGCCGGGCGCTGGCAGGCCACCGGCGATGCGCAGCTGGGCCGCAGCCTGGATGGCCTGACGCTGGGCATCTGGAGCTACGGCAAGATCGGCCGCCGCGTCGCCGCCTACGGCCGCGCCTTCGGCATGCAGGTGCAGGTGTGGGGCAGCGAAGACAGCTGCGCGCAGGCGCGGGCCGACGGCTTCGCGGTCGCCACCAGCCGCGCGGCGCTGTTCGCCGAGAGCGACGTCCTCAGCTTGCATCGCCGCCTGGTCGCGGCCACCCGCCACCAGATCGGATTGGACGACCTGCTGCGGATGAAACCGGACGCCTTGCTGGTCAATACCAGCCGCGCCGAACTGCTCGCCCCCGGCGCGCTGCTGGCGGCGCTGGAAGCCGGCCGCCCCGGGCAGGCGGCACTGGACGTGTTCGAGCAGGAACCGCTGCTGGATCCGCAGCATCCGCTGCTGCGGCACCCGCGCGTGCTGGCGACGCCGCATTTGGGCTACGTCGAACGGGCCAGCTACGCGCTCTACCTCGGGACCGCCTTCGACAACGTACTGGCCTTCGCCGCCGGCGCGCCGCAGCACCTGGCCAATCCCGAGGTGCTGACCGCGCGCGGCTGACGCCCTCGCGCAGCGCCTGCGGCGCGCCCGGGCTATTGCGCGCCGCGACCGGCTCAGGAACCGGAGGCAGGCGCCGGTTCGGCGGCGCTGGACGCCGGCTTGGCCGCTTCAGGCTTGGCCGGTTCCACCACCGGCGGCTTCGCCGGCGCCGCCTTCGGCGCCACGCCCGTCGGCTTGTGCGCCGGCTTGGCCTTGCCCTTGCCGGCCGGTGCCGCCGCGGCCGCCCGTGCCACCGCGCCGGGCTGCTTCAGTTCGGCCAGCGCCTGCGCGATCGGGCCATCGCCCGGCAGCACGTCGCCGGCGGTGTAGCCCTCGGCGCCCTCGTCGTCGCCATGCAGGTGGCCCGGCAGGGTCGCTTCGCTGTAGTCGGCGATCGCGGCCGGCTTGTCGGCATCGTCCGCGCTGGCCTCCGGGTGCAGCACCACGTCGGGCACGATGCCGCTGGCCTGGATCGACTTGCCGCTGGGGGTGTAGTAGCGCGCCGTGGTCAGCTTGACCGAGTCGCCGTTGTCCAGCGGCAGCACGGTCTGCACCGAGCCCTTGCCGAAGGTGCGGCTGCCGACGATGCGCGCGCGCTTGTTGTCGCGCAGCGCGCCGGCCAGCACTTCCGAAGCGCTGGCCGAGCCGGCATCCACCAGCACCACCATCGGCGCGCCGTTGAGCAGGTCGCCGGGCGTGGCGTCGAACTTGGAATCGCTGACCGAGATGCGCCCGCGGGTGCTGACGATGGTGCCCTTGTCGAGCACGTCGTCGGCCACCTGCACCGCCGCGGTCAGCAGGCCGCCCGGATTGCTGCGCAGGTCCAGCACCAGCCCGCGCAGCTTGCCGCCGGCCTGCGCCTGCAACTGCTGCAGCTGCTTGTGGAAATCGGCGCCGGTATCGGCCTGGAAGGTGCTGATGCGGATGTAGCCGTAGCCCGGTTCGAGCATGCGGCTGCGCACGCTGGCCACGCGGATGGTCTGCCGGGTCAGGGTGACGTCGAACGGCTTGTCGACCTTGTCGCGGGCGATGGTCAGCACGACCTTGCTGCCCGCCTCGCCGCGCAGCGGCTCCATCGCCTTGACTGCGCTGATCGGCTTGCCGTCGATGGCGATGATGATGTCGCCCGAGCGCAGGCCGGCGCGCGCGGCGGGCGTGTCGTCGATCGGCGACACCACCTTGAGCGTGTTGTCCGGCAACTGCAGCAGCTCCACGCCGATGCCGTCGTAGGCGCCGCTGGTCTGCTCGTCGAAGGCTTCGGCGTCTTCCTTGCTGAAATAGGTGCTGTGCGGATCCAGGTCCAGCAGCAGGCCACGGATCGCGGACTGCATCAGCTTCTTGTCGTCGACCGGATCGACGTAGGCTTCCTTCACCGCGTTGTAGACCGCGACGTAGCGGCGGATCTCGTCCAGCGGCACCTTGGCGCTGGCCGATTCGGTGCTATCCGGATCGTCGGCGCTGGCCGCCGGGGCCGTGGGCGTCTGCGTCTCGGCGCGTTGCGCCATCGACGGCAGCGGCGCCAGAGCGAGCAACAGGGCTGCGGACAGGACTACGCGCATGAAGCACTCCGATTGGGGAAGACCCGCACCGTGCACGGCGCGGTTGTCCGGATTATGCGCGAAGCCGAGCTAAATTCGCGTTGAACGCGCCGCAGCGGCGTGGCTCAGCGGCGCTGCAGCCACGACGATGGATCCACCGGCTGGCCATTGCGGCGCAATTCGAAGTACAGCGCCGGGCGGCCCTGGCCGCCGGAATTGCCGACCTTGGCCACCGCATCGCCGCGCTTGACCTTGGCGCCGGCGTCGCGCAGCAGGGTGTCGTTGTGCGCGTACAGGCTCATGTAGCCGTTGCCGTGATCCACGATCAGGATCATGCCGTAGCCGGTCATCCAGTCGGAGAACACCACGGTGCCGTCGGCGACCGCGGTGACGGTGCTGCCGGCGGGCGCAGCGATCAGCACGCCGCTGCTGGTGCGCCCGTCGGGCAACCGGCCGCCGTAGCGCGCGATCAGGTCGCCCGACAGCGGCCAGCCCAGGCCACCGACCTTCAACGGCGGCGCCGAGGCGACCACCCTGGGCGGCACCTTGCCACCGCCACGCCCGGCCTTCGCCGCGGCCTTGGCCTGCGCCGCCTGCTCGGCCGCTTCGCGCCTGGCCGCGGCACGGCGCTCGGCCTCGGCGCGCGCCGCGGCGGCACGCAGGTTGGCGAGCAGGGTTTCCAGCGCCTTGGCGTCCTGGCCCAGCGCCTTCTCGCGTTCGCTGCGGTCCTGGTAGCGCTGGTCCAGTTCCGAGACCACGCTGGCGCGCTGCTTGCGGTCGCGTTGCAGGGCCTGCGCTTGTTCCTGTTGGCGGCGCTGGGCCTCGCTCAGTTGCTGCTTCTGTTCGACGACCTCGCGCTGCACCTGTTCCAGCGCCTGCAGTTCGTGGGTCAGCGTGGCGATGCGCTGCGCGCGCTCGCGCTGCAGATAGCGGTGATAGGCCAGCAGGCGGTTGGCATCGGCCACGCGGTCCTGCGCCAGCAGCAGCTTCAGCGGCGCATTGCTGCCGATGGCGTAGGCCGCGCGCAGCAGCTGCGCCAGTTCGGCGCGCTGGCGCGCCAAGCCGCTGCGCAGGCCATCGCGCTTGCGTTCGAGCTCGGCCAGGGTCTGCTGGTGCCGCTGCAGCGCCTGTTGCGTCTGCGCCAGACTGCGGCCGGTGGCGGCGACCTTTTCGTCGGCCTCGCGCAACTGGCGCGCAGCGTCGCCGCGCTTGCCTTCCAGTTGCCGGCGCTCCTCGGCCACGCTCTTCAGCTCGCCGCGCACCTTCTCCAGGCGCTTTTCCGCCTCGCGCGGATTCTGCGCCACGGCCAACCCGGCAGTCAGCAGCCACGCCACCGCCAGCAGGCTGCACAACAGCCGGCGCCCATGCCCGGGCGCACACCGCTCGACCGCGCGAGATGCGGTGGAACGCAACGGGACAGGAGCGGTTGCGGGCAAGGGGAGGTCCAGTGACTTCAGGCAGGTGTGGATTGTAGCGAAGCGTGTTGTGATCGCCCCACGATTGATTGCCGCCGCGGTGTCGGCGCCCGGGAGGTGAGGGATGAAACGCATGCATCTGGCGGTTGTGCTGGCTCTGGCCCTGATGGCCGGCCCGGCATTCGCGGGCGAGGGCATCAGCAAGGTCAACGGCAGCATCACCGCCGACGCCGGCCAGCAGTACGGGGACCTGGAAACCATCAACGGCAGCATCAAGGTCCAGTCCGGCGCCCAGGTGGGCAGCGTGGAAACGGTCAACGGCAGCGTCAAGGTCGCCGACGGCGCGCAGACCAAGGGGCTGTCCACGGTCAACGGCGGCATCACCATCGCCGAGCGCGCACAGGTCGCCGGTTCCATCGAAACCGTCAACGGCGGCATCTTCGTCGACCGCGGCAGCCGTGTCGGCGGCGGCATCGAGAGCGTCAACGGCAGCATCGGCCTGGTCGCCACGCAGCTGGACCATGGCATCGAGACGGTCAACGGCGACATCACCGTCGGCCACGATTCGCATGTGGGCGGCGGCATCTCGATCAACAAGCCCAGCTTCAGCATGTCGTTCAAGCCGGCGCGCAAGCCGCGGGTCATCGTCGGCCCGCGTGCGGTGATCGACGGTCCGCTGCGCTTCGAGCGCGAAGTCACCCTCTACGTGCACCGCAGCGCCAAGACCGGACCGATCACCGGCGCCACCGCGCTGCCCTTCGACGGCGACACCGCGCCGAACAACTGAGCCGTGCCGCGTCGCCGCGCCTGCCCGGGCGGGCGCGGCTTGCCTATAGAATCCAGGGGTCCTTCGCCACCAGGAGCCCTCATGTCCCGCAAGCTCGTGCTGTGCCTGGCCGCGGCGGCGGCGCTGACCGCGTGCAAACGCGAAGCGCCCGCCCCGGCCGCCGACGCCGCGCCACCGGCCGCGACGCCCGCGCCCGCTGCGCCGCCCACGCATGCGTTTTCGACCGGGATCGCGCCGGCGGACTTCGCCGAACTGGTCAAGACGCTGTCCTCCGACGCCTTCGAAGGCCGCGGTCCCGGCACGCCGGGCGAAGACAAGACGGTCGCCTACATCCGCGACCAGATGCAGCGCATCGGCCTGCAACCGGGCAACGGCGACAGCTGGTTCCAGGACGTGGCGATGACCGAGACCACCGCCGCCCCCGGCACCACGCTCACCATCGCGCACGACGGCACGGCGCGCCAGCTCGCCTTCGGTACCGACATGGTGGTGGGCACGCGCACCGGCCAGCCCGAGGTCAAGCTCGACGGCAGCGACATGGTCTTCGTCGGCTACGGCGTCGACGCGCCGGAGCAGAAGTGGAACGACTACGCCGGCCAGGACTGGAAGGGCAAGACCGTGGTGATGTTCGTCAACGACCCCGGCTTCCACACCGGCGACGGCAGCCTGTTCGAAGGCAAGCGCATGACCTACTACGGGCGCTGGACCTACAAGTTCGAGGAAGCCGCGCGCAAGGGCGCCGCCGCCGCGCTGATCGTGCACGACACGCCCGGCGCCAGCTACGGCTGGGACGTGGTCAAGAATTCCTGGTCCGGCGCGCAGTACGACCTGCCGGCGAAGGACGATCCGGAGCCGCGCATCCCAGTGCAGGGCTGGATCACCGCCGCGGCGGCCAAGCAGCTGTTCGCCGATGCCGGCCTGGATCTGGCGCAGGCGTACAAGGACGCCAGCAAGCGCGGCTTCAAGCCGGTCCCGCTGAAGGCCAAGCTCTCGGTGGACCTGAAGAGCACCATCGCCGAGAAGACCTCGCGCAACGTGGTCGGCGTGCTGCCCGGCAGCAGCCGCGCCGACGAAGCGGTGCTGTACATGGCGCACTGGGATCACCTGGGCAAGCACGACGGCGAACCCGGCGACAACATCTACAACGGCGCGGTCGACAACGCCACCGGCGTGGCCGGCATCCTGGAAATCGCCGATGCATTCGTGCACCAGCAGCCCAAGCCCGAGCGCTCGGTGGTATTCCTGGCGGTGACCCTGGAAGAGTCGGGGCTGCTCGGTTCCAAGTACTACGTGGCGCATCCGACCTTCCCGTTGAACAAGATCGCCGGCGTCATCAACCTGGACGCGATGCCGGTGGCCGGGCGCGCCAAGGACCTGGTGGTCAACGGGTTCGGTAGCTCCCAACTGGAAGACATGCTCAAGCCCATCGCCGCCGCGCAAGGCCGCGTGCTGCACGCCGAGGACGCGCCGCAGAGCGGGTTCTACTTCCGTTCCGATCACTTCAACTTCGCCAAGGCCGGCGTGCCCGCGCTGTACATCGACGGCGGCGAGGACTTGGTCGACGGCGGCATCGAGGCCGGACGCCGTGCCGCGGCGGACTACGCCAAGCGCTACCACACGCCGGCCGACGAGTACGACCCGGCGACCTGGAAGCTCGATGGCGTGATGGACGACCTGCAGGCGGTCTACGGCCTCGGCAAGGAACTGGCGGCAGGCGACAGCTGGCCGAACTGGTACCCGGACAATCCGTTCAAGGCCGCACGCGACAAGATGATGGGCCGGCCGACGTCGCTGCCGGCAGCGGCGCCTGCCTCCGCCAAGTAGGCGGCTGCGTTCTGCGGTGTCATGGCAACGGCGCTTCGGCGCCGTTGTCATTTGTGGGCGTCGGTCATGCGACGGGCGGCATGGGGCGCGCGGAATACGACGGCATGCGTTGCCATCATCGCGGTGCCAGCTTCCATCCGATCATGTTCAACGGCGCGTTGCGGGTGCACTGTTCTGGGGGCCTCTTCGAGATGCCTCGAATCACGACAGAAAGCGCACCTGTAGGAGCGGCTTCAGCCGCGACGGACGCTCCCGTCACTCTGGTCGCGGCTGAAGCCGCTCCTACACCGGCGGATCGCGCACCGGTCGCTTGGATGTCCGCGCCCCATTGGCGTACAACGCGCAGTCGTAGGCAGTCGGTCGGTATGCCGGTATGCCGGTCTGCCGGTCTGCCGGTCTGCCGTAGCGACTCGAACTGGCGTTTTTAACGGTCTTCTTCGACCGCGGCAACCCGCATTCGCTGCCGTCACTGAGCATTGTCCCTAACCCGGGTAGCTCGCTCTGCGCCCATGCACTGCTCTGCGCATCGGTCGGCTCGATCATCCGGTGCATAGTGACTGCGTCCCTCAGATGCCGCGATCCGTCGCCTGGAGGCGATGGATCCGTTGCCCTTGCGGCACACTAAGCGGCACGCTCTCCAAAAGAAAAGCCCGGGCATGCTCCTGCCCGGGCTTCCATGGTCGCGCGGTGACGCGTGATGTGTCCGTGGTAACCGGCCGCTACCGCGGACAACCGCCTCAGGCCGCCTGCTTAGTCTGTGCCAGGCTGGCCATGTCGATGACGAAGCGGTACTTCACGTCGCCCTTGAGCATGCGTTCGTAGGCCTCGTTGATCTGCGCCATCTCGATCGTCTCGATGTCGGACACGATGCCGTGCTTGGCGCAGAAATCCAGCATTTCCTGGGTCTCGCGGATGCCGCCGATCAGCGAGCCAGCCAACTGGCGCCGCTTCATGATCAGGTTGAACACCGTCGGCGACGGATGCGGCTCGGCCGGCGCGCCGACCAGGGTCATGGTGCCGTCGCGCTTGAGCAAGGCCAGGAACGCATCCAGATCGTGCGGTGCCGCCACGGTATTGAGGATGAAGTCGAAGCTATTGGTGTGCGCCGCCATTTCGTCGGCGTTCTTCGACACCACCACTTCGTTCGCGCCCAGGCGCAGCGCATCCTCGCGCTTGCCAGCCGAGGTGGTGAACAGCACCACGTGCGCGCCCATGGCGTGAGCGATCTTCACGCCCATGTGCCCGAGGCCGCCCAGGCCGACGATGCCAACCTTCTTGCCCGGGCCGACCTTCCAGTGGTTGAGCGGCGAATAGGTGGTGATGCCGGCGCACAGCAGCGGCGCCACCGCGGCCAGTTGCGAAACATCGTGGCGGATATGCAGCGCGTACTTCTCGTCGACCACGATGTGATCGGAGTAGCCGCCGTAGGTGTTCTCGCCACCGAACATCGGGCCGTTGTAGGTGCCGACGAAGCCGTTCTCGCAGTACTGCTCCTCGCCATCGGCGCAGGAGGCGCAATGCCGACAGCTATCGACCATGCAGCCGACGCCGGCCAGGTCGCCGACCTTGAAGGCGCCGACCTGGTCGCCCACCGCGGTGATGCGGCCGACGATTTCATGGCCCGGGACCGACGGGTACTGGGTGTTCTGCCACTCGTTGCGGGCGGTGTGCAGATCCGAGTGGCAGACGCCACAGTAGAGGATCTCGATGCTGATGTCGTGCGCGCCGAGCGCGCGGCGCTCGAAGGTGAAGGGGGTCAGCGGCTGATTGGACGCCTGGGCGGCATATCCATGGGCTTGGCTCATGACAAAGACCTCATCGTGGGTGGAGGAGCCGAAAGACGATGCGCGAAGCAGGCAATAGATGCCCACGCGGTCGCCAGAATCGGGAAAAAGTCTAAGCGGCGTGACTTGAAAGAGACGCATCACAGGATGGAACAGTGCGATGCGCCCATCCAAAACTTGCTGTGCGGACGGATAGTTGTGGACTGGCGCACGCGTATAGCTGAACGCAGACCCACCTCATCGATCACGTGGAGGACGGCGATGAGGGGCATCGCTGACGTGGGGCTGCGAATGAGCTGCAGCGATCAACGCGCAGCACGATGTGGACGACGCCGGAGCCTGGACAGCGAACGCGATGGCAGTTGCATGTGCAGGCCCTCCGCACGTGCACGACTCCGACGGCACGGCGTCCTTGCGGCTGTCGATCAGCACATTGCCGGATTCGCCGCGCTAGCGCCGTCGTCCCCACGGGCATTGGAACGCCAGCATCCAGCGGCGGCTTCACGGAGGGACTGCAACGCGACTACAGCGGCACGCGCCATTGCGCATCTTCAATGCAGTGGTGTCGGGGCATCGCAGATCGGTCTGGGGCGCGATGCCTCGGTCCGTTTCCTGATCTGACCATGCAAGCACGCCGCGCGGCGGAGCGGCGCATGTCCTGTCCGCACCACCAATGACGCCTTCAGGACACCTCGATGCACCTGCTTCCGCCCCCCTGGGGCGGGCCCCTGATTGAGCTGTGGGAGCGGCTTCAGCCGCGATGGGCTTTACCGGTGAGGGCAGGCGCCGCTGCCAATGGGTCCATTTCAGCCTGACGATGCGCCCACGCGCGGCAGTGCGCTTTTCCCAGGCGCAATAAAAAATCCCCGTCCTTGTGGGACGGGGATTTGGGGTAAAGCCCCTGGCGATGACCTACTCTCGCATGGCTTGAGCCACACTACCATCGGCGCAGCTGCGTTTCACTTCCGAGTTCGGGATGGGATCGGGTGGTTCCACAGCGCTAATTTCACCAGGGAGACGGTTGGAGTGTCGCCGCGTGCGGTACTCGGTCGATGGACCGAGGACGGCATGGGCGCCAGCCTCTCATAGGGTGTGATGTAGCGAGCGAGTGAGAGCGATCGACGTGTGTCGCGCTAAGGGATGCTTATGAGGAAGCATCTTGAGGTTATATGGTCAAGCCGCACGGATCATTAGTATCAGTTAGCTCAATGCATTGCTGCACTTACACACCTGACCTATCAACCACGTAGTCTACATGGTTCCTTAAGGGGACTTGTGTCCCGGGAGATCTCATCTTGAGGCGCGCTTCCCGCTTAGATGCTTTCAGCGGTTATCGCTTCCGAACATAGCTACCCGGCAATGCCACTGGCGTGACAACCGGAACACCAGAGGTTCGTCCACTCCGGTCCTCTCGTACTAGGAGCAGCCCCTCTCAAATCTCCAACGCCCATGGCAGATAGGGACCGAACTGTCTCACGACGTTCTGAACCCAGCTCGCGTACCACTTTAAATGGCGAACAGCCATACCCTTGGGACCGACTACAGCCCCAGGATGTGATGAGCCGACATCGAGGTGCCAAACACCGCCGTCGATATGAACTCTTGGGCGGTATCAGCCTGTTATCCCCGGAGTACCTTTTATCCGTTGAGCGATGGCCCTTCCATACAGAACCACCGGATCACTAAGACCTACTTTCGTACCTGCTTGATCCGTCGATCTTGCAGTCAAGCACGCTTATGCCTTTGCACACAGTGCGCGATGTCCGACCGCGCTGAGCGTACCTTCGTGCTCCTCCGTTACTCTTTAGGAGGAGACCGCCCCAGTCAAACTACCCACCATACACGGTCCCCGATCCGGATAACGGACCTAGGTTAGAACGTCAAGCACGACAGGGTGGTATTTCAAGGATGGCTCCACCACAGCTAGCGCCATGGTTTCATAGCCTCCCACCTATCCTACACAGACGAACTCAACGTTCAGTGTAAAGCTATAGTAAAGGTTCACGGGGTCTTTCCGTCTTGCCACGGGAACGCTGCATCTTCACAGCGATTTCAATTTCACTGAGTCTCGGGTGGAGACAGCGCCGCTGTCGTTACGCCATTCGTGCAGGTCGGAACTTACCCGACAAGGAATTTCGCTACCTTAGGACCGTTATAGTTACGGCCGCCGTTTACTGGGGCTTCGATCAAGAGCTTCGCCTTGCGGCTGACCCCATCAATTAACCTTCCAGCACCGGGCAGGCGTCACACCCTATACGTCCACTTTCGTGTTTGCAGAGTGCTGTGTTTTTGATAAACAGTCGCAGCGGCCTGGTTTCTGCGACCCTCTTCAGCTATAGCTCGCACGAGCCACCAAAAAGGGTGCACCTTCTCCCGAAGTTACGGTGCCATGTTGCCTAGTTCCTTCACCCGAGTTCTCTCAAGCGCCTGAGAATTCTCATCCTACCCACCTGTGTCGGTTTACGGTACGGTCTGCGTAAGCTGAAGCTTAGGAGCTTTTCCTGGAAGCGTGGTATCAGTGACTTTGTCTAAAAGACTCGTCTCGGTGCTCGGTCTTAAAGGATCCCGGATTTGCCAAAGATCCAAACCTACCGCCTTTCCCCGGGACAACCAACGCCCGGTACACCTAACCTTCTCCGTCCCTCCATCGCACTTACGCGAGGTGCAGGAATATTAACCTGCTTCCCATCGACTACGGCTTTCGCCCTCGCCTTAGGGGCCGACTCACCCTGCGCCGATTAACGTTGCGCAAGGAAACCTTGGGCTTTCGGCGTGCGGGTTTTTCACCCGCATTGTCGTTACTCATGTCAGCATTCGCACTTCCGATACCTCCAGCAGACTTCTCAATCCACCTTCACAGGCTTACGGAACGCTCCTCTACCGCGCATCGCTTATCGCGATGCACCCCAAGCTTCGGTTCACTGCTTAGCCCCGTTAAATCTTCCGCGCAGACCGACTCGACCAGTGAGCTATTACGCTTTCTTTAAAGGGTGGCTGCTTCTAAGCCAACCTCCTGGCTGTCTATGCCTTTCC